>NZ_KQ949022.1 GCF_001514265.1 Streptomyces resistomycificus | reverse complement strand
CGTGGGCAGGTCGTCGCCGACGCGGCCGACGTCGCCGAGGTTGTCGCCCACGCTGTCGCCCAGCCTGATGTGCTGGCCCGCGTTGTCGGCGGCGTGGGCACCCGCGCCGACCAGCGCGGGTTCCTTCACCGGGGAGGGGGTGTGGGGGGTGTCGGCGCCGGCCCCCGGGGCGTCCGGGCTGCCGGGCTGGTCGACGATGTCGCCGGGCCCGTCCTGGGCCTGCTGGAGGACGTTGCCCCGTTCGTCGAGGAGGTTGCCGTCCGGGTCGTAGTAGCGGGCCGGGGCGCCGTCCTCCGTGGGCAGCCTCGTCGTGCCCGCGGGCAGCACCGGGGTGTCGTCCGGGAGCTTGAAGTTGCCGTCGGGCAGCCGGGTCGCGCCCTCCGGGACCGCCGCCCCTCGGGCAGGTTCACCGTGCCGTCGGGGAGCTTGACCGCGCCCTCGGGAAGAGTGAACGCGTTCTCCGGCAGCGCCGGGATGTCGATGTTGCCGACGCCCTTCAGCGCCGCGC
>NZ_KQ949021.1 GCF_001514265.1 Streptomyces resistomycificus | reverse complement strand
TGACCGGGCCACCGGTGACCTGAAGGTGGTCACGGTGACGGACGAGAGCGCGGCGGACGTCCTGGTCCACGACGCCCACGCCGCGTCGCCCACCACCGCCTTCGCGCTCTCCCGCCTCGCCGACCCCGACACCCTGCACCACACCCCCATCGGTGTCCTGCGCAGTGTCGAACGCCCCGTCTACGACACCCAGATGGCCGACCAGCTCGACACCTCAGTCGAACAGCACGGCAAGGGCGACCTGGCCGCGCTGCTGGCCGGCGGCGACACCTGGACCGTCGTCGGCTGACCCGCTGCCACGTGACGCAGAGATCCGTACGCGCAAGCCAGAGCAGTGACCGCCTCGGGAGATGGGAAGCTATGGATCACACCAGAACAGGCGAGTCGGGGCTGCCCATCGAGCCGGTGTACGGCCCGTCGGCCCTGGAGGGCTGGGACCCGGATCAGCAGCTGGGGGAGCCGGGTGCGTATCCGTTCACGCGCGGTGTCTATCCGTCGATGTACACGGGCCGTCCCTGGACGATGCGTCAGTACGCCGGCTTCGGCACGGCCACCGAGTCCAACGCCCGCTACCAGCAGCTGATCGCGAACGGCACGACGGGCCTGTCGGTGGCGTTCGACCTGCCGACCCAGATGGGTCACGACTCCGACGCGCCGATCGCGAG
>NZ_KQ949020.1 GCF_001514265.1 Streptomyces resistomycificus | reverse complement strand
GCGCCCCATGCGAGCGTTCGTCGTCACCAAGTACAAGGAGCCGCTGCAGGAGGCGGACGTCCCCGAACCCACCGTGGGGGAGCACGACGTGCTCGTCCGGGTGGAGGCCGCCGGACTGAACCCGCTGGATGAGAAGATCCACACCGGTGAGTTCAAGCAGATCCTGCCCTACAAGCTGCCGCTGATCCTGGGCAACGACGTCGCGGGCACCGTCATCAGCGTCGGGACGGCAGTTCGCGGCTTCAAGCCCGGCGACGAGGTCTACGCCCGGCCCCACCAGGACCGCATCGGCACGTTCGCCGAGCGCATCGCCATAGCGGAAGGCGACCTGGCGCTCAAGCCCGCTTCCATCAGCATGGAAGAGGCCGGCTCGCTGCCGCTGGCGGCGCTCACGGCGTGGCAGGCGCTGGTGGAGCGCGGGAAGGTGCGGCCCGGGCAGAAGGTGCTCATCCACGCCGGCGCCGGCGGGGTCGGTTCGATCGCGATCCAGCTCGCCGCGCACCTCGGCGCGAGCGTCGCCACGACCGCCAGCGCTTCCAACGCGGACTTCGTGCGCGCGCTCGGCGCCGACACGGTGATCGATTACCGCAGCCAGGACTTCGAGCAGCTCCTGACCGGCTACGACCTGGTGCTGGACAGCATCGGCGGGGAGACCCTCGAGAAGTCCCTGCGGGTGCTCAAGCCCGGCGGCAAGGCCATCGGGATCACCGGTCCCCCGGACCCCGCGTTCGCCCGCGAGG
>NZ_KQ949019.1 GCF_001514265.1 Streptomyces resistomycificus | reverse complement strand
TGGCCCAGAGCATCGGGGTCTCGAAGCTCAGTGACCCCTTCCACATGGTGCCGATCCAGTTGAAGAACTTCACGCCGGTCGGTACGGCGATGAGGAACGTCATGAAGGAGAAGAACGGCAGGAGCACGCCGCCGGTGACGTACATGTGGTGCGCCCACACGGTCACGGACAGGCCGGCGATGGCGATGGTGGCCGCGATCAGGCCCGTGTAGCCGAACATCGGCTTGCGGGAGAAGACCGGGATGACTTCGGAGATGATCCCGAAGAACGGCAGCGCGATGATGTACACCTCTGGATGGCCGAAGAACCAGAAGAGGTGTTGCCACAGCAGTGCGCCGCCGTTGGCGGAGTCGAAGATGTGCGCCCCGAACTTCCGGTCGGCCTCCAGGGCGAACAGCGCGGCGGCCAGGACGGGGAAGGCGAGCAGGACCAGGACCGCGGTCAGCAGCACGTTCCACACGAAGATCGGCATGCGGAACATCGTCATGCCGGGGGTGCGCATGCAGATGATGGTGGTGATGAAGTTGACCGCGCCGAGGATGGTGCCGAAGCCGGAGAAGGCCAGGCCCATGATCCACATGTCGGCGCCGATGCCCGGCGAGCGGACCGCGTCCGACAGCGGGCTGTAGGCGAACCAGCCGAAGTCGGCCGCGCCCTGCGGGGTGAGGAAGCCGCCGACCGCGATCAGCGAGCCGAACAGGTACAGCCAGTAGGCGAACATGTTCAGCCGGGGGAAGGCCACGTCCGGCGCACCGATCTGGAGCGGCATGATCCAGTTGGTGAAGCCGGCGAACAGCGGCGTCGCGAACATCAGCAGCATGATCGTGCCGTGCATCGTGAACGCCTGGTTGAACTGCTCGTTCGACATGATCTGCAGGCCCGGACGGGCCAGCTCGGCGCGCATGAACAGCGCCATCACGCCACCGATGCAGAAGAACGCGAACGACGTGACCAGGTACAACGTACCGATCGTCTTGTGGTCCGTGGTCGTCAGCCACTT
>NZ_KQ949018.1 GCF_001514265.1 Streptomyces resistomycificus | reverse complement strand
ACCGCCGACGGCGACACCGTCCGGGTCAACGTGGTCACCGAGAACCGTGACGACCTCTCCAGCGCGGCGAGTGCGGGTGAGACGGTTCAGTCCTTCTCGACCCTGCCGATCGTCACACTCCGGGTCGACCGCGCGGGCCTGGACGAACTCGCCGCCCAGGACGGCGTGATCAGCGTCAGCGAAGACGTCCCCGTACCCCCCACCCTCGACGAGACCGTGCCCCTCATCGGCGCCGACAACGCCATCAAGGCAGGCAAGACCGGCAAGGGCAGCACCATCGCCGTCATCGACACCGGCGTCGCCACCAACCACCCCTTCCTCAAAAACCGCGTCGTCACCGAAGCCTGCTTCTCCCCCATCGACACCGCCTACGGCGCCACCAGCCTCTGCCCCAACGGCACCGCCACCCAAGAAGGCACCGGCGCCGCCAACTCCGCGAACGGACCCTGCGCCACCCTCGAAGGCTGCGACCACGGAACCCACGTAGCCGGCATCGCCGCAGGAAACGGCACCGGCCTCTCCCAGGCCCCCGCCACCGGCGTCGCCCCCGACGCCAACATCATCGCCATGCAGGTCTTCAGCAAGTTCAACACCGAGAAATACTGCGGCACCGCCGCCGCCACCCCCTGCGTCCGCAGCTTCACCAGCGCCCAGATCCAAGCCCTCGAAAAAGTCTGGGAACTCCAGCAGGCCGGCACCCCCGTCATCGCCGCCAACCTCAGCCTCGGCTCCGCCAGCTACACCACCGCCTGCACCAAAGACGCCCGCAAACCCGCCATCGACAAACTCCTCACCGCCGGCGTCGCCACCGTCGTCGCCGCCGGCAACAACGGCCTCCAAACCGCCGTCAACGCACCCGCCTGCGTCCCCGCCGCCCTCACCGTCGGCTCCACCACCGACGACGACGAAGCCTCCTCCTTCAGCAACCGCGGCCCCCTCCTCGACCTCTACGCCCCCGGCACCGGCATCATCTCCTCCGTCCTCAACGGCTACGACTCCAAAAGCGGCACCTCCATGGCCGCCCCCCACGTCACCGGAGCCCTCGCCGTCCTCAAACAGACCTA
>NZ_KQ949017.1 GCF_001514265.1 Streptomyces resistomycificus | reverse complement strand
AGAACTTCGCGCCTCTCGCGGTCATGGAGGCGCAGGGCTCGGTCCTCACCAACAAGTACGCCGAGGGGTACCCGGGCCGCCGTTACTACGGTGGCTGCGAGCACGTCGACGTCGCCGAGCAGATCGCGATCGACCGGGTCAAGGAGCTGTTCGGCGCCGAGTACGCCAACGTGCAGCCGCACTCCGGCGCCTCCGCCAACCAGGCCGCGCTGTTCGCGCTGGCCCAGCCCGGCGACACCATCCTCGGCCTGGACCTCGCGCACGGCGGCCACCTGACCCACGGCATGCGCCTGAACTTCTCCGGCAAGCAGTTCAACGTGGTCGCCTACCACGTGGACACCGAGACCGGTCTGGTCGACATGGCCGAGCTGGAGCGGCTCGCCAAGGAGCACCGCCCGAAGGTGATCATCGCGGGCTGGTCGGCCTACCCCCGGCAGCTGGACTTCGCCGAGTTCCGCCGGATCGCCGACGAGGTCGAGGCGTACCTGTGGGTCGACATGGCGCACTTCGCGGGTCTGGTCGCGGCCGGCCTGCACCCCAACCCCGTCGAGTACGCCGACGTCGTCACCTCCACCACCCACAAGACGCTGGGCGGCCCGCGCGGCGGCATCATCCTCGCCCGGCAGGCCTTCGCGAAGAAGCTGAACTCGTCCGTCTTCCCCGGCTTCCAGGGCGGCCCCCTGGAGCACGTGATCGCGGCGAAGGCGGTCTCCTTCAAGGTGGCGGCCTCGGAGGACTTCAAGGAGCGCCAGCGCCGTACGGTCGACGGCGCGCGGATCCTCGCCGAGCGCCTGACCGCGCCGGACGCCCGTGAGGCCGGGGTCAACGTGCTGTCCGGCGGCACCGACGTGCACCTGATCCTGGTCGACCTGCGCGAGTCCGAGCTGGACGGCCGGCAGGCCGAGGACCGCCTCCACGAGGTCGGCATCACGGTCAACCGCAACGCGGTCCCCGACGACCCGCGCCCGCCGATGGTGACGTCCGGTCTGCGCATCGGTACGCCGGCCCTGGCCACCCGCGGCTTCACCGCCGAGGACTTCGCCGAGGTCGCGGACGTCATCGCCGAGACCCTCAAGCCGTCGTACGACGTCGACGCGCTGAAGGCCCGGGTGAAGGCCCTGGCCGACAAGCACCCGCT
>NZ_KQ949016.1 GCF_001514265.1 Streptomyces resistomycificus | reverse complement strand
GTCGCAGGGCGGGGTGGGCGCGTCGGATGGCGTTGAGTTTGGTGATCAGGGGGGTGAGGCTGCGGCCCTCGCGGTCGGCGGTTTCCCAGTCGCGGGGTTTGAGCTGGTACTTCTCCGAGTCGAGGTACTCCTCGCTGCCCTCGCGCAGGGGGGTGTTCTCGCACAGTTCGTAGCCGCTGTAGATGCCCCAGGTGGGGGAGAGGGTGGCGGCCAGGACGGCGCGGGTCTCGAAGGCGGGCCGGCCGCCGCGTTGGAGGTAGGAGTGCAGGATGTCGGGGGTGTTGGCGAAGAAGTTGGGCCGCATGTAGGCGGCCGCCTCGCCGGAGAGTTCGCTGAGGTACTCGGTCAGCTCGTCCTTGGTGTTGCGCCAGGTGAAGTAGGTGTAGGACTGCTGGAAGCCGCTCTGGGCGAGGGTGTGCATCATCGCCGGGCGGGTGAAGGCCTCGGCCAGGAAGACGACGTCGGGGTCGGTGCGGTTGATGTCCGCGATGACCCGTTCCCAGAAGACGACCGGTTTGGTGTGGGGGTTGTCGACGCGGAAGATCCGCACGCCGTGGTCCATCCAGTGCCGCAGCACCCGCAGGGTCTCGGCGATCAGGCCGTCCATGTCGGCGTCGAAGGCGATGGGGTAGATGTCCTGGTACTTCTTGGGCGGGTTCTCCGCGTAGGCGATGGTGCCGTCGGGGCGGTGGTGGAACCACTCGGGGTGTTTGTGTACCCAGGGGTGGTCCGGGGAGCACTGCAGGGCGAAGTCCAGGGCGATCTCCAGGCCGAGTTCGCCCGCCTGTGCCACGAAGTGGTCGAAGTCCTCCAGGGTGCCCAGGTCGGGGTGGACGGCGTCGTGGCCGCCCTCGGGGGAGCCGATCGCCCAGGGCACGCCGACGTCGTCGGGTCCGGCGGACAGGCTGTTGTTGCGGCCCTTGCGGAAGGTGTGGCCGATGGGGTGGATGGGTGGGAGGTAGACCACGTCGAAGCCCATCGCGGCGATCGCGGGCAGGCGGCGGGCGGCGGTGCGGAAGGTGCCGTGCGGGCGCTCGGGGGTGCCCTCGGAGCGGGGGAAGAACTCGTACCAGGAGCCGTAGAGGGCTCGTTCGCGTTCCACCAGCAGGGGCAGGGTGTCCGAGGCGGTCACGAACTCCCGCAGCGGATACCGGGCCAGCACCGCCCCCACCTCCGGCGTCAA
>NZ_KQ949015.1 GCF_001514265.1 Streptomyces resistomycificus | reverse complement strand
CCCCACCGAGGGCATCGACAGCCTGGTGACCCTCCTCGCCACCAGCGGCACCCCGGTCACTGAGAACGGGGTGACCACCCCGCGCATCGACGTCGGCAAGGCCGTCGCCGCGATCGAGCCGAAGCCCGAGGCGGACAAGAAGCCGCGCGCCTTCCAGGTCGACAACGACAAGGACGTGGCCATCCCCGACGCCCCGGGCGCGGCGGTGACCTCGCCGGTGACCGTCAGCGAATATCCGGGCAACGCGCCGAAGAACCTCAAGGCGTACGTCAACATCACCCACGCCTACCGGGGCGACGTGAAGCTGGAGCTCCTCGCGCCCAACGGCACGACCCACCTGCTCAAGAGCCCCAGCGTCTCCGACGGCGCGGACGACGTCATCGCGGAGTTCACGGTCGACGCCTCCGCCTCGCCCGCCAACGGCGAGTGGAAGCTCCGGATGACCGACACCGACGACGGTGACGCCGGCACGCTGACCACCTGGTCGCTGATCTTCCCGACCCCGTTCGAGCAGACCACCAGCCAGGCCATCCCCGAGACCGGCACCCTCACCTCCACCGTCAACGTCTCCGGCATCGACGGCAACGCGGCCGGCCCGCTCCAGGTGTACACGAACATCACCCACACCAGGATCGGCGACCTGCGGCTGGTCCTGCAGAGCCCGGACGGCACGTCCTACACGCTCAAGCCGTACGGATCCGAGGCAGGCGGCACCCTCCAGACCACCTACGGAGTGGACGCCACCGATGTGGTGGCCAACGGCACCTGGACACTGAAGGTCACCGACTCGACCACGGGTTCCACCGGCACCCTCAAGGGCTGGTCGCTCGGGTTCCCGTCGTACGAGAACCAGACGGTGAAGGCCGTTCCGGACAAGAACTACACGGAGATCTGGACCAAGGCCAGCGGCCTGTCGGGCGTCGGCTCCGACAAGCTCCAGGTGTTCGTGCACGTCGAGCACGAGTTCCTGGCCGACCTCAAGATCCACCTGATCGCCCCGGACGGCTCCATGCACCTTCTCAAGAACAACGGCTCCCCCGGGAAGGCCGGCATCCTCAAGAAGGTCTACACGGTCGACGTGACCGACCTGCCGGTCAACGGCTGGTGGAAGCTCCGCGTCGACGACGTGGGCACCGGTGACACCGGCACGGTCAACAACTTCGTCGTCAGGTTCTGACCCCGACAGACGTCGAACCGGCGCGCCCCCGCACCTGTCCGGATGCGGGGGCGCGCCTCCGCCTTTCGACACCAGATAAATGGTGGCCACTGCTTCCGTTTTACCGGAAGCCACGGCTACCACTTGCGTGTCGCGTTCATGAGGTCTTGCGGAGTGGATCTCGGCCGATCTAGTCTTCGATTCGATCAAGTGGACCCGTCTTTCCGGGGTGCCCGATTAATACGGCACCCTGTCTCGCCGCTGCGGCCGGCACTGCCGCCCGCTTTCCCCTACGGCCTCCCGACGGATCACGCCAGAAACATTTCGCCAACCGGCCCTTGTATTCACGCCTGCCGGAATCTTCCCTTCACCCTCCCCGCATGCTGAGTCATGCCCGCTTACCTGTGAGTGCGGAATGAACAGACGGATATGGACGACGGTTGTCACCACGGTGATGACCATGGCCCTCGGCGCGATCCCCGCCCACGCTGTCACGACGGCGAGCATCACCGCGGTGGCCGGCACAGCCCAGGACGACCCGGCCGGGACCGCCACGGCGGACGACCCGATCGACCCGCCGCTCTACGACGAC
>NZ_KQ949014.1 GCF_001514265.1 Streptomyces resistomycificus | reverse complement strand
GCAGGAGACGTTCGTGGGGGAGTACGGGCTGAGTCTGGTGGGTGGGTGTTGTGGCACGACGCCGGAGCATCTGCGGCAGGTGGTGGAGCGGGTACGGGATCTGAGGCCGGCGGAGCGTGATCCGCGTCCGGAGGCGGGTGCGGCGTCGTTGTACCAGTCGGTGCCGTTCCGGCAGGACACCGCCTACATGGCGATCGGTGAGCGGACCAACGCGAACGGGTCGAGGAAGTTCCGTGAGGCGATGCTGGAGGGCCGCTGGGACGACTGTGTGGAGATGGCCCGCGAGCAGATCCGCGAGGGCGCCCACATGCTGGATCTGTGCGTGGACTATGTCGGCCGGGACGGTGTGGCGGACATGGAGGAGCTGGCGGGCCGGTTCGCGACCGCCTCGACGCTGCCGATCGTGCTGGACTCCACCGAGGTCGACGTCCTGCGTGCGGGCTTGGAGAAGCTCGGCGGCCGCGCGGTGATCAACTCGGTCAACTACGAGGACGGTGACGGCCCCGAGTCCCGGTTCGCGAAGGTCACGAGGCTGGCGCGGGAGCACGGGGCGGCGCTGATCGCGCTGACCATCGACGAACAGGGCCAGGCCCGCACCGTCGAGCACAAGGTCGCCATCGCCGAGCGCCTCATCGACGACCTCACCGGCACCTGGGGCATCCACGAGGCGGACATCCTCATCGACACCCTGACCTTCACCATCTGCACCGGTCAGGAGGAGTCCCGTGGGGACGGCATCGCCACCATCGGGGCGATCCGTGAGCTCAAGCGCCGCCACCCCGACGTGCAGACCACCCTCGGCCTGTCGAACATCTCCTTCGGCCTCAACCCGGCCGCCCGCGTCCTGCTGAACTCCGTCTTCCTGGACGAGTGTGTCAAGGCGGGCCTGGACTCCGCGATCGTCCACGCGTCGAAAATCCTGCCCATCGCGCGGTTCAGTGACGAAGAAGTACAGACCGCGCTGGATCTGATCTACGACCGGCGCCGTGAGGGCTATGACCCGCTGCAGAAGCTGATGGCGCTGTTCGAGGGCGCCACCACCAAGTCCCTGAAGGCCGGCCGCGCGGAGGAACTGGCCGCGCTGCCGCTGGAGGAGCGGCTCAAGCGGCGCATCATCGACGGCGAGAAGAACGGCCTCGAGCAGGACCTGGACGAGGCCCTGCGGTCCCGTCCGGCGCTGGACATCGTCAACGAGACGCTGCTGGACGGCATGAAGGTGGTCGGGGAGCTGTTCGGCTCCGGCCAGATGCAGCTGCCGTTCGTGCTGCAGTCCGCCGAGGTGATGAAGACCGCGGTGGCCTATCTGGAGCCGCACATGGAGAAGGTGGAGGGCGACGAGGCCGGCAAGGGCACCATCGTGCTGGCCACCGTGCGCGGCGATGTCCACGACATCGGCAAGAACCTGGTCGACATCATCTTGTCCAACAACGGCTACAACGTGATCAACCTCGGTATCAAGCAGCCCGTCTCGGCGATCCTGGAGGCCGCCGCCGAGCACCGCGCGGACGTCATCGGCATGTCCGGGCTGCTGGTCAAGTCCACGGTGATCATGAAGGAGAACCTTCAGGAGCTCAACCAGCGCGGCCTGGCCGCCGACTACCCGGTCATCCTCGGCGGCGCCGCGCTGACCCGCGCCTACGTCGAGCAGGACCTGCACGAGATCTACCAGGGCGAGGTCCGCTACGCCCGCGACGCCTTCGAGGGCCTGCGCCTGATGGACGCCCTGATCGGCGTCAAACGCGGAGTGCCCGGCGCGTCCCTGCCCGACCTCAAACAACGCCGGGTACGCCCCACCGCCCAGGCCGTGGTCGAGGACCGGCCGCAGGACGAGGGCAACGTCCGCTCCGACGTCGCCGTCGACAACCCCGTCCCCACCCCGCCGTTTTGGGGCTCGCGGGTCATCAAGGGCATCCAGCTCAAGGAATACGCCACCTGGCTGGACGAGGACGCCCTCTTCAAGGGCCAGTGGGGCCTCAAGCAGGCCCGCACCGGCGACGGGCCCACCTACGACGAACTCGTCGAATCCGAGGGCCGCCCCCGGCTGCGCGGCCTGCTGGACCGACTGCAGACCGACAACCTCCTCGAAGCGGCCGTCGTCTACGGCTACTACCGCTGCGTGTCCAAGGACGACGACCTCATCCTCCTGGACGACCAGGGCAACGAGACCACCCGCTTCACCTTCCCCCGCCAGCGCCGCGGCCGCCGCCTGTGCCTGGCCGACTTCTTCCGCCCCGAGGAATCCGGCGAAACCGACGTCGTCGGCCTCCAGGTCGTCACCGTCGGCTCCCGCATCGGCGAACAGACCGCCCAGCTCTTCGCCGCCAACGCCTACCGCGACTACCTCGAACTGCACGGCCTGTCCGTCCAGCTCGCCGAAGCCCTCGCCGAGTACTGGCACGCCCGGGTCCGCTCCGAACTCGGCTTCGCCGCCGAAGACCCCCACGCCATGCCCGACATGTTCGCCCTCAAATACCGCGGCGCCCGCTTCTCCCTCGGCTACGGCGCCTGCCCCGACCTCGAAGACCGCGCCAAGATCGCCGACCTCCTCCAACCCGAACGCATCGGCGTCCACCTCTCCGAGGAATTCCAGCTCCACCCCGAACAGTCCACCGACGCCATCGTCATCCACCACCCCGAAGCCAAGTACTTCAACGCCCGATGAAC
>NZ_KQ949013.1:3493-6156 GCF_001514265.1 Streptomyces resistomycificus | reverse complement strand
CTCTCGGGTGAGTACAAAGGAAGCGTCCGTTCCTTGAGAACTCAACAGCGTGCCAAAAGTCAACGCCAGATATGTTGATACCCCGTCTCCGGCCGTCATGGTCGGGACGAGGTTCCTTTGAAGAAAAACACAGCGAGGACGCTGTGAACGGTCGGGCTTATTCCGCCTGACTGTTCCGCTCTCGTGGTGTCGTCCCGATTACGGGAAAACATTCACGGAGAGTTTGATCCTGGCTCAGGACGAACGCTGGCGGCGTGCTTAACACATGCAAGTCGAACGATGAACCACTTCGGTGGGGATTAGTGGCGAACGGGTGAGTAACACGTGGGCAATCTGCCCTTCACTCTGGGACAAGCCCTGGAAACGGGGTCTAATACCGGATAACACTCCCGCACTCATGTGCGGGGGTTAAAAGCTCCGGCGGTGAAGGATGAGCCCGCGGCCTATCAGCTTGTTGGTGAGGTAATGGCTCACCAAGGCGACGACGGGTAGCCGGCCTGAGAGGGCGACCGGCCACACTGGGACTGAGACACGGCCCAGACTCCTACGGGAGGCAGCAGTGGGGAATATTGCACAATGGGCGAAAGCCTGATGCAGCGACGCCGCGTGAGGGATGACGGCCTTCGGGTTGTAAACCTCTTTCAGCAGGGAAGAAGCGAAAGTGACGGTACCTGCAGAAGAAGCGCCGGCTAACTACGTGCCAGCAGCCGCGGTAATACGTAGGGCGCAAGCGTTGTCCGGAATTATTGGGCGTAAAGAGCTCGTAGGCGGCTTGTCACGTCGGGTGTGAAAGCCCGGGGCTTAACCCCGGGTCTGCATTCGATACGGGCTAGCTAGAGTGTGGTAGGGGAGATCGGAATTCCTGGTGTAGCGGTGAAATGCGCAGATATCAGGAGGAACACCGGTGGCGAAGGCGGATCTCTGGGCCATTACTGACGCTGAGGAGCGAAAGCGTGGGGAGCGAACAGGATTAGATACCCTGGTAGTCCACGCCGTAAACGGTGGGAACTAGGTGTTGGCGACATTCCACGTCGTCGGTGCCGCAGCTAACGCATTAAGTTCCCCGCCTGGGGAGTACGGCCGCAAGGCTAAAACTCAAAGGAATTGACGGGGGCCCGCACAAGCAGCGGAGCATGTGGCTTAATTCGACGCAACGCGAAGAACCTTACCAAGGCTTGACATACACCGGAAAGCATCAGAGATGGTGCCCCCCTTGTGGTCGGTGTACAGGTGGTGCATGGCTGTCGTCAGCTCGTGTCGTGAGATGTTGGGTTAAGTCCCGCAACGAGCGCAACCCTTGTTCTGTGTTGCCAGCATGCCCTTCGGGGTGATGGGGACTCACAGGAGACCGCCGGGGTCAACTCGGAGGAAGGTGGGGACGACGTCAAGTCATCATGCCCCTTATGTCTTGGGCTGCACACGTGCTACAATGGCAGGTACAATGAGCTGCGATACCGTGAGGTGGAGCGAATCTCAAAAAGCCTGTCTCAGTTCGGATTGGGGTCTGCAACTCGACCCCATGAAGTCGGAGTTGCTAGTAATCGCAGATCAGCATTGCTGCGGTGAATACGTTCCCGGGCCTTGTACACACCGCCCGTCACGTCACGAAAGTCGGTAACACCCGAAGCCGGTGGCCCAACCCCTTGTGGGAGGGAGCTGTCGAAGGTGGGACTGGCGATTGGGACGAAGTCGTAACAAGGTAGCCGTACCGGAAGGTGCGGCTGGATCACCTCCTTTCTAAGGAGCACTTCTTACCAACTTCGGTTGGTCAGAGGCCAGTACATCAGCGAATGTCTGATGCTGGTTGCTCATGGGTGGAACGTTGACTACTCGGCACACTTGATCAGGTTCTTTCCAGTACTGCTTCGGCGTGGAACGGAAGAAGAGGGTTGAGGGTGTCGGGCACGCTGTTGGGTGTCTGAGGGAATGATCTTCCTTCAGTTGCCGGCCCCAGTGCACTCGAATCGGATGGTTCGGGGTGATGGGTGGCTGGTCGTTGTTTGAGAACTGCACAGTGGACGCGAGCATCTGTGGCCAAGTTTTTAAGGGCGCACGGTGGATGCCTTGGCACCAGGAACCGATGAAGGACGTGGGAGGCCACGATAGTCCCCGGGGAGTCGTCAACCAGGCTTTGATCCGGGGGTTTCCGAATGGGGAAACCCGGCAGTCGTCATGGGCTGTCACCCATACCTGAACACATAGGGTATGTGGAGGGAACGCGGGGAAGTGAAACATCTCAGTACCCGCAGGAAGAGAAAACAACCGTGATTCCGGGAGTAGTGGCGAGCGAAACCGGATGAGGCCAAACCGTATACGTGTGAGACCCGGCAGGGGTTGCGTATGCGGGGTTGTGGGATCTCTCTTTTACGGTCTGCCGGCCGTGAGACGAGTCAGAAACCGTTGATGTAGGCGAAGGACATGCGAAAGGTCCGGCGTAGAGGGTAAGACCCCCGTAGTCGAAACATCAGCGGCTCGTTTGAGAGACACCCAAGTAGCACGGGGCCCGAGAAATCCCGTGTGAATCTGGCGGGACCACCCGCTAAGCCTAAATATTCCCTGGTGACCGATAGCGGATAGTACCGTGAGGGAATGGTGAAAAGTACCGCGGGAGCGGAGTGAAATAGTACCTGAAACCGTGTGCCTACAAGCCGTGGGAGCGTCGC
>NZ_KQ949013.1:1964-3008 GCF_001514265.1 Streptomyces resistomycificus | reverse complement strand
TCGTGACTGCGTGCCTTTTGAAGAATGAGCCTGCGAGTTTGCGGTGTGTTGCGAGGTTAACCCGAGTGGGGAAGCCGTAGCGAAAGCGAGTCCGAATAGGGCGATTCAGTAGCGCGCTCAAGACCCGAAGCGGAGTGATCTAGCCATGGGCAGGTTGAAGCGGAGGTAAGACTTCGTGGAGGACCGAACCCACCAGGGTTGAAAACCTGGGGGATGACCTGTGGTTAGGGGTGAAAGGCCAATCAAACTCCGTGATAGCTGGTTCTCCCCGAAATGCATTTAGGTGCAGCGTCGTGTGTTTCTTGCCGGAGGTAGAGCACTGGATAGGCGATGGGCCCTACCGGGTTACTGACCTTAGCCAAACTCCGAATGCCGGTAAGTGAGAGCGCGGCAGTGAGACTGTGGGGGATAAGCTCCATGGTCGAGAGGGAAACAGCCCAGAGCATCGACTAAGGCCCCTAAGCGTACGCTAAGTGGGAAAGGATGTGGAGTCGCACAGACAACCAGGAGGTTGGCTTAGAAGCAGCCACCCTTGAAAGAGTGCGTAATAGCTCACTGGTCTAGTGATTCCGCGCCGACAATGTAGCGGGGCTCAAGCGTACCGCCGAAGTCGTGTCATTCATACAATAGGGCCAACGCCTGTATGATGGGTAGGGGAGCGTCGTGTGCCGGGTGAAGCAGCCGCGGAAGCGAGTTGTGGACGGTTCACGAGTGAGAATGCAGGCATGAGTAGCGATACAAACGTGAGAAACGTTTGCGCCGATTGACTAAGGGTTCCTGGGTCAAGCTGATCTGCCCAGGGTAAGTCGGGACCTAAGGCGAGGCCGACAGGCGTAGTCGATGGATAACCGGTTGATATTCCGGTACCCGCTGTGAAGCGTCAAACATTGAATCAGGCGATGCTAAGTCCGTGAAGCCGTTCCGGACCCTTCGGGGAAAGGAAAGTGGTGGAGCCGACGGACCAGACTTGTAGTAGGTGAGTGATGGGGTGACGCAGGAAGGTAGTCCATCCCGGGCGGTGGTTGTCCCGGGGTAAGGGTGTAG
>NZ_KQ949013.1:0-1413 GCF_001514265.1 Streptomyces resistomycificus | reverse complement strand
TGAGACCTGATGCCGAGCCGATTGTGGTGAAGTGGATGATCCTATGCTGTCGAGAAAAGCCTCTAGCGAGTTTCATGGCGGCCCGTACCCTAAACCGACTCAGGTGGTCAGGTAGAGAATACCGAGGCGTTCGGGTGAACTATGGTTAAGGAACTCGGCAAAATGCCCCCGTAACTTCGGGAGAAGGGGGGCCACAACTGGTGAGAGCACTTGCTGCTCGAGCTGGGGGTGGCCGCAGAGACCAGCGAGAAGCGACTGTTTACTAAAAACACAGGTCCGTGCGAAGCCGTAAGGCGATGTATACGGACTGACGCCTGCCCGGTGCTGGAACGTTAAGGGGACCGGTTAGTCCAACTTCGGTTGGGCGAAGCTGAGAACTTAAGCGCCAGTAAACGGCGGTGGTAACTATAACCATCCTAAGGTAGCGAAATTCCTTGTCGGGTAAGTTCCGACCTGCACGAATGGCGTAACGACTTCTCGACTGTCTCAACCATAGGCCCGGTGAAATTGCACTACGAGTAAAGATGCTCGTTTCGCGCAGCAGGACGGAAAGACCCCGGGACCTTTACTACAGTTTGATATTGGTGTTCGGTTCGGCTTGTGTAGGATAGCTGGGAGACTGTGAAGCTTGGACGCCAGTTCAGGTGGAGTCGTCGTTGAAATACCAGTCTGGTCGTGCTGGATGTCTAACCTGGGTCCGTGATCCGGATCAGGGACAGTGTCTGATGGGTAGTTTAACTGGGGCGGTTGCCTCCTAAAGAGTAACGGAGGCGCCCAAAGGTTCCCTCAGCCTGGTTGGCAATCAGGTGTTGAGTGTAAGTGCACAAGGGAGCTTGACTGTGAGACCGACGGGTCGAGCAGGGACGAAAGTCGGGACTAGTGATCCGGCGGTGGCTTGTGGAAGCGCCGTCGCTCAACGGATAAAAGGTACCCCGGGGATAACAGGCTGATCTTCCCCAAGAGTCCATATCGACGGGATGGTTTGGCACCTCGATGTCGGCTCGTCGCATCCTGGGGCTGGAGTCGGTCCCAAGGGTTGGGCTGTTCGCCCATTAAAGCGGTACGCGAGCTGGGTTTAGAACGTCGTGAGACAGTTCGGTCCCTATCCGCTGCGCGCGCAGGAATATTGAGAAGGGCTGTCCCTAGTACGAGAGGACCGGGACGGACGAACCTCTGGTGTGCCAGTTGTTCTGCCAAGGGCATGGCTGGTTGGCTACGTTCGGGAGGGATAACCGCTGAAAGCATCTAAGCGGGAAGCCTGCTTCGAGATGAGTATTCCCACCCACTTGATGGGGTAAGGCTCCCAGTAGACGACTGGGTTGATAGGCCGGATATGGAAGCACGGTAACGTGTGGAGTTGACCGGTACTAATAGGCCGAGGGCTTGTCCTCAGTTGCTCGCGTCCACTGTGTT
>NZ_KQ949012.1 GCF_001514265.1 Streptomyces resistomycificus | reverse complement strand
ACGACGCGCCGCCGCTACGCGGCGGCCAATTTCCTTGCTCCGCAAGGAAATTGATGGATCGTCACTCCGTGACGATCAGCCAAATTGCTCCGCAATTCGTCCAAGGAATTCGCTCCGCGAATTCCAAAAGCGCACCTAAGAGGTGGTGCTTATCCGCCTGATGGCGGGTTAATCCTCTTGCTCTCTACCGATTCCTGAACACCTCTCTCCATGAATTCAAGTATTTTCAATTCCATTTCTATAACCGCAATTTGATCTCCTCTTATTTCCACTTCGAGTACTCCAAGGGTCTGCTCAATACCCTTCACTGGACGCTGAAGGGCCATCACCACCCCCACCGCCCCGCCGACCGATGACGACAGAAGCCCACCTTCATCACCGCGGCCGGGATCCGCACGCCACCGAAAACGAAATCCCCCACGAAGAGGACATCCCGCACCTGATGGGCGAGCTGGTCCTCTGACTGAAACCAGGGCGACCTCGATGCGGACCCCTGGTACGCGCTGCGATGGCCCACCTGAACCTGGTGAAGATCCACCCCTGGACGGCAACTGTCGCATGCCACACAGTCTGCAGACCTTCCTGATCACCCGGGGAGGCGTGCTGGCCCCGGAGTTCTCCTCGATCGAAGAATGGTTCGGCCTTCCCGGAAACATCTGGGAGTACTACAAGGTGCTGCCGGGAGGTGGGAGGTCCCGTCTACTCCCCCGATCGCAACGCCCTGCCCTGGGTGCGCTTCAACCTGCGCGCCTATCACGAGCAGTCTCCGCGTACAGCGCCGCATGCAACGCTCCACCGGCTTGTTGGATCCAACTGGCCTAGCACGCCGAGCAGTTCCGTCTCGCCGAACGCCAGATCACCGCAGTGCACGAAGTCGCGATGATCGGCCGCGTCGCCGCTCCCGCTACTAAAAGGCCGAAGTGCTCAGCAACCCGCAGGCCGTCCGTGACGTCCAGAGCCTCACCGGAGCCGGTCTGCTCGCACATCTCCTGAAGCTCAAGCCGTCACAGACGGCCGCGCACACAACCGATCTTCGTCACTCTATCGAGCCAGCAGGGGGTTGACGGGGAAGCGGGCGAGCGCCTCAGCCGGCTGAAGCCGGCGAGAGTGCTCGGGCTGGGCTTGTGACCGTACGTCAGGAGTTACGGGTGCAGGCCTGTTCGGCCAGAACTATTACTGTTGCGCTTCTGGGCACAGGTCGGGGTGGGGGCTGGGGGATGCTGGTGAAACGTGGCAGGTGCCCGGTGTGTGAGGGTTGGGTGCCGGTGGACGGGAGCATCGTCGGCCCGCACTGGCACGAGGGAACGACCTGTAAGGGAGGGGGCCGGACGGCCACGGGCCGGTCGCCGGTCTTGGCAGCAGCTGCGCCCGCAAACGTCGGCGCCCTTGCGAAGCGCGCTCCCTGGCTGCCTGGAGACGATCGCATCGAGACGGCCTCGGCTGCTGTCGGCTGCGTGATGTTCATCGGGCTGCTCGTGCTGCTCGTCGGCGTGTTCGTCTCCCCCGCTATGTGGGTGGCCGGGGCGGTCGTGTTCGTTGTGGGCACAGTGACGCTGTGGATGCTCGGCATCACCCCGGCGGGTCGGCGCCATGCCGCCCGCAACGAACTCGCCCTCGCGGAGCACGTACAGGAGAGGGCCGACGGCGCAGCACGATCCGTACAGGAGCAGCGTGATGCGGCCGCCGCGGAGCAGGCGCGTCGCGGGGAAGAGGCCGCTGGTGTGCTGCAGAGGGCGGTGGATGGGCTGCTGAAGGAGCTCCCCGTGCGGGGTACTTCGCAGCAGGAAGCCATCGCGTGGTGTTTGTCGAGGGTGCACCTTGCGAATGATCCGCGTCTTCGGGCGGAAGCCGAGCGGCTGGCTCGGCGTCACATCGCCGTCGATGAGCGTCTGCTGTGCATCGCACAGTCAGAGGGTGAGCGCAGGCGCCCCGCGCTGTTGATCCTCACCGACCGCGGTGCCGCGATTGCGGACCAGGGCCTGTCCTACCGCTACGAGCCTCAACCCCGGGACATCTTCAAGGCTCCCGAGGCGGGGTGGGGGCATCTGAGGGCCGGCGCTCTGGTGTTCTCCTTTTCCTGCAACCCCCAGCTGAGGATCGCTCTCGCGGCCCGTGAGAAGGCCGCGAGAGCCCTGCCGACGGCTGGCGCTGCCGACCGCCCCGAAGAGCGGTTGATCCGCACCGCCCGGGACGCTGAACTGGCCGCCGTCGACTGGATGCGCTACCTGGGCTTCGCCGATGCAGTGGCCACGGCCGTGGGCGCGGACGAAGGCATCGATGTTCTGGCCGAGCAGGCCGTGGCACAGGTGAAGAAGGAAGGCAGTCCCACCAGCCGGCCCACGGTGCAGCAACTGCACGGCGTCGCCGCCGCCCAGAGCAAGGCAGCCCTGTTTTTCTCCATGGCCGGCTACACGCCGCAGGCCATGGACTGGGCGTCCCGCCACGGCATCGCTCTGTTCCAATACGACCTGCAGGGCACCCCCAGCCCCCACAACTTGCCCGCCCACCACCTGATGCAGCAAGCCGCCACCCTCGCTGCCCCGATCCGCACACCACGCCGCAACGCCTCCCGCCCGCTCCACACCGACCACTGCCCTGCCCACGCCGCGCTACGGGAAGAAGACGTCTCCCGGCAGGCCGAACGCGCCGGCCTGCGCCCGGAAAGCCTTCAGGACATCGCGAACGAGGTCATCACCGAGCAGCGCGCCACCATGGTCTGGCTGCAGGAGCGCTTCTTCCTCACCCGCCCGCAAACCCGCAAGGCCCTTGACGCACTCGAACAACTCGGCCTGGTCTCCCCACCCGCCGCCAACGGACGCCGCACCGTCACCGTGGGCTGCCGCGCCTCTTGCCCCAGGGCGCGGCCGTGACCTGTGGCTTCAGCCTGCCGTCTAGGTGTCGTGCGGGTCTTCCTCGACGGAAGCCGCAATGCGCGGTCACATGACACCTTTTTGCCCCACTGGCTATCTACTCAAGACCACAACCCGATTCAGACTCTGCAGTAGTGCGCGAAGACTTGATCCATCCCGCCGATCCGCTGTCGCTGGACCAGCGCCTGTCTGTCCCGACTTCGCGTCGACAGGGGGCTGCCCTCAGTGGAAGCGCCCGGGGGCAGCGCTCGCTGCCCTGCAGGCGGCGCGGCCACCCCGGCCAGGGGCCGCAACGCTATCCCGCAGTGGGCGCAACAGCTCCTGCCCTCCGCGAGCGGGGTGTGGAAGCCATCAGTGTGCTGGATGTGGATGGTCTGAGGATCCCAGCTGAAGGAGTGATTTATGCGCGCGGAGGAGTGACGTTCCTTGCTGGGCAGTCGGGGGTGTAGCGACCATCAGCGGATGGACGGACGGAAGCGGATGGTCGAGCTGGTTGGCGTCTGCGAGACGACGCTGTGGACGTTGTATCACCGCGCTCTGGCTGCGGGGGACCCTGGTTCGGCGCTGTTGGATCCGAAGGCGATCGAGGTGGTCGATGCCATCGGCTATCCCTTTGAGGGGCGGTTCGGCACCGGCAGCTGGGGTTTGGCGCAGGGGATGGCGGTGCGGGCGCGCTGTTATGACCGGGAGGTTCGCCGCTTTCTCAGGGACCATCCGGAGGGGACGGTGGTCTCCTTGGGGGAGGGTCTGGAGACGCAGTTCTGGCGTGTGGACAACGGCAGGGTGCGGTGGCTCGGGGTGGATCTTCCCGAGGTTGCGGCGTTGCGGCAGCGGTTGCTGCCGGACGTGGCGCGCCATCGCACGCTGTCGTGTTCAGCCACTGATGAGCGGTGGATGGATGAGGTCGACGCCTCGCGAGGGGTGTTGATCATTGCTCAGGGCATGCTGATGTATCTCCCGCTGGATGCGGTTCGGCAGCTTGTTGCGGGGTGTGCTGCCCGTTTTCCGGGTGCGGAGCTGATTTTCGACACTCCGCCGGCCTGGATGGCCGCTCGCACCGTGCGTGGTCGGTGGAGGTATCCCGCCGGGTACCGGCCGCCGCCGATGCTCTGGGGGATGACTGCGGCCCTGCGTCAGAAGCTGGGAGCGGTGCACCCGGGGATTGCCGGCGTGCGGGCGGTTCGGGTGCCGCGGGGCCGGGGTCTGCTGTGCGGGTGGGTCCTGCCGCTGGCCAGCGTTCTTCCGGTGGCCCGTGCGCGAAAGCCATTGTGGGTCACGTGTGTGTCCTTCGGCCTGACAGAACATCAGCAAGTGGAGTCAGCAGATGACGGATCGGTTGGACGCCGAGCGGGAGCAAGGTCACCGGTGGGTGCCGCGGGGGTCACGCCAGGCACAGGTCGATGAACGGCCGGCGCGAGTCCCACAGCAGCGTTCGGTGCTCATCGAGGGCAGCACGCTGCGGTTGCGGGAGTTTGAGCCCGGCGATGTGGAGGGGGTGTTCGGTATCTTCGGCGATTCCCGTACGACCCGTGCGTTTGGAATGCCGCCGTTTCGGCGTTCCGAGGCTGTGGCGCTGGTCGAGGAGGCCAGGGCGGGCGCCGGGGAGATTCCCCGCACGCACTATCGGCTGGGGGTCAGCGAGATCGCCACGGGCCGCCTGATCGGTTCGGTGAAGCTGATCGTCGCGGAGCAGCCGGAGAAGGGGGGGATGGTTCGTGTGGGTTATCGGAGCGCGGAGATGGGTTTGGCTTTGCGCGCCGACCAGGTGAACGTCGGACACAGCACGGAGATCGGCTTCCTGCTGGGTGTTCTGAGTTTCGATTGGCTCGGACTGCACCGTGTGTGGGCGGGATTCCTGCCTTCGAACGTCGCTGCGCAGCGGGCCATTGAGAAGGCGGGCATGGTTCGGGAAGGGGTGCTGCGGCACTACGGCTACGTGGACGGTGTGTGGCATGACATCGTCCAGTACTCGATTCTTGAGGACGACTGGAAGGCCATGCGAGGCCGCTGAGCGGTGTGTGTGGGGGGGGCGAGCCTAGGGTTGCCGTTTCGTCGGTGAAAGCGGAAGCGGTGGCGGAAGCGGTTGGGGGCGGGTCGCCGGGTGGTTGGCGACCCGCCCCTGTTTTGGTCGTCGGTTTGTGCGCTCGTGGCTGACGGTGGCTTCGGCCAGGTGGCGCAGAGCGTGTGGGGAGCCGCCGGCTTGGCTTCGGTTCTCGCGCTTTCAGGCGTTGGCCTGGCGACGCCAGGCCGTCTTGCGCGTAGCGGCATGGTGGACAGTGCCGCCCGCATGGGCAGCCTGCCGGCGCCACAGCCACAGGGACGTCACGGACAACAACCCGGTGAAGACCGCCAGGAAGACCACCGACACCCACATCTGCCGGCTTCCGGGGTCGTCCCGTCCCACCAGGGCAGCCGAGACGGCCCACAAGAGGGCGCCCCCGGCGTAAAAACAGCGGATCCGGCGCAGCTGCCGCAGGGCTCGTACGGATTCAGCGTGATCAGTTTCCGGTGCCATGGCGACGCAGGTACCCCGATACGCGCCGTCTACCGGCTTGTGGTGAACTGCTTGAGGTGGTGGATGACGGTGATACGGGGTAGCGCCCTTCGTTTTCGGGCCGGGCCGGGTCGCGGAGCTGTGTCACGGCGTCATGGCTGGTCCTCCGAATAGTTGGCCAGGGGTGTGCGGCACCCGGCCGGGAAGGCGCACGTTCTCTTTTCGTGGTGCCCGTGTCCGGTCGCGCGCCGCTGTCGTCCTTGTGCAGGACCAAGTTGTTCAGTCAGGTCCTCGGCGCCGTGGCCGTCGCCGGTGCTGCCCTGATGGGCGCTGCCGCCGCCGCGTCGGCCAACACCGTCGGGGACAATGTCGGCGCCCTCCTGATCGGTAGCCAGAGTCAAGGCGCCAACGCCGGGAATGATGGGGCGACCAGCAGTCGCGGCAGCAGCGACGGCAACACCCTGGCCGACAATGGTGCTGCCCAATCCAATGTCGCCCTGGTCAACACTGCGAAGGTGGCGGAAGACGCGCTTGTGACCGCCTGAGCGTCCCGGGCCCGCGCACCAGCAGCATGGTGGCGTTCCTGCGCAGGGCGTTCTGTATGGCGAGCAGGCGTGCGGGCTGGGTTCTGTCTGACTGATGATTCCCACCGGGCAGCCCTGTGGCCTGGATCAATGACCTTGCCGGGGTGGTGCCTGGCCAGCGATGCTGGGCCGGTGCCAGGACAGCGGAAGAGGAAACGTCAGCAGCGGGGCGCTGGGCAGCAGGCTGCTATGCGTGAGGGTTCCGGAACGGGGCGTTGGCAGGTGATCTTCGAGACCCAGGACGAGTCGGAGTGGCATGCTCACCTGCGTCGTCTGCGTGCTGGGACGGAGCGAATTGACTGGGCGATGACTCGGATCGACACCCTCTGCGGGCGCTTGGTGCACCCGACCACCTACCGGCTGAGTCTTTTCGTGCCGGGTCCTGTGTGCGATCCCGGCCGAGAGCGCCCTGGTCATTGATCTTGTGGCTGGTCGTGGTGAGTTGGCGGATGCGGGGTGGGAGTGGATGGCGTCGCTGCTCCCGGCGGTGGATGGGCGGGGGCGGCCCTGGCGGGGTCACCGGCATGTGATCGACGGGGTGTTGTGGCGGTTGTGGACCGGGGTGCCCGGGCGGGACCTGCCCGAGCGGCATGGCCCGCAGAAACGCTAGGCGGGTGGCGCTGGTGGCCACGCGCCTGATCTCAAGCGGCGGCGCGCCCGGGCCTTGATGGCTCGGGCGCGCCGTTGCTTTACGTGCGCGTGCTGGGGAGTTGTTCAGCTCTGCCCTGCAGGCTCGCTTGCGGGTCAGTGGTGGCGGCCGCCGTGGTCGCCGTGGCGGTGGCCGCGGTCGTTGCGGTCGCCGTGGTCGCCGTGGTGGCGGCCGTGGTCGTTGCGGTCGCCGTGGCGGTGGCGGTCGCCGTGGCGGTGGCGGTCGTTGCCCCAGGAGGCGTCGTCGATGAAGCGGCCGTGGTCGTTGCGCAGGGTGGCGGTGCCGGAGTGGTTGTCCCACACGTGGTGGCGGCGGTCCTGGAAGAGATCCGTGCGCGTGTCACGGCCTTCACCGGTGTGGATGCGCACCGTGGCACGGCCGTCCAGGCGGTAGTGGTCGAAGGTGTAGGTGCGGCCGTCCTGGCCCGACAGTGTCCACCCGTCCAGGTTCACGCTGCGGCGGGTGGTGTTGGTGACCTCCACCCACTCCTTGTTCAAGGAACGGTTGGAGCGGTTGTCCCGGCCCGGGGAGTCGTACTGCACGCTGCTGATCTCCACCCCGGTACGGCTTGGGCGGGGGTGGTCGGCAGCGGACGCCGGCAGCGCCACCGCCCCGATCACGGCGGCGGCCGCGAGTGAGGCGGCGGCCAGACGACGAGCGGAAACAGCGGAAGAAGACACAAAGGCCCCCTGCAGATGCGGGCACCGGTTCCGTTCCTGGATCACGCCCCGAGGGGCGGGAACGGAGGGTTGGTGCGGTGTGCGGGTGGCGGCCGGCTGGCCGCGCATCCACACCTTGGCCGTCACCCGGGGATGTGAAGGCGATACGCGACACCCTGTTACGAATCACACATATTGCTGTAACTCTCACCTGCATCATCCATTTATGTCCAGAAGATACCCAACATGACGACTCGCCAGATTTAGATCTGTTGCAGGCATTGGTCCGCCGCACCCGTCCCCCACGGCCCGCCGTCCGGCAACCTCCGGGGTCCTCACCCGAAAGTGCGTAACAGCGTTGCCAGGCGCACGCTGCAGATCACAGTGGTGACGCCGGAGAGACCAAGCCCCCGCAACGCCCCCGCGCGCACAGCAAGCCGGCGACCGGCCGGATCGGCGGCGTCCCCCTCCTGCTGCCCGTGGCCGGCGACGACGACCTCACCAGGAAGACGGTCCTCCAGCTCGCCGCCGAGCTGGGGTTCGACGCCGTCGACGCCGGCCCGCTGAGCAACGCCCGCTACACCGAGCCCGCCGTCGAGCTGCTGATCCAGCTCGCCTTCGGCCAGGACCTCGGCCCGGGCATCGGCTTCGTACTGGCCCGCGCCTGAGCCGGCAGGCACGCACAGGGCGGCTCCCGCCGGGCAACCCGAGCAGCGCGTGGCAGGCCGGGTGTGCCGGCGCCGGCCGGGCCAGGAGTGCCGGGGCGGGGCAGCGGCGTGGGGCCAGGGGGCGTGGCCGGGCCTCGACGACGGGGCCTGTGTGTTCGGTCGGGGTGGTCGGAAGCGGTCGGGATATGGCCGTGATCGGACGGTTGCGGCGCAATATGTGCACGGGAACCCAGGGGGTGCGGGGGTGTGTGAGGGTGGAGCACCAGCCTGGAGGGGAGCTCCGTTGTCCACGCCGGGGTGGCGGTGTCGCCGCAGGCGGGCGGGCTTGTACGGGGTGGACGTGCCTGGACGGGCACCGGTGAAGGGGCGTGGGCATGCCCGGCGGGGGCCAGACCAGGGTGCGGGGAGGACGGCGTAACGGGCCGCTTGCGGGCCGGAGTCCGGAAGGCGATGCGTTGGCTGCGTGGCTGCGGGAGATCACCGCGGACAGGACGCTGAACGAGCTGGTCGCCGAGTTCGGCACGTACAAGCGCGCCACGTGGGGAGAGTTCCGCAACGGGCACAAGCCCATCCCCCTCGGCCTGTTGCGCACCGTGGTCACCGCGTTGGTCACCGAGCCCCGGCTCCAGGAGGTGGAGCTGGAGCGGGGCGGCGCCCTGCACCGTGCCGCCACGGCGGCAGCGGCCGCGCAGGACCGTGCCGGTGCGCAGGGTGCAGGGCTGCCGGTGCGGGAACTGCAACTGCGGCTGGACGAAGCCCGCCGCGGCCACATCGAAGTCCAGCAGGCGCTGCTGGACAACAAGGACACCATCCGGGTCCTCGAAGCGACTATCACCTCGCTGGAGGACCGCTGCGCCCAACTGGAAGCCGAGCGTGACCTGGCCCTGCGCCAGGCCCGCTCGGTCGCGGCGGTGGAACAGAACCTGGAAGCCTTCGGCATCGTGCTGGCGCGCACCGAGCAGCGGCTGGAGCTGGCCTTGCGGGACCAGGTCTCGGCTGAGGTTCTTCTCGTGGACGTCCGTCGCCGTGCCGAGGGATACCGGCGCGAACTGCAGGCACTGCGGCAGGCGGGGCCGGCGGACGCGGGCACCGCCCCCCGCCCGGAGGGGGCCGCCGGTGCCGGGCAGGAGGAGACGCGGGCGCGTACGGCTCCCGACGCGCGCCGCCAACCTCAGCACTGGGAGTACGAGTTGCTGCTGGAGACCGTCGACGACAGCCGCCAGACGCAGCGCGAGAGCCTGGCCGGGGTCCGCCGGCGGATGGGCATCGCCGACCCGCTCGAGCAGGACCCCAGGCGCACGGATGTCGTCGAAGGGACGGTGACGGTCGTCCGCCCGCACGACATGGTTGTCCGCCCGCACGGCATGGACGCCGTGGACATCTCCCCAGAGTGTGACGTGCGGGCCGGTGCCGGCGGTGCGAAGGAGACAGCCGGCGCGGATGACGGCAGCCCTCGGCCCGTGTCCGTCCGCGCGCCGTGGTGGCGAAGGCGGCCAGGCCGGGGCACGGCCGCGACGGTTCTTGCCCCGGCCCTCCAGGCGGGCACAGCGCCGCGCCGGACGGCGGGTCTCGGCCGGCGGCTTCGCGGCAAAGCCGCGGCGCGGGGGGCTGCGCCGCGATGGCTGAGCGGCCTGTCCGCGGTCATGCTGATCGGGCTGTCCGCGAGCGCTGCCTCGCCGCCTCTGCCGGCATCTTCCGCCGGCGGCGGCAAGCCTGGGCCCTCCCCCTCCGTGAAGGGCAGCGAGCCCGTTCCGTCCGTGCGGTGGACCACCACTCTGGCCGGCTTCGCGAGCCTCGGCCCGGTCAGCGGCAGCACCCGGTTCGTGCAGGACAGCAAGCACCTACGGGCCGTCGACACCACCACCGGCACCACGCTGTGGAGCAAGCCGGCTCCCGGCGCGACCGGCGGGACGATGGCCTTCGGCGACGACACCCTCTACGCCACCGACGACTCCACCACCCTCCAGGCCCGCGACGGCGCCACCGGGGCACTGCGCTGGAGCAGGGATCTGGCAGGTCTTCTGCCCCCTCTCAAGCAGGAGCGCCGTTCGTTGTTCTTCGGCATGTCACAGCCCCGGCTGAGCCGGACGGCACCGGACGTGGTCCTCGTCAGCTTCTGGAGAACACAGCTGCCTGCGCCCCTCCCCCAGCCAACGGCCTCGCAGCCGGGGATCGTCCCGTCCGCCTTCCGCGCCCGGCCGGCCATGTGCGTCACCTACGGATGCGTCAGCGATGCACCGCAGAGTTTCATCACTGCGTCCATGGACGAGGTGACGGCGGCGGTGAATGTGCGTACCGGCGCTGTCGTCTGGCAGACGGACGGGGAGTTCCTCGCCCAGGCCGGACAGATCTGCCTGGTGTCGGACGAGGACGGGACCCGGGGCGTCGACTGCGGCACCGGGACGGTGCACTGGAGCATCGACGCGGACTGTGACGCCGCCGTGGTCATCGACGCGGGCTCGGCGGCCGTGTGCACCGCCCACGGCTTCGTCTACCGCATCGACGTCTCCTTCGGCCGCGAGGCCTGGCAGTCCAGCGCCGTCCCCACGCCGCAGGGGCCGCCGCAGGCCGCGCACGAGACGATCTACCTCACCAGCGGCAACGGCCGCCTCTACGCCCTGGACCAGGACACCGGCGGAACCCGCTGGTCCGCGGCCGCCGGACGCAGCACCTCATCCCCCGTCCCCGGCCGGTCGCAGGTCTACGTCGCCGGCGCCGACGGACGCCTCTACGCCTTCGATGCCGCCACCGGGGCACGTGAGTGGTCCGCACCCGCCGGCGGCCACATCACCACCGAACCCCGCGTCTCGGGCGCCACCGTCTACGTCGGCGCACAGGACGGACGGGTGTACGCCCTCAACCGCACCACCGGCGCAAGGCGTTGGAGTGCGTCAGCCGGCGGCGGCGCCGTCGAAGCCCTCCACACGGCCGGCAGCCGCGTGACCACCCTCACCGACCAGCACACCGCCCGGCACCGGTAGCCCAGGCCTGTAGTCGTCAGGGAGTGCTGTCCGAGGCCGGTTCGGGTTTGGTGTGCAGGATTTCGCGGGCCTGTTCCGCGGCGCGGGCGGTGCTTTCGGAGACGAAGTCGAGGAAGCGGGCGACGTTTTCCAGGCGGGCGCCGGCCGGGGTGCCGGGGCCGAGGACGCCGACGCCTTGGCGTGCGGTTTCGACGAGCTGGGCGATGGAGCGGGCGCTGGCCATCATGGACTGGTACCAGACGTCGTCGTCGACGACGTAGCGCTCCCGGCGGCGTTCGTCGCGCTCGCGGCGGATGAGGCCTTGACTGTCCAGGAACGTGACCGCTTTGGAGATCGATGCCGGGCTGACCTGGAGGCGCTGGACGAGTTCGGACGCGGTGAGGCTGCCGGTGTCGGTGAGGGTGAGGCTGGCCATGACCCGGGCCATCATCGTGGGCATGCCCGAGGCCATCATGACGGTGGTGAACACCTCCTCGTAGGCGCGCACCGCTTCGGCGTCACGTCCGTGGGGCTGCGGGAGTGTCCTGGAGTCGCGGGGGGCTGCCTGCCGGCGGCGGTGGGCGCGGTGTTCGGTGGCGCGGTGGGCGAGGTCGGCGCGGTAGGCGGTGGGGCCGCCGTTGCGCATCACCTCGCGCGTGATCGTCGAGGTCGGACGGTCGACACGTCGGGCGATCTCGGCGTAGGCGAGGCCGTCGGCCAGTCCCAGCGCGATCTGCTGGCGTTCCTGCTGGGTGAGTCTGCCTCCCGGCATCGCGGTCTCCTTCGTGGTCCGTGGCGTCCCCTCCAGCATAGCGTTCACACCCATTTCATTGCAACGAGTATGGCAGAGCTTGTTGCGTTAGATTCTGCATCATTGCAATGAATTACCTGATCCTACCTGCACTGATGCTGTTTTTGCGCAACGAGCTTGTTGCCATATCTATGAATGCAACGTAGCGTTTCCATCATCAGAAACAGCGCAGCCAAGGAGAGCATCATGCAGAAGTTCGACACCCCGGCCCCGGTCCTTGCCGTCCTGGACATCCCCGCGGGACACATCCGGTTCATCGCCGCCGACCGGGCCGACACCACCGTCGAGATCCGGCCCGCCGACGCCGCCAAGAACCGCGACGTGAAGGCCGCCGAGCAGGTCTCGGTCGAGTACGTCGACGGTGTCCTGCGGATCGAGGCCACGCCGGCCAAGAACCGGATCCTCGGTTCCTCGTCCGGGTCCATCGAGGTGACCGTCCAGCTGCCGGCCGGCTCCCGCGTCGAGGCCAAGACCGCCGCCGGCGAGTTCCGCGGCGTCGGACGCCTCGGCGACCTCACCTTCGAAGGCGCCCAGGGCTCGGTCAAGGTCGACGAGGCCGCCGCCGCCCGCCTGAACCTGCTCGCCGGCGACGTCTCGGTCGGCCGCCTGGGCGGGCCCGGCGAGATCACCGTCCAGAAGGGCGACATCAGTGTCGCCGAGGCCGTGCGCGGCACGGTCGTCCTGCGCACCGAGTCCGGCGAGGTGTCCGTCGGCGCCGCCCGCGGCGTCTCCGCCACCCTCGACGCCGGCACCACCTACGGCCGCATCAACAACACCCTCAACAACACCGACGGCGCCGACGCCGCCCTCAGCATCCACGCCTCCACCTCCTACGGCGACATCACCGCCCGCAGCCTCTGAGCACAGCGCCCTTCACAGGGCGCTCGCCCCGTCCGCCCCGCCCGCGGTCACGGCAGGCGGCGTCACGTCACGGCCGACATGCGAGCACACCCAGTCGGTGATGTCCCGGGTCGGGGTGCCCGGCGTGAACAGGGCCGCCACCCCCAGTCCGAGCAGCGGGCCGATGTCGGCCTCAGGGATGATCCCCCCGCCGAACACCGTGATGTCAGCGGCGTCCTGCTCCCGCAGCAGGTCCATCACCTGGGCGAAGAGGGTCAGATGGGCCCCGGACAGGACGGACAGCCCGATGCCGTCCGCGTCCTCCTGCACCGCGGTGTCGACGATCTGGCGCGGAGTCTGGTGCAGCCCGGTGTAGATGACCTCGACACCCGCGTCCCGCAGCGCCCGGGCGATCACCTTGGCCCCTCGGTCGTGTCCGTCCAGGCCCGGCTTGGCCACCACGACCCGGATGGGGGCGATGAGACCCGTGTCGGCAGTGTGCATGGCACTCCTCAGTCAGTAGGCGTCCGTCGCAACGTAGGTGCCCCACACCTCGCGCAGCGCGTTGCACACCTCGCCGACGGTGGCGCGGGCACACAGGGCGTCCTTCATCGGGTAGAGGACGTTGTCGTCGCCCTCGGCGGCCTTCTTCAGAGCGGCGAGCGCCGCATCGACGTCCACCTGCTCCCGCCAGGCGCGCAGCTTCGCCAGCCGTTCGGCCTGCTGGGCCTCGATGGCCGGGTCGACGCGGAGCGGCTCGTAGGGCTCCTCCTTGTCGAGCTGGTAGCGGTTGACGCCGACCACGACCCGCTCGCCGGAGTCGGTCTCCAGCGCGATCCGGTAGGCGGACCGCTCGATCTCGGACTTCTGGAACCCTTGCTCGATGGCGCGGACCGATCCGCCGAGCTGCTCCGTCTTGTCGATGAGCGCCACGATTTCCGCTTCCAGGTCGTCGGTCATCTTCTCGATGACGTAGGAGCCGGC
>NZ_KQ949011.1 GCF_001514265.1 Streptomyces resistomycificus | reverse complement strand
CGCCGCCGCCAGCCGCGTCGCCGCAGGGCGCGTCTCGTCGCGCAGGGTCTCGGCGGCGGTGAGCAGGACCTGCCGTTTGCCCTTCTTGGGCACGTCGGCGGCGGCCCGCTCGTACAGTCGGGCGCCCTCCTCCAGGACCAGTTCCGTGTCCATGCCGGCCGGGATCTTGATCCGGGCGTGGTGCCGCCAGGTGGCCACCGGGTCGCCCCAGGCCTCCACGGTGTACGTCCAGTGGCCCGGGGCGCCGGCGGTGACCTCCGCGCCCCAGCGGTCGGTGCCGGGGGCCAGTTCCCGCATCGGCGTCCACGGGCCGGGCCGGCCGTCCGGGTCGGTCAGGACGACGTTGGCGGCGACGGCGTCGTGGCCTTCGCGGAAGACGGTGGCCGATATCTCGAACGTCTCGCCGGTGACGGCCTTGGCGGGCCTTCGCCCGTTCCGGACGACCGGACGGACGTCGAGGACGGGTATGCGTCCGATGCCGTCGGCGGTGTCGCCCGCGGAGGGTGGCTCCGGGGCCGGTGGGCCGGCGGCCGGGCGCAGGGGTGCTGCGTCGGTGCTCGGTGTCGGGGGTGCTGACGAGTGGTGCGTGGCGGGCATGACCGCTCCTGTCCGCGTCAACGTGGGTGGGCGGATGGCTGTGGGGAGGTGGGTCCTGCGTGGTGTCCCTGTGGTCTTCCTGAGGGGTGTACCGGAGGAGCCTTCCCACCCTATTCGGGTGGGCAATCCGGCACGTTCTTAACTACTCACCCGTATATCTGCACACAGGACCGGCCCCGTTCAGGCCGAACGGGGCCGGTGCCGCAGGCAGCCCCTCTCAGCGTGGCACCCGCAGCAGTTTGTCCGGTGACCCGGGCCCCCGCCCGGAGACCTTCCCGGATCCGGACTGGGCGACAAGTGCCTTGCCGACCTGGGCGGGAGTGGCCTTCCTGTGGTCCGCGAGGTAGAGCGCGGCCGCGCCCGCCGCGTGCGGTGACGCCATCGACGTACCGGAGGAGGTGACGACGGCGGTGTCGGCGCGGTGGGACGCCGAGGTGATGGAGACACCTGGCGCGAACAGGTCCAGGGCGGGGCCGTGGTTGGAGAAGCTCGCCCTGGTGTCCTTCCCGTCGGTCGCGCCGACCGTGATCGCCTCCCGTACGTGCGCGGGCGAGTAGAGCGAGGCCGGCATCCCGTCGTTGCCCGCGGCGACCGTGTACGTCACACCGGACGCGATGGAGTTGCGTACCGCGGCGTCCAGTTGGGCGTTGTGGTAGCCGCCCAGGCTGAGGTTGGCGACCGCCGGTTTCCTGGCGTTCCTGGTGACCCAGTCGATCCCGGCGATGACCTGCGCGGTCGTCCCCGCGCCCGCGTTGTCGAGGACGCGCACCGCCACGACCTTGGCCTTCTTGGCGACGCCGTACCGGGAACCGGCGATCGTGCCGGCGACATGGGTGCCGTGGCCGTTGCCGTCGCCCGCGCTCCTGTCACCGCCGACGAAGTCCCAGCCGTGGCTCGCCCGGCCGGCGAAGTCCCTGTGGCCGGTCCGGATGCCGGTGTCGATCACGTAGGCCGTGACTCCCGCCCCCGCGGAGTCAGGCGAGGTGTAGCGCCTGTCGAGCGGACGGTTCGCCTGGTCGACCCGGTCCAGGCCCCAGGACGGAGGGTTCTTCTGGACGTGGTCCAGGGTCACCCGGGTGTCCTGGGTGACCGAGGCGACGCCCGGGTCCGCCGCGAGCAGCCTGGCCTGTCTCTCGTTCGCGCGGACGGCGTAGCCGTTCAACACGGTGTCGTAGGTATGGCTGATTCTCGCCCCGTACTTCTCGGCGAGGTCCTTTCCGGCCGCCGAGGGTGCCTTGGTCGCCCCCTTGAGTGTCACCAGGTAACTTCCGCCGACGGATCCGGGCTGTCCGGCGCCGAGTATCCGCCCCTCCGGTACGGCGTGCGCGGGCAGGGTGACGGCCGAAAGAGCCGCGGCACAGGTCGCCGCGGTCAGGCCCCCCGCCACGCGCAGACGCCGTGTTCGCGTCCGTGCCATGGCTGTGTACCCCCTCCTCAACTCGACGTACGGCAGCCGGGGTTCGCCGCGTGCGCGGCTCCTCGGGCCGGTACGCCACTGGGCAGCCTCTCGTGCGGTGCGAAGGACGACAAGGACGCCTACGGGGGCTGAATCGGCCAAATAGGGTCGAGGCCGCCGGATGTGACCGGATCCGTACCCACGGCAAGGCGCCGTGGTTGAGAGGGCCCCGTCCCCTATACCTTCGAAGCTGACGACGGGACGCACACCGCCGTGCGTCCTCTTCCTTACGCCCGCTTGAGGTGGCTAGTGAAGGCGATCCGTCGATTCACCGTCCGACCCGTGCTCCCCGAACCCCTCCACCCGCTGAGCGACCTCGCGCGCAACCTGCGCTGGTCCTGGCATGCGGAGACCCGCGATCTCTTCCGGTCCGTCGATCCCGGGCGCTGGGCCGCCGCGGGCTGTGACCCGGTACGGCTGCTCGGCAGCGTGCCACCCGAGCGGCTCACGGAACTGGCCGGCGACCCCGGCTTCGTGAGCCGGCTCACCGCTGCCGCCGCCGATCTGAAGGACTACGTCACCGGCGCCCGCTGGTACCAGGAGCAGTCGGCCGGGCTGCCCGCGGCCGTCGCCTACTTCTCGCCCGAGTTCGGCGTCACGGCCGCCCTGCCCCAGTACTCCGGCGGCCTCGGCATCCTCGCCGGCGACCATCTGAAGGCGGCCAGCGACCTCGGGGTGCCGCTGATCGGTGTCGGACTGCTCTACCGGCACGGCTACTTCCGCCAGTCCCTGTCCCGGGACGGCTGGCAGCAGGAGCACTACCCGGTGCTCGACCCGAACGAACTGCCCGTCGCCCAGCTGAGGGAGCCCGACGGCACCCCCGCCTCGGTCTCCCTGGCCCTGCCCGGCGGCCGGCAGCTGCACGCCCGGATCTGGCTGGCCCAGGTCGGCCGCGTGCCGCTGCTGATGCTGGACTCGGACGTCGAGGAGAACGACCTCGGCGAACGCGGGGTGACCGACCGGCTCTACGGCGGCGGCAGCGAGCACCGGCTGCTCCAGGAGATGCTCCTGGGCATAGGAGGAGTGCGGGCCGTACGGACGTACTGCCGGCTGACCGGCCACGCCGGACCCGAGGTCTTCCACACCAACGAGGGCCACGCCGGTTTCCTCGGGCTGGAGCGGATCGCCGAGCTGTGCGCCGAGGGGCTGGACTTCGACTCCGCGCTGGAAGCGGTCCGGGCCGGGACCGTCTTCACCACCCACACCCCCGTGCCGGCCGGCATCGACCGCTTCGACCGCGAGCTGGTCGCCCGGCACTTCGGCCCCGACGCCGAACTTCCGGGCATCGACGTCGGCCGGGTCCTGCAACTGGGCATGGAGACCTACCCGTCCGGCGAACCCAACCTCTTCAACATGGCCGTGATGGGCCTGCGCCTGGCCCAGCGCGCCAACGGCGTCTCCCTGCTGCACGGCGCGGTCAGCCGGGATATGTTCTCCGGGCTGTGGCCGGGATTCGACCCGGAGGAGGTGCCGATCACCTCCGTGACCAACGGGGTGCACGCCCCGACCTGGGTGGCCCCGGAGGTCTTCCGGCTCGGCGCCCGGCAGATCGGCGCCCAGCGCACCGAGGACGCCATGACCGTGGGCGGCTCCGAGCGCTGGGACGCGGTCGCGGACATCCCCGACCAGGACATCTGGGAGCTGCGCCGCGACCTGCGCGAGCAGTTGGTGACGGAGGTACGGGACCGGCTGCGCGCCTCGTGGCGGCAGCGCGGGGCCGCCACGGCCGAGTTGGGCTGGGTCGACGGTGTGCTCGACCCGGACGTCCTCACCATCGGGTTCGCGCGGCGGGTGCCGTCGTACAAGCGGCTCACGCTGATGCTGCGCGACCGCGACCGGCTGATGGACCTGCTGCTGCACCCTCAGCGGCCGATCCAGATCGTGGTCGCGGGCAAGGCGCATCCGGCGGACGACGGCGGGAAGCGGCTGGTACAGGAGCTGGTGCGGTTCGCGGACGATCCGCGGGTGCGGCACCGGATCGTGTTCCTGCCGGACTACGGCATGGCGATGGCGCAGAAGCTCTACCCGGGCTGTGACATCTGGCTGAACAACCCGCTGCGGCCGCTGGAGGCCTGTGGCACGTCCGGGATGAAGGCCGCGCTCAACGGCTGCCTCAACCTCTCCGTGCTGGACGGCTGGTGGGACGAGTGGTTCCAGCCCGACTTCGGCTGGGCGGTGCCCACCGCGGACGGTGCGGGCACCGATCCCGACCGTCGCGACGACATAGAGGCCGCGGCGCTCTACGACCTGCTCGAACAGCGGGTGACCCCGCGCTTCTACGAGCGTGGGCAGGGCGGCCTGCCCGACCGCTGGATCGAGATGGTCCGCCAGACCCTCACCCTGCTCGGCCCGAAGGTGCTGGCCGGCCGGATGGTCCGCGAGTACGTCGAGCGGCTGTACGCCCCGGCCGCGCACGCCCACCGCACGATGACCCCGGACGCCGCGCGTGAACTGGCGGAGTGGAAGTCCCGGCTGCGCTCGGCCTGGCACGGGGTGACCGTCGACCACGTCGAGACGACCGCGACGACAGCCACCGCCGAACTCGGTACGACCCTCGGGCTGCGGGTACGGGTCGGCCTCGGCGGCCTCGCCCCCGAGGACGTCGAGGTGCAGGCGGTCTCCGGCCGGGTGGACGAGGAGGACCGCATCACGGACGCCGTGACGGTCCCGCTGAAGGCGGCGGGCGGCCCGGACCCGGAGGGCCGCTGGGTGTACGAGGGCCCACTCTCCCTGGACCGCACCGGCCCGTACGGCTACACGGTCCGCATCCTCCCCGCCCACCGTCTCCTGGCGACCGGTACGGAACTGGGCCTGGTGGCCCTGCCGTCGGAGGACGTGGTGGAGGCGGCGGGGGTCCTGATGCGGTGAGTACCGCCGGTGCGCCGGACGGCGGGGGCGGGTTCACCGATCCGGCGTGCCGGGCGGTGAGGTATCCGATCCCGGCGCGCCGGCCGGTCAAGTGAGGTGCTGGTCCGGCGTGCCGTGGTGGGAGCGGGCACGTCGGCCGGCCTGCCGGGTGGTGAGGGGGCTGGGCTTGTCGCGTCGGTGTTCCGGGCGCGGCGGGGGCGGCGGGCCGCTGACCCGGTGTGCCGGGCAGGGCGTGTGGTTCTTGTCCCGTGCCTCGGGCGGGAGACGGAACGCCGGTCCGGTGTGCCGATGGGTGCGTTCGGGTCCCGTGCCTCGGCGGGGAGGCGGAACGCCGGTCCGGTGTGCCGGGGGACGGGGCCGGTCGCCGAGTGGTGGGAGCGGGCCCGTGGCCGACGTGCCGGGTGGTGAGGGTTGGGCTCGCCGCGTCGGTGTTCGGGCGGCGGGCCAGGGTGCTGAACCGGGCCTCGGGGCGGGGTCGCCGACCGGTGTTCCGGGGTGGATGCGTGGCAGTGACCCGTGCGTCGGTCGTGGCGCGGTGGCGTGGTGGTCAGACCTTCTCGACCGGCGCGCACAGGCGGCGCAGCACCGCCCCGCACCGTCGGGCGTACGCGTGCTGCAGGCCCCGGGTCGCGGGGCCGCCCGCTCGGGAGTACCACTTGGCGCCGCGGCTGAACGCGGAGATCGTCAGCCAGACCGTGCCGTCGCCGGTCCGGTCCACGATGAAGGACTCCTCGCCGCACTCGGGGTGGCCCGTCAGCGTGCCGTAGGCCCAGCCGGCCCGGCGGTGTTCCTCGACGGTCCACACCACGCGGCAGGGGGCCTTGATCAGGCCGGCCAGGGTGACGGTGACGTCGACCTCGGGGGCGGCCCGGTTCGCGCTCGCCTCTATGCCGACGCCCAGCTCGCGGTGCATCTCCCAGGTCAGGACCGCCTCGGAGGCCCGGCGGAAGACTTCCTCGCCCTCACCCAGGCGGGAGCGGACGTGCAGGGGATGGAAGCCGGGCGGGCAGAACCCGCTCCGTCGGGTCGCGCCGACGTCGTCGTACGTGAAGGCCTTCGAAGACATGGGCCCAAGAGTAGGGCGGCACCCCGGAATGCCTTCGTCCCGGGTGCCGCCCGTCAAACCCTCACCGCGATACGGCTAGCCCACGTTCACCGCGGACCAGGCGGCCGCGACCGCCTTGTACTCGGTGCTGGTGGAGCCGTACAGCGCCGCCGCCGCGCTCAGGGTGCCGGTGCGGGCGCCCGCGTACGTGGTGGTCGACGTGAAGTACTCGGTCAGCGCCTTGTACCAGATCTGGACGGCCTTGGCGCGTCCGATCCCGGTGACCGTGGAGCCGTTGGACGTCGGGGAGTTGTAGCTCACCCCGTTGATGGTCTTCGCCCCGCTGCCCTCGGAGAGCAGGTAGAAGAAGTGGTTCGCCGGGCCGGACGAGTAGTGCACGTCCAGGTTCTTCAGCGTCGACGACCAGTAGTTGGCCGACGAGCCGTCCTTGCTCGGCTGGTCCATGTAGCGCAGCGGGGAGCCGTCGCCGTTGATGTCGATCTTCTCGCCGATGAGGTAGTCACCGACGTCGCTCGAGTTCGCCGCGTAGAACTCGACCGCCGTGCCGAAGATGTCGGAGGTGGCCTCGTTCAGGCCGCCCGACTCGCCGCTGTAGTTCAGGCCCGCCGTGTTGGAGGTGACGCCGTGCGTCATCTCGTGGCCGGCCACGTCCAGCGAGGTGAGCGGCTTGGTGTTGCCCTCGCCGTCGCCGTACGTCATGCAGAAGCAGCTGTCGTCCCAGAAGGCGTTGACGTACGCGTTGCCGTAGTGGACGCGGGAGTAGGCGGCCTTGCCGTCGTTCTTGATGCCGCTGCGGCCGAAGGTGTTCTTGTAGAAGTCCCAGGTGGTCTGGGCGCCGTAGGCGGCGTCGACGGCCGGGGTCTGCGAGGTGGAGGAGGTGGTGGTGCTCCCGGTGCCCCACTTGTCGTCCGCGTCGGTGAACAGCGTGCCCGCCGAGGAGCTGGTGCTGCGCGCCTTGTTGTACGTCTTGTGGCCACCGCGCGCGGTGTCGTACAGCTGGTACGTCGAGCCCGACAGGTAGGTGCCGAGGGTGACGGTGCCGGAGTACTGGCTGCTGCCGCTGCCGGTCTCGATGCCCTGGTACTCGAAGAGCTTCTTGCCGGTGGCGGCGTCGGTGATGACGTGCAGCTCGTTGGGCGTGCCGTCCTCCTGGAGGCCGCCGACGACCGTCTCGTAGGCGAGGGTCGGCTTGCTGCCGTTGCCCGCCCAGACGACCTTGCGGGGCGCGTCGTCAGCCTCGGTCTTCTCCGAGCCGGCCGACTCGGCGGCGGTCAGGGCCTGCTTCTCCGCCTTGGCCGCGGCGATCGCGGGCTTGAGCGAGGCGACCTTGATGGTGGCCTTCGTCGCCTTGGTGACGCCCTGGGTGGCGCCGGCCTTCGACTCGTGGACGACCAGGTCGCCGCCGAGGACGGGCAGGCCCGCGTAGGTGCGCTCGTAGCGGGTGTGCACCGTGCCGTCGGCGTCCTTGACGACGTCTCTGACGACCAGCTTCTCCTTGGCGCCCAGGCCTATCTCCTGTGCGGTGCCGGCCGCCGCGTCCTGCTGCTTCTGGATCAGCGCGGTGCGGGTGGCCGGGGCGAGCGTGGTGGGCGCGGCGAGGGGCTTGGCCGTCGCGGTGCCGGTGCGGTCCGCCGGGGTCTGGGCGGAGGCGGTGGTCAGGCCGGTGGTGAGGAGGGCCCCGGCTGCCACGGCGGTGGCGATGGCCAGGGTGGTGCGCTTGTGACGCGCGTAGACGGAAGACACACAAGCTCCTTTTGTGGGGGAGCCCGGGCGGCCATGGGGCGTGCCGTCCGGGGTGGTGGTGAAGTTGTGCGGCGGGTGTGAGGAAGAGTGGCATTGACGCCGCGTACATGTCATGACCCTTCGATGATGTTGGCCGAAAACTGACGGCGGGGTGAACATTGCGGGAATGTAAACCCACTTGACCTCGGTAAAGCCCCAACAAGCCGTCGGCATGGAGTGGGCAAAAAAAGAGGGCGCCGCCCCGGGGAGTCGAACCACCGGGGCGGCGCCCTGTCCATGAGGCCTGGACGGCCGGGGGGCTACGGGAAGGTGAGCTTCCAGCTGTTGATGTAGCCGGTGTCCTGGGCCGCGTTGTCCTGGACCCTCAACTGCCAGGTCCCGTTGGCGACTTCGGAGGAGGCGTTCACCGTGTACGTGGTGTTGATGTTGTCCGCGCTGCCACCGGTGCCGTACGCCTTCAGCGTGTACGCCGTGCCGTCGGGGGCGATCAGCTGCACCCGGAGGTCACCGATGTAGGTGTGGACGATGTCGACCGCCACCGCGAGGTTCGACGGCGCGTTGCCCGTCCGCCCGGAGACGGTGACCGCCGAGTTGACCGCCGCCCCGTTGTCCGGAATCGACACGTCGGCCGCGTTCTCGAAGGAGGTGCCGCCACCGCCACCGCCGCCGTCGGAGCGTGCCCCGACCGCGACACCCGCCCAGGCGTCCTGCACGGCCTTGTACTCGGCGCTCGTGGTGCCGTACAGCTCACCCGTCGCCGCGAGGGTGCCGGTGCGGGCCGCCGCGTAGTTGGTGGTCGAGGTGAACTTGGTGGTCAGTGCGCGGAACCAGATCTTCTCCGCCTTGTCGCGGCCGATGCCGGTGACCGGAAGGCCGTCCGAGGTGGACGAGTTGTAGGTGACACCGTTGATGGTCTTGGTGCCGCTGCCCTCGCTCAGCAGGTAGAAGAAGTGGTTGGCGGGACCCGAGGAGTAGTGCACGTCGACCGAGCCGATGCCGGAGTACCAGCTGTCCTTGGACGAGCCGTCCTTGCTCGGCTTGTCCATGTAGCGCAGCGGCGTGCCGTCGCCGTTGATGTTGATCTCCTCGCCGATGAGGTAGTCACCGACGTCGGAGGAGTTGTTGGCGTAGAACTCGACCGTCGAGCCGAAGATGTCGGACGTGGCCTCGTTCAGACCGCCGGACTCGCCGCTGTAGTTGAGGCCGGCCGTGTTGGACGTGAGGCCGTGCGTCATCTCGTGCGCGGCCACGTCGATGGACGTCAGCGGGTTGGCGTTGCCCGAGCCGTCGCCGTACGTCATGCAGAAGCAGCTGTCGGACCAGAACGCGTTGACGTAGTTGTTGCCGTAGTGGACGCGGGAGTACGCGCCGACCCCGTCACCGCGGATGCCGCTGCGCCCGTGCACGTTCTTGTAGTAGTCCCACGTCAGCGCGGCGCCGTAGTGTGCGTCCGCTCCCGCCGACTCCAGGTTCGACGGGCTGCCGTTGCCCCAGACGTCGTCGGGGCCGGAGAACAGCGTGCCGGTGCCGGAGGTGCCGCGGTTGAGGTTGTACGTCTTGTGGTTGCCGCGGGCGCCGTCGGTGAGGTTGTACGTCGACCCGGACTGTGTGGTGCCGAGGGTGACCGTGCCGCTGTAGACCGTGTTGCCGGTGCCGGTCTCGATGGCCTCCCACTCGTACAGCTTCTCGCCGGTCGCCGCGTCGGTGACGACGTGCAGCTCCTGCGGGGTGCCGTCGTGCTGGAAACCGCCCACGACCGTCTCGTACGCCAGGGTCGGCTTGCCGTCGGCCGCCCAGATCACCTTGCGCGGGGCGCGGTTGACGTCGGGGCTCTTGGCCTTCTCCGCCTTCGCGGCGGCGAGCGCCTGCTTCTCGGCCTTCGCCGCGGGCAGCGCGGCCGTGGTGGTGGCCGGCCTGATGGCGGCACGGGTGGCCTTCACCGTCGTGGCGGCGCCGGTCGGGGCGGTCTCGACGACCAGGTCGCCACCGAGGACGGGCAGTCCGTCGTAGGTGCGCTCGTAGCGGGTGTGGACCGTGCCGTTGCCGTCCTTGAGGACGTCACGGACGACCAGCTTCTCCTTGGCGCCCAGGCCCAGGTCCTTCGCGGTGGCCGCCTTGTCGGCGTCCGCCTCGCGGATCAGCGCCGCGCGCTGTGCGGGGGTGAGCTTGACCGACTCGGCGCCCGGTATGACCTTTCCCGCGGCCGACGGTGCCTTCTCCGGGGCTGCGGTGGCGGCGCCCGACTGGACGGCCGCGGCGATCAGGGCCGAGACGCCGACGAGGGCCACGGCGGCGGCCCTGCGCTGGGTGGTGCGGGTGTGGGAGGTGCGTCTGTGGGAGGAACTTCTCAACACTGACTCCTTCTGCGCGGCCGCGGTTCGCGCGGCCAGGGAAGACCGGTCGGCGGGTGGGCCGTCCGGGCAGAACAGGGCGGTGCGCGGAACCATGTGCCACAGCTCGGCCGTCCACGATGGTGCGACTGTGGGGTTGCTGTGAAGCGGCCGTGGGAAGAGTCGCAGGAGATGGCGGTTTCTGTCAGGAGCGCGTCAGAAACTTGGCCGGAAATCGTTCGCTGTTCGGTGGGTCACGTTCGATATACGGACTATTTCCCTTCCGGGCGCTACGCCGAGTCGCCCTGGGGCGAGGGCGACCGGTCCCCGTGCCACGACCACCACAGCGCCGCGTACGCGCCGCCCGCCGCCACCAGTTCGTCGTGGGTGCCGAGTTCGGTGAGCAGGCCGTCCTCCATCACCGCCACCCGGTCCGCGTCGTGCGCGGTGTGCAGGCGGTGGGCGATGGCGATCACGGTGCGGCCCTCCAGTACGGCGGCCAGGGCGCGCTCGGTGTGGCGGGCGGTCGTCGGGTCGAGGAGGGCGGTGGCCTCGTCGAGGATCAGGGTGTGCGGGTCGGCCAGCACGACCCGGGCCAGCGCCAGTTGCTGGGCCTGGGAGCCGTCCGTACGCCGGCCACCCTCGCCCAGCGTGGTGTCGAGACCGTCGGGCAGCTCCCGCACCCACGGCCCGGCGCCGACCGCCTCCAGCGCGGCCCACAGGTCGTCGTCCGTCGCGGAGGGCTCGGCGATCAGGAGGTTGTCGCGGACTGTGCCCAGGAACACGTGGTGCTCCTGGGTGACCAGGACGACCTGGCGGCGCAGCTGTTCGGGACCGAGGCCGACGACGGGCACCCCGCCGACCGTCACCGTGCCGGTGCTCGGCGCGTCCACGCCCGCCAGCAGCCGGCTCAGTGTGGTCTTGCCGGCACCGGAGGGCCCGACGACCGCCAGCCGCTCCCCGGGACGCACGGTCAGGTCCACACCGCGCAGCACCTCGCCGCCCCGGTCGTACGCGTAGCGCACGCCCGTCACCTCGATCAGGTCGTCCGCCGGGACCGGGGCGTCGGCCGCGTCGGCCCGCGGCGCCCGGGCCAGCCCCTCCACGCGGGCGAACGAGGCGCCGCTGCTCTGCAGTTGTTCCACGCGGATCAGGATCTGGTCGAGAGGGTCGCTCATCTGCCGCAGATACAGCGCCGCCGCCACCACCGCCCCCAGGCTCATCGCGTCCCGCGCGTGCAGCATCCCGCCGATCACCAGCACCCCCGCCACGGGGAGCAGGTACGACACCTCCACCGCGGGGAAGAAGACGGTGCGCAGGTAGAGGGTGTGGAAGCGGGTGCGCCGGGACGTCTCCAGCGCCTCCCTGCTCGCCCGGATCCGCCGCTCCTCCAGACGCAGCGCCTCCACCGTGCGGGCACCCGACGCGGTCGCCGCGACGATCTCCGCGACATCCGAGTTGGCCGCGCCCTCGGCGAGATAGCCGTCCCGCGCCCGGCGCAGGTACCAGCGCAGCGCGACCCAGATCGGCATGAGGCCCAGCACCCCGAACACGCCGAGCAGCGGGTCGATGAAGAACACCGCGGCCAGCGCGAACAGGAACTGCACCCCGTTGATGAGCAGTTCGGGCCCCGCGTCGCGCAGGGTGGTGCCGACGGCGGCCACGTCGGCGGTACCGCGGGCGGTCAGGTCGCCGGTGCCGGCCCGCTCCACCACCGACGCGGGCAGCGCCAGCGTCCGGTCCACGAACTCCTCGCGCACCCGCGCCAGCGTCCGCTCCCCGAACCGGTGCCCCACGTACCGCGCCCACCGGGCCAGCAGCAACTCCGCCACCGCGAAGAGCAGGAGGGCCGGTGCCAGCCGGTCCACGGCCGACACCCCGCCCCCGTCCCGCACCTCGTCGATGATCCGTCCGAGCAGCCACGGCCCGGCCAGCCCCGCGACCGCGGCCAGCGCGTTGAGGGCCAGCACGGCCGTGAAGGCCCGCCCGTCGGCCTTCACCAGCCGCACGGAGGCCCGCCGTACGTCGACGGGCTCGGCGACGGGCAGCCGGCCGGAAGAGGTCGAGCCGGTCACCGTACGGCCTCCCGGTGGTCGCCGGTGTCCGCGGTGTCCGCGGTGTCGGTGTTCACGGTGTCCGCGGTGTCGGTGTCCGCGGTCTCGGTGTCCCGTGCCACCAGCGCCCGGTATCCCGGTTCCGTATCGAGCAGTTCGCGGTGGCTGCCGGCGGCCGCGACCTTGCCGTCGACCAGGTGGAGCACGACGTCCGCGTGGTCCAGCACCAGCGGGGACGTGGTGGTGAGGACCGTCGTACGGCCCGCGCGCGCGGCCCGCAGCCGCTCGGCCACCCGCGCCTCGGTGTGGGCGTCGAGCGCCGAGGTGGGCTCGACCGCGAGCAGCACCTCGGGGTCGGCGGCCAGCGCCCGCACCAGCCGGACGCGCTGGCGCTGGCCGCCGGAGATGTTGCGTCCCTGGGCGTCGATCGTCGAGTCAAGCCCGTCCGGCAGTCCCTGCACGATGTCCTCGGCGACGGCCGCGCGCACGGCCCGCCCGATCGTCTCCTCGTCCCCGCCGCCGACCAGCTCGCGCAGGGGTCCCGCGAACAGGTCGGCCTCGTGGTCGGCGACCAGGATCCGCTGTCTGACCTGGGCCAACGCGATCTCGTCGAGCGGCACCCCGCCCCAGGTCGCCGCCGAAGGGGCATACCTGCCGAGCCGGTCGAGCACGGCCGCGCAGTCGGCCGGGCGGGCGCCGGCCAGCGCGGTCAGCCGGCCCGGCCGCACCCGTACGCCCGACACGGGGTCGTGCAGCACCGAGGGCTCCGCGGGCGCGTCCCGGGTCCCGGTGTCGGCCGCCGGCTCCAGGCGCAGGAACCGTACGACCCGTCGGGCGGCCACCAGGCCCCGGCTGATCTGGTACCCGCACTCCACCCAGAACGCCACCGGCCCCACCAGCACCGCCACATAGCCGTACACCGACACCAACTCGCCGACCGTGATGTCCCCCCGGGCGGCGAGCCGGGCCGCCAGCCAGGTCACGACGGCCATGAACAGGGTCGGCAGCCCCACCCCCAGGGCCTGCACCCAGCTGGTCACCGCGCCGACCCGGTAGCCCTGCGACCGCAGCCGCTGCGAGTCCCGGTGGAAGGCGTCGGCGAACAGCCCCTTGCCGCCCAGCCCGTTGAGGACCCGCAGCCCGCCCGCGAGGTCGGCGATCCGCGCGGTGAGCACGCCCTGCCGCTCCCGGTACTCCGTCTCCGTCCCCTGGAGACGGGCGAGCAGTGGCCCGACGACCAGGACGATCACCGGGATGCCGAGCAGGACGACCGCGGCGATGACCGTCGACACCGACAGCAGCAGACCGGCGACCGTCAGATAGGCGACCACCGCGCCGACGCCGGGCCCCACCACGGTCAGCGACTGGGCGATCGTCTGCACGTCGCCCACACCGATCGTGACGACCTCCCCGGCACCGGCCCGCCGCGACAACGCGGCGCCCAGCCGGACCGCGTGCCCGACGACCACCTTGACCGTGCGGAAGTTGGCGTCCATCCGCACCCGGGTCATGGTGCGGTGCCGCATGATGCTCAGCCAGGCGTTGAACGACCCCACCGCGAACAGCGCGGCGCTCCAGCCGGCCAGCGCCCCCATGTCACCGGGCTCCAGCCCCTCGTCGATCGCCCGGGCCATCAGATACGGCGTGGCCGCCAGCAGCACCATCCAGGTGCTGCCCAGCAGCGCCCCCGCGGCGGACCGGCCGGGCTGGCACCGCACCAGCCACCACAGATACCGGCCGCCGCCACGGCAGTCGGGCGTGCCGGGATCCTCGTACGCGTCGATCATGCTTCTCCGCTCTCACGCCAGACTGTCCCGCCACGCCCGGTGCAGATCCGCGAACCGACCCGTGCCCGCGGTCAGTTCGGCCGGGGTGCCGTCCTCGACGATCCGCCCGTGCTCCATGACCAGGACCCGGTCGGCGATCTCGACGGTCGACAGGCGGTGGGCGATCACCACGGCCGTACGCCCCTTCAGCACCGTCGTCATCGCGCGCTGCACGGCCCGCTCACCCGGGATGTCCAGGGAACTGGTCGCCTCGTCGAGGATCAGCACCGCCGGATCGGCGAGCAACGCCCGGGCGAAGGCCACGAGTTGGCGCTGTCCGGCGGAGATACGGCCGCCCCGCTTGCGTACGTCGGTGTCGTAGCCGTCGGGCAGCGCGCTGACGAAGTCATGGGCGCCGATGGCCTTCGCGGCCCCCTCGATCTCCTCGCGGGTGGCGTCCGGCCGCCCGATCGCGATGTTCTCGGCGACCGTGCCGGAGAACAGGAACGCCTCCTGCGTCACCATGACCACCCCGCGCCGCAGTTCGGGCACGGCGAGGTCGCGCAGGTCGACGCCGTCGAGCAGGACCCGGCCGTCGGAGGGGTCGTAGAAGCGGGCGAGCAGCTTGGCCAGGGTCGACTTGCCGGCCCCGGTGGAGCCGACGACCGCGACCGTCTGACCGGCCGGCAGGGTGAGGTCGAAGCGGGGCAGGACCTCGCCGCCGGTGCGGTAGCCGAACCGGACGCCGTCGAAGACGACCTCGCGGCCGGGGTGCTCGGACTCCAGGGGCGGGAGCTGCCCGGGCGTGGCCGGTTCCGGCACGGACGGGGTCTGGGCGAGCAGCCCGGCGATCTTCTCCAGGGAGGCGGCCGCCGACTGGTAGGAGTTGAGGAACATGCCGAGCCGGTCGATGGGGTCGTACAGGCGCCGCAGATACAGCACCGCGGCCGCCAGCACCCCCAGCTCCAGGGAGCCGTCCGTCACCCGGTGCGCGCCCCACAGCACGATCACCGCGACGGCCGTGTTGGCGACCAGCCGGGAGCCGACCACATAGCGGGCCATCTCGAGGATCGCGTCGCCGTTGACCCGCTCGTGGTGGCTGTTCAGCGCCGCGAAGTCGGCGTCGTTGGCCGCCTCGCGGCGGAACGCGCGCACCGGCCGGATCCCGTTCATCGTCTCGACGAACTTCACGATCACGGCGGCGATGGCCGTCGACCGCACCCGGTACACCCGCCCGGCCCGCCGCTGGTAGAGCCGGATGAGCAGGTACAGCGGCACGAAGGACGCCACCGCCACCGCGCCGAGCGGCAGGTCCAGCCAGAGCAGCAGCGCCGAGATGTAGGCGAAGGACAGGATGACGGAGACGAGCTCCTGCAGGCCCTCGCTGAGCAGCTCCCGCAGGGCCTCCACGTCCGTGGTGGAGCGGGAGATGAGCCGGCCCGAGGTGTAGCGCTCGTGGAAGTCGACGCTCAGCGCCTGCGCGTGGCGGAAGATCCGGCCGCGCAGGTCCAGCAGGACGTCCTGGTTGACGCGGGCGGCGGCGATGACGAACGCGTACTGCAGGGCCCCGGAGGCGAGCGCGCACAGCAGGTAGCCCACGCCGACCGCGACCAGGGGGCCGTGGTCGTGGTCGCGGAACGCGGGGACGGCGCTGTCGATGGCGTACGCCACCAGCAGCGGGCCCGCCTGGGTGGCTCCCTGCTGGAGCAGCAGCAGGAGCGTGGTGACGACGACGCGGGCCTTCATCGGCGCCAGCAGGGAGCGCAACAGGGCGGCGGTTGCGCCCGGGGGAGTGGGCAGGACGTCCCGGTCGAAGTCGTCGTCCGGCCGCGGGGGTTCCTCGGCCGGCGGCTCCTTGCCCGGTGCGGTGGTCGTGGGCGCCGTCATCGGTCCGCCTCCTCGGTCCCGGCCATCAGGTGGGCGTACTCGGCGTTCGTGCGCAGCAGTTCGTGGTGGGTGCCGACGGCGGCGATCCGGCCGCCGGAGAGCAGGGCGACGCGGTCGGCGAGCAGGACGGTCGAGGGACGGTGCGCCACGATGAGGGCCGTGGTCTCCCCGAGGACCTCCCTGAGCGCGGCCTCGACGGCGGCCTCGGTGTGCACGTCCAGCGCGGACAGCGGGTCGTCGAGCACCAGGAACCGGGGTCTGCCGACCACGGCTCTGGCCAGCGCCAGCCGCTGCCGCTGGCCGCCGGAGAGGCTGAGCCCCTGCTCACCTACCTGGGTGTCGGTGCCCTGCGGCAGCGCGTACACGAAATCGGCCTGCGCGACGGCCAGTGCCCGCTCCAGCTCGGCCTGTCCGGCGGTGTCCTGCGCGCCCATGAGGACGTTGTCACCGACACCGGCGGAGAACAGGGTCGGCTCCTCGAAGGCGACGGCCACCTTCGCGCGCAGCTCGGCCCGGGACATCGCGGTGATGTCCTCGCCGTCCAGGGTGATCCGCCCGGACGTCACCTCGTGCAGCCGGGGGACGAGCGTGGTGAGCGTGGTCTTGCCGCATCCGGTGGCGCCGACGAGGGCCATGGACTCGCCGGGGCGGATGTGGAGGTCCACACGGTCGAGGACCGGGGGCGTGCCCTCGGGGGCGTCGGGATAGCGGAACGACACCTCGTGGAACCGAAGGCCGCTGTCACCGGAGCCCGCGTCGGATACGGACGCGGACGGGGGCGCGGAGGGGGCCGGGGGCGCGGACGCGGACACGGCGGCGGTCGTGGTCTGCGACTCCGGCTCCGCGTCCATCACCTCGAAGTACCGCTCGGTCGCGGTCGCCGCCTCCTGGCTCATCGCCAGCAGGAAGCCGATGGAGTCCACGGGCCACCGCAGCGCGAGCGCGGTCGACAGGAAGGCCACCAGTGTCCCCGCCGACAGCTCCCCGTCCGCGACCTGCACGGTACCCAGCACCAGCGCGACCCCGATGGCCACCTCGGGCAGCGTCACGATGACGCCCCAGATCGTCGCCAGCAGCCCCGCCTTGCGCAGCTCCGTTCCGCGCAGCGTGCGCGCCAGCTCCCGGAACGCCCGAGCCTGACTGCGGTGCCGGCCGAAGCCCTTGATGATCCGGATGCCGAGCACGCTCTCCTCGACCACCGTGGTCAGATCGCCCACCTGGTCCTGCGCCCGTCGGGCCACCTTGGTGTACCGCGACTCGAAGACCACGCAGGTGACGATCACGGGGAGGGCGGGAACGAGGACGACCAGCCCGAGCTTCCAGTCCTGGATCAGCATGATCACCACGCCGACGACGATCGTCACCCCGTTGACCAGCAGGAACGTCAAGGGGAAGGCGAGGAACATCCGTACCAGCATCAGGTCCGTGGTGCCCCGGGACAGCAGCTGTCCCGACGCCCACCGGTCGTGGAAGGCCACCGGCAGCCGCTGGAGATGCCGGTACAGACCGGCCCGCATGCCCGCCTCGACGCCCGCCAGCGGCCGCGCCACCAGCCACCGCCGCAGCCCGAACAGCAGCGCCTCCGCCAGTCCGAGCAGCAGCAGGTACAGCGCCCCGAACCACACCCCCGTGGAGTCCCCGTCGGCGACCGGCCCGTCCACCATCCACTTCAGGACCAGCGGAATCACCAGCCCCGTGCAGGAGGCGAGCACCGCCACGAACGCGGCGGTGAACAGCCGCGCGCGCACCGGCCGGACGTACGGCCACAGCCGCAGCAGGGTCCGCACGGCGGAGCGGTCGCCGGGTTTCTCGGAATCCTTGGTGGATGCAGGTGTCGTCGCCATCAGCAGTGAGCCTACGGACCGGCACTGACAACGCCCACCTAGTTTTGGCCGGACCGGGATCGGCCGCCGGTCCTACGACCTGCGTGTTCGGGGGGTCGTACAGCCGGGGCGCGCGGGCCGTCGGACCGCGACGGCCGATCGGTCGAGCGGCCGCGGGCTACGCACCGACGACCCGTGCGGCCGCGGGCTACGCACCGACGACCCGTGCGGCCGGACTGCCGTACACCGCATAGGCCAGCCAGGTGGGGTCACCGCCGTGGTCGCGGATGGCACGGCGCGCCTTCATCGAGGCTTCGCCGAGCGGGAGGCGCTCGCGGACGAGGTGGTCGTAGAAGGCGTCCGCGAAGGTCAGCGCGGAGTCGGAGCGTACCGGCCACAGAGTGCCTACGAACGCCCCCGCGCCCGCTCTGAGGAACTGCGGTGCCCACCCCAGCGTGGTGGAGTACCAGTCGATCTGACCGGCGCTGCGGCAGGCGTTGAAGAACACCAGTGGCCGTGTCGCACGCAATGCCTGGGACCCCCGGGCGTAAGCCAGGTCGAGGGGGTCGAAACCGCCGTCCTCCATGGCGACGCGCGAACCATTGGCCGTGAAGGTGTTGTGGCAGGCGAAGTGCAGCACGCCGCTCAGCCCGGTGTCGATGAGTTCCTGCACCTGACTGCGCCGCGTCAGCGTGCCACCGTCGGTGACGGTCGGCCCCAACTTGGCACGCAGCGCGACGATCTCTCGCTCGGCCTCGGGAGGCGAGCCCGGTGGAACCACGAACGCCGCGCTGGGGACGGCGAGTTCCCTTACCCGTGCCTGGCCGAAAACGCGCCGTACGATGGGCAGCCACTCGGCGAGAAAGCCGTCGCCTTCCTGCCCGCTGTCCATCGGGTAGAGCAGCTCCCAGGGCACGACGTCATGCTCGCCGAGCACGGTGAACGAGCGGATGCGGTCGGCCTCCTCCCAGAACTGCCGGCGGACCGCCTGGGGCACGGCGTCCTCCCACAGGGAGACCCCGAGGTTGCGCAGCCGCTCCCGTCCCTGTCGTGCCCCTGCCGGGTGGGCCGTGACGGCACTGTTGCGCAACTCCTGATAGATGCGTTCCGTGATCCGTTCCGGGTCCCCGCCCAGCAGCCGGAACGACTCCGGGGCGTAGCTGGTCTCGCTGAGCAGTTGGAAGCTGTACGTGCCGTCCGCCGTCTTGAGGACCTGCAGGGTCACCTCACCCGGATCGAAGGCGAGTGAGTCCAGCGGTGCACCGAGGGGCGGGCCGTCCCGGGCCGGCACATCCTCCTCGACGGAGATCTGGGTCCGCAGCTCGCCGAGGAACGATCCGCCGCAGAACGCGCGGACGGTGACGGTGTGCAGGCCTGGAGCGGCGGTGCGCAGACCGAAGCGGAGAACGTCGGAGTCGCGGCCCGCCACGACGGTCAGTTCCTGCTGCAGGTCCCCGAGCGCGAGGAGTCCCGGCGCGTGGACGGTGACCAGCAGCCGGATGCCCTGCGCGGGCACGGCGAACGCGCGCAGCGCCACCCCGACTCCCGTGTCGCCGTGCCCCTGGCCGACCTGCACCTGCAGCGGTACGTCCCGTCCGGGCGGCGCCTGTTCGGCGAGCTCCGCCACGAGCCGCCGCGGTTCGAACGACGAGAGCCGGGCCTCGCCGACGGTGTCCGGGGGCCCCGGTGGCTGTCCATGCTCCCCGAGCACCCGTAGGAGGGCGTCCGCTGCACCGGCCTGGATGTGCCCTTCCTCCAGTATCGTCCGCCACAGTCGCAGACGCTCCTCATGCAGACCCGCCAGCAGCCGCTGCGACTCCTCCGAGTGCCGGGCCAGGTGCAGCGCCAGGGACTCGGCGCTTTCCGTCGGCAGGAGCCGCTCGTACTGGGCGCTCTTCCGTTCCTCGGAGAAGTCCTGTGCGGTGGTCCGGCGACGACGCTCCGTGCTTTCGTCGTTCTGCTGCCTTCCGGGGATGTCGATCGCCTGCTGCTCGCGATACGAGCGGCCCTCCGCCTGCGTGTCCCGCATCCGCAGGACACAGGTGACCTGCAGACCGGCTGACATCCCGAGGGATCCCCTCGCGCCGACCTCGTCCAGCAGCTCCCGCTCGGCGCCGGCGCTGTCACTCCCGTGGAACCGGCGGGTCACCGGTCGGGCCATGGCCAGCAGTTCGTGCCGGAGCAGAGCGGGTACGTCCCGGTGCCCGCTCGCCACGAACCGTGCCGGATCGCGAACCATCCAGGACACGTCGACCTCGGCCAGGAAGTCGAACGCGTCGTCGTCGCTCGGCAGCTCCACCTGCGCCGACCAGAGGTGCACGCCCATGTCCACCTCGTACACGGCGGTGTAGCGCCTGGCCACCGTCTCGGTGCGCGTGGGCCGACGAGGTGGCAGGTACGCGTCGTAGCCGCCTCCCGCGGTGACGAACACGAGACCACGGTCCACGCGATACGGCGTCCGCGGCGACCACTCGAAGCGGGACAGCTGCCGCACGGACAGAACAGGGTCGGTGACCTGCGAACCCCTGGGCGGGCGGCGCTCATGGCCGGTCATGGCGCTCGCCTTCCCGACCCGGCACAGTGCGCATGGTTCTCCCCGTCGCGGCGATACTGCGGACCAGTATTGCGGCGACGGGTCGGTCACGCGGCCGGATACGGCAACAACCCGTCCGCGATCGTCTCCCAGGCCCCCTTCAGTTCCGCGAGCAACTCGGCCTGGTCGGCGGCCAGATCGGCCTGCTCGCGCTGGTCCGCGGCCAGGTCGTACAGATGGTCGGTGCCCTGTGCGTCCCGGTAGTACTTCCAGTCGCCGCGCCTGAGCGCCCGGTTGGCCCGCACTCGCCAGAACAGGTCCCGCTCGGGTGGCTTCTCGCCTCGCAGCAGATAGCCGGCCAGGCTCGTGCCGTCCAGCGGATACGCCGGGTCGGGGCGTGCGCCGCCCACCTCCAGCAGGGTGGCCGTCCAGTCGGGGGAGAAGTTCGGCTCGTGGCTGACCTGGTGGCCGTCGATCCGGGCGGGCCAGCGCACGATCGTGGGCACCCGGATGCCGCCCTCCTGGAGCACGAACTTCTCGCCGCTGAGCGGCCAGACGTACGAGTAGCGCTCGCCGCCGTTGTCGCTGGCGAACAGCACCAGCGTGTTCTCCTCCTGCCCGGAGCGGCGCAGCGCCGCGAGGACCTCGCCGACGGCCGCGTCCAGGCTCTCCACCATCTGCGCGTACTTGGCGACCGAGCCCCCGTCGTAGTGGTTGAGCGCCCTGCTGATCTCGGACTGGTTCTTCGAGGCCCGTATCCTCGCCTCGATCTCGGCGCCCGTCACGGCGTCGTCCTCGGCGAGCCACGGCCAGTGCGGGGTGGTGAAGTTGAGGTTCAGCAGCCAGGGCCGGCCGTGGTCCCGGCCGACGTACTCGACGGCCCGCTCGGTCAGGACCTCGGTGTAGTAGCGCAGGTCCTTGTAGGTCGCGTCCCCCTCGTACAGGTCGTAGTCGCCGAGCTGGCCGAGCTTGGAGAAGTACTCCAGTACGCCCCCGTGGTTGCCGAAGAACTCGTCCCAGCCGGACCTGGTGGGGCTGTAGTCGGGCAGCCAGCCGCAGTGCCACTTGCCGATCAGCGCGGTCGCGTATCCCGCCCGCCGCAACAGCGAGGCCAGGGTGGGGTGGTTCGGGTCCAGGCCCTGCGAACGGTCGGCGATGGGCTCGGCGAGACCGCCCGGCGTGCGGCCGGGGTAGCGCCCGGTGTACAGGCTGAACCGGGTCGGCGAGCAGGTCGCCGATCCCGAGTAGGCGTCGGTGAACCGCACGCCCTGCCGGGCCAGCCGGTCCAGGTTCGGCGTCCTGATGTGCGGGGCGCCGTAGGAGGAGAGGTCGGCCCAGCCGAGGTCGTCACCCAGGATGACCAGCAGGTTGGGACGCCCGCCGGAGGCGGCCGGCCGGGTTGTGAAGGGACGCTCGGCGGGGGCTGCCTCGGCTTCCGTGGCCGTACCGGCGACGGCGGTCACGGCGCCGCCGCCGACGAGACCACCGAAGACACGACGGGATATTTCGGGCATGCGGGATCCTTGGCGCTGAGGGTGGGGAGAGCGAAGGGGGAGAGCGGGCGGGCAGGCGTGACTTCAGTGTGATCACCCAAGCGGCCTCAGGGCCAGGAATCCGGCGTGGAGTTCATGGGCCCGAAACGTTGCCTCAGCCGACCACCCGCAGCAGCAGCACCGCCCGCGCCGGCACCGTGATGGCCGCCCCCGCCCGGTGTTCGACCGCCGGTGCCTCCCCCTGTTCCTCCCGCGCCGTGTCGACGACCACCTCGTACCGCTCGGCCCAGGGCGGCCCCGGCAGCACGAAGCTCACCGGCCGGTCCCCGGCGTGCAGGACGGCGAGGAAGCTGTCGTCGACGATCGGTGCGCCGCGCTCGTCGCGCCCTGGGATGTCCCGGCCGGAGAGGTACATGCCGAGGGTGGCGGCGGGCGCGTACCAGTCCCGTTCCGTCATCTCGGTGCCCCGCGCGGTGAACCAGGCCAGGTCGCGCAGACCGTCCGCGGAGTGCGACCGTCCGGAGAAGAACGCCCGGCGACGGAGCACGGGGTGACGGTGGCGCAGGTCGATCAGCCGGGCGGTCAGGTCGAACAGGGCCTTCCAGCCCGGGTCCTGAAGCAGCCCCCAGTCCACCCAGCTGATCTCGTTGTCCTGGCAGTACGCGTTGTTGTTGCCGCGCTGGGTGCGCCCCAGCTCGTCCCCGGCGACCAGCATCGGCACCCCCGTCGACAGCAGCAGTGTCGTCAGCAGGTTGCGCAACTGGCGGCGCCTGAGCGCCCGTACCCGCTCGTCGTCGCTCTCGCCCTCCGCCCCGCAGTTCCACGACCGGTTGTCGTCCGTGCCGTCCCGGTTGCCCTCGCCGTTGGCCTCGTTGTGCTTGTGTTCGTACGAGACGAGGTCCCGCAGGGTGAAACCGTCGTGGGCGGTGATGAAGTTGACCGAGGCGTACGGCCGCCGGCCGCCCCAGGCGTACAGATCGCTCGACCCCGACAGCCGGTAGCCCAGGTCGCGTACGTCCGGCAGCGCGCCCCGCCAGAAGTCCCGGACCGCGTTGCGGTAGCGGTCGTTCCACTCCGTCCACAGGGGAGGGAAAGCCCCGACCTGGTACCCGCCCGACCCCACGTCCCACGGCTCGGCGATCAGCTTCACCCGCCGCAGCACCGGGTCCTGCGCGATCACCGCGAGGAACGGCGACAGCATGTCGACGTCGTGCATGGAGCGGGCCAGCGCGGCCGCCAGGTCGAAGCGGAAGCCGTCGACGCCCATCTCGGTCACCCAGTAGCGCAGCGAGTCGGTGATGAGCCTGAGCACGTGCGGCTGCACCACGTGCAGGGTGTTGCCGCAGCCCGTGTAGTCGGCGTACCGGCGCGAGTCCGACTGCAACCGGTAGTAGCCCCGGTTGTCGATGCCCTTCAGGGACAGCGTCGGGCCCAGCTCGCCCGCCTCCGCCGTGTGGTTGTAGACCACGTCGAGGATGACCTCGATGCCGGCCTCGTGCAGCGCGTGCACCATCCGCTTGAACTCGCCGACCTGCTGCCCCGTCGTGCCGGAGGCGGCGTAGGACGCGTGCGGCGCGAAGTAGCCGATCGAGTTGTAGCCCCAGTAGTTCTTGAGGCCCTTGCGCAGCAGATGGTCCTCGTGTGCGAACTGGTGGACGGGGAGCAGTTCCACGGCCGTCACGCCCAGCCGCACCAGGTGCTCGATCGCCGCCGGATGCGCCAGCCCGGCGTACGTGCCGCGCAGTTCCTCGGGGATGCCGGGGTGCAGTGCCGTGAAACCGCGCACGTGCACCTCGTAGATCACCGAGTCCGCCCACGGCGTCTTCGGGCGGCGGTCGTCGGCCCAGTCGTCGTCATCGTGGACCACGACACCCTTCGGCACGAACGGCGCCGAGTCCCGGTCGTCGCGCACGGTGTCGGCGACGTGCTGCTGGGGCCAGTCGCGGACGTGCCCGTACACCTCGGGCGGCAGGCTGAAGTCGCCGTCCACGGCGCGCGCGTACGGGTCCAGGAGCAGCTTCGCCGGGTTCCACCGGCCGCCGGTCCACGGATCCCAGCGGCCCCGCACCCGGTAGCCGTAGCGCTGGCCGGGCATCACGCCCGGCACGAATCCGTGCCAGATCTCGTGGGTCAGCTCGGTCAGCCTGGCCCGGGTCTCCTTGCCTCCCTCGTCGAACAGACACAGCTCGACCGCCTCGGCCCCACCCGCCCACAGCGCGAAGTTGGTGCCCGCGACCCCGTCCGGGCCGACCCGGAAGCGGGCGCCCAGCGGCATGGGTGCGCCCGGCCACACGGGTACGGCGGGCGCTTTGCGCTGCGCGCCGTTCACCAGGGCGGCGGGGCGCCCCTTCTCGGCGGCAGGAACCGCCTCCTGCTCGGCTGCGCTGGACACCGTTCAGCCTCCCACGGGCTCACGGAACGACGTGGAAAAGGGCGTGCGGCGTCCCGGCCACGACACCCCCTCGCGTCGTTCTCCCCACTGTTCTGCCCAGAGCTTGGGTCGCACTCACGTTTCCCCGAAGCAGGCCCGGTCGTTGGGTACGCCGTGAGGCACGTAACTGGGCGCGCACGGCGCGCGAGGGTCGCACTGGCCGCCGTACTGACATGGGCAGGACTGCTGGCCGGAGCCACCGGCTGTACGACGGGCGGCGAGGGCGGCATCGACATCGGCGGGCTCGGCAAACCCCCCGCACCCGAGAACGTCATCAGGATCTCCCCGGACGACAACACCAAGGGGGTGAGGCCCGAGGAGAAGCTCCGGGTGCGGGTGCCCGACGGCCGACTGGAGTCGGTCAGGGTCGTCAGGTCGCAGGACGCGCAGGAGACCCCGGTCCCGGGCCACGTCTCCGACGACGGCCTGAGCTGGGAGCCCGACGACCACAAGCTCGCGCTGGCCGCCAAGTACACGGTGGACGCGGTCGCCCTGGACAGCCGCGGCCGCCGCTCGGCCCGGCACACGACGTTCACGACGTACGTCCCCGACGAGCGCTTCATCGGATACGTCAGCCCCGAGAACCGCTCCACCGTCGGCACCGGGATGATCGTCTCCCTGGAGTTCAACCGGGAGATCGAGCACCGCGCGGCCGTCGAACGGGCCGTCCACGTCACCGCGGAGCCGCCCGTCGAGATCCGCCCGCACTGGTTCGGCAACGGCCGTCTGGACTTCCGCCCCGAGGAGTACTGGCGGCCCGGCACCCGGGTCACCGTCTCCCTGCGGCTGAGGGACGTCGAAGGAGCACCCGGCGTCTACGGCCTCCAGTACAAGACGTTCTCCTTCACCATCGGCCGCAGCCAGGTCTCCCTGGTCGACGCGGCCAGGCACACCATGGACGTCCGGCGGGACGGCGCGCTGCTGGCCACCGTGCCGATCACGGCCGGAGCCCCGAAGACGACGACGTACAACGGCAAGATGGTGGTCACCGAGATGCTCGAGGTGACCCGGATGAACGGCGCCACGGTCGGCTTCAAGAAGAAGAACGGCAAGGGCGAGTACGACATCCCGGACGTCCCGCACGCCATGCGCCTGACCGAGTCCGGAACCTTCCTGCACGGCAACTACTGGGCGTCGGACGCCTTCGGGCGGGTCAACGTCAGCCACGGCTGCGTGGGTCTGAGGGACGTCAAGGGCGGTGGTGCGGACACGCCCGCGGGCTGGTTCTTCGACCGCAGCCTCGTCGGGGACGTCGTCGAGGTCGTCCACAGCAACGACAAAACGGTCGCTCCCGACAACGGGCTCGGTGGGTGGAATATGGGTTGGAACGAGTGGAAGACGGGCAGTGCGCTGAAGTGACCCGACAGGGGGGCGGGTTGCTCCAACTTTCCGTTGAAGTCGGTACTGAACGGTGACAATCACGAGCCGCCACCGCCCCTGGCCTTGTGGTTAATATCGCCGAGCGCGTGGGAGACGCGCTCGGGGTGCGGGCCTGGCCAGGCCCGGCGAGGGGAGAAGACTTGAACGTGCGACCGATATCGGGGGCGTCGGTTGACGCGCGGGGGCGGCGCGGCGGCAGGAGGCTGCCGGCGCTGATACTCGGCGCCCTGCTGCTGGCGGTCCCGGCGTGCGGTGGGGGTGGTGGATCGGACTCCGGGGCCGCTTCCGGCGGGGGGAAGGGCGAGGACTCCTCCCGGGCGCAGACCGAACAGTCGCAGGCCGTCGTGGCGATATCCCCCAAGGACGGCGCCAAGTCCGTGGACACCAGCGGCGCCCTCAAGGTGAGCGCCGGCAAGGGCAAGCTGACCCAGGTCGAGGTCAAGGACACCGAGGGCACCGAGATAGCCGGCGAGATCACCGGCGACGGCGCCTCCTGGACACCGTCCACGCATCTCGCCGCCGCCACCAAGTACACGGTGCACGCCGTCGCGAAGGACTCCGAGGGCCGTGAGGCCGCCGAGGACTCCAGCTTCACCACCCTGACGCCCGAGAACACGTTCACCGGCAGCTTCACGCCCGAGGACGGTTCGAAGGTCGGCGTGGGAATGTCGTTCTCCATCCGCTTCACCCGGGGTATCACCAACCCGGCGGACGTCGAGAACGCCATCAGCATCAAGACCGAGCCCGCCGTCGACGTCGAGGGTCACTGGTTCGGCAACGACCGCCTGGACTTCCGCCCCGAGGAGTACTGGAAGGAAGGCACCAAGGTCAGCGTCGACCTCAACCTCGACGGCGTCGAGGGCCGCGACGGCGTCTACGGCGAGCAGGACAAGAAGGTCTCCTTCACCATCGGCCGCAACCAGGTCTCCGTGGTCGACGTCAAGAAGCTCACGATGAAGGTCATGCAGGACGGCAAGGTCGTCAAGACCATCCCGGTCACCACCGGCAAGCCCGGCATGGAGACCTGGAACGGCCAGATGGTCATCACCGAGCGGCTCGCGGTGACCCGCATGAACGGCGCGACGGTCGGCTACACCGACGCCGACGGCAAGGGCGAGTACGACATCAAGGACGTACCGCACGCCATGCGCCTGACCACCTCCGGCACCTTCATCCACGGCAACTACTGGGGCGGCGGCGCCTTCGGCAACTACAACGCCAGTCACGGCTGCATCGGCCTGCGCGACGTGCGCGGCGGTTACGACAGCGGGGTGCCGGCGGCCTGGTTCTTCAACCACTCGATGGTCGGCGACGTGGTGGTCGTGAAGAACTCCAACGACGCGACGGTGGCGCCGGACAACGGCCTCAACGGCTGGAACATGTCGTGGGAGAAGTGGAAGGCGTGAGCGTTCGCCTGTGACGCACGACGTCTGAGTGCGGGCGCAGTCGCGGCCCTGGTGCGAGGTACGGCACCAGGGCCGTTGCCGTTGGGAGGACCGCCGGGTGTGAGCGACAGCACCGACCCCGAACCCGTTAGGCCCCGTTAACCTGCTGGCATGACCGTGAATCTCGAAGTCGCCGAGGGCGTCGGCACCATCAGGCTCGACCGCCCGCCCATGAACGCGCTGGACATCGCCACCCAGGACCGGCTCAAGGAGCTGGCCGAGGAGGCGGCCCGTCGGGACGACGTGCGGGCCGTGGTGATCTACGGCGGGGAGAAGGTGTTCGCGGCCGGCGCGGACATCAAGGAGATGCAGGCCATGGACCACGCGGCGATGGTCGTGCGCTCCCGCGCCCTGCAGGACTCGTTCACGGCGGTGGCCCGTATCCCCAAGCCGGTGGTGGCGGCCGTCACGGGCTATGCGCTGGGCGGCGGTTGCGAGCTGGCGCTCTGCGCGGACTTCCGGATCGCCGGGGACAACGCCAAGCTGGGCCAGCCGGAGATCCTGCTCGGCCTGATCCCGGGTGCGGGCGGCACCCAGCGGCTGTCCCGGCTGATCGGACCGTCCAAGGCGAAGGACCTGATCTTCACGGGCCGCATGGTGAAGGCGGACGAGGCCCTCACCCTGGGCCTGGTGGACCGGGTCGTCCCGGCCGACGAGGTGTACACGCAGGCGCACGCGTGGGCGGCCAAGCTCGCGCAGGGCCCGGCGATCGCACTGCGCGCGGCGAAGGAGTCGATCGACACCGGGCTGGAGACGGACATCGAAACCGGCCTGGCCGTCGAACGGAACTGGTTCGCGGGCCTGTTCGCCACGGAGGACCGCGAGCGCGGGATGAAGAGCTTCGTGGAAGAAGGCCCCGGCAAGGCGAAATTTCTCTGAATCGCTTGCAATTGACGTGGCGTCTGATCCGGGTCCCTCGATGGGGCGGTTTATGGGAGCCTTAAGCCAGCCTTAAGCCTGCCTTGTCGAGGGAGCCCGTCGCTTGCCGCCCACCGAGCCTCCGCCGCAGGTCAGACGGGCTGTTCAAGGCGCCGAATTGCCATCGGCATATGCCGATCGACCGGCGCGGAATGTCCCATTCCGGGGGGCGTATTCACCGGGAACGGCCCCGGAGGGTGCCCTGTGCGGCCATGATGGGGGCATGGCGGGGCTGGAGGGTATCGAACAGCCGCGGGGAGAGGGCCGTGCGACCGCGGCGCGCTGGTCTCCGGCGGTCGAGGACGAACACGCGCTCAAGGCATTCGAACTGTTCGGCAACCCCACGGAGGCGGAGGTTCCGCTGCCGTCCCGCCCCGAGTCCGCCGCCACGGCCCGCCGTCTGGCCCAGGTCGTGGTCCTCCGTCAGTGGGGTCTCACGCCCAAGATGACCGAGGACGCGGTCTTACTCGTCTCCGAACTCGTCGGCAACGCCGTACGCCACACCGGTGCCCGCGTCTTCGGCCTGCGCATGCGCCGCCGCCGCGGCTGGATCCGCGTCGAGGTCCGCGACCCCTCCCGGGGCCTGCCCTGTCTGATGCCGGTCCAGGAGATGGACATCAGCGGGCGCGGCCTGTTCCTGGTGGACAAGCTGTCCGACCGCTGGGGCGTGGACCTGCTGCCGCGCGGCAAGACGACGTGGTTCGAGATGAGGGTGGCGGACCGCTGACGGGGCGGGGCCTCCGCGTCGCCACGACCCGCACCGGCCGTCATTCGGGCCAATCGCCCACTTTCCCCCGTAACCCCCCTTAAATGGTGCGGGTGACCTCGACCGATCGTCGTACGGCGCTCCGTGCGGGCGCCGCCCTGGCCGCCGCAGGCGGGCTCACCGGTGGCTGCGCGACCCCCGGCGTGATCGCCCACCCGGCCCCCGCCACGCAACCCCCCGCCCGCGCGCCCCGCCGCCACCCCGGCCTTCCCGCACAGCTCACCCACGGTCCCCGCACCCGGCCCCGAGTGGCCCTCACCTTCCACGGCGGCGGCGATCCCGCGATCGCCCGGGCCCTGCTGGCCGAAGCCGAACGGCACGACGTCCGCGTCACCGTCCTCGCCGTCGGCACCTGGCTCGACGAACACCCCGCCCTCGCCCGCCGCGTCCTCGACGGCGGCCACGACCTCGGCAACCACACCCTCCGCCACCTCGACATCAACGCGATGTCCGAGGCCGAGGCGCGGGAGGAGATCACCGGCTGCGCCCGGCGTCTGCAACGCCTCACCGGCTCCGTCGGCACCTGGTTCCGCCCCTCCCGCGCGCCCCGGGCCTCCCCCCTCGTCGAACGTCTTGCTCTCAACGCGGGCTATCCGCACGTCCTCTCCTACGACGTCGACTCCCTCGACTTCACCTCGCCGGGCGCCGAAGCCGTCACCCGCAAGGTCCTCGGCGAGATCCGCGACGGATCCGTGGTGAGCCTGCACCTCGGTTACGCGGACACGGTCGCCGCACTCCCCGCCGTACTGGAAGAACTCGCCCACCGTGGCCTGGCCGCGGTGACCACCACGGAGCTGTTCAGCTGATGCACCGCACCCTCGTGAAGCACACCCTGGCCGCGGGCGTGGTACTCGCCGCGCTCGCCGCCTGCGGGACCGAGACCCGTGACCGGGCCACCGAGAACCGCGCCACCCGGGCGGCCGTGCCGGCCCCGTCGCAGCGGCAGGCGGTGCGGGGCCTGCCCGGGATGCCGCCCGTCCTCGACCCCCGGGACGTGTACGCGGCCGACCGCCCGGGCCGGCTCTCCCCGGTGGTCAAGGACTTCCCGTCCCGGATCTACGTCCCCAACTCCGAGTCCGACACGGTCTCGGTGATCGACCCGAAGACGTACGAGATCATCGAGACGATCCCCGTCGGACGCCAGCCCCAGCACGTCGTGCCCTCCTGGGACCTGAAGACCCTCTGGGTCAACAACAACCGGGGCCACACCCTCACCCCCATCGACCCGAAGACCGGGAAGGCGGGCAAGCCGGTCGAGGTCCACGACCCCTACAACCTCTACTTCACGCCCAACGGCAGACACGCCGTCGTGATGGCCTCACTGGACCGCGAACTCGTCTTCCGCGACCCGCACACCATGAAGCCGCTCAAGACCGTGCCGGTCACCTGCTACGGCGTCAACCACGCCGACTTCTCCCTGGACGGCAGGTACTTCATCGTCTCCTGCGAGTTCAGCGGCGAACTGCTCAAGGTCGACACGGAGAAGATGGAGGTGGTCGGTCAGCTCAGACTCCCGTTCGACGGTGCCATGCCGCAGGACGTGAAGCTCTCCCCGGACGGCAAGCGGTTCTACATCGCCGACATGATGGCCGACGGCATGTGGGTCCTGGACGGCGACAGCTTCACCGAGCCGAGGCTCCTGCCCACCGGCAAGGGCACCCACGGCCTCTACGTCAGCCGCGACTCCCGAGAGATGTACGTCTCCAACCGCGGCGAGGGCACCGTCTCCGTCTTCGACTTCACCAGGAACAAGCTCACCAGGAAGTGGCGCCTGCCCGACGGCGGCAGCCCCGACATGGGCGGGGTCTCGGCGGACGGCAAGGTCCTGTGGCTGTCCGGGCGTTACGACGCCGAGGTGTACGCCATCGACACCCGCACCGGCGCCCAGCTCGCCCGCATCCCCGTCGGCAGCGGCCCGCACGGACTCGCGGTCTACCCGCAGCCGGGCCGCTACTCCCTCGGCCACACCGGCGTCTTCCGCTGACGTGCCGAGTCCGGGCGGGCGGTGAGCAGCACCTCCGAGCCCACCGGACGGTATCCGGCCGCCTGGAACGCCCGCAGGCTGCGGGCGTTCCCCGCCGAGACCTGGGCCCACACCGGCTCGCCCCCGCCCAGCCCGCGCGCCGCGAGCGCCAGCGCCCGCCCGAGCCCCCGGTGCCGTACGTCCTCGGCCACCTCGACCGCGACCTCCAGCCGCCCGGCCACTCCGCGCCCGAGAACCAGTACGCCGCCGTCCACGGTCCACACCCGCACGTCGTCGCGCCGCCTGCGGGAGCTGACGACCCTCGGGTGATCCGGGTCGGCGATCTCCCTCAGCGCGAGCGGCGGCCGGCCTGGCAGCGGGGCGCCCACCGTCATCACGTCGACCGTGTCGCTCAGGCGGCCGGTGCGGTCCATGAGGGCGGTGAGGAACCGGGCGTTCATGGTCGCGGCCAGGGCGTCGCAGTCGACGGCGCGCAGCGTCTCCCGCACCCAGCGCGGATCCTCGTCGGTGAAGACGACGGAGTGCGCGGTGAAGGCCAGCACGCCGGCGTCCCGCTCGCAGGGCTGGGGCACCACGGTCGTGGCGCCGTCGGCGGGCGGGAAGTCGCCCCGTGCGGCCGCGTCGAGAATGTCCCGCAAGGTCTCCGCCACGACCGCCCCCACGCGCTCCTTGAGTCTCCACCCACCAAAAGGCCCGGACTCGCAGACATGATCGACGACGGTACCGGACTCCTCACCATCGCCGGGCTGACCGCGCGAGCGGCGGCTCAGGCGCGGCAGCGGGGCACCGCCCCCGAGTCCCCCGAGGCCGAACCGGTGCCGCGGGAGCCGCTCGGGAACGCCGACCCGGCGGACGTACTCGAACGACTGCGGTCCACGACCAACGACAAGGTCGCCCGCTACCGGGAGTTGCCGGGCGTCGTGACGGCCACGGAGCGGTGGCGGCGCACCGGGAGGAGTTCGCGCGGGTGGTCGCTGCACTGGAGGCGCGGGCCGCCGGTTAACCTGACCTCCGTCAACGAGACAGCGAGTACGGAGTAAAGGGGCGGATCGGTGGCGGACATCGACGAGGCACGCAAGCATTTTGAGCAGATCGACACTGACGGTGACGGCTTCATCACCGCCGCCGAGTTCAAGAGCGCCCTCGCCCGGCAGGGCGACTGGAACGTCACCGAGTCGGTCGCCGAGGTCATCATCAAGTCCCGTGACCTCGACGGGGACAAGATGCTGTCGTTCGACGAGTTCTGGGCCTACCTGAACAAGTGACGCGAGAGGAGAGGGGGGCACCCGCCGGGTGCCCCCCCTCTCCCGTGCCGTGCGCGCGGGTTCCGCGGGCGGTCAGACGATCTCGAGCGGACGATGCGGCCCGTCCGGCAGCACGACCGTGATCGCGTCCCCGGGCCGCACCGTGCCGCCGCTCAGCACGACGCTCATGATTCCGGCCCTGAAGTGCGCCCTGCCGTCGGCGTCCCGACCCACGACCTGCTTCATCAGCCCCTTGCGGAAGGTGTCGATCTGCGCACAGGGATTGCGCAGCCCGGTCACCTCGACCACGGCCTCGTCCCCGAGGCGCAGCAGGGTTCCGACCGGCAGCCCCAGCAGATCGATCCCCCTGGTGGTGACGTTCTCCCCGAGCTGTCCGGCGGCCACCTCGAACCCGGCCTCCCGGACCTCCGTGAACAACTCCTCGTGCAGGAGGTGCACCTGCCGCAGGTTCGGCCGCGAGGGATCCTTCCGCATCCGGAACCGGTGCTTCACCGTCACCCCCGCATGTACGTCCCCCTCCACGCCGAGCCCGGCGAGCAACGTGATGCTCTGACGGTTCGGCTTGGTGAACGAGTACGTCCCGTTGCTGCTGACGGCACTGACCGACCCACTCATGACAGGAACTCCTCTGGTGAGTCAGGCGCCCGCGGCCCACTCACGCAACGCGGCCTTGCTCGCGAAGTCCCCCACATTCTTGTCGAGCGGATCATTGGTGTACTGGTGGAAGCGCCACTTCGCCTTGATGCGGGGCTTGCCGGCCGTGACGTAGTCGGCGATCCAGAGGCCGTCACCGGCGTACGAGGTGGTGTCGACGTTCAGCCAGAAGTGCCGATTGCAGTACAGAACGACTCTGCAGTGCGGCCGCAGGGCCTTCACCTTCCGGATGAAGCTGTCCTTCTCCGCGTTACCGGCGTGCGTTCCCTCCCCGGTCGTCTCCCAGTCGACCGCGAGGATGTCACCGGCCTTCTCCGGGGCCTTCTCGACGAAGTACTCCGCCTGGGCCGTGAGGTTGCCGGGCCACAGGAAGTGGTAGAAGCCGACGACCAGGCCGGCCTCGCGGGCGCGCCTGGTCTGGGCGGTGAGCTTCGGGTTCACGTACGAACGGCCCTCGGTCGCCTTGACGAAGACGAAGGAGAGGCCGTCCGTGTCGTAGGACGAGGACTGATACGAACTGACGTCTATGCCGCGCAGCATGGGGGCTCCCTGCAGTGCCGGTGGGGGTACAGGAGTCGCAGTGGTGACCGCTGTTCCACGGTGGCACGGGTTCAGTCCCCGTACGTCAGCATTCGATGATGTTCACCGCCAGCCCGCCCCGCGCCGTCTCCTTGTACTTCACACTCATGTCCGCGCCCGTGTCCTTCATGGTCTTGATGACCTTGTCCAGGGACACCTTGTGCGAGCCGTCGCCCCGCATGGCCATCCGGGCGGCCGTGACCGCCTTCACCGCGGCCATGCCGTTGCGTTCGATGCAGGGGATCTGGACCAGGCCGCCGACCGGGTCGCAGGTGAGGCCGAGGTTGTGCTCCATGCCGATCTCGGCGGCGTTCTCTACCTGTTCGGGAGAGCCGCCCAGGACCTCCGCCAGCGCGCCCGCCGCCATCGAGCAGGCCGAGCCGACCTCGCCCTGGCAGCCGACCTCGGCGCCGGAGATGGAGGCGTTCTCCTTGAAGAGCATGCCGATGGCGCCGGCGGCGAGGAGGAAGCGGACCACACCGTCCTCGTCGGCACCCGGCACGAAGTTGATGTAGTAGTGCAGCACGGCGGGGATGATGCCCGCGGCCCCGTTGGTGGGGGCCGTCACGACCCGGCCGCCCGCCGCGTTCTCCTCGTTGACCGCCATCGCGTAGAGCGTGATCCACTCCATCGCGTGCGCCAACGGGTCGCCCTCCGCCCGGAGCTGCCGCGCCGACACGGCCGCACGGCGGCGGACCTTCAGGCCGCCCGGCAGGATGCCCTCACGGGACATGCCGCGCGAGACACACGCCTGCATCACCCGCCAGATCTCCAGCAGACCCGCGCGGATCTCCTCCTCCGTCCGCCAGGCCCGCTCGTTCTCCAGCATCAGCCAGGAGATCGACAGGCCGGTCTCCTTCGTCAGACGCAGCAGCTCGTCGCCCGTGCGGAAGGGGTACTTCAGGACCGTGTCGTCGAGTTTGATGCGGTCGGCGCCCACCGCGTCCTCGTCGACGACGAACCCGCCGCCCACCGAGTAGTACGTCTTGGAGAGCAGCTCCGCCCCCGAGGCGTCGTACGCCCACAGGGTCATGCCGTTCGCGTGGTACGGGAGGGCCTTACGACGGTGCAGGACGAGGTCCTTGTCGAAGTCGAAGGCGATCTCGTGCTCGCCGAGGAGCCGCAGCCGGCCCTCCGCCCTGATGTCCTCCACCCGCTTGTCGGCGCCCTCCACGTCCACCGTCCGTGGCGAGTCGCCCTCCAGCCCGAGCAGCACCGCCTTGGGCGTGCCGTGGCCGTGGCCGGTCGCGCCCAGCGAGCCGTACAGCTCGGTACGGACCGAGACGGTCGCGTCCAGCAGGTCCTCGTTGCGCAGTCGGCGGGCGAACATGCGCGCCGCGCGCATCGGGCCGACCGTGTGGGAGCTGGACGGGCCGATGCCGATCGAGAACAGGTCGAAGACCGAGATGGCCACGGGTACTCCTCAGGACGGGGTGCTGCAGGGGGCGGGTGCCCCGCTCGTGCTCGATTACGAGTGTGCGGGGCACCCGGCGAAAAGGAACTACTTGGTCAGACCGGGGTAC
>NZ_KQ949010.1 GCF_001514265.1 Streptomyces resistomycificus | reverse complement strand
AATCATTCAAAAGGCCCACACCTAACGGTGTGGGCCTTTTTTGTTTTTAGGCGCCTTTCGGTGGTGATGTCTGCCGGCGTTCTCCACCGGCAGACGTTGCTCATAGGCGGCCTGCCGCTTTCAGTGCCAGATATGCGTCTGCGAGAGCGGGGGCCAGGTCGTCAGGAGTCGCGTCGACGACCGTGACGCCGCGGCGGCGGAGCTGCTCCGCGATGCGATCACGTTCGGCCTGGGCCTGGGCGGCGGCTGCCGCCTCGTAGACGGCCTCCGTGTTTCCCCGGGCTCTGGCCATGCCGGCGATGTGCGGGTCCGCCACCGAGGCGAGCAGGACCGTGTGGCGCTGGGTGAGTTGGGAGAGGACGGGCAGGAGGCCCTCCTCGACCGGGGCCGCGTCGAGAGTGGTGAGCAGGACGATCAGGGAGCGGCGCGGGGCCGACCTGAGAGCCATTGCCGTAAGGCCTCGGGAGTCCGTTTCGACGAGCTCGGGTTCCAGGGTCGCCATGGCGTTGACCAGGGACGGCAGTACGTCGCCTGCTGAGCGGCCCTGGACGAGGGCACGTACGCGGCGGTCGTAGGCGAGCAGGTCGACACGGTCACCTGCGCGGGAGGCCAGGGCTGCCAGGAGCAGTGCGGCGTCCATGGAGGCGTCGAGGCGCGGGGCGTCGCCGACGCGACCCGCTGAGGTACGGCCGGTGTCGAGGACCAGGAGGATGTGCCGGTCGCGTTCGGGACGCCAGGTGCGCACGGCGACCGTGGTCTGACGGGCGGTGGCCCGCCAGTCGATGGAGCGGGTGTCGTCGCCGGGGACGTACTCGCGCAGGCTGTCGAATTCCGTGCCCTCGCCGCGGGTGAGCACGCTGGTGCGACCGTCCAGTTCGCGCAGGCGAGCCAGTTTGGAGGGAAGGTGCTTGCGGCTGGTGAACGGGGGCAGGACGCGCACCGTCCAGGGAACCTTGTGGGTGCCCTGGCGGGCGAAGAGACCGAGAGGGCCGTACGAGCGGATCGTGACGCGGTCGGACTGGCGGTCGCCGCGGCGGGTCGGCCGTAGACGAGTGGTCGCCCGGCGGCGTTCGCCTGCCGGTACGCGGAGGCGGTGGCGGGAGGCCGTGACCTCCGTGCCGGGCTGCCAGCTGCTGGGGGGCCAGGCGTCGCGCAGGTGGGCGCGCAGGGGGCGGCCGGACGTGTTGGTGACGGTGAGGGTGACGTCTGCGGTGTCGCCCAGGCGGGCCGACGTGTCGCCTGAGCGGGTCAGGCCGAGACGCCGTACCGGTGCCGCGAGCGCGAAGTCGCAGGCGCAGGCGACGGCCAGGGGGGCGTTGACCGCGAGGATGCCTGCCCAGCTAGGGTCCCAGATGCCGACCGGGAGGGAGCCCAGGGCCGCGAGGAGTGCGGCTCGTCCGGTGAGCGCCATCAGCGGGGGACGGGGACGTGGGCGAGGATCGCGTTGATGACGGAGTCGGCCGTCACGCCCTCCATCTCGGCCTCCGGGCGGAGCTGTACGCGGTGCCGGAGCGTGGGGAGGGCCAGTGCCTTGACGTCGTCAGGGGTGACGTAGTCGCGGCCGGTCAGCCAGGCCCAGGCGCGGGCCGTGGCGAGCAGGGCCGTCGCGCCACGCGGGGAGACGCCGAGAGTGAGGGACGGCGACTCACGGGTAGCCCGGCAGATGTCGACCACGTAGGCGGTGATCTCCGGGGACACCGTCGTCTTGGCGACCGCGGCGCGGGCGGCTTCCAGCTGGGCCGCTCCCGCGACGGGGCGTAGGCCGGCGGCGTACAGGTCGCGCGGGTTGAAACCCTCGGCGTGACGGGTGAGGACGTTGATCTCGTCCTGGCGGGAGGGGAGCGGGATCGTCAGCTTGAGGAGGAAACGGTCCAGCTGGGCCTCGGGAAGCGGGTACGTGCCCTCGTACTCGACCGGGTTCTGGGTCGCGGCGACCAGGAACGGATCGGGGAGGGGACGGGGGGTGCCGTCGACCGTGACCTGGCGTTCCTCCATGGCTTCCAGGAGGGACGACTGGGTCTTGGGCGGGGTGCGGTTGATCTCGTCGGCCAGGAGCAGGTTGGTGAAGACCGGGCCGGGCTGGAAGGAGAACTCGGCGCTGCGGGTGTCGTAGACCAGGGAACCCGTCACGTCGCTCGGCATCAGGTCGGGGGTGAACTGGACACGCTTGGTGTCGAGGTCGAGTGCGGAGGCGAGGGCGCGGACGAGCAGCGTCTTGGCCACTCCGGGGACTCCTTCAAGGAGAACGTGTCCGCGGCAGAGGAGGGCGACGACGAGACCGGTCACCGCTGGGTCCTGGCCGACCACGGCCTTGGCGATCTCGGCGCGCAGGGCCTCGAGGGCGGCTCGGGCGTCGCCCGGATCCCCGGCGTTGTCAGTGGTCGGGTCCATCATGGACGGCGTACCTCTCTTTCGAGGGCGTCGAGTTGGTCGGCGAGGGAGATGAGGGCTGCGTCGTCACGGGGCGGCGGGCCGAAGAGGAGAGAGTGCAGGGCCTGTCCGTCTCCATGACCGTGGAGGTGGGCGGACAGGGCGGGGAGCAGGGCCTCGGGCGCGTGCGCCTGGGTGACGGGGACGCCGGTGAGGGGGGCGAGGCGGGTGCGGGTGGTGGAGCGAAGAGCGGCGGCCGCGCGGTCGCGGGCGTTGGCCTTGCGGTAGAGGCGGGCGCGGCCTTCGACGGTCTCGGAGGCGCGGATCGCCACGGGGAGTTTTTCGGGCACCAGGGGGCCGAGTCGGCGTGCCCGCCAGAGGGCGGCCAGGGCCGCGGCGATGAAGAGCTGCAGTGTGCCCCAGAGCCAGCCCGACGGAAGCAGGTCGAAGAAGCCCTTCTCGTCGTCGGGGGTGGCGGCGGTGGTGTCGGAGAGCGAGGGGAGGTACCAGACCAGATGGGGGCGGGAGCCGAGGAGTTGGAGGGCGAGCGAGGCGTTGCCCTGCTCGTCGAGGGTGTCGTTGTAGAGGATGTCCGGTGCGCCGATGACGACGGTGTCGCCGTCCCCGGTGGTGTCCGGGAGGCGCACCAGGGTGGCCAGGCGCTCGCTGGGGTAGCACTCGTCGGCGTCGGGCCGGGTCGCGGTGTAGCGGATGCCGCCCGTGTCGGCGGTGCCCGCGCGCCGGGCGGCGGGCAGGCTGCAGTCGGGGGAGAGTGTCGAGTCGAGGCTGGTGGCGGGGCTGGCGACGACGCCGGGGGCCAGCCGTTCGACGGACGGGCTGCCGGGGGCCACGAGGACGGTGCGACCGTCGGAGCCGGCGGTCCTGGAGCGCAGTCGGCTCTGCTGGCTGTGCGTCAGCAGGTCGGGTACGGCGACCAGGAGGGTGGTGTCGGGTCCGGCCGCGGCGCTCGCTTCGTCGAGGGTGGTGACCACGCGCGTGGAGACGCCCCGGGCGGCGAGGAGTTCGGCGACGGCGCGGCTGCCGTAGGGGTCTGCTGCGCGTGGGTCGAGCGTGCCGTGCCGGGCGTCGGAGCGGATGGCCGCGATCGCCACGGCCGCCACCAGGAGGACGACGAGGGCGAGGAGGACCCCTCGCGCGCGGGTCCACAGCTGGCGGGCGGTGGGCGAGGCCGAGGTGGAGGCGAGCGGGGCCTCGGTGGTCATTCGGCGGCTCCCCGGTGGGCGTCGGCCGCGTTGTGGGCAGTGCTCGGGCTGCTGCTCGCGAACTGCGGCTTGGTGCGTTCCAGGTCGCGGTCCAGTTCGGCGATGCGCCGGTACGACTGCTCGGTCGCCGACCGTCCGCCGTATGTCACGTCGTCGAAGTCCCGGGCTGCGGCGCGCAGTCGGTCCGCCCGGGAGGGCAGGGCGCGGCCGGCCTCGGCTGCGGCCTCGTCGGCGGTGCGGCCCGGGCGCACATCCAGGAGGGCGCGTTCCTCCAGGGAGCGCACGATGGCGCGCATGTGCTCCTGGACGGCCTGGCTCCAGTGGCCCTGGGCCGCGTGCGCCTCCGCGGCCGCGCGGTGTTCGGCGGCGCTGCGCGGGCGGTCGTCGAACAGGGCGGCGGAGGAGGTGGGTTCGCGGCGCGGGGTGCCGAGCCGCCACCACAGGGCGCCGAGGACCGCGAGGACCGCCACGATGACGACGACCAGGCCGAGTGCCCCGCCGGGGGTCGCTGCCGAGGCCGTGTTGAAAAGCTTGTCGACCCAGTCCCAGAAGGCGTCCAGGGCACGCTGGAACCAGCTGGGGTCGTTCTCGTGGTACATCCGCTTGGACAGCTCGCGCCGGGCCGCCTCCCGCGCGGGGTCGCGGGGGGTCGTCAGCGGTGGCTCGTCGTGGGAGCGGGCGAGCGACAACACCGAGGTGACCTCGGTGTGCAGTTTCGCCCGCACCGAGGTGCCGCGGACCCGCAGCAGGGCCTGTACCGATGTGTCGCCGACGTGCTGCGCGGTGCGTACGGCCATGTCGGCGGCGCTCGGCAGTGCCGGCACCGTCGTGAGAACTCCCCCCGCCAGGCTCACCCCATCAGCTCCCGGGGGTGGGGGTGGTGCCGTAGCCCTGGACACCGGCGGCGCGGGCCAGTTCGAGGTCGAGGGCCTCGCGGCGGATGCGCTGGTCGATGTAGAGAAGCACGGTGACGCCCGCCGAGATCGGGAAGGTGATCATGGAGCCGATCACCGAGCCGATCCCGCTGATGACGAGGAACGTCCAGCCGAGGCCGCCGGTGCCCTCCACGAAGCCCGTGAAGCCGTCGCCGCTGAACGCGGCGGCGAGGAAGGTGAAGGGGAGCACGACGATCGCCGCGACGATGTTGGCGATCAGCCCCGCGAGGAGCTGAATGCCGAAGACCCGCCACCAGGAGCCGCGGACGAGCTTCACCGAGCGGCTCATCGACTTCGTGACGCTCTGCTTCTCCAGCATCAGCGCGGGCGACGCCAGGGAGAAGCGGATCATCAGCCACAGGGCGACGACGACGGCGCCCAGGCCGCCCACGACGGCGAGCGCCGCGCCTGCCCCTTCCGGGCCGGAGACGGCCACGAGGAGGCCGGGCAGGATGCCCACGAAGACGAGTCCGGCGACCATGAGCATCAGCAGGAGGATCAGGCCGAGCAGCCTCATCACCTGCGGGCGGGCGTCGCGCCAGGCCTCACCGGTGGTGACGGAACGACCGAGTACCGCGCGGCTGGTGACGGTGGTGAGCAAGGCGGTCGCGATGACCGTGCCGATCAGGGAGATCACCGCGACGGCCAGGCTGCCGATCACGGCGCTGCCCATGGCACGGGTCACTTCGTCGAAGGTGGCACTGGGGTCGGTGAGGGCCTCGGCGTCGGCGGTGTCGTTGAGGACGAGGCCCTGGAGCAGGATGACGACGATCTGCGTGACCACCGCGACGGTCAGCGAGATGCCCAGGACCGTGCGCCAGTACGTGCGCATGGTGGAGACCGCGCCGTCGAGGATCTCGCCCACGCCGAGAGGGCGGAGCGGGATCACGCCGGGCTTGGCAGCGGGCGGGGGGCCGCCCCAGCCGCTGTAGCCGCCGCCGGGAGGGCCGTAGGCGCCGCCCCAGCCGCCGTTTCCGCCGCCGGGAGGGCCGAAGCCGCCGGGTCCGGCGGGGGGTTGGCCGCCCCAGCCCGGGCCGGGCGGTGGGGGCGGTGGGGTCTGGCCGGGAGCCGGCTGGCCGGTGGGCGCGGACCACTGGCCGGCCGGTGGCTGCTCCTTGGACCACTTCGAGCCGGGGTCCTGCGGGTCCGGTCCCGGCTGCGCCGCGGGGTTCGCGGCGTCGGGCCGGTCGACGGGCTCGGCGGGGCCGGACGCGCCGGGCTCGTGCCCGTCGGAGGGGGCGGATCCGGGCGAGGCCCAGCCCGGAGTGTCCTTCATCGTCGCTCCTTCACGGTGCCCGTCCGCGGTCGCGGCGGCAGGTTGGCAGCCATCGTGCCATGGGGTGGTCATCGACGGACCAGCCGCGGTATGGGCTGGACACCTTCAATTGTCCGGCGGATACGGGGCAGACTGACGGCATGGCTGATCAGTACGCGCAAACAGGCGAGGACAGCAGGCCGACCGAGATACCGGCGATCCGTTGGGAAGAGCCACCTGAAGGCCCCGTACTGGTCCTTCTCGACCAGACGAGACTGCCGGCCGAGGAGGTCGAGCTGGTCTGTACGGACGCGTCCGCGCTGGTGGAGGCGATCCGTTCGCTGGCGGTGCGTGGGGCGCCGTTGCTCGGCATCGCGGGGGCGTACGGCGTCGCGCTCGCCGCCGTGCGGGGGTTCGACGTCGACGAGGCGGCGAACGCGTTGGCGGGCGCCCGCCCCACGGCGGTGAATCTCGCCGTCGGGGTGCGCAGGGCCCAGGACGCGCACCGGACGGAGTTCGCCAAGGGCGGTGATGCCCGGCAGGCCGCGGAGGCCGCGTTGGCCGCGGCGCGCACGCTGCACCGGGAGGACGCCGAGGCCAGCGGTCGGATGGCCGAACGTGGGCTGGCACTGCTGGACGAGCTGCTGCCCGGCGGCGGGCACCGGATCCTCACGCACTGCAACACCGGGGCCCTGGTGTCGGGCGGTGAGGGGACGGCGTTCGCGGTGGCGCTCGCGGCGCATCGCGTGGGGCGGCTGCGGCGGCTGTGGGTGGACGAGACGCGGCCGTTGCTGCAGGGGGCCCGGCTGACGGCGTACGAGGCGGCGCGCAGCGGTATGGCGTACACCCTGCTGACGGACAACGCGGCGGGTTCGCTGTTCGCGGCCGGAGAGGTCGACGCGGTGCTGATCGGTGCGGACCGCATCGCGGCCGACGGCTCGGTGGCGAACAAGGTCGGGAGCTATCCGCTCGCGGTGCTGGCGCGGTACCACCATGTGCCGTTCATCGTCGTGGCGCCGGTGACGACGGTGGACCTGGACACGCCGGACGGGGCGTCGATCGAGGTCGAACAGCGTCCCGGTCATGAGGTGACCGAGCTCACAGCGCCGCAGGTTCCGGTGGCGGGAGCGGAGGCGGGCGGCGGGGTTCCGGTGGCACCGTTGGGGACCCAGGCGTACAACCCGGCTTTCGATGTGACGCCGCCCGAGCTGGTGACGGCGATCGTCACCGAGGAGGGCGTGGTGTCGCCGGTGACGGCGGAGGCGCTCGCGGCGCTGTGCGAGAAGTCGCGGCAGGCGACGATCGACTGAGGGGAGGCAGACGGCCGGGTGGCGGGGAGTGACCCTCGTGGAGGTGCTGACGCCGTAGCTCCGATGCCCGGCACATTCCCCCCAGTCGTGCGACCACAGTCCGTCACGGTGTCCGTACGGACATCGACACCCGAGGGCGAGGGCAGACAGTAGTGACTCCGTACGACTATCGTCACAGGCCAGTGACCTCTCTCACCAGCGCCCCGGTCACTGTTACGAGAATGGGATGATGTCGTTTATGAAGGGACGAGTCCTTGTCGTCGACGACGACACGGCACTGGCCGAGATGCTCGGCATCGTGCTGCGTGGTGAAGGTTTTGAGCCGTCTTTCGTAGCCGACGGTGACAAGGCGCTGGCCGCTTTCCGGGAGAGCAAGCCCGATCTGGTGCTGCTGGATCTGATGCTGCCCGGGCGGGACGGTATCGAGGTGTGCCGCCTGATCAGGGCGGAGTCCGGCGTGCCGATCGTGATGCTCACGGCCAAGAGCGACACCGTCGACGTCGTCGTGGGCCTGGAGTCCGGTGCCGACGACTACATCGTGAAGCCGTTCAAGCCGAAGGAGCTGGTGGCCCGGATCAGGGCGCGGCTCAGGAGGTCGGAGGAGCCGGCGCCGGAGCAGCTGGCCATCGGTGACCTGGTGATCGACGTGGCGGGGCACTCCGTGAAGCGGGAGGGGCAGTCCATCGCCCTGACGCCGCTGGAGTTCGACCTGCTCGTGGCGCTCGCACGCAAGCCCTGGCAGGTGTTCACCCGCGAGGTGCTGCTCGAGCAGGTGTGGGGCTACCGGCACGCGGCCGACACCCGTCTGGTCAACGTGCATGTGCAGCGGCTGCGCTCCAAGGTCGAGAAGGACCCGGAGCGCCCGGAGATCGTGGTGACCGTCCGTGGTGTCGGTTACAAGGCCGGGCCCAGCTGACATGTCCCGAGACAGTGCCGCATCGGCGCCCGGCAGTTCCGGGGCCCACGCGGGGCGGCCTGTCGGCCGTAAGACAGCGGGATCCCGCTGGGGTCGGTTCCTCGAGGGCGGACTGCTGCAGGGCGGCGTCCAGGGCAGTCCGGTCCTGCGCCTGTTCATGCGCTGGGTGCGTCGCCCGCTGCTGCCCGTCATGCGGCTGTGGCGGCGCAACATCCAGCTCAAGGTGGTCGTCACGACGCTGCTGATGTCGCTGGGCGTGGTGCTGCTGCTCGGCTTCGTCGTCATCGGGCAGGTGCGCAACGGGCTGCTGGACGCCAAGGTGAACGCCTCGCAGAGCCAGGCCACCGGCGGGTTCGCGGTGGCCAGGCAGAAGGCCGAAGAGGCGGGGAGCGGCACCGGTGACGAGGCCACCACGGTGGACGGCCGGCCCGCCCAGAACGTCATCCAGTGGATGAGCGACCTGGTGGAGTCCCTGTCCAGCGGCGGTCAGGGCGCCTTCGACGTCGTGACACTCCCGGCGGGCAACGACAGCGGCAGCGGGCGGGGGCCGCGGGCCTCCGGTGACGTCATCGCGGCGTCCAGCGTGCCCGAGGCCCTGCGGGAGCGGATCGACACCGACCCGACGATGGCGGCTCAGAGCTACACGAGGATCTTCTACGACGCCGACAAGGAGTCCCAGCCGGCCCTTGTCATCGGCAAGCAGGTCAACGATCCGAACAACGACCCGTACCAGCTGTACTACCTCTTCCCGCTCACCCAGGAGGAGAAGTCGCTGAGCCTGGTCAAGGGCACGCTGGCGACGGCCGGCCTCTTCGTCGTCGTACTGCTCGGGGCCATCGCCTGGCTCGTGGTCAGGCAGGTCGTCACGCCGGTGCGGATGGCTGCGGGGATCGCCGAGCGGCTGTCCGCCGGCCGGCTTCAGGAGCGGATGAAGGTCACCGGCGAGGACGACATCGCTCGGCTCGGTGAGGCCTTCAACAAGATGGCGCAGAACCTGCAGCTGAAGATCCAGCAGCTGGAGGACCTGTCGCGGATGCAGCGCCGCTTTGTGTCGGACGTGTCGCACGAGCTGCGGACGCCGCTGACGACCGTGCGGATGGCCGCCGACGTCATCCATGACGCGCGCGTGGACTTCGATCCGATCACCGCTCGGTCGGCCGAGCTGCTCGCCGACCAGCTGGACCGGTTCGAGACGCTGCTCGCGGACCTGTTGGAGATCAGCCGCTTCGACGCGGGCGCGGCGGCCCTGGAGGCCGAGCCGATCGATCTGCGCGTGGTCGTGCGCAGGGTGGTCAGCGGGGCCGAACCTCTGGCCGAGCGCAAGGGCACGCAGATCCGGGTCGTGGGCGCCCAGCAGCCCGTCGTCGCCGAGGCGGACGCCCGGCGGGTGGAGCGGGTGCTGCGCAACCTCGTCGTCAACGCCGTCGAGCACGGCGAGGGCAAGGACGTCATCGTCAAGCTCGCCGCGGCGGGCGGGGCGGTCGCGGTGGCGGTGCGCGACTACGGCGTCGGGCTCAAGCCCGGTGAGGCGACCCGCGTCTTCAGCCGCTTCTGGCGGGCCGACCCGGCACGCGCGCGTACCACCGGCGGTACGGGCCTGGGGTTGTCCATCGCCCTGGAGGACGCGCGGCTGCACGGCGGCTGGCTGCAGGCATGGGGCGAGCCGGGTGGCGGCTCGCAGTTCCGGCTGACGCTGCCGCGAACCGCGGACGAGCCGCTCAGGGGCTCGCCGATACCGCTGGAACCCAAGGACTCGCGGCGCCATCGGGGCCTCGACGACGCCGGCCTGCCACGCGGGGGCGGGGAGAAGGCCGCCACCGTCCCGGCCCAGCCGACCGGCGACCAGGGCCCCTCACGAGGCCCGCTCGCGCCCCGGTCGTCCGCGGTCACGCCGACGGCCGATCCCACGGCGTTGCCCGGCAGCGGCTCGCGCGTGGTGCCGCGGCCCGCTTCAGGGGCGCGACGGCAGGACGACCCGCCCGCCGCGGGCGGTCAGGGGAACGGCGAGGCCGAGGGCACGCCGAGCGAGACCGTGAGCCGCCCGGACGCCCGGTCGGAGGGCTCGTACGAGCAAGGGGAGGCATTCCGTGGGCGCTGACCGCGGAAGGGGCGCCCGGCGTACGCCGGGGCGCTCGGTGGCGTACGCCGCTTGTGGCGTCGTACTGCTGGCGGGGTGTGCGTCCATGCCCGACAGCGGGGACCTGCGCGGGGTGGAGTCCACGCCGCGTCAGGACGCGCAGGTGCGGGTGTTCGCCATGCCTCCGCAGGAGGACGCGCCCGCCTCGGACATCGTCCAGGGCTTTCTGGAGTCCCTGACCAGCGACGACCCGAACTACGAGACGGCGCGCAAGTACCTGACCACCCAAGCCGCGAAGAAGTGGAAGCCGGAGCTGTCCACTACGGTGCTCGAGGACGGGGCGACCATCGGGCCCGAGCGGGCCGCCGACCGGGAGGACGCCGACGTCGTCTCGTACCCGCTCACCGGCGACCGGGTCGCCACGGTGGACGCGCAGCAGTCGTACGCGCCCGCGGAGGGGAACTACAGCCAGTCGCTGTACCTCACGCGCGAACCGAAGACCAAGCAGTGGCGCATCGACAAACTGCCGCAGGGCGTCGTCATGGGCAAGTCGGACTTCCAGCGGAACTACCTGTCCGTCAACAAGTACTACCTCGCCTCGCACGCCGCGGAAGGAGTGACTCCGCAGGCCGTGGCGGTCGCGGATCCGGTGTACGTGCGTGAGCGTGTGGATCCCATGACACAGATGGTGCGTTCCCTGCTGACCGGGCCCACGAGCTGGCTCGGCCCGGTCGTCAGGTCCAGCTTCCCCACCGGGACGGAGCTGGCCGATGACGTCACCACGCTGACGCCGGACGACCAGAGCAAGCTGACCGTGCCGCTGAACGACCGGGCGGCGCAGGTCGGTATGGCCCAGTGCCACGAGATGGCCGCCCAGCTCATGTTCACCCTGCAGCACCTCACCCCCGTGGTGGAGGGGGTCGAACTGCAAGCGGGTGGCAAGCAGTTGTGCGCGCTCACCGAGGGCGAGGCTGCCGACGTCGCCATGCGTGGCTCGGTGCAGCCTGCCGAGTACCTGTACTTCATCGACGGCGAGCACCGGCTGGTACGGCTGCCCGCGGCCGGTAGCGGCACGCATCCCGATCCGGTTCCCGGGGCGCTGGGCGAGGGCGCCAAGGAACTGCGGTCCGTCGCCGTGTCGCGCGACGAGCGCAGCGCGGCCGGAGTCGGCGTCGACGGGAAGTCGCTGTACGTCGGCTCGCTCGTGTCGGGCGGTTCGCTCGGGGAGCCCGTGCTGACCAGCCAGGGCGCGACGGCGGAAGACCGGCTGACCGCGCCCAGTTGGGACGTGCAGGGCGACCTGTGGGTGGCCGACCGCGACCCGGACGACTCGCGACTGCTGCTGCTGGAGGAAGGTGCCGGCAAGCCGCTGACGGTGGACACGCCGGGGCTGGACGGACGCGTCAAGGACATCCGGGTGGCCGCGGACGGGGCGCGGATCGCGCTCGTCGTGGAGAAGGGCGGCAAGCAGTCCCTGTTCATCGGCCGGATCACGCGAGGCGAGAAGGCCGGGGAGGCGCCGTCCATACAGGAACTGCGTTCCGCCACACCCGAGATGGAGGAGCTCACGACCATGTCGTGGGCCGGTGACAGCCGCCTCGTCGTGGTCGGGCGCGAGCACGACGGCGTCCAGCAGACGCGGTACGTCCAGGTCGACGGCTCCACGCCGGAGGGGCCCGCGCCGGCGGCCCTGACGGGCGTGAAGGAGATCGCCGCGTCCGAGGACGACGCGTTGCCGTTGGTGGCGTACTCGGAGGACGGGATCGTGCGGCTGCCGTCCGGAACGCAGTGGCAGAAGGTGGACGCGGACGGGACGGCGCCGGTCTATCCGGGCTGAGGTCGGGCTCGGGGAGGCGGCCGCTCGTGCCGGGGGTGACTCCGGCGGGAGCGGCCGCTTCGCTGTTCGGGTGTCGTGGGGTGTCGCGGGGTGTCACAGGGTGTCTCGGGAGGCTTCGGGAGCTGCGGATTCGCGGTGGTCACGGCTGTTCGCGGCGGCGCCCCCGAGTTGTCCACAGGGGGTTGTCCACAGGGGTGGCAGGGCGGCGCCGGCGTTGGCACAGTGGTGGGCATGCGGGGGTGGTGGCAGGACCTCACCGACCTGGTGTTGCCGACCGGGTGCGGAGGCTGCGGGAGGCCTCGCACGGTGCTCTGCCCAAAGTGCCGTGCCGTCCTGAGCGGGGCCGTCCCGCGCAGGGTGCGCCCGGTGCCGGAGCCGCCGGGACTGCCGGTCGTGCACGCGGTGGCTCGGTACGCGGACGAGGTGCGGGCCGTGCTCCTGGCCCACAAGGAGCGGGGCGCGCTGGCACTGGCGGCACCTCTGGGTACGGCGCTGGCGGGAGCGGTGCGTGCGGGGCTCCGGGAGGCGTGGGGGCCGCCGGGGTGCGGGGCTGGGGGCCGAGGGACGGGGGCGTGGGGTGAAGGGGTCGTGGTGCTCGTTCCCGTGCCGTCCTCGCGTGGGGTGGTTCGGGCTCGGGGGCATGATCCGGCGCGGCGGATCGCGCTCGCGGCGGCAGCGGAGCTGCGGAGGGAGGGGACGCCGGCGCGGGTGGCGTCCGTGGTGCGGCAGCGGCGTGCGGTCGCCGACCAGGCCGGGCTCAACTCCCGGCAACGGCTCGAGAACCTGGCCGGTGCGCTGGAGGTGGTCTCCGGAGGCGGGCGGTTGCTGCGCGCTGGTCCGGTGGTCCTCGTCGATGACCTGATGACGACCGGGGCGTCCCTGACGGAGGCGGCGCGCGCGGTGCGGGCGGCCTCGCCTTCGCGTGGGGGTGGGGGCGGATCGGCGTACGGCGGCGTGGCCGGCGGGCGGGGAGCCGCGGCGGGCCGGGACGAGGCACCGCGGCGGCACCGGCGGGCCGGTGGTGCGGACGTGGGGGTGAATGAGGCTGATGTGTGTGGAAAGACGACAACGACGGTGTATGGCGAGGCAGGTCGGGAAGGCAGAGGGGAACGGATGAGCGGGATGACGGAGGAGGAGACGGACCGGGTGGTCGTTCCGCCGGGAAGGGCGGGCCCACGCGGTCACCACGACATGATCTGCGCGGCCGTGATCGCGGCCACGCCGGATTCTTTCGAAATAAACCGGAACTGACTGCGAACTTGCATCGTTGCAGGTTACGAGAGGGCTTATTCACCTGAACGGAGGTACGCCGCGGTAGAGGGTGACGACATCCGTCCGGGCGAGATATGTTCGGTTGTGAGAGAAAGGCGCAGGCCACACCTCTCCTATCCGAATGCCGTCCCGTGGGTTTTTCACTATCACCCGCACCGGTGGAGTGGAGATCCTGCCCGCGGGGGAGGAGGTGGACGTCACCGAGTCCGAGGTTCCGGGACTCACCGGAGCCTGGTGCAAAAGGGAGACGCTCCGCAGCGAAGCGGAGTGATCCGGGAACGGAGTTCTGCGTGGACATCGTCGTCAAGGGCCGCAAGACCGAGGTGCCCGAGCGGTTCCGCAAGCACGTGGCCGAGAAGCTGAAGCTGGAGAAGATCCAGAAGCTCGATGGCAAGGTGATCAGCCTCGACGTCGAGGTGTCCAAGGAGCCGAACCCCCGACAAGCCGACCGCTGTGACCGAGTGGAGATCACGCTCCGCTCCCGCGGTCCGGTCATCCGGGCGGAGGCGGCAGCCAGCGATCCGTACGCGGCGCTCGACCTGGCGGCGGAGAAGCTGGACGCGCGGTTGCGCAAGCAGCACGACAAGCGCCACACCCGGCGCGGTGCACGGCGGCTCACGGCGGCCGAGGTCCCTGACCACGTTCCGGGCGCGGCGACACTCAACGGCAACGGCCACGCCGTCCATGAGGAAGAGTCCGACGGCGTCCCCACCAAGAAGATCGGTTCGCTGGAGATCAAGGGTGACGGTCCCCTGGTCGTCCGCGAGAAGACCCACGTCGCGTCTCCGATGACCCTCGACCAGGCCCTCTACGAGATGGAACTGGTCGGGCACGACTTCTACCTCTTCGTCGACTCCGAGACGAAGGAGCCGAGTGTCGTCTACCGGCGACACGCCTATGACTACGGCGTCATCCACCTGAACACGGACCCGATGGTGGCCCAGGCGCAGCCCCCCGCGGCGGGTGGCACGCTGGGTGGCTGACCGCCCGGGAGACAGCTGATCCGGTGCCCCTGGTGCGCGTGTGCGCCCCCAGGGGCACCGGTGTGCGACCACTTCACGCCCCGCTCGGTCACCAGGGTGTCGTCCGGGCATGGAATCATGGCCGCACCGGCCCAACCGCTGGGCCGTTGCCTTGGGTTGGCGATGGCACAGGAACCACAGGCCACAGCCTTCAGGGGGAGGAACGATGGCGGACAGCTTCGGACCGATGCAGGACGACAACGCCGGACACGGCGTCGTCGCCACGGGCCCGGACACGGGCTCTCCACGCAAGGAGCCGATCCGTGTCCTGGTCGTGGACGACCATGCCCTCTTCCGCCGTGGCCTGGAGATCGTGCTCGCGGCCGAAGAGGACATCCAGGTCGTGGGAGAGGCCGGTGACGGCGCGGAGGCCGTCGACAAGGCCGCCGACCTGCTGCCGGACATCGTGCTGATGGACGTGCGGATGCCCAAGCGCGGCGGGATCGAGGCGTGCACCTCCATCAAGGAGGTCGCCCCCAGCGCGAAGATCATCATGCTGACGATCAGCGACGAGGAAGCCGACCTCTACGAGGCGATCAAGGCCGGCGCGACCGGATATCTCCTCAAGGAGATCTCCACGGACGAGGTCGCCACCGCTATTCGCGCGGTGGCCGACGGGCAGTCGCAGATCAGCCCTTCCATGGCGTCGAAACTGCTCACCGAGTTCAAGTCGATGATCCAGCGCACCGACGAACGCCGTCTCGTGCCGGCGCCGCGGCTCACGGACCGTGAGCTGGAGGTGCTGAAGCTGGTCGCCACGGGGATGAACAACCGGGATATCGCCAAGCAGTTGTTCATTTCCGAGAACACCGTGAAGAACCATGTGCGCAACATCCTGGAGAAGCTGCAGCTGCACTCCAGGATGGAGGCGGTGGTCTACGCGATGCGGGAGAAGATCCTCGAGATCCAGTAGGGCCGTGGAATCCGGTGGGGCCCGGAATCAGTCGGTGAGGCGGGCGAGTTCCCTCACGAGAGGCTCGCGCAGCTCCGGGGCGTCCACCCGTTCCACGCGTACGTCCGTGCAGTTCACCCAGCTCGCCGCCTCGATCAGGGCCTGTGCGACCGCAGGGACCGCCTTCGGGCCGTCCAGCGTCACCTGCCTGGCGATCAGGGTGCTGCCCTCGCGGGCCGGGTCCACACGACCGACCAGGTGGCCGCCGGACAGCACCGGCATCGCGAAGTAGCCGTACACCCGCTTCTGCTTGGGGACGTACGCCTCCAGGCGGTGGGTGAAGCCGAAGATCCGCTCCGTACGCGCCCGTTCCCAGACGAGGGAGTCGAAGGGGGACAGGAGCGTGGTGCGGTGGCGGCCGCGCGGGGGAGACGCCAGGGCCGCCGGGTCGGCCCAGGCGGGCTTGCCCCAGCCCTCGACCGTGACCGGGACCAGACCCGAGTCGGCGATCACCGCGTCGACCTGCTCGGCCTTGAGACGGTGGTAGTCGGCGATGTCCGCGCGGGTGCCGACGCCCAGGGACTGACCGGCGAGACGGACCAGGCGGCGCAGGCACTCGGAGTCGTCCAGGTCGTCGTGGAGCAGGGTGGCAGGGACGGCGCGCTCGGCGAGGTCGTACACACGCTTCCAGCCCCGGCGCTCGACGCACACCACCTCGCCGTACATCAGGGCGCGTTCGACGGCCACCTTGGTGCCCGACCAGTCCCACCACTCGCTGGTCTTCTTCGCGCCGCCCAAGTCCGTGGCGGTGAGGGGGCCTTCGGCACGCAGCTGCTTGATGACCTGGTCGTACGTGCCGTCCGGAAGGTCGTGGTTCCAGTGCGGTCGGTTGCGGTAGGCACGGCGGCGGAAGGCGAAGTGCGGCCACTCCTCGATGGGGAGGATGCAGGCGGCGTGGGACCAGTACTCGAAGGCGTGTGTGTCCTTCCAGTACGCGTTCTCGACCGTCTTTCGGCCTACCGCGCCCAGGCGGGCGTACGGGATGAGTTCGTGGGAGCGGGCGAGGACGGAGATGGTGTCGAGTTGGACCGCGCCCAGATGGCGGAGGGTGCCGCGGACGCCGGCCTTGCGGTCGGGGACACCCAGGAAGCCCTGTGCCCGTAGGGCGAGGCGGCGGGCTTCGTCTGCGGAGATTTGGGTCGCGGGGCGCGAGGTCGTCATGGCTCCGCACGATAGACGGCGGCACTGACAGCGCGACACGACCTGCGCTTTCGCTACGGGGTACCGTGCGACGGAGCCGACGTCGGCAGGTAGGGCGCCGCGGACGGCAGGGCCAGGTCCGACGGAAGCAGCGAGCCCACCCAGCAGTCCCGGCGTACGCCCTTGTTGTTGATCGCGGAGCGCAGAGTGCCCTCGATGGTGAAGCCCGCGCGTTCCGCCACCGCACGGGAAGCGGCGTTGCCGACCTCCGCCCGCCATTCCACGCGGTCGACGGAGAGGTGGACGAAGGCCCAGCGGGAGGCGGTGAGGGCGGCCTCGGTGACGTAGCCGTGGCCCCGGTGCTCCTTGGTGCCCCAGAAGCCGATCTCGGCCGTGCCCAGGGACCGCATGCTGAGGCTGAGCATGCCGACCAGATCCTCCCCCTCGGGAAGGAAGATGCCCCAGGTGAGCATCGAGCCGTTCGCCCAGCCCTCGTGGACCAGTTGTTCCGTGAAGCTTCGGGCGTGCTCGGGGAGGTAGGGCGCGGGGATCGTGGTCCAGCGCTGGATGTCGGGGTCCTGGGCGGCCGCGTACACGGCGTCGGTGTCCTGTGGGCCGACCGTGCGCAGCAGGAGGCGGGCGGTGGTCAGCGTGACGGGGTCCATCGGCCGATTCTGCTCGGGACGCGACGAAGGCACCATCTCTTTGCCGTGGGTGAGCGGGTGATCACAATTCGCGCAATTCGTCGGTGCGGCGCGGCACCATCCGCGCCACCCGGACGTTGTTCTTTTGAAGAGATGTGAAGCAGTGGACGGTCGCCGTCCCGGCAGGCCTCCCGGCGTGGCGGGGTCCTCGCATACGATGGCCGTTGCTCAGTAAGCCAAATGGAAACCGACCGTCCCAGGCCCGACCGGCAAGGAGACCAACCCCCGTGTCCGTCCTCTCGAAGATCATGCGTGCAGGCGAAGGCAAGATCCTGCGCAAGCTGCACCGCATCGCGGACCAGGTCAACTCCATCGAAGAGGACTTCGTCGACCTCTCCGACGCCGAGCTGCGGGCCCTCACCGATGAGTACAAGCAGCGGTACGCCGATGGTGAGAGCCTGGACGACCTGCTTCCCGAAGCGTTCGCGACCGTCCGCGAGGCCGCCAAGCGCGTCCTCGGACAGCGTCACTACGACGTCCAGATGATGGGCGGCGCCGCCCTCCACCTCGGCTATGTCGCCGAGATGAAGACCGGTGAGGGCAAGACCCTGGTCGGCACCCTGCCCGCGTACCTGAACGCCCTCTCCGGACAGGGCGTCCACCTGATCACGGTCAACGACTACCTGGCCGAGCGCGACTCCGAGATGATGGGGCGCGTCCACAAGTTCCTGGGCCTGGACGTCGGCTGCATCCTCGCCAACATGACGCCGGCCCAGCGACGCGAGCAGTACCGCTGCGACATCACGTACGGCACGAACAACGAGTTCGGGTTCGACTACCTGCGCGACAACATGGCGTGGTCCAAGGACGAACTCGTCCAGCGCGGCCACAACTTCGCCATCGTCGACGAGGTCGACTCCATCCTCGTCGACGAGGCCCGTACGCCGCTGATCATCTCCGGCCCGGCCGACCAGGCCACCAAGTGGTACGGCGACTTCGCCAAGCTGGTCACCCGGCTGAAGAAGGGCGAGGCCGGCAACCCCCTCAAGGGCATCGAGGAGACCGGCGACTACGACGTCGACGAGAAGAAGCGCACGGTCGCCATCCACGAGTCCGGTGTCTCCAAGGTCGAGGACTGGCTGGGCATCGACAACCTCTACGAGTCGGTGAACACCCCGCTGGTGGGCTACCTGAACAACGCCATCAAGGCCAAGGAGCTCTTCAAGGCGGACAAGGACTACGTCGTCATCGACGGCGAGGTCATGATCGTCGACGAGCACACCGGCCGTATCCTCGCCGGCCGCCGCTACAACGAGGGCATGCACCAGGCGATCGAGGCGAAGGAAGGGGTGGACATCAAGGACGAGAACCAGACGCTCGCCACGATCACCCTGCAGAACTTCTTCCGCCTCTACAAGCGCCACGACCACAACGGCAAGGAACAGCCCGGCCTCTGTGGCATGACCGGTACGGCGATGACCGAGGCCGCCGAGTTCCACCAGATCTACAAGCTCGGCGTCGTCCCGATCCCGACCAACCGGCCCATGGTCCGCAAGGACCAGTCGGACCTGATCTACCGCACCGAGGTCGCGAAGTTCGAGGCGGTCGTCGACGACATCGCCGAGAAGCACGAGAAGGGCCAGCCGATCCTCGTCGGTACGACGTCGGTCGAGAAGTCCGAATACCTCTCGCAGCAGCTCTCCAAGCGCGGCATCCAGCACGAGGTGCTGAACGCGAAGCAGCACGACCGTGAGGCGACCATCGTCGCCCAGGCCGGCCGCAAGGGCGCCGTCACCGTCGCCACCAACATGGCCGGCCGTGGTACCGACATCAAGCTCGGCGGCAACCCCGACGACCTCGCCGAGGCGGAGCTGCGCCAGCGAGGTCTCGACCCCGAGGAGCACATCGAGGAGTGGGCCGCGGCCCTGCCCGCCGCCCTGGAGAGGGCCGAGAAGGCGGTCAAGGCGGAGTTCGAGGAGGTCAAGGACCTCGGCGGGCTCTACGTCCTGGGCACCGAGCGGCACGAGTCGCGTCGTATCGACAACCAGCTGCGCGGTCGTTCCGGCCGTCAGGGCGACCCGGGCGAGTCCCGCTTCTACCTCTCCCTGGGCGACGACCTGATGCGCCTGTTCAAGGCCCAGATGGTCGAGCGCGTGATGTCGATGGCGAACGTCCCGGACGACGTGCCGATCGAGAACAAGATGGTCACGCGCGCGATCGCGTCCGCGCAGTCGCAGGTCGAGCAGCAGAACTTCGAGACCCGTAAGAACGTCCTGAAGTACGACGAGGTCCTCAACCGGCAGCGCGAGGTCATCTACGGCGAGCGCCGCCGCGTCCTGGAGGGCGAGGACCTGCAGGAGCAGGTCGTCCACTTCATGGACGACACGATCGACGCGTACGTCGCCGCGGAGACCGCCGAGGGCTTCCCGGAGGACTGGGACCTCGACCGGCTGTGGGGCGCCTTCAAGCAGCTGTACCCGGTCAAGGTCACCGTCGAGGAGCTGGAGGAGGCGGCCGGCGACCGGGCCGGTCTGACCGCCGAGTTCATCTCCGAGTCCATCAAGGACGACATCCACGAGCAGTACGAGGCGCGTGAGGCGCAGCTCGGCTCGGAGATCATGCGTGAGCTGGAGCGCCGGGTCGTGCTGTCGGTCCTGGACCGCAAGTGGCGCGAGCACCTCTACGAGATGGACTACCTCCAGGAGGGCATCGGCCTGCGCGCGATGGCGCAGAAGGACCCGCTGGTCGAGTACCAGCGTGAGGGCTTCGACATGTTCACCGCCATGATGGAGGGCATCAAGGAGGAGTCCGTCGGCTACCTGTTCAACCTGGAGGTCCAGGTCGAGCAGCAGGTCGAGGAGGTCCCGGTCGAGGACTCCGCGCCGTCGCTCACCAAGCAGGACGCGGTGCCGGCGCAGGCGGGCGCCTCCCGTCCCGAGATCCGCGCCAAGGGGCTGGACGTCCCGCAGCGCCGGGAGCTGCACTTCTCCGCGCCGACCGTGGACGGCGAGGGCGGTGTCATCGAGGGCGACTTCGCCGACGACGACGAGCCCGTGCGCTCCGAGTCCGACGGTCTCACGCGCGCGGAGCGGCGCAAGCAGTCGCGTGGCGGGCGTCGTCGCAAGAAGTGACGGTGACGAAGTCGGGGTTGCGGGTGCGGTTGCCTGCGGCGCCGTAGCTTGCTGAAGGGCCGGGTACCCCTGGGGGTGCCCGGCCCTTTGGCGTGCGGGGCGCGGGGTGCGGGGTGGCTGGTTGGGGTGCGGGGTTTGGGGCTTGGTGTTGCGGGGGTCGGGCAGGGGAGCGCGGTTCTGTTCAGTCGTCGTCCGCTTGTGGCCTGCGGGGGCCGCCCAGTTCCACCGCCGTGCAGCGCCAGCGCAGGTCGTGGCCCTGCTCCAGGCGGAAGGCCATGGCGCGCAGCCGGTCGCCGGCGCTGATGCGGGCGAAGGCCTCGATGGCGCCGGTGCGGGGGACGTAGTAGCCGATGTCCTGGACGACGGGGAGGGCGCCGCGAGGGGCGCGCAGCGGGCCGCGTTCGGCGAGCCAGGCCAGTTCGTCGTAGGCGCGGCCGGCCGTGTGCCGGAGCATCCAGTGGACGGGGCGGCGGCCGCTGAGGACGGCGAGGAGGCGGTCGGCGAAGACGTCGGTGGGGCGGGGCTGGGGGATGGGCCTGCGGGGGGTTTGGGAGGGGACGGTGGGAGTGGAGGTGGCAGCGGGGGTGGTGGACGGCCTGGCGGGGGTGCGGGTGGTGGCGCCGGTGGTGGGGGTGTGCGGGGTGGTGCGGGGGCGGTTGTCCGGTGGGCTGGTGCGGGTGGGGGTCGTGCCGGTGCTCGGTGAGCCCGGCGGTCGGCCGTCGGGCGTGCTCGGGCGGGTGCCTCCGCCGGGGGCGCGGGGTGGTGTGCCGCCGGGGCGGCGGGGGTCGCGCCGGCCCGGCGGGCGGGCGCCCGGGTGGTGGTTCGCCCTCGTCATGACCTTGTTCATGGATGTCCCCGTTCGATCGGCCCGGGCGATACCGGGCGGTAACTTCGTGGCTGGTGATCTTGTACGGGGCCGCGGGGGGCGAGGGCAAGGAGGAGGGGCGCCCGGTGGGGGTGGCCGGGAAGTTCACCTATCAGGGTGGTTCGGGGTGGTGAAAAGCCCGTGGTGGCGGGGGTGTGCCGGGTGAATTCCGGGGCGTGGGGTGGACGCGTTCAGGGGGTTGGGCAGGGACTCGAAAGGGGACCCCGCGCACGTATCCTGAAAGCCCTTCGCGAGGTGCGGAACGCCCGCCGGAAGGGACCCGTGACCTCCTCCGATGACGACGAAAGCGGCGACCATGCGTGTCTACGTCCCCCTGACCCTTTCCGGGCTCGCCGAGGCGTACAAGACGGGAGAGCTGGGGAGTGGGCCGCTCGTCGCGTACGCGGTCACGCCGGCTTTGCGCGAGTGGTACCTGTCCGAAGACATCGAGGAGCTCGAGTACGCCGCGCTCAACCGGGCGGCGCTGGCCTCGTTGAGGTTGCTGGCCGCGGACGGCGAGGCGGTGCGGCGCCGGGTCGTGGTCGCGGTGGACGTGCCCGACGGGGCGGCGACCTCCGACCCCGACCGGGCGCTTGATTCCGCGGCGCTGGGTGAGGTGTGGGTCTCGGGGCCGGTGCCGTTGGCCAAGGCGGCGGCCGTGCACGTCGATGCCGGTGACGCGGAGGCGGATGTGACCGCGGCGGCCGAGGCGCTGGTGGCGGCGGACGGTGGGGACGACGACGCGCAGTTCGTCGTGGACGGGGCCGAGGATCATGAGCTGCTGTGGTTCGCCACGCAGGAGATCGCGACGCTGGTGGGGCTCGGGGGCGGGGCTGGCTGAGGCGGGGCGGGGGTGTGCCGGTGCCGGTGCCGGTGCTGGCTGCGGTGGTGTGGTGGTGGCGGGGGTGTGGTGACGGTGCGCGTCGCTCTGATGTGCGGGTCTCTTGATTGTCGGTGAGGGCGGGTACGTTTCTGGCATGGGGAAGAAGACGGGCGCGCACATTGTGTGGGACTGGAACGGGACGCTGTTCCACGACAATGACGCGATCATCGGGGCGACGAACGCGGCGTTCGCGGAGTTGGGGCTGACACCGATCACGATGGAGCAGTACCGGGCGATGTACTGCGTGCCGGTGCCGAAGTTCTACGAGCGGTTGATGGGGCGGCTGCCGACCGATACCGAGTGGGAGGTCATGGATGCGACCTTTCACCGGTACTACACCGAGCATCGGGTGAGATGCGGGCTGACGGCGGGGGCTGCGGAGCTGCTGGCCGGGTGGGGGGCGGCCGGGCGGAGCCAGTCGATTCTCAGCATGTACGGGCATGACGAGCTTGTTCCGTTGGTGCGGGGGTTCGGCATCGAGGCGCACTTCATGCGGGTCGACGGGCGGGTGGGGCCGTCCGGGGGGAGCAAGGCGGAGCACATGGTGCGGCATCTCGCGGCGCTCGGGCGGGTGGATCCGGCTCGTGTCGTGGTGATCGGGGATGCCGCGGATGATGCGGTGGCGGCTCGGCATGTGGGGGCGCGGGCCGTGTTGTACACCGGGGGGTCGCATGGGCGGGCGAGCCTTGAGGTGGTGGGGGTGCCGGTGGTTGACACGTTGGAGGAGGCGGTGGGGGAGGCGGAGCGGTTGGCGGCGTGACGCTGCGCTGGGCGGGGTGAGGTGGGGTGTGTCGTGGTGGACGCCGGGTTGTTCTCGCCCCCGCCGCCCCTACCCGTCCCATCCCCAGGGGCGTGGCCCCTTCGACCCCACCAGGGGCTCCGCCCCTGCACCCCGGCGGGGACTGCGTCCCCTGCACCCCGGCGGGGACTGCGTCCCCTGCACCCCGGCGGGGACTGCGTCCCCTGCACCCCGGCGGGGACTGCGTCCCCTGCACCCCGGCGGGGACTGCGTCCCCCGCACCCCCCGCAGCACTCTGCTCCCGCATCTCCCGGGACTGATCGCCTGTCATTCGCATCGCATTCGCACCGCATGCGCATCCCAGGGGGCCCGGAAGAGGGGGACCGCATGCGGGTGGGGGTTTTGGTGCTGTGCAGAACGTCAAAGTTCCAGCCCCGGTTTTGTACACATACGGCTCATGACGGGGCCCCTGCAAGGAGCGATAGCCTTGGTGGCGTGATCAGCGCGATATCTCGCGGGGGCATCGTCGCCCCTGCCCTGCGCCCGGGAAGCACGGAACACCTCCGTGACCGGGCGGCGGTCGCTGGTCTTCGCGGGCGGGACGGGAGCCGATGGGCTCCCCGGACGCCGATCGCACCCCGGTCACCGGCGCCGCAGAGAGCAGCGTCACACCGTACGGGCGTGTCGAGAATGGCTGATAACCCCCCGCTCATCTCACCTTGCGGCATAGCGTCGGAACAGACCGGACACCCCGCGTCGTGGCGTTACGTCCCAGGGGAAGAGACCGTACTTCCACCTACGTCACGCAACGGCGCGCGACAGGAGCCAGAGGACAATGCAGACCAAGCTGGACGAAGCCAAGGCCGAGCTGCTCGAGAGGGCCGCCCGGGTAGCTGAGAACAGCCCGGTCGGGGGGCACCTACCGACCGGGACGACGGACGAGAGCACCCCGGACCGGGACACCCTGCTCGCGTTCCTCCAGCGCTACTACCTGCACACCGCCCCGGAGGACCTCGCCGACCGCGACCCGGTCGACATCTTCGGTGCCGCGGTCTCGCACTACCGACTGGCCGAGAAGCGCCCGCAGGGCACGGCCAACGTGCGGGTCCACACACCCACCGTGGAAGAGAACGGGTGGACCTGCAGCCACTCCGTCGTGGAGGTGGTGACGGACGACATGCCCTTCCTGGTCGACTCCGTCACCAACGAGCTGACCCGGCAGGGGCGTGGCATTCACGTCGTCATCCATCCGCAGGTCGTCGTCCGGCGCGACCTCACCGGCAGTCTCGTCGAGGTGCTCGCCGCGCCCGCCACCGCCAAGCTGCCGCACGACGCGCACACCGAGTCCTGGATCCACGTCGAGATCGACCGTGAGACCGACCGCGGGGACCTGAAGCAGATCACCGCCGACCTGCTGCGGGTCCTGTCCGACGCCCGTGAGGCCGTCGAGGACTGGGAGAAGATGCGGGACGCGGCGCTGCGTATGGCCGACGAACTGCCCAAGGAGCCCATCGCCTCGGATCTGCGCGAGCAGGAGATCGAGGAGGCCCGCGAGCTGCTGCGCTGGCTGGCCGCCGACCACTTCACCTTCCTCGGCTACCGGGAGTACCAGCTCAGGTCGGACGACTCGCTGGCCGCCGTCCCCGGCACCGGGCTCGGCATCCTGCGCTCCGACCCGCATCACGCCGAGGGGGACAGCCACCCCGTCAGTCCGTCGTTCGAGCGGCTGCCCGCCGACGCCCGGGCCAAGGCGCGGGAGCACAAGCTGCTGGTGCTGACCAAGGCCAACAGCCGATCCACCGTGCACCGGCCGTCGTATCTCGACTACATCGGCGTCAAGCGGTTCGACGCCGAGGGGAACGTCGTCGGTGAGCGGCGCTTCCTCGGACTGTTCTCGTCGGCCGCCTACACCGAGTCGGTGCGGCGCGTGCCCGTCATCCGCCGCAAGGTCGAGGAAGTGCTGGACCGGGCCGGGTTCTCGCCCAACAGCCACGACGGACGCGATCTGCTCCAGATCCTCGAGACCTATCCGCGCGACGAGCTGTTCCAGACCCCGGTCGACGAGCTCCAGTCCATCGTGACGTCCGTGCTCTACCTCCAGGAGCGCAGGCGGCTGCGCCTTTACCTGCGCCAGGACGAGTACGGGCGCTACTACTCCGCCCTCGTCTACCTGCCGCGCGACCGGTACACGACCGGCGTCCGGCTGCGGATCATCGACATCCTGAAGGAGGAACTCGGCGGTACCAGCGTCGACTTCACCGCCTGGAACACCGAGTCGATCCTCTCCCGGCTGCACTTCGTCGTCAGGGTCCCGCAGGGCACCGAACTGCCGCAGCTGTCCGACGCCGACAAGGAGCGCATCGAGGCGCGTCTGGTGGAGGCCGCCCGGTCCTGGGCCGACGGCTTCGCGGAGGCGCTGAACGCCGAGTTCGGCGAGGAGCGCGCCGCCGAACTGCTGCGCCGCTACGGCAACGCCGTCACCGAGGGCTACAAGGCCGACCACAACCCGCGTTCCGCGGTCGCCGACCTAGCGCAGCTCGAGAAGCTCACCGGGGAGAAGAGCTTCTCGCTCAGCCTGTACGAGCCGGTGGGCGCCGCCCCCGAGGAGCGCAGGTTCAAGATCTACCGCAGGGGGGAGTCCATCACCCTGTCGGCCGTGCTGCCGGTCCTCAACCGGCTCGGCGTCGAGGTGATGGACGAGCGGCCGTACGAACTGCGCTGCTCGGACCGGAGCGTGGCGTGGATCTACGACTTCGGGCTGCGGATGCCGCGCTCACAGGGCGGTGCCGCCGGTGACCACCTCGGCGACGACGGACGCGAGCGCTTCCAGGAGGCCTTCGCGGCGACCTGGACCGGCAAGGCGGAGAACGACGGGTTCAACGCCCTCGTACTGAGCGCCGGGCTGAACTGGCGGCAGGCGATGGTGCTGCGGGCGTACGCGAAGTACCTGCGCCAGGCCGGTTCGACGTTCAGCCAGGACTACATGGAGGACACCCTCCGCGACAACGTCCACACCACCCGGCTGCTGGTGTCGCTGTTCGAGGCGCGGATGTCCCCGGACCGGCAGCGCGCCGGTCACGAGCTCGTCGACGCGCTCCTCGAAGAGCTCGAGGCGGCTCTCGACCAGGTGGCGAGCCTGGACGAGGACCGGATCCTGCGGTCCTTCCTCACCGTCATCAAGGCGACCCTGCGGACGAACTTCTTCCAGGAGGCGGCGGGCGGCTCGCCGCACGAGTACATCTCCATGAAGTTCGACCCGCAGGCGATCCCCGACCTGCCGGCGCCGCGCCCGGCGTTCGAGATCTGGGTGTACTCGCCGCAGGTGGAAGGCGTGCACCTGCGGTTCGGGAAGGTCGCGCGAGGCGGACTGCGCTGGTCGGACCGGCGTGAGGACTTCCGCACCGAGATCCTCGGCCTGGTCAAGGCGCAGATGGTGAAGAACACCGTCATCGTGCCGGTCGGCGCCAAGGGAGGCTTCGTCGCCAAGCGGCTGCCCGACCCGAGCGTGGACCGGGACGCGTGGCTGGCCGAGGGCGTCGCGAGCTACAAGACGTTCATCTCCGCGCTGCTGGACATCACCGACAACATGGTGGCCGGCGAGGTCGTCCCGCCCGCCGACGTCGTCCGGCACGACGAGGACGACACCTACCTCGTGGTCGCCGCCGACAAGGGCACCGCGACCTTCTCGGACATCGCCAACGGGGTCGCCGAGCAGTACAACTTCTGGCTCGGTGACGCCTTCGCCTCCGGCGGCTCCGCCGGGTACGACCACAAGGGCATGGGCATCACCGCCCGCGGTGCCTGGGAGTCCGTCAAGCGGCACTTCCGGGAGCTGGGCGTCGACACGCAGGCCGAGGACTTCACGGTCGTCGGCATCGGAGACATGTCCGGTGACGTGTTCGGCAACGGCATGCTGCTGAGCGAGCACATCCGCCTGGTCGCCGCCTTCGACCACCGGCACATCTTCATCGACCCGAAGCCGGACGCGGCCACCTCCTACGCCGAGCGCCGCCGCGTCTTCGAGCTCCCACGCTCGAGCTGGGCCGACTACGACACCGAGCTCATCTCCGCGGGCGGTGGCGTCTTCCCCCGGACCGCCAAGGCGATCCCGGTCAACGCGCACATCCGGGAGGCTCTCGGCATCGAGGAGAAGGTCTCCAAGATGACGCCGGCCGACCTGATGAGGGCGATCCTCAAGGCGCCGGTGGACCTGCTGTGGAACGGCGGCATCGGGACGTACGTCAAGGCGAGCACCGAGACGCACGCGGACGTCGGCGACAAGGCCAACGACCCGATCCGGGTCGACGGCGCCGACCTGCGCGTCAAGGTCGTCGGTGAGGGCGGCAACCTGGGCCTGACCCAGCTCGGCCGGATCGAGTTCGCGCTGCACGGCGGCAAGATCAACACCGATGCCATCGACAACAGCGCGGGCGTGGACACCTCCGACCACGAGGTGAACATCAAGATCCTGCTCAACGGCCTGGTCGCGGACGGCGACATGACCGTCAAGCAGCGCAACAAGCTGCTCGCCGAGATGACCGACGAGGTCGGCCACCTGGTGCTGCGCAACAACTACGCGCAGAACACGGCCATCGCCAACGCGCTCGCCCAGTCCAAGGACATGCTCCACGCCCAGCAGCGGTACATGCGCCACCTGGTGCGCGAGGGCCGTCTGGACCGGGCGCTGGAGTTCCTGCCCACCGACCGGCAGATCCGCGAGCGGCTGAACACCGGGCAGGGCCTGACCAGCCCGGAGACGGCCGTGCTGCTGGCGTACACCAAGATCACGGTCGCCGAGGAGCTGCTGCACACCTCGCTGCCGGACGACCCGTATCTGCGCGGCCTGCTGCACACGTACTTCCCGGCCGCGCTGCGGGAGAGGTTCCCCGAGCGCATCGAGGGCCACCCGCTGCGCCGCGAGATCACCACGACGGTGCTGGTCAACGACACGGTCAACACGGGCGGTACGACCTACCTGCACCGGCTGCGGGAGGAGACCGGCGCCTCGCTGGAGGAGATCGTCCGGGCGCAGACCGCGGCCCGCGCGATCTTCCGCTCGGGTGTGGTGTGGGACGGGGTGGAGGCTCTCGACAACCTGGTCGAGGCCGGGGTGCAGACCCGGATCCGGCTGCACTCGCGCCGCCTGGTCGAGCGCGGCACGCGCTGGCTGCTCAACAACCGGCCGCAGCCGCTCCAGCTCGCCGAGACCGTCGACTTCTTCGGCGAACGGGTCGAGCAGGTGTGGTCGCAGCTGCCGAAGCTGCTGCGGGGCGCCGACCTGGAGTGGTACCAGAAGATCTACGACGAGCTGACCGGTGTCGGGGTGCCGGACGAGGTCGCCACGCGGGTGGCCGGGTTCTCCTCCGCCTTCCCGACGCTCGACATCGTCTCGGTGGCCGACCGCACGGGCAAGGACCCGATGGACGTGGCCGAGGTCTACTACGACCTCGCCGACCGTCTCCACATCACCCAGCTCATGGACCGCATCATCGAGCTGCCCCGTGCCGACCGCTGGCAGTCCATGGCCCGCGCCTCCATCCGCGAGGACCTGTACGCGGCTCACGCGTCGCTGACCGCGGACGTCCTCGCCGTCGGCAACGGCACCTCGACTCCCGAGCAGCGCTTCAAGGCCTGGCAGGAGAAGAACGCGGCGATCCTCAACCGGGCGCGCAGCACCCTGGACGAGATCCAGGGCTCGGACGCGTTCGACCTCGCCAACCTGTCCGTGGCGATGCGGACGATGCGGACGCTGCTGCGGCATTCGTAGGCCGTACGACCCGAAAGGCGCCCCGAGCCGTGCGGCTCGGGGCGCCTTCGCGCACCAGGGACGACCTCGCGCGGGGGGCCTACGGGGAAACCGGCACCTTGGGCTTCGGCTTCGGCTTGGCCTTCGCCTTGTCCGGGCCGCCGGTGAACGCCTCGTACGCCTCCAGCACCTCCTCCGTCGGCCCGTCCATGCGCAGTTCGCCGCGTTCCAGCCACAGCACGCGGTCGCAGGTGTCGCGGATCGACTTGTTGCTGTGGCTGACCAGGAACACCGTGCCGGCGTGCTTGCGCAGCTCGCGGATACGGGCCTCGGAACGCTTCTGGAAGGAGCGGTCACCCGTGGCCAGCGCCTCGTCGATGAGCAGGACGTCGTGGTCCTTGGCGGCGGCGATGGAGAAGCGCAGCCGGGCGGCCATGCCGGAGGAGTACGTGCGCATCGGCAGGGTGATGAAGTCGCCCTTCTCGTTGATGCCGGAGAAGTCGACGATCTCCTGGTAGCGCTCCTTGACCTGCTCGCGGGACATGCCCATGGCGAGGCCGCCGAGGTGGACGTTGCGCTCGCCGGTGAGGTCGTTCATCAGGGCCGCGTTCACGCCCAGGAGGGAGGGCTGGCCGTCGGTGTGGATGCGGCCGTTCTCCACCGGGAGCAGGCCGGCGACCGCCTTGAGCAGGGTCGACTTGCCGGAGCCGTTGGTGCCGATGAGGCCGATGGCCTCGCCGCGGTACGCGACGAACGACACGTTCCGCACCGCGTGCACCTTGCGGACGCCCGCCGCCTGTTCGGCCTTCTTGCGGCGCAGCATGCGGTTGAGGGCGGCGGTCGCGGAGCCGCGGCCGGCACCGGTGCCGTTGACCCGGTAGACGATGTCGACGCCGTCGACGACGACGGTGGGGATCTTCTCGCCGGTGATCTCGGCGATCTCGGTGATCTCGGCGTTCTCGGTGATGCCGGTGGTGGTGCCGGTGATGCCGGAGGTGTTGTCAGCCACGGCCGTACGTCTCCTCTGCCTTCCAGAAGTAGATGAAGCCGCCGACGCCGGCGAGCAGGGCCCAGCCCGTCGCGATCAGCCACACGTGGTGCGGCAGCTGGCTGGAGTGGAAGCTGTCGATCAGGGCGAAACGCATCAGGTCGATGTACACGGCCGCCGGGTTGGCCTGGAGGACCGGACCGACCCACGACGGCAGGTCGTTGTGCTTGCTGAGCAGGTGGTCGATGCTCCACATCACGCCCGAGACGTACATCCACGTGCGCAGGACGAACGGCATGAGCTGGGCGATGTCCGGGGTCTTGGCGCCGAGCCGGGCCATGATCATCGAGACGCCGGCGTTGAAGGTGAACTGCAGCACCAGCGCCGGGATCGCCAGCAGCCAGGACGCGGACACCGGCACGCCGAAGCAGAGCAGGATCACGACCAGGGCGCCCATCGAGAACAGCAGCTGCTGGAGCTGCTGGAGGCAGAACGAGATCGGCAGCGAGGCCCGCGGGAAGTGCAGGGCCCGGACGAGACCGAGGTTGCCGGAGATGGCGCGGGTCCCCGCCAGGATCGAGCTCTGGGTGAACGTCCAGATGAACACGCCCGTGACCAGGAACGGGATGTAGTCCGGCACGCCCTTCTTGGTGCCCAGCAGCACACCGAAGATGAAGAAGTACACCGCCGCGTTCAGCAGCGGGTTCATCACCTGCCAGACCTGGCCCAGCTTCGCCTGGCTGTACTGGGCGGTGAGCTTGGCGGTGGAGAACGCGGCGATGAAGTGGCGCCGCGCCCACAACTGGCCGACGTACTCGCGCAACGAGGGACGGGCGCCGCTGACCGACAGGCCGTGGCGGGCGGCGAGGGCCGCGAGGTCGTCGTCGGCGGGCGCGGGGGTGGTCGCCGTCGTCGGGGGCGGTGTGTGGAGGACCTGGCTCACATCCGCTGCTTTCACTCGGGGGGTGGGGTGGTGCGTGTCGCGTGGGGCGCGTGCGGCGAGGGGTCCATCGCCCGGCGTTTCCTTACGCTTCTCTTCACGTTCTCTTACGTCGGGACGGGACCGTATCGTCGCAACGTGAGAGTAGGCCGACACGACGTCGGAACGCAACCGTTTCGTCGTAACGCCCTATGCTGGTCCGTATGACGACGAACGCCGACGAGCCGCAGACCCGTCCGCGCCGCCGGGCTCCCGCGGGAGCCGCCGTGCTCCGCGAGGACGTGACGGAGGCCATCCGGGCAGCCGTTTTCGAGGAGCTCGCGGCCGTCGGCTACGCGCGGATGTCCATCGAGGGGATCGCGCGCCGCGCGGGTGTCGGCAAGACCGCCGTGTACCGCCGCTGGCGCTCCAAACTGCACCTCGTCCTCGACCTGGTCTCGGCGCTCGCCGTCCAGGGCCTGCCCGTGCCCGACACCGGGTCCCTGGAGGGCGACCTGCGGCTGCTGTATGAGGTGACCTCCCGGGCCCTGCGCCATCCCGTGGCCTCGCAGGTCATCCCCGACCTCCAGGCCGAGGCGGCCCGCAACCCCGAGATCGCCGAGGCCATGCAGAAGGCCCTGAGGGAGGGACAGGACGGAGTCGCCAGCAAGATCGTCGTGCAGGCGCGGCAGCGCGGCGAGGTCCGGGAGGGCCTCGACGAGGACCTGGCCCTGGACCTGATCTCGGGGCCCCTGTACTGGCGCTCGGTGGTCATCCGCAGCCCGAAGCTCCCGAAGGGGTACCTGGCCGCGCTGGCACGGGCCACGGCGGAGGCGCTCAAGGCGGTGTGAGCCCGCTTCCGGGGTGGCGCCGGGGTCAGCGGCACTGCGGTGTGACGCGGGCGGGTTCCGGCGGGTTCCGGCGCGCTCAGGCGGGAGCGCCGGTGTCCGGTGCGGCGCGCAGGGCCAGGAGCTCAGGGGCGGTGACCTCGATCCGGCCGTCGCCGGCCCACCGGATCAGACCGTCCTGACGGAGCCGGGACAGCGCGCGGTTCACCGTGACGTGGGTGACACCCAGCAGGTCGGCCAGTTCGCGCTGGCCGCCGGGCAGCGGGACGGGCTGCCGGTCAGCGGCCGTCCGCTCCAGCAGCCAGCCCGCGAGTCTCGCCTCGCACGACAGCGTGACGGTGTCCGCCAACCGGTCCTGCTGGGCCCGGGCCTGGGCCGCCAGGAGGCGGCCCTGCCCCGGTCCGGCTGTATCGGCCGATACAGCGCGGTCGCCGCGCGGAGCCTAGTCTCGCGGCAACCGAAGAAGGGATCCCCATGCTCGTTGTCGAACTGGCCTTCACCTCAGCCCCCGAACGTCTCGCCGCCCGTCCGGCACACCGCGAGGCCCTCGCCCGGCTGCATGCCGCGGGAGAACTCGTCGTGGCGGGGCCGTGGGGTGACGAGAGCGGCGCCCTCCTGGTGTTCGCCGTGGACCGGCCGCGGTTGGAGGAGGTGATGCGGGACGACCCGTACTACCGTCGCACCCCCGGAGTGGAAGTGCGTTCGATACGGGAGTGGGCGCCGATCCTCGGGTTCCCCCGCCCCTAGGCTCTGTCTGTGTCCCCCTAGGCTCTGTCCGTGTCCTGGGCGTCCAGCCGGCGGAACCGACGGAAGACGTCCGGGGGTTCGAGCCCGCCGCGCTCGACCAGCGACTCGCCGACCAGGACTTCGTGACCGACAGGCCCTAGCCGCGGGCCGCCTCCGGGTGCAGGCGGATCCAGCCCTCCCAGGCCGACGTGATCATGTCCTGGACGTCGTGTTTGGCCTTCCAGCCCAGTTCGGCGGCGGCACGGTCGGCGGAGGCGACGACGCGGGCCGGATCGCCGGGGCGGCGGGGGGTGACCGTCGGGGGGCGGTCGTAGCCGGTGAGGGCGTTGATGCCGTCGATCATCTCTCGGACCGAAACGCCTTCGCCGCGGCCGATGTTGAGGGTGAGGTCACGGCCGGGGGCGGCCTGGAGGGCGCGGGCCGCCGCGACATGGGCCTCGGCCAGGTCGACGACGTGGATGTAGTCGCGTACGCACGTCCCGTCCGGCGTCGGGTAGTCGTCGCCGAAGATGCGCGGGGGCGCGTTCTCCGTGAGCTTCTCGAAGACCATCGGGATGAGGTTGAAGACGCCCGCGTCGGCGAGGTCGGGGCTCGCCGCACCCGCGACGTTGAAGTAGCGCAGCGACGCCGTCGACAGGCCCGTGGCCCGGCCGGTCGCCCTGACCAGCCACTCACCGGCCAGCTTCGTCTCGCCGTACGGCGACATCGGCGCACACGGCGTCTGTTCCGTCACCAGGTCGCCTACGAGCGCGGTGTCCGGCATGCCGTAAACCGCCGCGGAGGACGAGAACACGAAGGACGGCACGCCCGCCTCCGTCACGGCCTCCAGCAGGACGCGCAGGCCCTCGACGTTCTGCCGGTAGTAGTGCAGCGGGAGGTCCACCGACTCGCCCACCTGCTTCTTCGCCGCGAGGTGGACGACACCGGTGACCTCGTGGTCGGCGAGGGTGCGGGCCAGGCGCTCGCCGTCCAGGGTCGAGCCCACCACCAGCGGTACGTCCTCGGGGAGGCGCTCGGCGACGCCGGTGGACAGGTCGTCGTACACCACCGTGCGTTCACCCGCCTCGGTCATCGCCCGTACGACATGCGCACCGATGTAACCGGCGCCGCCGGTGATCAGCCAGGTCATGTGCGGCCGTCCCCTCGTCAGTTGGCCTGTGGTGGTTCGGGTGGTCTCCCGCCGACAGTCAAGCAGGCGGTGGCGTCCGGTGGGGGTGAGCGTGATGACTCCGTGTGCAGCGGTCGCCACGTGTGGTGGCCGAGTCGGGCCGGCGACGGCCGCCGGCGACTGTCGGCCGCCGGCCGTTGGCCGCTACTGGCACCCCGGCGTCTCCTCCAGGGCCGCCGCGTTCAACGTCGTGGTGAGCTGGTCGAGGCGTTCGCGCAGGTCGCGGATCTCGTCGGGGTCGAAGCCGGTCACCTCGACGATCCGGCGCGGCACCTGGAGCGCGCGCTCGCGCAGCGCGACGCCCTCCTCCGTCAGCCGTACCTCCACCGAGCGCTCGTCGCGGACGCTGCGCTCCCGTCGGACGAGACCGCCCGCCTCCAGGCGCTTGAGCAGCGGCGACAGAGTGCCGGAGTCGAGGCGCAGGTGTTCGCCGAGCTTCTTGACCGGGAGCTCGCCCTGCTCCCACAGCACCAGCATCACCAGGTACTGGGGGTAGGTCAGCCCGAGCTCCTTGAGGATCACCCGGTAGACACCGTTGAACGCCCGCGAGGCGGCGTGCAGCGAGAAGCAGATCTGGCGGTCGAGGCGCAGCCAGTTCTCCTCGGAAGCCGATGCGGACGACGATGCGGAAGCCGCAGTGGAGGCCGATGCGGACGCCACATCGGTCGGCGATGACGTGGCTGCTGATGCGGTGGCGTGGGTAGGCGTCGGGGTCATGCACCCAGGATAACTCGGGCGAGCCATTTAGTTGTGTGCAATTGAATTGTGTGCTCTACTTGTCGTCGTAAGGCGGTCGGACAGGCCGCCGGACGTGACTTGAGAGGGATGGTTTTTCCATGGACGCGCTCTACACCGCTGTCGCCACCGCCACTCACGGCCGTGACGGCCGTGCCGTCTCCTCCGACGGCCAGCTGGACCTCGCGCTGGGCATGCCGGTCGCGCTGGGCGGCAACGGTCAGGGCACCAACCCGGAGCAGCTGTTCGCCGCCGGCTACGCCGCGTGTTTCGGCAGCGCCCTCGGCCTCGTCGGCCGCCAGGCCAAGGTCGACGTCAGCGACGCCGCCGTCACCGCCGAGGTCGGCATAGGCCAGCAGGGCGCCGGCTTCGGCCTCAAGGTCGCCCTCCGCGTCGAGCTGCCCGACACCGTGGACGAGGCGACCGGCCGCAAGCTGGTCGAGCAGGCCCACCAGGTCTGCCCCTACTCCAACGCCACCCGCGGCAACATCGAGGTCGACCTCGTCATCGAGTAGTCCCGATACCGGGTCCGGTCCCGACGTGAACCCGTTCCGGTCCCGACCGTGAACCCGTTCCGGTCCCGACCGTGATCCCGATCCACCGGATCCGCGCAGCGGCCTCGCCATCGGCGGGCCGCAGGCGCGTTCCGCGGCGGGCGCAGCCGCCCCATCGCGATGTACCGCCACTACGCCCGCCGCGACGAGCTGATCACCGAGCTCATCAGGGCGGGCCGCCTACCGAAGCCTCGCCTACACCTTCCGCGCCGCCTCCCGGTCCGACGCCGACGCCGCCGCCGCGCCCGCGCGCGCCCGGCGCGATAGGGCCATGGAGGCCCCCAGCGGTGCTTCCTCGCTGAACGGGCCTCGCCTCCCCGGCCTCGCCTCGCCGGGCCTCACCGCCCCGATCTCACCTCATCGTCTGCGCCCGATCGGCGCGCCCCTGCGCGGGCAGCGTCACCGGATCCCGCATGAACCGCTCCAGCAGCAGCGGGGCCCCCACCACCGGCAGCAGCCACGCCAGCACGATCAGCCGGTCGCCCCGGATGTCGATGTCGGGATGCCCGGCCTGCGTCAGGATCCCGGTGAACGCCGCCGCCACCAGGAGCCCGCCGAACGCCCGGCGCCGCCCCCGCAGCGCACCCCACGCGCCCGTCGCCAGGGCCGCCACGAACAGCGGCTGCCACAGCTGGCGGCGCAGCCACTCCGTCCAGAAGTTGGCCTGCAGGTGCAGGAACTCCGGCCAGGGGCGGGCGCGGTCGGGCCGGGTGAAGTGGTCGGCGAGAAGGTCCTGGAGGCTCTCGGACGCCGACGGGTAGTGCAGCACCTTCGACAGCAGCAGCGTCCCGACGACGGCGGAGCAGCCCACGGCCGCCAGAGCCGCGACGCCGCGCCCCATGTCCGGGCCCGGCCGCCCCCACTGTCCCCGCCGCCACCGCCGTACGGCGATCACCGCCCCCGCCCCCGCCAGGCACAGCCCCAGGAACAGCGACTGCGAGTGCTTCACCGTGAACAACCCGGCCAGTGAGCCGCCCACCAGCACCAGACCGGCCCGCGTGCGATGCCCGTGCAGCACCAGTGCGCACCCCCACACCGCCGACAGCGTCAGCGCCAGCAGCAGACCCTCCGTCATGGGGCGCATGGCGGTCGTCCCGCACGGCAGGACGTAGTAGAGCGCCTGGCCGGTCAGGGCGAGCGGTACCGGCACGGACAGGGTGCGCAGGATCAGGAACGCGAGGATGCCGCCCGCGACCGCGATGACGACACTCGCCGCCCACATCCCCCAGGTCACGCCGAGCAGGGTGACGAACGGCAGCAGGAACACCGGGTATCCGGGCCGCGCCTCGAAGATCCGCAGGAACCGCGTGGAGCTGAACGGCGCGGTGTGCCCGCCGGTCTGTCCCGCCCGCAGACGCGCGTTCACCTCCCGCCACGCCGTGGCCCGGCACTCCGCCGTCACCCGGCGGCCGGGGTCCGGCGCGTGGAAGCGCACCACGTCCACGCGCTGGTGGCGCCGCGCCGTAGACGCCTCGCCCGCGCAGGCGTAGTCGATGGTGGCGGCCGCCGCCTCCCGCTTGCTGTCGCCGCGCAGACTGAGGGCGTACGACAGGTAGTTCTTGGTGTCGGGGGTGTCCCGCCCGGTGACGTTCGCGAGCTGGAGCACGGCGAACACCGCGGCCAGCGCCAGCACCCAGGCACGCGGCCTCACGAGGACGCCCGGGGCTGCCGTCCCACCCGGCCGGGCCCTCCCGCCGGACGCCAGGTGGACGGCCGGCTGGGAGTCGGCCGGGAGGGGCTGGAGGGCATACGAACTCCCCGGGGTGGGAACGGCGTTCAGACGCGATCGGCGAGAGCCTGCGGAGCGAGAGCCTGCGGAGCGAGAGCCTGCAAAGCGAGACCGTGCGCGAGGGCCTGCGGAGCGACGGCCCGGGTACCGACGGCCTGTAGGTCGGCGACCTGTGGATCGACGGCCTGCAGACCGCCGGCCTGTGGAGTGCGGGTCCGCGTACCGGTGGCACGCGCAGCGGCGGCCTGTGCGGCCTGTGCGGCCTGTGCGGCCTGTGCGGCCTCGGGCCGCGGGTCGGCAGCAGGCGGGCCCGCCTGCTGGGGCACGGTCGGCAGCGGGAAGCGTCCGAGCGCCGCCGCCGCGGACGGCACGGGGTGACGCTCGGCGAGCGGCACGACCGGCGGGAGGCCGGTCTCGCCCAGCACCACACGGCGTACGACCCGCTCGGCGGCGCGTCCGTCGTCGTAGGGGCAGAACCGCTCGCGGAACGCCGCGCGCAGCTGGGTGGAGCGTGAGCCGCGCCAGTGACCGGTGGTGAAGATGTCGATCAGCTCGTCCTCGCTGCGCGCGACCGCGCCGGGCGGGAAGGAACGCAGGTCGAAGTAGGTGCCGCTGGCCGCCTCGTACGCCTCCCGGTCGTCGGTGAGGAGCACGATCGGCCGGTCCAGGTTGGCGTAGTCGAACATGATCGACGAGTAGTCGGTGACCAGGGCGTCCGAGGCGAGGCAGAGCTGCTCGACGCTCGGGTGGTCGGTGACGTCGAGGACGCGGGTCGAACCGGTGGTCAGGGGGGCGCCGTACGCGTGGTGGGCGCGGGCCAGGACGACGAAGCGCGGACCGAGGCTGCGCAGCACCCGCTCCAGGTCGAGGGCCTGGTGAGGGCTGCGGCGGTGGTCGCGGTGGGTGGGCGCGTACAGGATCGCGACCGTGCCCTCGGGCACGCCGAGGGTCTCGCGCAGCCGGGCCACGTCCGCGGAGGTCGCCCGCTGGAAGACGTCGTTGCGGGGCTGGCCGTACTCGAGCGTCTCGTAGCGGCCGGGGAACACCCGCTCCCAGGTCAGGGTGGAGTGGCGGTTGGCGGACACGACGTGGTCCCAGTTGTCGACGCCCCGCAGCAGTTCCGCGAAATCCGTGCCGCGGGCCGCCGCCGGGCGTTCCTGGAGGTCGAGGCCCATGTGCTTGAGCGGGGTGCCGTGCTGGGTCTGGACGAGGATCTGGCCGGGGCGCTTGACCAGCCGGGCGTCGAAGTCGGCGTTGGCGACCACGTACTTGGAGCGGGCCAGCGCCGTCCAGTAGGCGGTCGAGCCGGGCGTGACACGGCGGGTGGCGGCCGGGATCGTGTGGTGGTGCTCGGGGCGGGCGGCCCAGGCGGTGCGGATATGCGGGGCGTGGGTGCGGAACGCGGTCTCCAGCGCGCCCGGGTTGCAGCCGTGGCCCCGGCCGTCGTACGCGGTGAAGACGGCGCGGTCGGCGCGCAGCGGGAGACGGCGCTGGACGCGGTAGTGGAGCCGGAGGGCGGCGGTGCGCAGGGACCTCAGCAGGCGGGTGGCGGCCTTGCCGGTGCGGCGGCGCAGGGCCGACGCCCGTTGCAGGGTGTGGAAGGTGCGGCGCAGGCCCAGTTGGACGAGGGTGTGCCGCAGCCGGGAGCGCGGCGGCACCGGGTGGCCGGGGGAGTGGTGGCGCCGGCAGTGGGCGCGGGCCCGGCGCAGGAACTCGGCCCGCGCCTCGCGCGGCAGCCGGTCGCGGTGGGCGAACACGACCGTCAGGTGGTTGACCATGCGGCGGTACAGCACGGGCCGCCAGCGAGCGAGTTCGGGGCGCTCCTCGACGTACGCGAAGACCCGGTCGTACTGCTCGAAGAGATCGAAGTGGCGGCGGCTGGTGGTGCGGGTGATGCTGCCGCGGCGGCGCTGCCGGTAGTGGACGCACACCTGGTCGAGGGTCGCGATCGACTCCGCCGTCATGAGGACCGGGTACGTCCACGGGGTGTCCTCGTAGAAGCCCGGCGGGAAGGTGAAGCCCTCGCGCTCGACGAACTCCCGGCGGTAGGTCTTGTTCCACACGACCGTCAGCAGTTTGAGCAGACCCGGGCGGTCCTCCAGGCTGAAGGGGGCCGGGCCGCGCTCGGTGAGCTGGACGGCGGCCTGGTTGCGGACGGGCCGGCCCGACCAGTCGACGCGCGCGTAGTCGTGGACCAGCACGTCCGGCTCGCCCGTCTCCTTGAGCCGGTCGGCGACGGCGCGCAGGGCGTGCGGGGTGAGGGTGTCGTCGCCGTCCAGGAAGAGCAGGTAGTCGCCGCTCGCCTCGCTCAGTCCGGCGTTGCGGGCGGGGCCGAGGCCCTGGTTCTCGGGCAGGTGCACCGGCCGTACCCGAGGGTCACGGACGGCGTACTCGTCGATGATCGCGCCGCAGGCGTCCGGCGAGCCGTCGTCGACAGCGATCAGTTCCAGGTCCGCATACGACTGGGAGAGCACCGAGTCCAGGCAGTCGTGCAGGTACGCCTGAACCTTGTACGCGGGGACGATGACACTGAACCTGGGCAAGGGGGACATCCAAGGGTCGTCGCGGGCGTTCTGCCCGGGAACGGCCGAGGGGGAGTTCTGGTCACGGCGCGTTACGGCATTCGGGGGACCGCGCGGGGCACAAAAGGGGCGGACCGGTACGGTCCGCCCCTGAAGTGGCCTGACGTGCCGCCTACTTGACCGCGCCCGCCATCACGCCGGACACGAACTGTCGCTGGAACGCGAAGAACACGGCCAGTGGGATCACCATGGAGATGAACGCGCCGGGCGCCAGCACGTCGATGTTGTTGCCGAACTGGCGGACCTGGGTCTGCAGCGCGACCGTGATCGGCTGGCTGCCCGAGTCGGAGAACACCAGCGCGATCAGCATGTCGTTCCACACCCACAGGAACTGGAAGATGCCCAGGCTCGCGATCGCCGGCCCGCCCAGCGGCATCACGACCTTGAGGAACAGGCGCAGTTCACCCGCCCCGTCGAGCCGGGCCGCCTCCAGCAGCTCCCGCGGGATCTCCGCGAAGAAGTTCCGCAGCAGGAACACCGCGAAGGGCAGACCGAAGCCGGTGTGGAACAGGACCACGCCCAGCACCGACCCGAACAGGCCGAGTTCGCCGAAGAGTTCGGCGATCGGGATCAGCGCGACCTGCACCGGGACCACCAGCAGGCCGACCACGCCCAGGAACCACCAGTCGCGGCCCGGGAACTCCATCCACGCGAACGCGTAGCCGGCCAGCGCGCCGATCAGGACGACGAGGATCGTCGCCGGGACGGTGATCAGCACGGTGTTGACCAGCGAGTTGGTGATGTCGCTGTTCTGCAGCAGCTTGTCGTAGCTCTCGAAGGTGAGTTGGGACGGTTTGCTGAAGACCTCCCACCAGCCGCCGGCGGTCATCTCCTTCGGCGGGCGCAGCGAGGAGATCAGCAGGCCGATCGTCGGCACCAGCCAGAACAGGCCGACGATGATGAGGAACACGCGCACCAGACCGCCGCCGAGGCCCTCCACGAGGCGGGAGCCGAGCGACTGCCTGGCCTTGGTGCCCTCGACCGGCGTCGGCTCGGTGACCCTGTCGGCATGTGTGGTCATCGCCGTACCTCCCGCCTGAGCCGACGAATGTTGAAACACATCACCGGGATGACGAGGAGGAGCAGGAACACCGAGATGGCGCTGGCGACACCCGGCTGGTCCTCGGAGAAGCCCTTTCGGTACAGCTCCAGCGCGAGGACGTTGGCGTCGTCCTGCGAGGAGCCCGGCGCGATGATGAACACCAGGTCGAAGACCTTCAGAACATTGATCATCAACGTGACCGTGACGACCGCGAGCACCGGCGCCAGCAGCGGCACCGTGACCCTGCGGAACACCTGCCACTCGTTCGCACCGTCCACCCGGGCCGCCTCCAGTAGTTCACGCGGCATCCCGGCCAGCCCGGCCGCGATCAGCACCATCGCGAACCCGGCCCACATCCAGATGTACGACCCGATGATCGCGGGCGTGACCAGGGACGGGCCGAGCCAGTCCAGGCCGTTGTACGGCTCCTTGAAGTTGTCGGCGGGAAGCCGGAGTTGGGCCCCGTCTGCGGCTGCCGGGAGCGTGAAGGTGCCGTCGGCGGCGGCCTTGGTGGACGCGACGACCCTGCCGTCCTTCACCGCCTCGACCTTCATGCCCGGATAGCCGAGCTCGGACGGGTCGGGCGCGCCGAGGTTGCCCACACCCTTGCCGCGGGTGAAGTCCTGCCAGGTGGTGCCGGTGATCTTTCCCGGGTCGCCCCGCGGCGCCACGGCAGGCTTCGCGTCACCCGGCATCTGGTCGGGGGCGACACCCACGAGGGGCAGCAGGACCGTGTCGCCGGTGCTGACGGTCGCCTTGGTGACGAAGTCGCCCTGCCGCGCCACGAGCGGCGAGTCGCGGCCCGGGTGCGCCTTGGGGAACGCGGACGACTCGGCGAACGTGTCGTGGACACCCACCCACACCGCGTTCGCCACGCCCTTGTCCGGGTCCTGGTCGTAGACGAGCCGGAAGATGATGCCCGCGGCCAGCATCGAGATCGCCATCGGCATGAAGACGATCAGCTTGAACGCCGTGCCCCAGCGCACCCGTTCGGTCAGCACCGCGAAGATCAGACCGAGCGCGGTGGCGACCGTCGGCGCGAACACCACCCAGATGACGTTGTTCTTCAGCGCGGTACGGATGCCGTCGTCGGTGAACAGCGCCTCGTAGTTGTCGAAACCGGCGAAGCCGTCACCGGTCTGGTCGTAGAAACTGCGGACGACCGAGTACCCGATCGGGTAGACCACGAGCGCGCCCAGCAGCACGAGAGCGGGCAGCAGGAAGAGCGCTGCCACGGTCTTGCGGGTGCCGGTCACGCTCTTGCGCGACTTGGGTGCGGCAGGGGGCGGAGCGCCCCCTGCCGCGGTGGCGGTCGTCATCGCGTCAGCCGCCGTAGGCCGCCGCCGCGTCGGCCTCCAGTTTCTGCTGGGTACCGGCGATGTCCTTCGGGTTCTTCAGGAAGTCCTGCAGCGCCTTCCACTCGCCCTTGCCGGGCGTGCCGCCGAAGGCCTGCGGGGCCTGGTCGGACATGTCGAAGCGGAAGTCGTCACCGGCCGCGATCAGCGCCTTGGCCATCTTCTGCTGCACCGCGTTCGGATACGCCGACTCCGGCACGTTCTTGTTCGGCGAGAGGTATCCGCCCAGCTTCGCCTGGACGACGGCCGCGTCCGGGGAGGCGAGGAATGTCGCCAGTGCCTGCGCGGCCTCGGAGTCCTTGAGGATCACCGCCGCGTCGCCGCCGGAGACCACGGGTGCGGCGTCGCCCACGGCCGGGAAGGGGAACACCTTCGCGTCCGTGCCGACCTTCGCGCCCGCCTGCACGATGTTGACCTGCGCGAAGTCACCCTCGTAGACCATGCCCGCCTTCGGCTGGTCGCCGCCGGTGAAGGTCTGCGTCACCGAGGCCGGGAAGTCGGTCTGCAGGGCTCCGGTCGCGCCGCCGGCGACGTAGTCCTTCTTGCCCCAGACCTGCGCGAGCGTGGTCAGCGCGTCCTTCACGGACGGGTCCGTCCACTTGATCTCGTGCTTGGCCAGTTGGTCGTACTTCTCCGGACCCGCCTGCGAGAGGTAGACGTTCTCGAACCAGTCGGTCAGCGTCCAGCCCTCGGCGCCGCCGACGGAGAACGGTGTGACACCGGAGTCGTAGACCGTCTGCGCGGTGGTGAGCAACTCGTCCCAGGTCTTGGGCTCGGTGGCGCCCGCGTTCTCGAAGACCGTGGCGTTGTACCAGATCAGCGACTTGTTGGCGGCCTTGTAGTAGACGCCGTACTGCTCGCCGCCGACCTTGCCGATGTCCTGCCAGCCCTGCGAGTAGTTCTCCCGCAGTTCCTTCAGGGCCTCGGCGCCGAGCGGCTTGGCCCACTTCTTGTCCACGGCCTGCTTGATGGCGCCCGGCTGCGGGAGCATCGCGACGTCCGGCGGCTGGCCGCCCGCGACCTTGGAGCCGAGGAAGTTGATGATCGGGTCCTGCGCGGGCACGAAGGTCACCTTCGCACCGGTCCGCTTCTCGAACTCCGCGAGAACCTTCTTGAAGTTGGCCTGCTCGGCGCCGCTCCAGACGGCGGCCACCTCCAGGCTCTTGCCGTCCAGTTTGGGGAGGGTGACGGTGGTGCCCGTCTCCGTGCCGGTCTCGTTGCTGTCATCGCTCTTGTCGTCGCCGCTGCCGCAGGCGGTGAGCGAGAGCGCGAGGGCCCCCGCGATGAGGGTGGCTGCGGTACGTGCGGCCCTGTGCTTCCCGTTGGTGCTGCTCGTGCTACGCATCACGACCCCGTTCTTCGTTCCTCGTCGAACGTGCGAGCGCTGTCCCGTGCGGTCTGGTCTACGCCTGGGTGGTTGGGGTCGCAAGGGCGCGTCCTGTGTCAGGCGGGGGATCGTGATCTCCCTGTGACCAGGCGCCCCGCGTTCGACCGAGCGACGCCGAGCGGCACTACAGGAGTGACGGCACCTCCGTCGCCGCGACCTCCCGCGCCGCCCTCTCCAGAGCGCTCGCCAGCAACGCGAGATCCGTCGGGCCGTTGCCCAACTCCCGCACCGGGCGCCGGGTCGGGGGGTCGCCCATCCGCTCCCACTCCACGGGGACCACCGTCGGCCGGAGGGTCGCCGTGCGCGGGATACGGCCCGTCACCCGGCCGCCCTGGAAGGCGGTCAGCCGTCCGTCCGCCCAAGTCAGGCGTCCACGACCGGGAGCCGGTTCCTCGGGCCCCGGGGTCGGGGACTCCAGTGTGACGCGGAGGGTGGCCAGACGGGCCGGGTCCGACTGGGCCGTACGCCCGCCGACGCCCGCCGCGGCCACCAGATGCACGCCGAGGCGCTCGCCCTCGCGGGCCACGGCCTCCAGGGCGCGTATCACCGAACCCGCCGCGGGCCTGCCCGGAGAGCCCAGGGCGGGGGAGACCAGGGCGTCCAGGTCGTCGACGACCACGACGAGGCGGGGCAACGGCGGTACGGCCTCCGCACGGCGGCGCGCGGCCGCCGGGCGCAGCCGGATGGTGGAGCTCGGCGGGGCGTCCAGATCCCCGGTGTGCTCCGTGCCGTTGGACGCGCCGCGGGCCGGCGGGGTCCGCTGGCTGACTATGCGGCCCGACACCTCGCGCCCGGTGTGCCACTCGGCGAAGTCGGACCGCCCGAGCAACTCCGCGCGCCGCTTCAGCTCGGCGCTCAGGGACTGGGCGAACTCGCGCATGCGCACGGGGTCGTTGGCGGTGAGGTGGGTGGTGACGTGCGGTACGTCCGTACAGACGCGCAGGCCCTCGCCGTGGCCGCCGCCGTCCGTGCCCACGCTGTCCCGGCCGTCGATCAGCACGACGCCCAGCCGGTCGGGGCGCTCGGCGGCGGCGAGCGACGCGACGACGGCCCGCAGCAGCTCCGTACGGCCGCTGCCGGCCGGTCCCTCGATCAGCAGGTGCGGGCCGTCCAGCGCGAGGTCGGCGCAGACCGGCCCGCGGGGTCCGGCGCCGAGCACCGCCCAGGCCCTTCCGCCGATCGACTCCGTGTCGTCGGCCGCGTCCGCCCAACGGGCCATCAGGGACGCCGGGGTGGCCCTGGCCAGCCCCAACTCGTCGAGCAGCCGGGCCGCCAGGGGCAGCGGCGCCGACACACGGGTGTGCCGCTCACCGGCGGTGCCCTCCGCCCGCAGCGGTGCCAGGGCCCGCGCGAACCGCTCGGCCCAGGCGAGCGAGACGGCGTCCACGGCGGCGACGGTGCCGTGGCCCACGGGGCCGACGGGGCCGACGGTGCCATGGCCCGCAGGGCCCGCGGTGCCGGTCCGAGACGCGTCGGTCCGGGACGCGGTGGATCGGGACGCGTCGCTCCGGGACGCGTCGCTCCGGGATGCGTCGGTCCGGGACGCGGTGGATCGGGACGCGTCGGTGCGGGGTGTCTCCGACCGGGATGTGTCAGACCGGGACGTGTCCGACCGGGACGTGTCCGACCGGGGTGCCTGGGTGCGGGGCGCGTCGGTGCGGGACGTGTCGGTACGGGGCCTGGAGTCGTCCGGCGCCGCTGCGGACCCGGCCCGCGCCACCGGTGCGCCGGTGGCCGTGCCCGCCCGGGCCACCCGCATCAGCCGCAGTGCCGTCGCCACGTCGCCGCTCAGCAGCGCCACGGCACCGCACTCACGGAAGGCCGGCGCCGCGGCGCAGGCCGCCTCGTAGGTCTCCGTCACGGGGGAGGCGGGCGACGCGGGGGCCGTCTCGGCGAGGCACACGACGTGTATGCCGGCCCGCGGGCCCTCGTGGGCCAGCCGTGCCACGGCCTCGCGCACCGCGGCGCCGCCGGGGTCGCCGTCCACGACGACCACGGTGTACGGCCCGGGGAACTGGGCGCTGTCCCCCGCCGCGTCGTCGTCCCGGGCCCAGGAGGGGCGGCTGGTGGCGCTCCGGGGCGGCACGGGGCGGTCGCCGGCGGTGTCCGCGCCGGGTCCACTGTCCGACGCGTCGGCGTGCCGCGTGGCGCTGTCAGCGGACGCGGTGGCGCGCGCCCCGCCGTCGGGGCGCGTCCGCGCGGCCCTAGTCGGACGGCCGGGGACGGCCGTCTCCGCCAGGTGGTCCTCCAGCCGGCGCAGCAGTTCGTCGGTGCGGGCCGTGGCCTGTTCGCGGTCGTAGGCGAGGAGGAGGCGGCAGTCCTGGCCGTGTCCCGGGCGCAGATGCGGCAGCCAGCCCAGCCAGGACCACTCGGCGGTGCGCTCCGCCACGGGCCGGGAGCGGTCCGTGCTGATCAGGACGATCTCCAGGGCGTCGGGGGAGTGCAGCGCCGCCAACTGGGCGACCACCGCACGGGCCAGCCCCGCGAGCCGCTCGCGAGGCCCCGCCAGCCCCAGCGCCCCGGCCTCCCGCAGATCGGCGGTCACCGGCACGGCGGGCAGCAGCCCCGAGCCGTCGGGCGCCGCCCGGTCGGCCGTGCCCAGCCGCACGGTGAGCGCCTCCGGGTGGCCCGGTCCGCGCTCCCACAGCCGCGGCCCGGGGCCCAGCGCGGTCAGCAGCAGCGACGCCGGGTCCGGCCAGGTCTCGGGGGCCTGGGCGGAAGGGGGCGGAGGCGTGGACTGCGAGGCGGAGTGGGCGGAGTAGGCGGTCTCGCCGGTCTCGTCGTACCTCTCGCGCCCGGTCGGCTCCTGCTCGCCGCGCGCGCCGGTGAGCCGGCGCGCCCACGCGGAGAGCCCGCCGCGCTTGCGGACGCCCGGCGGCACGTCGGTCCCGCGCAGGGGGGTCCCTTTGCGACGACCGGAGTCGGGGGCGCCCGCCGGGTCCGTGGCGCTCGCGGGGTCCGTGGCGCTCGCGGGGTCCGTGCGGAAGTCCGCTTCGCCGGGGCCCTGGCCGCCGTCCGTCCGGCTGTGGGCGTGGTCCTCGCCGGGGTGGGTGCCGTGCGGTGCGGGGGCGTCGGCGCGTCCGCCGCCGGCGAGGGGTGGTGCACCGGTGCCCGCTCCGGGCGGGCCTTGGCGCGTCCGCCCGCGGCCGTCGCTCGCCGGGTCGTCGGCCCCGGCCGCCGCGCCCACCCCGAACCGCCCGGCGTGGGTCGCCCCGCTGTCGCCAGGGAACGCGCCGGGGCCGCCCCCGGGGACGGCGCTCGTCCGGCCGAACGGGCGGGCTCCCTCGGTCTCGACGTGCGGTGCGCCGCCCTGGCCCGGCACCACGCGGGGTGCTTCGGCGGGGGCGTGGCCCTGTGCTCCCGGAGTGCCGGTCGAGGCGCCCCAGCCCGCCGCGCCGTACGCGTGATACGTCCTGCCGGAGGGGGTGGGGCCGACGTCCGACGCGGGAGCCTGTGCCGGTCCGTCTCCGTCGCCGGTGGGCACCCGCACCTGCCCCTCTCCGTCAGGAGTCGTCGGCACGCGCGAGCCGGGGCCGCCGGCCGGGGCCAGCCGCAGGGCCGACTCGCCGATCCGCAGCAGCGCGCCCGGCGTGAAGCGCACCGGGCGGGCGCCCACGCGGGTGCCGTCCAGCGTGGTGCCGTTCGTGGAGTCGAGGTCGGCGACCGAGACGCGGCCGTCGGAACCGACCGTCACCGCGCAGTGCAGGCGGGAGACGTCCGGGTCGTCGAGCGGGACGTCGGCGTCGGCGGAACGGCCGATGTGGATCTGCCCGCCGTGCAGGAGGTGGACCCCGCCGGCGTCCGGGCCCGCGACCACGTGCAGCCGGGTCGGGGCGTCGTCCAGCTCGGGGTGGGGCTCCGGTTCGCCGGGAGCGCCCAGGGACAGCACGGCGCCGTCGATCAGCGGGGGCTCGCCCAGGGTGCAGCGCTGGTTGTCGAGGCGTTCCGCTCCCGCGTACAGCACGACCGGGCCGCCGCCGGACTCGCGGCCGCGCTCCGGCGGGGTGCCCGACTCCGAGGGGAGTGCCGAGGCGAGCGCCGACGCCACCGCGGCCAGGGCGGTGCCCGCGGGCGCGGTGACCAGCACGTCGCAGCTCGCTGCGCGGCCCTGGGCCCGGTCGGGCGTGCCCAGCGGGTCTACGACGGTCAGCCGGATCTGCATCGCCGACAGCGGTCCCTTCTGCGCGGGCGCCCGGGGACAAGAGGACGAAGCCGCTCCGCGGTCACCCACCGCGGACTTCCCCCACCACCACGAGCACGTCGGCCAGTACTGGAGGCATCCTCGCACCTGCCACTGACAAAGTGCCCGCCGCCCATCATCAAATGATCTTGATTGGTCGGCTCTGCCCGTAAAAGTGCCTGACCAGTGCCCGACCGGTGACCACTTGAGATCACTCAAGCCCGGCTGTGGCAACCAACGGGATCGAGTAGAGCGTCTTTCCTTCGAACGCGCACGGGAACCGGTACGTAAGACGCACAGAAAGACGGGACCCGATGCTCAGGAGGGCGGCACTACAGTGGGTCGGAACACCCACTAACACACCGGACTCCGGTGTAGGGACCAGGTAAGCAAGCACAGCAACAGGGAGCGCATGACGTGCGGCCGGTAGGCAGCAAGTACTTCCTCGAGGAGCCGCTGGGACGCGGCGCCACGGGGACCGTCTGGCGAGCCCGCCAGCGCGAGACCGCGGGCGCCGAGGCGGCCGTGCAGGGCCAGCCCGGCGAGACCGTCGCGATCAAGGTCCTCAAGGAGGAGCTCGCGAGCGACCCCGACATCGTGATGCGGTTCCTGCGGGAGCGCTCCGTCCTGCTCCGCCTGACCCACCCGAACATCGTGCGGGTGCGCGACCTGGTGGTCGAGGGCGATCTGCTCGCCCTGGTCATGGACCTCGTCGACGGCCCCGACCTGCACCGCTATCTGCGCGAGAACGGTCCCTTCACACCGGTCGGCGCCGCCCTGCTCACCGCCCAGATCGCCGACGCGCTCGCCGCCAGCCATGCCGACGGTGTCGTCCACCGCGACCTGAAGCCCGCCAACGTCCTGCTCAAGCAGTACGGCGACCAGATGCACCCGATGCTGACCGACTTCGGCATCGCCCGGCTGGCCGACTCGCCCGGCCTCACCCGCACCCACGAGTTCGTCGGCACGCCCGCGTACGTGGCGCCCGAGTCCGCCGAGGGCCGGCCGCAGACCTCCGCCGTCGACATCTACGGCGCCGGCATCCTGATGTACGAGCTGGTCACCGGCCGTCCCCCGTTCGGCGGCGGCTCGGCCCTCGAGGTCCTGCACCAGCACCTCAGCGCCGAGCCGCGCCGCCCCTCCACGGTTCCCGATCCGCTCTGGACGGTCATCGAGCGCTGTCTGCGCAAGAACCCCGCCGAGCGGCCCAGCGCCGAGAACCTCGCCCGCGGCCTGCGGACCGTCGCCGAGGGCATCGGCGTGCACGCCAACTCCGCGCAGATCGCCGCCGCCGAGGCGGTCGGCACGCTGCTGGCGCCCGACCCGGCCCCGGCGGCCGTCCCGGGCGCGCCCGGCGCCGCCGACCCGACGCAGGTCCTGCCGCACGGCGCGGGCGCCTACGACCCGAACGCCGCGACCAACGTGATGCCGCACACCGGCGGCCCCGGCGGCGCCGCCGACCCCACCGCCGTACTCCCCAACCGCGGCGCGGCCGACCCGACCGCCGTGATGCCCCCGGTGTCGCCCCACCAGCAGGGCGGGCAGCAGGGGCAGCAGCCCGGACAGCCCGGGCCCGAGGACCCGCACCCCTGGCAGAACCAGCTGCGCGCCGCCCGCGACCGCAACGAGCAGACGCAGGTCCAGTACCTCGACCCCGGCCAGGACCCGCTGCGCCGCCGCCCCCAGCGGCAGGTCGCCCGGCCGCAGCAGCAACAGCCGCGCCCCCAGCAGCAGAGGCCCCGGCAGCAGCCGCAGGCCGGCTACGGCCATCCGCAGCAGCAACAGCCGCAGCAGTACGCCCCGCAGCAGCAGCCCCGTCAGCAGCCGCAGCCCCAGCGCTACGCGCCGCCCCCGCAGCAGGAGCCCCAGCGGCCCCGGCGCGAGCCCCGGGAGCCGAGGCAGCGCAGCGCCAACCCGATGAAGATCCCCGGCCTCGGCTGTCTGAAGGGCTGCCTCTTCACGATCGTCATCCTGTTCGTCGCGGGCTGGCTGGTCTGGGAGCTGAGCCCCCTGCAGGAGTGGATCGGCACGGGCAAGAGCTACTGGCAGCAGATCGGCGACCTGGTCGACAAGGTTTCCGGGTGGATCGGGGACCTGAGCGGGGGCTCCTCCGGGTAGGAGAGAGCCCGAGCTTGGTGATTTGTCGACACCTGGCGGGTGATTTCCGTCTCCGCGGTGAAGGTTGGCTCTTCCGGCGCGTAGTTTTATCGGCAACACGCGTCTGTAGGAGCAGTCTTGGCACGGAAGATCGGCAGCCGGTACACCGCGCACCAGATCCTGGGGCGGGGCAGCGCCGGCACGGTGTGGCTGGGCGAGGGGCCCGAGGGTCCCGTCGCCGTGAAGCTGCTGCGCGAGGACCTCGCGTCCGACCAGGAACTCGTCGGGCGCTTCGTGCAGGAGCGCACCGCCCTGCTCGGCCTGGACCACCCGCACGTGGTCTCCGTACGCGACCTGGTCGTCGACGGCAACGACCTCGCGCTGGTCATGGACCTGGTCCGGGGCACCGACCTGCGCACCCGGCTCGACCGGGAGAAGCGGCTCTCGCCCGAGGCGGCCGTCGCGATCGTCGCGGACGTGGCCGACGGGCTGGCCGCGGCGCACGCGGCCGGTGTGGTGCACCGCGACGTCAAGCCGGAGAACGTCCTCCTGGACATGCAGGGCCCTCTGGGCCCGGGCGGCTCCCATCCGGCGCTGCTCACCGACTTCGGTGTGGCCAAGCTGATCGACTCCCCGCGCCGGACCCGGGCCACGAAGATCATCGGCACGCCGGACTACCTGGCGCCGGAGATCGTCGAGGGTCTGCCGCCGCGGGCCTCGGTGGACATCTACGCCCTCGCGACCGTTCTGTACGAGCTGCTGGCGGGCTTCACGCCGTTCGGGGGCGGGCACCCGGGCGCGGTCCTGCGCCGCCACGTCACGGAGACCGTGGTGCCGTTGCCGGGCATCCCGGACGAGCTCTGGCAGCTGATCGTGCAGTGCCTCGCCAAGGCTCCGGCCTCCCGGCTGCGGGCCTCGGAGCTCGGGGCGCGACTGCGCGAGCTGCTGCCGATGCTGGCGGGGATGCCGCCGCTGGACGTCGACGAGCCGGACGCCGAGACCGACGAGGACACGGGCGAGACCCAGGTCCCGGACGAGCCGGTGTCCTCGACGCCGGTGCGGCGCGGTGCGGTGCCGTTGGTGCCGGGCGCGAAGCCGGCCGACTCCAACCGCGACACCCATACGTCGATGAGGGTGCCGGCGCCGGACGAACTGGCGGGGGGCGCGAGGGGCACGGCACGGGCACCGCGGGCCGCCGGGGCGCCCCGCCCCGGTTCCGCCCGGAACCGTGCCGCCGCGCGGCGCCGGCGGGTGGTGCTCGGCGTCGCCGCGGCGGTCCTGGTCGCCGCGGCCGGGGTCGGCACGTGGGCGGCGACCTCGGGGGACGACGCCGGTACGCCGCAGGACAGCCGGAACTCGTCGCCAGCAGCCCCCTGAGGGCCCAGGGGGCTCCGCCCCCTGGGCCCCGGCCCGAGCCGCAGCACCGGCGCTCCCCGCTTGGCGGAGCCGTTAGGCTGGAGGCGTGGCAGTCGTCGATGTATCCGAAGAGCTGAAGTCCCTCTCCTCGACCATGGAGTCGATCGAGGCCGTCCTGGACCTCGACAAGCTGAGGGCAGACATCGCCGTGCTCGAGGAGCAGGCGGCCGCGCCGTCCCTGTGGGACAACCCGGACGAGGCGCAGAAGATCACCAGCAAGCTCTCCCACCTCCAGGCCGAGGTCCGGAAGGCGGAGGCGCTGCGCGGGCGGATCGACGATCTCGCCGTGCTCTTCGAGATGGCCGAGGAGGAGGACGACCCGGACACCCGTGCCGAGGCCGACTCCGAGCTCATCGCCGTCAAGAAGGCGTTGGACGAGCTGGAGGTCCGCACGCTGCTGTCCGGCGAGTACGACTCCCGCGAGGCGCTCGTGAACATCCGCGCCGAGGCCGGTGGGGTCGACGCCGCCGACTTCGCCGAGAAGCTGCAGCGGATGTACCTGCGCTGGGCGGAGCAGAAGGGCTACAAGACCGAGGTCTACGAGACCTCGTACGCCGAAGAGGCCGGCATCAAGTCGACCACCTTCGCCGTGCAGATCCCGTACGCCTACGGCACTCTCTCGGTCGAGCAGGGCACGCACCGGCTGGTGCGCATCTCGCCCTTCGACAACCAGGGGCGCCGCCAGACCTCCTTCGCCGGTGTCGAGGTCCTGCCCGTGGTCGAGAAGACCGACCACATCGAGATCGACGAGTCCGAACTGCGCGTGGACGTCTACCGTTCGTCCGGTCCCGGCGGCCAGGGCGTGAACACCACCGACTCCGCGGTGCGCCTCACCCACCTCCCCACCGGCATCGTCGTCTCCTGCCAGAACGAGCGGTCGCAGATCCAGAACAAGGCGACCGCGATGAACGTCCTCCAGGCCAAGCTGCTCGAGCGGCGCCGCCAGGAGGAGCAGGAGAAGATGAACGCGCTCAAGGGCGACGGCGGCAACTCCTGGGGCAACCAGATGCGTTCGTACGTCCTGCACCCGTACCAGATGGTCAAGGACCTGCGGACCGATTACGAGGTCGGCAACCCCGAGGCCGTGTTCAACGGTGAGATCGAAGGGTTCCTGGAAGCCGGAATTCGCTGGCGCAAGCAGCAGGAGAAGTAACCGAGGCGCGCACAGCGCTTTGTCGACAAGGCAACTGTCGCCTCTCCGGCGGCAGTTGCCTTTCGTGTGTTCGCCCGCATGCCCGGATGTGGGCCCGATGTCTGGGTTTTACATCACACTCACACGCTTCTTTCTCCGGCATAGATCCCTTAGTCGGACAATGCGCGCGCAATGGCCTTGACGTTGCTTTGAAAAATGGGAAGGGTAAAGCGCGGCATGCGTATCTCTGGGGCGCATGTGAACCGGGGGGTCTGAGTGCAGCTACCTCCTCCGTCGATCACGGCCCCGGGCGCCGCCTCACTGACGATGAGCTACTGGGGGTAGCAACCACATGACCAACAAGACGCGGATCCGTATAGCGCGGGTCGTCGCCGGTACCGTGATCGCCGCCGGTGCCTCGCTGACCGCCGCGGGTGCCGCTTCGGCCGACGACTGCGGGTTCCTGGGCCTCGGGTGCACCACGCCCGCCCCGACGCCCGACCCGACGGACATCCCGACCGACATCCCGACGGACGTGCCCACCGACGTGCCGACGGACCTGCCCACCGAGCAGCCGACCGAGCCCACCGAGGAGCCCACCGAGCCCACTGAGGAGCCCACGGAGCCCACCGAGGAGCCGACCGACCCGGGTAACGGGAACGGAAACGGCAATGGGAACGGGAACGGCAACGGGAACGGCAACGGGAACGGGAACGGGAACGGGAACGGGAACGGCGGGGGCAACAGCAACACCAACCCCGACGGCGGTTCCGGCGACTCCGCCCAGGGCGAGGGTTCCTCGGCCATCACCGACACCGGCTCGGAGACCTCGACCGACACGTCGGCGCAGGGCAGCGGTGAGGAGCTCGCCGACACCGGCGCCGCGCAGACCACCTTCCTGGTGATCGGTGCCGCCACGATGATCGCCGGCGGCGTCGGCTTCCGCATCCTGCCGCGCCTGATGGGCGGCCGGGGCGGCGCTACCGCCTGACGGTAGCCGACTGCTCACTCGCCGTACGCACGTCTTACGGTGAAGGGCCCGGAGCGGGTAACCGCTCCGGGCCCTTCGTGCGTCCTGGGACGGGCGTCCTACGCGGTCTGGTGCGCCAGCAGCGCGACCGCCGCGATCAGGAGCGCCAGCAGTGTGATGAGGGTCATGGGGTTCAGGCCCTCGAAGGGGTTCCCCTGCTCCTGCTGCAGCCGCTCGCGGTTCGCGCGGCACACGGGGCACCGGCCCTCGCTCACGGGCGCCGCGCAGTTCGCGCACACCAGCCGGTCGTACGTCATGCGCTCGCCCTCCTTGCACCGGTTCCACGTACACAACGCTCGGGGGAACGCGAACGTTCCCCCTCCACTGTGCCAGGTTCGGCGGCATTCAGCGCGGGGTCCTGTGGGGTCGGGGCGGGCACAAAACGTACAACTGGCACGCAACCCCAACCGACGCCTGCGCTCGCGTACCCGGTTCGCGTATGGTCACGCTCATCTACCCCCGGCGACCCGTGGTGCATCCGTGATCCGATTCGACAACGTATCCAAGGTCTACCCCAAGCAGACCCGCCCCGCACTCAGGGATGTCTCCCTGGAAGTGGAGAAGGGCGAGTTCGTGTTCCTCGTGGGGTCCTCCGGCTCCGGAAAGTCCACTTTCCTGCGGCTGGTCCTCCGCGAGGAGCGGTGCAGCCACGGTCAGGTGCACGTCCTGGGCAAGGACCTCGCGCGCCTGACCAACTGGAAGGTGCCGCAGATGCGGCGCCAGTTGGGGACGGTGTTCCAGGACTTCCGCCTCCTGCCCAACAAGACGGTCGCCGAGAACGTGGCCTTCGCACAGGAGGTCATCGGCAAGTCGAAGGGCGAGATCCGCAAGTCCGTGCCGCAGGTGCTCGACCTCGTCGGGCTCGGCGGCAAGGAGGACCGGATGCCCGGCGAGCTGTCCGGTGGTGAGCAGCAGCGCGTGGCCATCGCGAGGGCCTTCGTGAACCGCCCCAAGCTGCTCATCGCCGACGAGCCCACCGGCAACCTCGACCCGCAGACCTCCGTCGGCATCATGAAGCTGCTGGACCGGATCAACCGGACCGGCACGACCGTGGTGATGGCGACGCACGACCAGAACATCGTGGACCAGATGCGCAAGCGCGTCATCGAGCTGGAGAAGGGCCGCCTCGTCCGCGACCAGGCACGCGGCGTCTACGGCTACCAGCACTGACCGCTGTCTGACGACCGTCCACGGAAAGGCCTGAAGAACCCGCCATGCGCGCCCAGTTCGTTCTGTCGGAGATCGGTGTCGGTCTCCGCCGCAACCTGACGATGACCTTCGCGGTCGTCGTCTCCGTCGCCCTGTCACTCGCCCTGTTCGGCGGGTCGCTCCTGATGAGCGACCAGGTCAGCACCATGAAGGGCTACTGGTACGACAAGGTCAACGTCTCGGTCTTCCTCTGCAACAAGAGCGACGCAGAGTCCGATCCGAACTGCGCCAAGGGCGCGGTCACCGAGGACCAGAAGAAGGACATCCTCGCCGACCTCGACAAGATGACCTCGGTCGTCCAGAAGGTCACCTACGAGTCGCAGGACGCGGCCTACAAGCACTACAAGGAGCAGTTCGGCGACTCGCCGCTGGCCAGCTCCCTCACGCCGGACCAGATGCAGGAGTCGTACCGCATCAAGCTGAAGGACCCGGAGAAGTACCAGGTCATCGCGACCGCCTTCGACGGGCGGGACGGCGTGCAGTCGGTGCAGGACCAAAAGGGCATCCTGGACAACCTCTTCGGGCTGCTGAACGGCATGAACTGGGCCGCACGCGCGGTGATGGCGCTGATGCTGGTCGTCGCGCTGATGCTGATCGTCAACACGGTGCGCGTCTCCGCCTTCAGCCGGCGGCGCGAGACCGGCATCATGCGCCTGGTCGGCGCCTCGGGCTTCTACATCCAGGCGCCGTTCATCATGGAGGCCGCGGTCGCCGGGCTCATCGGCGGCACGGTCGCGTGCGGGTTCCTGGTGATCGCCCGGTACTTCCTCATCGATCACGGCCTGGCGCTGTCGGAGAAGCTGAACCTGATCAACTTCATCGGCTGGGACGCCGTCCTGACGAAGCTGCCGCTCATCCTGGCGACGAGTCTGCTGATGCCCGCCCTTGCCGCGTTCTTCGCGTTGCGCAAGTACCTGAAGGTGTGACGCATGCCAAGAGGGTCGTACGGTCAACCGACCGTACGGCCCTTCGCGTTGTCCTAGACTCACCCGCATGTCAGGCCGAGACCTGTTCTGTCAGCCCCGTCGCATCCGCCGCGGGGCGGCCCTGACATTGGTCTTCGCGAGCGTCCTGGTCGCCGGTGCCGCGACCGGCTCCTTCCCGAAGGCCGAGGGCGGCGACCGAAAAGCCGCCTCCGACCCGACCGTCTCGGCCGCCTCCGCGAGCCGCCACGACGCCGTGGCCCGGGCCGCCGAGGAGGCCATGGCCGACGGCAAGTCCCCGATGGAGGCCGCCGAACGCGCGGTCAGCCGCAGCGGGGACCGCTGGGGCGCCGTCTACTCCCCGGGCGAGTACGAGGAGTTCGAGGAGGCCCTCGACGGCCGGTACACCGGCGTGGGCCTGTGGGCGCGGCGCGAGCGGGACGGCCGTATCGAGGTGACCAAGGTGCGTACCGGGTCGCCCGCGGCCGCCGCCGGGATCCACCGGGGCGACCGGCTGCGCAGCGTCGACGGCAGGAAGGTCGACGGACGCCCGGTAACCGAGGTCGTCTCCTTACTGCGCGGTGACGCCACGGACGCCGCCGCCGGTACGACCGTCCGCCTGGGCCTGGAGCGCGGCACGCGCGCGTGGAGCGAGACGGTGCGCCGGGCCCGCCTCTCCACGGACGACGTGACCGCGCACACACTGGCCGACGGCATCACCGTCATCAAGATCGCTGCCTTCACCAAGGGCTCCGGCGCCCAGGTCCGTACCGCCGTACGGCAGGCCCCGGCCGCCTCCGGGATCGTCCTCGACCTGCGCGGCAACGCCGGCGGACTGGTCAGCGAGGCCGTCACCGCCGCGTCCGCCTTCCTCGACGGCGGGCTCGTCGCCACCTACGACGTCGACGGCGAGCAGCGTGCCCTGCACGCCGAGCCCGGCGGCGACACCACCAGACCCCTGGTCGCGCTCGTCGACGGCGGCACCATGAGCGCGGCCGAGCTCCTCACCGGCGCCCTCCAGGACCGCGGCCGCGCGGTCGTCGTGGGCTCCCGCACCTTCGGCAAGGGCTCCGTCCAGATGCCGAGCCGGCTGCCCGACGGCTCCGTCGCCGAGCTGACCGTCGGGCACTACCGCACACCCTCCGGCCGCGGCGTCGACGGCGCCGGCATCACGCCGGACCTGGAGGCGGACGAAGCGGTGCTGGAGCGGGCCCAGACGGTGCTGAGCGGGCTCGGGGACACCCCCTGACCGGGCTCGCGGACGCTCGCTGAGCACTCGCGCGCGGCCCCTCGTAATCGGCTTTCCCCCCCACCCCTTCGAGGTGCGAAAATGACTGCACTATGAGCAAGGGAATGTACGTACCGAAAGAGTCCCAGCCGAAGCAGGGCAAGCCGGCCGAGGACAAGGCCAAGGACGGCAAGCGCAAGATCGTCGCGCAGAACAAGAAGGCCCGGCACGACTACGCGATCATCGACGTCTACGAGGCCGGTCTGGTGCTCACCGGCACCGAGGTGAAATCGCTGCGTCAGGGGCGGGCCTCGCTCACCGACGGCTTCGTCCAGATCGAGGGGAACGAGGCGTGGCTGCACGCCGCCCACATCCCCGAGTACTTCCAGGGCACCTGGACCAACCACTCCGTGCGCCGCAAGCGCAAGCTGCTCCTGCACCGCGAGGAGATCGACAAGCTGGCGGCGAAGTCCGAGGAGACGGGTCACACGATCGTGCCCCTCGCCCTGTACTTCAGGGACGGCCGGGCGAAGGCCGAGATCGCGCTGGCGCGCGGCAAGAAGGAGTACGACAAGCGCCAGACCCTGCGCGAGAAGCAGGACCGCCGGGAGACGGACCGCGCGATCGCCGCGGCCAAGCGGAGGCAGCGGGGCGCGTAGGCGGCCCGCCCCGGCCCTCCGCGCCGGACCGTCGGCCGTGGGTCGCCGGGAATAGGCTGGCATCGACGTGCGTTGGTCACGTACGATGGCATCCGCACTCCACAGCGGGTGCGGGTCCTCCTCGGAGGAATTGAAAAAACAACATGGGGATGATCGGTTTCGACAGCGGCTGTCGAAGCAGGGGAAGCGTGTCGAGGAAGCGGCAATGATCTCGTAAACCATATGTCGCAAAAAATAATCGCCAATACCAAGAGCGATTCCCAGTCCTTCGCCCTCGCTGCCTAATAAGCAGTGAGTGAAGGACCCTTAATGGGTGTCAGCCCGGGAGTGTTCCCGACCCGGATCCTGGCATAATCTAGGGAACTAAACCATCGAGCCCGGTCACGGGGCCCGATGGGAAATCAAACAGTGACTGGGCCCGTCGGCGACTTGTTCGCGTGATCGCCGGGGCCGAGAAAATCGCAGCGAACTGCACACGGAGAAGCCCTGATTCTGCACCGGTGGACGCGGGTTCGATTCCCGCCATCTCCACTCGCCCGCACTCGTGCGGGTACCCCATGTGGGCACAGGCCCCGTCGCTTCCGAGCGGCGGGGCCTTTGTCATGCCCGGCCGACCCCACCCTCCTCGCGCCCTCGGACCGATCCAGACCGATCCGGACAGGTCCGATCAGGATCCCGGGCAGGATCCGGGCAGGCCCGGTCGCGCTTCACTACGTTTGCGAAACGACTGTGAAAACTCCCTTCACATCTGACGCACAAGTTGACTACCGTTTCGATCGCGTTCGCAGGCGGGGCTGACCACTCCACTGCCGCGCACGTCAACCAGCGACCGGGGGGACACCGTCGCTACGGGGAGGGTTCATCGTCATGCCGCGATTCCGGCTGCCCAGGCACGCTCGACCGAGCTCGCACGCTCCGCTGCCCGCCTGAGGCCTTCGCACCGTACGGGCTGACGCCCTCGGCTCCTGCCGTGGGCTTGTCGCCGTACGCGTTCCTGTCCGCCTCATGGCGCCTCCACGTCTTCGGACGGGCCGTGCTGCCCGCCCTCCCCATGAAGAACGGATGCTCTTTTGCGTTCCAGACCAGGGCCGTTCGCGCCCGTGAAACGCCAGGCGAGAGGCTTCTCGCGACTGATCCCGCCGGTACTCGCGCTCGCGGTGCTCGCCACCGTCGCCGAACATCCGGATCTCACGGGCGACCGAGAGCTCAACGCCGGCCTGGTGGCCGACAGTTACGACGGCTTCGACGCCAAGGCCGCCGACCAGCTCCGGCAGGACCAGTGCCTGATGGCCGACGTGCTGCGCATGGGCGGCCCGGCCATGTTCACCACCGCGCAGGACGCGCTCAACCAGACCCCGGACAAGCTGCACACCGCGGCCGACCGTGAGCGCTGGAAGGACACCCCGCTGGGGAAGGCGTTCGAGACGGACAGGGCCGCCGCCTCCAAGGAAGGGGCGGCACTCGACGCGTACACCGAGGCGTGGAAGAAGCCGCTCGACGGCCTGAGCACCCCGGCCGGGTTCACCGAGACCGGCTTCCACTGGCCGCCGGGCACCACCGGGACGGGCCCCGGCTTCTTCGAGCAGACCGGCCTGAGCAAGTGGGTCTCGGACCGGTTCTGGAAGGCCGAGGAGGACTTCTACGAGGACCCGACCCCGCTCGCCGACGAGGCCACCCTCAAGGCGGTCAAGGACCTCGGCACCCCGCTCTACGGCAGCGACCCCGACCCGTCGCTCCCCGGCCCCGACTGGCAGCGGGCGTTTGCCGAACACCAGGCGTGGGACAGCCTGGTGAACTGGTCCCTGGAGCCGACGGGCGCGGACAACGCCCGGGTCTTCCTGGGCTCCGGTGGCTTCCCGCGCACCGCGCCCGAGCCGGGCAGCGTCGAACACCGCATCGCCGTCGAGGACCTGAAGTCCCGGTTCGCCTCCTGCGCCTGGCGCGGGCCGGTCGACCCGAACAAGGTCCTCGGCAAGCAGGTCGCCGACGCGTCCGCCGAGTGGCAGCAGGAGGTCTCCTCCCAGGCCACCCAGCGCAACCAGATCCTCGGTGCCAACGTCGGTGCCACCAAGGCCCTCGCGACCGGCTCCAAGGCGCTGGGCGAGATGCTGGGTTACTCGTGGATCGCCGACCGGCTGGCCCGCTGGCAGGACTACTGGTCCGCCGGCGGCCCCGGCTGGATCGGTGACAGCCCGATGGTCATCCACGCGCACGGTGCCGCCGACAAGTGCCTCGAAGCGGGCGGCGCCAAGAAGGACAACGGCACACCGGTGCAGATCTACACCTGCAACGGTGGCCCCGGCCAGAAGTGGTCGATCCGCGGCGACGCGCTGGTCAACGTCAACTCCGGCAAGTGCCTTGACGTGAAGAGCAACGACACGGTGAACGGCACGCTGTTGCAGCTCTGGACGTGCAACAAGAGCGCCGCCCAGAAGTGGGAGTACAACACCCACGCGACCACGCGCCTGTACAACCCGGGCACCGCCAACTGTCTCGACCTCGCGACCTACGCCAACGGCCGCGACGCGCGGATGTGGGACTGCAAGGGCACCGACCCGCAGAAGTTCGACATCACGCCCTCCGGCCACAACGGCACGGACGCCCTCGACTACCCGACGAAGGCCCAGTTCGACAAGGCCAAGAAGGGCGTCGCGGACGCCCAGGCCGCGGCGAAGAAGCAGCTCGACCTGCTCAAGGCCCAGGCCACCGCGGCGAAGACGGCCGCCACCACCACGGACACCGCCACGCAGGCCGCCTACGCGACCGCCGACAAGGCCGGTGCTCCCCGGGGCCGGGGCCTGCTGGTCGGGCAGCAGAAGGCACAGGTCACGAAGGCGTCCGCCGCCGCTCTGGAGGCCATGACGAAGGCCGGTGACACCGCCTACGCGGCCACCCGCGCCTCCGTCGGCGACAGCGCCACCATCGCCGCCCGCGCGGTGACGCAGGCCGCCGCGTCCAAGGCGGCCTTCCGTACGGCCGCCGCCAACGAGGCCAGGGCCCAGGCCAAGGCCGCCGCCGACGCGGCCGCCGTGCAGGCCCAGAACGCCAAGACCGCCCGCGACACCGCCAAGGCCAAGCTCGCCGAGACGGTGAAGGCGGAGGCGGACGCGAAGGCGGCGGCCGCCACCGCCCACGCCGAGCGGCTCAAGGCGGAGGCGGAGGAGGCCACCGCGAAGGCGGAGAAGGCGACCGCCGCGCAGAAGCAGGCCGAGGCCGCCCAGCACAAGGAGAACGCCCAGGGCCACGCGAAGACCGCCACCGAGGCAAAGGGCCGGGCGGAGACCGCCGAGTCCACCGCCCGGACCAAGCGCCAGGACGCCGAGGCCGCCCGGGACCGGGCGAAGGGCAAGCGCGACGAGGCGTGGGACGCCGAGAGCAAGTCGAACGCCGCCCGCGCCAAGGCCAACGCCAAGGACGCCTACGCCGAGGCCCACGCGTCGGACGCCGACGCCAAGGAGTCCCGGGCTGCGGCCGACGCGGCGGACACGGCCGCCGGTGAGGCCGAGTCGGCGGCGACGTCGGCCCGCGCCGAGGCGGACCTGGCGACCCAGGCCGCGGCCGACGCCGACGCGGCGGCGACGCGGGCGGAGGCGGCGGCCAAACGCGCCCGTTCCCACGCTGACGCTGCCCAGGCCGCGAAGCTGAAGTCGGACGCCGCGGTGAAGACCGCGACGAGCGCCGCAGCGGACGCGATCAAGGCGTCCAAGGACGCGGCCGCCGCGGCGAAGACCGCGGACGAGCTGGCCGACAAGGCGGAGAAGAACGCGGCCGACGCGAAGAAGCAGGCCGACGCCTCCAAGGCCGAAGCGGTCAAGGCCGTCGCGGGAGCGGCGGACGCCGCCGGTCACGCGTACGTCACCGCGCAGGCGTCGGAGGACGCCGGCAACTCGGCGCGCCAGGTCGCCGCTCCGGCGAACGACGCGATCCAGCTCGGCTCTCCGTACGTCACCACCGACTCCGCGGCCGGACTCGTCGTCCTGACCGGACAGTCGTCGAAGACGATCGCCGAGCAGCAGCAGGCCGTGGCCGAGGCGCACGCGGCCAACGCGCAGAAGAACGCCACGCAGGCACAGAGCCTCGCGAACGCGGCGACCGGTGACGCGAAGGCCGCGTACACGCTGGCCGCCGAGGCCGCCGGATTCGCGGCCGACGCCCGCAAGTCGGCCAAGGAGGCGATGGGTTACGCCGCCGAGGCGGCCAAGTACGCGGCGGACGCGCAGAAGTCGCTCGCCCGCACCATCGAGTACAACCGCCAGGCCACCGAGGACGCGGCCGCCGCCGACAAGGCCGCAGGCCGGGCCGAGGGCTACGCGGCCGACGCCCGCGCCTCCGCCGACCAGGCGGCCCTGGACGCGGAGGCCGCCCGCACGGCGGCGTCGGAGGCCGAGCAGGCGGCGAAGGACGCCCGCGCGGCGGCCGACCGGGCCGACATCGAGGCCACCGCGGCCGAAGAGGCGGCGAAGGACGCCAAGAAGCACGCGGACTCGGCACAGCAGGCGGCCGACCAGGCCGGCCGCGAGGACGCGAACAAGCAGGTACAGACGGGTGCGGGCACCGGGGTCGGCGGGGTCTTCTCCGTCATCGACGACCTCAAGCAGCGGGGCGACCCGCAGCGGCTGCCCGACGACTGCTCGCGCCTTCCGTGCGACCTGGTCTACAAGGTGAAGTTCGACGCGGTCGTCAGCTACTACCTGTGCGCCAACCCGGACGTGCCCGCCACCGAGTCCGGCTGCCCCGCCGAGGACACGTTCTTCCTCACCACGAAGACGTTCCCGGGCCTGTCCAAGACGGTCAAGCTGTCGTCCTGGGACGCGACCAAGGAGCTGTGGAAGGGCCTCTTCGAGTCACTCATCAGTGACTTCACCGGCTGCTACCACAAGATGACCAGCGCCGATGACGGGGGCAGCTACGGCGACTGCGCCTGGGCAGCGTCCAACTTCATCCCGGGCAAGACCTACGACCTGATCGCCGACGCGATCCGGGCCCTGAACGCCGCCCTGCGCCGCGGGGACGGTGTCGCCGACGCGCTGAAGGAGCTCAAGAAGCTGGACGTCGACCCGGAGACCCTGGCCGACATCGAAAAGACGGTGGACGCGTTCGAGGACGCGCGGACGGCGTGCAAGGTCAACAGCTTCCCCGGCGGAACCGAAGTGGTCCTCGCCGACGGCAGCCGCAAGCCGATCCGGGACGTGCGCCCGGGCGACCTGCTGCTGGCCACCGACCCCGACGCCGGAACCACCCGGGGCGAGCCGGTCACGCGTACCTTCTCCCACCCCTCCACGGATCTGCTGGACATCACCCTTGCGGACGGAGGACGTCTCACGAGTACACCCGGTCACCAGCTCTTCGTGGTCGACCGCGGCTGGACTCTCGCCTCGGACCTGCGCACCGGCGACCGGCTGCGCATGCCGGACGGTGCCCTGCGCACCGTGGCCGCCCTGCGTGACCGGACCGAGCCGAAGCCCCGGACGGTGTACGACCTGACCGTGTCCGGCCTGCACACGTTCTACGCCGTAGCGGGCAGCACCCCGGTCCTGGTCCACAACTGCAACGACGTCGCGCTCGACGAGAGGTCGTTCCCCGGCCAGGCGCACACGCTCTCGGACCACGTGCGGCCCAACCGGACGACGGCCGAGGACAAGGCCATCGAAAAGACGCGCAAGAACAACGGCCGGGACACGCCGAACAGCGTTTTCGAGGACCAGAAAACGGCCCAGGCCGTCGTCGACGCCGCCCTGAACGACAAGGCGGGCATGATCACCACCTGGATGAGGGGTTCCAAGAGCGAGCTGGACTGGTCGGGGTTCGTCGGGCCGAAGGACAAATCCCTGGGCACGGTGTACTACGCGGACAGAAGGACTCCGACCAAGGCGGGCAACGGCTACTACATCAAGCTGGTGAGGGTGGTGCGGAAGCCGGGGGAGCCGAGACATCCTCGGGGCTACTACGTGCAGACGTGCTACCCGAAGTAGGGAGGAGACACGCGGTGCAGCGCTTCACCGAGTTCAGTTTCGGCGTGCCGTGGGTGATGAGCTTCTTCCACCAGGACTGGAGTCACGACGGGCCCACGGCTGCCGACGTCGTAACCAAGCACCTGGCGGAGGAGAGCTGCGAGGAGGTCCTGGCGGTCCGCCGGGACGCCGGGACCCTGGCCGAGGCCCTGCCCTCGGAGACGCTCGAGGTGCTGTGGACCGCAGGCGCGCAGTACATGCCGGGCTTCGTGCGCACCACGGGAGCCGAGTGGACGCGGACGGTCGCCGGCCTGTGTGACGCCAGACTGTCCACAGAAGCGGACGTCCGTCCCCTCACCGGCGCCGACACCGAGGACGGCTGGTCCCAGCAGGACGCGGTCGTCGCCGAGATCGAGACGGCGGAGTTCCTGGCCGCCGACGTGCGCGAGGCGCTCGTGGACTGCGCCCGCGGCTGCACTCCGGAACTCGCGTTCCGCGTGCTGCTGAGGGCCGTGGTGAACGCCCCCGGCGCGACGCTGTCCCCAGGCCGGTATCGGAGGCTGGAGACCATCGGGTCGGCCCTCCACTACGGCGAGTTCGTGGTGGACAGCGTCCGGTTCCTGGTGGAGTCGCCCTGACCGCGAGACCGGGGCCCGCACTCACCGAGTGCGGGCCCCTTCTCATGCCGTCGCCCGTGGCGACTTCTCATGCCGTCGCCCGTGGCGACTTCTCATGCCGTCGCCCGTGGCGACGTGCTCGCTCGCAGGGTCAGCCCCGGCCGCAGCAGGGTCGCCTCCGGTACGACCCCGCCGCCCAGCTTCTCCATCAGGAGCTCCACCGCCCGCGCGCCCACCTCGGCGGACGGCAGGGTGACGGAGGTGATCCCGAGGGCCTCGGCCGGCTCGTCCGGGCAGATCGCCGTGACCGACAGGTCGTCGGGGACTCGCAGCCCGAGCTGTTCGAAGGCGTTTATCAGCGGTCGCAGGACCGCCTCGTTGTGGACGACCACACCCGTCAGCGCCGGCTGCTCCCGCAGGAGCCGCTCCGCCCCCCGGCGAGCCGCCGCCGGTGTCGGCTCGCAAGGGTGGACCGCCGACACCAACCCGCCCCGGTCGGCGGCGGCCGTGAAGCCCTGGACGACGCGTTGGGCGAACGCGGTCTGCCGGACGTACACCTCGGGCGGCGACCCGACCAGCGCCACCACCCGGTGCCCGAGCCGCGCCAGATGCTCCACGCACGCCTCGCCGGCCGCCTTGAAGTCGAGGTCGACGCAGGTCAGACCCTCGGGGGAGGCGGGGAGGCCGATCAGCACCGACGGGTCGGCCAGCCTTCGCAGCAACGGCAGCCGGGAATCGTGCAGTTGGACGTCCATCACGATCAGCGCGTCCGCCAGCGCCGTGTCCGCCACCCGGCGCAGCCCCTCCTCGCCCTCCTCCTGGGTCATCAGCAGCACGTCGTGGTCGTGCCGCCGGGCCGTCGTCACCACCGACACCGCGAACTGCGTCACCACCGGCACATGGACGCCGGCCCGTAACGGCGCCACCAGGGCCAGCACCTTCGACCTGCTGCCGGCCAGGGAGCGGGCGCCCGCGTGCGGCCGGTAGCCCAGCTCGCGGACGGCCTCCCGCACCCGGCGCCGGGTCGCGTCGGAGATCGGGCGTTTGCCGCTGAGCGCGTAGGAGACGGTGCTCGGGGAGACCCCCGCGCGCCGCGCCACATCCGTGATCTTCGCCATCAGGCACACTCCAGGGTCAGGACCCCGGTTCCGGCCGGCGCCCGCACCAGCACGCTCAGGAAGCCGAGTACCTCGGCGGGATGGCCCGCGGGGACGCCCTCGCCCAACAGCCGGTAGCCGTCCGTGAACTTCATGTGGGGGTTTCCTCACTCGACCGCACCCGGATCGATGCGTGACTCGTCGAAGCGCTTCGACGGTGGAAGGTATGGGTCCGCTGTGAGGGCGTCAATGGGGTGCGTCGGAATCAGAGAAGCGGTTCGACGGGTCGGCATGGTGGCCTGGCCTGTCAGCCCCCTGCCGCCGGGCCGGGCCAGCGTGATCATCAGGGCGACCGCCGCCGCCGTGACCGGTACGCCGAACCCCGCGGCGGCCGAGGCGTGCTCCGCCAGCCAGCCGCCGAGGGCGCTGCCGCCGGCGATCCCGCCGAGCAGGCCGGTCACCGCGAGGGTCATGCCCTCGTTGATACGTCCCTCGGGTGTGCGTTCCTGGACCAGGGTCATGCCGGTGACCATCGTCGGGGCCGTCGCCATCCCGGCGAGCAGCAGCGCGCCCGCCAGGACGAGCAGCGAGCCGGTGAGGGTGGCGGCGAGCAGCGGCAGCGTCATCAGCGCGGTCATGGCGGCGAGACACCACGGGTAGCGGTCCGCCGCCGGCCCGGCCGGCCGCACCGCCCCGTACAGCAGGCCCGCCACGAACGAGCCGGCCGCCTGGAGACCGAGCACCGGGCCCGCCGCCGCAGGGTGCCCCTGGGCGTCGGCGTAGGCGATCGTGACGACCTCCATCGCCCCGAACATCACACCCATGGCCAGGCACGCGGCGAGCAGCGGGGGCATGCCGGGTGCCCGGAGCGGAGTCTCGGCCCGCGCCGTGGTCCGCCCGGTGACCGGGGGCTCGGTGGAGCGCTGGGTGGCGAACAGCAGCATGCCCGTCACCAGCAGCAGCACGCCCGTCAGCGTGCCCGCCTCCGGGAAGAACACCCCGCACAGGAAGGCCGCGAGCACCGGACCCAGCATGAAGCAGAGCTCGTCGACGGCCTGCTCGAAGGAGACGGCGGTGTGCAGTCCCTCGTCGTCGCCCTTCAGCAGATGGGCCCAGCGGGCCCGGGACATGCCGCCCAGGTTGGGTGTCGTGGCGGTGGCGGCGTAGGAGGCGAAGAGCGTCCAGGCGGGCGCCCCGTGGTGCACGCACAGCACCAGCGAGAGCGAACCCAGGGCCGCGAGCAGCGTGGCGGGCACGGCGATCCGGGCCTGTCCGTACCGGTCGACGAGCCGTGCGACCCAGGGGGCGACCACGGCGGTCGCCGCCAGCCCCGTAGCGGTGACGGCGCCGGCCAGGGCGTATGAGTCCCGGGTGCCGGCGATCATGACGACCGCGCTCACGCTGAACATGCCCATCGGTATGCGGGCCAGCAGGTTGCCGGCGGTGAAGGCGCGGGCGCCCGGGACAGCGAACAGCCTGCGGTAGGGGCCGGGCGGGCGGTTGCCGGAGCGGGGGTTGAGGTCGACGATGACCAGGTTGTCGCCGACCACCGTGTACAGAGATGGCGTTTTGGGGGTGGGTTGCGGCATGGGTCCACGGTCGCCCGAGGCTGATCAAGGGGTCCAACACCTTCTCCGCGGCGATTGACGCACCGGCGGTGTGAATACCCCGTACCGATTCACGCGCCCCCGTTGTAAGTTCACCGGATGCCCGCCACCGGTCACCATCTCGACCCCCGGCTCCTGCGCGCCTTCCTCGCCGTCGCCGAGGAGCTGCACTTCACCCGCGCCGCCGCCCGGCTCTACGTCGCCCAGCAGGCACTCAGCCGGGACGTGCGGCGACTGGAGCGGGACCTCGGGGCCGAGCTGTTCGTCCGGACCACCCGGCAGGTGACGCTGACGGCGGACGGCGAACGCCTGGTGCCGTACGCACGCCGGGCGCTCGACGCCCAGGACGAACTGCTCGCCGCCTTCGGGCAGGCCCGGCCCCTGCTGGTGGACCTCAACTCGCCGGGCCTGGCCACCGGCCGCCGGGTCCTGCTCCGGGCCCGCGAACTCGCCCCCGAGCTGGAGCTGATGGCCCGCTACGAGAGCGGTCTGACCCATGCCGCGGCCGAACTGCTCGCCGGCCGCCTGGACGCCTCCTTCGGACGGTTCGCCGGCCTCGACCCGGCGTTGCGCTCCGGTCTCGACCAACAGGCGGTGCGCCACGAGCCGATGGCGGTCGTCCTGCCCGAGGACCACCCGCTGGCGGCACTGGAGGCGGTGCCGCTCGCCGCACTCGCCGGTGAGCGGGTGTACGCGGGGGCCGGCAACCCGCGTACACCGGAGTGGACGGACCTCGCCCGCCGGCTGTTCGAGGGGCGTGGTATCGAGGTCGCTCCGCCCGCTCCGCTGGCCGTCGGGGAGGAGGAGTTCCAGCGGGTCATGGCGAAGACGCGCAACCCCATCCTCGCGGTGGTGGACTTTCCGGCCATGCCGAAGACGGTGCTGCGCCCGCTGATCGACCCCGTTCCGCTGTCCCCCGTGTCGTTGGTGTGGCGGAAGGGGCACACGCACCCCGGGATCGACGCTCTGCGCCGAGCGGCGGCCGAGCTCTCGGCGGCGGAGGGATGGCTGCGGAGGCCTGCGGGGGCGTGGGTTCCACAAGCGGACATCACGATGATTAATGTCCGCAATTGACATATAGGCGCCGCATAGCCCACGAACACACGTTGTTCTGGGCCGAGTTCGATGATAAATGTCCATGTTTGACATGTGGTCACCGCATGCCCCGCGGAGGCACTACCTTTCGTGACCCGAGCACAGTGTGGCTGAGGGGGCGCTCGAACCGGGTGGGGGCTCGGTTCGATCGACGAGTGCTCGGAGTCGTGTGCGCACCCGGAACGTTCCCGTGGGGGGATGCACGTGCGCGAGAACACATGGCAGCAGGACGCCCAGCCGGAATGGCCGGAAGCGGCCTCCGAGACGAGGGGCATCACGGCGGGGGGCCGAACCCAGGCCTTCCCGGAGACGGGACAGGCGGAGGCCCTCGCGTCGGCACTGGAGCCCCAGGAGTCCCAGGAGCCCCAAAAGCCGCAAGTACCGCAGGAGCCGGAGGTTCGCGCGGAGAGCCCGGCGCTCAGCGACCCGTGGGAGAACGCCCACGACCCGCGCGAGGTGACCGTCCAGCTCGACGGGGACGCCCTGCACGCCGACGGCCGGGCCGGCGGCGCGCCGGACGGCTCCGACGGCCCGGTCTTCGTCGACGAGTCCGGCCGCCGAAGCCGCAGATACCGACGGATCGGCATGTCCGCCGGTGCCGCCTGCGCGATCTACGCGGTGGTCATCGTCGCGACCCTGCTCTCCGGCAACTCCCACGCACCGTGGCTGCCCGTGCCGGGCCAGGGGGACGGCAAGGAGGCCGACCAGGTCGAGAACTCGCCCCTGCCCGCGGACCCGGCCGAGCCCGTCGACGCCGGCAGGATCCCGCCCGGCATCGCGCCGACCTTCAGCGACGGTACGACGCCGTTGCCGGGCGCCAGGCCCACCGCGCCCGGCGCCTCGGTGCCCGCCAAGATCCCGGCCACCTCGGCCGCCCCGAAGCCGACGGCGACCAAGGCGACCCCGGGCCCGGGAATCGGCCCCACCCCGCCCCCCGTGGTTCCCACGGACCCGCCGACGAGCAGCCCGCCCGACCCGCCGGCCACCACCACGCCGACGCCCACCCCGACCGAATCGCCGACCGGTGACGGTGGAACCACCGGCGGCGGCACCGAAACGGTGGCCGACGGCGGAAGCGACCCCACGCCCGTCGCCTCCAGCGCACAGCCCATGGAGAGCGCTGTCTGATGGCAACCCGCACCCGCCGGTCCCGGGCCGCGACCGGAGTCCTGGGCGGCTTTCGCCGCTCCCTTCCCATGCGCCTGCTGCTGCCCCTGCTCGCTCTCGTCGCACTGATGGCGATGCTGATGCTGCGGGGGTACGTGCACAGCGAGGTCCTCGCCGACCACCGCGTCCAGGCGCCCGTCGCCTCCGACCGGGTGCCGGACCGGATCCTCGAGGGCGGACCGGTCATCGACACCCGTGGCGGCCGCAGCCAGAGCCTGAGCCTGAGGGACCACCGACTCGTCCTCACCTTCGACGACGGCCCCGACCCGGAGTGGACCCCGAAGGTCCTGGACGTGCTCAAGAAGCACGACGCGCACGCGGTCTTCTTCGTCACCGGCACCATGGCCTCGCGCTACCCGGACCTGGTGCGGCGCATCGTCGCGGAGGGCCACGAGGTCGGCCTGCACACCTTCAACCACCCCGACCTCTCCCTCCAGTCGAAGAAGCGCATCGACTGGGAGCTGTCCCAGAGCCAGCTCGCGATCACCGGTGCGGTCGGCATCCGCACCGCGTTGTTCCGCCCGCCGTACTCCTCGTCCGCGTCCGCCCTGGACAACAGGACCTGGCCGGTCACCAAGTACATCGGCAGCCGCGGCTACATCACGGTCGTCAACGACACCGACAGCGAGGACTGGCGCAAGCCCGGTGTCGAGCAGATCATGCGCAACTCCACACCCGAAGACGGCCGCGGCGCGATCGTCCTGATGCACGACTCCGGCGGCGACCGCCACCAGACCGTGCAGGCCCTGGACAGGCTCCTGCCCAAACTCCAGGCCCGGGGCTACGAGTTCGACACCCTGACCGAGGCCCTCGGCGCCGTCGGCGCGCACACCCCGGTCACCGGAATCGACCTGTGGAAGGGCAGGGCCTGGGTCTTCCTGGTCACCGCCTCGGACAACATCACCGCCGTGCTGGTGGTCGGCCTCGCGGTCATCGGCTTCCTCGTCATCAGCCGCTTCCTGCTGATGCTCCTCCTGTCCGGCGTCCACGCCCGCAGGGTGCGCCGCCGCGACTTCCGCTGGGGGCCGCCGGTCACCGAACCGGTGACGGTGCTGGTCCCGGCGTACAACGAGGCCAAGTGCATCGAGAACACGGTGCGGTCGCTGATGGCGAGCGAGCACCCGATCGAGGTCCTCGTCGTCGACGACGGTTCGAGCGACGGCACGGCGAGGATCGTCGAGGCCATGAACCTGCCGAACGTGCGGGTGGTACGCCAGCTGAACGCGGGCAAGCCGGCCGCCCTCAACCGCGGTCTGGCGAACGCCAGTCACGACATCATCGTGATGATGGACGGCGACACGGTCTTCGAACCGTCGACCGTCGGCGAGCTCGTGCAGCCCTTCGGCGACCCCGGGGTCGGCGCGGTGGCCGGCAACGCCAAGGTCGGCAACCGGGACTCGCTGATCGGCGCCTGGCAGCACATCGAGTACGTGATGGGCTTCAACCTGGACCGTCGGATGTACGACATGCTGCGCTGCATGCCGACGATCCCCGGCGCGGTGGGAGCGTTCCGCAGGTCCGCCCTCGAACGGGTCGGCGGCATGAGCGAGGACACGCTCGCCGAGGACACCGACATCACGATGGCGATGCACCGCGACGGCTGGCGGGTGGTGTACGCGGAGAAGGCGCGGGCCTGGACGGAGGCCCCGGAGACGGTCCAGCAGCTGTGGTCGCAGCGCTACCGCTGGTCGTACGGCACCATGCAGGCGATCTGGAAGCACCGCGGGGCACTTCTGGACCGGGGCCCGTCGGGCCGCTTCGGCCGGGTCGGCCTGCCCCTGGTCTCCCTGTTCATGGTCGTGGCGCCGCTGCTGGCCCCCCTGATCGACGTCTTCCTGATCTACGGCCTGGTCTTCGGCCCCACCCAGAAGACGATCATGGCCTGGCTGGGTGTCCTCGCGATCCAGGCGGTCTGCGCCGCGTACGCCTTCCGTCTCGATGGGGAACGCATGACGCACCTGATCTCGCTGCCCCTGCAGCAGATCCTCTACCGCCAGCTCATGTACGTCGTCCTGCTCCAGTCCTGGATCACGGCCCTGACCGGCGGCCGCCTGCGCTGGCAGAAACTGCGGCGCACCGGGGTCGTCGAGGCGCCCGGCGGTCCGGTGCCGCGGCAGCGGGCGAGCAGCGACGACGAGCGGAGGCCGGTGGGGTGACGCAGGAACACACGCAGTCGACGTACGACATTCCGCGGCAGCAGGAGCCGTCCGCGCCGCCCGCGCCGGCGGGCCGCGACCGCTACCTGGACCTGCTGCGCTCGATCGCCCTGGTCCGCGTGGTCGCGTACCACCTGTTCGGCTGGGCCTGGCTGACGGTCCTGTTCCCGTCCATGGGAGTGATGTTCGCGCTGGCGGGCTCGCTGATGGCCCGTTCGCTGAACCGGCCGGCGTGGGGGGTCGTCAGGGGCAGGATCAGGAGACTGCTGCCACCGCTGTGGGCGTTCGGCGCGGTGGTGCTGACGCTGCTGTTCGTCGGCGAGTGGAGCCCGTCGAGGGACCCGGACCACGGCGGCGTCCAGGGACTGGTCGAGCTGATCGGCTATGTCGTCCCGATCGGCGCACCGCCCTATCCGGCGCACATCGGCTCCCCCTCGGGCCTGCTGGAGGACACGTGGGCGGAGCAGGCGGCGGGACCCCTGTGGTACCTGCGGGCGTACCTGTGGTTCGTCATCACCTCTCCGCTGCTGCTGTGGGCGTTCCGCCGGGCGCCATGGCCGACCCTGCTGGCTCCGCTGGGGCTGACGGCCCTGGTGGGTACGGGACTTGTCGCCGTCCCGGGCGAAACCGGCAACGCCGTCGGCGACTTCGCGGTCTACGGCGGCTGCTGGGTCCTGGGGTTCGCCCACCACGAGGGCCTGCTGCGGCAGGTCCCGCGCTACCTGGCCGTCTCCTGCTCGACGCTGCTGATGGCGTTCGCCCTGTGGTGGGCGGCGGGCCATCAGGGCCCGAACGGCTGGGACCTGAACGACATCCCGCTGGCCCAGGCGACCTGGTCCTTCGGTTTCGTGGTCATCCTGCTGCAGTACTCACCGTCGTGGCGGGAGCTGCCGGGGCGACTGGCCGGATGGGACAGGCTGGTGACCCTGTCCAACAACCGCGCGATCACGATCTACCTGTGGCACAACCTGCTGATCATGGCCACGTTCCCGATCCTGGACCTGCTGTACGAGCTTCCGTTCCTGCAGAGCGCCACCGTGGAGGCCGCGCTGGACTCCACGTACGCGCTGTGGACGTTCGTCCTGGTCTGGCCGCTGATCGGGCTGGCGATCCTCGGCGTGGGATGGATCGAGGACCTGGCGGCGAGAAGGAAGCCACGGTTGTGGCCGAACGGCGCGAAGAAGAGGGCGGCGCGGCAGCGGTAGGACGGCGGCCGCCGAACCGGCGGTGCCGGCCGCACCGTGCGTTCCCGCTCGGTGCGGCCGGCGCGGGGGCTACTTGAGGTAGCCGCCCTTGAAGCCGTCCTGGTCGGCCCAGATGCGCTGGCGGCCGTCCCAGGCGATGCCCTTCCACTCGCCCTGCCAGATCGTCTCGGCGTGGGCGTTGTTCCCCGGGTTCGCGGAGATCCACTTGCTGACGATCCCGTGGGAGTACTCGAGGAACGGCACGCGGTTCTTGTGCGAGGCCCACCCGCTGTAGACCTTGGTGACGCGGGAAGAGGTCGTCCGGTAGTTGACACCGATCTTCACGGTCGTGACCGTCACGCCCATGATCTTGTCGCTGACGCTGTACCAGGCGCTCCGGTCGTAGTACCGCGCCGACGGGTCGGAGAGCTCCTCGTCGGTCGTGGGGGCGGTCTCGACCTCCTCGATGCCGCTCGTCGCCTCCAGGACCACGTCGCCGCCCTCGGTCTCCTTTCTCAGCTCGGTCTCGTACGCCTCCTCGTTGATGGAGTCGACGTCGGTGGCGTCCGAGAGGAAGTCTCCGAGCTCCTGGCCGCGCTCAGGGTCGTCCAGGTAGGTGACGAACTGTTCCTTCTCGCTGTCGGACAGCGTCTGGTACTCGTCCAGGGTCTGCTGGGCGTCCGAGTCGCCCAGCTCCACCTGGGTCACGAGGTACTGCTCGTAGCCCTCGGGAGTGGTGGCGGTGTCGTCCGCGGACGCCGTCGCCGGGACGGCCGCCATGGCCAGCGCCGCCGCCGTGACGGCAGCCATGCTGACAAGGCTCTTACGGGTCATCTTCACGGTGTTACGCATTTCTACTGCCTCCGCTACGTGGATTAAACACGAATCGAATAAAGACAGCAGGGAAAGCGCGCAGCGTACAAAGTGGAGACATTGCGGTAAGCAATATCTGCGCCCCCCTACACGCGGTTCCCGCCTTTCCCCTTTCGGCGTTTCCCGCGCAGACATGATCTTTACATAAATGGTGGATCCTGGGGAGTCTTTGTTGCTTTATTTGAGCTTGACTTGAGCATTGCCTGAGCTATCTGAGCTTGATTTGAGCATCGCCCCGTCGAGATGTCCGAAAGTGTCGAAGTGCTCCGGTGGAATTCGGTGGCCGAACACACGAGAACGCCCGGCCGGGAAGCCCCGGCCGGGCGTCTGTCGTGCGGTGAAGAGGGGTCAGAAGGCCAGCGACCACCCGTTGATGGTGCCGGTGGCGCCCTCGGAGGCGTCCTCGGCGCGCAGCTTCCAGGTGCCGCCCGCCGGCGAGGCGCCGGCGTCCGCGGTGAAGAGGCGCTGAATCGTGCCGCCCTCCTCCGTCTCGGACGTGGACTTCAGCGGGTACGTCCTGCCGTCCGGGGCGACCAGGCTGATCTCCAGGTCGCCGAGCCAGTCGTGCGTGGCGTCCACGTACACCCGCGTCGCCGCCGAGGCGGAGCCGGTGAGCCCGCTGACCGTGATGGGCGACTCCACGAAACCGGGGTCGGGGACGGTGTGGTCGGTCTGGTTCTCGTACGAGGTGGGGAACGTCAGCGACCAGCCGTTGAGGGTGCCGGTGGCGCCCTCGGAGGCGTCCTCGGTGCGCAGCTTCCAGGTGCCGCCCGCCGGCGAGGCGCCGGCGTCGACGGTGTAGAGCTTCTGGAGGGTGCCGCCCTCCTCCGTCTCGGACGTGGACTTCAGCGGGTACGTCCTGCCGTCCGGGGCGACCAGGCTGATCTCCAGGTCGCCGAGCCAGTCGTGTGTGGCGTCCACGTAGACCTGCAGTGTCTTCGGGGCGGAGCCGGTGAGGCCGCCGACCGTGATCGGGGACTCCGCAGAACCGGCGTCCGGGATGGTGTGGTCGGCCTGGTTCTGGTGTGAGGGGAACGTCAGCGACCAGTTGTCGAGGGTGCCTTCCGCGCCCGCGGACCTGTCCTGGACCCGGAGCTTCCAGGTGCCGTTGGCCGGGGAGGCGCCCGCGGCGACCGTGTAGGTCTTGCTGAGCGTGCCGCCCGGGTCCGTCCCGTTCGGCGCCTTGAGGGCGTACGCCTTGCCGTCCGGGGCGACCAGGTCGATCTTCACCTCGCCGAGCCAGTCGTGCGCGAGGTTCACCGAGACCTGGAGCGCCCCGGGGGCGTTGCCCGAGAAGCCGCTGACCGTGATCGGCGACTCCACGGTCCCGGGGTCGGGAACGACGAGGTCCGTGTCGTTGATGATCGTGGACGGCAGGGGCCTGGCGGCCGGGTCGGGCTCCGGCTCCGGGTCGGGCTCCGTCGCTCCGACCGCCTCGCCGAGGTCGATGCGGGGAATGCTGACATCCGCTTCGGTGACGGTCGTCCCGGTCGTCTTCAGCAGCGACTCCAGGTCCGCGATGCCTTTGTCCGGG
>NZ_KQ949009.1:16134-113319 GCF_001514265.1 Streptomyces resistomycificus | reverse complement strand
TTCGCGAACTTCGACGTCAGAAACCTCTCCGTACCCTCCGTGGGCCGGTGATACATCCACGACAACAGACCCAGCGCGAACATGTTCTTGCTCCGCTCGGCCTCCTTACGCGACAGGTCGAAATCCTTCAGCGCCTGAACCGTCAACGACGTCAACGGCACCGGATGCAGGTGATAACCATCCAGCGAACCGTCCTCCAGCGGACTGCTCCCATAGCCCACCTTCGCCATCGCCCGCTTGGTGAACTCATCCGTATTGACGATGATCTCCGCACCCCGCGGCAGGTCGCCGATGTTCGCCCTCAACGCCGCCGGATTTATCGCCACCAGCACGTTCGGCGCATCACCCGGCGTGAGAATGTCATGGTCGGCGAAATGCAGCTGGAAAGACGAGACGCCCGGCAGCGTGCCGGCAGGGGCCCGGATCTCGGCCGGGAAATTCGGCAGCGTCGACAGATCGTTCCCGAAGGACGCCGTCTCCGAAGTGAAACGATCACCGGTGAGCTGCATACCGTCACCGGAATCCCCGGCGAAACGAATGATCACCCGGTCCAGGCGGCGGACTTCTTTGTCACACGCCCCTGTCACGTCAGGGGCGGCAAGTCGACCGGACATGGCTCTCCAGGAGGGTCGGTTGGGGCACGGTCGGGTGTGCGTGTGGACGTACGAGGGTGCAACCCTGGCACCGGGTGGCGGGGGCGGGCGGCGCGGCGAACGATTCATGACAGAGGTTCAACTGGCCAAAGCGCCGGGGGTGTGGGCCGGGTGAGCGGGCTGGGCTCATGGCCGGTGCGCTGAGCTTGGGTCTGCCATGTTCCGTCCTGTGGACGGGAGTTGGGCTGTGGATGTTGAAGTCGGCTGAGGACGCCGGGGTGTTCAAGTGTCCAGTGCCGGGTGCGGGCGGGTTGGCTACGCTCGGCTGGCCAGGAGGTTGGCCGGTTCCGGCCCGGTGTGGCTGGGTGGCGAAGGGACGCAATGACAGTGAACAGCACGTGGTTCCGGCGTTTCACCACGGGCGCGGGGAATGGGCCGCGGCTTGTGTGCTTCCCGCATGCGGGGGGTTCCGCGACGGCGTACGTGCAGCTGGCGCGTACGCTGCCCGCGGATTTCGATGTGCTGTCGGTGCAGTACCCGGGGCGCCAGGACCGTTACCGCGAGGCGCCGTTCACGGACCTGGCCCCGCTCGTGGAGGCGGTGGCCGAGGAGCTGGCCGACGTACTGGCCGCGGAGCCCGGACGGCCGTACGCCCTGTTCGGGCACAGCATGGGCGCGCTCGTCGCGTACGAGACGGCCCGGCTGCTCGCGCGGGGCGAACTGCCCGGCCCGCAGCGGCTGTTCCTGTCCGGGCGGGGGGCGCCGCTCCCCGGGGCCGGCGGACACGACGGCCTGTACGAGGACGACGACGTGCTGGCCGAGGTGCGCAGGCTGGGCGGCACCGATCAGGCCATGCTCGACAACCCCGAGGTGCTGGAGATGGTGTTGCCGGCGCTGCGCGCCGACTACGGGGCGCTGGCCACGTACAGGTGGCGTGAGGGTGAGCCGCTCACGGCTGCGGTGACCGTCCTGGTCGGGGACTGCGACCCGATGGTGAGCGTCCAGGAGGCTCAGACGTGGCGGGAGCACACCAGCGGTGAGTTCGCGCTGAAGGTGTTCTCCGGCGGCCACTTCTACCTCGTCGACCATGTCGGGCAGGTCGCCGCGGCCGTCACCGAGGGGCTGCTCGCCGGCTCTGCCTCCTCCTGACCGGTGTCGTAGGGCGTGCCGGCGGGGGCGCGTGTCAGGGTTCGGGGTGGCCGCGGTAGGGGTCCGGCTCAATGTCACCGGTCGGTCTTGACCCTGCCCCAAGGTCAGGGTGGACGCTGATCGCATGACCTCCTCCCCCACCTCTGCCTGGTCCGGCATGGTTCCCGTCGACGACACGGCTCTGGCCGTCACCGACTCCCGCGGGACGGGCCGTCCCCTCGTCTATCTGAACGGTTCCTATGCCGATCACCGGCCCTGGCGGCCGCTGATCGGTGAACTGGGCACCGGCTGGCGGCACATCACGTTCGACGAGCGGGCCCGCGGCCGGTCGAAGCGGTCGGCTGACTACTCCTTCGAGGCGTGTGTGAGAGACATCGACGCCGTCCTGGAGGCGACCGGGGTGGAGCGGCCGCTGCTGGTCGGCTGGTCCTACGGTGCGGCGCTCGCGGTGCACTGGGCCGAGCGTCATCCGGACCGTGTCCTGGGGGTGGTGTGCGTGGACGGGGCTGTGCCGTACGGGCTGACCGGTGAGGAGGGCCAGGTGCGGATCCGGCGTCTGTTCCGCCGGATGCGGTGGCTGCTGCCGCTGCTGCGGCCGCTGGGCATGGCCGCGCGGATGACCGCCGACCAGCATGCCGAGATCAACATCGAGGCCAACGAGATCAACGCCTCCATCGCGCCGGTCCTCGACCGCGTGAGGTGCCCGGTGCGCTATGTCCTGGCCACGGGTGCCAGCCTCGGCGGGGGCCAGGAGGAGATGGAGCGGATGCGGGCCTCCCTCGATCCGGTGCTCGCCCGCAATGCCCACCTCGAGGTGAGCGCGAAGGTCGCGAGCAACCACTCCCACATTCTGCGCAAGGACTTCCGGGCCATCGCCGAGGCCGTGCGTGAGACGGCGGCCGCTCACGATCACAGGGCGCGCTGAGCGGATGGCGTACGGGCTCACGATCGGTCAGGTGGCCGCGTTCGCCGGTGTCACGGTGAAGACCGTGCGTCACTATCACCGGCTCGCTCTGGTCGAGGAGCCGGAACGCGACAGCTCGGGCTATCGCCGCTACGGGTCGTCCGACATGGTGCGGCTGGTCCAGGTCCGCACGCTGGCCGGGGCGGGCGTGCCGCTGGCCGAGATCGGGGGTCTGCTGGATGCCGGTCCTGAGCGGTTCGCCTGCGCTCTGGAGGATGTGGAGCGGCGGCTGACCGATCGGATCGAGGAGCTGATCGCGCGGCGCGCGGTGCTGCACCGGCTGGCCGCCGGCGACCGGCTGCTGCTGCCCGAGCGTGCCTGCGTGGCGTTGGACCGGCTCGCCGAGTTCGGCTTCGGTGCCGCATACGTGGCCATGCAGCAGGAGGCGCTGGTGCTGGCCCGTGCCCTGGTGCCGGAGGTCTTCGACCGCTTCCTGATCCAGATCGAGCGCCAGCTGGGTGATCCTGAGTACGTGGAGCTGCTGAAGCGCTGCCAGGACGCCGAGTCGTGGGATCTGGACGACCCGCGGCTGGGCGAGCTTGCCCGCGCCCTGTCCGCCAAGCTGCTGTCCCACCGTGAACTGCTGGCGATGCCGGCCGAGTTCCGGGCCAGGCCCGACGCCGCCACCCGCTACGGGCTGATCAACCATCACCGGGAGGACCAGGCGCCGGCGGCTGCCCGGCTGAACGAGCTGCTCGAGGCGAACCTGCGCGCGGCCGGTGTCGACATCCCGCATCAGTGACGGCCGCCCGGCGGGCTGTGGTGAGTGCCGCCGGGCCGGCCTGCGGGGGTTAGAGGACTGCGCCCTCCTTCGTCCTCCTGCGCAGGGTCGGCCTGCTGGACTGGGCGAGGTCTTGCCACATGTCCGACAGGCCGGTGACGGTGCGTGCCGCGAACAGTCTGCGGATCGACACCTCCTGGTTCAGCTCCGAGCGGATCAGGCCGACCAGCCTGATCGCCCGCAGGGAGTTCCCGCCGAGGTCGAAGAAGTCCTCGTCGATGCCCACCCGGTCCAGCTCGAGGACGTCGGCGAAGGCCGCGGCCAGGATCCGCTCGGTGTCGTTGCGCGGTGCCCGGTACGTTGCGTCGTCGAACTCGGGCTCCGGCAGCGACGCCCGGTCCACCCTCCCGCCCGCTGTCACCGGGAGGCGCTCGATCACCGTGAACAGGGCCGGCACCATGGGCTCCGGCAGCCTCCCCGCGGCGAAGCGGCGCAGCTCCTGGGGCGAGACGGTCTGGCCGGCGGCCGGGACCACGTAGGCCACCAGCCGCTGCTGGCCCGAGCTGTCCTGCCGGACGGCCACAACCGACTGGGCCAGCTTGGTGTGCTCGGCGAGCGTCTCCTCGATCTCGGCCGGTTCGACGCCGAGTCCGCGGACGTCCGCCTGGGTGTCGGTGCGGCCCACGTACTCCAGCCGGCCGTCGGTGGTCCACCGCATGCGGTCTGAGGTGCGGTACATGAGCCGGCCGGGCGGGCCGAACGGGCAGGGCACGAAACGCTGTGCGCTGTGCCCGGGGCGCCCGAGGTATCCGCGTGCCACGCCGGGTCCGGCCACGTACAGCTCTCCCGTCACGCCTGCGGGGACGGGCGTGAGTCCCGGTCCCAGGACGTAGAGGGCGGTGTGGTCGGCCGGAGGGCCCACCTGGCCTGTGGGGTGGGCCGGTTCGTGTGCGGCGAGGCGGTGGGATGCGGCCAGCAGGGTCGTTTCCGCCGGGCCGTGAGCGGTGATGATCGTCAGCTCGGGGCAGGCCGTGCGTATCCGTCGCAGGGCGGCGGCGGGCACGTGGTCGCCGCCGGTCCACACCGTGCGCAGTCCGGCCAGGCTCTCGGGGCGCGTGGCCGCGATCGCCGAGAACAGGGCCGGGGGCAGCCACACCGTGGAGATGTCGTGCGCCGCGCGTGCCTGGGCCAGGGCGTCGATGTCCAGCTCCCCCGGCTCGGCCACGACGACTCGGCCGCCGTTCAGCAGGGGCACCCATACTTCGAGGGCGAGCGCGTCGGAGGTGGGCGGGGTATGCCACAGCATGGTGATGTGGCCGGCCTGCCGGCGGTGGCGGTCGGTGACGAGCCGCCGCATGCTGCGGTGCGTCACCGCGACGGGGGCCGTGCCGGCCGGTGCGGAGCCGTACATCACGGCCAGGAGGTTGTCCGGGCGGGGTGGGACGGCAGCCGTGTGGGCGCCGCCGGTGTCGGCGGCGGCGGTGGTGGCGGCGGCGGTGGTGTCCGCGGCGGTGGCGGTGGTGTCCGCGGCGGTGGCGGTGGTGTCCGCGGCGGTGGCGGTGGTGTCCGCGGCGGTGGCGGTGGTGTCCGCGGCGGTGGCGGTGGTGTCCGCGGCGGTGGCGGTGGTGTCCGCGGGGAGGTCGTCGAGCACGATGGCCGCAGCACCGAGGCCGGAGGGGAGCGTTGGGGCGGTTGCGGCATCGGTGAGCAGGAGGTGTGCCGAGGCGTCGTCGACCACCGAGGTGATGTGCGCGGCCGGGGAGGCCGGGTCGATCGGCAGGTAGGCTCCGCCCGCCTTCACCACCCCCAGCAGGGCGGTGATCAGGTCCGCCGACCGGGGCAGGGCCACCGCCACGACCGTCTCGGGTCCGACGTGGTGCTCGCGCAGCGCCCGGGCCAGGTGGCCGGCACGCTCGTCCAGGTCCCGGTAGGAGAGCGTCGAGTCGCCGTAGGCCACCGCGACGGCGTCGGGGTGTCGCTGCACCTGGCGGGCGAACAGTTCGGCCGTCGTCACGTCCGGGTCCGGGTCGTGCGTGTCGTCGGGTGTCGTCAGGAGCCGGTCGCGCTCGGCGCCGCCGGTCACGTCCAGGGCGCCGACGGGCTGTGCGCCGGCGGCGACCACGGCGCGGATGTGGGCGATCAGCTCCTCGCCGATGAAGCGCAGTTCCGCGCGGGAGTAGAGGGTCGCGGGGGCGTCGAGGCGGATGAACAGGTCGCTGTCGGCGCTGCCGTCCTTGTAGACGCCGATCGACAGTTCGTCGAAGGCTCCGGTCGTGCCGCCGAGGTAGCGTGCCGGGTGGTCGGCGAAGTGGAGCTGTTCGACGAAGTCGACGACGTTCATGACGGTGCCGAAGCTGCCGCGGTCGCTCAGGACGGTGTCGCTCGCGCGCTGGATGTCGGAGTAGTGGCAGGCGGTGTGGCCGAAGATCTCGTACGTCTCGTCGACCATCGCGTCCGCGATCTCGGTGAAGGTCGCGCCGAGCGGCACCCTGACCCGTACCGGCACCACGTTGACCGCCAGGCCGGGCGTCCTGCTCGCCACCCCGATGCGGTTGCCGACGGCCAGTGAGAGGAGGAACTCGGGGCGGTCGCAGCGGTGGCGGAAGTACACGGCGGCGGCCGTGGTCAGCATGGTGGACATCCACACGCCCATGGACTGCGCGGCCTCGGTCCACGTGTCGGCCTCGGCGCGCGGCACGGTCAGGGTCCGGCTGACCATGCCGATGGGTTCGGTCAGCTCCCCCCAGCGGTCGGCGCTGCCCATCGGCTCGCCGAGCGCAAGGCGGGTCGCCTCGGACAGGGCGACGCGCGGAATCCGCGCGGGCGGGGGTGCGTCGGTCAGGTAGTCGCGCCAGAACTCGGTGTCCTTGGTGAAGGCCGGGGAGGCGAGGTAGTCGGTTGCCTCGGTGGCGAAGGACTCGGCGTCCCAGGGGTGCGGCAGCCGGGATGGCTGCTCCCCGCGCGCCAGGGCCGTGTACACCTCGGCGAGGCGTCGTGAGAGCAGGCCGCCGGTGCCGAACCCGTCCGATATGAGGTGGTGGTAGGCGATCACCACGAGGGAGCGGTCCTGGGCGAGTTTCACCACGCCCAGCCGGAACAGCAGGTCGTGCCGGAGGTCGAACGGTTTGCGCACCAGGTCGGCCAGCGCTTCGCGCGCCGCCTGTTCGGGATCGGTCTCGGTGCTGAGGTCCCAGAAGAAGGGGCGCCAGCCATCCAGTTGACGGGGTGTCAGGCGCAGGCCGGTGCCGTCGTCGGCGAAGGTGACGCGCAGGACCTCCGCCTCGTCCATCACGTGCAGGAACGCGGATTCCATGACCGCCGCGTCGAGTTCACCGTCCACATCCCACATGGTCAGCGCATGGTTCAGCGTGTCGTCAGACACTGCCTCCGCCAGCCACAGTCCTTTATGCGCAGACGACGCGCCGAACGAACGCACACGGATCAACCCCTCGGGAATCAGGTCCGGGAATCGGAGGAATTCGCAGATCACCCCCACCTTCACGGGAGGTGGCGCGGCCGGGCAAGACACCTTGGTGCCCGGCGGGACAGGCCGCTTTCGCACTTGCGGTGTCCCGCCGGCGGGACATTCCTAGCGGGTGGCCAGCGAGGTCGTGATGTGGTCGGCGACCCGTCTCGGGCAGGGGTGGCGCAGCACCAGGTTCGCCCTCAGCTTGAGTCCGGTGGACGCGGTCAGGCGTTTGCTCAGCTCCACCGACAGCAGCGAGTCGAATCCGATCTCCTTGAACTCCTGGTCGGGGTTGATGGACTGGCTGGAGGGGTGGCCGAGGACGACGGCGACCTTCTCCAGGACGTGTGCGAGGACCAGTGCCCGCGCGTCGTCGCCGGGCAGGGCGCGGACCCTGTCGGACAGGGGGACGAGGGAGTCCTCGTCTGCGGGGGGTGGTGGCGGGGGCGTCTCGGCCGCCGGCGTGGTGGTGTGCGGGGAGTTGAGCCAGTACCGCCGGCGCTGGAAGGCGTACGTGGGCAGGTCCACCCGTCGGCGTGTTGCGAACAGGGCGCCCCAGTCGACGTTTCCGCCCTGGACGTGGAGTTGGGCCAGCGAGCCGAGCACGGCCTCCACCTCGCCCCGGTCGCGCCGCGACGACGACAGGACCACCGCGTCGTGAACGTCCTCGACGATCTCCTGCACCGGGACGGTCAGGACGGGGTGCGGGCTCATCTCGATGAACACCCTGAATCCGTCGTCGGCCAGCCGCCGGACGGACGGTTCGAAGAGGACTTTCTCGCGCAGGTTGTCGTACCAGTACGCGCCGTCGAGCCGGGCGGTGTCGATGACTTCGCCGTAGAGGGTCGAGTAGAAGGGCAGCGTGGACGTTTTCGGGCTGACGTCGGACAGGGAGCTGCTCACCTGGTCGCGGACCCGGGCCACGTGGTGGGAATGGGAGGCGTAGTCGACCTTTATTCTGCGGGCCTGGGTGCCGTCGGCCTTCATCTTCTCGACGAATTCGTCGAGTGCGTCCGGTTCGCCGGACACCACCACGGAGCGGGGTCCGTTGACGACGGCGACGCTCACCTTCTCGCTCCACGGAGCCAGGCGTTCGGTGACGACGTCCGCGGACTGGGCGATGGAGGCCATCGCGCCGTGGCCGATCAGGTCCACCAGGGCCTTGCTGCGCAGCGCCACGACTTTGGTGGCGTCCCGCAGGGACAGTGCACCGCAGACGTAGGCGGCGGCTATCTCGCCCTGGCTGTGTCCCACCACCGCGGCCGGCCGCACACCCCAGGACTGCCACAGGCCGGCCAGGGACACCATCACCGAGAACAGGGCCGGCTGCACCACGTCCACCCGCTCCAGTGTCGGTGCTCCCTCCACACCGTGCACGACGTCGAGCAGCGACCAGTCGACCCATTCGGCCAGTGCGGCGTCGCACGCGTCGAGGGTCTGCGCGAAGACGGGGAAGGTGTCATACAGCCGGCGGCCCATGCCGGCCCACTGCGAGCCCTGGCCGGGGAAAAGGAAGGCGACGCCGCCGAGGCTCCGCGCGGCGCCGGACACCACCCCGGTGGACTCCGTGCCGGTGCTCAGTGACGCCAGGTTGCTCAGCAGTTCGTCGCGGTCGCGGCCCAGCACCACGGCGCGGTGCTCGAAGAGGGACCGGCTCGACAGCAGCGACCAGCCGACGTCGGCGACGTCCGCGCCCGGCCGGTCGGCGAGGGCGTCGCGCAGCCGGCCCGCCTGCCGGCGCAGGGCGGGCGCGGTCTTGCCCGAGACCAGCCACGGCACCAGCCCGCCGACGACGGCCGGCTGCGGGCCGCGCCCGTCCGCCGGCCCCCGCCCCTGCTGCTCCCGCTCTTGCTGCTCCTGCTCCTGCTCCTGCTGCTGTGGTGGTTCTTCGAGGATCACGTGGGCGTTGGTGCCGCTGACGCCGAACGAGGACACCGCGGCCCGCCGCGGGCCGTCCCCGCGAATCCATTCACGCCCCTGTTTCAGCAGTTCGACCGTGCCGGAGGACCAGTCGACGTGCGTGGAGGGCGCCTGCACGTGCAGCGTCTTGGGCAGGTGCCCGTGGCGCATGGCCATCACCGCCTTGATGACCCCGGCGACCCCGGCGGCGGCCTGGGCGTGGCCCATGTTCGACTTCAGGGATCCCAGCCACAGTGGCCTGTCCCGGGCCCGGTCCTTGCCGTAGGTCGCCAGCAGGGCGCCCGCCTCGATGGGGTCGCCGAGGACGGTTCCGGTGCCGTGGGCTTCGACCAGGTCCACCGCGCCGGCGGGGACGCCCGCGTTCGCCAGCGCCTTGCGGATCACCTGCTCCTGGGCGCGGCCGTTGGGGGCGGTCAGCCCGTTGCTGGCCCCGTCCTGGTTGACCGCGGAACCGCGCACGACGGCGAGCACCGGGTGGCCGTTTCGGCGGGCGTCGGACAGCCGCTCCAGCAGCAGCACCCCCGCTCCCTCGGCCCAGCCGGTTCCGTCGGCCTGGTCCGCGAAGGCCTTGCACCGGCCGTCGGGCGACAGAGCGCGCTGGCGGGCGAACTCCACGAAGGCCGCGGGCGTCGACATCACCAGCGCCCCGCCGGCCAGGGCGAGCGAGCACTCCCCCGCGCGCAGTGACTGCACCGCCAGGTGCAGGGCGACCAGCGACGACGAGCACGCCGTGTCGACGGACATCGCCGGCCCGGTCAGGCCCAGTTCGTACGCCACCCGGCCCGAGGCGACGCTCAGCGAGCTGCCGTACAGCAGGTAGCCCTCCAGGTCGCTGCGGCCCGCCTCCAGAAAGCGCCACCCGTACTCGGTCGAGCTGACCCCGCTGAAGACGCCGACGTCGGCGCCGCGTACCTCGGCGGGGACGATGCCGGCCCGCTCGAAGGCCTCCCACGACGTCTCCAGCAGCAGGCGCTGCTGCGGGTCGGTCGCCAGCGCCTCCCGCGGGCTGATGCCGAAGAAGTCCGCGTCGAAGCCGGCCACGTCCGTCAGGAACCCTCCCTGCCGCACGTAGGCGCTGCCGGTGGTGTCGGGGTCCGGGTCGTACACGTCCCGCCACCCGCGGTCGGTGGGGAACTCGCCCACGACGTCCTGTCCGTGGCGGACCACCTCCCACAGCTCCTCGGGCGAGGACACGCCTCCCGGGTAGCGGCACGCCATGGCCACCACGGCGATCGGTTCGCCGCGGCCGGCCTTCAGGGCGTCGTTCTCCTGGCGGAGGCGGTCGCGCTCCTCCAGCAGTGTGCGAAGCGCCCGCTGGACCCGGTCCGCGCCCTCCGCCGTGCGATCCGCGGGGTTGGTCATCGTCACTACCTCTTCTCGTCCAGAGCCAGGTCGACCAGAGCTTCCAGGTCCAGGTCCGACAGTTCGTCCGCCGGGGGTGGCGTGTTCGCGGTCGGTGTGTCGCCGCCCGCCTCGGGCGGGGCGGCGCAGGCCAGGACCAGCTCCAGCAGGCCCGCCTCGCGCAGGCTGTCGACCGAGACGGTGCGCAGCACTGCCCGGATGTCCGCGTCCTGGTCCGTGTTCTCGTCCGGGTTCTCGTCCGGGTTCTCGTCCGGTGCCGGGCGCAGCAGGTCGTGCAGGTGCTCGCCCAGCTCGCGTGGTGTCGGGTAGCTGAAGACGAGGGTGGTCGCCAGGCGCAGTCCGGTGGCGGCCGCCAGGCGGTTGCACAGTTCGACCGAGGTCAGCGAGTCGAATCCGAGCTGGGTGAATGCCTGCTCGGTGTCGACGACCGCGCCGGAGGGGTGTCCGAGCACGATGGCGACCTGGTCGCGGACCCAGTCCAGGACGGCTGCCCGCGCCTCGTCGCCCGGCAGGGCGGCCAGCCGGGCGGGCAGGCCGGCAAAGCCGCCGTCCTTGGTCGTGTCCGCCCTGCTGCGGCGTGGGCGGCCGCCGTCGGCGAGGTCGCGCAGCAGCGGCGGCAGTTCGTCGCCGCCCTGCTCGCGCAGCGCGGCGACGTCCACCCGGGCCGGGATGAGGAGGGGCTTGTCGAGCGCGTGGGCCGCGTCGAACAGGGCCAGGGCCTCGGGTGTGGGCATCGGGGCGATGCCCATCCGCCGCAGCCGCAAGAGGTCGGCCTGGTCCAGGTCCTCGGTCATGCCGCTGCTCTGCTCCCACCAGCCCCAGGCGAGCGAGGTGCCGGGCAGGCCGGACGCCTTGCGCTGGGCCGCCAGAGCGTCCAGGAAGGCGTTGGCTGCGGCGTAGTTCGCCTGTCCCGCGGTGCCCAGGGTGCCGGCGAGGGCGGAGAAGTGGATGAACGCCGACAGGGTGTGGTCCTTTGTCAGCTCGTGCAGGGTGAGTGCACCGCCGGCCTTGGCGTGCAGCACGCGGTCGATGCCGGCCGCGGTCAGTGACTCGACGGTGCCGTCGGCCAGCACCCCGGCCGCGTGCACGATGGCGGTCAGCGGATAGCGCGGGGGCATGTCGGCGAGCAGGTCGGCCACGGCGGCCCGGTCGGCGATGTCGCAGGCCACCACGCGCACCACAGCGCCCGCTGCCTCCAGGTCCGCCACCAGCTCGCGGGCCCCGTCGGCCGCCGCTCCCCGGCGGCCGGCCAGCACCAGGCTGCGCACGCCGTGTTCGGCCACGAGGTGCCGGGCCACGAGCGAGCCCACTCCCCCGGTCCCGCCGGTGACCAGCACGGTGCCGCCGCCGAAGCCGCCGCCCACCTCGAAGACCAGCTTGCCGACGTGCCGTCCCTGGCTCATCTCGCGAAACGTCCTGCGCGCGTCGCGGATGTCGCGGACGGAGACGGGGCTCAGCCGCACCCGCCCGTCGGCGAACAGCTCCATGACCTTGCGGAACATGGTGTGGATGGCCTGCGGCCCGGCCGCGTAGAGGTCGAAGGCCTCGTAGCCGACGGTGGGGTGGTCGGCCGCCACCTGGTGGGGGTCGCGGATGTCGGTCTTGCCCATCTCGATGAAGCTGCCGCCCTCGGCGAGCAGCGTCAGCGAGGCGTCGACGAAGGTGTGCGCGAGGGAGTTCAGGACGACGTCCACACCGCGGCCGCCCGTGGCGGTGCGGAACTTCTCGGCGAAGTGCAGGTCGCGCGAGGACGCCAGGTGGGCGTCGTCCAGGCCCAGGGCGCGCAGGGCGGGCCACTTGGCCGGGCTCGCGGTGGCGTAGATCTCGGCGCCGACGTGCCGGGCCAGTTGGACGGCGGCCATCCCGACGCCGCCCGCCGCGGCGTGGATGAGGATCCGCTGGCCCTTCTTCAGCTTCGTGACGTGGAAGAGGGCGTAGTAGGCGGTGAGGAAGGTGCTCGGCATCGACGCGGCCTCGGCGTAGCTCCAGCCGTCGGGGACGGGCGTGAGCATGCGGTGGTCGGCCACGGCCACGCGGGCGAACGCGCCGGGGAAGATGCCGGTCACCCGGTCGCCCGGGGCCACAGCGGTGACGTCGTGGGCCACCTCCAGCACCACTCCGGCGCCCTCGCTGCCGAGCCCGGCGTCGATGGCGGTGCGGTCGATGAGTCCCAGGGCGATGGTGACGTCGCGGAAGTTGAGGCCGGCGGCCTGCACGGCGATGCGGACCTGCCCGCTCGTCAGGGGTGCTTCCACCTCGGGGCACGCCACCCAGGTCAGGTTCTCCAGGGTCCCCTTGCGCGGGATGCCCAGCCGGTGCGGGCCGGTGGCCGGGGGTTCGAGACGGTGGTCGGCGGGTTGGGCCGGCGTCATGCGGGGCACGAGGCAGCTGCCGTCGCGCAGCGCCAGTTGGTCCTCGCCGAGGGCGAGGGCGTCCGTGAGGCGGGCCCAGGAGGTTTCCTCGTCGTCGATGTCCACCAGCCGGAACCTGCCGGGGTGCTCGGTCTGGGCGGAGCGGATCAGGCCCCACACGGACGCGCCGGGAAGGCTTTCGACGCTGTCGCCCGCACCGGTGTCGACGGCACGGCGGGTGAGTACCACCAGCGTGCAGGGGGCGAGTGCGTCCTCGGCGAGGAAGCGCTGGACGCACTCCAGGACGCCCTTGTCCGCGGTGGCGACCGCGGCCAGCAGATCGGGGCGGGTGCCGGGGCCGACGGTGGTGGCGTCGTCCGGGCACAGGACGAGGTGGCGGGGTGCACGGCCCGCGGGGATGTCGTCCAGGGACGCGTAGAACGCGGTGTCCTTGCCGCCCGCCTCGGCGAGGCGGGCGGCAAGGCCGTGGCGGGTGCCGAGCACCCCCCACGGCGTGCGGGGGGTGTGTGGTGTGCCGGGCCGGGCCGCTCGCCACTGCAGTTCGTACAGCGGCTGCCGGTGCCCGCCGCGGGCCGCGAGCACCTGCTCGGCGCTCGCCGGACGGAACGTCAGCGCTTCGACGTGGGCGATCGTGCGGCCGTGCTCGTCGGCGGCCGTCAGGGACACGACGCCTTCGCCGGCCGGGCGCAGCCGCACCCGTACGGTCGGGCCGCACTGGCCGGCCAGGGTCACGCCGGACCATGCGAAGGGCATCCAGCCCTTTTGGCCCGTCACCTCGATGACACCGCCGGCCACCGCCGCGTGCAGCACGGTGTCGATCAGCGCGGGATGCAGTGCGAACCCGGCGCCGGCCGCCTCGGCCGTCTGCGGGAGGGTGGCGAGCGCGTAGAGGTCGTCGCCGTGCTGCCACACTTCGCGCAGCCCGCGGAAGGCCGGACCGTAGTCGAAGCCCCCGTCGGCGAGGGAGTCGTAGAGACGGGCGGTGTCGATGGGCCGGGCCCCGGCCGGCGGCCACGCGGCCGGCGCTCGCGTGTCGTCGGCCCGGGCGGCGGTGCGGGGGGTGTGCGGTGACAGGTTCCCCATGGCGTGGCGGGTCCAGCCGCCCGTGGTCGGGGTGTCCTCGCCAAGGCGTGAGTACACGTCCAGGCTGCGGCGTCCCGTCTCGTCCACGGCGCCGACGACGACCCGCACCTGCACGTCGCCCGGGTCGGGCAGGATCAGGGGGACTTCCAGGGAGAGTTCCCCGACCGCGGCGCACCCGACGTGCTCGCCCACCGACAGTGCCAGGTCCAGGTAGGCCGTCGCCGGTACGACGACCTGGCCGAACACGGTGTGATCGGCCAGCCAGTCGTGGGTGCGCAGGGACCAGCGGCCGGTGAACACCACCTCGCCGGTGGCGGGGTGGTCGACCACGGCGCCCAGCAGCGGGTGGGTGAGGGCGGACAGGCCGGCGGAGGCCACGTCGGCCGACTCCATGCCGGCCAGGAAGTCCAGCCAGTACCGCCGGCGCTGGAAGGCGTAGGTCGGAAGGTCCACCCGCCGGCGTGTGGTGAACAGGGCGTCGCGGTTCACGCGGGCGCCGCGGACGTGGAGTTGGGCCAGCGCGCCGGCCAGCGCCTCGGCCGGGCTTCGGTCGCGCCGCGACGACGACAGGACCACCGCGTCGCGGACACCGTCGGCGGCGAAGGCCTCCTGGGTGATGCTCGCGAGCGTGGCTGCCGGCCCCACGTCCAGGAAGACGCCCGCCCCCGCGGCGCGGGCGCACTCGATGGCGTCGTGGAAGCGGACGGGTTCGCGGACGTGGCTCACCCAGTAGTCGGCGGACGTCAGCTCCTGCAGGGTGGCCTCGCGGCCCAGCCTGGTCGAGACGATCGGGATCGTCATCTCGCCGCCGGTGGGCAGCGCGTGCAGCGCCGTGGCGAACTCGTCCAGGATCGGGTCCATGAGCGGGGAGTGGAACGCGTGGTCGACCTGGAGGAGTTTCGCCGACGTGCCGGCGGCGACGAGCTGGTCGCGGAGGGTGTGGACCTGGTCGCGCAGGCCCGAGACCACCACCGATTCGGGGCCGTTGACGGCGGCGATGCCGACCCGGTCGTAGGGGCCCAGCAGGGTTGCCACGGCGGCTTGTGAGGCGCGTACCGCCAGCATGGCGCCGGCCTCGGTGACCGTCTGCATGATCCGTCCGCGCGCGGCCACGAGCCGGGTCGCGCCCTCCAGGTGGAGGACTCCGGACACGTGGGCGGCGGCGATCTCGCCGACCGAGTGGCCGATCAGGTAGTCGGGCTGCGGGCCGTAGCGGGTGATCAGCCGGTACAGGCTGACCTGCAGGGCGAACAGGGCCGGCTGCGCGATGTCGGTGCGCCGGCGGTCGGCGGGCTCGTCGGCGAGGAGCAGGGGTTTGAGGGCGAAGGGCAGATGTGCGTCGAAGTGTGCGCAGATCTCGTCGAGGCTGCGGGCGAAGACGGGGAAGGTGTCGTACAGCTGCCGTGCCACCCCGGCCCACGGGGAGCCCTGCCCGGGGAACATGAAGACGGATGTGCCGTATTCCGCGGCGACGCCGCGCACCAGCGTGGCGCAGTCCGCGCCCTCGCTCAGTGAGGCCAGAGCGCTCAGCAGCTCGTCCCGGTCGCGGCCCAGCGCGACGGCTCGGTGTTCGAACAGGGACCGGCTCGACGCCAGCGACCAGCCGATGTCGGCGACGTCCGCGTCCGGGTGGGCGGCGGCGAAATCGTGCAGCTTGCGGGCCTGGGCGCGCAGCGCCCCTTCCGAGCGCGCCGACAGTGTCCACGGCACCAGCCCGCCGACGCCGTCCGGGCTGTCGGCGGCGTCGGGCCCCGTCGCCTGCTCGGGTGCCGGCTCTTGGGCGGGTGCCTCTTCGAGGATGAGGTGTGCGTTGGTGCCGCTGGCCCCGAAGCTGGACACGCCGGCGCGCCGGGGCCGGTCCGGGGTGCTGGGCCACTGTCGTGCCTCGGTGAGCAGCTCGACGGCGCCCACCGACCAGTCGACGTGGGTGGAGGGCCGGTCCACGTGCAGGGTTCGGGGCAGTACGCCGTGCCGCATCGCCATGATCATTTTGATGATGCCGCCGACGCCCGCGGCGGCCTGGGTGTGGCCGATGTTCGACTTCAGCGACCCCAGCCACAGCGGGCTGTGCGCCGCGCGGTCCTGGCCGTAGGTGGCCAGCAGTGCCTGTGCTTCGATGGGGTCGCCCAGCGTCGTGCCGGTGCCGTGTGCCTCGACCGCGTCCACGTCGCTCGCCTGGATGCGGGCGTTGGCCAACGCGGCCTGGATGACGCGCTGCTGCGCCGGCCCGTTGGGTGCGGTCAGGCCGTTGGAGGCGCCGTCCTGGTTGATCGCCGAGCCGCGGATCACCGCCCACACGTGGCGCCCGTTGCGCCGCGCGTCCGACAGCCGCTCCAGGACGAGCATGCCGACGCCCTCGGAGAAGCCGGTGCCGTCGGCGGCGTCCGCGAAGGCCTTGCAGCGGCCGTCCGCCGCCAGGCCCCGCTGCCGTGAGAACTCCCTGAACACCTGTGGCGTCGCCATGACGGTGACGCCGCCGGCCAGGGCGAGGCCGCATTCGCCCTGGCGCAGCGACTGCACCGCCTGGTGCACCGTCACCAGGGAAGACGAGCAGGCGGTGTCGGTCGACACCGCCGGGCCCTCAAGGCCCAGCGTGTAGGCCACCCGGCCCGAGGCCACACTCAGCAGGGAGCCGGTCTGCGCGTACCCGGAGATGGTCTCGGGGGTGAAGAAGTGGTTGCCGTAGCCGAAGTAGGCGAGGCCGGCGAACACGCCGGTGTCGCTGCCGCGCAGGGTGTGCGGGTCGATGCCGGCTCTCTCCAGGGACTCCCAGGAGGTCTCCAGGAGCAGCCGCTGCTGCGGGTCGGCGGCGAGCGCCTCGCGCGGGTTGATCCCGAAGAAGTCGGCGTCGAAGTCACCCGCGTCGTGCAGGAACCCGCCGGAGCGGGTGGAGCAGGTGCCGGGCCGGTCCGGGTCGGGGTCGTGGAGGTTCTCCAGGTCCCAGTGGCGGTCGGTGGGGAAGTCCGACATGACGTCGGCGCCCGCCTCGACCAGTTCCCACAGGGCCTCCGGGGACGTGGCCCGGCCCGGGAAGCGGCAGGCCAGGCCCACCACAGCGACGGGCTCGGCGGCGGCCTCGGTGAGCTCCTGCAGGCGCTTGCGTGTTTCGATCAGCTCGATCGATGTCCGCTTGAGGTAGTCGAGGACGTCGGCGTTGTTGTCGTTGGTCATCGCGCTCCCCTAGCCGAGCTCTTTGTCGAGCAGCGAGAGAAGCTCTCCCGCCGAGGCCGAACTGATCTGGTCGACGAGGCCGGCCGGTGATCCGGCGCCGGCCATCGAGCGGACTCGGCCCTGCAGTTCGCCGAGCAGAGTGGAAAGGGTGGCCTGGTCCTCCGTGGCGAGTTCAAGGAACGCCTCCTCCAGCCGGGCGCCCAGTCCTTCGATCTCCTTGGCCAGGTGGGTGGCCGCGGAGGGGCCCGCACCGGGGTCGGGGGTGATCCGCGTGGCCAGGAACCGGGCGAGGGCGGTGGGGTTGGGGTGGTCGAACACGAGTGTGGCGGGCAGCTTCAGGCCGGTCACGGCCGCCAGTTTGTTGCGCAGTTCCAGCGCGGTGAGCGAGTCGATTCCCAGTTCCTTGAAGGTCGCGGCGGGGCCGATGCGCCGGGTGTCCGGGTGGCCGAGGACGGTCGCGGTCTGCGCCCGCACGGCGTCGAGCAGCAGCGGTTGCGCGTCGGCCGGCGCCAGCGACCTCAGCTGCTGCGCGAGGTTGTCGGCGGTGGCCTCCTGGTGTCCCGCCGCACCGCCGGAGGGGGCAGACGCCGCGGTGAGCGTGCGCAAAAGCGGCGAGCCGGGGTGGCCGGCCGGCGGTGGCGCGAGGTTCAGTCGTGCGGGCACGAGCACCGGCTCGTGGTGCGAGAGCGCCGCGTCGAAGAGGGCGAGCCCCTCGGTGGAGGGCATCGGCAGCACGCCCTGGCGTTGCAGGCGTACGACGTCCGCGTCGTTGATGTCGGCGACCATCTCGCTGCGCTGCGCCCAAAAGCCCCAGCACAGCGCGTGGGCGGGCAGGCCCTGGGCCCGGCGGGCCTGCGCGAGGCCGTTGAGGAACGCGTTGGCCGCCGCGTAGTTGGCCTGCCCCGCCGTTCCCAGCACGCTGGCGATCGAGGAGAACAGCACGAACGCGGACAGGTCCAGATGGCGTGTCAGCTCGTGCAGGTGCCAGGCGCCGCGCACCTTCGGCGCGAGGACCGTGTCCACGCGGTCCTCGGTCAGCGCCTCGACGATCCCGTCGTCCAGCACACCCGCGCAGTGGATGACCGCCGTCAGCGGGTGCTGGGGCGGGATGGCGGCGATCAGCCGGGCGAGGGAGTCACGGCTGGTGACGTCGCAGGCCACGACCTCGATGTGGGCTCCCGCCTCGGTCAGTTCCGTGCGCAGGTCTGCCGCCGCCGGGGCGGCCGGCCCGCGCCTGCTGGTCAGCAGCAGGCGGCGTGCCCCGTGCCGCTGGACGAGGTGGCGGGCCAGCATCGCTCCCAGGCCGCTGGTGCCTCCCGTGATCAGCACGGTGCCAGGCCCGAGGGCGGGCACGTGTTCCGCCGCGTCGAGCGGCTCGTGGCGGGGGGATGTGGGGTGGGTGCGGGCCAGTTGGGGGGTGGTGACGAGACCGGCGCGGATCTTGAGCTGGGCTTCGCCGGTCGCGGCGGCGGCCGGGAGGCAGGCGAGCGAAGCGGGCTGGTCGTCCGTGTCGACAAGCGTGAAGCGGCCCGGGTTCTCGGTCTGCGCGGTGCGCACGAAGCCCCAGATCGCGGCTGCCGCGGGGTCGGTGCGCACGGCCGGGTCGTCACCCGTCGCCTGGCGCGTCACGATGACCAGGCGGGAGTCGCGGAAGCGGTCGTCGCCGAGCCAGTCCCGCGTCAGCCGCAGCACACGGTGCAGGGTGTCTCCGACGGTGGCCGGCAGGTCGGCGCTGCCGGTGCCGTCGGTGCCCGGCAGGTCGGCGCTGCCGGTGCCCCGCCGGTCGGCGCTGCCGGTGCCCGGCGGGGCGATGCTGCCGGTGACCGGCGGGTCGATGCGGGCGATGACCGGCGGGTCGATGCGGGCGATGACGAGCGGGGGTATCTCCTCGCCGTCGGCGGCGAGTTCGGTGAGGTTCGCGAAGACGGCTTGCCCCTGGTTTAGGGGCGGGGTGGACGTGTCGGGGCCGGCCAGCACCGCGGAGCGGCCGGTGGCGGGAGAAGACGGGATCGGCAGGGGGACCCAGTCCACCTGGAAGAGCGAGTCCTGGTGGTCGAAGCCCAGCTCGGTCAGTTGCTCGACGTCCGCGGGCCGCAGGGTCAGCGAGGTCAGGCCGCCGACGGGTGCTCCGCTCGGGTCGGCGAGGGTCACCGACAGCGTGTTGTCGCCCGCGGGCGCGAGGCGGACGCGCAGCGCGGTCGGCCGGGTGGCGTGCAGGCGCAGGCCGGTGCAGCGCGACGGCAGCCAGCCTTCGGGCCGGGAGGTGTCGACGAAGTGCCCCAGGCCGATCGGCAGCAGCGCGGCGTGCAGCAGCGCCGGGTGGAGGTGGAAGCGGGCCCGGTCAGCGCCGTCGAGGGCGGGCAGCTCCACCTGGGCGAACAGGGTGTCGTCGCGGCGCCACACCTCTGTCAGGCCGCGCAGCAGGGGCCCGTGGCTGATTCCGAGGGCGGACAGCCTGGTGTACTCGTCCTCGAAGGGCACGCTGACGGCGCCCGCGGGGGGCCACACGGCGAGGTCCTCCCCCGCGTGGGCTGCCGGGGTGTCCCTCCCGACGACGCCGACGGCGTTGCGTGTCCACTCGGTTTCGCCCTCGCCCCGTGAGTGCACGCTGACGACCCGCTTGCCGTCGACCAGGACACGGATCTCGCGCTCGGCCGTCCGGGACAGCACCAGCGGTGTCTGAAGGGTGAGTTCCTCGACGACGTCGCATCCCGCCTTGTGCGCCGCCCACAGCGCCAGTTCGGCCAGCACGGTCGCCGGCACGAGGACGGCACCGTGGACGACGTGTTCGGCGAGCCAGGGGTGGCGTTCCAGGGAGAGGCGGCCGCTGCCCGCCACTGCCCCGTGCCCGTCGTCCCCGTCGTCCCCGGGCAGGTCGATCACGGCGTCGAGCAGCGGGTGGTCCGACGTGGTCTGGGTGGTGGTCTCGTGGGGGGTGTTCAGCCAGTAGCGCTGCCGCTGGAAGGCGTAGGTGGGCAGGTCGACCCGCCGGCCCTCGCCGTCCGCGTCCGCGAACGCCGCCGGCCACGACAGCGCGGCGCCCGCCACGAAGGCCTCGGCCGCCGACTGGTACCAGCGGGCCAGGCCGTCCTCGCCGCGGCGCAGGGTGCCCACGACGGCGGCCTCGACGCCCGCGCTGTCCAGGGTCTGTTCCACACCGGGCGTCAGGACCGGGTGGGCGGACGCCTCGATGAAGAACCGGAAGCCCTGCTCGGCCAGCGTGCGGGTCGCCTCCTCGAAGCGGACCGTGTGGCGCAGGTTGGTGAACCAGTACTCGGCGTCCAGCCGGGTCGTGTCCAGCCAGTCGGCCGTGACCGTCGAGAAGAACGGCACCTGGGCCGTGCGGGGCTGAATTCCCGCAAGGACGCGGCGCAGTTCGTCGTGGATGGCCTCCACGCCGGCCGAGTGGGAGGCGTAGTCCACCGGGATGCGGCGGGCCCGGACCTGGTCGGCCTCGCAGGCGGCCAGCAGCGCGTCCAGTTCGGCCACCTCGCCCGACACCACCACGGACGAGGGCCCGTTGACGGCCGCGATGGACAGGCCGTCCGTCAGACGTGCGCGCGCCTGGTCCGCCGGCAGCGCGAGGGACACCATGCCGCCGCGCCCCGACAGCGCCAGGATCGCCTTCGACCGCAGTGCGACCACCTTGGCGGCGTCGTCGATCGACAGGGCGCCCGCGACGCAGGCGGCGGCGATCTCCCCCTGCGAGTGGCCCACGACGGCCTCGGGCCGCACCCCGTGCGAGCGCCACACCTCGGCCAGCGACACCATCACCGCCCACAGGACGGGCTGGACGACATCCACCCGCTTGAGCGCCTCGGCGTCGGCGAGCGCGTCGAAGAGGGACCAGTCGACGTACGGTGCCAGCGCGTCGGCGCACTGGCGCATCCGTGCGGCGAACACCGGGGAGGACTGCCACAGTTCGCGGCCCATTCCGGCCCACTGCGATCCCTGGCCGGGGAAGACGAACACTGTTTTGCCGCCCGGCTGCGCGAGTCCGGACACCACGGTGGCGGGGGTGTTCTCGTCGCCTTCGGCGGCGGCGGTCAGGGCGGCCAGCAGGGTGTCCCGGTCGGCGCCGATCACGACCTGGCGGTACTCGAACAGGGAGCGCGTGGTCACCAGTGAGCGGGCCACGTCCGCGAGCGGCAGGGCGGCGTCCGCGGCCACGCTGTCGCGCAGCCGCAGCGCCTGTGCGCGCAGGGCCTGTTGCGAGCGTGCCGACAGCACCCACGGCACCGCTCGGGGGGCGCCGGTGGACACCTGGGCGGTGGTGGGGTCGGCGGCCGCACGCGCGGTTTCCTCTTCTGCGGGGGCCTGTTCGAGGATGAGGTGTGCGTTGGTGCCGCTGATGCCGAAGGCGGACACGCCGGCGCGCCGGGGCCGGTCCGGGGTGCTGGGCCACTGTCTGGCCTCGGTGAGCAGCTCGACGGCGCCCACCGACCAGTCCACGTGGGTGGAGGGCCGGTCCACGTGCAGGGTTCGGGGCAGTACGCCGTGCCGCATCGCCATGATCATTTTGATCATGGCGGCGACGCCGGCGGCGGCCTGGGTGTGGCCGATGTTCGACTTCAGCGACCCCAGCCACAGCGGGCTGTGCGCCTCGCGGTCCTGGCCGTAGGTGGCCAGCAGTGCTTCGGCTTCCATGGGGTCGCCCAGCCGGGTGCCGGTGCCGTGTGCCTCGACCGCGTCCACGTCGCTGGCCCGCAGTCCGGCATCGGTCAGGGCGGCGCGGATGGCGCGCTGCTGCGCCAGTTCGTTGGGTGCGGTCAGGCCGTTGGAGGCGCCGTCCTGGTTGATCGCCGAGCCGCGGATCACCGCCCACACGTGGCGCCCGTTGCGCCGCGCGTCCGACAGCCGCTCCAGGACCAGCACGCCGACGCCCTCGGAGAAGCCGGTGCCGTCGGCGGCGTCCGCGAAGGCCTTGCAGCGGCCGTCGGGCGACAGGCCCCGCTGCCGGCCCAGTTCGACGAGCAGTCCCGGGGTCGGCAGCGTCGACACCCCGCCGGCCAGCGCCAGTGTGCACTCCCCCGACCGCAGGGACCGCACGGCCTGGTGGACGGCGACGAGCGACGACGAGCACGCGGTGTCGGTCGACACCGCCGGACCCTCAAGGCCCAGCGTGTAGGCGACCCGGCCCGAGGCGACGCTGGTGTAGGTCCCCGTGAGGGCGAACCCCTCCACCTCGCCGGCGGCCGCGCCGCCCATCCTGGGGCCGTAGTCGACGGCGTAGAGCCCGGTGAACACCCCGGTCGGTGACCCTCGCAGCCCGGCCGGGTCGATGCCCGCGCGTTCCAGTGCCTCCCAGGAGGTCTCCAGCATCAGCCGCTGCTGCGGGTCCATCGCCAGCGCCTCGCGCGGGCTGATGTTGAAGAACGGCGCGTCGAACTCGGCGAGATCGTCAAGGAACCCGCCCGTGCGGGTGGACGTCGTGCTGGGTGCCTCGGGGTCGGTGGCGTGCAGCGCCTCCAGGTCCCATCCGCGGTCCGTCGGGAAGTCGCTCATCGCGTCCACACCGTCCGACACGACGTGCCACAGTCCTTCGGGGGAGGTCACTCCGCCCGGGAAGCGGCACCCCACTCCCACGACCGCGATGGGCTCGCGGGCGGCCTCCTCCAGTTCGCGCACCCGCTCGCGCAGTTCCTGCGCGTCGCCGACGGCGCGTCGCAAGTAGGACCGGAGCTTGTCGACATCCTCCACCAGGGCCTCCCCCACGGTTACTCACAAGAACAGGTGTGGCTACACGTATCCGCGGTCGATCAACGCGTACAGATCGTCATCGCTGCTGCTTTCCGGGCTCGTTTCCCCGGCCGTCTGCGGGGCCTTGGGGGCCTGCGGCTCGAGGAGGGAGAAAATGTGGCGGGCGAGCGTGTGCGCGGTGGGGTAGGTGAACGCGACGGTGGCCGGCAGGCGCACCCCGGCCGCCGCGGTGAGCCGGTTGCGCAGGGCCACCGCCATCGAGGAGTCGAACCCCAGATCCTTGAAGGTCTCGTTCGCTCTCGCCGCGAGGCCGGCACCCGTCCACGCGGTGTCCTTCACGCCCAGCAGCGTGGCCGCTTCGGCGCACACGAGGGTGAGGACCGCCGGCTCGGAGCCCAGGTCCGCTGCCCCGGGGCCCGCGCCCGGCCGGTTTTTCGGCGCGGCGGGATCGTCGGGGGTGTGGGTGTCGTCGGGTGCGGTCAGCCAGTACCGCCGGCGCTGGAAGGCGTAGGTCGGCAGGCCGACGCGGTGCGGCCGGTTGGCGGCGAACACCGCCTCCCAGTTCACCGGCACACCGCGCACGTGCAGTGCGGCCAGTGACGCCAGTACCTGGCCCGCGCCGCCGTCGCGCTTGTGCAGGGTGCTCACCAGCACCGGCGGGGTGGGCAGCGCGTCGGCGGCCTCCTCCATCGCCACCTGGAGCACGGGATGCGGGCTGACTTCCACGAACACCCCGCCGGGCGCACGCATCAGGTCCTCGACGACCTCGCCGAAGCGCACCATCGAGCGCAGGTTGTCGTACCAGTAGGTGCCGTCCAGCGTGCGGGTGTCGAGCAGCGAGCCGGTGACCGTGGAGTGGAACTTCACCGCCGATTCCCTCGGCGTGATGCCCGCGGTGTCCTCGAGCAGACGGTCACGGATGCGTTCGACGTGGTGGGAGTGCGAGGCGTAGTCCACTTTGACCCGCCGCACCCGGACCCCGTCACCGGCCGCCGCCGCGGCGAACTGCTCCAGCGCCTGGTCGTCCCCGGAGATCACCACCGACGCCGGTCCGTTGACCGCGGCCACCGACAGCCGCCCGGGCCACCGCTCCAGCCGTTCTTGAACCCATGCGCGGGGCGCGGCGACCGCGCTCATCCCGCCCAGGCCGGCCAGGTCTCTCAGGGCCCGGCTGCGCAGGGCGACGATCCGTGCCGCGTCGTCGAGGCAGAGGGCGCCCGACACGCAGGCCGCGGCGATCTCGCCCTGCGAGTGCCCCACCACGGTCTCGGGGACCACTCCCAGCGAGCGCCACAGCTGCGCCAGCGACACCATCATCGAAAACAGCGCCGGCTGGACGACGTCCACCCGCTCCAGTGAGGCGGCCGGCTGCGCGCCGGTCACCACGTCCACCAGTGACCAGTCCACCCACGGCGCCAGTGCCTGCGCGCACTCGTCGATCGCGCGCGCGAAGACGGCCGACTGCGCGTACAGCTGCCGGCCCATGCCCAGCCACTGCGAGCCCTGGCCGGGGAAGACGAAGACGACCGGGCCCACCGGGCGGGTGGCCGTGCCGCGCACGGTGTGGGCCGCGTCGCCGCCGGCCGCCACCAGGTCGAGGCCGGCCAGCAGTTCCTCACGGTCTTGGCCCAGCACCACCGCGCGGTGCTCGAACAGCGACCGCGTCGACACCAGCGAACGGCCCACCTCGGCCGCCCGCAGCGACGCGTCCGCGGCCACTCGGTCGCGCAGCCGTGCCGCCTGTTCTCGCAGGGCCGGCTCGGAGCGCGCCGACAGCACCCACGGCAGCGCCCCCGACACGGCCGCGCAGGCCGTCTCCTCGTCCATGGCGCGGGGCTCGGCCGGTGCCGCGGGGGCCTGTTCGAGGATCACGTGCGCGTGGGTGCCGCCCATGCCGAACGCCGACACCCCCGCCCGTCGTGGCCGGCCCGGCTCGCTCGGCCAGGGCCGTGCGGCGTCGAGGACTTCGAAGTCGTCGTGGAAGTCGTCGATGGCGGGGTTGGGGGTACGGAAGTTCACATTCGCCACCAGGTGGGCGCGCCGCACGCACAGCGCCGCCTTCACGAAGCCGACGATGCCCGCGGCCGGCTCCAGGTGCCCGACGTTCGTCTTCACCGAGCCGATCACCAGCCGCCGGCTGCGGCCGGTGTGCCGGAACACCGCGCGCAGCCCGGCGATCTCGGCCGGGTCGCCTAGCCGGGTGCCGGTGCCGTGGGCCTCGACGTAGTCGACGTCGTCGAACGTGACCTGCGCGCACGTGAGAGCGGACAGCACGGCTGCCGCCTGCCCGTCGGGGCTGGGGTCGGGCATCCGGGTCAGGGCTCCGCCGCTGCCGACGCCCCAGCCGCGCACCACCGCGTGGATGTGATCGCCGTCGGCGACGGCGAGGTCGAGCCGCTTCAGCAGGACGAACGCCCCGCCCTCTCCCCGGGCGAAGCCGCTGGCGCGTTCGTCGAAGGTGAAGCAGCGGCCGTCGGGCGACAGGGCGCCCAGGTTCGCCAGGCCGGCTCCCGCCTCCGGATCGACGATCAGGTGCACGCCGCCCGCGATCGCCATGTCGACGGCGCCGGCGCGAATCCGTTCGCAGGTCAGCGCCAGCGACACCAGGGAGGAGGACTGGCCCGAGTCCGCGCTGAAACTCATGCCGCGGACGTCGAACAGGCTGGAGATCCGGTTCGCGATCAGCGCGCCGCTGGAGCCGAGCGCGGCGTAGTGGTCGTCCTGGTCGCTGCCGGACAGCTTGCGCAGCAGCTCGTATCCGGAGGGCGCGGCACCGACCACGACGTCGATCTCGCGGCCGGCGAGGGTGGCCGCGGGGATGCCGGCGTCCTCGACGGCCTCCCAGGCGAGTTCCAGTCCCAGCCGCTGCACGGGGTCCATGGCGGCCGCCTCCGCCGCGCCCGCCTGGAAGAACTCCGCGTCGAACCCGTCGATGGAGTCGAAGAACGAACCCGAGCGCAGGGTGGCGGCGTCCGGATGGGAGGTGTAGTTCGAGTGCGAGTCGGCCGCCCGCTGCTCGGGAAACGATGCGACGGTCGACTTCCCCTCGAGCAGCAGGCGCCAGAACCCGCCCAGGTCGTCGACACCGGGAAAGCGGCACGACATCCCGATGACGGCGATGTCGGCGGCTGCGCCACTCATACGCGTTCCTTCCACTTTCCTCGGCTTACGGCGGGTGGGGGCTGTGCTGCTGTTCACCGCCGGCTGGTCAGCAGCGTCCGCAGTTCGTCCGGCGCGTCCATGAAGTCGTAGTGGCCGCCGTCGAGGACCCGGAACTCGACGGAGTCGGCGTACTGGCGCCACCCCTGAAGCTCGTCGAGGCTCACGTCGGGGTCCTCGCGCCAGTGCAGGACGACGATGGGGCAGGGCACGCCGGCCGGCTCGGTCCTGCGGTAGGCGCCTGCGGCGGCGTGATCGCGCAGCAGCACCATCAGGCCCAGGTCGATCATGTCGGGGCGGGGTTCGATGCCCCGGCTGCGGACGAACGACTCGATTTCGGCGCGCAGTTCGGGCTCGGTCATGGTGAGCATCCGGTCGCGTGCGGCGTCGTGCGGTGCCGGCTGGCCCGACACGTACAGGCACTGCGGTGCGGGCAGGCCCAGTTCGGTCAGTCGCAGCACGGTCTCGTAGGCGGGCAGGGCGCCCGCGCAGTGCCCGAAGAACGCGAACGGCCGGTCCAGCAGCGGCGTCAGGGCTTCGGCCAGGCCGGCGGCGAGGTTCTCGTAGGTGCCGTAGTGGGGGTGGGCCAGCCGGTTCTCGCGGCCGGGGAACTGCACCGGGCAGATCTCGACGTCGTCGATCGCGGCCGGCCAGGCGCTGAAGGCCGAGGCCCCGGACCCGGAGAAGGGCAGGCAGAACATCCGGGCGCGGTGGCCGTCGGGCTGGGGCCGGACGAACCACGGCGAGGTGGCGGTGGTGGATGCGGGGGTCATGGCGTGTGCCGTTTCCGGGTGGCGATGGGCAGGTGGGTCATCCCGGCGATGAAGTAGGAGCGCAGGTGCTGTGGTTCGCCGGCCAGCTCGATCGATCCGAACCGTCGGCACAGTTCCTCGAAGAAGATGCGCAGGGTCATGCGGGCCAGCGGCGCCCCGATGCAGAAGTGCGGCCCGTAGCCGAAGGCGACCTGGCGCTTGGCGCCGCTGCGGGTGATGTCGAAGGTGTGCGGGTCGGGGAACTGGGACGCGTCCCGGTTGGCCGACCCGATCCACGCGACGACCGCCCCGCCGGCCGGGACGGTGCCCCCGCCGATGTGGATGTCGTCGACCGCGTAGCGCATGAAGTTGCAGGCGGCCGAGGTCCAGCGCAGTCCTTCCTCGACCAGGTTGGGGATCAGGGTCGGGTCGGCCTGGGCCTTGTCGAACTGTTCGGGCCGCTCGATGAGGGCGTGCACCGTGCCCGAGACGGTGTGCGGGGTCGTCACGTTGGCGCCCAGCAGGATGCTGTAGCCGTCGAGGGCGATCTCCTCGTCGGTCAGCGGCGCGTCTCCGGCGTTCACGTGCATGAGGTGGTCCAGCAGGCTGCCGTCCTCGCCTCCGGCCGCGCGCCGTCGGGCGACCCAGTCGGTGACGTAGGTGACGAGTTCGTGGTGGGAGATGGCCAGCGTCGCGGCTTCGCTGCCGTGCTGGAAGTGCGGGTCGCAGGGGGCGGTGACCATCGCGGTCAGCTGGACGAGTTCGTCCCAGTCCTTCTGCGGGATGCCCAGCAGCGGGCCCGTGACGATCGCCGGGAGGAGCAGTGCCTGCTCGGCCAGGTCGAAGGGGGAGCCGTCGAGCGCGGGTTGCAAAAAGCGCACGATCGACTGCCGGATCAGTTCCTCCCAGGACTTCACCGCCCGCGCGGTCAGCTTGGAGCCGATCGCCCGGCGGACCTGGGTGTGGCGTGGCGGGTCGGTGGAGGTCAGCAGCTTGCCGGCCGCGACGTCGTCCTGTCCGAGGTGGGTGACCACCGTGCCGCGCTCGGAGGTGAACTCCCGGTGGTCGCCCAGCACGCGGCAGACGTCCTCGTAGCGGGTCACCGACCAGAACTCCCGCCCGTCGGGGAGGACTTGGTGGTGCAGGGGTGCCTTCGCCCGCATCACGTCCCAGATCGGGTGCGGGTCGCCGGAGGTGTAGAGGTCCAGGTCGAACAGGTCGACGTCATCGAGGTCGATGTCGCGTCCGGGGCCCGGCGTCAGCCTCACGCCGCCGCCCTCCCCTGCTCGATCAGCTGGGCGACCCGGGCGGGGGTCTGCGCCAGGTAGAAGTCGCGCACGGACAGCTGGACGCCGTAGTCCTGCGCCACCCGGTCGATGATCTTGATGCCGGTCAGTGAGTTACCGCCGAGCGTGAAGAAGTCGTCCTCGACGCCGACCTCGGGGCGGTTGAGGTGTTCTCCCCACAGCCGGGCGATGTCGAGCGCCAGCGAGAGCGGCGCGCCTGACGGCCCGTCCTGTCGGGGTGACGTCCCGTCCTGTCCGCCTCGCTGGTGGATTGCCTGGGGCGACGATTCCATTGGCAGCCTTTCCTTCCTCCGCCGACCGGGAGTGCCCGCTCGCGTCTTTTTCGGCCCTGTTGTTCGGACCGTCACCGCCGTCAGGGCCACCGGGGCGCGTCATTGCGCTGTCCCGCCGGCGAGACACATTCCTTGAACGGCCGATTCGAGTGTCGTGGGGATTCGCTTTGGCTCACACCGTGTTGGCGGGTGCCCGGTGCCCGCCGGCGGGTGGGGTTGAGAGGGGGCCGGCGTGCTGTATGCCGGCACCGCCGGTGCCTTGGCCTGCCCCATGGAACCGTCCCGCCGGCGGGACAGGGCAAGGGTGCGGCGGCCTGCCGGCGCCCGGGCGGCGGCGTGTGTTGACCGGCCGATCCGCGTTTTGTGAACGTGACAGTGATTCAGCGGCCGTGACAGGCGCAGGGAAACGAGGGGGGAACGACGTGGCAGACACCGGCTGGGATGCGGACGTGGTGATCGCGGGCGCCGGGCCTACGGGCCTGATGCTCGCCTGCGAGCTGCGGCTGGCGGGCGTCGACGTCGTGGTGGTCGAGCAGCTCGCCGAGCGCACGGGCGAGTCGCGGGCCGGCGGGATGCACTCGCGCACCCTGGAGGTGCTGGACCAGCGCGGCATCCTGGAGCGCTTCCTGGCGGCCGGCGAACTGCAGCCGGTGGGCCACTTCTCCGGCCTCTATCTCGACTTCGACGAGTTCGAGTCCCGCCACCCCTACCCGCTGATGATCCTGCAGTCCGCCATCGAGCAGCTGCTGGAGGAGCGGGCCGCCGAGCTCGGGGTGCGGGTGCGCAGGTCGTGCGGGGTGAGCGGGATCCGCCCCAACGCCACCGGTGTGACGGTCGAGGTGAGCCCGGCGCAGGCCGCCCCGGCCACGCTGCGCGCCCGCTACCTCGTGGGCTGCGACGGCGGGCGCAGCACCGTGCGCAAGCTGGCGGGCATCGACTTCCCCGGCACCGAGGCGACGATGACCGCGCTGATCGGCGACGTCGAACTGCCCGACCTGCCCGAGGACTACGTGTGGGTACGGCGCTGTGCGGGCGGCGACTTCTCGGCGATCGCCTTCGAGCCGGGCTGGTACCGGGTGATCACCTCCGAGTGGGACCACGTCGCGGACCGCGACGAGGCTCCCACGTTCGAGCAGCTGCGCCAGTCGCTGGTCAGGCTGGCGGGCACGGACTACGGCATGCACAGCCCGCGGTGGGTCTCCCGCTTCAACGACGCCGCACGCCAGGCCGCCCGGTACCGGGCGGGCCGGGTGCTGCTCGCGGGCGACGCGGCGCACATCCACTTCCCGGCCGGCGGGCAGGGGCTGAACATGGGCGTGCAGGACGCGGTCAACCTCGGCTGGAAGCTGGCCTCGGTGGTGCGCGGGCAGGCGCCTGAGAGCCTGCTGGACAGCTATCACGCCGAGCGCCACCCCGTCGCCGAGCGCGTTCTGCACAACACCCGCGCGCAGTCGGCCCTGGCCCGCCCCGGCGCCCAGACGGACGCGCTGCGCGAGGTGTTCGGCTCGCTCATGGTGTTCGACGACGTCAACCGGTATCTGCGCGGCATGCTGACCGCCCTGGACATCCGCTACCCGGCCGACGGTGACCACCCGCTGGCCGGCCGCCGGGTCCCCGACGCCGACCTCAAGACGCCGGACGGAGCCGGCCGCGTCTACGAGCTGCTGCACGCCGCCCGTCCCGTCCTGCTCGACCTGCGCGGCAGTGGCGAGGTGGCGGCGCTCGCCGCGGGCTGGGCCGATCGCGTCGACCTGGTCGAGGCGCGCAGCGAGGACGACCGCTGGCCCGTCCCGGCCCTCGGCGACGTCGCCGCGCCCGAGGCGCTCCTCATCCGCCCCGACGGCCATGTCGCGTGGGCGGCCGCGGCCGGCACCACGCCCGACACCGCCGCGCTCCGCACCGCCCTCACCACCTGGTTCGGCCCGCCCCGGCGCGGGTGAGACCCCGTGCGGGCCGACCGGTGCACGGGAGGTGGCCGGTCGGTCCGGGCGCACGCGTGACGGCGGCCGCCGGACCCGGTTGTGGGGTCTGGCGGCCGCCGTCGTGGTCGTCCCCGGGGTGGGTGCGGGTGCCCGTGCGGGCGGGGCGGGGCCGCGGCTTGGCCGGGTCGGACGCCGGGCGCCAGGACGCGGTCCGCGCGAGAGCGGGGCATGGGGGTTCGTCGCGCGGACCCGAGCGGTGGGGCACGGAGCAGGCCCTGTGAGGCGGCGGCTGTGGGCGAGGCCCGGCGGCCACGGGGCCGGATGCCGGAGCCCACCGGTCCACCCGCCGCCGCTGCGGGCCTGCCGGAGTGCCGGAGTGCCGGGTGAGTGTGCGGCCTGCGGAGCCTTCTTCCCGGGCGGGCCGTGCAGCGGGGCGGGGCGCGTGTCCACGCGGTGGCTCACGGCCTGCTCGCCCTCCGCGTCGGCGGCCTGGGCGTGGGGCGGTACGTCACGGTGTGGCCGTGCTTGCGTGGTGGCCTGGGACGGGCGGTCGCTGCCCGGGGGGCGCTGCAGCCGGGCGGGGTGGGGTGGGGTGCGCGTCAGGCCGCCTCGGCGATGTGGAGTTCGCCGGGGCGGCCCGGGAGGGGACGCGGAGCAGGGGGGTTCAGCCGGTCGAGGTCACGCGCGCTTCTTGAAGGTGGAGACCGACCACACGTATCCGAGGAGGGCGAGCCCGAGGCACCAGGCGACCGCGGCGATCGCGTCGCCGCTGGAGGGGGTGCCCGCCAGCAGTCCGCGCAGCGTCTCGATGATCGGGGTGAAGGGCTGGTACTCGGCGAACTGCCGTACGCCGGCCCCCATCGTGTCCGCGGGGACGAACGCGCTGCTCAAGAACGGCAGCATGATCAGCGGTACGGCGGCCATGCCCGCCGACTCGGCGGTCTTGGCGGCCAGTCCCATGGCGACGGTGAGCCAGCCGGCCGCGAAGCTGAGCAGCACGATGACACCGAGCACGCCGAGCCAGTCGACGGCGCTCGCGGCGGGGTCGAAGCCCATCGCGAAGGCCACGCCGATGATGGCCGCGCAGCCCACCAGGGAGCGCACCGTGGTGATGACGACGTGTCCGGTCAGCATGGCGCCGCGGGAGACGTCCATGACCTTGAAGCGGTTGATGACGCCCTTGGTCATGTCGGAGTTCACAGCGGTCGCGGTGGCGCCCAGCCCGTAGCTGATGGCCATCACGAGCAGTCCGGGCGTCACGTAGTCGATGTAGGCGTCGCCGACGCTGAACGCGCCGCCGAACACCTTGACGAACATCAGCATGATGACGATGGGGAACAGGACCGCGTTGAACATCGTGACGGGGTTGCGCACGTTGTGCTTCAGGTTGCGGCGCAGCATGATCGACGAATCGGCCAACGGCGTCGAGACAGTGCTCACTGTGCGATCGCCTCCTTGCTCGGGTGCTCGGTGCTGGTGTGGTCGGTCAGGGCGAGGAAGACGTCGTCGAGGTCCGGCCGGTGCACCGAGAACTCCTGGGCGTCGATGGTGTGCGTGTCGAGGCGGTCCAGCAGGGCCCGCAGCGACCTCGTCTCGCCGTCGCTGGGCACCCGCAGGGTCAGCTCCTCGTCGTCGCGCGTGGCCTCGGCCAGGACCCGTGCCGCCGCGTCGAGTTCGTAGACGTCGGCGAACCGGAAGCGGATGTGGGTGCCGGGGATCTGGCGCTTGAGTTCCTCGGGGGTGCCCTGGGCGACCAGGCGGCCCTGGTTGAGGACGGCGATCCGGTCGGCGAGCTGGTCGGCTTCCTCGAGGTACTGGGTGGTGAGGAAGATGGTGGTGCCCTCGGCCACCAGCTCGCGGACGATGCCCCACATGGTGCGCCGGCTGCGGGGGTCGAGGCCCGTGGTCGGCTCGTCGAGGAAGATGATCTGCGGGTTGCCGACCAGCGTCATCGCCAGGTCGAGCTTGCGGCGCATACCGCCGGAGTAGGTCGCCGCCAGCTTGTCCGCGGACTCCACCAGGTCGAACCGCTCCAGCAGCCGGGTGACCAGCTGGTCACCGGAGCGCACGCGCTTCAGGTCCGCCATCAGCTGCAGGTTCTCCCGGCCCGACAGCAGTTCGTCCACGGCGGCGAACTGGCCGGTCACGCCGATGGCCGCGCGTACCTGCCTGGTCGCGCTGACCACGTCGTGCCCGGCGATGCTCACCGTGCCGGCGTCGGCTTTCAGCAGTGTCGTCAGGACGTTCACCGTCGTCGTCTTGCCGGCCCCGTTGGGGCCGAGCAGGGAGAAGATCGATCCTGCGGCGACATCGAAGTCGATGCCGTCGAGCACGACCTTGTCGCCATATGCCTTGCGCAGCCCTGAAACTGCGATCGCTGAACTTCTCATGCCTTCACTTTCCTCTCCGGGCCTGTCACGCACCTGTCACGCCTCTGACATGGCGTCAACCGTGGGCGGATTCCGCCTCGATCACGTCCAGCACCTCCCGGCCGAGATCGACCAGGTACATGTGGTCGCCCTCGAACTCCGCGTAGCTGAAGGCGCCCGTGGTCGCCGCCTGCCACTGCTGGGCCTCCTCGGCGCTGACCAGGCCGTCACAGCTGCCGCGCAGCGAGCAGATCGGCACCGACAGCGGTGCGTCGGTGCTCGGGAGGTAGTTCTCGTGCATCTCGCAGTCGGCCTGGAGCGTGGGGAGGATCAGTTCCCGCATCTCCGGGTGGTCCAGGGCCTCGTGCCGAAAGCCCGCGAACTCCTCGACCCTGGCGAGGAACTCCTCGTCCGGAAGGCCGCTCGCGCGCCGCTCGCGCTGGGTCCAGGGGCCGGGCGAGCCGCTGACGACCAGCCGCTCGACCGGTATGCCGCGCATGCTCAGCAGGTGTGCCAGCTCGTAGGCGAGGACCGCGCCCAGGCTGTGCCCGAACAGCACGGTCGGTGTTCCCTCGCCGAGGTCGGCGACGATGTCGTCGACGGAGTTCTTGGCCGCTTCGACGACGTTGCGGTACGGCGTCTGCAGGATCCGCCGTTCCCTGCCGGGCAGTTCGACCGAGGTCACGCGCCACCGGCCGGCGGCAAGCTCCCGCCAGGGGTGGAAGAACGACGGGCCTGCTCCCGCGAAGGGCACGCACAGCAGTGCGGCCTGGTTGCCGTGTGGTGCGGACATGCCGGGTTGTGTCACCCCGACCGACCTCCCTCATCCGTTGACTCGTTTGTTGCACCGGTGGTGGGACGTGGATGTCCGGCCGTCACGCCAGCCGGGGGTGGACGACCTCGAAGAACTCGGCCACGGGTGCGGGCATGTGCATTTCGTGGTGGGTGGCGTGCATGTCGTGCACTTCGAGGGAGCCCAGGACGTAGGGCCGCCACAGGTGCGCGTAGGAGGTGTCCTCGAGCGTCGCGTTGAAATACAGCACGTCGCCGCGGTAGACCGGCGAGCGGTAATCCATCATGAGGGCGGTGTTGTTGGCCATCACCTTCGACATGGTGTCCAGGAAGCCCTGCCGGTTGCCCATGCGGATGTACTGGCTGAAGTCGTCCTCGAGTTCGGCCCGGTAGTCCGAGGACTCCTTGCCGGCGTGTACCTGGGTGAACCCGTGCCCTCCGGGCTGGGCGTCCAGGACGGCCACCAGGGCGACCTCGTGGCCGCGCCGGTCGAGTGCGTCGGCGACGGCCTGGACGACGGTGCCGCCGTAGGACCAGCCGATCAGGTTGAAGGGCCCCTGCGGCTGGATCTTCAGCATCTGGGTGACGTAGTCGTCGATCATCTCCGTCACGGAGCCCGCCAGGGTGTCCTCGCCGTCGGAGCCGCGGGACTGCAGGGCGTAGGCCGGCCGGTCCGGCAGGTGCAGCACGAAGCTGTAGTAGGCCCAGCCCAGTCCCCCGCCGCCGTGGAAGAACCACACCGGCGGCTTGCCCGTGCCGGGGTCGCTGTTGAGGGGCAGGACGACCGCGAAGGAGTCGGCGTCGTCGTCGGGTACGCCGCCGGCGAGCATCAGCGCGGCCAGTTCGGCCACCGTGGGGTACTTGATGATCGTCCTGATGGGAATGTCGATGTCGAACTCGTTGCGGATGCGGACGCTGAGCCGGGTGGCCAGGAGCGAGTGTCCGCCCAGTGCGAAGAAGCCGTCGTCGATGCCGACCTGTTCCAGGCCCAGCAACTCGGCGAAGAGGGCGCACAGTCCGTGTTCGTAGGCGTTGCGGGGCTCCCGGCTGACCTGGGTGCGGGGGTCCTCCGAGGGCAGGGCCCGCCGGTCGAGTTTCCCGTTCGAGGTCAGCGGGATCTGTGACAGCGTGATCACCGCGGAGGGCACCATGTAGTCCGGGAGGCGGTCGCGCAGGTACTCGGGCAGCTCGCTGAGCCCGGCCTGCTCGGCGGCGGGCTCGGGCACCACGTAGGCCACGAGGCGTTGGTCGTCCTCCTGGTTCTCGCGGACCACGACCACCGCCTGCGCCACGCCCGGATGCCCGGCCAGCACGTGCTCGATCTCGCCCAGCTCGATCCGGAAGCCGCGGATCTTCACCTGGGAGTCGGCCCGCCCCCCGTACTCCAGTTGGCCGGCCCTGCTCCAGCGGACGAGATCGCCGGTGCGGTACATGCGCTCCCCCGGCTCGCCGAAGGGGCAGGCGACGAACCGTCCCGCGGTCAGGCCGGGCCGGCCGTGGTAGCCGCGGGCCAGGCCGTAGCCGGCCACGTACAGTTCCCCGGTCACGCCGGTGGGCGCCGGCTTGAGGCCGGAGTCCAGGACGTAGGCGCGCAGTCCCGCGACGGCCGGGCCGATCACGCTGGCCCGGTAGCGGGCGGCGGAGTGCTCGTCCAGGTCGATGCGGGTGACGTGCACGGTGGTCTCGGTGATGCCGTACATGTTCACCAGCACCGGCGCGTCGGGGGCGTGGCGGGTGTACCAGTCGGCGAGGCGGTTCAGGTCGAGGGCCTCGCCGCCGAACACCACGTAGCGCAGCGCCAGGTCCTGGCCGGGGCTCTCGGCGTCGGCCTGGATGAGCTGGTAGAAGGCCGAGGGGGTCTGGTTGAGGACGGTGACCTGTTCGCGGGCCAGGAGCCGGAGGAAGTCGGCCGGGGAGCGGGAGACGTCGTAGGGGACCACGACCAGGCGTCCGCCGTGCAGCAGCGGACCCCACAGCTCCCACACCGAGAAGTCGAAGGCGTAGGAGTGGAAGAGGGTCCACACGTCGTCGGCGCCGAAGGCGAAGTCGCGGGTGGCGCTGAAGAGACCGACCACGTTGCGGTGCGGGATCAGTACGCCCTTGGGGCGGCCGGTGGACCCGGAGGTGTAGATCACGTAGGCCGGGTGCTCGGGGCGCAGGGCGGCCCGGCGGTCGGCGTCGGTGAGGTCGCTGTCCGGCTGGTCGGCGAAGGGCCGGGCCCCGTCGAGGTGGAGCTGCGGGAGGGCCGGGGCCAGGTCCTGTGCGGCGCTGGTGGTGCTGGTGGTGACCAGCAGGACGGGCGCCGCGTCCTGGAGCATGTAGGCGATGCGGTCGGACGGGGAGTCGGGGTCGATGGGCAGATAGGCGCCGCCCGCCTTGAGGACGGCGAGCAGCGCGACGACCAGGTCGGCCGAGCGCTCGAGGCAGATCCCGACGAGGGACTCGGGGCCCACGCCCTGGGCGACGAGGTGGCGGGCGAGCCGGTTGGCGCGGGCGTTGACCTGACCGTAGGTGAGGGTGTCGCCGTCGCAGACGAGTGCGACCGCGTCGGTGTGCCGGGCCGCCTGCCGCTCGAACAGCTCGACCAGGGTGGCGTCGGGGATGTCGTTGCGGGCGTCGTTCACCTCCGTCAGCAGCCGTTGCCGCTCCGGTGCGCTGAGCACGTCGACGTCCGCGACGCGCATATCAGGGTCGGCGGCCAGCTGCTCCAGGACCCGCACGAAGCGGGCGGCGATCTCCTCGGCGCAGGCGCGGTCGAAGAGCTGGGTGGCGTACTGGAGGTCGCCTCGCAGTGCGCCGGCTTCGTCCACGGTCAGGCTGAAGAACAGGTCGACCATGGCGGTCGAGGGGATGGCCTGCTCGAACGTCACCTCGAGGCCGGGGATGGACAGATCGGGCTTCTGGTAGCTCTGCCAGGCGAACATCACCTGGAACAGCGGCTGGTAGGACGCGGAGCGTTCGGGGTTGATGGCCTCGACCAGCAGATCGAACGGCACGTCCTGGTACTCGTAGGCCGTCAGGGCCTTGTCGCGTACCTGCGCGAGCAGGTCGGTGAAGGACGGGTTGCCGTGCAGGTCGGCGCGCAGCACCTGGGTGTTGACGAAGAACCCGATCAGGTCGGCCAGCGCCTCGTCGGTGCGCCCGGCGATCGGGCTGCCGATCGTCACGTCGTCGCCGCCGCCGAGGGTGCGCAGCAGGACCGCCAGGGCGGCCTGCAGGACCATCGACATGGTCGATCCGCGCTCCTCGGCGAGCTTGTGCAGTCCGGTGGCCACCTGCGGCTGGACGAAGAGGTCGACCGTGTCGCCGTGCGAGTTGGCCTGGGCGGGCCGCGGGCGGTCCAGCGGCAGGCTCAGCGGCTGCGGCACCCCGGCCAGTTCGCCGCGCCAGTACTCGACCTGCGCGGCGGCGAGACTGGTCGGGTCGGCGGGGTCGCCGAGCACCTCGCGCTGCCACAGCGCGTAGTCCTTGTACTGCACCGGCAGCGGCTCCCACTGCGGGGCCCGGCCGTCCTGGCGGGCGGTGTAGGCGTCGATCAGGTCCCGCATCATCGGCGCGCTCGAGCTGCCGTCGGAGGCGATGTGGTGGATGACCATGACCAGGACGTGTTCGCGTGCGGAGCAGCGCAGCAGGCTGGCGCGCAGCGGGAGTTCGGCGGCGAGGTCGAAGCGGTGCGCGACGGCCTCGGCGATCGCGCCGGCCGTGTCCTTGGGTGCCACCTCGATCACCCGCAGCCGGGGTGAGGCCTGCTCCATGGGCAGGATGTGCGAGGAGGGCTCGCCGTCGTCGTCCGTCGCGTAGGTGGTGCGCAGGATCTCGTGCCGCTCGACCACGTCGCCGACCGCCGCGGCCAGGGCGGCCTCGTCCAGTGCTCCGGTCAGCCTGAACGCCGCCGATATGTTGTAGGTCGCCGCTCCCCGCTCCAGTTGGTGCAGTAGCCACATGCGGCGTTGTGCGAATGACAGCGGAATCATTGCTTCACCTCTTGACGGTCATCTGGCGCAGGCTGGGGCGACGGGGAGCAGCCGATTTTTCCGACCACGCGGCGAGCGCGGCCACCGTCGGCAGGTCGAAGATCTTGCGGATGGGTATCTCTGTGCCCATCTCGGCGCGGGCGCGGCTGATGAGCCGGGTGGCGAGCAGGGAGTGCCCGCCGAGCTCGAAGAAGCCGTCGTCGATGCCGACCCGGTCCACGCCGAGCACCTCGGCGAACAGCTTGGCCAGGGTTTTCTCACCGGTGGTGTGGGGCGCCCGGTAGGCGGCGCCGGTGTACTGGGGCTCGGGCAGCGCCGCCCGGTCCAGTTTGCCGTTGGGGGCGAGCGGGAGGCGGTCGAGGACCATGAAGGCGGCCGGCACCATGAAGTCGGGCAGCTGTCGGGAGGCGAAGTCGTGCAGTTGCCTGGGCTCCAGGCCGGTGTGGCCGCCGGTGGTGGTGTCGCCGGTGGTGGCGGGCACGACGTAGGCGATCAGTTGCCTGCCGGTGCTGGTGCCGCGCCCGGCGCGGGCGATGACGGCGGCCTGCGCGATGTGGGGGTGTGCGGTGAGCGCGGCCTCGACCTCGCCGGGCTCGACGCGGAAGCCGCGTACCTTGACCTGCGCGTCCTGGCGGCCCACGTACTCCAGTTGGCCCTCGGCGTTGAAGCGGGCCAGGTCGCCGGTGCGGTACATGCGGGCGCCGGCGGGGTGGAAAGGGTCGGCGACGAAGCGTTCGGCGGTCAGGTCGGGGCGGCCGTGGTAGCCGCGGCCCACGTTCCCGCCGACGTACAGCTCGCCGACCGCGCCCGGCGCCACCGGGGCCAGGCCGGAGTCCAGGACGTAGGCGCGCATGTTGCCCAGCGGGGTGCCGACGGGTGTGCTGCCCGATCGGCTGCGGGGGTCGGCGCCGACGGTGTGGGTGGTGGCGTAGAACGTCTCGCTCTGTCCGTAGGCGTTGACGATGCGGACGCCGGGGAAGGCGTGGCGGGTCTTGTCGACGAGTGCGGCGGGCAGGGCCTCGCCGGCGAAGACGACCGTCTGGACGCTGGTGTGGTCGGAGATCTCGTCGACGAGTTCGGCGAAGGCGGACGGCACGGTGGAGATGACGCTGCCGCTCCAGCTGTCCCGCTCGCCCAGGACCAGGACGTCGCGGACCATTTCGACGACGCCGCCGGTGGCGAGGGTCGTGAAGATCTCGAACGCCGAGACGTCGAAGTTGACCGAGGTGCCCGCCAGGAGCCGTCGGCCGGGTTCCATGCCGACGCGGGAGGCGAGTTGCAGGACGCCGTTGACCACGCAGGCGTGGCTGATGGCGACGCCCTTGGGGGTGCCCGTGGAGCCGGAGGTGTACATCACGTACGCCAGCTGCTGCGGGGGGGCCGGCAGGTGGCGGCCGGTGTCGTCGGCGGGCAGGTCGAGGGTGTCGAGGAAGACGTCGGGGGCGTCATGGCCGGGCAGCACCGCGACGGTGGCGGAGTCGGTCAGGACCAGGCGTGGCCGTGCCTCGGCGAAGATGGCCTCGAGGCGGTGGCTGGGGTACTTGGGGTCGACGGGCAGGTAGGCGCCGCCGGCCTTCAGGACCGCGAGGAGTGCGACCACCAGGTCGGCGGAGCGGGGCAGTGACACCGCGACCACCGACTCCGGGCCCACCCCGCGCCTGGCCAGTTCGCGCGCCAGGCGGCCGGCGCGTTCGTCCAGCTCGCGGTAGGTGAGCGAGGCGCCCTGGGCGGTGACGGCGAGGGCGTGCGGGGTGCGTGCCGCCTGTGCCTGGACGAGGGTGTGGATCGTGACGTGCTCGGTCGGGACGTGTGTGTCGTTGAACTCGGTGAGCAGCCGCTCGCGTTCGGCTCCGTCCAGGACGTCGACGTGGGCGACCTTCAGTTTCGGGGTGGCCGCCAGCTGCCGCAGGATGCGCACGAGGCGGGCCGCGTACACCTGGACGGTGTCCTGGTCGAAGACGTCCTGGGCGTACTGGAGGGTGAGCTGGAGGTGCGGGTCGGCCGCCGCCATCAGGGTCAGCGGGTAGTTGGTGGCCGTGCACGGGCGCAGGCCGGTGAAGGCGATCCCGCCCGCGGCGTCGGAGGCGGCGCTGAGGCCCTCCCGGTCGATGGGGTAGGACTCGAAGACGACCAGGGTGTCGAAGAGGGACGGCAGGTTGAGGGACTGCTGGATCTGGGTGAGCCCGTAGTAGTGGTGGTCCAGCAGGCCGGCCTGCCGGCCCTGGAGCCGGGTGAGGACCTCGGCGAGGGTGTCGCCGGGCGCGTACTGGACGCGTACGGGAAGGGTGTTGATGAACATCCCGACCATCGAGTCGACGTCGGTGACCGCGGGCGGGCGCCCGGAGACGGTGGCGCCGAACACCACGTCCTGGCGGCCGGTGAGCCGGCCCAGCAGCAGTCCCCAGGCACTTTGCACCAGGGTGTTGACGGTGACGCCCAGTTCGGCTGCGCGTTCGCCGAGTTGGCGGGCCTCGTTGAGCGGGAGCGCGACGTCGACGTGGTCGACGCCCCGCTCGCCCACGCCTTCGGAGCCGGGTGCGAGCAGGGTGGGTTCCTGGATGCCGTCGAGTTCGGCCGCCCACACCCGGGCGGACTCCGTTTCGTCCTGCCGGGCGCGCCAGGACAGGAACTCGCCGAAGTCGCGGGGGGCGGGCAGGGTGGCCGGCTCGCCTGCGGAGGCGTAGAGCAGCAGCAGGTCGCGCATCAGCAGGGGGGTGGACCAGCCGTCGAGCAGCACGTGGTGGGCGGTCAGGACGAGTTCGGCGCGGCCGGGCTCCAGGACGACCAGGGCCAGCCGGATCAGCGGCGGGGTGCCCACGTCGAAGTGGGTGGCCCGGTCCTGGGCGAGGAACTGCTCGTAGCGTACGGTCCGTTCCGGTTCGGCGAGGGCGGTCAGGTCGAGGTGCTGCCAGGGCAGGGTGACGGTCTGGGGCACCACCTGCACCACATCGCCGTCGGCCCGGTCGACGAACGCGGCGCGGAGGCTGGCGTGGCGTTCCAGCAGGGCCTGTCCGGCGCGGTGCATCCGCTGGGGGTCGACGTCGCCGGAGAGGTGGAAGGCCAGTTGCATGTGGTAGGCGTCGAAGGTGGAGCCGGCCAGCATGGTGTGGAAGAGCATCCCGGACTGCACCGGTGTCGTGGGCCAGGCCTGGGCCAGGGTGCCCAGGCGGGCCTCCCAGGTGTCGATCTCCTCCTGGCGCACCTCGACCAGGGGCGCGTCGCTGGGGGTCAGTCCGCCGGCGTCGGGGGTGGTGGCGTGGCGGGCCAGGGCGGTCAGTGCCTCGACCCACCATCCGGCCAGCTCGTTCACCTCGTCGCGGGACAGGATGCCGGTCGGGAAGCCGAAGTAGGCGCTCAGTTCCTCGCCGGCGGGGGTGTGGGTGGCGACCGCGTTGATCTCCAGTGCCGACAGCACCGGCATGTCCGGGTCGGGTGCGGCGATCAGGTCGGGCCGGGTGGTGTCGGGTGTCCAGCCCAGGCCGCGCAGGTCTTCGGGGATGTCCGCCGCGGAGGAGCGGCCCAGGTAGTTGAAGCCGATGCGCGGCTGGCGGTGCGGGGCCAGCGTGGCGGCGGTCCGCGGGTTGAGGTGGCGCAGCAGGCCGTAGCCCATGCCGCCCTCGGGCAGGGCCCGCAGCTGTTCCTTGACGGCCTTGATCGCCTGTCCGGCGGCCGGGCCGCCGGCGAAGGCGTCGGCCACGTCGATGCCCGTCAGGTCCAGGCGTACCGGGAACATCGCGGTGAACCAGCCGAGTGTGCCCGACAGGTCCGCGCCGGGCACCAGGTGTTCTTCCCGGCCGTGTCCTTCCAGCCGCACCAGCGTCGAGGACGCGCTCACGCCCCGTGTCTGGTGGTGGCGGGCCAGTGCCAGGGCCAGGGCGGCCAGCAGCCCGTCGTCGACGCCGCCGCGGAAGACCGCGGGCAGGGTGTCCAGCAGGGTGTGTGTGACGTCTGCGGGCACCGTCACGCGCACCGTGTCCACGGTGGCCGTGACGTCGAGGGCCGCATCCAGTTCCCGTGCGCCCAGCGGCGGCTCGGGTGCGCGCAGGATCTCCTGCCATACGGGCAGTTGGGCCACCCGCTCGGGGGTGGCCGCCTCCTCGGCCAGCGCGTGCGCCCACCGTCGCAGCGAGGTGCCCGTCCCGGCGGGCTGGGGGGTGAGGCCGTCGCGGACGCGTTGCCAGGCGGACACCAGGTCCGGCACCAGGATCCGCCATGAGACCCCGTCGACGACCAGGTGGTGCAGCACGATCAGCAGCCGGTCCGTGTCCGTGTCCGTGTCCGGGTCGCGGGTGAAGTGCACGAACTGCGCCATGACGCCCGCGTCCGGGTCCAGCCGGCCCGCGGCGGCGTCCAGTTCGGCCTGCACGTCGGCGCCGTCGTAGGGGACCTCCCGGATCAGCGGGCGGGCGTCGACGTGGCCGGCGGGCTGGGTCCACAGGCCCGGCTGGGTCCGGTCGAGCCGGGAACGCAGCACGTCGTGCCGGTCCAGCACGGCCTGCACCGTCGCGAGCAGGCCCGCGGTGTCGATGTCCTCGGGCAGGGTCAGCATCGCGGACATGCAGAAGCGGCCGATGCCGCCTCCCAGGGCGAGGACGTGGGCCGCCGTCGGGGTGAGCGGGGCCCAGCCCACGCCGCCGCCCGGCAGCTCGGCCAGGCTCACCCGCTCGGCGTCGTCGCGGCCGGCGGCCAGTTCCGCGAGGCGGGCGACCGTGCGGTGCTCGAAGACCTCCCGTGTGCTGATCAGCACGCCGCGTGTCTTGGCCCGCGCGACGACCTGGATGGAGCGGATGCTGTCCCCGCCGCGGGTGAAGAAGTCGTCGTCGATGCCCACCTGTCCGGCGCCGAGCACGTCCGCGTACACCTCGGCCAGGACCCGCTCGGCGTGGCTGCGCGGCGCCCGGTACTGGTCGCCGGCGAGTTCCGGCTCGGGCAGCGCGGCCCGGTCCAGCTTTCCGTTGGCGGTCAGCGGCAGCCGCCCCAGCACCACGAACAGGGCGGGCACCATGTAGTCGGGCAGCCGCTCGGCCACGTAGCGCCGCACGTCCGTCACCGAGACACTGGCCGCGGGGCCCGGTTCGCCGCCGGGGGTGGCCGCCGGCGCCACATAGCCGACGAGCCGGGCGGCGCCGGTGTGGTCCTCGCGTACCGTGACCGCTGCCTGGCCGATGGTGGGATGCCGGGCGAGGACGGTCTCGATCTCGGTCGGCTCCAGGCGGATGCCGTTCACCTTCACCTGGGTGTCGGCGCGTCCGGCGTAGGTCAGTTGGCCGTGGGCGTCCCACCGGGCCAGGTCGCCGGTGCGGTACATGCGCGCGCCGGGCGGGCCGAAGGGGCAGGCGACGAACCGCTGGGCGGTGGCCGCGCCGCTTCGGTGGTAGCCGCGGGCGACGAGGCCGCCGACGTACAGTTCGCCGATCACGCCGGGTGCCACCGGAGTGAGCTGCGGGCCCAGTACGTAGGCGCGCATGTTGGCCAGGGGCTGTCCGATGGGTGTGGCGCCGGTGCCGTCCTGCTGCTGCGGGAGCGTGTAGGTGGCGGCGTAGAAGCTTTCGGTCTGTCCGTAGGCGTTGATGACACGCGCCTTGGGCAGGGCGTGTCGCACGGTGCGCACCAGGTCGGCGGAGAGTGCTTCGCCGGCGAAGACGACGGTGTCCACGTCGAGTTCGAGACGGTCGGGGGCCTGGGTGGCGAGCTGGTTGAGGAGCGCGGCGAACACGGCGGGTACGGCGCTGATGGTGGTGCCCGACCAGCTGCCGCGTTCGGCGAGTTCGAGTACGTCGCGCACGAGGTCGACGCTGGCTCCGCTGGTGAGCGCGGTGAAGATCTCGAAGACGGAGACGTCGAAGTTCACCGAGGTCGCGGCGAGCATCCGCGACCCGGCCTCGACGCGGGTGATGCGGCGCAGGTCGCGCACGCCGTTGACCACGCCGGCCTGGGTGACGGCGACGCCCTTGGGGGTGCCGGTCGAGCCGGAGGTGAACATCACGTAGGCGAGGTTGTCGGGGGCGAGGGGGACCTTCGGGATGTCGCGCGGGGGGCCCTGGAGGCTCAGGTCGTCGAGGTGGAGCAGGGGGCGTCGGGAGGTGGCGACGGCCGCCGCTGTCGCGTAGTCGGTCAGGACGAGTGCCGGGTCGGCGGTGTCGAGCAGGAGGTCGACGCGTGCGGCCGGGTAGTGGGGGTCGATCGGCAGGTAGGCGCCGCCGGCCTTGAGGACGCCCAGCAGGGCGACCACCAGGTCCGTGGAGCGGGGCAGGGCCACGGCGACCAGGACGTCGGGGCCCACCCCGCGGTCGCGTAGTACGGCGGCCAGCCGGCCGGCCCGGGCGTCCAGCTCCCGGTAGGAGAGTGTGTGCTGTGCGCACACCACGGCCGGCGCGTCGGGGGTGGCCGCCACCTGGGCGGCGATGAGCTCGGGCAGTGTCGGTTCGGGCACCGGTGCCGTCGTCTCGTTCAGCCGGGTCAGCCAGGTGTGTTCGGCGTCGGTGAGCACGTCGAGGGCGCCCAGCCGTGTCCCGGAGTCGGCGACCACCTGCCGCAGCACGCGCAGGTAGCGGTCGACGAGGCCCTCGGCCGTGGAGTGGTCGAACAGCTGCGTGGCGTACTCCAGCCGCCCGTAGGCGCCCCCGGAGGGGGCCGGGACGATGTTGAAGAACAGGTCGAACTTCGCGGTGCCGGTGCCGGCCGGGACGGGGGTGACGCGCAGGCCCGGTATGTCGATGGGTGACCAGGCGAACTGCCAGGCCAGCATCACCTGGAACAGCGGCTGGTAGGCGGTGGTGCGGCCCGGGCTCAGCAGCTCCACCAGGCGTTCGAAGGGAACGTCCTGGTGGTCGTAGGCGGCCAGGGCCCGCTCGCGGACCTGTTCCAGCAGGTCACCGAAGGAGGGGTTGTCCGACAGGTCGACGCGCAGCACCCAGGTGTTGGCGAAGAACCCGATGAGATCGTCGAGTTGCTCGTCGGCGCGGCCCTCGATGGGGCTGCCGATCGTCAGGTCGTTGCCGGCGCCCAGGTGGTGCAGGAGCACCGCGAGCACGGCCTGGGCGACCATCGGGGCGGTGGCACCGCGTTCGGCGGCCAGCTTCCCGATCCCGGCGAGCAGTTCGGCGTCCAGCTCGAAGTCGACATGGCCGCCGTGGTGGCCGGCCGTCGTGGGCCGCGGCCGGTCCAGCGGCAGCTGCACCGGCTGCGGCACCCCGGCCAGTTGTTCACGCCAGTACTCCAGCTGCGCCGCGGCGACGCTGTCGGGGTCCTCCTCGTCGCCCAGCACCTCGCGCTGCCACAGCGTGTAGTCCTTGTACTGGACCGCGAGCGGAGCCCACTGCGGGGCGCCGCCCTGGTGGCGAGCCGCGTACGCCGACAGCACGTCCCGCAGGAACGGCGCCATCGACGCCCCGTCCGCGGCGATGTGGTGGAAGACGAACACCAGCACATGCTCCTGTTCGGAGATGCGCAAAACGGTGGTGCGCAGGGGCAGTTGTGCCTCCAGGTCGAAGCCCTCGCAGGCCGCGTCGTGGGTGGCGGCGTCCACCGCGTCGGCGGTCACGTCGAGGATGCGGAAGGCGGGTTCGGCCTCCTGGGGCGGCAGGATCCGCTGGTGCGGGGTGCCGTCCGCGTTCTCGACGACGAGGGTGCGCAGGCTCTCGTGCCGGGTGACGACGTCCGTCACCGCCGCGGCCAGGGCCGTCGTGTCCAGCGGCCCGTCCAGGCGCAGCACGAAGGGGATGTTGTAGGTCGCGGACGGGCCTTGCAGACGGTGGAGGAACCACAGCCGGCGCTGGGCGAAGGACAACGGGATCATCAACGCACTCCTACACGTTCATCGGGCGCAGCTGGGGGCGGTTCGACGTGGCGAGCTTCTCGATCCGGGCCGCCAGCTGGGCGACGGTCGGAGAGCGGAAGACGGTGGTGACCTTCACGTCGACGTTGAGTTCGTTGCGGATGCGGCCGATCAGCCGGGTGGCCAGCAGCGAATGCCCACCGTGGTTGAAGAAGTCGACGTCGATGCCGACCTCCTGCACCCCGAGCAGTTCGGCGAACAGCCGGCACAGGACTTCCTCGTTGGGGTTGCGCGGCCCGCGTCCCGGTTCGGTTTCGGTGTGCTCGGGTGCGGGCAGCGCGTTGCGGTCGAGCTTGCCGCTGGGGGTGGTGGGCAGTGTGGTGAGCGGCACGATCGCCGAGGGGACCATGTACTTCGGCAGGTGCTCGCGGGCCAGGTCGGTCAGGGCCGTCACATCCAGCCCGGCCACATCCGTGGTGCCGCCCCCCGGCACCACGTAGGCGACCAGCCGCTGGTCGCCTGCGCGGTCCTCGCGGACCACGGCCACCGCGCTGTCGACGCCCGGGTGCGCGCTCAGCGCCTGCTCGATCTCTCCCAGTTCGATGCGGAACCCGCGGATCTTCACCTGGAAGTCGGAGCGGCCGATGTATTCGACCTGGCCGTCCTCGTTCCAGCGCACGACGTCGCCGGTGCGGTACATCCGTGCTCCCGGCTCGCCGAAGGGGCAGGCGACGAACCGGTTCGCGGTCAGTGCGCTCTGCCCGAGGTAGCCGCGGGCCAGTTGGGTGCCGGCCAGGTACAGCTCGCCGGCGACGCCGGGGGCGACCGGGCGCAGTGCCGCGTCCAGGACGTACACCTGGGTGTTCCACACGGGTGCGCCGATCGGCACCCGGTCGGCGCCCGGCACGTGCTGCCAGGCGGTGACCTCCACCGATGCCTCGGTGGGGCCGTAGAGGTTGTGCACCGAGCAGCCGGGCAGCAGGTCGGTGGCCCTGTTGGCCAGGGCGGCCGGGAACGCCTCGCCGGCGACCTCGATCCAGCGCAGGGCGGTGCACTGCCTGGCCGAGGGTTCGGCGAGGAAGGCCTCCAGCAGGGAGGGCACGAAGTCGGCGCCGGTCACCTGCTCGCGCCGGATCAGGTCGGCGAGGTAGGCGGGGTCCCGGCGTCCGTCGGGGCGGGCGATGACGACGGCGGCGCCGGCCTGCAGTGGCGCGAACAGTTCCGGTACCGACACGTCGAAGCTCGCCGTGGTGCTCAGCAGCACCCGGTCGCCGGCGTGGACGTCGAAGTGCGCCAGGCCCCACGTGAGCCGGTTCATGACCGACCGGTGTGCCACCTGGACGCCCTTGGGGCCGCCGGTGGAGCCGGAGGTGTAGATGACGTAGGCGGCGTTGTCCGGCGACAGGGTCCGCTCGGGGTTGGTTGTCGGGTAGCCGCCCGTGTCGGGCAGTTGTCCGTCGAGGACCAGCAGGGGCTTGGCGCTGTCCAGTACGTGCCGTACGCGGTCTTGGGGCAGTTCGGTGTCGATCGGCAGGTAGGCGGCGCCGGCCTTCACCACCGCGTAGATCGCCACCATCAGGTCGACGGAGCGGGGGATGCGCACGGCGACCAGCCGCTCGGGCCCGGCGCCCTGCTCGATCAGCCAGTGCGCCAGCCGGTTGGCGCGCTGGTTGAACTCCCCGTAGGTCAGCGTCTGCTGTTCGCCGATCAGCGCGACGCGGTCGGGCTCGCGCGCGGCCTGTGCCTCGAACGCGTCCGGCAGGGTGCCCGCCGGCAGCGGATGTGCCGTGTCGTTGACGCCCCGCACCAGCCACCGGCGTTCGTGCTCGGAGAGCACCTGGATGGCGCCGACCGGTGTCTTGGGGTCCTTGAGGACCTGTTCCAGGACCCGCACGAGGCGGGCGGCGATCTCCTGGGCCGCGTCGCGTTCGAAGAGGTTGGTCTGGTAGTCGAGGGACAGGCGCAGGTAGGGGTCGGAGGAGTTGAGGGTGAGCGGGTAGTGCGAGCCCGCGAACGGCCGGATGGCGTCGATGCTGAAGCCCGCCGAGTCGTTCGCCTCGACGATGCCCTCGCGGTCGATCGGATAGTTCTCGAACACGACGATCGTGTCGAACAGGGCGGGCAGCCCGACGCCGCGCTGGATGTCGGCCAGGCCGTAGGAGTGGTGGTCGAGCAGGGAGATCTGCCGGTCCTGCAGATCGGTGATGACCTCGCCCACGGTCTGGTTCGGCCGGCACCCCACCCTGGTCGGCAGGGTGTTGATGAACAGGCCGACCATCTCGTCGGAGCCGACCAGGTCGGCGGGGCGGCCGTTGACGGCGGCGCCGAAGACCACGTCGTGCTGCCCGGTCAGCTTGGAGAGCAGGACCGCCCACGCGCCCTGCAGGAGCGTGTTCAGGGTGACGCCGAGTTCCGCGGCGCGCCGGGCGAGTTCGCGGCCCTGGTCGATGGAGAGCGGCACCTCGACCCGTCCGAGGCGGGAGGCCTCCCCCTTCTGGGCACGGCCGGCGGCCAGGAGGGTCGGCTGGTCGAATCCGGCGAGTTCGTCCTTCCACCGGGCGGCCGACGCCTCACGGTCCTGTCCGGACAGCCAGGCCAGGTAGTCGCCGTAGCTGCGGACCGGGGCCGGCTCCTCGCCGGCGTACAGGCGGACCAGGTCCTTGATCACCAGCGGGGAGGACCAGCCGTCGAAGAGGGTGTGGTGGGCTGTGATGACGAGTTTGGCGTGCTGCGGCCCGCAGGTGAGCAGGGCCAGGCGGAGCAGCGGCGGCCGGGTGGGGTCGAGTTGGTCGGCCCGGTCCTGGGCGAGGGCGGTGTCGAGTGCCGTGTTCTGCTCGGCTTCGCTGCGGCCGGTCAGGTCGGTGTGGCGCCAGGGCAGCTTGACGTGGTCGGCGACGATCTGGAGGGGATCGCCGTCGGCTCCGGCGAGGAACGCGGAGCGCAGGTTCGGATAGCGCTCAAGGAGCGCCTGTCCGGCCGCCCGCATGCGCTGCGGGTCCACGTGTCCGGACAGGTGCAGTACGAACTGCATGTGGTAGACGTCGAAGGTGCCGTCGGCGAGCGCGGCCTGGAACTGGATGCCGGACTGTCCCGGGGCCTGCGGCCACACCTGGACCAGCCGGCCGTAGCGCTCCTCCCAGTCGTCGATCTCGTGCTGGCGCACCGTGACCAGCGGGGCGTCGGAGGGGGTGAGCCCGCCGATCAGCGGTCGGGCGGCGTGCGCGGCCATGCCGTGCAGCATCTCGACCCACAGCGCGGCCAGTTCGGAGGTCCGTTCGCGGGAGAGCACGCCGGTGGGGAACATGAACACGGTCTGCAGGCGGGGGCCGTCGGCGGTGTCGGTGACGACGGAGTTGACCTCCAGCGCGGACAGTGCGGGCAGGTCCGGGTCGGGTGCCGGGATCAGTTCGGCGGACCAGGACGCCGGCCCCCACCCGTCGGCGCGCAGGTGTTCGGGCACGTCGGTGTCGGAGATCCGGCCGAGGTAGTTGAACCCGATCTGGGGCGCCGGGTAGGGGGCGAGCTGTTCGGCGGTCTCCGGGTTGAGGTAGCGCAGCAGTCCGTAGCCGATGCCCTTGTCGGGGACCTGGCGCAGCTGTTCCTTGACCCGTTTGATCGCCGTGGCGGCCGCGGGGCCGCCCGCCAGCACGTCGGCCGCGTCCACGTCCTGCACGTCGATGCGGGCCGGGTACATGCTGGTGAACCAGCCGACGGTGCGGGAGAGGTCGGCGCCGGGTACGACGTCCTCCTCGCGGCCGTGTCCTTCAAGCCGCACGAGGGTCGAGCGGCCGCTGCCGCGCCATCGGTCGACGGCCAGGGCGAGCGCGGCGAGCAGCACGTCGGTGCCGGTTGCCTTGAACGCGGCGGGTAGCCGGGTCAGCACGGCCTCGGTGACTTCGGCGGGCAGTTGCACGCGCACGGTGTCGAGGGTGGACATCGTGTCGAGGGCCGGGTCGAACGCCCGGCTGCCCAGCGGGGGGTTGGGCGCTTCGAGCAGGTCGCGCCAGTACGCCAGTTCCGCTTCCCGCTGCGGGGAGAACGCCTCGTTGTCGAGCGCCGACGCCCAGCGGCGGGCGGAGGTGCCGACCGCGGGCAGCTTCGGGGTGCGGCCGGATCGGACCTGCTGCCAGGCCTCGGCGAGGTCCGACATGAGGATGCGCCAGGAGACGCCGTCCACCACCAGGTGGTGCAGTACCACCAGCAGCCGGCCGGCGCCCGAGTCGGGGGCGAACCAGACGAAGTCCGCCATGGTCCCGGCCTGCGGGTCGAGGCGGCCGACCGCGTCGTCCAGTTCCGCCTTCGCCGCCTGGAGCGCGTCCGGATCCTGCCACCGGCCCTCGCAGGGCACCCGGCGGATCAGGTCGGCCGCCCGCACGCTGCCCGTGGGGCGCACGGTGAGGGAGAGCTCCTCGCCGGGTACCAGCCGGGCGCGCAGCAGGTCGTGGCGGTCCAGGACGGCGTCCAGGGTGGCGGCCAGGCCGCTCGCGTCGATGTCCGCGGGCAGTTCCAGGACGATGGACATGGCGAAGCGGTCCGTTGTGCCGCCGTGCTCGAAGACGTGCCGGGCGACCGGCTGCAGCGGCATCGGGCCGACGCCGCCGCCCTCCTCCTCGGCGAGTGCGGGCACCCGCTCCCGGCGGGCGGAGGCCACCTCGGCCAGCCGGGCCGCCGTGCGGCACTCGAAGATCTCGCGGGTGGTGAGGTTCAGGCCCTTCGCTCTGGCGCGGGCCACCACCTGGATGGAGCGCAGGCTGTCCCCGCCCACCGCGAAGAAGTCGTCGTCGATGCCGACCCGTTCCACACCCAGGACGTCCGCGTACACCGCGGTGACGGTCTTCTCGGCGTCGGTGCGCGGCGGGCGGTAGGCCTCGCCCGCGAACTCCGGTTCGGGCAGCTGCGAGCGGTCCAGCTTGCCGGTCGGTCCCAGCGGCAGCCGGCCCAGGGCGACGAAGGCGGAGGGCACCATGTAGTCGGGCAGCCGTGCGGCGACGAACTTGCGCAGTTCGGCGGCCGAGGCTCCGGACTGCACGTCCACGTCGCCGATGCCGCCGGCGCCGTCGTCTCCGACGGCTCCCTCACCGGTGTGCACCACGTAGGCGACCAGTTGCCGCCCGCCGGAGGGCGCTTCGCGGCTGATGACGACGGCCTCGCTGATGCCGGGGTGGCGGGTGACGGCCGCTTCGACCTCGGCCGTCTCGATGCGGAAGCCGCGCACCTTGACCTGGCCGTCGCCGCGGCCGACGCACTCCAGCCGGCCGTCGGCGTTCCAGCGGGCCAGGTCTCCCGTGCGGTACATCCGCTCGCCCGCGGGGCCGAAGGGGCTGGCCACGTAGCGCTCGGCGGTCAGGGCCGGGTGGCCGTGGTAGCCGCGGCCCAGGCAGGTGCCGACGACGTACAGTTCGCCGATCACGCCCTGCGGGACCGGGAGGAGTCCGGGGCCCAGCACGTAGGTACGCATGTTGCCCAGCGGGGTGCCGATGGGTGCGACGTCGCTGTGTTCCCACTGCCGGGAGGCGGGCAGGGAGAAGGTGGTGGCGTAGAAACTCTCGCTCTGTCCGTAGGAGTTGACGATCTGCACGCCGGGCAGGGCCTCGCGGACCTGGCGTACCAGGCGGGCCGGCAGCACGTCGCCCGCGAAGACGACGGTGCGTACGTCACTCGTCTTGTCCAGGTGGCCCACCAGTTCCCCGAGGACCGAGGGGACGCCGCTGATCACGTGGCCGTCCCAGCCCTCCCGCTCGCCCAGCGCGAGTGCGTTGGCCACGACTTCGGCGCTGCCGCCGGTGGACAGGGTGCTCAGCAGTTCGAAGACCGAGACGTCGAAGTTGACCGAGGTGCCGGCCAGCATCCGCCATCCGGGCGGCGCGTCCAGGACGCGTACCAGTTCCTGCACGCCGTTGACGACGTTGCGGTGGGTGATCGCCGCGCCCTTCGGGGTGCCCGTGGAGCCGGAGGTGTACATCACGTACGCCAGGTGGTCCGGACGCAGGGGTGAGACGCGGTCCGCGTCCCTGGGTGCCGCCGGGGGTGTGTCCCAGTGCGTGCGGTCGTCGAGGTTGATGCTCGACATGTCGTGGGGCGGCAGGTCCTGCGCGGTGGCGGTGTCGGTGAGCGCGAACCGCGGCCGGGCTTCGGCCAGCACGCTCTGCGCCCGTGCGCCGAGGTACTGCGGGTCCATCGGCAGGTATCCGGCACCGGACTTGAGGATCCCGAGCAGGCCGGCCACCAGGTTTTCGGTGCGCGGCAGCGCCAGCACCACCAGGTCCTCCGGGCCGGCGCCGCGCCGGATCAGTTCCCAGGCGATCTGGTTGGCCCGCTCGTCGAGTTCCCGGTAGGTCAGCGTCCGCTGGTCGCACACGACGGCCGGGGCGTCGGGTGTCGCGGCCGCCTGGCTTTCGAACAGCTGCGGGATCGTCAGCTGGGGCACCGCCTGGGTGGTGTCGTTGAACCGGGTGAGCAGACGCTCCCGCTCGTCCGCGTCCAGGACGTCCACGGCGCCGATACGGCGTTGGGAGTCGGCCACGAGCTCGCTCAGCACGCGCACGAAGCGCCGGGCGAGGGTCTCGACCGTGGACCGGTCGAACAGGTCGGTGGCGTACTCCAGGCGCACGCCCGCCCCGCCTGAGCCGTCGGGGATCATGTTGAAGAACAGGTCGAACTTGGCCGTCTTGGTCTCGAGGGTCTCGGAGGTGACGTCGAGGCCGGCGAACTCGAGTTCTCCCAGGGGTTCCTGCCAGGCGAGCATCACCTGGAAGAACGGGTGGTAGGCGGTGGAGCGGTCCGGGTTGAGCCGCTCCACCAGCCGCTCGAAGGGCATGTCCTGGTGGTCGTAGGCGGCAAGGGCCCGCTCCCGCACCCGCTGCAGCAGCTGGAGGAAGGTCGGGTTGCCGGAGAGGTCGACGCGCAGCACCCAGGTGTTGACGAAGAACCCGACGAGGTCGCGCAGTTCCTCGTCGGTGCGGCCGGCGATGGGCGCGCCGAGCGGCACGTCGTCACCGCACCCGAGGTGGTGCAGGAGTACCGCCAGCGCCGACTGCATGACCATGGACACCGTGGTGTCCTGCTGGGCGGCCAGCTTCTGCACGTCCGTGAGCAGGTCGGGGTGGATGGGGAACTTCACCAGGTCGCCGCGGGGGCTCATCGCCCGCGGCCGCGGGCGGTCGGTGGGCAGGGCCAGCGGCTGCGCCAGGTCGGCCAGGGCCTCGCGCCAGTAGGCCAGTTGCCTGGCCGCCAGGCTGTCCGGGTCACTCTCGTCGCCCAGGACGTCCTGCTGCCACAGCGTGTAGTCCGCGTACTGCACCGGCAGCGGCTGCCACTGCGGGGCGCCGCCCTGGCTGCGGGCGGAGTAGGCGGTGGTGAGGTCGCGCAGCAGCGGTCCGAGGGATTCGCCGTCCAGGGCGATGTGGTGCACCACCAGGACCAGGGTGTGCTCGCGTGCCGCGGTGCGCAGCAGGGTGGCGCGGATCGGGACGTCGGCGGCCAGGTCGAAGGTCTCGGTGGCCGCCTGGTCGACGGCCGCCGCCCGCTCGGGCTCGGTGACCTCGACCAGGGGCAGGGGGAAGGGCCGGCGGGTGGAGGCCAGCACCTGCTGGTGCGGGACGCCGTCGTTGTCCTCGACGATCACCGTGCGCAGGACCTCGTGCCTGTCGACGACATCGTGCAGTGCCGCCTTGAGCGCGGCCACGTCCAGCTCACCGGTCAGCCGCAGGGCGAACGCGCCGTTGTAGGTCGGCGACGGGCCTTCGAACCGGTCCACGAACCACAGCCGGCGCTGCGCGAACGACAACGGGATCATTGTGTCTCCAATATCGGCAAACCAGGGAGCAGGTCGTCACTCAGCTCTGGTCGAGCAGGGTCAGCAGTTCGTCGTTGTAGAAGTCGTCGATGGAGCACGCCCCCGACAGCGTCGAGAAGTACCGGTCGATCAGGTCCTGGTGGCCGACGAGTTTCTGCAGCATCCCCGCGCGTCCGGCGGGCTTGAGCTCGGCCACGTTGAGGGCGCCCTGGTAGTGGTTGAGGGCCTCGTCGCCCAGGTCGTTCTCGTAGCGGCGCAGCGCCGTCTTGAGCGCGTCGTCGTCGTGCAGGCGCTGCCCGATGTGGTCGGTGAGCGACTGGGCCTGGACGAAGGCTTCGGTGATGCCGCGGGCGGTGATGGAGTCCTTGTGGTTGACCGCGTCACCGACCAGCGCCCACCCGGGCCCGTAGGCCTTGCGGAAGTAGTTCTCCTGATGGCCGGTGCCGTACAGCTGCTCCACGCGCTCGCCGGCCGACATCCGCTCGTACAGTTCGGGCGCGGTGGTGCGGAAGGCGTCGAGGTAGGCGGGTTCGACCGCCTTGCGGACGTGGGAGAAGTCCTCCTGGGGGAAGTACGCCATCAGCAGCGTGAGGTCGTCGTTGGTGGGAAGGACCCCGATCCAGCGCCCCGGCTGCTCGTACAGCTCGAAGTGTGCGGGGACGCCGGCCCAGTAGCTGTAGTAGGTGCAGGTCATCCGCGGGTGTTCGATGACGTTGGGCGCGCCGGCCTTGCGGGCCACCAGCGAGCGCATGCCGTCCGCGCCGACGACCAGGCGTGCCCGGTCGGTGGCCTCGGCGCCGCCGGGTGTCGTGTAGCGCACCCCGACGACCCGGTCGTCCTCGAAGAGCAGGTCGTTGACCGCGCAGGACTCCCTGAACTCCACCCCGGCGGCCACCGCGCCGTCCGCGAGGATCGGGTCGAGGACGTAGCGCCGGGGCGCGTAGGTGGTGCGCAGGCCGTCGATCGGCAGGGAGAAGCCGTCGACGCGGACACCGGGCGCCTCGTAGCTCTGGCGGGTGATCGGCCGGCAGCCCGCGTCGCGGAGCCTGTCGAGCAGCCCCCACCGGTTGAGCAGCGCCACACCCTGCTGGTGGATGTAGTGCGAGGACAGGGTGTCCTGCGGGAAGCGCGCTTTCTCCAGGAGCAGGACGCGATAACCCTGCCGCGCGAAAAGCATGGCCGTCGGCGAACCCGCACAACGGGCACCTATGACAATCACGTCGTACATGGCGCCTCTCTTACCAGGTAGTTTTTTTCACACAATGCGGCCGTAGCCGGAAATTCCATGGGTAAAGCGCTGCGCCGACGCGGCGGACGACATCAGACGCTGCCGGTCACCGCACCGAGGGATTCGATGTGGGCGGAGATCGACGTGACCGTCGAGTTGAGGAACATCTGGTCCATCGGGACCTCGACGCCCAGCTCCTCGATGAAGGCGCCCTGGATCCTGGCCATGATCACGGATTCGCCGCCGAGGGCGAAGAAGTCGTCGTCGGCCGCGATGTCGTCGCGTTCGAGTTCCCGGCACCAGATGGCGTGCACGCTGTCGGCAATCATCACAGTCCTTTCGGTTGTCATCAAGGTCCGGTCGGTTATGCCGTCGTGGTGCTGTCGGCGTATTCGCTGCGGCAGGCGTCGGCGAGTGCCGCGCGGTCCACTTTTCCGTGCGGGCTGAGCGGAATTCGCAGAATGTTTCGGAACCTGGACGGAACCATGTTCCGTGGCAGCGTCTGCAGGAGGCGGGTGCGCAGGTCGTCCTCGGCGAGGTCGTCGCCCGCCGGGACGACGAACGCGTTCAGCTCCGCCTCGCCCGAGGCGGTGTAGGTGATCACCACGGCGGCTTCCCTGACGCCGGCCAGCCGGCCGAGCGCGCGCTCGATGTCGGTGGGGTCGATGCGCATGCCGCGCACCTTGACCTGCGCGTCGATCCTGCCCAGGACGACGAGGTTGCCGGCCTCGTTCACGTAGCCGCGGTCGCCCGTGCGGTACAGCCTGCACGGTGTGCCGTCGACGTCGATCGCCGTGAACTTCTCGTTCTCGGGGCCGGTGCCGTTGAGGTAGCCCGCGCCGACGCTGGCCCCGGAGATGCAGATCTCGCCGTACTCCCCCGCCGCGACGGCGTGCAGGTGCTCGTCGAGGAGGTGGATGTCGGTGTTGTGGGCGGGCGTGCCGACCGGTGCGATGTCGTGTTCGCCGGGCCGGTAGTGGGCGAGGTCAAAGGACGTGGCGACGTCCGTGCACTCGGCGACGCCGTACTGGTGCAGGAGGGTGCACGTGTTGTCCTCGCGCCGCGCCCAGTCGGTGATGCGTTCGGTCTTCAGGGGCTCTCCGCCGAAGAGCACGTAGTCGAGCCGGGCGAGCGCGTCACCGCCCCGTGCGCTCTCCCAGTCCACCAGCAGGTACAGGGTGCTCGACGCGCAGTGCACGATGCGGATGTCGTGCTCGCGCAGCATGCGGTAGGCCAGCATGGCGTCGAAGTTGCGGCTCGCCATCAGGTACTGGGTGGCGCCGCAGAACAGCGGTGTCATCAGGGCGCGTTGGGAGAGGTCGAACCCGAAGGCGCTGACGACCAGGTTGTGGGATCGCCGGTCGAGGCCGTACTCGAGCCTCAGCCAGTTCATCAGGTTGAACCAGCCCTCGTGGCGCACCGCGGTCAGCTTCGGTGTCCCGGTCGAACCGGAGGTGAAGACCGCGTAGCAGATGTCGTCGCCGGTGACCGTGACGTCGGGACAGGTCGCGGAAAGGTCTGCCAGGTGGCCGGACAGCTTCTGGAGGTCGATGACGTCGACGGCTGCCGACTCGATGAGTGAGGCCGTCGCCGGGGAGGCCACGATCAGGGCGAGATCGGGGACCTGGCCCAGCAGCAGCTGGAGCCGGGCCGCCGGGTAGGCCGGGTCGAAGGGGACGTAGGCCGCGCCGGCCTTCAGCGTGCCGAGGATGGCCACGAGCATGTCGACGGAGTAGTCGAGACAGACGCCGACCTTTGCGCCCGGGCCGTGTCCGCGCGCGGCGAGGAAGTGCGCGAAACGATTCGCCTGCACGTCCAGCTCCGCGTACGTCACCTGCCGGCCGGCGTGGAAGACGGCGACGGCGTCGGGGGTGGCCCGCGCGTGCGCCTCGAACCGGCGGTGGACGACGGGTGCCGAGGGCAGGGCGACCCGCTTTCCCTGAAGGATCATCAACTGACTCCGATGTGAGAGGTGTCCGGTCGGGCGGGCCGCCGCGCACCACCCGGGAGCGGAGGGGGCTGGCCGGCGTGTCGGGGCGCGGCGCCCCGGTGCGCCCCGGTGCGCCTCGGTATGCGTCGGTGTGGTGTGGCTGCGGGCGCGCGCTGAGGGTGCGGGTGATGCGCCTGAGGGTGCGGGTGATGCGCCTGAAGGTGCTGCGCCTGGGGAGGGGGCGCTTCGGCGTGGTGCGCCTCGGGGTGATGCGCCTCGGGGCGGTGGGTGGAGCGGTGCGCCTTGGGGCGGTGCGCGCCTTCAGGCGGATTGCCGGTCGGCGGTCTCGAGGACCTGGGTCACCCACTTGTCGACGGGCAGACCGTGCGCGGCAGCGGCCTTCGAGTAGTACTCCAGTTGGCCCGCGGACAGCTCGATGGTGAGGGTGGTGACCTTCTGCGGGCGCTTGTCGGCGGCCACCGGCTCCGCCAGCCGGGGCACCTCCTGCTTCTCGCCGCCGCCCGCAGCGACCTCGGCGGTGTCGCTCTGCACGGCCAGGCTGGCGCGGACCGCCTTGCGCAGTTCGTTGCGCGACCACTTCTGCTGTTCGGCCTTGCGCAGCCAGTAGTCCTGCTCCGGCGGCGACAGGCGGGTCACCTCGGCGTGGTGGGCGAAGCTGAGGCTGTCGCGCCTGCGGTGGTGCTCGAACCGCCGGGCCACCCACGCGTAGTTGCGCAGCGTCTGGTAGTCGAGCCCGGTCCGCTCGATCGCCTCCTTGTAGCGCCGCCACCCGTAGGTGGTCTCCCCGTAGATCAGCCAGTCGGCGAGCCACCACGCCGAGGAGTCCATCAGCTCGCGCAGGTTGGTCCCGATCCGCTCCCAGGACCGCTCCGGCAGGTTCTGCGGAAAGATCATCCCCGACTTCTGCACTGTGGCCTGTGTCCCCACGAAGGACAGGACCACATCGCGCTGCGCCGGCTCACCGCTGTTGTCCCCCGACCTCGCCTTGTATCTGCTCGCGGTTCTCACAGCGCCCGTCAAAGCCTTCATCTCCCAACTCAGAGTGTCTTTTCGGGCGTGGACCGAGCACGCCCGGGCCGCACCCGGGCGGCGGTCGGTGTCGTTCCCCTTCGGCCGGCCTCTTCAGGTGCCGCGCGGGCGCCGGCGAGACGTGGGGGGGGCGGGCCCGCGAAGCGGTGGGCAGCGGCGTCCCGGTCAGGTCCGCGAGCCCGTCGGCGGGCCGCGACCCGCGTGGTGCGGGCGGGTCACGCCGCACCACCGGACGGGCCGCAGCGCATCACCGGACGGGTCGCGCCGCATCAAGTCGGCGTGGGACGGGCCGGGTTCAGCCGGCCGCCATGGCCTCCCGCAGGCTCCTGGGGCGCAGGTCGGTCCAGTTCCGCTCGACGTACTCCAGGCACTCGGCCCTGGCCGCCTCGCCGAAGACCACCCGCCAGCCCGCGGGCACCTCGGAGAACACCGGCCACAGGGAGTGCTGGTCCTCGTCGTTGGCCACCACGTAGAAGCGGCCGTCCTCGTCGTCGAAGGGGTTCGTGCTCAACAGGCACCGTCCTTAACCGTCATGGGGTGACTCGGGATGCGAGATCGCCGGGCCGGGTGCGAGAGGGCACCGGGCGCGGGTCGGCCGGTCGGCGTTGTCCGGTCGACAGGACACCCGGGCGTCCGGTCGACAGGACACCCGGCATCGGTGGCGACCCCGGCGTTGCCCGTCACCGTAAGGACTCGACCGTCAGTGCTACAAGGGCAAAAGGCTCAACGGCTCCCGGTCGCCGGCCCGCTCCCCCAGGCGCTCGGTGCGCCGCCTTTCCCAGGCCAGGCCCGTTCTCCGATAACCTTTGGCGGGCTTCGCCGCTGACGGGGGCGAGCCACAGGGGGCCCGCACGGGCCTCACCACCCTCACGCGCCGGACTGCCGGGGCACATCCCCCAGGTGCGCTCGCTTCCTTCCGATGTCCGCCGCCCCTGTCCGCGCCGCGCGCCACCTGAGGACCACTCAAGACCTGCCGCACCAGCGGCCGGGCCCGCCCGGTGCCCGCCCGCGGTGGGCCGGACACCGTCGACCGATCCGAGACCGTGCGGCCCGATTTGAGGGAGAGCGATGGACAGCACACCACCTGCCCTGCGCCTGTTCGTCCTGCACCACGCCGGGGGCTCACACCTGCTGTACCGCCACTGGCCCACCGCGCTGCCGCGCACGTGGGACGTGCGGCTGCTGGACGCCCCGGGCCACGGCCTCCTCCTGGACCTGCCGCAGATCAGCGACGCCGGCCGCCTCGCCGACTTCCTGCTGCACAGCATCGAGCCCGAACTGGACTGCCCCTACGCCCTGTTCGGGCACAGCATGGGCGCCCTGGTGACGTACGAGATCACCCGCAGGGTCATCGACCGGGGCCTGCCGCTGCCGGTGTGGGTGGGCGTCTCCGCACGCTCCGCGCCGCAGCCCGCGCCCCCGGGCCAGGGCTACCACCAGCTGCCCGACGCGGAGCTGCGGACCCGGCTGCGGCTGCTGGGCGGCACGCCGGACGAGGTCTTCGACGACCCCGACCTGTGGGCCCTGTTCCAGCCGGTCATCCGGACCGACCTGCGCCTGGTGGAGACCTGGCGCCCCGCTCCCGGTGCCCCTGCCCTGCCCGTGGCGCTGTCCGCCTACGCGGGCGGCGAGGATCACTCCGCCTCTCCGGCGCGGATGAGCGGCTGGGCACAGCACACCGAGCGCTTTGTGGGCCTGCGGGTCTTCGACGGCGGGCACTTCTACTTCCAGGACGATCCCGGGCCGCTGCTGCGGCAGATCGAACAGGACGCGACGACCGCGCTCGACGCGGCGGGCGCGACCCGCTCCTGGTGAACCTCCGGCGCGCCGCCGGCACGCGGCCGCCAAACGCCTGCAACTGACGGGGATGTCAGCCTGTGTGAGGGGAAGAGATGCAGTTCCGCATGCTGGGGCTTGTGGAAGTCCGGGACGAACAGAGCGGTCTGCGGATCCTTCCCACCGGTGCCAAGCAGCGTGCGCTGCTGGGGGCACTGGTGGTGAAGGCCGGGCACAACGTCTCCGGGCAGCGGCTCATCGACGAGCTGTGGGGCGAACACCCGCCCGCCAACGCCGCGAACGCGCTGCAGGTCCATGTGGCCCGGCTGCGCCGCCTGCTGTCCGGCCTGAAGTACCAGGACATCGAACAGCCCGCGCAGCACACGCAGCACACGCAGTCCGTGCAGCCCGTGCCGCGGCCGTGGATCGTGACCACCTCGCGCGGCTACACCCTGCAGCTCGCCCCCGTGGAGACGGACGCCGCATGTTTCCAGCAGCTGACCGACAAGGCCCGGCGGGTCCTGCCCGAGGACCCGGGGCAGGCCGGTGAACTGCTGCGCCGGGCCCTGTCGTTGTGGCGCGGCCCGGCGCTGGAGGGCAGCGTGCTCGGCGACATCTGCGCGGGCAAAGCCGCCCAGCTGGAGGAACACCGCCTCAGTGCGCTGGAGTTGCTGTATGACGCGCATCTGCGCACCGGGCGCCACGGTGAGATCACCGGCGAGCTGGTGGAGCTCACCGTCGATCACCCCCTGCGGGAGCGGTTCCACGACCTGCTGATGGTCGCCCTCTACCGCTGTGGCCGGCAGGCGGAGGCGCTGGGCGTGTACGACCGGGCGCGCAGTCACATGGTGCGGGAACTCGGTGTGGAGCCGGGCCCCGCTCTGCGCGGCCTGATGGAGGCGATCCTCCACCACGACCCGGCCCTCGCCGCGGCGCCCCTTACCCGCCCGCCCGGCCCGCCCCGGGCCGCCGCGTCCCGGTCCGAGGCATCATGGGCCGCCAAGGCGTCCTGGGCGCAGGCGCCGTGGGGTGAGGCGGGGTCCGCGCAGGCGGAGGTGAGGGCCGACGACGCGGTGCTCCCGCTCGGCGAGGAGATCGCCCGCCTGCAGTGCCGCATCGAGCGTCTGCAGCAGGAGCAGAACCAACTGCTGCGCCGTTTCAACGAGTTGACGGCGAGCACGACGCGGCGGGTGTCGGCCGGCTCGGGGCTCCTCTAGCGGGTGGCGGGCCGGGCGGGTGTTCCGCACGGCCGGGCCGTGGCGTCGCCGTCGGGGGTCTTTCGGAACGGGCCGCCCGCCCCGCCCGGTGGCCTACTCTGCCGCCGACGGACCGCACAAGTACGGCATCAGCCACATTCAGACGACTCTCAGGAGCGGGAAATGACGCTAGGCAAGAGACCAAGGGCCGGCGTGGTGGGTTTGGCGGCCATCGCGTTCACGGCCACCGCTTTCACGGCTCCCGCCCAGGCATCGCGGGACACGTCCCCCACGGCGGCCGGTCACCAGGCGACGCAGGCCGCGATCGACGCGGCCGTCGCGGCCGGTATCCCCGGCGTCACCGCCGAGGCACGGGATGACCAGGGGGTGTGGAAGGCGGCGGCGGGCGTGGGCGACATGACGTCGGGGGCGCCGCGCGGCAAGAACGACCGGTTCCGCGTCGGGCACATCACCAGCACCTTCGTGGCGACGGTCCTCCTGCAGATGGAGGCGGAGAAGAAACTCACTCTCGACGACCCCGTGGAGCGCCATCTGCCCGGCCTGGTGACGGGCAACGGCAACGACGGCCGCCTGATCACCGTACGGCAGCTCCTCAACCACACCAGCGGCCTGTTCGACTACTTCGCCGACAGCGCGTACGTCGACACCTACGTCCTGGGCGACGGTTACCTCCAGCACCGCTACGACACCATGGCGCCCACCAGGCGGGTGGAGGTGGCGCTGGCCCACGCGCCGGTGTTCAAGCCCGGGGCCAGGCACGGGTTCTCCAACACCAACGACATCCTGGCCGCGCTGATCGTGGAGAAGGTCGGCGGCAGGCCCTACGAGGACGAGGTGCGCAAGCGCATCATCGAACCCCTGGGGCTCAAGGCGACGTCCCACCCCGGCGACGGCGTCAGCCTGCCTAAGCCCAGCAGCCGCGGCTACTCCAAGCTCTTCTTCCTCACCCAGCCGGACCGGATCGACGACGTCACCGAGGTGAACGGCTCGCAGGGCTGGGGCAACGGCGACATCATCTCCAGCGCGGCCGACCTGAACCGCTTCTACGGGGCTTTGATGCGCGGCAAGCTGCTGGCGCCGCAGCAGCTGAAGGCGATGAAGACGACCGTCGTCAACCCCGACTTCCCCATCTCGTCCTACGGGCTGGGCATCGAGCGGCTGACGCTGGGCTGCGGCACCACCATCTGGTATCGCGACGGAGGCACGGTGGGGTGGCTCTCGCTGGCCGCCGTCACCGAGGACGGCCGCCACCAGCTCACGTTCAACTACAACAGCGACTGGCGGGCGGACGACATCCTGCCCACCCTGAGCGCCGAGTACTGCGCCACGCCCTCGCGCGCACACTGAGGCGGGGCGAGAACGCCCGGAAGGCCGCACTGCCGGCGCCGGCGGGTCCTGGGGGCCCGCCGGCCGCCGTGCACAGGTCAAGAACAAACCCGTGATCCGGTATTTTCGTTTTCAGGGGAGAGACGGAAGAGGGACGGGGGTGCGGTTTCGGTTCGTCAGGGCAGCTTCTCCATGAGTGCGGCGGTGGCGCGATGGCGGCTGCAGGCGCGCTGACCGAACGAGTGCTGTACGCGCTCCCGGACGGGGGCGGACTGTTCCTGGCTGAGTTTGAACATGCCGTCGGCGCCCAGGACGGTGAACCGGAAGGCGCCCACGGCCGGCAGGATCTGGCGGAAGTAGTCGAGGGAGGCGGACATGTCCCAGCCGGTGCCGAACCGGCCCTCGAAGGCCCGCACGGTGGCCTGCACCACCTGCAGTGCCGCCTCGGCCGACGCCCTCTCGTCGATCCTCTCGACCGTGCCACGCACGTGCACCGAGGTGAAGTTCCAGGTGGGCGCGGCCGGGGTCACCTCGTAGAGCGTCGGTGACACGTAGGCGTGCGGGCCGGTGAAGGCCAGCACCGCGGTGGCCCCCGACTCCAGCGCGGCCCAGTGCGGATTCGCCCGGTTCATGTGTCCGAGCAGGACGGCACCCGACAGGTCGGCGGACCATGCACCGCTCGCCTCGGGATCCGGGATCACGGGCAGGTGGGTGGCGAACGGGCCGTCGGCGTCCGGGCCGTTGCCCACCAGGAGCGCCAGCGGGTTGCCGCGGATCAGGTCGGCCATCCAGGAACCGTCCGGTTCCCGGTACGGCGGGGGAACGAACATCTCACACCACCCCTTCGACGTGGACTGTGGCTTGCTTCATGGACGCGAAAACTAGCCACGTCTCTATTCGAGTCGTTATCGATCGGACTTCACTGTCGAGGGTGTGATGGATCCGCCGTTGGCCGAAATGAGTTCGATAACGAAAGAGAAATCGGCGCGGATAACTTCGCCTTCATCGAGCGTGCAGTAACTGCCCAGGATCGAAGTGAGGCGAGAGCATGTTCCATGTAAATTCTGAGGTCGGTGCGCTGAAGCACGTCATCCTGCACGAGCCCGGTCTGGATTTCGAGCGGCTGACCCCGGACAACAAGGACGAGCTGCTCTTCGACGACGTCGTCTGGGTCTCCCGGGCGAAGGAGGAGCACCGGGCTTTCCAGCAGCTCCTGCGCGAGCGGGGAGTGACGGTGCATCTCCTGCACGACCTGCTCGCCGAGACGGTCAAGACCGAGGAGGCGGTGGCCTTCGTCCTGGACCGCGTCCTGGACGACCGTCAGCCGCACCTGGGTGCCGCGCTGGCCGGGGCGGCGCGGCAGGTGCTGACCGCGATGGGGCCGGGTGACCTGGCCACGCACCTGCTGGGCGGCCTGAGCAAGCGCGAGCTGTCGGAGGCGCTGGGAGAGCGCCGCGGCCCGAGCCGTTCGTTCGCCCTGGACCTGCTGGCCGACGACGATTTCGTCCTGCCGCCGCTGCCCAACTCGCTGTTCACCCGTGACACCAGCTGCTGGGTCTACGACGGTGTCTGCGTCAACCCGATGCGCAAGGCCGGGCGCCGGCGCGAGACGGTCAACTACGAGGCGATCTACAACTTCCACCCGATGTTCGCGGAGAGCGGTGCGCAGCGCTGGATCGACGGCGAGGCGATGGCGCCGGCCGTGATCGAGGGCGGTGACGTCGAGGTGATCGGCAACGGCACCGTCCTGGTCGGGCTCGGGGAGCGCACCACGCCCGCCGGTGTGGAGATCCTGGCCCGCCGCCTCTTCGAGGCCGGTTCGGCCCGGCGTGTGATCGCCGTGGAGCTGCCCAAGGCCCGTGCGTTCATGCACCTGGACACGGTGATGACCATGGTGGACAGGGACGCCTTCACCCTCTTCACCGGCCTGGACCGTGCCGGGCTGCGGTCGTGGACGCTGACCCCCGGGGCCCGTCAGGTCCCCGACGTCTGCGAGAACACGGATCTGTTCGCCGCCATCGCCGCCGCGCTCGGCCTGGACAGGGTCCGCGTCCTGCAGGCCGAGCAGGACACCTTCAGCGCCCGGCGCGAGCAGTGGAACGACGGCTGCAACCTCCTGGCCGTCGCTCCCGGCAGCGTCATCGCCTACGAGGTCAACGAGCACAGCAACCGGATGCTCGAGGACAACGGCATCGAGGTGCTGCGGATCAGGGGCGACCAGCTCGGCCGGGGCCGCGGCGGCCCGCGCTGCATGAGCTGCCCCATCGAGCGCGACGCCGTCTGACTCCCGCCGCCCGGCCCCCGACGGCGACAGCCGCGAGGGCCGCGGGCTCACCGCGAGGCGCCGCGGCCGCCGGCCCCTGGCGCCACCCGAGTTGCACCGACCGAGAGGAAGCACCGCCATGTCCCAGACCCTGGCCGTCCGTCAGGCCACCCGCCGCCACTACCTGATGTGCCGTCCCACGTACTTCGACGTCACCTACGCGATCAACCCGTGGATGGATCCCGGCAAGCCGGTCGACACCGGTCTGGCGATCGCGCAGTGGGAGGGTCTGAGACGGCTCTATCAGGACCACGGACACACCGTCGATCTCATCGAGCCCGTGGAGGGCCTGCCGGACATGGTCTTCGCCGCCAACGGGGCGACCGTCGTGGACGACCGGGTCCTGGTCGCCAGGTTCCGCCATCCGCAGCGGGCCGCCGAGGCGCCGGCCTACCGGGAGTGGTTCACGGCCGGCGGCTACCGCGAGGTCCACCTGGCCACCAACGTCAACGAGGCGGAGGGCGACTACATGGTGGTGGGCGCCACGATCCTGGCGGGCACCGGCTTTCGCACCGACCCGCGCGCCCACGCCGAGCTGCAGGCGGCCCTCGGCCGCCCGGTCGTCACCCTCACCCTGACCGACCCGCGCTTCTACCACCTGGACACGGCGCTGGCCGTGCTCTCCGACACCGAAGTCATGTACTACCCCGGCGCCTTCTGCCCGGACAGCCTCGCCACCCTGCGCGCGCTGTTCCCCGACGCGGTCGTGGTCGAGGAGGCGGACGCGGTGGCGTTCGGCCTCAACGCGGTCTCCGACGGGCTGCACGTGTTCCTGCCCGACACCGCGACCGGGCTGGCCGGTCAGCTGCGCGAGCGCGGCTTCGAGCCGGTCGGTGTGGACCTGTCCGAACTGCTCAAGGCGGGCGGCAGTGTGAAGTGCTGCACGTTGGAGATCCGCCACCAGGCCCAGGCCTGACCCCATCCATCGACGCGGGCGCCGAGTCCTGTCCACGTCTGAGCAACGCCAGCGGGAGAATATCCATGAGTGCTCGCAACAACGACACCTACGATGTGGTCGGCATCGGCTTCGGCCCGTCCAATCTGTCGCTCGCCATCTCCTTGGAGGAGCATCACGCCAATGTCCTGACCAACCCGGTGACGTCCGCGTTCTTCGAGCGGCAGCCGCAGTTCGGCTGGCACCGCAACATGCTGCTGCCGTCGGCGACCATGCAGATCTCCTTCCTGAAGGACCTGGTCACCTTCCGCAATCCGGTGTCACGGTTCAGCTTCGTGTCGTTCCTGCACGCGCAGGGCCGGCTCGCCCAGTTCGTGAACCGCAAGGACTTCTTCCCCACCCGCCAGGAATTCCACCAGTACCTGGAATGGGCGGAGTCGAGCATGACCAACGTGGTCACCTACAACTCGTCCGTCACCGCGATACGCCGGCCCCCGCCGGGCGCGGAGGCACCCGACTGCGTGCAGATCGAGGTCCGCGACACCACCGACGGAAGCACCCGGCGGGTGAACGCGCACAACGTCGTCATCTCCACGGGCCTGGAGCCGCGCATGCCGGACGGCGTGGTGCGCGGCGAACGGGTCTGGCACAGCTCGGAGTTTTTGGCGCAGTACCACCGGGCGCAGCCCGCGCAGCTCAAGAGCGTCGCGGTGGTGGGTGCCGGGCAGAGCGCGGCGGAGATCACCAAGTTCTTCCACACCCAGCTCCCGCACGCGCAGGTGCACGCCGTCTTCCCGTCCTACGGCTACTCCATCGCCGACGACACGCCCTTCGCCAACCAGATCTTCGACGCCGCCGCGGTGGACGACTACTACTACGGCGACGACCCGACCCGCGAGGCGTTCTGGCGCTACCACCGCAACACCAACTACGGGGTGGTGGACAACGCCGACATCCGGGCGCTCTACCAGATCGCCTACGACGAGGACGTCTCCCACACCAAGCGGCTGCACTTCCACAACCAGACCAAGGTGAAGTCCGTGACAGCCGACGGGCACACCGCCCGCGTGCTGCTGGAGCGGCTGGACGGCGCGCAGCGGGAACTGGGCGTCGACGCGATCGTCTTCGCCACCGGCTACGCCACCATGGACCCCACCCACCTGCTGGGCGACCTCGACCGCTACTGCCTGCGCGACGAGTCGGGACACCACCGGGTGACCCGCGACTACCGGCTTGTGACCACGCCCGAACTCACCTGCGGCATCTATCTCCAGGGCGGCACGGAGCACACGCACGGTCTGACGTCGTCGCTCCTTTCGAATATCGCCGTGCGCAGCGGTGAAATAGCCGATGCCGTCATCAAGGGGCGCACGGAGCGCGAACTGGCAGCGGCGGCGGCCCAGGTTCTGCAGACCGCGGACAAGTCGGCCTGAGCGGCCGCAACCCGTCTTTCGACGTGCCTTCCCGTAGGCCCCCGGACATTGCCGTCCCGGGGCCCACGGGCATGCCCGGAAAAGGCTTTTCTCAAGCATGTGGTGCCGCGGAGGAACGGTTTTGACGTGGAGGATTTCCCCCATGGTGCGCGCATCCGCCGCCGCGTACTTTCGATGGTGACCCGCATTTGTCGAGGGGGTCGAAAAGGGTGCAGAGGGAGGCGGCACAAATGGATTCCATGGCAGGCGCGATGGTCGCCGGCTCGGTGATGCTGAGCACGACGGCCCTGCTCGCCACGGGGCTGGTCTGGGTCACATCGGCCCGGCAGCGGGAGCGGCACGTCGCGGACCGTGCCGCGGCCCGGCAGCAGGAGGAGGTGCGCGGGGAGCTGGCCGAGCTGGGCCGGCGGGTCACCGCGCTGCAGCGGCTTCTCGAGGGTGTGGACTGAGCCCGGCGCCCGGCTCCCCGGAGAGAGGGCCGGCGGGCGTCGTGGCGCCGTCGTGGGCTCTGCCCGCCGCGGCGGGGTGATATCCCGCCGATAAGGCCGGTCTCTAGCGTCGTGTCCACAGCCACAGGTGCGGGCCGTCGGGGTCCGCGGTGGAGCGCACACCCAAAAAAAAAGGGGAGGCGACGCAGATGACCGGCGACGAGCAGTACCCGTCCTGCGGCCGGGCCGAGGCCGCGCGGGGCCACGAGGACACCGGCCCGGCGGCGGCAGCAGGCCACCGGAGCGCGGGAGGGGGCGAACGCGGGCTGGCGGAGGTGTGGGCGGAGGCGCTCGGCGTGCCGTTCGAGCCCGTCCGCGGCGGTGACAGGCGCCGCGAGGACGGTACTCGGCGGGCCGCCACACGGCTGGTGACGGCGCCTTGGCAGCGGTGCGCCGAGAGCTCCGGCGGCTGAGATGTCCCTGCACTCCTCTCTCATCCAGCCGGGTCGCCTCGGGCGGCCGGCACCCGCCCCTCCAGGCCCGGGCGGGGGGCGTGCCGCGGCCATGCGTCTGGTCGTCGCGGAAGGTTCCGCGATCCTCAGGGCGGGCCTGGCACACGTCCTCGAAGCCCAGGGCCACCAGCTCGCCCCGCCCGTCCACGACGCGCGCATGCTGCCCGCCCTGGTCGACGTGCACCGCCCCGACGTGCTCATCGTCAACGCCCGCCTCGCACCGGCCGCGGGCGACGCGGGGGTGGCCGCTGCCGTTCAGGTGCGTCGGCAGTACCCGGACGTCGGGGTGCTGCTGTTCTCGGCGAGCGCCGAACCCGGCCACCTCGCCCGCCTGTTCGCGGGCGAGGGCGCGGGCCTTGGCTACCTGCTCCAGGACCGTATGACCGACTGTGAGAGCCTGCTGGACGCGCTCGGCCGCGTCGCGGCGGGCGGCACGGTCGTCGACCCCCGCATGGTCAGGGCGCTGGCGGCGGCCACCGCCCACGAACACCGCGAGGGGCACGAGGGACACGGGGGGCGCGGGGGTGGGCTCGAGGCGCTCAGCGAACGGGAGTCGCAGGTTTTGGCGCTGATGGCGCAGGGCCGCACCAACAGCGCGATAGCCCAACGGCTCGTCGTCTCGCAGGGGACGGTGGAAAAGCGCCTCGCGGCGGTCTTCGACAAGCTCGGCATCGCCGCCGGTCCCGGTGACAACCGGCGGGTCCTGGCCGTGCTGCGCTACCTGTCGGCCGGCAAGGCGCCGGCCGCCGTGCCCGGTGCCAGGCAGCCGACGCCGTACCGCCTGCCGAGCGCGGCCTGACCTCCCCTCCCCCGGCGCGCTCCGGCCACGGCCTCACGCGGGCGGCGCGGGCCGTGCCGCCCGTGCCGCCCGCACCAGTTGCAGGAGGTGGTCCTCGCGCGTCGTGCCGGGGATGAGGGCGACATGCGGGCCGAGGTCCAGCAGCCGGCCCAGGACACGGGGCAGACCCTCGCCGATCAGCCGCCCCTTGCCCAGCGGGCGGTAGGCGACGTAGGGGATGTGCGCACGGCGGCAGTGCTCCAGGGCCTCGTCGTGGGCCTGCGCCAGGTTCATCGGGTTTTGGACCGCGGCGATCGGGGTGAGGGCGCGGGCCCGGTCGATCTCCTCGACGCTGACGCGGGACAGCCCGATGTGGGCGATCTTCCCCTCGTCGCGCAGGTCGGTGAGGGCGCCCAGCTGGTCGCCGAGCGGCACGGCCGCGTCCACGCGGTGCAGGTAGCACAGGGACAGGCGCTCGCACCCCAGCCGGCGCAGGGACGCCTCGACGGCGTGGCGCAGGTGGGCGGGACGGCACAGCGGCTCGTACACGCCGGGGCCGGGGCGGATGAGTCCGACCTTCGTGGCCACGAGCAGATCGTCGCCGTAGGGGTGCAGGGCCCGGCGGATGAGCTCTTCGACGGTGTGCGGGCCGTAGGCGTCGGCGGTGTCGATGTGGGTGACGCCGCCTTCGCCGACGGCTGTGCGCAGCAGGCGCAGGGCTGCGGCGGGGTCGGGGGGTGCTCCCCAGTTGCCGGGGCCGGCCAGGCGCATCGTGCCCAGGCCGAGACGGGAGACGGTCTTGCCTGCCACAAGGAGTGATCCGCCGGGCGGGCAGGTCATGCGGCCACCGCGTCGCGTCGCGCGTCGAAGAGGGCCAGGAGCTGTTGCGCGATGTCGTCCTGTGAACGGCCGTCGGTGGCCACGATGGTCCAGGACGAGTCGTCGACGATCTGTTCGATGCAGAACGTGTCGAGCGCTGCGATGCCTTTCGGGTGTGCCCGCAGGTAGGCGTTCAGTCCGTGGGCGTCGCCCTCGCGGGTGCCGGCCCGGCGGGCCCGTTCGGCCGGGGAACAGGTCAGATACACCTGGAGGGTGAAGCGCGGTGCGCGGGTGCGGGCCCAGGTGTCGCTGAGGTATCCCTCGCCGGGGTTGAAGAAGGCGTTGTTGCAGTACTGCGTGAACCAGTGCCGGTCCTGTACGAGGACGGGGCCGTGGGAGCCGGTGGTGTAGGGGGAGTCGGCGGCGAGTTCGCTGTCGATCAGCATCTGGGCGGACTTGGTGGCGTTGAAGGGGCGCAGCAGGTCGGGGTCGGGGAAGGGGCGGTGGGTGCTGTCACCGATGGACGCCTTCGCCTGCCGTTGCAGGGTGTGGGTGCTGTCGGTGTCGCAGACGTGGCAGTGGCGTGAGTGGACCTCGGTGCCGCGGGAGCGCAGCAGTGTGGTGAGCCGGGTCGCCGTGGTCGACTTGCCGGCGAAGTTGAGTCCTTCGAGGAGTACGCCGGTGAGCGTCGTCGTGCGCGCGGTGGTCATCGTCTGCCTCACGCTTTCTCGGCGGCCGAGGTCAGGTCCCGGCGCAGCCGTCGCAGAATCCGGGTGTAGCGGTCGTGCTCGATGCGCAGTGAGGCGTGGGGGCCGGGTGTTCCCGGCGGCTGGTATCTGCGGGCGGCCTGGGCGCGCACGAGGACGCGGGCCTTTCGGGCGGCGCTCTCACTGCTGGTGACGGCGTTGATGTAGGCGGCGACCGTCGCGGCCTGGTCGTCGAAGAGCCACCAGGCGCCGCTGTCGGGCTGGATCATGCCGACGACGAAGAGGCCGTCGTGTGCGGGGTTGAAGACGTGCAGGGCGAGGTCCGGGTAGCGGCCCGGGGCGCGCACCGGGAGGTCGGCGGCGGACAGGAAGGGGAGGGTGGCGTTGAAGCCGGTGGCGTGGACGATGACGTCGACCTCCTCCTCCGAGCCGTCGGTGAAGCGGACGCGGTCGCCGCGTAGTTCGGCCACGTCGGGTTTGGAGACGACGGAGCCGTGGGCGACGTGGTGCACCAGTTCGGAGTTGAGGATGAGCCGGCCGTCCATGATGCGCCGGGTGGGCCGTGGCAGCCCGAATCTGGTGGGGTCGCCGAACACGCACCAGATCGCCGCCCGCCGGATCAACCGGTGGACGAAGCGCGGGGCCCGGACGCGGACGAACCACTCCATGACCTCGTCCATCGGCCGGCCCAGGAAGTACTTGGGCAGGTAGTGGCAGCCCTGGCGGACCGAGTGCAGGGTGCGGGCGGCCACCCGTGAGGACTCCACCGCTATGTCGGTGCCGGAGTTGCCGGTTCCCACGATCAGTACGCGCCGGCCCTCGAGCAGGTGAGGGGTGCGGTACTGGCTGGAGTGCAGGATGCGGCCGTCGAAGCGTCCGGGGAAGCGGGCCGGCCTCGGGTCCCAGTGGTGTCCGGACGCGACGACGACGCCCCGGTAGCGGCATACGGCGCCGTCCTCGAACGTCACCGACCAGGTCGTGCCCTGCCGCTCGACGCGGCTGACCGCGCGGTGGTAGCGGATGTGGTCGAGCAGGCCGTGGGCGCGTGCGTAGTCGGTGAGGTAGGCGAGCGCCTCACGGTGGCTGAGGTAGTCCTGCGCACTGGCCGGCATCGGGAATCCGCGGAAGGCGCTGAGCCGCTTGGAGGAGATCATGCAGGTGGAGCGGTACACGGCGCTGCCGGGTTGGCCGTAGCGCCAGATCCCGCCGAGGCTGTCGTGGCGTTCCACGATCTCGAAGGGCAGGCCGGCGTCACGGAAGTTCTTTGCGGTGGCCAGGCCGGCCGGGCCCGCTCCGATGATGCACCAGCGGTCGGTGCGGTCCTGGGGGCCGGCCGGTTCGGTCGGCGGCCTCACCCCTGGGACCGCCGATGGGCACGGCCCCCACTGGCCGCCACCGGTTCGGCGGGCCGGGAGGGTGAGAGGAAGTCGAACCGCTCGAGGACGGCGTCGGCCATCTCCTGGGGCGAGAGCCCCTCGGAGGGCAGCACCAGCCAGTGCGGGTTGTCCTGGACGAGCCGGGCGGTGAAGCGGTCCAGGCCGGCGACGTCGTCGAGGTGGCGCCGCAGGAACGCGTTGAGCGGGTGTTTGGCGCTGTTGCCGTCGCGGGCGGCGGCCCGGCGGCGGCGGCTTTCGGTGTCGCAGGTCAGGTAGACCTGCACGGCGAACCTCGGCACCCGGGAGGCGACCCATGTCTTGCTGAGGTAGCCCTCGGCGGGCGTGAAGTACTGGTTGAAGGCGTACTGCGTGAGCCAGTAGCGGTCCTGTACGAGGATCTCGCCGGGCTGCGGGCCTGCTGCGGGCCGGCTGAACAGTTCGGTGTCCAGGATGAGTTGGGCCGATCTCAAGGCGTTGAAGCGGCGCCAGGTGGGCGGGTGGCGGAAGTCGTGGTGCTCGCTGCCGGCGAAGACGGTCAGTGCCTCGTCCAGCAGCGAGCGCACCACGGGATCCGGTGTGAGGGTGGCGTGCGAGGCGCGTGCCGTCCGTCCGCGGCGGCGCAGGCCGTCGGCGACCTGGTGGGCCAACGTGCTTTTCCCGCTGTACTCGTGACCCTCTATGAGAATGCCGGGCACGGGCGGTGTGTCCATGTCGTCGTCTCCAGCGTGGCTCTCGGTGTGAGGTCGGCGCGCCCTGACGGGCGCCTGGGTGGGCCGGTGGGGTGTCACGGCCAGGACGGCTCGCGCGGGGTGCGGGCGAGGTCGCGGGCGGTGTGGGCCAGCACCTGGTCGTCAAGGGGGAACACCGGGCAGGGCGGCATTCGCTCGAGGGTGAACCAGGCGGCGGGCTGGCCGGTTTCCGGGGTGAGCGCGGTGGCGGGGTCGGCGGCGAAGGCGTAGGCCAGCCCGTAGACCCGTTCGCGGCGCCCTGGGGTGTTGCCGAGCAGTGCCACCGGGTCGGGCAGCAGCGGGTGCAGGTCCAGTCCGGTTTCCTCCGCCACTTCGCGGCGGGCGCCGGCCAGGGGGGACTCCCCCGCTTCCAGTCGTCCGCCGGGGCTGAGCCATCCGAACCGGTGGTGTCGGACCAGGAGTGTGTGGTGGAAGTCGTGGGAGAAGACCCAGCCGGCGACGATCACGTCGCCGTCGGGTCCCGCGTGGCCGTTCGCGGAGGCCGTCAGCAGGCCGCGGGCGCCGTAGGGGTCGCGGTGCGCGGCCGCGGCGGCGGCCGCCAGGTCGGGCAGGGCCTGCGGCAGCCGGATGTGGCCGGCCACGCTCACGCCCCCTGTCCGGCGGGCGCTGCGGTACGGGCGGCGAACAGCGGGGCGGGGCCGGGGCGGGGGCTGTAGCGTTCGCGCAGTTCGCGCAGCAGCTCGACGGTGCGCACCGGGGCCGTGCCGGCGGCCGTCTCGTCGGCGAGCATCAGTGCGGCGGTGCCGGCGCGCAGCAGTTCGCTGACGCAGGCGAGTTCGGAGCGGTGGGGCATCCAGCCGGCGGACAGGCTGGTCAGCAGCTGGGTGCCGACGATGAGAGGGCAGTGTGCGTCGGCGGTGGCAGTGCGGACGTTCTCGCACAGGTCGAAGAACTCCAGCGGGCCGGAGTCGAGCAGCAGGTCGCCGCGGCCCAGCAGCACCGCGTCGGCGCATGCGGCGATCTCCCGCGCGGCGGCCGCGCCGGCCCGCGTCTCCACCTTGGCGATCACCGGGGGGACCCGGTGGCCGGCGGCTGACGCCGTCATGATGTCGCGGGCCTCGCGGACGCTGTCGGCCGACTCGACGAAGGAGATGATCACGGCGGTGAAGATCGATCCGGGCAGGGTCTGCAGCGCGGCCCGGTCCTGGTCGGTGAGCCGGGAGGCGGGCACGCTCTTGCCCGGCAGGGCCACGCCCCGGCGTTTGCCGAGGAATCCGCCGCTGAGGGGGATCGTGACGCAGTGGTCGGGTGCGACGTGTTCGACCCGCAGGGCGTCCTCGCCGTCGCCGATGAGGATGAGGTCACCGGGCTCGACCTGCCCGGAGATGTCCGCGCCGGTGAGTCCCAGCACGGGCACCTCGCGGTGGACGTCGGAGGGCACCGGGGTGAAGTGCACCCGCACCCGGGAGAGTCCCGCCAGGGAGAACTGGTCGTCGTTGGTGAAGCGGGTCTTGGCGCCCGGCAGGTCGAGCAGCAGGTCGGGGCTCTGGCCGAGCCCGGCGGCGAGTGCGGCCACGCGGGAGGCCAGGTCGGCCAGGGAGGCGACCGACGCCTTGGACGCCGGGAAGCGGAAGGAGTCCGCCCCTGCCTTGACGACCTGTTCGAGGACCGCGGGTTCTTGTGTCGCGGGACCGAGGGTGACGACGATGCGGGACATGGGGCCTCTCAGCAGACACAGGGGGCGGGCTCGCGGGAAGGGACGGGGGTGGGTGGGGCTGGGTGTCGGGGCCTGGTCCTCCCCCGCCGCGCCCCGGGTGGCGTCGGCTAGGCGGCGCTGCGGCTTGCGAAGAGCGGGGCGGGGGCGGCGCCTGATCCGTACCGCTCAATCAGGGCGCTGACCAGTTCGACGGTGCGCAGGGGTGCGCTGCCCACGGTGGTCTCGGTCGCCATCATCAGGCCGTCCACCTCCTTGTCGAGGAGGTGGCAGAGGTAGGCGAGTTCGGACCGGTTGGGCAGCCAGCCCTCGGAGAGGCTCGGCAGGAGCTGGGTGCCGACGATGAGAGGGCGTGCGGCCTTCTGGGTCTCCTTCATGACCTTCTTGCCGAGGTCGTAGAAGTCCAGTTCCCCGGCGTCCAGGAGGAGGTCGCCGCGGCCCAGGAGGACGCCGTCGGCCGCGCGGGCCACCTCGGCGGCCCGTTCGGCGCCGGCCCTGGTCTCGATCTTCGCGATGACCGCGGGGGCCGGGCGGCCGTCGGCGGGGGCCCGGCCGATGAGGGAGCGCGCCGTCTCGAGTGCGTCGGGGCTTTCGACGAAGGAGATGATGACGCCCGAGAAGATGCTGTCGTTGAGCCCTTTCAGGGCGATGGTCTCGGCGTCGCCCAGGGCCTGGTAGGCCTGCGGCTTGCCGTGCAGGCTGATTCCCTTGTGCCGTCCGACGTCGCCGTGGGTGAGGGGGCGGGTCACGCAGCCGTCGGCGGTGCACGACTCGACCCGCAGGGCGTTCTCCCCGTCCCCCAGGACCAGGACGTCGCCGGGCTCGATGTAGGGGGCGATCGCCATGCCCGTCGTGCCGATCTGCGGCATGGGCCCCTCGCGGCGGGCCGGGGCGGGCGAGTACCGGACGTGCAGGCGTTCGAGCCCGGCCAGCGGGAACCAGTCCTCGTTGGTCAGCCGGGTCTTGGCGCCCGGCAGGTCCAGGAGCAGGTCGAGCCGGCGGCCCAGCGCCTTGCCGATCCCGGCGGTGCGCTGGGCCTGGGCGGCGAGTTCGTCGGCGGTGAACTTCGACGCCGAGAAACGCAGGGCCGACACGCCCCGGGCGATGGCGTCGTGCAGGGTGGCGGGGGCGGAAAGGGCAGGGCCCATGGTGGCGATCAGGCTTGTCATGTGGTGGTCCTTGCCGGGCCGTCAGTGAGCACGTGTGAAGAGGGTTCCGTGTGACCAGATGAGGCGGACGCGGCCCCATTCCATCGCGGAACGGACGTCGGGGAAGAATCCGGAGCCCTTGTGGTTCGCGCTGGTGTTGCACAGCAGCGGGATCCCGCTCAGTTCGTGATAGTGCGTCAGGAGTTCGTGGATGTCCGCGTTCTCCTCGCGGTTGACCGTCTGGAGGCGGGCGGTGTTGTCGAGGTGGCACACCGCCGGGATGCGGTCCTTCCAGGAGTCGCGCACCGCGTGGTCGAAGAGCATGTACGGGTCGGGGGTGCCCGGAAGGAAGACGTCGGGGGCGAAGTCCTCCAGGCAGATCGGGGCGACGGGCCGGTAGAACTCGCGGTCCTTGACCTCGTTGAGGAGGTCCTTCATCTTGCCGAGGCCGGCCGGGGCGAGGATGCTGCGGTTGCCCAGCGCCCGGGGGCCGATCTCGGCCCGCCCGTTGAGGAAGACCACGGGTTCCTGGTTGTCGTGCAGCAGCCGGGCCAGCTCCCGCAGGTCGCAGGGCTCCTCGCGCCAGCCCGGCAGCACGGTGGTCTCCTTCAGGGCCGGGCCGGAGTACACGTCCCACTCCAGCGCCGTCTGCGGGGTCTGGGTGAGCATGGCGGCGCAGGCGGTCCCGATGGAGCTGCCGGAGTCGTTGGGGAAGGGCGGCACCCACACGGTGTCGAAGACCTGGCTGTCGCGCAGGGCGCTGTTCCACTTGATGTTGAGTCCGCAGCCGCCGACGACCACCAGGTTGCGGTCGGGGAAGCCGGCCGTGGCGACCTTGTCCCGCACCCCCTTGACCAGCCTGTCGCTCAGGGCGTGGTGGATCGAGGCGAGCATGTCCGCGGGCTCCACCCCGTCCAGGGCCACGTTCTTCTTGATCCGCTTGAGGATCTCGATCCCGTTGCCGACCTGGTAGAACCGGTCGTCGTCCGGCCGGCCGGCCAGCACCTCGCCGAAGGCCGCGTCGATGGTCTGGTCGATGTGCCGGACGGCCTCTTCACGGACCTCCCCCAGCGCGATGTAGGCCATGATCTTGCCGGCCAGGCCCAGGATGTGCGGGTACTCGATGGGCTCGTCGAACGGTGCGAAGAGCTGCCCGAGTTGCAGGTAGGAGTCGCCGATCACCGGCATGAGCGGTCCGCAGCTGGTGACCTTCCGGCTGGGCCCGTCCACGTAGTAGAGGAAGGGGAACATCCAGCCGTCCCAGCTCAGGACGTAGGAGCCCTGTCCTGCGCGGGCGAAGGGGCTGGCGCAGTAGCCGGAGGCGACGTGGCCGGCGTAGTGGGTGAAGCTCAGGTAGGGCAGGTCCTGGATGGCGCCGGGGTAGGGGCGCAGCAGGTCGTCGTCGAGCAGGCCGCGCCGGTAGGGGGCCAGGACCGTCTCGAACTCCTGGCCGTGCCACGACTGGATCTTGTGGGTCTTGTACCAGCCGTCCAGGACGAAGTGGTCGACGTCCTCGGGCCGGTAGCCGTGTTCGGCCAGCAGTTCGAAGACGGTGGAGAAGTCCTTGATCTTCGCGTAGCGCTGGTTGTTGCCGAGTTTCTCCATCTCCGTGGAGAAGACGAGACGGCCGTCCTCGATGAGGGCGACGCCGCCGTCGTGCGTCGTCTTGACGCCGCAGATCAGCATCGGTGGTCTCCTTTGCGGTTCCTGGTCAGTCCTGCACGCGGCGGGCTCGGAAGTCGATCACGAAGCTCTCGACGTCCTCGTGGTCGCGCAGGATGTCCCGTGTGATCTCGATGCGTTCGGGAAACCGCGAGCGCACCCGGACCAGCGGCTGTTCGATGCGGTTGAGGCCGATGACCTTGTTGTCCGCCTCGATCTGGAAGATGAAGTCGTCGGCCCAGTCGAGGTGGGCGAAGAGCGGGATGTATCGCTCCATCCGCTCGACGGCCTCCTGGCGGCTGTAGCCGATGAACTCGATGGCGGGCATGGCGTCTCCTTGGTGTGGGGTGCGCGGGGGGGGTGTGCGGGGCGCTCGCGTGGCCGGGGGCGGTGGTGGCCCAGGGTCAGGCGACGGTGTCGTAGCGGGCGGACGGGCCGGCCGGCGCGGTGCGGCGGTGCAGGATGTGGGTGTGCAGGAGGTCCGCGTCGTGCAGGGCGTCGTGGATCGCGCCGGCGCCGCCCGCCGCGCAGGGGGTGCGCAGCAGGGCGAGGACGCGTGCCGTGTGGTGGGCGCCGATCGTCTCCTGGTTCAGGCGCAGCAGCCGCGGATGCCAGTGGCGCCTGGGGTTGGTCTCCCCGACGGTGGCGAGGAGGGCGGCCAGCAGTTCGCCGGCGCATGCGGTGAGCATCCAGGCGGCGTCCTCGGTGTCCCCGTGCTCCAGCAGGCCCAGCAGGTGACGGCGGCGGGCGGCGAAGCGCTGCAGGTGGATGGCCGTGAGGTAGTGGTGCAGTTGGTCCAGGCGCAGTCGCTCGTGCCAGATCTGGGCCTGCGAGGCGCCGGCCAGGACCTCTCCCCTGCGCAGGTCGTGCAGCAGTTTGCGGGTCTGGATGTCGAGGTGGGGCGGTTGTGCCTGGACGGCGGGCAGGTGGGCGGCCAACTCGAGGCGTTCGACCTGGCCGGCGATCGCGGACAGTTCCCCGCTGGTCCAAAAGCCCAGCCGGATCGGGGCGTTGCCGCCGACGCTGTAGGTGCCCCAGCGCATGGCGCCGGTGGTGGCGGTGACGCCCCGGGGCGGCCGGCCCGGGCCCAGCAGGACCAGTTGGGGCGGGGCGCAGGGGTCGCGCCCGTCGTAGGCGGGGCCGACCGCGAGCAGGACGTCCGAGGGCCGCACCAGGGGGGCGATGTGCTGGGCCGCCAGTTTGGGGTCATCGCTGTGCATGGCCGGCCCCCACCAGTGCGCTCTCGCGCTGCGGCGCGGGGGGTGGGGTCAGGTGGAGTGTGCGCAGGGCGCGGGTGGCCGGCCGGCTGCGCAGGCGGGCGAGGCCGGCGGTGGCGAAGCCCAGGCTCAGGCGCAGGACGGATCGTCCCAGCGCCTCCTGGGGGGCCCGCTGGAACACCCACGCCTCACCGACGTCGCCGCTCCAGGCGGCGAGGTGGGGGTGCAGGTCCTCGGGGACGAGGGACAGGCCGCTGACGGCGTAGCGCAGCAGGGCCAGGCAGCCCAGCAGTTCCAGGCGGGCCCTCTCGTGCTCGGTGGCCGGCCGGCCGAGGTAGCGCGTCAGGAAGGCGTCGGCGTCCGCGGGGGTGAGGCCGAGTGCGTCGATGGCCGTGGCGACGTCGAAGAGGGGGTCGCCGGGGCCGACGTGATCGAAGTCGATCAGCCAGGCGCGCCGGGCGTCGAAGAGTATGTTGCCCGGGTTGAGGTCGTTGTGGCACAGGGTCTGCGGGACGGCGAGGTCGCGCAGTTTCCCGCGCAGCGCGTCGAACTCGCCCAGGGCCTCGGCGAAGAGGGCGAGTTGGGGAATGCGCTGGGTGAGGTGGGCCGCGCTGTCGGCCGCGGCCCGGCGCTTGTCGGCGTACAGCCTGGTGGGGTCGGGCCAGTCCAGGCGGTGCAGGCGGGCCAGCAGGTCCGCCACCGACAACGCCTGGCGGCGGGTGGCGGGCCGGACGGGATGGCCTTCGACGCGGTCCATCACCAGGACGCCGGTTTCGGCGTCGGCGTGGTGGACGGCGGGGGCGATGCCCTGGTCGCCCAGCAGCCGGGCGGCCCCGAACTCGGTGCGCACGGCCTGGTCTTCGAAGGCGTCGGCGTCGATCAGCCGCACCACGTAGCGCTCGGGGTGCTGGGGGTGTTCGGGCCAGCTCAGGGCGTAGGCCTGGGCCCACGCGGTGGGGGTTTCGGGGAAGGGCTCGACCAGGGGCGACGCGCCCGGGTTCAGGGCGTGCACGATCGATGCCAGTCTGCGGTCCAAAGACACGGCTTTCCTTCGTTCGTGAGGCGCGGAAGTGGTCGGCTGCGGTCAGACGAACGCGGCTGCGGGTTCGTCACCGATCAGGAGCTGGCCGCTCCATTCGAGGATGCGGCGCTGTCCCACGACGTGCTGGCAGGCGGTGGTGCTGTCGCGCAGGGCCCGGTCCAGGGGTGTGGTCGAACGGTGCGTGGCGTCACCGCCGACGAGGTCGTAGAGCGCGGTGGCGATGGTGCGGGCGCTGCGGAAGGCGTGGTAGCGGGCCAGGGCGGCGTCGGCGCGTTCCTTCTTCGTGGGCTGGGTGTCGGCGGCCAGGCGCTCCCACACGGTTTCGACGGTGGCGTAGACGGCGCAGCGGGCCGCGGTGAGCTGCATTTCGCATTCGGCCAGCACGGCCTGGACATGGCGGGAGGAGCGCCACGAGACGCCGGCTGCCTCGCTTCGCCCCTCGACGATGCCATGGACGTAGTCGAGGGCGGAGCGGGCCAGACCGAGGGGCACGCCCGGCATCTTCCGGACGATGGTGTCCGAGCGCCGGTACATCGGCTCGTCACGAAGGGGTGCGTCCAAGGACAGGGTGTGGCGGGCGGGTACGAACAGGTTCTGGGCGGTGTAGTCACAACTGCCGGTGCCGGCAAGGCCGGTGGTGTGCCAGGTGTCGGCGACCGTGTAGGAGGCGGCGGGGGCCAGCACGATCCGGGTGACGGGCCGGCCCGTGTCGTCCAGCAGGGGTCGGCCGTCGCGGTGGACGGTGCAGCCGCCGGCGATGACGTCCGCGTGGGTGCAGCCGCTGCCGAAGCGCCAGTGCCCGTCGACGAGGTAGCCGCCGTCCGTCTCGTGGGCCACCGCGGCCGGGGCGACCCAGCCCGCGGTGACGAGGTCGAGGCGGGGGTAGAGCTCCGCGGCGGCCTGGGGCGTGAGGTGTCCGGCGTAGATGCCCGAGTCCATACCGATCATGACGCACCATCCGACGGCGGCGTCGGCGGCGGAGACCTCCTCGATGAGCGCGATCTGCTCCATCGAGGTGAGCTGGGGTCCGCCCCACTCGGCGGGCATCGTCGCCCGGAAGACGCCGCACTGGCGCAGCGCCTCCACCAGGTCGCCCGGCAGGCGGCGGGCCTGTTCGATCTCCTGGGACCGGGCGGTGATCCGCGGCGCCAGGGCACGCACCCGGCCGAGGATCTCCTGCAGTCCCAGCCCGTCCGTACCGATCCCGGCCGTGCCGGTTCCGGCTGTGCCGGTTCCGGCCGGGCCGAGCGGGTCGGCGTCCGGGCGGGGCATCGTGGGTGTGCTCATGTCCGTCCCCCATGTCGTCCATGTCGTCGTCACCGCTCCCCCACCACCTGGGTGAGGACGGCCATCCGCAGGTACAGGGAGTCCTTGACCTGTTCGAAGTACAGGCCGCCCTCGGTGGTGTCCACGTCCGGGTGCAGTTCGTCCTTGCGTGGTCCCGGGTGCAGGATCAGCGCCTTGGAGCCGGCCGCGCGGATCTTGGCGGCGGTGATCCGGTAGCGCTCCGGGGTCACGTACAGGTGTGAGCTCAGGTCGGCGGGGTCGCTCTCCAGGGAGGGGACGTCGATCGGCATCATCTCGATGGCGTCCGCCTCGGCGAGCAGTTCGGCGACGTCGGAGCGGAACTCGTAGGCGGTGGCCGACTCGTGCAGGACGGCGGCGAGGTCGGCCGGCAGGGAGGTGTGGGTGACGGCGTCGTCGCCCGCGATGATCAGGGGTGCGGCGGGCGGAACGAGGAACAGCAGCCGTTTCACCTCCAGCCGTGCGAGCAGGTGCACCAGCGAGCGCAGTACCCGGGTGCCGGGGTCGCCGACCAGGGCGACGACGGCTCCTTTCAGTCCGCCCAGGCGGCGGGTCATCGTCCACACGTCGCTGAGCGCCTGCGTGGGGTGCTCGTTGGAGCCGTCACCGCCGTTGATGACGGGGCAGACGGCGGCGTGGGCGGCCCGGTGGGCGGCTCCGGTGACGTAGTGGCGCAGCACGAGGGCGTCGCTGAGTTCGGAGACGACCCGGGCGGTGTCCTCCAGGCTCTCGCCGATGTAGTCGACCGAACGCGAGGTGCTCGGGTCGGCGAAGCCCGTCACGCGGGCGCCCAGGCGCAGCGCGGCCGCCTCGAAACCGAGCCGGGTGCGGGTGCTGGGCTGGAAGAACAGGGTGGCGACGAGCGCGCCGTCCAGGAGGGTTCGGGTGTCTTTCGCGGGCGTGTGGCGCAGTGCCGTGGCCTTCGCCAGCAGCTGCTCGACGTGTGTGGTGGCCAGGTCGGCGGTGGCCAGGAGGTGACGGGGAAAGTCATCGGTGGGCTGCATAGCGTCCCCGGGATATCAAGTGGTGTGGGTCAAGGAGGCCTTTGAGCCGGGCGAGCAGGTGGTCCACCTCCGGTTCGTCGCGCAGCGTGGCGGCCGCGTCCGCGTGGTCGATGTCGAGGCGGTAGGGCAGGAACCCGGCGTGCGCGAAGCGCTCGTGCAGGGTGTCCAGGAGGGTGTGGGCCCGTCGTGAGGTGTCGGCGTCGTGGGAGAAGCGCAGGGACACGACCATGTCGACCCATCCGCCGGGCATCAGGTTGAAGGTGTGGCCGACGACCATGCCGGCGTCCAGGCCGGCGGCCGCCGCATCCAGCAGTGCGGCCGCCTGGCGCAGGGCCGCGGCGTCCAGCGGGAGGACCGGGGTGAAGAACAGCCAGCCTGCCGTGCCCCGTAGTTCGGTCTGTCCCACGGGCACCTGGAAGATGTCCTGCACCATGGCGTCGTTGGCGCTCGGGTCACCGGCGTAGGCGCGCAGGGTGGCGTGTTCCGCGAGGGTCGTGCCCTCCTCGTCGGGCCCGAAGACCCGGGGTGGTGCGAACACCCCTGCCCGGGCGGCCTGTTCGGTGACCGTCTCGCGTGCGCACTCGACCATCGGCCGGGCGCCGGCGAGGTGCACGTAGGCGAGGTAGCCGGTGTCGGATGTGCCGCCGTAGGCGGCGGCCGCCTGCGCGCTGTACACCTTGATCACTGCGGATGACAGCCGGTCGGCGTGCACCCGGGCCAGGAACCGGGTCGCCTCGCCGAGGTCGGCGGCGGCGAAGGCCAGGCGCAGCACGCGGGAGGTCTCGGGGCGCGGCAGCAGGCGCAGGGCGGCGGCGGTGACCACTCCCAGGCCGGACTGGAGGAACAGGTCCGTCAGGCCGGGGCCGACCTGGTGGGCGTAGGGGGCCGGCGCGGTGCGCGGGCCGGGCCAGCGGCCGGTGTGCAGGAGTGTGCCGTCGGCCAGGACCACTTCGAGGCCCAGGACGTCTTCGGTGCGCTGGCGGTGCAGGCCGACGCCGCGGTCCAGGGCGTTGCCGACGACACTGGTGTGGGCGGAGGAGGCGGTGACGTTGAGCAGGTAGGGGCTGCCCTGGAGTCTTTCGGCCAGCGCCCCCTGGCTGACGCCGGGTTCGACGACCGCGATGCCGTGGTCCGTGTCCAGGTGCCGGATGGTTTTCAGGCCCCGCAGGTGCATCAGGACGCCGCCGTCGTCGGCCGGCTGGTCGGCGCCGAAGCCCCAGTTGAGGCCGGTGCTGCAGGGCTGCACATGGATCGCGCCGTGCCGGCCCTCGTGGGCGGCCAGGCCGGGCAGCAGCGAGCGGACCTCGTCGACGGAGGTGGGTGAGAGCACGATATGGGCGCCTCGGTCACGGAATGCGCCGCTGCCGGCCCTCCCGTCGTGGTGGCGCGGGGTGACCACACGGCACCGGTGGGGGCCGGCCGCCCGCAGGCAGGCGGCCCACACCTCTTCGTCCACCGCGCCGGGAGCCGGCGAGGCGACGCGCGTCATCTCAGCGCCCATGGTTCGGCGCCGGCTGCGGGAAAGGACCGAAGCCGACGACTTCGGGATCTTCGAGTTCCGTGCGCAGCCATTCAAGTACCGATCGCTCCACAGCAAAACCGCCGGAGGAGCCGGCCGTGTTTTCGCGAGGTAGGGAAGGTGGCATGGGAACGTCCTTCTGTGTTTCTTTTCGAGGTTCCGACCGCTGCCGAACATACCGGGCCGCCGGGAAATGGGGAACCGGGACGAGGAATGGAGACGAGTTCCGTGCCGGTAATGCGGTGTTGAGCCTGGCGCGGGGTGCGGCGGTGTCCTGTCGACGGGACACCATCGCACCCCGCCCGGCCGGGCCCACCGCTCCTGCCGCCGCCGCCTGACGCCGTGATACAACCGGAAAACACCCGCCTGCGGGCACGTCCACCCGGCATCCGCCGGGTAGGGGCGGGCGGTGCGGCGAGCGCCGGGCAGGCGCCGGCCGGGGCGGGCACGGACGTGTGGCGGGTTTGCCGCCACGTCCCGTCGACGGGGGCGCAATGCGGATCCGGACGGCACGGATAAAGGCAGTGGCTGCCGGCGACAACGCGGTCCGGCTCGTCCCGGGGGTGCGAGGGGACTGTGCCCCGGCACGTGTTCACGGGTTCAGGGGCGCGCGCCCCGGCATGTCTGTTGCGGCATTGTCCGCGCAGGGAAAGCGTATGCGGGAAAAATGCCGCCGACGCTCTTTCCCGGGCTTCCGGCCTTCCGGGCTTCCGGCTTTCCGGGCTTCCGAGCTTCCGGCTTTCCGGGCTTCCAGGCTTCCGGGATTCCGGTTTTGCGGGCTTTCCGGCTTTTCTGGCTTTCCGGCTTTTCTGGATGCGCAGCGCATCCACACGTCTCGACGGGAGCAGCGTATGCGAAGTGACGGCGCGTTCGACACGGACGTCCTGGTCGTGGGCGGTGGCCCGGCCGGCGGGGCCGCCGCGCTGGCGCTGGCCACCTACGGCGTCCGCACGACGGTCATCGGCAAGTACGGCTGGGTCGCCGACAGTCCCCGCGCCCACATCACCAACCAGAGGACCATGGAGGTGCTGCGGGATTTGCGGGTGGAGGACGAGGCCCTGTCGGTGGGCACCCCGCAGCAGTTGATGGGTGAGAGCGTGTTCTGCACCAGCCTGGCCGGTGAGGAGATCGCCCGCATCCGCACCTGGGGCACGGAGGACGAGCGGCTGACGGAGTACGCGGCCGCGAGCCCCTCCCCGATGCTCGATCTGCCGCAGCCGTATCTGGAGCCCGTGCTGATCGGCAACGCCGCCCGGCGTGGTGCCAAGGTCCGCTTCGACACCGAGTTCCTCAGCCTCGAGCAGGACGGCGAGGGCGTCACGGCGCGTCTGCGCGACGGGCTGCGCGGGGACGAGTTCACCCTGCGGGCCCGCTATCTGATCGGCGCGGACGGCGGCCGCAGCCGGGTCGCCGAGCAGATCGGCCTGCCCTTCGTCGGCGAGGAGGGCAAGGGCGGCAGCATGAACATCGTCTTCGAGGCCGACCTCACCCGCTACGTCGAGCATCGCCCCGGCGTCCTGTACTGGGTGCTGCGCCCTGGCGAGGGGATCGGCGGCATCGGCATGGGCGCCCTGCGCATGGTGCGGCCGTGGAACAAGTGGATGGCGGTGTGGGGCTACGACATCAACGGCCCCGGCCCGGTGCTCGACCACGCGCAGGCGCTGCGCATCGTGCGCGGTCTGCTCGGGGACGCGGACGTCGACGTGCGGATCGAGTCGACGTCGCTGTGGACCGTCAACGACATGTACGCCACCTCCTACGGGCGGGGCCGGGTCTTCTGCGCCGGTGACGCGGTCCACCGCCACCCGCCGTCCAACGGCCTGGGATCGAACACCTCGATCCAGGACTCCTACAACCTGGCGTGGAAGGTGGCGCTGGTCCTGCGCGGCCAGGCCGGAGCGGCGCTCCTTGACACCTACAGCGCCGAACGCGCCCCGGTGGGCGAGCAGGTCGTCACCCGCGCCAACCGCAGCACGGGCGAGTTCGTGCCGCTCTTCAAGGCGCTGGGCCTGGGCGATGGACTGGCGTGCGAGGACGCCGTGGCCGGAGTGCGCCGCGGGCGTCTGCCGACGGCCGAGGGGGCCCGCCGCAGACGGGAACTGGCCGACGCCATGCAGCTCAAGCACTACGAGTTCAGCGCCCACGGGGTGGAGATGAACCAGCGCTACCTCTCCTCGGCCGTGCTGGCCGACGGTGAGGGCGAGGAGGAGTGGCGCCGCGACCGCGACCTGTACGCACAGCCCTCCACCCGGCCGGGCGCCAAACTGCCCCACGCCTGGCTCGTCGACACCGCGGGGCATCGCCTCTCCACCCTGGACCTGGTCGGCGGCGGAGGCTTCAGCGTGGTGACGGGACTCGCCGGGCAGGCCTGGGTGGAGGCCGCACGGGTGTGCGCGGCGCGGTTCGGGGTGGAGTTGCGGGTGGTTCGCGTCGACGAGGACGGCGCCCGCGACGTCTACGGTGCCTGGCAGCGGGTGAGTGAGGGCCTGGACGAGCGGGGCTGTCTGCTGGTGCGCCCGGACTGCGTCATCGCCTGGCGTCATGCGGCGCCGGTGGACGATCCGGGCCGCGCGACCGCCGGGCTGGGCCGGGCCCTGGCGGCGGTCTTGCACCGCTGACACCACCCCCGGGCCCCGGCCCCGGCCCCGGCAGCCCGGCCACCCCACGCCGGGCCGGGCCCGGGTGGGGGGCGGGGCGAGCCGGGCCGGGGGGCGAGGTGAGCCACGTGGGGGCGGGTTGAGCCCGGGTGGGGGCGCGGCCGGGCCCGGGTGGGGTGGGTGTTACGGCTTGCGGCGCGCGATGGTCATCCCGTCGGCGATCGGCAGCATGACGACGTCGACGCGGTCGTCCCCGGCGAGCCGCTTGTTGAATTCGATGATGGCGTCGTCGACTTCACTGGAGGGATGCAGGACCCGCCCCTTGCGAAAGACGTTGTCGAATACCAGGAGACCGCCGGGCCGGGTGCGGACGACGAGTTCGTTGAAGTAGTCCCAGTATCCGGTCTTCTCCGCGTCGACGAATGAGAAATCCACGTCCGCGGTATTCGGCAGCAGGCGCAGGGTTTCCAGCGCGGGCGCGATGCGCAATTCGATACGGTCCTCGACGCCGGCGTCCTGCCACGCCTGGCGGGCGAGGGGGGTCCAGGTGTCGTCGACGTCGCAGCACAGCAGCGTGCCGCCCGGCTGCAGGCCCCGGGCTATCGCGAGCGCCGACATTCCGGTGAACGTGCCGACCTCAACTGCCTTGTGAACGCCCAGTGTCTGGACCAGCATCGTCAGGAACGGGCTCTGCTCGGGGGCGGTCTGCCAGTGGGCGACCTCCGCGAACCGGCGGGTCTGTCGGGCCAGGCGCTCCTGGACGGCGTCGGGCTGGACGCTGTGCGCCGTCATGTACGTGTGCAGTTCTGCCGACATCAGAAGAGTGCTTTGCCTCATGACTGTGGGCCTCTCTCGAAATGAACCGCTCTCGGGGTGTTGATCAGCCCCCGGCCGCCCGTGGTCGGGCGTTCACGACACCACAGTCATGTCATATTGCGTCCGGCCGGATCAAGAGCCGGGCCGAAGTGGCCTGTTTGGGGAATGCGGGGGGTGTTAATCTCCTCGGCATGCTCCAACTTATCGAGCCCACCGCCCGTTTACGGGCCTCCTGGATGAAGGCACGGCAGGAGTGGGGCCCAGACGCTCATCAGGACGGCAGCGGGCTGCGGCTGGCAGGGACGGATCTCGACAGCGTCGCGGGCTTCGAGGAGTGGGTGCAGCGCCTGCGGGCGCAGGCCGACCGGTCGCTGCCCATGCCGGAGGGCAGCGTGCACGCGACGCACCTGTGGATCGTCGAGGACGACACCTATCTGGGGGCGATCGACGTCCGGCACTACCTCAACGCCTTCCTCCTGGAGGGCGGAGGCAACATCGGCTACAGCGTGCGCCCTTCGGCCCGCCGCCGGGGACACGCCACCTGGGCGCTGGCCGGCGTCCTGCCCCGGGCACGCCGGCTGGGCCTTGAGCGGGTCCTGTTGACCTGCGATGACGGCAACACGCCCTCCGCCCGCACGATCGAGGCGAACGGCGGCGTCCTGGAGGACGTGCGCACCACCCCGATCGGTGTGAAACGGCGGTACTGGATCACGCTCTGACCCTGCGGCCCCAGGCAGCGGCCCGCGGGCCCCGCGCCGGCGGGGCACGGCAGCCGGGGCACGGCAGTGGGTGTGAGTGCGGGTCAGTGGGTGCGGGTCAGTGGGTGCCGGGCCGGTCAGTGGGCGGCGGCGGGTCAGTGGGCGGCGGCGGGGGCCTTGGGGTGCGGCTCGGTGTGCTGCGACAGGTCCCGCAGGCCGCGGATCCGGCTCGTCAGGAGGATGGCGGGCCCGGCGAAGGCGCACGCGCACACCAGCCACAGCGCGGGCCGCACTCCCGCGGTGGCCGCGGCCAGGCCGCTGAGCGCCGCGCCCAGGGGGGAGGCTCCCCACGACACGAAGCGGACGGTGGCCATCACCCGCGACAGCAGGTGCGGGGGTGTGTGGGTCTGGCGGTGTGTGCGGGTCACGATGCTGCCGATGACGACTCCGGCGTTGAAGCCGGCGTTGCCCACGGCGAAGAGGACGGCACTGGAGGGCCCCGCGGTCAGCGGCATGGCCAGGGCCAGCACGGCGCCGGTCAGCGAGGCCGCGATCATGATGCGGGCGGTGCCGAAGCGGGCGGCGAGCCGGGCCGCGGCGAGGGAGCCGGCCAGTGCGCCGAGCCCGTCGGCCGCGATCAGCAGCCCCACCATGAAGGGCGAGAGGTGTGCCTCGCGCACCAGGTAGGTGGGTGTCAGGGCCAGCAGCGCGCCGGCCGCGAAGTTCGTGGCGGTCGCCCACCACATGCACGGCATCATCACCGGGTGCCTGACCACGAACTGCCAGCCCTCGCGGATCTGCCGGGTGAAGGGCGCCCGGGCGGTCGGGGCAGGGGCGACGGGCGGCGCATGGGGCAGGGTGCGCAGGGTCAGCGCCGACAGGAGGTAGCTGACGGCGTCGACGCACAGGGCGCCCACCGGTCCGGACAGCTGGACCAGCAGGCCGCCCAGCGAGGGGCCGCCGGTCTGGGTCACGGCGAGGGTTGACGACATCAGGCCGTTGCGGGCGGTCAGGTCCTTCGTGTCGATGATGGCCGGCAGGAACGTGGCGTTGGCGACGTCGAACACCACCGTCGCCAGGCCGACGGCCAGGGCCGCCACGACCAGGTGCGCGTAGGTGAGCTGGGCCAGCCACCAGGCCAGGGGGATGGAGGCGAGGGCGATCAGGCGGATGAGGTCGGTGGCGACCTGGAGGGTGCGCAGGGGGCAGCGCTGGGCGATGACGCCCGCGGGCAGGCCCAGGACGAGCCAGCCCACCTGTCCGGCGGCGGCGAGCAGACTGACCTGGGTGACCGACGCGTCGAGCACGCTCACCGCCACCAGCGGCAGAGCGACGAGGGTGACGGCCGAGCCGGCGCCGCTGATGGCCGTCGCCGTCCAAAAGCGCCAGAACAGGGAGGGCGAGCGGGTCGCCGCCGGGGTGATGACGTCGGTCATGGCCGTGTGCTCCCCGGTGTGTTCGCGTCCTGTGGCGTCTTCGGCGCCCCTGGTGTGAGGTGCTCCGGCCGGCCGGCCGCGCAGCCCCCACCCGCACCCGCACCCGTATCGGTGTCGGGGGCGGGGGCGAGCAGGCCGGCCTCCAGGAAGGCGTCCCGTGTGCGGCTGTCGTCGAGGGCTCCCACTTCGGTGAAGTACCGGACGGCGGGTGCCGCCGACTGGGCTATCTCGCCCATCAGTTCGTGCTCGGGCCAGCTCTCGGTGATGACCTGGAGGATCTCCTCGTTCGACAGTCCGACGGCTGCCAGGCGGGTCGCCACCTGTGCGTGGTCGGGGGTGAGGAACGCCTGGATGATCGCCGGTATCTGCGGGCCGACGGCATGCCGCTCGCGCAGGGTCAGCGCCGGCCACAGGTGGCGCAGCACGGAGCGGAAGTACACGTGGTGGCGTCCCTCGTCCTCTGCGTGGTCGCGGACCAGGTCGCGTACCGGGCTAGGCAGCCTCTCGTCCCGCGGGAGGTGTGAGAGCAGCCCGGAGATCAGCGTCTCGCTGACGATCGCGAAGAGCAGGGCCTCCAGGCCCGCGACCTGGCGGGGAAGCTGGGCGGCTATCTCGTCCAGGCGCTGCACGAACACGGGGGCGCCGCCCGCTGCGTGCGGTACGCCGGTGACCTGTTCGAGCTCCTGGGTGAAGTCGAAGGAGAACTGGGCGTGCCACGCCTCGTCCGTGACGATCTTGAAGGCGTCGGCCTGCATCTGGCGCGGCAGCAGGAGTCCGGAGGTGCCGCGGGCGATCTTCGACGCCACCGGGATGACCGCGAGGTTCTCCAGTTCGGTGGTGAAGTCGAGGTAGTCGTAGAGGCGGTTCAGCAGCAGTGTCCGTACGGCGGCCGGTCCGCGTGCGGCCACGAGGGGGTGGCCGACCACGGGATACAGCTCGGGCGGGAAGTAGAGGTCGGCCGCTTCCAGCAGGCGGCGCTGGGGCTTGCGGCGCACGCCGGCCAGGTCGTCCCAGCGGCCGAAGCGGCTGGCGTAGGTGCTCTGCACGGTCCGGGCCGTGGGGGTGGCGGGCACCAGCTGGGCGCGCGCCAGCCGCTGGTAGGGGCCGCCCGGCGCCGTCGGCAGCGGCAGGACGTTGGTGGTCTGCAGGGGTGCCGCCGCGCGGTGCGCCGCGCTCATGAGGCCCAGCCGAGCAGTCGCTGGGTGAGGAGCTCGTCCATCTCGGTGCGGACCTCGTCCAGGTCTGCGGCGGCGGCCCTGAGCGCGCCGCTCAGGGGTGCCTGGCCGTCCAGGTGGCGCAGGAGGCGCAGGATCGGCGTGTCCTGGTCGAAGACGTACTCGATCTGGCCCTCCCGCAGCAGGAACCATGCGCCCGCCTCGTCGGTGAGCAGCATCGTGTCGTCGGCCAGGCGCAGGACGCCGCTGGTGTCGACGTCACGGCGCGGGGAGAACAGCTGGACGTGGTCGGCCGGCGGGCCCTGCAGCGAGGAGGGGGGCGGGCCGGTGGGGAGGTCTTCGAGCCGGGGCGGTTTCGCCGCCATCTCGGCCAGCAGCCCCATGTTGACGACCCGCAGGATGATCTCGACGTCCGGGGAGTCGGTGTCGCCGTCGCCCAGGGCGGCCAGCCGCCGCCGCAGGACGTCGGCGTCGATGAAGTCGTCCGCGCCGGGGGCCGACAGGGCGCGTTCCACGAGATGGTGGCCGTCGGCGCGCAGCATGCCGACGATCATGCGGTAGGCGTGGCGGGTGCCGGTGCCGTAGAAGAAGGGCCCCTTGGGGCGCTCGGCGATCCGTGCGGGCATGCGCCCCCGCATGGCGTCGCGCAGGATGCGCTTGTCCCACAGCAGGCTCGGGCGCAGCCGGTGGGGAACGCTCGTGACGAGCTCGACCAGCCGGTGGTCGAGGAAGGGGACCCGGGCCTCGATGCCGCTGCCGGCGGCCGTGCGGTCCTCGTGCCACACGTTGTACTGCTGCACCTTGCGGTACTCGGACTCGACGTATGCCCGGTACACGTCGTGGGACGCCGCTGCACTCCCCCGCTCCAGGGCGGGCAGCCTGATCAGCGACTCGCCGCCGGCCCACCACCGGGCCAGTGCGGGATGCTGCTCCAGGCGTGTGTGGTGGTCGAGGTAGGTCAGGGCGCCCAGGAAGGACTCCCAGTCGCCGTCGCCGGACAGGTCGCGTGAGTAGCCGCCGTTGAACTCGTCGCTGGCCGCGCCCAGGAGCATGCCGCGCAGGTGCGGGCGTTGCTGGCGGGCGAAGCGGTGCAGTTCGTGTTTGTAGTAGGCCTCGGGGCCGCACAGCGGTGTCTCGGTGAGCCACACGAGGCGCAGCCATTCCTGCGGTGACGGTGTGTGGCCGGGCGGGAAGACGACCTGGTGGTTGGGCACACCGAGCTCGCGGGCGATCCACTGCGCGTTGTGGGCGTCGCCGTTGTCGTGGGTGCCGCCGCTCAGGGCGGTGAAGGTGTGCAGGGTGTCCAGGCGTCCGGCCGCCAGTGCCAGCACCGCGCCGGAGTCGATGCCGCCGGACAGGAACAGTCCCAGTTCCGTGTCGGCGGTGGCGCATTCGGCCACCGAGGCCTCCAGCAGTTCCCCGTAGCGGCCGGTCAGTTCCCGCGCGTCGGCCGACTCGTCCTGTTCGGTGGGCAGTTGCCAGTAGCGGTGGCGGGTGGTGTGGCCGTCGCGCAGGTCGATACGCATGACCGTGGCGGCCGGGACGCTCTCGACGCCCTCGAACCACGTGCACAGTTCGGGCTCCGCCAGGCGCGGGGACGCCGGCAGCATCGCCACCGACAAGGAGCGCGCCCAGTCGAAGCCGGAGGGGGTGGCGGGCTCGGCGTACAGGCCCTTGATCTCCGAGGACAGCACGATCCGCTCACGGTCGCGCTGGTAGTACAGAGGCTTGATGCCGAACCGGTCGCGGGCCAGGATCAGCTGTCCCTTCTTCCGGTCCCACAGGATGACACCGAACATGCCGCGTACGTCCCGCAAGAAGTCCAGTCCGTGCTGCTGGTAGAGGTGCAGCAGCACCTCGCAGTCCGATCCGGTCCGCAGCCGGGCGTGGCGTGGCAGGTTGGCGGCCAGTTCCCTGTGGTTGTAGACCTCGCCGTTGGCGATGAGGACCAGTGAGCCGTCGTCACTGACCAGCGGCTGGCCGCCGCCTGCCGGGTCGACGAGGGAGAGCCGTGTGAAGGCCATGCCGACGGGGCCCTCCCGCATCAGCTCCCGGTCGTCGGGGCCCCGGTGGTCGAGGATGTCCGCCATCTCACGGAGCACGAAGTCCGTCTCCGGCCCCAGCTCCCGGCCATCAAGCCGGGCTATGCACGCAATGCCACACATGGAATCTCCTCAACCTGCCGGTGCCTTATGTGAAAACGGCGAAAAAAAATGGCTGTGGGTGGGCGGCCCCTTTCGAAGGGGCCGCCCACCCACAGAGGTCGATCAGGTGAGGCCCTTGAGGACCGAAGCCGGCTTGACGCTCTTCGCCGACGGCTTGATGTACTTCTGCATGACAACCACCTTTGTCTGGTAGGGGTGTGGGACGAGCGACCGATCAGGTCAGACCCTTGAGAACCGAAGCCGGCTTGACACTCTTCGCCGACGGCTTGATGTACTTCTGCATGACAACCACCTTTGTCTGGTAGGGGTGTGGGACGAGCGACCGATCAGGTCAGGCCCTTGAGGACCGAAGCCGGCTTGACGCTCTTCGCCGAGGGCTTGGTGTACTTCTGCATGACGACCACCTTTGTTGGGTGGGGCTTTGGGTGAGCACCGGGTGTGTGCTGCTGAGGAAAAAACTAGTCGCGTCTCTTTTCGATCCGTTATCGATCGGGATTCGGCGGCTGTGGTGCCCGGTTGTCTTCCGTCGCTGCCTGCGGTGGAGGGCTTTGGCGGGTGCGGGCGTGTGACTACGATCTGCGCAATCCGTGGCGCCGGGCGCCGCGAAAGGCATGGGCAGTGAATTTCGGGGAGGCTTGAGAGATGCGGCAGGTCAGCACTGAGGAATGGCTGGAGCCTTTGCGCCAGAGGGAATTGATACCGGCGGACTGTCTGGCGGCGTTGGTCGTCGGATCCGCTGCCCGGGGATGGAGCAACGCGCGCAGCGACCATGACGTGTACGTCGTCACCACGCGTGCGTGGGACACCTCCACCAGCAGGCCGATCCCGGTGCCCCTGGACCCGCCCGGCGTGCGCAGCGAGACGTTCCACGAGGACGGCCGGCGCTGGGAGGTGACGTACTGGCTGGACCGTCAGATCGACCAGCTGCTGTCGAAGGTGTCCTGGCAGGAGTACGAGCGCGGTCTGGCCGGAGAGGCGCTGACGCCGCGCGAGGAGGTGTCGCTGGGGCGCATCGCCAACTGTCTGACCCTGCTGGGAGAGGACTGGGTGCAAGGCAGCCGTAAGCGTCTGGCCGACTCCGCGTTCACGTCGTTTCTCGTGGTGCGCTCGCTGAACCTGGCGGACGACGCCGTCGAGGACGCGCTGGGCCAGATGGAGGCGGGAGACATGGAGAGTGCGACCCTGTCCGCTCGGCGGGCCTTCGGCCACGCGGTGGACGCGCTGCTGGAAAGCCACGGCGAGTTCGGCAGCCACATGCCCAAGTGGCGGCCCAACCGGCTGCGGATCGTGGCGCCCTCGTTCTTGCCCTTCGAGCGGTACTGGGCGCTGGAGACGATGCAAGGCTACGACGCCGCCGACGCGAAACCGTGGATCAGGGAAGTCCTCACCCTGTGCCAGGACGTCTCCCTGCGCGTGGAGACCCCGTGAGCGACCAGGTGCCCGTCCTGGCCCCGTGCGAGGTGCCCCGTCGCGTGCTCGGTATCCGCATCCGGCGTTCGGGCCAGGATGTGCTGCTCGGTTTCGAGGACAACGCCCTGCTTCTCGAGGGGGCCGGGGCACTCATCTACAGGGCTGTCGACGGCACCCGCAGCGTCGGCGTCCTCGCGCGGCTGCTGGCGCACGAGTACGGCATCGAGGAGGAGGAGGCCCTCGCCGATGTCAGCGATTTCCTGGCCGACCTGACCGCCCAGAAGATCATCGAGTTCTCGCCGTGACGCCCGGCGGCGGCCCGCCGGTGAGGGCCCCTGCGTGAGGTGTTCGCCCACGGGTGCGCGGTGTACGGCTGCGTCCAGCCCCAAGCCCCACAAGCCCTGCAGGCTTCGGGAGTTCTAGGAGCCCCAGGGGTGCTGGAAGCGCTGGGAGGCCTGGGAGCCGTCGTCGGGGGCGAGGGCCGCCCGGCGCAGCACGATGTCGCCGGTGCGGGTGCGGGCCCGCACCTCGACCATCCGGGTGGCGGCCGCGGGCGGGACGGCGGCCAGGGTGTCGAGCAGGTCGAGGGAGCGGTAGACGGTCCCGGAGGCGGAGTCGAGGTCCAGGCGGGCGCCGGCGCCGTCGGCGATGGCGACATCGAGGCCGCCGGCCTCGCTCTCCAGTGCCAGCGGTCCCCGCAGGGCCTCGTCGATACGGATGTCGCCCTGCACGGTGCGGGCCTCGACCGCGGCGTGCGCCCGGCCGATGCGGACCTGGCCGCTGTGCGCCGACACGTGGGTGGCGCCGGCGACTTCGCCGAGGTGTGTGGCGCCCAGGGTCCTGGTGAGCCGTACCGTGCCCTCGACCGTGTGGAGGGTTACGTCGCCGCACTCGGTGACCGCTTCGACGTCGCCGGACACGTGCTGTGCGGTGACGTTGCCGAGCAGGGAGCTCAGATACAGCGATCCCGTCCGGGCGAAGCGCAGGTGGCCGCAGGCCGTGGTGATGTGGCACTCCCCCACCCGGCCCTCGCAGGAGAAGTCCGCGGCGAGGGCGTCGCCCTGCACGCCGGAGCCGGTCGGGACCTCGATGTCGACGATCACGCTTCCGCCGCCGCGGGGCAGGCCTTGCGGTCTGCCCACGGACACGAGCAGTTCGCCGTCCGCGTAGTCGACGACGGCTTCGGCCGCGGTCACCACGTCACCGAAGTCCGCGCGGTCGCCGGGGCGCACGTGGACGGTCGTGTCGGTGCGGTCGCTCGCGACGACGTGGACGGTGCCGACGCCGAGTTCGATGGTGACGAGGATCGGCTCGGGTGTGTCGAAGACCGGCATGGGCTGCCTCAACGGATGGCGCAGCCCATCGCGCGCAGGGGGCGCCACGGGCTGCGGGGGCGGGTGAGTGGAGGTGCTGGGGGCAGCGGGCCGGGGCCTGGCGCAGACCGCGGCCGCTTGCTTCGCACGGCTTGCTTCGCACGGCTGCTTTCGCCTCTTCCTTCGCTGCGGCCACGACGCTACGAGGGCGGCCTATCGGCCCGTTATCGCCGTGGTAGCGCCGGTTCCGTATCCGCGCGCAGGCGCCCTGAGCTGCCGGTCGGGCCACGCCGCGGGACCCACGCTGACGGTGGTGTGGGGGTCAGCCCCGGCCGGGGCGCGGGCGCCGTTGCCGCTCCACCCGTCCGCCTCCTATGCGCGGGGCTGTGGCAGGGCTAGGCCGTCCTGCGGGCCGGGGGGCGGCTCTGCCGGGGGGCCGGGAGGCCGGGAGGCCGGTGGACGGGAGGCCGGTGGACGGGAGGCCGGCTGCGGCGACGGCGGGGAGGGCGTGGGCCAGTGGGCCCCCGGGCGCGGTGCACTACGGCGGCGGGCGGGTGGCGGCGGTAGTGTCGGCAGTGGCCCTGACGAGGCAGGCGCCGCACGGGCGGTCCACGGAAAGCGCACGGGGCCTTCCCGGCGGGGATGCCGGCGACGCCGTCCCTGCCGTCCGCCTCTCCGCTCCCCCGGTCGCGCAGTCGCCGAAGTCTTCGAAGTCGCCCAGGCCGCCGGAGGCCGCTGAAGTCACTGAGGCCGCGGAAGTCGCTGAGGCCGCGGAAGGTCGTCGAGGGAGCCGAGGTCGCCGGTGTGGGGCCGTATGTGGGTGGCGGGCGAGGTCTCTTGCTTTTCGGTCCGTCCGGTGGCGCAGTCACGCAGCCGCAGCGTGCCCGCCCCCCCTGCTGCTGGGGTGGTGGCGGGCCCCGTCCCGTCGACGGGACAGCGGCCGGCCACGGTGTGCGGCGCCCGCGAGATCCTGCCCCTCTCGTCCTGGACATCTGCGAGGTTTTCGATGGAGTTCCGCATTCTGGGCCCCGTACAGGTACGTGACGGCGCAGTGGAGATACCGCTTCAGGGCGCGAAGCAGCGCACCGTGCTCGCGGCGTTGCTGATGGCGGAGGACTCGTACCTCGCGGACACCGAACTGAGCTGGTTTTTGTGGGGGGATCATCCGCCCGCCACGCTCAGCGCGCAGCTGTACACCCAGGTGTCGCGGTTGCGCCGCCGGCTGGGGGCGCAGGTGGCCATCACCCGCCGTGCGCAGGGCTACCGGCTGCGCACCGGTGCCGCCCGGCTGGATTTCGGTGAGTTCCAGCAGCTGGCCGCGCACGGCCAGTCGGCGCTCGGTGCCGGCGACTACCGGCAGGCGGGAGGGTTGTTGCGTGACGCGCTGGTGCTGTGGCGGGGGCCGGTGCTCGCCAACGTCTCGGAGCACCTGCTCCGGGCGGAGGGTCCTGCGCTGGAGGAGGCCCGGGTGGCGGTCCTGGCCGGTCTGATGGAGGCGGACCTGGCGCTGGGCCGGCATCCGCGGCTGGTGCCGGCGCTGACCCGGCTGGTGGCCCGCCACCCTGTGCATGAACGTTTCCGCGCCCAGTTGATGACGGCGCTGTACCGGTGTGACCGGCGGGCCGAGGCGCTAGCCGTCTACGACCGGGGCCGGCGGCTTCTCGTGGGTGAACTGGGCATCGAGCCGGGTGCGTTGCTGCGTGATGTCCACCGCGCCGTCCTCGCCTCGGATCCCTGTCTGCACCGCCCCCTTGGCCAGTGGCGGGCCGGGGCCGGTGACGGCCCAGGGGCCGGGGTCAGGCACTGATCTGGCTGAAGTAGTCGTACTGGGTGGGCAGTGTCTTGACCAGGGTCTGTGCCCTTTGCTTGAGCGCCGCGAACTCCTGGCGGGCGGCCCGGTCGTCGAGAGGGGACAGGGCGGTCGAGGGGGGCAGTGCGAGGGCGCCGGTGCCCAGCAGGATCGAGGTGTGCGCGTGCTGCGGCAGTCCTTTCGGGCCGGGCTGGTGCTCGGTGCCCGGGGGGCGGACGCGCCAGCGTTCGATCGCCTGCGCCAGCGCGTCGGGCAGGGGGCAGGTCTGGGCGTCGCGCCAAAACTGTGTGTCCTGGCGTGCGGCGCCCAGGTAGTGCAGGGTCGACAGGTCCCGTGCCGCGTCCAGTTCCTGGGCGAGGGCGGTGTTGTAGTGCTCCTGGAGGTCGGTGTGCGGGCCGCCGCTGCGCACGGCCTGCGCCACCGGCGCCACCAGCGGTGCGAGCTGTTGGAGTGCGTGGTGGACGTAGGAGATCGCGGTGGCCTGGAGCGGCTGGACGCGGCCCGCGGCCGCTCCGACGGCGACGCAGTTGTGCTTCCAGGCGTGCAGGCTGCGCCCGAACGACAGGGTGGTGTGCGTGGCGGGGGCGCCGGCCGCTTCCGGGCCGGCGGCCTCGCGCAGGGTGCGTTCGGCCTCCTGGGGGGTGCAGTACTCCTGTGCGTAGACGTAGCCGGTGGCGATGCGGGTGAGGAGGGGGATGCTGTAGGTCCAGCCCGCGGCCTGCGCGGTGATGGCGGTGTAGGGCGGGATGCCGTGCGCCTTCATGTCGGCGTCCACGCGCAGGGTGACCATGCTGTCGCCCGGCAGGGTGTCCTGGTAGGAGACGAAGGGGACCTTCAGTGCCCGGCGCAGCAGCAGTCCCCGGGTGCCGGTGCAGTCGATGAACAGGTCGCCGTCCACGGCGCCGTGCCGGGCGGTCATCACGTGGTCGATCCAGCCGCGTGCGTCCAGGCGCACGTCGTGGACCTCGTCGGTGAGGTGGTGCACGCCGCGCTCGACGGCGTAGGCGGTGAGGTAGCGGGTGAGTGCCTGCGCGTCGAGGTGGTAGCCGTAGGGCGGCCGCGCCGCGTCCTGGCCCGGGGTGGGGCCGGGCGTGTGGCGGGGGCTGCGCTGGGCGTCGCACAGCCAGGCGGCGACGAAGCAGTCGCGGTCGAAGCGCCCGCTGGGCTGCATGCGCAGCCACCATTCGGTCAGGGGGAAGCCGTCGGCCTGCGGCATCTGCTCGAAGGGCAGGTAGAAGTGGTGTCGGGGGCGGCTGAAGTCCTGGAAGCGGACGGCCAGTTTGTAGGTGGCGTCGCAGGCGGGCATCCAGTCCTCCTCGGCCCGTTGCAGGACGTCGAAGAACTGTGCCAGATCGCCCAGGCTCGTCTCGTCCGGTGGGGCGGCCGTCTCGCCGGGGGCCACCAGGGTGAGGGCGACGTCGTCGCCCAGCGCGGCTTTCAGATATGAGGCGGTCATCCAGCCGGTGACGCCTCCGCCAACGATCACGACCCTTTCGGGGCTCTTCGCACGCACGTCAGCACCTCGGTTCCCGTGTTCATTTGTGAACCTGCCCGGTTTCTTTCAGGTCCGTTCGACCACTGTGGCAGCCGGATCTATACGGCATCTATATCCGGGCCTTCGCCCGCGTCCTGTCCCTCTGCGCGCGGGCCGCATGGTGCGGGTGCCTGCACGGGCGGACGGCTGTCCCGGCAACAGGACAGCCGTCCGGCCCCCTTATCCGCCAACCGGCCAAAAGGAACGGGCGACGTCGCGGTGACGGTGACGGTGACGGTGGCGGTGAGGACGGGGGCGGCGGGCGTGCGCCTGGCCGGGAGCGGCGGTAAATGCGCGGGCGGGAAAGGCCGCCGGGGAAAGGAGAGCCGGGGAATGGGGGGCCGGGGGAATGGGCGCGAGGGCGGCGGCATCGCACGGTCGCCTTGTGGTGTGGGTGGCGCGGGTTCTCCCGCAGTTCGGGGTGGGTTGGCCCGGCAGCCAAGGTAAGGGGGCGTGCCGGTACGCGGCCGCTGGTGGGGCCGTTGTGGAGGGGCCCCGTGGTGGGGCCGGTGT
>NZ_KQ949009.1:0-15528 GCF_001514265.1 Streptomyces resistomycificus | reverse complement strand
CGGGCCGGTGTGGCGGGGCCGTCGTGGTGGGGGGTTGTAGTGGGGGGCGTTGTGGGGTGGGTTGTTGTCCTGCAGCAGCGCCCGTGACCTGGTGGGTTCAGGTCACGGGCGTCGTGTCGTGCCGGTTTGGGTGGGTGGGGTGGGTCTCAGCCCACCAGCGCGCCCAGGGCCTCCTCGGCGCGCCGCTCCCACACGGGTGCTCCTGCGGTGGCGAACCGCTGCTGCGCGGTGCGCAGGGTGGTGCGGGCGGTCTCGGTCTTGCCGAGGTGGTGGCTGACCTCGGCCAGGACCAGGCCGATGCGTCCGGCCACGAGCGGGCTGCGGCACTCCTCGGCGATTTCCAGCGCGTCGGTCAGCGTGGTCTCGGCCAGGGGTGCGTCCCCCCGGCTGTAGCGGGTCTCGCCCAGGCCCAGGAGGGTGTGGGCGAGACCGACCATGTCGGTCTTCTCCTTGACGATCCGTACCGCGCGCAGGAACGACTCCTCGGCGGCCGCCAGCTCGTCGAGGGCGAGGTGGACGCGGCCCAGGCGGTACAGCGCCTGGGCGAGGTTGCGGGTGTCGGGGGCTCGTTTCTCCTCGAGGTGCACGGCCTCCCGGGCGCATCGCATGGCCGCTTCGAGGTGGCCGCGGTCCAGTTCGGCTTCGGCCATGTTGTGCAGGGTGTGGACTTCGCCGAAGAGGTCGCCGGCCGCGCGGAAGAGGGTGAGTGCCTCGGTGAAGCGGGGCATGGCGGTGTCCGGGTCGCCGCGCATGCGGTCGCTTTGGCCCAGTGAGCGCAGGGCCATGGCCCGGCCGTGGTCCTCGCCCGCCTCGGTGTAGAAGTGCAGGGCCTTGTCGAGGTAGGAGGCGGCGTTCTCCAGCCTGCTGTAGCTCAGTTCCAGGGTGCCCAGGCCGAAGTGCATGGCGCCCTGGCCGCACAGGTCGCCGACGGTGTGGGCCGCCTCGGCGGCGGCCTGGCAGCAGGTGCGCCAGTCGTCGGTGTAGCTGCGGGTGCCGAAGAAGACCAGGGCGCTGACGGTGAGGTCCCAGGCGAGTTCGGACTGGCCGATGCGGGCCGCCTGCTGGACGGAGGCCACCAGGGCGAGGCGTTCGGCCTCGAACCATTCCAGGGGCACGGCGAGCAGTTCGTCGGTGAGGGCGGCCTCGATGCGGCGGCGCTGGACGCCGCTGTGCACCCAGGTGTCCTTGCCGGCGCCCTCGCGCCGGTCGGCTTCCTCGGCGATGGTCAGCAGGGTGCGCAGGTAGCGGGTGGTGGCGGCGAGCCGGTCGGGCTCGGAGTCCTCCTGGCGGGCGCGTTCTTCGGCGTACAGGCGGACCAGGGTGTGGAAGCGGTAGCGCAGCTGGCCGGTGGCGTCGACGTTGACGACTTCGAGGAACTGGGCGTCGACGAGGTCTTCGATGAGGCGTTCGGCGTCCAGGACTTCCTTGTTGAGGACGGCGGCGCCGCTCCAGGCGGTGAAGTCGGGTACGTCCAGCAGGCCGAGCCGGCGCAGCAGCCGGGCCGCCTCGGCGGGCAGGTAGCGGTAGCTGAGGGCGAGGCTGGCGCGGACCTGGGATTCGCCCTGGCTGAGTTCGTCCAGCCGGCGGTGTTCGTCGCTGAGCCGGTTGACCAGGTAGCGCACCGTCCAGTGTGGTTTGGAGGCCAGGCGGGCGGCGGCGATCCGCAGGGCCAGCGGCAGCCGGTCGCACAGCTCGACCAGGCGGGCGGCGTCCGGGCGGGCGGGGGCGATCCGGCGCTCGCCGACGATCGCGGTGAGCAGTTCGACGGCTTCGGTTTCCGACAGCGGGCCCAGGTGGATGCGGGCCGGGGAGGGCCAGGTGAGGAGGTCTTCCATCTGGTCGCGGCTGGTGGCCAGGACGCAGCAGCGTTTGCCGCCGGGCAGCAGCGGGCGCAGCTGCGCGTAGGTGCGTGCGTTGTCGAGGACGACCAGGACTCGGCGCTCGGCCAGCAGGCTGCGGTAGAGGGCGATGCGTTCTTCCGGCTCGTCGGGGATCTGTTCACCGGGCACGCCGAGCGAGCGCAGGAAGCGGGAGAGGATCTCGTGGGCGGTGACGGGTTCGCGGTGTTCGTCGTAGCCGCACAGGTCGGCGAAGAGCTGGCCGTCGGGGAAGTGTTCAGCGGCGCTGAAGGCCCAGCGCATGGCCAGGCCGCTCTTGCCGATGCCGGCGGCGCCGGTGATCAGGCCGATGCCGCAGGTGCCTTCGTCGGCCACCAGGCCCTGCAGGGCGGCGAGTTCCTCGCTGCGGCCGGTGAACGCCGGTACGTCCGGCGGCAGTTCGCAGGGGACGGCAGGCGCGGCGGGGGCGGGGCGGCGTTCGGTGGCGGAGGGCGCGGGTGCCAGGGAGGGATCGTCGCGCAGGATCGCGTCGTGCAGTTCGTTCAGGTCGGGTCCCGGATCGATGCCGAGTTCCTCGATGAACTGATGGCGTGCGTCGCGGTAGGTCTCCATCGCGTCGGCGCGGCGGCCCGAGCGGTACTGCGCGAGCATCAGATGGTGGCGGGTGCGTTCGCGCAGCGGGTGTTCGCGCACCATGGCCGCCAGTTCCGGGATGAGTTCCTGGTGGCGGCCCAGTTCGAGGTGGACGAGGGTCAAGTCGTCGTAGGCGTTGAGCCGGTGTTCCTCCAGGCGGGCCGCCTCGTCCTCGATCAGCTGCCCGCTCACTCCGGCGAAAGCGGGCCCGCGCCACAACTGCAGTGCTTGCGCGTACAGCTGTGCGGCCTGCGCCGGCCGGTCTTCTTCGGCGGCCTGCTCGGCCTGCTGGACGAAGTCGGAGAAGTCGGCCGCGTCGAATTGGTGGCCCTCGGTGTTCAGGACGTATCCCGGATGCGCGGTGACGATGACGTCCTGGGTGACGCCCGCGGTTTTGAAGAGTTTGCGCAGGGCCGCGACGCAGATCGCCACCTGGGTGCGGGCGGTGGGCGGCGGGTTACTGTTCCAGACCGCGTCCACCATCGTGTCCACCGGGACGACGCGGCCGGGGGTGAGCGACAGCAGGGCCAGAATGGTCCGTTGGCGGCCGGCGCCCAGCGGGACGGTTTCCTCCCCCGCACTCACCGCGAGGGGCCCCAAGACCTTGAAGCTGAGTTGTTCGCCCACTCCGGCTCCCCCTTTGTTGAAGTCCTCATTTCCGGACGACAACCAATGTAGGTCACCGAGCGCATGTTCCCCTCCGGTCGAGTGGCGATATGAGCCTTAACAGCCGGAGAAATGAATGCTGTTGGGGTGGCGGCAGGCCGCGGGGGTTTAAAAGGGATTTGCGTTCTCATACACCCGGGATGACTGAGCCGGGCCGCAAAGCGGCATTTCGCGATCCGTTGCGGGGCCTGGCGTCTTGTACGGGGAAGTGCCGGGTTAAGTCAAGCGCGAGTGCGCTTTCGAGGCAGCGGGTGCGCTGAACGCGGATTGCGCGCCGGACACGGCGGGTGCGCTGGACACGGCGGGTGTCCTGGACACGGCACGTGTGCGGGAGGTGGCACGTGTGCGGGAGGTGGCACGTGTGCGGGAGGTGGCTTGCGCCTTGGACGCGGCACGTGTGCGGGAGGTTGCTTGTGCCTTGGACGCGGCACGTGTGCGGGAGGTTGCTTGTGCCTTGGACGCGGCACGTGTGCGCTTGGGGCAGCGGGTGTGTCTGGGGCTGTGGATGTGCTTGGGGCGGTGGGTGCTTGAGGTGCGGTGTGCGGTATTGCGGCGGCGGCTTGTTGCCCGCCGCTTTCTACCAGCCGCCGCGGTCGTCCGGCGTCACGATGACCGTACCGTCGGACGCCGATACCGAGGTGCCGGAATCCTGCGTCACCGCGGGGACGACCGCGGTCAGGATCGCGGCCGAGGAGACCAGCGCGAGGGAGAGGGACTTCACCGCGGCACTCAGGTTCTTCTTCATGGTCTTCGTTTCCTGTCTGTGTGGAGCTCAGGGCCTCTGAGCTGCGCTTCCTTGCGTCTGACAGAAAACTTAAAGAACGGCGTTTTCGGGCCGTTATCGGATCTGCTTCGCCTGGCGGGCGCGGCGATAACGAGGGCCGGGGCGGGCGATAACGAGGGGCGCCGGGAGGGATATCCACCCCCGGAAGGCGGAGGGTTTCCTGCTACCGGGGCCCGGGGGCGGGCGCGGAGACTCGGTGGCCCGGCAGGGGTACTGCCGTGTCAGGGAGGTGAAGGCCGCGATGACGTCGCCTGCGACCGGCGCCGCGCTCGGCCCTCAGCGCCTCTCACCTCCGCCCTCGCCGACGGGGACGGGGACGGGGGCGGGGACGGGGGTGCCACAGCACCGCGTTTTTCGAGGGAAGCCGACAACGGCCTGCACACACACCGCACCTTTGAAGGAGAGCTCATGCCCCATGTCACCTACGTGGCCGCCGACCGCAGCGAGCAGACGCTCGATCTCCCGGTGGGCACCACCGTCATGCGCGGCGCGCTCTCCCACGGCGTCGACGGCATCGTCGGCCAGTGCGGCGGATACGTGCAGTGCGCCACCTGTCACGTCTACGTCGGCCCGGATCTGCTCGACAGGCTGGAGGCGGTGGGGGCTGATGAGGAGCGGATGCTGGGGTTCACGGCGGGCCCCCGGACTCCCAGCAGCCGCCTGAGCTGCCGGATCGAGGTCACCGAGGACCTCGACGGCCTGCAGGTCCGTCTTCCCGAACAGCAGATCTGATGTCAGCTCTGCCGGGCGGGCGCCAGCAGGCACTCTCTCGCGCCGAGCGCGCCGAGCGCGCCGAGCGCGCCGAGCGCGCCGAGCGCGCCGAGCGCGCCGAGCGCGCGGAGCCGCTCGGCGTTCGGCTTCCTCCGGCCGTGGGGCTGGACCTCGACGCTGGTTTCGCGTGCGGCCCGGCCTCCTTCAGGCGTCCGGCGAGGAGCGGGGGTTTGGGTGCGACGTCGCCGGCGAGGTCGAGGGACGTCAGGATCTTTTGCGATCCGAAGGCCGGTGTGCTGGGCCTGCCCGCGGGCCGGATGTCCGCGGGCGGCTGCCGCCTCACGGTCTTCGCTCCCCCTGCGGCGCGAGCGCTGAGAAGAGCGGAGCGTCGGCCTGCCCGCGCGCGGCCTGACCCGCGGCGCGGGGCCGCGGTCACGCCGAGAGGAACGGCTCCGTCAGATGCGGCGTCGCCAGGTGCAGCGTGGTGGCCATTTCGCGGCCGAGCAGGCGCTTTCTCGAGTGCCTGGCCGCCTCGGGGTCGGCCTCGTGCGCGTAGGCGAGTTCGGGGTGAAGCAGCTGGAGCGCGTGCACCAGGAGATCGCCGGTGACAAGCGCCCGCTCGCGCCCGTCGGTAACCAGCACACTCTGGTGTCCGGGCGTGTGACCGGGTGTGGCGACAGCGCGCCCGGCGCGCAGCGGCGTGTCCCCGTCCAGGAGCCGGAGCCGGCCGGCGGCCGTGAGCGGGTCGGTGAGGGTCTCGCGAAGCTGCGGGTTGAGCGCGTCGAGGGCGTCGAACTCGGCTTGCTGGAGCAGGTATTCGGCGTTCGGGAAAAAGGGGCGGCGGCCTCCGCTCGCGCCTCCGGGTGACGCGTGGGCGTCCACCGCGCCGCCCGCCGAGGGGACAGCCGCCTCGGTCACGACCGCCCACCCGACGTGGTCGGTGTGCAGATGGGTGAGCACCACGGTGTCGACTTCGGCCGGGTCGATGCCCGCGGCGGCGAGCGACCGGGGCAGCGCACCGGGCACGGGCGCCCACGAGCGGGCCGGGCTGTCCGCCGGACCGATCCCGGCGTCCACGACGGTGAGGCCCTTGTCGCTACGGATCGCGTAGGCGCGGAACTGGAGCCGCCAGCGGCCCTCGGCGTCGACCGCGCCCGGGTCGTAGCGGTCGGCCTCGGCCCACTGAGCGGCCGTGGCCTCGGGGAAGGCCTCGGCGCGCGGGGAGAAGAACGGGCCCTCACCGTCGGCGAGGGCGATGATCTCGCTCGAGCCGATCCAGAGGCGGGGCACGCTGAGGGACATGGCCGCGATCCTGCCATGCCTGCCACGCGGGTGGCGCCTGGTCCCCTGCCGTGATGATCTCGGTGCGGGGCGAGGTGGTCTCTCAGTGAACAGAGGGCTGTACCGGGGCCGTTGTGCCCTGTCGCGCTGCGGGGGCAGGCCGCACCGGTGCCGGCCGCGGCCGCGGCAGCGATCCGCTGGATGGTCTCCTCCAGGTTTTGCCGGACGGGGTCCGCGCCGCCCCGCCGGCTCCGTACCGGACGGGGTCCGCGCCGCCCTGCCGGCTCCGTACCAACGGCGCCGGCAAAAGCACCCTTCTCCAGCTGCTGGCAGGGGAGTTGACGCCGGACGCCGGTATCGTGCGCCGGGGACGAGGGCGCCGGGTCGGCTTCCTGCGTCAGCACAGCGCGCCCGGCGAGGCCTTCGATGCCCGGACACTGCTCGCGGCATTCGCCGCCGGCAGGGCGGGCCGGCGCGACGAGCACGCCGACGCGCTTCTTGCGCTCGGCCTGTTCCACGCCGCCGACCTCGCTGTTCCCGTACGGGACCTGTCCGCCGGGCAGCGCCGCAAGCTCGAACTGGCCCGCCTCGTGACGGCCGGCCCCCTCGATCTGCTGCTGCTCGACGAGCCGACCAACCACTTGGCCCCCGCCCTGGTGGAAGAGATCGAGGCCGCCCTGGCCCACTACACCGCCACCCTGGTCGTGGTGACACACGACCGGCTCCTGCGCGACCGCTTCGACGGCTCCCGCCTGCAACTGCCCCTGACCGCCGGGACAACGCACCAGACCTGACAGCCCCCAGCCACACCACCCCCAGCCCCCCCCCCCCCCGGCCGTCCGGCCGTCCGGCGCCCGGGCCTGGGTCTGGGGCTGGGTCCAGGGCTGGGCCCGGGCCTGGGTCTGGGCCTGGGTCCAGGGCTGGGCCCGGGGCTGGGACTGGGGCTGAGGGGCTGGGGCTGAGGGGCTGGGGGCGCGCACCGGCAAAAAGGCGGGCGGCCTGCCGCACGTGTCCCGGCCGGGGAAAACCGGCCGGGCCACAAGCGGCTTCCCTGCGGCCGGCGGCCCTTTTCCCGGCGCACTCCGCCCCCGGCCGCCTGCGTCCCTCAAGCGATCCCGCCGCACCCGCCGCGCCTGCGGCACCCCGCGGCGCCCCGCTGCTCCTGTCCTACGGTGCGCCGGGCGCCGGCTCGTCGGCGGATACGGCCTGCGGGAGGGCCTCGGGCGGCACCACCAGGGTGGTGATGACCCGTTCGGCGGCCGAGTCGAGGGTGGTGAGCACCCACTCGTCGATGGCCACGCCGCTGTGCTCGGCGGCCTTGTGCCAGTGCTCGTAGCGCTCACGCGGGACGGCCAGCTGGCGCAGGGCGGCGGCGCCGGGCGGCTTCACGGGCTCGGCGCCCCTGGCCTCCCGCAGCGCGCTGCGCAGCTGCTTGGTCGTCCACGACCGTTCCTCGGCCCGGGTCAGCCACCGGTCCTGCTCCTCGGCGGGCAGCGAGGCCACCTCGGCGTGGTGCTGGAAGGTCAGCCGTGCGTGGCGCCGTTTCATCTCGAACCGGCGGGCCACCCAGGCGTAGTTGCGCAGTGTCTGGTACTGCAGCCCGGCACCGCGGATGCCCTGCTGGTAGCGGTCGGCGTAGTGGTCCTTGCCGTAGGTCAGCCAGTCGCCCAGCCACCAGGAGGAGGAGTCCACCACCCCCGCCAGCTGGCGTCCGGCCCGCTCCCACTCGTCGTAGGAGAGCACGCCGGGGATCTGCAGTCCCACCCGCGTGGTCAGTACCTGCTCGGGACGTGGCCTGTGCGTGCCGCGCTGCTGGGGCGGGATGTTCCGCGCCAGGCGGGGCGCGGGCTGCGGCAGGGCCGTCATACCGCCCTCGGCGCCAGTCTTCAAAATCACCTGCGAGACCCCCGTTTCGATCAGTTGACGTCCACGCGCCGGGCGGCGGCGTGCCGCCCGCCCGGGCACAGATCAGGACGCTGTTTCGGCTGTCTGGACGTCCAGGACATAGCCGCGGCCCCACACCGTGCGGATGGTGAGCCCCAGCGAGTTGATCCGGTGGCGGATGCGCATCATGTGCAGGTCGAGCGCATTACGGCTCATCGACCCCTGACCGCGCCCCAGCCGGGACCTGAGCGCCTCACGCGCCACGACCTGGGTGAACTGCGACACCAGCAGCGACAGCAGACTCGCCTGCATGGGCGAGAGCGTCACCGACCGGGAGGCGAACCGCAGCACGCCCTCCTCGTCGAGCCGGGGCGAGCGGTTTTGGTGATAGCGGCTGACCAGCGCGTCGGTACGGGCCTTGAGGTCGGGCGAGGTGACAGGAGTACGAACCCAGTCCTCGAAGATGTCCTCACACACCGGAGCCTCCAGACCCGCCTCCACCACCAGGATCCGCGGCACGCCACGCGACCTGCACTCCTCACGCAGGTCCCGCTGCGCGGGCCAGCGCAACAGCCGCACCTCCCCCGGCAGCTCGTTCCGCGTCCTCGCCTCTTGCGTGATCATCCGAACCCCGTCTCCTCGGCAGTCCACGACGCGCAGGGCCAGGAACACCGCGACACCCCCAGACCCGGACGTGATCACGCCGGCCCGGTGGCCGCACGGTCTTCCCCCATATGGCGTGCCTCCGCAACCGAAAAAATACCAGCAGCCAGGTTTTTTTACAACGGAGTGACGGCAGCCCCGACCACACCCCGGACCCGGCAACGCGATGCCGCCACCCCGGCAAGGGCCCCGCCCCCACGACCACTTGAAGCGGGGGCACCACGAGCTCCGGGCACCACCACCGCCCACCGGCACGCGGCGACAGCCGGACCTGGCGGACAGGCGGCACGGGGCAACGGGCAACGGGCAACGGCCCACAGGCGGCGCGGGACGACGACCGAAGGGACAGCGCGAGGCAACGGCCGGACCGGCGGCGCGGGGCGCCGACGCGGTGGGCGACGGGTGACGCCGGCGCCGCAGGGCTGCTCGGCCGGCTCCGAGGAGGCGCGGCTGCCCTTGTCGCCCGACCGCGGCGGCGCAGCGCGTCCGGGCGCGGCGCCCGGTGTGCGGCAAGCCCGCCCGAGGCGCCCGGTACCGGGGTGCACGGCCGCCAGGGTGCGCGGGCGTCGGGGAGCGCCCTGGCGTGCAGGGCGCCCGGGCGTCGGGGAGCGCCCTGGCGTGCAGGGGGTGTGGGGGCGCGCCCTGAGGGGGCGTTGCCTACGGGGTGCGCGGCGTATGGGGTGCGCGGCGTATGGGGTGCGCGGTGGCGCCGGCACGGCCGGGCAGGGCAAGGGCCGGGCCGGGCCGGGCCGGGCAGGGCCGGGCCGGTGCGGGTGGGCTGCCGCGGTGGCGTGGGTGGTGCTTTCGTGGGGGGGGCCGGCGGTCATCCGCGTGGTGTCTCGAGCTCACCGGCGAAACGCAGCCACGCGTCCGCGCAGTGGCGGGCGGCCTGGGCCAGGGTGTCCTTGCGGTGTTCGGGCACGCCGGCCAGCAGGCGCTCCCACTGGGCGTCGTCACCGATGCAGTGGGCGGACAGCAGTTGCAGCAGCATCCGCCCCGCGTCCGTGCGCAGTGCGGGGTCCTTGCGCATGCCGGCCAGGGCCGGCCCGACGGCTGCCGGGCCGGCCGGCGGGATGTCGTGCCCGCCGGGCCGGGCCGCGGCCGGGGGGCGGACCGGGTCCTGGCCCCGGCGCATCCGGTCGCGTACGTCTTTGGCGGTGGCGGCGGCGATACCCGCCTGCTGGGCGATCTCCCGCAGCGACGCACGGGGGTTGTCGGCGATCACCCGGCTCGCCCGCAGCCGCCCCTCGGCAGCGCGCAGCGGCCGCACCCGCCCGTCCCGGCCCACCCGGGCGCCCAACTGCCCGCCCGGACCGGCTGAACGGCGGCGCAGGGAGGCGACGGTACTCGCGGACAGCCCGGCATTGACGGCAATACGCCGGTTGGACCAGAACGGAAAGGTCTCGAGCAGGCGCCCGGCCGCGGCCGTCCGGTCCTCGCGCGACAGCGGCAGCCCATGGGCGATGTTCAACCGCACCGACAGCGCGAACACGTCAACCTCGCCACCCTCGAAGTACTCCACCGCAATGGTTTGCTCACCCCGCAACTGCGCCGCCCGCAGCCGGTGCATCCCGTCCACGACACGCATCGTCTCGCGGTGGACCACAACCGGCGGCAGCACATCACCCAGCCGCGCCAGCATCCGGACATGCTGGGCGCTCTCCCCGTTCAGCCGCGGGGAGTCACCAGCCACCAACGCCCCCACCGCCACCACAGCCCGCCGGCCAACAGGCCGCTCCCCCACAGGCCGCTCCCCCGCAGGCCGCAGGCCGACAGACCGCTCCCCCGCGGGCCGGCGGCCGACCGCGCCGGACACGCCGGTGGCGGCCGCCGGTACGGTGCCGGCGCTCACCGCCGGACGCAGACTCTCCACCCCGCCCCCCAGAAAAAGGTCGTCACCGGCGCCTGCCGGGGGCGGCTCACCCCCGCCCGCACCCCACACCCGCCCGCCCGGCACAGCCCGGACAGCACAGCCCGGCACAGCCCGAACGGCACATGCACAGCCCGGCACAGCCCGAACGGCACAGCCCGGCACAGCCCGAACGGCACGGCCGAACGGCACACGGTCCGGCGCGGCGCGGCCCGACCCAGTAAACATACCTGGGCGCCGGTTTACAACTCCCCCACAGGGCGCGTGGCACCTTCACTGCCTCGCCCGGCCAGTGGCTGGCCGGTGACTGGCCAGTGAGAGCTTCATCAGGTGAGATAGTACAGAACCAGCATCCTGGTTTTATATTTTGGGTTGCATGGTGCACCCAGTCGCCCCGAGGAGCCCTGGCCATGAAACAGGAACGTGCCGCCCATACCCGCCAGTCGCTCATCCGGTCCGCGGCCGAGGCGTTCGAGCAGCACGGGTACGTCCGGGCGAGCCTGGCGCAGATCAGCTCCAGCGCGGGTGTCAGCACCGGCGCCCTGCACTTCCACTTCGCGAACAAGGCGGCGCTGGCCTCCACGGTCGAGGCCAGCGCGGCGGTGGTGCTGCGCCGCAGTGCCCAGGCCGCCCAGCGTCCGGACCTGAACGCCCTGCAGCAGCTCATCAGCACCTCCCATGCGCTTGCCGACCAGCTGTGCCACGACGCCGTGGCCCGGGCCGGCTACCGGCTGAACTGCGAAACCCCCCACCGCACCGGCCTCGAGCTGCGCGGCGAGTGGCAGGAGTGCGTGCGCCACCTGCTGGCCCGGGCCGCCGAGGACCACCTCCTGGCGGACGGCATCGCCTGTGAGGACCTGACCACCTCGGTGACGGCAGCGACCATCGGCTTCGAAGTACTCGGACGCAGGGATTTCGGCTGGCTCTCCCCCGCCTCGCTCACCCGCTTCTGGCGGCTGGTCCTGCCACGCTGGGCCACCGCGCCCACCCTGGCCGGCCTCGACCCCGAACAGCGGCCCGCCACGACCTGAACCGCACCCGCACGCGAACACGCCGCACCCGCCCGTGCCCGCACGCGAACACGCCGTACCCGCCCCCACGTTCACCCGCGAGCAGGCCACCGATCCCGTACGCGGACCAGCTCCCTCCCCCCTCCCCCACGGCACCGGCAGCCACCGGCACGACACCCGCGCCCGGACACCAGCCGGCCCGCCGTCCGCAAACGGCACCCCCGCCGAGCCCGCCCGGCACCCACCCGCGGTCTTCCACGCACAGCGCCCACCACAGGCAAGAAACCCAAGACGGAAAGCCGAACCGGAAAGGCCGGAGCGCCGGGACACCACAGCACGACCCGATCCGCTATCACCGACCAGCCCAAGTCCCGCCCACCTGCCGGTCAGACCCAGTCGAGAGCGGCCGGCTCCCCCAACAAACTCGCCAACACCGAGACCTCGCCATCCCCACACGCAAACCACGCGAGCACCCGCACCACGCCACCCCGGGACGAGCACGACACCATCAACGCACTAACACCTCACACCCCACGGCGCGTGCCGACGGCAACAACCCCGGGACCCGCACCAACGTCAGCATCGGCGGCGGTGGCGGTGGCGGTGGCAAGCTTCGGTGTCGGCGTCGGCATCAACCCCGGCCTAGGCGCCGGCTGCCGGCGTAGGTGAACGTTGCGGTGGTTCCCGCGACATGCCACCCACCGAAACAGCAGTGCACACGCAGCCCGCAATGCCCCCCATGGCCCGCAGCCCTCCCACAAGCAGCCACCCCCGGCAGGCGGCGCCCCCGGCGCCGCGGCCCCGGGCCCGGACAGCCGACCACACCAACAGCCCCGCCCCCGACGCCGGCCGGGCAGCCACCCACCAAGGACACCAGAACACCAGGCCACCAGAGCGCCCAGGACGCCGCGCGGCCCCCGCCCCCGGCCCGAACCAGCCCCGCCCCGCCCCACACACCGCACCGCGCTGCACACCGCACCGCACCGCGCTGCACTGCACCGCCGGGGGGGATCCGTGTCGTCGCGGGGCTCACCCTCCCCCGGACGACGCCACGTGCCGCACCGGCCCGGCAGCGCTCTAGACGAGCTCGTCCACCTCCCGCGAGCCGGACCGGCCGTGCGCGGCGGCGGCTTCGTACACCCGCTGGGCGCGCTCGGGGGTGAACTCCAGACGGATGAGCACCCCCGGCACCGCGATCGTCGCCATCAGATGCCGGTACAGCTCCGAGACCCGCTCCAGCATGTCCTCGTGACGGGTCATGATGTTCGACAGGATCTGCACCCCGGTGAAACACCCCACGAACAGCTTCGCGATCAGCTCCACATCGACATGGGGCACCAGCTCCCCGTTCGCCTTGGCCTTCTCAAACAGCTCGGCCGAGCGGCTGATCCACCCCTGCATCGGCACCCTGCGGTCCAGCCCGTCCTGGAACGAGCCCTGCTCGACCGTCAGCCGCACACTCCCACGCACCCGCGCATCACCCGACCGCAGCAGATACGCCAGCAGCAGCGCCTCGTCCACCGCCTCCTGCAGCGCCAGATCCTGCGGCCGGATCGGCGGAATCGCCGTGACCTGCTCCGCCAGGATCAGCTGGGCGATCTCCTCCTTGGACGTGAAGTGGAAGTAGAACGCCCCCTTCGTCACCTCGGAACGCTTGAGGATCTCAGAGATCGTGGTGGCCTCGTACCCGACCTCGTCGAACACCTCGGCCGCGGCAACAAGGATCTTCTGCCGCGTCCGAATGGCTCGTTCCTGCCGCGCCATCACACACCTCCGTACCACCAGTGCAGGCAAAACCAAACCGTAAGGTTCGTATCCTACTGCCGGTTACTCCCCGTCGCGAGTACACACCCCGGGACATCACGGCACGTCGATGACGGACGGTCGACCGGACACCACCCGAAGGTGACACCAAACCCCAGAATAAAACCAGTGCATCGGTTTCTTCAAGCCGCCAGACCACCCCCGCACCCCCCGGCCCCGGCCGCCCCCCGAACCCCGTATCAGCCCGTCACACCCGGACGGAAGCGCTCCGCAGCCCACAACCGGACACCCTCACGCCCCACCCCGCCACCACCGGATTGCCCACACAAACTGACCGGATCGCCTTGAAAACAAAACCGGTTGGTACGTATCTTGTGGGCCTGGGCTCCCCACACGCCGGGAGCCTCTTCGACGGGGAGAGGTCCATGACCTTGCTGACGCTCACGAAAGGCCCGGCCCGCACCCGCGAGGCGGTTTTCCCTGCAGCCCCCCAGCCCGGGGACACACCCCCGCCCACCACCCCCCACACCCACACCCACACCGACACCGACACCGACACCGGCACCGGCCTCCACGCCGGCACCGGCCTCGTCCTCGGCACCGGCCTCCACGCCCTCCCCGGCACCAAAAACCCAGACGGGAACGCGGACGGGAACGGGAACACGGACGGGAACGGGAACGGGGACGCGGCCGCCACCAGCAAGGCGCTGGCCTACCTCCTCTACGACCAGCACGAGGGCGAACGCATCCACACCCCCTGGCGCACCCTCGTCACCAGCCCCGACTTCGCCCCCCGCCCCGGCCTGACCCCCGCCCAGCGCACCGCCCAGTCCTACCAGCGCCTACACCTGGTCAACCGCACCCTGGACAGCGCCGAAGCCCTCGCAGACGACCCCCGCCGGCTGACCAGCCTCATCGAGTGGACCGCCATGGCCGACAGCGGACTGGGCACCCTCGCCGCCATCCACTACAACCTCTTCCTCGGCAGCCTCCTCGACCACGACAGCCACCACCGCGACCTGTCCCCCTACACCTCACTCCAGCACACCGGCACATTCCTGTGCACCGAACTCGACCACGGCAACGACGCCACATCCCTCCAGACCACCGCCACCCTCAACCCCCACACCGGCGGCTTCACCCTCCACACCCCCACCCCCGGCGCCCGCAAATTCATGCCCAACACCAGCCCCACCGGCGGCCCCAAAACCGCCCTCGTAGCAGCCCGACTCATCATCGAAAACCGCGACGAAGGCATCTACCTCTTCCTCACCCCCCTCAGCGACCAACACGGCACCCTGCCCGGCATCCACGTCCAACCCCTCGGCGAACGCATGGGCAGCCCCCTCGACCACTGCCTCACCACCTTCCACCACCTCCCCCTCCCCCGCACCGCCCTCCTCCAGGCCGACCACGGCCGCCTCGACCCCACCAACACCCTCCACACCACCCACAAAAACCGCCGAAGACGCTTCCTGCACTCCATCAACAGAGTCACCCTCGGAAAACTCTGCATGAGCGCCGCCGCCATCGGCGCCTCCCGCACCGCCCTCGCCATCGCCGTCCACCACGCCCACCAACGCCACATCGCCGGCCCCAAAACCGGCCAACGCATCCCCCTCGCCGCCCACCGCAGCCACTCCGGACGCCTCCTCAACGCCCTCGCCACCACCTACGCCATGACCTTCCTCCACCGCACCACCCTCAACCAATACACCCACCACACCCCCACCAACCGCACCCACACCGAACGCCACATCGCCATCACCAAAAGCTGGACCACCTGGCAAGCCCGCACCATCGTCACCGAATGCCGCGAACGCTGCGGCGCCCAAGGCCTCTTCACCGACAACCGCCTCAGCGACCTCATGAACGACCTCGAAGGCACCATCACCGCCGAAGGCGACAACCTCGTCATCTACCTCAAAGCCGCCTCAGAAATGATCTTCAACCACCAACCCCAACAACCCCCCACCACCCCACCCACCCACCAACAACTCACCAACCCCCACTTCCTCCGCGACCTCCTCACCCACACCACCAACCTCTGGCAAACCCGCGCCCGCACCGCCCTCCGACAAGGCCCCACCCAAAACCCCCTCGCCCGCTGGAACAACACCTCCACCCCCGCCCTCAACATGGTCAACACCCACGCCCAACTCCAAGCCGCCAACGCCTTCCTCACCGCCACCCAACACCCCACCACCCCCACCCCCACCCGCCACCTCCTCCAACAACTCTGCCAACTCTTCCTCCTCACACAACTCACCCCCCACACCGGCGACCTCCTCGCCCACCAACACCTCACCCCCCACCACCTCCACACCCTCCCCACCACCATCGACACCCTCACCACCCAACTCACCCCCCACCTCACCACCCTCACCAACGCCCTCAACCACCACACCACCCCACACACCCCCC
>NZ_KQ949008.1:18410-129050 GCF_001514265.1 Streptomyces resistomycificus | reverse complement strand
CGTCCAGCTGACGGCGCAGCAGCCGGAGGTCAACCTGGTCCGCGTCGCCGTCCAGGGTCTGGCGGCGGTCCTGGGCGGCACCCAGTCCCTGCACACCAACTCCTTCGACGAGGCCATCGCCCTGCCCACCGACAAGAGTGCCCGCCTCGCCCTGCGCACCCAGCAGGTCCTGGCCTACGAGACCGACGTGACGGCCACCGTCGACCCGTTCGCCGGCTCCTACGTCATCGAGAAGATGACCGACGACGTGGAGGCGGCGGCCGTCGCGCTGATGGCGAGGGTCGAGGACATGGGCGGCGCGGTCGCGGCGATCGAGCACGGCTTCCAGAAAGGCGAGATCGAACGCAGCGCCTACCGGGTCGCCCAGGAGACCGACTCCGGCGAGCGGGTCGTGGTCGGCGTCAACCGCTACCAGCTCGACGAGGAGGAACCGTACGAGCCACTGCGCGTCGACCCCGCCATCGAGGCCCAGCAGGCCGAACGCCTCGCCAGGCTCCGCGCGGAGCGCGACCAGGCCGCGGTGGACACGGCGCTCAACGCCCTGAAGAAGGCCGCCCAGGGCGAGGACAACGTCCTCTACCCGATGAAGGACGCACTACGGGCCCGCGCCACCGTCGGCGAGGTCTGCAACGCGCTGCGCGAGGTCTGGGGGACCTACGTCCCGTCCGACGCGTTCTGACCGAGCCTGCCCGAAAGGAAGACCTCAGCCGTGACAACCCCCCTTCGCATAGTGATCGCAAAACCGGGCCTGGACGGACACGACCGAGGAGCAAAGGTCGTCGCTCGTGCCCTCCGGGACGCGGGTATCGAAGTCATCTACACGGGGCTGCACCAGACGCCTCAGCAGATCGTCGATACAGCTCTTCAGGAAGACGCGCACGGAATCGGACTGTCGGTGCTCTCGGGGGCGCACTTGACGCTCTTCGAGGAAGTGACGTCAGCACTCCGAAGGGCGGAGGCCACGGACATCACGCTCTTCGGGGGTGGCATCATCCCTGAAGCGGACATCCCGGCCCTCCGTGCTCTCGGTACGGCGGCCGTGTTCACCCCCGGTGTCGCGACCAGCGACATCGTCGCCTGGATCAAGAGCCACGTCAGTTGCTCGGACAACCCGCACGTACGGCCGGCATAGGTTCGTGCGCACATTTGAGGGCGCCCTTCTGGGAGGGCGCCCTCTTCGCGAGCTTGGTGCAGATGCAGCTCGCCGTAGCCACGCGGCGAACGTGGTCAGGTCCGCGGCGGCCCTACCGCGGGGCAGGCCGTCCTCGGGTGCAGGGGGTCGTCGACCGGGGGTCGTCGCCGTGCCACGTATGGGCAGTTCTCGTCCTCAGTTCTCGGCGGGGATATCCAGGGCGGTCCCGTACAGGCGGGAGACGCGGATCAGGATCACCACGCGACGGTCGGGCAGCGGCTGCTCGCCGGGGGCCGCCTCGTCTGCCGGGTCCACTATCTCCGCCTCGCCCTCGGCCACGGCGAACGACCAGACGTCCGGGCCGCTGACGTGCAGTGAGGTGTGCGGGTCGCGGCGCAGTTGGCGGACCTTGAGGCGGTCGGCGGTGGAGGAGACGCGCAGTACGCGCTCCTCGGCGTTCCAGTCGTAGAGGACGGTCGACAGGTGCGGGTGGCCGGTGCTTCTGACGCTCGCGAGTACGCCGAACTGCTGCTGCCGCAGCAACTGGGAGAGCTCCTGGTCGGTGAGCACCCGGGGGGCCGGGCCGTCGTTCTCGGTGGTGCTGGTGGTGCTGGTGGTGCTCTCGGTGGCGGTGTTCTCACTCATGAGGATCAGCCTTTCGAGGTTCGAGGTTCGGGGCTTGGGGTTCGGTGTGGGGGAGAGGGCGGGTCAGACGGCTGCGGCGCGGGAGGGAACCGGTCTGTCGGCGGCCTGCTCCTGGGCGGCCTGCCGATCGGGGCGGCGCAGCATCGTGAAGGCGACGGCGAAGGCGATGACCAGGAGCCCCGCGCCTGCCGCGAAGGCGAGCCGGTAGCCGCCGGTCAGTGCCTCGGCCGCCGTCAGGCCGTCCGACGCGAGGCTCTCGGTGCGGGAGGCGGCCAGGGTGGACAGGACCGCGACGCCCAAGGCCATGCCGATCTGCTGCGTGGTGTTGAACAGGCCGGATGCGAGACCGGCGTCCTCCTCGTTCGCGCCGGACATACCGAGTGTGGTCAGCGCCGGAAGCGCGAGACCGAACCCCGCGGCGAGCAGCATGACCGGAAGGAGGTCGACGGCGTAACTGGCCCGGACGGGGACGCGCGCCAGGAGGGCTAGGGCGCCGACGAGGAGCACGATGCCCGCCAGCAGGACGTTGCGCTCGCCGAAGCGGGCGTTGAGACGGGCGGAGACGCCCAGGGAGACGGCACCGATGACGGCGGCTGCCGGGAGCATCGCGAGGCCGGTCTCCGCGGCGCCGTATCCGAGCACCTTCTGGAGGTACAGGGCGACGAGGATCTGGAAGGAGAAGAGTGCGGCGACCATCAGGATCTGGACCAGGTTGGCGGCGGAGACGCTGCGCGAGCGGAAGATCCGCAGCGGCATCAGCGGGTTCTTCGCGGTGGCCTGACGGACGAGGAACGCGGCGAGCAGTGCGGCGGCGAGGGCGCCGAAGCCGAGGGTGCGGCCCGAGGTCCAGCCGTACTCCTCGACCTTGACGACGGTGTAGATGCCGAGCATCAGACCGGCGGTGACCAGAACCGCGCCGAAGACGTCCGCGCCCGCTTTGAGGCCCAGACCGACGTCACCGGGCAGGACGCGGACCGCGATCGCTAGGACGGCGATGCCGATCGGCAGGTTGATGAAGAAGATCCAGTGCCAGTTGAGCGCGTCGGTGAGTACTCCGCCCAGGACCTGTCCGATGGACGCGCCCGCCGCGCCGGTGAAGCTGAAGACGGCGATGGCCTTTGCGCGCTCCCTGGGCTCGGTGAACAGCGTCACGAGGATGCCCAGGCTGACGGCGGAGGCCATCGCGCTGCCGATGCCCTGGAGGAAGCGGGCGGCGATCAGTACGGCGGGCGAGGTGGCCACGCCGGCCAGCAGTGAGGCGGCGGTGAAGACGGTGGTGCCGGCCAGGAACATGCGCCTACGACCGATCAGGTCGCCGAGCCGGCCGGCCAGCAGGAGCAGGCTGCCGAACGCGATGAGGTAGGCGTTGACGACCCAGCTGAGGCCGGCGGGGGTGAACCCCAGGTCGTTCTGGATGGCCGGCATCGCCACGGTCACGATGGAGCCGTCGAGGATGATCATCAGCATCCCGGTGGCGATGACTCCGAGGGCGAGTCGGCGTGAGCGCGCGGCTGGAGAAGCGGGCGACGGCGCGGAGTCGGATGCGGCAAGCATGCGGTCTCTCCTGTCAGTTGGGGCGACAGGAGAGACCGTAGCAGATGGTTTTGTTGCAGACTATTTCTTTCGGTCTTACTTTTGGCTCCGCCCCCGCCTACCTGGACTGGCGCGCCCGACGGGCGGTGCGCGGGGCCTCGACAGGGGTCGCCAGTCCGTCGTCGACCAGGCGATTCAGGGCCCGCAGGAGGGACTCCCTGTCCGCCTCGGAAAGCGTGGTCAGGGCGTCGCGATGCACGCGGTCGACGATCTTCTGGCTCTGCTCGGCGATGCGGGCGCCCTGGGCGGTGACGGCGATGATCCGGGCCCGCCGATCCGTACTGGACGGGCGGCGCTCGGCCAGGCCCGCCTTCTCCAGAGCGTCCACCGTGACGACCATCGTGGTCTTGTCCATGTCGCCGATCTCGGCGAGCTGGATCTGGGTGCGCTCCTCCTCCAGGGCGTGGACGAGCACGCAGTGCATGCGGGCGGTCAGACCGATCTCGGCGAGGGCGGCAGACATCTTGCTCCGCAGGACGTGACTGGTGTGGTCGAGGAGGAACGACAGGTCCGGTTCGGTGCGCGCGGGCGTCATGGCGGTCATGTCTGCCAGCGTAGAGCAAATAGATCCGAGGTGGATTATCCAGAAGAGACCTTAATCCTGAGGGGTCTGACTCCTGGACCGCTCACCGGCCGCGGTTGCCGCCGCGGCCAGTCAGTGGTCTGCCCGTCACCGATACCCGGTCGCGTCCGCGGGCTTGCCGGCGTCGTCGACCTCGACCAGGTAGCGCCAGCAGTCCGGACGTGAGCCGTCGAGGTCGGTGAAGCCGTATTCCTGTGCGAGTTGCCCGCTGGACAACGACTGGCCGTTCCAGCGGGAAACATCGGCGTCGCCGGAAAGTGCCACGACCGCGCGTCCGACGTACGCCGGGCTCTCCGAGATGCAGAAGTGCGGCACCGTGGTCAGAGCGTCGCGCCAGTTGTCCTCGGTGACGCCGAACGTGTCGAGCATCATCTCCGAACGCAGCCAGCCCGGGGTGAGCGCCACCGCCGTTCCCCCGTGCGGCTTCAGCTCGTGTGCGAGCACGAACGCCATGCGCAGCACGCTGTTCTTGACCAGGTCGAAGAAGTACGAGTTGCGGTAGTTCAGTCCGTTGTATGTCGCGGTGCCGTCGGTCATCTCGACCACGAGGCCGCCCGGTTGCCGCACCAGCAAGGGAAGCAGGAAATGGCTGGTGATCGCGTGGGTCTCCACGCCCAGTCGGAGCAGCCGCAGTCCGTTGTCGAGGTCGTGCTCCCATACCGGCTTGTCGAACTCGAACAGCCGCTCGCCGCCCCAGACGTTGTTGACCAGCACGTCGAGCCGCCCCTGCTCGGCGTCGATGCGCTCGGCCAGCGCGTGGACCTGGTCGGGCACAAGGTGGTCGGTCGGCACCGCGATGCCGGTTCCGCCCGCAGCGGTGACGAGTTCCGCGGTCTCCTCGAACGTCTCGGCCCGGTCGTACTCCGAGCGTCGTTCCCGAGTCGTACGGCCGGTGACATAGACCGTCGCACCCGCCGCGCCGAGTTGGACGGCGATGCCGCGCCCGGCGCCCCGCGTGGCCCCTGCAACCAGCGCGATCTTTCCCTGGAGGTCCGGTGTCGATGTGTCGAGCAGCAGTCCCATGAAAGTCCTTTCTCTCAGTACGACCCGGTCCGCGCCCGCCTCGACGCCGACCGGTGACACCATGCTCACTCCAAAACCCGACAGCTTGTGTCCTATTTCTTCATTCGTCTCGCGGACGCCATCGAAAGCGGCCCCAGTCGGATGCCGCGCACAGCGTCGGCGAGGTGATCCGGACAGTAGGCGGGTCAGCCGGCAGGAACCGCCTCCTACGTCCTGTCGGTCTGCCTGGAGCTATGCGGCGGCGAGTTGGGGGGCTTCCGGAACGCCCGGGGTGCTCTATGCCGTCGACCGGTCACCGCTGCGCAGGCGCACGAGGCACTCGCCCAGGCGTACCCCTCGGTAGCCTCGTGCCTGATCAGCCTACGAGCGCCACGCGACTGGCCCATCACATCGCGCACCACGCCTCCACTGCTCGCAGGCTGGACGCATGGCGTCCGACAGGCCTGTCGTCGTGTACCCGCCTGCCGGAGACGGCGGACGGCGCGTGCGTGTTGGCGACCACTTCGTCGGCATCGCATACGGCCTCCTCGACATCACCGCCTACCTCCAAGAAGCCGGCCTCCAGGACTGGGACAAGATGGACGTGGTTCGATCCGCGTTCATCGAGTGGCGCGGCGGAGGGCCAGAGGTGTGGGAGCCCTGAGCGGCTTGCCGCTGCCCAGCCTCCCTCAGCTCCGCGCGGTCGCGCCTACCGTTCAGGCGTCTGCGGGCCAGTGTCATCACTCAGGAGGAGTGAGAATCAGCCGACGGGGCACGCAGAACTGCTGGAGCACAGGGAGCCGCCGATTCAAGCCCTCAGCCGCCATGCGAGTGGCGTAGGTGTCGTCCTCCGCTGCGCAGCCGGTGGCCGCGGCCATGTCCGTCGCCGCAGGTGGACCGTGAATCGTCCGGTCGGGGGAGCCCGGGACCGGTGCGAGCTCTCCGCCCACGGGACCACAGCAGAGGCCGGTGAACTCGGCACCGGCATCGGCAGCCACTGGGTACGGTCGCGTTTGGCGAGCAGCGGGGCGTAGGAGGCCATCCGGACGACGTCGCCGCTGCGTTTCATGGCGGCCATGTAGAGGGCCTCGGCGAGAGCGCTGCGGCCGTCGTTGCGTCAGCTGCCGTACTCGCCGATGTACAGGTGCGGCCCCGCGTCTTCCGTAAAGAGAGCTGGTCATAAACCGAGGAGCCCCCCCGTTGTCCTGCGGCTGCTCGTCGGTGGTCATCGTGCCGCAGCATGCGGTGTCACGGCGCTGCCATGGCTTGGGTCAGGTAGGGGCCGCGATGCTCAGAAGAGGACCCGGGCCGCAATCAGAGCCGCCGCGGCCTCTCCGTCGCCCGCGAACGTCAGCTCACCCCGCGCCGGCCGACCCGAGAGGTGGCGGGCGAAGTCCAGAGCGTCGGCCCGCAGCGTGACCACGGGCGGACCGCTGCCGAGCCTGTACAGGCCACCGGCCGGGCCCGAAAGCTCCAGCAGACAGGACGGCCCCGTCCAGCCAAGTGCCAGATCCAACAGGACCTGGCGCATGATCTCGCTGTCGTGCCCGTCCAGGGTCAACTCGACACCGGTGGCGTCACTGATATCGATGCGGTGCATCCAGGTGTCGCGGGCGATGAGAACGCTGTTCATATACTCGACGGAGTCCTCGGGAAGCGCCTTCGCCTCCGGGAAGATCATGCTGGTGCGGAGCCGACGCCGTACCGGAATGGGCACATGGGCCAGTGAGCGCACTGCCTTCGGGGCGATGCGAGCGAACTCCGCGACCAGTCGCTCTCCCGGGGCCTGTCCACGATCTTCGACCTGGCTTTCGTTGTGGCCGTCGAGCGCGCCCAACTCGGGATGCGTGCGACGGGCCCGCCGAACTCGCGTGACCATGAGCCAGGGCTTGGGCAGCTCCTCGAACTGGCCGATCTCGTGGGCGACCATGTCCCGGACGGTCCAGCCGGTGCACGCGGTCGGCATCGACCACGCCCCGGAGTCCAACGAGCCCATCATCGCGAGTGAGGCTCGTACCTCGGCGTCGTTGACCGTGCGTGCCCGAGCCGCGGAAGTCCGGGGAATGTCCCTGGCGGAGACAGCAGGCGTGGTCATACCGCACCTCCTCGACCCCCTCATCAAAGGCTACAAGGCACCCACGCCGACGGCACGTACAGGCCTGCAGGGGAGCAGCCGAAGGCAAAGCGGCTCTGGTGACGGTGTCCCGGGCAGCAGTGGTCAGGCGGCTGCCGCGACGGCTTCGCGGTGGCGTTGTGCGGCTGCGGGGAAGAGGTCGAAGGCGCGGTGGCCGAGTGCGTCGACTTCTTCCGGTGTGAGGACGTGGGAGTTCCTGAGTGCGTCGATGTTGCGCCTCATGTTGCTCTCGTTCGAGCAGGGGACTCCGGCGTCGGCGCCGTAGACGATGTGGTCGTGGGGCACCATCGTGACCGCTGCGGCGAGGTTGGCGTCTGTGCCTGCCGCGGCCGTATCGAGGTAGAGCTTCGCCAGGTCGGCGCGGATGTCCTCGGCTGTCAGGCCGAGTGGGTTGAACACGTACTCCTCCGCCCCGAGCAGCCCGAGACGACCGGAGAGCGCGGGCAGGGCGCCGCCGCGGTGGGCGAGGACGACCGTGAGGCGGGGATACCGGCGGAAGAATCCCGTGTACAGGAGGTACACGATGGTCCGGGTGGTCTCGAACGGCAATTCGACCAGGACGGCGGTCTGCCGGAACGTGGGCGGTACGGCGCTCGGATGGATGAACAGCACGGCCGAGCGCCGGTCGAGTTCCTCCCACACCGGCGCCAGACGCGGGTCACCGAGCGGGACTCCTGACCGACGGGTGGTCAGCAGGTAGCCGTCCGGGTGTGTTTCCGTGTCGCCTCGCGCGATCTCGGTCAGGGCCGCGTCCGGGTCGTCGGTGGGCAGGCCGGCGAGCAGGCCGAAGCGGCCAGGGTGGTCGGCGACGAGTTGGGCTCCGTGGTCGTTCCAGGCGCGCAGTTGCGGTAGTGGGGAATCGACTGGTACCGGGCTGAGCATCTGCACGGCGATACCGAGGCGGTCCTATTTCTACTCCAGCAGCTTTTCCCTGGTGCAGTAACTTGCCAACCGCCCCCTGGGAATGACCAACTGCCGCAGACAGGACAACCGGAGGATCATCCATGCCCCGAGAGGCGCCGTACCTCGCCACAGCCGACGTGGTGCGCGCACGGATTATGGCGGGGGAGTGGGGGATCGGGGAGCGCCTGCCGTCCAGGGCACGGCTTGCCGTGGAATACGGGGTCGGACGCAACGTCATGCAGCGGGCCATGGATCGTTGATCGTCGACGGTCTGCTCGAAGGGCGCGCCGGCTCGGGCACGTACGTCCGCATGCCGCGCGAACGCCTGCGCCTGGTCCGCTCGCGGCACCGCGAACGCCGGGAGGGCGCTCCCCCCTGGCCCGACAGGAGGGAACGGGGCAGGGCCGACGCCTGGGACGCACACAGCCAGGTGCGCGTCCCCGTTCCCGAGGCAATCGCCGAGCGGCTCGCGATCAGTCCCGGCGACCTCTGCGTCACCACCCACTACGAGTTCCTCGCCGGCGGGCAACCCGTCCAGCTCTCCGAGTCCTGGGAGCCGATGGCCATCACGGATGGAACGCCGATTGTGCTGCCCGAGATGGGTCCCCTGGCGGGAAAGGGGGTGGTCGAGCGCATGTGCTCCATCGGCGTGGTCATCTCGACTGTGGTCGAGGTACCGCGCCCGGCTCGTGCCACCCAGGCGCAGGCGAAATCTTGGGTGGAGCCTCGGGCTCTGTGTTCGGAGCCACAGGCACACTGTGGATCGGTGCGGCCGGTATGACGCTGAGCGTCATTCCCAACTTGCTGTCACCGCTTCGAACCATGCGCACGGTGCCCATGGAGAAGGCCCCGAGTTCGCGCATGGAGGCATCGCACATGGCTGACAAACAATCGCGTACGCATGACGGGTAGGGCCAAGAGGGCGTGACTCGCACATGAAGTTCGCGCGGTCGAGGGGGATGATGCGGCGGACGAAGCTCATTCGCCGACAGCCGCGGTCCCACTGGCGTTCTCCTCGGAGACCGGTCCGCCACCACCGCGCAGCCAGGCGTTGGACGTGTCGGTGGGTGACCCGCCGTTGGCCGTGCGGGTGAACCGATCGACGCGGCGCCCATCGCCCTTGTGAAGCGTGGGGCCCGGACAGACCGGACCCCGCACAAGAGGGTGCTCACGATCCCTCGTACATCGTGCTTGGTGCCTGTGTCTGATCCAGTCATGCCAAGACTGGCCTCCTCGTGTTCGATGACACGTGATGCTGTGAAACACCGCGAGGGGCAGCCGGATGATCCCGGCTGCCCCTCGCACCTGCTTCAGCGGTCCGGCGTCGCGCTCCGGACCTGCTGCCTGGTCAGGTCAGGCGTCGGCGGATCCACCAAGCGCAGAACCCGGTCAAGGCCAGGGCGAGGCCGAGGTAGAGCCCTGTCTCGGACCATTGAAGGGCCCAGAAGTTCCCGGCGGGCTGGTACGTCACCTGCTGCTTGTAGCCCAGGGCACCGAGGTCGGCGACGCAGCGGTCGACCTGCTGCAGGGTGGGCGGGCCCGACTCGGTGTGCAGGCAGTCGGCGAAGGACGACGGCACGGGGGTCGGCTGACCGGCGGCGTTCAGCGTCTGCTGGGAGGTGACCCAGGCCCCGGGCACTTCTTCGAGGTGCGCCACGATCTGCCTGGCGCCGTCCTGGATGCTGATGGGGGCGCCGTCGGCCTCGATGGGCACGGTAGTCCGGTCTGCGGCGGCCAGGTGGGCCCGGATCCACATCGGCACGACGGTCTGGACGGCGGCGTAGAGGGCGAACGTGGTGGCCATCGCGGGCAGGGCGCGGCGGATGACGAGGCCGAGGGCGACGCCCAGGACGAAGGCGAAGGCGGCATGGGCCATGGGGACGACACCCCGTGCGGCGAAGGCCACGGGGTCGAGCCGCGGGAAGTACGTGTCCGTCGCGCCACCGCCGTTGACAGCCCGGTCGATGGGGCTGCTCCACCAGCTCACCGCGAGGCTCGTCAGTCCGGCAGCGGTCATGGAGGCCGCCGCACCAAGGCCCAGCTTGGTCGCCAGCCAGCGGGTGCGGGTGACGCCCTGGTTCCAAGCGAGGTAGTGGGTGCCGGTCTCCAGTTCACGAGAGATAAGCGGTGCGCCCCAGAACATCCCGATGGCCGCCGGCACGGCGAGCACGACCAGCAGTCCGGTGTAGTAGAGGGTCTGGTCCGCACTGGAGACCTGGTCCACCAGGCTGCTGCCGGCCGTCCGGTAGAGGTCGGCCAGCTGCGGGCCGGTGACCGCCAGGGTGGCGGCGAGGGCAGCCACCGCGGCGAACATCACGGCGGCCTGGGTGCGGAACTGGCGCCAGGTCAGCCAGGTCATCGGAGGACCTCCAGTGCCGGTCGGGTGTCACGTACCGCATCGGCGGGCCGGGTCATGTAGGCCAGGACGATGTCTTCCAGACCGAGCGGGCTGACGGTCCAGGACGGATCGTGGACCGCGGTGTCGGTGCGTACCAGGAGGGTGGTCTGCCGTTCGGTGTGGCTGGCGGTGATGATGTGCTGACCGGCCGGGAGCGTGTCCGGGTCCCGGCGCGGTCCGGTGAGCCGGTGGTGGCAGGCGACCAGGTCGTCGATGTCGCCGGCCACCTGCACCAGGGAGTCGACCAGGACGATGACGTAGTCGCAGGCCCGCTCCACGTCGGAGACCAGATGGGAGGAGAGCACGACGCTCAGCTCGTGTTCGGCGACGGCTTCCATCAGGTCCTGCATGAACTCCCGTCGGGCGAGGGGGTCGAGGGCGGCGACCGGCTCGTCGAGGATGAGCAGTTCGGGGCGTTTGGCGATGCCCAGGGTGAGGGCGAGCTGCGCGCGCTGGCCGCCGGACAGCTTCCCGGCCTTCTGTTTGAGGTCCAGGCCGAGCCGCCGGATCCGGTCACGGGCCAGGACGTCGTCCCAGCCGGGGTTGAGGCGGGCACCCAGCCGCAGGTGATCGGCGATGCTCAAGGCGGCATAGGTCGGGGTGTCCTGGGCGACGAAGCCGACCTTGGCCAGCTGCGCGGGGCCGGTGGCGGGAGGGCCGCCGCACACCTCGATGGTGCCCGCGGTCGGCGTCAGCATCCCGGAGGCCAGGTTCAACAGGGTGGATTTGCCCGCCCCGTTGGGCCCGACCAGCCCGACGACCCGCCCGGCGGGCACGTCCAGGTCGCAGTTCTGCAGCGCCCAGCGCTGCTTGTATCTCTTGCCCAGGGCCTGGGCCCGTAAGACAGCGCTCACGCTACGTCCTCTCCAGCGGCGGTCCGAAAGGTGTTCATGAACAGGGCCTCGATGGACTCCTCATCGAGCCCGGCCAGGCGGGCCTTGGCCAGCCAGCGCCGCAGGTCCTTCTGGAGCGGGCCGTGCGCGGCGAGCGAGGCGTCGGCCAGCGTCCGGGTCACGAACGTCCCCACCCCCGGCCGGGCAGCCACCAGTCCCTGGTGCTCCAACTCCCGGTACGCCTTGAGCACGGTGTTCGGGTTGACCGCCATCTGCCTGGCCACCTCCTTGACCGTGGGGAGCCGGTCCCCCTCCTCCAGCAAGCCCAACCGCAGCGCGTGCCGCACCTGCTGGACCAGCTGCTGGTACGGAGACAGACCAGACCGGCCGTTCAGGTGGAACTCAATCACTGGTTCCTCCATTTATCTAGTTGCCTAGTACTTTAGCTTCCTGGCGTGGTGTTCGGTCAACGGGGAAGGTGCGGCATCGACCGAAACCGATGGAGGAACGGAGTGGGAGGGCATCGGAGAACCGAGGCGGGCTCAGGCCGCTTGTGCGACCGGAGCCCACGTCGCGCCCTGTGGGGCAGGGCGGCTCGAGCGACGGGTCAGGCGTCGAGTCATGAGGGTGATGGCAGCTCATGTGATCAGCGATTCGCTCACCTCAGGGAGACGTTCGTGGTCGCGGCAGTGCCGACGGGTACGCATGATCCACGACCAAGACCGCTCCACCACCCACCGTCGCGGGAGAACAACGAAGCCCTTGGCGCCCGGCGGACGGCGAACGGTCTTGACGGTGATGTCGAGGTACTTCTTTGCCCAGGGCACCAGCTGGTTCTTGGCGTAGGCGGAGTCGGCCCAGACGATGGCGATCCCCGGGTGCAGCAGCGCGAGCGCGTATGCCATCTGGTCGAAAGCTGTTGCCCATGGAACGGCCGGTTCTGCCGTTACAGAAGTTCGCTTGGCTGGTGCGGGCGATCCGCACGTTTCACCAGGATCCAAAGATCAAAGAAACAACTGGTTTCACCGCGGCCCTCAACCGTCACCTGGAAGAGGAGCTGAAACCCGCCACGATCAACCGCCTGGAGAGCGGCAGTGCGGACTTCACGATCGAACGGTGCATGGCCTACGAGAAAGTGCTCGGGTTGGATTCCCTGGATCTTGTCGACTGCTATGTGTATGCCAGCCGGGCGCAGGGCCACATTCCCAAGACGTCGTCAGCGCGGGTGAGTGAGGCGGCGGGTGCAGAGGTTGAGCTGCTCTGGCGCCTGGCCGAGAACGAGTCTCTGACGTCCCCGCAGTGGCTGCGGCTCGCCCACCTCTACCGCAATCGTCCCGACGTGCTGGCCAGTCCCCGCATCCGCGAATGCTTCCTTCACAGGCTTCTGGACAGGGCCGGTGAGAGCTTCGAAAAGGAGGAACGCCTTGTGCGCGAAGTCCTCATCACGGTCGGCGCTGACGTCCTGCCGATCCTTCGGGAGAGGTTGCGGACGGAACCTCTGCGGTACTTCACCACGTGCGAGGCCGCGGGATTCATGACGGGCGAGCAGAGCCGCCAGTTCCTGATCGACCTCGCTCTTGGGATGCGTGACGGGGCGGTGACGGCGACACTGCTCGAGCCCTTGCGCCGTAGGCTTCACGCTGACGGGGTGGGGCCTGAGGGCATGCAGCGCCAGGCGCCTGCGTTCAGGGACTATGCGCTCAGGGTTCTGGACGACACCGACGAGTTCTTCACCGCTCGGGAGGAAGCGCTGTCCTTCCTACGCTGGGGGCGCTTCGCCCTCTCACCGCGGGAGCGTGCCCGCATGGGTGAGATTCGTGAGGACCTCCAGCAGTTGCGGCTGGTGTGCGGCGAGACCTACCGCCGGGACCTTGTCGCCGAGGTGGGGGAGCGCTTCGCCAGGGACCTGTCCGCCTCTGCTTTGGCAGGTCCGGGGACGCCGCTGGCAGTGCCGGGCGTGCGGACCTTCATTCATGACGGCCTCTTCTCGGCTGAGAGGGTCGACCGGCTGACCGCGTCTGTCCTCGTCGGGCCCTGGCAGCTGAGCGGGGTGCTGGGCACTTCCCTGGGTTCAGTGGTCAGTCAGAGTGTCGACAAAAATGACTACGGCGTGCAACGGGCAGCCGTCCGGTTCCTCACGAAGCTCACCCGACCCGAGGCCTTGGAGCCGATCCGCGCCATGGGCTGGTCACAGGTACGCGACGACAGTGTCCGACTCACCATCGGATGGGCACTAGGCGCAGGCTCTCAGGAGCGCGACTGCGCCCTGCTTCGCCACCTCGGCCAATCGGCCACGACCACGGCCACGCGCCGGGTTGTGGCGCTGTCCGCCGCCCGGCTCGGAGCATGGCCCCTTCTTGAGGATCTGGCCAAGACCTGGGACTCTGTCGCCGCCGGGGAAGCACAGCGGCTCATCGGCCAGCAGTGAGGCACGAGAAGCCTCAACCGACCGAGTGAACCCCCATCACTCCAGCCCAGCACGCTGATCAGCGTCGCTACCGCCCCGCGAACATGGCCCCGGAGCCTTCTTGCTGAAGTCGTTGGGCGTCGACCTCGGCGACACCCAAGGGGTTCGGCCGGCCTGCGTTCGCAGGACGAGTGGTGGTCACAACCACGTGACCGCACGCCAGTTCTACCCTCGCAAGCTGCGCGAACGGAGCCAGTCGGCGTTACCCCGAAGAACGCCCTCCAGAGCGCGACCAGGTGCATGTGCAGGTTGTCCCACACCAGAACGATCGGTCCGCCGAGCTGTGTACGGGCGCGGATGACCAGGTCGCGATAGTCCTTCCAGCCGAAGCCCTTCGGCTCCTCCTTGCGGCCCCGGTGCGCGCGGGTCGCGTAGATCAGACGGGACCGCTCACCAGCCCCGTAGCAGGTCATGCCTGCCATCGACACACGGCCCGATCCCCGTCCGCGCACCCGGATGACCATGTAGAGGATCTCGTTGAGAGCGTCGATCGCCGGGGATACCTTCGGGTCGCCGCACTCGCGGGTTCCCTCCCAAGCTGCGTCGCGACATAGTCGCGGGTCTTGGGATGTAGATCTCCACGGCCCTCACGTTCGGCTTCCCTTAGTGCGCGGTGAGCCATTGAGCAAGCGTGCCCGCGCTGAGCCAGTGGTAGAGCCTGGGATGTCTGTACTGGACCGGGCGGGCTACTGCCGTCGACGGCCACCGAAACAAGGCTCCGCCGCCTGCAACCTTTCCCCCCGTCCGACTGTCTCCTGATCATCAACCGCTCCTGTCTCTGGGGTCTCTGAGACATCAATCGGCACAGGAGCGGTCGCACGGAATCATCAGGAGACACTTCATGCGCATTCGCCCCGCAGCCTGCGCGGCACTCCTCGTGGCGTCCCTCGCCCCCGTCCTCACGGCACCTCCCGCCAGCGCGGCGGCGGCCAAGTACGCGGACGACTTCAACGGCGACGGCTACCGCGACTACGCCAGCTACACCTACGAGCAGTACAGCAAGGGCGGCGGCGTCCGGATCACCTTCGGTACCGCCTCCGGACCCGGCACCCAGACCCAGTTGATCACCCAGGACAGCCCCGGTGTCCCCGGCGCCGACGAGACGGAGGACCAGTTCGGCGACGTCCGGGTGCCCGCCGACTTCAACGCCGACGGATACGGGGACCTCGCCGTGTCGGTGTCGCGCGAGGACGTCGACGGCCGCACGGACGAGGGCGGCGTCGTCATCCTCTGGGGAAGCGCGACCGGCCTCTCGGGTGGCACCGCGATCCCCAACGCCGGCGCCAAGGTTTCGAACGCCCGCTTCGGCCGCGACCTCGCCGCCGGGGACTTCAACGGGGACGGCAAGAAGGACCTGGCCGCGATCAGCGGGAGCAAGGCCTACGTCTACCGCAGTATCACGCGCACCGGTGTGGCAGGCTCGGTCACCAGCCACGACAAGACGACGAGATTCGCGCCCACGTCCCTGGTCTCGGGCAACATGAACGGGGACTCCAAGACCGATCTGGTGATCATCGGGATCACCGACGAGCCCGACAACTTCGGCACGGACGCGTGGTTCGTCAAGGGCGGCTCCCCGCTCAGCGCGGGCAAGACCCTGCGCCTCGTCACGAACTACGGCGACCCCAGCGAGGCGGTGATCGCCGACTTCAACAAGGACGGATACGGGGACCTCGCGGCGGGCAGCCAGATGTACAACAACTACCAGGGCCGGGTGTCCATCTGGTACGGCTCCTCCACCGGCCCCGCCACCGCCGTCCGTATCACGCAGGCCACCACCAACGTCGCCGGCACCCCAGAGTCCGGCGACTCGTTCGGCTCCTCCGTCTCGGCCGCCGACATCAACGGCGACGGCTACAAGGACCTCGCGATCGGCGTCTACGGAGAGAAGATCAGCCAGGAGACGACCGAGGGCGGCGTCCACGTCCTGCGCGGCAGCGCGAGCGGGATCACCGGCACCAACTCCCAGTGGCTCGCCCGCAACACCGCCGGCGTCCCCGGCGACGTCGCATGGAACGACTGCTTCGGCGACCCGGTCCGCCTCCGCGACACCAACCGCGACGGCAAGGCCGACCTCTACATCGGCGCCATCAACGGCTCGCTGCGCTTGCCCGGCACGTCGTCCGGCGTCACCACGAACGGTGTGACCGACGCCGACACCGAACTCATCTGGGGCATGCTCCAGTAGGCCCGGCCTCCCGCCCAGCTGCCTGGGGTTCGCCTTGTTCGTACGAGTGCGGCCGCGTCGTTTGCTCGCGCAGTTCCCCGCGCCCCTACGGCTTGTCGAGCACCGTCCCCGTCAGCACCGGCCTGCCGGGCAGCGGCTCGGCTCTGCTGTCGGTCAGCGCGAGGCGCATCGACTCGGTCGGCTCGGCCACCTGGTCCCGCACGATCGGCACGTCGAAGTCCACGCCGGTGCTCCCGGGCGGGATGTTGACCCAAACCCACAGTTTCGCGTCGGACAGCGGCCGCTCGGGGTCGGGCACGTCACCGGACGAGTCCTTGAGCCACTGCGGGTCCACGTCCTTGGTGGACAGCTCGGCGCCCTCGGTGACCGGAAGCTCCCGCACCGGCACCCAGTTGTCCACCGCCGTGGGCGCGTCCACGACAGCCGCCAGGTCAGCGTCTCTCCCTCGGTCACCCGGTCCCGCGACCGGCGACAGAGTGATCACCGGCTCGGGGTCGTCGTTCTCGACGGTGAGCCCTCCCCGGTACTTGCCGACGACGGCGTTGCGGACGGCCTTGACGGCGATGTCGTGCTCAACGTCGTCGCCGTAGGCCGTGTCGCCCTTCACCTCGACCGGCACATCGATCGCGTCGCTGCCGGGCCGTACGGTCACGAGGCGGTGCTCGGCCCGGACGCTGTCGGGTCGAGGACGTACACGCGGACCTGCCCGATGCCGTGCCCGGAGATCTCGACCGGAATCCGGTAGGTGCGGGTGCCCGAGTCGCCCTCCTTGACGATCGTGCGGCCCACGTCGACACGCGGCAGCGCGGCCGCCTCCACCGTCGGAGTGCCGGGCGCCCAGCCCCAGGCGTCCATCAGCCAGGCCCGCCCGGACTGCGAACGGGGCCTCAACTCAAGGGACTTGACATGCCTGAGATCGAGCCCGGCCCGGGTCGCGGCCGACAGCGGGACGCGCAGCTCCTGAGCCCAGTAGGAGGCGGTGATCGCGGAGCCCGGGAGCCCGTCCACCCGGACCGAGCCCAGCTTCACCCGGCGGTCGGAGGAGTCGGTGACGGACACGTCGAACTTCGTGCCGGTCGTGTTCGGCGGTACGAAGACCCGGAGCGCGAGCTTCTGGGAGTCGCGCAGGGAGAGTGGCTCGGCCGGAGTGATACGCGCGGACCACTTCAGGTCCACCGCGCTGCGGCCAATCTCCTGTTCCCTCCCACGACGTGAAGTGCGGTGACGATCCGAGGGTTTCCGGGTCCAGACAGGCCACGGCCGGGTCGGGGTCGATCGCCGAGCACAACCGGGCGCCGGTCACCTTCGCCCCGCCGTCCGGAAGGAAACCACCGCTGCGGCGGCCGCCGACCGCGTGGGTCAGCACCCGGGCCGGGTCCGCGGACGGGGCTCGCTTGCCGGAACCGTCGAGCAGCGGACGCACTCGATCGTCGCCGGCGAGGAAGAGCCGGGCCGCGGTGGCGATGTACGTGGCGCCCGCCTTGTGCTGCTGGGCGGCGGTCAGCCGGGTCGCGGCACCCGGCGTACACACCGGGTCCGGCTGCTCCGGGTCGGTCCTTGAGTCGTCCCTGGCCGGTGCGACGGCCTCGCCCGGGGTCCACTCGCTGTTGAAGTAGTTGTGGTTGGCGCCGACCATGTACACCGCGCTGTGCAGCGCGCTGCTCTTGCCGGTCCCGCGCGTCCCGTCGACGAAGTCCTCACCCTGCAGGTCCGACACGTCGCCGTCGCAGCCCGGCAACAGCGTCACGGACGGCACGTCGGCGACCTGGTTCTGGCCGAAGATCGTCGGTCGCCAAGCCCCGCCCGGTGCCGCAACGAGGCGCGCGAGTTCCTCGAGGAGACGGGAGTCGACGCGACTCCAGACGACCCGGCGTCAGGCCGAGCACGTCCTCACGCCAGCGGAACTGGACTTAGGTCAGGTCGAAAGCGCGGCTTCGAGCATCCGCCGGACCACTGTGGTCAGCTCGGTCACATCGGGCAACGGGCGGGTCGCGGCCAGCGCGCCGGCGAGCTGGTCGTACAGCAGGCCGTCGGTCCAGGCGACGAGCAGATCCGCTGCCGGCGCTGGACGAGGAGCCCCGAGCGCTGCCAGCAGGGCGGTGGCCCTGGACCGTGCGGCGAGGCCGGCGGTCTGCAGGTCGGCACGCAGCTCCGGCCGACGGGTTGCCTCCAGGCTGAGTTCGAAGCGGGCGAGCTGGCGGTCGCGCGCCGCCGTCAGCCAGTGGTGCAGCAGTGCGGCCAGCGCGCCTGCGGCGGAGTCCAAGTCCGAGGGGCGCCCGTGGTCCGCTTCCCAGCGATCCGCGTCGGCGACCGAGAGTTCGGCCAGGCGAAGGTAACAGGCGCTGATCAGAGCGCTGCGGGTGCGGAAGTAGTACGACGTGCTGCCGGCCGGCAGGCCCGCGGCGGCGTCGACCGCGCGATGGGTCAGGCCGCGCAGCCCGGCGGTGGCCACGGTGCTGATGGCGGCATCGGCGATCAGGTCCCGGCGGTCAGGGATGGACATACCCGCACTCTACAGATGTAGAGTGCGGGTATGTCGCCTCTACAGGTGTAGAGGCGGCAGGGATGGAGGGAGGCAGTCGACATGGGTGCTCGTCATGCTGTTGTGGCCGGAGCCGGAATCGGGGGCTTGACCGCGGCGGTGGGCCTGAGCCGCCGCGGATGGCGCGTCACCGTGTGCGAACGGGCCTCCGCACTCACGGGCATCGGCGCCGGCATCGTGCTCGCCCCGAACGCGCTGCGCGCCCTGGACTCGATCGGCCTGGGCCCCGACCTGTGGGCGGGTGACGCTCTGCCCGGTCGGGTAGGGCTGCGTACGCCCGACGGCACTTGGCTGAGTCGTTCCGACAGCGGCGCGGTGTCCGCCCGCTACGGGCTCTCCGCGCGCGCAGTGCACCGCGGCTTCCTGATCGACGCTCTCGCGGCCGCCCTGCCGGCCGGCGTCGTGCGCCTCGGCGTATCGGTGACCGGTGTGGACGACGCGGGGGACACCGTGGTCGTGCGTACGTCGACAGGCGACCTGCGCGCCGACGTCGTACTGGCGGCGGACGGCATTCGCAGCGTGCTCCGCGGACAACTCTTCCCCGCTCACCGCGGGCTGCGTCACGCCGGTGAAGCCGGATGGCGAGCGGTGCTTCCCGGTGCGGGCCTGCCTGCCCAGCAGGCTGCCGAAACGTGGGGGCGGGGCCAGAGGTTCGGCGTCGTTCCACTCGCCGATGGCCGCATCTACGTCTACGCAACCGCCGTTTCCGGCCCCGGCGCGAGGCCGGAAACCGATCATCACGTGGAGCTGACCCGGCGCTTCGGCGCGTGGCACGATCCGATACCCGCACTGCTGGACCGGCTGAACCAGCGGGACCCGGACCCTGTTGACATCCTCCACCATGACTTCCACGAACTCGCCGCGCCTCTGCCCCGGATGCACGTCGGCCGGGTGGCCCTGCTCGGCGACGCCGCCCACGCGATGACCCCCAACATGGGCCAAGGCGGCTGCCAGGCCATCGAGGACGCCGTAGTCGCGGCGCATCTCCTCGCGCCCGCCGACGACGTGCCGGCCGCGCTCGCCGCCTATACGAGGGCCAGACACCGGCGGACCACCAGGATCAGCCACCGCTCCCGGCGCATCGGCGAACTCGCCCGGTTCTCCCACCCGCTTGCCGTGTCCATCCGGAACCTGGCCGTACGAGCCATGCCGGAAGCGCTGTCGCTGAGAGCCCTGGACACGGTCCTGGGCTGGCAACCACCATCCGACCCCGCCCCGGCCAGGGCCTCCGCCCCCGTCAACGTCACGGAGCAACAGTGAAGACCAACGTCACGTCCCGCCCCCTCCGCCGGGCGAACTCCGTCCGACCCTTCACGGTCGGCGCCTACGGCTTCGTCTTCCTGGGGGTCGGCCACCTCGCCCTCTCCGCCGCTTCAGCGTTGGCCACCCAGACCCCCCAACAGCGTGAAACCGACACCGTCATGCGGGAGTCCACCTTCACCCTGCTGGGTCTGGAACGCACGGTCCTCGATGTCTTCAACGGCATCAGCATCGCCATGGCCCTCTTCATCATCGCCAGTGGCCTCCTGATCCTCGTCGCCGTCCGGCACGCCCCCGCCCTCGTCCAGCGCCGCACCGCCTTCGGACGGATCACCCTCACCCTCTCCCTGGCCGCCTTGGCGATCTCCGTTCTCCTGCTGCCCCCGCCGCCGATCGCCGTCCTCACCATCACCAGCTACGCCTTCGCCCTGTCCCTGCGCAGGGCGGTACCCGCTGCTCGCGCGAGCTCGTGAGGAGACGCAGGCCATGAGGAATGTTCGGGTGGTCCGCTCTCCCGTTTCCGCCTGAGAGGCCGTCAAAGGGCGAAGTAGTGACAATGCCGTGGACCGGATAGATCAAGAGGCTGTGCCGCGCGGCTGCCACCGGACTGATCCTTACCGGGACGGTGCCCGCCGTCGTGACCGCAACCCGGCGCAGCAGCCGCACTGGGCAACACCAGTCGATGCTTGGACCCGGTTGCGGCGGCGCGCCGCGGGCCCCCGCCACGTCGCTCGCGCGCGCCGACTCACCCAACCCATGCGGGCCTTCTCGCGTCGAGGGCCGGTCACGACCGCCGCTACTCCCGAGGTGGCTCGGGCAGTGATGGCCAGACCACCGCCTGGGCGATGATGACGCGTTCACCGTTGAAGGTGACGGCAGGTCCTTCGTGCAGTTCGTAGCCAAGACCAATGGCTTCGCTCACACGTCGGCAGAACTCGGCGTCGTCCGGGCCGGTCAGGACTCGGTAGACAGGCAGTCCGTGTGGTGGTGTGCTCATGAGGAGAAGGATCTCAAACCCACCCGTCAACCGCGCCGCCGAGCCTGCTTGCCCTGAACGCAGTCGTTTCCCAGGCCGTTACACCGCTCGTTTGACAGACCTGATCACCCACCTGGTCAGAGTGCCGTCGGCCGAGGATTCGAAAGGAGATTGACGCCGGCCGCTACTCCAGGACACTGATGGGGCGGATACCGGTCCGATGAAGGGTGACTGCGTGTGGGAAGTCTGTTGAAAGGCGTCTCCGGCGTCCGCTGGGGGGAACTGCGCGATGCACGGCAACTCCCCGCCGGGGACATCCCGCCTCTGCTCTCCCGGATCGCGTACGGGGGCGAGGACACGGCCCGCCTCGGGATCGATGAACTCGGCGACCTCGTCTGCGCTTTGGGGTTCGTTGTCGGCGAGGCGACGGCCTCCACGGTCCCATTCCTTCTGGAACTGGCCGGGGCCCCGCAAGTACCCTGCAAGGCCGAGTTGTTGGAACTGCTGGAGAGCATCTACCGGACTGAACAATGGCACTCCTCGGCCGCAGCGGCCGGTGTCCCGAAGCGCACGAGCTTCCACGAGCAGCCGCCCTGGGAGATCGCCTGCAGGGTGGCCGTACGCGCAGGCCGGCCGATCATCGAGGGCCTCGCCTCGTCAGTGCGACCGGAAGAGACCGAACCAGCACGAAAGCTGCTGCGGACGATGGACGAGGTGCCCCCTTTTCCTAAGATCTGAGCGGTGTTACGAGTCCCCGAGCAATCAGCTTCGTTGATGGAAGTGAGCACGACACAGCTCGAAGATCGTTTGCGGGACAAAGCTTGGAGGGCTCGAGCTGGGCCGAACGGAAACATCCCGACCGGGTGCCTACACCTTCTTCGAACAGTGCCAGCACCGCATGGCCTGCGCGCGCTGCGACTTCTACACCTCAGGGGGATGGCCGAGCATCTTCTGCAGGTTCTCCTTTGCCTCCAGGAGCTGGCCCTTGCTGGACGCCTCCGGGCGACGAACGCGCCGCAGTGGACGACGGGCAAGCCGCACTCGACCAGCTACTGGAGCGACTCACCGACATCCCCACGCCGGCCGGGCCGACTCCCCGGCAGATCGGAATCCCAGCCCTGGCCACCCTGTTGCCGGTCATCGAGATCAACCGGAAACCGACCGAGCAGTAGTACTCAGCGGCCCAGTCTGTGTCGGACGTAATCCGGGTGGGCCGCACCGACCTCGATGCCGTTCTCGTCGAGGCCGTTGACGATCCGCAGGCAGTCGCCGGCGAAGACGAATCAAAGCGTGGCGCGGACTGGCCACTCGATACGACAAGACACCCGAGAGCTACCTGGCCGGACTCCAACTACGCGGCGCGGTCATCTGGCTCCGAAGCCTCCGGCTCGCGACATGATCTGCAGCAGGGTCATGCAGAGGCGTTGCATCGCAAGCTCAGCGGTCTCGCTCGATCGCCTGGACGCAGCGGGCCAGCAGGGCGCGGAGAATGTCTTGTTCCTCGGCGGTGAACTCGTCTGCGAGGCGGCGTTCGATGCGCACCGCCTCGGTATCGGCAGCAGTAAGAGCGTGCTGGCCGGCCTCGGTGAGCCGGGTCTCGAGGACCCTCTGGTGCCACGGGTGCGCCGTCCGCTCGATAAGGCCGCGTGTCTGCAGGGTCTTGAGTACCCCGGTCATGGCCTGCGGGGTGACCAAGCAGTCGCGGGCCAGCGCGGCAGCGGAGATCCCGGGGCGCTGGGCGAGGGCCAACAGGGCGGCGTACTGGGCGACGGTCAGGTCAGCCGTGCGCACGGCGCTGCTCTTGGCGGTCATCAGTGCCTGCTCGGCCCGTTTGATGTCCAGGCCGAGCCGGACCTGCGGCAGCATCTCCATGCGTTCAGCTTACCGACCCTTGAGATGAATCAAGACTGGAATATAAATAAAGGCCTTGATATAGCTGCAGGCATGCATGAACACACAGCTACTCCGGGCGACCTGTGCGGAAAGACGATCCTGCTGACCGGGGCCACCCAGGGGATGGGGCTCCACCTCGCCCTCCTCCTGGCAGCCCGCGGCGCCACGCTGCTGCTCCACGGACGCGACCAGCAGCGGCTTGCAACGGCCACCGACAAGGTACGGGCGCAGGCCCCGGAAGTCTCGGTGCGTACCTACCGGGCCGACCTGGCTGACCTTGAGCAGGTGAGCGCGCTGGCCGACGCCGTCCTCGCCGCCGAGCCACGGCTCGACGTACTGGTCAACAACGCCGCCGTGGGCGGTGGCATCGACCCGACCGTTCGGCAGACAAGCCGCCAGGGCCACGAACTGCGGTTCGCCGTCAACCACCTGGCGCCTTACGTTCTCACCCGCCGGCTTCTCCCGCTCCTGGTCGCCTCGGCGCCCTCGCGGGTGGTCAACGTCGCCTCCGCTGGGCAGGTGCCCATCCATTTCGACGACGTGATGCTGGAGCGCGACTACAACGGAGTGCACGCATACTGCCGTAGCAAACTAGCCCTGATCATGGTCACCTTCGACCTGGCAGCCGAGTCGGCGCCCCACCAGGTCACCGTCAACGCACTGCACCCAGCACACCTGATGGACACCTCCATGGTCCGGCAGAGCGGCTTCACCCCCGCCACAAGCCTCGACGACGGTGCTCAGCCGACGCTACGTCTCATCGCTGACCCAAACCTGGAGAACACCACAGGACAGTACCTCGACCGATACGACGACCAGCCCGCACACCCACAGGCATACGATGCGCAGGCCCGCGCCCGGCTGGCAGCACTCACCACGAACCTGACCGAACCGTTCCTTGCATGAGTGCTTCTACGCCGACAACGCGAGCCGCTCCCCAACCCCAGCGATCAAAACAACCCGCCGCGGCATCCCGCGACGACGAACCGAGTCACCGAGCATCAAGGAGAAGCATCAACCCAAGATACGATCCTCACGCTCCGAGGGCCTGCTGATCCCAACCAGGAACACTGCCTAGTACTCCAGCCATAGATCGTGATCATGGATACGGAGGCTGCTCGCCGGTAGCCTGCCTGGGTGGCTGAGATCTGGGGCGAAGAGCAGTTGATCGCGGACGGCTTCGAGCGTGTGTACGTCGAGTTGGAGTGGTACGACGGCCCGTGGGCCGGCCTTGCTGACATCGACGGGAAGCCTCACTACTTCGAGATGCACGTCTACGACCACAGCCATGAAGTCGATGAGTACCAGGTCTGGCCTGCAAGCGAGGCGGTGGCGGAGCTGGAGCGCGAGCAGTGGGCGATCTACGCCAGGTGGTATGAGCGCCAGCAGGCGGGCGAGGTCGGACAGGAGAGCCATCCGGGCCACGGCGGGGTCGACGCCCGCTATGACGAGCTGGAGCTGCTGTTGGCGCCGCACCGCTTGGCGCCGGACGGCGCCCGTCGGCTCGTGTGTGAGCTGCGGTTCGTTGCCGGTGTCGACGTTCGCTACCGAGTCGAGGGACCCGACTACTGGCTTCGGTGGCGTCCGAGGCCGCCGTTGATCATGGGGTGTTGTGTGGACAACCAATGATCACGCGGCGGCCTCGGACGCCGGCGTAGTGCCTGCCCACTGGCAGGAGGCATTCGAAGGACTGATGAGCCGGATCGCCGGCCGGTTCTCCGAGTTGAACCCCGTCGCCGGGTGCGGCGGTTGGTCTCCGGGCTGCTGTCGGACCCTGCCGAGGAAGAACTGCTGGACCCTGGCCGAGCACGCGGGCGATGCCACTCCGGACGGCATGCAGCACCTGCTCCACCGGGCGAAATGGGACGCCGACGCGATTCGTGACGACATACGCGCCTACGTGGTCCCGCACCTGCGCGACACCGAGGCGGTGCTCGTGGTCGACGAGACGGGCGATTTGACGAAGGGCACCGCGACCGTCGGCGTCCAGCGTCAGTACACCGGCACGGCCGGCCGAGTCGAGAACGCCCAGGTCGCCGTTTATCTCGTGTACTCCGCCGCCCGCGGACACGCCGCCATCGACCGAGCCCTGTATGTGCCGCGCTCGTGGACCGAGGCACCGGACCGCTGCCGGAGCGCGGGCATCCCCGACGGCCTGGCTTTCGCCACCAAGCCCCAGCTTGCCGCCCGCATGGTCGAGCGTGCCTTGGACGCGGGAGCACCCGCGCGCTGGGTCCGCCGCTGGACCTCCTGGCACCGCTGGACCACCCTCGCCAATCCGCCCACGCCTTCCTCGTCTGCACTGCAGCCGCCGAACGCCGCGACCGACCCGCCCCCGACGGCCTGATCCCCATAACCGGCAACGAGATCCAGCACCTGTTCGCGGCATTGATCCGCCCAGACCTCGACCTTGCACACCGCCTGCGCTGGTCACACTGGCGACGTCGGCATCAAGCCCGCGCCCGCCAGTGCCACTACCGACATCAAGCGGCCGTCCAGCCATGAAGATCACGATCTACGGCTGGAGTACCAGACCGCGTATGCACCGGAACCTGCCAACGAGCCCAGCTCGGTTAGAGATCCGCAAGGCGGCACTCGTGGACACAACGCCAGCATCGAGGCCAGCGCTGCTCAGAGCCCGGGATCAGTAACACGCACTAAGCTTGTCTCTTAACCTCTGAGACTGTTGGCTTTGACCGTGAATGCTGACGTCGTTCGGCCGAGAAAGTTGACGGCGGTTCGTGGCCTCGGGCCGACTGGATGTTCGTGAATTCTGGGTTCTGGCACGGATCTTGGGGAGCGGTCACGGAGTGTTACCCCGATCGTCGATCGTGAGGAGTCGGGTTCGCGTGAGACCGCGTACGCCTTGGCCTTGGACGGTCAGAATTGACGCTCCCTCAGGTGCCTGTCGACAGCTGCTGCGGTCGGTTGTGGACGGTGATGGTGCTGGTCATGCAGACCGATGCACCGTTCTGGGACTCGCTGGTGTTCGATGGAATCGACGAGGTGGATGTCGAGGCGGTCACGGCCGCGTTGGGCACGGTCGAGGTGGTGGCGAAAGGCCGCCCGGCCGGGGCGGCATGTCCGGACTGCGGCTGCTTCTCAGACCGAGTCCACGACCGTTACCAGCGCAGGCTGTAGGATCTTCCACTCGCTGAGCAGGGCCTGGCCATCCGGCTGACGGTCCGACGCTTCATCTGCGGGTCGGCGGACTGCCCGCGCCGAACGTTCGCCGAACCGTTCTCCCAGCTGACCGCCCCGTACGCACGGTTCACCACGCGGCTCAACCACGCCCTGGAGCGAGTGGGGCTCGCCCTGGCGGGGCGGGCCGGCGCCCGGCTGGCGGCCCAGCTGGGCTTCGGCGCCGGAAGGATGACCTTGTTACGCAGGGTCATGGCATTGCCTGATCCGCAGTTCAGCACGCCGCGGGTGCTGGGCGTGGACGACTTTGCGATCCGCCGCGGCCAGACCTACTCCACCGTCTTGACCAGCGTCGACGACCACCACGTGGTCGATGTGCTCTCGACACGTGAAGCCGGGCCACTGGCCGCCTGGCTGGTCCGCCATCCACGGCCTGGAGATCATCTGCCGTGATCGGGCGGGCGCATACGCCGAGGGCGCCCGGCGCGGCGCCCCCGACGCTCTGCAGGTCGCCGACCGGTTCCACCTGTGGCAGGGCCTCGGCCGAGCCGTGGAGACCTGCGTCGCCACCCACCGCGACTGCCTGCGCAACCCGTCGCCCAACGGCATGCCACCGCATTGGAACGGCGATTCGCCGAGGGATGCACCAGCGTCACCCGACTTCACGGCGAGCTGATAGCCGAGCAAGCTCCTGTCACCTACGGCATGGTCCGCGCGCACATCGCCACTTTGCGCGGGGCTCCATCCGCGGCGCCGCCCCGGCCGCCGACGGTGCGGCAGGTGACCGGCTGGATCACCCGGCACCCCGCGGCCCTGACCGAGGAAGACCGCGCTGGCCTGAAGGAGGTCCTGGCGCGCTGCCCCAAGCTGGACAAGGCCGGCGAACATGTCCGCGACTTCGGCGAGATGCTCACCGACCGCCTCGGCTCCATGCTCCCCACCTGGATCGACGCCGTCGACGCCAGCCAGCTACCCGGTCTCACCGGCTTCGCACTCCACCTGCTCCGAGACCTCGACGCCGTGACAGCCGGGCTCACCCTCGACTGGAGCTCCGGCGGCATCGAGGGTGCCGTCAACCGCATCAAGAAGATCAAGCGGCAGCTCTACGGCCGAGCCGGATTCGAACTACTCCGCAAGATGATCCTGCTTCAGTGACTCTCCGGGATTGCGACCCCAGATGTTTCGGCAGAAACACCTTCTGCCCCCACTCGTCAGAAGCGCGGCCCGACACTGGGATGTGAGACCAAGGCACAGGCCGCGATCTGCAGTTGCGCTTTCCATGCCGCCTCGTCGAGCCCCAGCGTGTACTCGATGCAGCACGCGCATGGCGGGAGTAGCGCCACGAATGCCTGCTCCTCGGCGGTCTCGACCTCCATCTCCGACCACTCGTCCGATGCCAACTCGGCAAGATCCACCTCCCCGGCGCTGAATCGCGCGGCCAGCCTGCGCAGTGCGTATCGTCGGGCCACGTGGTGATCGGGCAGAATGATCCCCAATTCTTCAAGAGCTTGCTCGAATGTGTCACGGATGTCCCGGGGGTCCGCATGACGCGGCAGACCGGCGAGCTCGCACAGGGTCGGCGTGTCCATTCCCATTGCGAGTGCCTGGGCAGCGGTCATCGGCAGGTCTTCCGGACACACCTGATCCGCCTGATACAACCACGCTGCCTCCACCAGGGGCGGATAAGCGCTGCGGTCAGGGCTGTCGGGTTCGGATGTGTCGTCTATCGCTGCCATGATTCATACGATGCCAGCATGGCTCGCGAGAGTGCCCGGAAATTTCGACTGTCCCGGCAAACCGCCCACGGGATGACCCAACCCATGCGGTTGCCCCGGTGACGCTCCGCGACCGCTCCCCAAGGTCTGTGCCAGAACCGAATTCTGACGGTAGTCCGGATGGCTTGGCGGGCGAGTTCGCGGCTGTGAGCGTGGCGGTAGGACTCGGTGCCGGTCTCGAGGATGTTGCCGCCGAAGGTGAGCCGGTCGACGAACAGCTAGCCAGCCGGTGACATCCACTCAGACGGACAACTGACAACCCACAAACACCGTCAGAGCCATCGTCGCGAAAACCATTGGTTCCCGGCTTGCTCCGCTGATGGACTGACGTCCTACCGTGAGTCTGCCGCGTGACGGAGGTAGTGGTTGTGACAGGCTATGACGTGCTTGCCGAGGTGTACGAATGGCTCATCTCGGATGCAAAGTTGCCCCCAGCCGAGTTCGCTGCGTCGTTCGACGACGTCCTCAATCTCCTGCCGTCGAACGCTCACGTCCTCGACTGCTCGTGCGGAACCGGACAGTTGGCGGTTGGCCTCGCCGGTCGTGGCATGCAGGTTGTCGCAACTGACGCCAGCGAGGCGATGGTTCGTCGGACTGCAGAGTTGTCTGAGGAGTTCGGGACATCCGTCCGGGCCGTACGGGCGAACTGGGAAGAGTTGCCCGACCATTTCCAGGACAGCACGTTCGACATGGTGTTCTGCGTTGGCAACTCGCTTCACCATGCCGCGGGCGCGACAGGCAGGGGCGCTGCTCTGGAGTCGATGTCACGGCTTCTGCGCCCCGGCGGGCGCTTGGTACTCACATCCCGCACTTGGGAACTCGTGAGGGCCAGATGTTCCCGGCTGGAGATCAGTGACCGACTCGTCCGCCGGAACGGTCGCGATGCCGTCGTGGTCTACCGCTGGGAGATTGCGCCGCATTGGGAGGAGGAGCACCACATCGAGATTGCGATCGCGCAAGTTGATGCGACCGGGTTGGTTCTTGTCCGCTCGGAACTGCTGTCCTGCTGGCCCTACCGGTACGAGGAACTCGAAGTCGAGCTGCACCGGGTCGGACTCCGAACGGAACTGAGCACGTTCGATCTTGAGGCCGAGAACTACATGGTGGTCGCGAGCAAGGTATGAACACCGGACTCTCAGTCCCTGGCCGGACCGCGCGGTTGCTCGCAGGACGCTTGCGCCCTCTCATCGGTGCGGGTTCAAGTGGTCAACGCAACGCCTCGGACGAGGAGTGCTCGTCGATCAGACGGCGGTAGATCCGGGGTGACGGTGTGGCGCTGTTTCCTGGTCGCGTCCAGAACAATGAGCAGGATCTCGTCGATCAGCAGCGTGAACGGATCCAGCTTCGACGGCCGCGCCGAAGCGGTTGTCGTGCGTGCCTGCGGCCAAGCCGAGGTCAGGGCCTTGTTGACCGTGCTCCAGATGACGCCGTACTTGCACTGCAACGCCCGGTTCGACATGCCATCGCGGGAGTCGCGCCGCAGCGCGGCGTACAACTCGACCTTCGACTGGCCAGGCGGCATCGGGGGAGCTCCTTTACTGAGCACATCCAGCTTGACACCGCAACCCCGATGGTGACGTCAGAATCCGCGAACATCTTTCTGGGCCATCACCTGGTGCCGTCAGCTTTCACGAACAACTGACGCCACCAACCACCGACAGAACCAGGCTGTCGCGCTCGATGATGCTCTCGGGTCCTCTGGTCGTCTTCCCGACGTCACAGCGGGGTGCGGGGCGGCGATTCTTGGCGCCAAGCGGCCTTCCAGGTCCGGATGTTGATGGTTTCGGTGCACGGGCCGGACAGGCCGGGTGCGGGCGGAGGTTCCGAAACCCTCGGCGGAGACGGGCCGGGGTGAGTCGTGCGGGCTCGGCTGGCCTCTCCCAGGGCCGACGGAGATCCGCCGCGGCTTCGCGGGTGAGCCGGAGTTGGGTGTGGGCGGCGATCACGAGCCACGTCCAGCGCTCGCCGGCTTCGGGGGAGTGGAGCTTCGGCCGGGTCCATCCGAGGGTCTGCTTCATCAGCCGGAAGGTGTGCTCCAGGTCGAATCTCCTCAGGAACGCCTGCCAGCGCACATCGATGCCCTCGCCGGTCAGGCCGGTGGCAGAGGACCACAACCAGACAGGCAGCGGGTCCTCGCCGTCCGGGCAGGCGGTCGACCTGGAGTCGGATCAACGTGACCTCAACGGTGGGGAGTTCACCGGTGTGCTCGATCCATGCGGAGCGGGTGGTCAGCCTCGGGTGGATGCGGTCCCAGGCCATCGCGCGGGCGGTGCCGTACCGGTCGGTGACCTGGACCGTCGCCGCATCCGGCTCGCCCCGGGTTTCCGGCTTGGCAAAGCGGAACTCCTTGCCGTGCTTCGGCGGTCGCCCGCCGTGGGGATAGGACAGGGCGTACTCCTGGGGCGAGGGCGTCGGCCGTCGCATGACGCGGTCGGAGCGCATCCGTCCCAGGACCTCGACCGGGAGGCCGTCGAGGAGGTGGGCCATGCGCGGGGCGTCGTAGCCGGCGTCGAAGACGACCAGGATGTCGCGGTCACCCGCGTGCCAGCGGCCCATCTCGATCAGATCCACGACCACCCGGCGGACCTGAGCGGCGGTGACCTCGGCGACGTCGTGGTCCGGCCCGAGACGCACGGCGTCCAGGAGTTGGCACCACGACGTCCGGCCCGATTCCAAAGCGCGACGAAAGAGTACGGCCAGCCGGGCACGAACTGATCCGAGGACCGTCCGCTGCGGCCGTAGACGTGACAGAACAGACGATCCGCGCTGGTCGGCGCGTCCGGGCGCAGCCAGTTGCTCACTTCGACCGCGAGGACCAGGCGGCCGTCGGCTGCCTGCGGCATGGGCAGGCCGGCCAGCACCTGCCGCAGCCGGGGCGCGTCCACGTTTCCGCTGTTGAGTGCGTCGTACATCGCGCCGTGGCCGCGCCGGTGCTCAGCCACCAGCGTCAGATCGACCGGGCGCCGTCACCGGTCCGTCCGCGCACAGCCACGCGTCGGCGAGGTCGAACAGTTCGTCCCCGCGCGCGGTCAGGCAGTCGAATAAGTCCTCCCGGAAGCGTGTCGCTTTCGCGATCGCCTCGGAACAAGAGCAGGCAGCAAACTCACCTTCAACGGCCTTCGTCGTGGTCGTGTGTGTCCTTGGTCGGAGCACATGATCAGACGAAGGCCGCCTCAGCATCCGGCGAACACCCAGGTGAGCGGCCTGGTTCGAGGACCATATCGACACCGGCCCTGTCGCGGTGCCGGCAGCGTGGGATGAGGCCGACCGGCAATCCGGTCGAAGCCCTATGAGCCCAGCGTGCCTTGCACGAATCGGCGAAGGTGCGCACGCACGGTGTTGGGCTGCTCCAACCAGGGCTCGTGCCCAGCGTCTTCGACGCGCCTAAGCGGAAGATCGAGCCTGAGCGCGAGTGATTCAAGAGCTGACACTGGGCGGGGATCGTCGACCCCACCGAGAAGCTCCGCCCGCGCGGGCAGGCATGCGCGCAGTTCGGCAAGATGCTCACCGAGCGGGTCCGCGCGCCCTGCCGCGCCAAGCTCGCTGTTCATAGCCCAGTTGACGGGGCGCCGCCGCCGGGCACCCTGCGCGGCCCAGTGCCACCCCCGTTCGGGATCGGCATGGTCGGTGAACCAGGCCAGTGTGAGCAGCTCGACTTCCTGCTCCTCCGTGCGGTGCGGCAACTCCTCCAATGCGTGGAGCCGCTCCAGCTGCGCTGCGGACATGCGGCGGCCTCGCTCCGCTCGGTCCCCGGTACGCCAATCACCGACGAACGGCCCGCACATCAGAAGCATCGCGGCAACCCGGTCAGGATGCGTCAGGCAGAACCGGCTCGCCAGGTCAGTGCCGTAGGAGTGCCCGATCAGCACAGCTCTGGGCACGTCCCATGCGTCGAGCAGCTCGGCGAGATCGTCGACATGCCGGGCGAAGGAATGGCGCCCCCGCCACGGGGATTGACCCGTGCCCCGCTGGTCGTACCTGTACACAGGCGCGAGGTCCGCGACCATGGGGGCGACATCGCCCAGATAATCCGGCAGACCTGGACCGCCATGGAGCATGACCACGGCCGGCCGCCGAGTCGTGTCCCCCAGCGCCATCCAACGTAACTGCGCCTCGTCGGTCATCGACGTGAGGCCCTGCGTCTCCATCAAGGTCACCGCGGAGAACCTACCGGTGTCACTGAGGCTCCGCCAAAGGTTAAAGAGCAAGCCAAGCACTCGCGCAAGCTGTCCGAGCAGGCTGTGGGTCAGCTGATGGGAGGAAGGCCCCACGCGTCCTGGAGAGCTGTCTTCACGTCCTTCCCGAGAACCACGTGCGTCATGGCGCCTGGCAGGGTGGGCAGCTCAGCCCAGTGAGTCACGGTTTCAGCACTGGCAAGACCGTAGGGCAAACGGACGATCCCGTCGAAGTCGACGAAGCAGTCCCTGTGCTCTGCCCCGTCCTCACTCCAGTGCCGAGTCGTGAAGTACATCGGCCGCACCAGCCAGAATTCCTCACCCAACGTCGCATCGGACTCGGCGACGCTGTCAGCCGGGTACCGACCCGTGATCGCTGCTGCCACGGGTGTACCGCTCCGAGGCAGTCTCTCGCGTGCGTCCACCCACGTCACCACGGTGTTCAGATTCGTCATCTCCACCTTCGTTCAGGCACTCGGCAAGGCGTCTTCTGCCCATATGCCGACCCATCGGCAAGGGCGCTGCGTCGACCTCTTCACCCAGCAAGACCGCTCGGCGTTCGCGAAGGTTGCTTGAGACGACCACCCGCGACTTCCACTCCCGCGCAACCAGCGTCGCCCTCCAGCAGACCGAGACCCCGCGCTGGCACCGCTTCCTGCACGACGCCTTCGGCGACGACCCCGAAGGCCGCGAAATGATCGGCTTCCTGCATCTGCTGCTCGGCTACTCCATCACTGGCGACGTCGGCGCCCAGGTCCTGCCCCTCCTCCACGGCCACGGCAAGAACGGCAAGAGCGTCCTTCTGGACGTCATGATCCAGATCCTGGGGGACTACGCCGACGCCGCCCCGCCAGGCTTCCTGATGGACCGCGGCGCGTTCTCCGAGCACTCCACCGGGCTCACCGAACTCCACGGCCGCCGGCTCATCGTCTGCAGCGAGCTCAACCTCAACGACAAGTTCGACGAAGCAAGGGTCAAGCTCCTGACCGGCGGTGAGAAGATCAAGGCCCGCAGGATGGGGTGTGCGGCGTGGCAGAGCCTTCAGGCGGGTGCCGGTCAGGTGCCATTGTCGTATGAGGATCACCGCTCGCCGCGGGCAGTGCCGACTTGCGGGAGGCCACGTTTGAGGGAGCCAACTTGGCCCGCGCCATCATGGTCGATGCTGACCTGAGCGGCGCTTTCTTGGCCTCAGCCAACCTGCAGGGAGCGCGGCTCAGCGCCGCCGACAAGCGCCTGGCGGATGAACTCGGATCCGAAGACGTGGGTAAGCATGCGTCCTTGAGGAGGGCCGATCTGTCCGGAGCCGATCTCAGAGGGGCGGACCTGCGGGAAGTCGACCTGAGCGGCGCGGACCTGACCCGGGCTGACCTGCGGGGAGCCAAACTCAGCGGCGTGAAGCTGACCGGAGCAACGCTCACCGCCGTACGTGGACTACAGCGCTCACCGGAACCGTAGACATCCCCTCGCCGCCGCGAGCTGCACAGCCATACCCAGGTGCGCCGTGAAGCCAATGGACCGCCTGGGCGCGGGTCCACCGGCGGCTCGGGTGGTGACGAGCTGGCCGCCCTGGAGGCGGTGGGCGGGCTCATGAGCTGCGGGTATACCTCATCGGCGATGGGACACACCCATAGAGGTGGCTCAGACACGCCTCAGTACTGAGCGGACGGCCGACCCCCACACCCGACCTCGGCGACGTCCCAGGAAGTGTCACTGCTCGCGAGCAGCTGCTGGCCTTGACCTTGCCGAGACCGGTGCGACGTCCGTGAGTAGGATGCGGGCATGTACATGGGGGGCCGCAGGCTCAGATTCACAGCGGTGTCGGCGATGGTCGTACTGGCCCTGACCGGCTTCTCGTCGGGCCGTGGCCAAGGAAACAGCAGCAAGGAAAGCAGTGACGGGGGCGGTTGCAGCAGCTCCAGCCAGGACCACGGAAGTTCGACGCGGGGCGGCAGGGACCCGCTCGGCAGTTCGTCCAGCGGCTCGCGCAGCAGTGAATCGCATGGCTCCGGTACGAGTACCAATGACAGGGGTGGCAGTTCACAGCCCACACCCACGGCGTCCAGCAGTACCGCCCAGCCCCTGAAGGACGGCACCGCCGTGCTCGTGCAATGCGCAACCACGGAGGACCCGTACGCGACCGTCGAGATCAGGAATCCGAACGGACGCGACGCCCTCTTCACCGTGAAAGTCAACTTCAAGGACGAGCACGGTTACCCCTTGTTCGACACTGGCGATCAGGTGTCGGTCCCCGCGAAGGACAAGACAACGTACCGGGTGGCCGTTGCCAGTTCGGGGCGTGTGGGCATGATCGAACGGTGTGAGGTCGATCCCAGAGCTGCTGCCGTCCGGTGACGGGAGACAGGCCCAGTCCCGGCAAAGGATGACCGAAGCCGGTTAGCAGACGAGCCAGCCGACCCGGACGAGAGTCACTGCCATCGATACCTCTCCCGAGGCGCGGGCGAAGATCGGACTGCGCCGTCCGCCACGCGCGACCACCCTGGGCCGCCTGCTGTCACGTCTGGACGGCGACGCCCTCGACGACGCCGTGGGCGCCTGTCGGGGCCAAGACCAGTCGGCAACCTGCCCGGAGCGCGCGGAACACCTGGTGGAGTCCGTAGTCGTAGCTCATCGGAAGGCACGAGAAAACCGTGTCGTCCGAGCGCTTGGTCGGCGAACTCCTGGGCGAGCTCACCCGGTTGGATCTGGGCGTGGGGGGCCTGCGACGCGGCGGGTCTGGACGAGGCTTGGGCCGACGGCATCCTGCCCGACCTGGGATCAGTACGGGCCTACGAGTTATGTGCGAGTGGTGGGCTTTGCCCCGGGGCTTGGTCGAAACCGTGCGCGGAACTCGGTGCCCCGGCTCCCTCGCATTTGGCCTCCTTGCCGGTGGGCGTCCTGGGCGGCGTTTTTGCGGCTTGCTTATAGCGGCACTGGAGTCCTCCCGAATCATGGGTGAGGAAAATGCCGCGTGCAGGGTCACTCGCGGGCGCCCAGCAGGAGTTGGTGCGCAAGGCGTAGGCCTCCCGCGGCGAGGCCGCCCCCCCCGGCGGTCCTGGCCGGGACGGTGGCCCGCCGCTCGAGCCGGCCGGCACTCCTCGGGGCTGCGTTCGCGCTGCCCGTACGGTCAGCCCGGACACAGCCCTGCAGCTCGTCAGGGAGGCGCACGGTGAGCTGGACACCGGCTCCAGGCCGTCCGCGGCCTTCCTGGACGCCTCCGGCATGGTGGCCCCAACCGCGGCGTACACCGCCGCCGGGGCCCATACGCCCGCTGCCCGCCCAGTAGTTCGCAGCCCTGGGCCGAACAGACCGCAGCCCGCCTTGTCCGCGGCCGCGGGGCGGGGAGCTGTCGCGGCGCTGTGCGTGCTGTACGCGGGCGTTGCCCGGCCCTGCGCTAGAAGGTCAGGTTCGTGGCGTCGATCTTGCCTGTGTCGGAGGCGGCGTTGTCGTTGACGCGCAGCTTCCAGGTGCCGTTCGCGACCTCCGAGGAGGCGTTCACGGTGTAGGTCTGGGCAATGTTGTCGGCGCTGCCGCCAGCGTGGTTGTGCAGCGTGTAGACGGTGCCGTCCGGCGCCACCAGGTCGACTTTCAGGTCACCGATGTAGGTGTGCTTGATGTCCACACCCACCTTGAGGGTGGCCGGGGCGTTGCCAGTCACACCGGTTACGGCGATCGGGCTCTCCACGGTCGCGTTGTCGTTGATGGCGAAGTCCGCGAGATTCTCGAAGTACTTGCCGGTCGGCGGGGTGGTCCCGACGGCCTTGAGGGCGTCGACCTGTCCTTCGCCGAAGAACGAGTTGTTGGCCGTCGTGCCCGTGCAGCGGTTGTCCGAGGGGCAGGCGATGTCGTTGGCCTGCTCGGCCAGCTTGGCGCGGAGCTGCGCCGGGGTGATGCCCGGGTTGGCACTGGCGATGAGTGCCGCCACACCAGCCACGTGCGGGGTGGCCATCGAGGTGCCGCTCTTGCTGCCGTAGCCGCCGCCGGGGACGGTGGAGTACACGTTGCTGCCCGGCGCCGCGACATCGATGACGCCCTGACCGTAGTTGGAGAACGAGGCCTTGGTGACGCCAGTGCCGTTGGCCGCGACCGTGACCACGCCCGGCAGCTCGGTCGGGATGTCGAGGCAGGCGTTGGTGATGGTGCGGGTGACCGGCGTCGAGTCGTTCGGGCTCGCGGAGTCGGTCGTCTTGTGGGCGAGGTCGTAGTTCTCGTTGCCCGCGGCGGCGATCTGGAGGGAGCCCTTGCCCTCGGCGTACTCCTGGGCGCGCTTGACGCCCTCGATGATGGCGGCCTGGTCGATGTTGTCCGGGCAGTTGAACTGCCACGGGTCCGTGTAATAGCTGTTATTGGTGACCTTGAAGCCGTGGTCACCGGCCCAGACGAAGCCGCAGATGGTGTTCTCGGCGAAGAAGAAGGAGTTGCCCGGCTCGGCGACCCGGACCGCGGCGATCTTCACCCCGGGTGCCACGCCGACGACGCCCTTGCCGTTCTTGGCCGCGGCGATGGTGCCCGCTACGTGGGTGCCGTGCGTGTCGACGTCCCGCCACGCGCCGGCACGAGTGTCGGGCTTGCCGTAGGCGCAGGAGACCGAGTCGGCCGCGTCGAAGTTGGGCGCCAGGTCCTGGTGCTGGTCGTCCACACCGGTGTCCAGGACGCCGACCGTGACGGAAGCGGAGCCTGGGTGCACGGCCCAGGCATGGTCGGCCTTGATCTGGCTCATGTCGGCCCGGACCGGTTCTCCGGCCGGGGTCGAGGCCTGGGCCGGATTGGCAGGGAGTGCCGGGTTGTAGGCGTCGGCCGGGACGTCCGAGGTACGCGTGGCGCCCACGTGCTGCACGCCGGCGACGTCGCGCATGGCGGCGGCGAATCCGCTGGACGCCGCGTGGGCGACGATCACGCCGATGGCGTCGAAGTTCGAGAAGACGGTGCCGCCGTTGGCCGTGATCGCCGAGCGGACCGCCGAACTGTCACCGGGGGCGGTGATCACGAGGTAGGCACGCGTCCCGGCCACCCAGGTCGCACTCTGGGATGCCGGCATGGCGGCAGGGGTGTGGGCCTTGGCGGCCAGCGCGGTGGAGGGGACGACGGGGAGCGTGCCCGCGAGGGCTCCCGGGGAGCCGAACGCGAGGGCGGCACCGATCGTGGCCGCCAGCACCAGCGTGCGTCCAGGGCGGCTGGATATGTGGGGTATCAATGCGTCCTCCGGAAACGGCCCGGCCGTGCTGAGGGCACCGGCCGGGCCGTACGAAACGAGTAGTGGATGCAAGATGTCAGGTGCATGCTCCTGTACGGAAGTACCTTTCCGTGCACGGACGTTATAGAGGCATGGCTGAAAAGAGACGCACTCCGGGCATCGAGGGTCGGGATCCACCGAGAGGTCGGCGACGTCGACCGCGCCCTGCCACGTCGCCGGCCTGTTGCTTGCCGTGCTGCCCGTACCAGAGCGCCGGACCCGCGCGGCGGCCGACACCGCCCGCGCCCTGGTGGCCGTCGGCGACGTACTGCCCTCTCGTGCCGGTCGAATCGCCGAGCAAATGGCCGGCGTTCCCGGACCTGGGGTACAGCGTTTCGGGAGCCATCTCGCCGTACCCTCTGAGCTGCTGAAACGGACATTCGTTCAAGCCCTGACGCGGGCCTGCGACACCATCGTCGTCACCAAGAACACCTTCTGCTGTCCATGCCGTGAGCAGCTGAGAGCCTCAGACCAGCAGACGGACACCTTCGCCGCCGTCTACCGTCCAATTCGCCAGCGCAGCTTTCCCGGCATGGTCACCGTCCGGTGCTCCATCACCCGCGAGGGCGTGCAATGCGTCCGCCCACGTCACTGCAAGGGCATGTGCGCCACCCACTTCAACGCCTGGAAACACCACGCCGCCAAAGGCACTGAGAAAGCCTGGCTGCGGGAGCGCGCCCAGCCCTTGACCCACGGCCTTCCCTGCCAGGTTCCCGCCTGCCCCAGCCCGTCCTACAACTCCCGGGCTGCTCACAGGCCCACTGCTTGACGTCGAGGGGGTGTCGGCGGTGTCTGCCGAAGAGACCACCGTCGCGGTGGAGGCCGAAGGCAAGGAAGCGTCTGCTGCTGTGTCCGCGCTCGACAACCAGCGGATTTTGAACGTGCTCCAGGACCGACCGGACCGTGAGCCGGGGCGACTGCTGGCAGGGAAGCGGCGTGGCGCCTTGCTGAGGCTCTCGGCGGCCTCCAGCGCCGCAGCCGCACGGGCCGCCGTCTCCCGCAGACCCTCCACCCGCTCGCGGGCGGCCGTTTCCCGTGCCTCCAGCAACCCCAGCATCGACGCCACCGCGCACCCCTCGACGATCTAGCGGAAACAGAACGTCGAGACCATCCCTCAATCCGACCGCTGCCGGTGCCCCTTGTACGACGGCGACGCGCTCCTCACAGACGATCCCCCTCCACCATGATCAACCCGGAGATCATTCCACTCGCTCAGCCAACGTGACAGCACCCGGAGCACGCTCAGTCGGTGAGGGCGGACTGACCTTTCGGTTCCAGTCCTTCGCGTCGTAGCCTGGAAGGTGACGTGTCGAACCACCGACGTACCGCACGAGTGAGGCTGGACTGTTCCTGCATCCCCAGGCTGGCCGCGATCTGCGAGAAGGACAGGTCGGTCCTCGTGATCAAGTCCAGGGCCTGACTCCTGCGTACACGATCGACGACGCCGGAGAAGGTCGTGCCCTCCTTGGACAGGGACCGCTGCAGCGAACGCGGGTGAAGACTCAGCAGGCGCGCGATCTTCGACAGGTCCGGACCGCTGGATCCGAGCTGTTCGCTGAGAATTGCTGCGACCAGGTCCGACATGGGCACGTGCTGGTGACCGAAGTGCGTTTCGAGATGGTCCATCGCGATGTCGTGAAGCAGGTCGTCGCCGCCCCTGACCGGTGTCGAGAACAGGTGGCTCGGGACACGCAGGGCCGCGCTCGGACAGTCGAATCTGACCTCGGCCCCGAAGTACGCCCGGTAGGAGCTTTCCTGTGCCAGGCGAGGGTGTGGCAGCAGGACCGAACGCAGTCCGTAGGGTGCGTCGCCGTGGAGCAGCGTCAGGACTCGGTGGACGATCCCGATGCCGTAGTCGATCGCCTGTGGTGAGGCGCTGATGCCCGTGGTCGTGTAGCGGAGGCCGACCACACCGGGACTTCCCAGCGGATCGTCGGTTTCCTTGAGTGAGAGGGCCGGGCTGTAGACGAACAGGTACCGGCTCGCGCACTCGACGGCCTCGCCGATCGTGCGTGAGTTCTCCATGGCGATCGCCAGCGGCCCCAGCACATGCAGATCCTGCTGCGCCGCCATCCTCAACCCGAGGTCCGGAAGCGCGAATCGGCGGGCCGTTTCCTCGAGAACGCGCTCGACCAGTCGGAGACTGGCGAACGAGTTGCCCTCGGCGATCCTCGCCTCGTCGAAGCCGTATGCCGCGAGGAGTTCCGGGCCCGAGCCGCCGATCTCGGTGACGAGCGCGGAGAGCCCCTGCAGGGCAGAGCACCGGACAGGAAGATCGGTGTCACGCAAGGACAAATCCTTGTCGCCTCAGGGCAAGTACCGGAATGTTTCAACGGAGCAAACTACACGTTACGACCGAGAGGACAGCCTCTACCGAGCTGGAGCCGAAGTGACTGTCGCCCCACCCATGCTAAGCCCCGCCGGCCTGCTGACACCCGAAGAGCTGGACGTCCGCTGGAGGCTCGCCGTCCGCGACCGCCTTGCCTCCATGGACCTGCGGCTCACCGGGCCGGTCAAGCGCCTCGGATCCGCTGAGGAACTGGACCTCGGAGACCTTCTCATCACCGACTGGGTGTGCCCGCAGGTCGAAGGGACCCGAGGCAGAAACGCAGTGCGTCAGGACGACGACGCGCTTCTGCTCCTCGCCGCCAACGCCGGCCGGCAGATCATCGAGACCGCTGACGAGACCGTCGTCCTGCGACCGGGAACGGTTCTCATCATGAGCACCCGCACCACCGGGCGGTTCGTCATCCCCGATCACCTGACGAAACGAACGGTCCGGGTGCCCATGAGCGCCCTGTCCCCGTTCAACACGGGGGGCGGTGCACCCGGTTGCCTGCTCCTGGACACGGCTCAGAGCCCTTTGGTCAACCTCCTCCACGGCTTCCTCATGAGCCTGGACCGGCACATCGCGCGGATGTCCGCGGCGGAGGTCGAGGGAGCGCGCAACTCCCTCCTCGTCCTCATCGCCAGCATGATCCGTGCGAGTCGCCCCCACATCGGCGACGACGAGTTTCTCCAGCTGTTCCGACGGCGGCTGGAAGACTGGATCATCGCCCATCTCTCCGGTGGACCGATCAGAGTCGCCGACCTCGCCACCGCCCACAGCGTTTCTCCGAGGACGGTGCACCGGGCCTTCGCGTCGACCGGGGACACCGTCGGGGCGGTCATCCGCATGCACCGCCTGGCAGCGGCCAGGGGCGACCTCGTGAACACGAGCCTCTCCATTGCCGCGATCGCGCACCGGTGGGGCTTCTGCGACGCGAGCCACTTCGGACGGGAGTTCCGTCGGGAGTTCTCGCTGTCGCCCGGCGACTACCGGGAAGCCCACGGATGCGCCTGACCGTCTCCTCGTAGGCCGTGGCACACCCGTACCACCCTGCGGCGCGATCCTTCTAGGAGCCCGCCCGGGTCTTCGTGGATTCTGGGCCCGACACCAGTACTCGCGAGTGTCGGATCACTCCGAGCGAACCTCCACACGACCGACGGACCGTCGCAAGCGAATCGGAAGATCATATGAATCGAGAAGACATCGAGTTCCCGGGCGAGGGCGGCGTCACCCTCCGGGGCTGGTTCTATCCGGCCAGGAACACCAGCACGCCGGCACCGGTCGTGGTCCTGGCGCACGGGCTCTCCTGCGTCAAGGAGATGCACCTCGACGACTATGCCGTGGTCTTCTCCGAAGCCGGCCTCAACGTGCTCGCCTACGATCACCGGAACTTCGGCGACAGTGAGGGAACTCCCCGCCAGGAGGTCGACCCGGTCCTGCAGTACCGGGATTTCCGGAACGCGATCACCTACGCCACCACCCGCCCCGAAGTGAACGCGTCGAAGATCGGCATCTGGGGCTCCAGCTTCTCCGGTGGACACGTCCTCATGGTCGCGGCGATCGACAAGAGGGTGAAGGCCGTCGTCTCCCAGGTGCCGTTCATCACGGGTCCGCGCACCCTGAGCCGGGCGATCCGGCCGGACTTCATCCCGGTCTTCCGTGCGATCCAGGAGGGCGACCGACTCAACCGGTTCACCGGTGGAGAGCCCGCCATGGTCCCGGTCGTCGCGGCCGACCCCACGGCGCAGGCCGTGATGCCCGCGGTCGACGCCTACGAGTGGTTCATCAAGACGTCGGCGGACCGGGCGCCCAACTGGAAGAACGAGCTGACGGCTCGAAGCATGGAGATGGTGACCGAGTACGCCCCGGGTACCTTCATCAGCCGCATCGCGCCGACCCCGCTCCTGATGATCGTGGCCGACAACGACACGGTGGCACCGTTCGAGTTGGCCCTCGACGCGTACGAGGAGGCCCGGGAGCCGAAGCAGATCATCGTCAAGCAGGGCGGCCACTTCGACTTCTACAGCGGCCCCGGCTTCGACGAGCTCTCCGCAGCCGCACGGGACCACTTCGTCAAGCACCTCCGGGGCTGAACCCCCCTCCTGCGCCCCTTCTGAGCCGCATCGACGAGCCACACCTCTCCCGTCACCGATCCATCCATCAAGGAGCCGCAATGCCGTACTGGGAGATCTTCACCCCCGAGAGCGCCTTCACCCCGCAGGACAAGGAACAGCTGTCCCAGAGGATCACCTCGCTCTACACGGACTACGCCTATGACCTGCCGAAGTTCTACGTCGTCGTCCTGTTCAAGGACATGCCGGCGGACACCATGTACGTCGGTGGCAAGGCGAACAACAACTTCATACGGATCCGCGTGGACCACATCGCCCGGCAGATGGACGATCCCGAGATGCGGTTCCTGTGCATGGAGGTCATCGAGGAGAAGCTGGCGCCGTTCGTGAAGGACCGCGGCTACGACTGGGAGGTCCACATCGACGAGACCCCCATGGACCTGTGGCGCGTCGAGGGCCTCGTTCCGCCTCCGCCGGAGTCCGACGTGGAGAAGCTCTGGGCCAAGGAGAACCGTCCCGTCCCCTACGAGCTGACCGGCTGACCCTCTGACCGAGGTCCCGAGGCACCGTTGGGGTCCTGTCCACCGTGCGGGCCCCGGGACCTCATCCATCTCCGGATCCCGGAGGGCGACCTGGGAGTCGGGGACAGGATTCCCCATATCGACCTGCCGAACGGCGCGTCGCGCCGACCATCGCGATCACTCCGGCACTCCGCGCTGCCGCGGTGGTGCTTCAGAGCGACGTGGCGCTCGCATACCAGCGCTCGGCGCACTCGTTCCATGAGTCGCCGAGCGTGCGTTCATCCCGTGACTTCGCCGCCGACGTGCGCAAGGCCGCGTCGGCCGACAACACCGCAACCGGAGGTACCTCGTGACCACTGCCCCCCACTCCTCGCCTGCCCCGCCCATCCGCGCCACGGTCTTCGTCGGTCGCTGGCCGAATGTCCCGGCCGAGGAGTTTCCCGGCGTACCGAACGGCACCTTCTCGCCCACCACGGCCACGCTCGTGAGCGGCGCCACCGAGGTGGTCCTGATCGACGCGCTCTACCTCAAGGATGACGTCCGCGACCTCGGTGACCTGATCGAGCGCACCGGCAAGAAGCTCACGACGATCTACATCACCCATGATCACGCCGATCACTACCTGGGCTTCGGACCGCTCCTGGAGCGGTTCCCGGAGGCGAAGGCCGTGGCGCTGCCCCACGTGGTCGAGTCCATGAAGCAGACCATGCAGCTTCAGATCGAGCAGTGGGGCATGTTGTTCGGCGACTCCTGCATCATGGCGGGGCCGCTTCCGGAGCCACTCGAAGGAAGCACGCTGTACGTCGACGGATCTCCCCTGCACATCATCGAGGTGAAGCAGGCCGACATCCATCCCACGAGCATCGTGCACATCCCCGAGATCGACGTCGTCGTGGCCGGTGACTCCATCTACAACGAGATCCATCCCATGCTCGGCCTGTCGACGCCCGACGAGTGGCAGGACTGGCTCGAGACCGTCGACACCGTGGAGAGCCTCCGCCCGCGCATGATCGTGTCCGGACACCGCAGGCCCGACGGCGACGACTACGCGGTCGAGACCATGATCGCCCAGACCCGCGCCTACATCCAGGACTTCGCGGCCGCCTCCGGGGTCGCGAAGGACGCCGAAGAACTGGTGGCCACCATGGTGGAGAAGTACCCGCACCACGGCAACGTCTGGACGCTCCAGTTCTCCGCCGGCGAGGCGATCGCGAAGCGCGACGCCGCTGAGTGACCGAGCCTGTCACCCGAAGTCCGCACTGCTGCCTTCGCGTTGAAACGCGCCACACCACGATAGGTGACCTCACCATGCATTTCGCCTCTCTGCCCGACCGTCGCGCCGCATCCACTCCGGACGGGCCCGCGGTCGCCGACGGGCGTCATTCGCTCACCAATGCCCAGTTCCTGACCCGTGTCCGGGCTGCCGCTCGGCACCTTCAGGACCTTGGGATCGGTACCGGCGATGTCGTGGCGCTCAAGCTGAGGAACCGCGTCGAGTTCGTTTTTCTGCTGTTCGGGGCCTGGCGGCTCGGCGCGACCGTCACCCCGGTCAATCCGAGCCTGACCGAGGGTGAGGTCGCACGGCAGCTCCACGACTCGGGCGCACGCCTGCTGGTCGTCGAGGACGGCACGACCGCTGCGGGCGTCACCACGCTGGCCGTCGACGACCTGGACGGGGAGGCGGTGGGGCCGGGTCCGACGCCGCAGCCGGACTCGACCGCGCCGGCACTCCTGATCTACACCAGCGGAACGACGGGCGTACCGAAGGGCGTGATGCTCGACCACTCCAACATCGACGCAATGGCGGCGATGGGGTGCCAGGTGATCGAGACCGGGCAGACCGACCGCTGCTTGCTGATCCTGCCGCTCTTCCACGTCAACGCCATCGTGATCAGCGTGCTCATGCCGCTGGTCGCAGGCGGCAGCGTCTTCATCACCGACCGGTTCGACCCCAAGACCTTCTTCGATCTCGTCGAGCGGGAGCGACCCACCTACTTCAGTGCCGTGCCCACGGTCTACAACATCCTCGAGGCGCTGCCGGCCGACGTTCGACCCGACACGTCCTCGCTGCGATACGGCACGTGCGGTGCGGCACCCGCCTCCGCCGAGTTGCCGATCCGATTCGAGGCCCGGTACGGATTCCCCATCATCGAGGGGTACGGGCTGTCCGAAGGAACCTGCTTTTCCACCGTGAACCCCGTCGCGGGTCCGCGCCGCGCAGGCACCGTGGGGGTTGTCGTCCCGGGGCAGGAGCTCCGGATCGTCGACGAGCAGGGCAACGAGCTGGCGACCGGCATGGATGGTGAGGTCATCGTGCGTGGCCCCAACGTCATGCGTGGCTATCTCGGCAGGCCGGAAGACACGGCCAAGACGATCGTGGACGGCTGGCTGTACACGGGCGACGTGGGCCACCTGGACGCGGACGGCTACCTGACCCTGGTCGGGCGATCGAAAGACATGATCATCCGTGGTGGCGAGAACATCTACCCCAAGGAGATCGAGGACGTCCTCACAACTGACCCGTCTGTCCTGGAGGCCGCCGTCATCGGTGTGCCTGACGACAGGTGGGGAGAGGTGGTGGTCGCCTACGTCCAGCCGCGACCTGGTACGACTGTCGATCCCGAGGCCCTGGAAGCGCTGACTGCGCGACACCTCAGTGGCTACAAGCGGCCGACGTCATTCCTGGTGGTCGACGCCATCCCCAAGAACGCTGTCGGCAAGATAGACAAGCCCTCGTTGCGGGCCGCTCACGCCGCGGCCCTGTCATCCCACTGACCGCGGGCAGTTCCCCGGTCATCGAGGGCTCGCCCTCTTCGGAGGTCGGGTGACGTGAGGGGCGAGATTCCCTCCCGCCGCCCGGCTGGGCGAGTATCTGGCGAACGGTTCCCTGTCCCGCGCCACGTCCGACCGCCGCAACCCACCACGGCCTGCGCGACCGACGACCCTGCCTGCATCCTGGCAGCGCACCTCGGCCATCGCGACGCCCACGACGGGACGGCGTGGAGGCGGTCAGGAGCCCGGCTCACGCAGACTGAGCGCATGCGCGCCGGTGAGACCCCCGGCAGAACTTCGGCCACCGTCGACGCACGATCGGACTGACGGCGCACCGGAGCGCCGAGCGCCGCCGGGAGGCGTGGGTGCGAACTGCCGGAGCGAGGCAGAGGCACCCAGGGAGGTCCGGCGGGCCGACCATCCCCAACTCGACATCCGGGTGCTCGACTTCGTCGGGAAATCGGGGCGCCCGTGGCTGACCGAGCACGACATGGCCGTGCTCGGAGAGAGCCGACGTCGTTTGTCAGCCTGCGGTCGCGGACCGGTGGTCGGTGCCCAGCATGGCCAGCACCAGCGTCGCGTAGCGACGGCCGAGGCTGACGGGAGTGTGCTGACCGCCGGGGGCGTACCAGCGGCTGACGTCGACGCCGAGGGATAGCACCGCCAGCGCGACACCGTCCGGGTCCTCGGTGCGGAACGCCCCGGACGCGATGCCCGCCGCGATCTCGTCGAGCACCACTTCCTCGGTGCGGCGGCGCAGCCGGAGGATCTCGTCACGGTGATCCGGCGCGAGTGCGCCCAGCTCGTACTGGACGACGCGGGCCAGCAGGTGGTGGCGGGCGTGCCAGGCGGTGTAGTCGTGAACCAGCGCCCGTACCCGACCTACCGGCGTCACCTCCTCCCACAGGGCGCGTTCCACTGCGGTCAGTGCGCTGCGGTGGCCGGCGAGGCTGATCGCGTAGAGGAGGTCTTCTTTCGTGCGGTGGTGTGCGTAGACGGCCGCCGGGCTCATCCCGGCGGCTGCGGCGATGTCGCGGGTGGAGGCGCCGTGGTAGCCGCGGGCGGCGAAGGCCGTGAGGGCCGCCTCGAGGATGCGCCGGGAGCCGGGGCCGGCCTCGCCCCACAGGTCGTCGGTTGCGCTGGTCGTCACGCGCCCATTCTCGCTGATCACGTCTGTCGGTCTGCTCAGCTGATGACGAGGCCGCCGTCGACGGTGAGGGTGGTGCCGGTGACGTAGCTGGAGGCGTCGGAGGCGAGGAAGACCACGGCGGCGGCGAGTTCCTCGGGTTCGCCGGTGCGGGGAAGCGGGATGCGGCGGACGATGTCGTCGATGATGTCTGCGTCCTGACGGGCGGTCATTTCGGAGGCGAAGTAGCCGGGGGCGAGGGCGTTGACACGGATGTTCTTGCGGCTGCTCCACTGGGCGGCCAGGTCGCGGGTGAGACCGAGCAGGCCGGCCTTTGAGGAGGAGTAGCCGGCCTGCGGCAGGCCGGTGTTGACCAGGCCGAGGACGCTGGCGATGTTGACGATGGAACCGCCGCCGCTCATCACTCGGGCTGCCGCCTTGGCCATCCAGTAGGCACCCATGAGGTTGGTGTCGATGATGCGCCGGAAGTGCTCCGGTGCCTCGCGGCTGGCCGGGACCGCGTCGGCGACTCCGGCGTTGTTGACCAGGACGCCGACGTGGCCGAAGTCCGCGGCGGCCGCCGCGACCGCGTGGCAGTCGTCGGGTGAGGCGACGTCGGCCTTGACGCACAGGGCGCGGCGGCCCGTGGCCTCGACGAGGCGGGCGGTGTCGGCGAGCCGGTCGGTGCGTCGGGCGGCCAGGACGACGTCGGCCCCGGCTTCGGCGAGGGCCTGGGCGAAGGCGACGCCGAGGCCGGAGGAAGCGCCGGTGACGATGGCGACGCGGTCGTCGAGGCGGAAGCGGTCGAGGATGTTCACAGGAGCTCCAGAGAGGTCAGATGGACAGGCCGCCGTCGACGGGCAGCACGGCACCGGTGATGTAGCCGGCCTCCTCCGAGGCGAGGAAGGCGACAGCCGCGCACATCTCGCTCGGGTCTCCGAAGCGGCCCATCGGGATGCCGGCGGTCAGCTCGGCGCGCTTCTCGGCGGGGACGGAAGAGACCATGCGGGTCTCCGCGTTGGGGGAGATGGCGTTCACGGTGACGCCGAAGCGGGCGAGCTCTTTGGCGGCGGTGCGGGTGAAGCCGATGATCCCGGCTTTGGCGGTGGCGTAGTTGGCCTGGCCGATGTTGCCGTGCAGGCCGGAGTAGGAGGTGACGTTGACGACCCGGCCATAGCCCTGGGCGCGGAAGTGGGGGACGCACGCCCGGGTGAACCGGAAGGTGCCGCCCGTGTGGACGGCCAGGACGGCGTCCCAGTCGTCGTCGGTGAGCTTCCACAGGACGCCGTCGCGCAGGATCCCGGCGTTGTTGACCAGGACGTCGACGCGGCCGGTCTCGGCCAGCGCGGTGGCGACGACACGCTCCGCGTCAGTGCTGGAGGTGACGTCCGCGGCCACCCACAGAGTGTCCAACTCCTTCGCCGCCGCGCGGAGTTCGTCCTCGTCTCGGTCGACCAGGACCACGTCCGCGCCTGAAGTGCGCAGGTGCCGGCCGAGTTCGAGGCCGATTCCGCGGGCCGCGCCGGTGACGATCACGGTGTGGCCGGTGAAGTCGAAGCTGAGGTTGCCCACCGGGCGCTCCAATCCGGGTAGTGATGTCCGTGCCCAAGGGCCTTACAGGCCCAGGTCGCGGCCGATGAGTTCCTTCATGATTTCGTTCGAGCCGGCCCAGATCTTGGTGACACGGGCGTCCTGCCAGGCCCGGGCGACCCGGTATTCGTTCATGTAGCCGTACCCGCCGTGCAGTTGGACGCAGGCGTCGAGGACCTCGTTCTGCACCTGGGCGGTCCACCACTTGGCCTTGGCCGCGTCCACCGCCGAGAGCCGTCCCTGGACGTGGGCGGCGACGCACTGGTCGACGAAGGCCTGGGTCACCTCGATCTGGGTGACCATCTCGGCCAACCGGAACTTGTTGTACTGGAAGGAGCCGACGGACTGGCCGAAGGCCTTCCGCTCCTTCACGTACTCCAGCGTCTCGTCCAGGATCTGCGCGGCGTGGGCCAGGTTGAGCACGGCGGCACCGATCCGTTCCTGCGGGAGCCGCTCCATCATGTGGATGAAGCCGCGGTCGACTTCGCCGATGACGTTGGCGCCCGGGACGCGCACGTCGTGGAAGAACAGCTCGGCGGTGTCGGCTTCGTGCTGACCGACCTTGTCCAGCTTGAGCCCGCGCTCGAAACCGGGCATGTCCGTCTCGACGGCGAACAGCGTGATGCCTTTGGCGCCCTTCTCCGGGCTGGTGCGAGCGGCGACGACCACGAGGTCGGCGCCGAAGCCGTTGGTGATGAAGGTCTTGGAGCCGTTGAGGGTCCAGTCCTCCCCGTCGCGCACGGCCGTGGTCCGCAGGGCCGCGAGATCGGAACCCGCCGAGGGCTCGGTCATACCGATCGCGGTGACCAGCTCGCCCGCGCAGAACCGCGGCAGCCAGCGCTCGCGCTGCTCCTCGGTGGTCAGCTCGACCAGATAAGGGGCGACGACCTCGCAGTGGATGGTGAACGAGGAGGCGAATGCCACCGACAGCCTGGCGAATTCCTCGTGCAGAACCGCGGTGAAGCGATAGTCGCCCGCCTCGCCGCCGCCGTACTGCTCCGGTATCAGCAGCCCGAGCAGTCCTTGCTGCCCAGCGGCCTTCCACGCGGCTCGGTCGATCGCCCGCTGCTGGATGAATTCCTCCTGGCGCGGCCGTAGCTCGCGCTCCACGAATGCCCGGACGGAGGTCCGGAAGGCCTCATGGTCGGCATCGAAGACAGTACGGCGCACAGGAGCTCCTCGTCGCTCGCCGGAAAGAGGAAGTACGAAGCACGAAGTGAGAAGTAGGAAGTAAGCGAGTGCATAGTAACTATGCGAGTGCTTAGTTTTCTTGGATGGGTCGATTCCGTCAACCCTGTCTGCGGGGTAGGCGGCCATGAGGACGAAACGGGCATGGGTCGTCTGGCGCGGACGTACCACGGCGAGGCGCGATCGTCCTAGGGAGTACCTGCTCCGAGTAACTAAATTGCTGGCGTCATCCCTGTTTCTGCCGGAGCTTGAGAGCCGCTCGCCCGGACAGAACCCACCGCCGGATCTCCGAGGAAGAGCACTCAGATGCCCGAAGCCGTGATTGTGTCCTACGCCCGCTCGCCGATAGGGCGGGCGTTCAAGGGGGCGCTGAAGGAGATGCGCAGCGACGATCTCGCCACCCAGGTGATCGCCGCGGCGCTCGCCAAGGTCCCGGGACTCGACCCCGGCGAGATCGGAGACCTGATCCTCGGCTGCGGACTGCCCGGTGGCGAACAAGGCTTCAACCTGGCACGCAACGTCGCGGTCCAACTGGGTTACGACAAGCTGCCGGGTACCACGGTGACCCGCTACTGCTCGTCGTCGTTGCAGACGACGCGGATGGCCTTCCACGCGATCAAGGCGGGCGAAGGTTCGGCCTACATCTCGGCGGGCACAGAGGCCGTGTCCCGGTATGTCAACGGCACCTCGGACTCCTGGCCGGACACGCAGAATCCCGCGTTCGGGGTCGCTCGGGCCCGCTCGGCCGCCAGGCAGGAGAGCCACGAGGCGTGGACCGATCCTCGCGAGTCGGGACTGGTGCCCGACGTGTACATCACCATGGGTGAAACCGCGGAGAACGTTGCCTCCCTCACGGGCATCGGTCGCGAAGAGCAGGACCGGTGGGCGGTTCGTTCGCAGCACCGAGCCGAGGAGGCCATCGGGCGCGGCCACTTCCGCAAGGAGATCACCCCGATCACCCTGCCCGACGGGTCGATCGTGACCGTGGACGACTGCCCGCGGCCCGGCGCGACGCTCGACGCGGTCTCCGCGCTCAAGCCGGTCTTCCGTGAGAAGGGCTCCGTCACCGCCGGCAACTCGTGCCCGCTCAACGACGGAGCGGCGGCACTCGTCATCATGTCTGATGTCCGGGCGCGTGAACTGGGCCTGCAGCCGCTGGCCCGCATCATCTCCACCGGCGTGACCGCTCTCTCACCGGAGATCATGGGCCTCGGACCCGTCGAGGCCACCCGTCAGGCACTCGACCACGCAGGCTTGACCATCAGCGAGGTTGATCTCGTCGAGATCAACGAAGCATTCGCCGTGCAGGTGCTCGGCTCTGCGCGGGCGCTGCAGATCGACGAGGACAAACTCAACGTTTCGGGCGGAGCCATCGCGTTGGGCCACCCCTATGGGATGACCGGAGCGCGCATCACCGGATCGCTCATCAATAACCTTCAGGCCCATGACAAAGAGATCGGCCTGGAGACGATGTGCGTCGGCGGCGGGCAGGGCATGGCCATGCTGATCGAGCGGCTCGCCTAGGGCGTAGCCGTAGCCCGTCGGTCTCGGCAAGCAGTTCTTCGACGGCCGGCCGACGAGGCGTGCTGCGCGCGCCTTCGACTTCGTCATCCGCAGTGCCTCCGCGTCTGATCCATGGGGACAGTCGGTGCCGACGTCGCCCGCGGCGCCTCCGGCCGGTGGCGCCACCCCCGCACGTCGGCACCGCGCTCGCCCCGACCCCTCCCACAGTCCTCAGCAGTGCGCCGCTTCTCATCAGGCCGTCAGTGAAGGCGGGGCCGAGGGCGAGAGCCGGCTGCTACTGGGGGAACGGCCGCCGAGCTCGTGCGCTCATGCCCGAACGCCCGATCGCTCCCTGACCCGGACACCGAACAGCGCAGGCGCGCGCCCGCCACGCCCGCGCCGCGAAGGCCCTGGACGTACGAGTCGAGCCGGGCGGGGAGTTCTGGGGTTGGGCCGGGCGCACCCTGGGTGCCCCGGCAACCAACCAACTCGGCGAACCCACGGGGGCACAGCACTCGACCGTTCAGGGGCCGGTCACAGCGCTCTATCACAGCGCTCGGTCACAACCCGGCTTGACCACCTGGTTCCGTTGGCGGGTTTCGGCAACTGCGGCTCGGCCCAGGCTTGGGATCGGTCTTCGCCCGGCGACGTCGCCCCTCCGCAGGAAAAAGGAGTGGCTCGCGCCCATCGACGTCCCGATAATCAGCGTGGTCGTGAACATGGGGCATGGCCGGCTTGAGGAATCGACGTACGGGGTGGACGCGCTGCTGACGGTGTACGACGAGCAAGTGCGGGGACATGTGCCGGAGCGGGCACCCACGGGGGCCGTGGTCGAGCAAGACGGACCTGTCCTTCGGACCCATTACGGCACCCACGGGACGGTCCGCCACACGCCACTGCCCGCCAAGACCACACCGACGGAGGTAGCGGAGCTGATCCGTCGGTTGCAGTCGGCTTTCGCGGTGCGGGGCGAACCGGTCGAGTGGCGTACCTATAGCCATGACTTGGTTGCCCTGGGCGAGCCGCTGTGCGCCGCTGGTTTCACAGCGGTGGGTCCGGAGAGGACGCTGCTCCTTGCCGACCTCGATGACGTGACGGTCGGCACGGGCGCCGTGGCCCCGCCCAAGGGAATGCGTGTGCGTCGGCTGGACCACGGCCACCACCGCGAGCAAGAGCTGGCTCGCTTCGCCGAGGCCGGCGGGCCCTACGCGCGCTCTCTCGCGGACGTTCGCGAGGATCACGGGAACTCGCTGGACTGGGCCTTGAACGTCCTGCTTCTGGAAGCGGAAGCCCGGCTCGTAGGCGTCGGCTGGGCGGAGGCTGTCGGGTCGACGGAATTCGTGGCCGTGCGCGGGATGACCGGTCCGCATACCGAGTTCCTGCCCGACTGGATCCGGTGGGCCCGCGACAGCCGATCTCTCCACCTGGGCGGCGGTCCGCCGCGAGAGGCACCGGACCGTCGCTACCTCATGGCCGAGGCGCCCGACGGTGCGATCCGTGACGCCCTCCTGGCGGTCGGCTTCAGGGCCGCGTCGACCGTCCGCAGTTATGCCTGGACCCCGGCTGGTCCGCCGCCGGCCGCAACCCGCCCCGTTTCCATGCTGATCGACGACCGGGATCACGACGCCCTGTGCGAGGAGTTCAAGGCCCGCTTCGCCTTCAAGCCCAGCTACACCTACTACCCCGCCATCGAGGAGCCGCCCGACTCCGTCACCTGGCACGTCGGGGACGTCACCGACACGCGCCACAAGTATCGGCTCATGCGCAACCTTCCGGACGATCACCGTGTCGCGCGCCTCCAGAAAGCCGTCGAACGCGGCTTGCGCGCTTGCGTCCGCCCCGGTGAGCAGCTCTACTCGGTCAGCTGGTGGCACCAGGGCTACCGCTTCGACCCGGCCCGAGTCGGAGGCGCCGGCCGGCCGACGTGGCCGGGCGCCGCCTGTTGGGAGGGCGAGTACTACAAACTCCTCACCCGCGACCTGCGCATGGGCACCTTCTGGCACCCATGGGAGGAGTCCTTGTGCGTCTTCGGCGCCGAGCTCCTGGCCGAGGTCGAGCACGACCTCACGGCCATCCTCGGCACGGTGATGCGGCGCGGCGGCCGCAACACCGGCAACGTCTGGACATTCGAATCGCGCAGCGACCCCGCGTGAAGGGCTGTTCGACCACACCGGCGTCGGCTGCTCGGCGACCTGTCCGCGCAGGGCCGTGACCCCGGGGCGACCCGCGGCCCGCCGTGGGTCACCATCCCGACCCGCCGACCACCGGTTCGCCGCCCGGACACCCGCCGAACGCGGAGTCGCCGCCGGCCGTCGCCGACGACTGAGCCACGGCGGGGATCGCGAGGTCGCTTCGCGCGACGACGCCAGCAGGGGCTGAAAAGTACTGTCAACCGATGTCGAAGAGATTCGGCAGGCGGAGGTGGTAGCGGGTGCGGTCGTGGCGTTTGATCGCATCGAACTCGACGGCCCGGTACAGCGGGGTGATGGTGCATCGCTCGGCGGTCGAACCGATCTTGTCCAACAGGGCGTTGACGGCCTGCCGGGCCGAGGTGTTGGCGCCTTCCATGGTGGCCAGGTCGATGGGCACGGCCACGTAGTCGCCGGACAGGAAGAGGTTGGGGATCTTCGTCGCCGAGCGTGGACGGTGGTGAAAGGTCCCCGTCGGGTGGATGAGCAGCTGTTCCTCGTTGACCGGGTTCGGAGTGCCGAGTCCGGTGACGGCCGGATCGAGGAACCAGGACTGCAGCACGGAGTCCTTCAGGACCGTACGGCCGCTGTCGTTGAGCGCCGCCTTCAACTGCGCCCACACCTCGCGGGCGACTTCGGTGCGGGTGCACTGCTTGGCCGTCTTGCCGTACAGGATGCCCGGCTGGTCCCACTCGGAGATGTCGACGGACAGGCAGTCCGCCACCGTCCCGTCACCGAAGTCGGCGGGGAAGTCGTGACCCGGCCAGTGCTGGGCCTGGGCGATCGCGGTGAGCGACCAGGGGGAGTCGATGAGGTCCAGATGGCCGTGCAGGATCGGCGTACGTTCGGTCAGATAGAACTGAATGCCGGTCATCCAGTCCGTCTCCAGCCGGTCGCACTCTGCCAGTTGAGGATCGGCGGCGCGCACGCCGGAGTTCCAGGTGCGGCGGGCGTGCTCGACCGGCATGGCCGAGATGTAGTGGTCGGCGGTGACGGTCCGGCGGGCACCCCCCGGTTCCTCCAGGACGGCCCCGGCGATCCGGCCCGCGTCCAGAGTGAGGTCCCGTACGGTCCAGCCGATGTGGAACTCGACCCCGAGTGACGTCAGATAGGTCACCCAGGGGTCGATCCAGGCCTCGTTGGTGGGTGCGTTGAGGATCCGGTCCAGCGGTCCGTCCGCGCCCCGCCCCAGGAGGTTGAAGGCGAAGGCCTCCAGCAGCGTGCCGACCGTACGGGTGCTGGCCTCCTCCGCCTTGGTGGCCACGATGTTGCGGGTGATGCCGACGGCGAGGATCCGTTGGTAGTCATACGACATCTGCCCGGCCCGTACGAACTCCCACCACGGCATCTGCTCCCAGGCGTCGTCGCGGCGCTCGTCACAACTGGTGAGGAAGACCAGGAAGCGGTTGGCGAAGTAGAGGGCCTCGTGGAAAGGGAGGTTGAAGGCGGTGTCCAGGACTGAGGTGATGGCCCGGCGGATCTCGTCGGGGGTGAGCTCTGCCGGGCTGTTGTCCGGCCAGGGAAGCGGGATCCGGATGTCCTCGCGGCCGCCCGACCGGGCGAACAGCATCTCCTTGGGGGCGACGAGGTTGTCGTGGACGCCGTTGGGGTTGCCGGGGAACGGGATGCGCCGCATGGTGTCGGGCAGGTTGTGATAGATCCCCGGGATGAAGCGGAAACCGTGCTCTCCGGGCAGGGGGTCGCGGCCGCCCGTGCCGCTCCCCGGCACGTCCATGCTGCGGGCCTTGCCGCCCAGCGCCTTGCGTTCGTAGACCGCGACCCGGAATCCGCGTTCGGCGAGCTCGTGCGCCGCCGTGAGGCCGGCGACACCCCCGCCCAGTACGGCCACGCTCTGCTGCGCGGCGCCGCTCCGGGCCGCGGCCTGCTGGGGCGTTCCGAGCGCGACTCCGCCGCCCGCGGCCGCGGCCGTACTCAGGAACCCTCTGCGTGTGGTGCCGCTCATCGCCACCCCTTACCTCCGGTAACCGTTGGCGCACGAGGATAGGAGTGGCGCACCGATCTCGGAAGGTGACCGACGGAGCGGGGGTCACTTTGGCTTGATGCCGCATCGCCTCGACGCCACCCGACGTCATGCCGTGCAGGAGACGTGGCGTTGCCGTTTCGCAGGGAGCGTGGGAGCGCTTTCAGTCATTGATCTGACTCCCCGTCAGTTCTCGGTGTTCTCCCTCCGCCCCCACAGGCGGGACGGCAACAGTGAGGCCGCGGCCCTGACGCAGGGCCCGTGAGCCGCAGTCTGCCGTCCCCTCATGCCTGAGGAAGCCATGACTCCCACCCCCCACCTCACCGACATCGCCGCCCGCATGGAGCGGCCGGCCCCATTCCAGCCCGTCGACCGTTCCCTTCACCCGGACGCCGGTACCGCGACGGTGGACATCGTCGTGCCGGTCTACAACGAGGAACGCGCCCTGCCCGGGTGCCTGCGCACCCTCCACGCGCGTCTGTCGGAGGGTTTCCCCTTTCCCTGGCGGATCACGGTCGCCGACAACGCCAGCAACGACGAGACCCTCGCCACCGCCCACCGGCTCGTCGACGAACTGCCCGGGGTCGGCGTCGTCCACCTGGACCGCAAAGGACGCGGGCTGGCCCTGCGCACCGTCTGGGGCGCCAGCGACGCGGACATCGTGGCGTACATGGACGTGGACCTGTCCACCGGCCTCGACGGGCTGCTGCCACTGGTCGCCCCGCTGGCCAGCGGCCACTCCGACCTCGCGATCGGCTCCCGGTTGGCACCCGGCGCGCGCACGGTGCGCGGGCCGCGCCGCGAGTTCGTCTCCCGCTGCTACAACGGCATCATCCGGCTCACCCACCAAGTCCGCTTCACCGACGCCCAGTGCGGATTCAAGGCGGCCCGCACCGAGGTACTCCGGCCGCTGCTGAAGGTGACCCGCGACGACGCGTGGTTCTTCGACACCGAACTGCTCCTGCTGGCCGAGCACAACGGGCTGCGCGTCCACGAGGTGCCGGTCGACTGGGTCGAGGACGTCGACACCCGGGTGGACGTGGTGAGCACCGCCACGGACGATCTGCGGGGCCTGTGGCGCATGGCGCGCCTCAAGGCCTCCGGCGGTGCCCGCGTCGCCGTACGACCGCGCCCCGCACCGGCCGCCGAGCACCCCGACGCCGTCCTCGCACCCGCCACACGACGTGGCGTGCTGTCGTGGGAGGTCGGCTGTTTCCTCGCGATCGGCGTCGTCTCCACGGTCGGGCAGGCCCTGCTGTACTGGCTGTTGCGCGGCTGGTGGACCCCCGCCGTCGCCAACCTGGTCTCGCTGTGCGTCCTCACCGTCCTCAACACCGAGGCGAACCGGCGCCTCACCTTCCGGTACTCCACCACCCCGCCCGCCCGTGCCCACCTCGGCGCCGGGGGCCTGTTCGTCCTCGGCTACCTGGTCACCTCCGGGGCGGTGCTGTGGTTCAAGTGGCTCGATCCCGGTGCCTCACCGGCTGCCGAGACCGCGGTCCTCGCCGCGGCGTCCGTCGCCGTGACCGGCGTGCGCTTCGCCGTCCTGCGGCTGGCCGTCTTCGCCGGCCCCCGCGGCCGTACCCGCTGACGAGAGCGAATCCAGACATGAGCAACTACGCGCACATCACGTCTGTACCGGCGGCTTCGGCCGACGCCGGCAGGCACACCTCCGTCCGCTCACTGCCCGCCTGGGCGGCGCCCGCGGCACTGGGCGCCGTCCTGGTGCTCGCGGCGGTCCTGTACGGATGGGCCCTGGGTTCCCTGGGGTGGGGGAACAGCTACTACTCGGCGGCCGTGAAGTCGATGGGGAAGAGCTGGACCAACTTCCTCTTCGGTTCCTTCGACCAGGCCGGCGTGGTCACGGTCGACAAGCCTCCGGCCGCACTGTGGCCGCAGGTGATCAGCAGCAAGGTCTTCGGGATGCACGGGTGGGCACTGATACTGCCGCAGATGCTGGAAGGAGTGGCCGCGGTGCTGGTGCTGCACCGCACCGTGCGGCGCTGGGCGGGGGAGGGCGCGGCGCTGGTCGCCGCCCTGGTCCTCACTCTCACGCCCATCACCGTGGCCATCAACCGGGACAACAACCCCGACACGCTGCTGGTCCTGCTGCTCGTGTCCGCGGCGTACGCGCTGACCCGCGCGTCGCAGGCGGAGGGCAGGGCCGCGACCTGGTGGCTGTGCGCGAGCGGCTTCCTGATCGGGTGCGGATTTCTTACCAAGATGCTCGCCGCCTGGATGGTCATCCCCGCGTTCGCCGTCGCCTGGCTCGTGGGAGGAAGCGGCGCCTGGATACCGCGAGTGCGGCGTCTGCTGGGCGCGGGAGCCATCCTGGCGGCGTCCTCCTTGTGGTGGGTCGCCATGGTCGCCCTGTGGCCGGGCGACCATCCCTACATCGGCGGCAGCGAGGACGGCTCGGCCTGGGACCTCGTGATCGGCTACAACGGGCTGGGACGGGTCTTCGGCTCCAGTGACGGCACGCCCCAGGGCATGGGAGGCGGCGGCGGGTTCGCCGGCGGGTTCGGCGGTCAGTCCGGCCTTGGCCGGATGTTCGACGAGCAGGTGGGCGGTCAGATCAGCTGGCTGCTGCCGCTGTGCGCGCTGGCTCTCGCAGTCGCCGTAGCCGTGGCGGTGCTGAGCCGACGGGGGAAGCTGCCCGCCTCCGCCCTGCTGCCGGCCTCCGGCTGGCTGTTGTGGGGAACCTGGCTGGTGGTCTGCGCCGCCGTGTTCTCGACCCAGAAGGGTATCTTCCACCCTTACTACACCACTCAACTCGCCCCGGCCATCGCCGCCTTGTGCGGCGGGCTGACGGCCGGCCTGGTCCGCGTGCACCGTGCGGGCCAGCGCTGGGCGCCCCTGGTGGGCGTGGCCGGGGTCGCGGTGAGCGTGGTCTGGGCGGTGGTCTTGGTCCGACGTGAACCCGACTGGAACGGCTGGCTGGTGTGGCCGGTGCTGCTGGTGGGCTGCGCCGCCGTCGTCCTGCTGGTGCTGTCACGACGGCACGGCCGGTTGCTGACGGCTGCCATGGGCGCGGCGGTGGCGTCGGTTCTGGTGGCTCCGGGAGCCTGGGCGATGAGCGTGCCCGGTTCCACCAGCATGGGCGGCTCCAACCCGACGGCCGGTCCGCAGACACTCGGCTTCGGCGGAGGCGGCGGCATGCCCCGGCCGGGTGGGAACGGAGGCCTCCCGTCGGGCATGCCGTCCGGGATGCCGTCGAACATGCCCGGCCTACCCGACGCCGACGGATCCTCTGGCCGCTCCGGTGAACCCTCGTCCGGCGGAATGCCTTCAGGGATGCCGTCCGGCATGCCCACGGGGGGAGCGAACGGCATGCCCGGTGGCGGCTCGGGAAGTGCCCCGGGCGGGCGCGGCGGCTTCGGCGGCGGGGAACTCACCGCCGACCAGCGCAAGATCCTCAAGTACGCCGTCGAGCACGCGCCCGACGCACGCATCAAGCTCGCCGTCGAGGGCGGCGCCCTGTCCGCCAGCGCCTTCATCCTGGGCACCGACGAGACCGTCATCGGCATGGGCGGCTTCACGAACAGCGACAACGCGCCGTCGGTGGCCCGGCTGAAGGAGTGGACCGAGAACGGCGAACTACGCTACATCCTGGGTTCCGACACCAACGGCGGCGGCCGGCCGGGCCTGTCAGGCGGATACGCCGAGCAGCGCTCCGACTGGATCGCCGACAACTGCACGAAGGTTGCGGCGTCGTCGTACGGCGGCACGTCCTCCCAGCAGGACGACGGCGGTGCGACGGGAATCATGGGAGGCAACGTGCTCTACGACTGCGCCGCCAGGTAACCCGGGCCCAAGCGAGCGCCGCCAGACGGCAGAACGGATCAACAGACGTCATGACCGAGCAGCCCGCAGCCGCGGGGTCGGGACATCGCCTCCTCGTGGTCGAGGACGAGCCCAGTATCCGCACCCTGCTGGAGGCGACGCTTCGCCTGACCGGATACGAGGTGAGCAGCACCGACACCGGCCAGTCGGCCCTCCTGGAGGTCGAGCGCCTGGAACCGCACCTGGTGCTGCTCGACGTCATGCTGCCCGACCTGGACGGTTTCGAGGTGACCCGCAGGCTGCGGGCGGCGGGCAACGACTGTCCGATCCTGTTCCTGACCGCCCGTACCGGCACCGACGACCGCGTCAGCGGCCTGAGGGTCGGCGGAGACGACTACGTATCCAAACCGTTCAACCTCGAGGAGGTCCTGCTGCGCATCGAGGCCATCCTGCGCCGAACGGCCCCGGCCGTCACGGCGCAGACCGCTTCGAGTGTCCTGAGCTACGCCGACCTGGAACTCGACGAGGGGGCCCACGAAGTGCACCGCGCGGGGCAGTACATCGCGCTGTCACCCACCGAGTTCAAGCTCCTGGCCTACCTCCTGGAGAACGCGGGGCAGGTGGTGACCAAGGCCCAGATCCTCGACCACGTCTGGACCTACGACTTCGCTGGTGACGCACGGATCATCGAGACGTACGTCCGCTACCTGCGCAGGAAGATCGACTGCTTCGATCCACCGCTCATCCAGACCGTGCGCGGTGTCGGCTACAGCCTGCGTCTCTCCCGCGACCACGGAGGGACGTCGCGGCAGTGACCCACCTCCTGCCACGGCCGCCCGGATCACTGAGGCGACGCCTTGTCCTCGGCGTCACCGTCCTCGCCACCGCGGCGGTTCTGGCCTCCCAGGCCATCGGCTACGTGGCGCTTCGATCCTGGCTGCTGGACCGTGTCGACGAGCAGCTCGTCGGGTTCCACCCACCGGCACCGGCCTTCTACGACGCCGTCGACGGCACACTCCCTGCGGCGGGGGACCGCCCGGACGTGCTGCCCTCGGATTTCCACGTCTACTTCTACGACGCCTCCGGGCACCGTCTGAACGACTCCCTCGGATCCGCGGCGACGCCAGGACCTCGGTTGGCCGATGACGTTCAGGACCTCGGCCTGCGGGACGGGCACCCGGAAACCGTGCGTGCCCTGAGCGGTGACGGCCGCTGGCGAGCACTGCTCACACCCGGCCCGGAGGGGATGAGCGCGGTGGTCACCCTGCCGCTCGACACCGTCGACGGCGCCGCCTCGAAGACCTTGTGGCTGAACGCGGTTCTGCTGGCCGTCACGATCGTCGCCCTGCTCGCCCTGGGCCGATGGGTGGTCCGGCTGGGCCTGTTGCCCTTGACCAGGATGGAAAGCACGGCCCAGGACATCACGGCGGGCCGGCTCAACCTGCGCTTGCCCGACACCGATGCGCGTACCGAGATCGGACGGCTCGGCCGGGTCCTGAACTCCATGCTCGACCGCCTGCAGAAGGCGCTGCTGGCCCGTGAGGCGTCCGAGGCCCGGCTGCGTCGGTTCGTCGCCGACGCCGGGCACGAACTGCGCACCCCGCTGACCGCCATCCAGGGCTACGCCCAACTCGCACTGCGCCCGGAGCGGCGCCCGGCGCGGGAACTGCAGGAGGCCAACCGGTTCATCGCCCAGAACGCGGAACGCATGAGTCTGTTGGTCGACGACCTCCAGCTGCTCGCCACACTGGACAAGGAACCCTCCTATCGGATGGAGCGGGTCGACCTGCTGTCCCTGGCGGCGGACGCCGTCAGCGCGTCCGCCGTCCACAGTGCGTCCCACCCCGTTGACCTCGGCCCGCTGCACACCCCGGCCGATCCCACCGGCGCCGAGGCGCTCGACGTGGTGGAGACGGTCGGCGACCCGCACCGGTTGCGGCAGATCTTGGAGAACCTGCTCTCCAACGCGCGCATCCACACCCCGCCGGGCACCCGCGTCCACGTCCGCGTCGGCTCGAGCGAGGCGGGTCCCGGAACCGGCGGCACTGACCGACCCGGACGCAGCACGGCTTCGCCGCCCCTGCCGAAGGGCCTGCCGATCAGCGTGATCGAGGTGGCGGACGAAGGGCCGGGCCTCGAACCCGTCGACGCCGAGCTCGTCTTCGAGCGCTTCTACCGCGCCGACCCCGCCCGCTCCCGCCTCCACGGCGGCAGCGGCCTTGGCCTGGCCATCGCCGCGACCATTGCCGAGGGCCACGGCGGCCGCCTCGAACTCGACACGTCGCCCGGCCACGGCTGCACCTTCCGCCTGGCCCTGCCCGCAGCCGACTGAGACCAGGAACCCCGCTGATCTCGCCGAACGCAGGGACGAGGACGGGCGGACGCCGCACAGCCAAGGCGACCGGGGATCGTCACAGCGATCGGCGCGTGAGCGGACGGGTGCGAAAAGCCTGCCCCCTTCGGTTACGAGAAGGCCCAGGCGAGCGTCACGTTCAGCCGTTGCTCCACCATGGTGATATCGCACATCAAGGCTCGCCGGCCGCCCTGCGAGACGCCGGCCCACAGCAGACCGACGGCGTCGTGCGAACCGGACTGCAGGACGACCGAACCGGAGTCGCCACCCCGGGCGAAGATTCCGTCCGGGCATTCCGCCGGGTTGAAGAAGATTTCGTACTGGTTGGCCATCGCGTACAGGTGCCCGTCCGGTGGGCTGCCGCTCTTCCACCACACGGCCGGCGCCATGCCGATGATCTGGCCTCCCGTGGGGCCCGTCTGCGAGCCGCGTTTGCGGACGAACATCTTCACCGCAGGCGCGAGCGTTTGAGAGACGGCGCCGAAGCCGTCGGCGATCTCGTTGGAGAACGTTCGGCCCTGCTGCGCGGCCTCGTCCAGAGCGATGATGGAGGCGTCGACCTGCCGGCCCAACCAGAGCGTTCCCCCGGCCGGGGTCGGGATTGTCTGCGTCACGGGGGAGTCGAAGGCGATCACCCGCCCCAGACTGTCGGTCAGGTCCGGAGTGGAACCGATGGGCATCGGCGGCGCGGTGGGCTGGAAGACCCGGGCTCCGGTGTCGCCGGAGACGTGATGGCAGGTCAGGCCGGCCAGCGTGCTGTCCTCATTGCGCAGGACCACCGCCCCGAGCGTGCCTGACGCCATAGGGGCCTGCTCGATCTGTGCCCCGCCCACGAGCGGGTCGTGTCGACTGGTGTCAGGCGTGAACAGCGGTTCGATCGGGAACTCGACGACGCACACCGGCAGGCCCGCGATCTGCGTGGGCAGCTCGGGCGCAGCCGTGGCATCGTCGACGTAGACCCGCACAGCCAGCTCGTCGAAGAACTCCTCGTTCTCCTCGCGCAAGCCCAGCCCCACGCCGTTGACGCCTTGCAGGGAGGTCAGCTCGAGGGCCGGAACCTCCAGCGCGGTGATCAGTTCTTGTGGGATCTCCATGGTGAGCCTCCCGAACCGGGATAGTTGAACCAGCCCGAGCTGTGCAGGGCTTCGCGGGCTGCGCGCCGGTATCCACACAGCGGAGAGTCGCAGCGCTCGCGGGAGTCGTTCACGACGAGCCGAACGTTGACCCTGCCTTCGAATGGAACCTCGATGCGCAGTGCCACCTCTGTCGCTCTGCTACGGGAGATGGGTCCCTGAGGTGGCCGGACCTGCACGCCGTTCGCTTGGATCATCACTTCGTCGGTCAGTGAGTCCTGAGGCTCCTGGCAGCGCAAACTCGTCAACGCATCCGCTGCCCTGAGTCCGGGCGATGCTGTTGTCGCCGTCCAGGACGGCTGAGCCTGAGTCGCACACCGGCCAGTGCGGGAAGGTGTCGCCCATCCAGTCTGACAGCCGCTGAGGCCACACACCACTGGAGGGAACGGCGTTGACGTACTCCGGCCCGCCGTTGCTGATGCCCGAGGCGAGTGCAGACTCCCGCACAGAGCGGCCGCGCCGCGGTGACGGCCACCTCGGGGGCGGGATCATGGCCGTCCCGGAGGCCATCGGCACGGCCGACGCCGTGCTCGCCTACAGCGGGCCGCGCCTACCGGGCTACGCGCACCCGGTAGACGACGGCATCCACCCGGCCCACGACGGCACAATCGACACCCACCTGGCGGCGATGGCGCACGTGGTGGAGGAGAGCGAGTCGCCTCGTGTCAGCACCGAGCACCGAGCGCCGAGGCTCGTCCAGGCGTCGGCTGAGCGAGCGGCGACCGCCGGGCACCGCGTCGGCGGATACGTGGCGTTCTGGCTAGGGTCGTGCTGCTCACCGCGCCGGAGGCGGTGAGGAAGACGAGGGCACCGTCCTCGTCCCGTCTACCGGAAGGCACACAGACCATGAGCAGCCAAGGCGACCGCTGGGCGAAACTGACAGGCGGACAAGCCGGAGAGGACTACGCCCGGCGGTTTGCGCGGCTCGCTGAATCAGGCCACGACATCCACGGCGAGGCCGCCTTCTGCGACGCGCTGCTGACACCTGCCGCCCGGGTACTCGACGCCGGCTGCGGCACCGGGCGGATCGCGATCCGTCTCGCGGAGCTGGGTCACCGCTGCACGGGCGTGGACGTGGACCGCTCCATGCTCGCCGTCGCCCGCCGCGACGCCCCCACGCAGGAGTGGCTCCACGGTGACTTGGCACACCTGGACAGCCTCGGTCTGGAACCCGGCTTCGACCTGGCGCTCGCCGCGGGAAACGTCATCCCCTTGCTGGCTCCCGGTACCGAACCTGCTGTTGTGCGGCAACTTGCCGCCGTATTGCGCGCCGGGGGACTGCTGATCACCGGCATGGGACTGGACGCGGAACACCTGCCGCTGCCGGAACCGACAGTGACGCTGACGGAGTTCGACCACTGGTGCACGGAGGCCGGACTGACGCTGCGGCAGCGCTTCGCAACCTGGGACGGTGACCCTTACCGTCCAGGCGGCGGCTACGCCGTCAGCGTGCATTCCCGTCCAGAGGGCGTGGATCCCCGTGGGTTCAGGGAAACCGAAGGTCCTTCAGCGTGAACCCACGGGTCCACCTGTGTGGGGCAGGCCGATGCATCCGCGGGTTCGGGTGAAACACAAGGATGCTGAGCGATCCGAGGAGGTTCGGCGGTGACGTCGGCCTGGATGTTCTCGGTCATCACGACCGCCCACCGAACTGCCAGTCGGGCACCCGAGGGCGGCGTACCGGCCCGGGGTCAGGATGGTGCGTGCCGTGTCCGGGTCCGGCCCCCGGACCCACGCCGCCGTCCCCAGCCAGGTGGCGCTGTGGTCGGACAACCGCGGGCCCGTAGGCGACCGGCTCGTCCCGGTCGCGCGGCACCGCGAGGCGGGCGGCCTGCCCCGTGCCGAGGCCGAGCACCAGGTACCGGGTGCCGCAGGTCCGGCCGCCGGGGAAGTCCCGCATGGTGCGCCCCGGCATGGTGAGCCACCGTCGCAGCAGCACGTCCCGGGAGACGCCGGCCTGATGGTTCGGTTCAGGTCTGATCCGCGGTGCGCAGGGCCCGCGCCAACCATTCCAGCTCCTCGGTCGCGTCGGGTGACGAATCCTGCCCGCGCACACGGGCAACGAGCCTGCGGTAGTGCTCCGCTCCTGCCTCGATCCCGGCCTCCAGACTGCGCAGCACGGCGGCCCGATCGGCGTCACCGAACAGCTCGGACAGAACCTCGGCCGCTGCCGGCCCCTCGGGAGAGACCCCGCCATTTCTGACCTCCGCGACGGTCTGCACGATCTGCCTGGCCCACCAGATGGACGCCCCGGGGGGACGGCGCTGTCCCGGTACGGGCGTGTTGAGCTGCATCCATGTGCGCAACCGGGCGCAAAATCCGGGGTCCCGCACCAGGTCGGCCAGTTCGATCCAGGCGTCGACCTGCTCAGGTGTGGGATCGTCGGGCAATTCGATGCTGAAGGTGCGCAGGCGGTCACGCAGGCTCGGGTCGTCGAGGCCGCCGAACACCTCCTCTTTGAACTCGTCGATGATCTGTGTGCGCTCGGCGGCGGAAAGCCGCGCCAACCGGTTCATCAGTGCTGTCTCCTCAACGGTCGAACCACGTTTCGCCACGGTGGACAGGACGGCCCGGCTCACCTTGAGTGAGCGGATCTGCGCGTCGAGTGCGGCCACGTGCGCGTCGGCGACCTCGGCGACTGTGGTGCGGCCGCTGAGGACGCGGCACACGTCGTCGAGCCCGAGGCCCAGCTCCCGCAGGGTGCGGACCAGCTCGACGCGGGCCACGGACTCGGCGGCGTACAGCCGGTAGCCGCCCGCGGAGCGGGCCACAGGCGGCACCGCCCCCTCGTCCGACCAGAAGCGCAGGGTACGCACCGGAACCCCGGTGCGGTGCGCGAGCCGGCCAATGGTGAGCACTTCGGGGCGTTCGTCGTCCATGAGTAGGATCCTGAACCCTCCGGCGGCTGGAGACTCAAGCGCCTCAGTGCGACATCCAGCATTTCGGCTACCCGGAGACCTTTCAGATGACCCGGACGGCGTTGTCCGTAGCGAGTACTGGAGCGGCCTGCGACACGGCCCCGCCGTACAGGGGTGGGCTACCCAGGCCGACGTCGACACGACGCAGGATTCTGTGGAGGCAACCGTGACAGCTGAGGGACCCCTCCCGAGTCGCCTCGATCGCCGACCCCGAGGTCACACGGCTCGGCGGACACCAGGTGTGGACCCGGCCCGGTCCCATGGACCTCACCGCCCTCGCGTCTCTCGCCGACGCAGGCAGGCGCACGGTGCACATCGACCGTGTGCTGCCACTGGCCGAGACCGTCGATGCCCTCCGCCTCAGCCAGACCGGACGGGTCCGCGGCAAGATCGTGCTGGACATCGGGTGACTCCATCCGCCGCCCTGCCTCGCACCAAGCACAGCCTGGGGATGCGAGCGGGGACCTCCACCGCGCACGGGCAAGGGTCCCGCCCGGTGGCGACCGATTTCGTTTGACACGGCTCGGCATCCACCCTTTCAATCATCTGCGTCACGCAGATGATGCGTGGCGCAGGTTATATCCCAAAGGAGAACACTGTGAGCACCCTGCCCACCGACCGGATGCGGGAGCTGTACGGCCTCTGGTCCGAGTTGTGGCGCGGCGACTTCGGCCATGCCCATGAAATCCTCGACCCCGACTTCGTCGTGCATCAGGCACGACCAGACGGCAGCGACTCGGAAGCGATGAAGGGTCCCGCGCGACTGCTTCCCGAGATCGAGCAGACGATGGCGGCGTTCGGCGACATCGCCATCACCGTAGACGTCGGGCCGATCATCCAGGGCGATCTGATCGCGGCAAGGTGGACGATGCGCGCCCACTACACAGGTGGCCTTGACCACGCCACCGCGCCGGTCGGTACCGCAATCGCCTTCAGCGGCCACGACATCCTGCGGGTTTCCGGCGGCAGGTTCGTCGAGTACTGGACCTGCACCGACGTGCTGGCCGGTCTTGCCCAGCTCGGCGCTGTCTCCGGGCCCAACGGCCCGGCTCGGCCGTGACAGCAGGCGCATGGTCGAGTCTTACGGCGCCATGAACTGTCCGATGTCCCGCCGCCCGCACTCACACCGGCACGGCCGGCGGGACGGGACGTGCCCGTGCGGTGTGACCGCACCCAGTTCACGGCGTGATGGAGGCAATACGCGTGTCTCGCATCGGACCGGGACGTCCGCGTGGACGGCCCGCCCAGGTGCTGGGCGACAGGGGATTCGGCTCGAAGGCGATCCGCACCTGGCTGCAGCGCCGCGGAATCGCGCACCATCCCCGAGAGGGTCGATCAGGTCTCCAACCAAGCCGGCCTGGCGCGGCAGTCGGGGCGAGCGCCCACCGGCTTCGGCCGTGAGCTCCACAAGCAGCGCAACGGGGTGGAACGTTGCTTCAACCAGCTGAAGCAACGGCCCGGCAGGCGCCCTCGTTCGCAGGCCCATGTCGCGCGCACGCCCGGCGGAGTGTGACCCGGTACGAGACCCGGGGCGCGTCGATGGATCCCGTCCTGTGGTTGCAGGTCGGCGACCTGGTGACGGGGACTCTGCGTCCTGGAGAGGGCGGGCGACCACGCCATGCCAGTAGACACTGTCTACCTTCCTTGGTAGACAGTGTCTATGAGCGAGCCGAAGGCGGGGCTGCGGTCCCGACTGGTAGATGTCGGGGTCGAGTTGGTGACGACGGAGGGTGTGCAGGCGCTCTCCCTGCGGGAGATCGCGCGGCGGGCGGGCGTGTCGCACGGGGCACCGCGCCGCTACTTCCCGACCCACCTGGAGTTGTTGTCGGCCATCGCGCGCCGGGGGTTCGAGGAGTTGGCGGGGAAGGGGGTCGCGGCGCTCGGGGACGACACGGCGAGCCCGCGTGAACAGATCGCGACGCTGGGGCGCGTGTATCTCGACTTCGCGCTCACGCACCGGGGCATGCACGAGTTGATGTTCCGCCACGACTTGCTCGAGAGCAACGAGTTGGGTTTGCGGGACGTCAGCATGCCGATCTTCTCCCTGCTGGTGGATCTCGTCGGACGGGCCCGGCCCGAGGCCGACGCCCCCCTCGTCGCGGGCGCACTGCTGGCGAACCTGTACGGCATCGCCCAGCTGTGGACGTGGGGCAGCCTCCAACTCGCCACGGACGCCGCAGACTTCGCCCCCTTGCTCGACACCGCACTGGAGGCCCACCTGGGGAGGGGGGAGTGATGACGGCGTCCACGACGGAGGCCGGCGTCGACCGGGGCGGTCCGACACCCGCGCCGCACCGCCGCCTCACGCTCGCCAACAGTGTGCTCGGTGCCGTGATCGTCGCCCTCGACGGGACGGTACTGACGATCGCCCAGCCCACCCTGCGGCGCGATCTCGACGCCTCCCTCACCGAGGTCCAGTGGACCAGTACCGGCTATCTGATCGGGGTGGCCGGGCTGTTGGTGTTCGCGGGGCGGATCGGCGACCGGTTCGGGCATCAACGGGTCTTTGCCTGGGGTGCGTTGGGGTTCGGTGCGGCCTCGGCGGGGATCGGGTTCGCACCGGAAGTGGGCTGGGTGATCGGGCTGCGGGTCGTCCAAGGCGTCTTCGGAGCGCTGTTGCAGCCCGCCACGCTCGGGATGTTGCGGGCCGCCTTCCCGCCCGACCGGCTGGGGATGCCCATCGCGCTGCGGACCAGTGCCATCGGGGTCGCGGCCGCGGCCGGTCCCCTGGTCGGCGGTGTGCTCGTCGCCCGACTGGGCTGGCGGGCGGTGTTCTTCCTCAACGTCGTACCGGCGCTGGTCATGGGACTCCTGGCGCTGGCGGTGCGTCCCCCGGAGACGGAGCGAACGAGGCGGGAGCCCGGGCCCCGGCTCGATCTGCCCGGCGCCGCGCTGCTCGCTGTCGCCCTGGCGGCATTCGTGCACACGCTGGTCGGGGTGCCGGAGCACGGCTGGACGGCCACCGGAGCGGTCGGCCTGCTGATCGCGGCCGTCACGGCCGGCGCCCTCGTCCGCCATGAACGGCGTACCCCCGACCCGCTGTTGCCGCCGGCCTTGCTGGGTACGGCGACGGCGAGTGCGGCGCTCGGGGTGCTGGTGGCCGCGTCGGCCGCGATGCTCGGCGCACTGTTCGTGTGCAGCTTCGTCCTCCAGGACGTCCTCGGCATGAACCCGCTGCGCACCAGTCTCGTAGCACTGCCCGGCGGCGTGATGATGGTGCTCGGCGCGCCACTGTCGGCCGTACTACTGCGCCGATGGGGCGCCCGTCCCACCGCCCTCGCGGGGACCGCGCTGCTCACCACCGGGGTGCTGGCGCTGTCGCGGCTCGGCCCCGGGGCGTCGACGGTGCTGATCGGTGGCGGGTTCCTGCTGCTGGGGGCGGGTTTCGGCGCGTTGATGGTCACCGCGACCGCCGTCTTCGTACGACATGCGCCGCCGGAGTCCGCCGGGGTGGCGGGCGGACTCCAGCAGACCGCGATGAACGTCGGCCCAACGCTGGGAGTGGCGGCCGCGACCACGTTGATGCCTCTCGGCACGGGCCCCGCGCTCCTGGTCCTGGCCGGCGTGGCCGCGCTCGGTGCTCCTCTCGCCGCACGCCTGCCCCGACCCGCCATTCCCGCGAGGGATGGAACGCGATCGGTACGGAACGATGAAGACAAGAAGGACGAACGCGAGCCGTAACCCGGGCCACCGGACAGAACCACCATGGACGGCTGCACCGAGGGGTCGAGTCGCGCAAGGCCGGTCTCGCCCCGAAGACCCTGGCCCGCCTGGACGAGTAACTCGTGGCCGTTGGGGAGCTCGCGGAACTGGGTGACCGCCGTAACGGCGTAGAGATCGCTGCCGGCCACAGCGGCAGTGCACGGCCGGTGGCGCAGGGAGTGAGCGGAATCCGAACCTTTCCGGACCCCGGCACGTCTTCGTTCCATATCCACTGATCCGGAGCAGGCGCTCCAGGAGGAGGCGTACCGATGAAGGCGTTATACGGAAGACGCGGACCCGCGTGGGCCATGCTGGCGGGGAGCCTCGTCTCGCTGTCCGTGGGTTGCACGTCGGTGTCGTCGTCGGACGACGGCGACAGCGCGCGGCCCGCGCCGTCCTGCGCGTACGTCGTCGACTACGACGGCCGCAGTTACCTGGGCCGGGGGGAGACCGACGTCCCTGTGGGGAAGTCGCTCGGCAGCGCCACCCGCCAGGCATGCGACGACACGCCGGGCGACGGCGACGACGGGGAGGGCCCGGCCTTGATGACCGCCTTCGCCGTGCGGGGAGTGGACCCGGCAGTCGCCATCGCGGTGGCCGAGGACACCGACGCGTACCGCCTCGTCGTCGCCGACGGCGTCGAGGAGCTCCCGCCCGAGCTCGAGAAGGTGACCGACCGCTCCTGAGGCCGGGGCCGAACAAGGTCCGGGCTGAACGTATGCCCCTCTCGATTGGTCCGGTTCATGAGCATGGTGTCTCAGCTGGACTGGTCAGGGGGAGGGGGCTGATGGCGCTGTCCGTGCCGTAGAAGCGGCACTGGTCGCACAGGGCGTCGATCTCGGCGTTGTCTGCCTCGCTCAGTTGCGCATCCAGCGGGTCGCTGGTGCCAGTGAAGCGTCCGGCGGCGGACGGCGCCGAGCACCGCGGTGCGTTGGTCGCACACTGCGTGCCTGCTTCGACCGCTTCAGTGACGTACCTGCGGCGTCCCGGGCGCTGGGCATTCATCCCGCACCTTCCGGTACCGGATGCGGCAGCTTCGTGAGGTGTGCGGCAGCGGGCTGGACAATCCGGATGCCGGTGGTCGGCTCGCTCGGGGAGGTTGCCGCCATGACCGGGAGGGGGACCCCGCCCGGTACACAGACGGCGGCGCCGTCGCCCCCACCCACCGCGCAAGCACACTTCCGGATGCGTAATACTCCCCGTATGCAGCCGCGTATTACCTTCACGCCCGGGACGACCGCCGTGCGACAGGCCGTCGCCCGGGACGCCAAACGGCTCACGCGGCTCGTGCGCGGCTCGCGCGCCTACGAGGGCCCGTGGGCGGCGATGGTCGCGGGCTACCGCGTCGGTCCCGACTACATCGAAGCTCACCGGGTCTTCGTGGCCTTTGACACCGATGATCCCGCGAACCGGGTGCTCGGCTTCTACTCGCTGGTCCTCGCGCCGCCGGAGCTGGACCTGCTCTTCGTCGCCGACGGGTCGCAGGGCCGCGGCATCGGGCGGCTGCTCGTCGAGCACATGAAGTCCGAGGCGCGCGCGGCCGGGCTGGACCGTGTCCGCGTCGTGTCGCATCCTCCGGCCGAGGGGTTCTACCGCAGCGTGGGCGCGCTGCTCACCGGGACCGTCTCCGCGAACCCGCCCGCGGTGGCGTGGGACCGGCCCGAGCTGGAGTTCTTGATCCCGTAACCGCAGACGGTGCCTCCCCCCTCCCCGCGGGAGCGCCCCTTCTCGCGCCAGTCCGCCGGGCGCAACGGCTTCTGGGTCCTTCCGTCCTTGTCTCCGCTCCAGGAGGAGCCCGGGGGACCGCTCGGCATGAACGGTCCACGGGATACACACCTCGCACGAGCAGATGCCGCCCGAGGATCTGCTCGACGTCGTGGTGCCACATCGAGGTGTAGCCCCGCGCCCCCGTGCCCTGTGCAGCTCCCGCCGTCCCTCCGCCTCTCAAAAGGGACCATTCTCAAGCTGACACGGATCCGGCACATCTCCTTGGAGCTGCTTCGACGGTGGCCTGGGGATCGCGGCGCAGTGCGTGGAGACGCTCTCGAAGGGCAGCCGGGTCGTGGCGCACTCGACCAACGGCGGCAAGCCCATCCACCTCTTCCACTGGTTCGAGGACGGTGAGCTCCGTACGACGTTCGAGGGCCCCTCGTCGCGTGACGGCAACACCCCCGATGAACTGGTCCCCCTGCTGCGGGAAGTCGGCTTCCCTCTGACCTCGGAGGGAGAGCACGACGAGAGCGCCCCGGACGTCGACCGGAAGGCGGCGGTCCTTGCTCTGGCCGAGAGACTCACCGGCATACGCGTCACCGAATCCCTGATCCGGGACGCTACGTACGAGCTGGGACTCGTCCCCGAACAGCCCGCCGAGGAGTGGACCAGCGTGGTCGTCGACATCACCGATGCCCCCAGGGAGCGCCTGCACAGGGGATGGACCTACGAGGAGATGGCGACGGCGTCGGACCGCGTACGGGCGGAGGCGAACGCGCCGGTCGTGATCACCTACAACGAGCCGCCGACCAGGGATCGTTCGGAGCACGAGACAGATGAGTAGCGAGCGAGCGCGTGGAAGGTGCCCCGGCGTACGCGCCGCCCTGGCTCTGCTTCCCCTCGTTGAGTTGTTCGGCAAGGCGAAGTTGCGAAGCAGGGGTGCGCTGTCCGAGAGGGGTACGGGTCGCGCCGTCATCACGGGATTGTCGGCCTGTGCAGGACCCGGGGCAGTCCCGGCGGCAACGGCGCGCGTCCTTACACTTGCGACTGGCGGATGAGCTGCCGATGCCGCCGTCCGTGTGGTGTGAGGCCCGTAGTGCAACCGGCCAGTGCCCGGACCGCCTCCTGGCATGCAAGACCGGTACCCCTCACGCGAGGAGATCCTCTTGACTGCCACAGCCTCCGAGTCCGCCGCCCCGCAGGCCTTCTTCGACCCTTACGCCTGTGACGTGCCCAGCACCCCGTACTGGGAGCCGGCGCCGCAGTCCAAGCAGGACGACTACCTGCTGCCGCCCCCGAACCCCGCCCAGCGCCTCGACATCGCGGTCGGCCCGCGTGACCGGCGGCGCCTGGACCTGCACGCAGCCCTCACAACGGCCGGCGTCCCACCCCAACTCGAGGACCGGGAAGCCATCGACCACCTCAGCGCCCTGCCCGACAGCATCAACACCACCATCCAGCGCTGGATCCAGCACACCACACAAGCCTGGTCCACCGCCTACTAGGCCAACGGCCCCACGGCGCGGAGGAACCGGATCGCGTGGTGTGAGTCCCTCCGCTCACCATGCAACGGGCCCGCCCCCCGGCGGGCCTGCGGCCTCAGCCTCGTGGGCGGCGTGCCGCGGCATCGACTCACGCGCCGTCGTCCCCTGCATGCGGCCCGCCGTCGCGACCGTCCGCTGCGCCTTTCCCCGGCACGCTCTGGACGGCGCCGAAGCCAGGGCCCGCTCTTCTCGATCGGTGGTCCGCCTCGGGTTGTTGCTGCGCCGTCGCGGCCAGGTAACCCGTGCTCTGACGCTGCAGTTCGCCGGCGGCAGGTCGGGGGAGAGGACCTACCGCCTGGCGGAACTGTCCGCCCACGACGACGATCTGCGCCTTCTCGTCGACCAGTTGACGGCCTGCATCGCGGCCGGCTGACCGGGTTGGTGTTGAAGGGGGAGGGGGGAGGACCTGGTCGACACCGACCAGGCCGCTCCGCCCAGCTGATGTCTCAGAACGTGAGCACCGGTCGAGCGGAGAAGTCCTCGTACATGTCTTCCCCGTCTGGTCCGTACACGAACTCGACCATGGACGGGTTGCGGTTGGCGGTGGCCAGGGGCAGCCAGGCCAGCAGGTGGCCGTAGCCGCCGCACACCGACTCGCCCCCGTCGCCGCCGTGGACCGCAGTGACATCGCTCGTTAGTTCCGTGCGATAGGTGTCGTAGGCGATATGCAGGCCGAAGGCGTTCAGCTGGTTCTGCGGGCCGACGTGATCCCCATAGGGGATCCGGTCGAGGGGACAGTCGTTACCCCACCGGAACAGGGTGTCTGCCCCGGCTCCACAAGCGTGTTCCCACTCGTCGGAGCTCGGCATCCGTAGGCCACGGGCTGATAGAACATCCAGCATGTCCGCAGGAGGTTCAGTCAGATTCTCGTCCTCCACGGCCATGAGGACTGTGGCCAGGTGGACGCTCCGGCGGGCGCTGAGTTCCCGCGCGAGATGGGCCCGCAGATCCGGTCCGTAGCCGAAGCCCTGCTCCAGGCTCTCGGCGTAGTCGGCGGCCTGCTCCGGGGTCGGCTGCCAGTTGTCGAGATCAAAACCCAGGGACACCGGGCCTCCGGGTATCAGAGCGAATTCCTGCCCGTTCCGCTCGATTCGGACGCGGTGCAACGGAGCACCGAGGTGCTCCGTGGTCTCGACGAGCGTCACCCGGCCGCCCACCTGGTCGGCGGCTTCCTGGGCGGTGCGGCGGGCGGTGAGCGGGTCGAAGGTTCGCCATTGGTGGAGAGTGAGATCAGTGAGTGACATGGGCGGCAGTGTGGCACGTGGGGCTGACACAGCACCGCGACGGCTGGCAGCGGACAACTGCCGGTCAACGGCTCCCCTACTTGTGGTCCATAGGTGACTAGGGGCGGATGCCCCGGTGGTCGGCTCAGTCGTCGGCTGCGACAACGAGCGTGATCTGCCCAGCCGAGCGGTCGATGAGCACGAACTCGTGGAAGTAGTCGTGTACACGTCCCCAGTCGTGAATCGCCTCATCACCGAGCTCGCCGAGGTAGTAGATGCCATCGGCTGCGGCCAGGCGGTCGAACACCTCCCGCTGCAAATCGGCCTCCAGCTCGGTGGGCACGTCCCAGCGTAAATCCACCCACTCCCGCAAGATGTGCACGGCCTTCTCCTGGCTGATGGGTTCGTAGAGGTCGGGAGTGATCAACCGCAACCAATACGGTCCATGCCGGAGCCCCTCCGGCAACACTCCACCACCTGCATAATCGTCCCGGAACTGCTCATGCCCAATCAGTGCCGCGAGCAGTTCTCTCTCATCCACGGACTCCGCAGAGAATCGGAGCTTCTTGATGTCGACCCACCGAAAGGCGTGCTCCTTCGGATCCGGCATGTGGTGCCGAAAGTTGATGAAGGCGCTTCCCTCGTGGGCTAGCCCGTTGTCCATGGCGTCAGCCTAGAAGGCAGGCACAGAGACCCGTCGACACACTGGACAGGCCCTACCATCCGGCGTTGGTCGCAGCCGCGATCTCCGGCCCGTCTGGCCGCCGCCGACCCGCGCCGATGAGCCATCCAACCGGGGTCCGCGCCACCATGTTCGCGACGTGTCACGGCTGCGAGTCAGCGGACCTGGCTCAGAAAGGTACGGCCAGACCGGCCTCTCGTAGCTGGACCAGGGCTCTGCTCATACACTCTGCGGCTGAGGCCCCATCGGCCCTCATCCCGCCTGACAGCGGTCCACCACCAGCGGCGAAGGTCCAGGCTGGCCGACCTGCCCTCAGCCGCTCCGCGTCGACCCGGATCATTGCCCCCACACCCTGCTCACCGAGCCATTCCAGAATCAGCAGCGTCGCGTCCTCGACTCCCTGATCTGGGTCGAGCTTGGGCCACCGCCCCGTTGCTTTGGTCATGACCAAACTCTACGTAGCGTTGCCGGATGGCTGGCCACGAGTCGTCGGGCGAGCGATCTAAGGACCGAGCTGAGTCCTACCCTGCCCCGAACCGTCACCAGCGGGCCCCACAACCTCGGAACTTCCGCCGGCGGTGCGGGGCACGGCGCAGCAGGTGCGTCAGGCGGTCAGGTGGGCCACCACAGAACGCATCGCGTGGCACAGGGCTGAGCGAACCTCTTCGGGCGCATCGAGGGTCTCGAAGCCGTGGTGGCCGTTCGGGACGTCGACCAGATCCAGGTGCGCCCCGCAGTTCTTGGCCGCGGTCACGAACGCCTCCACCGTGGCGGCGATCTCGGGTGACTCTCGCCCTGCACGGAGGAGGACGACGGGCAGGGCGCCTGCGTGCGCGACCGCCCGGACGGGGCGGAACCGGCTGCCGGTCAGCCCCCAGTTGGGCAGCGGCGCCAGGACCGGGTAGGACGCGGCCAGGCAGCGCAGCCAGGTCGGGGGCTCGGCCAACCAGTCCGAAGTGAGCAGGCCGCCACCGGAGAAGAACCACAGGGCGACCCGGCTGGCGTCCACCCGCGGATCGGCCCGCACCAGTTCCACCGCGGCGGTGACGTCCGCGGCGGCGCGCTCGTAGTCGGCGACGTCGTGCAGTCGGTGGTCCAGGGTCACGCCGACCATGCCCTCGGCGGCCGCCAGGCGGGCGTACCCGACCAGGGTCGGCCAGTCGCGCGGGGTCGGACGGGCCCCGGCGGGCACCGGACCGCCGTGCACGAAGATCACAGCCGGTCGTGGGCCCTCGGAGTCGGGGACGTACAGGTCGACATGCCCCCTGCGCTCCCGGGGTTGCTCGGGCACGTCCAGCGGGAACGGGCGCAGATGGGCGGGCGGTGCGCCGACGCCGACCGGTCGCAGGCGGTGCCCCTCGCCGGCCGCGGCCCGCAGCAGGACGTCCGCCAGAGCGGCGGGGCAGGACAGCATCGGCCAGTGACCAGTGGGCAGTTCGAAGAAGGTGACCTGAGGGTCGGTCAGGGCCGCCATCGCGGGGTCGCCGAAGTCGACGAGCCGTTGCACCAGGTCGACGCTGACGCCGTTTCGTGTGCACAGCACCCCGGTGGTGGGCACCGCGGCAACCGCTCCGGACAGCCGCAGCGGCTGGAGCAGGGTGCCCAGCGGCTGCGGCGCCGCAAGGGCGGTGAGCTGGTCCAGTGCCGGGCCGGGTACGCCGGCGGTACTGCCCCAGCGCTGCCACTCGTCACGGGTCGGCGGCGCCAACTCACCCTCACCTTGACCGTGTTGGACCCGGTCAGCCAGCTGCGCGCGCAGGGCCCGGTCCGGTACGGAGGCCAGGGCCGGGACGCCGTTCTGCGGCATCCCGCAGTCCAGGTACACGACGCGGGCGACGCTCTGCGGCCGCCGGTCGGCGGCGCCGAGCACCGGATGGATGCCGTAGTCGTGACCGACGAGCACGATCTCCCGGCCGGGCGCCGCGCCCACCGCGTCGATCACCGCGATCACGTCCGCGATGTGCGTCTCCAGATCGACGCGGGTTGACGTGGCGGGGCGGCCGGCGTCGACTCCGGTGAGCAGGACCGGGTGAACCTCGCTGCCCGCCGCGGCCAGTCGCGCGGCCGTCTCCCGCCACACATGGGCACCGGTGAACGCGCCCGCCACCATTATGAATACGGTCATGGCTCTCTCCTCGGATCGGTCACATGACGTCACGCCGGTCGCGTACGCCGTGGTCCGCCGACCAGGGCGTACGCCCGGCCTGCATGTGCCGGTACCGTAGGAACTCCCCCAGAGGGAGGTTCAACTGTCGTCGCACGAGGATTACTGGAGCATCGGCGAGCTTGCCGAGCGCGCGGGTGTCACCGTGAAAACCGTCCGCTTCTACTCCAACCGGGGTCTGTTGCCCGAGGCCTCCCGCAGCGGTGGCGGGCATCGCCGGTACGGCCCCGAGACGCTGGACCGGCTGCGGCTGATCCGCTCCCTTCGGGCCCTCGACCTGCCGCTGCCTGAGGTGCGCCGGGTGCTTGAGGACGAGGGCGCACCGGGCCGTGTGTTGGAGGACGCCGTCGAGGGCCGCCTACGCGAGCTGGGCAGTGAGCTGAAGGCGCTGCGCTGGCGGGAGGCGGCGCTCCGGCTGGTGCGGGAGTGCCCGCCCGCGGAGCAGGCAGACCGGCTGCGACTGATCGGCACAGTCAGTCTTCCGCCGAACACGGCGCCGCTGGCCCGGTTCTGGCGTGCCTGGCTGCCGCCGCGGATGCCGGCCCGGGTGATGTCGGCGTTCCTGGAGTTGGCCGTTCCGCAGCCGCCCGACGAGCCGGACCCGGCGCAGGTGCTCGCCTTCACCCGGCTGCACGCGATGATGACGGCTCCTTGCCCGACCGGCCGGCAGCCTCAGCCGGAGGTGCACCAGGTGGCCGGCGCCCGCGGGGCGGCCGTGCTGTACACGGGCCTCGCCGAGGCGTACGAGCTGGCGGGCCCGCAGCTGCGCCGTACCCGGGATCCGTACCCGGGTGAGGCACTGGACGCCTACGTGGCGGCGTACGCGAGCGCGTACGGCAGCCGGGACACCCGACAGTTCCGCCGCCTGCTGGCCGCGCGGCTCGCGAGTGGGCCACGTCTGGACCAGTACTGGGAGCTGACGGCCGTGGTAATCACGCCGCCGGGCGGCCGGCCGGAGCCGACCCCGGGCTCGGCGGACGATTGGCTGCGCGCGGCACTGGAGCGGGACAACGTCGGTGCGGCGTAGGTCGCGGGGGACGCGGAAGGGCGACCGTCGACCAGATCCGGCGAAATCATGGCCGCATACCCTGACCCGCTGACCCGCTGACCCGCTGACCCGCTGACCCGCTGACCCGCTGACCCGCTGACCCGCTGACCGCAACACCGGGCGCAGGATGTGGAGTCCCCCTCACTCAGCGGAAGGGACCGTCGGGCGCGAAGGCATGGGCTGCGAAGCGCTTGCCCATTCGACGGTATGCGGCGGCGGTGGGGTGAAGGCCGTCGGCCAGGTCATCTGTCTCGTCCGGGCCGAGCAGCTCGCGTCCGTCGAGATAGTGGAGGTGGGGATCAGACGTCTGTCGTGCCGCCGCTATCCGGGCCAGCTCGGCACGGACCACCGCCAGCGACAATGCCCCGCGGGCCACATCGGCCGGGTCGCCCAGGGCGGTGAGCCTCCCGTCCGGGCCGGTCGTGGTCGGACCGGGGGCCTCCTCCAGGGCCGGACAGCTCACCGGTGAGACCAACAGCAGCGGGGTGTCCGGGTGTCCATCCCGGATCGTGTCCAGGAACCCGTGTACCGCCGGGCCGAACGTCCGCAGCCGGAAGGCGGACAGGCTCACGATGTTGATGCCCACCTTGAGGCTGATCAGGTCGGCGGGCGTATCGCGGATCGTCCGGGCGACATAGGGATCCAGTAGCGCGTTGCCCGCCTGGCTGAGGTTGATCACCTCCACCCCTCCGAGCGCGGCTGCCACCACCGGCCAGGTCCCGGTCGGACCGTCAGCCTCGATGCAGTGGCTGATGGAACTTCCGTGGTGTACCCAGCGGCGCCGCCCGTCCGGCAGCGGTGCCAGCACCTCGCCGTCAGCGCGCAGTGCCACCAGTTCCGTCGGGGTCTGCTGTGGCAGCCACAACTCGACGCGCTTCATGTCGGCCGGCAGCCCGGAGAACCGTACGGTCCCTGGCTCGCCCGGGATGAGGCGCTGTACGGCCCCGGGGCCCGCCATCCGCAGCACGTTGCCCACCGGCGCCTGCTGACGCCCGGCCAAGGCGCCGTCCACCAGCAACTCCAGCATCCCGGTCGGGCGAGGGTGGGGGTCGGAGTCCAGCTGGCCGGTGGAGGTGAGTACCTCAAACTCCAATGCGCGCGCGTCAGTGCGGAACACCAGCCGCACCCCCGAAGGCATCACGGTCACCCCGTAGACCGACGGGTCCTGGTACTGCTCCTTGGTCCACGCGGGCAACCGGCGCGGCATCACCCCTGCCTGTGTGGTCTCCAGGTCCAGCGCACCCCGGAACTCCACGGGCCCGCCCACCAGTGGAACCGCTTGCAGCGCCACCGTCACCGCTCCTGTCCGCGGTCAGTGTGTTCCGGAGATGACGTCAACCCGGTGCCTTCGTGCCCGGTGCCTTCGTGCCCCGTGCCTTCGTGCCCCGTGCCCTCGTGGCTCATCGGCGCCCGCCGAACTCCCAGTCGTGGACTTCGATGGCCGCGTACCGGTCCGGAGTCAGGACGGCTCGTGCCGTGTCCGGATCGGGGGCCCTGAGCAGCACCGCCGTACCCAGCCAGGTGTCGCCGTCGTCGGACAGCAGCGGCCCGTACGCGACCAGTCCCTCCCGGTCGAGTGGCAGGGCAAGGTCGGCGGCCGGGCCCTCGCCGAGGCCGAGGACCAGATACCGGTTGCCACCGGTCCGGCCACCGGGGAAGTCCCACATGGTGCGCCCCAGCACGTTGCGCCACCGCCGCAGCAGCACGTCCCGGTACGCGCCGGCCTGGTAGTTGGGCTCGTCGAAGGCGAACGCGCGGGCGGCGGCGGGATCGGGCAGGTCGACGATGTGCACGCTACCGGTGGGTGTTTCACCGTCATCGGCGAAGGTCGGGCCGCGAGCGATCAGCTCCTTCGCGTACCGGTCCATGTAGGACCAGTGCTCCTCCAGCAACTCCTCGCGTAACGCGAGGGAGCCGGGCCGATCACGGTGGTAGCAGAAGAACTCCATGACCACGGACCCTTCCTCATCAAGGGCACCATCTCAACTGGCTTTCGGCGACGATGGCCCCGCGCTCCGGACGAGCCGGCATTCCGTGCCTTGCCGACAATTTCCTCGCTGTGGAAGGGGCCGTAGATCTCGGCGGTGTCGATGTGGGTGACTCCGAGTTCCAGGGCTCGGTGGATGGTGCGGATCGATTCGGCGTCATCGAGCCCGCCACCCGTGGTGTACATGCCGGCCATGGTCATGGCTCCCAGCCCGATGCGAGAGACATCGAGCCCGCCCAGTGATACGTACTTCATCAGGTACTCCTTCGTGACGGCCGTCAGGCCGGTCGGTGGATTCGAGTAGTGGGCTGCGCCATCAGTCGGCGGACCGTGCTTGGGCGATCCGCGTGCTGGCGACGCGGGCGCCGTTGCCCGGTAGCGGGTCGGAGCCGTATGCGCACCCGGCGGCCGCCGGCCTCGGCCGGGGCGTGGTGCTCAGGCGTGGGTCTCGTCGTGGGCCAGGCTGCCGGGGACATCGATGCCGCGGTCGTCCGTGACGTGCAGGCAGGCTGCTTCGTCCAGGCAGGCCGGGCGCGCACTGGCCGGCCACGGGGATTCGAGCTGATCGCCGTCAGGTGGGGTCCGACGCTGGTGTTGCCACCACCAGGCGGCGGAGGATCCACGGGCTGAACCGGCTGCCGGGTCAGTGCTCGTGGGCCGCCGGCTCCAGAACGAGGACCGGGATCTCACGGTCCGTGTTCTTCTGGTACTCGGTGTAGTCGGGGAACGCCGCGACAGCCCGGGCCCACCACAGGGCCTTCTGGTCCCCGCTCACCTCGCGTGCCAGCATGTCCTGGCGCACCGGGCCGTCCTGTAGCTCGACCCGGGGTTACGCGGCGTGAGTGCCAGCCGGCTGAGGTGGCATCCTGTAGGCGCAATATTCGCCGAGCGGGGCGACGATATGCCACGTCCCGCGACCTCACCGTCGAGGCCGAGGCCGACGGGCCGAATTTCGCCATCGGCGACCCGCCTGCGGCGTCCCGCGTGACGATCACGCCAGGATGCGATGTCGCAGCAAGCGGGCCCCGGCCGCGCTCTCCATGCAGGTCAGGCAAACGCTCAACTGTTAGTTCCGGGAAATGACCAGGCCAAACGACGTGGCGCCGGGCCAAGTAAGACGTCATCTCATTTGGTGCGTCTGTGCGACGATTCGTCGACCAGTGGGAAGTCGTGAGCGAGGGCGAAGACCGATGGAGTACGTCAATCTCGATGCGCAGGTCGGTGACCTGTCGGGGGTCTTGGACCCGGCTCGCTACCTGAGCCACCTGCCCTTGATCTCCTGTGACCTGCCGCCAGGCGCCCGGGCTTTCGCCACGGACGCGGACCACTACGACTTCCGCAGCAGGCGATGTGTGAAGGATTTGACGCTTCGGGCCGTCCGGGGTGCCGGCCGTGAGGAGATGGAGGTCGAGTTCCAGCACAACTGCTGGAAGCACGACCAGGACCTGCTGATCCGCTACGCGGGGGTGTCCGGCATCATCATCGATCCCGCCGACGAGGACCGGGGAGCGGACCTCGGGGCTGTGATTCTCGACGAGATTTTGCCGCACAGGGACGGCTGCAGCCACGAGATCGCCTGTTGGTACGGCACCCTCACCCTTGTCTGCCGTGATCTCCAGGCGACCTGGATTGGGACTATCTGCTCGAGCGAGTCGTAGGCGCGACAGGTCAGGGGGATTGTTGAGCGGCTGGTGCCGGATGAGCTGTGGGAGCTGTTCCGGCGGGTGGTGCCGGAGGCGCCGTCGCGGCCTCAGGGCGGTGGTCGGCGTCGTCATGGGGACCGGGAGGTGCTGGCGGCGATCGTGTTCGTGGCCACGTCGGGCTGCACGTGGCAGCAACTGCCGACAGCATCTTTCGGGCTGTCAGGGGCGACGGCTCATCGGCGGTTCAGCGAGTGGTCGAAGGCCCGGCTGTGGGCCAAGCTCCACCGCCTGGTGCTCGACGAGCTCGGCGCTCGCGGAGAGCTGGACTGGACCCGCTGCGCGATCGACTCAGTGAACATGCGGGCCTTGAAAAGGGGGACCTGACAGGTCCGAATCCTGTGGACCGGGGCAAGTACGGCTCGAAGATCTATCTGGTCACCGAGCGGACCGGTCTGCCCATATCCGTCGGAATCTCGGGCGCGAACCTGCACGACAGCCAAGCCCTGATCCCCTTGGTCAAGGGCATACCGCCGATCCGCTCCCGCCGCGGACGCAGACGCCGCAAGCCGGACAAGCTCCACGCGGACAAGGGCTATGACTACCCCCACCTGCGGCGATGGTTACGCGGACGCGGCATCACTCACCGCATCGCCCGCAAAGGGATCGAGCTCTCACAGCGACTGGGCCGCTACCGCTGGACCATCGAACGCACCATGGCTTGGCTCGTCGGCTGCCGCCGCCTCCACCGCCGCTACGAACGCAAAGCCGACCACTTCCTCGCCTTCACCAGCATCGCCTGCACCCTCATCTGCTACCGCAGGCTCGCCAAATGAGATGACGTCTAAGTCGGGGCATGGCAGACCTCCGCAACAGCCCCGAACAGCATCAGGCTACGCGACAACCACCCGCGTCACATATCCACGCGAAAGTGATGAATAGGTGTGGCCGATGCGAGGAACACGGGCAAACAACCCCCTCGCGAACGGAGCACAGCATGGTCATCAAGAAGATGCACGACATGGGCATCCGCAGCGAACACGCCTACATGGCCGCCCTCGGCAGCATCGGCCTCTCCATCGCCAGCTGGATGGGCAGCCTCACCATGGAACCCGGCGCCGGCATCGCCCGCGCCGACAGGTGGGGGATCTTCGTGGGCCAGTGGGCACCCACCTTCTTCGGGCTCGGCGTCGCCCTCTCCCACTACGAGCAGCAAGACGGCACCCTCACCGCCACCGTCCACGAACTCCGTGAGCAGAGGCAGGCCGGCTGACCACGCACGGGCGCCCCTCCCATCCAGTGCGAGGGGCGCAACCGTGACACGATCAGCCCACCCCGCAAGGCCCCAAGCCGCACCCACGCGACCGTAGAGCCATTTCGTCTGACAGGCCCGTGGGTCGTATACCCGCCCATCCAAGAGCGCATCCGTGCTGCATGGCGGGGCATCGTTTACGTGCTGTGCAAGAGCGTGGTGCTGCAATGATGCAGTCCTGCCGTGCTGGTGGGGGACAGATGCAACAACTCTGCGCCGCAGGCCGAGGTTTTTGAGGGCAACGCCGATCGGCTCCTCAGTCCGGCCGCGACGGGACACAATGACGTGGCCAGCGGCGGCGTAGCGTTCAGCGGTCGACGGGGCGCCTACGCAGGGGTGGTCCGGGCGGGACGCGACCACGAGCCGGTCGGCACCGAGCGTTTCATGGTTGATCTCCGGCGGGACCGGCATGGTCGAGCCCATCTCCAGATCTCGAACAGCTGCTGACCGGAAGGCGCCAGCCCGGGCCGGCCAACTCGACCCCTACCAGCCTCACGTGGACAGTTTGTGCCGAGGTACACGCCAACGCCATCCTGGCCGGTCAGAAGCGGAACATGCCCCGGTAGGTCCATCCGGAGCCGAGGACCGCTTCTCGCAGGGGGTCCGTCATCTCCCGCGTGTCAAAGCGAAACGACTCGACCTTGCGCCGACGGCCGTCGGGTTCCTCCTTGGTCTCCCACTGCCGGTACACCGCGGGCGCGTGCCCCCGTCCGTACTGCGCTTGGGCGTTGCCGGCGGAACGGTTCTCCCACCGTTCGTCGAGGAAGCGCACCTCTTGCTTGTCCGGGACCAGGCGCATCCGGGTCTTGAGTCTCACGCCCACCCGCGGAATCTGGCACTCCGCGACCAGGTCGGCTTTCTCGGCTGGGAGAGCTTCCCGTACGCGGTATGGCACGTCCGGCCCGTTGAGCGCGAGCAGCGCGGCCCGGACATCCCCGCTCGACAGCGGCGCGACACCGCTGTCGGGGTGCTGGGTGCCGGTCAGTTTGTCCCAAAGACGGCCCATCTCTAGACCTCCTCCCCGGTGTCCGGGCGAACCGTGCGGACGAAGTCCTGAAAGGCTCCCAGGACGGCGTCGTGCTGGGCCGCCGTGGCGGTCAGAGCCAGCCGGATCACCGCGCGCTTGTGTGGATCCCCGATGTCGGACAGGGACAAGTACACCTGTGACTGGACGAGGTCGCGGCGCGTGTCGTCGACGACGGTGGAGAAGGTCAGCCGCTGGGTGAGGGCGGGCGCGTCAGCGGAGCCGACCTCGCGGCGGTGCGACACCGTCACCGACTCGGCGACCTCGCGCAGGCGCTCCACCGAACTGTTCGCCAGATCGACCAGCGTGACCGCGTCCGGCGGTATCTCGCCGTCGATCGTGATGTTCGCGGCGAACCCGGCATCCGGCTGCGGATGCACCGCAGCGAAGGCCACGTTCGCGGCCTCGAACCCTTCCGGCTGAGCCGGGAGCCAGCCCTGTGGCAGGCGGAACTCGATGGGCGTCGGCAGTGTCGTGGGCATGTGGGCCCTCCTTTCAGGGGGAGTAGATCAGAACCAGTCGGTGACGTTGTCCTTGACGGAGCCGACGCCCTCCCCGATCGCATCGGCCGCGTCGCCGACGGTCTTGCTCAGTTTGTCCGGATCGAGAGTGATCTCGACTCCCACCGAGCCCCCGAGGATGGGGGAGACGCCGGCCTCACCGCCAAGGTGGAACGTTCCGTCGTCGTCCTTCTTGTAGCCCCACCAGGCCTCCGCACCGGGACCGGCCCATCCCTCGGCCGATGCGCCGAGGCCGATGCCGGCGACCTCCCCGCCACCGGCGATGGTTCCTTTTGCCCCGGCGAATGCCTTGGCGCCGACGGTGACCTCCTCTTTGGTCACCTTGGCGTTGACCCCCGCCTCGGCGCCGGCGAAGCCCTCGGCCCGGCCGTAGACACCGGCGTAGGGCCCGTACTCGCCACGGATTTCGGTCAGCGCCCGCAGCCCTGCGGAGGCCTCGGCCTTGCCGACGATGCCCTTGTCGTTGAATCCGTAGTTCGCGGTGGCTCTGACTCCTCCGTAGACGTCGCCTATCCCGGAAAGCTTCCAGTCTCCGTTGGTCAGTGTCTTGTCCGCGGTCGCGTGGAAGAGGTCGGCGTATACCTTGACCGATCCCTCCTTGCCGTACTTGGGGTCGGAGGTGATGGTGACTCCGACATCGGGCCCTGTCAGTTTGGCGTTGCCCTCCGACTTCCACCCGTTGGTCTGCGTGCGGGAGTCCTTGGCGGCCGCCGCCGCTTCGGCTTCGTACTTCTCGATGTCGCCCTGTGCCTGGCCGTTGAAGCCGGTGAGGGTGCCGTCGTTGAAGTTGGAGTCGATCACTACTGCCGAGAGGGCGATCTCGACGCCGGTGTCGGCTTCGCCGAAATCCTTGACCAACTGGTCGATTCGCGACTGCCAGGAGACGACAGCTGTGCGTACGGACTGCTGATAGTCGGGGTCGTGATGCAGGGCAGTGCGCTCACCGTCGCTGAGCTTTGCGGTGTCGTAGGAGACCACGCCCTGGTCCGAGACCGCCATGCCGGCCTCGACGGCGTCCGCTCGGGCCGACTCCAGCTGCTTGCGTAGTTCCGTGAACTGTGTGTGAGCGTCGCGCAGTAGCGAGGCCACCGCCTTGGCCTCGACCTGGGCGTTCTGGAACTCCGTGTGAGTGGTGGCGAAGCGACGGCCGGCGGCGTCCGCGCTCAGCCCTCTCCAGGTCTGGCCCATGGAGATCCCGTAGACGTCGCGCTTGTAGGCGATCTCCTGCTTGTGCAATTCCTTTGCCATCCCGTCCCAGCGACCCGCGGCCGCGGTGAGCGTGGACAGGTCTGTCGTCATGGCCTCGTGATACGTCGGCATGGGCTCCCCGTTGTTCTTGCCGTAGCGACCTGGCAGTTGGAGACGCTGTTCATTGCTGAGCGCTCCATCCGGTCCGGTCAGTACCCGTCGATCACCGACGTCGAGCGCACACTCGCCCCTGTTTGGATATCCGTGCCCTGCAACTCGGTGTTGGCACTCCGCAACGCTGCCTTGTCCGACGCGAGTCGGTTCATCAGGTTTTGGACCTGCTCACCCCACGTTTGGTGTGCCTTCTTCAATGCTCCCGATGTGAGCCATCCGACACGGAACTCCCTGACGGCCTCGGCGGTCTCCGCGTCCGCCCAGTCGCCGGCCTTGCGGGTTTCGGGCTCTATGTGATCCTCAATGGCCCTTGCCGCGGCCTTTTTCTCACTCGGCGAGGAAGCGAGATCTCTCTGCCCTCCGCCGGTTGACCCTCCGAGGTCGGCCGGCAGCTGATTCAGTCGCGTCCCGACGGGCTGCCCCGCCGGATTGCTCGCTATGTGTCCTGGTTCCGGCCCTGCCATGCCACTCCCCGTGTGTTGCCGTACAGCACAGGCATGCGTGGCGACCCCGTGCCAATTACCAAGCCGTACGATAGCGCCCCGCACCATGCGTCTCATGGGTCTCTGCCTTGGTCTGACAGGAGATCAGGCCCGCGTATCGCAGTCGTGCTCAGGCCTCTGAAGATGCCGACATGGATAACCCCTGGCCAGGAGGAAGTGTCGGGTGCCCTGATGCAGACGGGCGCGGTGATCAGTTCGGAGCCGGGGAAGCCGTGCCGTCCGCCTCAAAGTCGAAGTTGATCTGGTCACCGTCGACAGAGGTCACCTTGACCGACACGCCCAAGGTGCTGCCGTCACCCGCCGTGAGCTTGCACCGGGTGGTGGTTCCTACCTTGCCGGCGAGGTCCTCGGGGCAGGTGATGTCCGGCTCTGGCTGGCCCGTTGTGGCGGCGAGCTTTTCAGCGAGTGTGGTCGCCAGCTTTTCCGAGGACATTTTCGGCGTCGACCCCACGCTGACCGAGGCCGAGCAGCCGACGAGCAGCACGCCGACCGCTACGGAACTGAGGATCAAAGTTGCTGCGGACAACCGCGTTGCTGCCATGAAGGGCCTCCGGTCTGCAAGATCATGACAAGAAGAGGCAGGAAGCATATCGGGGACGCCCTGAGCGTTGCCCGTACGGCCGCCAAGCACCATCCCGCGCCGACAGGCCGAGAGGACGCCCGATCATGCTGCCCGTCTCTCGGTCCGGTCTCCTTGACGACGGCGACATCGCCTCAGCCGAGATGACCGCCCTCCTGCGCGAGAACGGCACCACCGACCGCGAGGTCTTCCAGGCGAGAAGGGACGTCAGCCGGTAACGCGCCCCGCATGGAAGCGGGTCGGGCACCTCAGCCGAACGATCCAGCAGCCCTTAGGGCACAGAACGCACTCCGGCGGCGGGACCCACGGCCAGACGGGACACGACGAACGGGCACCGAGGGCAGGGGAGTTGATGGAGCAACACCACCAGCCTGGCGCTGCCGAGTTGTGCCGGGATGTCGCCGCCCATCAGGTTCGTAGCCGGAGGGGTCTCGCGATGATGAACCTGTGCTGCGTCACCCTCGCACTGGCCGCCGGAACGATGCTGCTCATGCCGCGGCGTCAGCCGCCCATCCCCGAGGATGTGCCTCTCAAGGAAGCGGCGTGACCGTGGACGGTCGGCCGGCCGTCCCGTCACTGAACGGACACTCTTGCAGGCCAGGGCATCGAGCGCGGACCATGCCAAGCCGGTACACCGTCTGCCGGCTCGGGGCGAGCATCAACAGAGGTCGCCGCTAAGGGAGTTCGTTTCCCTCCTCTCGGCCAATACGCGAGCGCCGCCGAGAACCGAACACGTCACCCGCGCGTGATAACGGAGAACGCTTTGGCATGCACACGAGGGCGGGGGAACGCGAGTGGGATCCACAGCACGAGCGAGAACGGCGGCACTGGCCGCCGTGATGGCCGGGGCGCTGGTCACGGGGGCGGTATCGGCAGGCGGCCAGCCGGCGCAAGCCGTCGGCTCCGCCGCACATGACGGGGCGAAGGCGCCGGGGAAGGCGAAGCCACCGGCGACCGTCACGTTGATCACCGGCGACCGCGTGGCTGTCGGCGCTGACGGCCGGGTAGTTCGGCTCGTGCGCGGCAAGGGCCGCGAGGGGATCGGCTTCTCGGTGCGGCGCGAGGCCGACCACACGTACGTCGTCCCGCAGGACGCCCTGCGGCAGGTCGCCGACGGCGTGCTCGAACGGCGGTTGTTCGACGTCGCGCAGCTCGTCAGGGACGGGTACGACGACGCGCACCGCACGACACTGCCGCTGATCGTCGGCTACCGGAACGACGGCGCCGGAGCAAAGGCCTTCGCCGCCGGCCGCGACCCGTTCGCGAAGGTGGCCGTCCGGGAGCGCCGTACGCTGCCCGCGGTCGACGGTGAGGCCTTCGAGGCGCCGAAGAGCGGGACTCCGGCCCTCTGGGCGGCCGTCACCGGCCGCTCTCCGGCCCGTACGGCAAGCGGCACGGCCGCCACCGCACGGCCCGTCGCCCATGTCTGGCTGGACGCGAAGGTCCGGGCCGCCCTGGCCGAGAGCGTGCCGCAGATCGGCGCGCCCACCATGTGGAAGTCGGGCTACACCGGCAAGGGCATCAAGGTGGCGGTCCTGGACACGGGCGTGGACCAGACCCACCCGGACCTCAAGGGCGTCGAGACGGCGCAGAAGAACTTCAGCACGTCCTCCGACACCAAGGACCGCTACGGGCACGGGACACACGTCGCCTCCATCCTCGCCGGGAGCGGTGCGAAGTCAGGAGGCCTGTACAAGGGTGTGGCGCCCGACGTGCGGCTGCTGGACGGCAAGGTCCTGGCCGATGACGGCAGCGGAAGCATGTCGGACGTCGTCTCCGGCATGCAGTGGGCCGTCGACCAGGGCGCGAAGGTCGTCAACCTGAGTCTGGGTTTCCTCGACACCCCGGGTGACGACCCGCTGGAGGCGGCCGTCGCCCGGCTCTCCGGCAAAGCCTTGTTCGTTGTGTCCGCGGGCAACGAGGGCGACGGACCCAGTACGGTCAAGTCGCCCGGCAGCGCCCCCGCAGCGCTCACCGTCGGCGCGGTGGACAAGCAGGACGCGATCGCCGACTTCTCCAGCCGAGGCCCGAGCCTCGACGGCCGGCCCAAGCCGGACATCACCGGCCCCGGTGTGGACATCACCGCCGCCCTGACGACGCAGAGCGAGCAGCCCTCGAGCGAGGGCTACGTGTCGCAATCCGGCACGTCGATGGCCGCCCCGCACGTCGCGGGCGCCGCCGCCCTGGTGCTCCAGCAGCACCCGGACTGGAACGGGGCCCGACTGAAGGCGCTCCTGACCGGTTCGGCCAAGCCCAACCCGCTGCTGAACGCCCACCAGCAGGGCGCGGGCCGGGTGGACCTGGAGCGCGCCGCCACGGCGCTGGTCGTCTCCGAGCCGGGCTCCCTCGGCTTCGGCACGCACGCCTGGCCGCACACCGACGACAAGCCGGCCGCCAAGACCCTCACCTACCGCAACTACGGCACCCAGGCCGTCACCCTGAGGCTGACCGCCTCCGGGACCGACCCCTCGGGCCGCCCCGTCCCGGCCGGCATGTTCAGCGTCAAGGACTCCCAGCTCACCGTGCCGGCCGGTGGCAGTGCGAAGACCACCGTCACCGCCGACACCCGCAAGGGCGCCATCGACGGCATCTTCGGCGGCACCGTTTTGGCGTCGGGCGACGGCCAGCAGGTGCGCACCGGCCTCGTGGTCGAACGGGAGGTGGAGTCGTACGACGTCACCGTGCGGCACATCGACGCCGACGGGGCGAACCCGGCCACCTACGCGACGACGATCAACCCCGTCAACGGGGGCGGCCATCGCGTGGAGCTCCCGTACAGCGCGAACGGCACGGTGGTCCAGCGGCTGCCCAAGGGCTCCTACCAGCTGGACAGTCTGGTCTTCGCCGAGGACAACGAGTTGAGCTTCTTCGTCCAGCCGGTCCTGGAAGTGAACAAAAACGTCGCGGTCACCCTCGACTCCCGCAAGGCGAAACCGTTCGCCGTGAAGGCCCCGGATCCGGCCGCGAAGCTCGTCACCTCCATCGTCGGTTACTACGACGATGCCGCGGGGTCCAACTCCTGGTCCACCAACGGGGTGCCGCCGATCCGCACCGCCGCCCTCGGCCCGGCGTCCGACACGATGCGGGCCCAGTTCAACGGCGTGTGGAAGACGCCCGGCGCGGCCGGCAAGAACGTTGACTACCGGCTCGCCTTCAACCGCAAGGGGAGCTTCTTCACCGGCCTCACCCGCACCGTCACCCGGGCCGAGGTCGCCGAGGTGAAGCTCAACTTCGGCGCCTCCGTGACCGGAGCCAAGGGCCAGGTCCACATCACGCCGCTGGACGAGGACGGGAGGAGCATCGGCATAGGCGAACCGCCGGAGCAGACCCTGCCGAAGGCCACCACGCACTACCTCAGCACGGCCGGCGTGCGCTGGTCCTGGAGGGCCTCGCAGCTCAACGCCCGCAGCGAGGTGCGCATGGTCTACACGAAGGAGGAGGTGACCTACAAGCCGGGCTCCCGTCACACGCTGAGCTTCAACACCGGTGTGGTCGGCCCCAATCTCGCGGCGGGCAGCCCGCACCAGCAGGGCGCCGAACGGATGGGTGACACCATTCTCGCGATGATCCCGCTGTTCAACGACGGCGGAGGCAACCCGGGGTCCTCGATGCTCACCAGCGGGTTCACCCGGCTGGAATCCGGTGGACGGATCCTCGGGGAGGGCCCGGCCACGGACTGGCTGAGCGTCGAAGTCCCCGCCGCCTTCGCCGCGTACCGTCTGACGGTCGAGGGGAGCCGCTCCACCGCGGACACCTCCACCAGCACGAAGGTGGCAGGGGTGTGGACGTTCACCTCGGCCCGGCCGACGTCCGACGGCACGACCAGGCTGCCGCTGTCGACGGTGCGGCTCGCGCCGAAGCTGAGCCTGCGTGGGACGGCTCCGGCGGGCGGCACTCTCACGGTGCCGCTGAAGCTGAGTGGTCCGGCCGCCGCGGCCGGGCAGGTCGCCGCGCTGACCGTGAAGGTCTCCTACGACGGCGGCCGGACCTGGAAGCCGCTCACGGTGGCGACCGACGCGAAGGGGGCGCGCTCGGTGAGCGTGAAGCACCCGGCGACCGCCAAGGCCGCGTCCTTCCGGGTGGACCTGAAGGACAAGGGCGGCAACACCGTGCGCGAGACGATCACTAACGCCTACCGGCTCGCTCCGTGAGGTCCCTACGCCGGTGACCGCTGCCCGGCGCCGGTGAACTCTCCGGCCTGGTTCCCACGCTGCGGGGACCAGGCCGGATCCACGTCCGCTCGACCGGCATGCACTACCGGGCGTGGCGGTTGCCTTCCTCACCCAGCCGGACGGCCATCGGCTCCACAGATTTCCGCTGCCCGTCCGGCAGCAGCCCCGGCACTGGCCCACTTCATCACCACCAAGCCGTGGAAGCCGGCGCATGTGCGAGCCCAACTCGTATGGAAGACGGCCTCGACGGGGTCGGGCCTCTGGCGGCCTACGCGCGCGATGTGGCCTCACGCTGAGCGTGGATGGTCGGCATGTGGCGCTGCCCCCAGGCACTGAGCGGCGACAGCGCGTCATTCAGCTCCACGCCGCGCTCGGTGAGGGAGTACTCCACCCTGGGTGGGACCTCGCGGTACACCTCGCGGTGCACGATGCCGTCCGCCTCCAGTTCGCGCAGCTGCTGGATCAGCATCTTCTCGCTGACGCCGGGCAGTTCACGGCGCAACTCTCCGGTACGGCGGCGGCCCTCGTGCAGGGCCCACAGGATCAGGCCCTTCCACTTGCCGCCGACAACGTCCATGGCCGCGTCGATACCGCAGATGTACGGCCGATGCTTGGCCATGGTCCCAACGTCCCTTCAATGCTTACCAATTGGTGAGTACCACACAGAATAGTGGGTACTTGCCGAGCCTGGCTGCCCGGGAAAGCATCGAGGCCGTGAACACCCGTCAAGAGGACCGTGCGCGCAGGCGACGCGGCCGACGGGCCACGCTTTCTCGAGACAGGAGCACTCCATGAGTAATACGTCACCCGTGACCGTCCTTGGACTCGGAGACATGGGCCGGGCCCTGGCCGCAGCGTTCCTCGCCGAGGAGCGGGCGACCACTGTCTGGAACCGCACCGCCGCCAAGGCCGATGAGCTGATCTCGCTGGGTGCCGTGCGCGCCGACTCGGTCGCCGAGGCGGTGACCGGAAGCCCTTTGGTGGTGGTCTGCCTGCTGGACTACGGCGTCGTGCGGGAGACCTTGGAGCCGGTGGCTGGGCAGCTGCGCGGCAGGACGGTCGTCAACCTCACCAACGGCACTCCGTCACAGGCGGCCGAGATGGCCGCCTGGGTGACGGGGCACGGCGGAGACTACCTGGACGGCGGCATCATGGCCGTGCCGACGACTGTGGCGACCCCAGAAGCGTTCATCCTCTACAGCGGCGAGCAGCGGATCTTCGACACGTACCGTGGGGTGCTCGGGGAACTCGGCTCGGCTAGGTACCTGGGCGACGACATCGGCCTGGCCTCCCTCTACGACCTGGCACTGCTGAGCGGCATGCACCTCATGTTCGACGGGTTCCACCACGCCGTCGCCATGGCCACCTCGCAGGAGGGAGGCAGCGCGTTCGGCTTCACGGAACTGCTGGTGCCCTGGCTGACGAACATGGCGCGCCTGCTGCCCGCCTTCGCCGCGGAGGTCGACGCCGACCTGACCACGGCGGCGGAGCCCCGGCTCACCCAGGGCCTCGACGTCCAGGTCTCCGGGCTGGCCAACATCATGGACGCGGCCAGGGACGCCGGTGTCAGCACCACGCCGCTGGAGTCCTCCATGGCCGCACTCGAGGCCCTGCTCGCGCATGGGCACAAGGTATGGAGCGCCCCGGCTTCGGTACGGCAGCTCAGGACAGCTCCCTAGTGCTCTGACCACATACGTTCACCGGCTTGGGCGACCGTGAGGTGGGTCAGCATCGCGCGTGACAGCGGGTCCATCGCGGCTGGGGGCGGGACGCGTTCGACGTGATCGGCGGCGACCGTGTCGTACGACTCGCGAACGGCGGTCAGAAAGGAGGGCTCAGCCACGCGGGCGGCCCCAGACCAGAGAACTGGCAGGCCGTGTCACGACCTTGAGTTGACCTGCGCGACATCCACCGCTGTAGACACAGGGCCGTCACCCACTCCGGTGATCGTGTCCGATCAGTCCTGGCTAGGCCTTGTCCGGCGGACCATGCCTGGGACGCAATAGTCTGGCCCACCCATGTGCGGTGTTGTCGTCTGGTGGGGGAGGAGAATCAGTGGCATGGCCATGGTGAAGGACATCGATGTTCGCGGTATGCAGCACTGCGAGACGACGACGCTGGGCGTGCTGTTGCGCCATGAGGGACTCGACTTGTCCGAGCCCATGCTGTTCGGGCTCGGCTCCGGGTTGTCCTTCATCTACTGGGACAGCAAAGGCATGGGCTTTCCCTTCCTGGGAGGCAGGATCAAGCCGTTCGAGCTCACCAGGAACCTGACCGCCGTACTCGGGCTTCGGCTGCTGGTCGAGGAGACCACCTCCCCGCGCAAGGCATGGCAGAACGTGGCTGCACCCATCGACGCCGGTCGGCCGGTCGGCCTTCAGCTCGACAGTTACCACCTGGACTACTTCAGCACCAAAGTGCACTTCGGCGGGCACGTCGTGGCCATGTACGGCTACGACGAACAGGACGCCTACCTGGTGGACACCCACCCGCAGGGCGGAGCCGTCTCGACCAGCCTCGCCGGCCTTGCCAGGGCCAGAGCCGAGCGCGGCCCCATGACCGCCAGGCACCGCTCCTTCACCATCACAGCGCCGAGCAACCTGACGTCCCCGCAGGACCGGATCATCCCCGCGATCAAGACCTGCGCCCACACCTTCCTGAACCCGCCCATCGCGAACCTGGGCCACCGGGGCATCGAGAAGACCGCCAAGCAAGTGCCGAAGTGGCTGCAGCGCAGCGACAATCCGGGGGAGGACCTGCCACGGGCCGCCGTCCTCATGGAGATGGCCGGCACCGGCGGCGCGCTGTTCCGCAATCTCTACCGGGACTTCCTCGCAGAGTGCGCCCAGTTGATCGACAGCAGCCACCTGCGCATCGGCCACAGCCTGTATGCCGAGGCCGCCGCCCTCTGGACGCAGGTGGCCGCACTCATCGCGACAGCAGGCGAATCCGGTGACGCGAAGAACCTCATGCAGGCCGGCTCCGTCCTCAGCGAACTCGCGCGCATCGAACGCGATGCGATGCATGCACTCAGCATGCTTTAGGAGGCATGTCCGGCGGGTCGTGTGCGAAGCCGGAGTCGGATCGAGGCAGCGGTGACGGTGTTGCCATGGAAGGCGTGGGTGCGCTTTGCAGAACCTCGGGCGGCCCGAACGTCAGGAGCTCTCGTCCGCCCGTACCGAGCGGACGAGGAAACCAGCCGCGCGGTGGAGTTCGCCCCCCGATCCTGCGCCGCAGCGACACCCTCGCTGAGCACCTAGGGGTCGAAACCATGGTCCGGAGATGCGCGTTGATCCCTTCCCGGTCAGCAGTTGCGGATCGACCAGACCGGCTCCCAGTCCACGTCGGGTGTGTCCGTGCTGACCGGGAAGGTCTGGATCACGTTGCCGTTCTGACCGTAGGTCGTCGCCTGGGCGTTGTCGGTCTGGCTGTTCACCACCTCGCCCGTGCCGTGCCAGTTCGACAGGTAGTAGCGGTTGCAGTCGTACAGGAAGAAGACCCGCCACTGGTTGACCGTGGGGTCCCAGACGCCGGCGCAGAAGTTCCCCGTGTCACAGCCGACGTGGCTGCCGGAGGGCACCAGCTGCGAGGGGGCGGCCGGTGAGACCGTCGGTGAGACGGCGGACGTGGCGGACGACGCCGCCTGGGCCGGACCGGAGGCCAAGACGGAGGAGGCCAGCACCAGGGTCATGGTGCCGACCGCGCCGAGGAGGGATCGCTGGGGACGCATGGGGTGTTGTAGCTCCTGTGGGTGTCGAGCGATGGGTGTGAGGGCGGGGGGATGCCGGTCGTGGCGGCCGACGGCCGACGGGAGCGCGTGCGCGGGGATGCTCTGCGAGATCGGGCTGTTTCGGACTGACAGAGGTGGTGCGCACAGCAACCTAGAGGGCAGCCGGCCCCGACGGTCCCTGACAGATGTCAGGGGACAGCACCGAGTCCGGGACGACAGAGCAACGCGGCAGGTACTCCAGCCGTGGCAGTGGATTTTGGGTTGCCATCGACAAGCAGCCGATCACAGGAAGGAAAACTTAGCGGAGTGAGGACTCACTCATTGACGGAGTGAGTCCTCACTCCGTAGTCTCGTACTCATGACAGCACCCAAGGAGAACCAGACCACCCGCCGCCGCGCCCCCGGCATGTCGCCGGAGCAGCGCCGCGCAATGATCATCCAGACCGCGATCCCGCTGATCGCCGAGTACGGCGCCGCGGTGACGACCGCGAAGATCGCCCGCGCCGCCGGCATCGGCGAGGGAACGATCTTCCGGGTCTTCGCCGACAAGGACGAGCTGCTGCAGGCATGCATGGCCGAGGCGCTTTCCCCCGAGCACGCGGTCCGCGAGCTCGACGCGATAGACCTGTCCCAGCCGCTGCCCGACCGGCTCGCGGAGGCGGCCGAGGCACTGCAGGCGCACCTGTCCAGGATGGGCGCGATCGCCGGCTCGCTGGGGCATCGCGGCGGCAAGCACCCCGGCACGGTGCGCGGCGCGGGCCGCAACGAGTCGACGACACGTATCCGCACGGCCCTCGCGGAGCTGCTGGAGCCGGACAAGGCCACCCTGCGCCGGCCGCCGGAGCAGATCGCGGCCCTCTTCTTCGGGCTGCTCTTCACCCAGCCGCGTACCGAGGACGAGCCCGACCTGACCTCGCAGGAGCTGGTGGAGGTCTTCCTGCACGGGGCGCTCTCGGTGGGCGCGAAGTGAGCGAGCGAAGAAGGCGCCTTGGGGTTACGGCCCTGGCCGTTCTGGCCCCCGTCCTGGTGTGGCTGGTCGCGGACCCACTGCTGGGGCACCAACTGCGGATCGCCGACGGAGAGCAGACGCTCGACATCGGTGCCGTGCCCGTGGCGGCCGTCGCGCTGCTCGCGTCGCTCTCCGGCTGGCTACTGCTGCGACTGGTGTGCGAGCAACCTCCATGAAGAGCGCATCACCCAGGCACTCTGAGATCTGGCGGACCCTACCCCCACCGAGGTCAGGACGATCCTGAACGACCTCGGCTACATCGACGACCGCATCCACGCCCTAAAGCAGGCCGGTAGGACCACGCGGTTCTTTCTCGACCTGCGCGACCAAGGCGGACGGCTCTGCTTGGACGGCTCGGCGGCCGGCGAGAAGACCATCGTCGACAAGTGCGTAGCACCCGCGACCGGCCCGTTCGCGCCTGGAGAATGGAAAGAGTGACCATCGCGATCTCCCATAGCCCGTCCGGAACAATCCAACTCCACGTAGCCCGCCCCAGGCAGCAAGCGCGAGCGGATCGAGATGAGTCTCAGGCAGGTACCCGACGCCGCGATGCCCCAGGTCACGCAACACCTCCTGGAACAGAGCCATCTCTACGTGAGTCCCTCGCGGCGCTACCGGCTCGAGGACCTGCTGTGGGAAGAGGACGCACCGCCCGAGATACCCAAGAAGGCCCGCCGTGAACTGGCGCGCGCCCTCGACCTGGGCGTCATCAGGGACCGGTGGTGTCAGTATCCGAAGTCGGCTGCGCAGATGACTGGAGTCGGGTGCACTGAGCACGGCCTCCGCTCGCGGGCCGCCGGCCCCTGGCGGCTGCTCAGTCGGGTGGGACGGCTGGGTCCATGATCCGATACCCCACGCCAGGTGTGGTGGCGATGACCGGAGGGTCGCCGAGTTTGCGGCGTAGGCGGCTGATGGTCACCGTGACGGTGTTGGTGAACGGGTCGGCGTGTTCGTCCCAGACCTGCTCGAGGAGGTTCTCCGTGCTGAGGAAGGCGGGGCTCGCGTTCAGGAGGGCTTCGAGTACCGCGAATTCCTTGACGGAGAGGTCGAGTTGGTGGCCGTCGCGGCTGACGGTGCGGCGCATCGGGTCGAGTTCGATGCCCGCCGTGCTCAAGGTGCGGGACCGGGCGGCGGGGCGGCGGCGGGCCAGTGCGCGGATGCGCAGGACGAGTTCGGGAAAGTGGAAGGGCTTGGCGAGGTAGTCGTCGGCGCCCAGGGTGAGGCCGCTGACGCGGTCGCCGGGTGAGTCGGCGGCGGTCAGCATCAGGACCATCACGCGGCCGTCCCGCTCGATGATCATCTGGCAGAGGGTGTCGCCGTGGATGCCTGGCAGGTCGCGGTCGAGCACGACGACGTCGTACGCGTTGACGTCCAGCTTGGCCGCGGCGTCGAGCCCGTCGTGGGCCACGTCTACGGCCATGCCCTGGTCGCGCAGTCCCTCGGCGATGACTTCGGCGAGGGGGCGGGCGTCCTCGACCACCAGGACCCTCAACGCGCCACGCCCGTCTCGGTGTCAGGGGTTTCCGCCGTCGCCCTGCCGTCCGTACGGGGGAGGGTGATGGTGACGCGGAGGCCGCCGTCGGGGCGGGCGCGCAGGTCCAGGGTGCCGTGGTGGGCCTGGGTGATGGCCGCGACGATGGAGAGGCCGAGGCCGCTGCCCTGGCCGGTGCCGGTCCGGTCGGCGCCAAGGCGGCGGAAGGGCTGCGCGAGGTCCGCCACCCGCCGCTGATCGAGGACCGGTCCGCTGGACTCGACGACGAGGGACACTGCGCCTGCGTCGTCTCCTTCGGCCCGTACCGCGACACTGATCCAGCCCCCGGGGTCGTTGTGCGCGATCGCGTTGTCGACCACGTTGTCGGCCACGCGGCGCAGCAGCGTCTGGCTGCCCCACACCCACGCGGAGTCGTCGATCCGGTTTTCACGCACGGTCAGTCCCTTGGCCGTGATGTCCTTTGCCCGTCCGGTCAGGGCGGTCAGCGCGAGTTGGCCGAGGGCGTGACGCGCCGAGTCGGTGAACTCGCCGTGCTGGGTGCGAGCCAGGACGAGGAAACTCTCCAGCAGCCGGTCCACCTGGTCGAGTTCGGCGCGCATCCGGGCGGCCAGCGTGGCCGTGGTCTCTGGTACCGGGCCCGGCTTGGCGAGGGCCACGTCCAGGGAGGCCCGCATCGTGGTGAGCGGGGTGCGCAGCTCGTGGGAGGCGTTGGCGACGAAGAGTCGCTGGGCGTCGAAGGAGCCCTCCAGGCGGCCGAGGAGGTCGTCGATGGTGTCGGCGAGGTCCTTCACCTCGTCGCCGGGGCCGCCGATGGCCAGGCGTTCGTGCAGGCTGTCGGCGGTGATCCGGCGGGTGGCCGCTGTCATCACGCGCAGCGGGCGCAGCACCCGGCCGGCGACGAACCAGCCGAGGCCGACCGAGATAACCGCCATGACGCCGAGGGCGATGGCGGAGCCGATCAGGATCTGCCGGGACTGGGTGTCGTGCGCCTGGGCCAGCTGCTGCTCCAGCTCGTCGATGCGGCCCTGGGCCTGTGCCGCCGTGGCGGGCTGATCGGTGCCGCCGTCGGGGGCGGTCTGGCTGGAGCGGGATCCGCCGGATGCCACCACGGCCGCGATGGCGAGCAGCGCCGTTCCCGACAGCAGGAACAGAGTCACGTACAAGGCGGTGAAGCGGGTGCGGGCAGTGCCACGGCGCAGGCCGAGCCGGACAGCCAGGCCCGCGAGCCGCCGGGGCGGACCCCATTTCATCCGCATGCTCCCCTCTCGCCACCGCATCAGGACACGTACCAGGCCAGGCTAAGCCGAGGCGCCTAACAACGAGATGACAGTGACTGTTCGACCCCTGTAACTCGCTCCGTCACAGGGTGGGGGCCATGAGCGATGAGAGTACGACGGCGACGATCGAGGTCATCGGTCTGCGTAAACGCTTCGGGCCACAGCTGGCCCTGGACGGTATGACGTTCACCGTGCGGCCCGGACGGGTGACCGGCTTCGTCGGCCCGAACGGCGCGGGCAAGTCCACCACCATGCGCGTGATCCTGGGCCTTGACGCGGCTGAGGAGGGAAAGGCCCTGGTCGACGGGGTGCCTTACCGCACCCTGCGTCGCCCGCTTCGGCATCTGGGGGCACTGCTCGACGCCTCCGCGCTGCAGCCGAGCCGCACCGCCCGTAACCACCTGCTGTGGCTGGCCCACTCACAGGGCGTGTCGGCCCGGCGGGTGGACGAGGTCATCGATCAGGCAGGCCTGGGCACGGCGGCCCGGCGTAAGGCCGGAGGCTTCTCGCTGGGCATGCGCCAGCGCCTGGGGATCGCGGCGGCGCTGCTCGGTGACCCGCCGGTGGTCATGCTGGACGAGCCGTTCAACGGCCTGGACCCTGACGGCATCGTGTGGATGCGCGGCTTCCTGTCGTCGTTGGCCCGGCAGGGCCGCGCCGTCCTGGTCTCCAGTCACCTGATGAGCGAACTCGAAGACACCGCGGACCATCTCGTGGTGATCGGCCGCGGCCGGGTCGTCGCGGACACCAGCGTGTCCGAGCTGCTCGCCGAGGCGTCCGGCGGCCGGGTCACCCTGCGTACCTCCGCGCCTCCGCGCGCCGCCCAGGTCCTGCACGGTGCGGGCGCCACCGTTCTCGCCACCGGCCCCGACACCCTCGGCGTCGCGGGCTTGCCCGACGAGGAGATCGTGGCCCTGCTCGCCCGGAACGGGGTGCCGTTCTCCCAGGTGTCCGCGCACCGGGCGACGCTCGAAGAGGCGTACATGGAGCTCACCCGGGACGCGGTGGAGTACCGGGGCATCCCGGCGGGGGAGGCTACGCGATGACCGCCACCGTCACCCCTCGTCCCCCGGCCACGAGGCGCGCTGAGCAGAGTGGGTTCCTCAGGACGCTGCACGCAGAGTGGACGAAGTTCCGTACGGTACGTGGCTGGGTCCTCGCCATGGCGGGGGCGCTCCTGGTGACGATCGTGGTCGGCCTGCTCGGCACGGCCGCCCCCGCCCCCGGCGGGGGCGGCGCCGACTCCGCCTCGTACCCGAAGGGACCCGGCGGCGAGGCCGTCAACGACAGCTTCTACTTCGTCCACAAGACGCTCACCGGCGACGGCACCCTCACCGTTCCCCTGCGGTCGCTGACTGGTGTGGCCGACACCGGGACCGGCAAGACGGCCCAGGGCGCCCAGCCCTGGGCGAAGGCCGGGATCATCGTGAAGGAAAGCCTCACCCAGGGAGCCCCGTACGCGGCGGTCATGGCCACCGGCGGCCACGGTGTGCGCATGCAGTACGACTACACGCACGATACGGCGGGCCCTTCCGGCAAGGTCTCCCAGGAGTCCCCGCGGTGGCTGCGCCTGGTCCGCTCCGGCGATATCCTCACCGGTTCCTCCTCCACCGACGGCTCCCACTGGACCGAGGTCGGCCATGCGAAGCTGCCGAGGCTTGCGCGCACCGTGCAGGCCGGGCTCTTCGCCACGTCACCGCAGGCGAAGCAGGACACCGCGGCGGGCACGGGCTTCAGCCCCGCCGTGGCCACCGGCACCTTCGGCCGCCCCGTCCTCACCGGCGGCTGGTCTCAGAGCGCGTGGAGCGGCACACAGGTGGGCGGCGACGCGGGCACCTCCGGCAGCTACACGAGCACCACCAAGGGCGGCTTCACCCAGACCGACGGCGGCGGGTTCACCGTGACCGGGGCCGGTGACATCGCACCGGTCGTCGGCGGGCCCGTCATGGGCGTCGGCTTCTCCGTCGAGAACTTCCTCGTCGGCACCTTCGCCGGGCTGATCGTGGTGATCGCCGTGGGCACGGTGTTCATCACCGGCGAGTACCGGCGCGGTCTGCTGCGTACGACCATGGCGGCAACTCCTTTGCGGGGCCGGGTGCTTGGTGCCAAGGCGCTGGTGGCCGGGGGCGTCGCGTTCGTCATCGGCCTGGTGGCCGCCGCGATCGCCATTCCCATCGGGGAACGCGGCGCGCGCGGCAGGGGCTTCCATGTCTTCCCCGTCACGTCGGCGACCGAAGTGCGCGTCGTGGTCGGCACCGGCCTGCTCTGCGCAGCCGCCGCTGTGCTCGCTCTCGGCGTCGGTGCCCTGCTGCGGCGCAGCGGCACGGCGGTCGCCCTGGTCATCGCGTCGATCGTGCTGCCCTTCCTGCTTGCCACCTCCGGCGTACTGCCCCCGGGCGTCTCGGAGTGGCTGCTGCGGGTGACCCCGGCTGCGGGCTTCGCCATCCAGCAGACCCTGCCGCAGTACGCGCAGGTGCTCAGCGTGTACGAGCCGTCGACCGGCTACTACCCGTTGGCGCCATGGGCCGGCCTCGCCGTGCTGTGCGGATACGCCGCGCTCGCCTTCGGTCTGGCCGTGGTGCGGCTGCGCGGGAGGGACGTATGAGTCTCCTGAGAAGTGCACGACTCACGAGCACGGCGGACGGCGCGTGGCGAGGGGGCTTCGGCCGCGCCCTGCGCGCGGAGTGGACGAAGCTGCGCACCGCAGGGGACATGGGCAGGTTGCTCCTGCTCGCCGTCGTGCTGACCGTGGCCGTCGGCTGCGGCACCGCCAAGGCCGTGAAGTGCCCGGATGCAGGGTGCGGCCAGGACGCTGTCAAGCTCGCCCTGACCGGCGTCACCGTCGGGCAGGCGGTCATCGCCGTCTTGGCGGTGCTGGCCGTCAGCGGCGAGTACGGCACCGGGATGATCCGCACCACGCTCACGGCGGTGCCGAACCGGCTCACCGTCCTCACCGCCAAGGCGACGGTCCTCACCACGGTCGTCCTGGCCTCCGGGACGGCTGCCGTCCTGGCCTCCCTTCTCGTCGGCCGCTACATCCTGCCCGGCAACGGATTCACCGAGGCGCACGGCTATGCCCCGCTGTCCCTGGCCGACGGCTCGACCCTGCGCGCGGCCGTGGGCTCGGTCCTCTACCTCGTCCTGATCGCCCTGATCGGTCTCGGCTTGGCGACGGCGGTGCGGGAGGCGGCGACCGCCATCGGGATCGTGCTCGGGCTGCTCTATCTCTTCCCCGTCGTCACCCAGGTGGTCGACGACCCGGAGTGGCAGCGCCACCTCCAGCAGATCTCGCCCATGTCCGCCGGACTCGCGGTCCAAGCCACCGTCCATCTGCACGAGCTGCCCATCGGCCCATGGGCCGGCCTGGGCGTGCTCGCCACGTGGGCCGCGGCCGCGCTGCTGGTCGGCAGCCTGCTGCTGCACAGGCGCGACGCGTAGCCGAATCGAGCCGACAGCGGGCACGGTCGCTTCGGGCCCCAACGACTTCAGGCGTCGGCGCGGATGGCGAGGTAGGCGTCCCGGATGCCGACGCCGACCAGCGGGATGCGCAGTTCGTTGCCCAGATAGCGCAGCAGGTTTCAAGAACTCGCGGCTTGAGCGCGTCGCTGTAGTACTGCACGCGGTCGATCACGAACCCCGACCGTGACAAGGTCCGGCGGACTACGGGCAGGAAGTCCACCAGGAACGCGGTCTCGTTGGTCACGGTCACCGGCGGTCCGCTCCCGCCCGAACCGCTTGATGATCGCGTCATGACCTCCGGGCGCCGCTCCGACTCCACATCGAGGTCGATGTCCGGCAGCGACGTGCGGCGCTGGCTCAGGAAACGTTCTTCACCGAACGGCGAGCTCACCGGGACGCGCTCAACCTGGGGCGATGCGTCGTGGCAGGGATGGCCTGCTTCCTTCTCGGATGTCGGGCCGCAGGTAGGCACCCTGAGCCTCGCGGCCACCCGGCGTCACGGCATGCCCGCACCGTGACGCCCCGGCTGCACGCTGCGGACGGGCTACGTCATCAACTCGATGTGCGGATGCTCGGGCTCCGCCAGGCAGACGAACAGGTGCTGCCGGTAGCCGCTGCCTATCTGGACACCGGTCGCGTTGTAGCCGCGGTGGCCGGGGTACGGTCCAGCACCTGGGTGGGGGTGCGGAGACCAGCTGTTCCCGGCGTCGTCCCCCTCCTCGAACGTGGCGACGGTCATCAGGATTTCCATGCCGGTGCCGCACTCGGAGCAGGGCTGCGAGCTGGGGTCGGTGGAGTTCCAAGCGGGCCAGCCGCCGACCTTCCAGCCGGGTGCGTTGGACAGCACACAGTCGTAGTACGTGTCCGGGTCCATGTCTTCCTCTGCTGCCTGCGGCACGCTCCACTGCTTGAGCTGCTCCCGCAGTTCTTCGCTCAGCTCCAGATGGTCGGGGTACTCGGTGATCTGCTCCGGTTCGAGCACGCACGGTTCCGGTAGATAGCCGTCGAACTGCACTGCGGGCGGCTCGGGGGGCGTGTCCAGAACGTCGGTGACGGCGGCTGCCGAACGCCAGAAGAGCAGGGTCCTGGGCATGATCGGATGATCGAAGGGGCACCACAGAACCTGCAGCAGGTCCTTGCCCTCCGGCGGGCTCAGATCGGGCACATCCCGTACGTACAGCTGCGCGACGGGCAGCATCGCTATGGGGCCGTCGTAGGCCTGGACCGCCAGCCTCACCGGATACGTCCGAGGGGGTCGGATCCGCTCGAGAGTCTCCCGTTCCTCCGGAGTCAGGTCCCGGCCGTGCGAGGCGGCGAAGATCCGTCGTTCCAGCCGCAGATCCGCCGGGGACTGGGCTGGGTTGATGCCATCCACCACATGCGGTTCCTCGCAGTGCGGCCACGGCTCCTCGGCGGGCCACAGCAGCGGGCCGCCGATCGAGCTGTCGTGCCACGTCGGCGCCCCAGGGCGGGGATGCAGGCGGGTCGCCGTGCGGGCCAGCGGAGCCAGTTGGGGAAAGACCGCGGCAACGTCGATCGGCCGTGGCGGAGTGACAGGAGTGACATTCATGGCCGCAATCTTGCCAATCGCCTCTGACAACGGCCCTCGTGGCCGCGAAGAGCTCCGGCACGGGCGTCACCCGGGAGAGCGCTACCGCCGGTCCGTTGCCGGCAGGACCCCACGATCGAGCGGATCGCCGCCCAGTGGCTGGAACTCAGGCGCTCTTCGTCGTGGTCACCGACGGCGCGGCCGACGCCCACGTCTTCCACGCCCGCGGGGCACGTATCAGCCGTCCCGGCCGGAAGGTCGCGGTGAAGTGGACACCGTGGGAGCGGGCACGGCAGCCGGGCGATGGCGCACCCCGCCTCGATCGCGCAGGATGCGCCTACCTCAGCCAGCCGCTCCGGCGGCCGGGGTCCGGCCTGCCGGAACCTCGCGCAGCTGGTCAAGACGGCGAAGTCGGCGACGGTCCGTTGGCCGGACTGTTTTCCGTTTCGACCACGGTCATCACGGACCAGGCGTCAGCGACTGCACCGAAGCCCTGCAGGCGTTACTCGTCGAGGAACTGAATGGCGTGCTTCAGGAACCGCTCGGGATACTGGAACTGCGCTCCATGCCCGGCATCGGGGTAGATCAGTAGCTGAGCGTTGGGGATGTTCTGAGCGAGGTGCCAGGAGTTGATCGAGGCGATCATCACGTCGTTCTCGCCGTTGAGGACCAGCGTCGGCTGGGTGATCGCGTTCAGGTGGGCGTAGGGGTTCTCGCCCGGCAGCGGTTCCGCGTAGGCGACGGTCGCTTCGAACTGCGCCTGTGCGACCGCGGGCGAGCTCGGCGGGTCCTGGTCCGCCCGCTGGTGGCGGCGCTCCCAGAAGGCCTTGCCTGCTTGCTTCGCGGCTTCCGAGCGGCCGAAGAACAGGAAGAGGAAGTCCTCCAGGGTGGGGACCGGGTTCAGGGCGTACTGAGGCACCTGGGGGTCACTTGTCGGGTCCCCGCCGCGGAGGCCGGTGCCAAGTAGGAGGAGCTTGCGCACCAGCTGGGGATGGCGCAGCGTGACCTCCTGCACCTGGTAGCCGCCGAGCGAGAAGCCGAGCAGGTCGACCTGCTCCAGCCCCAGCGCCCGGATGACCGCAGCGATGTCGTCGGCCATGTCCTCCATCCGGTTGCGCGGTGTGCCCGATGACGAGGCGATGCCCCGCCCGTTGAACAGGATGACCTCACGGCCTTCGGCCAGGCCGTCGGTGAGCAGCGGGTCCCAGTTGTCCATCCCCCCGCGGAAGTGCTGGACCAGGAAGATCGGGACGCCCGAGGGCTTGCCCCAGCGCCGGTAGGCGAACCGGTCGCCGTCGACCTCGATGTACTGAGTCGGTGCGGTCACATGTGTGTCACTCATGGCCTGGGCCTTTCTGGAGGGGGTGAGCAATACGATGACGGTCATCATCTAAAAAGTCAACCGCTTTGATGTCGATCGACATCTATGTATGCTGGACCGTCGAGCGTCGACCGAGGAAGGGACGGCTGGACATGCGGGTCACCAAGGCACAGGCAGAGCAGAACCGTGCCCACATCGTCGCGACAGCCGCCAGGCTGTTCCGTGAGCGCGGGTATGACGGTGTCGGCGTGGCAGATTTGATGGCAGCCGCCGGGTTCACCCACGGCGGGTTCTACAAGCACTTCCGCTCCAAGGCCGACCTGATGGCCGAAGCGTCCGCGAGCGGGCTCTCACAGACCGCGGCACGGACAGAAGGCCTGGACCCCGCCGAGTTCGTCGAGCGCTACGTCTCCCGGGAACATCGCGACGGGCGCGGTGACGGCTGCACCATCGCGGCCCTCGGCGGCGACGCCGCACGCCAGCCGGCGGACATCAAAACAGAGTTCGCAGCCGGGATCGAGAACCTGCTGACGGCCCTTCAGCCCCAAAGCGATACGCCGGGGGATGCGGACCAGCGCGCGGCCCGCACGATGGTGATCGACATGCTCGCCCACTCGGTCGGAGCGGTCATGTTGTCGCGGGCATGCCCGGATGGTTCTCCGCTGGCGGACGAAATCCTCGATGCCTGCCGCAAGGAGATTCTCGCGTCACTGGCACACCACAACAGCGAACAGCCGGCGGTAAGGAGTCCAGAAACCTGACGCAGCCGACCGACGCAAGCCCAACTCAGTACCATGAGCAGCACGAGGCCGGCTCCCGGTCGCCGCAGTACGAACACCGGTAGGACCACCCCGCCGCCCTTTCGGGCGATCTTCTTCAACGCGCGGTCCAGGCGCGGGGCGCGGGCGGCCAGCAGGCCCACGACCTCGCGCACCCACCGGCTCACGGTGGTGCGGTGCACCCCGTTCCCGCCGGCCAGATCGCCGGGCCGCTGGTCACAGCGCAGCACCGCCAGCACGATGCCGGCGATCTTCCCGGCGGGCAGCGTCCGCCACCACGAGGCGATCTTCTTCAGGCGGCCGCGTATCAGGCCGGCGAGATAGTTCAAGGTCGCGCCCGACGGCGGCAGGCGGGCGGTGTAGACAAGGGCGTCAGGGCCCTCGGTGACACCGTTGTTCTTCTTCACGCCAAACTCAACTGCCGCCGGGGGCCCGCCCGTTACGGCCTGCCCGCGCAGTTGCGAGCGTACGGTGAACCGCCCGTCGGGCCGCTTGTGCAGCCAGCCGCGGTCGACGAGCTTGGTCATCTTCGCCCGCAAAGGCTCCAGCTTGCCGCGCACCGAGGCATCCAGGCCCAGCCGCTCACTGACCGCCCTGACCTGCACCGGCCCGTCGGCCTCCCGCACGATCGCCAGGATCTTGCGGTAGTCGCCGGGCGGAGTGCCCTCGTCGGCCGTGTCGCTGCGGTGCGGGATGAGCAGGACAACGGCGGGCGCCAGTTCTCCGTACCCTTCCGGATCGGGACAGCGGGCGCACTGCCCGCCCGGCCACCTTCACCGGTACCGGAGCGACAGGATCGGCCGCCTCGGCGTCGGCGTGGGCCTGCTCGGCCAGGCGGTTCAACACCCGCTCGGCGATCACCAGTTCGTCCCGCTCGACCTCGACCTCCTGAAGCTGCTTGGTCAACTGCTCGGCGAGGGCGTCCAGTTCGCTAGGGCTCGGAGCCAGTCGGGCGGGTGACGGCGCGTGGTGTGGTCCAGGCGATGACGGCTCGGGGGTGTTGTAGCACGCGCTGGTGGGTGTGGTGCGCGGCGGCGAGTTCGGACACGCCTTGGGTGTGGACGGTGGAGGTGAGTCGTAGATCGGGAGGGGCTTGTTGGTGGCGCGGGCGCATCAGCCGGTGCAGTGACGGGTGGCGCCACGCGGAGTCGGTGGCGCCGTTCCGGGGGCCTTGACCTACTCCACGAGGGCGCCGCGTGCGGTGGCGTGATCGCTGCGCTGACCGCACCACACGGGCTCCGACCCGGACTGCTGGGAACAGGGGCTGTGGGAGTGGGACCCGACGCCACATAGGTGGGCAATCTCCGGAATCCCAGCAGCACGCGCTGGCGGTAGCCCTCCGGCCGGCCGCCCCACCCGTCCAGTCATGCCGGTGCGGGCGGCAACGGCCGGATGACCTGCCATTTGGGGATTCGGGCCATGCCGCAGCCGAGGGCTACCCGGATGGTCGCCTGGGCCTGAGGCTGAGGCTGGGGACGCGCTTCAGCGAGGCAGCAGGACGTCGACCTGCCTGCGGATGTCCTGCACGATCTCCTCGACGCTCAAGGCGAGGTTCACGCTCGCCGCCATGCTGAGGAACATCACGGCGGACACGATGTGTGCCAGTGTCGCGGCGTCGCCCTCTGTGACCCGTTCGTCTCGGCGCAGGACGGCGGCGACGGTCTCCTCGGTCTGCGCGACGATGGCCAGTGCCGCGCCGTGCCGGGGCTCCTCGGGGTCGCCGAAGACCATCTCTCGCAGGTAGGTGCGTCCGTTGTCGATCTGGATGCGGTTGCACTCGACGATCGGCCGGACGATCGCGAGCACCGCGTCCAGCACGCCTGGGATGGCCTCGGCGTCCGCCCGGCCCTGCTCAAGTGCTTCGACGTACTTGGCGTTCTGGACAAGGAGGAGGAGTTCGCCCTTGGTCTTGGCATAAAGGAACAGGGTCCCGGTGCCGATGTCGGCCTTGTCCGCGATCTGCTGGGTCGTGACCTCATCGACGCCGTGTTCGGCGAACAGTTCACTGGCGGCAGCGACGATGCGGTCGAGTTTCTCCTGCTTGTTCCGCTCGCGCCGTCCGACAGGCATGGCGGTGTCCTCCAGGAATAGATTCTGACTGTAATCAGTTATGATTGTACTCGGTATCGTGTGAGCTCGACTGTGGCTCCGCTCATTCTCCCATCGCGGGGCGGCGTGTCGTTGCTCCACCCGTGCGCAGCCACGAACCTCGCATCCCCCTTGGAAGAAGGAACCCATGCCCTCCCTCGATGGAGCAGTCGTCCTCGTCACCGGCGCCAATGGCGGTATCGGCACCCACTTCGTCCACGACGCACTGGCTCGCGGCGCCGTCAAGGTCTACGCCACCGCCCGTTCCCCCCGCGCCTGGGACGATGAACGCATCGTCCCCCTGACCCTTGACGTCACCGACCGCGCGTCGATCGACGCGGCCGTCGCCGCCGCGGCGGATGTCACCGTGCTCGTCAACAACGCGGGCGCCCTCCCGCCGAGCGCGAGCCTGCTGGACGTCACCGAGGCGGACATCCGGGCGAACATGGAGACGAACTTCTTCGGACCGGTCTTCCTCGCCCGCGCCTTCGCACCGGTCCTCGCCGCCAAGAAGGGCTCAATCCTCATCGACGTGCACTCCGTTGCCAGCTGGTATGCCTTCGGCGGCGCCTACAGCGCGTCCAAGGCCGCGCTGTGGTCGGCCACCAACTCGCTGCGCATCGAGTTCGCACCCATGGGCGTCCACGTGACGGGTGTGCACATGGGCTACGTCGACACCGGTATGGCCGCGCACGCTGACGGACCCAAGATGCTGCCGACACAGCTGGTGACGACGGTCTACGACGCCGTCGAGGCCGGAGAACACGAGGTCCTGGCCGACGAGTTGACCAAGGGGGTCAAGGCGGCTCTGAGCGGCCCGGTCGAGGCGCTTTACCCGGACCTGCACAGCACGGACGCCTGAGCTTGTTCTTCGGGCCCGACGTGATCTCTTCATGTCGGGCCCTTGTGATCCATGGCGTTCGAACAGTCGGCCGGCCGGTGTCGAGAAGGCGTGCGACGTCGCGGCCGTCGGACCGTGGATGACATCGGCGGTCGATCCGGCAGCAGCCCGATCAGCAGCGGGGCACCCCACCGCCGTGGCGGCAGACCATCGCGGCTGTCGGGCCACGAGCTCAGGCGGTGCCAGGCACCGCGAGTTCGGCCCGGTCGGTTCGGTGAAGCTTGGTCAGGCCATGCTCGGCACGCACTCGTCCGCGCATCATCCGGTGTAGTTCGTCCAGCGACCGCCGGGGCACTTCCCCCGCCACCACTCGCAGCAGTGTCGGCGGGTACAGGCAGCGCCACTGGGTGGTGAGTCCTGACCAATCGGCCCGTGGCCCGGAGAGGGCGCCGACGCGTTCGAATTCGCCCGCGATGTTGGTGCGCCGGTCGACCACGGTGCCGAAGACGTCGGAGATCAGGTGGGCCCCGCGGCAAAGGAGGACGGACGCGGCATCGGCTGCGTCCGTGCTCGTTTTCTGGTGGGTGTCAGCGTTGCTGATTGGCGATGCCGATGTAGTGCCCGAGACGGTACTCGAAGTCGATGCCGGCCTGTTCGACGACGGCCTGCGTGCCTGCGGCCCGGGTGAGGAAACCGGGGAGGGTGAGGGAGTGGGTGAACTCGCCGTACGCGGCGACCAGGTCCGCGTCCGGGGGCAGGGATGCCCGGTTGATCTGGGCTTTGGCCGAGGCGAGTGAGGTGCGGTCGAAGGAGGCGAGCCGGGCGGCGACGGTGCCGACGAAGGCGTCGAGTTCGCTGTCGGGGAGTGCGCGGGTGACCCAGCCCCAGCGTTCGGCGGTGTCGGCGTCGTAGTCGTCGCTGGTGAGGATGGCTTCCAGGGCGCGGTCGCGTCCGATGGCCCGGGGCAGGCGTTCGGTGCCGCCACCGCCGGGGAGCAGTCCGCTGCCGACCTCGGGCTGTCCGAAGATCGCCTTCTCGCGACTGGCGTAGCGCAGATCGAGGGCGAGGGCGAGCTCGTTCCCGCCGCCGCGGGTGCGTCCCCGGATGGCCGCGATGGTGATGTAGGGCGCTTTGGAGAGTTCCAGGACCAGATTCGTCCATGCCGGCACCGCGTCCGGGTCCTCGGGGGCGGGGAAGTCGGCGGCGGCGGCCAGGTCGAAGTGGTTGTAGAAGAAGTCGGGGGTGGCGCTGTCGAACAGCACGACCTGGATGTCCGGGTCGGTGGCCAGTTCGGTGACGATCTCGATGAGGCGCAGGACTGTCTCGCCGGTGATGAGGTTGACGGGCGGGTTGGCGAAGGTGATCTTCGCGATCTGCGGTGAGGTGCGCTCGTAGTGGATGGTGCTCTGCTGCTCGCTCATGGCTGGCTCCAGATGCGTGGTGGGTAACAGATGGGTGGTGGGTAACAGATGGCGGCGGGGGCGTGAGGAGGGCCAGGAAGCCGGGGCGGATGGATTGCCGAGCAGATCCGGTGGTCCCGCTTTCCGTCTGCGCGCTGCTCACTCCTGGTAGCGCGGGAGGATGTCGCCGTTCTTGACGTAGGTGAGGGTGGCGTTGACGTCGTAGGCGTGGATCGCGGAGACCTGCGGTGCCAGCCGGTTGGACAGGTCCTCGATCGCGTTGCCGGTGAAGAAGGCGTCCCGTGCTGCGGTGTCGGTGAACCCGAGGCTGACCGAGGCGTGGAAGTGCTGGTCGTGGGGGTTGTCGTGGGCGACGTCCGGGGTGTCCCAGAGCTTTTCGATCCAGGGCAGGAACGTCTGCGTGCGCAGTTCCTTCAGCACTCCGGTTTCGGCGAGCGCGGGGGCGAGCTGCTCGTTGACGAACTTCCGGAAGGCGCCGGCGCCGACCCCGTCTCTGCGGCGAAGGTAGATCAGCGCGCGGGCACCGACAGTCTGTCCGGGGCCTGCGACGTCGTACCAGCGGGATGAGTTCGGCGGGCCGGCGTAGAGCAGGGTGCGGCGGAACACGTTGATCTCGTCGGCGTAGGCCAGCTTCGTCTGCTCGCGCCCTTTCAGGGGTGCAAGCACCGATTGGAAGGTGACTTCCGCGACGCCGTCGATCTTCCGGTCGGCGGGGATCGCGGTCTGGACTCCATCGATGGCCGGCCACAGGCCCGTGTTGTGCTCGGCGAGGTGGATCTGCCGGTACTCCTCCAGGCCCGGGGTGGCGGAGATGATCCCTGAGTGCGGGCCCTTCCAGTGGTCCATGCCGGTCTGGCGGGGCTGGTCGGTGCGCACCCACAGCAGGATCGAGGAGGTGAGAGGCTTCTTCACTTCCAGGGGCGCGGCGGCCGGTGACGTGCTCATGGTGTTGCCCTTTTTCCTGGTCAGGTGGTGGTCATCGGGCCAGGAAATCGACCGCTACGGGGGCGAATTCCTGGTGGTACTGGAAGATGCCGCCGTGCCCGGAGTCGGGGTAGATGATCAGTTCGCTGCCCTTGATACGCCGGTGCAGGTCCTCCGACAGGACCGACGGCACCATGCGGTCGTTGTCGCCGTTGGCGATCAGGGTGGGCTGCGTGATCGACGACAGGTCGTCGGGGGCGGAGCGCCCCCACTTCTTGATCGCCTTCAGCTGCGTCTGGAACGCCTTGGTCTTGATCTCCGCGTCGCGGTCGACAGTGCGCTCCTTGAGCCGGTTGACGAACGCGCGCCCGGCGGCCTTGCCGGTGGCATTGCGGTTGAAGAACAGGAACTCCTTGGGGTCCGAACGGGTCAAGGTGGCGCGCAGGATGTCCCAGTAGGTGATTCTGGCGACCTTGTCCATGTCCTTGCCGCCCTTGGGCCCGGTGCCGGTGAGGACCAGCTTGCGGACGAGGTCGGGGTGCTTCACCACCAGGGCCTGAGCGACCATGCCGCCGAGGGAGAAGGAGAAGACGTCGATCTTGTCGTACCCGAGCGCCTTGATGAAGGTGTAGGCGTCGTCGGCCATCGCCTCGACACTGTCCGGCACCTGACCGGTGGATGCCCCGACACCGCGGTTGTCGAAGGCGATGACGTGACGGCCTTTCGCGATGGGATCGATGATGCGGGGGTCCCAGTTGTCCAGGGTCGCGGCGAGGTGGACGAAGAAGACGACGGGGATGCCGCCCTTCGGTCCCAGCTCGCGGTATGCGTAGCTGACGCCACCGGCGCTGACGGTGCGGGCCGGGGCCTTCGCATAGGACGTGATGACGGCTTCGTTCGGGATGTCGGTGTTGCTCATGACGGATTCTCCTCGTGTGTTTTGGGTCGCTGTGCGTTCTGTGTCGCCCGTCGCGGTTGCGGCGGGTCAGCTGAGGCCGATGACGGACTTGCCGCGGATGCCGCCCTGGGACAGGGACTGCAGCGCCTGCGGGGTCTGGTCGAAGCCGAACACCTTTCCCACGACCGGGCGCACCACGCCCTGGTCGACGAGGGTGGTGATCTGGCGGAGCTGGTCGCCGTTGGCGCGCATGAACAGGAACTCGTACGTCACGCCGAGCTTCTTGGCCTGCCTGCGGATCTTGCCGCTCAGGGCTGCGACCGCCAGGCGCATCAGCGGGTTCAGGCCTG
>NZ_KQ949008.1:0-17519 GCF_001514265.1 Streptomyces resistomycificus | reverse complement strand
CACTCCTTCTCTTCATCCTATTTATCCAGGCGTGAGGCAAGATCAGCCAATTCGGCGTGACATCTGGGGCCTCGCCTCACTCCCTCAACCCGAGTACACTCAATTATGAGTCGGCTCAGAATTATTGTCAAGGAGGTCCCATGGGACGCGGTCACATGCCGATCGGGCGCCGCGAGCGGGCCAAGCAGGCCAAGCGTGAGCGGATCATGACCGCAGCCCGCGAACTGTTCGCCGAACACGGCGTCAGCGGGGTCACGACACGGCAGATCGCCCACCGGGCCGACGTCGCGATCGGCACCCTCTACCTCTACGCGTCCACGAAGGCCGAGTTGCTGATCATGGTGCAGAACGAGAAGTTCGCCGCCGCCATCGACGTCGGCCTCGCCGCCGCGAACGCCACCGTCGGACAGGGCGTACTGGAGCCCGTCATCGCTCTCATCCGTCCCGTGGTGGAGTGCCTGAGGGAACACACCGAGAACGGCCGCACATACCTGCACGAACTCGTTTTCGGCGACCCGGCCGAGCCCTACCGGCAAGCGGGTCTGGCCCTGGCCGGCCGCTTCGAGGTCGGCATCACCGGCCTGCTCACCCGCGACGCGCACATCGATGCCGCCGACGCGGCAACGCTGGCGCGAGTGATCACCACGATCATCCACATCAGCACCACCGCCACCCTGTACCTGCACCGGAGCGACGAAGCCCTCCTCGCCGACATCCGCGACCAGATCCAGGCCACCCTGGCGCCCCACCGCCGCGCGGCATGACCACTCGCCTCCACGAGCCAACCATCGAACACCCTGGAAGGGGGCACGTCAGGGGCGCGCACTACGACGTCATCGTCCTCGGTGCCGGCTCGAGCGGGTACGTCGCCGCGATCCGCGCCGCGCAACTCGGCAAGAACAGCCAGTCCGGCAGTCCGGCAGTCCGGCAGTTCGGCAGTGCGGACAACGGACAGCCGCAACCCCTGTCCATAACTTCGGCTCGCCCGCGCACCCCGGCAGCAGCACCGGATCGGGGGCAGAGGCAGCGAGCATCGGCTCCGGCAGCGTCCACGTCACACCCCCATGCCTTCCACCCAGACCGCGCGTCCGCAATCCGAAAGCACCTCGTGCAGGCCCGGCCACAAGCCCGACGGTGCGGGACCGAGCAGGGTGCCACAGTGCGCTGACCTGCTGTGGTCGGGGTTATGGTCGGCGACGCCCGGCACATGGTCCGGCTACGAGGGCAGCTCCTGGCGCACGTTCAGATAGCAGCGCAGCCTGACGCCAGGCTCACCCGCTACCCGGGTCCTATGGTCCGCCGTCGCGGTCGCCCACCGCGTCGCCAGCAGCCCCTGGACGGCGAGGACGGTCTTGTCATCACACGCCGCGATCTCCACCACGGCCAGCCCCGGCTGCGCCACGTGCGCTTCGCTGATCGGCTCCATGCACAGCACGACGTGCGGCGCCCGGAGAAGGTTCTGCGCCCGGGCGGGCTTCACCCGCCCGGGTACGCGGTGGGCCGGTGGCTAACGAGCTCGTGCACGGTTGGCGGTGAGACGTCGAGGCCTTGATGGTTGATCATGGTCGGGTGGTGGGGAACGCGACTCGTGCAGTGATCATCAGCAACCGGCGGATCACGGGCCAGACGGCCGGAGTGATTGCCGAACTCGTCGGCGAGATCGGGCCGTTGTGGCACGAGCGTCACCAAGCCAGGCTGGCCTCCCGGCCGCGGAAGCGGGCCTTGGGTGCCAGTGCGAAGCACCGGCTGGTGTTCGTCGACCGACTGCTGGCCACGCTTGTCCATCTTCGCCACGGGGTCACCCACGACGTGCTGGCCTGCTGGTTGGGCGCGGACCGCTCCGCGATCACCCGGGCCGTCAACGAGGTGCGGCCCCTGCTCGCCGAGCGAGGCTGCACCGTCACCCGCGACGTGCGGCTGCGGTCCTGGCCGAGGTCGTCAACCACCTCGGCGCGAGCGGGAAGACCGGCATCGTCGACGGAACCGAGATCCGGGTCCGCCGGCCCGCCGTTGGACGCAGAACGCCCCGGACCGTCCGCTGGCACGACGCCCTCGCCACCACCTGAGGGACCGCCCTGATCGCCGCAGTGCACCGCCCGGCCCCCGGGGTGCAGCTGCGGCTGACCGCCGAGCCCGGCGACGACACCCCCGAACAGCCCGTGACCGCCGAGAGGTACGCGGCGGCCGATCACCTCACCGTCTCCCGGCGCGGTCGCCTCCATGACCGAATCGACGACGCACTGACCGCACTCGGTCACGAGCGCCGCGTCATCGCCTCCGCCCCCACCACGGCCACCGCACTGCAACTCGCCCGCGAAACCGAGCTCGTGGTCACCTTCCCCGACGCGGCCACCCGCTCCGCCCGCCACCAGCTCGGCCTGACTACACTGCCGCTGCCGCTCGACCTGCCCGAAGTACCCCTGTACATGCTCTGGCACCAGCGCCACGACAACGACCCCGCCCACGCCTGGCTGCGCGAAACAGCCACCCGAACCCTCCAGGCCTTGTTCACCCCCTCTGAGTGAGGGTCTGCTTCTCGGCTGTCCTTTTCATTCGGCTTAGCTGTCACGCCACTTCGGGGGCGATTCGTGGGTGAGGCGGCGGGTCCTGATGAGGCGGTGGGCGCGGCCTGTGTCGCCGAGGTCCAGGAGGGCCTGGCCGGAGTCCACGGCGAGATCGGCTTCGGATACCCAGGCGCACCAGGCAGACCGGTCGGTGCCGGCGTCGCCCAGGTGTACTCCGCCGCGGCGAGGGCACGCAGCGCGGCACGCCGTTCGCTCCTGTCGCCCTGTGCGGGCGAGGGTGCGGGCGAGGCGTGGCTGGAGCAGGCAGCGAGCGGCGGGGTTTTGGGCGCGGGTCAGGGCGTAGTTGAGCACCAGTGGTTTCCCGTCGGAATCGCCGAGGCCCAGTCGAGGGCCTTGGCGATGTTTTCTCGAGCGTCTTGTGCAAGGCGGTGGACCGAGAACGTGCCACAGGAGCCTCGTACGTTGTGGACCCCGTCACCCGATGAATGGCCACGCCGAAAACGCTCACTGGGTTCCGATGCCGTCAGGACGTCGAGGTCCCGCCCTTGCGTGATCGCGGTTGCGGGGGACGTCGGCATCCGGTATTGCACCCAAGTGGTGATCATGGCGTTTCGAGCGTTACATGAGAAGAGGGGGATGCCAAGACGGCGATTGCTGGAAACCCGCGCCGCTCGTCTGTCTGCGTCTGAACATTCTCTTCAGGGAATTCCCATGACACACGATCCCCATGCCTCAGTGTCCAACCAGCTCGGCGAAACGCTGAATGCCCCCCAGGAGCAGACTGTTTACCAAGAGCCCTCCGATGGAGAATCGAGCTCTGGAAGCAATCTGACCCCGGACGGGTCGGAGAAGGTGAGCGGTTACGTCCGTGCCACTCCCGCCGGTGTGCAGGCGGATGAGGAGGTACCGCTGTCCACTTCTCTGCCGGACATCGGCGCGGCCTCCTTCGGAGGCGACGGCGCGTCGGTCGAGACCGTCCACCTCCCCGACGACCGTGCACAGATCACGGACACAGCGACCTACCCGTGGCGCGTCCACTGTTCCCTGCTCGTCACGGCCGCCGACAACTCCCACTGGATCGGCACCGGTTGGTTCATCGGACCGAACACGCTGATCACCGCGGGGCACGTGGTGTACATCAAGAACAGTGGTGTCCCCGGACGCGACGGCTGGGTGAGAGACATCCAAGTCATGCCCGGCCGCAACGGCGCGACCCTGCCGTACGGCTCCGTCACCAGCACCAGCTTCCGGTCCGTTAAGGGCTGGCTCGAGTCCGGTGATCAGAACTACGACTACGGGGCGATCAGCGTTCCGACCCAACTGGGCGCGAAAACGGGGTGGTTCGGCTTCGGCATCTGGCCGGATGCGGAATTGCTGAGCACGGTGGGGAACATTTCCGGCTACCCCGGCGACACACCGTCCGGCACCCAGTGGTACGCGGCGCGCGGAATCAATTCGGTCAACACGCTGAAGGTCCACTACGACATCGACACCGCCGGCGGACAGAGCGGCAGCGCCGTTTATCGCGAACTCGACGGAAAGCGCTACGGCTTCGCCATCCACGCGTACGGCGGTACCACCACGAACTCCGGGACGCGCATCACCAAGCAGGTGTACGACAATCTCGTGGCCTGGAAGGCATGAGGGCGCACAGGCGCCCCGGGCCGTCACGCGGACGGAGTACGAGGGAATCGGGCGGCGGTGGACGTTGCCTCATCAACGGAATCGTGCTCGACAGCGTCGGCACTCCGGTCGCGGGTGCGACCGTCCACCTCGCCGACGGGCCTGGCCCATTCCCGGATGTCGCAGCCCTGACCGGCGAGGACGGCCGCTTCTCCTTCGCGGTGCCGGTGAAGGGCGTCTACACGCTCATGTGTCGGGCGCCCGACGACACGGTCTGGCAGGTCTCGGCACGCGCCGTCCCCGCGGAACCGGTCCGGGTCGAATTCCACGTCGGCGACGTGTGAGCGGCGGACCGCACGCCTTCGTTCCGCATCCCCCGCCCTGCCGGAGGAACAACAGAAGAAAGGGTGAACGACAATGGTCAACGACCCCGTGGGCACATACGGCTTCGGCGAGCAGCCCAGCCGTCCCAACGGCACCGTCCTGGGTCATGACTCCGAGTACACCGGCCGGTATGTCGTCCTGTTCGATCCGAGTAGTCAGGAGAGCGGAGTCAGTGCGCTGAGTTCCGCCGCCGGTATCGCGCCGCTCGAGCGCGTCACGGGCACCGAGTCGGGGAACGTCGCCGAACTCCTGGAACGCCCCGACGTCTCGGTGCTCTTCGAGGATCTCAGCGCGGCGGTCGTCGAGGTCAGGCCCGAGCAGCGCCACGCGCTGGTGACCACCGCCGAGGCCGAGCCGTCGATCGTCACGGCGGAACCGGAGCGGATGGTTCACGCGCTCCCCATCACCACGCCCCAGCAGGCGCCGACCGAGTTCTTCCCGGCGTTCCGCAGCGACGAGGACGTGATCGCCCGTCACACCAGGGCCGAAACGGCAGCGGTACAGGGCCCGTCCTGGATCGAGGACGGATACACCTGGGGTCTGCAGGCCATCCGGGCCCATCTGTCCCAGCTGACCGGGGACGGTGTGAAGGTCGCCGTACTGGACACCGGTGTGGACACCGACCATCCGGACCTCGCCGGGCATCTGGAGGCGACGGAGTCCTTCGTGCCCGGCGAGACCGTGGAGGACGTCCACGGCCACGGCACGCACTGCATCGGCACCGTGGCCGGCCCGGCAGACCCCCAGCAGGGCCCCCGCTACGGCGTGGCCCCCGAGGCCCGGATCCTCGCGGCGAAGGTGCTCGACAACATGGGCAACGGGCCGGACGGCCAGATCCTCGCGGGCATGGCCTGGGCCGTCTCCCACGGAGCCCGGGTGATATCCATGTCGCTCGGCTCGCGGGTGCGGCCGGGCGAGCTCTTCCCGCAGACGTACGAGACGCTGGCCGTGCGCGCTCTCGCTCTCGGCACGGTGATCGTCGCCGCAGCGGGAAACGACAGCCGCAGGCCCGTCAGGACCGCCCCGGTGAGCCGGCCGGCCAACTGTCCCTCCATCCTCTCGGTGGCCGCGCTCGACCCGGCGCTCGCAGCCGCGCACTTCTCCAACGGGACTGTCAACGGCCAGGGTGGCGAGATCAACATCGCCGCGCCCGGCTGGCAGGTGCGCTCGGCCGCCCCCGGCGGCGGTTACCGGGCCATGAACGGGACCAGCATGGCGACACCGCATGTGGCGGGCGTCGTCGCCCTGCTCGCCCAGGCGCATCCCGACGCCTCCGCGGCCGATCTCTCGGCCGCTCTGGTCGCCGGCGCGTTCCCGCTGGGACAGCCGGCCGCCGACATCGGCGCGGGCCTGCTGCAGGCACCGTGAAGGGGACGTCCGGGCCCACGCCGGTCGGGGTCGTCGTGGCGGTCGACCCCGACCGCTTCACGGAAGCGGTCGAGGGCCTGCGGCGGGCCGGCCTGACAGTCACGAGCGAGCAACGGGTCCTCGGCACGCTCTCCGGCACCGTCGCGGAGGACCGGATCGGCGCCCTCGATGCGGTCGACGGCGTCAACTTCGTCGACCGCGAGCGCACCGCGCGGCTCCCGCGCCCCGACTCACCGATCCAGTGACGCGTGCGGGGCACGGACGCGACCGACGCAGTCGTCCGCGGCGTCAGGCGGGCCGTCCCTCGCGCGGGCGCACTGAGCGAGCGGCACGCCGGGGGAGGTGCGGATACTGACAGCACGGGTGTTTTCTGCCCCGCTTCTCTCCCTCACCGCAGCAGAGGTTTCCATGAACGCTGAGCCCTCGGATTCCCCCCGCCGGACGCGGAAGGCCCCGGCCCGAAGCAGAACGGCTGCCAAGAAGACGGCCTCTGCCGGGAAGCAGCAAACTCGCAAGGCCGCGCCCTCTCGCAAAAGCGAGGGGAGTGGTGAGCTCCGGTCAGGGCCCATCGCGGGAACCGCGCTGGTGAACGGCGCGACCTTTCACGCCAAGGCTCTCCGCTATGCCGAGGTGGACGGGCTCGCGATGTTCGAAGGCGACATCGTGCTCGGCTTCGTGGAAGGGGCGGCGGGGGAGGCCGACAGCGGGCTGGCGGTCTCGTCGATCGGGATCGTGCCGTTCGAGGAAGGGGAAGCGCGTCGCTGGCCCAACGCGACGGTGCCGTTCGAGATCGATCCCGGTCTGCCCCGGCCCGAGCGGGTCACGGACGCGATCGCGCACTGGCATGCTCGTACCCGCATGCGGTTCGTTGAACGGACCACGGCCAACTCGGCTCAGTTCCCGGACTACGTGCGCTTCGTTCCGGGCAACGGATGCTCTTCGCGCGTGGGCCGCCACGGCGGTGAGCAGCACATCACACTGGGCCCCAACTGCTCGACGGGAAACGCGATTCACGAGATCGGCCATACCGTGGGCCTGTGGCACGAGCAGAGTCGCGAGGACCGGGACCAGCACGTCATGATCGTGTTCGCGAACATCGAGCCGGACATGCAGCACAACTTCCTGCAACAGATCGCGGACGGCGACGACCTCGGGCCGTACGACTTCGGCTCGATCATGCACTACCCGGCGACGGCCTTCGCGATCGACCAGAGCCAGCCGACCGTCGTCCCGCGCGTGCCGCTCCCGCCCGGCGTCACGATGGGCCAGCGCACAGGACTGTCGCAGGGCGACGTCGACGGAGTCCACATGATGTACCCGGCCCCCGTGCCTCCCACGCAAAAGGAGGTGGGAAAGGATCCCGGGGTCGATGCCACCTTCAAGGAGGTGACGAAGGACCCGGTGTCCGAAGGGCCGCCCAAGATTCCGGGACTGGACCTCATGAGCCCGCAGGCGCCCGCCGCTCCGTTCGTTCTGGCCACGCCCCACCGGTCACCGGTGATGACGGGCCGACCGGATGGAGTGGCCGAGCAACTCGAGCAGTTGGGGCAGATGGTCGCCCACCTGCAGCAGGGTCTGTCCGCGGTCCAGGCGAGCCACCAGCTCCTGCTGACCCAGGTGGGGACCTGGTACGGCGGTGGCCCCGGGCAGCCTCGATGATCCTGGTCGTTTCCCACGACGAGGACCACACCCGGGCGGTGACGGGCCGGCTCGAGGCGGCCGGGCGTGAGGTGGTCCGACTCGACCTGGCCGACTTGCCCGCCCGCGGCGGGATCAGCCTCGAGTACGCCGCGGCGGGGGAGCCGGTGCACACGGTCCGGACCCCGACGGCCCACGTCAGGCTCGACCAGTGCCGCGCGGCGTGGTGGCGCCGTGTACGTCCCTTCACCCTCGCTCGCGAGTTGAGCACTCCGCGGGACCAGAGCTTCGCGACCAGCGAGACCGGCCAGGCGGTGCACGGTCTGTTCCACGCGCTCCCCTGTGCCTGGGTCAATCCGCCCACGAAGGACTGGGCCGCCCATCACAAGCCCTACCAGTGGGCAGTCGCCCGTCGCACAGGGCTCACCCTGCCTCGCACCCTGGTCACCAACGAGCCGGAACGGGCCCGCGGTTTCATCCGCGAGACCGGCGTCGGCCGCACCGTCTTCAAGGCCTTCATCGCCTCCGCCGACGCATGGCGGGAAACCCGGCTCGTCCGCACGGAGGATCTGGCGGCCTTGGAGTCCGTGCGCTATGCCCCTGTCATCTTCCAGGAGTACGTGCCGGGCGTCGATCTACGGGTGACCGTGGTGGGTGATCGTGTCTTCACCGCTGAGATCGACGCCTCGCGGACCAGCTACCCCGCAGACATGCGCATGGTCATCCATGAGGCTCACGTGCGGCCGGTGACCCTGCCTTCGCCCGTCACCGGCCAACTGCTCCGCTTCATGCGCGCCCTTGGCCTGGTGTACGGGGCTGTCGACCTGCGGCGGCGTCCGGACGGCGAGTACGTCTTCCTCGAGGTGAACCCGGCGGGTCAATGGTTGTTCGCGGAGGAGCGGACCGGTCTGCCCATTACCGCGGAGATCGCCGCGCTGCTGGCCCGCCTCGACGGCCATGGGTCCGCCTCGGACCCGGGGGTGAGGGCTGCGCGCGGGGGGACGTCATGACAGGTACCGTCACGGGCCTGGTGGCCCTGCCACCCGACGCACCGGCGGGAAGGGCCGCGTCCCTGCTGGTCGAGGTCCGTGACGTCTCCCGGGCGGACGCGCCTTCCACAGTGGTCGGAGCGCAGGTCCAGACGAACGTCCAACTGTCACCGGGAGGCCGCGTTCCCTTCAGTGTGGAGGTGCCCGGCCTGGATCCCTCGGCCCGCTACGGACTGCGCGTCCACATCGATCGCTCCGGAAGCGGCACCGTGGAGTCGGGTGACCTTCTCAGTACCCGGGCCGTGCCCGTCCGGACTGACGCCGCGGACGACTTGGAGGCACCGGTCAGTGTCGTGTGAGTGGCCGGTGCGTTTGCGGGGCTCCGGTCGCGGTGACAGGCTGGAAGGTGTGGCGGACCGTGCCCGGAGGCAATCCCCCACCCCTCGCCGCGGAACATGCTCGCGGCGTTGACCGCCCCAGGGCGTGAAGTACAACTCCTTTCTGGATTACCGCATTTCGACGGGCGGCACGCCCACACATGTCGGTGTGCCTGTCCTGGGGAGATGAACCCATCATGGCGACCACATTCGAGACCGAGGTCGTGGATCCCGCCAACGCCGCTCACGGGCAGGTTTCCCTGACTCTTGACCCGAGTGACAACCCCTTGCTCGCGTACACGACGCCGTCCGGCGACGTCATGCTGGCCAGGAGGGGCGAGACAGAGTGGCAGTGCGAACGGCTGCCTTCGGAGTCGGCGGCGCACGACGCCTACCGCATCGGTCTGGCCGTCGACAGCGGGCTCAACGAGCATGTCTCCTATCAGAGCAGAGCCACGGATCACCTGATCTACGGGGTACGCAAGGCCCATGAGACCCAGTGGGATCTCGAGGAGGTTCCCACGTCTGCGGGACTGTTCCCCGACCGCATCCGTTTTCCCTCCATGAGGGTCAACGCAGGTGTCTTCAGCGAGGATCCGTTCAAGGACAGGCCTCACTTCGCCTACCAGTCGGGCCTGCAACTGTGGCACGCGACCAAGGCTCCGCCGAAGAGCGACCCGGGCAAGCCCGCGACCTGGAGGAAGAACGTCCACGTCGTCGATCCGGGGAATACGGCGGAGGCAGGGTGGTTCCCGGCACTGACCTTCGACCGCAGGAACGAGACGTTGCGGATCGCCTACGTCGACGATCTCTCACCCACGGGGGCGTCGGCCAGGCGGCTGCACGTCGGAACGATGAGTCCTGGTACCGATTTCGTCGGGCAGGAGGACAGTTGGCACATCCAGGTCCTGCACGGAGGCCAGGTCTCCGGAGAACTCCCGGCGATGGAGCACTCCATCACCGGGGAGAGCGTCGTCTCCTACTACGAGACCCAAGGACGCACGCTCAACGTCTGCATCTTCGGCAACTTCCCCGAGTCGCCGGCGATCGAGGTGGTGGCGGGTGACGTGGACGACGTCGGCGGCCGCCACTCGGCGTGCGGCATCGGCTTCCCGGCGAACATCTGTGTCGTCTACGGTTCCGGCGGCCAACTGAAGTTCGCCAGGCGTACCGGCATCGGAACCTTCGACATCCAGGACGTGGAGGCCGGCGGCGCGTGGAGCGACCTGAAGGTCGACGGCGTGGGGAGCCTCCACGTGGCACACATCGCCGGGGGAACGCTGCGGTACGGCCTGGCGCCGACGTAGCCGACGGACCACTACCTGACGCGACATGGCCCGGCACGGTCGCGCGCAGGGGCAACCAGGCGGGCCCGGCGCGGGAGTCCGGTGCCGAGTCGTGGCATCGAAGCGGGTGATGACCAATGGAACCCCAGAGTTTCCTGATCGTGCGATCCGACGACCTGGTGGTCCTCGCCACACGGTTGTCGGGGTTCGAGATCCGTGACCAGGATCCGTCCGGCCGGCCCGTCCTGGCGGCGACGGGGCCCGAGGCAACCGTGACCGTGGGGCTTCCGCCGCAGGCGATCCTGGAACAGCCGACCGCCCCCGGCTTCCAGGCGGCCGGTGTCGTGCACACCGCCTCGCGCCTGTCCGGTTCCGGCGAGCTGGTGTTCCGCGTGCCCGCGGGGACCGTGATCGAGCTGAGCGCGGCCGGCATTCTCGGGGCGCTGGCCGACGGCCGAGCGCGGCTCGAACCGACCTCGGCCATCGAGATTCCGTGGGGACTAAAAGTGGCGCCGCTGGCGCGGACCCAGGGCGCCGAGGTGGTGGCCGAACACACGGACCGGCCCGTGATCGCACCCGGGTCGGGCACGGTGGCCCTGTGGTCCATGCCGCTGCGGGCGAGTGACGCGACACCCGGTGACGCGGGCCTGACGATACTGCCCTCATTCGTCGCAGACAGCGGCATCGTCGCCGAGAGCCCCTTCCAGAGCCCTTCCCTGGACGGGTGGCGGCGGGACATCGTGTCGTCCGGCCAGAACGTCTCGGCGCCCCTGGCGACCCGCCTCGAGCTGACCTCGCTGGGTGGCTCGCTCTCGGCCGCCGGAACGTGGCCTTCCCTCTCGTGGACCCACGAGACGGTCCTCGGGCGCGATCAGAAGGTGGATGTCGCCGCGCAGGGAACTCTGTGGCCGTTCGGCTTCCGAGCGGTGTACCAAGAGGTCACAACGCGGGAGTTCGTGCCCGTGCACAACCCGCAGGCTCTCGGCTGTGTCGCGGGGCTCGTCAAGAAACGGACGCTGGTGATCACCCGACCGCTTCTCGACGGGACTCGCACCCCGACCTTCCCGTTCGACGAGGTCGAGATTCTGGGACGGGAATTCCCCCTCAGCGGCACGGTGGAACCGCAGGACCGTCAGATGTTCCTCCCCGGGGGCGCCGCCGCCCCCGTGCGGTTCCCGGTCCGCTGCCGCTCCGGAAGCACGGACATCGGGTTCTCCCTCCCGCTGGTCTTCGTCAGTGACACAAGTCCCGGCCCCTCCTCGGCCGTTCTGGAAGAGTGGCGGCCCCACTCCACGGCCCGCATCGCGGGCACCCACATCGACATGGTCGGCGCGGAACACAGGCCTGGAGACGTCCTGGAGGTGCACGCGCTCACGTTCTCCGGCGATGACGACGGCAGAGGCCACCGTCCGGATGTCGTGAGGTTCGACGCCGTGCTGCCCGCCCTGCGCTCACTGCTTCCCGGTGCACACGACCAGGCACGGACACTGCGGTACGCGCCGCAGTTGCGCTCGCAGTCGGATCCGTCAACCGGCGTCGAGGCGAGCGCCGCCGTCCCGGAGGTTCCGTTCCTCTTCGACACGCCGTCCGGTGTACCGGTCGACTTCACCCGGAACGCCGACCGCTCGGGCGGCCTGGTCGCCCCCCGGTTCAGCGCCGACGGGATCTCCCGGGAACTCGGGCCCGTACCGACCGGAGTGCTGCCGGGCGCCCCTGATCCGGGGGCCGCCCTGAACTCGGCGTTCGGCGGGGCCACCCTGTTCGGCTTCCCGCTCGCCTCCCTCATCGACGCCACGCTCGCGCCGAAACCGCCCGCCATCGTCCAGCGGCGGGCGAACGACTCACTGTTCACGGAGATGCGGTGGGAAGGGCTCAGGCTGAAGGCGCACGGCGCCTTCCGGGCCAGAGCCACCGGTCCGCCGCCCGAACTCGATCTGTTCGCCGGCTGCGCGCCGGCCACCGGCTCACCCGGCGCGCTGGAACCCGTGACGACCTGCTCCCTGAAGAACTTCGCCCTCGTCCTGCCGCCGCCACCGATGGCTCCGCTCGTGAAGCTGTCGTTCGACTCGGTGACGTTCAGACGCACCGCAGGCCGCGCACCGGCCGTCACCGTAGAAAGCCCGAAGATCGAATTCGCCGGTCCGCTGAAACTTCTGCAAGAACTGCAGACGCAGTTGGAGAAGCTCATCGGGGAGCACGGTCCGACCAGCGGCGTGTCGACCACGGGCGTCACCGTGGGCTACGAGGTCGGCATCCCGAAGGCGGCAGCCGGCGTGTTCGTGCTGCAGAACGTGACCGGGCGGATGAGGGTGGTCGTTCCCTTCGTGGAGAAGCCGGTGACCGTGTCGCTCGGTTTCGCCAGCCGGGAGCACCCGTTCGCTCTCACGATCTCCGCCTTCGGCGGCGGCGGGTACGCCGACATCGAGATCTCGGGCGACAACGAACCGCGGGTGGAGATCTCCCTGGAGTTCGGCGCGATGCTGGCCCTCGACTTCGTCGTGGCAAAGGCCGAGGTGCACGCTCTGGGAGGGGTGCGCTTCCAGCGCCATCCGGACGGTCATGTGGAGTTGGAGGCGTTCATCCGGATCGGCGGCAGTGTGGAGCTGCTCGGCCTGATCACCGTCTCCCTCGAGCTGCGGGTTTCGCTCACCTACCTCGACGGCCCCCCGAGGCTCTTCGGTCGCGCGACCGTCGTGATCGAACTGGACCTGACGTTGTACTCGGAGACGGTGACGATCGACAGTGGCACGTTCGAACTGATCGGGGGCAGTGCCCCCGAAGGACGCATGGACGACCTCTCGGTCGCCGAACGAGACGCGTCGGGCTTCGAAGCCTGGCAACGCTACCGGAAGGCGTTCGCGCCATGAGTGACATGCTGTGGATTCCGGTGCCGGGTGGTTTCGAGAACGGCGGCCCCCTCCTGCGCGTCCTCGTCGTGCCGAGACTGTCCGGCGGGACCCCGGCCGAGCACGGGATGGCCCAGTGGCCACCCACCGCCCTGGCCGGTGACACCGTGCGGGTCGAAACGTTCGCCCCGGGTGCAGCACCACCGGCTGCTCCCGACAGGCAGGTCGACCTGGTACCCCGCATGCACGACCAACCAGGCGTCTGGCAGCGGCTCGTGGCGGGGCTGCCCGTGGAGAGCGCCGAGGTCCGGCCGGCCGGGCCGACCGACGACCCGCTCACCGTGTACGCGACGTCCGAGGACCTGGACGAGGTGGCACGTACCTTCCAGGAGGCGTCCAGGGCCGAGGTCACCACCCAACTCGCCGCCGAATCACCGGACTACACCGGCAAGGTGCGTGACGCGCTGAGGAGTGACCACTGGCTCGGCCCGGAGGTGTCGCGCACCGCCGCCCCTGTGGCCGGTCCTCCGGCCGCCCGGCCGGGATTCAACCGGACGTTGTCGCTGCTGCGCGAACATCCCGCGGTGCTGCGGGCACTGGGCCTGATCTTGGAGCTCCGGCTCGATCCCGGCGGGGCCGACGACCCGGCCGCCGGAACGGTGCGGGTGCTGTGGCCGGGCCGTCCCGCCGGACTGCCCGAGATCGTGTCTCCCCGCACGGCGTTCGGGGACGACTTCCGGCCGGCCGCCACAAGCCGGGTGGACAGCGGCATGGTCACCCTCGACCAGCGGGACGGGAGCGGGGTTCCACGCTGGCAGGTCGCCACCATAGACGTGGACGTGGCCGCCCAGCGGATGCGCGAAGCCGCCCGCGCACTGGCCACGAGCCCGGGCGAGCCACCCGCCCTGCCCGCTCTTCGCTCCGACGGACTCCAACTGGTGCTGCGCGGCAGGGGCGAGGACATGGAGGAGCGGCGCGCAACGGGAGCTCGTACGCTCGGCTCGGAGCCGGACGTCCTCACCGCCGACGACCTGGTTCTCGGCTACCGCGTCGACGTCCTTCCCAATCTCGGCGGGGACGAATGGTTCTCGCTGCACCGGCGCAGGGCCACCTATCGCGTCCATGAGCGGCGCCCCGACGGCGGCCTGTCCGAGGACTTCACCGCCCTCGGCACGGGTGGCGAGGGGAGCGGGGATCTGCCCGAGGAGGGGCACCTCAAGACGAACTCCGCGGTCCAGGACGGCAACGGGCTGCACGCCGACGAGATCGTGGCCGGCTTCCGGGGCTGGAGCCTCGCCGTACCCCGTCCGACGTTCGACGGCGCGCCCAGGCCGACACCACCGCCCGCACCGGGCACGAGCATCAGCATGGCCTGCGAGGCTGAGGAGGGCACGCTGCCCCGGCTGCGCTTCGGACGTCATTACACCCTGCGGGCACGGGTGGCGGACGTCGCGGGGGGCGGGCTCGGGCCTGACGACCCGGCTGCCGAACGGCACACGACGGCACCCGAGTTCTACGGACGCTACGAGCCGATCTGCGCCCCTGAGGTGTCGTTCCCGGAGGGGACCGACGCGGCCGACCTCGGTCCGGGGGAATCGGTCGAGCACGTGGTCGTGCGCAGTGACCCCCTGATGGGCCTCGACGTCGGGCGGTACGCCGAGCTGACGGATCACTCCCTGAACGACGAGCGGGTGCTGGGTCCGCCGCGCTCCAGCCTGGCCGTCGCCGAGCAGCACGGGATGCTCGACCTGGGGCAGGGCGCCGAGGCGGACCGCGTGACCTGGGAGTGGGTCGGTCGCGCACTCGCCGCCGCGGCCCCGGATGCGGCGTCCGAAAGCAACCAGTTCCTGCCCGACCCGGCCGCCGGCGGGATCGTCGCGGCCCCCAAGGAGCCGAACGCCCCCATGCACACGAGGGCCTGGGAGGAGCGCTGGCCCGACCTCGCACCCAAGACGCTGCGGCTGACGGCCCCGTCCACCGGACGTCCGGTGGTCGACTGGGAGGGCGAGCAACTCGCGGTCCGCCTCGCACCTGCCGAACGGATCACGCTCGATCTGTCGACGTTCCCCCAGGAGGACATCGTCGACCACTTCGCCCTGCTCACGGCAGCCGACCCCCCGCCGCCTCCGATCTCGGTGAACGCCCTCCGGCAGGGCCGTCACCCGTTGGTCACGCCCGCCCGCACCCTCGCCCTCGTGCACGCGGTCCAGCACCCGCTCAGGCCGCCGGAGACCGTCCTGACCGTCGAGCGCGCTCAGAACTCGACGTTCGCTGTCTTCGCGCCCCAGTCCGACGTGTTCGACCCCAGGAGCACGGCCCAACTGGCGATCACCGCGAGCTGGCGGGACCAGGTGGACGAGGTGTCCCACCAGGTCACCGAGGTGCCGGTCGACACCCTCACCGTCGCCGCGGACGGACCGGCACGCCCGCCGACACTGTTCCGGCAGGAGTTCGGCGACACCCGCCACCGCACGGTCACCTACACCCTCCGGGCCGTCAGCCGCTTCCGTGACTACTTCCACGACTCCGGCAACGCCGACGACTTCACCGTGACGAGACAGCTGGCACCTGTGGTCGTGCGCAGTACCGCTCGGCCCGCCCCTCCGGCGGTCGTCTCCACCCGGCCGGCGTTCCTGTGGAAACGGAGCGGGGACCTCGAGGCGGTCGGCCACACGCTCGTCCACGAGCGTCTGGGCAACCGCGTGCAGATCGCCCTCGATCGGCCGTGGAACACGACCGGCACCGGCGAACTCCTGGCCGTGGTCGTGCGTCCCGAGGACGAGGCCACCACGGAAGGGCTGAAACCCTTCGTCACCCAGGCGGGTCTCGACCCTCTCTACCCGACCAGGGGTATCCCCATGGGCGCGCCGTTCGCCCGCCACCTCACTGGTGCCGTCGGATCGGAGAGGCGGCTGCGGCTCGACGAGGCCGACGCGGACGTGGTCGTCGTGCCGTACCAGCCGGAGTTCCACTCGGAGCTGGAACGCTGGCTCGCAGACGTGGTCTTCACGGGAGCGGACAGCACGTCGTTCAACCTGGCCCTCGTGCAACTCGCCATCGCCCGGTACCAGCCGAACAGCCTCGACGGCCTCCTGCTGTCCCCCGTGGTGCGCACGGATCTGGTACCCCTCCTCCCGGACCGGTCGTTGCAGGTGACACGCCTCGTCGACCGATACGAGGTCAAGGTGAGGGGTTCCGTCTCGCCCGCCCCCGCCGTCAACAGGGTGGACATGATCCTGGAGCGCTGCGCCCAGCCGGGCGGTCTCACGGCCGACCAGGTCGACCTCGTCGGATTCGACACCGTGGCCGACGTGCCTGCGTGGCAGAGCACCGACCTGCGTCGGCCGGAGCCCAAGCGGGTCGGTCTCTCGCCGACGCTCAAGGAGTGGAAGTCGGAGTTCTTCAAGCGGGTGGACCCCGGCCCGTACCGGGTGCGGGTCCGCGAGGTGGAACTCCTCCCCAACAAGGAGCCCCAGCCCGGGAGGTTCCTGCACTCCGGCAAACCGGAGGAGGTCACCGAACGGACGGTGTTCACCGACACGGTGCTACTGCCTCCGTTGTAACGGGCTCCACCTCCCCGCTCGCGTCAACTCACCTCTTCTGCGCAGATGGTGTGGAGAGTAGTGAAGAACGGTTCATTCGCCTCGCGGCCGTTACGCCCTGGGGTTCGGTTCCGCTACGCGATGCGGTTCTCCACGGACACCGCCACACCGTTCGTACCGACCCCGGCTTGAGGCGGTGAGGGACTCGCCGGTGGCGTGGCCTCCGTGTGACCAAGGGAGGTGGCGAGCCCGGGTCGAACGCGCCGCACCCGAGAGTCGTGGTCGGATGCCCGGCTGCGTAGGTGAGATCGGGCTCTGTTCCACTTCCTGTGGTGCAGTCACTCCCCGTGACGTCTGAGATGGGGTCAGAGCTCTGGCGAGGACTTGCTGATACTGCCTCTGACTCTGTGTATCCGGCCCGGAACCTGGCCCACCGTGCTACAGGGCGATCAGTCCGGCTGTCGTCTCCTGGAAGCCGCAGGCGTCGAAGTAGAACGAACGAAGGTGCTCCTCGAAGTCAACGTGGAGCCACTCACACTTCGCGGCACGAGCTTCGTGAGCAGCAGCTGCGACCAGCGCGCCTCCAACACCGCTCCGTTTGCGATGCTGGGCGACCACCGTGTCCAGGATGAAGGCGTGAACTCCGCCGTCCCAGACCACGTTGACGAAGCCGATCAGCGAGCCGTCTTCCCAGGCGCAGACCCAGCCGAGGCTGTGGCGCACAAGTCGTTCTCGCCAGTCAGTCTGAGTGACCGGGTGGCCGAAGCCGTCAGCATGCAGCGCGTTGAGGGCGGTGTTGTCGAAGTCGCCCCGCCACTCGTACTCGATCGTCACTCCTAGATCGCAGTGTCCGGGCAGGAGGATGCCGCCGTCTGTCTGGCCGGTTTCCAGGTCGTGGCCGTCTTCATCTGGTCAGCAGGGTGATCCGGCAGAAACGGCCT
>NZ_KQ949007.1:26433-150512 GCF_001514265.1 Streptomyces resistomycificus | reverse complement strand
GAAAACGCGGGATGAACGAACTGTGCCCGTACACGGATGAGGGCAGGGACGAAGTTGCGGCATAAGCTCGTGTCCGGGCAGCGCCTGAGGCTGTTGCCCCGTCGTTGCCCGGCAGACTGAGAGAGAAGAGTGATCAGGGTGTTTTCGCAGGTCATCGGGATGACCAGGACTGCGGGGTAGGGCTCAAGTGCACATCGTCATCATGGGCTGCGGGCGGGTGGGGTCGGCCCTCGCCCAGACCCTGGAGCAGCAGGGGCACACGGTCGCCGTGATCGACCAGGACCCCACCGCCTTCCGACGACTGGGCTCCGGTTTCGGTGGCCGTCGTGTCACCGGTGTGGGTTTCGACCAGGACACCCTGCGTGAGGCGGGCATCGAGGAGGCCGGCGCGTTCGCGGCGGTCTCCAGCGGCGACAACTCGAACATCATCGCGGCGCGGGTGGCCCGCGAGATGTTCGGCATCGAGAACGTCGCGGCCCGGATCTACGACCCTCGGCGTGCCGAGGTCTACCAGCGTCTGGGCATCCCCACCGTGGCCACGGTCCGCTGGACCGCCGACCAGATGCTGCGCCGGCTGCTGCCTTCCGGCGCCGAGCCGCTGTGGCGGGACCCCACCGGCGGTGTCCAGCTGGCCGAGGTGCACACCGCCACGTCCTGGGTGGGCCACAAGATCAGCCGTCTCCAGGACGAGACGGGGGTGCGGGTGGCGTTCCTGACCCGGCTCGGTGAGGCGATCCTGCCCAGCTCGCAGACGGTGTTGCAGGAGGGCGACCTGGTGCACGTGATGATGCGCACCGACGAGGTCGACAAGGTCGAGGCGGCGTTCGCCAAGGGTCCCGAAGAGGAGGGCGGTCACTGATGAGGGTCGCCATTGCCGGTGCCGGCGCGGTCGGCCGCTCGATCGCGGGCGAACTGCTGGAGAACGGCCACGAGGTCCTTCTCGTCGACAAGGCGCCGACCGCCATCTCGGTCGAGCGCGTCCCGCAGGCGGAGTGGCTGCTCGCCGACGCCTGCGAGATCACGTCCCTGGACGAGGCCGCGCTCCAGCGCTGCAACGTGGTGATCGCCGCTACCGGCGACGACAAGGTCAATTTGGTCGTCTCGCTGCTGGCCAAGACGGAGTACGGCGTTCCACGGGTCGTCGCCCGGGTGAACAACCCGAAGAACGAGTGGCTGTTCAACGAGTCCTGGGGCGTGGACGTCGCCGTGTCGACCCCCCGTCTGATGTCGGCCCTGGTCGAGGAGGCGGTGAGCGTCGGCGACCTGGTCCGTCTGCTGCGCTTCAGCCACGGCGACGCCAACCTCGTGGAGCTGACCCTGCCGGAGGAGTCGGCGCTGGCCGGCACCCAGGTCGGCGACGTCGAGTGGCCGCAGGACACGTCCCTGGTGACGATCATCCGCGGCAACCGCGTCCTGACGCCCTCCCAGGAGGACTCCCTGGAGGCGGGCGACGAACTCCTCTTCGTGGCCGCACAGGCCCGCGAGGAGCAGCTGGAGGACCTCCTGTCGGTACGCCGCCAGGACACGGCGAGCTGAGCACTCAGGGCTACGACGACGAAGGGCGCCCCCGAAGCCGGGGGCGCCCTTCGTCGTCGTGGCGGAAAACTACGCCTCCCGGCGGTGCCGGCCACCGGTGGCGTCCTCGCGCTCCCCCGCCGAGGCCGCCTCACGCTCCCGCTCGGCCTTCTCCTCGGCCTCCATCTCCGCGAACACGTCGATCGGGGCGGGCGCCTTCGCCAGGAACACCCAGGTCAGATAGACGGCCAGCAGGAACGGCGGGATCTTCAGAGCGACCAGGACCCAGCCCAGCTGGGTGGTGTCGGCCCACCAGTACAGCGGGAAGAGGATCGCGCACTTGGCGAGCAGGATCAGGCCCCAGGCGTAACTGGCCTTGGCATAGGCCTTCTTGCGGCCCGGGTTGCGCTTGCGCCAGGAGAGGTTCTCCTTGAAGACCGGGCCGAGGATCAGCCCGATCAGCGGGACTCCGCAGAGGGTCGTGATGATGTACGCGAGACCCAGGCCCAGCGTGTAGATCATGCCGGGCAGGTAGAAGTCCTTGGCGTTGCCGGTCATCATCGCGAAGACGACACCGAAGGCGACGCCGAAGACCCCGCTGAAGGCGTGCTTGACGGTGTCGCGCATCATTAGGCGGACCACGACCAGCAGCAGGGACACACCGAGGGCGGCGATCGCCGACAGGTGCAGGTCCTTGTTGATCGTGTAGATCGTGACGAAGAGGAGGCCGGGCAGGACCGTCTCGACCATGCCCCGCACGCCGCCGAAGGCCTCGAACAGCGCGGCCTCGGTCACCGCCCGGGCATCCGGCTCAGTGACTTCGGTGTCTTCGGTCGGCTTGTCGAGCGACGTCACCGGCTACTCCCGTCCGAGGGGTCTCAGTTCGTATTTCGGGTTGAACAGCACCCGGCGGCCCCGGCTCATCGAGATCCGGCCCGACGCGATGAGCTTGCGCCCAGGCTCTATCCCCACGATGGAGCGCCTGCCGAGCCACACCACGTCCAGCGCGGCGGAGCCGTCGAACAGTTCGGCCTCCAGGGCCGGCACTCCCGCGCGCGGGCGCAGGGTGACCGTGCGCAAGGTACCAGTAACGGTCACGACCTGCCGGTCGCGGCAGTCACCGATCCTGGTGCAGCCGGCGGTCGCGGAGTCTTCCCGCAGCTCCTCGGACTCCAGGTCCTCCTGCGACGAGGAGAGCCGGTCGAGCATGCGCCGGAACCGGCCCGCCGGCTTCTCGGAACGAGGAACAGCACTCATATCTGAAGCGTACCGGGGCCCACCGACAGCTACGTACCCGCGCTGTCGGCGCTCGAACCGGTGCCCCGTCCCCGGCTCGGAAACGCCGCGTCCCCGGCCCCCCGGCGACGCCCCGGCCGCCCCACGGCTCACCTCTCGAACCGGTAGCCCATCCCGGGCTCCGTGATGAAGTGCTTCGGATGCGACGGGTCAGCCTCCAGCTTGCGCCTGAGCTGGGCCATGTAGACCCGCAGGTAGTTGCTCTCCGTCCCGTACGACGGCCCCCACACCTCCTGGAGGAGCTGCTTCTGGCTGACCAGGCGCCCGGTGTTGCGCACCAGCACCTCCAGCAGATGCCACTCGGTGGGCGTCAGCCGTACGTCCTTGCCGTGCCGCCGCACCTTCTTCGCGGCCAGGTCGACGGTGAACTCGTCGGTCTCCACCAGCACCTCGTCGTCGCCTCCCCCGGTGGGCTCGGCCCGGCGGACGGCGGCGCGCAGTCTGGCCAGCAGTTCGTCCATGCCGAAGGGCTTGGTGACGTAGTCGTCGGCGCCCGCGTCGAGGGCCTCGACCTTCTCGTCGGAGGAGTGCCGGGCGGACAGCACGAGGATCGGTACCCGGGTCCAGCCGCGCAGGCCCCTGATCACCTCGACGCCGTCCATGTCGGGCAGTCCCAGGTCGAGGACCACCACGTCGGGGTGGCGGGCGGCGGCGAGTTCGAGGGCGGTGGCACCGTCGTGCGCCGCGTCCACCTCGTACTTGCGCGCCCTGAGGTTGATCACGAGGGCGCGCACGATCTGCGGCTCGTCGTCGATCACGAGCACCCGGGTCATGTGGCCTGCCTCTCCGGTCGTACGGGGTTCAGGAGTTGCTCCGGGCGCGGGAGCCCGGCCGCGGCCGATCCCGCGGCCACCGGGAGCGTGAGCACCATGGTGAGGCCGCCCCCTGGCGTGTCCTCGGCGTCGAGGGTGCCGCCCATGGCCTCGGCGAAACCTCGCGCCACCGCGAGGCCGAGTCCGACACCGGCACCGCGCGGGGCGTCGCCGTGGCGCTGGAAGGGCTCGAAGATGCGTTCCTTGGCCTCGTCCGGGACGCCCGGCCCCCGGTCGACCACCCGGACCTCGACGCGGTCGGCGAGGGCGCTGGCGGCCACCAGGACGCTCCTGCCGGCCGGGCTGTACTTGACGGCGTTCTCGACCAGGTTGGCCACCGACCGTTCCAGCAGGCCGGGGTCCACGGCGACCATGGGCAGCGTCTCCGGGATGTCCAGGTCGGCGCTGCCCTCCGGCACCCCGCCGAGCGCCATCGGCACCACCTCGTCCAGGTCGATCTCCCGGATCAGCGGGGTGACCGTGCCGGTCTGGAGCCGGGACATGTCCAGCAGGTTGCCCACCAGGTGGTCGAGCCGGTCGGCGCCGTCCTCGATGCCTTCGAGGAGTTCCGCGCGGTCCTCCTCGGACCAGGCCACGTCGTCCGAGCGCAGCGAGGTCACCGCCGCCTTGATTCCGGCCAGCGGCGTACGGAGGTCGTGGCTGACGGCGGCCAGCAGCGCGGTGCGGATGCGGTTGCCCTCGGCGAGCGTGCGCGACCGCTCGGCCTCCTCCCTGAGGCGCCGCCGGTCCAGCACGACGGCGGCCTGGGCACCGAAGGCGGCCAGGACCCGGCGGTCCTCGGCGGGCAGTACCCGGCCGGAGAGGGCCAGCGCCATGTGGTCGCCCACCGGTACGCCGACGTCCGCCTCCTCGGGCCGCTCCACGGGCCGCCCGAGACCGGCCCGGCCCGCGCAGGTCCAGGGGTCGACGTCGCTCGCCCGCTCCAGCAGGGCCGCCGACTCCATGCCGAAGGTCTCGCGGACCCGCTCCAGGAGTTCCTCCAGGCTGCTCTCGCCCCGCAGCACGTTGCCGGCGAGGAAGGAAAGGATCTCCGCCTCGGCGCGCAGCCGGGCGGCCTGGTGGGTGCGGCGGGCCGCGAGGTCGACCACGGACGCCACCGAGACCCCGACGCCGACGAAGATCGCGATGGCGACGATGTTCTTCGGGTTGGCGATCGTCCAGTGGTGCAGGGGCGGTGTGTAGAAGTAGTTCAGCAGCAGGGAGCCCACCGCCGCCGAGGCCAGCGCGGGCAGCAGCCCGCCGAGCAGGGCCGCCGCCACCGTCACCGTGAGGAACAGCAGCATGTCGTTGGCGAGGCCGAGGTCGACGGTGCTGAGCAGCAGGGCCATCACCGCCGGGCCTGCCACGCCCACCAGCCAGCCCCAGATGATCCGGGCCCGGCCGAGCCGTGCGCCCCGGGCCACCGGCAGGCCGCGTCCCTTGGCGACCTCTTCGTGGGTGACGATGTGCACGTCGAGGTCGGGGCCCGACTCGCGGGCCACGGTCGTGCCGACGCCGGGGCCCAGGACGTACTGCCAGGTCTTGCGGCGTGAGGAGCCGAGGACTATCTGGGTGGCGTTCACTCCCCGCGCGAAGTCCAGGAGCGCGGCCGGTATGTCGTCCCCGACGACGTGGTGGAAGGTGCCGCCGAGATCCTCGACGAGGGTCCGCTGGACGGCCAGCTCCTTCGGGGAGGCCGAGGTCAGTCCGTCGCTGCGGGCGATGTAGACGGCGAGCACCTCACCGCCGGCGCCCTTCTCGGCCAGCCGGGCGGCCCGTCTGATGAGGGTGCGGCCCTCGGGACCGCCGGTCAGGCCGACCACGATCCGCTCCCGCGAGCCCCAGATCCTCGACACCCCGTGCTCGCTGCGGTAGGCGGTGAGGTACGCGTCGACCCGGTCCGCCACCCACAGCAGCGCCAGCTCCCGCAGCGCGGTCAGGTTGCCGGGCCGGAAGTGGTGGGAGAGGGCCGCGTCGACCTTGTCGGGCTGGTAGATGTTGCCGTGCGCCATGCGGCGGCGCAGCGCCTGGGGCGACATGTCGACCAGCTCGATCTGGTCCGCCCGCCGCACCGTCTCGTCCGGCACCGTCTCCCGCTGCCGGACGCCGGTGATCGCCTCGACGACGTCGCCGAGGGACTCCAGGTGCTGGATGTTGACCGTCGAGATCACGTCGATCCCCGCGGCCAGCAGCTCCTCCACGTCCTGCCAGCGCTTGGCGTTGCGTGAGCCGGGGACGTTGGTGTGGGCCAGCTCGTCCACCAGGGCGACGGCCGGGGCCCGCCTCAGCACGGCGTCGACGTCCATCTCGGGGAAGACGCCGCCGCGGTACTCGAGATCCCGGCGCGGGACCTGTTCCAGGCCGTGCAGCAGCACCTCGGTGCGTGACCGGCCGTGGTGCTCCACGAAGGCGACCACGCAGTCCGTACCGCGCTCGACGCGGCGGTGCGCCTCGGACAGCATCGCGTACGTCTTGCCGACGCCCGGTGCCGCACCGAGGTAGATCCGAAGCCTGCCGCGTCCCATGCCCTCATTGTCTTCCGGTCACCGCTGCCCACGCAGCGTCGACCCTACGGCCGACAGGCGCGGCGAACGGCACCGGAAGCGGCCTCGGGACGCTCTTTGACGCAACCCTGACGGCTCAGGGCTCGACGATCTCCCCGTCACCGAGTTCCAGCACCCGGTCGGCCAGGTCGAGGAGGTTCGCGTCGTGGGTGGCCACCAGCGCGGTGACCCGCTCGCTGCGTACGACCGCCCGCAGCAGCTCCATCACGGCGTGACCGGTCTCGGCGTCGAGTTGGCCGGTCGGCTCGTCGGCGATGAGTAGCGAGGGGCTGTTGGCGAGGGCCCGGGCGATGGCGACACGCTGCTGCTGGCCGCCGGACAGCTCGCCGGGCCGTTGCCGCGCGTGGTCGGCGAGGCCGACCAGGGACAGCAGCAGTTCGACGCGCTCCTCCCGTTCCCGGGGGGCGGCCCGGCGCAGCCGCATCGGCACGCCGACGTTCTCGGCGGCCGTGAGGATGGGGATGAGCCCGAAGGACTGGAAGACAAAGCCGATGCGGTCCCGGCGCAGGGCGAGCAGGCCGTCCTCGCCCAGCTCCGCGAGGTCGAGCCCGTCGACCGTGACCCGCCCTTCGTCGGGCAGGTCGAGCCCGCCGACGATGTTGAGGAGGGTGGTCTTCCCGGATCCCGAGCGCCCCTTGAGGGCGACGAGTTCACCGCGCGGCACCGCGAAGGAGACCCCGCGCAGCGCGTGCACGGCGCCGGCTCCCTCGCCGTAGGACTTGCGGACGTTCTCGACGCGCACCATGGTCTCGGTGACCACCTGAGTCATGCGTCCTCCCCCGTGGACCGGGCGCCAGTATCACCGTCCGACGCCCGGCACTTCAACGGTTCAGCCGGGGTTGCCGGCGTGGGTGAGCGTCTCCCAGGCCACGAAGAGGTTGTTGCTGCCGGCCGGGCGGTTACGCTCGGTCAGTGCCCGCGTGTTGGTCATAGGCATGCCAAGCCGATGACCCATGGCGTTGTACCCGACCTCGGTGACGGGTCCGAGCCCCAGGTGCAGCGAGCCCCCGCACAGCCAGCTCGGCACCGCCGCGCCCAGCTCGTACTTGGCCTGGAACCCGAGCGCCTGGCGCAGCCGCTCGCCGATGTCGGTGCCGTACAGGTCCTGGCCCTGGATCCGGCTGGTCTCGGCGACATGGGAGATGGCGGAGATGCCGTACCCGGTGTGCGTGAGGTCGCGACAGGTCTCCTGGGTGAGCCCGGTGACGAAGGTCGACTGCCCCTGCCAGTACCTGACGATCTTGTCCCTGGTGTCGAGGTTCTGGCTCGGCACGGTCCTCGGCAGCTCTCCGTCCGAGGCCAGGTAGACGAAGGCGGCCGTGCGGGTCCGGAACCTCGCCATGGCCTTGTCGTACGACGCCTTGTCCTCCAGGTGGACCGCGATGCCGACGGCGGCCTCCATCATCGACAGCTCCCAGTTGCCGTTGGAGTGGGAGCCGTTGACGACCTCGGGCAGGTAGACCTCACGCAGCATGGCCGCGAAGCGGCCGGAGCCGGCCCAGCCCCCGGAGTACGTGTGCTTGATGATCTCCGCGGCCCTGGGCCAGGACGAGCCGGCCCAGCCGGTCTGCAGGGGTGCGTTGCTGTTGGTGTGGTCCCTGATCACGGCGGACCAGGCGTCCATCAGCTGGACGGCCTTCCTCGCGTACCGCTCGTCGCGGGTGACGTACCAGGCGAGCGCCTGGGTGTACGCGGCGATCGCGTCCTCGCGTTCGTCCGTGCAGCCGTTGTCGGGGTTCGAGTAAGAACCGCACTCGACGATCGCGCGCGGCTTGGGCGTGCGGCTCAGGTCGGCGTACTTGCTCGCCAGCATCCGGTCGAAGGCGCCCTTCCAGGGCTGGGCACCCGCGTCGACCTTGGCGCGGACGAAGTCCAACTGCCCCTTGGAGACGGTGACTCCGGGGTGGACGAAGGCCGCGGGGGCGGCTTCGGCTCGTGGCGTGGCCGGCTGCGCGAGGACACCGGCCAGGACGAGGGCGGTGACGGTCGCGAGGAGGGGGGTACGACACACAGCAGCTCCGTTCTCGTATGTGAACAAGGAGCGCCCTCATGAACCAGGCATGCCGAGACCGTAGGTACAGACCAATGCCCCGTCAAGAGTCCGCGCACGAGAAAGGGCCGCACCCCCGGGCGGGGGTGCGGCCCTTGTCGCGTTTGCTAGCGGACCTCGGTGATCTCCGGTCCGCGCTGCAGCTGGCCCATGCCTCCGGAGAAGCGGGAACTGCCGTCGTCCTGCTGGACGCCCTCGGGGACCATCTGCGCGTCGTTCGGCAGCTTCAGGACGATGGGGTCGCGGGGCGCCATCGGACCCTCACCGCGGACCACGACCGTGTCCCGGAAGATCTGCTCCAGCAGACCCGCGGCCTGCGGCTGCACCGCGCCCTGGCCCGAGATGACACCGCGCAGGAACCAGCGGGGGCCGTCCACACCGACGAACCGCACCACCTGGAAGCCGCCCGTGCCGTCCGGCAGTTGCACCGGCACCTGGGCGCGCAGCTCCCAACCGAGCGGGCCCTCGACCTCGTCGACGATGCCGCCCTGCTGGGTGATGCCCGTGCCGATCTCCTCGCGCACCTCGCCCCAGATGCCCTCGCGCTTGGGGGCGGCGAAGGCCTGCAACTGGACGGCGCTGTCGCGCAGGACGACGGTCGCCGCGACGATCGCGTCACCGGCGACCTCGACCCGCAGCTCCATGCCGTCGACGCCCGGCACGAACAGACCGCCCAGGTCCACGCGCCCCTCGGAGGGGTCACGGACCTCGGAGTCGTCCCAGGGCCCGTCGGGCCGCGGCTCCGGCTCGAGCCTCACACGCGTGCGCGCGCCCGCGTCCTCGTCGTCCGCCTCAGTGTCGACACCGTCGACGACCTGCTCGGGCTCGCCGGCCGCGTCCTCGGCGGCACCCTTCTTCTTGCGACGTCCGAACACGTCACTGTCCTTCCCGGTCGGATACGACCGAAGCGTATCGATTCCCACCCGATGTGCCGCCGTCGGCGGCCTGACCGCTTGTGCTGTTCGTACTGCCGGGGTCGCCCACGGCCGCATGGCCGCCGGTGGACCCGAAGCCCCCCTCGGCCCGAGCCGATTCGGGAAGCTCCGCGACCTCCTGGAAGCGGACCCTCTCGACCTGCTGGACGACCAGTTGGGCAATCCGGTCGAAGCGCTCGAACCGCACGGACTCGCGCGGGTCGAGATTCACCACGATCACCTTGATCTCCCCACGGTACCCGGCATCAACCGTCCCCGGGGCATTCACGAGAGCGACACCGCAGCGGGCGGCGAGGCCCGACCGAGGGTGCACGAAGGCCGCGTACCCCTCAGGGAGCGCCACAGACACCCCCGTGGGCAGCACGGCCCGTTCGCCCGGCTTCAGTTCACGGCTCTCGGTGGTGCGCAGATCGGCTCCCGCGTCACCGGGCTGTGCGTACGTCGGAAGCGGTACGTCGGGGTCCACGCGCCGGATCAGCACGCTCAGGGGGTCACGGCTCACGGGTTCACCTCGAAGGCGCGGGCCCGCCGCACCTGGTCCGGGTCGTCCATGGCCGCCCGGATCTCCTCCTGGCGGCCGTTCTCGATGAAGTGGTCGACCTTCACCTCGATGAAGAGCGCGTCGGCGCGGACGGCAACCGGCCCCTCGGGGCCGCCGATGCGTCCGGTGGCGGTCGAGTAGATCTTCCGCCGGGCCACCGCCGTCACCTCGGCCTCCAGGTACAGCGTGGTGCCGACCGGCACGGGGCGTACGAAGTCGGTCTCCAGCCGCCCGGTCACCGCGATCGTCCGCAGCAGCCAGTTCAGCGAGCCGAGGGTCTCGTCCAGGGCGGAGGCGAGCACACCGCCGTGCGCGAGGCCCGGGGCGCCCTGGTGAGCGGCCTGCACGGTGAACTCGGCCGTGATCGTGACACCCTCGCCGGCCCGCGCCTGGAGGTGCAGCCCGTGCTGCTGCCCGTCCCCGCAGCCGAAACACTGCTCGTAGTGCGCGCCGAGGAGCTCGCCGGGCGCGGGAGCGTCAGGGTGACGCACCGGTTTCACGGCGTCGGCGGGGGGCTCAACAGCGGCGGAAGTACGACTCACAGCCGCAGACCTTACCCGCGCGTCGGGCGGTTCCGGACACCGTGCCAAGCTTGGCTTCATGCAGCTCTCCGCGACCCCGTACGAAGAACGTCTCACCGCCCCCCGCTCCTGGTGGCTGATCTCCTTCATGGTGGGCGTCTCGATGGCGTTGATCCTGCTGCCCTTCGGCACCCTGCCGCTGCTCGGCGGCCTGGTCGGCGGCACGGCTGTGGCGGCGGTGGTCGCCAGTTCCTACGGCTCGCCGCGGATCCGGGTCGTGGGCGGCTTCCTGATCGCGGGCGAGGCGAAGATCCCGGTGTCGGCACTGGGTGACGCGGAGATCCTGGACCCGGAGGAGGCCCGGGCCTGGCGCACCTACAAGGCCGACACCCGCGCCTTCCTGCTGCTGCGCGCCTACATCCCCACCGCGCTGCGCGTGGAGGTCACCGACCCGGCGGACCCGACGCCGTACCTGTACCTGTCGACGCGTGAACCGGAGCGGCTCGCGCAGGCGCTGGAGTCGGCCCGCACGGCGGCGTAGAGCCGGTCCACCTCCGGGCGTAGAACACTCGGACGGGGCTTCACCCGAGGTGGCCCAAAATATTTATCGCCGCCGCGCAAAAACTTCGTCAGGGCTCGATTTCCTTGTGTCCGCGCCCGAGCCCCTTCGGAATGTCCCCGATTTTGAGCGGATTCTCGGGGATCGCCAGCGGGGGCAGTTCGACCAGCGCGTCCCACGGCACCTGGACCTTGCGCAGATCCGTCCGGATCCGCTCCGCGAGTTTTCTCGTGTCCCGGCGGTTCATGACCGCTCCGACGGCAGCGCCGACCATGAACGGCATCAGGTTCGGCAGGTTACGCACCATGCGCTTCATGATCTGCTGGCGCATTTGCTGTTTCATTCGACTGTTGAGCGCGGAACTCATCGTCGACGGCTTGGTCACGACGATGCCGCGCTCTCCCGACCAGGAGTCGAGATACGCGGTGCTGCGCTGCTTGAGATTGCCCGGCGGCCGCACGCCGTAGACCTCGTGGAGCTCGGCGATCAGCTTCAGCTCGATCGCGGCGACTCCGGTGATCTCCGCGGCCAGCTCCGTCGGCATGGCGGGCGGCACGGGAAGCATCGCCGCCGCCCCGATGCCCGCTCCGACGGTGGCGGTGGCGCTGGAGGCGCCCACCACGAGCTTGTCCGCGAGCTCCTCGGGTCCGAGCCCGGGGAACTGCTTGCGAAGCGTCGCGAGGTCCCGTACGGGGATCCGCGGGGCGTTGTCGATGATCCGGTCGGCGAGATACGCCAGGCCCGCCCTGGCCCGGCTGCCGCCCCTGTGGACGCCTTCCACGGCCTTGTCCCGGATCACCGCCACCCGTCGCTTGGCGACGGGCGCGGGGCTCTCGGCCGGCGCCGGGAGATCAGCCCGGCCGGCCGCCGGTTCGAGCGAGGCCGATCCCTTGTCGGATGAGCCCCGCTCGTCGTCACGCGCGCCGAGCCGTCCTTCGGACGGCTCCTGGTCCGCTCCCGACAGGCGAAAGCGGCGCTTCCGGGGAGGGGTCGAGCCAGTCACGGCCGACCCGCCCTCAGTCGCAGTCGCGGCAGATCGGCTGACCGTTCTTCTCGCGGGCCAGCTGGCTGCGGTGGTGCACCAGGAAGCAGCTCATACACGTGAACTCGTCCTGCTGCTTGGGCAGGACCCGGACGGCCAGCTCCTCGTTGGACAGGTCGGCGCCGGGCAGTTCGAGGCCCTCGGCGGCCTCGAACTCGTCGACGTCCACTGCGGAGGTCGACTTGTCGTTCCGGCGGGCCTTCAGTTCTTCAAGGCTGTCCGAGTCGACGTCGTCGTCGGTCTTGCGTGGGGTGTCGTAGTCGGTTGCCATGTCGCTCTCCCCCTCTGGGTGTCTGCGGTGTCTCCAGCGCACGTAACGCGTGAGAGGCCGGACTTGTGCCCGACCCGAGGCGGAGATTTTGCCTCACATCAAGGTCTGTTACTCAATCGACACCCAACCGGACTCCTCTTGAGTGATCGGGTTGGATGGCGATCGGGACCGTACACGGTCCGAATCCCGCACTTCAAAGGCGTCTCACCGTGTACTTCCCGTGATCAAGACCTTCGAAAACCCGGATTTTCCCGGCTTTCCGACAGGGTGCATGATCACTGAGAGTAGATGGCCGGAAATTCGTCCTTGTGATCGATCACACACGGAGCTGCTCGGAAGTCGCCCAGAAAATTCCGCGCAAAGCGAACATCCCCGTGTGTCGGATCGTGTGCGGGGGCCATGATCTCAGACGGGAAGGGTCACCCGCATCACGAGCCCACCTCCTTCACGCGGCTGGGCCGAAATGTGGCCGCCGTGCGCCCGGGCCACGGACCGCACGATGGACAGCCCCAGGCCGACGCCCTTGTCGCTGCCCGTCCGCTCCGTGCGCAGCCGCCGGAACGGCTCGAAGAGGTTGTCGATCTCGTACGCCGGCACGACGGGGCCCGTGTTGGACACCAGGAGCACCGCCTGGCCGTGCTGGACCTCCGTCGTCACCTCGACCCAGCCGTCCTCGGGCACGTTGTACCGCACCGCGTTCTGTACGAGGTTCAGGGCGATCCGCTCCAGCAGCACGCCGTTGCCCTGGACCACCGCGGGCTTCTGCTCCCCGCGGATCACCACGCCCTTGGCCTCGGCCTCACCGTGCACCTGGTCGACGGCCTGCTCGGCCACCTCCGCCAGGTCCACCGGCTTGCGCTCGACGATCTGGTTGTCGCTGCGGGCGAGCAGCAGAAGCCCCTCGACGAGCTGCTCGCTGCGCTCGTTGGTAGCCAGCAGCGTCTTGCCGAGCTGCTGCAGTTCCACCGGCGCGCCCGGATCCGACAGATGCACCTCGAGGAGCGTGCGGTTGATCGCCAGCGGGGTTCTCAGCTCGTGCGAGGCGTTGCCGACGAACCGCTGCTGGGCCGTGAAGGCCCGCTGCAGCCGCTCCAGCATCTCGTCGAAGGTGTCCGCCAGCTCCTTGAGCTCGTCGTCCGGGCCGTCCAGCTCGATCCGGCGGGACAGGTCCGAGCCCGCCACCGCGCGCGCGGTGCGGGTGATCCGGCCCAGCGGCGACAGCACGCGGCCGGCCATCGCGTAACCGAAGGCGAAGGCGATGATGGCGAGGCCGAGCAGTGCCAGCAGGGAGCGGCTGAGCAGGTTGTCCAGGGCGTTCTGACGCTGTTCGTTCACGCACTCGTTGAGCACCTGGTTGAGCTCTGGCGCCGGCAGCGTGGTGGAACCGGTGTTGCAGGTCTTGCTGGACACCGAGCCGGTGACGACCTTGAAGGGCAGGTCGCTTCCGACGGTCAGCGCGTTGGCGGCCAGCAGGTAGATGATCGACAGCAGCAGGATGCCGGCGATCAGGAACATGCCGCCGTACAGCAGGGTGAGCCTTATCCGGATGGTCGGGCGCAGCCACGGAAAGGGCGGCTCCGGCCTCCGGGGGTCCCAGGTGGGCTTGGGGGGCGCCTGGGGCGGCGCCGGGGTGGCGGCCACGGCCGGTCAGATCCGGTAGCCGGAGCCGGGGACGGTCACGATGACGGGCGGCTCGCCGAGCTTGCGGCGCAGCGTCATGACGGTCACCCGCACGACGTTGGTGAACGGGTCCGTGTTCTCGTCCCACGCCTTCTCCAGGAGCTGCTCGGCCGAGACGACCGCGCCCTCGCTGCGCATCAGCACCTCCAGGACCGCGAACTCCTTTGGTGCCAGCTGGACTTCCTTGCCGTCGCGGAAGACCTCGCGGCGGTTGGGGTCGAGCTTGATCCCGGCGCGCTCCAGGACCGGCGGCAGCGGCACACTGGTGCGCCGGCCGAGGGCACGCACGCGTGCCGTCAGCTCGCTGAAGGCGAAGGGCTTGGGGAGATAGTCGTCGGCGCCGATCTCCAGGCCCTCGACACGGTCGCTGACGTCACCGGACGCCGTGAGCATCAGCACGCGGGTGGGCATGCCGAGTTCGACGATCTTGCGGCAGACGTCGTCGCCGTGCACGAGGGGCAGGTCGCGGTCGAGGACGACCACGTCGTAGTCGTTGACGCCGATGCGTTCCAGGGCGGCCGCACCGTCGTACACGACGTCGACGGCCATGGCCTCCCGGCGCAGTCCGGTGGCCACCGCATCGGCGAGCAGTTGCTCGTCCTCGACGACGAGTACGCGCACGTCGCTTGTCCTTCCATGTGTCCACCCGCGTAGCTCTTCTCGGGCACGCGGGCAGGGGTCCGGGTGGAGAGTGTGACCTCCATCCTGCCCTTTTCGGCCATAAGTCGGCTGTAAGGCGGGTGAGCGCGGGCTGAAGGACAGGTGTGAGGCGGGGGAATGCGGGATTTTCTCGTCGCGTTGAGGTTTCCACGGAAGAGAGCGGGGGGAGGACGGCTTTACACCCCGCGATCACGCTCTGCTTGTGCCGCACCACCATGTGGCACGTCGGTCCGCTTTCCGCAGAGCGGGCGTGGGTGTCCGGCACCGTCGCCGCCCAGCACCGGGCAGCGCTGGGCACCTGTCGCAGACGTGATCGCCCCTTCCGAACGGCACACCCCCGTGCCATCGACCCACGACCCAGGACGAGGGGGCGCAGCATGGACGCATTCACCGCAGGACTTCTGCAGCGCATAAGGGCGACCGAGACCGACCTGACGCGGGCTCGCGACGAGGGCGACGACTTCCTCGCCGAGGTGGAACAGGGCGAGCTCGACGACCTGCGCCGCCTCGCCGCCGAACACGGTGTGGAGGTCGGCGCGCTGAGCGTCTGATCAGCGCTTGCAGCACAAAGGCGGGCCCCGGCGAATCCAGCGCCGGGGCCCGTCGGTCGTCCGGGCCCGCGGTCGTCCGGGCCCGTCGCGTCCTCCGGGGCGCGGGGCCTCGTATCGCGTACGAGACTGCTGCCGCGTCCGGTGCGGATCAGTCGTGCCAGGCGCCGAAGTCCTCCAGGAGGCGCTGGAGGGGCTCGAAGACGCCCGGGGTGGCGGCAACCGTCAGATGGTGTGCGGGGCGCTCTCCGGGGCGGCCACCGGTCAGGGCGCCCGCCTCCCGGGCGATCAGGTCGCCCGCGGCGAGGTCCCAGGGGTGGAGGCCTCGCTCGAAGTAGCCGTCGAGGCGGCCGGCCGCGACGTCGCACAGGTCGACGGCCGCCGAGCCGCCGCGCCGGATGTCCCGCAGGAGCGGGATCAGCTTGCGGGCCACCTCGGCCTGGTGGACGCGGACCTCGGTGACGTAGTTGAAGCCCGTCGAGACCAGGGCCTGCTCCAGCGGCGGCGCGGGCCGGCAGACGAGCTTGCGTTCGCCGTCCCAGGCGCCCCTCGCCCAGGCTCCCTTGCCGCGCACCGCGTGGTACGTCTCGCCGCGCATCGGGGCCGCGACGACGCCGACCACGGTCTCGCCGTCCTGCTCCGCGGCGATGGAGACGGCCCAGGTGGGCAGTCCGTACAGGTAGTTGACCGTGCCGTCGAGCGGGTCGATCACCCATCGGACACCGCTCGTGCCCTCGGTGGAGGCGCCCTCCTCGCCGAGGAAGCCGTCGTCGGGGCGGTGTTCGGAGATCAGGTCGGTGATCAGCTTCTCCGCCGCGATGTCCATCTCGGTGACCACGTCGATGGGGCTGGACTTGGTGGCGGCGACCGCGAGGTCGGCCGGGCGACCGTCCCGCAGCAGCGCGCCGGCGCGGCGGGCGGCCTCCTGGGCCAGCTTCAGCAGTTCCGCGTGCAGGGGGTCGCTCACGGGGCTCCTCACGCGTGGGGGCTGTCGGCGCCCGCGGCGGCGGGGCGCGGGGCACGGGCCGGGCAGCAGCCCACCGGGCAGAGGTGGTGGCTCGCGCCCAGACCGCCCAGGAAGCAGGGCGTGACCTCTTCGGAGCGCTCGACGGCGGACCGCTCCAGGACGAGGTCGCGGATCGCGGCCGCGAACCGCGGGTCGGCGCCGACGGTCGCCGAGCGGCGCACCGGCAGGCCCAGCTCCTCTCCCCTGGCCTTGGCCTCCGTGTCGAGGTCGTACAGGACCTCCATGTGGTCGGAGACGAAGCCGATGGGGGCGATGACGACCGCCGGGACCCCGGCCGCGTGCCGCTCCTCGAGGTGGTCGCAGATGTCGGGCTCCAGCCAAGGGATGTGCGGGGCGCCGGAACGCGACTGGTAGACGAGCTGCCAGGGGTGGTCGACGCCGGTGCGCTCGCGGACCGCGTCGGCGATCAGCTGGGCCACGTCCAGGTGCTGCCTCACGTACGCGCCGCCGTCGCCCTGCTCCTCGACCGGGCCCGAGGTGTCGGCGGAGGCGGTCGGGATGGAGTGGGTCGAGAAGGCGAGGTGGGCGCCGTCCCGGACGTCCTCGGGGAGGTCGGCGAGGGACCGCAGCACACCGTCGATCATGGGCTCCAGGAAGCCCGGGTGGTTGAAGTAGTGCCGCAGCTTGTCGATCTTCGGAAGCTCCAGGCCCTCGGCCTGGAGGGCGGCGAGCGAGTCGGCGAGGTTCTCGCGGTACTGACGGCAGCCGGAGTAGGAGGCGTAGGCGCTGGTGGCGAGGACCAGGACGCGGCGGCGGCCGTCGGCCACGATCTCGCGCAGGGTGTCCGTCAGGTAGGGCGCCCAGTTGCGGTTGCCCCAGTAGACCGGCAGGTCCAGGCCGTGGTCCGCGAAGTCCTTGCGCAGAGCGTCCAGGAGTGCGCGGTTCTGGTCGTTGATGGGGCTGACCCCGCCGAACAGGAAGTAGTGCTGACCGACTTCCTTCAGGCGTTCCTTGGGGATGCCGCGGCCCCGCGTCACGTTCTCCAGGAACGGGACCACGTCGTCGGGTCCCTCGGGGCCGCCGAACGAGAGCAGGAGCAGGGCGTCGTAGGGGGTGGCATCGAGCGCGTCTGGCATGAGTAGATCCTGCCACCCGCCTCTGACAGCCGGGAAACGGCGGGTGACGTGCGCGGTCCTCCGTCCCGGCGCACCAGGTGCGTTAGGGTCACCTAACTCGTAAGCTGTATCAGCACTCTTCACGCCTTACTGAACAGCTTTTTCATCTGCTTGACCGGAGACCCCGTGCCCAGCCCCTACCGCGCCCTGTTCGCCGCCCCCGGCTCCAAGCGCTTCTCCGCCGCGGGATTCCTCGGCCGGATGCCGCTGTCGATGATGGGCATCGGCGTGGTGACGATGGTCTCGCAGCTGACCGGGCGCTACGGCCTGGCCGGCGCGCTGTCGGCCACCATCGCCCTCGCCGCCGCGGTGGCCGGCCCGCAGGTGTCGCGGCTGGTGGACCAGTACGGGCAGCGACGGGTGCTGCGTCCGGCGACGCTGATCTCGCTCGTCGCGGCGGCCGGTCTGCTGTTCGCCGCGCACTACCGGTGGCCGGACTGGACGCTGTACGTGTTCAGCGCGGGGGTCGGCTGCGTGCCGAGCATCGGGGCGATGATCCGGGCGCGGTGGGCGGCTCTCTACCGGGACACCCCGCAGCTGCACACCGCGTACTCCTTCGAGTCCGTGATCGACGAGGTGTGCTTCATCTTCGGGCCGATCATCTCCATCGGCCTGTCCACGGTCTGGTTCCCGGAGGCCGGGCCGCTGCTGGCCGCCTGCTTCCTGGCCGTCGGCGTGTTCTGGCTGACCGCGCAGCGCGCCACCGAGCCCGCTCCGCACCCGCGTGCGCACCACGGCGGCGGGACGGCCATGCGCGCCCCCGGCCTCCAGGTCCTGGTGGCCACCTTCGTGGCGACCGGCGCGATCTTCGGAGGGGTCGACGTGGTCACCGTGGCCTTCGCCGACGAGCGGGGCCACAAGGGCGCCGCCAGCGTCGTCCTCGCGCTGTACGCGGCGGGCTCCTGCGTCGCGGGACTCGTGTTCGGGCTGCTGCGCTTCAAAGGGGCGCCCGAACCTCGCTGGGTGCTGGGCGTATGTGCGATGGCCGTGAGTATGATCCCCCTCCTACTGGTCGGAAACTTGCCGCTTCTGGCCGTGGCGTTGTTCGTAGCGGGTCTGTCCATCGCTCCCACGATGATCACGACGATGTCCCTGATCGAGCAGCACGTACCACGCGCGCAACTGACCGAGGGCATGACCTGGGTGAGCACCGGGCTCGCGGTCGGGGTCGCGCTCGGCTCCTCCGCGGCCGGCTGGGTGATCGACGCCGCCGGCGCGGAGGCCGGGTACGGGGTTCCGGTGGTGTCCGGAGCCGTCGCGGTCGCGGTCGGTTTCCTCGGGTACCGCCGGCTCAGCAGGCCGGTTCCGCGTCGGGGAGGCACCGTTGAGCAGCACAGCGAGCGGGAAGAACGGCACGTGGCGTAACTGGGGCGGCAATGTCGCCGCCCGTCCCGCGCGGGAGGTCACTCCCGCCTCGGTGGACGAGCTGGCGGACGCGGTCCGGGAAGCCGCCGAGGACGGTCTGAAGGTGAAGGCCGTCGGCTCGGGGCACTCCTTCACGTCCATCGCCGCCACCGACGGTGTGCTGATCCGCCCTCAACTCCTGACGGGCATCCGCGACATCGACCGGAACGCCATGACGGTCACGGTCGAGGCCGGCACTCCGCTGAAGAGGCTCAACGTGGCCCTGGCACGCGAGGGCCTGTCGCTCACCAACATGGGCGACATCATGGAGCAGACGGTCTCCGGGGCCACCAGCACCGGCACCCACGGCACCGGCCGCGAGTCGGCCTCGATCGCCGCCCAGATCAGGGCACTTGAGCTGGTCACCGCGGACGGCTCGGTCCTCACCTGCTCCGAGAAGGAGAACCCCGAGGTCTTCGCCGCCGCCCGAATAGGGCTGGGCGCACTCGGCATCGTCACCGCCATCACCTTCGCCGTGGAGCCGATCTTCCTGCTGACGGCCCGCGAGGAACCGATGCCCTTCGACCGGGTCCTCGCCGAGTTCGACCAACTGTGGGCGGAGAACGAGCACTTCGAGTTCTACTGGTTCCCGCACACCCACAGCACCAACACCAAGCGCAACAACCGCAGCGCGGGCCCGGAGAAGCCGGTGGGGCAGCTGGCGGGCTGGTTCGAGGACGAGTTCCTCTCCAACGGCGTCTTCCAGGCCGCCCAGTGGGTGGGCCGCGCGGTGCCCGCCACCATCCCGGCGATCGCCCAGATCTCCAGCAAGGCCCTCTCCTCGCGGACCTACACCGACATCCCCTACAAGGTCTACACCTCGCCGCGCCGGGTGCGCTTCGTCGAGATGGAGTACGCCGTCCCGCGCGCGGCGGTGACCGAAGCGCTGCGCGAGCTGCGGACGATGGTCGCCCGCTCCGGCCTGCGGGTCAGCTTCCCGGTGGAGGTGCGCACCGCCCCGGCCGACGACATCACGCTCTCCACGGCGTCGGGCCGCGACAGCGCCTACATCGCCGTCCACATGGTCAAGGGGACGCCCTACCAGGCGTACTTCACCGCCGCGGAGCGGATCTTCACCGCGCACGAGGGCCGGCCGCACTGGGGCAAGGTGCACACCCGGGACGCCGAGTACTTCTCCGGGGTCTACCCCCGCTTCGGCGAGTTCACCGCGCTGCGGGACCGGCTCGATCCCGAGCGGCGGTTCCAGAACGCCTACCTGCGGCGGGTGTTGGGGGCGTAGCCGAGGGGTGGTTCTCCCTCCCGGCCGGCGCGACGAAACCAATAGTTCCGATTCTGGTGATTACGTGAGGTACGCCACGTTCAAGATCCGGAAACCGCGACGCGGCGGCCAAGTCCCGCTTGTCGGCAGAAGTTCGGCGGCGCGCCAATCCACGCACGTGGCCCGAATGGAGTACTGTTGCGAGCCCTGGGTTCGGTCTCCCGCCAGGGCGTCCGTGGCCTTCAAGGACCGCCGGGAGGGGGCTAGTTGCACAGGGTGACGGAGTTGGTCACTTAGCGTTGCGAATAGGTAACCGTGCCATAACGGCGGCTCAGGGCCCGTGCCCGACACGCCGGGCAACTCGGCAAGGTTGTGGCAGGCTGCACCCGGGCAGGCCACACTCGACTAGCGGAAGCAGCGACGCACGTGACGTCGGCAGGCACCACCCGGGAGGTCCCCATGCCCGAACTGCGTGTCGTGGCCGTCTCCAATGACGGCACACGGCTGGTGCTGAAGGCTGCGGACAGCACGGAGTACACGCTTCCGATTGACGAGCGTCTGCGTGCCGCTGTTCGCGGCGACCGTCCCCGCCTCGGCCAGATCGAGATCGAGGTGGAGAGCCATCTCCGCCCCCGCGACATCCAGGCACGTATACGCGCTGGTGCGACCGCGGAAGAGGTCGCACAGATGGCCGGCATCCCCGTCGACCGCGTACGGCGCTTCGAGGGACCCGTGCTGGCCGAGCGCGCGTTCATGGCCGAGCGCGCCCGGAAGACTCCGGTCCGCCGCCCCGGCGAGAACGCGGGCCCGCAGCTGGGCGAGGCCGTCCAGGAGCGGCTGACCCTGCGTGGCGCCGAGAAGGACACCGTCCAGTGGGACTCGTGGCGCCGCGACGACGGCACCTGGGAGGTCCTGCTCGTCTACCTGGTCGCGGGCGAACCGCACTCGGCGAGCTGGACGTACGACCCGCCCCGGCGGCTCGTCCAGGCGGTCGACGCGGAGGCACGCTCGCTGATCGGCGAGTCCGAGGACCTCGCCGGCGCGCCGGAGCCCAGCTTTCCCTTCGTACCGCGCATCGCGCGGCTGCCGCGCGACCGTCCGCTGGACCGAGCCCTCGACCGGCCGAGCCTGCCTGCTCCGTCATCCGACCCCGTGGACGAGACCGCGACAGCGAGCGCGAGCACCAGTGAGCGGGACTCGCTGACCAGTCTGCTGGAGGCCGTGCCGAGTTTCCGGGGCGACCTGGTGGTCCCGGAGCGCCCGTCGGAGAACCCCGAGGCGGAGGAGCCCGCCCCGGAACCCGAGGCGGAGGAGCCCCCGGCCCCCGCGGCCTCGGCCGGTTCCGCATACGCGGACGTCCTCATGCCCCGTTCCGTCACCAGCCACCGCGACCGGCTCATCGGCTCCACCGACCGCCAGGCCGAGGCGGACGGCGTCCGCCCCGGACGCCGGGCGGCGGTACCGAGCTGGGACGAGATCGTGTTCGGGACGCGGCGGAAGAAGCAGGAGTAACCCGGTCGTAGGCGTGGTTCACCGTACGACCTTGTGTACGAAGTTCCGCCCTACGGCGTTCAGTACGAGGCTCACGAGGGCCCGCGCCCACCGGACGCGGGCCCTCTCGCCGTGCGCCTGCCCCGGGGATGCCTACTGAGGGTCGGGCCCCACGGCGACCGGACGCGAGGGATCCGAGGACCACTCCGACCAGGAACCGACGTACAGCGCTGCCGGGATGCCCGCGACGGCCAGCGCGAGCACCTCGTGGGCACCCGAGACGCCCGAGCCGCAGTAGACGCCGACCTGCGAGCCGTCGGACGCGCCCAGTGCCTTGAAGCGGGCGCCCAGCTCCTGGGCGGGCAGGAAGCGGCCGCCCGGCGCCACGTTGTCCGTGGTGGGCGCCGAGACCGCGCCCGGGATGTGCCCGCCGACCCGGTCGATCGGCTCCACGTCACCTCGGTAGCGCTCCCCCGCCCGCGCGTCAAGGAGTACGCCGGAGCGCGCCAGCGCGGCCGCGCCGTCCGCGTCGAGCAGGCCGGCCGAAGTCGGCGTCGGCCGGAAGTCCCCGGCGGCCGGCTGCGGCGTGTCCACCGACAGTTCGCCCTCCCACGCCGGCAACCCGCCGTCGAGGACCCGCACGTCCGGGTGACCCGTCCAGCGCAGGAGCCACCAGGCCCGGGCGGCCGCCCAGCCCTGTCCACCGTCGTAGACGACCACCGGGGCGGCGGACGAGACGCCCGCCCGGCGCATGGCGGCGCCGAACTCCGCGACGTCCGGCAGCGGGTGCCGGCCGCCGGCCCCGGGCGGCCCGGCGAGCTCCCGGTCCAGGTCGACGTAGACGGCACCGGGGATGTGCCCCGCCGCGTACTCGGCGCGGCCGTCGAACGACGGCTCCCCGGCGGCCTTGGCCAGGCTCAGCTGCCAACGGACGTCGAGCAGGACCGGCGGGTTGTCCGACGCCAGGTCGCTCGTGAGTTCGGATGCGGAGATGATGGCGTTCATGGCCACCATCCTCGCGCACGGGGTGGCCGCATCGTTCATGTCCGGCTACTCTGCTCGGCCGGACAGGCTCGATCACGAGGCGTACTGGATCGGGCACATGCTGTACAGCCGATCGCCGCCCGGCGGTCATCGCCGGGACACGCCGACGAGGCCGCAGGGCGTGGTTCTCCGGTCACGGGCCGGTACACGGCGGCGCGCCCGTGGGGCATGGCACCACCACGGGTGCGAGCATCGGCAGGGGTCCGTCAGAGCGGAAGCGACACGGCACCGCGAGGCGCCGAGGAGAGGTGACGATGACCGAGGCAAGGGGGTCGGCCGGCCCGAACGGCGGGACACACGCCCGGCACGTGCCCGGCGCGCCCTGCTGGGTGAGTCTGATGGTGCACGGGATGGCCGCGACCCAGGAGTTCTACGGCTCGCTGTTCGGCTGGGAGTTCCAGCCCGGCCCGCAGCAGCTCGGCCCCTACGTCCGGGCCCTGCTCGACGGCCAGGAGGTGGCCGGGATCGGTCAGCTGCCGCCCGACCGCCACCTGCCCATCGCCTGGACGCCCTATCTCGCCTCGGACGACGTGGACCAGACGGCCGAAACGGTACGGCTGTGTGGTGGCACGATCGGAGTGGGGCCGCTGGAGGCGGGTGACGCCGGCCGGCTGCTGATCGGGTCCGACCCGGCGGGCGCGGTCTTCGGTGTGTGGCAGGCGGCGGCCCACCTCGGCACGTCCATCGCCGGCGTCCCGGGCACGCCGGCCTGGCACGAGCTGCTGACCTTCGAGTCAGTGAGCGTCGCCAAGTTCTACGAGACGGTGTTCGGACACGAGGGGGAGCCGGTGGTGTCCGCCGAACTCGACTACGCGACCCTGCACCTCGCGGGCCGCCCCGTCGCCGGCATCCACGGCGTGGGAAGCGCCCTGCCCCGGGACCGGGGGCCGCACTGGATGACGTACTTCGAGGTCGCCGACGCGGACGGCGCGGCCGCCCTCGTGGTGGACCTCGGCGGCCACGTCCTGCAGCCACCGCATGACAGCGCCCACGGCAGGGTGGCGACGGTTGCGGACCCGGAAGGTGCCCGGTTCGCACTGATCCAGGGCCCGCGTTGAGGGAAGCCCCGGCTGCGCACGACGGCCTGACGGCCGCCGACGCTCAGGCGGGGCCGACCGGCAGGACGTCCGGCGAGAGCGCGCCGGCGTGGGCGGAGGCGCTCGTCATACGGCGACGGTGGTGGCGCCGGCACAACACCTCGTAGCCGACCTCCGCGGCGAGGCCGCTGACGTCACCGACCACGACCTGCTCGCCCTCCACCACCATCTCGCCGCCCACCGTGCGGGCGTTGTGCGTGGCCCGCGCCCCACACCAGCACATCGCCTCCACCTGGAGCGTCTCTATCCGGTCCGCCAGCTCGATCAGCCGCCGCGAGCCCGGGAAGAGCTTCGTGCGGAAGTCGGTGGTGATGCCGAAGGCGTAGACATCGAGGTTCAGGTCGTCCACGACGCGTGCCAGCTGATCGATCTGCTCCTGCGCCAGGAACTGCGCCTCGTCCACGATCAGGTAGTCGACCCTGCCGCCGTGCGACACCCGGTCGACGACATAGGCGTACAGGTCCATGCCCGGCCCTGCCTCGACCGCGTCGGTCACCAGACCGAGCCGTGAGGAGAGCTTCCCCTCGCCCGCACGGTCGTCCCGGGTGAAGATCAGGCCCTGCAGTCCCCTCGCCGAACGGTTGTGCTCGATCTGGAGAGCCAGCGTGGACTTCCCGCAGTCCATCGTTCCGGAGAAGAACACCAGCTCGGACATGGTGAGTCGAGCACCTTTCGGATCGGGGGAAGGGAGTGGTCTGACGGCGTCAGGAGCGTACTTCGAGCAGCGGGACCAGTTGCTCGACAGGAGTCATCGAGCCGTGGTTGCCGACCATCGCCGACTCCTTGGGCTCCCGCTCCGACGCGATGATGAGGACGTCGTCGCGGGCGGCTGCGATCACGTCGCCGAGCCTGCCGTACACCCGCTCGTCGATCTGGTCGGGCCGGCCGAACCAGCCCGCCGCGATCGCCTCGTCCCTGGAGGCCACCCAGAACTGCTCGCCGAGGACCTCGCGCCAGCAGGTCAGCACGTCGTTCTCGGCGCCCGGCACCGCGTAGACGTGGCGGGCGCGGCCCTCGCCGCCCAGCAGGGCGACGCCGGCGCGCAACTCCCAGTCCTCGTCGAAGTCGATGCGGTGCTGCTCGTCGAAGGGGATGTCGATCATGCCGTGGTCGGCGGTGACGTAGAGCGCGGTGCGGGGCGGCAGCTGCTCGGCGAGCCGCTGGACCAGCCGGTCGACGTACATGAGCTGGCCGCGCCAGGAGTCCGAGTCGACGCCGAAGCGGTGCCCGGCGCCGTCGAGTTCGGCGTAGTAGGTGTAGATCAGGGAGCGGTCGGCGGCGCCCAGTTGCTCGGCCGCGAGATCCATCCGGTCCTCACCGGACAGCCGCCCGTGGAACGTTCCCCCGCTGAGCGCGACCTTGGTCAGCGGGGTGTTCGCGAAGGTCGGGGAGGACACCTGGGCGGCGTGCACCCCCGCCTCGTGTGCCAGCTGGAAGACCGTGGGGTACGGCTGCCAGACCGCCGGCGCCGTCCACGGCTGCCAGCGCAGCTGGTTCATCAGCTCGCCGGTGTCCGGATTGCGCACGGTGTAGCCGGGCAGGCCATGGGCGCCGGGCGGGCGGCCGGTGCCGACGGAGGCGAGGGAGGTCGCGGTGGTGGCCGGGAAGCCGGTGGTGAGGGGCCGGCCGGTGCCACCGCGCGAGCTGCCGAGGAGCGAGGTCATGAAGGGCGCCTCGTCCGGGTGCGCCCGCAGCTGTTCCCAGCCGAGGCCGTCGATCAGGAACACGCAGTTGCGGTCGGCGGGCGCGAGTTCGGGGATGGCGGCGCTGACTCCCGGCACGGCCATGCCCGCGGCGAGCGTGGGCAGCAGGTCGGCGAGGGAGCCACTGCCGTACTCGGGGGCGGGCGCGGAGGCGGGGGCGAGCGGCTGCGGGTGGTCCCAGTCCGAGGCGGGCTGTGCCATCAGCGGGTGACGTCCGCGGTCGCCTCGGAGATGGCCTGCGCGAAGGCGAGCGCCTGGCGCACCGTCTCGGGGCCGTCACCCGCCTCGCTCACGCGCAGGCTCAGGTCGTCCGCCGTGGAGCTGCCTGTGTAGCCGTGGTCGGCCTCGCAGTTAGGGTCGCCGCAGGCCGCGGGCTCCAGGTCGATGCGGGACACCGCGCCCCAGCCGATGGTCAGCACGACCTCCCGGGGGAGGGTGCCCGGCACGTACTGCTCGGGGTTGGCGACCACGCGGCTGACCACGACCGACGAGATCCGGCCGAGCTTCACGGACTCGGTGGAGGTGGTGGTGTACGGCGTCGGCGAGGTGGTGTCCGCCGCCTGCTCGTCGGTGTGGCTGACGATGAAGCGGTTGCCGGTGAGGACGAGGACGGTCACGTGCCGCCGCACCTCGTTCTGGTCGAACGTCGTCTCCTGGTGGACCAGGTACGACCGGATGGTGTCGCCGCCCACGGCGGCCTCCACCGCCTCGGCCACGAGGGCCGGGTAGTAGCCGCTGCGTTCGATCGCCGCTCGCAGCCCCTGGGTCGTCGTACTGGTCTTGGCCATGACGTCCATCCTACGGGGACCCACTGACTGCGAGGCACGCTCACGGCGGTCCTGGTCGGTCTCCGTCCCCCTCGGTACTCCGGATCAGTACTCCGGATCAGTACGTCGGATCAGTACGCCGGAAGTGTCCTCGGGCCGAGGTCGTCGCGGGCGGGCGGAGGCGCGAGCCGCACGGTGGCGCCCAGGACGCTCAGACCGCGCGGGGCGACGACCACCGGCTCCAGGGTGACCGCGACGACCTCCGGGTGGTCGTCGACCAGCCGGGACACGCGCTGCAGCAGTTCCTCCAGGGCCGGGGTGTCGACCGGCGTCGAGCCGCGCCAGCCGAACAGGAGGGGCGCGGTGCGGATCGACCGGATCAGGGAGGTCGCGTCCCGGTCGGTGACCGGGACCAGCCGGTGCGCCATGTCGTCGAGCAGTTGTGAGGCGGCACCGGCGAGTCCGAACGACACGACGGCCCCCGCCGCGGGGTCGATGACGGCCCTGATGACGGTGTCGACTCCGCGCGGCGCCATCGACTGGACCACCGGCCGCAGCTCTTCCGGCGTCCCGAACAGCTCGGTCAACTCGGCGTAGGCCCGGCGCAGTTGCTCCTCGTCCGCGAGATCCAGGCGTACGCCGCCCAGGTCGGCGCGGTGTCGCAGGTGCGGGGCGGTGGCCTTGAGGGCGACCGGGTAGCCGAGGGTGCCGGCGGCGGCGAGGGCGTCCTGCGGGGAGCGGGCCGGCAGGGCGCGGTGCACGTGCACGCCGTACGTGCCCAGGAGCTCGCAGGTCTCCTCGGTGCCGAGGGTGAGCCCCTGTCCTCGCGCCAGCAGTCCTTCGATCAGGCCGGCGGCCCGCTTCTCGTCGATGTCGTCGTATTCGGGGACCTTGCCGGGGTCGGCCGCGTCCCGCCGCCACTGGGCGTACTTCACGGCTTCGCCCAGGGCGCGGACGGCGCGTTCGGCAGCAGGGTAGGCGGGGATGAGGCGGGAGCAGCTCTCGGGGGCGGGCGGGTCGCCGACCGTCTCCGCCTTCGCGGCCAGCCGGTCCAGCGCGCGGAAGGGGTGGTCACGTCCGACCGCGGGCGCCGGCGCACTCGCCTGCGGTGCGGTGCTGGCCGCGGCCGACAACGCCTCTCCCAGTCCGCCCAGTTCCACGTGCACCACCAGGACCGGCTTTCCCGGGACTCGCTCCGCGGCCGACCTCAGCGCCTTGGCCAGGGCCGCGTCCGCGTCGTCGGCGGTCTCCTCCCCCACCGCCGGGATCGCCGTGACGACCACCGCGTCGCACGCGTCGTCCGCCAGGGCCCGGGACAACGCCCGGTGGAAGTCCTCCGGCGCCGCCGCCGTCGTCAGGTCCAGCGGCGGCAGCGGCCTGAGCCCCTCGGCGAGGCAGGCGTCGTACGTCAGCAGCCCCAGCGACTCGGAGTTCCCGAGGATCGCCACCCGGGCCCCGGCCGGCAGCGGCTGGCGCGCGAGCAGCAGCCCCACGTCGACCAGCTCGGTGATCGTGTCGACCCGGATCACCCCGGCCTGCCGCAGCAGCGCGCTCACGGTGGCGTGCGGCAGCCGCGTCGCCCGCACGGCGTGGCCCTGCGGTGCCGCTCCCCCGTGCCGTGCGCCCTGCACCACGACCAGCGGTTTCGCGGCCGCCGTGCGCCGCGCGAGCCGGGTGAACTTGCGCGGGTTGCCGATGGATTCCAGGTACATCAGCGCGACGTCGGTGTCGGGGTCGTCGTACCAGTACTGAAGGACGTCGTTGCCGGACACGTCGGCCCGGTTGCCGGACGAGACGAAGGTGGACACCCCCGTCACCCCTGTCACCCCGCCGCCGCGCCGGTGCAGCCGGGAGAGCAGGGCGATGCCGATCGCGCCGGACTGGGCGAACAGCCCGATCCGGCCCGGCCGGGGCATCTGTGGCGCCAGCGAGGCGTTCAGCCGGACGTCTGGCGAGGTGTTGATGATCCCGAACGCGTTCGGCCCGATGATCCGCATGCCGAACGCGCGCGCGTGCCGGACCAGTTCACGCTGGCGCTCCCGGCCCTCGGGCCCGCTCTCGGCGTACCCGGCGGAGAGCACGACCAGTCCCTGCACGCCGTGCGCGCCGCAGTCGGCGACGACTTCGGGGACGCGCTCCGCGGGCACGGCGACGACCGCGAGGTCGACGGGCCCGTCGATGTCCCGCACCGACCGGTACGCGGGCACGCCGTCCACTTCCTTCTGCCCGTCGGGAAGGGCCTTGTTCACGGCGTGGAGCCGGCCGGTGAACCCGGCGTCCCTGAGGTTGTCGAGGACGCTGCGGCCCACGCCGCCGGGCGTACGGCCGACTCCGACCACGGCGACGGACCCCGGCATGAGCAGCCGCTGCACGGACCGCCCCTCGGCGCGCTGTTCCCGCGCGTACTGCACGGCGAGCGAGCGGTCCGTTGGCTCCAGGTCGAACTCGAGGCGGACGACGCCGTCCTCGAAGCTGCGCTTCTGGGTGTAGCCGGCGTCCGTGAACACCTTGATCATCTTGCTGTTGGCGGGCAGCACCTCGGCGGCGAAGCGCCGGATGCCGCGCTCGCGCGCGACGGCCCCGATGTGTTCGAGGAGCGCGGAGGCGACGCCGCGCCCCTGGTGGGCGTCCTGGACGAGGAAGGCGACCTCGGCCTCGTCGGCGGGCGCCGAGGCGGGCATACCGTCGGCCCCGATGCGGTCGTAGCGTACGGTGGCGATGAACTCGCCGCCGATGGTGGCCGCGAGTCCCACCCGGTCCACAAAGTCGTGGTGCGTGAAGCGGTGGACGTCCTTGGCGGACAGACGAGGGTAGGGCGCGAAGAAGCGGTAGTACTTCGACTCGTCCGACACCTGCTCGTAGAAGCTGACGAGGCGATCGGCGTCATCAACGGTGATGGGCCGGATGCGCGCCGTGCCACCGTCGCGCAGCACCACGTCGGCCTCCCAGTGGGCGGGGTACTCGTGCCGGTCCGACGAGGTCTGCATGGGCCCCAGAGTACGGCTCGCGTACGACAACGGCGCGAGGCAGTCTGTGGAGGACGAGAAGCCGGACCGAGGCCGCGGTCCGGCGACACGCAGGGGCGGGACGAAGGACCGCTCCGGGCATGCTTCACGATATGGGAAACTGGTCTAGACAACCCTGATACCCCGAAGGGCAGCATCACATGGCTGAGCGCCGCGTCAACGTCGGCTGGGCCGAGGGCCTTCACGCCCGCCCCGCTTCCATCTTCGTCCGGGCCGCCACGGCCGCAGGTGTCCCGGTGACGATCTCCAAGGCCGACGGCAACCCCGTCAACGCGGCCTCCATGCTGGCCGTTCTCGGCCTGGGCGCCCAGGGCGGCGAGGAGATCGTCCTCGCCTCCGACGCCGAGGGCGCCGACGCCGCCCTCGACCGGCTGGCGAAGCTGGTCGCCGAGGGTCTCGAGGAACTCCCCGAGACCGTCTGAACACCGAATTAAGGTGACGACGAGGGGCTCGCCCGAATTATCGGGCGAGCCCCTCGCATTTCCCGTGTTCGGGCAGCAGAAATAATCCCCCGCGAATTACCCCTCTTTGTATACGGCGCCCGTGTTAATGCCGCAGGCTCGACATGTTTACGGGATGTTGCGAGTTCCTCACACGGTCCGGCCGCTCCCCGCCGCCGAAGCGGAGGCGGTGCGCGACCGTCGCGCGTTCCGTGTGCAGCGCCGTGAGTGCCCGCGCCCGCTCCCCGTCGCCGCGCGCCACGGCGTCCACGATCGCGCCGTGCTCCGCCCACGACTCCGCGGGATCGGCCGGCGCCTCCACCGTGTACATCCACGCGATCTTGTGCCGCAGCTGGGTCAGCACAGCCGTCATCGCGGGGCTGCCCGAGGCCTGCGCGAGGGTCTCGTGGAACCAGCTCCCCAGGGAGCGCAGATCCTCGCTGTTGCCCCGCCTGGCCCGCTCCTGGCCCAGCCGGACCAGACCGCGCAGCACCTTGAGATGGGCCTCGGTGCGCCGCTGGGCGGCCCGGGAGGCGCCGAGCGGCTCCAGGAGCATGCGCATCTCCAGCAGGTCGGCACCCTCCTGCTCGGTGGGTTCCGCGACGCACGCGCCCGCGTGCCGCCGGGTCACCACGAAGCCCTCCGCCTCCAGCGTGCGCAGCGCCTCCCGGACGGGGACGCGGGAGACGCCATAGCGGCGGGCGAGCAGTTCCTCGGTGAGCCGGCCCCCGCGCTCGTAGACACCCGCGACGATGTCGTCCCGGATCGCCGTGCATACCGAGTGCGCCGGAATACGCATGACCGACCTCCGCTTTAATCCCCGTGAAACGTCGACGATTGACGTGTGTTCAGTGACTCTATTGCAATCAGCGGGAATTTCCGACGGGGAACCGGAATCCATGGATATTTTTTGGACACCCGGCCCCCGGAAACGCCGAAAGCCCCGGCTCGGGAGCCAGGGCTTCGGGAGGCGGGACGTCGGAAGGCGGTTCCGCCGGACGTCCGCGGGACGCGCGCGTGAGCGTCAGACGCTCACACCGTGCGAGCGGAGATAGGAGACCGGGTCGATGTCGGAGCCGTACTCCGCGGTCATACGGGCCTCGAAGTGCAGGTGCGGGCCGGTGACGTTGCCGGTGGCGCCGGACAGGCCTATCTGCCGGCCCGGAGTGACCGTCTCGCCGACGGAGACACCGATGGACGACAGGTGACCGTACTGGGTGTACGTTCCGTCGTTCATCTTGATGACGACGTTGTTGCCGTACGAGCCGCCCCAGCCGGCCTCGACGACCGTGCCCGAGCCGACCGCGTGGACGGAGGTGCCGCTCGCCGCGTGGAAGTCGACGCCGGTGTGGCTGCCGGACGACCAGACGGCGCCGCCGGCCTTGTAGCCGGTCGAGACGTACGAGCCGGGGATCGGGGAGACGTACGCGTTGAGGCGCTTGCGCTCGGCCTCGCGGGCGGCGCGCTCCTTGGCCTCGCGCTCCTTCTTGGCCTCGGCGGCGGCCTTCTTGCGCGCGGCCTCCTCGGCCTTCTTCTTCGCCTCGGCCACCTCTGCCGCCTGCTTCTGCGCGGCGGCCTGGGCGTCGATCTGGTCGGCGACCGACTCGCCGATGGTGATGACGGGGGTGAGACCGGTCTGCTCGGCGGCGGCGGGTTCGGCGGCGAGCGCCGGAGCGGCCAGGGTGCCGACGACGCCGGTGGTGGCGAGCGCCGCGACGCCCGCGGCGCGGGCAGTGGTGCGCTTGATCCGGCTGGGACGACGGTGCTTCCCGGTGGCGCAGGTGAACGCCATGTGGTGGCTGGTCCTTTCCTTCCTTCTCGCCTACCGGGTTAGCTGACGGGTTCGGAGCAGGAAGGTCTCCTACGGACCCCCTCGCGGTGCGCGCGGGCGTCCGATTCACCCCAGGGACTCTTGGTTTGGGTCCCCGGCTCCCCTGGCTCGCGCCATGTGGGGACTCGGCGATGACTGTCCGGTGCCGCGGGTGCGGCGCACTGCCTGACGAACAGCCCGCATGACGCTAAACGGGGCCACTTTCAATCCTCAAACGGATCAAGGCTTTTGTAGCGCATGCCACAGGGCAGACAGGCAACCTCTCCCTCAATTCGGACATAAAGGGGCCCTGGTGACTCTTCAGTCGCCAGGGCCCCACGCGCGCGTGGCTCTACTCGGCCGTCACGACCGTGACTTCACCGACGCCGAGCGCCTCGACGGGCTCCCTGATCTGCGCCGCGTCACCCACGAGGACGGTCACCAGCCGGTCGATGGGGAAGGCACTCACCGCAGCCGCGGTGGCCTCGACGGTGCCGGTCGCCGCGAGCTGCCGGTACAGCGTGGCCTGGAAGTCGTCCGGCAGGTGCTGCTCGACCTGGTCGGCCAGGGTGCTCGCCACGGCCGCGGCGGTCTCGTACTTCAGCGGCGCCACCCCGACGAGGTTCTGCACGGCGACATCGCGTTCGGCGTCGGTGAGACCGCCCTCGGCGAGCGTGCGCAGCACCGTCCACAGGTCCTGCAGAGCGGGGCCCGTGTTCGGCGTGTCGACGGAGCCGCTGATGGCCAGCATCGCGGCACCGGTGCCGTCCGGGGCGGAGCGCATGACCTGCCCGAACGCCCGCACGCCGTAGGTGTAGCCCTTCTCCTCGCGCAGGACGCGGTCCAGGCGGGAGGTGAGGGTGCCACCCAGGCAGTACGTGCCGAGCACCTGCGCGGGCCAGACCCGGTCGTGCCGGTCGGGGCCGATACGGCCGATCAGCAGCTGCGTCTGGACGGCACCGGGGCGGTCCACGATGACGACCCTGCCGGTGTCGTCGGCGGTCACCGGAGGCACCGGACGGGACTCCGCCGAGGAGCCGGTCCAGGAGCCGAGGGTGTCGCCCAGCAGCGCGTCGAGGTCGATGCCGGTGAGGTCGCCGACGACCACGACGGTGGCGGTCGCGGGGCGGACGTGCTTCTCGTAGAAGCCGCGTACGGCCGCGGAGTCGATGCTCTCGACCGTCTCCTCGGTGCCCTGGCGCGGGCGCGACATGCGCGAGGTGGCCGGGAACAGCTCCTTGGAGAGCTCCTTGGCGGCCCGCCGGGAGGGGTTGGCCAGCTCGTGCGGGATCTCGTCCAGACGGTTGCGCACCAGGCGCTCGACCTCGCTGTCCGCGAACGCGGGCGCCCTGAGGGCATCGGCGAGCAGGCCGAGCGCCTTGGCCAGGCGCGAGACCGGGACTTCGAGGGAGAGCCGGACACCGGGGTGGTCCGCGTGTGCGTCGAGGGTGGCGCCGCAGCGCTCCAGCTCGGCGGCGAACTCCTCGGCGGAGTGCTTGTCCGTTCCCTCGGAGAAGGCCCGGGCCATGATCGTGGCGACGCCGTCCAGACCGGCCGGCTCTGCCTCCAGGGGCGCGTCGAGGCACACCTCGACGGCGACGACCTGCTGGCCGGGGCGGTGACAGCGCAGGACCGTCAGTCCGTTGTCGAGCGTGCCCCGCTGCGGCGCCGGGAACGCCCAGGGCTTGGCCTCGCCCGCCTGGGGCTGGGGGTGGAAGTCCATCGTGGCGAGCTCGGTCACCGGGCCGCCTCCTCGTTCTCGTCCTGGTCGGCGGTGGCTTCGGGGGTGATCGGCTCGTAGACGAGCACCGCGCGGTTGTCGGGGCGCAGACGGGCCTTGGCGACCTCCTGGACCTCCTCGGCGGTCACCTCCAGCACCCGCTGCACGGCGGTCAGGGCCAGCTGCGGGTCACCGAACAGGACGGCGTACCGGCACAGTTCGTCGGCGCGGCCCGCGACCGTGCCGAGCCGGTCCAGCCACTCGCGCTCCAACTGGGCCTGGGCGCGCTCCATCTCCTCGGCCGTGGGGCCCTCCGCGGCGAACCGGGCGAGCTCCTCGTCGATGGCGGCCTCGATGACCGGTACCTCGACGTCCCCGGAGGTCTTCACGTCCAGCCAGCCCAGGGAGGGCGCCCCGGCCAGTCGCAGCAGGCCGAAGCCGGCCGCCACCGCCGTGCGGTCGCGCCGCACCAGCCGGTTGTAGAGGCGGGACGACTCGCCACCACCGAGGACGGTGAGGGCCAGGTCGACGGCGTCGCACGCGCGCGTGCCGTCCTCCGGGAGCCGGTAGGCGGCCATCAACGCGCGCGCGGGGACCTCTTCCTCCACGATCTCGCGCAGTTGCTCGCCGATGACCTCCGGCAGCGAGCCGTCGCGGGGGGCGGGCTTGCCGTCGTGGCCGGCGATCGAGCCGAAGTACTTCTCGACCCAGGCGAGCGTCTGCTCCGGGTCGATGTCGCCGACGACCGACAGGACGGCGTTGTTGGGCGCGTAGTACGTGCGGAAGAACGCGCGCGCGTCCTCCAGGGTGGCCGCGTCCAGGTCGGCCATCGAGCCGATCGGGGTGTGGTGGTAAGGGTGGCCCTCCGGGTAGGCGAGGGCGGTGAGCTTCTCGAACGCCGTGCCGTAGGGCACGTTGTCGTAGCGCTGCCGGCGCTCGTTCTTGACGACGTCCCGCTGGTTCTCCATCGACTCGTCGTCCAGGGCGGCCAGCAGCGAGCCCATGCGGTCGGCCTCCAGCCAGAGGGCGAGCTCCAGCTGGTGGGCGGGCATGGTCTCGAAGTAGTTGGTGCGCTCGAAGCTGGTGGTGCCGTTGAGCGAGCCGCCGGCGCCCTGGACCAGTTCGAAGTGGCCGTTGCCCTTCACCTGGCCGGAGCCCTGGAACATGAGGTGCTCGAAAAGGTGAGCAAGGCCCGTACGGCCCTTGACTTCGTGGCGCGAGCCGACGTCGTACCAGAGGCACACCGCCGCGACCGGGGTCAGGTGGTCCTCCGAGAGCACCACGCGCAGACCGTTGGCCAGACGGTGCTCGGTCGCTGTCAGGCCCCCTGAGCCTGCCTGGGCTGTAGCCGTGTGACCCATGGGCATGTACGTCCCTTCGATCGCGGTCGCGGTCGCTGAAACCGCGGTTTTCCTGCCGGTCCTGCCACTGTATGCAAGCGCGTGGACGGTCGGCGAAGTTCCCGGACCGCGTACGCCGTCAGCGAGATCGCGTAGCCTGCGCACATCCGTGGAGGCGGTGCCTCTCCAGGCAGGCCCGACGGCCGACGCCGGGTCCCGGCCCACGCTGTCAGTGCCACGGTCCACAATGGTCCGCGTCAGATCCCGTCACACGCCCCAGCAAGGAGCCGGCAGCGATGGCCCGCCGCAGCACGAAGACCCCGCCGCCCGACGACTCGTACGAGGAGAAGATCCTCGACATCGACGTCGTCGACGAGATGCAGGGCTCCTTCCTCGAGTACGCGTACTCGGTCATCTACTCCCGCGCCCTGCCGGACGCCCGCGACGGCCTCAAGCCGGTGCATCGCCGCATCGTGTACCAGATGAACGAGATGGGCCTGCGTCCCGAGCGCGGCTACGTGAAGTGCGCCCGTGTCGTCGGCGAGGTCATGGGCAAGCTGCACCCGCACGGCGACGCGTCGATCTACGACGCCCTGGTGCGCATGGCCCAGCCCTTCTCGATGCGCGTCCCGCTGGTCGACGGCCACGGCAACTTCGGATCGTTGGGCAACGACGACCCGCCCGCCGCCATGCGGTACACCGAGTGCCGCGCGGCCGAGGCCGCGAGTCTGATGACGGAGTCCATCGACGAGGACACGGTCGACTTCGCGCCCAACTACGACGGCCAGGAGCAGGAGCCGGCGGCGCTGCCCGCGGCCTTCCCGAACCTCCTGGTGAACGGCGCCTCGGGCATCGCGGTCGGTATGGCCACGAACATGCCGCCGCACAACCTGGCCGAGGTCATCGCGGCCGCCCGCCACCTGATCCGCCACCCGAACGCGGACCTCGAGACCCTGATGCGGCACATCCCCGGTCCCGACCTGCCGACCGGCGGCCGTATCGTCGGCCTCTCCGGCATCCGGGACGCGTACGAGACGGGCCGCGGCACCTTCAAGATCCGCGCGACGGTCTCGGTGGAGAACGTGACGGCCCGCCGCAAGGGCCTGGTCGTCACCGAGCTGCCGTTCACCGTCGGCCCCGAGAAGGTCATCGCCAAGATCAAGGACCTGGTCGGCTCGAAGAAGCTCCAGGGCATCGCCGACGTCAAGGACCTCACCGACCGCGCGCACGGCCTGCGGCTGGTCATCGAGATCAAGAACGGCTTCGTGCCGGAGGCGGTCCTGGAGCAGCTGTACAAGCTGACGCCCATGGAGGAGTCCTTCGGCGTCAACAACGTGGCGCTGGTGGACGGCCAGCCCCTCACCCTCGGTCTCAAGGAGCTCCTGGAGGTCTACCTCGACCACCGCTTCGAGGTCGTGCGCCGCCGCAGCGAGTTCCGTCGCGGCAAGAAGCGCGACCGGCTGCACCTGGTCGAGGGCCTGCTCACCGCGCTGGTGGACATCGACGAGGTCATCCGCCTCATCCGCTCCAGTGACAACTCCGCCGAGGCCAAGCAGCGCCTGATGGAGCGGTTCTCGCTGTCGGAGATCCAGACCCAGTACATCCTCGACACCCCGCTGCGCCGCCTCACCAGGTTCGACCGCATCGAGCTGGAGTCCGAGAAGGAGCGGCTGAACGCGGAGATCGCGGAGCTGACCCGGATCCTGGACTCGGACGCCGAGCTGCGCAAGCTCGTCTCCGCCGAACTGGCCGCGGTGGCGAAGAAGTTCGGCACCGAGCGGCGTACGGTCCTGCTGGAGTCGGCCGGTACCACCGTGGCCACCGTGCCGCTCCAGGTGGCCGACGACCCCTGTCGCGTCCTGCTCTCCTCGACGGGCCTGCTGGCCCGCACCGCGAACGGCGAGCCGTTCCCACAGGACCCCGACGCCCGGCGCACCAAGCACGACGTGATCATTTCGGCGGTGCCCGCGACGGCGCGCGGCGAGGTGGGCGTGGTGACGTCCTCCGGCCGTCTGCTCAGGGTGAACGTGGTGGACCTGCCCCAGCTCCCGGACACCGTGACGGCTCCGAACCTCTCGGGCGGCGCCCCGCTGGCGGAGTTCGTCTCGCTGGAGGGCGACGAGACGGTGGTCTGCCTGACCACGCTCGACGAGTCCTCTCCCGGTCTGGCGATCGGCACCGCACAGGGTGTCGTCAAGCGGGTGGTCCCCGACTATCCGGCCAACAAGGGGGAGCTGGAGGTCATCACCCTCAAGGAGGGCGACCGGATCGTCGGCGCTGTGGAGCTGCGCACCGGCGAGGAGGATCTGATCTTCATCACGGACGACGCCCAACTGCTGCGCTACCAGGCCTCCCAGGTCCGTCCGCAGGGCCGTCCGGCCGGTGGCATGACGGGCATCAAGCTCACCGAGGGCGCGAAGGTGATCTCCTTCACCGCCGTCGACCCCGCCGCGGACGCGGTGGTGTTCACGGTGGCGGGCTCACGCGGCACGCTGGACGACTCCGTGCAGACGACGGCCAAGCTGACCCCGTTCGACCAGTACCCGCGCAAGGGCCGTGCCACCGGTGGCGTCCGCTGCCAGCGTTTCCTGAAGGGCGAGGACTGTCTGTCCCTGGCCTGGGCCGGGCCCGTCCCGGCGAAGGCGGCGCAGAAGAACGGCACCCCGGCGGACCTCCCGGAGATGGACCCGCGCCGCGACGGATCGGGCGTCTCGCTGGCGAAGACGGTCGCGGTGGTGGCCGGGCCGGTCTAGGCCTCCTCGAAGGCCTCTTCGGCCCCTTCCTCCGGTTCCCGCACGTAGCGCAGAACGCCCCACATGCCCCGCTCGTCGGCGTGTGGGGCGTCGCTCTTGCACGCCTCCAGCTCCTTGCCGAGGACCGGAACGTCGATGCCGGAGCCGATGAGCACCAGCTGCGTGCGGCGGTCGTCGGCCGGTGCCCAGGGTTCCGGGTAGAAGCGGAGGAACCGCCCGACGGCGTGCACGCAGTAGCGGTTCGCGGGGTCGTACGGCCCGAAGTCGACATACCCCTTGATCCGGTACAGCCCCTCGGGCCTGCTGTCGAGGAACCGCATCAACAGGCGAGGGTCGAGGGGGACTTCGGAGACGAAGGACAGGCTGTCGTAGCCGGTGTGCAGATGGTCGCGGTGTTCGTGCCCGGGGTGGTCGTGCTCCCCGTGGTGGTGCAGGTCGTCGAAGGACAGCTGTCCGAGGCGCTCCTCGCTCGGCCGGCAGTCGAAGAGGAACTCGGGATCGATGCGGCCGTAGCGCGCGGGCACCACGGCGGCCCGGTCGACGAGGGAGCGGACCAGCCCGATCACCCGCTCCCCGTCCTCGGCCCGGTCGAGCTTGTTGACGACGACGAGGTCGGCGAGGGCGAGGTGCCGGTCGATCTCGGGATGCCGCGCGCGGGTGTCGTCGAACTCGGCGGCGTCGACGACCTCGACCAGCCCGCCGTACACGATGCCGGGATGCTCGCTGGCGAGCACCATGCGCACGAGTTCCCGGGGTTCGGCGAGCCCGCTGGCCTCGATCACGATGACGTCGATGCCCAGAGAGGGCTGTGCGAGCCGCTCCAGGTACTCGTCCAGCTCACTGGTGTCGACGGCGCAGCACAGACATCCGTTCCCCAGGGAGACGGTGGAGTCGCCGAGGGCACCGGCGACGGCCATCGCGTCGATCTCGATGGCACCGAAGTCGTTGACGACGGCGCCGATGCGGCTCCCTCCGCTGCGGTGGAGGAGGTGGTTGAGCAGTGTGGTCTTGCCTGAGCCGAGGAATCCGGCCAGGACGACAACCGGGATCTGCTGCGGGCTACGGCTCAACGCGCTACCTCTCTCACGCCACCGCGTACGCCGGACTGTCCGCCTGCGCACGCACGAGGATTGAATGCCCACCCAGGATACGAGCCGGAAGAATCACCGCTGAGTGAACGATTGTTAGCAGCTCTTGCGGGGCAGACGTTGGGGAAGGCGCCGGTTCGTGCGACCCTCGCTTCCCTCCGTGCGCCTCCTCTCCGCCTCCCCCGCCGATCAGAGCCGCTCGGCACTCTGGGAGACAAGCGCCGCCCTCCGCTCGCCGGTCCCCTTCAGTCGACCCGCACCCCGACGACCGGCGGACGGCCGCCTGATTCGGGGGTTGACATGGCCACACGGAAGAGTGGAACACGGGGGTTCGCCACACCACTGGCAGCCGGCCTGGGCCTGGTGACCGGAGCTCTCACCGCCCTGTCCGCACAGCACCGCACGCTCCGCTCAATGCGCGAACGGCTGGACCACCTGGAGAAACAGGTGTCCCACAGCCAACGCCAAACCAACCTGGCCAACCAGCAACACCTGCACTGGGAACTGCTGAGCAAGGCCATCGACAGCCCGGAGCTGGCCGAGGTCCTGGACATCTTCGAGGTGCCCGCGTCGCAGCGCAAACGCCGCCAGTACCTGTTCGCCAACGCGCTGTACACGAATCTGCTCTTCTACTACCGGATCGGCAATCTCAGCCGCGACGAGGTCTTCGGCCGTATGCGAGGTCTCCTGCAGAACCCGGTGGTGAGGGAGTACTGGTTCGCCACGCGTGGGCAACGGGCCACCCTCCCCGAGGGCTCCGACGAGGCCGAACTGGGCCATATGGTCGACGACCTCCTGCGGCAGCTCGACGAGGCGGACATCGACGAGTGGTGGGTGGTGGGAGAGCCGCCGGGCGAGTAGGGCGCGCCGCCGAGGAAATCACACCCTCGGGCCATAACGAACAGGTCAAGTTCCCAGTTGACTCCTGTGCCACTGGGGTTGACTCACGCCTGATCGCGTAGAGCGACCCCACAAGGCGTCACTCACGCCGCCGGATGACGAGCGCACCCCACAAGGCTGCTTCGTACGCCGCAGCCGTCGTGTGCACTCGTCAGCCGTGGACCAGAGGGAAGCAACAGTGAGTCAGATCATCCGTCGGATCGGTGTACCTCCGTGCGACAGGGGGAGCACAGGGGGAGGCAACTGCCCGGACATCTTCGAATTGGCCGACGGAAGTTTCGCCGTCATCGGCAGGGACGCCACGGACTCCCTCGATCCCGACCTCCCCGCCGACGCCTCGCGCGCGGACTACGAGCGCATCGTGGTCATCACCCGAGACACGCTGATCCGCGCCAAGGCCGACATCCCCGACGCGTGAGACTTCGCGCGCGGCCTTCCTGACCATGGGCATTCCTGAAGTGTGAGTACCGCTCCCGGGTCCGGCACCGTTCGGTGCCGGGCCTCAGGTGATCTACGGTGCCGAGCATCCGGTGCCGTCAGGCCTCCACGGGCACAGCCACCGGCGCCCCCGGCCCCACATACCGCGCCACCGGCCTGATGATCTTCGAGTCCGCCGCCTGCTCCAGGAGGTTGGCGCTCCAGCCCACCATCCGTGCCGCCGCGAACGTCGGCGTGAACATCTCCCGGGGCAGGCCGCACAGCTCCATGACCACGCCCGCGTAGAACTCGACGTTGGTGTGCAGTTCCCGGCCCGGCTTCAGTTCCGCGAGGATCCGCTCGACGTGGCGCTCGACCTCTACCGCGAAGTGGACGCGGGGACCGCCGAACCCCTGGGCGATCTCGCGCAGCATCCGGGAACGGGGGTCCTCCGTGCGGTAGATCGCGTGGCCGAAGCCCATGATGCGTTCTCCGGCCAGGACCCGCTCGCGGATCCAGGAGTCGATGCGGTCGGGTGTCCCGATCTCGTCCAGGGTGTCCAGCGCACGACTGGGCGCGCCTCCGTGGAGCGGCCCGGACAGCGCCCCCACCGCTCCCACGAGACACGCCGCCACGTCGGCACCGGTCGACGCGATGACCCGCGCCGTGAAGGTTGATGCGTTGAACCCGTGATCAATGGTTGATATCAAGTACTGCTCGACCGCCCGGGCCCGCGCGGGCTCCGGCTCCGAACCGGTCAGCATGTAGAGGTAGTTCGCCGCGTACGACAGGTCCTCGCGCGGTTCCACCGGCTCGAGCCCGGCACCCAGCCGGTGCAGCGCGGTGAGCAGCGTGGGTACGGCCGCCGCCGCGACGACGGTGTCCGCGCGACGCCGGTCCGCGTCCAGGTCGTACACCGGACGGAAACCCTTTGCCGAGCCGAGCAGTGACAGCGCGGTGCGCATGCCGGCGAGCGGACCGGAGTCCGCGCCCGCGGCGGCGATGCCGGGCAGCGCGGCCCGTACCGCGCCGGGCAGCCGCCGCAGTCCGGCCGTCTCGGCGGCGAAGGCGGCGGAACGCTCGGCGTCCGGCAGTTCGCCGTGAACCAGGAGATGCCAGACGTCCTCGAAGTTGCGGGTCTTCGCGAGTTCGACGGCCGAGTACTGGCGGTAGTGATAGAAGCCCTCGCGTCCTCGCACGTCACCGATCTCGGTGTCGGTGACCACGACACCCGCGAGCCCCCGTGGCACGTCGATCAGTGTGGCTGTGGACCTGTTGTCGGACATGATTCCTCCCTCGACTTGATCCGACTGTCCATGGTTGACTGAATTCCTGTCAATATTGATTGAATCAATGTATTGGTTCAATGTCCGATCAATGAGCCAAGCTGCGGATACGGTGACGTCCTATGCGCGATCAAGAACCCCTCCCAGGCCCCGCCGGACAGCGGCTGAGCACGAAGGAGGCCGCCGAACTCCTGGGTGTGAAGCCCGAGACCGTCTACGCCTACGTGAGCCGCGGACAGCTCACCAGCCGTCGCGTGCCGGGCGGACGGGGCAGCACCTTCGACGCCAAGGAGGTGGAGGCGCTCGCCCGGCGAAACCGGCGGGACGGCGGCGGGAGTCCGGGGGCCGCCAGCGGCGAACTCTCCGTACGCACGCGCCTCACGTTGATCGACACGGACCGGTACTACTTCCGGGGCGTCGACGCGACCGAAATGGCCGCACGGCACACCTACGAGGAGGTCGCGGAATGGCTGTGGACCGGGCAGCTGCGCCCCGGCGTCACCTTCACGGCACCCGAGACAGCCGTGGCCACAGCCCGCCGCGCGGTGAACGCCCTCCCCGAGCACACCGCTCCCACCGACCGGTTGCGGGTCGCCGCGATCGCCGCGGCGGCTGCGGACCCGCTCCGCTTCGACCTCTCCGAGGAGGCCGTCCTCGGCACCGCTCGCGTCCTCATCCCCACGCTCGTCGCCGCCCTGCCCCGGGTCCGGCACGACCAGGACGACAGCGGCCCGCTCGCCCACCGGCTGTGGCCCCGGCTCAGCGGGTGGCCCGCCGACGAGGCGTCCCTGCGCGTCCTGGACACCGCACTCGCCCTGCTGGTCGATCACGATCTCGCCGCCTCCACGCTCGCCGTCCGCGTCGCGGCGTCGGCCCGCGCACACGCCTACGCGGCCGTCTCCGCGGGGCTCGGCGTGATCGAGGGGCCCCTGCACGGCGCGGCCGGAGGGCTCGCCCACCGGCTGCTGCTCGACGTGCTCGACCACGGCAGCGCGGCCCCGGTGATCGCGGACGAACTGCGGGCCGGCCGCCGGATCCCGGGGCTCGGCCATCGCCTCTACGCCGGTGAGGACCCACGCGCGCGTGCGCTGTTCGGTCTCCTGGAGCAGATCCCCAAGGCCGAACCCGCCCTCGCCGCGGCCCGGGACATCGTGGCCACCACCGCCCGCCACGCCCCGCTGCACGCCAACGTCGACCTGGCACTCGCCGTGCTCACCGCCTCGTCCGGCATGCCCGCCACCGCGAGCGAGACGATCTTCGCGGTGGCCCGTACGGCGGGCTGGATCGCCCACGCCCTGGAGGAGTACGGGGAACGCCCCCTGCGCATGCGCCCGAGCGGCCACTACGTCGGTCCGAGGCCTCCGCGCCCCCTCCCGGAGTAGGACACACCCCCGTCCGGACGTCACGCGCGGGAAGTCAGGTTAGGCTCACCTCTGTGAGTACGTGCTCAACCGTCTCCCGAGAGCTCGACGAGCCCATCTCCGGGACCGCGGCCACGGCGAGTACCTGGCTGCTGCTGGAACAGCCCGGCCCCTGGGGTGCCAAGGCGCTCACTTCGAGCCACCTGGACCCCGCGCTGGGCCGCGCGCTGGACGCGTCCGCCAAGGGCACGGGCGTACGCGTCGCGCTCATCCGCCGCCCCGGCCGGCACGCCGACAGCGGCAGCCCCACCACACGTCAGGTGTACGTCGCCCACACCCGGCCCGGGAACGCCTGGCTGCACGCCGCCACCACCTGCGATCCCCGCCGGCTGCTCGAGCTCGACCTCGACGCGCTCGGCAGGGGCGACCACAGCAGCTTCGACGCGGCGCTCGACGGGCGGCCCCACACCGGCGGGCCGCTCGCGCTCGTGTGCACCAACGGCAAGCGGGACCGCTGCTGCGCGCTCCTCGGCCGCCCACTCGCCGCCGAGCTGGCCGCCTCCGGTGTCGAGGGCGCCTGGGAGGTCACCCATCTGGGTGGTCATCGCTTCTCGCCGACGCTGCTCGTCCTGCCGTACGGCTACGCCTACGGCCGGGCCGAGGCCCATGCCGTCAAGGAGGTCCTGCACAGCGTCCAGGAAGGCCGGATCGTGGTGGAGGGGTGTCGTGGGAGCTCCGCCTGGGAACGGCCCGGCCAGGCGGCCGAGCTGGCCGTGCGCCAGGCGGTGCGCGAGTACGCGGCGGACGCCCTCGCCGTCATCCGTACGGAGGGGGCCGCCCCTCGCTGGGAGGTGACGGTCGCGCACGCGGACGGACGCCGCTGGCGTGTCGTCGTGGCCCAGAGCGCGTCTCTGCCGCCCCGCGAGGAGAGCTGCGGGGCATCCGTACTCGGCTCGCCCGCGCGCATGGACGTGGTGGCAGTGCGTGAACTGGGCGCCAGGACGGCACTGGCGAGCTGAGGTGATCGCCTCCGCCGATCGCATCGACCGCGCGTAGGGCGTGTACCGGCGCCGGTACGGAAGTGAACGCGCTTCACCTGCCACATGTGTTGATCAAGTAATCCACGCCACACCCCCTACGGCAGCCGGCGCGCACCCACGTACCTTCATGGGTATGAGCCGCACTCCCCCCTCCCGTCGCCTGCGTCTCGGCCTGCCGAGACGCGCGTTCTCGCAGGTGCTGCTGATGCAGCTGGCGATCGCCGCGGGAGTCGCGGTGCTCGTGACCGGTCTGTTCCTCGCCCCCCTCAGCGACCAGCTGGACGACCAGGCCATGCGCAGGGCGCTGGCGATCGCGCAGACCACGGCCGCCGAGCCGCGGATCGCCCAGGAGGTCAAGAACACGCCTCCGACGGCTGACGGCCCCGTCCAGGAGGCGGCGGAGCGGATCCGCAGGGCCACCAAGGCCGAGTACGTCGTGGTGATGGACTGGCGGGGCGTGCGCTGGTCGCACCCCACTCCGGACCAGGTCGGCCGAACCGTCTCGACCGACCCCGGCCCGGCCCTGGCGGGCAAGGAGGTCATGGAGATCGACAGCGGCACACTGGGCCGCTCCGCGCGTGGCAAGGTGCCCCTGCGCGACAGCGCCGGCAAGATCGTCGGCGCGGTCTCGGTCGGTATCCCGTACGACAGTGTGCGGGCGCGGCTGATCCACGCGATCCCGGGGCTGTTCGCGTACGCGGGCGGCGCCCTGGCCGTGGGCGCGCTGGCCGCCTGGCTGATCTCCCGCCGGGTCCACCGACAGACCCGGGATCTGGCGTTCTCGGACATCTCGGGTCTGCTCGCGGAACGAGAGGCGATGCTGCACGGCATCCGGGAGGGCGTCGTCGCCCTGGACCGCACCGGTCGCGTCCGCCTCCTCAACGACGAGGCGCAGCGCCTGCTGGGCATCGGTGACGAGGCGGTCGGTCGCTCTCCGGACGAGGCACTCGGCGAGGGACGGACGGCCGACGTTCTCGCCGGCCGGGTGACGGGCACCGACCTGCTCACCGTGCGCGGCCAGCGCGTACTGGTCACCAACCGCATGCCCACGGACGACGGCGGTGCCGTCGCCACCCTGCGCGACCGTACCGAGCTGGAGCAACTGGGCCGGGAACTCGACTCCACGCGCGGCCTGATCGACGCACTGCGCGCCCAGGACCACGAGCACGCCAACCGCATGCACACGCTGCTGGGGCTGCTCGAACTGGAGATGTACGACGACGCCGTGGAGTTCGTCGGAGAGGTCGTCGGCGACCACCGCGCCACCGCCGAACAGGTCACCGAGAAGATCCAGGACCCCCTGCTCGCCGCCCTGCTGGTCGGCAAGGCGACCGTCGCCGCCGAGCGCGGTGTCGCCCTGTGGGTCGCGGACCGCACCCGGCTGCCGGAGCGACTGGTCGACCCGGGCGGACTCGTCACGATCCTCGGCAACCTGGTGGACAACGCCCTGGACGCCGTCGCGGGCACACCGCACGCGCGCGTGGAGGTCGAGTTGCGCACCGAGGGACGTACCGCCGTCCTCAGAGTGCGGGACACGGGGCCCGGCATCCCGGTGGAGCACCGCGAGTTGGTCTTCACGGACGGCTGGTCCACGAAGGAGCCGCCGGCGCATCGCAATCGCGGTATCGGCCTCTCCCTGGTGCGCAGGCTCGCCGAGCGGCAAGGTGGCAGTGCCACGGTCGGGGAGGCGGGCGGCGGGGGCGCGGAGTTCACGGTCGTCCTGCCCGACGCCCTGACAGAGCCCGAACCGGAACCGGCTCTCACCGCCTGGCCGGCCCAGCTGTCCGCCCCCGAGGAGGAGTCCCGATGATCGAGGTCCTGGTCGTGGACGACGACCTCCGCGTCGCCCGGGTCAACGCCGCCTACGTCGAGAAGGTGCCGGGCTTCCACGTGGCCGGCGAGGCGCACAGCGCGGCGGAGGCGCTGGCGCAGCTGGCGGCGCTGGCCCACGTGGACCTCGTCCTGATGGACCACTACCTGCCCGACCAGACGGGTCTCACGGTCGTCCAGGAGATGCGCCGACGCGGCCACCAGACCGACGTGATCATGGTGACAGCGGCGCGGGACATCGAGACCGTGCAGGCCGCCATGCGGCAGGGCGCACTGCAGTACCTGGTCAAGCCGTTCGCCTTCGCGGGCCTGCGCGCCAAGCTGGAGGCGTACGCGCAGCTCCGCCGCACCCTCGACGGGGGTGGCGAGGCGGAGCAGGCCGAGGTGGACCGCATCTTCGGCGCCCTGTCCGCGCCGTCGGAACCCGAACTGCCCAAAGGCCACTCCCCCACCACGGCGGAGCTCGTACGCCGCTCCCTCATGAGCGCCGAGGGCCCCCTGTCCGCCCAGGAGATCGCCGAACGCACCGGGGTGAGCCGCCAGACCGCCCAGCGCTATCTGAAGCTCCTGGAGCGCACAGGGCGGGCCCGACTCACCCTCAAGTACGGCGACGCGGGCCGCCCGGAACACCGTTACGTGTGGGCGACCCGCGCCTGAGGGCACGGCCGTGGGGGCGGGGGAAGGGACCGTGCCCGCCCCTACATACGGATGCGGCCCCCCAGGACGTCAGCTGCGGCGGCCGAGTATCCGTACGACGGTCGGACTCCGAGCCGTACGACGATGAAGGCGCCGGCCCTACGCGGCCCCCGCCCCCGTGAGGGACCGCACCTCCGTCTCCGCGTGCTTGGCCTCGTCGGGCTGTTCCGCCGAGGTGACGGTGCCGAGCCAGCCCGCGACGAAGCCCAGGGGGATCGAGACGAGGCCGGGGTTCTGCAGCGGGAAGTACTGGAAGTCGACGCCCGGGAACAGTGATTCGGGACTGCCCGACACCACCGGCGACAGCAGCACCAGCATCACGGCCGGGATCAGCCCGCCGTAGACGGCCCAGACGGCGCCGCGGGTGGTGAAGCCTCGCCAGAACAGCGAGTAGAGCAACACCGGCAGATTGGCGGAGGCGGCGACGGCGAAGGCGAGGCCCACGAGGAACGCCACATTGAGGTCGCGCGCCAGCAGACCGAGCCCGATCGCCACCACCCCGATGCCGACGGCGGCGGTGCGGGCCACGGCCACTTCGCTGCGCGGCCTGCCACGCGGGCGCCGCAGCGAGGCGTACAGGTCGTGGGCGACGGACGCGGAGGAGGCGAGCGTGATCCCGGCGACCACGGCGAGGATGGTGGCGAAGGCGACGGCGGCGACGATCGCGAAAAGAACCGTTCCTCCCGTGGAGTCCGCCCCGCCGCCCACGTCGAGGGCCAGGAGCGGTACGGCTGTGTTCCCGGCCGCGTTCGATCCGCGTACCGCTTCGGGTCCCACGATCGCGGCCGCGCCGAACCCGAGGACGATCGTCATCAGGTAGAAGCCGCCGATGAGTCCGATCGACCACACCACCGAGCGCCGGGCGGCCCGCGCGGTGGGCACGGTGTAGAAGCGGGACAGGATGTGCGGCAGCCCGGCCGTGCCGAGCACGAGGGCCAGTCCCAGGCTGATGAAGTCGAAGCGGGCCGTCCAGTCCCCGCCGTATTTCAGACCCGGGGCCAGGAACGCTTCGCCGTGACCGCTGCGCTCCGCAGCCGTGCGCAGCAGCTGGTCGAAGTCGCCGTGGAACCGCATGAGGACGAGCACGGTCAGCACGATGGTGCCTCCGAGCAGCAGGACCGCCTTGACGATCTGAATCCAGGTGGTGGCCCGCATCCCTCCGAACGACACATAGATCACCATGAGCGCGCCGACCCCGATGACGGTCCAGGTCTGCGCCGCCGCGCTGGTGCGCCCGAGCAGCAACGCGACCAGGCTGCCCGCTCCGACCATCTGCGCCACCAGGTACAGAACGGACACGGTGACCGAGGAGGTTCCCGCCGCGATCCGTACCGGCCGCTCGTTCATCCGTGCCGCGACGACGTCGGCGAGGGTGAACCGCCCGCAGTTGCGCACCAGTTCGGCGACGAGGAACAGCACGACGAGCCAGGCGACGAGGAAGCCCACCGAGTACAGCAGCCCGTCGTAGCCGTAGAGGGCGATGAGTCCGGAGATGCCGAGGAAGGACGCGGCCGACATGTAGTCGCCCGCGATGGCAAAACCATTCTCCATGGGTGAGAAGAGCCGGCCGCCCGCGTAGAACTCCTCCGCCGAACCGTGCCGGTGCCGGCTCACCCACGTCGTGATCCCCAGCGTGACGGCGATGAACATGCTGAACAGGAACAACGCCAGCGTCTGGTGGTCCCCCGTCACGACACACCACCCCGGATCCCGCGCGTCAGCTCCTGGGTGTCCCAGCGCAGTTCGAGCGCGGCGCGGTCCCGGCGCAGCCGCGCGTGCCGCGCGTACGCCCAGGTGAACAGGAAGGTCGTGAGGAACTGGCCCAGCCCCGCCACCATCGCCACGTTCACCGCGCCCGCCACGGGGCGCGCCATCAGCCCGGGTGCCGTGGTAGCGGTCACGACGTAGGCGAGGTACCAGACGAGGAACACGGCGACCGCCGGCACCACGAACCTCCGGTACCGACGGCGCACTTCCTGGAATGCCGCGCTGCGCTGCACCTCCAGATACACCTCGGCCGCGGCGAGAGCAGGTGCCGCGTGCTCCTGGCGGGCCGACGGCACCGCTGACGCGGGCGCGTCGGTGCCGGCCGACTCGCCCCAGCCGGATGCCAGCGCGTCGTACCAGGGGTCGTCGTACCTCACCCGTTCCGGCCCCTCGGCGGGCGCCGGACCATGACCGTCGTGACTGCCGACCGGACTCTCGGCACCACCCCCGCCTCCGCGAGGGCGAGCGTTGCTTGGCTGCATGCCCAAGGATGGACAGAACGGGAAGATCTCTGACTTCTCTTCCCCGCGCTCTTCACCCCATCAGGTGACTCCCCCTGCCGGTGGCCGTGCACGACCCTTGGCGTACGCGTAACGCACCGCCTGCGCCCGGCCCTTGAGTCCGGTCTCGGCCAAGAGGTTGTCGAGGTGCGTCCTCACCGCACGCGACTCCCGGAACAGCCACTCGTCGTCCGCGTGCAGCGGGCATCCGCAGCTGCGTCAGCACCACATCAGGTGTTCACGGACCACGGCCTGGCCCGGCCCGTCCGCGACCACCACCCGCGCCGCGCGCTCGGGCCCGCCTCCTGGGCCCGGGCCTCACCGGCCCGAGCCCAGCGCGGCGACTAGGCGTCGATGCGCGACCGGTCCAGCGTCGCGGCCGAGCTGGAGATGAACTCCTTGCGCGGTGCCACGTCGTTGCCCATCAGCAGGTCGAAGACCTGCTCGGCGGCGTCCAGGTCGGAGAGGTTGATGCGGCGCAGGGTGCGGTGGCGCGGGTCCATGGTGGTCTCGGCCAGCTGGTCGGCGTCCATCTCACCGAGGCCCTTGTACCGCTGGATGGAGTCCTTGTACCGGATCCCCTTGCTCTGGAACTCGAGGAGCTTGTCGCGCAGCTCGCGGTCCGAGTACGTGTAGACGTACTTGTCCTGGCCCTTCTTCGGCTGGATCAGCTCGATGCGGTGCAACGGAGGGACCGCCGCGAACACCCGTCCGGCCTCGACCATCGGCCGCATGTAGCGGTGGAACAGCGTCAGCAGCAGCGTCCGGATGTGAGAGCCGTCGACATCGGCGTCGGTCATCATGATGATCTTGCCGTAGCGGGCCGCGTCGATGTCGAAGGTGCGGCCCGAGCCCGCCCCTATGACCTGGATGATCGCCCCGCACTCGGCGTTCTTGAGCATGTCCGTCACGGACGACTTCTGAACGTTGAGGATCTTGCCGCGGATCGGCAGCAGCGCCTGGAACTCGGAGTTCCGGGCGAGCTTGGCCGTGCCGAGCGCGGAGTCTCCCTCGACGATGAAGAGCTCGCTGCGCTCGACGTCGTCACTGCGGCAGTCGGCGAGCTTGGCGGGCAGCGACGAGGACTCCAGGGCCGTCTTCCGGCGCTGGGCGTCCTTGTGCTGGCGTGCCGCGATCCTCGTACGGGCGGCGGCGACGGCCTTCTCCATGACGACCCGGGCCTGGGCCGCGGCATCCCGCTTCGTGGACGTGAGGAACGCCTTGAGCTCCTTGGTGATCACGGTGTTCACGATGCGACGGGCCGCGGAGGTGCCGAGCACCTCCTTGGTCTGGCCCTCGAACTGCGGCTCGGCGAGCCGGACCGTGACGACCGCGGTGAGGCCCTCCAGTGCGTCGTCCTTGACGATGTCGTCCTCGGCGACGCGCAGCAGCTTCTTGGCACGCAGCACCTCGTTCATCGTCTTGGCGACGGCCTGCTCGAAGCCCGCGACATGGGTGCCGCCCTTGGGGGTGGCGATGATGTTGACGAACGACCTCAGCGTCGTGTCGTAGCCGGTGCCCCAGCGCAGCGCGACATCGACACCGAGCTCCCGGGTGACCTCGGTGGGCGTCATCTGGCCGTGGTCGTCCAGGACCGGGACGGTCTCCTTGAAGGTGCCCTGGCCGGAGAAGCGGAGGACGTCACAGACGGGCTTGTCGGTGGCCAGGTACTCGCAGAACTCGCTGATGCCGCCGTCGAAGCGGAAGGACTCCTCACCCTTGCTGCCGCCCTCGCCGAGACCGTACTCGTCACGGACGACGATGGTCAGGCCGGGGACCAGGAAAGCGGTCTGGCGGGCGCGCTGGTGCAGGTTCTCCAGGGAGAGCTTGGCGTCCTTGAGGAAGATCTGGCGGTCGGCCCAGTAGCGCACGCGCGTACCGGTGCGGGTCCTCGGGATCTTCTTGACCTTGCGCAGCCCGCCCGCTTCGAACTTGGCGTCCGGGCCCACGGCGGCGAAGGCTCCGGGGACGCCCCGCCGGAAGCTGATGGCGTGGGTGTGTCCGCTGCGGTCCACCTCGACGTCGAGTCGCGCGGACAGGGCGTTCACCACGGAGGCACCGACACCGTGCAGACCACCGGAAGCGGCGTACGAGCCGCCGCCGAACTTGCCGCCGGCGTGCAGCTTGGTCATGACGACCTCGACACCGGAGAGGCCGGTCTTGGGCTCGACGTCGACCGGGATGCCACGACCGTTGTCGCGGACCTCCACCGAGCCGTCGTCGTGGAGGATCACATCGATGTGGTCGCAGTAGCCCCCGAGGGCTTCGTCGACGGCGTTGTCGATGATCTCCCACAGGCAGTGCATCAGACCACGACTGTCGGTCGAGCCGATATACATGCCCGGGCGCTTGCGCACGGCCTCGAGCCCTTCGAGGACGAGCAGGTGCCGCGCGGTGTAGTTGGACCCGTCCCGGTCTGCTCCTGCCAGCAGAGCTGTGGACGGCACGGACGTCTCGGCGGTCACGCGGTTCGCTCCTCGCTGAATTTCAGGTGGGGCCCTTCTGGGTAAGGGCGCGGCTTGGGTTGCCGCTCAGAGGGTACCGAGGCCTGGTAGAGCCGATGTAACGCCACCCTCGTCTGAGCTCACCCTAGTCCAGAGTCGTATGCATGTTCGATCCCTCGAAGGAGTGAAGTACATATCACGTTCCCTTCCAGGCATGAACCATTTAGGCTCCGGGCACGTCCTCATGAACAACCGGCAACCCAGCCGGAGGACCGACACCGACCGACAGCGCGAACCCGTAAGCATCGAAGACACGCAATACGGCACATTCGCCGCCAACCGGCAGCAGACAGCCGCCCCGGAGAAATTTTTCGAGGAAAAGCCCCGAGCGGGAACGTTTTCGGGCTGGTTGGATGTTGACCCTGGTACGACAGCTCGTCGAGCTAGAGAAGAGGCGACGTGACTACTGTTCTGACCCCCGCGAGCCAGCTGACGGCCGCTGACCGCTGCGACCGCTGCGGCGCCCAGGCGTACGTACGCGTCGTGCTGCTCAGCGGCGGCGAACTGCTCTTCTGCGCCCACCACGGCCGCAAGTTCGAGCCGGAACTCAAGAAGATCGCCGCTGAGATACAGGACGAGACGGAGCGACTCACGACCGTTCCGGCATCCGTCTCCGAAGAAGAGCGCTGATCACTCGCGTCCACGACGAGCCAGCACCGGCAAGGCCGGCGAAGGGCGGCCGCCCCTGACCCCAGGGGCGGCCGCCCTTGCTCATCCCTTCGGAAGCCCTCAGCGCCCCTCAGGCGCTCCTACGCGGCTTCCCGGCCTCGGCATCGTTTCAGCCCCCGCGGGCCTCGTTCAGGGCCCGCACGACGTCTGACACACGCGTGTAGACACCGGGGCTTCCCGCACGGCCGCAGCCGCTCCCCCAGGACACGAGGCCGATGAGCCTCCCGTGAGCGACCAGCGGGCCCCCGCTGTCCCCCTGGCAGGCGTCGCGGCCTCCCTCTTCCCGCCCGGCGCACAGCATGGTGTCCGCCTGGTAGGTGCCGTCGGCGCTGCCTGGATAGGCCTCCTCGCACCGCGCGTCGGCCAGCACGTTCACGCGCGCCCCGCGCAGACTGTGCGCGTAGTCACCGCCACCGGTCACATCCCCCCAGCCGTACACCGTGGCGGACGCTCCCGGCCGGTACGCCGGGTCGCCGGCGGCCGCCATCGCGATGACCGAGCCCTGCGGCAGGGGCGCGGCAAGACGGAGCACGGCGAAATCACCCGCGTTGCTGGACGGGTCGTAGTCCGGGTTCACCCAGGCGCCTCGCACCAACACCTCCTGGCCCCGGTCGGAGAGGAGGTCCGTGCGCCCCTCGATCACCTTGAGGTCGCGGGCACGGTTCGGTGGGGCGCCGAGAACCTCCTCACTCAGACAGTGGGCCGCGGTGAGGACGATGGTCGGGCTGACCGCCACACCGCCGCAGAACTGCCCCGCCCGCGTACCCCCGAACCGGTCACGGCTCGACAGCGCCACCGTCCACGGGCTCTCGGACACGTCGACGGGGAAACCGCCGACGACGATGCTGTCGGCGGCTACGGGGGCGGCGGACACCAGTGGTATGGCCGTCGCCACGGCTGCCAGAACCAGCGGCCGGGCCAGCGCCCGGGCAATGCGACACCGCATGCCTGCTCCTCACTCCGGGGTGATGATCGGAGACCCAGCGTCATGCAGAGCGCGGCGGGGCGCAGCACGAAGGCCCGGCTCCCCTCCAGGGGGTTCCGGGCCTCGGTGTCGTACGACAGCGACCTAGTCGAGGTAGTCGCGCAGCACCTGGGAGCGCGACGGGTGGCGCAGCTTCGACATGGTCTTGGACTCGATCTGGCGGATGCGCTCGCGCGTCACGCCGTACACCTTGCCGATCTCGTCGAGGGTCTTCGGCTGACCGTCGGTGAGACCGAAACGCATGGAGACGACGCCCGCCTCACGCTCGGAGAGGGTGTCCAGGACGGAGTGCAGCTGCTCCTGCAGGAGCGTGAAGCTGACCGCGTCGGCCGGGACGACGGCCTCGGAGTCCTCGATGAGGTCACCGAACTCGCTGTCGCCGTCCTCGCCCAGGGGGGTGTGCAGCGAGATGGGCTCGCGGCCGTACTTCTGGACCTCGATGACCTTCTCAGGGGTCATGTCGAGCTCCTTGGCCAGCTCCTCCGGGGTGGGCTCGCGGCCCAGGTCCTGGAGCATCTGGCGCTGCACGCGCGCGAGCTTGTTGATGACCTCGACCATGTGCACCGGGATACGGATGGTGCGGGCCTGGTCGGCCATCGCGCGGGTGATCGCCTGACGGATCCACCAGGTGGCGTACGTGGAGAACTTGTAGCCCTTGGTGTAGTCGAACTTCTCGACCGCGCGGATCAGACCGAGGTTGCCCTCCTGGATGAGGTCCAGGAACAGCATGCCGCGGCCGGTGTAACGCTTGGCCAGGGAGACCACCAGACGGAGGTTGGCCTCCAGGAGGTGGTTCTTGGCGCGGCGGCCGTCCTCGGCGATGATCTCCAGCTCGCGCTTGAGCTTCGGGGCGAGCTTGTCGGCGTTGGCGAGCTTGTCCTCGGCGAACAGGCCGGCCTCGATGCGCTTGGCGAGCTCGACCTCCTGCTCGGCGTTGAGCAGCGGGACCTTGCCGATCTGCTTGAGGTAGTCCTTGACGGGGTCGGCGGTGGCACCCGCCACGGCGACCTGCTGGGCGGGCGCGTCGTCCTCGTCGTCGTCGGAGAGGACGAAGCCCTTGTTCTCGGCTCCCTCCTCTTCCTCTTCGCCGGGCTTGACGTCCTCGAGGACCTCGTCCTCGGCGACCTCGGCGTCGTCCTTGCCGGCGGTCGTCTTCTTGGTCGCCGTCTTCTTGGCGACGGTCTTCTTCGCGACCGCCTTCTTGGCGGTCGTCGTCTTCTTGGCGGCGGCCTTCTTCGCAGGCGCCTCGTCCTCGACGGCGGGCTCGGCGGCGGGTGCCGCCGAGGTGGCGGTGGCGGTGGTCTTCTTGGCCGTCACCGTCTTCGCCGCGACCGTCTTGGTGGCGGTGCGCTTGGCCGGACTCTTCGCTGCGACGCTCTTTCGGGTGCGCTTGGGTTCCGCGGCACTGACCATCAGCGTCACACCCTCTTCCTCGAGGATCTGGTTGAGGCTGCGCAGTACGTTCTTCCACTGAGTGGCCGGAATCTGGTCAGCTTCGAAGGCCCGACGCACGTCATCGCCGGCGATCTGCCCCTCAGCCTTTCCCCGCTCAATGAGCGCCATGACAGAGACGGACTCGGCGATCTCCGGCGGGAGCGTACGGGATGTGCTGGCCGACACGAACAACCTCTCGGAACGTTGGAAAACGGCTTCCGGCCCCGTCCACGACGGACAGGAGCCGACCACCGGCCTGGAAACGGGCCGACGGCGCGGGCGGGGGCCGGGAAGATGCACAGCGCCTTGAACGGCGTCCGTATTCCCTCCGCGGCTGTCACCTCTTAGGTCATCGCGCTGCTCCCGCGAGCGTTACGCCCAATCTGCGTGGCCCGAGTCACACCCCGTAAGCGCTCAAAAACGGTCAGACACGGGCAGAGGAGGTCAGTCGTGGCCTCAAGCTGGGCGCCCCCTGGCAGGCGGCCACCTCCGCCACACGTCGGACCCCGCAGGATTCCCGAAGGATCCAGCGGGGTCCGACGGGAGGCGGTTGGCAGGCCGGGCGATGCCACAGAGGGAGGCACCGCCGGCTGCACCGCCCACGGTGCGCGGTCAGTGTTCGCGCGGGGCGGGCACCACACGCTCCACCTCGGGATGGACGGTGAGCAGTTGCCGCATCGCCGCCTCGGCCGCGACGGCGTCGCCGGTGGCGAGGGCGTCGACGATCCGGCCGTGGTGGGCCAGCGAGGCCTCGGTCGGTCGGTCACAGCCGGTGACCGGATTGCCGGAGACCTGGAGGGCGGCCGACACGATGCCGGAAAGGTGCTCCAGCATGCGGTTGCTCGCGACCTGGATGAGCAGGGAGTGGAACTCGGCGTCCGCGCGCGAGAAGGTGAGCGCGTCACCCTGCGCCAGGGCGTGGCCCATGATCTCGACCATGTCGCCCAGCCGCTGCTGGACGTCCTCGCGCCCGTGCCCGGCGGCGAGGCGGGCGGCGAGGGGCTCGATCGTCCACCGCAGTTCGCTCAGCTCGCGGCGCTGGTCGTCGCGCTGCGGCCCGTAGGCCCGCCACTCGATGATGTCCGGGTCGAGAAGGTTCCAGTCGCTGACGGGGCGCACGCGCGTGCCCACGTTCGGGCGGGCGCTGACCAGGCCCTTGGCCTCCAGGACGCGGAGCGACTCACGGACGACGGTGCGGGAGACCTCGAATCGCTGGCCGATCTCCTCGGGCACCAGCGGACGGTCGGCCCCCAGATCGCCGGAGACGATCATCTGGCCGAGCTGCTGGACGAGTTGACCGTGCAGCCCGCGCCCGCGGCTGCCTGCGGCTCGTCGGCCCACGCGGCCCAGCTCCGACGGGTCCACACCCTCCCAGGAAGGGGCGACGCCGACACGGTCGGCAGCCGCCTCCGCGTAGGGGTAGCGGTCTAGTTCGCCCGGGCCGGCGAGACCGGAGTCTGCGGAGCGGGCGGCGGTCATCATGGTGTGCGCAAGGGTACTCACGGATCCTTTGTCGGCTCCGTCTCCAACTCCCTTGAGGTCTTTGGTGAAAAGCACACGAAAGGGTGATCGCTCACCCCGTCGCAATTGACGCCTTATCGGAAAGAAATGTGCTTTCCGCGGGGAGTTGCGCGCATTGCACAACCCTAAGGGTGCGGACGGTCGTCATCGGACCCTGCCGCGCAGGGTCGTGAGCAGATATGCGCAGAGCAGAGCGGTCAGCGACAACGTCAGCGCCCCACCGACAGGTTGGACGAGCACGCGCACCGCCGCCGACAGATAGCGCTCTCCACCGAAGGGCCACTGCAGCAGGAACACCTCACGAAACCGCGCGGGAAAGCCGGCCGCCGACCGCACGGACGCCCCCTCCAAGGCCTTTTGTACGAGAGGTACGACGAGAACGGGTACGGCGACCACCGCCGCGAGTCCGGCCGTGGTGGACCGGAAGGTTCCTGCGGCCAGAACACCGGCCCAGGCGCACCCCACCACCAGCCCGATCCAACTGGCACCCAGCGACAACCACTCGGCCGGAACCTCCGCGAGCTCCCGGCCGTAGACGAGATAGAGCACTTCCGCGTCACAGCCCACCGTGAGGAAGGCCAGCAGCAGTGCGGTGGCCGCCGAGACCAGGAGTTTCGCGGCGAGCAGCCCCAGCCGGCGGGGCACCGTGCCGCGGTCCGCCGCCAGGGCGGGGTGACGGAACTCGTCGCCGAAGGCGAGCGCCCCGAGCAGTCCCGCGCCCAGCGCCGCGGGCGGGAGCGGCAGCTCCCGCGGCCAGGCCGCCAGCAGCCGCGACTGCGGGGTGTGTCCGATACGTGCCAGGGCTACGGCGGTGAGGGCGGAGGTGACCAGGACCGCGGCGCCGGTGAGGAACCCGGTCCCGATCCCGGCGGCGCGACGGAGCTCGTAGCGCAGCGGCCGCAGAGGACTGGGCGCCGGACGAACGGAGATGGGGGGCGGGAGGGGGGACAGGGGATCGAAGTTCTTGACGGCTTCGGCGGAACGCGTCGCTGCGGAAGGGCTTGCTTCTCTCTCGCTCGCATCGGTGACCGTTCCGGCTGGTCCGGGCAACTGGGACGGGCCGCTCCCCCGGTCCGCGCCACCCGGCTGCGCCCCGTCGTCGGGCGCATGCACCTCTTCCGAGGGGGCCTGCGTCGCACCCGGTCCCATGTCACCGATCTCGTCGGCGAGTTGGTGGACGAGGACGCCGTGGCGGAAGGCGGACTCACCGACCTCGGCACACGTACTGCCGTACACGGACAGACGATTGCCTCCCTCCCGAACGACCTCGACCGAGCGCTGGGCGGTACGGGCCTCCTTGGCGAGCAGAGCGGCGAGGCGGGCGGCATGGGGGCTGCGGACGGCGACGCGGGGGCGTAGCCGGGTGCGGGCGAACTCCGCCGATTCCTGGTCGGCGACGAGCCTTCCCCCGTCGAGCGTGACCACACGGTCGGCGGCGCGTGCCGCCTCCTTGGGTACGGCCGTGGTGAACAGAACCGTGCCGCCTTGAGCGGCGTGCGCCCGCAACATCCCGTACAGCCACTGGCTCTCGCGGGCGGAGAGACCGTGGGCGGGGTCGTCGAGCAGGAGGGTGTGCGGATCGGGGAGCAGCGCGCACGCCAGTCCGAGACGTCGGTCCATGCCGCGCGAGAGGGTGCCGAGCCTTTCGTCACGCAGGCTGACGAGACCGACCACCTCGAGGACCTCGTCCGCACGCCTGGCCGGGACGCCCGCCGCGGCGCACAGCATGCGCAGGTGCCCGCGCACGGTGCGGGCGGGATGGCCCGGCACATCACCCAGGAGCACGCCGACCTCGCGCGAAGGATGCGCGATGCGGTGCAGGGGACGGCCTCTGAAGTAGGTGATGCCACGGCCCTGTTCGAGTTCGAGCATCAGTCTGAGGGCTGTCGTCTTGCCCGAGCCCGCCGTTCCGAGGAGCGCGGTGACACGGCCTGCGCGCGCTTCGAACGAGACGTCGTCGATCGCGGGCGGAAGGTCCTTGCGGGAGTTGCTGGTCAGTCCGAAGGCCTGGATCACCCGTAGCAAGATAGCGCGCTATGTCCGTTTTTTCGGGCATCGCGAGGCCCGCTGCACGGTGAAAGCATGGGCGGCCCGGTGCCTCGATCGGGCCCCTGTCACACCTCGGGGCGCAGCATCGGCGGGTTGAGCAAGGTGGCACCGCCGGCACGGAAGAGCTGGGCGGGGCGGCCTCCCTGACGGGTGGTCGTACCGCCGGTGGGGACCAGGAAGCCGGGCGTGCCCGTGACCTTGCGGTGGAAGTTGCGCGGGTCGAGCGCGACACCCCACACCGCTTCGTAGACCCGCCGCAGCTCTCCCACAGTGAACTCGGGCGGGCAGAACGCGGTCGCCAGGGACGAGTACTCGATCTTGGAACGGGCTCGCTCCACCCCGTCGGCCAGGATCTGGGCGTGATCGAAGGCGAGTGGCGCCACCGGTTCGCCGTCGCGGCCGTAGCCGCCCTGCTGCAGCAGTTCCTCGACGGGCGCCCAGCGTGCGTTGCTGGCGTCGCCACCCGCGCGGGGCGCGGGCAGATCCGGGGCGAGGGCGAGGTGAGCGACGCTGACCACCCGCATCCGGGGGTCGCGCTTGGGGTCGCCGTAGGTCGCGAGCTGCTCCAGGTGTGCGCCGTTGTCCTGCACGGGGACGGCCGGGTCGTGCGCGCGCAGCCCTGTCTCCTCGGCCAACTCACGAGCCGCCGCCTGAGCCAGATCCTCGTCGGCCCGCACGAATCCGCCGGGAAGAGCCCAGCGCCCCTGGAACGGCGGCTCGCCCCTGCGTACCGCCAACGCGCACAGAGCATGGCGACGCACGGTCAGCACGACCAGGTCCACGGTGACGGCGAAGGGCGGGAAGGCTGACGGGTCGTAGGGCATGCGGCGATCATAGTCGTCTGCCTGACGATAAACACTCCCTTCGTCCGTATCCGCAGCTGGTCGAGGGCCCTTCGACCAGGGCTTCCCGGCTGACTGCCGTTCGTCGCCCCGCGCCGCGTCCTACGAGGTCACGCTCCCAGTTGCAGGCCGTGGGCCGCCTCCTCCACCATGGCGAGACCGAGCCGGCTGACCCGCACGGAGAACGGGGAGCCGGCGACCCTCAGACCGGTCAGGCTGATCTCTCCCAGGGGAGCGCTGCGCAGCGGACGCAGCGTGACCGCTCCGGCGGGTGCGTCCGGGCGGATCCCCACGAGAGTGGCCAGCAGCAGGACTCCGGCGCCCGCTGCCGTCGAAGCGGGGCGACAGGCCGCGGGGTGGGGCAGCGGCAGGCCGCCGTCGGTGCGCTGCTCCCCCGCGTACATTTCGGGGAGCCGATGGCCGAAGGCCTCCGCCGCCGCCAGGACGCCCCGCAGCAGCGAACCGGCCTCTCTCTCGTAACCGGCCGCAGCCAGGCCAGCGACGGCGATCGCCGTCTCCTGGACCCGTACGGCACCGGCACGATGGCCGAACGGGTTGTACCCCGCCTCCTTCGTCCCCAGTCCGCGCAGGCCCCAGCCGGAGTCCATGGCCGGGCTCCCGAACAGCCTCGCGAGCTGCTCGGTCTGCACCCGGTCGAGCAGGCCGGGTGCGTGTTCGCCCCCGCCCAGCAGTCCGGTGTCGAGCAGGTGGACAGCCGTGGCGCTGAGCTGCGCCACCAGACGCCCGTCCGGGGCACGGGCGCTCGCCGGCCGGCCACCGCCACGGTCCTCCACCCAGAAGTCCTCGCGGAACGCCGTCCGCAACTCGCGGGCCCACTGTCGCAGCTCGATGCCGCCGGATCTGCCGTAGGCGTCGAGCAACTCGGCGCCCAGCAGGGCCGCGCGGTGGGCGTGGGCCTGTGTCTCGCATCGGACGGGCCCGCCGGGCTGTGGGTCGCACAGATACGTACCCTCACCCGCGGTTCTCCGCAGCCAGGTCAGACACCGTTCGGCCGCGGGCAGAAGTTCCTCCGTCTCGTTCGCGGGAAGCCCCCATCGCCATGCCTCCGCCAGGAGGACAGGGAAGAGCAGGGTGGCTTCCGTGCCTGTGCAACTGGGCGGCAGGTACGCCCCCGCGTCCCGCCTCGGCCCCGGGATCATCCCGGACTGCGTTGCGGACCCCGGGAGTTGGGTGCGCGCGAGTGTCCTCAGGGTGCCCGCCGCGAGTCTGGTGCCGAGCGGCAGTGCCATCCTGGCCGCGGCGAGGGCCTCGGCCGGGGCCATCCCGCAGCGCCAGGGCGCTCCGGCCGCCAGGTGGGTGTCGGCGGGGTGCGCGGAGTCGCGCATGAGCAGGGCTTGGAGATCTTCGACGGAGGTGTGCAGAAGAGGGCGGACTCCGGGGTGATCGCCTGTCGCCCGTGCGGCGGCCAGAGGGCTCGTCGCCGCGCGGCCCACGGCTCTTACGGGTCCTGCCCCGTCCGACTTCACGCGCAGTTCCACACTCGCTGTCCCGCCCGGGGGCAGTTGGAACTCCCAGCGCAGGAGTCCTGCCGCGGCCAGGGCGTCGGCAGGCGGCGGATCGGCCGTGACCGATGCGCTCCCCTCAGCGCAGGACCAGCGCAGGCCCGAGTCGTGAACGCTGGCGGCCAGCTCGGGGCCGGCCCGTCCCGACGCGATGGCGCCCAGGTCCGCCAGATCGGTCCCGAGGGCCACCTCCACCGGCAGACGGAGCGGGCGGAGGGCCGCGCTGTGGAGTGTGATCCGTTCCGTGCCGTCCGCGTGCCTGATGCGTTCGACCACGACATCCGGATCCGGGCCGGCGCCTGGAGTGGCGCGCAGAGTTCCCACGAAACGTGTGTGGTCCGCCGCGCCCGTCCGGGCCTGGACCGCGGTCGGCTCGCGTCCGGCGACACGAACCTGGCAGCGCGAGAGCACACGCCGGCCCGCGCGGTAGAAGCCCTCCAACCCATGTCCGGTCAGCTGTCCGTGTTCCGAGGAAATGGCAAGCCCCGGGAGCGCGACGCAGATGAGGGCGGTGTGGACCGGAGGCAGGTCGGCGGGACGGCGAGGTGGCGGCGGTGCCGGCGGTGTGGCCGGAAGCGTGGCCGGGTTCGAACGCAGCGGCAGAGGGCTCTGCGGGCTGGGTGATGTCGAGCGGTGAGGACGATCAGCGGTCGGAGGCGATGACCGACGCTGGGCGGTCGGCTGAGCGGTCCGCTGAGCAGGGTGCTCAGGCTGGGCCTGGGGCAGGGGCGGGTTCTGCTCCGTGGGCGATGACGACCGCCGCGCGGGACCGGCGCCTGCTGAAGACCACGGGTCCCCCGACTGCGCCGATGCGCGCAGCGGACGCTCCGTGTTCTCCCCAACGGACGGTTGCCCATCTCGGGTCGTGGACGTGGACAGATGCCTCGACTCCGCCCGCTGCGCAGGCTCTCGCTCCACGCTCGTGGGGTGATGTTTCCGCCCCTCGGGGAAGAGCTCGGGCTCATCCGGATTCGGCCCTCCGTCCTCGCGCGCGGAGTACTCTCCCGGCTTCGCCCTCGAACCCGGCTCGACCGCGCTCGCGCGCCTCGGCTCGTACGCTGCCGTGCCCAGTACCGGCGGCGGGCCGGCACCTCCGTCCCTGGAGGGCGTGGGACTGCTGAGAACCGCGCCGGCGTCGGCGGCGGAGGGCGGAGTCGGCTGGTGCAAGGGGCTGCTTCCTCTGCGCTCTGTGCGCCTCGGTCGTGTTCGGCGCTGGGTATGGGCTCCGGGGGCACATGGGCTGTACGGCGGCATCCGTCCAGGCGTTCCGCCACTCAGGTGAACGGGTCGGACGTGTTCGGGGTCACGCCCGGCGCCACGGATGCCGACCGAATGGCGGTCGGTGCGGCCGGAGAGCCGCACCCCAACCGTGTAACGGCGGGCAGGCCCTGGCGCAGCCCCGCGTCCAGCGGTCGTCAGCCCGCTGCCCCCTTCGCAGCCCCGTCGGCCCCGCCTCGTCCTCGTCCTCGTCCGACGGCTCCCGCCCTCGCTGCCGCACCGGACGCCATGACCCGCCACCCGGCATCGGAGGGCATGCCATACGCGCGCACTGCTCTCACGCGCGCTGCCGACAAGGCCGCGGAGTCGGCGATGTCGCTTCCGGCGTTCGTTCATGCCTCCCCCTCGGGGGCGTCGCCTACCGGACGCGTCGCCCCCGGGCGGGGATCGTGTCGGCGCGTGCTGCCCTGACCCGTGCGGCGTGGGCGGGCGTTCTCCTTCCGCGAAGGCCGCGGTCGCGCACCGCCCGTCCCTGGGTCATGAGGGCGCGCGGCACCCGCAGGACGTGCGCGGACGTGGGATTCCTTAGTTGCCGGCGGGCGTACTCCCGTGCTCGCGGGCTGAGGGGCGCAGGCCGCTCCACCGCCCGCTCGGGTACGCCGCCGGCGCCGGGAGGCCGTCACGGGCGAGACCTCCGGATCTGTCGCAGCACCATTCGCCGGGGCGGCGTCCCCGGGCCGAGTCCCGGTCGTTCCGCGCATCGCCGGAGTCCGGGCAGCGCCACTCATGTCTTCCTGCGTCGATGCCAGGATCTTGTTGCGCGGCGAAGAGTCTGTTCCCCTCTCGCCGCCTCCTCCGGAGTCGGAGTCGGAGCCGGCGCCGGAGTCGGACGTGGCGCCGGAGTCGGAACGCCTACGCGCCGTGCGCGCGGCCCGCTCCGCGCGCAGACAGCGGCGGATCGACTCCGGGTCAAGGCCCTCGTTGCAGGCCTGGTGCAAGAGGCGGGCGAAGAGGTAACCGGAATCGGCACCCAATGCCATGGCCAAGGCCTCTCGAGCCTCGATGTCGTCCCCGGCCGACCAGGCGACCCAGCCGACGAGGGTGAGCGGGGCCGCCGCGTGCTCGCCGTACGGTCCGACGCAGCGGCGGGCCAAGGCTCGCCACAGGCGCAAGGCCGGGCCGGCCTCCTGGCCCTCCATCCACTCGGCCGCGCGATCCCGGGTCGAGCGGTCCTGCAGACCGAGGATCAACACGGCCGCTTCCTCGTGTCCGAGCAGTGCGTCGTCACGCAGGTCCGCCTGGAGGGTGCCGGCGACGGGTGGCGCCTCGGCGAACCGGGTCATCGCCCGCTCGGCGAGCGCCAGGGTCTCCTCCGCCACGTCAGCCCGGTTGACCTCGTCGAGCATCCTGGGGACCAGCGCCATGTTTGTGGTGTCGAGGACAACCTCCTGCTCCAGTGCGGCGGCCGTCTCCCAGGGCAGCAGCCTGGCTCGCAGTTCACGCAGCGTGCCGCGCACCTGCACTCCGGCGTAGGCCGCTGCGGCTGCCAGCACCGAGGTACCGGGCAGCCCCATCGGCAGCCCTTCGGAAGGACAGCACCCTTCACTCGGGCAGCAGTAGGACCAGAAGCGGCCGTCAGAGATGCAGAGGGCCTCGATCACGGGAACGTCGAGCCGGCCGCATTCCGTGCGCAGGAGCCCGGCGAGCCGGGTCAGCCGGGTCATGACCTGCTGCCCCGTCTCGCCCGTGGCGGGCTCCTGACACAGGTAAGCGACCATCTGCTCGGGTTCGGCGCCCCTGCGCCGGCTGCCCGTGATCAGGCCGTGGGCCAACTGCCGGGCCGCGGACTCCCAGTCGTCCTCGCTCGACGGAATACCGAGCCGTGCCCGTCCGCCGAACCTGCCACGGCCGCCTCGGTCGTGCAGGGCGACCAGGACGATGCTGTCCTCCGGGCGGTATCCCAGCAGATACGGCAGCGCGTCGGCCAGCTCACCCGGGGTACGCAGGGTGACCTGATGGTCGCCTCCGTGGGCGTCGTACGTCACGCACCCGACGTGCTCGCCGACGACGGCTTCGCGACGCCCGTCGCCTGCGCCGAGAAGTTCGCGCCCTTCGTGCCCGTCTCGCCCGCTGATGTCGCCGTTCTCGTCGGATCCGGTCGTTTCGCTGTGATTCGTCATGCGCAGACGATCTCGCGGATCACCAGCTTCCGCTTTGACCTGTGGATAAGTCCGATCAGGGACACGCCAACCTCGACTGCGGAGGTCGACGGCCCGGCGCGAACATACGCCGTCCCCTCCGGGCCGGGGCCCGGCTGTCAGTGCCGTCCTGTTGTATGGGACGTATGACGCACACGAGCAACGCGGAATTGCGCGCGGCAGCCGATGCGGTCCTCGCCCGACTCGTCGGCGACGGCACCGGGGCGGCCCGGCTGCGCGAGGACCAGTGGCGGGCGATCGAGGCGCTGGTGGCGGACAAGCGCCGGGCCCTGGTCGTGCAGCGCACGGGCTGGGGCAAGTCCGCGGTGTATTTCGTGGCCACCTCCCTGCTGCGCGAGCGCGGCGCGGGGCCGACGGTGATCGTCTCTCCCCTGCTCGCACTCATGCGCAACCAGGTCGGCGCGGCCGCGCGCGCCGGCATCCACGCCCGGACGATCAACTCCTCCAACACGGAGGAGTGGGAGACCATCCAGGCCGAGGTCACCGCGGGCACCGTCGACGTACTGCTCGTGAGCCCGGAGCGGCTCAACAACCCCGACTTCCGTGACAACGTCCTGCCCGAACTGGCCGCGGCCACTGGGCTCCTGGTCGTCGACGAGGCCCACTGCATCTCCGACTGGGGGCATGACTTCCGCCCCGACTACCGGCGGCTGCGCACCATGCTCGCCGACCTCCCGCCCGGCGTCCCGGTGCTCGCCACGACCGCCACCGCCAACGCAAGGGTCACCGCGGACGTGGCGGAGCAGCTGGGCACCGGCAGCGGCTCCGACGCGCTGGTGCTGCGCGGGGCCCTGGACCGCGAGAGCCTCAGCCTGGCCGTCGTCCAGCTGCCCGACGCGGCCCACCGGCTGGCATGGCTCGCCGATCACCTGCACGACCTGCCGGGCTCCGGGATCATCTACACCCTCACGGTCGCCGCGGCCGAGGAAATCACCGCCTTTCTTCGACAGTGCGGTCACACCGTCGCCTCCTACACGGGGAAGACGGAGAACGCCGAACGGCAGCAGGCCGAGGAGGCCCTCCTCGCGAACCAGGTCAAGGCGCTCGTGGCCACGTCCGCACTCGGCATGGGGTTCGACAAACCCGACCTCGGCTTCGTGGTCCACGTCGGTTCGCCCTCCTCCCCTATCGCGTACTACCAACAGGTCGGCCGTGCCGGTCGCGGCGTGGAACACGCCGAAGTACTCCTCCTCCCGGGCCGCGAGGACGAGGCGATCTGGGCCTACTTCGCCTCCGTCGCGTTTCCGCCCGAGGAAGCTGTCCGCCGCACCCTCGACGTCCTCGCGCAGGCGGAGCGTCCGCTGTCGCTGCCCGCGCTCGAACCGCTGGTGGAGCTGAACCGCACCCGCCTGGAGACCATGCTCAAGGTCCTCGACGTGGACGGCGCCGTCCACCGCGTCAAGGGCGGCTGGGTCGCCACCGGCACCCCTTGGTCGTACGACACGGAGCGGTACGCCTGGGTGGCAAAACAGCGCGCCACCGAGCAGCAGGCCATGCGCGACTACGCCACGACGACCGGCTGCCGCATGGAGTTCCTACGGCGCCAACTGGACGACGAGGAAGCGGCTCCCTGCGGACGCTGCGACAACTGTGCCGGTCCTCGGTTCACGGTCGAGGTCTCGCCGGCCGCCCTGGAATCCGCGGGAGGGTCACTCACGCGCGCGGGCGTCGTGGTGGACCCCCGCAAGATGTGGCCGACCGGGCTCCCGGCCATCGGTGTCAACCTCAAGGGCCGCATCCCGCCCGGGGAACAAGCCGCCCCGGGCCGCGCACTGGGCCGGCTCTCCGACATCGGCTGGGGCAACCGGCTCCGCCCCCTGCTCGCGCCCCACGCCCCGGACGCGCCCGCGCCCGACGACGTGATGAACGCCGTCGTGACCGTGCTGGCCGACTGGGCCAAGGCACCGGACGGATGGGCAGCGGACGCACCTGACGCGTCCCCCCGACCCGTGGGTGTCGTCACCATGCCGTCGCGCACCCGGCCGCAGCTGATCCACTCGCTCGGCGAGAGGATCTCCGCGGTCGGCCGCCTCCCTCTCCTCGGATCCCTGGCGTACACGGATCACCTGGCCGACCTGTCCCTGCCACGCTCCAACAGTGCCCAGCGTCTACGAGCCCTCGAGGGAGCCCTCGTGGTCCCTGCGCCGCTGCGTGAGGCGCTGGGTGCCGCACAAGGTCCCGTGCTGCTCGTGGACGACATGACGGAGACGGGCTGGACCCTCGCGGTCGCCGCCCGTCTGCTCCTGCGGTCCGGCGCGCAGGGGGTGTTGCCACTGGTCCTGGCGGTACGCGGATGAGTGTGCGCGGGACGCCGGACACCTCCGCGACGGCATGTGCACGTGTCCTGCTCGATCGTCCCGTGCGTCGTCTCCCGGATCACCGGGTAGGGATATATGACGCTAACCGCCCGGAAAGGGTCGGTCAGCCCAATTGCTCGTTGCCGCAACCAAGTTCGACAGGAAGAATTGAAGTCCGCTCCCCGCACGGCTCGTTCGCGATCAGGTAGGGCTCTGCTGCGGTGCGCGCTCCCCCGAATCCGACCCCGCCCGCAGTGTGGGCGCGTAGCCGAAGGGAGGACCGTGACCTTCGGATTCGCTCCGTCCTCCGCGGCGTCGACGTCGTCGCCTGCCGACCTGTCCGCCGCATCCGCCAACCCTCTCGCCCGCATGCTCGAACCAGCAGAGTGGGCCGCCGCGGGCATCCCCCTGCTGCGCAATCCCCGCGAGGTCGTCAGCGGACTGCACACACGGCACCACCCCAAACCGGCGACCGCGATCGTGGCGGTCCTCGATGCCGACGAGCGGCTACGGGCGAGCGCCTCGTTCACCCGCCGCCCGACACCCGCGGACGGCTGGCTGTCCCGGAACGTGCTGCTGGCCCAGCTGCGCCGGGTGATCCCGCACGACCTGCGTCGTCGGACGCCGGTGCGCACCGCCGTACTGCTCTACTGCCGTGAGGGCGACGCGCGTTGGACCGAGGAGGACGGCGCTTGGATGTGGGGGCTGCGTGACGCCTGCACCCTGCACGGGCTGCGCTGCGGGGCGTACATCACGCTGACCCGGGACGGCTGGCAGGTTCTCGGCGAGGGGCGAGGCGGGCGCCGGCCCAACGCCGACTCGAGCCCGGAACCCTTCGCGATGACCGAGGCGCCGCCCCCGCTACCGCGCACGGGCGGTGCCGCCTCGGAGGTCCTGCGCCGCGCAGCGGCCCGCTGACGCCGCAGGGCATCCGCACGCGGGCCGACGGCCCGCACGCCCATGCGTGCTCGCTACACCGGCGTGCGCCACACAAGGCGAAGTCCGCGCGACAGCCCCAGCCACGCGCACGGTGAGCAGCCCGACCGCACGGCGGGCGGCCACCACGCACCGGCCCTGCCCAGCCCCGCGACGAGCAGCCAGCGGAATGCCGCGGTCGGCCCGAGGCATTCCGGACGCGGACGCGGACCCATGTCTGCCATGCATGAGGGGGCGAGAGGTGCCGTCGCGCGGATTGCGGGAACGACGAAGAAACCTCGGAGCAGGTGCCGCCTGAGCGGCACCCTTACGTCACCCCCCGGTGTCCCCCCGGACGATCCGGATGCGGCTCAGGCGCCCGTGCCCAGCACCGAGTTGATCTGCTGCGGGTTGCCACAGACGATCAACAGCGCACCAGCCCGGGCATGGGCGAGCGGCAGGGCGTCGGCGACCGCCGACTCGGGGCCACCGTTGACCGCGACGACGACCACCGGACGTGAGGCAGCGCGTGAAGCCACGGCGGCGTCTGCGTAGAAGACATCGTCGGCGGCTTCGTGCTGCGCCCAGTAGGAGGTTTCGCCGAAGGACAGTTCGTGGACGGCCCACGGGTGCGGTTCGCCGGTGGTGAGCACCAGCACCTCGCCGGGGGCGCGACCCGAGTCCAACAACAGGTCGACGGCTTCTTCGGCAGCATCGAGCGCACCCTCGGCGGAGGCCGGGATCAGCTGGATCTGCGGGGTCACCGGGGCGGCGGCGACAGCGGTGGCCGGGCCCGACGGTCCGGGCTTGGCCACGGCCACTTCGCGCGGCGTACGTTGCACCGGTGGCGTGGGCCGCAGCGGGCCAGGGCGACCGGGACGCGGGTGAGCCGCGGGGCGGGGGCCGGGTACAGGACGAGGGGTCGGCGCGGTACGGCCGCTGGCCGGAGTGGCGCGGGGACCCTGGGCACTCTCGTGAATCTGAGGCTCCTCGGGAATGAGAGGCATGGGCTGATATTTATCAAACGTTGGTGCGACGCGCGACGGCGGGTGGCACATGAGTGCGAGTGGAATCGTCAGAAATCGAAGCCGAGCTGACCCTCGATCTCCGGAACGCTTCCATCCGCCCAGCTGCGGACCTTCTTGAGGTGCCGCCACTGGGGCAGCGCATCAAGATACGCCCACGACAGCCGGTGGTACGGGGTGGGTCCCCGCTCCTCCAGCGCGGCCTTGTGCACGGGCGACGGATACCCGGCGTTGGCCGCAAAATCGAAGTCTGCATGGTCGATACCCAGTTCGGCCATCATTTTGTCGCGCTGAACCTTGGCGATCACCGAGGCCGCCGCGACAGCCACGCACGACCGGTCACCCTTGATCACCGTGCGGACCTTCCACGGCGTCCCGAGATAGTCGTGCTTCCCGTCGAGGATCACCGCGTCGGGACGGACCGGCAGGGCGTCCAGAGCACGCACCGCCGCGAGCCGCAGAGCAGCCGTCATACCCATCTGGTCGATCTCCTCCGGGGAGGCGTGCCCCAGGGCATACGACGACACCCACTGGTGCAACTCCTTGGCGAGCTCGGTGCGCCGCTTGACGCTGAGCAGCTTGGAGTCGGTGAGACCTTCGGGGGGTCGGCGCAGTCCGGTGACCGCCGCGCAGACGCTGACGGGGCCGGCCCAGGCACCGCGGCCCACCTCGTCGACACCGGCAATGATCTTCGCTCCGGTCGTGGCGCGGAGGGAGCGCTCGACGGTGTGAGTAGGCGGTTCGTACGGCATGGCGCCCTTAGCCTACGCCGCCCGGATCACCCTTCGACACCCCGGTTTCCCTTAACGGCTTCGACGGTGTCCGCGAGCCCTTTGCCTGTCGGCGTCACGCGCCGGTCGGCCGCAGTAGCGGAACCATCAACTGGTCGATCATGTCTTCGACATCTCGGTCGTTCCATTCGCTCGCGCACATCTTGGAGCGATACATCATCATGGCCGGGATGGCATCGAAGACGTAACCGTTCGCCGCGTCGCCCCGCACCTCTCCACGCTCTATCCCGCGCGCGATGACCTCGCGCAGCAGCGCGAGGGTCGGCTCCACTACACCCCCGAAGATCACGCCATGGAAGCGCTCCACCTGCGCGGGGTCGCATTCGTGAATCACCGCCCGGAGAGCGAAGCCCGGGCGTGAGTACATCGCATCACGCGCCCGCAGGCACAGCGAGAGCAGATCCTCGCGCACGCTCCCAAGATCGGGAGCCTCTCCGAGAGGCGGCAACCCGGCCTGGAGCGCATCCGCGACAAGGTCCTCCTTGGAGGGCCAACGCCGGTACACGGCGGCCTTGCCGGTCTGGGCGCCGGAAGCGACGCCCTCCATGGTGAGGCCCTTCCAGCCGACCGTACTGAGCTGATCCAGGGCGGCTTCGAGGATCGCGCGTTCGAGCACGACGCCGCGCCGACGAAGGGAGGCCGTCCGAGCGGGGGCGGCCGTCCAGCGCGAGGTAACCATCTGAGCGTCTCCAACAGACAGGGGGAGCGGGGTTTTGGGGAGGGAGGGGATCAGCGCGCAGAAGCAGCGGGGGACGCGCCACGCGACAACAGGCCGAGTGAACGCTTGCGTTCACTACACGGGACTCACTACCGTTGACGCAACAGTGAACGCGATCGTTCACTAAAGCTGTCGTGGGGGACCCATAGTGACGACCTCTCAGTTGATTAAGGACCAGAAACCAGGTGCGGCCCGCCGGGAGGGGCATCCCGGCATCGCACTCGCCGTCATCGCGGCCTGCCAACTCATGGTGGTACTCGACGCGACGATTGTGAACATCGCGCTCCCGCACATACAAGACGCGCTCAAGTTCAGTACGACTGACCTCACCTGGGTGGTGAGCTCCTACACCCTGACCTTCGGCGGCCTGCTGCTCCTCGGCGGCCGGGCCGGCGACATCCTCGGCCGTCGTCGGGTCTTCATGACCGGCATCCTGCTGTTCACCTTCGCCTCGCTGCTCGGCGGACTGGCCCAGGAGCCGTGGCAGTTGCTGGCGGCACGCGTTCTGCAAGGGGTGGGGGGCGCGATCGCGTCGCCCACGTCGTTGGCCCTCATCACCACGACGTTCCCCGAAGGCCCGGAGAGGAACCGGGCTTTCGGCGTCTTCGCCGCGGTGTCCGCGGGCGGCGGCGCCATCGGTCTGCTCGCGGGCGGCATGCTCACGGAGTGGCTCGACTGGCGTTGGGTGCTCTTCGTGAACGTCCCCATCGGCGTGTTGATCGCCGTGCTCACCCCGCTGTACATCAGCGAGTCCGAGCGGCACACCGGACGCTTCGACATCGCCGGCGCGTTGACCTCGACCTCCGGCATGGCCCTGCTCGTCTACGGGTTCATCCGGGCAGCGGACGAGGGGTGGCGCGACAGCCTGACCATCGGCTCGTTCGGTGCTGCCGTGGTTCTGCTGTTGGCCTTCGCGTTCATCGAGTCCCGCGCCAAGGAACCGAGCACCCCACTCAGGATGTTCGCCGATCGCAATCGCTCGGGAACATACGTGATCATGCTGAGCCTCGCCGCGGCAATGTTCGGCATGTTCTTCTACATCGTGCTCTTCGTGCAGAACGTGCTGGGGTACAGCCCGATCAAGGCCGGTCTCGCCTTCCTCCCGGTCACGGTCGTCATCGGTCTGGGGGCCGCCCTGTCGCAGCGGTTCCTGCCGGTTCTCGGGCCCAAGCCCTTCATGATCGTCGGCTCGGCGCTGGCAGCGATCGGGCTGGGCTGGCAGGCCCTCATCAGCTCCGACAGCTCCTATGCCGGCGGCGTGCTCGGGCCGATGCTGGTGTTCGGCTTCGGCATGGGCCTGAACTTCGTGACGCTGACACTCACCGCGGTCTCCGGTGTCGCCCCGCATGAAGCGGGAGCGGCCTCCGGACTCCTCAACACCACTCAGCAGGTGGGCGGTTCGCTCGGCCTGTCCATCCTCACGACGGTTTTCGGCTCGGCCAGCAAGGACGAGGCGGAGAAGCAGCTGCCGAAGTTCCTCGCCGAAGGTTCGGCGGAACAGAAGGCACAGTTCGGCCAGACACACCAGCTGCCCGCCCCCTGGGGACACGAGGTGCTCGCCCAGGGCATCTCGACGGGCTTCATCGCGGCCGCGGCAATGGCCGTCCTCGCCCTGATCACCGCCTGGTCGGTGATCAGGGTCCGCAAGAGCGATCTGGACGCCCTGGCCGGCACGGCGGGACCCGGCATCGGCTGAGCCGACCGACCCCATCCAGCGATGCGAATGGCCGACCCCGGTCCAAGAGCCCCGAGGCAGGGACCGCGGTCCGGCCATTCGCACGCCACGCGCTCGGGCCGACACACCCAGCACCGCCAGCGCAACCAGCGTCGTCACCGAACCTCGTAGGAAATGCATGGTCACCCCCGCCCTGCTCGCGTGTCACCTGCCCGTGCGACCCCGTATCGCACACGGCGACTGACACGAGAACGCCCCGCCGGTCACACAGAGTTCCCAACACGTACAGAGAGTTGTGAAAGGCTCGCGATCGCGCTCGCCGACAGACAGTGAGCAGCACACCGCCACGCCGGGAGCCACCGTCAAGCCTCAGAACGCAGGTCAGCCTTCGACCCGAGTCCTCAGACCTCGGACCTCGGACCTCGGACCGAAGCGGGAACCCAGTCAGGCAGAACCTCCGTCTGTTCCACCCAGGCCGTCGGCGGCGTGCCCGCTTTGCCCGCGGCGATCACCCCGCCCACGATGGCGCAGGTCGTGTCGACATCGCCGCCGACCTGCGCCGTCGTCCAGAAGGCCTGCTCGTAGTCCCCCAGGGCCCTGGCGGCCGACCAGAGCGCGAAGGGGACGGTGTCGTGGGCCGTCGTACGCCGCCCGCAGCCCAGTACGGCAGCGACGGTGCCGGCATCGGCGTAGTCGAGCATGTCCCGGGCTCGCCTTAGTCCGGCGCCCACGGCGCTCTTGGGAACCAGCGCGATCACACCGTCGAGGAGCACCTCGGGGCTGGGCGGGCCACCGGGAGCGGCGGCCAGCGCTGCGGCCGCGGCGACGGCCATGGCACCGACCACGGCCTCACGGTGCTGGTGCGTGGGGTACGAGGAGATCTCCGCCTGGTGGGTGGCCTGCTCGGGGTCGTCCGCGTACCAAGCGCCCAGGGGGGCGACGCGCATCGCGGCCCCGTTGCCCCAGGACCCCTGGCCGTTGAAGAGCTCGGCCGCGAGTTCCCGCCAGTCGCCGCCCTCCCGGACCAGCCGAAGCAGACGGTTGACCGCCGGGCCGTAGCCACGGTCGAAGTCGTGGTGCTCGGCGAAGGAGCGAGCCAGGGCGTCCTGGTCGATGCGGTGGTGGGCGGCCAGGACCGCGACCACGGAGCAGGCCATCTCCGTGTCGTCCGTCCACTGCCAGGGGCCTGGCGGCAGCTCGCGGTCCTTCAGCAGGGGGTAGTTCACCGGCACGAAGAACTGCGAGCCCAGCGCGTCCCCCACGGCCAGTCCACGCAGGCTGGCCAGGGCGCGATCCAGGCGCCCGTCGGGAGAGGAGTCAGCGGTCATCGCCCTGCCACTCTATCCGGTGATCCCGTACGGCTCCGGATCCCGCCATCGGTCGAAGGGCCGGTCGAGCACATACTTGCCGTCGTCTCCCAGAACGAGCATCCGCATCTCCGCGTTCCCGGGATTCGCGAGTGACTCGAACTCCGCGACCGTCCAGTGGAACCAGCGCATGCAGAACAACCGCATGGCCAGACCGTGCGTGACGAGCAGGACGTTGGAGGGGTGGTCGGGTGCCTCGAAGCTGCGGTACAGGCTCTCCAGGAAGTTGCCGACGCGGTCGTACACGTCGGCCCCGGACTCCCCCTGAGCGAAACGGTAGAAGAAGTGCCCGTACGCGTCCCTATAGGCCTTCTGAAGCCGCACGTCGTCGCGGTCCTGCCAGTTTCCCCAGTCCTGCTCGCGCAGCCGGGGCTCCTCGCGCACCCGTATGAGCTCGGGGTCCAGGTGGAAGGCACGCAGGGTCTCGTGCGTTCGGCGATACGGAGAGACGTACACGCTGACGCGCTCGCGTCCGAACACCTCGCGCAGCCGCTTGCCCGTCTCCTCTGCCTGCTGCAGGCCCCGGTCGGTCAGGGCCAGGGCGTGGTCGGGTTCACGCTCGTACACGGTGTCATCAACATTGCCCGTTGACTCGCCGTGCCGGACAAGGACGATGCGCCGTGGTCGTGCCATGCCAAGACCCTAGATCGAGTGACGGCTCATAGAGCACTCCTACGGCCTCCATACAGCGTAGGTCACACACTTTCCGCACCAGCGGCCACATCAAGAGCCACGAGCCGCCGACCGGGACGTCACACCGTCCAGCTCGGTTCCAGCTCCACGATGTCGCCCGTGAGGGACGCGACGTCCGCCTCCGTCTGCGCCCTCAGGGCGAGGCGCTCCACCCGCTCGGTGCGGTATTTGCCGTGTTCGGCGGCCGAGAGCCACATCGACAGGACCAGGAACTCGCTTCCGGGCGCCTCTCCGAACAGTCCGCGGATCATGCCGGGCGATCCGGCCATCGCGGGGTTCCAGACCTTTTCCTGCATGAGCGTGAAGTGCTCGGCGCGCTCCTCGTGGACGCGGCAGTGGGCGACGCGTACCAGGTCCGCGTCCGAGAACCGCGGTTCGAAGCCGGTCTTCACGTCGAAGCGGTAGTCGAACAGTTTGGCCTGGCGGTCCTTGAAGGTGCCCGACTGCGCCGTGGCCAGTCGGTCGTACGACCTGGCCATGAAGGAGTCGTAGAAGGCGCGGCTCTCCCAGAAGGCGAAAGTGTGCGCCACGCCCGGCCGCCCCCGGCTCCATCCACCACCCTGTCCCCGAAACCCCGGCTCCCCCAGAAGCCCCGCCCACTTTCGCTGCCCCCGCTCGAAACCGCGGCGGTCCACCACGGTGCAGCGAATCCACTTGACCAGCACCGCGCCATGGTAAGGCCACGGGGCGTGGCGCAGGTCACTCTCGAACGGAGTGCTCTCCGGCGGGCGCACGCGTACGCGTGGCAGGATGGACAACCTGCCTTGTCCGCCCGGCAGTTCGGGCGGCGCCTCCGGGGGAAGGGGAAGTCTGGTGAACGGCCTCAAGAAGGGCATCCGAAAGGTCGAGATCGCCCTCAAGTGGGACCCGAGTCCGGCTGGAGAGCCGCCCAGCGATCTGGACGTCGTCGCCGCCACCTACCTGACGAGCGATCCGCACGGGGATCCCGACTACGTGGTGCACTTCGACAGCCGCTCCCCCGACGGCACCATCTACCTCAACCGTGACAGCAAGGACGGCAAGGGCTTCGGGTGGGACGAGGTCATGACGGTCGAGCTGGAGCGGCTCGACGCCCGCTACGCGCGCGTGGTGGTCGGCGTGGTGATACAGCAGCGGCCGGAACGTCGGACCTTCGTGAGCGTGATCAACCCCGCGCTCCGCATCCGTGAGGGTTACACCGACCTCGCCGCGGACAACTTCGGGGAGGTGCTCGGGGCGACGGCGGCCACAGTCGGCGAGTTCGTACGCGAGGGCTCCGGCACCTGGGAGTTCCATCCCGGCGTCCAGGGCTTCGAGGACGACCCCGCGACGTTCACGGCGACCATGGGCCGGACCCGCCGGCCCTGACCCTCCCTTGCCGCTTCGGATGAACGACACGCTGTGAGGGCGGCGGCACCGAGAAGTCGGCGCCGCCGCCCTGGCAATGCGCGCATCCCTGAGGACGCAGGTCTGCGGATGAGAGCAGTGCCGGCGGCCAGGCGCTTATTCCTGAGGTGCGCTTTTCCTCGGAGGACCAAGCAGGTCGCCGAACGCCCTCAGCACCAAGTGGGACGCTGACTCAGCGAGCCAGAGCAAACGATGATCGTCGGCAGCTATGGCGTTCCTTGCCGTTTCGCACCATTCCTCCCGTTCGAGGAGGGCGACGTAGCCCTCCCGACAGGTCTGCCACCGTCCGACGGACTCGATCGAGCCCTCGTCCCCGTGCTCGCCGAGGCTTCCCGCGAGTAGTGCGGCGGTGTAGTAGCGGCTGGGCGAAGGCCCCAGCCGCTCAAGGTGACGCAGCAGAGCAGCCAGCGCTTCCTCGGCGTGCGGATAGTGCGCGAGCGTCATGCCCATGCCCTGGCAAGAGGTGAGCACGTGGAGGAGGCTGCCAGCGTGCTCCACGACCTCGGCATCCGCAACCGCTCCAACGAGGGCCTGGTGGAGGCCTGCGGCCAGCGCCACCTTGCCGGCGAAGTAACCGTTGAGGAAGTCCCCGTCCACGGCATTCCGCAACAGCCAGTGACGGACGTCCGGATGACCCTCCACCAGCCGACACAGCGCCTCGACCACGTAGACCCGCCCCCAGCCGGCTACTCGATCCGCCAGCCAGAGGAGCGCACCCGCGCCGTCCGGCAACCGCTCCATCGCATGCGCCGCGAGTGGACCGAAGGTGCAGGAGAGGAGTCCGACGGTCTGGATGTACGGAACATCGTCGACAGTGCCGACCGCGGCGAGCAGGGACAGGCCGACGACGACATCGTCCGTGTCGGTTCCGTGCCTGACGAGCCGGCGCCCCGCCTCCCTGGCCCGTGCGCCTCCGCGCAAGGCAGCCGCGGCGACGCGTGGGTTGGGATGGATGGGCACGTGGATGCCGTGAAAACGGCCGACCAGTTGATCGGGGACGGACCGTGGGTCGCTGAAGTTCTCATCGAGGACGGCCGCGACGTCGGCCCCGATCTGCTCACGATCACGGGGGTGCTCTGGCCGCGGCCTACTGCGACGACGCTCTTCGTCGGGATACGGCACACCATCACGTGGCAGCGGGGCGTCGGGGGTCAGCCCGTGGAGACGCAGGGCATGGTCGAACAGTGTGGTCCTGGATCCGGGAAGCTCAGTCCCGGCGGCCTCGCTCAACGGAGGCGGAAGGGCTCGATTCTCTTGATCATGCCCCTGAGCCTGCCATCACGGCACCTGCGACGACAAGCCCACGACAGGCATCTCGATGGCATCGCATACGACCGGCCGGGATCGCGTAGACCAAGGGCGGTGGAGCGACATGCGCTCCACCGCCCTGACCGGGTTCAGCCCTGGAGGCCGCCCGGGATCAGCTGCAGCCGCTCGTCGAGCCGCAGCCCTCGCAGATGTAGCAGGAACCGGCCCGCTGCATCTTCGTACCGCAGGAGAAGCACAGCGGGGCGTCGGCCTGGATGCCCAGCTGCATCTCCACCAGCTCGGCGCTGGTGTGGGCCTGCTGCGGGGCGGGCTTGGCCACCTCGACCTCGGCCTTCGGCGTGGCGACGGCCTTCAGCTCCTGGGCACGCGGCGCCGACTGTGCGAGCCCCTCGACGTCGACCTCGTCGTCGGAGGGCTCGTACGAACCCGTCTCCAGGTGGCGCTGACGCTCCTCGGCGGAGTGGATACCGAGGGCCGAACGCGTCTCGAAGGGCAGGAAGTCGAGCGCCAGGCGGCGGAAGATGTAGTCGACGATCGACTGCGCCATCCGCACGTCCGGGTCGTCCGTCATGCCGGCCGGCTCGAAGCGCATGTTGGTGAACTTGGAGACGTACGTCTCCAGCGGCACGCCGTACTGCAGGCCGACGGAGACGGCGATCGAGAAGGCGTCCATCATGCCCGCGAGGGTCGAGCCCTGCTTCGACATCTTCAGGAAGACCTCGCCCAGGCCGTCGTCCGGGTAGGAGTTGGCCGTCATGTAGCCCTCGGCGCCGCCGACGGTGAAGGACGTCGTGATCCCGGGGCGGCCCTTGGGAAGGCGCTTGCGGACCGGGCGGTACTCGACGATCTTCTCGACCGTCTCGCGAATGGTCGCCTCGGCCTTCTCCGTGACCTCGGCCTTCTCCTTCTCCTTGGTCTTGGCGGAGAGCGGCTGGCCGACCTTGCAGTTGTCGCGGTAGATGGCGAGCGCCTTGACGCCCATCTTCCAGGCCTCGAAGTAGACCTCCTCGACGTCCTCGACGGTCGCCGACTCCGGCAGGTTGACCGTCTTGGAGAGGGCGCCGGAGATCCACGGCTGGATCGCGGCCATCATGCGGACGTGGCCCATCGCGGAGATGGAACGCTCGCCCATGGCGCAGTCGAAGACCTCGTAGTGCTCCTGCTTGAGACCGGGGGCGTCGATCACATTGCCGTGGTCGGCGATGTGGGCGACGATCGCCTCGATCTGCTCCTCCTGGTAGCCCAGGCGGCGCAGAGCCTGCGGGACGGTGCCGTTGACGATCTGCATCGAGCCGCCGCCGACCAGCTTCTTGAACTTGACCAGCGCCAGGTCGGGCTCCAGGCCGGTGGTGTCGCAGGACATCGCGAGACCGATGGTGCCGGTCGGGGCGATGACGGACGCCTGGGAGTTACGGAAACCGTTCTTCTCACCGAGACGCAGCACGTCCTGCCAGGCTTCCGTGGCGGCGGCCCAGATCGGCGTGTCCAGGTCGTCGATGCGGACGGCCTTCGTGTTCTCGTCCGAGTGCTGCTTCATGACCCGCAGGTGCGGCTGCGCGTTGCGGGCGTAGCCGTCGTACGGGCCGACGACCGCGGCGAGTTCGGCGGAGCGTCGGTACGACGTGCCGGTCATCAGGGAGGTGATGGCACCGGCGAGGGCGCGGCCGCCGTCGGAGTCATAGGCGTGGCCGGTCGCCATCAACAGGGCGCCGAGGTTGGCGTAACCGATGCCGAGCTGGCGGAACGCGCGCGTGTTCTCGCCGATCTTCTGGGTCGGGAAGTCCGCGAAGCAGATGGAGATGTCCATCGCGGTGATGACGAGCTCGACGACCTTCGCGAAGCGCTCGACGTCGAAGGACTGGTTGCCCTTGGTGTCGTCCTTCAGGAACTTCATCAGGTTCAGCGAGGCGAGGTTGCAGGACGTGTTGTCCAGGTGCATGTACTCGCTGCAGGGGTTCGAGCCGTTGATCCGGCCGGACTCCGGGCAGGTGTGCCAGTGGTTGATGGTGTCGTCGTACTGGATGCCGGGGTCGGCGCAGGCCCAGGCGGCCTCGGCCATCTTGCGGAAGAGGGACTTGGCGTCGACCTCCTCGATGACCTCACCGGTCATGCGGGACGTCAGGCCGAACTTGCCGCCCGTCTCGACGGCCTTCATGAAGGTGTCGTTGACCCGGACCGAGTTGTTGGCGTTCTGGTACTGGACAGACGTGATGTCGTCGCCGCCCAGGTCCATGTCGAAGCCCGCGTCACGGAGGGCGCGGATCTTCTCCTCTTCCTTCACCTTGGTCTCGATGAAGTCCTCGATGTCGGGGTGGTCGACGTCGAGGATGACCATCTTGGCGGCGCGGCGGGTGGCGCCACCGGACTTGATCGTTCCTGCGGAGGCGTCGGCGCCTCGCATGAAGGAGACCGGACCGGAGGCGTTGCCGCCGGAGGAGAGCAGCTCCTTGGAGGAGCGGATGCGGGAGAGGTTCAGGCCGGCGCCGGAACCGCCCTTGAAGATCATGCCCTCTTCCTTGTACCAGTCGAGGATCGACTCCATGGAGTCGTCCACGGCCAGGATGAAGCAGGCGGAGACCTGCTGGGGCTGCGGCGTACCGACGTTGAACCAGACGGGGCTGTTGAAACTGAAGATCTGGTGCAGGAGGGCGTACGCCAGCTCGTGCTCGAAGATCTCGGCGTCAGCGGGCGAGGCGAAGTACTTGTAGTCCTCGCCGGCCTTCCGATACGTCTTCACGATGCGGTCGATCAGCTGCTTGAGGCCGGTCTCACGCTGCGGGGTGCCCACGGCACCGCGGAAGTACTTGCTGGTGACGATGTTGACCGCGTTCACCGACCAGAAGTCGGGGAACTCGACGCCACGCTGCTCGAAGTTGACCGAGCCGTCGCGCCAGTTGGTCATGACGACGTCACGGCGCTCCCAGGACACCTCGTCGTACGGATGCACGCCGGGGGTGGTGTGGATGCGCTCGATACGCAGCCCCTTGGTCGCCTTGGTGCCCTTGGCGCGGGAACTCCGTGCCGGACCGCTCGCCGTCTCTGTCATGCCGCCTCCCTGTACGGGCTAAAACGCCCTGAAGTGCCCCGATGTTCCCGGGACACGGTGTTCTGTCTGGTGCTGCGGACACCCTCACTACGGCCCGCAACAGGTCTTCTCATCGCCGTTGCCCGGCTGGGCCCGGAGTCTTGGTCCGGGGCCGGCCCGCGGTCAGTCGGCGGCGCGTGCGGGCTCGGGAACCTGAGCAGTCCCTCCGGACCCGCTGTCGTCTTCGTGGCTCCCCGCGTCGGCACCGTCGCGGTCTTCGTCGTCCGCGGCGGGGGATCCCGTCTGTTCCCTGAGCTCCGCGATCGCGGCCTCGAAGTCCTCGAGCGAGTTGAACGCCCGGTAGACGGAGGCGAATCGCAGATAGGCGACGAGGTCGAGCTCCTGCAACGGGCCGAGTATGGCCAGCCCCACGTCGTGGGTGGTCAGCTCGGCGCTTCCGGTGGCCCGCACCGCCTCCTCGACCCGTTGGCCGAGCTGGGCGAGCGCGTCCTCGGTGACAGGCCGTCCCTGGCATGCCTTGCGCACACCATTGATGACCTTGGTACGGCTGAAAGGCTCGGTGACTCCGGACCGCTTGACCACCATGAGCGAGCAGGTCTCCACAGTCGTGAAACGACGGGAGCAGTCAGGACACTGGCGGCGCCTGCGGATCGACGTGCCGTCGTCGGTCGTACGACTGTCGACCACGCGGCTGTCGGGGTGCCTGCAGAAGGGGCAGTGCATGAACTTCCAACCCTCCTCACAGCAGACTCAATAGCCCCAGGAGGCCCTTGGGCCCCTCGAAGCAGCCCCCAGCATAGGCGATCGCCGTAGGCTCGAAGACCCGGGGGACCACAACTTCTGGGCTGCTGCCGCAATCCAACCACTAGATGTGGGGATTGGCCCATACATACACGCCACGCGCGCGTGTCGCTCGCGCAGGACCACGTGCCACCTGCGCGAACCGGCCCACCGGCACGGAACCGCACAGCCGTATCGCTGCGACACATGCGGAGATACCGTGGGCGCCGCAGGGAGGGCGCGTGGGATTCCGGCAGAGATGGGGGCCGGTTCCGAGCGGGCCGAAAGGCGGATGGCAGACTGGGGCAACACCCACGAGGCCACCACCCCGGCGGTGAAGAGTACAACAATGGGCGCTTTTGTCTGCGAGGCGCCGCGTCATCTATACACCCGGCCACATGATCGCGTCAGGCTATTCACGTTTTTTCACTCGAACGTGTGTTTGGCGCAACCTTTCGAAAGCAACTACCGTTGTCCAGCAGGGAGACCATCGAGAGGGGCCGACGTGACCACCACCGCAGACAGCGCCACCATCACTGCCCAGGACCGCTCCCAGGGCCGACTCGAGCCGGTGCATGCGATGAACGAAGCCATGAATCCCGAGGGGCACAAGCGCTCCCTGCCGGGCCGACCTCCAGGCATCCGGGCGGACAGCTCCGGACTCACGGACAGGCAACGCCGGGTGATCGAGGTCATCAGGGACTCCGTGCAGCGGCGCGGCTACCCGCCGTCGATGCGGGAGATCGGCCAGGCGGTCGGCCTGTCCAGCACCTCGTCCGTCGCACACCAGCTCATGGCACTGGAGCGCAAGGGCTTCCTGCGCCGCGACCCGCACCGCCCGCGTGCCTACGAGGTGCGGGGCTCCGACCAGGCTTCCTCGGCCCAGCCCACGGACACAGCGGGCAAGCCCGCCGCGTCGTACGTACCTCTGGTCGGCCGGATCGCCGCCGGTGGCCCGATCCTCGCGGAGGAATCGGTCGAGGACGTCTTCCCCCTCCCCCGCCAGTTGGTCGGCGACGGTGAGCTGTTCGTCCTGAAGGTCGTCGGCGATTCCATGATCGAGGCCGCGATCTGCGACGGCGACTGGGTCACGGTCCGCCGCCAGCCGGTCGCCGAGAACGGTGACATCGTCGCCGCGATGCTCGACGGCGAGGCGACCGTCAAGCGTTTCAAGCGCGAGGACGGCCATGTCTGGCTCCTCCCGCACAACGCCGCGTACGAGCCGATTCCCGGTGACGACGCGACCATCCTCGGCAAGGTGGTGGCGGTACTTCGGCGCGTGTGACGGCCGCGGCCGGCGGCCCGTGCGAGCGGCCGGCCCTCTGACCGGGCCCCGGGACCTCTGCGCCGGTTCCGGGGCCCTGTGCTGTGCGCGCCCGGGTGACAAAGGGCTTTCGATCGGGGTTGGCCTGTCCCGGCGTCGGGACAGGCCAACCCCCGATCATTCGTCCGTGATCATTCGTCCGTGGCTTCGGTTTCCGCCTTCTGTGCCACCGCGTCGATGGCGGCCAGCGACTTGCGGACCTGGTTACGGTCCGTCGTGTACCAGAAGTCGGGCAGTGACGCCTTCAGGTAGCTCCCGTACCGCGCAGTCGCCAGACGCTGATCCAGTACGGCGACCACACCGCGGTCCCCCGAAGCGCGTACGAGGCGACCGGCGCCCTGGGCCATCAGCAGGGCCGCGTGGGTGGCGGCGACCGACATGAAGCCGTTGCCCCCGGCGTCCTCCACCGCCTTCTGGCGGGCGCTCATCAGCGGATCGTCCGGCCTGGGGAACGGAATCTTGTCCATGACGACCAGCTGACAGCTCGGGCCGGGCACGTCGACGCCCTGCCATAGCGACAGCGTGCCGAAGAGACACGTCCTCGGATCGGCCGCGAAGTTCTTGATCAGTTCGCCGAGGGTCTCCTCACCCTGCAGGAGGATGGGGAACTCGGGGATTCGGGAGCGGAGTTCCTCCGCCGCCAGTTGGGCCGCCCTCATCGAGGAGAACAGGCCCAGGGTGCGTCCGCCGGCAGCCTGGATCAGTTCGGTGAGTTCGTCGAGCATGTCCGCGCGGTCGCCGTCGCGCGCCGGGCGGGCCAGGTGCTTGGCGACATAGAGGATGCCCTGCCTGGGGTAGTCGAAGGGCGAGCCGACATCGACGCCCTTCCACTGCGGGACGTCCTCGCCCTCAGTGCCTTCGGGGGCCAGGCCCAGCGAGGCACCGACACCGTTGAAGTCGCCGCCCAGCTTCAGCGTCGCTGACGTCAGGACGACTGAGCGGTCCGCGAAGAGCTTCTCCCTCAGCAGGCCCGAGACCGACATGGGAGCGACGCGCAGGGAGGCACCGAATCGGTCATGGCGCTCGTACCAGACGACGTCCCATTCGGAGCCGTTGGTGATCCGCTCCGAGACGTCGTGCACGCTCTCCACCGAGGCCAGCGCCTGCTTGCGGACCGCGTCCTCGTCCTGGACGGACTTGTCGCGGGTGGCGCCGATCCCCGAGATCACGGTGCGGCATGCGTCTCGCAAGGCCATCAGCGCGTAGCCGAGGTCCTCCGGAACCTCCTCCAGCCGCCCGGGAAGGGCGAGCTCCATCACCCGCTCGAAGCCCTCGGCAGCGGTCTGGAGCTGGTCTGCCGCCTTCTCGTTGACGAGCTTCGCCGCACGACGCACCGCGCGGTTGACCTGCCCGGGCGTGAGTTCGCCGGTGGCGACACCGGTGACCCGGGAGACCAGTTCGTGGGCCTCGTCGACGATCAGCACCTCGTGCTGAGGGAGAACCGGGGCACCCTCGATGGCGTCGATGGCGAGCAGTGCGTGGTTGGTGACGACGACCTCGGAGAGCTTGGCGCGCTCGCGGGCCATCTCGGCGAAGCACTCGGCCCCGTACGCGCACTTCGAGGCACCCAGGCACTCCCTCGACGAGACCGAAATCTGGGCCCAGGCGCGGTCGGAGACGCCGGGCGTCAGGTCGTCGCGGTCGCCGGTCTCGGTCTCGTCCGCCCAGTCACGCATGCGGAGCAGGTCCTGCCCCAGCTTGCTGGTGGGTGCGGCCGCCTCGAACTGGTCGAAAAGGCCCTCCTCCTCGTCCTGCGGGACGCCCTCGTGGAGCCGATGCAGACACAGGTAGTTGGACCTGCCCTTGAGCATCGCGAACTCCGGGCGGCGGCGCAGCAGCGGATGCAGCGCGTCGACCGTGCGGGGCAGGTCGCGCTCCACGAGCTGGCGCTGCAGGGCAAGAGTGGCGGTCGCTACGACGACGCGCTCCCCGTGCGCGAGCGCGGGCACGAGATAGCCCAGCGACTTTCCGGTGCCGGTGCCGGCCTGGACCAGAAGATGGGAGCCGTCGTCGATCGCGTCAGCGACGGCTTCGGCCATGGTCACCTGGCCTGGGCGCTCCGCGCCGCCGACGGCAGTGACGGCAGCATGCAGGAGTTCGGGGAGTGAGGGCTTCGTCATAGCGCGACCACCCTACGACCCGGCACTGACAAACGGGTGATCAAGGCGGTGACGAGGGGCGGGATCAAGACCGGGTGCTCCTCGGATGGGGATGGGATCGGACAGGTTGCTGCCTGACAGGCCCGCTCGGCCTTGACTCTGGCTGCCTCGACCAGGACGGAGGCCGCTGGCTGGAAAACCCGTGTGACGCGAGTGGGAACCGGATCGGCTCGAGCGGTGTACCAAAAGTGATGACGCTGCGACGTGGCGTCACAGCAGATGCCGCAGGTGCCGGTCTCGGGCCATGAGGGCGACTTGTCTGGTGGGTAGGTCGACCTCGGCAGCGAAGCCGAAGCCCGCGCTGAGAAAGGCGGCGATGGAGGGAATGTTGCGCAGGTCGGGTTCCGCGATCACGCGGGTACAGGCGAACCGCTTGTCGAGTACGAGATCGGCGACGGCTCGCAACAGAGTGCCGCCGAGCCCCCTCCCGCGGTCGGCGACACTGCCGATCAGGAGGTGGATCCCGGTGTCGTGAGGTCGGGCGGGATAGTGACGGGCCAGTTGATCGAGGTCTGCCCGGTAGATCTCCCAGTAGCTCATCGGCGTGCCCTCCAGCACGCCGAGGCATGGAACGCTGCGTCCGTCGCCGGCGAGCTGCGCCCGTAGGTGGCGGTCCGTGACGGACTGATGTCCCCCCAGCTCCCAGAACTCCGCGACGGCGGGGTCGTTCATCCAACGGCTGACAAGCGGCAGATCCCGGTCCAGGCATACGGGAACGAGATGGAACATCCCTGCGGGGGTGGCGGTCGGACCCCACTCTGCTACGCGGTCGAGCAGGTCGTCGGCTGCCGGTGACACGCCGGCAGACGGTGCCGTGACCTCAGCGTGGTCGCGGACCGGACAGCAGTCGGTGCACTGCTTCTCCTCGAAGAGCGCGATGAGTTCATCGGGGAGGCGCAGCTCCAGCGTGTCTTCGCAGTCGAGGGCTTCGGCATCGCTCGTCTCGGCACGGACCGGGCTCAGGCTCGTACCGGAACCGGTGTGGGGGCCGGTGCCGGCGACGGGGGTGGTGCCGGCGCCGGCGTCGGAGTGAGGCACGGCGACGCTCCTCTCAGCAGAGGGGGTGGGCTGTCCTTGGAGGTGGTGTCGGTCGGAGGTGGTGAGGGATATCGGACGCAGATGGAGAGGGGCTGGCGATGGTCACTCGTAGCGATCAGCAGCGATCAGCGATGTAGGGGGTTGGTGATGGTGACGTAGACGGACTGGGTCGCCACCGGGCCGACGAGTTCGTCAAGGCCGTGCAGCCGGGTGAGCAGGTTCGCCTTGCAGCGCAGGACGGGCATGTCGAGCAGACGGGCGGGCAGCGTGGTGCTCAGTCGGGCGGGGCCCGAGGTCACGTCGGTGAGGAAGCCTCGGAAGGCCGCCAGTAGGAGTTGCTCGTCGGCGAGACGCTGGGAGCCGAACGCTCCGATGAGGCCGAGGACGTTGTTGATCGCGAGGTAGTACGCGAATCGTTCCTCGGTGACCTCGTCGGAGACGAAGGTGTCGCTCTGCTCGCCGATGCCGGGCAGCCGGGCGTCGAGTTCCGCGCGCCGGGACTCGCGGAAGTAGTAGCCCTGGTTGTCGCGGTAGCGGCCTCCGATGGGCCAGCCGTCGCCGTCCAGCAGGAGCAACGTGTTCTGTTGGTGCGCTTCCAGGGCGATTCCCGCTTCCGCGTCCAGCCAGAGCACCGGCCGGACGACGTGCTGGAGGTAGCGCAGGAACCACTCGGCGGCCACGGCTCCGCGGGACCGACCGGTCCGGTCTGCGAGGCGGGTGACCACCTCGGCCAGTCGGGACAGCATGACCGGTTGATCGGCGTGCTGCCGCCGGCCCTCGGCGGCGTGCGGTGACGGGGAGGGGCGGGGTGAGATGAATCCGGCGACGCAGGAGACGTCGTCCTGAGGGCCGAACGGGTTGTGCCGGATCATCACGTCGAGGCCGGGCACGGGGTTGCCGTCCGGATCATCGACGGCAAGCCAGGCCGGGTCCCGGACGATGTCGAACCCGGGGTGAGCCGCCTGCCATTGCTTGGAGAGGCCGCTCCGGAGCAGCCGCTGAACCTCGACTCCGCGCTGGAGTTCCTTACGGAGGTTCTCACGGCGGGAGTTGGTGATGTGCAAGCCAAGGGACAACTTGAGCATGGCAGGGGCGCCGGAGCGATAGACGGTTCGTACGGAGGAGGTGGGGTGCCATGACAAACCGTGCCTGCCGAGGTCCTTGAGCAGTCCTGCGTCGAACAGGGCAGCGGTCTCGGAGCGGTGCAGTACTTCGCGGAGTTGCCATGGATGCAGGGGCAGGGCCGTGTGGCCGTCGGGCAGCGGCAATCCGGGGCCCGCGAGCCGTGCGGTGAGCTGGGCGGCGGAGATCGGGCGGCCGCGTTCGGTCCAGGCGGAGTCGGTGGCCAAGGCGGAGGGAGCAACGGCCAGCCAGTGCAGGGGGAAGGAGCCACGCGACTCTGGTGAGTACAACCGCGCTTCTGCTTCGGAAAGGCCTTCGCGGCTCTTCGGAGTCGGATGCAGCGGGTGTCCGAGCACGAGTGCTTGCTCTGCGGCGAGAAGGAGATCCGGCGGGTCCGCCGTGTGCTTCCGTCGCTCGGTCAGGAAGGCGGCGGTTCGGCGAACTGAGTCAGCCACACGTGCGACGAGATCGGCACCGGCTGAAACTGGGGCAGGGGGTGCCTGGTGAGGAGCGTGGGCCGGGGGGACGGGTGGGGTGATGTCGGGGGCGGTCGTGCCGGTCGGGATCTCACGCGTGAGCAGGGCAGCGACGGTGACCGCGTCGCACGGTGGGGAGAAGTCCCCGGCGCCTGCGAGGTACGGCGGACCGAAGCGGTGCCAGCCTGTCGGGGACCAGTAGTACACGGGAACCGAGAGGGTTGTGCCGCTGGCTGGGAGGGGGATGCGGAGGGTGCCGTTGTCGGGTGCGGGCAGATCGGCCTCGCGGACCCAACAGCGCAGCAGGTTCTCCACGGTTGCGGCTTCGGCAGCCGTGTGTGGGTCCGCATGCTCCAAGAGGTCTGTGGCGGTGCCTCGCATCGACTTCGCCCCCGTCGGGTGCCGCCCCTGTACCGGAACTCTCTCCGCCGGCCTTACGGCCGAGCCTGCCTCCTCTGTGAAGGCCTCCGCACGCTGGTCAGGCGACTGCCTGGTGATCGGCGTAGATCGTGGTCCAGGAGAGAGCGGGCCGCCGGAGACGCCGTCGGTGTGCGGGTGGGCACGGCCGTCGGGTTCGAGAGTGGTGTTCAAGGCTGGGTTCCTAGGGGTGGTTCTGGTGCGAGCGGCCGAAGCGAATCGGTTGGTGTGTGATGAGGCGGCAGAAGGCGGGGGTTGGGGATCAGGTGGTCAGGTGGGTGTGCTGAAGGTCAGGTTCTTCGAGGAGGGGCTCCGCGGCGAAGGTCGGGAAGAGGGGGCACGGATGGGCGCAGGCACCCGTAGGGCCACAGCGACGGCGACCGGGCTGACCCGCCTGCTCGGTGCGGTGACCAGGTCAGCCGGCCTGGTCGTGCGGCGGGTGCTGCTGGTCCTGGCGGTGCGGCCTGGATCCCGATGCGGCGTAGTTCCTAGCGACGTTTGCCACCGCATCAGCCAGTCGGTCCAGTACCGCGGTCGCTTGTCCGTCGGTGATCGTCAGTGGCGGAAGCAGCCGGATGACGCTCGTGCGACGGCCACCCAGATCGACGATGAGGCCTCGGCGCAGGCACTCACGCTGGACGGCGGCGGCGAGTTCGGGAGCGGCCGGGCGGGGGCCTCCCATGAAGGCACCGCCGTCGTGACCAGAGACATCAAGGCCGCTCCTCGCCCCTGCTCCTTCCGCAGGCCGATCCGCCGTCACCACCCGATGCCTGCCGTCGGCCCCGACCTCGGCCTCGACCTGGGCCTGGGCTTGGGCCTCGGTCAGACCTACCTCGGCATCCCCCGCGGGGTCGACCAGCTCGATCCCGATCAGCAGGCCCCGGCCCCGGATGTCACCGAGGATGGGGAACTCGCGTGCAAGCGATCGCAGTTGGTCGAGCATGCGGGAGCCAATGGCCCCGGCCCGTTCCCCGAGGCTGTTTTCGCGGACGTAGGACAGGGTCGCCGTGCCTGCGGCCATGGCCAGTTGGTTTCCCGGGAACGCCGCTGTGGGGGTGTGAGGTTCGCCGGCATCGAGGTCGTCCCGGTAGACGAGTACGGCCAGGGGGAGGCTGCCGCCGATGGCGTTGGAGAGGACCATCACGTCGGGTGTGACGCCGCTGTGGTCCACCGCCCAGAAGGCACCGGTGCGCCCCACTCCGGTCTGGATTTCGTCGGCGATCAGGGGCACGGAGCGATCCGCGGTGAGTTGCCGCATGCGTCGCATCCAAGCGTCAGGCGGGGTGATCACGCCGTCCTCGCTCCGGACGGGCTCGAGGAGCATGCCGGCAGGCAGTGCCAGCCCGGAAACGGGGTCGAGGACGGACTCGGTCCACCGAGCGGCGAGTTCGGCGCCACGAGCGCTGCCGATACCGAAGGGGCAGCGGTAGTCCTGTGCTTGAGGCAGGCCGGCCGAGGACGGGTGGGTGGGGTCTCGTGGCATCGGGGGCGCTTCAGTGGTCGCCCCGTCAGGGACACCCGTGAAGGCCAGCATGCCGCTGCGCCCTGTTGCCGACTGGACGAGCTGCTCAGCCGCTTTGACCGCGTCCGTACCGGCTGGTCCGCAGAATCGCACCCGTGCGCGGTCGGCGAGCCCGGGTGGAAGTGTGCGGAACAGTTCGGTGACGAAGGCGTCCTTGACGGGGGTCGCGAGGTCGAGGGCGTGCAATGGGGCACCCGAATCGAGGACCTTGCGGATCGCCTCCAGGACGACGGGGTGGTTGTGACCGAGGGCCAGGGCGCCCGCCCCCGAGAGGCAGTCCAGGTAACGGCGGCCGTCCGCACCCTCGATGGTCAGCCCGCGCGCTCGCACCGGCACGATGGGCAGGGCACGAGCGTAGGTGCGCGCTGCGGGCTCGCGTACCGACTGACGTCGCAGGATGCCCTCGTGCACGAAGCGCGCGCCACGGGACGACTCCGTGCGAGCACACGCCTCGGCGGCCGCCTCATGCGCCCTCGCAGCAATCTCACCAAGCCCGGTCATGACTGCCTCCAAGCCCCGACCCCAACCACACTCCCCTTCACAGCCACGGTTCCCCGCTCTCCCGCCGTCCAGGGGCAAGCCGTCCTCGCGTCCTCGCCCAACCCGACATACGAAACCCCGCGGGCGTTCACTCGAAGATCCTCGAAAGCTGAAGGGAATGGGACGCGGGGGCCGCGGCTGCCCCGCCCGCACGACCGACCTGGGAGAGAGGCCCCGTCGCTACCAACCCCGGACCGCTCCGCGGGTTACGGGTTGCCTCAAGATCCCTGCAGCCGGCCGGCGAGATCCCCACCCAGGCATCGGTCGGACCGCGGCTCCACGCAACACACGTGCCCATCCGCAGCCATTGGCGGCAACACGACCCAACGGCCCCGAAAGGACCAGACGCCAGCAGACGGAAAGCTGCCGGCTCTCCGGACGATTGCCAGATCAGACAGCTCGTAGCGAAACCGTTGCCCTCCCGGCGGAAGTCCCCCACAGCGAGCGCATAGTGTGTGATGCCGTTCCAACACACCGTGGGCTCAGCGTATGAGCAGACCGATGTGGACCGGTTCGCAGGGATCGGATCCGACTGTCCGGATCCGCTGTCCGGATCCGGTCAGCTCGACTCGGGTCGATCCGGTCCTGCCGGGTTCACGGCACAGCAAACAGTTCGTTCACCTCAGGGGGAGTCAGACCATGCGACCGATCCGGCCGTCCTACACCGCCCGTCGCGGCAGGAACGCGCGCCGCAGAACCTCCCCCGTGCTGGCCGCGGTTGCCCTTGCCTCGGCCCTCGCGCTCACCGCCACGGCCTGCGACTCGGGGGCCGCCGAGGCCGGCGGCGGGGCCTCTGCCTCGGCCACGTCCACGGGTGACAACAAGATCACGATCCCGGACGACATCAAGGACAAGCTCAAAGAGCACGGCATCGACCTCGACAACTGGAAGAACGGCGCCTGGAAGGACTGGAGCAAAGAGGACTGGCTGCGCGAGGCCGACGAGTACATCAACCCGATCATCGAGGGTCTCTGGGATCCGGACCGGATGCGGGAGGCCGAGGACCCGGACAACGCCGTCGACGACAGCGACCTCTCCGGCGACCAGGGCGTGACCGACCCGGAACCCGCGCCTGTGGACGCGAAGGCCGTTTCGCCTACGTACCACGACAACGTGCCCGAAGCAGGCAAGGTGTTCTTCGACTCCCCCGAAGGCACGATGGTCTGCTCCGCGACGGTCGTGCAGGACCCGGCTCACCCCGGCAAGTCCAACATGGTGTGGACGGCCGGCCACTGTGTGCACGCCGGCAAGAAGGGCGGCTGGTACCGCAACATCGCGTTCGTGCCGTCGTACAACGACGAGGCGATGGCGACCGAGCAGCTGGGAAGCGCCACCGAGGAGCAGGTCGCTCCCTACGGTGTCTGGTGGGGCGACTGGGCCCAGACCTCGGACCAGTGGATCGAGCAGGGCGGCGCGACCGGCGGTGACGGCGCCTCGTACGACTTCGCGGTCATCCATGTGACCCCGGAGGAGGGAAGCGGCGGTAAGTCCCTGGAGGAGACGGTGGGTTCGGCCCTGCCGGTGGACTTCAAGGCGCCGGCCGTGACGAAGGTGCCGAGCATCACGGCGACCGGCTACCCGGCGGCGGCACCCTTCGACGGCGAGACCATGTACCAGTGCACGGACAAGCCGGGGCGGCTGTCGATCAGCGCCCCGGACCCGACGATGTACCGCATCGGCTGCACCATGACGGGCGGTTCGTCGGGTGGCGGCTGGGTCGCGACCGGCTCGGACGGCAAGCCGGCGCTGGTCTCCAACACCTCGATCGGTCCGGTGACGGCGGGCTGGCTGGCAGGTCCGCGACTGGGTGAGGTGGCCAAGGGTGTGTACGACTCGGTGAGCGACAAGTTCGCCGGACAGTGACCGGTCGCTGAGCTCGAGCGGCGGTGAGGTGGGACGAACGGCGGCGCGGTGGGCATGACGTGGAACCTTCACCGCCTCGCCGCCGTTCACCCCCAACTGCACGGGCATAGTGGGGTGTCGTCCGCTGGGAAGATCCACCGGGTCACCCCCAGCGGACGACAAGCCCATGACATTCACGGCCTGAGCCGCGCACCGCGCACGTACCCACGGGGGTTACCGCACCATGCGTTCCACACGTACGCCCGCAGCACCACGCCACGGGCGGCGCACTCGCAATTTCCTCACCGTCACCGGCCTCGTCTGCGCCCTGGCCCTGACCGCGACCGCGTGCAACGGCTCGGACGAGGACACCGCCGGCGACAAGCCCGCCGCCGGCTCTTCCCGGACCGCCCCGGGCAAGGTCAAGATCCCCGCCGGTGTCGCCGACAAGCTCAGGGAGCACGGCATCGATGTCGACGACTGGGCGGCCGGCGGCTGGAAGGACTGGGACAGGGACAAGTGGCTCAGTGACGCCAAGGACTTCGTCAACCCGGTGATCGAGGGTCTGTGGAAACCCGAGCGGATGCAGTCCGCCAAGGAGGCCAACAAGACCCTCTCGACGAAGGACGCCGCAGCCGACCAGGGCCTCAGCGACCCGGAGCCGGCGCCGGTCGAGGCCACGGCGGAGAAGACGCCGTACCACCAGAACGCGGCCCCGGTCGGCAAGGTCTTCTTCGACACCCCGGAAGGCCCGGCAGTCTGCTCCGGCACCGTCGTCAAGGACGTGAACCATCCGGGCAGGTCCAACCTCGTGTGGACGGCCGGCCACTGCGTGCACGCCGGGGGCAACGGAGGCTGGTACCGCAACATCGTCTTCGTCCCCGCGTACAACGACCTCGGCAAGTCCGAGGCGCAGCTCGCCGACGCGTCCGCCGCTGAAGTCGCGCCCTACGGCAACTGGTGGGTGGACTGGGCGTCGACGTCGAACGGCTGGATCCAGGGCGGTTCGGAGACCGGCGGCACGGGTGCCGCGTACGACTACTCGGTGCTGCATGTGAAGCCGGAGTCCGGCGCCAAGTCCCTGGAGGAGACCACCGGCGCACTGGATGTCGACTTCTCCGCCCCGTCCGCGACCGAGGTCGCCACGATGGGCGCCTGGGGATACCCGGCCGCCCCGCCGTACAACGGTCTCAAGATGTTCAAGTGCCTCGACCGGCCGGGGCGGTTCTCGCTCAGCACGAGCCTGCCGACGATGTACCGCATCGGCTGCACCATGACGGGCGGCTCCTCTGGCGGCGGCTGGTTCCGCGTGGTGGACGGCAGGACCAAGCTGGTCTCGAACACCTCGATCGGCCCGACGGACAACACCTGGCTCGCCGGCCCCCAGCTGGGCCAGGACGCCGAGGCGCTCTACGAGAACATGAGCAAGACGTACGGCGGTCGGTGACAACGCCGACGACACCGGCACTGTCACCGACACGCTGAAGCCCCGCCCCCTGTGACAGGAGGCGGGGCTTCACGCTGCACATCGCACCGGACGTGGATCAGACCGGGCGTGGATCAGACCGGCTGTGGATCAGACCGCGGGAGCGGGCACGTACGGCGCGAGGTCCGCCGCCAGTTCCTCGTGGACCCGCACCTTCAGCAGGGTGCCCTCCGGGGTGTGCTCCGCGGAGATCACCTCGCCCTCGTCGTGAGCGCGCGCGACCAGCTTGCCGTGCGTGTACGGCACGAGCGCCTCCACCTCGACGGACGGCCGCGGCAGCTCGTTGTCGATCAGCGCGAGCAGTTCGTCGATGTTCTGGCCGGTGCGGGCCGAGACCGCGATGGAGCGCTTCTCGATCCGCATGAGCCGCTGAAGCGTCAGCGGGTCCGCCGCGTCGGCCTTGTTGATCACGACGATCTCGGGCACGCCGGTGGCGCCGACGTCCCTGATCACCTCGCGCACGGCGGCCAGCTGCTCCTCCGGGTTCGGGTGCGAGCCGTCCACCACGTGCAGGATCAGGTCGGACTCGCCGACCTCCTCCATGGTGGAGCGGAACGCCTCGACCAGGTGGTGCGGCAGGTGCCGGACGAAACCGACGGTGTCAGCCAGCGTGTACAGCCGGCCGCTCGGGGTCTCGGCCCGGCGGACGGTCGGGTCCAGGGTCGCGAACAGGGCGTTCTCGACCAGCACTCCCGCGCCCGTGAGACGGTTGAGCAGCGAGGACTTGCCGGCGTTGGTGTAGCCCGCGATGGCGACCGAGGGCACCTTGTTGCGCTTGCGCTCCTGGCGCTTGATCTCGCGGCCGGTCTTCATGTCCGCGATCTCCCGGCGCATCTTCGCCATCTTCTCGCGGATCCGACGCCGGTCCGTCTCGATCTTGGTCTCACCGGGACCACGGGTGGCCAGGCCGCCGCCCTTGCCGCCGCCCATCTGACGGGACAGCGACTGACCCCAGCCTCGCAGCCTCGGCAGCATGTACTGCATCTGCGCGAGTGCGACCTGTGCCTTGCCCTCTCGGGACTTGGCGTGCTGGGCGAAGATGTCGAGGATCAGGGCCGTACGGTCGATGACCTTGACCTTGACGACGTCTTCGAGGTGGATGAGCTGGCCCGGGCTGAGCTCACCGTCGCAGATGACGGTGTCGGCGCCCGTTTCGAGCACGATGTCACGCAGCTCGTCGGCCTTGCCGGAGCCGATGTAGGTGGCCGCGTCGGGCTTGTCGCGGCGCTGGGTCACGCCGTCGAGCACGAGCGCACCCGCGGTCTCCGCGAGGGCGGCGAGCTCGGCGAGGGAGTTGTCCGCGTCCTGCACGGTCCCCGAGGTCCAGACTCCGACGAGTACGACCCGCTCCAGACGGAGCTGTCGGTACTCGACCTCGGTGACGTCCTCGAGTTCGGTGGAGAGGCCCGCGACGCGGCGCAGGGCCGCACGCTCGGAGCGGTCGAACTGGTCGCCGTCCCGTTCTCCGTCGATCTCGTGGCTCCAGGCGACGTCCTCTTCCATCAGGGCATCGGCCCGAAGACCTTCGGCGTAACCATGCGCGAGGCGCTGTGTGTCCTGGGAAGAAGATGAAGAGGAGGTCATTGGATCCTTACGTCGTTGGGGATTCCGATGGGGCGGCGACAGTGCGGAAGCGGATTGCCGAGCCGTCCCGTCACTGTTCACAACGCACGAGCACTCGGGGAGATTCCCGTGCCCCGTGCCGCGCCGACCTGAAGATGGTCGCACGGCACGGCCCGTCTCGTCACCGTGTTATTCGGCGGCGGTCTGCGCGGGTGCGGCCGACTTCCAGTCCGGGTGGCCGGGCATCGGCGGCGTCTTCTCGCCGTAGAGCCAGCCCTCGAAGAACCCGCCCAGCTCGCGGCCGGAGACCTCCTCGGCGAGCTCGACGAAGTCCGCGGTGGTGGCGACGCCGTCGCGGTGGCGGCTCACCCACGCCTTCTGCAGGCGCTCGAAGGCGGGACGGCCGATCTCCTGGCGCAGGGCGTACAGGGCAAGCGCGGCGCCGTCGTACACGTTCGGCCGGAAGATGCTGATCTTCTGGCCGGGCTTGGGTGCCTTGGGTGCGGCGGGCGGTCCGCCGGCCGCACGCCAGCGGTCGGAGGCGCCGTAGGCGGCCTTCATCCGGTCCTCCATGGGGCGGTTCGCCTTCTCCTCCGCGTACAGGGCCTCGTACCAGGTGGCGTGTCCCTCGTTCAGCCACAGGTCGGACCAGGTGCGGGGGCTGACGCTGTCGCCGAACCACTGGTGGGCCAGCTCGTGCACCATGATCGACTCGACGTACCACTTCGGGTAGGCGGGTTCGGTGAACAGGTCCCTCTCGAAGAGCGAGAGGGTCTGTGTCTCCAGTTCGAAGCCGGTGTCGGCCTCGGCCATCAGGAGCCCGTAGGCCTCGAAGGGGTACGGCCCGACCTTCTCCTCCATCCAGACGATCTGGTCGGGCGTCTTCGCCAGCCACGGCTCCAGCCGCTCACGGTCCTTGGTGGGTACGACGTCCCGAACGGGCAGTCCGTGCGGGCCGCTGCGGCGCAGCACCGTGGAGCGGCCGATCGACACCTGGGTGAGTTCGGTGGCCATGGGGTGCTGGGTCCGGTAGGTCCAGGTCGTCGCCCGGCCCGCCCGGTCCACGCCGGTCGGCAGACCGTTGGCGACGGCCGTGTACCCCTCGGGCGCGGTGACCCGGATGGTGAACATGGCCTTGTCCGAGGGGTGGTCGTTGCACGGGAACACCAGGTGGGCGGCGTCGGCCTGGTTGGCCATGGCGAGGCCGTCCGCGGTCCGCACCCAGCCGCCGTCCCGGTCCTCGGCGGAGACCGGATCGCTGGTGTGCCGGACGGTGACCCGCGTCCAGCTCCCTTCGGGCAGCGACTCCTCGGGCGTCACCACCAAGTCCTCACCCGCGCTGCTGAAGGCCGCCGCCTCACCGTCGACCTCGACCGACTCGACCTTGCCGTGTGCGAAGTCGAGGTTCACGTGGTCGAGGGAGGCCGTCGTCCAGGCGTCGATCGTGGTGACCGCCTGGAGGGGCTTGCTGTTGGTGCCCGGATAGGTGAACGAGAGGTCGTACGACGCCACGTCGTATCCGGGGTTGCCCAGGTACGGGAAGAGGCGGTCGCCGACACCCAGCGGGGTGGCGGGAGCGCTCGCGGCGACCAGGCAGACGGCGGAGGCGAGGAGCGCGGTCGCCCAGAGACGGCGGGCGGCTTTGGTGCGGGCTGGGGAAGCCGGGGTGCGGGGGGTGAGCATGGACCACGGCTACCAGCGCGGACGTGCCGTACGGCGACGGCGCGCGACCGGCCCACCCGAACGAGTAGGTCGGGCTGGGCGACGGGAGGGCACGACCGACCGCGCTCCTTCGAACGCCGCGCCTTGCGCGCGCTCGCATCGGCACCCGTGCAGAGGCACGCGCGCGTGCATCGCCCCGGTAGGGTCTCGTTCCTGCCGCCGGTTTCAGCCTGCTGGAGGCCGTGTCACCCGCCCGGCGTCTGGGCCCGGCTGACGTCGTACACGCCCGGCACGTTCCGCATCGCCCGCATCAGGGCGGGCAGGTGTGCCGCGTCGGGCAGTTCGACCGTGTAGGTGTGGCGGACGCGCTGCTGGCTCGGGGGCTCGACGGTCGCGGAGACGATCTCGGCGCCCTCCGAGGCCATCGCCTCCGTCAGGTCGGCGAGCAGATGCGGACGGCCGAACGATTCGGCGAACAGCGTGACCCGGCAGCCGCTGGTGTCCCCCCAGCGCACGCCGACCTCCGCGCGGTCCGCGTTCCGCATGCGCTCCACCGCCGCGCACTCCACCCGGTGGACTGTCACGGCTCCGCCGCGGACGGGGAAGCCGATCACCTCGTCGGGCGGTACGGGCGTGCAGCAACCCGCGAGTCGCACGCTCGCGCCGGGCTGGTCGACGACGGCGTTCGCGGCGACCGGACGGCCGGTGGGGCGGGGAGCCGAGGGGTTCGCGCCCGTGCAGCGTTCGGCGGGCCGGGCGGCGGGGTCTTCGAAGTCGCCGACGGCTGCCTCGGCCGAGTCCCCGGTGGTGCCGTCCCGGGACGGCACCTCGGTGCACTGGAAGGGGGCAACCGCTCCCTCGTCCTGCGCCTCGGCGGGCGTCGGATGCGTCGAGAGCCATCGTTGGATGGCGATCCGGGCGGCCGGCGTGTGCGCGTGCTCCAGCCACTCCCTGGAGGGCTCGGAGGCGGGATCCTGTCCCATGAGCAGCTGAACGGTGTCGCCGTCGCGCAGAACCGTGCTCAGGGTCGCCAGGCGGCCGTTGACGCGGGCGCCGAAGCACGCGTGCGCGTCCTCGCCGTACTGCGCGTACGCGGCGTCCACGCAGGTCGCGCCCTCGGGCAGGCCCAGGGTGCCGCCGTCGGGGCGGAAGACGGTGATCTCGCGGTCCTGCGCGAGGTCCTCGCGCAGGGTGGACCAGAAGGTGTCGGGGTCGGACGCGGCCTCCTGCCAGTCGAGGAGGCGGGAGAGCCAGCCGGGCCGGGTCGGGTCGATGCGCTCACCGTCGACCGTCGTGCTGTGCTCCTCGGAGGGAGAGGCGTAGGGATTGCCCAGGGCGACGACTCCGGCCTCGGCGACCTTGTGCATCTGGTGGGTGCGGATGAGGACTTCGGTGACCTGGCCGTCCGGACGGGCCAACGCCGTGTGCAGGGACTGGTAGAGGTTGAACTTGGGGACGGCGATGAAGTCCTTGAACTCCGAGACGACGGGCGTCATACAGGTGTGCAGTTCGCCGAGTACGCCGTAGCAGTCGGCGTCCTCGTTCACCAGGACCAGCAGGCGGCCGAAGTCGGCGCCGCGCAGGCGGCCGCGTTTGCGGGCCACCCGGTGTACGGAGACGAAGTGCCGTGGCCGGATGAGGACTTCGGCCGGGATGCCGGCGTCCCGCAGGACCGTGCGCATCGCGTCGGCCGTCTCGGCGAGCGGGTCGTCCGCGCGTGAGGCGTTGTCGACGATCAACTGGCGGGTGTGGGCGTACTCCTCGGGGTGGAGGATGGCGAAGACCAGGTCCTCCAGCTCGGTCTTGAGCGCCTGGACGCCGAGCCGTTCGGCGAGCGGGATGAGGACGTCCCGGGTGACCTTGGCGATGCGGGCCTGTTTCTCGGGGCGCATCACGCCGAGGGTGCGCATGTTGTGCAGCCGGTCGGCGAGTTTGATCGACATCACCCGGACGTCGTTGCCGGTGGCGACGAGCATCTTGCGGAAGGTCTCGGGCTCGGCGGCGGCGCCGTAGTCGACCTTCTCCAGTTTGGTGACGCCGTCGACGAGGAAGCGCACCTCCTCGCCGAACTGCTCACGGACCTGATCCAGCGTCACGTCCGTGTCCTCGACGGTGTCGTGGAGCAGAGAGGCCGTCAGGGTCGTTGTCTCGGCGCCGAGTTCGGCGAGGATCAGGGTCACGGCGAGCGGGTGGGTGATGTACGGCTCACCGCTCTTGCGCATCTGTCCGCGGTGCGAGGACTCCGCCAGGACGTAGGCACGGCGCAGCTGTTCGAGGTCGGCGTCGGGGTGATGCGCGCGGTGGGCGTCGACCACGTGGCCGATGGCGTCGGGCAGCCGGTCACGGGCGGTGGGGCCGAGCAACGCGGCGCGGCCGAGGCGGCGCAGGTCGATCCGGGGGCGGGCCTTCCTGCGGGGGACCGTCGGCAGCACCGGGCCTGAGGTCACCGGGCCTGGGCTCGCGGGATTCGTGGCCTCCGCACTCATGGGCACCTCCGGCTGCGTGGACCGGCGGACGGGGTGCCCCAGGGCGGACACGGCTCGGGGGATGGCATCAATCCCCCGTCCGGGCCGGTGCTTGATGCTACCGAGCCCACCACGTGCGGCTGACCGCCTCTCGCCGAGCGTGAAAAGGATCACCCATTAGAGCGATGCTTCGCAGGTTTACGGTTTCGCGTCTCGTGCCCGCGACGCGTCAGCGAAGGGAGCTTTCCAGCCAGTCCGCGTCGATCTCACCCTCGGCGACGATCACCGCGGGTCCGGTCATCTCGATCTCACCGTCGGGCCGCTCGGTGATCACCAGGGTGCCGCCGGGCACGTCGACGGTGTACGTCGCCGGAGTCCCGGTCACGGCCGGGTCGGCGCCGTCGCGGCGGGCTGTGGCCACGGCGACGGCGCACGCGCCCGTGCCGCAGGAGCGGGTCTCGCCGGAGCCGCGCTCGTGCACCCGCAGGGCGACGTGCCGGGGACCGCGGTCGACGACGAACTCGACGTTCACCCCGTCCGGATAGGCGGTGGCCGGGCTGAAGGGGGGCGGGGAGAACAGGTCGCCCGCGTGCTCGAGGTCGTCAACGAAGGCGACGGCGTGCGGGTTGCCCATGTTCACGTTGCGCGCGGGCCAGCTGCGTTCGCCGACACTGACCGTGACGTCCCCTTCGGGGAGCCGCGCCTTGCCCATGCCGACGGTGATCTCGCCGTTCTTGGCGAGGTGCACGGTCTTCACTCCCCCGCGTGTGGCGATCGCGAGGTCGCCCTCACCGGCGTACCCGGCGTGCTGGAGGTAGCGCGCGAAGACCCGCACGCCGTTGCCGCACATCTCCGCGATCGAGCCGTCGCCGTTGCGGTAGTCCATGAACCACTCCGCCTCGGCCGCCAGGTCCTTGGCCTCGGGGTGTGCCGCGGACCGCACCACGTGCAGCAGGCCGTCACCGCCGACGCCCGCCCGGCGGTCGCACAGGGCGACGACCGCGGCCGGGGACAGGTCCATGGCGTTCTCGGGGTCGGGGACGATCACGAAGTCGTTCTCGGTGCCGTGACCCTTGAGGAAGGCGATCCGCGTGCTCATTCCTCGATCGTACGGGGTGGCTCCGACATCCCCACGCGCGCGTGGAGGACGGTCCGGCCGAGGGCCCCCGGGGCGGCGTCAGCGCAGGCGAGCGACGCGCCACACGGCCAGTACGACGACCGCGGCCACCACGACGACGTAGGCGATCACGACCCGCCAGTCGGGGCGGCGTCCGGAGCCCCGCTGGGGCAGTCCGGGCCACGTGTAACCAACGCGACGAGCGGCCATCATGCCCCAGCCGGCCGCGCAGGAGCAGATGAGCAGCCCCAGCATGGCGATCACGGCACCACTGTCGCCGAAGTCGAAGGCCAGCGGGAAGGCGAACATCAGGGAGCCGACCGCGGCCAGGCTGACGATGGGGGCGAGCTGCCAGATGCGCATCCGGCGCTGCGGGCGCAGCTCGACCTCGACCTCCGGGCCACCCGGGAACATCTCGTCGGGCTCGGGGCCGTCGGCGGTCACACCGCCGTGCTCCTCGGGCCCGTCGGGGCTCAGACGGTCGCCGTCCTGCTCCGTTTCACCGCTCTCAGCGGTGAGGGGCTCGGTGCCTTGTGCGGTGTCGCGAGGGCCGGCCTCCATCGCCACGCGCCCTCCCAACTCGGACTCCACTTGGTCGATCGAAGCTCGATGATGGCACGGCGTCGAAGGCCCGGATGACGGCCGGAGCGTCCCGATGCCAGGACGTGATCAGGCTGTAACCGGTCGTTCGACCAACGCCAGCGCGAGCTGAGGAAGTTCTGTGAGATCCGCCGCAGCCCCACTCAACCAATGCACCCGGGGGTCGCGCCTGAACCACGAATCCTGACGGCGCGCGAAGCGCTTGGTGGCACGTACGGTCTCGGCCCGCGCTTCTTCGAGGGTGCACTCCGCGGCGAGCGCCGCGAGCACCTGCTGGTAGCCGAGCGCGCGCGAGGCCGTACGCCCCTCGCGCAACCCTTGCGCCTCCAGTGCGCGCACTTCTTCCACCAGCCCGGCCTCCCACATCCGGTCGACCCGGCGCGCGATGCGCTCGTCGAGCTCGGGCCGCGCCACGTCGACGCCGATCTGCAGGGTGTCGTAGACCGAGTCGTGTCCGGGGAGGTTGGCGGTGAAGGGCTTGCCGGTGATCTCGATCACCTCGAGGGCGCGGACGATACGGCGGCCGTTGCTGGGCAGGATCGCGTGCGCGGCCTCGGGGTCGGCAGCGGCCAGGCGCGCGTGCAGCGCTCCCGAGCCGCGCAGGGTCAGCTCCTCCTCGAGGCGGGCCCTGACCTCGGGATCCGTACCGGGGAACTCCAGGTTGTCCACGGCCCCGCGGACGTACAGGCCGGACCCGCCGACCAGGATCGGCCAGCGGCCCTCGGCGAGCAGCGCGTCGATCCGGGCGCGGGCCAGCCTCTGGTACTCGGCGACGGAGGCGGTGGCCGTGACGTCCCAGATGTCCAGGAGGTGGTGCGGGATGCCCGCGCGCTCCTCGAGCGTCAGCTTGGCGGTGCCGATGTCCATCCCTCGGTACAGCTGCATGGAGTCGGCGTTGACGACCTCGCCGCCGAGACGCTGGGCCAGGAAGACGCCCAGATCGGACTTTCCGGCCGCGGTGGGTCCGACGACGGCGATGACTCGGGGGGCGGGGGGTGCGCTGCTCACCGCCCCAGTCTCGCAAACCTCACGACCCCGCCTCGAACGAGTTACGTGACGGCACGCACGCGGGGTCGTTGCCAGTTGCGAGGCTTCCCGCCGCCTGTTCACGGAGGCGGCGACCCGGTGGCGCAAACGGACGCACCGGACGACGCGGGATTTCGCCCGCACGAGTAACGTATGGAGTGGATATGGGCGTTTTCGCACGACTTCTCAGGAGGTCGAAGGCCACGGAGGAGGCGTCGACCGCCGAGACGCAGGCCGGCTCGGCGACCGCCGAGTCGGCGGCTCAGGAGGCGGCAGAGGCGAAGGGGTCGGCCGAGGCCGGGACCGAGGCGGCCGGGACCGAGGCGAAGACCGACGCCAAGGCCGAGGTCGCGGTGGAGGAGACGGCGGCACCGGCCGCCGAGGAGTCCGCCGGTTCCGGCGACGGCGTCGAGATCCCCAAGCAGCAGTCCGCAGGAGAGGCGGCCGACAGCGAGGCCGGAGAAGGCGCCCGCACGTAACTGCCCCGCGAGGGAAGGTGGACCATGGGTCTCCTGCACAATTTGAAGGCCAAGCTCAGCCCGGCCAAGGACAAGGTCTCAGGCCTCGCGCAGCAGCACGGGGGCAAGATCCAGCACGGTCTCGACAAGGCCGCGCACGTCGTGGACGAGAAGACCAAGGGCAAGTACAGCGACAAGATCCAGACCGGAACGGGCAAGGCCAAGGGCGCCATGGACCGACTCGCGCACAAGGACGGCACGGACCCGGGCCGCGCCACCGGCACCCCGCCGGCGGCCCCGCCGCCCGCCTCCCCGCCTCCGGCCTCTCCGCCGCCGGCAGGACCCCCGCCGACTTCCTGAACGACGGCACGGCACCTCGACGGACGGCCGCGGAGCACTGCGCTCCCGGCCGTCCGCCGTGTCCGGCGCCTGGCGGCGCAGGCTGGTCACGCGTCGGTGGTCACGCCACCCGGGGTTGGGTCTCGCGCTGCGCGATGCGGCTACGCCACGCGGTTACGCCGAGCCGGTCAGGACCAGGCCGCGACCACGTATCCCACGCCGTACGGCGCGTCCTCGTACAGGAGGGTGCCGCCGAGGTCCGTGTCCTCGGCCGCGCCCGCCAACACCTGCCAGGGGGCCCGGCCGGCTGCCTTCAACTGGTACGCCAGGTCGGCGTCCAGCGTCTTGAGCGCCGCCACGTCGGCCGACCCCAGCGCCCGCGCGACCTCCGCGTCGAAGGGTGCCGCCCGCTCGTCGAGATAGCCGGGCGCCTTGAGGGTGCGGCACGCGCTGGCGTCGCCCATCACCAGCAGCGCCACCCGCTCCGCCCGGGCAGCGATTTCCCTTCCGACTTCGATACACCGCTCGGCCTCGAGGGGTTCCGCCAGGCCCAGTCCCTCGATCGGGGCATCCGCCCAACCGGCCCGCTCCAGCAGCCACGCGGCCACGGCGAGCGAGGGCGGAAGCGGACCTCCGGCCGGCTCGCCCCGGTCCGCGCCCAGGCGTACGCCGACGTCCACGCCGAACCCGTGGAACGAGCCCGGCGTGCCCTCCGGGTGGGTGCCGAGCCCGCTCTGCTCGGCCGGTCCGACCACCACGAGCCGGTCGGGGCGGGCTGCGGCGAGGACGCCGAGCGCGTCCGTGCACGCCGCGCGCGCGGCATCCAGCTCGGGTGCGGCGCCCGCGGCGACCTCGGGCACGAGCAGGGGCGGGCAGGGGCAGACTGCGGCGGCGACAAGCATGATCGGCAGGGTAACCCCGGGGGACGTCGGGAGCGCAGCCGACTCAGTCGCAACCGCACCCGCCGCCGGTGGCGACCGGCACCGGTCCGGGGGCGCCGATCTTCGGCAGGCCCAGCATCACGCCCGCCGGCTTGGCGGCCTTCTCGGCGTTGCGCTTCTCCCAGGCGTCGCCCGCGCGCGTGGGGCGGACGGCGAGGGTGGGGCCCTCGGCGAGGAGGTGGTGCGGGGCCGCGTAGGTGATCTCGACGGTCACCACGTCGCCGGGGCGCACCTCCTGCTCCGGCTTGGTGAAGTGGACCAGGCGGTTGTCGGGGGCGCGGCCGGAGAGGCGGTGGGTGGCGCCGTCCTTGCGGCCCTCTCCCTCGGCGACCATGAGGTCGAGCGTGCGGCCGACCTGCTTCTTGTTCTCCTCCCAGGAGATCTCCTCCTGGAGGGCGACAAGACGCTCGTAGCGCGCCTGGACGACCTCCTTGGGGATCTGGTTCTCCATGGTCGCGGCCGGGGTGCCGGGGCGCTTGGAGTACTGGAAGGTGAAGGCCTGCGCGAAGCGGGCCTCGCGGACGGCGTGCAGGGTCTGCTCGAAGTCCTCCTCGGTCTCGCCGGGGAAGCCCACGATGATGTCGGTCGTGATCGCCGCGTGCGGGATGGCCTCGCGGACCTTTCGGATGATGCCCAGGTAGCGGTCCTGGCGGTACGAGCGGCGCATCGCCTTCAGGACCGTGTCCGAACCCGACTGCAGGGGCATGTGCAGCTGCGGCATCACGTTCGGCGTCTCGGCCATGGCCGCGATCACGTCGTCCGTGAAGTCGCGCGGGTGTGGCGAGGTGAAGCGGACGCGCTCCAGGCCGTCGATGGTCCCGCAGGCCCGCAGCAGCTTGCTGAAGGCCTCGCGGTCGCCGATGTCGGAGCCGTAGGCGTTCACGTTCTGGCCGAGCAGGGTGATCTCGGAGACGCCCTCGCCGACCAGAGCCTCGATCTCGGCGAGGATGTCGCCGGTACGGCGGTCCTTCTCCTTGCCGCGCAGGGCCGGGACGATGCAGAACGTGCAGGTGTTGTTGCAGCCGACGGAGATGGAGACCCAGGCCGCGTACGCGCTCTCGCGCCGCGTCGGCAGCGTGGAGGGGAATGCCTCGAGCGACTCGGCGATCTCGACCTGTGCCTCCTCCTGGACGCGGGCGCGCTCCAGGAGGACCGGCAGTTTGCCGATGTTGTGCGTACCGAAGACGACGTCCACCCAGGGCGCCTTCTTCACGATGGTGTCGCGGTCCTTCTGCGCGAGACAGCCGCCGACCGCGATCTGCATGCCAGGTCGCTTCGTCTTCATGGGGGCGAGGCGGCCGAGGTTGCCGTACAGCCGGTTGTCGGCGTTCTCGCGTACCGCGCAGGTGTTGAAGACGACGACGTCCGCGTCGCCGTCAGCCCCTTCGGGGGCGCGCACGTACCCGGCGTCTTCGAGCAGCCCCGACAATCGCTCGGAGTCGTGGACGTTCATCTGGCACCCGTAGGTGCGTACCTCGTATGTCTTCACGCCCACTGCTGCCAGGCCCCGGTCACTGCTGCTCATGCGACAAGGGTAGGCGGTGCCCGGAGTGCGTTCTGCGCCCGAGCCCGGACACCGCGGGCTCGGACACGACTCTCACGGATCGATCAGGCCTGCTCGGATCGCGTAGCGGGTCAGTTCCAGACGGTCGCGCACGCCGAGTTTCTGGAGCAGGTTCGCGCGGTGGCGTTCGACCGTCTTGGCGCTGATGAAGAGCATCTCGCCGATCTCCTTCGAGGTGTGGCCCTCGGCGACGAGCTTGAGGATCTCCTCCTCGCGTTCGGTGATGGCCCGCTCGGGCAGGCCGTCGCCCCGGTGGAGGCGGTCGAGGTACGAGCGGACGAGGGCCCGCTCCGCGCCCGGGTAGATGAAGGGTTCGTCGAGTACGACCGCCCGGCACGCTTCCACGAGGTCGCGGTCGGCGACTGACTTCAGGACGTAGCCTCCGGCGCCCGCCTTGAGGGCCTCGAAGAAGTACTGCTCGTTGTCGTACATCGTGAGGATGAGGATGCGCAGCTCCGGTAGGCGGCGGGAGAGTTCGCGGGCCGCCTGGAGGCCGGTCATCCGGGGCATCGCGATGTCCAGGACCGCCAGATCGACGTCACGCGCGCGTGCCAGCTCGACCGCCTCCGCCCCGTCGCCGGCCTCGGCCACGACGGTGAGGTCCGGCTCATTCTCGAGGATGAGACGCACGCCTCTTCGTACGAGGGTGTGGTCGTCGGCGAGCAGGACGCGGATCGTCTTCCTCAGCGGCGGTCGCGGCGCCATCAGCGGGTCTTTCCCGGCGCGGCCGGTACGCGCAGGCGTATCTCCGTGCCCTGTCCGGGGGCGGGCTGCAGGCAGAGCGTGGCTCCTATGAGGAGGGCACGTTCGCGCATCCCGCTGATGCCGGAGCCCTCCAGCGCCCCGCCGAGGCCCTTGCCGTTGTCGCGTACGAGGAGCTCGACGCCGTCGGTGACCGGCCGCAGCAGGACTTCCGCCCGGTCGGCGGCGGCGTGCCGGGCCGTGTTGGTGAGACCCTCCTGGGCTACTCGGTAGATCACGAGTTCTGACTCCTGGGTCAGCCGGGGCAGATCGCCGGGGACGTGGTGACGGACGGTCAGCCCGTGCGTGGTGAACTCGGCCGCGAGGGAGCGCAGTGCGCTCGGCAGGCCGAGTTCGTCCAGGACACCGGGGCGCAGTCGGCGGGCGATGCGGCGGATCTCGTCGAGGCCGGCGCGGGTGGCCTCCTGCGCCTGGTGCACGTCCTCCCGCAGCTCGTCCGGCACCCGGTCGGCGACGCGCTTGAGCTGGAGGAGGACCGCGGTCAGGGTCTGCCCGACCTCGTCGTGGAGTTCGCGGGCCACACGGTGGCGTTCGCGCTCCTGGGCGGAGAGCGCGCGGGCGGCGCCGGTGGCGCGTTCGGCCTCCAGCCGGTCGAGCATCGTGTTGTACGTCGTGATCAGCGCGGCGGTCTCGGCGGGGCCGGCGACGGCGGCACGGGCTCCCGGGCGCAGCAGGTCGGCCGTCGCCATGGCCAGGCCCAGGCGCTGGAGCGGGGCGAGGCCGAAGCGCAGCACCAGCGCGTTGGCGGCCAGCAGGGAGGCGAGTCCCACCACGACCGCCGCCGCCTCGCCCGGGCGGACCGGGGTCGACACGGTGACCGGGCCCAGCAGCAGTGCGGCGGCCACGACCAGGCCGGCGGCGTTGAGCGAGAAGATCCGCCAGAACAGCGACACGGTTCCGCTCCCGCCCCTCTCCGTGTTCCCTCGGGGCACCGCCGTCTCGCGCCCGTCCAGCGGCCCTCCCGTCTCCGCGTACGGCACCGTCCCAGCCAGCTTCGCCGCGCGCCTGCGGCCTCGTATATCCGTGACGACACCCATGTCGCCACGGTACGGGCGGCTGACAGCATGGCCATTCCGTGGGGTCCGACGACGCTCGGGCCACGAAAGCCAGCACTGAGGGGAAGAAACGTGTCTGCTCCACGCCTGAGGGCGACGCCGCTGCCGGGTATCGGGGTCCAGTACGACCTTGTCACCCGGGAAGACCGCCATCTGTCCGTGGTGGCGCACCGCGACGGCGCCCGCACCGTGAGCGTGTACCGGGCCGACGATCCCGACTCCTGCGCGCAGTCGCTCAGGCTGAACGGCGCCGAGGCGGGCGCGCTGATCGACGCGCTCAAGCCGTCCCACCACAGTGCGAGCCTGCTCTACACCACCGACCTGGGTCTGGTCGCCGAGCGCATCGAGGTGGCGGCGACCTCGCGGTGGAACGGGCGGGTGCTGGGCGAGACCCGAATGCGCACCGACACGGGCGCGTCCATCGTGGCGGTGCTCCGGCGGGCGGAGGCGATTCCGTCACCGGCCCCGGACTTCCGGCTCGTCGGCGGGGACACCCTCATCGTGATCGGCACCCGTGAGGGCGTGGACGCCGCCGCGGCGATACTCGGACGGGAGTGAACGGGTGCACTCCGCGGTCCTGTTGATCGAGTTCGGTTCCATCATCCTCGGCCTGGGCCTGCTGGGCCGGTTCGCCGGCCGCTTCCAGCTCTCGCCCATCCCGCTGTATCTGCTGGCCGGCCTGGCCTTCGGCGAGGGCGGACTGCTGCCGCTGGGGGCCAGCGAGGAGTTCGTCGCGACCGGCGCCGAGATCGGCGTCATCCTGCTGTTGCTCATGCTCGGCCTGGAGTACTCGGCCGGCGATCTGATCACCAACCTCAAGTCGCACTACCCCTCCGGCCTGGTCGACTGTGCGTTCAACGCCGTGCCGGGCGCGGTGGCGGCGCTGCTGCTCGGCTGGGGTCCGGTGGCCGCCGTCGTGCTGGCCGGAGTCACCTGGATCTCCTCGTCCGGCGTGATCGCGAAGGTGCTCGGCGATCTGGGCCGGGTGGGCAACCGGGAGACGCCGGTGATCCTCAGCGTCCTCGTCCTGGAGGACCTCGCGATGGCGGTCTACCTGCCCATCGTCACCGCCCTGGTGGCCGGGGCCGGGCTGATGGCCGGCAGCGTGACCCTGGCGATCGCTCTGGGCGCGGCGGGGCTCGTCCTGTTCGTGGCCGTGCGCTACGGCCGCCTGATCTCACGGTTCGTCTCCAGCGACGACCCGGAGAAGCTGCTGCTGGTCGTGCTGGGGCTGACGATCCTGGTGGCGGGCGTCGCCCAGCAGCTCCAGGTGTCCGCCGCGGTGGGCGCGTTCCTGGTGGGCATCGCGCTGTCCGGCGAGGTCGCGGAGGGTGCGCACACGCTGCTGAGCCCCTTGCGGGACCTCTTCGCCGCCGTCTTCTTCGTCTTTTTCGGACTGCACACCGACCCGGCCAGCATCCCGCCCGTGCTGCTGCCCGCCCTCGCGCTGGCCGTCCTCACCGCCGCGACGAAGATCGCCACCGGCTACTGGGCCGCCCGGCGGGCCGGGATCTCCGTCAAGGGCCGCTGGCGCACGGGCGGCGCGCTCGTGGCCCGCGGCGAGTTCTCGATCGTCATCGCCGGCCTCGCGGTCAGCGCGGGCATCGAGCCGTCCCTGGGCCCCCTGGCCACGGCGTACGTCCTCATCCTGGTCGTCCTCGGCCCCCTCACCGCGCGCTACACGGAGCCTCTGGCGTCCTGGTGGACCCGCCGCGCTGCGGACCGCAGGGAGACGCGCGAGGCGTCGTCGCGGGCGGAGGCGGAGGCGGGGGCGTCGGTGGGAGGCGAGTGAGCGGACCGCTGTGGCGAGGGGAGCGCTGGAGCGCGCAGGCTCCCTACGCCTCGCCCGGCACCCACCCCTGCCGCCGCAGCACCCCCGCCACGTCCGGTGCCTCGTAGTGGTCGCCCTTGAGGACCTTGCCGTCGCTCCGGCGGGCGATGTGGCCGTCGGGACCCCGCTTGGTCATGTTGGAGCGGTGGATCTCGGCGATCACCGCGTCGAGGTCGATGCCGTGGACGAGGGCCGTGCCGTAGGCGACGTACACGACGTCGGCGAGCTCGTGCGCGAGCCGGTCGAGGGGGCCGGTGACGGAGACCTCCGCGACCTCCGCGGCCTCCTCGGCGAGCAGCTCGCCGCGATGGGCGGCCAGTTCCGGCGAGACCTCGGTGGGTGTGGTGCGGGCGGCGAGCCCGACGGCGAGGTGGAATGCGCGGACCAGGTCGACGGGCGATGAGCTCATACGCCGACTCTAGCGATCGCCTACGACAACGCCCTCGGCGCCGCCGAGCACCCAGCGTCAGGCCACAGGCCACAGGCCTCAGGCCTCAGGCCTCAGGCCTCAGGCTCAGGCGTCAGGCGTCAGTACCTGGCCGCCAGCCCTGGTACCCCGCACCGGCGCCCGGCCCCTCTCCCCCACTGGCCCTACTGCGCCGCTACCCCCACTGCACCTCCCTCCCGAAGCCGCCCCTGGCCAGCACCGCACCCCGGCTGGCAGGATCGCCCGCATGTCCAGAGTGTTCGCCACCATCGGCAGGCGCCGGGCCCTGCAGGGAGCCGCCGCCGGCTTCGTCGTGCTCGGGTTGCTGCTGTGGTGGCTTCTGCCGCTGGGCGAGGCGCCGCCGAGCGGGACGATCACGTTCAGCACGGGGACGAAGGCCGGGGTGTACCAGGAGTACGGACGACGGCTGAGCAACGAGCTCGACAAGGACATGCCGGACCTGAAGGTGCGGCTGATGACCAGTGACGGCTCCCAGGCGAACGTCGCGCGCGTGGCCACCGGCAAGGCCGACTTCACCATAGCGGCGGCCGACGCCGTCGAGACGTACGCACTGGCCAAGGGCCCCGGCGCAGACCGCCTGCGCGGTGTCGCCCGCCTCTACGACGACTACGTGCAGCTCATCGTCCCGCCCGACTCGAACGTCCAGAGCGTCGCGGACCTGAGGGGCAAGCGCGTCGCCATAGGGCGCCCCTTCTCGGGCGTGCGGCTGATCGCCACCCGGGTGCTCAAGGCCGCGGGCATCGACGCCCGGAAGGACATCACGCCGCTGGCCGACGGGATCGACACCGGCCCGGAGCGGATGAAGCGTGGCGACATCGACGCGTTCTTCTGGTCGGGCGGTCTGCCGACGCAGGGTCTGAAGAAGCTGGCCGTCGGCTACCCCTACCGGTTCGTGCCGATCGGCTCCGACCTCGTCTCCAAACTGCACGACCAGGGCGGCGCCTCCCGCTACTACCGGGCCACGAACATGCCGGAGTCGGCCTACCCCTCGATCCAGAAGGGGGCCACGGTCGCGACCCTGGCGGTGTCCAACGTGCTGATCACGCGCAAGGACACGGATGCGCGGCTCACCGAGTGGCTGACCCGGGCCGTCCTCAAGAGCCGGGACGAGATCGGCTCCCACGTCCACTCCGCCCAGCTGGTCGACGTCCGCACGGCGATCTACACGGACCCGCTGGCGCTGCACGACGGCGCCCGGCGCTACTACCGCTCCGTCAAGCCGTAGCGGGCGTCCCGTCGGCGTCGTACGAGACGTCACGCAAGCGCCGTACGGGCGTCTCGTCGTCCGTCGCAGTACGTGTCATCGGAAGGCGGCAGGCAAACACGCGCGTGAGGCGCGGTGCATCTCGGCCTGTTGCCCTACTCCGTGGTCCACCGCGCTACGGACGTCAGGTCGCCGATCGGGGTACCCGGACCGTCACCGTCAGGCCGTGCGGCTCGTGGTGGTCGTATGTGATCGAGCCGCCGCCGGCTGTGAGGAGCGCGCGGGAGATGGACAGGCCGAGGCCGGAGCCCTTGATGTTCTGGTGACGGCCGCTGCGCCAGAAGCGGTCGCCCACGCGGGTGAGTTCCTCGTCGGTCAGCCCCGGCCCGTTGTCGTTGACCACGACGGTGGTGGTGTCGCCGTCGGAGGCGACCGTCACCTCGACGGTCTCGTCCCTCGGTGTGAACTTCACCGCGTTGTCGATCACCGCGTCCAGGGCGCTGGACAGCGTGACCGGGTCGGCCCAGCCGGTGGTGGGCGGGCAGTCCCCCACCAGGCGTACGCCCTTGGCCTGTGCGGTCGGTGTCCAGGCCGCGACGCGCTCGGCGGCGAGCGCACCGATGTCGGTGATCCTCAGGTCGGCCTCGGTGTGCTCGGCCAGGGCCAGGTCGAGCAGGTCGTCCAGGACCTCTGCCAGACGCTTGCCCTCGGCCTGCACGGAGGCGATCTCCTGGTTGCCCTCCGGGAGTTCGAACGCGAGCAGCTCGATGCGCAGCAGCAGCGCGGCGAGCGGGTTGCGCAGCTGGTGCGAGGCGTCGGCGACGAAGGCACGCTGCTGCTCCAGGACGTCCTCGACGTTGTCCGCCATCTCGTTGAACGACCGGGCCAGCCGCCGGAGTTCCGGCGGGCCGCCGGCGGCGGCGACGCGTGACTTCAGGGCCCCGCTCGCGATCGCGTGGGTGGTGGCGTCGAGGACGCGCACGGGCCTGAGGACCCAGCCGGTCAGGCGCAGCGCGGCGCCGACGGCCAGCAGCATGGCGGCGATCTCGCCCGCGCCGATGACCAGCCAGCCGTGCAGGATGCGCGAACGCATCTGCCCGGTGGGCGAGTCGGTGACCACGACCGCGACGACGTCACCGTCCCGGATGACCGGCGAGGCGACGACCAGACGGTTGCGCTGCCAGGGCCACACCTGTTTCGGGTCGTGACTGCGGCGGCTGAGCAGGGCCTCGCCGAAGGCGGCGCGCACCTCTCCCTCGTCCGGCAGGACGAAGGTCGAGGGCGCCTTGGCCATGGAGGTGCGGTTGCGGTAGAAGACGCCCGCGCGGATGCCGTAGACCTCGTGGTAGCTGGCCAGCTCGATGCCCAGGGTGTCCCGGCGCTCGTTTCCCGCGCCGGGCCTGTCGGTGACGAACTGGGCGAGCGCCGCGAAGCGGGCCGTGTCGTCGATCCGGTCGACGACCACCTTCTGCTGCTGGGCCGCGGCCACGCTGACGGCGAGCGGGACGCCCAGGGCGAGCAGCACGGCCGCCATCAGGATGATGAGCAGCGGGAGCAGACGTGTGCGCACCCGGCCCCGCTACGCGCCCGGGGCGACGAGCCGGTAGCCCACGCCGCGTACGGTCTCGATCAGCGCCGGCATCCGCAGCTTGGCGCGCAGGGACGCCACGTGCACCTCAAGAGTGCGTCCGGTCCCCTCCCAGCTGGTGCGCCACACCTCGCTGATGATCTGCTCCCGGCGGAAGACGACTCCGGGACGCTGCGCGAGCAGGGCGAGCAGGTCGAACTCCTTGCGGGTCAGCTGGACGACCGCTCCGCCCACGCTGACCTGACGGGTGGGCAGCTCGATGTGCACCGGGCCGAGGGTCAGGGCGGTGTCGCTCGCGCCCGGGACGTCCTCGTGGGCGGTGCGCCGGCTGACGGCGTGGATCCGCGCCAGCAGCTCTCCGGTGTCGTACGGCTTCACCACGTAGTCGTCGGCGCCCATGTTGAGGCCGTGGATGCGGGAGCGGACGTCGGAGCGGGCGGTGACCATGATGACCGGGGTGCTGGTGCGCTTGCGGATCTTGCCGCACACCTCGTAGCCGTCCTGGTCGGGCAGCCCCAGGTCGAGGAGGACGACTCCGAAGCCGGCGCCTTCCGGTACGAGGGCCTGAAGAGCCTCCTCGCCGCTGCGGGCGTGCGTGACGTCGAAACCGTGCCGCGCCAGCACCGCGGACAGGGCGGCTGCGACGTGGTTGTCGTCTTCGACGAGGAGCAGTCTCATCCGGGCCCCCTTCGGTTCATCGGACGTACGATCAGGTTGTGTACAGAAAACGTGTGCACGCGCGCGTGCACATGGCAGTCACGCTGATGGATGAGGACGGCGTCAAGAGGGTTCCGGTTGCGCGCGGCTACCGTTACCCGGCCGATACGCGCCCAGCTCGCAAGTGCTACGACACGTGTCCGATTGCTATCGGATCGTGATGCTCAGATTCCCCTCAGATGTAATGACGCTGGTCGCGAGTGGTTACTACTGTCCTCCGAAACCGAGGAGGACGGAGCCTTAGAGCGATGACCGAAGTATCGGTGGCCAAGGAAGACATGGCCGCGACCGGAGAACTGGTCGTCCTGAAGAGCGTCAACAAGCACTTCGGCGCGTTGCACGTACTCCAGGACATCGATCTGACGATCGCCCGCGGCGAGGTCGTCGTGGTCATCGGACCCTCCGGGTCCGGGAAGTCCACCCTGTGCCGCGCCATCAACCGCCTGGAGACAATCGACTCCGGCACGATCGCCATCGACGGCAAGCCGCTGCCCCAGGAGGGCAAGGCGCTGGCCCGGCTACGTGCCGACGTGGGAATGGTCTTCCAGTCCTTCAATCTGTTCGCGCACAAGACCGTGCTCGAGAACGTCATGCTGGGCCAGATCAAGGTCCGCAGGGCCGACAAGAAGGCGGCCGAGGAGAAGGCCCGCGCCCTGCTCGACCGCGTGGGTGTCGCCAGCCAGGCGGACAAGTACCCCGCACAGCTCTCCGGCGGCCAGCAGCAGCGTGTCGCGATCGCTCGCGCCCTGGCCATGGACCCCAAGGTCATGCTCTTCGACGAGCCCACCTCGGCGCTCGACCCGGAGATGATCAACGAGGTGCTGGAGGTCATGCAGCAGCTCGCCCGTGACGGCATGACCATGATCGTCGTCACCCACGAGATGGGCTTCGCCCGTTCGGCCGCGAACCGGGTGGTGTTCATGGCGGACGGTCGGATCGTCGAAGAAGCTGTGCCGGACCAGTTCTTCAGCAACCCGCGCAGCGACCGAGCCAAGGACTTCCTGTCGAAGATCCTGCACCACTGACGCATCCGCACCCCTGACGCGCCCGGATCACCAGGGCGGTGTCATCCGCAACGACGGCATTCTCCTCACCACGCAAAGGATGTTCACCATGAAGCTCCGCAAGGTCTCCGCCGCGGCGGCCGCTGCGCTCGTTCTCACGCTGACCGCGACCGCATGCGGAGGCGACGACAAGGACAGCAGCGACACCGGCTCGGGTTCCGGTGGCGGCGACAAGATCAAGATCGGCATCAAGTACGACCAGCCCGGCCTGGGTCTGAAGGAGCCCGACGGGTCGTTCTCCGGCTTCGACGTCGACGTGGCCACGTACGTTGCCAAGGAACTCGGCTACGAGCCCAACCAGATCGAGTTCGTCGAGACGAAGAGCGCCGACCGCGAGAACGCGCTTGCTCGCGGCGACGTCAAGTTCATCGCGGCCACCTACTCGATCAACGACGAGCGTGCCAAGAAGGTCGACTTCGCCGGCCCGTACCTGCTGGCCCACCAGGACCTGCTGGTCAAGGCCGACTCGGACATCAGCGAGGGCACCGACCTCAACGGCAAGAACCTGTGCTCGGTGACCGGCTCCACCTCGGCGCAGAATGTCAAGGACGAGATCGCCCCGAAGGCCAACCTGAAGCAGCTGAGCGGCTACTCGGAGTGCATCTCCGGCCTGCAGGCCGGCTCCGTGGACGCGCTGACCACGGACGACTCGATCCTCGCGGGCTTCGCCGCGCAGGACCAGTACAAGGGTCAGTTCAAACTCACCGGTCTCAAGCTCAGCAACGAGAACTACGGCATCGGCGTGAAGAAGGGCGACACCGAGACCGTGAACAAGATCAACGACGCCCTGGAGAAGATGGTCAGCGACGGCGCCTGGGAGACGGCGGTCAAGGACAACTTCGGTCCGGCCAACTACAAGAACGAGCCCGCGCCGAAGATCGGCAACATCGTCAAGTAAGCGCGATGGTTCACCGGCGTGCCGTCGCCGATCGCGATCAAGGCGGCGGCACGCCGCGCTGTCCACGTACGCCACCCACCCGGAAGCGCGGGAGATCGTGTTCGACTTTCTTTCAGACTATGACGACCCGAGCATTTGGGGCGCCTTCTGGATGACGGTGAAGCTCACCGCCCTCTCCGGCGTCGGCTCCCTGGTCTGGGGCACCCTCCTGGCCGCGATGCGCGTCAGCCCGGTCCCGCTCATGCGTGGGTTCGGCACCGCCTACGTCAACATCGTCCGGAACATTCCCCTGACCGTCATCATCCTCTTCACCTCGCTCGGTCTCGCCGACATCTTCGGCATGACGATGGGTGCCTCCGACTTCAAGGTCCAGGGCTTCCGGTTGGCGGTGCTCGGCCTCGTCGCCTACACCGCGGCGTTCGTCTGCGAGGCGATCCGCTCCGGCATCAACACCGTGCCGCTCGGCCAGGCCGAGGCGGCACGCGCCATCGGCCTGAGCTTCAGCCAGACCCTGTCGCTGATCATCCTGCCGCAGGCCTTCCGCTCGGTCATCGGCCCGCTGGCCAACGTGCTGATCGCGTTGACCAAGAACACCACCGTGGCCGCCGCGATCGGCGTGGCCGAGGCCGCCTTCCTGATGAAGGAAATGATCGAGAACGAGGCCCAGACGCTGCTCATCGGCGCCGTCTTCGCATTCGGGTTCGTGGTACTGACCCTCCCCACCGGCCTCATCCTGGGCTGGCTGAGCAAGCGACTGGCGGTGAAGCGATGAGCTCCGTCCTCTACGACACTCCGGGGCCCCGCGCCAAGAGGCGCAACGTCCTCTTCTCGGTGGTCTTCTTCGTCCTGCTGCTCCTGCTCCTGTGGTGGGTCTGGCAGACCATGGACGACAAGAACCAGCTGACCTGGGCCTTGTGGAAGCCGTTCACCGAGTCGCAGGCCTGGACGACGTACCTGCTGCCAGGATTGGCCGACACGCTGAAGGCGGCGGCTCTCGCCATGGTGATCGCCCTTCCGCTGGGCGGGCTCTTCGGCATCGCCCGCCTCTCCGACCACCGTTGGGTGAGGGTTCCGGCCGGTGCGGTGGTCGAGTTCTTCCGGTCCATCCCGGTGCTGCTGCTGATGCTGTTCGCCAACGAGTTCTACGCCCGCTACACGGGCGTCAGCACCGAGGAGCGGCCCCTGTACGCGGTCGTCACCGGCCTCGTGCTCTACAACGCGTCCGTCCTCGCCGAGATCGTCCGGGCCGGCATCCTGTCCCTGCCGAAGGGCCAGTCGGAGGCCGCTATGGCGGTCGGTCTGCGCAAGGGCCAGACGATGACCAACGTCCTGCTGCCGCAGGCCGTCACCGCGATGCTGCCGGCCATCGTCAGCCAGCTCGTGGTCATCGTGAAGGACACCGCGCTGGGCGGCGTGATGATCGGGTTCACCGAGCTGCTCAACACGCGCAGCACACTCGCGGCCGTCTACGCCAACGTCATCCCCAGCTTCATCGTGGTAGCGGTCATTTACATCGTGCTCAACTTCATTCTCACCAGCTTCGCGGGCTGGCTGGAGAAGCGGCTGCGGCGCAGCAAGCGGAGCACGGGCGTGGTCCTCGGCAAGGAGGACGTGGAAGAGCTCAACGCCGCCGAGATCAGGGGCTCCTTCGGAACCGGTGCAGGTGGCGGTATCTGATGATCAGCCAAGTGGCATGAACGACACGGGGGCAGTGGCATGATCGCCACTGCCCTTCGTCACTTGACGCAAGCACCCGCAATCTGTTGCATACGTTCTGTGATCGTGCACCCTGCTCCACCTTCCTGTTCACCCATGTCCCTCGGGACACCACCGCGGGCAGGGGGCGCCGCGCCGTGGACCCGGTGATCATCGTCGGAGCGGGGCCCGTCGGGCTCACGCTCGCCCTCGCTCTGGCACGTCAGGAAGTGCCCTCCGTGGTCCTCGACGAAGGACCGGGCAAGGACGAACCGCGCCTGGCGCGCACCGTCGTCCTGCGCGAGGACACCGCCGCCCTCATCGAGCGGCTGACCGGCGTACCGCTCGCCGAAGCCGGCGTCCACTGGGCCGGATGGCGGTCGATGCGGCGCAAGCAGGTGATGCGCGAGGTCATCTTCGAGGGCGCTCCGGACGCCGCGGACGCCGAGGGCGAGGCCACTCCCGCTCCCCTGCACGTCGCCCAGCACGTGCTGACCGGCGCTCTGCGCGCCGCCCTGGCCGGCGAGCGCCTGGCCAGGATCGCCGTGAACAGCCGCCTCGACGGCATCGAACAGGAACCCTCGGGCGTGACCGCCCACACCCGCGGCCCCAAGGGCACCTGGTGGCGTGGCAGTTATCTGATCGGCTGTGACGGCCCCCGCTCCACGGTCCGCAAGCTCCAGGACATCCGCTTCCCGGGCCGTACGTCGGTCGAACGACACGCCGTCGCGGCACTGCGTACGGAACTCCCCTGGCCCGACCAGGCGTTGCTTCATCGAACACCGCCATGGCGCACGGCCGGCCCCTCGGCCGGCGAGATCACCGGACGTCCCCTGCCGGACGGGGTGTGGCGCCTCGACTGGCTGCTGCCGCCGGGCAAGGACCTGGTCACGCCCGAGCAGCTGGTGGCCCGGGTCCGGGAGACCCTGGCCGGGTGGGCCGACGGCTCGACACCGTCGTACGAACTCCTGGACACCGGCGTCCACACGGTCCACCACCGGCTGGCCCGCCGCTGGCGCGTCGGACGGGTCTTCCTCGCCGGGGACGCCGCGCACCTCCTGGGCGCGCTCGGCACCCAGGGCCTCGACGAGGGCATCAGGGACGCGGACAACCTCGCCTGGAAACTGGCGCTGGCCTGGCACCACGGTCCGCATGAGGCGCTGCTCGACAGCTACCAGGAGGAGCGGCGCGCGGCCGTCTCCGCCCGGCTGCGCGCCGCCGACCAGGCGCTGCCGCTGCTGCGCGGAGGCGGTGGCCTGCGCGCGTACGTCTCCGGCGGGGCCCGTGGCCACGACGCGTTGCTCGCGGACGGTCACCTGGGGCGCGGAGTCCTGGGTGCGCCGGGCTCGTACGCCGACTCACCGCTCGCACCCCGGCACATCGAGGGACGGGCCCCGGTCGACACGGCGCCGGGCGCGCCGGTCACCGATGTGCGGGTGACCGCGGAGGACGGCTCCTTCGTACAGCTGCGGGACCGCCTCGGTCGCGGCGCGCTGCTGGTCGTACTGATCGCGCCGGGCACCGGCGTGTGGGAGCGCAAGCACTGGGTGAGCGCCGGGATCATGCCCCGGCTGGCGGCGGCGGTGTCCGCGCTGCCGCACGCCGCCGAGCTGCTGGTCGCCGAGGAGTACCCGGGAGCGGCCCCGCACACCGTCCTTCTCGTACGGCCCGACGGTCACCTCGTCACGGCACTGACCGGAGTCCGTCCCGCCGACCTGTACGCGGCGGCGGAGGCGGCGCTGGGCGGGCCGGTGCGGGCGGAAGCGGGGGCAGGGGCGGGAGCGGGGGCTGCGGCCGGCTCGAGGTGAGCTGGGTGGCTCGAGCTGAGTGGTGATCGGTTCGTGCCGGCCACTGTGCTCGCTGTCACTGTGCGTCCACATAGTGACAGCGAGTTGACCGGCCCGCACCACCATGGTGTACTCCGGATCGTGATCGACACCTGTGTGCACCTGTGGCGGAAGGTCCATGTGGACCTCGTCCGCTATGCGGGCTGCGTGTGTCGCCCGTCCTGCTGAATTCGCATCCCCCATCACCTCGGCGCGCGCCGCTTCTGCGTTGACGCGCACCGCACGCGAACGCTCTTCAGGACGGTACCCGTGTCTGTCTCCCCTGCTGTTTCCACTGTCTCCTCTGCCGGTTCCGCCGTTTCCGTGGGCTCCGCTGCCTCCGGGCCCACGCAGGCGGACCTCCTCGACTTCGTCCGGCGCACGGCCGGCGACACCGCGCTGATCGATTCCCTCCCGCTCGACCCGGAGGGCCGCACCTGGGTGCGGTTGGAAGGGCCCGGCGGAAGTGAGGCCTGGCTGATCGGCTGGCCTCCCGGAAGCGGCACCGGGTGGCACGACCACGCCGAATCGGTGGGCGCGTTCGTGACCGCGGCCGGTGAGCTCAAGGAGAACTCTCTCGCCGCACGGCTGCCCACCGACGGCTGGAAGACACTGGAACTGACCGAGGGCGTGGACCGTGAACGCCGGCTGACCACCGGACAGGGCCGCGCCTTCGGCCGCCACCACGTCCACGAGGTCCTCAACGAGTCCTCCGACCAGCACGCGATCTCCGTCCACGCCTACTACCCGCCTCTCCCCCAGATCCGCCGCTACAGCCGCAGCGGGCCGATCCTGCGCCTGGAGCAGGTGGAGCGCCCGGAGGACTGGCAGTGAGCCGGGCGGGAAGCCCGGACGCGGCCGGTGTGATCCGAACGGACAGCGCCGACGGTTCCGTCGATGCCGTCGATGCCGTCGATGCCGTCGATGCCGTCGGCCCGAGTGAACGGCCCGCCGGGATCGACGAGTTGCTGGAGCGGGTGCGCGGCGGTTTCGAGCGGGTGGAGCCGCGGGATGCCTACGACGCTGTCCTGGCCGGCGACGCGCTGTTGGTGGACATCCGCTACGCCGCCCTGCGCGAGCGGGACGGCCTGATCCCCGGCGCCCTCGTCATCGAACGCAACGAACTGGAGTGGCGGCTCGACCCGCAGGGCAGCCACCGCGCCCCCGAGGCCACGGGCCATGACCTGCGTGTCGTGGTGATCTGCAACGAGGGGTACGCCTCGAGTCTGGCGGCCGCGTCCCTGCACCAGCTGGGGCTGAGCCGGGCCACCGACATGGCCGGGGGCTTCCAGGCGTGGCGGGCGGCAGGGCTTCCGGTGACGTGATGACGTCGTAGCCACCGGCGCCGTCCTCACTCCCCTCAAAACCCCTCGTCCTCAAGGAACTCCGCGTCCTCGCCCTCCTCCTCCAGCGCCCGCCGAACCACCCTGAGGGCCATGCCCTCGGGATAGCCCTTGCGGGCGAGCATGCCGGCGAGGCGGCGCAGTCGCTTGTCCCGGTCGAGGCCTCGCGTGGAGCGCAGCTTCCGGGCGACCAGCTCGCGTGCGGTCGCCTCCTCCTGCTCGGAGTCGACCTGCCCGACGGCCTCGTCGATGAGCGTGGAGTCGACGCCCTTGTTCCGCAGTTCCCGGGCGAGTGCGCGCCGGGCCAGTCCTCGCCCGTGGTGCCGCGACTCCACCCAGGCGTCCGCGAACGCGCTGTCGTTGATCAGCCCGACCTCCTCGAACCTCGACAGCACCTCCTCGGCGGCGTCGTCCGGGATCTCCCGCTTGCGCAGGGCGTCCGCGAGCTGCTTTCGCGTGCGCGGGGTCCCGGTGAGCAGGCGCAGACAGATCGCCCTCGCCCGCTCGACCGGGTCCGCGGGAGACGCCTCTTCCTCGGCCCTCGACGAGAAGGAGGCACCTCCGTCCTCACCGGACGACTCCGCGCGGCCGCGCCGACGGCGCCCGCGCGAGCCACCCGCACCCCGTGCCCCGCCGTTCCGGCGGGTACCGCCGGACGGCGTATCGGCACCGAAGCCGGCGGAACTGCCGCCGTCCGACCCGTGCGGCCCGTCCTGCCACTGTCCACCGCCCGGCTCGTCGCCGTACGACCCCCTCGTGCCGTACGAAGACGTGCGGGCGTGGTCCCCGTCCGCGTCTTGGACCGCGTCCGCGCCGCTCAGGTCGGCGAAGCGCCCGTCGCCGCCCCGGCCCCGCTCATGCGGAGCATCCGGGTCGGCGGCGTACTCGGCCCAGTCGGTTCGCCGTGTCACGGATCAGCTCTTGGCCGCCGCGGCCTTGGTCTTGGCGGCCTTGGTCACCGCCGGAGCCGGCACCGCCTTCGCGGCGTCGTCCGTGGCGATCACGGCGTCCGCGCCCGGCTCGGCAGCCGGTTCCACGGGACTGACCCCGACACCCAGCTTCTCCTTGATCTTCTTCTCGATCTCGTTGGCCAGGTCGGGGTTGTCCTTGAGGAAGTTGCGCGCGTTCTCCTTGCCCTGGCCGAGCTGGTCGCCCTCGTACGTGTACCAGGCGCCCGCCTTGCGGACGAAGCCGTTCTCCACGCCCATGTCGATCAGGCCGCCCTCGCGGCTGATGCCCTGCCCGTAGAGAATGTCGAACTCGGCCTGCTTGAAGGGCGGCGCCACCTTGTTCTTGACGACCTTGACGCGGGTGCGGTTGCCGACCGCGTCGGTGCCGTCCTTCAGCGTCTCGATACGTCGGATGTCGAGCCGCACCGAGGCGTAGAACTTCAGCGCCCGGCCACCTGTCGTGGTCTCCGGCGAGCCGAACATCACGCCGATCTTCTCGCGGAGCTGGTTGATGAAGATCGCGGTGGTCTTGGACTGGTTGAGCGCGCTGGTGATCTTCCGCAGGGCCTGGCTCATCAGACGGGCCTGGAGACCGACGTGGCTGTCACCCATCTCGCCCTCGATCTCCGCGCGCGGGACGAGTGCGGCGACGGAGTCGATCACGATCAGGTCGAGGGCGCCGGAGCGGACCAGCATGTCCACGATCTCCAGGGCCTGCTCGCCGTTGTCGGGCTGGGACAGGATCAGGTTGTCGATGTCGACGCCGAGCTTCTTCGCGTACTCGGGGTCGAGGGCGTGCTCCGCGTCGACGAACGCGACCTGGCCGCCGGCCTTCTGGGCGTTGGCCACGGCGTGCAGGGTCAGGGTCGTCTTACCGGAGGACTCCGGCCCGTACACCTCCACGACACGACCGCGCGGCAGGCCTCCGACGCCGAGCGCGACGTCGAGTGCGGTCGACCCGGTGGGGATGACCTCGATGGGCTCGTTCGGCCGCTCGCCCAGGCGCATGACCGCGCCCTTGCCGAATTGCCGTTCAATCTGTGCGAGAGCGGCGTCGAGCGCCTTCTCGCGGTCGGTTCCTGCCATGGGTTCCACCCGGTTTGCTTGAGTCGATCGCTTCACGTCAAAGACGCTAACGCCTGCCACTGACAATGGGCCCCGACGCCCGTCCGGCCTGTGGATAACTCGGGAACTTCTCCACCGAAACCATGTCGAAACGCCCGTCGGGAGCCGCGCCGGAGTCTCCATAGGAATGGATGTTCGATTTTCGTGTCAAGCGCACCACGCGGCACCTACGAGACTACGTCGGCCCGGCCGCCCGCCCCCAAGCCACGCCACCTGCCAACTGCCCCTGCCCCCGACAGCTCCGCCCCCTGCCCCCCCGACAGCTCCTGGCACGCGTGTCGTCGCAGCAGCGCCATGAAAGCGACGGCCGAGGCCCGCCCCCTCGATCAGGAGGAACGGTCGGCCGGGTACTCGCTCCCCGGCCGCCGGGCCCACAGGGCACGCAGACGCACGAACGGGCCGTCCCCCTCCCCGCGTCTGCGGTGGCCGTGGACCCGAGGGTCGTCCGTGACGTCATACCGCTTCACGTACGCCCCGAGGAAGGCCTGCAGCGTGGCGATCGCGGGGATGGCGATCAGTGCGCCGACGGCGCCGAGGAGAGCTGTTCCGGCGATGACGGAACCGAAGGCGACCGCGGGGTGGATGTCGACGGTCTTCGAGGTCAGCTTGGGCTGCAGTACGTAGTTCTCGAACTGCTGGTAGACCACGACGAAGATCAGCACCCACAGCGCGTACCAGGGATCGACGGTGAAGGCGATCAGCATGGGCAGGGCGCCCGCGAGGTACGTGCCGATCGTGGGGATGAACTGCGAGACCAGCCCCACCCACACGGCGAGCACGGGCGCGTACGGCACGTCGAGCGTCTGCAACAGGATGTAGTGCGCGACGCCCGAGATGAGGGCCATCAGACCGCGCGAGTAGATGTAGCCGCCGGTCTTGTTCACCGCGATCTCCCACGCGCGCAGCACCTCGGCCTGCTTGGCGGGCGGCAGGATGGAGCAGAGAGCGCGGCGCAACCGGGGGCCGTCGGCGGCGAAGTAGAAGGAGAACAGCGCGATCGTCAGCAGTTGGAAGAGCCCGCCGAGGACCTGCGCGGACACGTCCAGGACGCCGGTGGCGCTGTTCTGCACGTAGTTGCGCAGCCAGTCGGAGCGGAGCACGCCCTCCTGGACGTCCACTCTCCTCAACTCGGTGTTGAAGTGGGTGTTGATCCAGTTGATGACGGAGTCGAGATACTCGGGGAAATCCTCGACGATCTTGATGATCTGGCCGGCCAGCATCGAACCGAGCAGCGTGACGAAGCCGGCCGCCACGACCATCACGCCGAGGAAGACGACAGCGGTCGCCAGGCCCCGGCGCATCCCGCGCGTGGCCATCCAGCTCACCGCGGGTTCGATGGCCAGGGCCAGGAAGAACGCGATGAGGACATTGATCAACAGGTTGGTGAGCTGGTGGAAGGCCCAACTGCCCAGCTGGAACACGGCGACGAGGGCGAGCGCGAGCACCATGGCGCGGGGCAGCCAGCGAGGCATGCGTGCGTTCGGCCCGGCGGCGAGGCCGGCCGGAGGCCGACCTGGCGGCGTCGTGCCGGACGGGGAGGTGTGCGGGGTGACCTGGCCGGTCTCGTCAGTGGGTGCCACGGTGCAAGTCTCGCCCACCCGACTGACAATCGGCTCCAGTCCGGCGATCTTCGTGACCGATCAGTGCATCCCTCGTAGGACGTTCATGACCGAACAGCGTTTCTCTTACCGGAGGTTCATGATCGTCCATCATCGATCGGCGCATCCGGCACCGACCCCTTCGTACCGGATCAGTGCTTGTCCCACGGAACACTCATGACCGTGCACACCACCCGCCACACGTCCTTCGCCTCCCAGCCCGCGTCCAGCGCCTCGTGCACCGTGCGCCCGCCCAGCTCCGCCATCACATGATCGCGCGCGAAGGTGTCGGCGTACCCCGGACCGAAGTGATCCGTCATCCGCTCCCAGAAGACCGTCAACCGCATGCCTCCAGTATCCCGCCCCTGAGAGTGGGCCTGAGCCGGGACCGCTTGCCGAGACCGCTTTCCGCCCTACGGTCTGACGCATGGCCGAAACAGGAGCTTCCCCACTCCCCCAGACGCCCCGGGCGCACTCCCCGCTCGCGCGTGCCGAGCACTTCGTCTGGCTCACCGCACGCGTTCTGGAGCAGCGCCTTTTCGCATACCACTTCCTCAAGGGAAGCGCCGATCCGGTGGAAACGGCGCTGGACGCCCACCGCAACGAGGACGGCGGGTACGGCCACGCGCTGGAGCCGGATCTGCGGGGTCCGGTCAGCCAGCCGCTGCACACCGGTCACGCCCTGCGGATCCTGGACGCCATCGGGCGCTGTGGCGGACAGCGCGTGGAGCGGATCTGCCGGTACCTGACCTCCGTGACCACACCGGACGGTGCCCTTCCGGCGATCCACCCGAGCCAGCGCGGCTACCCGACGGCCCCCTTCATCCCGATCCTGGACGACCCACCGAGCGACCTCCTCGCCACCGGCCCGGTGGTCGGGCTCCTGCACCGCAACGAGGTGTGGCACGCCTGGCTGTTCCGGGCCACCGACTTCTGCTGGCACAGGGTCGAGTCCCTGAAGGAGTCCCACCCCTACGAGCTCCAGGCCGCCGTGGCCTTCCTCGACTCCGTTCCCGACCGCCCGCGCGCGGAGGCGGTCGCCGACCGGCTCGGCCGTCTGGTGCGTGAGCACCGGCTCGCGGTCCTGGACCCCGATCAGACCGACGCGTACCCGGTCGCGCCGGGCTACGCCCCCGGCGAGCACCATTTCCCGCACGACTACGCGAAGACACCGACCTCCCTGGCGCGCGCGTGGTTCACGGACGACGAGATGGCCCGCTCCCTGGACTTCCTCGCGAACGACCAGCAGGAGGACGGCGGCTGGCCGATCCGCTGGCGCCAGTGGGCCCCTGGCACGGCCTTGGAGGCACGCCCCATGGTGTCGCTGGACGCGCTGCGCACCCTGAGAGCGTTCGGCCGTCCCCTGGGCTGAGTCGACGCGAGCCGCCCGGCGGGCGGCATCCGCGAGCTGTCTCGGGACCGCCGGCGCCCCAGGGCCCAGGTCAGTGCACGCGTCCCTCCCCTCACGCGAAGCAGCGCGCTACAGGCGTAGCGGCACCTGCGACCGGAGACTCACCCGCCCACCGCCCGCACCCCCGCCGTCACCACCACGGCTGTCGCGACCACGATCAGGAAGGGCGCGCGCAGCACCAAGGCCACGGCGGCCGCCGCGAGCCCCGCAGCCCTCGCGTCCAGCACCAGTGCGCGCCCGTCCGCGAATGTCTGCTGGGCCGTGAGCGCGGCGAGAAGAGCGACGGGCAACAGCGCGGCCAGCCGCTTCACGAGGGGCCGCTCGAGAGCGCCCGCGGGCACGAGCAGCCCGACGAGCTTGACGACATAGCACCCGAGGGCGGTCGCACCGATCGCGATCCAGGTGTTCAACGGTCTTCCCCCGGTCCGTCTTCATGGCCGGCGCCCTTACGACGGCCCTCGGCCCACAGCACGGCCGGCGCGGCGAGCGCGGCCACCAGAACGGGCACGCCGGCGGGCAGCACAGGCAGCAGCCCCAGCCCCAGAACGACCGCGACACCGGCGACCGTCCGCTCGACGGCGGTCGTCAACATGGGCGCCAGCAACGCCAGGAAGACCGCGGGTCCGGCCGCGTCCAGCCCCCAGGCGTCGGTGTCGCCGATGGCCTCGGCGCCCAGCGCGCCGAGCAGCGTGGTGAGGTTCCACAGCACGTACAGACTGAGCCCCGTCACGGCGAACCCGATCCGGGCACCACGCCGCGTGGGCTGTGCCAGCGCGACCGCCGTCGTCTCGTCGATGACCCACTGGGCGGCGAACGGACGCACCGCGCGCGGGAGGGCCAGCAACTGCGACAGCCGAAGCCCGTAGAAGGCGTTGCGTACCCCGAGGAAGAACGCCCCCGCGGCAGCGGTGAGCGGATTCCCGCCCGCCGCGAGCGCCCCGACCAGCGCGAACTGCGACGCCCCGGTGAACACCAGCAGACTGAGCGCGCAGGTCTGCAACAGCGTGAGACCGCTGCCCGCGGAGGTCACCCCGAAGGCGAACCCGGACAGCCCGACGGCGACCCCGACCCCGAGGGCGTCCCTCACGACGGCGGAGTCGGGCCTGCCTCCACCATCGCGCTTGTCCATGAGACCTGTCTGCTCTGTCACACGTCGGACGGTAGAAGCAGCCGCTCCCGCTCGTCTTGTACGTTCTTGCGCTCAATGCGGTACGCCCCCGGTGGCACGCCCACGATCCGCGTGAAGTGCCGATTCAGATGCGGCTGGTCCGTGAATCCCACCGCGACGGCCGCCTCGGCCGGAGTCGTCCCGGAATCCAGCAGCCGCCTCGCCCGACGCACCCGCGCGTCGGTCAGCCAGGCGTGCGGCGGCATCCCGTACGCGTCCCGGAAGGCCCGCAGCAACGCGAACGGGCTGGTCCCCAGCTCACCGGCCAGCCTCTCCAGCGTCGGCGGCTCGGCCATCCGCTCCTCCAGCACGGCACGCACGCGTGCCGCCACCCGGGCCCCCGCGGTCCGCACCTCCCGCTGCGGCAGCGCCCCACCGTTCAACCGGAGCAGCCGGGTCACCGCAACCCGCAACAAGGTGTCGGCGGCCAGCGCGTTCCCCTCCTCGGCGGCCCGCAACACCTGATGCACCAGTTGCACGGCATACGGATCATCCAGCACCGGCCGGACGAACCCGGGCGTCCCCCGGATCAAGGTCGTTTCGGCAGCGATCTCCGCCACGACCTCCGGCGACGGATACACGGCCCCGTACCGCCACCCCTCGGGCACACCGGCCCGCCCGGTGTGCGGCGTATCCGGATTGACCAGCGCCAGCGCCCCGGCCCCCGCGTACTGATCGGCGCCACGATGGTGAAACACCTCGACCCCGTCAGCGATGGCAGCGATGACGAACTGCTCATGCGTATGCCGCACGAAGGCCTTGCGCACGTACCGCGCCCGCAGCAGATCGACCCCGGGCAACTCGGCATACCGCCAGTGCCGCGCCCGCTCACCCGAACCTCCCATACCCCTCATTCTCCGCCACGACAACGCCCACCTCCTCGCCCAGTCCCCCGGGCGCTCCCTTGCCTCCCTCCCCACGGCCCTCGCCCTCCCAGGCCGGCCCCCGGCGTCCCGCACCCGCGTACAACAAGC
>NZ_KQ949007.1:0-25814 GCF_001514265.1 Streptomyces resistomycificus | reverse complement strand
GGCGCAACGCGCACCCCCTCCACCCGCACAGGCCGCCGCAGGCACTACCCACACCCGCCCCCACCACCCGCAAGCACAGCTATCCGCAGGTCAGGCCCATTGTCAGTCCCCGGGTGCAGGATGGACACATGGTCAGCTCCGCACACCAGGCCCTCAAAGCCTTCTCCCCCGCGACCCGCGGCTGGTTCACGGGCGCCTTCGACGCGCCCACCGCCGCCCAGGCCGGCGCGTGGCAGGCCATCGCCGAGGGTTCGGACGTGCTGGTCGTAGCCCCCACCGGCTCCGGCAAAACCCTGGCCGCCTTCCTAGCCGCCTTGGACCAGCTCGCCTCCACACCCCCACCCGCCGACCCCAAGAAGCGCTGCCGCGTCCTGTACGTCTCCCCACTCAAGGCCCTGGCCGTGGACGTGGAGCGCAACCTCCGCAGCCCTCTGACCGGCATCCGCCAGGAGTCCGTCCGCCTGGGCCTGCCCGAACCGGAGGTCAAGGTCGGTATCCGCTCCGGCGACACCCCCGCCGCCGAGCGCCGGGCCCTGTCCACCCGCCCACCGGACATCCTGATCACGACACCGGAGTCCCTGTTCCTGATGCTGACGTCGGCCACGCGTGACGCGCTGACCGGCATCGACACAGTGATCCTGGACGAGGTCCACGCGGTCGCCGGTACCAAGCGCGGCGCCCACCTGGCCCTCTCCCTGGAGCGTCTGGACGAACTCCTCCCGAAGCCGGCCCGCCGTATCGGCCTCTCGGCCACGGTCCGCCCGGTGGACGAGATCGCCCGCTACCTCTCCCCCCGCGGCAAGGTGGAGATCGTCCAGCCGAAGTCCGGCAAGGAGTTCGACCTGTCGGTCGTGGTCCCGGTCGAGGACCTGGCGGAACTGGGCGGCTCCCCGGTGGCCGACGGCACCGAAGGCGCGGAGCGACCGTCCATCTGGCCCCATGTGGAGGAGCGGATCACGGACCTGGTCCAGGCCCACCGCTCCACCATCGTCTTCGCCAACTCCCGCCGCCTCGCGGAGCGCCTCTGCAACAGGCTCAACGAGATCGCCTACGAGCGGGCCACCGGCGAGTCCCTGGACGAACACCACGCCCCCGCAGACCTCATGGGCGGTTCGGGAGCGGCACAGGGCGCCCCGCCCGTCATCGCCCGAGCCCACCACGGTTCGGTCTCCAAGGAACAGCGCGCCCTCGTCGAGGAGGACCTCAAGGCCGGCCGCCTGCCCGCCGTGGTGGCGACCTCCAGTCTCGAACTGGGCATCGACATGGGCGCGGTGGACCTGGTCATCCAGGTCGAATCGCCCCCCTCCGTGGCGTCGGGCCTGCAACGCGTCGGCCGCGCGGGTCACCAGGTGGGCGCGGTCTCGACCGGCGTGGTCTTCCCGAAGTACCGAGGCGACCTGGTCCAGGCGGCCGTGGTCACGGAACGGATGCGCACCGGTTCCATCGAGTCCCTCAAGGTCCCCGCCAACCCCCTGGACGTCCTCGCGCAGCAACTCGTCGCGATGACCGCGATGGACACGTGGCAGCTCGACGACCTGCTCGCCATGGTCCGCCGGGCCGCCCCCTTCGCCTCGCTGCCCGAATCCGCGTTCACGGCCGTCCTCGACATGCTCGCCGGCCGCTACCCGTCCGACGCCTTCGCGGAACTGCGCCCGCGCGTGGTCTGGGACCGCGTCGCCGGCACGATCACGGGCCGCCCCGGCGCCCAGCGCCTCGCCGTCACCTCCGGTGGCACCATCCCCGACCGGGGACTCTTCGGGGTCTTCCTCGCCGGCTCCGACCCCAAGAAGGGGGGAGGCCGGGTCGGCGAGCTGGACGAGGAGATGGTCTACGAGTCCCGGGTCGGCGACGTCTTCACGCTCGGCACGAGTTCCTGGCGCATCGAGGACATCACCCGTGACCGCGTCCTGGTCTCCCCCGCGCCCGGTGTCCCGGGCCGGCTGCCCTTCTGGAAGGGAGACCAGCTGGGCCGTCCGCTCGAACTGGGCCGTGCGGTGGGTGCGTTCCTCCGTGAGGTCGGCTCGCTGACCAAGGAGGACGCCCGTCTGCGTCTGCTCGCCGCGGGCCTGGACGCCTGGGCGGCGGACAACGTCCTGTCCTACCTGGACGAACAGCGCGAGGCCTGCGGCCATGTCCCCGACGACCGCACGATCGTCGTGGAGCGCTTCCGCGACGAACTGGGCGACTGGCGTGTGGTCGTCCACTCCCCCTTCGGCGCCCAGGTGCACGCCCCGTGGGCCCTCGCCCTGGGTGCCAAGCTCTCCGAGCGGTACGGCATGGACGCCCAGGTCATGCACGCCGACGACGGCATCGTCCTGCGCCTTCCCGACGCCGACCTCATGGGCATGGACCTGCTCGACCAGGAGCCGATGAAGGCGGGCACGGAGTGGGACTCCGAGCAGGCGCCCGTCGGCGCGGCGGACGTCGTCTTCGACAAGGGCGAGGTCGACCAGATCGTCACCGACCAGGTCGGCAGCTCGGCCCTGTTCGCGTCCCGCTTCCGCGAGTGCGCCGCCCGCGCGCTGCTGCTGCCCCGCCGCAACCCCGGCAAGCGCACCCCGCTGTGGCAGCAACGCCAGCGTGCCTCGCAACTTCTCCAGGTGGCCGGCGAGTTCGGCTCGTTCCCGATCGTCCTGGAGGCGGTCCGCGAATGCCTCCAGGACGTCTTCGACCTCCCCGGCCTGGTCGAGCTCATGGGCGACCTGGAGTCCCGCAAGGTGCGCCTGGTGGAGGTCACGACCCCGGAGCCGTCGCCCTTCGCCCGTTCCCTCCTCTTCGGATACGTCGCCCAGTTCCTGTACGAGGGAGACTCACCGCTCGCCGAGCGCCGCGCCGCCGCTCTCTCCCTGGACTCCCGCCTGCTGGCCGAACTGCTCGGTCAGGCGGAACTGCGCGAACTGCTCGACGCCGAGGTCCTGACGGAGCTGGAGCAGGAACTCCAGTGGCTCACGGAGGACCGGCGCGTCAAGGACGCCGAGGGTGTAGCCGACCTGCTGCGTCTCCTGGGCCCGCTCACGGGCGCCGAGTTGGCCGAGCGGGGCGCCGAACCACAGTGGGCCCAGGAGTTGGCCGCCGCGCGCCGCGCGATCCGGGTCCGCGTCGCCGGCGCCGACCACTGGGCGGCGATCGAGGACGCGGGCCGCCTGCGCGACGCGCTCGGCACTGCGCTGCCGGTAGGTGTCCCGGAGGCCTTCACGGAGCCCGTCAAGGATCCGCTCGGTGATCTCCTGGCGCGCTATGCCCGCACTCACGGCCCGTTCACCTCGGCGACCGCGGCGGCCCGCTTCGGCCTGGGCGTGGCCGTCACGGAGGGCGCCCTTCAGCGGCTCGCGGCGACGGGCAGGGTCGTGCAGGGCGAGTTCCACCCCGCGGGGATCGGCCAGGAGTGGTGTGACGCGACCGTCCTGCGCCGCCTCCGCCGCCGTTCCCTGGCCGCGCTCCGTCACGAGCTGGAACCGGTGCCGCCGCCCGCGCTGGCCCAGTTCCTCCCCCAGTGGCAGCACATCGGCAGGGGCCACGGCCTGCGAGGCATCGACGGACTGGTGCGGGCCGTCGAGCAGTTGCAGGGCGCGTCCGTGCCCGCCTCCGCCCTGGAGAAGCTCGTCCTCCCGTCCCGGGTCGCGAACTACACCCCCGCGATGCTCGACGAGCTCACCTCGGCCGGGGAGATCGTCTGGGCCGGCGCGGGAGCTCTGCCCGGCAAGGACGGCTGGGTCTCCCTGTACCTGGCGGACGCGGCCCCCCTGCTCCTTCCGCCGCCCCACCCCTTGGAGCTGACGGCACTCCACCAGTCCGTCCTGGACACCCTCTCCGGAGGCTACGGGCTGTTCTTCCGCCAGATCGCCGACCAGATCCGGGCGACCACGCACCCCGAGGCCACCGACCCCCAACTGGCCGACGCCGTCTGGGACCTGGCGTGGTCGGGACGGCTCACCAACGACACGCTCACCCCCATGCGCTCCCTCCTGGGCTCGGGCCGTACCGCGGGTTCCACGGCCCACCGCGCCAAGCGCACGATGCCGCGCGGTCGCTACGGCTCGCTCACCGCCGCCGCACGCACCGCGTCCCGCACCGGTCCGCCGACCGTCGCCGGCCGCTGGTCGCTGCTCCCCGACCGCGAGGCCGACCCCACCGTGCGCGCCCACGCCCTCGCCCGTGTCCTGCTCGACCGGCACGGCGTGGTGACGCGGGGAGCCGTCGCCGCGGAGGGCGTCGAGGGGGGCTTCTCGGCGGTGTACCGCATCCTGTCCGCCTTCGAGGACAGCGGCCAGGCCCGCCGCGGTTACGTGGTGGAGGGACTCGGCGCCGCACAGTTCGCCATGGACGGCGCGGTGGACCGCCTGCGCGCGGTTGCCAACGCCCGCGACCGTGGCGAAGCCCTGCCACCGTCGCCCCGGGGCGACGGCACCCCCGACGGCTTCGTCGACCCCTTCACCCCCCTCGCACCGAACGCCTTCGACTCCCTCCCCGACCTGCCCCCCGACCCCTTCGCCACAGCCGATCCCCACGCAGCGGAAGCGTCGAACCCGCCCACCGGCCACGCGGACGACAGCACCCCGGCCTTCGCCCCCGACGGCGACTGGCCGCCCTCCCCCGCCGCCACCTCGCGAAGCGAGTGGATCTCCCCCCGCGACTTCCCCCCGGCGACCAACTCCGGTTCGACGACGCCGGCATACAACCCGTACGCCGCCGCCTCGCCCCACCGCACCCGACCCGCCCCCGAGTCCCGGGCCACCGTCCTCGCCGCCGCCGACCCCGCGAACGCGTACGGCGCGGCCCTGCCCTGGCCGGACCCTCCGACGGACGTCGGCCACAAGCCGGGCCGTAAGGCGGGCTCCCTGGTGGTTCTGGTCGAGGGCGAGCTGACGCTCTACATGGAGCGGGGCGGCAAGACACTGCTGGCCTGGCCCTCCGACCCGTCCGGCACGGCCACCGACGACCCGCGCCTGCAAGCGGCGGCGCAAGCTCTCGCCGCGGCCGCCAAGGCGGGTTCCCTCGGCACCGTCACCGTCGAACGCGTCAACGGCGTCTCGGCGCTGACCTCCCCCATCGGCACCCTCCTCGAAGGAGCAGGCTTCATCGCCACCCCACGCGGCCTGCGCCTACGCGCATGAGCCCGCCAAGCCGCCCCGCTGCCCCAACCCGCACCTTCACCCCCGCCCCCACCCAAAGTCGCCTCGACCACGTCGCGCACCCCCGCCCCTGTCACTCCGCCCGTCACCCGCACCGCCCGTCACCCCACCCCGGTCACGCCACCCCACCCCGGTCACGCCACCGTCGCCCCGTCACGCCTCCGGCACCCCGTCACGCACCCTCGGCAAGCCCATCGAGCCCTGCCACGCCCCTCTACCTCCCGCGCCCCTCGATCGTGCCCCCGCTGCCTGATCCCTGTCGCACTCGCCGCCCCATCCCTGTCGCACCCGCCGCCTGATCCCTGTCGCACCCGCCGCCGATCCATGCCGCGCCCGCCGCCCCGTCCCTGCCGCACCCGCCCCCATAGACCGTGGCGCGCGCCCCCTCCGCCCTGTCATGCCACCCTTGACCCATGCCCGAAGGAGACACGGTCTGGCAGGCCGCCAAACGGCTGCACGGCGCCCTCGCCGGCAAGGCGCTGACCCGCAGCGACCTCAGGGTGCCTAAGTACGCCACGGCCGACCTGACGGGTCGCACCGTCCTGGACGTCACCCCGCGGGGCAAACACCTCCTCACCCGCATCGAGGGCGGCCTCACTCTCCACTCGCACCTGCGCATGGACGGCTCCTGGAAGGTCTACGCAGACAACCAGCGCTGGACGGGCGGCCCGACCCACCAGATCCGCGCGATCCTCGGCAACGCCGACCGCACGGCCGTCGGATACCGCCTCCCGGTGCTCGAACTCCTGCGCACCACCGACGAACACCGCGCCGTCGGTCACCTCGGCCCCGATCTCCTGGGCCCCGACTGGGACCCTGACCAGGCCCTGGCCAACCTGCTCGCCGACTCCGCCCGCCCCCTGGGCGAGGCCCTGCTCGACCAGCGCAACCTCGCCGGCATCGGCAATGTCTACAAGAGCGAGCTCTGCTTCCTCCTCGGCGTCACCCCCTGGGTGCCCGTCGGTGTCCTCCCCGCCGATCGCACAGCACAGCTCCCCGCGCTCGCCAAGAAGCTTCTGGAGATCAACCGCGACCGTCCCATCCGCGCCACGACGGGCCGCCGGGGTCAGGATCTGTTCGTGTACGGACGGGCCCGCCGCCCCTGCCTGCGCTGCCGCACCTCGATCCGCGTGGCCGACCAGGGCGACGGCTCCCGCGAGCGCCCCACCTACTGGTGCCCGACCTGCCAGCAGGGCCCGGCACCGGCACCGGGCACCCCCGCGACACAGCGCTTCCGCCCCCGCACGACCCCGTGAACGGCCGGACCACCGACCAGCTCACCACCGTCACCCAATTGACGACCCGTCAGAAACGCTCGTACCGTCCCTTCATGGCCGTCACGGCGTACGACCTCACCGACCGCACCGCGTTCGTCACCGGCGCCGCGAGCGGCATAGGCCGCGCCAGCGCGGTCCTGCTCGCCGAGGCGGGCGCCACCGTGCACTGCGCGGACCGCGATCCCCAGGGCCTGCAGGAGACCGCCGCCCTGATCAAGGAAGCGGGCGGCACCGCCCACACGCACCCTCTCGACGTCACCGACCGTGATCAGCTCCACCGGGCCGTCGCCTCGTGTGAGCGCCTGGACGTGATGGCCGCGGTTGCCGGCGTCATGCACAGCAGCCCGGTCCTGGAGACCCGGGACGAGGACCTCGACCGGGTGCTGGACATCAACTTCAAGGGTGTGCTGTACGCCTGCCAGGAAGCCGCCCGCATCATGCTCGCCCGGCGCACGAGGGGCAGCATCGTCACGATGGCCTCGGGCGCGGTCGACACCGGCGGCCCCGGGCTGCTCTGCTACGGCGCCGCCAAGGCTGCCGTCGTCCAGCTGACGAAGACGCTGGCCTCGGAGGTCGGCCGACACGGCATCCGGGTCAACGCGGTCGCGCCCGGCTGGATCCGTACGCCGATGACCGACCGCCACGACACCGAGGCACAGGCGCACACCGAGTCGTTCATGGCCCGGATGTCACCCCTGGGCCGGGTGGGCGAACCGGAGGACGTCGCGCAGGCCGTGCTCTACCTGGCCTCCGACGCCTCGTCCTTCACGACAGGCCAGATCCTGCGTCCGAACGGCGGTGTGGCGATGCCGTGGTAGTCCCGGCCACCCGCCCCGTCGCCCGCCAGGCCGCCGCCCACCGCCCGGAGGGCACAGCTCCCGTGGCCCGGTCCTTGGGCACACAGTGCACCGGCAGCAGACTCAGCCCCCACCCACCGGCGGCGACCGCCCCCTCCAGCACCCCCGCGTCCGGCGCCAGGGCAAGCCTCAGCACGGCCCACCACCACAGCGCCCCGAGCCCGAGAACCGCCCCCCAGCGCACTATCGGCCCCGCCATGGACGTCACCTCCAGCCCGACCAGACCCGACGCTAGGCCGCCGCGTCACCCACGGGGAGGGCGCACCGGCGGCACACGGGAGCACCGCCCGTCACTCGATCCCGGCCAGGCACAACCAAGCTCCACCATGACCGCCCCGCCCTCCACCGGCAAACGCACCAACCCGCCCCACCCGTCCCCCTGCCACCCACAACGCGACGCGGCCCTACCACGCGAAAAACCCCGACCGCTCCCCTCCGGATCTCTCCGGAGAAGCCCCGGCCGGGGCCTCACACTGTTCTCGGCGCCTCCGCACGCACACGTTCAGCACACGTCAGCGCGAGCAAACCCGCGCGAATGTCACGCGGCGACGACGTCCACCGCTTCGGCGGGCGCCTTGATCGTCACCCGTTCCGGTGGCACACCGGCCACCGAGACGGAACCCAGCATCGGGCGAACCGGCGTCGGCACAGGCTCGCTGGGGGTGGCCGCAGCAGACTGGGCCAGCTCGGCGAGGGCGAGTTCGTCGCTCACTTCCCGCATGAGCTCGGACATCCGTACGTCCAGCGCGTCGCAGATGGCGGAGAGCAGCTCGGAGGAAGCCTCCTTCTGCCCCCGCTCCACCTCGGAGAGATAGCCGAGTGAGACTCGGGCGGACGAGGAGACTTCGCGCAGAGTACGGCCCTGGCGCTGGCGCTGCCGACGCAGCACGTCACCCAGCAGGCGACGGAGCAGAATCATCGGTGGCTCCCTCCTCGGACCGCGTAGCCGCATCCTTCTCGCCCCACCGTACCGCCTTGCGCCGCGGCCGTGCGGGGAGCGATGTCGTGTTCACTCAGGGCTGCAAACATCAAAACCCCCCGTTCCGTTCCGTATCCTGTGCCCGCTCATTCCCAGTCGGTTCGCTCGCAAGCCCCTCCAGGAGCAGTGCGAGTACGCTCCGTACACTCTCCTTACGAATTTCCGCGCGGTCGCCGTTCAACCGCAGGGCAGTCACTTTCCCGCCACTCATGGCACCGAAAGTTCCCGGGCGGGGCCCGTCGACGGCCACGAAAACCGTCCCGACGGGCTGTCCGTCCTGCGGTTCCGGGCCGGCGACTCCGGTGGTCGCGATGCCCCAGTCGGCGCCGAGCGCTTTGCGCACTCCTGCCGCCATCAGGCCCGCGACCTGCGCGTCCACCGCTCCGCGCGCCGCCAGCAGACTGGCGTCGACGCCCAGCAGTTCGTGTTTCAGCTCGGTGGCGTAGGCGGTCACCGAGCCCCGGAAGGCCCGGGAGGCCCCCGGGACGGCTGTGATTTCCGCCGCCACAAGTCCACCGGTCAGCGACTCGGCGACGGCGAGCGTCTCACCGTTCACCGTGAGTAGTCGCAGCACTTCTACGGCCACGTCGGCGGCCGGGGAACTCACGCTTCCGTCTCCTCCAACGCAGCCTTGCGCTCGGCGATTCCCTGCCGGCGCAGCACAATGGCTTGTCTCACATAGTCGAGCCCGGTCACGACGGTCAGCACGACCGCGGCTGCCATCACCCAGAACCTCAGGGTGGCCAGCCACCCCGTCAGCGCCAGGACATACATCCCCACAGCCACGCCCTGGATGAGGGTCTTCAGCTTGCCACCGCGGCTCGCGGGAATGACGCCGTACCGGATGACCAGGAAACGCAGCAGGGTGATTCCGAGTTCCCGGCCGAGGATGACGGCGGTCACCCACCAGGGCAGATCGCCGAGCGCGGACAGACAGATCAATGCCGCCCCCATGATCGCCTTGTCGGCGATGGGGTCGGCGATCTTCCCGAAGTCGGTGACGAGGTTGTAGGTACGCGCCAGGTGCCCGTCGAACAGGTCGGTGATCATCGCGATGGCGAAGGCCGCCCAGGCGAGCGAGCGCCACGCCGGGTCGTACCCGCCCTCGGCGAGCATCAGCGCGACGAAGCCGGGCACGAGGAGCAGCCGGAGCATCGTCAGCAGATTGGCGATGTTCCAGACGCTGGCCTGGTTGACGGCCGCGGCCGCCAGCTTCCCGCCGCGCGCCGCCTTACCGGCATCGCCACCGCCACTCGCATCGACTTTGCCGGCGTCAACGGCAGAGACACCCGAGACCGCGCCGGGAACGACACCGGAGACGGCGGGCACCGCGGACGCGGCCCCAGAGGCCGCCGTGCCCGCGGCCGCGCCCTTCGCGGCGGAGGGGCCACCCGCGGCGGACGCCGGAACTCCGGTCATCTGCCCGCCTCCTCACTACACACGAGCGAGCCCTCGAGCGGCTCGGCCACCAGATCGACACCCTCCGTGCCGACCACCTTCGCCTCGACGATACGACCGATGCTCAGCCCTTCGCCGCTCGTGAGCAGCACCTGGCCGTCGGTTTCGGGTGCCTGGTGCGCGCCGCGGCCGTACACACCCTCGACGGGGTCCACCGACTCCACGAGCACGTGCACCGTCTCGCCCACGCGCTCCTCGGCCCGCTGCGAGACGAGCTCCTCCGCCAGCCGGGAGACCCGGGCGAGCCGCTCCGCTACGACGTCCTCGTCCAGCTTGTTCTCGTACGTCGCCGCTTCCGTGCCCTCCTCGTCGGAGTACCCGAAGACGCCGATGGCGTCCAGCCTCGCGCCGTTCAGGAAGCGCTCCAGCTCGGCCAGGTCGGCCTCGGTCTCGCCGGGGAAGCCCACGATGAAGTTGGAGCGCACACCCGCCTGGGGGGCCTTGCTCCGGATGGTGTCGAGCAGCTCCAGGAAGCGGTCGGTGTCGCCGAAGCGGCGCATCGCGCGCAGCACGTCGGGCGCGGAGTGCTGGAAGGACAGATCGAAGTAGGGCACGACCCTGGGGGTGGACGTCAGCACGTCGATGAGCCCGGGCCGCATCTCGGCCGGCTGGAGGTAGCTGACGCGCACCCGCTCGATGCCGTCGACCTCGGCGAGCTCGGGCAGCAGGGACTCCAGGAGACGGATGTCGCCCAGGTCCTTGCCGTAGGACGTGTTGTTCTCGGAGACCAGCATGATCTCCTTGACGCCCTGTTCGCCGAGCCACCGCGTCTCGTTCAGCACGTCACTGGGGCGGCGCGAGATGAAGGAGCCGCGGAAGGACGGGATGGCGCAGAAGGAGCAGCGCCGGTCGCAGCCGGAGGCGAGCTTCACCGAGGCGACGGGAGCGCCGTCCAGACGGCGGCGCAGCGGCGCGCGCGGCCCCGAGGCCGGAGCGAGGCCCTCCGGAAGATCGGCGGGGGCGATCGCGGCCGCCTCGGTGGCCGGCCCGTGTCCCGGGAGGGCGACGGACGCCGCCGACCCCTGGCGCTCCGCGGGGCTGATCGGCAGCAGCTTGCGCCGGTCGCGCGGGGTGTGGGAGGCGTGGACCCCGCCGCTCAGGATGGTCTGGAGCCGGTCGGAGATGTCGGAGTAGTCGTCGAAGCCGAGCACTCCGTCGGCCTCGGGGAGGGCCTCGGCAAGGTCCTTGCCGTACCGCTCGGCCATGCAGCCCACCGCCACGACGGCCTGGGTTCTGCCGTGCCCCTTGAGGTCGTTGGCCTCCAGGAGGGCGTCGACGGAGTCCTTCTTGGCGGCCTCGACGAAACCACAGGTGTTGACGACGGCCACGTCCGCGTCCGCGGCGTCCTCCACGAGGTCCCAGCCGTCCGCCTCCAAGCGGCCTGCGAGCTCCTCCGAGTCCACCTCGTTACGGGCGCAGCCAAGAGTGACGAGTGCGACGGTACGGCGTTCAGGCATGGGCTCAAGACTACTTCGTCCCGCTGACACCCCACGTCGACGGGGTTGGCCGATCTTGGCCAACCCCGTCCGCACCCGTGCTAGTCCCTGCCGGTCCTCAGCCGACCTGAGGGTCGCCCTTCGTGTAGGTGAGCCGCTGCACGGCCCCCGGCTGCCAGTCGTCGTCGATCTTCTTGCCGTTCACGTACAGCTGGATCGCCCCGGCGTCACCGAGGACGAGGTTGACCCTCTCGCTGTCCTGGAAGGTCTTGGACTCGCCCTGCTTGAGCAGCCCGTCGAACAGGCTCCGCCCGTTGTGGTCCTTGGCGGAGATCCAGCTCTTTCCGTCGGCTGCGCTGACCTGGACCGTCACCTTGTCCTGGGGCGCGGCGGCGATGGCGCTGTCCGAGGGGTCGGGCTTCGAGACCTCGGGCTTGTCGTTCTTCGGCGTGGGCGAGGAGGTCTTGCCGGCCGAGGGCTTGGCTCCCTCGGCCACCTGCGTCTTGGTGCCGTCGTCGTCACCACCCTGGAAGGCGGTGAACCCGACGAAGCCGACCACGGCGACGATCGCCGCGACCATGGCAGCGGTCCAGTTGGGGCCGCGCCGCTCGGGGCGGATGCGTTCCGCCTCGAACAGCGGAGCCGCGGGGGTAGGCGCCGGACGGCCACCGTGATCGGCGTCGTACTGGGCGAGCAGCGGGGCGGGATCGAGGTTGACGGCCTTGGCCAGGGTCCGGATGTGCCCGCGCGCGTAGACGTCGCCGCCGCAGGGCGTGAAGTCGTCCGCCTCGATGGCGTGCACGATGGGAAGGCGGACCCTGGTGGCGGAACTGACGTCGTCGACGGTCAGCCCGGCATCGATACGAGCCTGCTGGAGGGCACGGCCGATCGGGTGGCGGGCTTCCTCACGGTCGTCTTCGAACGGACGCTCGTCTTCAGGGGAGTTGCCGATGGACACGGGGGCGCCTTTCGAGCGTTTTAGCCGCCTGTGCTGGAGGTTCAGTCTATGGGGGGTACGAAAGGGTGGGGCAACCGGGCGGAGGCACTTTGTACGCCATCGGAATGGCCGGACACGCCGACGGCGGGGCAGTAGCTTCTTGCTTTCCTCAACTTGACGTACGCCGAAGGGAAACGGTTGCTCAATGATCCCTTACGGGTGAGTCACGATCTGGCAGCGTCCTTGGGGCTCCCTTTAAGACTCCCCGCGGATCACCGAGAGCACGCCGTCCAGCTCGTCAGGCTTCACAAGAACGTCACGGGCCTTCGAGCCTTCGCTCGGCCCGACGATGCCCCGGGACTCCATGAGGTCCATGAGCCGGCCCGCCTTGGCGAACCCGACCCGCAGCTTCCGCTGCAGCATGGAGGTGGACCCGAACTGCGTGGAGACGACCAGCTCGGCTGCCTGGCACAGCAGGTCGAGGTCGTCGCCGATCTCCTCGTCGATCTCCTTCTTCTGCTTGGTGCCCACGGTGACGTCCTCCCGGAAGACGGGCGCCATCTGGTCCTTGCAGTGCTGGACGACCGCGGAGACCTCCTCCTCGGTCACGAAGGCGCCCTGCATACGGGTGGGTTTGTTCGCCCCCATCGGCAGGAACAGCCCGTCGCCCTTGCCGATCAGCTTCTCGGCACCGGGCTGGTCGAGGATGACTCGCGAGTCGGCGAGGGAGGAGGTGGCGAAGGCGAGCCGCGAGGGCACGTTCGCCTTGATCAGACCGGTGACGACGTCGACGGACGGCCGCTGGGTGGCGAGCACCAGGTGGATGCCGGCCGCGCGCGCGAGCTGCGTGATGCGCACGATCGCGTCCTCGACGTCACGAGGGGCGACCATCATCAGGTCGGCGAGCTCGTCCACGATCACCAGCAGGTAGGGGTAGGGCTGGAGCTCCCGCTCACTGCCCTCCGGCTTCTTGACGGTCCCTTCCCGCACGGCGCGGTTGAAGTCGTCGATGTGCCGGTAGCCGTAGGCCGCCAGGTCGTCGTACCGGAGGTCCATCTCGCGTACCACCCACTGGAGCGCCTCGGCGGCCCGCTTGGGGTTGGTGATGATCGGCGTGATCAGGTGCGGGATGCCCTCGTAGACGGTCAGCTCGACGCGCTTGGGGTCGACCAGGATCATCCGGACGTCCTCGGGCGTCGCCCGCATCATGATCGACGTGATCAGGCAGTTGATGCAGGACGACTTGCCGGAGCCGGTGGCGCCGGCGACCAGCATGTGCGGCATCTTCGCCAGCGAGTGCATGACGTAGCCACCCTCGACGTCCTTGCCGAAGGCGACCAGCATCGGGTCGTCGTCCTCCGCGGACTCGGCGAGCCGCAGCACGTCTCCGAGGTTGACCATCTCCCGGTCGGTGTTCGGGATCTCGATGCCGACGGCCGACTTGCCTGGGATCGGGCTGATGATCCGCACGTCCGGGCTGGCGACGGCGTACGCGATGTTCTTGGCGAGGGCGGTGATCCGCTCGACCTTCACGGCGGGGCCGAGCTCGACCTCGTAGCGCGTGACCGTCGGGCCGCGTGTGAAGCCGGTGACGGCCGCGTCGACCTTGAACTCGGTGAAGACGTTCGTGAGCGAGGCGACCACGGCGTCGTTGGCGGCGCTGCGCGCCTTGCCGGGGCCGCCGCGCGTGAGGAGGTCGAGCGAGGGCAGCGCGTAGGTGATGTCGCCGGACAGCTGGAGTTGCTCGGCACGCGGCGGCAGGTCACGCGTCTCGCTGGGCGGCGACTTGGTGAGGTCGCGGACCTCGCCCTTCCTTGGTGTGTCGACCTTCTCCTGCCTCGGCCGCGAGGCCGGCGCCGGTACGGGCGTGGGCGTGGGGGTCGCCTCTTCGCGCTCTGCCGCGCTCACCCCCTGGGTGAGGTCGGCGACGATCGGCGAGGGAGGCATGCCGTGCAGCACGGCACCGTCGAGCGCGGCGGCGGCCGCCGCGGCGACGTCCACGGCGTCCATGGGGCGGTCCAGGTCGGGCTGGGGCACGGCGGAGCGCCGGGGGCGGCCACGGCGCCGTGTCAGGGCCTCCTGCTCCGCCGTGTCGGGGTCGTACGCCTCGGCGGCCGGGCCGCGCCTGCGGGAGCGCGCCGGCAGCGCCTCGCGCCACTGCTCGTCGTAGCGCTCCTCGTCGTCGGTGAACTCGTCCTCGGCGGGGTCGTGGACGATGCCGAGGCGCACTCCGAGCAGCCGCAGCCGCTGCGGGATGGCGTTGACCGGGGTCGCCGTGACGACCAGCAGCCCGAAGATCGTCACCAGCACGAGCAGCGGTACGGCCAGGACGTCGCCCATCGCGTACGTCAGCGGGGTCGCCGCTCCCCAGCCGATGAGGCCGCCGGCGTCCCTTATGGCCTGCATGCCGTCGGCGCGGGCGGGCGAACCGCAGGCCACGTGGACCTGGCCGAGCACGCCGATGACGAGCGCGGACAGGCCGATCACGATGCGGCCGTTGGCCTCGGGCTGCTCGGGATGGCGGATGAACCGTACGGCGATGACCGCGAGCAGTATCGGCACGAGCAGGTCGAGCCGGCCGAAGGCACCGGTCACCAGCATCTCGACGAGATCGCCGACGGGGCCGCGCAGGTTCGACCAGGTTCCGGCGGCGACGATCAGCGCGAGGCCGAGCAGCAGCAGCGCGACTCCGTCCTTGCGATGCGCCGGGTCGAGGTTCTTCGCACCCTGCCCTATGCCACGGAACACCGCGCCGACGGCGTGCGCGACGCCCAGCCAGACCGCGCGCACCAGGCGGTAGACGCCGTTCGTCGGGCTGGGGGCCGGTTTCACGGGCGCGACTCTTCTCGCCGCGGCCTTCTTGGCGGGCGCCTTCTTCGCGGGGGCCCTTTTCGCAGCGGCCTTCTTCGCCGGAGCCTTCGCGGGAGCGGCCGCCTTCTTGGCGGGCTTCTTGGCTGCGGAGGGACGTGAGGCCATAGGTGTGAGGTTACCGGTGGAGACCACCGGGGACACGTGTGCCCGATGCTTCACCCGTTCGTGTCGCACTCGAAGAGGCGCCAGGCTGACGCGGACTCATTTCGCCCCGGTGCGTCCGAAATGAGCGCCCGTGCCGGGACAACGAGGCCCGGCGAGGCCTCAGTTCTGGGACGGCACTGCCGGTGAACTCCCCGTGCCCGGCTCCAGGGCGTCCAGCGCCCGCCGCAAACCCGTGAGTTTGCGTTCGAGATGGGCGGCCGTGGCCACCGCCGCCGCGTCCGCGGACTCGTCATCCAGTTGCTTCGACAGCGCTTCGGCCTGTTCCTCGACCGCAGCCAGCCGCGCCGACAGCTCGGCGAGCAGCCCCGCGGGCTCCTTGTCCCCGGCCGTCGCCTTGCCACCGCCACCCTCCAACTGGAGCCGCAGCAGCGCCGCCTGCTCCCTCAGCTGGCAGTTCTTCATGTACAGCTCGACGAAGACGGAGACCTTGGCGCGCAGCACCCAGGGGTCGAACGGCTTGGAGATGTAGTCGACCGCGCCCGCCGCGTACCCGCGGAAGGTGTGGTGCGGTCCGTGGTTGATCGCGGTGAGGAAGATGATCGGGATGTCCCGGGTCCGCTCCCGCCGCTTGATGTGCGCGGCCGTTTCGAAACCGTCCATGCCCGGCATCTGGACGTCCAGCAGAATGACCGCGAAGTCGTCCGTCAGCAGCGCCTTGAGCGCTTCCTCCCCGGACGATGCCCGCACCAGCGTCTGATCGAGCGCAGAGAGGATGGCCTCCAGCGCCAGCAGATTCTCCGGCCGGTCATCGACCAGGAGGATCTTGGCCTTCTGCACCATGGCCCGCCCTCCTCGCCCCGGCTTGGGGCCTCCCCTGTCCACAGGACTTGGGGTGACGCCGACCGGCGCCGCCCCAGGCGACGACTCCCTTGCGCCGCCCGTCCTTGTGCCGGTCATCGTAGCCGTACCCCGCCCGTCGCCACACCCTGTCACCGGGATGTCACTGTGCACGTAGCAGAAACGTAGCGGGAGACCAGAAGGTTCCCCGAATCCCGTACTTCTACACGGCTTCGACAACCCAGAGTCAGCGACTTCGGAGATCCGCCGAAGGTTCCCGCCACATCCGCACGAAGCCCTCGCAAAGCCCGAACGATCCCGTCACTCGCCACGCATCCACTGGTCCATCACCGTCAGCAGGTGATCGGGGTCGACCGGTTTGGTCACGTAGTCGGAGGCACCCGACTCGATCGCCTTCTCCCGGTCGCCCTTCATCGCCTTCGCGGTCAGCGCGATGATCGGCAGTCCGGCGAACTGCGGCATCCGGCGGATCGCCGTGGTCGTCGCATAGCCGTCCATCTCCGGCATCATGATGTCCATCAGGACGACCGCCACGTCGTCGTGCTGCTCCAGCACCTCGATGCCCTCGCGGCCGTTCTCGGCGTACAGGACCGACAGCCCGTGCTGTTCGAGGACGCTGGTCAGGGCGAAGACGTTGCGGATGTCGTCGTCGACGATCAGCACCTTCTCCCCGCCGAACCGGATCCCTCGCCGCGGCTTCGGAGCAGCCTGCTGCTCCGCCACGGGCCACTGCTCCTGCATCGCGCGCTGCTCGATCTCCGCCACGGGCCGCCGCCGGCGCCGGAACAGCGCCGCGGCGCCGTTCTGCGTCTCCCGGTACGACTTCACCTCGGCCGGCGTCTCGATCTCCACGTCGGAAGCCTCGGGCTCGGGACGCCCCGAGGCCACCAGGTCGCCGGCCTCCAGGGCGGGCGCGAGCTGCTGGTAGCCCTGCGGCGGCAGTTCGCTCGGGTACAGCGGCAAATACAGCGTGAACGTCGATCCCCGACCGGGCTCGCTCTGCGCGTGGATCTCACCGCCCAGCAACTGCGCGATCTCCCGCGAGATGGACAGCCCGAGCCCCGTACCGCCGTACTTGCGGCTCGTCGTACCGTCCGCCTGCTTGAAGGCCTCGAAGATCACCCGCATCTTGCTGGCCGCGATCCCGATCCCCGTGTCCGTCACGGAGAACGCGATCAGTCCCGCGTCCGCGTCCCGCAGCGAACCCGCCTCCAGGAGCTGCTCCCGGATCGCCACCGGCACCTCACGGCCGGCGGGCCGGATCACCAGTTCCACGGCCCCGGAGTCGGTGAACTTCACCGCGTTGGACAGCAGGTTGCGCAGCACCTGCAGGAGCCGCTGTTCGTCGGTGTGCAGCGTGGCCGGCAGCTCCGGCGACACCCGCACGGACAGGTCGAGGCCCTTCTCCGCGGTCAGCGGCCGGAAAGTGGCCTCCACGTAGTCGACGAGCTGGACCAGCGCGATACGCGTCGGAGAGACGTCCATCTTGCCCGCCTCGACCTTCGACAGGTCGAGGATGTCGTTGATCAGCTGGAGGAGGTCGGAGCCGGCCCCGTGGATCGTCTCGGCGAACTCGACCTGCTTCGGGGAGAGGTTGCCCTCCGCGTTGTCGGCGAGCAGCTTGGCCAGGATGAGCAGCGAGTTGAGCGGCGTACGCAGCTCGTGCGACATGTTCGCCAGGAACTCGCTCTTGTAGCGCATCGACACCGCGAGCTGCTCGGCACGCTCCTCGAGGACCTGCCGTGCCTCCTCGATCTCGGTGTTCTTCACCTCGATGTCGCGGTTCTGCTGGGCCAGCAGCTCGGCCTTCTCCTCCAGTTCGGCGTTGGAGGCCTGGAGGGCCTTCTGCCGGTTCTCCAACTCCGCGGACCGCTCACGCAGTTGCTCGGTCAGCTCCTGCGACTGCTTCAGCAGCACCTCGGTCTTGGTGTTGACGGAGATGGTGTTGACGCTGGTCGCGATCATCTCGGCGATCTGGTTGAGGAAGTCCTTCTGAATCTGCGTAAAGGGAGTGAAGGAGGCCAGCTCGATGACACCGAGCACCTTGCCCTCGAACAGCACCGGAAGGACGATCACTTGCGCGGGCGGCGCTTCTCCGAGACCGGAGGAGATCTTCAGATAGCCGCTGGGCGCGTTCTCCACGAGAATCGTGCGCTTCTCCTCCGCGGCCGTCCCGATCAGCGCCTCCCCCGGCCTGAACGACGTCGGCATGGACCCCATCGAGTAGCCGTACGACCCCAGCATCCGCAGCTCGTACCGGTCCTCCGTCTCGGCGCTCAGGTCCTTGCCGTCGAGCAGCGGCATGGCGACGAAGAAGGCACCGTGCTGCGCGGTCACCACCGGCGTCAGCTCGCTCATGATCAGCGAGGCCACGTCGGCCAGGTCGCGCCGGCCCTGCATCAGCGCCGAGATGCGCGCCAGGTTTCCCTTGAGCCAGTCCTGCTCCTTGTTGGCGATCGTGGTGTCACGCAGGTTGGCGATCATCTTGTTGATGTAGTCCTGGAGCTCCTGGATCTCCCCGGACGCGTCCACGTCGATCTTCAGGTTCAGGTCACCCCGGGTCACCGCGGTCGCCACGCGCGCGATGGCGCGCACCTGCCGGGTCAGGTTCCCGGCCATCTCGTTCACCGACTCGGTGAGGTCACGCCAGGTTCCGTCGACGTCACGCACGCGTGCCTGACCGCCCAGCTGCCCCTCCGTGCCCACCTCTCGGGCGACTCGGGTGACCTCCTCGGCGAAGGACGACAGCTGGTCGACCATGGTGTTGATCGTCGTCTTGAGCTCGAGGATCTCGCCGCGCGCGTCGATGTCGATCTTCTTGGTCAGGTCGCCCTTGGCGATGGCGGTCGTGACCATGGCGATGTTGCGCACCTGACCGGTCAGGTTGGACGCCATCTGGTTCACCGACTCGGTGAGGTCCTTCCAGGTGCCCGCCACACCGGGCACCCGCGCCTGCCCGCCCAGGATGCCGTCCGTGCCCACCTCACGGGCCACCTTGGTGACCTGGTCGGCGAACGAACTCAGCGTCTTCACCATGGTGTTGAAGGTGTCGGCGAGCTGCGCGACCTCGCCGCGCGCCTCGATGGTCACCGTCCGCGTCAGGTCACCGTTGGCGACCGCCGACGCGACCTGGGAGATGTTGCGCACCTGCATGGTCAGGTTGTTGGCCATCAGGTTGACGTTGTCGCTGAGGTCCTTCCAGATGCCCACGACCCCGGGCACGTGCGCCTGGCCGCCCAGGATTCCCTCGGTGCCCACCTCGCGGGCCACCCGCGTCACCTGCTCGGCGAAGGACGACAGCTGGTCCACCATCGTGTTGACGGTGCTGACGAGCTCGAGGATCTCGCCCTTCGCGTCGACGGTGATCTTCTTCGACAGGTCGCCCTTGGCGACCGCGGTGGTGACCTCGGCGATGTTGCGCACCTGGATCGTCAGGTTGTTCGCCATGAAGTTCACGGACTGCGTGAGGTCCTTCCAGGTGCCGGAGACACCCTGCACCTCGGCCTGCCCGCCGAGGATGCCCTCCGTACCCACCTCACGGGCCACTCGCGTGACCTCCTCGGCGAAGGACGACAGCTGGTCCACCATCGTGTTCAGGGTGTTCTTCAGCTCGAGGATCTCCCCGCGCGCGTCCACGGTGATCTTCTGCGACAGGTCACCCCGGGCCACCGCGGTGGCGACCTGCGCGATGTTGCGCACCTGGCCGGTGAGGTTCGAGGCCATGCCGTTCACGGAGTCGGTCAGGTCACGCCACACACCGGCGACGCCGGGCACCTGCGCCTGGCCGCCCAGCCGGCCCTCCGTACCCACCTCGCGCGCGACCCGCGTCACCTGGTCGGCGAACGCGGACAGCTGGTCCACCATCGTGTTGATGGTGTTCTTCAGCTCGAGGATCTCGCCGCGCGCGTCAACGTCGATCTTCTGGGACAGGTCGCCCCGGGCCACGGCCGTCGTCACCTGGGCGATCTGCCGCACCTGAGAGGTGAGGTTGCCACCCATGAAGTTGACGGAGTCCGTGAGCTCCTTCCAGGTACCGGACACCCCCGGCACCACGGCCTGACCGCCCAGCCGCCCCTCGGTGCCCACGTCCCGGGCCATCCGCGTCACCTGGTCGGCGAACGCCGACAGCTGGTCCACCATCGTGTTCACGGTGTTCTTCAGCTGGAGCATCTCGCCGGAGACGTCCACGGTGACCTTCTGCGACAGGTCGCCGTTGGCCACGGCCGTCGTCACCTGGGCGATGTTCCTCACCTGTCCGGTGAGGTTGCGGAACGCGGTGTTGACGGAGTCGGTCAGGTCCTTCCAGGTACCGGCGGCCCCGGACACCTGCGCCTGCCCGCCCAGCTCACCCTCGACACCGACCTCACGCGCCACCCGCGTGACCTCGGCGCCGAACGCGGACAGCTGGTCCACCATCCCGTTGACGGTGTTCTTCAGCTCCAGCATCTCGCCGGCCACGTCGACCGTGACCTTCTGCGAAAGGTCGCCGCTGGCCACGGCCGTCGTCACGGCCGCGATGTCCCGCACCTGGATGGTGAGGTTGCGGAAGACAGTGTTCACCGAGTCGGTGAGGTCCTTCCACGTCCCCGCCGCACCCGGCACGTTCGCCTGCCCGCCGAGCCGCCCCTCGGCACCGACCTCGTTGGCCACGCGCGTGACCTCGTCGGCGAAGGTCCGCAGCGTCTCGGTCATCTGGTTGATCGTGTCGGCGAGCTGCGCGACCTCACCGCGCGCCGAGACCGTCACCTTCTGCGACAGGTCACCACTGGCGACCGCGGTCGTCACCTGGGAGATGCCGCGCACCTGGGCCGTCAGGTTGCCGGCCATCAGGTTCACCGAATCGGTGAGGTCCTTCCACACACCGGCCACACCGGGCACCTGCGCCTGGCCGCCCAGCTCGCCCTCGACACCCACCTCACGCGCGACGCGGGTCACCTCGGAGGAGAAGGACGACAGCTGGTCCACCATCGTGTTGACGGTGTTCTTCAGCTCCAGCATCTCGCCGGCCACGTGAACCGTGACCTTCCGGGACAGATCACCCTTGGCCACCGCCGTGGTCACCAGGGCGATGTCCCGCACCTGGGCCGTCAGCCGGTACGCCATCGTGTTGACCGAGTCCGTGAGGTCCTTCCACGAACCGGACATACCGCGCACCTTGGCCTGTCCGCCCAGCTTGCCCTCGGTCCCCACCTCGCTGGCCACTCGCGTGACCTCGTCGGTGAACGTCGACAACTGGTCCACCAGGTTGTTGACGGTCCGCCCGACCTTGAGGAACTCCCCGCGCAGCGGATGCCCCGACCCGTCCGGCGCCTGCGTCCGCAGCTCCATCCGCGGCGACAGATCACCCTCCGCGACGGCCGACAACACTCGGCTGACCTCGGCGACGGGGCGTACGAGATCGTCGACCAGCGCGTTGGAGTTGTCGACGGCGGCCGCCCAGGAGCCCTCACAGGCACCCGTTTCCAGCCTTTCCGCGAGCTTTCCCTCACGCCCGACCATGCGCCGGACCCTGGCGAGCTCACCCGTCAGATGGAGATTCCGGTCGGCCACCTCGTTGAAAACCGCAGCGATCTCCGACATCACGCCGTCGCCGGACACCGTGAGCCGCTTACGGAAGTTCCCGTCCCGCATGGACACGAGGGCCGTCAGCAGCCTGTCCAGGGCAGCCGTGTCCACCGTGGTGGTCCCGTTGCGCGGTTTGCGCTGGTTACTCTGGGACTGTCCGCCTTTCGCGCGCGTCTTAGTGCCCCGCGTCGCTGCGCCAGACTCCACTGTGTCCCTCCCGCAGGGGTCGACCGTTACTGCTGTGCTCAGGTATAACCGCTCGGCTTACCGGGTACTGCTGCGTATCTCTGCCCGCTTTATCAGACGGCACCCGGGCTGCTGCCCACCGTGTGCACATCCCACTCAGCCTGCCAGTAGGTTCACCAGAAGCCTGCCCAGTGTTTCACCCTGGCTGAACCAGGCCATAACAGTTCGGCAGCTTCGCACATCGTCCGCACACCCTCCGGACGGAAACACTGCAGACCGGCATCCGCATGGACGGGGAAGGTAAGTAACCTTGCATGCGGCTGTCCAGCCGTGCCGGTCCGTCCGGCCTGGGCGGTGGCACGAGAACGAGCGGGCATCGGAGGGGCGGCCGCACACATGACCACCGGACTGATCCCTGGGGGACAGCCCCCGGACCCCGGGCCGACGGGCGGCCTGCCGCAGCAGCGGCACGAGCCTGCCGAACAAGAAGCACTGCACATCGACAACCGGTCGAGGAGTTCTGTGATCACCGCGCGCGCGGCCGCCAGCTTCGAGCCCGTCGGAAGATCGGTCGCGAGCGCCCGCGCCTTCGTCCGGGACACCCTCCAGGGCTGGGGCTACGCCGACATCGTCGACGACGCCGTGGTCCTCACCAGCGAACTGGTGACCAACGCCGTGGTGCACGCGGGCACCTCCGCGGACGTGCTGTGTCTGCGAAGCGACGATGGCGTGCGGATCGAGGTCGGCGACCACTACCCGGAGCGTGAGATCCCCCTCCAGGGCCAGGCCGTCAACATGGGCAGCCCGGACCGCGAGGGCGGCCGCGGCCTCCAGCTGTGCGCGGCGCTGGCCGGCCACTGGGGCGTCGACTACACGCCCACCCAGAAGCTGGTCTGGTTCCAACTCGCCCTCCCCGGCCGCCCGGTGGGCGCCCGCGCCGCGGGCCCCGCACTGCCCTCCGCCCTCCTCCCTCTCGCCGACGGCCGCGTCCGTGTCGCCGTCGTGCAGATCGACCGCACGGGCGCCCTCACGTCGTGGAACGAGGACGCCGAGGAGCTCTTCGGCTACGCCGCCGAACAGGTCATCGGCAAGCCGCTGAGCGACCTCGCCGCCTGGCCGCACACCCCGGGCACCGGTACCGGCATCGCGGAGGCCCTGCGGCTCTCGCGCTGGGAGGGCAGTTACGGCATCAGGGGCGCCAGCGGCCGCGTCACCTCCGTGTACGCCTCCCATCTCCGCGTCCGCGACACGACCGGCGAGCCCTCCACGGTCTGTCTCCTGGTCCGCGACCACGAACGGGCCGTCCTGCAGACCCCGTTGCGCGTCCCGGCCTCCGACACCGCCACCGCGTCCGACGGCCAGAGCACGGACCCCTTCGAGGTGTTCATCGGCTCCCCCGCCCCGGACGACCTCGACGGTCTTCTCCAGCGCACGGTGGAGCGCGCCCGCGACATGCTCGACGGCGACTCCGCGTTCCTGCTCCTGGCGACCGACGACGAAACGGAGCTGGAGGTCCGCGCCTCCACCGGCCTGCCCTCCGCCCGCCAGCGCTTCGCCCGCGTCCCCGTCGAGGCGGGCCCCGGCCGCTACGGCTCGGCCCGCATGCCCGCCGTCCATGACGACCTCACGGCCGTACCGGGCGCCGTCCCGCTGCTGAGCGGCACCGGCATGCGCTCGGTCGTCACGGTCCCGCTCAAGGTGGAGGGCCGCCTCACCGGCTCGCTGGGCGTCGCCGCCGAGTCTCCCGGCAGGTACTCGAACGAAGAGGCCCTGCGTCTCCAGTTCGCCGCCGACCGCATCGCGTTGGCGGTCGAGTCCGCCCGCCTGGGTGAACTCGAACGCCTGCGCCGAGGTTCTCTGAGCTTCCTCGTGGAGGCGTCCGACCTGCTCGCCGGCACCCTGGACCGCGACCAGACGCTGGCCCTGATGGCCCAGATGACGGTCCCGACCCTGTCCACCTGGTGCGCGGTCTACACGATCGCCGACCAGGCCTCCGAGCCCTATTTGTCGTACGTCCTGCACGAGGACGAGGAACTGATCGACGGCATCAAGTCGTTGCTGTCGAAGATCTCCCCGCCGGACCCGGTCCCCACCCCCGGCGCCCGCGTCTGGTCGGCCCCCGGCGAGGCGGCCCACCAGGCGGCCCTGCGCAGCTCCATGCGCAGCCTCGGTATGAGCGGCGGTCCGCCCCACCAGGTCACCTCGGCCTCGGGCATCGGCCCCACCCTCGCCACGGCCTCCGCCGTCGGCGGCGAGACCGTGGTCCTCCCCCTGGTCGCCCGCAACCGTGTCATCGGCATGCTCACCCTCGGCAAGCCCACCGACGAACACTTCCGCCAGGAGATCCTCGAGCTCGCCGAGGACCTGTCCCGCCGAGCCGCCCTGGCTCTCGACAACGCCCGCCTCTACTCCGAGCGCACGGCCATCAGCCAGGCCCTCCAGCGCAGCCTCCTGCCACCCGAGCTCCCCGTGATCGAGGGCGTCGAGGTGGAGGTCATCTACCGCGCGGCCGGCGAGGGCAACGAGGTCGGCGGCGACTTCTACGACCTGTTCCCGATCCGCGACGGCGCGTACGGCTTCGCCATCGGCGACGTCTGCGGCACGGGCCCGAACGCGGCGGCGGTGACGGGCCTGGCCCGCCACGCCCTGAGGCTGCTGGCCCGCGAGGGCCTCAGCGGCCCGGCGGTCCTGGAGCGCCTGAACTCCGCGATCCTCGACGAGGGCGCCCGCAGCCGCTTCCTCACCCTTCTCTACGGCGAGTTGTGGCCGCAGGAGGACGGCAGCGCCCTGCTGAAGGTGGTCTGCGCCGGCCACCCCCTCCCGCTCCGTCTCCGCCAGGACGGCACGGTCGAACCGGCCGCGGAGCCGCAGCCGCTCCTCGGGGTCATGGACGACCTGGAGCTCTACGAGCAGACGGTCACCCTCGATCCGGGCGACGTCCTGCTGTGTGTCACGGACGGCGTCACGGAACGCCGTGAGGGCGCCCGCATGCTCGGCGACGACGGCCTGGCCGACGTCCTCACCACCTGCACGGGCCTCACCGCCGGAGCGGTCGCCGCCCGCATCATGCGCGCGGTGGAGCGCTTCGCACAGGACGCCCCGTCTGACGACATGGCGATCCTGGCGATGCGGGTACCGGGCCTCCACACGGACTGAAGGACCGAGGAGGGCATGCAAAAGGCCCCCGCCCGGAAGGGCGAGGGCCTTTTATTGTGGAGCCCCCAAACGGAATCGAACCGTTGACCTTCTCCTTACCATGGAGACGCTCTACCGACTGAGCTATAGGGGCCAGTCACCTTTTCGGGGGTTTCCCCCCGCGGCAACGGAATAGATCATACCCCGAACAGCCCGGTGCTCCCAACCATGCTCTCCGGGCTCAGAAGGCGGGCTGGAGCAGTCCTCCAAGGGCATTGCACGCACCTACGATCCGCTGCATGTCCCGCTTGGTCAACGACGCGTCCACCGGCAGAGTGAGTGTCTCGTCCGCGGCGCGCTCGGTCTCCGGCAGGGACACGCAGCGACGGTATTCGGGCAGCCGGTGCACAGGGGTCTTCACCGGCACCCGGCAGTCAACGCCCTTGGCCCGCACGGCTCGGGCGAAGGCATCCCGGTCCGGACGCCCGTTCCCCGGCACCCGGACGACGTACTGCTGGTAGGTGTGCCCGTCTCCGCCGTCGGGCGTCCGCACGCCCCTCAACTTCCCGTCGAGATAGGCGGCGCGTTGCCTGCGCTGAGCGATCTCGTCGTACGGCGCCTCGGACTCCCCCTCCTGCAGCACCAGCAGTCCGTGCCGCTCTCCGACGCCGAGCAGTCGCACCACGTCGGCCGGCCGGCCGAACCGGTGCACGACAACTATCGCCGCGGTCCGCGGAGTTACGGCCACCTCGACGGCAGACGAGTCGAGGCAGTACGTCAGCGGATCTATGTCGGCGAAGACCGGAAGCGCCCCCGCCAGAACCACGGCTTCGGCGACTTCCACGTTCCCGAACGCCGGCACGACAACCTCGTCGCCGACTCCGACGCCGGCGGCCCTGAGCATTGCAGCAGTACCCATGCCAGCGATCGTGGTTGCGCAACGTGAACTTCAAGTGACACGCAACAAAAAAGGGTTGGACCCCGAACCGAAGTTCAGGATCCAACCCTTTGAATGATT
>NZ_KQ949006.1 GCF_001514265.1 Streptomyces resistomycificus | reverse complement strand
GTCGGGCTGCTACGGCGGACCCTGTCCGATCCACCTCAAACTCTCGTCCATCTCTATCAACTCGACAGTTACCTGTGCAATCGGGGGTCGAGGCACGCACACAAGCACCACAACTCGGACCGGAGGCGGTCATCTCTCCCGGGTCTCCGGGATCGCATCGTGCAGCTCTGCCAGGGCGCGCGCACCCGGCCGGGTGGCGATGAGGCGGCGGGCGGCGTCCAGGGCCCATGTCGCGTCGGCACGATGGGCCGCTGCGATCATCAGCGCCAGTTGCAGACCGAGGTCGTACGTGGGTTGCTCGTCGGCCGGCCTTGCGATGCCGCGCTCCACCGCCGCTCTCACGGCGGGCAGGAGGGCGACGACAAGTTCCTGACGCAGCAGGGAGCTGACGTGCCGGTCGAACTGCACGCGGTCCGCGACGCTCAGCAGTGCCTCCGCCGCCCGCAGCCGCTCGGCCGCCGTGCCGCGCTCCTCGACCATGTCGACACTGTCCCCGACCGCGTCGGCGAGCACGCCGAAGGTGTCGTCCTGGCCGTGCAGCCGGTCGTACGACGCTCCACGCCATGCGGTGGATTCCGGCGAGCGGGCAGACCGGAGCACCGCCTCGTACCCGGCGGCGTCCGCCCAGCGGGTGAGCGCGACACAGGCCAGGAAGCGCCCTGCCGGATCCTCGTCCGGATCGCGCAGAACCTCCCGCAGCGCCTCGGAACGTTCCTGGTAGCCGCCGTCGAGCCCCTCGCTGATGACGTCGTCGGGGTCGGCGGCCGCGCCGTCGAAGTCCTGGTAGAGCAGTTCGGCGACTCTGGCGCTCGGCTCCCAGGGACTCTGGCTGTCGGACAACTCGGTACTCCTGTGCTCAGGTCGACTCGCTGGATCACGTTATCCGGCTCGTCACGGCGTCTTGGTCGTCGGATAGGGCCCGGTCACGTAGTCCTTCGGGACCACCCCGCTGATCAGCCATTCACCGTCGCGTCGGGTGTTGAGCAGGGCCATGACCCGTCGGTGCACCTTGCTGGTCTTGCCCTTGCTCAGACCGAGGTCGTTGACGAACCTGGTCACCGCGTCGGTGTCCGTCGGCTTGAGCGTCGTCGGCACCTCGACTTCCTTGCCCGCCGTCTTGGTGATGTCGTCGCTGATGCTCTGCTGGATCTGCTCAGGGCGCAGGATCTCCACGTTGGAGACCTTGCCCGCGTCGATGTCCGCCTGCAGCCGCCGGTAGTCGATGCTGACCTCCTGGGCGCCGTAGACCTTTCCGGTGCCGTCCTTCGGAGCGAAGGACGTGAACTGGCTCGACTCCTTGGCCTTGGGGTTCGCGCCGCCGAGCACGTGCTCCAGCGGGGTGATGTTGCCGTCCGGATTGGCCGGGACGATGCCGGTGTCCGGGTCGAAGCGCGACTTGCGCAAGCCGTACGGATTGTGGGTGGCGCTGAAGTCGTCGTCCTGCCGGATGATGGGGGGTTCGTCCTCCCCCGGGGTCTTGGGCGGTGTCCCGTCCGTGGCTGATGCCGCCCCGTCGCCCCCGGAGCCCCCTGTCGCGTCGTCGCCGTGATCCGCGGCGGAAGAGCCGTCGCCGTCGGCGTGCTGCTCGGCGGGGTTGCCCGCGCCGTCGCTGTGCGGGGGTGCGTCATCGCCACGCGGGGGTACGTCGTCGCCGCCACGCGAGGGCACGTCGTTGCCGTGTCCGTGTTCGTGTCCGTGTTCGTGTCCGGGGGCGGGTTCGCTGGAGTGCGCGCCACCGGGCAGGCCGTCGGCCTGCTGGGCGGGTACGCCTTCGGTGCCGGAGGAGCGGCCCACACCGCTCGCCGTGTTGTCGCCGGCGCCGACGAGGGCCGGTTCCCTGGGCGCGGCATCGACCTGAGACACCCCGGCAGCACCTGCCGTCGGCGTGCTGTCGGCCGTGTGGACGGCTGTCTCCGCGGGCGCCTGGCCGGCCTGCTGGACGACACCACCCTGGCTGTCCAGGAGGTTGCCGTCACCGTCCAGGTACCGGGCGGGAGCGCCTTCGGGTGCCCCCAGGTCGACGGTGCCCTCCGGCAACGCCACCGTCTGCTCGGGCAGCCGCACGCTCCCGTCGGGGAGTCTGGTGGCGCCCTCGGGGACGGCCGCGCCCTCCGGAAGCCGCACCGTGCCGTCCGGGAGGGTGACCGAGCCCTCCGGCAGGGTGACAGCGTTGTCCGGGAGGGTGGGGATGTCGACGTCACCAACGCCCCTGAGGCCCCTGATGATGTCGCCGATCTTCGACAGGCCCGCGCCCGCGCCCTTGGCGATGTAGGTCATCGGGTCGATGACCTTGCCCGCCTTCCCCGCCACCGACAACACCTTGGCCACCGCACCGGCCCTGCTCACTCCCGCCGCGGCGGCACCCGCACCGCCGGTGAACACGGTGGTGAGGATGTTGAAGGTGACCGCACCGGCCGCACGGGCGGGGTTCTCGCCCCACTGGTCCCACGCCACCAGCGCCTTGCCGGTCTCCTTCATCGCCGTACGCGAATCACGCAGCCACGACGGCATCTCGTCGTCCGGCAGCGTCCAGAACAGCGCGTTCGCACCGGGAACGACGGAGATGACCAAGCCCGTGACCAACTGGGCGAGGCCCTTCCACGCCTGGCCCATCGCCTCCAGACCATTGAACCCGAGCAGTGTGCCCAGGCCCTTGATGGTGCCCCAGATACCGTCCACGATCAGGCCGTCCCAGAAGAACGACTTCAGCCAGTGGCCCATCTCCCACCAGTGGTGCTTCTCCTCCACCGCGTCGCCCCAGGGAAGCTTCGCGTCCTTCATGTCCTCGGCGTCGAACCCGTACTGGTCCTTACGCTCCGAACCGTCCCCCGCCACCATCTGCGTCCCGCCCCACAGGGCGGTTATCTTGTTGTGGCAGGTGCGTTCCGCCGCCCAGAACGCCGCCACCGTCGTGGTGATGTCGTCCCGGATCTGGTTGTGCTCGTCGACCTTGTCGCCGTCGTACTCCCACTCGTCGTCGTCCTTCACGGACGCGAGGAACGTCGTGGCGTCCGCCTTCAACTGCCTGAGCCTGTCGGCAAGAGGACGAATCTCCGTCGCGTACGACGACAGAGCGCCGGACACCGTCTCCAGACCGTCCGCGAACGTGTCGGCGCGCTCCTTGACCGGCTTCGTCGTCGCGAACAGCTGCTCGGCCTCAGGTGCGGTGTAGTACGCCGACAGCCCCTGGAACTGCGAGTGCACGCCCCCGCCGGTCTCACGGACGCTGCCCGCGTCCTTCCTCAGGTCCGCGTAGTCCGTCTCCAACTGGGCCAGGTCACCGGTGAACTGGGGAATCTGATCGGGCTTGATCACGCCTCGCACTTCCCCGGCGTGTCCAGCCTCGTTGTCGCGTGCTGCTCTATGTCTAACTTCACTCTGAACTCGCCTTGCCCGTCAGGCCGCTGGGGCGGACCGGTCCGATCACCTCGGAACTCTCGGGCATCTCTATCAACCCGATAGTTGCCTGTGCAATCTGTTGCCCGACGCGTGATCGTCCGAAGCGACGGCATGGTCCAGCCGTCCTGGCTGGTTCTGTCAGGCGGCGGACGGTCCGGACGTCGCCGTCGGTCCCTCTCGGCAGATCAGGAGCAGGGCCCGGTCGTCGTTGACGTCCTTCGCCACCGCTTCGATCAGGTGCCAGGCCGCGCCGTGGAAACCGCCGGCGACATATCGGTCGGCCTCACCGGTGAGGCGGTCGATGCCCTCGACGATGTCGCGGTCGGACGTCTCCACCAAGCCGTCCGTGAACAGCATCAACACGTCACCCGGGCGCAGCGCCCCCTTCACGGGGTCGAACTGCGCGCCGTCGTACACACCCAGCAGCGGGCCTTCGGCCGCCTTCTCCTCCCAGCGGCCGCTGCCGGCGCTGAGTTGCAGGCCCGGCGGGTGGCCCGCGGAGTACAGCTCGTAGTCCCCCGAGTCGAGGTCCAGGACCAGGTGGATCGAGGTCGCGAAGCCCTCGTCCCAGTCCTGGCGCAGGAGATAGCCGTTCGCCGCCGGGAGGAAGGCGTGCGGAGGCAGGGAGCCGAGCAGGCCGCCGAAGGCGCCCGAGAGGAGCAGGGCGCGCGAGCCCGCGTCCATGCCCTTGCCGGACACGTCCGTCAGGACGACCTCCAGGGTGCGGCCACCGTTCGTGCGGGCCGCGACGACGAAGTCACCGGAGAACGACTGGCCGCCCGCCGGCCGCAGCGCCATCTCGCGGTGCCAGCCCTGCGGCAGTTGCGGCAGCTTGCTCTGGACGCGGATGCGTTCGCGCAGGTCGAAGAGCATGGTGCCGCCGCGCCGCCAGGGCACGCCGACCCGGCTGCGGAACTGGGCGATCAGCAGGCCGAAGAAGCCGCAGGCGGCGACCACCAGCACGATGCCCGGGGTGACCCGGGAGGGACCCTCGGTGTACGGCCCGAGCTGCACCGACTCCACGATCAGCGCCGTCGCGGCCGCCGCGTACAGGCCGAGCAGGCTCGCCGGACGCAGCAGCAGGCCGCCCGCGACGATCGGCAGGACCAGCGCGGCCGGTGAGCACCACACCGAGTTCATGAGCGTGACGGCCGCGATCACGGGCACGGTGATGAGCAGGCCCGCCAGCGCGACCCAGTCCGAGCCGTCGCCGCGGAAGTAGTCGACGGCGCTTCGGCGCATGCCGACGCGGACCCGGTGCCACTGCATCTTCAACCGGGCCGTGAACGTGTCGGCCTCCGCGCGCCGCTCTCGTCCTGCTGCCATTAGTTCGGGACCCTATCCATCGGACCAGCTGCTTGGCACGGGAGGTCCCACTTGTCCCCCGTCCGAGGTTCAACTTCACAGTGAACTTCACAGAAAGCCGCCGCGCCGCCACCAAGTCGAAATTGGCTGGCCCGTCCCGCAATGCCCTGGTAGGCATGGTTCATGGGGACAGACGTACGAGTACTGCGGCAGGACGACTGGGACGAGTGGTACGACAACCTGATCCGCGCCTTCGGCGGGGTTCCGGAGTCGTCCGAGGAGCGGGAGCTGTGGCGCGAGCTCACCGAGGTGGGCCGTTCCATCGGGGTATGGGACGGGGACGCGTGTGTGGGCTCGGCGGGGGCGTTCAGCTTCCGGCTGACCGTGCCGGGTGGCGCCGCGGTGCCGGCGGCCGGCGTGACCATGGTCAGCGTGGCCGCCACGCATCGCCGGCGCGGGGTACTGCGCTCCATGATGCGGCGGCAGCTGGACGACGTACGGGAGTGGGGTGAGCCGCTCGCGGTGCTGACGGCGTCCGAGCCCGTGATCTACGGGCGGTTCGGGTACGGCGCCGCCACCCACCACCTCAACGCCGTGGTCGACACCAGTCGCGTACGGCTGTCCGTGCCGCCCGGCACCGATGACGTACGGCTGCGGTACGCGGCGCCCTCCGACGTACTCGACGCGTGCGAGGCGGTGTACGCGCGGCTGGTGTCCCGGCGGCCGGGGATGGTCGCGCGGCTTCCCGGCTGGGAGCGGCTGGGGGTGCTCGACCCGGAGGGCGGCAGGGACGGCGCGTCGCCGCTGCAGTGCGTGGTCGCTGAGCGGGACGGGGAGGTCGTCGGGTACGCGCGCTTCCGGATCAAGGCGGACTGGGAGGCGGCGGGGCCGAAGGGCACGGTGGTGGCGCAGGACGTGGACGCGCTGGACCCGGCGGCACACGCGGCGCTGTGGCGGTTCCTGTTCGAGATCGACCTGACGTCGACGCTGAGCGTGCGCGGGCGGCCGATGGACGAGGCGTGGCTGAACATGGCGTCCGACATCCGGCGGTGCGAACTGCTGGTGCGGGATTCGCTCTTCGTCCGGCTGGTGGACGTCGGCGCGGCCCTGGAGGCGCGGACGTATCAGGCGCCGGTGGACGTGGTGTTGGAGGTCGAGGACGACTTCTGCGGCTGGAACGCGGGCCGTTGGCGGCTCAGCGGGGACGCGAAGGGCGCGTCGTGCGCTCGTACGACGGATGCCGCCGATCTGGCCCTGTCCGTAAGGGAGTTGGGGGCGGCGTATCTCGGCGGCGTGTCCTTGGCGGCTCTGGGCGCGGCCGGGCGGGTACGCGAGCTGCGGCAGGGGGCGCTGGCGGAGGCGGCGGTCGGGTTCGGGTCGGCGGTCGCGCCCTGGCTGCCGCACGGGTTCTAGGGGGTGTGAGACAGACCCCGGGGCCCGGCCGGCGTCAGGGTTTCTGGCAGGACGGGCACCAGAAGAGGTTGCGGGCGGCGAGATCGGCGGTGCGGATCTCGCCGCCACAGATGTGGCAGGGCAGGTTCGCCCGGCGGTAGACGTAGACCTCGCCGCCGTGGTCGTCGACGCGTGGCGGGCGGGCCATCGCCTCCGGGGTGTGTTCCGGGCGGACGGTGTCGATGCGGTTGTTGCGCACGCCCTCGCGCATCAGCTCGACCAGGTCGTGCCAGATCAGGTCCCACTCGGTGGGCGTGAGGTCCCGGCCGGCTCGGTACGGGTCGACGCGGTGGCGGAAGAGGACCTCGGCGCGGTAGACGTTGCCGACGCCGGCGACGACCTTCTGGTCCATCAGCAGGGCGGCGATCGTCGTACGGCTGCGGGAGATCCGTCGGTAGGCGGTGTCCGGGTCGGCGTCCTCGCGGAGCGGGTCGGGTCCGAGACGGTCGTGTATCGCGCGCTTCTCGGCGTCCGTGATCAGGGCGCAGGTCGTCGGACCGCGGAGATCGACGTACGACGTGCTGTTCGCGAGGCGGAGCCGGACGGTGTCCGTGGGCGGGGGCGCGGGGGCGGGGCCGAAGGCGACCTTGCCGAAGAGGCCGAGGTGGATGTGGACCCAGGACTCGGTGAAGCCGAGGAAGAGGTGCTTGCCGTGGGCCTCGGTGTGGGTGAGTTCCGTACCGGTGAGGAGGCCGGCGGAGTCGGTGAACTTGCCCTGGGGGCTGGTCACCCGTGGCGCGGTGCCGGTGAAGGCGGCCGCGTAGTCCTGCGCCAGCCGGTGGATCGTGTGCCCCTCCGGCACGGTGCTCCCTTCGGTCTGTCTCCGGGGCGCCTCCGCCCCGGATCCGACTCCTACTGCTGCGGGTGGTGCGCCGGGATCGGGGGCAGGTCGCCCGTCGTCTCGTAGCCGGCCAGCATGTCGATGCGACGGATGTGGCGTTCGTCACCCGAGAACGGGGTGTTGAGGAAGGTCTCGACGAACTTGGTCGCCTCTTCCCGGGTGTGCATGCGGGCGCCTACCGCGACGACGTTGGCGTTGTTGTGCTGCCGGCCCAGGGACGCGGTCTCCTCGCTCCAGGCGAGCGCCGAGCGCACGCCCTTGACCTTGTTGGCGGCGATCTGCTCGCCGTTGCCGGAGCCGCCGATCACGACGCCGAGGGCGTCGGGGTCCGCGGCCGTCCGCTCGGCGGCACGCAGGCAGAACGGCGGGTAGTCGTCCTGGGCGTCGTAGATGTGGGGACCACAGTCGACCGGTTCGTGGCCCGCTTCCCGGAGCCACTCGACGAGGTGGTTCTTGAGTTCGAAGCCGGCATGGTCGGAGCCGAGATACACGCGCATGGGATGAGTGTGACACGCGGGTTTCGGGGCAGCAGCTCCGGGGGCCAAGCCCGAAAAACAGGGGTAACACCACCGAACCTCAGGAAAAGCTCAAGTAACGATCCGGAATCAAAGGTTCTCCAATTCCTTTGCCTCCGATTCACTGGACCGACCCGTACGCCGCTCGTACGGGACCCCATACCGCCCCCGTATGGGAAACAGCTCACCCGGCGCAAAGGAATCCGTCCTATGACCTCGCAGCCGACTCTCCCCAAGGCCGGTCATGACCCTGGGACCCCCGGCGAACCCGGCAACGGCCTCCAGGCCGGACTCAAGAACCGTCATCTGTCGATGATCGCCATCGGTGGCGTCATCGGGGCCGGCCTGTTCGTGGGCTCCAGCTCCGGCATCGCCACCGCCGGTCCCGGCATCCTCCTGTCGTACGCGCTCGTCGGCACGCTCGTGGTGCTGGTGATGCGGATGCTCGGCGAGATGTCGGCCGCCAACCCGACCTCGGGTTCGTTCTCGGCGCACGCCGACCGGGCGCTCGGGCCGTGGGCCGGGTTCTCCATCGGCTGGCTGTACTGGTTCTTCTGGGTCGTGGTGCTGGCGGTGGAGGCGACCGCGGGAGCGAAGATCCTCGAAGGGTGGATACCGGCCGTGCCCCAGTGGGGCTGGGCCCTGATCGTGATGGTGGTGCTCACCGCCACCAACCTGGTCTCCGTCGGCTCCTACGGCGAGTTCGAGTTCTGGTTCGCCGGGATCAAGGTCGTGGCGATCGGTGCCTTCATCGTCGTCGGCGGGCTCGCCGTCTTCGGCGTGCTGCCGGGCGTGGACAGCGACAAGGCCGGGCTGGGCAACCTCACCGAACACGGCGGCTTCCTGCCCAACGGGCCCGGCGCGATCCTCACGGGCGTCCTGCTCGTCGTCTTCTCCTTCATGGGCAGCGAGATCGCGACCCTCGCGGCCGGCGAGTCCGAGGACCCGCAGCGGGCCGTGACGAAGTCGACCAACAGCATCATCTGGCGTATCGGCGTCTTCTACCTCGGCTCGATCTTCGTCGTCGTCACGCTGCTGCCGTGGGACGACAAGTCCATCGCCGACAAGGGCTCCTACGTCGCCGCGCTCGACTCCCTCGGTATCGCGCACGCCGGCCAGATCATGAACTTCATCGTGCTGACCTCGGTGCTGTCCTGTCTCAACTCCGGGCTCTACACGGCCTCCCGCATGGCCTTCTCACTCGGTGAGCGGGGGGACGCCCCGAAGGCGTTCGCGCGGGTCAACAGCCGGGGCGTGCCGATGGCGGCGATCCTCGCGTCGGTCGTCTTCGGCTTCGTCGCGGTGTTCTTCAACTACCTGTCCCCGGACAAGATCTTCCTCTTCCTCGTCAACTCCAGTGGTGCGGTCGCGCTGTTCGTGTGGCTGGTGATCTGCTTCTCGCAGCTGCGGATGCGGAAGATCATCCAGGCCGAGGCGCCGGAGAAGCTGGTCGTGCGGATGTGGCTGTACCCGTACCTGACCTGGGCGACGGCCGCGCTGATCGTGTTCGTGCTCGGCTACATGCTGACCGACACCGAGCACGACGGCCGCGACACCGTGCTGCTGTCGCTGCTGGTCGCGGCGGCCGTGCTCGTCATCGCCGTCGTGAAGGAGAAGGTCAAGGGCGACCGCGGGCGGGCGGTCACGAAGGTCTGACACCCGCGGCACGTCGACAGTGGGCCCGAGGGGCCGTACGGCACGAGGACACGTGCCCGTACGGCTCCTCCGGCGTCTCACAGCACCGTGAAGCTGTCCCTGACCTCGCCGTAGGTCTTGAGGGCCTGCGTCTCCACGTCCGGCTGGTACCAGGTGTTGATCTGGTACGACTTGCCGTTCTCGTTGAAGCCGAGGAGCCGGGCGTGCCAGGGGACGCCTTCCAGGGTGAAGGTGTACTCCCACACGACCGCGGGGTTGCCACGGAACGTCGACTCCTCCAGGCGGATCTTGCGATAGTCCTTGCCCTGGTGGGCGTTCTGTTCCGAGGTGCGCCAGGTCTCCATCAGATCGCCGCGGGCGAGGGACGACTTGGCGGCGAGCTCCTGTTTGCCGTCCGGGGACGTGTAGTGCACCTCGGCGCCCGTCTTGATGTCCCGCCGCCAGCCTGTGGGCGTCGCCCACGCGAACCCGCCCGCCTCCCGGTGTGCGCCCGGCGGCAGGCTCTGCGGCCTCGACGTGCCCTCGACGGTGGGCGACGGGCCGTCGCTCGGCGTCGCGGGCTGCGACCGCGCCGACGAGGGTGACGGCGACCCTCCGGCCCGGTTGTCGTCCGGCGGCCCGCCGGCGGCCGCGAGCACGATCGCGACGACGGCCCCCGCGGTGACCACACCCACGGAGGCGATCAGAGCCGCCCGACGCCCTGGACGGGGATCCGCCGGGATCGCGGGGCCGGGCAGCTCACCCGGCGGCATCACGAGGGGGGTGGGCGTCGGGGCGGGACGATGCTCGGTCACCGCTTGGGCGCGGGCGAGCGAGACGCCCGTGGTGGAGGGCGTGGAGGAACGGGTGGAGGAGGAGGTGGCGGAGGTGGAGGTGGCGGCGCTGTGGGGAGCGGCGCCGGCGGAGTTGCCGGACGGGGTTTCGGAACGAACCTCCGAACGCAGCTCGGACGCGGCCTCGCTGGAGGCTCTGGGGGGTTGCGGGGCAGGGGCGGGACCAAACAGGGGTGCGGGTGCCGACGGGGGCGGGGACGCGGGGGCGTGGTCAGGTCCGGGGGCGGGAGCGTGGTGAGGTCCGGGCACGGGCGCGGGAGCGTGGCCAGGCCCGAGCGCGGGCGCGGGCGCGAGGTCGGGGTCAGGTCCGGGCGCGGGGGTGTGCTCGGGCGAGGGCGCTGCTTCCGGATCCGGCCGGGGCCTGTGTCCGGGCTCGGGCGGTGGCGCGGTCGTCCGGGGGTCGCGCACGGTGCGCAGGTAGCGCGTCCTGCCGTAGGGGCGCGTGGGCTGGTCGTGTTGTGGAGACGGGTGGGACGGGGACGCGTCCTGGACGTCCGCCGGGTCGGGATCGGGTGCGGCCGTCGGGCCGGGGCCCGCAAGGCGTTCGCGGTCAGTCGTCGGTTCGCGGCCCGTGCCGGGCTCGCGGTCCGTCACGGCCTCACGGTCGGCCACCCGCCCGCCGCCCACGCCCGGTCCGGGGGCTGGCGGCGCCACGCGGTCCGTACCCGGCTCGTGGTCCAGCCCGCGTCCGCCGTCTGCGCGCGGCCCGTCGGCGGGCACCGCGTCGCGGCGTACGTCTGGCGCTCTGCCCGTCGGCACCTCGCCGTCGGACGCCCGCTCTCCCTCCACGCCGAGCTCGGGGGGCGCCACCGCCTCGCCGTCAGCAACCCGCTCGTCGGCGGACGTCGTCTCGCGGCCCGTTCCCGCCTCGTCGGCAGAGACGCCGGCGGGCGCCACCCGTCCGCTGTCGACGCCCGGCCCGGGTGCGGCGAACGCCGCCCGGTCAGGCAACCGTTCGGGGCCCGTGAACGGCGCTCCGGCCACCGTCGGGTCGGGCTGCCCCCGCTCCCCCGTCGGTTCGCCCGGCTCACGTTCCGGTACGGGGTCGCGCCGCGTCGGCGATCGGCGGTGCGCGAACGGTTCGTGCTCCGCCGGTGGGGACGTCACCGGGGTCTCAGGACCCGCCGACGCGTCCGACTCCACCGGCAGCCGCGGAGTGAGTTCCCGCGGTGCGCCCTGCTGACGTCCCCCGGTCGGCTCATCCCTGCCCCAGGGTGGAACACCGCCCGTGTCCCCGCCGAGTACCCGGACCGTCGGTGTCGGTGGCGGGTGGGCGAGGAGGCGCAGGGATGCCTCGAGTTCCTCCAGGTTCGGCCGTACCGTCGGGTCCTTCTCCAGGAGGGCGGCCAGGATGTCCCTCAGGGGGCCTTGCAGCGCGGGAAGTTCGGGCTCCTCGTACAGGACCGCGTGCAGGGTCGCCAGCGTGGTGTCGCGGGAGAACGGGGAGCGGCCGCCCATCGCGGCGCACAGCGTCGCGCCGAGGGACCACACGTCGGACGGCGGGCCCTGGGGGCGGCCGGAGACGCGTTCGGGGGCCATGTAGTCGGGTGAGCCGACCAGCATGCCGACCATGGTGAGCGCCTTGGCGTCCTGGATCGCGGCGATGCCGAAGTCCGTGAGCACGATGCGCCCCGCACGGGCCTCCACCAGGACGTTGCCGGGTTTGATGTCCCGGTGCAGGACACCCCGTTCGTGCACCTGGCGCAGCGCCTCCACCAGGCCGAGTCCCAGCAGTGCCGTCTCGCGCGGGCCGAGCGGGCCGTCCTCCGCCATGATCCGTTCCAGGGAGCGGCCGGTGACCAACTCCATGACGATCCACAGGCGTTCGCCCTCGTCCACCACGTCGTACACGCGCACCACGTTGGGGTGGTCGATCCGAGCCGTGGCCCTGGCCTCGCGCAGGGTGCGTTCACGACGGGTGCGGGCGTCCTCGGCGTCGAGGCCGTCTATGCGCATCTCCTTGACGGCGACCTGCCGGTCGAGTATCTCGTCGGCGGCCCGCCACACCCGCCCCATTCCCCCCTGGCCGATACTTTCGACCAATCGGTAGCGCCCCGCCACCAGCACCCCTGGAACTCCACCACTTCTCGCATTCCCCGGCAATCCGCTGCACCCCCTCAATGCCTTCCGAGCGTTCCCGACGGGAACACAATGGTCACACTTCGAGCCGTACCAGCATAGTGCGGAGAAATCTTGTGGTACCTCTTCAAGTACTGCGAATTCAGGCGCAGCCAAGGGGGACGAACATGAGTTCTCGTCGTGCGACGACCATCACGGGATCGCTGGTCGCGGCATCTTTTTCGGCCGTGCTGATCCTTTCCACCACCGCCGGCGCGGAGGACCAGGGGCCCGGAAGCAGCAAGGGGGGAAAGGCCGTTGACGAGGCACCGGCGGGCGTGAAGCTGACGACGCTGCTGCCCGAGAAGATCTCGGTCGACAACAGTTCGAAAGAAACCGATCTCACCGCCACGGTGAAGAACGAGGGGACCAAGGAAAGCGGCAAGATCAGGCTTTTGGTCGTCGGTTTCGACGGCCTCACGGTCAAAAACGTCCAAGGCTGTTCTCCGATTGCGGAAGGTGATCTGCCGGAGGGTTCGAACAGCGGTTTCGCCTGCGCCATCGACAATCTCGCGGCCGGCGCGTCGAAGTCGTACGCCGTGGCCGCGACATTCGATCTCGGCAAGACCGGGAAGATCTGTCTGCCGGTGCAGACCGGCGACGGGAAGAAGACGTTCTGGCAGCAGGGCCCGGTTCCGTTCGGTACGACGAACCCGTCACCGAACGCCCCGGCCACCCCGCTGCTGCTGGGAACCGACAACAAGCCGGTCGGACCGGGCGGCGACGAACTGCCCAAGACCGGCCCGGAAAGCGCCGCCCTGCCGCTGGGGGCGGCCGGAGCGGCGCTGATGGCCGCCGGTGTGGCGGGGCTGTGGTGGTCGCAGCGACGGCCGAGCCCGCGGGAGAGCTGAGACCGGAGCGGGACCACAAAGGGACATGACGAGGCATAACCTGACGGAACCTGTCAGGTTATGCCTCCACCATCAACCCGTATGAACCTCGCAGACCCGCACGTCCTCCGCCCCGGGCAACTTCGCGTTCGGGGCGGGCGACCGGGCCGAGCGGCTGCACGACGCCGGGACGCGGAAGAGGCTCGCCGGACTGAAGTCGCAGTACGACCCGGCGAACCTCTTCCGCGACCGCTACGGGGTCAGCGCTTGAGCAGCTTCCAGGCGGTGGGCAGCACGCCCATCGCCAGGGCCGCCTTCAGGGCGTCGCCGATCAGGAACGGGGTGAGGCCGGCCGCGACGGCGGCGGAGGCGGAGAGGCCGGCGGCGTAGGCGAGGTACGGGACGCCGACGGCGTAGATGATCGCCTCGCCCACCAGCATCGTGCCGGCCATGCGGAGCATCGAGCGGTCGGCGCCGCGGCGGGCCAGGGCGCCGACGGCGGCGGACGCGAGCAGCATGCCGAGGATGTAACCGAAGGAGACGGAGAAGCCCGAGGTGCCGCTCGCGAACCACGGCATGCCGGCGACGCCCGCCAGCGCGTACAGGGCGAGTGCGGCGAAACCACGGCGGGCGCCCAGGGCCGTGCCGACCAGCAGGGCGGCGAAGGTCTGACCGGTCACCGGCACCGGCGAGCCCGGCACCGGCACCGCGATCTGGGCGGCGAGGCCGGTGAGCGCGGCGCCGCCGACCACGAGGGCCACGTCCCGGACACGGGAGGCGGGCAGCAGGTCGGCGAGGACCTGCCCGGAGCGGGCGGGAAGGGCGGCAGCGGTGCTCATGGGGACTCCGCGGAGTATGGGCAGGCAGGGACAACGGTGACGCTATCCCAGCGCCCACGGGCCGATCACCGTCAGCGCTCGACAAAGCGGGGAACGCGAGCTTGGTGGGCTCCGGACAAAGGGTGGCGGTTACACCGGGTACGGGGTGATGCCGGTCACTGAGGTGAAGTGGTCTGCGCTACGCGAGGGGCGTGTGCGGGATCTGTAGGGTCCGGCCAACCGGGTCGCGGGGGTGGACACCCGCCGTCTCGCCCGTCGGTCGCCGTCTGGGCAGCGCGGGACCGTTTTGCTAGCTTCGGGCGCATGGTTGCCCAGGCCCTGAACTTCTCGTCGCGTCGCCACGTCGATCTGCGACGCGTGGGCACGGCCGTCTGTCGCCTCCGGTAGGCGGGGCGGGCGGAGCGGATCCGGTGCGCCTCGACTTCCGAGACGGCGCACTGTCGGACCCCGTTCCCGAGGATGATTCCCCATGCCCCGTACCGTGGCGGCTCCCCCTTCTGTCTCGTCGATTCCGCGCGCCGCCGACCCGGACCGGCGCCGGACCAGTGCCAGCGTCGTGCTGCGCTCCGTGCTGGAGCACGGGCCGGTCGCGCGCAGCACCATCGCCCGGCTGACCGGGCTGTCCCCCGCGTCCGTGACCGACTACTGCGCCCGGTTCGCGCGTGCCGGTCTCATCCGTGAGGCCACCGCGCCCCGCCGCTCCAAGGGTGTGGGACGCCCCCATGTGCCCGTCGACCTGGACGACTCGCGGTTCGTCGTGGGCGGCGTCCATGTGGCCGTCCCCTACACCACGGTCGCCCTGCTGGATCTGCGCGGCCGGGTGGTGGCCGAGCGACGACTGAAGCACGCCGGAGCCGTCGAGCCCGGGCAGGTGCTGGCGCGGGCCGCCGACGGGCTGGCGGCGCTGCTGGCCGGGGCGCCGGAATGCCGGGCCCTGGGCGTCGGGGTGGCGGTCGGCGGCTGGGTGGACCGGGACTCCGGGACGGTGGTGGCGCATCCGCTGCTGGGCTGGCGGGACGTGCCGGTGCGGGAGGTGGTCGGCGCGCGTACCGGGCTGCCGGTCCATGTGGACGGGCACGCGCGGGCGTTGGTCAACGCGGAGCGGCTGTTCGGGCGGGTGCGGGGCAGCGGCAGCGTCCTGCACCTGTTCGTCGGCAACGTGGTCGACGCGGCGTTCGCCACCCACGACGAGGTCCACCACGGGCCGCGCTCCCAGGCGGGCGCGATCGCCCATCTGCCGGTGCCGGGCGGCACGGAGTCCTGCGAGTGCGGGCGCACGGGCTGCCTCCAGGCGGAGTTGAGCGAGCGCACGCTGTGCCGGCGGGCGCGGGAGGCGGGGGTCACCGACGGCGTGAACCCGATGCACGTGGTCGCCGCGGCCGCCGACGGCGACCGGGCCGCCGTGGCGCTGCTGGTGGACCGTGCGCGGCGGGTCGGGCGGACGGTCGGGCTGCTGCTCGACGTGCTCAACCCGGAGACCGTCGTCGTCACCGAGATCGGCGTCCTGCACCGGGAGGACTGTCTTTCCGCGCTGCGGGAAACGGTCGGCGAGCAGCGGGCGGCGGCCGTGCTGCCGTCCAGTTTCCCCGATTCCGTACTCGCCGTGGCCGGCGGATCGGTGGCTCTGGACATGCTGTACCGGGATCCGCTGGGCGCCTCACCTGAGGCGAATTAATTCAGAATCGCGGAATGTTGACAGGCCCGGTCCGAGGGAAGGAACATCCTGGTCATGAGCTGTCGCACCCTCTGTTGCTGACGCGTCGCCGCGCTTGAGGCGCGTGCCCTTCTCCACTCGCGTGACTTCCCTTGGCGGGCCTTCGCAGGGCCTTCGCAGGGCCTTCGCAGGGCTTTTCAACGGCTTCTGCACAGCTTTTGCCGAGCCTTCTCCTGCCCGGAATTTCGCGCGCTTTCCTTTCACTTCGGCTCACGGAGTCCTCCCATGCCTTCTCCACTCGTACCCGGAATCGACCGACGGCTCTTTCTCACCTCCGTGCTCGGCGTCTCGGCGGCCGCCGCCGGGCTGAGCGGCTGCGCGGGCAGCAGCGCCGCGGCCTCGAAGACGTCCGTCTCCGAGCCGCTGGCGACGAAGGTGCCCGCCGGCACCAGCCTGAAGATCGCCTCCTACCAGAACACCCAGGAACTCCAGTTCAGGCTCGCCAAGTTCGGCAGGCTGCCGTTCAAGGTCAGCAGCTGGGCGAACATCGGCGCCGGCCCGGACGTCATCAACGCCTTCCGCGCCGGATCCCTGGACGTCGCCAACAACGCGGGCATCCCGCCGATCCAGGCGCACTACCAGGGTTACGACGCGAAGATCGTCGCCATCAACATCACCCGCAAGCCGAACTACCTCTTCGCCACCAAGCCGGGCAGCGACATCACCTCGGTCGAGGGGTTCAGGGGGAGGAAGCTGGCCTTCTCGCAGGGCCAGGCCCAGGGCGTGGTCCTGCTGCGGGCGTTGAAGAAGGCGGGGCTGGCCTACGACGAGGTCGAGCTCGTCCCGCTGACCAGCAACCAGTTCCTCACGGCCCTGCAGTCGGGCCAGGTGGACGTCGCGCCGCTCGGCAACACCCAGGCGCCCGCCTATCTGTCGCAGTACGAGTCCAAGGGCGCCCGCACCATCACCACGGACGTGGTCGACCTGCTCAACCTGCTGTGGGCACCGACCTCCGTGCTGTCCGACTCCGCGAAGGCCGCCGCGGTCGCCGCGTACATCCCGTACTGGGCCAAGGGCCAGGTCTGGGCGTACGAGCACCCCGACGTCTGGAACAAGGAGTTCTACGTCAAGACGCAGAACCTGACCCTGCCGCAGGCCCAGTCGATCACGGCACTCGCCAACAAGCCGCTTTTCCCGCCGAGTTGGGACGAGGCCGTCAAGTGGGAGCAGGAGACCGCCGATCTGCTGGCGGAGGGCGGTTTCGTGAAGGAGTTCGAGGTCGGCTCGCTCTTCGACCGGCGTTTCGAGGACATCGCGGCGAAGGCCGTGCCGGCGGAGTACCGGAGGTGAGCGCCGTGACCACGAACGCAGCCACGACGAACGCTGTCGTGTCGACCGCGGACACGACGAACCCTGCCGTGTCGACCGCGGACACGACGAACGCGGACACGACGGACGCGGACACGACGGACGCGGACACGACGGACGCGGACACCGTGACCGCGGACCCCGCGGCCGCGCCCGTCACCGACACGGGCACCGCCGCCACCGCCGCCACCGCAGTCACTGCGGTCACCGCGGTCACCGCCCCCGTCGGCGCCGGGGAGGAGCTCCAGGTCCGCAGGCGCCGCCGGCTCTCCCCCGGCAGGCGGCTGCCCGCCACCCGTCTCGCCGGCCCCGCCCTGCTGCTCGTCCTGTGGGCCGCGGCCTCCGCCGCCGGGCAGCTCGACCCGGCCGCGATCCCGGCGCCCTGGACGGTCCTGGAGACCGGCGTCCACCTGTGGACCGACGGGACGCTGCCCAAGGACATCCTGACCTCGCTCCAGCGAGCCGCCTCCGGCTTCGCGATCGGTCTGACCGCGGGCGTCGCCCTGGCGCTCGCCTCCGGGCTCAGCCGGACCGGTGAGGCGCTGATCGACGGGTCGGTGCAGCTCAACCGGGCGATTCCGACCCTCGGTCTGATCCCGCTGTTCATCCTCTGGCTGGGCATCGGCGAGACCTTCAAGATCGCGATCATCGCGATCGTCGTCTACATCCCGATCTACCTGAACACGCATGCCGCGCTGTCCGGCATCGACAGCCGCTTCGTCGAACTCGCCGAGGTGCAGGGCCTGTCGAGGTACGCCTTCATCCGGCGGATCGTCATCCCCGGCGCCCTGCCCGGCTTCTTCGTCGGGCTGCGGCTCGGGGTGACCGGTTCCTGGCTGGGCCTGGTCGTGCTGGAGCAGATCAACGCCACCAGCGGACTCGGCTACATGATGTTCCAGGCCCAGAACTACGGCCAGACGGACGTCATCCTCGTCGGCCTGGTCGTCTACGGCATCTTCGGCCTGATCTCCGACAGCGCGGTCCGTCTCATCGAACGGAGGGTGCTGTCATGGCGACGCACACTGAGCAGCTGACCCGACCGGCCGTCCGGCTCAGGGGCCTGACCAGGTCGTTCGACGGGCGTACGGTTCTCGACTCCCTCGACCTCGACCTGCCCGCCGGCCAGTTCACCGCCCTGCTCGGGCACAGTGGCTCCGGCAAGAGCACGCTGCTGCGGGCGGTCGCCGGTCTCGACCACGAGGTCACCGGAAGCGGCCGGCTGACCGCGCCGGAGAGGGTGTCGGTCGTCTTCCAGGACTCCCGGCTGCTGCCCTGGCAGCGCGTCCTCGACAACGTCCTTCTCGGCCTCGACGGCAAGGAGGCCGACCGCAAGGGCCGCGAGGCCCTCGCCGAAGTGGGCCTGAAGGGCCGCGAGGGCGCCTGGCCGAGCGAGCTGTCCGGCGGCGAGGCCCAGCGCGCCGCCCTGGCCCGCTCCCTCGTCCGCGAGCCGGAACTGCTGCTGGCGGACGAGCCGTTCGGCGCCCTGGACGCGCTCACCCGGATCCGGATGCACGTCCTGCTGCGGGAGCTGTGGGAGCGCCACCGGCCCTCCGTGCTGCTCGTCACCCACGACGTGGACGAGGCGATCGTGCTCGCCGACCGGGTCCTCGTCCTCGACCACGGCCGGATCGGCCTCGACCTGACCATCGACCGCCCGCACCCGCGCTCGTACCGGGATCCGCTGCTGGGCGAGTACCGGGAGCGGCTGCTGGCCGCGCTCGGCGTGACGGAGGACCACCAGTGACCACCAGACAGCTGCACCTGAACGCGTTCCTGATGAGCACCGGGCACCACGAGGCGTCCTGGCGGCTGCCGGAGAGCGACCCGTACGCGCACGTGGACCTCGCCCACTACGTCCACCTGGCCCGGATCGCCGAACGCGGCACCTTCGACTCACTGTTCCTCGCCGACGGTCCACAGCTGTGGAACAACCTCGCCCAGCGGCCCGCCGGCGCCCTGGAACCGCTCACCCTGCTGACCGCGCTGGCGACGGCCACCGAGCACATCGGCCTCATCGCCACGGCCTCCACCTCCTACAACTCCCCCTACAACCTGGCCCGCAAGTTCGCCTCGCTGGACATCGTCAGCGGGGGCCGGGCGGGCTGGAACATCGTCACCACGGCCGGCGCCGAAGCCGCCCGCAACTTCGGTCTCGCCGCCGAGCCCGCGCACGCCGAGCGGTACGCCCGCGCCGCCGAGTTCCTCGACGTGGCCCAGAAGCTGTGGGACAGCTGGGAGGACGACGCGGTCGTCGCCGACAAGGCGGCCGGCGTGTGGGGCGACGACACGAAGATCCACCCGCCCCGGCACGAGGGGCGGTACTTCAGCGTCGCGGGCGCCCTCAACGTGCCGCGTACCCCGCAGGGTTACCCGCTGCTGGTGCAGGCGGGGTCGAGCGAGGACGGGAAGCGCTTCGCGGCGCGGTACGCGGAGGCCGTGTTCACCGCCCAGCAGACCATCGAGGACGCGCGGGCCTTCTACGCCGACCTCAAGTCCCGTACGGCAGAAGCCGGTCGCGACCCCGGCCACATCAAGGTGCTGCCGGGCATCGTCCCGGTGATCGGGTCGACGGAGGCCGAGGCGCTGGCCGCCGAACGGGTCCTGGAGGACCACATCGTGTACACGCATGGTGTGAACCGGCTGGAGAACCTGCTGCAACTGGAGCCGGGCACCCTCGAACTGGACGGCCGACTGCCCGACCTCCCCCCGGAGAGCGCCATCGAGGGCGCCAAGAGCCGCTACACGCTCGTCGTGGACCTGGCCCGCCGCGAACGGCTCACCGTGCGGCAGCTGGTCGGGCGCCTCGGCGGCGGCCGCGGGCACCTCACCTTCGCCGGCACACCGGAGCAGGTGGCCGACGCGATCGAGACCTGGTTCACCCAGGGGGCCGCCGACGGCTTCAACATCATGCCCGCCGTCCTGCCCTCCGGCCTCGACGCCTTCGTCGACCACGTGGTCCCGATCCTCCGCGCCCGTGGCCTGCTCCGCCGGGAGTACGGCCCGCGCCGGACCCTGCGGGAGCGCTACGGCCTCCCCCGCCCCGCCAACCAGTACGTCACCCCCGCACTCGCCCGAGCCTGAAAGGACCCCCACATGTCCGGCATCCAGCTCCGCAAGGTCACCGCGAACATCGGCGCCCACGTCGGCGGCGTCGACCTCGCCCAGCCCCTGGACGAGGCCACGGTCACCGCCCTCCGGGACGCCCTCAACGCCCACAAGGCCCTGGTCTTCGACGACGTGAACCTCGACGACGAGGGCCAGCAGGCCTTCGTCCGGCACTTCGGGGACGTCACCACCGCCCACCCGACCGTGCCGTCCGTCGACGGCGTACCGAACGTCCTGCCCGTCGACAGCGAGCGGGGCCGCGCCGCCAACAACTGGCACACGGACGTCACCTTCGTCCTCAACCCGCCGCAGGCCAGCACCCTGCGCAGCATCACGATCCCGCCGTACGGGGGCGAGACCCTGATCGCCAGCTCGGCGGCCGCCTACCGCGACCTGCCGCAGCCGCTGCGGCTGCTGGCCGACTCCCTGTGGGCCGAGCACACCAACGACTACGACTACGCGGTGCCGGAGGAGGCGGTCGACGAGGCGCAGGCCGCCGCGCGCGCCCAGTTCACCTCGATCAAGTACCGCACGGTCCACCCGGTCGTCCGCGTGCACCCGCTGACCGGCGAACGCGGCCTGTTCATCGGCGGGTTCGCGCAGCGGATCGTGGGCCTGTCGGCCGGCGAGTCCCGCAAGCTGCTCGACCTGCTCCAGTCCTACGTCACCCGACCGGAGAACGTCCTGCGCCACCGCTGGTCGGAGAACCAGCTCGTCCTCTTCGACAACCGCATCACGCAGCACTACGCGGTCGACAACTACGACGGCCTGCCGCGCCGCCTGCACCGGGTGACCATCGCGGGTGACGTGCCGGTGGGCATCGAGGGCAAGGAGAGCTACTCGGTCGAGGGGGACGCGTCCCACTACACGTCGGTGGCGACGCGGACCCCCTCCGTCTCCGTGGCGGCGTAACCACGCTGCGTACGGCGGGTGTCCGCATACTGGGCGGTCTTCCCTTCCGGTCGGGGAGGCCGCCCAGACTGTGGGCGTTTTTGCCCATCTCACGCATTGGACGAACCGCGCCCATGCCCCGCACCACCACCGAGACGTCCCCGCCAAAACAGCGGGACGGCGTCGCCCTCTCGCACGGACTCAAGCAGCGCCATCTGTCGATGATCGCCCTCGGGGGTGTCATCGGCGCCGGCCTGTTCGTCGGCTCCGGCGCGGGGATCGCCGCCGCCGGCCCCTCCATCGTCGTCGCCTACGCCCTCTCCGGCCTCCTCGTGATGCTGGTGATGCGGATGCTGGGCGAGATGTCGGCGGCCCACCCGTCGTCCGGCTCCTTCTCCGCACACGCCGAACGCGCGATCGGCCCGTGGGCCGGCTTCACCGCCGGCTGGTCGTTCTGGGTCCTGCTCTGCACGGCCGTGGGCCTGGAGGGCATCGGGGCCGCGAAGATCGTGACGGGCTGGCTACCGGGCACACCGGAGTGGGCCTGGGTGGCGCTGTTCATGCTGGTCTTCTGCGGCGCGAACCTGGCCGCGGTGAAGAACTTCGGCGAGTTCGAGTTCTGGTTCGCGGCGCTGAAGGTCGGCGCGATCACCCTGTTCCTGGTGCTGGGTGTCCTGGCCATCGCGGGCGTGCTCCCCGGCACGGACGCGCCGGGCACCGCGAACCTCACCGGCGAGGGCGGCTTCCTCCCGAACGGCAGCGAGGGCCTGGTCGTCGGCCTGCTCGCCTCCGTCTTCGCCTACGGCGGCCTGGAGACCGTCACGATCGCGGCCGCCGAGTCCGAGGACCCGGTGCGCGGGGTGGCGAGCGCGGTCCGTACGGCGATGTGGCGCATCGCGCTCTTCTACATCGGCTCGATGGCGGTCATCGTCACGCTGGTCCCGTGGGACTCGGCGGCGGTCGTGGAGAAGGGCCCGTACGTCGCCGCCCTGGACGAGCTCGGCATCCCGGGCGCCGGCCAGCTGATGAACGTGGTCGTCCTGGTGGCCCTGCTCTCCGCCATGAACGCGAACATCTACGGCTCCTCGCGCATCGCCTACTCCCTCGTCGAGCGCGGCCAGGGCCCCCGGGCGCTGGGCCGGGTCTCGGGCGGCGTCCCCCGTGTGGCCGTTCTCGCCTCCTGCGTCTTCGGCTTCGCCTGCGTGGTCCTGAGCTACTGGCGCCCGGACGACGTCTTCCCCTGGCTGCTCAACATGATCGGCGCGGTCATCCTCGTCGTCTGGATCTTCATCGCCGTCTCCCAGCTGCGCCTGCGCGGCCGCCTGGAACGCGAGACCCCGGAGAAGCTGACGGTACGGATGTGGGCGTTCCCGGCCCTGACGTGGGTGGCCCTGGCCGGGATGGCGGCGATCCTCGTACTGATGGCCCGCGAGCCCGACACCCGGGTGCAGCTGTACGCGACGGGCGGGATGACGGTGGTCCTGGCGGTCGCGGGGTACGCGTGGCAGCGGGCCAGGGCCAAGAGCTGATCAGAGCTGGACTTCGGCTTGCCAGGCGGCGAGGCGTTCGCGGTCCGGCGTGACGAACGGGTGCTCGCGCCCCAGCACCCGTTCACGGCGCTCCAGGACTTCCTTGAGCGTTTCGACGGCCTCGCCGGTCCTGCCGAGGTCCCGGGCGATCAGGACCGTCAGGTACATCACCGACAGGGCCAAGGGGTGGTCCCGCCCTTGCAGTCTGATCCTGTCGGCCAACACTTCACGGGCGAGGGGCTCTGCCTCTTGGAACCGCCCCAACATCCACAGGCCGCAGGCAATGCTGTGCCGCGCGCCCACCGCCGTGAAGTGGTCCGGCGACAGGCTGCGCTCGCACGCCGCTGTGAGCGCACGCACCTCGGCATCGAACTCCCCCTCCTTGCCGAGCTGGGCCAGCACCTCGGGCAGAAGCGCCCAGGTGAGGAGGGTCTCCGGGGAGTCCGCTCCCAGAATTCGCCGCTGCCCCTCGAGAGCCCGGCGGAGCAGGCCCTCCGCCTCCTCGTCCTTGTCCAGGAGATCGAGCGGCTGGTGCAGTCCGAAGCAACTGCGCAGCGTGTCCGGGTGGTCAGGACCCAGCACGAGCTCGCGACGTCCGAGAACCCGGCGGTGCAGCGCCTCGGACTCCGGGTAACGCCCCATCCTGAACAGAGCCCTGGCCTCGACGTCCCGAGCCTCCAGGGCCACGGGGTGCTGTACCCCAAGAAGGGACTCGATCCGGTCGGCGATGCCCGGAGCGAGGCCGAGGGCACCCGCGTAGTCCCCGGAGTCGAACACCTGCCGGACGACACGCACAGCAAGCGTGCCGGTGCGCTCCCCGGGAGCCGCGGCAAGGAGCGCCGAGGCATGCGGCGTCAGCAAGGTGAGCCGCCCCCGCGCGTCGGGCGAGTCAACGCCCGGTTCGGGCAGCGCGCCCTCCAGGAGGGCGGCCGCCCCTTCAGCGAAAGTCGACCGCTGTCCTGCCGAGACCCCTGTTCTCACGCTGTCCAGCAGCACCCCGTGCGCCTGGACGCACCGCTCCCCCTCCGACGCGACCAGCGCGGCAAGCGAATGGTCCAGGAGCCCCCGCAGTGCGGGCTCCAACTGTCCTGCGCTCAGAGCGGGTTCGAGCCCGTCGAGCACCAACTCTCCCCGGGCCACCGGCGCCAGCATGCTCAACGGCACTGGATCCGCCGCCAGGAACGACAACAGCCGCAACAACGTCGTGGCCTCCGGCAACCCCTGCCCGGCCAGCGCGTCCAGCGACAACTGCCAGGTGCGGCCCACCAGATGACGCGCCTGACTGCCTCCGTACCCCGAGGCACCCCGGTCCACGATCGCCGTCGACTCCTCGTCGAGCTTGCGGTCGTACTCGTCCATGGACCACGACTCCAGGAGTTGGTGGGCGAGATGGGACCCGGCGAGGGTGAGCGCCAGCGGGAGCCGGCCCAACCGCTCGGCCACCTTCCGCGCCGCCTCCAGATCACCCGCGTCCGGCGCCAGGTCGCACAGGATCTGCGCCGCGTCGTCCAGGGGAAGGACCCCCAGGGCGTGCCGACGCACACCCGGCACGTTCCACAGCGCGGACGTCGCGTGCCGTGTCGTGACCAGCACCGTCCCGCGCCCGCCGGCCCGCAGCCACGCCCCGTCCTCCAGGACCGTCGGGTCGTCGGCGTTGTCGAGGACGAGCAGCCAGGGCTCGGGGGACTGGTCGAGGTAGTGCCAGACCAGGTCGGACGCCGCTCGCTGTCCGGCAGCCGCGGCCGCCAGTTCGCCCGCCGCCGCGCCCCGGTCGCCCGCGACCGCCAGCATGCCGGCGCGGAGGGACATCCGTTCGGACGCGTTGACCCAGAAGCCGACGCGGCCGTGTTCGCGTACCGCCTCGGTGAACAGCCAGTGCGCCAGCGCGGTCTTGCCGCAGCCGCCCATGCCGTGCACGACGTGGACCTCGCCGCCGGGCCCGGCGACCGCGGCGCCGAGCACCCGGCGCAGTTCCTCGCGGTCGCGCAGGACGCCTGGCGTACGGCCGACCAGTGGCATCCGGACGGAGTCCGGGGCGGCCGGCGCCGGGGGGACGACCTGACGGCCGAAGAGCGGGCCGCCCGTCCCGGCGTCGTAGTGATGGTGGTGTTCCTCGATGTACTGGTCGCCGGAGGTCTGGAAGATCCGGCCCTGGCCCGAGGCGCGGGCGCCGAGTTCGCTCATCGTTCGGTGATGTGCTGGTCGCGTCCGGCCTGGTAGACCCGGCCGCTGCCGGAGACCTCGGCGCGTAGGCGGACGTCCACCGAGGGCTGCCGCTCCGGGAGTTCGGGGCTCAACTCCGCGAGGATGCGCCGCAGTTCGTCGGCGACCTCCGGCTGGGCGAGCAGCAGTCGGCGTACGCGTGCCTGCCATTCGTCGGTCAGTTCGGCCTCGGTGCCGGTGTCGCCGGACTCGCGGGCGAGGAGCAGGTCCTCGCGTGTCGCCTCGAGTTCGCTGCCGACGACCTCGGCCCGGCCGGGCTGGAAGCGTTGCCAGAGGGAGACCAGTCCGTCGCGGGCGGACTCCCATGCCTGGCCGGCCATCAGCGTCACCATCGTGGTCCCCGCGGTTCTGGCGAGCTCGGCGATCTCGGGCCCCATGGCCGCCCCCTTTCTACGAGGTCCGATCGTAGGTCGCCCGTGGCGGAGCGCGCAGGCCCTGTCGGCATGCCGGACACCCGCTTCCCGCTTGCTGCTGCTAGCCTGCACTTGCAATCTATGTGCAATAAGAGGTTCGGAGGGGACCCCGTCATGCCCGTGTACACGCTGCCCGAACTGCCCTACGACTACTCCGCGCTCGCCCCCGTGATCAGCCCCGAGATCATCGAGCTGCATCACGACAAGCACCACGCCGCCTATGTGAAGGGCGCGAACGACACGCTGGAGCAGCTGGCGGAGGCGCGTGACAAGGAGAGCTGGGGCGCGGTCAACGGCCTGGAGAAGAACCTGGCCTTTCATCTGTCCGGGCACATCCTGCACAGCATCTACTGGCGGAACATGACCGGCGAGGGCGGCGGTGAGCCGCTCGCCGTCGACGGGGTGGGGGAGCTCGCGGACGCGATCGCGGAGTCGTTCGGGTCGTTCGCCGGGTTCAAGGCCCAGCTGACCAAGGCCTCCGCGACCACGCAGGGTTCCGGGTGGGGTGTCCTCGCCTACGAGCCGCTGAGCGGCCGGCTCGTCGTCGAGCAGGTCTACGACCACCAGGGCAACGTGGGTCAGGGCTCGGTGCCGATCCTCGTCTTCGACGCCTGGGAGCACGCCTTCTACCTGCAGTACAAGAACCAGAAGGTCGACTTCATCGAGGCCATGTGGCAGGTCGTCGACTGGCAGGACGTGGCCCGGCGGTACGAGGCCGCCAAGTCCCGTGCGGACGTGCTGCTGCTGGCGCCCTGACGCCTCCGTAGAGCGTCCTGCCTCGTGATCGTCTTCTCACCCTTCACGTCGGCAGGCGGAAAGACGGGAGCCCCCGCGAGGACGTGACTCGCGGGGGCTCTCCGGTGCCGTTACGGCTTGCGGCCCAGGCCGCCGTGCTGGCCGATCGGCTGTGGCTCGTCGGTGCCGGGCTCGGGGCGCCACAGGGGGACGGACACCACGCCCGGCTCCACCAGCTCCAGCCCGTCGAAGAAGGCCGCGATCTGGTCGACCGGGCGCAGGAAGTACGGGACCGCGCCGGTCTCGTTGTAGGCGTCCTGGGCCTGCTCGTAGGCCGGGTCGGTGCCCCGGGAGCCGTCGTTGACGCAGAGGTAGCTGCCGGAGGGCAGGCCCTCCAGGAGGCTGTGCACGATGGCGCGGGCCCCGTCGTAGTCGGCGACGTGGCCGAGGATGCCGCTGAGGATCAGGGCGGTCGGCTGCGTCAGGTCCAGGGTCTTCGCGGCGGCCCGCAGGATCTGCTCCGGCTCGAAGAGGCTGATCGCCTCGTACGCCGTCGCGCCCTCGGGCGTGGAGGTGAGCAGGGCGCGGGCGTGCGCGAGCACCAACGGGTCGTTGTCGACGTAGACGATCCTCGACTCGGGGGCGGCGCCCTGGGCGACCTCGTGGGTGTTGTCCACGGTGGGCAGGCCGGTGCCGACGTCGAGGAACTGGCGTACGCCCGCCTCCCGCACCAGGTAGCGGATGCTGCGCCCGAGGAAGGCGCGGCTGCCTCGGGCGATGGTGACGATGCCGGGGAAGACGGCGGTGTAGGCGTCACCGGCCGCCTCGTCCACCGGGTAGTTGTCCTTGCCCCCGAGCCAGTAGTTCCAGATCCGGGCCGAATGCGGCACCGAGGTGTCGATCTCCGTCATGCGCACATAGTGCTACGAGATGCCCGGCTCGCACGGCACATTGAGGGAGAGAAGTGCGGCGGATCCGTCCGGGGTCACGCGGAGTTCACTGATCGCGGCGTTGAGCAACCGAGGGAACACCCTGCGGTACTCCCCGGCCGGGATCGACAGCAGCGTGCACAGCACCAGACGGAACAGGGTGTTGTGGGCGACCACGAGGACCCGTTCGCCGGGGTGGGCGGCGGCGATCCGGCGCAGGGCCTCGGCGCCGCGGGCGGCGGCGGCCTTCGGGTCCTCGGCGCCGGGGAAGGGGTGCGCCACGGGGTCGGCCCGGTAGGCCGCGGCCCCCGCCGGGTCCTCGGCGGCGAACTCCGCGAGGGTTCGGCCCTCCACCACACCGAAGTCGCACTCGCGCAGGCCGGGCTCGCGGTGCGGGGTGAGGCCGAGGGCCCGGCAGGCGGGCTCCGCCGTGACGACGGCCCGGGACACCGGTGACGTCCAGACCGCGTCGACCGGGTGCGCGGCGGCCCAGCGCCCGAGCGCCTCGGCCTGCTCGCGCCCGGTGTCCGTGAGGGACACGTCGCTGACCCCGGCGTACCGGTTCTCGGCGTGCCAGACCGTCTGCCCGTGGCGGGCCAGCAGCAGGGTGGCGGGGGTGGGTGTGGTGTTCATGGATGGGTCCGTCCGTGGAGGGCCGGCGACAGGGCTGGGCTCATCAGCCCGCAGTATCCCGGTTCGACCGGTCGCGCGCGTGTGCCGCGACGGGCGCCGGCAGCCAGCCGCGGACCGTCAGTTCGTCGACGAGACGGACGTACGGCTCGGCGAACAGGGCCGTGCGGCCGGGGCGGGGGTGGACGACCTCGCTCAGCCGGGTCATGCGTTCGGCGACGTCCGCCAGACCCCGGTCCGGGCCGGTCCCGTACGCACTCCCGTACGCCGCCAGCACCGCCATCCCCAGCGCCGGTTCGGTCTGCTTCGGTACGCGCACCGGGCGTCCCAGGATGTCGGCGCGCAGCTGGTTCCAGTAGGCGCTGCGCGCGGCGCCCCCGGTGAAGGTGAGGGGCCCGTCGAGCGGGGCGCCCAGAAGGTGCAGGTAGTCCAGGCACAGCCGCTCGGTGAAGGCGACCCCCTGGAGCAGGCCGGCCCACAGGTCGGCGTCACCGGCGGGCTCGCCGAGCAGCAGGGCGGTGGCGTCCGGAGCCAGGAAGGGGAACCGTTCGCCCGGCGACACCAGCGGGTAGGCGACCACGCCGGACGGTTCGAAGGCGGCAGCCCGCCGGTCCATGGCCGCGGGATCCGCGCCCGCGAAGCCTGCGGTCAGCACCCCCGCCCCCACGCTGGACGCCCCGCCCGGCAGCCAGGTCCCGTCCGGGGCCCGGTGGTTGTAGACGACGCCGGTGGCGTCCCGCACGGGAGTGGCGCAGGCGCCCTTCAGGACGAGCGTCGTCCCGAGCACCGAGTTCCAGGAACCCGGCCGCAGCGCCCCCGAGGCGATCTGCGCCGCGCAGCCGTCCGTCATCCCGGCGAACACGGGGGTCCCGGCGGGAACGCCGGTGGCCTCGGCGGCGGCCGGGCAGACCTCCCCCAGGCGGGTGCCGGGCCGTACGACCTCGGGCAGGTCCAGGGCGAGGTCGGGCCACGCCTCGCGCTCCACGTCATACCCCGTCTTGAGGGCGTGGCTGGAGTCGGTCGGCACCGGTCGGCCGACGAGCCGTGCGGTGATCACGTCGGGCTGGTGGGTGACCCTCGAGCCCCGGTCCCGCCCCTGGGCGCCGACCAGCCACAGCGCCTTCGGCAGCGCCCAGCTGTCCTGCACCGCGAGCCCGGACGCCCGGAGCCGCGCGGCCTCCGCCGCCGCCCGCGTGTCGTCGTACATCAACGCGGGGGTCACCGGGCGTCCCGAGCCGTCCGTCAGCAGCACGGTCCCGGACGTCCCGCACACCGCGAGCCCGCCGATCCGGACACCCTTCCCGGCGCCCGGCCGTGTGACCGGGTCGGGCGCCAGCGCCGCCCGGCACGCCGTGCGCACCGCCTCCCACCACTCCCCCGGGTCCTGCTCGTGCCGCCCGCCCTCCCGGCGTCCGGCCAGGGGAACGCTGCCGGTGCCGAGGACCGTCCCGTCGCCGGTGACCACCAAAACCCTGACGCTCTGCGTGCCCAGATCGATGCCCAGCCATGCCTCGTTCTCACCCACCATCCAGACCTCCGTTCTTCGCGCCCCCGGACGTGAACTTCTCACTCTGCACCGAGATTTTGGTGTGCGCGAGGGATTGACGGCCAACTTCCGCCGTTCCACCCTCTGTTAACGAATCGACTCACCGTGTTGGCCGAGCACCGGACCCAGCCCCACCTGGAGGTCACGGATGGACACGCACGCGCACGACCGTCGCCGCTTCCTCACCCTGACCGCCGCCGCGGCCGCGGCCCCTCTGCTCACCGCCTGCGGTGCCGGCTTCGGCGGGGACGACCAGCAGGGCGACGGCTCGGCCGCGGACGACGTCACCGGCTCGTTCGACTGGAAGCGGGAGCAGGGCACCACCGTCAAGGCGCTGCTCAACAAGCACCCGTACACGGACGCGCTGGTCGCCGATCTGAAGGCGTTCACCGAACAGACCGGGATCAAGGTCGAGTACGACGTCTTCCCCGAGGACAACTACTTCGACAAGCTCACCGTGGACCTGTCCAGCGGGCGCGCCTCCTACGACGTGTTCATGCTCGGCGCGTACATGGTCTGGCAGTACGGACCGCCGGGCTGGCTGGAGGATCTCGGGCCCTGGATGAGCAACTCCTCGGCCACCGACGGGGACTGGGACCAGGGCGACTTCTTCCCCAACCTCCTCCAGGCCGACCAGTGGTCCCTGAAGGCCGGCGCCCCGCTCGGACAGGGCGGGCAGTACGCGCTGCCGTGGGGCTGGGAGACCAACGTCGTCGCCTACAACACGGAGGTGTTCGGCAAGCTGGGGCTGAAGCCCGCCGAGACCTTCGACGAGCTGCGCGAACTCGCCTCGGCCATCAAGAAGAAGGCGCCCGGCGCCGGTTACGACGGCATGTACGGCATCGCGGTGCGCGGCTCGCGCAGCTGGGCGACCATCCATCCCGGCTTCATGACGATGTACGCCCGCAACGGGCTGCGGGACTTCACGGTCGACGGCGGGAAGCTCACACCCGCGATGAACACCCCTCAGGCCGTCGCGTTCACCGAGGACTGGGCGGGCATGGTCAAGCAGGGCGGCCCGCCGTCGTGGACGTCGTACTCCTGGTACCAGTGCTCCAGCGACCTCGGCGCGAAGAAGGCCGGGATGCTGTTCGACGCGGACACGGCCGCCTACTTCCAGGCCGTCGAAGGGGCCAGTCCCGCCTCCGGGAGGATCGCCTTCCATCCGGGCCCCAAGGGACCGGACGGGTCCCTCGCCACCAACATGTGGATCTGGTCGCTCGGCATGAACGCCAAGAGCAAGAAGAAGAGCGCCGGTTGGCTGTTCCTGCAGTGGGCGACCGGCAAGGAGCACCTGCGCCGGAGCGCGGTCACCCACAACCACATCGACCCGGTGCGGAAGTCGGTCAGCCAGGACGCCGCCTACAAGGACAAGATGAGGAAGCTGCCCGGCTTCCTCGAGACCTTCGAGACCGTCGTCGACCAGACGAGGATCCAGTTCACCCCGCAGGCCCAGTTCTTCGACGCGACGACCAGCTGGGCCGCCGCCCTCCAGGAGATCTACGGCGGCCAGGGCGCGAAGTCGGTCCTCGACGACCTGGCCGGCGACCTCGCCGACAAGGTGGACTGAGCGCGATGGGTCTGCGGCTCGCCCTGCGCCCGTACGTGCTCATCGTCCCGGCGCTCCTGCTCACCTGCGGAATCCTCTATCCCTTCGGACTCGGGCTGTACTACACGCTGTTCGACTTCTCGGCGAGCAAGCCGCAGCCCGACATGGTGGGCTTCGAGAACTACCGGACGGTCTTCACCCAGGAGGCGTTCTGGAACTCGGCGTGGGTGACCGTGCTGTACGCGGTCGGTGCCGCCGCCGTCGAGACCGTGCTCGGGGTCGCCGTCGCCCTGCTGCTGCACCGCTCCTCGGTGGTCGGGCGGATCCTGGAGAAGATCCTGATCCTGCCGCTGATGATCGCCCCGGTGATCGCGGCGATCATCTGGAAACTGATGCTGCAGCCGTCCGTGGGGGTCGTCAACCACCTCCTGGAACCGGTCGGGCTCGGCGGTGTGCAGTGGACGGACACCCCGACCGGCGCGCTGCTCTCGTCGATCGCCGTCGACGTGTGGGTGTACACGCCGTTCGTGGCGATCCTCGCGCTCGCCGGGCTGCGGTCGCTGCCCACCTCGCCGTTCGAGGCGGCGGCGGTCGACGGGGCGGGCTGGTGGTACACGTTCCGCCGACTGACCCTGCCGATGCTGTGGCCGTACGTGCTGGTGGCGGTGATCTTCCGGTTCATGGACTCGCTGAAGGTGTTCGACATCATCTACGCCCTCACCGAGGGCGGGCCCGGCGACTCCACGGTCGTGCTGCAGATCCGCGCCTACCTGGAGGCCATCCGCTTCCAGCGCTACTCCTTCGGGATCAGCTACACGATCGTGCTGTGGGCCGTGGTGTACCTCGCCGCGATGGTGCTGGTGCGGCATCTGGGGAAGATCCAGCGGCGGGCCGCGGAGGTGACCAGATGAGCACGGGAAAACGCCTGTCGGGCGTGCTGGCCGACCTCGCCCTGATCCTCTACTTCGTTTTCGCCCTGTTCCCGATCGCCTGGATGGTGATCCTGTCCCTGAAGCCGGCCGACCAGCTCTTCAGCACGTACTTCTCCTTCTCCCCGACCCTCGACGGCTACCGGACGGTCCTCGGGGACAGCGAGGGCATCCCGTTCGTCCGCTTCTTCGTCAACAGCCTGGTCGTGTCGGTGGGCGCGGTGGCGCTGTCGCTCGTCGTGGGGCTGCCCGCGGCGTACGCGTCGGCGCGGTGGCGGTTCAGGGGCTCCGAGAACCTGATGTTCACGCTGCTGTCGTTCCGCTTCGCGCCCGAACTCACCGTGATCATCCCGCTGTTCGTGCTGTACCAGAAGCTCGGCCTCTTCGACACGTACGTCGGCATGGTCTGGGTGCTCCAGCTCGTCACGCTGCCCCTGATCGTGTGGATCATGCGGTCCTACTTCGCGGATCTGACGCCGGAGCTGGAGCAGGCCGCGCTGCTGGACGGCTACACGCGCAGACAGGCGTTCTTCCGGGTGGCGCTCCCGCTGGTCAAGCCGGGCGTCGCGGCCGTGTCGCTGCTCGCCTTCATCTTCGCCTGGAACAACTTCGTCTTCCCGCTGATCCTCACCTCCAACGAGGCCCAGACGGTGACCGTGGGCGCGCTGTCCTTCCTCGGCGGCGACCGGCCCAAGTACAACCTCACGGCCGCGGCCGCGCTGGTGTCCGTCGTGCCGCCGCTGCTGCTCGCGCTGACCATCCAGCGGTATCTGGTGCGGGGGCTGTCGTTCGGGGCGGTGAAGTCGTGATCCGGCTGACGGGCGTCCACAAGACGTACGGCAGGGCCACCGCCCTGGACGGCCTCGACCTGGACGTCGGCGAAGGCGAGTTCTTCTGCCTGCTCGGCCCGTCCGGCGCAGGCAAGACCACCACGCTGAAGACCGTCGCCGGCCTCGAACGCCCCGACTCCGGCACGGTCGAGATCGACGGCGAGGACATGAGCACCGTCGAGCCCTACGACCGGGGCGTGGCCATGTGCTTCGAGAGCTACGCCCTCTACCCGCACCGCTCGGCCTACGACAACCTCGCCTCTCCGCTGCGCTCGCCCCGGCACCGGCTGCCCGCCGCCGAGGCCCGCGCCCGGATCACCGAGGTCGCCGAACTCCTCGGCATCGGCGCCCTGCTGGACCGTCCGGTGGGCCGGCTGTCCAACGGCCAGCGCCAGCGCGTCGCCCTCGGCCGGGTCCTGGTCCGTCCGGCCCGCGCCTTCCTGCTGGACGAGCCGCTGTCCCATCTGGACGCCAAGCTGCGTCAGCAGATGCGGGCCGAGCTGAAGGCGCTCGGGGCGGTCCGGCGCACGACCACCCTGTACGTCACGCACGACTCGGTCGAGGCGCTGGCGCTCGGCGACCGGATCGGCGTGATCCGGGACGGGCGGATCGTGCAGACGGGGACGCGGGAGGAGATCTGGTACCGGCCCCGCGACACGGAGGTCGCCCGGGCCTTCGGGCGGCCGCGGATCAACCTGCTGCCGGGGGTCGTCGCGGCCGGCGGGGTCTTCCGGTCGGCGGACGGGTCGCTCGAGGTGCCGGTCGGGGCGCCGGTGCGGGAGGACACCGAGGTCCTGCTCGGCGTGCGCCCGCGGGACCTGGGGCTGGGCGGGCCCGGCCACGCGCTCACCGGCACCGTCTACGTCACCGAGGTCCTCGGCCGGTCGGTGGAGGTGACCGTCCGGCTCGGCGGGCAGCAGGTGTCGCTGATCGTCCCGCGCGGCGACGCGTCCGGTCTTCGCGCCGACGATCCGGTACGGCTGACGGTCCGGCCTGAGAACCTGCTGCTGTTCGAGGCCGACCGGCCAGGGCGCCCAGGACGACGGATCGGGAAGAGCGCGCGATGAGCAGCAGCAACCACAGCAGCACGAGCGGCAGCGCCCAGCAGGGGCCGGCGGCCCGGCAGGCCGCGATGGCCGAGCGGGTCCTGGCCGACGGATCGGCGACCGCCGCCGACCTCGCCGAGCACTTCGGGGTGAGCCTGATGACCATCCACCGCGACCTCGACGAGCTCGAACGGCAGGGTGTCGTGCGCAAGTTCAGGGGCGGGGTGACCGCCCAGCCGTCCGGGGTGTTCGAGTCGAACGTGCAGTACCGGCTGAAGACCATGCGGCGGGAGAAGGCCGCGGTGGCCGAGCACGCGCTCCGGCTCGTGGAACCCGGCATGGCGGTGATGCTCGACGACTCCACCTCCACCCTGGAGATAGCCCGCAGGCTGCGGCTGGGCGAGATCACCCCCCTCACGGTCGTCACCAACTTCCTGGAGGCGATCAACCTGCTCTCCGACCAGCGGGGCATCCATCTGATGGCCCTGGGCGGGGACTACGACCCGCTGCACTCGTCGTTCCTCGGGGTGTCCTGCGTGGAGGCGGTGCAGTCGCTGCGGGTGGACGTCTGCTTCGCCTCGACGTCCGCGGTGCACGGGGGGTACGCCTACCACCAGGAGCAGCACATCGTGTCCGTGAAGCGGGCGATGCTCGACGCGGCCGCCCGCAACGTCCTGCTGATCGACCACTCGAAGCTCGCCCGGACCGCCCTGCACCGGGTCGTCCCGCTGTCCCGCTTCGACCTGGTCCTGGTCGACGACGGGGCGTCCGCGGACGCCCTGCGTGACCTGGACGAGCACAAGGTCCGTTACGAGGTGTGTGCCACGGAGGGCCGCCATGACCGAGCTGGAGCTACGTGATCTGCGCAAGACCTACCGCGCGCGGGGCCGCCCCGCGGTGGAGGCGGTGCGCGGGCTCGACCTCGCGCTGCGCTCGGGCGAGCTGCTGGGCCTCCTCGGCCCGTCGGGCTGCGGCAAGTCCACCACCCTGCGGATGATCGCCGGCCTGGAGACGGTGACCGGCGGGGACATCCTGGTGGCCGGGTCGTCGCTGGTCGGCAGGCCCGCGCAACAGCGCAACATCGGGGTGGCGTTCGAGAACTACGCGCTGTACCCGCCGCTGACGGTGGCCGGGAACCTCGCGTTCGGGCTTCGGGCCCGGGGGCGCGCAGCCCGCAAGGACGTCGAGCGCAAGGTCGCCGACATCGCCGAGCGGGTCGGCCTCACCGGTCTCCTCGACGCCCGCCCGGCCGGCCTGTCCAGCGGCCAGAAGCAACGCGTCTCGCTGGCCCGGGCCCTGATCCGCGAGCCGGACGTGCTGCTCCTGGACGAGCCGCTGTCCCACCTCGACGCGGCCCAGCGCGACACGACCCGCCGTGAACTCAAGCGGATCCAGAAGGACCTGGGCCATACGACGATCCTGGTGACGCACGACCAGGAGGAGGCACTCTCCCTCGCCGACCGGATCGCCGTGATGAAGGACGGTGTCATCCAGCAGCTCGGGACGCCCTACGAGATCTACGACAGTCCGGCCAACCTCTTCGTCGCGGACTTCGTCGGCGAACCCCCGATCAACCTGCTGCCCGGCGTCGCGGACGGCGAGGGGCACGCCCGGCTCTCGGACGCGGCGCGGATCGCCCTGCCGGTGCCGGTGGCGGCGGGCCGTGAGGTGGTGGTCGGGATCCGTCCGGAGGACCTGTGCCTGTCCCCCGAGGGCCTGTCCGCCCGCGTGGTCGCCCACGAGCCCCTCCTGGAGTCGGGCATCGCCACCCTCGCCCTCGGCGGCATCGAGCGCCCGCTCGTCGTCCTCACCGGCCCGGAGACACGGCTCGCGCACGACGAGCGGGTCCATGTCACCGCGGACGCCCAGCTCACCCATGTGTTCGACGCCGAGACGGGAGACGCCCTCCGATGAGCGAGACCCTGCGTGTGGTGGCCGCCGGCGACCACTTCGTCCTGCCGGATCTGATCGCCCGGGCGGTGGCCCACGAGGTCGGTGAACACCCCCTACGGACAACGGAGCTGAAGCTCGGCTGGCCTCTGGAGCCGTTCGGTGCGGTGGCGGAGGTCAGTGAGGCGAGCGACGCCGAGGACGCGCTGATCGAGGCGCTGGCCGGGGCGGAGGTGCTGGTCACCCAGATGGGCCCGGTCACCGAGCGCGTCCTGGCGGCCGCACCGGACCTGCGGCTGGTCGTCGTGTGCCGGGGCGGCCCGGTCAACGTGAACCTTGAGGCGGCCAAGTCCCGTGAGGTGAGGGTCTGTTACGCGCCGGGCCGGAACGCCGCCGCCACCGCCGAGTTCACCGTCGGTCTGATGCTGGCGGCCCTGCGCCGCATCCCCCAGGCCCACGACCTCCTCGCCCGGCAGGGGAGTTGGGAGGGGGCCGCGTACTACACGTACGAGCACAGCGGTCTGGAACTGGAGGACCTGCCCGTCGGGCTGATCGGTTACGGAGCCGTGGGCAGCCGGGTCGCCCGCGTGCTGTGCGCCTTCGGGGCGCGGGTGATGGTGTACGACCCGTACGTGCACCACCACGAGATCCACGGCCTGCGCCTGGCCGACCTCGACGAACTCCTGCGCAGGTCCCGCGTGATCACCCTGCACGCCCGGCTCACCGACGAGACCCGCGGCCTGGTCGGCGCCCGTGAACTCGCCCTGCTGCCGCCCGGCGCGGTGGTGGTGAACGCGGCCCGTGGTCCGCTGCTGGACGAGGCCGCCCTGTGCGACGCGCTGGAGAGCGGGCGGCTGTCGGCGGCGGCGCTGGACACCTACGAGCAGGAGCCGCTGCCGGCCCGCTCACGACTGCTGGATCTGGGTGAACGCGTGGTCCTCACCCCGCACCTCGGCGGGGCGAGCCGGGCCGTGGCCGAGAAGGCGGCGAGGATCGCGGCGGCGGAGGTGGGCCGCTGGGTGCGCGGCGAGCCGCTGGCGCACTGCCTGACCTGACGTCCGCCCTGGCGTCCGCCGGGCACCCACCCCCGACATCCCTCCCCGACATCCGCCCCTGGCATCCGCGACGACTGGCTGAGGAGACTGGCATGTACGTCGGTATCGACGTGGGCACGTCTATGGTGAAGGCCGCCGGCTTCGACGCCGGCGGCCGTGAACTGGCCGTCGAGGCCCGCCCGGTGGGTCTCGCCCTGCACGAGGGCTTCGTCGAGCAGGACATGGAGGAGGTGTACGGGGCAGTCGTCGCCGTCCTCGAGGAGCTGACCGCACGGGTGGCGGAGCCGGTCGAGCTGGCCGGCCTCACCGGGCAGGGCGACGGGGTGTGGCTGGTGGACGGGCAGGGCCGTCCGGTGCGGGCGGCGGCCTCCTGGATGGACGGGCGGGCCCACGAACTGCTCGACCAGTGGCTGGCCGACGGCACCTTCGAGACGGTGTTCCGGCGGACCGGCAGCGCCATGTTCCCGGGCTGCCCGGGCCCACTGCTCGCCTGGCTGGACCGCAACGACCCGAAGTCCCTGGACGCGGCGCGGGCCGCCGTCTCCTGCAAGGACATGGTCTTCCAGCGGCTGACCGGGGCGTCCCGGGCGGTGACGGACGTGTCGGACGCGTCGATGCCGTTCCTCGACCCGAAGACACGTCTGTACGACAACCGGATCGTGGAGCTGCTCGGCCTGACCCACCGTCGCGGCCTGCTCGCCCCGGTCAGCGACCCGGTCGCGACGGCCCGGACACAGGGGGAGGGCCTGCCGCCCGGCACCCGGATCGCGAACGGCCCCTACGACCTGCCGGCCTGTGCGCTCGGCGCCGGGGTGACCACCGCCGGGGACGGCCTGCTCATCGTCGGCACCTGCCTGGCCGCCCTGGTCGCGACGACCGGCCTCGACCTCACCGGTGAGCCGGCCGGCCTGTACATCTCCACCGACCGCCCCGGTCACCGGCTGCGCGCCATGCCCGCGATGGTCGGCACGGCCGCGCTGGACTGGGTCCTGTCGACGACCGGCGTACGCCACGACGAGGTGGACGACCTGCTGGCACGCACCCCGCCCGGTGCGCACGGGGTCCGGGTGCTGCCGTACTTCGCGCCCTCCGGCGAGCGCGCCCCCTTCGTCGAGCCGCACCTGCGCGCCGAACTCACCGGGGTGTCCCTGGAGTCGACCCCGGCCGACCTGATCCGGGCGACCTGCGAGGGCATCGGCTACGCGGCCCGGCACTGCCTGGAGGCGGCCGGCCTGACGGGTTCGCTGGCCGTCTGCGGCGGCGGCACCCGAAGTCCCGCCTGGATGCGGCTGCTCGCGGACGTCCTCGGCCGGCCCCTGCGGGTCGTCGAAGGCGAGGTGGGTGCCCGGGGCGCGGTCCTCGCCGCGGCCGAGCGGTACGGGGTGGCGCTGGACGCCCCCGCCTGGACCCGGCCGACGGTGATCGTCGAGCCGGAGGCGGGCCGGGCCGCGTTCTACACGAAGGGCTACGAGGAGCACCTGGCCCGGCTGGACGAGGCGCGGGCCCGGGCCCGGTCCTGAACCCACCTACGAAGAAGGGCTGTCGTATGCACCTCCAACGCCGATCCCTGCTGCTCGCGGCCGCCACCGCCCCGGCGGCCGCCGGGTTACCCGCCCCCGCCTCCGCCTCCGCCTCCACGGCCTCCGCCTCCGCCTCGGTCGAGGAGCCGGGCGCGAGACGCCCGTTGGTCATCGGCCATCGCGGCGCGGCCGGCTGGCGCCCCGAGCACACCGCGGCCGCGTACACGTACGGCGTCCAGACGGGCGCCGACTGGATCGAACCGGACCTGGTGCCGACCAGGGACCATGTGCTGGTGGTCCGGCACGAGAACGAGATCTCCCAGACCACGGACGTGGCCGGGCACCCGGAGTTCGCGGACCGCCGTACGACGAGGACCGTGGACGGGCGGTCGGTGACCGGCTGGTTCACCGAGGACTTCACCCTCGCCGAGCTGAAGACCCTGCGGGCGGTGGAACGCCTCCCCCTGGTCCGCAACCGCAACACCGTGTTCGACGGCCGCGAGGAGATCCTCACCTTCCAGGAGGTGGTGGACCTGGCGCGGAGGCTGTCGAAGGCACACGGCCGGACGATCGCCGCCTTCCCGGAGACCAAGCACCCGACGTACTTCCGCTCGATCGGCCTGGAGCTGGAACCGGAGCTGGTCCGGCTGATCGGCCGCAACCGTCTCGGCCCCCGCGAGTGCGTGGTGCAGTCCTTCGAGCCGACGAGCCTCAGGCGCGTCGCCGCCGCCCGGCCGGGCGTGCCGCTGTGGCAGGCGCTGGGGACGACGGGCGGACCCTACGACCTGGTGTCCGGCGGGGATCCGACGACGTACCGGGACATGATGACGCCCGCGGGGCTGGCGAGGATCGCCGAGTACGCGGACTGGATCGGTCCGGACCGGACGTCGGTCGTCCCCGTCGGCGCGGACGGACGGCTCGGGGCCCCGACCACTCTGGTGGCGGACGCCCACGCGGCGGGGCTGCGGATCGGGCCGTACACCTTCCGGGCGGAGAACCAGTTCCTGCCGGCGGACTTCCGCCGGGGCGGCGGAGCCAACGATTTCGGGGACGCGTTCGCCGAGTACGCGCTGTACTACCGACTGGGAGTCGACGCGGTCGTAACCGACTTCCCGGACCTGGCGGCGACAGCGCGGAGGGATCGATGACCGAGATCGAGAGAGAGTGCCCCACCTGCCGTGGCAGACACAGGTTCCGCAGACTCGACCGCGCCGAGAAGGCGGCGGTCCGGGAGGAGAAGGGCGAGCGGCACTACGTGGACAACCTCTGGCGGTGCACCGCCGCCGGATGCCGGTGGTACCAGCCGTACCTCCACACACGCGGCGGCGGCCTGCTCCCCGAGAAGTTCGGGGAGCAGGCCGCCACTTCGAAGTGACCTACCTCACAGGTTGCTGAAGTCCGGGCCCTTGGTCCGCGTGCGCTTGATCTCGTAGAAGCCGGGGACCGAGGCCACGGCGAGCGTGCCGTCCCACAGCCGGGCGGCCTCCTCGCCCTTGGGCGCGGGGGTGACGACCGGGCCGAAGAAGGCGATCTGCTCGCCGTCCGGGCCGGGCACCGCGATGACCGGGGTGCCGACCTCCTGGCCGACCTTCTCGATGCCCTCCTTGTGGGAGGCGCGCAGCTCGGCCTCGAACTCGAAGTCCTTCTGGTCGGCGTACTCGATCAGGTCGGCGGGCAGACCCACGTCCGCCAGGGCACCGGCGATGGCCTCGGTCGTCGGGCCCTCGCCCTGGTTGTGGAAGCGGGTGCCGAGGGCGGTGTAGAGCGGGCCGAGGACGTCCGCACCGTGCTTCTGCCAGGCGGCGGTCACCACCCGTACCGGCTTCCATGCCTTGGTCGCGAGCATCTCCCGGTACTCCTCGGGCAACTCGTCTATCCGGTCCTCGTTCAGCACCGCGAGGCTCATGATGTGCCAGCGCACCTCGATGTCGCGGACCTTCTCCACCTCCAGGACCCAGCGGGAGGTCATCCAGGCCCACGGGCACAGCGGGTCGAACCAGAAGTCGACGGGGGTCTTGCCGGAGTCGGTCGCGGTCTGGGACATGGGTCTCCTCACAAAGCGGTCTTTCGCCCTGCAACAGTCGCCGGCCCCCGGTCCATTCCCTGCTGCCGGACGGCGGCGGCACATGACAGGATCGGCCTGTCCGCATACTGAACACCACCCGAGGAAGTGCCGCCCGTGCCCGGTGAGAATCTGTCCCGCGACGAGGCCCGGGAGCGGGCCGCCCTGCTGTCCGTGGACGGCTACGACGTCTTTCTCGACGTCCGCTCGGCCGTCGGAGACGACGCCGGAGACGGTCCGCGCACCTTCCGCTCGGTCACCACGATCCGCTTCCGCTGCGCCGAGCCCGGCGCGTCGAGCTTCGCGGACCTGATCGCGCCCGCCGTCAGTGCCGTCACCCTCAACGGCCACGACCTCGACCCCGGCGAGGTCTTCGACGGCTCCCGGATCGTCCTGGAGGACCTGGCCGCCGAGAACGAGCTGGTCGTCGACGCGCGGTGCGCGTACTCCCGTACCGGCGAGGGTCTGCACCGCTTCGTCGACCCGGAGGACGGCGAGGTCTACCTCTACACCCAGTACGAGCCGGCCGACTCCCGGCGCGTCTTCGCGAACTTCGAGCAGCCGGACCTCAAGGCGCCCTTCCGCTTCGAGGTGCGGGCGCCCGAGGAGTGGACGGTCTGGAGCAACGGCGTCGGGGAACGCGCCGACGGGGTGTGGCGGTTCGCTGAGACCAGGCCGATCTCGACGTACATCACCTGTGTGGTGGCGGGCCCCTACCACTACGTCACGGACTCCTACTCCCGGGCCCTGGACGACGGCTCCACGCTGGAGATCCCCCTCGGCGCCATGTGCCGCAAGGGTCTCGCCCCCTACTTCGACTCCGACGACGTCTTCCTGGTCACCAAGCAGGGCCTGGACTTCTTCCACGACCACTTCGACTACCCGTACCCCTTCGGGAAGTACGACCAGGCCTTCGTGCCCGAGTACAACCTCGGCGCGATGGAGAACCCGGGCCTGGTGACCTTCCGCGAGGAGTACATCTTCCGGGGCAGGGTCACGCAGGCGTCCTACGAGAGCCGGGCCACCGTGATCCTGCACGAGATGGCCCACATGTGGTTCGGCGACCTGGTCACCATGGTGTGGTGGGACGACCTGTGGCTCAAGGAGTCCTTCGCCGACTTCATGGGCACCTTCGCGGGCGTCGGCGCGACCCGCTTCACCGACGCCTGGATCACCTTCGCCAACCGCCGCAAGGCCTGGGCGTACCGTGCCGACCAGCTGCCGTCCACGCATCCGATCACCGCGGACATCCGCGACCTCCAGGACGCCAAGCTCAACTTCGACGGCATCACCTACGCCAAGGGTGCCTCGGTCCTCAAGCAGCTGGTGGCGTACGTCGGCCAGGACGCCTTCCTGGAGGGCGCACGGCGCTACTTCAAGCGGCACGCGTACGGCAACACGCGCCTGGGCGATCTGCTGTCGGTGCTGGAGGAGACCAGCGGGCGGGACATGACGGCGTGGTCGCGGGCCTGGCTGCAGTCGGCGGGCGTCAACTCCCTGACCCCGCAGGTGCTGTTGGCGGCGGACGGCAGCGTCGACGAGCTGGCCGTCGTGCAGGAGGCGGCCGAGTCGCACCCCGAGCTGCGCCCGCACCGGGTGGCGGTGGGCCTGTACCGGCGTACCGGATCCGGGGCAGTGGAGCGCTACGCCCGGGCCGAGGTGGACGTCGACGGCCCGCGGACCGTCGTGACACAACTGGCCGGTTCGGACGCCCCCGACCTGGTCCTGGTCAACGACGACGACCTGACGTACTGCAAGATCCGCTTCGACGCGACCTCGCTGGAGACGCTGCGGGACGGGCTGGGCGACCTCACCGACCCGCTGGCCCGCGCCCTGTGCTGGTCGGCGCTGTGGAACATGACGCGGGACGCGCTGCTGCCGGCGCGGGACTTCGTGGACCTGGTGCTGCGGTTCGCGGGCCGCGAGTCCGACATCGGCGTGCTGCAGATGCTGCACGCGTGGGCCAACTCGTCGCTGGTCAACTACGTGGCGCCGGGGTGGCGGGCGACCGGCGAGCGGCTCCTCGCCGAGGGCGCCCTGCGCGAACTGCGCTCCGCCGGGCCGGGCAGTCAGCACCAGCTGGCCTGGGCGCGGTTCTTCGCGACGGTGGCGTCCGGCGCGGGCGATCTGGAGCTGCTGCGGGCCCTGCTCGCGGGGACCGAGAAGATCGACGGCCTCGAGGTGGACCAGGAGCTGCGCTGGGCGTTCCTGCAGCCGCTGGCGGCCCACGCGGTCGCCGACGAGGGGACGCTGTCCGCCGAACTGGCCCGGGACAACACGGCGTCCGGGCGGCGCCACCAGGTCCGCTGCCTCGCCGCCCGCCCCTCGGCGGCGGTCAAGGCCCAGGCGTGGGCGCAGGTCGTGGAGTCCGACGCGCTCTCGAACGCGCTGGTCGAGGCCACGATCGCGGGGTGGGGCCAGTCGTCCCAGCGGGAGCTGCTCGCGCCGTACGCCGAGAAGTACTTCGCGGCGATCGAGCGGGTGTGGGCCGAGCGGTCCATCCAGATCGCCATGCACGTGGTCGAGGGCCTGTTCCCGGCGCTCCAGCACTCGCAGGCGACGCTGGACGCGACGGACGCCTGGCTGACGGCCCACGAGGACGCGGCACCGGCGCTGCGCAGGCTGGTGCTGGAGGCACGGGACGACCTGGCGCGGGGGCTGCGCGGACAGGCGTGCGACGCGGGAGCGGATGTCTAGGGACCTTTGGCCCACGATTCCGCTTTCCGTGACCGTTACGGAATGCGGGCAATAGGAGCCGTAACCCCTGGCCCCACCCGAATGGACCAGGGGTTTTCCCTACCTACTCGGCATCCGAACACCCGTCCTTTAGTGCCGCCTTGTCCGTATTTGTCGACAGGCGTGTAACAGCGGTTACAGCGGCGCCGGATGGCGGGAAACTCCCCGCCATGAACCACAACGCCCCGCTCCCCCCGGTCCCGCCGCTCTCCCCCCGCCCCGTGCTCCACCTCTCCGAGGTCCACCGCCGCGTCCTGACGGCCGCGCAGCTGCGTGCGCACGGCGTCTCGTCGGCCGAGACGAACGAGCAGTGCCGCCCCGGTGGCCCCTGGCAGCAGTTCCTCCCCGGCGTCGTCCTGCTCCACCCCGGCCCGCCGACCAGCGAGGAGCGGCTGCACGCGGTGCTGATGTACGCGGCGAAGGAGCGGGCGGCGACCGGCGTCCCGAGCCAGCCCGGCGCGGAGGACCCGCACCGGCGGCCGATGTACGCGGAGGCGATGATCACGGGCCTGGCGGCGCTGACCCTGTACGGCTTCTCCACGACGCCCCCGCTCACCGCCCTGGACCGGATCGACGTCCTGGTCCCGCGCCTGCGCCGGCTGCGCACGACGGGCTGCGCCCACATCGTCCGCAGCGCCGCCCTGCCGACCCCGCAGATGGTCACCGGCGTCCCGGTCGCCCCGGTCCCGCGCGCCCTGGCCGACGCGGTGACCGAACTGACCGACGCGGGGGCCGTACGCCGGCTGCTGACGGAGGCGGTACGCGCCGGTCACTGCGAACCCGCGGCGGTCGTACGGGAGTTGAACAACGCCAAGCTGCTGAGCCGGCCGCACGTGGTGGACGCGGTGGACTCGTTGCTGGCGGAGGGCAGGTCGATCGCGGAGGGCCGCCTGTACGCGATGGTCCACGAGTACGGCCTCCCCGACCCGGTCTGGAACGTGGACCTGCGCCTGCCGGGCGGTCCGCACCTGGGCGGCCTGGACGCCTACTGGCCGGAGCAGGCGGTGGCGGTCGAGCTCGACACCCGCGCCCCGCGCCAGGACGACGACGCCCTGTGGTCCGAATACGCCCGCAAGCGCGAGCACCTGGAGCGGCTCGGCATCACGGTCGTCCACATCACGCCCAAGAAGCTGCGCGACGCGAGGGAGCAGCAGGCGGCGGTGGTCCGCACGGCGCTGATGGCGTCCGGCGACCGCGATCCCGCCGCGTATGTCGTGGTGCTGCCCCGGTAGTGACGGACCGGGGCGGAATCAGGAGGGGAGAGGAGGGGCCGCGGGCGCACGCACCCGGCGGCCCCTCCTCGTGCCGTCTTCCGCTACTTGCCGCAGTACTCCGCCTCGATCACCGCGTCGCTGTCGCCCGTCCAGTCGCCGTTGAAGTTGAGGGCGAGGGAGTGGCGGCCGTCGGCCGTGGTCACGGCCTCCGACGAGGAGCCGTGGATGCCGCCGCCGTGGCCCCAGACGTGGACGCCGCAGCTCAGCTCGCGGTCGATGAGGCCGAGGCCGTACCCGGCGTCAGGGATGACGTCGACGGCCACCGTGGTCTTCATCTCCTTCAGTTGCTCGGCCGGCAGGAGGCGGCCGCGGAGCAGGGCCGTGTAGAAGCGGTTCAGGTCGCCGGAGTTGGAGATCATGTCCCCGGATCCGAAGGCCAGGGACGGGTTCAGTTCCGTGACGTCGTACGTCGGACCGGTCGTCGTCCGGGCCAGCTTGCCGTAGGCGCGGCTGCTGGGCCGCGGAAGGGTGGACCTCGTGCCGGGCACCGACGTGGCGCGCAGGTGCAGGGGCTCGATGACACGGTCGCGGACCGCCGCGCCGTACGGGCGGTCCGTGACGCTCTCGATCACCAGCGCGGCCAGGGTGTAGTTGGTGTTGGAGTAGTTCCAGGACGTGCCCGGCGCGAAGTCGGGCTTGTGGGACATGGCGATCGCGACGAGTTCCTCGGGCTTCTTGCGGTCGTAACGGTGCTCGAAGAAACCTTCCTTGAGGAAGTGCGTGCGGACGAAGGTCTCGTCGTCCGTGTAGTTGAAGATCCCGCTGGTGTGGTTGAGGAGTTGGCGCAGGGTGATCCTCCTGCCGTCGTGGCCGTTGCCCCGGACCAGGCCCGGCAGCCACGTGTCCACCTTGTCGTCCAGCGACAGACGCCCCTCCGCCTCCAGTTGGAGCAGCACCGTGGCGACGAAGGTCTTGGTGATGCTGCCGACCCGGTAACGGTCGTGCGGTGAACGCGGCTTCTGCGTCTTGAGGTCCCCCACGCCGGCCGTCGCCGACCAGGGCCCGTGGGAGTCCCTCGCCGTCGCCGTCACGCCGGGCACGCCGTCCGCCACCGCGGCCTGGATCGCCTCGCGGGTCGCGTCGTGCCGGCTGCCGCTCCCGTTGGGCGCCGCCGCGATGGCGGGCGCCGCCAGGGCCGCCGTGAGTGCCACGGCGGTCACCGCCACGAAGGTCGTCCGTACGGTCATGTCCTGCTCCCCGTTGTCGTTGTCGTCGTCGCGCCTGTCCGCTCGTCGTCAGGTCGTCGAGCGGGGTCGCGGGGACAGACCCGGCAGGGGCCGCCGGGGTTGAGGTGCCTTAGGTCGGTTGAGCGGGTTTCGGCCCTTCTTCGTTCGCTGCGTTAACGTCCGTGGGTGCGAAGAAGGTTGAGGGTGGCGGCCTACGCCGTATGCGTCCGCGACGGACAGCTCCTGCTCTCCCGCTCCCCCGCGCCGGACGGCGGCCCGCCGGAGTGGGTGCTGCCCGGCGGCGGCATGGAGCACGGCGAGGACCCCCACGACACCGTCCTGCGGGAGCTGGCCGAGGAGACCGGCTACCGCGCCGAGGTCACCGCCCTGCTCGGCGTCCACTCCAGCCGCCGCGCCTTCCCCCGCCGCCTCGGCCGCGCGCTCGACCGCCACGGCGTCCGCCTGGTCTACGAGGCCCGGATCACCGGCGGTGAGCTGTGCTACGAGGTCGGCGGCTCCACGGACATGGCCGCCTGGCACGACCTGGACGCCGTGCCAGGCCTGAACCGGGTGGGCCTCGTCGACATCGGGCTGCGGCTGTGGCGGGAGCGGCCGCCGTCGGGGCGGGCGGCGGAGGGCCGGGAGCCGGCCTGACCGCACCCTCCGACCCGCTCGGCCGCGCCACCGCCCGAGGGGCCCCGGAACACCCCTCCTGCCCGCGGAGATGAACACCGCGTGACCGCTCCCCGGCCGTCCGGGGAGCGCCCGTGGGCGCGCAGGGTAGTCCAAGATCGACGTACGGTGATCGGCGTTGCGCGTTGCCGTCTCGTTCACGCACAGGTCATCCCCGGTGCCAACGATCCGAAGTGAGCGGGAAGTTCGCGGCTGCGACCGGCGGTGAACCCCCGCGACCACTGTCGACGCGTTCGTCACCCGGGGAGATCGCGCCATGCCGCGCACACGCTCTGTCGCCGGCTCCACGCTGGAGATCAACCGCCGTTCCGCCCTCGCCGCCGCAGCGGCCGTGACCGTCTCCGCGGGCGTCGGCTACGCCCTGCGGCCCACCGACAGCCGGGCCGCCACCGGCACCGGCACCGAGGCCGCCGGGGCGCCCGTCGCCCAGTCCCGTCGGGCGCCGGCCGCGCCCCTGGCGCCGTACACCCGCGGCACCACCCTCTCCTCCGTCGCCACCCCGCGGACCAGCTCCGGCTACCGGCGTCTGGGGGACGGCCCGGGCTGGAAGCGGCGGGTCCGTGGCGAGCTCGCCGCGCCGAAGACCGGCCGGGCCGGACGCCGGACCACCCTCGCCGCGTTCGTGCAGCTCACCGACATGCACCTGATCGACGCCCAGCACCCGATGCGCCTGGAGTACCTGCGCTCGACGGACGTGCACGCCTGGCGGCCGCACGAGGCGCTGACGGTGCACGGCGCGGTCTCGCTGGTGGAGCGGGTCAACGCGCTGCGCGGGGCCCCCGTCACCGGCGCCCCGCTGCACTTCGCCATGACGACCGGCGACAACACGGACAACAACGCCAGGACCGAGCTGGAGTGGTTTCTGACCGTCATGAGCGGCGGCCGGATCACCCCCAACTCCGGTGACCCGCGCCGCTACGAGGGCGTCCAGAACAGTGGTCTCAAGCAGTACTGGCAGCCCGACGCGAGCGTGCGCGACGCCGACAAGCAGCTCGGCTTCCCGCACCTGGAGGGCTTCCTGACGGCGGCCGTACGGGAGTTGAACAGCCCGGGCCTCAACCTGCCCTGGTACTCCACGGTCGGCAACCACGACGCCATGCCGCTGGGCTGCTACGGCCACGGCGACTCCTGGCTCGCCGAGTACGCCGTCGGCGGCAAGAAACTGATGAGCCTGTCCGCGTCGGAGGCGAAGAAGCTCCAGGACGCCATCACGAACGGCAAGGACCCGAAGGGGACGGCGTTCCGCGACCTGCTCAAGGCGCACACCCGGGACATGCGCTCGGTCACGCCGGACGAGAAGCGCGCCCCCTACACGGCCACCGACTACCTCAAGGCCCACCTCGACCCCGCCTACCGGGGTGTCGGCCCGGTAGGGCACGGCTACTCCTCGGCGAACGTCGACGCGGGCACCCAGTACTACAGCTTCCGCATCGCCGACGACGTCATCGGCATCAGCCTCGACACCACCGACCCCGGCGGCCACTACAACGGCTCCATCGGGACGGCCCAGCTGAGGTGGCTGGACAGGACGCTGCGCGACAACAAGGACTCGTACGCGGTCGTCTTCAGCCACCACACCAGCAAGAGCATGACCAACACCCGTCCCGACCCGGCCCGGCCCGGCGAGCGGCGGCACAACGGCAAGGAGGTCGTCGCTCTCCTCGGCAGCCACGCCAACGTCCTGGCCTGGGTGAACGGGCACATCCACCGCAACGACATCACCCCGCACTCCGCCCCCGACGGCCGCTCCTTCTGGGAGATCTCCACCGCCTCCCACGTCGACTACCCGCAGCTCGCCCGCGTCATCGAGCTGGTGGACAACAAGGACGGCACCCTCTCGCTCTTCACCACCTGCGTCGAGTCCACGGCCCCGCACCGCACCGACTTCGCCGACCTCTCCCAGACCGGTCTGGCCGCCCTCTACCGCGAACTGTCCTTCAACGCCCCCGGCGCCCGGACGGACCTGGCCGGGGAGTCGAAGGACCGCAACACGGAGCTGCTGCTGAGGAAGGGCTGAACCCCGACCCGAGCCGTTTCGCCCCTTTCGCCGCGCATCTCCTCAAAGGGCATCGGGGGTTTTCCCCATCCGTCCATATCGATTCGGTCAACTCTCCCTAAACATCCTTCCCATGAGTAAAGCTGTGCGATCGTCCGGGATCGCATTCCGGGCCACCGCGGTCAGGACCGATCGACCCGGCCGCAACCCGCTCGTTCCTTTACCTACAAGGGATGCCGATGACCCTCACCCCCCAGCGCGACCGTGAACCGATACCGGGAGCGAGACGCGCGGCGCGGATAGCCGTGGCCGCCGGTCTGGTGGCCGCACTCTCCGCGGCGGGGCCGCTACCCATGGCCCTCGCCGCGGACGACGCACCCGTCGCAGCCGACCCGGGCGTGAAGTCCGCCCACGACAAGCTCGGTTCCGACGACGCGGACCTGCTCGCCGAGGCGAAGGCCGCCGGCGACAAGACCGTCACGATGATGGTGGCCACCGCGCCCGGGCAGACCGAGACGGTCGCCGAGCAGCTCGACTCGGTCAAGGGCGGCCTGGTCGGCCGTACCTACGACAAGCTCGGCTACGTCCGCGCCACGGTTCCCACCGGCAAGGCGGACTCGGCCATCGCCGCCGCCGCGAAGCTGTCCTCCGTGCACGGCATCGACCTGCGCCAGGACATCCCGCTGGACGACCCGACGCCGAGCGCCGACACCGTCAAGGGCGCCGCGGGCAAGGGCACCACCGCCGCCGCCGCCGCGCCGAACAAGCGGACCCCCGCCGAGAACCCGTACAACCCGTCCTTCGAGACGGGCGCCGTCGACTTCGTGGAGGACCACCCGAAGGCGGACGGCCGGGGCGTCACCATCGGTGTCCTGGACTCGGGCGTGGACCTCTCCCACCCGGCGCTGCAGAAGACCACCACCGGCGAGCGCAAGATCGTCGACTGGGTGACGGCGACCGACCCGGTCGCCGACGGTGACGCCACCTGGCGCGCGATGCTGACCGCGGTGGCCGGCCCCACCTTCACCTACGGCGGCCAGAGCTGGACGGCGCCCGCCGGGTCGTACGAGATCAACGTGTTCCGCGAGTCCGCCACCACGGGCGGCGACGCCAAGGGCGACGCGAACCGCGACGGCGACACCACCGACGTGTGGGGTGTGCTGTACGACAAGGCGAACGGCACCGTCCGGGTCGACCTGAACAACAACAACGACTTCGGTGACGACACCCCGATGAAGCCGTACAAGGACGGCTTCCAGATCGGCTGGTTCGGCACCGACAACCCGGCGACCGACGTCGCCGAACGGCAGCCGTTCGTCGTCGAGATCCGCAAGGACGTCGTCTACAACGCCGCCGGCGCGAAGACCGACTTCGTCAACATCGGCGTCATCGAGTCCGAGCACGGCACGCACGTCGCCGGTATCACCGCGGCCAACGGCCTCTTCGGCGGCCGGATGGACGGTGCCGCGCCCGGCGCGAAGATCGTCTCCTCCCGTGCCTGCACCTGGACCGGCGGCTGCACCAACGTCGCCCTCACCGAGGGCATGATCGACCTCGTCGCCAACCGCGGTGTCGACATCGTCAACATGTCGATCGGCGGTCTGCCCGCGCTGAACGACGGCAACAACGCGCGCGCCGAGCTGTACACGCGCCTCATCGACACCTACGGCGTCCAGCTGGTGATCTCGGCCGGCAACTCCGGCCCCGGTGCCAACACGATCGGCGACCCCGGTCTGGCCGACAAGGTCATCTCGGTCGGCGCGTCCATCTCCAAGGAGACCTGGGCCGCCAACTACGGCTCGGCCGTGGAGAAGAAGTACGCCATGATGCCGTTCTCCTCGCGCGGTCCGCGTGAGGACGGCGGGTTCACGCCCACCCTGGTCGCCCCGGGTGCCGCGATCAACACCATCCAGACCTGGCTGCCGGGCGCCCCGGTCGCCGAGGCGGGCTACACCCTGCCGGCCGGCTACGGCATGCTGCAGGGCACCTCGATGGCGTCCCCGCAGGCCGCCGGTGCCTCCGCGCTGCTGCTGTCCGCCGCCAAGGCCAAGGGTTTCGAGCTGAAGCCCGCCGCCCTGCGCACCGCGCTGACCTCGACCGCCGACCACATCAAGGGGACGCAGGCGTACGAGGAGGGTGTCGGCCTCATCAACATCCCGGACGCCTGGGACTCGATCCTCGACGGCGCCACCGCGCACGACTACACGGTGAAGGCGCCGGTCGACACCGCGGTCGACCAGTTCCTGAAGACCCCGGGCTTCGGCACGGGCCTGTACGACCGTGAGGGCGGCCTCAAGGCCGGCAAGAAGAAGACGTACGACGTCACGATCACCCGTACGTCCGGTGCCGACAAGCCGGTCCGCCACGAGCTGTACTTCGAGAACAACGCGGCGAACACCTTCAAGATCGTCGGCTCCGACGAGGTGAAGCTGCCGCTGAACCAGCCGGTCACCGTCAAGGTCCAGGCCGCGCCGAAGTCCGCCGGTCTCAAGAGCGCGATCCTCGAGGTCGACGACCCGAAGACCGAGGGCATCGACAAGCAGGTCATGACCACGGTCGTGGTCTCCGCACCCGTGAACCACACCTTCTCGGCGTCGAACACGGTCCAGCGCAACAGCACCCAGTCGTACTTCGTGACCGTGCCCGAGGGCGCCAAGTCCCTCGAGGTCGCGATCGGCGGGCTGAAGGGCCAGAGCCAGACCCGGTTCATCGCCATCCACCCCTACGGCGTCCCGGTCGACAACACCGGCACCCCGAACTGCTACAACAACTACCTCGACGGCAACGGCTGCAGGCCCGACGTGCGTTCGTACGCCGACCCGGTGCCGGGTGTCTGGGAGATCGAGGTCGAGTCGCGCCGTACGTCGCCGCTGCTCGACAACCCGTACAAGCTGGACGTCGCCGTCCTCGGCGCGGTCTTCGACCCGGAGACCGTGACCGTGCCCGAGGCCAAGGTCGGCACGCCGGCCGCCGCCTCCTGGAAGGTGACGAACAAGCTCGCCGCCGTCGACGGCAAGCTGGTCGGCGGCCCGCTCGGCTCGGCCAAGTCGGCCCGCCCGACGATCGCCGAGGGCGAGACCGCGACCACCACGGTCACGGTGCCCGAGGGCGCCAAGTCCCTGGACGTCGCGATCGGCAACGTCTCCGACGCCGCCGCCGACCTCGACCTCGTCGTGTACGACGCGGCGGGCGCGGAAGCCGGCAGCTCCGCCGACGGCGACTCGGAGGAGTCCGTCTCGGTGGCCGACCCGGCCCCCGGCACGTACACCATCGAGGTCATCGGCTACGCGATCCCGGCCGGCAGCACCGCGTACGACTACCAGGACGTGTTCTTCTCCGCCGCGCTCGGTTCCGTCGCCGTCGACGGCTCGGCGCCGGTGAAGCTCGGCACCGGCGACTCCACGACGGTCTCCGGCAGCGTCACCGCCGCCGCGGCCGCCCCGGAGGGCCGTGAGTTCTTCGGCCAGGTCCAGCTGGTCAACGCGCGCGGCACGGTCGCGGGCCTGGGCAGCGTGAAGATCGAGAAGGTCACGCCGTAGTCACTGCGGCTGTGGGGGCGGGCGTTCGTCGTCAGGTGACGGGCGCCCGCCCTTTCTCATGAGCAGGTCAGCCCGCGGGACTCCGGGAGCGAGGCGGTGATCCAGGCCCGCTCGCGGGCCACCGCCCGCTCCCCCAGGACCCAGGAGTCGGGTGTGGCCGCGTCGTGCCAGGCCCCGAACAGCACCCGGTCGCCCTTCGCGGGCAGACGGGACATCACGTACCGGCTGATCACGTAGGTCAGTTCGTCCTCGCCCTCGGCCGGCTTGTAGTAGCGGGTCACGCGCACGGTGACTCGCAGCAGCTCCCCGTCAGGCAGTTCCTCGGCGCGCAGGACGGTCCCCTCGGCCACCGTGCGGGCGCAGGCCAGGTAGCGGGGGCTGCCGAAGCGGACACCGCCGGACTCCTGCTTGGCGGCCCCGCTGTCCGCGCCGGCGCCGGCTCCGCTCGGGGCCTGGGACAGCAGCCAGCCCATGCCCGACAGCACGGCCGCGGCGGCGGTCACCGCCAAGGCTCCGAAGGCCAGGTTGAAGGCCCGGCGCCGGGCCGGGGTCCGGGACGGGCTCCGGGACGGGCGAACGGGCGCCGGTCGGGGGGCCGCGGGCGGTTCGGCGAGGGCGTGCCCGATGAGGCCCAGCTGCTCGCGCAGCAGGGCGAGATCGGCCTGGGCCGAGCGGTGTTCGGCCAGGAAGGCCGGGTCGGCGCGGGCGGTGTCCGGCAGCGGTTCGTCGGTGATCGCGGCCATCAGCGCGTCCGCGCCGGCGCGTCCGTCGTGTTCGGCGGTCACGTCACACCACCTCGTCCTCGTGCAGGCGGGCACGCAGGGCCCGTACCGCCGTGTGCAGCCGGCTCTTCACCGTGCCCTCGGGGATGCCTAGTTCCTCGGCGATGCCGCTCACCGGGAGGTCGGCGTAGAAACGCAGGACGAGCACCTGGCGCTGGGCGTCGGGCAGTTCGTCCAGGCCCTGGGCCACGGCCAGGGAGAGCACGCTGGTGTCCTCGCCCGAGGGGTGTTCCAGCTGGCGCAGGGAGGCGAGGCGTTCACCGACGCGCTCCTGGCGGCGCTTGGCCCGGTGCCAGTCCATCGCCAGGTTGGAGGCGACGACCGCCGCCCAGGCCGACACGTCACGCGGCGCCTCGTCCCCCCGGGCCGCGCGTTCCAGCAGCCGCAGACGGACCTGCTGCACCCCGTCCGGCAGGTCCGCCTGCGGCACTCCCCCGAGCGCGAGCACCGCCCGCACCCGGCGTTCCTGGGCCGCGTCCAGCGGGTCGTCCAGCACGTCGTGTGTGCCGTCCCCCTGGCCGCGGCGGGACTTTCTGCGCAGCACAGCGCCCCCTCTTCTCGCCGCGTTTCCTCTATGACGCCGTCGGGGGCCGAAACGTTCGGCCTCTTTTCCCGCCGCACCGCAGAGGCGTACGTCACACCTCCGCGTGCGGCGGGACACGGCGGGCAGGGGTGGGGCAGTACAGCTTGCGGCACAGGGCCGCTGCCGGACGAATTTCTGCAGCTCAGCGGGGTCCGGCAGGGAGAACCGGAGCCGGACCTGGGGCCGGACGCGTCCCATTCCTCGGGCACGCCGCCCAAAGAAGTGGACACGCGGACCGGGACTGACCGCATGATGGAAACACCTCAGCCATGCATCAGGCACATGTACGTCACGCAGAGAGCACGCAGAAGGAGTCGTCGTGAGGGTCGGAATCGTCGGAGCCACCGGTCAGGTCGGCACGGTCATGCGCAGGATTCTCACGGAGCGCGACTTCCCGGTGACGGAGCTGCGCCTGTTCGCCTCGGCCCGCTCGGCGGGGACGGTGCTGGACGGCGTGACGGTGGAGGACGCGACCACCGCCGACTACACCGGCCTGGACATCGTGCTGTTCTCCGCGGGCGGCTCGACCTCCAAGGCGCTGGCCGAGAAGGTCGCCTCCCAGGGCCCCGTGGTGATCGACAACTCGTCGGCGTGGCGCCGCGACCCCGACGTGCCGCTGGTCGTGTCCGAGGTGAACCCGCACGCGATCGCCAACCGCCCCAAGGGCATCATCGCCAACCCGAACTGCACCACGATGGCCGCGATGCCGGTCCTGAAGCCGCTGCACGCCGAGGCGGGCCTTCAGGCGCTGGTCGTCGCCACCTACCAGGCGGTGTCCGGCTCCGGGCTGGCCGGCGTGGACGAGCTGTTCGAGCAGGTCAAGAAGGTCGGCGAGGACGCGCCGAAGCTGACGCACGACGGTTCGGCGGCGGAGTTCCCCGCGCCGAACAAGTACGTGGCGCCGATCGCGTACAACGTGCTCCCGATGGCCGGTTCGATCGTCGACGACGGTCTGAACGAGACCGACGAGGAGCAGAAGCTGCGGCACGAGTCCCGCAAGATCCTGGAGATCCCCGAGCTGAAGGTCTCCGGCACCTGCGTGCGGGTCCCCGTCTTCTCGGGCCACTCTCTCCAGGTCAACGCCCGCTTCGCCCGTCCGATCAGCGTCGAGCGCGCCAAGGAGCTCCTGGGCGGCGCCCCCGGCGTCGCCGTCACCGAGGTCCCGACCCCGCTCCAGGCGGCCGGCCAGGACCCCTCCTTCGTGGGCCGCATCCGCACGGACGAGACCGTCGACAACGGTCTCGCCTTCTTCGTCTCCAACGACAACCTCCGCAAGGGCGCCGCGCTGAACGCGGTGCAGATCGCGGAGCTGGTGGCGGCCGAGCTCAAGGGCTGACGCCGTGGACGAGGTCCGGCCCCCTGCTCCGTAGGCTTCGGAGCAGGGGGCCGGACCATGTCATGTCATGTCATGTCATGTCAGACGGTGCCCGGCGGGAACCCGTGATGGGCACCGCCGCGGACCAGGACCCGCCAGGCCTCCATCGCGCCGGAGCAGTCGGGGAACGCCGTGAGCCGGAACCCGGGCGCCCAGCTCACGGTGAGCTCACCGCCCTCGCCGACACGCACGTCCTCGACGCGGGGTCGCAGCTCGGCGAGGATCGTGTTGAGCTTGGCCGTGCGGGCATCGAAGATCATGCGGAACTCGTCGAAGGCCCGCTCTCCCGCGCCCTTCTGCGCGTACCGCATGTCCGCGGATCCCAGGACGATCTTTCCGTCGTGCAGCATCCGGAACGGGCACTGCAGATGGGCCATGACCGTCTCGCCCCCGGAGCCCTCGAACTCGACGACCCCCATGTCCACGGCCCTGCCGACGGACCGGACGACCGTTCCCGTCAGGATGTGGCTGATCTCGTCCACCCGAGCCTCCTCGCGGCCGCCGACTGCGCCGCGGCAGCCGTCTCGCCGCGGGCGGTTCCCACCGCACTCGCCGGCGGATCGTGAACGGCAGAGTAGAAGCCCGGTGACACGGAGGTCCAGATCACCGCACGCCCGCCGGCGCGTCCCTGTACTCAGTCCCTGCGCACCTCGTAGAGGAAGCAGCCGTACTCGACGGCCCGGACGTGGACGAGTGCCACGGCCGGGTCGTCGAAGGCCTCCCGGAAGGCGTCACCGAACCCGTCCGGCTCCTCGACCAGCCGCCCGCCCAGGATCCGTCCGTCGGCCGAGTACCTGCGGACCGTGCGGTGGGCGTCGGTGAAGGGAAGCCGGTCGTCGGCCGGGCCCGCGCAGTCCTCCGCGTGCACGAACACCGGCCCCTGCTCGTCGTACGCCCCCGGATCGACGCCCGTCTCCCTCGCCCAGCGGCGCAGCGGGGCGTAGGAGACCAGGGCGATCCGCTCCCCCGGGGCGCTGCGGCGCAGACAGCAGCGGAGCGGGGCGCCGCCCTCCTCGTCGGTCACGGGAACGATCTCGCGCCCCCGGTCGTCAGCAGAGCGCAGCTCCTTCAGGGCCACCTGACCGATGGGCCGTGCGGTGTACGTCGTCATGTCCCCAGACTCGCGCGCGTCCACCCCGCTCACCGGCGGGAAACGGACATCGCGTTCGGTGCGGGCCCGTGGAAGGATGGCGCAACCCACACATATCGAGGAGATGACCGCGTGCCTGGCACAAACCTGACTCGCGAAGAGGCGCAGCAGCGGGCGAAGCTGCTCACCGTTGACTCGTACGAGATCGATCTCGACCTCTCCGGCGCGCAGGAGGGCGGTACCTACAGGTCCGTGACCACGGTGCGCTTCGACGTCGCCGAAACCGGCGCGGAGTCCTTCATCGACCTGGTCGCCCCGACCGTCCACGAGATCGCCCTCAACGGCGACCAGCTCGACCCCGCGGAACTCTTCGCGGACTCGCGGATCGCGCTGCCGGGACTACTGGAGGGCCGCAACATCCTCCGGGTCGTCGCCGACTGCGCCTACACCAACACCGGTGAGGGCCTGCACCGGTTCGTCGACCCCGTCGACAACCAGGCCTACCTCTACACCCAGTTCGAGGTGCCGGACGCCCGCCGCGTGTTCGCGTCCTTCGAGCAGCCCGACCTCAAGGCCACCTTCCAGTTCACCGTGAAGGCCCCGGACGGCTGGACGGTCATCTCCAACTCTCCGACGCCCGAGGCGAAGGACAACGTCTGGGAGTTCGAGCCGACGCCGCGCATCTCGACGTACATCACCGCGCTGATCGTCGGCCCCTACCACTCGGTGCACAGCGTGTACGAGAAGGACGGCCAGTCCGTCCCGCTCGGCATCTACTGCCGGCCCTCGCTGGCCGAGCACCTCGACTCGGACGCCATCTTCGAGGTGACCCGGCAGGGCTTCGACTGGTTCCAGGAGAAGTTCGACTACGCGTACCCGTTCAAGAAGTACGACCAGCTGTTCGTGCCGGAGTTCAACGCGGGCGCGATGGAGAACGCGGGCGCGGTCACCATCCGCGACCAGTACGTCTTCAGGTCGAAGGTGACGGACGCGGCGTACGAGGTGCGCGCCGAGACGATCCTGCACGAGCTGGCCCACATGTGGTTCGGCGACCTGGTCACCATGGAGTGGTGGAACGACCTGTGGCTGAACGAGTCGTTCGCCACCTACACCTCCATCGCCTGCCAGGCCCACGCGCCGGGCAGCCGGTGGCCGCACTCCTGGACCACCTTCGCCAACTCCATGAAGACGTGGGCCTACCGCCAGGACCAGCTGCCGTCCACGCACCCGATCATGGCCGAGATCAACGACCTCGACGACGTGCTGGTCAACTTCGACGGCATCACCTACGCCAAGGGTGCCTCCGTACTGAAGCAGCTCGTCGCGTACGTCGGCATGGACGAGTTCTTCGCGGGCGTGCAGGCGTACTTCAAGGCGCACGCGTTCGGCAACACCCGCCTGTCGGACCTGCTGGGCGCCCTGGAGGAGACCTCGGGGCGTGATCTGAAGGCCTGGTCGAAGGCGTGGCTGGAGACCGCCGGCATCAACGTCCTGCGCCCGGAGATCGAGACGGACGCCGACGGCGTCGTCACGTCCTTCGCGATCCGCCAGGAGGCCCCCGCGCTGCCCGCCGGCGCCAAGGGCGAGCCCACCCTGCGCCCGCACCGCATCGCCGTGGGCCTGTACGAACTCGACGACGAGAGCGGCAAGCTGGTGCGCGACGAGCGCGTCGAGCTGGACGTCGAGGGCGAACTGACCGCCGTGCCGCAGCTGGTGGGCAGGCGCCGTCCGGCGGTGGTGCTGCTCAACGACGACGACCTGTCGTACGCGAAGGTCCGCCTCGACGAGCAGTCCCTCGCCTTCGTGACCGAGCACCTCGGCGACTTCGAGTCCTCCCTCCCCCGCGCCCTGTGCTGGGCGTCGGCGTGGGACATGACCCGGGACGCCGAGCTGCCGACCCGCGACTACCTGTCCCTGGTCCTGTCGGGCATCGGCAAGGAGTCCGACATCGGCGTCGTGCAGTCGCTGCACCGCCAGGTGAAGATGGCCATCGAGCTGTACGCCGACCCGGCCGCGCGCGAGGCCCTGCTGGCCCGCTGGACCGACGCGACGCTCGCCCACCTGCGGGCGGCCGCGCCGGGCGGTGACCACCAGCTGGCGTGGGCGCGCGCGTTCGCCGCGACCGCGCGGACGCCGGAGCAGCTGGACCTGCTCGACGCGCTGCTGGAGGGCACGCAGACGATCGAGGGCCTGGCCGTCGACACGGAGCTGCGCTGGGCTCTGGTGCAGCGGCTGGCGACCGTGGGCCGGTTCGACGAGGCGGAGATCGCCGCCGAGTACGAGCGGGACAAGACGGCCGCCGGTGAGCGCCACGCGGCCTCCGCGCGGGCCTCCCGCCCGACGGACGAGGCGAAGACCGAGGCCTGGGCGTCGGTCGTCGAGTCCGACAAGCTCCCGAACGCCGTCCAGGAGGCGGTCATCGGAGGCTTCGTCCAGACCGACCAGCGCGAGCTGCTGGCGCCGTACACGGACCGGTACTTCGAGGCCCTCAAGGGCGTCTGGGAGTCCCGTTCGCACGAGATGGCCCAGCAGATCGCGGTCGGCCTCTACCCGTCGCTCCAGGTCTCCGAGGACACCCTCCGCAAGACCGACGAGTGGCTGGCCTCGGCGGAGCCCAACGCGGCGCTGCGTCGCCTGGTCTCCGAGTCCCGGGCGGGCGTGGAGCGCGCCCTGAAGGCCCAGGCGGCGGACGCGGCGGCCGGGTAGCAGGTAGCAGGTAGCAGGTAGCAGGTAGCAGGAGTCGTAGTACGTCGTACGTTCGTACGTCGGCGAGGGGCGCCCGGTGGTACATCGGGCGCCCCTCGGCTGTGTGTCGACAGCCCTCCGCGCAGCCGCGGTTCCTACCGTCGCGGTGCCGGACCCGCCAGGGCCGTCGCATCCTCGCGAGCGGTCGCCGCGGGGGAACGGAACGACGCACCGGACGCGCCGTCCGTGCGCGGTCCCAGCTGTCCCACGACCGTCGCCCCGAACGCCAGGGCCATGCCCACCAGTTGTACGGGCGTGAGTGCCTGCCCGAGCGCCGCCCAGCCGACCACCGCGGCGGTCAGCGGTGACAGTGGGCCGAGGAAGGTGACCTGCGTTGCGGAGAGCCCGCCGATGCCGCGGAACCAGAGCCAGTACGCGACCGCCGTGTTCGCGAGGGCCAGGTAGAGGTAGCCGCCGACCGCCCGGCCGTCCAGCGCGGGCGGTGCCCCCTCGACGAGGAGGGCGAGGGGAGCGATGAGCAGGCCGCCCGCGGTCAGCTGCCAGGCGGTGAGCGCGAGCGGCCCGACCCCGTTCGGGCGGCCCCACCGCTTGGTCAGCACGGTCCCGGCGGACATCGAGGCGGTCGAGGCGAGCGCCGCCAGCACACCCACCGTGTCGAGCGCCCCGGCCGCCTTCAGCACGACCAGGCTCACGCCGGCCGCGGCCACGAACCCGGTGACCACACTGCGTGCGGTCGGCCGCTGCCCCAGCAGCACCGCCGACAGCCCCACGACGAACAGCGGCCCGACCGACCCGACGACCGCCGCCATCCCGCCCGGCATCCGGTACGCCGACAGGAACAGCAGCGGGAAGAAGGCGCCTATGTTCAGCGCGCCGAGCACCGTCGCCTTGCCCCACCAGGCGCCTCGCGGCAGCACCCGGGCGAGGGCCAGCAGGACGAGTCCGGCGGGCAGGGCGCGCATCAGGCCGGTGAACAGGGGGCGGTCGGCCGGCAGGAACTCGGTGGTGACGGCGTAGGTGGTGCCCCAGGAGATCGGGGCGAGGGCGGTGAGCAGGACGGTCCCGGGCCGTGGCATGACGGCACCCTTCTGCGAAGTTAACTTGACGCTGATTAGCTTAGCGCTAAGCAACTTACAGTCAAGCTACTTTCTTGCGGGCGACCTGCCGACGAGCGGATACTCAACGCATGAGCGCACAGCACAGGGACCCGGTCGACGCGATCATCGAGCAGTGGGCCGCGGAGCGGCCCGACCTCGACACCGCCGCCATGGAGGTCTTCGGGCGGATCTACCGGCTCGCGCGCACGATGAGCGACCGCACGGAGGAGGCGTACGCGCCCCTCGGGATCTCCCGCGGCGAGTTCGACGTCCTGGCCACCCTGCGCCGCTCAGGAGCCCCGCACACCCTCTCCCCCCGCCAGCTCTCCGCGACCCTGATGCTCACCACCGGCGGCATGACCGGCCGCCTGGACAAACTGGAGCGGGCCGGCCTGCTCCGCCGCTCCCCCGACCCGCACGACCGCAGGGGCCTCCAGGTGACCCTGACGGACAAGGGGTTGAAGCTGGTCGACGAGGCGGTGGGCGCGGGGCTGGCCGTCCAGACACAGGCCCTGAAGGCCGCCTTGGACGACCAGCAGGCCGAGCAGCTGTCCCACCTGCTGCGGGAGTTGCTGGCGGGGACCGAGAGGGCCTGAGCCGGCTCAGCCCACACGGGACGCGAGAGCGGACTCGACCGTCGCCCGGTCGGCGCGGTCGGCCGCCCAGGCCACGTATCCGTCGGGGCGCACGAGGACCGTCGTACGGCGGTCGCCCGCCCAGCGCTCCACGGCCAGCCGGCCCCGGCGGGCGCCGTGGACCTCGTACCCCTCGGGAGTGATCAGCACGAACCGTCCGCCGCGCAGGGACTCGTAGAGGCGGCCGCCGGCGGCGAGGGCGGCGTCCGGGGCGCGGGTGCCGGCGAGACGGTGGGCGCCGCGAGGGGCCGGGTAGCGGTAGCCGATGCCGGTGAGCCTGCCGGCCATCCTGCGGCGGGCCGGGGCGACGACGTTGAGGAAGGTCGCCACGGTCGCCCGCAGCGCCAGCTCCCAGGGACGCCGGGCCATGGCGAGGCGGACGATGCCGCCGCTGCTGCGGAGCACCGACCTGCCGACCGGGTGCCGTTCGGTCTGGTAGGTGCCGAGGAGTGCCGGGTCCGCGTGGCCGCCGAGCACCTGGGCGAGCTTCCAGCTCAGGTTGGCCGCGTCCTGGAGGCCGGTGTTCATGCCCTGGCCGCCGGCCGGGGTGTGGACGTGCGCGGCGTCGCCGGCCAGGAAGACGCGGCCGACGCGGTAGGCCGGGACCTGGCGCTCATCGCTGTGGAAGCGGGACATCCAGCGGGCGTCGTGCATCCCGAAGTCGCTGCCGAGGGCGAGCCGGGTGACCTCCTTGACCTCGTCCAGGTCCAGGGGCTCGCTGTCCGGGACGTCGCGGACCCGGTTCCAGCCGATCACGCGGTAGTAGCCGTCGCCGAAGGGTGCGAGGAAGGCGAAGGCGTCGCCGGCGGCGTTGACCGTCAGCAGGGTGTCCGGCTCCTCGGCCAGCCGCACGTCCGCGAGTACGACGGAACGGATCACCGAGCGCCCCGGGAAGGGCAGTCCGACCGCGTCCCGCACGGAGCTGCGCATGCCGTCGGCGCCGACGACGTACGCGGCGCGCAGCCTCTCGGCCGCCCCGCCCTTCTCGTCCCCGCTGCCCCCGCCGGCCCGGACCTCGACGGTCACGCCGTCCGCGTCCTGTGCCAGGCCGGTCACCTCGGTCTCGTACCGGAAGTCGACGCCCGCCTCGACGGCCCGCCGCTCCAGCACCTTCTCCACCTCGTACTGCGGGAGGACGAGGAGGTGGTTGAAGCGGGAGGGCAGGGTGTCGAGCTCGACGGTGAGCCGGCGGAAGAGGCTCATGCGGTCGAGGGGGCGGCCGACGGCTTCGAGTTCGTCGGCGAGACCGCGGGCGTCCAGCTGCTCGAGGGTGCGGGCGTGCAGGACGAAGGCTCGGGAGAGGTTGCCGACCTGGTGGGGGCGCTTCTCGACGAGGGTGACGGGGACGCCGGCGGTGGCGAGGTCGCCGGCCAGGAGAAGGCCGGTGGGACCGGAACCGACGACGATCACGGAGTGGGGGGTGGGAGTGCCGTGGGGGGTGCCAGTGCGGGTGCCGGTGCCGTCCATGAGGGCCTCCTGATGCCGGCGCTGGTTTGTCGGCAGCCGTTTGCCAACACCTGTTTGCCAACGCTTGTTGGCGAGCGTAACGCGGCGCCACGCAAGGGTCAACACGTGTTGGCCTACACTTGTTGGCATGACGGAAAGCAGCTCCTCCCCGCAGCCCAGGCGTTCCGACACCACCCGCAACGCGATCCTCGCCGCGGCCCGCGAGCGGTTCGCCGCCGACGGGTACGAGCGGGCCACCATCCGGGCCATCGCCAAGGACGCGCGCATCGATCCGTCGATGGTGATGCGCTACTACGGCAACAAGGAGGGCCTCTTCGCGGCGGCGGTCTCCGTCGACCTGGAACTGCCCGACCTGACAGCGCTGCCCCGGCAGGACGCGGGCCCGGCGCTCGTCACGCACTTCCTGCGCATGTGGGAGGACAACGACGTGCTCACCGCCCTGCTCCGGGTCGGCGCGACCAACGAGGCGGGGGCCGAGCGGATGCAGGGCATCTTCCGGGACCAGGTGCTGCCGGTCACCCGTGCGGTGTGCCCGGACCCCGAGCAGGTGCCGACGCGGGCCGCGCTCGTGGCGACCCAGCTGCTGGGGCTGGCACTCACCCGGTACGTGCTGCGGCTGCCGGCGGCCGTGGCGCTGCACCCCCGGGAGGTCGTGGCGTGGCTGGGGCCCGCGGTTCAGCGGTACCTGACGGCACCCAGCCCCTGAGAGGGGACCTCGCAACACGCCGAAGGCGCCGGCCTCGCCCACGTACGCGGGTGCGCGTACGTACGGCGGGGTCGGCGCCCTCGGGGATGCGCCAGGTCAGGCCTTCGAGCCGGCCTTGGCCTTGGTCTTGATGTTGCGGGTGGTCACCCGGTGCGACTCGTGCGACTTGTCCAGGACCATCACCAGACCGGCGATGACCGCGAACAGCACGATCGGGGCCACGACGAAGAGTCCCAGCGTGTCGATGACACTCAGGCCCGGGCCGGGGTCGTCACCGTCGTCGCGGGTCAGCGCGAGCGCGGGAGACGACATGAGCAGCAACATCAGCGTCGTACCGGCAGCCAGGGCGCCGGCGCGCAGGGCGTTCTTCTTGTCCACGGGGCCAAAGTACCCAACGGCGATCGGAGTCGCTCGCCCGGGGGGTGCGTACGAGGCGCGGACCGGCCGCGAACACCCTCACTCCCGCCCGCCCGACGCGGCCTGGGGCGCTGACCGCACCACCTCGACCAGGGCGTGCAGCCGCGGCGAGGCCGCCAGTTCCTCCAGCGTCACCGGCCGCCCCTCCGTGTCCGCGATCGGCAGACGCCAGTTCGGGTACTGGTCCCACGTGCCGGGGAGGTTCTGCGGGCGGCGGTCGCCGACGGTGTCGGGCAGCCAGACGCCGATCATGCGGGCCGGGGTGTGCAGGAGATAGCGGTGGACGGCCTGGATCTCGGCCTCCTCGGCGGACACGTCGGTGCCGCCGCCGGTGCCGTGCAGCAGGCCGAGCCGGGCGAGCAGCTCAAGCCACTCGGCCGTGTCCGCCGAGGCCTCCGCCCGTTCCTCGTCCAGGGGGCGGGCCAACAGGCCGAGGCTGTCACGGAGTTCGACGTGTTCGCCGGTGAGGCGGGCCGCGGTGGGCGGCAGGTCGTGGGTGGTGGCGGTGGCCAGGCAGTCGGCGCGCCACTGGTCGGGGGGCAGGGGGCGGCCGTCGCCGCCCCAGTCGCGTTCGAACCACAGCACCGACGTGCCGAGCACCCCTCGCTCGCGCAGCGTCTCGCGCACCCCGGGTTCCACCGTGCCCAGGTCCTCGCCGATCACCACGGTCCCGGCGCGGGAGGCCTCCAGGACCAGGACGGCGAGCATGGCCTCGGCGTCGTAGCGGACGTAGGTGCCCTCCGTGGGCAGCTCGCCCTGGGGCACCCACCACAACCGGAACAGGCCCATGACGTGGTCCATGCGCAGGGCACCGGCGTAGCGGAACAGGCCCCTGAGCAGGGCGCGGAAGGGCGCGTACCCCGACTCGGCCAGGCGGTCCGGCCTCCAGGGCGGCAGGCCCCAGTCCTGGCCGCGGGCGTTGAAGGCGTCCGGGGGCGCGCCGACCGACATGCCGGCCGCGAAGTGGTCCTGCTGCGCCCACGCGTCGGCGCCGCCGGGATGGACGCCGACCGCGAGGTCGTGGACCACGCCCACCGGCATGCCCGCCTCCCGGGCCGCACGCTGGGCGGCGGTGAGCTGGGTGTCGGTGAGCCAGGCGAGACGGCAGTGGAAGTCCACCCGGTCCATCAACTCGCCGCGGGCGCGGGCCGTTTCGGCCGAGCGGGGGTCACGCAGGCCGGCCGGCCAGCGGTGCCAGTCAACACCGTGCACCTCGGCGAGGGCGCACCAGGTGGCGTGGTCCTCGAGGGCCTGGCCCTGCTCGGCGAGGTAGTCGACGTAGGCGGCGCGGCGGCCGGGCCCGAGCGGCACGTCCCGGACCAGCTCCAGCGCCTCCCGCTTGAGCTCCCACACGGCGTCCCGGTCGATCAGCGCGCCCTTCTCCAGCACCGACGCCCGCAGCCGCCCGGCCCGCTCCAGCAGGGCCCGCGCCCGCTCGCCGTCCTCGACGTGGGCGTACTCGGGGATGTCCTCGACCCGCAGATGGACCGGGTCGGGAAAGCGGCGCGAGGAGGGCCGGTAGGGGGACGGGTCGGTGGGGGCACCGGGTACGGCCGCGTGCAGCGGGTTGACCTGGATGAACCCGGCGCCGAGCGCGCGGCCCGCCCAGGCGGCGAGTTCGCCGAGGTCGCCGAGATCTCCCATGCCCCAGGAGCGCCGGGAGAGCAGGGAGTAGAGCTGGACGAGCAGGCCGTACGAGCGTCCGGGGGGTGCGGGCAGCCGGGGCGGGGCCACGATCAGGTGGGCGCGGGCGGTGCGGCCGTCGGGGGCCGTGGCGGTCAACCGGTGGAAGCCTGGCGGGAGTTGGTCGGCGGTGGCGCGGATCTCGCCCTGTTCGGTCTCGATGCGCAGGCGGGTGCCGTCCGGGAGGGCGTCGAGGGCGGCGGGGCGGGCGCCGCTCCAGCACGCCACCGTCGGGGGCAGCAGGCGTTCGCGCAGTTCCCGCTCGCGGGCGGCGAGTGCGTCCCGGACGGCCGCGGGGGTGTCCGCGTCGACGCCGAGGGCCGACAGGGCCCGGGTGACGGCGGTGACCGAGGCCGCGACCGTACGGTCCGGGGACGGGCTGTAGGAGGTGGCGACGCCGTGCAGGGCGGCGAGCCGGGACAGGTCCTCGGAGGGCGGCTCGACCGGCCGGGACGCGGTCACCTAGGGCTCCGCGTGCGCGTCGGACTCGCTGGTCAGGGGGGCGGCGTCGGCGAGCGGCGGCTCGCTGGTGAGGGGTTCGGCATCCGGCAGCGGCGGTTCGCTGGTGAGGGGGGTCTCCACGCAGGCTCCCTCCGCGCTGAACACGCAGAAGTGCAGATCGGGTGCGGCGGACGGCTCCGCCTCGGGTTTGGAAGGGGCCGGGAGCAGAAGGTGTGCCGATGCGGCCACGGGGGCCTCCTTGTCGAGTTCGACGATCGGTTATCGCAGCCCTACCCAGTGGTCGCGGCGGCAGACGTATCGAGAGGGACAACGTGCGTCTCCTCACATTCTGTTCCGGCTAGGGCTCTCCAGACCGGTGCAAACGCCGCAGGACGGCCGGCTCCCTCCACGACTGGGGCAGCCACGACCGGGACAGTCACGGGTGGGACAGCCAGGGGTGACGCACGACACACGGGAGGCGCTCAGGGCCGTGAACCGCGCGCTCGGAGCCGGTCGATAGAGGGGGTGTGAGACTGTTCCGCCCCATGGGGGGCCAGCGGGAGAAGGACGAGGGAGCCTCCGACGAGGCGGACGCGGCACTGCTGCGCGCGGTCGCGGCCGGGGACTCGGCGGCGATGGCCGAGCTGTACGACCGGCACGCGGGCTGGCTGCACGCCCGGCTGACCCGGCGCTGCGCCGACGCCGAGGTGGTGCGCGAGGTGCTCCAGGACACGTTCGTCACGGTGTGGCGGTCGGCGGCCGGGCACCGCGGTGAGGAGGCCGGCGGCTGGCTGTGGACCATCGCCGCGCGGCGCCTGGTCGACGCCCGGCGGGCGCACGAGCGGGCGACGCGACTGGAGGCCGCTCCGATGAACGCGCCACCGGACGAGGCGCACTCCACCTACGCGTCGGCGTCGGCGTCGGCGTCCGCGGAGGACCGGGTGCTGGCGGCCCTGGAGTACGGCGACGTGGGCACCGCCCTCGACCGGATCTCCCCCGAGCTGCGTGAGGTGCTGCGCGCCACGGTCGTCGACGGGCTGACCACCCGAGAGACGGCCCGGCTGCTCGGCATCCCCGAGGGCACCGTCAAGTCCCGCGCGATGCGCGCCCGCGCCGAACTGCGCGCGGCCCTCGCCCAGTTGAACCCGTCACCGCTGGGAGGCCCGGCATGACCGGCTGGCACGCGTCCGACGACCTGGTCACCCGCTACGGCGACGGCACCCTGCCGGAGCCGGACGCCTGGTCCCTGGAGAAACACCTGGAGAGCTGCGGCCACTGCGCGGCCCGCGTGTCGCACGCGGTACGGACGACTCCGGCGGGCGTGGTGCTGGCGGAGGTGCGCGGGGCCGTACTGGGGGCGGCCCCGGCACCTGCCCCGGCTCCGGCCCCGACCGGAGCCGGGGTCGCGGTCGGAGCCGGTGAGGTCCCGGCGGGTGCGGCCGGGGTCGCGGTCGGAGCCGGTGAGGTCCCGGCGGGTGCGGCGCCCGGTGCGGTCCCCGCCAGGACCGCGCCGCGCCCCTCCCTCCCCTCCACCCGAGCCCGCATCTGGTCCTCCCGGTACCTGGGGCGCCCCTCCCCCGTCCCCCGCCTCACCCGCGTCCTGTGGGCCGCCGGGCCCGCCGTGCGCGGCGCCTGGTTGCCGGCCGTGCTGCTCGTGGCGGTCGGGGCGGTCGTGCTCGCCTACGGGGCCGGGTTCGCGGGGACACGCCCCCTGCTGCTGGCGGTGGCGCCCCTGGTGCCGGTGGTCGGGGTCGCGCTGTCCTACGGGGCGCATGCCGACCCGCTGCACGAGATCGCCGCGTCCACGCCGGCCGCGGGGCTGCGGCTGGTGCTGACGCGGACGGTCGCGGTGCTGGCGGTGAGCCTGCCGCTGCTGACGCTGGCCGGGCTGCTGGTGCCGTCCTCGGGGGCGCCGGGCGCGGCCGCCTGGCTGCTGCCGGGGCTGGCGCTCACGCTGGCCTCGCTGGCCCTGGCCGGGTACGTCGGCTGCCGTACGGCGACGGCCGTGACGGGCGGCGGCTGGCTGTGCGCCGTGCTCGTCCCGGCGCTCGCCGCGCCCGGCGGCCGGCTGACCGCACGGCTGTCCGAGCAGCTCTCGTACTGCCTGGACGGCGCCCCGGCGCAGGGCGGCTGGGCGGCGGCGGCCGTCCTGTGCGCCGTACTGCTGGCCGCCCGCCGTCCCGCCTACGACCGCCTGGAGAGGCCGTGACCACGGCCGCGCCCTCCTCGCCTGCCACCTCTGGAGAACCGTTGAGCACGATACGAGTGGCCGGGCTGAGTGTCCGGCACCGCAGGACCCTCGCCCTCGACTCGGTGGACCTCGACTTCGGCCCCGGTGTGCACGGGCTGCTCGGGCCGAACGGCGCGGGCAAGACCTCGCTGATCCGGGTCCTCGCGACGGTCGCCGCGCCGACCGACGGCCGGGTGGAACTGCTCGGGGACGACGTCCGCGACCATCGGCGGCGGGCTGCGGTGCGCCGCCGGCTGGGTTATCTGCCGCAGGAGTTCGGCTACTACCCGGGCTTCACCGTGCGGGAGTTCGTCGCGTACGTGGCCTGGCTGAAGGAGATGCCCGCCGCCGACACCCCGGCCGCCGTCGAACGGGCCGTCGCCCGCGTCGGCCTCGCCGACCGTGTCGACGCGAAGGTGAAGACGCTGTCCGGCGGCATGGTCCGCCGCGTCGGTATCGCCCAGGCCATCGTCAACGACCCGGACGTGCTGCTGTTCGACGAGCCGACCGCCGGTCTCGATCCGGAGCAGCGGGTGGAGTTCCGCGAGCTGTTGCGCGAGCTGGGCACCTCGTCGACGGTCATCGTCTCCACGCACCTGGTGGAGGACGTGGCGGCGGCCTGCACGGAGGTCACCCTCATCGAGTCGGGCCACGTCGCCTACCGCGGCACCCCCGAGTCGTTGACCGCGCTCGGCGAGGCGGCGGGCGGCGTCGGCGACAACCCGATCGAGCGCGGCTACACGGCCGCCCTGCGCACGCACCGCGCGTCCCCCGCACCGGCCCTCGCTGTGGAGGGGACGGCGCGATGACCCTCGTGGCGGAGAGAAGGCGGGAGCGCTCGCGGCATCCCCTGCGCGCCGAGGTCGTCCGCGGCTTCGGCCCCTGGGCGGGGGCCGCCGTCCTGTTGATGCTCACGGTCGCGCTGGCCTCCAACTCTCAGCAGTGGCAGGGCGGCTGGGCCGAGACCCGGGAGCGTCTGCACACGGCGTCCGGGCTGCTCGCCGTCCCGCTGGCGCTGGCCGCGGGCTGCTGGCACGGCGGCCGCGAGCGCAGACGCCGTACCGAGGAGCTGATGACGGTGTCCGCGCGCGGTCCGCTCGCCCGGCTGCTGGCGTCGGCGCTGCCGCTGGTGCTGTGGGTGGTCGCCGGACACGCGGTCGCTACCGTCCTCGCCTGGCTCGCCACCTGGTACCGCGCCACGGGTGACAGCCCGTACCCGGTCACGCCGCTCACGGACGCGGTCGTGCTGGCGTCCGCCGTCCTGGCGGGCCACGTCGTGGGCCGGGTGGTGGCCTGGCGGCTCGGGGCACCCCTGCTGGCGGTGGGTGGGTACGTCGGCATCGGCGTCCTCACGTACGGCACCGGCGAGAACGCGCTCGCCCACCTCTCACCCGTCCTCGACGGCACGACCGCCTCTGTCCCGGTGTGGTGGCAGCCGGCGGCGATGGCAGTGTGGGCGGGCGGGCTCGCGGCCGCCGCCGTCCTCGCCTTCGCGGCCCGCCGCCGGGCGGTGGCCGTGCTGCCGCTGACCGCCGCGATCGCCGCGGCCACCTTGCTGGTGCAGACCGGGGACGGCCTGTGGCACACCGGTCCGGTCGCCCGCCGCCAGGTGTGCGACACCTCCACCACCCCGCAGATCTGTGTGAACGCCCGCTACGAGGCCCTTCTGCCGCAGGTCAGGAAGGCCCTGTCCGGTCTCACCGGACGCCTGGAGGGCGTACGGAACCTGCCGGTGCGATTCGAGGACCGGCCGGGGCGGCCGGCCCGGGACGAGGTGGAGCTGCCGATGCTCACGCCGATCGGCCGGAGCGTCGTACGGGGGCGGCTCACCGATCCGCGGCAGTACGCGTGGGAGGCCGGGATGGCGTTGTACGGCCGCGCCGAGTGCGACCGGACGGATCCCCGCGTGCAGCGGATCGACGACGCCGTCGAGAACTACCTGGCCCCCAGCGCCCTGGAGAAGGACTTCGACGAGATGTACGCCAAGGGCAGCGAGGCCGACCGCGCCGAGCTCCGGGAACAGCTGAAGGCCCGCGCCCGGCTGCGCGGGATGGGCGAGCAGGAGCGCCGCGCGTGGCTGTCGGAGTACTTCGCGACGGCGGACGAGTGCACGCCGGACGGGGTGCCGACGCTGTGAGCGCACCCACCCTGCGCCACGACCGCGCACTCGCCGCCGGACTGCTTCTGTACGCCCGCTCGCGTACCGTCCCGCGCGCCCTCGTCGTGCTCCTCGCCACCGCCGGTCTCGCCGTGTGGGCGGCGCACAGCCTGAACGCCCACATCGATCCGGATCGACGGGTTCCGGTCGTGGCGCTGGCCCCCCTGTTCGCGGCGGCGGTGATCGGCTCCAGCCTGCACACCGCGTCCGACGAGCTGGACCGCACCGCGGTGCGCCCGTGGTGGCGGCTGCGCGCGCTGCACCTGCTGGCCCTGACCGGGCTCGCCGCGGCCCTGCTGCCGGTGGCGGTCCTCGGGCACACCTCCGTGTTCGGTCCGCCGGCCATGATCCGCAACACGCTGGGCGGTACGGGCCTGACCGCCGCCGCGGCCACGCTGGTCGGCGCCCGGCTGAGCTGGCTGCCGGCCTTCGGCTACGTCAGCGCGGTGTACCTGGGGGCGGCCGGTGCCCGCGGGGGCGCGAGCGGGGTGTGGGCGTGGCCGGTGCAGCCGGAAGGGGGCACGGCTTCCTGGGCCACGGCACTGGTGGTGTTCCTGGGCGGCGGGGCGCTGTACGTCGCCCGGGGAGCGCGCGCGGAGGGCCCGCGCTCCTGAGAGCCGCTCGGAGGGGCCTCACGTCCCGGACGTAGGCCCCTCCCTGGCGCCAGGTGTGCGAAAGCCCGGATCGTCGTCAGGCGGAAATGCCGTCGATCCGGGCCAGGGCGTCGTCCGCGCCGAACGGCTGCAAGTACGGCAGCCAGCGCGGATCCCTATGGCCGGTGCCGATGATGCGCCAGGCCAGGCCGGTGGGCGGGGCGGGTTTGTGGCGCAGCCGCCAGCCGATCTCGACGAGATGACGGTCGGCCTTCACGTGGTTGCAGCGGCGGCAGGACGCCACCACGTTGTCCCAGACGTGCTTGCCTCCGCGGCTGCGCGGGATGACGTGGTCGACGCTGGTTGCGACGCCACCGCAGTACATGCACCGGCCCCCGTCCCGGGCGAAGAGTGCCCGGCGGGTCAGAGGAACGGGCCCCCGATAGGGGACCCGGACGAAACGCTTGAGCCGGACCACGCTGGGTGCGGGGACTGTGACGGTCGCGCTGTGCATGAAGGCGCCGGACTCCTCGAGGCACACGGCCTTGTTCTCCAGGACGAGGATGAGCGCGCGGCGGAGCGGTACGACGCCGAGCGGCTCGTACGACGCGTTCAGGACCAGGACATGCGGCACGTGGCCTCCTTGGACGCCGGCGGCGCGTGGCTCGCGCCGGGACGATTCGTAAGTCAGTGTCCCCTCATGCCTGGCCGAAGCGCCACCATGTCCCGGTAACGGGCTGGGAGTGTTTTCGACCACATCTGAAGCATCCCCAGGATCATGAGTTGTTCATCCCACCTGTTCATCCCCAGGCTCAGGCAGTCTCTCCCCCGAACATTGCAACGATCCACACACGATGCCCCGATAGTGTGGTGGGCCTGCCCCACCGGTGACCTTTTCGTGACCTTGAAACACGACGGATGACCTTGACCGCTGCCGGCGGGGCGGACCGCTGCACTGGAGGTACCTGCCGTGTCCTTGTCCGCCGCCCTACTGGCCGCCGCGTCGCCGACGCCGTCCCCTTCCGAGACGACCCCCGCGGTGCCGTCCCTGGAGGACGCGCAGGAGAGCGCGACGAACGCCGCCAGCTGGGTCGAGCAGAACTGGTCCACCTGGCTCGCGATCAGTCTTCGGGTCCTGCTGATCCTGGTGATCGCGGCGGTGCTGAGAGTGGCGGTGCGGCGGGCGATCACCAAGCTGATAGACCGCATGAACCGGTCGGTGCAGTCGGTCGACGGCTCCTCCCTCGGCGGTCTGCTGGTGAACGTGGAGCGCAGGCGTCAGCGCTCGCAGGCGATCGGCTCGGTGCTGCGCTCGGTGGCGTCGTTCCTGATCCTCGGCACCGCGGCGCTGATGGTGCTGGGGACCTTCGAGATCAACCTGGCGCCGCTGCTGGCGTCCGCCGGTGTCGCGGGTGTGGCGATCGGTTTCGGCGCGCGGAACCTGGTGACGGACTTCCTGTCCGGCGTCTTCATGATCCTGGAGGACCAGTACGGCGTCGGCGACACCATCGACGCGGGTGTCGCCTCGGGTGAGGTCATCGAGGTGGGCCTGCGCGTCACGAAGCTCCGTGGTGACAACGGCGAGATCTGGTACGTCCGCAACGGCGAGGTCAAGCGCATCGGCAACCTCTCCCAGGGCTGGGCGACGGCCGGCGTCGACGTGACCGTCCGCGCGGACGAGGACCTCGACAAGGTGAGGCGCACCCTGAACGAGGTCGCCGAGAAGATGAGCAAGGAGGAGCCCTGGAACGAGCTCCTCTGGGGCCCGATCGAGGTGCTCGGCCTGGACAGCGTCCTGCTCGACTCCATGGTGGTCCGCGTCTCCGCGAAGACCATGCCCGGCAAGGCCCTCACCGTCGAGCGCGAACTGCGCTGGCGCATCAAGCGGGCCTTCGACGCCGCGGACATCCCGATCGTCGGCGGCCCGCCCCTCCTGACGGAGGCCCCCGCCGACGCCGACCCGACGGCCGGCATGGCGGCCCCGTCGGCGTACTCCAACACGGCTTCGCCACAGGCCCAGGCGGCCACCCCGCTGACGCCGCCGAGCCCGACGAAGTAGCCGCGAGGGCACGGGGCACAACCAGGCGGCGAGAGGGGGGAGGGGCGACACGCCCCTCCCCCCTCTCGCGGTGCCCCCCTCCCCCTCGTGGTGCCCTCCCCCCTCGCCATGCCCTCCCCCCCTCGCCATGCCCTCCCCCCTCGCCATGCCCTCTCTCCTGGTGGCGCCCTCCGTACCGCCCGCAGGTAACGACTCTGTTGCCTCGGCCGACGCCTCTTGACGACCCCTTCGCACCGGTCCTATGGTCCAGACCACCGAACAGGAAACCTTCCTAACAATCACGCGGATGGACTTCCCGGTGTGATCACTGGGAACCTGGACAGCCGAAGGGCAGGTGTGGACCCCATGGCAGGAACCGCCGGTACGCCGGGCACCCCGCGCGTCCTGCGCGCCATGAACGACCGTGCCGCCCTCGACCTCCTGCTGGAGCACGGGCAGCTGTCCCGCACCCGGATCGGCAAGCTCACCGGCCTGTCCAAGCCGACCGCGTCCCAGCTCCTGGCCCGCCTGGAGGCGTCGGGGCTGGTCCTCGCGACCGGCACCAGCGAAGGCAGGCCGGGCCCCAACGCCCAGCTGTACGAGGTCAACCCGGCCGCCGCGTACGCCGCCGGGCTCGACGTCACCCCCGAGCGGGTACGCGCCGCCGTCGCCGACATCACCGGCCGCACGGTGGGGTCGTACGAACTCCCGACACCGGGCCGGCGCCCCGCCCAGCCCGTCGTCCGGCAGGTCACCGACGCCCTGGACGGCGCGGTGAAGGCGGCGGGGCTCACCCGCGACGACGTCCACCGGCTCGTCATCGCCACCCCCGGCGCCTTCGACCCCAACACCGGCCGGCTGCGCTACGCCTCCCACCTCCCGGGCTGGCACGCCCCCACGCTGCTCGACGAGCTCGCCGCCATCCTGCCGATGCCCGTCGAGTACGAGAACGACGTGAACCTCGTCGCCGTGGCCGAGCAGCGGCTCGGCGCGGCCCGCGGGCACGGCGACTTCGTCCTGCTGTGGAACGAGGGCGGCCTCGGTGCCGCCCTGGTCCTCGGCGGCCGGCTGCACCGCGGCTGGACCGGCGGCGCCGGCGAGGTCGGGTTCCTGCCGGTGCCGGGCACCCCCCTGGTCCGACAGGTCAGCAAGGCGGGCAGCGGCGGCTACCAGGAACTGGCCGGCTCGCAGGCGCTTCCCAGGCTGGCCCGTGAACTCGGTGTCCAGGACATCCCGTCGGGCCCGTACGCCGAGGTCGCGGCGACCCTCGTCGAACGGGCCGCCGAGGCCGAGGACGGCCCCCACCGGCGCCTCCTGGAGGCGTACGCCACGCACCTCGCCACCGGTCTCGCCTCCCTCGTCTCCGTCCTCGACCCCGAACTCGTCGTCCTCAGCGGCGCCTCGCTCACCTCCGGCGGGGAACCCCTGCGCGCCCTCGTCCAGGCCGAACTGGAGGAGCTGGCCGCGTCCCGGCCCCGGCTCGTGGTCGGCGACGTCCGTGAACACCCCGTGCTGCGCGGCGCGTTGGAGAGCGCGCTCGCGGCCACCCGCGACGAGGTCTTCGACACCTCGCGCTGAGCCCCAGGCCCCTCACCGAAAAGCCCCGCACGCTCACACACCCACCACCGTTGCCCTGCCCTGCCCTAGGGAGACCCAGCTATGCCCGGAATATCAAGAAAAGTCATACTCGCCGCCTCCGCCTCCGTGGTCCTCCTCGCCACCGCCTGCACCGGTCGGTCCGAGTCCGGCGCGAGCGACGACGCCTCCCAGGACACGACCCTCAACTTCTGGCACGCCTGGAGCGCGCCCGCCGAGGTGCAGGCCGTGAAGTCGCTGGTCGCCGGCTTCGAGAAGGCGCACCCCAACATCCACGTCAACGTCGTCGGCAACATGACCGACGACAAGATGAACCAGGCGCTGCGGACCGGCGGCGACAAGGCGCCCGACGTGATCTCGTCGTTCACCACCAACAACGTGGGCAAGTTCTGCTCGTCGGGTGCGCTGGTCGACCTCAACCCGTTCTTCGAGAAGTCGGGCATCGACCCGGAGAAGACGTTCCCCAAGGCGATGAACGAGTACACCCAGTTCGACGGCGACCGGTGCAGCGTCCCGCTGCTGGGTGACGCCTACGGCCTCTACTACAACAAGACCGCGTTCGAGAAGGCCGGCATCAAGAGCCCGCCGAAGACCTGGTCCGAGTTCGCGTCCGACGCCAGGAAGCTGACGATCTCCGACGGGGACGGCTACGAGCAGCTCGGCTTCATGCCGAACTACCACGGCTGGGAGACCACCACCGAGCACTACCTCGGACAGTTCTCGCCCACGTACTTCGACTCCAGCGGCAGGTCGAACCTCGCGAAGGACCCCGCGTTCGAGGCCGGGTTCACCCTCCAGAAGAAGCTCGTCGACGAACTCGGCGGCTACCGGCGGCTGGAGAAGTACCGCTCCACGCTCGGCGACGAGTGGGGCCCCAAGCACCCCTTCCACACCGGTCAGGTCGCCATGCAGCTGGACGGCGAGTGGCGGCTGGGCATGGCCCTGGACGCCGAGCCTGACTTCGAGATCGGCGTCGCCCCGCTTCCCGTGCCCGACGACCAGGCCGACCAATATGGCAAGGGCTACATCACCGGCACCATCGCCGGGATCGCCGCCACCAGCCAGAAGCGGAACGCGGCCTGGGAGCTGGTGAAGTACATCACCACGAACACGGACGCGGTGGTGAACTTCTCCAACGCCATCCACAACGTGCCGTCCACCCTGGCCGCCCTGAAGTCGCCGAAGCTGAAGTACGACCCGCGCTTCAGGACGTTCCTGGAGATCGCCGCCAACCCGAACTCCACGACGTCCCCGGCCTCCGTCAACGGCGGGGTGTACCTGACGACGATCCAGCAGTTCGGCTACGAGTACGAGAGCGGCAAGGTCAAGGACCTCAAGGCGGGCCTGGCGAGCACCGCGCGGCAGATCGACACGGACATCGCCCAGGCGAAGTGATGAGCACGGTCACTCCCGCCTCGAAGGGCCGCAGTGCGGGCCTCGCCGCGAAGCAGCGGAGACAGGCACTGCGCACGGCCGCCTTCATGTCGCCCTGGCTGATCGGCTTCGCGGTCTTCTTCGCGTACCCGCTGATCTCGACGGTCTATTTCTCCTTCATGCACTACGACGGTTTCGGAACGCCGACGTGGACCGGCACGAGGAACTGGACGTACGTCTTCGAGAACTACCCCCTCTTCTGGCCCGCCCTGCGCAACACCCTGTGGCTGGTGCTGATCATGGTCACCCTCCGGGTTCTGTTCGGACTGGGCATCGGCCTCCTGATCACGAAGATCAAGACGGGCACGGGTGTCTTCCGCACCCTGTTCTACCTGCCCTACCTGGCCCCGCCGGTGGCGGCCACCATGGCCTTCGCCTTCCTGCTCAACCCCGGTACGGGCCCCGTCAACTCGATCCTCGAAGGCATCGGCGTCCCGGCCCCCGGCTGGTTCAACGACCCCTCCTGGTCCAAGCCGGCCCTCACCCTGCTCGCCCTGTGGGGCATCGGCGACCTGATGGTCATCTTCATGGCGGCGCTGCTCGACGTGCCCCGGGAGCAGTACGAGGCCGCCGAGTTGGACGGCGCCTCGGCGTGGCAGCGGTTCCGGTTCGTCACCCTGCCGAACATCTCGCCGATCGTGATGTTCGCCGTGGTCACCGGCGTGATCCAGACCATGCAGTACTACGCGCAGCCGCTGATCGCCGGGAAGGTCGCCTCGGGCGTGATCCAGGGCGCCGGCACCCAGTTCGAGCCCGGCTACCCGGACAAGTCGACCCTCACCCTTCCCCAGCTCGTCTACAACCTCGGCTTCCAGCGCTTCGACTACGGCTCCGCCTGTGTGGTGGCCCTGGTGCTCTTCGCCCTGTCGATGGCGTTCACCGGGTTGCTGATGCGGCGCCGGGGCGGTCTCATCCAGGCAGGTGACTGACCATGACCCAAGTACTGGCCAAGCCCGTGGAGTCGAAGGCCCCGGCCTCGCCCGCCGAGCGCACGGCCCGCCGCCGGGCCGTCCTCGAATGGGTCGGGATCCACTCCCTCGGCGTCGCCGCGGCCCTCTTCTTCACCCTCCCCTTCGTGTTCGTCTTCCTGACCTCGCTGATGAGCGGATCCCAGGCCCTCAGCCGCGATCTGGTCCCGCGCACCTGGGAGTGGGGCAACTACGCCGCGGTCTTCGACACACCCGGCTTCCTGACCTGGTGGAGGAACACGCTGCTGTACGCCGGCGCGGGGACCGTCCTCACGGTGGTGTCGTCGATCCCCGTGGCGTACGCGCTGGCCAAGTTCCGCTTCCGGGGCCGCGATCTGTCGCTGATGCTGGTGATCTCGATGATGATGCTGCCGCCCCAGGTGGTCGTCATCCCGATGTACCTCTTCTGGGCGAAGCAGCTGGACCTGTCGGGCACGCTGTGGCCGCTGATCATCCCGATGGCGTTCGGTGACGCGTTCTCCATCTTCCTGCTGCGGCAGTTCCTGACCACCATCCCGAACGAGTACCTGGACGCGGCCAGGGTGGACGGCTGCGGTGACCTGCGCACCCTTCTGCGGGTCGTGCTGCCGATGGCCAAGCCGGGCATCGCCGCGGTCGCCCTCTTCCAGTTCTTCTACGCGTGGAACGACTACTTCGGCCCGCAGATCTACGCCTCCGAGAACCCCGGCGCCTGGACGTTGAGTTACGGCCTGGAGTCCTTCAAGGGCGCGCACCACACCGACTGGAACCTCACCATGGCCGCGACCGTGCTGGTCATGGCCCCCGTGATCCTCGTCTTCTTCTTCGCCCAGAAGGCGTTCGTCGAGGGCGTCACGCTCACCGGAGTGAAGGGTTAGAGACGTATGAAACTCACCGTGGTCGGCGGAGGCTCGACCTACACCCCCGAACTCGTCGACGGCTTCGCCCGTCTGCGCGACACCCTGCCCGTCGAGGAACTGGTCCTCGTGGATCCGGCCGCCGACCGGCTGGAGCTGGTGGGCGGCCTGGCCCGCCGGATCTTCGCCCGGCACGGCCACGACGGCCGGATCGTGACGACCGGCGACCTGGACGCGGGCGTCGAGGGCGCCGACGCGGTCCTGCTCCAGCTCCGCGTCGGCGGTCAGGCGGCCCGCGAGCAGGACGAGACCTGGCCGCTGGAGTGCGGCTGCGTCGGCCAGGAGACCACCGGCGCGGGCGGACTCGCCAAGGCGCTGCGCACGGTCCCGGTGGTCCTCGACATCGCCGAACGGGTCCGCCGTACGAACCCGGACGCCTGGATCATCGACTTCACCAACCCGGTCGGCATCGTGACCCGCGCCCTGCTGGAGGCCGGCCACAAGGCGGTCGGCCTGTGCAACGTGGCGATCGGCTTCCAGCGGAAGTTCGCGAGGATGCTCGGTGTGGCGCCCGGGGAGATCCACCTGGACCACGTGGGCCTCAACCACCTCACCTGGGAGACGGGCGTACGCCTGGGCGGACCCGAGGGCGAGGACGTCCTGCCCGGGCTGCTGTCCGAGTACGGCGAGGCGATCGCCGCCGACCTGCGCCTGCCCCGCCCGCTCCTGGACCGCCTCGGCGTGGTCCCCTCCTACTACCTGCGCTACTACTACGCGCACGACGAGGTCGTGCGGGAGCTCAGGTCGAAGCCGTCCCGGGCCGCCGAGGTGGCGGAGATGGAACGGCAGTTGCTGACCATGTACGCCGACCCGACGCTGGACGAGAAACCTGAGCTGCTCGCCAGGCGGGGCGGCGCCTACTACTCGGAGGCGGCCGTCGATCTGGCGGCCGGTCTGCTCGGCGGAACAGGAAGCGGGCCCGAAGAGCCCTCCGTCGACGGTGGTGGTGGCAGACGGGCGGGCGGCAGCCCCTACCAGGTGGTCAACACCCGCAACGGGGGCACGCTGCCGTTCCTCCCGGACGACGCGGTGATCGAGGTGCAGGCGGCGGTCGGGCCGAAGGGCGCGGCACCGCTCGCCGTGCCGGCCGTCGACCCGCTGTACGCGGGCCTGATGGCGCAGGTGACGGCGTACGAGGAGCTGGCACTGGAGGCCGCGCTGCGCGGCGGTCGCGACCGGGTGTTCCGCACGCTCCTCGCCCATCCCCTCGTCGGCCAGTACGCGTACGCCGAGACCCTGACCGACCAGCTGATCGCACACAACCGGGAGCATCTCGCGTGGGCCTGACCGCAAGCGTCCTCGCCGTCGACGCGGGCAACAGCAAGACCGACGTCGCGGTCGTGGCGTCCGACGGCACCGTCCTCGCCACGGCCCGCGGCGGCGGGTTCCGGCCGCCGGTGGTGGGCGTGGAGGCGGCGGTGGACAAGGTGGCGGAGGCGGTGACGCGGGCTTTCACCGCCTCCGGGGTGGCGTCCGTCGAGCATGTCTCCGCCTGCCTCGCCAACGCGGACTTCCCCGTCGAGGAGGAACGGCTGGCGGCCGCGCTGCACGCGCGCGCGTGGGGCGCGAGCACGGAGGTGCGCAACGACACGTTCGCGGTGCTGCGGGCGGGCGTCACCGAGCCGCGCGGGGTCGCCGTCGTCTGCGGCGCCGGCATCAACTGCGTCGGCATGCGCCCCGACGGCCGCACCGCCCGCTTCCCCGCCCTGGGCCGGATCTCCGGCGACTGGGGCGGCGGCTGGGGCCTCGCCGAGGAGGCCCTGTGGCACGCCTCCCGGGCGGAGGACGGCCGCGGCGGTCCCACGGCCCTCGCGCACACCCTGCCGGCCCACTTCGGGCTGACCTCCGTGTACGCCCTGGTCGAGGCCCTGCACCTGGAGCACATCGGCCCGGCCCGCCGTCATGAGCTGACGCCGGTCCTCTTCGCGACGGCCGTCTCGGGCGACGCCGTGGCCCGCGGCCTCGTCGACCGCCTGGCCGAGGAGGTGGCGACGATGGCCACGGTGGCGCTGACACGGCTCGGCCTGCTGGAGGAGGAGACACCGGTCCTGCTGGGGGGCGGGGTACTGGCTGCTCGACACCCGCGACTGGACGACGGCGTACGGGACCTGCTGGCCTCGCGGGCCCCGAAGGCGGTGCCCCGGGTGGTGACCGCCAGTCCGGTGCTGGGGGCGGCGCTGCTCGGGCTGGACCGGGTCGGGGCGTCCCCGCGGACGCAGGCGCGGGCGCGGGCCTACTTCGAGGGCTGAGGGCCGACTGCCGTGAGCAGCAGGTCGACCAGGTCGGTGACGGGCCGGCCGTCGCCGACGTCCAGGCGGGTGAGCCCCAGCGCGTCGACGGCCCGCACCATCAGCTCCTGGTAACGGACGGTCCGCGCCAGGAACTTGTCCATGAGGAGGCGTTCCGCCCCGGTCGCCTCCTCGTACCGCCCGGACGCGTGCACGCGCGCGCGTACGACGGTCTCGTCGGCGGTGAGCCACACGGCAGCCGTGCGCGGGACGGCCGACCGGGCCACCAGGGCGGGCCAGAGCGCCGACCCTTCGAGGACCAGGCCGGTCCCTGCGGCGGCGTGGGCGCGGATCAGTTCCTCCACCCGCGGCCACAGCCGCTCGTAGTGGCCGAGAACCGACCCGACCAGCTCGTCGACCGTGAGGGTCGCGTAGTGGTCGGCGACATGCGCGGGGACCTCGCGGTCCGGGGTCCGCCAGGGCCGTCCCGGATGCCGGGCCAGACCGTCCGTCGAGAGGCACTCGAACCCGAGCCGGTGCGCGGTCGCCCGGGCGAGGGTGGACTTGCCCGCGTTCGACGTCCCGCCGATGAGTACCACCCGCGCACCACCCATGGCCGCGACCCTACGCGAGCGCCCCGGGAGGGAACCGAACCGATTCCGCCGGCGTATTCATGGGCAGGGGGTGGTGCGGTGCCGCGGCACCGCCGCAGCGCACGCTGCGATCTGATCAAGATCAAGCCAAGGCCGGTGCGGATGTCAGTCCCGGCAGCGATACTTGCGGCGACGGATGACCATGGGGGAGGTCACAGTGACACACCCGCCGAAGAGCAGCGCGGCGCCACCACCGCCGACCGGCGTGCCCACGATGCCCGCGGTCCCGCCGCAGCCGTCCGGGCCGTCCGCGTCGGCCGCGTCGGCCGCGTACGGCGCCCCCGCGCACAACGGCGGCGCGAGCCGGCCCGTCCCCCCCGTCCCGGCGGAGCCCCGCCGTACCGCCTTCGCCGAGGGTGTCGACCGGCTGCGTGCCGCCGCCACCACCGAACCCGGCCGGCTGCGCATCATCGGCGCCGTCCTCGCGCTCCTGGTCGTCGCGTTCGGCGCCGTCACGGCCTGGCAGACGGCCGACCGGCGCACCGCCGCCGACGACGTCCTCCACAACAGCCAGCCGCTCAGCTCCGCCGCGGCCGACATCTACCGCTCGCTCGCCGACGCCAACACCGCGGCCTCCAGCGGCTTCCTGGCGGGCGGCCAGGAGACACCCGCCTCCCGCGACCGGTACGAGAAGGACATCGACGCCGCCGCCGAGGGGCTGGTCCAGGCCGCGGCCAACTCCGACCCCGACTCGCCGGCCGCGGCGACGGTGGCCGAGCTGAACCGGCTGCTGCCGGAGTACAAGGGCCTGGTCGAGCGGGCCCGGACGTACAACCGCCAGGGCTTCCCGGTCGGCGGCGCCTATCTGCGGTACGCCAACGAGAAGATGCAGCAGGAGATGCTCCCGGCGGCGGAGGATCTCTACAAGAAGGAGAACCAGCGGCTGAGCGCCGACTACTCCGACGCCACGCCCTATCCCTGGGCGGCGATCGGCCTCGGGGTCCTGGCGCTCGCCGGGCTCGCCTGGGCCCAGCACCGCAACTACCGGCGTACCAACCGCGTCCTGAACCACGGCCTGGTCGCCGCCACCGCCACCACCACCGTGGTCCTGCTGTGGCTGGTCGTCGGCCACACCGTGGCCCGCGCCGCGCTCGACGACTCCTACGACCACGGCGTCCGCTCGCTGAACGTCCTGCACGACGCCCGCATCGCCTCCCTGAAGGCACGCGGCAGCGAGAACCTCACCCTGGTGGCGCGCGGCGCCGAGACCGTCGAGGTGGACGGCGAGACCTTCGACGCCTACGACTACGACTTCGGCCAGGAGATGAACACCCTCGGCAGGGGGCTGGCCCTCGCCGAGAACCTCGCCGACGACAAGGCGGGCGAGCAGCCGGTCACTTCGGCCGTCGGCAACATGGCGGAGTGGAAGAAGCGTCACGCCGCGGCCCGCGACGAGGACGAGAACGGCGACTACCAGGCGGCCCTGGACCGGGTGATCGGCGCCGAGGGCGCGACCGGCGAGTGCTTCGACAGCGTCGACGCCAACCTCGCCAAGGCGCTCACCCACGAGAAGGCCGAGTTCGCCCAGGCCGCCGGCGACGGCCTCGACGCGATGACCGGGATGACGGTGGGCGCCGCCGTCCTCGCGGTCCTGGGCGCGGCCGGCGCGGTCCTCGGCATCGGCCGCAGGCTGTCGGAGTACCGGTGAGAGGGGGCGTGACGATGCGGTGGCGGATGCGAGGGCGCGGTCTGCGGACCGGTCTGAAGGGCTGGGGCGGTGTGGGTGCGATGGCGGTCGTCTGCGCCCTGGCGTTGACGTTCGCACTGCTGCTCCCGCTGTTCCCGTCGGGCGGCGACGGCAGCACGGGCACCGGCGGCCCGGGGCTCGCGCACGGCGTCCAGGCCCGCGCCGAAGGGGGCTGCACCACCCCCGAGATGGAGGCGGCGCCCGAGAAGCAGACCCTGCCCCCGTCGAGCGCCGACGGCGCGACCATAGAGAAGATCAAGAGCCGGCCGGGCGAGAAGCGCAAGCTGATCGTCGGTGTCGACCAGAACAGCTACCGCTGGGGCTACCGCGACCCCAACAGCGGTGAGGACGCGGTGCTCGAGGGATTCGACATCGACCTGGTCCACCGCATCGCCAAGGACATACTCGGCGACCCGGACGCGGTGCAGTTCAAGGCGATCCCGACCGACCAGCGCATCCCGGCCATCCAGGACGGCCGGGTCGACATGGTCGTCCGCACGATGACGATCAACTGTAAGCGCCTGGCCGATGTCGCCTTCTCCGCGCCCTACTTCAAGACCGGGCAGCAGGTCCTGGCCCCCAAGTCGTCGACGATCAGCGGGTACGACGACTCGCTCGCCGGGCAGCGGATCTGCTCGGCGAAGGGGTCCACGGCCAACGCCAAGCTGGTCGACGACCAGAAGGCCGGCGACCTCGTGTCGTCCGCCAAGCTGAAGCCCACCGTCCCCAACCAGCTCGACTGTCTGGTGCGGCTCCAACTCGGCGAGGCGGACGCCGTGGTGACCGACGGGGCGCTCGCCGCCAGTCAGGCCGCACAGGACCCGACGGTCGAGCTCAAGGGCGAGCCCTTCACGACCGAGTACTACGGAGTGGCCATGAAGAAGGACGCCGACGATCTGGTACGCCGGGTCAACCAGGTTCTGGTGGACTACCGCAAGGACACCGCGAACGGCTGGCAGGCGTCGTACGACAGGTGGCTTTCGGCGACACTGGACGAGGATTCCTCGACGTCGGAACCGCCGGCGTCGCCCGAGTACCTCCGCAAGAGCTGACGCTTCACCAAGTACCCGCCGACCGACACGGATTCCTGGACGACTGACCGAACTCAACGCAGCGAGAGGTGATCGATGGGCGTCACGGACCCCGCCGGGCCGGTGATGGACCGGGACGAGGTGGACCGTGCGCTGGCGCGGCTCGGCGCGGAGCACGAGGCCATCGAGACCTCGCTCCTCGCCCTGCAGGACCACGCGGGTCGCAGACTCCTCGAGGGCGCCGAGCTCACGGGCGTCACCAAGGAGCGCTGGCAGGCCGCGGAGGCGTCGATCACCCTGCTGTGGGCGTACTTCGACGCCTACACCGACGCGTTGCGCTCCGCGCGGGACATCCGCTCCCGCCGCCGCTGGTCCAGCCGGGAGGACCTGGTGGAGCTGACGGAGCTGCTGCGCGGCGAGTCCGTCACCGTCGCGGGGTCCGCCCACGCGATCGCCAACGCACCGACACTGCACGGCGGTCCGAGCAAGCTCAGCGAACAGTTCTCACTGGTCACGCTCGTGGACCGGATGAACGAGCTGTACGCGACCTCGCTGGACATGGTCGTCGCCGCCGACGCGGTCTGGTCGGCGCTGCCCGCCAGGATCGACTTACTGGCCGCGGAGCTCCAGCGCACCCGCCGGCTGGCCCACCCCGTCGGTGTGCGCCCCGGCGAACACCCGGCGGGCGACGACCTGGAGCGCATCACGCGCACGCTGACGTCCCTGCGCGAGCAGGTGGTGTCCGACCCGCTGGCGTTCTGGATCCGCGCCGAGGGCAGCACCGCCCCGGGCGGCGGCAAGCCCGACACCACGGTCTACGACCGGGAGGCGCGCGCTCTGGAGGACGTGCGCCGGGAGATCGACGCCGTGCTGACGGTCCGGCAGGACGCGGAGACCCGGCTGGTCAAGCTGCGGGACGTGCTCTCCCGCGCCGACCGCACCCTCGCCGAGGCACGCACGGCGCGCACCGAGGTTCTCGCGAAGATCGCCGCCACGGAGGTGCCGGTGGTCGGCGGACCGCCGACCGTGCTGCAGGAGCAGCTGGCGACGGCCGCCGAGTACCGCAGACACGCCCAGTGGCACCGTCTGTCCCCGCTCCTGGAGTCCCTGGAGCAGAAGGCGGAGGACGAACTGCTGCGCGCCCGCGAGTCGTTGACCGCGGTCACCGCGCCCCTGGCGGTCCGCGCGGAGCTGCGCGGCCGCCTCGACGCGTACAAGGCGAAGGTCGCCCGGCACGGCCTCGCGGAGGACTCGCTGCTGGTCGAGCGGTACGACGCGGCCCGGCGGATGCTGTGGAGCGCGCCCTGCGACCTGCGGGTCGCCGAGCAGGCCGTGCTGCGCTACCAGCACGCGGCCGCCGAACTGCTCGCCGCCCCCCGGGTGCCGGACGGACCACAGGACGGCAGGGGGCCGGGAGCGTGAGCGACAGAAGGGGGACGGCGTCGTCATGAGTCAGGCACAACAGCCCTGCCAGCGGCCGGACTGCGACGGGACATACGAGGACGTGGGCGGCGGCGAGCTGTACTGCGACACCTGCGGGCTGGCCCCGGTCGTCTCCACGACCGGCATGGTCAGCTCGCCGCCCACCGGGATCACGGCCGGCGGCCGGGGCTCCCGGGGTTCGTCCGGCAGCACCAGTTCGCGTTCCAGCAGCCGCAGTTCGCGTACGTCGTCACAGTCGTCGAAGTCGCGGCGCTCGGTGTCGGGGCGGCTGTCGCGCTCGGTGTCGGGCCGCTCCACGGGCCGCTCGGTGTCGGTGCGCAGCTCCGGTTCCAGCGCCGGGTCGTCCGCGCGCGGCCGGCTCGGCGTGGGCCTGGTCGAGGTGCCGGGGGTGCCGCGGCCCGATCCGCGGGCGATGGTCCTGGACAACCCCGAGGTGCCGGAGCGCAAGCGGTTCTGCTCGCGTTCCGACTGCGGGGCGGCGGTGGGGCGGTCGCGCGGTGACCGGCCGGGGCGTACGGAGGGGTTCTGCACGAAGTGCGGCCACCCGTACTCCTTCGTACCGAAGCTGAAGTCCGGCGACGTCGTGCACGGCCAGTACGAGGTCGCGGGCTGTCTGGCGCACGGCGGGCTCGGCTGGGTCTATCTCGCCGTGGACCGCGCGGTCTCCGACCGCTGGGTCGTCCTCAAGGGCCTGCTGGACACCGGCGACCAGGACGCGATGGCCGCGGCGATCTCCGAGCGGCGCTTCCTCGCGGAGATCGAGCACGCCAACATCGTGCGGATCTACAACTTCGTCGAGCATCTCGACCAGCGCACCGGCTCGCTGGACGGGTACATCGTCATGGAGTACGTCGGCGGCAAGTCCCTCAAGGAGATCGCCAACGCCCGCCGCACACCGGCGGGCAAGCGCGACCCGCTGCCGGTGGAGCAGGCGTGCGCGTACGGCATCGAGGCCCTTGAGGCCCTCGGCCACCTGCACAGCCGCAACCTGCTGTACTGCGACTTCAAGGTCGACAACGCCATCCAGACCGAGGACCAGCTCAAGCTGATCGACATGGGCGCGGTGCGCAGGATGGACGACGACGAGTCGGCCATCTACGGCACGGTGGGCTACCAGGCGCCGGAAGTCGCGGAGGTCGGCCCGTCCGTGGCGTCCGACCTCTACACGGTCGCGCGCACGCTGGCGGTGCTGGCCTTCGACTTCCAGGGCTACACGAACGTCTTCGTGGACTCCCTGCCCGACCCGGACAACATCGAGGTCTTCCGCCAGTACGAGTCCTTCTACCGGCTGCTGGTCCGTGCCACCGACCCGGACCCGGCCCGCCGCTTCGCCTCCGCGCAGGAGATGGCGGAACAGCTCACGGGCGTACTCCGGGAGGTGGTGTCCCTGCAGTCGGGCCGGGCCCGCCCCGCGCTGTCCACCCTGTTCGGTCCCGAAGTCCGGGTCACGGACGCGGAGTTGTTCCCCAAGCTGGACGGTGAGGTGTCCCGGCTGGGCGCGCGGGCGGTGCCGGTCCGGCGGCGCGCCGGTGCCGGCTCACGTGCCGGTGCCGGCTCCCTGCTTCCCGCGGCCGCCCCGCCCGCCGGCGCCACGGCAGCGGTCACGCCCGGCATCGTCAAGACCGTCAACGCCTCGGCCGCGGCGCTCGCGCTGCCCGTTCCGCTCGTCGATCCCTCGGACCCGAACGCCGGTTTCCTCGCCGGTCTGATGGCCACCGCGTCCGCCGAGCTGCTCGGGGCCATCGCGGCCGCTCCGGCCCGGTCCACCGAGACCCGGCTGCGGCAGATCCGGGCCTGGCTGGAGAACGGGGACGCGGGCACCGCGCACGCGTCCCTGCTGGAGCTGGAGGAGGAGCGGCCCGACGACTGGCGGGTCGTCTGGTACCGCGGGGTCGCGGCGCTGGTCACCGGTGACCACGAGGCCGCCGCGCTGGCCTTCGACGCGATCTACGACGCCTTCCCCGGCGAGATCGCCCCCAAGCTCGCTCTCGGCCTGTGCGCGGAGGTGCTCGGGCAGCTCGACAACGCCGCCGAGTACTACCGCCTCGTCTGGTCGACCGACCCCAGCTACGTCAGCGCCGCCTTCGGCCTGGCCCGCGTCCAGCTCGCCACCGGCGACCGGCGGGGCGCCGTACGGACGCTGGAGTCGGTTCCGGAGTCGTCCATCCACTACACGGCCGCGCGCGTGGCGGCCGTGCGGGCACGGCTGCGGCAGCGCACCGCGGTCGCTTCCGACGTACCCTTCCTGGACGATCTGACGGCGGCAGCCGGCCAGGTCGAGGCCCTGGAGGCGTACGGTCTGGACCCGGCGCGGCGGGAACAGTTGTCCGCGGAAGTCCTCGGCTGCGCGCTGGACTGGATACTCTCCGGTAGCCAGGGTTCCGCCCCGCCCCCCGCCGTCGGGGGACGGGTGCTGCTCGGCAGCGGCCTGGACGAGCGGGGCCTGCGCTTCGGCCTGGAGCGTTCGTACCGCACGCTGGCCCGGCTGGCGTCGGGCGGCGAGGAGAGGATCGACCTGGTGGAACGTGCCAACCGTTACCGCCCCCGGACATGGGTGTAGTTGATGTCGCAGATGCCCCAGACCGCCCTGTCGAGGTGCCCGAGCTGCGAGGAACCCCTCGAGTCGAGTGACCGTTTCTGCGGCGCGTGCGGATACGACCTGTCCGCCGTGCCCGCGCCCCCGGGCGACCATCCGACCATCGCCATGAACGGCGCCGTGCCGCTCCGGCCGGACGGTGTGCCCGACATGCCGCCGGCCGCACCGCGGCAGCCGCCCGTCGGGGACGCCTCGCAGCCCCCCTTCACGGGCTCCCCGGTCTCCCCCGCCTCCGGCGTACGGTTCGACCGGCCGTCGGAGCCCGACGACTACCCGCTGCAGGCGCCGGACCCGCGCGTGGCCGGTGACGCCCCGGCCCCGGCCGAGGGCACCCCCGTGTGCGTGGCCTGCCGGGCCGGCCGGGTGGACAACGACGGCTACTGCGAGAACTGCGGGCACGCCCAGCCCCGCGAGCGCGACCACATGGAGCACGACATCGGCCCGGTCGCCGCCGTCAGCGACCGCGGTCTGCGCCACCACCGCAACGAGGACGCGTTCGGTCTCGGCTGTGCCACGCTGCCCGACGGCTCGACGGCGGTCCTGGCGATCGTCTGCGACGGCGTGTCCTCCGCGACCCGTCCCGACGACGCCTCGCTGGCCGCCTCCCGCGCCGCGAGCGAGGCACTGCTGGCCGCCCTGCCCCTGGGCACCCACCCCCAGCAGGCCATGCACGACGCCATCGTCGCCGCCTCGCACGCGGTCAACGCGCTGGCGGAGGAGCCCGCGACGGCCCGCGAGCACGCCCCGCACCAGAACGCCCCCGCCTGCACTCTGGTGGGCGCGGTGGTGACGTCCGGGCTGCTGGTCGTCGGCTGGGTCGGCGACAGCCGCGTCTACTGGGTGCCGGTGGACCGCACCGCTCCCCCGGCGCGGCTCACCGAGGACGACTCCTGGGCGGCGCAGATGGTCGCCGCGGGCCTGATGAACGAGGCGGAGGCGTACGCCGACGAGCGTGCCCACGCGATCACCGGCTGGCTCGGCGCGGACGCCTACGAACTGGAGCCGCACACCGCTTCCTTCAAGCCGGACCGGCCTGGCGTGGTGGTGGTGTGCACCGACGGTCTGTGGAACTACGCGGAGGCTGCCGAGGAGATGGCCCAGGTCCTGCCGCCGGACGCCTCCGTGCGCCCCCTGCACAGCGCCCGCGTCCTGGTCGGCCACGCCCTGGACGGCGGGGGCCACGACAACGTAACAGTGGCCGTCCTGCCGTTCCCCGCCCCGCCGCAGGGGGCAGGATCGGCCTGAGGCCCACTACGGCCCGAGCACCACGGGGACGTCTCGACGGACCGGAGGGGACCGGTCCGTCACACCGTCATCGCCCCGCGTCCGTGGGGAGTTCAAGGGGGATTTGAGTAGGTATGGCCAATTTCTCGAAGTCGAACGTGCCGCAGTTCTCGGTGGACGTGTACCAGAACGAGTACCTGCCGGAGGGCGGCCGCGACGTCAGCGCGATCGTCACCGTCACCGCGACCGGCGGTGGCACGATCGGAAGCGCGGTCGCGGCACCCCATCTGTACTCGCACGGGCAGGGACCGTCGGCCGCCGTGGCGATCATGGTCGACTGCTCGGGCTCCATGGACTACCCGCCGACCAAGATGCGCAACGCCCGGGACGCGACGGCCGCCGCCATCGACACCCTGCGCGACGGCGTGCACTTCGCGGTGATCGGCGGCACCCATGTCGCCAAGGAGGTCTACCCCGGCGGCGGTCGCCTCGCCGTCGCCGACGCCACCACCCGCGACCAGGCCAAGCAGGCGCTGCGCAAGCTCAGCGCGGGCGGCGGCACGGCCATCGGCACCTGGCTGCGGCTCGCCGACCGGCTGCTGTCCTCCGCGGACGTCGCCATCCGCCACGGCATCCTGCTCACCGACGGCCGCAACGAGCACGAGTCGCCGGAGGACCTGAAGGCCGCCCTGGACGCCTGCGCCGGCCGCTTCACCTGTGACGCCCGCGGGGTGGGCACCGACTGGGAAGTGAAAGAAGTCACAGCGATCGCCTCCGCGCTGCTCGGCACCGCCGACATCGTCGCCGACCCGGCCGCCCTGGCCGCCGACTTCACGCAGATGATGGAGACGGCGATGGGCAAGGAGGTCGCGGACGTCGCGCTGCGGCTGTGGACCCCGGTCGGCACCGCCGTGAAGTTCGTCAAGCAGGTCGCGCCCACCGTCGAGGAACTCACCGACCGCCGCACCGAGGCCGGCCCGCGCGCCGGGGACTACCCCACCGGCTCCTGGGGGGACGAGTCCCGTGACTACCACGTCTGCGTCGAGGTCCCGGCCGCGAACGTGGGCCAGGAGATGCTCGCCGCCCGGGTCTCCCTGGTCGTGCCGCAGCCCGACGGCAGCACCCAGCCGCTGGTCGGCGCGCAGGGCCTGGTCCGGGCCGTGTGGACCGACGACATGGTCGCGTCGACGTCGATCAACCCCCAGGTCGCCCACTACACCGGCCAGGCCGAACTGGCCCAGGCCATCCAACAAGGGCTCGATCTACGCAAAGCGGGAGACTTCGACGGAGCAACGGCCAAACTGGGCAGGGCCGTCCAGCTCGCCAGCGCCTCCGGAAACGCGGATACTGCGAAACTGCTTTCGAAGGTGGTGGACGTCGTCGATGCCGCGACAGGTACTGTGCGACTGAAGGCGAAGGTCACGGAGGCCGACGAGATGACTCTCGAGACCCGGTCGACAAAGACTGTTCGTGTAAAGAAGTGACCTGAGTGACCCTGTAGGAAATCGAAGGAAATCAAAGGAAAGGGGGACGCGCCGACATGCCGACCTGCCCGAACGGACACCAGTCGGGTTCCGACGACTGGTGCGAGGTCTGCGGTCACCGCATGGCGGGTGCCGTGCCTCCACCTCCTCCACCGCCGCCCCCGGGCGGGGGTTACGGCTTCCCGCCGTCCCAGGGTCCCGGCACGCAGCCGGGTCCGCCCGGCGGCCGTGCGCCCGAGCCCGAGCTGTGCCCGCAGTGCCGCACGCCCCGTGAGGGCGGTGCGCCCTTCTGCGAGGAGTGCCGGTGGAACTTCCTGACGAACACGGCGACTTCGTACACCCCGGCAGCGCCGCCTCCCGGCCCCAACCCGGCCGGGCGGTTCCAGCAGCCTCCGGGGCCGTCGTACGGCGGCGGTGACTCGTACGACTACCAGGGCTCACGCCCCTCGCAGGTGAACCGGCCGGCCGAGCCGATCCCGCCGGGCCCGCCGTTCGGCAACGCGCCGTCGGGACCTGGTGGCCCCGGCGGCCCCGGTGGCTTCGGCGCCCCGGGTGGCCCCGGCGCGCAAGGCGGCCCGGGTGGCCCTGGCGGCTTCGGCGGCCCGAACGGCCCCGGCGGGCAAGGCGGTCCCGGCGCTCCCGGTGGCTACGGCGGCCCCAACGGCCCCGGCGGCCCCGGTGGTCAGGGCGCTCCCGGTGGCTACGGCTACCCCAACAACCCCGGCGGCCAGGGTGGACCCGGCGGACCCGGTGGACCTGGCGGACCCGGGCCCTTCGGTACCGACCCGTCGCGCCCGGTACCGCCGCCCCCCGGCCCGAACCCCCACGGCGGTCCCGGCGGACCTGGCGGACCTGGCGGTCCCGGCGGACCTCAGGCACCGCAGGCGTTCCAGCAGCCCGGCCCCGGCGGCCCGCCCGGATACCCGCAGGACCCGAACCGGCAGCAGCCGGGCGGCCCCTCCTTCGGTGGCGGTGGCGACGACTGGGTGCTGCCCCCGCCGACGACCGGCGGCCCGGGTGGCCCGGGCGGGCCCGGTCAGGGCCCCGGCGGTGGCTACGGCTATCCGCAGCCCGGCGCGACCCAGGCCCCGCCCGCACCTCCCGGCCCCGGCTTCCCGCAGCAGCCGTCGACCTGGACGGCGACCATCGGCCCGGACCGCGACTACTTCATGGCGATGATGCAGCGCTCGGGGCCCGAGGCCGCGGGCCTCAACCTGCCCGCGTACTCGCCCGAGCAGCAGCGTGCCCTCACCGGCAACCAGATCACCATCGGCCGCCGCCGGCACTCCACCGGCGACACCCCCGACATCGACCTGGCGGTGCCGCCGGAGGACCCGGGCGTCTCGCACCAGCACGCGGTGCTGGTCCAGCAGCCGGACGGTTCCTGGGCGGTCGTCGACCAGAACTCGACGAACGGCACGACGGTCAACAACGGCGAGGAGCCGATCCAGCCCTTCGTGCCGGTGCCCCTGCAGGACGGCGACCGGGTCCACGTGGGCGCCTGGACGACGATCACCATCCGCCGCGGCTAGGACGACACGGGTCGGTCACCGGAGGGGCCAGGCATACGGTCCCTCCGGTTCGTCCAGCCACGCCCACTCACGTCCGCCGCTGACCGTGATGCCGTAGCGATCGCGCGGCGGCCGCCCCTCGCGCTCCCACAGCGCGTACGCCTCCTGCGGGGCGAGGGCGGAGCGGGTCAGAGCGAGCAGGAACCGGAACAGTTCGTGGTCCCTGGCCGGGCGCGGCACCCCGCCCAGCGGGGCCGGCTCCGGCTCGGGCCCGCCACCGCGCAGCGGCACGAAGTAGGCGGGCGTGTGCAGGAAGCGCCCTTCGGCCTGCCCGGCGTCCCGCACCGTCAGGGCGATCAGGCCGGTGGCGAGCGGTGCCAGGACACGGGCGCCGGGACGGCACTGGGCGAGCCAGGCGGGCGGGATCGACCGCAGTGTGCAGGTCGCGATGATCCGGTCGAAGGGGGCCCGTTCGGGCACCCCGCCCGCCCCGTCGCCGGTGACGACGACGGGCCTGAAGCCGGCCACGGCCAGATGCCGCCGGGCCGCCTCGGTGATCTCCGGTTCCAGGTCGACGGTGGTGACGAGGTCGTCGTCGCCGAGGCGGTGGGCGAGCAGGGCCGCGTTGTAGCCCGTGCCCGTGCCGATCTCCAGGACCCGGTCGCCGTCGGCCACCTCGAGTTCGGCCAGCATCAGCGCCATCAGGGAGGGCTGACTGCTGGAGGAGACCAGCTCGCCGTCGTGCAGCCGGGTGGCCAGCGGGGTGTCGGCGTAGACACCGCGCAGCCAGCGTTCACGGCCGCGCGCGTCGGGGCTCTCGCTCCAGCGCCGCTCGTAGCCGTCCATGACGCCCACGTAGTAGTAGGGGACGAACAGGTGCCGTGGCACCACCAGGAACGCCTCCCGCCACACCGGGTCCCCGGTCCACGCCCCACTGGCGTCGATCTCCGCCACCAGCTCCGCCCGGGCCGAGGCGGCGAGGTCGTCGAGGCCGTCGAGGCCCCGGCCCTCGTCCTGGCCGTCCCGGTCGAGCTCGTGCGCGCCCATACGTCCACTGTGCTGCGGCGGCCCTCCGGAAGCGAGCCGCTGCCCCCGCCGGTCGGGCTCTGTGAGGGTGGTCCTAAGCCTCGAGTCCTCGGTCGCCCCGTCTGAGACCATGGACGGGTGAAAGAGATTCGGCGCGGCACGCTTCAGGAGCAGACCTTCTACGAGCAGGTCGGCGGGGAGGAGACCTTCCGCCGCCTCGTCCACCGTTTCTACGAGGGAGTCGCCGGGGACCCGGTCCTGCGGCCCATGTACCCCGAGGAGGACCTGGGCCCGGCCGAGGAGCGGCTGGTGCTCTTCCTCATCCAGTACTGGGGCGGTCCGACGACGTACAGCGACAACCGCGGCCACCCGCGGCTGCGGATGCGCCACGCCCCCTTCACCGTCGACCGGGCGGCGCACGACGCCTGGCTGAGGCACATGCGGGACGCCGTCGACGAGCTCGGCCTGTCCGAGGAACACGAGCACACGCTGTGGAACTACCTGACGTACGCGGCGGCCTCGATGGTGAACACCCCCGACTGACCCGCCCACGCTGAGGCCCGGATTCCGGTCGCACGATTCCGGATTCCGGTCACGATCCGGTCAAGTCCAGCTCACAAGCGCTTACCCGCGGCCCGTCCCCTCTGACAACATCACCCGGAGGTCTGGACAACACGGCGGGGGGCCGGGTGACGGGGACAGGGGGAAGTGCGGGGTTCGTCCTCCAGCGGGCCCGGGCGCACCGGCTGCTGCTCGCCGCGGCTCTGCTCACCGTCCTGCTGACCACGGCCGTCCTGGCGACGCTCGCCGCCTACTCGGGCGCCATCGGTGACGCGGCCCTGCGCCACTCCTTACGTGATCCCCGCAACGCCGTCGACACCGCGCTGATCGTCAAGGCCGACGTGCCGGCAGAGCGGCGTACGGCCGCCGACACCGCCGTACGGGAGGCGGCCAAGCGCACCTTCGACGGGCTGCCGGTGACCGTGCGGACCCTGCGGCGCTCCGGCCCGTACGCCCTGCCCCGCTCCCTGCAGCCGCCCGCCGAGCGGTCCGGCGACCCGGATCTGACCTTCTTCGCGGCCCTGGACCGGACCCAGGTGCGCTTCGTCGCCGGACGGCCGCCCGCCCGGACCTCCGGCGCCGTGGAGGTCGCGCTCCCGCAGGCCGCCGCCCGGAGCCTCGGGCTCGGACCCGGCGAAAGCCTCACCGTCACCGACCGGCTCGGCGGCCCGAAGGTGCGGGTCACCGTGACCGGTCTCTACCGTCCCGCCCGGACGGACGCGCCGTACTGGAAGCTGGACGACCTCGGCGGCCGTGGCATCAAGCAGAGCGACTTCACCACCTACGGCCCCCTGCTCGCCGATCCGGGTGTGCTGACCGGGGGGACGGTGAGCGCCGGGGCGTCGGCCTGGCTGGCGTCGGCCGACTTCTCGACGCTGACGACCGGGCGGATCGACGCCCTGCGCGAGGCGGCCCGCACCGAGAACGCGGCCCTGCGCGAACAACCCGCGCTCAGCGGCGTCACCGTGGCCACCACCGCGCTGCCTGACGTCCTCGACCGCGTCGACCGCTCGCTGCTCGTCTCCCGCTCCACGCTGCTGATCGTCGCCCTGCAACTGGCGCTGCTCGCGGCCTGCGCCCTGCTGCTGGTGGCCCGGCTGCTGAGCACCGAACGCACCGGTGAGACACGGCTGTTGCTGGCCCGAGGTGCCTCCCGCCGCCGGATCGCGGGCCTGGCCGCGCTGGAGGCGCTGCTGCTGGCCGTCCCCTCGGTGGTCTGCGCGCCGCTGCTCGCGGGGCCACTGACCCGGCTGCTGGCCGGACAGGGGCCGCTGGCCCGGATCGGGCTGCGCCTCGACGTGCCGGCCGGCGGGCGGGTGGGGGTGTGGCTGGTGGCGGCGGGGGTGGCCCTGGGCTGCGCGCTCGCGGTGACGCTGCCCGCGCTGACCTCGTCCTTCGCCTCCGGGCGGGCGCGGGCGCTGCCTTCCGCGATCCGCGCGGGCGCCGACCTAGGGCTGCTGGCGGTGGCCGCGGTCGCCTACTGGCAGCTCGACCGCCAGACCTCCGGCGCCACCGGCGACGACACGCGCGCCCTCGGCGTCGACCCGCTGCTGGTGGCGGCGCCCGCGCTCGCGCTGCTGGCCGGGACGGTACTGACGCTACGGCTGCTGCCGCCGGTGGCCCGGCTCGCGGAACGCCGGGCGGCCGGCGGACGGGGGCTGACCACGGCGCTGGCGGGCTGGCAGATCGCCCGCCGCCCGATGCGCGGGGCGGGCCCGGTGCTGCTGCTGGTCCTCGCCGTCGCGCTGGGCATGCTGGCGATCGGGCAGGGCTCCTCGTGGGACCGCTCGCAGAACGACCAGGCGGACTTCCGGGCCGGGGTGCCGGTGCGGATCCTCGCCGCCGGGGCGGACGGCCTCGGCCGCACCGACGAGTACGCGGCCGTGCCCGGCGTACGAGAGGCGGCCCCCGCCGCCCGCTCGGAGCTCGCGCTGTCCGGCGACCGGACCGCGACCGTGCTGGCGCTGGACACCGCGCACGCGGCGGACGCCCTGCTGATGCGCTCCGACCTGGCCTCCGAGCCGGTACGGCCGCTGCTGGCGGGGCTGGGCCCGCAGGGGAAGGGCGCGTCGGCGGGTGCGAGGGTACCGGCCGGCACCGCCCGGCTGCGGCTGACCACGACCCTGCACAACTCGGCGGGGCCGGGCACCACCGCGGACGTCACCCTCACCCTGCAGGACCGCCACGGCACCCCGTACCGGCTCCCGGCCGGCGAACTGCCCGCCGACGGCCGCCGCCACACCCTGGGCGTGGACGTCCCGCCGGGTCCGCTCACGCTCACCGGCGTCGCACTGGTCCTGCCCCAGCCGATCGGCCGCGCCGAGCGACACCGTTTCGTCGTCGACGCGTTGACGGCCACCGACGCCGAGGGGGCGGAACGCCGCGTGCCCCTGCCGGACGCCTGGACGGTCACGTCGGCCAGTGACGCCGAGACGTCGTCGCCGGACGAGCGGACGAAACCGACCGAGCCGCGCCTCGGCACACGGTCTGGGCCACCGACGGTCGAGTACGGCACGGGCTACGTCCCGGCCGAGGACACCTGGGTCCTCGGGTCGTTGACGCTGCGCCTGCGGGCGGCGCAGCCACCGCCACCCGCCGTCACGGCCGTCGCGACCGACCGGTTCCTCGCCTCGGCGGGCGCCCGCGCCGGGCAGCGCGTGGACCTGCCGTTCGGCGGCGGCACCCTGCCCGTGCGGATCGTGCGCTCGGTACAGGCGCTGCCGACCACCGAGGAGGCCACCGGAGGGACGATCGTGGTCGATCTGCGTTCGGTGAACCGGGTGTTGGAGGCGCGGTCCGGGGAGAGCGTGACGCCCACCGAGTGGTGGCTGCGGACGGCGCCGGGCGCGGCGGCGGACGTCGCCGCGGCGCTGCGGGCGCGGCCCGACATGGATCCGGCACAGGTCGTGGTCCGCGACGAGATCGCCGAGCAGCTGCGCGACGACCCGTTCGGCGCGGGCCCCGAGGCCGCGTTCGCCGCTGCGGCCGGGGTGGCGGCGGCGCTGGCCGCGGTCGGGTTCGCGGTGAGCTCGGCGGGTTCCCTGCGGGAGCGGGGCGCCGAGTTCGCCGTACTGCGCGCGCTGGGCGCCCCGCGCCGACGGCTGGCCCGCACCATCGCCGTCGAGCAGGGGGTGCTGGTGGCGCTGGCCCTGCTGGTGGGCGCGGCCCTGGGCACCGTCCTGACCCGGGCCGTGGTCCCCCTGATCGTCCTCACCTCCGAGGCCACCCGGCCGGTGCCCCGGGTGCTCGTCGAACTGCCGGCCGGGGGGATCGCCGTACTGCTGGCGGCGGTCGCGCTGCCTCCGGTGCTGGTCACGGCGGCGCTGGCGGTGCGACGGGCGGATCCGGTGGCCTCGTTGCGGGAACAGGGGGGTGAGTGAGGTGGGTTCGACTCTGGCGCCCTGGGTCCGTACCCGGCTGCGGACCGCGCCGGGCGCGGCCTGGGCCCTCGCGCTGCTGGTGGCGACGACCGCGTGTCTGGCCGCCGCGTTCCCGCTGGCCGTCGACCGGTACGGCGACGCCGGCCTGCACCGGGCGGTCGAGCAGGCCCGGCCCGAGCGGAGCGGTGTGGGGGTCGCCGCGCCGCCCCCGGACCTGCGTCTGCCGCAGAAGCAGCGGGAGGACGCCCTGCGCCCCGACGCCCTGGCCCGGCAGGACGCCCGGGTCCGCGCCCTCGTTCCCGCGCCGCTGACCGTCGACCGCGACCAGTCGGCGTACGGGGTGCGCACGACCATGGACCTGGTGACACGGGACCCCTGGCTGCCGCGGCCCACCGGTCTGCCCGCGCAGGTGTCCCTCGCCGCCCAGGCGGGCCTCGCCGACCACGCGGACGTACGGGAGGGAAGGCTTCCGCGCGCGAACGGCCAGGTGACCGCGGCGAGCGCGGAGGTCGAGGCCGCGGTCACCGCCGAGACCGCCGAGAGCCTGCACATCAAGGTGGGCTCGGTGATCCACGTACCCGGCGTGGAACGCGCCCCGCTCGCCGTCCGCGTCACCGCGATCGTCACCCCGCGCGACCCGGCCGGCCCCTACTGGTCGGCCCAGCCCCTGCTGCGCACCCCCACCCTGGTCCGCCTGCCCGGCCCGTCCTCGGACGCGGACCGCTACTGGCTCGGCGCCCTCCTGCTCGCCCCCGAGGCGGCCCCCGCGATCCTCGGCACGCCCGGAAACCCCTGGAGCTACTGGCAGTTGGCGCCCGACACCGACGCCCTGCACGCCCACGACGTCGACCGGCTGCGGTCCGCCATCGCCTCCCTGGAGTCCGGCCCGGCGCTGCGGAAGGTGCGCTCGACGGTCGGCGGCCTCTCGGACGAGTACACCTCGGGCGTGGTCGACGTCACCACCGACCTCGACGACGTGCTGACCGCATACGCACGGCTGCGCGAGGGCGTCGACCCGCTGGTCGCCGTCGCCGCGTTCGGCACCGGCACGGTCGCCGCCGTCGTCCTGCTGATGGCGGGCGGCCTGGCCGCCGACCGCCGGCGCCTGGAGCTCACCCTCCTGCGCGCCCGGGGCGCCTCCCTGCGGGGCCTGACGGGGCGGCTGCTCGCCGAGACCGCGGTGACCGCCCTCCCCGCGGGTGCCCTGGGCCTCACGGCCGCGCTGCTCGCCCTGCCCGCACCCCGCGTCTCGGCCGCCGTGCCGGCCGCCGCGGCGGTCACGGCCCTCGCCTGCGTCGCCCTGCCCCTGCGGGCCGCCGCCGCGCACCGGACGGTACGCGTCCACGGCGGCCGCGAGGACGTGACGTCCGTCCGTCCGTCCCGGCGCCGTACGGTCGCCGAGCTCACGCTGGTGGTCCTGGCGGCCGGCGCGGTCGAGACCCTGCGCCGACGCGGCACGTCGGGCTCCGGCGGGGACCAACTCGTCTCCCTGGCACCGGTGCTGGTCGGCGTGATCGCGGCGCTGGTACTGGTGAGGCTGTACCCGCTCCCGCTGCGCGCGCTGGCCGGCCCGGCCGGCCGGCTGCGCGGCGCGGTGGGACACCTCTCGCTGGCCCGCGCGGGCCGCACCTCCGTCCCCGCGGCGCTGCCCCTCCTCGCCCTGCTGACCGCGCTCACCACCGCGGCCTTCGGCGGCTCGGTCCTCGCCGGGGTCCGCGAGGCCCGCGACCACGCGGCGCTGCTGGCCGTCGGCGCGGACGCCCGCATCGAGACCACCGGGCCCCTCCCGGCCGCCCTGCCCGACCGTGTCCGGCACACACCGGGCGTGCGCGGGCTGGCCGAGGCGAGCATCGCGTACCAGGCGAAGCCGGACGACGGGCGGGTGACGGTGCCGGTGGTGGGGGTGGACCCGGGAGCGTACGCGACGTTGACGGAGCGGACGGGGATCGGAGGGTTCGAGGGGCGGGAGTTGACGGCCGGGAAGGGCGGGCCGGCCTCCGGAGACGACCCGTCGGCCACCGCTTCCGGCGAGCGCGGGTCGGCGCCCCTCCCGGCGCTGGCCTCCCCGACCACCGCGGCGACCTACGGCACCCGTCCCTTCCCGGTCCGGATGGAGGACGGCAACACGGTGACCGTCCGGATCACCCTCGTCCGGGACCGCACCCCGGCGATCTCCGGCGCCCACTTCCTGGTCGTGGACCGCGCCGGGCTGCCGCGCACCGCGGCCCGGCCGACGGCACTGCTGGTGACCGGCGACCGTCTGGACGCGGGGGCGCTGCGCCGGGCGGCGGGCGACTCGGCGACCGTCCGGCTGCGGGCCGTGGAGCGCGCGGGGTTCGTCGACTCGCCCCTCCAGTCCGGCGCCGAACGCGTCTACGCCATCGCGGTCGCGGCCGGCACCGGCTACGCCGTCCTGGCCCTCCTCCTCGCCCTGCTGCGGGCCGCCCCCGAACGCGGCGCGCTCCTGGCCCGCCTCCGCACGATGGGCCTCACCCGCGCCCAGGGCCGCCACCTTCTCATCCTGGAGTCCCTCCCCCAGGCCGTGCTGGCGGCTCTCGGCGGCGCCCTGACGGGCTGGGCGGCCATCCGCCTGCTCTCCCCCGGCGTCGACCTGACCACCCTCGCCCTCGCCTCGGCCCCGTCCTCCACCAACGAGGCCGAACTCCACGCGGACGTCCTGTCGTTGACGGTCCCGGCGGCTTCGGTCCTGCTGCTGGCGGTGGGTGTCGCGGTGGGTCAGGCCTGGTGGTCGGGGCGGCGAGGGTCGGTACGGGAGCTGAGAGCGGGCGACGCGCGATGACCCGCCGACCCGGCCGCCGCAACACCCCCAACCGCCGCAGCTGCGGGCAGTCGTCCCACCGGGCCGGCACGGGTCGACACAGCGACACCCCACAGCCGCCACAGCCGCCACAACACCCCCAACCAGCGCAGCTGCAGGCAGTCGTCCCGCCGGGACGGCACGGGTCGACGCAGCGACACCCCACAGCCGCCACAGCCGCCACAACACCCCCAACCGCCGCAGCTGCGGGCAGTCGTGCCGCTGGGGCGGCACGGGTCGACGCAGCGACACCCCACAGCCGCCACAGCCGCCACAACACCCCCAACCGCCGCAGCTGCGGGCAGTCGTGCCGCTGGGGCGGCACGGGTGGGCGCAGCGGCACCCCGCAGCGCCGGGCTGCGCGACGCACCCCTCAGCAACCACCCCGGGCACCCGCTCAGGAGACCCAGATGACAACGAACCCCACCCTCGCCGACCTGACCCACCGCGCCGCGGCACACCGCAACCGCCCCACCTACGGCCACGACGCCCTCATCACCTGCGACCGCCTCGTCCGCATCTTCACCACGGACGGCATAGAAGTCCAAGCCCTCCAGGGCCTCGACCTCCTGGTCCGCGAGGGCGAACTCATGGCGCTGGTCGGCGCCTCCGGCAGCGGCAAGTCCACCCTCATGAACATCCTCGCCGGCCTGGACACACCCACCGCCGGCGCCGCCCGCGTGGCCGGCCGCGACCTCCTCACGATGACCGCGAAGGACCGCCTCGCCTACCGCCGGGAAGTCGTCGGCTTCGTCTGGCAGCAGACCTCGCGCAACCTGCTGCCCTACCTGACGGCAGCCCAGAACACCGCGCTCCCGCTGCAGTTGTCCGGACGTACCCGCTCCCGCGGGGCCCGCCGCGACGCCACCCACCGCGCCCTGGAACTCCTGGATCTGCTGGAGGTCGCCGACTGCCGAGACCGCCGCCCGCACCAGATGTCCGGCGGCCAGCAGCAACGCGCCGCCATCGCCGTCGCCCTCGCCAACAACCCCGCGGTCCTGCTCGCCGACGAACCCACCGGCGAACTCGACTCCCACACCGCGGAACAGGTGTTCGCCGCCTTCCGCACCGCGAACGAACAGCTGGGCACCACCATCGTCATCGTCACGCACGACCAGGCGGTCGCCGGCGAGGTCCGCCGCACGGTGGCCATCCGCGACGGCCGTACCTCCACGGAGGTGCTGCGTCGCAGCGAGGTCGACGCGACGACCGGCCACGAGACGGTGGTGGCCCGCGAGTACGCCATGCTCGACCGCGCCGGCCGCCTCCAGCTCCCTGCGGAGTACACCCGGGCCCTCGGCATGCGCGACCGCGTGGCCCTGGAACTGGAACCGGACCACATCGGCGTCTGGCCGGACGACAGCGAGCGGGACTGATCAAGGGGGTCCAGCGGGCGTCGCACAGGGTTCGCCGAGGCGCCGCCCCGAGCGTCACCGTCAGACCTCAGCGCACGCTGACGTCCAGCATCCCGAGGCCCGCCCGTCGTACGGCGATCGACCCGTACGGCGTGCGTAGCCGCAGCCACGCGCCCGACGAGAGCAACGCCAGGTCCCCGGCGGTCTCCATGGACCGCAGGAACCCCAGGGACTGGGCGGCGTGCACGGCCCGTACCGGCAGCGGCGTGTCACCGACGGTCCGGGACCAGATGTCCCGCCCGATCCGGTCGAGTTCGGCCCGCGTACGCCGTTCGGGCTCCAACTCCTGTGTACGGGACCGGAATTCCGCGACCACCGCGGCGACCGTCGCCCGCAGGTCGTCCGGCGCCGGCAGCCCCGGTTCCTCCAGCCAGCCGCCACGCGGCGGCAGCACCCCCGCCCACGGCGGCCCGGTCACCGCCGCCGGAACGGCCGCGGTGACCGCGGTCTCGTCGACGGCCTCGAGCAGCTCACCCGCGGACACCGTCACATCCAGGGTGACGTCGAGCCCGTCCTCGTAGGGCTTGGCGAGCCGCACCGCGCGGATCGCCAGCACCTCGAAGGACGGCGGCCGCCCGAAGACGGCGAGTGCGGTGCCGGCCGCCTGGAGGCGCACCGCCGCCCCACGGTCGTAGTGGAGCAGCCGGGAGAGGAAGGCCGCGAGGTCCGCTGCCTCCCCCTCGTCGGCGAGGTGAAGCACCGTCATGCGGCGACGGCCTCCTCCTCGGCGTCATCCCGGTACCCCTCGAGGAACTCCCGCTCGTCCGGGGTGATCCGGCGCGGCCGCTGCGCCTCGAAGTCGAACGGCACGATCACCGTGGCAGCCCGCACGTACACCTGGTCGCCGTCCTTCACCTCGTAGGCGATGGTGAAGGACGCCGCCCTTATCTCCGTGACCCACAGCTCGATGTCCACCGGGGTGTGCCGGTGGACCAGCTGCCGCTTGTAGTCGATCTCGTGACGCGCCACCACGGACCCCTGCTTGAAGTCCTTCTCCGGGCGGAACAGGAAGTCGATACGGGCTTCCTCCAGGTAGCGGAGGAAGACCACGTTGTTGACGTGGCCGTACGCGTCCATGTCCGCCCAGCGCAGCGGGCAGCGGTAGATGTGCCGCAAGATCAGCCCCGGGTCAGCTTCTTGTAGGTGGCGCGGTGCGGACGCGCCGCGTCCGGGCCGAGCCGCTCGATCTTGTTCTTCTCGTACGACTCGAAGTTGCCCTCGAACCAGAACCACTTGGAGTCACCCTCGTAGGCGAGGATGTGCGTGGCCACCCGGTCCAGGAACCACCGGTCGTGGGAGACGACCACGGCCGCGCCGGGGAACTCGAGCAGCGCGTTCTCCAGCGAACCCAGTGTCTCGACATCGAGGTCGTTGGTCGGTTCGTCGAGGAGCAGCAGGTTGCCGCCCTGCTTGAGGGTGAGCGCCAGGTTGAGACGGTTGCGCTCACCGCCGGAGAGGACACCGGCCGGCTTCTGCTGGTCCGGGCCCTTGAACCCGAAGGCGGAGACGTAGGCCCGCGAGGGCATCTCCACCTGTCCCACGTTGATGTAGTCGAGCTCGTCGCTGACCACGGCCCAGAGGGTCTTCTTCGGGTCGATGTTCGCGCGGCTCTGGTCGACGTACGAGATCTTGACGGTCTCGCCGACCTTGATGTCACCGGAGTCCGGCGTCTCCAGACCCTGGATCATCTTGAAGAGGGTGGTCTTGCCGGCGCCGTTGGGGCCGATGACGCCCACGATGCCGTTGCGCGGCAGCGTGAAGCTGAGGTCGTCGATGAGGATCTTGTCGCCGAAGCCCTTGGTCAGGTTGGTGACCTCGACGACGATGCTCCCGAGCCGCGGGCCCGGCGGGATCTGGATCTCCTCGAAGTCCAGCTTCCGCATCTTGTCGGCCTCGGCGGCCATCTCCTCGTAGCGGGCCAGACGCGCCTTGGACTTGGCCTGACGCCCCTTGGCGTTCGACCGCACCCACTCCAGCTCTTCCTTGAGCCGCTTGGCGCGCTTGGCGTCCTTCTGACCCTCGACCTTGAGACGGGTCTGCTTGGTCTCGAGGTACTTGGAGTAGTTGCCCTCGTAACCGTGCAGCCGACCCCGGTCGACCTCGCAGATCCACCCGGCGACGTTGTCGAGGAAGTACCGGTCGTGGGTCACTGCCACGATGGTGCCCTCGTACTTGGCGAGGTGCTGCTCCAGCCAGTTCACCGACTCGGCGTCGAGGTGGTTGGTGGGCTCGTCGAGGAGCAGCAGGTCGGGGGCCTCCAGCAGCAGCTTGCAGAGCGCGACGCGGCGCTTCTCGCCACCGGAGAGGTTGGTGACGGCCCAGTCGCCGGGCGGACACCCGAGCGCGTCCATGGCCTGCTCCAGCTGGGCGTCCAGGTCCCACGCGTTGGCGTGGTCGAGCTCCTCCTGCAGCTTGCCCATCTCGTCGAGCAGCGCGTCGGAGTAGTCGGTCGCCATCAGCTCGGCGATCTCGTTGAACCGGTCGAGCTTGCCCTTGACCTCGGCGACACCCTCCTGGACGTTCTCCAGGACGGTCTTGCCCTCGCTCAGCGGCGGCTCCTGCAGGAGGATGCCGACGGTGTACCCCGGCGACAGGAAGGCATCGCCGTTCGACGGCTGCTCCAGCCCCGCCATGATCTTCAGGATGGTCGACTTACCGGCACCGTTCGGGCCGACCACACCGATCTTCGCGCCGGGCAGGAAGTTCAGCGAGACGTCATCAAGGATGACCTTGTCGCCGATTGCCTTGCGCGTCTTGCGCATGGTGTAGATGTACTCAGCCAAGAGAAACCGTCCGGCAGCTTGAAGTCTGGCAGGTGGGCAGTGGGCAGATACACCCCATCTTGCCCGACCGCCACCCCTCGGGGGAAACGCGTATGGCCGAGGGGCTCTGACCTGGGGTTCAGTGTTGCCCGCTGCGACGCGCCTGTCACTTTCGGTCACCGTCGAGACCCTCGGACGCCCTCGCTCGGCCCGGCGCGGGAGCGCGCGTGCGGGGAACGGACACCTCAGGGCTTCTCTTCCCTGTCGAGGAGGGACCGCAGCCTCTGGTGTGCCTCTCCGGGGCCGCCGCCCTCAAGCCCCTCCAGCAGGGCCGCCGCGATGAGGTCCAGCTTGCGCTGTACGGCGCGTTCGGCCCGCAGCTCGGAGTTCTTCAACAGCGCCACCATGAGCAGGGTCACCGCGGACATGGCCTCGCCCACGAACAGGAGCCACGCGATCGGCAGACCGATCACGTGCAACGCGACAGCCACGGCGACCAGGATCAGGCAGATCCCGAAGAACGTCGCCGAACTGGTGAACCGTGAGGCGTTCTCGGCCAGCCTCTCGAACGGCTTGCTCCGCGAGCCTCCGCGGTCGGACGGATGCTTGAGAATCATGCCCATTCTCTACAGCGGACGGCGGCACGCCCGGGGGCTGCCACGCCCGGCCGGGACCCGGACCGCTCCCGCGGCACCGGCGGGGTTCGCGACCCCTCATCCGCGCGTACTCACGCAGGGCTGACCGGACTTCGCCGGCCGGAAGCCGGTACGCGACGGCCGCCGCGCCCCGAGCAGCAAAAACGCCCTCCCGAAGGGAGGGCGGAGACTTGCGCCCCCGGCAGGACTCGAACCTGCGGCCAAGCGCTTAGAAGGCGCCTGCTCTATCCACTGAGCTACGGGGGCCGGGTGTGGTGGCCTCTGTCTTGGGTGCCCGGATGTGGGCCGTTCCGTGACGTTGCCGGGGACAAGGATAGGGCTCCCGCGTCCTGGTCCCTGTTGCCTCCCCTCCGTGGCTCGATGTGGAGGTTCGGTGAAGCGGTCCTGATAATCGCAGGCAGGTACGAATCGTGCATCGCTTTTGGCGTCTCGCGCCCCGGGTGTTGTGCACTCGTTATGCCTGGACTGTGCCCGTGTCCCAGTCATCCCTTCCGTCCGTTGTGTTCCGTCGGCGCGCAGACATGCTCATATGCTTCAGAATTCCCCTAAAATTGGGCATTCTTCGCATGTGGTGACCTTGGACGTACGGCCTCAGCTGCTCGACGCACTCTCCGCCCTGCGCGACCGTGTCGCCGCCGCACGCTTCCCGCTGCCCCTGGCGGGGGCGCCACGCGCGCGTGCCAACCGCGACGAACTGCTCGCCCAGCTCGACGACTATCTGGTGCCCCGCCTGAAGGACCCCGAAGCGCCGTTGCTGGCCGTGGTGGGGGGTTCCACCGGGGCCGGCAAGTCGACGCTCGTCAACTCCCTGGTGGGACGAAGAGTCAGCGAGGCGGGGGTGTTGCGCCCGACCACCCGGACGCCGGTGCTGGTCTGCCATCCGGAGGACCATCACTGGTTCAGCGGAATGAGGGTGCTTCCCGACCTCACGCGCGTGTGGGTGCCGCAACGGGAGCAGGGGGACGAACTCCTGCTGCCCGGCGAGGACCCCACCCGCGTCCTGCGCATCGAGACCGCCGACACCATGCCGCCCGGTCTCGCCCTCCTCGACGCGCCCGACGTCGACTCCCTGGTCGCCGACAACCGTGTCCTCGCCTCCGAACTGATCTGCGCGGCCGACATCTGGGTCATGGTCACCACGGCGGCCCGGTACGCCGACGCCGTGCCCTGGCATCTGCTGCGCACCGCGAAGGAGTACAACGCGACGCTCGTCACCGTGCTCGACCGCGTGCCCCACCAGGTCGTCTCGGAGGTCTCGCGACAGTACGGAGCGCTGCTCACCAAGGCCGGACTCGGCGACGTACCCCGTTTCACCGTGCCCGAGCTGCCCGAGTCGGCGTGGGGCGGCGGGCTCCTGCCGGCCACCGCCGTCGCGCCGCTGCGAACCTGGCTCGTCCATCAGGCCCAGGACCAGGCGGCCCGCCAGCACACGCTGGCCAGGACCGCGCACGGCGTCCTCGACTCGCTCAGGTCCCGGATGCCCGAGCTGGCGAGCGCCGCCGCCGCCCAGTACTCGGCGGCGCTGCGGCTCACCGCCGCCGTCGACCACGCGTACGACAGCGAGCACGCGCGCGTACGGAGCCGTCTGCAGGCCGGTGCCGTGCTCGCCGGCGACGCCCTGAAGCGCTGGCGGGCCTTCCCGCTCGACTGCACCGCTCAGGAGCTCCTCGACGCCCTCGTGGAGAGCCTCGGCGCCCTCGTGCTGTGCGCCGTCACCGCAGCCGACGAGCGCGTCGACGAGATCTGGCGGCGCGAACCAGCCGCGGCGGCCCCGGAGCTGACGGGCCGTGAATCGTCCCCGGAGAGTGCCGAGCACCGGATCGGACTCGCCGTACGGCGGTGGCGGCGGGAGTTGGAGGAGTACGCCGAAGAGGAGGTGCGCGCCCTCGACCGCAACGTCGCGCCCGCTCCCGAGGCGGTCGCCGCGCTCGTCGCCACCGCGCTGCTGGGCGGCCGCCGGGCCCGGTCGGCGGGCGAGGGGCTCGCCGAGCGGATCGGCGCGCACGGCGCGCTGCGGCTCCGCGACCGCGGCGGACGGCTGCTCACCGAGCACCTCGACCGGATCGTGCACACCGAACGCGAGCGCCGTCTCGCCCCGTTGGACGCCCTCGAAGTCCACCCCGAACCGCAGGCCGAACTCATCGCCGCGCTGTCCGTACTGCAGAAGGAGAGGTGAGTGACCGGTGACCGCCGTCACAGACCAGGACCACACGGACCACACCAACCACACGGAGCACGCGGACCATGCGGGGGGCCAGGGGCACGCGGACGCCGCGGGCGACGATACGGGCCGCGCGGAGGAGCGTTCCGAGAACGCCGCCTCCGAAGAGGGCACGCCACAGGACGGCCGCTCCACGGCGGCCGGTCCCGATGGCGAGGACGTGGCGGAGGGGCCGGAGCCGGCCGCCGAGGCGGCTTTGGAGAAGTCCGAGGGCGAGGAGCCGGAGCACCGCGCGGCCGGCGGATCGAAGAAGTCCGCGGCGGCGAGCGCCGGGAAGCACGCCGCCACGGGGCCGGAGGCACCCGCCAAGGACCGCCACGCGCGTGTGCAGGCCGATTCCGAGGGCTCCTGGGACGACGGGCTGATCGCGCGGCGGGTCACCGAGGAGACCGCCGCACAGCACGTCCCCACCGCGCCGGCCCGGCCGTCCCCACCCCAGGCCACCGCCCCGCTGGCGTACGACGGACCGCTGCGGTCGCGGCTGGACGCACTGCGCGAACTGGTGGGACTGTCCCGTACGCGGCTCGACAGCAGGACCCTCGCGGAGGCGGGCCGGGTCCTCGACGAGGCGGCGTCACGACGACGACTGTCCGGACAGCACACCGTCGTCGCCATCGCCGGCGCGACGGGCAGCGGAAAGTCGCAGCTGTTCAACACGCTCGCCGGGGTGACCATCTCGGAGACGGGCGTACGACGGCCCACCACGGCCGCACCCATCGCGTGCAGCTGGAGCGACGGCGCGGCCGGCCTCATCGACCGGCTCGGCATCCCCGGCCGGCTGCGTCGGCGTCCGGTGCAGAGCGCCGAGGCGGAGGCGCAGCTGCGCGGGCTCGTCCTGGTGGATCTGCCCGACCACGACTCCGCCGCCGTACAGCACCGTGAGCAGGTGGACCGTGTGCTGGCGCTCGTGGACGCGGTCATCTGGGTCGTCGATCCGGAGAAGTACGCGGACGCCGTCCTCCACGAGCGCTATCTGCGCCCCATGGCCGGACACGCGGAGGTGATGTTCGTCGTCCTCAACCAGATCGACCGGCTGCCCGGGGAGGCCACCGAGCAGGTCCTCGACGATCTGCGGCGGTTGCTCGACGAGGACGGGATCGCACTGGGCGAGTACGGCGAACCGGGTGCGACCGTGCTCGCCCTGTCGGCGCTGACCGGGGACGGCGTGGGTGAACTGCGGGAGTCGCTCGGCCAGTTCCTTGCGGAGCGGGGAGCGCCGGCCCGGCGGATCGCGGCCGATGTGGACGCCGCCGGGTGGCGGCTGCGGTCCGTGTACGCCACCGGGCAGCGGACCGGGCTCAGCGAGGAGGACCGGGACGAGTTCGCCGCCCGGCTCGCGGAGGCGATCGGCGCCACCGCGGCGGGCGAGGCGGCCGAACGCGCCTGGCTGCGCAACGCCAACCGCGCCTGCGGCACCCCTTGGCTACGGCTGTGGCGGTGGTACCAGGACCGCCTCGACGCTCCCACGGGACGGTTCCCCGCGCGCGCCCAGGTCGACGAGGAGGCGACGGCCCGCCAGCGGGTCGAGCAGGCCGTGCGGACGTTGGCCGAGCGGGCGTCCACGGGGTTGCCCGCGCCCTGGGGGCAGGCGGTGCGCGAGGCCGCCGTACGCGGTGCGCAGGGGCTTCCCGAGGCGCTGGACGAGCTGGCGGCCCGGGCCGGACTGCCGCCGGGCCGGCCACCGCGACCGGGCTGGTGGCCGGCCGCCGTGTTCGCCCAGGCGTCCATGACGATCCTTCAGGTCGTCGGCGGCCTGTGGCTGCTGGGGCAGATCATCGGGTTCATGTCGCCGAACCTGGGTGTCCCGGTCCTGCTGATGGTGGCCGGGATCATCGGCGGCCCGCTGGTCGAGTGGAGCTGCCGGATGGCGGCGCGGGGGCCCGCGCGGCGCTATGGCCAGGAGGCGGAACGACGGCTCCGGGAGGCGTCCGCCGGCTGCGGGCGGGCGCGGGTGCTGGATCCGGTGGCGGCGGAGCTGCTGCGGTACCGGGAGGTCCGGGAGCAGTACGGGCGGCTCATGGGGGTGCCCGCGGCACGGTGACCCGGCAGGGGCGACGCGGGGCGGCGCTGGGGTCCCCCGTTCGGGTGGTGGAGTTGTCCACAGTCCGGCGGTGGTCCACAGCGCTCCGCGGGCTCGGCCCGACGGCGGCAGTCTGGCTTCGCGGCGATCGCGGTGATCGCGGCGGGCACAGGGCTCGCCGCGTCGCGGCGGACGCGGCCGTACGGGAGGGGCCCGTACGCGTACCCGCTCGGCGTGCGCTCGGGCGAGGGAGGGGATCGAGATGAACGAGACGGTCATCTGCGCGGTGGGCAACGTGGCGACGCAGCCGGTGTTCCGGGAGCTGGCGTCGGGAGCGTCGGCGCGCTTCCGGCTGGCGGTGACCTCGCGGTACTGGGACCGAGAGAAGAACACCTGGACGGACGGCCACACCAACTTCTTCACCGTGTGGGCCAACCGGCAGCTCGCCACCAACGCGGCCGCGTCACTGAGCGTGGGGGACCCCGTCGTGGTGCAGGGCAGGCTGAAGGTGCGCTCGGACGTACGCGAGGGCCAGAGCTGGACGTCGGCCGACATCGACGCGCTGGCGATCGGCCACGATCTCGCGCGCGGCACCTCGGCCTTCCGCCGCGCCTCCCGCCCGGAGGCGGGAACGGCCGGGACGCCGTCGCAGCCCGAACCCAGCTGGGAGACACCGCCACCCGCGGACGCGGATGCCCAACAGCGTCCGGAACCAGCCACGGTGACGTGAGGTCAGCCACCGGCGGACACCGACCGGCCCGGACGGACCCGGACGGGAGGCCGAGGCCCCGGCTGACGGAGGCCGAGGTTCCGGTCGACGGAGGCTGACCGAAGTGCGGCTTATCGGCGAGTGCGCGCCGAACGACCGCAGTGGATTTGTCGATAAGCCCTGCTCACGGGCGGTCCTGGCGATAACGATTCCGAGTCGGATCGGTTGACCGCCGACATCACCGGGAAGCGCGGCACGCCACGTACCTAGGATGCCGAAGGTAACTCTCGGGGTTTCTGTTTCTGCTGGTGGGACCACGCCCCCCACGTCAACGGGTCCTGCTCGAAGGGGAATTCTGTGTTTTCTTCGTTGACCGCGCTGTCGGTGCGCGGGCGAGGCGCGGCCCGCCTCGCCGCCGTCACGTTGGTGTCCGGGCTGGTCGCCGCCGGTGTGCTGGCCGGCGGGGCCACGGCGTCCGCCGACGAGACGGCGCAGAACCAGGGCGGGGCGACCGCCACGATAGGTGGCCTGAAGACGTACGGCGACGCCGTCATACACGACGAGGCCGGGGACCTGACGGTGTCGGCGGGTCTGTTCGAGATGTCCGTCGAGGGCGGCGGCACCCTGCAGACGTACTGCGTCGACCTCCACAACCCCACGCAGCGCGACGCCAAGTACCACGAGACCCCGTGGAGCGGCACCTCACTGGCCGCCAACAAGGATGCCGGCAAGATCCGTTGGATCCTGCAGAACTCCTACCCGCAGGTCAACGACCTCGCGGCACTCGCGGCGGCGGCCGGCGTGAACGGCGGCCTCACCGAGCAGGACGCGGCGGCCGGTACCCAGGTGGCCATCTGGCGTTACTCAGACGGCGCGGCCGTCGACGCCGTCGACCCGCAGGCCGAGAGGCTCGCGGACTACCTGCACAAGAGCGCCCGGAACCTGGCGGAGCCCGTGGCGTCCCTGACGCTCGACCCGCCCGCCGTCTCCGGTCACCCCGGCGAACTGCTCGGCCCGGTCACGGTGCACACCAACGCGGCCGGCGTGACACTGACCCCGCCGGCGGACGCCGCCACCAGCGGGGTGCGGATCGTCGGCAAGGACGGCAAGGTCATCACGTCCGCGGTCGACGGCAGTGAACTCTTCATCGACGTGCCCGAGGACGCGCCGGACGGCTCAGCCGAGCTGACCGTACAGGCGTCGACCACCGTGCCGGTCGGCCGCGCCCTCACCTCCGAGAGCCGCAGCCAGACGCAGATCCTGGCCGGCTCCAGCGAGTCGACGGTCTCGGCGACGGCGGGCGCGACCTGGGCCGCGGAAGGCGCGATACCCGCCCTGTCCGCGGCGAAGAACTGCGCCGAGGGCGGCCTCGACATCACCGCCGCCAACGTGGGCGACGAGGTCTTCGCCTTCGAGCTCATGGGGACCGAGCACAGCATCCCGGCGGGCGAGTCGCGCACGGTGACCATCCCGCTCCAGGAGGACCAGGCCTACGACTTCACGATCACCGGCCCGGGAGGCCTCGAGAAGCGCTTCACCGGCGTTCTGGACTGCCGGACCGAGGGCAGCGCGGCCGGCGACGCTACCCAGACCCTCAGTGAGCCCAGCCCTGCCACGGTGGGCGGCACCTCCACGGACGTGAACCTCGCCGAGACCGGCGGCTCCAACGCCACGCCGATGATCGCGGGTACCGCGATCGCCCTCGTGGTGATCGGCGGCACGGCCCTGGTACTGGTGGGCAGGAAGAAGGCCCCGGCCCAGGACTGAGCGGCCGGGGCACCGACCGGGCCCCGACCGGGCGACGGCTCCTCGGCAACACGGAGCCGCCGTCGCCCGGACCGGAACGGCCGGTCCGGGCTTCGGGCGGGGTACGGCGGCCCGAGCTCTGTACGGCCACCTCGGCTACGAGGCGCTCATACCCTGTCCGGCTCGCGACGACCGCTTCTCGTTGGCGACGGCGCTGGCGGCCAGACCCATCAGGAGGCCGATGACGCCGACGATGATGTTGTTCCATATGGTCCTGGTCGTGCTGACGTCACCGGCGACGGCCCATGGCGCGATGATGGTCCACGCACCCAGCGCGCAGGCGGCCCACGCCATGCTGTGCGTCCGCTCGTAGGCGCGGCCGAAGCCTCCGCTCATCAACAGCGCGTAGGCGATACCGACCACGAGGTTGTTGACCGCGAGAGCGGTCAGGTCGCTGAACCCCGCGATCCACGGGGAGGCCGCCAGATACACGCCGGTGAGGAAGGCCATGGTCTCGATGGCCTGCGCCCTGGGCGTACTGGTGGCGCGCTCCGCCATCTCATGACGGTGGCGCATGGCGACGATGTCGGGATGGGTTTCCATCGACGACCCGTGAGAGGTTGTCACTGCCATCACCTCCGGAAGTTCCGGGCAGGAAGGGGAACCCCACGGGTACCCCCGTGGTCTCGCGCTCGAACCGTCGATCGACGGTTCGAGCGGATCTGATGTCAGCGGCCGGATTCGACGTGCAGGACGAGGAGCGCGACGTCGTCGGTGCGCTGCCCGGTCGCGCTGGCCTTTCTCAGCAACTCGTCGATCAGCTGCTCCAGGTCCCGGTCGTCGGCGTCGGCGAGATGACGTGCGAGGCCGGCGATGGAGTCGTCGAGGTCGACGCCCGGTGTCTCGACCAGGCCGTCGGTGTAGAAGGCGATCGTCAGGCCGGGGGTGAGCGGGATCTCGGTCAGGGGGAAGACGGCGTCGGGGTCGATTCCCAGGAGCGGACCGGGCGGGACGTCGAGGGGCCGGGTGTCGCCGCCGGGGAGGCGCAGGAGGGGTGGCGGATGGCCGGCGGAGGCCAGGGTGACACGTCGGCGGGCGAAGTCCAGGTGGGCGTACAGGCAGCTGGTGAAGAGGTCGGGGGCGAGGTCGGCGAGGAGCCGGTTGGTTCGGGCGAGGACCTGGTCGGGGGAGGTGCCGAGGGTCGCGTGGGCGTAGACACCGGTACGGACCTGGCCCATCAGAGCGGCGGCGGCCACGTTGTGGCCCTGGACGTCGCCGATGACGGCCGCGGCGGCGGTGTCGCCGAGCCGGATCAGGTCGTAGAAGTCTCCGCCGATGTCCATGCCACGGGTGGCGGGCAGGTAGCGGGCGGCGACGCGCAGGCCGGTGATCGAGGGGAGGGTGCGCGGGAGCAGTGCCTGTTGGAGGCCGTGGGCGAGCTGGAGTTTGGTGTCGTACAGGCGGGCGCGGTCGAGTGCCTGGGCGATGAGCCCGGCGATCGAGGTCAGGACGGCGCGTTCCTCGGCCGGGAAGCTGTGCGGGTGGTCGTAGGACAGGACGCAGCAGCCGACGGGACGGCCGGAGATGATCAGCGGCAGGAAGGCCCAGGCCTGTTTTCCGCTGATCAGCGGTGCCTCCGGGTAGATGCGCCGCATCTCCTCCGGGTCGGCGAAGAACGCGGGGATACCGCTGTGGAGGGCCCGCCCGGCAGGGGTGAAGTCGGTGTCGACAGGCAGCGCGTCGAGGCGTTCGATGACGTGGGCGTCGTAGCCGCGGGAGCCCATGATCCGGAGCCGGCCGGCGTCCGCGGTGGACAGCACCAGACCCTGGGCGTCGAAGGCGGGCATGATCTGGTCGGCGACCAGGTCGATGACGTCCTGCACACCGACGACCTCGGTCAGTGCGGCGGCGAGGTGGGTGAGCTGGTAGATCCGGCCCGCGCGGGCCGGTGTGACGGTGCGCGTGGACCGGACCGCCCCCGGCACCGGCGGAGGCTGTGCGCCAGTGGGAACGATGCGGACGCTGATCCCGCTGGCGTCCGGATAGAGGTGGAAGTCGAGCCACCGGTCCGGCGGGCGGCACGCGGTGAAGGCGACGGCCTCTCGGCTGATCACAGCGGCCCGGTAGCGGTCCTCGTAGGTGGGATCGTCGAGCCAGCGCAGGGACTGCCACGGCAGCGTGCCCAGCAGCTGACCGGCTTCGCAGCCCAGCAGGGCGCTGGCACCGGAGCTGACGTAGGTGAAGCGCCCCTCCAGGTCCAGGGCGCAGCTTCCGCCGGGCAGTCGCTCGGCGAAGTCGGCGGCGGCCGTCGCCGGACTCGCGGACCGGCGGCCGGTGCCGGTGGTGACGACGCGTGGCCTGTCGCCGCGAACCGGTGGCCTGCCGCGCTCGACGGCTCCCTCCAGCGCCCGGGCCAGCCGCCGGCAGCGGGACGCGATGTGACTCCGCTCCCGCCCGGTCATATAGGGCGGACGGTCGGCCGACCACATCAGCAGCAACGCGCCCCACCGACGGGTGCCGGTGACCGGCGCGGCGACCAGCGCCAGCGGGTAGGGCAGCACCATCGCGGTGCGCGGATAGGAGCGGGCCATCTCCTCCTGGCTGCCCACCCACACCAGACGGTCCTCGCGGACCGCGACGGCCACCGGTGCCGGAGCGGTCATCGGTACGGTCGCCCACGGTGCGGCGAAATCGGCCGGTGCCCCGCACAGCACGTCCAGCCACAACAGCTGCTCGTCCGGTGCGAGCAGGTACAGGGCGCCGATGGACGCGCCGGTACGGCGCACCGTCTCCGCGAACACGGCGTCGACCTCACCGTTGTCGGCGGGCGCATCACCCGCGCTGGTCACGAGGCACCTCCAGCATCGCGGGAGACTTCCGCGGACGGCCGGGGCTGCCCTCCGCTCCCCTGTGGATGCGGCGCGCGCACGCCGGACGTACCCGTTCGCGCCACTATGAGGACGCTACGCCCATGGGAGGCGCTCGGCACGCCGTCACGTACGGGCGGTCGGACCCCCGCCGCGCGGACGGCCCGCTCAGGGTGTCCGTGTACGGTCACGTAACCGGCGACAAGGGGAGAGACGACGTGCGACTTCGCTGTGCGGTGCTGGACGACTTCCAGGGGGCGGCGGCCGGATCCGCCGACTGGTCTGCGGTCGAGGAGGACGTGGAGGTCGTCGCGCTGCGCGAGCACCTCGCCGGCGAGGACGCCCTCGCCGCGGCCCTGGCCGACGTCGACATCGTGGTCACCCTGCGCGAACGCGTGCCCTTCCCGGCCTCGCTGTTCGCCCGCCTGCCCCGGCTGAAGCTGCTCGTCGCCTCCGGTATGCGCAACACGGTCATCGACTACGCGGCCGCCGAGGCTCACGGCGTCACCGTGTGCGGTACGGCGAGTTCCTCCACGCCACCCGTCGAACTGACCTGGGCCCTGCTGCTCGGCCTGGCCCGCGGGATCGTCGAGGAGAGCAACGCCCTGCGCTCCGGCGGTCCCTGGCAGCAGACGGTCGGCGCCGACCTGCACGGCCGCCGCCTGGGCCTTCTCGGTCTCGGCAAGATCGGCAGCCGGGTGGCCCAGGTCGGCCTCGCCTTCGGCATGCGGGTGGGCGCCTGGAGCCGGCACCTCAGCCAGGAGCGGGCCGACGAGGTGGGCGTCGAACTCGCCGCCTCCAAGGAGGAGTTGCTCTCCCAGAGCGACTTCGTGTCGATCCATCTCGCGCTCGGCGACCGCACCCGGGGCCTGCTCGGCCCCGCCGAACTCGCCCTCCTCAAACCGACCGCCTACCTGGTCAACACCTCGCGTTCCGCGATCGTCGACCAGGACGCCCTGCTCGCCGCCCTCGTCGAAGGCCGTATCGCCGGCGCGGGAGTCGACGTCTTCGACACCGAGCCCCTCCCCGCCGACCACCCGATGCGCACGGCCCCCCGCCTGCTCGCCACGCCCCACCTCGGCTATGTCTCGCAGGCCAACTACCGCACGTACTACGGGCAGGCGGTCGAGAACATCCAGGCGTTCCTGGCGGGTTCGCCCGTCCGACGACTGCCGTGACAGCGGGCCGCCGGCGGTCGACGGCCCCGGCGGACGCACTCGCCCACGTCAGACGACGTCGGCCCCGGCCACCGAAACCGGTCGCCGGTAGATCCCCTCGTCGCGGCGCAGCTCGTGCAGGTCCACCAGATAGCGCCGGAGCGTCACATGGTCGGTCTCGCCGCCCTCGCTCCAGGCCCGCAGCTTCTCGTTGACGATCCGCTCGGGGTACTCGATGCCCGGCTCGAAGGTCTGCTCGGCGATGTACCGCAGCACCAGCTTCTTGCGGGTCCACTGCGCGGGCAGCCTGAGCAGTCGGCCCTGCCGGACGAAGGTCCGCAGGATCATGTCGGTGCGCTCGTCCCCACCGACCGGCTCCACCTCCGCCCGCCCCACCTCCGCCTGCTCCGCCTGTCGGCGCACGGCCGCCCGCGCCTGCTCCTTGAACAGGTCGTACGCCACCCGCAGTGCCCCGTCGTCCCCCGCCGTGATGACACCCTGCTCACGCAGCCGCAACAGCGCGAGGGCGGTCTCCTTCGTGGACAGGCCGGCCGCCCGGGCCACCTCCGCCGGGCCCCGCGCCCCCAGGGCCACGGCCGCGAAGACCCGCACCCGGCTCTCCTCGGCGAACAGTCGGGCCAGGGTCGTTCGGTCGAATTCCATGACGGGAGGCTAGAGAACGGCCGCGACCCGATCAAAGCCATTTTCCCGCCGCCCGGGGCGCGCCCCCTCCCCCCGTCCGCGGCCGATTCCCTGTTCAAAAAGGGTGATCCGCCCACGACTGCCGTTACCAGGGGTGGGCCGAGGCGTTGAACGGGAAGTGCGACGGCACGTCATGCCGCCGTACTCACCGAGTCAGAAGGAGAACGTGATGTCTCGCATCGCGAAGGCAGCCGGAGTGGTCCTCGGCACCGGTGCCGTGGTCATCAGTGGCGCCGGCATGGCCATGGCGGACGCGGGAGCCGAGGCCGCCGCCATCGGCTCCCCCGGCGTCCTGTCGGGCAACGTCGTCCAGGTCCCGATCCACGTGCCGGTCAACGTGTGCGGGAACACGGTCAACGTGATCGGCCTGCTCAACCCGGCGTTCGGCAACCAGTGCGCCAACGTCGACGACAGCAAGGCCGGCCACCCCGGCCCGGGTGGTCACGGCCACGGCAACGGCAACGGCTACGGCGGCTGACCCACCGCACGCACACCAGAGAGCCCCGGCACCTCCGAGCGCCGGGGCTCTCGCGCGTCCGGCTCCAGCCGGCTCAGGCGTACCGGTAGATCCGCCCGTGGTCCTCCAGCTCGTCCGGCGTGACGTCCCACGGCGGCAGCTTCTGGTGCCGGGCGACGATCCGGCCGCGCTGGTCGCTGCCCGGCCCGGGCGGCTTCGCGGGCAGGTAGCGGTGCTCGCGGTGCCGACGCTGCCAGCGGGACCAGCACAGGTCGACGAAGGCGTGGTGCAGCCAGAAGACGGGGTCGTTCACGGAGGCCCCGCCGACCATGACGCCGCCGACCCAGCGGTGCACCCGGTTGTGGTTGCGCCAGGCGGCGCTGCCCCGCCCGGTGCCCCACCCCTCCAGCTTGTTGCGGAACCCCCTGGTGACCGTGGAGTCCCAGGGCGAGACGTCGTAGAGGGGGTCCTTCAGGGCCCACTCCAGCTCGCTCTTCGTCGGCAGGGCCATGGGGTCGCGGGCCCGTCCGAGGTCCCGGGTGAGGAACTCCCCGTCGGTGACGCCCTCCTTGAGGGTCCAGTTGCCCTCCTTGTAGGCGAACGGCCCGGTCGTCACCTGCCGGTCCGAGCGCCGTCCGTCACCGCCGAGCAGGTCCCTGGTCCAGGGCGCGGAGGATTTCGTGCGGTCCTTCGTCCAGTCCCAGTAGGGCACGCTCACCGACGGGTCCACCTTGCGCAGCGCCCGCTCCAGGTCCAGCAGGAACTGCCGGTGCCAGGGCAGGAACGACGGCGTCATGTGGGCCGTACGCAGTTCGCCCTCGCCGTCGGCTACGTAGTACTCGATGTGCATCCGCACGAACTCGTCGTACTCGCCGCGGCGTTTGATCTCCAGCAGCGCCTTCACGAACCGCCGTTTCTCGGCGGCGGTCAGCGTGCTGACGTCCTTACGCGTGTACGCCATGGTGTCCCCCCATGCCCCCTTCAGGTCCCCCGGTCATCCCGGGGGCGCGCAGCCGCTGCCCCGGGCCCAGCTCGTCGACGGCCGCGCGGGCGGCCTCCAGCGGCGTGGCGTACGACCGGTAGTGGTCGACCATGCTCAGCCAGGTGCCGTCGGCGCGGCGCATCAGGTGCAGGGGCCGGCCGTCCACGGTGACGTGCCACCGGTCGCCCTCGAAGGCGCGTCCCGCGGCCGTCGCGGAGGTCCGCACGCCTCGGATGTGGCGGCCCCGGTAGGTCTCGTCGAAGGCGAGGTCGGCGGGCGGCCCGTCGGCGCGGAGCGGTCGGGAGGCCGCGACGATCGGGGTGAGTGCCAGCGCGACGGCGGGGGCGAGCAGCCCGCGCAGCAGGTCCCGTCGGCTTCCGCGCACGGGGCCGCCTCTCACCGCGCTCGTCGCTGAGGGTTCCGCACCCACCGGCACTCCGCCTGCGCTCACGACCATGTCTGCTCCTCGTCCGGTTCGGCTTTCTGCACCGGTAACCGCCCGGCGGCCCGCCCGGTCACCGTCCGGCGGCCCAAGAGATGAACATCCGGTCCGGACAGCCGAAGGGCCCGGTCCGCCGCACACGGTCCCGGGCCCTGTCCCCACGGCCGACGCGGCCGGTGCGGCGCTCCGTCGCTACAGGCCGGGACCCGTCCCCAGGTCGGCCCCCGGCACGGTCCGCAGCACCGGCGCGAGCAGGCCGACCTGCGGCAGCTTCGGCTCGGGCAGACCGAAGTTGTCGGGGTTGGGCGGGGTCAGCGGGGCGTCCAGGGTCAGGCCCGGCGCCAGGGTGCGCAGGTCGGAGGCGGGCGCGTCGACGCCGACGTGGTCGAAGTCGTCACCGAGGAGGTGCGGCAGCGGGGCCCGCAGGCCGGCGCCGGGCAGCGCGCCGCTGACCGGCAGCTGCGGGATCACACGATCCGGGATGAGGCGCCCCTCGACGTACCGCGGCCCCTCGGGCACGCCCGGCGTCAGCAGCGGGATCTCCCCGCCGAGCTTGGGCAGCTCCATGTTGAGGGAGTGCTCGACGCCCTCCAGCGGCACCGGGACGGGGACCGTGTCCACCGCTGCGGCGGGGGTCGCGGTGGCCCCCACCGCGGCCGCGACGCCCGTGATGACGGCGGCAAGGGTTCCTCGGGTGGTCGACTTCATGTCAGGTACGGTCCCTTTCAGGAATCGGGGTGCTCAACGTCCTGACCGCGTAACGATCCCGGGGCGGTCACCAGCGCAAGATTCCCCCGACTGCCGCAGTAGTACGACGTACGGCGGTCAGCTCGTCCAGAAGTCCCACCAACGGGTCAGCACGAGCATGCCGACGACGCCGAGGTGCAACACCGGCGGCACCCAGGTGAATTCGTCCAGGAACGACCGCAACCAGGGTGGCGCGGGCAGGAACTCACGCCGTACGGCGAACGAGGTCACGTACCAGAACACGAGGATCGTGGCGATCCACGCGAGACAGCACCACAGGCACAGCGCGTTGATCCGGTACAGCGACTCGAACTGCAGCCAGGACACGAACCCGACGCCGAACAGGCAGCCGGCGTCGAGGGTCAGCCAGTACCAGCGCGGGAAGGCCGCACCGGCCAGCAGGCTCATGCCGACGCAGACCACGATGCCGTAGGCGACCAGGCCCAGCATCGGGTTGGGGAAGCCGAAGACCTCGGCCTGGTCGCTCTTCATGACGCTGCCGCAGGACACCACCGGGTTCAGACTGCAGCCCGGGGTGAAGTCCGGGTCCTCCAACAGCTTGAACTTGTCGAGGGTGATGACCCAGGAGGCCAGTAGTCCGGCCGCTCCCGTGACCACCAGCAGCAGGGCGAGCCCCCGGCCGGAGCCGGCGGTCCGCGCCCGCAGTCCCGCGGCCTCGGCCATCAGCCGCGCAGGCTGCGGGCCGGCAGCACGAGGTGCGCCGCCGCGTTCAGGGTGTCGTCGGCGCCCGCGAAGGCGGCCAGCGCCTCCGGCTCGACGGGCTTGCCCGGCTCGGCCTCGGGCCAGGGGCGGGTGGTGAACACGAAGTAGGCGAAGCCGCGTTCGCCGACGGCCGCGAGCCACTCCGGGGGCGGGGTGCACTGGGCGTTGAAGCCCGGCATGTTGACGACGGCCGTGCCGGCCTCGACGAGCAGGCTGACCGGCAGGCTGGGCCGGGCGTTGCCGTCGACGAGGTCGCCGCCGACGGGCATGCCGTTGTTCTCCAGCAGCGCTTCGACGGCGGCCGTCGAGGCCTCCGGACCGTTCGCGCCGTCCCCGAGTGAGTAGGCGAGGAGGTAGGGCATGTCGCCGTCGGGGGCTTCGCCGCTCCAGGCCATCACGACGAGCGTGCCCAGGTCGGGGGCGTGGAAAGGGCGGGTTTCGCTTCGGGTTGAGGTCACCGCGCGACCTTACCGACGCGCCGGAATGGGCCGGTCGTGTTCTCACCCGACCGGGCGATTGCCCCCGACCCGACCACACGAACGAGGGATGCGCCTCGAACAGCACGAAGGGCCGGTTCCGTACGACACGGAATCGGCCCTTGCCGCGAGAGCTCCGGGATACGTCAGCTCTGCAGCGGAAGTCCGCCGAGAAGCCCACTGGAGTTCAGCGTGGTGGTCGCACCCTTGACCGTGCTGAGCACCGAGTCCTTGTTCTCGGTGTCGAGCGCGTCCGACTGGTGCTGCAGCGGCATCACGTCGGTGGGCTCGAGGCCGCCCTTGGCGAGCGTGTCCACGGCGCCGTTGAGGCTGGTGGGCGTGAGGTCGGCGGTGTCGTGGGCGAACGCGGGCGCGGCGACACCGGCGAGGACCATGGAACCGGCAACTACAGCGGCAGCCTTCAGGGACTTCATCGTGTTCCTTTCTTCGGCGGCTCACGCCACCAGAGGAAATTCTGACGCCGTGCCTAACGAGCCCCGGCCTGGGCGGAAACCCCGAACGCGGAAGGTTTCCGCGACCCGCCCGGGTCGGTTCGCCGGTAGACCCGGCTCATCGGGCTGCGAGGGCGGCGCCTGGGCGAGAGGCGTGTCCGTGTCGGGGACGGGCCCACGGGACGCCGACGGGACACCCGGGCCGGCCGGGTTCCTCTCGAGCGCCACCCCGGTCGGGCGAGGCGATCAGCACGCGAACCGGCCGCCCTCCCGAGGAAGAACCACGGGAGGGCGGCCGGTAAAGGGGGGTTCGAGCCGACGTCAGTCGTTCTCGCACTCGTTGCCGAACGCGGGGTTCAGCAGACCGATGACGTTGACGGTGTTGCCGCAGACGTTGACCGGAATGTGGACCGGAACCTGGACGACGTTGCCCGACAGCACGCCCGGGGAGTGAGCGGCAGCGCCCTGCGCGCCGCTGTCGGCGGTGGCGATGCCGGCGGTGCCCGCAACGGCGGCGGCCGCAACGGTGGTCAGGGCCAGGCCCTTCGCGATACGCGACATGGAGAAGTGCTCCTTGGTGTTGACCAAAACATCCGGGCGGGGATGCCCGGCGCTGTGTCAACGCGTGCGGCCCACGCGGGTTGTGCCGCCAATGGGGTGATCTCACGAGTGACCCCGGTTGACCAATCCGACACAGATATCCGGCTTCTCGGAATAAATGCGGACAGGGGCTAGAGTTGCGGACCTCCTGCCGCACCCCTGTGTTCGAACCGGGCAAGGCTCTGCGATCGGGTGGTGACCAGCCGGCCTCCCGGCTCGTTTCCCAGCGGGACGCGGCGTGGGCCCGGCGTGCTTCGTCGCCGTAGACGCCCGCGCGTAGGTGCGTTCCCGCCCGTCCCAGCGCCGTCCGTGAGCGAGGAAACCGCGCATGCACCAGCCAGCACCCGACCCTCGGCCTCGGGTCCTGCATCTCACCCAGCCCGTGGACGGCGGGGTCGCCCGCGTGCTGACGGACCTGGTGCGAGCCCAGCTGCGGGCCGGCCTCCGGGTCACGGTCGCCTGCCCCAACGCTCCGCTCGCCCCGGCCCTGCGGGCGCTCGGCGCCGACGTACGGCACTGGGCGGCCACCCGCTCGCCGGGCCCGACACTCGTTCGAGAGGTACGTCGGCTCGCTCGCGTGATCGAGGACGTACGCCCCGATCTGGTGCACGCGCACAGCGCGAAGGCCGGTCTGGCCGGCCGGCTGGCCGTGCGGGGGCGGATCCCGACCGTGTTCCAGCCGCACGCCTGGTCGTTCGAGGCGGTCGGCGGGACCACCGCCGAGCTGGCGCTGCGGTGGGAGCGGTGGGGGGCGCGTTGGGCGTCCAGGGTGGTGTGCGTGAGCGCGGCGGAGCGCAGGACCGGCGTGCGCGCCGGGGTGACCGGGCGGTGGAGTGTCATCCCCAACGGCATCGACACCGAGCGTTTCCACCCCGCCGCCGTCGGCACGGTACGGACCGCGCTCCTGCCGGACGTCGATCCCGCGGCGCCGCTGGTGGCGTGTGTGGGACGGCTGTGCCGGCAGAAGGGGCAGGACGTCCTGCTCCGGGCGTGGGAGGGGATCCTCCAGCGGGTGCCGGACGCCCGCCTCGTGCTGGTCGGCGACGGACCGGACCTGGACGGACTGCGTACTCGCGCCCCGGGATCCGTGCTGTTCGCGGGGGCCGTCACCGACACCCTGCCCTGGTACCAGGCCGCCGACCTGGTCGTCCTGCCGTCGCGCTGGGAGGGCATGGCGCTCGCTCCGCTGGAGGCGATGGCGTGCGGGCGGCCGGTGGTGGTGACGGACGTGGATGGCGCCCGGGAGAGCCTGCCGCCCGGCCTCGTCCCGCGCTGTCTGGTGCCGCCGGAGAACCCGGCCGCTCTCGCCGGGGCCGTCGCGGGGCTGCTGCTCGACCCGCTGCTGCGCGAGTCGCTCGGCCACCAGGGGCGCCGTCACGCCCTGTCCACCCACGACGTGCGGCACACGGCCGAGGCGGTGGCGGGCGTGTACCGCGACCTGCTCGGCGGCCGGGCCGCCATGGGCGTCGCGCCCACCGAGTACAGGGAGTTCCTCCACTCGTGACTGCGGAAAGCACCGTCCCCTCGCCCGGTGGGCAGGCACGGGATCTCGGATTCTCGCCCGTCTCGGTCATGCCGCCGCGCGGCGCCGACGCCGGTTTCCGGTTCCCGCTGCGCCGGCCTCCGGCCCGGTCGGCCTCACCGGCTCCGCTGCTCGCCGCGGACGTGGTCGCCGCCCTGCTGGGCGCCTGCGCCGTGGCGGAGGCCGAGCGCCATCCGCTGCTCGTGGCCCTGCTGGTGACCGCGTCGTTACTGCTGCGCCCGCGCCTCGCCCGGTCCGTGCAGGGAATCCTCGACGAACTGCCCGCCGTCTGCGGCCGGATCGCGGTGGGCTGGCTCGCGGTCGCGGCGCTCGTGGCGGCGTACGCGCCGGAGCGCGCGCTGAGCTTCGGCACGCTGGCCGGCGGCTTCCTGCTCCAGTCGGCTACGGCCTGCGTGGGCCGCGGCCTCGTGCACGCGCAGCGGCGCGCGGTGCGGCTCGCCCGGCCGCGCGCCGCCCTCGTCATCGGCCCCGTCGCCACCGCGCAGCGGGTGGCCGCCGCCGTGCTGCGCCATCCGCGGAGCGGGGTGCGGCCGGTGGGGGTCGTGGCCGAGCAGCCGGACGGCAAGGAGGGGCTGCCGGTGCTGACGACCGGTGAGGAGGTCGAGCGCGCCCTCATCCAGAACGGTGTGCGGGACGTCCTGGTCGTGCATCCCTCCGCGCGGTCCCAGCAGGGCCCGCTGCTGCGCGCGCTCGCCCAGTCGGGCTGCGCGGTGTGGGAGGTGGACGCCGACTCGCCGTCGTGCCGGACGCTGGACCAGCTCGCCGGGTTCTCCTGCCGGCTGCTGGAGACGGGCTCCCCGCGGCGGGGCGGCGGCAAGCGGGCGCTGGACGTGACCGTGTCCGGGACGCTGTTGCTGCTGGTCAGCCCGCTGCTGCTGGTGTGCGCGGTGCTGCTGCGGCTGACCGGCGGGCGGGGCGTGGTGTTCCGGCAGGAACGCATCGGCCGGGACGGGAAGCCCTTCACGCTGCTGAAGTTCCGCACCCACCGCCCGGTCAACGAGCACGAGGCGGCCACCCGCTGGAGCGTGGCCAACGAGTACCGCATGCCGTGGTTCTGCCGCTTCCTGCGCCGCACCTCGCTGGACGAGCTGCTCCAGCTGTGGAACGTCCTGTGGGGCGACATGAGCCTGGTCGGCCCCCGCCCCGAACGTCCCTACTTCGTGGCCAAGTTCAGCCAGACCTACCCGGGCTACGCCGCCCGCCACCGCATGCAGACCGGCATCACCGGTCTGGCCCAGATCCACGGCCTGCGCGGCGACACCTCCATCGAGGACCGGGCCCGCTTCGACAACGCCTACATCGACAACTGGTCGCTGTGGCAGGACGTCTGCATCCTGCTGCGCACCGCGGTCTCGCTCCTGCGTCCGACGGGGAGCTGAGCACATGACCCACGCACTGCCGCTGCCCCGCGTACGGCAGCTGTCCCCCGTCCTGCCCGTGGTGGCCGTCGTCGCCCTGCTCGGGCTGCCTCTGGCGCCCGGCGGCGAGGGCGGCGCGGGCCCCGCCGACGCGCTGTCCGCGCTCGTGGTCCTGTACTGCGCGGTCCGTCTCCTACGGGACCGGCGGCGCCCCCTGTCCCGTACGGCGGCCGTGCTCCTCGGACTGCCCGTGGCCGGGCTGGCCCTCGCCGCGATGGGAGCGTCCTCGCCGGGTGAGGGGCTCTCCGGCATGGGCCGTTATCTCCAGGTCTTCGTCCTCGTCCCGGCCACCGTGCTGCTCCTGGTCCGTGGCCGGGGCGACTTCCGGCTGCTGGCCTGGTCGTTCGTGGGGCTCGGCCTGTGGCAGGGGGCGATCGGCGTGCACCAGTACGCGACCGGCACCGGTGCCTCGTACCAGGGGGAGATGATCCGGGCCGTCGGCACCTTCGGGTCGCAGGACGTGATGGGCATGGCGACGGTCGTGTCCTTCGGGCTGGTGTGCGCGACGGGACTGGCGCTGGGGCGTACGGCCGTGCGGCAGCGGGTTGTCGCCGCCGGATGCGCGCTGGCCCTTCTGCTGCCGCTCGCGCTGTCCTTCAGCCGGGGCGCCTGGATCGCGACCGCGGTGACGTGCACCGTCCAGCTCGTGCTCGCCGGAACGCGGCGGGCGTTGAAGGTCGGGGCGGCCGTGGCCGCGGCCGGCGTGATCCTGGTGGGCGGGTTCGGGGTCGGTACGGCGATGCTCCAGGAACGGATCACCAGCATCACGCAGGTCGCCGACGCCCCCGACCAGTCCGTGACCGACCGGTACACCATGTGGGCGGCGGCCGTCGGCATGTGGCGCGAACAGCCGCTGACCGGCGTGGGGTTGAAGGGCTTCCCGGAGCACCGGGACGCCCATGCCTCGCTGGCGCTGTCCTCGGGCAGCGACACCGACGGCGCGGGTGCCTCCTTCCGCAGGCAGCCCCTGCTCTCCCCGCACAACATGTACCTGCTGATCCTCGCCGAGCAGGGCCTGGCCGGGCTGCTCGCGCTGGCCGGGAGCTGGCTGGCGCTGCTGGTGTGCGGGCTGCGGCGGCTGATCCGGGTCCGCCGGGACGGGCCGGGCCTGGACTGCGGGCTCATCGCCTGCGGCCTGCTGGTGTGGCAGCTCACCGACTTCGCCTACGCCGACATCGGCGGGCCCGCGACCGTGCTGACGGCGGTGGGCTTCGGGCTGGTGGGCTGGTGGGCGCTGGCCACCAGCGGCTCCCGCGAGATCCCGGCCGAGCGGCCGGCCGGCGTGGCCGCCGAGAAGGCCGCGGCACGATGAGGACGAAACCTTCCCAAAGCACCCCGGCGGCCGCGGCCACCGTACCCGCGGCCCGCACCGCGGACGCCACCGAACTCGCCCCCGTATCACGGCGGTTCCTCGCCAAGGCCACCCTCGTCACGGCCGTCCTCTCGGTCGCCGGAGCCGTCCTCGGCCTGGTCCGCGACCAGGCGCTGGCCCGGTTGTTCGGGGCCGGAAGCGAGACGGACGCCTTCCTGGTGGCCTGGACCGTGCCGGAGTTCGCGGCCACGCTCCTGATCGAGGACGGGCTGGCCTTCGTCTTGATCCCGGCGTTCAGCCTGGCCCTGGCCCGCCGGGCCCAGGGCGCCCCCGGCGACCCGGTCCGCGCCCTGGTCGCCGCCACCCTGCCCCGCCTGTCGCTGGCCTTCGTCGCGGTGTCCGCGCTGATCGCGGGCACCGCCCCGCACCTGGTCGAGGCCCTCGCACCGGGCCTGCCCGACCCGTCGCTGGCCGTCGACTGCACCCGGATCACCGCGCTGTGCGTGCTGGGCTTCGGGCTCGCCGGGTACTGCAGCGCGGTACTGCGGGCACACCGGCGGTTCCTGGTGCCGGCCGCGATCTACGTGGCGTACAACACCGGCATCATCACCGCGATGTTCGTGCTGGGCGGGCGGTGGGGGGTGCGCTCGGCGGCCCTCGGTGTCGCGGTGGGCAGCGGACTGATGGTGGCTGTCCAACTGCCCTCGGTCTGGCGGCGGTTGCGACGGAAGGCGGCTGCCCGGCAGGAGCCCGTCGAGTCGCCCGACCGCGCGGTGACACTGGCGCTGGTCGCCACCGTCCTGCTGTTCGCGCTGTGCCGACAGTCCCAGGTCCTCATCGAACGCTTCCTCGCCTCCACGCTCCCCGCCGGGGCCATCTCGCACCTCAACTACGCGCAGAAGGTCGCGCAGATCCCGATGACGCTGTCGCTCATGCTGTGCACGGTCACCTTCCCGGTGGTCGCGCGGGCCCTGGCCGAGGGCGACGTCCAGCGGGCCCGGGACCGGGTGGAGCGGGACCTGGCGCTGGCCGCGTGCATGGTCCTGCTCGGCGCGGCGACGGTGATCGCGTGCGCCCCGCAGATGATCGAACTCCTCTTCCAGCGCGGCGCGTTCACCGCCGCGGACACGGCGGCCACCGCGGGCGTCATGCGCGTGTACGCCCTCGGGCTGCTCGGCCAGACGTTGGTCGGCTGTCTGATCCGCTCGTACTTCTCGGCGGGACGCCCCACCTGGTACCCGCTCGGCGCGATGGCCGTCGGCATCGTCGTGACCTGCTGGCTCGGGGTCTGGGCGGTGGGCCCCTGGGGCGTCACCGGCATCGCCGCCGCCAACGCGGCCGGCATCACCGTCACGGCCGCCCTGCTGCTGGCCGGCATGGGCGAGCGCAACGTCCCGATCCGGACCCGGCGGGTCCTCGCCGAGCTGGGCAGGCCGGTCTGCGCGGCGGCGGTCGCCACCCTCGCCGGCGCCTTCGTGGCGAGCCGGTTCGGCACGCCACTGCCCGCTCTCGCCGCCGGCGCCTCGACGGTGACCGTCGTCTTCGCCCTGCTCGCCCAAGCCCTGGGCGCGCGGGGACTGGCCCCCGTCCACCACTCCGTACGACACGTCGCTCGTACCGTCACCCGAAGGCTCCGCCATGGCAGCAACCGTTGACTCCACCGGCAGAACCACCCACGCGGGACCGGTCCCCTGGGTGGCCATGTACCACTCCGTGGGCGACTGCTCCGACGACCCCTACCGCATCACGGTCACACCCGAACGGCTGGACGGCCAGCTGCGCTGGCTGCGCGCCCGGGGCCTGAGGGGCGTCTCGACGGCCGACCTGCTCGCCGCCCGCGCCCGCGGCGAGGGCCGAGGCCTGGTGGGTCTCACCTTCGACGACGGATACGCCGACTTCGTCGAGCGGGCCCTGCCCGTGCTCCGCCGCCACGACTGCGGCGCCACCCTCTTCGTCCTGCCGGGCCGCCTCGGCGGCGACAACGCCTGGGACCCGCTGGGCCCGCGCAAGCCGCTCCTGACCGCCGACGGGATCCGGCAGGCCGCCGCCGAGGGCGTCGAGATCGGCTCGCACGGCCTGACCCACGTCGACCTGACGAAGGCCGACGACGACACGCTGCACAGGGAGGTCACCGAAAGCAGAGCTCTGCTGGCGGAGTTGACCGGAGAGGAGGTCGCCGGCTTCTGCTACCCGTACGGCACGGTCGACCGACGTGCCGTCGACGCCGTGCGCGCGGCCGGTTACACCTACGCCTGCGCCATCGACCCCGGCCCGCTGAACGGCGTCCACGCCCTCCCCCGCGTCCACGTCGGTCAGCACGACACCGCCGTACGCCTCTTCCTGAAGTACCGGCTGCACCGCCTGCGCCGGCGTCCCGTCGAGGGGGTCTGAGGTGAAGGCCCTGCATGTCATCACCGGCCTCGGGGTGGGCGGCGCCGAACAGCAGCTGCGGCTGCTGCTGCGGCACCTGCCCGTGGACTGCGACGTCGTGACGCTCACCAACCCGGGCTCGGTGGCCGAGGGGCTGGTCGCGGACGGCGTCCGCGTGACCCACCTCGGCATGGCCGGCAACCGGGACCTGGCCGCACTGCCCCGCCTGGTCCGCCTCGTCCGCGGCGGCCACTACGACCTGGTGCACACCCACCTCTACCGCGCCTGTGTCTATGGCCGTCTCGCCGCGCGCCTCGCGGGCGTCCGGGCGATCGTGGCCACCGAACACTCCCTGGGCGACTCCCAGATGGAGGGCCGGCAGCTGACCCCGGGGGTCCGCGGGCTCTACCTGGCCAGCGAGCGCCTGGGCCGGTCGACCGTCGCCGTCTCCCCCACGGTCGCCGACCGACTCGTGCGCTGGGGCGTACCGGCCCCCCGCGTCGAGGTCGTCCCGAACGGCATCGACCTGGACCGCTTCCGCTTCGACCCGGCACAGCGGCTGCGTACCCGCCGACGCCTCGGGCTGCCGGAGACCGCGTACGTCGTCGGCGGCGTCGGCCGACTCGTGGCGGGCAAGCGCTTCGACGTCCTGATCCGGGCACTCGCCCAACTCCCCTCTGACTGCTGGCTGTTGCTGGTCGGCGGCGGTCCGGAGGAGAGCGTCCTGCGCCGCACCGCCCGCGAGGCGGGGGTCGCCGACCGCGTCCTGTTCACCGGCGAACGCCCGTCCGTCCCCGACGGCTCCCCCGGCCCCGACCTGCCCTCGCTCACCGCGGCCATGGACCTGCTCGCCTCGCCGTCCGCCGAGGAGGCCTTCGGCCTGGCGGTCGTGGAGGCGCTGGCGGCCGGGCTGCCCGTGCGCTACGCGTCCTGCCCGGCGATCGAGGACCTGCCCGAGCAGGCCGCGCCCGCCGCCCGCCCGGTCCGGGGCGGCCCGGAGGCGTTCGCCCGGGCCATCGCGGCGGCCCGGGCGCGGGGCCCGCACCCGCGGACCGCCCCCGACGCCGCCCACCACTACAGCATCACCCGCAGCGCCGCCCGGCTCATGACCGTCTACGCGGCCACGGTGGCCGCCCCTTCCGAGTCCCGCTCACCCATGGGAGCCCGTTCCTCATGACCCACCACGCCACCGGCCCGCGCCGTCCGGCCGCCGCCCTCGCCAAGGCCCTCCCGCCCTGGTCCCTGATCGCGGCGGGCGCCCTCGCGGGCGGCCTGCTCGGCGGGGTGTACGGCATCGCCAAGCCGCCCGCCTACACGGCCACCAGCTATGTGGTCGCCGTACCGACCGAGCAGTCCGACCCGGCGTCCGCGCTCGGCTTCGCCACGGCGTACGGCCGGGTCGCCACGCAGGTCGCGGTGCTCGGGGACGCCCAGGTGTGGGCCGGAGTGCCGGTGAGGACGCTGAAGTCGAGTGTGCGCACGGAGACCTCGCCGGACGCCCCGATGGTCGCCATCACGGCCACCTCCGCACGCCCCGACCTGGCCGCCGACATGGCCAACGCCGTCTCCCGCGCGCTGACCCGGCACGCGAACGACGCCCAGGCCACCACCCACGTCGAACTCCAGCAGTTCGCCCGCGCCACCAAGCCCACCGAGGCGTCCTCGGCCTCGCCCGCGGTGACGGGTCTGGTCGGCGCGAGCGCCGGCGGCCTGCTCGGCGGCCTGGCTATGCTGGCCCGCCCCCGCCGGACCGGCGACGAGCCGGGCCGTCCGGCCTCCGTGCCCGGGCCCGCCCCCGCCGCCGACGTGCACGGGCAGCTGTGAACCCGACCTGCACGGCGGAACTCGTCACCGACGAGCGGACCTTCGCCGAACTGGCCGACGAGTGGGGCGCGCTGTACCGGCGCTGCGCCTCCGCGACCCCGTTCCAGAGCCACGCCTGGCTGCACTCCTGGTGGCTGTCGTACGGCAGACGCGGCCGGCTGCGGCTGGTGCTGGTCCGCGTCGGGGGGCGACTCGTCGCCGCCGCCCCGCTCATGCGCGTCGGCCGCCCGGTGCCCTCCCTGGTGCCACTGGGCGGGGCGATCTCCGACTACGGGGACGTCCTGCTGGACGACGAACACGGCGAGCAGGCGGTGGCCGCACTCGCCGAGGGGCTGCGCGCCGCCGCCCGCACGGCCGTGATCGACCTCCGCGAGGTACGCCCGGGCGGGGCCGCCGAGCGGATCCACGACCACTGGCGCGGGCCCCGCCGGCGGGTGGCCGACTCGGTGTGCCTGGAGCTGCCCGGCCTGCCGATGGACGAGCTGGTGGCCCGGCTGCCGTCGGCCAAGACCCAGCAACGGGCCCGGGCCAAGCTGCGCAGGGTCGCCGCGCTGGGCCTCGAGCGGCGTGTCGTGACAGCGGACGAGGTCGACAAGGCGTTGCGCCGGCTCGTCGAGCTGCACGAACTGCAGTGGCAGGGGCGGAAGGTGACGTCGGAGCATCTGCGGCCGCGGTTCCGCGAGCACCTGGTACGGGCGGTCGGCACGATGGTGCGGTCCGGGGACGCGGTGGTCACCGAGTTCCGCCTGGAGGACGACGTGGTGGCGGTGGATCTGACACTGCTGTCCCGGCGGCTGGCGGGCGGCTACCTGTACGGCGCCCACCCGTGCCTGCGGGAACGCAGGACGGATGTGGCGGTGATGCTGCTCGACGCGTCCACGGAGCACACGCACGGCTGCGGGCGCGACACGCTGAGTCTGCTGCGCGGCAACGAACCTTACAAACACCACTGGCGGCCCGAGACGGTCGTCAACCAGCGCCTGTTGCTCGCCCGTCGGCGTACCGCCCCGCTGCTCGCGGCGGTCGTCTGCGACGTGGCCGCGAGACGGCGGGGCAAGGAACTGCTGCTGCACTGGAAGGGATGGCGGGAGCGGAAGGAGCGTGACGGTGGCGGCAGGCCCTGACCGAAGCTGCCGCCACCTTCTCCCGGCTGTGCTACCGGCTGCGCGACCACCAGTCGAAGCGCAGGCACAGCTTCCCGCCGAGCCAGTACTCCACCCAGTCGCCCAGATCCAGCGGGGAGCAGTTCGCCGGGGTCGTCGGCTCGGGCGGCGTGGTGGGCTCGACCGGCGTGGTGGGTTCGACCGGCTTCGTCGGCTCGACCGGCTTGGTCGGCTCCGTGACCGGGTCGGTGCGGCCGAAGAGCACCGACCGGTAGACCTCGGACGACTTGGGGTTGTTCCCGCACTGCCAGACACCGTGCGGGCAGTAGTCGGTCAGCGTGTTGTACAGCGGCTTGTGTTCGTCCATCCAGGCGAGCATGCGCCGCATGTACTCGGAGTTGTCCCCGTTGCGGAACAGCCCCCATTCCGGATACGAGATGGGCTTGCCGTGCGCCTTGGCGAAGTCCACGTGTTCCCGGAGTCCGTAGGGCTCGGTCACCTGTTGGTCGAAACTCAGCCCGGACGGCTGGTCGTAGGAGTCCATTCCGATGATGTCGACCGTGTCGTCCCCCGGATAACACCGCGTCCAGGGAACGGCGTCCCGGCCGCGGGAGGGCGTGAAGTCGAAACGGAACTTCTGCCCGGGCACGGCCCGCATCGCGGTGACGATTCTGTTCCAGTACTTCTTCCACGCCTCCGGGTCGGGCCCGCAGCGGTGGGTGTAGGTGATGCCGTTCATCTCCCAGCCGAGCACGATGACCGTGTCCGGCACCTCCAACTCGACCAGCCGCTGGGCGAGTCTGCGGAAGTGGTGGTCGAACTGTCCGGCCGCGCCCTGCCGCAGCAGTCCGCGCACCTCGGCGTCGGAGACGTTGCCCTCGTTGCGCTCCATCATGGGCACGTTGAGGACGAGCATCCGGTCGTCCCTCTCGAGCCGCCAGTCCGCCCACACGTCGAGGAAGCCGGGAGCGCCCTCGATGTTGCTCCAGCGGTCGCCGGGCAGGTAGGTGTGGCCGACCCGCAGTTCGGCGTCGCCCAGCCAGCGGCTGAGTTCGGCGATCCGCGCCACGCCACGGGGACCGTAGTCGAGGTAGGCACCGAAGGCGGGGCCGGTATTCGCGGGCCCCGCGGACTGCGTCGGTGCCGGCGTCGGCGTCGGCGTGGGGGTGAGCGCGGGTGTCGGAGCGGGAGGATCGGTGTCCCGCCCCACCCCCGCGGCGGCACCCGGTCCCGAGGCCAGGGCGGCCGACGCGGCGACCGTCGCGGCGATGAACGCCAGCCGCCTGGAACGGGCCCGTCGCTGCTGTGAGGCCATGCCTGCTCCTTTCTCCGCTGTCGCGCCAATAACTGGCACTCCACGACCACTCCACTGGAATCCCAGTAACTGACACTCAGTCATATCAGTATGAATTCCGCCACCGCGCTTACGGCTTTCGAGTGCCGCGATCGCCCGCACGAGTGAACCGACCGAAGGAAACCGCCGTGTCGCCGTTCGACACCCGCGTCCCCGCCGTACTGCTGCGGGTCGACCGGAATCCCTTTCACCACGGAACGCTGGGTGCCGCGCGTTCCCTCGGCCGGGCCGGCGTGGAGGTGCACGTGGTCGCCGACTGCACCGGAAGCCCGGTGCGCGCATCCCGTTTCGTACGGCAGTTGCATTCCCCGCCGCCACCCGGCGCGTCCGCTGCCGACATCGCCGTCGTGCTGCGCCGGGTGGCCGCCCGGATCGCGCGCCCCGCCCTGCTGATCCCGATGGACGACGCGAGTGCCGTCGCGGTGGGCCTGCTGCGCGCTGAGCTGGCCCCCGCCTATCTGCTGCCGCACCAGCCCGACGCCCTGTCCCAACGGGTGGCGGACAAGGCCGAACTGCCCGCTCTGTGCGCGGCGGCGGACGTCCCCCACCCGCAGACGGTGATGCCGGACAGCGCGGCCACCGCCGCCTCAGCCGCCTGGCGCCTGGGGCTTCCGGTGGTGGCGAAGTGGAGCCGCCCCTGGCTGCTGCCCGCGGACAGCGGGCTGCGCAGCACGGTCCTGATCCGCTCCACCCAGGAGGCGCGCGGGTTGTACCTGCGCGCCGAGGAGGCGGGCAGCGGACTTCTGCTCCAGGCGTACCTGCCGCCGGGGCCGGACCGCGACTGGTTCTTCCACGGATACGCCGACCGCGCGGGCACCCTGCGCGGCGGCGGGTCCGGCTCCAAGGAACAGTCCTGGCCGCGTGACGCCGGCCTGACGGCGGTGGGCCGCTGGACCCCGAACCCGAGGGTTCAGGCCCTCGCCGAGCGGCTCACCGACGTTCTCGGCTACCACGGCATCCTCGACCTCGACTTCCGCCGCTGCGGCACGACCGGCGGCTACCACCTGCTCGACTTCAACCCCCGCCCCGGTGCCCAGTTCCGGCTCTTCGCCGACACGGCGGACCTGGACGTCGTACGCGCCCTGCACCTGGACCTGACCCACCGTCCGCTGCCGGCCGGCGCGCCGCGCCCCGGGCGCGCCTTCGTCGTCGAGAACTACGCCCCCCTCACCGCCCTGCGCCCCGCCCCGGGCGGCCGCGAACTGGCCTGGCACGCCGACGACGACCGGGCACCCGGCCGGGCGATGTGGACCCTGTGGGCCCGCCATGTCAACCGCCGGCTACGGGAACGGGTGCGGGCTCCGGGCAAAGGCACGGCCCGTCCCGCCGGCTCGCACGCGACAGCCCGCCCCACGGTCCCCGCCCCCTCGCCCGCCGCGCCGACGGAGCTGGCCCCCGAGCTGTCCGGCGACCCGGGCGGCGCTCCCTGACGCCGGGCCTCACGGCTCGGACAACACACAGGTGCCGGGCACGTGACGTGCCCGGCACCCGGCGTACGCGACAAGCACTACCGACGGGAGGCGGCTCGCCCGCGCCGGTACAGCACTGCCCCACCGGCGATCAGCACGGCAGCGGCACCCGATGCGGCCAGCACGGCCTCGGCACCCGTCTCGGGCAGGCTGGGCGGCTGATGGCCGCCACCGCCCGGCGGCGGGGTGTGGCCACCGTGGGGCGGGGTCGTGTGCGGGGGCGTGGTGTGCGGGGGTGGGGTGGTGTGCGGTGGGGTCGTGTGCGGGGGCGTCGTATGCGGGGGTGGGGTGGTGTGCGGGGGCGTCGTATGCGGAGGCGGAGTGGTGCGCGGGGGCGTCGTATGCGGGGGTGGGGTCGTGTGCGGCGGCGTCGTATGCGGAGGCGGAGTGGTGTGCGGCGGCGTCGTATGCGGAGGCGGGGTCGTGTGCGGCGGCGTCGTATGCGGAGGCGGAGTGGTGTGCGGCGGCGTCGTATGCGGAGGCGGAGTGGTGTGGGGCGGCGTCGTATGCGGAGGCGGAGTGGTGTGCGGCGGCGTCGTGGGCGGCTTGGTGGGGGGCGTGTCGCCGTACCCGCCTTCGTCCTCGTGGCCGTCGCCGTACCCGTCGCCGGAGTCCTCGCCGTACCCGCCGCCGGAATCCTCGCCGTACCCGCCGCCCGAGTCCTCGCCGTACCCGTCCCCGTCGTCGCCGTACTCGTGGTCGCCGTACTCGTGGTCGTCCGCCTTGCCGGCCGGGCCGTGGGCGGGCGCGCGGTCGCCTGCTCCGAGGACCTGCGAGCCCATCGCCGAGCCGTACGACCAGGAGTCGGAGAAGCCGGGCAGGTCGTCGTGGTCGCCGTGGTCCGCGGCGCGCGATCCGCTCTTGTGCGAACCCGACCCGTTCGCACAGGAGTTGCCGAACGTGGGGTTGAGTCCGGCGGCGACGTCCACGGAGTTGCCGCAGACGTTGACCGGCACCTCGACCGGAGCCTGCACGCTGTTGCCGGACAGGACACCGGGCGAATCCTTGGCGGTCCCGTTCCCGTCCACGTCGGCGAGGGCGGAGCTGCCGCACAGGGACAGAATGCTCGTCGCGGCGGCCGCCGCGACCATTCCCCTACTCAGGGTCTGGCGCAATCTCGTTGTCTTCCTGCTCGAAGAGGTGGGAAAAGCCGGCCTCGGAACGAATGGAAGACGCCCAAGGCCGGCCATGGCCCAGCCGGACGGCTGGTGCGTTATGCCGTCAGTCGTTCACGCACTGGTTGCCGACCGCGGGGTTGAGCAGGCCGATGACGTTCACGGTGTTGCCGCACACGTTGACCGGAATGTGGATCGGAACCTGGACCACGTTGCCCGAGAGGACACCCGGCGAGCCGATGGCGACACCCTGGGCACCCGAGTCGGCGAAGGCCGGGGCGGCCATGCCGAGGGCCATGATCGCGCCCGCGACGACAGCTGCGGTCTTCTTCATGAGCTTTCCCTTCTCTGCGGTCATGCCTCTGTGACGGTCGAAACCGAGCGAGCACAGTCGGAACGGCTCGCACCATGACCTGCAGGCTGTAAACGAGAGATAGACGGAAGAAGAAACTCCGGAACGTGTGTCGCGGGGTAATTCACCCGAACGCCTTCACGGAATTTACCTTGAAGATCAATAGCGAAGATCAGTAACGAGGATCCATATCGAATAAACGCGATCGGGATAAGCAAAATAAAATCGCCCGGACGGCCCCGCGCAAGTGGCGGGACGGCCCGAGCGAAATTAGGGAAGCGATGCGTCAGCCGTTGCCGGCGCCATTGCCGGACAGGGCCGAGATGTCGGTCAGGATGTTCGACAGCGGCTCGTCACCCTTGGCCTGCGTCGCGTTCTGGGCGCACTGCTGGTTCTGCGGGGCCGACAGGATCGGGATGTCCTGCACGCCGATGTTGAGCAGGCCGACGAGGGACTGGAGGTTGGCCTTCGCGGGCAGACCGACGCAGAGCTTGTTCAGCGAGCTCTGGACCAGGGTGGCCTGCGGGCTCAGGTCGCCTTTGGTCCCCTGGTTGCCGAACGCCTCGCGGGCGCCGTTGCCGCTGGCGGAGGTGGTGCTGTTGTCGTCGCCGATGGCAAGCGCCTGGGGAGCGGCCGCCGCCGACACGCCGACGACAGACGCGGCGATCGCCGCCGTGGCCATTGCCTTCTTCAGCATTTCGCTTTCCTTTCCTGGGGCAGGAGGCGTCCTGGACCAGACGCATCCCGGCAGGACGCGTGTTCCTGCGCTGGCATCAACCGGTTGGGCGAGGTTTGGTTGCGACGTTTCACCCGATCAGCCCCAGTGGGCCATCGGAGTGAATGACAGCAACCAAGCGGGCCCGCGGCAGTTGACCAGCACGGCTCCGGTGGACGGGGTTTCTCCAGAAAGGGATCTACTCAAGTGATCAAGAAGGTTTTGGCTTCTGCCGCTGTCGCCGCGTCCGTCATCGGCGCCGCCTCCCCCGCCATGGCCATCGGCAACGACGACGGCACCACGTCCGCCAGTGGCAACGGTGCTTCGCAGTCCTTCGGCAACTCCTACACGCACGGCGACATGAGCCCGCAGATGGCGCTCATCCAGGGCTCCCTGAACAAGCCCTGCATCGGCCTGCCCGCGAAGGCCAACCTCCAGTCCCTCGTCGGCCTGCTCAACATCGGCGTGCAGGACATCAATATCCTGTCGGCCCCGCAGAACCAGCAGTGTGTCGAGAACTCGACGCAGGCCAAGGGCGACGAGCCGCTGTCGCACATCCTGGACGACATCTCGGTCCTCGCCGGCAACGGCGCCGGCAACAGCTGAGCCTCGTATCACCCAGGGCCTCTGAGCCCAGAGGCTGGTTTCTGAGCCTCCGTCAGCGGGCCGCCGGACCACCGGCGGCCCGCTCGCTTACGTTGCCTCGCGTGACGATGAAGAGAACTCTTTCTTCCCTAATCGTGTCCGCCGCCGCGGCGGCCCTGCTCGGCGCCCCCGCGCTGCCCGACCGCGAGCCCTCCGCCGACGGCCTGAACATCCTGGTGATGGGCACGGACGGCCGGGACACCATCTCCGCCGCCGAGAAACGCAAGTTCCACGCGGGCGGGATCGCCTGCAACTGCACGGACGTCCTGATGCTGGTCCATGTGTCGGCCGACCGGGACCGGGTGAGCGTCGTCAGCCTGCCGCGCGACTCCTACGCGGAGATCCCTCCGCATCGCGACGAGTACACCGGGGAGGAACGCCCGCCGCACCCGTCGAAGATCAACGGGGCGTACGCCGAGGGCGGTGCCCCGCTCACCGTGCAGACGGTGGAGTCGATGACCGGACTGAATGTCGACCGCTATCTCCAGATCGACTTCCGGCGCTTCATCGACGCCGTCAACGAGGTCGGCAAGGTCGAGGTGTGCACCCCGCGCCGCCTGAAGGACAAGGCCACCAAGCTCGACCTGCGGCCCGGCAAGCACCTGCTGGCCGGCGGGCCGGCGCTGCAGTACGTCCGCTCCCGGCACGTCGACCTCAGCGCCGACCTGGGCCGGATCCAGCGTCAGCAGCGGTTCCTGGTGAACGCGCTGCGCGGACTCCAGGCGCGCGACCTGCTGACCGACCCGGTCGGGACGGCCCGGGTGGTGGACACACTGCTCGGGAGCGGCCAGGTCGAGCAGGGGTTCGACGCCGGGGAGCTGGTGGAGCTGGCGGCCGCCCTGGACCGGGTGCCGGCGAAGGCGACGGAGTTCGCGACGGTGCCGATCGCCGGGTTCGACGAGAGCCATCCCGAGATCGGGTCCACGCTCGTCTGGGACCGGGCGAAGGCGGACAAGATGTTCGACAGGCTGCGCTCGGACCGTCCGCTGATCAAGGCCGGGACGTCACCCAAGCCACTCGATCCGCCGCGACTGGCGAACGCCGCACCGGTGCGCGGGAGCTCCTACGCCTGTCGGTGAGGGCCGCACGGGAGGCGTTCCTGGGGCGCTTGCGCGGAGGCCAAGTGCGCTGGGCCAATCGGGGCAAAGCCCGCAACCCTGGCGGGGTTTGAGCCGTTGTCGATCACGCAGCTCCTCCCCGGAGTCCGCTTTTCGAAGGGAAAGAACATGAAGAAGCTGTGGGCAACCGCGGCCGTCGCCGCCTCCGTCGCCGGTCTTTCGGCTGCGGCCGCCTCCCCGGCGCTCGCCATCGGTGACGACAACGGCACCACCTCCGCCAGCGGCAACGGTGCTTCGCAGTCGTTCGGCAACTCGGCCACGTACGGCAAGATGAGCCCGCAGCTGGCGCTGGTCCAGGGCTCGCTGAACAAGCCCTGCATCGGCCTGCCCGCGAAGGCGAACCTCCAGTCCCTCGTCGGCCTGATCAACGTCGGCGTGCAGGACATCCCGATCCTGTCGGCCCCGCAGAACCAGCAGTGTGTCGAGAACTCGACGCAGGCCAAGGGCGACGAGCCGCTGTCGCACATCCTGGACGACATCTCGGCCCTGTCCGGCAACGGCGCCGGCAACGGCTGAGCCCTCGCTCCAGCGCACGGCGGGTCACCGGTTCTCCGGTGGCCCGCCGTTCCGTTGTGCCTCAGCGTCGGTACAGCGCGTCGATCGCGTCCCCGTAGGCCTCCTGCACCGCGTGCCGTTTCACCTTCAGGGACGGTGTGAGCAGGCCGTTGTCCTCGGTGAACTCGCCCTCGACGACGGTGAACGCGCGGATCGACTCGGCGCGGGAGACGGCCTCGTTGGCGTAGTCCACGGCCTTCTGGACGTCGGCCCGCAGGCGCGGGTTTTGTGCGAGGTCCGACAGCGGGGTGTCGGCGGGCAGTCCGCGCACCGCCAGCCAGTGGGTGACCGCCTCGGGGTCGAGGGTGACGAGGGCGGCGACGAAGGGGCGGTTGTCGCCGACGACGACGCACTGGCCGACGGGCGGGCGGCTGCGCAGGCGGTCCTCCAGGACGGCCGGGGAGACGTTCTTGCCGCCGGAGGTGACGAGGATGTCCTTCTTGCGGCCCGTGATGGTGAGGTAGCCGTCCTCGTCGAGGGAGCCGAGGTCGCCGGTGGCGAACCAGTCGTCGGTCAGGACCGCGTCCGTCGCCTCCGGGTTGTTCCAGTAGGAGCCGAAGACGATGCCACCCTTGACGAGGACCTCGCCGTCGTCGGCGATGCGGATCGTGGTGCCGGGTACCGGGGGGCCGACCGTGCCGGGGCGGGGTTTCAGGGGCGGGACGATGGTGGCGGCCGCCGTCGTCTCCGTGAGGCCGTAGCCCTCGTAGACGACGATTCCGGCGGCGTAGAAGAACAGGTTGAGGTTGCGGTCGAGCGGGGAGCCGCCGCTGATGGCGTAGCGCATGCGGCCGCCGAGTTCCTTGCGGACCCGTCGGTAGACCAGCAGGTCGTACAGGGCCCAGGCGGCGTGGAGGCCCGGGCCGGGGCCCTTGCCCCGGTCCAGGAACCTGTTCAGGTGGGCCTCGCCGAAGCGGACGCCGATGCGGTCGGCGCGGTCGAAGGAGGCTCCCCGGCCCATCTTCTCGGCGGTCGCGCGGCCGGTGTCGTGGATCTTCTCGAAGAGATACGGGACGCCGACGAGGAAGGTCGGGCGGAACTCCTTGAGCGCGGGGCGCAGTTCGTCGGGCTTGATGCTCGGGCAGTGGCCGATCTCGATGCGGGCCATCAGGCAGGCGATCTGGAGCGTGCGGCCGAGGATGTGGGCGAGCGGGAGGAACAGGAGCGTGGAGGCCACCTGGCGGGTGACCTCCTTGAAGATCGGGTGGAGCAGCTCGACGGTGTTGGCGGCCTCGGCGAACAGGTTGCCGTGGGTGAGGACGCAGCCCTTGGGCCTGCCGGTGGTGCCCGAGGTGTAGCAGATCGTCGCGACGGTGTCGGGGGTGAGGGACGTCCGGCGCTTGGTGACCTCGTCGTCCGGGACGTCACGGCCGAGGGTGGTGAGTTCGTCGAGCGCCGCCGCCTCCAACTGCCATACACGCGGGCCGGCTTGGTGGTGGGCCGTGCCGGTCGTCACCGTGTCGGCGTTCTCGGCCGTCTCCGTGACGACGAAGCGGGCTCCGGAGTCGCGGACGATCCACTCCACCTGTTCGGCGGAGGACGTGGGGTAGACGGGGACGGTCTGGCCGCCGGCCGCCCAGATCGCGAAGTCGAGGACGGTCCACTCGTAGCGGGTGCGGGACATCACGGCGACCCGGCCGCCCGGCTCGAGACCCGCGGCGATCAACCCCGCGGCCACGGCGGTGACTTCGCGGGCGAAGGCCGCCGCGGTCACCGGCCGCCAGCCGTCGTGCCCGCGGCGGCGCAGGACCACCGCCTCGGGTGCCTCGGCCGCGTTGGTGAAGGGCAGGTCGGCGGTGGTGCCGTTCGCCGGGTGGGTGGCGAGGGTGGGGGTGCGGGCCTCGCGGACCACTCCGCGCTCGTCCGTGACGGTCTCGACCCTGGTGCGGGCCGCCAGGTCGCTGCGCTGCTTCGCCCGTTTCAGATCCTTGCGTACTCCCATGAGACGGCTCCCGGTCGCGGCTCTGCTGACGTCCCGTCCAGTCCTTACTGGAGAGTCAACTTACTGTCGAGTAAACATGCTGAGGGTGTCAAGGTCGGCTCCGGGTGGTCCGACGACCGGATCACGACGTCGACGCACTCGCCCGCGCGGCCGAAGGCCTCGCCGCCCTCCGTGGTCCGGCCGGAAGCCCCGCCCAGTGCTGCCCGGTGGCCGCTGCCCGCGGCGGCCGTGGTGCTCGCCGGGTTCCGGCGGCGTGGATGTCCGACGACGCCCACATCTGCCCACGACGGAAAGGGAGTCGGGGCAGGGCCCGCGGGCGGTGGGCGGGGGCCTCACCGGTACGTTGCTGACCGGCGCGGGGTCCCGGCCCGGCGCCGACCGACCCCCCACGGAAGGAAAGCCCGTGCGCCCCCAACGCCTTCGCTCCGTCCTCGTCGCCGTGTGCGCCACGGCGGCCGTCACCCTCGCCGGCGCCCCCGCCGCCGTAGCCGCGCCCACACCCACACCCGTGCCCGCGTTCGCGTCCGTGCCCGCGTCCGCGTCCGCGCGAGCCAACTCGCTCGTCCCGCTCACCGACCTGTTCGCCGAGCGGCTGCTGCTCGCGGACAAGGTGGCGGCCGCCAAGTACGGGACGGACAAGCCGATCGACGACCCCGAGCGCGAGCGGCAGATCCTCGACGACGTGTCCGCGCGGGCCGTCGCGCTCGGGCTGGACCCGGAGGCGGTGAGTGCGGTCTTCCGGGACCAGATCGAGGCGAACAAGCTGGTGCAGCGCGGTCTCTACGCCCGCTGGGACGCGCATCCCGAGCAGCGGCCCACCGAGCGGCCGGACCTGGTCAAGGAGGTCCGGCCGCAGCTGGATCGCATCACCACACAGGTGCTGGCCGAGTTGCGGGAGACGTCGGCGCTGCGGGCCGGGCGGTCGTGCGCGCCCCGGCTGACCGTCGCCGCCGCGCGGTCCGCGTACGGCCATGAGCTGGACCTGCTGCATCTGGAGGGGCTGGCACGGGCGCTGCCCTCGGTCTGCGCCGGCCGGTAGGTCCCGGAGGCAGGCGGTGCGCGGAGACCGACTAGTCCGCGAGGTGCCGCGCCCGGCGGATGGTGTCGGCCAGTTCGCGTACCGCCCTGTCCTCGGTGGTGTCCGCCAGGTCGTCGGCCCGTCCGGCCAGCTCGTCGAGGGGCCGGGCGTCCGGTAGTGCCGCCCAGCGGTCGTCGCCCCGGCGGAGGGCGTCGGCGAAGTAGGCGGCCACGGCGGTGACCTGGAAGCGGGGGCTCGCGCTCCACACGGAGTGGTCCAGGGAGTCGGACTCCAGTTGGCCTGACTCCTCGTGCGGGGTACGGGTCTCGGGGTCCTGCCAGCGGACGGTGGCGGTGGCGAGGTGGCCGTCGGCGCCCTGCCTGGTGCGGACGGCGTAGAGGGCGGTCACGGTGTGGCCGGGGCCGACCTCGCCGCCGTCGACACGGTCGTCGCGGAAGTCGTCGTCGGCGACGCGGCGGTTGTCGTAGCCGATCAGGCGGAAGTCGGCGACCGTCTCCGGGTCGAAGGCGACCTGGGCCTTGGCGTCGCGGGCGGTGAGGTCGATGTTGCGCGGGAGCTGCTCGCAGAAGACCTTCTCGGCGTCGTCCGCGCCGGACACGTAGACGGTGTGGCCGTCGCCCTTGTCGGCGAGGCGTTCCATCAGGGCGTCTCCGTAGTCGCTGCCGACGCCGACGCCGAAGAGGGTGATGCCGTGCTCGCGGCGGGCGCCGTCGATGCGCTCCAGGATGGAGTCGGCGTCGGTGTCACCGTCGTTGGCGAGGGCGTCGGAGACCAGGACGACCCGGTTGGTGGCGCCCTCGCGGCGGCCCTCGACGGCGGTGGCGTAGCCGGTCTCGACGCCCGCGCCGAGGTTGGTGGAGAAGGTGGGCTCCAGGTCGTCGACGGCGTCGTGGATCTCGTCGCGGTTGCCGCCCAGGCGGGTCATCGGCAGCACGGTCTTCGCCTGGTCGCTGAAGGTGACGATGGCGACCGAGTCGTCGTCGCGCAGCCGGTCGGTCATCACGCCCAGGGATTCCTGGGCCAGGTCGAGGCGGCCCGGTTCGGCCATGGAGCCGGAGATGTCGATGACGAAGGTCAGGGCGGCGGGCGGGCGGTCGTCGGGCCGCTGGGACGTGCCGCGGGTGGCGAGGCCGACGCGGACCAGGGACCAGTCCTCGTCGTCGGTGCGGGCGCCGTCGACGGTCACCGAGAAGCCGTTGCCGTCGGGGCGTTCGTAGTCCTGGCGGAAGCTGTTGACGAACTCCTCCGGGCGGATCGTGGAGGGGTCCGGGCGCTGCCCGTCGGCGAGGGTGCGGCGGGCGTAGCCGTAGGAGGCGGTGTCGACGTCGAGGGCGAAGGTGGAGAGGTGGTCGGGAGAGGGGGCGACCTCGCGGGACTCGTCGTCCGGGCTGTCGCCGTCCTGCTCGCCGGTGCCCCGGTCGGGGCCCGGGGCCGGGAAACCGGTCGCCCCGTCCGCCCGATCCGAGCTGCTGCCTCGGTCGCTGTCGCCGCTCGCGCCGCATCCCGTCAGCAGCAGGCCGCCCGTCGCGGTGAGTGCGACCAGGGCGGCTCGCAGCCGTCGTATCCGATGTCGCTCCATTTTCCGTGCCCCCTTGGCTAGTTGACGCCGACGCTTGTGACTGTGACGGCGAAGGGGGCCGGAACGTGCGCTACGGGGCGTTGCGGATGAATCTCGAAGAGGGCACGGAAGACGGCCGTCGAGACCGGTAGGTGATCCTCCGTTGACCTACGACACCACGTCCTTGCGGGCAAAACCCCGGAAGGCCAGCGCGAACAGCACCAGGGCGTACGTTACCGACACGGACGCGCCCTGGATCATGTCCGACCACTCCAGCTGTGGCCTCACGGCGTCGAGCCAGGCGTACTGCCAGTGCGCGGGAAGGAAGTCGCGCCAGTCGCCGAGGGCCGTCACCTGGTCGAGCACGTTGCCGACGATGGTCAGGCCGACCGCCCCGCCGACCGCGCCGAGCGGCGCGTCCGTGCGGGTGGAGAGCCAGAACGCCAGGGCCGCGGTGATCAGTTGGGACACGAAGATGTACGCCACCGTGATCACCAGGCGCTGGGCGGCGGTCCCGGCGGCAAGCGAGCCGCCGGTGGGCAGTTCCAGCGGGCCCCAGCCGTAGGCCACCGTGCCGACGGCGAGCGCCACCAGCGGCAGCAGCACCATCGCCGCGAGGCTCAGGCCCAGCCCGACCACGAGCTTGGACCACAGCAGCCGGGCCCGGGGCACCGGTGCCGCCAGCAGATAGCGCAGGGAGGACCAGCTGGCCTCCGAGGCGACGGTGTCCCCGCAGAACAGGGCGACGGGGACGACCAGCAGGAATCCGGCGGACGCGAAGAGGTTCACCGCGGCGAAGTTGGCCCCGGACAGCGTGGCGGTGTCCATCAGGTTCACCCCCTGGTTGCGGCCGCCCGGTTCGCCGCCCACCTGGAAGGCGATCAGCAGCACGAACGGCAGGGCGAACAGGATGCCGCCCATGACGAGGGTGCGGCGCCGCTTCAACTGCCGGACCAGCTCGACCCGGATGGGCAGCGTGCGGCCCGCGCGGTAGCCGGCGGCGACCTCGACGGGCTCGGCGAGCGTGCTCATGCGGACTCTCCGATCAGGGTGAGGAAGGCGTCTTCGAGGCGACGGTGCGGGCCGACCGACTCCACCGGTACCTCCAGCCGGACGAGTTCGGCGACCAGTCGCTGGGCGCTGCCGTCGGCGCCCAGCCGTACCACCAGGCCCTCGTCGCCGCGGACGGCCGACTCGACGCCGGGCAGAGCGGCGACCTTCTCGACGAGCGGGTCGTCGACCGGTGTGGCGGTGCCCACCAGCAGGGTGTCGCCGGAGCCGACGATCTCGCGGACCGGGCCCGCCTGGACGAGCTGTCCGTGGTCCATCACCACCAGGTGCGTGCAGGACTGCTCGACCTCGGACAGGAGGTGGCTGGAGACGATCACCGTGCGGCCGGCCGCCGCGTAACGGATCATGACCTCGCGCATCTCGCGGATCTGCGGCGGGTCGAGACCGTTGGTCGGCTCGTCGAGTATCAGCAGATCGGGCAGTCCGAGCATGGCCTGGGCGATGGCCAGGCGCTGGCGCATGCCCTGGGAGTACGTCCGTACCGCACGGGCCAGAGCGGTGCCGAGGCCGGCGATCTCCAGGGCCTCGTCCAGGTGGGCGTCCTCGGGCGGGCGGCCGGTGGCCTGCCAGTACAGCTCCAGGTTCTCGCGGCCGGAGAGGTGCGGGAGGAAGCCGGCGCCCTCGACGAAGGCGCCGACCCTGGACAGCACGGGAGCGCCGGGCGCGATCGCGTGGCCGAAGACGCGGATCTCGCCGCCGTCCGGCTTGATCAGGCCCATCAGCATGCGCAGGGTGGTCGTCTTGCCCGCGCCGTTCGGCCCGAGCAGGCCGAGGACCTGGCCCTTCTCGACGCGGAAGGACAGGTCACGGACGGCGTACCGGTCGGCCGACTTGGCGTAGCGCTTGCTCAGGTCCGTTATCTGCAGCGGGACTTCCGCCAGTCCGGGGTCGGGGGCGGCGGGGGCCGTCGTGCGGCGGCGTCCGGTCACCAGCAGGACCAGGGCGAGCACCGCGCCGGCGAGGGGCAGCCACCACACCCAGGCGGGCAGCGGGGCCGCCGCGTTGGCGTCGCCGAGGGCGGTCGGCACCTTCAGGTCGCCCTTGAGGGAGACGGTGTACGTCGCCGGGCTGTTCGGTGAGGCGTAGGCCAGGTCGGTGGAGGCGAGGACCAGGCGCAGCCGGTGACCGTCGTCCACCTCGTGGTCGACGGCGGGCAGGGTGATCGTGACGTCCTTGCCGGCCTTCGCGCCCTCGACCCTGATGGGCTCGACCAGCTGGGAGGGCAGCTCCTGCCGGCCGCCGCCCGGGCCGACGTCGTACACCTTGGCGAAGAGCACGGCGTCGTCGCTCGTGGACTTCACATGGACGGTGGCCGTCGGGGAGCCGGTGATCTGGAGGTCGTCGCGGACGGGCGCCGACTCGAACGCGGCGAACTGGCCCGGGAAGTCGAGGGAGACCGAGACTCCCAGCGACGACAGCTGGGCGAGGCCGCCGCCGCTGCCGAGGCCGGGCAGGGAGGAGACGCCGGGCGGGCTGGCTCCTGCCGGGTTGGCGAAGCTCTGCTCGCGTCCGGTCAGGGCGATCGACCGGGGCCTGCCCTCCAGGCCGGGGTAGCTGTCCGCGTCCACGCCCTTCAGGCGGGTCTCGCCGTCACCCGAGCCGGCGCCGAGGGTGCGGGTGACCCGGAACGCGGGGCCGGTGTCGGCGCCCTTGTCGTCCTTCAGGTACCGGTCGAACCAGGAGTGCACGCGGGCCTGGACGCGGTCCGCCTCCATGTCGCCGCCGTCGTGGCCGCCCGCGATCCAGTCGACGTCGACGGGGGCGCCGTTGGCGCGGATCGCCTTGGCGGCCGCGTCGGCCTGGTCGAGCGGGAAGAGGGAGTCGGTCTGGCCCTGCATCAGCAGGGTCGGCACCTTGATGCGGTCGGCGACGGCGGCCGGTGAACGCTCCGCCAGGAGCTGCTCGGCCTGCGCGTCCGGGGTGCCGGACTCGGCGACCCGCTCGTACATCCGGCACAGCTGTGCCTCGAACTTCTCGCAGCCGCCGCCGGAGTTGACGAAGATGCCCGCCCAGAGCTTCTTGAACACGCCGTTCGGGAACAGCGCGTCCGAGAGGTTCCAGTAGGTGACCGACGGGGCGATGGCGTCCACCCGGTCGTCGTACCCGGCGGCCAGCAGTGAGATCGCCCCGCCGTACGAGGCGCCCGAGACGCCGACGCGCGGGTCACCGGACTTGTCGAGCTGTACCTGCGGCTGCTTCGCCAGCCAGTCGATGAGCTTGTGGACGTCGGCGACCTCGCCCTTCGGGTCGTTCAGCCCGATCTTGCCGGTGGACCTGCCGAAGCTGCGGGCCGACCAGGTCAGCACCGCGTAGCCGTCCCGGGCGAGGTCCTGGGCCTGCTGCCGTACGTCGTTCTTGCTGCCGCCGAAGCCGTGGGCCAGGAGGACGGCGGGGCGCCGGCCCGCGCCGGAGGAGGTGAAGTACGAGGTGTCGATGCGCACCCCGTCCCCCATCTCCATGACCCGGTCGGTACGGCGTACCGGGGGCGCGTCGTCGTCCGCGGCGGCCGTCCATGTCCCGGCGCCGGCGAGCACCACAACGGCGGCCGCGGCGGCACCGAGCCGTCGCGGCCCCCGGAGTAGGCCTCGCAGCCGGGGCAGTCGAAGATCCATGCGTCAACGGTACGGGGTGAAGCTGTCGGGGAGTTATCGACCGAGGGGTGAACTGCGGGCCATCCCGCCGGGGTACGCGGCCGCTGTCGTGTACCGCGTCCGGTGTACGGCGGGGTGAGACCCCACGCCCCTGTGCCCGCTCGTCCTCGGGGAGTGACGCGAGCCACCGCGTCTTCCCACGCGGGCACGAAAGTGGGGCCGTCCGCGATGCGGACGGCCCCACCCGGTGTGCTCAGTGGTTGCGCGGGAAGCCCAGGTCCACGCCCGCCGGGGCGTCGGCCGGGTCGGGCCAGCGGGTCGTGACGACCTTGCCGCGGGTGTAGAAGTGCGTGCCGTCGTTGCCGTAGATGTGGTGGTCGCCGAAGAGCGAGTCCTTCCAGCCACCGAAGGAGTGGTAGCCGACCGGGACCGGGATCGGGACGTTCACGCCGACCATGCCGGCCTCGATCTCCAGCTGGAAGCGGCGGGCGGCGCCGCCGTCCCGGGTGAAGATCGCGGTGCCGTTGCCGAACGGCGAGCTGTTGATGAGGGCGACGCCCTCGTCGTAGCTGTCGACGCGCAGCACGCACAGGACCGGGCCGAAGATCTCGTCCTGGTAGGCCTTCGCGCTCGTGGGCACCTTGTCGAGCAGGGAGATGCCGATCCAGTGGCCGTCCTCGAAGCCGTCGACCGTGTAGCCGGTGCCGTCGAGGACGACCTCCGCGCCCTCGGCCGCCGCGCCCTCGACGTACGACGCCACCTTGTCGCGGTGGACCTTCGTGATGAGCGGGCCCATCTCGGAGGTCGGGTCGTTGCCGGGGCCGATCTTGATCTTCTCGGCGCGCTCGCGGATCTTCTCCACCAGCTCGTCGCCGATCGCGCCGACGGCGACCACGGCCGAGATGGCCATGCAGCGCTCGCCTGCCGAGCCGTAGGCCGCGCTCACCGCCGCGTCCGCCGCCGCGTCGAGGTCGGCGTCCGGGAGGACCAGCATGTGGTTCTTGGCGCCGCCCAGGGCCTGGACGCGCTTGTGGTTGGCCGCGGCGGTGGTGTGGATGTAGCGGGCGATCGGGGTCGAGCCGACGAACGAGACGGCCTTGACGTCCGGGTGCTCCAGGAGGCGGTCGACGGCCACCTTGTCGCCGTGGACGACGTTGAAGACACCGTCCGGCAGCCCGGCCTCGGACAGCAGCTCGGCGAGCTTCATGGAGGCCGACGGGTCCTTCTCCGAGGGCTTGAGCACGAAGGTGTTGCCGGTCGCGATGGCGATCGGGAACATCCACATCGGGACCATGGCCGGGAAGTTGAACGGCGTGATGCCCGCGACGACACCCAGCGGCTGCCGGATCGAGGACACGTCGACCCGGGACGCCACCTCGGTCGACAGCTCGCCCTTCAGCTGCACGGTGATCCCGCACGCCAGGTCGACGATCTCCAGGCCACGCGCGACCTCGCCCAGCGCGTCGCTGTGCACCTTGCCGTGTTCGGCGGTGATCAGCCCGGCGATCTCGTCGCGGTGCGCGTCCAGCAGGGCGCGGAACTTGAACAGGATCGTGGTGCGCTTGGCCAGCGAGGACTGGCCCCAGGTGGCGTAGGCGTCCTTGGCGGCGGCTACCGCGGCGTCGACCTCGTCGACCGTCGCGAACGCGACCTTGGTGGTGACCGCGCCGGTCGCCGGGTCGGTGACCGGCCCGTACGTACCCGACGCGCCTTCGACGGTCTTGCCGCCGATCCAGTGGTTGACGATCTTCGTCATGACCGAGTGCTCCTTCACAGATGGCGGCGTCGGGTGGAGACGTGCCGTTCGTACAGCTCACGGGCCTTGACCGCGGACGGTCGCGTCGCGGTCTCGGCCACAGGTACATCCCACCAGGCCTGCGCCGGCGGCGGGCCCGACACTGTGTCTGCCGTTTCCGTCTCGACGTAGACACATGTGGGAGTGTCGGCGGCCCGGGCCTCGGCGAGCGCGGCTCGCAGGTCCCGGACCGTCTTCGCGCGCAGGACGCGCATGCCCAGGCTCGCCGCGTTCGCGGCGAGGTCGACGGGGAGCGGGGCCCCCGTGTAGGTACCGTCCTCGGACTGGTAGCGGTACGCGGTGCCGAACCGCTCGCCGCCCACCGACTCGGACAGGCCGCCGATGGACGCGTAGCCGTGGTTCTGGACGAGGAGCATCTTGATCGCGATCCCCTCCTGTACGGCCGTCACGATCTCCGTCGGCATCATCAGATAGGTACCGTCGCCGACCAGCGCCCAGACAGGCCGGTCGGGTGCCGCCATCTTCACGCCGATGGCGGCCGGTATCTCGTAGCCCATGCAGGAGTAGCCGTACTCCAGGTGGTACTGGTCCCGCGAGCGGGCCCGCCACAGCTTGTGCAGGTCGCCGGGGAGCGAACCGGCCGCGTTGATGATCACGTCCGTGTCGTCCACCAGGGCGTCCAGCGCGCCGAGCACCTGGGACTGCGTCGGCCGTACGTCCGGCTCGTCGGCCTCGTAGCAGGCGTCGACGCGCTGCTCCCAGCGTTCCTTGTCCTCGGTGTACTCGCGCACGTACCCGTCCGGGACCCGGTGCCCGTGCATCTGGAGGGCCTCGGTCAGCTCCATCAGGCCGCTGCGGGCGTCCGCGACGAGCGGCATCCCGGCGAGCTTGTGGCCGTCGAACGGGGCGATGTTGAGGTTGAGGAAGCGCACGCCGGGCTGCTCGAAGAGCGTGCCGGAGGCGGTGGTGAAGTCGGTGTAGCGGGTGCCGACGCCGATCACCAGGTCGGCCAGGCGGGCGAGTTCGTCGGCGGTCGCGGTGCCGGTGTGGCCGACGCCGCCGACGTCCTGGGCGTGGTCGTAGCGCAGGGAGCCCTTGCCGGCCTGGGTGGAGGCGACCGGGATGCCGGTGGCCTCGGCGAACTCGGCGAGGGCCTCCTCGGCGCGGCTGTGGTGGACGCCGCCGCCGGCGATCAGCAGGGGCCGCCTGGCCGCCCGTATCGTCTGTACGGCCTCGGCGAGTTCGGTGGGGTCGGCGCCCGGGCGTCGTACCACCCAGGTGCGCTCGGCGAAGAACTCGTCCGGCCAGTCGTAGGCCTCGGCCTGTACGTCCTGGGGGAGCGCGAGGGTGACCGCGCCCGTCTCCACCGGGTCGGTGAGGACGCGCATGGCCTGCAGGGCGGCCGGGATCAGGGCTTCCGGGCGGGTGACGCGGTCGAAGTACCGCGAGACCGGGCGCAGACAGTCGTTGACCGACACGTCTCCGGCGTACGGCGCTTCCAGCTGCTGGAGGACCGGGTCGGCGACCCGGGTGGCGAAGGTGTCGCCGGGCAGCAGCAGGACGGGGAGGTGGTTGATGGTCGCGAGGGCGGCGCCGGTCACGAGGTTCGTCGCGCCCGGGCCGATGGAGGTGGTCACGGCGTGGGTGGAGAGACGGTTGGACTGCCTCGCGTAACCGACCGCCGCGTGCACCATGGACTGCTCGTTGCGGCCCTGGTGGAACGGCATCGTGTCGGTGTGCTCGACCAGTGCCTGGCCGAGCCCGGCGACGTTGCCGTGGCCGAAGATGCCCCAGGTCGCGCCGATCAGCCGCTGCCGTACGCCGTCACGCTCGGTGTACTGGGCGGTGAGGAAGCGCACCAGCGCCTGCGCGACCGTCAGCCTCGTCGTCGAGGTCATCGGTAACCCTCCGTGTGGTCCGGGTGGAAGCAGATCCGCCACTCCCGGGTGTCGCCCGGTCCCGCCATGACGTTCAGGTAGTACATGTCGTGGCCGGGCTGGGCGATCGACGGGCCGTGCCATCCGTCGGGGACGAGGACGGCGTCGCCGGAGCGGACCTCCGCGAGGACGTCCGATCCGCCCTCACGGGAAGGGGATACGCGCTGATAGCCGAAACCGTTCGGGCCGTCGATCTCGAAGTAGTAGATCTCCTCCAGCTCCGCCTCCTCGCCCGGCCGGTGCTCGTCGTGCTTGTGCGGCGGGTACGAGGACCAGTTGCCGCCGGGCGTGACGACCTCGACGGCGATCAGCCGGTCGCAGTCGAAGGCGTCGGCCGAGGCGAAGTTGCGGACGTGGCGCGTGCAGTTGCCACTGCCGCGCTCTTCCTGGGGGACCTCCGGCGCGGGGCCGTAGCGGGCGGGGAGTCGTCGCTCGCACTTCGCTCCTGCCAAAGCAAAGCGGCCGCCCGCGCCGGAGGCGATCTGTGCCCGGGCGTCACGGGGCACGTAGGCGAAGTCGGTGACTCCACTGAACACGCTTTCCCGGCCCGAGAGTTGGAACTCGTTGCCATCTGTTTGTACGGTACAGCCGCCTTGCAGCGGGACGACGATCCACTCGCTGTCCCCGGTGTCGAACGTGTGCGTACCGCCGGGCTCCAGCTCGACGACCCGCAGACCGCAGTAGGTCCAGCCGGCCCGCTTGGGGTCGATGTCGACGGCGTACCGGGCGTTCGCGGTGGCGCCCTTGGCGAGATAGAGGTCGTTGCTGGTCATGCGGCCCTCACAGCAGTCCTACGGCGGTGTCCACGGCGGCGGCCACGTCGCCGTCCGCCGGGTACAGCAGCGAACGGCCGACCACCAGGCCGCGCACGGTGGGCAGTTGCAGCGCGCCGCGCCACTTCTCGTACGCCCCGTCCTGGTCGTCACCGACCTCGCCGCCCAGCAGGACGGCGGGCAGCGTGGACGTGGCCATGACGTCGGCCATGTCGTCGGGGTTCTCGCAGACGGGCACCTTCAGCCAGGTGTAGGCCGAACTGCCCCCGAGGCCCGAGGCGATGGCGATCGACTTGGTGACGGCCTCGGCGGACAGGTCGTTGCGGAGCCTGCCCTCCGAGGTGCGGGCGCTGATGAACGGTTCGACGAAGACGGGGAGTCGGCGCGCGGCCATGTCGTCGATGGCGCGGGCCGTCGACTCCATGGTGGTCAACGAGCCCGGGTCGTCGTAGTCGATGCGCAGCAGCAGCTTGCCCGCGTCGAAGCCGAGGCGCTCGATGTCCTCGGGGCGGTGGCCGGTGAAGCGGTCGTCGAGTTCGAAGCTGGCGCCCTGCAGGCCGCCTCGGTTCATCGAGCCCAGGACGACCTTGCCGTCGAGGGCGCCGAGCAGCAGCAGGTCGTCCAGGATGTCGGCGGTGGCCAGGACGCCGTCCACACCGGGGCGGCTCAGCGCCAGGCAGAGGCGTTCCAGCAGGTCGACCCGGTTGGCCATGGCGAACTTGCGGTCGCCGACGCCGAGCGCGCCCCGGGCGGGGTGGTCGGCGGCGACGATCATCAGCCGGCCGGCCTCGTTGAGCAGCGACCGGCGGGGGCGGCGGGCAGCGGCCTCCGCGACGGCTTCGGGGCGTTCGGCGCGCAGACGGACGAGTTCGGTGATGTCGACGCTCACTTGACGGCTCCTGCGGCGATCGCGGCCTCGATCTCGTCGGGTGTGGGCATCGCCGACGAGCACTCCAGGCGCGAGGCGACGATGGCGCCGGCCGCGTTGGCGTGCCGCATGATCTTCTCCAGGTCCCAGCCCTCCAGCAGGCCGTGGCAGAGGGAACCGCCGAAGGCGTCGCCGGCACCGAGTCCGTTGAGGACGTTCACCGGCAGCGGCGGGACCTGCGCGGACTCGCCCTTGTCGTTGACGGCGAGGACGCCCTTGGGGCCCTGCTTGACGACGGCGAGTTCGACGCCGGCGTCCAGGAGCGCGCGGGCCGCCGCGTGGGGGTCGCGCACTCCGGTCGCCACCTCCACCTCGTCGAGGTTGCCGACGGCGACGGTGGTGTGGCGCAGGGCCTCCTCGTAGAAGGGGCGGGCGGCCTCCGGGTCGTTCCAGAACATGGGGCGCCAGTCGAGGTCGAAGACCGTGGTGCCGGCCTTGGCGCGGTGGGCCAGGGCCGCCAGGGTCGCCGTACGGCTGGGCTCCTCGCTCAGGCCGGTGCCGGTGACCCAGAAGACGCGGGCCTCGCGGATGGCGTCCAGGTCCAGCTCGTGGGCGTCGATCTCCAGATCGGGCGCCTTGGGCCGGCGGTAGAAGTAGAGCGGGAAGTCATCCGGCGGGAAGACCTCGCAGAAGGTCACCGGGGTCGGCAGACCGGGGACCGGGGTGACCCAGCGGTCGTCCACGCCGAAGCCGCGCAGCTCCTCGTGCAGGTAGGTCCCGAACGGGTCGTCGCCGGTCCGCGTGATCACCGCCGTGTCCCGTCCCAGACGGGCGGCGGCGACCGCGACGTTCGTGGCGGAGCCGCCGAGGAACTTGCCGAAGGACGACACCTGGGGCAGCGGCACGCCCGTCTGCAGCGGATACAGGTCCACGCCTATCCGCCCCATGGTGATCAGGTCGTACGCCATCGAGTTCCCTTCATGCCTTCGGACCCGCGCCTCGGGCTTCACACCGGCTCTCCACGGCTTTCTAGCCCCGCACCCCGCGCCCTGTCAATGTTTTGTCCAGACATTCGGACCAGCCCTTGACACCCTCGGCCGGGTGACCGCACGCTGACGGCCATGACGTCGTTGTCACCTCAGACCTCACTCTCCCGCATCCGGATCGGATCGGCCCCCGACTCCTGGGGCGTCTGGTTCCCGGACGATCCCCGGCAGGTGCCGTGGCAGCGCTTCCTCGACGAGGTCGCGCAGTCCGGCTACGAGTGGATCGAACTGGGCCCCTACGGCTATCTGCCGACCGATCCGGCCGTCCTCACCGAGGAGACCGCCAGGCGCGGTCTGAAGGTGTCGGCCGGCACGGTCTTCACCGGCCTGCACCACGGCGAGGCCGTCTGGGAGAAGACCTGGGCCCACGTCGCGGACAACGCGGTGCTGGCCCAGGCCATGGGCGCCTCCCACCTGGTGGTCATCCCGTCCTTCTGGCGGGACGACAAGACCGGCGAGGTGCTGGAGCCGGACACGCTCACGCCCGAACAGTGGCGCAATCTCACCTCCCTCACCGAGCGGCTCGGCAAGGAGGTGCGGGAGCGGTACGGCCTGCGGATCGTGGTCCACCCGCACGCCGACACCCACATCGACAGCGAGGAGAACGTCGTCCGCTTCCTGGACGGGACGGACTCCGACCAGGTCTCGCTGTGCCTGGACACCGGGCACTACGCGTACTGCGGCGGCGACAGCGTCAAGCTGATCGAGACCTACGGCGAGCGGATCGGATACCTGCACCTGAAGCAGGTCGACCCGGAGATCCTGGCGGACGTGCGGGCCAACGAGGTGCCGTTCGGTCCCGCCGTCGCCCGCGGTGTGATGTGCGAGCCGCCGGCCGGTGTGCCCGCGCTCGGCCCCGTCCTGGAGGCCGCGCAGAAGCTGGACGTCGACCTGTTCGCGATCGTCGAGCAGGACATGTACCCGTGCGAGCCGGACACCCCGCTGCCGATCGCGCAGCGGACCCGGGCGTTCCTTCGGTCCTGCGGGGCGTAGCCCTCCGGGGGTTGGAGCGAGGGGGCGCCGGCGGGGGTGCCGGGGCCTGTGGGGCTGGGTCCTGTGAAGGTTGGGTCCTGGCAGGCCGGGTTCTGTCAGGACCCAGTCCTGTCAGGGCCGAGTTCTGTCAGGGCCGAGTCCTGTCAGGGCTCGGGTGCGGGCCGTGGAGGGCTGGTCGCGCAGTTCCCCGCGCCCCTGAGGGGGTTGCCGGCAGCCTTGGCCGCAAGGGCTCGGCACACCTCGGGCCGTTGCCGGCGCTCGTAATGGCTTCGCCTTGGACGGGCGGGACTCCCGGGACGCCCGGGAACGTTGGTGCCAGGCGGGTTCAGCGGGAGCCCGGCGGCGCCGGTGACCGGCGTCGAGGGGCGCGGGCTTCGGCAAGTCAACGCGCCCCGCCCATGAGCCCGTGTACACCTTTGCTTCACCTCTGTCACAAACGCCCCCTTCATGTCACACATGTCCCGTGTACGCGGGTCTTGCGTCACACCCGGTGCACAGGCCCTGCCCGGCCTTCACTCTGCGTCGTTGACGGGGAACAGGCTTTGTGATCGCCAGCGCAGTGCCCGGCTCCCCCGGACGGCCGCCCCAGGCCGCCGCCGCGGTACGCGCAGGGAGGTGGCAGCTCATGACCGACCGACGGCTCTGGTCCTACAAGGAGATCGCGGCGCATATCCGGGTGCAGCCGGACACCGTGCGCTCCTACCGCAAGCACGGACTGCTGCCGGCGCCGGACCACGTCGAGGGCGGCAAGCCCTACTGGTACGCGGACACCGTCCGGGCGTGGGTCGCCTCCCGCCCGGGCAACCGAGGCCGAAGAGAGCTCTGAACCCCCCGCTCCGATCCACGGGAAATCACCTGTGCCCCGCCCGCCGAGTGGGGCACAGTCACCTCCATGAGCTTCTCCGTCAAACCCGTTCTCACCGGCGACAAGACCGTGCTGCGGCCCTTCACCGAGGCCGATGCGGACGCCGTCTGGGAGATCCTCCAGGACCCCGAGGTCATCCGCTTCACCTTCGAACCCGGCTCCGAGTTCACCTTGGACGGGCTCCGCTCCATCTACGCCTCCCGGGCCCACGCCCCCGACCGGCTGGACCTCGCCGTCACCGACCGCGCCACCGGCGAACTCGTCGGCGAGGTCGTCCTGAACGAGTGGAACCCACACGCCCGCAGCTGCAACTTCCGTACGCTCATGGGCCCTCGGGGCCGCGACCGCGGGCTGGGCACCGAGGCGATCCGGCTCATCGTCGGCCACGGCTTCGAGCGACTCGGCCTGCACCGCGTCGGTCTGGAGGTCTACGGCAACAACCCGCGGGCCCGCCGCGTCTACGAGAAGGTCGGCTTCGTACCGGAGGGCGTGCGGCGGGAAGCCCAGTCGCGGGACGGCGAGTGGGTCGACGAGGTGATCATGGGGATCCTCGACCGCGAGTGGGACGCCCACCGCGGACACCCCGGGGCCGTCAGCTCCACGGCTCGATGACCGTCACCCCCGCCCCCGGCGTCGTGCCCATCGCGGCCAGGGCCGCCGGCACCTCGGCCAGCCCGATGGTGGACGTGACCAGCAGGTCGGGCCGCAGCACTCCCGCCCGGACCAGCTCCAGCATCGGCGGGTAGGTGTGGGCGGCCATACCGTGGCTGCCCAGGATCTCCAGCTCCAGGCCGATCACGCGGGCCATCGGCACCGGCGTGGTGCCGTCCGGCGAGGGCAGCAGGCCGACCTGGATGTGGCGGCCTCGGCGGCGCAGGCCGTTCACGGAGGCGACGCAGGTGGCGGGCGAGCCCAGGGCGTCGAGGGACAGGTGGACGCCACGGCCGGTCAGCTCGCGGACCGCGGCCGCCGTGTCCGTCACGCGGGAGGCGTCGACGCACTCCGCCGCGCCGAAGCGCCGCGCCAGCTCAAGGGCTCGGGGCGACACGTCGACGGCCACGACCCGCGCCCCCGATGCCGCCGCGATCATCACGGCGGACAGTCCGACACCCCCGCAGCCGTGCACCGCGACCCACTCCCCCGCCGCCACCCGGCCCTGCTGCACCACCGCCCGGAACGCCGTGGCGAACCGGCAGCCGAGGGAGGCGGCGGTGGCGAAGGACATCCCGTCCGGCACCGCGACGAGGTTCACGTCAGCGTGGTCCAGCGCCACGTACTGGGCGAAGGAGCCCCAGTGCGTGAACCCGGGCTGGGTCTGCCGCTCGCACACCTGCCCGTCGCCCGCCGCGCACGACGGGCAGGTCCCGCAGGCGCACACGAAGGGGACGGTCACCCGGTCGCCTGGCCGATGGCCGGTCACCCGGGTGCCCACCGCCTCGACGACACCGGCGAGTTCGTGCCCCGGCACGTGCGGCAGGGTGATGTCCGGGTCGTGCCCCTGCCAGCCGTGCCAGTCGCTGCGGCACAGGCCCGTCGCCTCGACCCGCACCACCACCCCGTGCTCCGCGGGCTTCGGGTCGGCCACCTCACGCACCTCGGCCCGCTCCCCGTACCGCTCGAACACCACAGCCCGCATGCCGTCCGCCTCGCCTTCCCTGGATCACCTCTGACGGCGGAACGCTAGCCGTGCGCCGCCACCCTGTCCCCGTCCCGCTGCGCGACCGGCTCGGATGCGCCGCCGCCCTCGCTCGGCCCGAACCGCTGGTGGAAGCGGCACAGCGGCCCCGGCGCCCACCAGGTCGCCCGGCCCGTGAGACGCATGACCGCCGGCACCAGCAGGCCTCCTCCTTGATGCGGGAGAGCAGGAAGACGCCGCAGTCCATCGACAGACCGAAGGCCACGCAGAACATCAGGACCGGAAGGGTCGTCTCGATGGAGCCGCGGCTGGTGAAGCCGAGCAGGCCGGACAGATGGCCGCCCTGGAAGACCCAGACCACCGCGCCGAACATCGCCGTCAGGCTGAGCGCGTTGAGCACGACTGCTCGCGCGGTGGGCCCGCCCCGCCGCGGCCCTCTCTTGGAGAAATACCCCCTAGGGGTATAGTGTGAGGTAAGTGGACGCCATGGTTGGCCGTAGAGACCCGCCTGGCCCCACCCGCCCACACGCCTCGACGAGGAGAACGACATGAGCGCCCAGACCGACACCCCGGGTTCCGTCACCGCCGTCTACAAGGTGAGCGGCATGAGCTGCGGGCACTGCGAGGGCTCCGTCTCCGGCGAGATCTCCGAGATCCCCGGCGTCAGCTCGGTGAAGGCCGTCGCCTCGACCGGTGAGGTCACCGTCGTGTCCGCCGCCCCGCTCGACGAGGAGGCCGTGCGCGCGGCCGTCGACGAGGCCGGCTTCGAACTCGCCGGCAGGGTCTGACCACCCGTCTCCCGGGCCGTGCCGGCCGGCCGCCCCCGGCTCCGCACGGCCCGGTCCGCTCACTGGAGTAAGCACATGTCCAGCACCGCCGCCGAGACCCCGACAGCGCCCGCTTCGGAGGTCGAGCTGCTCATCGGCGGGATGACCTGCGCCTCCTGCGCGGCCCGTGTCGAGAAGAAGCTCAACCGCATGGACGGCGTGAGCGCCACCGTCAACTACGCGACGGAGAAGGCGAAGATCACCTACCCCGCGGGGACCGAGGTCGCCGACCTGATCGCGACCGTGGTGAAGACCGGTTACACGGCCGAGGAGCCCGAGCCCCCGCGGGAGGAGCCACCCGCCGAAGACGACCCCGAACTGGTCTCCCTCCGGCAGCGCCTGACCGTCTGCGCCCTGCTCGCCGTCCCGGTGATCCTGCTGTCCATGGTCCCGGCCCTCCAGTTCGACAACTGGCAGTGGCTGGCGCTGACCCTCGCCTCGCCGGTCGTGGTCTGGGGCGGATGGCCCTTCCACCGGGCCGCCTGGACGAACGTCCGGCACGGCGCGGCCACCATGGACACCCTGGTCTCGCTGGGCACGCTGGCCGCGTTCGGCTGGTCCCTGTGGGCACTGTTCCTCGGCGACGCGGGCATGCCGGGCATGCGCCACGGCTTCTCCCTGACCGTCGGCCGGATGGACGGCGCCTCGACGATCTACCTCGAGGTCGCCGCCGGGGTCACCGCCTTCATCCTGCTGGGCCGCTACCTGGAGGCCCGCGCCAAGCGCCGAGCCGGGGCGGCGCTCAGGGCCCTGATGGAGCTGGGCGCGAAGGACGTGGCCGTGCTGCGCGACGGCCGGGAGGTGCGGATCCCGGCGGCCCGCCTGGCCGTCGGCGACCGGTTCGTCGTACGGCCCGGGGAGAAGATCGCCACCGACGGCACCGTCGTCGAGGGCACCTCCGCCGTGGACGCCTCCATGCTGACCGGCGAGTCCGTCCCGGTGGACGTCACGGTCGGCGACACCGTGGTCGGCGCCACCGTCAACGCCGGCGGGCGGCTGGTCGTGGCGGCCACCCGGATCGGCTCCGACACCCGGCTCGCGCGGATGGCGAAGCTGGTCGAGGACGCGCAGAACGGCAAGGCAGAGGTACAGCGGCTCGCCGACCGCGTCTCCGCGGTCTTCGTACCGGTCGTCATCGCCCTCGCCGTCGCCACGTTCGGCGGCTGGCTCGGCGCCGGTGGCGACACCGCCGCCGCGTTCACCGCGGCCGTCGCCGTGCTGATCATCGCGTGCCCGTGCGCCCTGGGCCTGGCCACGCCGACCGCGCTGATGGTCGGCACCGGCCGTGGCGCCCAGCTCGGCATCCTCATCAAGGGCCCCGAGGTCCTGGAGTCCACCCGCCGCGTCGACACCGTCGTCCTGGACAAGACCGGCACGGTCACCACCGGCCGTATGACCCTCCAGACGGTGTACGTGGCCCGGGACGCCGACGAGAAGCAGGTACTGCGGCTCGCGGGCGCCCTGGAGCACGCCTCCGAGCACCCCGTGGCCCGCGCGGTCGCCGTGGGCGCCGAGGAACGGGTCGGGCCGCTGCCGGAGGCCGACCATTTCGAGAACGTGCCCGGCAGAGGCGTACGCGGGCGCGTGGAGGGCCACCAGGTCGCCGTGGGGCGCCTCTTCGACGCGCTCCCGAAGGAGTTGGCCCGCGCCAGGGACGAGGCCGAGAGGGACGGTCGTACGGCCGTCGTGGTCGGCTGGGACGGAGCCGCCCGCGGGGTGCTGGCCGTCGCGGACGCGGTCAAGGAGAGCAGCGCCGAGGCCGTGCGCGAACTGCGCGCCCTGGGGCTGACGCCCGTGCTGCTGACCGGGGACAACCGGACCGTGGCCGAGGCGGTCGCGAGGGCCGTCGGAATCGCCTCCGAGCAGGTGGTCGCCGAGGTGCTGCCCGAGGACAAGGTCGACGTCGTACGGCGGCTGCAGGCCGAGGGGCGCACCGTGGCGATGGTCGGCGACGGGGTCAACGACGCGGCCGCGCTCGCCGTCGCCGATCTGGGGCTGGCGATGGGGACCGGCACCGACGCGGCGATCGAGGCGGGCGACCTGACGCTGGTGCGCGGGGACCTGCGGGTGGCCGCGGACGCGATCCGGTTGTCCCGGCGGACGCTGTCCACGATCAAGGGCAACCTCGTGTGGGCCTTCGGCTACAACGTGGCCGCGCTGCCGCTGGCCGCCGCCGGACTGCTGAACCCGATGATCGCGGGAGCGGCGATGGCCTTCTCGTCGGTGTTCGTGGTGACGAACAGCCTTCGGCTGCGGACGTTCCGTTAGCGAACCGCCGAAACACGCCGAGGTTACTCGTGATTAGCCGAAGTCGAGGCCAGAGCCCCTCTGGAGTCCTGCGCCAGCCTCACATAAGCTCTTCACAAGGCTCGCGCATCATCCTTACGCTTGGGTCCCGTTCGGTGTATCCGGGCTCTTGCGCATCTAACGGACATATGCAAGAGACGCAGATCACAGTGATGTGAACGTAACCATCGAAGGGGTTCGAAGGTCTAAGTTGACGGTGTCAGGAAGCGTCTTGGGGGGCGCCTACTGGCATCTGAGGATGTCTTGGGGGACTTCCTCAGAGATGCGTCGCCGGGGCACGCACACCGGGAAGCTTTGAGCGGCCCTCCCAGCGTGCGCTGTCCCGGCAGATCGCACACAGGAGTAGTACGAGGAGTTTTGCTCGTTCTGCTCAACGGCACTACCAGGCAGTACCGCAAGACAGCGATTCAGGCGCTGGTTTCTCACAGTCGCCCGGCCGGATCCCGTGGGGGGAATCCGCACCGGGACATGGGAAGGCGCCCTGTACGCCGGCCCGTGGGGGGACCGGCGGCAGGGCGCCTTCCGTCATTTCCGCGAGTTCTAGCGCTCCTCGACCGGCACGAAGTCGCGCTCGACGACACCCGTGTAGATCTGGCGCGGGCGGCCGATGCGGGAACCCGGCTCCTTGATCATCTCGTGCCACTGGGCGATCCAGCCCGGGAGGCGGCCGAGGGCGAACAGGACCGTGAACATCTCGGTCGGGAAGCCCATGGCGCGGTAGATCAGGCCCGTGTAGAAGTCCACGTTCGGGTAGAGGCTGCGCGAGACGAAGTAGTCGTCGGAGAGCGCGTGCTCCTCCAGCTTGAGCGCGATGTCCAGCAGCTCGTCGGACTTGCCGAGGGCGGACAGCACGTCGTGCGCGGCGGCCTTGATGATCTTGGCGCGCGGGTCGAAGTTCTTGTAGACCCGGTGGCCGAAGCCCATCAGGCGGACGCCGTCCTCCTTGTTCTTCACCTTGCGGATGAAGGAGTCGACATCGCCGCCGGAGGCCTGGATGCCCTCGAGCATCTCCAGCACCGACTGGTTGGCGCCGCCGTGCAGCGGGCCCCACAGCGCGGAGATGCCGGCGGAGATCGAGGCGAACATGTTGGCCTGCGAGGAGCCGACCAGACGGACCGTGGAGGTCGAACAGTTCTGCTCGTGGTCCGCGTGCAGGATGAGCAGCTTGTCCAGGGCGGAGACGACGACCGGGTCGAGCTCGTAGTCCTGCGCCGGGACCGAGAAGGTCATCCGCAGGAAGTTCTCGACGTAGCCGAGGTCGTTGCGCGGGTAGACGAACGGGTGACCGATCGACTTCTTGTACGCGTACGCGGCGATCGTCGGAAGCTTGGCGAGCAGGCGGATCGTCGAGAGGTTGCGCTGCTTCTCGTCGAACGGGTTGTGGCTGTCCTGGTAGAACGTCGACAGCGCGGAGACCACCGACGACAGCATGGCCATCGGGTGCGCGTCCCGCGGGAAGCCGCGGTAGAAGTTCTTGACGTCCTCGTGCAGCAGGGTGTGCTGCGTGATGTCGTTCTTGAAGACGGTGAGCTCGTCGACGGTCGGCAGCTCGCCGTTGATCAGCAGGTAGGCCACCTCCAGGAAGGTGGAGCGCTCGGCCAGCTGCTCGATCGGGTAGCCGCGGTACCGGAGGATGCCGGCCTCGCCGTCGAGGTAGGTGACGGCGGATTTATAGGCGGCGGTGTTGCCGTAACCGCTGTCCAGCGTCACCAGACCGGTCTGGGCACGGAGCTTCCCGATGTCGAAGCCCTTGTCGCCGACGGTGCTGTCGATCACCGGGTAGGTGTACTCGCCGTCGCCGTACCGCAGTACTACAGAGTTGTCGCTCACGTCATCCCTCACCGACGTTGTGCCTCTTCTTCGAGGTTGCCCTGACTGTCTCTACCATCCCCCATTTGGCGCACGAGAGTGCACTCGGGGTCGACCATTGGGCTTATCGGCGGCACTGAGTGCCGCCGATCGCTCATCCTGCCCCTCCTCAGCCCGCTTCCGGAAGAGCTCTGTGACCCACATGACTCATTTGATCGATCATTTTTGGTGATGTCATCGTTCCGAGAGCCTGAAGTCCAGGGTCGTGCACCTGCGTCCGGCGGACACCGTGCGCACCGCCTGGCCTATCGCCTTGCGTGATCCGACGAGGACGACCAACTTCTTGGCGCGGGTCACAGCCGTGTACAGCAGGTTCCGCTGGAGCATCATCCAGGCGCTGGTGGTGACCGGGATCACCACGGCCGGGTACTCGCTGCCCTGCGAACGATGGATGGTCACCGCGTAGGCGTGGGCCAGTTCGTCCAGTTCGTCGAACTCGTACGGCACCTCCTCGTCCTCGTCCGTCCGCACCGTGAGGCGCTGGTCGACCGGGTCGAGCGAGGTGACCACGCCCACGGTGCCGTTGAAGACACCGTTGGTGCCCTTCTCGTAATTGTTGCGAATCTGCGTGACCTTGTCGCCGACCCGGAAGACCCTGCCGCCGAACCTCTTCTCGGGGAGTTCGGGGCGGCCCGGGGTGATGGCCTGCTGGAGCAGGCCGTTGAGGTTGCCGGCGCCGGCGGGGCCCCGGTGCATGGGGGCCAGCACCTGGACGTCCCGGCGCGGGTCGAGCCCGAACTTGGCCGGAATCCGCCGTGCCGCCACGTCCACGGTGAGCCGGCCTACCTCCTCCGTGTCGTCCTCGACGAAGAGGAAGAAGTCCTTCATGCCGTCGGTGAGGGGGTGCTGCCCGGAGTTGATCCGGTGCGCGTTGGTCACCACGCCCGACTGCTGGGCCTGGCGGAACACCCGGGTGAGGCGCACGGCAGGAATCGGGCCGCCCTCGGCGAGCAGGTCGCGCAGAACCTCGCCGGCGCCGACGCTTGGGAGCTGGTCGACGTCCCCGACGAACAGCAGGTGCGCGCCCGGGGGCACCGCCTTCACGAGTTTGTTGGCGAGCAGCAGGTCCAGCATGGAGGCCTCGTCGACCACCACCAGGTCGGCGTCCAGCGGGCGGTCCTTGTCGTAGGCCGCGTCGCCGCCCGGCTTCAGCTCCAGGAGGCGGTGGACGGTGGAGGCCTCGGCGCCGGTGAGCTCGGACAGCCGCTTGGCGGCGCGGCCGGTGGGAGCGGCGAGCACCACCTTGGCCTTCTTGGCGCGGGCCAGCTCCACGATCGAGCGGACCGTGAAGGACTTGCCGCAGCCGGGGCCGCCGGTGAGGACGGCGACCTTCTTGCTGAGTGCCAGCCGGACGGCGGCTTCCTGTTCGGGCGCCAGCTCCACGCCCGTACGCCCCTTCAGCCAGCCCAGAGCCTTGTCCCAGGCCACGTCCTGGAAGCCGGGCATCCGGTCCTGGTCGGTGCGCAGGAGGCGCATCAGCTGGGCGCAGAGGGAGAGTTCGGCCCGGTGGAAGGGGACCAGGTAGACGGCGGTGACGGGCGTGCCGTCCGGTCCGGGCACCTTCTCCCTCACGACACCCGGGTCCTCCCCTTCCTCGGGGGGTGCCGCGAGCTGCGCGAGGCACTCGATGACGAGGCCGGTGTCGACCTGGAGCAGCTTGACGGCGTCGGCGATCAGCTGCTCCTCGGGGAGGTAGCAGTGGCCCTGGTCGGTGGACTGGGACAGCGCGTACTGCAGGCCCGCCATGACGCGCTGCGGGCTGTCGTGCGGGATGCCGACGGACTGGGCGATCTTGTCGGCGGTGAGGAAGCCGATGCCCCAGACGTCGGCGGCCAACCGGTAGGGCTGGTTCTTCACCACGGAGATGGAGGCGTCTCCGTACTTCTTGTAGATGCGCACGGCGATCGACGTGGACACCTCGACGGTCTGGAGGAAGAGCATCACCTCCTTGATCGCCTTCTGCTCCTCCCAGGCGTCGGCGATCTTCTTGGTGCGCTTGGGGCCGAGGCCCGGCACCTCGATGAGACGCTTCGGCTCCTCCTCGATCACCTGGAGGGTGTCCAGGCCGAAGTGCTGGGTGATGCGGTCGGCGAAGACCGGGCCGATGCCCTTGACCAGACCGGAGCCCAGATAGCGGCGGATGCCCTGGACGGTGGCGGGCAGGACGGTCGTGTAGTTCTCGACGGTGAACTGCTTGCCGTACTGCGGGTGCGAGCCCCACCGGCCCTCCATCCGCAGGGACTCGCCGACCTGGGCGCCGAGCAACGCCCCCACGACGGTCAGCAGGTCGCCGGCGCCCCGGCCGGTGTCGACCCGCGCGACCGTGTAGCCGTTCTCCTCGTTGGCGTATGTGATGCGCTCCAGCACGCCTTCGAGCACGGCGAGTCGCCGCTCCTCGCTCGCCGTTTCTTGGGCCATGATCCGACGGTACCGCCGGGGGGTGACAGTGGGGGGCGCCCGCCGGGCAGGCGTCCACGGCTCGGCAGGAGGTTCACCTCAAGATCGCCGGGGTCGGCACACTTCGGGGTCAGCACACTTCGGGCAGTCGGAGTCACTGCGCGCCGGCGACACGACCCCGAGGGCACAAGCCGCCTCGGTGGGCGTGCTGCTGCGGCCGTCGGACGGCTCGCCGCCTGGTTTCCGTAACTGGTCGGTGATGAGGGCGGCTTCGACGCAACGGCCGGTGAAGAATCTCCGCTGCCTGGTCGAAGTGACTGCCAGGAATCGCTCAGACAAGGTAGTCCTCCGCATCCTGAGCCGCCGCCCCACTCAGAACCGGGAGAACGCCTCGTATTCGTCCGCACCCAGGAAGTACCCACCGGTGTGGAGCCGTTCGCGGTGAGCCAGCCGAGCACTTCTGGCGCCGGATGGTTGGAGGCCGTGGATCGCTCCGCTTCACGCGTCTCACAGTTGTGTGCGGAGCTTCCTGGCGATTTCCATGAGGCTTGGCAGGTCCTCTGTCGGCATGACGTAGTCGAAAGCCCTGATTCGCTCAAGGAATTCGGGCGGCAGGGTGACGTGGTACGTGCGCACGTAGAAACAGAGGTCTCCGCGCCACACCCACTCCCCGTCCGAGTAGACGGAGTCGCCGCCCATGATGGTCCGGCCGGAACCCAGAACATCGTCGGACGAACCCATGATGTTGAAGAGGTCATGCCCGGAAAGAAGGTACTGAACGATCTCCCGCTCGTCGTCATATGAGGAGCCCGCGAGGGAATCTCGCACGCTCCCTCTCGACGCCCCGAGAGAAGGGGACCAGAGCTCTTGGAAGTGATCTGCGATCTTCATGAACAGCGTCCTGCGGGATCCTTGTCCGGGTCCCGCAGGGCATCCCTCATTTCCTCGGGGCGTGCAGGGATCTCTCACCCCTGTGGAGCCGTGTTCTCCCAAGCCCGGGTCGGGCTTCCTTCGTCGTCCCACTCGTAGTGGGAGAGGGGGCCCCCGCCGTCCTCGCTGTGCAGCTTCTTCGTGGCGAGAACGCCGTTCTCGTGCCAGCTCTTGTACTCCCCGGACAAGTTCCCCATCCGCATCGTTCCCTCTGCGCGAAGGACTCCGCTCTTGAACCACTCACGGAACGGGCCGTCCCGGTATCCGTCCGTGTAGGTCACCAGACTCACGCGATGCCCCGCGAGGTGCTCCTCGACCTCCCCGGTGAAGAGTTCACCCCGGTACAGGAGGCGCTGGGCATAGTCGAGGTCCACCTCGGGGTCGTCGAGGTCGATACGCTTCGCGCTCATTCCCAACCGCTTCCCTCTATGCATCCGAGGGCCGGCCGATCACGGGCGCCTGCAGACACAGAGAGATCAGCTCTCTCCCTTGCTCCAACTCTTCGTCGGCTGGCCGTTCTCGTCCCATTCTCGGACGGAGAGCATCGCCCCATTGTCGTCAGAGAACGTCCGCTCGGAGGCGAGTACACCGTTCGGATGCCAACGTTTCGCGACCCCGACAGCCCGCCCCTTACGCACCGTCATCTCGGACTCAAGCGTTCCGTTTTTGTACCATTCCCAGGCCGGGCCGTCGGGCAGCCCCTCGACGTAGGATTCCAGGCTGACGCGGGCGCCCCCGAGATACTCCTCGACTTCGCCCGTGAACAGCTTTCCTCGGTACAGCAGCCGCTGCCCCAGGTCCATGTCGACCTCTGGGTCGTCGATATTGATTCGCTCTGCCTCGGCCATTAGGGAATCCAGTTTTCGTCAGTCGGTGCACCGGTGAACCTGCCGTGAAGGCTGTCCACCCCATCCAGCATAAGGTCGCAGTTGGCGCAGAAGGCTGCCGGACGACCCGGCAACTCGGTCCTCATGTGGTCAAAATAGGGAAACTCCATTGCGGCACGGAGCTCAGCCAGCGCCTCAGCACCGTCTGGAAGGCCTAGCTTCGTCCGCTCCCAGAGCAGGCTGTTGACTGCCTTCACCTCGGCATGCCTCAGCGGCTCGTCGGGGGCCGGCCTGGGGTCAGGGAAGTTCTCGTACCTGTCCCCGATCGTCGGGTGGACGTTTTCAATCAGGTCGTCGGGCTTGCCGTTCATCGCCTCGACTATTCTTCCCGTCCGCAGGTCCATGACCAGACCGGCGCAGGGGCCCACTTTCCTTCTGGACAACGTGCCAAGTTCCTTGGCTTCCCTGAACGCGGCACCGCGCTGATAGGAGAGATCCTTGAGGAAGTGCTCGAAGTTACGACCGTCCACATGGGTGATCAGACCGTCTGCGTCGCGCTGCACTCGACTCTCGGGTATCTGCCCCAGGTCATGCTCGCCCTGCCTGGGGGGCGGCAGTGGCTCATCCCCGAGCTGAATGGGTTCGGCTTCCCGCCGGGCGATGTCGTCCGCAACCGAGCCCCTGGGGTCACGCACATCCCGTTCCGCATGCGGCTCGCCGTTGGGTTCGTGGCCGTGCGGCGAGCCTGCCTCGCCAGGATGGCCACTTGGGTGGTCACCGCCGTGGGTGTGGCCTCCAGGGCCATTGCCGCCATCACCGTGGCCGCCCACGTCGGCTCCGTGACCGTCACTTCCTGCGTGACCGCCCGACGGCTCGTGGCTGGCGGTCGGGTCGGTACCGACGTCGTCTGTTCGGCCGCCCGGGAGATTGTCCGCCGTGCCACCGGCATGGCCGCTCGGCGGCTCGTGTGACGCCCTGGGCCCGCTGCCGAGGTCGTCGGCCCGGCCGCCGGGCAGGTGGTCGGCCGCGCTGCTGCCAGGCAGATGGTTTCCGGCCCCGCCGCCCGGCAGGTCGCCGCCCGCATGGACGGCCGGCACGTCGCCACCCGCGTGCACGGCCGGGGT
>NZ_KQ949005.1:180584-181869 GCF_001514265.1 Streptomyces resistomycificus | reverse complement strand
GCGGCCGGGTGTCGCGGCGGCGAACATCGCGGCGTTCAGGGCGGGCTGGAACTTCGGTGAGACGACGGAGGATTTCGCGGTCTCGTATGAGGTCGCGCCGGCGACGACGGCGTTCCCGGCCGGCATTTACCGTAATATCTCGGGGAATCTGGCGTTGTCGTACGGGCTGGTGGCGGCGTCGCGGCAGGCGGATCTTCCGCTGTTTTTGGGTTCGTATCCGATTACTCCGGCGTCGGACATCCTGCATGAGCTGAGCCGGCACAAGAACTTCGGTGTGCGTACGTTCCAGGCGGAGGATGAGATCGCGGGGATCGGGGCGGCGCTGGGTGCGGCGTTCGGTGGTTCGCTGGCGGTGACCACGACGTCGGGGCCGGGTGTGGCCCTCAAGAGCGAGACGATCGGGTTGGCGGTGTCGTTGGAGCTGCCGCTGTTGGTCGTGGATATTCAGCGTGGGGGTCCGTCGACGGGGTTGCCGACGAAGACGGAGCAGGCGGATCTGCTGCAGGCGATGTACGGGCGTAATGGTGAGGCGCCGGTGCCGGTGGTGGCTCCGCGGACGCCGGCGGACTGTTTCGGCGCGGCTTTGGAGGCGGCGCGGATCGCGCTGGCCTACCGCACGCCGGTCTTTTTGCTCTCCGACGGCTATCTCGCCAACGGTTCCGAGCCCTGGCGGATCCCGGAGGTGGACGAACTCCCGGATCTGCGGGTGCAGTTCGCTCAGGGTTTCAATCACGCGCTGGAGGACGGGACGGAGGTGTTCTGGCCCTACAAACGCGATCCGCAGACGCTGGCCCGTCCGTGGGCGGTTCCGGGCACGCCGGGTCTGGAGCACCGGATCGGCGGGATCGAGAAGCAGGACGGCACCGGCAACATCTCCTACGATCCCGCCAACCACGACTTCATGGTCCGCACCCGGCAGGCGAAGATCGACGGCATCACCGTGCCGGACGTGGAGGTCGACGACCCGCATGGCGCCCGCACCCTGGTGCTCGGCTGGGGATCCACCTACGGCCCCATCACCGCGGCGGTTCGCCGGCTGCGCGCGGCCGGTGAGTCCATCGCGCAGGCGCATCTGCGCCATCTCAACCCCTTCCCCGGCAATCTCGGGGAGGTTTTGCGGGGCTACGACCGGGTGGTGATCCCGGAGATGAACCTCGGTCAGCTCGCCACTCTCGTCCGGGCGAAATATCTGGTGGATGCCCACTCCTACAACCAGGTCAACGGCATGCCGTTCAAGGCCGAACAGCTCGCCACGGCGCTGAAGGAGGCCATCGATGGCTGACAC
>NZ_KQ949005.1:179544-180271 GCF_001514265.1 Streptomyces resistomycificus | reverse complement strand
AGGCCCGCCAGTCGATGAAGGACTTCAAGTCCGATCAGGAGGTGCGCTGGTGCCCCGGCTGCGGTGACTACGCCGTCCTCGCCGCCGTGCAGGGCTTCATGCCCGAACTGGGCCTGGCACGGGAGAACATCGTCTTCGTTTCCGGGATCGGCTGTTCCTCGCGTTTCCCGTACTACATGAACACCTACGGCATGCACTCCATCCACGGTCGTGCCCCGGCGATCGCCACCGGTCTGGCGGCCTCCCGGCGTGATCTGTCGGTGTGGGTGGTCACCGGTGACGGGGACGCGCTGTCGATCGGCGGCAACCACCTCATCCACGCGCTGCGCCGCAATGTGAATTTGAAGATCCTGCTGTTCAACAACCGTATCTACGGTCTGACCAAGGGCCAGTACTCCCCGACGTCCGAGGTCGGGAAGATCACCAAGTCGACGCCTATGGGTTCGCTGGACGCGCCGTTCAACCCGGTGTCTTTGGCGATCGGTGCGGAGGCGTCGTTCGTGGCGCGCACGGTCGACTCCGACCGCAGGCACCTCACCGAGGTCCTGCGTCAGGCGGCCGCTCATCCGGGCACCGCGCTGGTGGAGATCTACCAGAACTGCAACATCTTCAACGACGGTGCCTTCGACGCCCTCAAGGACAAGCAGCGGGCCGAGGAGGCCGTCATCCGTCTCGAGCACGGGCAGCCGGTCCGCTTCGGCACCGACGGCTCCAAGGGCGTCGTCCG
>NZ_KQ949005.1:20159-179053 GCF_001514265.1 Streptomyces resistomycificus | reverse complement strand
CGACCGGGCCACCGGTGACCTGAAGGTGGTCACGGTGACAGATGAGAGCGCGGCGGACGTCCTGGTCCACGACGCCCACGCCGCGTCACCCACCACCGCCTTCGCGCTCTCCCGCCTCGCCGACCCCGACACCCTGCACCACACCCCCATCGGTGTCCTGCGCAGTGTCGAACGCCCCGTCTATGACACTCAGATGGCCGACCAGCTCGACACCGCCGTCGAACAGCACGGCAAGGGCGACCTGGCCGCGCTGCTGGCCGGCGGCGACACCTGGACCGTCGTCGGCTGATCCGCTGCCGACGATCGAGGGCCCGGGTGCGGCATCGCACCCGGGCCCTCGGTGTGACGGAACGTCACTCGTCAGGGATGTCCCGCTTGGCGCGCAGCAGGGTGTCACGGGTGATGACGACGATGCGCTCGTAGTCGGCGCGGGCGGCGTCGTCGGGGAGCAGGGCGTCCAGTTCGTCGGTCCGGTCCGTGCCGATCACAGCGAAGTTTCCGTCGCTCAGCTCGAAGACGTCAGGACACGTCTCCCCGGTCATTGATCCACGTTGCCGGGGCGAGTCGCCGATCCGTCGGACGATGCTGCAGGCAGGGAGTTCGCTGTGCACGCGGGAGCCCTTTTCTATGGCCACACGAACGAGGTCCGGCCCCCCAACCAACCGGGACCGGACGCTTTGACTGGCCTAAACTACGACCCTTCCCACATGACTCAAACTCAAACACTCCCAAACAGTGATCCATCTCACGCGATCGATGTAACACCGTTACGTCGATGACCGGATGACATCTCGTCAGGGCAGTGGCTCCCCAGACCCCGTCGGCCCCACCACCCACCAGATGTCCGGATCGTCGGCGAGGTCCTCGACGATCACGTCGACCGCCTCCCCCACCCGCGCCTCCAACGACTGCCGCGGCAGGCTGCGTCGATGCTCGCGGGTCGTTTCCCAGTACTCGGCGAAGACCGGGTTGCGCGCCAACACCCTTAGGTGGCCGATCAGTTCGCCCCATCCGTAGGCGCCGATGCGGTGCCCCAGAAGGATCGCGCTGTACTCCCGGTTGACGAACAGCGCCTGTCGGCGTTTGCGGTCGGATAGGTCCCGCAGGGTGCTCATGGCTTCCGCCAGTGCGGGGTCCGACATCGCGCGGTCCACCTGCTCCGCCGCGATGCGATGGAGCTGGATGAGGTTGGCGTTCCTGATCTCCTCGGTCAAGTACGTGAGTTGGCGCAGAACATCGAGCAGCAACTCCTCCTGACGTTGACGCCGGGACGGGCGGGGAAAGGATCTCCGCACCCGCCCCGCCCGGGTTCGCGCCGCAGAACCGTTCCTTCGCGCATCCGGATTCTGTGTGGCCAAGGCGAACCCCCGAGTCAGGCGTCCGGCTACCGGTCGAGGATCTCGTGGGCGGCACGAGGACCGGTGCGCGGGTGGGCACAGCGCCCCGCCCCCAGCATGCCGGGCGGCTCAAGCCGGTGCGGGAGGCGGAGAGGGGGCGCATGGAAGGACGAACCGCTCATGTCAATCGACGCCCTGATGTGTGTGTGCCCAGCGCGCGCCGTCCGCATTCGTTCAGCCCACCGGAGCACGGGCATCATTCCTGCTCAGATGGGCTTTTCTGCGCGTCGCACACCTCACGCGCCTCCTGCACCGCCACGCCGGTCGGCGCGGGCCGCCCACCTCGTCCCGCGCCATCACTTACTTCAACGTAAGCCACTTACCTCAAAGTGGGTACTTTCCTTCAGTTAGCGCACCTCCTAGGGTTAGTGGCCTAGCCGCCACCCGCAAGGAGATCGCAGACCATGAGCATCGTTGTCACCGGAGCCACCGGAAACCTCGGCCGTCACGTCGTGGAGCAGTTGCTGGAGAAGGTTCCGGCCGGGCAGATCACCGCCGTCGTCCGCAACGAGGAGAAGGCCGCCGACTTCGCGGCCCGCGGCGTGAAGATCGCGCTCGCCGACTACAACGACCCGGCGTCCTTCGACGGGCTGTTCTCGGCCGGTGACAAGGTGCTGCTCGTCTCGGGCAACGAGTTCGACAAGGGCCGCGTCCAGCAGCACCAGGTCGTCATCGACGCCGCCAAGGCGGCCGGTGTGGCCCTGCTCGCCTACACCAGCGCCCCCGGCTCGCTGAGCGCCGCGCTGGCCGACGACCACCGGGGCACCGAGCAGGCCGTGACCGGCTCCGGCCTGCCGTACGTGCTGCTGCGCAACGGCTGGTACCACGAGAACTACACCGAGCAGCTCGCCCCGGTGCTGGAGCACGGCGCGGTCGTGGGCGCGGCCGGCGAGGGCCGGGTCTCCTCCGCCTCGCGCGCCGACTACGCGGCCGCCGCGGTCGCCGTACTGACCGGCGAGGGGCACGAGAACAAGACGTACGAGCTGGGCGGCGACGAGGCGTGGAGCTTCGCCGAGTACGCGGCCGAGCTGAGCCGTCAGACGGGCCGGGAGATCGTGTACGCCCCGGTCTCCGTGGACGCCTACGTCGGCATCCTCACCGGCGCGGGGGTGCCCGAGCCGCTCGCGGCGATCTTCGCCGGCGTCGACGCCTCCATCGAGAAGGGCGAGCTCGTCGTCTCCAGCGGTGACCTGTCCCGCCTGGCCGGCCGTCCGACCACCCCGTTCGCCGAGGCCATAGCGGCCGCGGTCAAGAACTGACCGATCCGCACCGCCGAGCACGGCGGCGCGATCCGAGCAGCGTGCGCCCAGGGCCGGACTCCCCCGACAGGGCCCTGGGACCGGGCACCCCCGCCTGTCATGACCGTATGCCGATACGGGCATGACAGGCGGGGGTGCCCGGCGTTACCTTCGTGCAGGCGAGCACGACGTGCGAAGGAGGGGCCCGTGGCCGGGACGTCTAAGGGCGAGCAGCGAATAGGGCTGTTGAACGGCTTCGCGGCGTATGGGATGTGGGGGCTCGTTCCCCTGTTCTGGCCTCTGCTGAAGCCCGCCGGAGCGATCGAGATCCTCGCGCACCGCATGGTGTGGTCCCTCGCTTTCGTGGCCGTCGCGCTCGTCGTGATCCGGCGCTGGGCCTGGGCCGGACAGCTGCTGCGCCAGCCGCGCAGGCTGGCGCTGATCGCGGTGGCCGCGGCCGTCATCACCGTGAACTGGGGCGTCTACATCTGGTCGGTGAACGCCGGTCACGTCGTCGAGGCCTCGCTCGGCTACTTCATCAACCCCCTGGTCACCATCGCCATGGGCGTGCTGCTACTGAAGGAACGGCTGCGGCCCGTGCAGTGGGCGGCCGTCGGGATCGGGTTCACCGCCGTGGTCGTCCTCACCGTCGGCTACGGCCACCCGCCGTGGATCTCCCTCACCCTCGCCTTCTCGTTCGCCACGTACGGGCTGGTGAAGAAGAAGGTCAACCTCGGCGGTGTCGAGTCGCTGGCCGCCGAGACCGCGATCCAGTTCCTGCCCGCGCTCGGCTACCTGCTGTGGCTGAGCACGCGAGGCGAGTCCACCTTCGGCACCGAGGGCCTGGGGCACTCGACCCTGCTCGCCGCCACCGGCGTCGTCACCGCGCTGCCCCTCGTCTGCTTCGGGGCGGCCGCAATCCGGGTGCCGCTGTCCACGCTGGGGCTGCTGCAGTACCTGGCACCGGTCTTCCAGTTCACGCTCGGCATCCTCTACTTCCACGAGGCCATGCCGCCCGAGCGCTGGGCCGGGTTCGCGCTGGTCTGGCTGGCGCTGACGCTGCTCACCTGGGACGCCCTGCGCACCGCGCGCCGGACCGCCCGCACGCTCAGGGCCGAGACGATCAGGACCGGCGCCACCGTGCCGACGGGCACCGGCAGCGCCGTGCGGAAGGCGGAGAGCGTCGCCTCCTGTCCCGATCCGGTGGACGCCAAGCCGTAGCCGGGCCGTCACCGCCGAGATCCCGACCGCCGAGCCGAACCGCGTGGCGGTGTGCGGCACTCGCGGGAGCGGAACCGGCTGGTGAAGCGGACCGTGCGTCCCGGTGGTGGTGCCGCGGGTGGCCTACGGTGACGCCGCTGTGCGGAACCCCCGCACGCCACGATCCGGTCCCTGGTGACGTGGACCGAGGCCCGCACATTGTCGCGCCCGCGCCTGCCGCCCACCAGGAGGAGATCGCGGTGGCCCGGGCCGCGTAGGACGTGCGCGAGTCCCGCGAGGCGGCGGCCGGGTGGGCCTAGTCGGCCGTCCGGCGCGCCCGGTGCGCCCGCGCCTTCTCGCGGTTTCCGCAGTGCTCCATGGCACACCAGCGCCGCCGGCCCGGACGGGAGGTGTCGACGAAGAGCAGACGGCAGTCGTGGGCACCGCACTCGCGGACCCGGGCGGCGTACGGGCCGGTGAAGAGGTCGACGGCGTCGCGGGCGAGGGTGGACAGGAGCTGGGTGCCGGTGGCGCCCGGGGCCCAGGTGCGGGTGCCGTCGGGTGCGATGCGGGCGACGAGCGGGGGCTCGGCGGCGGCCTCGTTGACGGCGCCGAGGTGGGGCGGCTGGAGCCGACGGCCGTGGGCGCGGTCCGCGGTGAGCAGGAAGAGTGCGTCGCGCAGCTCCCTCGCCCGAGCCAACTCCCTTTCACTGACGGCGAGTTCGAGCCCGCGCTGCAGACGGCTGCGGTGGGCCCAGGCAACCAGGTCCGCGGGCTCGTGCAGCACCTCGAACCGCGCGAAGGCGCCGGGGCCGCCCGTGGGCAGCAGCTCCAGACACAGGGCGCCGGGGTCGAAGCGGTAGGGCGTTCCTTCGCGTGAGGTCAGAGTCAGGCCGGGGGGTCGCTCCGGCGATTTCCGTGGACGCTCGCTCACGTAACCACTATAAGTGGTTATATGACTCGGACCACACCCGCGCCCGTCCACTGGAAAATCGTCGTCGACGCCCGCGACCCGCACGCGCAGGCCGACTTCTGGGCTGCCGCGCTGCACTACGAGCTCGAGGACCACAGCGCGCTCATCGAGAAGCTGCTGGGCTTCGGGGCCGTGCCGGCCGACCTGACCATGGCGTCGCACGGCCGCCGCGCCTGGCGGGACCTGGCCGCCGTACGGCATCCCGAGGACCCCCACCAGGAGGAGAGCGGGACCGGGCTCGGGCGCCGGCTGCTGTTCCAGCGGGTGCCGGAGGCGAAGACGGTCAAGAACCGGCTCCATCTCGACCTGCATCCCGGCGAGGGGCTGCGTGCTGCGGAGGTGGAACGGCTGGCCGCGCTCGGGGCGAGCGTGCTGTCGGAGGTGAAGGAGCCGTCGGGCGAGTGGGTGGTGATGGCGGATCCGGAGGGGAACGAGTTCTGCGTGCACTGAGAACCGGGTTCTTCGGGCACGGAGTACCGGATGCTCCGGGAGCAGGGTCCCGCGGGCACTGAGAACCGGATGCTCCGGGCACTGAGAACAGTGTCCCTCGGGCACCGAGAACGAGGGCTCCGCTATGCGAACAGCGGTGACCGGATTGCGCTCTTGACGGAACTTCAGCCTCAGCTTCACCATCGGGCACCCATTCCCTGAGGAATTCGGAGCCCCCCACATGAAGCTCTCGGTTCCCGGACGCGCCACGGCCACCGCCGTCGTCGCGGCCGTCTCGCTCCTGACCGGCGGATCCATAGCCGGGGCGGCCCCAGCCGCCGGACCCGCCGGGTCCGCCGCCGAACCCGCGTTGGCCGCCGCGCCCGACATCCCGGTGGCCAACGTGAAGGCGCACCTGACCCAGTTGCAGTCCATCGCCACCGCCAACGGGGGCAACCGGGCCCACGGGCGCGCCGGATACAAGGCCTCGCTCGACTACGTGAAGGCCAAGCTGGACGCCGCCGGATACACCACGACCATCCAGCAGTTCACCTCGTCGGGCCGCGTCGGCTACAACCTGATCGCCGACTGGCCCGGCGGCGACACCAGCCGGGTCCTGATGGCGGGCTCGCACCTCGACAGCGTCTCCTCCGGCGCGGGCATCAACGACAACGGGTCCGGTTCGGCGGCCGTGCTGGAGACCGCGCTCGCCGTGGCCCGGGCCGGTCACCAGCCCGCCAAGCACCTGCGGTTCGCCTGGTGGGGAGCGGAGGAGCTGGGCCTGGTCGGCTCCCGCTACTACGTGAACAACCTCTCCTCCGCCAACCGCGCCCGGATCAGCGGCTACCTGAACTTCGACATGATCGGATCCCCGAACCCCGGCTACTTCGTCTACGACGACGACCCGGCCATCGAGAAGACCTTCAAGGACTACTTCACCGGCCTCGGTGTCCCGACGGAGATCGAGACCGAGGGCGACGGCCGCTCCGACCACGCGCCCTTCAAGAGCGCGGGCGTCCCCGTGGGCGGACTCTTCACCGGCGCCAGCCGCACCAAGTCGGCGGCCCAGGCGGCCAAGTGGGGCGGTACGGCGGGCCAGGCCTTCGACCGCTGCTACCACTCGTCCTGCGACACCACCGCCAACATCAACGACACGGCTCTCAACCGGAACAGCGACGCGCTCGCCCACGCGGTGTGGGAGCTGTCGGAGTAGTCCCGTGTGATGCGGAGCAGACGCGAGTAGTACCTCTCAACGGGCGTTCTGGGCACGCTCGGTGAGACGACCCATGCGGGCACGGGCCTTGTCCAGCTGCTCGATGTCGTCGGCGGCGGGCCCCTCCTCGGCCGCCATCTCGCTCCACAGGCCGATCAGCGCCTGACCCAGCTCCAGGCCCAGCAGGGGGTCGCGCACGGCACGCCAGGCGGTGAACGCGCTCTGGACGTTGCCGTACGCGGCCTCCTCGTCGCGCATCCGGTGGCGGGCGTGCGCGAGGTCCAGGGACAGCCGGAAGGCGCGGTCCGGGTCGCCCGCCAAGTAGGCGATGTACGCGGCCAGTTCACGCAGGTGGAGCACCTCGGGGTGCTCCGGCCCCAGTGCCGTGGACGCCTGCGACAGGGTCCGGTCGGCCAGCTCCGACGCCGTGTCCGTGCGCCCCGCCTTCACGGCCTCGTTGATCCGCGCCAACGGCTCCGCCAGCAGCGGGGGCGCGTCGCCGGCACCGGACACCACGGTCAGCGGGTCGTCCCCGAGCACGGCCTCGGCCACGGCGTCGAAGCCGCGCGGCGGGGTCGGCTTGGGTTCGGGCTCGGGCTCGGCCAGCAGCGAGCGGTCGGGGAGCAGGGGGGACACGGGCCGCTCGGCGGCCGCGGGTCGTTCTGGGGCCGCGGGTCGTCCGGGGGCTGCGGGGGGCGTCGGCTGTACGCGCTCCGGCGGGGCGTCCATCACCGGCGGCGGGCCGAACGCGCCGGTCGGCGGGGCGACCGTTCCCGGGGCGTGGCCGGGGGCCGGGTCCGGGAGCGCACGGAGGGTGAAGGTCCGCGGGGTCTCGTCGGCCGGTTGCGCGGACGTGGGGGTGGTCTCCCCCGTCGGCGCCGGCTCCGGCACGGTCCGCATCCGGAAGGTGGGGATCGCGTCCCGCACCGGCTGCTCGTCGACGGGCCGCAGGAGGTGCGTGGGCAGGTCGCGAGGGGGCTGCTGGGGCTCTGCCGTGTCCGCGGGAGCATCCGGGAAGGCGGAAGGCGCGGGCCTGTCGGACGGGGCGGGCCGAACGGGTTCGCCCACCGGAGGTGGCGATGCTCCCGCGGCGGGCGCCTGCTCTGCCTGGGGGGCCATCGGCACCGGGTCCGCCGTGAAGCGGCTGGCACCGTCCGGGGCCACCTCGAGGGGGACGACGTAGCCGATGCGCTCGTCGTGGACCGTGGCGACGACGGGGTGGCCGCCGGCGCGGGCGAGGTCGTGGAGGTGGGTGAGGACGGCCTGCTGGACCTCCTCGCCGGGCGCGGGAGCGATCCGTACGCCACCGGCCCACGCGGCACCGGCGCCCGGTCCTGACGCCGGGACGTGGATGTCGATCGGCGCCGCCGCGGGGACGGCCGGGTGCGCGCCGCGCTGCTGGTCCCGCTTCTTGTCGCGGCTGAGTCGAGCCATCGGTTGCCTCATTCGGATGCGTCGGAACGTCGCCTGACAACGCGTTCGGGTTCCATGGTGCTCCCTCCCGCCGTCGGGCTACCGCACCCTCAGCGTCAAGATCGGCCGTACACGTACTGTCGAGTCTCTCCGCTCACCGGCGATTCTCACGTCACCGCGACGTCACAGGCTCGTTCCAGGAACTCACGCCCCGTCAGACACCGTTCCCATGGTGGGCGTGTCGCCGGGTGGCAGGGTGCTGAACGGGATGACCGGAGAGGGGCGCGGAATGCGGACGGACGTGCGGTCGGACGTACGGACGGAGAGGCGGCGAGGACCGGAGATCTGGCTCCGGGGACCGGTCGCCGCGCGGGGAGACGCGCCTCCGAAGCCGGACCACGCCCCCACCCCACCGCTGCGCCGCTCCTTCGTCGGCGCGCACGGCGGGGCCGGCACCTCCACGCTCGCCGAGGTCTACGGCGGCCGGGACTGCGGACGCGACTGGCCGGGCCCCGCGGATCCTCGGTCGGTGCTGCTCGTCGCCCGGACACACGCCGCCGGACTGGGCGCCGCCCTGCGCGCCTTGGACGCCTTCCGGCGCGGTGAGGCCCCGCTGGGCCGCGCTCCCGACCCCACCCTCGGTCTCCGCCTCGACGCGGTCGTCCTGGTCGCGGACGCGCCCGGCAGGCTGCCGCGTCCGCTCGCCGAGCGGATCAAGGCGATCGAGTCGGCGATCGAGGTGCACCGCGTGCCCTGGGTCCCGGCCTGGCGGCTGGGCGACCTGGCCGGGGCGCCGCCTCGCGAGACCGCGGCACTGGCCGGTCTCACGGGAGGGGCGGCACACCCACGCTGAACGAGAATCGCCGTATGACAGCCGCCGCGCCCGCAGGCCGTTCGTTCCCGGTCGATTTCGCCGCCCTCTCCGCCGTGCAGACCGCCGACGCCGTACGGTCGCGTGCGCTGCGGGCGGTCGACGTGGTCGCGGCCGCGCTGGAGCGGATCGGGCGGGTGGATCCGCGGCTGTGCGCCTTCGTCGAGGTGTGGGGCGAGGCGGCGCTGCGGCGGGCGGGCGAGGTGGACGCGCGGGTGGCCGCGGGTGCGGAGTTGCCGCTGGCCGGGGTGCCGATCGGGGTGAAGGGGCGGCACGGGGCGCGTGCGGCGGCTCCGTTGCTCGCGGCCGGGTGTGTGGCGGTGGGCGCGACGGCCGTGCCCGGACCGGGAACGGCCTGGCAGACCTGGGGACTCGGCGCCCAGGGCCGCACCGTCAACCCCTGGCGGGCCGACCGTACGCCGGGCGGCTCCTCGGCCGGGTCCGCCGCCGCGGTGGCCGCCGGTCTGGTACCGCTCGCGACCGGGAGCGACGGGGCGGGGTCGGTGCGGATCCCGGCGGCGTGGTGCGGGACGGTCGGCCTGAAGGCCACGAACGGCCGGCTGCCGACGGCCGACCGTACGGGGCTCACGGCGCCCGGCGTCCTCACCCGCGGCGCGTCGGACGCGGCGGCGTACTGGCGGGCGGTGTCGGGGGCCGCGGGGGCACCGGAGGGCCACTCGCCGCCCCCGGACAGCGCGCCCGCCCCGGGCAGCACCGTCGCCCCGGACAGCACCCTCGCCCCGGGCCGGACCCTCCCCGCGAACCCCTCCCCCGGCATCCCGCCCGCCCCCACCGCCGCCTGGTCCCCCGACCTCGGTTTCGCGGAGCCCGACCCGCCCACCGTGGCGATCGCCCGCGGGGCGGCCGTACGGCTCGCGGAAGCCGGTGCCGTACGGCTGGTACGACCGGTCACGCCCCTGCGCCTCGAGGACCCCGCCCCCGCCTGGCTCGCCCTCCGGTCACCCGGCGTCGACCCCTCGACCCCTGCCGCCGAAGCGGCTCTCGCCCCCGCCCGCCGCGTCCGCGCGGACAACGACCGCCGCCTGGCCGAGCTCTTCGCCGGCCCCGAGCTGCTGCTGACCCCGACGACCCCCGGTCCGCCGCACGGTCACGAAGGCCCGGGCGAGCGCTATTCCACCGCCCTGACCTGGGCGTTCAACCTGAGCGGGCATCCGGCGGTCAGTATCCCGGCGGGGTTCGGGGACGACGGGTGTCCGGTCGGGCTCCAGATCGTGGCACCGCACGGGCGCGAGGACCTGCTGCTACGGACCATCGCCGGCGTGATGGCTGATCGCGCCTTCTGATCGCGGCTTTCGGTTGCGGCTTCGGTTGCGGCTTCGGTTGCGGCTTTCGGTTGCGGGCTTCGATTGCGGGCTTCGATTGCGGGCTTTCATTGCGCGCGCATATAATGCAGACGCATTCTTTTGCTGTACGCCGATCATCTGGGGGATCCCATGACCCGTCGCTTCCTGTTCGTCCTGGGCAGCAGCCGCGCCGAGAGCAACACCGAGATGCTGGCCCGCAGGGCAGCCGAACAGCTTCCCCCGGAGGTCGAGCAGGAGTGGCTCAGCCTCACCGAGCATCCCCTGCCCGACTTCGTGGACCTGCGCCACGACAGCGACCACGTCCGCCCGACGGAGGGCACCGTGGCCCGGCTGCTGGACGCGACCCTCGCGGCGACCGACATCGTGATCGTGTCCCCGCTCTACTGGTACTCCGTCTCCGCCCCCGTCAAGCGCTACCTGGACCACTGGTCGGGCTGGCTGCGCACCCCGGGCGCGGACTTCAAGGCCACGCTCGCCGGCCGCACCCTGTGGGGCGTCACCGTGCTCGCGCACCAGGAGCAGGAGGTCGCCGACCCGCTGGTCGGGACGCTCAACAACTCGGCGGCCTACATGGGCATGCGCTTCGGCGGGGTGCTGCTCGGCAACGGCAGCAAGCCGGGCGACGTACTCGAGGACGCCGAGGCGCTGGCCCGCGCCAAGACGTTCTTCGCGCGAGCCTCGGAGGCCCCTCAGGACGCGCCGCTCGCCCGTTTCCCGTACGAGAGCGAATGATCCGTACCGCCCCGCACGTCTAGGACGCGACGTCCTTCGTCGTGAACCGCGCCCAGGCCGCCGAGCCGAACACCGCCGCGTACAGGGCCTGCAGGCCGAGGTTCTTCACCAGGTCGTCCCAGTAGACCGGGTCGCGCATCAGGTCGGCGAAGGACAGCCAGTGGTGGGAGAAGAAGTACGGCTGGATCGCGTGCAGTTGGGGGATCTGGTCGAGGATCTGGACCGTGATCAGCAGGCCCACCGTGGTCGCCATCGCCGCGATGCCGCTGTGGGTGAGGGTCGACACGAACAGGCCCAGGGCCGCCATGCCCACCAGGGACGCGGCGACGGCGAGGGCGATCAGCAGAGCCCTGCCCAGGCCCTCGGCGAAGCTGATCCGGGTGCCGGAGATCGTGGTCAGGTCACCGAGCGGGAAGAGCAGTGCGCCGACCGCGAGAGCCGAGACCGCGACGACCAGGGTGGCCACCAGACAGAAGGACAGCACGGTCGCGTACTTGGTGAGCAGCAGGCGGGTGCGGCCGGCGGGGGCGACCAGGAGATAGCGCAGGGTGCCCGCGTTGGCCTCGCCGGCGATCGCGTCACCCGCGATGACCCCGATGGCCATCGGCAGGAAGAAGGGGAGCGTCGCGGCGAGCGCGGTGAAGACCAGGAACAGGCCGTTGTTGGTGATCTGCGAGATGAACGCCGGGCCCCCGCCTCCGCCGCCGGGCCCCGATCCGTCGCCGGTCTCGATCTTCACGGCGATCCCGACCAGGATCGGTACGGCGGCCAGCACGCCCAGCAGGGCGAGGGTGCGCCAGCGCCGGAAGGTGGTCCACAGCTCGTTGCGGAGGAACCCGAAGGTCCACAGCACGCGCGGCGTACGTACCGCTTCAGCCCGCGACATCGAAGCCCTCCCCCGTCAGCGCCACGAACGCGTCCTCCAGCGAGGCCCGTTCGACGCCGAAGCCGCGGACGCGGACGCCGGCCGTCACCAGCGCGGAGTTCACGTCCGCGAGGTCCCGGTCCTGGGGTGGCTCCGCGCTCACCCGGTCGTCGGCGATGACCACGTCGGCCGCTCCCTGCTCCTTCAGGACCCGGGCCGCGTCCGCCGGGTCCGGGGTCGTCACGACCAGCCGGCCGCGCGTGCCGGCCGCCAGGTCGGCCACCGGGCCCTGGGTGATCAGGCGCCCCTGGGCCATCACGGCCGCGTGGCTGCACACCTGCTCGATCTCGTCGAGGAGGTGGGAGGAGAGGAAGACGGTCGTGCCGTCGGAGGCCAACTCCCTGATGAGAGCGCGGATCTCCCGCATGCCCTGGGGGTCGAGGCCGTTGGTGGGCTCGTCCAGGACGAGCAGCTCGCGGGGCTGGAGCAGTGCCGCGGCCAGCCCCAGCCGCTGCTTCATGCCCAGCGAGTACGCCTTCGCCTTCTTGCCGGCCGCCGCCGCGAGGCCGACCCGGTCCAGCGCGGCCGCGACGCGGGTGTGCCGGGTGCGCGGGTCGGCGGTCGGGTCGGCGGCGTCGTAGCGCAGCAGGTTGTCGCGGCCCGAGAGGAAGCCGTACAGGGCCGGGCCCTCGATGAGCGCGCCCACGTGCGGGAGCACGGCGCGCGCCGAGCGGGGCATGGGCCGGCCCAGGACCCGGGCCGACCCCGAGGTGGGTTCGATGAGGCCCATCAGCATGCGGATGGTGGTGGTCTTGCCGGAGCCGTTCGGGCCGAGGAAGCCGAAGACGCTGCCCGTCGGGACGGTCAGGTCGAGACCGTCGACGGCGAGCTGTCCGCCGCGGTAGCGCTTGGTGAGCGCGCGGGTGTGGATGACGCTGTCACCCACGCCCCGCGCATCCGGCCGCGGATCCGGCACGGCCTCCGGTTCCGCGGCGGACGGCTCGCCCATCGGCTCCCTCGATTCGTCGTGCGCCCGGAGTGCTACTTCGCCGCGTCGGCGGCCTTCACCAGGGTGTCCTTGCTGACGGCACCGACGTAGACCTTGCCGTCGTCGGTGATCAGCGCGTTGACCAGGCGGGTCGAGAAGACCGTGCCCGAGCCGAACTTGCCGGTCGCCTTGTCGCCGAGGGAGTCGAGGAAGCCGCCGAAGTCGCCGCCGGCCTCGGAGCCGGAGGGCAGGCCCTCGCCGCCGGTGTCGAAGGTGGCGACGGAGGTCCAGCCCTTGCCGATGACCTTGAGGCCGTCAAGGCCCTTGCCGAGGTCCTCCTCGGACTTCCGCTCCGCCTTGCCGAGGTGCTCCTCGGACTTCCGCTCCGCCTTGCCGGGGGCTCCGTGCTCGACGTCCTCGCCCTCGGTCACCTTCGCACCCTTCGGCGGGGTGAAGTCGAAGGTGGACGCGGGCGGTTCGGCGAAGCGGACCTGGGTGAAGCCGGCGTCGATCACGGCGGCGCCGCCGCTCGACGGGGTCAGCGTGAACTTCAGCGGCAGCCCGGTCTTCGAGTCCACGGCCACGGTGATCTGGCCGACCGTGGAGCCGGGGTCCTTGGGCTTGACGACGAGCCGGTAGGCGTCCCGGCCCGCGACCTGCGCGGTGCCGTCGACGGTCACGGACGTGGTGTCGTCGACCGCCTTCAGGGCCTGCTCGGCCATGTCCTTCGGCGTGGCCGGGACGTCCCGCTCCTTCTCGGCCGCCGCGCTGTCGGAGGCGGTGGAGTGGTAGACCTCGTTGGACTTGCTGTCGTAGCCCCAGACGTCCTTGCCGTTGTGGATGACGCTGTACTCGGAGCCGCTCTCCAGCAGCGACAGCTTCTGACGGTCCGGGCCGTCGGCCGCGACCCGCAGGGTGTGCGTGCCGGACGCCAGCTCGGTGAGCTTGGCGGACGGGTCGGCGGAGGAGCCGCCCTCTCCCGAGTCCATCGCGCCGGAGGCCAGGCTGCTCTCCAGACCGCCGAGGTCGGGCAGCCCGAGGTCGGTGCTGATCTTCACTGTGCCGGACAGCTGTTGTACGTCCGACGCGGCGATCTTCTCGATGAGTTCCTGGGCGCTGATCTTCGGCAGGTCGGGGTCGCCGGAGTCGGCGAGCGCCGGGACGAGCCCGATGGTCGCCGCGGCCACCCCCACCACCGCGACCGGGACGACGTACCGCGCGGCCCTGCGTCGCACCGCGTGCCGGTCGTCGGCCTCCGCGCCGGTCGTGCTGTCGTCGGTTTCGAACGGTGCCATGTGTGCCTTACCTCCGTCGTCGGCGGCGGCCGGTCCAACTCCCGTGCGTCCACCCCGTAGCCGCCATTCTCACCCGAATCGGTGAGGAGTGGTGTTTTCCGTGGTGTCCATCTGACCAAATCCGCCAGGAGGATTCGTCAGACCGGGGGCTCAACTCCACGTACACCTGGGGTATGACACACGGAGGCGTCACCTCCCCCGACCCGTAGGGGTTAGCCACGGAGTCGGGATCACGACGGGTGCGTGCGGAGCGGCGGCCCGGGCTCAGCCGGCCCGGTGGACCACCGCGTCGCAGAGCTCCATCAGCGCGGCCCTGGCGTCGCAGTCCCGCAGCGGGGCGAGGGCGGCCCTGGCCTCCTCGGCGTACCGAACGGTGTCCCTGCGTGCCTGCTCCAGCGCGGGGTGTGCCCGCAGCGCCTGGAGAGCCTCCGCGTGCCGTGCGTCGTCGCTCAGGTCGGAGTCCAGCAGCTCGCACAGCGCGATGTCCTCGGCCAGCCCGAGCCGCTGCGCCCGCTCGCGCAGCCGCAGCACCGGGAGGGTCGGGATGCCCTCGCGCAGATCGGTGCCCGGCGTCTTGCCCGACTCGTGGGAGTCGGAGGCGATGTCCAGGACGTCGTCGGCCAGCTGGAAGGCGACGCCCAGCCGCTCGCCGTACTGCGTCAGCACGTCGATCACCGTCTCGTCGGCGCCGGACATCATCGCCCCGAAGCGGCAGGACACCGCCACCAGCGAGCCCGTCTTGCCGCCGAGCACGTCGAGGTAGTGCTCGACCGGGTCGCGGCCGTCGGTCGGACCGGCCGTCTCCAGGATCTGACCGGTCACGAGGCGCTCGAACGCCTCCGCCTGGACCCGGACGGCCTCCGGCCCGAGGTCGGCGAGGATGTGCGAGGCGCGCGCGAACAGGAAGTCGCCGGTGAGGACGGCCACCGAGTTGTCCCAGCGGGCGTTGGCGCTGGGCACCCCGCGGCGCACCTCGGCCTCGTCCATCACGTCGTCGTGGTAGAGCGTCGCCAGGTGGGTCAGCTCCACGACCACCGCCGACGGCACGATGCCCGGCGCGTGGCGGTCCCCGAACTGGGCGGCAAGCATCACGAGCAGCGGCCGGAACCGCTTCCCGCCTGCCCGCACCAGATGCTGGGCGGCCTCCGTGATGAAGGGGACCTCACTCTTGGTGGCTTCGAGCAGTCCCTCCTCGACAGCCGCCAATCCGGCCTGGACATCGGCTTCCAGAGCCTGGTCCCGCACGCTCAGCCCGAACGGCCCGACGACGGTCACGAGGGATCTCCTGTCTGCTGGTGTCTACTGGCGATTACACGGTTTGTCGATAGGTCGCTGCCATCACTCGAGTCAGCGTATCCGGTCACGTTTCGATCACCGATAGGGCCCGTCCGTCCAGCCCGGGCGGTATCGGATCACGACGGGTATGTTTTTGATCACTTGAAAAGAACGGATATCTATCGATTTACATGGAAGTAGGGCAGTGTGTCCCGAACCAGCGTCGATACCGCGCCCGGCATCCGGCCCCGTCCCGGGGACGACACCATGCAGGCCACCCTGATCCTCTCCCTCGCCGACACGGTGGCGCACGGCGGCACGGGAGCGCCGGCCGGGACCACCGCGGGCCCGCTGATCACCGCCTGGCTCGACGGCCACCGGGGCCGGCACGGGAGCTTCTCGGCGGCCGCGATCGGCATGCCCCTCGGCCTGGTGCGGTCCGCCGTGGGACGCCGTCACCTGGCCGGGCGCAGGTACGCGGCCGGGTTCGCCCGCGCGCCGGAGGCCATGGGCCGCATGATCCGCCTGATCGTCGCGGGGGCCGTGGCGAGAGCCGTGGCAGGGGCCGTGATCGCGACGGTCCTGCCGACGAGCGGGCACACCGTCTCCCAGCCCGCCCACCTCGGCGTCAACGGCGCGACCGCGGTGGCCGCGGGTCCGGCCCGGACGGCAGCCGCGCCCCGGCTGCGCCGCACCATGCACCCGGTCCACTGAACTCACGGGGTCACGCTCATGCACATCCGTACGTCCTTCCCCTACGAGACGGCCCACGAGGACCTCCGCATCCCGCTGTCGGACGGGACCCTCCTCTACGCGCGCGTGTGGCGCCCCCTCACGGACGAACCAGTACCCGCGATCCTCGAATACCTGCCGTACCGCCTCACCGACTGGACGGCGCCCCGCGACTGGCAACGCCATCCCTGGTACGCGGGCCACGGTTACGCCTCCGTACGAGTGGACGTGCGCGGGCACGGCAACAGCCAGGGCATGCCCACCGACGAGTACTCGGCGACCGAACTGGCGGACGGGGTCGAGGTGGTGAACTGGCTGGCCGCACAGCCCTGGTGCGACGGCGGGGTCGGCATGTTCGGCATCTCCTGGGGCGGCGTCAACTCCCTCCGGATCGCGGCTCTCGCACCCGAGCCGCTCAAGGCGGTCGTCACGGTCTGCTCCACCGACGACCGCTATGACAACGACGTGCACTACATGGGAGGTTCCGTCCTCGCGGTGGACATGCACGCCTGGGCGGCCACCATGCTGGCCTTCGCCTGCCGGCCGCCGGACCCGCGGTACGTCGGCGAGGCCTGGCGGGACATGTGGCTCAAACGCCTGGAGGAGGTCGACCCCTTCGTCCACACCTGGCTGGACCACCAGACCCGGGACCGCTACTGGCAACGCGGCAGCGTCCGCGAGGACTACGGCGCGATCGACGCCGCCGTCCTCGCGGTGGGCGGCTGGCACGACCCGTACCGCGACACCGTGCTGCGCCTCGTCGAGAACCTCCCGGCCGACCGGGTACGCGGCCTGATCGGCCCCTGGTCCCACCAGTACCCCGACCGCGGCCTGCCGCCCGGCCCCGCGATCGGCTTCCTCCAGGAGACCCTGCGCTGGTGGGACCACTGGCTGAAGGGCACGGACTCCGGTGTGATGCGCGAGCCCCTCCTGCGCGCCCACGTCACCGACTCCCACCCCCCGGCCACCGTCCACCAGACCCTGCCCGGCCGCTGGGTCGGCGAGCCGGCCTGGCCCTCCCCCAACGTCTCGCCGGTCTCGCACGCCCTCCTGGGCCCCCCTCTCCTCGTCCGCTCCCCGCAGCACACCGGTGTGGACGCCGGCCGTTTCCTCCCCTTCGGGAACGACGCCGACCTGCCGCCGGACCAGCGGGAGGAGGACGCGCGGTCGGTGTGCTTCGAGTTCGAGGCCGAGGAGGAGACCTGGGTGCTGGGGCGGCCCAGGGTACGGCTCAGGCTTTCCTGTGAGGTGCCGCGCGGGCAGGTGATCGCCCGCCTGTGCGACGTCGCCCCGGACGGCGCCTCGACCCTGGTCACCCGGGGCGTGCTGAACCTGTCGGCGCGGCAGGGGCGGGACCGGAGAGTGCCGTGGCCGCCGGGCGCCACCGAGGACGTCGAGTTCGAGCTGAACGGCATCGGACACGCCTTCCCCGCCGGGCACCGCGTCCGGCTCGCGGTCTCCTCCGCCTACTGGCCGTGGATCTGGCCGCAGCCGGAGTCGGCCGCGGGCTTCACCCTCCACCCCGAGGGCAGCCTCCTCGAACTCCCGGTGCACAACCGGGAGACGGGCGCGCCGGTCGTCTTCGAGGAGCCGGAACAGTCCGAGCCGCTCGGCGTCAACTTCCCCGCCACGCTGGACGAACCGCGCCCGGCACGGCTGGTCGTGCGGGACGTGGCCAAGGGTGAGTGGCGGCTGGAGGTCGATCCGCGCTACGGCGGCACCCGGGTGTATCCCGACGGCCTGGAAGTCACCGAGGACGCCCTGGAGACGTACACGATCAACGAGTCGGACCCGCTGTCGGCGCGCGCCCGCTCGGACTGGTCCATCGGGCTGCACCGTCCGGAACCGGCCTGGGAGGCGACGGTCCGTGCGCGGTCGGAGCTCACCTGTGACGGGAAGGACTTCCTCACCTCCAACGAGGTGGTCTGCACGGACGGCGGCGAGGTGGTCTTCCACCGGACCTGGGAGAAGCGGATCCCACGCACGGCCGGTTGACTACGAGTTGGGCTCATTGCCCGTTTTGCCACTCTTGCGCCTGCCCGTGAGTTGGGTCACTCGCGCCCCTTTCCGGCCCCCTCGCCGCCGACCGGCCCTTCCCCTTGCCCGGTGCGCCAGTTGAGTCTTGGCAACCGCAAAGGATCAAGCGCCTCATATGCCTCAGACCAAGGTCAACAGGGGCGATGTGTGATTCCGCCACTTGTAACGGACATGTGCTCTCGCATACGTTCCGGGCCTGTCGGGCGGACGCCTAATCCTGCCGCCGCCCCGCAGGACACCCATCGACCATCACCGCACGGCAGGAGCGGGGGACCCAGGTAAGTCGCCGGACCGGAGATCACGCCGGTACGGCTGGGGTTAAGTCGCGCCGCCTCACCGCGGTACGGCCGGGCAGCTCCCGCCCGAACCCGACAGCTCACCTCGTAGGCGCCGGAGAGGAACATCGCCATGGCCGTACGAGGCAACCACCGTCGTCCCCGAACCAGCCCGCTCACCCGAGGCGTCGTCACAGCCGGCACCGGCATCGCCGCCCTCGCCCTCCCGCTCCTGGGCGCGACCGCCGCGAGCGCCGCACAGCCGGCCAAGGCCCCCGCCACCGCGCCGGCCGCGGTGCAGACCAAGTCCGTCACGCACACCACGGTCAAGGGCGACACGCTTTACGGCATAGCGGACAAGTACGACACTCCGGGCGGCTGGCAGCAGCTCTACAAGGACAACCGCAAGGCCGTCGGCGACAACCCCAGACTGCTCCAGACGGGCGTCGAGCTGACGGTCAGGACGGCGAAGAAGGCGGCCATGCCCGCCAAGAAGTCCACCCAGTCCGCGACCACGGTCACCCAGGCGTCGGTCAAGACGTACGCGAACAACCTCGACGGCTGGATCCGCGAAGCGCTGGACATCATGGCGCAGAAGGGGATTCCCGGCTCGTACGACGGCATCTACCGCAACGTGATGCGCGAGTCGTCCGGCAACCCCCAGGCCATCAACAACTGGGACTCCAACGCGGCCGCGGGCACCCCGTCCAAGGGCCTGCTGCAGACCATCGACCCGACCTTCCAGGCGTACCACGTGGACGGCACCTCGTGGGACCCGTACGACCCGGTCGCGAACATCACCGCGGCCTGCAACTACGCGGCCGCCCGGTACGGCTCGATCGACAACGTCTTCGGGGCGTACTGAGCCCTACCCGCACCCGAACAGTCGCTCGAGGACGGCGGCCACGCCGTCGTCCTCGTTCGACAGGGTGATCTCGTCGGCCACGGACTGGAGTTCGGGGTGGGCGTTGGCCATGGCCACACCGTGAGCGGCCCAGTCGAACATGGGGATGTCGTTGGGCATGTCCCCGAAGGCCACGGTGTGTTCGGGCCCGAGCCCCAGATGGTCGGCGGCCAGCGCCAGGCCGGTCGCCTTGGTGATGCCGCATGGCTGGAGTTCGACGGTCCCGGGACCCGACATGGTGACCGTCGCCAGGGAACCGATCGCCGCGCGTGCCGTCGCCGCCAACTCGTCGTCGGACAGGTCGGGATGGCGCAGCAGCACCTTGCTGATGGGCTCGCGCCACAGGTCGTCGCGCCGCCCGACCCGCACGGCGGGCAGGGTCGGGTGCGGCATCAGGTAGCCCGGCTCGATGAGCGTCAGCCCGTCGACACCGTCCTGGTCGACGGCCGCGTACACCTCGCCGACCTCAGCCTCGATCTTGCCGAGCGCGGTCTCGGCCAACTCCCGGTCCAGGGTGACCGACCACAGCAGTCGGTCCGCGCCGGCGTCGTACACCTGCGCGCCCTGCCCGCACACCGCGAGCCCCCGGCTTCCCAGGTCGTCGAGGAGCGGCCGCACTCTGGGCGCCGGGCGGCCGGTCACCACCAGATGCCGGGCTCCGGCCGCCGCCACCCGAGCGAGCGCGGCGAGGGACCGGTCGGAAAGGGTGTCGTCGCCTCGGAGCAGCGTTCCGTCCAGGTCGGTGGCGATGAGTGAATATGCGGTGGGAGCGGCCATGATCAGAGAATACGGATGGAACGCCCCGCCGACTCGACGCGAACCGGACGGCCCCAGCCTTCACATCCGTTGACCCGCACTCCGGTTGAGCGCTCATGCGGAGTCCCGCACCACCAGTTCCGTGGGCAGGATCACCCCGGCCGTGTCCTCGCCGGCGATCTGGGCGAGCAGCATACGGACCATCTCGGCGCTGATGCGGTCGAAGGGCTGGCGGACGGTGGTGAGGGCGGGGGTGACGGAGGTGGCCGCCGGGGAGTCGTCGAAACCGCCGACAGCGATGTCATCGGGAACCGAACGGCCGGACTGCTGCAGTGCGTTGACGACACCCTGGGCCATGAGGTCGGAGGCGACGAACACCGCGTCCATGTCGGGCGCCCGGGACAGCAGGCGGCGGGCGGCCTGCTCGCCGCCGCTGCGGGTGTAGTCGCCCTCGGCCACCAGTGCCGGGTCCTGGGGCAGCCCCGCCTCGTCGAGCACCTCGCGGTAGCCGGCCAGGCGGTCGGTGCCGCCGGGAAGGTCCAGCGGACCGGTGATCATGCCGACGCGGCGGCGGCCGGCGGCGAGGAGATGGCGGACCATGTCGCGGGCGCCGTCACGGTCGTCGGCCGCCACGTAACTCACCTTGGCGCCCAGGCCCATCGGCTTGCCGCAGGCCACCAACGGGATGCCCGCGTCCCGCAGTTCGGCGGCGACCGGGTCCCCGCTGTGGCTGGAGACCAGCAGCACCCCGTCGACGTGGCCGGTGGTGATGTACCGGGTGAGGCGGCGCCGGTCGTCGTCGGTGGCGGCGAGCATCAGCAGCAACGGGATGTCGTGCCGGGCCAGGTGCTCGGTGCATCCGCGCAGCAGCACGTTGAAGTTGGGGTCCTCGAAGAACTTCTCCTGCGGTTCGGTCAGCAGGAAGGCCACCGAGTCCGAACGTCCCGTGCTGAGGCTGCGCGCATGCCGGTTGACCACGTAACCGGTCTTCCTGATGGCGGCCTCCACGGCCCGGCGCGCGGCCGGGGAGACGTAGTGGCCGCCGTTCAGGAAGCGGGAGACGGTGCCTCGCGACACACCGGCCTCCCGCGCCACGTCGTGGATCGTGGGAGGTCGGCGGCGTCCGTTCGCGCTGGTGGTCATGTTCCTCGTTCGTGTGTGCGTACGGGCGTTGAGCGCTTCAGGCCTTGATCGAGCCGCTCAGCAGGTCCAGGGACCAGAACCGCTGGATCACCAGGAAGAGCGCGATCAGCGGGAGGATCGCCAGCAGACATCCGGTGATGACCAGGGTGTAGAGGGCGGGCTGCGAGGCGCCCTGCGCGAGCAGCGTGTAGAGGCCGAGGGTGATCGGGAACTTCTCGTCGTCGGCCAGCATCACGTACGGCAGCAGGAAGTTGTTCCAGATGCCGACGAACTGGAAGAGGAACACCGTGATCAGGCCCGGCATCATCATGGGTACGGCGATCCGCGAGAAGATCCGCCACTCGCTCGCGCCGTCCATGCGGGCCGCCTCCATGAGTTCGGCGGGCACCGAGGCGGCCGCGTAGATGCGGACCAGGTAGACGCCGTACGGGGAGAGGATCGACGGCAGCAGCATCGACCAGTACGAGTCGGCCATGCCCGTCTTCGACAGCAGCAGGTACTGCGGTACGGCCAGCACGACGCTCGGCACCAGGACGCCGGCCAGGAGCACCTTGAAGATGAACTCCCGCCCGCGGAAGGCGAACCGGCCCAGCGCGTAGCCGCCGGCGGCGGAGACCGCGGCGGACAGCAGGGCGCCGAAGCCCGCGTAGAACACGGAGTTGGCCATCCACTGCCAGTAGATGCCGTCCCGGTAGGCGGTCAGCTCGCTCAGGTTGTCGAAGAGGCCGGTGCCGGGGGCGAAGGTGAAGGTGGAGAACAGCTCCGACCGGTTCTTGGTCGCCGCGATGACCACCCAGGCGACGGGGACCAGGCAGTACAGCGACCCGATGATCAGCACGAGGGTGGGCACCCACGCGGTGCGCCGCGCTCGGGCGGGCTTTCCGGTGGCGTCGGCGGTGAGGGTGAGGGGGGTCATGCCCGGTCCTCCCGGGTGTAGCGGTCGGAGATGCGCAGCAGGGTGAAGGAGAGGACGAACGTGGCCAGGGCCAGCACGACCGCGGTGGCGGAGGCGCCGTAGACATCCGATTTGAGGAAGGCGCTGTCGTAGATGGCCATCAGCGGACTCCACGTCGTGGAAAGGCCGTTGGTCAGCGGCTTCAGGGCCATCGGCTCGGTGAAGACCTGGAGGGTGGCGATCACCGAGAAGAAGAAGGTGAGCACCAGCGAGGGCATCACGATCGGGATCTTGATCTTCAGGGCGATGTTCAGGCTGGACGCGCCGTCGATCCTGGCCGCCTCGTAGATGTCCGGCGGAATGGCCCTGAGCGCGGTGTAGATGACGATCATGTTGAAGCCGGTGCCGCCCCAGACCGCGATGTTCGCGAAGGAGAGGTACAGGTTGCCGCCGTCGAACAGGTCCGGCTGCGGCAGGTCGAACATGCGCAGCAGGTAGTAGAACGGGCTGACGTCCGGCAGGTAGAGGAAACCCCACATCAGGGCGGCGATGATGCCCGGCACCGCGTACGGCAGGAAGATCGCGAGCCGTGCGAAGGGGGCGCTGCGCGCCTTGGGAGTGTCCAGCATCAGCGCGAAGACCAGCGCCAGGCCCAGCATGGTGGGGATGACGATGAGGCCGTAGCCGAACGCGCGCAGGACGCTGTGGCCGAACTCCGAGTCCTGGAGGACGTCGGCGTAGTTGCCGAAGCCGTTCCAGACCTGTTCGCGGGCGCCCTTGCCGAGTCCGATGCCCTTGACCTGGACCTTGTGGAGGCTCAGCCAGACCGCGTACCCGACGGGGATCACGGTGAAGGCGGCGAACAGGACCAGGGTCGGCACCAGGAACCAGTACGGTGCGCTGCGGCCACTGCGGCGGGGGCGGCTGGGGCGGACGGACTTGGCGGTGCCGGTGCCGTCCGCCAAGGGCCCGACCGAGACGCGGTCGGAGCCCTTGAGCGGAGCGCTGGTCATGCCTCGGTCACCTCGAAGCCCTGCTTCTTCATGTCGTCGAAGGTCTTCGACTGCATGGTGCTCAGGGCGGAGGTGAACTGGGCTTCCTTCTTCGCCTTGGCGGCCTTGCCGAAGCCGTCGTTGAAGGCGGTGTAGGCGGTCTGGACGTTCGGGCCCCAGGCGGCGGTGGCCGTCGTGGCGGCGATCTCCGCGGCCGTCGTGTAGAAGTCCTTCTGGTTCGGGAAGAAGGCGGGCGTGGTGAGCACGTCGCCGGACTGGCCCTTGGTGGCCGCCGGGTAGATGCCGACCTCCTTGACCAGGGCGGCCAGCGCCTCCGGGTCGGTGTTGATCCAGTGCGCGAACTTCGCCGCTGCCTCGGCGTGATCGGAGTCGGTGGAGACACCGGTGGAGGAACCGCCCCAGCTGCCGGTGACGTTCTCGCCGGCCTTCCACTGCGGCAGCGGGGCCATACGCCACTTGCCCTCGGTGTCGGGGGCCGAGGAGACCAGCACGCCGGGCGCCCACACGGCGGAGACCCAGGCGATGTGGGTGCCCTTGTTCAGGGCGTTGTTCCAGGCCGGGGTGTACATCGGCTGGTTGTCGAGGACGCCCTCCTGGACCAGGCCGCCCCAGAACTCGGCGACCTTCCGGCTGGCGGCGTCGTCTATGCCGACCGTCCACTTGCCACCACTGTCGACCGTCCACCACTTGGCGCCGGCCTGCTGGGTGAGGCCGGCGAACAGACCGGGGTCGCTGGAGGAGAAGGTCGTCAGGTAGGCGTCCGGGAGGGCCTTCCTGGCGGCGCGCGCGGTCTCGGCGAACTCGGTCCAGGTCTTCGGCACGGTGAGGCCGTGCTTCTTGAAGAGGTCCTCGCGGTAGTAGAACATCAGCGGTCCGGAGTCCTGGGGGACGCCGTAGACCGCGTCGGTGCCGAGGGTGACCATGTCCCACAGGTTCTCGGCGAAGTCGCTCTTGGCGTCACCGACGTACTTCGAGATGTCGGCGAGGACGTCGTTGGAGACCAGCGTCGGCAGCGACTGGTACTCGGCCTGGATCAGGTCGGGCGCGTTGCCGGCCTTCTTCGCCGTGATCACCTTGGTGAGGATCTCGGCGCCGCTGCCCTGCTTCGACACGGTGACCGTGATGTCCGGGTTCTTCTTGTTCCAGATCGCGGCGACCTTCTCCATGTTCGGCGCCCACGACCAGTAGGTCAGCTTGACCGGGCCGCCACTCTCGCCGGAGTCGTCGTCGGAACCGCCGCAGGCGGCGGAGGTGCCGGTGAGGCCGAGGGCTGCCGCCCCGGCGAGCATGGTGCGCCTGCTGATCTGGCGGCGGTGGATCGACATCTTCATCTCCCCTGACTTGAGTCAGCCGGTCTCGGAAACGTCCCGCGTTCGCGGCAACCGCCGTGGGGGGAGGGCTGCGGACACGTGACCGAAGGGCTGTGCGCGAGGGCCGCGCGGCTCTGTGATCGTGCACAGTAGAGAATTGTTTCGTCCCCTTGTCAATGGCGGGTGCCTGGGGTTACCTACTTGTTGCCCCTGGATGTCAGCCGGAGCCGTTACTGTGCACGATCACAGAAAGCTGACGTCAGCTCGGCCGATACCTGGGAGCCACCGCATGCCCTCCGCCGCCCCGCACGACCGCCTGCCACTCGCCTTCGGGGGCGACTACAACCCCGAGCAGTGGCCGCAGGAGGTGTGGGAGGAGGACGTACGGCTGATGCGCGAGGCCGGCGTCACGATGGTCTCGCTCGGCATCTTCGCGTGGTCCCGGATCGAACCCCGGCCCGGCGCGTACGACTTCGAGTGGCTCGACCGGATCATCGGCATGCTGCACGAGGCCGGGATCGGGGTGGACCTGGCGACCCCGACCGTCGTACCGCCCGCCTGGTTCTACCGGGCACACCCGCGGGCGCTGCCGGTGACGCGGGAAGGCGTCCGGCTGGCGTTCGGCTCCCGGGGGGCGATCTGCCACTCCGACCCCGACTACCGGGCGGCGGCCGCGGAGATCACCTCACACCTCGCGTCGAGATACGGAACGCACCCGGCCGTCGTCCTGTGGCACGTCCACAACGAGTACGGCGCCCCCGTCCTGGCCTGCTACTGCGACACCTGCGCCGCGGCCTTCCGGGTCTGGCTGCAGGACCGATACGGCACCCTCGACGCCCTCAACCAGGCCTGGGGCACCGCCTTCTGGGGCCAGCTCTACGGCGACTGGGAGGAGATCGGGGTGCCCCGCACCACGCCGACCGTGGGCAACCCGGCCCAGGAGCTGGACTTCCAGCGGTTCGCGGACGGCCAGGCCCGCGCCAACTTCGTCGCCGAGCGGGACATCCTGCACCGCCTGTCCCCCGGCGTGCCGGTGACCACCAACTTCATGGTCGCCCCCAGCCAGTGTTCCTCGATCGACTACTGGGCGTGGGCCCGCGAGGTCGACCTGGTCACCAACGACCACTACCTGATCACCGACGGCCGCCGCGCCCACGTCAACCTGGCCCTCGCCGCCGACCTCACCCGCTCGGTCGCGGGCGGGGCGCCCTGGCTGCTGCTCGAACACGCCACGTCGGGCGTCAACTGGCAGCCGCACAACCCCGCCAAGGAGCCCGGCCGGATGGCCCGCGACTCCCTCGGCCATGTCGCCCGCGGCTCCGAGGGCGCGATGTTCTTCCAGTGGCGGCAGTCCCGCAGCGGCGCCGAGAAGTTCCACTCGTCGATGCTGCCGCACGGGGGGACGGGGACGCGGGTGTGGCGGGAGGTGGTGGAGCTGGGCCGCCGGGTGGGCGAACTGTCCGGCCTGCGCGGCACCCGCACCCGGGCCGACGTGGCCATGGTCTGGTCCTGGGAGTCCTGGTGGGCGCAGAACCTGGACTGGCGGCCGAGCCGGGACCTCGACGCGCGCGAGCGACTGGACTCCTTCTACGAGGCCCTGTACGACCGGCACCTGACGGTGGACTTCTTCCCGCCGGACGGGCTGGCGGACCTGGACCCGGCCCGGTATCCGCTGCTCGTGGTGCCCCAGCTGTACTCGGCGCCCGCCTCCGTCGCCGCCGGCCTGGAGCGGTACGTCTCACGCGGCGGGACCCTGCTGGTCTCCTTCTTCTCCGGCATCGTCGACGAGCACGACGCCGTGCATCCCGGGGCGTATCCGGGGGCGCTGCGGGACGTGCTCGGGCTGACCGTCGAGGAGTTCGACCCGCTGCTGCCGGGCGAGGCCGTCACCGTGCGCACCACCGAAGGCGAGGTGCTTCGGGCCGACGTGTGGTCCGAGTACGTCGTCCCCGGCGACGGCTGCGAAACACTGGCCGTCTTCACCGAGGGCCGCACCGCCTCACGCCCCGCGCTCACCCGGCGGGCGCTCGGGGACGGGGCCGCCTGGTATCTGGCCACCCGGCTGACCGGGGCCGACCTGGGGGCGGTCGTGGACCTCGTGCTCGCGGACGCGGGAGTGCGTGGGGTCGACCTGCCCCGGGATGTCGAACTCGTCGTCCGGGAAGGCGAGTCGGACGAGTACTGGTTCGCCGTGAACCACACCGACGCCGAGGTGAAGGTCACGCTGCCGGACGGCAGCCGGGTCGCCGTGGGGGCGGGAGCGGTCGAGGTGGTGCGCGCGGCCCGCTGAGAGCTGCTCGGGGGGACCCCCTCCTGTTCTTTCTCCGTTGTTTGCTGCCCGTTGCTCGTCCTCCGTTACTCGTCCTCTCCTGCTCGTCCTCTCCTGCTCGTCCTCCATTGCTCGTCCTCCGTTGCTCGTCCTCCGTTGTTTGTTCTTCCTCTGTGAATTTCATCGTGAAGGGACCCTGACATGCGCAGACGCAGTGTTCTCGCCGCTGCCGGAGCCGCCGCGCTGGCTGTGCCGGTACTGGGCGCGGCCCCGGCCGTCGCGAGCCCCGCCAAGCACCGTGGCCGCCTGGAGATCCGGGGCATCGACATCTCCTCGCTGCCGAAGAACGAGGACAAGGGGGCCGTCTACCGGCGCGCCGACGGCCGCCGCCAGGACCCGGTCCGCATCCTCGCCGAGGCGGGCATCACCCACGCCCGCCTGAAGGTATGGGTCAACCCGGCCGACGGCTACAACAACAAGGCCCGCCTCCTTCCGCTGGCCCGTCGCCTGAAGCGGGCCGGCATAGGCATCTGGGTCGACTTCCACTACTCCGACACCTGGGCGGACCCGGCGCACCAGTCCAAGCCGGCCGCCTGGGCCGACCTGGACGTGGCCGGCCTGACGCGTGCGGTCTACGACCACACGGCCGACGTCCTCGGTGCGCTGCGCCGCCAGGGCACCCCCGCCGACCTGGTGCAGGTGGGCAACGAGCTCAACGGCGGCATGCTCTGGCCGGACGGCGACTGGGAGCACTGGGACAACCTCGCCGCCTTCCTCAAGGCCGGTCTCAGCGCCGCCCGCGACACCACCCCGCGCATCCGCACGATCCTCCACCTGGCCAACGGCGGCGACAACGGGCTGTACCGCTGGTGGTTCGACAACGCGGTCGCTCTCGGCGTCGACTTCGACATCATCGGGCTCTCCTACTACCCCTTCTGGCACGGGCCGGTGGAACAGGCCGCGGCCAACATGGCCGACATCACGGCCCGCTACGGCAAGCCGTGCGTGATCGCCGAGACGGCCTACCCGTTCACGCTGGAGAGCGAGGACGACGTCAACGACATCATGAACGACCCCTCGCAGCTCACGCCGGGCTACCCCGCCACGCCCGAGGGCCAGGCGGCCTGGTTGCGCGCGGTGGCCGACCTCGCCGCCGCCGTGCCGGACGGGCAGGGCCTCGGGCACTGCTACTGGGAAGGTGCCTGGACCTACCGCTCCGGCAGCGGCTGGAACCCGCAGGACCCGATGTCGGGCAACGCCTGGGAGAACCTGGCGCTGTTCGACTTCGAGGACCGTGCGCTTCCGGGGTTGCGGACCCTGGGGCGGTATCGGGCGTAGTGGTGGTGGCGGGGCGGGTGGCGGTGCCGGGGCCGGAGCTGCCCCTCGGTGCCGGGGCCGGGGGTGAGGTCCGGCGGCGGAGGGCCGAGGACGCGTGGAGGTCTGCCAGGACAGGTGTCTCGGCCGTAACGTGTGGCCCGACAACGTGTGGCGCGACCACATCGAACGCACGGTTCGCACGAGAGTGAGGCAGCACCCCATGCCCCCCTTCGACGTCCCCGAGGGCGACCCCTTCGGCCCGCACAACCTCCCGTACGGCGTGTTCTCGCTCCCCGGCACCGAAGGGTCCGCCGGTGCCGAAGGGTCCGCCGGTGCCGAGGGTTCCGCCGGTGCCGCCGACCGTCGGGTCGGTGTCCGTCTCGGCGACCACGTCCTCGACGCGGGCGCGGCGGCCGCGGCCCTCGGCTCCCCGTACGTCTCCCTGCTGGCGCGCCCCTCCCTCAACCCGCTGCTCGCCGCGGGCCGCACCGCGTGGTCGGACGTACGGCGCGCGCTGACCGCGTGGGTGACGGTGCCCTCGCACCGCGAGACCATCGAGTCGCTGTTCCACCCCCTGTCCGAGGTCACCCTGCACCTCCCGTTCGAGGTGGCGGACTACGTCGACTTCTACGCCTCCGAGAACCACGCCCGGAACGTCGGCCGGATCTTCCGCCCGGACGCCGAGGACTCCCTCACCCCCAACTGGAAGCACCTGCCCATCGGTTACCACGGCCGCTCCGGCACGGTGGTGGTGTCGGGCACGGACGTCGTACGCCCGTCGGGACAGCGCAAGGCCCCCTCCGACCCCGCCCCCGTCTTCGGCCCGTCCGTCCGCCTGGACATCGAGGCCGAGGTCGGCTTCGTGGTCGGGACACCCTCGCGGCAGGGCTCACCGGTCGCACTCGGGGACTTCCGCGAGCACGTCTTCGGACTGTGCCTGCTGAACGACTGGTCCGCCCGTGACGTCCAGGCCTGGGAGTACGTCCCGCTCGGCCCGTTCCTCGGCAAGTCCTTCGCCACCTCGGTGTCGGCGTGGATCACCCCGCTCGACGCCCTGGAGCCGGCCCGGGTCGCGCCCCCGGAGCGCACCCACCCGCTGCTGCCGTACCTGGACGACTCGGACGACGAACCCGGCGGCTACGACCTGCGTATCTCCGTCTCCGTCAACGGCCACGTCGTCTCCGAGCCCCCCTTCTCCTCCATGTACTGGACGGCCGCCCAGCAGCTGGCCCACATGACCGTCAACGGCGCGTCCCTGCGCACCGGCGACCTCTACGGCTCCGGCACGGTGAGCGGGCCCTCCGAGCGCGAACGCGGCTCCCTGCTGGAGCTGACCTGGAACGGCCGCGATCCCCTCGAACTCCCCGACGGCAAGCGGACGTTCCTGGAGGACGGCGACGTGGTGACCCTGTCGGCCTGGGCTCCCGGCCCGGACGGGACCCGGGTGGGTCTGGGAGACGTCACCGGCCGGGTGGTGCCGTCCCAGGCCCACCCCGCATCCCACTGAACGACTTCCGACACCTGCCGCAGGCCGCCTGTCGCCGTCATACTGGCGACAGGCGGCCGGTGTGTGAGGACGACACCGGCACCGCCCGGCCCCGTGCACCGCTCGCCCTGTCGCGTGCGGCGCGCCGCACGCACGTCACGCCGGTAGCAAGTCCCGCACCGACACGACACCCGGACCAGCAGTTCTTCCGTCTCTCCCGACTGTCCCGACTGTCCCGACTCACCCGAGTCCCCCGACCAGGATCCGGAGCCCATGGCATGACTGTCTGCCTGCTCCTGCTGAGCGCCGTCGCCCTGGCGGCCGCAGTGCCGGTTCCCCGCGTGCTGACCCGGGCCGCGTGGCCCGACCGCGACCCGGTGGTCGCGCTGTGGGTGTGGCAGTGCCTGGTCGCGACCGTCCTGCTGTGCTGTCTGGCGGCCCTGGTGCTGGGCACGGCGGCGGTCTTCCACACCGTCCGCGACCGCGTCTTCGCGCCCGCGCCGCCCGCCGTGACCGCTGCGTACGACCTCTCCGCCGCGTCGCCCTGGGCCGCCGGACTCACGCTGCTGCTGGCGTGCGGGGCGGGCTGGACGACCGCGATGCTCGCCCGTGAGCTCTTCGAGGCCCGCCGACGCCGCGGCCAGGCCCGCGCCCATCTGCGCGAACGCGCCCCCGACCTGCCGGCCGGACTGCCCGCCTCACGCGGTCCGCTGCTCGTCCTGGAGGACGAGTACCCGGACGCCTGGTGGATGCCGGGCAGCCCGCCCCAGCTGATCGTCACGACCGGCGCCCTGCACCGGCTCACCGACCACCAACTGGACGCGGTCCTCACCCACGAGCGCGGCCACGCCCGCGCCCGCCACGACTGGCTGCTCCACCTCTCCACCGCCCTGGCCACCGGCTTCCCCCGGGTCCCGCTCTTCGCGCACTTCTGCGACCAGACCCACCGCCTGGTCGAGCTCTCCGCCGACGACACCGCCTCCCGGCGCTGCGGCCACCTGACCACGGCCCTCGCCCTGATCGAGCTCAACCAGCACCGGGGCGTCCTCTCCTGCGCCTCCACCCACCGGCTGCTCGGCGAACGCGTGGACCGTCTCCTGGAACCCCAGCCGCGCCTCCACCCGCGGCACCGGGCCCTGACGACGACGGTGGCGGCCCTGGTGCCACTGCTCCCCCTGCTGATCACGTTCGCCCCGGGCCTGACGGCACTCTCCTGACCCGGCACCCGGCTCCTGTCCGAGCGGCACTCTCCTGACCCGGCTCCTGTCCGAGCGGTCCTCTCCTGTCCCGGGCGGTCCTCTCCTGACCAGGCCTCAAGTGGCCTCACCCCGCCCCTACCCCCGCCCCCGCCCGAGCGCGAGGCGGGCACGAGCCGGGCGCCCTGCGGGCCCTGTGGGCCCCGCCGAGTGGCAGATCTCCCGCACCCCCTCCGGAAACCGCAGGTCAACGGCGGAAGCGACGCAGCTCATAGTGGCGCAACAATTCCGCAACACGACTTTCCCTACCGGCTCGGTATGGTTCAAAACATGCCCGCCTCCGACCGCATCCGAGACCACGCCGGCCAGGGCGCGACCACAGTCGCCGCCCACCGTGCGCGGCGCCGGCTGCGCGCGGACCAGGCCAGGCAGCTGGCCGACCTCCTCCGCCACCAGCTGCTCACCGACGGCTTCCCGGACGGCACCCTCCCCCACGAGTCCGCCCTCGCCGCCGACTACCGCGCCTCCCGCAACACGGTCCGCCAAGCCCTGGACCTGCTGCGCGCCGAAGGCCTGGTGGAGCGCCTGCCCGGCGTCGGCACGGTCGTGGTCGGCCAGAAGTACCCCCACGGCCTCGACCGCCTGATGGGGCTCGCGGAGACCCTGCACGAACACGGCCGGGTCACCAACGAGGTCCGCACCATGGGCCCCGCCCCCGCCCCCGTACCGGTGGCGGAACGCCTCCGGATCCCACCCGGCACCGACGTCCTCTACATCGAACGTCTGCGCCGCCTCAACGGCCTCCCCCTGTCCCTGGACCTCACCTACATCCCCCTCGACATCGGCACCGCCCTGCTCGGCGCCGACCTGGAGAACACCGACGTCTTCCGCCTGCTGGAGACGATCACCGGCCGGCGTCTCGGCCACGCCGAGATCACCCTGGAGGCGGTGAACGCGGACGCCCACTCCGCCACCGTGCTCGAGGCCCCGCGCGGTGCCGCCGTCCTCATGCTGGAACGGCTCACCCACCTCGCGGACGGCCGCCCGGTCGACCTGGAGTTCATCCGCTTCCGCGGCGACCGCATCACCATGAGCGGCCTGCTGCACCGGTCCCTGTAAGAAACCCTCCCGCGCACCTTTCCGGAGACAGCCATGCCCTTGGCGCCCCAGCGGGCCGACGTGCCCGTGACCATCGACGAGTCGAAGTGCATCGACGGCTGCACCCTCTGCGTGGACATGTGCCCGCTGGACTCCCTCGCCATCGACGAGAGCAACGGCAAGGCATACATGCACGTCGACGAGTGCTGGTACTGCGGCCCGTGCGCGGCCCGCTGTCCCACCGGAGCCGTCACGGTCAACATGCCCTATCTGCTCCGGTGAGAGGCCCCGAACTACCATGAGACACAAAGCGTTCGCCGCGGCGGCCCTGCTCCTCCTGCCCCTGACGGCCTGCGGCGGCAACGCGGCGGCCGGCGACGGCTCCACGGTCACCGTCACCGTCGGCTACCAGTCGAAGACGATCAACACGGTCACCGCGGGCACCCTCCTGCGCTCCCTCGGCTACTTCGAGAAGCAGCTGAACGCCCTCGGCGACGGCAAGACCTACAAGGTGGACTGGCAGGACTACGCCACCGGCGCCCCGATCACCGCCCAGATGACCGCCGGGAAGATCGACATCGGCTCGATGGGCGACTTCCCGCTCCTCATCAACGCGGCCCGCGGCAAGCAGCTCAACCAGCCCACCCGCCTGGTCTCCGTCACCGGCTACAACCTCCGCGGCGGCCTCAACACCATCGTCACCTCCCCCGGCTCGAAACTCACCTCCCTCGAAGACCTCAGCGGCAAGAAGGTCTCCACCAGCGTCGGTTCGGCCGCCGACGGCACCCTCGTCCGCGCCCTGCAGCGGGCCGGCATCGACCCCGACCGGGGCATCGAGAAGCTCAACCAACAGCCGGCGGTCGGCGCTTCGGCCCTCGTCGCGGGCAGCGCGGACGCCCTCTCGCAGTTCGTCGCCTGGCCCGGTCTGCTCACCTTCCAGGGCAAGGCCAAGGCCCTGTACGACGGCGCCCAGCTGAACCTCCCCACCTTCCACGGCGTCACCGCCCGCGAGGACTTCGCCAAGGAGCGTCCGGCTGTGCTGGATGCCTTCCTCAAGGCCCAGGCGGAGGCGACCGACTACCTGGACGAGCACCCCGTGGCCGCCGCCGAGAAGGTCGCGAAGGCCACCGGCCTGCCCGCCGAGGTCGTCTACCTGTACAACGGCGCCCACGGCATCTCCACCTTCGACCCGGCGATCAAGCCCCAGCTCGTCTCCGCGCTGAAGGAGGACGTGTCGGTGCTGAAGTCGGCCAAGCTGACCGGCGACGTGGACGTGGACTCCTTCGTCGACGACCGGTACGTGAAGAAGGCGCTCGGCGCGGACTACGCGAAGCACCTCGCCTCGACCCCGGCCCCGGCCGCGAGCGAGGCCTGGCCCAAGGGGGCGACGAAGACCCTCTCCTTCAAGTCCCCCTCCCGGCTGCTCGACTACGCCGCCCGGCACCAGGGCGACCTCCGCGCCGCCTACGTCCCCGACGCCACCACCGGCACCCTCTGGTTCGCCGACAAGGCGGTCTGGGTGGCCGACGGCGACCAGCTCCTCCCCTTCGTCGCCCCGGCGACCGCACAGGCGTACCTCGCCGACCACGGCGGCGCCCGCGTCATCACGTACGCCCAGGCGCTGGAGCGGGCATCGTGACCCGGGATCCGCGGAAAGCGCCCCGGTATCCACGCCGGGCCGGCCGGTTCGCCGTAAGGGCCATCTCGCTGGCCGCCGCCCTCGGTCTCTGGCAGCTGCTGACCAGCCAGGACATCGACCTGTGGCTGCGTTTCTCGCAGTTCCCCACGGTCACCGACGTGGCCCACGCCTTCACCGACCGGCTGTCCGGCCCCGACTACTGGACCGACCTCACCGACAGCCTCACCCGCATCATCACCGGCTTCCTGCTCGCCGCGGTCCTGGGTGTGGCGACGGGCGTGCTCGTGGCACGCTCGCGGCTCGCCGAGGACCTGCTCGGCCCGGTACTGGAAGTGATCCGCCCGATCCCGGCCATCGCCCTCGTCCCGGTCGCGATCCTCCTCTTCCCCTCGAACGAGCAGGGCATCGTCTTCATCACCTTCACCGCCGCGTACTTCCCGGTCCTGGTCTCCACCCGGCACGCGGTCCGCGCGCTGACCCCCGTGTGGGAGGAGGCCGTGCTCACGATGGGCGGCGGCAGGTGGCGGATCCTCGGCTCGGTCGTGCTGCCGGGCGCGCTGCCCGGCATCTTCGGCGGCCTGTCCGTCGGCATCGGCGTCTCGTGGATCTGTGTCATCTCCGCCGAGATGATCTCCGGACAGTACGGCGTCGGTTACCGCACCTGGCAGGACTACACGGTCGTCAACTACCCGGGCGTGTTCGTCGGCATGGTCACCATCGGCGTGCTCGGCTGGCTCACCTCCACCGCCGTGGAGCTGCTGGGCCGCCGTCTGACCCGCTGGCTGCCGCGTACCTCGTACGTCCCCGCGGGACGCCCCAGCGCCCCCCGGCCTCCGGTCCCGGCACCACCCGCCCACGTCAGCGAAGCACCCGCGTCCAAGGCCGAGGAGGCACGCGATGAGCACCTCGTCTGAGACCCGGACCGCCCCTCCCACTGAGAATGCCGGTGCGGCACCGGCGCCGCCGACGGTACGCGGCACCCGGCTCACCCTCGCCGGCGCCGAGCTCGGCCGCCCCAGCTCGCCCGTCGTGTCCGGCGTGGACCTGGATGTCGCGCCCGGTGAGATCCTCACCGTCGTCGGCTCATCCGGCTGCGGCAAGTCGACGCTGCTGCGCACCCTCGCCGGCCTCCTGCCGCCGCTGTCCGGCGAGGTGACCCAGGACGGGCGCCCCCTGACCGGCCCGAGCGCCGACCGTGCCCTGGTCTTCCAGGAGGACGCTCTCCTCCCCTGGCGGACCCTGCGCGCCAACGTCGAACTCCCGCTCGCCATCCAGGGGTTGCCGCGCTCCCAGCGCAGGGCACAGGCCGAGACCTGGCTGGACCACGTCGGACTCGCCGACCGGATGCAGCAGTTGCCGCACCGCGTCTCCGGCGGCCAGCGCCAGCGCGCACAGCTGGCCCGCGCCCTCGCCGCCCGCCCGCGCGCGGTCCTGATGGACGAACCCTTCGGCGCCCTCGACGCCCAGACCCGCGCCGGCATGCAGGACCTGCTGGTCGACGTGCTGCACGGCACGGGCGCCACCGTCGTCTTCGTCACCCACGACGTGGACGAGGCCCTCTTCCTCGGTGACCGCGTGGCCCTCCTCGGCTCCGGCCGGCTGACCGCCGTACGCGACGTGCCGCACCCCCGCGACCGCTCGGCCCACGACGACCCGGCCCGCGTGGCGTTGCGGCGCGAAGTCCTCACCTCGCTCGGTACCTGAAAGGCCCTCCGGTGACCACCCCCGCGAACACGCCCCTCGAGATCCCCGCCATCGACGACGCCGAAGAGCTGACCTGCGATGTCCTCGTCATCGGTGGCGGCACCGCCGGCACCATGGCGGCCCTGACCGCCGCCGAGAACGGCGCCGACGTGATCCTTTTGGAGAAGGCCCACGTCCGCCACTCCGGCGCCCTCGCGATGGGCATGGACGGCGTCAACAACGCGGTCGTCCCCGGCCGCGCCGAGCCCGACGACTACGTCGCCGAGATCACCCGCGCCAACGACGGCATCGTCGACCAGTCCACCGTCCGCCAGACCGCCACCCGTGGCTTCGCCATGGTGCAGCGCCTGGAGTCGTACGGCGTGAAGTTCGAGAAGGACGAGCACAACGAGTACGCGGTCCGTCAGGTGCACCGCTCCGGCTCCTACGTGCTGCCGATGCCGGAGGGCAAGGACGTCAAGAAGGTCCTCTACCGGCAGCTGCGGCGACGCGAGATGCGGGAGAGGATCCGCATCGAGAACCGGGTGATGCCGGTGCGCGTGCTGACGGCCGGCGAGGGCGAGGACCGGCGGGCCGTCGGGGCGGTGGGCTTCAACACCCGCACGGGACAGTTCGTCACCGTCCGCGCCGGCGCGGTCATCCTCGCCACCGGCCCCTGCGGCCGGCTCGGCCTGCCCGCCTCCGGCTACCTCTACGGCACCTACGAGAACCCGACCAACGCGGGCGACGGCTACGCCATGGCCTACCACGCGGGCGCCGAGCTCACCGGCATCGAGTGCTTCCAGATCAACCCGCTGATCAAGGACTACAACGGCCCGGCCTGCGCCTACGTCGCCAACCCGTTCGGCGGCTACCAGGTCAACCGGCACGGCGAACGGTTCGTCGACTCCGACTACTGGTCGGGCCAGATGATGGCCGAGTTCGCGGCCGAGGTCGCCTCCGACCGGGGCCCGGTGTACCTGAAGCTGAGCCACCTCCCGGAGGAGTCGGTCTCGGCCCTGGAGTCGATCCTGCACACCACCGAGCGTCCCACCCGCGGCACCTTCCACTCCGGCCGCGGCCACGACTACCGCACCCACGACATCGAGATGCACATCTCCGAGATCGGCCTGTGCGGCGGCCACTCGGCCTCCGGCGTGCGCGTCGACGACCACGCCCGCACGACCCTCCCCCGCCTGTACGCCGCCGGCGACCTGGCCTGCGTCCCGCACAACTACATGATCGGCGCGTTCGTCTTCGGCGACCTCGCGGGAGCGGACGCGGCGCAGTACCGGCCCTACGAGGGCGAGCTGCCCGCCGACCAGCTGCGCGACGCCCACGAGCTGATCTACCGCCCGCTGCGCAACCCGGACGGCCCCCCGCAGACCCAGGTCGAGTACAAGCTGCGCCGCTTCGTGAACGACTACGTGGCCCCGCCGAAGTCCGGCGCCCGGCTCTCCCTGGCCCTCGAGGCGTTCGAACGGATGCGCGTCGACATCGCCGAGATGGGTGCCCAGACCGCGCACGAGCTGATGCGCTGCGCGGAGGTCACCTTCATCCGCGACTGCGCGGAGATGGCCGCTCGTGCCTCCCTGGCCCGCACGGAGTCCCGCTGGGGCCTCTACCACGACCGTCTCGACCACCCTCGGCGCGACGACGCGTCCTGGTTCCACCACCTCGATCTGCACAAGTCCCCCTCTGGTGCGATGGAGTTCACGGCTCGTCCCGTGGCTCCCTATCTGGTGCCGGTCGAGGAGTTCACCCCGACCGGCGGCCCCTCCCGCCACCTCGGCGAGGTCCACCCGGAGCAGGTGGCCACCGCCGGAGCACGGGAGGTGGCGCCGGTGGCACGGGTGCCGGCACCGGCCGAGGCCCCCGGCTTCCCCGACGCCGCCGAGGTCCCCACCGCTGCGGAGGCGGACGCCCCGACCTCGCCCCGCCTGCTGGAACTCCTCGCCCTGGCCGACGAGGAACCCGAACTCTCGGTCCTGGGCCCCTACTTGGCCGACCCGGAACCCGCCGTCCGCCGAACCGCCGTCACCGTCCTGACGGAGACGGTGCCGCCGGGCACCGGTCCCGCGCTGGCCGCCGCGCTCTCCGACGCCGACGCCGGCGTGCGTTCCGCCGCGGCCGCCTCCCTGCGGGAACTCGTCGAGACGCTGCCGCCCGAGCCGGCCCTGCGCGACGGCCTGGTCGCAGCCCTGGGCGTGTCCGACCCGGTCGTCCGCGCCGCCGCGCTGGACGTCCTGCGCGCCCTGCTGCTGGGAGACGCCCCGCTGTTCGCGGGCTTGCTGACGGACTCCGACATCACCGTCCGCATCGAGGCCGTCCGTGCGCTGGTGTCGGTGGACGCGGCGGAGGAACTCGCCCGCGCGGCGACCACCGATCCCTCCCGCGAGGTCCGCGTCACCGTCGCCAGGGGCCTGGCGACGGTGTGGGCGGCCCGCCCGGCCCCGGCAGCACGGCCCGCGCCGGTGGATCCGGCCTCGGCGGAGACCGCACCCGGCCCCGTCCTCGCGGCCCTCACCGACCTCGTCGACGACCCCGACGCCCTGGTCCGCGCCGCCGCCTACGGGGCGCTGGGGACGACCGGCTGCCCGCCGCTCCTCACCGCCCATGCCGTGGCCGCCCTGGCGGACCCCGTCTGGCAGGTCCGGGCCGGCGCCGCCACCGCTCTGTCGGCCGCGGACGCGGACACGGCCGTCCCCGCACTCGCCAAGGCCTTGGCCGACCCCAACGCCGACGTCCGCAAGGCGGCGGTCCTGGCACTGACCCGGCACACCGGCACCGAGGAGGCCCGGGCGGCCCTGGCCACGGCCACCACCGACTCCGACGCGGACGTCAGGGCGTACGCGATCAGGGCCCTGTGACCCACCGGAGCCCCCGCCCCCCGACTCCGGGCGGTCGGCTCCCCCGGCGGATCAGCGTGCCGACGCCCCGATGAGCGACCCTCCGACGGAGCGCTTCTCGGAGCGTCGGCCCCGGACCCGCGGTCTGTCAGATCCTCCGGCCCCTGTCCCGCGCTATATCCAGTCCTCCGGCTCCGGCTCCGCGTGCATCTCGGGCCAGTCGTCGGCGCCCGGGTCCGTCGCACGGTCCGCGCCACGGCCGGCGCCCCGCTCCGGGCTCGGCGCCTCACCCGCGGGCGCCCCGTCCAGACCGGCGAGCACCTCGATCACGCCCTCCCCGTAGGTCACCAGCTTCTTCTCGCCGACCCCGCCGACCCCGCCGAGCTGCGCCACGGAGGTGGGCCACACCGTGACGATCTCCCGGAGCGTGGCGTCGTGGAAGATGACGTACGCCGGAACGCCCTGCTCACGAGCCTGTTCGGCACGCCAGGCCCGCAGCGCCTCGAAGGCCGGCACCAGGGCCTCGGGCAGCTCGGCCGCCGCGGCCTTGGCCTTGCGCTCGCCCCGCCCGGAACCGGATGCCGACCGCGCGGCCGCCGCCTTCTTCGGCTCCTTGCGCAGCGGCACCTCACGCTCCTGCCGCAGCACCGCCCCGCTCGCCTCGGTCAGCACCAGCGTGCCGTAGTCGCCCTCGACCGCGAGCAGCCCTTGCGCCAGCAACTGCCGGACCACGCCCCGCCATTCGCCCTCGGAGAGGTCGTCCCCGATTCCGAACACGGACAGCTGGTCGTGGTCGAACTGGATGACCTTGGCCGTGCGCTTGCCCAAGAGGATGTCGACGATCTGCACCGCGCCGAACTTCTGCCCTCGCTCCCTCTGCAGCCGCACCACCGTCGACAGCACCTTCTGGGCCGCGACCGTGCCGTCCCAGGTCTCCGGCGGCGTGAGGCAGGAGTCGCAGTTGCCGCAGCCCACCGGGTCGGGGTCCTGGCCGAAGTAGGCCAGGAGCTGACCGCGTCGGCACTGGGCCGTCTCGCACAGCGCCAGCATCGAGTCCAGGTGGGCGGCGGCCCGGCGCCGGAACGCCTCGTCGCCCTCGCTCGACTGGATCATCTTGCGCTGCTGAATGACGTCGTTCAGCCCGTAGGCCATCCATGCCGTGGACGGCAGTCCGTCGCGGCCGGCGCGGCCCGTCTCCTGGTAGTAGCCCTCGACCGACTTGGGCAGGTCGAGGTGGGCGACGAAACGGACGTCCGGCTTGTCGATGCCCATGCCGAAGGCGATGGTCGCGACCACGATCAGGCCGTCCTCCCGCAGGAAGCGGGACTGGTGGGCGGCGCGGGTGCCCGCGTCCAGACCCGCGTGGTACGGCACCGCCTCGATGCCGTTGCGGGACAGGAACTCCGCGGTCGCCTCCACGGACTTGCGCGACAGGCAGTACACGATGCCCGCGTCGCCCGCGTGTTCCTCGCGCAGGAAGGAGAGCAACTGCTTCTTGGGGTCGGCCTTGGGCACGATCCGGTACTGGATGTTGGGCCGGTCGAAGCTCGCCACGAAGTGCCGGGCCGTCGGCATGTTGAGCCGCTGGGTGATCTCCTGGTGCGTCGCGTGCGTGGCCGTCGCGGTGAGCGCGATCCTCGGGACGTCCGGCCAGCGCTCGCCCAGCAGCGACAGGGTGAGGTAGTCGGGGCGGAAGTCGTGGCCCCACTGGGACACGCAGTGCGCCTCGTCGATGGCGAAAACGGAGATCTTCCCCCGCGAGAGGAGGTCCAGCGTCGAGTCGAGCCGCAGTCGCTCCGGCGCCAGATAGAGCAGGTCCAGCTCGCCCGACAGGTACTCGGCCTCCACCACCCGACGCTCGTCGAAGTCCTGGGTGGAGTTCATGAACCCGGCACGCACGCCGAGCGCCCTGAGCGCGTCCACCTGGTCCTGCATGAGGGCGATGAGCGGCGAGACCACGATGCCCGTGCCGGGTCTGACCAGGGAGGGGATCTGGTAGCACAGCGACTTGCCGCCGCCGGTCGGCATGAGGACGACGGCGTCACCGCCGGCCACCACGTGGTCGATGACCGCTTCCTGCTCGCCGCGGAAGGCCTCGTACCCGAACACGCGGTGCAGTGTGGCCAGTGCCTCACTGTCGATCGTCCCTGGCATCTCGCTGATCCCGCCCGTCCCACCCATTGCCGTGCCCCCCGTGCGTCGTCCTTCGACCACTGCCTCCACGATAGGGGTCCCGACTGACACCGCCGGAGTTATCCACAGGCCGCTTCCGCGACGCTCCGCACTCGGCCGGCCGACCGCACCGCCCGCACACGCCAGGGCCCCGGCTCCCACCAGGGAAACCGGGGCCCAGTGCCCGCACGGACGCCGCGGGCCGGCGTACTCAGCGCACGAAGACTCCCGCCTGGTTGGCCAGGTCAAGGAAGTACTGGGGCGCCACACCGAGCACCAGCGTCACCGCCACGCCGACCCCGATCGCGGTCGTCGTCAGCAGCGACGGCACGGCCACGGTCGGTCCTTCGGGCCGCGGCTCACTGAAGAACATCAGCACGATGACGCGGATGTAGAAGAACGCCGCGATCGCGGACGAGATCACACCGACCACGACCAGAGGGGCCGCGCCGCCTTCCGCCGCCGCCTTGAAGACCGCGAACTTCCCGGTGAACCCGGAGGTGAGCGGGATGCCCGCGAAGGCGAGCAGGAACACCGCGAACACGGCCGCCACCAGCGGTGAACGCCTGCCGAGGCCCGCCCACTTGGACAGGTGGGTCGCCTCGCCGCCCGCGTCCCGCACCAGGGTCACCACCGCGAACGCCCCGATGGTCACGAACGAGTACGCGGCCAGGTAGAAGAGGACCGAGGACACGCCGTCGGGCGTGGTCGCGATGACACCCGCGAGGATGAATCCGGCGTGCGCGATGGACGAGTACGCCAGCAGCCGCTTGATGTCGGTCTGGGTGATCGCGACGATCGCACCGCCGAGCATGGTGACGATCGCGACGCCCCACATGACCGGCCGCCAGTCCCAGCGCAGCCCGGGCAGGACGACGTACAGCACCCGCAGCAGCGCGCCGAAGGCCGCCACCTTGGTCGCCGCCGCCATGAAGCCGGTCACCGGGGTGGGCGCGCCCTGGTAGACGTCGGGCGTCCACATGTGGAAGGGGACCGCGCCGACCTTGAACAGCAGGCCCATCACCAGCATCGCGGCGCCGACGAGCAGCAGTGCGTCGTTGCCCATGGTGTCCGCGAGCGCCGGGTTGACGGTCTGGACCTGGCCGTCGACGACCTGCGCGATGGTGCCGTACGACATCGAGCCCGCGTAGCCGTACAGCAGCGCGATGCCGAACAGGGTGAAGGCGGAGGCGAAGGCTCCCAGCAGGAAGTACTTGACCGCTGCCTCCTGTGACATGAGCCGCTTGCGGCGGGCCAGCGCGCACAGCAGGTACAGCGGGAGCGAGAAGACCTCCAGGGCCACGAACAGCGTCAGCAGGTCGTTGGCCGACGGGAAGATCAGCATGCCTGCCACGGCGAACAGCAGCAGCGGGAACACCTCGGTGGTGGTGAACCCGGCCTTCACCGCGGCCTTCTCGCTGTCGCTGCCCGGTACCGAGGCGGCCTGCGCGGCGAAGGAGTCGACGCGGTTGCCGTGCGCCTCGGGGTCGAGCCGCCGCTCGGCGAACGTGAACAGGCCGACCAGGGCCACCAGCAGGATCGTGCCCTGCAGGAACAGGGCCGGCCCGTCGACGGCGATGGCGCCCATCGCCGCGATCCGTGCCTTGGTCGTGCCGTACCCGTCGGCGGCGAGCGCGACGACCGCGGCGAAGGCGGCCGCGAGCGCGACGACGGACACGAACATCTGTGCGTAGTACCGGGACTTGCGCGGGACGAACGCCTCGACCAGCACCCCGAGGATCGCCGCGCCGACGACGATCAAGGTGGGCGACAATTGTCCGTACTCGAACTTCGGCGCGTCGATCTTCGCGATCGGATCGGTCGCGGTTGTCCACAGGCTGTGGACGGCTACTGCGCTCACTTGGCCGCCTCCACCTCGGGCTGGGGGTCCTTCTTGTCCACGTCGGACATGGTCTGCTTGACCGCCGGGTTCACGATGTCGGTGAGGGGCTTCGGGTAGACGCCCAGGAAGACCAGCAGGACGACGAGCGGGGCGACGACCACGAGCTCCCGCACCCTGAGGTCGGGCATCGTCGCGACCTCGGGCTTCACCGGCCCGGTCATCGTCCGCTGGTAGAGGACGAGGACGTACAGCGCGGCGAGCACGATGCCGAAGGTGGCGATGATCCCGATCACCGGATAGCGCGCGAACGTGCCGACCAGGACCAGGAACTCACTCACGAACGGCGCGAGCCCCGGCAGCGACAGGGTCGCCAGACCGCCGATCAGGAACGTGCCGGCGAGCACCGGGGCGACCTTCTGCACCCCGCCGTAGTCGGCGATGAGCCGCGAGCCGCGCCGCGAGATCAGGAAGCCGGCCACCAGCATCAGGGCGGCCGTCGAGATGCCGTGGTTGACCATGTACAGCGTCGCGCCCGACTGACCCTGGCTGGTCATCGCGAAGATGCCCAGGATGATGAACCCGAAGTGCGAGATCGACGCGTACGCCACCAGCCGCTTGATGTCGCGCTGGCCGACGGCGAGCAGCGCCCCGTAGATGATGCTGATCAGCGCCAGTACGAGGATGGCGGGCGTCGCCCACTTCGACGCCTCCGGGAACAGCTGGAGGCAGAAGCGGAGCATCGCGAAGGTGCCCACCTTGTCGACGACCGCCGTGATGAGGACGGCGACCGGGGCGGTGGCCTCCCCCATCGCGTTGGGCAGCCAGGTGTGCAGCGGCCACAGGGGCGCCTTCACCGCGAAGGCGAAGAAGAACCCGAGGAACAGCCAGCGTTCGGTGTTGGTCGCCATGTCCAGCGAGCCGTTGGCGCGCGCCTCGGCGATCTCCTGGAGGCTGAAGTTCCCGGCGACCACGTAGAGGCCGATCACCGCGGCCAGCATGATGAGCCCGCCGACCAGGTTGTAGAGGAGGAACTTCACGGCCGCGTAGGAGCGTTGGGCCGCAGCGTTCTCGTCGGAGCCGGCGTGGGCCCGGTCCCCGAAGCCGCCGATGAGGAAGTACATCGGGATCAGCATGGCTTCGAAGAAGATGTAGAAGAGGAAGACGTCGGTGGCCTCGAAGGAGATGATCACCATCGCCTCGACGGCCAGGATCAGGGCGAAGAAGCCCTGTGTCGGCCGCCACCTCCCCGCAGCGAAACTGCTGAGGGATGCGGCGCCGGTCTCCTGCGGGTCGGCGTCGTGCCAGCCCGCCAGGATGATGAACGGGATCAGCAGCGCGGTCAGCGCGACGAGCGCCACCCCGATGCCGTCCACGCCCAGTTCGTACCGCACCCCGAACTCCGCGATCCAGGCGTGGGATTCGGTGAGCTGGTAGCGGTCGCCGTCCGGGTCGAAGCGGAACAGGACGACGAGCGCGAGGACGAGCGTGGCGAGCGAGACGAGCAGCGCCAGCCACTTGGCGGCGGTGCGACGCGCGGCCGGTACGGCGGCCGTGGCGATGGCCCCGAGGGCCGGGAGCACCGCCGTCGCTGTCAGCAGGGGAAAGGACATCGGTATCAGACCGCCCTCATCAGCAGGGTCGCGGCGACGAGGATCGCCGCACCGCCGAACATCGAGACCGCGTACGACCGCGCGAAGCCGTTCTGCAGCTTGCGCATCCGCCCGGAGAGGCCGCCGACCGAGGCCGCCGTGCCGTTGACGACACCGTCGACCAGGGTGTGGTCGACGTAGACCAGGGAGCGCGTGAGGTGCTCTCCGCCGCGGACCAGGACGACGTGGTTGAAGTCGTCCTGGAGCAGGTCGCGCCGGGCTGCCCGGGTGAGCAGCGACCCGCGCGGGGCGACGACCGGGACCGGACGGCGCCCGTACTGGAGGTACGCCACGGCGACGCCGATCACGAGCACGACCATCGTGGCGAGGGTGACCGTCAGCGCGCTGACCGGGGCGTGCCCGTGGTCGTGGCCGGTGACGGGCTCAAGCCAGTGCAGGAAGCGGTCGCCGATGCTGAAGAACGCGCCGCCGAAGACCGATCCGAAGGCCAGCACGATCATCGGGATCGTCATGGACCTGGGCGACTCGTGCGGGTGCGGCTCGTGGCCTTCGGCGTCCGGCTGCCAGCGCTTCTCGCCGAAGAACGTCATCAGCATCACGCGCGTCATGTAGAACGCGGTGATGGCCGCGCCGAGCAGGGCGCAGCCGCCCAGGATCCAGCCCTCGGTGCCGCCCTTGGCGAACGCCGCCTCGATGATCTTGTCCTTGGAGAAGAAGCCGGACAGGCCCGGGAAGCCGATGATGGCGAGGTAGCCGAGGCCGAAGGTGACGAAGGTGACCGGCATGTACGTGCGAAGGCCGCCGTACTTGCGCATGTCGACCTCGTCGTTCATGCCGTGCATGACCGAACCGGCGCCGAGGAACAGCCCGGCCTTGAAGAAGCCGTGCGTCACCAGGTGCATGATCGCGAAGACGTAGCCGATGGGGCCCAGGCCCGCGGCGAGGACCATGTAGCCGATCTGCGACATGGTCGATCCGGCCAGCGCCTTCTTGATGTCGTCCTTCGCGCAACCGACGATCGCACCGAACAGGAGCGTGACGGCGCCGACGATGGTGACGACCAGCTGCGCGTCCGGCGCGGCGTTGAAGATGGCCCCGGAGCGGACGATCAGGTACACGCCCGCCGTCACCATCGTCGCGGCGTGGATGAGGGCGGAGACCGGGGTCGGGCCCTCCATCGCGTCCCCGAGCCAGGACTGCAGCGGCACCTGGGCGGACTTGCCGCAGGCGGCGAGCAGCAGCATCAGGGCGATGCCGGTGAGCGTGGCCTCACTGGCCCCTCCGACGAGCCCGGGCTCCTCCAGGGTGCCGAGCACCGGGCCGAAGGCGAAGGTCCCGAACGTCGTGAACATCAGCATGATCGCGATCGACAGGCCGACGTCGCCGACGCGGTTGACCAGGAAGGCCTTCTTCGCGGCGGTGGCGGCGCTGGGCTTGTGCTGCCAGAAGCCGATCAGCAGGTACGAGGCGAGACCGACGCCCTCCCAGCCGACGTACAGCAGGAGGTAGTTGTCGGCGAGGACGAGCAGCAGCATCGCCGCGAGGAACAGGTTCAGGTAGCCGAAGAAGCGGCGGCGGCGCTCGTCGTGCTCCATGTACCCGACGGAGTACAGGTGGATCAGCGAGCCGACGCCGGTGATGAGCAGCACGAACGTCATCGACAGCTGGTCGACGCGGAAGGCCACGTCGGCCTGGAAGCCCTCCACCGGCACCCAGCTGAACAGGTGCTGGGTCAGCGTCCGGTGCTCGGCGTCCATGCCGAGCAGGTCGGCGAAGAGGACGACGCCGACCACGAAGGAGACGGCGGCGAGGGCGGTGCCGATCCAGTGGCCGACGGCGTCGAGCCGCCGGCCGCCGCACAGCAGTACGACCGCTCCGAGCAGAGGCGCCGCCACCAGCAGCGCAATCAGGTTCTCAGCGTTAGTCACGGTTCAGCGACCCCTTACAGCTTCATCAGGCTGGCGTCGTCGACCGAGGCCGAGTGGCGGGAACGGAACAGCGACACGATGATCGCGAGCCCGACCACGACCTCCGCGGCGGCGACGACCATCGTGAAGAAGGCGATGATCTGGCCGTCGAGGTTGCCGTGCATCCGGGAGAAGGCGACGAAGGCGAGGTTGCAGGCGTTGAGCATCAGCTCGACACACATGAAGACCACGATCGCGTTGCGCCTGATCAGCACGCCGGTGGCGCCGATCGTGAACAACAGGGCCGCGAGATAGAGGTAGTTGACGGGGTTCACTTCGACGCCTCCTCGGCCCGCTTGCGGTTCACGGGCTCGACCGCGGAGCGCTCGAGGCGGTCCTCGGCGCGCTGCTCCAGGGCCCGCAGGTCGTTCAGCGCCTCCTGGGACACGTCACGGATCTGACCGCGGTCCCGCAGCGTCTTGCTGACGGTGAGGTCGGACGGCGTGCCGTCGGGCAGCAGGCCCGCGATGTCCACCGCGTTGTGCCGGGCGTAGACACCGGGTGCCGGCAGCGGCGGCAGGTGCTTGCCCTCGCGCACACGCTCCTCCGCCAGCTCGCGCTGGGTCTTGGCGCGCTCGGTGCGCTCGCGGTGGGTGAGCACCATGGCGCCGACGGCGGCCGTGATCAGCAGGGCGCCGGTGATCTCGAAGGCGAAGACGTACTTCGTGAAGATGAGGGCGGCGAGGCCCTCCACGTTGCCGTTCGCGTTGGCCTGGGCGAGGCCGTTGAACTCCGTGAGGGAGGCGTTGCCGATGCCCGCGACCAGGAGGATGCCGAAGCCGAGGCCGCAGAGCAGGGCCAGCCAGCGCTGCCCCCTGATGGTCTCCTTCAGGGAGTCCGCCGCGGTGACGCCGACGAGCATCACCACGAACAGGAACAGCATCATGATCGCGCCGGTGTAGACGACGATCTGGACGACGCCCAGGAAGTAGGCGCCGTTGGCGAGGTAGAACACCGCCAGGATGATCATGGTGCCGGCGAGGCAGAGCGCGCTGTGCACGGCCCGCCTCATGAAGACGGTGCACAGGGCGCCGATCACGGCGACGGTGCCGAGGATCCAGAACTGGAAGGCCTCTCCGGTGGAGGTGGAGTAGGCGGCGAGCTGCGCGCTCATCGGCCCACCACCTTCCCGGTCGTCGGCTCGTCCTCGCCGAAGGTCGAGGCGGCCTCCTGCGGGACCTCGCCCTTGGAGAGAGCCACCTGCTGTTCGGTGCCGGGCGCGGCCTCCGTCACCAGGCCCCGGTAGTAGTCCTGCTCGTCGGTCCCGGGGTAGATGGCGTGCGGGCTGTCGACCATGCCCTCGTCGAGGCCGGCGAGCAGCTGCTCCTTGGTGTAGATGAGGTTGGCGCGGCTGCTGTCCGCCAGCTCGAACTCGTTGGTCATCGTGAGCGCCCGCGTGGGGCACGCCTCGATGCACAGGCCGCACAGGATGCAGCGGGCGTAGTTGATCTGGTAGACGCGGCCGTACCGCTCACCCGGCGAGTAGCGCTCCTCGTCCGTGTTGTCGGCGCCCTCCACGTAGATGGCGTCGGCGGGGCAGGCCCAGGCGCACAGCTCGCAGCCGACGCACTTCTCCAGGCCGTCCGGATGGCGGTTGAGCTGGTGCCGTCCGTGGAACCGCGGGGCAGTGGTCTTCTGCTGCTCCGGGTACTGCTCGGTCAGCCGCTTCTTGAACATGGCCTTGAAGGTCACGCCGAAGCCGGCCACGGGATTCTGGAAACCGGGTGCGGTCTCCTTGGGCTCCTCAGCCATCGGACGCCTCCTTTCCATCCGAAGATCCGTCACTCGCAGTATCCGGTCCACCACTGACAATCAACTCCCGCTCGCGGCGGGAGCGGCGCCGCGGCACCGGAGCAAGCTCCTGTCCCGGCAGCGGCGGTACGGGGAACCCGCCCGCCATCGGGTCGAAGCCGGCCGGTTCCTCGACCGGCCGCTCGGCCGCCTTCGTCTTCTCGCGGAACATGTCGACGACGAAGGAGAGCAGCAGCAGGGCGAGGACGCCGCCGCCGATGTAGAGGGCGATGTCGGCGAAGTCGTAGTTCTCGTTCCTGAGGGTCCGCACGGTGGCGACGAGCATCAGCCAGACCAGCGAGACCGGGATCAGGACCTTCCAGCCGAGCTTCATCAGCTGGTCGTAGCGGACTCGGGGCAGCGTGCCGCGCAGCCAGATGAAGAAGAACAGCAGCAGCTGCACCTTGATCACGAACCAGAGCAGCGGCCACCAGCCGTGGTTGGCGCCCTCCCAGAAGGTGCTGACCGGCCACGGGGCCCGCCAGCCGCCCAGGAAGAGCGTCACCGACACGGCCGAGACCGTCACCATGTTCACGTACTCGGCGAGCATGAACATCGCGAACTTGATCGACGAGTACTCGGTGTTGAAGCCGCCGACCAGGTCACCCTCGGACTCCGGCATGTCGAAGGGGGCGCGGTTGGTCTCGCCCACCATCGTCACGATGTAGATCACGAAGGAGACCGGCAGCAGGATGATGTACCAGCGGTCGTGCTGCTGTTCCACGATGGTCGAGGTCGACATCGACCCCGAGTAGAGGAACACCGAGGCGAACGCGGCGCCCATGGCGATCTCGTACGAGATCATCTGCGCGCAGGAGCGCAGGCCGCCGAGGAGCGGGTACGTGGAGCCGGAGCTCCAGCCCGCCAGCACGATGCCGTAGATGCCGACCGAGGCGACCGCGAGGATGTAGAGCATCGCGATCGGCAGGTCGGTGAGCTGCATCGCGGTGCGGTGGCCGAAGATCGAGATCTCGTTGCCGGCCGGACCGAAGGGGATCACCGCGATCGCCATGAAGGCCGGGATGGCCGCGATGATCGGCGCGAGGACGTAGACCACCTTGTCCGCGCGCTTGACGATGACGTCTTCCTTGAGCATCAGCTTCATGCCGTCGGCGAGCGACTGGAGCATGCCCCAGGGGCCGTGCCGGTTGGGGCCGATGCGCAGCTGCATCCAGGCGACGACCTTGCGCTCCCAGACGATGGAGAACAGCACGGTCAGCATCAGGAAGGCGAAGCAGAACACCGCCTTGATGAGGACCAGCCACCAGGGGTCGGTGCCGAACATCGAGAGGTCTTCTGCGGCGAGGTACGGGCTCATGCCTCCACCTCCTCGGTGGCTTCGGCGGCGAGCGTCGCCGGGCCGATGCGGACGAGCGAGCCGGGCCGTGCCCCGGTGTCGGAGGCGACGCCCCCGCCCACGGAGTTCAGCGGAAGCCAGACCACCCGGTCGGGCATCTCGGCGATCCGGAGGGGAAGTTCGACCGTTCCGGCGGTGCCGGTCACGGCGAGCAGGTCGCCGTCCTTGACGCCGGCTTCGGCCGCCGTGGCGGGCGACACGCGCGCGTGGGCGGCGTGCCGGGTCCCGGCGAGCGCCTCGTCGCCCTCCTGGAGACGGCCCTGGTCGAGCAGCAGCCGGTGGCCGGCCAGTACGGCCTCCCCGGCGGCCGGCCGCGGCAGTTGGGCGGCGGTCTCCAGGGGCTCGGTGGCCCGCGGCCCGTCCCAGGCGCCGAGCCGGTCCAGCTCCGCGCGCGCGGTCCGCAGATCCGGCAGCCCCAGGTGTACGTCCATGGCGTCGGCCAGCATCTGCAGCACGCGCGCGTCGGTGGGCGCCAGGCGACGGGTCATCTGGTCGGGCTTGAGCGCGGTCTCGAAGAAGCGCACCCGGCCCTCCCAGTTGAGGAAGGTGCCGGCCTTCTCGGCGACCGCGGCCACCGGCAGGACGACGTCCGCGAGTTCGGTGACCTCGCTGGGCCGCAGTTCCAGCGACACCAGGAAGCCGACCTCACGCAGCGCCTCACGCGTGCGTGCCGGATCCGGCAGGTCGGCGACCTCGACGCCCGCGACCAGCAGCGCCTGGAGTTCGCCGCCCGCGGCGGCCTCGACGATCTGGCCGGTGTCGCGGCCGTAGCGGTGCGGGAGTTCGGCCAGGCCCCAGGCGGCGGCGACCTCGTCCCGCGCGCGCGGGTCGGTGGCCGGGCGCCCGCCCGGCAGCAGCGAGGGCAGCGCACCCGCCTCGACGGCGCCGCGCTCCCCGGACCGGCGCGGGATCCACACCAGCCGCGCGCCGGTCGCGGACGCGGCCCGTACGGCGGCGGTGAGCCCGCCGGCCACGGCGGCCAGCCGTTCGCCGACGACGATCACCGCGCCCTCGGCGCGCAGCGCCTCCGAGGCCTTCGCGCCGTCCTCCTCCAGGCCGACCCCGGCCGCGAGCGCGTCCAGCCACTCGGTCTCGGTGCCGGGAGCGGCCGGCAGCAGTGTGCCGCCCGCCTTCTCCAGGCCACGCGTGGCGTGCGTGGCCAGGGAGAACACCCTCTGGCCGTGCTTGCGCCAGGCCTTGCGCAGCCGCAGGAAGACGCCGGGCGCCTCCTCCTCGGCCTCGAACCCGACCAGGAGAACGGCGGGTGCCTTCTCCAGAGCGCTGTAGGTGACGCCCGTACCGTCGAGGTCCCGTCCGCGTCCGGCGACCTGGGCGGCCAGGAAGTCGGCCTCCTCACCGCTGTGCACGCGCGCCCGGAAGTCGATGTCGTTGGTGTCGAGCGCCACCCGCGCGAACTTGCTGTACGCGTAGGCGTCCTCGACGGTCAGCCGGCCGCCGGTCAGGACACCGGTCCTGCTCCGCGAGGCGAGCAGCCCCTGCGCGGCGATCTGCAGGGCCTCCGGCCAGGAGGCCGGCACGAGCTCGCCCTCGGGGTTGCGTACCAGCGGCGTCTGCAGCCGGTCCCGCTGCTGCGCGTACCGGAACGCGAAGCGCCCCTTGTCGCAGATCCACTCCTCGTTGACCTCGGGGTCGTTCGCCGCGAGCCGCCGCATGACCTTGCCGCGCCGGTGGTCGGTGCGCGTCGCGCAGCCGCCGGAGCAGTGCTCGCACACGGAGGGCGAGGACACCAGGTCGAAGGGACGGGAGCGGAATCGGTACGCCGCCGAGGTCAGCGCGCCCACCGGGCAGATCTGGATGGTGTTGCCGGAGAAGTACGACTCGAAGGGGTCGCCCTCGCCGGTTCCGACCTGCTGGAGCGCGCCCCGCTCGATCAGCTCGATCATCGGGTCGCCCGCGACCTGGTTGGAGAACCGGGTGCACCGGGCGCACAGCACGCACCGCTCGCGGTCGAGCAGTACCTGTGTGGAGATCGGCACCGGCTTCTCGTACGTCCGCTTCTTTCCCTCGAAGCGGGACTCGGCCTGGCCGTGCGACATGGCCTGGTTCTGCAGGGGGCACTCGCCTCCCTTGTCGCAGACCGGGCAGTCCAGCGGGTGGTTGATGAGGAGCAGCTCCATCACACCGTGCTGGGCCTTCTCGGCGACCGGCGAGGTGAGGTGGGTCTTCACCACCATCCCGTCGGTGCAGGTGATGGTGCACGACGCCATGGGCTTGCGCTGGCCCTCGACCTCGACGATGCACTGGCGGCAGGCGCCGGCCGGGTCGAGGAGGGGGTGGTCGCAGAACCGGGGGATCTCGATGCCGAGTTGCTCGGCGGCCCGGATGACCAGGGTGCCCTTGGGCACGCTGATCTCGGCGCCGTCGATCGTCAGCGAGACGAGGTCCTCCGGCGGGAGTGCCGCCTCTCCCCCGCCCGAGGGAGCGCTGGTGGTCACAGTCATGCGTTCACCTCCGTGCGGTCTGCCCAGGCCGTCGACTTGGCCGGGTCGAAGGGGCAGCCGCGGCCCGTGATGTGCTGCTCGTACTCCTCGCGGAAGTACTTGAGCGAGGAGAAGATCGGCGAGGCGGCGCCGTCGCCGAGGGCGCAGAAGGACTTGCCGTTGATGTTGTCGGCGATGTCGTTCAGCTTGTCGAGGTCGGACATGACGCCCTTGCCGGCCTCGATGTCACGCAGCAGCTGCACGAGCCAGTACGTGCCCTCGCGGCACGGCGTGCACTTGCCGCAGGACTCGTGGGCGTAGAACTCGGTCCAGCGGGTCACGGCACGCACGACGCAGGTCGTCTCGTCGAAGCACTGCAGAGCCTTCGTGCCGAGCATGGAACCCGCGGCGCCCACTCCTTCGTAGTCGAGAGGGACGTCGAGGTGCTCCTCGGTGAACATCGGCGTCGAGGAACCGCCCGGTGTCCAGAACTTGAGCCGGTGGCCCGGCCGCATCCCGCCGCTCATCTCGAGGAGTTGGCGCAGGGTGATGCCGAGCGGGGCCTCGTACTGGCCGGGGCTGGCGACATGTCCGCTGAGGGAGTAGAGCGTGAAGCCCGGGGACTTCTCGCTGCCCATCGACCTGAACCAGTCTTTTCCCTTGTGGAGAATCGCGGGAACCGACGCGATCGACTCGACGTTGTTCACAACAGTCGGGCACGCGTAGAGGCCCGCGACCGCAGGGAAAGGGGGGCGGAGCCGCGGTTGACCCCGGCGGCCTTCGAGCGAGTCGAGCAGTGCGGTCTCCTCACCACAGATGTACGCGCCCGCGCCCGCGTGCACGGTGAGCTGGAGGTCGAGCCCGCTGCCCAGGACGTTCTCGCCGAGGTAGCCCGCCGCGTAGGCCTCACGCACGGCCTCGTGCAACCGCCGCAGCACCGGGACGACCTCACCACGCAGATAGATGAAGGCATGCGAAGACCTGATGGCATAACACGCGATGACAATGCCCTCGATGAGGCTGTGCGGGTTCGCGAAGAGGAGCGGAATGTCCTTGCACGTTCCGGGCTCCGACTCGTCGGCGTTGACAACTAGATAGTGCGGCTTTCCATCCCCCTGCGGAATGAACTGCCACTTCATCCCGGTGGGGAATCCCGCACCACCGCGGCCGCGCAGTCCGGAGTCCTTGACGTAGGCGATCAGGTCGTCCGGAGACATGGCGAGCGCCTTGCGGAGCCCCTCGTACCCTTCGTGCCTTCGGTAGACGTCCAGCGTCCAGGACCTGTCCTCGTCCCAGAAGGACGACAGCACGGGTGCGAGCAGCTTCTCGGGGCTGGTGTCTTTGATCTCGGGTGCCAAGGTCATCACTCCCCCTCCTCGGCGGTAGGCCCTGCCGGGTGGGCCGGGTCGGAGGCCGACGTGTCCTGCGGCGCGTCGTGCGAGCTCAGGTGTTCCTTCGGTGACGGGTGGTGCGCCGCCTTGTCCTGCGGCTCGTCGTGCGGACCGCCGTCGCGCGGATGGACCACGCGCGCGGGTGCGGCCTCTCCCCTTGCCAGGCGAAGGCCCACCAGCGAAGCGGGTCCCGCTCCGCCGCTCGCCTCGACGGCCCCGGGCCGCTCGTCGGGGAACCCGGCCAGGATCCGGGCGGTCTCCTTGAAGGTGCACAGCGGTGCCCCGCGCGTGGGCTCGACCGGCCGTCCCGCGCGCAGGTCGTCGACGAGGTCCTTGGCGCTCTGGGGGGTCTGGTTGTCGAAGAACTCCCAGTTGACCATCACCACCGGCGCGAAGTCGCAGGCCGCGTTGCACTCGATGTGCTCCAGGGTGACCTTGCCGTCCTCGGTGGTCCCGCCGTTGCCGACACCCAGGTGCTCCTGGAGGGACTCGAAGATCGCGTCGCCGCCCATCACCGCGCACAGGGTGTTGGTGCAGACGCCGACCTGGTAGTCGCCGCTCGGCCGGCGCCGGTACATGGTGTAGAAGGTGGCCACCGCGGTGACCTCGGCCGTGGTCAGGCCGAGTACGTCCGCGCAGAACTGCATCCCGGTGCGCGTGACATGGCCCTCCTGCGACTGCACGAGGTGCAGCAACGGCAGCAGGGCCGAGCGGGAGTCGGGGTAGCGGGCGATGATCTCGCGCGCGTCCGTCTCCAGCCGGGCTCGGACGTCGTCCGGGTAGGCGGGCGCGGGCAGCTGGGGCATGCCCAGGCTGACGCCCCGCTCGGAAGATGAGGTGGTCACCGGTCGACGCCTCCCATCACGGGGTCGATGGACGCGACGGCGACGATGACGTCGGCGACCTGGCCGCCCTCGCACATCGCCGCCATGGCCTGCAGGTTGGTGAAGGACGGGTCCCGGAAGTGGACCCGGTAGGGGCGGGTGCCTCCGTCGGAGACGGCGTGCACCCCGAGCTCGCCCTTGGGCGACTCGACGGCCGCGTACACCTGTCCCGGCGGCACGCGGAAGCCCTCGGTGACCAGCTTGAAGTGGTGGATCAGGGCCTCCATGGAGGTGCCCATGATCTTCTTGATGTGGTCGAGGGAGTTGCCCAGGCCGTCGGGGCCCAGGGCGAGCTGGGCGGGCCAGGCGATCTTCTTGTCGGCGACCATGACCGGGCCGGGCTGCAGCCGGTCCAGGCACTGCTCGACGATCCTGAGGGACTGGCGCATCTCCTCCAGCCGGATCAGGAAGCGGCCGTAGGAGTCGCAGGTGTCGGCGGTGGGGACGTCGAAGTCGAACGTCTCGTAGCCGCAGTACGGCTGCGACTTGCGCAGGTCGTGCGGCAGGCCGGTGGAGCGCAGGATCGGGCCGGTGGCGCCGAGGGCCATGCAGCCGGCCAGGTCGAGATAGCCGACGTCCTGCATGCGGGCCTTGAAGATGGGGTTCCCGGTGGCGAGCTTGTCGTACTCCGGGAGGTTCTTCTTCATCTTCTTCACGAACTCGCGGATGTGGTCCACCGCGCCGGGCGGCAGGTCCTGCGCGAGGCCGCCGGGGCGGATGTACGCGTGGTTCATCCTGAGGCCCGTGATGAGCTCGTAGATGTCGAGAATCATTTCACGATCACGGAATCCGTAGATCATGATCGTGGTGGCGCCGAGTTCCATGCCGCCGGTGGCGATGCACACCAGGTGCGAGGACAGCCGGTTCAGCTCCATCAGGAGCACCCGGATGAGGGTGGCGCGGTCGGGGATCTGGTCCTCGATGCCGAGGAGCTTCTCGACGGCGAGACAGTAGGCGGTCTCGTTGAAGAAGGACGTCAGGTAGTCCATGCGCGTCACGAACGTGGTGCCCTGCGTCCACGTGCGGAACTCGGTGTTCTTCTCGATGCCGGTGTGGAGGTAGCCGATGCCGCAGCGGGCCTCGGTGACCGTCTCGCCGTCGATCTCCAGGATGAGGCGGAGCACTCCGTGGGTGGAGGGGTGCTGGGGGCCCATGTTGACGACGATGCGCTCGTCGTCGGCGCGGGCAGCGGACTGGACGACCTCGTCCCAGTCGCCGCCGGTGACCGTGTAGACGGTGCCCTCGGTGGTCTCGCGCGCCGAAGCGGCGGATGCAGTCATCACAGCCTCCCGAAGGGAGTCGTTGAGGGGTGGTGGCCGGGCGACGGGTGGGCGCTCACGAGTACGACCTCCGCTGGTCCGGAGCCGGGATCTGGGCGCCCTTGTACTCGACGGGGATGCCGCCGAGGGGGTAGTCCTTGCGCTGCGGATGTCCCTGCCAGTCGTCCGGCATCATGATCCGCGTCAGGGCCGGGTGACCGTCGAAGACGATGCCGAAGAAGTCGTAGGTCTCGCGCTCGTGCCAGTCGTTGGTCGGATACACGGCGACCAGCGACGGGATGTGCCGGTCGGTGTCCGGAGCGCTGACCTCCAGGCGGATCAGCCGGTTGTGGGTGATCGAGCGCAGGTGGTAGACGGCGTGCAGCTCGCGGCCCTTGTCGTGCGGGTAGTGGACCCCGCTCACGCCGGTGCAGAGCTCGAAGCGCAGGGCCGGGTCGTCGCGCAGGGTGCGGGCGACGCGCAGCAGGTGCTCGCGCTCGATGTGGAAGGTGAGCTCGTCCCGGTCCACGACCGTCTTCTCGATGGCGTTGTCGGGCAGGAGTCCCTGCTCCTCCAGCGCTCCCTCCAGCTCGTCGGCGACCTCGTCGAACCAGCCGCCGTAGGGCCGGCTCGCCGGTCCGGGGAGCCGGACCGAGCGGACCAGGCCGCCGTAGCCGGAGGTGTCGCCGCCGTTGTTGGCGCCGAACATGCCGCGCTGGACGCGGATCTCCTCGCCGCCGTCGCCGCGCTGGCCGGGGAGGTTGTCGGCGCCGAGGGCCTTTTCGGGGTTCACCCCGTTCGGCGCGCCGTTGGTGCCGTTCGCGTCGCTCACCGCAGCAGCCCCTTCATCTCGATCGTGGGCAGGGCCTTGAGCGCCGCTTCCTCCGCCTCCCGGGCCGCCTCCTCGGCGTTCACGCCGAGCTTGGAGGACTGGATCTTCTGGTGGAGCTTGAGGATGGCGTCCATCAGCATCTCGGGCCGCGGCGGGCAGCCCGGGAGATAGATGTCGACCGGAACGATGTGGTCGACGCCCTGGACGATGGCGTAGTTGTTGAACATGCCGCCCGAGGAGGCGCAGACCCCCATGGAGATCACCCACTTCGGGTTCGGCATCTGGTCGTAGACCTGCCTAAGCACCGGCGCCATCTTCTGGCTGACCCGGCCGGCGACGATCATCAGGTCGGCCTGCCGCGGTGAGCCGCGGAAGACCTCCATGCCGAAGCGCGCCAGGTCGTAGCGGCCGGCGCCGGTGGTCATCATCTCGATGGCGCAGCAGGCCAGGCCGAAGGTGGCGGGGAAGACGGACGACTTGCGCACCCAGCCCGCGGCCTGCTCGACGGTGGTCAGCAGGAAGCCGCTCGGCAGTTTTTCTTCGAGTCCCATGTCTAAAGGCCCCTCAGTCCCATTCCAGGCCGCCGCGCCGCCATACGTACGCGTACGCGACGAAGACGGTGAGCACGAAGAGCAGCATCTCCACGAGCCCGAAGATCCCCAGGGCGTCGAAGGTGACGGCCCAGGGGTAGAGGAAGACGATCTCGATGTCGAAGACGATGAAGAGCATCGCCGTCAGGTAGTACTTGATGGGGAAGCGCCCGCCGCCGGCCGGCGTGGGGGTCGGCTCGATTCCGCACTCGTAGGCCTCGAGCTTGGCCCGGTTGTACCGCTTCGGACCGATCAGCGTGGCCATGACCACGGAGAAGATCGCAAAGCCTGCCCCGAGGGCTCCCAGTACGAGGATGGGCGCATACGCGTTCACCGCTCCTCGCTCCTCTCAGTCGGCACTGACTGCTGGCGATGGCACATCGGACTCACTTCCGCCCCACACGCCCCACGAGCCCCGCTCGTCCCGGCGAAGATCGCGAACATGTGAAGCAGGTCACAAGCCCAACTGACCCGCATCCTATGCCTGCCGGTCTGTGATCTGCGACACGGGGTATTGCACAAGCTTTGTGATCTCCACCACCTGACGAAGGATCATGAAGTCGGATGAGTGTCGATCTTCGTACGAGAAGCGTCCGAGTGATCACCAGAGGTGACATTTTCGCTCGTCGACGCAGGTCGCGAGGGGAGTCTCCATATCAAGAGACTTCCTCTGCATGCAAATTGGTGCTGGACGGGACGGCTTGGTAGAGGACCGCGTTCACACATCAGGGGGAGCCGTGATGCACGGTGTGGACGCGTGCACACATTCACGAGCGCGGCGCGACGGATTCCGGGCGCCGGACGCGACCGGACTCGTAACCGTTGCGTGACCTCCGCCACACCCACGAGAGGTCCCCGAGAACGGGGGTTGGCCACCGGTCCCAACCAGTGGTAGGTCGCGGGCAATTCGGGCGTAACAACGAAAACCCATGATCACAGGCTTGGCGACCCGCGCCCGCAATGTCCGTTACGGCGTCAATAAGGAGCGCCACGCCTCGGGTTCGGACGCCGATTGAACAACTGTGGCGCACCACACGTTTCTTGAAGGTATGGAGGAGCCCCTGATACCGGTTGTTCTCATGTCCCACACCGCTCACATACGCAGCCACCGGAAACCCCGCCGCAGCGCGTCGAAAATCGCGATGCGGGCCGGAGTTGCCGGTGGCGTCCTCAGCACCCTGGCAGTTGCCGGGGCGTCCGGCGCGGCCAACGCCGCCGAGCCGGTGACGCAGACCCTCGAACTGCCCACCCTGACGGCCGACCTGGGCAGCACCCAGGTCGCCGCCGAGTCCGCCGACGCCACACAGCAGGCTGCGGCGAACTACCAGCTGCAGGCCGAGCGTGACGCGGCCGCCGCAAAGGCCGCGAAGCAGGCCAAGGCGGACCTCGCCGAGGCCAAGAAGAAGGCCGAGGCGAAGAAGAAGGCCGCCGAGGAGGCCGCCCGCAAGGCCGCTGCCGAGCGCGCGACCCGCAGCAGCGAGCGGGCCACCCTGTCGGCCTCCGCGAGCGTCGGCGCCTCCACCAGCACGTCCACGGCCACCGGTTCGGCCGCCGCGGTCATCGACTTCGTCAGGGCGCAGGTCGGCGACGCCTACGTCTCCGGCGGCACCGGCCCCAACTCGTGGGACTGCTCCGGCCTCGTCCAGGCCGCCTTCAACCAGATCGGCGTCAGCCTGCCGCGCGTCTCCCAGGACCAGTCGACCGCCGGCACCCAGGTCTCGCTGAGCAACCTGCAGCCGGGCGACATCCTGTACTGGGGCAGCGCCGGCAGCGCCTACCACGTGGCGGTCTACGTCGGCGACGGCATGTTCGTCGGCGCGCAGAACCCGTCCACGGGCGTCGCCGAGAAGTCTCTGTCGTACGACCCGCCCACCGGAGCGGTGCGGGTGCTCTGACCCACCAGTCGCACGGAAAGGGCCGCAGCCGCTCGGGGGCTGCGGCCCTTTCCGGCTGTCCGCTGCCCCTTCCGGCTGTCCGCTGTCCCTTCCGGCTGTCCGCTGTCCTTTGCGGACCGCGAGTGTGGCCGGTCTGGTCCTGGCAGTGCTGTGGGTGTTCTGTTGTCGTGAGTAACGGAGGGTGGGCAGGGCTCCGGAGGCCGGAGCCTGACGGCCCGCCACCCACACATCCGCACAGAACAGGAGAAACAGCCATGCCGAGCGTCTTCCTGCAGGGCAGGCCCGTCGACTCGTATCCCCCGCTGGCGCCCGAGGCCCGGCGCGGGTCGGTGCGGCGAATCACCGAGGTGGGTGAAGAGGTCCTGCACAAGCCGTGCCGGGACGTCACCGAGTTCGGGCCCGACCTCGCCGCGCTCATCGACGACATGTTCCTGACGATGTACGTCGCCGACGGCGCGGGACTCGCGGCGAACCAAGTCGGCGTCGGTCTGCGGCTGTTCGTCTACGACTGCCCCGACGACGACGGTGTCCGACATGTCGGACACATCGTCAATCCGGTGCTGGAGCAGCTCGACCCGGCCGGGCGGCGGCTGCTCGACGAGAGCGAGGGCTGCCTGTCGGTGCCCGGCGCGACCATGGCCGTACCGCGCCCGGACCTGGCCGTGGTGCGCGGGCTCGACAAGGACGGCGAGCCGGTCGTCATCGAGGGCACCGGGTACTTCGCCCGTTGCCTGGCCCACGAGACCGACCATGTGAACGGGCACGTCTATCTGGACCGGCTCTCCAAGCGGGAGCGCAAGGACGCGCTGCGGCAGGTGGCGGACCGGCGGGAAGAGGTCTTCGCGCGCCGGGCCGCCAAGACGGCCGCGCTCAGCGGCTGAGGCCGCGGATCACGCCTTCGGCGCCACCTTGCTCAGGCCGTTGATGATGCGGTCCATCGCGTCGCCGCCGCTCGGGTCGGTGAGGTTCGCGAGCATCTTCAGCGTGAACTTCATCAGCACGGGGTGCGTCAGGCCGCGCTGGGCCGCGATCTTCATGACCTTCGGGTTGCCGATGAGCTTCACGAAGGCGCGGCCCAGCGTGTAGTAGCCGCCGTAGGTGTCCTTGAGGATGCGCGGGTAGTGCTGCAGGGCCGTCTCGCGCTGGGCAGGCGTGGCACGGGCGTGGGCCTGCACGATGACCTCTGCGGCGATCTGGCCGGACTCCATGGCGTAGGCGATGCCCTCGCCGTTGAAGGGGTTCACCAGGCCGCCGGCGTCGCCGACCAGCAGCAGCCCCTTGGTGTAGTGGGGCTGGCGGTTGAAGGCCATGGGGAGCGCGGCGCCGCGGATGGGCCCGGTCATGTTGTCGGGGGTGTAGCCCCAGTCCTCCGGCATCGAGGCGCACCAGGCCTTGAGGACCTCGCGCCAGTCCAGCTCCTTGAAGGAGTCGGAGGTGTTGAGCACACCGAGGCCGACGTTCGAGGTGCCGTCGCCCATGCCGAAGATCCAGCCGTAGCCGGGGAGCAGACGGTCCTCGCCCGGGCCGCGCCGGTCCCACAGCTCCAGCCAGGACTCGAGGTAGTCGTCCTCGTGGCGCGGCGAGGTGAAGTACGTACGGACCGCCACGCCCATCGGGCGGTCCTCGCGGCGGTGCAGGCCCATCGCCAGGGAGAGGCGGGTGGAGTTGCCGTCGGCCGCCACGACCAGCGGGGCGTGGAAGGTCACCTCCCGCTTCTCGTCACCGAGTTTGGCGTGCACGCCGGTGATCCGGCCCGTGCGGTCGTCGACGATCGGCGCGCCCACGTTGCAGCGCTCGTACAGCCGCGCCCCCGCCTTCTGGGCCTGGCGGGCGAGCTGCTCGTCGAAGTCGTCGCGCTTGCGGACGAGGCCGTAGTCGGGGAAGGAGGCGAGATCCGGCCAGTCGAGCTGGAGGCGGACACCGCCGCCGATGATGCGCAGACCCTTGTTGCGCAGCCAGCCGGCCTCCTCCGAGATGTCGATGCCCATCGCGACGAGCTGCTTGACGGCGCGCGGGGTGAGTCCGTCGCCGCAGACCTTCTCACGCGGGAACTCGGTCTTCTCCAGCAGGAGTACGTCGAGTCCGGCCTTGGCGAGGTGGTAGGCGGTGGTGGAGCCGGCTGGCCCCGCGCCGACGACGATCACATCGGCGGTGTTTTCGGAGAGGGGCTCGGTCACGGCGGGATCTCCCCAAGTTCTGAATCTGCGTGCCGACCGGCACTGGACATGGGCAGTCTATTCAGCAGGATTGATCACCCGGCTGAAGGGCTGCCCAGTGAACCGAGCTCTCCCCGTAGTGCGACTGCGGGTGCCCACCGACGAGGACGCCGTCGCCTGGCACCGGACCTTCGCCCACCCGGACGTCATGGAGTTCCACGGCGGCAGGGCCGCGGAGCTGTCCGTCTACGAGGAGCTCACCGCCCGCCAGCGCCGGCACGACGCCGAGCGCGGTTTCTGCCTGTGGACCATGCTCGACGAGTCGGGGCACGTCATCGGCTTCACCGGCGCTCAGCCGTGGGAGCGGGACTGGGGGCCGAGCGGTGAGATCGAGATCGGCTGGCGGCTCGGGCGCGAGCAGTGGGGCCGGGGATACGTCACCGCGGCCGCGCAGATGACGCTGGAAAGGCTGCGGGCGGCCGGGGTGCCGGGTGTGGTCGCGATGGTCGACGCCCGCAACACCCGGTCCGTCGCGGTGACCCGGCGGCTGGGCATGCGCCTCGCCGAGGTGTTCCGGACGCCGACGTCGCAGCGCGAGGGGCACTGCTACCGGCTCGATCTCCGAAGCGACCGTCACAGACGGTAATCGACTGTCACAGAAAGACACTTGGCGCTTCCGGGTGATGTGTGACCGGGGTTACCCTTCCAGTATCGCTGGGGGTGACATCTGTGCGAATAACACCCAAATCGCCCGAGGTGCGAGTGCCCAGGCTGGTCGGACTGATGGCCATGGACGCGCGCGCGGCCGCCGAGTCGGGCGGCGTTCTGCTCGCGGCTCCCGACCGGCCCGACTTCCGTCGCACCGTCGTGGACTATGTCGTACGGCAGTACCCGCCACCCGGCGCCGAGGTGCCGCGCGGGGCCGTGGTCACCGTGTGGTTCGAGTTCGGCGAGGGTGAGGGCGGCGGCGGCGCGGGCGTGCACGAGCCGCGGCTGCCGCCCCCGGGCGGCGGCGGCATGCAGCGCGAACTCGACGAGCCGGGCGACCCCTGTGCGGTGGCCCAGTTCAGCTCGCCCTACTGATCCGCGGGCTTGAAGCCGCGGTGCATGGCCACGATGCCGCCGCTCAGGTTGCGCCAGGCCACCTTGGACCAGCCGGCCTTCCTCAGACGCTCGGCCAGCGCGGGCTGGTCGGGCCAGGCGCGGATGGACTCGGCGAGGTAGACGTACGCGTCGGGGTTCGAGGACACCGTGCGGGCGACCGGCGGCAGGGCACGCATCAGGTACTCGGTGTAGACGGTCCGGAAGGGCGCCCAGGTCGGGTGCGAGAACTCGCAGATCACGACCCGGCCGCCGGGCTTGGTCACCCGGTACATCTCGCGCAGGGCGGCGTCGGTGTCCTGCACGTTGCGCAGCCCGAAGGAGATGGTGACGGCGTCGAAGGTGTCGTCCCTGAACGGCAGCTTCGTCGCGTCGCCCGCGGTGAAGGGCAGCCAGGTGTGCTTGCGCTTGCCGACCTGGAGCATGCCGAGGGAGAAGTCGCAGGGCACGACGTAGGCACCGGTGCGGGCGAAGGGCAGCGAGGACGTGGCCGTGCCGGCGGCCAGGTCCAGGACCTTCTGCGCGGGGCGGGCGTCGACGGCCTTGGCCACCTCCTTGCGCCACACCCGGTCCTGGCCGAGCGAGAGCACGTCGTTCGTCAGGTCGTACCGTTCCGCCACGTCGTCGAACATCGAGGCGACTTCGTGCGGCTGCTTGTTCAGGGAGGCGCGGGTCACGGGCCCATTCTTGCAGTACGGCGGTCGGCTGCGGCTCAGGGGAGCAGCCGCGGTCTCCTCTTCGCCGCCACGTCCTCCACCCATCCGCACAGCAGGACGAACACCGCGATGAGCACCCACCCGACGCCGAACATGAACCACTGACTCTCCGGCGGCAGGTACTTCTCGAAGGCCGGGACGTCCCAGAACCGGTCGATCAGCGGGACGGCCAGGATCAGCGCGATCTCGTGCCAGAGGTAGATCGTCACCGCTCGCGCGTTGAAGACCGTCACGGTCCGGTCGAGCCGGCGCAGGCGCGTGAGCCCCGCGAAGTCGATCCGGAAGTACGCCTTGACCCACATCAGGAGCGTGACGAAGCCGGCCGCCCCCGCCGGGGTTCCGACCTCGCCGGTGCGCTTCAGCTTCTGCCAGCGCAGGCATGCTGCTCAGGGCGAGCAGGAGCAGGCCCGCGAGGATGACCCGGGGTTTCTGCAGTGCCGCGGCCCTGCCCGCCGCCCGTTCGATCCGGGAGGGGGGCACGCCGGCGGCCGCGGGAGGGCGTCGTCGTAGTCAGGGGGTGGCTGCGTCCCGATCAGTTCGTGGTCGTGGGGGTGGCCGTGGCCGTGGCCGTGGGAGGCGCGGACGGCGTGCCGCCGGGCAGGGCGGGCGGGGTGCCGAGGCCGCCCTGGGGCGCGTAGCCGGCCGGTCCGCCGCCGCCCTGGCCGTTCGGGCCGGCCCCGCCGCCGAACGGCACCAGGGAGGACGGGGTGGTCGAGGTGCCGATGCCCAGGAACGCCATGCCCAGGACGACCGCTAGCCGACGCACACGACACCGACGAGGACGCCGATCCGGCGCAGCAGCCTGGACCGGCGCCCGGAGTTGTCAACGAACACGGGGCCCTCCGCGGACCCGTTGCCGCGTTTGCGGCGGCGACCACGCGCAGGGACTGCGACGGCGTCGTTTTCGATGGCAGACTCGGAATGCATTCTCCGGACATTAGGGACCCGTTATGTGGCATGAACTCGGGCTCCCATGTGAGAGACCCATGGGAACAGTGAAACCTGTCCTTTCACTGAGAGGTTCCCGGAAATCCTGCGCAACTCCGACCCGAGAGAAAGGAGTTGAATGCCGGAAATACGTGCCCGTTAGGCCACCTTTGACTACTTCTGCCCGTGGGGTGTCTGTGTGGCCACTGTCCACGCGAAACTCAGCTCCGCATGAGACATTCCCACCCGGAAGACGCGCTTTGTTTCCGTCCCGAGACAGAAATCACGAGAGCGGGTGCTTACTCGATGTGGAGTTTCCTGAAGCCGGCGGCCGGGCTCACGTGCCTGTTCGCGCTGGCCACCGCGGGGTGCTCCGCGGATTCCGACGACACGTCGGACGCGGCGTCGGCCACAACAGGACAGTCCAGCGCGGCCCCCGCCGAGGAGCCGGCGTCGACCACCTCGTACGCCCCCTACCTGAGCGCCACCACCGCGTCCGGACTCGACTCCAACGGCTCCCCCGCGACGTACAACCTCGCCTTCGTCATCTCCGACGGCGACGGCTGCACGCCGACGTGGAACGGGACGCACGCGATCGGCGACGCGTCGGTGAAGTCCCGGGTGGCTCGGCTCAAGGAGGCCGGCGCCACGGTCCGCGTCTCCTTCGGCGGCGCCTCGGGCGAGGAACTCGCGGCGACCTGCGAGAGCGCGTCCGAACTGGCCGAGGCGTACGGCAGGGCGCTGGACGCGGCCGGCTCCGCCCAGGCCGACTTCGACATCGAGGGCGACGAACTGACCGACTCCGACTCGGTGGATCTGCGGTCGGCGGCGATCGCGCGGTTGCAGAAGGAACGCACCGGCCTCAGCGTCTCCTTCACGCTCCCGGTCATGCCCTCCGGCCTCGACGACGACGGCCTCGCCCTCCTGGGGTCCGCCAACAAGGCCGCCCACACCCAGCTCGCGGACGTCTTCGGACTCTCCTCCTCGGCCGCCTGGCGGGGGATGGCGCTGACCTCGATGATCGGCGTCAACGACGTCGAGGGCGAGACGTTCACCCTCTCCGACGCGGCCCAGGTGCGGGCGTTCGCCGAGGAGAAGGAGATCGCCTGGGTGTCGATGTGGTCGACCGCCCGCGACCAACAGTGCGAGGAGGGCACTTCGGGGGAGGACGACCCGGCGACCGACTGCAGCGGTGTGGAGCAGGGTTCGGGTGCGTTCGCGAAGGCGTTCTCGGGCCGATCAGCGTCTGCGGTGGACGAGGCGTCCCGCGCACACCGTCGCGACGCACACGCCCCTCTCGTCGAACACGGCGAGGTCGGCGCGGCCGGTCTGACGGATGGACGGCTGCCATGAGGGCGTCACGCCGGGCCACACCACGACGTCGTTCCGCTCGGCCGCCGCCCGCAGGCCGGGTGCGTCGGCGTAGTCCCCGAGGATCACCACCGCGCCGGACTTCAGCACCGCGTGGATGCGCTCACGCGGCGTCGGCGCGTGAGGGAGCGGGCCCTCGTGGACGCGCGCGGGCCCCAGCACACCGTGCCACCTGCGCACCCGCGCCCCCGGAAACCGCTCGCGCAGCTCCTCGAAACTCCCGACGGCACCGATCCGGTCCCGCCCCACCACGACGGCACCGTCCCTGATCGGCTCCGCGTCCCAGGTGACCCGGACCTCGTCCGCCGCGTGAATCGTCTCCAACGTGCCCTCTGGTCAGCTCAGTTGGAAGCCAGCAGCTTCAGCTCGGGGTGAGCCGTCCCGCCCGCGATCGCCGTGGAGGAGATGTGGGACATCACGCGCTCGTCGACGGGGTCGTTCGCCGGGTCGTCGTGGACGACGAGGTGCTCGTACGTCGTCGCCCGCTGGGCCGGGACCCGCCCCGCCTTGCGGATGAGGTCGATGATCTCCATGCGGTTGGAGCGGTGCTTGGCGCCGGCCGAGGAGACGACGTTCTCCTCCAGCATGATCGAGCCGAGGTCGTCGGCGCCGTAGTGCAGGGACAGCTGGCCGACCTCCTTGCCCGTGGTCAGCCAGGAGCCCTGGATGTGGGCGATGTTGTCCATGAACAGCCGCGCGATGGCGATCATCCGCAGGTACTCGAAGAGCGTGGCCTGCGTGCGGCCCTTCAGGTGGTTGTTCTCGGGCTGGTAGGTGTACGGGATGAAGGCACGGAATCCGCCCGTACGGTCCTGTACGTCACGGATCATCCGCAGGTGCTCGATGCGCTCGGCGTTGGTCTCGCCGGTGCCCATCAGCATGGTGGACGTGGACTCCACGCCCAGCCCGTGCGCGATCTCCATGATCTCCAGCCAGCGCTCGCCGCTCTCCTTCAGCGGGGCGATGGCCTTGCGGGGCCGCTCGGGCAGCAGCTCGGCGCCCGCGCCGGCGAAGGAGTCGAGTCCGGCGGCGTGGATGCGCTGGATCGCCTCCTCGACCGACACCTTCGAGATCCGGGCCATGTGCTCGACCTCGGACGCCCCCAGGCTGTGGATGACCAGCTGCGGGAAGGCCTGCTTGATGGCGGAGAAGTGCTTCTCGTAGTACTCGACGCCGTAGTCCGGGTGGTGCCCGCCCTGGAACATGATCTGCGTACCGCCGAGCTCGACGGTCTCCGCGCACCGGCGCAGGATGTCGTCCAGGTCGCGGGTCCAGCCCTTGGCCTCGTCCTTGGGAGCCGCGTAGAAGGCGCAGAACCTGCACGCCGTGACGCACACGTTCGTGTAGTTGATGTTGCGCTCGATGATGTACGTGGCGATGTGCTCGGTCCCGGCGTACCGCCGACGCCGTACGGCGTCGGCGGCGGCGCCCAACGCGTGCAGCGGGGCGTCGCGGTAGAGGTCGAGTGCTTCCTCAGGGGAGATGCGCCCGCCTTCGGCGGCACGGTCGAGGACGGACTGAAGGTCGGCCTTCTCGGTCACCGGGGGCGTCCCTTTCGTCAAGGGTTGTGGGCGGACTGAACCAGCCTACGTCAGGCGGTTTTCCCGGCCGACCTCAGGCCGCGCAGGCGCCGGCCAGCAGACCGAGGTACGCCCCCGTGATCAGGAACGGCCCGAACGGGATCGCCGTCCGGCGTCCGGCCCGCCGCGCCACGACCAGCGCGCCGCCGTACACCGCCCCCAGCAGGAACCCGGCGAAGGTGCCGACCAGCACGGTCCCCCAGCCGTACCAGCCGAGCACGGCCCCGATCCCGATCGCCAGCTTCACGTCGCCGAAGCCCATGCCGCCGGGGTTGACCAGCCACAGCACGAAGTAGCCGGTCCCGAGCGCGAGGGCACCCAGCGCGGCGGACCGCCAGTCACCGACGTGCTCGGGCACCAGCGTGACCAGCCCGAGCAGCACCAGCGCGGCGGCGGCGAGCGGCAGGGTCAGCACGTCGGGCAGCCGCTTCACCCGGAAGTCGACGACGGCCAGCAGCACCCCGACGGGCGCGAGCAGCAGCCAGACGGCGATCTCCGGCCGGGTGTCGGTGGCGGCGGCGAGTGCGGCACAGACGAGCGCGGTGACCAGGGCGACGAGGGAGGTGCGGGGGCCGTAGACGCTGTAGGAGGTGAAGGGGGTGCAGGGGCTGTCGCCGGAGTGGCACTCCCGGCAACGCGCCCACCCGATCCATCCCCTGATGGGGTGCCCGCCGGGACACCGTTCCCGCCAGGTCTCCTCCGGCGGGACCGAGAACCGGTAGGCGGCGCGCGGCACGAGCGTTCCCGTCACCGCCCCCCACAACGCGGCGACGGCGATCAACAGACCCGTCATCCGGGCTCGACCTTCGACAGCCGCGCCCTGGGCCTGCCGGAGTCCTCGCTGTCCGAGTCGTACCGCAGGTCGTCGCCGACCGGAGTGATGCGGACCGTGTGGGCGGCCTGGCTGCACACGCCTCGGTTGGACCCGGCGCCGACGGTGGTCGCCGTGATCTGCTTCTTCGTCACCTTCTTCAGGGTCAGTACGTCGTCGCAGACGCCGCCGAGCACGTCCGTGTGCCGGAGCGTGCCCAACTTCCCGCCCACGCCGACGGATTTCACGGTCAGCCGGAAGGTGCCCATGGGGAGCGTGCCGTCGAGGGCGACGGCCTGGCCCTCCCAGGTGCCGACATAGCGGGCCGGGACCGCCTCCGCCTCGCTTCCGGCGGTCGGCGACGGTGAGTGGGCGCCACTGCCGGCATCGCTCGACGGGCCCCGCGCGTTGTCTGGCAGCAGGTCGAACACGAGCACCGACCCGACCGTCACCGCCGCCAGCGCACCCGCGACCGCGAGAGCCACCGTGCAACTGAGCCGACGTCCCCGGCCGGCGGGCCCGGGGACGGCCGTGGCGGAGAGGGAGACGGAGAGCTTGCCGGGACGGCGGTCGGAGGCCGACGTGTCGGACGCGTCCCGCGGCTCGGGGACGGAGGTGGGGGTGGGGGCGTGCGCGGGTACGGGGCCGGGAACGGCGTCGGCGGGAGCCGACGCGACCGGCCTGTCCACCGGCACCATGACCGGCGGCGGCCCGAACACCCCGACCGGGGCGGCCGAGCCGGCCGCCGCAGCCGCACCGGCCGGCGAGACGGGAGCGGCCGGTGCGGCCGAGCCGACGGGGGCCTCCCCCACCGGCGGTGCCTCCGAGCCCTTGCCCAGTGCCACCGCCCCGGCGCCCGCTACGGATCCCGCCACCGAGCCGGGCACCGGTCCCGCCTCCGAGGTCCGGCTGAAGTCGACCGGCCCGGACGTCACGTCCTGTGCCGTCTCCAGGTTCAGCAGGCGTACGGCGCCACGGCTGACCTGCTCCACCAGGGCGCCCGGCAGCCATCCGCCCGCGACCAGGCGGGCCGCCCCCTCGGGGGCCAGCCGCCGGGCCACTTCACCCGGCGTCGGCCGTGCACCCGGGTCCTTGGCGAGGCAGGCCTCCACCAGGGACCGCAGATCACCGTCGAGCGGGCCGAGTTCGGGCTGCTCGTGGACGACCCGGTAGAGCAGCGCCGCCGAGGAGTCGCCGCGGAAGGGTGCCTCCCCGGTCGCCGCGTACGCCAGCACCGCGCCCAGTGAGAAGACGTCGGCTGCCCCGGTCGCCGACTCGCCGAGGATCTGTTCGGGCGACATGTAGCCGGGCGAGCCGATCGAGACACCGCTGGACGTGAGGGACGCCGTGCCGTCGGTGGCCCGGGCGATGCCGAAGTCGATGAGGAGCGGTCCGTCCAGGGTCAGCAGCACGTTGGAGGGCTTCACGTCCCGGTGCACCAGTCCCAGCTCGTGCACCGCCGTCAGCGCTTCCGCGAGGCCGGCCCCCAGCGCCCGTACCGAACGGGCGGGCAGCGCACCGACGTCCGCGACCGCCGCCGACAGCGACGGCCCCGCCGCGTAGGCGGTCGCCACCCACGGCACCGCGGCCTCCGGGTCCGCGTCCAGGACCGACGCGGTCCAGACGCCGCCGACCCGTCGCGCCGCGTCGACCTCGCGGCGGAAGCGGGCGCGGAACTCCTCGTCGAGCGCGAAGTGCGGGTGCACGATCTTCACGGCGACCGTGCGGCCGCCGGTACTGCGGCCGAGGTAGACCCGGCCCATACCGCCGGAGCCGAGCCGGCCGAGCAGCCGGTAGGGCCCCACGACGGTGGGTTCGTCGACTCCGAGCGGCTGCATGGCGTCGCTCCTCCCCCGTACGCCTCAAGTCCCAGCAGCGTAGTCCCGAAGTCCTCCCAGGCTCACGGCTGGAGCAGATCGACCTTCACGTCCGCCGGGAAGCCGGTCGTCGGCCCGACCCGGCGGGCGAACTCGGCGACCGCCGCGAGCTGCGGGCCGCCGAAGCGGAAGTCGAGGGTGGTGAAGTAGCGCTCCAGGACATCCTCGTCGAAGGCCTCCCAGCGGGCCGCCTGCTCGGCGACCTTGCCGACCTCCTCCAGGGAGAGGTTGCGGGAGGCGAGGAAGGCCTCGTGGACCTTGCGGGTGATGACGGGCTCGCGCTCCAGGTAGTCCCGGCGGGCGGCCCACACCGCGAAGACGAAGGGCAGCCCGGTCCACTCCTTCCAGAGCGCACCGAGGTCGTGGACCTCGAGCCCGAACCTGGGTCCGTCGAGCAGGTTGGCCCGCAGCGCCGCGTCCCCGATGAGGACGGCGGCCTCGGCCTCCTGCATCATCAGGCTGAGGTCCGGCGGGCAGGTGTAGTAGTCGGGCCGGACGCCGTAGCGGTCGGCCAGCAGGAGCTGGGCGAGGCGGACGGAGGTGCGCGAGGTCGAGCCGAGCGCGACCCGGGCGCCGTCCAGCTCGTCCAGCGGGACCTTCGAGACGATCACGCAGGACATCACCGGGCCGTCGCAGCCCACCGCGATGTCCGGGAAGGCGACCAGGTCGTCGGCGTTCCTGAGGAACTCGACCAGGGTGACGGGCCCGATGTCCAGGCTCCCGCGCACCAGCTGCTCGCTGAGCTTCTCGGGGGTGTCCTTGGTCAGCTCGAAGTCGAGGAGGGTGCCGGTTCTCGCGAGCCCCCAGTACAGGGGCAGGCAGTTGAGGAACTGGATGTGGCCGACGCGCGGCCGGGTGCGAGAAATGTCCACATCGCGAGACTAGACCCCATGCGGTACGGTGCAGACCTCAGGGTGCGCCTCGAGTGTGGCCAAGGTGTGACTCGCCTGTCGCCCCCGCTTCACTTCCACCCCGTCAACCCCGGGGCAGGCCCCTTCATACGTCCGAGTGACGTGATCTTGACCTCTATTGCTTTCGGCTGCCCACGTGCTAGGCTCGCCGCAAGTTGCAGTTTGGTTTCCCTTGCAGTACAGAGCCTGCGGAGCATGTAACCGCGGGCTCTCGTCGTTTTCAGACGTATGCAGTTGTGCGGCATTTTGTTTTCACACTTGCAGGGTTCTGGAGCAGGGCAACCCTTTGGGCCCAAGGAGGGCTTATGGCTACCGGAACCGTGAAGTGGTTCAACGCCGAAAAGGGCTTTGGCTTCATCGCCCAAGAAGGCGGCGGCCCCGACGTCTTCGTCCACTACTCCGCGATCAATGCGAACGGCTTCCGTTCGCTGGAGGAGAACCAGCAGGTCTCCTTCGACGTGACTCAGGGCCCGAAGGGCCCGCAGGCGGAGAACGTCACCCCCGTCTGAGTTCATGAGCCCAAAGCTCTGATCCAGAACGACTAGCAGTACCCAAGGAGCCCCGTGCCGCAAGGCGACGGGGCTCCTGCCTTTGCCCGCACACGCTCAGGGCCGGGGGCGACGGGCCGGTCGCCCAGGGGGGTGGCCTGAAAGCGGCGGTGGCCGCCCAGGACTGTCGGTGGCTGCCGCTAACGTCCGCGCCCATGACCGACACCGACTTCCTGACCGCCACCCGCACCTTCTACGACGCCGTGGCCGAGGACTACGCCGACCGTTTCCGCGACGCGCTCGCCCCCAGGCCGCTGGACCGGGCTGTGCTCACCGCGTTCGCCGAGCTCGTCGGTGACGGCGGCGCGGTGGCGGACCTGGGGTGCGGGCCGGGCCGGACGACCGGGTATCTCGCTTCCCTCGGGCTGTCCGTGGTCGGGCTCGACCTGTCCGAGTCGATGCTCGCCATCGCCCGCCGGGAGAACCCCGACCTGCGTTTCGAGCAGGGCTCGATGCTGGAGCTGGGGATGGCCGACGGGGCGCTCGCGGGAGTCGTGTCCTACTACTCGTCCATCCACACCCCTGTGGACCGGCTGCCCGGCCTCTTCGCCGAGTTCCACCGCGTCCTGGCCCCCGGCGGACACCTCCTCGTCGCCTTCCAGGTCGGCGACGAGCCCCGGCACCACGACCGGCCGTTCGGCCGCCCGGTGTCGCTCGACTTCCAGCGGAGGCGGCCGGAGGCCGTCACCGAGCTGCTGTCGGCGGCCGGCTTCGACATGGTCGCGCGGACGGTCCGCGAACCGGACGTCGGCCTCGAGGAAACCACCCCGCACGCCTTCCTGATCGCGCGGAAGCCGGCACAGACCGCCGGCTAGAGCGCGCCCGCAAGGTCCAGCGCCGCGATGTACCCGAAGGTCATCGCCGGGCCGATGGTCGAACCCGCCCCCGCGTAGCTGTGGCCCATGACGGCGGCGCTGGCGTTCCCGGCGGCGTACAGGCCGGGGATGACCGAGCCGTCGGGGCGCAGGACGCGGGCACGGGCATCGGTGCGCAGGCCGCCCTTGGTGCCGAGATCGCCGGGGACGATGCGGAAGGCGTGGTACGGGGGCAGCCACAGCGGCGCGAGGCAGGAGTCGGGGAGGATGGCGGGGTCCGTGTAGTAGTGGTCGTACGCGCTGTCGCCGCGCCCGAAGTCGGTGTCGTCCCCTTTGCGGGCCAGGGCGTTGAATCGGTCGACGGTGGCGCGCAGGGCGGGCGCGGGAACGTTGATCGCGGTGGCCAGGGCGTCCAGGGTCCAGGCCTTGTGTGCCGCGCCGGAGGTGTACCAGTCGTCCGGGAACGGTAAGGCCGGGGCCACGTCCTTGAAGAGGTAGCGGTTGCGGTGGTTCTGGTCGGTGATCAGCCAGGCCGGGATGTCGGGGTCGGTGGGGTTGCGCTCGTACATGGTGTGAACGACGTCGCCGTAGGGCGCGGCCTCGTTGACGAACCGGCGTCCGGCGGCGTTGACCAGCAGACCGCCGGGGAGGGTGCGTTCGGCGAGGCAGAAGTACGGCTGGCCGGGGAGCGGGATGGCGGGGCCCCACCAGGCGTCGTCCATGAGGGCGAGGTCGGCGCCGATGTGCCGGCCCGCCCGGATTCCGTCCCCGGTGTTCTCCTTCGCGCCGACGGTCCACTCGGTGCCGATCGGCTGCCGCTGGTACCGCGCCCGCATGGCCGCGTTGTGCTCGAACCCTCCGGAGCCGACCACGACCCCGCGCCGGGCCCGGACGAGCCCCGGGACGCCGTCCCGGCTGACCACGGCACCGGCGACGGCCCCGCCCTCGACGTACAGCTCGGTGAGCGGGGTGCCCAGCCAGACCGGCACGCCTGCCGACCGGAGGCCGATACGCAGCCCCGCCGCCAGGGACTGCCCCATGGTGAGCGGCCTCTGTCCCAGGGCGGCGGCCTTCGTGCCGCGGGCCAGGCAGGCCGCGGCGACGGCGACGCCCTGGGCGCTGACGGCGGTCAGGGCGAGCCACTTGTAGTCGGCGCTGAAGACCACCATTCCGGCGGGAACCTCGAGGTACGGCGGGTTGAGACGGGCGAGTTCGGCTCCGAGGAGGTTGCCGTCGAGCTGGTCGGGTTCGATGGAGCGGCCGTTCGGGAGGCCGCCGGGGAGTTCGGGGTAGTAGTCGCTGTACCCCTCCATCCAGCGGAAGCGCAGCGGGGTGTGGGCCATGACGGACGAGAGCATCGCGGGCCCGTGGGCGAGGAAGGCACGCTGCCGGTCGGCAGGGACGTCCGCCCCCACCACGGCGGCGAGGTAGGCGGCGGCCTTGGCGGGAGTGTCGGGGACACCGGCGGCAAGGATCACGGGGTTGTTGGGTATCCAGATCCCGGCCCCCGAACGGGCGGCCGATCCGCCGAAGGTGGCCGCCTTCTCGACCACGACACAGCTCAGCCCCCGCCTGGCGGCCGTGAGGGCGGCGGTCATGCCGGCGGCACCGGAGCCGATGACGACGACGTCGTACGTGCCGAGGGCAGGCAGTTCGGCGGCGCGGGCGCCTTGCTGCACCCCGGCCGCGACCGCGAGGCCGGCACCGGCGGCGCCTGCCAGGAGGTGTCTCCGGGAAGGGCCTTCGGTGCGACCGGTGCGTCCGGGGTGTCTCGCAGAATCCGCGCTCGTGGTCATGGCCACTCCAGCCCGCCGGGAACGAATGAAAGGGGTGAGGGGACCGGAATGTCGCGCGGGGGTCTTGGGAAGTCAAGAGCCGTGCGCCGCACACAACTCACTTGACCCCAACCCCACTTGAGGTACGAACATCGTCGCATGACGACAACAGAGCGGACTGACGCAGCGGTGGAGATCGAGGCCATCACCCGGGTGGTGGCCAGGGTGGAGCACGCCCAGCGGAACGAACTCCCGGACGAGTTCGTCGGGCTGTTCCGTGCCGACGCGATCTGGACGACGGCACACGGGCGACGACTGTTCGGACGCGAGGAGATCGCCGCCTTCACGCACCGGGTCCTGCCCGGGGCCATGCGCGAGTCGACGGTGACGTACGAGGTGGAACAGGTGCTGTTCATCCGGCCCGACGTCGCCGCCGTGAAGGTCCGCGCCCAGTACCGGACCCCGGACGGCGACCCGGTCGGCAACCCCAACAGCCCGATGTACGTGATGTCCAAGGAGAACGGCGAGTGGCTGCTCACCGCCTGCCAGAACACGGAGGTGCTGGAAGCGAGCTGACCGGGCCGGGTGCGGCGGGCGCCCTCGCCGCACTCACCGCTCGTACAGCCCCTCCACCTCCCGCGCGAAGTCCTTCATCACCGCCTCCCGGCGCAGTTTCATCGACGGGGTCAGATGGCCCGACGACTCGGTGAAGTCCGTGGGGAGGATGGCGAAGCGACGGATGGACTCCGGGCGGGAGACCAGCTTGTTGGCCTCGTCCACCGCTCTCTGGAGGACGGCTCTGAGTTCCTCGTCCTCGACGAGGAACTCAGGCGGCACCGAGTGTTTGCCGTTCATCTGGCGCCAGTGCGTGACGCCGTCCCTGTCGAGGGTGATGAGGGCGGAGATGTAGGGGCGGGTGTCGCCGACCACCATGCACTGGGAGATCAGGGGGTGGGAGCGGAGCCAGTTCTCCAGGGGGGCCGGGGCCACGTTCTTGCCGCCCGCGGTGATCAGGATCTCCTTCTTGCGGCCCGTGATGGTGAGGTAGCCCTCGTCGTCGAGCCGGCCGATGTCACCGGTGGGGAACCAGCCGTCGGAGGAGGAGGGGATCAGCCCGCTGCCGTGCGGGTCCCAGTAACCGCGGAAGACCTGGCCGCCGCTGAGGAGGATCTCGCCGTCCGCGGCGATGCGCACCCTGGTGCCGGGCAGCGGCCAGCCGACCGTGCCCAGGCGGGGCTTGAGCGGGGGCGTGACCGTGGCCGCGCCGGTGGACTCCGTGAGGCCGTAGCCCTCGTAGATCTCCATGCCCGCGCCCGCGAAGAACGCCGCGAGGCGCGGGGCGAGGGGGGAGCCGCCGGAGATGATGTGGCGGATCCGGCCGCCCATGGCGTTGCGGATGCGGCGGTAGACGAGGGGGTCGTAGAAGGCGCGGGCCGCCTTGAGGGCCGCGCTCGGGCCGGAACCGGTGCCGGACTGGCGGGCCTCGACCGCCTCGGCGTAGCGGCGGGCCACGTTCGTCGCGCGGTCGAAGGCCGTGACCCGGCCGCCGCTCTCCGCCCTGGCCCGCGCGTTGTTGAAGACCTTCTCCAGCATGTACGGGATGACCAGCAGGAACGTCGGCCTGAAGCCGGCGAGGTCCGCGAGCAGGTCCTCCGACTTCAGGCTCGGCGCGTGGCCCAGGCGGACCCGTGCGCGGATGCAGGCGACGGCCACCATCCGCCCGAAGACGTGGGACATGGGCAGGAAGAGGAGGGTGGCGAGATCCGCGTCGGCCGTCTTGGACCGGAAGACGGGGTGGAGGAGTTCGATCGCGTTGTCCACCTCGGCGAGGAAGTTGCCGTGTGTGAGCGCACAGCCCTTCGGGCGGCCCGTGGTGCCCGAGGTGTAGACGACGGTGGCGAGTGTCTCCGGGCTCAGCACCCCCCGCCGTACGGCGATCTCCTGGTCCGGGACCCCCTCGCCCAGCTCGGCCACGCGCTCCAGGTGGCCCTTCTCCAGGATCCACATGTGGCGCAGGTCGGGCAGGCGGTTGAGTTCGGGGCCCAGCGCCGACGCCTGGGCGACCGTCTCCGTCACCAGGGCCACCGCGCCCGAGTCCTGGAGGATCCACCGGGTCTGGAAGACGGAGGAGGTCGGGTAGACCGGGACGGTGACCAGGCCGGCGGCCCACGCGGCGAAGTCGAGGAGGGTCCACTCGTAGGTCGTACGCGCCATGATCGCGATCCGGTCGCCCGGCATCAGGCCCTCGGCGATCATCCCCTTCGCCAGGGCCAGCACCTGCCCGGCGAACTCCGCCGCCGTGACGTCCGCCCAGTCGCCCTCCTCCGTGCGGCGGCTGAGGACCCGGTGCTCGGGCGCCGCGTCCGCGTTGTCGAAGGGCAGGTCGGCGAGCGAGCCGTGGGTCAGCGGCGGGGCGAGCGGCGGCACGGAGACCTCCCGTACCTCTCCGTCCAACCGCCGGATCTCCGGTTCCACGAGTACGGGCGCGCCGTCGTAGTCGTGGCCGGACGTGTAGGAGAGGGACATGGGCAGCTCCAGTGGCGTGCAGCAAGGTTCCGCTCTGCTGCATGTGGTACGCGCGGTGCGTACCCGGGCGTTCACCGGCGGTGCGCGCCTGAGGGCATGCCGCCGCTGTTACCCCGGGTTAGGACGGTGATCGTACGGTGCCCGCGTGGAAGGTTCGTGCGGGTTCGGGGGTGGTCCGGAGCCGGGGATGTGCAACCTCGGAGGTTACGTGAGGGAAGCTCAGGTTCCTGCGGGTGAGAGTGGTTACGCCCGCTCCAGCACTGCCGTCACCCCCTGTCCGCCGGCCGCGCACACGGAGATCAGGCCCCGTCCGCCGCCGCTCCCGCCCCGCTCGGACAGCAGCTTCGCCAGCGTCGCCACGATCCGTGCACCGGTCGCCGCGAAGGGATGCCCGGTGGCGAGCGAGGACCCGGCGACGTTCAGCCGGTCGCGGTCCACGGGGGCCAGGCCCCGCTTCTCCCACGCGGCGAGCGTCGCCAGCACCTGCGAGGCGAACGCCTCGTGGATCTCCAGGAGTTCGAAGTCCTCCAACCCGAGGCCGGCCCGCTCCAGCATGCGCGGGACGGCGTGGGCCGGGGCCATCAGCAGACCGTCCTCGCCGCCCGCGACGTCTCCCGCCACGAAGTCCACGGCCGCCGTCTCGTAGGCGGTGAGATACGCCAGGGGCTCCAGTCCGCGTGCCTCGGCCCAGTCCTCGCTCGCCAGGAGGACGACCGCCGCGCCGTCGGTCAGCGGTGTCGAGTTGCCCGCCGTCATGGTCGGCTCGGGGGCGTCCAGCCCGAACACCGGCTTCAGGGCCGCCAGTTTCTCCACCGTCGAGCCGGGTCGCAGGTTCTGGTCGCGGGCCAGGCCCCGGAAGGGGACGACCAGGTCCTCGAAGAAGCCGCGTTCGTAGGCCGCCGCGAGCCGCTGGTGGCTGGCCGCCGCCAGTTCGTCCTGGGCCTCGCGCGGGATGCCCCAGGCCCGGGCGGTGACGGCCGCGTGCTCGCCCATCGACAGGCCGGTGCGCGGTTCGGCGTTGCGCGGGATGTCGGGGACGAGGTGGCCGGGACGCAGCCCGGCGAGTGCTTTCAGGCGTCCGCCGAGGGACTTGGCCCGCCGCGCCTCCAGCAACAGGCGCCGCAGGTCGTCGTTGACGCCCAGCGGTGCGTCGCTCGCCGTGTCGGCGCCGCCCGCGATCGCCGAGTCGGTCTGCCCGAGGGCGATCTTGTTGGCGGCGGCGATGACGGCCTGCAGACCGGTGCCGCAGGCCTGCTGGATGTCGTACGCCGGGGTCCGGGCGTCCAGCTTCGAGCCGAGGACCGTCTCGCGGGCGAGGTTGAAGTCGCGGCTGTGCTTGAGGACGGCTCCGGCGACGAACTCGCCCACCGCGCCCGGCGCCTGGAGCGAGTGCCGCTCCACCAGGCCGTCGAGCGCCGCCGTCAGCATCTCCCGGTTGGAGGCGGTGGCGTACGGGCCGTCGGAGCGGGCGAAGGGGACGCGGGCGCCGGCGACGACGGCGACGCGGCGTGTGGTGCGGGGTTCCAGGGGGCTCATCTCGACCGGCTCCTCACCCGTGACGTAGGCTTACCTTCGGTAACCTTACTCCAGAGTAAGAAAGCTGGAGCAAGAAGGCCGGAGCAGCAGATCCGGAGCGGAAAGGCCGGAGCAGCAGATCCGGAGCAAGGGGATCCGGAGCGAGATCCGGAGCGAGACAGTCGACGAGCGGGGAGACACCATGGCCGACCGCTATCTGAGCTTCACCGGCACCGCACCAGGCCGCTTCCTCACCCGGCGGCTGGGGCTTCCGCAACCGGCGGCCCTACGGCGCTGGTCACCACAGCACCCTTCCCTCGAAGGCGACCTGCTCCATGTCACGGCCGGCAAGTCCGACCTCGGCCTCGACGGCACCGGCCTCCCCCTGACCCGTGCGACCGAGCGGCCCGCCGCCGTCCTGCTCGACGCCACCGGCGTCAGGGACGTCGACGGTCTCGGCGACGTCCACGCCGCCCTGCATCCCGTCGTGCGGTCGGTCGCCGCGAGCGGCCGGGTCGTCGTGCTCGGCGCCCCCCTCGACCCCGCCGACCACCACCAGTCCGCCGCCCAGCAGGCCCTGGAGGGCTTCACGCGCTCGCTCGGCAAGGAGATCGGCCGGGGGCGGACCGTGAACCTCGTGCGGGTGACCGACGCGATCGCCGCCGAGTCGACGCTGCGTTTCCTGCTGTCGCCCAAGTCGGCCTACGTCAGCGGGCAGGTGATCGAGGTCGGCGACCGGCACGTCACCGCCCCCGCCGACTGGGATCTGCCCCTGGCCGGCCAGACCGCCCTGGTCACCGGCGGCGCGCGCGGGATCGGCGAGGCCGTCGCCGCGACACTGGCGAGGGACGGGGCGCGGGTCGTCGTACTGGACGTGCCGCAGGCCGAGGAGGACGCCCGGCGGGTCGCCGAACGGCTCGGTGGCAGCGCCCTGGCCCTCGACATCACCGCCGCCGACGCGGGCGAGCGGATCGCGGCCGGGCTGCCCGCGGGCGTGGACGTGCTCGTCCACAACGCCGGCGTCACCCGCGACCGGCGGCTGGTCAACATGCCTGCCGACAGATGGAGTTCGGTACTGGAGGTGAACCTGGCGAGTGTGCTGCGCACGACGGACGCGCTGCTCGCGGCAGGGGCGCTGAATCAGGGCGGACGGATCGTGGCGACGGCCTCGATCGCCGGGCTCGCGGGCAACGCGGGGCAGACCAACTACGGCGCGAGCAAGGCGGGCGTCGTCGGACTGGTCCGCTCGCTCGCGCCCCGGGCACTCGCCGAGCACGGGGTGACGGTTAACGCGGTCGCGCCGGGATTCATCGAGACGAGGATGACCGCGGCCGTCCCCCTGTTCATCCGCGAGGCGGGCCGCCGGATGAACTCGCTCGCCCAGGGCGGCCTGCCCGTCGACGTCGCCGAGACCACCGCCTGGCTCGCCCATCCGGCCTCCGGCGCGGTCAACGGACAGGTCGTGCGGGTCTGCGGCCAGAGCCTGCTGGGGGCCTAGTGACGACCGCCCCTACCGTCGTCGCCCTGCCCGGCTCGCCCGCCCTGGCTCCCCTGCTGGCCCGCGGCGCCCTGCTCTCCCCCTTCAAACGCCCCCGCCCGGACGCCGGCTTCCCCCGCACCCGGCTCGTCCTGCCGGGCCTGCGCGTCGACCTCGCGCGGCTGGCGGCGTACGAGCGGGTGTGCGGCTTTCCCACGGGCGACGACGCGCTGCCGTTGACCTACCCGCACGTCCTCGGCTTCCCGGCGGCCATGCGGCTGATGAGCCACCGGAGCTTCCCGCTGCCGCTCCTCGGACTCGTCCACACGTCGATCGAGATCACCCGGCACCGGGACCTGACCGCCACGGGGACCTACGAACTCGGCGTGTACGTCGACGGGTTGGCGCCGCACCGGCGGGGGACCGAGGCCGCGGTGGTCACCGAGATGCGGGCCGGGGACGAGGTGGTGTGGGAGTCCAGGAGCACCTATCTGGCACGGCACCGGACGGACGGCCCGAGGGCCCCGGAGGCGTCGGAGACGGTGGAGCGGACGCCGTTGCCCGCCGTCGGCGAGTGGCGGGTCGCCGCGGACGTCGGGCGGCGCTACGGCGCGGCCTCCGGGGACCGCAACCCGATCCACCTGCACCCGCTCACCGCCCGCCTGTTCGGCTTCCCACGGGCCATCGCGCACGGCATGTGGACGGTCGCCCGCTGCCTGGCCGCGCACGGCACACCACCGGCGGTACGGGTACGGGCGGAGTTCCGTGCGCCGGTGCTGCTGCCGGGCACCGTGACGTACGCGGCGCGGGACGGGGGGTTCGAGCTGCGCGACGGGGACCGCGTTCACGTGACCGGGACGGTCTCCCCGCTCGGGTCGCTCGGGTCGCTCGGGCGACTGGGACCGCTCGGGTCGTGAGCCGCGTCGGGGGGCGACCACGGACGGCCGTCCATCAGGTTGCCCAGCCCCGCCCACGCGAAGTTCATCAGGGTCGCCGCGGCCTGCCTGGCCGTGGTGCCCGGCGTGGCGTTGGCCCAGGCGGCGAGTGACTCGGCGGCGCCCACCAGGGCCTCGGCGAGGCCGGCCACCTCGCCTTCGGGAAGGTCGGGGTCGCGGTGGGCCTCGCGGGCCGTGGCGGCGATCAGCTGGGTCACGAAGGCGACGATCTCCTCGCGCATCGCGGTGACCTCGGCGGCGAACGGCTCACCGTGGGTGCGGGCCTGGAGATGCAGGACCGACCAGGCGTCCGGGTGCCGCGCGGTGTGCGTGAAGAACGCCCGCAGGCCCTCCCAGAGCCGGCGGTCGGCGGGCAGGTCACGGTGGACGCCGGCCCGCACCGCCTCGGTGAGGGCTTTGGCCTCACGGCGGATGCAGGCGGTGAAGAGGTCTTCCTTGGAGTTCAGGTACAGGTACACCAACGGCTTGGACACGCCCGCGAGTTCGGCGATCTCGTCCATCGACGCGGCCATGTACCCCCGCTGCCCGAAGGTTCGCACGGCGGCGTCCAGCATCTGCTGCTCCCGGACGGCCCGCGGCATCCGCTTGCTCTTCACGGCACCCATGGGGCAAGGGTAGTTGCGTCCGGCTGTGGGCAACGCCTCGCAGCGGTCCCTCAGGAAGCCGAGCCCTGCGCCCGCGCGGAGTCGTCGGCCATGTCCTCCTGGCTGCGGTTGGCGTCCAGGTTGGCCTTCACGCGGTCGACCTTCCGGACGACCTGGACCGAGGCGCGGTCCCGCTCCTTGCGCAGCGCGACGAAGCTGATCGGGGCGGAGATCACCAGGGCGAGCAGGACGACCCACATGCCGTTGGACTGGCCGAGGCCGCGCGGGACGACACCGGAGTAGACCAGGCCCCAGACGACCACGAGGCAGCCCACGAAGATTCCGAGGCGCATCAGTGTGTAGCGGAGCATCTCAATCCACTCTTCCGTTTCGAAACGTTTCGAACTGTCCGGATGTCCCCAAAGGGGCACCGTCCAGTGAAGCATGTCCGGCACCCGATCTTGCAGGGGGGTGCGGGGCCGGCGGGGCGCTCAGAGGAGGGGCAGCAACATGAAGACGTCGTCGCGGTCGTCGCCGGGCGCGACGCGTATCGCGCCGGGTATCCGGCCGACCTCCTTGTAGCCACAGGAGCCGTAGAACCGCTCCAGGCCGAGGCCGCCGCGGCAGGTGAGGCGGATCGCCTCGATGCCGTCGAGGGTGCGGGCCGCGTCCGCGGCGGCGGCCAGCAGGTCCCGGCCGTACCCCTTGCCCTGGTGCCGCGGGTGCACCATCACCGTGTACAGCCAGACCCAGTGGGTCATCAGCCGGTGGGTGTTGAGGGTGACGAAGGCCGCGGCGGCGACCCGAGAGGCCTCGTCGTGCCCGACAAGCAGTCGGGTGCGCCCCTCCGACATCGCGGCGAAGTGGCCCACCAGCGACGGCCGGACCATCTCCCGGTCCACCGGCGGCACGAACCCGACGGCACCGCCGGCGTTGGAGACGTCCGTCCACAGATCGAGAAGGCCGTCCCGCAGGTCGGGCGTCACGGCGGGCTCGAAGGTGAAGGTAAGGGACATGTCTGGAGACTAGCCATTACACGCTGCGGGCCTCAAGTGCGTTCTCACGTCACGTACGTCACCCACGCAAAGGGGCGCGGGGGAACCGTGCGACCAGCCCCCACGCGCCCTCGGCCGGGAACGCCACTCACACCCGCATCGGCTGCGGAGTCTCCCGGCGCGCCGCGTCGGGACCCTCGTACTCGCGGATGATCTCGTACCGCGTGTTCCGCTCCACCGGCCGGAAGCCCGCGTCGCGGATGAGGTCGAGGAGGTCCTCGCGGGTCAGCTTGTTGGGCGTGCCGTAGTTGTCGGCGTCGTGCGTGATCTTGTACTCGACGACCGATCCGTCCATGTCGTCGGCGCCGTGCTGGAGGGCCAGCTGGGCGGTCTGGACGCCGTGCATGACCCAGAAGACCTTGACGTGCGGGACGTTGTCGAAGAGCAGCCGGGAGACCGCGAAGGTCTTCAGCGCCTCGGCACCGGTGGCCATCTGGGTACGGGCCTGGAGGCGGTTGCGCACCTTGCCGTCCTGCATGTCCACGAAGTCGTGCTGGTAGCGCAGCGGGATGAAGACCTGGAAGCCGCCGGTCTCGTCCTGGAGCTCACGCAGCCGCAGCACGTGGTCCACCCGGTGCCTCGGCTCCTCGATGTGGCCGTACAGCATGGTGGCCGGGGTCTTCAGACCCTTCTCGTGCGCCAGGCGGTGGATGCGCGACCAGTCCTCCCAGTGGGTGCGGTGGTCGACGATGTGCTGCCGGACCTCCCAGTCGAAGATCTCCGCGCCGCCGCCGGTGAGGGACTCCAGACCGGCGTCGATCAGCTCGTCGAGGATCTCGGACGCGGACAGGCCGGAGATGGTCTCGAAGTGGTGGATCTCGGTGGCGGTGAAGGCCTTGAGGGAGACGTTCGGCAGGGCCTTCTTCAGCTCGCTGAGCGAGCGCGGGTAGTAGCGCCACGGCAGGTTGGGGTGCAGGCCGTTGACGATGTGCAGCTCGGTGAGGTTCTCGCCCTCCATCGCCTTGGCGAGCTTCACCGCCTCCTCGATGCGCATCGTGTACGCGTCCTTCTCGCCCGGCTTGCGCTGGAAGGAGCAGTAGGCGCACGACGCGGTGCACACGTTGGTCATGTTGAGGTGGCGGTTGACGTTGAAGTGGACGACGTCGCCGTTCTTCCGTGTCCGCACCTCGTGCGCGAGACCGCCGAGCCACGCCAGGTCGTCGGACTCGTACAGCGCGATGCCGTCCTCACGGGTCAGCCGCTCACCGGCCCGGACCTTTTCCTCCAGCTCGCGCTTGAGCCCGACATCCATGCTCACACCTCTCTACGACAACTCGGCCAACGCTACTCCCCACCCTCCGGGTGGGCGGTGCCCCCGTACGGCGCTTCGCGCCTACGCCTCTTCCGGCAGCTCGCCCACCCGGTTCTCCCACTTCGTGGAGAGCACGATGGTGGTACGGGTCCGGGAGACACCCTTGGTCCCGCTCAGCCGGCGGATGATCTTCTCCAGGCCGTCGACGTCGTTCGCCCGCACCTTGAGCATGAAGGAGTCGTCGCCGGCGATGAACCAGCAGTCCTCGATCTCGCCGAGGTCCTTCATCCGGGCCGCCACGTCCTCGTGGTCGGCGGCGTCGGAGAGGGAGATTCCGATCAGGGCGGTCACGCCGAGGCCGAGCGAGGCGGAGTCCACCGTGGCGCGGTAGCCGGTGATGACGCCGGCCGCCTCCAGCCGGTTGATGCGGTCGGTGACGCTGGGTCCCGACAGACCGACGAGGCGCCCCAGCTCCGCGTACGAGGCCCGGCCGTTCTCCCTCAGGGCCTGGATGAGCTGCCTGTCCACCGCGTCCATGCGATCGAAGCCTTCCACTGAAAGTTCCGGAGTGATGAGAGGTACTGCGACTTGCTCAGATGGCGCTCAGGTCGTACGGGTTGCGTCGCCTCCGCCGAGCTCGCCCTTCCAGCGGCGGTACAGACCGTGTTCGACGCCCGCCGCGTCGAGAACCCGTCCGGCGACGAAGTCCACCAGGTCCTGGATGTGCGTGGCGCCCGCGTAGAAGGCGGGCGAGGCCGGTACGACGCTCGCACCGGCGTCGTCGAGGGTGACCAGGTGCCGCAGGGTCTGCCCGTTCAGCGGGGTCTCCCGCACGGCGACGACCAGCGGCCGCCGCTCCTTGAGGGTGACGCCGGCGGCCCGCTGCAGCAGGTCCTTGGAGAGCCCGAGGGCGACTCCGGCGACGCACGCCGTCGACGCGGGCACGATCAGCATGCCCTTCGAGGGGTACGACCCGGACGACGGCCCCGCCGCGAGGTCCCCGGCACTCCAGTGCCGTACGCCGTCGACGTCGGTCTCGAAGGTCCCCGGCTTCCCGTCGGCCCCCCTGGACAGCCATTCCCGCAGGTCGTCCTGCCAGTGGGCGTCCCGGAAGGAGATCTGGGTCTCGTCGAGCAGGGTCAGCCGGGAAGCCCGGCTGACCACCAGGTCGACGCTCTCCCCCGCCTCCAGGAGCGCACGGAGCACGGCAGCCGCGTACGGCGTGCCGGACGCCCCCGACACCCCCACGATCCAAGGCCTGCGCTGCGTTTCCCCTGCGTTCACACCTTGAGCCTACCGGCGGGGACCTTGGTGAGGTGCGTCAGGAGTCCGGGGCGCCGGGCCGGGCGGCGGTGTGGAAGGTCAGGCGCCCCGCTCAGCTCCGGCGCGGCCGCTCACACCGTCAGTCCCCGAACCAGGAGATCGAGCAGGGCGCACACGAACAGGGCAATGCCGATGAAGCCGTTGACGCTGAAGAACGCCCTGTTCAGCCGGGACAGATCGTGCGGGCGCACGATGGAGTGCTCGTAGACGAACGCGCCGGCGACGATCATCAGGCCGAGCCAGAAGAAGGTGCCCGCGTCCGTCGCCACCGCATACCAGACCAGCAGCACCGTGGTGAGCACGTGGCAGACCCGGGCGCCGTGGATCGCCGCCGGGGCGCCGAAGCGGGCCGGGACCGACATGACGCCGGTCTCGCGGTCGGTGTCGATGTCCTGGCAGGCGTAGATCAGGTCGAAGCCGCCGATCCAGATGCCGACGGCGAGGCCGAGGATCACCGCGTCCCAGGACCACTCACCCGTGATCGCCAGCCAGCCGCCGACCGGGCCCATCGCCTGCGCGAGCCCGAGGATGGCCTGCGGGAAGTTCGTGAACCGTTTGCCGTAGGGGTAGACCACCATCGGGATCACCGCGATGGGGGCGAGGGCCAGGCACAGGGGGTTCAGCAGGGCCGCCGAGCCGAGGAAGACCACCAGCGCGATCAGCGCGCCCGTCCAGGCGTGCTTCACCGACATGGCCCCGGTGACCAGTTCACGGTGGGCCGTGCGCGGGTTACGGGCGTCGATCTCGCGGTCGATGATCCGGTTGACCGCCATCGCGAAGGTGCGCAGGCCGACCATGCAGACCGTGACCAGGAGGAGACGGCCCCAGTGGATGTTGCGGTCCCACTGGAACATCGCGGTGAGGGCGGCGATGTAGGCGAAGGGCAGGGCGAAGACCGAGTGCTCGATCATCACCAGGCGCAGGAAGGCCTTCGTGCGCCCCGGCTGCGGGATCGCGGCTGACGCGCTGCTCACAGTCCGTACTCCTTCCAGCGGCGGTCGACCTTCGCCGCCGTCTCGGGGTCGGACAGCACCATCTCGGGCCAGCCGCCGTCTCGCGTGTAGCCCTCCTCGGGCCACTTCCTCGTCGCGTCGATGCCCGCCTTGCCACCCCAGAACTGCTGGTAGCTGGCGTGGTCGAGATGGTCGACGGGACCCTCCACGACCGAGAGGTCACGGGCGTAGTCGGTGTTGCCGAGGGCCCGCCAGGCGACCTCGTGCAGGTCGTGGACGTCGCAGTCGGCGTCGACGACCACGATCAGCTTGGTCAGGGACATCATGTGTGCCCCCCAGACCGCGTGCATCACCTTCTGCGCGTGCTTGGGGTACTTCTTGTCGATCGAGACGATCGCGCAGTTGTGGAAGCCGCCGGCCTCGGGCAGGTGGTAGTCCACGATGTCCGGGACGATGATCTTCAGGAGGGGGAGGAAGAAGCGTTCGGTGGCGCGGCCGAGGGGTCCGTCCTCCGTGGGAGGCCGGCCCACGACGATCGACTGCAGCAGCGGCCGCTTCCGCATCGTCACGCAGTCGATCCTCAGCGCGGGGAACGGCTCCTGAGGGGTGTAGAACCCGGTGTGGTCCCCGAAGGGGCCCTCCGGGAGCATCTCCCCCGGCTCCAGCCAGCCCTCGATCACGACCTCCGCCTGCGCCGGGACCTGGAGCGGGACGGTCTTGCAGTCGACCATCTCGATCCGCTTGCCGGCGATGAACCCGGCGAAGAGGTACTCGTCGATGTCACCGGGGAGCGGGGCGGTGGAGGCGTAGGTGACGGCCGGGGGGCAGCCGAAGGCGATCGCGACGGGCAGGCGCTCTCCCCTGCGGGCCGCCACCTGGTAGTGGTTGCGGCTGTCCTTGTGGATCTGCCAGTGCATGCCGATGGTGCGCTTGTCGTGCCGCTGGAGCCGGTACAGGCCGAGGTTGCGGATCCCGCTCTCCGGGTCCTTGGTGTGGGTGAGCCCCAGGTTGAAGAAGGAGCCGCCGTCCTGCGGCCAGGTGAACAGGGCGGGCAGCCGGTCGAGGTCGACGTCGTCGCCGTGCAGCACCACCTCCTGCACGGGCGCGTCCCCGGCCTTCACCTTCTTGGGTGGTACGTGCGTCATCGCGCCGAGCTTCCCGAAGGCCTCGCGGACACCCACGAAGCCCTGCGGCAGCTCCGGCCGCAGCAGCCCGCCGATCTTCTCGGAGATCTCGCCGTACGACTTCAGCCCCAGCGCCTTCAGCAGGCGCCGGTCGGTCCCGAAGACGTTCATCGCGAGGGGCATGTCGGAGCCCTTCACGTTCTCGAAGAGCAGCGCCGGGCCGCCGGACTTCTGTACCCGGTCGACGATCTCCCCGACCTCCAGATACGGGTCCACCTCGGCCTTGACGCGCTTGAGGTCACCCTCGCGCTCCAGAGCCCTGAGCAGGGAACGAAGATCGTCGTAAGCCATGGGGTCAAGTATCCCCGAGCCGCTACCCTGGCCCCGTACCTGGGGTCCCTGCCCGTGGCCCCATGACCGTTCCGACTGGAGAGGCCCCATGCTCCGGGTACTGATGTTCCTCGTCCCCCTGGCGCTCAGCGTCTACGCGTTCATCGACTGCATCAGCACGAAGGACGAGGACGTCCGCCACATGCCCAAGCCGCTGTGGGCCATCCTCGTGCTGGTGTTCCCGCTCGCCGGTTCGATCTCCTGGCTCATCGCCGGCAAGAAGCGGCACCCGGCCGGCCCGGCGGGCCCCGGCGGCGCTCCGTGGAGCCGGGGCGGCGGGCAGCGGTGGGTGGCGCCCGACGACAACCCGGAGTTCCTCAAGTCGCTCAAGGACGAGGACGGCGACGGGGACGAGGAGCGCAAGAGGCGCGACGAGGGCCCCGGGGCCGGCTGAAGGAGCCGCGGCTGCTCGCCCCTTTCGGGAAGGCCGCCACCGCGCTGAGCCTCACCGGGGCGGCGGCCGGGCTGGGATCCGCGCATCTCGTCGCCGTCCGAGGTGACGGTCGCCGCGGAACGCGCGGGGGACGCCCGTACGGCTGACCTGGCGGCCGCCGTTCACGCTTGGCACGCCGCCGGCGTGGCGTTCGGGGAAGCGGATTCCGGCGCAGGTCCGGCTGTTCGCCGCACAGGCACGGGGGCTGGTGTCCGAGCAGGCCGTGCCGGTGTGTCCTCGAGGCTCGCCGCCACGATCAGCGGGACGCCGAGGACCTGTACCGCGCCGGTGCGGTGGCCGTGGACCTGCCGGTCCACGCCCGTCGCGACCGCCGGGCAGGCGGAGGCCGTTACGGCGATCTTCGCGGTGAGCAGTGGGGGTACGACGCCACAAGGGGCGCCGGCGTTCGGCGTCGGGGCGGATCGGACCGCCTCAGCGCAGCCGCGACGACGACAGGATCGACAGCAGGTGGGCCGGGACCATCACCCACGTGATGACGGCGAGGGCGCCCAGCGCCCAGCGGGTGGGTTCGATGCCGCCGGTGACCTGGTCGGCCACCGCCGCGACCAGCAGCACCAGGGACGCCTCGATGCCGTTCGTCACGCGGTGGATCTTGAAGGCGGCGGCCAGGCGGCGGACCGTGGCCACGCCCTGCGAACGCGGCCGGGTCGACTCGTCGTCGACGACGCCGAGGCCCCGGCGGGCGCGGGCGACGTCCACGAGGTCGGTCGACGCCTTCAGCAGGACGACGCCGAGCGCGGTGGCGATGCCGACCGACAGCCAGCCGCCGACGCCGGACTCGGCGGCCCGGTATCCCGCGCCCGCCAGCAGCGCGGCGTCGGCCAGGTAGGCGCCGAGCCGGTCGACGTATATGCCGGCCGCGCTGTTCTGGCCCTTCCAGCGGGCGACTTCGCCGTCCACGCAGTCGAAGAGGAGGAACAGCTGCATGAGGACGACGGCCAGGACGGCGCCCGTCAGACCCGGGATCATCAGCGCGGCACCGGAGGCCACCCCGCACACCACCATCGTCCAGGTCAGCTGGTCGGGGGTGACGGGCGTGCGCACCAGCTGCCGGGTGAACCGCAGTGAGAGGCGGCGCATGTAGAGCCGGCCCGCCCAGTGCTCGCCGTTGCGGCTCGCCAGCTTGGCATGCGGCTGGCAGACCTCCCGCAGCTCCTCCAGAACCGGCGCGGCAACCATGAACGTCCTCCCAGGGGGCCCAACTGCCGCGGACACGGCGGTGGTCGGGACAGGTTACCCGCCCTGCTCCTGGACATTTGCCGGGCGTTTTTGACACGGTGTGACGCACCGATCCGTATTCGAACACGCGATCGATGCAACCCCACGGAAGGCCCGCCGTGTCCCTCGACTTCTACACCGCCCAGAGCCCCTTCACCGATCCCGGCGCCCTCACCCCCCACTACGCCGGCCTCCCGGACGACCCCGCCGAACTGGCCCGCGTGGCACGGGACCTGCTGATCCACCGAGGGGAGGGCGAGGCCTTCGGGTACGACATCCCGCAGGACCGCCTCCACCACGACGCCGAGACGAGGTACGCCGACGACATCCTGCGCCTGCTCGTCGAGCGCGACGACGCCCCGCTCGCCAGGCGGCGCCCGCTCCAGGACCGTTTCGTCGGGGTCTGCCGCGACTTCGCGCTGCTGCACTGCTCGTTCCTGCGCCACCGGGGTGTCCCGGCCCGGCTGCGGTCCGGCTTCGCCGACTACTTCCGCGCCGACGGCTTCCACTGCGACCACGTCGTCACCGAGTACTGGGACGACAGGCGCGGCACCTGGCTCCTGGCCGACGCCCAGCTCGCCGAACCCGCGCTGCACGGCGGCTGGGACGTCGACTTCGACCTGATGGACGTCCCCCGCGACCGCTTCCTCGTCGCGGGCGAGGCCTGGCGGGCCATCCGCGAGCGCGGGGCGGACCCGGCCACCTTCGGGCTGCATCCGCCGCAGGAGGGCCCCTTCTTCGGCGAACGGTTCGTGGCCGGCAACGTCCGGCTCGACCTCGCGGCCCTCAACAAGGTGGAGACCCTGCTGTGGGACGTCTGGAGCGAGGAGGAGGGCGTGGAGCCGGGCCGGCCGCTGTCGAAGTCCGCCCGCGTCCCGTACGACCGTGCCGCCCTGATCACCTGCGGCGACGTGCCCTTCGACGCCGTCCGGCAGCTGTTCGCCGAGGACGACGTCCTGCGCACCCCGCGGACCGTGCTGTGCATGGCGCAGTACAACGGCACGAGCGAGGTGACCTTGCGTCAGGACCTGCCTTAGGGCGGATCGTCGGGGAGAGTGAGGTCATGGACAGTGTGGATCTGGCAACCGCGCGCGCCTGGCTCGGCACCGCCGTCGAGGAGGCCCGGGCCGGGCTCGCCGAGGGCGGCATCCCGATCGGCGCCGCGTTGTACGGCGCCGACGGCGCTCTCCTGGGCCGCGGCCACAACCGCCGCGTCCAGGACGACGACCCCTCGACGCACGCGGAGACGGCCGCCTTCCGGGCGGCGGGTCGGCAGCGGTCGTACCGCGGGACGACGATGGTGACCACCCTCTCGCCGTGTTGGTACTGCTCCGGGCTGGTCCGTCAGTTCGGCATCTCGCGGGTCGTGGTCGGCGAGGCGGTCACCTTCGACGGCGGCCACGACTGGCTGGCCGAACACGGCGTGGAGATCGTGCTGCTGGACGACCCCGGATGCGTGGGGATGATGCGCGACTTCATCAGGGACCAACCGGCCCTGTGGAACGAGGACATCGGTGACTGACGCGAGAGTTTCGTAACGCAACGGACACCACGGGGTCTGGCACGCACCAACTCCCCCTCCTTACTCTGATGTTGGAGTCTCTGGGGGGAGAGATGCGGTGGGCAGACGGTTGCACGGGCGCGGGGCGCTGTTCGACACGGATCCGGCCGGTCTTGTTCCGCGACTCGTGGGCCTGCGCCCGCACCAGCACCGGGCCACTCCCGTCGAGCATCCGAGGGAGCTGCCCTACGTCCTGCTCGCCGGCGGACGCGGGCTCGGCAAGAGCGCGGTGCTCGGCGAGCTGCGGGACGCCTACAAGGGGCACACCCCGGTCGCGTTGATCGACTGCGAGGACGTCCAGTTCGCGGGCCCGTCCGGCGGGCGGCCCGCCGAGGCCTGGTCGCCGGTGTCGCAGGCGCTGCTGGTCGTGGCCGAGCAGCTCGCCGAGCCGGTGACCGGCGCCGGACGGATCACGTTCCCGCGGCTGATGTCGGGGCTGGTCGCGGTCGCGGCGGGCGGCTGGGGCGACGCCGACTCCGAACGGGTCCGGCGCGAGGTGGAGCGGATCCTGCTGCTGAACGAGGGCGGGTCGTGGATCGCCGGGTTCGCGGGGCGGATGGCCGGCCGGGTCACCGCCAACGTCGTCGCGGCGGTGAGCGGCACCGGGCCGCTCGTCGCGTCGGCGATCGAGGCGACCCTGGAGTCCTTCTCCGACAGCTTCGTCAACCGGCGCCAGCAGCGGGCCTCCGCCTGGTGGCACGACTACCCGAACGCGGGCCGCGACGCCCGGCGCGGCCTGATCCTGCTGTCCGGGCACTTCCGGGCCGGCGGCGCCTCCCGGGAGCACGCCGAGCGGTATCTCGTACGGGCGCTGCTCGCCGACCTGAACGACGCGTACGCGGGGGTGCTGCCGAGGATGCAGCGGCTGGGGCGGCCCGTCGTGCTCGTCGACAACGCGCAGACCGCGCCCGGGCCGGGCCTGGCGGACGCCGTGCTGCGCGACCGGGCCGAGGGCGTCGCCGACCAGGTCGTGTTCGTCTCCGGCCTGCGCGGCACCGGGCACCCCGCACTGCGCAGTGCCGTACGCAGGACGCTGGCCGAGGTCGCGCGGCGCAGCGACTGGACGCCGGACCCGGCGGCCCCGTCCTCCCGGGTTCTGCTGGTGACGCTGCCGCCACTGAGCCCCGACGACACCCTGCACCTGGTGGGCGCGGCCTGCGCCGACACCCCACTGCCACCCCAACTGCCGTACGCCACCTATCGGTTGACCCGGGGCAACCCGTTGGGGATCGTGCTGCTCGCCGAGTCCGCCGCGCAGAACCTGCCGGGTGCCGCCTCCCTCGGTGAGCTGCTGACCGCGGACGTACGGCTGCACGACGACCGCGACGGCCGGGCGGCCTACCTGGAACTCCTCGACCGGCTGGTGCCCTCCGACCGGCTGGACGAGCTGACCGTGCTGGCCGCCTCGCACGACCACGACTCGGCCCGCGCGCTCGCCGAGGCACTGCTGCCGGACGACTTCGGCCCGGCGGACGTACGGGCGCTGGAGACCCGGCTCCTGGCGGAGGGGCTGCCGCAGGTGCCGGGCCGGTTCGTCGGGGACTCCTTCGTACGGACCCTGCTGTTGCTGCGGCTGCACCACCGGGACGCGGACCACGGGCAGTGGCGCCGGGCGCACGAGACGCTGATCCGCCACTACGCGCCGCTCACCGCCGACGACGACCCCTCCCGGGCCCGCTACCGGCTGCATCACGAACTCGCCGTGGACGGGGCGGAGTCGGCGGTGGCGTATCTGCGCGACACCTTTCCGACCCTGGACATCCGCGTCTGGCTGCGGTCGCTGCGGTTCATCGCCTCGGCGCCCTACTTCCACGCGCACGACGAGGAGGGCCACGACTTCGCGGGACGGGACGACCGGCGGGCGGCGGTCGCGCTCGGCCGCACGGACGCCCAGTACGGCGTGCCGGAGGGCGTGGACCCCGTACTGCACCTGCGCGTACGGCGGTTGCTGCACGCCGTGTGGCAGCTGACCGACCCGCTCGCGCTGCCCGACCCGAAGGTGTGCGACCGGCTGCGGTTCGAGCTGGAGCAGCTGTCCAACCTGCGTCCCGCGGGCAACGCGCTGCTGTGGCGGGCCTCGCGGGACTGGCCCGAGGACGCGCTCGCCGGGCGGTCGTTGCGCGTCCCGGACGACGACGAGGACGAACCGGACGGGGAGGCGTGATGGCGGGGTTCGCTGCACGGTTGCGGGAGGGCGTCTGGGAGATCCCCCTGCGCCGCTATCTCGCCCTGCTGGTCGCCGCGGCGGTGGTGGCCGGGCTGGTCCTCGGCGTCCGGGCACTCGCGCACGACGACCGGTCGTGCGCCGCCGGGGTGGTCCGGCCCGAGGGCAGCGACGAGTGCGTGGGCGTGTCGGCGACGGACTACTACTTCGGACGGCCCCAGCTCAGGGAGACGGTCCAGGCGATCGCGCGGGAGAACAGGTCGCTGAAGGCCGGCAGCTATGTCACCGTCGCCCTCCTCGAACCGTTCACCGCGACGGACGCCGACAACCTCGGTGACGTCCTGCACGAGTTGCAGGGCGCGTACCTGGCGCAGTACCAGGCCAACCACAAGTCGGCCGGGCAGACGCCGGCGGTCCGGCTGGTGCTGGCCAACCCCGGGGCGACCGGCGCGCATTGGGAGCACACGGTCGACCAGCTGGAGGCGATGACGAAGGGCCCGGACCGGCTGCGGGCGGTGACCGGGGTCGGGCTGAGCACCGAGAACAACAAGAGGGCCGTCGCCGAGCTGACCCGGCGCGGGATCCCGGTCATCGGCACCTCCATCACCGCCGACGACCTCGCCAACGGACAGGACGGCACCGACCCGTTCCCGGGGCTGGCCCGGGTCTCCCCCACCAACACCGACGAGGCCCGCGCGCTCGCCTCGTTCGCCAAGGTCACCGCCGGCAAGGCGCTGCTGGTCTACGACAAGCCGGGCGACCCGTACACGACCACCCTGCAGAAGTCGTTCGCGGACCTCATCGAGGGCTCGCCGTACGAACCGCAGCCCTTCACCCCGCCGGACGACCGTAGTCAGGAGGGCACCACCGCCAACACGTTCCGGCAGATCACCCACCTGGTGTGCGACACCGCGCCGGGTACCGACACCATCCTGTTCGCCGGACGCCACACCCAGCTGCGGCAGTTCATCAACGCGCTGGGCGGGCGCGGCTGCCAGGACCGCAGGTTCACCCTGCTGACCGGCGACGAGGGCTCCTACCTCACCGGCGACAGGGAACTCGACCGCAGCGCCCTCGACCACAACCTGTCCGTGCGCTACACCGCTCTCGCCCACCCGGACGCCTGGACGAAGGACCCCGTGAAGACCGGCGGCTCGGCGAAGGACGCGGAGGTCCTGAACGGGCTGCTGGCGAGCAGCAAGCGCGGGCCGGTCGGCCCGATCGGCCCGATCACCCTCCAGGACGGCCAGCTGATCATCGCGTACGACGCCATGCAGCTGGCCGTCAAGGGCATCCGCGAGGCCACCCCCGACGGCAGGGTGGTCCCGCCGCTCGCCGACGTCGGTCTCCAGTGGCCGCAGGTCAAGGGCTCGCTGAAGGTGAGCGGGGCGAGCGGCTGGATCTGTCTGGACGTGCACGGCAATCCGTACGACAAGGCCGTCCCCGTGGTGGAGGTGACCCCGCAGGGCACCAACCGCTTCGTGAAGATCGCCTGGCCGGAGGGGAGGCCGCCGGCGAAGGAGTGCCTGCCGCCGTCCTAGGGGGTGTCCGCGAGCGCGTGGATCAGCCGCTCGAAGCCGGCCCGCCAGTCCTGCTCGGGCTCCCGGTCCCCCTGGAACTCGTGGGTCAGGCGCAGGGCCGACCCGGTGTCCCCGCCCCGCTCCAGCAGGAACCTGACCCGGCCGCCGCCCTCCACCGTGTACTCGGCGACCCGCTCCACGTCCCATGCGGTGACCTGCCCGGCGCCCAGGCCGCGCAGGGTGACCGCACCGCCGAGGCGGGGTTCGAGGACGTCGGCCGGGGTTAACCAGGAGGCGAGCCCGTCCGCGGTGGCCAGCGCGGGCCAGACCGTCTCCACAGGCCGCGGGAGCCGCACCAGGAAGTGCAGGATGTGCGTGTTCCCGTGGGTCTGGCTGGTGCCCTGTTCGACGGATCCGGTCATGACACCAGCGTGACCCGTGGCGGAGGGATGCGCACGCCTTCGCTCACGGCACGGCACGTCACGGACGCGGACGCTCGCCCCTCCTGTCGACCACCGTGCGCTCCAGGATCGCGGTCCGGCCGGTCACCTCCCCCTTCCTGAAGCCCCAGGGAAGGTCCTCGACGGCGACCTCGCGCTCGCCCAGGTAATCCTTGGTCCTCCTGTCGAAGATCAGCTCGTGGCGCACCCCGTCGTCGACGCGGGCCATCGCGACGCCGTGCCGGCCGGCCGCGTCCACCGCGTCGTCGATCACGAAGACACCGGAGATCTCGGCCGCTGCCCGGTAGAGGGCGGCGGCCTGCGCGGGCGGCATCAGGGACTCCCGGGCCAGGTCGCCGACGAGGACGAAGTTGGCCTCGTCCTTGCTGCTGCTGCCCTCGCTGACCTTGTTCAGCCACTCGAACATCCTGGCGGGGTCGGTCGGCAGGGTCTGGAGGTGGCGGTAGTTGGTGTTGGAGGGGTTTCCGGGGGTCTCCTTCTCCAGCGGTTCGCTCGGGGACCCGGCGTCGCCCTCCTGGAGCATGCCGTCCCGGCTGCCGTCGACCGACAGCCACACCTCGCGTCCGCGGATCGGTTCGAGCCTCGCGGGCTGGTCGTCGGACTGGACGCTCCAGCCGACCTTGCTCTTGATGTAGACGAACTGGTCGTCGCGGATGCCGGACGGCAGGTCCGTGTGCTCGGCGGCGAGCGCAATGTCCTCCCACAGCGCGGCGACCTCCGAGGCGGCCGGCCGGGACCGCTCGGACGGCCCGGACGGCACGGCGAACGTGACGACGACGGCGGAGACGGCCGCCACGGCCCCCGCGGCCAGGGCGGGACGCAGCCAGGGGCGGCGCGCGGACGTCTTCGGGGGTTCGTGCCGGATCTCGGTCATCAGATGCTCCTTGAGGAGTCGGTGACGGCCCGGCGGAAGGTCTCTCTCGGGAAGCTCGGGAAGCTGGTTCATCGGTTTCGCTCCCTCAGGGGCCCGACCGCGGTGCCGCGGTCACCACTCGTCTGTCCGCGCGCCGCGGGTGGTTCCAGATGTTTCGCGAGTTTCGTCCTCGCCCGTGAGAGCCGTGACCGTACGGTCCCCACCGGCACCCCCAGTGCCTCGGCGGCGGCCCGGTAGTCCAGCCCGGACCACACGCAGAGCGCCAGCACCTCCCGCTCGCCCCGCCGCAGCTTCGCCAGCGCGGTCCGTACGACGGTCAGCCGGGCGGCGTCGTCGAGGCGCCCGGCGACCTCGTCGGCGAAGTCGCGCACCGCCTCGTCGCGGGGCAGGCGGGCGACGGCGGCACTGTGTCTTCGGGCGGCGCGGCGGGTGTTGCGCGTGACGTTGGTGGCGATGCCCAGCAGCCAGGGGCGCAGCGAGCCGCCCTCCTCGTCGACCCTCTCCCTGAGCCGCCAGGCGTCGAGGAAGGTCAGCGAGACGACCTCCTCGGCGAGGGTCCACTCGCCGGTCAGCCGGTAGGCGTGGTTGTAGACGGAGCGTGCGTACGCGTCGAAGAGGTCGCCGAAGGCGTCGTGGTCCCCCGCGCGAATCCGTTTCCGCAGATTCGTATCCACGTTTCTTGTCTGTCCGTACACCGAAGGCCGGTTCCCGTGACGCAGGTCACAAGGAACCGGCCTTCGTGTGAGAGCCGGGCGGGAGGCGGCTACACGCCCGCGTATGAGTGCTTGCCGGAGACGAAGATGTTCACGCCGTAGTAGTTGAACAGCCAGCAGCCGAACGCGAGCAGCGCGAGGTAGGCGGCCTTGCGGCCCTTCCAGCCGGCCGTGGCCCGCGCGTGCAGGTAGCAGGCGTAGGCGACCCAGGTGATGAAGGACCAGGTCTCCTTGGGGTCCCAGCCCCAGTAGCGGCCCCAGGCGTCGCCCGCCCAGATCGCGCCCGCGATGATCGTGAACGTCCACAGCGGGAAGACGGCCGCGTTGACCCGGTAGGCGAACTTGTCGAGCGAGGCGGAGGCGGGCAGCCGGTCCAGCACCGAGTTCGCGAAGCGGCCGGGCGTGCCGCCGCTCGCGAGCTTGTTCTCGTAGGAGTCCTTGAAGAGGTACAGGATCGTGGCGACCGCGCCGACGTAGAACACCGCTCCGCAGAAGATCGCGGTGGAGACGTGGATGTACAGCCAGTACGAGTGCAGGGCGGGGACCAGCTGGTCACTGGCGGTGTACAGGACGGTGACGGCGAGACCGAGGTCGAGCAGGACCGTGGTGATCAGGAACAGCCCGAGCCAGCGCACGTTCTTCCGCAGCGCCAGCAGCGACAGGTACACGCCGACGGCCACCGTGGAGAAGGTGATGTTGAACTCGTACATGTTGCCCCACGGCGCCCGCTCCACCGAGAGCGCCCGGGTGAGCACACCGCCGAACTCGACCAGGAAGGCGAGCACCGTGAGCGAGATGGCGATACGCCCGTAGAGGTCGCCCTGCGCGTCCCCGCCGTGCGCCCCGGGCCCGTCCGGCACGTCCCGGGCACCGGCCGCCGACCGCACCACGACCTGCGGCCGCTCCAGTACGGCGGTCCCGCCGGCCTTGTTCACGGTGACCGCGGGGGCGGCCGCCGTCTTGCTCTCGGTCAGCGCGGCGGCCGTGCGGCCGACCTTGCTGCGGCTGCCGAGCAGCCACTCGGCGATGTAGGCGAAGAAGGCGAGGGTGTAGACGGCCATCGACGAGTAGATCAGCGTGTTGCTGATGTTCGCGAGGTTCTCGTTGGTGGCGGCGGCCAGATCGGTTGCGGCGGCGAGAGTCACTTCTCAGCCCCTTCGGCAGGTACGACTTGGGGGTCGGGGGTGGTGGGGGTGGCGTCGGAGGAGTCTTCGGGGTCCGGGGCGCCCGGTGCCCGGTCGTACAGGATTCCGGCGAGGTCGCCGAGTTCCTCGGGCACCTTGGCGGACTCGCTGCGGCCGAGGCCGGCCATCTCGACCACGGTGACGCCGTCGGCGCCCTTGACGGCTCGTACCCACACGCGGCGGCGCTGGATGAACAGGGAGCCGGCCAGGCCGAAGATCGCGGCGATCGCGCCGCCGAGCGCCCAGCCGCTGCCGGGCTGCCGGGTGATCTGGAAGTTCGCCCACTCCTTGGTGCCCTCGTAGGTCACCGAGCCGGCGCCGCCGGGGAGCTTCATGGTCTCGCCGGGCTTGAGGTTCTCCCGCAGCAGCTCGCCCTTGGCGTTCTTGAAGTCCTTGAGGTGGCTCTTGTCGAGCTGGTACACGCTCTGCGGGATGCCCGCGTCCACACCGAGGTCGCCGTGGTAGGCCTCGAGGTTCAGCACCGGGTTGAGCAGCGCCGGGAACTGCGAGACCACCGCGGAACCCTCGCCGCCGTAGCTCGGCAGGAAGAAGGCCTGGAAGCCGAGCTGTTCCTTGACGCCCTTGGCGTTGCGGTAGCCGTCCATGACCTTGATCGCGCCGGAGGAGGTGACGTTGGAGTCGAGCGGGAGGAGCGGCACGGCCTGGTTGTAGACCACGTCACCCTTGCCGTCGCGCACGGTGATGACGGGCGCGTAGCCGTGGGCGGTGAGGTAGACCTTCGAGTCGCCGATCTCCAGCGGCTCGTTGACCTTGATGACGGTCTTTCGGTCCTTGCCGTAGGCGCCGACGCTGTAGTCGACGGACGCCTGGTAGGTGCGCGGGGTGCCCTTGTTCGGGCCGCTCGTCTCGTACGTGCCCTTGAAGTCCTCCAGGTTGAAGCTGAAGGGGTCCAGGTCGTCCTGGCTGAAGAGGTTGCCGGACTTGAAGTCGTCGTACTGCGTGATGGTGTTGGAGAACCCGTCGCCCTCGACGACCAGCTTGTTGCCCTCCATCTTGAAGAGCTGACCCCAGGCGAAGGCGATCAGCATCACGATCAGGGCGATGTGGAAGGCGAGGTTGCCGACCTCCCGCAGATAGCCCTTCTCGGCGGCGACGTTGTCCCCGGCGAGGTGGGCACGGAAGCGGCGCTTTCGCAGCAGGGCGAGCGCGGCCTCGCGGACCTGCTCGGGCTCGGCCTCGGTGCGCCACGTGGTGTAGGCGGGCAGCCGGGTCAGGCGCCGGGGCGCGCCCGGCGGGCGGCCGCGCAGCTGGCCCACGAACTGCCAGGTGCGGGGCACGATGCAGCCGATGAGGGAGACGAACAGCAGGATGTAGATCGCGGAGAACCACACCGAGCTGTAGACGTGGAAGAGGCCGAGCTTGTCGTAGACGTCCCCGAGGGTGGGGTGGGCGTCACGGAAGTCGGCGACCTTCGTCTCGTCGGTCCCGGACTGCGGGATCAGCGAGCCGGGGATCGCGCCGAGCGACAGCAGCAGAAGCAGCAGCAGCGCGACCCGCATGGAGGTGAGCTGCCGCCAGAACCAGCGGATCCAGCCGACGACGCCCAGGGAGGGCAGGTTGGGCGGCTCCTCCGCGGGCGCGGTGGACAGCTGGGAGCCGGCCGCGCCGAGGTCCTGGTCGTCCCCGGTCGCCTCGGAGGGTGTGCCGGTCGTCGTCTTGCTCATCGGTCAGATCCCCACAGTGAAGCCGTTGGACCAGTTCTGCATCTCGGAGACGATGTGGTCCCACGCGCCGGTCAGCAGCAGCAGACCGGTCACGATCATCATGGTGCCGCCGAGGCGCATCACCCACACGTAGTGGCGCTTGACCCAGTCGAAGGCGCCGAGCGCCTTGCGGAAGGCGACCGCGGCGAGCACGAACGGTACGCCCAGACCCAGGCAGTACGCGACCGTCAGTATGGCCCCGCGGCCCGCGCTCGCCTCGCTGAAGGAGAGCGCCTGTACGGAGGCGAGGGTGGGGCCGATGCAGGGCGCCCAGCCGATGCCGAAGAGGGCGCCGAGGAGAGGGGCGCCGATCAGGCCGGCGGTCGGCCTGCGGTGGAAGCGGAACTCGCGCTGGGTGAGCCAGGGCATCAGGCCCATGAAGAAGGCGCCCATGAGGATCATGAGCGCGCCGAGCACCTTGGTGAGGATGCTCTTCTCCTCCTGCAGCGTCTCCCCGAAGTACCCGAACAGGGCTCCGCCGGAGACGAACACCACGGTGAAGCCGAGCACGAACAGCGAGGCGCCGGCCACCATCCGCCCGCGCCTGGCCTCGGCCAGGTCGGTGCCGGTGATCCCGGTGACATAGGAGAGGTAGCCGGGCACGAGGGGCAGGACGCACGGCGAGAAGAAGGAGACGAGTCCGCCGAGCAGGGCGATGGGCAGCGCGATGGGCAGGGCGCCGCTGAACACGGTCTCGTTGCGGCCCGTCGCCTCGGCGAGGGTCAGGAGCGCGCTCACGTCACTTCTCCGCGAGGACGGGCTTGAACATGCTGAGCAGGTTCTCCTCGCCGAGGGCCTGCAGGGCCCGGGCGGCGATCTTCCCGTCCTTGTCGATGACGAGCGTGGAGGGGATCAGCTGCGGGTTGAGCGTGCCCTTCTTGAAGCGGAGCATCAGCTTGCCCGTCGGGTCGTACAGGCTCGGGTAGGTGATCTGGAAGTCCTTCTCGAAGGCGACCGCGAGAGAGGTGCTGGCGTCCCGGGTGTTGATGCCGACGAACTGGACGCCCTTGCCGTCGTACTCCTTGGAGACCTTGGCGAAGTACTTGGCCTCCGCGCGGCACGGACCGCACCAGGAGCCCCAGATGTTCACGACGACGACCTGGCCCTTGTAGTCGGCGACGTCGAGGGTCTTGCCGTCGATGGTCTTGCCGGAGAGGTCGGGGGCGTCGGTCCGCTCGCCCTGCTTGACGGTGTCGATGCCGTTGTTGCCGGTCACGAAGTTGGTGTTGCCGCCTCCGCCGGACACGCCGCCCGAACCGCACGCGGACAGGGTCAGCGCGGCAGCCGCGGCGACGGCGGCGAGCAGGACGGCACGGCTACGGGTGCGACTACGGCTGGCGGCACTCATGTGAAAAGTTTCGCATGCCCGTTCCGGGGATCTTGCGCACCCCCCTTGCGGGCGGAAAACCGCATTTCAGGCGGCGTTCGAGGAGGTTCCCGAGGGGGTCGAGGCGGTGTCCTTCAGGAACTCCTTCCAGCCACCGGCCGGCTGCGTTCCGACGTCGAGGGTGCGCAGCTTGGCGAGCACCTCCGGCTTCTGCACGTCCAGCCAGTCGACGAACTGCCGGAAGGAGACCATGCGCACGTCCTCGCCCTTCTCCTTCTCCCGCGCGATGTGCTTCAGGGCCTCCTCGACGGCGTCCATGTAGATGCCGCCGTTCCACTGCTCGAAGTGGTTGCCGACGAAGAAGGGGGCCCGGTTCGTCTCGTACGCCCGCTTGAATCCCTCGATGTAGGCGCCGGCGGACTGCTCACGCCAGGCCGGGTAGTTGTGGGAGGGCGCGTTGGTGGAGTTGACGGACTGGTTGGCGAGCATGTTGTAGTCCATCGAGAGGACCTCGAACCGACGGCCGGGGAAAGGTATCGCCTGCAGCGGCAGGTCCCATATGCCCTGCCGCTTCTGCGGCCAGACCTGACGACCGCCGGGCGAGGAGGCGTCGTAGCGCCAGCCGAGGTCGCGGGCGGTGGGCAGCAGGTTGTCCTGGCCGAGCAGGCAGGGGGTGCGGCCGCCGACGAGTTCCTTGTCGTAGTCGAAGGGCAGGGCCGGCAGGTCGGTCCACCCCGTGTTGGTCCGCCACTCCTTGACGAAGGACTTGGCCTGGTCGATCTCGCTGCGCCACTGCCGGGGCGTCCAGTTGCCGACGGTGCCGGTGCCGCCGCAGAAGTGGCCGTTGAAGTGGGTGCCTATCTCGTGGCCCTCCAACCACGCGCGGCGCACGTTGGTGAGCGTCGCCTTGACGTGCTCGTCGGTGAGGTAGCCGATGTCGGAGGCGCCGCGCGGGTTGTTCGGCGGGTCGTAGAGACGCTTCTTCGACTCGGGCAGCAGATACAGCCCGGAGAGGAAGAAGGTCATGCCCGCCTCGTGCTCCTTGGCGAGGTCCAGGAAGCGCGGGAAGAGGCCGTTGCCGACCTCACCCGCCCCGTCCCAGGAGAAGATCACGAACTGCGGCGGGGTCTGCCCCGGCTCCAACGGCTCGGGCTTCGCGGGCTGGTGGGGCTGCTTTCCGGTGAACGAGGTGGAGCCGTCACCGAGGGGGCTGGCGGTGGGCTTCGGGCTTCCCGTCCGGCCCTTCCCGGAACCTCCGGCATGGCTCGACCCGTCCGAGGACGTGAGGGAGCCGCAGCCCGCCAGTCCGACGGTGGCCGCGGCGCCCGCGCCGAGTCCGAGTGCTCCCCTGCGGGTGAGAGTGCGCATTGCATCCCCGTTCGTCACGTTCTCTGGTGGTCACCCAGTCAGAGGTGGTGACGAACGGGGAGGTTGCGCCGATACTTCCGGATTCCGTAACAGAGGCGCACAGAAAGGGCTTACGCCCCGCGCCTCTCCCGTACGGCCCGTCAGGCCCCGAAGGCCTTGCCCTTCCCCTTCACCGGCTTGGCACCGGCGAGGAGATGGGCCGGGACCAGATCGCGGGCCGGCTCGCTGTAGCCGACGGAGACGATCTTGTCGCCCTGGTACGTGAAGGTCGTCAGGGACGCGAGCGTGCACTGCCGCTGGCGCGGGTCGTGCCACAGCCTCCGCTTCTCGACGTACGACCGCACGATCCAGATCGGCAGCTGGTGGCTGACGAGCACGGCCTCGTGCCCCCGCGCCTGGTCCTTCGCCGCGTTCAGCGCGCCCATCATGCGGATGACCTGGTCGACGTACGGCTCACCCCAGGACGGCCTGAACGGGTTGACCAGGTGCTTCCAGTTCTCCGGTCGGCGCAGCGCCCCGTCGCCGACCCCGAAGGTCTTGCCCTGGAAGACGTTCTCGGCCTCGATCAGCCGTTCGTCGGTGGCGATGTCCAGGCCGTGCGCCTTGGCGATCGGCGTAGCGGTCTCCTGCGCCCGCTCCAGCGGGGAGGCGACGACGTGCGTCACGTCCCGCGGGGCGAGGTGCTCGGCGACCCGGTCGGCCATCTGCCGGCCGAGCTCGGAGAGGTGGTAGCCGGCGAGACGGCCGTAGAGGACGCCGTCCGGGTTGGCGACCTCGCCGTGCCGCATGAGGTGGACGACGGTGATGTCCTTGGTCTGGTCGGCGCTGCTCATGTTCCGGTGGCCTCCGCAGCCGCTCGGGCCGCCGCCGGGAGGGCGTCGGCGATCCGCTGGACGGCCTGCTCGTCGTGGGCCGTGGACACGAACCAGGACTCGAAGGAGGACGGCGGCAGGTAGACGCCGTTCGCCAGCAGGGAGTGGAAGAACGCGGTGTAGCGGTACGACTCCTGCGCCCTGGCGTCCTCGTAGTTGCGGACCGGCCGGTCCGTGAAGAAGACGGAGAACATGTTGGAGGCGTTCTGCACGGTGTGCGCGACGCCCTCCTTGGCGAGGGAGTCGGAGACCAGCGCCTGGATCCGCGCCGACACGTCGTCGACCTTGGCGTAGGCCGCGTCGTCCAGGAGCCGCAGCTGGGCGAGCCCGGCGGCGGTGGCGATCGGGTTACCGGAGAGGGTGCCGGCCTGGTAGACCGGACCGGCCGGCGCGAGGTGCGCCATGACGTCGGCGCGACCGCCGAAGGCCGCGGCCGGGAACCCGCCGCCCATCACCTTGCCGAAGGTCATCAGGTCGGGCTCGACCCCGTCGACGCCGTACCAGCCGCTGCGGCTGGTACGGAAGCCGGTCATGACCTCGTCGGAGATGTAGAGCGCGCCGTTTAGCGCGCACGCGTCCTTCAGTCCCTGGTTGAAGCCGGGCATCGGCGGGACGACGCCCATGTTGCCCGGGGAGGCCTCGGTGATCACACAGGCGATCTCGCCGGGGTGGGCCCGGAAGGCGGCCTGCACGGCCTCGAGGTCGTTGTAGGGCAGGACGATGGTGTCGCCGGCCTGGGCGCCGGTGACGCCGGGGGTGTCCGGGAGGGCGAAGGTCGCCACGCCGCTGCCGGCCGCGGCGAGCAGCGAGTCGACGTGACCGTGGTAACACCCGGCGAACTTGATCACCTTGGTGCGCTGCGTGAACCCGCGGGCGAGCCGGATGGCCGACATGGTGGCCTCGGTCCCGCTGGACACCAGCCGCACCTGCTCCAGCGGCCCGATCCGGTCGACCATCTCCTCGGCGAGCGCGACCTCGCCCTCACCGGGCGTACCGAAGGAGGTGCCGCGCGAGACGGCGTCCTGCACGGCGGCGATGACCTCGGGGTGCGCGTGCCCGAGGATCATGGGTCCCCAGGAACAGACAAGATCGACGTACTCCCGCCCGTCGGCGTCGGTCAGGTAGGGACCGGTGCCGGACACCATGAACCGGGGCGTACCGCCCACGGCGCGGAAGGCGCGCACCGGGGAGTTCACGCCGCCGGGCGTGACGGCGGACGCACGGTCGAACAGGGCCTGCGAGACAGGCGCCTCGTATGAATAGGGCAATTCGCTCATGTCCTGCGACTTCTCCGACCTTCTCCGACTGCTCGGACTCCGGTTTTGCCAGTGACCTCCTCAGGGTAGGCCAGGGGGCACCGACGGCAGCGGGCCCCGCTGGCGGGCGGCGGCAGGGCGGCGGCCGGCGCGGTACCGACCCGGCGACCAGTCGCCACTCCCCCGTGATCTGCGAGACTGGGACCTGATACACACAGCTCACGGGAACCATGGTGGGAAACACCTTGTTCAGGAGCTGCGCAGATCCCGCGGACAGGTGTTTCAACGCACGTTTCGGCGGGCGGCCGTGGGGGAGGTCACTGACACGATGATCGGGTTGCGCGGCGGGGGCCACGCGTCCTAGAAAAGCAGTCGGGTGGAGATATGCATCGCGGTGGCGGACTGGGCGAGGGGACTGACGACCTGGGTCCTCGACGTGCCCGGCGGGGAAGGCACCGGCGCGAGGCGGAGGAAGCCACCGAGGCTCGTCAGACTCATGGCGTACCGAGTGAGACAGAGCCGGACGACCGACGTATCGAACGTCGGATCGATCGGTTGAGGGCGGGGAGCAGGAATGGTGGTCGGGTGGGGGTGACGTACAAGTACTTCGGCGCGCCCGACGGCGCGACGGCGGCCCGTGTCCCGATCTCGATGCGCCCCGAGGAACTCGGCGGCGACGAGCTCGGCATGAACGGCATGTTCACGAAGATCAAGCCGGAGACCATGGCGGCCATGGTCCTCACCGGCATAGAGGGCGTCCCCCTCCACAAGGTCCCGCCCCTGGAACTCGTCGTCCTCCACCCCGACTACGCGGTCGTGAAGCTCCCGATGACGGTCGTCGACCCCCTTCGCGGCATAGGCGAGGAGGCGGTGGGCGCGGCGGCGTTCATCTGGTCGACGGTGCCGGACCGGGGCGGGCCGCGGGACGCGTTCAACGTGTACCAACTGCTGCACGAGTGGCAGGACTTCAGCCACCGACTGCATGAGGCGGGGCATCAGCCGTACTGCCTTGTGTGGCCCTGACCTGGGGTTTCTTGAGATTGCTGTAGTGGAGCGGAACCCATGGAAGTTGGGGATGGCGAAGCGGGCGGCCGAGCCCGCGCGTCCGAGACTGGGCCCTATAGACGCTAGGTACGGGTAACGGGGGACGCGTTCGGACGGGCTTGCCCGGCTCCCAGAGGTGCTCGCGCCGCACAGAGGGAGTGCGCCCCACCCGCTGTGCGGGCTCCTACGCGGGCGTCGGATGTACGAGGCGGCCGTGGTGGATGAGTGAGGCGGCCTGTTTCAGGCGGCGGACGCGGATGCTGACCTCGTAGGCGTCGATGCCGTCGATGGCAGCGACGCGGGTGGTGAGGTAGCGGTAGAAGTCCTCGGCGTCGCGGCAGATGACGCTGACCATCAGGTTGTGCCGGCCGCTGATGGCGCCGGCGAAGGCAACCTCGGCGTGCCGGGCGAGTTCCTCGCCGGCCTGTCTGAGGCGGGCGGGGGCGACGCGCAGCCAGAGGGTGGCGTTGAGGGTGTGGCCCAGGCGCTCGGGCAGCAGTTCCACGTCGTAGAAGAGCGTGCCGGAAGTCTCCAGGGCTTCCAGGCGACGAGCGACGCGCGCGTTGGACCAGCCGGTGAGCTCGGCGATCCGGGTGTGGGTGGTGCGGCCGTCCTCAGCGAGGGCGTCCAGCAGCGGGGTGTCCTCGTCCGTAGAGGGCCGCGGCGGCCCCGCGGGGGTGGGTGGCCGGTCACCGGTGAGCTGCCGTACCTGGTCGGGGTTGAGGCCGGCGCCGTAGCCGGTCCATTCACTGGTGCCGGTCTCGCCGAAGGGGTGCAGGAGCAGGTCGATGCTGACGTCGAGGACGGAGGCCGAGCGGGGCAGCTGGCGCAGCAGGACGTCGTCGCGCTGAGCCTCGACGGGGGAGCGGATCATGCAGATGATCTCCGAGCCACCGGAGGCGAGGTTGGCGTAGGCGATGTCCGGCCGCTTGGCCAGGGAGTCCGCCAGGGGGCCGACCCGATCGGGACGGGAACGGATGCGGGCCACCCAATGGGCCTGCCCGTACACCGCAGGGTTGACCAGGCCGATCACCCGCATCACCCCGCTGCGGCGCAGGGCGTGGTAGCGGCGGGCGGCGGTCTGCTCCGACACTCCCGTCACCTCGCCGATGCGCCGGAACGGGGCGCGGGGCGCGCATTGGAGTGCGTGGAGGATTTTCCTGTCCACATCGTCGTTCACGGGGAGAGTCTGCCACCCAGTGCGACCAGAGTAGAGGTTTTTGTTCGTCTCGGGCTGCAAAGTTCATGGTCGGAGGCGGCGAGGCGGATGCTGGGGCGTGTCCTTAAAGAAAGGACGTGACTCCCATGAGCACGCGGTTGGTACCGGCGGTGGTCTGCCTCGGCACGTTCGTCCTGCTGATGCACCTGACCACGGCGGGTGTGGGGCGACCCCACCAGGCGGCGTCGCGCACCGGTGCCTCCCGCATCCAGCGGGTTGTCGGTGACGTGGCTCCGGTGCCGGCGGCTGTGCTAGTGGGCGTCTGCGGGTCGGCTGCCCGGCGGGGTGTCGCTGCCGCTCCCTGACCGGCCCGGAGCGCCCTCCTCGCATCCCCCCGGGCGCTCCGGGCCATGAAGCGGCGCTGTGCCGACGAGCCGACCGCATCACGACACACGAGCAGCGCCTGATCATCAGAGAGGCATCCGTCCCCGTGCACTTCACAGTCGACGCCTTCCGCTCGACACCCCCGTTCGACATCCTCGCCAAGCTCTTCGGGCAGCCGGAGCACACCGACTGGCTCGACGAGAGCCTGTCGTGGAAGCAGACCTGCTACATCGGTGACTGGTCGTTCCTGCCGCAGACCCGCTTCCGCGGCCCCGACGTGCTCAAGTTGTTCTCGGGGATCTCGGTCAACTCCTTCCGGAGGTTCCCGGCGGGCGCCTCCAAGCACGTCGTGCAGACCAACACGCACGGCCATGTCATGAGCGAGGGCATCCTGACCCGGCTGGACGAGGAGGACTACGTTTTCCACGGGCCGGGCGGCGACTGGGCCCGGTACAACCTGGAGCACGGCGACTTCAAGGCCACCGCCGAGGACGAGGACTGGTTCGTGTACCAGGTCTCCGGCCCCGCCTCGATCCCGCTGCTGCTGGATCTGACCGGCGACGAGCGACTGCTGGACACCCCGTACATGCACGCGGTGCCCACCACCCTCGCCGGGCACCGCGTCTGGGCGCTGCGGCAGGGCATGGCCGGCGAGGTCGGGTTCGAGGTGCAGGGCCCGCGCGAGATCGGCGGCGCCGTGTACGACGCGGTCATTCAGGCCGGGCGGAAGTACGGCATCCGCCGCCTGGGCAACCGGGCCGCGCCCGTCAACCACCTGGAGAACTCGGTTCCCACCCGGAACCTGGACTACCTGCCCGCCCTGTACGAGCCCGAGGAGGCGGACTTCCTTGCCCACCTGCTCAGCTCGCCCTGGCACATCCCGCGGGCGTTCATCGCCGGCAGCTTCCAGGGCGAGTCGCTGCGCGACTACTACCGTGGCCCGGTCGAGCTCGGCTGGACCAGGCAGATCAGCTTCGACCACACCTTCCTCGGCGATGCCGTCCTCAAGGAGCGGCTCGCCAAGCCCGCGCGGGTGCTGCGCACCCTGGTGTGGAACAGCGACGACGTCCTTGACGTGCACCGCTCGCTGTACGGTGACGGCCCGCACCACACCTTCATGGACATGCCCCGCGACCTGCGCGGTCACCTGTGGATGGACCGAGTGGAGCGCGACGGCATCCTCGCCGGCACGGCCACCTCGCGCGGCTACAGCTACTACTTCCGCAAGATGCTCTCCCTGGCCGTGCTGAACGTCGCCGACGCCGAGATCGGCACGCAGGTCGACGTCGTCTGGGGTAATCCCGGCGACCCGGTCAAGCGCATCCGGGCCACCGTCGCCAAGGCCCCCTTCAAACGCGTCCGTTCGCGCGCCGAGCTCCACGCTCACCTGGCCGCGTACCGGGCCGAGTCCGGACCGGCCGCGTAAGCCGCGAAGAACCCCACCCACCGACGCCTGCGGGACGCCATGGGCAACATCCCGCGGGTCAGGGCTGCCCGCACCCGGCACGGCAGCCCCGTGCACCACCCCCTGCCAACCGACCGCGGCACACCACGCCGCACGGGAGAAAGCGGAATTTCCGTGAACGCCACCACAACGGCGATCAGGCCGACCGACCGGCGGGCGGCCACCATCGTCATGGCCTGCCTCGGCGTGTTCGTCGCCTACCTGCCGATCACCACGGTCGCCGTCAGTCTGCCCGCGATCCAGCGGGCACTGCACACCTCGACCGCCCAACTCTCCTGGGTCCAGGACGCGTTCGTCCTGCCCATGGCCGCGTTCATCATGACCGCCGGCGTCTTCGGTGACGTCCACGGCCGCAAGAAGGTCTTCCAGGCGGGCCTGTTCTGCTGTGCCGCCGGGGCGGCGGTCGCCCTGTGTGCGCAGAACATCCAGATGCTGTGGGCCGGGCAGGCCCTGGCCGGTCTGGGCTCGGCCGCGTTGCTGCCCACCACGCTGGCGCTGATCAGCCACGCGGTGCCCGACTTCCGCGAGCGCGGGAAGTTCATCGGCATGTGGGCCATGGCCATGCTCGCGGCCCTGGCCGTCGGCCCGGTCATCGCCGGCGTCATCCTCGACCGCTTCTCCTGGCGCTGGATCTACCTGCTGTCCATCCCCCTCGCGCTGGTCGCGATGGCCGTCGCCGCCCCGCTGCTGACCGACTCGCGCGCCCCGCACGGACGCAAGCTCGACTGGCCCGGCCAGATCACCGCGGCCGTCGCCGTCACCGCCCTGGTCTACGGCGTGATCGAGGGCGGCGCCGACTCCTTCACCGCCTCCAAGGTGATCGCCGCCCTGGCGCTGGGCATCGTCGCGCTGATCGCGTTCGTCGTGGCGGAGAAGCGCAGCGACAGCCCGATGCTGGACCTGGCGGTGTTCCGCAGCGCGGCCTTCACCGCCACCGCCCTGGTCGCCCTGATCACCTTCCTCGGGCTGATCGGCTTCTTCTTCGTCCTCAGCCTGTACTTCGGCATGGTGCAGCAGCTCGGCACGCTGGAGGCGGGCGCGCGGCTGCTGCTGGTCCCGGTGGCCGCGATCGTGGCCGGAGCCCCGGCCGGACGGCTCATGCACCGCGTCCCGACCCGCTGGATGATCAGCGTCGGTCTGCTCCTGATCGCCGGGTCCCTGCTGGCCATGACCAACCTCGACACCGACACCTCCTACGGCTCGATCGCCTGGCGACTGATCGTGCTGGGCGTCGGCCTGGGCCTGGTCACCACGCCGATGACGGCCACCGCCGTCGCCGCCGTGCCGCACCATCTGGCGGGCATGGCCTCGGCCGCCAACAACGCCTTCCGCCAGGTCGGCGGCGCGCTCGGCCCGGCCGTCCTCGGCGCCCTGCTGTCCACCCGCGCCGTGGACTCCCTGCCCGGCCATCTCTCCGACGCCGGTGTGACCGGCACCCAGGCCCACACCATCGTCGCCACGGCGAAGGAGGGCGGCCTGGGCGCGGTCGCCGGGATGAACCTCGGCTCCACGGCCAACCAGGTCTACGGCGCCCTGGGCGACTCCCTCCTCGACGGCATGCGCCTGTGCCTCATCGTGGCCGCCATCCTGGCCCTGATAGCCGCGGTTTGTGCGGTCGTCCTGCTGCGCCGTCCCAAGCAGCAGACCAGCACCGGCGCGGCGCGGACCGCCGACGCGACACAGCACGGCGACCCGGACGCCTCCGCCGAGAACGCCCAGGCGGCTGGCACCGCCCAGCCCTTGGGGCCCCGCCGCAGCTGACCGGGCGGCAAGGGGAGGGGCATCGCACGCGCCGGTCACTCGAGTCGCGTACGGTGCTCCTCGTCTGCGGTGGGTCCGGCAGCCACGTGCCGGCAGAGCCCGAGGGCAGGACGATGCACATCACCAAGCAGTTGACGGGATACGCAGGATCAGCGTCTCCGGCGCCGCCCGCGCCGTCCCCTCCTGGCTGCTGAAACGGATCCAGCCATGAGTCCGGCCGGTCGACCGCGAGCCTTGCAGAACAGCGCCACACGCCACGGTCAAGTACCACCCGGCAAGGATTCGATCCCACTCCTAAAGCGGGTGTCGCAGGCGGATCCTCCACCGAGGCCCTTGAGGAAGGCCAGCGCCGGAGGCTTCGGCGTCTCCGCCGGGTCAGCTCAGCGGCTCCGGCTCCCGAGACCAGCGCACGAGTGAGCGCCCAGGGCACATCCAGGGCACATGAGTTTGGGAAACAGCGCCGACCCGCGAGAACTACCGAGAGCCGTTTCCGCAGGTCAGCCCACATATCACCAAGAAACCCCAGGTCAGCACCCCGCCTCTCCCAATCGCTGCACGAGTGGCAGGACTGCTCGCATCGGTTGCATGAGGCCGGGCATCAGCCGTATTGCCTGGTGTGGCCCTGACCTGGGGTTTCTTGCGGATCGGGCGGGCTCTTCGGGCCTCGCCCTTTTTGGTGCCTGAGAGGGCCTCAGGCGGCCGGGGCCCACGGCCGGATCGCGTCGGTCTCGGCACCGGCGGGGCTGGTCGTCGAGGAACCTCCGAGGTCACGGGGCTGAGGATCACTCCGGCTGACCGAAGCCACGACCGGTCAGCCGAGCCCCGACTCATCCACATGCCTGCCGTCCTCGGCGCGCGGATGACGACGCCCCTAGGATGAGGCCGATGAACAGCCCCGAGCAGCTCCTCGCGCCGCCGCCCGCGCGGTCGTGGCGGGCGCTGCTCGTGCTCGGGCTGTGGGCCGGGCTGTTGGCCATGCACGGCCTGGCTCCCGGTGGCGTGGTGCACGAACACGCCGGGCCACTGCATGGGACGGCGCAGGTCGAGGTCCAGGACGACTGCGGCCATGGCGGAGGCTGCGGCGGCGGCCACCTCGCACACGCCGACGCGACCTGTGCGGCGGCCGCGGTCAGTGGTGCGCCCACCCTGCCCGCTCTCGTTCCCGACCCGGTGGCCGCGACCGTTCGCGCGGGCTTCGTCCGCTCGTACGCCGTCGCCGCCCCGGACAGCGCACGCGCGCCGCCCTCCCTGGCGGAACTCCAGCTCCTGCGGATCTAGACACCACGCGGCACCGCGTCCCCGGCACGACGACGCGGTGCGCCTCGGCACGTCCGGATCCTTGTTCGCACAGCACAGCAGGAGTAACAGCATGCGCAACACCCGTACCCTGACCCACCGCGCCGTCCTCGCGGCCGCGTCCGTCACCGCCGCGCTCGTCCTCGCCGCCTGCGGCGACGGCGGCGACGACAGCGGCAGCGGGCACGCGGGCGGCCACCCCTCCGCGTCGTCGCCGACGCGTTCCGCCGCCTCGACCGGCGCGCACAACGCCCAGGACGTCTCCTTCGCGCAGGGCATGATCCCGCACCACCGGCAGGCCCTGGAGATGGCCGCACTCGCGGCCGGGCGGGCGTCCTCCCCCGAGGTGAAGGACCTCGCCGCACGCATCGAGAAGGCGCAGGACCCGGAGATCAGGACCATGAGCGGCTGGCTGACGTCCTGGGGCGAGGACGTCCCGGCGTCGTCCGACGGCTCGGCCGAGTCGATGCCCGGCATGGACCACTCGGGACGGTCCGGGGCGCACAAGATGCCCGGGATGATGGACGGCTCGGACATGGAGAAGCTGGAGAAGGCCTCCGGCGGTGACTTCGACACCCTGTTCCTGACCATGATGATCGAGCACCACGAGGGTGCGGTGGACATGGCCGGCACCGAGAAGGACAAGGGCCGGTACGGTCCCGCCACGTCCATGGCCGACGACATCGTCACCGCGCAGACCGCCGAGATCACCGAGATGAACAAGCTCCTCGACAAGAGCTGACGGAGTTGGCGGGGGCCGCCCACGCGGAGAGACGTACGGCCGACGTGGGCGGGCCCCCTCCAGAGGTCGGCTGAGGATGCCGTCGAGTTCCCGGCCCGCCACCGCGGTCGAGGCAATCGAAGCGGCCGACGGAGCACCGGCGCGCGCCCGGCACCCAACGCGCCTCCGCCCGCACTCAGCGCGCGCGTCCGTGCGGGTTCCGCCGGGTATCCCCCGGACAGTCCCCCGCGACCGCCGGTCGCCCACACGCCGGCGCGCCGCGGGCCCACACCCACGGAGGTGGAACACCTTGACCGACACCAGCGGGCTGGAACCCGTCGCCACGTTCTGCGGCGACTGCGACTGCGGCTGCCCCCAGCTCTTCGTCGACCCCAGCGCCCCGGCCGACCAACGGATCATCCTGACCGACGACTTCGGCCAGCGCGTCCGGATGAGCCTCGACCAGTTCACCCACCTGCTCGACGACGCCAAGGCAGGCAGGCTGGACGGCATCGCCCTGCCCTGACCCTCCACCGGGGGCGGCCGGGGTGCCGAGGTCGGGCAGCGGCGGATTCCGGGCAATCCACCGGCACGCTCGGCCTCGCCGGTCTATGGTGATCACCGCTTTCGGTGGATCTTGACCAATCCGCCGTCGCGCACGTCACTCACAGCGACGGGGACGCCGTCGCTCACCGGGGGAGCACTTCTTCATGCCGCAGAAACGGCCATACAGACACGCCCAGTCCACTTCGCGAGCCGCGGCACGGGGGTGCCGGTAGTCGTGGAAGGGATACGTCACGGCGGCCGCATCGCGAGCCGTCCCCTCACCGTCGCCCTGGCCCTCGTCGGAGTCGTCGCGGGAGTCCTGGTCGGCCGACCGGGTCTGGCCACGGTGGTCGGCTGCGGGATCGGCGACGACGACCACCCGTCCCAGACCGCGGAGGACTGGGTCACCCACGCCGACCATGTCGTCGTCGCCACCCCGACGGCGGAGCGGGACACCAACGGCCGTGATGTCGCGCAGGGGGTGTTCCGGTACGAGACCGACCGCATGGTCACGTTCCGCACGGACGACCTCCTCTGGTCCTCCGACAGGCCCGCCCGCTCCATGGGCAAGGAGTTCGACATGGTGGCCCCCGGCTGGCGGGTGTACCGGGAGAGCGGCAACCGCATCAAGCGGACCGCGCCGAACGCCCCTCGCCTGGAGACCGGCCACACCTACCTGCTCGCGCTCCGCTGGAGCGACGACGGGTGGATCGTCCTCGGGGAGGGCGCAGCCGTCCCGTTCGACGACCGGACCGGCGACCAGGGGGAATGGTGCGGACGGGTCCTGAGCAAGGAGGACGTCGCCCGAGGCGAGCGCTTCTCCCGCAAGGACGACCAGAGTCTCGAGAAGGCCGTCCTCGGCCAGGACGAACAGGCCATCACCCGGGCACTGGACCGCGCGGACGGCTAGAACAACGCCGCAGGCTTGGCGTCTGGTGGGCGGGAAGCCCGGTGGGCGGGAAGCCCGGTGGGGGCAGGCGGTCCGGGGGCAGGCGGTCCGGGGGGACGGCCTGTCCCGGCTGTCCGCGCGGTTGCGGATCCCGGAAGCTAGGACACCGTCGCCGGTACGTCCGCCGCGCTGACGCACTCGTTTTTCTGCCGGATCGGCCTGACCGCGTGGCTGAGTTCCACCAGGACGTCGTCGATCGCGGTGACCCGGTCGGAGACGGTGAGTTCGACGGCCGGGTTGCGGCCGTAGGTGATGAGGACCTTCTCGCCGTCGCGGGAGCGCGCTTCGCGCCAGACCCAGTCGACGTCGTCGACGGTCAGACAGTGGTCGACCGTCGGGGCGGGCGGGCGCAGGCCGCAGCGCAGGACGACCGATCCGTCGCCCCAGACGGCGACGCCGGGGAGGGTGACGTCGTCGCGGCGTTGTCCGCCGACGCCGTCCGGGGAGTCCTTCGCGACGCGGGCGCACTCCGGGGCGTCGCCCCGTGGTGCCGCCTCCAGCCCGAAGGTGGGTGAGTTCAGCTCGGTGACGACCAGGGCGGTACCCGTCAGCAGTCCGACGGCCGCGGCCAGGACGACGGCGGTGCGCGCCCGGCCGGAGCGGCGCAACAACGACAGCCTCATCGGCTCTCCCCCGTGAGAACGATCGAGGAGAGGGGGCGACCTCTCCGGACCTGACCGTAGCTGGCCCTCCCGGCATGCGGGCTGCCGCCCCCAGCCATCCGGCGTTCACCTGCCCACACAGCATGACGGGAGGACGCCGTTCAGGACGGGCTGCCGGCCGGTCGCCAGGGGCAGCGCCTTCTACGACCTCACCGACCTGGAGCGCTGCTTCGGACGCACGGCCTCGTAGAGCACGCGTTCACCAGGCTCGCTCTCGCCAGGCTCGCGTTCACCATGCTCGCGTTCACCACCGCACACGGAGAAACCCCGCCTCCGTCGACCGCACCGAAAGAAAAGAGCCAAGGAGACGGCTGTCACAGGACCGTCAAGTGTCACGCCCGGAGTGTGCGGTTAACTTTTGAAGATGATGGCGTGCTGATGGCCACACTTCGGGGGAGTCGTGACGGAACGGGGCGAGCGGGTGGACGAGCTGGACGGGGGGCCGGTGCGGCAGGAGGACATCGAGGTGTACGCCTCGCTGCTGCCCCTGCTGCCGGGACCGATCGACGAGGCGGCGGCGCCGGACGCGGAAGCGGTACGGCGGCTCGTGGCGAGCGGGCTGCTGCACCGCAGCGGCGACACGTACATGGCGGTGAATCCCGGCCATGTGTGCAGCCGGCGCGCTTCCGCGATCCTCGAAGAGGCCCAGGAGGTGATCAGTCGGCTGATGCGCAGCCAGGAGAGGCTGGCTCCGGCGGTGGAGGCCTACCGCCGGCACCGGGACTCCGGCGGGTACGAGGTGCACTCGGGCCTCGCGCACATCAACGCCGCCATCGAGATCGCCACCCGGGAGTGCCACGAGGAGATACTGACCTCGCAGCCGGGCGGTCCGCGCTCCCCGGAGGTGCTCGCCGACTCGCTGCCGCCGACGCTCGCGATGCTGGGCCGCGGCGCGCGGATGAAGACGATCTACCAGCACAACGCGCGGACCAGCGCCGCCACCCGGGACTTCGTGCGCACCATCGAGGAGCACGGCGCCGAAGTGCGCACGCTGGACGAGAACTTCGACCGGCTGATCATCTTCGACCGCAAGGTCGCCTTCATCCCGAGCACCGCCGACCGCACGGTGGCCGTCGAGGTGCGCATCCCTGCGGTCGTCGCCTTCCTCGCGGTCGCCTTCGAACGGTCCTGGATCCGTGCCGTGCCCTTCACCCCGCCCGGCCGGGACAAGGTGACCGCCCAGATCACCGACGAACTGGAACTGGCCATCCTGCGGCACGTGGTGGCCGGCGACAAGGACGCGGTGACCGCCCAGCAGCTCGGGATCAGCGTCCGGCGCTGCCAGGAGTACATCGCCCGCCTCTCGTCCCGGTTCGGCAGCCGCAGCCGCGCGCAGCTGGGGTACCTCATCGCCAAGTCGGGTGTGCTGGACGGGGATGCCGAGCAGCGCCCGGGGGACGCCGGGCGGCCCGCGGTGAAGGCGGCGGCCGGGAAGGTGCGGCGGTCGGATCCGGTGCCGTGTCCGGTTCAGCTCTCCTCCCTCCCGTCGCTGCCGTCGGTCCCCGCGCTGTCCGGCGCGGAGTGACGCGAGCGGCCCGGCCGGCGGGCGGACAGCGCGTACGCCGTGACCACGCCCAGCCCCAGGACCAGGCACCCGGCCCACAGCGTGTCCCCGCCGTACCGCTCGCGCACGGTCATGCCCAGCGGGGCGCCCAGCACCAGGCCGAGGTTCCAGACGAACTGGTAGGCGCCCTGGTAGGAGCCCGCGCCGCCCTCGGGCGCGTGCCGCACCAGGAACGCCGAGGCCTGCGGCACCAGCAGGATCTCGCCGAGGGTCCACACGGTGAGCGCGAGAGCGTACGACCACGCGCTCCCGGCGACCGCGTTGGCACCGAAACCGACGGCCACCAGCAGACCGGCCAGGACGAACTGGGTGTCCATGCCGAGCCGTTCGGCCGACCGTGACACGAACGGCTGGAGGACGATGATCAGCAGGCCGTTGAGGGAGACGACCAGACCGTAGGTGTGCGGAGCGAGGCCGTGGGCTGCCATGTCCAGGGGCAGCGTGGACTGCTTCTGGAGGTAGATCAGGGCCAGGCAGAAGGACAGGAACAGGAAACGGGCCACCGGGCCGGAGCGGAAGGGGGCGAGCAGACCGCGCGCGGGGGAACGCCCCCCGGCGGGCCCGCCCTTGCCGGACGGGCCGGACGGGCCGGATGGGCCGGGCAGCCGTGTCGCCACGGCGCCGTAGGCCACGGCGGTCGCGATGTTGAGGGCGATCAGCCACAGCGGATCCCACTCCAGCAGGACGCCGGAGACCGCGGGCGAGACCGCCGCGCCGATGTTGGACGCCCAGTAGAGCAGGCCGAACGCCCGCACGTGGCCGGCCTCGGGCAGCTCGCGGGAGACCACGACCGCCCCGGCCGGCTTGTGCAGCGTGGAAGCGCAGCCCGACAGCAGGACCACGCAGGCCAGCACCGTGACGCGCTGCGTGCAGACCAGGGTGACGGAGGCGGCCAGGGACACCGCCTGCGAGAACAGCACGGCCCTCCGCGGCCCCACCCGGTCGGCCAGCGCCCCGCCCACCAGCGAACCCGCCACCGACCCGGCGCCCCAGAGGCCGACCAGCACACCGATGGTGCCGGTCGCCACCCCCGTCTCCGCGGCCAGGAACAGGGAGAGGAACGCCGGGACGAGGATGCCGAGCCGGTTGAGCAGCGTCCCGGCGAACAGCAGCCAGAACACCGGCGGCAGCGGACGCCGTTCGCCCTTGGATCGCCGGCCGTCCTCGGACCGCCGGCCGTTTCCGGATGGTCGACTGTTTCCGGATCGCCGGCCGTTTCCGGATGGCCGCGCGGACGGGCCGTGCAGGGCCGTCATGCCGATTCCAGCTCCTGCCACTCGGCCAGGCCCTGCAGCGCGAAGATGTCCTTCACGGAGGCGATTCGGTCCTCGAGTTCGGTGGTGGCGCCCTGGTCGACGATCGTGGAGAAGGTCTCGCGCAGGGCGCGGATGGTGGCGCGCAGTCCCTGGTTGGCGTAGATGACCGTGGAGACCCCGGCCTTGACGGCGTCGTCGATGTGCCAGTCGGGGTAGGTGGTCGGGACGACCACGACCGGCGCCCGGTCCTGCCACTCGGCGAGGAAGGCCAGCACCTGCTCGTTGGTGGGCTTCTTGGAGTGCACGAGGACCCCGTCGGCGCCCGCGTCGACGTACGCGTGGCAGCGTTCCAGGGCCACCTCCACGCCGAGGCCGTCGATCAGCGCCTCGGTGCGGGCGATGACGAAGAAGTCCTCGGTGCGCTGGGCCTGCTTGGCGACCCGCAGCTTGGAGGCGAACGTGTCGGTGTCGAGGAGGGTGTGGGAGGTCGCGACGAAGCTGTTCATCTTGGGGAATTGCTTGTCCTCGATGGCGACGGCGGTGATCCCGGCGGCCTCGTACTCGCGGACCATGTGGGCCACGTTGAGGTTGTTGCCGTAGCCGGTGTCGACGTCGGCGACGACCGGGATGCCGAGGGCCTTCTGGGTGTTGGCGGCCGCTTCGAGGTACTCGGTCATGGTCAGCACGCTGGCGTCGGGCAGGCAGCGGGCGGCGGACACCTCCAGGCTGGACGCCCACACGGCGTCGAACCCGGCGGCCTCGGCGAGCCGGCCGCCCAGCGCGTCGTGCGCGCCGGCGACCCGCACCGCGCTCCCGGCGGCACGCCGTGCGGCGAGGACGGAACGGAAGCTCGGGTGGAGAGCGGACTTGAGCATGGCGGTGCTCCTCGGTGGTGGGGTGGGAAACCTTGGTGGGGGGAAGCTCAGGCGGACGTGGTCACGGTGACGGCGTCCGCCGCTGTGCGGGCCCGCGCCAGCGCCTGGGGCCCCGTCGGGGCGACGGTGACGACATGGCCGTGACGGGCGGTGCTGTCGGGCAGCGCCGGGACGCGGGTGCCGGGCTCGACGTACAGGCTCACGTCGACGACCCCGGGCAACCGGGCGGCCGTGTCGGCCCCGGCGACCGCCGAGACGACGCCCGCTGCCGCCGGGAGGAAGGCGATGGCGGCGGACTGCCGGTGCTCGGGGACGGGCAGCGGGCGGGCGGGGTCCAGGTACAGGGCGACGAGTTCGGCGGGGAGGTCCACGCCGGTGCTGAGCGCGACCAGCCGGGTGATCCGGTCGCCCGCGGGGCGGCAGTTGATCTCGATCAGCCGGGGGCCGTCGGCGGCCAGCCGCAGTTCGACGTGGGCCGCGCCGAAGTCGAAGCCGACGGCGGCGAGCGAGCGGGCGGCGACCTCCGCGCAGCGCTCGTCGAGCCCCGAGCCGAGGGCGGCGGGCACCTGGTGGCCGGTCTCGCAGAAGTACGGCAGTTCGCCGAGCTGCTTGGCCGTGACCGCGAGCACGCGGACCTCGCCGCCGCGCACCAGCAGTTCGACGCTGACCTCGGGCCCGTCGACGTACTCCTCCACGAGTGCGGCCGGGATCTTGCGCTGGCCGCGCTCGTTGTGGGTGTCCTTGAGCAGCAGCCGTACGTGGTCGGCGGCCTCGTCCGGATCCCGGCACAGGCGTACGCCGTTGCTGCCGCCGTCGTCGAGGGGTTTGACCACCCAGGGGTGGGCGAGGCCGAGGCCGTACACCTCCTCCGGGTCCCGGACGCGGGCGAAGCCCGGCACCGGCACTCCGGCGGCCGCGCACAGCCGCCGGGTGGCGGACTTGTCGCGGGCCGCGCGCACCCCGGCCGGGTCGGGGCCGGGCAGGGCGAGGGCACGAGAGGCCTCGGCGCCGCTGATCATGTGCCACTCGCCGACGGCGACGATCGCGTCGGCGGGGCGGTCCAGGGCCCGTACCGCGGCGACGACGGCGGCCGGGTCGTTGGTCTCGCAGGTGACGACCTCGTCGACGAGGGAGAGGTCGAGGCGTTCGTGGCCCGGGGCCAGGTACATCGGCAGGTCACGGGTGAGGAAGGTGACCCGGTGTCCGGCCCGGCGGGCGGCGGCGAGGGCCTCGTAGCCGCTGCCGGTGAGGTTGCTCTCCAGGAAGACGACGTGCCGGCCGGTCATGGAGCGGCCTCCGGATCCCGTGTGGCCTTCGGATCTTGTGTGGCCTCCGGATCCCGTACGACGAACAGCTCCTCGCTGAGCTTCTGCAACTCGGCGAGGTCCGCGAGGAGTTGCTCGGGGGTGTCGGCGCGCAGCTCGATCCGCAGCGGGGACCCGGCGCCCTCGTGGCGGGGCTGGACCAGGTCGCCGGGGTGCTTGTAGACGTCGATCTGGGCGGTGGAGGGCAGGGCGCGGACCAGGTCCAGGCCGGCGTACTCCACCAGAATCCCGGCGTGCTCCGGGTAGGGCGTGACGACGGCGGCGGCACCGTCACGCACCGGCGCGACCCGCGGGGCCACTCCGCGCAGGACGTCGCGGTAGCCGGCGATGAGGTTGATGCCGTACGCCTCACTCAGCAGGGGTGCCCGGTTGGCGCCGGGGCGGCCCGCCACCTCGATGAGGCGGGGGCCGGTGGGCCCGTGCACGAACTCGACGTGGGCCAGGCCCCGTCGGATGCCGAGGGCGCGGACGGCGTCGGCGGCCAGGGCGCGCATCCGCTCCCGTTCCGAGGGCGTGAGGCGGGTGGCGGTGACGCGGGCGAAGTGGTGGAAGTCGGTGCCGCCGAGGTCGGTGCCGGTGACGACGTCGACGACCGGGGTCGTCCACACCCGCTCCTCGAGGACGAGGCACTCCACGGAGTGGTTGGTGCCGGTGAGGAACTCCTCGACGAGGATCTCCACCGGGGTGTCCGTGAGACGCTGCCCGGCGCTGAACTCGGGCAGGGTGGCGGCCAGTTCGCGGTAGGCGGCGGTCAGCTCCGCGGGGTTCTCACAGCGTGAGACGAAGTAACTGCCCCACAGGTTGCCGGGCTTGAGTACCACCGGGTAGCCGGTGGTGGCGGCGAAGGCGAGCAGCTGTTCCTCGTCGGTGACGACGGCCGAGCGGGCGGAGGCGTGCTCTCCGAGGTAGTCGGCGAACCGTCGGCGCATCTCGCTCTTGCTGCGCACGGCCGCCGCGGCCTCGCCGCTCATCGCGGGCAGCCCCAGCCGCCCGCACACCTCCGCCCACAGCGGCACGAGCGTCTCGTCGACGTTCAGCACGGCGTCGATCCGCCAGGTCCGGCCGATCTCCTCGATGTGCCGTACGACGGCGTCGGCGCCGTCCGCGAACCGGGTCCGCTCGACGAGGTCGAACTCCTCGGGTTCGAGGGTGTGCACGCTGTCGGAGTCCCGCAGCAGGCCGAGGGCGATGTCGGTGCCGGAGTCCGTGTCGAGCAACCCGGCGTAGAACTCCGGGCGCTGGACTGCGCCGAAGTACAGGACGAGGGGGCGTTCGGCGGCCCGGGCGTCACTCGACACCGGACATCACCTCCCGCAGCGACCGCAGCCCCGCGGCGATCCGGTCCTCGGCGATCGCGTACGACAGCCGTACGAAGCCCTCGGCGCCGAAGGCGGTGCCCGGGGTGACGGCGATGTGGGCCTGCTCCATGAGGACCCCGGTGAGGGTGTCGGTGTCCGGGACCGGCACGCCGCCGACCTTGCGGCCGAGGACCTCGCGAACGTCGAGGAAGTAGTAGAAGGCGCCCTCGGGGGTGGCGGCCGGCCGGATGTGGTCGACGGTCGCGAGGGCCTCGGCGACGCGGGCGTGGCGGTGGGCGAGGATGTCGCGGGCCTGAGCGGTGAAGCCGTCGAGTTCACCGCGGGCGGCGGGCAGCAGGGCGTGCTGCACGACGCTGGTCGCGTGGGACGCGGTGTGGCTCTGCAGGTTCTTCAGTACGTCGATCAGCGCGCGGGGTCCGTGCACATGGCCGGCCCGCCAGCCGGTGACGGCGAAGCTCTTGGAGAACGAGCCGATGCCGACGGTGAGTTGGCGTGCCTCGGGGACCAGGGCGGCGGGGTGGGCGTGGGTGACGCCGGGCAGCACGAGTTCGCCGTAGCACTCGTCGAAGACGATCCACACCCTGTGGGCGACCGCCCAGGCGGCGATCCTGGCCAGCTGCTCGGGTGGGCAGACCGTGCCGGTCGGGTTGTTCGGGGTGTTGAGGACGAGCATGCGGGTGCGGTCGGTGCGCAGCGCCTCCAGGCGGTCCACGTCCGGCACGAACCCGGTGTCCGAGGTCTCCACGGCGACGGGTTCGCCGCCCGCGATCCTGATCTGCGCGGCGAAGGTGCCCCACCCCGGGTTGGGGACGAGCGCCTCGTCGCCCGGGTCGAGCAGCGCGAGGGCGGCCAGGTGCAGGCCGTGCTTGGCACCGGTGGTGACGATCACCTCCGCGGGCCCGTACGACACCCCGGACAGCCGACTGATCCGCTCGGCCAACGCCTCGCGCAGGGCGGGCAGTCCGGCGGTGTCGGTGTACCGGTGGGTGTCGGAGTCGGCAGCCGCGTGCAGGGCCCGCAGCACCTCGGCCGGCGGCGCGAGATCCAGCTCCCCCGCGGCGAAGTTGACGATCTCGACGCCCTGGGCCCGGAGGGCCTCGGCCTTGTTGCGAGTACCGGACGTCTTGGATCCGGTCACGGAGTTCGCCCTTGCGGCCAGGCGCATGGGAGGGCTCCTTTCTGTAGGGGGATGTGGGGGCTGCTTGGGGCCGGGGACTCGGGCGGGACCGGGCGCGGCCGCTCGGCGACGGAAGCCAGGCGGACCCACCCCGCTCCCCGCCCCCGGCACCCTCAGCCCGCGACCACGCCGGCCAGCACCGAGACCGAGCTGACGACGAGCAGTCCGAGTACCGCTCGGCGGAAGCGTTCGGCGTCGAAGCGGGCGAAGATGCGTTCGCCCACGAAGATGCCGATGAACAGGGCGGGGACACCGGCCAGGAGGGCCCAGCCGACCTCGGCGGTGAGTTGGCCGCTGATGCCGAACCCGGCCAGGGAGGCGAGGCTGGTGCCGGAGAAGACGACGCCCAGGGTGGCTCGTTGGACGCGCGGCGGCAGGCTGAGGCTCTGCATCGCGGCGACCATGGGCGGGCCGTCGATGCCGGTCGAGGCGAAGGACGCACCGGAGAACGCGCTGATCCAGGCGACCGCGCCCATCCCGCCGCGCACGGTGACCCGGCGCCACACCATCAGCGTGCACATCAGCACCACGACCGCGATGACCAGCGACAGCGCCCGCGCGGGCAGGGAGTGCAGCAGCCACACCCCGAACGGCACGCCCGCGAGCCCCGCGCCCAGCGCGACGGCGGTGATCCGCTGGTGGACGTGCCGCCAGTCCCGTACGGCGATCCACAGGCTGAGCGGCGCCGCCATGATCGCGGCGACGACCACGGCGGTCACCGGGTCGAGCAGCAGTGTCAGTGGCGGCACCGCGACCAGGGAGAACCCGAAGCCGGCGGTGGTACGGATGACGGACGCGAGCGTGAGGACGAGGAAGACTCCGAGGACGGCGGCCGTCATATCGCACGCACCACGGTGTTGGTGAGTTCGCCGACGCCCTCGACCGCGATCGTCACCGTGTCGCCGGGACTCATGCGCGAGACGCCGGCCGGGGTGCCGGTGAGGACGACGTCGCCGGGCAGCAGGGTCATCGCCGCGCTGATGTGGGCGATCAGCTCGTTCACCGGGCGGACCATCTGGTGGGTGCCGCCCTCCTGCCGGAGTTCGCCGTTGACGGTGGCGGTGATCCGCAGCCCGGCCGGGTCCAACTCGGTCTCCACCCAGGGGCCGAGCGGACAGAAGGTGTCCGAGCCCTTGGCCCGCCACCACTGCCCGTCCGGTTTCTGCAGGTCGCGGGCGGTGACGTCGTTGGCGCAGGTGTAGCCGAGCAGCACCCCGGGCACCTCGTCGGGCTTCAGGTCGCGGCAGCGGACCCCGATCACGGCCGCCAGCTCCGCCTCGTGGTGGAGCTCGTCGGTGTACTCGGGAAAGACGATCCGCGCCCCGGGGCCGACCACACTGGTGGACGGCTTGAGGAAGATCAGCGGCCGTTCCGGTACCTGGTTGCCCAACTCGGCCGCGTGGGCGGCGAAGTTACGGCCGACCGCGATGACCTTGGAGGGCTCGACGGGGGCCAGCAACGTCACCTCGGCGAGCGGACGGGCGGGCCGGTCGAACGCCCGCCGCTCCCCGTACGGGTCGCCGTCGAGCGGGGTGATCAGCTCGTCGGCGCCGAGGACGCCGTACGACACCTCCCCGGATTCCGTCTCCTGGTACCTCACGATGCGCATGCGTCATCCGTTCTTTCGCTGTGCTGGTGTGTCGCGGCCCGTCGTCAGCGCCCTGCGCAGCAGCCCCGCCAGATGTGTGGCCCCGCGCTCGGTGCCCTGGGAGATCTGCGTACGGCAGGAGAAGCCGTCCGCGACGATCATGGTGCCGGAGTCCGCCGCCCGTACCTTCGGGTAGAGCTCGCGCTCCGCCGAGGACTGGGAGACCTCCCAGTGACCGGGCTCGAAGCCGAAGTTGCCGGCGAGTCCGCAGCAGCCCGCGGTGACGACGTCGGTGTCGACACCGAGGCGCGCGAGCACCTCCAGCTCGGCTCCGTGCCCCGGTCCCGCCTCGGTGTGACAGTGCGGCTGGAGTACGGCGTCGGAGTCGAGGGCACCGAAGGGCCACTCGCCCTCGTGCCGGGCGACGAGTTCGGCGAGGGTCGTCGTCTGGGCGGCGAGGCGGCGCGCGGTGTCGGAGTCGGGCAGCAGCTCGACGGACTCCTCGCGCAGCGCCTGGGTGCAGGACGGCTCGACGCCGACGACCGTGCGGCCGGCCGCCAGGTGCTGCTCCAGCGACTTCAGGGAGCGGTCCAGCACGGCTCGGGCGACGCCCAGTTGACCGGTGGAGTACCAGGTCAGGCCGCAGCAGACGGGGCCGTCGGGCAGGACGACGTCGTAGCCGAGCGCCTCCAGCACCTCGACGGTGTCCTGGGCGCCTTGCGGGTCGAGATAGTTGGAGAAGGTGTCGGGCCACAGCACGACCGTCTCCCTCTCGACGACCGTGCCGTCGCGGCCGGCCGGCGCCCTTCCGACGGTGGCCGACGTGCGGCGTGCGCGGAACCACTGCCGGAAGGTGCGCGGCGCGAGCTCCGGCAGGTCGCGCCGGGTCTCCAGACCGGCGATCCGCAACAACCCCCGGGCGATCAGCGGCCGTTTCGTGAGCGCGGTGACGGCGCGTGGTGCGAGCGAGGCGATCCGGCCCAGCAGCGGCAGCCAGCCGAGCGCGTAGTGGGCGCGCGGCCGCAGCCGCCCCTTGTAGTGCTGGTGCAGGAACTCCGCCTTGTACGCGGCCATGTCGACGTTGACCGGGCACTCGCTCTTGCACGCCTTGCAGGACAGGCACAGGTCGAGCGCCTCACGGACCTCGTCCGAACGCCAGGCGCCCGGCAGGGTCTCGCCGCGCAGCATCTCGCCCAGCACCCGGGCCCGGCCGCGGGTGGAGTGCACCTCGTCGCCGGTGGCCTGGAACGACGGGCACATCGCGCCGGTGGCGTTGCGGCAGCTGCCGACGCCGATGCAGCGGCGTACCGCGCCCGCCATCGAGCCCCGGTCGGCGGACAGGGTCAGCAGCGGCAGGGCGTGCCGGTCGTGCCCGGGGCCCGGCCGCACGGAGGCGTCCAGCGGGGCCGGGTCGACCAGGATGCCCGGGTTGAGCAGCCCGCCGGGGTCCCAGATGTTCTTGAACTCACGGAACGCGGCGAGGAGTTCGGGTGAGTAGGTGCGGGTGAGCAGTTCGGAGCGGGCCCGCCCGTCCCCGTGCTCGCCGGACGCGCAGCCGCCGTGCGAGACGGCGATGTCCGCGGCCGCCTCGATGAAGGCGCGGTAGTCGGCGATGCCGGCGTCGGAGGTGAGGTCCCAGTCGACGCGCAGATGCAGACATCCCTCGCCGAAGTGGCCGGTGATGGTGCCCTGCCGATTCCGCTCGGCCATCAGGGCGTGCAGGTCCTTCAGGTATCCGGCGAGGTTCTCGGCGGGCACCGCCGAGTCCTCCCAGCCGGGCCAGGCCTCGCGTCCGTCGGCCATGCGGGTGGCGATGCCGGCGCCGTTGCGGCGGATGCTCCACAGGGCGTCGGTGCGTGCCGGGTCGGCGAAGACCTCCCAGCGGGCGCCCGTCTCCCGTCCGACGCGGCGGGCGCGGGCCTCGGCGTCGGCCGGGTCGGTGCCGCCGATCTCGCAGTACAGCCAGGCTCCGCCGGGCGGCAGCAGGTCGACGCCCGCGGCACGGCCTGGCCGGGCGCGCAGCGCGTCGACCAGGGCGGCGTCCATGCCCTCGACGGTGAGCGCACCGGCCCGCGCCAGAGCGGGGGCGGCGGAGGCGGCGTCGTAGACGTCGGGGAAGCCGAGGACCAGCAGCGCGCGGGCGGCGGGCACCTCGACCAGGCTGATGGTGGCGCCGAGGACGATGCCGCAGGTGCCCTCGGAGCCGACGAGGGAGCGGGCCACGTGGAAGCCGTTCTCGGGCAGCAGCCGGTGCAGCCCGTAGCCGGAGACCTGGCGGCTGAAGCGGCCCAGTTCGGTGCGGATCTCGGCGAGCTTGGCGTCGCGCAGGCCGTGCAGCCGGGCGTCGAGTTCCTGGTCGCCGGTGGTGCCCGCGCCCATGCTGAGCAGCCGCCCGTCGGCGCGCAGCACGTCGACGCGTTCGGTGATGTCGGCGGTGGTGCCCCAGGCCACGGAGTGCGGCCCGCAGGCGTGGTTGCCGATCATCCCGCCGATGGTGCAGCGCGAGTACGTCGACGGGTCGGGGCCGACGGTGAGCCCGTGCTCGGCGGCGCGGGCCCGGACGGTGCCGAGGACCGCGCCGGGCTGCACGGTCGCCGTACGGGCGTCCGGGTCGATCGCCACGACCTCGTTCATGTGCCGGGAGAAGTCCAGGACCAGGCCGGGCCCGATGGCGTTGCCGGCGATGGAGGTGCCGCCGCCGCGCGAGGTCACACCGACCCCGTGGGCGGCGGCGACGGCCACCGCGGTGGCGGCCTCCTCGGCGTCCCGGGGTTCGACGACGGCGCCCGGCACGACCCGGTAGATCGACGCGTCCGCGGTGTAGGCGGACCGGGTGAGCGCGTCGGTGCGGGCGGCGGGCAGCCGGTCGGCCAGCTCCCGCAGGAAGTCCTGCGGGACACCGGCCGCGGCGCGGGGCGAGACGTCAGCCGTCATTGCGCGGGAAGAAGTCGACGAGCAGCATGTCCCGGACGCCGACGCGGTGGCCGTCGGCGGGTTCGACGGCGTCGACGCCGTGGAAGACCCGCCGGTCGTCGATGATGATCGTCTCGAACGGCTCGGTCAGCGTGGTGCGCAGCAGGGGCCGCATGTCCCGGTCGTAGATCTGCGAGGCGCCGCCCTGGACTCCGGTGCGGCCCATGAAGACCTGCGCGACGAAGTGGTGGCCGTCCTCGTGGACGCCCTCGGGGGCGGGCAGGCCCTCGGCGTCGCGGGTGGCGGTGATGCGGATCTGGTGGAGGCCGACGCCCCCGTTGTCCCGGTCGAACGCCCCGGGCAGGCGGTCGGCGAGCGCGGCGACGAGGGTGCGCAGCACCGCGGAGGTGGCGAACTCCTCGGCGAGCGGCGGGAAGTGCCGGTCGATGCCGCCGGCCAGGGCGTTGACCTCGACGGACTGGTGGAAGGCGCCCTGTTCGTCGGGCTCCATGCGGTCGACGCCGCGGAACGAGCCGTACCGGCGGCGGCGGAAGTCCGCGCCGCCCTTCAGGTAGGCGTCGACGGGCAGGTCCTCCCAGGTCTCCCGGAAGGCCTTCAGCTCCTCCTCGGAGTGAGCGGCCAGGGCACCGAGCGTCTCGGCGGCGGGTATGTGCAGGTAGGGCTGAACGGTGGTGGTCATTCGGGTCTCCCCCTCAGGCGACGGACTCGACGACGGATGGGTCGTCGGACACGGACGACGGACACGGACGACGGACACGGACGACGGACACGTACGACGGACACGTACGACGGACACGTACGACGTACTCGGACGACGGACAGGACGGCGGGCGAGGGGCGGGCGCAGAGCGGCGGCCCCGGAGGCGGCGGCGACGGACGGCCGCGGGCGGCACCTCAGGCGGTGACCCTGGACGACCGGCTCGAACGGCGGCTCGCCCGCCGACGCGGGCGACGGCCTCGGACGACCGACGCGGAAGACGGCCTCAGACGGCAGTCGGCGCGGACGACGCCCCCGGACGGCAGTCGGCGCGGACGAGGGCCTCAGGCGGCAGTCGGCGCGCCGACCCGAACGGCGTCCCAGCCGATGTCGGGGTCCTGCGCGGACGCGGCGGTGAGCAGGACGGCCCCGAGGACGGCGGCCGGAATCAGCAGACGGCGAAGCACGGTGGTACTGCCTCTCTGGGTGAGGTGTGGGGTGGGCCGAGCGAGCCACGCTCCGTACGGTGCTGTTCACAGCCCGTCGCGCGGCCTCAGCCAGCCTGACCCAGCTCCCACCGCCCCCTCAAGATCAGCAAGGGTGCCGGAACCCGCACTGCGGGAACATGACGGGGCGCGCGCCAAGCGCACGGATGCGTTCGGCGAGGCATGCGCCGAGCCGGGTTGACACGTGACCCGGGCGCCAGATATGTAGGCGGCTCTCACCGCATCGGGGCATTACGCCGGTCGACCCGTCGAACACGTCAACCCGGACCGAACACACTGAAGCACCACAAACGAACCCCGGAGGGCGGGCCCGGTCCGCCGACCGTCTCAGTCGCCGCCCACCGTGAACCCGATGACCGTCCCGCCGCCCTCCCGCCGCACGGCGAACGGCGACCCCCCGTGCGCGAGCGCCACCTCGCGCACGATGGACAGACCGAGGCCCGACCCCGGCAGCGAGCGGGCGTCGGCGGCGCGGTAGAAGCGGTCGAAGACGCGGATCAGATCGGGCTCGGCGATGCCGGGCCCCCGGTCGAGGACCTCGACGCGCACCGGCCCCGGCCGGGCCGGACCGCTGACCTTGATCTCGATGGGCCCGGTGCCGTCACGGTCGAACTTGGCCGCGTTCTCGACGAGGTTGGACAGCGCGCGGGTCAGCATGCCCGGCCGTCCGTCGGTCGTGGTGTCCCCGCTGGCCCGGACCGAGACGCTCCGCCCGGTACGGCGGCGGGCGAGCCCGGCGACCTCCTCGGCGATGTCGGCGAGGTCGACCCGCTGGGGCGGCTCGGTGTCGGACTGCCCGGCCGCGAGGTCGACCAGCTCGTTGACGAGGTCGGTCAGTTCGCGGGCCTCCTGGCCCAGGTCGGCGACCAGTTCGGCCCGGGTGTCCGGGGGCAGTTCGTCGATGCGGCGCAGCAGGGAGATGTTCGTCCGCAGCGAGGTCAGCGGTGTCCGCAGCTCGTGCCCGGCGTCCTGGACCAGTCGCCGCTGGTCCTCCTCGGACTGGGCGAGCCGGCCCAGCATCCGGTCGAAGGCCCGGCCGAGGCGGCCGACCTCGTCGTGGCCGGCGACCGGCACCTGGATGCCCAGGCGGCGGGTGCGGGCCACGTCCTCGGCGGCCGAGGTGAGGATCACCAGGCGGCGGGTGATGCGCCGGGCCAGCCACCAGCCGAACAGACCGGCGGCGATCACGACCGCGGACATCAGGATCAGGGTCCGCTGCTGGAGGGCCCGGAGCAGGTCCTCGGTGTCGCTGAACTCCTGCGCCACCTGCACCGCGCCCCGCCCGCCGCCGAGCGCGACGGTCGCGACGCGGTAGACGTCGTCGCCGACGTCGACGTCCTTGTGCTCGACCATCGTCCCGGCCACCGCGTCGGCCGCGATCCGCCGGTCACCCGCGGTGACCGGCAGCCCGGGCCGGCCCGGGTCGGCGACGGAGCCGTCCGGCGCGAGCACCTGCACGTCCGTGCGGGCGGGACGGACGAGGTCGTGGCCCGGTGCCGAGGAGGAGAAGTCGTCGGGTGTCATCCGGTGTGTGCGCACCTCGTCCCGCAGGTCCTGCACCACCTCGTCGAACACGGACTCCTGGTCGACCCTCACCAGCCGGGCGGCGGCGCTGTAGGACAGCACGCCGACCAGGAGGGTGACGGCGGCGGTCACGGCCGCGAAGGACACGGCGAAGGTGGTCCGCAGCGAGGCCAGCCGGAGCCGCCGGCCTACCGGCTGCCGCCAGGGGCGGCCCACCGCTCAGTCCTCCCGCAGCACGTAACCCACACCGCGGACCGTGTGGATCAGCTGCGGCGCCCCCGGCTCGTCGAGCTTGCGGCGCAGGTAGCCGACGTACACGGCGAGGTTCTTGGAGCCGGGCCCGAAGTCGTAGCCCCAGATGCGGTCGTAGATGGTGGAGTGGTCGAGCACGATCCCCGCGTTGCGCACCAGCAGTTCGAGGAGTTCGAACTCGGTACGGGTCAGCTCCAGCTCCCGCCCCCCGCGCCAGGCCCGCCGCGCCTGTGCGTCCATCCGCAGCCCGGCCGCCTCGATCCGCCCCTCGATCCGGCCCTCGGGCAACTGCCGGGGCGGCTGCGGCTGTGTCTTCGCCGCGCCGGTCAGCGCGTCGACCGGGCTGGTGCGGCGCAGCAGCGCGCGCAGCCGGGCGAAGACCTCCTCGACGTCGAAGGGCTTCACCACGTAGTCGTCGGCGCCCGCGTCCAGGCCGGCGATCCGGTCCTGGGTCTCCACCAGCGCCGTCAGCATCAGGATCGGCGTGCGGTCCCCCTCCGCGCGCAGCACCCGGCAGACCTGCAGCCCGTCGATCCCGGGCATCATCACGTCCAGCACGAGCACGTCCGGAGGGTTCTTGTGGGCGTGCGCCAGCGCCTCGACGCCGTCGGCGACCGCGGTGACCCGGTACCCCTCCAGGGTCAGGGCGCGCTCCAGGGCGTGACGGATGGCGCGGTCGTCTTCGGCGAGCAGCACAGTTCGGGACACCCGTTCAGTCTGCCAACACCTTCGGCGGTTGGGCCGGGCGAGCGGTCTTACGGTCACCCTTCTTACTGGGATCTCACCGTCACACGGCCCCGCCGGACCCTCACGCCCGCAGCGCGGCGAGGCGCTCCTCGAACGGCACGACCTCGAACCCGTCGGCCCCGCGGGCGGGCACCCGGGCCGTCGACAGCCCCCTCATCAGGGCCGCCAGCTCCCCCGCCGCCCGCTCGATCCGCCCGTCAAGACCCTCCGCGCCCCAGTCCTCCGAGGCCGCGTAGACGCCGGTCGGGACGACCACGGCCCGCAGGTGGGCGAAGAGCGGGCGCAGCGCGTGCTCCAGCACCAGCGAGTGCCTGGCCGTGCCGCCGGTCGCCGCGACCAGCACCGGCCTCCCGGTCAGCGCGTCCTTGTCGATCACGTCGAAGAACGACTTGAACAGCCCGCTGTACGAGGCGGAGAACACCGGCGTGACCACGATCAGTCCGTCGGCGCCGGTCACCGCGTCGATCGCGGCGGCCAGCCGCTTGCCGGGGAACCCGTTGGTGAGGTGGTGCGCGATCTCCACGGCGAGGTCGCGCAGCTCGACGACCTGGACCTCGGCCGGCACGTCCCGGCCGACGGCGGCGGCCAGCCGGTCCCCGAGCAGCCGGGTGGACGAGGGGACGCTCAGTCCGGCCGAGACGACGACGAGCTTCATACGGCGGCCTCCTTGGCCTTGAGCAGGGACGTGTGCGTGGGCGCTTGCGGCACCTCGGCCGGCCGGCCCTTCGCGAACTCCTCGCGCAGCACCGGCACGACCTCCTCGCCGAGCATGTCGAGCTGCTCCAGCACGGTCTTCAGGGGCAGTCCGGCGTGGTCCACCAGGAACAGCTGGCGCTGGTAGTCACCGGCGTACTCGCGGAAGGACAGGGTCTTCTCGATGACCTGCTGCGGGGAGCCGACGGTCAGCGGGGTCTGGTCGGTGAACTCCTCCAGCGACGGCCCGTGCCCGTAGACGGGCGCGACGTCGAAGTAGGGGCGGAACTCGCGCACCGCGTCCTGGGAGTTCCTGCGCATGAACACCTGGCCGCCGAGCCCGACGATCGCCTGCTCGGGGGTGCCGTGCCCGTAGTGGGCGTACCGGCTGCGGTAGAGCTCGACCATCCGCTTGGTGTGGTCGGCCGGCCAGAAGATGTTGTTGTGGAAGAACCCGTCGCCGTAGTAGGCGGCCTGCTCGGCGATCTCCGGCGAGCGGATTGAGCCGTGCCAGACGAACGGGGCCACGCCGTCCAGCGGGCGGGGCGTGGAGGTGAAGCCCTGGAGCGGGGTGCGGAACTTGCCCTCCCAGTTCACCACGTCCTCGCGCCACAGCCGGTGGAGCAGGGCGTAGTTCTCGATGGCGAGGTTGATGCCCTCGCGGATGTCCTTGCCGAACCACGGGTAGACCGGCCCGGTGTTGCCGCGCCCCATCATCAGGTCCACCCGGCCGTCCGCGAGGTGCTGGAGCATCGCGAAGTCCTCGGCGATCTTCACCGGGTCGTTGGTGGTGATGAGGGTGGTGGAGGTGGAGAGGATCAGCTTCTCGGTCCGCGCCGCGACGTAGCCGAGCATCGTCGTCGGCGACGAGGGCACGAAGGGCGGGTTGTGGTGCTCGCCGGTGGCGAAGACGTCGAGCCCGACCTCCTCGGCCTTCAGCGCGATGGCGACCATGGCCTTGATGCGCTCACGCTCGGTCGGCGTACGGCCCGTGGTGGGGTCCGGCGTGACGTCGCCGACGCTGAAGATCCCGAACTGCATGGTCGCTCAACCTCCAAAGTTGTTGACCGTTCAACTATACCTCTGGAACGAACTCCCCGCCGCCGCTATTCCCCCGGCTGTCAGTACCCCGGCCTACGCTTTCGGTATGGCCCCCGTACGCCGTGACACCCGAGGCATCGTCGACGCCGCGGAGCTCTTCACGCAGGTCGACTTCCGCCGCGTGGAGCCCGCCGAGCCGCTGCGCCGGTACGTCGAGCAGTACTGGCTGATCGACTGGGACCTCTCCGAGCCGTACGTCTCCCATGTGGTCCCGCACCCGGCGGTCAACATCGTCTTCCAGCGGTTCGCGGGCCAGGAGCCGTTCGTCGAGGTGGCGGGCGTCCAGCACGGCCTCTTCGCGCAGAAGCTGGAGGGACGGGGCCGGGTGTGCGGCGTCAAGTTCCGGCCGGGCGGCTACCGGCCCTTCGCGCCGGAGCACCCGGTGACGCGGTGGACGGGCCGCCGGATCCGCTCCCCCGAGGTCTTCCCGGACACCGACCCCACCACGGTCCTCGGCCCTGACGACGACGCGGCCCGGGTCGCCGCCCTGGACGCCTTCCTGCTCGCCCTGGACCCGCGACCCGACCCGCAGGCCGACCTCGCCACGGCCCTGGTCGAGCGCATCGGCGCCGACCGCTCCATCCGCCGCGTCACCGACTTCGCGCGCGCCGAGGGCATGTCCGTGAGGCTGCTGCAGCGCCTGTTCGCCGGGTATGTGGGCGTCGGCCCCAAGTGGGTCGTCCTGCGCCACCGCATCCACGAGGCCCTGGAGCGGGCCGAGGCGGAGGCGGCGGTGGACTGGGCTGCCCTGGCCGCCGACCTCGGTTACGCGGACCAGGCCCACCTGGTCCGCGACTTCACCGCGACGGTCGGTGCCCCGCCCACCGCCTACTGCGCCGCCTACTCCGCCGCCTCTAGTCCAGCGGCTTCACGAAGTGGAACCCGCTGATGTCCATGCGCTCGCGCAGATAGAAGCGGTGCGCGTCGGTGCGCTGGGTACCGGAGTCCAGGTTGATCTTGCGGCAGCCCAGCACGCGGCCCCGCTCCTCCAGGTATGCGAGGAGGGCGTGGCCCACCCCGCCGGAGCGGGCGGCCTCGGCGGTGACCAGGTCGTCGACGTACAGCTTGCGCAGGGCGCTGGTGTTCACGACCACCCGCCAGCCCGCGACACCCACGCAGGAACCGTCCTCGCCGTAGGCGGCGGTGAAGCGCAGCCCCTGTGCGTGCCCCTCCGCGTACACCTGAGCGAAGAGCTCCGCGGTCAGGTGCGGGCGCAGCTCGCGCAGGACGGGGAGTATCTCGTCGGCCAGGCGCGGATCGCCGGGCTCCAGGTCAATGATCTTCATGACCGCACCTTAGGGGGTGCCCGCAGAATCACGTCGTCCGCCCGGAGGGCGGGCCCTGCGGCGTCCGGTGCGTGCTCACGGCATGCCGGACGGACGCCCGCGTACTGGTCGTACTCGGGTGTTCGCCCGGTGCGGCGAGACTGCGTACGGGGGGTCGCGGGGCAGGCGGGACCTTGCGGATACGCCACGGAGGTGTCCCGGGGGAACCCTGGACACTCCCTGGAGAGGTGTCCCGGGGGAACCCGATGAACGCCGGAGCCCAGGCGGGCGCACCCCGGGCGCGCCGGGGGTCCAGGCGGCGCACCCCCTGGCGCGCCGCGCCCGACCGCGGCGGTCCGGCCATCTCCACGGCCACGGCAGCCACCGCAGCCGCCGCAGCCGCCGGAAAACCTCGGCCGGCCTGTCACACTCGCGCCCCGCTCCCCGTCAACCCGGTGAGCGCGCCGGAACCGGCCGCGCCCCACCCCGTCGCCGAGGAGCACCGCATGTCCGTCGCCCACACCGTCGTCACCCTGCTGGCCGCCGCCATGGCCGGCTACTCCGGAGCGGTCGTGCTGACCCGGGCGGAGTGGATCGTCAAGGCACTGACCGACTACCGCGTACCGGAGGCATGGTGGCCCTGGCTCGGCGCAGCGAAGGTCGCCGGGGCGCTGGGCCTCCTGGCCGGACTGTTCGCGCCGGTCATCGGGACCGCGGCCGGCATCGGCCTGATCCTCTACTTCACCGGGGCGGCCGTCACCGTGGCCCGGGCACGCTGGTACGCGCACCTCCCCTACCCGCTGGTGTACGCCGCCCCGGTAGTCGCCGCGATGGCCCTGGCGGCGTCGTCATGACCACTTCCGCACCGGCCCGCACCCGCCGCACGCCACCTCCGCCGCAGGCACAGCCACAGGCACAGCGGCAGGCACAGCCACAGCCACAGGCACGGGCGCGGGCGCAAACGCAGGCGCCGAGCGGGGTGGGAGACCGGCTGCGCCCAAAACCTCCCGCGCCTTCCGCGCCGCATGGCACGATCGCGAGTGTGACCAGCAGCAGACCCGACGCGGCGCAGCGCCTGAGCGACCTCGCACGGCTGCGCCGCGTCCGCGACCGCATCGACCGGGAGTTCGCACAACCGCTGGACGTCGAGGCACTCGCCCGGGGCGTGCACATGTCGGCCGGCCACCTCAGCCGCCAGTTCCGGCTCGCCTACGGCGAATCCCCCTACGGCTACCTCATGACCCGCCGCATCGAGCGCGCGATGGCACTGCTGCGCCGCGGCGACCTCAGCGTCACCGAGGTCTGCTTCACCGTCGGCTGCTCGTCGCTCGGCACGTTCAGCACCCGCTTCACCGAGCTGGTCGGAGTGCCCCCCAGCGTCTACCGGCGCCAGTCCGCGAGTGCGACCGCGGGCATGCCCTCCTGCGTCGCGAAACAGGTGACCAGACCGGTCAGGAATCGAGAAGCGCCCACCCAGGGCCAGACCTAGCGTGAAGCCATGGACATCACCATTCACGCGAGCTTCCTGCCCCAGGACGACCCGGACGCCGCCCTGGCCTTCTACCGCGATGCCCTCGGCTTCGAGGTCCGCAAGGACGTCGGATACGCGGGGATGCGCTGGATCACGGTCGGCCCCGCCGACCAGCCCGGCACGTCCGTCGTCCTGCACCCGCCCGCCGCCGACCCCGGCGTCACCGACGACGAGCGCCGCACCATCGTCGAGATGATGGCCAAGGGCACCTACGCCGGCATCCTCCTCGCCACCGCCGACGTCAACGCCACCTTCGACCGGCTGCAGGCCACGGACGTCGAGATCGTCCAGGAGCCGACCGACCAGCCCTACGGCGTCCGTGACTGCGCCGTCCGCGACCCCGCGGGCAACCTGATCCGCATCCAGCAAGTGCGCTGAGCCGTCCGGCGACCGGCTCACCCGACGACATCGCCACGCCGTACCGCCACTTCTGCCAGGCGACGCACCGGAGACCGCGAAGGCGGCCCCGCCCGAGAGAGGGAGACACGATGAGCACGACGCCGAGGACGAACACGGGGTCGCCCGCGCCGCACGCCGCCGACAGCCACGACCTGATCCGCGTGCACGGGGCGCGCGAGAACAACCTCAAGGACGTGAGCATCGAGATCCCCAAGCGCCGCCTGACGGTGTTCACCGGCGTCTCCGGCTCGGGCAAGACCTCACTGGTGTTCAACACCATCGCCGCGGAGTCGCAACGGCTGATCAACGAGACCTACAGCGCCTTCGTCCAGGGCTTCATGCCGACCCTGGCCCGGCCCGAGGTCGACGTCCTCGAGGGACTGACCACCGCGATCATCGTCGACCAGCAGCGGATGGGTGCCGACCCCCGCTCCACCGTCGGCACCGCCACCGACACCAACGCCATGCTGCGCATCCTCTTCAGCCGGCTCGGCAAGCCGCACATCGGCCCGCCCAGCGCGTACTCCTTCAACACCGCCTCGGTGCGGGCGAGCGGGGCCATCACCGTCCAGCGCGGCTCCAAGACCAAGGCCGAGAAGGCGACCTTCGAGCGCACCGGCGGCATGTGCACACGCTGCGAAGGCCGGGGCTCGGTCTCCGACATCGACCTCACCCAGCTCTACGACGACTCCAAGTCGATCGCCGAGGGCGCGTTCACCATCCCCGGCTGGAAGTCGGACAGCCAGTGGACCGTGGGGCTCTACGCCCAGTCGGGCTTCCTCGACCCGAACAAGCCCATCCGCAGCTTCACCAAGCGGGAGATGCACGACTTCCTCTACGGCGAGCCGACCAAGGTGAAGGTCAACGGCATCAACCTCACCTACGAGGGGCTGATCCCCAAGATCCAGAAGTCGTTCCTGTCCAAGGACAAGGAGGCGATGCAGCCGCACATCCGGGCGTTCGTGGAGCGGGCGGTCACCTTCACCACCTGCCCCGAGTGCGAGGGCACCCGGCTCAGCGAGGGCGCCCGGTCGTCGAAGATCAAGAAGGTCAGCATCGCCGACGCCTGCGCGATGGAGATCCGCGACCTGGCCGAATGGGTCCGCGGCCTCGACGAGCCGTCGGTGGCACCGCTGCTCACCACACTGCGGCAGACCCTCGACTCGTTCACGGAGATCGGCCTCGGCTACCTCTCCCTCGACCGTCCCGCGGGCACCCTGTCGGGCGGCGAGGCACAGCGCGTCAAGATGGTCCGCCACCTCGGCTCCTCGCTCACCGACACGACGTACGTCTTCGACGAGCCCACCATCGGACTGCACCCCCACGACATCCAGCGGATGAACGACCTGCTGCTGCGGCTGCGGGACAAGGGCAACACGGTGCTGGTCGTGGAGCACAAGCCGGAGACGATCGCCATCGCCGACCACGTCGTCGACCTCGGCCCCGGCGCCGGTACGGCCGGCGGCACCGTCTGCTTCGAGGGCACCGTCGAGGGGCTGCGGGCCGGCGGCACCGTCACCGGCCGCCACTTCGACGACCGGGCCAAGGTCAAGGACACGGCACGCAAGCCCACCGGCGCCCTGGAGATCCGCGGCGCCTCCACCCACAACCTGCGGGACGTCGACGTCGACATCCCGCTCGGCGTGCTCTGCGTGGTCACCGGCGTGGCGGGCTCCGGCAAGAGCTCCCTCGTCCACGGTTCGATCCCGGCCGGCGAGAACGTGGTGTCGATCGACCAGAGCCCCATCAAGGGCTCCCGGCGCAGCAACCCGGCCACCTACACCGGCCTGCTGGACCCGATCCGCAAGGCGTTCGCGACGGCCAACGGCGTCAAGCCGGCCCTCTTCAGCGCCAACTCCGAGGGCGCCTGCCCCACCTGCAACGGCGCCGGCGTCGTCTTCACCGACCTGGCGATGATGGCCGGCGTCGCCACCACCTGCGAGGAGTGCGAGGGCAAGCGGTTCGAGGCGTCGGTGCTCGAGTACCACTTCGGCGGCCGCGACATCAGCGAGGTGCTCGCGATGTCGGTGACCGAGGCCGAGGCGTTCTTCGGCGCAGGCGAGGCCCGCACCCCCGCCGCACACCGCATCCTGCAACGGCTCGTCGACGTCGGGCTCGGCTACCTCAGTCTGGGCCAGCCCCTCACCACCCTGTCCGGCGGCGAGCGCCAGCGGCTCAAGCTGGCCACCCACATGGCGGAGAAGGGCGGCGTCTACGTCCTCGACGAGCCGACCGCGGGCCTCCACCTCGCCGACGTCGAGCAGCTGCTGGGCCTGCTCGACCGACTCGTCGACGCCGGCAAGTCGGTCATCGTCGTCGAGCACCACCAGGCGGTCATGGCCCACGCCGACTGGATCATCGACCTCGGCCCCGGCGCCGGCCACGACGGCGGCCGCGTCGTCTTCGAGGGCACCCCCGCCGACCTCGTCGCCACCCGCCCCACCCTCACCGGGGAACACCTGGCCGCGTACGTGGGCGCCTGACCCGAACCGGGCACGGCCCTCCACGGAGGAGGTGAGGTCCGGAGCCACCGGAACCGCACGACGCGGCCCCGGCCTCCGGCCTCACACCTCGCCGGCCCGCAGCCGCGCCACCTGGGCCGCGCTGAACTCCGTCGTACGCCTCATGTGGTCGATGATCAGACCGAGCTGGGAGTCGTCGAGGTCGTCGAAGAGGGCGGACCAGCCCTTGCCCAGCCGCCTCCACACCTGCCCGAACTCGGCGATCCGCTCCGGCACCATCGTCACCAGCACCCGCCGCCGGTCGGACGCGTCGCGCTCACGCACGACGTACCCGGCCCGCTCCAGCCGGTCCACCAGCCGCGTCGCCGATCCGGTCGTCAGGCCGGTCAGCTCGGCCACCCGGCCGGTGGTCACCGGCCCGGACTCCAGCGTGAGCAGGTTCAGACACTGCAGATCGGTGGGGTGCAGCCGGAGGTGGTCGGCGACCGCCTGGTTGAACAGGGCGTACGACGCCATGTAGCGGCGCGAGACCGTGGACAGCTCCTCCAGCAGCCCCTCACGCGCCTCGTCGACCGTCGCCTCGCCGACCATGCCGCCCACCTCTCCTCTGCGCCACGCAGAGATCGTACGACGCGGGCCGCCGCCGACGAGGGTCCCGGCCCGGCGACGCGACGCGGACAGTGCCCACGCCCACGCGAAGGCCTCAGAAGTAGTAGTCGTCCCCCGTGTCCAGGACCAGCACCCGCTGCCGGTCGTTGGCCCGGTTGCGGTCCACCGCCCCGCCGCTCCACACCGTGTCGATCTCCAGCACCACCTCCGAGGACGCGCCCCGCAGCCGTACCGCCAGCTCGACCCGCTCCCCCAGCCCGTCCGCGGGCAGCGCCCCCACCCGGCACACCACCACCCGCGGCCCGGACCGCGCACACCCCTGTGGCAACTCCGGGCGGTAGGCCAACGCCTCCGACCAGCGCAGCCGAACCGTCGCGTCCGACACCGCGGACGGCCCGTGGTTGAGCGGCGTGAACCGCACGTCCACCAGACCGGCTCTCATGGTGGCGGACCCGTGATAGGCGAGGTCCGCCTCGGGCCTGTCGTCGGCGGAAGCGACCGGAACGACCCCGCCCACCGCCACCACGGCCGCTCCCCACACCGCAAGCCCCCGCAGAACCCGCTCCCGCATGCCACCACTCCTCAGTCGGCCGTCAGCCGTGGTCGTACCGGGATGTATCCCACACGCGACGCACCACAGGCGCAGCCCAACAGGTGACACACACCGCGGCACGCACACCGCGGCACACGCCCCGCGGCACACCCCCCGCTCCCCGGCCCCTGCCCCCGGCGCCGCTCCGCGTGACGAAACCGGCGTGCGAAGCTGCCCGCATGCTCATCCTCCGGTCCGTCGCCCTCTTCCTCGTCGCCGCCCTCCTCGAGATCGGCGGCGCGTGGCTGGTCTGGCAGGGCGTGCGCGAGCACCGCGGCCTGTCGTGGATCGGCACGGGCGTCCTGGCCCTCGGCGCCTACGGCTTCGTGGCCACCCTCCAGCCCGACGCCGAGTTCGGCCGCGTCCTCGCCGCGTACGGCGGTGTCTTCGTCGCCGGCTCACTGGCCTGGGGCATGGCCGCGGACGGCTACCGCCCCGACCGCTGGGACGTCACCGGCGCGCTGGTCTGCCTCGCGGGGATGGCCTTGATCATGTACGCCCCGCGAGGCGACTGAACGACTCAGGACGACGGCCCTTCGTCCAGCAGGCCGAGCTGCCCCAGGAAGTCCATCTCGTCGAAGTACAACCGGTAGTCGACGATCCGGCCGTCCGCCACCGTGGCGATGTCCACGCCCCGGATACTGATCTCCCTCTGGGTCGGGGGAAGGGTCTCCCCGTTGGGCAACTGCAGCGGCCCGGTGTTCCTGCCGCTGAAGATCCCCTCGTCGATGGCGGTGTCGCCGACCTCGTACGCGTGCAGCGTCTCGAACCTGGCCCCGGGCATCGCCTCCGTCATCTGCCGCCAGTACTCGACGATGCCCTCGCGGCCGCGGATCTCCCCCTCGTCGGGAGTGAAGGCGACCGCGTCGTCGGCATAGAGGTCGGCGATGACCTTGATGTCCTGATGCTCGGTCAGCGCGTCCGTGAGCCGGTCCATGACCTCGCGCGCCTGTCCCATGATCCACCTCCGGAAGAAGCCAGGGGATCACCCCTGTCATTGTCCCACCGCTCCCCCGCACGGGCAGACCGGAGAACGAGATGGCCGGCCGCCCGCGCGCCGGGCCTGCCTATCCTGGCCGAACAGGTTTCTGACCACGTCCGAGGAGCACCCATGGCCACCGCAGCCCCGTCCGCCGCCTCCCGCATCGCCGTCGTCACCGGTGCGAGCAGCGGAATCGGCGCCGCCACGGCACGCCGCCTCGCCGAGGCCGGCTACCGCGTCGTGCTGACCGCCCGCCGCAAGGACCGCATCGAGGCGCTCGCGGAGGAGATCAACGCGGCCGGCCACCAGGCCACGGCCTACGCCCTCGACGTCACCGACCGGGCGGCGGTCGACGAGTTCGCCACCGCCTTCACGTCCGTCGGCGTCCTCGTCAACAACGCGGGCGGCGCCCTCGGCGCCGACCCGGTGGCCACCGGCGACCCCGCCGACTGGCGCACGATGTACGAGACGAACGTCCTCGGCACCCTCAACCTCACCCAGGCCCTGCTCCCCAAGCTGGACGCGAGCGGCGACGGCACCGTGGTCGTCGTCTCCTCGACCGCCGGCCACGGCACCTACGAGGGCGGCGCCGGCTATGTCGCCGCCAAGCACGGCGCCCACGTCCTCGCCGAGACCCTTCGCCTGGAGATCGTCGGCCGCCCGGTCCGCGTCATCGAGATCGCCCCCGGCATGGTCAGGACCGACGAGTTCGCCCTCACCCGCTTCGGCGGCGACAAGGAGAGGGCCGAGAAGGTCTACGAGGGCGTCGCCGAGCCCCTCACCGCCGACGACGTCGCCGACACCATCGCCTGGACGGTCACCCGCCCCAGCCACGTCAACATCGACCTCCTGGTCGTCCGCCCGCGCGCCCAGGCCTCCAACACCAAGGTCCACCGGGACCTGTGATGCCGGACAAGGGACCGCACGACGAACGCCAGATGTGGTGGTGGCTCGCCTACTTCCTCTTCGGCATCCACATCGTGGCGTTCGTGATGATCTACGCGGTGACGCATGCGCCGAAATAGGAACAGTCCCGGCCGGGAACGTCGGTAGGGTCCCACCTCGTGGACAGACACCTACCCTTCTCCGCGCTGCACAACTTCCGCGACCTGGGCGGCTACCGGACCCCGGACGGACTCCGCGTCCGCCCCGGCCGGCTCTACCGCGCCGACTCCCTCGGCAGGCTGAGCCCCGGCACGCCCGACTGGGACCGCTTCCTGTCCCTCGGCATCCGCACGGTCATCGACCTGCGCCACCCGTGGGAGGCCGACGCCGGGGGCCGCGTCCCCTCGCACCCCTCCTTCACGTACCACAACCTCAGCATCGAGCACCGCCCGTACAACCAGGCCGCGTTGACCGCCGACGTGGACCCCGGGCCGTACCTGGCCGAGCGCTACATGGAGGTCGCCGAGGACGGCACGAAGGAGATCCGCGGGGCGCTGGAGCTGATAGCGCGGTCGGCGGAATCGGAGACGCCCCTGGTCTTCCACTGCGCCTCCGGCAAGGACCGCACGGGCCAACTGGCCGCCCTGGTCCTGTCCCTGCTCGGCGTCCCGGAGCAGACGATCGTCGAGGACTACAGCCTCACGGAGCTCGCGGCCCCGGCCCTCCTGGCCGACTGGATCGCCCGCAACGACGGACACCCCCCGGCCTGGCCGGCCTTCGGCCGCGCGCCGGCCTCGGGGATGCGCCTGTTCCTGGCGGCCCTGACGGCCCGCCACGGCTCGGTGGAGGCGTATGTCTCCGAGGCCCTGGGCCTTTCGCCGGCTCCCCTCACCGAGACCCTCCGCGCCCACCTCCTCGAACAACCCCCCACCGTCCACCCGCCGTTGACCTACCGCAAGGCCGTCCCGGACGAGGCCGCCCTCCTGGTCCGCCTCCGCGACACGGCCGCCCTGTGGCAACTGGCCCGCGGCATCACCCAGTGGCTGCCCGGCGAGAAGGACGAGACCCACTTCCGCGCCCGCATGACCGACGGCGAGGTCTGGCTGGCCCACGCCGGCGACCACCTGTCCGGCGCCTGGGAACTGTGGTGGGACGACCCCGCGGCCTGGGGCCCGCGCCCACCGGACGCGGGCTACATCCACCGCCTGATGACCACCCCGCACACCGCCCCACCGGGCACGGGCCGCCACCTGCTGCGGGAGGCGGAATCCCGCATCCGCGCCACCGGCCGCCCCTACGCCCGCCTCGACTGCCTCTCCACCAACCCCCGCCTGCGCACGTACTACGAGTCGGCCGGCTACCAGGTCGTGGGCGAACAGCCGGCGAAGAACACCGGCTCGGGCAGCCCGTACGCGGTGACGTTGCTGGAGAAGCGGTTGGTGTGACGCGAAAGAGGGCCCGAGTCACCTCGGGCCCTCCCACCAGGGCGTCAGCCCTTCACACACACGACCTGCTTCAGCTTCGCGACAACCTCCACGAGGTCGCGCTGCTGGTCGATGACCTGCTCGATCGGCTTGTAGGCACCCGGGATCTCGTCCACGACGCCGGAGTCCTTACGGCACTCCACGCCCTGCGTCTGCTCCTCCAGGTCCTTCGTCGAGAACCGGCGCTTGGCCGCGGTACGGCTCATCCGCCTACCGGCGCCGTGCGACGCGGAGTTGAACGCCTTCTCGTTCCCGAGGCCCTTCACGATGTACGACCCCGTGCCCATCGAGCCCGGGATGATCCCGTACTCGCCTGAACCCGCGCGGATCGCTCCCTTGCGAGTGACCAGCAGGTCCATTCCGTCGTACCGCTCCTCCGAGACGTAGTTGTGGTGTGCGCTGATCTCCGGCTCGAAGGTCGGCTTCGCCTTCTTGAACTCCTTGCGGATCACGTCCTTGAGGAGCGCCATCATGATCGTGCGGTTGTACTTGGCGTACTCCTGCGCCCAGAACAGGTCGTTGCGGTACGCCGCCATCTGCGGGGTGTCCGCGATGAACACGGCGAGGTCGCGGTCGACCAGCCCCTGGTTGTGCGGGAGCTTCTGGGCAATGCCGATGTGGTGCTCGGCCAGTTCCTTGCCGATGTTCCGGGAACCGGAGTGGAGCATGAGCCACACCGAACCGGATGTATCCACACATACTTCACAGAAGTGATTGCCGCCGCCGAGCGTCCCCATCTGCAGAGCGGCCCGCTCCGCCCGGAACTTCACCGCCTCCGCCACCCCGTCGAACCGCCCCCAGAAGTCGTCCCAGCCGGCGGTGGCCAGCCCGTGGAACCGTCCCGGCTCGACGGCGGTGTCGTGCATTCCCCGCCCGACGGGGATCGCCTGCTCGATCTTCGACCGGAGCCGCGAGAGGTCGCCCGGCAGGTCGTTCGCCGTGAGCGACGTCCTCACCGCCGACATCCCGCAGCCGATGTCCACCCCGACCGCCGCGGGACACACCGCACCCCGCATCGCGATGACCGAACCGACCGTCGCCCCCTTGCCGTAGTGGACGTCCGGCATGACCGCCAGACCCTTGATCCACGGCAGGGTCGCCACGTTCCGCAGCTGCTGGAGCGCGCCCTCCTCGACGGTCGCCGGATCGGTCCACATGCGGATCGGAACCTTCGCACCCGGCATTTCCACGTACGACATATCGTCCTCTTTCCCCCGGAATCACAACAGAAGTCTGACATCGCAAAAACCGGCGCCAAGGTCGACGTAAGGGACAACGGACCGGCGGCCACGGCCATGCGTGCGATACACATTGTCTGCAGGGCCCGCCCCCGTGCGGCAAGCGATTAACCAGCGGGGACACTGAAGAACCCGGCCACCGAGCCACCGTCGAGAGGAGCCTGACCGTGCACCGGAAGGCGTACGTACCCGGCGTCGCCGCGCTCCTCGCGGCCCTGCTGGCCGGCTGCACCGGCAGCTCGGACAGCGGCGGCACCACGGACGACTCGAACCCCGGCGAGGCCGGCACGGCCTCCGCCGCGGCCCAGCCCGGCAAGTACCGCACCCTCCCGGAACCCTGCGGCGCTGTCAGCCAGGGCACCCTCGACTCCCTCCTGCCCGGCATCCAGGAACTCACCGACGAGGAGCAGCGGGAGAAGGCGTACGAGGGTGAGGCCACGATCACCTACGACACCGACCGCAAGAACGGCTGCCGTTGGAACGTGGAGTCCACGGACGCCACCGACCGTCTGCTCGTCGACTTCGAGCGCGTGGTCTCGTACGACACGTCGGTGAGCGACGACGCCCAGGCGCAGGAGCTGTTCGCGACCAGGCAGGAGGCGGCGGACCTTCCCGAGGCGGCGAGTTCCAGCGCCGTGTCCGACGTCGAGAGCGAGACCGGCAGCCCAACGGCCGCCCCGTCCGACTCCACCTCCGCGTCCTCCGCCCCTTCCGCCTCCGCCTCGGGCACCTCCTCGCCGTCCGCCACGGCCTCGGCGGCGCCGACCGACGTGCAGCCCCGGCTGCTGGACGATCTCGGCGACGAGGCGTTCCTGGACGACGCGTTGAGCAGTTCCGGTTCGACGGCCCAGCAGCGCACGGTGACTGTGGCGTTCCGCACGTCCAACGTGATCGTGACGATCGCGTACGAGGAGCAGCCGACGACGGTCGGCGTGGTGCCCGACAGCACAGAAATGCAGGACAAGGCCCGGAAACTGGCCGCTCAGCTGGCGGACGCACTGGCCGAGTAGGACCCCTTCACACGCTTCTCACGCCCGCGCACAAAGCGGCCGAAGCGAGGCCGCGCGAGTCCCTCACCGCGTACCGTGGCCCCTCGGACCAGATCCGACGTCAGGAACCACAAGCGTCATGAGTGAAGGAACCATGCAGCGACCAGCACAGGTAGACCAGCGTGACGAGCGAGACCGGCGTGCGAAGCGGTTGCACCGTGTCCTTGTCGGCGCGGCCGCGGTACCCGTGATGCTGATCGCCGCCGGCTGCTCCTCGGACTCCGGCTCCGAAGACGCCGGCGCCAAGAGCTCGGGCAGTCCGGAGGCGGCGGCGTCCGCGAGCGCTTCGCCGACGGTGCAGGCGGCGGCGTACAAGTCGCTTCCGGAGCCGTGTGGGGTGCTTTCGAAGAAGACCTTGGGTGAAATGGTGCCGAAGGCCTCGAAGTCGGGCAAGGAGGGCACGTCGGACGACACGTCGACGCGGGGCAGCTGTTCCTGGAGCAGCCTCGACAACAACGGCGTGAAGGGCTCCCAGTTCCGCTGGCTGAACATCTCCCTGCTCCGCTTCGAGTCGGACACCTCGCGCGGCTCGGGCGAGGACCAGGCACAGGCGTACTACGAGAAGCAGGTGCAGGACGCCCAGTCGTCGGAGGGCGCGAAGAACGCCAAGTCGCAGCCGCTGTCCGGGACGGGCGACGCGGCGACGACGGTGACGTACGACCTGAAGAAGAAGGAAGGGTCCTTCAAGCAGCAGACGGTCGTCACGCGCGTCGAGAACGTCGTGGTCAGCCTCGACTACAACGGCGCGGGTCTGGCCGGCGAGAAGACCCCGAGCGCGGCCACGCTGACGAAGCTGGCGGAGAAGGCGGCCAAGGAGGCGGTGGCCTCGGTGTCGTCGGCGAACGGCGAGGGCTCCGGCGGGGGCACCGGCTCGGGCTCCGGCACCAGCCCCTCTCCGTCCAAGTCGGCGTCCAAGTCGCCCTCGCAGTCCCCCGAGCAGTCGGAGTCGAAGTCGGCGTCCCCGACCAAGTCGGCTGCGAAGAAGAGCTGACGAAGAGCACCGGCCACCCGTGCGCCGTACACATGTGCCACTCTGTTGCGCGCAACAACACGCATCGGGAGGGGAGTACGGGTGGCCGCGCCACTACAGCTGACACGGATGCACCGGATTCTGATCGGCGTGGTCGTCGCCGGTGCGGTCGTCATCGCCGGCATCGGCTTCGCCGGATCGTACGCGGCCGTCCGTGAGCTGGCCCTGAAGAAGGGCTTCGGGAACTTCAGTTACGTCTTCCCGATCGGCATCGACGCGGGTATCTGCGTCCTGCTCGCCCTCGACCTCCTGCTGACCTGGATCCGCATCCCGTTCCCCCTGCTGCGCCAGACGGCCTGGCTGCTGACGGCGGCGACGATCGCCTTCAACGGCGCGGCGGCCTGGCCGGACCCGCTGGGCGTGGGCATGCACTCGGTGATCCCGATCCTGTTCGTGGTCTCCGTCGAGGCGGCCCGGCACGCGGTCGGCCGGATCGCCGACATCACGGCCGACAAGCACATGGAGGGCGTCCGCCTCACCCGGTGGGTGCTGTCCCCCGTGCCCACGTTCCTGCTGTGGCGCCGTATGAAGCTGTGGGAGCTGCGCTCCTACGAGCAGGTCATCAAGCTGGAGCAGGAACGTCTCGTCTACCAGGCCCGCCTGCGTTCGCGCTTCGGCCGGGCGTGGAAGAGGAAGGCCCCGGTGGAGAGCCTGATGCCGCTGCGGCTGGCCCGGTACGGCGTCCCGCTGGCGCAGACGGCCCCGGCCGGCCTGGCCGCGGCGGGCATCGAGCCGGTCCTGCTGCCCCCGGTGCCGGTCGAGGAACGGACCCCGTCGCCGGCACAGACCTCCCGGCTGGAGCCGAACGAGCTGCCACCGGCCCCCCTGCCACAGAAGCAGGAGCAGCGACAACAGCCGCAGCCTCAGCCGCAACAGCAACAGCAACAGCAGGCGGAGCCGGTCGGCCCACCGCTCGACGATGATCAGAACCCCTGGTTCCAGTCGCCGCACGAGATCGCCTACCAGGGCGGCTACGACCCGACGTACGACCCGTCGGAGCAGTACGCCGAGTGGTACGCGCAGCAGCAGCACGCCGAGCAGTACCAGGACCAGTACCAGGAGGAGCCCCCCGTCCAGGAGCCCTCCCCGGAGGAGACGGGTTCCTTCCCCATCCCGGTGGGCCCGGGCCGCAGCCGCGAGCTGGGCGAGGGCGGCGGCACCCCGGTCGCCGAGCCGGACGAGGAGTCGTACTACCAGGTCTTCAAGCAGTCGATAAGCAGCGGCGGCTATCCGACGCCGAGCCAGTTCAGCGACGACGTGGAGGCGACCTTCGGCGCCCCCGTGCTGGACGCCGAGGCCAAGCGCATGGTCATGCGCTTCCAGAACCGCCACGCGGCGGAACTGGAGGAGGACCACATCGCCTGACCCGTCCGCGTACGACGGAGGGGGCGCCCGGCGAAACACCGGGCGCCCCCTCCGTCGTACCGCGGCGTGTCAGTCCCCGAGCAGAGCCCGCACCCGCTCCTGTCCCACCGCGAGCAGCAGCGTGGGCAGACGCGGACCGGTGTCACGGCCCACCAGCAGGTGGTAGAGCAGCGCGAAGAACGTCCGCTGGGCGGTCTTGATCTCCGGCGGGAGTTCCTTCGGCGTGGCGTCCGCGGGGAACCCGGCCTGCACCTTGGGCACGCCGTACACGAGGTGGGTCAGTCCGTCGAGCGACCAGTGCGAGGCCAGCCCGTCCAGGAGCAGCCGCAGCGAGCCCAGCGCCTGCTCGTCGAGGGACTTCAGCAGCTCGGCGTCGGGTTCGTCCCGCACGATGGTCCGCTGGTCGGCGGGCACGTGGGTGTTGATCCACGCCTCGGCCTTGTCGTACCGCGGCCGGGCCTCGTCGAGGGCGCCGATCGGGTGCGTCGGGTCGAGCTCGGACAGGATCCGCAGGGCCTGGTCCTCGTGTCCGGCGGTGATGTCGGCTACGGAGGCCAGGGTCCGGTACGGCAGCGGGCGGGGCGTCCTGGGCAGCTCGCCGCCGGCCGTGCGCACCGCGCGGGAGTGCGCGGCCACGTCGGCCGGCAGCGCGGAGCCGTCCGCGACCTTCGCGTCGAGCTTGTCCCACTCGTCGTAGAGCCGCTGGATCTCCTGGTCGAAGGCGATCTTGAAGGACTGGTTGGGCCGGCGGCGGGCGTACAGCCAGCGCAGGAGCTGCGGCTCCATGATCTTCAGCGCGTCGCCGGGGGTCGGCACGCCACCGCGGGACGACGACATCTTGGCCATGCCGCTGATGCCCACGAAGGCGTACATCGGGCCGATCGGCTGCTTCCCGCCGAAGATCCCGACGATCTGCCCGCCGACCTGGAAGGACGATCCCGGGGACGAGTGGTCGACACCGCTCGGCTCGAAGATCACGCCCTCGTACGCCCAGCGCATCGGCCAGTCGACCTTCCAGACCAGCTTGCCGCGGTTGAACTCGTTCAGCCGGACGGTCTCGGAGAAGGCGCAGGCGGTGCAGGTGTAGGTCAGCTCGGTGCTGTCGTCGTCGTACGACGTGACCGTCGTCAGGTCCTTCTCGCAGTTGCCGCAGTACGGCTTGTACGGGAAGTACCCGGCGGAGCCGGAGCTGCCGTCGTCCTCACTCGCCGCGCCCGACCCCTCGGCGGCCTCCAGCTCGGCCTCGTCGAGGGGCTTCTGCTGCTGCTTCTTGGCCGGGGCCTTCTTGGTGCGGTACTGGTCGAGGATCGCGTCGATGTCGGCGCGGTGCCTGATGGCGTGCAGGATCTGCTCGCGGTACACCCCGGAGGTGTACTGCGCGGTCTGGCTGATGCCGTCGAACTCGACGCCCAGCTCGGCCAGCGACTCGACCATGGCGGCCTTGAAGTGCTCGGCCCAGTTCGGGTGGGACGACCCCTTCGGCGCGGGCACGGAGGTCAGCGGCTTGCCGATGTGCTCGGCCCAGGCCTTCTTGTCGACCCCGTCGATACCCTCCGGCACCTTGCGGTAGCGGTCGTAGTCGTCCCAGGAGATCAGGTGCCGCACCTGGTGACCGCGCCGCCGGATCTCGTCGGCGACGAGGTGCGGGGTCATGACCTCGCGGAGGTTGCCCAGGTGGATGGGGCCGGACGGGGACAGCCCGGACGCGACGACGACCGGTTTGCCCGGGGCCCGACGCTCCGACTCCTCGATGACCTCATCCGCGAAACGGGAGACCCAGTCGGTGGTCTCGGTGCTCTGAGCCACGATCGGCACGTCCTCTTTTTCTGAAGGTTCCACACGAGCAGCCGGTACGGTCGCACGGCTGACTCCTCATTCTCCCAGACCACCTCGCGCCCAGGAAAACCGCTTTACGCCCCGTGGGATACTGGGCGGGCCCACACATTCCCACGAGGAGAACGGCACCCACTCCTATGGCCCCGGTCACGTCCCTCAGCGCCTCCGTCACCGAGCGTCTCGCGTCCGCCCTCTCGGCTGCCCTGCCGGAGGCCGGTTCCGCCGACCCGCTGCTGCGACGTAGCGACCGGGCCGACTTCCAGGCCAACGGGATCCTGGCCCTCGCCAAGAAGGCGAAGGCGAACCCGAGAGAGCTGGCGACCGGTGTCGTCTCCCAGGTGGTCACCGGTGACGTGATCAAGGACATCGAGGTCTCCGGCCCCGGCTTCCTGAACATCACGCTCACCGACAAGGCGATCACCGAGAACCTGGCCGCGCGGTACGCGGACCCGGACCGGCTCGGCGTGCCGTACGCCGACAACCCGGGCACCACGGTCATCGACTACGCCCAGCCGAACGTGGCGAAGGAGATGCACGTCGGCCACCTGCGGTCCGCGGTGATCGGCGACGCGGCGGTCCACCTGCTGGAGTTCACCGGCGAGACGGTGGTGCGCAGGCACCACATCGGCGACTGGGGCACCCAGTTCGGCATGCTCATCCAGTACCTGGACGAGCACCCGCACGAGCTGGACCACAAGGACGCCCAGGACGCGCAGGTCTCCGGCGAGGAGGCGATGTCGAACCTCGACCGCCTCTACAAGTCGGCGCGCCGGCTCTTCGACTCCGACGAGGAGTTCAAGACGCGGGCCCGCCGCCGGGTGGTGGACCTCCAGGCAGGCGACCCGCACACGCTCGCCACCTGGCAGAGGTTCGTCGACGAGTCGAAGATCTACTTCTTCTCCGTCTTCGAGAAGCTGGACATGGAGGTCCGCGACCCGGACATCGTCGGCGAGTCCGGCTACAACGACATGCTCGCGGAGACCTGCCGCCTCCTGGAGGAGTCCGGCGTCGCGGTCCGCTCCGAGGGCGCCCTGTGCGTCTTCTTCGACGACGTCAAGGGCCCGGACGGCAACCCGGTCCCGCTGATCGTCCAGAAGTCGGACGGCGGTTACGGCTACGCGGCGACCGACCTGTCGGCCATCCGCGACCGCGTCTTCAACCTGAAGGCGAACACCCTCCTGTACGTCGTCGACGCCCGCCAGTCCCTGCACTTCAAGATGGTCTTCGAGACCGCGCGGCGGGCCGGCTGGCTGGGCGAGGACGTGCACGCGGTCCAACTCGCCTTCGGCACGGTCCTCGGCAAGGACGGCAAGCCGTTCAAGACGCGTGAGGGCGAGACGGTCCGGCTGGTGGACCTGCTGGACGAGGCGGTCGAGCGGGCCTCGGCGGTGGTCCGCGAGAAGGCGCTGGACCTCTCCGAGGAGGAGATCGCCGAGCGGGGTGCCCAGGTGGGCATCGGCGCGGTGAAGTACGCGGACCTGTCGACGTCGGCGAACCGGGACTACAAGTTCGACCTGGACCAGATGGTCTCGCTCAACGGCGACACGTCCGTCTACCTCCAGTACGCGTACGCCCGTATCCAGTCGATCCTGCGCAAGGCAGGAGACGTCCGCCCCGCCGCGCACCCCGAGCTGGACCTGCACGAGGCGGAGCGGGCGCTGGGCCTGCACGCGGACGCGTTCGCGGAGGCGGTGACGGAGGCGGCGGCGGAGTACGCCCCGCACAAGCTGACGGCGTACCTCTACCAGCTGGCGTCCCTCTACACGACCTTCTACGACAAGTGCCCGGTCCTGAAGGCCGAGACGCCGCAGCAGGTGGAGAACCGTCTGTTCCTGTGCGACGTGACGGCCCGGACGCTGCACCGGGGCATGGCCCTGCTGGGCATCAGGACCCCCGAGCGCCTCTGAGCGGTCCGTTGTCAGGGCTGAGGCAGCTCCGGGCGGGGGCGGATCGACTCCAGGAGCTGTCTCAGCGCCGAGATGCGGGCGCCGGTGCGGTGCTGGTCCGCCCCGAGCTGTTTGAGGTGCCGGTCGACCCGCCTGCGGTGGTAGCCGCTCGGCACGGTCGCGAACATCTGGGAAGCGGCGGGCGTCGGCGCCGTGTTCGAGGGGAACTCCCCCCGGTCCGCCGCGTCGTACGCATCGGCGATACGGCCCATGACGACCTTGTGCTGGATCGCGATCAGGTGGATGGCGGACTGTGTGGTCCTGGCCTCCCTGAGCCACGTGTCGACGATGTACTGCTCCAGCTGGGCGAGGAGGGTCTCGGCCGTCGCCAGCGCGTTCTCGGCGGCGTGGAAGTACAGGTCCACCTGCCCCGTGTCGTAGCCCTGCCGCACCACGTCGAAACGGGAACCCGCACGCGCATCGGTCTGGCCGGCCGCTGAGTCCCCGGCCGGGGCCTCAGCCGGAGTTGACACCGGGGCGGGAAGCGCGGCGCCGCCCGTGATCCGCGGGGCGGCGTCCGCGATCCACGGGGCCTCGACGGTGATCCGCGGGGCCTCGGCGGTGATCCGTCGGGCCTCGGTCCGGGCGTCGGCGACGATCCGGGCGGCTTCGCTCCGGGCGTCCGACACGATCCGCTCGGCCAGCGCCCTGTGGGTGTCCACCTCGTGCGCGGCCTCGTCGACCATCGCGGCCGCCTGTGCCTCGGCCGCCCGAGTGCGCTGCTCGTTGACGGACTCGGCGTCCGCGAGGGACCTGGCGGCGGCCTCCTCGGCCGCTCCGACGAGCCGGTCCGCCCGGGCCGCGGCGTCGGCGTACCGTCGCTCGGCCCGCTCACGTGCCTCGGCCAGCAGCCGGTCGGCCTCCGCACGGGCCGTGGTGATCGCGAGGGTGGCCTCCTCGTGCCGGGCCCGGCTCTCCGCCTCGGTCCGCTGCCACCGCTCCCGCGCCTTCCCCAGGATCCGCCCGGCGACGGAGCCGTCGTGCCCCAGCCGGGCGAGGTCCGGGAACTGTCCGCCGGACAGCGTGACGGCCTGGTCGGCCAGGATCGTGGTGAGGCTGTCGTGGACGGCGGCGGCGTCGGCCGGCCGGTCCTCGGGGCGCTTGGCGAGCAGGTTCAGGACGAGGTCGTCCAGGGCGGCCGGAAGCCCCTCGACGTGGGTGGCAGGCGCGGTCGGGGTGTCCTGCATCTGCATGCGCAGGACGGCCCACTGGACGTCGCTCGTGAAGGGCGGCCGGCCGGTCACCGCGTGGTAGAGGAGACAGCCCAGGGAGTAGAGATCGCTGCGGTGGTCGATCTGCCGGGCGCCTTCGGCCTGTTCGGGGGACATGTACATCGGGGAGCCGAGCGGGGCACCGGTGACGGTGAGGTCGCGGGCGTTGAGCGTCTCGCCCATGAACTTCGCGACGCCGAAGTCGAGGACCTTGACGGCCCCCTCCCCCGTGAGCAGCACGTTGGCGGGCTTGATGTCCCGGTGGACGACGCTCTGACCGTGCGCCGCCTCGAGGGCCTGGGCGATCTGGGCCGCCCAGCCGACGGCGAGCGGCCAGGGCGTCGGCGCGGCCCCCTTGAGCAGCCTGTGCAGGGAGTCTCCCCGGACCAGTTCCATGACGAGGAAGAGGGTGGTGCGCCGGTCGTCGACCTGGACCTCTCCCCAGTCGTGGACGGTGACGATGTTCTGGTGGGCCAGCCGCCCCGCCAGCTGGACCTCGCGCTCGAACCTGGCCCGGGTCTCCTCGTCCGTCGCCGTGCCGTGCTGCGGGTGGACGACCTTGACGGCCACGTCCCGCCGCATCCGCACGTCCTGCGCGGACCAGACCTGCCCCATGCCGCCGGACCCCAGCAGGTCCGTGATCCGGTACCGCCCGGCGAGCACCTCGTTCAGCACCGGTTCCCTCTCCCGTCGGCGCACTTCCACCGTCGCACGACGGTCTGGCCCGGAACCCTGCTACGAGTATGGCCCTCCCGTCGCGCGGCGAACTCCCCTGTTCCCCCCATCCTTTGCGTCGGTCCGGTCAGGGCCCGGACGAGTCGCCGGAGCTGCCGTACGACCCGCCTGCCAGGCGGCGCAGCCGCCGCGCCTCCTCCTCGACGCGGTGGGCGACGCCTCCGGCGCCGGTGGTGTCGTCCAGTCCGCTGGCGAGGAGTTGGGCGGCGAGGGTGGTGAAGTAGTGGGCGGCGGCCAGGACGTGTTCGTCCGCGTCCACGCCGGCGGACGAACCGGCACCCGGGGGTATGCGGTTGACGTCGTCGAGGACGCGGTTGACCTGCTGGGTGATCTCGTCCCGGGCGTCCTGGGTGAGCGTCACCGCCCGGCCGACCTGGGCGAGGATGGAGTGGCAGGACCGCGCGAGCTGCTGGAGCAGCCGGTCGTCCCGGTTGAGGGCGGTGGTCCCGGTGACGGCGGGGCCGAAGCCTCCCGAGGCGATCCGTCCGTCGGCGAGCTGCGGTTGGTAGCGCCGCAGTTCGATGGCGCTGGTCGCGCCCAGCGCCGCCCGGAAGCAGGGGTGGACGTGGAACTCCGTCTCGTGCGGCTGGACCGGCAGGTCGTCGTCGCCCGCGAACACCACGTCGTTGCCGCGCCGCACGCCGAGGAAGCCCACCCCGTACAGGACGTCGATGATCCCGGGGAGCGTCAGGGCGTCGGCGTAGGCGGGGAAGTTGCGGTGGATCGACTCGGCGGCCGCCTCGAAGCGGCCCGCGAGCGCGGCGCGGGTGACGACGTACCCGGTGTTCTGGAACAGCGGGAAGAGGTGCTTGAGGAACGGGTGGGCGACCAGGTACTCCGAGGTCAGGTCCTTCAGTTTCCAGGCGGAGAACTGGCGGCCCGCCTGCTCCACGTCCGCCTCGGTGATCCGGTCCCGGCCGTGCTGCAGCCAGGCCGTCTCCTGGCAGAGGTTGAGGAACTGGATGGCGTCGCGGGGCCGGGGCAGGCAGCGGCGGAAGAGGTGCCCGGGGGTCTCCTCCCCGTCCACCGTCGCCGGGAACAGCTCCCGCCACAGCTGCTCCTCGGTCAGCTCGGCACCGGCGGAGGCCCGCGCGCGGGCCAGGGCGAGGTCGCGCAGGGCCTGTTCCGTCCAGGCGATCCGCAGCTCGTCGCCGTGGAACTTGTCCCCCTCCCCGAAGGAGAGCGAGTCGTAGATGTCGGCGCGCAGGAACAGCAGCAGCCGTACGGAACGCCCGTAGAGACTCGCCGCGTGCTTCGCCGCCAGCAGCAGCCCGATCACCATCGAGTTGCTGTCCGGCTCGGCCGACCACACCTGCTCCAGCTGGTCGACCATCAGCAGCAGCGGTGCGTGGACCTCGCCGCCGCAGCCCAGGTCGGCGAAGGCCCGGGCGACGCCCTGCTCGACGACCTCCAACTGCCGTGCGGCGCGGGCGCCTTCCGACGGGGACTGCGCGAGGTCCACGCCCGCCTTGACGCCGAACGCCTCCAGCGACAGCGAGGTCTGCAGACCCCGGGCGCCGCGCGCCAGCCGTTCTCCCAGCCGGCCGCCACCGCCCGGGGTCCCGTCCGCCGACTCGCCGTTGTGTTTCAGGAACCGGCCGAGCGCCTTCACCGAGTCGAGTCGGTGTCCGCCGGCGTGACCGTCCCTGGCGTGTGCCACGACATGGCGGGCCGCGTGGACGGCGAACACGAACCGCCAGATCAGTGCCTTGGCGGAGTCCCCGGGCAGCCCCTGCAGTTCGAAGCGCCGGATCTCCTCCCCGGCCGTCTCGTCCGGGGTGACCAGGACCTGACCGCCGCCGGGAGCGTGCGCGTCGGCCGCCATCAGCCGCATGCAGACGGCGCTCTTCCCGGACCCCTTGCGCCCGATGATCAGCATCTTGCGCCCGCTGAGAGCGCCCCGGTACGCGGCGTTGGGCAGGAACCCGCCGCGCAGCAACAGCCCGTCGGTCACGTCCCGTTCGGCGTCCTCACGCCCGAAGTGAAGCCGCGCGAGCACCGGTCCCTCGGCCATCGGATCCTCCCCCTGTCCCACCCGCGCGCCCCCGTCGGCCGGCCCGGGTCGTCCTCGGCCCACACGTTATCGGCCGCCCGCGCCCGGCACGCCGACCACCGCGAACCGACTGTCAGTGCCCACCCCTACAGTCACCGGCATGGCGACACTTCCCAACCCGCTGCCGAGGATTGCGACCCTCGGCCTCCGCCTCCCGCCCGGGAGGGTGGTCGACGCGACGCCCGAGGGGCGCCGCCACGAACCGCTGCTGTGGTACGCCGATGGGCCGCCGTCCCCCGGCGACTGGGCGGCACTGGCGGCACCGGCCGCCCGGCTCGGCCTGCTGCCCGTGCTCGTGAACACCCAGGGCGTTCACGGCGGCGGTCCGGAGACCTGGGAGCTGCGGCCCGAGATGATGTCGTACCCCGGGGACCACGAGGCCGAGGAGGTGCTCGCGGAGTTCTGGGAGGAGTACACGGCGGACGAACTCGGCGCCGAAGCGGCCCCCTCCGTCCGGGAGGCGGTCGAGGAGCACTTCGGCGAGCAGCCCGGGTACGACGACACGATCGCCCCCTTCGGCCCGGACTGGCCCGGCCTCGCCCCGGCCGGGCGGGACGGCGCGGATCCGGACGTGCGGGCGGCCGAGGTCGCCGACCTGGTGCGCGGCGGCCGGGAGTCGGCCTTCGACCACCCGCGTCTGGCCCTGGTCCCGGCGCGCCGCTCCGCCGACATTCCGGCGGCGATCGGCTGGATGGGCCCGTTGAACCACGACAACGACGTGGCCCGGCTGTGCGCGGTCCTGCGTTCCTGGGAGGACCGGTTCGGGATACGGGTGGTGGCGCTGACGTCGGACGTGCTGGTCGTGTCCGTCGCGGCCCCGCCCACCACGCCCGCCGAGGCGGAGGCGGTGGCCGCCGAGCACTTCGCGTTCTGCCCGGACAACATCACGCAGAACGGCCCGGACGACCTGCGCGCGTACGCCAAGGAGCTGATCGGCGAGAACAGTTGGGCCTTCTGGTGGGACTGACCCTGCGTGCCCCTCACGGCAGCAGCGTCATCCCCTCCGGAGCCTCGACCTCGAACTCCTCCTCCAGGATCCGGCGTGCCTGTGCCTCGTCCGTCACCTCCCGCTCCCGGGCGGTGCCGTCGGCCCGCGTCTCGGTGAGGAGTCGGCCGTGGAGCAGGAGGTGGCGGTCGGGGGTGACCCGCTGCACGTAGAGGCGCTGGGTGAAGGGGGAGCGCGGGTTCGTGCCGACGTGCCAGTTGACGACCTCGAAGTCGGGCTTCTCGAACGGCTCCAGGGTGAACGCGTACTGCGCCTGCCAGTGTCCCCGCGCCTCGCCCTGCCGCGGTGCGTGCGCCTCGAGCACCCACATCCGCAGGGGTCCCCGGTGCGCGGCGTGCACCAGCCGGTGCCGCCGCCCCGCGCCGCGGAACTCCTCTCCGGCCACCAGCGGCACCGGCTCCAGCAGCGCCCCGAGGGCCCCGAAGCCGACGTCGGCCAGATACGGCCCGGGCTCGCCCGGCACGTCGACGAGCAGGGCCATGTGCGTACGCGGCCGGCTCTCGATCCGGTCGGCGCCCACGACGACCCGGGCGGCCAGCCGGGTCACCTGGAAGCCCAGCCTCTCCAGGGCCAGTGAGAACAGCGTGTTGTGCTCGTAGCAGTAGCCGCCCCGCCGGCTGTGGACCAGCTTGGCCATGAGGTCGGGCGGTTCGAGGGAGGGGGCCCGGCGGCGCAGGGCGTCGAGGTTCTCGAAGGGGATGCCGCGCATGTGCGCCAGATGCACGCCCCGCAGCGTCCCCACGTCGGCCCGCCGCTCCCCTTCCCACCGGATCCGCTCGAGATACGCGTCGAGTTCGAACTCCGCGCTCTCCCCGGCCCGCACGCCCTGCTCGCTGTGCTCGATGTCGGACATGCCCCTCACCGTAGACGCGGGCCTCCGCCCTTCAGCCCCTTTCGGCCCCTCAGCCCCGCCCTGAGCCCCTCAGCCCCTCAGCCCCGCCCGAAGCCTCCGCAGCCCCTCCCCGATCTCCTCCGGCGTCTGCGTGACGAAGCACAGCCGCAGGGTGGAGCGGTCCGGCTCACCGGCGTAGAAGGGCGCCCCCGGCACGTAGGCCACGTCGTGGCGGACCACTCGCGCCAGCAGTTCCGTCGTGTCGTACGCCGACGGCAGCCGGGCCCAGAGGAACATCCCACCCTCGGGACGGCTCCAGGACGCCCCCTCCGGCAGTGCGTCCGACAGCCCCGCGAGCATGGCGTCCCGCCGCTCCCGGTACACCGCGGCGACCCGCCGGACATGGGCGTCCAGGTCCCGGTCGGCGAGATACCGGGCCGCGGCGAGTTGGTTGACGGTCGGTGTGTGCAGGTCTGCGGCCTGCTTGGCGACCGCGCACGCCCGCCGCAGCTCACCCGGCGCCCGCAGCCACCCCAGTCTCAGCCCGGGGGCCATGACCTTGGAGAAGGAACCGAGCAGGACCGTACGGTCCTCCGCGCCCGGGTGGGTGGCGATCCACGGCACCCGCTCGCCCTCGAACCGCAGCTCGCCGTACGGGTCGTCCTCGACGATCCACAGCCCGTGCCGGGCGGCCACGGCCGCGATCGCGGCCCGGTGCCCGCCCGGCAGCGTTCGGCCGGTCGGGTTCTGGAAGGTCGGCACGGTGTAGAGCAGCTTGGGCCGCTCCCGCACCACCAGCTCCTCCAGCGCCTGGGGGTCCAGCCCGTCCCGCTCGTCCCCCGGCACCGCCACGACCCGCGCCCCCGCGAAACCGAAGGCCTGAAGTGCCGCGAGATAACAGGGGCGTTCGACGAGGACCACGTCCCCGGGTTCCAGCAACACGGTCGCGAGCAGGGACAGGGCCTGCTGCGAGCCGGTCGTCACGAGGACGTCGTCGGCGTCGGTCGGCAGTCCGCGCACCGACATCCGCACGGCCAGCGCGCCCCGCAGTCCCGGCTCGCCCTCGGTCGTGGAGTACTGCAGCGCCCTCGCGGGCTCCTCGGCGAGGACCGCCCGGTAGGCCTCCGCGATCCCGTCCGCGTCGAACAGCTCCGGCGCCGGCAGCCCGCCGGCGAAGTTGATGACCTCGGGTCGGGCGGTGACGGCGAGGATGTCCCGTACGGGAGAACCGCCGACCGAGCGGGCCCGCGCCGCCGGCGGCGGCACGGGGGCGGACGTGGATACGGACTCGACAACCGTCATGGCACGCTCCTTCGACTGCGACGGACGCAACTCGTGCCGCGCAGCCTAAGGAAGTAAGTGCCGCCTACAAGCAGGTTTCCGCGATACGGACGGAATCAGCCACGCCCGCCGCCGCTCACGCCTTCTGCCCCACGGCCGCGTAGACGTTGATGTCCGCGTCCGTCACGTCGTTGATGTCGGCGTAGCGCACCTTCTCGATGTCGTCGAGCCCCGCCAGGTACGAGGCCTCCGGCTGCTCGGGCACCGGTGCCGCCCCGTCGGCGCGCCACCGGTGGGCGGGCACGACACCAGGCTCGGTGAGCCGCAGGGCGTTCTCGCCGAAGAAGCGCTCGACGTCCGCCTTCGACCGCAGCACGAAGGTGAACCCGCGCTCGGTGTACGTCCGTTGCACCGCCCGGATGTTCTCCGGGTTGAGGTCCTCGGTGAGATGGCTGAGAACCAGCCGGCTCCCGGAGGGCAGCGCGTCGATGAGGCCGCGCACGATCGGGTACGCCTCGTCGTCCTCGACGAAGTGCAGGAGGGCGACCAGGCACAGCGCGACCGGCTGGTCGAAGTCGAGGGTCTTCGCGGCCTGTTCGAGGATCTGCGCCGGGTTCCTGAAGTCGGCGTCGATGTAGTCGGTTCGCCCCTCGGCGCCGCTGGTCAGCAGGGCCCGCGCGTGCGCGAGCACGACCGGGTCGTTGTCGACGTACACCACCCGCGCGTCCGGCACCACGCGCTGGGCGATCTGGTGCACGTTCTCCGCGGTGGGCAGGCCGGTGCCGATGTCGAGGAACTGCCGGATGCCGTCCTCCCGGGCGAGCGTGTTCACGGCCCGGCGCAGGAAGTCGCGGTTGTGGCGTACGTCGAGGTAGCCGCGCGGGTTGGCGGCGAGCGCGGCGGCGGCCGCCGCACGGTCGACGGGGTAGTTGTCCTTGCCGCCGAGGAAGACGTCGTAGACCCGGGCCGGGTGCGCCTTGGTGGTGTCGATCCTCCTTCTCAGCTCGGCGGGATCCTGGCTGAGGGCGTCACCGGACATGGGCGTCTCCTCGGGGAGTCGGCGGCAGAGAGGTCAACAACCTAACTCCCGGCGGCACTTGATGGTGCCCACGGCCACTTTTCACAGAATCCGCGGGTACGACGTCCCACGCGGCATCCCTCAATCGGAACGTCCCCGCAGGTCAGCCCCCATCCCGGGCTCCCGGCGTCCCGAATCCCCGGCAAACCGTGGACCACCCTCCGCCCCACCCCACAAGCTGTACCGAGTCACCCCCACCCCTCACGGAAGGCCGGCCCCCCATGTCCGTCCGAACCCGCCGCCGCCTCCTCGCGGCCACCGCCCTCACGCTCCTCGCGCTCGTGCTGACGGGCTGCAAGGACGGCACGGGCGTGCGCGACGAGGGCCCGTCGACCGTCTCCCCCGCCGCGTCGGCGCCCTGAACGCCGAAAGGCCGCCCGGCAGCAGCCGGGCGGCCCTCAACGACATCGGTCTCAGACGAGAACCGGCGCTTCCTTCGGGTTCGGGCCGTACTTGTTCGCACCCGGCTCGCTGTCGCTGCACAGGAAGACCAGCATCACGATGGCGCCGACCAGCGGGACCAGGCCGATGAGCACCCACCAGCCCGTGCGGTTGGTGTCGTGCAGCCGGCGAACGGTGACCGCGAGGCTCGGCAGGAGGATCGCGAGGTAGAAGACGACCGCGATCAGCGGCTGCTTGGCCGCGGCGCTGACGATCGCCAGCACGATGTAGATGATCGACACGAACAGCGTGTACATCCAGTATTCCTTGCGGCGCGCACGCCCACTGAATACCGCGTACTTCTTGAGTGCCTCGATGAACCAGCTCATTGCGTCCCCCCAGGGATCGACGTGAGACCCCTCCGAACGGATCAGGCCAGGCGCAGAAGATATGGACGCTGACGGGAACTCGTCAATTCGTTACATCGGCGTAGTTCCGTGACCAGAACTTGGCGCACACGGCCAAACCCCGCCACCCCGGAGGGTCGATTACCGGACAGACCGACAGAAGCCCACCGCTCGCGGCACCGGATGACCACGCATCACCCACCGGCCATACCCCGGAGCGAGTTCCAGCCGTAGCCAGACCGAGTTCCAACCGTTGCCGTCCGCAGGCACCCGAAGCCGCCCCGTTCGCGTCCCGTCACACCAGGCGCTGCGCGACCTCGGTGGCCCAGTAGGTGAGGATGTTCTGCGCACCCGCCCGCTTGATCCCGGTCAGCGACTCGAGGATGGCCCGGTCCCGCTCGATCCAGCCCTTCTCGGCGGCGGCCTCGATCATCGAGTACTCGCCGGAGATCTGGTACGCGGCGACCGGCACGTCCACGGCGTCGGCGACCCGCGCCAGGACGTCCAGGTAGGGCCCGGCCGGCTTCACCATGACCATGTCGGCGCCCTCTTCGAGGTCGAGCGCCAACTCCCTCATGGACTCCCGCACGTTCGCCGGATCCTGCTGGTACGTCTTGCGGTCACCCTTCAACGACGAACCGACGGCCTCCCGGAACGGCCCGTAGAACGCGGACGCGTACTTGGCCGTGTAGGCGAGGACGGCGACGTCCTCCCGCCCGATCTGGTCAAGGGCGTCGCGGATGACGCCGATCTGCCCGTCCATCATCCCGCTGGGCCCCACCACGTGCGCCCCGGCGTCGGCCTGGACCTGCGCCATCTCGGCGTACCGCTCCAGCGTCGCGTCGTTGTCGACCCGTCCCTCGGCGTCGAGCACCCCACAGTGCCCGTGGTCAGTGGTCTCGTCGAGGCACAGGTCGGACATCACGAGCAGTTCGTCGCCGACCTCGGCCCGCACGACCCGGATCGCGACCTGCAGGATCCCGTCCGGGTCGGTCCCCGGCGTCCCCACCGCGTCCTTCTTCGACTCCTCCGGCACACCGAACAGCATGATCCCGGAGATCCCGGCCGCAGCCGCCTCCGCGGCCGCCTTCTTCAGCGTGTCCCGGGTGTGCTGCACGACCCCCGGCATCGCCGCGATCGGCACCGGCTCGCTCACGCCCTCCCGCACGAAGGCCGGAAGGATGAAGTCGGCAGGGTGCAGCCGGGTCTCGGCAACCATCCGCCGCATGACGGGGGTGGTCCGCAGCCGCCTCGGCCGCGTGCCGGGAAAGGTTCCGTACGTCGTCATACCCCCACGCTACGCCCGCCCCGCACCCCCCTTTACCAACGCCCCGTCGGCCAAAACCCCACCCCCACACGGCAGCCGACCGTCCCTCCGGGAGTACCCGCACCCGCGCACGGCGGG
>NZ_KQ949005.1:0-19401 GCF_001514265.1 Streptomyces resistomycificus | reverse complement strand
GGCGCGACGCGCACCCCTCCACCCGCACAGGCCGCCGCAGGCACTACCCGCACCCCCAGCCACCCCGCACAGCCCGCCGCAGGCACCCCGCATGCGCCCCACACCCCACAGGTCCAAGCTGAAAGGACAAGCCTCCCGCCCCAGGAGGACGCCATGACCGCCACCCACCACCTCCACCCCACCCCCAACCTCTTCGCCCTCTCCGACGTCCACGGCCCGGTCCTGCGCCCCGGCCAGGACGGCTACGCCGACGAGGTCACCGGCTTCAACCTGGCCGCCCTGCGCACCCCCGACGTAGTGGTCGGAGCGACAGGCACCGACGACATCGTCGCCGCGCTCCGCTGGGCCTCCGCCACCGACACCCCGGTAGCCGTCCAGGCCACAGGCCACGGCGCCAACTTCCCCATGGCCGGCGGCCTGCTGATCACCACCACCCGCATGACGGACGTACACGTCGACCCGACCACCCGCATGGCGACCGTCGCCGCGGGCGCGAAGTGGCGCCACGTCCTGGACGCCGCGGCCCCCCACGGCCTGGCCGCCCTCACCGGCACCTCCACGGACGCGGGCGTCGTCGGCTACACCCTCGGCGGCGGCCTCCCCGTCCTCGGCCGCGCCCACGGCTACGCCGCCGACCTGGTCCGCTCCTTCCAGGTGGTCACCCCGGAGGGAACCCTCCACGAGGTCACCCCGGACACCGAACCCGACCTGTTCTGGGCCCTGCGCGGTGGAAAGGGCAACGTCGGAGTGGTCACGGAGCTGACCTTCGGTCTGCTCCCCCTGCCCCGCATCCTGGGCGGCGGCATCTACGCCCCCGGCGAGCACGCGGAGGCCCTCCTGCGGACCTGGGTGGACTGGACCCGAACCGTGCCGAACGAGATGTGCACCGCGTTCAGCCTCCTGCGCCTGCCCCCGATCCCCCAGATCCCCGAGCCCCTGCGCGGCGGCTTCTGGGCCCGGGTGGCGATCGCGTGGACGGGGGACACCGAGGAAGGCGAACGCCTCATGGCCCCCATCCGGGCGGCGGCCCCGGTGGCCGTGGACACGGTGGAGGAGATGGACTACGCGGCAGTGGACCGCATCTACATGGAGCCCCAGGACCCGCTCCCCGCCCGGGAGTCCTGCGCTCTGCTCGGCGACCTGACCCCGGACGCCATCCGCACGCTGCTGGACCAGGCGGGCCCGTCCGTCGAGGACTATCCGCTGCTCCTGGTGGAGATCCGCCACCTGGGCGGAGCACTGTCCCGCCCGGCGGCCGTCGAGGACGCGATCTGCGCCCGCGACTGCGACTACTTCCTGGAGACGGTGGCGATCCTGGCCGCACCGCCGGCCGCCGAGGCCGCGGAACAGGCCACGACGGCCCTGCAGGAGGCGATGGCCCCGTACGGCACGGGCCGCACGATGGTCAACATCCACGGCACCCCGGGCGACGAGGAGGACCGGGCCCGAGCCTGGACCCCGGAGGTGTACACCCACCTCCGGCAGACCAAGTCGAAATACGACCCGTCCAACCTCCTGCGCTACGGCCACACGGTGACCCCGGCCTGAACCACCAGCCCGAACGAGCCGGCCGACCGGGAACAACCGGAACCCCTGGAACCCCCGGAGCCAGGAACCACCAGAACCACCAGAACCACCAGAACGATCAGGTGGTACTACGCCGCCGCCGAGCCCCCGGCCTCCGCTCACTGGGCCGCGTCACCGGATCCCCGGCCTCCACCGCGGCGGCCCGCCGCCGCAGCCCGAAGTCGGCAAGGGCCTCCGCGAGTCTGTGCACGGACGGCTCGGGAGCCATCACGTCCACCCGGAGCCCGTGCTCCTCGGCGGTCTTCGCGGTGGCCGGCCCGATGCAGGCGATGATCGTCACGTTGTGCGGCTTCCCGGCGATACCCACCAGGTTCCGCACCGTGGAGGACGAGGTGAAGAGAACGGCGTCGAAGCCACCCCCCTTGATCGCCTCCCGGGTCTCGGCAGGCGGCGGCGAGGCCCGCACGGTCCGGTAGGCGGTGACGTCGTCGACCTCCCACCCGAGCTCGATGAGGCCCGCGACCAGCGTCTCGGTGGCGATGTCGGCCCGCGGCAGGAACACCCGGTCGATGGGGTCGAACACCGGGTCGTAGGGAGGCCAGTCATCCAGCAGCCCGGCGGCGGACTGCTCCCCGCTCGGCACCAGGTCCGGCTTCACACCGAACGCGATCAGTGCCTTGGCGGTCTGCTCTCCCACCGCCGCGACCTTGATCCCGGCGAAGGCCCGGGCGTCGAGGCCGTACTCCTCGAACTTCTCGCGCACCGCCTTGACGGCGTTCACCGAGGTGAAGGCGATCCACTCGTACCGTCCGGTCACCAGACCCTTGACGGCCCGCTCCATCTGCTGGGGCGTGCGCGGCGGCTCGACGGCGATGGTCGGCACCTCGTGCGGCACGGCCCCGTAGGACCGCAGCTGGTCGGAGAGCGAGGCCGCCTGCTCCTTCGTCCGCGGTACGAGCACCTTCCAGCCGAACAGCGGCTTGGACTCGAACCACGAGAGCTGCTCACGCTGAGCCGCGGCGGACCGCTCGCCGACCACGGCTATCACCGGCCGCCCGCCCTCGGGGGAGGGCAGCACCTTGGCCTGCTTCAGCGTCTGGGCGATGGTCCCGAGCGTCGCGGTCCAGGTCCGCTGCCGGGTGGTCGTACCCGCGACGGTGACCGTCATCGGAGTGTCGGGCTTGCGTCCGGCGGAGACCAGCTCGCCGGCCGCGGCGGCCACGGAGTCCAGGGTCGTCGACACGACGACCGTCCCGTCGGACGCCCCCACCTCCGTCCAGCACCGTTCGGAGGCGGTCCGCGCGTCGACGAACCGGACGTCGGCGCCCTCGGCGTCACGCAGCGGCACACCGGCGTACGCGGGGACACCCACGGCGGCGGCGACACCCGGCACGACCTCGAACGGCACCCCGGCGGCGGCGCACGCCAGCATCTCCTCGGCGGCGTACGCGTCGAGCCCGGGATCCCCGGACACCGCACGCACGACCCGCCTGCCGCCCCGTGCGGCCTCCATGACAAGATGTGCGGCATCCCGCACGGCGGGGACACCAGCGGTCGTTGACGCGCCGTCAACAACCGTTAGTTGAGGCGCGCCTGTGCCCGGAGTCGGACCGGCGGAGACACCGGACGAAGGATCCGCGGAGGGATCCGAGTCCGTGTTCACGACGGCGACACCGGACCTGGCGTGCGTACGTACGACGTCGAGCACCTCGTGCCCGGCGACGAGGACGTCCGCGTTCGCCAGCGCCTCGACGGCGCGAAGAGTCAGCAGTCCCGGATCCCCGGGTCCGGCACCGAGGAAGGTGACGTGCCCGTGTTCCAGACCGGCGGCGGGAAGGGTGGTGGGGCTCACAGTGCTCGCTCCCCCATCAGACCGGCCGCGCCCTGGGCAAGCATCTCGGCAGCGAGTTCGCGACCGAGCGCCATTGCCTGGTCGTACGTCTCGGGCACGGGACCGGTGGTGGACAGCTGCACCATCCGCGTGCCGTCGGTCGTACCGACGACGCCGCGTAGGCGCATTTCCTTGACAACCTGCCCGTCGGCCAGAAGGTCGGCCAGCGCGCCCACAGGGGCGCTGCAACCGGCCTCCAGGGCGGCGAGCAGTGACCGTTCGGCGGTCACGGCGACCCGCGTGAACGGGTCGTCGAGCTCACCGAGCGCGGCGATCAGGTCCGCGTTGTCCGCGGCACATTCGATCGCGAGTGCTCCCTGGCCGGGAGCGGGCAAAACCGTGTCGACCGACAGGAAGTCGGTCACTTCGTCACTGCGGCCGATGCGATGCAGGCCGGCCGCGGCCAGCACCACCGCATCGAGTTCACCATCGTGCACGAACCCGATCCGTGTATCCACGTTCCCGCGGATCGCAACCGTCTCGATATCCAGCCCGTGGCTGCGCGCGTACGCGTTCAGCTGGGCCATCCGCCGAGGCGACCCCGTGCCGATCCGCGCGCCGCGCGGCAGGTCGGTGAACTTCAGCGCGTCCCGGGCGACGATCACGTCCCGCGGGTCCTCGCGCTGCGGTACGGCGGCCAGCGCCAGCTCGTCGGGCTGCCCGGTGGGAAGGTCCTTCAGCGAATGAACCGCGAAGTCGACCTCCCCCTTGAGCAGCGCCTCCCGCAGCGCGGTCACGAAGACTCCCGTGCCGCCGATCTGCGCGAGCTGTTCCCGCGACACGTCGCCGTACGTGGTGATCTCGACGAGCTCGACAGGCCGTCCGGTCACCTGGCTCACCGCGTCCGCGACCTGCCCGGACTGGGCCATGGCGAGTCTGCTCCGCCTGGTCCCGAGCCTCAATGCCTTGCTACTCATGCCGGCCCTCGGTTCTTGCTGTTCTCAGAGTCGTTGACGGCCCGGGAGACGGCGGCCACCGTCTCGGGGTCGAGGTCGAACAGGGTCCGCAGCGCGTCCGCGTACCCGGCGCCGCCGGGCTCGGCCGCGAGTTGCTTGACCCGTACGGTCGGCGCGTGCAGCAGCTTGTCGACGACGCGCTTCACGGTCTGGGTGATCTCGCCGCGCTGCTTGTCGTCGAGGCCGGGCAGCCGCCCGTCGAGCCGCGCGATCTCGTTCGCGACCACGTCGGCGGCCATGGTCCGCAGCGCGACCACGGTCGGCGTGATGTGCGCGGCCCGAAGCGCCGCCCCGAAGGCGGTGACCTCGTCGGAGACGATACGGCGGACCTGGTCGACGTCGGCCGCCATGGGAGCGTCGGCGGAGGTCTCCGCCAGCGACTCGATGTCCACGAGCCGTACCCCGCCCAGCCGGTGCACGGCCGCGTCGATGTCACGGGGCATGGCCAGGTCGAGCAGGAACAGGGCCGGCTCGGGCCGCGGGATCCCGGCGACCGGCTCGGGCCTGCGCCGCTCGGGCACCCGGCCGATGACGGCCGCGGTGGCGGCGAGCGCGGCGATGGCGTCCGCCTCCTCGGCCGGGTCGAGCACGACGACCGTACCCGCGGGGGCGGGCACGGAGCCCTGTTGACGCGGGGTGCCGTTGTCCACCCAGGCCGCGTGCTGTTCCAGGTCGGAGGCGGCCATACCGGCCACGGCGGCCTCCCCGAGCACGGAGAACCCGGCGGTGGCCTGCACGGCGGGCAGGTCCAGCGGACAGCCGTCCTCGGCACCCAGGCTGGTGGGCGGGAGGTCACCGCGTCCGGCTGCCGCCGGGTGGGAGTCGTCACCGGAGGGCGACACGCTCCCGGCGCGCGCGAGAGTCTCGCCGGTGCGGCCCTCGACCGCCGCGGTCACCACGTCGGCGGACAGGACCAGGCCCGTAGCCCCCGTACAGGAGACGGCGACGTCGGCACGTGTCAGCTCGACCGGCACCGATTCCATCGGGACCGCGCGGGCCAGCACGTCCGTGTCGTCGCCCTCGGTGAGGATCTGGACCAGCCGCTCGGCCCGGTCGGGCGTCCGGTTGGCGACCACGATCTCGGCGACCCCGGCCCGCGCGAGCGTGGCAGCGGCCAGCGAGGACATCGAACCCGCGCCGATGACCAGAGCCCTCTTGCCGCGGGCCCACCGCTCGACGGGCGCACCGGCCGACAGCTGCTCCAGGCCGAAGGTGACCAGGGACTGTCCGGCGCGGTCGATGCCGGTCTCGGAGTGGGCGCGCTTGCCGACCCTGAGGGCCTGCTGGAACAGGTCGTTCAGAAGGCGGCCCGCGGTGTGCAGGTCCTGCGCCTTGGCCAGGGAGTCCTTTATCTGGCCGAGGATCTGCCCCTCGCCGACGACCATCGAGTCCAGCCCGCAGGCCACCGAGAAGAGGTGGTGGACGGCCCGGTCCTCGTAGTGCACGTAGAGATAAGGAGTGAGCTCCTCGAGTCCGACCCCGCTGTGCTGGGCGAGCAGCGTGGACAGCTCGGCGACACCGGCGTGGAACTTGTCCACGTCGGCGTACAGCTCGATGCGGTTGCAGGTCGCCAGGACGGCGGCCTCGGCGGCCGGCTCGGCGGCGACGGTGTCCTGGAGCAGCTTGATCTGGGCGTCCGCGGGCAGCGCGGCCCGCTCCAGCACGCTGACCGGGGCGCTGCGGTGGCTCAGTCCGACGACGAGGAGACTCATGCCGGCATCACGGCGGGGACGTCCCCGTCTGGCCCCTTGTCGGCTGACGCCTTGCGGGCGACGGCGGGCGGCACCTGGCCGTCGGCGGCCGCGGCCTCCTCGCCGGCCTTGCGCTGCTCGTGGAAGGCGAGGATCTGCAGCTCGATCGAGAGGTCGACCTTGCGCACGTCGACGCCGTCCGGCACCGACAGCACGGTCGGCGCGAAGTTCAGGATGGAGGTGACACCGGCGGCCACGAGCCGCTCGCAGACCTGCTGGGCGGCACCGGCGGGCGTGGCGATGACCCCGATCGACACGCCGTTGTCCTCGATGATCTTCTCAAGCTCGTCGGTGTGCTGCACGGGGATGCCCGCGACGGGCTTTCCGGCCATCGCCGGATCGGCGTCGATGAGCGCGGCGACCCGGAAACCGCGTGAGGCGAACCCGCCGTAGTTGGCGAGGGCGGCGCCGAGGTTACCGATACCGACGATCACAACCGGCCAGTCCTGGGTCAGGCCCAGCTCGCGGGAGATCTGGTAGACGAGATACTCGACGTCGTAGCCCACACCGCGCGTTCCGTAGGAACCCAGGTACGAGAAGTCCTTGCGCAGCTTCGCGGAGTTGACCCCCGCGGCGGCCGCGAGCTCCTCGGAGGAGACCGTGGGTACCGAGCGCTCCGACAGTGCGGTCAGCGCGCGGAGGTACAGCGGAAGGCGGGCGACGGTGGCCTCGGGAATCCCTCGGCTACGGGTCGCCGGTCGGTGAGTTCGGCCAGTTGCCACGGTGCTCCTGCGGGTAGAGCGGGGCTGCGAGCGGTCACACGTCCCCAGACCGCCCCGTCGAAAGCAGGCTATGTCTTTGTGAACGCGTGCACAAAGATGGTGTCCGATTTGCCCGGCGAACGTGACCGGGGTCACGCGCCCCCGGCGCAGGTGTGGGGAACTGGCGCATGCACGCCACCGTTCCTTCTCTCTTGGGGGCAAAACCGCACACTCTCCTCTACGATCCTCGCCCCCGAGACCAAGTCGCCATCGATCCTAAGCGACGTTCCGGACCAGTTGGACTAGTCAGTCAGTGCCTTCCTGAGGCGGTCCTCGTTCACGCGCCAGAAGGTGTGCTGCTCCCCGTCGACGAGCACGACGGGGATCTGTTCCCAGTACCGCTCGTGGAGTTGGGGGTCCTGGGTGATGTCCTTCCGCTCCCACGGAACACCCAGATCGGCACACACCTTCTCGACGACGATCTGTGCGTCATCACACAGATGGCACCCCGGCTTGCGAACGAGGGTGACGAGCCGGTCCTGGGGGGCCCTGGCGGCGTTGCGCCGAAAGATGGGAGTCATGTCGGCCATTCTCCCGCCTGTTTAACGGCCCTGTCGGGGAGTGTTCACACGCTTCAAACCTCACGACTCCGGAACCACCGAACAAACTGGCTATGCTCACGCCATGGCCGCTCTCGGATGGCTCACCCCCCGTAGGCGCTCCGCCACGGCGCGGAGCGTGTTGGCAGGCGAGGCCTCGGCGGAGGCCGCGCGCAAGTCCACGCAGGACGTCGTCGCCAAGGAACCGGAGTTCCCGGTGCCCGGCGACGCGCACGCCGCCGCCTTCTTCGACCTGGACAACACCGTGATGCAGGGTGCCGCCCTCTTCCACTTCGGGCGGGGCCTGTACAAGCGGAAGTTCTTCGAGACCCGCGACCTGGCGAAGTTCGCCTGGCAGCAGGCGTGGTTCCGGCTGGCCGGCATCGAGGATCCCGAACACATGCAGGAGGCCCGGGACTCCGCACTGTCGATCGTCCAGGGCCACCGCGTCTCCGAGCTGCAGTCGATCGGCGAGGAGATCTACGACGAGTACATGGCCGAGCGCATCTGGCCCGGCACCCGGGCCCTGGCCCAGGCGCACCTGGACGCCGGCCAGAAGGTGTGGCTGGTCACGGCGGCCCCGGTGGAGATCGCGCAGGTGATCGCCCGCCGCCTCGGACTGACCGGCGCGCTCGGCACGGTCGCCGAGTCGGTCGACGGCGTCTACACGGGCAAGCTGGTCGGCGAGCCCCTGCACGGCCCGGCGAAGGCGGAGGCGGTCCGCGCGCTGGCCACGGCGGAGGGCCTGGACCTCTCCCGCTGTGCCGCCTACAGCGACTCCCACAACGACATTCCGATGCTGTCCCTGGTCGGTCACCCCTACGCGATCAACCCGGACAGCAAGCTGCGCAAGCACGCCCGCCAGCTGGAATGGCGGCTGCGCGACTACCGCACGGGCCGCAAGGCGGCCAAGGTCGGCATCCCGGCCGCGGCGGGTGTGGGTGCGGTGGCGGGCGGCACCGCGGCGGCGATCGCCCTGCACAAGCGACGTCGGTGACACCGGGCGTCACATCAGGTCACACCCGGCACAACCCGGCCAATCCACGGGTCGTACCCCGTTACCCCGCTGTCCAGTCGTGTTGGCTGCACACGGCCACAACACGCCCCGACCGATGACGGAACCCGACTCCTTTCGATCAACAACCGATCATCGACCGGCACTTGATAGACCGCCATTCGGTTACGGAAACGACGTAATCGATGATTTGAGCAACTGCGTGTAGCAGGGCCTGCACTAAGCGTTATTCTCCTCAGACGCAATCCGGATCCCCTTCCGTCGCTACGACGGGTGAACGGTTCCGCACTGCACGTGATGGAAGCTCTGCCTCTGGGAGTCCCGTGTACCCACACGTCGGGGTTGACGCCTCGGGCCTGGCTACGCTGCGCGCAACGGTCCAAGACCTGTTGCGCGGCTTCGTCCCCACCGCGTACGCCGTCCCTGCCCTCGCCGTTGCCACCACCCCCGTCGGCCCGTGCTACGCGCTCGCCGACGGCAGCGCCGCCGTCGTCAGACGAGGGCGTTCGACCGGTGCCGCCTCAACCACCGCCCGCCGTCCCGCCGCGGACAGCGACAGCGCCCGCATGATGGACCTCGTGGAGCGCGCCCAGGCCGGCGAGGCCGATGCCTTCGGCCGTCTCTACGACCAGTACAGCGACACCGTGTACCGGTACATCTACTACCGAGTGGGAGGTAAGGCCACCGCCGAGGACCTCACCAGCGAGACGTTCCTGCGCGCCCTGCGCCGCATCGGCACGTTCACCTGGCAGGGCCGCGACTTCGGCGCCTGGCTCGTGACGATCGCCCGCAACCTGGTCGCCGACCACTTCAAGTCGAGCCGCTTCCGGCTCGAGGTCACCACCGGCGAGATGCTCGACGCCAACGAGGTCGAGCGCTCCCCCGAGGACTCCGTCCTGGAGTCCCTGTCGAACGCCGCCCTCCTGGACGCGGTACGACGGCTCAACCCCCAACAGCAGGAGTGTGTGACGCTCCGCTTCCTCCAGGGCCTCTCCGTCGCCGAGACCGCCCGCGTCATGGGCAAGAACGAGGGTGCCATCAAGACCCTCCAGTACCGGGCCGTGCGCACCCTCGCCCGGCTGCTGCCGGAGGACGCCCGCTGAGGGCGCCGAGCGGCACACGTTCCGTGACTCTCAACTAGCTGTCAGTGAAAGTCCGTTGGCTTCCCGATCCACTCATCCGCCGTCCGTAACCCAAGTGCCACGCCGCTCGTTGTGCGGGATGCAGGCTCCCTGTGGTCACTCCCTGGCCGACATCGATCACCCGATCGTGTGCTTGTGGTCAGGGCGTGCAACCCTCAGGACCCCCTGGGGAGTCGACCGTCATGACGAGAGGAGGTGCCGCCAGTGATCGCGAACGTATCGGCGCACCGGCGGGCCAACGCCTTCGCCCAGGCCCTGGAAGAGCAGTCCGACCAGGGCACGGCGGCCGAGCAGTCCGAAGGGCCACCGCCGTCCCCGGCTGCTGCGGAACAGACCGAGCAGGGCCGCCTGGCGACCCTCGCGGCAGGTCTCGGCGCACTGCCCAAGCCCGTGCTGGACCCTGAGGTCAAGGTCGTCCAGCGGGCCCAGCTCGTGGCCGCGATGGAGGCCATGCTGCTGGAGGGCGCCGCGGGAGGCGAGGCCGATGCTTCGGTGCCGGAGCAGCGCTCCCCCCGGTCACGGGGCGCTCACCGGGCGAGCCCACTGGGCAAATTGCGACCGCGTTCCCGGCTCACCAAGGGCCTCGCCGCGGGCGGACTCAGTGTCGGGGTCGCCGCCGGCGCCTTCGGCGGAGTCGCCGCGGCCAGCTCGGACGCCCTGCCCGGCGACTCGCTGTACGGCCTCAAGCGCGGCATCGAGGACTTCAAGCTCACCTACATGTCCGAGGGTGACGACGAGCGCGGTGTGGCCTACCTCGACCAGGCCTCCACCCGGCTCAACGAGGCCCGTCGGCTGATGGAGCGTGATCGCGGCGGCCAACTCGACCACGAGTCCCTCGGCGAGATCCGCCGCGCCCTGTCCGGCATGCGGCACGACGCCTCCGAGGGCCACCGTCTGCTCAGCGCGGCCTACGAACGCGATCCGGGCTCCCTGGGCCCCATGCAGGCCCTGGACGCGTTCTCCCGCTCACACCGCGACGCCTGGGGCGCGCTCCGTGACCGGCTGCCCGTCCAGCTCGGTGACGTCAGCCAGCAGGTCTCGTCGGTCTTCGACGCCATAGACGAAGAGGTCGCCCCGCTGCAGTCCCTCCTCCCCCAGCCCCCCACCCAGGGCGGCAACGGCGACGGGCGACGGCAGGGCTCCGGTCCGGCATCCTCCGACACGTCGACCGGTTCCGGCCGTTCCTCGTCCCCCGGCACCGGCAGCAACGGCTCCGCCGACGGCAGCGGCACCGGTACCGGCAGCCACAGCCCCAGCAAGTCGGCCGGCTCCGGCGGCGAGGACGACGGCCTCCTGGGCGGCAACACCGGTGGCCTGCTCGACCCGCCCAAGGGCACCGGCAGCGCGTCCCCGTCCACCACAGCGCCCACCGAGCCCGACGTCACCCTCCCCCCGCTCCTCCCCGGCCTCCTGCCCGGCCTGGGCATCGAGGCGGAGGACACGGAGTAGTCGCAGCCCGTACGTCGACGGGGGCGCCCTTCCTGAGGAAGGGCGCCCCCGTCGTCGTACCACTCGCTAGAAGAACACCGACCTCCGCTGCACCAACAGCTTGTACAGGGTGTGCTGGATCTGTTCGCGGACCTGGTCGGTCAGGTTGAACATCAGCATCGGATCCTCGGCGGCCTCCGGCGGATAGCCGTCCGTGGGGATCGGCTCGCCGAACTGGATGGTCCACTTGGTCGGCAGCGGGATCGCGCCGAGCGGGCCCAGCCACGGGAAGGTCGGCGTGAGCGGGAAGTACGGGAAGCCGAGGACCCGGGCGAGGGTCTTGGCGTTGCCGATCATCGGATAGATCTCCTCGGCCCCGACGATCGAGCACGGGATGATCGGAGTGCCCTGGCGCAGCGCCGTGGAGACGAAGCCGCCGCGGCCGAAGCGCTGCAGCTTGTAGCGCTCGCTGAAGGGCTTGCCGATGCCCTTGAAGCCCTCCGGCATCACACCGACCACCTCGCCCTGCGCCAGGAGCCGCTCGGCGTCCTCAGCGCAGGCCAGGGTGTGGCCGAGCTTGCGGGCCAGTTCGTTGACCACCGGCAGCATGAAGACCAGGTCCGCCGCGAGCAACCGCAGGTGCCGTCCCGCCGGATGGTGGTCGTGGACGGCGACCTGCATCATCAGGCCGTCCATCGGGACCGTCCCCGAGTGGTTGGCGACGATCAGCGCACCGCCCTGGGACGGGATGTTCTCGACGCCCTTCACCTCGACCCGGAAGTACTTCTCGTACACCGGACGCAGCAGGGACATCAGGACCTGGTCGGTCAACTCCTCGTCGTAACCGAAGTCGTCGACCTCGTAGTCACCGGTGAGGCGGCGGCGCAGGAAGGCCAGACCGCCCGCGATGCGCTGTTCCAGGCCGCCCGCGTCCTGGGGCTTCTGCGGCGGCTCTTCCTCACTGGTCACAGGAACATCATCCTGCGCCGGAGCCCTCCCGGGCAGAGGCTGTACCTCACGGACCAGCGCGGGCTCGCCCGTGCGCCGGCTCCCCACGCTCCGGCGCCGCGGCGGCCGCTGTGCGGCGCCCCCGCGGGACCGGTCGTCGTCGAACGGAATGACCTTGGCGTCCGCCATCGTTGATGCGCTCCTCAGTTGGCGCTCTGCGTCGGGGGGTGGCCGTCGCCCGGCAGGGGCATCGCGGCGATCCGGTCGACGGCCCCCGCGAGGGCCTCCGGCGGCAGAAGTCCGGGCCCGCGGCTGCGCGCGAAGTCCGCGAACGTCTCCGCCGTCGTGTACTTCGGCTTGAACCCGAGCGTCTCCCGCATCTGGTCCGTCGCCACGACCCGGCCGTGGGTGAGCAGCCGGATCTGTTCGGGCGAGAAGTCCGTCATGCCCAGCGTACGCACCAGCGATCCGGCCCAGGTGACCGCGGGCAGCAGCAACGGCACCGTGGGCCGGCCCAGCCGGCGCGAGCACTGGGACAGCAACAGCACCCCGTCCCCGGCGATGTTGAACGTGCCGCTGTTGAGCGTCCCCCGCTCCGGCTCGTGCGAGCCGATCCGCAGCACCTCGATCACGTCGTCCTCGTGCACGAACTGCAGCCGTGGGTCGTAGCCCAGCACGGTCGGCAGGATCGGCAGCGAGAAGTACGAGGCGAGCGGGGTCTCCGCGGTCGGGCCGAGGATGTTGGCGAACCGGAGCACGCACACGGCGACGTCCGGCCGCCGCCGGGCGAACCCCCGCACATAGCCCTCGACCTCCACCGCGTCCTTGGCGAACCCGCCGCTGGGCAGCGACTTGGGCGGGGTGGTCTCGGTGAACACGGCGGGATCGCGGGGCGCGGACCCGTACACGTTCGTACTGGACTTCACCACGAGCCGCTTCACGTTCGGGGACTTCTGGCACGCCCCCAGCAGCTGCATGGTGCCGATGACGTTGGTCTCCTTGACGGAGGTCCGGCTGCCGCTGCCGAGCGCGGTCGCCGTCACGTCCAGGTGGACGACCGTGTCGGCCGACGTCTCCGCCAGCACCCGCGCGATGGTGGGCTGGCGCAGGTCGGCCTGGATGAAGTCGGCACCACCGAGATGGTGCTCGGGGGGAACCGCGTCCACGGCGATGACCCGCTCCACCTGTGGGTCACGCTGGATCCGCCGTACGAACCGGCCCCCCAGTTGACGGGCCACTCCGGTCACGAGCACGACCTTGCCCAAGATCAGCGCCTTCCTTCCAGCCCATCCGGCACTCTCAGCCTGCCGCGTTCCCCGTGTGCGGCCAACTTAGCGGTTCGGTGTTGCGCTGTGATGACCGCCCGCTGCGTGAAGTGACGGCATCCACAGACGTACGAACAGACCAAGCCATGTGGACGACCCACCCACGCGCACGGCTTGCCCGCACCCACATATGCGTGTGGCCCCCCACCGCCATGGATGGGGGGCCACAACACGCTACTTTCGCGGCGTCGCTTACTTCTTGTTGCGACGCTGAACGCGCGTGCGCTTGAGCAGCTTGCGGTGCTTCTTCTTGGCCATCCGCTTGCGCCGCTTCTTAATAACAGAGCCCACGACTACCCTCGCTCACTTCTCATCACTCGGTGCTGGGCGCCATGGGCCCATACGACCTACGAGGGGCTAGCCTACCCGCCCGAGCGCTGAGGTCGTAATCGAGGGGACCGGGGGTGCTCCAGTGGTGCCCTGAGGAGCCCCCCGGCCCTCTGTCGTCAGGCGGTTTCCACCCCCACATAGCTCTCACGGAGGTACTCGTGAACCGCGTTCTCGGGGACGCGGAAGGACCGCCCCACCCTGATCGCGGGCAGATGACCGCTGTGCACCAAGCGGTACACGGTCATCTTCGACACTCGCATCACCGAGGCGACTTCCGCCACGGTAAGGAACTGAACCTCGCTCAGAGGCCTCTGCTCAGCAGCCATGACACACCTGAACCTTCCGCACTCGACGGTCACCGGCTTCCCCTTCCGGTGACTCTTCGTCGCTGCGTGCTCACTCCCCAATGTAGGGGCGGGTGATGCAAGTGGGGAAGAGGTGCACCCATCGGCGGCCTACTGTGACAGACACGCTCGATTGAGTACGTAGCGGGTCAGCGGCCGGTAGTAATCGGACCGCACAGCGTCATCAAGTGGAACGACGACGGCCACGACCCCTTCCGCCTCGCCCACAAAGAGCGCGGGGTCGTCCGTATCCGCCAGCCCCATGGCCTCAAACCCCAGCTGACCTGCTCCGCAGACCCACCCGTGGTCTCCGATGACCAGCTCGGGAAGCGGCCCGCCGGCCTCCGCGGCCGCAGCCAGCGCGACACGAACCGGGAGTGGCGAATGCGTGTGTGCTCCGGTCGCGCGACCGGAGCTCGGCGCGTCGGGTTCCCGCACGAGCGCGACTCCTCGTACGTAGTCAAGGTTGTACGTGCGTAGACCGAACCGGGTCGTTATGTCGACACAGTGACCCTGCGCGGGGGTGAGAACGGTACATCCAGCCGACGACAGCGCGTCCGCCAAGGCGGCGTAGAACCCGAGCAGTCGATGAGGGTGCCCGGTCCCGAGAAGCACGGTCGCGCGGCGCCGCGCGGCCGCCTCGATCCGCTCGGAGAACGCGTCCAGGGCGACCAGGGTCCGCTCCGGATCAATGACGTCGTCGCCCTCGACATGGCGCGGATCGGCAGAAACGCCACATTTATCCGCCATCAACTCGATCAAATCCCGCTGATTCCACGCCCATTCGGGATCAAGTCCGATCAACACCCGAGGATCCCGAGCCGCGAACAGCCGATAACTCCGCAGACTCTCCTCCCGCGAGGTAGCCACCCTCCCGGCCAGCCGCGCAGCAAGCAGATGCGCGCGTAACGCCCCGACGCTCAACACGGACCCGATGCTGACGGACGGACCACCCCCGCGCGCCCCGAACCCGAAAACACCCCACACTCGGCCTAACCGACCAGCCAGGGAAGTCACAGACCCGCAGCCCCCGCAGATCTCCCACCCAGACGCCAAGAACGCACGAAACGGCCCTCGCAAAGCCGGCAGGGGCCGCCGGGGCCCATGGCAGAGCCCCGCGGAGGCCAACAAGACGCAGGCAACGCGGCCCCTCCCGACCAAGCCCCACAAGGGGCTCAGGGGACGCAGTCCCCGCCGGGGTGCAGGGGACGCAGTCCCAGCCGGGGCTCAGGGGACGCAGTCCCCGCCGGGGCTCAGGGGACGCAGTCCCCGCCGGGGCTCAGGGGACGCAGTCCCCGCCGGGGCTCAGGGGCGGAGCCCCTGGCGGGGTCGAAGGGGCGGAGCCCCTGGGGATGGGACGGGTAGGGGCGGCGGGGGCGAAATCAACCCGGCGCCAACCCCCACGCCACCCCCGCAACCGCATCCGCCACAGGCACCGCACCGCACCACCACCGGCACCCGCACCACCACCGGCACCCGCACATCCACCAGCACCGCCATCCACACCCGCACCGGCCCTCGCACCCGGCACCCGCACCGGCGCCGCCCCCTAAGCCAAAAGCCCCCGCAACGGAAACACAGCCCGCCGCGCAGCCAACACCGCCTGGTCCAACCGGTCCGCAGGGTCGTACCCCGCCTCCCAGTCCCCCCACCCCACAGGCCACCGCCCGTCCGTCATCCGCGCCGGCCCCAACTGCCGGGTCCGGGCGAACACCTCCTGCCGCCACCCCTCCGGGATCACCGCCTCCGGCTCCACCGCACGCCCCGCCGCGATCCCCACCAGATGCGTCCACGACCGCGGCACCACATCCACCACCGCGTACCCGCCCCCTCCCAGCGCGACCCACCGCCCGTCGGCGTACTCGTGCGCCAGGTCATGACACGCGACCTGCACAGCCCGCTGCGCATCGAGCGAAACGGCCAGATGCGCCAGCGGATCCTCGAAATGCGTGTCGGCCCCGTGCTGAGTCACCAGCACCTGAGGCCGGAAGTCGGCGATCACCTCAGGCACCACCGCATGAAACGCCCGCAGCCACCCCGCATCCCCGGTCCCCGCCGGCAACGCGACATTCACCGCGGACCCCTGAGCACACTCCGCCCCGGTCTCCTCCGGCCACCCGGTCTGCGGGAACAACGTACGAGGATGCTCGTGCAGCGAAACCGTCAGAACCCGCGGATCCTCCCAGAACGCCGCCTGCACCCCGTCCCCGTGATGCACGTCGACGTCCACATAGGCGACCCGCTCGGCCCCCAGCTCCAACAACCGCGCGATGGCGAGCGACGCGTCGTTGTAGATACAGAACCCCGACGCACCCCCGGGCATCGCATGATGCAGCCCACCCGCGAAGTTCACCGCATGCAGGGCGTCCCCCCGCCACACAGCCTCCGCGGCCCCCACCGACTGCCCGGCGATCAACGCGGACGCCTCGTGCATCCCCGCGAAGGCCGGATCGTCCATGGTCCCCAGCCCGTACGAGGAGTCCGCCGCCCCAGGATCCACGGAAGCCGCCTTGACGGCCTCGACGTAGTCCTCCCGGTGCACCAGCCGCAGCGTCGACTCCCCCGCCGGCTTGGCGGCCACGACCTCCATCTCCCGATCAAGCCCGAAGGCCTGAACGAGCCTCCAGGTCAGCGCGAGCCGGACCGGATCCATCGGATGGTCCGGACCGAAGTCATAGCCCGTTACTGCCTCGTCCCACATCAGCTGTGCGCGGCCGCTCATGCCCGCCACCGTATCGGTCCGGTTGAGCGGCGAACGACCGGGCGTACACGAGCGTCACCAGCACCAACACCATCGGCACGAGCATCGCCCCGCGGTAGCTCCAGGCGTCCCCCAGCGCACCCACCAACGGCGACCCGATCAGGAACCCCACGTAGTTGAAGACGTTGAGCCGAGCGACAGCCGCGTCGGACGCCCCCGGGAACAACCGCCCCGCAGCCGCGAAGGTCTGCGGCACCAGCACACACAACCCGAGCCCGAGCAAAGTGAACCCCAGCATCCCGACCCACGCCCCGGGCGCCAGCGCCACCACGGCGAAACCGACCGCCGCCACCAGCGCCCCCAGCCGTACGACCGTCACGGCCCCCAACCGCCGTACGCCCAGGTCCCCGATGGCCCGCCCCAACAGCGTGGTCACCATGTACACGTTGTACGGCACGGTCGCCAGCTGCTCACTGCTCCCCAGCACGTCCTGCAGGTACTTCGCGCTCCAGTTGGAGACGGTCGAGTCCCCGATGTACGCGAAACACATCACCAGACACAGCGGCAGCAGCAGCTTGAAGGCGACGGTCCCGCCCTCGCCCTTGTCCGCCAGGACCTCAGCGTCCCCGCCCCCGCCCCCGTCGACGTACCACCGGCTTCCCACCACGGCCGCCGGCAACAGCACCAGCACCACCGGCAGATACGACACCCACAACGCCAGATGCCAGTGCGCCCCCACCCACGCCAGCGAGGCCCCCAGAATCCCGCCGAGGCTGTACACGGCATGGAAACTCAGCATGATGCTGCGCCCGTACGCCCGCTGCAGACTCACCCCGAGCATGTTCATCGAGGCGTCCAGCGCACCCACGGCGAGCCCGAAGGCGGCGAGCGAGAGGCCCAGCTCGAGCATCGAATCCCCCGCCCCCACCCCGAGCAGCGCCAACAGCACCACGGGCTGGGACCAGCGCAGGATCCGGCTGGGCGGTATTCGCTTCACCAGGTGCTCGGTGCTCACGCTCCCGACCCCGGCGAGGATCGGCACCGCCGCGAGGAACGCGGGCAACAGCGCGTCGGAGACGCCGTAGCGGTCCTGGATGGCCGGGATCCGCGTCACGAGCAGAGCAAAGGCAACGCCCTGCGCGAAGAAGCTGAACGCCAGCGAGGCCCTGCCGCGCCGCAGCACATCAGTCATGGCGGCGAGCGTAGGGCCCCGGCGTACTCGTGGGTAGATCCAGCCAAAGATGAATTTCCTTCAGCTTTACGTCGTCACCGTCCCGACAACGGCCGGAGCACGCTCCGGAATGCCGTCCGAACGGCCCTTGTGGCCCCCGCACTTGAGCTCCGCCTCGAGCATCGCCGCCATCGGCCCGGCGGCCAGAGCCCCGCTGACGACGAACCCCGCCGCCATGGCCACGATCATGATGACGGTCCCGAGCCAGACCATCGTGTCCACCGGCAGCGTGTACGCCCCCACGATCCGCACCACGCACTCCCCCAGCAGCACCACGCCCCACACGAGGGAGAAGACCCGCTCGAACCGCCGGAAGGCAGCGGACTCACCCTGCAGCCGCAACCAGGCTTCCTCCCGCCCCGGGTCCCCCTTCACCAGCCACGGCTTCATGCCGGCAGTCATCGCCGGCCTCCCCAGCAGTACGGATACCAGCACGCCGATCCCGACCACACTGCTGACCCCGCTGTCCTTGACCAGCATCAGCCGCGGATCACCGGCGACGAGGCTCAGCGGCAGCCCCACGACGTTCACGAAGAGGATCAGCGCGGCAAGTACGTTGACCGACCGCTCCCTGACCACGCTCCACCCGGTCCGCACGGCCGGCACCAGACTGCTCCAGCCGAGCGCGGCCAGCGTGCTCAACCCGAGCCCGTCCTTCAACAGGTAGTACGACCCGATCGGCACGGCCACATCGATGAGGAGCGGCGCAAAGGCCTTCTTCTTCGTCATGCCGTCAGCTTCGCGGCAGCCCGCCCGCCCCGACAGAAACGTTCGTCCGGACCTCCGCATGACAAATGTCAGACCAGCAGGTCAGCCAACTCACCCATGTCCGGGAAGAGTTGAGTCGCCCCCGTCAGCCGCTCGGCGGGCGTCATGGCGGTGAACCCGTACACGTCCATCCCCGCGGCCACAGCCGCCTGCACCCCCAGCGGACTGTCCTCGACCACCACACACCGCTCGGGCGCCACGCCCATCCGCTCGGCGGCGTACAGGAACAGATCAGGCGCCGGCTTCCCCCGACCCACGTCCTGCGAACTGAAGATCCGCTCCTCGGCGAACCACCGGTCCAGCCCGGTCTTCCGATGCCCGACCCGAATCCGCTCATGACTCCCGGAGGAGGCGACACAGTACGGCACCCCGTCCGCAGCCAGCTTCTCCAGCACCTGCACGGCCCCGGGCACCGGCTCCAACTCCCGCTCGAAAGCCGCGAAAACCCGCCCGTGGAAGACGTCGTCGAAGTCCTCCGGCAGCGGTTGCCCCGTGCGTTCCCGGACGAGGTCATGGATCCGGTGCATCGCGGACCCCATGTAGTCCCGGATGGAGTCCTCGTAGGAGGTCGGGTGCCCCAGCTCGGTCAGATAGGCGGCCAGGAGCCGGTTGGAGATGGGTTCACTGTCGACGAGAACGCCGTCGTTGTCGAAGATGACGAGGTCGTATCGCATGACCTGACCCTAAACGACCCACAAAAACAGAAAACCCCGCACCATAAGGTGCGGGGTCTTCCCAAAATTT
>NZ_KQ949004.1 GCF_001514265.1 Streptomyces resistomycificus | reverse complement strand
GCGTCCGCGAGCCCCTCCGGGCCCAGCGGGAAGTGGGCGCCGTCCTTGGTCAGGATCGGCAGGCCGGCGTTCGGCATGCACAGCAGGGGGATGCGGGAGTGGCGGGTGAGATAGCGCAGGTGCTCGCTCATCTCGGCCGGACCGGTCGAGCAGTTGAGGCCGATCATGTCGATGCCCAGCGGCTCCAGCGCGGTCAGCGCGGCACCGATCTCGGAACCCAGCAGCATCGTGCCGGTCGTCTCGAAGGCCATCGAGACCAGCAGGGGCACCTCGACTCCGGTCGCCTCCATCGCGCGGCGGGCACCGAGGACGGAGGCCTTGGTCTGGAGGAGGTCCTGCGTCGTCTCGACGATCAGGGCGTCGGCGCCGCCGGCCAGGAGTCCCTCGGCGTTGGTCTGGTAGCCGTCGCGGATCGTGCCGTACGCGATGTGGCCGAGCGTCGGCAGCTTGGTGCCCGGACCGACCGAGCCCAGGACCCAGCGGGTGCGGCCGTCGCGGGCCGCGTACTCGTCGGCGACCTCGCGGGCGATGCGGGCGCCCGCCTCGGACAGTTCGAACACGCGGTCGGCGATGTCGTACTCGACCATCGCCGTGTGGTTGGCGCCGAAGGTGTTCGTCTCGACGCAGTCGACGTCGGCGGCGAAGTACGCCTCGTGGACGGAGCGGACGATGTCCGGGCGGGTCACGTTCAGGATCTCGTTGCAGCCCTCGAGGTTCTCGAAGTCCTCCAACGTCGGGTCCTGAGCCTGCAGCATGGTGCCCATCGCTCCGTCGGCCACCACCACACGGGAGGCGAACGCGTCTCGGAGTGCGGACACACGGGTCCGGCTGTCGGCGGAAGGGGTCAGCGGCACAGAGGCCATGAAAGGGCTCCCTCGAGGTGCGACGGCTGTCGGCTTGGCGTCACCCGTGGAACAGTCCCCGCGGCGACGCCGTCAGGGTAACCGGGTCGGTGGCCCGCTGGTCAGAGCGTCCACGGGGCGGACGAGGATGGCCGGCAGGTCACTCTCGGAACACGAGTGACGCAACAGATGTGGACCGACCATTAGCGGGAGGTCGGCATGGACCGGTAGTGTTCGACATTGCCGAACGATGGCAGCGGGCGCCGCGGGTCGGCGGTCGCAGGGGACGGAGGCAGGACGGCGATGGCACGGAACATCCAGTCGCTCGAACGGGCGGCCGCGATGCTGCGGCTGCTCGCGGGCGGCGAGCGACGGCTCGGCCTCTCGGACATCGCCTCGTCGCTGAGCCTCGCCAAGGGCACCGCGCACGGCATCCTGCGGACCCTCCAGGCGGAGGGGTTCGTGGAGCAGGACGAGGCGTCGGGCCGCTACCAGCTGGGTGCCGAACTGCTGCGCCTGGGCACCACCTATCTCGACGTGCACGAGCTGCGGGCGCGCGCCCTGGTGTGGACGGACGACCTGGCCCGCTCCAGCGGGGAGAGCGTCCACCTGGGCGTGCTGCACCAGCAGGGCGTGCTGATCGTGCACCACGTCTTCCGCCCCGACGACAGCCGGCAGGTCCTGGAGATCGGGGCCATGCAGCCCCTGCACTGCACGGCCCTGGGCAAGGTGCTCTCCGCGTACGACCCGGTCGCGCACAGCGAGGCGCTGGAGAGCGACCGCAAGGCGTTCACGGACCGGACCGTGTGCGACCTGGACGCGTTCGAGCAGATCCTCGACATGACGCGCGCGCGTGGGTACGCGGCCGACGTCGAGGAGACCTGGGAGGGCGTCGCCTCCATCGCCGCGCCCATCCACGACCGGCGGCGCATGCCGGTGGGGGCGGTCGGCATCACCGGGGCCGTGGAGCGGCTGTACCGGGACGGCGAGCTGCGCCCCGAGCTGATCGCGGCCGTACGGGACTGCGCCCGCGCGGTGTCGCGGGACCTGGGCGCCGGGCGCTTCTGAGAACACGTACGACCGAGGGCCGGAACGCCGAGAGGTGTTCCGGCCCTCAGCCGTACTCCGACAAACAGGGCAAACACATAGATCGGTACACACAGTGCCCGCTCCGGAGCCCTATGTGCCGAAGTCAAGATCGATAGCTCGCGGCAATCAATAACGATCGCACTTTCGATAACAGAGCCCTTGACGTGCACGTAATGCCGGAGCAAGACTCCCGTCCATCGGTCGGCATTGTCGAACACCTACCGGCAATACGCGCTAGAGTGTGACAACGCCAAGGGCCGGCATCGCTCTCACCCCGAGAGCACGCGAACCACCGGAGGGACCCGGGGTTCTGCTTCCCCTGGACGAAGGACAAAGGAGTCGCGGGTGTCCAGCTCCGACATCTTCATCGGCGAGACCATCGGTACCGCCATACTCATCCTGCTCGGCGGCGGTGTCTGCGCCGCTGTCACGCTGAAGGCCTCCAAGGCTCGCAACGCCGGCTGGCTGGCCATCACCTTCGGGTGGGGCTTCGCCGTACTGACGGCCGTGTACACCTCGGCGCCGCTCTCCGGTGCCCACCTCAACCCGGCCGTGACGCTCGCACTCGCCATCAAGGACGGCGACTGGAGCAACGTCCCGGTCTACTGGGCCGGTCAGCTGCTCGGCGCGGCCATCGGCGCGGCGCTGGTCTGGGTCGCCTACTACGGCCAGTTCCAGGCGCACCTCACCGACCAGGAGATCGTCGGCGGCCCCGACACGCAGGCCACCGCGACCAAGTCCGTCGAGGCGCGGGAGAAGGGCGCCGGCCCGGTCCTGGGCGTCTTCTCCACCGGCCCCGAGATCCGCGTCGTGTGGCAGAACCTCGCCACGGAGATCATCGGCACCGTGGTCCTGGTGCTCGCCGTCCTCACCCAGGGCCTGAACGCCAACGGTGACGGCCTGGGCACCCTGGGCGCCCTCATCACCGCGCTCGTCGTGGTCTCCATCGGTCTGTCCCTCGGTGGCCCGACCGGTTACGCGATCAACCCGGCCCGTGACCTCGGCCCGCGCATCGTGCACGCCCTCCTGCCCCTCCCCAACAAGGGTGGCTCCGACTGGGGCTACGCCTGGATCCCGGTGGTCGGTCCGCTGATCGGCGGCGCCATCGCTGCAGGCATCTACAACGTCGCATTTGCTTAAGAGCGTCCGGCTCACACCGAGCCATCCAGCGCGCGCCGTACGTACAGCCCCTTAACCACGGACTTCCAGGAGCACACAGTGACCGACGCCCACACCGCCGGCCCCTTCATCGCCGCGATCGACCAGGGCACCACCTCCAGCCGCTGCATCGTCTTCGACCGCGACGGCCGTATCGTCTCGGTCGACCAGAAGGAACACGAGCAGATCTTCCCGAAGCCGGGCTGGGTCGAGCACAACGCCACCGAGATCTGGACCAACGTCCAGGAGGTCGTCGCCGGAGCCATCGAGAAGGCCGGCATCACCCGGGACGACATCAAGGCCATCGGCATCACCAACCAGCGCGAGACCACGCTGCTCTGGGACAAGAACACCGGTGAGCCCGTCCACAACGCCATCGTCTGGCAGGACACCCGCACCGACGGTCTGTGCAAGGAGCTCGGCCGCAACGTCGGCCAGGACCGCTTCCGCCGCGAGACGGGCCTTCCCCTCGCCTCGTACTTCGCCGGCCCCAAGGCCCGCTGGCTGCTGGACAACGTCGAGGGCCTGCGCGAGCGCGCCGAGGCCGGCGACATCCTCTTCGGCACCATGGACACCTGGGTCATCTGGAACCTGACCGGCGGTGTCAACGGCGGCAAGCACTACACCGACGTCACCAACGCCTCCCGCACCATGCTGATGAACCTGCACACGCTGGCGTGGGACGAGAAGATCGCCGAGTCCATCGGCGTTCCGATGTCGATGCTCCCCGAGATCCGTTCCTCCGCCGAGGTCTACGGCGAGGTCACCGGCGGCAAGCTGGGCGACCTGCTCGGCGGCATCCCGGTCGCCTCCGCGCTGGGCGACCAGCAGGCGGCCCTGTTCGGCCAGACCTGTTTCGCCGAGGGCGAGGCCAAGTCGACGTACGGCACCGGCACCTTCATGCTGATGAACACCGGCGAGAAGATCATCAACTCGTACTCCGGTCTGCTGACCACCGTCGGCTACCGCATCGGTGACGACAAGCCGGTCTACGCGCTCGAGGGCTCGATCGCCGTCACCGGTTCGCTGGTGCAGTGGATGCGCGACCAGATGGGCCTGATCTCCACCGCCGCCGAGATCGAGACCCTCGCGCTCTCGGTCGAGGACAACGGCGGCGCGTACTTCGTGCCGGCCTTCTCCGGTCTGTTCGCCCCGTACTGGCGCTCCGACGCCCGCGGTGTGATCGCCGGCCTGACCCGGTACGTCACCAAGGCGCACCTCGCGCGCGCCGTCCTGGAGGCCACGGCCTGGCAGACCCGTGAGATCACCGACGCCATGACGAAGGACTCCGGCGTCGAGCTCGCGGCCCTCAAGGTCGACGGCGGCATGACCTCCAACAACCTGCTGATGCAGACGCTCTCGGACTTCGTGGACGCTCCCGTGGTGCGCCCGATGGTCGCCGAGACCACCTGCCTCGGCGCCGCCTACGCCGCCGGTCTCGCCGTCGGCTTCTGGAGCAACACCGACGACCTGCGCGCCAACTGGCGCCGGGCCGCCGAGTGGACCCCCCGCATGGACGCGGAGACCCGCGACCGTGAGTACAAGAGCTGGCTCAAGGCCGTCGAGCGGACCATGGGCTGGCTTGAAGACGAGAGCTGACGAGAACCCTCAAGAGCTCTGACGAGGAGTAAGAACCCCACATGACCAGTCAGACCACCCTGCAGTCCGTGCCTGCCCTCGGTACGCGCCCGGCTTCCGGCTCGAACCCGAGCCGCGCCGAGACCCGGGAGCAGCTCGCCAAGGCGTCGTACGACCTTCTCGTGATCGGCGGCGGCATCCTGGGCATCTCCACCGCCTGGCACGCCGCGCAGTCCGGCCTCAGGGTGGCTCTGGTCGACGCCGGCGACTTCGCCGGCGCCACCTCCTCCGCCTCGTCCAAGCTTCTCCACGGCGGTCTGCGCTACCTGCAGACCGGCGCGGTGAGGCTGGTGGCGGAGAACCACTTCGAGCGCCGTGCGGTGTCCCGCCAGGTGGCCCCCCACCTGGCGAACCCGCTCACGTTCTACCTCCCCGTGTACAAGGGCGGGCCGCACGGCGCGGCGAAGCTCGGGGCGGGCGTGTTCGCCTACTCCGCGCTCTCCGCCTTCGGTGACGGCGTCGGTCACCTGCTCTCGCCGTCGAAGGCCGCGCAGGACGTGCCCGAGCTGCGCACCGACAACCTCAAGGCCGTGGCCGTGTACGGCGACGACCAGATGAACGACGCCCGCATGGCGCTGATGACGGTCCGCGCGGCCGTCGAGGCGGGCGCGGTCGTCCTCAACCACTCCGAGGTCACCGGCCTGCGCTTCACCAAGGGCCGGGTGACGGGTGCGGACCTGCGGGACCGTCAGTCCGGTGACGAGTTCGGCGTGAACGCCCGGCTGGTGCTGAACGCGACCGGGCCGTGGGTCGACCACCTGCGCAGGATGGAGGACCCGAACGCGGCGCCGTCCATCCGCCTGTCGAAGGGCGCCCACCTGGTCCTGAAGCGCACCTCCCCGTGGAAGGCCGCGCTGGCCACCCCGATCGACAAGTACCGCATCACCTTCGCCCTCCCCTGGGAGGACATGCTGCTGCTCGGCACGACCGACGAGGAGTTCGAGGGCGACCCGGCGGACGTCGCGGTCACCGAGAAGGACACCGCCCAGATACTCGACGAGGCCGCGTTCTCCATCCGCGACCAGCAGCTCGACCGTGACCTGATCACGTACTCCTTCGCGGGCCTGCGCGTGCTTCCGGGCGGCCCCGGTGACACGGCGAAGGCCAAGCGCGAGACCGTGGTGACCGAGGGCAGGGGCGGGATGCTGTCGGTCGCGGGCGGCAAGTGGACGACCTTCCGGCACATCGGCCGTACGGTGATGCAGAAGCTGGAGGCGCTGCCGGGCCACCCGCTGGGCGACGACTTCGAACCGATGTCCTCGCTGCCCAAGAAGCTGCCGCTGCCGGGTGTCGCCAACCCCCGTGCCGTGGCGCACCGTCTGCTCGTCGACCACCCCGCGCCGGGTCCGCGCATGTCGGCCGACACGGCCAGGCACCTGGCGACCCACTACGGTTCGCTGGCCTTCGACATCGCCCGGATCGCCAACGAGAACCCCGAACTCGCCGAGCGGGTCCACCCGGACGCCCCGGAGATCTGGGCGCAGGTCGTCTACGCCCGGGACAACGAGTGGGCCGAGACGCAGGACGACGTGCTGCGCCGCCGCACGACGCTGACGATCCGCGGCCTCGCCACCGACGAGGTCCGCGCCAAGGTGCAGGACCTGCTGGACAAGAAGTAGACCTCGGTGCGGCCCCTCCCGACCGGGGCCGCATCGCCGGGTAAGGCCCCTCTCCCCTAGGGGCCGGACCCGCGGAAGGGGCGGCTCCACGCCGATGGAAGCCGCCCCTTTCGCGTGCCGCTCTGTCAGTGCCGGGTGCTTTCATGAGCGTCATGAACAATGATCACGCCGCCCCCGCAGAACTCGCCGCGCTGCGGGAGGCGTTCGCCGTGGACGACGGAGGCGCGTCGGCCCTCGGCTGGGACGCGGTGCGTGCCTTCGAGGCGGAGCACGGGGTGGTGCTGCCGGAGCCGTACCGGACGTTCGTGGCGGAGATATCGGACGGGTCGTCGCAGGGGCCGCCGGAGTACGGACTCATAGGACTGGCCGAACTCCCGTACGACTGGGGGGACGACGGCGAGGGCCGGGCCTTGGGCGAGCCGTTCCCGCTGACGGAGGGGTGGCTGTGGGAGGAAGACGAGACGGAGGCCGAGGACCTCGACGCCGCCATCGAGCAGGTCTTCGACCACGGCTCGATCGTGCTCGGTACCGATGGGTGCGCCATGAACTGGCACCTCGTGGTGACCGGACCGCACCGCGGACACGTCTGGCACGTCACCGAGGTGGGCGCGATGCCCTTCGGCGCGGAGTTCGGCCACACGACCTCGGCGCCGGGCTTCGCGGGCTGGGTGGCCCACTGGGCGGCCGGCAGGGAGTGGTTCGACGCCGCCTGAGGTGGCCCGCCGCGGCCCGGCGGGACGGACCGGTTCCGGTGGCGGGTTCACTGGGTCGTGGGCGCCGCGCATAATGAGCCGAGACATCCGATGTCTGAACGGCAGGGAGACCGGCATGGCAGTCACCGACGAGGCGATCGAGAAGATCAAGGGCATGATCGTCAGCGGAGCGCTGCGCCCCGGTGACCGGCTTCCCAAGGAGAGCGAGCTCGCCGCCGATCTGGGACTGTCGCGCAACTCCCTGCGGGAGGCGGTGCGCGCCCTGTCGCTGATCCGGATCCTGGACGTACGGCAGGGCGACGGCACCTATGTGACCAGTCTGGATCCCCAGCTGCTCCTGGAAGCCGTCAGCTTCGTCGTCGACTTCCACCGCGACGACACGGTGCTGGAGTTCCTGGCCGTGCGCCGCATCCTGGAGCCGGCCGCGACCGCGATGGCCGCCTTGCGCATCAGCGAGCAGCAACTGGACGCGCTCTCTGCCCAGTTGGACAAGCTCGGTGACGACCCGTCGGTGGAGGAGCTGGTCGCCAGCGACCTCGAGTTCCACCGGGGCATCGTGCAGAGTTCCGGGAACTCGGTCCTCTGCTCCCTGCTCGACGGCCTGTCCGGGCCCACCACCCGGGCCCGCATCTGGCGCGGTCTGACGCAGGAGGACGCGGTCAGCCGAACCCTGCACGAGCACCGGGCGATCCTGGCGGCGCTGCGCGACCGGGACGCCGAGGCGGCCCGCTCCTGGGCGACCGTGCACATCGCGAGCGTGGAGCAGTGGCTGCGGTCTTCGCTGTGACGTGTTCGGGGACGGCGATCGGGGCAGTGATCCGTTCACTCCCCCGTGCAAGGGGGCTGCGGGCGCCCCCGCCGCACGCCGTAAGGTTGGGTCGTTAAGCGAGGGCACGTCGGAAGGAGGCGCTGGGTGATCGAGCTGGAGGGAGTTCCCGAGCTGATCGACCCAGTCATGGTGGCCGCGTTCGAGGGCTGGAACGATGCCGGCGACGCCGCCTCCACCGCGGTCGCACACCTGGACCGGGAGTGGAAGGGCGAGGTGTTCGCGGCGCTGGACGCCGAGGACTACTACGACTTCCAGGTGAACCGCCCCACGGTGTGGCTGGACGGCGGAGTGCGCAAGGTCACGTGGCCCACGACAAGGTTGTCGGTCGTCCGGGTCGGCGGTGAGAAGCCGCGCGATCTCGTGCTCGTGCGAGGTATCGAACCGTCCATGCGATGGCGCTCGTTCTGCAACGAGATCCTCGGCTTCGCGCACGAGCTGGGCGTGGAGCTGGTGGTGGTCCTGGGCGCCCTGCTGGGCGACACCCCGCACACCCGTCCGGTGCCGGTCAGCGGCGTCACGTCCGACGCCGACCTGGCCCAGCGGATGGACCTGGAGGAGACCAAGTACGAGGGCCCCACGGGCATCGTCGGCATCCTCCAGGAGGCGTGCACGCACGCGGGTGTGCCGGCCGTGTCGCTGTGGGCGGCCGTTCCGCACTACGTGTCGCAGCCGCCGAACCCGAAGGCGACGCTGGCCCTCCTCAACCGTCTGGAGGACCTGATCGACGTGCGCATCCCGCTGGGCGAGCTGCCCGAGGACGCGCGCGCCTGGCAGGTGGGTGTGGACCAGCTGGCCGCCGAGGACAGCGAGGTCGCCGAGTACGTCCAGACGCTGGAGGAGGCCCGGGACACCGCCGAGCTGCCGGAGGCGTCGGGCGAGGCGATCGCCCGGGAGTTCGAGCGGTATCTGCGGCGCCGGGACGGGTCGGGGCCGGGCGGCTCCGGCGGACACGCCACGGCGGACGGCAGCGACAGCACCCCGTACCTGCGGGACAACCCCGGCGGTCGTACGAAACCGCCGAAGCCGCCGAAGCCGGAGGCGGACGACGAGGACTCGTCGTCGTCGGAGGAGTGAACCAGTAGGGCGGTGTGCCTGTCGGCGCACCGCCCTACCGCGTCGGTCCTGGGGTCTCAGACCCGCCGCACCGTCACCGCGTCGTACTCGGTCCGCGGTGTCGGCTCCACGTCGAAGCGCGCGTTCGGCAGGTACAGGCGCTCGCCCCACGCCGCCACCGTCGTCGGGATACGGAAGCGCGGATCGGTGATGCGGGCGATCGCGGTGCCCTTGGTGCCGGCGTCGTTCAGCCGGAACACGTCGATCGCGTTCTGCTGCTGCTGGACGGCGTAGAGGATCCGGCCGAGCAGCAGCAGGCCGTCGCCGTTCGGCAGTCTCGACGAGCCGAGGTCGACGGTGCGGGCGGCCCCGGTGCGCGGGTCGACCCGCAGGAGGCTGCCACCGTCGGCGAAGGCGTTGACCACGAGCAGGGCGCTGCCGTCGGGCGTGCGCTCGATGCCGTTGGCGGTGAAGTCCGGGCCCTGCTCCCAGTCGCCGGTCAGCGGCAGGACGCGCACGGAGCCGGGGCCGCGGTCGCCACCGCGGGCCAGCCGGTAGAGCTGGGGCTTGAAGGAGTCGGTGAACCAGGCGGCGCCGGGTGTGAGGACGACGTCGTTCACGAAGGTGCCGCCGGTGGCGTACACCTGCCGAACGTCTCCGGTGCGGGCGTCGACCGTGCGGATCTCTCCGCTGTCGCCGCCGGCCACGAAGAGCGTGCCCTGCCGGTCTATCTTCAGGCCCACGCAGGGGTGCCCGGCGCCGAGGCCCTTGCCGACGACCGCGCCGCGGCCGGTCGCCAGACTCGCCCGGTAGATGGCTCCGTCCGCGAGCGAGCCGAAGTAGGCGACGGGCTTCGAACCGATGGTGATGCCCTCGGGCTGGAAGCCGTCGGGCAGCGGGAACCGTGCGGGCCACGCGTGCTGCCGGGTCTCGGCCGCGTGCGCCGTACCACCGAGGAGGGCCGCGCCGGAGAGGGCGGCGGCAGTGGTGAGCAGTCTTCGACGTGCGAAGGAACGGTCCGTGAGTGCCACTGTGCGTCCTTCCGCAGGGGGCCGGCAAGGCCGGCCGGAACGGTCAACAGCCGCTCTCACCCCATCACATGGCCGTCGCCACCGCAGCCCCCTGCCGGATGCCGAAAGGCGCTTCCCCCGGTGGGGAGGAAGCGCCCCTCACTGACGTCCTGCGGTCCTACAGGGCCACGCCGAGCAGGGCGTCCACCGCGCGTGACACGATACCGGGCGCGCCTTCGTCCGTACCGCCCCGCGCGTCCTGGAGCTCCGCCCACCGGTCCACGGCGGCCAGGGCGGCGGGCGCGTCCAGGTCGGCGGCGAGGGCCTCGCGGATCTCCTCGACCACCGCCTCGGCGGGCGGGCCGTCGGGGCGCGAGACGGCGGCACGCCAGCGGCCGAGCCGGTCCAGGGCGTCCTGGAGTACCTGGTCGGTCCACTCCCAGTCGGCCCGGTAGTGATGGGCGAGCAGGGCGAGCCGGATGGCGGCCGGGTCGACGCCGTCGCGCCGCAGCTTCGACACGAACACGAGGTTGCCCTTGGACTTGGACATCTTCTCGCCGTGCAGGGCGACCATGCCGGCGTGGACGTACGCCTTGGCCATCGGGAACTCGCCGGTCAGCACCTGGGCGTGCGAGGCGCCCATCTCGTGGTGCGGGAAGGCGAGGTCGGAACCGCCGCCCTGTACGTCGAAGCCCATGCCGAGGTGGTCGAGGGCGATCGCGACGCACTCGATGTGCCAGCCGGGCCGGCCGCGGCCGAGCGAGGCGCCGTCCCAACTGGGCTCGCCCTCACGGGCCGCCGTCCACAGCATCGGGTCGAGCGGGTTCTTCTTGCCCGGCCGGTCGGGGTCGCCTCCGCGCTCGGCGGACAACAGGCGCATGGCGGCCGCGTCCAGGCCCGACACCTTGCCGAAGTCCGGGTCGGACTCCACGGAGAAGTAGACGTCTCCCTCGAGTTCGTACGCGGCACCCGCGTCGCGCAGTCGTTCGACGAGCGGCACGATGCCGGGTATCGCCTCGACCGCGCCGACGTAGTGCTGAGGGGGCAGCATCCGCAGGGCCGTCATGTCCTCGCGGAAGAGCGCGGTCTCCTTCTCGGCGAGCGCGACCCAGTCGACGCCGTCGCGCTCGGCCCGCTCGAGAAGGGGATCGTCGACGTCGGTGACGTTCTGGACGTAGTGAACCTGCCGCTTGGTGTCCAGCCACACGCGCTGGACGAGGTCGAACGCGTTGTAGGTCGCCGCGTGTCCCATGTGGGTCGCGTCGTACGGCGTGATGCCGCAGACGTAGATACGGGCGACGGGACCGGGATCGAGGGAGACCAGACCGCCGGTCGCGGTGTCGTGGATCCTCAGGTCGCGGCCCTGACCAGGCAGGGCGGGGACCTCGGAAGCGGGCCAGGCATGCATGTCATGAGCCTAACCGGACGGATGTTCCGGATACGAACCGGACCGGGCCGGATGGCCGGTAAGGCGTTCTTGCGCCCTATGGAGAGGTGTGCAGCACGCCACGGCGGCAGACCGCACCGGCCTCCGCCGCGCCGCGGCTACACCGGAGGCCACGGGATGGCCGGCCACTCCCCGCTCGGCTCCGGGTGCTTCCCGGTGGCCAGCAGCGCGTCCACACGCGCGCGGGTGGCGTCGAGTTCGGCGGCGGTGATCAGCCCGGCCAGCCGTGCGGTGAGCGCCCCGGCAGCGCCGAGCGCCTCCTTGAGGCCCTTCAGTACGTCGACCGCCTCACCCGTGAGCGGCTCCCCCGCCCACCCCCACAGCAGCGTCCGCAACTTGTTCTCGGCGTTGAAGGTGACACCGTGGTCGATCCCGTACAGACGGCCGTCGGGGGCGGGCAGGAAGTGACCACCCTTGCGGTCCGCGTTGTTGATCACGGCGTCCAGCACGGCCAGCCGGCGCAGCCTCTCGTCGTCGGCGTGCACCAGCAGCGCGGTCCGCCCCTCCCCCACCTCGGCGAAACCGATCGCCTTCCAGCCGGGCTCCGGCTCCTCCGCGTCGACGAGGGCGAGCAGCTCGGAGTCGGGCGTCGTCTCGATCCACAGCTGGCACATTCCCTCGCCGTACGGCCCGTCGCGCAGCACGGTGTGCGGCACGAGGCCCCATCCGGTCGCCTCGGAGACCTCGTAGGCGGCGACCTCACGCTGGGCCAGGGTCCCGTCGGGGAAGTCCCACAGGGGCCGCTCCCCGGCCACCGGCTTGTAGATGCAGGCGGCCTCCTGTCCGTCGCGCGCGACCGTGCAGTACAGCGCGGCGTTGGACGCCTCGCGGATCCGGCCGCGCACGGTGAGCTCGCCTTCGACGAGCAGTTCGGGAGACGCTGCGGCGGGCGGTTCGGCGGACGCCTCGGGGGGCGGCTCGCTCGACGTCGGTCCGGCCGTCACGCTCCGCGGCGGTATCCGTTCTGGCGCGGACATACGTGTCCTTCCGGGTCGAGCGGGAGGCTGCACAGCGGGCACGGCGGCCGCCCGGCGTTGACGACGTCCAGGGCCCGCTTGGCGAAGGCCCGCGCCTGTGCGCCGGTGAGCCTGACCCGCAGCATCGGGGGGCCGTTCTCCTCGTCCTGGAGGAGACGCTCCTCGGCCTCGGCCAGGTCCTCCTCGGAGTCCGCGTCGAGTTCGACGAGGGCCTGCGCCTCGACGATCATGCGCTGCTCGTCGCCGTCCCAGGCGAGGGCCATGGTGCCGACCCGGAACTCCTCCTCGACGGGGGTGTCCAGCGGCTCGGAGTCGGCGACTTCGGAGGGTGCGACGGCTGGGACGGCGGCGCTGCCGCCACTACGGCGCAGAACCTCGTCCAGCAGCTCGTCCATGCGTTCGGCGAGCGCGGCCACCTGGGTCTTCTCCAGGGCCACGCTGGTCACCCGGGGGCCGGCCGTGGCCTGGAGGAAGAACGTACGGCGTCCGGGCAGTCCGACCGTACCGGCCACGAAGCGGTCCGGGGGGTCGTAGAGGAACACCTGACGGGACACGTCCTGTCTCCATTGAAATCGTGAGTACGTGGTCGTGAGCGGACCGCTTCACCCTACTGCGCCTGACGATCACGGTGCGCCCGCACCACCCCCGACCGGGGCTTCGTCGGCCGGCGCCTCCTCGCGCGGCACCAGGGACGCGAAGTCGCCGGTGTCGCCGAGGCGGACGAGAAACGGCCTCAGACGGGTGTAACGGATCGCGGTGATGGAACACGGTTCAACAGAAATCCGCTGGAAGAGGTCGAGATGAAGTCCGAGTGCGTCCGCCACGAGCGACTTGATGATGTCGCCGTGGGAGCACATGAGGTACACGGCGTCAGGGCCGTGATCGCGCTCCACGCGCGCGTTCCACTCGCGCACCGCCTCGGCGGCGCGGGTCTGCATCGCGCGCATCGACTCCCCGCCGGGGAACGCCGCCGCCGAGGGGTGCGCCTGCACCACCTGCATCAGCGGTTCGTCCGCGAGCTCGGCGAGCTTGCGGTTCGACCAGTCGCCGTAGTGGCACTCCCCGATCCGCTCGTCCGTGTGCGCGGTGAGGCCGGGACGTGCGTCCAGCAGCGGCCTGAGCGTCTCCTGGCAGCGCTGCAGCGGGCTGGTGACGATCTCGGCGATCGGCAGCCCGGCGAGCCGCCCGGGCAGCGCGGCGGCCTGTTCGGCGCCCCGCTCGTCGAGGGCGACCCCGGGCGTCCACCCGGCGAGCAGCCCCTCGGTGTTGGCGGTGGAACGTCCGTGCCGTACAAGGATCAACGTGGGCATGCGGCCCAGCGTAGGCGTACGTCGCCGTCCGGCGGCCCCTCGGCGACGGGAGAACACGTTCAGTGATCGTCGACTGTGCCATCTACCGTGAAGGGCGCCGGACGGCCGGCCCCGAAGACCTCTCCGACGCCCTGGCCGAGGCCCGGGCGGCGCACGGGTTCGTCTGGATCGGTCTGCACGAACCGTCCGAGAAGGAGTTCGACCGCGTCACCCGCGAGTTCGACCTGCACCCGCTGGCGGTCGAGGACGCCCTGAAGGCCCACCAGCGGCCCAAACTGGAGGTCTACGACGACTCGCTCTTCGTCGTCCTCAAGCCCGTCGTGTACGAGCCGAAGAGCGACGCCGTCTCCACCGGCGAGGTCATGCTCTTCCTCGGCGACTCGTTCGTGGTGACCGTCCGCCACGGCGAGGGCGCCCCGCTGAGCGCCGTACGGCACCGTCTGGAGCAGGAGCCCGAGCTGCTCGGCACGGGCCCCACCACCGTGCTCCACGCGGTCGCCGACGCCGTCGTCGACCACTACCTGGAAGTGGCGACGGAGCTGCAGACCGACCTGGAGGAGCTGGAGACGGAGGTGTTCTCTCCGGACGGCGGCGGCTCGCGCCACACCGCGTCCCGGATCTACACCTTCAAGCGGCAGATCCTGGAGTTCCGCCGGGCGACCGGCCCGCTCGCGCTGCCCGTGGCCCGGCTCGCGGGTGTCGAGCAGTTCGGCGGGGTGGTGCCCTTCGTGGACGACAGCGCGCGGCCCTTCTTCCGCGACGTCAACGACCACCTCACGCGCGTGAACGAGTCCGTGGAGGGTCTCGACCGGCTGGTCTCGGACGTCCTGTCCGCGCACCTCGCGCAGATGAGCGTCCGCCAGAACGACGACATGCGGAAGATCTCCGCGTGGGCGGCCATGGCCGCGATCCCCACGATGATCGCGGGGATCTACGGCATGAACTTCGAGCACATGCCGGAGCTGCGGTGGGTCTGGGCGTATCCGGCGGTGATCGTGCTGATGGCCGTCCTGGAGGTGCTGCTGTACCGGCTGTTCAAGAGCCGGGGGTGGATGTAGCGGGTGCGGTGGGGTGGATGCGGTCGGGTCAGGCGAACTCGGGAGCCGAGGTCGCCGGGCCGCCCAGCGCGTCACGGCGCTCCGGCATCGCCAGTGACACCATCCGGCGCCAGCCCGCCAGGCGTTCGTACGCGTACACCGCGTGGATGCCCGCCGCCAGCACCGCCGACTTCGCCTTCGGCCAGCCGAGAATGCGGCCCATGTGCGCCATGACGGCCAGGCTGACGTCCCGGTAGACCCTGATCTCCACCAGAGCGCACTCCCGCAGCGCCCGCTGGATGGCCCGGCCGTGCCCCGCGTACGCGAGGCGCAGCAACTCCTCGTGGCAGTAGGCGAGGTGGTTGTCCTCGTCATGGGAGATCATCCGCACCGCGCGACCCAGGTCGGGATGGTCGGCGAAGTGCTTGCGCAGCAGGTCCATCTGCTCCGAGGCCCGCTGCTCGGTGACCCGGCTGTGGGCCAGGTAGGTGACGATGTCCGGCACGGTCAGCGGTTCGTCGCTCTTGAGCTTCTCGTGGGCCAGTCCGATGCCGTGTTTCTCCAGCAGCATCGTGTAGTCGGTCTCGGGCGGCACCGGAACGGGCTCCAGGGCGCGCTTCTTCATCAGCGCGTTGAAGATCCGCCCGTGCTTGTCCTCGTCCGCTCCGTGCCGGGTGATCTTGGGGGCCAGGTGGCGCTCGCCCGCGGGGACGAGCGCGGCGATGCGGGCGTTCTCCCAGCCGCCCTGGGACTCCCCACTGGCCGCGATGGAGCAGAACAGCCGGAACGACTCGTCGTTGTCGAGGATCTCCTGGAACAGACTCTTGGCCGAAAGCATCGTGAGCACCTCTCTGCAGGACTCTCCGCAGGATCCGCAAAGAACGAGTCAAATGCGGCGCGAGGGGTGCTGCAACAGCTGTGTCGGACAACTCCGCCAAAAGGAGGACGCCCGGAGTCACTCCTGAGGCGTAACCGTGCGGGCTCGGGCGCGTTGTTCTGTGTGACGGCCGTGGCGGGGAAGACCCCCGAGCCCCCACCACGGCCGCGGAACCCTCCGGTGGTCGAACCGGTTGCTCCTATGCGAGGCCGGCGCGCTCCATGGCCTCCGTGCCGGCGCGGAGCGAGGCGATCCGCTCGTCGAGCGTGAAGCCCGCGGGGGCGAGGGTGAGGGTGGTGACACCGACCGCCGCGTAGGCCTTCATCCGGTCCGCGATGCGGTCGACGGAGCCCAGGAGCGTCGTCTTGTCGATGAGGTCGTGCGGTACGGCGGCCGCCGCGCCCTGCTTGTCGCCGGACAGGTACCTGTCCTGGATCTCGGCGGCCTCCTGCTCGTATCCCATGCGCTGGGCGAGCTGGTTGTAGAAGTTCTGCTTCCGGCTGCCCATGCCGCCGACGTACAGCGCGGTGTACGGGCGGAAGGTGTCGGCGAGGGTGGTCACGTCCTTGTCGTCGCCGACGGCCAGGGGCAGGGTCGGGCAGACGTCGAAGCCGTCCAGGGTCTTGCCGGCCTTCTCCCGGCCCGCGCGCAGGTACTTGATCGCGGTGTCCTCGATGTGGTCGGCGGACGGGAAGATCAGCAGGGCGCCGTCGGCGATCTCACCGGTCTGTTCGAGGTTCTTCGGGCCGATGGCGGCGATGTACAGCGGGATGTGCTCGCGCTCCGGGTGCACGGTGAGCTTGATGGGCTTGCCGGGGCCGCCGGGGAGGGGGAGGGTCCAGTGTTCGCCCTCGAAGGAGAGGCGTTCGCGGGTCATCGCCTTGCGGACGATCTCCACGTACTCGCGGGTGCGGGAGAGGGGCTTGTCGAACTTGACGCCGTACCAGCCTTCGGAGACCTGGGGGCCGGAGACGCCGAGGCCCAGGCGGAAGCGGCCGCCGGAGAGGGAGTCGAGGGTGGCCGCGGTCATCGCGGTCATGGCCGGCTGGCGGGCCGGGATCTGGAAGATGGCCGAGCCGACGTCGATGCGTTCGGTCTGGGCGGCGACCCAGGTGAGTACGGTGGCCGCGTCGGAGCCGTAGGCCTCGGCGGCCCAGCAGACGGCGTATCCGAGGCGGTCGGCCTCCTGGGCGACGGCCAGATTGTCCGCGTCCATGCCGGCACCCCAGTAGCCGAGGTTGATCCCGAGCTGCATGCCGTTCCCCTTACCGATCAGTAACGTCCCTTGTGCGGAGACCATAGCGTGTGGGTGCCTGCGGCGGCCTGTGCGGGTGGACGGGGTGCGCGTAGCGGCTCGGGTTCGAGGGTGGCTCGGGGCCGCGTCGTGGGTCGGCGCCGCGTCGGGGGGGCCGCCCTCGGAACGTCGCGGAATCGGCTATCTCCCCACGCGGCCGTGTTGACGCGAACCCGCTGCGGGCGGACACCCCCCGACACGTCCCCTGCTCGTCGTACGCGAGTGCGGGACCCTTGTGGCGTCGGTCTGCGTCTTCAGCCTGTCCTCGTCTGCGGCAACGGCCCTGGTGCCGGCGGAAACTGGTTATCCACAGGCCCCCACACCGCAGGTTCTGGCCAGTAATCTCGGCGTTCATGGAGCAGAGGCATCTCGGCCGCACCGGCCTGCGTGTGTCCCGGATCGGGCTCGGCACTCTCACTTGGGGCCGGGACACCGACGAGCACGACGCGGCGGACCTCTTGAAGACGTTCTGGGAAGCGGGTGGGAGCCTCGTCGACACCGCGGACGTGTACGGGGACGGGGAGGCCGAGTACCTGCTCGGACGTCTCGTGGAAGGCCTCGTGCCGCGCCGCGACCTGGTCATCTCGACGAAGGCCGGCAGCGTGCCGGATCCGGATCGGCGGTTCGACGGGTCACGCGGGCATCTGCTCTCGGCGCTGGACGCCTCCCTGTCCCGGCTCGGCACGGACTACGTCGACGTGTGGCACATCCACGCCTTCGACCCGGACACCCCGCTGGAGGAGACCCTGCAGGCGCTGGACCTGGCGGTCAGCAGCGGACGGGCCCGGTATGCCGGGGTCTCGAACTTCTGCGGGTGGCAGCTCGCCAAGGCCGCCACCTGGCAGATCGCGGCGCCTGGCACCCGGACCCGGTTGGCCAGCACGCAGTTGGAGTACTCGCTGCTGCAGCGCGGAGTCGAGCGGGAGGTACTGCCGGCGGCGCTGGATCTGGGCATAGGCATGCTTCCCTCGTCGCCACTCGGACGCGGGGTGCTCACCGGCAAGTACCGGCACTCGACGCCCTCGGACTCCCGGGGCGCCTCGGATCATCTGGCGCCGTTCGTCGCCCCGTACCTCGACGACACCGCGACCCGCATCGTGGACGCCGTGACGACGGCGGCGGACGGGCTCGCGGTGACTCCGCTCCAGGTGGCCCTCGCATGGGTGCGCGACCGTCCGGGTGTGGCCGCGCCGATCGTCGGCGCGCGCAACTCGCAGCAGCTCACGGCGGCATTGTCAGTGGAGACCCTTAGTCTTCCTGACGAGATCTGCCGGGCGCTCGACGATGTGTCGGCGCCCGTGCACCGCTATCCCGATCACGACTGGAGCACGCTGTGAGCACGGAGCCGGAGCCCGCCGAGGACGCAGAGGCCGCCGAACCGGGGACGCCGGACGTCGCGGCGGAGGGCGGTCCAGGGGTGGAAGCGGCGCAGGGCGACTCCGAAGCCGCGGCGAAGCAGTCCGAGGCCGAGGCCGAGTTGGCCGCGCAGCGGCTGGAGCGGGAGCGGATCGAGAGGCGGAAGGCCGAGAAGCAGGGGCCCATCGCGGCCGGGACCAAACTCAGCGGGACCGCCGCCGACCTCCTCGCGGCCGTCCGGGCCGTGGAGAGCGGCGAGAAGCCCGTGGCCGCCGTCTTCGCCGAGCCCGGTCCCGCACCTCGCCGGCCGGCACCCGCGGCGAGGCCACAACCGGTGGCCGCCTCCCCGGTGGCCGTGGCCGCCGACGCGGAGACCGTCGAGGCCGCGCGGCGGGTGCTGACCGAGGGTGGTGCGCCGGACACCCTCGCGTCCCAGGTCGTCGCGGCCCTGGGCGAGGGGGCCGACGAACGGCTGCGGGACGACCCCTGGCAGTTGTTGCGGGTCACCGGTGTGCGGCCCGAGCAGGCCGACGGGTTCGCGCGGGCGCTCCTCGGTGACCAGTGCGCCCCGGACGACGAGCGCCGCGGTCGCGCGGTCACCGTGTGGCTGCTGGAGCAGGCCGCCCTCGCCGGGCACACCGCTCTGGAGATGGCCGCGCTCGTCTCCGCGCTCGGCCGCCAGGGCGTGCCGGATCCGGACGCGGCCGTTCAGGACACGATCGCCGAGGGCGACGCCCTGGTCTTCCAGGACGCCCTGGAGGAGTCCGGAGTGCCGGAGCATCGCGGCGAGGCGGAGGGGGACGGGGAGGACGGGGAGCGGCCGGTTCGGGTGCTGGTCGGGCTGGAGCGGTACGCCCTCGCGGAGGAGAGCCTCGCCGACGGCCTGGCCCGGCTGATCAACTCCGTGCCGAAGGAGGACGGTTCGGCCGCGGACTGGGAGCGGGCCGCCGCCTCGGCCGGGAGCTCCACCGCCGAGCTGATCCGGGCGGTCGCGGGCCATGGTCTGGTTCTGCACACGGGCGGAGAGGCCTCGCTCGCCGAACCGGCCGCGCTGCTGGGCGCTGCTCGGGAGCTGGGACTGCGTGCGTGGGCCGCCTTCCACGGTCCGGTCGGCCGCGACCGCTTCGCCGCTCGGGCGGCGGAAGGCGCCGGTTCCGGCGTCACCACCGTCGGCGGGCTGCTGTCCGGCCTCGAAGGGCCCGGCCGGGACGCCGACGGAGCACTGGATCTCGATGTGTTGGTGGTGCTGGACGCGCCGCAGCTGGACGTCGAGACGGCGGCGCTGCTCACCGAGTCGTTGCCGGACGGCGCCCGGCTGGTGCTGGCCGGTGATCCGGCGGTGCTGTGGTCCGTGGGGCCCGGCCGGGTGTTCGCGGATCTGCTGGCCGCCCGGATCTGCCCCCTGGTCACCTCCCGGCGTCCGGACCCGGGCCCGCTGGGCGAGCTGGTCTCCGGCGTCGGCATCGGCGAGCTCAACCAGGTCGAGGCCCCCGGCAAGGAGGTCGTGATCGTGCCGGTGCGGGACGCGGGCGAGGCCGTCCACCGGACCGTGCAGCTGGTCGCGGACTCGGTGCCCCGGGCGATCGGGATTCCTGCCGAGGAGACGCAGGTGATCACGCCGGGCCACGGCGGCGCGGCCGGCACCCGCGCGCTGAACGCGGCCCTCAAGGAGCGGCTGAACCCCGGCCCCGGCCGCTTCGGCGGTTTCGACCCCGGCGACCGCGTCGCCTACTCCCCCGCGCCGGGCCGAACGCTGCCGGGCCGCGTGGTCAAGGCCGACGCCGAGGGGCTGCACCTGTCGTGTGCGGGCGAGGCCGTCGTCGTACCGAAGGAGCGGGTGGAGCAGTCCGTACGGCACGGGTGGGCGCTGACCGCTCACCAGGCGCTGGGGGCCCGGTGGCCCGCGGTGGTCGTGGTGCTGCCCGGCGACGCCGTGCAGGCGCTCAGCCGGCCGTGGGTGTACACGGCGTTCGGCCGGGCGGACCGACACCTGTCCGTGGTCCACGGCGCTGACCAGGCGCTGGCGCGTGCCGTGGCCGAGATCCCGGCGAAGCCGCGCACGACCCGCCTGCCGGCGCTGCTCGCTCCGCAGGTCCCGGCCGGCGGCTGACCGAGACGCCGTCGCACGGGAACGGCGGCGGTCCCGGAGGGCCGATCCGGCCTCCGAGACCGCCGCCGCCACCGTGGTTCGGTTGGTGTCGCGGTGGGCGTTCGCTCAGCGATCCGTGTCCAGCCGCGCCGCCTCCGCTGTTTCCTCTGTCTCTTCCTCGTCATCGTCGATCTCGTCGAGGTCGTCCGTGTCCTCGTCGTCGATGTCGTCGGCTTCGTCGTCGTCGAAGACCGCGCTGACGTCGAAGCGGCACACCACCCGCTGCGCGTCGGCCTGCTCGAACGGGGCCTCCAGCCACTCACCGGGTTCGGCCGGTTCGTCGGCGGCCGTCACCCAGAGCGTGGAGTCGCCCTCCTCCAGGCCGAACTCCTTGTGCCGGGAGGCGATCTCGTCGGCCTCGAACTCGCCGAACAGGACGCCGAGCGCCCCGTGCACCGTGCCGGAGGCCTCGCCGCCCTCGTCGTCCGCCGCCTCGATCCGCTGTGCCTGTGCCAGCAGCCGCTGGGGCTCCGCCACGGCGTAGTCACGGCGGATCAGCACGCTGAGCGCGTTCGGCTCCTCGGGGCCGGTGTACGGCGGCAGCGAGTCCTCCGCGCCGGGGATCTCGAAGGGCGTGACCTCGTCGTAGCGGTCGTAGAGCAGCTCGTCGTACACCTCGGCGGCCGCGGCCAGCTGGTTGAACGCCTCGTAGACGGCAGGGTCGTCCTCCCCGGACCGGCGTTCGACCGCCGCCAGGTGGCGGTCGAGCGCGGTCTTGACCGCCTCGGCGGCGGCGCGTACCTCGGCAGCGGTGGGCTGCGCAGCATCAGACATAGTGCAGACGCTATCCGTACCAGGCCCCAGACCGCACAATAGATGCGATGCCGGAATACGAATTTGTCGACGTGTACGTGCCACGCGGGGTCTCCCGCAAGGACGCCACACGCCTGCTGACGGACCATGCCGAGTACGGACACTGGGAGTTGGACCGCCTGAGCCTGCTGCGTGACGGCAGCCGCAGGGTGCGGCTGCGTCGGCGGATCATCCGCCAGGTTCGCGCCACCTGGTGAGCTGAGGCGACGGAAACGGAGCGGGCCCCACCGAGGCAGGGCCCGCTCCGTTGCGCGTGTGCGCGTCCTCTACGCCGAGGCGCGCGCCTTGCGGTAGAGCAGCGAGCCCGCCAGCAGCGCCCCCGCGCCCACCGGGAGCGCCAGACCCATCGGCAGGTCACTGCCGGTGTGCGCGAGCTGCGCGGCACCCTTGGGCTGGGTGACGGTCTGGGTACCCGGCTGGTTGGGGTGCGAGTCGCCCGGCGGCGTGTTCGGGGCACCGGGAAGACCGGGCTCCACCGGGCTGCCGGGGTTGCCCGGCTGCTCGGGGCTGCCGGGCGGGGTCTCCTGGCCGCCTCCCGGAGGCACGCTCCCGCCGAAACCGTCTCCGTCGGAGCAGCCGTTGCCCGAGGTGGCGTTGCCGATCCCGATGATGTCGACGCTGTTGCCGCAGACGTTGACCGGCGCGTCGACGGGCACCTCGACATGGTTGCCCGAGCCGACGCCCGGGGAGCCTGCGGTGTGTCCGTCCGCCGACGAGCCCGAGCCGCCGGAGCCCCCGTGGCCTCCGTGCCCGCCGGAGTCGCCGTACCCACCGGGTGAGCCCTTGCCGCCGCTCTCGACGCCGGTGTTGACGCACTTGTTGCCCATCGCCGGGTTGAGGACCCCGACGACGTTGACCGTGTTGCCGCAGACGTTCACCGGCGCGTGCACCGGAGCCTGCACCGAGTTGCCCGACAGTACGCCGGGCGAGTTCGCGCTCGATCCGCTCGCGCCCGAGTCCGCGTGCGCGGCGCCGCCTGCGGCGATCACGCCGGTGGCGGCGGCCACGGTCATCAGGCCCTTGCGGGTGACCTGTCGCATTACTGAATCCCTGCCTTCGACCTTGTCCCGAATTCCCGAAGTTCGCATTCTCGACGTTCGAGATCTCGAGGATCAAGTTCTCGAAGTCCGCGTTCCTGCGTTCGAGTTCTGAGTTCGAGTCCTCGACACCGGAAAAGAACCGTTCCGAAAAGGCCGGTCGGCCCCGGAGCGCATGGCGCGCACTCCGGAGCCGACCGGCTCAGCCCTTCACGGGGCGAGGCACAACGTCAGTTGTTGATGCAGGTGTTGCCGAAGGCGGGGTTCAGCAGCCCGATCACGGAGACCGTGTTGCCGCAGACGTTCACCGGGACGTGAACGGGCACCTGGACCACGTTGCCGGAAAGAACGCCCGGGGAGTGCACGGCGGCACCCTGCGCACCCGAGTCGGCGACGGCCATGCCCGCGCCCGCGAGAACCAGACCGCCAGTGGCAGCCGCAGCGGCGACGACCTTCTTGATCATTATTCCTCCTAGTTGGCAATGCGATCCCAAGTAGCGGATCGCATCACCTGTAACGAGGAGGGAGTAATGGAGCTACGAGCTTATCGTCGCATTCACTCTTCCCAGTCGGTTCCGTACATTCGAGCGAATAGTGGAGTGTCGTTTCAGTGTGGCAATTCAGGACGCCTCGATGAACCGGTCCAGGACCCGCACGCCGAAACGCAGCCCCTCCACCGGCACCCGCTCGTCGACACCGTGGAACATCCCGGCGAAGTCCAGCTCCGGCGGCAGCTTGAGCGGCGCGAAGCCGAAGCCCCGGATGCCGAGGTCGTCGAAGGACTTGGCGTCGGTGCCGCCGGAGAGCATGTAGGGGATGGCCTTCGCGGTCGGGTCCTCGGCGATGAGCGCCGACTGCATCGCCGCCACGAGCGCCCCGTCGAAGGAGGTCTCCAGCGCCTTGTCGGAGTGCACGTCCTCGCGTCGCACCTTCGGGCCGAGGATCCGGTCGAGGTCGGCGAGGAACTCCTCCTCGTGCCCGGGCAGGAAGCGCCCGTCGACGTGCGCGGTGGCCTCGCCGGGGATCACGTTGACCTTGTAACCGGCGCCCAGCTGCGTGGGGTTGGCGGTGTTGTGCAGGGTCGCGCCGATCAGCTTGGCGATACCGCCCAGCCGGGCCAGGGTCGACTCCATGTCCTCCGGGTCGAGCTCGGTGCCGAGCGCGTCGCCGAGTTCGTCGAGGAAGGCCCGGGTGGTCTTGGTGACCCGCACCGGGAACGTGTGCCGGCCGAGCCGCGCGACGGCCTCCGACAGCTCGGTGATGGCGTTGTCCCGGTGGATCATCGATCCGTGTCCGGCGGTGCCGGCCACGGTCAGCTTCATCCAGTGCATGCCCTTCTCGGCCGTCTGGATCAGATAGAGCCGCCGCTCCTCGCTCACCGTGAACGAGAACCCGCCCACCTCGCTGATGGCCTCGGTGACGCCCTCGAAGAGATCGGGGTGGTTCTTGACGAGATGCTTGGCGCCGTACGTGCCGCCCGCCTCCTCGTCGGCGAGGAAGGCCAGGACGATGTCCCGGGGCGGCTTGCGCCCGCTGCGCAGCCGGTCCCGGACGACCGCGAGGGTCATCGCGTCCATGTCCTTCATGTCGACCGCGCCACGGCCCCACACGCAGCCGTCCGCGATCTCGCCGGAGAAGGGGTGGTGGGTCCAGTCGACCGCGTTGGCCGGCACCACGTCGGTGTGACCGTGGATGAGCAGCGCCGGCCGGGACGGGTCCTCCCCCTCGATGCGGGCCACGGTGGACGCGCGCCCCGGGTGCGACTCGAAGATCTGCGGTTCGAGCCCCACCTCGGCGAGCTTCTCGGCGACGTACTCGGCCGCCTTGCGCTCGCCTGGGCCCGAGTGGTCGCCGTAGTTGCTGGTGTCGATCTGGATCAGCTCACGGCAGAGGTCCACGACCTCGTCCTCGCCGGTGACGCCCCTGGCCCTGTCCGACTCGCTCACGCTGCTTCCTCCCGCGCCGTCACTGCTGGTGGTTCCCCTCATCCTCCCCCTCCCGGGGCTCCCACCCCAAGACCGGTCCCGGCCCGTCACACGTCGTTCACGCACGACCGGGGCGCTTCGGGGGGTGATCGGGGGGCACTCGAAAGCCTGGTAATGTTTCCTTCGTCGCCGCGGGGGCAACCCCGCACGACAGACACCTTGTCCGGGTGGCGGAATGGCAGACGCGCTAGCTTGAGGTGCTAGTGCCCTTTATCGGGCGTGGGGGTTCAAGTCCCCCCTCGGACACACGAGATGAGCGAGGGCCGCGATCACTGGATCGCGGCCCTCGCTCGTTGTGTGGGGCATCTCTCCCGAGCGTGAAGATCACCAGGTCAGCGCCCCGGCGCCGGTGCGCCGAACACCCCGAACGGCCTTGCCGGGTGGCTGACAGAAGGGGGCGAGCCTAGCGTCGTACTAAAATTTCCGGCTTGTTACGGGCTGGAGCCGGACAACCCCAGGCAGACCTGCGGGCCCCGCCAGCGCCCCGGAGGCTCCGGGATGGAGACGCGAGGACCCGATGGCAGCCATACACGAGAGCAGCGCTCTCGGTCTGCTCGACGAAGAGATCCGCGAACGGTTCGGCGATACGGCACGTTTCTCCGGGGGGCCGGCCGCCTCGCCGCGCACCCTCGTCGACGTCTTCGACGCCTCCGTACGGTCGTATCCCGACGAACTCGCCCTGGACGACGGGACGACACGGCTCACCTACCGGCAGCTCGCCGCCGAGGTGGAGGTCCTGCGGCGGACGCTCGACGCCGCCGGGGTCGGGCTGGGCGACCGGGTGGGCGTGCGGGTGCCGTCCGGCACCAACGAGCTGTACGTGGCGATCCTCGCCGTACTGGCCGCCGGGGCCGCCTACGTGCCGGTGGACGCCGAGGATCCCGACGAGCGGGCCGAGCTGGTGTTCGGGGAGGCGGAGGTGCGGGCCGTCGTCGGGGACGGGCTCGAGATCGCCGTCGTCTCCGAGAGCGGCCTTCCCGCGGCCCGGCCGGGCGTGGAGCACGACGCGTGGATCATCTTCACCTCCGGTTCCACCGGGAAGCCCAAGGGCGTCGCCGTCAGCCACCGCAGCGCCGCCGCGTTCGTGGACGCCGAGGCCTCGCTGTTCCTCACCGAGGAGCCGATCGGGCCCGGCGACCGGGTCATGGCCGGGCTGTCGGTCGCGTTCGACGCGTCCTGCGAGGAGATGTGGCTGGCGTGGCGGTACGGGGCCTGTCTGGTGCCGGTGCCGCGCGCGCAGGTCAGGAGCGGTGCCGATCTCGGGCCCTGGCTGGTCGAGCAGGAGATCACCGTCGTGTCGACGGTGCCGACGCTGGCCGCCCTGTGGGAACCGGAGACCCTGAACGACGTACGGCTGCTGATCTTCGGCGGTGAGGCCTGTCCGCCGGAGCTGACGCAGCGGCTGGTGACGGAGGGGCGCGAGGTCTGGAACACCTACGGACCCACCGAGGCGACCGTCGTGGCCTGCGCGTCGCTGATGAGCGGCGAGGAGCCGATCCGGATCGGGCTGCCGCTGGACGGCTGGGAGCTGGCCGTCGTCGACGAGGCCGGGGAGCCGGTGGCGATGGGCGGCAGCGGTCAGCTGGTGATCGGCGGGGTCGGGCTCGCGCGGTATCTCGACGCCGGGAAGGACGCGGAGAAGTACGCCCCGCTGGAGTCCCTGGGATGGGAACGGGCGTACCGCAGCGGGGACCTCGTCAAGGCGGAGCCCGAGGGGCTGGTCTTCCTCGGGCGGGCCGACGAGCAGATCAAGCTCGGCGGGCGGCGCATCGAGCTCGGTGAGGTGGACGCGGCCTTGCAGGCGCTGCCCGGGGTGGCGGGAGCGGCGGCCGCCGTGCGCACCGCACGCGGCGGCAACCAGCTGCTCGTCGGGTACGTCGTCACCCAGGACGGGTGGGACCACGCGGCGGCCGTGGAGAGGCTGCGCGCCGAGCTGCCCGCCGCGCTCGTGCCCCTGCTCGCGCCGGTGGCCGAGCTGCCGACCCGGACCAGCGGCAAGGTCGACCGCGGCGCCCTGCCCTGGCCGCTGAAGGAGCTGGAGACCGGCGGCCCGGCCGAGCAGCTCTACGGCACCGAGGCGTGGCTGGCCGAACAGTGGAGCGAGGTCCTCGGCATCCCCGTGTCGAGCGCGCGGGACGACTTCTTCGCGATCGGCGGCAGCAGCCTCGCCGCCGCCCAGCTGACCACCCGGCTGCGCTCGCGCTACCCGAGCGCCGCCGTGCTCGACGTCTACCAGCAGCCCGTGCTGCGCAAGCTGGCCCGGCGCCTGGAGGCGTCGGCGCAGGACGACGGCGCCGAGCGGCTGATCGCGCCGGTCCCGGTCCGCGCCCAGGTGCTGCAACTCCTGCTTCTCCTCCCCCTGTTCACCCTGCTCGGGCTGCGCTGGAGCGTGACGCTGGCCGCCCTCGGGAACCTGCTGCCCGCGTACGCCTGGCTGCCGACGGCTCCCTGGTGGGTCGTCGCGGCCGGCGCCGTCCTCCTCTTCACCCCGCCCGGGCGGCTCGCGATCGCCGCGGGTGGCGCCCGGCTGCTGCTGCGGGCGGTGCGGCCGGGGCGGTACCCGCGGGGTGGCGGCGTGCATCTGCGGCTGTGGGCCGCCGAGCGGCTGGCGGAGTTCAGCGGGGCGACCTCGCTGACCGGTTCGTGGCTGGAACGGTACGCGCGGGCACTCGGCGCCAAGGTCGGCCCTGACGTGGACCTGCACTCGCTGCCGCCGGTCACCGGCATGCTGAGGCTGGGGCGGGGCGCGGCGGTGGAGTCCGAGGTGGACCTGTCCGGCTGGTGGCTGGACGGCGACCGGCTGGAGATCGGGCCCGTCAGGGTCGGTGCGCACGCCGTGGTCGGCACGCGCAGCATGCTCTTCCCCGGCGCCCGAGTCGGCAAGCGTGCCGAGGTGGCGCCCGGCTCGGCGGTCACCGGTCAGATCCCCACCGGACAGCGCTGGGCGGGCGCGCCCGCGGTCAAGCTCGGCAAGGCCAAGCGGAACTGGCCGAAGGAGCGGCCGGTGCGCGGCACGTACTGGCGCGTGATGTACGGCGTGACCGGCTTCGCGCTCAGTGCGCTGCCGGTGGTGGCCGGTGCCGCCGCGCTCCTGGTGGGCCACTGGTTCGTCACCCCCGACCTGACCGCGAGCGGTGTCGCGCTCGCCCTCGTCCCGGCGACGCTCGCCTTCGGGCTGGCGTACGCGCTGCTGCTCCTGGTCGCCGTGCGCCTGCTGAGCCTCGGCCTGCGCGAGGGCACGCACCCCACACACAGTCGGATCGGCTGGCAGGCCTGGACGGTCACGCAGCTCATGGACCGCTCGCGGGAGACGCTGTTCCCGCTGTACGCCGGGCTGGCCACGCCCGTGTGGCTGCGGCTGCTCGGGATGCGGATCGGGCGGGGTGCCGAGGTGTCGACCGTGCTGGCGCTGCCGAGCCTGACGACGGTCGGCGAGGGCGCGTTCCTGGCCGACGACACCCTGACCGCGCCGTACGAGCTCGGTGGTGGCTGGATGCGGATCGGGCGCGCGGAGATCGGGCGGCGGGCCTTCCTCGGGAACTCCGGGATGACCGCGCCGGGACGGTCGGTGCCGGACGGCGGGCTGGTGGGTGTGCTGTCGGCGACGCCGAAGAAGGCGAAGAAGGGCAGCTCGTACCTGGGGCTGCCGCCGGTGAAGCTGCCGCGTGCGGCGGCCGGGGGTGACCAGAGCCGGACCTACGATCCGCCGGCGCGGCTGCTGTGGGCGCGTGGGCTGGTGGAGCTGTGCCGGATCGTGCCGGTGTTCTGCTCGGCGGGGCTGGCCGTGCTGACGGTGGCGGCGCTGTGTGCGCTGGGTTCGCCGGACGTGCTGGGCGCCTGGGCGGCGCTGGTGTCGGGGCTGGTGCTGCTGGGGACCGGGATCGCGGCGGCGGTGCTGTCCGTCGTGGCGAAGTGGGTGCTCGTGGGGCGGCACCACAGCGGGGAGCACCCGCTGTGGAGCTCGTTCGTGTGGCGCAACGAGCTGGCGGACACGTTCGTCGAGGTGGTGGCCGTGCCGTGGCTGGCCGGGTCGGTGCCGGGCACGCCGCTGATGACGGCGTGGCTGCGCGGGCTGGGGGCGCGGATCGGCCGGGGCGTGTGGGTGGAGAGTTACTGGCTGCCCGAGACGGACCTGGTGACGCTGGAGGACGCGGCGACCGTCAACCGGGGCTGTGTGCTGCAGACGCACCTCTTCCACGACCGGATCTTGCGGACGGATACTGTGGTCCTCCGTGAGGGCGCGACGCTGGGTCCTGGCGGAATCGTCCTGCCCGGCAGCACGGTCGGGGCCCGTACCACCCTGGGTCCCGCGTCGCTGGTCATGGCGGCGGAGTCCGTTCCCGACGACACCCGCTGGCTGGGCAATCCGATCGAGGCGTGGCGACCCTGAGCGCGGGCCACTCGGAGGGGGAGGGCGGCGTACCTAGTCCGAGCACAGCGCAGGGAGCAGACGCAGCAGTGACCGTTCAGCAGGCAGTGGGTCCGGACCCGTATTTTCCGGCCAACGGCGATCCCCGCTACCGGGTGCACCGCTACGAGCTCGCGCTGGACTACCGCCCCGGTCCCAACCGGCTGTCGGGGACGGCCCGGATCAACGCCATAGCCGGGCGGTCGCCGCTCGCCGAGTTCGTGCTGAACCTCGCCGACTTCAAGATCGGCCGGGTGCGGGTGGACGGCCGGCAACCGCAGTACACGCACCGGGGCGGGCGGCTGCGTCTGCGCCCGGCCAAGCCGCTGCGCGCCGGGGCCGCCTTCACCGTGGAGATCCACTGGTCGGGCAATCCCCGGCCGGTGAACAGCCCCTGGGGAGGGCTCGGCTGGGAGGAGCTGGAGGACGGGGCGCTGGTGGCGAGCCAGCCCGTCGGGGCGCCGTCCTGGTACCCGTGTAACGACCGGCCGGCCGACAAGGCCTCGTACCAGATCTCGGTCACCACGCCGTCCGCGTACGCGGTGGTGGCGGGCGGCCGCCTGTTGACCCGTACGACGAAGGCGTCGACGACGACCTGGGTGTACGAGCAGTCCGCGCCGACGTCCAGCTATCTGGTCGGGCTGTCGATCGGCAAGTACCAGACGGTGCTGCTGGGTGATCCGGGGCCGGGCGGGGTGCCGCAGCACGGGCACATCCCGGCGCATCTGCTGCCGGAGTTCTCCCGGGACTTCGCCCGCCAGCCCCGGATGATGGAGCTGTTCCAGGAGTTGTTCGGGCCCTACCCGTTCGACGAGTACGCGGTCGTGGTGACCGAGGAGGAGCTCGACGTCCCCGTCGAGGCACAGGGGTTGTCGCTGTTCGGCGCCAACCACGTGGACGGGGCGCGGGGTTCGGAGCGGCTGGTCGCGCACGAGCTGGCCCACCAGTGGTTCGGCAACAGCGTGTCCATCGCCGACTGGCGGCACATCTGGCTCAACGAGGGGTTCGCGAAGTACGCGGAGTGGCTGTGGTCGGAGCGCTCCGGCGGCCGTACCACCCACCAACTCGCCGCCGCGGCGCACCGGTTGCTGTCCTCGCTGCCCCAGGATCTGCGGCTCGCCGACCCCGGCCGCAAGGCCATGTTCGACGACCGGCTCTACGAACGCGGCGGCCTCACCCTGCACGCACTGCGGTGCGCGATGGGCGACGCCGACTTCTTCCGGATGCTGCGCGGCTGGGCCTCGCAGCACCGGGGCGGGGCGGTGAACACGACGACGTTCACGGCGCACGCGGCGCGGTTCGCGGCGGAGCCGTTGGACGAGGTGTTCGAGGCGTGGGTGTACGGGGCGGCGCTGCCGCCGCTGCCCCTGCCGGAGCGGCGGGCGGCCGTCTAGCACAATGGCGGGCATGACCAAGCGCTCCTGCCCGTGCGGGCTGCCCCAGGCCTACGACGCGTGCTGCGGCCGCTACCACTCCGGTACCGCCGCCCCCACCGCCGAGGCCCTCATGCGGTCGCGCTACTGCGCCTTCGTGCGGCAGGACGAGGGGTATCTGCTGCGGACCTGGCATCCGCGGACGCGGCCGGCGCGGGTCGAGTTCGATCCGGGGATGCGGTGGGCGGGGCTGGAGATCCTGGACACGAGTGACGGATCGGCGTTCCACTCCGTGGGGACCGTGACCTTCCGTGCCTCGTTCCGGGGCGGTTCGCTGCATGAGCGGAGCCGGTTCGAGCGGGTGGCGGGGGCCTGGGTGTACGTGGACGGGGAGTTTCTCGACGGGTAGGGCCTACGGGGCCAGGATGTCGAGTTCCTCCAGGGCGCCGACCGTGATCTGACGCGTGAGTTCCTCGGCGCGGGCCGCGTCGCCCGCGCGGACCGCCTCCGCGACCTGGACGTGGAGGGTGACGGCGGCCGGGAGCGGGTCTTCGAACATGACCTCGTGGTGGGTGCGGCCGGCCAGGACTTCGGCGACCACGTCGCCGAGACGGGCGAACATCTCGTTGCCTGAGGCGTTGAGGATCACGCGGTGGAAGGCGATGTCGTGGAACAGGTAGCCCTCCAGCTGGTGGCCGCGTGAGTGGGCGACCATGCCGAGGGCGCACTCGGTGAGCTCGGCGCACTGCTCCGCGGTGGCGTGCTTGGCCGCGAGGCCCGCGGCGACCGGTTCGAGGGCCGAGCGCAGCACCGTGAGGGAGCGCAGCTGGCGTGGGCGGTCGGCGCCGGCCAGGCGCCAGCGGATGACCTGGGGGTCGTAGACGTTCCACTCGTTCGTGGGACGGACCGTCACGCCCACCCGGCGGCGGGACTCGACGAGGTGCATGGACTCCAGGACCCGGACCGCCTCGCGCATCACGGAGCGTGAGACGTCGAAACTCTGGGCCAGTTCGTCGGTGCGCAGGACACTGCCCGGCGGGTACTCGCCGGCCGTGATGGCGGGACCGAGGGAGTCCAGTACTTGGCCGTGCAGCCCCCGGCCCGAAGTGCTCATGCACTCAGCGTACGGGGCACGTCACACTCTTAAAAAGTCAGACTTATTCATCACAGGGTCTTGAATTCGTCGTACCTAATGGGTTTCAGTGTGGCCGACGTCAGATGTCGACGTCGGATGTCGAGGAAGACAGCGAGGCAGTGATGCGTACCCCTCACGTCGTCGTGGTGATGGGCGTCGCCGGCACGGGCAAGACCACGATCGGTCCTCTGCTCGCCGCCCGGCTCGGCGTCCCGTACGCCGAGGGCGACGACTTCCACCCCCCGGCCAACATCGACAAGATGTCGGCCGGGACCCCGCTCGAGGACGCCGACAGGTGGCCGTGGCTCGACGCCATCGGCGGCTGGGCGCACGGTCGGGCCGGGCTCGGCGGGGTGGTCAGCTGTTCGGCGCTGAAGCGGTCCTACCGTGACCGGCTCAGGGCCGCGGCGCCCGACGTGGTGTTCGTGCACCTCGCCGGCGACCGGACGCTGATCGAGGACCGCATGACACATCGGCAGGGCCACTTCATGCCCACCGCGCTGCTGGACTCCCAGTTCGCCACGCTCCAGCCCCTGGAGGCGGACGAGGCGGGCGTCGCCGTGGACGTCTCCGGCAGCCCGGAGGAGATCACCGAACGGGCCGCCGAGGCGCTGAACGCCCTTCCCGACGTACGTCAGTAGGACCCCCCTCCAGCACCACCCCTCCCCCGTCCCCGTACCTGCAAGGGAATCTCCACCCGTGACCAGACTCAGCGTCGAGATGCTGGCAGCGGACGCACCCGAGCCGATCACCTCGGCCGGTCACGCTCAGCTGGGCATCGCCGTCCTGGCGGGCATCGCCGTCATCGTTGTGCTCATCACCAAGTTCAAGCTCCACGCCTTCCTGTCACTGACCATCGGGTCACTCGCCCTCGGCGCGTTCGCCGGGGCGCCGCTCGACAAGGCCATCGCCAGCTTCACCACCGGGCTCGGGGCCACGGTCGCCGGCGTGGGCGTGCTGATCGCGCTGGGCGCGATCCTCGGCAAGATGCTCGCCGACTCCGGAGGCGCCGACCAGATCGTCGACACGATCCTCGCCAGGGCCGGCGGCCGCTCGATGCCGTGGGCGATGGTGCTGATCGCCTCGGTGATCGGTCTGCCGCTGTTCTTCGAGGTCGGCGTGGTGCTGCTGATCCCCGTCGTGCTGATGGTCGCGAAGCGGGGCAACTACTCGCTGATGCGGATCGGCATCCCGGCGCTCGCCGGCCTGTCCGTGATGCACGGCCTGGTCCCGCCGCACCCCGGACCGCTGGTCGCGATCGACGCGGTCCAGGCCAACCTGGGCGTCACGCTCGCCCTGGGCGTCCTCGTCGCCATCCCGACCGTGGTCATCGCCGGTCCGGTGTTCTCGAAGTTCGCCGCCCGCTGGGTGGACGTCCCGGCCCCGGACCGGATGATCCCGCAGCGCGCCTCCGAGGAACTGGAGCGGCGTCCCGGCTTCGGCGCCACCCTGGTCACGATCCTGCTGCCGGTCGTCATGATGCTGGCCAAGGCGTTGGTCGACATCGTCATAGACGACCCCGAGAACACCCTTCAGCGGGTCTTCGACGTCGTCGGTTCCCCGCTGATCGCCCTGCTCACCTCCGTGCTGGTGGGCATCTTTACCCTGCTGCGGCCCGCCGGGTTCGCCAAGGAGCGGGTCTCTCAGCTGGTCGAGAAGGGCCTCGCGCCGATCGCCGGCATCCTCCTGATCGTCGGCGCCGGTGGTGGTTTCAAGCAGACGCTGATCGACTCCGGCGTCGGCCAGATGATCCTGGACATCTCCGAGGACTGGTCGATCCCGGCGCTGCTGCTGGCCTGGCTGATCGCGGTGGCGATCCGGCTCGCGACCGGTTCGGCGACCGTGGCGACGATCTCGGCGGCCGGCTTGGTCGCCCCGCTCGCGGCCGACATGTCGACGACCCACACGGCCCTGCTGGTCCTGGCCATCGGCGCCGGCTCGCTGTTCTTCAGCCATGTCAACGACGCCGGGTTCTGGCTGGTGAAGGAGTACTTCGGCCTGACCGTCGGCCAGACCATCAAGACCTGGTCCGTGATGGAGACGATCATCTCGGTGGTCGCGGGCGGCGTCGTCCTGCTGCTCTCGCTGATCATCTAGCCACCGTCCGGGAAACACCCCCTGGGGCAGCCGCTACGGCCGCCACAGGGGGTGTTCGCGTTCCGCCCACTCGCGGCTGACCGAGCCGGTGCGCATGCCCCGGCGGGCCTCCGGGTCACCGAGAGCCATCCCGATGTGTCCGGCCAGGACGATGCCGATGGTCAGCGCGAGCCAGTCGTGCACGAACGTCGCGCTGGTACGCCACATCAGCGGGGTGAGGTGGGTGAACCACATGATCAGGCCGGTGCCGAGCATCACGAGGGTGGCTCCGGCGATCCAGGCGGCGTAGACCTTCTGACCGGCGTTGAACTTGCCCGCCGGGCGCGCCTCGGGGCGCCGGTCGCGGCGCAGCGCGGCGCGCAGCCAGACCCGGTCGTGCGGGCCGAAGCGGTTGAGGAAGCGCACGTCGGCGCGGAAGGCGCGGGAGGCGAGGCCCGCCAGGACCGGGACGGGCAGGGCGAGGCCGGCCCATTCGTGGATCCGGACGACCAGCTCGCGGCGGCCCACGAGTTCGGCGAACTGGGGGACGTAGAGACAGGCCGCCGTGACGACGCAGACGCCCATCAGGAAGGCGGTCGTGCGGTGCACCCAGCGTTCGGCCCGGCCGAAGCGGCGGATCCGGGTGGGCGCCGGGGTGTCAGCTCGTAGGCTCATCGTCCCGTCCGTTCGAACGGCCGACCCAGGCGTCGATGTCGTAACCCCGCTTCTCCCAGTAGCCGGGCCGCACGTCCTCGGTGAGGGTGATGCCGGAGAGCCACTTGGCGGACTTGTAGAAGTACATGGGGGCCACATAGAGGCGGACCGGGCCGCCGTGGGAGTGGCTGAGGTTCTTGTCCTGCATGCGCAGCGCGACCAGGACGTCCGCGCGGCGGGCCTGCTCGAGGGTGAGGCTCTCGGTGTAGGTGCCGTCGAAGCAGGTGAAGCGCACTGCCCCGGCCGTCGGGCGCACTCCCGCGGCGTCCAGGAGCCGGGACAGGCGTACCCCCTCGAAGGGCGTGCCGGGGACCCGCCAGCCGGTGACGCACTGGACGTCCTTGACCATCCGGGTCTGCGGCAGCGCGCGCAGGTCTGCCAGGGAGTAGGTCCTCGGGGTGTCGACCAGACCGTCGACGGTGAGCTGGTAGGTGTCGGCGTTCTTGCGGGGCACCGAGGAGGCGACGGAGTAGTAGCGGAAGCCACCGCCGTTCGGGAGCAGGCCGGTGAGGCCGGTGGGGTCCTTGTCGGCGGCGCTGCCGAGGAAGGCCTCGAGACCGCGTTGCAGGGTGGGCGCGGCGACGACGCCGAGGGCGCCGAGGCCGAGGGTGCCGAGCAGGACCCGGCGGCCGACGGGTGTGCCGCGCGCCTCGGGTTCTTCCGCCGCGTCCCGCGTCTCGGGCCGGTCCCGGCCGGGCCCGTCGGGCTGTTCGGAGTTCACCTCTCCATTCGAGCACCCGCGACCTGGGGCGTGCCAGGGGCTGCGGGTGCTCGTCAGACTTCCGTCATCACTTCTTACGTGAATCTCAGCCGGCTGGGACGTCGCGGGCGGCACGTCAGCGCGAACCGCCTACGACGCCTGCGCCATCGCGGCGCCGCTACGACGCCCGGTCAGCCGCCTTCTCCAGCTGGAACGCCTCGTTGCCGAGCCCGATGCGGGCGTGCGCCTCGGGCGCCTTGGCCCGCAGGACCAGACCCTGGACCAGACCGGCGGCCAGGGCGAGGCCGATGATGCCGGGCAGGACCCAGCTCAGGGCGGAGCCGGGGCCGGCGCCGACCAGGACGTCGAAGTCCTTGACCGTGTAGCCGGCGATCACCAGCAGGGCCAGACCCGCGAGGGCGGAGGTCACCAGTCGCCAGGCCTGGGCGCCCGCGGCGCCGCGGCGGACGAAGAACACCACGACCGAGAGCGACGCCGCCGCCATCAGGAGGATCACGCCGAGCGCGCCGATGTTGCCGCACCAGGTGAACAGCTGCAGGACGGGTGCGGTGGGGTCGCCGGCCGGCTTGTCGTCGGCGAGCGCGAAGGCGGCGACGACCACGACGGACACGGCGGTCTGGAGCAGGGAGCCGGTGCCGGGGGCGCCGCTCGCGCCGGTGGTCCGGCCGAAGGCGGCGGGCAGCAGGCCCTCGCGGCCCATGGCGAAGGCGTACCGGGCGACGACGTTGTGGAAGCTGAGCAGGGCGGCGAACATGCCGGTCACGAACAGGATGTGCAGCACGTCGGTGAAGGTGCCGCCGAGGCGGGACTCGGTGAGGGAGAAGAGCAGTCCGGCGCTCTGTTCCCGCGCCTGGCCGACGATCGCCGACGGGCCGGCGGCGACGGTGAGGGCCCAGCTGCTGAGCGCGAAGAAGACGGCGACCCCCCCGACCGCGAGGAACATCACGCGCGGCACCAGGATGTGCGGACGGCTGGTCTCCTCGGCGTACACGGGCGCCTGCTCGAAGCCGAGGAAGGCGGCGATGCAGAAGCACAGGGCGGTGCCGAGGCCCGCGCCGGTCAGCGTGTCCGGGTTGAAGGCGTGCAGCGACAGGCCCTGCGGGCCGGGGTCCGCGACGGCCGCGACGTCGAAGACGACGACCAGGATCACCTCCACGACCAGCAGGACGCCCAGCACGCGCGCGTTGACGTCGATCTTCAGCCGGCCCAGCGCGCCGACGACCAGCGCGGCCGCCACCGCCGGTATCCACCACGCGACGTCCAGATCGGTGTAGGTGGCGAACAGGCCCGCGACCTCGAAGCCGAAGATGCCGTAGATGCCGACCTGGAGCGCGCTGTACGCGACGAGGGCGACCAGGGCCGCGCTCGCGCCGGCGGTGCCGCCGAGGCCGCGGGAGATGTACGCGTAGAAGGCACCCGCGTTGTGGACGTGCCGGCTCATCTCCGCGTAGCCGATGCCGAAGAGGACCAGGACGACGCCCAGGGCGACGAAGAGAAGCGGCTGTCCGACGATGCCCATCACCGCGAATGTAGTGGGCATGACACCCGCGACGACCATGAGAGGTGCGGTCGCGGCGAGGACGGAGAGCAGCAGGCCGCCGGTGCCGAGGCGGTCCGAGCGCAGGGCGCGCTCCTGGCCCTTGAAGGTGCTGATGCGGTCACCGGGTGGGGTGGCCGTGCGGGAACTGCCCGTCGTCATGGGAGACCTTCTTCCGGGGATGGGGACTTACGCCGTGCCGAGCGCGCCGGCGCGGGCGGCACGGAAGGCGGGGTGGGGGTCGCGGTCGAGGTAGGACCACGGCGCCGGGGTCACGTGTTCGCCGATGCGGTGGAACAGGGCGGCGGCCTCGGCGGGCCGGCCCTCGCACACCTTGGCGTGGGCGAGGAAGTTGAGGTCGACCAGTCGGCGGGGGTGGCCCTCCTGCTCCCACTCCAGCCACCAGTCGAAGGCCGCCTTCATCACCTGCCGGGCCCGGCGCCCGCTCCAGTGCCCGGAGGCGGCCGGGTCGGCGGGCTCGTGCCCGGCGGTGGCCAGCACGCGGTACCGCTCGGCGTGCGCCACGACCGGGAGGATCGCGAGCGGGGAGTCGGCGGGCGCCTGCTCGGCGGCCCAGTGGGCGAAGTCGTACACCTCGTGCAGGGGGTCGGGACCGGTGCCGGAGCTGCGCTCGGCGAGGCGGGCGACCATCAGGTGGTGGGCGTGGTGGTGGTCGGCGTACCGCGCCCTGACCTCGCCGAAGAGCCGGGTGACCTCCTGGCCGTCGCCGAACTCCCGCTCCAGGATGAGCAGGCCGAGCCAGGGTGTGGGGTCGGCGGGCGCGAGCGCGGCGGCGGTGCGGCAGGCCTCCCGGGCCCGCGCCGGCGTCTCCTTGCCCCGCAGTGCGCGCTGGACCTGGGAGAGGGCGAGCAGGACGGTGGCGTCGGCGGAGTCGGGCTCGGCCAGCAGCCAGTCACCGGCCCAAGCGGCGCTGTAGGGCTCGAGGGCGAGGACTGTCACCCGATGTCCCCGCCGGTCCCAGTCGTCCCCGGTCCGGGCGAGCAGGGCGCGGGCGGCCTGCCATCGCCCCTGCCCCAACGCGGCCCGCGCGGCGGCGAGTTCGACGTCGTCGAGGGCGGCGTCGAAGGAATGGGCGGCGGCGCGCTTACGGCCGAGGCCGGGCTTTCGGATCACGTCAGCTCCGCGGAGCTGCGCCTCGGGGCGCAGATGAGTGGGGGGATGGGGGTGGGGATGGGGGTGGGGGTTCGGATGAGGGTGGGCGGGGGTGATGGGGTCGGGCGGGGCCACGGGGGTGGGGCTGGGAGGGGCCGCAGTGGGGTGGCCGGGCGGGACCACGGTGGGGTGGCGGGGCGGGGCCTCGGCGGTGGGGCCGGGCGGAGTCACGGCGGTGGGGCCGGGGAGCGCTCCCGCAGCGTCGCCAGGAGGTGCCGCGGCCGGTCGGCCGGCCGGGGCGACGGCCGCGCGGCCGGCCGGTGCCACGGCCGGTCGGCCGGCCGGTGCCACGGCCGCGCGGCCGGTCGGTGCCACGGCGGTGGGGCCGGGCGGAGCCGCTAACGGGGAGTGTGCGTCCGCGCCCTCCGCCCATGTGTGCTCGGGACGACAGGCCTGCGGCCCGAGGGGTGGCGGGGGTGGGGACACCGCGGGAACTTCCTCACGCGACGCGGCTCGTCGTCGGTACACGGCGACACGGCGGCCGGCCATTTGGTCTGGACGTTTCGGCTTGCCATCGACTGATCACGCACAGCCAACCCCCAGCCAACGCTTTCCGTCAAGGGGCGAACCGGTGTTACACGCGTCAACCTCCGTGACGCGAGGGGGACTTGTGGGAGCCGGAAGGACGCGGGCACGGATCGCCGCCCCTGTCTGTGGCCTGCGCCATGGCGCCGGACCGCGAGGCACCGCACCATGGCGGGACGGTCCCACGCCCGTCCCCTGTCTACCGGGGCCGCGGACCGGGTCAACCGCCCGGTTCCGGGTACTCCAGGAACACACCGGTTCCTGGGGCCCTACAGTCGGCGCCTACGCTCCCCGTGGCCCGGCCGGATGATCGAGGTACCCAGCGTGTCGGTTCTGGTTCTTGTTCTCGCCGTGAGCGCGGCCTGCTGTCTGGGCTTCGGGTTCGTGCTCCAGCAGAACGCCGCCCGGCAGGCCCCGCTCAGCGACTTCCTCTCGCCGCGGCTGCTGCTGGACCTGATGAAGGTGCCGCGCTGGCTCGGCGGCATCGGGCTGATGGTGGCGGGCATGGCCCTCGGCGCGGTCGCGCTGAGTCAGGGCGAGATCTCCCTGGTGGAACCCCTCCTCGCCACGAACCTGCTGTTCGCCCTCGCCCTGTCCCGCAAGCAGAGCAAGCAGCCGCTGGGCCGCCAGGGCTGGGCGGGCCTCACGCTGCTCGCGGGCGGGGTGACCACGTTCATCGTGGCTGGCGAACCGCGCGGCGGCACCGCGGTCACCGACCCGCTGCGCCCTTGGCTGATCATCGGCGTGATGGTCGGCCTCGCCCTGCTGTTCACGGCGTACGCCAAGCGCTCCCGACTGAGCTCCGCCCCGGTCCTGCTCTCCCTGGCCGCCGGTCTGCTCTACGGCGTGCAGGACGCCCTGACCCGGGTGAGCGGTCAGCGCTTCTCCGAGGGCGGCCTCGTGGAGCTGCTGACCGGCTGGCAGCCGTACGCCGTGCTGGTGCTCGGTGTCACCGGCCTGATCCTGGTGCAGAGCGCGTTCGAGACCGCTCCTCTCCGCATGTCGCTGCCCGCTCTGACCGCGGCCCAGCCGCTGGCCGGGATCATCTGCGGCGTCGGCTTCCTCGGTGACCGGCTGCGCACCGACACGGGCGCGCTGGCCTGGGAGGCCGCGGGGCTGGCGGCGATCGTGGTGGGCATCGTGCTGCTGGGGATGCACCCGGCGATGCCGTGCACGCAGACCGAGCGGGCGCGGCAACTGCAGACGAGCTGACGGAGCGCCGTCGGCGGCTGCTTGGATGGGGCGATGAGCGCTGCTGACGAGATCCTCGACATCGTCGACGAGAACGACCAGGTCATCGGAGTGTCCCCGCGCGGCGAGGCGTACGCGAAGGGCCTGCGCCACCGATGCGTCTTCATCCGGGCCCGGGACGCCGAGGGCCGGGTCTTCGTGCACCGCCGCACGCCTACCAAGCTGGTCTTCCCCTCCCTGTACGACATGTTCGTCGGCGGCGTGGTCGGCGCGGGCGAGTCCTACGACGACGCCGCTCTGCGCGAGGCCGAGGAGGAACTGGGGGTGAGCGGGCTCCCGCGTCCCGAGTTCCTCTTCAAGTTCCTCTACGACAACGGCGCCGGACAGACCTGGTGGTCGGCGGTCTACGAGGTCCGCTGCGATCTCCCCGTGGACCCGCAGGTCGAGGAGGTCTCCTGGCACGACTTCCTGCCGGAGGACGAGGTGGAGCGCCGGCTCACGGAGTGGGAGTGGGTGCCGGACGGCCTGGCGGCCCACGACCGGCTGAAGGCCTACCGATCGATGGGCTGAGCCGGCGGACCGGGCCCGGCTTGTGCGTGGCCCCGCTCAGCGGGTTGCTGCCCGGGGCCGCCCGGTAGGGGCTCTCCCGTCCGCCGGGTCGGCGCCGAACGGCTCGGGTTCGCGCGCGGAGTCCTCCCAGCACAGACCCAGACAGGCGGGTCAGAACCCGGGCAGGTCGAGCAGCCGCTCGGCCGGGGCGATGCCGTACCCCGGCTCGGCGTACCGGGCCAGTGGCGTGGGGACGTCCATGGCCCGAACCGTAGCGGGGAGCACCGACAGCGGTCCTCTCCGCGGCCCCGGTAGGGTCCTGGACGTGATCGGTTTCGCACGCAACGTCCGGCTGTGGTTCGCCCCCCAGGAGATCCGGCAGGAGGGCGGCACACCCGACTACCGCTTCTCGCTGGCGAACGAGCGCACCTTCCTGGCCTGGCTGCGCACCGCGCTCGCGCTGATCGGCGGCGGCTTCGCGGTGGACCAGTTCCTGCCGGACCTGCGCTGGGGCTGGCGGGTGGGGCTCGCGCTCGCACTGCTCGCGGCGGGTGTGCTGTGCTCGCTGCGCGCGGTCAACCACTGGGTGCGCTGCGAGCGGGCCATGCGCCGGGGCGAGGACCTGCCGGTGTCCCGGTTCCCGGCGCTGCTGAGCCTCGCGGTCGCGGTGGTGGCCGTCGCGATGGTCGTCGTGGTGCTCGTCGGGTGGGAGGGGTGAGCGGGACGGCGGCCCGGGACGCCTCGGACCGGGACCCCGGACTGCAGCCCGAGCGCACCCGGCTCGCCTGGCGGCGCACGACGCTGGCCTGCACCGTCACCGCCGTACTCGCCGTGAAGGCCACACTGCACAACGGGCTCTCGGCGACCGGGATCTTCGTCTGCGCCCTGTGCTGTGGTCTCTGGCTGGCCTTCCTCCTGATCTCCCACCACCGCATCCGCACCCTCGCCGCCACGAGCAGCCCACAGGCCCTGACCCCACGCCACGCGGCGGCGGGCGCACTGCTCACGCTGGCTCTGGCGGTGTGTGGGGCGGCGCTGGTGCTTTAGGGGACGGCACCGGCGGCCCAGGGGCTCTGGATCCCGCGCCGGGAGGCGGGCGAGCCAGTTGCCTGGGAGGGCGAGCCAGCGGCCCGAGGGTCGCGAGTCAGTGGCCCGGCGCACGCCCAGGCGGAAAGCCGGCTGGGCGAGCCGGTGGACGACCAGGCCGAACGGTCCGGCGCAGGCCCAGGCGGAAAGCCGGTGAGGGCTGGCGCAGGCCTTAGGTGGAAGGCCTGTGGGGGCGAGCCGGTGGCATGGGAGGCCGGGCCAGCGGACGGCCCGGCCGGACGGCCCTGCGCAGGCCCAGGCGGAAAGCCGGTGAGGGCTGGCGCAGGCTAGGCGGAACTCCGGCGGGGGCCCGCCGCATGCCCAGGCGAAGGCCCCGGCGCAGACGCGGATCGCCGGACCGGTCAGCGCACGGTCCGGGCACTCCGCGTCGAGGCCCGCCCTAGGGAGCTCGCGGAACTCCGTAGGCGACCTTGGGCAGCTCTTGGTGGGCGAACCCGGCGGTGTCGTCCTAACGTCGAGGTGGCGGGCTCATGGGCCCGCCCCACAGGGGTACCCGAACGCCACACAGGTCGGAATCGTCCGACATACGGCGTTCGCGTGGCAGCCTGTCCGACGTCATCACCCGCACCTCCGAAGGTGAGCACCATGACCACCCTCCACCAGGAACACACCGCCCACTCGCACGCGCACGGCCCTGACTGCGGCCACACCGAGGTGCCGCACGGCGACCACGTCGACTACGCGCACGACGGGCACATGCACCGCGAACACAGCGGCCACTGGGACGAGTGCGAAGCCGACGGGCACGTGTCGCACGAGGGGCACGACCACCGGCACGGACAGGACTGCGGCCACGCCAGCGTCCTGCACGGCGACCACGTCGACTACCTCCACGACGGCCACCGGCACGCCGAGCACGAAGGCCACTGGGACGACCACTGACCGGAAGGGCCCGAACGGCCCGAGCTGCACCCAGGGGCCGTAGCGGCCCCGTCGGCGCATGACCGGAAAACGCCTTCCGACAGCTCCCCGCCCCCACGGGCGGGGAGCTGTCGGCCTATGGTGGCCCCGATCACGTTCGCCCCCCGCTCTGGACGACATACCGACCGGTCGGCATCATTGGTCAGGTCCGGTTCACACCCGTGGACCCGCGCACATGCGCACGCACACCCGCCTGCGCACGCGAACGCACGCGCACGCACCCGCACACGTAAGGAGCCTCGATGAGCCCCGACCATCCGCCCGGACTCGATCTCGACCGGCTGCGCGGCCTGCTCGACCGTGAGCGGCCCGGCCTGGTGCACGGCCCCCTCAGCGGCCGGCTGATCGAGGGCGGACGGTCGAACCTCACCTACGCGGTCACCGACGGCACCTCGAAGTGGGTCGTCAGACGCCCTCCGCTGGGGCACGTCCTGGCCACCGCGCACGACATGCGGCGCGAGCACCGGGTGATCAGCGCCCTGCACCCGACGAACGTGCCGGTGCCGCGTCCGGTGCTGCTGTGCGAGGACGAGGAGGTGCTCGGGTCGTCCTTCTACGTCATGGAGTTCGTGGACGGGACGCCGTACCGCACGGCGGACCAGCTCGCCCCGCTCGGCCCGGAGCGCACCCGGGGCGCCGTGCTGTCCCTGGTGGACACGCTGGTGGAGCTGCACGCGGTGGACCCCGCCGAGGTGGGACTCGGCGACTTCGGCCGCCCGGAGGGCTTCCTGGACCGGCAGTTGCGGCGCTGGGGCAAGCAGCTGGACGCCTCCCGCAACCGCGAGCTGGCCGGCATCGACGAGCTGCACGCCGCGCTCGGCCGGCAGCTGCCGCACTCCCCCGCCCCGGCCGTGGTGCACGGTGACTACCGGCTCGACAACGTCCTGATCGGCGAAGACGACAAGATCAAGGCGATCCTCGACTGGGAGATGTCGACCCTCGGCGACCCCCTCACCGACCTGGGTCTGCTGGTGATGTACAGCATGCCGCTCGGCATGACCGACTCCCCCGTGTCCACCACCGCCGAGGCGGCGGGGCACCCCTCCCCCGCCGAGCTGATCGAGCGGTACGCGAGCCGCTCGGGACGCGATGTCTCCGCGGTCTCCTGGTACACGGCGTTCGCGTGGTTCAAGCTCGCCGTGATCCTGGAGGGCATCCACTACCGCTACACCCTGGGCCAGACCGTCGGCCAGGGCTTCGACCGCATCGGTGACCTGGTCCCCGTCTTCATCGGGCACGGCCTGACCACTCTTCAGGAAGGCTGACAGAACATGGACTTCGCGTTCGACGCACGCACCGAGGAGCTGCGCGCCAAGCTGCTCGCCTTCATGGACGAGTACGTCTACCCGGCCGAGGCCGTGGCGGAGGAACAGCGCGCCCGGCTGGCCTCGCCGTGGGACATCCCGGCGGTGGTCGAGGAGCTGAAGGCCGAGGCACGCCGGCAGGGCCTGTGGAACCTCTTCCTGCCCGACACCGAGTACGGCGCCGGACTCACCAACCTCCAGTACGCCCCGCTCGCCGAGATCACCGGCCGCTCCCCGCAGCTGGCGCCCACCGCGCTGAACTGCGCGGCTCCCGACACCGGCAACATGGAGGTGCTGACGCAGTTCGGGGACGAGCAGCAGAAGAAGCAGTGGCTCGAGCCGCTCCTGGCCGGTGAGATCCGTTCGGCGTTCGCGATGACCGAGCCGGAGGTGGCCTCCTCGGACGCCACCAACATCACCACGCACATCGAGCGAGCCTCCGACGGCACGGACGAGTACGTCATCACGGGCCGCAAGTGGTACATCTCCGGGGCGATGAACCCGGACTGCAAAATCTTCATCGTGATGGGCAAGACGGACCCGGACGGGGACGACATCCGCCGCCAGCAGTCCATGGTGCTGGTCCCCCGCGACACGCCCGGCGTGACGGTGAAGCGGGCCATGCGGGTCTTCGGCTACGAGGACCACTCCCACGGCGGTCACGCCGAGGTGGTCTTCGACCACGCGCGCGTGCCGGTGACCAACCTGGTCGGCGAGGAGGGCGGCGGTTTCGCCATCGCGCAGGCCCGCCTCGGTCCCGGCCGCATCCACCACTGCATGCGGCTGATCGGCATGGCGGAGCGGGCGATCGAGCTGATGTGCCGGCGGGCGGTGTCCCGCGACGCCTTCGGCAAGGCGCTGGCGCAGCAGGGCGTCGTCCACAACTGGATCGCCGACGCGCGGGTCACCGTCGAGCAGCTGCGGCTGCTGGTCCTGAAGACGGCCTGGCTGATGGACACGGTCGGCAACCGGGGTGCCCACGCGGAGATCCAGGCCATCAAGATCGCCACGCCCCGTGCGGTCGTCGACATCATCGACAGGGCCATCCAGCTGCACGGCGCGGGCGGCGTCAGCCAGGACTTCCCCCTGGCCGAGCTGTACGCCGGCGCCCGGACCCTGATGATCGCCGACGGTCCGGACGAGGTGCACCAGCGGTCGCTGGCACGCCGGGAGCTGAAGAAGTACCTGTGAGGTGACGCGTGTGGGGCGGCTGCCGGTGGCAGCCGCCCCACACGCGTGCGCGTTACGGCCGCAGCGCCCGCAGCAGCAGGTCCGCGAGGTGGTCGGCGACCTCCTGCGGGCTCATCGGCCCGTCGGGCCGGTACCAGGTCGACAGGTGGTGGACGGAGCCGAAGTGGTAGTCCACGACCAGGTCGGCGGGGGTCGCCTTGGAGAAGACGCCGGTCCGCTGGCCCTCCTCGACGAGCGCGCGGAAGCGTTCGTGGTAGCGCCGGCGTTCGGCACGCACCTGCTTGTGCTTCTCGGGGCTCAGGTGGTGCATCGAGCGGAAGAAGATCGACGCGTCGTCGAGGTTGTCGATGGTGGTGACGACGACGTCGGCCGCCGCGCCCCTGAGGCGTTTCTCGATCGGCTCGTCGGCGTTCGCGAACGCGTCGAGTCTCTCCTGCTGGACGCGCAGCACGCGCGCGTACACCTCGTGCAGGAGGTCGTCCTTGGAGCCGAAGTAGTGGTAGAGGGCACCCTTGGTGACGCCCGCCGCCTCGACGATCTCCTGCACCGAGGTGCGGTCGTAGCCCCGCTCGGCGAAGAGCCGGGTGGCGGCGGCAAGGAGCCGCTGCGGCACAGGTGTCCCGTCACCGTCCATCGTCCTGGGCACTGCCGCCACCTGCCTTTCCGATTGCTACTCCGTGTCGAGCGTCCGGGAACGCAGTTCCCGCCGCAGGATCTTCCCACTTGCCGTCTTCGGCAGGTCGGGCAGGATCTCCACCTGGCGCGGGTACTTGTAGGCGGCCAGTCTCTCCCTGCAGTACGCGGCGAGTGCGTCGGGGTCGGTTTCGGCACCCGGACGGAGGCTGATGTACGCCTTGACGGTCTCCCCGCGGTACCCATCCGGTACCCCCACGACGGCCGCCTCGCGCACCGCGGGATGGGTGTAGAGCACGTCCTCGACCTCGCGCGGCCACACCTTGAAGCCGGACGCGTTGATCATGTCCTTCTTGCGGTCTACGACGTACAGCCAGCCCTGCGGGTCCATGAAGCCGATGTCGCCGGTGCGCAGCTCCCCGTCCGGGAAGGTCTCGGCGGTGGCGTCGGGCCGCCGCCAGTAGCCGGGGACGACCTGGGGCCCTCGCACGAGGATCTCGCCCTGCTCGCCGAAGGGCACCTCGGCGCCCTGGTCGTCGACGATCCGTACGACCGTGTCGGGGCCGGGCGCGCCCACGGCGAGCGTCCCGGAGACCGGGTCGACGGGCGCCTCCAGCGCGGGCGGCACGGAGGCGCAGGGGGCGGTGCACTCGGTGAGCCCGTAGCCGTTGCGGATGTACGGTCCGAAGCCGGCCCGGAACTTCTCCACCAGGGCGGGCGGCAGGGGTGCGCCGCCCGAGGAGATGTTCACGAAGGACGCGAAGTGCTCCGGGGTGACGCCGGGGTGGGCGGCCAGGGCCATGAAGGCGGTCGAGGGGCCGACGGTGTAGTGCGGCCGGTGTTCGGCGAAGGCGTCCAGGACGACCCCGGCCTCGAAGCGGTACGCCAGGACGAGCGTGCCCGCGCTGTTCAGGCACGCGCCCAGCTGGCAGACCATGCCGGTGATGTGGAACAGCGGCGCCAGCGCGAAGTAGACGGGTGCCTCGGGCAGACCCAGGCCGGTCCGCTGCCGCTCGGCGTTGTACATGATGTTGGCGTGCGTGTTGGTGGCGCCCTTGGGGGTGCCGCTGGTGCCCGAGGTGTAGCTGATCAGCGCGATGTCCGGGGCCCCGGGGTCGCGGCCGTCGGGCGCCTTGTGGCCGGCGCGCGCGACGGCCGTGAGGTCGTCGGCGTCACAGGCCTGCGGAAGCCGCTCGAAGGTCAGCACGCGCGCGTCCTGGCGGGTCTGGAAGTCCAGCTCGCATCCGGTCAGCACGATCCGTACGGACGAGTCGGCGGCCGTGTCGCGCAGATACGACTCCCAGGCCCGGTCCGAGCAGACCAGCGCCGTCACCTCGCCGTCCCGCAGGACGTGGCCGACCTCCCCCGACTTGTACATGGGGTTGACGGGCACCACGGTCGCGCCCGCCTTCCAGGCCCCGAGCAGGGCGACCACGAAGTGCGGCGAGTTCTGCAGCAGGATCGCCACCCGGTCGCCGCGCTCCAGGCCGCGGGCGGCGAGGTGACCGGCGACGGAGTCGCTCAGCTCGTCGACCTCGCGGTAGGTGAGGCGGCCGTCGAAGTAGGCGAGGAAGGCGCGGTCGGGCGTCTCGGCCACGGCCCGGCGCAGCGCGTGGACTAGGGAGTCGGGCGGATCGACGGGGGCGCGCTGGGCGTCGTCGAGCAGGGCGAGCCAGGGCTTGGCCGCGTAGGGGGAGGTCACGGCGTCGCCTCCCACTTCTGCTGGAGGTGGTTCATGTTCGTCAGCCAGCGGTCCGGCTCCGCGGACCTGGCCTGGTAGTACGCGGCGACCTCGGGGTGCGGCAGGATCAGGAAGCGGTCCTCCTCGATGCCCTTCACGAGGGCGTCCGCCACCTCCTCCGGGGCGATCGCGGTGGGCTGGAGCACCAGGTCGCCCGCGCTGCCGGTGGCGGCCAGCATGTCGGTGCGCACGCCCTGCGGACAGATCGCGTGGACCTTGAGACCGCGGTGGCGGTACGTGAGCGACAGCCACTCGGCGAAGGCGTAGGCCCCGTGCTTGGTGACGCTGTAGGGCGCGGCCCCGATCATGGTGAGCAGTCCGGCGGCCGAGACGGTGGAGACGAAGCGGCCGCTGCCGCGCTCCAGCCAGGCCGGCAGCAGTTCGTGGGCCGCGCGGACGTGCGCCATGACGTTGACGTCCCAGGACAGCGCCCAGGGCCGCTCGTCGAACGGCCCGTCCAGGTCCGCGCCCTCGAAGGCGACGCCCGCGTTGGCGCAGTAGACGTCGACCGTGCCGCCGAGTGCCTCGCGGGCCTCGGCGACGATCGCCGAGGCGTCGCCCGGGACGGCGATGCCGCCGATCTCCTCGGCGACCGCCTTGGCCCGGTCGGCGTCCAGGTCGTTGACGACGACCCGGGCTCCCTGGGCCGCGAAGCGGCGGGCCAGCGCGGCTCCGATACCGCCCCCCGCTCCGGTGACCACCACTCCCGCATCCTGCACGGCTTCCACCATCGGTCTCCTTCGACGCGACAAGGATCTCCCCCCGCGACGCCAGACTAACCGGTCGGTATGTTGCGGTGGAAGGGGTCTCGGGCCTCCGGCGCGGTCCGGTTCGTTCCGAACGGCGCGGGTGCGCGCTAGCGTGCGTGGCCATGACACCCGCCGGGAGCACGGAGGTCACCGCATGAAGCTGTCCAGACGAGGCCTGCTGTATGCCACCACCGCGGCCGTGACGGCGGGTTCCGCCGCGCCGGCGACGGCGGCCGGGCGGGGCGGGGGCCGGCTGCGCACCGGTTTCGAGCGGCTGGCCGCCGACGGCTACGCCCCGCTCGACGGGCAGCGCGTCGGCGTCGTGACCAACCCGACCGGCATCACCAGGGACGTGCGCCACATCGTCGACGTCATGCACGCCGACGAGCGCGTGCGTCTCACCGCCGTCTTCGGGCCCGAGCACGGCTTCCGGGGCACCGCGCAGGCGGGCGGCTCCGAGGGCCGCTACGACGACCCGGCGACCGGCCTGCCCGTCTACGACACGTACCTGAAGAGCGGGCGGCCCCTCGCCGACGTCTTCACCGCCTCCGGCGTGGACACCGTCGTCTTCGACATCCAGGACGTGGGCGCGCGCTTCTACACGTACATCTGGACGCTGTACGACTGCATGGAGGCCGCCCGGCTGGCGGGGAAGCGGTTCGTGGTGCTGGACCGGCCCAACCCCGTGACCGGGCGGGCGGCGCTGGGGCCCGTGCTGCACCGGGAGTTCGCGACCTTCGTCGGACGGCAGCCGATCTCGCAGGCGCACGGGATGACCGTCGTGGAGCTGGCGCGGCTGTTCAACGGGGAGTTCCTGGACGCGCCGGTGGAGCTGGACGCCGTCCTGATGAGCGGATGGAAGCGGTCGCGGTGGTACGACGACTCGGGGCTGCCGTGGGTGCCGCCGAGCCCGAACATGCCGACGCCGGACACCGCCCTGGTCTACTCGGGGACGTGTCTCTTCGAGGGGACGAACCTGTCGGAGGGGCGTGGCACGACCCGACCCTTCGAACTGCTCGGCGCGGAGGGCGTGGACGGGCGGTGGGCCGCGGCGGCGAACGGACTCGGGCTGCCCGGCGTGCACTTCAGGGAGGCCTACTTCGCGCCCACCTTCTCCAAGTTCCAGGGCAGAACGATCGGGGGCGTGCAGGTCCACGTGCACGACCGGGACGCCTACGACCCCGTACGCGCCGGGATCGGCCTGCTGGTGACCGCCAGGAGGACGTGGAGCGGCTTCGCCTGGCGGCCGGACAACTGGATCGACAAGCTCACCGGCTCCACCCTGGTGCGCACGATGATCGACGCGGGCGCCGGCCCGGACGAGGTGGTGGAGGGCTGGCAGGAGGAGCTGGCGGCGTTCCAAAGGACGCGGCGGAGGTACCTCGTCTACCGATGAGCCGCTGAACCACCCGGATGAGTCATGACGTATGGCCAACTCCCGCCGGCAGCAGGACGATGCGCGCACAACGCACCACTTCGGGGGACGAGGGGGCCTGTCATGGCGGATGCGGCAATGAGCGTGAGTCCGTACTGGGAGCTCACCTTCGACGCCGACGGGGACACGGACGGCGGGAGGCGGGACCGGCTGTTCGCCGGGCTCGGCCGGCACGACGTGCGGGACCTCGTGGTCTTCGCGCACGGCTGGAACAGCGACCGTTCCGGGGCGAGGCGGCTCTACAGCCGTTTCCTCGCGCCGTTCCCGTCGCTCGCCCCGTCGGCGAGGATCGGGTACGTCGGGGTGGTGTGGCCCTCGATGCGGTTCTCCGACGAGCCGATCCCCGACTTCCCGCGGGCCGTGGCCGCCGAGATGCCGCCGCGGCCGGCGCTCGACAAGGACACCCGCCACGCGCTCCTGGAGACCTTCCCCGGCCGGGCGACCGTCATCGACCAGATCGCCCGGATGCTGGACCAGCAGCCGCGCGAGGAGAGCGAGCTGGAGGAGTTCGGACGGCTGGTGCGGCTGCTGGTGGACGTGGTGCCGCCGGGACCGCAGGTGCTGTTCGCGGCAGACACCCTGGCGGGAGGGGTGCCGCAGGACGAGCCCGTGATGTTCTCGGGGCCGGCGGCCCAGGCCTGCGAGGAGTTCGCTCGGGCGCTGGCGGGCGCACGGTCCCCGGGTGGTGCCGCACCGTTCTCGCTGCCCGATCCCTGGGAGGGGGCGCACGAACTGCTGCGGCAGGCGACGTACTACGCCATGAAGCGGCGCGCGGGGACGGTCGGCGAGCGGGGGCTGGGGCGGGTGGTGGGGCAGCTGGCCGCGCGGGCGCCGGGCGTGCGGGTTCACCTCGTCGGACACAGCTTCGGCGCACGACTGGTGTCGTTCGCACTGCGGGGGCTGCCGGAGGGCGTGCGCAGCGTGAAGTCCGTGACCCTGCTCCAGGGAGCCTTCTCCCACTACGCGTTCGCGTCCCGGCTGCCGCACGACCCGCGCGCGGGAGGCGTGCTCCAGGGGCAACAGCTGCGCATCGACGGCCCTCTGGTGTGCTGCCACTCCCGGCACGACTCGGCCCTCGGCACCGTCTACCCGCTGGCCTCCCGGATGGCGGGCCACGACCGGGAACTGGGGGTGGGCGACGGTGGGGAGGTGACGGCGGACTTCGACCTCGGGCGCTCCCTGCGGGCCAGGTGGGGGGCGATGGGGTACGGGGGCCTGCAGGCGGTGCCCGGTACGCGGACCCTGACGCTCGCCGACGCGCTGCGGGCGCGGCTGCCCGCCTCGGGGTGCGTGAACGTCGACGCCGCCCAGGTGGTCAGACGGGGCGGGGCGCCGTCCGGCGCGCACAGCGACATCCTGCACCGGGAGTTGGCGCAGCTGGTGGTGGCGGCGGGCCGCATCGGCTGACCCGCCGCCACCCGGGCGTCACCGGTGGGACGTGAACTCCACGACCTGCTGGTACGTGGGCCGGTTCTGCCAGCTGACGTTGTGGTGCTTGATGCCGCCCAGCGTGCGCTGGACGATCGAGTCGGCGCACCACTGGTCGCCCGCCGAGCACAGGTCGTCGCCGGGGTAGACCTGGGCGGCGGTCCTGCCGGCCGCCTCCTTCAGGGTGCTGATCAGGATGTTCCGGCAGGCCGTGAGGCTGCCGCCGCCGCAGTACTCCCGCGCGAGCGGCCCCTGGACCGACTCGCCCAGAACGGACCGGATGTCCTTGTCGACGTAGCTCCACCAGCCGTACTGGAAGGAGCTCCCCGCGTGCGCGCCGGTCGGGCCGTGGGCGGACGAGGGGGGCTCGTCGACGGGCAGGTTGGCGGTGAAGGCGGTGTAGAGGTCGCTGCCGAGGCCCGGTTCGAACTCGGCCTTCACCAGCAGCGGCCACCACGCGTCCAGGATGCGGATCGCGTCGGCGTCGGCGTACTTCTTCGAGCCCGCCGACGTCTCGGTGCGTCTGGCGCCCGCCGTCACCCAGGCCTGCAGCCTGCTCACCGCCGCCGCGGCCGCCGAGTCGGTCACCGTCGAGCTGTTGACCACCTTGAGCAGGTCCGGCAGCACGTCCTCGGCCCGCAGGTCGGCCAGCCCGGCGTCGGCCATCGCCTTCACCAGCGAGGCCCGGGTGACCCCGCCCGCGGCGACCAGCTTCCTCACCCGGTCGTCCAGGAGGTTGCCCCGGTGGACCGAGCCGTCACCCCAGGAGGCGGTCGCGTAGTCCTTGGCCTGCTTGTTGTTCCAGGAGATGTAGTAGTCCTGGTCGGTGGAGTGGGGATGGGCCGAGGGTGGCGTGTACCGGGCCGTGTTCGTCGCCGGGTCCCAGTCGCGCCACTCGTAGGACGGCCGGGCCCAGACCGGGAACTCGGCGTCGACGCCGCTCGCGCGCACCGGGTTGTCGCCGCTGTTGTAGTACGCGGTGTGCTCGGAGTCGGCGTAGAACCAGTTGAAGGTGTAGTTGATGTGCTGCACCGCGCTCTGGAAGGTCTCCGGGCCCTTGACGTAGTCGGGGTCGTTGAGCATCTGGAAGCCGATGATCGAGTCGGCCTCGTGCAGGTAGGACGAGCGCAGGGTGGTGTAGGCGACCTTCTTGCCGCCGACCGTCGCACGGTGTTCCACCGGGCCGTACTTGGTACGCCACACGCGCATCGTGTACGAGCCGGCCGCGGTGGGGTCGGCGGTGGTCGGCGTCCAGGAGTTCTTCCGCTCGATCTTCTCCATGGCGGTGCAGGTGCCGCGGTACAGGTAGTGGTAGTCGTCCTGGCACAGTTCCACGGCGTAGGAGTCGATGATGTCCTGGCCGGAGGTGGTGGCGCTCCACGCGTAGTCCTGGCCGCGGCCGAGTTCGACGTACATGCTCAGGCCCGCGAAGGAGGCGCCGCGCGCGCTGAGGCCGGGACCCTGGATCTCCTGGAGCATGAGCAGCTGCGGCGCGAAGTAGCCGGTCTGCGGGCCGAAGACGGCGACCGGGTTGCCGCTCGCGGTGTGCTCGCCGCTCACCACCAGGGCGTTGGACATACCGCGCTTGGCCGAGCTCACGGCCGACTTGGCCACGGCCGTGGACCGGGTGGTGGCGCTCGAGGTGGCCGCGCTTCCGGTGCGGTCGTAGACCAGCTGCTCCTCGGTGACCGAACCGGCGTCCGGCAGTGCCTCGCCCTGCGGGTCGGCGGGCTTGGCGGCGTAGGGGAAGCTGCCGTCCCGCACGGTGAGGACCGCCTCGGGGTCGTTGCGCTCGCGGAAGGACTCCCAGACCTCGGTGCCCTCGCTGACGCCGTACTTCTCCTGCGCGGCCAGCAGCGACAGCGCGTTGTTGACCTCGCCGCCGCCCCCGGAGCCGAAGAGCGCGCCGATGACGGAGGCCAGGGCGACCAGGTCGGTGGGTTTGAAGTGGTCGATCGTGCCGGCGTTGGTCACCGAGTCCTTGTGGCCGGTCAGGACGTACTCGCCGGGGAAGGAGCGGCCGCTGTCGGAGGCGTCGATGTAGGCGTTGATGCCGGCGACATAGGCGTTGACGTCGGCGAGGGCCTGCTCGCCGCGGGCGCCGGCCGACTCGACGGCGTTGTCTATCTGGGCCTGCAGGTCGGCCTCGGTGTAGGGGGCGTTGCGCCAGAACTGCTGCTCCAGGCCCTGGTTGGAGGGGTCGCCGCCCGCGAAGGAGGTGAGCTCCCCGCGTCCGACGTGACGGAAGACGTCCATGAGCCACAGCCGGTCCTGGGCCGCCGCATAGCCGGCACCGAACTCCGTGCCGTATCTGGTGGTACCGGTGATGTGCGGTACGCCCGTCTTCTTGTCGCGCACGATCGTCACGTCACCGCGACCGGCGGGCCTGACGGTGGAGGCGACCTGGTCGGCGGCGACCCCGAAGGACGCGTCGTTGAAGAAGTTGTTGATCGTGGCGTTGGTGAGGGTGGGATGGCCCTTGGCCAGGTTGGCGTACGGGCCGAGCTGGTCCTCGGCGTGCTCGGGCTGGCTGCCGAAGGCCTGGTTCAGCAGGATCTGCGCGAGGGTGGCGTTGCCGTTCTGGCCGGGCGGCAGGATGTCGGAACACTGGCCGCCGCAGTGGTCGTTCGCCGCGGCCGCCACCGCGGTCACCGCCCCGGTCGACGCCACCGCTCGGGAAAGCGGCGACAAAAGACCGGCAATCAGGACGCATACGAAAGCCGACATCAGGAACCCGGGGAATCTGCCGGGAGTTCTCAGTCTGTCGAGGGCGGTGCGTGAGGTGCGCCGTGGCATGGCAGCTCCTACCGACGGGGGTGGGCCGGACGTTACCGCCGGTATCCCCGGGATTGAAGATGAACATGCGTCACTTTTTCGAGTCGGTGCCGCCGCTTATGGGGGCCATCGGAAATCGGATGGAGCCGAATCGCTTGTCGATACGTCTATTCGGCGACGTCCGTTCGACGACGCCGAAGTGACCGAAGTGCAGGTGCAGGTGTGACGGAGGTGCAGGGCGATGGCCGGTTTCCGGAGTCTGGCGAGACAGGTGCGCGATCCGCGGTGCGATCTGGCGCTGCGGCGCTATTCGCTGCGCAAGTGCCTTGAGCGGTTCGCTCCTTACGGGCACAGGGCGACCTGGGACCATCTGTGCTCCCGGGCCGGGTTCGGTCCCGAGGACCGGTCCCCCGACCCAGCGCGGCTCGTGGCCGCACTGGAGGAGTTGGAGGAGGCGCGTTCGGTCTGGCTGGCCTACGAGGTCGAGTTCGCCGAGCGACGCAAGAAGGAGAAGCACGACGGGCTGCGCAGGCCGGGCAGCGTGGACGACTGGCACCGGCTGACCTGGGGCGGTTTCGGAGTCGCCTGGTGTGACGATCCCCGGGTCCACCCCGATGAGCCACTGGCGGAGGTACTGCGCCGGCTCATCTCCGCGCTGGAGCGGGAACCGGGCGCCGAGTGCCCGGTGTGCGGCGGGGAGCGCCTCGTCTGGAAGTACGAACTGGACCACGAGCCATCGACGGGTCCGGTCTGCACGGACTGCGGGATTCTCGTACCGCGGCCGGTGCTCACACCCGAGGCCCTGGCGGACGCCAGGCGCGGACGGTTGCTCGTGTCGGCCTGACCGAACTGACCGCACACTGACCGAACACCGACCCAACACGGACCGAACCCACCGAAGCGAACCCAGGAACCGCGCGTGCGGGGGTGCGCCGGGGATGCCGCACCCCCTGTCAGGCCTGTCTGTCCGAGGGCCGTTGTCAGTCGTGACTGGCACCATCGAGACATGCAGGTGTGTCTGAACGGGCCTCGTGGGGCCGCCGACGGCGCGATGGTGCCGCTCACTCCGCAGGCGATCGCCGACTCCGCGGCCGAGGCCGTCGCGGCCGGGGCGACGGACGTCCATGTCCATCCCAAGACGCCCTGCGGCCAGGACAGTATGTCGCCGCGTGTGGTCGCCGCGACCCTCGAGGCGATCCGCGCGCGGGTGTCGGTGCCGGTCGGCGTGACCACCGGCGCCTGGGCGGAGCCGGATCCGGTGGCCCGCGTCGAGCGCGTCCGGAGCTGGACCGTGCTGCCCGACCACGCCTCGGTCAACTGGCACGAGCCGGGCGCCGAGGAGGTGGCCGCCGCGCTGATCGAACGCGGGGTGGGCGTGGAGGCGGGCGTCTGGTCGGGGACGGAGGGGGCGGCGAGGTTCACGGGCTCGCGGCTCGGGCCGAAGGTCCTGCGGGTGCTGGCGGAGGTGATGGACCCGGGCGCCGGGACGGCCGAGGACACCGCCCGGGCCCTTCTCGCCGACCTGGGTCGCGCGCACGGCCGCCCACTGCTGCTGCACGGTGAGGACGCGAGCGCCTGGCCGGTGCTGCGACTGGCGGGACGGCTGGGGCTGGCGACCCGGATCGGCCTGGAGGACACCCTGACTCTGCCGGACGGGCAACACGCCCCGTCCAACGCCCGGTTGGTGGCTCAGGGCCGGCTCCAGTACGGGTGTGCGCAACGCTCCTCGTAGGGCAGCGGCAACAGGCCGGCGCGTATCGAGAAGTGCGGATGGCCCAGGGCGAGGAGCCGGGCGGCGCCGGGCCCGGACAGCCAGGCGCGCAGTGCCGCGACACCCGCCTCCTCGACGTCGCCGTCCCACCACCGGAACGGGGAGCAGTCGGAGACCAGGTCGTAGAGCCAGGCGTCGGCGCAGCGGACGAAGTGCGTGTCGGCCACCGGGTCCGAGGGCCACCCGTCGAGGAACGGTGTCACCGTTCCCAGGATGGTGGCGCAGGTCTCGAAGACCTCGGAGGCGGCGTACGGCGGCTCGGGCGTCGCGAGGACGTCCCGCCACCAGGCGTGCACGAACGCCTCGACGGCGGCCGCCTGCTCGGCGGGCCAGGCACGCCAGTCCACGCGGCTCAGGGGGTGGCGGCCCCAGCCGATGCCGCCGTCCAGGGTGCCGTCGGCCATCGCGTGCGCCGTCTGCGGCAACAGGCGCCGGGTCACGGCGGCGTGGTCGGCGAAGTGGAGGGGGTCCTTGAAGAGGAACCGGCGCAGGAGATCGCCGGGCACACGGGTGTACGGCGTGCGCAGCATCGCCGTCTCGTCCGGGTCGAAGCAGTGCTCGCAGCCGGTCTCCGTCGGACTGGCGAAGCCGTTGAAGACCGTGTCGATGTCCGCGAGCGCGGCGGCGAGAGCGGGTGAGGACAAGGGAGTTCGTCCTGTCGGGACTCCGTGCGCGATGTCGCCACCGGCCGAAGACGCCGACGGTACCAGCCGCTAATCCGCTCGCTCCACCCTTTTCGCACCCGGACAGTGGGAGGCGATGAGACCCGCCTGAGGAACCGAGGAGTCCCCGATGTCGACGCTCCGCGTCACCGCCGAAGTGCTGACCGTTCACGAGCACCCCAACGCCGACGCGCTCGAACTGGCCCAGGTGGGTCTGTACCGGGCCGTCGTCGCCAAGGGCGCGTACCGCACCGGTGAGGCCGCCGTGTACATCCCCGAGCAGGCCGTGCTTCCCGCCGGGCTGATCGAGGAGTTGGGGCTGACCGGGCGGCTGGCGGGCGGCAACCGTGACCGGGTCAAGGCGGTGCGGCTGCGCGGTGAGCTGTCGCAGGGGATCGTGTGCCGGCCGGTGGCTCTGGCCGACGTCGACCTCGCGGGGGCGGCGGCGGAGGGGACCGACTTCACCGAGCGGCTCGGGATCACCAAGTGGGTGCCGCCGGTGCCGACGGCGATGGACGGCGACGTGGAGGCCGCGCCCGACCTGCTGCCCTGGGTCGACATCGAGAACATCCAGCGGTATCCGGACGTCTTCACGCCCGGCGAGCCGGTGGTGGTGACCGAGAAGCTGCACGGTTCGGCCTGCCTGCTGACGTATGTCGCCGCCGAGGGACGGGTGTACGTCTCCTCCAAGGGGGTGGGCGCGAAGTCGCTGGCCCTGAAGGAGGACACGCGGAACGTGTACTGGCGTGCGGTGCGGGGGCACGGGGTAGCCGCGTTCGCGGCGCGGGTCGCCGAGCGGCTCGGGGCGCGGCGCGTCGGGGTGTTCGGGGAGGTGTACGGCGCCGGCGTGCAGGACCTGACGTACGGCGCGGACGGCCGACGGGACACGTTGGGCTATGCCGTGTTCGACGTGTCCGTGGAGGTCGGCGGGGCGGTGCGGTGGCTGGACTCCGCGGAGGTGGTCGAACTGGTCGGCGAGGAGCTGCCGTTGGTGCCTCGGCTGTTCGAGGGGCCGTACGACATCACGCGGGTTCTGGAGGTCGCGAGCGGGCGGGAGACCGTGTCGGGGCGGGAGCTGCATCTGCGGGAAGGCGTGGTGATACGGCCGGCCTGCGAGCGGTACAGCCCGGTGACCGGGGGGCGGGCCGTCGCCAAGGCGGTGAGCCCCGCGTACCTGACCCGCAAGGGAGGCACCGAGTTCGAGTGAGGGCCGCAGCCGGGCCGGCGGGACCGCCACCACAGGCGGTCCCGCCGCTACCCCTGGGGTCCCGCCGCTGCCCCTGGCCGTTCCGGCGCCACCTCTGGCGGTCCCGCCGCTACCCCAGTCGGTCCCGCCGCTACCCCAGTCGGTCCCGGCGCTGCTCCGCCATCAGCCTCGAACCCGTCAGCCGATCGCCGAACACGTCGTCCGGGTTGGACAGGACGCAGGTGTCGAGGGAGAGGCAGCCGCAGCCGATGCAGTCGGTGAGGTGGTCCCTCAGACGGTTGAGCTGCTTGATGCGCTCGTCCAGTTCGGAGCGCCAGGCCTCGGAGAGACGGGCCCAGTCCTCGTGGGTGGGGGTGCGCTCCTCGGGGAGCTCGGCGAGAGCCTCACGGATCGTGGCGAGAGGGATGCCCACACGCTGGGCCGCACGGACGAAGGCGACCCGGCGCAGGGTGTCCCGTGAGTAGCGGCGCTGGTTGCCCGTGGTGCGGCGGCTGCTGATCAGGCCCTTGGACTCGTAGAAGTGCAGGGCGGAGACGGCGGCGCCGCTGCGCGCGGCGAGCTGGCCGACCGTGAGCTCGTGGATCTTCTCGTGAATCTGGGGCACCCCTCGAAGCCTACCCACCCCGCTTCGGCCCCCGTCCGTTGACATGAGGTCCACGGCCGACCATGCTAAGCAGTCGCTTAGACTAGTGCGAGGAGGCCGGGACATGGCAGAGCCGAGGATCTTCACGGGCGCGGACGACCTGAAGGCGGCGGTGGGCGAGCAGCTGGGACACACCGACTGGCTGGAGGTCGACCAGAAGCGGATCGACCTGTTCGCCGAGGCGACCGGCGACCACCAGTGGATCCACGTGGACCCGGAGAAGGCGGCCGCGGGGCCCTTCGGCACGACCATCGCGCACGGCTACCTCACCCTGTCGCTGCTGCCGCTGTTCGGACCGCAGCTGATCAAGGTCGAGGGCGTGAAGATGGGCGTCAACTACGGCACCAACAAGGTACGTTTCCCCGCCCCCGTCCCGGTCGGCTCCCGTCTGCGCGCCACCGCGCGGATCACCGGCGTCGAGGACGTGGCCGGCGGCGTGCAGGTGGCCGTCGCGTTCACCCTGGAGCGCGACGGCGGCGACAAGCCGGTGTGCGTCGCGGAGTCGGTGTCCCGCTACTACTTCTAGGCCCGGACCGGCGGCCCGGTACGCCCACCCCGTGACGACCGGCGCCTACCCGACCCCCACCATCCGCAGCACGAGGTCGGCGTAGAGCGCGCCGACCTCGTCGGGCGTCCAGGGGCCGTCGAGGCTGAACCAGCGGGCCACGTCGATACACAGGGACAGCACGGCGAGGGTGGTGCCCTTGACGTCCAGGACGTCGAACTCGCCGGACGCCACGCCGTCCTCGATGATCGCGCGCACCTCGGCGTCGCACTGGCGGCGCAGCGCGAGGATCTCGGCGCGGGCGTCGGGGCCGAGGGAGTCGAGTTCGTACTGCACGACACGTGCGGTGGTGCGGCCGCCCGCGTGCCAGCGGACGAAGGAGCTGACCGCGTCGGCGAGACGCTCGGTCGCGGTGCCCTCGCCCCGGGCCGCCACCCGCAGGATCTCCAGGGCCTTCGCGTGGCCGATCCTGCTGATGCGGTGGAGGAGTTCTTCCTTGGTCTTGTAGTGGATGTAGAGCGCGGCCGGGCTCATGCCGGCCCGACCCGCGATGTCACGGGTCGTCGTGGCGTGGTAGCCGCGCTCGGCGAAGGCCTCCACCGCGGCGACGAGCAGTCGCCGGGCCGCGTCGGGCGTCACCTCGCCCCACGCCGACGTCTGGCCGTCGGCCGTCTCCTCCGCCGTACTCATCACTGGCCCCTCTCCACTGGCACGACCCACACCATACCGTTGAAGGTGAGCGAGCGCTTAGCCTGCTGGTCCGGGCGGGCCCGGGTCCGCCCGGCCCGCCCGCGGCTCAGAGCTTCTCGAAGGGGTCGTGCTCGGCGAGCAGCTTCTCCAGCCGGGCCTGGTCGACCCTGCTGACGATCTGGCCCGCCTCCTGACGGTCCCGGATCACCTTGGCCAGGGTGAAGGTGGAGGTCACCAGGTACAGGACGGCGATCGCGAGGAAGCCGCGCACCCACGCGTCGCCCTGGAGGTTGTAGATGCCGACGGTGGTGGCCGCCATGGCGACCGCGAACGAGGCGACGGCCTGGCCGTAGAAGGCCGCCGTGCTCTGCTGCTTGACCTGTGTCTCACTCATGGGAAAAGAATCGACGGACATGGCCCGCGCCACATCCGTCGAAGTACTCAGGACGGGTACTCAGAAGGCCGAGACCCCCGTCAGCGCCCGCCCGATGACCAGCTTCTGGATCTGGCTCGTGCCCTCGTAGAGGGTCATCACGCGGGCGTCCCTGAGGAGTTTGCCCGCCGGGTACTCGTCGATGTAGCCGTAGCCGCCGAAGACCTGCAGGGCGTTGTTCGCGGCGCGCACCGCCGCCTCCGAGGCGAAGAGCTTGGCCTTGGAGGACTCGGTGGCGAAGGGCAGGCCGCGGTCGACGAGATCGGCGACCCGCCAGGTCAGCAGGCGGGCCGCGTCCACGTCGACGGCGATGTCACTGATCAGCTCCTGGACGAGCTGGTGGTGGGCGATGGTCTTCCCGAACTGTTCGCGCTCCCCCGCGTACCGGACCGCCACGTCCAGCGCGGCCTGGGCGATGCCGACGCAGCCCGCCGCCACCGACATCCGGCCCTTGGCCAGGGCCGACATGGCGACCGAGAAGCCCTTGCCCTCCTCGCCCAGCATCGCGGAGGCGGGCACGCGGACGTCCTGAAGGACCAGTTCCGCGGTCGCCTGGCCGCGCAGGCCGAGCTTGCCGTGGATGGTGCGGCGGGTCAGGCCGGGGGTGTCGGCCGGGACGAGGAAGGCGGAGACGCCCCGGTGGCCGGGAGCGTCGGTGGAGCGGGCGAACAGGAGCACCACGTCGGCCCAGGTGCCGTTCGTGATGAACATCTTGGTGCCGTTGAGGACGTACTCGTCGCCCTCGCGCACGGCCCGCGTGGTCAGGTTGCCGGCGTCGGACCCGGTGCCCGGCTCGGTGAGGCCGAAGCAGCCGACGTACGCGCCGGAGGTCAGCCCCGGCAGCCACCGCCGCTTCTGCTCCTCGCTCCCCCGGGCGGCGATCGTCTTGGCGACCAGCCCCAGCGAGACGGAGACGATCCCGCGCACGGACGAGTCACCGCGGCCGAGCTCCTCGGTGACCAGGCAGTACGCGAGGTGGTCGCCGCCCGAGCCGCCGTACTCCTCGTCGATGGTCAGCCCCAGGAAGCCGACCTCGCCGAGCTTCCTCACGATCGAGCGGTCGACCTCCTCGGCGCGGTCCCAGGCGATGACGTGCGGTGCGATCTCCCGGTCCACGAAGTCCTTCGCGAGCTGCCGCATGGCAGTCTGCTCCTCGCTGAGCTCCAGGTTCACGCCTAGTCCACCCCACTTGAAGGCCGTACCTTTAAATTAGCACTGCTAGTTTCTGTCCCCGCCCTACTATGTGCGCCATGGCCCGACCGCGCAAGCCCCTCCTGAGCACCGACCGGATCGTCGGGACGGCTCGTGTGCTCGTGGACGCGGAGGGCCTGGCTGCCGTCTCCACGCGTCGGCTCGCCGCCGAGCTGGGGGTCAGCGGGCCCTCTCTGTACAACCACTTTCGCACCAAGGACGAGATCCTGGAGGCGGTCGCGGACTCGGTGAGCGCACAGGTCGACCTGTCGATGTTCGAGGCCGGCCGGGACTGGCGGACCGCCTTGCACGACTGGGCGATCTCCTACCGGGCCGCGCTGCGCGACCACCCGAACATCGTCCCGGTGCTGGCCCGCGGCCCCGGGCGCCGCCCGGCCGGCCTCCGCCTCGCCGACGCGGTGTACGGCGCGATGGTCGACGCGGGCTGGCCCCCGGCTCAGGCCACCTCGATCGGCGCGCTGATGCGGTACTTCGTCATGGGCTCCGCGCTCGGCTCCTTCGCCGGCGGCTTCGTGGACGACGCGAGCGCGTACGACCCCGCCGACTACCCGCACCTCGGGCAGGCCCACCTGCTCGCCGAGCAGCAGGAGAAGATCGACGAGCGGGCCTTCGAGACGGGGCTGACCGCGCTGCTGGACGGGCTGGCGCAGCAGTACGAGCAGGTCCGGCGGGCGTCCTAGGACACTTCGGCCGGCGCCGAACCGTCCGTGTCCCATGCTGGACCGCATGACCACGAAGGACGCGCGGGCGGCGCGGCTGGCCCGCCTCGCCGGACTGATCGCCGACGAGACCCGGGCGGCGTGCCTGCTCGCGCTGCTCGACGGGCGGGCGTGGACGGCCGGTGAGCTGGCGCGGCACGCGGGTGTCGCCGCCTCGACGGTGAGCGAACACCTGCACAAGCTCGTCGCGGGCGGGCTGCTCGCCGAGGAACGGCAGGGACGGCACCGGTACGTACGGCTGGCCGACGCGCGGGCCGCCCAGCTGGTGGAGGACCTGGCCGCACAGACCGGGCCGGAGGTGGCCGCGCGGCCGCGCAACCTGCGGGAGGCCGGCGCCGGGTCCGCGATGGCCCGGGGCCGCACCTGCTACGACCATCTCGCCGGGCGGCTCGGCATCGCGGTCACCGACGCGCTGACCGGGCGTGAGCTGCTGCGGCAGGACACCGGGTTCGCGCTCACCGACACCGGCATCGCCTGGTTCGACACGAACGGCATCGGCCTCGACCGCACGAGCCGCCGCCCGCTGGCCCGCGCCTGCCTCGACTGGACCGAGCGCCGCCCCCACCTCGCGGGCGTCGCGGGCGCGGCCCTGTGCCGGCACGCCCTGGACCGCGGCTGGTGCGTGCGGATCGGCTCCGAGCGGGCGGTGAAGGTGACGGCGACGGGTGAGCGGGCGCTGTCGCGGCTGCTGGGGATCGAGGTGGCGGCGCTGTGCTGAACCCCGCCCCGGCCGGGGCACCCCGGCCGAAATCCGCGAGCTTCCCGTCCCTTTCCCTCCTAGCCTCGGGAGCATGATGAACACCACCCCGTCCGCCCCCGCCCGTCGCGCGGAACTGCTCGCCGCCGGTGCGGCCACGGTCACCGTGGTGCTGTGGGCGTCCGCCTTCGTCTCGATCCGCAGCGCGGGTGGGGCGTACTCGCCGGGCGCGCTGGCGCTCGGCCGGCTGCTGGCCGGCGCCCTGACGCTGGGGGTGATCTGTCTCCTGCGGCGGGAGGGGTTGCCGCCGCGGTCGGCGTGGCGCGGGATCGCGATATCCGGGGTGCTGTGGTTCGGCTTCTACATGGTGGCCCTGAACTGGGGCGAGCAGCAGGTGGACGCCGGCACCGCGGCCCTGGTCGTGAACATCGGGCCGATCCTGATCGCCCTGCTCGGCGCCCGACTGCTCAAGGACGCGATGCCGCCGCGACTCCTCGCGGGGATGGCCGTGTCGTTCGCGGGTGCCGTCACGGTCGGTCTGTCCATGTCGGGCGAGGGCGGGTCCTCGGTGCTCGGTGTGGCGCTGTGTCTGCTCGCCGCGGTCGGCTACGCGGGCGGTGTGGTCGCGCAGAAGCCCGCTCTGGGCCGGGCCAGCGCGTTGCAGGTGACGACGTTCGGGTGCCTGGTCGGCGCGGTGATCTGTCTGCCGTTCGCCGGTCAGCTCGTGCACGAGGCCGCCGACGCACCGGCCTCGGCGACGCTCAACATGGTCTACCTGGGCGTGTTCCCGACCGCGCTGGCCTTCACCACCTGGGCGTACGCCCTGGCCCGTACGACCGCCAGCCGGATGGGCGCGACGACGTACGCCGTGCCCGCCCTGGTCGTCCTGATGTCGTGGCTGACGCTCGGCGAGGTGCCGGGGCTGCTCACGCTGGCGGGCGGGGCGCTGTGCCTGGCGGGCGTGGCGGTGTCGCGCTCGCGTACGCCGAAGCCCGCGGCTCCGGGAGCGGTACCGGAGCCGCGGGCCGGGAAGGCGGCCGGGCCGTCAGCGTGAACGGGCCCGGTCCGCGAGGACCTTGATGGACAGCAGGGCGATCACCGCCAGCCCGATGATGTAGCCGGACACCGCCATCGAGGTGCCGGTGGTCTCCAGGAGCAGCACCATCACGAAGGGCGCGAGCCCGCCGCCGCACACGGCCGCGATCTGGTAGCCGAGGGAGGCGCCGGTGTACCGCATCTCCGGCGTGAACAGCTCGGCGAACAGGGCTGCCTGCGGTCCGTACATGATGCTGAGGAAGCAGCTGGCGACGAAGGTGCTCACCGCGAGCCACAGCAGCGAGCCGGTGTCGATCAGCAGGAACATCGGTACGGCCCACAGCGCGATGCCGGCCGCTCCGAACGCGTAGATCCGGATCCGGCCGACCCGGTCGGAGAGGGCCGCGGAGGCGGGGATCAGCACCAGCTGGGTGAGGCTGACGCAGAGCGAGACGGTGAGCACCGCGCCGCGCTTCATGTCGAGTTCGCGGGTCGTGTAGTCGAGGACACCGGTGATGAGGATGTAGAAGGTCGCGGTGTTCACGGCGAAGGAGCCGCCGGCCAAGAGGACGGTGCCGAGGTGGTCGCGCATGATCGTGCGCAGCGGGGAGCTCTGCTCGGACTTCTCCTTCTCGGCCAGCGCCTTCTCGGCCTCCCGGAACTCGGGGGTCTCCTCGACCTTGGTGTGGATGTACCAGGCGAGCACCAGCACGAACAGGCCGATGAGGAACGGGACCCGCCAGGCCCAGGCCGCGAACTCGCCGTCCGTGGTGAACGCGCCGGCCAGCAGGAACACCGAGTTGGCGGTGACCACGCCGATGGGGACGCCGAGTTGGACGACGCTGCCGTAGACACCGCGCTTGCCCTCGGGGGCGTACTCGGTGGCCAGCAGCATGGCGCCGCCCCACTGCGCGCCGACCGCGACGCCCTGGACGACGCGCAGGGCGACCAGCAGGATCGGGGCGGCGACGCCGATCGTGTCGTACGTCGGGAGCAGGCCGATGCCGGTGGTGGCCAGGCCCATGAGGGTGAGCGCGAGGACCAGCATGGGCTTGCGGCCGCGCTTGTCACCGAGCTGGCCGGCGACGATGCCGCCGAGCGGACGGGCCAGGAAGCCGACCGCGAAGGTGGCGAAGGAGGCGAGGACGCCGGCGGTGGGGCTGCCCGCCGGGAAGTACAGGTCGCCCAGGACGAGGGCGGCGGCTATGCCGAAGACGAAGTAGTCGTACCACTCGACGGCGGAGGCGAGCGCCGCCGCGGTGGCCACGCGGCGGCGGTTGGCCTCGGGGAGGGCCGTGGTGGGGACGGGGTGAGCGGGTGGTGCTGTGTCCATGCGTGCACACTCCGGTGGGTGCGGTGGGGACGATCCCCGGAACATACTGACCGGACGGTATGGGGTCAACGGTTGGGCGCGAAGGTTGCCCGGAGCACCGAGCGCTCCGGGCAGCCCCGTGCGGGTCAGAACACGACCAGCGCCCTGCCGCCCTTGCCGGCCAGCATGTTCTCGAAGGCGGCCGGGATGCCCTCCAGGCCGATCCGTTCGGTCACCAGCGCCCCCAGGTCCAGACGGCCCGCCCGGACGTGTTCGGCGAGGACCGGGAGGTCGCGTGCCGGGTCGCAGTTGCCGTAGACGCAGCCCGCCAGGGTGCGGCCCCAGTGGAAGATCTCCAGGGCGTTGAAGGTGACCTGCTGGTCCTTGCCGCCGATGCCGACGACCGTCGTACGACCACCGCGCCGGGTGGAGTCCCAGGCGGTGCGGATCGTGGCCGCGCGGCCCACGCACTCGACGGCCACGTCGACGCCCTGCCGGTCGGTGAGGCCGCGGATCTCGCGGGCGGTGGTGTCGGAGGCGATCACGTAGTCGGTGGCGCCGGCGGCCCGCGCCAGCTCCTCCTTCGCCGGGGAGACGTCGACGGCGACGATCCTGGAGGCGCCCGCGATCCGGGCCGCCTGGAGTGCGGCCAGGCCCACTCCCCCGACGCCGTACACGGCGACCGTCTCCCCCGGGCGGACCTGCGCCGAGTGGTGGACGGCGCCGTATCCGGTGAGGACGGCACAGCCGAGGAGTGCCGCGTCGGTGAGGGGGACACCCTCGGGGGCCGGGAGGACACAGCTGGCCGGCACGACCGTCTCCTCGGCGAACGCGGCGACGTTCAGGCCCGGGTGGAGGTCGGTGCCGTCGGCGGTCCGGGCGTAGACGTCGGCGGCGCCGTTGAGCGCGTTGGCGCACAGCCAGACCTCGCCGAGCGAGCAGGCGTGGCACCGGCCGCAGGACGGGGCCCAGTTGAGGACCACGCCGGCGCCCGGGCGGATGCCGGTGACCCCTTCGCCGACGGCGACGACCGTGCCGGCGCCCTCGTGGCCGAGGACGGCCGGGACGGGGACGCGCATGGTGCCGTCGGACAGGGACAGGTCGGAGTGGCAGACCCCGGCGGCGGCGAGGCGGACCCGGACCTGACCGGGTCCGGGGTCCGGAAGGTCGATGGGGGCGATCTCCAGCGGAGCGCCCACGGCGGGGAGTACGGCGGCACGAACCACGGGAACGCTCCTCAGAACTGCAGGGACTTGGTCTGGAGGTACTCGGCGAGACCGTGCGCGCCGAGTTCGCGGCCGACGCCCGACTGCTTGTACCCGCCGAAGGGGGCCAGGGGGTTGAAGCGTCCGCCGTTGATGTCGACCTGCCCGGTCTCCATCCGGCGCGCGAAGGCCACCGCCTCGGCCTCGTCGCCGGCCCAGACGGCACCCGCGAGGCCGTAGACGGTGCCGTTGGCGATGCGCAGGGCGTCCTCCTCGTCCTCGTAGCGCAGGATCGACAGGACCGGGCCGAAGATCTCCTCCTGGGCGACGGTCATCTCGGGGGTGACGTCCGCGAGGACCGTGGGGCTGACGAAGTAGCCCCGCTCCCGCGGGGATCCGGGGCCGCCGGCGACCAGCCGGGCGCCCTCGGCCACGCCCTTCTCGATGTACCCCAGCACCCGCTCCCGCTGCTTGGCGTTGACGACCGGGCCGATGCGCTCGCCGTACTTTGCGGCGGCCTCGGCGGCGAGCTCGACGGCCTCGTCGTACTGCTCCCGGTGCACCAGCATCCGCGTCCAGGCGCTGCACGTCTGGCCGGAGTTGGACATGACGTTGGCGACGCCGACGTTGACCGCCTTGGCGAGGTCGGCGCTCGGCAGGATGACGTTGGCGGACTTGCCGCCCAGCTCCAGGGCGACCTTCTTGATCGCCGCGCCGGCCGTCGCGCCGATCCGCCGGCCCACGGCGGTCGAGCCGGTGAAGGAGACCAGGTCGACGCCCGGATGCTCGGCCAGGGCCTGCCCGGCGACCGGGCCGAGCCCGGTGACCAGGTTGAAGACACCGGCCGGAACGCCTGCCGCGTGCACCGCCTCGGCGAACAGCTGAGCGACGAGCGGGGTGTCCTCGGCGGGCTTCAGGACCACGGTGCAGCCGGCGGCCAGGGCCGGGGCGACCTTGGCGACGATCTGGTGGAGCGGGTAGTTCCAGGGCGTGATCGCGCCGACCACACCGACCGGCTCCTGGTGCACGGTCGAGTTGCCGACCTTCTCCTCGAAGGCGTGTGTCGCCGCGAGTTCCGCGTAGGAGCCGGCGACGGCGATCGGCACGCCCGCGTGCACGGCCTGCGAGAACTTCAGGGGCGAACCGAGTTCGGCGGTGACCGTCTCGGCGATCTCGTCCTTGCGCGCGGCCAGGGCGTCCCGCAGGGCGGCCAGGCGTGCGGCCCGCTCGGCGGGAGCGGTCGCCGCCCAGGCCGGGAGCGCGGCACGGGCGGCCCGTACCGCGTGGTCGACGTCCGCGGCGGTGCCCGCCGGAACCCGGGCGATGACCTGCTCGTCGACCGGGTTCACGACCTCGATCACATCCGGGCCGGTGGCGGGGCGCCACTCGCCGTCGATGTACATGCCGTCGTGTGCCTTCATCGTGCGTCCTCCCGGGCGGGGCTGCGTCGTCCGCTCCATAAACTAGCGGCGTTAGTTTTTCAACGCCAGACATCCCAGGAGATCATGCGCGCCGTGGACCGGAAGCCGGCCCCTGTCCGCGCACGTGCGGGCACCCCTCCGTCGGCGCTCACTCCTCCAGATCAGGCAGTCGTGCCGGTGCCGGGCAGATGCGTTCGCCGTGCTGGTCGAAGACGAACAGGTGGGCGATGTCGACGAGGAGGGGGACGTGCATCCCCCGACGGAGGTCGATGTCGGGAGTGGTGCGGACGACCAGGTCGCCGGGGAGGCGGCCCTCGGGCGACCCGGGTGCCGGGTCGCCGTCCGGCGGGTCGTCCAGGACCACCACCGGGCCGGCGCGCAGGGCGCCCGCCCGCTCCCGGAAGCGGTCCAGGACGGTGCCGCCCTCGCGGCGCCGCCGTCCGGCGGGACGGGCGGCGGGGCGCGGGGCCTCCAGCTCCGGTACGACCGCGGGACGGGAGCCGGTGTCGAAGTGGACGAGGACCTCGTGGCCCTGGAACTCCACGTGCTCCACCAGGCCGCTGATCGCCACCTCGCCGGGGCGCGCGGCGGCCGGCTGGGCGATGCGGACGGCCTCCGAGCGCAGGCCGACGATGACCTCGCGGCCCTGCTGGACCCGGAGCAGCTGGTGGTCCAGGCACAGCGGTTCGGGCAGCCTCAGGTACTGCTTGCCGAGGCTGATGGTCATCGCGCCGTCCAGCGGGGCGCGGACCAGGCCGCGCAGCAGGTTGATCCTCGGGGTGCCGATGAAGGCGGCGACGAAGACGTTGCGCGGCAGCGCGTACACCGAGCGCGGGGCGTCCAGTTGCTGGAGCACCCCGCCGCGCAGGACGGCGACCCGGTCGCCGAGCGACATCGCCTCCGACTGGTCGTGGGTGACGTACACCGTGGTGACGCCCAGCTGGCGGGTCAGGGCCGTGATCTCGGCGCGCAGGTGGTTTCGGAGCTTGGCGTCCAGGTTGGACAACGGCTCGTCCATCAGGAAGGCGGAGGGGTGGCGGGCGATCGCCCGGCCCATCGCCACGCGCTGGCGTTCCCCGCCGGAGAGCTGGGCGGGCAGGCGGTCGAGAAGGTCCTCGATGCCGAGCATGCGGGCGGTGGCGTCCACCCGCGGGGAAGGGTCCTCGCCGGGCGCCTCGATGCGCAGCGGGAATCCGATGTTGGCGCGGCTCGTCATGTTCGGGTAGAGGGCGAAGTTCTGGAACACCATCGCCATGTCCCGCGCGGCGGGGAGCAGGTCGTTGGCGTACTCGCCGTCCAGCAGCAGCTGCCCCTCGGTGATCTCCTCCAGGCCGGCGATCATCCTGAGCACGGTGGACTTGCCACAGCCGGAGGGCCCGAGCAGGACGAGGAACTCGCCGGGCTCGATGTCCAGCGACAGCCGGTCCACCACGCGGACGCCTCGCTGGTAGGTCTTGCTCACGTCGTGCAGGGAGATGGCGCGTGTCATGGCAGGTGCCCCCGGGGCTCACTGAGCGAACGCTGGTGCTCCGCGGTCGGACGCCACGTGCGGGTCGCAGGGGGCGTGTGGGTCACGGAAGCTAACGGATTGTGTGCGCCCGGGGAAGACGCTGTGCGGGATCCGGGGCCGCGGTCCAGCAGGTGAGAAAGCGGAAGACCGAATTCAGTGCGCGGCGGCGGCCGGGCGCGGTTCGCGGATGCCCGTCAGATGCGCGTAGGCGACGACGTTGCCCGAGTAGCCGGTCCTGCGGTCGTAGGTGCCGCCGCAGGTGATCAGCCGGAGTTCGGGGCGTCCGCGGGGCCCGTAGACCTCCCGGCTGGGGAAGCGCGCCTTCTCGTACTTCCTGACGGCGTCGACCGTGTAGACGGCGGTACGTCCGTCGGCCCGCCGCACCTCGACGAGACGGCCGGGCCTCAGCTGGGTGAGGCCGGCGAAGACCGCGGGACCGCTGTCGGTGTCCAGGTGTCCCACGGCGACGGCTGTCCCCTGTTCGCCCGGGGTCGGGCCGTCCGCGTACCAGCCGGCCAGGTTCGGATCGTCGTCGGGCGGCGCGGGAAGACGCCGCTCGCGATCCAGCCGCAGGTCCGTCACCGGGGCGTCGATGCCCAGGTAGGGGACGGTGATCCTGGTCGCCCGGGAGCGTGGCAGGGGCGCCGGGGAGCGGTGTGGCGCAGGCGCCGGGGGGCGACGGGCGGCCGTGGTCGGCGGGTGCTGGGGGCGCGCCCCGCGGGCATCGGACCGGGCTCCGGGCGCAGGCGGCTTCGCTCCGCCGACGTCCGGTGCGGCCGGCCTCGCCCCTCCGGCGCCGGGCGGAGGCGGCTTGCCGGTGGCGGCGTCCGGCGAAGGCGGCCTCGCCCTCCCGGCGTCGGGAGGGAGCTGCTTCGCCCCTTCCTCACCCAGCCCGGGCCTCGGAGTTCCGTGCCGCCCGCCCGCGTCGGTGCGCGCCCGGGGCGGTGGCCGCTTGGCCCCGGCGGCATCGCCCTGGGGCCCTTTCGGCCGCACCGCACCCGGCTCCGCGCCGGTGCCGGCACGGGCGGGCGCCGGCGACCCCTGCGGCGCGGTGCCGGTCGTCTGCCGCCGCACCGGCGCCTCCGGTACATCGGCACCCGCCCCCTGGACCCCGGGGGCGCCCGGCGAAGCGGTGACGACCGCGTCGCCGGGCTTCTCGTCGTTCGCGCACCGGACGCCGGTCACCACCAGGCAGACGGTCAGGGCGGCCGTCCTCGTCAGGCGGTAGGCGCGCGTGCGGTGCCAGGGCCTTCGGGTCCGCCTGCGGGTCTGCCTACGCGGCGCCATGCGAGCGGCGACGGAGCCGGAACCAGGCCACAGCGCCGACGGCGGCCAGGCCGACGCCGGCGGCACCGGCCACCGGGGTGAAGGCGTCGGCACGCGCGAGCCCGCCGCCACCGGCGGGCGGACCGCCGTTGGGCGGTGCGGCGGCGAGGCCGACCTTGTCCTGGCAGTCGACGTTGAACAGCTTGCTCTTGCCCGCGGGATTCCCGCCGGGGACGACCTTCCAGCTCAGCTTGTACTGCCCCGCCGGCAGCGACAGGTTCCCGGTGACGCCCGCCCCGTTGGCGAGGGTGGCGACACCGGAGAGGGTGGCGGTGGTACCGGCCTGCGCGACCCGCGGCTCGACGGTCCAGTTGATGCCCTGGGCGACGTCGAAGTTGAAGGCTTCGAGGTAGAACAGACAGACCTTGGGCTGGTTGAGCCGTGCGGCGGCGGCCGTGCCCACCATGTGCGCCTTGATGTCTCCGTTGTCACCGGGGGCGGCGACGGCCGTGGGGGCTCCGAGGAGCACGGCTGCGCCGACGGTGAGCGCCGTCAAGGCGGCGGCTCTGCGCGGACGGGACGAGGTCGACATACGAGGCCCTCCGAATCAGGTGATTGTCATACAAATCTCGCTTCACCTGACTCAATGTCATGCCGGGCCCTCGAAGCGCGCAGGCGGCGCCGACGCTCCGTCAGATATCGCCCTTACGGCTCAAGGAACGGCGGAGACGACGACCTGCGGAGGTCGCCGCGCCGCCCTCCGCGGGCTTGGCCGGTGCGCGCAGCGCGACCCCCGAGGACACCAGCAGCAGCGCACCGAGCATCACGAACGGCGCGGCCACGCCCGCGACCCCCGCGATCAGGCCGGCCGCGGCGGGCGCGGCGACCTGGCCGAGGCGGTTGCCGGTCAGGCGCAGGGCGAGGGCCGTGGAACGGGCACCGTCGGGGGCGGCCTGCACGACCGTCGTCATGGACAACGGCTGTCCGACGCCGAGGCAGAAGCCGAGGACGGCGAGCATCAGGGCGAGCGCCCACACCGGCACCGGCAGCGCGATGCCGGCACACAGCACGGCCGCCGACAGGCAGGTGACGGTGAGCAGTACGGTCCGGCCCAGCAGCCGCAGCAGGGGCGTCAGCACCAGGCGGCACGCGATGGTGGCCGCGGCGCGCAGGCTGAGCAGGAGGCCGACCACGGACGGGGCGATCCCCCGGTGCTCGCCGACCACCGGGAGGTAGGCGGTGAGGATGTCGGTCGCGGAGAGCACGGCGAGGCTGACGAAGATGCCCGCCGGTACGCCCCGGGCGCGCAGGATCCGCCGGACGGGGACGTGGTCGCCTTGCGCCGCCGGGGACTTGGACGTCGTACGGTCCTCTATGCGCCACAGCGAGGTGAAGGCGACCGCCGCGCCCGCGCCCGCCACCACCAGCGCGAGCGCGCTGGTGCCCGCCATGTCCCGGCCGCCGATCAGGAAGCCGGCCGCGATCGGGCCGACCAGCTGGCCGAGCGAGGCGCCGATGGTGAAGTGGCCGAAGTTGCGGTCCTGTTCGTGCGGGGCGGACTGGCGGGCCACCAGCGACTGGGCGCCGATCACGAAGCAGAGGTGGCCCAGGCCCATGACCCCGCTCCAGACCGCCATCGCCCACAGGGAGCCGGCCAGGCCGCTGAGCGCGCAGCCTCCGGCTATCAGGACCACGCCGACCGGCAGCAGCGGCGCGCAGCGGCCGTGGTCGGTGCGGCGGCCCAGCGGTACTGCGGCGAAGAGCGGCAACAGGGCGTAGACGCCCGCGATGACACCGATCGCCCGCTCGTCCGCGCCCAGCGCGAGGGCCCGGTAGGAGACGGCGGGCCGGGCCATCGACACCGCCCCCTGCGCGAAGCTGAAGGCGATGACGAGGCGAAGCAGCCAGCCGCGGTTCCCACCGGGCCCCATGGGCGAGTCCTCCGTGCGACGGTTCGAACGATCGTCAGATGATCCCGAAGAGCATTCCCGCCCCGAGGATGATCAGGGAGGTCAGGGCGGCCCACTTCACCACGAACCTGGTGTGGTCGCCGAACTCGACCTTGGCCATGCCGACCAGGACGTAGACGGCCGGGACCAGCGGGCTCGACATGTGCAGCGGCTGGCCGACGAGCGAGGCGCGGGCCATCTCCAGCGGCGAGACGCCGTGGGCCGCGCCGGCCTCGGCGAGCACCGGCAGGACACCGAAGTAGAAGCCGTCGTTGGACATGAAGTAGGTGAGCGGCAGGCTCAGTACACCGGTGACGAGGGCCATGTGCGGGCCCATGCCCGTCGGGATGACGTCCACCATCCACTTGGCCATGTTGTCGACCATGCCGGTGCCCTGGAGGACGCCGGTGAAGACGGCGGCGGCGAAGACCATGCCGGACACGTTGAGGACGTTGTCGGCGTGCGCGGCGAGGCGGGCCTTCTGGTCGGGGATGTGCGGGAAGTTCACGGTGAGCGCGAGCGCGGCGCCGATCAGGAACAGCACCGGGATCGGCAGCCACTCCATGATCATGGCGGTGAGCAGGGAGACCGTGAGGAGCGCGTTGAACCAGTACAGCTTGGGGCGCAGGGTGGCGCGGTTGGGGTCGAGGCCCTGGAAGCCGTCGTCGTCCGCGTCGGAGTCCGCGGCGTCCGCGTCGGTGCCGGAGCCGGCACCACCGGTGGTGGCGGGGGTCTTGGCGTCGCCGGAGCCGCCGGCGCCCACGAGGACCGTCTCGCTGTCCTCGACCTTCTCCTCGGCCTTCTCCTCCACCAGCACGTCGTCCAGCGTCAGCACGCCCAGCCGCCTGCGCTCCCGCACACCGAGGACGTACGACAGGATGAAGACGCCGAGCAGGCCGACCAGCAGGGCCGGGATCATCGGGACGAAGATGTCGCTGGCGTCCAGCTTGAGCGCGGTGGCGGCACGGGCGGTGGGGCCACCCCACGGCAGGGTGTTCATCACGCCGTTGGCCATCGCGGCGACACCCGTCATCACGACCAGGCTCATCTTGAGGCGCTTGTACAGCGGATACATCGCCGAGACCGTGATCATGAAGGTGGTCGAGCCGTCGCCGTCGAGCGACACGATCGACGCGAGCAGCGCCGTGCCGACGACGATCCGCATCGGGTCGGCCTTGCAGAACTTCAGGATCCCGCGAACGATCGGGTCGAAGAGGCCGACGTCGATCATCACACCGAAGTAGACGATCGCGAACATGAGCATCGCCGCGGTGGGGGCGAGGCTGGTGACGCCGTCGATGACGTAGTCACCGAGCTTGGCGCCCTTTCCCACGAACACGCAGAAGAGTGCGGGGATCAGTACGAGCGCCGCGATCGGCGACATCTTCTTCAGCATGATCAGGACCAGGAAGGTCGCGATCATGGCGAAGCCGAGGATGGTCAACATGAGTGGATACCTAACGTTCGCCCTTGAACTCCCACCAGGGCCGGCGGTTCGATGACGTTAGGTCGCGTCAAGTGGCGTTAACAAGACGTTGACACGCGAGCAATAAGCGCAAAACTCCTGGTCACAGCTTTGCTCAGGTCAGAGCGGGGAAATTTTCGGTCACGGCGGCGACCTCGACGGGCACTCCGTTGAGTACGGCGTTGCCCGACAGGGGGTCGAGCAGACTGCCGTCGAGGATCTGGTTGACGTTGACTCCGGGGTCGGCGGAGGCGTGGCTCAGCCGGGTGCCGGGACGGTCGTGGCCCCAGCCGTGCGGCAGGCTCACCACACCCCGGCGCACGCCGTCGGTGACCTCGGCGGGAGCGGTCACCTCTCCCCCGGCGCCCTTGACGCGCACGGGCGCACCGTCCCGGACACCGAGCCGGTCGGCGTCCTCGGGGTGGATGTGCAGGGTGCAGCGGTTGGTGCCACCGGTGAGGGCGGGGACGTTGTGCATCCAGCTGTTGTTGGAGCGCAGATGACGGCGGCCGACCAGGACCAGACCGGCGGGGCGCTCGTGCAGGGCCTGCCGGAGGCGGGGCAGGTCGTCGACGATCGGCTGCGGCAGCAGTTCGACCTTGCCGCTCCTGGTCTTCAGGGGCTGGGGCAGCCGGGGCCGCAGCGGACCGAGGTCGATGCCGTGCGGCTGCGCGAGCAGTCGCGCCAGGTTCAGCCCGTCGGTTCGTACGCCGAAGCCGTCGCCGTACGGACCGAGGCGCAGCATCATGTCGAGCCGCCGCTCGGGGCCGGTCTCGCCGGTGAGTTGCGCGGCGAGCTCGCGCGGGTCCCGGCCGTGGACCGGGGAGTGCGGCTCCTTCACCGCCTTGCCGAGGGTCTGGTCGATCACCATCGTGTCGACGGCGTCCGGGTCGGCGCCGTGCATGCCGGTCGCGGCGAGGACCAGCCGGGCCAGGATCTCGGTCTCGGCCATCCGGCCGGGCTCCAGCGGGACCGCGGGCCGGGTGTAGCGGACCTGGTTGCGCACGGCGAGGGTGTTGAACGCGAAGTCGTGGTGCGGGCTCTGGGAGGGCGGGGGCGGCGGCAGCACGACGTGGGCGTGGCGTGAGGTCTCGTTCAGATACGGGTCGACGCTGACCATGAAGTCCAGCGAGTCGAGGGCCTTGTCGAGCCGGTTGCCGTCGGGCGCCGACAGCACCGGGTTGGCGGCGACGGCGACGAGTGCCCGGATCGGCTCGCCCTCCGCGGTGGCGGTGTCGATCTCCTCGGCGAGCGCGGACAGGGGCAGCTCCCCCTTCGCCTCCGGGTGTCCGCTCACCCGGGAGCGCCAGCGCCCGAGCGCGAAGCCGTGGCCGGGGCCGGCGGGGCGGGGCGTCCTGTCGGTGGCGGCCTGGGGGAAGAGGGCGCCGCCGGGGCGGTCGAGGTTGCCGGTCAGGATGTTGAGGACGTCGACGAGCCAGCTGGCGAGCGTGCCGTGCGGAACCGTGCAGCTGCCGATGCGGCCGTATACGGCGGCGGTGGGGGCGGCGGCGAGTTCGCGGGCCAGGGTGCGGATCGTGGCGGCGTCCACGTCACAGGCGTCGGTGACGGCCTCCGGGGTGAAGTCCGCCACGGCAGCCCTGAGTTCGTCGACGCCCTGGAGATGCGGAGCGGACTCGCCAAGATCCACCAGGCCCTCCTCGAAGAGGACGTTCGCCATCGCCGCGAGGAGCAGCGCGTCGGTGCCGGGCCGGATCGCGAGGTGCCGGTCGGCGAGCTTGGCGGTGCGGGTGCGGCGGGGATCGACGACGGTGAGGGTGCCGCCGCGGGCCTTGAGCGCCTTGAGCTTGCCGGGGAAGTCGGGTGCCGTGCACAGACTCCCGTTGGATTCCAGGGGGTTGGCGCCGAGCAGCAGCAGGTGGTCGGTGTGGTCGAGGTCGGGCACCGGGATGGCGTTGGCGTCGCCGTACAGGAGCCCGCTGGAGACGTGCTTGGGCATCTGGTCGACCGTGGACGCGGTGAAGACGCTGCGGGTGCCGAGCCCGGCGAGGAGCACCGTCGGGTAGAGAGCGCCGGCCATGGTGTGCACGTTGGGGTTGCCGAGGACGACCCCGACGGCGCTGGGCCCGTACCGCTCGACGACGGGCCTGATCCCGGCGGCGACCGCGTCGAAGGCCTCCTCCCAGGTGGCCTCGCGCAGCTCGCCGTCCACGCGCACGAGGGGCGTGCGCAGCCGGTCGGGATCGCCGTCGACGGCCCCGAAGGAGGCGCCCTTGGGGCAGATGAAACCGCGGCTGAAGACGTCGTCACGGTCACCGCGGGCACCGGTCACCCGGGTCCCCTCGATGGTGAGCGTCAGGCCGCAGGTGGCCTCGCAGAGGGGGCAGATACGCAGGGCGGTGCGGGACACGGGTCCTCCTCGAGGACTGCGGCGACGGTGACGCACGGGCTCGAGGCCGAGCATACCGAGCGGTATGCCTCGTGGGGAGGGGGTGCCGGGAACGAGACCGGAGAGGACGGGACCGAGGCGAGGCAGGGAACAGGGAACACCTCGGCGCGCCACCCGGGGCTGCGGGCCGCCCGCCAGTTTGCTGCGGGCCTGCGGGCCTGCGGGCCTGCGGGCCTGCGGGCCGCCATGGTTGCCGGTCTGGCACATCGGCATGACTGCCGGTCCGACACCGCCACGATGCCGCGGCCCGGCGCGCGAACCGCCGCGGTCCCGCGGGCCACTTTCCCGCGGTCTGGCGGGCCGCCATAGCTGCATGCTCGGCGCACCACCACGACTGTCGGCTCCGCGTGCGGCCATGACTGTCGGCTCCGCTTACGGCCATGGCTACGATCCCGCGCGCGCCGCCGTGACTACGATCCGGCGCGCCCTGTCGCCTCGGTACGGCGAGCCGTCAGTCCAGCACCCGTGCGAGGTAGGCCCGCAGCAGCTGTCGCATCTCCTCGATGATCTCCTCGTCGCCCTCCGGGGACACCCGGAAGGCGAGGTGGACCAGGGTGTCGGCGGTCTCCACGGCGACCAGGAAGGTGCGGCGCAGTTCCTCGTCCGGGGTGCGGTCGAGGTAGCCGGAGAGGAGGTCGGTGAGACGGTCGGCGACCCGGTGGTTGGGCTCGGACTGGCCGGAGCCGACCGGGATCTGGTTGCCGAAGTCGACGAGGGAGAAGCCGGGCGCGGTGCGCTTCATGGCGAGGTACTCGTCGAGTACGGCGTCCATGGCGGCCCGCCAGCCGCCCTCGCCGGTCTCGGCGAGGCGCTCGGTGACGCGTTCGCTGTAGCGCTCCAGGTTGCGCTGGGCCAGCGCGTCGGCCATCGCTCGCTTGTTGCCGAAGAAGCGGTAGACCGAGCCGATGGGGACACCGGCCCGCAGCGCCACGGCCCGGGTGCTCAGGGCGTCGTAGCCGACCTCGTCGAGGAGGTCCGCGCAGGCGTCGAGGATCCTGGTGAGGCGCTCCGCGCTGCGCCGTTGCACGGGCGCACGCCGGAGCGATGTCGCTGGGGGCACGGGCTTCATGATGCCGTTCCGCCGCGTTCCGGGGAACCTCGCCCCCCGGAGTGGGCCAAGGAGTCCGCGGAGCCCGGGGAATCCGGCGACGAGGACGCGGAGGGGGCGGTGGGGTCCGACGCCGTGATGTCCGCCGTGCTCTCGACCGGCTCGCCGTCCACCGCCCACACCGTGCCGTCGTCGGCGTACAGGCGGGCCGTGACCTGGTGGGTGCCGTGCGGGACGTAGCGGGCGGGAAGGCGGTACGCGGGGCCGCGCAGCCCGGCGACGGGGTGACCGTCGACGAAGAGGCGCACGATGCCGCGGCCCGCCACGGCCTCGGGCTTGGCGCCGACGGCCGAGCAGCGGAAGTTGCTCAGGGTCAGCCGGACGTCCCAGCCGTCGTCGGCGGCGGGCTGCACCTCGATGCCGACATCGGGCGCTTCGCCGTCGTCGTCCACCTCGCGGTAGGCACGGCCCTCCTCGTCCCGGTCCTCGAGGACCTTGCCCACCGGTGAGGGCGAGCCCCCGTTCTTCGGCTCTTCGGCACCACTGCTCGCGCAGCCCGCGGATCCGGTCAGCAACAGGACACAGACCGCGAGCGCGGCTACGAGCCCCCGCATCCACGACATGGCCGGGAGCCTAGAACAAAGGTCCGACACCTCGAATCCACCTGGAGTTGGGTATCGCCGTCCTCCGTGAGGAGGTCGCGCGGCCCTCTTGCGTCGGGGAAAACGCAATCCTACGGTGATGCATAGGAATCAGAACGCAAGGGAGCGATCATGAGCGGGGACGCGCGGAAGACCGCCGAGGGACTCACCTACCTCTCCGGATTCGGCAATGAGCACAGCTCAGAGGCGGTGGCGGGCGCACTGCCCGAGGGCCGCAACGCACCCCAGCGCGCTCCCCTGGGGCTGTACGCGGAACAGCTCAGCGGTACGGCGTTCACCGAGCCCCGCGCGTACAACCGCCGCTCGTGGCTCTACCGCATCCGCCCGTCGGCCGCGCACCCCGCGTTCACGCACACGCACAATGGCTGGATCCGCTCGGCTCCCTTCACCGAGTCCGTGCCGGACCCGAACCGGCTGCGCTGGGACCCCCTGCCCGACCCCACCGAGGGCACCGACTTCCTCGCCGGCCTGTGGACCCTCGGCGGCAACGGCGACGCGACCCAGCGCACCGGTATGGCCGTGCACCTGTACCACGCGGACTGTTCGATGGACCGCGTCTTCAGCGACGCGGACGGCGAACTGCTGATCGTGCCGGAGGACGGAGGGCTGCTGCTGCACACCGAGTTCGGGCTGCTGCATGTGGAGCCGGGACACGTGGCGCTGATTCCTCGTGGGGTGCGCTTCCGTGTGGAGCTGCTGGATGCCTCGGCCCGCGGCTATGTGTGCGAGAACTACGGCGCCCCCTTCCGCCTCCCCGACCTCGGCCCCATCGGCGCCAACGGCCTCGCCAACCCCCGGGACTTCCGGGCACCGGTCGCCGCCTACGAGGACGTCGAGGGCCCGGTGGAGGTGGTGAACAAGTTCTGCGGCAACCTCTGGACGGCCACCTACGACCACTCACCGCTCGACGTCGTCGCCTGGCACGGCAACCATGTGCCGTACGTCTACGACCTGCGTCGCTTCAACGTGCTGGGGACCATCTCGTACGACCATCCCGACCCGTCGATCTTCACGGTGCTGACGTCGCCGTCGGACACCCCGGGCCTGGCCGGCGTCGACTTCGTGGTGTTCGCGCCGCGCTGGCTGGTCGGTGAGGACACCTTCCGGCCGCCGTACTTCCACCGGAACGTGATGAGCGAGTACATGGGGCTCATCGAGGGCGCCTACGACGCGAAGACCTCCGGCCCGGGAGGCTTCGTGGCGGGCGGCGGCTCGCTGCACAACATGATGTCGGCGCACGGCCCGGACCGGGAGACCTTCGACCGGGCGAGCGCCGCCGAGCTGCGTCCGCAGAAGGTCGACGACGGGCTGGCGTTCATGTTCGAGACCCGCTGGCCGATCACGCTGACTCCGCACGCGGCCCGCGCGGACCACCTTCAGCAGGGCTACGACGAGGTGTGGCAGGGCCTCGAGCGGCACTTCCGCCCCTTGCACTGAGGATTCCCTACCGGTACGGATGGGCCAGTGACCTCCTTCGCCCCGGACTCGATCGTCCTGAACCGCAAGCTGCCGCTCTGGTACCAGGTGTCGCAGTCGCTGCGCGCCTCGATACTGGGCCGCTCGCCGCAGGACCCGCTGCGGCTGCCCACCGAGGAGCAGCTGGCGGGGCACTACGGGGTGAGCGTGCTGACCATGCGGCAGGCGCTGAAGGAGCTGGAGGACGAGGGCCTGATCACGCGCCATCGCAGGCGCGGCACGTTCATCGAGCCGGACGTCCGCCGGGGCGCCCCGGTGCGGCTGCTCGGCTCGGTGGACGCGATCGTCGCCCAGCAGTCCGGCATGGCGAGTCGGCTGCTCGACCACGGCAGGGCCGCCGTGCCGACCGAACTCGCCGAGTACTTCCCGGATCTCGCCGAGGTGGCGACGTACCACCGCCTGCGCGCCGACGAGAAGACCGGCGAGCCGACCAACCACGCCCGCAACTACGTCCGCCCCGAACTCGCCGCCCTCGTCGACCCCAACGACCTGGTCCGGTGGCCGATGACCAAGGTGCTCAGGGACGTCGTCGGAGCGGACATCAGCCGCATCACGGACACGGTGGAGGCCCGGCTGGCGGACCCGGAGACGGCCCGCCTGCTCCAAGTCCCGCTGCTCAGCCCGATCCTGCACTACACGGGCGTCACCTACGACACGCAGGGGCGGGTCCTCGACGCGGCGGTCATCCACTACCGGGGTGACCGCTTCTCCTTCACGGTGACGCTGGACGCCACGTAGGGCCTGGGGCCGAGCCGGCCGGCGGCTCCGAGTCCTCGCAGGTCGGCGGAGGCGGCGCAGCGGGCGCGTCGGCGTGCCCGGCCCGCGTCCGCCGCGGCGGGGCGGACAGGCCCTGGTCCGGGTGTCGCCGCCAGGTCGTACGATGCCCAGCGTGACGCACGACGACGCTCCGCCGCTGGCGGACCTCATGCCGTGGTCCGTCGCACCGCCACGGCTCGGCCGGGGGTGGCCGACGGGCCCCGACGCGGCATCCCTCAGGGCCCGCTGGGACGCGCTGCTGAAGGCCGAGGGCCCCGACCGCGAGTCCCTGTTCGAGCCGACCCGCTCGCGGACCCTGCGGACGGCGGTCGGTCAGCTGCCGGGCCGGTCCGGCAGCACGGAGAAACTGGTCCGCGCCGCGGGCCCCTGCCCCGAGCCCGTACGCGTCCTGCGCGCCCCCTTCGACGAACAGTGGCTGATCCCCGACCACCGTCTCATCGACGCGGCCCGGCCCGAACTGTGGCGGGTGGCGGACGAGCACCAGGTCTTCGTCACGGAGTCGCCCGGGAGTCCGGGCCCGGCGCTGCTGGCGACCTCGCTGCTGCCGCTCCTGCGCCCGGGCCGTATCCGCCCGCTCTACCGTCGCCCCGGCGGCACGGAACCCAACCTGGCGCCGGGCCTGCTGGACCACCTGGCCACCCGCCTCGGCCTCTCCCTCACCCCGGCGGACCTCCTGGCCTGGACGGTCGCGGTGGCCCGCCCCGGCCTCGCCGTCCCCCTCACCGCCGACCCCGGACTCTGGGCGCACGGTGTCGGACTGGGCCACCGCCTCTTGTGGCTGCTGCGCCGCGACGGCGACCGGCCCAAGCTCCCGGGCGGCCGCCGACCGTACGTCCGCGCACCCCTGCCCGACCGCCCCCTGACCCTGCGCTACGACCGCGACGAGGAGACCCTGTACCTCGACGAGGGCCGCATCTCCCCGGTGCCGCCGGAGTCCTGGGACTTCGAGGTGGCCGGAGCGCGGGTACTGGAACAGTGGTTCACGGCCCGCACGACCGAGGCCGAGCCGGGCACCCTGGAGGCGATCCGACCGGCGACGTGGCCACAGGCGTGGACGTCGGAGTTGCTGGAGCTGATCGCGGTGCTGGCCCTGCTGGCGGAACTGGGGCCTCGGCAGGAGGAGTTGACGGTGACGTCACCGATCACCGCGACGGACCTGAGGAGGGCGGGCGTCCTGCCGGTGCCGGAGGCGGCACGCAGGCCGGCCTCGGTCCTCGACCACCACGAGGAAGGCCCGGAGGGCCAGTTCGCGCTGATCTAGCCCCTGCGCTCGAAGCCGTCCAGCACGCGTACCAGCATCCGCTCGAAGACCGCCTCCAGGTCGATCGGCCCCGAGTCCTCCGTGAACGCCGCGGCCAGCCTCGGATAGGCACCGGAGGCCACCTGGCTGCCCAGGTAGGCGATCCGCACCGCCACCTCCTGCTCCGGGGTCCACGGCAGCGACCGGGTCCGCTCGGCCGTGGACAGCTCGTTCGAGACGTACACCGTCACGCACCCGTTGAGCATCGCGAGCAGCTCCATCTTCGTGCCGTAGGGCGCGTCGAAGGGGTCCAGACAGGCCATGCAGTGCTCGAGGTACCGCAGGGCGTTGGGGCTGAAGCCGTACACCCCTGACATCAGCCGCGGCATCCAGGTGTGCCGGTGCATGAGTTCGCGCGTCTGGTGGGCCACCCGGAGCATGTCCGCCCGCCAGTCCCCGCTCGGCTCCCACAGCTCGTGCTCCCCGCCGGCGGCGTCCACCATCAACTCGTACAGGTCCTCCTTGCGGGGGACGTAGTTGTACAGCGACATCGTGCCGCAGCCCAGCTCGGCCGCGACATGCCGCATGGAGACGCCGTCGAGCCCCTGAGCGTCGGCGAGCCGCACGGCGGCGGCCGCGATGTCCGCGCGGGTGAACGCGGGCCTCGGCCCCCGGCCCGTCCGCTCGGGACGCGCCCAGATCACTTCGGGTTCGGCCGCTCGGCCCGCCATCGATCATCACCTCGGCCACCATCCTAGTTACGTACAGCGTACGTAGTGCGCTATGGTCACGGCATGACTACTACGTACGCTGTACTTAGTGAAGGTCTGGAGAAGCGGTTCGGTGCCGTCCACGCCCTGCGGGGGCTGGACCTCGCGGTCGCGACGGGCACCGTCTGCGGAATCCTCGGACCCAACGGGGCGGGCAAGACCACCGCCGTACGCCTGCTGACCACCCTGCTGCGGCCGGACGCCGGCTCGGCCCGGATCGCCGGGCACGACCTCGTCCGGGAGGCGGCGGCCGTACGGCGGAGGATCGGCGTCACCGGGCAGTACGCGTCGGTCGACGGGGACCTGACCGGGCGCCAGAACCTGCGCCTGTTCGCCCGACTGCACCGGGTACGAGGACCGGCCGAGCGGGCCGGCGAGCTCCTGGACCGCTTCGGCCTCGCCGAGGCCGCCGACCGGCCCGCGTCCACCTACTCGGGCGGGATGCGGCGCCGGCTGGACCTGGCGGCGAGCCTCATCCGCCGCCCCGAGGTGCTGTTCCTGGACGAACCGACCACCGGGCTCGACCCGGCCAGTCGGAACCTGATCCGGGAGGCCGTACGCGACCTCACCGCGGACGGCACGACCGTGCTGCTGACCACGCAGTACCTGGAGGAGGCCGACCAACTCGCCCACGACATCGCCCTGGTGGACCGGGGGCGGGTCACGCACACGGGTTCGCCGGCCCAGCTCAAGTCGCTGATAGGCACCCATGTCGAGGCCGTCGTGGCGGACACGGACGCGATGGGCAGGGCGGCGGGGGTGCTGGACCAGCTCACCGGCGGTCAGCCGTCGTTCGACCACGAGCGCAACGCCGTGGGCGCGGTCAGCCGGGACGCGACACTCACGCTGCCCCGTCTGGTGCGGGAGCTGGACGCGGCGGGCGTGCCGCTGCTGGACGTGAGTCTGCGTCCGCCGACTCTCGACGACGTGTTCCTCCGGCTCACCGAGGACGACAAGGAGCGTGTGGCATGACCGCGTTGGCGTACGACGGAACCGCGATGCTGGGCCGCCAGCTGCGGCGGATGCGGAACAATCCGGGACTGCTGATCCTGACCCAGACCATGCCGATCAGCATGCTGCTGTTCTTCGGCTACGTCTTCGGCAGCGCGCTGGCGATGCCGGGTGCGGACTACCGCGCGTTCCTGCTGCCGGGCCTGCTGGTGGCGACCGCCGCGGGCGGCGTCATGGCCGGGATGTTCCAGGCGGCCCAGGACACCCACCGGGGCGTGATGGACCGCTTCCGCACGCTGCCGATGAGCCGGGCGGCCGTGCCGCTGGGGCAGGCGGTGGCGGATCTCGTCGTCACGGCGGCCGGGACGGTGCCCCTGCTGCTGGTCGGCCTCGCGGTCGGCTGGCGGATCGAGGGGAGCGCGGCGGAGGCGGCGGGGGCGTTCGGACTGTTGCTGCTGTTCCGGTTCGCCGCCACGTGGATCGGGATCTTCCTGGGGCTGCTCACCCGCAACGAGGAGGCCGCGGGCCAGCTGGGCGGCGCGACCTTCCTGCTGCCGCTGCTGTCCAACGCGTACATCCCGGCCGACGGCCTGCCGGGCTGGCTGCGGGTGGTCGCCGAGTGGAACCCGATCAGCGCGGTGACGACAGCCCTGCGGGACCTCTTCGGGAACGCCCCGGTGCCGGAGGGAGCGGCCTGGCCGGTCGCCCACCCGGTCGCCGGGTCACTGGCCTGGTGCACGGTACTGCTGGTCGTGTTCGTACCGCTCGCCGTGCGCCGGTACGCACACGGGGAGCGCTGAGACCCGGAATCCGGGTCGGGGCCTGGGCGGGAGGGATGGGGACGCCCCCGCGCCCGGCGGGCACACCTGGACGTTGCTGCCTGCCGTGGGGATGACGGACGACGGGATCGCAGCACTACGCCGGGACGGTGTGACCGCCTGAGCGCGGGTCAGGAACGCCTGAGAGCGCGCAGGCTCAGCGTCCGCCGAACAGCGAACGGCGCAGTCGGCGCAGTGGCGCGAAGAGGGAGACCCTCCGCACGCGCGCACCCCTGGGGCTGCGCTCGTGCGCGTCACGTGCGGTCAGCTCACGCATCAGCGAGGTCGCCTCGACCGTCTCCCGCTGTGGGACGGCGGGGCCGCCCAGCACCGAGAGATGGCGGTCGAGGCGCGAACTGGTCGCGCTGCTCCCGCAGGTGATCGCAGGGACCCTCGCCCTGCTGCGCACTGTTATCTGTTCCATGTCACTCCCCACCCGTACGAGTCCACCCGGCCCGGGCAGGGTAACCCTATCGCCCCGTCGGGGCACTCGTGTATCGCGGTCACAGGATTCACCTTCCCCGTAAGGGGGTTGACGACCCCTCCCTGATCACTCTCCGAATCCAACCGATTTCAGGGCGAGTTGGACAACCGGCTGGGTTGTGGGCTGTGCTGACCCGCCGTCGGGCTCGACGGTCACAGCGAGTGACGTGGCGGAGGTGTCGAGACCGGACGCCACCAAGGGCGTGTCGGCACTGAAGAGCCCGAGGGAGCGCGGTTGCGCGTCGGGGCGCATGAGCCACAGTTGGCGCACGCTGTCGCTCGGCAGTTCGCCGTACCCGCTCAGGGTGACGACCGCCCGCCCCTCGGATGCGGAGGCGACCACTCCGATACTGCGGCCCTCGGAGTCCTGCCCTGTCGTCGCCCGGGCGTCGGGAGCCGCGAGAACGTGGGCGATCTCACGCGCCTGGGCCCGCTCGGCGTTCAGCTGGTCCTCGGTCTGGCCGGCCTGGACCGCGAACAGGGACGCGACCACGAGGGCCGCGGCGGCGGTGGCCGTGGCGAAGGGCACGAACAGCGGGATGCGCCGCCGCTCACGGACGCGCGGCGGCGGCTGCACGCCCCACACGTGCGGCGGCAGTTGCGGCGTCCGCGCGCGGGCCGTCTCCTGCTCGGCACCCTCCTGGGGAGTCGCGCGTACGGCGGCCAGGACGCGTTCGCGCATCGCGGCCGGGGGCGGGGCGGCCGTCGACCAGGCGAGCCGGACGGCGTCCTCGGCGAGGGCGCGCACTTCGGCGGCGCAGCTGCCGCACTTGTCCAGATGCCTTTCGAAACGTCGGCGCTCGTCGGGTTCGAGGGCGTCCAGGGCGTAGGGCGCGGCCAGGGAGTGGAGGTCCTCTCGGCGGAACAGACTCACGCCACACCTCCCAGGCACTCGCGCAGCCGGGTCAGCCCGTCACGCATCCGCGTCTTCACCGTGCCCAGCGGCAACGAGAGCCGCTCGGCCACTTCACGGTAGGTGTAGCCCTCGTAATAAGCGAGGGTGACCGACTGGCGCTGCAGGGCGGTGAGGCGGTCCAGGCAGCGGCGCACCCACTCGCGTTCGAGGCCGGCCTCGACCTCCTCGGTGACGTGGTCGAAGGCCGGGTGGTGGGAGCGCCGGGCCTCGCGCTGCTCTCGTTCGCCGGCCGCGCGGGCGCTGCGCACCCGGTCGACGGCCCGGCGGTGGGCGAGGGTCAGGATCCAGGACAGCGCGCTGCCCCGTCCCGGGTCGAAGCGCCCGGCGGAACGCCACAGTTCGAGCAGCACCTCCTGCGACACCTCCTCCGACTGCGCGGGATCCCGTACGACCCGTCTCACCAACCCGAACACGGGCCCGGACACCAGCCCGTACAACTCCTCGAATGCCTTCTGGTCACCGCCCGCCACGAGCACCAGAAGCTCGTCCGCCTCCACCCCGGCCACCCTTCTTCGCATGCCGCACCCGGCCTGCCCCGTCCCACGAGGTATTCGCAACGAACACACCTCCGGATGGGGTTACGGATCAGCGGACCCAAAACGCGGGTCCAGCAGGAGAAAAGAAGTTTTTCAGATTCGACCAATCCGCTCCCCACCCCGCTCCGAATCCCCGGTGTCAGGCAAGTTGGACTGAGGACGGACGGCATGACACGTAACTCCAGGAACGGTGCGGGACGCAGGCAGCTCGCGACCCTCGTATGTGGTGCGCTGGCCGCCGGGGGGCTCGCAGCCGCCGGCGTGACCGCGCTGGAACCGGGGGCGGCGGCCGCCTCCAGTCACCGGGAGGCTCCGCTGATCTCGGGGCAGCCCCAGTACGACAACACGGACGTGTACGCGTTCGTGAGCCCGGACAAGCCCGACACGACGACGGTCGTGGCGAACTGGATCCCCTTCGAGGAGCCGGCGGGCGGCCCCAACTTCTTCACGTTCGCCGAGGACGCGCAGTACGACATCCACATCGACAACGACGGTGACGCGCAGGGCGACCTGCTGTACCGCTTCACCTTCAAGACGCACGTCAAGAACAAGAAGACGTTCCTCTACAACACCGGTCCGGTCGAGAGCCTCGACGACAAGGACCTCAACATCACGCAGACGTACGACATCGAGCTGCTGCGGCTGAAGAACCGGCACCTGGTGTCGAAGATGAAGGTCGCCGACGACGTGCCGGTGGCGCCGTCGAACGTCGGCAAGGCGTCCATGCCGGACTACGCCAAGCTGCGCGACCAGGCGGTGCACGAGCTGCCCGGCGGCTCCACGACGTTCGCCGGCCAGGCCGACGACCCGTTCTTCCTGGACCTGCGCGTCTTCGACCTGCTCTACGGCGGCAACCTCACCGAGGTCGGCAACGACACGCTCAAGGGCTACAACGTCAACTCCATCGCCCTGCAGGTGCCGAACCACATGCTCACCGAGTCGGCGGAGCAGCCGATCGTCGGCATCTGGTCGACGACCCAGCGCAGGAACGCGCAGGGGTACTACAGCCAGGTCTCGCGACTCGGCAACCCGCTGGTCAACGAGGTCGTCAACCCCATCAAGGACAAGGACAAGTTCAACGCCTCCGCGCCCCATGACGACGCGCAGTTCCTCAAGAACGTGACCAACCCTGAGCTGCCGAAGCTCATCGAGGCGATCTACAAGATCGACGCCCCCGACGAGCCGCGCAACGACCTCGTCGACGTCTTCCTGAAGGGCGTGAAGGGCCTCAACCAGCCGCCGCACGTGAGTCCGTCGGAGCAGCTGCGTCTCAACACCTCGATCAAGCCCGCCTCCGACCCGAAGCGGCTCGGCGTCCTCGACGGTGACAACGCGGGCTTCCCGAACGGCCGCCGGCTGACCGACGACGTGATCGACGCCTCGCTCCAGGTCGTCGAGGGTGAACTGCTGGGTGCCAAGAACGACCTGGGCGACGCCGTCGACAAGAACGACAAGGACTTCGAGAAGGCCTTCCCGTACGTCGCTCTCCCCACGGAGGGCTCCCGCGGCCCGCTCGCCAAGGGCACGACCGACGGCGACGTCCGCAGCCAGCTCGGCGACGCCCTCCAGCCGGCCGGCACGGGCGGCACGGACGACACCACGCTGATGGCCGCCTCGGCGGGCGCCGGCGCGGCGGGCATCGTCCTGATCGGCGCAGGCGTCATGTGGTGGCGCCGGATGAGGGGCCGGGCGTACTGAGCCCGTACTGATCACCGACTGGCGCGGCCCGCTCGTATCCATCCCCCACGGCGCGGGCCGCGCCGCACGTTCCCTTCAGCAAGCCGACCGAGGAGAGGGCATGGCCCGGCCCACGAACGACAGCGCACCTGAGACCGAGAACGGCCGAGTGCCGGCGGCAGCCGAGCCGAACGCCGGAGGTACGTCGAAGGCGGCCGCGCCGAAGCCCCGACTCACGTTGGTGAAGTCCGGCCCCGCCGAGGCGCCTTCGAGGGCCGCCGACGACGCGGGGCCCGTCGGGGACTCCCTGGACGGGGCCGACGATCCCCGGGTCGCCGCCGTACGGCGGTTCTCCGAGGCCGGCCGACGTTGGCGAGCCGCTCAACTCGGCCTGTGTGCCGTGCTGTTGGCGGTCGCGTTCACCGCCGGGTCCATCGCGGTGGGGGCCGGGCAGGACGGCGGTGACGCGGTGGGGGTGTCCGCGCCCGCCGCCGTGTCGCCCGAGCTGCTGACCGGCGGTGGTCTCGACGCGAGCATCGCCGCCCTGCAGGCCCATCTGCGGTCGCAGCCCAAGGACTTCGGCAGCTGGGCCACCCTCGGTCTCGCCTATGTCGAACAGGCGCGGACCAAGGGCGACCCGTCCCGCTATCCCCAGGCCGAGCGCGCACTGAAGCGCGCCCTCGACCTGGACCCCGACAACGACCAGGCCCTCGCCGGCCGCGCCGCTCTGGCCGCGGCCCGGCACGACTTCGAGGACGCCCTGAAGTACGCGGACCAGGCCCTGGAGCAGAACCCGTACAGCGAGCGCGCGCTGTCCTCCCGTATCGACGCCTACGTCGAGCTCGGCCGCTACGACGACGCGTCGAAGGCCGCCGAGCTCGCGGACGAACGGCGGCCGGGCATCCCCGTCTTCACGCGGTACGCCTACGTCCACGAGCTGCGCGGCGACGTGCCGACCGCGCGACGGGTGCTGGAGCAGGCGCTCGCCTCCGCCAGCGCCCCCGGGGACATCGCGTACGTGGCCACCGCGCTCGGCCAACTCGCCTGGAACCAGGGCGAGTACAAGACGGCCCAGGACCACTACGCGCGGGCCCTCGCCGCCGACGACACCTATCTGCCGGCGCTGGAGGGCCGCGCCCGCAGCCAGGCCGCGAACGGCGAGCAGGCCTCCGCGATCAAGGGCATGGAGGCCGTCGTGGCCCGCTACCCGCTGCCCGGCCCGCTCGTCGCACTCGGGGAGCTGTACGAGGCCCGGGGCGCGGAGGGCGACCGGGCGAAGGCCGGCGACCAGTACGCCCTCGTCGACGCCTGGACGGCCCTCGCCCGCGCGGGCGGCGTCAACGTCGACCTCGACACCGCGCTCGCCGCCGCCGACCACGGCGACACGGCCGAGGCCCTGCGCGCGGCCCGCGCCGAGTGGGCCCGCCGCCAAACGGTGCACACCGCTGACGCCCTCGCCTGGGCCCTGCATGTCAACGGCCGCGACGAGGAGGCGCTGCCGTACGCCCGCCGGGCCACGGCCACCGGCTACCGCAGCGCCGCCTTCCTCTACCACCGCGGTGTCATCGAACACGCCACCGGCCACGGACAGGACGCCCGCCGGCACCTGAAGGCGGCACTGGACCTCAACCCCGGCTTCTCGCCCCTGGGCGCCCGCGAGGCCCGCAAGACGCTGGAGGCCGCCAAGTGAAGCTCCGCTCCCGTGGCGTCCTCGCCTCCGCCGCGGCCGTCCTCACGGCCGCCTGCGCCCTCGTGCTGGTCCCGGCGGGCACCGCCGGCGCCCACCCCCTCGGCAACTTCACCGTCAACCACTACGACGGTCTCGTCACCGCCCCCGGCGAACTGCGGGTCGACCATGTCGAGGACCTCGCCGAGATCCCGGCGAAGCAGGCCGAGCCGGACATCGAGAAACTGGGCATGACCGAGTGGGCCCGGCAGCGGTGTGCCCGGGCCGCCGACGGCAGCCGGGTCACCGTCGACGGCCGTGCCGCCGCCCTCACCGCCCGGAGCAGCCGCGCGCTGGTACGCCCCGGCCAGGCCGGCCTCGACACCCTCCGGGTGGAGTGCAGGCTGACGGCATCGCTGCCCGAGGACGACACCGTCATCCTCGGCTTCCGCAGCGCGGCCGCGGACTCCGGACCCGGCTGGCGGGAGGTCACCGCGCGCGGTGACCGTACGACGCTCACGAAGTCGGACGTACCGACGACGTCGCTCTCGCGTGAACTGACCGAATACCCGGAGGAGTTGCTCTCCTCCCCGGCCGACACCACCACCGCCGCCCTGCGCGTCCGTCCGGGTGGGGCGGCCCTGGCCGAGGAGAAGGGGGACGCGCCCGCCGCCTCCGTCCTGCCGCGCGGCGCCGACCGCTGGACCCGGGCCCTGGACTCCCTGGTCGCCCGCCAGGACCTCACCGTCGGCTTCGCCGCGCTCGCCGTCCTCATCTCCGTCGCCCTCGGCGCGATGCACGCGCTCGCCCCGGGCCACGGCAAGACCCTGATGGCCGCGGTCGCCGCCGCCCGGGGCGGCCGCGCCCGGATGAGGGACGTCCTGCCGCTCGCGGCCTCGGTGACGGTCACCCACACCCTCGGCGTGGTGGCTCTCGGCCTTCTGATCGCGGCCGGTTCCGCGGCGGCGCCCTCGGTGATCGCGTGGCTGGGCATCGCGAGCGGCCTCATGGTGACGGCGGCCGGCGCCACCCTCGTACGACGGGCCTGGCGCAACCGGACGCCCGCACACGGCCACGACCACCCGCACGACCATCCGCACGACGAGGATCACGGCCACGGCCACACCCACGACCACGGACACCCGCACCCGCACCCGCACCCGCACCCGCACCCGCACCCGCACGGCGCTCACGACACCGAGGACGCCCCCGAGCGCACGCCCGTCCTGGTCGGCGCCCACAGCCACACCGCTCCCACCCGCCACACACCTGCCTCCGCCCACCCGCACACCCACCACGACCACGACCACGAGCACGACCACGAGCACGACCACGACCACAGCCACAGCCACAGCCACCAGAGCGGCCACCCGCACCCCCACACCCTCGAACACACCCACGGCGGCTTCACCCACACCCACGCCGTCGCCCCCACCCTCCGCGGCACCATCCTTCTCGGGTTCGCCGGCGGGCTGGTGCCCAGTCCGTCCGCGGTCGTCGTCCTCGTCGGCGCGGCGGCGCTGGGGCAGGCCTGGTTCGGGCTGCTGCTCGTCGTGGCGTACGGCGTCGGTCTGGCCCTCACCCTGACCGCGGCCGGCTTCGCCGTCGTCAAGCTGGGTACCGGAGTGACCCGTGTGCTGGACAGGCGCCCGCGCTGGGCGAGCAGTCCCCTGACAGCCCTGGTACGCCGTACCGCGCCGCTGGGATCCGCGCTCGTCGTCGTGGTCCTCGGGGCCGGACTGGTGCTCAAGGGGGCGGCATCCGCACTCGGCTGAGCTACTTTTGTGGAGAAATCCGGCGGATGCGCAGAGGGGGCACCCGTGTCCGTAGAACCGGGCAGTGAACGTCTGATCGCGGGACGCTACCGTCTCCTGTCCCCGCTCGGCGAGGGCGGCATGGGAACGGTGTGGCGGGCACGCGACGAGCTGCTGAACCGCGAGGTGGCCGTCAAGGAGGTGCGTGCGCCGTCCGGACTGCCCGCGTCCGACATCGAGCGGATGTACGCGAGGCTGGAGCGCGAGGCGTGGGCGGCGGCCAGGATCTCCCACCACAGCGTGGTGACGGTGTACGACGTGGCCACCCAGGACAACCGTCCCTGGATCGTCATGGAGCTGGTCCGCGGCATCTCCCTGGCCGAGCTCCTGGAGGCCGAGGGTCCGCTCGCCCCGCAGCGTGCCGCGCACATCGGCGCGGAGGTGCTGTCCGCGCTGCGGGCCGCGCACGAGGCCGGTGTACAGCACCGGGACGTGAAACCGGCGAACGTCCTGCTGTCGAACGACGGGCGGGTGGTGCTCACCGACTTCGGCATCGCCATGGTCGAGGGCAGTTCCGCGCTGACGATGACCGGTGAGGTCATCGGCTCGCCGGAGTTCCTGGCGCCGGAGCGGGCGCTGGGCCGCACGCCCGGACCCGAGTCCGACCTGTGGTCGCTCGGCGTGCTGCTGTACGCGGCGGTCGAGGGCAGCTCCCCCTTCCGGCACGACACCCCGCTGAGCACCCTGCGCGCGATCGTCGACGAGGAGCTGCCGCCGCCGTACCGGGCCGGTCCGCTGGCACCGGTGATCGAGGGGCTGCTGCGCAAGGACCCGGCGCAGCGGCTGTCCGCCGACCGGGCCGAGCGGGACCTGCGGGTGATCGGCGCCGGGGGTACCCCCTCCGGGGGAGGCACGCACCGCACGGACGCCGTGCGGGCGGCTCCCTACCCGCCGACGGCCGCCCGCCAGCAGCCGCCACAGCACCGGCCGCCGCACGACCCGTCGACGACGCCCGCCCCGGTCCCGCCGCCTGTGTGGACGCACTCCGGGGGCACGGCGACCGCGACCCATCCCCCGGACCGCAACCGCCGCGCCGCCGTCGTACTGGTCGCGGGTGTCGCCGCCCTCGCCCTGGCGGTCGCCGGACTGACGTACACGCTGCTCAACGGCGACGACGGCGACAAGGCGGGCGGCGGGCCCAAGAGCGAGACGACAGGCCTGAGTTCGCCCTCGCTGAGCGATCCCGGCACGGAGGACACCCCGGAGCCGAGCCGCTCCTCCCCCAGCCCGAGCCCCAGCACCACGTCCGCCGCCCCACCGCCCTCGGTGAAGGTCACCCTGGCCGGCTCGCACACGGAGTACTCCGGCCCCTGCCCGCCGCCGCAGGGCGAGGCACCCGCCTTCACGGCGACGATCACCGTGGGCAGCCTGCCGTCCGAGGTCACGTATCGCTGGGTGTCCCAGGACGGCGAGATCATGGACCCGGAGTGGAAGACCCTCGAGTTCCCCGAGGGCGGCGGCCGGAGCAAGCAGGACACGGCGTTCGTGACGACGAACGACGAGAGCGGAACCTTCGAGAACGAGATCAGTGTCGAGGTCCGTGATCCGGTGGAGACGACGTCGAACTCGGTGCCGTTCTCGGTGACGTGTGTGGCGGAGACCCCGTCGGACGAGGCCTCCGCTTCCGTCTCGGCGAGCCCCTGAGGGCGGGCCGCCCGGTCCGTGCGGGTCAGGCCAGCGCGTCGAACACCGGGAGGTAGCCGCCGGACTGGCCGGCTGCCTTCGGGTGGTACGACTCGCCGGCGTTCAGCAGGTTGAGGCTGTGCAGCCAGGCGCTGCCGGAACAGAGCTCATGGCCGGTGAAGCTGGGACGGACGTCGCCGAACACGTAGCCGAAGTCCGCGGCGCGCTTGGCGATCGCGGTGTCGAGGTGGTCGGCCGCGCCGTTGATCGCCTTCCGCTTGGTCTCGGAGAGGCCGACGCAGCCGGTGTTGAGCTTGTAGAAGCGCGGGTAACCGAGCACGACCACCCGGGCGTTGGGCGCCTTGGAGCGGATCGCCGAGTAGACGCCGTCGAGCTTGCCGGGCAGTGTCGAGTCGACGTACGCCTTCGCGGTGTTGATCCGGGACAGGCAGGCGCTGTCGGACTGGAGCACACAGGTCGTCATGACGTCGGCGAAACCGGCGTCGTTGCCGCCGACACTGATCGAGACGAGGGCGGTGGCGGCGTTGAGCGGAGTGAGCTGACTCGCCAGAACATCACCCGTTCGGGCGCCCGAGCAGGCGGTGAAGGCGAACGACGAGGGTGAGTGGGAGGCGGCCCAGAGGTACGGGTACGCCTTCGTGCTGCGCTTGCAGTCACCGCTCGCGGAGATGTAGCTGCCCGCGCCGACCCCGGAGGAGTAGGAGTCGCCGAGCGCCACATAGCCGCCGGGGGCGGCGAGTTGGGATGCCTGAGCGGCGGTGGCCCCGGTGAGGGCGGCGCCGACGGCGAGGAGGAGTGAGCCGACGTAAGCGGCAAATCGGGAACGTCTCATGGAACCTCCCTTTAGCAGGATCTCTGCCATAACCGTCGTACCAACTACGCGTGTTGACGGGAAGTGTCCATGCCAAGACTTTCCGGACGCGTTCATGACACCGGGTGTTACGCGTGCATGACAAATATGTGACAGAGCCTCAACTCCCTTGAGCTACGCCCGTAGACCGCTGATTCTTTACTCAGCCATGGGGCGGAACGCGACGCTCCGTGGCCGTGCCGCGCGACCACGCGCGCACCCCCCACAGACGCGCGCCCCACCCAGGGCACGCGTCGCCTAGAGGAGGACTCCCTCGTTATGGCACAACTGCGTAGCAAGAAGATCCGGCTCGCCGCGATAACCAGCCTGGCGACCGCCGCCCTCGTGAGCGGGCTCACCACCCTCCCCGCCCAGGCCGCCCCCGCCGAGGGCAGGGTCCTGGCCGCCGGCTCCCCCACGGCCGTCAAGGACAGCTACATCGTCACGCTGAAGAAGGACGCCGGCTTCAAGGCCTCCTCCAGTGAGGGCAAGAGCCTCATCAAGGAGTACGGCGGCACGGTCCGCAAGACGTTCGGCGCCGCCCTGAACGGCTACACCGCCACCCTCTCGGCCACCGAGGCCAGGAGACTCGCCGCCGACCCGTCGGTGGCCGTCGTCGAACAGGACCAGCGCGTCCAGCTCACCGACACCACGCAGTCCAGCGCGCCCTGGGGCCTGGACCGCATCGACCAGACCTCGCTCCCGCTGTCCACCACCTACACCTACCCGGACACCGCGGGCAGCGGCGTGACGGCCTACGTCATCGACACCGGCGTACGGATCACCCACTCGCAGATCAGCGGCCGCGCCTCCTACGGCTACGACGCGGTCGACGGCGACACTACCGCCTCCGACGGCAACGGCCACGGCACCCATGTGGCCACCACGATCGCGGGCTCCACCTACGGCGTCGCCAAGAAGGCGAAGATCGTGGCGGTGCGGGTGCTCGACAACGCCGGCTCCGGCACCACCGCGGGCGTGATCGCGGGCATCAACTGGGTGACCAACAACCACTCCGGCCCCTCGGTCGCCAACATGTCGCTCGGCGGCGGCGCCTCCACCACCCTGGACACGGCGGTCGCCAACTCCATCGCGAGCGGCGTGACCTACGCCGTCGCGGCCGGCAACAGCAGCGCCAACGCCTCCTCGTACTCCCCGGCCCGCGTCGCCTCGGCGATCACGGTCGGCGCCACCACCAGCACCGACGCCAGGGCCAGCTACTCGAACTACGGCTCGGTCCTGGACATCTTCGCCCCGGGCTCCTCCATCACGGCCGGCTGGTACACCAGCGACACCGCGACGAACACCATCTCCGGTACGTCGATGGCGACCCCGCACGTCGCGGGCGCGGCCGCGGTCTACCTGGCGGGCCACACCTCGTCCACCCCGGCCCAGGTCGCCACGGCCCTGGTCAACGGTGCGACGACCGGCAAGGTCACCAGCGCGGGCACCGGTTCCCCGAACCGCCTGCTGAAGCTCGTGCCGTAAGTGGTCGAACGTCGGTTCCCCGCGCCCCGTACAGGGCGCGGGGAACCGATGTGTGCCCCCTCGCCGTCTTGACGGCCACCGGCGGGCTGCGCGACATTGAAGCCCGGCATCCGGCGCTTCGGGGGGCAAAGTCGCCAATGCAGACCATACGTGGCAAGACCACTTCAACAGCGTCGGCGGACGGCGCCGGGGGAGCGCGGCCAGGACCGGGGAGGGACCTGGCACCGCTGCTCGCCGGTGCGGCTACCGCCGTCGGGGGGTTCGGCGCGGTCCTCGCACTCGCCGACTCGCACTCCTCTCTGCGCGCGCCGCTCACACTGTTCTTCCTGCTCGCGGCACCCGCCGCGGCCGTCGCGGCCGCCCTGCGCGGCCTGGAACCCTTCGGCCGGACCATCGCCGCCCTGGCGGGCTCGGTCGTCGTCAACATGCTGGTGGCCCAGGGCATGCTGGCCCTGCACGTCTGGTCGGTGCGCGGCGGGATCCTCGTCGTGACGGCGATCAGCTGCCTCCTTCTCCTGCTGGTCGTGCTCCGAAGTCCGCTCCGCGGGCGTACGACGACAAGGCAGGACATCTGACGTGGACATCAACGTGTACCGCCCCGGCGAGCTGAGCTCAGCCGACCGGACCGCGTGGACGGCGATGCAGTCCAAGGCCCATCTGCTCGGTTCGCCGGAGCTGGCGAACCCGTTCCTGTCCCCCGAGTTCGCGCTCGCGGTGGGCCGCTACCGGCGCGGGGTACGGATCGCGGTCGTCCGGGAGGCCGGCGAACCGGCCGCGTTCTTCCCGTACCAGCGCACCGCCACCGGTGTCGGCCGGGCGATCGGGCTCGGCATCTCGGACGCCCAGGGCGTGGTGCACCGGCCCGGGTTCACCTGGGACGCCCGGGAACTGCTGCGGGCCTGCGGGCTGGCCCTGTGGGAGTTCGACCACCTGGTGGAGGGCCAGCACGCGTTCGAGGACCGGGCGACCGGCAGCTTCCCGTCCCCGGTGATGGACGTGGACCAGGGCTACGAGGCCTATCTGGCCCAACTGCGCGAGCGGTCGCCCAAGTTCACCCGCACCACCCTGGCCAAGGAGCGCAGGCTGGGAAGGGACGCGGCCGAGGTGCGGTACGTGCACGACGAGCGTGATCCGGCGGCGCTGCGCACCCTGATGGCCTGGAAGTCGGCGCAGTACCGCAGGACCGGGCGCAGCGACCGCTTCGCGCACGACTGGATCACCCGGCTGGTGCAGCATCTCTTTCATACGCGGTCCGAGTCGTTCGCCGGGATCCTGTCCGTGCTGTACGGGGACGGCAAACCGATCGCCGCGCACTTCGGGCTGCGCAGCGAGCGGGTGCTCGCCTGCTGGTTCCCGGCGTACGACCCGGCGTACGCGAAGTACTCCCCCGGCCTGGTGCTGCATCTGCGGATGGCCGAGGCGGCGGCCGCCGACGGCATCGCCTGTCTGGACCTCGGCCGGGGCCAGAAGGAATACAAGGACTCCCTGAAGACACGCGAGCTCACGGTGTCCGAGGGGTGGGTGACCCGACGCCACCCGGTGGCGGTCGGACATCGCGTCCGGCGGGCCCCGGTGCGGGCACTGCGCAATGCCGTGGTGTCCCGCCCGGAGCTGTTCGAACACGCCGACAAACTGCTCAAGCGGGCGGGAAAGATCCGCTCGTCCCGTTCGTAACGGTCAAACCATCAAAAACGTGAGGCCTCGTTCCAGGTCTTGCCATACGGGTTCAATCGTCAATACCGTCGTACATCTCACCCGCATCGGTCCATCATCTAGCGGCTCTAGGGGAGGGCTCAAGGACCGCGATGGCCCGGAGCGGGGCGCGGTAGGGGGGTGCCGAGCTCGGTAGCAGCAACTTGCGACCGGGCCGTGCCGCGCGGTCGGCCACTGTTCTCGGGGGCCGTCCAGCTTTGCCAGCTCACCCGGCAGGTGCGGAGAACACTTCCGTGCTGCCGTGTGTGAGAAACAACCCCCCTTTCGAACCGGACACAATGCCGGGCCGCCCAGGGGCGGGCGGTCCGCCGGACGAGAGGGACATGACTCATGAGCTTCGATCTGCGCCCGGCGACGTCGGGTCAGCACACTTCCGCGGCCGGGAAGTACCGGCCGATCTCCACCCACCTGGCCATAGCGCCGCCGGTGAGCGTGGTGATACCCGCCATGAACGAGGCGGAGAACCTTCCGTACGTCTTCAAGACCCTTCCGGACTGGATCCACGAAGTGGTCCTGGTGGACGGCAACTCCACCGACAACACCGTCGAGGTCGCCCGCGAGCTGTGGCCGGACGTCAAGGTCGTCGAGCAGCGCGGCAAGGGCAAGGGCGACGCCCTGATCACCGGGTTCAACGCGTGCACCGGCGACATCATCGTGATGGTCGACGCGGACGGCTCGGCCGACGGCAACGAGATCGTCTCGTACGTCTCCGCCCTGGTCTCGGGCGCGGACTTCGCCAAGGGGTCCCGCTTCGCCAACGGCGGCGGCACCGACGACATGACCTTCATCCGCAAGCTCGGCAACTGGGCGCTGTGCACCACCGTGAACCGCAAGTTCGGCGCCCGCTACACGGATCTCTGCTACGGCTACAACGCGTTCTGGCGGCACTGCCTCGACAAGATCGACCTCGACTGCACCGGTTTCGAGGTCGAGACCCTGATGAACATCCGGGTGGTCAAGGCCGGGCTCAAGGTGCAGGAGATACCGAGCCACGAGTACCTCCGTATCCACGGCACCAGCAACCTGCGGGCCGTGCGGGACGGGATCAGGGTGCTCAAGGTGATCCTGCGGGAGCGCTCCAACCGCCGTGCGCTGCGCAACCGCAGGCACCGCTCCCCGATGCTCGACTCGGTCCGGGGAGAGGTGTCTTGAGCGGTCCCGACATCTCCGTCGTGATCTGCGTCTACACCGAGGACCGCTGGGAGGACATCCTCGCGGCGGTCTCCTCGGTGCGGGCGCAGTCGCGGCCCGCGCTGGAGACACTCCTGGTCGTCGACCACAACGCGACGCTGTGGGACCGGCTCACCAAGGAGTACAAGGAGGTCGGGGAGGTGCGGGTGCTCGCCAACGCGGGCCCCCGCGGGCTGTCCGCCGGCCGCAACACCGGCATCGCCGCCTCGCGCGGCGACGTCGTCGCGTTCCTGGACGACGACGCCGTCGCCGAACGGGACTGGCTGGGCCACTTCGCCGAGGCGTACGCCGATCCGCGCGTGATGGCCGTCGGCGGCCGTACGGTGCCCATCTGGGCGTCGGGCCGCCGTCCCGCCTGGTTCCCGGAGGAGTTCGACTGGGTGGTGGGCTGCACGTACCGGGGGCTGCCGCCCGGCCTGGTGCGGGTGCGCAACGTGCTCGGCGGCAACGCCTCCTTCAGACGCGGCGCCTTCGACGCGGCGGGCGGGTTCGCCACCGGCATCGGACGTGACGGCGACAAGCGTCCGCTGGGCTGCGAGGAGACGGAGCTGTGCATCCGTCTCACCCGGGCCAGGCCCGACGCGATCCTGCTGATCGACGACCGGGCGGTGATCCACCACCGGGTGCCCGAGGCGCGCGAGCGCTTCGGGTACTTCCGCACGCGCGCGTACGCCGAGGGCCTGTCGAAGGCCCTGGTGGCCCGGAGCGTCGGCGCCGACAAGGGGCTGGAGTCGGAGCGCCGGTACGCCACCCGGGTCCTGCCGGCCGGCGTGGTGCGCGGGCTGCGGGACGCGGTGCTGGCCCGGCCGGGGGGTGCGGGCCGGGCGGGTGCGATCGTCGCCGGGGTGCTGACGGCGGCGGGTGGGTACGTCGTGGGAAGTGTCCGGGCACGCCGGGGCGGGGCAACCTTCTCGGTGGCTGAGCTGTCGGACAGCGAGGGGGGAAGACATGACTGACGCACCCGTGCCGATCCTCATGTACCACGCGATCGCCACCGACCCGAACGAGGCCACCCGCGAACTGTCCGTCACACCCGACGACTTCGCCGTCCAGATGGCGCTGGTCGACGACCTGGGGCTGACCCCGGTCGGCACGGCGGCGCTCGCCGCGCACTGGCGCGACGGCCGGCCGCTGCCCGCGCGGCCCGTCCTGATCACCTTCGACGACGGCTACGAGGGCGTGCACCGGCACGCCCTGCCCGCCCTCGCCAAGCACGGTTTCGCCGCGACCCTGTTCGTGTCCACGGGCTGGATCCGCGGCCCGCACGACACCGGCGCCGCGCTCGACACCATGCTCGACTGGGACCAGGTCCGGGAACTCGCCGCGGCCGACGTCGAGATCGGCGGACACAGCCACACCCACCCGCAGCTCGACCAGCTCGACGACGCCACGCTGCGCCACGAGCTGATCCACTGCAAGGAGATCGTCACCGACGAACTCGGTACCGTCCCGGCCTCCTTCGCCTATCCGTACGGCTACTCCAGCCGCCGGGTGCGGCAGGCGGTACGCGAGACGGGGTACGGCCAGGCGCTCGCCGTCGGCAACGGCCTCGCGCGCCGCCGCCAGGGGCCGTACGCCCTGCGACGCGTCACCGTGCGCCGCAGCACGGGCATCGAGGAGTTCGAGCGGCTCGTCGAGGGCCGTGCGATCGCCCGGAACTTCGCCGGGGACCGTGCCCTCACCAAGGGGTACGCCCTGGTCCGCAGAGCACGCCAGGTCCGCCGGAAGGCCATTCGTTCCCGTGTCTGACACGACCACGACCACGACCGAGGACACCTCGCCCAAGACCGGGGCGCCCGAGCAGCCGGGGCGCCGGCTCCGGCTGCCCGGCCTCGGCCGGTCGCCGGGGAGCAGCCAGCTGTTCCGCAACGCCTACGCCCTGATGCTCAACACCGGTATCTCCGCGGTGCTCGGGCTCGGGTTCTGGCTGGCGGCGGCCCGCTACTACTCGGAGGCGGCCGTCGGCCAGGGCTCCGCGGCGATCGCCGCGATGAAGCTCCTGGCCGGCCTGACCGCGGTGACCCTGACCGGGGCGCTGGCCCGCTTCATACCGGTCGCGGGCCGGGCCACCGGACGGTTGATCTTCCGGACGTACGCGGGCAGTTGCGTGGTCGTGGCGCTGGCCGCAGGTGTCTTCCTGCTGACGCTGGACATCTGGGGGCCGTCGTACCGCTTCCTGAACGCGCCGGTCAGCGGCCTCGGTTTCGTCGTGGCCGTGATCGCGTGGAATGTGCTCACCCTCCAGGACGGGGTGCTGACCGGCCTGCGCAGCGCGCTGTGGGTGCCGGTCGGCAACACCGTGTTCTCGGCGGTGAAGCTGGGGCTGCTGGTCGCGTTCGCGGTGGCGATCCCGACCACCGGTGTGTTCGTGTCGTGGGTCGCGGCGATCGCCTTCTCCGTGCTGCCGCTGGGCTGGCTGGTCTTCCGGCGTCTGGTGCCCCGGCAGGTGAAGGCGACGGCGGAGCACGCGCATCCGCCGAGCTGGCGGGAGATCGGCCGGTTCCTGGCCGGCGACTACACCGGCTCGCTGTTCTCGCTCGCCGTGGTCTACCTGATCCCGGTGATCATCGCCTCGCAGGTCAGCCCCGAGGACAACGCGTACTTCTACATCACCGCCACCATCGGCGGCACGGTCAACCTGCTCGCCATCAACATGGGTGCCTCCCTCACCGTCGAGGGCTCGCACGACCCGCGCCGGCTGGCCGCCAACACCCGGGCCGCGCTCAGGCGGATGGCCCGGATCATGCTGCCGGTGTGCGGGATCCTGTTCTTCGGGGCGCCGTGGATCCTCGGGGTGTTCGGCGCGGGGTACGCGGACGCGGCCACGCCGCTGCTGCGCTGGTTCGCGGTCGGCGCGGTCCTGCGGGTCGTCATGGAGACGTACTTCGCGGTGCTGCGCGCGCAGAGCCGTACCGCCGGACTCGCCTGGCTGCAGGGACTGCTGTGCGCGCTGGTGCTCGGGCTGACGCTGGTCCTGCTCCCCCGTATGGGGCTGACCGGCGCGGGCGTCGCGGAGATCTGTGCCCTCGCGGTGATCGTCACCGTCGCCGCGCCCCGGCTGTACCGGATCGTCAGGGGCGGCGCGGGCGTTGCCGACGGCGCGGCACCCGACGGGGACCTCGCCGATCTGGGGGCGCGCGAGGGGCTCGCCCCCGCCACGCACAAGCGGGGGCCCGGCTGGGCGCTCGACCAGGACACCCTCGCCCTCGGCATCCACGTCGACCTCGACCACCTGGAACGCCGGCCCGACGTACGCCCGGGCCCCGGCACCCCGCCCACGGGCACCCCCAAGGTGCCCGAGGACCACCGGCCCACCTGGGCGCTCAGCCGGGAGCCGGGGCTGCCGGTCGAGAGGGGGGTCCCCCCGCTCGAGCGGGTGCGGGAGTGGGGGAGGGAACCCGGCTCCGAGGCCTCCCTGGGCCCCGCCGAGGCCGAGGTGGACGCGCCGTTCGAGGAGCAGGACAGGATCGTACGGGGAGAGGTGCCGGAGTTCGAGGAGGTACCGGAGTCGGCGGAGGCGGGGAGGTTCGCGGCGGTCCCGGAGTCCGACGGGGAACGGGAGTTCGGTGAGGTGCCCGTGCCGGAGTCCGTACCGGCGCTCTCCTGGCGTGAGCGTCTGCTGCCCACCCGCCTGGGGGTGGTCCTCGGCTGTCTGCTGACCGCCGCGCTGCTGCTGTACTGGGTGCCCGCGCTGCGGCTCGGCGAGGCCGATCTGGACCGGATGGGCGGGCTCGGGCTGATCTCCGTGCTGCCGACGCCCACCCTGGTCGGCGCCGGACTGCTGGTCGTCGTCTTCGCCTCGCTGCTGTGGCTGGGCCGGGAGCACCGGGCGCTGCTGCTGGTCACCCTGCTGGCGACGGTGGTCTCGCTGCACGCACTGCCCGCGGTCATCGAGACCGAACCGCGCTTCGCGACCGCCTGGCAGCACCTCGGCTTCCTGGACTACATCGACCGGACCGGGTCGGCGGTTCCCGACCTCGACGCGCGCTGGAGCTGGCCCGGCTTCTTCGCGGCCGCCGCCTTCGTGCTCAGGGCCTGCGGGGTCGGCGACTTCACCGAGGTCATCCGTTGGTGGCCGCTGGGCATCCAACTGCTCTACCTCGCTCCGATGTTCCTCCTGGTGCGCTCGATGCGGGCGAGCTGGCGGGCCAAGTGGACCGGCATCTGGATCTTCGTGCTCAGCGGCTGGGTCGGCCAGGACTACTTCTCCCCGCAGGGCTTCACCTATCTCCTCTACCTGGTCTTCGTGGCGGTCCTGCTCGTCTGGTTCCGGGCACCGGGCGTGATCTGGACGAAGCTCCGCCCGGGCGAGATAGAGGTCGAGCCGACGAACCGCCGGGAGCGGGCCGTGCTGCTGCTCGTCGTGGTCGGTCTGTTCGCGGCGAGCGTCCCGGCCCACCAGCTCACCCCGTTCGTGATGCTCGGTGTGCTGACGGTGCTGGTCCTGGTCGGCCGCAGTGAACTGCGGGGGCTGCCCGTACTGTTCGGCGTCCTGGTGGCCGTCTGGGTGGGCTTCATGGCCGAGCCGTACTGGTCGGGGCACTTCGACGAGATGTTCGGCGGGGTCGGCGGGGTCGGCGGCAATGTGTCGTCGTCCGTGTCCGGGCGTATCGAGGGCGGCAGTTCGACCCACAAGCTGGTCCTCTACGCGCGCGTGCTGCTCGCCGGCGGCGTCATGGCCTTCGCCTGCTACGGCTGGTGGCGGCGGCGCGAGCACAAGTACCGCGAGCGCTCGCTGCTGGTGCTGACCTTCGTGCCGTTCCTGGGCTTCGGCATGCAGTCGTACGGCGGCGAGATGGCCCTGCGCGTCTTCATGTTCGCCCTGCCGGGCGCGGCCCTGCTCGCGGGCCTGGCCCTGTTCCCGCGCACCGGCGTGACCGCCGAGGAACGCGACAAGGACCGGGTGAGCCTCGCTCCGCTGGCCGCGCTGATGGCGGGCCTGATGCTCATCGGCGGCTTCCTGGTGGCCCGTTGGGGCAACGAGCCCTTCGAGCGGACCCGGAGCGGCGAGATCGCCGCCATGGAGTACGTGTACGCCCACGACAACCCGACGGCCCGCCTGCTGTGGCTGAGCAACGACACGGTGAACGTGGTGACGCCGTCGCTGCCGTGGGGCTCGAAGGACATGGAGAAGGTCGAGTACGTGCCCACGCTGGCGCCGACCGACCCGGTGCTGGTGTCCGGCCTGGTCAAGGCGCTCAAGGACGCGGGCCCGAACTCGTATCTGATGATCAACCGCAGCCAGGTCGTCTACCTCCAGATGGACGTCGGCTACTCGGCCAGCTGGGAACCACGGTTGATCAGGAACCTGGACGCCCGGAAGGAACTCAGGAAGGTCCTCGTCAACGAGGACGTGACGATGTACGCGCTGGCCAAGCAGCCCGGGGGCAAGGTCCCGGCCGCGGACCCCGGTCCGGTCGGGCCGCTGGTCACCTGGACGCCGTGGTCGGTCGTCGGGGCCCTCGCGGCACTCGCGCTGATCGTGCTGCTGGGGGCCCGGGAGGTCGTCCGGGTCGCGGTGCGCCCGAGCGTGCGGCAACTGCGGTGGATGCAGAGCAGCTTCTGGTTCTCGCTGCCGCTGCTGGCGGTGCTGCTGGCCGCGCTGGTGCAGCGGTTCCTGACGATGAAGTGACGGGCGGGTGGCTCAGCGTTCGAGCTGACGGGCGGGTGGCTCAGCGTTCGAGCCACTCGACCTCGTACGCCTGCATCTCCAGTTTCCTGCCGTCGATCCTCGTGCTGACGGACCGGTCCCGGGTGTTGACGACGAGGACCACCTTGTCCGTGGCCAGGACCCGCACGTCGGCCCCGGCCCCGGACACCTCCTCGTAGGCGGTGCCGGGCGGGAACTCCTTGCCGAAGCGTGAGACCAGGTCGTACATGGGCAGCCGCTCGCCGCCGCTTCGGCCGTGGGTGGGTGTCCACAGGCAGCCGGGGCAGTCGGTGCCCTTCTCCTTCTCCGGGTTCCAGTAGAAGCCGGAGGTGGCGCCGCCCTTGACCATGGCGATCATTCCCGCGGCCTGGACGGCGACGCGACGGGTCTCGGACCAGCCCTCGCGCTCGTCGTCGCCGTCGGCGGGCTCCACGTAGTACTCCGCCCACCACAGCGGCAGGCCGCCGGTCCGCGCCCGCACCCAGTCGCCGACGGCGGTGAACTTGTCGGTGGCCGCGAACTCGTCGGGCATCAGCTCGTCGTCCTGGGTGTAGCTGGAACCGTCGACGACCACGAACTCGGCGCCGGCCTTGTGCTTGTTCCAGTACTCGAAGGCGTCGAGGGTCCGCTGGTCCATGGCTCCCCAGGGGCCCCTGAAGGTCGCGGAGGCGTCCGCGGACCTCGGGTCGAGACTGTCCATGACGAGGTACGGACCGCCGACCATGATGTCCGGGTTCACCTTCTTCAAAGCCTTGTAGACGAGGTTGTAGAGCTCGGTGTACCCCTCGTGGTCCCAGCGGGCCTCGGCGTCGTTCCAGAAGCCCTTGAACTCGTTCCAGACGATGAAGTGGCGTACGTCCGGGTAGCGCTTGGCGACGGTCGCGGCGAGGTCGGCGAAGTCCTGGTAGTGCTCGCGCTCCGGGGCGGTCTCCAGGGCGGACTGGCTCCAGTCGGTGTTGTCGACGCCGGCCTCGCCGCCCTTCATCCAGTCCGGGGCGCAGCACAGCGTGACCACGGGCGTGCCGCCCGAGGCGCGCATGAAGTCGACGCGGAGGTCCATCGCCTCGAAGTCGTAACGCCCCTTCACCGGCTCGGGGTTGTCCGCGCCCCAGCCCATCAGGTGCTGGATCTGCGGCACGCCCCCGTCCTGGGCCAGCCGCCTCTCCACCCGCCGGACGGCGGTGGCGCTGCCCTCGTCGGCGCTGAACTGGGTGTGGGTGAAGCCCCAGCCCACGTCCGGCCGGGTCGCGTCCGGCGTGGCGGTGGGCGTGCCGTGCACCTTGTCACCGTCGCGCGAGGTGCCCTCGGTGCCCGAGCCGCCCCCGGGAAGCGTGTTGAGGAGGGTCACCACCAGGGCCAGTGCGGCCACGCCGACGCCGAGCAGCGCGGTGAGCCGCCACCGCGCCACCCCCGAATTCCACCCATGACGTGCCATCAAGGGCAACGTTAGCCGGGAGGGCGCCCGGTGGGGCAGATGGCGTGAGCGCACAGCTGTGTAACAGGGCAGTGGGGATACGCCGGGAGCGCGGGACGTTCGCGACACGAACCGCGCGCTGCGGAAAGCGGGTGCACGCGGCGGCCGCGTGCCGGATCATGGCGGCATGCCTGCGAACCCGCACGACGCTCTGCCGATCCGGCTCAACGTCGACGACAGTGACTCGCCGTCCGACGTCGTCGACGCGCTGTTCCTCGGCCGCTTCGCGACGGGCGAGCAGCCGTACTCGCACGCGGCCAACATCGACCGCGTGCGCTCCGGGGCGACGTTGCTGCCGGCGGGAGCCCGGGTGCTGCGCGTCGCCCGCGACGACGACCGCAGTGCCACGCTCGCCGAGGGCGACGGCTGGACCCTGCTGATCTCCCGCTGGAACCGCGGCGCCGACGTCACCGTGACGGCGACCAGCCCCGAGCTGGCGAAGAAGGTCCTCGACCAGGCGACCGACGGCGCGGTGGACGAGCCCGAACCACAGCCAGAGAACGTGACCATGGGCTTTTGGTACGTCTCCCCCAGGCGTGGTCCGCACCGCACCACCCGGCAGATCTCCGCGGGCACCTGGGACGAGGTGCGGGACAACTACACCGCGCCGGTGGCGGACGCGATGGATCGTCTGATGAAGACGACCCCGGAGGACATCGCGGGCCGGCTGCTGCTCCTGCACGGTCCGCCGGGCACCGGCAAGACGTCGGCGCTGCGGACGCTGGCGCGCTCCTGGCGGGACTGGTGCCAGGTGGACTGTGTGCTGGACCCCGAGCGGCTCTTCTCGGACGTCGGCTATCTGATGGACATCGCGATCGGCGAGGAGGACGGCACCGGGAAGGGACGCTGGCGGCTGCTGCTCCTCGAGGACTGCGACGAGCTGATCCGCGGGGAGGCCAAGCACACCGCCGGGCAGGCACTGTCGAGGCTGCTCAACCTGACCGACGGTCTGCTCGGCCAGGGGCGCAACGTCCTGGTCGGGGTCACGACCAACGAGGACCTGGAGCGGCTGCACCCGGCCGTGGTCCGGCCGGGCCGCTGTCTGGCCCGCATCGAGGTGGGCCCGCTGACCCGCAGGGAGGCGGTTACCTGGCTGGGCACCGAGGAGGGCGTGGGCCGAGAGGGCGCGTCCCTGGCGGAGCTGTACGCGCTGCGCCGGGGCACCTCCCCGACGTCGCTGCCGGAGCCGCGGGCGGGGACGGACGCGGGGCTGTACCTGTAGTGCTTTGATGAAGGTATGACCCTGTTCGTCGGCACGTCGGGGTGGCAGTACAAGGACTGGCGGGGCGTGCTCTACCCGGCCGGGTGTCCCACGCGGTTGTGGCTGGAGGAGTACGCGAGGCGCTTCGCCACGGTCGAGATCAACAACGCCTTCTACCGGCTGCCGTCCAGGGAGACCTTCGAGGCGTGGCGGGAGCGGACCCCGCCGGACTTCGTCGTCGCGGTCAAGGCGAGCCGGTATCTGACCCACATCAAGCGGCTGCGGGACCCCGAGGAGCCCGTGCGGCGGCTGATGAGCCACGCGGCGGGCCTCGGCGACCGGCTCGGGCCCGTCCTGCTCCAGCTGCCGCCGACCCTGCGCGTCGACGCCGGGTTGCTGGACGCCTGTCTGGCCTGCTTCCCGGCCGGCACCCGGGTGGCGGTCGAGCCGCGCCACGACTCGTGGTGGACGCGCGAGGTGCGCGAGGTGCTGGAAGCCCGCGGGGCCGCCCTGTGCTGGGCGGACGTCCGCGCACGCCCGGCCACGCCGCTGTGGCGCACCACGGACTGGGGCTACGTCCGCTTCCACGTGGGCCGCGCCCGGGCCTGGCCGCACTACGGGCGGCAGTCCCTGAAGACCTGGGCGGAGCGGATCGCGCAGACCTGGTCCGGCGGAGACCCGGTGTACGCGTACTTCAACAACGATCCGACGGGAGCGGCGGTACAGGACGCGACGGTGTTCGCGAGGGCGGCCCGGACGACGGGGCTGACGCCGACTCGCACGCCCTAGCCGTCGCGTGGCGGGGCAGCCCGGGGCACACCGAGTGCGGGGGCGGAGCAAGCCCGGACAGGGGTCGGGGTACAGGAGAGGGCCCCAGCTCACCCGGGCCGCAGGGCAACCCGGCTCATGGGAGCCTCGGGGTGCCCCTGCTCACCCGCTCCCGTAAGCCGCCCGCAGGGCATCCCGTACCGCTGCCAGTGCGTCCGGCTCCGTGAGGCCCAGGCGCCGGGCGCGCTCCACGTACGTCTGGGCGGCCGACGCGAGTTCGCGTTCCGCCGCCGAGCCCGCCGCGGCGACGTACGTGCCGTTGCGCCCCCGCGTCTCGATCACCCCGTCCGCCTCCAGCGCGCGGTACGCCTTGGCGACCGTGTTCGCGGCGAGGCCGAGCGACTCGGCCAGCCCGCGCACGGTCGGCAGCCGGTACCCCACCGGCAGCACCCCTGACCGTGCCTGCTCGGAGATCTGCGCCCGCACCTGCTCGTACGGCGGGGCGCCCTCATCGATGTGGATCTTCAAAGTCACGGGGTGATTGTCCCGCACCGGCCCGAAAATGAGAGGCATCGCGCCGCAACTCCCCCGTAGCGTGCGCGTCCATGACTGTCATCGTGCGCGACCTCGCCCGCGAGGTCCGAGCCGACGTCGAGGGTTTCGCCCACGTCCGCCACCTCGCGCTTCCCTTCTTCCTCGTCACCCCCGACTCCCTCGCCTACGACCTCGCCCACGTCCGCCCGGAGGCCCGCTACCGCCCCCTGGTCGCGGAGGAGGACGGCGAGGTGATCGGCACGGCCCAGGTCGGGCTCGTCCACGACAGTACGGAGACCGGCCTCGGCTACGTCAACGTGTACGTGCACCCGGGCCGGACCCGCCGAGGCGCCGGCTCGCTGCTGGTGCGCGCGGCCGAGGAGCACCTGGCCGCCCAGGGCGCGACCAGGCTGTTCGCCTGGGTCCTGGACGAGCCGGGCAACCGCGCCTTCGCCGAGCGGCACGGTTACGGAGCGAGCCGGTCCGCGCACTTCCTCCGCCTGGACCTCGCGAACGGCGGCCTGCCGCCTCTCCAGGACCTCCCGCCGGATGTCGAGCTGCGCACGGGCGCCGACTTCGCGAGCGACCCGCGTCCGCTGTTCGAGCTGGACGCGGAGACGCTGTTGGACGAACCGAGCGACATCTCCTACGAGTTCACCGACTACGAGGCCTGGCTGGAGGAGACCTGGCGGCACCCTCTCCTCAGCGCCGAGCTGACCACGGTGGCCGTGGTCGACGGCCGCCCCGCCGCCTTCAGCGCGGCCCGCACGGACGGCGGCACCCGCTACGGCACCGTGATGACCGGCACCGCCCGCGCCTTCCGCGGCCGCGGCCTGGCCAAGCTCGCCAAGAACGACTCCCTGCACCGGGCCCGCGCGGCCGGCTTCACGGAGGCGTTCACGGGCAACGACACCGGCAACGGCCCGATGATCGCGATCAACAAGTGGTTCGGGTACGAGATCTGCGCGACGGAGGTGCGGTATGTCCGTGAACTCGGCTGACTCCTCGGCCCTCCTGGAGGTCGTGCTCGTCAAGGCGGGCCGCACGAAGATCCGTTACGGAGCCGAACTCGTCGGCGACGACGGCACCCGTATCGCCGTCCGTGCCCCCTGGGCCGGCGAGGGCGTCCGCGACTTCGGGTTCGTCCGCTTCGAGCCCGGCGACGTCTTCACCGAGTACTACTGGCGGGACCGCTGGTACGCGGTGAAGGAGGTCCGCGACGCGTCCGGTGCCCTGAAGGGCTGGTACTGCGACGTCACCCGCCCGGCCACCAGCTCCGGCTCCGAACTCGTCGTGGAGGATCTCGACCTGGACCTGTGGGTGTCGGCCGACGGAAGCGACGTCCTGCGGCTGGACGAGGACGAGTTCGCCGAGAGCGGTCTCGCCGGCCGGGACCCGGAGGCCGCGGCCGCCGCGGAGGCCGCCCTCGACGAACTGGAGGCGCTGGCCCGGACGGACGGTTTCGACGCGCTGCTGCGCTGAGAACGGTCGCAGCGGCGCCGCTCGCATCGTTCCCGCGCTGGGCGAGGTCCTTTGAGGGCGGACCCCAGGTTGGCTCACAGAGATCATCTCCGCCTAGCATGTTCACGCCATTGGCCAGGCGTTCAGACCGCCTCGACGAAAGCGAACCATGCATCTCAAGCGGATCATCGCTGCGACCGCCGCTCTTGCCTCCCTCTCCCTGATCACGGCCTGCGAGGACGCCGACGCCGACAGCGCGACCGCCGGTGTCGGCGCCGGGGCCGGGGCCGGGGCCGACACGCTCGAGCAGGCGCAGGCCTACGTCCAGCGGTACGCCTCGTGCGAGCGGATGAGCACGGATCCCAAGGACGGCCGGCTGCCGCTCACCGAGTTCACCGCCGTCGGCAAGTGGTCGGTGACCGAGCTCGGGGTGTGCAGCGACCGCGTCGAGCGAGGCGAGATCATGTTCTACATGTTCTCCGACCTGAAGTCGTTCCAGGAGGGCTACGAGCAGCGCGTGCAGGCGAAGATCGCCGCCGGCGACTCCGACTACGGGCTGATGAGCCGCGTGCTCGTGGGGAAGAACTTCGCCGTCACACCTACCGAGACCAAGACCGCGCTCAAGCTCTCCCGCTCGGACCTGCGCGTTTTGACCTGCAACCCGACGGCCAGCGTGCCCGAGGGCTACAAGCGGGAGAAGGGCCTGGTCGAGGGCTGCGTCCTGAGCGACTTCGTGGCGAGCGACGACGGGGAAGGCAGCCCCAACTTCGAGACCCCGCAGGACCCGGCCGCGGAAGGCGGGTCCACGGAGCCGAGCCAGTCCCCCGCGAAGAGCCTCGGCCTGCCGCGCGCGGGGAGTCTGGCCGAGCTGAAGCGGTTGGTGCACCCGCACACCGTCGACTGCACCAGCTACTCGACCGACCCCGCCGCCCTCGCCGTCGAGTCGATCGACTACCAACCGGTGATCACCGGCGCCCAACTCCTCTGGGGCGTCGGGGACCGGGCGATCTGCGGCGAGGCCGGTGGCGCGCAGCGCGCACACAACCTCAACTGGCTCGACATGGTGAGCGACATGGAACTCCTGCAGACTCGGGCGAAGGCTGCCCAGCAGGAGGACCTGAAGGACGACAACCGCCTGCAGGCCACCGCGAGCAGGCTGGTCGTCGGCGAGAACATCGCGGTGGAGACCAACGACCCGATCGTCCGCGGCGGCCTGTACCAGCTCCAGTTCCTCTACCTGAACTGCGAGCCCGGCTTCTCCGCCCCGGCCGGCTACCGCGTGGAGCAGGCGAGCGTCGAGGGCTGCGTGCTGACCAACTACGAGCCCGGGGTCGAGGTCGGCGGCAACTGAGAGCGAGTGACTGACGCGACGCACCGGGTCCCGCTGCCCCGTTCCTCGGGTCCCGGTCGGCGTCCTGGGTCAGACAGGCCCGGCGAGCGCGACCACCGCGTACCGCTCGTCCTGCACGTCCCGCCCCCACAGCGGCGCGTCGCCCGACAACCGGTCCACGCGCACCTGCCCGGTGAGCGGGGCGAGCAGGGCGGTGAGCCGGTCGGCGGGTATGCCCACCGGGCTCACCGTCCCCCACACGCCCTCGACCAGCACCAGTCGGCCGCCGGGGCGCAGCAGCTGCCACCAGTGCCGCAGGGCCCGGCCGGCGTCGGGCAGCGCCCACAGCACGTGGCGGACGAGCACCACGTCGAAGCGCTGCTCCCCCACCGGCGGCGCCTCCGCGTCACCGAGCAGGAACACCGCGTCACGGCCGGCCAGCTTGGCGCGCGCGAGCCCGATCATGGCGGCGGAGCCGTCCACACCGGTGACACGGTGTCCCTGCTCGGCCGCGAGGAGCGAGAGACTGCCGGTGCCGCAACCGAGGTCCAGGACGTCGCAGGGCCCCACGGGCAGCCAGTCGCGCAGCCGATCGGCCCAGGCGCGGCGCACCCGCGGGTCCCGCAGACCGTGGTCCGGCTCGTCGTCGAAGGCGGCCGCCTGCGCGTCCCAGTCGACACCCACCGCGGTCGTGTCGTCACTCTCGTTCGTCATGCGCCCAAGAGTGACACCCGCCACTGACACTCGAATCGTGACAACGGCCACTGACAGAACGGCAACCGATGAGGAACTCTCCCTCAACGGGTCTATCTCCGTGAGAACGCGGAACTCGATAGTCCTTGAAGGAGGCAGCCATGCGCCGTGTGACCGTGCAGAAGCCCCTGAAGAAGACGGACTCCCGCCGGGTCCGCGAGGAGGCCGACCAGCGCCCCTCCGCACGGCCTGAGGTGCGAAAGGACATCGCACGCACGTGGTGGCCGGACGGGTGAGGGGCAGGGTCCCTCAGTCCAGCCGCTTGCGGTAGTGGATGCGGTCGTACGGCCCGTCGACGCGCCGCTCCACGACCTCGTACCCGTACTTCGGGTAGATCTTCTGGTTCTCCCACATCATGGCGTTCGTGAGGAGCCTGAGTTCGGGCAGGCCCAGCGCACGGGCGCGCGCCTCGACGAATCGCAGCAGTCGTCCCCCCACGCCACTTCCGTGCGCGTCGGGGTGGACGGCGATGCTGTCCAGGTACAGGTGGTCGTCGTGCTCCTCGATCACCACCAGCCCGACCACGGGCTCCCCCGTCACGTACACCTTCCCGTCGGCCACGTTCGCCGCGTGGTCCGCCTCCATGGGCCGCGGCACCACCCCGATGCGTTCGACGTAGGGGTGGAAGGCGGCGTCGGTGACGGCTTTCACGGCGGGCACGTCGGCCGCCGTGGCGGGCCTGATCTCGTCGTTCGTCATGGCGTCACGCTACCTACCTGATCTCAGCCCCAACGCTTCCTTAAGGCGGCCATAAAGATCGCCACCGGCCGCCCTCAGCAGGTGTTTTCAGGGTTTCTTGGTTCCGGCACCCATCTGTTCCGGTTCCGAGGAGATCCCGCATGCCCGCACGCCGCAAGGCCGCCACCGTCGCCGCTCTCGGCCTGACCCCGCTGGCCCTGAGCGCGTTGTCCGCCGTCCCCGCGTCCGCGCACGGATCGATGGGCGACCCGGTCAGCCGGGTCGCGCAGTGCTACGCGGAGGGTCCGGAGAGCCCGAAGTCACCGGCGTGCCGGGCGGCGGTCGCGGCCGGCGGCACGCAGGCGCTCTACGACTGGAACGGCATCCGTATCGGCGACGCGGGCGGACGGCACCAGGCGCTGATTCCGGACGGCGAGTTGTGCAGCGCCGGGAACGACGCGTTCAAGGGGCTCGACCTGGCCCGCGCCGACTGGCCCGCGACCGGCGTGAGCAGTGGGTCGTACACCTTCAAGTACCGCGTGACCGCCCCGCACAGGGGCACCTTCAAGGTCTACGTCACCAAGGCCGGCTACGACCCGGCGCAACCGCTCGCCTGGGACGACCTGGATCTGGCCGCCCCGGTGGCGACGGCCACGGACCCGGTCGCGTCCGGCGGCTTCTACGCCTTCTCCGGCACCCTCCCGCAGCGCTCCGGCAGGCATCTGCTGTACGCGGTCTGGCAGCGCTCGGACAGTCCCGAGGCGTTCTACTCCTGCTCGGACGTCACGTTCGGCGGCGGGAGCGGCGGGAGCGACGACGAGGGCGGCGGCAGCGGTACGACGAGCGGCTCGTCCCCGGCCCCGACGGCCTCCGCCCCCTCCGAGGAGCAGATCGAGAACGGCAGCGACAAGTCGACGATCGAGCACCACGGGCACGGTGACCAGGACGCCGGCACGTCCGCGGAGCCGGTCGCGGACGAGGAGAAGGAGACCGAGGGATCCGTGCCGAGCGGGCCCGCCGAGCCCAACGAGCCGAAGGCGGCGGCCGCGGCCTCCGGGAATCTCGCCGAGACCGGCGGCGACGACGGCACGCGGTACCTCGCGGTGGGCGGTGCGGCGACGCTGGCGCTCGGCTCGGCGGTCCTGTTCGCGTCGGTCCGCCGACGGGCCGAGAGTGGTGGTCGGCGGGGCCGCTGACGCGGGACTCCGGGGCCTGACCGGCGGCTCAGGCCGGACAGGCCCCGGCACCACTCAGCTGAACACCGACGCGCAGGTGGTCGGGGTGGCGCGCGCCGGATCGAGCGCGTTGGCCACCTCGTGGAAGGCGATCCGGTCGAGCAGTCCGATCGCGACGTGCTCGGAGAGGTCGAGCGGGCACAGGTCCTGGAGCAGGACGTTGCGTACGCCGGATCCGCTGAGGAACTGGCTCCGGTAAGGCGTGACCACCTCGTCGTATTTGGTGGCCAGGACCGTGTATTGGACGCCGGGTACGGTCTCGCCGCCTTCGTTGAGCTTGGTGAGGAAGGCGGAGCCGGCGACCTGGTCGGCGAGGGCCGGGGTGCTGGTGGTGAGCAGGTCCCCGACGCCCGGGAAGTACGGCAGCAGGTGGGTGAGGCCGGACAGCGTGGTGCCGTGGTTGCTGGGCGCGATGCCGACCAGGGCGTTCACCTTGGCGGCTCCGCCGAGGAACTTCAGGTAGTAGCGCGGCATCATGCCGCCCTGGGAGTGACCGACGATGTCGGTCTTCGCGGCGCCGGTCGCGGCGAGCACCTGGTCGACGTAGGTCTTCAGCTGCTCGGCCGACTTGTCGACGGGGCCCAGGCCGTGGAAGAGCGGGACGCCGGAGATCCTGCCGTAGTCGAGCGAGAAGACGCAGTAGCCGCGGTTCTTCAGGTACGGCGCGAGGGCGAGCCAGTTGTCGACGGAGTTGGCGAATGTTCCGTGCACGAGGACCACGGGGCGGGGGTGGGCGGCGGACGGCCGGCAGGAGTGGTCGTTCCAGCCTCCCCCGCCGGAGGTGTCGGCCGCCTGGGCGGCGGTGGCGGGGACGACGGCGAGGGCGGCGGTCAGCAGGAGGGCGGCCAGGGGTCTGAGCACTCGGTTCCAGGGCAGCATCGGGTGATCTCCTTGCGGCTCAAGGGAGTTGCGATGGCCTTACACCCTGTGATCCGGATCACAAGAATGCTGTTCACCCGTCAAGTTACGGACGAGTAGTGCACTTGTGAAGTTACGCGTCAGTAAAAACTTCCAGTGGTAACCGACGCCGACGGAGCCGCTGCTGAACCAGCATCCGTGGGCCAACTGAGGCTCATCCAGGAGGAGTCACGCGGCCAGCGTCCCCGGCATCACCGCCCGCGGCCCGAACTTCGCCCGCACCCGGTCCGCGACCTCCTCGACACGACGGACCTTCTCGTCCACGGGATCGAAGGCGAGCTGGTAGGAGGCCTGTTCGGCGGGGCCGAGCCCCTCGGCGCGCAGGGCGACCGAGCGGACCCGGGCGCGCTGGAGGCCGAGGGCCTCGTACATTCCGTAGGCCGCCTTGGTCAGCGCGGCCGAGTGCGCGGTCGGTTCCTCGAGGGTGCGGGTGCGGGTCGTCGAGGAGCGGTCGGCGTAGCGCACGGTGAGGGTCAGGGTGCCGCAGACCTTGTCCACGGCCCGTAGTCGGGAGCCCAGTTCCTCGGCGGCCGAGAGCAGCGCACGGCGGTGGCGGTCGGCGTCCAGCTCGTCCCGGGTGAAGGGGCGTTCGGCCGCCAGCGAGCGGGACACGGCGTTCGGCACGACCCGGCCGCGGTCGATGCCGTTCGCCTTCTCGCGCAGCTCGCGGCCGGTCTTCGCGCCGACCAGCCGCTGGAGCGTGGACAGCGGCGCGGCGGCGACCAGGCCGAGGGTGTCGAGGCCGTACTCGCCCAGGGTGCGGGCGGTCGCGGCGCCGACGCCGGGGAGCGCGGCGACGGGCTTCCCGGCGAGGAACCCCGCCACGGCGCCCTCGGGCACCGCGCAGGTCACCCCCGGTTGGGCGTCGCGCAGTGCGATGCGGGCCAGCATCGGGCCCGGCCCGGCGCCGATCACACAGTCGACGCCGTACAGAGCGAGCGCCCGGACCCGGATCACCGACGCCAGTTCCACCGCGCTGCGCCCGAAGTACCGTTCGGCGCCGCGTAGATCGGCCAGTGCCCCGTCCGGCGGCAGCGCCTCGACGACGGGCGTGAACTCCTCGAGCAGCCCGAGCAGTCCCGGCAGTGCCGCCTCGTCCGTAGGCGGCAGCTGGAAACGTACGCAGAGGATGGTCATCCCGCACTCCCCGGACTCTGGTGCCACAACTTCCTTGCTTTCGCGGGCTCTTCGCCCGCCGGGCGCAGATCGGCCCATGGATGCATTTCGTATCCGGTGGGCATGTGGATCCGCCTGCCGCCGGCCGGATCACCGCTTCCTTCCGGCACGGGTTCCGCCAGCCGGGCCGCGACCGCGTCGAGACCGTTCTCGGCGCGCAGCTCGACGAGTTCGGCGAGGTTCCAGGCGGCGGCACCGACCACGCTGAGGCTGCGCGGGCCGCGCCGCTGCACCACCCCGCGCACCAGCAGCAGCCAGGAGTGGAAGACGGTGTGCGCGCAGGCGTCGTGGGAGTCGTCGAAGAAGGCGAGGTCGACCAGGCCGGTACCGTCGTCCAGGGTGGTGAAGATGACCCGCTTGCCGGACCGGATCGGCGGCGTCTGGGTGGCCGCCTTGGCTCCCGCGACCAGCACGATCCCGCCGTGCCCGGCATCCCGCAGCCGCCGCGCGGACACCACGCCCAGCTCGTCGAGGAACGTCCGGTGGTCGTCCATCAGATTGCGCGAGGCGTCCATGGACAGCACACCCAGCTCGGCACTCAGCCGCTCCGCCGAGGACAGGTCGGGCAGCCCGGCCGGCGCCGTCTTCCGCCCTCCGGCCAGAGGGAGTTGGCCACCGCCGCCACCCGAGCCCCGGGCGCCCCGGTGCAGCTCGGTCAAGTGCAGTTGCAGATCACGCCGGTTGGCGCCGAAGGCGTCCAACGCGCCCACCTGGGCCAGCCGCTGCGCGAGCGGCCTGCTCGGCCGCGCCCGCTCCCAGAAGTCGAGCAGCGAGGCGTACGGCTGGCCGTCCGCGACCCGCGCCGCCTCGGCCTCGCTGATGCCGTGGACGTCGGAGAGCGCCAGCCGCAGCCCCCAGACCTTCCCGGGCACCCCGGATCCCTCCGGCGCCTCGGATCCCTCCGGCACCCGGGATCCCTCCGGCACCCGGGATCCCTCCGACCCTCCGGTCCCGCCGACACCCTCGAATCCCCCCGATTCAGACACCAGTTCGATCCTGTGTGCGACCCCGGACGCGTTCACGTCCAACGGCAGGATCGGCACCCCGCGCCGCCGCGCGTCCGCCAGCAGCAGCCGCTTCGGGTACATCCCGGGGTCGTGCGTGAGCAGCCCGGCGTAGAAGGCGGCCGGATGGTGCGCCTTCAGCCACGCCGACTGGTACGTCGGCACGGCGAAGGCGACCGCGTGCGCCTTGCAGAAGCCGTACGACCCGAAGGCCTCGACGATCTCCCAGGTTCGCTGAATCGTTTCCGCGTCGTAGCCCCCGGCCGCCGCGTGCTGCGCGAACCAGATCCTGATCCGCCCCTGCGACTCCGGGTCGGACAGTCCGCGCCGCACCCGGTCCGCCTCACCGCGCCCGCAGCCGGTCATGATGGCGACGATGTCGATGATCTGCTCGTGGAAGACGACGACTCCGTAGGTGTCCTTCAGGGGCCCTTCCAGATCTTGGTGCGGGTAGCGGACCGGCGCCCGCCCGTGCCGCGCCTCGATGAACGGCCGCACCATGTCGGCGGCGACCGGTCCCGGCCGGAACAGCGAGATGTCCACGACCAGGTCGTGGAAGGTGGCCGGCTGAAGCCGCCCGACCAGGTCCCGCTGGCCCGGCGACTCGATCTGGAAGCAGCCCAGCGTCTCGGTGGAACGGATGAGCCGGTACGTCGCCGGGTCGCCGGGGCGCACCGCGTCCAGGTCGATCCGGTCCCCCGTCGCCCTCTCCACCTCCGCGACCGCGTGCGCCATCGCCGACTGCATCCGCACCCCGAGCACGTCGAGCTTGAGCAGCCCGAGGTCCTCGACGTCGTCCTTGTCGAACTGCGCCATGGGGAACCCCTCGCCGCTGGTCGGCATGACCGGCGTGCGGGAGAGGAGGGAGGCGTCGGAGAGGAGCACTCCGCAGGGGTGCATGGCGACTCCGCGCGGGAGGGCGTCGAGGGACTCGACCAGCTCCCAGAGCCTGCCGTACCTCTCCTTCTCCCCCGCCAGCCGCCGCAGTTCGGGCAGTTCCTCCAGCGCCGCGCGGGCGTCGCGGGCGCGGATGTGCGGGAAGGACTTGGCGATGCGGTCGATGTCGGCCGGGTCCATGGACAGGGCCGCGCCGACGTCCCGGATGGCGTGCCGCACCCGGTAGGTCTCCGGCATCGCGACCGTGGCGACCCGTTCGGCGCCGAACCGGCCGATGATCGCGCGATAGACCTCCAGCCGGCGCGCGGACTCCACGTCGATGTCGATGTCCGGCAGCACGACCCGCTCCTTGGACAGGAAGCGCTCCATCAGCAGCCCGTGCTCGACCGGATCGGCGTGCGCGATGCCGATCAGGTGGTTCACCAACGATCCCGCGCCGGAGCCGCGCGCGGCGACCCGGATCCCCATGTCCCTCACGTCGTCCACCACTTGAGCGACCGTCAGGAAGTAGGAAGCGAAGCCGTGGTGGGCGATGATGTCCAGCTCCCGGTGCATCCGCTCCCAGTACACACGTTTCCCGGAGTACCCCCTCAGCACCATTCCCGCCGCCGCCCGCGAGGCCAGCGTCCGCTGTGCGGTGCGGCGGTCCGCTCCGACGAGGTGCGGCTCGGGGAAGTGGACGGTGCCGATGCCGAGGTCGTCCTCGGGATCGACCAGGCACTCGGCGGCCGTGGCCCGCGTCTGCTCCAGCAGGCGGCGGGCGGTGTCGCGCCGGTAGCCCGCACCCTCCACGATCCGCTCGGCGGCCCGGAGCATGGCGTCCGCGTCCTTGAGCCAGGCCTCGCCCGAGTCCAGTTCCCTGGTCCCGTCGATCGGGACCAGCCGGCGGGCGGCGTCCAGCACGTCGGCGACCGGGCCGAGACCGGGATCGGCGTACCGGACGGCGTTGCTGAGCACGGGCCGGACGCGCTGCTCGGCGGCGAAGCCGACGGTTCGGGCGGCCAGGCGCAGGGAGCCGGGTCCCGTACCTTCGCGGCCGTGCCAGACGGTTTCGAGGCGGAGGGCGTCGCCGTAGACCTCCCGCCAGGGGGCGAGGAGCCTGGCGGCACGGTCGGGGCGGCCGGCGGCGAGAGCGCGGCCGACGTCGGAGGCGGGGCCCAGCAGGACGGTCAGGCCGTCGGCGTGGTTGTCCTGCCAGGACAGCAGGGGGGTGCCCTCGGCGGTGTGGGCGGCGGTGACGAGCCGGCACAGATCGGCCCAGCCGCGGGCGCCGTCCCGGGCCAGGAAGGTGACGCGGGGTGTCGACTCGTCGATGAAGGCGCCTCCCCGCACGGGGGTGCGGCGCTTCTCCCGCCCGTCGGGCTCGGCCTTCTCCACCGCCAGCTCCACCCCGAACAGCGGACGCACCCCCGCCTTCGCGCAGGCCTTGGCGAAGCGGACCGCACCCCCGAGGGTGTCGCGGTCGGTGAGGGCGAGGGCGTCCATACCCCGCTCGGAAGCGCGCTCGGCGAGCCGCTCCGGGTGTGAGGCCCCGTACCGCAGGGAGAACCCGGAGACGGTGTGCAGATGCGTGAAACCCGGCACACGCACCTCCCGCACTCGCGAGCCGAAACCGGCTATCGAACATCTGTTCCCAACTACCTCACCCCCACCATAGACCAAATTTCGAATGTGTGTGCGACATCCGTTCGGGCCCCTCCCACCTGCGCAAACACCCGAAGCCTTCGACCGTGGGGGCATGACACAGACCGCCGGTGCCGGCGCTTCCCCCGCCTCCTTCCTGGACGAGGTGAAGGACGCCGTCACCCCGCGCGCCACCCTGCTGGTCATCGGCGTGACCGCCCTCGCCCTGCTCTTCATCGCCTCCTATGTGGGGGCGCTGCACGACCCGAAGCCCAAGGACGTGCCCTTCGGGGTGGTCGCGCCCCAGGCCGCCGCCCAGCAGTCGGTGACCCGACTGGAGCAGCTGCCCGGCGACCCGCTGGACCCGCGCGCGGTGGCCGACGCCGCCACGGCCCGCGAGCAGATCACGCACCGGGAGATCGACGGCGCCCTGATCATCGACCCGGCCCGCACCACCGACACCCTCCTGGTCGCCACCGGGGGCGGAAGGGTGCTGGCCACCACCCTGGAGACGCTCGTCACCACCCTGGAGAAGTCCGAGGCGCGCACCCTGCGGACCGTCGACGTGGCCGCGGCCGACGTGAAGGACGCCAACGGGCTCTCGTCCTTCTACGTGGCCGTCGGCTGGTGCGTGGGCGGCTATCTGTGCGCGTCGATCATGGTGATCAGCGCGGGTGCCGCCCGCTCCACCCCGAGGCGCGCGGTGATCCGGCTCATCGCGATGGCTCTGGTGGCGATCGTCGGCGGACTCGGGGGCGCGTTGATCGTGGGGCCGGTCCTGGGCGCGCTGCCGGGCAGCGTCATGGCCTACTGGGGGCTCGGCGCCCTGATCACCTTCGCGGTCGGCGCCGCCACCCTCGCGTTCCAGGGCGTCTTCGGGCTCGCCGGCATCGGACTGGTCATCCTGCTCGTGGTGATCCTGGGCAACCCGAGCGCGGGCGGCGCTCTTCCGCCTCCGCTGCTTCCGCCGTTCTGGAGGGAGATCGGGCCGGCGTTGCCGCCGGGCGCCGGGACATGGGCGGCGCGCTCCGTCGCCTACTTCAGGGGCAACGACATGACCGCCTCGCTGCTGGTCCTGTCGGCGTGGGCGTTCGGGGGGATCGTGATCACTCTGCTGGCGGCGTCGCTGCGCGGCAGACGGCGGCCGGCGTGACGGATCCCCCTGCGAGGCGATCCCCTACGACTCCCCCTGCGAGGCGGTCTCCTACGACGCGAAAGTCCCGCCCCTCGCGCGCGGGACGGGACTTCGCCTAGGTGTGCCGGCCGGTCAGTCGGTGTCGACGGTCAGCCGGTAACGACCGGTCAGCCGATCTCGGTACCGGTCGCGGACAGCGCCTCCGTCACCGGCTGGAAGAAGGTCTCACCGCCCGAGGTGCAGTCGCCGCTGCCACCGGAGGTGAGGCCGATCGCGTTGCTGCCCGAGAAGAGCGAGCCGCCGCTGTCGCCGGGCTCGGCGCAGACGTCGGTCTGGATCAGACCGTTGACGACGTCGCCGTTGCCGTAGTTCACGGTGGCGTCCAGGCCGGTGACCGTGCCGCCGTGCACCTGGGTGGTCGACCCGCTGCGGGTCACCTTCATGCCCACGGTGGCCTCCGCGGCGCCGGTGATCTGCTGGGCGGAGCCGTTGTAGAGGTTCACCTCGCTCGGGTGCTCCACGTCGCCGGTGTACTTGACCAGGCCGTAGTCGTCGCCCGGGAAGCTGGAGACCTCGTTGGTGCCGATCTCGGTGCCGCTGGAGTCCGACCAGGTGGAGATGGACTCGGTGCAGTGGCCGGCGGTGAGGAAGAAGGGCTCGCCGCCCTTGACCACGTTGAAGCCGAGCGAGCAGCGGCCACTGCCGTCGGTGATGGCGTCGCCGCCCGCCACGAAGGGCTTGAACTCACCCTTGGTGCGCTGGAGTTCGGCCTTGGCTCCGAGTCCGTCGACGACCTTGGTGAGCTTGGCCCACTCGGCCTCGGACACCGTGCGGTCGGCGGTGACGACGACCTTGTTGGTCGTCGGGTCGGTCGCCCAGGCGGTGCCGGGGATGGCCGCGTCCTCGGTGAGGGTGGTGCGGGCACTCTTCAGCTCGGCGGCGGAGTTCTCGACGATTCTCGCCTGGGCGCCGGCCGCCTCGACGGTCTGGGCCGCTGTCTCGTCGAGCACGTTGACCACGAGGTTCCGGGTCTTCGCGTCGTAGAACGTGCCCGCCGCGTCGGCGCCGAGGTCCTGGCCGAGCGTCGAGGCGAGCTTTCCGGCCGCCAGCGCCGAAAGGGTCTTGAGCTCCGGGGTCTTCGCGGGCTCACTGGCGTTCGCAGTCTGGAAGGTGACTCCCGCGGCGACCAGTGCGGCGATGCCCGCACCTGCCACGGCCGCCCGCCGCTTGGGTATGCGTCGGTGCTTCAACTCGCGTCCTCCTGTGGGGGGTCGGTCCGGTTGGTTGTGGGGACCTCGCGGACCGGAAGGCTTGGTTGACGAGCGCCTACTCTTCCGAACCCCACAGGGAGCGCACAAGGTCGACTTCCGGACGCGCGTAGAACGCGATTGCACGCCCCCCTCACTTTTGACCGTCCACGGTCAGCCCAGGCTCTTCGCAGTGCAAACACTACGCGCGAGTAATCTTCACCAGCCTGTGAGGACTAGTCCTGTCTTGAAATCGCCCCTTGCGCATCGGAGTTCGAGCGGGACTCGACGGACGGGAATTGCTCCCGCACCGGTTGCTGCGGCTGCTGCTGCATCACGGCAGACCCCTGCTGCGCCTTCTCCAGGAACCTCAGCAGCTCCACGGGGAACGGCAGCACCAGCGTCGAGTTCTTCTCGGCGGCGACGGCCACCACGGTCTGCAGCAGCCTCAGTTGCAGCGCGGCGGGCTGCTCGGACATCTCCTTGGCGGCCTCGGCCAGCTTCTTGGACGCCTGCAACTCGGCGTCAGCGTTGATGACCCTGGCCCGCCGCTCGCGGTCGGCCTCCGCCTGCCGGGCCATGGACCGCTTCATCGTCTCCGGCAGCGAGACGTCCTTGATCTCGACCCGGTCGATGGTGACGCCCCACTCCACGGCCGGGCTGTCGATCATCAACTCGAGGCCCTGGTTCAGCTTTTCGCGGTTGGAGAGCAGATCGTCCAGCTCGCTCTTGCCGATGATGGACCTCAGCGAGGTCTGCGCCATCTGCGCGACCGCGAACCGGTAGTCCTCCACCCGGACGATCGCGTCGGCCGGCGAGGTCACCTTGAAGTAGACGACGGCGTCGACCCGGACCGTGACGTTGTCCCGGGTGATGCCCTCCTGCCCGGGCACCGGCATCGTCACGATCTGCATGTTGACCTTCCGGAGCTTGTCGATGCCCGGAACGATCATGGTGAACCCCGGCTCGCGGACCTCCGCCCGGAGCTTGCCGAGCCGGAAGACCACGCCCCGTTCGTACTGCTTGACGACCCGCGCCGCCGCCATCACGTACACCACCGCGGCGGAGGCGAGGGTCGCTCCCGCCGCCACCAGCTCCTCGACCATCACGGCCCCCAGGGTCCGATGTGACCGCCTGTAGGTCGACGGTAACGCCGGTACGCGCACAAGGGCGAGCCCCCGCACGTCGGTTGCGTGCGGGGGCTCGCCTGCTGCCGGCTGCAGGTCAGGTGCTACAGGTGCTCAAGGTGCCGAAGTGCGGCGGGGGCCTCAGTAGATGCTGACGCCGTAGGCGCTGAGGGCCTCCGTCACGGGCTGGAAGAAGGTCGTGCCGCCGGAGGAGCAGTTGCCGCTGCCGCCGGAGGTCAGACCGTACGCTGTGCCGTTGCTGCCGTAGAGCGACCCGCCGGAGTCGCCGGGCTCGGCGCAGACGTTGGTCTGGATCAGGCCGGAGACGATGTCGCCTCCGCCGTAGTTGACGGTCGCGTTCAGGGCGGTGACCCGGCCGCTGTGCGTACCGGTGGTGGAGCCGTCACGGATGACGGTCGTCCCCACGGCGGGCGTGGCCGCGCGGGTGATGTCCACTCCGTTCGCGGTGCCGGGCCTGGCGACGGACCCGGTGTAGCGCACGATGCCGTAGTCGTTGCCCGGGAAGCTGGAGCCCGTGGTGGAGCCGATGACGGTGGTACGGCCCGAGTTGGAGTACCAGGTGCCCGCGCCGTCGGTGCAGTGACCGGCGGTCAGGAAGTACTGGGCACCGCTGCTGTTCTGGACGTTGAAGCCGAGCGAGCAGCGCCAGCTACTCGCATAGATGGCGTCGCCACCCTGGATGAGCTTGTTGAACTTGCCGGGGGTGTGCTTGATCGTGAGCGCGTCGGCGTTGCCGCCCGCCTGCTCCTTGATCTTCGCGATCTCGGCCTGGGAGACCGTGCTGTCGACGGTAACGACGACCCGGTTGGTCTTGCTGTCGACCGCCCAGGCGGTGCCCGGGATGTCGGCCTGGAGCACCGAACTGCTGGCGCTCTTGAGCGCGGTGGCGCTGAAAGTGGTGGGGGTGTCGGACGCGTTCGCGCTGGGGATCGCGATCGCGGCGGCGGCCACGAGGCCGGTGGAAACGGCGATCAGCCGGGTCCGTCTCGAAATGCCGCTACGGGGGGTGGTGCGCTTGATCCTCACTTGTCGTTCCTCCACATGGGAAGTCGGGGGCCCTCGTGGGGTCGGGCCCGTGAGGCGCAGCCAGGGTTCCGGTTGCTCGGATGCCGAACACGCCGTGCCCCTGACAAGCGCTGAGGGGGAGTATTCGGCCGAACGGCCGGTAGGCGCAAGGGCACCTTTCGGCCGTCAAGCTTTAAACGATCTTTACGGTCTACGCGAGATGACCCCTTTTCAGAGCGGGTGGCCGCACCTCGCCGCTGCCCGGGACCGGAAAGCCCTAGGTGGGAGCGGGGGCTGCGCTCCCGTACCCGGTACGGAACGTTCCGCGTTCCTGGAGCAGGGGCGTCACGCGGTCCGCGAACTCGTCGAACGACGACAGGCCGACGCCCCAGATCTGCTCCGGGGTGAGGAGCGCGCTCTGCGGTGAGACCTGCCGCCGCCGCGTCAGGGCGGAAGAACACGTCCGCTGTGAAGGCGGCGAACTCCCGTCCCCGCACCGAGTCCCGCGCCTGGATGACGACCAGGTGCCCCTGCGGCGGGCGCGGGACGCCGAACTCGCCCGCGGATCGCCCCCACCCTGTCGTGCGGTCGACCTCTGGGACGTGCGCGGCCGGACGCATCCGTCCGCGTGTGGTCATGACGCTCCCCCGGTCACGGTGTACCGGCTGGCGGGCCGGGTCAGCCCCAGGTGCTCCCTGAGCGTGCCGCCCGGGTAGAACGTACGGAACAGCCCTCGGTGTTGCAGCAACGCCACCGTGCCGTTGACGAGACGCTCCAGGTCACAGAGGGGTTCGGCGGGCTTGAGGTGGAAGCCGTCGACGGTGCCGTCGGTGTACCAGGCGGCGATCAGCTCCGCGAGGTCGACGGGGCCGCCCCGGTACAGCGGACCCTGGGCGGTCGGCCGGGGGCCGCCCCCGCCGTGGCCGGGCTCGGCCGCGTACTCGCCCCCGCCGAGGTCGACGACGAGGCTCGCGAGCACCCGCAGGTCGTCGGGCTTCCGGCCGAACGCCGAGGCGTGTCCGTGCAGTTCGGCCCGTACCTCGGCGAGCTGCGCCGGGCTCACGGCCCGTACCAGCGCCACGTCGGCGTACCGGGCGGCGGTCCGCCGGGCAGGCCCCTCGGTGGCGTCGACCACCCGCACGGGGTGGCCCTGCGGGGGTCTCGGCACGATCGAGGGCCCCTTGGCCGAGAAGGCGGAGGCGGAAGCGGAGGTGGAGGCGGAAGCGGAGGCGGAGGCGGAGGCGGAGGCGGTGAAGTCGACGTGGTGCAGCTTGTCCCGGTCGAGGAAACGCCCGGTCGCCACGTCGCGTATCTCGGCGTCGTCCTCCCAGCTGTCCCACAGCCTGGCCGCCGCGTCGGCGACTTCACCGGCCTCCTGGCACAGGGCGTCGGCGGCCGGGAGCGGATCGCGGCGGCCGAAGAGGCGGGCCTCGCGCTCGCCGGCGGACACCTCGACCCGCCAGCCGGCCCGGCCGCGGCTGACCCGGTCGAGGGCCTCGACGGCTGCCTGGACGTGGAAGGGCTCGGTGTGTGTGGTGGTGACGGTGGGGACGAGCCCGACCCGGTCGGTGGCGGGCGCGACCCGGGCCAGCACGGAGAGCGCGTCGGGGCCCGGGCGGGCGAGGGTGTCGTCCAGGGTCACGAAGTCGAGGCGGCCTCGCTCGGCGAGCCGCGCCAGCGCGACGTAGGAATCGGCTTCGTACACCGTCTGCTGGTCGACGGCGGCGGCGAGGTGCAGCGGGCGCCGGCCCTGTGCCGGGGTCATCGCGGAAGATCCCTTTCCTGGCAGGTCAGGTCACAGGACCTTGGAGAGAAGGACGCGGGTGCGCTCGTGCCGCGGATCGTCGTGCACGTCGTCCGGATGCGCCCTGCCCGCGCTCGACCCCGAGCCGGTCGGCGAGCGCCTGAACGGCCTGGGGGCACCCTGCTGACCGTGAACGCCCTGTCGCGCAGGACGGGTTGACAGCGGCCGCCGGCAGCAGGCGGGGAGTCCGCCTGCTCGGGCGGGACCGGTGCGGTGGGGGCTTCGGCGAGGTTGTCGCAGGACATGCGAGGGCTCCGTGGCATCGAGTCGGTCGAACTCGGACGGGTGCCTTCACACGGATGCGGCCGAGCCCCTCAGCAGGGCCGCCCCGCGAGACTACGGGGCGGTTTCCGCTCGCTGTCAAGGCTGTCCGGACTGTGAGCCACGCGTCTCAAGTCGGTTGACGCGCCACCGGATGCCTGTTCCACTTGGCCCATGCATCCACAGCGGTGGCTGGTCAAGCGCTCCCACATCGACTTCGGTCGAGTGTGGTCCTCTTCCTGTTGAGCTGACCCACCGCGCGCCCCGAGTTCCCGATCGAGGGGCGCTTCTCGCGTTCTCACTCCCGCTTCGCCTTCACACACACGCGCCCTCCCCTCGCCCACCCCTCTCCCCTGCGCTTCCCCCTCCCAGAGACCGCCCCACCATGCGTACGCCCCACCATGCGTACGCCCCCGCTCGGCCTCCGGCTCAGACGCGGCTCAGCAGTCGCAGCCGCAGTCGCATCCGTCGCAGCAGCAACCGTCACCGCAGCAGTTCCCACAGCAGTCGCAGCAGCTGCAGCAGTCCCCGCAGCCGCTGCAGTCGGCGTTGGTGCACAGTCCCTCCCGGCGCTGCCGGCTCCAGGGGTCCTCGAACTCCCCGCAGCACATCTGGCAGGTGCAGGCCAGCCCCGCCCACACCGCGCACCCGGCGAGCAGCCCGCGCCGGTCGCGGCGGGGCGGCTCCGGGGGCCGCCATCCGGGACCCCCGGGCGGGGCGTACGGCCCGTGCGGCATCGCACCGGACGGCGCGCCCGCGTGCGTGCCTCCGTGCGCACCCCCGTGCGCGCAGGCGGCGGTACCGAAGGCCCGGTCCACGGAGGTCCGTAGCTCGTGCACGAGCAGCCGGTGGACGAGCTTCGCGTCAGCGAACTCCGCCTCGCGCAGCGCGAGCCGTATCCCGTGCACGGCGTCGTCAGCGAGCCGTCGGGCCTCCGTCAGGGGCGTCCCGGTCGCGGTGAGCGGGTTCCAGGCACCCGACGCGGCGTCAGCTTCCCTGTCCTCCACGGCGTCCAGGAGATGCGCGAGCCGGCCGAAGAGCCGTCCGGCCTCGGCGAGAGGCGGGGCGTTGCCCGGCCGTCCGGCCAGCACCGCGGTGTGCGCGAAGGCGGCGGCGGTCGCGGTCTCGGTCGGCTCGGTGACCGTGAGCAGGGGCGTCCCCGGCCCCGCCAGCGCCTCGATCCCGATCTGCCGGTCCACGGCGTCCACGAGCAGGGCGGTGTCGAACCCGACGTCCGAGCCGGTCCGCTCCCCTGCCCGGCCCCAGCTGGTGGCCACCCGGCGCGCGGCGAGCGCCACCGGCCGACGGGCCAGCAGCCCGTCCCCGTCGGCGACATGGTCGCGCACCTTGGCGGAGGCGAGCACCAGCGAGACGGCTGCCGCGAGACGCGCCCCCTCACCATGTGCGACGGACGCGGTACGCATGCCGCGCAGCGGACACGGCCCTGCCGTACGCCGACCGCCGCCCTCGGGCCCGGGGGCCTGAGCCTCCGTCAGAACGGATATCAGCAAGCCGTCGTAGTTCGTCACGATTCTCGCGAACTGTCCGTGATCCTTACGCAGCGCGAGGCACAGCCCGCACAAATGGGCCATCCACTGGGTTTTGAGGCTCTCCCCGAGCCGGTGGCGGCAGGGCCTGACGATTCCGAACACGGCGATCCCCCGTGGTGCGAACGGCGTTGAACTGCGGTGAGCTGCGGCATCGTATCGATCGTCCGGTTCACCCGTACGCACCGCCCATCACCCGTACGCCGTGAAGAATCATATTTCACTCACAGTCAGCAGCCGTTTGCGGAACGACCCTTGGGACATACGGACTCTCGACGGATTCGCTGTGCACCAGTACCGTCACAAACCCCCCGCGCGGCGTCTATCCACTTGGCGCGCCGTCCGCATCATGGATGACCATAGGGATGCGGAAGCAAGAAAGACCGCTGTGAGAGGAGGCGTCCATGGGATCGGTTCGCAAGGCAAGCGCCTGGCTTGGCCTCGTTGACGACAACGATGACGAGCGTTACTACGACGACGACTACTCCGAAGGGACCGAGCAGCCCGGGGATGCCTGGGTGACGGACCCGCGGGTCAAGGTGGCGTCGGACGTCGCCGAGGAGAAGGGCCGCCGGATCGGCACGGTCACCCCGGACAGCTTCCGGGACGCCCGCGCCATCGGCGAACTCTTCCGCGAAGGCGTCCCCGTCATCATGAACCTCACGGCCATGGAGGCCGCCGACGCCAAGCGTGTCGTCGACTTCGCGGCCGGACTCATCTTCGGCCTGCGTGGTTCGATCGAACGCGTCTCCACCCGGGTGTTCCTGCTGTCCCCCGCCAACACGGAGATCGTGAACGGAGACCCTGCCCCGCACCGCGCGGACGGCTTCTTCAACCAGAGCTGAGGCAGGGCCGCTCACCGGCCCTGCCTCCGCGCGGGGTTTACCGGAACGCGTCGAGTCCGGTGAGCGCCTTGCCCAGCACGAGCTGGTGCATCTCGACGGTGCCCTCGTAGGTGAGCACCGACTCGAGGTTGGTCGCGTGCCGCATCACGGGGTATTCGAGCGAGATCCCGTTGGCGCCGAGGATGGTCCGGGCGGTACGGCAGATCTCGATCGCCTCGCGTACGTTGTTGAGCTTGCCGAAGCTGACCTGCTCGGGACGCAGGCGGCCGGCGTCCATGCGCCGCCCGAGATGATGGGCGAGCAGAATCCCCTTGTGCAGTTCGACCGCCATGTCGGCGAGCTTGGCCTGGGTCAGCTGGAAGCCACCGATGGGCCGCCCGAACTGCTCCCGCGTCTTCGCGTACTCGACAGCGGCTTCGAAGCAGGAGCGGGCCGCACCCATGGCGCCCCAGACGATCCCGTAACGGGCGTGCGAGAGACAGCTGAGCGGGCCCTTGAGTCCGGTCACCTCCCCAAGCACGGCATCGGCGGGCAGCCGTACGTCGTCGAGCACGAGCTCACTGGTGACGGAGGCGCGCAGCGACCACTTGTGCTTGATCTCCGGGGCCGAGAACCCGGGGCTGTCGGTCGGCACGACGAACCCCCGGATCCCGTCCTCGGTCTGCGCCCACACGACCGCGACCCCGGCGACGGACCCGTTGGTGATCCACATCTTGCGCCCGTTGAGCACCCAGTCTCCGCCAGGGTCGCGCTTGGCGTACGTCCGCATGGAGGCGGGGTCGGAACCGTGGTCGGGCTCGGTGAGCCCGAAGCACCCGATGACCTCTCCGGCGGCCATGCGCGGAAGCCAGTTCTGCTTCTGCTCCTGAGAACCGAAGCGGTGGACGGCGTACATGGCGAGGGAACCCTGGACGGACACCAGTGACCGGATTCCCGAGTCGGCGGCCTCCAGTTCCAGACAGGCCAGCCCGTACTGCACGGCGCTCGCCCCGGCGCACCCGTACCCGCTCAGCGACATCCCGAGCGCCCCGATCCCGCCGAGCTCCCGGGCGAGCTCCCTGATCCCCGGCAGCTCGCCGCTCTCGTACCACTGCGCGACATACGGCAGCACACGGTCACCGGCCCACGCCCGCACGGTCGCCCTGACTGCCAGGTCCTCCGGCTCGAGCAGGTCGTCGATGCCGAGGGGGTCGGCGGGATCGAACGGGTTCATGAGCACGCCCTCTCAAAACTAGCACCGCTAGTTACGCTGCCGGTCCCGACCGTAACGGCGCGGGAGTCCGCACGTCCAGACGCACCGCTCAAGCACGCACCACTCGAGCGCTCACCACTCGAGCTCGCACCATCGAGCTCGCACCATCGAGCTCGCACCATCGAGCTCGCACCACTCAAGCGGAGACGCGCGACTCCGCGACTTCCCTCGGCGCGGGGATCTCCGCCTCCACCGAAGGGGACTCACACTGCATGACGCGCGGCAACCGCAACGCCATCACCGCCCCCAGCAGCAACAACCCGGCGCTCACCAGCAACGTCACGTGCAGCCCGTGCACGAAACAGTCCCGGGCGGTCCGGCGCAGGGCCTCACCCGCCGGCCCCCCGAGCCGCCCGGCGACCTCGTACGCCTCCCCCAGCGAGCGCCCCGCGGCCGCCGAGGCCGACGCCGGGACACCCTGCACCGACGACAACCCGGGCGCGTACGCCGCGTTCATCACGCTGCCGAGCAGCGCGATCCCGATGCCCGCGCCCAGCTGGTACGACGTCTCCCCGATCGCCGCCGCCCCGCCCGCCTGCTCCGGCGGAGCCTCGCTCAGCATCGACTCGTACGCCCCGAACAGCGTCGTCTCCAGCCCGAACCCGAGCAGCAGGAACCCGGCCAGCAACAGCGCGGTGTTGTCCTCGCCGCCCATCGCCGTCAGCAGCACCACGGCCACCGCCGTCAGACAGAAACCGCAGCTCACCATCCGACGTGGCCCGAACCGCCGCAGCATCCGCGCGCCCGCCAGACCGGCCGCCATCGCGGCGAAGGTCAGCGGCAGCAGCCGAAGGCCGGTCTCCAGCGGGGACAGCTCCAGCACCAGCTGCAGATACTGCGCCGCGATCAGTTCGAGGCCCACCAGGGCGAGCATCGCCAGCACGATGCAGCCCACCGACGTACTGAACACCGGCCGCGCGAACATCCGCAGGTCCACCAGCGGATGCGCCAGGCGCCGCTGACGTCGTACGAACGCCACGACGAGCGCCGTACCCACGGCCAGCGGCATCACGGTGAACGGGCCCAGTTCCCCGCCGCCGAGCCGCTTGACGCCCAGCACCAGGCAGAACAGACCGCCGGCCGCCATGAGCGCGCCGACCACGTCCCAGGGGCCGCGCCCGTCACCCTTCGACTCGGGCAGCAGCAACCGTCCGACCGGCAGGCTGACCAGCATCAACGGGATGTTGATGAGGAAGACCGAACCCCACCAGAAGTGCTCGAGCAGGAAGCCGCCGAGCAGGGGCCCGACCGCCGCGCCCACCGCGGCGACCGCGCTCCAGATGCCTATCGCGAGCGCCCGCTCACGCCGGTCGGGAAAGACCTGGCGGAGGATCGACAGCGTCGCGGGCATGATCATCGCGCCGCCGACGCCGAGCAGCGCCCGCGCCACGATCAGCACCTGGGCGGTGTCGGCGAGGGCGGCCATCGCGCTGGCGACGCCGAAGAGGGCGTAGCCGAGGAGCAGGACCCGTCTGCGGCCGACTCGGTCGCCGAGCGTGCCGAAGAGGATCAACAGCGAGGCGCAGACCAGGGGGTAGACGTCGACGATCCAGAGCAGCTCTATCGCGCCGGGCCTGAGGTCCTCGGTGACGGCGGGCACCGCCACGTGCAGCACGGTGGCGTCGAGGGCGACGAGGAGCAGGCTCACGCACAGGACGACAAGGACGACCCAGCGGTTGGCACCGGCCCCGGCCGCCCGACGGCGCAGCCCTGCTGCGGCCGTGGTCGTCCCGGACATGTACGTACCTCCCAGATGTTCCCTCACGTTCGGCGGGATCACGGGTGGGGACTCCCGTGACGTCGGCCGGAGAGGAGCGGTGGTCTCCGGCCCGCGCAGCGAACGGCGAGTGACACGTCAGCGTACGCGAGTCCGCGCCGGAGCCGAGTGGCGGACCTCTCAGACTTCGCGCGGAACACGTGTGGCGTACACCACTCCTTCTCGCCGGCGTCCGCGCCCCGCGGGCGGTCCGGTTTCGCGGGCGGTCGATAATCGGGCCCGTGACCGATCTTGAGACGCGCCCGGCACGGCTCGGCGCCCCGAGTCTGCGCCGGGCGGCCCCGGCCCTCCTCGGGTACGCGGCCGTACGCGCCCTGGGGCTGCTCACGCTGGCCCTGTGGAGCGCCGCGCGCGACAAGAGCGCGTACACGCTGCTGACGGCCCGCTGGGACGCCCTCTGGTACACCAGGGTCGCCGAGCTGGGGTACGGCTACGAGGTGCGCCTGCCCAACGGCGACGTGCACTCGAACCTCGCGTTCTTCCCGCTGCTGCCGTGGCTGGAGCGGCTGCTGGCCGGGGCGACCCCGCTGTCGTACGCCGACGCGGGTTTCGTCGTCGCCCTGCTCTCCTCCCTGGCGGCGGCCTGGGGTGTCTTCGCGGTCACCGATCATGTCCACGGCCGCCGGGCCGGGGTCTGCGCGGTGCTGCTGTGGGCCGTGCTCCCGGTCGGGATCGTGCAGTCGATGGCGTACAGCGAGTCGCTGTTCACGGCGCTGGCCGCCTGGTCGCTGTACGCGGTCATGACCGGCCGCTGGGTGACGGCGGGCCTGCTGGCGTCGCTGGCCGGGCTGACCCGCCCGGTGGGCCTCGCCGTCGTCGCGGCGGTGTGGACGGCGGCGATCGTCGCTTTCGCACGGGACCGGGACACGGCGGGCGGTACCCCGTTCGGGCGGCAGCGGTGCCAGGAGCGGGCGGACGGCGCCCTCACCGGGGTGGGCGCCACCGGCGCGCACCGCACGCCGGCCGCCCGCCGCGCCCTCGGCATGCTCCTGGCCCCCCTCGGCGTCGCCGCCTACGTCCTGTGGGTGGGCCATCACACCGGCAAGGGCCCGCTCGGCTACCTCGACGTCCAGGCGGGCTGGCGCAACGGGTTCGACGGCGGCTACGCCTTCGCCCGCTTCGTCGCCGACAAGTTCACGTCGTTTCCGTCGGCCCTGGCGGGCGTGGGACTGGTCGTCGGGGTCGGCCTGCTCGTCTGGCTGTACGTGGTCTGTGTGCGGCAGCGCCAGCCGCTCCCGCTCCTGGTGTACGCGGGTGTCGTCACCGCCCTCGCCCTGTGCGCGTCGAGCTACTTCGGCTCGAAACCACGCCTGCTGATGCCCGCCTTCCCCCTGCTGCTGCCGCTCGCCCTCGCCCTGGCCCGACTGCGTCCGCGCAGGTCATCCCTGGTGCTCGCGGCGGTCGCGGTCGCGTCGGCGGCGTACGGGGCCTTCTGGCTGAACGGCTCCGGTCCACCGTGATCGACTGCGGAGAGCGATGAGCGCCCGGACAATTCCACCCCATGATTCGGTGAACGAATTCATAAGCGCGATAAAACCGCAACCCAGAACGATCAAAGGAATTGAAGGGTACCGGCAACCCGCATTGCGGATTCCTCGGCAATAAACCCCTCGTTGAGAGGAATCCCACATCACATCGTCATCACAAAGCCGTGGATTCGCGTAGCGGGTCAGCTCACTCGCTGTAACGTCGATTGGGTGCGTACCGAACGAAACCTCACCCGTCTGGACCGGGTGTTCGCGAGGCTGGACCGTGAGCCGGAACGGCCGGCTCACATCGACGTGCCGAAGATGAGCCGGCACCGGGTCGCGCTGTTCGCCGGAACACTGGCCTTCTACCTGGCGATCGTGTGGCTCGTGGTGATCACCTCCTGGCTGGTCCGCCTCGACTGGCAGGTGATGTTCTTCCGGCCGTACCAGCAGTGGGCCGGCATCCACTGGTTCGTCGACTACTACGTGGTGCTCGGCCAGCGCGGCCCCACCGCGGTGATGGTCGCGGCCTGGCTGGGCTGGCGCTCCTGGCGGCAGCACACGCTGCGCCCGCTGCTGACCCTGGCCACGTCCCTGCTGCTGCTGAACGTCACCGTCGGCGCGGCGAAGATCGGCATGGGCAGACTCGGACCGCACTACGCGACCACCATCGGCTCGAACGAGATGGGTCTCGGCGGCGATATATTTCCCAGCGGCCACACCGCCAACGCCGTGGTGACCTGGGGAATCCTCGCCTACATGGCCTCCGCGCCGTGGGCCCGCCGCTGGCTGTCCGCCGTGTCCGCGGTCACCTCGCTCGGCGTGGGCATGGCCACGGTCTACCTCGGTACGCACTGGCTGAGCGACGTGCTCCTCGGCTGGGCCGCCGGTCTGCTGATCCTGCTGGCCCTCCCGTGGTTCGAACCGCTGATCGCGCGCGCCGAGACGGCCGTCTTCGACCTGCGCGACCGCTGGCGGGCCCGTGGCGGCGGCACGGCGCCGGCGCCGCTGTCGCCCGTCGAGACCCCCGTACGGCTCAAGCCCCGCCCGGCCTCCCAGAACGAGACGGCGGCCCGTACCCAGAGCGAGACCGTGGCCCGTGCGACGCCCCGGGCCCCCGTCTACCTGTCCCCGGGGCCGCACACGGCCCGCTCGGAGCGCACACCGGTCACCCCGGCCGGCAGCCGCCGCCCGCCCCAGACGGACCGCATCGTCCGCGGTACCCCGACGGCCCGCCCCCTGACCGGCGGCTGACCACGGCGGCGGAACCGGTACGCACCGCTCACCCCGCACGGCGACGGCCCCGACTCCTTCACAGGATTCGGGGCCGTCGCCGTCTTCACAGGTGCCGTCGAGGGGTCAGCCCTTCCAGGACCGGGCCACCCGCCCCTCCTTCACCTCGAAGTTCAGCCTGCCCACGCGGTACTCCATGGTGATGATCGCCCCCGGCGGCAGCGAGCGCACCGTCGACCACCCCCGCTCGCGTGCGAGCCGTTCGGCCCGCTCGGCGTCGAGGCCGACATAGGTGTCAGGACTGTCCTGGGGTTCGGCGGAAGGAGTCGGAATCGGTGCCATGCGGCCACGCTAGGCCCCATCCCGCGGCCGGGGAAGTCCGAGATCCCGCGGTCGGGGAAGTCCGGGGCGCGCACCGAGGGTCACGTCCCTCCCCGGTCACGCTTCTGTCACAGAATCACGACACCCGTTTCGGCCTAACTCCGTCACACGTACGAGCGGTTCCCTAGCCCTTACGCGGGTAATCGAGCGCAATTCCCGCGTGTCGTGCCGACTCCCGGAAAGGCGTGTCGGAAAGGTTCCGGGAGTACCGCTTCCCACCCCTCTTTCTCACCGATTTCAGGAGGGGCCGGGAGCGCTGACATCACATGAGAAATACACGGTTCCGGCACAGAACCCCCGTATGCCCCCTGTCGGAGCACGCCACGGCGCGAGCATCATGGCGTGGGCTCGCGGACACGTGTGGCGCGGGCCTCGGCGGGCCCGGGGCAGGGCGAGCGAAGGGGCGAGCGAGCGATGGGGACGCAGACCGCGCAGGCGACGGCACGACCCGTGCGGCGAGAGCAGCGGGGCCGGCTGGTCGTCGACTGGCTGACCACCACCGACCACAAGAAGATCGGCCATCTCTACCTGATCACGTCGTTCGCGTTCTTCCTGATCGCCGGGGTGATGGCGCTGCTGATGCGCGCCGAGCTCGCCCGGCCGGGACTGCAGATCGTGGACAGCCAGCAGTTCAACCAGCTCTTCACGTTGCACGGCACGATCATGCTGCTGCTCTTCGCGACGCCGAGTTTCGCGGGCTTCGCCAACGAGCTGATGCCGTTGCAGATCGGCGCGCCGGACGTGGCCTTCCCGCGGCTGAACATGCTGTCGTACTGGCTGTTCCTGTTCGGCGGCCTGATCGTGCTCGGCTCGCTCCTGGTGCCGTCGGGCCCGGCGGCCTTCGGCTGGTTCGCCTACGCGCCCCTCAACGACTCGGTGCACTCCCCCGGCGTCGGGCCCGACCTGTGGATCATGGGCCTGGCGCTGTCCGGCTTCGGCACCATCCTCGGCGCGGTCAACTTCATCACGACGATCATCGGGATGCGTGCGCCCGGAATGACCATGTTCCGGATGCCGATCTTCGTCTGGAACACCCTGTTCACGTCGATCCTGATCCTGCTGGCGTTCCCGGTGCTGGCGGCCGCGCTGCTGGTGTTGGAGGCCGACCGGCGGTTCGGCTCACAGGTCTTCGACGCGGCCAACGGCGGGGCGATCCTGTGGCAGCACCTGTTCTGGTTCTTCGGGCATCCCGAGGTGTACATCATCGCGCTGCCGTTCTTCGGGATCATCACGGAGATCATCCCGGTCTTCAGCCGCAAGCCGATGTTCGGCTACCTGACGCTGGTCGCCGCGACGATGTCGATCACTGGTCTCTCGGTGGTGGTGTGGGCGCACCACATGTTCGCGACCGGCGCGGTGTTGCTGCCGTTCTTCTCGTTCATGAGCTTCCTGATCGCGGTGCCGACGGGTGTGAAGTTCTTCAACTGGACCGGCACCATGATCAAGGGCTCACTGTCCTTCGAGACACCGATGCTGTGGGCGGTGGGCTTCCTGGTGTCCTTCCTGTTCGGCGGTCTGACGGGGGTGATCCTGGCGTCGCCGCCGCTGGACTTCCATGTGACGGACACGTACTTCGTGGTCGCGCACTTCCACTACGTCGTCTTCGGCACGGTCGTCTTCGCGACCTTCGCCGGCTTCTACTTCTGGTGGCCCAAGTTCACCGGCAAGCTGCTCGACGAACGCCTCGGCAAGATCCAGTTCTGGACGCTGTTCGTGGGCTTCCACACCACGTTCCTGGTGCAGCACTGGCTGGGCGCGGAGGGTATGCCCCGCCGGTACGCCGACTATCTCGCCGCCGACGGCTTCACCGCGCTCAACACCCTCTCGACCATCGGCGCGTTCCTGCTGGGCTTCTCGACGCTGCCGTTCCTCTACAACGTCTGGAAGACCGCGAGGTACGGCGAGAAGGTGGGGGTCGACGACCCGTGGGGCTTCGGCCGTTCCCTGGAGTGGGCGACCTCCTGTCCGCCACCGCGGCACAACTTCAACACGCTGCCCCGGATCCGCTCCGAGTCGCCCGCGTTCGACCTGCACTTTCCGGAGTACGCGGCGCAGATTCCCCAGCCCGAGCCAAAGAGCGAGCAAGCCGGTCGTGAGCCGTCCTGATCGCCTCGGTCAGCTCGGCGGGCTCCAGCACCTCGAACTCGAAGCCCGTCAGCATCACGTGGATCACCATCACGTCCAGGCTCGCGGCCCCGGTGCGCAGGACGCAGGCGTGCGCACCGTCGGGTTCCAGCGTTCCGGCGGACGGTGAGATCCGCTCGGCGGCCTCTTCGAGCGGCACGAGCAGCCGGACGACGGCGTGCGAGGCGTACGCGCGCGTGGAGACGCCCTGGGAGACGTAGGCGGCCAGGTCCTGGGCGGGGGGCGTGCGCGGTGCGAAGCGTGGGCCGTGGGGTGGCTTCGGGGTGATGCGGTCGGCGCGGAACGTACGCCAGTCCTCGCGGTCGAGGTCCCAGGCGACCAGGTACCAGCGGCGCTCGCTGCACACCAGGCGGTGCGGTTCGACGCTGCGGCGGGTGGGGGTGCCGTCGTGGTCGCGGTACTCGAAGCGCAGCCGCTCGGCGTCGCGGCAGAGGTTGGCCAGCTCGGTGAGGACGGCCGGGTCGACGGAGGAGGGCAGCGGGCCGCGCAGCATCGGCACGGTGAAGGCGTTGAGGGCGCCGACCCGGCGGCGCAGCCGGCCCGGCAGGACCTGTTCCAGCTTGGCGAGAGCCCGGACCGAGGTCTCGCCGATGCCGTCGATGCCCTGCCCGGCGGCCGTGCGCAGGCCCACGGCGACGGCCACGGCCTCGTCGTCGTCGAGCAGCAGCGGCGGCAGTTCGGCACCCGCGCCCAGCTGGTAGCCGCCGCCGGTGCCGGGGCTGGCGTTGACGGGGTAGCCCAGCTCACGCAGCCGGTCCACGTCCCGGCGGACCGTGCGGGCGGTGACGCCGAGGCGGTCGGCGAGGTCGGCGCCGGACCATTCGCGGTGGGCCTGGAGGAGTGAGAGCAGGCGCAGCAGTCGTGCCGAGGTCTCCAACATGGAACCGAGTCTGCCAGCGATCGCGGACAGCCACTGTCCGCAAGCGGCGGGCCCGGTATGGCCTCCGGGTCCCAAGGGCCGTCCGCCACCCCGGTGTCAGGACCCTTCGCGGGTCACGGACACCGACAGGTCGTTGTCCCGCGTGTAGTACGGGCCCGCCTCCACCGGTCCGTCCGGCGTCTGTACGCGCGTGCGCGGGTAGGTGAACACGGGCTTCTTGTCGGCGACGTCGTCGAGCAGCCGCGCGATGCGTACCCGCGGCCCGGCCTCCCCGCCGGGCCTGAGCCACAGGTCCCAGACACCGGGTTCCAGCACTGCGTACGACACCGCGAGACCGAACTCGGCCTGGTCGGCGGTGACCTCGGTGCGGCGCACGGGGCCGGGGAGGCTCCGGCGGCGCAGTTCGGCGTACGCCTCCGGGGCGAGGCCCGTGCCGTACACCCGGCCCCGGACGGTCAGCCCGGCGCTGCCGGCGCGCAGTTCGCGCGCCTCGGCGTGCGGGGCGCGCAGCCAACTGCGGACGGTCAGGTTGCCCTGCCGGGTGGCGTAGGGGATGCGCACGGCGACATGACCGCGGGAGCCGCTCGGCGCGCGGGCGGCGAGCGAGCGCAGGTCGGTGGTGCCCGGCACGAGACGCCGCGGCTCGTCGCCGGCCACGCAGGCGTAGGCGTCCCAGCGGCCCTCGGGCAGGGCGACGGTACTGGGCAGCGCGGCCCGCAGCCGGCCGTCCGTGGCCGGTGTCAGCGGCAGACTGACCTCGTCGTGCCCGTCGCTGCGGCGCAGCACCAAGTGCGCCACGTCGCACGCTCCGTTCGCGGTGACGTCGAACGTCAGTCCGCCGGCGGAGTCGGCGACGCAGTCGGCGCGCAGCGGTGCGACCCGCGGAGCGGGCATCGTCATGCGGTGGGCTTCCTCCCGTGTCCGTGGTGTGGGGTTAGACCGCCTACGGGGCCTTTTGGTTGCCTGTCACGGCTGATACGGCAGTTGCGGGACGTCGAAGCAGGTGGTGTCCATGTCGCCCTGCGAGACCCAGCCCCTGCCGTCCTCCCAGCGGGCCGCCGACAGGCAGCTGTGGCGGGTGGCCGGCGGCTGTGCCAGCCGCTCGAACCTGACCGGGACGAGCAGACCGTCGGCCGTGTAGTCCTCGCCGCGGTTCATGAAGGCGTCGACGCACGCGCGTGTGACGTCGCCTTCGGGGCAGGACCGTGCCGCGTCCGTGAACCACATCGCGGCCGCCCAGCCCTCCAGTTGCCACTGCGAGTGCGTCTTCAGTCCCTTGGTGGCGTCGCGGAACTCCCGTACGGCCTCGTGGTCGGTGTCCTCGTGGTTGCGGCTGGACGCGGTGGCCCACAGGGCGTTGCGGCAGCGCGGGGCGTCCCGGTAGTCCTCGGCGACGGTGGACGTCCAGTTCTGCACGTTGGTGACCTTGGCGGTGACCTCGACGCCGGCGTCGTCCATCGCCTCGCACAGCCGGGCGTTGCCATGGGTGTCGATGGCGTCGAAGACCAGGTCGGCGCCCTGGTCCTTCAGGTCGGCCGCCACCGCGCGGAAGTTGGGCAGGGCGAAGTCGACCTGCTCGGTGATCACCTTGTACCCCTCCGCCTTCAGTCCCTGTTCCACGAGGGAGGCGTAGGCGGCCGACGCGGCCTGGTTGTAGGAGACGACTGCGGCGGTCCGGGCGCCGTGCTCGCGCTTGAAGTAGCGGTACACCTCCGTGCCGCCGTACTGCCGGCCGTCCCAGCCGGTGGTGCCCTCGCGTGGCGCGAGGCTGCCGTAGATGCCGTACAGGTGCGGCCAGGTGTCGTAGGCGGCCCCGATGGGCTGGCCGCCGATGTCCGGCACGCCCGCGCGTGCGACGCGGGAGGCGCCCGCGTAGTCGAGGGCGGTGGTGGCGACCAGGGCCACGACCTCGTCCTCCTCCACCAGCCTGTGCACGCAGGTGTTGTTGCCGACGCCGCTGCCCCCGTCGTCGCACAGCCGTACCTCGACCGGCCGGCCGGCGACGCCCCCGCGCGCGTTGAGGCGGTCGAAGTAGGCCTCGGCGCCGTCGCGCGGCCCGGTGAAGGCGCTGCCGCCGACCGGGCTGGTGGCGCTGGTGATGATGCCGACACGGATCGGCTCGGCCGCCCGTGAGGGGCTCGACGCGCCACGGTCCTCGAAGTCGCTCTTCGGCAGACGGCTGCCGCAGGCCGTGCCCAGCGCGAGCAGCAGCACGGCCGCGACGGCCTCAGCAGCCCGCGACCGGCGACTGCGAGGCATTGCCGCTCAGTTGGACCAGCGCGCACAGCGTGTTGACCGAGACCTTCCAGGTGCCGTCCTCCTCCACGGCCGTACCGGCGGCGTCCGGCAGGGCGGTGGCCCCGTTCAGGAGCAGCGTGTAGGTCACGTCCGCCGCGGTCGCGCTCGTGAACGCGACCTTGGTGACCTCCGCCTGCACCTGGCCGCCCCGCTCGTCGCCGCTGAAGGCCTCGAGCACCGGCCCCATTTGTTCGCCGTTCTCAAGGACGGCCTGTTTGTCCTCCGTGGAGGTCTTCGGGTCGAAGAACTTCCGCCAGTTCTCCTTGACCTCCTGCTCGGCCGCGGCGGCGTCGGCGGGCGCTGTGGCCGCCGGCGCGCTCGTCGTCCGCTCCGTCTGCTCGACCGAGGGCGTGGGGGGCGGAGTGTCTTGGCCGCCGCCGCTGTCGTCGCTGCAGGCCGCGAGGGCCGGGGCCAGGAACAGAAGGAGGGCGACCGCCCATGCCCGCCCTCTCGGGGCCCCTGCCCGCCGTGCGTTCCCCCGCCTGAGGTCGCTCCCGAGAACCATCTGGCTCACCACCGGGTGTCGGTCCGGGCCATAGACGCCCGGTGCTTTCAGGGTCAGCTTGCAGAAGGCATAGTGCAAGCCATCGGCTGACATGGACAGACACATGACGTGTGGGAGCCAGAGATGCGGACAGCCCGACTCAGGACCGTGCACCCCGTCCTCTGGGCCGGCTGGGCCGCGCTCGCCGCGGGCGCGGTGCTGTGCGTCCTCGGCTGGTACGGCGTCTCGGGCGAGCGCCACGCGGAGCGCCAGCTGCCCTACCTGGCCTCCTGCACGGTCCCCGGCGCCGCGCTGATCGTCGCCGGGGCGGTGCTCCTCACCCATGGCCGCAACGCGCTCGCCGCCGCGCGGGTGGAGGAGCTGTTCGGCCTTCTGGTGGCCGCCGAGCCCGCCGACGCCGACGTGCCCGGGCAGGCCGCGACCGCGCCCCTCGCGGTCAGCGCGGACCTGCTGATGGTGCCGGGCGGCACCCTGTGGCACCGGGCGGACTGCCCGCTGGTCGCGGGAAAGGTGGAGGCCGTGCCGGTGGACTCCAAGCTGGTGGCGAGCGGCGAACTGGGCCCCTGCCCCATCTGCGAGCCCACCGGGGAAACCGACTGATGGCCACGCCGCTGTCCCCCTGGCTGCCTCCCGCGGCGTCCTCGCTGACCTACGACCTCACTCTCGCCGGCCTCTCGGTGGGCAGCGCCGCCGCCCTCACCGGGATCGGCCTGATCGTGACGTACCGCGCGACCGGCGTGCTCAACTTCGCGCACGGCGCGATCGCGATGGTGTGCGCGTACGTGCTGCGGCAGTGCGTCGTGGAGTGGGGCTGGCCGCTGTGGGCGGGGGCGGCGGTCACCCTGCTGGTACTGGCGCCGGGCCTGGGCGTGGTGCTGGAACGCCTCGTCTTCCGGCCGCTGTCGGTGCTGGGCGGCGACCCGGCGCAGACACTGGTCGCGTCCATCGGGGTGTTCGTGCTGCTGGTGGGCGGGGCCGCGCTGGTGTGGGGGCAGGGCGCCCGGGACGACGCGCCCGAGCTGGTCCGGTCGGACCCCTGGGGGCAGCTGGCGGTGGTCCTCGTGCTGGCCGTGGCGGTCGGTACGGTGATCCGCCTGACCCGGTTCGGGCGGGAGCTGCGGGCCGTGGTGGACGACCGGGGGCTGGCCGTGCTCGGCGGCATCGACGCGGACCGGGTGGCCTCGGCGGGCTGGGCGTTCGGCTCGTTCACGGCGGGTCTGACGGGCGTGCTGCTGGCGCCGTACGTGCGTCTGGACCCGTACGGTCTGCCGCTGCTGGTGATGGAGGTCGTGGCGGTCGCGGTGGCCGCGCGGATGCGGAGCCTGCCGGTGGCGGTGGTGGTGGCGCTGGGCATCGGGGTGGCGCAGAGCCAGCTCACCCGCCTGCACCCCTCGGGCTGGGGCGAGCCGCTGCTCCAGGCCGTCGGCGCGAACCTCTTCGTCGTGGCCCTGCTGATCGCGGCCCTGGCGCTTCCCCGGATCGGGGCGGGCGACGCCCTGCCGCGCACGGCCACCGCGCGTGTGCCGACGCCGCCGGGCGCCTGGATCGTGGCCGCCGTGCTGTTCCTGCTGCCGCTCGGGTTCGCCGGCTCGGACCTGCACACCGCGGTCGAGGTGCCGGCGCTGGGCGTGGTGCTGCTGTCCCTGGTGGTGGTCACCGGCAGCGGCGGCCAGATCTCCCTGGGGCAGGCGGCGTACGCGGGCCTGGGCGCGCTGTTCACGGCGCTGCTGGCGGCCGGCCGCTTCCCCGGCCTGCCCCGCCTTCCCGAACTGGCCGCACTGGCCGTGGCGGTGCTTCTGGTCGCGCCCCTGGGCCTGCTGACGGGCTGGCCGGCGATCAGCCGCCGCGGACTGGCCCTCGCGCTGGCGACCTTCGCGGTGGGCGTCGGCGTCAGCCGCTTCGTCTTCGCCCAGCCCTACGCCGTCTCCGGGCTGTCGCTGGGCCGCCCCGCCGGCTTCGACGGGGACCGCGCCTACTACCTGTTGGAGTTGCTCCTCCTGGCCACCGCGCTGCTCGCGACGCACGCCCTGCGCCGGGGCAGGACCGGCCGGGCGCTCGCCGCGATGCGCGACCACGAGGCGGGCGCGTCGGCCGCCGGAGTCCAGGTCCCCTCGCTGAAGCTCCTCGCCTTCGTCACCGGCGCCGCTCTGGCCGCCCTCGGCGGCGGCATGCTCGGCATGGGTCTGCGCGCCTTCGACCCGGGCGCCTACGACCCCGTGCGCGGCCTGCTCTGGTTCGCCGCGGTCGTCGTCCTGGGCGCCGACAGCACGCTGGGCGCCCTGGCCGCGGCGGCCCTGCTGGTGGGTCTGGACGCGGGTGCGCGGGGTGGGGTGGCCGCGGCGCTGATCGGAGTGCTGGCGGTTCTGGTCGGCCGCTTCCCCGGCGGCCCGTACGAGGCGTGGCGGACGGCTGCGGCGCGGCTCCGGCTGCGGCGGAGGGCCGAACTGACGCCGCTGGGGGCACGGGTGAGGCGGGCGCGGCGGCCGGTGGGGGTGCCGGCCCGGGGCAGGCAGGTCCTGACCGGCGCGACGGCTGCGGGCGGAGCCGGCCCGTCGTCACCAGAGCCGGACACCACGGCCGGCTGGTCGTCGGACACCACGGCTGGCCCGTCGTCGCCAGAGCCGGACACCACGGCCAGCCCGTCGTCGAACACCACGGCCAGCCCGTCGTCGCCAGAGCCGGACACCACGGCCAGCCCGTCGTCGCCAGAGCCGGACACCACGGCCAGCCCGTCGTCACCAGAACGGGACACCACGGCCAGCCCGTCGTCACCAGAGCCGGACACCACGGCCAGCCCGTCGCACGCGCCACGCCGGAGGCGACGCGGTACCGCGGCCTGGCGAGACGCGCGCGGCCCGGCAGGTGCCGCCGTCGCCGCGGGTACACCGGACGCCGTCCGGCGCCCGCCACCGGCCACCCCCTCCCTCACCTCCCCCACCGCGACACCGTCTGCGGAGCCCCGTGTCTCCCCTCTCCTCACCGCCCGCGCCCTCCACGCCCGCTACGACGGCTTCACCGCCCTAGACGGTGTCGATCTCGACGTCACGCCGGGGCAGGTCACCGCGATCGTGGGCCCCAACGGCGCCGGCAAGAGCACCCTCTTCCACTGCCTGGCCGGCACGCACCGCCCCGCGCGCGGACGGGTCCTCCTCGGCGGGCGGGACATCACCCGGCTCCCCGCGCACACCCGCACACGACTCGGCATCGCCCGCACCTTCCAGCAACTGGCCGTGTTCCCGACCTTGACCGTGGCCGAAAACGTACGGGTGGGCGCCGAGCAGGGGCGGGTCACCGATCCCGCCGCAGTGGAGCGTGCGCTCAGTCTGCTCGGGCTGGACGGGCCGGTGCGCGCGCTGCCCGCCGCCGGCCTGCCGACCGGCACCCTGCGCCGGGTCGAACTGGCCCGTGCCCTTGCGGGCGCCCCGCGCGTGCTGCTGCTCGACGAGCCGGCGGCCGGCCTGGACACCACCGAGGTCGCCGCACTGACCAGAGTCCTGAAGGCCCTGGCCGCCGACGGCACCGCCCTGCTCGTCGTCGAGCACGACCTGGACCTCGTGGCCGATCTCGCCGACGTCGTCCACGTGATGACAGCGGGCCGCGTCGTCGCCTCCGGCCCGCCCGCCCGCGTCCTCGACTCTCTCGGCGCTCGTGAGGGCCACTCATGACCCCGGCCCTGGAACTGCGCCACGCGCGCGTGCGTTACGGCCCTCTGGAGGCCCTGCACGGCGTCACCCTGGCCGCCCCGGGCCCCGGTCTCACCGTCATGCTGGGCCGCAACGGCTCCGGCCGGACGACCGTTCTGCGCGCGCTGGCCGGAGCCCTGCCGCTGTCCGGCGGCGCGGTGATCTGGGACGGCGTGGACGTGACCCGCGTACCGGCGTTCGAGCGGGCCCGCCGGGGCCTGTGTCTGGTACCCGAACGGCAGGCGGTGTTCGCCTCCCTCACCGTGCGCGAGAACCTCGAACTGGCCGCCCCGGCACCCGACATCGCCCTGGACGCCTATCCGCAGCTCGTGCCCCTGCTCGCGCGCCGCGCCGGCACCCTGTCCGGCGGCGAGCAGCGGATGCTCGCCCTCTCCCGCGCCCTGCTGGCACGCGCGCGCGTGGTGCTCGTCGACGAGCCCGCGCAGGGCATGTCCCCCACGGTCGCGGCCCGTACGTACGCGCTGCTGGCCTCGCTTGACGCGTGCGTGGTCGTCGCCGAGCAGCGGCTGCCGCCCGTCCTGCGCGGAAGGGCGCCGGTGGTGGTGCACGAACTGCGCCGCGGGGCGGTGGTGTTCAGCGGAGAGGCGGGCGAGCTGTGGACGCGGGAAGCGGCGGCCCGAACACGGCGGAGGCCTGGGCCGCGTCCTTCGCGCTGACCGACGCCGAGCCCTTCGGGAGGGCCAGCAGCATGCCCGGCTCCAGCCGGTTGGGAGAAGCGCCGATCACGTCCTTGTTGGCCTGGTAGAGCGCCTGCCAGCCGCCCTCGACGTCGTACCTGCGGGCGATCGCCGAGAGCGTGTCGCCGGTTTTCACGGTGTGCATCCGGCCCTTGAGCCCGTACCTCTTGGAGCAGACGGGCCAGGCCTCCCAGCCCTGCACGGCCAGCACCTCCTGGGCGACGGCGATCTGTTCCGCCCTGGTGGCGAGATCCGCGCGCCGCGCGTACTTCAGTCCGCCGAACGCCTCCCAGGTGGGCTGCCAGAACTGGAGTCCTCCGTAGAAGCCGTTTCCGGTGTTGGCGTTCCAGCGGCCGCTGCTCTCGCACTCGGCGACGCATCCCCAGGGCCACTGGTCCTCGGCGCACGCGGGCACGTGCTTCGAGGACTGCCGGGGAGCCGGTGGAGCCGCGTGGGCGACACCGGAAGGCAGAGCGGAGGCGAAGACGGAAGCGAGAGCGGAGAGCACGGCCGCGGTCAGAGCGAGCTTGATCGGCTTCGGGTACATCGGCTCACGCTAAGCAGCGCGTGCCGTACGCCCGTTGCGACGCGTCCGGTCCGCCGAGGACCCCACCCGGTCGGCGGAGGGTTTCCGGGCACCCGGTTCATTCCCTGATTTACTGATTTGTCGACCAGTCGCCTCACTGACCGGCTCTCCCGACTGACGTCCAACTCCCCTGGATCAGCGATGAATTGATGACGGCTGCCGGACTCCGTACCACAGGTTCCCCCGCGCCGTGGGTGGTTCGATTCCGTTCGCCATGGGGCGTGACTCCCGCCGCGGATCGCCCGTTGTCTTCTGCATGAGCCCGGGACCCACCCGGTTCACGGACCGGGAGCCACCCGGCCCCGCCACGCACCACATCCCGAGGGAGCCACCCGTGCCGCGCATGCTCGAAGTCAGCGACGAGGTACGTGCCGAGATCGGCGACGAGGAAGCCGACCGGCTGCTCGCCGGAGAGAACGCCCCCGGCAGCTACGACTGCACGTCCTGCCGCACCCAGGGCGACTCCGAACAGGAGCGCACCAGCACCGTCCTGTTCATCGGCGACGAGACCGCCGTCCTCGCCTTCGCCCACGCCACCTGCCTGCCCTCCCAGGTCGTGCAGGTCACCGAGGAGCAGCTCCAGGGAGCCGTGAAGTCCATCACCGGCGACACCGTCGACCTGGAGCCGGACAGCATCGCCCCCGAGCAGGCCGTGCTAGGCGTGACCAGCGGACTCGTCCTGATCGCCGGGGAGCTGCACCCGGCACTGGTGGTCGAGCCGACCGCGCCCATCGTGCGGCCCGGCGCGACGGGGGCCGGCGACGACTTCCTGCCGCTGCTCATCGAGCAGGGGTTCATGCCGCTGACGGCGATCGAGTCCGCGCCCTCCGTGCTCCACGGCTGGTCGGTGCTGTTGGCCATGGGTCAGCTGCACGCCGTGCTGCAGCCCGGCACCAACGGCGGTCAGCCGGTCGCCTGGTGGCAGGCGCACCAGCCGCTTCAGGTCACGGAGAGCTGGCGGGCGGCGGCGAACAAGCACCAGCAGGTGCTGATGTTCGCGGCGCCGGTGGGGTCGATCGGGCGCCAGCCCCGCGAGGACCTGCTGCGGGACGCGCTGGACAAGGCGGCCGCCAACGGCAAGCTGGTCGCGGCCGCGATGCCGCTCGCGGGTACCTGAGCTTCCTGACTCCGGGGACCGCGCGGGGCCGGCGACACGGGTCGTACGTGGCTGACCGCGCGGTTCCCCGTCCCCTTTTGGGGCGTGCCCCGGCCGCATCTCCCGAGCGCTGGGGTCGTTTGGACATACGTGCACACCTACGATGTCCCCCGCCGCCAGTTCCCGTCGCTCCCGTCAGCGCGAGCGGCCCAGGATCCCCCGGGCGGCCCCTCGGCCACGCCGATCTACGACGCGCTCTACGCGGAGTACGTCAGGTCCTTCCGTTCGCTGCCGGGTGACCGAAGCGGCGAGGAGGAGCTGGGCTTCACGGCCTTCGGGAACGTGCCGCACAGTACGGGCGGGTTCAGCAACACCTACAGCGCCTACAGCGCGGGGGCCTACAGCGCCCGGCACAGCGCGGGACAGCAGTCGCAGTGGCAGCGGGTGGGCCAGATCGGGCAGCAGCACCACAGCACCGGGATGCACCACGTACCGGCGGCGCTGCCGCCCGGTCCGCGCCGGGGTGTCTGAGACATGAGTGAGGGCGGCTCCCCGTCGGGGAGCCGCCCTCACTCATGTCCGCGTCACTTCTTCTTGGCGCCGCGCTTCTCGCGCACCCGCACCGAGATGTGGATCGGCGTCCCCTCGAAGCTGAACTCCTCGCGCAGCCGGCGCTCGATGAACCGCCGGTAGCCCGCCTCGATGAAGCCGGAGGCGAAGAGCACGAACCGCGGCGGCTTGGTGCCGGCCTGGGTGCCGAAGAGGATGCGCGGCTGCTTGCCGCCCCGGATGGGGTGCGGGTGGGCGGCGACCAGCTCGCCGAGGAAGGCGTTCAGGCGGCCCGTGGGCACGCGGGTCTCCCAGCCGGCCAGGGCCGTCTCGATCGCCGGGACCAGCTTCTCCATGTGCCGTCCGGTGAGCGCCGACACGTTCACCCGGGGCGCCCAGGCGACCTGGCCGAACTCGGTCTCGATCTCACGCTCCAGGTAGTAGCGGCGCTCCTCGTCGAGGGTGTCCCACTTGTTGTAGGCGATCACCATCGCGCGGCCCGCCTCCACCGCCATGGTGACGATGCGCTGGTCCTGCACGGAGATGGACTCGGAGGCGTCGATCAGGATGACCGCCACCTCCGCCTTCTCGACGGCGGCCGCGGTGCGCAGCGAGGCGTAGTAGTCGGCGCCCTGCTGGAGGTGGACGCGCTTGCGGATGCCCGCGGTGTCGACGAACTTCCAGGTGACGCCGCCGAGTTCGATCAGCTCGTCGACCGGGTCGCGGGTGGTGCCGGCCATCTCGTTGACGACGACCCGCTCCTCGTTGGCCACCTTGTTCAGCAGCGAGGACTTGCCTACGTTCGGGCGGCCGATCAGCGCGATGCGGCGGGGGCCGCCCACCGCGCTGCCGAAGGTCTGCTCGGGGGCGTCCGGCAGGACCTCCAGGACGGCGTCCAGCATGTCGCCGGTGCCGCGGCCGTGCAGCGCGGAGACGGGGTGCGGCTCGCCGAGGCCCAGGCCCCACAGGTAGGCCGCGTCGGACTCGCCGCTCTGGCCGTCGACCTTGTTGGCGGCCAGCACGACCGGCTTGCCGGCCTTGCGCAGCAGTCGTACGACCGCCTCGTCGGTGTCGGTCGCGCCGACCTTGGCGTCGACGACGAAGACGACGGCGTCGGCCGCCTCGATCGCGTACTCGGCCTGCGCGGCCACGGAGGCGTCGATGCCGAGGACGTCCTGCTCCCAGCCACCGGTGTCGACGACCTTGAAGCGGCGGCCCGACCACTCGGCCTCGTAGGTGACGCGGTCGCGGGTGACACCGGGCTTGTCCTCGACGACGGCCTCCCGGCGGCCGATGATCCGGTTCACCAGAGTCGACTTGCCGACGTTCGGGCGGCCGACGACGGCGAGGACCGGCAGCGGCCCGTGACCGGCCGCCTCGATCGCGCCCTCGACGTCCTCGATGTCGAAGCCCTCTACCGCGGCGAGCTCCATGAACTCCGCGTACTCGGCATCGCCAAGCGCTCCGTGGTCGTGCTCCTCGCCCGAGCCGTCGGAGTGGATGTGGTCGTTCATGAAGTCCGTACCTCGTTCATCGTGGTGATCGGTGGGCCAGCCGGCTCTTTCGCCGGATTGATCCACTACTCAGTGTCGCCTAGCGCCCGGTCAGGCGCCTGGCGTTTTCCAGGTGCGCGGTGAGCTGCTTCTGGATGCGTTCGGTCGCCTCGTCGAGGGCCTTGCGCGTACGTCGTCCGCTGCCGTCGCCCGCTTCGAAGGGGTCGCCGAAGACGACGTCGACGCGGCTGCGCAGCGGGGGCAGCCCCTTTATCAACCGTCCGGGCCGCTGGGAACTTCCCAGGACGGCGACCGGGACGATCGGGGCACCGCCGCGTACGGCGAAGTACGCGAGGCCGGCGCGCAGCGCGGCGAAGTCGCCCTCGCCCCGGGTGCCCTCGGGGAAGATCCCGAGGACGCCGCCGCCCGCCAGCACTCCCAGCGCCTGGGTGATCGCCGTGCGGTCGGTGGTGTCGCGGTCCACCTTGACCTGCCCGATGCCGAGCAGGAAGGGGTCCAGCGGGCCGATGAAGGCTTCCTTCTTGATCAGGAAGTGCGTCGGCCTGGGTGCCACGCCCATCACCATGGGACCGTCGATGACGTGGGAGTGGTTGACCGCGAAGATCACCGGGCCGGTCGCGGGCACCTTCCAGGCACCCAGCACCCGGGGCTTCCACAGGCCGTACATCAGGCCGACGCCGATGCGTCGCCCGACTTCGGCGCCCTTCAGGGAGGGCACGGACACTGCGCTCACTTCGCGGCCCGCTTCTCCTCGACGAGCGTGACGACGCACTCGATGACCTGGGCCAGGGTGAGCGCGGTGGTGTCCACCTCGACGGCGTCGTCGGCCTTGGCGAGCGGCGAGGTCTTGCGGCTGGAGTCGGCCGCGTCCCGCTTGATCAGGGCCTCGCGGGTGGCGTTGACGTCGGCGCCCTTCAGCTCACCGCTGCGGCGGGCGGCTCGCGCCTCCGGCGAGGCGGTGAGGAAGATCTTCAGGTCGGCGTCGGGCAGGACGGTCGTGCCGATGTCCCGGCCCTCGACCACGATGCCGCCCTCGGCGGAGGCCGCGATGGAGCGCTGCAGCTCGGTGATCCGGGCCCGCACCTCGGCCACCGCGCTGACCGCGCTGACCTTGGAGGTGACCTCCTGGGTGCGGATCGGGGCCGCCACGTCGGTGCCGTCGACCGTGATCGTGGGGTTCGCCGGATCGGTGCCGGAGACGATGTCGGGCTTGCCGGCCGCCGCGGCGATCTCCGACGGGTCGTCCGTGTCGATCCCGTTGGTCACCATCCACCAGGTGATCGCCCGGTACTGGGCGCCGGTGTCGAGGTAGCTCAGGCCGAGCTGCGCGGCCACGGCCTTCGACGTGCTCGACTTGCCCGTGCCGGAGGGGCCGTCAATGGCGACAATCACGGGCTGGGCGGCGCCGTTTTCCACGGGGGGACACCTTCCTGGTGCGGTGCGGTGGGGATGCGGGGGCGATCGTGCCCCGCACAAGGTTACTGGGTTCGCGTCACTCGTCCGGCCGCGCATGGCTGACCCCGGGACGAGAGCGACGACGACACCGGGCGCCTACTGCCGCAGCGCCCACCCTCGCTCCTTCAGCGCCGCCGTGAGAACCGGTGCCGCTTTGGGCTCCACCATCAGCTGCACCAGGCCGGCCTGCTGCCCGGTCGCGTGCTCGATCCGTACGTCCTCGATGTTGACCCCGGCCATCCCCGCGTCCGCGAAGATCCGGGCCAGCTGCCCCGGCTGGTCGTCGATCAGCACCGCCACCACCTCGTAGGCCCGCGGGGCGGACCCGTGCTTGCCCGGGACCCGGACCTGGCCCGCGTTGCCGCGCCGCAGGACGGCCTCGACGCCGGTGCTGCCCTCGCGCCGCTTGTGCTCGTCGGAGGACTGCAGGGCCCGCAACGCCCGGACCGTCTCGTCGAGGTCGGCGGACACGTCCGTGAGGAGGTCGGCCACGGGCCCGGGGTTCGCGGACAGGATGTCGATCCACATGCCGGGGTCGGAGGCGGCGATCCGGGTCACGTCCCGGATGCCCTGCCCGCACAGCCGTACGGCGGCCTCGTCGGCGTGCTCCAGGCGCGCGGCGACCATGCTGGAGACCAGGTGCGGCATGTGGGAGACGAGGGCGACGGCACGGTCGTGGGCGTCGGCGTCCATCACCACCGGCACGGCCCGGCAGTGCGAGACCAGTTCCAGGGCGAGGTTCAGCACCTCGGTGTCGGTGTCCCGGGTCGGCGTGAGCACCCAGGGGCGGCCCTCGAAGAGGTCGCCGGTGGCGGCCAGCGGGCCCGACTTCTCCCGGCCCGACATCGGGTGGGTGCCGATGTACGGCGACAGGTCCAGGCCCAGCGCCTCCAGCTCGCGCCGCGGGCCGCCCTTGACGCTGGCCACGTCGAGGTAGCCGCGGGCGACGCCCCGGCGCATGGCGTCGGCGAGGACCGCGGCGACGTGGGCGGGCGGGGCGGCGATGATCGCGAGGTCGACGGGCGCCTCGGGCGTCTCGTCGGTGCCGGCGCCGAGCGCGGCCGCCGTACGGGCCTGCTCCGGGTCGTGGTCGGCGAGGTGGACGACGACACCCCGTTGGGACAGGGCGAGGGCGGCGGACGTACCGATGAGCCCGGTGCCGACGACGAGGGCGGTCCTCACTGCGCGATGTCCTTGCGCAGGGCGGCCGCGGTACCCAGGTACACGTGGGCGATGTCGGCGCGCGACCGGTCGGACTCGATGTGCGCGAGGATCCGCACGACGCGGGGCATGGCGCCCTCGATGTCCAGTTCCTGGGCGCAGATCAGCGGGACGTCGACGATGCCGAGCTTGCGGGCGGCGGCCGCCGGGAAGTCGCTGTGCAGGTCGGGCGTGGCCGTGAACCAGATGCTGATCAGGTCGTCCGGCGTGAGGCCGTTGCGCTCCAGGACGGCGGTGAGCAGGGCCCCCACCTGCTCGTCCATGTGGCCGGCCTCGTCCCGTTCGAGTTGGACGGCGCCCCTCACCGCTCGTACCGCCACTGCGCTGCTCCTTGCTGATGTACGTACCGGCTCCTGGTACGTCCAGCCTAGTCAGCCCGCGTGGGGCCGGCGCGCGGCGCCCGCCCGCTGAGACGGCCGCCGCGCCCCCTGCGCATGTCACCCGTATCGCTCAATTCCGCTACTTGGGGTGAGATTGCGCCCGTGCGCCTCTGGACGCCGGACCGCCCGGTCCGCTCTCATGGCAGGAAGCTCGCCTCGGGGGAGGCTCTTTCATGAAACGTTCCGGACCGCTGGTCACTCTGCTCGCGGGACTTCTGCTCGGCCTGTTCATGCTGTCGCTCAACGCGACGACGGGCGAGAAGACCTCGTCCTCGTACCAGGGGGAGTCACCGGCGGCCAAGTCGTCCCCGACGCCCACGGCGGTGACCCCGTCGCCCTCCCGCTCACCGTCCCCCTCGGCCACACCGATTCCCGACGCCGACTACGCCGGGCGCACCAGCGACGACTCCGCCGCCGTCGCCGTGACGCTGAACGACGGCAAGGCGATCGCGTACTTCTGCGACGGCCGTGCGAAGGAGTCCTGGCTGAAGGGCGATGTCGAGGACGACGGCACGATGCGGCTCACCGGCAGGCACGGCGCCAAGCTGAACGGCACCCTCAAGGAGGGCAAGCGGATCAGCGGCACCGTGGACATCGACGGCGGACGGTACGCCTTCACCGCCGACAAGGCGAAGAAGCCGTCCGGTCTGTACCGGGCGACGGCCACGGTACGCGGCGCGAAGGTCGACGGCGGCTGGATCGTGCTGCCGGACGGCCGGCAGGTGGGCGTCCTCACCCGCGACGGCGAGTCCTCGCCGGCACCCCGGATCGACCCGGAGACCGGCGCGGTGACGGTCGACGGACAGCAGCTCACGGCACGTCCCGTCACCCCTTGACCTTCCTCCGGAGTCGTTCATGACCGTCGACCCGAACGCCGCCACCCAGAACTTCCCCTCCCCCGGGCCCGGCCACCGCCGCCCGCACCCGGCCCGCTATCTGCTCCCGGCGCTCGTCGCCGCCGCGGTGGCGGTGGCCCTGGGCGTGTACGGCAAGGTGCACGACCCGGCGGGGACCGCCTTCAACATCGCCGGCTTCAGCAGCACCGGGGCGGTGAAGTCATGGCTGGCCACGGCCGCGATCCTCTTCGCTCTCGTCCAGGTGGCCTCGGCGGCGATGGTCTACGGGAAGCTGCCCGGCCCTCGCTGGTCCTCCACGCTGCACCGCTGGTCGGGCCGGGCGGCGTTCCTCCTGTCGGTTCCGGTCGCGGTGCACTGTCTGTACGCTTTTGGCTATCAATCCTACGAATCACGCGTTCTGTGGCACTCGCTCCTGGGTTGCTTCTTCTTCGGCGCCTTCAGTGCCAAGATGCTGCTGCTGCGCTGGGAGCGGCTGCCCGGCTGGCTGCTGCCTCTCGTCGGCGGACTGGTCTTCACCGTCCTCGCGATCATCTGGCTCACCTCAGCCCTCTGGTTCTTCCGCACCTTCGGAGTGACGACATGACTCAAGGCCCGACGCGGCGCACCGTTCTCCTCGCGACGGGCGCGGCGGCGCTCACCGCCGGCTGCAGCGAGTACGGCGACGACAGCGACTCCGGCTCGTCGTCCTCGGTCGCCGCCTCCGCCGGGCAGGAGGTGGCGAAGACGGGCGACATCCCGGTCGGCGGCGGCAAGATCTTCGCGGACGAGAAGATCGTCGTCACCCAGCCGAAGGAGGGCGAGTTCAAGGCCTTCTCGAACATCTGCACCCATCAGCGGTGTCCGGTGGCCAGCGTCTCCGACGGCACCATCAACTGCTCCTGCCACGGCAGCAAGTTCAGCATCGCGGACGGCTCGGTGGACAACCCGCCGGCGACGAAGCCGCTGCCCGAGAGGCAGATCAAGGTGTCGGGGGACTCGATCACCCTGGCCTGACCCGTCAGGCGTCCCAGAGCGCCCCCAGGGTCGCCAGCTCGCTCTGGTACTCGATCCGGTCGGCCCACTCGGCCGGCCAGGCGTCCGCGCCCAGGTGTGCGCCCGCGAAAGCCCCCGCCAGGCAGGCGATCGAGTCCGAGTCGCCGGAGGTGCACGCGGCGCGCCGCAGGGCCGTCACCGGCTCGTCGACGAAGAGCAGGAAGCTCAGCAGCCCGGTCGCCATGGCCTCCTCGGCGATCCAGCCCGCCCCGGTGGCCAGGCAGGGGTCGGTCTCGGGCGAGGGAGTGGCGAGCGCCCGCCGGAGCCGGTCCAGGATCTCCAGACACTCGTCCCAGCCGCGCGCGATGAAGTGTTCGGGAGAGGGGTCCTGGCTGCGCGTCCACAGGTCACCGAGCCAACGCTCGTGATACCGGCTGCGGTTGTCCTCGGCGTACGTCCGCAGCAGCCCGACCAGTTCGGCCGGGTCGGCGCCGTGCGCGAGCAGCCGTACGGCGTGGGCGGTGAGGTCGGAGGCGGCGAGTGCCGTGGGGTGTCCGTGCGTGAGGGCGGACTGCAACTGGGCGGCGCCCGCCCGCTGTTCGTCGCTCAGTCCGGGCACCAGCCCGACGGGGGCGACCCGCATGTTGGCGCCGCAGCCCTTGGAGCCGATCTGGCTGGCGTCCTGCCAGGGCAGGTCCGCACGCTCCAGGAGGTCACAGGCCCGCAGGCAGGTGTTGCCCGGCGCCCGGTTGTTCTCCGGGGAGCGGTTCCAGGCGATGAACTCCCGCCGTACGGGCTCGGCCATGTCGGGCCCGAGCACCCCCCGGTCCATGGCCGACCGCAGCCCTCTGCCGAGCGCCAGCGTCATCTGGGTGTCGTCGGTGACGATCGCGGGCGTCGGCAGCGCCATCTCCCGCCACGGACCGCACTTGCGGAGGATCGACGGCACGTCGTTGAACTCGGTCGGAAAGCCGAGCGCGTCCCCGAGGGCGAGCCCGACGAGCGACCCCGTGGCGGCGCGCTTGGTCAGAGTGGTGGTCATGCGGGGCGTCCTTCCCGGGACGGTCGGAGGAGGGGCGGGTGCAGGGTGGCGGCCTCGCCCGGGCGGTACAGCGCGGCGGGCTTCCCGCGGCCGCCCGTCAGCCGGGCGGCACCCGGGACCGGCTCGACGAAGCCGGGGGTCGCGAGCACCTTGCGGCGGAAGTTGGGGCGGTCGAGCGGGGTGCCCCACACCGTCTCGTAGACCTGCCGCAGCTCGCCGAGGGTGAACTCGGGCGGGCAGAAGGCGGTGGCGAGGCAGGTGTACTCGAGCTTCGCGCCCACCCGTTCGTGGGCGTCGGCCAGGATCCGGTCGTGGTCGAAGGCGAGCGGCCCGGCGGCGTCGTACGGCACCCAGCGGGCCTGGGCCGCGTCGCTTCCGCCGTGCGGCTCGGGGGCGTCGGGCAGCAGCGCCGCGAAGGCGACCGAGACGACCCGCATCCGGGGGTCCCGGTCCGGCTCGCTGTACGTCCGCAGCTGCTCCAGGTGGAGAGCCGCGACGTCCACCAGCCCGGTCTCCTCGGCGAGCTCACGCCGGGCGGCCGTCTCGGCGGACTCGTCCGGCCGCACGAAGCCGCCGGGCAGCGCCCAGCGGCCGAGGTACGGCTCCTGTCCGCGCTCGACGAGCAGCACGTGCAGGGCGCCCGCCCGGAGGGTGAGCACGGCGAGGTCGACCGTGACGGCGAAGGGTTCGTGGGCGTACTTGTCGTAGCCCCGCACGACACCACCCCCCTTTTATAGTCAGTACGACTATAAAAGGGGGGTGGTGTCACTCACAAGCTCTAGAGATCGACTTCCTTCATCAGCATCCCGACCTCCGTGTTGGACAACCTCCGCAGCCAGCCCGACTTCTGGTCGCCCAGGGTGATCGGACCGAAGGAGACACGGACCAGCTTGTCGACCGGGAAGCCCGCCTCGGCGAGCATGCGGCGGACGATGTGCTTGCGGCCCTCGTGGAGGGTGACCTCGACGAGGTAGTTCTTGCCGGTCTGCTCGACGACCCGGAAGTGGTCGGCCTTCGCGTAGCCGTCCTCCAGCTGGATGCCGTCCTTGAGCTGCTTGCCCAGGTCGCGCGGGATCGGGCCCACGATGTGCGCGAGGTAGACCTTCTTCACGCCGTACTTGGGGTGGGTCAGCCGGTGTGCCAGCTCACCGTGGTTGGTGAGCAGGATGACACCCTCGGTCTCGGTGTCGAGCCGCCCCACGTGGAACAGCCGGGTCTCGCGGTTGGTGACGTAGTCGCCGAGGCACTGCCGGCCCTCGGTGTCCTCCATCGTCGAGACCACACCGGCCGGCTTGTTCAGCGAGAAGAACTGGTACGACTGCGTCGCGACGGTCAGGCCGTCGACCTTGACCTCGTCCTTCTCCGGGTCGACCCGCTTGCCCTGCTCCAGGACGATCTCGCCGTTGACCTCGACCCGCGCCTGCTCGATCAGCTCCTCACAGGCCCGCCGGGAGCCGTAGCCCGCGCGTGCGAGGACCTTCTGCAGCCGCTCGCCCTCCTGCTCGGCACCCGGGAAGGTCTTGGGCAGCTTGACGTCCTTCTTGCCCGCGTACCGCTCGCGGTTGCGCTCCTCGGCCCGCGTCTCGTACTCACGCGAGGTCGCCGGGGCCGACCGCCCGCGCTGCTGGGGCTTCTTCGGCCCGCCCTTGGCGCCGCCGCGGGCCGCGCCGCCGCGCCCCGCCTTCGGGCCCTCGTGAGACGCACCGGGGCCCACGTCGTAGCGGCGCTCCTCGGGGCGGGGCTTGCTGGGACGGCCCTGACCCTTGCCCTGACCCTGACCCTTGCCTTGGCCCTGGCCCTGCTTCTGGTCCCTGCTGTTGCCGGCCCCGCGGTGGTTACCGCGCCCGCCGCTCTTGCCGCTACCGCTGCTTCGCATCAAAATTCCGTCGTCGTCGTGTTGGGCATGTGCGTCCCCGAACCGTCGTCCGGCTCCGGGGCATCCGGATCGAACGACGGCACGGCTTCCTGGGTCTCGGCCTCGATCGCCTCCGCCTCCGGGAGGAAGGGCGCGAGCTCCGGGAGCTCGTCCAGACCGCGCAGGCCCATCCGCTCCAGGAAGTAGTTCGTCGTCGTGTACAGGATCGCACCTGTTTCGGGTTCCGTGCCCGCCTCCTCGACCAGACCACGTTGCAGGAGGGTGCGCATCACGCCGTCGCAGTTCACTCCGCGGACGGCCGAGACCCGGCTGCGGCTGACCGGCTGGCGGTAGGCGACCACCGCCAGCGTCTCCAGGGCCGCCTGGGTGAGCCGGGCCTGCTGCCCGTCCAGGACGAAGCCCTCGACGGCCGCCGCGTACTCGGGACGGCTGTAGAAGCGCCAGCCACCGGCGATCAGCCGCAGCTCGAAGCCGCGCCCCTGCACGGTGTAGTCGTCGGCCAGCTCCCGCAGCGCGTCCCCGATCTGCCGCTTGGGCCGCTGCAGGATCTTCGCCAGGTGCTCCTCGGTCGCGGGCTCGTCCACGACCATGAGGACGGCCTCCAGGGCCGGCTTGAGGTCGAGGTCGGCGACGCCGCTCGGCCCGGCCGGAACGTCGGTGGTCTGCTCGCTCACGGCTTCTTCTCCTCCTTGGGCACCTCGGGCGGGCGGTCGAACTCGTCGGTGACCACGGGCTCGGCGTCCCCGTCCCCGCCGGTCCAGCGCACCAGCAGCTCCCCCAGGGCCGTCTCCTGGTCGAGGGCCACGGCCTTCTCCCGGTACAGCTCCAGCAGCGCCAGGAAGCGCGCCACGACGGTCAGGGTGTCGTCGGTGTCCTCGACCAGGGCCCGGAAGCTGGCCTCCCCCAGCTCCCTGAGCCGCGCGACCACGAGCGCGGCCTGCTCCTGCACACTCACCAGCGGGGCGTGGATGTGGTCGACGTACACCTGCGGCTTGGGTTTGGGCTGCATCGCCTTGACGGCGAGCCTGGCGAACCCCTCCGCGCCGATGCTGATGACCACCTCGGGCAGCAGCTCCGCGTGGTGCGGTTCGAGGCCGACGGTACGGGGGTAGCGGCGGGCCTCCTCCTCGAGGCGGTGGTGGAAGATGTCGGCGATCTGCTTGTACGCGCGGTACTGCAGCAGCCGCGCGAACAGCAGGTCCCGGGCTTCCAGGAGGGCGAGGTCGGCCTCGTCCTCGACCTCCGCCGAGGGCAGCAGCCGCGCGGCCTTCAGGTCCAGCAGGGTGGCGGCCACGACCAGGAACTCGGTGGTCTGGTCCAGGTCCCAGTCCGGCCCCATCGCCCGGATGTGCGCCATGAACTCGTCGGTCACCTTGGACAGGGCGACCTCGGTGACGTCCAGCTTGTGTTTGGAGATCAGCTGGAGCAGCAGGTCGAAGGGGCCTTCGAAGTTGGCGAGGCGGACCTTGAAGACGCCGTCGCCGGGCTCCTCGGGCTGGGGTGCGGGCTGCTTCGCGGCATCGCCGCCGGTGTGCGCCTCGGCGGGCGCCGCGGGTTCGGCCGCACCCGCCGGCTCGATCTCCGGCTCGACGGGCACAGCGCCCGGCCCCCGCCCCAGCGCACGCCGACGACCGGCTGAGGTGCCGGCGGCGGGAGGAACGTCGTGCGAGGTCATGGCCCCCGCAGGCTACCGCTACCGCCCGCGCAGCCGTCGTACGAGGATGCTCGCGTCCCCACGGGACTCCAGATCGGCCAGCACCACGGCGACGGCCTCCCGGACGATCCGTCCGCGGTCGACGGCCAGCCCGTGCTCGCCGCGGAGCACCAGACGCGCGTGCTCCAGGTCCATCAGCTCCTCGGCGGAGACGTACACCGTGATCTTCTCGTCGTGCCGCTCGCGGCCGCTGGGACGACGCGAGGCCGCCCGTCCACGCTTGCGTGGCGCGCCCGCCGCGGCACCCGAGGCAGAACCTTCCTGCGCGTCCTGACGGCGTCCGGAACGGTCCGCGCCCCGGCTGCGGGCCTCGGCGCCCTCGGCCGGATCCGCGTCGGCCGCCACGTGCTCCGCGCCGTCGCCGTCACCGCCCTGGGCCGGCACCGACTGCGGCGCGTCCTCGGCGGAGGCCGGGGCCCCCGGCGACGCCGCCGCGGCCCCGTCGGACTCCCCCGCGGGAGCCGGTACCCGGGCCTCGCCGTTGGCCCCCCGCCGGGGAGTGGACGCCTGGAGCGCCATTCCCCCTGTCGTACGGAACAGTTCGTCGGCCCCCGGCAGACTCACTCGGCGTGACACCGGGCGAGCACCTCCCTGGCGAGCTGGCGATAGGCGGCGGCACCGACGGAGTTGGAGGCGTACGTCGTGATCGGCTCGCCGGCGACCGTGGTCTCCGGGAAGCGGACCGTTCGCCCGATGACCGTGTGGTAGACGTGGTCGTCGAAGGCCTCGACGACGCGCGCGAGCACCTCACGGCTGTGCACGGTGCGGGAGTCGTACATCGTGGCGAGGATCCCGTCGAGCTCCAGGTCCGGGTTCAGCCGCTCCTGGACCTTCTCGATGGTCTCCGTCAGCAGCGCGACTCCTCGAAGGGCGAAGAACTCGCACTCCAGCGGCACTATCACCTTGTGCGCGGCCGTGAGCGCGTTCACCGTGAGCAGGCCGAGCGAGGGCTGGCAGTCGATCACGATGTAGTCGTAGTCGGCCATGAGCGGCTTCAGGGCGCGTTGCAGCGTCGACTCGCGCGCCACCTCGGAGACCAGCTGGACCTCGGCGGCGGACAGGTCGATGTTGCTGGGCAGCAGGTCCATGTTGGGGACCGCCGTCTTCAGGAGCACCTCGTCGGCCGCCATGCCCCGCTCCATGAGCAGGTTGTAGACCGTGAGGTCGAGCTCCATCGGGTTGACACCGAGACCCACCGACAGCGCGCCCTGCGGGTCGAAGTCCACGAGCAGCACACGACGGCCGTACTCCGCGAGCGCGGCACCCAGGTTGATGGTCGACGTCGTCTTGCCGACGCCGCCCTTCTGGTTGCACATCGCGATGATCTTCGCGGGTCCGTGATCGGTCAGCGGACCCGGGATCGGGAAGTACGGCAGCGGCCGACCGGTCGGGCCGATGCGCTCACGGCGCTGACGGGCAGCGTCGGGCGCGAGCGTGGCCGCGTACTCGGGGTCGGGCTCGTACTCGGCGTCGGGGTCGTAGAAGTGCCCGTCGGGCAGTTCGTCGTAGTCGGCGAAGTGGTTGTGGGGCGCGCCACTTCCGTCGCCGGCCATGGCGTTCACGTGATGGCCATCCATGCTCTGGTGTGTCCGAGTCACCTGCGGACTCTGGTGGGCTGCGAAGGTGCGCACCGCGACGGAGCCGACAGCCTCGAACCCCGCGGGGCCCTCGGCCCGTGCAGGCATTCCTGGTTGACCACCCCCGGGAGAAAATGTCGACTCATTCACAAGTCGTCTTACCTCCTTGGTGACCAGGAAACTTCTAGACAGGTCGGCGTGGCACCATGCCGACGGTTGGCGACTCTATGGCGTGTCGGGCATCCGCAGCAACACAATCCGCCGGACCCGGCAGGATGTGTCGGCAATGAAACATCCCGCTGTCAAGGGCGTACGGCCGTCGCACGGTAGGTTTCGCCGGTGTACGAATCGGTTCAAGGGTTACGTTCGAGGCGAGTTGGCCGAGAGCCGCAAAGTGACCATACACACATCCGGCCGGACCTTGTCGGGCAAGGTCCGGCCGGGTGCGTGCTGTTGACGACCTGTGTTGACGTATCGCCTTTTGCCGAATGATGACTTGGCGGCGGTGGCCTGACGTCACGCGGGGCCGGCGCTCAGCCGAGCAGGGCCTCGAGCTCCACGTGCTCCAGGCCGTGCGCCTCGGCGACCTCGCGGTAAACGACCTTGCCGTCATGTGCGTTGAGGCCCTTGGCCAGCGCTGAATCGCGACGCAGGGCCTCCACCCAGCCCTTGTCGGCGAGCTCGACGATGTACGGCAGCGTCGCGTTGGTGAGCGCGTAGGTGGAGGTGTTGGGCACCGCGCCGGGCATGTTCGCGACGCAGTAGAAGACCGAGTTGTGGACCGGGAAGGTCGGCTCGGCGTGAGTGGTCGGGCGGGAGTCCTCGAAGCAGCCGCCCTGGTCGATCGCGATGTCGACAAGGACACTTCCCGGCTTCATGCGCGACACCAGCTCGTTGGTGACCAGCTTCGGGGCCTTGGCGCCCGGGATGAGCACGGCACCGATCACGAGGTCGGCCTCGAGGCAGGCCTTCTCGAGTTCGAAGGCGTTGGAGACGACGGTCTGGATCTTCGTACCGAAGATCTTGTCGGCTTCCTTGAGCTTGTTGATGTCCTTGTCGAGCAGGGTCACGTGGAAGCCCATGCCGATGGCGATCTGCGCGGCGTTCCAGCCGGAGACGCCACCGCCGATGACGACGGCCCGGCCGGCCAGCACGCCGGGGACACCGCCGGGCAGCACGCCGCGGCCGCCGTTGGCGCGCATCAGGTGGTAGGCGCCGACCTGGGGGGCGAGACGGCCCGCGACCTCGGACATGGGGGCGAGCAGCGGCAGCGCACGGCTGGGCAGCTCCACGGTCTCGTACGCGATCGCCGTGGTGCCGGACTCGATGAGCGCGTCGGTGCACTCCTTGGAGGCGGCCAGGTGCAGGTAGGTGAAGAGCGTCTGGTCCTTGCGGAGGCGGTGGTACTCCTCGGCGATGGGCTCCTTGACCTTCAGCAGCAGGTCGGCGGTGGCCCACACCTCGTCGGCGGTCGCCAGGATCCGCGCCCCGGCGGCGACGTACTCGGCGTCCGGGATCGAGGAGCCGACACCTGCGCCCTGCTCGACGACGACCTGATGTCCGTGGCGCACGAGCTCGTGCACACCGGCGGGGGTGATGGCCACCCGGAACTCGTTGTTCTTGACCTCGCGGGGGATGCCGACCTTCACGTCGATCACGGTCCTTGGCTCAGAGGATGTGGGGCAATACAACACATACCCAGGCATGCGAGGGCACACCGGGAGACACCGCAGAAGAAGGTGCGGCAGAGCCAGTCTAATGAAGGCGTTCCCGCTGTCTAGCCTTTCATTGCATCAATCTTCAGCGGATGTACTGCGGATTTCGCAGGCGTTAGCGTCTTGTTCCGGTGGTTCGGGCTGGTCCGGCTCCGGTTCCCCCTCGGAAATCTCCTCCCCCAGCAGCCGGTCGGCCGTGCCCCGGTGCAGTGCCGCCGCCGTGGGATCGCCCAGGCGCTCCAGCGTGTCGGCGAGCCTCAGCTGGAGCGCGGCCTGGAGGCGGACGTCCTCCGCGCGGCGCGCCCACTCCACCGCCTCCTGGCAGGTGCGCAGCGACTCCTCGGGCCGTCCGGCGTACTCCTGGACGCGCGCGAGTTCGCTCAACGCCCGCGCGTGGGAGGCCACATCACCCTCCTTGCGGTACCCGGCGACCGCCGCCCGCCAGTTGCGCAGCGCCTCGCCGTAGCGGCCCGCGTAGGTGTGGGCGGCGGCGATACGGCCGTACAGCCGCGCGGCGTCCGCCCGCTCGTCCCGGGCCAGCCGCTGGACCAGCGCCCGGCCGTACCAGTCGGCCGCCCGGTCGAAGTCCCCGAGCTCCAGATGGGCGCCTCCTACGGATTCCATCGCGCGGCCGGTCGCATACGGGTCGTTCGCCTCCCGTCCGGCGTCCAGGGCCTCGCGATAGCGCGTCAGGGCCTCCTGGGTGCGCCCGGTGCGGGCGTCCAGGTCGGCGAGGTTCAGCAGGGCGGCGGCCTTCTCACGGGGCAGCCTGCGGCGCTCGGCCACGTCGAGGACCAGACCGTGCAGGCCGTAGAGGTCGGGCGCGGCCGCCTGGGTGCCGAAGTGGGCGACCATCGCCCGCACCAGCTGGGACATCAGACGCCGGGCGAGGGTGTCCAGCTCCCCGTCGGCGACCGCGAGACGGGCCGCGGCCAGCAGCGCGGGCCTGCGGATGCTCAGCCAGTCGGCGGCCGCCCGCGGACTCGGGAAACGCAGCGACTGCGGCATGCCCTGGAGCTTCTCGCGCGCCTCGGGGTCGTCGGTCTCGGTGATCGCCCGGCAGGACTGCAGCAGCCGTACGGTCCGTTCCAGCATCCGGGCACGGGCCAGCTGGAGCTCGGCCGGGCGGTCCTGGGACTCGGCGAGGGCCTTCAGGAGGGGCTGCAGGCAGCCGGGGACCTCGTACTGCGGCAGCGGCGAGGGGATGGCGTGCAGCAGGCCGAGGGCGACGAGGTCGTCCAGGGTGGTGCGGGCGCCGCCCACCGAGCAGCCGGCGAGCGCGGAGGCGGTGTGCGGGTCGATCAGGCCGGCCGGGGCGAGGGAGAGCAGTCGCAGTATCCGGGCGGCCGGCTCGGGCAGCGAGGAGTAGGCGAGCCGGAAGACCCGGCTGAGCGGGGTGGCCCCTTCGGCGCCCTCGGCGTGCAGCTGCTTGGCGAGGTCGGCGACGGCCGCCTTGGGCCGGGAGGCGAGCCAGCCGCCGGCCAGCGTCAGCGCGGCGGGCTGGCCCTGGCACTCCTCGACCAGGCCCTCGGCGGCCCGGGGGTCGACGGTGATGCGGACCGCGCCGGTGTGCCGGGACAGCAGCTCGACGGCGGACTTGGTGTCGAGGCCGCCCAGGGTGCAGGGACGAACGTCCGCGATGCCGGTCAGCGGCCCCCCGGAGACGGCCACGACCAGGCATTCCGGGGTGTCCGGCAGCAGGGCGTCGACCTGCTCGGCGGTGACCGCGTCGTCCAGCAGGAGCAGCACCCGGCGGCCGGCGAGGGCCTCGCGCAGGGCCGCGGTGAGGTCGTCCTCGGCGGCTCCGGCCGGTGTCGGCAGGTCGAGGGCGGTGAGGAGTTCACGGGCGGTGTGCTCGATCGGGACGGGCGTGCCGTCGGGCTCGCCGAGTCGGGCCCGCAGCACCCCGTCGCGGTAACGGTCCGCGACCTGCCGGGCCAGTTCCTCGGCGAGCGCCGTGCGGCCCGAGCCGGGCTTGCCAGCGATGAGAAGCACGCGCGCGCGGGGAGCCTTGCGGCCCGAGATGGTGTCCAGTCCGGCCCGCTCGATGTCGGCGCGGAGTTCTTTCAACTCCCTTGTACGGCCCAGGAATCCCGTCTCCGCAGCAGAGTCTGGGGACAGCCGCACGCCGCCTGTGTCCACCGCCTGATCCGTCACGGGCCACACTCCCGTCCCACCGCACGCGCAAGCCCGCCGGGACTCCGGTTCGGGCGTTTCCAGAGCCTAGTTCACGCTCTGCTACGTTCCGGGCGGAGCGCGGCGGACACGTCCCTCGATCGGATCAGCCGATGGTCACACCGGAGGCTTCGGAGGGGTGTGGGACCGCGTTCAGGACTCGAACGGCCGTGCGGGCCAGGGCGCCTCCGCCGGGCGCAGGGCGTCCAGCCCGTCCCCGCCCCGTGCGGCGGCCAGTGACAGCACACCCACGACGAGGCAATTGTTGTGCAGCTCCCCCGCGAGCGCGCCCCGGACCAGCTCGTCGACCGGCACCCGCGCGTGCTCCATGTCGGCCTCCTCGTCCTCCACCACGAAGCGCTCACCGTCGGCCTCGGACAGGTCACGGGCGAGGAAGATCCGGATGGCCTCGTCGCAGCCGCCGGGAGTCGTGTACACGTCGGTCAGGACCCGCCAGTCCTCGGCCTTGACGTGCGCCTCCTCGTACAGCTCGCGCTGGGCGGCGTGCAGGGGGTTCTCGCCGGGCACGTCGAGCAGGCCGGCCGGGATCTCCCACAGCTTCTGCCGCACCGGGTGGCGGTACTGCTTGATGAGCAGGACGCGGTCCTCGTGGTCGAGGGCGAGGACGGCCACGGAGCCGGGGTGCACCTGGTAGTCGCGGCGGACCACCGAGCCGTCGGGCATGACCACCTCGTCCGTGCGGACGGAGGTCTTGTTGCCCACGAAGGGGGTCTCGGTCGCCCGGATCTCCCACGCCTCGGGGGTGTCCTTGATCGTCATGCCCTGTCCTTCCACGTGCGCGAAGAGGCCGGGGCGCCCGCCTTTTGAATGAGCGCGCCCCGGCCACCGTACAACTGTCGTGCTACTTCGAATTCTTCCGCTCGACCGAGGCCTTCACCAGCCCGGCGAACAGCGGGTGCGGACGCGTCGGGCGCGAGCGCAGCTCCGGGTGGGACTGGGTCGCGACCAGATACGGGTGGACCTCGCGCGGGTACTCGACGTACTCGACGAGCTTGCCGTCCGGCGAGGTGCCGGAGAACTGGATGCCCGCCTTCTTCTCGAGCTCCGCGCGGTAGGCGTTGTTCACCTCGTAGCGGTGACGGTGCCGCTCCTCGACGTACTCCTTGCCGTCGTACACCTCGCGCACGATCGAGCCTTCGGCCAGCTTGGCCGGGTACATGCCCAGGCGCATCGTGCCGCCCATGTCGCCCTCGCCGGCGACGATGTCGAGCTGCTCGGCCATGGTCGAGATGACCGGGTGACCGGTGGCCGCGTCGAACTCGGTGGAGTTGGCGTCGGGGATGTCGGCCAGGCTGCGCGCGGCCTCGATCACGATGCACTGCAGGCCGAGGCAGAGACCGAGCAGCGGGATCTTGTTCTCGCGGGCGTAGCGGATCGCGCCGACCTTGCCGAGCACACCGCGGTCGCCGAAGCCGCCGGGGATGCAGATGCCGTCGACGTCACCGAGCTGCTGGGCGGCGCCCGCCGCGGTCTTGCAGTCGTCCGAGGTGACCCACTTGATCTTCACGCGGGCCTTGTTGGCGAAGCCGCCCGCGCGCAGCGCCTCGGTGACCGAGAGGTAGGCGTCGGGCAGGTCGATGTACTTGCCGACCAGGGCGAGGGTGATCTCGTGGTCGGGGTTGTGGACGCGGTCGAGCAGGTCGTCCCAGGTCGTCCAGTCCACGTCGCGGAACGGCAGGTCCAGCTTGCGGACGACGTAGGCGTCCAGGCCCTCGCCGTGCACGGTCTTGGGGATGTCGTAGATCGAGCGGGCGTCGGGGCAGGCGACCACGGCCGCCTCGTCGACGTCGCACATCAGCGAGATCTTGCGCTTGATCGCGGTCGGCACCTCGCGGTCGCAGCGCAGCACAATCGCGTCCGGCTGGATACCGATGTTCCTGAGGGCCGCAACCGAGTGCTGGGTGGGCTTCGTCTTCAGCTCACCCGAGGGACCGATGTACGGGAGGAGCGAGATGTGGACGACGAAGACGTTGTCACGGCCGACCTCGTGACGGACCTGGCGGACCGTCTCCAGGAACGGCAGCGACTCGATGTCGCCGACCGTGCCGCCGACCTCGGTGATCACGACGTCGACCTCGTCGGTCGCCATGCGGCGGATGCGGTGCTTGATCTCGTTGGTGATGTGCGGGATGACCTGCACGGTGTCACCGAGGTACTCGCCGCGGCGCTCCTTCGCGATGACCGTGTTGTAGATCTGGCCCGTGGTGACGTTCGCGGAGCCGTCGAGGTCGCGGTCGAGGAACCGCTCGTAGTGGCCGATGTCCAGGTCGGTCTCGGCGCCGTCGTTGGTGACGAACACCTCACCGTGCTGGAAGGGGTTCATCGTGCCGGGGTCGACGTTCAGGTACGGGTCGAGCTTCTGCATCACGACGCGCAGGCCCCGCGCCTTGAGGAGCATGCCGAGGCTGGAGGCCGTGAGGCCCTTGCCGAGCGAGGAGGCGACGCCCCCGGTGACGAAGATGTGCTTGGTCGTCGTGGCTTTGCTGTTTCGAAAAGCAGCGTTCGGCATGGCCAAGAGGGGGCTCCCGTGGTCGCGATCTGGGGGTGCGGTGCGGCTCGTCCGGCCCGGGGATCCCGGGTTTTTCTGGAGGCGCCGTCGCTGCGGTTCGGGGGTTTCGTGCCCACCGGTCCACGGGCTACCAGGGTATCAGCGCCTGGAGGGGATGGCTTCCGGCCACGCTCTGCACACACGTCGACACGGACCCGTACAAACGCACGTCTTTCTCACTCCTTGCTCACCCGTTCGGCTCAGCCGCGTTGCCCGGAGCGGCACGCAGATCATCTACGTGCGTCGTATCCTGCTCGGACACTCGCTGACCGAGCCAGGCCGGCAACACGGCACCACCCCCGCCCGTAGCCCCCGGAACAACGAGAGCTCGTCAGTTCGTTGAGCAACAGTTGTCGTTTTGCCACACGGCATCACGGACTGTTTTGCTTCACCGCTCAACGACGCATTACAACGACCCCCTTGACCGCACTAGCGACAGCCCCCTTTTTCCAGGGGGTGACGTGGCCGTTCGACTGGAGTTGCACGTGGCCGGGCGCATCGAAGACTACGCACTCATCGGAGACATGCAGACCGCTGCCCTGGTCTGCCGGGACGGCACGGTGGACTGGCTGTGCCTGCCCCGCTTCGACTCGCATGCCATCTTCGCCGGTCTGCTGGGCACCGAGGAGCACGGCTTCTGGCGGCTCGGCCCCGCGCACGCCTCCGACGCCGAACCGCCCACCGCGGCCCGGCGCAGCTACCGCGGCGACTCCCTGATCCTGGAGTCCGAGTGGGACACCCCACGCGGCACGGTCCGGGTGACCGACTTCATGCCGCCGCGTGACGGCGCCCCGCAGCTGATCCGGATCGTGGAGGGCGTCTCGGGCCGGGTCCCGATGCGCTCGGCCCTCCGGATGCGTTTCTCCTACGGCCGGGTGGTGCCGTGGGTGCACAAGCACGAGGGCCGCACGGTGGCCGTCGCCGGCCCGGACTCGGTGTGGTTCGACACCGAGGCCGAGACGTACGGCAAGTCGCTGACCACGTACGCCGACTTCACGGTCGCCCCGGGTGAGCGGATCGCGTTCACCATCTCCTGGGAGCCCTCGCACAAGCAGCCGCCACCGCTGCCGGAGCCGGAGCAGTCGCTGGAGGCGACGGAGGACTTCTGGCGGGACTGGGTCGAGCACTGTACGTACCACGGCCCCTACCGCGAGGCGGTGGTCCGCTCGCTGATCACGCTGAAGGCGCTGACGTACGCCCCGACGGGCGGCATCGTCGCCGCCCCCACCACCTCCCTGCCGGAGGAGATCGGCGGCGTCCGCAACTGGGACTACCGCTACACCTGGCTGCGCGACGCGGCGATCACCCTCTCCTCGCTGCTGCGCACCGGCTACCGCGAGGAGGCCCGCGCCTGGCGCGAGTGGCTCCTGCGGGCCGTCGCGGGCGACCCGGAGAACCTGCAGATCATGTACGGCATCGCGGGTGAGCGCGAGCTGGGCGAGGCCGAGCTGGACTGGCTGCCCGGCTACGAGAACTCGGGGCCGGTGCGAGTCGGCAACGGCGCGGCGCACCAGCTCCAGCTGGACGTGTACGGCGAGGTCACCGAGGCCCTGCACCTGGCCCACATGACGGGCCTGGCCCGCAACGACTACGCCTCGCTGCTCCAGCTGAAGCTCATCCGCTACCTGGAGCAGCACTGGGACGAGCCGGACGAGGGCATCTGGGAGGTGCGCGGCCCGCGCCGCCACTTCGTGCACTCCAAGGTGATGGCCTGGGTCGCCGTCGACCGCACGATCAAGCTGATCGAGTCCGGTGACGCGGACGGCCCGCTGGACAAGTGGCGCGAACTGCGCGACGACATCCACCGGGACGTGTGTGAGAAGGGCTACGACAAGGAGCGCAACACCTTCACGCAGTCGTACGGCTCGAAGGAACTGGACGCCTCGCTGCTCCTCATCCCGCAGATGGGCTTCCTGCCCCCCGACGACAAGCGGGTGATCGGCACCATCGAGGCGATCCAGCGCGAGCTGTCCACGTCGGACGGCTTCATCCTGCGCTACCCGACGGACGGGGAGGCGGAGGGCGTCGACGGCCTGCCCGGCGACGAGGGTGCCTTCCTCGCCTGCTCGTTCTGGATGGCCGACGACCTCGCGATGATCGGCCGCGTCGACGAGGCCCGCAAGCTGTTCGAGAAGCTGCTGGATCTACGCAACGATCTGGGGCTGCTCGCGGAGGAGTGGGACCCGCGCCTCCAGCGCCAGGTCGGCAACTTCCCGCAGGCCTTCAGCCACGTCCCGCTCATCGACACGGCCCTGCGCCTGACGGCGTCGGGGGCGTACGGCGGCTGAACAGGACCGCACGGCCGGGCCCGCCTACGCTGGAGCCAACAGCCCCTGCACGGAAGGGGGCGCCCCATGGCATCCCCGTCGAAGGCGGGCGCGGCCCTCGCCGCGCTCCGCGAGGATCTGGCCGGCGACGTGTTCGCCCCCGCGGATCCGGGTTACGACGAGGCCCGGACCGTGTTCAACGCGATGATCGACCGGCGGCCGGCAGTGATCGCCCAGTGCGTGGACGAGGACGACGTCGTGCGTGCCGTGCGCTTCGCGAGAGACCTGGACCTGCCGATCGCGGTGCGCGGCGGCGGGCACAGCGTGGCGGGCACGGCGCTGAACGACGGCGGTCTGGTCGTCGACCTGCGCCACATGCGCGCGGTCAGCGTCCATCCCGAGGCCGAGGCGTCGGTACGGGTCGCGGGCGGCGCCACGATGAGCGACCTGGACCGGGCCACCCAGCCGCACGGCCTGGCGACCACCGGCGGCCGGGCGTCGACCACCGGGGTCGGCGGTTTCGTCCTGGGTGGCGGCACCGGCTGGCTCGACCGGTGCTGCGGGCTCGCCGTCGACAACCTCCTGGGTGTGGAACTGGTCACCGCCGACGGCGGCCGCGTCCACGCGAGCGCCGACGAGAACCCGGACCTGTTCTGGGCCCTGCACGGCGGCGGCGGCAACTTCGGCATCGCGACCGCGATCACACTGAAGCTGTACGAGCTGCCGGAGTTCTCCGTCGCGCTGCTGATGTATCTCCCGGAGCACGGCCCCGAGGTGACCCGCCTCTACCGCGACGTGATCACGGCCGGCCCGAACGAGGCGAGCGGCGGCGTCCTGTACCTCACCGGCCCGCCCGAGGACTTCGTACCGCCGCACCTGGTCGGCACGCTGCTGTGCGGTGTGCTGCTGACCTACGCCGGCGGCGAGGCGGATCTGCGCAAGCTGGCACAGCCCCTGCTGGCGCTGCCGCACGAGGCGGAGCTCGTGGAAGCGATGCCGTACGCCGACGTCCAGTGCATGATCGACGATCCACCCGGGATGCGGAACTACTGGTCGGCCGAGTACCTGACCGGCGCGCCGGACGACTTCGTGGACTCCTTCTGCGCCCTCGGGGCGTCGATACCCGTGCCGACCGGCACCCTGCACGCGCTGTTCCCCCAGGGCGGCGCGATCGGCACCGGCCCGCACGAGTACCCCGTGCCCTACCGGGACGCGCCGTGGGCCGTGCACCCCTTCGGGCTCTGGGAGGACCCCGCGGACGACGAACGCTGCATCCAGTGGGTCCGGGACGTCCGCGCCGGCGCCCGCCCCTGGAGCACGGGGGCGGTCTACCTCAACTTCATCGGCGACGAGGGCGCGGACCGGGTCATCGCGGGCCTGGGCGTGGAGAACGCCCGGCGGCTCGCGGAGGTGAAGCGGCGGTACGACCCGGACAACGTCTTCCGCTTCAACCACAACATCAAGCCGGCCTGAGGAACACGCCACGCCCGGCGACCACCTTCACGCGGGGCGGAGCGCCCTCAGCGTCCGCTCCCCCGCCGGATCGCCCGCGGTCGCCGGGACCAGCGCGATCTCGTCGAGCCCGGCCTCGGCGTAGGCGTCGATCCGGGACCGTACGGTGTCGAGGTCCCCGACCAGGCCGACGACGCCCGCGGCCTCGGGCGGGAGCGCGCGCAGCAGGGTGTCGCGGTCGGCGCCGGCCGCGGCCAGCTCCACCGCCTCGCCGAGGCCCGACGCGGTGAACATGTCGCGGTAGCCCGGCACGGTCAGGTAACCGGCGATGCTCCCCAGGACCTGGGCGCGGGACTCCGGCTTTGGGTCGACGGCCGCGGGCAGCCAGGCCGCCAGCGTGGGCGGGGTACGGCCCGCCTTCTCGGCCGCCGCCAGCAGACTGGCCCGCAGTACGCGCACCTGCTCGGGTGAGACGACGTCGAGGAGCATGCGGTCGGCGTGCGCGGCGGCCGTGGCGATCGCCCGGTCGCCGAAGGCGGCCACGGTGAGCCGGCCACCGGGAGGCGGAAGGCGGCGCCGGAAGGGGCTGCCGGGCACCACCGGCTCTCCCGGCACGCCGTGCAGAAAGCCGCGTACGGCTGCCGCGCTCTCCTCCAGCGCGGTCGCCGGCCGGAGGCGGGGCCGTCCGTGCACGCCCTCGACCACGCGCTTGCTGGACGTGCCCAGCGCCACCCCGGCCGGGCGCCCGGTGACGGCCGCGACGCCCGCCGCGCCGCGCGCGATCGTGAACGGGTCGCGCACGGACACCGGGACCGGCCCGGCGGTCAGCTCGACCCGCTCGGTGGCGAGCCCGATCGCCGTGGCCAGCACGAAGGAGTCCCATGTCGGGCCCTCCCCCACCCACACCTCGCGGTAGCCGAGCCGGTCGGCCAGTACCGCCACCCGCACCGGCTCGTCGACCGGACTGTCGTCCTCGCGCCCCACGGCGACCACGCTGATGTCCATGCTCCGGCCGCTACCCGGGCGCGCACGCCCCAACCCCGCGCGCCCGCCGACCCCGTGATCGTCCCTGTGGTAGTCCGGAGATGTTGCCGGAAGGTGAGCGCGGGTAGCGTCCGGCTCATGGACGGCGGCATGGACGGCGGCATGGACAGCAGATTCGAGACCCAGAGCGCGGGGATCACCATCCAGCGGGCGCTGGAGCTGCCCGGCCTGCGCAGCGGACTGCCGGAGATCCTCGCGGGCGCGGACCGGCTGCAGCGGACCGTGCGCTGGGTGCACGCCGGCGAGGTCCCCCACATCGCCTCCCTCCTCAAGGGCGGTGAACTGCTGCTGACCACGGGCTACGGACTCGGCACCCGGCCGGCCGAACAGCGCGCGTTCGTACGCACCCTGGCCGAGCGCGGCATCGCGGCCCTGGTCGTGGAACTGGGCCCGCGGTTCACCCGGCTGCCCGCCGCGCTCGTCGACACGGCACGGGCCGCCGGTCTGCCGCTGGTGCAACTGCACCGCGAGGTGCCCTTCGTCGCGGTCACCGAGGAGATCCACACCGAGATCGTCAACGGCCACTACGCCCTGCTCCAGCGCGCGGAGGAGGTGCACCGCCGGTGCACGCGGGCCCTGCTGGGCGGCGGCGGTGTGCCCCAGGTCCTCGGCATCCTGGCCGACTTCGGCGGCAACCCCGTCTTCCTGGAGACCACGGCCGGCCGGCTCCTGTACGCCGCCGGGGCCGGACCCGAGGGCGCTGACCCGCTCCAGGTGTGGGAGGGACTGCGCGGTCAGCACAAGGACGCTCCGCCCGCCGGCTCGGTCGTGGTGGACGTGCCGGGCGGCGGACCGGGGACGGGCTCGGTGCGCGCCCGGCTGGTACTGCTCCCCGTCCGCGCTCCGCTCGCGCCCGTGCACAGGATGGCCGTCGAACGGGCCGCGAGCATTCTCGCCGTGGTCCTGATGCAGGCCCGGCAGGAGGAGGAGCTCGCGGCGCGGGGACGCGGCGACTTCCTGACCGACCTCGCGGAGGGCCGTATCGCCGCCGAGGACGCTCCCGCGCAGGCGCGCGTGCTGGGCTTCAAGCCGGGCGACGGCCCGCTGCTGCCGGTGGTGATGCGGCTGGGCGACACGCTCTCTCCGGCCGGGGGCACCGCCCGCTCGAGCGGAGTCGAGAGCGGGGGAGGCTGGGCGGTCCTGGCACGGGCGGTCGCGGAGGAACTGGCGTCGGTGGGCGTACCGGTTTTGTTGGGCGTACGGCCCGTCGAAGGCCGCGTTCCCCTGCTGCTGGGCCTGCGTGCGGAGGCGGAGCGGTCGGCGCTCGCGGACCGGGTCGCGGCGGCGCTCAAGGCCGGCGTGGAGCGGGCCGGCATGCAACGGCCCGGGGCCCCGCCGCCGGTGGTGGTCGTCGGGGTGGCGGGCGGCTGGGCGGCCGCCTCGGCGGGTCTGCGGCACGCGGCCGAGACGGCGACGGCGGCACAGGGGCTGTCGGACCGGCCCTGGTACGACGCCCGCCGCCTCGACATCGAGCTGCTCCTGTGGCGGCTGCGCGACCATCCCGACCTGGCGGCCTTCGTGGACCGCGCGATCGGTCCGGTCCGCGACCACGACAACCGCTCCAAGCCTCCGCTGCTGCCCACCCTGGAGACGTACCTCGCGCACGCCGGCCGCAAGGCGGAGACGGCCCGCGAGCTCCACCTCAACCGGCAGACGCTGTACAACCGCCTCGCCCGCATCGGTGAGTTGCTGGGCACCGACCTGGACGACCCGCAGACGGTACTGGCGTTGAGCCTGGCGCTGCGGGCCCGTCGGCTCCTGCCCTAGCCGAGGGGGGCCTGGACGAGGGTGGCCTGGACGAGGAACCCAGACGAAGGGCCCAGACGAGGTGCCTAGATGAGAGGCCGGGGCTGGGTCAACTCGTCGTAGACGCTGAGCACCTGGGCGACGGTCTCGTCCTCGGTCGGCCAAGTGGCCACCTGCCGTGCCCCCTTCTCCCGCAGCGACTCCTGCCGCGCGGGGTCCCCGAGGAGCCGTACGACGGCTTCGGCGAAGGCCTCCGCGTCTCCGGCCGGGACGAGTTCCGCCGCGTCGCCGACGAGTTCGGGGATGCCGCCCGCGTGGACGGCGACCAGCGGCACGCGCGCGTGGAGCGCCTCCTGGGCGAGGACGTCCCGTGACTCACCGCTGCTCGGCAGCAGCGCGAGGTCGGCGCCGGCGAGTAGTTCGCCGACGTCGTCGCGCCGTCCGACGAGCCGGACCGGCAGCCCCTCGTCCTCGATCCGCCGCTGCAGTTCGGCGCGCATGGGTCCCTCTCCGGCGATCACCACCAGCGGTACGGGGTCGAGGCGGCGCCACGCGCGCGTGGCGTCCAGCAGCAGGTCGTAGCCGCGGTGCCGGTCGAGGGAGCCGACCGCCATCAGCAACGGGCGTCCGGTGGCGCCGAGTTCGGCCCTGACCTTCGGGCGCAGCCGGTCGGGGTCCTCCTCGGTGGCCGGGCGCGGACCGGTCAGGGTGACGGCGGCTAGCCGGGCGTCCCGGGCTCCGGTCCTGCGGGCCCGGTCCACGAGGGCGGAGGTGGTACCGAGCACCACGGTGGCGGCCTTCACCACCCGGCGTTCCAACACGCGCAGGAACTGGGCGCGCGCGCCCTCGGCGTGCGCCCGGTCGTGCCAGGTGACGATGAGGGGGGTACGCCGTCCGCTGAGCGCGAGCACCGCGCGGAAGGAGGCGTGCAGACCGTGTGCGTGCACCAGGTCGGCGTTCGTGCACGCCTGCCGGAGTGCGGCCACCGACCCCGGGTCGCTGCTGCGCGGCACGTGCACGTGTTCGGCGCCGGCCCCGGTGAAGTCGTAGGCGCGGTCCGCCTCGACGGGGGCGCACACCGTGACCCGCACGCCGCGCGCGACCAGCCCCGAGGTCAGGGAGCGCACATGCGCGCTGCTGCCGGCGTTTCCTCCACCCAGCACCTGTACGGTGCGCAGCGGCGACTGGCCGTGCGGTGAGTGGCTGCTCACGGGGGTCACGTGGCCGGGGCTCCTGGTTCGGCGTCGGGCGGTCACGAGGAAACGTACAGAAGGTGTCGAGCGGAGGGGTGTACCGCGCGCTTCCTACGCGTGCTGCGTTCTGAGCCAAGGATGCCAGCACGTACGGGTGTTCCGGGAACGGCGCTGAGCGGACGCCCCGGCGGCACGGCGGGTCGGTTCACCCACACGAGTGAGGGAATAGCCGCTTCCGTACGCATGTGCCCGTGCTGTTCCACTCAAGGGGTGGGCGGGCCGCCCTTCTTGACGCCCCTCGCCCCGTCACAGGCCGTGCCGGGCGGACCGTCCCGGGCCCCACGAGCGTGCCGCCGCGCTCACCCTGTCCCCGTACACGGCCGCGGCGACGACCGCGGCGGCGTGCGCGAGCAGTGCGGCCCGTCCTCCGCCGCCCGCGGTCCCGCTCGAGCGCGCGGGCCCCCACCCCGCGACGACGGCGGCGCCCAGGGCCGCGCCCAGCGCGTGCGCCCCCGTGTCGCCGATCATGGTGCGCTCCCCGAGGTCGTCGGGCAGCACCGCCGCGGCCGCCCCCAGGGTGGCCGCGGCCAGTTCCGCCCCCGGTCCCCGCCGCAACAGCCCAGGCGCGGCGAGCGCGACGACCGCGGTGGCGGCCCGGCCCGGCCGTACGTCCACGAGGTTCACGAAGTGCGCGGCTCCGGCGATCACGACGCCCGCGAGCACCTTGTCGACCGCCCGCTCCTTCAGCAACGCCCCCGCGACGAGCCCGGCCGCGGAGATCCCGAACAGCTTCACGGCCCCGCTGGTGACCTCGCCGCCCCGCAGGGCGGCCAGATGCGCACGGAACCCGCGCCGGGCGTCACCGGCCCCGGCAACGTCGTCGTAGGCCCCGCACACCCCGGCGGCCAGCACGGCGAACCCGGCGGCGGGCCGCACCCGCCCGGCCCCGGCGGCCGCCGCGAGGGCGACGGCCGGCCCGGCGTACAACGCGACGCTCCGCCCGGCGTGGTTCCTCCGCTCCCAGCGCTCGCGGCCCCCCGGTGCCGTCCTGCGCAGGCCGGCCACACCGGCACGCGCGATCCCGGCCGCCACCACGAACGCGGCTCCCCCGCGCGTACGCATGGGCATGACCTCACCTCGAGAGTCTGATGCGGGGCCCTGTCGTGAGGCCACCGTCCGTCACGCCGACGCGGTCACGCGTCCCCGCGGGCCGTGGCCAGGAGTTCCTCCGCGTGGGCCCGGGCCGTCTGCGAGTCCTCCTGCCCGGCCAGCATCCGGGACAGCTCCCTGACCCGCTCCTCGCCTTCCAGCACCTTCACGCCGGACCGGGTCACGGAACCGTCGTTGGTCTTCTCCACCAGCAACTGCCGGTCGGCGAAGGCGGCGACCTGCGGCAGGTGGGTCACGACGACCACCTGCGCGGTCTTCGCGAGCCGCGCCAGCCTGCGCCCGATCTCCACCGCCGCCTTGCCACCGACGCCGGCGTCGACCTCGTCGAAGAGGTACGTCGGCACGGGGTCGGTCCCCGCGAAGACCACCTCCACCGCCAGCATCACGCGCGACAGCTCACCCCCGGACGCGCCCTTGGCGATGGGGCGGGGCGGGGCACCCGGGTGCGGGGCCAGCAGCAGCTCGACCTCGTCGACACCGGCCGGTCCGTACGCGACCGTACGCCCGCCGACCTCGACGCCCTCGGGGTCCTCGGTCTGGCGGATGTCGAAGGACACGCGCGCGTGCGGCATGGCCAGCGAGGCCAACTCGGCGGTCACGGCCGCCGCGAACCGCTCGGCGGCCTCCGTCCGCGCGTCCGTCAACGCCTGCGCCAGTCCGCCCAGCTCGTCGCGCAACGCGTCCCGTTCGGCGGTCAGCTCGCCGATCCGCTCGTCGTCGCCGTCCAGCTCGGTGAGCCGTGCGGCACTGTGCTCGGCCCAGGACAGCACGGCGGCGACGTCCTCGCCGTACTTCCGGGTCAGGGCGGTCAGCGCGGCCCGCCGTTCCTCCACCGCGGCCAGCCGCAGCGGGTCGGCGTCGAGGTCGTCGGCGTACCCGGCGAGCTCCCCCGCCACGTCGCCGAGCAGGATGCCGAGCTCCCCGATCCGGTCGGCGAGCGCGGCCAGCGCCGGGTCGTAGGACCGCACGGCGTCCAGCGCCCGCTGCGCGCCCGCGACGAGCGTGGCGGCGTCGATGCCCTCGGGATCCTCCGGGTTGCCGGCGACGGCGGCGTGAGCGGCCGTGGCTGCGGACGACAGGGCCTCCGCGTGCCCGAGCCGCTCCGCCTCCTCCGCCAGCTCGACGTCCTCACCGGCGCGCGGCTCGACGCCGGCGATCTCGTCGAGGCCGTAACGCAGCATGTCGGCCTCCTGGGCCCGCTCACGCGCACGCGTGGTGATCTCGTCGAGCTCGACGCAGACGGCCCGCAGCCGCCGGTAGGCCTCGGTGTACTTGGCCGCCGGCACGGCGACCGCGTCGCCCGCGTACCGGTCGAGCGCCTGCCGCTGCCGGGACAGCTTCAGCAGCCCCTGCTGGTCGGTCTGCCCGTGTACGGCCACGAGGTCGTCGGCCAGCTCGGCGAGCAACCCCACGGGCACGCTCCGCCCGCCCAGGTGCGCCCGGGAGCGCCCTTCGGCGGAAACGGTCCGGCTGATCAACAGCGAACCGTCGTCGAGCTCCGCCCCGGCCTCCTCGGCCCGTACGACGGCCGAGGCACCGGCGGACACACTGATCCGCCCCTCCACGACCGCCTTCTCCGCCCCGATCCGCACGAGCGCCGCGTCGGCGCGCCCGCCGAGCAACAGACCCAGGCTGGTGACCACCATGGTCTTGCCCGCGCCCGTCTCACCCGTGACGGCCGTGAAGCCGGGCGACAGCTCGACGACCGCGTCGTCGATGACTCCGAGCGACCGTATCCGCATCTCCTCCAACACGGACACGACCTTACGAGGTCAGGGAGGGGAAGTGCGACGGCCCCCGGCTCTGACATGTGAAGGTGCAGGTAACGAATGCGCACACCCGGAACTTGTCACCCAGGCGAGTGGAGGCCCCGAGGGGGCGCACCCCCTAGTGCGGCGCGCCCCGCCACCCGGAAACCGGCAGCGCGAACTTCGCGACCAGCCGATCCGTGAACGAGGCGTGGTGCAGCCGCGCCAGCCGCACCGGCACGGCCCCCCGCCGCACCTCCACCCGGGCGCCCGGCGGCAGCTCCACGGTCCGCCGCCCGTCGCACCACAGGACCCCCGGCGGGATGTGAGGCAGCACCTCGACCGCGAGCACGGAGTCCGGCGAGGTCACCAACGGCTTGGCGAACAACGCGTGCGCGCTGATCGGCACCATCAACAGCGCCTCGACCTCGGGCCACACCACCGGCCCACCCGCCGAGAAGGCGTACGCGGTCGACCCGGTCGGAGTCGACAGCACGATCCCGTCACACCCGAACCCCGTGACCGGCCGCCCGTCGATCTCCAGGACGACCTCGAGCAGCTTCTCGGCGGAGACCTTCTGCACGGCCGCCTCGTTGAGCGCCCAGTCGGTGTGCACGATGTCGCCGTTGCGATGCACGACGACGTCGACGGTCATCCGTTCCTCGACCTCGTACGCCCTTGTCGCCACCCGCTCGACAACCTTGTCGAGATCGTCCCGCTCGGCCTCCGCGAGGAAGCCCACGCGTCCCAGGTTGACGCCCAGCATGGGCACACCGGACGCCCGCGCGAACTCGGCGCCGCGAAGCAGCGTCCCGTCGCCGCCCAGCACGATCAGCAGCTCGCACCCGTCGAGGCACTGCGGAGTGGCCTCCTTGACCAGCTCCACCTCCGCCGGCAGCGGCAGGTCCATCGCCTCCGCCTCCAGGACGCGTACGCCGATGCCCTCGCGCAGCAGCCCCTTCACCACCAGCTCGGCGCTGCGGATCGCCGCGGGCCTCCCGGTGTGGGCGAGCAGGAAAACAGTACGAGCTCGGTTCTGGCTCAACGCGGCCCCTCCGCCACTGCACGGTCAACGTCGGCCGGGTCCAGTGCGGGTGCACCCGACCGCAGCCACAGAAAGTACTCGACATTCCCGGACGGGCCGGGCAGCGGACTGGCCGTGACCCCCCGCACGCCGAGCCCCAGTTCCCACGCCCGCCGGCCCACCGCGCTCACCGCGTCGGCGCGCAGCTGCGGGCTCCGCACGACTCCCCCGCTGCCCAGCCGCTCCTTCCCCACCTCGAACTGCGGCTTGACCATCATCACCAGATCGGCATCCGGCTTCACGCACCGCACCAGGGCGGGCAGTACCAGGCCGAGCGGGATGAAGGACAGATCCCCCACGACAAGATCCACAGGCTCCCCATCGATCGCTTCGAGCGTCAACTCGCGTACGTTCGTACGGTCCTTGACGGTGACGCGTTCATCGCTCTGAAGAGACCACGCGAGTTGCCCGTACCCGACGTCCACCGCGACGACGTGCGCGGCCCCCGATCGCAGCAGGACGTCGGTGAAGCCCCCGGTGGACGCGCCCGCGTCCAGGGCCCGCCGCCCCTCGACCACGAGTCCCTCCGGCACGAACGCCTTCAGGGCGCCGGCGAGCTTGTGGCCGCCGCGCGAGACGTAGTCGGGATCGCTGTCGTCGGCGACGACCACGATCGCCGCCGCGGTCTCCACCTGCGTGGCGGGCTTGGTCGCGACGGTCTTGCCGACGGTGACCCGCCCGGCCGCGATCAGCTGGCTGGCGTGCTCACGCGAGCGCGCGAGCTTGCGGCGGACCAGCTCCGCGTCGAGACGGCGGCGTGCGACTCCAGCCACGTTCGGTTCAGCTCCTGTTCCCGTAAGGCGAGGGGGGCGCCGGAGGACCCGGGCGGGCGTCGAGCGCGGTGAGCGCGTCACGCAGCCCCCGGTGTACATCCTCGTACACCTCCACGTGGCCGTCGGTGGCGAGGTGGTCGGCGTCGCCGAGTCGCTCCAGCTGGGCGTCCACCTCGGCGTTGCCGGTGGGGGTGCGGGGCACGTGCAGCGGGGCGGGAGCCGCGGGGTCGTGCCCGGTCTCCGTCACCGTGTCCTGCGGTGCCTCGTTCTCCGGCACTGTGTCGCTCATGCCCAGACGCTACCTCGAACCGCTGCGGTACCGTCGACCGCGATGGCCACGATCGAGGAGTGCCGCGCCGCACTCGAGAAGCTCTCCGACACCATGCAGAACGCCGGGGGGGACGCCCGTACCGCGGCGGCCCTGGACCGCTCGGTGAGCTGCCGTATCACCGACCTGGACGTCACCTTCGTCGGCCGGATGACCGGCGGCCGGATCGTGGTGACGGACACCGTGCAGGGCCCGCCGCCCGAGAAGGCCCAGATCAGACTGGCGATGGCCGGCGACGACCTGGTGGCTCTGGTCGACGGCGAGCTGAACTTCGCCAAGGCCTGGGGCTCGGGCCGGGTGAAGCTCGAGGCGGGGCTACGGGACCTGCTCCACCTCAGGAAGCTTCTGTAGCCGCCACCTTCTCGAGGTCGGTCCTGGTTTGCGTGCGTGCCTTGCGCGCGGCCGGGACCACCAGCGGCGTGCCCGTCTCCGGGTCGTCGATGACCTGGCAGCGCAGCCCGAAGACCTCCTCGACCAGCTCGGCCGTGACGATGTCGCCGGGAGCGCCCTCGGCGATGATCCTCCCGCCCTTGAGCGCGACCAGGTGCGTGGCGTACCGGGCGGCGTGGTTGAGGTCGTGCAGCACGGCGACCAGCGTGCGGCCCTGCTCCTCGTGGAGTTCGGCGCACAGGTCGAGGACGTCGATCTGGTGCTGGATGTCGAGGTAGGTCGTCGGCTCGTCGAGCAGCAGCAACGGGGTCTGCTGGGCGAGGGCCATGGCGATCCACACGCGCTGGCGCTGACCGCCTGACAGCTCGTCGACGTACCGTTCGGCCAGTTCGGCGACGCCGGTCTGGGTCATGGACTCCTGGACGACCCGCTCGTCCTCGGTGGACCACTGGCGCAGGATGCCCTGGTGCGGGTACCGGCCGCGGCCTACGAGGTCGGCGACGGTGATGCCGTCGGGCGCGATCGACGACTGCGGGAGCAGCCCGAGGGTGCGCGCGACCTTCTTCGCCGGCATCGACTGGATGGCCTGACCGTCGAGCAGCACCCGGCCCTGGCTCGGCTTCAGCATCCGCGACAGCGCCCGCAGCAGCGTGGACTTGCCACACGCGTTCGGGCCGACGATCACCGTGAAGGAGTTGTCGGGTATCTCGACCGACAACTCCTCGGCGATGACCCGCTGGTCGTAGGCGAGGGTCACGTTCTCGGCGGACAGGCGGTTCACAGTGCTCCTTCGGGTGTTCTCGTTCGCCGTGCCGCGCTTCTCGGGCAGGGGTTCCTTCTGCGGGCTCATATCCGGCCCGCCTTGCGCTCGGTGACCAGCAGCCAGAGCAGGTAGACGCCGCCCAGGACACCGGTGACCACGCCCACGGGCAGCTGGCCGGCACCGAAGGTGCGTTGCGAGACCCAGTCGGCGGTGACCAGGAGCGCGGCACCCATGCACAGGGACGGCAGCAGGTTGGGGCCGGGCGAGCGGGTCAGGCGGCGGGCCAGCTGGGGCGCGGTGAGCGCCACGAAGCTGACCGGGCCGGCGGCCGCGGTGGCGGTCGCGGTGAGCAGGACGGCGGCGATCATCAGCAGCAGCCGCACGCGCTCGACGCGCACTCCGAGGGCGTACGACACGTCGTCGCCCATCTCCATCATCCGCAGCCCGCGCGCGTTGGCGAGGACGAGCGGTACGAGCACCGCGCACAGGCCGAGCAGCGGCCAGACCTGCTCCCAGTCGCGGCCGTCGAGCGAGCCGGTCATCCAGACGACCGCACGGGCGGCGTCGATGATGTCGGACACCGTGAGCAGATAGCCGTTGACCGCCGTGACGATCGCGGAGACACCGATACCGACCAGGACCAGTCGGTAGCCGTGCACACCCCTCTTCCAGGCGAGCAGATAGATGGCGAACCCGGTCGCCAGACCGCCCGCGAGCGCACCGAGGGTGACCTGGGTGGCGCTGCCGGAGAAGAGCACGATCATCACGAGCGCGCCGGCCGTGGCGCCCTGGCCGAGCCCGAGCACGTCGGGACTGCCCAGCGGATTGCGGGAGATGGCCTGGAACAGGGCTCCGCCGAGCCCCAGCGAGGCGCCCACCAGGAGCCCCACCAGGACCCGCGGCAGCCGCAGCTCGTTGACGATGAACTCCTGACCCGCGTTGCCGTCCCCGAGAAGCGTCTTCAGCACGTCGGCGGCCGGGATCGGGAAGTCGCCGGTGCCGATCAGCACGACGCTCGCGGTGAGCGCGGCCAGCAGGAGCAGGGCGACGACGGCGACGGCACGGACGTCCAGACGGAGCGAGAGCCCACCCGGGGTCCTGAGGGAACGGATGGAACGGATGGAACGGATGGAACGGATGGAACGGTTGGTCCTCACAGCTGCGCCGTCCTCCGCCGTCGTACGAGATAGATGAAGACCGGGCCACCGATGATCGCGGTGATGATGCCGACCTGGAGCTCCGCGGGCCGGGCGACGACCCGGCCGATGACGTCGGCGCCGAGCAGCAGCACGGGCGACAGGATGGTCGCGTAGGGCAGGATCCAGCGCAGGTCGGGGCCGGTGAACGACCGCACGACGTGCGGGACCATCAGCCCGACGAACACGATCGGCCCGCACGCGGCGGTCGCCGCACCGCACAGCACCGTCGCGGAGAGCATGGCCAGCGCCCGGGTTCGGTTGAGGTTGGCGCCGAGGGCCTTGGCGGTGTCGTCGCCCATCTCCATGGCGTTCAGCGGCCGGGCGAGCGTGAGAGCGAGGACGGTGCCCACCGCGAGGAACGGCAGCACCTGGAGGATGGCCGCGTTACTCGCCGAGGCCAGCGAACCGACGGTCCAGAAGCGCATCCTGGCCAGCGCCGCGTCGTCCATGATCATCACAGCTTGGAGATAGCCGTAGAGCGCGGCACTGATCGCGGTTCCGGCCAGCGCGAGCCGCACCGGTGTCGCCCCCCGGCTGCCGCCGAGGAACCAGACCAGCGCCCCGACCGCGGCCGCGCCGGCGAACGCGAACCAGACATAGCCGCTCAGCGAGGTGACGCCGAAGAAGGTGATGGCCGTGACGACCGCGGCGGACGCGCCGGCGTTGATGCCGAGCAGTCCGGGGTCGGCCAGCGGATTGCGGGTGAGCGCCTGGAGCACCGCCCCGGAGAGTCCGAGCGCGGCACCGGCCAGCAGCCCCAGCACCGTCCGCGACAACCGGTCGGCGACCACGACGTCGCCGTACGTCCCCGAGTCCTGGAACAGGCCGTGCCACACCTGCCCCATGGACAGCGCCTTCGCTCCGATCGCGATACTCGCCAGGGCGACGAGCACCAGGATCACCACGGAGACGAGCAGGCCGAACGCTCGTATCGCCCGGCGGGTCGGGGGCGCGGGGGCGGTCTCCGCGCGCTGTTCGGGAGGACTGTCTACCAACACGCGGTTAGGTTAGCCTACCCTCGCAATCAGCCACGATCCCGTGGCCGCCCACGCGCGCGCTCACGGCTGCGAGCGCCACCCCGGCGAGCGCCACCCCGGCGAGCGTGACCCCGACGCTCGGACGGACCGCCGCCGATCACAGACCCAGCCGTGCCAGCGCCTTCCCGGAATCCAGCTCGCACACACCTTCGCCGGCCGCCGTCCAGGCGGCGGCGCACAGCGCGCGCAACCCGTCCAGGGCCTCGCCCTCACCGTCGAGTTCCAGCCGCTCGGCGCCGGCCCGAGCCGTCCAACCACCGCACCTGAACCCCGTACCCTCCTCGGTGACCTCCGGCTGCCCGGTGAGCATCCCGCGCAGATCGGCGTCGACGTAGGTCGGCCGGTGCTGCGGCGGAGCGGCGAGCAACTGCGCGCCGTCGGTCACCCCCGTCAGGACGAGCAGCGAGTCCACCTTCCCGTTGAACGCGCCCTCGATGTCGGTGTCCAGCCGGTCTCCGACCACCAACGGCCGCTCGGCGCCGGTGCGCAGGATCGTCTCCCGGTGCATGGGCGGCAGCGGCTTGCCCGCGACCTGCGGCTCGGCGCCCGTGGCGATCCGCACGACCTGCACCGCCGCCCCGTTGCCCGGCGCGATGCCGCGCGCGCTGGGGATCGTCAGGTCGGTGTTGGACGCGAACCACGGCAGCCCGCGCGCGATGGCGTAGGACGCCTCGGCGAAACGTCCCCAGGGCAGGTCCGGACCGCCGTACCCCTGCACCACCGCCACCGGGTCGTCGTCCGCCGACTCCACCGGCTCCAGGCCGCGTTCGCGCAGCGCCACCCGCAGCCCCTCCCCGCCGATCACCAGTACGCGCGCCCCCGCGGGCACCTGATCGGCGATCAGCCGGGCGACCGCCTGCGCGGAGGTGATGACGTCGGACGCCTCCGTCGGTATGCCCAGCTCGGTGAGGTGCTCGGCAACGGCGTCGGGGGTCCGCAGCGCGTTGTTGGTGACGTACGCGAGATGCATGCCGCCGGTCCGTGCGGTGGCGAGTGACTCCACGGCGTGCGCGATCGCGTTCCCTCCCGCGTACACCACCCCGTCCAGGTCGAGCAGCGCCGTGTCGTACGCCTCGCTCAGGGCCTGCCTGCTGCCCTCGGGCCTCGTCGTGACGGCCTGGCTCATTACGCATCGCTCCTCGTTCGACGGCTTTCCCCCGATCATCCCCCATGCCACCGACACCCGTACGATGCCGGGATGAACACAGCAGGTCACTCGGAAGCAACGGCGCGCCGAGGCCTGGAACTCACCCCGTTCCGAGGCCTTCGTTACGACCCCGACCGGGTCGGCAGTCTGGCCGCCGTGACCTCTCCGCCGTACGACGTCGTCGTCCGCCCCGACGGCCTGCACCATCTCCAGGACGCCGACCCGCACAACATCGTCCGGCTGATCCTCCCCCAGTCCGCCACCCCCGCCGAGCGCAACGAACAGGCGGCCAGGACCCTGCGCCGCTGGCTGTCCGAGGGCGTCCTGACCACCGACCGCGAACCGGGCCTGTACGTCTACGAGCAGTGCGACGGCGACGGAATGCTCCAGCGGGGCATCATCGGCGCCCTGCACCTGTCGGAGCCGTCGGAGGGCGTGGTCCTGCCCCACGAGGACGTCATGCCCCACGTCGTGGCCGACCGGGCTGACCTGATGCGCGCCACCTCCGCGAACCTCGAGCCGCTGCTCCTGACCTATCGCGGCAACGGCTCCGGCTCCGCGACGGCCGAGGTCGTCGAGCGCACCGCCGCCCGGCCGCCGCTGCTCGCCACGACCACGGAGGACGGCTTCCGCCACCGCCTGTGGTCGGTCACCGACCCCGCGGACCTGGTCCGGATCCGCTCCGACCTGGCCCACCACCAGGCCCTGATCGCCGACGGCCACCACCGCTGGGCCACCTACCGGCGGCTGCGCGCGGAGCACCCCTCTCCCAGCCCGTGGGACTACGGCCTGGTCCTCCTCGTCGACACGGCCCGCTATCCGCTGCGCGTCCGCGCCATCCACCGTCTCCTGCACGACCTGCCGGTAGCCGAGGCCCTGGCGCCCTTGGAGGGCCTCTTCCGCGTCCGCCGCCTGGACGTCCCCCTGGCGGAGGCCCTGAACGCCCTCGCCGACGCGGCCTGCGCGGGCAACGCCTTCCTTCTGGCCGGCGACGGCGCCTTCCACCTCGTCGACCGCCCGGACCCTGCCCTGCTGGCCCGCACCGTCCCCGCCGACCGCCCGACGGCCTGGCGGACCCTGGACGCGACGGTCCTGCACGCCACTCTCCTCGACCACGTCTGGCACATCCCCGAGGACTCCCCCGCCCACGTCGCCTACATCCACGACACGGCCGCCACGGTCGAGAAGGCGGAACGCGACGGCGGTACGGCCGTCCTGATGCACCCGGTCCGCGAGGAGGTCGTACGCGACCTCGCCCGCCAGGGCGTCACGATGCCCCGCAAGTCGACGTCGTTCGGCCCGAAGCCGGCCTCGGGCCTGGTGCTGCGCGCGCTGGACGTGTGACATACGAAAGGGCGGGACCCCTTGCCGGGGTCCCGCCCTTCACTCGTGGACGTGGGTGGACGTCAGTGGACGTCAGTCCTTGTCGTCTTCCTTGTCACCCGAGACGTCGGCGGCCTCAGCCTCGGCGTCGACATCCGAGCTCTCGTCGACATCGGAGCTCTCGTCGGCGTCGGTGCTCTGAGCGGCATCGCCGACGGAAGCGGGCTCGTCGAGGGGCTCGACGTCGTCCACGCCCTCGTTGTCGCCGTCGCTCTCGCCGTCGCTCTCGTTCTCGTCGAAGGCGTCGACGAACTCGACCCCGTCCAGCTCGGCGAGCCGGTCCGACGCGTCCGTGCTGCCGTCCTTGTCGGCCTCCACCGCCTTGGCGAACCACTCCCGCGCCTCGCCCTCCCGACCGGCCGCCAGCAGCGCGTCGGCGTAGGCGTAACGCAGTCGCGCGGTCCACGGCTGTACGGAGTTGGACGCCAGCTCGGGGCTCTGCAGCGTCACGATGGCCGCGTCGAGCTGCTCCATGTCGCGCCGGGCACCGGCCGCGACGAGCCGCATCTCGACCTGTCCGGCCTTGTCGAGCTTGTGCACCTCGGGTGCTCCGGCCATGTCCAGCGCCTTCTCCGGCCGCCCGAGCCCACGCTCGCAGTCGGCCATGACGGGCCAGAGGTCGATGTTGCCGGTCATCCGGCGCGCGGCCCGGAACTCCGCGAGCGCCTCGCTGTACTTCTGGTTCGCGTACGCCGCGAACCCGGCCGCCTCACGGACCGCCGCGACACGTGAAGCCAGCCGCAGGGCCACCTTCGAGTAGCCGTACGCGCCCTCGGGGTCCTCGTCGATGAGCCGGGCAACCATCACCAGGTTCTTGGCGACGTCCTCGGCAAGACCCTTCGGCAGGCTCTGCAGCTCCTGCCGTACGTCCTTGTCGATCTCGTCACCCGTGACGTCCTCCGGGATCGGCAGCCGCCTGATCGGCTCCCGGTCGCGCTCACGCTCGTCCCGGAAACGCCCTCCACCACGCCGGTCGTCACCGCCGCGCCGGTCGTCACGGTCCCGGAACCCGCCGGGTCGTCCACCACGGTCGTCACGACGGGGCCCACGGGGGCCGCCACGGTCGTCCCGCCCACGGAACCCACCGCGCTCACCGCCACGATCGCCCCGGCTGTCGTCCCGCCGGTCATCGCGACGGAAGCCGCCCCGGTCACCACGCTCGTCACCCCGACGGTCGTCGCGCCGGTCATCACGCCCACGGAACCCACCGCGGTCGCCACCACGATCGCCCCGGCTGTCGTCCCGCCGGTCATCACGCCGGAAGCCGCCCCGGTCATCGCTGCGGAAGCCGCCGCGGTCACGGTCGTCACGCCGGTCATCGCGACGGAAGCCGCCACGGTCCCCTCCGTCACGACGGTCACCCTGGCGGTCGTCACGGCGGTCGTCGCGGCGGAAGCCGCCCCGGTCATCACTCCGCCGGTCGTCGCGCCGCTCGAAACCGCCTCGGTTGTCGTCGCGACGGAAGCCGCCACCACGGTTGTCGTCACGGCGGAAGCCGCCGGGCCGGTTGTCGTCACGGCGGAAGCCGCCACCACGATTGTCGTCCCGACGCTCTCCGCGGTCGTCACGACGGAAGGGCGGCCGGTCACCACCACGGTCGTCACGACGGAAGCCACGGTCACGGTCGTCACGGCGCGGACCGGTCGGACGGTCGTCACGGCGCGGACCGGTCGGACGGTCGTCACGGCGCGGACCGGCGGGACGGTCGTCGCGACGCGGACCGCTCGGACGGTCGTCGCGACGGAACGCCGGACGAGGCCCACGGTCACCATCTCGACGGTCATCCCGGCGATCGTCGCGCCTACCGCCGTACCCGCCGCCGCGGTTGTCGTCACGGCGGAAAGCGGGCCGGTCACCACCACGGTCGTCACGGCGCGGCCCAGCGGGACGGTCATCACGACGCGGCCCTGACGGACGGTCGTCACGCCGGCCACCGCCGTATCCACCGCGGTTGTCGTCGCGACGGAAGCCGCCGCGGTCACCACGGTCACCGCTGTCACGGCGGTCGTCGCGACGGCCAAAGCCCCCGCGGTCGTTGCCCCCGCGGTCGTTGCCGCCACGCTCGTTGTCACGGCGGTCGTTGTCACGGCGGAAGCCGCCACGGTCTCCGCGGTATCCGCCTCGGTCACCACGGTCGTTACGGTCCCCGCGGTCACCACTGTCCCGTCGCCGCTGGTCGCGCTCCGGTCGATCGTCGGGAGAGTTGGTGGACATCGGTGACTCCTGTCTTCGGTACTGCAAGTCATTCTCGCGCAGCCGAGTACCCGGCGCGCTCCGGAAAAACAAAAGGACCCCTGGCCCCAGCTGAACGCTGGTGACCAGGGGTCCTTCCAAAAATTGTTCGGCGGCGTCCTACTCTCCCACAGGGTCCCCCCTGCAGTACCATCGGCGCTGTAAGGCTTAGCTTCCGGGTTCGGAATGTAACCGGGCGTTTCCCTCACGCTATAACCACCGAAACCCTATTGGTTTCGAGCGAACAAGCACACTTTTCAGTTGGTGTTCTGCTCTAAGCCGGCAACAGTCGTTGCCTCAGAACT
>NZ_KQ949003.1 GCF_001514265.1 Streptomyces resistomycificus | reverse complement strand
TTTCGGGCCCGATTCCCTGTCGGCGGGATTTGCCGGACGGCTTTGGCTTTCGCCTGTCGGCCTTTCGACATTCACTACGTTAGCCGATTCCCTCGCCAACTCATAATCGAGTCCTGCAGGTTCCGAATTCAGGCATGCGAGCACGCCGAAATGGCCCCTGCTGAGAGGGAGTCGTAGGTAGTGGTTTGGCCGCTTCCGGCTGCTGGCGAACGCCGTACCCGGTTCAAGCGGCTCGGGCCACGTTACGCCCCTGTCCAAGGCGAGTCAACTTCGGCGGCGCCTGGGCACATGGGCCCGATACGGGCTCACGGTCGGGTCGTTGGCGATCCAGAAGCGCCAGGGGTGCACGCCTCCGTCGCCGGCGACCCCGGTGCGTGGGCCGTTCAGTACCTGGTCGGGGGCCGCCGCCGTACCCGCGAGGACACGCAGGGGTGCGTCACCGTCGCTGCAGGCGTCGGTGCCGTTCAGAGCCCGGTCCACGTCCAGGGCCGTGGCCAGGCGGGCGGGGCCTTTGGCCAGTTCCTTGTCACTTCGGGCCGAGAGTCGACGTTTGCGAGTCAGCTCGGCCCCTTCGATGATCTCGCCGGCGCGCAGCAGGACGGCACTCGACTCCCCCTTCGGACCGCACACCAGGTTCATGCAGAACCACATGCCGTAGGTGAAGTAGACGTACACGTGTCCGGGCGGACCGAACATCACGTCGTTGCGGGCCGTGCGGCCGCGATAGGCGTGGGAGCCCGGGTCGTTGGGACCGTCGTAGGCCTCGACCTCCGTGAGGCGCAGGGCGATCGGACCGTCCGGGGTGCTGCGTACGAGGATGCGGCCCAACAGGTCGGGGGCGACCTCCAGTACGGGCCGGTCGAAGAACTCTCGGGTCAGGGGCGTACGGTCGGGGGTCGCGATCATGCCCTCCGAGGGTAGTGCAGACGGGTGGGTGCGACGGGGTGGTCAGGGGGCGCTCGCCTTGCCAGGGTGATAGTCCGGAACCGGCCGCGGCCGGAACGCGTTTGTATGGATCAAGGATCCGCGCGCGGGAAGCGCCGGAAGCGCAACAAGCAGGGCGACGGAACCGACGGAACAGGTGGTGCCCACGGGGGCCGCCTAAAGAAGGAGAGACATGGCGTTCAAGAAGCTGCTCGCGAGCCTGGGTGCCGGCGGGGCTTCGGTGGAGACGGTGCTGACCGAGGTCAACGTCGTGCCGGGTGGTGTCGTCCAGGGCGAGGTGCGGATCCAGGGCGGGTCCGTGGACCAGCAGATCGAGGCGCTGTCGGTCGGGCTGCAGGCCAAGGTCGAGGTCGAGAGCGGCGACCAGGAGTACAAGCAGGACATCGAGTTCACCAAGCAGCGGCTCGGCGGCGCCTTCGAGCTGAAGGCGAGCGCGGTGCATGTGGTGCCGTTCGGCCTGGAGATCCCGTGGGAGACGCCGATCACGACGATCGACGGGCACTCCCTGCCCGGTATGCACATCGGTGTCACCACGGAGCTGGAGATCGCCCGTGCGGTGGACTCCGGTGACCTCGACCCGGTCAACGTGCACCCGCTGCCCGCGCAGAAGGCGATCCTGGACGCGTTCATCCAGCTGGGCTTCCGCTTCAAGAACGCGGACATGGAGCGCGGCCTCATCCGGGGTACCCGCCAGAAGCTGCCCTTCTACCAGGAGATCGAGTTCCTGCCGCCGCAGCAGTACCGGGGGCTGAACCAGGTCGAGCTGAGCTTCGTCGCCGACCAGAGCGCGATGGACGTCGTCCTGGAGATGGACAAGAAGCCCGGACTGTTCAGCGAGAGCAGCGACACCTTCCGTTCCTTCCAGGTGGGGCTGCAGGACTACCAGGGCACCGACTGGACGGCGTACCTCAACCAGTGGCTGTCCGAGGTCGGCAGCAAGCGCAACTGGTTCTAGGCTCGGAACCAACGACTCCAGAACCGATCAGGAGGTACCGAGGTGACCGAGCTCAAGCGGCGGCCGCTCCCCCATGACTTCCACCCGCCCGTCCCGTCGTTCACGGTGACGAGCGAGGATGTCACGGAGGGCGCGACGCTCAAGGACGCTCAGGTCCAATCGGCCGGCAACACCTCGCCGCAGTTGCGGTGGGAGGGTTTCCCGGCCGAGACCAAGAGCTTCGCCGTGACCTGCTACGACCCCGACGCCCCGACCGGCAGCGGGTTCTGGCACTGGGTCGTGTTCGACATCCCGGCCTCGGTGACCGAGCTGCCGGTGGGTGCGGGCAGCGGCAAGTTCGAGGGACTGCCGGAGGGTGCCGTACACGCGCGGAACGACTACGGGTCGAAGGACTTCGGTGGTGCCGCGCCGCCGCCCGGGGACGGACCGCACCGGTACGTCTTCACGGTGTACGCCGTCGACCAGGAGAAGCTGGGTCCGGACTCGGACGCCTCTCCCGCCGTCGTGGGCTTCAACCTGAGGTTCCACGCGATCGGCCGCGCCCAGCTCGTCGGTGAGTACGAGATTCCCGCACCGAACTGAGCACTCCGAGCGTTCATGGAACGTTTGCCCGTCTCTGGTCTTGGAAGTGATCAGAGGCGGGCACTTTTTATTTCGTTGTCCATCTCGGCGTGCCCGGCCAGAGTTGATCCCAGTCCGCCAAGGGGGTGGGCCGGTGCGCACAGGAGGTGGGCTGGTATGCGGGACACGCTGGTACTGAACGCGAGCTTCGAGCCGCTGTCGACGGTGACGTTGAACCGAGCCGTCGTTCTGGTGCTTCAGGACAAGGCCGTCGTGGAGCAGTCCCACCCCGAACTGCGTATGCGGGGAGCCGCGGTCGACATACCGGCGCCCCGGGTGATCAGGCTCTGCAGGTACGTACGGGTGCCGTTCCGAAGACAAGCCCCGTGGTCGAGGCGGGGTGTTCTGGTACGCGACCGGCACAGGTGCGCGTACTGCGGAAGGCGGGCGACGACCGTGGACCACGTGGTGCCGCGGTCGCAGGGTGGTCAGGACACCTGGCTGAACACGGTGGCCTCGTGTGCCGAGGACAACCACCGCAAGGCCAACCGGACTCCGGAGGAGGCGGGTATGCCGCTGCTGCGGCTGCCGTTCGAGCCGACCCCGGCGGACGCGATGTTGCTGTCGCTGGGCACTGAGGACTTCAGCGCGCTGCCGGACTGGCTGGCTCGGGACGCGGCATAGCCGTGGTCGTGGGCGGCGCCGTGGCCGTACATGGAATCGGGGCCCACCTCCGTCGGGAGGTGGGCCCCGGTCTCGTTCAGGGGCTCGTCAGTCGATCGACGGCTTCTCTCGGCGTTCGGTGCCCGAGCCGCCGTTGCCCGAGTTGCCTCCGCCGCCCGAACCGCCGCCCAGACCGCCGAAGTTGCCCATGGCACCGGACAGACCCTTGAGGGCGTCGCCGATCTCGCTGGGGACGATCCAGAGCTTGTTGGCGTCGCCCTCGGCGATCTTCGGGAGCATCTGGAGGTACTGGTAGGAGAGGAGCTTCTGGTCCGGGTCGCCGGCGTGGATGGCCTCGAAGACCGTACGGACGGCCTGCGCCTCGCCCTCGGCGCGCAGGGCGGCCGCCTTGGCCTCACCTTCGGCGCGCAGGATCTGGGACTGCTTCTCACCCTCGGCGGTGAGGATCGCGGCCTGGCGCGTACCTTCGGCGGTGAGGATCGCCGCGCGCTTGTCGCGGTCGGCGCGCATCTGCTTCTCCATCGAGTCCTGGATGGAGGTGGGCGGTTCGATCGCCTTGAGCTCGACGCGGTTGACGCGGATGCCCCACTTGCCGGTGGCCTCGTCGAGGACGCCGCGCAGGGCCGCGTTGATCTCCTCGCGGGAGGTCAGGGTCCGCTCCAGGTCCATGCCGCCGATGATGTTGCGGAGGGTGGTGACGGTGAGCTGCTCGATCGCCTGGATGTAGCTGGCGACTTCGTAGGTCGCGGCCCGGGCGTCGGTCACCTGGTAGTAGATGACGGTGTCGATGTTGACGACCAGGTTGTCCTGGGTGATCACCGGCTGGGGCGGGAACGGCACGACCTGTTCGCGCAGGTCGATGCGGTTGCGGATGGTGTCGATGAACGGGACGACGATGTTGAGACCCGCGTTGAGCGTGCGCGTGTAGCGGCCGAAGCGCTCCACGATGGCGGCGCTCGCCTGCGGGATGACCTGAATCGTCTTGATCAGGGCGATGAAGACCAACACCACCAGGATGATCAAGACGATGATGACCGGTTCCATCGTGCTTCCCGTCCCCTTCTCCGCCTCGGCGCTTCTTGGAAGATCTTATGGTTGTCGAAGATCTTGCTGGACGAGTCTGACAGACCGTCGCGTGCCTCGTGGCCGTTCGGTTCAGTTACGTCTTACCGACATCCTGCAAGGTCACATGACGATCGCGGTGGCGCCCTCGATCTCCACGACATCCACTTCCTGACCGACTTCGTAAGCGCTGCCGGTGTCGAGGGAGCGTGCCGACCAGACCTCTCCGGCGAGCTTGATGCGGCCGCCGGAGCCGTCGACGCGTTCCAGCACCACGGCCTGTCTGCCCTTCAACGCGTCCACGCCGGTGGCGAGTTGGGGCCGCTGTGCGCGCTGCCGGGCGGCGATGGGCCGTACGACGGCGATGAGGGCGACCGATACAGCGGCGAAGACGAGTACCTGGACGGTGACGCCCGCGCCTAGTCCCGCCGCGATCGCCCCGGCGGTGGCGCCCAGCGCGAGCATGCCGAGCTCCGGCATCGCGGTCACCACGAGCGGGATTCCGAGCGCTACCGCGCCGACCAGCCACCACACCCATGCGTCGATGTCGTTCACATGGTCATGGTAGGTCCGCGGGTACCGCCTCCGACAGGGCGCCGGAGCCCTGAAAGAGCCTTCTTACCCAGGGAGTTCGGAGGATCAGGCCATGGGAAGACCCTGTGCGGTCCAGCGCTCGCCGACCTGTTCGACGACGAGCGGGAGGCCGAAGCAGAGGGAGAGGTTGCGGGAGGTGAGTTCTAGCTCCAGCGGGCCGGCGGCGAGGACCTTGCCCTGGCGGATCATCAGGACGTGCGTGAAGCCGGGGGCGATCTCCTCGACGTGGTGGGTGACCATCAGCATCGAAGGGGCGATCGGGTCACGGGCGAGCCGGCCGAGGCGGCGTACGAGGTCCTCGCGTCCACCGAGGTCGAGTCCGGCGGCGGGCTCGTCGAGGAGCAGCAGCTCGGGGTCGGTCATCAGGGCGCGGGCGATGAGGGTGCGCTTGCGCTCGCCCTCGGAGAGCGTGCCGAACTTGCGGTCCACGTACTCGGTCATGCCGAGGCGGTCGAGGAAGGCGCGGGCGCGCTGCTCGTCGATGTCCTCGTACTCCTCCTGCCAGCCGGCGGTCATGCCGTAGGCGGCGGTCAGCACGGTCTGCAGGACGGTCTGGCGCTTGGGGAGCTTGTCGGCCATGGCGATGCCGGCCATGCCGATGCGCGGGCGCAGCTCGAAGACGTCGGTGCCGGGCCTGCCGAGGGTCTCGCCGAGGATGGTGGCGGTGCCCTGGCTGGGGTAGAGGTAGCTGGACGCGACGTTCAGGAGGGTGGTCTTGCCGGCGCCGTTGGGGCCGAGGATGACCCAACGCTCGCCCTCCTTGACCGACCAGGAGACCTGGTCCACCAGAGCCCGGCCCTCACGGACCACGGATACGTCCTGAAGCTCCAGAACATCGCTCATGAGCGCGTTGTCTCCCCTTGCAGTGTGGCCGGTCTCGGCTGTCGCGTTCGCCAGTGGCTCGGTCCGCCGCGCCGTCTCGGGCGCAGCCCTCAAGGAAATCTACGCCACCGGTCGTCCGCTCCATTCCATCGGTCCGGTCCTTAGGGTGGAGGCATGCTCTCGGAACCACGCTCTGGACACCTTGCCGCTTGGGGAAATGCCCTGTTGGCCGGACTTGTCTCGCCGGATGACGCCGTACTCGCCATCGTCGGCGGGGACGCCGTGCACCGGGTGGAGGGGCTGCCGGGTGAGTCGGCGCCCGTCGGTCTCACGCTGGCGCTGGGGCGGCTGCGGTCGCTCGGCGTGACGGGGCTGCGAATCGCGCTGCCCGCGCCCGGGCATCCGCTGGGGCTGAGCGGACCGCCGGAGTTCAACGCGCGGGCACTCGAAGCCGAGGAGGCGGTGATCTGTCACGGCGCCGCGCTGGGGCTGGTACCCGAGATCTACGAGGCCGGGCCCGACGGTGATGTCCATGTCGAGGTCGTGTGGCACTGCCTCGCCGTACGGGAGGCGCCGCCGGCCGACGTGCCGTCGCTCGGGGAGGCGGAGCGGGAGCTGGCGGAGGCGCTGCGGGACGCGACCGAGGTGCTGACGCGGCTGGACGTGGCCGGTTCGGGGCCGGTGGCGGAGGCGGCGATCGACGCGTATCGGGCGCGGGCCGAGCGGGGGCGGGAGGTGTTGGCGCCGGGGTATCCGCCGCGGGCGGTGCGGGTGCTGGAGCTGGCGCGGCGGGTGGGACTTCTGGTGTCTCTGGCGTACGAGAACGGGCACGGGGGTGCGGTGAGCTCCGGCGAGATGGCGGCGCGGGCGCAGGCGTTGCGGCCGGTGGAGCGGACGGCTCGGCGGGCGCAGGTCGCCGCGTACAACGCCGTCGTGGAGGAGCGGGAGAAGGGGGTGCGCTGAGCCCTGGCCGACGGGCCGGCGTGGCGGACCCGTGCGCTGAGCCCTGGCCGGCGGGCCGGCGTGGCGGACCCGTGCGCGTCGGACAGGCCTGGAACCGCGCGAACCGCGCTACCCGCGCCGAAGGGCCCCGCGAGTCGCCGTTGACTCGCGGGGCCCTGGTCGGCCGGGTGGCGTCAGTCGTTTGCGCACGCGTTGCCGAACGCGGGGTTCAGCAGCGCGATGACGTCGACGGTGTTGCCGCAGACGTTCACCGGGACGTGGACCGGGATCTGGACGACGTTGCCCGAGCCGACACCCGGCGACTTCACGGCCGCGCCGTCGGCACCCGCGTCGGCGACAGCGGTGCCGGCGGAGGCACCGGCGGCGATACCGGCGACGGTGAGGGCCATGGCGGCCTTCTTGGCGATGTTCATGGGAAGGGTTCCTCCTGCGATTGCGTGTCCGACCCGGCCGCGGGTCGTGCGCTGATCAACGTCGGAGGGATTCGGAACGGCACGGGGGTGGGTGCGCAACGGCCCGTTCGGATCATTCGCCCGAAAAACCGACCGGCCTCCCGGGGAAACCCGGGAGGCCGAAGTCATGACCGCTGGGCGACCGGCGTCAGTGGTTGAGGCCGAGGTTGCCGAAGGCGGGGTTCAGGACACCGATGACGTTCACGCTGTTGCCGACCGCGTTCACCGGGATGTGCACCGGGGCCTGGACGAGGTTGCCCGAGACGACGCCCGGCGAGCCCACGGCCTTGCCGTTGGCGACCGCACCGTCGGTGGCGGAGGCCATACCGGCACCGGCGGCGACCAGACCGCCGGCCACCATCGTCACGGCCGCTGCCTTCTTCAGGTTCTTCACTTCTGAGCCCTCCTAGCGATTGCCGCGGCAGTCGCCGCAGCACGCACTGAAGAACGGTGGTGGCCCGGAAAGGATGCGCCATCCGGGGGACATTCCCACGACGGTATGAATCTCAGTCCGGAGCGGAACCCTCCGAATTGCCGTCGGTCATGTCCTGCGGAGAGCGTTTCAGCCGGTCACGCCATGGCGTACGGCCCACAGGGCCGCCTGGGTGCGGTCCGCCAGGTCGAGCTTCATCAGGATGTTCGAGACGTGCGTCTTGACGGTCTTCTCGGACAGCACCAGCGCGCGGGCGATCTCCCGGTTGGAGCGGCCGTCCGCTATCAGCCCGAGCACCTGGCGCTCCCGCTCGGTGAGCGAACCTCCCCTGCCCTGGCCGGAGTTGCTCTCGTCCTGGGACAACAGCGCGCCCGCGACCTCGGGCTGGAGCAGGATGTGTCCCGCGTGCACGGAGCGGATCGCGCCGGCCAGGGCGTCGGGGTCGATGTCCTTGTACACGTACCCCGCGGCGCCCGCGCGCAGGGCCGGGACGACCGTGCGCTGCTCGGTGAAGCTGGTGACGATCAGCACGCGCGCGGGGTTGTTCAGTTCGCGGAGCTTGCGCAGCGCGTCGACGCCGTCCATGCCCGGCATCTTGACGTCCATGAGGACGACGTCGGGTTTCAGTTCCTCGGCGCGGGCGACGCCCTCGGCGCCGTCGGCGGCCTCGCCCACGACCTCGATGTCGTCCTGCACCTCGAGGAACGTGCGCAGGCCCCGACGGACCACCTGGTGGTCGTCGACCAGGAGCACCTTGATTGCGTCAGCCACCGGGGACCTCCAGCTCGATCGTGGTGCCCTTGCCGGGCGCCGATTCGACGGTCAGCGCGCCGCCGACCCCGCTCGCCCGGTCCCGCATGGAGACCAGGCCCAGGTGGCGTCCCGCGCGGCGTATCCCCTTGGGGTCGAAGCCGCTGCCGTCGTCCGTCACCCGCAGGACGGCTCCGCCGCCGCTGCGCTCCAGGGTCACGTCCACGTGCTGGGCGCCCGAGTGGCGCAGGGCGTTGTGCAGGGCCTCCTGGGCGACGCGCAGCATCGCCTCCTCCTGGGCGGCGGGCAGGACGCGGACGCCATGGCCGGCGAAGGTCACGCGCGCGGTGTGGGCGCGGTCGAGGACCTGGATGTGGGTGCGCAGGGTGGCGACCAGGCCGTCCTCGTCCAGGGCCGCGGGGCGCAGCTCGACGACCGCCGCGCGCAGTTCGTCGGCGGCCTCTGCGGCGAGTACCGCCACCTGGTGCAGCTCGCCCTTGGCCCGGGCCGGGTCACGGTCCACCAGCGCGGCGGCGGCCTGGGCGGTCAGGCGGAGGGAGAACAGCTTCTGACTGACCGCGTCGTGCAGTTCGTGGGCGAGCCGCGAGCGTTCCTCCGCGATCGTCAGCTCGCGGCTGCGCTCGTAGAGCCTCGCGTTGGTCAGGGCGATGGCGGCGTGCTGGGCGAGGATCGACAGGAGTTCCTCGTCGTCCTCGGTGAAGCCGCAGCTGCCCTCCGGCCCGGGGCACGGAGGGTCTGCGGGGTCTCCCCCCGCGGGACGCAGCTTGTTGGCGAGGAACAGCGCGCCGATGACCTCGTCGCCGTCGCGGATCGGCAGGCCCAGGAAGTCGGACATGTCGGGGTGTGCGGAGGGCCAGCCCTCGAAGCGCGGGTCCTTTCGCACGTCGGCGAGGCGTTCGGGCCTGGCCTCGTGCAGCATCGCGGCGAGGATGCCGTGCTGGCGCGGGAGGGGGCCGATGGCCCGCCACTGCTCCTCGCTGACGCCGTCGACCACGAACTGGGCGAAGCCGCCGTGGTCGTCGGGGACGCCCAGCGCGGCGTACTGCGCGTCGAGCAGCTCGCGGGCCGAGGCGACGATCGTCTTGAGGACGTCGCGCACCTCAAGGTGCCTGCTCATGGCCAGCAGCGCGGTGCTCACCGCGGCGAGGCCGGACCGGGGGCCTTGACTCATGCCCTCACGGTACCGGCGGGGTGTGACAGTCCGTATCCGACCTGTGGCGACCCCTGTCTGGGCCGCAGGACCTAGGGCGAAGGGCCTCGCCGCTTTGGGGCCCGCGTCCGAGGCGGCGCGGGCCGGCCGGTTCCTACGTTGGGGGCACGCCGATCAGGAGGCGTAGAGGACGAGGGGACGTGTGTCATGCCGGTAGCGATCATCACGGGGGCCTCGAAGGGGCTGGGGCGGGCGCTGGCCGACGCCCTGGCCGCCCGGGGCTGGGATCTGGTGCTCGACGCCAGAGGCGCCGAGGCCCTGACGGAGACGGAGCGGGAGGTGTCCGCGTACGGGACGCGGGTGGCGACCCTGGCGGGGGACGTCACGGACGCCGGGCACCGCGGCGAACTGGTGGCCGCCGCGTGGCGGCTGGGCGGGGTCGACCTGCTGGTGAACAACGCGAGCGCGCTGGGTGCCGAGCCGCTGGTGCGGCTGGAGGGGCTGCCCCTGGACGGGCTGCGGCGGGCGCTGGAGGTCAACCTGGTGGCCGCGCTGGGGCTGGTCCAGGAGGCGCTGCCGCTGCTGCGGGCGTCCGGCGCGGGCACGGTGATCGCGGTGAGCTCGGACGCGGCCGCCGAGCCGTACGAGACGTGGGGCGGTTACGGGGCGTCCAAGGCGGCCCTGGACCATCTCGCGGCGGTGCTGGCCGAGGAGGAGCCGGGGCTGCGGGTCTGGGCGGTGGACCCCGGGGACATGGCGACCGACCTGTACCGGGCCGCCGTACCGGAGGACGAGGATCCGCGTCCGGAGCCGGCCCGGGTGGTGCCTGCCTTCCTGCGGCTGCTGGACGAGCGGCCCGTGAGCGGGCGCTACGGGGCTTCCGCGCTGCTGGAGGAGCGATGACGTTGGCGGTGCGTGTCCCGCAGGAGCTGTCGGCGAGGGTGCCGGCCGAGCAGCGCGGGCCGGGACTCGACCGGGACGCCGTACGACTGCTCGTGTCGCGGGGCACCGAGGTGTCGCACCATGCGTTCGCGGAGTTGCCCGGGTTGCTGCGGGCCGGGGATCTCCTCGTCGTGAACACTTCGCCCACGCTGGCGGCCGCGGTGGACGGGCGGATCGGGCACGCACGCGTGGTGGTGCACTTCTCCACCCTCGGGGACGACGGGCGGTGGGCGGTCGAGCTGCGGGAACCGGACGGGAAGGGCACCACGCGTGCGCGTGCGGGCGGCCCCGTGGGTACCGAGGTGCGGGTGCCCGGGGGCGGGCGGCTCGTCATGGAAGAGCCAATGGGCGCGGACGCCGGGCGGCTCGGCCTGGAGGAGCCGGTGGGCGCGAACGGCGGGCGGCTCGTCATGGAGGAGCCGGTGGGCGCGGACGGAGGGCGGCTGTGGTGGGCGCGGGTCTTGGGGACGGCCGTACCAGGGCTGCTGCGGGAGCACGGTCGGCCCATTCGTTACTCCTATACGGAGCGGGACCAGCCGCTGTCGGTCTACCAGACGGTGTTCGCCCTGCCGTCACCCGACGGGTCGGGCAGTGCGGAGATGCCGAGTGCGGCGCGGCCCTTCACCGCGCGGCTGGTGGCGGAGCTGGTGAGCCGGGGGGTGCAGTTCGCGCCGGTCACTCTGCACACCGGTGTGGCCTCGGCCGAGGCGCACGAGCCGCCGTATCCGGAGCGGTTCGCGGTGCCGGAGGCGTCGGCGCGGCTGATCAACGCGGCGCGGGCGGGTGACGGCAGGGTCGTCGCGGTCGGGACGACGGCCGTGCGGGCCGTGGAGTCGGCCGCCGGGCCGGACGGGGTCGTCCGCGCGCGTGCGGGATGGACGGACCTCGTCATCACCCCGCAGCGGGGCGTACGGGTGGTGGACGGGCTGCTGACGGGGCTGCACGAGCCCGAGGCGTCGCATCTGCTGATGCTGGAGGCGGTCGGGGGGCGGGCCGCGATGGACCGGGCCTACGGGGAGGCGCTGCGCGGGCTCTACCTGTGGCACGAGTTCGGGGACGTGCATCTCGTCCTGCCGGAGGAGATGCCTCACACAGAGCATTGCGTCAGCAACTCTTGGTGAGACCGCCCCCCGCCCGGTGTGAGCCCGCACATAGGGCGCAGATCACGTACGACGGGAGATAGGAGACAAAGGCTTCCGTCGTGAACGGGGCAGACATTCCAGTCTGTCCCGATTTGCCCTTCCCCGATCCACTACCCGGGATCGTACGTCACACCTTTGCCTGGTGTTTTTGCGGCCGCTAAGAATGGCTCTCGTCGCTCAGCGCCGCGGGTTCCTCCCGGGGCGTTCGTGCCCCAAGGCACCCATGTCCCTACCGGACGCCGAGCGACCTCCGCGCCACTCGAAGAGGTCTTTCCGCATGCCCAAGAACACCCCCGCTCGAAGTCGTGCCCTGACCCGTACCCACAAGATCGCGATCGCCGGTGTCGCCACGCTCGGCGCGGCCGCCGTCGCGTTCACCGCGGTTCCGGGTGGGCAGACGACCACGTCCGAGGCGGCCTCCGCCCAGGCCCCGGTGGCCTACAAGTCCGAGCAGCTCCAGAAGTCGAGTGTCACCGAGCAGCTCGCCGGCCACAGCCTGCAGAGCAAGGCCGAGGAGGCCAAGGCGGCCAAGGAGAAGGCCGCAGCGGCGGCCAAGGCGAAGGCGAAGGCCGCCGCCGAGGCCGCGGCGAAGAAGAAGGCCGCAGCGGCGGCCGCCGCCAAGAAGGCCGCGCAGGAGCGCAAGGCCAAGGAGGCCAGCCGGTCCGCCAAGCGCGCCGCGGTCAAGGCCACCACCAAGCGGTACTCCAACAACCTCGACGGCTGGATCAAGGAGTCCCTGGACATCATGAAGTCCAAGGGCATCCCGGGTTCGTACAACGGTCTGTACCGCAACATCATCCGGGAGTCGTCGGGCAACCCGAACGCGATCAACAACTGGGACATCAACGCCATCAACGGCATCCCGTCGAAGGGCCTCCTCCAGGTCATCCCGCCGACCTTCGAGGCCTACCACGTCTCGGGCACGTCCTGGAACATCTACGACCCGGTCGCCAACATCACCGCCGCCGCGAACTACGCGGCCGACAAGTACGGCTCGATGGACAACGTCAACAGCGCGTACTGAGGTCGCGCGGACCTCTTCTACGCCGAAGGGCGGCACCCCCACCGGGGCGCCGCCCTTCACCGTCGTACAGAGGTGATCACTTGCGCATGACCTCGGGCTCGTGGCGGCGCAGGAAGCGGGCCACGAAGAAGCCGCAGATCACGCCGAGGATGATCAGGGCGGCCATGTCCATGCCCCAGGCGCCGACGGTGTGCTCCCACAGCGGGTCGGTGCCGTCGCCCTCCTTGGGCGGGCTGATCTTGTTGAAGTCCAGCGTGGCACCCGCGGCGGCGACCGCCCAGCGGGACGGCATCAGGTACGAGAACTCGTTGACGCCGACCGCGCCGTTCAGGGTGAACAGGCAGCCGGTGAACACGACCTGGATGATCGCGAACATCACCAGCAGCGGCATGGTCTTCTCGGCCGTCTTCACCAGCGCCGAGATGATCAGGCCGAACATCATCGAGGTGAAACCGAGCGCCATGATCGGGATGGAGAGTTCGATCATGGTCGCGCTGCCGAGGACCAGGCCCTCGGCCGGGATCTCCCGGCTGGCGAAGCCGATGACACCGACCAGCAGGCCCTGGAACACGGTGATCAGGCCGAGCACGAACACCTTGGACATCAGGTACGCCGAACGGGACAGGCCGGTGGCGCGCTCCCGCTCGTAGATGACCCGTTCCTTGATCAGCTCACGGACGGAGTTCGCGGCACCCGCGAAACAGGCGCCGACCGCGAGGATCAGCAGGACCGTGGTCGCCGTGCCGTTCGGGATGATCCGGCCGGTCTGCGGGTTGGCCGGGTTGGGCAGCAGACTGTTGCCCGAGTCGATCAGCAGGCTCACCGCGCCGAGGACCGCCGGCAGGATCACCATCAGCGCCAGGAAGCCCTTGTCGGAGGCGATCACCGAGGTGTAGCGGCGGACAAGGGTCACGAACTGGGACATCCAGCCCTGCGGCTTCGGCGGCCGCATCGCCTGCATCGGCGGCATCTGTACGGACTGCGGCGCGACGGCGTCGATGTCGGCGGCGTACATCTGGTAGTGCTGGGAGCCCTTCCAGCGTCCCGCCCAGTCGTAGTCGCGGTAGTTCTCGAAGGCGGAGAAGACGTCGGCCCAGGTGTCGTAGCCGAAGAAGTTCAGCGCTTCCTCCGGCGGGCCGAAGTAGGCGACGGAACCGCCGGGCGCCATCACGAGGAGCTTGTCGCAGATCGCCAGCTCGGCCACGGAGTGCGTGACGACGAGGACCGTACGGCCGTCGTCGGCGAGGCCGCGCAGCAGCTGCATGACGTCGCGGTCCATGCCCGGGTCGAGGCCGGAGGTCGGCTCGTCCAGGAAGATCAGCGACGGCTTGGTGAGCAGCTCCAGGGCCACCGAGACGCGCTTGCGCTGGCCGCCGGAGAGGGAGGTGACCTTCTTCTCCTTGTGGATGTCCAGCTTCAGTTCGCGCAGCACCTCGTCGATGCGGGCCTCGCGCTCGGCGCCCGTGGTGTCGGCGGGGAAGCGCAGCTTGGCCGCGTACTTGAGGGCCTTCTTGACGGTCAGTTCCTTGTGCAGGATGTCGTCCTGCGGGACCAGACCGATGCGCTGACGCAGCTCGGCGAACTGCTTGTACAGGTTCCGGTTGTCGTAGAGGACGTCACCCTGGTTGGCGGGCCGGTAGCCGGTGAGCGCCTTCAGGAGCGTCGACTTGCCGGAGCCGGACGGGCCGATGACCGCGATCAGCGACTTCTCCGGGACGCCGAAGGAGACATCCTTGAGGATCTGCTTGCCGCCGTCGACCGTCACGGTCAGGTGGCGGGCCGAGAAGGACACCTCACCGGTGTCGACGAACTCCTCGAGACGGTCGCCGACCAGGCGGAACGTCGAGTGACCGACGCCGACGATGTCGTTCGGGCCGAGCAGCTGCGAGCCGCCCTTGGCGATCGGCTGACCGTTGACGTAGGTGCCGTTGTGCGAGCCCAGGTCGCGGATCTCGAAGCGGCCGTCGGGCGTCGCGTGGAACTCGGCGTGGTTGCGCGAGACCTGGAGGTCGGAGACGACCAGCTCGTTCTCCAGGGCGCGGCCGATGCGCATGACGCGGCCGAGTGAGAACTGGTGGAACGTGGTCGGGCTGCGGTCGCCGTAGACCGGCGGCGCCCCCGCGCCACCACCGGGGCCCTGCTGCGGGATCGACGGCGCCTTGTACGGCTGCTGCTGGGCCTGCTGCGGCTGCTGCCAGCCGGCCTGCGGTGCCTGCTGCTGCGGGGCCTGTGGGGCCGCCGCCCAGCCGGGGTTCGCGCCCTGGGCGGCGTACGGCTGCTGCTGGGGCTGGGCCTGCGGCGTCGCCGCGGCGGCCGCGCTGCCGGAGAGGCTGACCAGCGGTCCGTCGGTCGCGTTGCCCAGGTTGACCGCCGTGCCAGGGCCGATCTCCAACTGGTGGATCCGCTGCCCCTGTACGAACGTGCCGTTGGTGCTGCCATGGTCCTCGATGACCCAACTGCGGCCGCTCCAGCTGATCGTGGCGTGCCGCCACGACACTCTGGCGTCGTCGAGGACGACGTCCCCCTGCGGATCACGTCCGAGGGTGTATGGCCTGGACGGGTCGAGCGTCCAGGTCCGTCCATTCAATTCCAGTACGAGTTCCGGCACTCCATGCCCCACTGAGTAGTCCCCCGAGTTACCCCCATCAGAGGGAGTCTAGGGATGTCGAACATCGTCGGGAACTATTTCAGGCTCGGCCCCCTGACCGAAAGTCGGGCCTTGTGAAGAAGGCGTACGCCCGCTTCGGCTGTTTCCGTTGACGGGGTTGAAACCGGCCCGGAGAGTGGTAATCCACGCGAGGGGGACATGCGCGGCAAGTGGGCCGCGCCGCGGATCGGGGGGTCTGCCATGAGTGCGTCCATGAGCGTCGACACCACGAAGCCCGGCTCACGGCTGCCGTGGGGAGACATCGTGCTGTCCGCGATCGCCTGTGTGAGCTGGGCGTTGATCGGGATGGCGGGCACGGCGGCTCTCGGCCTGCATCTGCTCGAGGCCGATTCAGCGGGCTCGTTGGGGCCGATGACCGCGGCGGTGGTGGCCCTTGGGGCGGGTGGTTCCGTCACCCCGTCCGGTGACGTGTCCGCGTTCGGGCTGACGGGCGCGGAGGCCGCGACCGCCATCGAGATCACGCCACTGGGCGTGAGCCTGGTCGGTGCGCTCCTTTTGTCCTGGTTCTTCTTACGGTCCCTGCGGTCGGCGGGAGTTGTGATCGCGCCCGCCGAACTCCTCGCGCGCGCGGGCGCGGTGGTGACGCTGTTCGTGGCGATGCTGGGCGGGCTGGCCTGGGCGGGGCACGACGTCATCACGATCGACGGAAGTGCGCTGGGACTCGACGACCTGCCCGGCGGTGGGGGCGGGGGTGGCGGGCTGGAGATCCCCGGGCTGGGTGACGTCGGGGACATCGGGGGGCTGCTGCCCGACCAGATCGGCGGTCTCATCGACGCGGAGGCGGCGGTCGGCTTCACCGTCGACACCGTGCCGACGCTCCTGGGCGGGCTCGGCTGGTCGACGGGGATCCTGCTGATCGCCCTGCTGGCCTCGCGCCGTACGCCGCTGCCGCGCGGCTGGGAGGCGGTGCACCGAGTCGTACGACCGGCCGCGTCCGCCCTGGTCACCGTGGCGCTGGTGGCGGTGGCGGCGGGACTGGCGGCGGCGGGGTACGCGGCGATCGGCGACGACCATCCCAGGCGGATCGCGGGGGCGGCGCTGCTGGGGGCGCCGAACGGTGTGTGGCTGGGCGTCCCGATCGGTCTGTTCGTGCCCTTCGACGGCAGGGCGTCGGGAGTGCTCACGAACTTCCTGCCGGACCCGCTGGACGACCTGCTGGACTCCGGGTCCGACCAGTCCGTGACGCTGGGGCGGCTGGCGGACCTCGACGGGCGGGTGTGGCTGCTGGGTGTGGCTGCGGCCATGATGATGCTGCTCGCGGGCGTGCTGATGGCCGTGCGGACGCCGGTCGGGGTGGGGAACGGACCGGGGGCGGCAGCGGAGGTACGGGACCCGGGTGCCCTCGCTTTCGCCGGGCGGTGCGCGCTGCGGCTGGGCATCGCCACGGCGCTGGTCCTGCCGTTGCTCGCCTGGGTGACGGAGGTGTCCGTGGACGCCTCCCTGTCCGTCCTCGGTTTCGACGCGTTCGGCGCGGGCGTCGAACTCCGCGGGCAACTCGGCATGGCTCTGCTCCTCGGCGCGGTGTGGGGTGCGGCCGCCGGCGCCACGGGTGCGCTGCTCGCCCGGGCGAGCGGGGCGGCCGGGCGGGGGGCCGCTTTGTTCGCGCTCGGGGATGGTCGGTGGGGGTTGGAGGGTGGGGGGTCCGGGGGGCGTTTGGGCTCGGGGAGCTCCGAGGGTTCCGGTGGTCGGTACACCGGACGGCAGCCTGGAGAGCCGCCTGTCGAAAGTGCCGGGGGTCGGTACACCGGACGGGCAGGAGAGCCGCCTGCCGAAGGTGCCGGGGGTCGGTACACCGGACGGGCAGGAGAGCCTGCCGAAGGGGCGGGAGGGCCGTACGCAGGTGGGGCCGGGGATCCTTACGCGGGGCAACGGGGAGATCCGTACGCGGGGAGCTCCGGCCGGCCCCAGGGCACCGGAGCCTCCCGACCTGGCGATGCGCCGTCGGGTGGGTCCGGAAGGAGGGGCTCGGGTCAGTCCGGCGGACCGGCGGCTGGTGAGGCCGGGCCGTATGTGCCCGGTTCGCCGTACCGGCCGCCGAACCCCGCGACCAATCCGTATCTGCGGGTGCCGGACGAGTTGCTGCGGGAACCGGAGGATGCGCGGCCGCCGGGGCCGTACGACTCGGGGCGGGCCGAGGCGCCGCCCTCCGGCATAGGGCCGCCGGGCCGCGAGGCTCCGCCCGGCGGTGCGGGGGCGGGCGGAGACGGACCCTCCGGTGCAGGGGACGGGACAGCGGATGGCGGACGGCCGGGCGAGGAGCCACGGCGGCCTGGCGGTCCGCGCTCGCCGGGTGATGACGTGTACGGCGCGCCCACGGTGGCCCGGCCGATCGAGCCGCCATCCCGATCGCTACGGAGGCCGCCCGGGGAGCGGCCTGGGGAGCGGCCCGGGGAGCGGCCGTCGGCCGCGTCGGAGGACGGACCGCCGCCTCCGCCGCCACCCCCACCCCCGCCGCCCGGGAGGCCCAAGGGACGCCGGTGACCTGCCGGCCCGGGTGCAGGTGGAGGTGGAGGTGGTCAGGCTTCCGGGGCATGCGGTGTCCGGGCCGAGAGGTGCATGTGGTCCCGCCGAAGGCGCGCGGTGACCAGGCCGGAGGTGCAGGCGGTCCCGCCGAAGGCACGCGGTGACCAGGCCCGGAATCGCACACGGTCCCGCCGAAGGCACGCGGTGACCGGGCCCGGGATCGCAACGCGGTCCCGCCGTCGGTATGCCGTGCCGGGCTTCGAGGAGCGCGCGGTCCGGCCAAAGGAGCACCACGGCGGAGCCTGGGAGGCGCTGGATGGACCACCGCCCCGAGAACGCGCGGCACCGGCCCCGCGCCGAGCAGCGGTCCAGCCCCGACGGCGTACACCGGTCCGGTCCGGGACGCGCGGCGGTCCCCACCTGGGCACAGCGACGCCGGCCCAGGTGTTCCCTGTCCGTCAGGCGGACCTCGGGCGCGGAAGGCACTGCGTGCCGGATACGGTGGGAACACCATGAGCGCATCGCAGACCTCGACCTCTGACGTCCCCACCCTTCTCGTCAAGATCTTCGGGAAGGACAGGCCGGGCATCACGGCCGGACTCTTCGACACCCTCGCCGCCTTCTCCGTCGACGTGGTCGACATCGAGCAGGTCGTCACCCGTGGCCGGATGGTGCTGTGCGCGCTCGTGACCGAGCCGCCCACCGGGATGGAGGGCGAACTGCGGTCGACCGTCCACAGCTGGGCGGAATCGATCAAGATGCAGGCCGAGATCATCTCCGGCCTCGGCGACAACCGTCCGCGTGGGCTCGGACGTTCCCTGGTCACGGTGCTCGGACACCCGCTCACCGCGGAGGCCACGGCGGCGATCGCCGCGAAGATCACCAAGGTCGGCGGCAACATCGACCGTATCTTCCGGCTCGCCAAGTACCCGGTCACCGCGGTCGAGTTCGCGGTGTCCGGCGTGGAGACCGGGCCGCTGCGCACCGCCCTGGTGACCGACGCGGCCGCGCTCGGCGTGGACGTCGCCGTCGTCGCGGCCGGGCTGCACCGCCGTGCCCAGCGCCTGGTGGTCATGGACGTGGACTCGACCCTCATCCAGGACGAGGTGATCGAACTCTTCGCCGCGCACGCCGGCTGCGAGGACCGGGTGGCCGAGGTGACGGCGGCCGCGATGCGCGGGGAGCTGGACTTCGAGCAGTCACTGCACGCGCGCGTGGCGCTCCTCGAAGGGCTGGACGCCTCCGTGGTCGACAAGGTGCGAGACGAGGTACGCCTGACGCCGGGCGCGCGCACCCTGATCCGCACCCTGAAGCGCCTCGGCTACCAAGTGGGTGTCGTCTCGGGTGGCTTCACCCAGGTCACGGACGATCTGAAGGAGCGGCTCGGGCTGGACTTCGCCCAGGCCAACACGCTGGAGATCGTCGACGGGAAGCTGACGGGCAAGGTCACCGGCGAGATCGTGGACCGGGCGGGCAAGGCGCGGCTGCTGCGCAGGTTCGCCGCGGAGGCGGGCGTACCGCTGGCACAGACCGTGGCGATCGGTGACGGTGCCAACGATCTGGACATGCTCAACGCGGCCGGCCTCGGGGTCGCCTTCAACGCCAAGCCGGTGGTGCGGGAGGCCGCGCACACCGCGGTGAACGTGCCGTTCCTCGACACGGTGCTGTATCTGCTGGGAGTCACCCGCGAAGAGGTCGAGGCCGCGGACATGCACGAAGAGGACTGAGACACCCCGCGACAGGCGTGCACCCGCGCCGCCGCCTCGCAACGATCAAGGGCCCGGCACCACCACGGTGCAGGGCCCTTGTGCCCACGCCGGCCCACGCCGGCCCACGCCGGCCCACGCCGGCCCACGACGGTTCTGTCCATGAGGGCCCACAACTGCCCACGACGGTCCTCCGCCGGGGCATGGACGGCCTGCGGACCAGGTCAGCCGGACGGTGCCCAGTAGTCGGCCAGCGTGGCCACGCCCGGCTCCAGGGCCTTCCAGGAGCCCTCGAAGGACAGCACGGCGAAGGCGGCGGCCGGGAAGCCGCGCTCGCCCAGCCGCTCACGGGCGTCGCCGTCGGCCGAGCCCGCGAGGACGTCGGCGAGGCCCTGGACGCCCGGGTTGTGGCCGATGAGCACGACGTTCTGCGCGTCGTCGGGGGTCTCGTTGAGCAGCGCGATCAGCTCGCCGGGCGAAGCTTCGTAGATCCGCTCCTCGTACACGGTTTTCGGCCGGTGCGGGAACTCGTGGACGGCGAGTTTCCAGGTCTCGCGGGTCCGGGTCGCGGTGGAGCACAGGGCCAGGTCGAAGGGGATGCCGGAGTCGACCAGCTTGCGTCCGGCGACCGCGGCGTCCGTACGGCCGCGCTCGGCGAGCGGCCGTTCGTGGTCGGTCACCTGAGGCCAGTCGGCTTTCGCATGCCGGAAGAGGACAATCCTGCGTGGTTCTGCGACGCTCATGGAATCCAGCTTCGCATGAAACAGGCCATGGGGCGCAGGGAGTTGACCGGCGGCTTCGGCGGTGTTCAGCGCGATATCAGCTGCTGGAGGCGCTCGAGTAGATGGGCGACGGCGGGGTCGCCGGACGCCGCCTGCGCGTCCGCCGGGTTCAGGATCAGTGCCAGGAGCACGACGAAGGCGAGCGTCGGCAGCGCCAGGGCCCACCAGGGCAGCCGGATGTCGACGCCGCCCCGCGTCGCCGGGTGGGGCCGCATCCGCGTGTGAGCCGACATGGGTGCCTCCGCCGTCTTCGAGTGGTCCGCGCCCGACTCTCGCGGGCACATCTCGAAGCTACGGAATCCCCGGCCGTCAACCCATCCGGTGACCCACCCAGTTGACCCTGACACTCACCCCCTAGGGGATGGTGGTGCCAGCCCCACCCCCGGTGGGGGGGGTGCGGTCAGGGCGAGGCGATCGACGCGATGACGGCGATGATCACGAAGATGGCGAAGAACGAGCCGAAGACGAGGAGCATCTTCTTCTGGCCGTTCTGGGGGTTCGGATCGAGCACTGGCATACGGCAAGTCTCGCACCCGTCACCCGCACCGGTCGCGCCGGGGTGACGCCGGCCGGCACCACTCCCCCGCACCGGCCGCGACGGCGTGACGTCACCGACCGTCGGGGCGGCGCGCCGCCTCGTCCTCCACCGTACGGTCGCGTCCCGCCAGGACGCCCGCCGCCATCTGCGGGATCAGCAGGCCCGTCATGAGGGCGATCGGCAGGCCCCAGCCGCCGCTGTGCTGGTAGAGCACGCCGACCAGGAGCGGGCCCGGGATGGAGAGCAGGTAGCCGGTGCTCTGCGCGAAGGCCGACAGCTGGGCGACGCCCGAGCCGGTCCGCGCGCGCATCCCGACCATGGTGAGGGCCAGCGGGAAGGAACAGTTGGAGACGCCGAGCAGGACGGCCCAGGCCCAGGCACCGCCGGCCGGCGCGAAGTACAGCCCGGCGTATCCGACAAGGCCGCAGACGCCGAGCGCGAGCACGATCGGGCCCTGGTGCGGCAGCCGGGTGGCGACCCGCGGGATGACGAAGGCGAGCGGCACGCCCATCACCATCGTGACGGCGAGCAGCAGCCCGGCCGTGCCCGCCGGGACACCCGAGTCCCGGAAGATCTGCGCCATCCAGCCCATGGTGATGTAGGCGCCGGTGGCCTGGAGCCCGAAGAAGACGGCGAGGGCCCAGGCGGTACGGCTGCGGGTGATGCGCAGCGCGGGCGCCTCCTCACGCGCGGCAGTCCGCTCGGCCGGCCCGGCCCCCCGGTCCCGTACGAGCGGTGCCCACGGCACCACGGCCACCGCCGCCAGTACCGCCCAGACCGTGAGCCCGGACTGCCAGCTGCCGCCGAGCGCCTCCGTGACGGGCACGGTCACCGCCGCGGCTGCCGAGGTACCGAGGGCGAGGGCCATCGAGTAGAGGCCGGTCATCGAACCGACCCGGTCGGGAAACCAGCGCTTGACGATGACGGGCATCAGGACGTTGCTGACCGCGATGCCCATCAGGGCGAGGGCGCTGGCGGCCAGGAAGCCCGCCGTGCTTCCGACGTACGGGCGGATGAACAGGCCCGTGGTGATGGCGACCATGCCCGCGCACACCACCGCGCCGGGCCCGAAGCGGCGGGCGAGCCGGGGGGCCATGACGCCGAAGACGGCGAAGCAGAGCGGGGGCACGGAGGTGAGGAGCCCGGCCACGCTGCCGCTCATGCCGAGGCCGTCGCGGACCTCTTCGAGGAGGGCGCCGAGGCTGGTGATGGCGGGGCGCAGGTTGAGGGCGGACAGCACGATGCCGACGACGACCAGTCGCGTCGCCCACGCGCGCGTGGCGGGCCCGCGGGTCGCGGGCGCTTCGTGGGGGTCGGGCTGGGCCGAACCGCGTACGTTCACGGACTTCGTCGTCCCGGTTTCCTCGCTTGCCATGAGACCCATCATAGAATCATGGGATGATTGGTTGTCCATCCCCGGGCCGCCTGCTCCGGCCCCGCCCGTGCGAAGGTGTGCCATGCCACTGAGCCATCCCCGTCGGTCGGCCCTGTCCGAGCAGGTCATCGCCGCGCTGCGCAACCAGATCACCTCGGGTGAGTGGCCGGTCGGTGCACGGATCCCGACGGAACCCGAGCTGGTCGAGCAGCTGGGCGTCGCCCGCAACACCGTCCGGGAGGCCGTGCGGGCGCTGGCGCACAACGGTCTGCTGGACATCCGCCAGGGCTCCGGCACCTACGTCGTGGCGACGAGCGAGCTGGCGGGCGTGATGCACCGCCGCTTCGCCGACGCGGACCCGCGGCACGTCGCCGAGCTGCGCTCCACGCTGGAGTCGGCCGCCGCGCGGCTGGCCGCCGAGCGGCGCACGGACAAGGACCTCAAGCAGCTCGACGTGCTCCTGGTGCGCCGGGAGGAGGCCTGGGAGTCGGGCGACCCCGAGGCGTTCGTGACGGCGGACGCGACCTTCCACCTGGCGGTGGTGGCCGCCTCGCACAACGACGTGATGACCGAGATGTACGCCGACCTGGGCGAGGTGCTGCGGGACTGGCTGCGCGAGGACATCGGTGCTCAGCTGACGCCGGAGACGCACATGGACCACGCGCGGCTCGTCGACGCGATCCGCTCGGGCGACGCGGCGGCCGCCGCCGTGGAGGCCGCCAGCTATCCGTTCCTGTGCCGTCCGGGGCGGATCAGCGCCCCTTCCGGTGGCTCACCCACACCGAGCGGACCTCTTTCCAGCAGCGGCCGGTGAGACGGACGGTCTGCGCGGGCCCGGCCTCGACCGTGGCGCCGTCGCTGTCGACGTCCCACCAGCGGTCGCACTCGATGTGCAGGCTGACGTGGTCGGTCCGCGGATACGGGTTGTGGCAGTACGCGATCACCTGGGAGCCGACGACGCTGCTGCGGCACTCGGCCCCGAACGGCTCCGGCTCGGCGGCCTGCCGCGCCTCCACGCGTGCGTGCGGGAGCGCCTCGTAGGACAGGGACAGGACGAGACAGACGGCTGCGGTCGCTGAGGCCAGGCTGCGGGACAGGCGCACAAGGGGACCTCCTCGGCCGTGCTGGGGAGAGGAGCGTGTGGTGAACGCGTAATCCAGAGTGCCCAGTTGTGGCCGCCTCCCGCCCGGCCGAGTAGACCGAACGAGTGACGGGTGAGGGCCCGCGCCCTGAAAGGACGCGGGCCCTCACCCGTAGGGAACGAATGCGGTGTCACGCACCGACGGCGTGCAGCCCGCCGTCCACGTGGACGATCTCGCCCGTGGTCTTCGGGAACCAGTCGCTCAGCAGGGCGACGACGCCCTTGCCGGCCGGCTCCGGGTCCTTGAGGTCCCACTCCAGGGGGGCGCGGCCGTCCCACACGGCGGCCAGCTCGGCGAAGCCCGGGATGGACTTGGCGGCCATGGAGCCGATCGGGCCGGCGGAGACCAGGTTGCAGCGGATGTTCTGCTTGCCCAGGTCGCGGGCCATGTAGCGGCTGGTGGCCTCCAGGGCGGCCTTGGCCGGGCCCATCCAGTCGTACTGCGGCCAGGCGTACTGGGCGTCGAAGGTGAGACCGACGACGGAGCCGCCGTTCTGCATCAGCGGCAGGCAGGCCATGGTGAGCGACTTCAGGGAGTACGCCGAGACGTGCATGGCCGTGGCCACCGACTCGAACGGCGTGTTGAGGAAGTTGCCGCCGAGCGCGTCCTGGGGCGCGAAGCCGATGGAGTGCACGACACCGTCGAGACCGCCGAGCTCCTCGCCGACGACGTCGGCCAGGCGGCCGAGGTGCTCGTCGTTGGTGACGTCCAGCTCGATGACCTTGGTGGGCTTGGGCAGCTTCCTGGCGATGCGCTCGGTCAGCGTGGGCCGCGGGAACGCGGTCAGGATGATCTCCGCGCCCTGCTCCTGGGCCAGTTTGGCGGTGTGGAAGGCGATGGAGGACTCCATCAGCACACCGGTGATCAGGACGCGCTTGCCCTCGAGAATTCCGCTCATGGTGTTCAGTGACCCATTCCCAGTCCGCCGTCTACGGGGATGACGGCTCCAGTGATGTACGAGGCGTCGTCCGAGGCGAGGAACCGCACCGTCGCGGCGATCTCCTCGGGCTGCGCGTAACGGCCGAGCGGCACCTGCTTCACGATGCCCTCGCGCTGCTCGTCGGTGAGCACCTTGGTCATGTCGGTGTCGACGAAGCCGGGCGCCACGACGTTGAAGGTGAGGTTGCGCGAGCCCAGCTCACGCGCGAGCGAGCGGGCGAAGCCGACCAGGGCGGCCTTGGAGGCGGCGTAGTTCGCCTGGCCCGGCCCGCCGTACAGGCCGACGACCGACGAGATCAGCACGACGCGGCCCTTCTTGGCGCGCAGCATGCCGCGGTTGGCGCGCTTGACGACCCGGAAGGTGCCGGTGAGGTTGGTGTCGATGACCGAGGTGAAGTCCTCCTCGGACATCCGCATCAGGAGCTGGTCCTTGGTGATGCCGGCGTTGGCGATCAGCACCTCGACCGGGCCGTGCACTGCCTCGATCTCCTTGTAGGCCTGCTCCACCTGCTCGGAGTCGGTGATGTCGCACTTGACGGCCAGGCAGCCCAATTCCGTCAGGGCGGCCGGCGGCTCGCCCGAGCGGTAGGTGATGGCGACCTTGTCGCCGGCGTCGGCGAACGCGCGGGCGATGGCGAGGCCGATGCCCCGGTTGCCTCCGGTGACGAGAACCGAGCGGCTCAACGGATCACCCTTTCGATAGCGGTCTGACACACCCGCCCGAACACCTGGGATGACAGGCGGCTTCCTCGAAAACCTATCGGTCCCGGCCCGCACGCGGACAATCGGGCATCCACAGTGGCTTACGGGACTCCCTGTCGGGTCCCTACAGAAAGATGCGGGGTTCCGTCGGAAACGTGTGGTCCGCGGCCTCGCCCGCGCGACATGATCGGATCGACAGGCCACGACCACAGGGAGACCCCGTGCCTCATACGATCGACGAAGCCTTCACGGCGCTTCCGCTACGCGCCTTGGCCGACGCCGCGCTGGCACGCGCGCGTGCGCTGGGCGCGGAGCACGCCGACTTCCGGTTCGAGCGGGTGCGCAGCGCGTCCTGGCGGCTCAGGGACGCCAAGCCCTCCGGGACGTCCGACACCACCGACCTCGGGTACGCGGTGCGGGTCGTGCACGGTGGGACGTGGGGCTTCGCGTCGGGTGTGGATCTGACCCTGGACGCCGCCGCCAAGGTCGCCTCCCAGGCGGTGCAGATGGCCAAGCTGTCCGCCCAGGTGATCAAGGCCGCCGGGTCGGACGAGAGGGTGGAGCTGGCCGACGAGCCCGTGCACGCGGAGAGGACGTGGATCTCCTCCTACGAGATCGACCCGTTCACCGTGCCCGACGAGGAGAAGTCGGCGCTGCTCGCGCAGTGGAGCGCGCGCCTGCTCGCGGCGGACGGCGTGAACCACGTGGACGCCTCGCTGCTCACCGTCCACGAGAACAAGTTCTACGCCGACACCGCGGGCACGGTGACCACCCAGCAGCGGGTCCGGCTGCACCCCCAGCTGACGGCCGTCTCCGTCGACGAGTCGAGCGGCGAGTTCGACTCGATGCGGACCATCGCGCCGCCCGTCGGGCGCGGCTGGGAGTACCTCACCGGCACCGGCTGGGACTGGGACGCGGAACTGGCGCGGATCCCGGAGCTGCTCGCCGAGAAGATGCGGGCGCCGAGCGTAGAGGCGGGGGTGTACGACCTGGTCGTCGACCCCTCCAACCTGTGGCTGACCATCCACGAGTCCATCGGGCACGCCACCGAGCTGGACCGCGCCCTCGGCTACGAGGCCGCCTACGCCGGCACCTCCTTCGCCACGTTCGACCAGCTGGGCAAGCTGCGCTACGGCTCCGAGCTGATGAACGTCACCGGTGACCGCACCGCCGAGCACGGCCTGGCGACCGTCGGCTACGACGACGAGGGCGTCGAGGGGCAGTCCTGGGACCTGGTGCGCAGCGGCACGCTGGTCGGCTACCAGCTGGACCGGCGGATCGCGAGGCTGACCGGGTTCGAGCGGTCCAACGGGTGCGCGTTCGCCGACTCCCCCGGGCGCGTGCCGGTGCAGCGCATGGCCAACGTGTCCCTGCAGCCGGACCCGGCCGGGATGTCGACCGAGGACCTCATCGGCAGCGTGGACCGCGGCATCTACGTGGTCGGCGACCGGTCCTGGTCCATCGACATGCAGCGCTACAACTTCCAGTTCACCGGACAGCGGTTCTTCAAGATCGAGAACGGGCGGATCACCGGGCAGCTCAGGGACGTCGCCTACCAGGCGACGACCACCGACTTCTGGGGGTCCATGGCGGCCGTCGGCGGCCCGCAGACCTACGTCCTGGGCGGCGCCTTCAACTGCGGCAAGGCCCAGCCGGGTCAGGTCGCGGCCGTGTCCCACGGCTGCCCGTCGGCCCTCTTCAAGGGCGTCAACATTCTGAACACCACGCAGGAGGCCGGTCGATGAGTCCTCGTACCAACAAGCCGCACGAGATCGTCGAGCGCGCCCTCGACCTGTCCCGGGCCGACGGCTGTGTGGTCATCGCGGACGAGCAGTCGACCGCCAACCTGCGCTGGGCGGGCAACGCGCTCACCACGAACGGTGTCACCCGTGGTCGTACGCTCACCGTCGTCGCCACCGTCGACGGCAAGGAGGGCACGGCCTCCGGTGTCGTGTCACGGTCGGCGGTGACGGCGGACGAGCTGGAGCCCCTGGTGCGGGCCGCCGAGGCCGCCGCGCGCGGCGCCCAGCCCGCCGAGGACGCCCGGCCGCTGGTCACCGGCGTGCCCGGGTCGCCCGACTTCCAGGACGCGCCCGCAGAGACCTCCTCCGCCGTGTTCGCCGACTTCGCGCCGGCGCTCGGCGAGGCGTTCGCACGCGCGCGTGCGGGCGGCCGCGAGCTGTACGGCTTCGCCAACCACGAGCTGGTCTCCAGCTACCTCGGTACGTCCACCGGGCTGCGGCTGCGGCACGACCAGCCCAACGGGACGCTGGAGCTGAACGCCAAGTCGCCCGACCGTACGCGCTCGGCCTGGGCCGGCCGTTCGACGCGGGACTTCAAGGACGTCGACCCGGCGGCGCTGGACGCCGAGCTGGCCGTACGGCTGGGATGGGCCGAGCGGCGGATCGCCCTGCCCGCCGGACGGTACGAGACGCTGCTGCCGCCGACCGCCGTCGCGGACCTGCTGATCTACCAGATCTGGTCGGCGTCGGGCCGGGACGCGGCCGAGGGCCGCACCGTCTTCTCCAAGCCGGGCGGCGGCACCCGCCTGGGCGACAGGCTCACCGACCTGCCGCTGAGCCTGCGCAGCGACCCGAACGCGCCGGGCCTGGAGTCCGCGCCGTTCGTGCTCGCGCACTCCTCCGGGGGCGACCAGTCGGTGTTCGACAACGGGCTGCCGCTGACGGCCACCGACTGGGTGCGCGAGGGCGTGCTGAGCAACCTGCTGACCAGCCGGCACAGCGCGGACCTGACCGGGCTGCCGGTGGCGCCGGGCATCGACAACCTGATCCTGGACGGCGGCGAGGACCGGTCGCTGGAGGAGATGGTCGCGAACACCGAGCGCGGGCTGCTGCTGACCTGCCTCTGGTACATCCGCGAGGTCGACCCGGCGACGCTGCTGCTCACCGGCCTGACCCGGGACGGCGTCTATCTCGTCGAGAACGGCGAGGTGAGCGGCGAGGTCAACAACTTCCGGTTCAACGAGTCGCCGGTGGGCCTGCTGGGCCGGGCCACCGAGGCCGGGCGCACCGAGAAGACCCTGCCCAGGGAGTGGAGCGACTGGTTCACCAGGGCGGCGATGCCGGCCCTGCGGATCCCCGATTTCAATATGAGCTCTGTCAGCCAGGGCGTATAACCTCGTAGCCGGCAGTCACTCGACTGCCCGAGGATCATCCAAGGAGATACGAGAACCGTGACGGACATCGTCGACGAGCTGAAGTGGCGTGGGCTGTGGGCCCTGTCCACTGACGAGGACGCTTTGCGCAAGGCGCTCGCGGACGGTCCCGTCACGTTCTATTGCGGTTTCGACCCGACCGCGGCCAGCCTGCACGTCGGCCACCTGGTGCAGGTCCTCACCATGCGCCGGCTCCAGCAGGCGGGCCTGCGCCCGCTGGCCCTGGTGGGCGGGGCGACCGGTCAGATCGGCGACCCGCGCCCCACGGCGGAGCGCACGCTGAACGACCCGGAGACGGTCGCGAACTGGGTGGCCCGGCTGCGCTCGCAGATCGAACCGTTCCTGTCCTTCGAGGGCGAGAACGCCGCGGTGATGGTGAACAACCTGGACTGGACGGCCGGGCTGTCGGCCATCGAGTTCCTCCGCGACATCGGCAAGCACTTCCGCGTCAACAAGATGCTGACCAAGGACTCCGTCGCCCGGCGCCTGGAGTCCCAGGAGGGCATCAGCTACACGGAGTTCAGCTACCAGCTGCTCCAGGGCATGGACTTCCTGGAGCTGTACCGGAGGTACGGCTGCACGCTCCAGCAGGGCGGCAGCGACCAGTGGGGCAACCTCACAGCCGGTCTGGACCTGATCCACCGGCTGGAGCCCGAGGCCGAGGCGCACTGCCTGGCCACGCCGCTGATGGTCAAGGCGGACGGCACCAAGTTCGGCAAGACCGAGGGCGGCGCCGTCTGGCTCGACCCGGAGATGACGACGCCGTACGCGTTCTACCAGTTCTGGCTGAACGTGGACGACCGGGACGTCTCGACGTACATGCGCATCCTGTCCTTCAGGTCCCGCACGGAGCTGGAGGAGCTGGAGAGGCAGACCGAGGAGCGTCCGCAGGCCCGGGCCGCGCAGCGCGCGCTGGCGGAGGAGCTGACGACGCTGGTGCACGGCGCCGACCAGACGGCCGCCGTGATCGCCGCGTCCAAGGCCCTCTTCGGCCAGGGTGAGCTGGCGGAGCTCGACGCGAGGACGCTGGAGGCGGCGCTGTCCGAGGTGCCGCACGTCCGGGTCGCCGAGCTCGGCCCGGTGGTCGACCTGTTCGCCGAGGTCGGCCTGGTGGCCAGCAAGTCGGCCGCGCGCCGCACGGTCAAGGAGGGCGGCGCCTACGTGAACAACGCGAAGGTGACCGCCGAGGACGCCGTCCCCGCCCGGGAGGACCTGCTGCACGGGCGCTGGCTGGTGCTGCGCCGGGGCAAGAAGAACCTGGCGGCGGTCGAGGTCACGACCTCCTGACCGGCCCTGCGCGCGCCGAAGGGGGCGGCTTCCCGACAGGGGATGCCGCCCCCTTCGCCGTGCCCGCCCTCAGGTTCTCCGCTTGTTCCGGCCGAGCGTCGCCATGTACAGCATGTCGCCGAGGAAGACGATGACGACCGCGGCCACCAGCTGGAACAGGTGCCGCATCCAGTCGATGCCGTCGGTGGACTCCACCCCGGCCGCGCGGGCGATCGCGTTGCCCACGATCGCGCCCAGGATGCCGAAGATGGTCGTCAGCCAGAGAGGGCTGTGCTGCTTGCCGGGGATGATCGCCTTCGCGATCAGACCCAGCACGAATCCCACGATGATGGCCCACACCCAGCCCATGGCTGCCTCCTCGTACGGCTCTACGTGAGCATTACGCTCAGTTTCGGCCCGTTCGCCCTACGGCGCATGTCGGGTACCGCCGTACGCGCTGCGGCCGACGGCGTTCGTCCTGGTTGGCGGTGACCCGGTCTCGTAGGCGGCGCAGCCGCGGCGTAACGTGGAGGGCGACCGGGCCCCGTCTCCCCGACCGGGGACGACCGGGCAGGGGCGGGAAGAGTCCGATGCGGGCGGATGGTGGAATGTGATGCGGAAGCAGCATGGCGGCGGCAACGCCCAGGTGTTCCGGATCACCGGAGCCAGGTCGAGCCTCCAGGACGATGTGCGTGGACGGCAGCGCCGGTACGTCATCTCGATGACGGTCCGAACCATCTCGGTGATCCTCGCGGCGACGCTCTGGAACGTCGAGCGGCACGTCGCGATCGTGGCCCTGGTCCTCGGGGCCGTACTGCCCTACATCGCCGTGGTCGTCGCCAACGCCGGCCGGGAGAACGCGCCCTCGCTGCCGTCGACGTTCGTGGCCGCGCCGACGCGGCCGATGATCACTCCGCCGCACGCGCCGGAGTCCGGCACGGAATCCGTCCCGGAAGACGTCGCGGCCGACCCCACGCCGGGCGCACGGCACGAGCCGCGGGGCCGGGCATGATCCCGGGGGCCCCGGGCGGGTGCCCCGCAACCGGAAGTCAGCACCCCGCCAAGCTCAAGAAAAGCTCAGATCAATCATGTTGTTCCGGTGCCGGGCGACGGGTTACCCGTGACATACTTCGTAGGCGCTCCGCATCCCCCGTCGGAGCGACGGACCGACGCCGGGCAGCTCCCCCCGTGGCTGCTCGGCGTCGCCTTTTGTGCCGCATCTGTGAGACGAACCAGTGAGTGACGAGACCCCGATCTGTTCCGCCAAGGGCTGCCGTGTCGACGCCGTGTGGGTGCTGGCGTGGAACAACCCGAAGATCCACACGCCTGAGCGGCGCAAGACATGGCTCGCGTGTGAGGAACACCGGGAGCACCTCTCGCAGTTCCTCGGGGTCCGGGGGTTTTTGAAGGACGTGGTCCTCCTGGCGGAGTGGGAGTCCCCCGAGACCTCCCGGTCCTCGTAGTCCCTCCCGTCCTCTTCGCCGCCCTCGCGCCCTCGTCCCGCTAGCCCCCGATGGCCGACATCGGCCGGTCCGGCTGCAGGAACGTCGGGTCGTCCAGGCCCGAACCCGCCTTCTTGCCCCACATGGCCAGCCGCCAGATGCGGGCGATCTCCTCGTCCGGGGCGTCGGAGCGCAGCGCGGCGCGCAGGTCGGTCTCCTCCGTGGCGAACAGACAGGTGCGCACCTGGCCGTCCGCCGTGAGGCGGGTGCGGTCGCAGGCCGCGCAGAACGGGCGGGTGACGGAGGCGATCACGCCGACGCGGTGCGGGCCGCCGTCGACGATCCAGCGTTCGGCCGGGGCCGAGCCGCGCTCGCCCGCACCCTCTTCGGTGAGGTCGAAGCGGGTGCGCAGGGAAGCCAGGATGTCTCCCGCGGTGATCATGCCGTCGCGCTTCCAGCCGTGCTGGGCGTCGAGGGGCATCTGCTCGATGAACCGCAGTTCGTAGTCGTGCTCCACCGCCCAGGCCAGCAGGTCCGGGGCCTCGTCCTCGTTCAGCCCCGGCATCAGCACCGAGTTGACCTTGACGGGGGTCAGGCCCACGTCCCGGGCGGCCTCCAGGCCGGCGATGACGTCATGGTGCCGGTTGCGGCGGGTGAGGGTCTTGAACACGTCGGGGCGCAGGGTGTCCAGCGAGACGTTGACCCGGTCCAGGCCGGCCGCCTTGAGGGCCGCCGCGGTGCGCTGGAGACCGATGCCGTTGGTGGTGAGGGACATCTGGGGGCGCGGTTCCAGAGCGGCGACGCGCTCGACGATGCCGACGAGTCCGGGGCGCAGCAGGGGCTCACCGCCGGTGAAGCGGACTTCCTCTATACCGAGGGACGTGACGGCGATGTCGATGAGCCGCACGATCTCGTCGTCCGTGAGCAGGTCGGGCTTGGCGAGCCATTGCAGGCCTTCTTCGGGCATGCAGTAGGTGCAGCGCAGGTTGCACCGGTCGGTCAGCGAGACTCGCAGGTCGGTGGCTACCCGGCCGTAGGTGTCGATGAGCACGTGGGCCCCCTCCCTCGTCGCGGATCAACTGTTCTCCAACACCTGCGAGCCTACGTGACAGGACCGACATCGACAGTGCCCTTTCCCACCAGACAGGACGCGGCCGCGTCGTAGGGATCTACGACGCGGCCGCTCAGGGGGCGGATCGGGGCTGCGGTCAGTGGGCGCCGGTGCCGGTCAGGGAGCGGACCTCCAGCTCCGCGTACTTGGCGGCGTCCGGCTCCTCCTTGGACAGGACGGTGCCGAGCCAGCCCATCAGGAAGCCGAACGGGATCGAGATGATGCCGGGGTTCTTCAGCGGGAACCAGGCGAAGTCGACGTCGGGGAACATCGCCTTGGGGTCGCCGGAGACCACGGGCGAGAACAGCACCAGGCCGACGGCGACGATCAGACCGCCGTAGATCGACCACAGGGCGCCCTGGGTGGTGAAGCGCTTCCAGAACAGGCTGTAGAGGATCGTCGGGAGGTTGGCGGAGGCCGCGACCGCGAAGGCCAGCGCGACCAGGCCGGCCACGTTCAGGTCGCGGGCGAGGGCACCCAGGAGGATGGAGGCGGCGCCGATGCCGATGGTCGCCAGCCGAGCCGCCCTCATCTCCTGCTTCTCGGTGGCCTTGCCCTTCTTGATGACGTTGGCGTAGATGTCGTGGGCGAACGACGAGGACGAGGCCAGGGTGAGGCCCGCGACCACGGCGAGGATCGTCGCGAAGGCCACCGCCGAGATGGTGGCGAGCAGGATCGCGCCCCAGGCGGAGTCGACGCCGCCGAGGTGGAGGGCGAGCAGGGGCGCCGCCGTGTTGCCGGACGGGTTGGACGCGATGATCTCTTCCTGCGAGATCAGCGCCGCGGCACCGAAGCCGAGGGCGATGGTCATCAGGTAGAAGCCGCCGATGATGCCGATGGCCCAGTTCACGGACTTCCGGGCGGCCTTGGCGTTGGGCACCGTGTAGAAGCGGATCAGGATGTGCGGCAGACCCGCGGTGCCGAGCACCAGGGCGATGCCGAGGGACATGAAGTCCAGCTTGGAGGTGCCGGTCGCGCCGTACTGGAGGCCGGGCTCCAGGAAGGCCGCTCCCTTGCCGCTGTTCTCGGCGGCCGTGCCCAGCAGGTCCGAGATGTTGAAGTTGAACTTCAGCAGCACCAGGAACGTGATCAGGATGGTGCCGCCGATGAGCAGCACGGCCTTCACCATCTGGACCCAGGTGGTGCCCTTCATGCCGCCGATGGAGACGTAGACGATCATCAGGACACCGACGAGGGCGACGATGAGGATCTTGCCCGCGTCGGAGGTGATGCCGAGCAGCAGCGAGACGAGGACGCCCGCGCCCGCCATCTGGGCCAGCAGGTAGAAGATCGAGACGACGATGGTGGAGGTGCCCGCCGCCGTACGGACCGGGCGCTGGCGCATGCGGTACGCCAGCACGTCACCCATGGTGTAGCGGCCGGAGTTGCGCAGCGGCTCGGCCACCAGGAGCAGGGCGACCAGCCAGGCGACCAGGAACCCGATGGAGTAGAGGAAGCCGTCGTAGCCGAAGAGGGCGATGGCGCCGGCGATGCCGAGGAACGACGCGGCCGACATGTAGTCGCCGGAGACCGCGAGTCCGTTCTGGAAGGCGCTGAACTGCCGCCCGCCGGCGTAGAAGTCGGCGGCGTCCTTGGTCTGGCGGCCCGCCCAGACGGTGATGCCGAGGGTCGCGACGACGAACACCGCGAACAGCGAGATGATCAGCGTGCGGTGCTCGCTGGCCTCGCCGGCTGCCAGAGTGATCGCGGGGCTCATGCGCCGCCCTCCATCCGGGACTTGATGGCCTCGGCCTTGGGGTCGAGCTTCGCGGCGGCGTGCCGCGAGTACCACCAGGCGATGAGGAACGTGGTGACGAACTGGGCGATGCCGAAGACGAAGGCGATGTTGATGTTGCCGAAGACCTTGGTGCCCATGAAGTCGCCCGCGTAGTTGGACAGCAGGACGTACAGCAGGTACCAGGCGATGAACGCGAGCGTCAGCGGGAAGGCGAAGGAGCGGTAGGAGCGGCGCAGTTCACCGAACTCCGCGCTCTCCTGCACCTCGGTGTACTCCTCTGGGCTGGGGAGTTTGTGTTGCACTTTCGAGGGTGGCGGTGCGTCGGTGGACACGGACTCTCCTCGTGTTGCGGATGCGGTTGGGACGGGGACCGGGGGGCGAGTGTCCTCGCGCTCCTTGCCCAAGGTCACGGCGGCGCGCAAGGACCGGTTCAACACAGCGGGCTTCTTTCCGAACTCACCTCGGGTAAGTCATTGCTGGCCAGCGACTGCGGGGGATAGCTTCGGGCCTGCACCAACCGTCATGTACCTGCCCGAGCACCACCTGTGCCTCGGGCCGGTTTCGTTTCCGGATGATGTGGAGATCCCATGGCTCATCTGCGTTCCAGACGCCGTCTCGCCCTCGCCGTACCGGTCGCGCTGTCGCTGACGGCCTCGCTCGGCTTCCTGCCCGCCGCGGCCGCGTCGGCCGCGCCGCGGGCGGAGACCTCCGCGCAGGCGGCGGACGCGTCCGCTCTTTCGTACGTCGTCAACACCAAGTTGGACCGGCGCACGATCCAGGCGGTGAAGAAGGCGGTACCCGCCGCCGGCGGCACCGTCGTCATCACGTACGAGAAGATCGGCGTCATCGTCGTCCACTCGTCGAACCCGGACTTCGCCCGGCAGATACGCGAGGTGCGCGGGGTGCAGTCGGCCGGTGCCACCCGCACCGCTCCGCTGACCCCCGCGGGCACGACCGACGAGGGGGCCGCGCAGGTCCTGTCGAAGGAGCAGGCCGCGAAGGTGGCGCGCGCGTCCGCGTCGACACCCGACAGCGAGCCCCTCGAGGCCGACCAGTGGGACCTGCGCGCGATCGGTGCCGACAAGGCCGCGAAGATCAACCCGGGCAGCCGCAAGGTGACCGTCGCCGTGATCGACACCGGCGTCGACGACACCCACCCGGACATCGCACCGAACTTCTCCGCGTCCCAGTCGGCCAACTGCGACGGCGGTGTCCCGGACACCAGCGAGGGCGCCTGGCGGCCGTACACCGCGGACGACTACCACGGCACGCATGTGGCCGGTGAGATCGCCGCGGCCCGTAACGGGGTCGGTGTGGCCGGTGTCGCGCCCGGTGTGAAGGTCTCGAGCATCAACGTGACCGACCCGAGCAGCGGCCTCTTCTACCCGGAGAGCGTCGTGTGCGCCTTCGTGTTCGCCGCCGACCACGGCGTCGAGATCACGAACAACAGCTACTACGTCGACCCGTGGCTGTACAACTGCATGGACGACCCGGACCAGCGTGCCATCGTCGACGCCGTCAACAGGGCCCAGCTGTACGCCCAGAAGAAGGGCACGCTCAACGTGGCGGCGGCGGGCAACTCCAACCACGACCTGGACTCCGACGCGATCGCCGACGCCACCAGCCCCAACGACACCACGCCGGTCGAGCGGACCATCGACCCGCACGAGTGCTTCGACGTGCCGACGCAGCTGCCGGGTGTGGTCACGGTCAGCTCGACGGGTGTGCAGAACCTCAAGTCGTACTTCTCGACGTACGGCAAGGGCGTCGTCGACGTCGCCGCGCCGGGCGGCGACCGGCTCTACCAGATCCCGGACACGCCGTCGAAGAACGGCCGCATCCTGTCCACCATGCCGAACGGCGAGTACGGCTTCCTGCAGGGCACGTCGATGGCGTCGCCGCACGCCGCGGGCGTCGCCGCACTGCTGAAGTCGACACATCCGAAGGCCTCGCCTGCCCAGCTCCAGGCCCTGCTCAAGGCGCAGGCGACCGCCACCGCCTGCCCGGAGTCCTACGACCAGGACGGCAACGGCACTCAGGACGCGGTGTGCAAGGGCGGCAAGTACAACAACGGGTTCTACGGGCACGGCATTGTCAACGCGCTGCGCGCGGTGAAGTGACCCGTACTCCCCGCTGCTTCACCCCTGCGGACCGCCCGTTCGGTCCGTTTCGTACCACGAACGAACTGGAGACACTGACACCATGACAGCGCCTCACCCGCGCTACCGCCGTGCGGTCGCCATCCCCTTCGGTATGGCCCTGACCACGGCTTTCGCGTTCCTGCCGGGCGCGACGGCGTCCGCCGCCGACGTGCCGGGCACCGTGGCCGGCGTCACCGGCACCGTGAACGACGTCCTCGCGTCGACGCTGGCCGCGGACGGCACCGCGCTCAGCTACGTCGTGAACGTCCGCCCCGGGCACGGTCCTTCACCGAAGGTGAAGAAGGCCATCGCCGAGGCCGGCGGCACGATCGTGACGTCGTACGACCAGATCGGCGTGGTCGTCGTCCACTCGTCGAACGCCGACTTCGCCAAGACCATCCGCAAGGTGAAGGGCGTCGAGTCGGCGGGCAACACGCGCAACGCGCCGCTGCCCGCGCAGTCGACGACCGACCTGGGCACGCCGAAGGCGCTCACCGCGACCGAGGTCGCCGCCGCCGAGGCCAAGGCCGCCGCCGGGCAGGACCCGCTGGAGAACCTGCAGTGGGACCTGCCCGCCATCAAGGCGGACAAGGCGCACGAGAAGTCCCTCGGCAGCAGCAAGGTGACGGTCGCCGTGATCGACACCGGCGTCGACGACACGCACCCCGACATCGCGCCGAACTTCGACCGTGCCGCGTCCGTCAACTGCGTGACGGGCAAGCCGGACACCACCGACGGGGCGTGGCGGCCCGGCGCGTCGGAGAGCCCGCACGGCACGCACGTGGCCGGTGAGATCGCCGCCGCGAAGAACGGCGTCGGCATGACGGGTGTCGCGCCCGGCGTGAAGGTCGCGGGCATCAAGGTGTCGACGACGGCCGGCTACTTCTACACCGAGGCCGTGGTGTGCGGCTTCATGTGGGCGGCCACGCACGGCGTCGACGTCACGAACAACAGCTATTACACCGACCCGTGGTACTTCAACTGCACCGACGACCCGGACCAGAAGGCGCTCGTCGACGCCGTCGGCCGGGCCTCGCGGTACGCGGAGAAGAAGGGCGCGGTCAACGTCGCGGCGGCCGGCAACGAGAACTTCGACCTGGCGGCCGACGAGCTCACCGACCCGTCCTCGCCGAACGACGGCACCCCCTCGGACCGGGTGGTCGACCCGTCGAAGTGCCTCGACATACCGACCCAGCTGCCGGGTGTCGTGACGGTCGCGTCGACCGGCGCCAAGGGTCTCAAGTCGTCCTTCTCCAACTACGGCCGCGGTGTCATCGACATCGCCGCGCCCGGCGGCGACTCGACGGCCTACCAGACGCCGGCGCCGCCCGCGACCAGCGGGCTGATCCTGGGCACGATGCCCGGCGGCAAGTGGGGCTACATGGCCGGTACGTCGATGGCGAGCCCGCATGTCGCGGCCGTCGCCGCCCTGATCAAGTCGACGCACCCCTACGCCTCGCCGGCCATGGTGAAGGCGCTGCTGTACGCGGAGGCCGACGCCGTGCCGTGCACGGACCCGTACGACATCAACGGCGACGGCAAGGTCGACGCGGTGTGCGAGGGGCCGAAGAACCGCAACGGTTTCTACGGCTGGGGCCTGGTGGACGCGCTGGACGCGGTCACCAGGTAACCACCACGCATATTGATTCAGTCAATACTGCATAGTGCGGTCATGACTGACATCGCGTACGCGTGGTCCGCGCTGGGCGGCGATCCGGCCCTTCTCCCGCGCGTGTCGACCGTGGTGCGGGAGGGCGCTCTTCAGGGGCGCCTTCCCGTACGGGAGTTGGCGCGGGCCTGTGTCGGATCGTGCGCGCTGGCCGCCGCCGAGCTGGGGGCACGCCGGACCGGGCGCGCGGACGTGCCCGCGGTCCGCGTGGACGACGGGGCCGTGGCGACGGCGTTCGTCAGTGAACGCCATCTGCTCGTCGACGGGCGGGCACCGGTCACCTTCGCGCCGCTGTCCCGGTTCTGGCGGACGGCGGACGGATGGGTGCGCACGCACGCGAACTACCCGCACCACCGGGCCCGGCTGCTGAGCGCGCTGGAGGTGCCCGAGGACGTCGCGGCCGTCGAGGCGGCGCTCGCCGGGCGGCGCGCCCTCGAGGTCGAGGAGGCCGTGTACGCGGCCGGAGGCCTCGCCGTGGCGCTGCGCACACCCGAGGAGTGGACATCGCACGAGCAGGGCGCGGCGGTGGCCGCACGGCCGCTGGTCGAACGCGAACGGCTGGACTCGGCACCCGCTCGTATCCTCGCCCCGATCGACGGCACTCCCGCCCTGCCCGCCGCCGGACTGCGTGTTCTGGACCTCACCCGGGTCATCGCCGGCCCGGTCGCCACCCGCACGCTCGCCCTGCTGGGCGCGGACGTGCTGCGTGTGGACGCACCGCACTTGCCCGAGCCCGCCGACGCGCACGCCGACACGGGCTTCGGGAAACGGTCGACGACCCTCGACCTCGCGGCCGACCGGGGCACCTTCGAGGAACTGCTCGCGGCCGCGGACGTCGTCGTCACGGGGTACCGGCCGGGCGCGCTGGACCGGTTCGGGCTGTCCCCGCGGGCACTGGCCGAGCGGCGGCCCGGGGTGGTCGTGGCGCAGTTGTCCGCGTGGGGCGCGTACGGGCCGTGGAGCGGGCGGCGGGGCTTCGACAGCCTGGTCCAGGTCGCCACGGGCGTCGCCACGACCGAGGGGTCGGTGCGGGAGCCTGGGGCGCTGCCGGCGCAGGCCCTGGACCACGGGACGGGATACCTGCTGGCGGCCGCCGTGCTGCGGGCGCTGACCGAGCAGTCGTACGAGGGCGGCGCCCGGGTGGTGCGGCTGGCGCTGGCGCGGACGGCTCGGTGGCTGACGGGCGGGGACGGTGTGAGCGGCGCCGGTCCCGCGCCGCATGAGGTCGAGGGGGCCTCGTACGGCGGGCCCGGCTCCTGGCTGGCGGAGACGGACAGCGGGCTCGGCCGGCTGCGGTACGCCCGCTCGCCCGTCTCCTTCGAGGGCGGCCCGGCGGACTGGGCGCGGTCGCCGGGGCCCTGGGGAGCGGACGCGGCGCGCTGGGGCTGAGTCACGGTCGGGCCACGGACGTACCGATGGGCGGAATGCCGTGCCCCCAGTTGTTTACCTGGACTTGCCCGGTTCTGTGACAGCTGGTGAAGATCTCGAGGTGACCTTGATACGACCCACCCCAGGGGTGTCCGACGCGAGCGGGCGCGCACGGCGTCCCGGGGTCGGTCGGGCCGTCACGGTCCTGGTCCTGGTGACGTTGGCCGCGCTGATACCGCTGCTCGGACCCTCCGCCGCGCTGCACGGCACCGGGGAGGCCGCCGCGCCCGGCGTCGGCGGTGTCGCGCTGCTGCGTGCCGTGCTCTTCGCGGCGCTGTGCGTGCCGGTGGGCGAGCTGTTCGTGCGCCGGCTGAGACGCTCCGTGCCCGGCGCCCCCCAGGTGCTGCCTCGCAGCTGGGCGCCGAGCGCGGCCGCGGCGGGTTTCGTCGCCGCGCTGGGGCTCGCGTCGATCGTGGCGACCGGGAACCTGGTGCCGGGGAGTCTGGCCGAGATCGATGTCGGCGGCCTCTACGAGTCCCGGGACGGAAGGCTCGCGCTGGTGGAGGTCAACGCCTTCCTCGCGGCGGGGCTGTGCGCCCTGTCGGCGCGGCCGGCGACGCAGGTGTGGCCGCTGGCCTCGGTGGTCGTGGCGGAGGCCCTGCGCGCGCATCCGCCGACCGAGCAGAGCCCGCTGGTGGGTTCCGGGCTGACGCTGGTGCATCTGACGTGCGCGGCACTGTGGACGGGGGGCCTGCTGTACGCCCTGCGGACGCTGCGGCGTTGGGGTCCCTCGGCGGCGGGCGCGGCGCTGCTCGGGCTCTACGCGCGCGTGGCCGCGGCCTTGCTCGCGGCCATCACGGCGACCGGGGTGTGGAGTTCGCTGCGCCGGATGCCGTCGGACACGCTCCTGGAGCAGCTGACGACCACGGCGTACGGGCGCGTGCTGCTGGCCAAGGTGCTCCTGGTGGCCGCCGTCGCCTCGCTCGCCCTGTGGGCGCGGGTCCGGCTCGGCCGGGCCGCCGACCCGCTGACCGCCTGCTCGCCCGCGCGCGCCGAGGTGGTCGCGCTGGGCGTGGTGGTCGCGGTGTCGGGGCTGTTGACGGCGGTGCCGGTGCCGATCCGCTGGTGACGGGCCCTGGCGGGCCCCGTCGTCGGTGTGCGGGGCCGCCGGGCGGTGATGCGTCTCGCGCGGCGCCGTGGGTGCGCTCAGGGGATGGTCGAGGGCACTTCAGCGTGCGACGCGGCCGGGGCCGGGCGCGTTCTCAGGGCGCCGAGTGCGCCCTTGGCCAGCAGGAACTGCGCGGCGATGTAGGTGAGCATGATCCACAGATCGGGCCGCGGCGGCTGGGGCCAGTCGGCGACGCCGGTCGCGATCAGGGTGTCGGAGAGCAGGAAGAGCGCGCCGCCGAGGCCGGCGAGAAGTCCGAGCCGGGCGGCCGCCGTGTACGCCATGGCCGTGAGCAGGAGGCTGTAGCCGGCCACGGGGACGCGCAGGTCGGCGGGCAGATCGGGCCAGAGCAGGAGGACGGTGGCGACGAGGGCGGTGGCGTAGAGGGGGACGAGAAGGCGGCCACGCGCGCGTGCCCCGCCGTACGTCCTGGAGCCGTACCGCTTGGAGCCGTACCCCTTGGAGCCGTACCTCGTGAACAGGACGAGATAGCAGATGTGGCCGGCCGCGAAGGAGGCCATGCCGGCGAGGAAGGCCGGCTCGGCGTCGGACAGCAGCAGGATGTCGCCGCCCCAGCCGCACAGCAGGGCGGCGAGGAGGAGCCGGGGTGCGCCGGACAGGGCCGCCCACGCGGCCAGCAGCGGCATCAGCAGGGGCTTGGCGACGGTGTGGCCGGCGTCGTGGCCGGCCGCGAGGGAGACGAGGTCGAGGAGGACGGCCAGGCCGAAGGCGCCCAGGACCACACGGCGGGCGATCACGCGACCACGGTCTCCTCGGCCGCCTCCGGCGCGGGGGCGGGTGCCGGGGACCAGCCCGGCCCCCGGAACACGCGCCCCATGCGCTCGCGCCAACCGGCCGCCGCCTTCACGTCCTTGACGATCGCGACGTACTCATGAGTGGCCACCTTGATCGGGTTGAACGTGTTGATGTTCTTGGTCAACCCGTAGACGGGCCGCACGGTCTCGGCGACGAATGATCCGAAGAGCCGGTCCCAGACGATCAGGATGCCGCCGAAGTTGCGGTCCAGATAACCGCCCTGAGAGGCATGGTGGACGCGGTGGTGTGACGGCGTGTTGAAGACGTACTCGAACCAGCGCGGCATCCTGTCGATGCGCTCGGTGTGGATCCAGAACTGGTAGACGAGGTTCGCGGAGGAGCAGAACGCGAGGGCGGCCGGGTGCACGCCGGCGGCCACGAGCGGGACGTAGAACGGCCAGACGGTCAGCGAGGTCCAGGGCTGGCGCAGCGCGGTGGTGAGGTTGAACTTCCGGCTGGAGTGGTGGACGACGTGGCAGGCCCACAGGATGCGGATGACGTGGTGGCCGCGGTGGGACCAGTAGTAGAAGAAGTCCTGCCCGAGCAGCATCAGCGGGACGGTCCACCACAGCACCGGCACCCGTAGCGGGGTCAGTTCGTACAGGGCCGTGTACAGGGCGACGATCGGGATCTTCCAGAGGAAGTCGAAGGCCAGGCTCCCGAGCCCCATCCCGACGCTCGTGGCCGCGTCCTTGGCCTCGTAACCGGCCGCGTCCTCGTCGGGATGGAGGCGGACGCTGATCATCTCGACCACGGTGAGCAGCACGAATGCGGGTATGGACCACAGCACGACATCGGGCAGGTTCGGCATGTGGGCACCGTAGAACCGCTGGTCGGCTGCGGCTAGACGTTGTTACCCACAAGTATTACCGACGGTACGCGCTTGCTTGTTGGCGATCTCCGCCAAGTGACGGACCGCCGCGCCTACGATGCCGTGGGCGGCGAACGGGGAGGCCGGGGATGCAGGGGCTCGAGGTCGTGGTGGTGCGACTGGCGTCGACGGTGGTGTCGGCGGTCGCGAAGTCGATGCTCAGGCCGAGTCCGGGGGCGGGCCTGGTGGCGGATCCGGTACGGCCGCTGCCGAAGCCGGCGGATCCGCAGAAGCTGGCGCGGGTGCTGGGCGGGCGGCTCGCCGCCGGCTACGCGTCGCTTCCGGAGCACGAGCGGCTGGCGGCGGTGACGGCGGTCCAGGACACGTTCGCGGCGGCGGGTGAACTGACCCCGGACCGGCTGTTCGCGGCGGACCTGGACCCCGGACGGCTGGCGGACGCGCTGCGGCGCCCGGTTCACGACCTGGCCGACCGCTCCCAGAGCCTGTACGAGGAGCTGCTGCGGCTGTGCTGTGCGCACGCGGTCGAGCAGCTCACCGCACACCCGGCCTTCGCGGCCCGGGCGGCGGTGGAGCAGACACGGCGGACCGGGGCGCTGCTGCGGGAGCGGGAGGCCGCGCTGTCCTCGGGGGTCCCGGGGCCCGCCCGGTCCCCGGAGGGGCTCGCCTTCGAGCAGCGGTACGCCGGCTTCGTGGCCCGGACACACTCCCGGCTGGAGCTGTTCGGCGTCACGCTCGGCGGCCGGCGCCGGGCAGAGTGGCCGCTCGACACGGCGTACCTGAGCCTGGCGGTGAGCGGGGAGACCCGGTTCACACCACACGGTGAGGGGCCCGGGGTGCCGGACGGGTCGCCGACGCCGGTGAAGGTGGAGCAGGCGTTGTCGGACCGCCGGAGGCTGCTGCTGCGCGGGCCGGCGGGATCGGGCAAGTCGACGCTGATGCAGTGGCTGGCCCTGAACGCGGCCCGGCAGACCTTCGGCCCCGAGCTCGCGCACTGGAACACCTGCGTGCCGTTCGTGCTGCGACTGCGGTCCTTCAACACGCCGGACGGTCTCCCCCTGCCGGAGGACTTCCTGTCCGCCTCGGGCGTACCGCTGCGCGCGCCGCAGGGCTGGGCCGAGGAACTCCTCGCCGCGGGCCGGGCCTTGGTCCTGGTGGACGGGGTCGACGAGGTACCACCGCGGCTGCGCGCCCGTACGGAGCAGTGGCTGAGGTCGCTCCTCACCGCGTTCCCGCAGGCCAGGTACGTGGTCACGACCCGCCCGTCCGCGGTCCCGGAGGACTGGCTGGCATCCCAGGGCTTCACCGCGCACACCCTGCTGCCGATGGAACGCGAGGACATCCGCGCGTTCGTCCGGCACTGGCACGACGCGGCCCGCCAGGAGTGCGCCCCGGACGGCGAACGGGAGCTGCTCGACCGCTACGAGGCGAGCCTCAGCCAGGCCGTGACCACCCGCCGCGACCTGGGCCGGCTCGCCACCAACCCGCTGATGTGCGCGCTGCTGTGCGCCCTGCACCGCGACCGGCACATGCATCTGCCGCGCGCCCGCAAGGAGTTGTACGACGCGGCGCTGGACATGCTGCTGGTCCGGCGGGACACCGAGCGGGAGATCTCCTCGGTCGAGGGCGCCGTCCTCTCCCGCGAGGAGCAGACGGCCCTGCTCCAGCGACTGGCGTACTGGATGATCCGCAACGGCCAGGTGGAGGCCGCCCGGGACGAGGTCGCCGCGATGCTGGACGAGTGGCTGACCGTGATGCCGCAGGTGCGTCGGCAGGGCGACGCCGAGCAGGTCTTCGCCCACCTGCTGATCCGCAGCGGACTGCTCCGCGAACCGGTGCCCGGTTACGTGGACTTCGTCCACCGCACCTTCCAGGACCACCTCGGCGCGAAGGCCGCCGTCGAGGCGCGCGATTTCGGCGTGCTGGTCCGCAACGCGCACGACGACCAGTGGGACGACGTGGTCCGCATGGCGGTGGGGCACGCACGCGTGGACGAGCGGGGGCGCCTGCTGCGGCAGTTGCTGCGGCGGGCGGACAAGGTGCGGCGCCACCGGCACCGGCTGGTGCTGCTCGCGGCGGCGAGCCTGGAGCACGCGCCCGAGCTGGACCCCGTGGTGCGGCGGGAAGTGGAGGCGCGCGCGGCGGAGTTGATGCCGCCGCGCACACCGGAGGAGGCGGCGGAGCTCGCGAAGGTGGGCGAGCTGGTGCTGGAGCTGCTGCCGGGGCCGGAGGGATTGGACGCGGAGACCGCGGGGGCGGTGGTGCGGACCGCGGCGCTGGTGGGCGGACCGGCCGCCCTCGCGGTCATCGCGCGGTTCCGGGAGGACACCAGGTTCCGGGTGACCTACCAGCTCTCCTTCGGCTGGCGGTTCTTCGACGCGCAGGAGTACGCGGACGCGGTGCTGGCCGGGGCGTCGCTCGCCGAGTCCTTCCTGCACGTCGTCTCACCCGCTCAGGTGCGGGCTCTGGACCGGCTCCCGCACATCGAGAGGTTCCATCTCAAGGGGAACCTCGGCGTCCCCGAAGCCATCGTCCGGAGCGATCGGGTGAGGCGGCTGTTCTTCAACGACGACGACGCCCTGGAGGACCTGTCACCCCTGTCCCGGATGGCCCGCCTCGAACTGCTCGGCCTCGACGGCTGTCCCCGGGTGCGTGATCTGTCGTCGCTGGCGGGCCTGCCCATCGAGCGGCTCCACCTCCACCACCTCTCGTCCGGGCTGTCGCTGGCCCCGATCGGCCGGCTCACGAACCTCAGGATGCTCTCCCTGGACTACGGGCCGCGGGGAATCCGGTCCGTGGCCGACATCCCGACGGACCGCGCGCTCACCGGTCTGGGCCTGTCGCCGAGGGCCGCGCACATCCGGCTGGACGGGCTCGGCCGGTGGCCCCGGCTCGACTGGCTGACCGTCTCCGGAGCAGCGCAGTCCGAGCAGCTGGCCCGACTGGAGGAGGTTCCGGACATCGGCATGCTGCAGATCCTGAACGACGACCGGCTGGACCCGCGCACCCTGGCCCGCCACCGGCAGCTGGCCGAACTCTCCCTGTACGCATGCGAACTCACCGCTCAGCTCGACGCGCTGAAGGACCTGCCGGAACTCCGCAGACTCTCCCTGAGCCGCTGCTCCGGGACGATCGACCTCACCCCCCTCGCCGGCCAGGAGCACCTCACGATCCACATCAGCCCCGGCACCGACCTGCGCGGAGCCGACCTCCTGCCCCCGGAGCGGCTCAAGCTCCTCCCCTCCTGACTCAGACCCCCGCCGCCCCCAGCACCGCCCCCACCGCGTACGTGACCCCCATGGCCAGCGCCCCGCCACCCACGTTCCGCAGCACGGCCCGCACCGGCTCGGCGGCCCCCAGCCGCGCGCTGCTCCACCCCGTGACGGCCAACGCGACCAGCACCGACCCCACCGTCACCCCGAGCCGCCACTGCGCCGTCGGCAGCACCATCGCCAGCAGCGGCAGCAGCGCCCCCGCCGTGAAGGCGAGGAAGCTCGCCCCGGCCGCGTGCCAGGGATTCGTCAGGTCGTCGGGGTCGATACCGAGCTCCACGCGCGCGTGCGCCCTCAACGCGTCGCGTTCCGTCAGCTGGACCGCTGCCTCCCGGGCCACCTCGCGGCTCAGGCCCCGCCCCTCCAGCAGCTCGGTCAGCTCCTCCAGTTCGGCCTCCGGCTGCTCGCGCAACTCCCGTTTCTCCACGGCGAGGGCCGCCTTCTCGGAGTCCCGCTGCGTCGACACGGACACGTACTCCCCCGCCGCCATGGACATGGACCCGGCGAGCAGCCCGGCCAGCCCGGCGGTCAGCAGGGCCGAGCGGTCGTCCGTGGCGCCGGCCACGCCGACGACGAGACCCGCGGTGGAGACGATGCCGTCGTTCGCACCCAGGACGGCCGCTCGCAGCCAGTTGAGGCGCGATCCGAGCGTCGCGCCGTGGGCCTCGTCATGCGTGGGTTGGGTCACAGTCGGAGGATGGCACCCCGGGTGTCACGGGCTCCGCACGACGCTCCGCGCGGAACGCGCCCCGGCAGGCGGGGCCGCGTCCGGGTCCGAACCGTCCTGAGCGGGCCGCAACTTCGGTGCACGCGGACGGGCGGCGGCGCCCGCACACACCCACCGGTGCTCGAACAGGCGCACCCCGCAGGGCGGCTGACGGACGGGTACGGGACGGGGCTGTCAGTCGTGGCCCGTATCCTCAGGGACCATGCTCGAAGACCGTATGAGGGCAGCGTCCTCCCCCACCGCGTGGCCGGCCGCGTATCCGAAGGGATACGCGGTCGTTGACGTGGAGACCACCGGCCTGGCTCGCGAGGACCGGATCATCTCGGCGGCCGTCTACCGGGTGGACGCCCGCGGTGAGGTCGAGGACCACTGGTACACACTGGTCAACCCTCAGCGCGACCCGGGCCCGGTGTGGATCCACGGTCTGACGAGCGACGTGCTGGAGGGCGCGCCCCTCTTCCCGGAGATCGCCGAGGAGTTCTCGGCCCGCCTGGACGGCCGGGTGCTCGTCGCGCACAACGCGGTCTTCGACTGGCAGATGATCGCGCGGGAGTACGCGCGTGCGCGGCGCGAGGCGCCGGTGCGGCAGCGGCTGTGCACCATCGCGCTCTCCAAGGAGCTGGGGCTGCCGCTGCCCAACCACAAGCTGGAGACCCTGGCCGCGCACTTCGGCGTCGTACAGCAGCGTGCGCACCATGCCCTCGACGACGCGCGGGTCCTCGCGGAGGCGTTCCGGCCGAGCCTGAGGGCCGCGGCGGCGGGCGAGGTGCGGCTGCCGCTGCACGAGTGCCGGCCGCTGACCGAGTGGACGGACCGGTCCGTGCCCCGGCAGCCCGCGGGCTACGGCGGTTATCGGCAGACCAGTTGGCGCCCCGCCCGCAAAAGGCCCGCATGCCCCTATCCCAACCCGGGCCGGTACGAAGAGGGCAAGAGGCTCAGGCAGGGCATGCGGGTGGCCTTCTCGGGTGACACCTCCATCGAGCGCGACCTGCTGGAGGACCGTGCGACCGAGGCGGGGCTGCATGTCGCCACGAGCCTGTCCCGGCTGACCAGCCTGCTCGTCACCAACGACCCGGACTCGGGAACGTCGAAGGTGGTCAAGGCCCGCCAGTTCGGCACGCCGGTGGTGGACGAGGCGGCGTTCGGGCAACTGCTCGGGGACGTCGAACCGGCGTCGGAGGGGTGACCGTACGGGACCCGCTGCCGGCGACCGCCCTCTGCCGGCCGGTGACCGTACGGACGGGTGATTGCCGGGCGACTCGCCCGGCGCCCGCTCGCCCGGGCCGCGCCGAGCGCCCACCCTGTGGCGCATGGCGACTTGCGAAGTTTGCGGCAATCACTACGGAATGACCTTCGAGGTGCACGCCCAGGGCGCGGTGCACGTCTTCGACTGCTTCTCCTGCGCGATCCACCGCATGGCCCCGATCTGCGAGCACTGCCGGGTGCAGATCATCGGCCAGGGCGTGGAGGTCGAGGGCCACTGGTTCTGCGGCGCCCACTGCGCCCGGGCGGAGGGGAAGGCGGGCATCGTCGACAAGGTCTGAAGCGGTTCGCCCCGCCCTCCCGGGCGGCCCCCACCTCCATGCGCCCCACGACCGGGTTGTACGGTCGTGGGGTGTACCGCTTCCTGTTGTCCCGGCAGTGGGTGATCCTCACGCTGGTCGCCTTCCTCCTCATCCCCACGATGATCAGGCTGGGCATCTGGCAGATGCACCGCTACGACGAGCGCACCGCCCGCAACCAGCTGGTGTCCACCGCGCTCTCCGCCGAGCCGGTGCCCGTGGAGCGGCTGACCTCCCCCGGGCACACCGTCACCAGGAACGAGCGGTACCGCAGCGTGACGGCCAAGGGCCACTTCGACACCGACGAGGAGGTCGTGGTCCGGCGCCGGGTCAACGCCGACGAGACGGTCGGCTTCCACGTCCTGACCCCGTTCGTGCTGGACGACGGCAAGGTGCTGCTGGTCAACCGGGGCTGGATCCCCGCCGACGGCCCGAGCCAGACCGCGTTCCCGAAGATCCCCGCGCCGGCCGCCGGCGAGACCACCGTCACGGGCCGGTTGATGCCGGACGAGACGACCGCGGCGAGCGGCATCAAGAACCTCAAGGGGCTCCCGGACCGCCAGGTCATGCTGATCAACAGCGAGCAGGAGGCACGCCGTCTCGGAGTCCCGGTGCTCGGCGGCTACATCGCGCAGACGGCGCCCGAGCCGAAGGGCGACACCCCGGAGCTGGTGGGCCGGCCCGGCGACGAGGACGCGGCGCTGAACTACGCGTACGCGTTCCAGTGGTGGCTGTTCGCCGCCGGCGTCCCGGTCGGCTGGGTGATCCTGGTCCGCCGGGAGCTGCGCGACCGGCGGGAGAAGGAGGACGAGCAGGCGTCGGAGGAGACGGAACCGGCGCCGGTCTAGGCACCGCCCGTCCCCACCCGCACCAATCGCCCCTTCCCGCCCTTGTCGACCGCCCGACTCCACTTCGCGTCACCCACCCGGCCCCGCCCCGGATTGCCACACCGGGTCGCCGGGAACCCGCACTGCGTGCACCCCCGTATCGAGGACTACGCCCTCATCGGCGACGAACAGACCGCCGCGCTGATCGGCATGGACGGCTCCGTCGACTGGCTCTGCCTGCCCCGCTTCGACTCGGCGGCCTGTTTCGCCAGACTCCTGGGCAACGAGGACAACGGCCACTGGCGGATCGCTCCGCAGGGCGCGGACCGGTGCAAGAGGCGCGCCTACCGCCCCGGCACCCTGGTCCTGGACACCGAGTGGGAGACCGACGACGGCAGCGTCCGGGTCACCGACCTGATGCCGCAGCGCGACAGAGCCCCCGACCTCGTACGCATCGTGGAGGGGCTGAGCGGCCGGGTCACCGTGCACAGCACGCTCAGACTGCGCTTCGACTACGGCTCGGTCGTGCCGTGGATGCGCCGCTCCGACGGTCACCGGGTCGCCGTCGCGGGGCCCGACTCGACGTGGCTGCGCAGCGAGCCGCCGGTGCGCACCTGGGGTGAGGACTTCGGCACGCACTCGGAGTTCACCGTCGAGCCGGGCGAGAAGGTGGCGTTCGTGCTGACCTGGCACCCCTCGCACGAGCCGCGGCCACCGCTGGTGGACCCGTACGAGGCGCTGGAGGCCAGCGTCGCGGACTGGCAGGCGTGGGCGTCCCGCTGCCGCTACGACGGTCCGCACCGGGACGCCGTGGTCCGTTCCCTGATCACCCTGAAGGCCCTCACGTACGCGCCGACCGGTGGCATCGTGGCCGCCGCGACGACCTCGCTGCCCGAGGAGATCGGCGGCGTGCGCAACTGGGACTACCGATACTGCTGGCTGCGCGACTCCACCCTCACCCTGGGCGCCCTGCTGTCGTGCGGCTACCTGGAGGAGGCCGAGGCCTGGCGGAACTGGCTGGTGCGCGCGGTCGCCGGCGACCCCGCCGACCTGCAGATCATGTACGGCCTGGCCGGCGAGCGGCGACTGCCCGAGTTCGAACTGCCGTGGCTGTCGGGTTTCGGCGGCTCCGCGCCCGTACGGATCGGCAACGGGGCCGTGAACCAGCTCCAGCTGGACGTGTACGGCGAGGTCATGGACTCGCTGGCGCTGGCCCGCCGCGCGGGGCTGCCCGCCAAGCCGCACATGTGGTCGATGCAGAGCACCCTGCTGGACTTCCTCACGTCGACGTGGCGCGAGCCGGACGAGGGGCTGTGGGAGGTGCGCGGCGGCCGCCGACCCTTCGTGCACTCGAAGGTGATGGTGTGGGTGGCCGCGGACCGCGCGGTCCGCGCCCTGGAACACTTCCCGGAGCTGAGCGGCGACCTGGAGGGCTGGCGCGTCCTGCGCGACGAGGTGCACCGCGAGGTGTGCGAGAAGGGCTTCGACGCCGAACGGAACACCTTCACGCAGTACTACGGCTCACGGGAACTCGACGCCGCGCTGCTGCTCATCCCCCGCGTCGGCTTCCTGCCCCCCGACGACCCGCGGGTGATCGGCACCATCGACGCGGTCCGCGACGAACTGGGCCATGACGGCTTCGTACGCCGCTACGGCGCCGAGGAGTCACCCGTCGACGGACTGCCGGGCGGCGAGGGCGTCTTCCTCGCGTGCTCCTTCTGGCTCGCGGACGCGCTGCACATGACGGGCCGTGCGAAGGAGGCACGGGAGCTGTTCGAACGGCTGGTGGGTCTGGCCAACGACGTCGGGCTGCTGGCCGAGGAGTACGACCCCGTGGCCGGTGTCCAGCTCGGCAACTTCCCGCAGGCGTTCAGTCACATCGGCCTGGTGAACACCGCGCTCGCCCTGTTCGGGGACGAGCGGGCAGGATAGGGGCCATGGATCTTGGACTGAAGGACCGGGTATACGTCGTCACCGGGGCCACCCGCGGCCTCGGCAACGCCGTCGCGCGCGAGCTGGTCGCCGACGGCGCGAAGGTGGTCGTGACGGGCAGGGACGAGAAGAGCGTCGCCGACGCGGCGTCCGCCCTGGGCCCGAACGCGGTCGGGGTGGCCGCGGACAACGCCGATCCGGAGGTGTCCGCACGGCTGATCGCCGCCGCGCGCGAGCACTTCGGCGGCTTCGACGGCATCCTCGTCAGTGTCGGCGGGCCGGCGCCGGGGTTCGTCGCCGACAACACCGACGAGCAGTGGCAGTCGGCGTTCGAATCGGTGTTCCTCGGCGCGGTGCGGCTCGCGCGGGCGGCCGCGGACGAGCTGGAGGCCGGGGGTGTCATCGGGTTCGTGCTGTCGGGGTCGGTGCACGAGCCGATCCCGGGGCTGACGATCTCGAACGGGCTGCGGCCCGGACTCGCCGGGTTCGCGAAGTCGCTGGCCGACGAGCTGGGGCCGCGCGGCATCCGGGTCGTGGGGGTGCTGCCGGCCCGGATCGACACCGACCGTGTGCGCGAGCTGGACGGCATGTCCGCGGACCCCGAGGCCACTCGGGCGGCGAACGAGTCGCGGATTCCGTTGCGACGGTACGGGAGGCCGGAGGAGTTCGGGCGGGCGGCCGCGTTCCTGCTGTCGCCGGCCGCTTCCTATCTGACGGGGATCATGCTGCCGGTCGACGGCGGGATGCGGCACGGGTTCTGACGTCGACGGGGGCGTCCTGGAAGGGCGCACCTGGAGGGCACCCCTTCCAGGTGCGTCTCAACTGACCCGTCTCAACTGACCCGTTCCGCGCTGTGCTTGACCGCGGTCAGCCTGACCTCGGCCGGGAAGGAGGCGAGGCCCGCCGAGTCACGGGCACGCGTCAGGGCCACGTCCGTGAGGTCGCTCAGGGCCGTCGCGGGGTCGACCTGCGGTTCGAGTCGGAGGCGGACGCGGGTCTCCGGGGCCGAGGGACGGCCCGTCAGCAGCACCTGGGCGTGCGACACACCGTCCAGCTCGCCCGCCTGGCCCGCCAGTACGCCCTCCAGCGCCCGGCCCCGCAGCAGCGCGCCCTCACCGTCACCGGTGTCGACCAGCACCTCGTTGAGACGGCGCCTGCGCAGGACCGCGGTCAGCCACCACAGGGCGAGCAGGACCAGGACGGCGAGCACGGCGAGCACGGTCGGCCACCACCAGCCGTCGGCGCGCCACCGGGTGCGCTCGGCCTCGCTCAGCAGCACGTCGTGACGGCTGTCGTGGATCCACCACGAAGGGGCCGGGGCGCCCAGGCCCACGGCGAGCACGGAGCCGCCGACGACGAACAGGACGAGGCCGACGGCCCAGAGCAGAACCCGGTTGACGGTCCTGAGCATCGCCCTCACCCCTTCCGTCCGGGCCGGCCCACACGCACCGAGAGCGCGGGTGGCCGGGCCAGACCCAGCCCCCTGACCGCCTCGGCGAGGGTGGTGTCCAGGTCGGCGCGTACGTCGTCCGGTTCGCGGAAGTGGGAGACCGCCCGGACGTCGGCGCCGGACCGGCGCATCCGCACCCGGACCGACTGCACGCCGGGGACCTCCATGGCCCGGTCGCGCAGCACCAGGGCGGCCGCCTCCCGGTGCAGTCCGGCGCGTACGTCGGCGTGGGGGCGGCGCATCGGCAGCACCGCCCGCAGACCGGGCGTGGCCGCCAGCACGATCAGCCAGAGACCGAGGACGGCGGTGACGCCCGCGCCGACGAGCACCCAGGTGTCGTCCAGGGGCCGTTCGGCGAGTTGCCGGGCCAGGTCCCTGCGCCACGGCAGGGCGTCCCGGTCGGCCCGCACGGCCGCGACGTCGTAGAGGAAGGCACCCGCGACGACGAGGAGGACGAGCGCCACGATGCCGGCGGGTACCCGGCGGGCCGACCAGAAGCGGCCGCTTGTCCCGGGCGGGCCCGCGTCGTCGTCCGGGACAGGTGGAGCCTCGTACGCCCCGCCTGTGTCCGCCGCCTTCTCGAGGACCGGCAGTCGCTGTGTGGTGCCCTCGGAGCCCTGGGGCTCGCTCATCGCGTCCTCCCCTGCTGCGCGCCGTGTGCCGTCTCCGAGTGCAGCCGTTCCACCTGGACGGCGACCTCCGGCACCTCCATGCCCACCAACGCGCCTACCCGCTCGACCACATGACGACGCACCCGGCCGCAACGCGCGCCGATGTCGCAGGGATAGTCGAGTTCCAGGTGCACCCGGACCCGGGCGGCCGTGTGGCGGACCACCACGGAGGCGTACGGGGGTGAGGCGTCCTCGGACAGTTCGCCCAGCGCCTCCCGCGCCGCCTGGCCGGCGATCTTCGCGACGACCCGGTCGGCGATCCGGGTCGCCCCGCGCTCACCGGGCGGGACGGCGGCCGGAGCACTGCGAAGCTCGGCTCCCCCGCCGCTCACGTACGTCACCGCCGCCGGTCGTCACGCGTGCGGAAGAAGTCGCCGAGCTCCAAGTCCCCCTCCAGGAACCGGCCGACGACCCAACCGACGGCGCCCAGGGCCGCCACCAGCAGGAAGGCACCGAACCCGCCGAAGTACCCGGCGAAGCCCAGCGCCATGCCGGCGATCATGCCGATCACGGCCTTGCTCATGGTGCCTCCGATCGGTTGTCGGTCTGTCGGAGCGTCACTGGAGCCGGGACTCCGGCTCCTCGTCCTCTTCGTCGGGCAGCTTCACGTCGCTCACGGCGATGTTGACCTCGACGACCTCGAGTCCGGTCATCCGTTCCACCGCCGCGATGACGTTCTCCCGCACGGCCTGCGCCACGTCGGCGATCGCCACGCCGTACTCGACGACGATCTCCAGGTCGAGCGCGGTCTGCACCTCGCCGACCTCGACCTTGACCCCCCGCGTCACGGTCTTGGATCCGCCGGGGACCCGGTCCCGCACGGCTCCGAAGGTGCGGCTGAGACCACTGCCCATGGCGTGCACGCCGACGACGTCGCGCGCGGCCATCCCGGCGATCTTCTCCACGACTCCGTCGGCGATGGTGGTCCGCCCCCGGGTGGCCGGGTCACCGCCGCCACGCTTGACGTTCTCGGGGCTTGGCGGCCGGTTCTGCTCCGTCATGTCGCTCATCGCCGTACGTCCCTTCCGGTCGTCCTCCTTCGACCACGGTAAGCCGGGTTACACGATCGCGCGCCGGGGATGCGGCAGGCTGGGGTAATGACGGCGGACCGGTTGGCACAGGCGGTACGGCAGCGGCTCGGGCTCGGCAGACTTCTGGCCCTGGGCGGCCCGCGCGACGGCGCGTGGATCTCCGAGGAGGCGACTCGGGCGGTGCTGCGGCACGCGACGGAGGGACTGCCCGGCGTACGGCTGGGCCCGCTCAGGATCGGGCCGGCCGACCCGGCCAACGCGCGGGAACCCGCCGTACCGCCGCCGCCCAGCGCGCTGTGGCCGGGTCCGCTGCGGGTGACGGCGGAGTTCGAGGCCACCCCGGAGCAGCCGCTGCCGACCACCGCGGACCGGCTGCGTGCGGCGCTGACGGCGATCGCGACGGAACGCCTCGGGCTGGTGGTGGCGGAGGTGGATCTGCGGGTGACGGCCCTGCTGGACGGCACCGAGGAGCCTGCGCCGGAGGCACCGCCGCAGGCTTCGCCCGTACGGCCGCCGGAGCCCTCCGCCGCGCCCGGTGCGGCGCGTTCGGCCGAGGCGGGCGGCGGTGACGAGGGGCGTGCGGGTGCCGCCGCGCTGGCCGTCACCGGCGTGACGCGGCTGACGGGCCTGCTGGGCCTGCCGGTGCACATCGAGGAACGGCAGGGTGAGAGCACGCTGCCGCGCCGCCATGTGCGGATCGAGCTGGCGGTGGGCACGGACCGGCGGGCGCTGGACGTGGCCCGGGAGGTCCGTGCCGAGGTGGAGCGGGCCCTGCCGGATCAGCCGACGGTGGCGGTGCTGGTGACCGCCGTCGACTGAACGGCAGGGCGGGACTTCATTCGCCGGCGCCGGCGAGATCCCGGAGCCGACGCGTCTGCGCGGCTCGTTCGGCGGCGCGCTGAGCCTCGTAGTCCCGGTCCTGGGCGCCGCGCAGCAGCGCCTTGGTCTCGATGACCGCGTCCCGGGGCGCGGCGAGCAGGGCGCCCGCCAGGTCCCGGACGGCGTTGTCGAGCTGGTCGAGCGGGACCGCGACGTTCGCCAGGCCCGTGTTCACGGCCTCCTCGGCGTGCACGAACCGCCCGGTGGCGCAGATCTCCAGCGCCCGGGCATAGCCGACGAGCCCCACCAGCGGATGGGTACCGGTCAGGTCCGGCACCAGACCGAGGCTGGTCTCGCGCATGGCGAACTGCACGTCGTCGGCGACGACGCGCAGGTCACAGGCGAGCGCGAGCTGGAAGCCCGCGCCGATGGCGTGGCCCTGGACGGCGGCGATGGACACGATGTCGTTACGCCGCCACCAGGTGAAGCCCTCCTGGAACTCGGCGATGGCGGCGTCGAGTTCGGCGTCGCCACTGCGTGCGAGATCGATGAAGGACGGCTCGCCCTCGATCCCCTCGGGGGTGAACATCTGCCGGTCGAGCCCGGCGGAGAAGGACTTGCCCTCACCGCGCAGCACGACCACTCGGACGGAGCCCGGCAGCAGCCTTCCGGCCTCGCCCAACGCCCGCCACAGAGCGGGGCTCTGGGCGTTGCGCTTGGCCGGGTTGGTCAGCGTCACCGCGGCGAGCGCGTTGTCGACGGTGAGCCGTACTCCGTCCTTGTCGAGCAGGGGAGCGAGTTCCTGGTCGGGCGAAGCCATGGGGCGCCTCCGATGAGTGCGGTCAGCAGAGCGAAACGATGCTAAGTGACTGCACAGTAACCACCCGGTCGATCAGTCGACCGACCGGGTGGCCACCGTCGAAGCCGATGGCCCGCCCGGGTCAGGACGAGGCGGCCTTCTTGCCCCGCGTCGCGCCGCCACGCCCACGGAGCGTGACACCCGACTCGCTGAGCATCCGGTGTACGAAGCCATACGAACGGCCGGTTTCCTCGGCCAGCGCTCGAATGCTCGCACCGGAGTCGTACTTCTTCTTCAGGTCTGCCGCGAGCTTGTCGCGCGCGGCGCCGGTTACCCGGCTGCCCTTCTTCAGAGTCTCGGCCACCCGTGCCTCCTCATGGGAAGTGCGCTCTGGTCTTCTCATGATCACCCCTCCGGGCCGTCCTGGCCACCCATTCGGCAAGGTCCGTGAGAGACGGTTTTGACGACAGGAGCACGTCCCCACAAGCGGAATCTGTGATTCCACCCAGACCTGTTCGTACCGCCGAACGGGTTCTTCCGTGAAGTTCCAGGTCAGAGACGTACGACGGCCGAGCCCTTGTCGATAAAGGGCTCGGCCGTGAAATCGATGTAGGACACACCTCGGTACGAGGAGATCTCACACAGATGATGGATCACCGATGGGCCGAATGATCCAGACGCAGTGGATCACGCCTTCGATCAAGCGTTCCCGGCCTTTGCCGGTGCTCAGGCGAGGGCGACGAGGTCCGCGTAGTCGGAGCCCCAGAGGTCCTCGACGCCGTCGGGCAGCAGGATGATCCGCTCCGGCTGGAGCGCCTCGACGGCGCCCTCGTCGTGGGTGACGAGGACGACCGCGCCCTTGTAGGTGCGCAGTGCGCCGAGGATCTCCTCGCGGCTGGCCGGGTCGAGGTTGTTGGTCGGCTCGTCCAGGAGCAGCACGTTCGCCGACGAGACCACCAGGGTCGCGAGCGCCAGGCGGGTCTTCTCGCCGCCGGACAGGACACGGGCGGGCTTGTCGACGTCGTCGCCGGAGAACAGGAAGGAGCCCAGCACCTTGCGGACCTCGACGAGGTCCATGTCGGGGGCGGCGGAGCGCATGTTCTCCAGGACGCTGCGGTCGGCGTCCAGGGTCTCGTGCTCCTGGGCGTAGTAGCCGACCTTGAGGCCGTGGCCGGGGACGACCGCCCCGGTGTCGGGCTGCTCGGCGCCCGCCAGCAGACGCAGCAGGGTGGTCTTGCCGGCGCCGTTGAGGCCGAGGATGACGACCCTGGAGCCCTTGTCGATGGCCAGGTCGACGTCGGTGAAGATCTCCAGCGAGCCGTACGACTTCGACAGGCCCTCGGCGGTGAGCGGGGTCTTGCCGCAGGGCGCCGGGTCCGGGAAGCGGAGCTTGGCGACCTTGTCGGAGGCCCGGACCGCTTCCAGGCCTGCCAGCAGCCGGTCGGCCCGCTTCGCCATGTTCTGCGCGGCGACGGTCTTGGTGGCCTTGGCCCGCATCTTGTCCGCCTGCGAGTGCAGCGCGGCGGCCTTCTTCTCGGCGTTCTGCCGCTCGCGCTTGCGGCGCTTCTCGTCGGCCTCGCGCTGCTGCTGGTAGAGCTTCCAGCCCATGTTGTAGACGTCGATCTGGGAGCGGTTGGCGTCCAGATAGAAGACCTTGTTCACGACCGTCTCGACCAGGTCGACGTCGTGGGAGATCACGATGAAGCCGCCGCGGTAGGTCTTGAGGTAGTCGCGCAGCCAGATGATCGAGTCGGCGTCAAGGTGGTTCGTCGGCTCGTCGAGGAGCAGCGTGTCCGCGTCGGAGAACAGGATGCGGGCCAGCTCGATACGGCGGCGCTGACCGCCGGAGAGCGTGTGCAGGGGCTGGCCGAGCACCCGGTCGGGCAGGTTGAGCGCGGCGGCGATGGTGGCGGCCTCGGCCTCGGCGGCGTACCCGCCCTTGGTGAGGAACTCCGTCTCCTGGCGCTCGTACTGCCTCAGCGCCTTCTCACGGGTGGAACCCTGGCCGTTGGCGATGCGCTGTTCGTTGTCCCGCATCTTGCGGATCAGTACGTCGAGGCCGCGGGCGGAGAGGATGCGGTCGCGGGCCAGCACGTCCAGGTCGCCGGTGCGGGGGTCCTGCGGGAGGTAGCCGACCTCGCCTGAGCGGGTGATGGTGCCGGCGGCGGGGATGCCCTCGCCGGCCAGGCACTTGGTGAGAGTGGTCTTGCCGGCGCCGTTGCGGCCGACCAGGCCGATGCGGTCGCCCTTGGCGACACGGAAGGTGGCGGACTCGATGAGGACGCGTGCACCGGCGCGCAGCTCGATACCGGAGGCGGAGATCACGGACAGACTCCAGGGCGGATTGGGGTGGCGGGTGGGCGGCTGATGACGTTCCCGCCGTCTAATGCGCGAGGAGAATGGCCATGAGGCCAGTCTAACGGGACCGTGCAACCACTTTTTCTGCGTTCAGGTGTTCGGTTGCGGCGAGGGCTCCGGACCCGCGGTCGGCGGGCGTTGTCAGTGGCGGGTGCGAGACTGAGCAACAGGTGGAAATCACTGGATTTCCGGCAGCCATTCACAAGGGAGTGATCGGCATGGCAGGTACGGCCGACGGGCGCCCGAGCATCTTCCCGACGCTGGTCTACGCGGACGCGAAGGCGGCGATCAAGCAGCTCACGGAGGCCTTCGGGTTCACCGAGCTGTCGGTGTACGAGGGCGAGGACGGCTCGGTGGTGCACGCCGAGCTGGTGCAGGGCAACGGCGCGGTGATGCTGGGCTCCAAGGGCACCGGCAGCGTCTTCGACAAGGCGATGAAGGACGCGGGCGCGAGCGGGGTGTACATCGTGGTGGACGACGTCGACGCACACCACCAGCGCGCCGTGGAGCACGGCGCCGAGATCCTGATGCCCCCGACGGACCAGGACTACGGCTCACGGGACTACATGGCCCGGGACGCCGAGGGCAACATCTGGAGCTTCGGCACCTACACCCCCGAGATCCAGGCCTAGGAGAACCGTCCGGCCGGTCAGCTTCCCCCGGTGTGCACCTGGAAGGCGGCACGGCGCACGGCCTTGGCCAGCGCCGGGTCGGGGTGGGCGGCGGCGAGCGCCACCAGGACCTGCACGGTGCGCGGGTGACCGACGGCCCGCACCTCGTCCAGGAGCATGGGCACGGTCGGCTGCACCGCGGACTCCAGGTGGCGTACGAGCATCGGGGCCTCGCCGTGGTCGGCGACCGCGGCGGCGGTGTCGACCCACAGCCAGGTCGCCTCCTGCCGGGTGAGGACCTCGTGGGCGTCCTCCGGGTCGATGCCGTCGTGCTCGGCCAGCCACAGCAGGGCGTACGGCCGCAGGGCCGGCTCCTCGGCCACGGAACGGACGTCCGGCTCGGCGGGGGCACCGACCACGCGCAGCGCCTCGAAGGCGAGGCCGCGCAGCAGGGCGTCCTCACCCCGGGCGGCGCCGAGCAGTTCGGTGACGGCGCTGCCGACGGGGCGGGCGGCGAGCCAGGCCCGGTACTCGGCGCGGGCCGCGTTCGGGCGCAGTTGGGCGCAGCCGCGCAGCATGTCCTCGGCGGCCTGCTCGATGTTCCCTGCGGGACTCTGCGCGGCGACGCAGATCTGCTCCAGCTTGACCCAGACCGCCCAGTTGCCGAGCGGGGTGAGCGTGGCGTGGCCTTCGCCGTTGGTGAGGGCGCCGACGGAGGCGAGGGCGCGCAGGGCCCAGTCGAGGAGGGGGGAGAGCGGGGCGTCGGCGGGCTCCGGCTGGGCCGGCTGCGCGGGCACCGGTTCCGGCTGTGGGCCGTAGGGGATCTCGCAGCGCTCGGTGCGCAGCTCGATGACCCGCTGCTGAAGGAGATCGAGGAGCTGCTCCACGGGTACCGGGCCGGCGGAGAGGTGGAGGAAGGAGAGCACCTGGGGCATCGCGGAGACGACCTCGGCGACCGCGGCGGCCTCGTGGCCGGCGGGTTCCGGGCAGGCGAGCGACCAGGCGTCGAAGAGGGCCACCCAGCCACGCAGCACAGCGCTGTCGTCGCGGTCCCAGGCGCGCAGCCGCCAGCCGGAGCGGGCGCTGTCGCCGTGCACCTCGATGAGGCCGGCGAGACGGGCGGTGTCCCAGTCGGCGCGCACCTGAGCCGCGGTCAGGCCCAGGTCGGCGGCGGCCCGTTCGGCGGTCTCGTCCGAGAGGGTGCCCTTGCCGTCGGGGCCGGCGCCGTCCCGGCCGGGGCGCAGCGCGGCGTCGGCCCAGTGGGCGACGCGGGCCGCGGGCGCAAGGCCCGAGCGCGCCATTCTGGCCAGCTCCGCGCGGGCCGGTGTGCCCTCCGGGGGACGGGGTGCGGCGCGGCGCGGGCGCCGCTGGTTCACAGCTCTGGGGGCGGCGGCCAGGGGTCGCGGGCGGACGAGTCGAAGCCTGGAGTCGCGCGGGATACGGGACGTCACGGGTGCAGTCTTCCGGTTGACGGTCCGAAAACCCAAACGGAATGCCCCGGCGGGCGACCGAGCAGCCCGACGCCGGGCCCTCGCGAGCGGCCCGAGGCATGGATCAGGCCAGTGGTACGGCGTTAAACGGAAGCAGTGGGACCGGGAGCGGACGAGGGTGCGCGGGGGTGTGCGGGCGCGGTGTGGCGCGGCGGGTCGAACGGCCGGCGCGGGCGGGTTCGGCGCGCGGGGCTGTGGGGTGTGCGCCCGCGTCGCGGTCGGCGCACCGTCAGGGTCCGGCGGCGGGAGGTGCGCTGGGGGCGCGCAGGGGGCGCCCAGGGAGGGAGTTCACATCAGCGGGGTCAGGAAGCGGCGCAGGACCTCTTCGTAGGCCTCCGGGTCGGCGTTCCACATGGCCGCGTGCGGCGCGTGGCGGACCGTGTGGAGGGCGACGCGGTCGGGGCGGGCGGCGGCGAGACGGCGGGAGTGGCTCCAAGGGGCCACGGTGTCGTCCGGGCCGTGGAAGACCAGGGTCGGCGGCAGGTCGAGGCTCTCGGGCGCCGCGGCGGCGTCGAGGCGGTCGCCGTGCAGGCCGGCGCGGCCCTGCGCGGCGCGGACCGCGAGCGGCAGGAGCGGGCCGGGGGTGCGGCGGGCGGCCGCGAGGGCGCGAAGAGTCGCCTGCCAGCTGAGCACCGGGGAGTCCAGCACGAGGCCCGCGATCCGTTCGCGCAGCCCGGAGTTGGTGGCGGCGCGCAGCGCCATCGTGGCGCCGGTGGACCAGCCGTGCAGGACGATCTGCCGGGCGCCGTGGTCGACGGCGTAGCGGATCGCCGCGTCCAGGTCGCGCCACTCGGTCTCGCCGAGATGGTTCAGGCCGTCCGGCGGACGGGGGGCGCCGCGGTCGCCGCGGTAGGCGAGGGCGAGCACCGGGAAACGGTGCCGGGACAGGAACTCCATGACGTTCATGGGGTGTTCGCGGGTGGCGCCGAGGCCGTGCACCGCGATCACCCAGGTGCCGCGTACGCCGGGCACGAACCAGGCGGGCAGGGCGCCGAGTTCACCCGGGACGTCGACGTCGGCGTGCTCCAGGCCGAGGGCGGTGGCCGGGTCGCCGACGTGCAGGTTCGGCATGAGCCAGACCTTGTCGCCGGTCTTCAGGCTGCCGCGTGTGACGCGCTCCAGGCGGCGTACGACGGTGTCGGCGGAGTGGGGCTCGGCGCCCAGGACGGGGCCGACGACCGCGTGCGAGTCGTCGCCGCCGAGGCCGTAGGTGCCGGGGCGCAGGGCGGCCAGATGGCGGGTGAGCGCGACCTGGCCGGCCGCCGTCGCGTGCACGGTGAGCCGGGGTTCGGTGGGCAGCGGGCGGCCCGCGGGCGCCTTGAGCGCGGCGTCGCTGGCGAGCCGGCCTGCGGCGATCCCGGCGGCCGAGGCGGCCAGGGCTGCGGTGACGGCGGCGGCCGTCGCGGTGACAGTGCGCACCCGACCAGTGTCCTGGCGGACCCCGCCGACGGCCAGCGGGAGGGCGGTTCGGGGTGACCTCGGGCGAGACATGGACCTCGACTGCCCCGATACCCAGGGCTCAGACAGCCTCTTCGCCGCGGCGCTCCGTCTCGGCCACCGCCTCAGCCCCGCTGCCCGTACCCCCGCAGCCGCTCCTCCGCCTCCGCCAGCTGCGCCTGGGACAGCAGCGTCGGGGACAGCCCCGGCACCGAGGAGGCCGTCAGCCACAGGCGGCACATCCACTCCAGCTGTGCCGTGCGGTCGTAGGCCTGGTCGAGGGTGCCGCCGTAGGTGAGGGTGCCGTGGTTCTGGAGGAGGCAGGCGGAGCGGCCGGCGAGGGCGCGGAGCATGTTCTCGGCCAACTCGTCGGTGCCGTACGTGGCATACGGGGCGACCCGGACCGGTCCGCCGAGCGTGCCGGTCACGTAGTGGATCGCCGGGAGTTCGGGGACGAGCGTGGAGACGGCCGTGGCGTGCACGGCGTGGGTGTGGACGACGGCGCCGGCGTCGGTCGCGCGGTAGACGGCCAGGTGCATCGGCAGTTCGCTGGTGGGCACGAGGGTGCCGAGCACCTGCCGGCCGTCGAGGTCGACGCCGGTGACGTCGTCCGGCGCGAGCCGGTCGTAGGGGACGCCCGACGGTGTGACCAGGACGGTGTCCTCGACGCGTACGGAGACGTTGCCTGAGGTGCCGACGACCAGTCCGTCGGCAACCGTGCGGCGGGCGGTCGCGACGAGCGCCTCCCACGCGTGCGCCTCCTCGGGGCGCACTCGCCTCCCCCGCGGCTCCCGCACCTGCCGTGCGCCCTCCCCGCCATCCCGCACGCCCCTGTCGTCCCGCTGCTCCTCAGCCATGCCGCGATCCTGTCAGGGGCGGCGCCGAACTGCCTCCGGGCAGGGGCACTTCAGGCCGGAACCGTCTCTCCCGAAAGGGCACATACGGGCATACGCGGGCCTCTTCGGTCTCGTTTGGCCGGGGATGGCTGGTCGTTCCGGACGATCTGGCAGTACGACAACGGCGGCAGCCTGCAGGGTGACCAGGATCTCTTCAACGGGTCCCTCGAGCAGCTGAGGAAGTTCGCCGGAAGCGGGTAGCCGTGCGGCGTCCGGGCCGCGCGGAGCGGACGGGGTGCGGCGGTGCGAGAACCATCGACACCGGACACCGTGCGGCCCTGCTCAGTTCATCTTCCGTTCACCCAGATTACCTACGTTCATATGGCCAATGACCTCGAACGATTGCCTGGGTAAATGGAAAACTTCTCGCTGATCCTCGCGATTGTGGTGGTAACCGCACTCGCGTTCGATTTCACGAACGGTTTCCACGACACCGCCAACGCGATGGCCACCACCATCTCGACCGGTGCACTCAAGCCCAAGGTCGCGGTGGCCATGTCCGCCGTGCTGAACCTTGTGGGCGCTTTCCTCTCCGTGGAGGTCGCCAACACGATCTCCAAGGGTCTCGTCGACGAGACCGGCATCCGTCCTGAGGTCATCTTCGCCGCCTTGGTCGGCGCGATCCTCTGGAACCTCCTGACCTGGCTGGTGGGTCTGCCCTCCAGTTCCTCGCACGCCCTGATGGGCGGCCTGATCGGCGCCACCATCGCCTCGGCCGGCGTCGGCGCGGTGCACGGTGACGTCCTGGTCACCAAGGTCCTCATCCCGGCGATCGCGGCCCCCCTGGTCGCGGGTCTGGCGGCGATGCTCGCCACCCGCCTGTCCTACTCCCTGGGCAAGAAGGCCGACGGCAAGGCCGCGGCCAAGGGCTACCGCACCGGCCAGATCGCCTCGGCCGGCCTGGTCTCCCTCGCGCACGGCACCAACGACGCCCAGAAGACGATGGGCATCATCACCCTCGCCCTGGTCGCCGGCGGCGCCGTCGCCCCCGACTCCGACCCGCCCATGTGGGTCATCCTCTCCGCGGGTATCGCGATCGCGCTCGGCACCTACCTCGGCGGCTGGCGCATCATCCGCACCATGGGCAAGGGCCTGACCGACCTCCAGCCGCAGCAGGGCTTCGCCGCCCAGACCAGCGCGGCCACGGTCATCCTGGCCTCCTCGCACCTCGGCTTCTCCCTCTCCACCACGCACTCCGTCTCCGGCTCGGTGATGGGCGCCGGCCTCGGCCGCAAGGGCGGCGTGGTCCGCTGGTCCACGGCGACGCGCATGTTCGTGGCGTGGGGCCTGACGCTTCCGGCGGCCGCCCTGGTCGGCGCGCTCGCGGAGTACGTGACCGGCTTCGGCGCCTGGGGCACCGGCCTCGTCGCGGTCTTCCTGGTCGGCTCCAGCGCCGCGATCTGGAAGATCTCCCGCCGCGAGGTCGTCGACCACACCAACGTCAACGACAGCGACGAGCCGGCCGGCGTGGTCACCACGGCGATCGCCGCCGTGACACCGCCGCCCGTGGGCCCGGTGACCGAGGACCTCACGGCCACGATCCCGGCCCCGGCCGCCGCGGACCCCGCGGCCTCGACGGCCACGACCACCGTCTGATCCCCGCCCCCCAGGCACCATCTCCCCTGAAGGAAGAACCGGCATGAAGATCGACTGGGCGGCCCTCGGATCCGTCTTCGGCGTCAGCCTCATCATCACCGTGGCCCTCGTGGCCCTCTTCACCCTCGGCATCGTCGGCCTCTCCCGCCAGGAGCGGGCGACGGCGCAGGGAGGCTCGGCGGGGCTGGCGGTCACCGGCGCGTACGCGTGCTTCGCGGCGTGCGCGGCCGCGGTGGCGTACGGGATCTATCTGATCGTGGCCTGACGGTCACGCAGACCGGGCGGGTGCGGGACCTCGTGTCCCGCCCCGCCCGGTCGCCGTTTCCGCGGAGGGCTCTCCTGGTCACCGCGGCGCACAGGGGCTTCGGCACGCCCCCGGAAAGCTCCCCCGCGCCCGCGAACTGCCCGCGCGGCACCCCCGACGAGCCGCCCGCCGGGTCGGCGGTGTGGGCCTCAGCACACTCCCCCGCCGCAGGTCAACAGCAAGTTGACGGCCCTTCCAACCCCGTGGTGGACTGCCCGAGCCATGTACGGCGGCAGGAGAGGAAGCCGGTGTGAATCCGGCGCGGTCCCGCCACTGTCACCGGGGTAGTAAGCCTCGGGAGCCAGGAACTCTCACCGCCGATCTCGTCGAACCAGGGCGTGGACACCCTGAGTGAGGACATATCGCCATGCGCGGCTGCCGTTCGAGGTTCATCACCAGCGCCCTGTCTGTGACAGCGGTCGGCTGACTCCATGCGTGCCGATCGCGTCTTCGCGTACGGCACCGCCGCCGGCCTTCTCGGCGACCTGCTGCTCGGCGATCCGCGCCGTGGGCATCCGGTCGCCGCGTTCGGACGGGCCGCGGGTGCCGTGGAACGGGTGCTGTGGCGGGACCACCGGGGGTGGGGCACGCTGCACGCCGTGGTGTGCGCCGGTGGCGCCGTGGCGCTCGGCGCCGTGGCCGCCCGTGCCGTCCGTCCGTCCGCTGCCGCTTCCCTCGCGCTGACCGGCGCCGCCACCTGGGCCGTGGTCGGCGGGACTTCACTCGCCCGGGAGGCCCGAACCGTGGGCCGGGCGCTTCAGGCGGGGGACGTCGACGCCGCTCGGGCCCGGCTGCCGCATCTGTGCGGGCGCGACCCGCAGGCTCTCGACGCCGACGGGATCGCCCGGGCGGTGGTCGAGTCCGTCGCCGAGAACACCTCCGACGCGGTGGTGGGGGCGCTGGTGTGGGGGGCCTTGGGCGGGGTGCCCGGGCTGCTCGGCTTCCGGGCCGTGAACACCCTCGACGCCATGGTCGGCCACAAGTCGCCCCGCTACCGCCGGTACGGCTGGGCCTCCGCTCGCCTCGACGACCTCGCCGGGTGGCCGGGGGCGCGACTCACCGCCGTACTGGCCGCGTTGGCCGGTCCGGACCCGCGGGGGGCCCTGCGGGCCTGGCGGGCCGACGCGGCGAAGCATCCCAGTCCCAACGCCGGGCCCGTGGAGGCCTCGTTCGCGGGGGCGCTGGGCGTGCGGCTCGGGGGGACGTTGTCGTACGGGGGGCGCGTCGAGCGCCGGCCCGTGCTCAACGGGCGGGGGCGCGCCGTCGCCACGTCCGACATCGAACGCGCCGTACGGCTTTCGCGGCGCGTCGGCTGGCTCACGCTCGGCGTCGGTGTCGCCGCGCGACTCGTGGTGAGGGGGCGTTCGTCATGACCGGTGGTGGGCTTCTGGTCGCCGGTACCACCTCCGACGCCGGCAAGAGCGTGGTGACCGCCGGGATCTGCCGGTGGCTGGTGCGACAGGGCGTCAGGGTGGCGCCGTTCAAGGCGCAGAACATGTCCCTCAACTCGTTCGTGACGAGGGAGGGGGCCGAGATCGGGCGGGCTCAGGCCATGCAGGCCCAGGCCTGCCGGGTCGAGCCGACCGCGGCGATGAACCCGGTGCTGCTGAAGCCGGGCGGTGAGCGCAGCAGTCAGGTCGTGCTGCTCGGCAAGCCGGTCGGGGAGATGAGTGCGCGGGGGTATCACGGAGGGCGGCAGCAGCAGCTGCTGGGGACCGTACTCGACTGCCTCGCCGAGTTGCGGGGCACGTATGACGCGGTGATCTGTGAGGGGGCCGGCAGCCCGGCCGAGATCAACCTTCGGCGGACCGACATCGTCAACATGGGGATAGCCCGCAACGCCGGGCTGCCCGTGCTCGTGGTCGGGGACATCGACCGCGGGGGTGTCTTCGCATCCTTCTTCGGGACGGTGGCGCTGCTGTCGCCCGAGGACCAGGCGCTCGTCGCCGGGTTCCTCGTCAACAAGTTCCGCGGGGACGTCAGCCTTCTGGAGCCCGGGCTCGACATGCTGCACGGGCTCACCGGACGGCACACGTACGGTGTGCTGCCCTTCCGGCACGGGCTCGGCATCGACGAGGAGGACGGGCTGCGGGTCTCCCTGCGGGGGACCGTCCGGGAGTCGAACGTGGCGCCGCCCGTCGGCGCGGACGTCCTGCGGATCGCCGTCTGCGCCGTCCCGCTGATGTCCAACTTCACCGACGTGGACGCGCTGGCCGCCGAGCCGGGTGTGGTCGTGCGGTTCGTGGACCGGCCGGAGGAGCTCGCGGACGCCGACCTCGTCGTCATCCCGGGGACACGGGGGACGGTGCGCGCCCTGGAGTGGCTGCGCGAGCGGGGGCTGGCCGAGGCCGTCGTCCGGCGGGTCGCCGAACAGCGGCCGGTACTCGGCATCTGCGGTGGCTTCCAGGTCCTCGGCGAGCACATCGAGGACGAGGTCGAGAGCCGTCGCGGGCACGTGGACGGGCTCGGTCTCCTGCCCGTGCGGGTGCGGTTCGCCAGGGAGAAGACCCTCACCCGGCCCGTCGGCGAGGCCCTCGGCGAACCCGTCGAGGGGTACGAGATCCATCACGGGGTCGCCGAAGTCGTCGGCGGAGAGCCCTTCCTGGACGGGTGCCGGGTCGGGCAGACCTGGGGCACCCACTGGCACGGCTCCCTGGAGTCGGACGGTTTCCGGCGGGCCTTTCTGCGCGAGGTGGCGGCCGCCGCGGGCCGCCGCTTCGTGCCGGCACCCGACACGTCGTTCGCCGGGCTGCGCGAGGAGCAGCTCGACCGGCTCGGCGACCTGATCGAACAGCACGCGGACACGGACGCGCTGTGGCGGCTCATCGAGTCCGGCGCGCCACAAGGACTGCCTTTCATTCCACCGGGAGCGCCCGCATGAGCACAGTGTTGTTGTTGTCGACCGCCGACACGGATCTGCTGGCGGCCCGGGCCGCTTCCGACGTCTCGTACCGGATCGGCAATCCGACCCGGGTCGACGTCGCCGAGGAGCTGCCGGGGCTCCTCGACGGCTCGGACATCGCCGTCGTACGGCTGCTCGGCGGCAAGCGCGCCTGGGAGGACGGGCTCGCCGCGCTGAAGGCCTCGGGCATCCCCACGGTGCTGCTCGGCGGGGAGTCGGTGCCCGACGCGGAGTTGATGGCCGAGTCGTCCGTGCCCGCCGGCGTGGTGGCCGAGGCGCTGCGATACCTCGTCGAGGGCGGGCCCGCCAACCTCACCGAGCTGGCACGGTTCCTGTCCGACACCGTGCTGCTGACGGGCGAGGGGTTCGTCGAGCCGCGGAAGATGCCCGAGTACGGCGTGCACGGGCAGCGGGTGCTCCAGGACGGCCGTCCCACCGTCGGCGTGCTCTTCTACCGGGCCCATCAGCTGAGCGGCAACACCGCCTTCGTGGACACGCTGTGCGACGCGATCGAGGCGAGGGGCGCCAACGCCCTGCCGGTGTACTGCGGTTCCCTGCGCGGCGCCGACGCCGGACTGTACGAGATCCTCGGGAAGGCCGACACCCTGGTCGCCACCGTCCTCGCCGCCGGCGGCGCCCACGCCTCGCAGGCGTCGGCCGGCGGTGACGAGGAGGCCTGGGACATCGGGGCGCTCGCCGACCTCGACGTGCCGGTGCTGCAGGGGCTGTGCCTCACCTCCTCGCGCGCCGCCTGGGACGAGTCCGACGCCGCCCTGTCCCCCATGGACGCGGCGATGCAGGTCGCCATCCCGGAGTTCGACGGGCGACTGATCACGGTGCCCTTCTCCTTCAAGGAGCAGGGCCCGGACGACGTCCCCGTGTACGTCGCCGACCCCGAGCGGGCCGCGCGGGTCGCGGGGATCGCCGTACGGCACGCCCGGCTGAGGCACAAGCCGAACCAGGACAAGAAACTCGCGCTGGTCTTCACCGCGTACCCGACCAAGCACTCCCGGGTCGGCAACGCGGTAGGGCTGGACACGCCCGCTTCTGCCGTCCGGGTGCTGGACGCGCTCCGGGACGCCGGGTACGTCGTCGAGGGGCACCCCGACGAGGGCGACGAGTTGATCCACCGGCTCATCAACGCCGGTGGCCACGACGTCGAATGGCTCACCGAGGAACAGCTCGCCGCCGCGCCCGCGCGCGTACCGCTGGCCGACTACCGGGCCTGGTTCGACAAGCTCGACCCGGATCTGCGGGAGGGCATGCTGGAGGCGTGGGGCGAGCCGCCGGGCTCCCTCTACGTCGACGGGGACGAGATCGTGCTCGCCTCGCTGCAGTTCGGGAACGTCGTCGTGATGATCCAGCCGCCGCGCGGCTTCGGCGAGAACCCGATCGCGATCTACCACGACCCGGACATGCCGCCCTCGCACCACTACATGGCGGCCTACCGATGGCTCGAGAACAGTTTCGGCGCCGACGCGATCGTCCACATGGGCAAGCACGGCACGATGGAGTGGCTGCCGGGCAAGGGACTGGGGCTCAGCGGGGGCTGCGCCCCCGACGCCGTCCTCGGTGAACTGCCCCTGATCTACCCCTTCATCGTCAACGACCCCGGCGAGGGCACCCAGGCCAAGCGGCGCGGGCACGCCACCGTCGTCGACCATCTGGTGCCGCCGATGGCGCGGGCCGACACCTACGGCGACCTGGCGAAGCTGGAGCAGCTGCTCGACGAGTACGCGCTCGTCTCCGACCTGGACCCGACGAAGGCGCCGGCCGTGCGCGCGCAGATCTGGACGCTGGTGAAGGCGGCCGAACTGCACCACGACCTGCACGTGGACGACCAGCCGGACGACGACGCCTTCGACGAGTTCGTCATGCACATCGACGGCTATCTGTGCGAGATCAAGGACGTGCAGATCCGCGACGGGCTGCACATCCTCGGCGGCGGTCCGGTCGGTGAGCCCCGGGTGAACCTCGTGCTCGCCGTGCTGCGGGCCTCGCAGGTGTGGGGCGGGCAGGCGAACGCGCTGCCCGGACTGCGGGCCTGTCTGGCCGCCCATTTCGGACTCGTCGAGAAGGAGCTGCTGGCCGAGCCCGGCGCGCCGCTGAAGGTGCCGGCTGAGCTGACGGACCTGGTGGACGGGCCGGCGCGCAGCGCGGCCGACGCCGTCGACCTCCTCGAACAGCTGTGCCGGCGGATCGCCGAGGGCATGGAGGAGCGGGGCTGGGCGACCGCCGAGAGCCGTGCGCTCGTCAGGGACGTCCTGGGCACCGAACTCCCCGAGGCCGTGGCCGTGTTGGAGTTCGCCTGCGACGAGGTCGTGCCCCGGCTGGCGCGGACCACCGACGAGATCGGCCACATCCTCAAGGCCCTCGACGGCGGTTACGTCCCGGCGGGCCCGTCGGGTTCGCCGACCCGCGGCCTGGTCAACGTGCTCCCGACCGGCCGCAACTTCTACTCCGTCGACCCCAAGGCCATTCCGTCCAGGCTGAGCTGGGAGGTCGGGCAGTCGCTGGCCGACTCGCTCGTGCAGCGGTACCTGGACGACACCGGCGCGTACCCGAAGTCCGTCGGCCTCACGGTGTGGGGCACGTCCGCGATGCGTACCCAGGGTGACGACATCGCCGAGATCCTGGCCCTGCTGGGCTGCCGTCCGGTGTGGGACGACGCCTCACGCCGGGTGACCGGCTTCGAGGTCGTGCCGCTCGCCGAACTCGGACGCCCCCGCATCGACGTCACGGTCCGTATCTCCGGGTTCTTCCGGGACGCGTTCCCGCACGTCGTCGGCCTGATCGACGACGCCGTGCGCGCGGTGGCCGAGCTGGAGGAGCCGGCCGAGCAGAACTTCGTGAAGGCGCACGCCGACGAGGACACCGCCGAGCACGGCGACCGGCGGCGTGCGACGGCCCGTATCTTCGGCTCCAAGCCGGGCGCGTACGGTGCCGGGCTGCTGCCGCTGATCGACGCGCGCAACTGGCGGTCGGACGCCGACCTCGCCGAGGTGTACGCGGTCTGGGGCGGCTACGCCTACGGGCGCGGGCTCGACGGGCGGGGCGCGCGCGGGGACATGGAGACCGCGTTCAAGCGGATCGCCGTGGCCGCCAAGAACGTCGACACCCGCGAGCACGACCTCGTCGACGCCGACGACTACTTCCAGTACCACGGCGGCATGGTCGCCATGGTGCGCCACCTCACCGGGGCCTCCCCCGAGGCGTACGTCGGTGACTCCGCCGTCCCCGACCAGGTGAAGACCCGCACGCTCGGCGAGGAGACGCACCGCGTGTTCCGTGCCCGGGTGGTCAACCCGCGCTGGATGGCGGCGATGCGGCGGCACGGCTACAAGGGCGCCTTCGAGATGGCGGCGACCGTCGACTACCTCTTCGGTTACGACGCCACGGCCGGGGTCGTGGACGACTGGATGTACGAGAAGCTCAGCGCGGAGTACGTCTTCGACCAGGAGAACCGGGACTTCATGAAGAAGTCCAACCCCTGGGCGCTGCGCGGCATCACGGAACGGCTGCTGGAGGCCGCGGACCGCGGGCTGTGGGCCGAGCCGGACGCCGACACGATCGAGCGGCTGCGGGCCACCTACCTGGAGCTGGAAGGCGACTTGGAGGGCGACGACAAGTGAGTACCCCGTTCCCGTTCACGGCCGTGGTCGGCCAGGACGACCTGCGTCTCGCGCTGCTGCTGAACGCCGTGTCCCCGGCGGTCGGCGGGGTGCTGGTGCGCGGCGAGAAGGGCACCGCCAAGTCGACGGCGGTACGGGCCCTTTCGGCGCTGTTGCCGCCGGTCCCCGTGGTGGCCGGCTGCCGGTTCTCCTGCGACCCCGCCAAGCCGGACGCGCAGTGCCCGGACGGACCGCACGAGCCGGGCGACGGGGTCGAACGGCCGGCGCGGATGGTCGAGCTCCCGGTCGGCGCCTCCGAGGACCGGCTGGTCGGCGCCCTCGACATCGAGCGGGCCCTGTCGGAGGGCGTGAAGGCCTTCGAGCCCGGTCTGCTCGCCGACGCCCACCGCGGGATCCTCTACGTCGACGAGGTCAACCTCCTGCACGACCACCTCGTCGACCTGCTGCTGGACGCGGCCGCGATGGGCGCTTCGTACGTCGAACGCGAGGGGGTCTCCGTACGGCACGCCTCGAAGTTCCTGCTCGTGGGGACCATGAACCCCGAAGAGGGCGAACTGCGGCCGCAGTTGCTGGACCGGTTCGGGCTGACCGTCGAGGTCGCGGCCTCGCGGGAGCCCGACCAGCGGGTGGAGGTGGTCCGGCGGCGGCTCGCGTACGACGACGACCCGGCCCGGTTCACGGCCCGTTGGGCGGACGAGGAAGCCGCGGTGCGTCGACGCGTCGTCGCGGCACGGGAGTTGCTGCCGTCGGTGCGGCTGGGCGACGGGGCGCTCCGGCAGATCGCGGCGACCTGTGCCGCCTTCGAGGTGGACGGCATGCGGGCCGACATCGTGATGGCGCGGACGGCGACCGCGCTGGCGGCGTGGGCCGGGCGGACCGAGGTGCTCGCGGAGGACGTCCGGCAGGCCGCGCTGCTCGCGCTGCCGCACCGGCGGCGCCGTAACCCCTTCGACGCGCCGGGACTCGACGAGGACAAGCTCGACGACACCCTCGAGGAGTTCGGCGGGTCCGAGGACGAGGACCCTGATCCCGGTCCCGACGGTCCCGACGGCTCAGGCGGCGGGCAGCCGCCCGCTGACGGGCCCGAGGGGGACGACACGGGCGCGCGGCCCGAGGCGGGCGAAGAGGGCGGCGAGAGCGGTGAGCAGCCGGCCGGGAGCGGTCCGGGTGAACAGCGGCCGGCGCCGGCCGCCGAGCCCTTCCGCACCAAGGTGCTGAGCGTGCCCGGGCTCGGTGAGGGCGCCGCGGGGCGGCGTTCACGGGCGCGGACCGAGCACGGGCGGACGACCGGGGCACGACGGCCCCGGGGTGCGCTGACCAAACTGCACCTGGCGGCGACCGTGCAGGCCGCGGCGCCGCATCAGCGGGCGCGGGGGCGCTCGGGGCGCGGTCTGGTCGTACGCCGTGACGATCTGCGGCAGGCGACGCGGGAGGGGCGCGAGGGAAACCTGGTGCTGTTCGTCGTCGACGCCTCCGGGTCCATGGCGGCCCGGCAGCGGATGGGCGCGGTGAAGGGCGCGGTGCTGTCGCTGCTGCTCGACGCCTACCAGCGGCGGGACAAGGTGGGGCTGCTGACGTTCCGGGGGTCAGCCGCCGAGGTGGCGTTGCCGCCGACCTCCTCCGTGGACGCCGCGGCGGCCCGGCTGGAGTCGTTGCCGACGGGTGGGCGCACGCCGCTCGCGGCGGGGCTGCTCAAGGCGCACGAGGTGCTGCGGGTGGAGCGGCTGCGGGACCCCGCGCGGCGGGCCCTGGTCGTGGTCGTGACCGACGGGCGGGCCACGGGCGGGCCGGAGCCGGTGGCGCTCGCCGGGCGGGCGGCCCGGCTGTTCGCGGCCGGCTCGGTCGCCTCGGTGGTCGTCGACTGCGAGTCGGGGCCCGTGCGGCTGGGGCTCGCCGGCCGGCTCGCGGATGAGCTGGACGGCACCGCGGTGACGTTGGACGAGTTGCGGGCGGACTCGATCGCCGGGCTGGTCAGGGAAGTTCAGGGGAACTCGAGGAGGGCCGCGTAATGCCGCAGGGGCAGCCGAGTGTCGTGCCGGAGGACGGCCTGACGACCCGTCAGCGTCGTAACCGGCCGCTGGTGGTCGTGCACACCGGGGTCGGGAAGGGCAAGTCCACCGCCGCCTTCGGGCTCGCGCTGCGGGCCTGGAACCAGGGATGGCCGATCGGGGTGTTCCAGTTCGTCAAGTCGGCCAAGTGGAAGGTCGGCGAGGAGAACGCGCTGCGGGTGCTGGGCGCCAGCGGCGAGGGCGGGTCCGTCGACTGGCACAAGATGGGCGAGGGCTGGTCCTGGGTCCAGCGCGACGATCAGCTGGACAACGAGGAGAAGGCCCGGGAGGGCTGGGCGCAGGTCAAGCGTGACCTGGCGGCCGAGACGTACAGGCTGTACGTGCTCGACGAGTTCGCGTACCCGATGCACTGGGGGTGGATCGACACCGACGAGGTCGTCTCCGTGCTGCGGGACCGGCCCGGGACCCAGCATGTCGTGATCACGGGGCGGAACGCGCCCCGGCAACTGGTGGACTTCGCGGACCTCGTCACCGACATGTCCAAGGTCAAGCATCCGATGGACGCCGGCCAGAAGGGGCAGAGGGGCATCGAGTGGTGACCGCTTCCGTCCCTCGGCTGGTCATCGCCGCGCCGGCCTCCGGCAACGGCAAGACCACCGTCGCCACGGGGCTGATGGCCGCGTTCGCCGCGCGGGGGCTCGCCGTGTCCCCGCACAAGGTCGGACCGGACTACATCGACCCCGGGTATCACGCGCTCGCCACCGGGCGGGCGGGGCGGAACCTCGACGCGTACCTGTGCGGGGCGGAACTGGTCGGGCCGTTGTTCGCGCACGGCGCGCGGGGCTGTGACATCGCCGTGGTCGAGGGCGTGATGGGGCTGTACGACGGGGCCGCCGGGGAGGGCGAACTGGCGTCGACGGCCCAGGTGGCGAAGCTGCTGCGGGCGCCGGTGGTGCTGGTGGTGGACGCGTCGTCGCAGTCCCGGTCGGTGGCGGCGCTGGTGCACGGGTTCGCTTCCTGGGACCCGGAGGTGCGGGTCGGGGGCGTGATCCTGAACAAGGTCGGGTCGGACCGGCACGAGGAGTTGCTGCGGGAGGCGCTGGACTCGGCGGGAGTGCCCGTGCTGGGGGTACTGCGGCGGGTGGCGCGGGTGGACACGCCGTCCCGGCATCTGGGGCTGGTGCCGGTCGCCGAGCGGCGGGCCGAGGCGGTGGAGGCCGTCGCGGCGATGGCCGCGCAGGTAGCCGCCGGGTGTGATCTGGAGGCGTTGACCGCGCTGGCGCGGAGTGCGGGCGCGTTGTCCTGTGCGGGGTGGGACGCGGGTGAGGCTCTGGCTTCTTCGCCCCCGCCGCCCCTTCCCGTCCCGTCCCCGGGGGCTGCCGCCCCCGGTCCCCCGCTTCGGCCCGAAAGGCCTCGCCCTCAAGCACCGGACGGGCTGAGAGTCGCGGTCGCCGGAGGAGCGGCCTTCACGTTCTCCTACGCCGAGCACGCCGAACTGCTCACCGCCGCCGGTGCCGAGGTCGTGGTGTTCGACCCCCTGCGGGACGAGCAACTGCCCGAGGGAACCGCCGGGTTGGTCATCGGAGGCGGGTTTCCCGAGGTGTACGCGTCCGAGCTGTCCGGCAACGAACTGCTGCGGAAGTCCGTCGCGGCCCTGGCCGAGAGTGGTGCTCCCGTCGCCGCCGAGTGTGCCGGGCTGCTGTATCTGTGCCGGGAGCTCGACGGGCAGCCCATGTGCGGGGTGCTGGACGCCTCCGCGCGGATGGGCGAGCGGCTGACGCTCGGGTACCGGGACGCGGTGGCCGTGAGTGACAGTGTGCTGGCCGCGGCCGGGACCCGGATGCGGGGCCACGAGTTCCACCGGACGGTCGTGGAGCCCGGGGCGGGGGCCGACCCCGCCTGGGGGATCCGGACCGGACAGCGGCGGGTCGAGGGTTTTGTACAGCGAGGTGTGCACGCGAGCTATCTGCACACGCACTGGGCGGCCCAGCCCGGTGTCGCCCGTAGGTTCGTGGAGAGGTGCCGGACGACATGAGCAGCAGACTGATCGGAGTCGGGGTCGGGCCCGGCGACCCCGAGCTGGTGACCGTCAAGGGCGTCAACGCTCTGCGCGCCGCCGAGGTCGTCGTCGTACCGGTGATGGCCGCGGCCGATGGAACCGATGTGGGTGAGCCGGGGCGGGCCGAGGCCACCGTGCTGCACTACGTGCCGCAGGAGAAGGTCGTCCGGGTCGTGTTCGCGCTCAACGAGCGCAGTGACCGGGCGCGCCGCGAGGCCGCCTGGGACGCGGCCGGAGAGCAGGTCGCGCGGTTGCTCAAGGCCCACGGCTCCGTCGCCTTCGCGACCATCGGCGACCCGAACGTCTACTCCACCTTCACCTATCTCGCGCAGACCGTCGGCGACTCGGTGCCGGGTGTCGTCGTCGAGACCGTGCCCGGGATCACCGCGATGCAGGACCTCGCGGCGCGTTCGGGGGCGGTGCTGACGGAGGGGACCGAGCCACTGACGCTGGTACCGGTCACCGCCGGGTCCGCCGTGCTCAAGGAGGCGCTGAACGGGCCCGGGACCGTCGTCGCCTACAAGTTCGGGCGGCAGGCCCGTGAGGTGGCCGAGGCGCTGCGCGAGACCGGACGGATCGACGACGCGGTGTGGGGGTCGGCGCTCGGTCTGCCGGAGGAGTCCATCCGGCCGGCCGGCGACCTCGACGGCGCTCCCCTGCCGTACCTCTCGACGCTCATCGCGCCCGCGCGTCGCGAGGGCGGGCGCGGCGGCAAACTGTGAACCCCGGGCCCGGGCGTTCACTCCGCGACGCCCACCACCAGCCAGATGAACGCCGCGCCCGCGATCGTGCACAGCACGGTCGAGCGCGCGGAGTGTTCGTGGTGGGCCTCGGGCAGGATCTCGGCCGCCGCGAGATAGAGCAGCGCACCGCCGAAGAGGCCGAGGTAGGCGCCGAGCAGGGGCTCCGGAATGGTGAACAGGAGCGTCGAGGCCGCGCCCACGACGGGGGCGACCGCGTCCGCGAACAGCATGGCCAGTGCCCTGCGGCGGGCGTTCCCGTACAGGCTCGTGATCGTGTACGTGTTGAAGCCGTCCGCGAAGTCGTGGGCGACGACGGCCAGCGCGACCGCCGCGCCCATGCCGCCGCCCACCTGGAAGGCCGCGCCGATGGCGACCCCGTCCATCGCGCTGTGCCCGACCATCGCGGACGCCGCCGTGAGACCCACCTCCGGGGCACGGCCGTCGTGTTCCTCGGCGCCGTGCGCGGCCTGGCGTACGGCCAGCAGACGTTCCACCAGATGGGCCATCAGGAACCCGGCCACGAAGAGCAGGAGCGCGGCCGGTACGCCGAACACCTCGGTGCCGGCCGCGTCCAGTGCCTCCGGCAGCAGGTCCAGGCCGACCACGCCCAGCATCAGGCCGCCGGCCAGGCCCAGCACGAGGTGGCGGCGGTCGGTCACCCGCAGTGCCGTCCAGCCGCCGGCCAGCGTCATCAGGAACGCGCCGAGCGCGACGATCACCGCCATGTGCTCTTGGTATCCGATCAAGCGCCCGTCACGCACCTCCGACGTCCGCGTCCGCCGTACACGTAAGCCGCAATACACGTAAGCCGCGGACCACGTGAGCCGCGGTACAGGTAAGCCCTTGAAGAGAGGACCGTTTCCCATGGCCGAAGCCCCCACCGGCAAGGTGACCTTCGTCGGTGCCGGCCCCGGCGCCGCCGATCTGCTGACGTTCCGTGCCGCGCGCGCCATCGCCGAGGCCGACGTCGTGATCTGGGCGGCCAGCCTGGTCCAGGCGGAGGTCCTCCAGCACGCGCGCGAGGGCGCGGAGATCCTCGACTCGGCGACGATGTCCCTGGAGGACGTCGTGGCCGTGTACGAGCGGGCCCTGACGGAGGGGCTGCGCGTGGCCCGTATCCACTCCGGCGACCCGGCCCTGTGGGGCGGTACGCAGGAGCAGCTCGACCGGTGTGCCCGGATCGGCATCGAGACCGAGGTGGTCCCGGGCGTGTCCGCGTTCTCCGCCGTCGCCGCGCTGGCCGGGCGCGAGCTGACCATCCCGGAGGTCGCGCAGTCCGTGGTGCTGACCCGGCTCGGCGGCGGGAAGACACCGATGCCGCCCGGCGAGGAGGTGCGGGAGTTCGCCAAGCACGGCACGACCATGGCGATCTTCCTGTCGGCCGCCCGCAGCGGGCAGCTCGTGCGGGAGCTGCTGGAGGGCGGCTACCCGACCGGCACGCCGGTCGTGGTGGCGTACCAGGCGACCTGGCCGGAGGAGCTGATCGTGCGGTGCACGATCGAGACGCTGGAGGAGACGGTCAAGGAGCACAAGCTCTGGAAGCACACGCTCTTCCTGGTCGGCCCGGCGCTCGGCGCCGAGGGCACCCGCTCGCACCTCTACCACCCCGGTCACTTCCACGGTTACCGCAAGGCCGACCCGGAGGCCCGCAGGGCCCTGCGCACCCGGGGTGCGAGCACGTGATCACGGTCGTCGGCACGGGAACGGGGGCGCCGCTTCCCGCCGACGCCACGGCCGCCGTGGCCGGGGCCCGGCTGGTCGTGGGCGGCCGCCGGCATCTGGCCGCCGCGCCGGTCCCGGCCGGCGCCGAGACGGTGGTTCTCGGCGCCCTGGCGCCCGCGCTGGACGTCGTCGAACGGCATCTGGACAAGGGGGACCCGGTGGTCGTGCTGGCCTCCGGGGATCCCGGGTTCTTCGGGATCGTGCGGGTGCTGGCCGAGCGGTTCGGGTCCGGGCGGCTCGACGTCCGGCCGGGGGTCTCCTCCGTCGCCGCGGCCTTCGCGCGGGCGGGGCTGCCGTGGGAGGACGCGGTGGTCGTCAGCGCGCACGGGCGTGATCTGCGGACGGCGGTCAACGCGTGCCGGGCGCGGCCCAAGGTGGCGGTGCTGACCGGCCCGGGGGCCGGGCCGGCCGAGCTCGGGGCGGCGCTCAGAGCCGAGGCGCGGACCCTGGTCGTCGCCTCCGCGCTGGGCTCCGTCGGCGAGCGCCTGGAACGGGTGACACCGGCCGAGGCCGCCGCCCGTGACTGGGGTACGGCGGTCAGCGTGGTGCTGTGCCTGGACGAGTCGCGGGCGCTCGGTGCCGTGCGCACGGTCGCCGGGCCGCCCGCCGGGCCCACCCGATGGGCCCTGGAGGAGGACGAGTTCACGCACCGGGACTCGATGATCACCAAGTTCGAGGTGCGTGCCCTGGCGCTGGCCCGGCTCGGGCCGCGGCTGGGCGACCTGGTGTGGGACGTCGGCGCGGGCTCCGGGTCGGTGGCCGTGGAGTGCGCGCGGTTCGGCGCCGCCGTCACGGCCGTCGAGAAGACCCTCGACGGGGTCGGGCGGATCCGTGCGAACGCCGCCGCGCACGGGGTCGACGTGCGGGTGGTGCACGGGGCGGCGCCGACCGTGCTGTCCGACCTCGACGATCCCGACGCCGTGTTCGTCGGCGGTGGGGGCCACGAACTGCCCGCCGTCGTCACGGCGTGCGCTCGGCGGGCCCGGCGGACCGTCGTCGTCGCCCTGGCCGCGCTCGACCGGGTGCCGGCCGTGCGGGCGGCGCTCACCGGTGCCGGCCTGGACTGCGACGGGGTGCTGCTGCAGTCGTCCCGGCTCGCGCCGCTGCCGGGTGACGTGACCCGGCTCGCGGCGACCAATCCAGTTTTCCTGCTGTGGGGCGTCCGGCCCCCGGCAGCCGCCGAAGAAGGAGTTGCTCAGTGATCGGCCTGATTTCCGCCACCGCGGCGGGGGCGGTTGCGCGGGACCGGCTGGCCACGGCGTGGCCGGACCGTACGCGTGTGTACGAGGGGCCCGTCGCAGACGCCGTGCGGGCCGCCTTCGCGGAGTGCGAGCAGCTCGTGTGCTTCCTGGCCACCGGGGCGGTGGTACGGCTGGTCGCGCCGCTGCTGGGCGACAAGGCGAGCGACCCGGGTGTGGTGTGCGTCGACGAGGGCGGCCGGTTCGCCGTGTCGCTGGTGGGCGGCCACGGCGGCGGGGCCAACGAACTCGCCCGCGAGGTGGGCGGGTTGCTGGACGCCCTGCCGGTGGTGACCACCGCGACGGACGCCGTGGGACTGCCGGGGCTCGACACCCTCGGGTTCCCGGTGGAGGGGGACGTGGCGGCGGTCTCGCGGGCCCTGCTCGACGACGAACCGGTGGCGCTTCGGGCGGAGTCGCCCTGGCCGCTGCCCGGGCTTCGGGTCACCGCCGAGGGGGCGTACTCGATCCGCCTCACGGATCGCCTCGTGGAACCGGCCGAGCGCGAGGTCGTCCTGCGGCCCCCGTCCCTCGTCGTGGGCGTCGGTGCCTCCAAGGGCGCGCCCGTGGACGAGGTGCTGGGGCTGGTGGAGGCAGCGGTGCGGGACGCCGGGCTGTCCGCGCGCAGCATCGCCGAGCTCGCCACCGTCGACGCCAAGGCCTCGGAGCCGGGCATCGTCGAGGCGGCCGAGCGGCTGGGCGTGCCCGTGGTCACCCACTCCGCCGAGGAGTTGGCCGCGGTCGAGGTGCCCAACCCCTCCGGCGCGCCGTTGGCCGCCGTGGGAACGCCCTCCGTCGCCGAGGCCGCCGCCCTGGTGGGTGGCGGTGAACTCCTCGTGCCCAAGCGGAAGTCGCAGCGCGCCGACGGGCTGCCCGCGATGGCGACCTGTGCCGTCGTACGGCGGCCCGCGCGCGGCCGGCTCGCGGTCGTCGGGCTCGGGCCCGGCGCCCGGGACCTGCTCACGCCGCGTGCGAAGGCGGAACTCCGGCGGGCCTCCGTGCTCGTCGGGCTCGACCAGTACGTCGACCAGATCCGTGATCTGCTGCGGCCCGGCACCCGGATCCTGGAGTCGGGGCTCGGGGCCGAGGAGGAGCGGGCGCGCACGGCCGTGGCCGAGGCGCGGAAGGGACAGGCCGTCGCGCTGATCGGCAGCGGCGACGCCGGCGTGTACGCCATGGCCTCCCCCGCGCTCGCCGAGGCGTCCGACGACATCGACGTGATCGGGGTGCCCGGCGTCACCGCCGCCCTCGCCGCCGCCGCGATCCTCGGTGCCCCGCTCGGCCACGACCACGTGTCGATCAGCCTCTCCGACCTGCACACGCCGTGGGAGGTCATCGAGCGGCGGGTGCGGGCGGCCGCCGAGGCGGACATCGTCGTGACGTTCTACAACCCGCGCAGCCGGGGCCGCGACTGGCAGCTCCCCAAGGCCCTCGCCATCCTCGCCGAGCACCGGACACCGGCCACGCCGGTCGGTGTCGTACGCAACGCGTCGCGGCCGGACGAGTCCGGGCGGCTGACCACGCTGGCCGCCCTGGACCCGGCGACCGTCGACATGATGACCGTCGTGACCGTGGGCAACACGGCGACCCGGGACATCGCGGGCCGCATGGTGACGCCGCGCGGCTACCGCTGGCAGGAGGAACCCCGGTGAACCGCGACGCCCGCCCGTACCACCCCACTTCGCATCCCAAGGAGACATCGTGACCACCCCGCCGCCCGCCCTGCTCATCGCCGGCCACGGCACCCGGGACGACGCCGGTGCCGAGGCGTTCCGTGACTTCGTCCGGGAGCTGGGGCGCCGCCACCCGGAACTGCCCGTCGCGGGCGGCTTCATCGAGCTGTCCCCGCCGCCGCTCGGCGACGCGGTCACCGAGCTGGTGGAGCGCGGCGTACGCCGTTTCGCCGCCGTCCCGCTGATGCTGGTGTCCGCCGGCCACGCCAAGGGCGACATCCCGGCGGCGCTGGCCCGCGAGAAGGAGCGGCACCCCGGGATCACCTACGCGTACGGCCGCCCGCTGGGCCCGCACCCGGCGCTGCTGTCCGTGCTGGAGCGGCGGCTGGACGAGGCGCTCGGCGGCGGCGCCCGCACGCCCGGCGACCGTGCCGACGTGACCGTGCTGCTGGTCGGGCGCGGCTCCACGGACCCGGACGCGAACGCCGAGGTCCTCAAGGCGGCGCGGCTGCTGTGGGAGGGCCGCGGCTACGCGGGCGTGGAGACGGCGTTCGTGTCGCTGGCCGCGCCCGACGTGCCGAGCGGACTGGACCGGTGCGTCCGGCTGGGCGCCGAGCGGATCGTCGTCCTGCCGTACTTCCTGTTCACGGGCATCCTGCCGGACCGGGTGCGGCAGCAGACCGAGGGCTGGGCGGCGGCCCACCCGGACGTCGAGGTGCACTCGGCGGACGTGATCGGTCCGGAGCCGGAGCTGCTCGACCTGGTGATGGAGCGGTATGCGGAGGCCGTCGAGGGCGATCTGCGGATGAACTGCGACTCGTGCGTGTACCGGATCGCGCTGCCCGGGTTCGAGGACAAGGTCGGGCTGCCGCAGCAGCCGCACTTCCACCCCGACGACGACGGTCACCACCACGGACACCACCACGGCGCCCACTCCCATGCGCACTGAGGGACACGACCTGCGGCACCACGGTGACGCCGAGGTGCGGGACGACGGGGCGGCGCTCACCGACCTCGCCGTGAACGTCCGCGCCCACACGCCCCCGGTGTGGCTGCGGGAGCGGATCGCCGTCTCGCTCGGCTCGCTGGCCGCGTACCCGGACGGGCGCTCCGCGCGGGCGGCGGTCGCGCAGCGGCACGGGCTCCCGGTGGAGCGGGTGCTGCTGACGGCGGGCGCCGCGGAGGCCTTCGTGCTGCTGGCGCGTGCCCTGAAGGTGCGTCGGCCGGTGGTCGTGCACCCGCAGTTCACGGAGCCGGAGGCGGCGCTGCGGGACGCGGGGCACTCCGTCGACAGGGTGCTGCTGCGGGAGGAGGACGGTTTCCGGCTGGACGCCGCGGCCGTCCCCGAGGACGCCGACCTGGTGGTGATCGGCAACCCGACGAACCCGACGTCGGTCCTGCACCCGGCCACTGCGATCACCGAACTGGCCCGTCCCGGGCGGACGCTGGTGGTGGACGAGGCGTTCATGGACGCGGTGCCGGGCGAGCGGGAGGCGCTGGCCGGGCGGACGGACGTGCCCGGCCTGGTGGTCCTGCGCAGCCTGACCAAGACCTGGGGACTGGCCGGGCTGCGCGTCGGCTACGTCCTCGCGGCCCCGGAGACCGTCGCGGACCTGGAGCGGGCCCAGCCCCTGTGGCCCGTCTCCACCCCCGCCCTCGCGGCGGCCGAGGCGTGCGTGTCGCCGCGCGCGCTGGCGGAGGCGGCCCACGCGGCGCACCGCGTCGCCGCCGACCGGGCCCATCTCGTCGCCGGTCTGGAGGAGTTCGCCTCGGACGGCCTGCGGGTGGCGGGGCCGGCCGAGGGGCCCTTCGTCCTGATGCGGCTGCCGCGTGCCGCCGCTGTCCGCGCCCACCTGCGCGACCTGGGGTTCGCGGTCCGGCGCGGGGACACCTTCCCCGGTCTGGGCGAGGAGTGGCTGCGGCTGGCGGTGCGGGACCGGGCGACGGTCAACTCCTTCCTTCAGGCGCTGGACCGGGCGGTGACGCTGGCCGGGGCGTGACACGGGGCACCCGTTCCCGGGTGCCGTCCGGGAAGCGGATCTCCACGGTGGCGTCGTCGTCGACCGACACGCTCACTCCCGTGGCCGGGGCGTGCACGCCGAGCGCGACGAGGGTGACCAGGAGGGGGCCGGCGCCCTCGAGGACGGGGGTCGCCGAGTGCCGTCCGCAGGCGTTGGCGTCCAGGGTGCGTACGACCGTCCCCGCGGCGTCGCCCCAGCCGTACAGGCCGACGATCGCGCTGGTCAGGCCGTCGCCGCGGCGGGCGAGTGCGCGGCCGGGGCCGGTCTGGGCGAGGGGCGGCGCGGTGTCGTCGGCCACCGCCCAGCCGCCCTCGCGCACCGGGGTGCCGGGCGGGGCGTCGACGCGGTGCACCCGCACCTCCCAGGGGCCGTGCACCACGCTGACGGTCTCGATGCCGGCGTCCTGCCGGGAGGCGGCGCGACGGCCGTCGGCGCCCATTGGACGGATGCGTCCGCGCGGCGACGGCGTCCCGTCGGGTGCGAGCAGGGCGATGTGGTTGTCGGGGCCCGTCGGGGTGTCCGGGGCGGTGGCGGTGGAGTAGGCGAGCTTGGCGTAGTGCGGGCTGTCCTCGTCACGCGCGGGCGGGGGCGGGAGCCGGTCGCTGCCGTGGTTGACGAGCCGTACGATCCCGTCGGCCGCGGTGGAGTGCAGCAGCCAGCCGGGGGCGGGCAGGGCGAGGGTGGTGTCGGTCAGGTCGACCGGGCCTGGCTCCTCGGTGGCCGTCCACACGGGGTGGTCGGCGGGCAGGAGGAGGCCTAGGAAGGCCTTGCTCGCCCAGTAAGGGGAGGCGGGGCCCGAGTAGCGCTGGGTGACGGGTCGGAAGGGCCCGTACCAGCCGAGGGTGAGCAGGCCCCGCTCGTCCGGGGCGCCTCGCTCGGCGAAGTGCCGCAGTGTGCCCGAGGCGAGGCGGCGGGTGCGGCCCGGCGGCAGCGGGGTGGCGTCGGCGAGGGCGCCCGCCCACAGCGGGGCGGTGGTCGCGAACCGGTAGGTGAGGGAGCGTCCCTGGTGGACGGGGGCGCCGTCGGAGCCGAAGAAGTGCTGGTGGGCGGAGAGGAACTGGCGCAGCCTCTCCCGCTGCCGGGTCACCGTGCCGGCGTCGGCGCGCGGGCCCGCGATCCGCTCCCACAGCACGGGGTACAGGTGCAGCGCCCAGGCGTTGTAGTAGTCGAACTTCCGGCCGTCGCCGTCGGTGTACCAGCCGCCGCCCCGGTACCAGTCGTCCAGCCGGGCGAGCCCGGCGTCGATCTCGCCGCGGTCGTGCGGGGCGCCGACGGAGGCCAGGAACTCCTCCGTGATGACCTGGAACAGACGCCAGTTGGAGTCGTTGACGTCGGCTCCGACGAAGCCGCCCAGCCAGTCGGCGACCTGGTGGCGCACGGTGTCGTCGAGGTGGTCCCACAGCCAGGGGCGGGACTCGTGCAGGGCGATGGCGACCGAGGCCGCCTCCACCATGGGCTGCGCCCGGTCGGTGATGGGCGGCCAGTGCTCCGGGTGGTGGCGGTCGGTGCCGGCGGCGAGTCCGGCGGCGTACCGCTCGATGAGGGCGGGTGCCACCTGTCCGCCCGAGCCGGCGATGCGGAAGGCGGCGAGCAGGAACGACCGCGCGAAGCCCTCCAGACCGTCGGACCAGGGCCCGGAGTGGCTGGCCGGTCCGGGCAGCCGGTACTGGGCGAGGCCCGGGGTCGCGTAGGGCAGCAGTCCGTCGAGGAGCCGGTCGGCGATCGCCTCCCAGTGGGCCCGGGTCCAGCCGGTCACCGGGGACAGGAGGTGGTCGGGGGGCGGGAGCAGACGCGTCGGGTCGCCGCAGAGCGACACATGCGAAGCGGTCATACGGGGGCGGTTCCTCCGTCCGTCGAGGGGGTGAGACGGCCCGCGGGGCGCGCGGAACGGCGCGACCGGCCACCCGTCACCCGCGGTGTCATGACGGCGCCGCCTGCGCGGCGCCCGGCGGCGCGACACTGCGGCGTACGACGATGTGCGTGCCCAGCAGGTGGTGGCTCCCGGCGGCGCTGCCGGGGTCCCTCAGCGCTATCCGCACCGCGGCCCGGCCGAGTTCCTCGGCGGGTGTGCGGACGGTGGTGAGGGGCGGGTTGAAGTCCTCGGCGAGCGGGATGTCGTTGTAGCCGACGACGGACACGTCCTCGGGGACCCGCAGCCCCGCGTCGGCGATGGCGCGCAGCGCTCCCGCGGCGACCATGTCGTCCCCGGCGAAAACGGCGGTGAACTCCCGTGTCTCCTTGAGGAGTTCCCCCATCGCGCGCAGGCCGGCGGCGCGGCCCAGGCCGCAGTCGACGACATGTGCGGCGTCCGGACCCAGCCCGTGTTCGGCGAGCGCGGCCCGGTACCCGGCGACGCGGGCGTCGAGCGCGGTGTTGCCCGGCAGGCCCCCGAGGAAGACGATCCGCCGATGGCCCGCGGACAGCAGGTGCCCGGTGATGGCCCGGGCTCCCGCCTCGTTGTCGAACTCCACCACGAGCGCCGGGATCTCGGGGTCCGGCGCCGGACGCCCGCACAGCACCAGCCGGGCGCCGGACGCGTCCAGGGCCTGCGCGTAGTGGGCGACCCGCTCGCGATAGGCGTCGTCCTCGACGACCCCGCCGACCAGGATCACCAGGCGGGCCCCCTCCTCCCGCATGAGCTGCACGAACTCCATCTCGCGCTGCGGGTCCGCGCCGGTCGCCCCGACCACGCACAGCCAGCCCCGGTCGGCGGCCTCCGCCTCGACGCCCTCGGCGACCTGGGCGTAGAAGGGGCTGGTGACCTGGCGGACGACGACGGCGGCCATCTTGCGGCCGCCGCCGGCCAGGGCGCGGGCGTGCGCGTTGGCCACGTAGTCGAGGTCGCGGGCTGCGCGCAGGACGCGCGCGCGGGTCGCTGGGGGCACGGGGTGGTTGCCGCTCAGCGCCCGGGAGGCGGTCGCCATCGACACGCCCGCCCGCTCGGCGACCTCCCGGATGGTGACCCGCCGCCTGGGCTCGTCCATGTCGTTGTCCATCCCCCGCGTCTCCTCTGTTGCCTGCGGCCCGTCACGTGTTGGCCGCGTGGTCCTTCGCGAACTCCTCGGCCATTCTGTCGCCGCCCCTGGCCCGCCACTTCTTCACCGCCCCGTCCCATGCGGACAGCGGCAGGCGCCCGGCGACGATCCCGGTGACGGTGTCGTCGAGGAGTGCCTTGAGGGTGGTGCCCTGGGCGTTCTTCGTGCGGGACTGCAGGCCGTAGGAGGCGTTGCGGACGGCGTGCGGGACGGTCTTGACCTGCCAGGCGTGCAGGGCCCGTACGGCGTCGGGCATGCCGGGCACGAACAGCACCTGGGGTCCTTCGGCGAGGTACTTCAGCGGGAGGTTGGTGTTGTTCTCCACCTCGCCCAGTCTGGTGGGCTGCGGGGAGCCGTCCTCCCCGCGGGTGAAGTGTGTTCCCTCGACGCCGTAGTGGACGAGTTCCCACTCCCGGCTGCCGAAGGGAGCGGCGAGGTAGTCGAGGATGCGAAGGAGCAGCTGGACGCGCTCCTTCTTGGCCTTCTTCAGCACGGTGTAGCCGAAGGAGCGGCGGGCGGCGACGATGCCGCCCGGCTCACCGCCGACGCCGTAGGGCAGGGCCGCCGCGGGCGTCAGCTTGCCCTGCGACTCACGGTACTTGGGCAGGTAGGCGCCGAAGCCGTCCTGCATGGAGCCGACCGTGCCGTTGTAGTAGAGGGTGGTCAGGTCGATCTGGGAGATCGACGTGGCGTCCGGATGGTACGAGCCGTCCTTGCGCAGCCGGGCCTGGAAGGCGATCGACGCCTTGAAGCGTTCGTCGGCACAGCCCGGCAGGAAGGTGCCGTCGCCTGTGACGGCCCACTCCTGGGGCGCGTTGTGGGCGGCGGAGTGCACGGCGTTGCCGAACAGGGAGCCGGTGGCGGCGCCGAGCGCGTACGTCCGTCCGCTCGTCGCCTTCTTCGCCACGGCGGCGAAGTCGTCGGCGCTCCAGCCCTCCGTCATGCCCGCGTCGGCGAACAGTCCCTGGTTGAGCCAGAGGGTGGAGCCGGGCAGCGGGCGTTCCAGCGGGATACCGAAGAGACGGCCGCCGATGCGGCCCATGTCGCGCCAGGCGTGGGTGGGGATGTTCGCGAGGTTGGGGTAGTCGGCGATCGCCTCGCCGGACAGGTGGGGCGTGAGGTCCTCCGCGCGGCGCTGCACGAACTCCGCCTCGCGGGGCAGCACGAAGCCGGAGAACAGGTTGATGATGTCCGGCAGGGTGTCGGCGTCGCCGGCCATCACGGTGGCCATCTTCTTCTGGTAGTCGGCCTGGGAGACGATCGTGTACTCGATCCGCACGCCGAGCGCCTTCTCCACGGCCGCCCAGAACCGGTTGGCGGAGGCGGGCTTGGGCGGGGTGCCGAACGACACCGACATGACCTTGACGGTGGATCCGTCGCCGGGTGTCCGCGCGACGGACTTGACCAGGTCGGACGGGTAGGCGGTGTATCCGGCCTGGACCCCGGCGTCGGTGGGGGCCAGGTCCGGCTTGGGAGCGGCGGTCGTGGGGCGGTACGCGGGCCAGGGGGCGAGCTTCTTGCCGGCGTTGGAGACGTCGCTGTCGCCCGAGCTCGTGGAGCAGGCGGTCAGCAGACCCGGGACGGCGACGGCGGCGCCGCCCGCGGCCACGGAGCGCAGCAGGGTACGTCGGGACATGCTGGACATGGGCAGGTCACCTTTCGGACAGGGCTCTTGTTCGGACAGGGCTCTTGCTGCGGCTCGGCTCCGGATCGCCGCTCGGCTCCGGATCACGGCTCGGCTCCGGATCACGGCTCCGGATCACCGCTCAGCTCTTGATGGCGCCCGTGAGCACGCCCTTCGTGAAGTACTTCTGCAGGAACGGGTAGACGAGCAGGATCGGCACGGTGGCGATCACGAGGACCGCCATCTGCACGGTCTGCGGAGCGGTGACCGTGCCCTCGCCGGTCGTCGCGTCGGTGAGCCCGGAACCGGCCACCACATAGGTGCGCAAGACCTGCTGGAGGGGCCAGTGGTCGCTCTCCAGGTAGAGCGAGGCGTAGAACCAGGAGTTCCAGTACGCCACCGCGTAGAAGAGTCCCACCACGGCCAACGCGGCCTTGGACAGCGGCAGTACGACCGAGACGAGCACCCGCCAGTCCCCCGCCCCGTCCAGCCGTGCCGCCTCGTACAGCTCCTCGGGGATGCCCTGGAAGAAGCCGCGCAGGACGACGAGGTTGAAGACGTTGACCAGGACGGGCAGGACCAGCGAGGCGTAACTGTCCAGCAGGCCCAGCTCCTTGACCAGCAGGAAGCTGGGGATCATGCCGGGCGGGAAGAGGAACGTGAACAGGACCAGGAGCAGGACCGGCTTGCCGCCGAAGACGCCGGGGCGGGACAGCGCGTAGGCGAGCGTCACCGTGCAGGCGAGGCTGAGCAGCGTGCCGACCAGGGTGACGCCGGCGCTGACGCCGAGGGCGTGGGTGACGATGCCGCCGTCGAGGATGTCGCGGTAGGCGTCGAGCGTGGGCTCGGTCGGCCACAGCACCCAGCCGCCGTTGGCCACGACCTCGTCGGTGGAGGCCAGCGAGGTCGAGACGATGACGAGGAACGGCACACAGACCAGCAGGACGACCCCGGCGAGGGCGAGGGCCTTGGCGGCCTGGGTCAGGGGCCTGGGCTTCTCCAGCCAGCCGGGCCGGACGTGGCTGCTCACTTGTAGACCCCCTGTTCGCCCAGGCGGTGGGCGACCTTGTTGGCGGCGTAGACGAGGAGGGCGCCGACGACGCCCTTGAACAGGCCCGCGGCGGCCGCGAATCCGTAGTCGCCGCCGACGATGCCCTGGTAGTAGACGAAGGTGTCGATGATCTCGGCGGCCTCGGGGCCGACCGCGTCCCGCTGGAGCAGCATCTGCTCGAAGCCGACGGAGAGGATGTCGCCGAGCCGCATGATGAGCAGCAGCACGATCACCGGGCGGATGGCGGGCAGCGTGACGTGCCAGAAGCGCCGCCAGGGTCCGGCCCCGTCGATCGCGGCGGCCTCGTACTGCTGCTCGTCGACCTGGGCGAGGGCGGCGAGGAAGATGATCGTGCCCCAGCCGGCGTCCTTCCAGACGACCTGGGCGACCACGAGCGGTCTGAAGGCGTCCGGGTTGCCGATGACGTCGACGGTGCTCAACCCCATGCCGTCCAGCGAGGAGTTGAGCAGTCCGGTGTCGCCGAGCAGCTGCTGGAACAGGGCGACGACGATCACCCACGAGATGAAGTGCGGCAGATACGCCACCGACTGCACTAAGCGGCGCACCGAGCTCCAGGTCAGGCTGTGCAGGAGCAGCGCGAGGCCGAGCGGCACCGGGAAGTAGAAGACCAACTGCAGGACGGCGATCCAGACGGTGTTGAGCACCGCGTCCCAGAACGCGCCGTCCTCGAACATCCGGCGGAAGTTGTCGACGCCGACCCAGGGGCTGCCCCAGAGGCCGTCGAAGGGGACGTACTCCTTGGCTGCGATGACGTTGCCGACGAGGGCGCCGTAGTGGAACAGCAGGAAGTAGGCGAGGCCGGGCAGCATGAGCAGGAACAGGCCCCTGCTCTGGAAGCGTTTTCGTCGCCGCAGCGGGTCACTCGTCCGTGGGCGAGCCGTGCCGACCTCCTCCGTACCTGCACGTTCCCGTAGTACAGCGGCCACGGGGCCCCCTCACGTCTCGAAGTCGGAGTGAGGGAAAATTAAAGCGCTTTCATTCGGCAGTCAACAGCCCTGACAGAGTTGGCTGTTGACTGCCGGGTGCGGCCGGTCAGCTCCTGCGGCGCCGCGCCACCGCGACCGCTCCCCCGCCCGCCACGAGCAGCGCGATCGCGCCGGCCGCGAGATAGGGCGTCGCCGCTCCGCCGCCGGTCTTGGCCAACCCGGCCTCGGCGGGGGCTCCTTGGGGCTGCACGCCGCCGTCGGCGGGTGTCGTGCCCGCTGCCGCCCGCGGCTCCTCAGGCGCCTCGCAGGTGGCCTTCGCCAGCGTCACGGTCCCGGTCACCTCGGCGACGTTGAGGTCCAACGGGTTGACGTCGACCTTGAGTTCGAGGGCCGTCGCGGCCGCGGTGCGGGAGGTCGTCCCGGTCCTCGACAGGTCCAGGCGGACCTCGCCGACGCCGGGAACCTTCACGTCGGTCGTGCCGCCGACGGTGAGGGTGACCTTCTTGCCCAGCACCGTCACCGAACCGAGCAGGTTCGAGGTGGCGACCGGGGTCTTTCCTGCCGCACACGTCGCCTTCGAGGTGACCGTGCCGAGCTCGACGAGCGAGAGCAGCGGCAGGCCACAGTCCGGGCCTCGCCCGCGCGGATGAAGAGACCGCCGGACGGTGGTCAGCCGACGACCCGCCCGTTCAGCACCACCCTCGACGGGTCCCCCAGCACGCCGACATCGGTGCGGGGGTCCCGTTCGTACACCACCAGGTCGGCCGGGGCGCCCTCCTCCAGGCCGGGGCGGCCGAGCCACTTCCTGGCCGTCCAGGTGGTCGCCGCGAGGGCCTCCACCGGCGGGATCCCGGCCTTCACCAGTTCCGCCACCTCCGCCGCGACCAGCCCGTGCGGCAGCGTGCCGCCCGCGTCCGTGCCGACGAAGACCGGGATGCCGGCGTCGTAGGCGTCGCGCACCGTGTCGTAACGGCGTTCGTGGAGGCGGCGCATGTGGGCCGACCACCGCGGGAACCGGGACTCGCCGCCCTCGGCCAGCTTCGGGAAGGTCGCGATGTTGACCAGGGTCGGGACGATCGCGACGCCTCGGGAGACGAACAGTGGGATCAGGTCCTGGGTGAGGCCCGTCGCGTGCTCGATGCAGTCGATGCCCGCCTCGACCAGGTCCCGCAGGGAGTTCTCGGCGAAGCAGTGGGCGGTCACCCGGGCGCCGAGGCGATGTGCCTCCGTGATCGCGGCCTCGACCGCGTCCCGCGGCCAGCTGGGCGCCAGGTCGCCGGCCTCCCGGTCGATCCAGTCCCCCACCAGCTTCACCCAGCCGTCGCCGCGCCGGGCCTCCTGGGCGACGTACGCGACCAGGTCCTCCGGCTCGATCTCCCAGGCGTAGCCACGGATGTAGCGGCGGGTGCGGGCGATGTGCCGGCCGGCGCGGATGATCTTCGGGAGGTCGGGGCGGTCGTCGGTCCAGCGGGTGTCCGAGGGGGAACCCGCGTCGCGGATCAGCAGGGTGCCCGCCTCCCGGTCGGTCAGCGCCTGCTTCTCCGCGACGTCGACGTCGACCGGTCCGTGCGAACCGAGGCCGACATGGCAGTGGGCGTCGACCAGTCCGGGCAGGGCCCAGCCGGAGACCGTACGGACGTCACGGGCCGCGACGGGACGGTCGTGGGAGATCCTCCCGTCGACGACCCACACCTCGTCCCGGACGTCGTCGGGTCCGACCAGGACCCGGCCCTTCACGTGCAGCACCGCGTGATCGCTCATGCACCGCACACTAGTCAGCCGGGCGTCACCGCTCCCACGGCGGTGGGCCCTCGAAGGCGAGCTGGTGCACGTCGAAGAGGACCGCGGCCTCGACACCGAGGGCGCGCCCGGCCTGTCGGGCCGCCCAGGTCAGAAGGGGCAGGGGGCGAAGCCCTGGGCTCCGAGCCCCTTGGCGTACTCGGCGTGGGCGGCCAGGGAGGCGATTGATGCCCGAGTGATGACGTTCCTCAGACTCTGGGTGACATAGGTGCGTCTACCCGATCCGGCCTTCGGGTCAGCCGCCGTCGCCCACCTGGTCCGACGTCTCCTCCTCGACCTCCGCCATCGCGGGGTCAAGGAGCCGGGAGAGGAAGTGGCGGGTGCGTTCGTGGCGGGGGCTGCCGATGACCTGCCGGGGGGTGCCGTCCTCGACGATCACTCCGCCGTCCATGAAGACGACCCGGTCGGCGACCTCGCGGGCGAAGGTCATCTCGTGGGTCACCACCATCATCGTCATGCCCTCCCGGGCGAGCATCCGCATGACCGCGAGGACGTCACCCACCAGCTCCGGGTCGAGCGCCGACGTCGGTTCGTCGAACAGCATCACCTCGGGGCCCATGGCCAGTGCGCGGGCGATCGCCACGCGCTGCTGCTGGCCGCCGGAGAGGGAGGCGGGGTAGGCGTTCGCCTTCTCGGCCAGTCCCACCCGTTCCAGGTTCTCGGCCGCCACCCTGGCCGCCTGCGCCTTGTCCCGCCCCAGCACCCTGCGCTGCGGCAGCGTGAGGTTCTCGGTCACCGACAGGTGCGGGAAGAGGTTGAACTGCTGGAAGACCATGCCGATGCGTCGGCGTACGGCGTCGATGTCGACGTCCGGGTCCGTCAGCTCGGTGCCCCCGACGAGGACCTGCCCCTTGGACGGCTCCTCCAGGAGGTTGACGCACCTCAGCAGCGTCGACTTGCCCGAACCCGACGGGCCGATCACGCAGACGACCTCGCCCTGGCCGATCTCCAGGTCGATGCCGCGCAGTACCTCGTTGTCGCCGAAGGACTTGTGCAGACCGCGTACTTCGATCTCGGGACGGCTCATCGCACGGCCTCCCCGGCCTTCGACTCCATACGGCGGACTACGTAGCCGAGCGGGATCGTGACCAGCAGGTAGCACAGGCCGGCGACGAGGATCGGCGTGGAGTTGGCGGTCGTACTGGCCAGGTCGCGGCCGTACTTGGACAGTTCGCGTTCCTCCAGGGTGACGCCGAGGAACAGCACCAGCGAGGAGTCCTTGAAGAGCAGGACCAGTTCGTTGGTGAGCGGCGGGAGGATGATGCGGAACGCCTGCGGGATGATGATCGAGATCATGGCGCGGGCGGGTGAGAAGCCCAGCGAACGGGCCGCCTCCATCTGCCCCTTGGGCACCGCCTGGATGCCCGCGCGGATCGTCTCCGCCATGTAGGCGGCGGCGACCAGGCCGAGCGCGAGGGCGACCTTGCCGTAGGTGCCGCCGATGATCTCGGTGCCCGGGAAGGCGAGCGGGACGGCGACGCCGATGAAGATGAAGATCAGCAGGGCGGGCAGACCGCGGAAGATCTCGATGTACACGCCGGCGAACCAGCGGTACGGGCCGACCGACGACAGCCGCATCAGGGCGATGACCATGCCGAGCACCAGGCCGACGACGAAGCCGGACAGGGTGTAGAGCACGGTGTTCTTCAGCGCCAGTGTGATGACGTCCGGGAACATCTGCTCGGCGATGTCGGCCTGCGCGAACTGGTTCTTCAGCTGCCCCCAGTCCGCCGAGACCGCGAAGGCGACCACGGCGGCGACGAAGACGACGTACTGGGCGCCGCGCGACAGACTGCGCTTCTGCCGCCGGGTCAGGCCCTTCCTGCGGGGCGCGCTCCGGAGCTCGGTATCGCTCATGAGGCGGACGGGGAGGCCGCGGACTCCTCGTACGGGCCGATCCACTTCTCGTACAGCTTCTTGTAGGTGCCGTCGGCCTTGGCGTCCGAGATGGCCTTGTTGAGGGCGGCCAGGAGCTTGGCGTTGCCCTTCTTGACGGTGAAGCCGTACTGCTCGCCGGTGTTGATCTGCTCGGCGACCTGGAAGGCGTCGGCGTTGGCCTTGTCCTTGAGCCAGCCCTGGACCACCGGGTAGTCGATGACGACGGCCTTGACCTGGCCGGAGCGCAGGCCGTTGAGGACGGCGTCGGAGGACTCGAAGGACACCGGGTCAAGGCCCTGGCCCTTCGCGTAGTCCTCGCCGGTGGTCTGCGCCTGGGCGCCCAGCTTGGCTCCCTTGGACTTCAGGTCCGCGAGGGAGGTGACACCGCTCTTCCTGTCGACCAGGAGCGCCTGGGTGGCCTCGAAGTACGGGTCGGAGAAGTCGACGTTCTTCTTGCGCTCGTCGGTGATGGTCATGCCGGCCGCGGCCAGGTCGCACTCGCCGGAGTTGAGGAAGGCGCCGGTCTTGAAGTTCTCGAACGGGGTGTCGAGGATCTCCTGCTTCACACCCAGGTCGTCGGCGGCCAGGTCGATCAGCGAGACGTCGAAGCCCTGCACCTTGCCGTCGATCTCCGACTGGAAGGGCGGGTAGGGCAGGTGCGTGCAGGTGGTGAGCTGCCCGGCCTTCACCAGTTCGACCCCGCCGGCGGCGGTCTTCGAGCCGCTGCCGCCGTCGTCGCTGGAGGTGCACGCGGACACGAGCACCAGCCCGGCCGTCGCGGTGATGGCGGCCAGGACGCGGGTCCGGCGGCCGAGGAGCGTGTTCACGGCGGGCCTTCCTGTGGGGGAACTGAGGGTTCCGATTATAAGGATGTGTTGGGGTCTCTCAAACCAAACCGATGGCTGCGGAGCTGTCCGGCCTAAGAAGTCGCCAGTGGGAGGGGTGGGGAGGGGGCCGGTTACCCTCGACTCCTCTACCCCGTGAGTGAGACTCGTTACCTCCTGAGTGAAACTCGTTACCCGTGAGCGAAGAGAGCACCGCCGTGACGCATCCGTTCCTGGACCTGGCCCCGTTGACCGCGGCGCGCTTCGCGTCGATCGAGGACCGCGTGGCGCGGCTGCTGAGCACCGAGCAGGACGTGGTGATCACCCAGGGCGAGGCGCTGCTGCCGCTGGAGGGCGCGATCCGCTCCACCACCGGGCCGGGCACCACGGCCCTCAACGTCATCACCGGCCCGTACGGGCAGACCTTCGGCGACTGGCTGCGCGACTGCGGGGCGACCGTGATCGACCTGGCGGTGCCCTTCCACACCGCCGTCACCGCCGAGCAGATCCGGGACGCCTTCGCCGCGCACCCGGAGATCGACTTCGTGTCCCTGGTGCACGCGGAGGCCGCGACCGGCAACACCAACCCCGTCGCGGAGATCGGCGAGGTCGTACGGCGGCACGGGGCGCTGTTCTACCTGGACGCCGTCGCCTCCGTCGGGGCCGAGCCGGTGCTGCCGGACGCGTGGGGTGTCGACCTGTGCGTGATCGGGGCGCAGAAGGCGATGGGCGGCCCCGCGGGCGTCTCGGCCGTGTCGGTGAGCGAGCGGGCGTGGGCGCGGATGGCGGCGACGCCCGGGGCCCCGCGCCGGTCGTACCTCTCCTTGCTTGACTGGAAGGAGAGGTGGATCGACGGCGGCCGCACCACGCTGCTGCACGCGCCGGCGCAGCTGGAGATGCTGGCGCTGGAGGCCTGCGTCGAGCGGATCGAGGCGGTGGGGCTGGTCGCCGTGATGGACCGGCACCGTCGTGCGGCCTTGGCGACGCGGGCCGGGGCGCGGGCGCTGGGCGGGGGTCTGGAGCCGTACGTGTACGAGGACGCCGAGGCCGCGCCGGTCGCCACGACCCTGCGGGCACCGTCGGGGGTGGTGGCGTCCGAGCTGGTGGCCCGGGCCCTGGAGTCGGACCCGGCGGTGCCGTTGGTGGCGGGCTCAGGCGCGCTGGCCAGGGAGATGATCCGGGTCAACCACTACGGGGTGGAGGCGACCCAGGGGGCGGTCCGGGCGAGCCTGGCGGCGCTCGGGGCCGCACTGCGTGAGCAGGGTCTGGGTGTGGACGTGGAGGGGGCGCTGCGGGCGGTGGACAGCGCCTGGCGTTAGGGCCCCAGGGGCGGAGGGCGGCGTGGCTGAACGGCGCCTGTGCCGGGCGCCGTTGTCCCACCCGCGTGCCATGCTCGCCGGCATGACCGCCGAAACGCCCCTCACCCTTCCCGACGGCCGCCCCGTCCCCCTCCTGACCGGCGAAGAGCGCCCCATGCTGGAGAGCTGGCTCGCCTTCCACCGCGCCACGCTGGAGCTCAAGTGCGCGGGGCTGGACGACACGCAGGTGCGGACCGCGTCCGCGAAGCCGTCCTCGCTCACGCTGCTCGGGCTGGTGCAGCATCTCGCGGAGGTCGAACGCAACTGGTTCCAGCGGGTGGCCGCGGGGCTCGACGTACCGCCGCTGTACGGCGAGGGGAACGGCTACGCCCTCGAACCGGAGCGCGGGCTCGACGAGGCGCTGGAGGTGTGGCGGCGGGAGATCGCGCGGGGGGACGAGGTGTGCGCGGGGCGGTCGCTGGACGACGTGGGGCGGATCGCCGACGGGTTCATGGCCGGGCTGGAGGTCAGCCTGCGCTGGGTGTACGTCCACATGATCGAGGAGTACGCGCGGCACAACGGTCACGCCGACATTGTGCGGGAGCGGATAGACGGGGTCACCGGAGCTTAATTCCCGGGTAATTCCGGTAAAGTAATTCCGCGTAGCTTCCCGTAATCTTCTTCCCGCTTTTTCTCGACCTAAACGCAAAGATTCTGCGAACGCCAGCCGGGGAAATGCGGGCAGATCTCGTGCAGGTTACATGGCTGTGACGCGTTACACATGCCACCCGTTATGCACCTTATTTCCGGGGCAAATCGGAACATTGCCCAGCGTACGCCCGCGCGGATAACACAGAAGGCGCCAGTACGTAACCCCACCCGGCGATGCATTTTTCAATTTCCCTCGGTAAATTCAATTTGCATGACTGCCGCACAAGCAGACCTGCAAATCGACCGCCCGGAGGTGGCGGACGGAGCCGCGCTGTGGCGGATGGCAAGGGACTCGAAGGTTCTCGACCTGAACTCGTCCTACAGCTATCTGCTGTGGTGCCGCGACTTCGCCGACACCTCGGCCGTGGCGCGCGACGAGCACGGCGAGCCGGTCGGTTTCGTCACCGGTTACCTCCGCCCGGACCGCCCGGACACCCTGCTCGTCTGGCAGGTGGCGGTGGACGAGACGCACCGCGGACGCGGGCTCGCCGCCGCCCTGCTGGATGGCCTCGTCGCACGGGTCGCCGCCGAGCGCGGGCTGACCACGGTCGAGACCACCATCACCCCGGGCAACACCGCCTCGGAGCGCCTGTTCACGTCGTTCGCCGAGCGCCACGGCGCCCGGCTGGAGCGCGAGGTGCTGTTCGACACCGCTGTGTTCCCGGACGGCCCGCACGACCCCGAGGTGCTGTACCGCATCGGGCCCCTTTCCCTCACGCCGTCTGCCTGACCCCCCACGCAACGAGGAGCGATTCGTCGTGACCATCACCCAGCCCGACCTCAGCGTCTTCGAGACCGTCGAGTCCGAGGTGCGCAGCTACTGCCGCGGCTGGCCCGCCGTCTTCGACCGCGCCCAGGGCAGCCGCATGTACGACGAGGACGGCCACGAGTACCTCGACTTCTTCGCCGGAGCCGGGTCACTGAACTACGGCCACAACAACCCCGTCCTCAAACGCGCGTTGATCGACTACCTGGAGCGTGACGGCGTCACGCACGGGCTCGACATGTCGACCACCGCCAAGCGGACCTTCCTGGAGTCCTTCCAGAGCCTGGTGCTCGGGCCGCGCGACCTGCCGTACAAGGTCATGTTCCCCGGCCCCACGGGGACCAACGCGGTGGAGGCCGCGCTGAAGCTGGCGCGGAAGGTGAAGGGCCGCGAGGCCATCGTGTCGTTCACCAACGCCTTCCACGGCATGTCGCTCGGCTCGCTGGCCGTGACCGGCAACGCGTTCAAGCGGGCCGGCGCGGGCATCCCGCTGGTCCACGGCACCCCGATGCCGTTCGACAACTACTTCGAGGGCAAGGTCCCGGACTTCCTCTGGTTCGAGCGGCTCCTGGAGGACCAGGGATCCGGCCTCAACAAGCCCGCCGCCGTGATCGTGGAGACCGTGCAGGGCGAGGGCGGCATCAACGTCGCGCGCCCGGAGTGGCTGCGCGCCCTGTCCGAGCTGTGCGAGCGGCAGGACATGCTGCTCATCGTCGACGACATCCAGATGGGCTGCGGACGTACGGGCGCCTTCTTCTCCTTCGAGGAGGCCGGCATCACGCCCGACATCGTCACCGTGTCCAAGTCCATCAGCGGCTACGGCATGCCGATGTCGCTGTGCCTGTTCAAGCCCGAGCTCGACATCTGGGAGCCGGGCGAGCACAACGGCACCTTCCGCGGCAACAACCCCGCCTTCGTCACCGCCACCGCCACCCTGGAGGCGTACTGGGCGGACGGCTCCGCGATGGAGAAGCAGACCCGCGCCCGCGGCGAGCAGGTCGAGCAGGCCTTCATCTCCATCACGGAGGAGAACCTCGCCGACGTGAAGGAGTACCGGGGCCGGGGCCTCGTGTGGGGCATGGAGTTCCACGACAAGGAGCGGGCCGGCCGGATCGCGAAGCGCGCCTTCGAACTCGGCCTGCTCATCGAGACGTCGGGCCCGGAGAGCGAGGTCGTGAAGCTGCTGCCGGCTCTCACCATCACGCCCGAGGAACTGGACGCGGGGCTGAGCATCCTCGCCCGCGCCGTCCGGGAAACCGCCTGACCGAATCAGCACATCCACCTAGGAGGCATCGCAGCACCGTGATCGTCCGTTCGTTCAAGGACATCGAAGGAACCGACCGGCACGTGAAGGCCGAGTCCGGCACCTGGGAGAGCAAACGCATCGTCCTCGCCAAGGAGAAGGTCGGCTTCTCCCTGCACGAGACGATCCTGTACGCGGGCACGGAGACGTCGATGTGGTACGCGAACCACATCGAGGCCGTCGTGTGCGTGGAGGGCGAGGCCGAGCTCACCGACGACGAGACCGGGCAGAAGTACACCATCACGCCCGGGACCATGTACCTGCTCGACGGCCACGAGCGGCACACGATGCGGATCAAGAAGGACTTCCGCTGCATCTGTGTGTTCAACCCGCCCGTGACCGGCCGGGAGGACCACGACGAGAACGGCGTGTACCCGCTGCTCACCGAGGAGGTGTGAGATCACCATGACCACCGCCACCACGATTCCCGACCTCTACCCCAGTCGCGGCGCCACCGAGGTGGCCACCCCGCGCAAGGACCCGGTCGTGTGGTCCGCTCCCGGCACCGCCGGGCCGATCGCCGACATGGAGCTCCAGTCGTTCGAGCGGGACGGCTTCCTCGCCATCGACCAGCTCATCGGCCCGGACGAGGTACCCCTGTACCAGCGCGAGTTGGAGCGGATCGTCACGGATCCCGCGATCCGGGCCGACGAGCGTTCCATCGTGGAGCCGCAGTCCCAGGAGATCCGCTCCGTCTTCGAGGTGCACAAGATCAGCGAGATCTTCGCGAAGCTCGTGCGTGACGAGCGGGTCGTCGGCCGGGCCCGCCAGATCCTCGGTTCGGACGTGTACGTCCACCAGTCGCGGATCAACGTCAAGCCGGGCTTCGGCGCCAGCGGCTTCTACTGGCACTCCGACTTCGAGACCTGGCACGCCGAGGACGGTCTGCCCAACATGCGGACGGTGTCGGTCTCGATCGCGCTCACCGAGAACTACGACACCAACGGCGGTCTCATGATCATGCCGGGGTCGCACCGCACGTTCCTCGGGTGCGCGGGGGCCACGCCGAAGGACAACTACAAGAAGTCGCTCCAGATGCAGGACGCGGGCACGCCCTCCGACGAGGCGCTGACCGCCATGGCGAGCGAGTACGGCATCAAGCTGTTCACCGGCAAGGCCGGTTCGGCGACCTGGTTCGACTGCAACTGCATGCACGGCTCGGGTGACAACATCACGCCCTTCCCGCGCAGCAACGTCTTCATCGTGTTCAACAGCGTGGAGAACGAGGCGGTCGAGCCGTTCGCGGCACCGGTGCGGCGGCCCGAGTTCATCGGGGCCCGGGACTTCACACCGGTGAAGTAGGCCGACCCGGAGCGGGCGGTGTCAGAAGGCGTCGGGTTTGCGGCCCGCGCCTTCCGACACCGCCCGCTCCTGTGTGTTCCGCAGGGCGCCCGCGCCGGCGGTTCTCAGCCGACCAGGACGTCCAGCAGTCGGTCGACGTCCGCCGTCGTGTTGTACAGGTGGAAGGAGGCCCGCAGGTTGCCCGCGCGGTGGGAGACCTGGATGCCCGCGTCGGCCAACTCGGGCTGGCGGTGACCGAGTCCGGGCACCGACACGATCGCCGAGCCGGGTGCGGGGACCGGTGCGTGACCGAGGCCGGCGAGCCCCGCGCGGAAGCGGTCGGCCAGGGCGAGGTCGTGGGCCTGCACGGCGTCCACACCGAGTTCCCCGAGGAGTTCGAGGGAGCGGCGCGCACCGGCGTACGAGAAGAGCGCGGGCGGCAGGTCGAAACGCCGGGCGGAGTGGGCGAGTTCGGTGACGGGGCCGTAGCAGCTGTCCCAGGGGGCCTCCCCGGCCACCCAGCCCGCGAGGATCGGCGTCAGCTCCTCGAAGTCCTCCGGCACGACGAGGAAGCCCACCCCGTGCGGCCCGAGCAGCCACTTGTATCCGACACAGACGGTGTAGTCGTGGGCGTCCGCCTCCACCGGCAGCCAGCCGGCGGACTGGGAGACGTCGACGTACGTACGGGCGCCGTGCTCCCGGGCCGCCTGCCGCAGGGCGGGCAGGTCGGCGATCCGTCCGTCGACGGACTGCACGGAGCTGACGGCGACGAGCGCGGTGCCCGGGCGGACGGACTCGGCGAGCCGCTCCAGCGGCACGGCCCGCACCTTGAGGTCGCCGCGGGTGTGGAAGGGGTTCACCACGGAGGCGAAGTCGTCCTCGGCGGTGAGCACTTCGGCGCCCGCGGGCAGCGAGGCGGCGACCAGCCCGGAGTAGGCGGCGACCGAGGAGCCGGCCGCGACCCGGCCGGCCGGGACACCGGCCAGCCGGGCGAAGGCGGCCCGGGCGGCCTCCACGTCCGCGTGCAGCGGGTCCAGCGGCCGGCCGTCGGCCCTCATCTGCGCGGCGTCCTGCAGCGCGGCCACCGTACGGGCGGGCAGCAGCCCGCTGCTGGCGGTGTTGAGAAAGGTGTTCTTCGGGGCGAACTCGGCACGGACGCGGCTCTCGAAGGTCTCCATGAGACCACTGTGGGCCCCGGCCCATCTCCCGTCCATTGCGAATTTCTACGGGGTCTCGCCAAGCAACGCTTATACGTCCGCCCTGACCTGCGCGCTTCCCGCGCCCCTCAGTGCTGCGGCACCGCGCACCCGTCGGGACCGCACGCTTGCGCGTCGCCGCCGTCGACCAGCTTCAGCGGCGGGCGCTCGCCCCACGCCTGCGTCAGGGCCTGGGCGAAGACCTCGGCGGGCTGGGCGCCGGAGACGCCGTACTTGCGGTCGAGGACGAAGAAGGGCACGCCGTTCGCGCCGAGCTCGGCGGCCTCGCGCTCGTCGGCGCGGACCTCGTCGGCGTAGGCGCCCGGGTCGGCGAGCACCGCGCGGACGGTGTCGGCGTCGAGTCCGGCGGCGACGGCCAGCTCCACCAGCCGCTCCTCGCCCTCGGAGAAGACGGACCGCTCCTCGGCGAAGTTGGCCCGGTAGAACAGGCCGATGAGCTCGTCCTGGACGCCGTGCTCCCTGGCCAGGTGGAGCAGGCGGTGCATGTCGAAGGTGTTGCCGTGGTCGCGGCCCCGGGTGCGGTACTCCAGGCCCTCGGCGGCGGCCTGCGCGCCGAGGTTCTCCTCGCCGGCCTGGGCCTGCGCCTCGCTCATGCCGTACTTCTTGGTGAGCATCGCGAGCACCGGCTGGATGTCGCCCTTGGCGCGGCCGGGGTCCAGCTCGAACGACCGGTGCACCACCTCGACCTGCTCACGGTGCGGGAAGGCCGCCAGCGCCTTCTCGAAGCGGGCCTTGCCCACGTAGCACCAGGGGCAGGCGATGTCGCTCCAGATCTCGACGCGCATAGTGTCGGCTCTTTCCGGGTCGTGCGGGTACGGAGACTCCCTCCGCCGGTTGCGTGAACATTCAACCGTCCCGTTTCATTCCCCGTCCACGGAGCGGCGCAGCAGGAGGTGGTGATCCCCCTCGCGGGGCGGGTTTGGCGGGTCCGGCACCCAGCCGTGCCGGGCGTAGAACGCCTGGGCCCGGCGGTTGTCGACGTGCACGTCCAGGACGGCCGTCCGCCGGCCGTCGGCCCGCCAGTGCTCCACGCAGGCCGTGTGCAGGGCGGCACCGACGCCCCGGCGCCAGTGGTCTGGGTCGACGTGGAACTGGAACAGCTTGACCGTGTCCGCCGATCCCCCTTCGGGGGTGCGGAAGGAGGCGAGGGCGATGACGCGTCCCCCCTCGACCGCGCACAGCACCTGGCCGTCGGGCCGCTCGACGGCCGTACGCCAGGCGGCGGACCAGTCGGTGCCGTCGGCAGGGACCCCGTCCGGGTAGTAGGTCGCCCGGGCCCGCGCGTGCAGCGCGGTCAGGGCCGGTGCGTCGGCGGGTACGGCGGTCCGGATCACCAGGGACTCGACCGTCCGATGTTCTCTGATCACGCGGCGGAAGACGAGGCCGCGTCGGCGGTGGTTCCCCGGTGGCTGAACTGCGCCCGGTAGGCGCTCGGCGTCAGCCCGGTCCGCCGGACCACGTGCGCGCGCAGCGAGTCGGCCGTGCCGAGGCCGCAGGCCCGGGCCACCTGGTCCATGGGCAGGCCGGTGGTCTCCAGGAGCTCCTTGGCCCGCTCGATGCGCTGGTGCAGCAGCCACTGGAGGGGGCTGACCCCGCTCTCGGCGTGGAAGCGGCGGGTGAGCGTCCGCACGGAGACCCCCGCGTGCCGGGCCAGGTCGGTCAGGGTGAGCGGCTTGTCGAGGTTGCGCATGGCCCAGCCGCGGGTGTCGGCGCAGACGGCGCCGCGCTCGGGCGGCAGCGGGGTCTGGGTGAACTGGGTCTGGCCGCCGGGGCGTACGGGGGCGACGAGGGCGAGCCGGGCGACCTCGTTGGCGACGGCGGCGCCGTAGTCGGTGCGGATGACGTGCAGGCACAGGTCGATGCCCGCGGCGTAGCCGGACGAGGTCACGTACGGGCCGTCCTGCACGTACAGCACGTCGTCGCGGAGGTCGACCCGCGGGTAGCGCCGGCGCAGCTCCTCCGCGTGCGCCCAGTACGTGGTGGCCCTGCGCCCCTCCAGCAGGCCCGCCTCGGCGAGTTGGAAGGCGCCGGTGCAGAGGGAGGCGATCCGCTTGCCGTCGGCTGCCGCCTCACGGACGGCGGCCACGATCCGCGACTCCGGCTCGAACGGCGCGCCGGTGCCCGCGACCAGGACCGTGTCGGCGCCTCGCACCGCGTCGAGGCCGTGCCGTACGTACAGGTCCAGGCCCCCGGTGGTGGGGACCGGTCCCGGCTCGGCCGCGCAGACGACCACCTCGTAGCCCGGTCGCCCGTCGCGTTCCACCCGGCCGAACAGCATCTCCGGGATGGCGAGGTTGAACATCGACACCGGCGAGGGCGCGATGACGGCGATGCGGTGCGGGGCGGACCGCTGGGACATGGCCAGAACCTCCGGGTGTATGGCATTCCGGCCACTACTGTACGACGGCGCAGATCCGCAGCATGGAGCCATGTCAACGAACCAGACCCGACCGGTCGGCCAAACCGCCGCCGCCGAGCGCGAGTTGGCGCCCAAGAGGCCCTCCTCCACGCTCACCCTCACCGCCGCCCTGCTCGGCTTCGGGCTGATCTGCCTCGACGCGTCCGTGGTGAACGTGGCCCTGCCCGCGATCGGCGCATCCTTCGGCAGCGGCATGTCCGGCCTGCAGTGGGTGGTGGACGCCTACACGCTGGCCTTCGCCGCGCTGATGCTGTCCACCGGGGCCTTCTCGGACCGGGCGGGGGCGAGCCGCGCCTACGCGCTCGGCACCGCGGTGTTCGCGCTCGCCTCGGCGGCCTGCGGGCTGGCGCCCAACCTGCCGGCCCTGATCGGCGCGCGGGTGGTGCAGGGCGTGGCGGCGGCCGTGGTGCTCCCGGCGTCGCTCGCGCTGGTGCGGCAGGCCTACACCGATCCGGCCCGGCGGGCCCGCGCGGTGGCCCTGTGGGCGGCGGGAGGCTCGGCGGCGGTGGCGCTGGGTCCGGTGGCGGGCGGGGTGCTGACCACGGCCTGGGACTGGCGGGGGATCTTCTTCGTCAATCTCCCGGTGGGGATGGTGATCCTGGTCCTGCTCGTCCGGGCCCCGCGCTCACGGCGCCGTCCGGCTCCGCTGGACCTGCCCGGCCAGGTGACGGCCGTGGTGGCGCTGACGGCCCTGACCTTCGCGGTGATCGAGGGCGGCGTGGCGGGCTGGGCGGCGCTGGCGGTGGCCGTCGTCAGTGCCGCGGCGTTCCTCAGGATCGAGGCGCGCGGGCCGCATCCGGTCGTCCCCCTCGGCCTCTTCCGCGACCGGACCGTGAGCGTGGCGGTCGCGGCCGGAGCGGCGGTCAGCGTCACCTTCTACAGCCTGGTGTTCGTCTTCTCGCTCTTCTTCCAGCAGGTCCAGGGCCTGTCGGCGCTCACCGCGGGACTGCTGTTCCTGCCGATGACCGGGCTGATCGCGGTGACGAACGTGATCGCGGGCAAGCTCGCGGGCCGCCACGGCCCCCGGCTGCCCATGCTGGTGGGACAGGGGCTGGCCCTCGCGGGACTGCTCGGGCTGCTGTACGTCGACGCCGGCACGCCGCCGGCGCTGGTGGCCGTGCTGCTCGTGCCGATGGCCCTCGGCTGCGCACTGACGGTGCCGCCGCTGACGGCGGCGATGATGGACGCCGTGCCGGCCGAACGCGCGGGCCTGGCGGCGGGCGTGCTCAACGCGGCACGGCAGGTTGCCGGAGGCCTGGGCATCGCCGTGTTCGGCGCACTGGTCGCCGACGGGTTCGTCGCGGGCATGCGGCTGAGCCTCGCCGTCAGCGCGGCCCTGCTCGCGGTGACCTTCGCCCTCAGCTTCCGTCTCGCAGGTCGCTCGGCCAGGAAGGCCTGAACTCGATGTGGTCGTAGGTCACCACACACCCCTCCCCCATCGGCGACTGCGCCATGAAGCCGACCAGGGCCGCGCCGGTCTCCTTCTCGTCGCCCAGCGTGAAGAGGCGGACGAAGGTCCAGCGCTGCCCGTCGCGGGAGGCGTGGAAGGCGAGGGCCCGGCCGGTGCGGCTCACCCGGAGCCAGACGGACCTGCCGTTCACCGTCCAGGAGTTGGCGTCGTCGGAGTGCCCCCGGGTGACCACCGTGCAGACGGTGGGCACGTCCGGGGAGTACTCCAGGCAGAGCTTGGCCCAGGCCCGCTCGCCGACATGGACGTACAGCGCCCCCGCGTCGAACGACGCGGAGAACCCCACGGTGACGTGGGCTATGAGCTGGAAGTCCCCTTCCGGCGATCCGAGCAGCCGCGGCGCGTCCGAGGCGGGGTCGAGCGCCTCCCCCGTGGGGGTGACGAACCGGTCCTGCCGGGGCCCGGCCCAGCCGGTGAGCGCGCCGTCCTCGTAGGACCAGTGGCCGTCGGGGCCGTAGGTACGGAGGAGGAAGGGCAGTTCGGGAAGGTCGACGTCCATCAGCTGATCGTCCCAGGACCGTTGAGGTGACTCAGGGGCGCGGGAAACCGCACGGCCGGCCGCACACGACCGGCCGTCGGCGGTCCACCGCGCCCCTGCGTCACCGGAACAGGCCCTAACGCTCCAGGCGCCCGTTGAACCGGCGGGGCAGCCCCAGCGGGTTGTCGTCCTTCAGCTCCGCCGGGAGCAGCGCCTCGGGCGCGCCCTGGTAGGCCACCGGCCGCAGCCACCGCTCGATGGCGGTGCCGCCGACGGAGGTCGAGGTCGACGTCGTGGCCGGGTACGGACCACCGTGGTGCTGCGCCGCGGCCACCGCGACGCCGGTCGGCCAGCCGTTCACCAGCACCCGGCCGGCGAGCGGCGTGAGCTCCGCGAGGATCTCGGCGCCGCGTCCCTCGCCGGCCGCCTCCTCGCTCGACAGGTGGACGGTGGCGGTGAGGTTGCCGGGCAGCCGGGACAGCACGGCCTGGGCCTGCGTGTCGTCGTCGTAGCGCACCACCACCGTCACCGGCCCGAAGCACTCCTCGAGGAGCAGGTCGTGGGCGCCCTCGGCGGCCAGCTTGTCCGCCGCCACCGTCAGGAAGCCCGCGCTCACCGTGTGCTCGCCGCCCGCTCCCGGCGTCACCGGCGAGTCGACCTCGGGCAGTTCGGCACGCTCGGCCACCCCGGCGACGAAGTTGTCCCGCATGCGGTGGTCGAGCAGGACACCGGCCTCGCTGTCGCTGACGGCGTCCGTGAGGGACTTCAGCAGCCGGTCGCCGGCCGCGCCGGACGGGGCCAGCACCAGACCGGGCTTCACACAGAACTGGCCGACGCCCAGCGTCATCGAACCGGCGAGACCGGCGCCGATCGCCTCGGCACGCTCGGCCGCGGCCGCCTCCGTGATCACGACCGGGTTCAGCGAACCCAGCTCACCGTGGAAGGGGATCGGCACCGGCCGCGCGGCCGCCGCGTCGAAGAGGGCCCGCCCGCCCCGGACGGAACCGGTGAAGCCCGCCGCGGCGACCAGCGGGTGCTTGATCAGCTCGATGCCCGCCTCGAAGCCGTGCACGAGACCGACGACGCCCTCGGGGATGCCGTGCGCGGCGGCGGCCCGTCGCAGCACGGACGCGACCAGCTCGGACAGCGCCGGGTGGTCGGGGTGGGCCTTGACGACGACCGGGCAGCCGGCGCCCAGCGCGCTCGCGGTGTCGCCGCCGGCGACCGAGAAGGCGAAGGGGAAGTTGGAGGCCGAGTAGACGGCGACGACGCCGAGCGGCACCTTGTAGCGGCGCAGGTCCGGGATCGGCGGGGTCGCGGTGTCGTCGGGGTGGTTGATGACGACGTCGAGGAAGGCGCCCTCGTCGACGATGTCGGCGAAGGCCCGCAGCTGGAAGCAGGTGCGGGCGAGCTCGCCGGTCAGCCGGACCGGACCGAGAGCGGTCTCGGCGTCGGCGGCCTCGACGAGGTGGTCCCTGGACGCCTCCAGGCCCTCGGCGGCGGCGCGCAGGAAGGCCGAGCGGACCGCCCGGTCGGCCAGGGCGCCGCGTGCGGCGTGCGCGGCGCGGACGGCGGCGTCCACCTCCTGGGCTGTGGCCTCCACCGCAACCTGTTCACGCTGCTTCCCGGTTCGGGGGTCGACACTCCAGACTGGTGCTGCTGCCACCGCGGTCCCTCCACGTATTGCTGGGGTCATTCACCAGGGTCGTTCGATATGCTGAACGCCGTCTCTGATGATGAATATGCTGTTGGAGACTATTTCCCGTCCAACGAAGGGGTCAAGGGCGATGTCGGCAGCCGAGACAGGCGGCGGGGCGCAGGTCAAGTCCGCGGTACGGACCGTGGAACTGCTGGAGTACTTCGCCGGGCGCCCCGGTATGCACTCCCTGGCGGCGGTCCAGGAGGCCGTCGGGTACCCCAAGTCCAGCCTGTACATGCTGCTGCGCACGCTCGTGGAGCTGGGCTGGGTGGAGACGGACGCGACGGGCACGCGTTACGGCATCGGGGTGCGGGCGCTGCTGGTCGGCACCTCGTACATCGACGGCGACGAGGTGGTGGCGGCGGCCCGGCCGACCCTGGACCGGCTGTCCGACGACACCACGGAGACCATCCACCTGGCCCGGCTGGACGGCACCAACGTCGTCTACCTCGCCACCCGGCAGTCGCAGCACTACCTGCGCCCCTTCACCCGGGTCGGCCGCCGGCTGCCCGCGCACTCGACGTCCCTGGGCAAGGCGCTGCTGAGCACCTACTCGGACGAGCAGGTCCGCAAGATGCTCCCGGAGACCCTGCCGGCCCTCACCGAGCACACCATCACCGACCGGGAGAAGCTCATCGAGGAGCTGCGCCTGGTGCGCGACCAGGGCTTCGCGGTGGACCGCGAGGAGAACACGCTGGGGCTGCGCTGCTTCGGCGTGGCGATCCCCTACCGCACTCCGGCCCGCGACGCGATCAGCTGCTCGGTGCCGGTGGCGCGGCTGACGCCCGCGCACGAGCAGCTGGTGAAGGACGCGCTGTTCGACGCCCGTGACCGACTGACGCTCGCCACCCGGAGGCTCTGAAGGATGCTGGTCGTACTGCGCGAGGTCCACGACAGCGACCTGCCGGTCTTCTTCCGGCAGCTCAACGACCCGGAGGCGCTGCGCATGGCGGCCTTCACGCCGGCGGATCCGGCCGACTGGGACGCCTTCGACGCCCGGTGGAAGCGGATCCGCTCGTCGACCGCCGTGACACGGACGGTCCTGGCGGACGGTGACGTGGTGGGCAGCGCGGCGGTGTACGGGGAGCCGGGCGAGCGCGAGGTGACGTACTGGGTGGACCGCGCCTACTGGGGGCGGGGCATCGCCACCGCCGCCCTGCGCGGTCTGCTCACCGAGGTGCCGGAACGCCCGCTGTACGCCCGCGCCGCCGCCGACAACGAGGGTTCCCTGAGCGTCCTGCGCAAGTGCGGCTTCCGCCCGGCGGCCCTCGCCACCGGATACGCCGACGCCCGCGGCGAGGAGATCGACGAGGTCGTGCTGACGCTGCACGGGTGAGGGCACGCTCCCCCGTGCGGCGGAGGGGGATCGTCACCGCGCACGAGCCGCCCGCCGCCTCGCGCGCGGCAGCGTGGACGCGTGACCGCCTCCCTCGTCGGGTTCGGCGACATCGCCGACCGGCCGACCCAGCTGACGAACCTCGCCTACGCTGGCCGGATGATCGCCGGGATCCTCGTCGCCGTCGGCACCACCCGTCTCCTCACGGCACGGTCCGCCGAGGCCGGGCGGCAGCGGCCGGCGTGAGCGTCCTCCGGTTCCTCCTCGGGCGGCGGGCGCGCCGCCGCTGGGTCCATCTGATCCTCGGTGGCGCGCTGGCCATGCCGTACGTCCTGGTCGGCGAGCTGGTCCTCGGGCCGGTCGGCGGTTCGGCGAACGTCTCCGGCTCCTTCCCGCTGCAACTCCTCGCGTTCGTCGTGGGGTTGCCGCTGGCCGCGCTCACCTCGCTGTTCCCGCTGACCCGGCCGCTGGAGGCGGGGGCCGTGCGGTGGCTGTGCGGGGTGGACGAGGAGCGGCTCGCGTTCGGGCCGGCCAGGACGCGGGCCGCGCGGGCACGCACGGCGGCCTGGTTCACGCTGCACCTGGGGTTCGGCGGGATCATCGCCGGGATGTCGCTGGCGGTGCCGCCGTTCGCCGCCGTGCTGATCGTGCTGCCCGTGTTCGTGTGGCTGCGGGACTCCAGGCTCGGGCTGCCCGAAGTCCTCGACCAGGGCTGGGCGTTGGCGCTCGCCCCGGTCGTCGGGGTGCTGGCGCTCCTCGCGCTGACCGCCTGCGCGGCCGGCGTTGGTGTGCTGCTGGCCCGCTGGGCGCCCGCGCTGCTCGGGCCGGCCCCCGAGGACCGGCTCGCGGCGGCCGAGGCACGCGCCGCCGACCTCGCCGTACGCAACCGGCTCGCCCGTGAGCTGCACGACTCGGTCGGGCACGCCCTCAGCGCGGTCACCCTCCAGGCGAGCGCGGCCCGCCGGGTCCTGGACACCGATCCCGAGTTCGTCCGCGAGGCCCTCGCCGCCATCGAGGACACCACCCGGCGCACGGTCGGCGAACTGGACGCCGTCCTCGGCGTGCTGAGGGACGGCGACGCACCCGGTACGGCGCCCGCCCCCACCCTCGCCGCCGACCTGGACGGCCTGCTGCGCCGCACCCGGGCGAGCGGGCTGCCGGTGACGGCCAGGGTCGACGTCGATCCCGGGGCGCTGCCGCCGGTCCTGTCCCGGGAGGCCTACCGGATCGTGCAGGAGGGGCTGAGCAACGTCCTGCGGCACGCGGGGGCCGGCGCCGCCGTGACCCTGCTGATCGGCGCCTCCGACGCGGACCTGGAGATCACCGTCGAGAACCCGCTCGTCGAGGTGCCTGCCTCCCGTGCCGGCGGCGGGCACGGTCTGCGGGGCGTCGCGGACCGTGCCCGGCTGCTCGGCGGCTGCTCGCGGGCGGGACCGGAGCAGCACACCTGGCGCCTGTACGTACGCCTGCCCATGAAGGGATCCGCATCCGCATGACACCCGTCCGGATCGTCCTCGCCGACGACGAACGCATGGTCCGCACCGCCCTGCGCGCCATCCTCTCCGCAGAGCCGGACCTGGAGGTCGTCGGCGAGGCCGCGACCGGCGCCGAGGCGGTGTCGGTGGTCCGGGACCTCACCCCCGACGTGGTCCTCATGGACGTCCGTATGCCCGACGTCGACGGCATCCGCGCCACCGAGCAGATCCTCGCCACGCTCGACCAGCCGCCCCGGATCGTGGTGGTGACCACCTTCGAGAACGACTCCTACGTGTACGACGCGCTGCGCGCCGGCGCCGCCGGGTTCCTGCTGAAGCGGGCCGACGCCGACGCCCTCGTCCAGGCGGTACGTCTGGTCGCGCGCACCGACACCCTGCTGTTCCCGTCGGCCCTGCGGCGGCTGGCGGCCGAGCACGCGCGCGCGTACCCGGCGGCGCCGCCCTGGGTGGCCCGGCTCACCGGACGGGAGAGCGAGGTGCTGCGGCTGATGGCGGCCGGTCTCACCAACGCGGAGATCGCTCGCCGCATCGAGGTCGGCCCCGCCACCGTGAAGTCGCACGTGGCGGCGGTCCTGGCGAAGACGGGCACCCGCGACCGCACCCAGGCGGTGATCGCGGCGTACGAGGCGGGCTTCATGAACGGACGATGAGAATTCGGGCCGAAGGGAACGATCCGTCCGCCGCCGCTCGTCCTTCTGAGCGGGATGAACAAGACAATCAGGCGCGCCTCCGTCTTCACGCTGCTCCTGGTGTTCGCTCTGCTGATTCGGGCGACCTGGGTGCAGTTCTACGACGGCACGGCGCTCGCGGACGACAAGAACAACCGGCGCAACGCGATCGAGCTGTACAGCGAGCCGCTCGGCAACATCATCGTGGGCGGCAGGTCGGTCACCGGCTCGGCGCCCACCAGGGGCAGCGACCTCAAGTACAAGCGGACGTACACCGACGGCAAGCTGTACTCCGCCGTCACCGGCTACAGCTCGCAGGTGTACGGGGCGACACAGTTGGAGGGCATCTACCAGGACCTGCTCGACGGAACGGACACCCGTCTGAAGACCGTGCTGGACACGGTCACCGGCAAGCGGGCCGACCCGGGCAACGTGATCACGACGATCGACCCGGACGTGCAGAAGGCTGCGTACGACGCGCTCGGCGACAAGAAGGGCGCGGCCGTCGCGATCGACCCGGCCACGGGCCGGATCCTCGCGGTGGTGTCCACGCCGTCGTACGACCCGTCGACGCTCACCACGGGCACCGGCGACGCCTGGAGCGAACTGACCAAGGACTCCGAGAAGCCGATGACGAACCGGGCGCTGCGCCAGCCGCTGCCGCCGGGGTCGACGTTCAAGCTGGTCGTCGCGGCGGCCGCACTGGAGGACGGCCTGTACTCCTCGGTGGACGCGAGGACGGACAGCCCGGACCCGTACCAACTGCCCCTGTCCAACGACGTGCTGTCGAACGAGAACCCCTCGGCGCCCTGTGAGAACGCCTCGATCCGGGTGGCTCTGCAGTACTCCTGCAACAACGTCTTCGCCAAGATGGCCGTCGACCTCGGCCAGGACAAGGTCCGGGCGACGGCGGAGAAGTTCGGGTTCGACGACGCCTCGCAGGACGTGCCGGTGCGGGCGTACGAGAGCGTCTATCCGAAGGACATGGACAAGGCGCAGACGGCCCTGTCCGGCATCGGCCAGTTCGACGTGACGGCGACGCCGCTGCAGATGGCCATGGTGTCGGCGGCGATCGCCAACGGCGGCAAGCTGGTCTCGCCGCACATGGTGTCGCAGATCACCGACGGCGGCGGTGACGTCCTGGAGAACTACGACGACAACGCGGACACCAAGGAGATCGTCAGCTCGGACACCGCCGAGCAGTTGCAGTCGGCGATGCAGACGGTCGTCGAGAAGGGCACCGGCACGAACGCCCGGATCTCCGGGGCGACCGTGGGCGGCAAGACGGGTACGGCCCAGCACGGCGAGAACAACAGCAAGACGCCGTACGCCTGGTTCACGTCGTTCGGGAAGTCCGACGGCAAGGAGGTCGCCGTGGCGGTGGTGGTCGAGCAGTCGAACGCGGCCCGCTCCGAGGTCAGCGGCAACGGGCTGGCCGCGCCGGTGGCCCGGTCCGTGATGGAGGCGGCGCTCAGGAGCTGAGAGCTCCGGGGACAGCCCCGACGAGGGCTGTCCCCGGATCCGGCCGCCTCAGCGGGTCGTACCTGCCCGCCTCACCACCGCGCTACTTCACGCCGAGGATCTGCTCGATCGGGCTGATCGCGAAGTACACCACGAACAGTGCCGAGGTCGCCCACAGCAGCCAGTGGATCTCCCTGGCCTTTCCGAGGACCGTCTTGATGACGACGTAGGCGAGGAAGCCGGCGCCGATGCCGTTGGTGATGGAGTAGGTGAAGGGCATCACGGCGATGGTCAGGAACGCCGGGATGGCGATCTCGTACCTGTCCCAGTCGATGTTCTTGACCTGGGTCATCATCAGGAAGCCGACGGCCACCAGGGCGGGGGCGGCCGCCTGGAGCGGGACGATGGTGAGCAGCGGCGTCAGGAACAGCGCGAGGGTGAACAGGCCGCCGGTGACCAGGTTGGAGAAGCCGGTGCGCGAGCCCTCGCCGACGCCGGCCGCCGACTCGATGTAGGAGGTGGCGGAGGAGGACGAGGCCGCGCCGCCCGCGACCGCCGCCGCACCGTCGATGAGCAGCACCCGGCCGAGGTTGGGCACCTTGCCCTCCTCGTCGAGCAGTCCGGCCTCGGCGCTGATGCCGACGACCGTGCCCATGGTGTCGAAGAAGTCGGACAGGATCAGCGTGAAGATCAGCAGGACGACGGTGACGACACCGACACCGGGCGCGTCGAAGGCGCCGAACAGGCTGAAGTGACCGATCAGTCCGAAGTCGGGGGTGTCGACCACCTTGTCGGGCCAGGCGGGCGTGGTCAGGCCCCAGGCCTTGATGTCGGCGACCGAGTTGATGATCATCGCGATGACCGTCATCGTGACGATGCTGATCAGGATGGCGCCCTTCACCTTGCGGGCGAGCAGTCCGATCGTCAGTAGCACGCCCAGACAGAACACCAGGATCGGCCAGCCGGTGAGGGTTCCCGTGCCGCCGAGCTGGACCGGGACGGTGGTGTTGGCGGCGTCCGGGATCCGGCTGACGAAGCCGGCGTCGACGAAGCCGATGAAGGCGATGAACAGGCCGATACCGACGCTGATCGCCTGCTTGAGCGGTTGCGGGATGGCGTGCATGACCGCCTCGCGCAGCCCGGTCACCACCAGGACGCAGATCAGCAGGCCCTCGAGGACGACCAGGCCCATCGCGTCGTCCCAGCTCATCAGCGGGGCGATCTGGAAGGCGACGACCGCGTTCAGGCCGAGGCCGGCGGCGAGGGCGAGGGGCAGATTGCCGCCGACGCCCATGATGATGGTCATGACGGCGGCCACCAGGGCGGTGGCGGTGGTGAGTTGGACGGCGTCCAGCTGGTCGCCGAACTTGTCCTTGGCGCTGCCGAGGATGATCGGATTCAGGACAAGGATGTAGGCCATCGTGAAGAACGTGGCGAGGCCGCCGCGTATCTCACGAGCGAAGGTGGACCCCCGCTCGGAAATCCTGAAGAACCGGTCGACGCTGTTCGTCGCCGGTGGCGGGCCGCTGGGCCGGTCGGCCACCTTCTGCGGTTCGGACATGTTTGCTGCTCCTTGGTGCCTGATTGATCGGTGCGCGGATGCTGGCTGGATTGTTCCTTTGTTGAACCGCTTTCAGGTTTTCCCCGTGTTACGGAATCAGGGTCGGCGGACCATACACCGTTCGAAGGCCCGTACGAGCCACGTGTTCGATCACTGCTACGCTTCCGGATCTCGTCCCGGCCCACTCCGGACGATCACATGTCATACACATGACACGCACAGGCCCGAAGGTGCCCGAGCCGTCGTGAGGAGGTAGCCCGTGGGCACAGTCGTCGACAACGCCGCCTCCGTGGAGTTCCACGCCTTCTTCGAGCGCCACTATGCCGAACTCGCCCGCCTGGCCCATCTGCTGACCGGAGAGGCGGACGCCGCCGACGACCTCGCGGCGGACGCGCTGCTGGCGCTGTGGCACCGCTGGGACCGGGTCCGCGCGGCCGACCATCCGGCGGCGTACGCGCGCGGTGTGGTCGCCAACCTCGCCCGCACCCGCATCCGCAGCGCGGTCCGCGAACGGCGACGCGTCGCCCTGTTCTGGTCGCAGCGCGAGGAGAAGACCGAGAACCCGGACGTGGCGGGGGCCGTAGACGTCCAGGAGGCGTTGCGTAGACTCCCGTTCCGCAAACGTGCCTGCGTGGTGTTACGGCACGCCTTCGACCTCTCGGAGAAGGACACCGCGCTCGCCCTGGGCGTCTCGGTCGGTACGGTGAAGAGCCAGACCTCCAAGGGAATGGCGGAACTGCAGCGGTTGCTCGGGACACCGGCGGCTGAGCACAGGGTGCACGCGGCGATGGCGCGCACCGGCGACGCCGGAGGAAGGGACCGATGACCATGCGGCGGGACGTGCACGACGCGCTGCGCGCCCGGCTGCACGAGGCGGCGGAGACACACGAGCCCGACCGCGCGCGCATCCTGGCCCGCCTCGAGCGCGGCATGAGCGAGGAGTTCCGCCCTGACCACCGGGCGACGCGTCCGCCGGTGTTCGGCTGGGTGCGGGTGGTCGCTGCCACGACCGCGGTCGCCGGTGTACTCGGTGTCGGCGGCTACGCGGTGGCGTCCGCGGTGAAGGAGGACACTCCCCCGCAGCAGGTGGCGGTCACCGCGACGCCCACGCCGTCGCCGGACGCGACGAGCCGCGCGCCGGCGCCGCCGGCCGACCCGACGCCGAGCCGCCCGCCGACGTCCGGTGCGCCGAGCACGTCGGCCTCGCCGACACCCGACTCCTCCGTCACCGCGCGGCCGCCCGCCGCCTCGGGCACCGAGGACGGCCCCCTGTGGTCGGACGGTTCGGTGGACCCGCACAGCAACGAGTTCTGGGCGCAGAGCAACGTGACCCTCAAGACGTCCCGGCAACTGACGGCGCTCACCGTGCGGCTGAGGGTGGCGCAGACCGGCGGGGTGACCTCGGCCGGTGCCTGGCGCTCGCTGCCGGAGGACGACTTCACGCTGACCGTCGGCGAGCAGGACGGCTTCGTCGTCTACACCTGGGTGCTCAAGGAGGGCCGTACGGTCGCCAAGGGCGAGTGGGTGTTCGCCGGTCAGTACAGCCACGAGCGGGGCGGCCGGGACGCGAAGGACGACAGCTACGCGATCACCGCGCGGGCGGGCGGCGAACAGCGTGCCGTGGCGGGCGACTTCGCCGCTCGTGAAGGCGACGAGGGCGACTCGTAGACACGTCACGACAGCACGGCAACCCTTTCCTCACCGGTGGCGACCAGGAAGCGCAAGGTTCCTCTCCCACACAAGGAATGGGCATGACTGCACGAGCTGAACAGCGCGTCCGCCACCGCCGCCGGGTCACCGGGCGACGGGCGGTGACCGGCGGAGCCGCCCTGCGTCCGCTTCAGGGCGACAACGCCGGCAAGGAACCCGCACAGCTCGGTGTCGGCCCGGACGGAACGTCGTGCAGGTTCTCGTCATCTGACATCACGTACCAGTGATTTCCTGACTCCGGGTCGTCGGACGATCGTCCGACGACCCGGACCGGCCGGCCAAGCCCCCCTTGGGCCGGCCGAACCCCTACTGGTCGAGCCCCCCTCGACTGGTAAGCGGGACGCCCCCGTCGGTGACGACCGACGGGGGCGTTCTCGCGCTTCCTGAGGCGCGGCCATCAGTTCATCGTGGAGCCGATCGAGGCCGACCCGGTGGTGAGGAACGTCGTGGCCGGCAACGCCCCGTCCGGCTTGCGCGCGCCGTACGCGGCCGTGGCGTCGGTCGACCTGAACGAAGGCGTGGCCACTTTGGCGTCCCAGCTGTTCGCGGCGGAGACCGTCGACGGCCCCAGCTTCGACGCCCCTCCCCGGTCGCCCACCGCGAGGTTCCGGGCCAGCCGGGCCCTGCCCGTGGCGAAGTGGAAGCCCGCCTCGGCATTGGCGTAGGCGGTGTTGCGGTTCAGCACGATCGCGCCGGGGTTGGAGTTCTCGGTGAACCCGTGCAGCGTGTTGCCCCACGCCGCGTTGTCGTTGACGACATGCGCGACTCTGACGCCTCCCCCGCCCAGCTTGAACCCGTTGCCGTCGCCCTGGAACGCCGAGTCGTCCCACCGGTTCTCGCCGTTGCCGAAGGCCCACGTGTGCTCGACGGTGACCGGCGAGGAGAACTGCCACAGGTCGAGGCCGTCGTCGGAGTTGCCGTACAGCCGTGCCCCGGTGATCCGGTTACCGGTGCCGGAGCCGAACTTCACGGCGATGCCGTCGGCGTTCCGCCCGTGCCCGGCGGCGTCGTAGTTGCCGTGACTGTCCAGGTTCTGCACCAGGTTGTCGCTGGTGCCGTCGCCGCGCAGGGTGAAGCCGGAGTCGCCGTTGTCCGCGGTGACGAGGTTTTTGAAGACACCGCCGACCGAGGAGGTCACGACGAAGCCCTGGGCGGGCGAGTTCTGGAAGGTGAGGTTCTGCACGGTCCAGTAGTCGCCGTGTATCCCGGCGAGCCAGGAGCCGTCCGCCAGCTTGGAGCCGTCGATCCGCACCTTCTCGCCGCCGTACGCCTGGAGGGTGATGCGCGCCGAACGGGTGCCGCTCGCCGTCGACTCGAGCGTGGCCTTCGGCGTGTACGTGCCGCCCCGGATCCGGATGACGGTCCCGGCGGAGGCGTTCCTCACGGCCGACTCCAGCTGGGCGGTGCTGGAGACGGTCACCGCCGCCGAGGCGGCCTGGGCCCCGCCGTTCGACAGGCCGAGCTGGACACCGCCCGCCCCCGCGGCGACGGCCACGGCCGCGGCGATGGAGAGGGTGCGGGTCCGGCGGTGCCGTCCGGTGGCAAGACGCACGGGGCGTTCCTTTCCTCGGGGACATTCCTTGGGGACATTCCTTGGGGATGGGACGCCCTCCAGTCGTCACCGCGGCCCAGACAGGTTGCCGCACCTCGGCGCAGGCGAGCGAAACTTTCGCTGCCCGGCTTCGCCCACGCACCGATTGACGTGCTGTTTCCCACTCGCAACACTCCAAAGGCGCGCACCACTCAACACAAACCCCCACACTCACACAGAGGACTGGCATGCGCCCACGACTCCTCCTCGCCGCCTGTCTGTCGCTTCTCCTGGCCCTCCTCACCGCACCGCCCGGTTCCGCCCACTCAGGAGCACCACCCGTGAAACAGCCCAAGTACGCCGGCTACCTCTTCGCCTACTTCACCGGCGAGGGCACCTCCGACGGCGAGCAGATCCGCTACGCCCTCAGCCGGGGCAACGACGCGCTGCACTGGCGGGAACTGAACGCGGGCAAGCCGGTGCTGACCTCCACGATCGGCGAGAAGGGGCTGCGGGACCCCTTCGTGATCCGCTCCCCCGAGGGCGACAGGTTCTACATGATCGCCACCGACCTGCGGATGTACCGGAACAGCAGCGGCAGCTGGGACCAGGTCCAGCGGCACGGCAGCAAGTCGATCATGGTCTGGGAGTCCACCGACCTGGTCCACTGGACCGACCAGCGCCTGGTGAAGGTTGCCCCCGACAACGCGGGCAACACCTGGGCCCCGGAGGCCTACTGGGACGACTCCCTCGGTGAGTTCGTCGTGTTCTGGGCGTCGAAGCTGTACGCCGACGACGACCCCGGCCACACCGGATCGACGTACAACAAGATGCTCTACGCGACCACCAGGGACTTCCGCACCTTCAGCGAGCCGAAGGTCTGGGACGACCCCGGCTACTCGGTCATCGACTCGACGGTCGTGAAGCACAAGGACACCTACTACCGCTACACCAAGGACGAGCGCGACCCCTCCTCCAGCTCGCCCTGCTCGAAGTTCATCACCGGGGAGAAGTCGAAGAGCCTGACGGACACGTCGTACGAGTTCGTCTCCGACTGCATCGGCAGCGGGTCGATCGACCGCGGCGAGGGGCCGACGGTCTTCAGGTCGAACACCGAGAAGAAGTGGTACCTGTTCGTCGACGAGTACGGAGGCCGCGGCTACGTCCCGTTCGAGACCACCGACCTGGACTCGGGGAAGTGGACGATGTCCACGAACTACCAGCTGCCCGCGAGCCCGCGCCACGGCACGGTCCTGCCGGTGACCCAGGCGGAGTACGACCGGCTGCTGGCCGCGTACCCGTCGGCGCCCACGTCGGTCGTGGACGCGACGGCGACGGGCCAGAAGGGGTACTCGATCGTCACCGAGGCCGCCTCGAAGGTCGTGCTGCCGATGGCCCCGGACGCGGATCTGCGCGGCCTCGCCCCGAAGCTCTGGGCGGCCGAGGGGGCGACCGTGAGCCCCCGGTCCGGTACCCGGCGGGACTTCCGCAAGCCGCAGACGTACACCGTGACAGCCGCCGACGGCACGACCCGCACGTGGACGGTGGAGGCGGTCCGCACCGGCAGCCCCACGCTGCCCGGCCTCAACGCCGACCCCGACGTGCACTATCTGGACGGCGAGTACTGGATCTACCCGACGACGGACGGCTTCCCGGGCTGGAGCGGGACCCGGTTCACGGCGTACTCGTCGAAGGACCTGGTCCACTGGAAGGGCCACGGCGTGATCCTGGACCTCGGGCCGGACGTGGCCTGGGCGGACAAGAACGCGTGGGCGCCGGCGATCGCCGAGCGGGACGGTAAGTACTACTTCTACTACTGCGCCGAGCAGCAGATCGGCGTGGCGGTGGCGGACTCCCCCGCCGGCCCCTTCAAGGACGCGCTCGGCAAGCCCCTGGTGGCGAAGGGTGGTTCGCTGAAGGGCCAGATGATCGACCCGGCGGTCTTCACGGACGACGACGGGACGTCGTACCTCTACTGGGGCAACGGGCACGGGTACGTGGTGCCGCTGAACGACGACATGGTGTCGTTCGACGCGGGCGAGGTGAAGGACATCACGCCGGACAACTTCCGTGAGGGGTCCTTCGTGATCAAGCGCAACGGCACGTACTACTTCATGTGGTCCGAGGACGACACCCGCAGCGAGAACTACCACGTCGCCTACGCGACCGGACCGTCCCCGCTCGGCCCGTGGACCAAGCGCGGGACGATCCTGTCAAAGCGCGCCGAGTACGGCATCCTCGGCACCGGCCACCACTCGGTGGTGAACGTGCCGGGCACCGACGACTGGTACGTCGTCTACCACCGGTTCGCCCTGAACGGCCCCGGCAGGCCGGGCGGCGACGGCATGCACCGCGAGACCACGATCGACCGCATGGAGTTCGCCGCGGACGGCACGATCGAGCCGGTGGTGCCGACCCTGGAGTCGATCAGGCCGGTCCGGAGGTGAGCGGCCTCAGCTGACGAAGTACGTCGGGTTCGGGAGCTTGTACGTCCGGTCGGCGTGGCCGCCGTCGAGGTCGGAGTACTGGTCGCCGAAGTTGGCGACGATCTCGAACCCGAGGTCCTTCTCGATGTGCTGCCGGGTGCCGGACTTGTACTGCACGGTGGTGCAGGTCCAGGTGCCCGGCGTGGCGCATCCGCTCAGGTAGGACGGCGGGTTGGCGGTGTCCTTGAGGAACATGTGGTTGGCGTCGAGGTTGACGTCGGCGCCGACCTTCTTCAGGTTCTCCACGGCCGCCGGGCGCTGGGCCTCGCCGAGCCCCGAGTTGTAGAAGACCTCGACGCCCCGCTTCTCGGCGTACCGCACGAGCTCGGGGCTGCCGAAGACGGCCGGGCGGTCGGCCTTGTTGACGTAGGCCGCCCAGCTGGCCGAGTTGTAGGTGTAGTTGTAGCGCTTCTCGTAGTCGAGGCTGAGCAGCAGGGTGTCGTCGATGTCGAAGACGACCGCGGGCTTCTCGCCCTTGTGCAGCGCCTTGCGGGCCGCCTGGTCGATGTACTTCCTCGCGGCCGCGTCGATGCGCGCGAGGTCCTTGGCGTACGGGCTGTCGGGGGACGCCTGGTAGACGCCGTTCGCGTCCGGGGTGGTGCCGTAGTAGGTGTCGATGTCCTTGACCAGCAGCCCGATGTTGTAGGGCTCGTGCGTCGAGTTGGCCGTGGACTGTCCGGCGGTGGCCGCGCCGGCGCCGTACAGGGCGGCACCGGCGACGGCACAGACGGTGGCGACGGCGGCGATGCGCAGTGGTTTATGCATGACACAGGTTTCTACGCGCGTCACCCCCGTCAGCGCGAGACCCGCCGGGCAAAAAACGGGTCAAGCGCCCCGGAGCGTTCAGTTCATGGTGGCTCCGATGCTGGTGGAACCGGTGGTCAGGAACGTCGTCGCGGGCAGCGTGCCGCTCGAACCGCGGGCGTTGTACGTGCTGGCGGCGTCCGTCGAACGGAAGGCGGGGGTACTGACGCCGCTGTCCCAGTTGTTGCCGGAGGAGGCGACCGAGGAGCTCTTGCTGACCGAGCCGCCGCCGTTGCCGACGGCCAGGTTCTTGCCGAGCTTGGCCGTGCCGGTGGCGAAGTAGTAGCCCCACTTGGCGTTGGCGTAGGCGGTGGTGCGGTTGATGACGATCGCGCCCTTGTTGCTGTTCTCGGTGATGCCGTTGCCGGCGTTGTCCCAGGCGGCCGAGTTGTTGACGACGTGCGCGACGACCTCGCCGTCGCCGCCCAGCTTGTAGCCGTTGCCGTCGCCCGCGAAGGCGGAGTCGGACCAGCGGTTCTTGCCGTTGCCCATCGCCCAGGTGTGTTCGACGGTGACCGGCGAGGAGAACGACCAGAAGTCCAGGCCGTCGTCGGAGTTGTTGTACAGGCGGGCCCCGGTGATCAGGTTGCCGGTCCCGGAGCCGAACTTCACGGCGATGCCGTCCGCGTTCTCACCGTGGTTGGCGGGGTCGTAGTGGCCGTAACTGTCGATGTTGCGCACCGTGTTGTTGACCGTGCCGTCGCCGGTGAGCGTGAAGCCGGAGTCGCCGCCGTTGATGGTCTTGATGTTGTTCCAGACCGTCCCGGTGCAGGACTGGCAGACGACCGCGCTGTCCGGGGAGTTCTGGAAGGTGATGTTGGAGACGTTCCAGTAGTCGGCGGTCAGCTTGAAGATCCACGAGCCGGAGGGCAGCGACGAGCCGTCGATCTTCACCGTCTCGGAGCCGTACGCGGTGAGCGTGACCGGCGAGGAGGAGGTGCCGTTGACCGTGGACTGGAGGGTGGCCGTCGGGTAGTAGGTGCCGCCGCGGACCTGGATGACGGTGCCGGCGGTGGCGTTCTTCAGCGCGTTGGACAGGTCGGTGGAGTTGCTCACGACGACGGTCGCGGCCTGGGCCTGGGTGGGCAGGACGGCGAGGCCGGCGCCGAGCGTGAGGGCCGGCAGGACGGCGAGAGCGGTACGACGCGACATGGGGGTGCGGGTCCTTTCGTCGTGCGGGGAGGGGACCTTCGGGGGGGGGAGAGACGAGCGGGAGTGGTTCACAGGACGGAGTCGAGCCAGCGAAAGACCTCGTCCTGCATGCGGTCGACGAAGACATGGCCGAGGTCGGGCCAGGTCCTGAGGTGCAACCGCTCCTCGGCGTGGCGCGAGCGCCAGACGGCCCGCAGCTTGTCGTGGGCCACCCGTACGCCGTCGGCGGGGAAGAGGGTGTCCAGTGCGCCGCTGAAGAAGAGCATCGGCCTGGGTGCGGCGATGCCCGCCACGTCGGGGAAGTCGAGAAACCGGGGCAGCCCGGGGTGGAGCATGTAGTACGACGACTGCCCGCGCAGCGTGTTGTTGCCGGGCACCATCATTTCCTTGAGGCCGGTCATCCAGCACACGCTCGCCGCGGCGGCGATGTCGTCGCTGAGCGCGGCCGTCTGCCAGGCCCGGTAGGCGCCCATGGAGAACCCGAGGGCGGCGACCCGGCGGGCGTCCACCCGGTCGAGGCCGGCCAGGAACCGTGCGGCGCGGGCGTCCTCGCGGGCCATCAGCCCGGCGAGTGAGGAGCCCAGGTTGTAGAAGTTGGAGGCGAGGGCCTGCTGTTGCTCGTAGGTGAGCGGGCCGCGGTCGCCCCAGCCGAGCGCGTCCAGGCACAGGACCACGTATCCGCGCCGGGCCAGTTCGTCGCCGACGAAGCGTCCGCTGAAGTACTTGTCGGCCCACGCCCGGGCGGAGGCGAGGCGCGTGTCGTCGTACCAGGGCCGGACGAGTTTCTCCTTCCCGATGTCGAACCTCGCTCCGTGGTCGTGCAGGAGGAGCACGGCGGGGAAGGGGCCGGTGCCGTGCGGGGTGAGCAGGAGGCCGCGGACGCGTTCGTACGAGGTGAGGGAGAGCGTCACCGACTCCCTCGTGTATCCCTCGCCCTGGGGCCCGGCGGTGAACTCGGGGGCGTACGGCGTGCGGTGCTGCCGCTCGACGAGGAGGTGCTCCTCGACCTTGGCACGGGCCGTGCGGCGCCAGGACCCGAAGTCGCGGACGGGTGAGGTGCCCCAGGCGAGGGGGAAGCGCAGCCGGTCCTTCAACGCCGGGTGGAAGTCGGGGAGGTTGCCGTCGACGAGCTCGGCTGCGGCGGCCCGCGCCGGACCGGACGCGCCATGGGTGAGCGCCGCCGCGGTGGCTCCCGCCACGAAGGCACGGCGGCCGAACAGCTCACGCATGGGGCCTCCCGCTGCCGGCGTGACGCAGGACGTGGTGCTCGACCGCCGACGGGGTGGTGAAGGGCCGGTAACCGTAGACGTCGGCGGGGTTCCAGCCGACGTCGTCGGTCAGGCCGAGGCCGCCGGCCACGGCGTTCAGACGGGCGGGCCGGCCGTTGAACCAGGAGCCGGTGTCCCGGAAGTGCTCGCCCCCGTAGTCCGCGACCGCCAGTCCCCGGCTGCCGTGCGGGTACCTGAAGACGTTGCGCTCGGAGAAGATCGCGGACTCCAGTCCGGCGCCGAGCGCGTACAGGGTGCCGGCGGCCCGGCCCCGGTAGACGTTGTTGACGACGTGCACCTGGCCGAAGCGGACGCGGGGGCCGCGCTGCACGATGTCGGTGAACAGGTTGCGGACGAGGGTGACCTTGAGGTGTCCGCGGTCCCGGTCGCCGCGCCCGTCGCCCGAGCCGATCAGGATCGCCTTGTCGTGGTCGGCGAAGTGGCTGTCGGAGACCGTGACGAAGTCGGAGCCGTCCTCGATGTCGAGCAGTCCGTCGTGCCGCTGGACGGGTTCACCGTGGAAGCCGAGGGGTGCCTCGCGGTCCGGGAAGCGGCCGTCGGTGAAGGTGCAGTGGTCGACCCAGATGTTCCTCCCGGTGATCACGGTCATCGCGTCGAAGCGGGCGTTCCAGCTGCCCTGGCTCCCGTCGCCCGGCGACCAGCTGGTGAAGTGGTCGACCGGGGCTTCGAGGCGCAGGTTCCGGACGATGATGTTCGTGCCCGTGTTGACCGTCAGGAAGACCCCGAGGAGCCGCGCGTCGCGGCCCACGCCGACGAGGGTGGTGTTGCTCGGCACCGTCAGCTGGATCTGTGCCTTCTCCCGGTTCGATCCCGTCTGCCGCAGCTGCCGCTGCTGCCTGCAGTAGTCGTGGCGGGTGTCGGACCAGGTGGTGCCGTCGTCGCCGAAGCAGGACATGTACTTCGCCAGGTCGTACCCCGGCGCGTAGTCCTGCTCGCCGAGCGGCGAACCGTCGTCCGCCTCATGGCCGTCCACGGCGCCGACGACCCGGATCACCTTGGGCGCGACGGGGTCGCCGTCGTTGGCCAGGGCCTCCTTGAGCTCGGCGCGGGTGCGCACGGTCCAGGTCGTGCCGCCCGTGCCGCCGGTGGTACCGGTGCCGGCGGCGGCCCAGCCGACGGGCCCCCGCTCGGCGACGGAGGCGGAGGCGGCGACTGAGGCGGAGGCGGCCGGTGCCGGTGCCCATGCCGTCAGGAGGGCGAGCAACAGGGCGGCCGTCGCCCTACGCACGGGGACACCAGTCGCCGAGATACGCCTTCTTCGTGTGCGACCGGGCTTCGGCGGACGTCAGTTGCGGCCGGTTCTCCGGGACCGGGATCGCCGCCCCCGGCCCCTGGTTCCGGTACTCCCGAAACCGCATGGTCTGCCAGGGGTGGGCCTCCCGCATGTTCGTGTACGGCGCCACGGCGTCGATGCCGGGCCCGATCCGGGTGTCCCGCACGACCAGGGACGGCCAGGCGGTCGTCTCGTACGTCGGCACCCACGGCCGTGCCAGCTTGTAGGCCCCGTCCTCGGCGGCCGAGGTGATCCGGGAGCGGACCGCGAGGATGCCGTGCGGGTTGGCGCGGGCCGTGGAGGGGGCGAAGACCATGCCCTTGGGGGTGAAGGTCACGTCCCGGCGCAGGGTGTGGAAGTGGCACTCCTCGAAGACGGCCGTCGCCCGGCCGAAGACGAAGTCGACGTCTCCCTCGATGTGGCAGCGGTGGAAGTACTGCCGGTCGAAGGTGTCCAGCGCGGTCGTCTCGACGAACAGGGTGTCCTGGTGGGCGAGCAGCCGGACGTTCTCGAAGTGCGTGCGGTCGCCGCAGGTGTACGCCGCCACGGCCTGGGTCCCGGTGATGTCGGGGTGGTCGGCGCGCAGCCAGTCGTTGGCGAGGGTGAGGTCACGGACGGTGAGACCGGGGGCCGCCGAGGTGAAGGTGGCGGAGCCGGCCGTGCCGTACGTGGTGCCGTCGGGCTTCTTCGTGCCGTTGGCGTTGTCGAAGACGATGACGGCGTCACGCGGGTCGCGGGTGGCTCCGCGCAGGGTCAACTCGCCGGTGCCGGCCGGGATGTTCACGACCTCGCGGTACGTCCCCGGGTGCACGACGACCGTCCAGCCCGGCCCGTCGACGGCGTCCACGGCCTGCTGGACGGAGTCCCCGGGGCGTACGTGCAGGACGCGGGGGCCTGCCCGTCGCCCCGGCGCGGCGGAGGCGGGCCGGGGGCCGGCGCCGGTCAGGCCGCCGGCGACGCCGGCGATCAGGAGCGTGCGTCGGCGCATGTCAGCACACCTCCGCCGGCCGCCAGTCGCCCAACCAGGCGGCACGGGTCGCGGACGCGGCCTGCTCGTCGGTGAGCTGGGGCCGGTTCTCCGGGACGGTGACGACGGCACCCGGGCCGGTGTTGTCGTACTCGGCGAAGCGCTGCTCCTGCCACGGATGTTCGTCCCGCATGTTGGCGTAGGGCGCGACCGCGTCGATGCCGTGGCCCAGCCAGGTGTCGCGCACCGTGAGCATCGGGCGGACGGTGGTGCTTGAGCTGGGCACCCAGGGGCGGGCCAGCTTGTAGTAGCCGCGCGGGGCCTCACTGCTGACCTGGCTCCGCGTCACGAGGTAGCCGCGCGGGTTGTCGCCCTCCGTGGAGGGGGCGAAGACGAAGCCGTAGGGGGCGCCGGTCGCGTCGGCGCGGTTCAGGGTGCGGAAGTGGCAGTGCTCGAAGACGGCCGTGGCCCGGCCGAAGACGAAGTCGACGTCGCCCTCGGCATAGCAGTGCGAGAAGAACTGGCGGGCGACCAGGTTCGCCGCGTTGGAGTCGGCGTACAGGGTGTCCTGGTGGCCGAGGAAGCGGCAGTGGTGGAAGGCCGAGCGGTCGCCCTGCACCTTGATGGCGACGGCCTGGGTACCGGCGATGTCGGGGTGCTCGGCGCGCAGGAAGTCGTTGGCGAAGGTGATCCGGTGGGCGGTGAAGCCGTCGGCCCGGACGGTGGTGGTGGCGGAGCCGGTGGTCCCGTAGGTGCCCGAGCCGTCCGGCTTCGGGGTGCCGGCCGCGTTGTCATAGACGATGACGACGTCACGCGGACGGTTCCCGGCGCCCAGCCAGGTCATCCCGGTGCGGGAGCGATCGACGGAGACCGTCTCCCGGTAGGTGCCCGGGGCCAGGACGAGGGTTTGGCCGCTGCCGGTGGCGGCGTTCACGGCGGCCTGGACGGAGGTGAAGTCGCCCCGGCCGTGCGGGTCGACGTACAGGGTCAGCGGGGTGAGGCGGGCGGTCGGCGAACCGTACCGGCCGAAGGGGCGCGGCCCGGCCTGGGCGGGGGCGGCCCCCGCCCCGACGGCGAGCGCGGCCGCGGCGCCGGCGCCCGCGAACAGGAATCCCCTTCTGGGCAGGGAGGTCTGGAGGTGGGGCGAGGACATGCGGGTGCTCCTTGGGGGGTGCGGCTCGGGCGGTGATTCCTCGCATGGGGGGGGTGGAGGCCGGGGCGGTCCGCCCCGGCCCGGACGTGCCGGTGACGTCAGCGCAGGCGGCCGGCGCCCGCACGGTGGTCGACGAGCCACGGGACCACCTGCGGCGGGTGGACCTGGGTGCGCAGGGTCGGCGTCCAGCCGGCGCCGGACTGCAGGGTCTCCTCGGGGATCTCCGCGTTGTGCACGGCGATCAGGTCGGTGAGCCTGCCGTTGACGTAGTTGTTCTCGGCGGTCAGCGGCGCCTCTTTCCACTTCTTCAGGGTCAGGGCCGCGCTGACCCCCTTCGACAGCGTGAAGGCGTTGTCCGTGGCGTACAGCCGCGACTCGATGCCGATGCCGTAGGAGTAGACGTACGGCTGGTCCTTGGTCACCACGAAGTGGTTGTTGTACGAGTCGACCTGCCCGAACCGCACGCGCGGGGCCCGCTCCACGATGCCCTTGAAGCGGTTGTGGTGCAGGGTGACCTTGAGCTTGCCGGCGTCGTCCGCGGCGGCGCTGTCGCTGTTGCCGATCAGCATGGTCTTGTCGTGGTTCTCGAACGAGTTCCAGGACACGGTCACGTAGTTGGAGCCGCGAACGATGTCGGCCAGCCCGTCGTGCTGCTGGTAGATCTCGCCGAAATAGGTCGGCAGGGAGCTGTCGGGGTAGCGGCCGTCGGTGAGGGTGTTGTGGTCGATCCACACATGGGTGGAGCCGTAGACGACGACGGCGTCGTACTCGGAGTTCCAGGCTCCGGTGGCGCCGTCGGTCGGGTCCCACTGCGGGAAGCAGTCGATCGGGGCCTCGATGGTGAGGTTGCGCAGGATGACGTTGTCGACGGCCTTGATCTGGAGGCTGCCGCCGAGGATCCCGGAGTTCTTCCCGACGCCGACGATGGTGGTGTTGGCGGGGACGCTCGCCTTGATGGCCTTGTCCTGGTTGTCCGCGGACGCGTCCCGCAGGTTCTCCTGCTCACCGCTGACCGGGGTGTCGTAGCCCCAGACGGCGGGGTCGTAGTCGGCGAGGTACTGCTGGAAGTCGTAGCCCTCGGCCTCGAAGGCCTCACAGCCCTGGGCCACGGCGTCGATCATCCCCTTGACCTTGATGATCTTGGGAGCGGCACCGCCTGCCGCCAGGGCGTCCTTGAACTCCTCCCAGGTGGTGACCGTGTAGACGTGCGCGGCGTCGGCGGCCGAGCCGCCGGTCGTGCCCGCGCCCTGGGAGGCCCAGCCGTCCTTCGCGGCGAGTACCTCGCGGCCGGGGTCCCGGCCGCCCGCCTGCGCGGTGGTGCCGGTCAGGGACAGCACCAGGGCGGTGCATCCGATGAGGGCGGCGGCTCTCACTGTGGCATGCCCATGCCATGTCTGTGCGTTCATGGTGCGGCTCTCCTCGTGCGGGGCGGGGGGGTGGGTCAGGCGGTGGGCTGCGGCCAGGTGATCCAGGACTCCGGAATGTCGTCGTCCAGCCGGCGCACGTCGCGCGACGCCAGAACCCGGGTGCGCAGCAGTTCCCGCACCACCAGCCGCGCCACGGCGATCGCGCCGGGCGGGTTGAAGTGCGTGTTGTCCTGCTCGGTCTCGGTCCAGTTGAAGTACTTCTTCGTCTCCTCGACCCCGAGCTCCTGCCACAGCGCGATCGACAGGGCCTGGATGTCGAGCAGTGCCACGCCTTCCGCCTTGGCCAGCGTCCGCATCGCCGCGGGGTATTCGCCGTGGGTCGTCCGGGCGGTGCCGTTCGCGTCGAACCTGCGGCGTTCCACGGACGTGGCCAGCACGGGGCGCGCGCCACGTGCCCGGGCACCGGCGATGTACAGCCGCAGGTGGTCCTGGTACGTCGTCCAGGGCTCGGTGTAGCGGGTGGGGTCCTCGGCCTTGGCGTCGTTGTGGCCGAACTGGATCAGCAGCAGGTCGCCGGGCCGGATGGCGGCGAGGAGGGTGTCCAGGCGGCCCTCGTCGACGAAGCTCTTCGAACTGCGGCCGTTCACCGCGTGGTTGGACACCTTGAAGGTCTGCTGGAGGAAGAACGGCAGTGCCATGCCCCACCCGGTCTCGGGGGCGGCGTCGGCGTACTTCTGGGCGGCGGTGGAGTCGCCGGCGATGTAGAGGGTGCGGGTGCGGCGGGAGCCACCGTGGGAGAAGGCGGCCGCGTGCGCGGGGGACGCGGCGACGGCGGGTACGGCGGCGATGAGCGCCGCGGCGGCGAGCTGTCTGCGGGTGAGAGACATGGGGGCGGCCTTTCGAGGCGGTGGTGCGGGTTCGTTCGGTAGGACCTCGTGCTTCGGGTGCGCGGGAGGCGCGGGGTGGGGGCCGGCGGCGGGCACGATCGGTGTCCGCCGCCGGCCTGTCCGATGGGGTGTGGGGGGAGTCAGCGGGCCGGGGTCAGGCCTTCTGCTCGTTCCATTCCTTCTGCGCCGCGTTGAGCTGCTCGGCCATCTTGTCCAGGAAGTCCTTGGCGCTCAGGTCGCCGAGCAGGACCTTCTGGAAGCTGGGCTCGTTGTCGGCCTTGGAGATGGTGTTCCAGTCCGGCAGGTAGTACGGCAGCTGGACGATGGTGGTGGAACCGTCGTTGAGGGCCTCGGCGGCGAGCTTGGTCGGCTCGGCCTTGGAGATCCAGGTGTCCTTGGCGGCTTCCGTGTTGGACGGGATGGCGCCGGCCGACTCGTTCCACCGGGAGTTGGACTCGTGGGAGGCGGCGAACTCGATGAACTTCCAGGCGGCCTCCTTGTTCTTGGAGGCCTTGAACAGCCCGAGACCGTCGACGGGGTTGGAGACCTGGACCCGCTTGCCGCCGGGACCGGTGGGCTGCGGGATGCCGCGGAACTTCTCGGTGCCGAGCGCCTTCACGTGGTCCTGGTAGGAGCCCAGGTTGTGGTTCAGCATCCCGATCGTGCCGGAGTCCCACTGGGAGACCATCTTGGTGAAGTCGTTGTTGAGGTCTGCGGCCGGCGTGTACTTCTTGTACAGGTCTGCGTACTTCTCCAGCGCCTCGACGTTCTTCGGGTCGTTGACCGTGGTCTTCTCGCCGCCGGCGTCCCAGAAGGACGTGATGCCGGACTGCCCGTACATCGCGTCCAGCGCCTGCGCGATGGAGCCCGCGCCGCCGCGGATGGTGTAACCGAACTCGTTCTGCTTGGCGTCGGTGAGCTTCTCGGCGGCCTCGTAGAACGCGTCCCACGTGGTGGGCGCCTCCAGACCCGCCTTCTTGAACAGGTCGGTGCGGTAGTAGAGGGTGCCGTTGTTCGCGGAGGTCGGTATCGAGAACACGGCGTCGTCCGAACCGCCGGCCACCTTCACCGACTCGACCATGCCCTCGTTGAGCTTGCCGTTGAGGGAGGACTTGGCCAGACGGCCCTCGAGCGGCTCCAGCGCGTTCTGCGCCGCGATGCCCGCGAGCATGGCCGCGCCCACGCCGCCGACGTCGGGCAGGCCGCCGCCCTGGATGGCGGTGTCGTACTTCGACTGCACATCGGTGGAAGGGATCCCGACGTAGTCGACCTTGATGTCCGGGTTCGCCTTCTCGAAGTCGGCGATGATCTCCTTCCAGATGTCGGTGCGGACACCGCCGTTGTTGTCCCAGAAGACGATCTTCCCGGTGCCGCTGCCCTCGGCTCCGTCACCTCCGCCGCTGCCGTCGTCGCCGCAGGCGGTGGCGGTCAGGGCGAGCACGGCCCCCAGAGCGACGGCAGCCGACGTCCGGCGCCTTCCTGTGCTGGTGCTGCGATTGCTGATCTTCATCGGTCGGCTCTCTTCTTCTTCTGGATCCAACGGAGAGGTGTGGGGTGTGTGGGGGGGGTCAGTGCCGGTCGTACGGCGCCCAGCCGTCCGACCCGTTCAGATAGCGGGCGACGGTGTACGACGGTGCCTCGGCGTCGCCCAGCTGCGGCCGGTCCGCCGTCACCGCCGCACCGGGCCCGTAGTTGCCGTACTCGGTGAACCGTGCGTCCCGCCAGGAGAAGCCGCTCATGTCGGTCCACGGCGTGGCCTTGATCGCGGCGGGCAGCTTCGTGTCCCGGATCAGCACCTGGGCGATGGCGTCCGGCTCACCGCCCGGGTGCCAGGGCCGCCCCAGGTGGAACGATCCGGCGGGCGCGTCGCTGAGGATCCTCGACCGGGTGATCAGGAACCCGTACGGGTTCTCCTTCCAGGTCGAGGCCGCGGTGATGTACCCGTTGTTGGTCGCCGATCCCCGGCTCAGCGCCCGGATGACCGACCGCTCGATCACGGTGGTGGCCCGCCCGTAGATGAAGTCGACGTCGCCCTCGATGTACGAGTCGCGGATGTAGACCCGGCTGACGGTGGTCAGTTTCGGGCTGTCGGTCATCAGGGTGTCCTGGTTGCCCAGGAACGCGGTGTCCTCGAAGACGATCCGGTCGCCGGTCGTCTTCATCGCCAGCGCCTGCTCGCCCTTCAGCTCGACCGCGGCCTCGTCGAAGTCGTTGCTGAAGGTGAGGTTGCGGGCCGTCACGTCGTTCGCGGCGATCCGTACGGTCGCGCTCCCGGTGGAGCCGCCGTACTCGGCGGGCGTGTCGTAGACGATGACGGTGTCGGAGCGATCCTGTCCAGTCCCCCGCAGCACGATGTTCGGCTTGGTCGCGGGGATCAGGACCTTCGCCCGGTAGGTGCCCGGCGCGACGGCGATCGTCACCGGGACGGTGTTGCCGTCGGGCACGGCGTCCACGGCGGCCTGCACGGTCGGGTAGTCGGCCGGCACGTGCAGCGTCACCGAGTCGCCGATCCGCTTCTGCGGCCCGGAGAACCTCTTCACCAACGCGGGCACCGCCGCCGCCGGGTCGAGCCGGTAGTCGTAGAAGTCACGCGGGTCGAAGGCGGCACCCCACTCGTCGTGCCGACCCGTCGTGTTCCTGAGGATCGACCCGCGCTCCACCAACTCCGCCGTGGCGTCGGCCTGGTAGGGGTGCTGGACGTCCCGGTAGTAGCTGTTCTCGATGACCATCTTGGTCCGGCCGCGCGACCAGTTGCCGTACGTCCACACCGGGTCGCCCGGATCCACCTGCGCCGTCAGGTGGTTGTTGTACAGGTGCGCGTAAGCGGCGTTGTCCACGGACGGGTTGCGCTGCTTGGTGTGGGCGAACAGGTTGTGGTCGATGGTGATCTGTGTCTTGACCTCGTTCGTCCAGCCGAGTCCGAACGTCTTGTTGTTGTTCTCGAACCGGTTGTACGAGACCGTCACGTACTCGCTGTCCTTGCGGACGTCCAGCTGCCCGTCGCAGATGTTCGAGAAGCGGTTGTGATCGACCCACACGTGGTGGGCGGTGTCCATCTGGATGCCGTCGAAGTCGGTGTCCTTGCAGTCCCAGTTGCCCTCGACCGCCGAGTCACGGATCGTCAGGTTGCGGATGATCACGTTGTGGGTGCCGGGGTTCAGGTGCAGCTCGCCGTGGACGATCTCGCCGGTGTCGCCGACGCCGATGACGGTCTTGTTCGAGGCCACGACGATCTCCGAGCCGAACGGCTCGACGGCAATCGATCCCGACACCCGGATCACGTACGGTTCCTCGGCCGCCGCGTACTTCGCCAGTGACGCCTGGTCGGTGACGGTCACGACCTTGCCGCCCGCACCGCCGGTGGTGCCGCCGGCGAGGGAGGCGAAGCCATGTGCCCGGTCGCTCCAGCGGTCGACAGGCGCGGAGGCGGGGGCTTGGGCGGGGGCGGCCATCGCCTCCCCGGCCGCCCCGAGGCTCAGCGCGGCCGCGAGGCCGATCACGGCGGCCACGACCTTGCCGTGACCAGGTCTCGACAAGCGCTTGCTATGGAGGTGCGTCATTGCGGCTCCCAACAGGCGTACAAAAGGGGTACGTGCGATGCGTTACAGGTCGGTGATGCGGAACCTGGCGAACGTCGCCGCGCCGGCGTGTCCCGGCCCGGCGGGCGCGAGGGCGAACAGGCCGAGCAGGGCGCCGACCCAGCGCCAGGGGGTGGCGGCGAAGACGGGGCCCGACGACCTGAACCCCTCGCCGACATCGGCGAGGAACCGGCAGCGCGCCCCCGCCCCGATCTCGACGCGCAGTCGCACGCGTCCTTCGGGGGCGAGCCGCGGATGGTCGGCGTCGCGCTCCTGTTCGGCCACGGCCTCGGCGAACCGGTGCACCAGGTGGACCGTCCCGTCGGCGCCCCGCTGCAGTCCGATCCAGCCGAAGGCGTCCCCGAGGACCGCGAGTCCGGCCCGCGCCCCCGGCTCCTCGCCGTGCAGCGTCAGCTCCACCTCGACGGCCGAGGGGGTGCCCGGCAGCCGCTGGGTGAGAACGTTCGGCAGCTTGCGCAGGTCGTGCGCGTCCGCCGAACGGACACAGGCCAGCCTCAGGCCGTCGCCGGAGTGCTGGGTGGCCCAGCCGTCCTGCGGGTTGGCCGTCCACTGCCACTGGCGTCCGAAGCGTCCGCCGGGGAAGTCGTCGTCGGTGGCGGGCGCGGCGGCCGGCTGCGGCGGCAGGCCGGGCTTGCGGTGTACGGCCACGGGGGCGCCGTCGGCGCCGAGCACCGGCCAGCCGTCCGTGCCCCAGCTCATCGGCTGGAGGTGGACGACCCGGCCGTAGGGGCCGCGTTGCTGGAAGTGCAGGAACCAGTCCTCGCCGGACGGGGTACGCACCCAGCCGCCCTGGTGGGGGCCGTTGACGTCGGTGTCCTTCTGCTCCAGGACGACCCGCTCCTCGTACGGCCCGAAGAAGCCGCGCGAGCGTAAGGCGCCCTGCCAGCCGCTCTCCACTCCCCCGGCGGGCGCCAGGATCCAGAACCAGCCGTCGTGCCGGTAGAGCTTGGGGCCTTCCAGGGTGAACCAGCCGGGGATGCGGTCCCCGTCGACGATCACCTTGCCCGCGTCGAGAAGCGACGTACCGTCAGGGTGCATACGGTGGCCGGTGAGCCGGTTCTTGACGCCCGAGCGGGACTTGGCCCACGCGTGCACCAGATAGGCCTCGCCGGTCTCCTCGTCCCACAGGGGGCACGCGTCGATGAGCCCCTTGCCCTCCTTCACCAGGTGGGGGCGGGTCCAAGGGCCGCGGATCTCCGGGGCGTTGATCTGGAAGATGCCCTGGTCGGGGTCGCCCCAGAAGATCCAGAAACGGTCGTCGTGGTGGCGGAGCGACGGAGCCCAGACCCCGCAGTCGTGCCGCGGTGCCCTGAACTCGGCCGCCGGTTCCAGGCGTTCCAGGGCGTGACCGATCAGGGTCCAGTTGACCAGGTCGCGGGAGTGCAGCAGCGGCAGGCCGGGGACACGGCCGAAGCTGGAGGCGGTGAGGTAGAAGTCGTCCCCGACCCGGACGACGTCCGGGTCGGACCAGTCGGCGTTGAGGACGGGGTTGGTGTAGGTCTCGGGGGCCGGGCCGGGGGTGGTGACCGCCTCGGCGGGCGGGGCGGGGCTCGGGTGCGCGTCGGGGGTCACAGGTTCACCGCCTTGCGGATGAGGGCCGCTGCTCCGGGCCGGTCGAGGTGCCCGTCGGCCACCACGGTGACGATCCGTCGTACGACGGTGTCGCCGGGCTCGATCGGTACCCGCCGGTCGTGCGCCAGGGACGAGCCGACACCCGGGTACTCGGTGGTGCGGACGAACCAGGGGTCGCGGCGGGTCTGTTCGGTGACCCCGGCGAAGACCAGGGTCCAGGTGGAGCCGGCCATGGCGAGCCAGTCGGCGCGGGCTCCGTGGACCTCGTCCTCCCCCTCGGTGCCGGCGGTGAAGACCCGCGGCGCCTCCCGCTCCTTGCGGGCCCGCCAGAAGAACCCGCCGTAGGCCGCTCCAGGGCGTCCGTTCGTCGCCGGGCTGCCGATCGACAGCGGGTGCGGGGTGACGTTGGTGAGGGAGAAGGTGAAGTCCAGCGCCCAGGCGGCGTCGGTGAGTTCGGTGGCGGCCACGGTACGGCGCTCACGCAGCAGCTCGCCCCCGGCGGCGACCCAGCGCAGCTCCTCCACGAAGCCGTCGGGGTCGCGCAGCTGGAACGTGGTGTGGCGCTGGGCACCGTGGTTGTCGAGCTCGGTCGGGCCCTGGTCGCGGACGTAGGTGCGGCCGCCCCAGAAGTTGTGCCCCTCGACGTCGGGTACGGCTACACCGACGCCGAGGTGGTGGGTGTGGTCGGCGGGGCTGAGCTCGGTGACCGCCGTGCCGGCCAGGGTGGTGACGGGGTGCAGGTACGGGCGCGGCGAGAGCCGGGCCGGCAGCTCCGGCCGGGTGACGTACCGGCCGACCGGTCGGCCCGCGACACGCAGCACCGGCGTGTCGTTGGTGGTCGTCATCAGGTGCTCACCTCTTCCGGATCTTCGGGCGGGGCCCAGGGGGCGCCCAGCTCCGAGTAGAGGGCGAGGGTGTCCGCGGCGGCAGCGACGAGTCCGTCGATGCCGGGGACGACCCTGCGCTGTTCGTCGGGCAGCAGTCGCCAGGCGTCGCGCGGCAGCGGGGCCGGGTCGGGGGCCTGCCGGATCGCCTCGACGACCTTCATGAAGGCGCCCGTGGCGTCCGGTGTGACCAGCAGCTCCACGCCGTCGGCGAGGTGCTCGACGAGGTTCTCCAGCAGGTCGGTGCGGCCGTACTCGTACTCCTGTGGTCCGTGTCCGGCCCGCTGGATCAGCACCCGGTCCTGCTTGTACCAGAAGGTGATCCGGCCGCTGGTGCCGTGCGCGACGACGTACGGCTCGTCCGGGTCCTCGGCGCACAGGGTCGCGGCGACCGTCACCGGGAGGTCCCGCGTGGTGGTGACGCGGACGCAGGAGGTGTCGTCGGACTCGATGTCGTTGGCGCGCAGCAGCTCGGTCTCGATCCCGGAGACGTCCTCGGCGCGTGGGGCGCCGGCCAGGGCGAGGCCGGTGGCGACGGCGTGCGCGAGCGGGTTGGTGAGCGCTCCGTCGATCACGTCGACGCCGTTCAGCCGCCGCTTGCCCGCCCAGGGCGCCCGCCGGTAGTAGGACTCGGGCCGGGCCCAGGCGCCGGCCCCGCCGACCCCGGTCAGCTCACCGATCGCGCCCTCGGCGATCAGCTCGCGGATCGCGGGCAGGGCGTGCGAGCCCAGCGACTGGAAGCCGATCTGGCAGACGACCCCGGCCGCGGCCACCCCGTCCGCCATCCGGCGGAACTCGGCGTACGACGGGGCCGGCGGCTTCTCCAGCAGGAGGTGCACGCCTCGCGCGGCGGCCGTCAGCGCGAGGTCCGTGTGGGTCGGGATCGGTGTGCAGATCACCGCGATCCGGGCGCCGGTCGAGTCCAGGAGGGCACCGAAGTCGGCGGACTGCTCGGGCGTGCCGAGGCCCTCGGAGAGCTCGTCCGGGCCCAGTGGGGTCAGCTCGCAGACACCGGCGAGCCGGACGATCCCCTTGTCCTGCAGCCTGCGGATGTTGTCGAGGTGCCAGCGGCCGTGGCCGCGCGCACCCGCCAGGACGATGTCGATGCTCATGGGGTCCTCCCTGCGCCCGCGCCGCGTGCCACCTCTCGGTCGGCCGTCCCGGCGCTGTCGATCTTTGTGTGCAGGGTAGGTGTCCAGCCGACCTCGGCCGTGAGGTCACGCTCACTGCCCGAGTTGTAGGCGTTGTGAATGGCGAGCAGGTCCACCGGATAGCCGTTGAAGAGGGTGCCCGTCTGGTGCAGGGCGGTGCCGTTCCAGCTCTTGACCAGGTCGGCGGCCTCGATGTGGCCGGGGGTGTGGAAGGCGTTGTTCTCGGCGTAGATGCCGGACTCCGTCGACACGCCGAGCGAGTAGCGGTAGTCGCCCTCGTCGGGGACCTCGTAGCGGTTGTTGTAGAGGTGCACCTGTCCGAAGCGGACGCGGGGGGCGCGCTGGACGATCGAGTCGAACTCGTTGTGGTGCAGGGTCACCCGGAGCCGGCCGCGGTCCCCGGTGGCCGTGTCGCCGTTGCCGATGAGGATCGCCTTGTCGTGGCCGGCGAACCGGCTCCAGGAGACGGTGACCAGGTCGGAGCCGCCCGTGATGTCCAGCAGGCCGTCGTGGCGCAGGTAGTTGCGGGCGAAGTGGGTGGGTTCCCGGTCGTCGGGGTGCCCCTTGTCGGAGGCCGTGACGTGGTCGACCCAGACGTGGGTGGCGCCGTTCAGCCACAGGTTGTCGTACGCCGTCTTCCAGTCGCCGAGGCCGCCGGTGTTGGGCTGCCAGACGGGGAAGCAGTCGTAGGCGTCGCGCAGGTCGAGGTTGCGGACGATGACGTTGTCCGCGTTCTTCACCTGGAGGCTCGCGCCTTTGAGGACCGCGCCTTCGAGGCCGACGATCGTGGTGTTGGAGCCGACCGGCAGGACGATCCGTGCCGCCTGCCGCGCCGCCGAGGCCTGGCGGGCCTCCTCCTGCGGGCCGCTGGGTTTGGCCGGTCCCCAGGTGCGGGGGTCGTAGGCGGTCAGGTACTTCTTGGTGCTGTAACCGTCGGTGGCGTAGTCGGCGCAGTCCAGATGGTCGCCGTCGTCGTCGGTGTTGGCGTCGATCGTCCCGGCGATCTTGATGATCTTCGGGGTGCCGCTGCCGCCGTCGAGGGCGCGGACCAGCCCGGCGCGGTCGGTGACCGTGTACACGTGGGCGTCGTCGGCCGCGGCGCCGCCGGTGGTGCCTCCGTCGGCGGCCGCCCAGCCGTCGTTCGGGGCCAGGGTGTCGCGGCTGATGTCACGGGCCTCGGCCTGGGCGGGGACGCAGAGCAGCCCCGACAGACCCAGCGCGAGCGCGAGGTGACGCTTCCTCATCCCTTCACCGCCCCGGCGCTGAAGCCCGTGATCAGCCACTTCTGGATGAAGGCGAACACGAGCACGACGGGTACGGCCGCGATGATGCCGCCCGCGGCCAGCGCCCCGAGGTCGACGCTGTCCGCGCTCATCAGCGTGTTGAGGCCGACCGGGATGGTCTGCTTGTCCTGGTTGTTCAGGAACATCAGGGCGAACAGGAAGTGGTTCCAGGAGTGCACGAAGGCGAAGGAGCCGACGGCGATCAGGCCGGGCCGCAGCAGCGGCAGCACGACGATCCGGAACGCGGTGAACCGGTTGCAGCCGTCGACCCAGGCCGCCTCCTCCAGCGAGTACGGCACGTTCTTGATGAAGTTGCTGATCAGGATGATCGACAGCGGCAGCTGGAACACGGTCTCCGCGATGATCACACTGACCAGCGAGTTGATCATCTGGAGTTCGGCGAAGATCTCGAACAGCGGCACCAGGAGCAGCGCGCCCGGCACGAACTGGGAGCACAGCAGGGCGAGCATGAAGCCCTGCTTGACCTTGAAGTCGAACCGGGCGAGGGCGTAGCCGCCGGCCAGCGCGACCAGGGTGGTCATCACCAGGGTGGCGACACCGACGTACAGGCTGTTCTCGAAGTAGACCCCGAAGCTGCGGTCCGTCCACACCTTCTCGAAGTGGTCGAAGGTGACCGGCCAGGGCACCAGCGAGGTCGAGCCGGCCGGGCGGAGCGCGAAGAGCAGGATCCAGTAGAAGGGGATCAGGGTGAAGACGAGGTAGATCGACAGCGGCAGGTAGATCTGCCAGCGGGGGGCTTCGTCCCAGGCCCGGCGCTTGCCGGTGGGGCGCGGCGGTTCGGGGACCGTGCGCTGGACAGCCGGTGCGACCGCGGTGGCCTCCTTGGTGATCACTTGTCTCCACCTCCGAACTTGCTCAGGCGCAGATAGACCATCGAGCAGAAGAGCAGGATCACGAACGCCACCGTGGTGAGGGCGGACGCGTAGCCGAAGTTGTGGGCGTCGACGCTGGTGTTGGCGATGTAGAGCGGGAGTGTCGTCGTCTCGCCGGCGGGTCCGCCGCCGGTCAGGGTGTAGAGCAGGTCGACGTTGTTGAACTCCCACACCGCGCGCAGCAGCGTGGACAGGATGATGGCGTCCTTCAGATGGGGCAGCGTGATGTGCCAGAACTGCTTGATCTTGCTCGCCCCGTCGACCTCGGCGGCCTCGTACAGGTCCTTGGAGACGGACTGCAGGTCGGCGAGGATGAGGATGGCGAAGAAGGGGACACCGCGCCACAGGTCGGCGACGATCGCCGCCGAGAACACCGTGGAGGTGTCCGACAGCCAGCTGGTGCCGTAGGAACCGATGCCCACGTCCGCGAGGTAACGGGTGATGCCGGTCTGGGAGTTGTAGAGCAGCACCCAGATCGCGGAGGTCAGCACCCCGGAGACGGCCCACGGGGAGAAGACCAGGGCGCGCCCGAGGGATCGGCCCACGAAGGTCTGGTTGACGATGAGGGCCAGTGCCAGACCGAACATCAGCTGGAGGCCGACCTCGACGAAGACCCACTTGGCGCTGAAGGTCAGCGTGTCCCAGAAGACCGGGTCCTCGGTGAAAGCGTGGACGAAGTTGTCGAAGCCCGCGTAGCCGTTCCGCCACGGCTTGGTGGGGTTGTAGTTCTGCAGGCTGTAGTAGAAGACGCTGATGACCGGGTAGGCGATGAAGCCCAGCATCAGCAGGGCCGCCGGCGCGATCAGCAGGTACGGGAGCCTGCGTGGCGTGGCGGAGGCACGGCGCCGCCGGGGTGGCGCGGGCGGTTTCGCCACGGCTGCGGCTTGGGCCATGACTGTTCTCCGTTCTCGGTACGTCGTGGTACGTCGTGCGGGAAGCGCTTTCTCCACGGACAGGGGTGTGCGCGGTTCTACGGCTCGGCTCAGCCGGCGTACGGGTCCTGCACCTTGCCCGGACGGGCCAGGAACTCGAAGTCGCAGCCGGTGTCGGCCTGGGTGATCTGCTCGTTGTAGAGCGCGCCGTAGCCGCGCTCGTGGCGCACCGGCGGCGGTGTCCACTCGGCCCGGCGGCGTTCCAGCTCCTCGTCGTCGACGTGGAGACGGAGGCTGCGGGCGTCGACGTCGAGGGTGATGGTGTCGCCGGACCGCACCAGGGCCAGCGGTCCGCCGACGTACGACTCGGGCGCCACGTGCAGGACGCAGGTGCCGTAACTCGTGCCGCTCATCCGGGCGTCGGAGATCCGGACCATGTCCCGCACACCCTGCCTGAGCAGATGGTCGGGGATGGGCAGCATGCCGTACTCCGGCATGCCCGGGCCGCCCTTGGGCCCGGCGTTGCGCAGCACCAGCACACTGTCGGCGGTGATGTCCAGCGACGGGTCGTTGATGGTGCGCTGCATGGTCCTGTAGTCGTCGAAGACGACCGCGGTGCCGGTGTGCTTGAGCAGGTGCCGTTCGGCGGCGATGTGCTTGATGACCGCGCCGTCCGGGCACAGGTTGCCGCGCAGCACGGCGACCCCGCCCTCGCTCGCGACCGGGTTGTCGCGGGTGCGGATGACGTCGTCGTTGTGCACCTGCGCGCCGGTGATCTGCTCGCGCATCGTGTCGTAGGAGACGGTCGGGCGCTCCAGGTGGAGCAGGTCGGGGATGCGGGAGAGGAAGCCGGGCAGACCGCCGGCGAAGTGGAAGTCCTCCATCAGGTACGTCTGTCCGCCGGGCCGTACGTTGGCGAGCACCGGGACCGTGCGGGCGATGCGGTCGAAGTCGTCGAGCGTGAGCTTGACGCCGGCCCGGCCCGCCATGGCGATCAGATGGATCACCGCGTTGGTGGAGCCGCCGAGACCGAGGACGGTCGTCACCGCGTCCTCGAAGGCGTCACGGGTGAGGATGTCGCTCAACTTGCGGTCCTTGTGGACCAGTTCGACGATGCGCAGGCCCGCCGCGGCGGCCATCCGGTCGTGACCGGAGTCGACGGCGGGGATGCTGGAGGCACCCGGCACCGTGACGCCGAGGGCCTCGGCGGCGGCGGTCAGCGTGGAGGCCGTGCCCATCGTCATGCAGTGCCCGGGCGAGCGGGCGAGGCCGGACTCCAGTTCGGTCATCTCGCAGTCGCCGATCAGGCCGGCCCGCTTGTCGTCCCAGTACTTCCACATGTCGGTGCCCGAACCGAGGACCTCGTTGCGCCAGTGGCCCGGCAGCATGGGTCCGGCGGGCACGAACACGGCGGGCAGGTCGGCGGTCGCGGCGCCCATGAGCAGCGCGGGCGTGGACTTGTCGCAGCCGCCCATCAGGACCGCCCCGTCGACCGGGTAGGACCGCAGCAGCTCCTCGGTCTCCATCGCGAGCATGTTGCGGTAGAGCATCGGGGTCGGCTTCTGGAAGGTCTCGCTGAGCGTGGAGACCGGGAACTCGAGCGGGAAGCCTCCGGCCTGCCACACGCCCCGCTTCACGGCCTGCGCACGGTCGCGCAGGTGGACGTGGCAGGGGTTGATGTCCGACCAGGTGTTGAGGATCGCGATGACCGGCTTGCCGAGGTGCTCCTCGGGCAGGTAGCCGAGCTGACGGGTGCGGGCGCGGTGGCTGAAGGAGCGCAGGCCCTCGGTGCCGTACCACTGGTGGCTTCTGAGCTCTTCGGGGCGCTTGCCGGCCGGCGCGTTCACACGGACCACCCGGCGGCTATGGCGGCGACTTCCGCCCGCTCCTCCTCGGGCAGCGGCCTGCTCGGCGCGCGGACGTCGCGGCGGCACAGGCCGAGGGAGGCGAGGGCCTCCTTGACGACGGTGACGTTGTTGGCGGAGCCGTTGGCGGCGCGCAGTTCCTCGAAGCGGCGGATCTGCTCCCAGACCTTCATGGCGGCCGGGAAGTCACCGGATCGAAGCGCTTCGATCATGTTCAGCGAAACGGCCGGGGCGACGTTCACCAGGCCGGAGGTGAAGCCGGTGGCGCCCGCGGAGAAGTACGAGGGGGCGTACGGTTCGGCGAGCCCGGCGACCCACACGAAGCGGTCGAGCCCCGCGTCGCGGGCGAACGCCGCGAATCTCGCCGCGTCCGGGACGGCGTACTTCACCCCGACGACGTTCGGGCAGGCGTCGGCGAGTTCGGCCAGGCGCAGGCCGAGCAGCTGGGCGTTGCGGATGTACGGGACGACGCCGAGCTCGGGCACGGCCTCGGCGATCGCGCGGTGGTAGTCGACCCAGCCGCCCTGCGAGACGTAGGGGTGGACGGGCTGGTGGACCATGACCATCTGGGCGCCGTGCTCGCGGGCGTGGCGGGCGGAGGCGATCGCGGTCGGCACGTCGTGGCCGACGCCGACGAGGAACACGGCACGGTCGCCGGCCTCGTCGATGGTCCACTCGGTGACCTGCTGCCGCTCCTGGGGGGTGAGGGCGTAGAACTCACCGGTGTTGCCGTTGGGGGTGAGGGTGCGGACCCCTCCGTCGAGCAGGCGGCGCAGCAGGGCCCGGTGGGTGGCCTCGTCGATGGTGCCGTCCGCGGCGAACGGTGTCACCGGGATCGCCACCACGTCGGCCAGGGCCGTCCGCTGGGTCTCGAACGTCACGCTGCTCATTCCTGACCTTCCTGCTCGAGGACCCCGGGGAAGGCCCGGTGCACGAACGACGCGATGTGCCCGTGGAGGGCGCGTGCCGCGCCGTCGGCGTCACCGTCGAGGGCCAGCCGCAGGATCTCCCGGTGCTCGCCGGCCTCCCGCTCCCAGGACGGCGAGGCCGCCCAGGCGACGGCCGAGACCAGGGCCGCCTGGTCGCGGACCTCGTCGAGCATCCGGCCCAGCAGCGGGTTGCCGCACGGCAGGTAGAGCGCGCGGTGGAACTCCCGGTTGGCCAGGGAGCGTTCGGCGGTGTCGGTGGCTTCGTCGGCCCTGGTCAGCGCGGAGCGGGCGGCCTCCAGGGAGGCGCCTCGTCGCACGGAACGCTTCAGCGCCTCCGGCTCCAGGAGCAGCCGGACGTCGTAGACCTCGCGAGCCATGTCCGCGTCCACCATGCGCACCGTGACGCCCTTGTACTGGTTCATCACGACCAGCCCGGTGCCGGCCAGGGTCTTGAGCGCCTCCCGCACCGGGGTCTTGGACACCCCGAACTGGGCGGCGAGCTCGGTCTCGACCAGAGCCTGCCCCGGGGTCAACTGCCCGGTGAGGATGCGGTGTTTGATCCCTTCCAGCACGTACTGCGTGCGGGAGGGGATCGGCGTGGGCACAGAGGTCATGCGCGCCTCTCGGATCTCGCGTATCGGATCTCACGTATCGCGTCTCATATATGACGTACGAAGTACGACGGCTTGAAGGTAGGAGGGCGCGGATGTTTCGTCAATGCTTCCGGCAAGAGAAGTTGAGCGTCGCGTAAAGACCGCCGGTCAGCGGGTCGGCGCCGACCGGACCGGTCGCGGACGGGCCGGTTTCACACGGTCCGGGTCTCCCCCACGCGGGCGAAGGCGGTCGGTCCGCCGAAGGATCCGGCAGCCCGGGACGCCGCCGCTTCAGGAGTGAGCGTGGGCCCGACATGGGTGACGAGCAGCTTTCCCGCGCCCGCCTGTCGCGCGGCCGCTCCGGCGTCCTCCGGAGTCAGGTGCACCTGTTCGCCTTCGTGATGCGTGTCGATGTCGGCCTCGCAGAGGAACAGGTCTGCGCCGGCGGCCAGGCGCGGGAGCGCGTCGCACGGCCCGGTGTCCCCGGAGTACGCGAGGACCCGCCCGCCGCTCTCGGCGCGCAGGCCGTAGGCCTCGACGTCGTGGACGACGGCACGCGAGGTGAGCACCAGGTCGCCGTGGCGTGCGGTGTGGCCGTCGTGCAGGGTCCGGAAGTCGAGGATGCCGCTCAGGAAACCGGCGTCCGGCCGTCCGAAGAACCCGGCCAGACGCTGGGCGCAGCCCTGCGGGGCGTAGACGGGTATCGGGGCGGCCGGGGTGAGCCCGCCGTAGGCGAGGCCGTACACGGCGGACAGCAGATCGGCGTTGTGGTCGGCGTGCAGATGCGAGATCCAGACGGCGCTGAGCCGTGCCGGATCAGTGTGCCGCTGCAATTCCGCGAAGCTCCCGGGGCCCGCGTCCACCCACACCTCCGCACCGCCGGCGCGCACGAGATAGCCGGAGCAGGGCCGGTCCGGCCGGGGGTGCGGGGAGGCGGTGCCGAGGACGGTGAGGGTGAGGGACATGCGGGGAGCGTACGGCGTCCGGTGGACCCGGCACCGGGGGTGGTCCTCGCCAGGTCCTCGCCATGGTCAAGCCCTGCCGGTGTCGGCAACGCTCGTGATCAGTGCGCCTGGGACACCGGAGTCCACCCCGGGTCCCGGCCGCTCAGGCCCACCGTCCGGTCCAGGAGCGGGGCCTCGGCGGGGACCTGGACGACCGGGCCGAAGATCTCGCCGCGGCCGGGATCGTCGACGGAGGCGAGGAGGAAGTCGTACGCCGCCCGCAGCGCGAGGGGATCGGGGGTGTAGTCCTGGCCGGTCGCGCGGGCGAGGTCCCAGCCGTGGACGACCAGTTCGTCGATCGCGACCGCGGCGGCGACCGCGGCCGGCAGGTCCACTCCGCCCGCGCGGGTCATGCCGGTCCAGGCGGCCGGGTCACGCCAGGCGTCGGCGAGTTCGTCGAGGACCTTGGGCAGCTCCTCGCGCCAGCCGGGGCCGATGTCGGGCAGGGCGGCGTCGGGGCTGGTGTCCGTGGTGACGCCCAGGTCCTTGCGGCCGGCGTCCCGGAAGGCGATGGCCAGTCCTGTCAGGTGCCCCAGCAGATTGCGCACCGCGAGGTCCGGACACGGCGTGGGGTCCGCCAGCCGCTCGTCTCCCACGCCCTCCGCGAGGCGGGCCACGATCCGGGTCTGGGGTCCGAGGTCGAGGATCGTCGGGTCGGTCGTCTGGTCGGTCATCTGCTGCTCCTCCGGGACGGCGGGACCCTGCTGCGGGTCCCTCGGAGGGTGGACCGTCCGGACCGCGAAAACTCATCGCTCCCGCGGTGTTCCTCTGCCGCCGGCCGTCCTCGGCGCCGCGTGACCAAGCCGCGGTGCCGTTGTCTCAGAGCCCGGCGAGCGCCTCCCGTACCAGTTCCAGGTCTCCGTCCGACGCCAGTCCGGCGTGATACAGCCGCAGTTCCGTGGCTCCCAGTTCCCGGGCCCGCGCCGCGTCCGCCGCGAGCGTGGCCGGGCTGCCTCCCATGCCCGAGACGACACCGAGGTTGGCGGCGACGACGGCGGCCTCCCGTCGCTGCCGGACGAAGGGCGTCAGCAGGGCGGGCCCGCCCGCACAGGGCACGACCACACCGTCCGCGACAGACAGGATGTGCCCGGGGTCGACACCCGGGTTCGCGCCGACGTGGTACGACACCGGGTCCGCGTGCAGGAGGACCTGGAAGCCGTCGGGAGCGGCCGCCCGGACCGCGCTGACGGCCGCCTCCTGGAGGCTGCGGGCGGTCTCGTCGCGCCACGCGCGCGTGGCGGCCGCCGTCTCCTCCCCCAGCAGCTTCTCGACCCCCGCCCAGCCCGCGTCGTCGGGCGCCCCCTGCCACACCGGCTCCAGCGCGGCCCGTACGGCGGTGGCCAGCTCGTCGGCGTCCAGGCCGTGAACGCCGTAGCCCTCCCGGCAGGCCGGGCAGAAGCACAGCGCCATCAGGTACTGCCCGGCCTCCCCCAGGCCGACCCCGCCGGTCTTGTCGTGGGCGTGCAGGTGCTGGAGCCCGTACCAGCCGAGGGACTCCAGTTCGGTGCCCCGTGCGCCGGGCCGTACGGCCGCCTCCGCCGCCAGATCGACGAGGTACGCGCGCGTGGCGGGCTGCGCGATGCAGGGGGCCCACGGGTAGCGGTCGCCGTAGGCGTTGACGGCCGAGGTGTCCGGGTGCTCGGCGCCCAGGCGGGAGTTGTGGGCGAGCACGACCCAGGTGTGCACCTCCAGGCCGGCGTCCGCGAGCGCGCCGGCGGCCTCGCCGAAGGCGTCCCCGGGAGCCCAGTCGCCGGCGGCGTACGGGCGCAGCTCGCGCCCCTGCCAGCGGTCGTCCATGGGGTACAGCACGGCCGCGTGCTCCGCGGTGACGATGCGGTGGCGCGGGTGGCGGGGGGTCAGTGCGCGGGTGGAGTGGTAGGCGGCCGCCAGGGTCACCTGCCGCACGCCGAGAGCGGCGACGCGGCCCGCGGCCTCCGGGTCCCCGTTGACATCCCAGGGGTAGACGAACGTCGACGCCTTCACTTGTCCTCCGCCTTCACGTACGTGTCCCGCGCCTTCACGCGTGCGTACTCAGCTTTCACGCGCCCGCTCATACGCACGCGCTCGCACTCCGCCTTCACGCGCCCGCTCATGCGCACGCGTCCGTACTCCGCCCTCACGCGCACGCTCACGCGCACGCGCTCCACTCCGTCCTCACGTGGCCGCTCACCCGATCGTTCACGTTCGCGCGCTCGTCCTCCGCGGTCACCTGCCCTCGTCGAGCAGCGCGTATCCGCGTTCGGTGATCCGGGCGAGCTGCTTGACATGATCCTCGCTGGGCTCGTGCAGCGGGGGCCGCACCTCCCCCACGTCGAGCCCGCGCAGCCGTACGCCGGCCTTGACGAGGGCGACGGCGTAGCCGCGGCCCTGGGCGCGCAGTTCGACGAAGGGCCGGTAGAAGCCGTCGAGCAGCCGGTGGGCTGTGGTGTCGTCGCCGGTGCGATGGGCCTCGTAGAAGGCCAGGGCGATCTCGGGCGCGAAGCAGAAGACCGCGGAGGAGTAGAGGGTGATGCCGAGGCCGCGGTAGGCGAGCTGGGTCTGTTCGGCGGTCGGCAGTCCGTTGAAGTAGAGGAAGTCGCCGGGTACCTCGCTGCGGACGGCGCTCACGATCCGCTGCATCAGGTCGAGGTCGCCGAGCCCGTCCTTGAAGCCGATGATCCCGTCCGTGCGGGCCAGCTCCACGACCGACTCCGGGGTGAACACCGCGTTGTCGCGCTGGTAGACGATCACCGGCAGCGGGGTCGCCGCGGCCACTTCGCGGTAGTGCCGCAGCAACCCTTCCTGTCCGGCGGCCACGAGGTAGGGCGGCATGGCGAGCAGTCCGTCGGCGCCGGCCGCCTCGGCCAGCCGCGCGTACCGGACGGCGAGCGCGGTGCCGTACCCGGCGCCGGCGACGACCGGGACGCGGCCCGCCGTCTCCTCCACGGCCGCCCGCACACACGCCTCGAACTCCTCGGGCGTGAGCGCGTGGAACTCCCCGGTGCCGCAGCACGCGAAGACCGCGGCGGCTCCCGCCTCCAGCCCGCCGCGCACGTGCGCGCGATAGGTCTCGAGGTCGACGGAGCCGTCGGGGCCATAGGCGGTGACGGGGAAGAACAGGGGCCCGCCGGGCAGGCCGAGCCGAGCGGCGAGGGGGGCTGACGTCACGGGCTCTCCCTAGAACAGTCGCTCACGTCTATGACTTTCATCCATGTTTATGAACACGTCCACCCTAGGGAGCCCCTTCAGGGCCGGTCAAGCGCGCAAACCCGCGTCACAGAAGAGGATTGGAGCGGAATCCCGCCGCCCGCGCGATACTTGACGGGATACGAGAACGGTCCTTAGCGTTTCCACGAATGTGAATACCGTCCACACATACGCCCACCTGGCCCACAGGCGGCGGACCAAGGAGACCCGAGGATGCCCGCTCCCAGCACCGTTCTGCTCACCGGCGCCGCCGGCGGACTCGGCACCCTGATGCAGAACCTGCTTCCGGCCTTCGGGTACGAACTGCGCCTGCTCGACCTGCGCCCCATCGAGGGTGATCCGGACGCCGTCACCGTGGACCTCGCCGACAAGGACGCCGTGCGTGAGGCCGTGCGGGGCGTCGACGCGATCATCCACCTCGCGGGCATCTCCCTGGAAGCGCCCTTCGAGAAGATCCTCCAGGCGAACATCGTGGGCACGTACAACCTGTACGAGGCCGCCCGCGAGGAGGGCATCACCCGGATCGTCTTCGCCTCCTCCAACCACGCGGTCGGCTTCACGCCGCGCCCCCAGGGCGACGACCCCCTCATCCCCGTCGACACGCCGCGCCGCCCGGACACCTTCTACGGACTGTCCAAGTCCTTCGGCGAGGACCTCGCGCAGTTCTACTGGGACAAGCACGGCATCGAGACCGTGTCGGTGCGCATCGGCTCCTGCTTCCCCGAACCCACCAGCGTGCGCATGCTCTCGGTGTGGATGAGCCCCGCCGACGGCGCCCGTCTCTTCCACGCGGCCCTGACCGCCGAGGGCGTGGGGCACACCGTCGTCCACGGCTCCTCCGCCAACACCCGGCTGTGGTGGGACCTGACCAGCGCGCGGGCGCTCGGCTACGAACCGCAGGACGACTCCGAGCCGTGGGCCGAGAAGCTGATCGCCGAGCAGGGCGAACTGGACCCGGACAACGAGGCGCACGCCTACCTGGGCGGCCACTTCGTCACCGACCCGCCGATCTGGCCGTACTGACGGACAGCGGATGCCGTACTGACGGACACCCGACACACGCGGGCGGGCACCGAACGGGCCCGCCCGCCGCCGTGTTCGGGCACCGGACCTGCCCGGTCCCACTCCGCGTCCGACAGCCGCGCAGGTCCGGGGCGGGCACCCGGCGAGCGAAACGGACCGAAACGGTCAGCATCGGCTCCGCAACAGACCTGGTCAGTGCCGCTCCCCCGCTGTAGAACTTCCCCCATGGGTCGCACCGGGCCCGAACGGGCAAGCGCGGCAGCACGGAGGCAGGTGTCGGCCATGGAGATCAGGACGGCGGAGGAGCGGCAGCGGGAGATCGTGCGGGCCGCGCGCGCCACCGGCTCGGTCGACGTCACCGCGCTGGCCGCACAGCTGGGCGTGGCCAAGGAGACCGTACGACGGGATCTGCGCGCCCTGGAGGATCACGGTCTGGTCCGCCGCACCCACGGCGGCGCCTACCCCGTGGAGAGCGCCGGGTTCGAGACGACGCTCGCGTTCCGCGCCACCAGCCACGTGCCCGAGAAACGCCGGGTCGCGGCCGCCGCGGCCGAACTCCTCGGGGACGCCGAGACGGTCTTCGTCGACGAGGGCTTCACCCCACAGCTCATCGCCGAGGCACTGCCCAGGGACCGGCCGCTGACCGTGGTCACCGCGTCCCTGCCGGTCGCGGGCGCGCTCGCCGAGGCCGAGAACATGTCCGTGCTGCTGCTCGGCGGCCGGGTCCGCTCCGGCACCCTCGCCACCGTCGACCACTGGACGACGAAGATGCTGGCCGGCTTCGTGGTCGACCTCGCCTTCATCGGCGCCAACGGCATCTCCCGCGAGCACGGCCTGACCACGCCCGATCCCGCGGTCAGCGAGGTCAAGGCGCAGGCCGTCCGTGCGGCGCGCCGCACGGTGTTCGCGGGCGTGCACACCAAGTTCGGGGCGGTCAGCTTCTGCCGGTTCGCCGAGGTCGGCGTCCTGGAGGCGATCGTGACCAGCACCCTCCTGCCCACGGCCGAGGCACACCGCTACTCACTGCTGGGACCGCAGGTCATCCGCGTCTGAACACCCGCCTCCCCCTCTCCGCCTCCCCCTCTCCGTCTCCCCCTCACCTGTCTCACCTTCATCCGTCTCACCTCATCGGTCTCAACCTCATCCGTCTCACCCCTCATGGGGCACCCCCTTGCCTCCACGCGCCCCGAATCTCCCCATACGTCCAGGAGCGATCCATGCGAACCCAGAGCCGACGACGGCCCCCGCGAGCCACGCTCGCCACGGCCGTCGCAGGGACGCTGCTCGCCCCGCTGCTCTCCGGCTGCTGGGTCGGGGCCGGCGGGGCCGGGTCGGGCGGCGACTCGATCAACGTCCTGATGGTCAACAACCCCCAGATGACCGAACTCCAGAAGCTGACCAAGGCCCACTTCACCGAAGAGACCGGCATCAAGGTCAACTTCACCGTGCTGCCCGAGAACGACGTCCGCGACAAGATCAGCCAGGACTTCGCCAACCAGGCCGGCCAGTACGACGTGGCCACCCTGTCCAACTACGAGATACCGATCTACGCCCGCAACGGCTGGCTCCACGAGATGGACTCCTACCTCGCGAGGGACCCGGCCTACGACGAGCGGGACGTCCTCAAACCGATGCGGCAGTCCCTCACCGGTGACGACGGCAAGCTCTACGGCCAGCCCTTCTACGGCGAGTCGTCCTTCCTGATGTACCGCAAGGATGTCTTCGAGAAGGCGGGCCTGACGATGCCCGCCCACCCCACCTGGACCCAGGTCGCCGATCTGGCCGCGAAGGCGGACGGGGCCGAGGCCGGCATGAAGGGCGTCTGCCTGCGCGGCCTGCCGGGCTGGGGCGAGGTGATGGCCCCCCTGACGACGGTCGTGAACACCTTCGGCGGCACCTGGTTCGACAAGGACTGGAAGGCCCGCCTCGACTCCCCCGAGTGGCAGAAGGCGGCGAGGTTCTATGTCGACCTGGTCCGTGAACACGGCGAGTCCGGCGCCGCCCAGGCCGGTTTCGCCGAGTGCCTGAACAACATGACCCAGGGCAAGGTCGCCATGTGGTACGACGCCACCTCCGCGGCCGGTTCCCTGGAGTCGTCGGACTCCCCGGTGAAGGGCAAGATCGGCTACGCCCCCGCTCCCGTCGAGGAGACCGAATCCTCCGGCTGGCTCTACACCTGGGCCTGGGGCATGCAGAAGGCGTCCCGAAACGCCGACAAGGCCTGGAAGTTCGTCTCCTGGGCGTCCGGAAAGCGGTACGAGCAACTCGTCGGCGACGAGATCGGCTGGTCGAACGTGCCCGCCGGAAAACGCGCGTCGACGTACACCAACCCGGCCTACGTCAAAGAGGCCGCCGCCTTCCAGCAGATGACCAAGGAGGCCATCGAGGGCGCCCGGCCGAACGACCCCGGCGTGCAGCCGCGCCCCGCGCCCGGCATCCAGTTCGTCGGCATCCCCGAGTTCACCGACCTCGGCACCAAGGTCTCCCAGGAGATCAGCGCGGCCATCGCCGGACGCCAGTCCGTCGAGTCGGCCCTGAAGAAGTCCCAGCAGCTCGCCGAGCGGATCTCCGAGGAGTACGAGGGACGATGACCGCGACCACCACGGCTCCGACAGCCACCCCACCCGTACACACCGTGCGGCAGCCCTCCGACCGTCTGCGCGCCTGGGCCACCCGGGGCCCGCTGCTCCCGGCCCTCGTCTTCATGATCGCCGTGACCCAACTCCCGTTCGTGGCCACGCTGGTGATCTCCTTCTTCGACTGGAACGCCCTCTACCCCAAGGCCCGCCACTTCACCGGGGTCGACAACTACCAGCAGGTGCTGACCGACGCCGACCTGCGCCAGTCGGTGTGGACGACGATCCTGCTGACGGTCGCGGTGGTGCTGGCCTCCCTGGTCCTGGGCCTCGCGCTGGCCCTGCTCCTCGACCGGAGGTTCCGGGGCCGGGGTGTGGTCCGCACCCTGCTGATCGCCCCCTTCCTCGTCGTCCCGGTCGCGGCGGCGCTGTTGTGGAAGCACGTGCTCTACAACCCCGAATACGGCTTGCTCAACGGGCTGTTGCACTATGTGGGCGGACCACAGCCCGACTGGATCTCCACCACCCCACTGCTGGCCGTCGAGGCCTCCCTCGTCTGGCAGTGGACGCCGTTCATGATGCTGATCCTGCTGGCCGGCCTGCAGAGCCGTGACCAGCAGCAGATCGAGGCCGCCCGGGTCGACGGCGCGAGCGACTGGCAGATCTTCCGCCACCTCACCCTTCCGCACCTGCGTCGCTACCTCGAACTCGGCGCGCTCCTGGGCTCGATCTACATCGTCCAGAACTTCGACGCGGTCTTCACGATCACGTCCGGCGGTCTGGGCACCGCCAACCTCCCCTACACCGTCTACCAGAGCTTCTACCAGGCCCACGAGAACGGCCTCGCCTCGGCCGCGGGCGTCCTGGTGGTGATCGGCTCGATCGTCATCGCGACCTTCGCGCTGCGCGTGGTGTCGTCGCTGTTCCGCGAGGAGGTGGGGCGCGCATGAGCGCGACGACCGCAGCAGTCCGCCGCAAGGGTGCCGGCCTCGGCCTGGTGGCCTGGCTGGCCGGCATCGTCTTCTTCCTGCCCATCGCCTGGATGGCGCTGACCTCCTTCCACTCGGAGGAGGACGCGGCGACCAACCCGCCGTCCTTCACCGCCGCGCTCACCCTCGACGGCTACCGCGAGTTCTTCGGTTCGGGCGGCGGGGCGAGCCCGTGGCCCTCGCTGGTCAACTCGGTGGTGGCGTCCCTCGCGTCGACCCTGTTCGTCCTCCTGCTGGCGCTGCCGGCGGCGTACGCCCTCTCCATCCGGCCGGTGAGGAAGTGGACGGACGTCCTGTTCTTCTTCCTGTCGACCAAGATGCTGCCGGTGGTGGCGGGCCTGCTGCCGATCTACCTGTTCGCGAAGAACACCGGGATGCTCGACAACATCTGGCTGCTGGTCATCCTCTACACGTCCATGAACCTGCCGATCGCGGTGTGGATGATGCAGTCCTTCCTCGCCGAGGTGCCGGTGGCGATCATCGAGGCGGCCCGGGTCGACGGCGCGCGCCTGCCGACGGTCCTCGCGCGGGTCGTCGCCCCGATCGCCCTGCCGGGCATCGCGGCGACCGCCCTGATCTGCTTCATCTTCAGCTGGAACGAACTGCTCTTCGCCCGGGTGCTCACGGGTGTGGTCGCCGAGACCGCCCCCGTCTTCCTGACCGGCTTCATCACCAGCCAGGGCCTGTTCCTGGCGAAGGTGTGCGCCGCGTCGCTCGTCATCTCCCTGCCGGTGCTGGCCGCGGGGTTCGCCGCCCAGGACAAACTGGTCCAGGGCCTGTCCTTGGGAGCCGTGAAATGAAGGCCGCCGTCATCGAGTCCGTGGGCCGTGCCGTGGTCACCGAGGTCCCGGACCCGACGCCGGGTCCCCGTGACGTCGTCGTCGAGGTCGCCGCCTGCGGGCTGTGCGGGACCGACCTGCACATCCTCCAGGGCGAGTTCGCGCCGAAGCTGCCGATCGTGCCCGGGCACGAGTTCGCGGGCGAGGTGGTCGGCGTCGGCGCCCAGGTCACCGAGGTGTCGGTGGGCGACCGGGTCGCGGTGGACCCCTCGCTCTACTGCCACGAGTGCCGGTACTGCCGTACCGGCCACAACAACCTCTGCGAACGGTGGGCCGCGATCGGCGTGACGACGGCGGGCGGCGCGGCCCGGTACGCCCTCGCGCCGGTGGCGAACTGCGTACGGCTGCCCGAGCACGTCCGTACCCAGGACGCGGCGCTGGTGGAGCCCCTGTCGTGCGCGGTGCGCGGCTACGACGTCCTCAACTCCCGCCTCGGCGCGCACGTCCTGATCTACGGCTCCGGCACGATGGGTCTGATGATGCTGGAGCTCGCCAAGCGCACGGGGGCGGCGAGCGTGGACGTGATCGACGTGAACCCGGCGCGGCTGGAGACGGCACGGCGGCTCGGCGTCTCCGGAGCGGCGGCGAACGCGGACGAGCTGGAACGGCCGCAGGGCTGGGACGTCGTGGTCGACGCGACGGGCAACGCGGCGGCGATCCAGGACGGGCTGGAGCGGGTCGCGAAGGCCGGCACCTTCCTGCAGTTCGGGGTCGCCGACTACGCGACCCGGGTGAGCGTCGACCCGTACCGGATCTACAACCAGGAGATCACCATCACCGGGTCGATGGCGGTGCTGCACAGCTTCGAGCGGGCGGCCGAGCTGTTCGCGAACGGGGTGCTGGACCCGGAGGTCTTCATCAGCGACCGCATCCCGCTGGAGCGCTATCCGCAGGCCCTGGAGCAGTTCGCGGCGGGAGTCGGCCGGAAGATCGTGGTGGTGCCGTAGGCGTCGGCGGCCGTACACAGCGTGGCGGGAGGGCCACTAACTGACGGGGCGTCATACTCCGGAGTCACGGCCCACGGCGGGCCCGGACACGGCCGCTCCAATCGCACAACCTTTCGGGGATGTCGGGAGTCTCCCTCCCGGCCGCCCCCTCCCTTCTGGCGTGGCGTGCCCATCGACCTCGTTCGCCCCACGTCACCACGAAGGACGGCACACAACAACCATGGGCAGACCTCGATATCTCTGGGGTGCGGCCGCGACGGCCGTCGCCGGGCTCTCCGCCGCACTCGTACTCCAGGGGCTCCCCGGCGAGTCCGCCGACAGCCCCGCCGCCGACGGCAAGCCGGGCCCGGTCCGGGCCGAGACCAGCACCGTCGCCCTGCGGACGGCCGGCGGCGGCACCCGCGCGGCCTTACGGCAGCAGGACACCAAGCCGTTCAGCATGCTCGGCGTGACCTGGACCGACCCCTCGGTCCGGGTCGCGGGAACCGTCGAGGCACGCACCCGGACCGCGGGCACCGGTCAGTGGTCCGACTGGCTGCGGCTGGACGGCGACAGCGGGCAGGGCGAGAGCACGGCCCGGCGCGGTGGTACCGAACCGGCGTGGGTGGGGGCTTCAGACGGCGTTCAGGTGCGCGTCACCGCGGGCGGACGTACCTCCGACCGGCTGCCCGCCGGACTGCGCCTGGACATGATCGACCCGGGCAGGGCCGCCCAGGGCGAAATGGAGCCGGCGGCGTTCGCCGCCGACCCGACCACGGATCCGACGGCGACCCCCGAGGTCAGCGAACCCGCTCCCGCGGACACCACCACGAGCCCGGCCCCGCCGAGCGAGCCCACCGACCCGGCGGCCCCGACGACGTCCGCTCCCACGACGTCGGCCCCGGCGAGCGGCACCCCGACGACCCCGCCGAGCACGACTGCGCCCGCCACGTCCGCGAGCCCGACCGCCACCGCGCCCACCGCCCCGCGGTCCACCGCACCCCGCCCCGCGATCACCTCACGGGCCGGCTGGGCCGCGGACGAGTCGATCAGCCCCGAGGAACCCGGCTATCTCCCGGGCGGGAAGATCAAGGCGGTGGTGGTCCACCACACCGCCGAGAGCAACGACTACACGTGCGCCCAGGCCCCGGCCGTCGTACGCGGCATCTACGCGTACCACGTCCAGCAGCTGGGCTGGAAGGACATCGGCTACAACTTCCTCGTCGACAAGTGCGGCACCGTCTACGAGGGCCGCAAGGGCGGTGTGGACCTGCCCGTGATGGGCGCGCACGCCTACGGCTTCAACTCCGAGACCACCGGTATCTCGGTCCTCGGCACCTACACCGACGTGGCGCCGAGCGAGGCCGCGCTGGTCTCGGTCGCCAGGATCTCCGCCTGGAAGCTCGGCCAGTACGGCGTCAGCCCGACCGCCACCACCACCCTCACCGCGGGCGCGGCCGGCACCAACTACTTCCGGGAGTCCTGGACCGCCGGCGCCCAGCGGAGCTTCCCGACCATCCACGGTCACCGTGACGGCTACAACACCGAGTGCCCCGGCGACTCGCTCTACGCCAAGCTGCCCACCCTCCGCGGCTGGGCCGCCGGACCCGTCACCGGGCTCGCGGTCAAGTCCGTCAGCGGCGGCGTCTCGGGCACCACGTACTACACCAAGGCCGGCGTCACCGTCGGCTGGACGGCCACCACACCCGCCTCGCTGATCTCGAAGTACGAGCTGCTCGTCGACGGGAGGACCGCGGCCACCGCCGGCGCCACCGCCACCTCGGCGAAGGCCACCCTGGCGGTGGGCTCGCACAAGGTGCAGGTGCGCGCCACCCACCAGTCGGGCGCGACGACCACCTCGGCGGCCGCGACGGTCGTCGCGGAGACCACCGCCCCCTCGTTCACCGCCAAGCCGAGCCTCGTCCTGCGCACCGGGACGGTGAACACCACGGCCGTCCCGCTGAAGCTGACCTGGAAGGCCACCGACGCGGCCGCCCTGAAGCAGGTGCAGCTGACCTCACCGGCCACCGCGACCTACGGCCCGACGGTGACCTCCGCGAACCCCACGGCCAAGGCCGGTACGGCGACGACCTGGTCGATGACCGCCTCCGACCTGGCGGGCAACACCGCGACCGCGTCCGCCTCCCGTACGCCGGTCATCCTCCAGGAGAACTCGGCCGTCAGGTCCGGCACCTGGACGAGCAAGTCCTCCACCAGCTACCTGGGCGGCAAGTCGCTCTCCGCCTCCCAGAAGAACGCCTCGCTGACCTGGACCTTCACCGGCCGCTCCGTCGCCTGGGTGGTGTCCCGGGCCGCCACCTCCGGCCAGGCTCAGATCTTCGTCGACGGCACCAAGGTGACGACGGTCGACCTGAAGTCGCCGACCTCGAAGTACCGTGACGCGATCTGGACCAAGAGCTGGCCCACCAGCGCCCGGCACACCGTCAGGATCGTGGTGGTCGGGACCGCGGGCCGGCCCGCGGTCACGACGGACGGCATCGTGTACCTCAAGTAGCCGCCCGCCTCCGTCGCCGGGGGCCGCGTGCGGCCTCCGGCGACGGATCCCTTACCCGATTGGCCTCGGGTAAGGGAACGGTAAAACGCCCTCGCTCGTTCTTCGGGGCATGACAGCTATGACCCCCGGCTCGAACATCCCCCTGTCCGCCGCCCGCGTGACGGTGGACGTCGCCGCCCCGGTGCGGCTCGACGTATCGGGCCTGCTGCTCACCGCCGACGGCAAGGTGCGCTCCGACGACGACTTCATCTTCTACAACCAGCCCCAGGGACCGGGCGTGACCTACCGCTCCGGCGGCGGTACGGCCCCCGACGCGATCATCGTCGACACCGGCGCCGTGCCCCCGGGCATCGAGAAGATCGTCGTCACCGCCAGCCCGGACGCCGCCGGCCAGACCTTCCAGGGCGTCGAACCGACGGCCACCATCCGCAACGCGGACGACAACAGCGTCCTGGCCACCTTCACGCCCCCGCAGCTCGGCACCGAGACCGCCCTGGTCATCGTCGAGGTCTACCTGCGCAACGGCGCCTGGAAGGCCCGCGCGGTCGGCCAGGGCTACGCCAACGGGCTGGCCGGCATCGCCACCGACTTCGGCGTCTCGGTCGAGGAGCCCGCCGCGCCGGCCCAGCCGGTCGCCCCGCCGGCGCCGACCGTGCAGACGCCGGTCGCGCCGTCCGCCCCGCCGCTGGACCCCCGGGTCGCCACGCCCCCGCCGCCGGCCGCTCCCCCGGCCCCGCCCGCCGCCGCCCCCGGCGCCGGGAAGATCAACCTCGACAAGGGCCGGGTCAGCCTCCAGAAGAACCAGACCGTGTCCCTGGTCAAGGGCGGCCGCCCCCTGCTGTCCCAGGTCAAGATGGGCCTCGGCTGGGAGCCGGCGTTCCGCGGCAAGGACATCGACCTGGACGCCTCGGTGATCGCCTACGGCCCGCAGCGCAACCACATCGACAGCTGCTACTTCGGCAAGCTGTCGATCGTGAACGGCGCGATCAAGCACTCCGGCGACAACCTCACGGGCGAGGGCGGCGGTGACGACGAGGTGATCGTCGTCGACCTCGGCCGCCTCCCCCAGGACGTCACCGGCCTGGTCTTCACCGTCAACTCCTTCTCCGGGCAGAAGTTCACCGAGGTCGCCAAGGCCTACTGCCGCCTCCTCGACGCCGCCACCGGCGAGGAACTCGTCCGCTTCGACCTCACCGGCGCCGAGCCCCAGACCGGCGTGCTGATGGCCAAGCTGATCAGGCAGTTCTCCGGCGAGTGGGAGATGACGGCGATGGGCGACTTCGTGAAGGCCCGCACGGTACGCAACATGGTGAAGCCGGGGGCTCAGGCGCTGTAGCGCCACGGCCTCCGACCGGAGCGCGGGCGGGGGCCCGGCCGGCTGAACCGGCCGGGCTCACGCCCGCAGCCCCTCCACCAGCAACGCCAGATAGCGCCGGATCTGCTGCCCCTCCCCGTCCGCCAGCTCCACCGCCGTGGCCACCCCGTGCGTCAGCCGCAGGATGTCGACCGCGTCGACGTCCTGCCGCAGGCCCCCGGCCTGCTGCGCCGCCTCCACCAGCCGCGCCGCCGCCGAGCGGAGCGTCCCCGCGCACACGGTGGCCGCCGCCGAGCTCCCTTCGGTGACGGCCGAGCCCAGCAACGCCCGCAGGCCGCGGACCTGCGTCAGCCCCGCGCCGAGTTCGTTCAGCCACTCCACCAGTGCCTCGCCGGGCGGCAGTTGCCCGGCGAGCGTGTCCGCGCGCGCCGCGATGGCCTCGATCCGGTCGACGTACGCCGCCTCCAGCAGCGCCTGCCGGGTCGGGAAGTGCCGGTACAGCGTGCCGGATCCGACGCCGGCCCGCTTGGCGATGTCGTCGAGCGACGCGCCCTCGCCGTGCTCGGCGAAGGCCTCGGCGGCCACCTCCAGCAAGCGCTCGTAGTTGCGCCGGGCATCCGCGCGCATGGCTCTGACCTGCGCCATCATCCAGCACCTTCTCCTCGCAGAACCGGGGGCCCTCTCCGTATCCTACGAGCGGGGGCAAGGGTGAGGGCCCGTCCGGCGGATCACGCCGAGCGGGCCCAGGCGACGGCGTGGCCTGCGAGCGGGGAACCGGGGGCCGTCGGACAGGCCGGGCCTAGAACAGAGCGCTGTACGCGTTGAGCGCCGGCTGTCCGCCCAGGTGGGCGTAGAGCACGGTCGAGTCCCGTGCGATCTCGCCGCGCGTCACCAGGTCCACCATCCCGGCCATCGACTTCCCCTCGTACACGGGGTCGGTGACCATCCCCTCGGTGCGTGCCGCCAGCCGCATCGCCGCCAGAGTCGTCTCGTCGGGGATCCCGTACGTGCCCGCGTGGTACCGGTCGTCCAGCTCGATGTCCGCTTCCGTCAACTCCCGCTCCACGCCGATGAGTTGTCCGGTATGGTGGGCGATCCGGGCGATCTGCTCCCGGGTCCGGTCGGGTGCCGCCGAGGCGTCGACGCCGATCACCCGGCGGGTCCGCCCGCCGGCCTCCTCCAGGGCACGGAACCCGGCGACCATGCCCGCCTGGGTGGACCCGGTCACCGAGCACACCACGACGGTGTCGAAGAAGACGCCCAGCTCCCGCTCCTGCTCGGCGACCTCGTACGCCCATCCGGCGAAGCCGAGACCGCCGTAGGGATGGTCGGAGGCGCCGGCCGGAATGGCGTACGGCTTGCCGCCGGCCTCCTCGACCTCCCTGAGCGCCTGCTCCCAGCTCTCCTTGAACCCGATCCCGAAGCCCGCCTTCACCAGCCGCACGTCGGCCCCGGCGAGCCGGCTGATGAGGATGTTGCCGACCCTGTCGTACACGGAGTCCGGCCACTGGACCCAACTCTCCTGCACCAGCACGCACTTGAGTCCGGCACGGGCGGCGCAGGCGGCGACCTGGCGGGTGTGGTTGGACTGCACTCCGCCGATCGAGACGAGTGTGTCGCAGCCCTGGGCGAGGGCGTCGGCGACCAGGTACTCCAGCTTGCGGGTCTTGTTGCCCCCGTAGGCGACACCGGAGTTGCAGTCCTCACGCTTGGCCCACAGCGTGGCGCCGCCGAGGTGGGCGGTGAGCCGTTCCAGGGGGTGCACCGGGGAGGGGCCGAAGAGGAGGGGGTAACGCTCGTACGAGGCAAGGGACTTGGCAAGGGACTTGGACGCCATGGATCCTCCTCGGATCGGTCGCCGTCGGCTCGGTCGCTGTCGGATCGGTCGCCGTCGGCTCAGTCGCTGTCGGATCGGTCGCTGTCGGCTCAGTCGCTGTCGGCGAGCTCGGCGAGTCCTCGCCAGATCTCCGCGGTGACCCGGACGGCCGCGTCCACGTCACCAGCCGCGCAGGCCTCGATCAGCCGGTCGTGCAGGCCGGCCGAACGGCAGTTGCCGCCCTCGCCGAAGCGCCGTCGCTCCAGCCGCCGGATGAGCGGGGTGTAGCGGGCGGCGGTGGCGGCGGCGGCCCGATTGCCGCTGACCCGGACGAGAACGTCGTGCAGGTCGTCGTCCGCCCGCAGCGCGCTGTCCACGTCGCCCGCCGTGACGGCCGCCGCGAACCGCTCGTTGGCCGTGCGCATCGACTCCACGTCCGCGGCGAACAACCGGGGCACGGCGACCCTGGTGACCAGTTCGTGCATGGCCCCGACCACGGCCGCCGCGTCCCGGACGTCGGCGGCCACGAGCGGGGTCACCCGGGTGTAGCTCTGCGGCTTGCTCTCCAGCAGCCCCTCGTCGACCAGCCGCGTGAACGCCTCCCGCACCGGCGCCCGGGACAGCCCGAGCCGCTCGGCGAGCTCGGCGTCCCGCACCACCGCGCCGGGCTCGATCTCCCCGGCGACGATGGCGTCTCTGATGGCTTCGTAGGCACGGTCCCTGAGCAGGGTGCGGCCCACGGGTCGGATGGCCTCCATGAACTGAAATGTTAGATGTCAGCGCCCCGGCCGTCCAGGGCACCGACTCACACCGCCCAGGGCCAGTCGGCGTCCCGAGCGGATTCCAGCAGGGGCACCATGCGGAAAGCCGCGTCCGACAGGCCCCCGAAGGTATGCCGGTTCGCCTTGCCCGAAGGGCCGTGGCCCGCCCGGTACCCGGCCAGGTTCCAGGTGTAGACCGGCACGTTCGCCGGGATCTGCTCGGTCGGGTCGCCGTGGCGGCTGAAGGTGTACTGCTCGTCGGTGACAATCAGCACCCGGTCGTGCGCGCGGTAGTGCCGGCGCACCGCCTCGGTGGTGTCCGTGCCGCCCAGGCTGCGGAAGCCCTGGAGGATCCTCAGCACCGACTCGCCGCGGCGGAAGGGCAGCTGGTGGCTGTTGGTGCCGAACTGGACGAGATCCGCGTCCGCCGCCCGTAGCGCGAGTGCCGCGCCGAAGACCGCCGCCGCGTCGGCCCGGTTGAGCCTCGACCGGTCGGACACTCGCGAGAACATCGAACCCGAGCGGTCCACGAGGACCAGGGTCCGGCCGGGCAGCGCGGGCACGTTGGCCAGCGAGTGACCGAGCGCCTGCTCCAGCGGGTACGACCAGCGCAGCGACGGCGCGTGCTGGTACGCGGCGAGGTAGCGGAACGGGAACTGCCGCGAGCGCGCCACCTCGGCCGGATCGCTGATCTTCGCCGCGACCCGGGCCGCGACCTCGTCGCAGACACCGGCCTCGTCGAAGTTCCGCAGATTGCGGATCAGGCTCATCGACCCCATCGACGGAATGACCGCCTCCCAGGCCGCCTTGTCCATCGGCCCCTGCAGCCAGCCCGCCAGCGCCTCCCACGTCATCCCGGCCGCGGCGAGCCGCTCGGCGCCGCCGTCCGAGGTGACGACCGCGCGCCGCTCCTCGACCGGCAGCGCCGTCAGCTCGCGGTGCGCGGTCAGGAGGCGGTCGGACGCGGGCGGCACAGCGGTGTCCGGGTGGTGCCGGCGATCGAGCGCGTACTGGAACAGCTCGCCCTGCCACGGCTTCTCCGGATCGGGCGCGGCGTGCACGAGGTTGAGGATGTCGCCGAAGCGGTAGCCCTTGGAGGCGGTGTCGTACTTCAGCAGCGACCTGCCGCCGTACAGACGGCGTACGGCGTCGGCGATGCCGCGCTTGACGGGCTTGGGCACGTTGCGGCCGTACGTGGCGGTCCAGTACGCGAGCAGTTCACCGGGCTCGTCGGGCCGCTGGAGCACGGAGTCGACGACCTGGCGGTTCGACGGGCCCGCGGTGACGCCCGCGTCGAGGCGTGCCTTGACGTACTCGGCGGCGCCCACGATCGCGGCGGTACGGAGGTTGCCCTCGCCGCGCAGCCAGCCGAGCAGGCCCGCGGTCCACGTCGGATCGGTGACGGCGAGCTCGCCGACCAGACGCGCGAAGCGGTCGTCGCGGTCGGCGCCGGACTCGTAGAAGGTCTGCTGCGACACGAAGTTGGCGACCGACAGGAGGAAGAGCTCGGAGCGCGCGTCACGCTCACGGCCACGACCGCCCTCGTAGGTACGGAGCACCCGGCCCGTCGAGGTGACGCGCGAGGTGGGCTGCGCCCTCGCGGTTCTGGTGTTGAAGCGGGACATGCTGAATTCCCCCGAATTCGCTGGAGTTTCGGAGGAGGGCAGCAAGAGGTGGGCGCCCGAGATCAGAATTCGGCGACGGGACTAACCTGGCGCGTCTTCCAGTTCCGCCACATCGGCCCTGAGCCGATGACGGGATTCGAACCCGCACCATTTCTGACCAGGTCCCGGAAGTATCCGTTGCCTGCGCACCGGGCACCCACCATGAGCTGCGCCTCCCGAGATCAAGTCGGCTGCGGCTGTGGATTCTTTGGAAGAGAAGTAGCCGCTGCCATCGCACCGGGAGGTGCGTGACGTTCTGATCTCACTGTAGGAGGCGCGGCTCGGACGGAGCGAGCCAATTAATTCCCGTCCGGGTTACCGCTTCTGCCGCTTCCACGGCCCGGTGATCGCCAGCATGATTCCCGGCGTCTGGATGTTGGCGAACAACGTCTTTCCGTCGGGCGAGAAGGTCACGCCCGTGAACTCGCTGTACTCCGGCTCCTCCTCGGTGCCGATGTTGAGCTCGTTGCGGGCGATCGGGTACGTGCGTCCGCGGTCGGTCGCGCCGAACAGGTGCTGGACGCCTTCGCCGTCCTCGGCGATGACGAGGCCCCCGTACGGGGAGACGGTGATGTTGTCGGGGCCGTCGAGGGCGCCGTCGACGGACGGGTCGGGGTTGACGCCGAGGAGGACCTTCAGGGTCAGGGTGCGGCGCTTGGGGTCGTAGAACCAGACCTGGCCGTCGTGCTGGACGGGGCTTTCCGCGCGGGCGTAGGAGGAGACGACGTAGGCGCCGCCGTCGGCCCACCACATGCCCTCCAGCTTGCGGGCGCGGGTGATCTCACCGGCGGCGAACTGCTCGCGCACGTCGACGGTCTTGCCGTCGCGGTCGGGGACGTCGATCCAGTCGACGCCGTACACCGTGCCGATCCTCGTGGCGCGGGAGAGGTCGTCGACGAACTTGCCGCCGGAGTCGTAGCACCTGGGCGCCTGGAGGACGCCGGCGTCGTCGGCGAGGGTGCGGAACCTGCCGCGGCCGTGCTCGAAGCCCCTGGGCGGGGTCCAGCGGAAGAGCAGGCCGTTGGGGCTCGCGGCGTCCTCGGTGAGGTAGGCGTGGCCCCGCCTGGGGTCGATGACGACGGCCTCGTGGTCGTAGCGGCCGAAGAACTTCAGGGGCTTGGGGTTCTTGTTGGCGCGGCGGTCGATCGGGTCGACCTCGAAGACGTAGCCGTGGTCCTTGGTCATGCCGTTGGTGCCGGCCCGGTCGGAGTTCTCCTCGCAGGTGAGCCAGGTGCCCCAGGGCGTGCTGCCGCCCGCGCAGTTGGTGGAGGTACCGGCGATGCCGACCCATTCGGCGACGTGTCCGCCGGGGCGTACCTCGACGACCGTGCAGCCGCCGGCGGCCGCCGGGTCGTAGACCAGGCCCTCGGTGAGCGGGACGGGGTGGTCCCAGTTGGCGCGCGGGCCCTTCAGCTCGTGGTTGTTGACGAGGAGGGTGGTGCCGCGCGGGCCGGCGAAGGTGGCCGTGCCGTCGTGGTTGGACGGGGTGAACTCGCCCGACTCCAGCCTGGTCTTCCCGCTGTGGGTGAGGATGCGGTACGTGAAGCCGGCGGGCAGCGCGAGGACGCCCTTCGGGTCGGGGATCAGCGGTCCGTAGCCGACGCCGCCGTGGAGGTCCGCCGCCTCCTGCGCGCTCTCGGTCTCGGTGGACGCCAGGGCGTTCGGAGCGGTGGCGAGGGCGCCGACGCTGCCCGCCAGCGCGACACCGGCACCGGTGAGCGCGGATTGTCTGGCGAAGTCCCTGCGGGTGAGCGACATGGTGTCTCCTGTGACGGGGGGTGTGCCGTGGAGGGTGGCGGACCTCGGTCCGCGCCACCGTCCCGCCCACGCCTGAACGCCGGTTGAACGCCGGGCGACGGCACCGGGCAGTCTTCGGTGAACCCGTACACACCGCCACCGAAGACGTCCCGGTCAGCTCTTCCGCAGGGTTGTGAGCCCGACTCCGGTTGTGCCGCCCCGCACCCTGGATGCAGCCGACGCCGGAGACGATCTGGCCGTTGCTCAGCCGCCCTGCTGCGAGCGCGCCTTGAAGGCGGCCTTGCGTGCCTCCTTGGCGATCTTCTTGTCCGGGTGCAGCCGTCCCATCGCCTCCAGCACGTCCGCGGTGGCCGGGTGCTCGACCCGCCAGGCCGCCGCGAAGAACCCGCTGTGCTGCTGGGCCAGCCCCTCCACGAGGCCGCGCAGCTCGTCGGAGTTGCCCTCGGCGGCGAGCTGGGCGGCGAGCGTGTCGACGGTCAGCCAGAACACCAGCTCCTCGGACGGCGCCGGCACGTCGCCGGCGCCCCGCTCGGCCAGCCAGACCCGGGCCAGACCGCCGAGCTCGGGGTCGTCGAGCACCTCGCGCAGCGCGGGCTCGGCCTCGGCGCCGACCAGGGACAGCGCCTGCTGGCAGCGCAGCCGCCTGAGCGGGGCGCCGGCGTCCAGGCCCCGTGCCGCCGCCAGCAACTCGCGCGCCGAGGCGAGGGATTCCCGGCGGGCCAGCCACTGCTCGGTCTCGGCCTGGGCGGCCGCGGGCGGGAAGGAGGCCGTGCCGTCGAGCAGCGCGTCGGCACCCTTGTCCGCGAGGTCGCCGACCGCGGGTGCCTCGAACCCGGCCTCGAGCAGTCGTGCCCTGAGGCCGTACAGGCCGAGCGGGGTGAGGCGGACCATGCCGTAGCGGGTGACGTCGGTGTCGTCGACGGGGGACGCGGGCTCCTCGTCGGCGTCGGCCATCAGCGCCTCGTCGACGGGCTGGTAGGCCACGAGTCCCACCGGCTCCAGCAGCCGGAACTGGTCGTCGAGCCGCATCATCGCGTCGGAGACCTGCTCCAGCACGTCGTTGGTGGGTTCGCCCATGTCGCTGGGGACGATCATCGAGGCGGCCAGCGCGGGCAGCGGCACGGGTGACCCGCCGGGACCCTCCTCGCCGACGGTGAGGAGGTAGAGGTTGCCGAGCACGCCGTCCAGGAACTCGGCCTCGGCCTCGGGGTCCCAGTCCAGGGACGAGAAGTCGATCTCACCGACGCCGTCTTCGGGGTTCATCGCGCCGACCAGGTCGTCCAGGTCCGGCACGCTCGCGTCGGCGAGCACGGTCTCCAGCGCGGCCAGCCACACGGCGAGCACGTCGTGCGGGGCCCCGCCGGTGAGCAGGGCCAGGTCCTCGCCCGCGGCGACGGTGCCTGCCTCCTCGTCGACGACCTCGACGAGCCCGGTGTCGACGGCGACCCGCCAGGCCTCGCTCGCCTCGGCGGCGGCCTCCTCGCCGCTCAGCCCGAGGACCTCGGCCGCGGCCGGCAACTGCTCTTCGACCAGCCCGCCCCCGGCGTCGATCCGGGTCTCGGGACCGGCCCAGCGGGCGAGCCGCGCGGCCCGTGACAGCAGCGGCGTGGACAGGGCGTCCCGCGCCAGCTCCGCTTCGGGGTGCAGCCGCGCCGGCGGCAGGGGGGAGCTGTCTGACATCGGCTGGTTCTCCTAGGACGCCTCGAAGGCCTTACGACTGTGCGGGGCCGTGCGGCGCCCGCGGGGCGGTCGTACGGCTCAGCCGCTCAGCCTAGACGGATATCCACCCATGCCGCCCGGTTCATCTCCCGGTAGGGAGGAGTACATGGCCGAAACCTTGACAACTGGCCTGACCAGGCACGAGATTGACGCGCGTAGAAACCCGGCGGACATCTGTTCACTGTATTTTCTACGCGCGTCGCCTCCGCCCCACAGGTCGCGGCTCCACGGTTCCACGTTTCACCCTCGTCCCGGCGCTCATGTACGTCCCCGGAGGGATCCCGTTGCCGAGCAAGTCTTCCGCGCGCCTCGCCGCGCTCACCGTCGCCGCCGTCTGTTCCGCGGCGTCCACCGTCGTCCTCACCTCGCCCGCGCACGCGGAGTCGGTGAGCATCCATGACATTCAGGGCACCACCCGCATATCCCCGTACGCCGGCAAGACGGTCACGGACGTGGCCGGAATCGTCACCGGCGTACGCACCTACGGTTCCTCCAGAGGCTTCTGGATCCAGGACCCGAACCCGGACGCCGACCCCGCCACCAGTGAGGGCGTCTTCGTCTTCACCGGCTCCGTCCCGAAGGTCGCGGTCGGCGACGCGGTGACCGTCTCCGGCACGGTCGCGGAGTACGTCCCGGGCGGCGCCGCCTCCGGGAACCAGGCGCTGACCGAGATCACCAAGCCGACCTTCACCGTGGTCTCCGGCGGCAACGCGGTTCCGGCGGCCACCGTCGTCGGCGCCAGGTCGGTGCCGAGCGCCTACGCGCCGGCCGGTGACGCCGCCGCGAACGGCTCGGTCAACGGTCTGACCCTGCAGCCGAAGAAGTACGCCCTGGACTACTACGAGTCCCTGGAGGGCATGAACGTCCAGGTCGCCGACACCCGCGTGGTCGGCGCCACCGACCCGTTCACCGAGCTGTGGGTGACGGTGAAGCCGCGCGAGAACGACAACCGTCGCGGCGGCACGGTCTACGGCTCCTACGCGTCGCAGAACACCGGCCGGCTCCAGATCCAGTCCCTGGGCGCCACCGCCGACTTCCCGAAGGCGAACGTCGGCGACGTCCTCACCGGCACCACCGCGGGCCCGCTGGACTACAACCAGTTCGGCGGCTACACCCTGGTCGCCAACCGGATCGGCACGCTGAAGAGCGCCGGTCTCGCGCGGGAGACCACCGAGAAGCAGAAGAAGGGCGAGCTCGCGGTCGCGACGTACAACGTCGAGAACCTCGACCCGGGCGACGCCACCTTCGAGGAGCACGCCGCCGCGATCGTGCACAACCTGCGCTCGCCCGACATCGTGTCCCTGGAGGAGATCCAGGACAACGACGGCGCGAAGAACGACGGCACGGTCGCCGCCGACCAGACGGTGCGCAAGCTGATCGACGCGATCGCGGCGGCCGGCGGCCCGACGTACGACTGGCGTTCCATCGACCCGGTGAACAACACCGACGGCGGCGAGCCGGGCGGCAACATCCGCCAGGTGTTCCTGTTCAACCCGGAGCGGGTCTCCTTCACCGACCGGGCGGGCGGCGACGCCACGACCGCCGCCGGTGTCACCAGGACGAAGGGCAAGGCCGCGCTGACGGTCTCGCCGGGCCGGATCGACCCGGCGAACGCCGCCTGGGCCAACAGCCGCAAGCCGCTGGCCGGCGAGTTCGTCTTCCGTGGCAAGACGGTCTTCGTGATCGCCAACCACTTCAACTCCAAGGGTGGCGACCAGGGGCTGACCTCGCAGTACCAGCCGCCGGCGCGCAGCTCGGAGACCCAGCGTGCCCTCCAGGCGACCGCGGTGAACACGTTCGTCAAGGAGATCCTGGCCGCCCAGAAGAACGCGGACGTCGTCACCCTCGGCGACATCAACGACTTCGAGTTCTCCGGCACGGCCGAGATCCTGGAGGGCGACGGCGCGCTCTGGTCGGCGATCAAGTCGCTGCCGAAGAGCGAGCGTTACTCGTACGTGTACCAGGGCAACGCCCAGGTCCTCGACCAGATCCTGGTCAGCCCGTCGATCCGCAAGTCCTGCGACTTCGAGTACGACAGCGTGCACGTCAACTCGGAGTTCCACGACCAGATCAGCGACCACGACCCGCAGGTGCTGCGGTTCGAGCCGTAGGCGACTCCCCCTGGTTCAGGGCCGGCTGAACACCTCGTTCAGCCAGCTCTGCCAGGCGGCTTCGCATTCCTTGACGTCGGCGCCGGGCGTGAAGTCGTGCAGGGAGACGCCGACCGGGTAGCCCCAGTGGTTGCGCCCGAAGAAGCGGGTGAGACCGCGGTCCGTGCGCAGCCCGATGAAGTACGGGTTGCGGAAGTCGACCACGGCGTCGAACGCGTCGGGCCCGCGGACCGTCACCCGCGTGCCCGCCGCCACCTCCTCCCCCACGCCGAGCGCCCGGCCGACGGCGACGAGGGCGTCGGGGGCCTTGGACTCCTCGGGTCCGTCGAAGGTGGCGAAGGCGGCCGGCCTGGGCGCGAAGTGGACCAGGTACTCCCGCAGTGTGTGCAGATAGAAGTCGGTGTGCCGGGCGGCGCCGTCGTACTGGTTGTCCCAGTCGTCGACGAAGATGCCGCTGTGCACGTAGCGCACCCAGGCCCGTCGGCCCTCGTCGCGCGGCTCGATCGTGTAGTCGAGCTGGTTGGCGGTCTGTTCCGTGATGCCCTCGACGTTCTCGACGCGGTTGGTGTAGCGGTGCGGCGGGTCCCAGGCGGTGACCGTGGACCCGAAGGGCCCCCTGCCGCCGGTCCTGGGCTCCGGCGGCTCCATCGGCCACAGATAGCCTCCGGTTCCGGTGGTGATCGCCTCCCACACCTCCTGCGGAGTGGCGTCGACCTCGAACTCGCGGGCGATCTCGAATTCCTTGGACATGGTGGGCTCCTGAGTACTACTCGTCCAGTTCCGGGGCGGGCCGGTCCTCGGCCGCCGGCTTCAGGGTGGGATGGACGGCGACGACGATCCGGTGGTCCCGCCCGCCCTCGGCGTCGGGCACGTCGTACTTGCGGATCAGGGCGCCGACACCCGCTGTCAACTCCTGGATGAACGCGGCCCGTTCGGCGGCGGAGGCGAAGCGCACCTCGCCGTCGAGCGCGTACGTCGCCAGCCGCTGCTTCGCCTTGGCCGCGCCGGTGATCAGCGAGCCGACGTCCCGCACCAGGCGGGCGCCGAGCGCCAGCAGCCAGCGGGCGGAGAGCTGGTCGCGGAAGCGGTCCGGGTCCGGCTGCACGGAGGCGAGCGCGAGCGGCGAGATGACGTACGACGCGGCGGTCGCGCGCATCAGCCGCTCGGTGACGTTGCCCTTGCGGCGCTCCCCGGCCAGCTCGACCAGGCCGTGCCGCTCCAGTGACTTCAGGTGGTAGTTCACCTTCTGCCGGGGCAGTCCGACCCTTCCGGCCAGCATGGCGGCCGACGCGGGGCCGGCCGCCAGTTCGGCGAGCAGCCGGGCCCTTATGGGGTCCAGGGAGGCGGCTGCGGCCTCGGGGTCCTCGATCACGGTCACGTCCAGCATGGATCCACCGTCTCACCGAACACTTTTTTTGTCCAGACGGTTTGACTTTTCGGAGTGTCCCCGCGTCTCTTCGGTGCGTCTCAGCCCGGCACGTCTGCGTCCCGCGCGTCTGCGTCCGGTGCGTCTCAGTCGGTACATCTGCGTCCGGTGCGTCTCAGCCCGGTACATCCGCGTCCGGTGCGCCTGCGTCCGGCACGAGGCCGAGGACGTGGTCGTAGCGGCTGACGCTGCCGCCTTTCACCCCCGGCCAGGTCTGCACGCGCCGCCAGAGGGCGGTGGCCGAGCCGATCCCGTCTCCCGGCGCTGCGAGTGCGTCGATGTGGGCCTGGGCGCTCTCCCACTCGGCGTAGTTGAGGACCCTGGTGCCGTCGGTGCTCAGGTGGAAGTGGGCGGAGATGCCGCCGGGGTGCTGGTCCGGATCGCTCTCCAGCGCCTCGAGCACGGCGTCGACCCAGGCACGCTGCCGGTCCGGGTCGGGGCCCTCGAACTCGACGTCGACGATTACGACGCAACCGGGCACCCGTGCGTCACCTTCCCGGACCACGCTGCGGTAGCGCCGGTAGCGGCCGAGCCACAGCCGTTCGATCCCCGGCACGGCGGTGTCGATCTCGTCGTTGCGTTCCTGCCGGTGGCTGCGCACGAACGCCTCGTACGCCTGCTCGCTCGTCCACTGGGAGTGGTGCATCAGCGTCTCGCCGTCGTGCCCGGCGTAGACGTGGTAGCCGAGCAGGTCTGCGGCGGGCCACGGGCGGCGCTCCCAGGTGCGGGCGATGGCCTCGACGGCCTGCCGCTGCCGTTCGGGGGTGCCCACGCGCCAGGTGCTGAAGAAGGGGGCGCCGGTCTCGGGGCGGGTGAGGTCGGGGTGGGTGGTGGTACGGCGGGTCATGGCGGCCTCCGGCGATCGGTACGGGATGCGTGCACCCACGACTCTTCAACCTCAACCAAGATTCAGGTCAAGTCGCCGATTCGAGCGGCGAATTCGGGTGACCCGCCTGGTCATGGACGAGAAGGCCGACAAGGCCGAGCAGAGCGAGGGCACCGAGACGGACAGCCCTTCCGAATTGCCCGCACGATCGTGGCGGGCGGCGTTGCGGCGCACGGCGAAGGAGCTGCTGGACGACGAACTCGCGGACCGTGCCGCCGCGTTGACGTACTACGGCGTCCTGTCCCTGTTCCCGGCGCTGCTGGTGATGGTGTCCCTGCTGGGCGTAGTGGGACAGACCGCGACGGACAAGATCCTCGACAACATCGGGGACCTGGCCCCCGGCCCGGCCCGCGACATCCTCCGGGACGCGGTGGTCCAACTCGGCGACAGCGGCGGTACCGGCAGCGTGCTGGCCGTCCTGGGCCTGCTCTTCGCGCTCTGGTCGGCGTCCGGGTACGTGGCCGCGTTCATCCGCGCGTCCAACACGGTGTACGACCTGCCCGAGGGCCGCCCGGTGTGGAAGCTGACCCCGCTGCGGCTGGGGCTGACCGTGGTGTTGATGCTGATGCTGGCCGCGAGCGCGCTGATCGTGGTGTTCACGGGCCCGCTGGCCGAGCGGGCGGGCACGACCATCGGGCTCGGGGACGAGGTGATCGCGGTGTGGGGCGTCGCGAAGTGGCCGGTGCTGCTCCTCCTGGTCGTCCTGATGATCGCCCTGCTGTACTGGGCCGCCCCCAACGTCCGCGGCCGCGGCTTCCGCTGGATCTCCCCCGGCAGCGTCCTGGCCACCCTGCTCTGGCTGGCGGCGTCCGCGGGGTTCGCCCTCTACGCGGCCAACTTCGGCTCGTACAACAAGACGTACGGCACCCTCGCGGGGGCCATCGTCTTCCTGATCTGGCTCTGGCTGACCAACCTGGCGATTCTGCTGGGCCTGGAGTTCGACGCGGAGCTCGCCCGGGAACGGGCGATCACGGACGGAGCCCCGCCGACGGAGGAGCCGTACGTGGAACCCCGGGACACCCGGAAGTGGCCGGCGAGGCTGCGGGCCACGCGGGGAAAGTGACCTCGGGCCCGGCCCGCGCCTCTCGGCTCCCGAGCCGCCCGACGTGCCCGTCCCGAGGATTACCTGGGGAGCGGTAACCCGCCCCCTCCCCGGCCGTCGGGGCCGCAGTCTCGTCGTACGCGACACGTGAGGCGTGTCGCCTCGGTCTCGTACGACGGGAGCCCTCATGTCCGCCCAGTCCGCCCAGTCCGCCCAGTCCGCCATGTCCGCCCAGTCCGCCGCGCCTGCCGTGTCGCCCCTGCTGGAGAGCCTGGTCACCGAGATCACCGCGCTACGGCCCCGGATGGAGGAGGTGAGCCTGGCCGTGCACGGGCGGCCGGAGCTGAAGTTCGCCGAGTTCCACGCCCGGGACGTGCTGACCGGCTGGCTCGCGGAGGCGGGCTTCTCGGTGACGTCCCCGGTGGGCGGGCTCGACACCGCCTTCGTGGCCGTGCACGCCGGTGGGCGGCCCGGGCCGTACGTCGCGGTCCTCGCGGAGTACGACGCGCTGCCCGGCGTCGGGCACGGCTGCGGCCACAACCTCATCGCGGCCGGCGGGGCGGCGGCCGCGATCGGTGCCGTACGCGCCCTGCCCGGGCATTCGGGCACGGTCGCCGTGATCGGCACGCCCGGAGAGGAGATGGGCGGCGCGGGCAAGGTGCGGCTGGCCGAGGCCGGGGTGTTCGACGGCGTCGACGCGGCGGTGATGTTCCATCCGGGGGACCGTTCGCTGACCGCCGCGCACGCGCTGGCGGCGGCGCATCTGCGGGTCGCCTTCACCGGTGTGAGCGCGCACGCCGCGAAGTCGCCCTGGGAGGGGCGCAGCGCGCTGGCCGCCGCCCAGCTGTTCTTCAACGCACTCGACACCATGCGGCAGTTCGTGCCTCCGAGCGCCCGGATCCACGGGATCGTCTCGGACGGCGGGCAGGCTCCGAACGTCGTGCCGGCCCACGCCGCCGTGGACCTGTACGTACGGGACCGCACGGCGGCCTCGGCCCGGGCCCTGGTGGAGCGGGTGCGCGCGGCCGCGGTGGGCGCGGCGCTTGCCACCGAGACGCAGGCGGAGCTCTCCGAGACCGGTCCGCTGTACGCGGAGCGCCGCAACAACACCGTGCTCGCAAAGCGGTTCGGCCAGGCGGTACGCGCGCTCGGCGTGGACATCGAGCCCGGCGACCAGGACAGTCCGGCCGGCTCCTCCGACATCGGCAACCTCTCGAAGCTGCTGCCGGTGATCCATCCGTACATCCAGGTCGCCCCGGCCGGGACCCCGAGTCACTCGGAGGCGATGTGCGCGGCGGCGGCGACACCCTTCGCCCATGAGCGTACGCAGGTCGCGGCGACGGGCCTGGCCACGGTCGTCGCCGAACTGCTCACGGAGCCGGGACTGCTGGAGGCCGCGAGGGCGGAGTTCGCGGCGGGGGCCGAGGTGCTGACGTGAGCGGGCCGCGGACCTACACTCCCGATCATGTCGGTCGTGATCGTCCTGGAAGGGGCCTCCCCCGACCGCTTCGCCGTCACCGTGTCGCCGCTCGCGGAGCTCGCGGCGAGTCTGCACGTGCTGACCGGGCACGCGCACCACACCCGGCACGCGCCCTGGGCCGAGGAGGTCACCCGCGCGGCCCCGCCCGCCTTCCGGGCCGGCCTGCGACGGTTCGCACCGCTGTGGACGGCGCTGCGGTGGCGGGGTTTCTACCCGGGGCTCGACGTCCCCGTGGACCGGTTGCCGCTCGACCGCTTCGCCGAGCTCACCGCCTACACCTGCGCCAGCGGCTACCGCGGCTTCGACTTCGGACGACTGCGCCACGATCCGGCGCAGGCCTTGGTACTGCGCCAGGCCGCTTCCGGGCTGCCTGAACCGCATCTCGCCCTCGCCGAGGACCTGTTGCGCGACCCGGAGGCGCTGCGCGCGGACGTCCTCGGGTTCCTGGATCTGTGCCGTCGGGTCTTCTTCGGTTCCCTGTGGCGGGAGACCGAGCCCGAGCTCACCCGCGCCGCGCACCGTCTGCGGAAACGGCTCGCGGACGAAGGGCCCGCGGCGGCCCTGCTCTCGCTCGGCACGTCCAGCTCCCGGCTGTCCGGACCCGCACGCGTCGTCTTCGACAAGGTGCACCACGCGGTGATCACCCCGGTCCGTACGCCCGTCCTGCTGATCCCCACCAGGTACGGAGCCCCGCACCTGCTGGTGAAGGACGAGCCGGGCCTGCCGCCGGTCGTGCACTTCCCGGTCGACACCCCGGAGGTGGGCGTCACCCTGGCCCGCAGCCGCATGCTCGCGCTCACCGATCCGCGCCGGGTGCGGCTGTGCCGGCTGATCGCCCGCCAGGCGATGACCACCGCCGACCTCGCGGACCGGCTGCAGATGACCCGCCCCCAGGTCTCCCGCCATCTGCGCGCCCTGCGCGACCTGGGCCTCGTACGCGTGGAACGCAACGGCCGCTACGTCCACTACGGCCTCGACCTCACCGCCGTCGAGCGCATCGGCCGGGACGTGGCGACAGCGCTGCAGTACTGACCGCGCCGACACCGTTCGAAAGCGTCTTCCCCACTCCCTTCCCCACCTCGGAGTCCAGCCATGACCAGCCATATGACACGCCGGTACCCGATCGTCCGGCATCGAGAGCTGTGGCCCTCCCTCCCCTGGAGGGCGCTGCGCCGGCGGCCCCCGGTCGCCGGGGCGGACCAGATCCTCGTGTACCGGACCGGCCGGGACGCGTACACGGCCGGCCTCTCCGACACCACACTGGCGGCGCGGGCCAGCGCCGTGAGCGTCGTCGACCTGAGCCGCGACGTGGGGCTGGTCCTCGCCTGGTCGCTGGCGGCGCGCGACTCGGCGCTGGACTTCCCGGTCCGGGTGACCTACCGCTGCACGGTCGTCGACCCGGTCGCGGTCGTCCGGGCCCGCGGCACGGAAGCGGTCTCGGACACCCGCCGCTTCCTCGCCCGGGACGGCAGACCGTCCGCGCTCGACCGTGCGTGTGCGCCCGGCGACGAGCGGGACCTGCACGAGGCCCTGACCACACTGGTCACGGCGCGGCTGGCCCGCGGGAGCGTCCCCGGAGTGCGGGTGCTCGCCGATGTGGAGGTGGGCCCCGCGGACCTTCACGCCACGGAAGCCTGACCCGGCCGCGGGGCGGGGGGCGCTGCCTCACCTCACCTCTCCACCCACCCACCCGGGTGGGCACAGGTCGGGGGCCGGGGGCGCCGCCCCCGGCCCCGGGCACAGCGGTGCCGGGCGCCCAAGTCACCCCTGTCGGGAGACCCGGCGCCCGGCGCAGCCGACCTCAGCGACCGTGGCGCCGGTGCCGCAGCACGGCCACCGCGGCCACCGCGCCCACGGCCACCCCGGCGGCCACCATCGGCCCGCGGTGGCGTGCCCCCGCGTGGACCGCGTTGCGCACCGGTTCCGGCAGATTGTGCTCGACGGTGTGACCGGCACGGTTCGCCCTGTCCTGCACGGCGTGGCCCGCCTGCGTGGCCTTGCCCTGCACCGTGTGTCCGGCCTGCGCCGCGCTGCTGCGCAGCTGCACGGTCATCGCGCCGGCCCGGTCCCTCATGTCGGCGGCCCGTGCCTGGACGCGTCCCTTCACGTCCGCCTTCCCGGCCAGCTCCTCGACCGTGTCGCCGAGCTGGCTGCGGGTCCGCTCGATCTGCCGACGCAGCTCGTCGGGGCCCTTGGCGCCCGCCTCCTGCGCGGCCTCGCCGCCCGACTCGTACCCCTCCGCTGCCTTGTCCGTCATCGGTGCGCCCTTTCCTTGATCTCCTCGACATCGGCCTTGACGCTGCCGAGTGCCTCCTCCGGCGTGGGCGGTGTGGCGCGGCGCAGCTGGGCGCGCCCGGTCACCGCGAGCAGGCCGGCGAGCGCGAACAGCACGGCCGTCACGATGAGCGCCGCCGCCCAGACGGGCAGGACCAGCGAGAGCGCGGCGGCACCCGTGGCGGCCAGGGCGAGGAAACCGGCGTAACCGACGGCGCCGGCCGCGCCGAGCAGCCCGCCGCCGCGCCCCGCGCGACGGCCCTTCTCCGCCAGTTCCTCCTTGGCGAGGGCCACTTCCTGTCGTGCGAGCCGGGAGAGCTGTTCGGTGGCTTGCTGGACGAGCTCGCCCACCGATTGGTGATCGTCATGTACTGGCCTGGGGGCCGTGGTCCCGGTCACTGTTCCGCCTCCTCTCGGTCTGGGAACCCCCGGGTACCCGGACCGGCCCGCCACTACCCCTGCGAGCCGCGCCCGGAACCGCGCTCGTCGAGCCGGGCCGGCCGGCCCTGGAACCAGTCGTGCCGCGCCTGCAACCGGGCGGTCTCCGCGACCAGTTCGGGCACCCCCGGCCCGTCGGGCACCCCCGGCCCGTCGGGCACCCCCGGCCCGTCGGGCACCCCCGGCCCGTCGGGCACGCCCGGACCGTCGCTCGGCGGCGGCCCGCCCCCCGCCGCCGTCCCCCCCGCCGCCGTCCGCCGCCGTCGCCGTCCCCCGCCGCCACGGGCAGCCCTCTACCGGCCACCACCCGCGGCCCGTCCCCGGCGGCCGGGCGAATCCGCCGAGTGACTCGGACCCACGACCGCACAGGCAGCCCACCCAGGTGGGCCTCGGAGGCCGCGCCGCGACGGCCTGCCGAGCGGACACAGGGCATCGCGGACCGCCCGACCACCGGAACCACCGGAACCTCTCAGCTTTGCTTATCCATACCGCGTAGAAGAATTAAGTGGAGCTTCACTGTGGTCGCACCGACACTACTCCCATGACGACACCTCGCCCGTTCGGCCGCGCCCTCTGTGCCATGATCACGCCCTTCACCGACGCGGGCGCCCTCGACCTCGACGGCGCCCAGCGGCTGGCCGACCGGCTGGTGACGGAGGGCTGCGACGGGCTCGTCCTGTCGGGTACGACGGGTGAGGCGCCGACCACCACGAACGCGGAGAAGGCCGCGCTGGTCACCGCCGTCCGGGAGGCGGTGGGCGAGCGGGCGTCGGTCGTGGCGGGTGTGGGCACCTTCGACACCCGGCACACCGTCGAGCTGGCCCTGGCGGCCGAGAAGGCGGGCGCGGACGGTCTGCTGGTGGTCAGCCCGTACTACAGCAGGCCCCCGCAGGACGCGCTGGAGGCGCACTTCCGGGCGGTCGCGGACGCGTCGGGACTGCCGATCGTGCTGTACGACATCCCGGCACGCACCGGCACCCGGATCGAGCCGGACACCATGATCCGTCTCGCCGAACACCCCCGGATCGTCGCCGTCAAGGACTGCTCGTACGACTTCCTCGGCACCCAGAAGGTCCTGGGCCGCACGGAGCTGGCGTACTACGCGGGCTGCGACGAGCACAACCTCGCCCTGTACGCGGTGGGCGCCGCGGGTTACGTCAGTACGGTCGCCAACGTCGTCCCGGCCCGGATCCGCGCGGTCATCGACGTGTTCGAGGCGGGCGACACCCCCGTGTCCGCCCGCCTCCAACAACAGGCCACCCCGCTGATCGAGGCGATGATGTCGGCGGGCCTGCCCGGCGCGGTCACCGCCAAGGCCCTCCTCAACGCACTCGGCCTGCCGGCCGGCCCGGTCCGCGCACCGTTCAGGCCCGCCGACCGTGAGACGGCCGACGGACTGCTGGCGGTGTACGAACAGCTCATGTCCGCCTGATCAGCGCTCGGCGAAGACGGGCTCCCAGCGCCCGGCGTCCCCGTCGCTGCCCTTGCGGAAGTCGCTGAGCGGCACGATCTTGTCGCTGCCGATGGTGACCAGCACGAGCCGCTGGTGGAACTCGTTCTTGCCGCCCTTCGCGATGTCCCAGGCGACGAGCGAGGAGTTGCCGACCCAGGCGAGCAGCTGCTGCCCGTGCACCTCGGTCCGCTTCCCGGTCACGGCGTCGACGACCCAGGAGGAGGTCTTCCACTTCTCGCCCGCGAACTGGCCGGCGACGAGCCTGCCGTCGGGCGACTTGCCCGCTTCGACGTACCACTCCAGGTACTTGTCCTTCGCCGGCACGGAGACCTCGGCGCCCGAGAGGTCGAAGAACTGCTTGCCGATGTCCCCCATCGGGTGCCCGGCCCAGACGTGCGTGCCGTCGCCGGTGAGGGCGAAGTCCTGGCGGGAGTTGAGGAAGCCGCCGCCCATGGGCTCGTCGGGGTCGTTCTCGCTCCCGAGCGCGACCTCGCTCCAGGAGCCCTTGCCGGAGGCCACGTCGAGGACGTGGAAGCCGGTGCGGCTCGACGGCTGCTTCTGGTCCCAGCCGTCCGAACCCTCCATCTTGACCCGCAGGTCGGGGTTCTCCCCGTACGTCGTCGCGACCAGCTTGCTGCCGTCGCGCGAGAACGCGAGTCCGCCGACCCCGTGATCCACCGGGATCCACCGCTCCACCTTGCCGGTGGTCAGGTCGAGCAGCCCGATCCGTGAGGCGGGCAGGTCCTGTTCCAGGACGGCGGCGGTCTTCATGCCGGGGGCCACGGCGACCCAGGACCACTTGGTGGTCTTCTCGTACGTACCGGTCTTCTGGTTCAGCAGCCAGTAGGTGCGCTGGTAGACCGCGGTGTCGGAGGTCTTCTTGACGGTCTTCGGGATGTAGTACGCGGCCAGCGCGGTGTTCCCCGCCGCGATCAGGTCGCGCGGCGGCGACTGGTCGGGATGGGCGGTGACCTCGGTCTTCGGTACGACGTCCGCGGGGCGCACGTCGTTGCCGCGGTCCGAGTCCAGCACCGGCACGGCCACCGCGACGGCGACCACGGCCACTGTGGCGGCGGCGAGGGCGGCGATCCGTCGGGTACGGCGGCGCCGGCGGACGGCGAGCACCCGGTCGGCGAGGCCGGCACCCGCCGGGGCCTGTTCCGCGGCCTGCTCACGCAGGGCGTCGCGCACGAGTTCGTCGACGTTCACGGCCGCACCTCCACCGGCGCGTAGTCAGGAGCCGACCGCCGTTCGGCGTCGGCGGGTCCCAGGGCGGCCAGCTCCGGCGCGAGCGAGCGCAGCCGGGCGAGGGAGCGATGGGTGGTGGACCGTACGGTGCCGACCGTGCAGCCCAGCAGCCGGGCCACGTCGGCCTCGGGCAGGTCCTCGAAGTAGCGCAGCACGAGGACGGTCCGCTGGCGCGCGGTGAGCCGGGACAGCGCCTCGCGCATCACCAGGCGCAGCTCCGCCGCGGCCGCCGCGTCGGCCACGCCCGTTCCCGCCTCGGGCGGCTCGGCGACGCTGACCTCCCGTCTGCGCCACTTCAGCCGCCAGCGGCTGACCTGCTGGCGGTAGAGGATCCGTCGTACGTAGGCCTCGGGCTCGTCGATCCGCTGCCATCTGCCCGCCGCCTTGACCAGGGCCGTCTGCAGAAGGTCCTCGCCGGCGTGCTGGTCTCCCCCGCAGAGCAGCACGGCGGTCTTCAGCAGCGCCGAAGACCTGGTGTCCACGAACTCCCGGAAACTGTCCAGCCTTTCGGCATTCATCGTCACCTTCTCTTCCCCGGCGGTACCGATGACCCGCCCCGTTGCCCCTGATGACGCGTGCGGGCCCCCTCCGCTATGCCACCCCCGCGAAAAAAGTTTCCGGCGGGGAGAAAACAGGAAGGACCGGGGCCCGTACCGCACAGGCGTGCGGTACGGGCCCCGGTCCCACAGCGGGCGCGATCAGTTCCAGGCGTGCCCGTCGCCGATCAGCAGCACGTGCTCCAGTACGTCCTCCATCGGATCGTCCACCTGGCCCACGTTGACCAGTCCGATCCGCGGGCCGTTGTGCGAGGCGCTGTTGGTCTCGTCGGCGTAGGCGGCCCCTGCCGGCATCCCGTACACCGCCGCCAGGGTCAGCGCCCCGGACAGCCAACGCGCCACGGTCCTCGCCCGCTCGTTCGTCATTGCACGGCCCCTCGTTCGTCGTTTCGGCGTCTGATCGGACACTGCGTCCAACCGTTCATCTGCCGAAACCACCACGAGGTCACGCTGAGCAACCCGTACGTGATCTTGGAGGGCTCAGTTGTGGCTGTGCAGGATCTCGTTCAGGCCGCCCCACACCGCGTTGTTCGGACGGGCCTCGACCGCGCCCGTGACCGAGTTGCGGCGGAAGAGGATGTTGGAGGCGCCGGACAGCTCGCGCGCCTTGACGATCTGGCCGTCGGGCATGGTGACCCGGGTGCCCGCGGTGACGTAGAGCCCGGCCTCGACCACGCACTCGTCGCCGAGCGCGATACCGACGCCCGCCTCGGCGCCGATGAGGCAGCGCTCGCCGATGGTGATACGGACGTTGCCGCCGCCGGAGAGGGTGCCCATGGTGGAGGCGCCGCCGCCGATGTCCGAGCCGTCGCCGACCACGACGCCCGCGGAGATACGGCCCTCGACCATCGACGTACCGAGCGTGCCGGCGTTGAAGTTCACGAAGCCCTCGTGCATGACGGTGGTGCCCGCGGCGAGGTGCGCGCCGAGCCGCACCCGGTCGGCGTCGGCGATCCGGACACCCTTCGGGGCGACGTAGTCCGTCATCCGCGGGAACTTGTCGACGGACGTCACCTGGAGGTGCAGGCCCTCGGCGCGGGCGTTCAGCCGCACCTTCTCGACGTCGTCCACGGCGACCGGGCCGAGGGAGGTCCAGGCGACGTTGGCGAGGAAGCCGAACATGCCGTCCAGGCTCTGGCCGTGCGGCTGGACCAGGCGGTGCGAGAGCAGGTGCAGGCGCAGGTAGACGTCGTGGGCGTCGATGGGCTTGTCGTCGAGGGAGCCGATGACCGTGCGGACCGCGACCACCTCGACGCCCCGGCGGGCGTCCGGACCGATCGCCTTCGCGGCGCCGTCGCCGAGCAGCTCCACGGCCCGCTCGGCGGACAGGCGCTCGGTGCCGGACGGGCCGGCCTCGCCGGCGAGCTCGGGCGCGGGGAACCAGGTGTCGAGAACGGTGCCGTCGGCGGCGATGGTGGCAAGTCCGGCGGCCACGGCGCCGGTGGTACGAAGAGCAGTCGTGTCGGTCATAAGGGCAAACTAACGTGGCGGCCCCCGCCCGGGCGAACCGGTACACACCCCGTCTCAGGTGCCGGTCACACCTGCCGCCGGCGGTTCACACCGTGCTCACGGCCGTCGGCCCCTCCCGTCGACCACCGCCGACGCGAGCCGTGCGCCGCCGAGCACGCCGTCTCCCACGACGTCTCCCTCGGCCCACCCGGCGCCGCCGTGCAGCGCCACCGACCGGTAACTTGAGTGGAGGTCGCGCCGATCGGAGCCGGCACCGGATGCACGTCGGCAAGCGGCACGACGTGGGGCCCCCGAGGTGTCCGGGTCGAGGAGCACCTCGTCGCGGTATCCGCCGGCGCTCCCCCGGAAGGCGGACAGGAGGGTTCCCTGTAGTGTCGGCGGCGTCCTCGGCTCGGGCCACCGCCCGGACCCCGGGCGTCCACCCTGGCCGACCCCGGCTCACGCTCCCGCGTCGATCACCCTCGCCAGCATCTCCCGGGCGGACTCCTCGTCGTATCGCGCCCCCGTGAGCAGTACCTGCAGGCAGATCCCGTCCGTCATGGCGACCAGGGCCCGCGCGGTGACCGGGTCGGTGCGGGTGGCGAGCCGGGTGGCGAGGTCGTCGGCCCATTCGGCGGCGACGGGGCGCAGGGCGGGGCGGCGCAGGGCGGCGAGATAGAGCTCGTACTCCAGCTCGACGCCGGTGCGGTCGCCGGCCAGCCATTCGCCGAGGAGGCCGGCGAGTTCGGCGGCCAGGTCGGTGCCCGGGTCGGCGAGACGGCCGCGGGCGGCGATCACCTGGGCGAAACCCTCGTTGGCCTGACGCAGCGCCGCGACCATCAGCTCGTCGAGCGTCCTGAAGTGGTACGTCGTGGAGCCGAGCGGCACATCGGCCTCGGCGGCGACGGAGCGGTGGCTCAGCCCGGCGAGCCCCTTCTCCCCGACGACGCGGATCGCCGCGTCGATGATCCGCTGGCGTCGCTCGGGGTCGTAGCGGCGGGCCATCAGTGGGCCCCGCCCAGGTTCAGCACCACCACACCGGCGATGATCAGCGCGATCCCGGTGGCCTTGGCCACGGTCATCCCCTCGCCGAGGAACACGATCCCGATGGTGGCGATGGCCGCGGTGCCGGCCCCGGCCCAGATCGCGTACGCGGTGCCGACGGAGATCGTCCGCAGCGTCTGGGCGAGCAGCGCGAAGGAGACGACGTAGCCGAGCACGGTCAGCAGCGAGGGCACCAGCCTGCTGAAGCCGTCGGTGTACTTCATGGCGGTGGTCGCGCCGACCTCTGCGGCGATGGCCCCGGCGAGCAACAGGTAACCCATGTGTACGAGCGTACACATCGCGCGGGTGCGCCGGCACCGGGCCGTACGAAGGGAGAGGCGAAGAGAACGGGATGTGAACACAGGGGGCGGTGTGAATCCCGTGGGAGCGGAAACGGCTCACCGAAACGGCTGCCGCGAGTTGACGGGCTCCACTAGTGTTTCACCGTTCACATACCTCCCCGTCACGGCCGCAGCCGTCATCCCGGGTGCCCGCCGGAGGAATAGCGCATGCCAAAAAGCAAGTCCCGGCCTCCGCAGCATCAGCCATGGGAGAGCGGCTGGTCACCGGACGCCACCCGGGTGCCGGGAACCCGACGTCTGTGGCTGGCCGGAGCGTTGGCGATAGCCACGGTCGCCGCGTGCGTCACGGCGATCACCGTGACGGAGCAGCAGCCCGGCGACCCGTCACCCAAGAAGGACCAGGCGGGCGCCGCGGTTCCCAGCGGCCCCGGCCTGATCTCGTACCCCACCCCGGCCCCGAGTGACGGGTCGCCCCCCGCCACGAAGCGCTCCTCACCGTCCGCCCGGACCACCACGAGCGCCCCCGAGCCCCAGGGCTCGGCCTCCGTGACCCGACCCGCCGATCCGCCCAAGTCTCCGAGCACGCAGCCCGGTTCGGCCAATCCGAAGCCGCCGGCGACGACCTGGCGTTCGGTCCGCTCGGTGAACTACCCCGACCGCTACTGGCACGTCAGCGGCGGCGCGGTCAGGCTCGACCCGGTCCGCGGCTCGGAATCCCGCGAGGACTCCACCTTCAAGCTGGTCAAGGGCCTGGCGGACAGCTCCTGTTACTCCTTCGCCACGGCCGACGGCGGGTATCTGCGCCACCGTCAGTTCGTCCTGCGTGCCGAACACGACGACGGCTCCGCCCTCTTCGAGCAGGACGCCACCTTCTGTGCCCGTACGGCCTCCTCCCCGGGCGCGGTCATGCTGGAGTCGGTGAACTACCCGGGCCGCTTCCTGCGCCACGAGAACTTCCAGCTGCGCCTGCAGCCGTACCAGCACAGCGGCCTGTACCAGGCGGACTCGTCCTTCCGGCTGGTCGGCGGGCTGGCCTGAGCACACGAAACGGCGACGTCCCGAGGGGACGTCGCCGTTCGCTGTGCCGGTGAACCGGCCGGTGGGTCTCAGACGTTGAAGCCGAGCGCCCGCAGCTGCTCTCGCCCGTCGTCCGTGATCTTGTCCGGGCCCCACGGCGGCATCCAGACCCAGTTGATGCGCAGTTCGTTGACGATGCCGTCCGTGGCGGACTTGGCCTGGTCCTCGATGACGTCCGTCAGCGGGCAGGCCGCCGAGGTCAGGGTCATGTCGATGGTCGCGATGTTCGCGTCGTCGATGTGGATGCCGTAGATGAGGCCGAGGTTGACGACGTCGATGCCCAGTTCGGGGTCGACGACGTCGTACAGCGCCTCGCGGACCTCCTCCTCCGAGGCAGGCTTCATCTCGATGGTCTCGCTCATGCCGTCTTCCTTTCGGCGTCGGCCTCGCCCAGGGCCTGGGCCGTCGCGTCCTTCCAGGCCATCCAGCTCAGCAGCGCGCACTTCACGCGGGCCGGGTACTTCGAGACCCCGGCGAACGCGACCGCGTCCTCCAGGACCTCCTCCATCGCGTCGTCCGGCTCGATGCGGCCCTTGGACTGCATCAGCTCCAGGAAGGTCGCCTGGATCGTCTGCGCCTCGGCCAGTTCCTTGCCGACCAGCAGGTCGTTCAGCACGGAGGCCGACGCCTGGCTGATGGAGCAGCCCTGACCCTCGTACGAGACGTCCGCGATCTTCGTGCCGTCGTACCTCACACGCAGCGTGATCTCGTCGCCGCAGGTCGGGTTGACGTGGTGCACCTCGGCGTCACCGTCCCGAAGACCACGCCCGTGGGGGTGCTTGTAGTGGTCCAGGATGACTTCCTGGTACATCGAATCAAGCTTCACGACTCAGCCAGCTCCTCAGCCGAAGAAGTTCCGTACGTGCTCCAGACCGTCGACCAGTGCGTCGATCTCGGCCGGCGTGGAGTACAGATAGAACGACGCTCGCGTGGTCGCGGGAATTCCGTAGCGCAGGCAGACGGGGCGTGCGCAGTGGTGACCCACGCGTACCGCGATGCCCTGCTCGTCGAGGACCTGGCCCACGTCGTGCGGGTGGATGTCGCCCAGCGTGAAGGAGATCGCCGCGCCCCGGTCCTCGGCCGTGGTGGGGCCGATGATCCTGAGGTCGGGCACCTCGCCGAGCTTCTTCACCGCGTACTCGGTGAGCGCGTGCTCGTGGGCGAGGATCTTGTCCATGCCGATCGACGACAGGTAGTCGATCGCCGCGCCGAGGCCGACCGCCTGGGCGATCGGGGGCGTACCCGCCTCGAACTTGTGCGGAGCGGGAGCGTACGTCGACGAGTGCATCGACACCGTCTCGATCATCTCGCCGCCGCCGAGGAACGGCGGCAGGTCCTCGAGGAGTTCCTGACGGCCCCACAGGACACCGATGCCGGTCGGGCCGCACATCTTGTGGCCGGTGAAGGCCACGAAGTCGGCCTGGAGGGCCTGGACGTCCATCGGCATGTGCGGGGCGGCCTGCGAGGCGTCGATGCACACCAGCGCACCGACCTCCTGCGCACGGCGCACTATCGCCTCGACCGGGTTGACCGTGCCCAGGATGTTGGACACCAGCACGAAGGAGACGATCTTCGTCTTCTCCGTGATGATCTCGTCGATGTTGGAGAGGTCGAGGCGGCCGTCGTCGGTCAGGCCGAACCACTTCAGCTTCGCACCCGTGCGCTGCGCCAGCAGCTGCCACGGCACGATGTTGGAGTGGTGCTCCATCTCCGTGATGACGATCTCGGTCTCGTGGTCCACGCGGTAGGGCTCGTCGGCCCAGCCCAGCATGTTCGCCACGAGGTTGAGCGACTCGGAGGCGTTCTTGGTGAAGATCACCTCGTCGCGGCTCGGCGCGTTGATGAAGGCGGCGACCTTGTCGCGTGCGCCCTCGTACAGCGCCGTGGCCTCCTCGGCGAGCACATGCACACCGCGGTGGACGTTGGCGTTGTAGCGCTCGTAGTACTCGTTGAGGGCGTCGAGCACCTGGCGCGGCTTCTGCGAGGTCGCCGCGTTGTCCAGGTACACGAGCTTCTGACCGTCGTGGACCTGGCGGTCCAGGATGGGGAAGTCCTTGCGGATCGCCTCGGTGTCGAGGAGGCCCGGCAGCTGCGTCACGCGGATACGCCACCCTTCGTGTATGCCTCGTAACCCTCGTTCTCCAGCTTGTCGGCGAGCTCGGCGCCGCCGGACTCGACGATCCGGCCCGCGGAGAAGACGTGGACGAAGTCGGGCTTGATGTAGCGCAGGATGCGCGTGTAGTGCGTGATCAGCAGGGTGCCGACCTCGCCGGTCTCGCGGACCCGGTTGACGCCCTCGGAGACGACGCGCAGGGCGTCGACGTCCAGGCCGGAGTCGGTCTCGTCGAGGATCGCGACCTTCGGCTTGAGGAGCTCCAGCTGAAGGATCTCGTGGCGCTTCTTCTCACCGCCGGAGAAGCCCTCGTTCACGTTGCGCTCGGCGAAGGCGGGGTCCATGTTGAGACGCTCCATGGCCCCCTTGACCTCCTTCACCCAGGTCCGCAGCTTGGGGGCCTCGCCGCGGATCGCGGTGGCGGAGGTCCGCAGGAAGTTGGAGACGGAGACGCCGGGCACCTCGACCGGGTACTGCATCGCCAGGAAGAGGCCGGCCCGGGCACGCTCGTCGACCTCCATCTCCAGGACGTCCTCGCCGTCGAGGGTGACGGTGCCGCCGGTGATCGTGTACTTCGGGTGTCCCGCGAGCGAGTAGGCGAGGGTCGACTTGCCGGAGCCGTTGGGGCCCATGATGGCGTGCGTCTCGCCCTGCTTCACGGTGAGGTCGACACCCTTGAGGATTTCCTTCGTGCCGTTCTCGACCTCGACGGTGACGTGCAGGTCTCGGATTTCAAGCGTTGCCATGGGTGCCTCAGGACTCCTGGGAGAGGGAGACGAGCACATCGTCCCCTTCGATCTTTACGGGATATACGGGAACGGGGCGCGTCGCGGGAAGGCCGGACGGTTTGCCGGTTCTGAGGTCGAACGCGGAGCCGTGCAGCCAGCACTCGATCTGGCAGTCCTCCACCTCGCCCTCGGAGAGCGAGACGTTCGCGTGCGAGCAGATGTCGTGGATCGCGAACACCTCCCCCTCGGTCTGCACGACCGAGACCGGCGTGCCGTCGAGTTCCACCCTCTTGGGGGTGTCCTCCTCCAGCTCGCTCAGCCCGCAGGCGCGTAGGAACGTCGCAGAGTCAGCCATCAGACCGACGCCTCCAGCTCCTCGTCGATCTTCACGAGAAGCCGCTCTTCGATGTCGTCGACGCCGATCTGCTGGACGAGCTCGGCGAAGAAGCCGCGGACCACCAGGCGACGGGCCTCGTCGGCAGGGATGCCGCGGGCCATCAGGTAGAAGAGCTGCTCGTCGTCGAAGCGGCCGGTCGCCGAGGCGTGGCCGGCGCCGACGATCTCGCCGGTCTCGATCTCCAGGTTCGGCACGGAGTCGACCCGGGCGCCGTCGGTCAGCACCAGGTTCCGGTTCATCTCGTACGTGTCGGTGCCCTCGGCCTTGGCCTCGATGAGCACGTCGCCGATCCACACCGCGTGGGCGCCCTCGCCCTGGAGCGCGCCCTTGTAGGCGACGTTCGACTTGCAGTGCGGGGTGTTGTGGTCGACGAGGAGCCGGTGCTCCTGGTGCTGGCCGGCGTCCGTGAAGTACAGGCCGAAGAGCTCGGCCTCGCCGCCGGTGCCGGCGTAGGCGACGCGCGGGTGCAGGCGCACGAGGTCGCCGCCGAAGGTGACCACGAACGACTTGAACGTGGCGTCCCGGCCGATGAGCGCGTTGTGCTGGCCCACGTGCACGGCCTTGTCGTCCCAGTCCTGGACGGAGACGACGGTCAGCTTGGCGCCGTCCCCGAGGACGTAGTCGACGTTGGCGGCGAGCACGGCGTCACCGGTGTGGTCGATGACGACGACGGCCTCGGCGAAGGCTCCGAGCTCGACGACCTGGTGGGCGTAGGCGGTGCCGCCCTCGCCGTGCACGGCGATGCGGATCGGCTCGGCGAGGACCGTCTCCTTGGGGACGGTGATCACGCCGGCCTTCTCGAACGCCGAGTAGGCCTGGGCGGCGACGCGGTCCACCGGAGTGCCCGCCTTGCCGAGGCGGGCGTCGTCACGGCCGACGGTCTCCACGACGACGCCCTCGGGCGCCACGATGTCGACCTTCAGGCCGTCGCCGGTGGCGACCGCGGTGCCGTCGTGCAGGCCGCGCAGCCGCTCCAGCGGGGTGAACCGCCACTCCTCCTCACGGCCGTGCGGGACCGGGAAGTCCCGCACGTCGAAGGAGGGGGGCGCGCTCATGCGCGTGGCGACGGTCGACTCGGCGGCCACCGCGATCTGGCCGGCGGTGGTGGACCCCACCGGGATGTTCTGAGCCTCAGCCATGGCTGTCGGTCTGCTCTCTTCCTACGTCAGAAATTCGCTGGCTGCTGTGGAGGCGGGTCTTAGCCGACCGCGCCTTCCATCTGCAGCTCGATCAGCCGGTTGAGCTCCAGGGCGTACTCCATCGGCAGCTCCTTCGCGATCGGCTCGACGAAGCCGCGCACGATCATGGCCATCGCCTCGAACTCGGTCAGACCACGGCTCATCAGGTAGAAGAGCTGGTCCTCGGAGACCTTGGAGACGGTCGCCTCGTGTCCCATGGACACGTCGTCCTCGCGGACGTCCACGTAGGGGTACGTGTCGGAGCGGGAGATCGTGTCGACGAGCAGCGCGTCGCACAGCACGTTCGACTTGGAGCCGTGGGCACCCTCGCCGATCTCGACGAGACCGCGGTAGGACGTACGGCCGCCGCCGCGCGCCACCGACTTGGAGACGATGTTGGACGAGGTGTTCGGCGCCATGTGGACCATCTTGGAGCCGGCGTCCTGGTGCTGCCCCTCGCCCGCGAAGGCGATGGAGAGGGTCTCGCCCTTGGCGTGCTCGCCCATCAGGTAGACGGCCGGGTACTTCATCGTCACCTTGGAGCCGATGTTGCCGTCGATCCACTCCATGGTCGCGCCCTCGTACGCCACGGCGCGCTTGGTGACCAGGTTGTAGACGTTGTTCGACCAGTTCTGGATGGTCGTGTAACGGCAGCGGGCGTTCTTCTTGACGATGATCTCGACGACCGCGCTGTGCAGCGAGTCCGACTTGTAGATCGGGGCCGTACAACCCTCGACGTAGTGCACGTAGGCACCCTCGTCGACGATGATCAGGGTCCGCTCGAACTGGCCCATGTTCTCCGTGTTGATACGGAAGTAGGCCTGGAGCGGGATCTCCACGTGGACGCCCGGCGGCACGTAGATGAAGGAGCCGCCCGACCACACGGCGGTGTTCAGGGAGGCGAACTTGTTGTCCCCGACCGGGATGACGGTGCCGAAGTACTCCTTGAAGAGCTCCGGGTGCTCCTTCAGGGCGGTGTCGGTGTCGAGGAAGATGACGCCCTGCTCCTCCAGGTCCTCGCGGATCTGGTGGTAGACGACCTCGGACTCGTACTGGGCCGCGACACCGGCGACGAGGCGCTGCTTCTCCGCCTCCGGGATGCCGAGCTTGTCGTACGTGTTCTTGATGTCCTCGGGCAGGTCCTCCCAGGACTCCGCCTGCTTCTCCGTGGAGCGTACGAAGTACTTGATGTTGTCGAAGTCGATGCCCGACAGGTCCGAGCCCCAGTTCGGCATGGGCTTCTTGTCGAACAGGCGCAGGCCCTTGAGGCGGAGCTTGGTCATCCACTCCGGCTCGCTCTTCTTCGCCGAGATGTCGCGGACGACGTCCTCGTTGATGCCGCGCTTGGCAGAGGCGCCGGCCGTGTCGGAGTCGGCCCAGCCGTATTCGTACTTACCCAGTCCCTCGAGCTCGGGGTGGGCAGTCTCCGTGGGGAGAGTCATGCGGGGTTCCTCCCGGCCGTGCTTGCAGATGCGTTATCAGTGGTGTGGGAAATCTTGGGGATGAACGTCGTGCAGACGCCGTCGCCGTGCGCGATGGTCGCCAGTCGCTGGACGTGGGTGCCGAGCAGCTGGGAGAAGATCTCGGTCTCCGCCTCGCAGAGCTGCGGGAACTTTTCCGCGACGTGGGCCACCGGGCAGTGGTGCTGGCAGAGCTGCTCGCCGACCGGTGCGCTTCGCGCCGTAGCAGCGTACCCGTCCGCGCTCAGGGCCTTGGCCAGGGCTTCGGTCCGCTCTTCGGGGGCGGCGGCCTCGACGGCCGCGCGGTACGCGGTGGCCTGCTCGGCGATCCTCGCGCGGGCGAAGGCGACGACCGCCTCGTCCCCGCCGAACCGCTCCTGGATGAAACGCAGGGCGTCCGCGGCCAGCTTGTCGTAGGACTGGTCGAAGGCGTCGCGGCCGCAGTCGGTGAGAGCGAAGACCTTGGCGGGCCGGCCGCGCGTCCGCGCTCCGTAGACCCGCTGCTCCCGGGCCTCGACGACATCGTCGGCGACCAGTGCGTCCAGATGCCGGCGTACCGCCGCCGGGGTGAGCCCGAGGCGTCCGGCCAGCTCGGTCACGGTCGAGGGCCCGTGGTCCAGGATGGATCGCGCGACCCGGTTGCGCGTCGAGCGCTCACCGGTCGCTAGCTCCTCCTGCCCGGCCCCCTTGGGGGTCTCCCGAGCCTCGCCGACGTATTTCACAACGCCATTGTTGCGTAATTCCTCTGAGGCAGGCAAGCCGCGGCCCGACGCGGCGACGGTGCCCTACGTCACTTAGGTTTACCTAATCTGACCTGCGAAAACGATCTTTGATCGATCAAATCGGTGGCGCCGCGCGGTCACGTCCGGGACACTCCGGGACCATGCCCACACCCGCTCCCACCGGCCCTCTTGTCACCCGGGACACCATCGCGGCCCAGCTGCGCCATTCGGGTGTCCGAGCCGGCGAGACCCTCCTCGTCCACTCGTCCCTCAGCTCGCTCGGCTGGGTCTGCGGAGGTGCCACAGCGGTCGTGCGGGGACTTCTCGACGCGCTCGGCCCCCAGGGCACGCTGGTGGTCCCGACCCAGTCCGGGGACCTCTCGGACCCGGCGGACTGGGAGAACCCGCCGGTGCCCGAGGAGTGGTGGGAGACCATCCGGGCCACCATGCCCGCCTACGACCCCCGCGTCACGCCCTCCCGCGGGGTCGGGGTGATCCCGGAGACCGTACGGACCTGGCCGGGCGCCCTGCGCAGCGCGCACCCCCAGACCTCGTTCGCGGCGCTCGGCCCCCGCGCGGCGGAGGTGACCGGCGGACACGCCCCGGACTGCCAGCTGGGCGAGCACAGCCCGCTCGCCCGGCTGGAGGCGCTCGGCGCCCGGATCCTCCTGCTGGGCGCCGGCTACGCCACGTGCACCGCCTTCCACCTGGCCGAGTACCGCATCCCGTCACCACGCGTGAAGGTGGGCCGCCCGGGCCCGGCCGGCTGGGAGGTGGTGACCGAGGTGTCGATCACCTCGGACCGGTTCGACGAGCTGGGCCACGACTTCGAACGGGACCGCCGCGTCGTCCGGGGACAGGTGGGGGCGGCCGACGTACGGCTGTTCCCGGTGGTGGACGCGGTGGCGTACGCGCAGCGCTGGCTGGCGCTGCACCGGTCGCGTGAGGAGGAGGTCTGAGGCCCCCCGCGGGAGGCCGGAGTGGAGATCTCGCACCCGCCCGTCTCGGGCCCGGCCCGCGAACCTAGACTCTGGACCCATGCGAAGTGAGCCCGTGGTCCAGGTCCAGGCCCTGGTGAAGCGGTACGGCACGAAGACCGCGGTGGACGGCCTCGACCTGGTGGCCCGGGCGGGCGTGACCGCCGTACTCGGCCCCAACGGCGCGGGCAAGACGACGACGGTCGAGACCTGCGAGGGCTACCGGAAGCCGGACTCCGGCACGGTACGCGTCCTGGGCCTCGACCCGGTGAGACAGTCCCGTGCCCTGAACCCCCGGATCGGCGTCATGCTCCAGTCCGGCGGCGTCTACTCGGGCGCGCGGGCGGACGAGATGCTGCGGCACGTCGCCAGGCTGCACGCCCACCCGCTGGACGTGGACGCGCTCATCGAACGCCTGGGACTCGGCGGTTGCGGCCGCACCACCTACCGGCGCCTGTCGGGCGGCCAGCAGCAGCGGCTCGCGCTCGCCATGGCGGTCGTCGGCCGCCCTGAACTGGTGTTCCTGGACGAGCCCACCGCCGGCCTCGACCCGCAGGCCCGCCACGCCACCTGGGACCTCGTGCGGGACCTGCGCGCCGACGGCGTCTCCGTGATCCTCACGACGCACTACATGGACGAGGCCGAACAGCTCGCCGACGACGTCGCGATCATCGACGCCGGCCGGGTCATCGCCCAGGGTTCGCCCGAGGAGCTGTGCCGCGGTGGCGCCGAGAACACCCTGCGCTTCAGCGGCCGCCCCGGCCTGGACGTCGGCTCCCTCCTCAAGGCCCTCCCGGCCGACTGCACGGCCGCCGAGCTGACGCCGGGCTCCTACCGGGTCGGCGGCAAGGTCGACCCCCAGCTGCTCGCGACGGTCACCTCCTGGTGCGCACAGCACGGCGTGATGCCGGAGCGGATCTCGGTCGAACGGCACACCCTGGAAGACGTGTTCTTGGAGCTGACCGGCAAGGAGCTGCGTTCATGACCACCGGCCTGTACGCACCGCGACCGGGTGCCGCTCCGCTCCCCCGCATGATCGCCGCCCAGGCGGCGCTCGAGACGAGGATGCTGCTGCGCAACGGCGAGCAGCTGCTGCTGACGGTCGTCATCCCCACCCTGCTGCTCGTCCTGTTCAGCTCCGTGGACATCGTCGACACGGGCGCCGGCGAGGCGGTCGACTTCCTCACGCCCGGCGTCCTGGCGCTCGCGGTGATGTCGACGGCGTTCACCGGCCAGGCCATCGCGACGGGCTTCGAGCGCCGGTACGGGGTTCTCAAGCGTCTCGCCTCCTCGCCGCTGCCCCGCTGGGGCCTGATGGCCGCGAAGACGCTGGCCGTGCTGGTCACGGAGGTCCTCCAGATCGTCCTGCTGACGGTGATCGCCTTCGCCCTGGGCTGGTCGCCGCAGGGCAACCCCCTGGCCGTACTGCTCCTGCTGGTCCTCGGGACGGCCGCCTTCTCGGGCCTGGGCCTGCTGATGGCGGGCACCCTGAAGGCGGAGGCCACGCTGGGCGCCGCCAACCTGGTCTTCCTGCTGCTGCTCGTCGGGGGCGGGGTGATCGTCCCGCTCGACAGGTTCCCCTCCGGCGCCCAGGACGTCCTCGGCCTGCTGCCGATCTCGGCCCTGTCGGACGGCCTGCGCGACGTGCTCCAGCACGGTGCCGGGATGCCGTGGGGCGACCTGGCGATCCTCGCCGCGTGGGCGGTCGTGGGGCTGGCCGCGGCGGGGCGTTTCTTCCGCTGGGAGTAGGTCCGCACGCACGGAGAAGGTGCGGGGGCCGACCCTCGTGAAAGCGTGCACAAGCGGGCCCCCTACGATGGAGCGCGTGCCGAACGTGACCCGTGCCGACGCCCTGGCGGCCCTCCGCAACCCTCTCGCCTTCATCGCCGAACGCTGGACCCCGACCCCTCGGACGGTCCGGCGGGCGGCCCTCGCCGCGCTGGTGATGTCGGTGGTCATCGTGGTCACCGGCGGTGCCGTGCGACTCACCGGATCCGGGCTCGGCTGCCCGACCTGGCCCAAGTGCACCGCCGACTCGCTCACCGCCACCAGCGAGATGGGCTTCCACGGCGCCATCGAGTTCGGCAACCGCATGCTGACCTACGTGCTGTGCGCCGCGGTCGGCTGGGCGATCATCGCCGCGCGCTCCGAGAAGCCGGCCCGGCGTGGGCTGACCCGGCTGGGCTGGGTGCAGTTCTGGATCGTGATGAGCAACGCGATCCTCGGCGGCATCGTGGTCCTCGTCGGCCTGAACCCCTACACGGTCGCCGCGCACTTCGTGGCGACGTCGGCCCTGATCGCGGTCGCCACGGTGATGTGGCAGCGCACCCGGGAGGGCGACGGAACGCCCCGCCCGCTGGTCGGCAAGGCGGTGCAGCAGCTGGTGTGGTTCCTGGTCGCGGCCTCCGTCCTGCTGATCCTGGTCGGCACGGTCGTCACCGGAGCGGGGCCGCACGCGGGCGACTCCAGCGAGGTCGAGCGGATGCCGCTCGACTGGGAGACCGTGACCAAGGTGCACGCCGTGCTGGCCTGGATCGTGGTGTCGCTGACGTTCGCCCTGTGGTTCGTCCTCAAGGCGGTCGACGCCCCGAAGGCCCCCCTGGCCCGCACCCGCGACCTGTTCCTCATCCTGCTGGCGCAGGGCGTCCTCGGGTACGTCCAGTACTTCACCGACCTCCCCGAGATCCTGGTCGGCCTGCACATGCTCGGCTCGGCCCTGGTGTGGATCGCGGTCGTCCGCGTGCTGCTGTCGCTGCGTCAGCGGCCGGAGACGGCGGCCGAGGTACCGGGGCCTACGAGCGAGGCGGCGCTGACGCGGGCGTGAGCCCCCGGCCGTAGCCCCCCGGCTCACTCCACAGCCCGGGCCGTAGCCCCCCGCTCACTCCAGCCCGGCCGTAGCCGCCCCGGCTCACTCCAGCCCGTACACCCGCCGGGCGTTCCCCGCCGCGATCAGTCCCGCCACCCGCTGGGCGTCCGCCAGCGACCAGGCTCCCTCGGCGACCCAGGTGCCCAGCACCCGGCCCAGCGCCTCCCGGAACAGCCGCGCCCCCACCACGTGCAACTCGGGCAGGCCCTGGGCGCCGCTGGAGAAGAGGATCTTGCCGAACGGGGCGAGTTCCAGGATCTCCGCGAGGACGGTGGCGGCCCTGGCCCCGGTCCGCACCAGCGCGGCGCCCGAGTCGGCGTACACGTGCGGGAAGACCCCGGCGAGATGGGCGGCGTGCCGGTGGTACGGATAGCCGTGCAGCAGGACGAGGTCCGTGCCCAGGCCGGCCGTGGCCCGGACGAAGTCCGTGAGCAGCACGGGATCCGTCCGGTCGATGCGCAGCCCCGGTTCGCCCAGTCCGGCGTGCAGCTGGAGTGGCAGGCCGGAGGCGACGGCGATCCACAGCAGGTGCCGCAGCAGCACCGGATCGCTCAGCTCCCCGCCCACCCGGCGCCCGGCGAGCCAGCGGCCGGCGGCGCCGCGCACCTCTCCGGGCCCGGGTGGCTCGGGGGCGAGCGCGAGGCCGTGCCGTACGCCCGCCACGGAGGTGAAGGCCACCGCTCCGGTCGCGGCGCCGTGCACCGACTCGGCGAGGTTGGCGAGGAAGGACTCGACGGTGCCGGAGGTGTCGGCGACCTGTTCGGCCAGGAGTTCGAGGCGCACGACCTCGCGGGCCTCGGCCGCCGCCGTGGACGCCATCTCCACCGGCCCGGTCAGGTCGCCGGGCAGCCCGGTGTCGACCAGATAGGTGGTGATCCCGCTGCCCCGCAGCAGCCTGCGGCCCGATTCCAGCACGCCGAGTTCACGGCGCCGGGCGAGATAGCGGGCCGGCGGACAGTGCGGCTCCAGACCGAGCAGGGGCGGGCACCAGCGGCGTACGGCGAACCCGGTCTGGGTGTCGAAGAGTGTCGTACCCGGTGCGGGCGGCCCCTCCGTCCGGGCCAGCTGGGCCTCGAAGGTGCCGAGGCCCAGCTCCGTTCTCAGCACCCCGTGGCAGTACTGGTCCACGAGGGACGGCGTCTCGATCATCCGGGCTCCCCGCGCTGGGACTCTGTCCTTCACAGGTCCTAACGGGTGAACCCGGCACTAGGTGTTGGAGGGACACACCCCGTGTGAACGGCCGGCCGGTCTCAGTCGTTGCTCGGGCCGCCGACCTGGATGCCCGCCATGCGGCTCCACTCGTACGGTCCCGTCTTCACCTTGGCCGCGAACTCTCCGTCGAAGTCCTCGTGAACGGTGATGCCGGCCTTCGCCACTGCCTGCTCGGCGATGGCGTAGGAGGGTGCGACGAGGTCGCCCCAGGCGCCGTCCTCACCGACGAGGACGATCCGGGCGCCGCGCTCCCCGATGTACGCGACCTGGCCCTCGGCGCCGCCGTGTGCCTTGGAGAAGCCGCTGATCTGCTGGGCGAGCCGGGTCACCTTGCGCTCGGCCTTGGGGTCCGTCTGCTGCGTGTCTGCCATGGCCAGGATGCTACCGACGGGTAGATCAAACGGCGACGGCCGGGGTGCGTGGCCTTGACCACGCACCCCGGCCGCCGGAGGCGTCGGGGGGACCTACCGCAGGAAGGGGTCCACCGCGACCGCCACGAAGAGGATCGACACATAGGTGATCGACCAGTGGAACAGCCGCATCTCCTTGAGCTTGACGCCGGTCACCTCGGCCTTGGCCCGGTTCTGCAGGCCGTGCGCCTCCCACAGCCAGAAGCCGCCGGCCAGCAGCGCGACCGCCGTGTAGAACGGGCCGGTGTAGCCGAGCGGGGTCAGCAGCAGCGACACCGCGACCATCACCCAGCTGTAGATCACGATCTGCTTGGCGACCACCTTGTTGGAGGCGACGACCGGCAGCATCGGCACACCCACGCGCGCGTAGTCCTCCTTGACCTTCATGGACAGCGGCCAGTAGTGCGGCGGCGTCCAGAAGAACATGACCAGGAAGAGGATGACCGGCGCCCAGGACAGGGAGTTCGTGACGGAGGACCAGCCGATGAGCACCGGCAGACAGCCCGCGATGCCGCCCCACACGATGTTCTGCGACGTACGGCGCTTGAGGATCATCGTGTAGACGACGACGTAGAAGAGGAGCGCCCCGAGTGACAGCCAGGCCGAGAGCCAGTTGACGGTGAGGCCGAACAGCAGCGTCGAGACGACCGCGAGGGTGATGCCGAAGGCCAGGCACTCACGCGGGCTGACCATGCCGGTGACCAGCGGGCGCTGCGAGGTGCGGTCCATCAGGGCGTCGATGTCACGGTCGATGTACATGTTCAGCGCGTTGGCGCCGCCCGCGGAGAGGTAACCGCCCACGCAGGTGAGCAGCACCAGCGTCAGGTCCGGGACACCCTGCTGGGCCAGGAACATCACCGGGACCGTGGTGATGAGCAGCAGCTCGATGATCCGAGGCTTGGTCAGAGCTACGAACGCCTTGACACGGGCCCCGAACGGCCGGTGGCTCGGCCTCTGGCTCGCACCGAGTACCCCCGCTGGACGGGATTCGACGGCCGTCACGCACACCCCTACAGAGACATCCCAGCAAGCCTCAGCCGTGTGAAGTCTCGGTAAAGGCCCGCGCGTACCACGCCACTGTAGACGTTGCCCATACCCCGACATTCGCGGGGGTGGGGTCGTGTTGGGCGGCACCGTCCGAAGAGCCCGGTGGCACTCGATTGAGCACTCGTACGAGCGGCTCCGTATTCAGTTGCCGAACACGGAACGACCCAGTGGGGAGGCGGATCCGCGACACTCCCGGCAGTCTGGAATGACTCGAAAAAACGCACGTACTTACGGGGGTAGGCTCGACAACGGCCGGGGCGTTCAGTGCACCGGCATTCGACATGCGTGACATGTGGAGAGGAGCCCTGACCCAGGGTGAGCACCAAGCCGACCACCACAGACCTCGAG
>NZ_KQ949002.1:160980-221829 GCF_001514265.1 Streptomyces resistomycificus | reverse complement strand
CGCCGGCTCCTACGTCATCGAGAAGATGACCGACGACGTGGAGGCGGCGGCCGTCGCGCTGATGGCGAGGGTCGAGGACATGGGCGGCGCGGTCGCGGCGATCGAGCACGGCTTCCAGAAAGGCGAGATCGAGCGCAGCGCCTACCGGGTCGCCCAGGAGACCGACTCCGGCGAGCGGGTCGTGGTCGGCGTCAACCGCTACCAGCTCGACGAGGAGGAACCGTACGAGCCCCTGCGCGTCGACCCCGCCATCGAGGCCCAGCAGGCCGAACGCCTCGCCAGGCTCCGCGCGGAGCGCGACCAGGCCGCGGTGGACACGGCGCTCAACGCCCTGAAGAAGGCCGCCCAGGGCGAGGACAACGTCCTCTACCCGATGAAGGACGCACTACGGGCCCGCGCCACCGTCGGCGAGGTCTGCAACGCGCTGCGCGAGGTCTGGGGGACCTACGTCCCGTCCGACGCGTTCTGAACCGATACCGACCGAGAGGGAGTGTCGTACCTTCGTGCGACACTCCCTCTCATGTTCGGCGTCATCGACCTTCCCACCTACCTGGCAGGACTCGTCCTGATCGTCCTGCTGCCCGGCCCCAACTCCCTGTACGTCCTCTCCGTCGCCGCCCGGCGCGGGGTGCGGGCCGGGTACACCGCGGCGGCCGGGGTCTGGTGCGGGGACGCCGTGCTGATGACGCTGTCGGCCGCGGGCGTCGCCTCGCTGCTGCAGGCGAACGCGGTGCTGTTCGGGATCGTGAAGTACGCCGGTGCCGGGTATCTGACGTGGCTGGCCGTCGGGATGCTGCGGGCGGCCCGGGGGATGTGGCGCGCGCGAGGGGAGCGGGCCGCCGAGGACACGCTGGTGCCGGTGGCGGAGGAGCGCCCCTACCGGCGGGCGCTCGTCATCAGCCTCTTCAACCCGAAGGCGATCCTGTTCTTCGTCGCCTTCTTCGTGCAGTTCGTCGACCCGGGGTACGCCTACCCCGCGCTGTCCTTCGTGGTCCTCGGTGCCTTCGCCCAGCTGGCCAGCTTCCTGTACCTCAGCGCGCTGATCTTCAGCGGGACGAAGCTGGCGGCGGCCTTCCGGCGTCGCAGGCGGCTCTCGGCGGGGGCGACCTCGGCGGCGGGCGCGCTGTTCCTGGGGTTCGCGGTGAAGCTGTCGCTGGCCGGCGCGTGACGCTCGGGCGCCTGCCCGCGCCCCGTGACCTCAGCGCACCTTCGCCAGCGCCGCCCGCAGCCTCGGCGTCAGGGGTTTCTCCACGTACCGGTTCAGCAGCCAGGCCAGCATCAGCATCGACGTGATCGTCAGCGCGAAGGTCGCCACCGAGGGGAGGCCGAGGCCGATGTGCAGGGCGTGGATCACCACCCAGCCGAGATGCTCGTGGACGAGGTAGAACGGGTACGTCAGCGCCCCCGCCACCGTCAGCCAGCGCCAGTTTGCCCAGTTGAACCAGCCCAGCGCGATCGCCGCCACCGCCACGAAACCGAAGGCGACGACGAGGACGATGCCGAGCGAGGTGCGATGGGCGAAGGCGTCCGGGTCGGCGGCGTTCCACAGACTGCGCACCGCGTAGTGCTGCCCGACCAGGAAGCTCACGGCCACGATGCCCCAGCCGTAGACGTCCCGCCGGTCGCGGTGCACGAGGTAGAGGCCGACGCCGCCGACGAAGAAGGGCGCGTACTCGGGCATGAACACGATGTCGAGCAGCGGCTGGTGGGCGGCCTGGGTGATCGCCGCCGCCAGCGTCCAGCCCGCGCAGAACAGGATCACCCGGCGGCGCGAGGCTCCGGGCAGCACCACGCACAGCGCGAACAGCGCGTAGAAGCGGACCTCGGCCCACAGCGTCCAGCACACGCCCAGCACCCGGTCGACGCCCAGCGGTTGCTGGAGCATCGTCAGGTTGACCAGGGTGTCGCTGGGCGACAGTGCCTCGTAGGCCACCATCGGCAGCGCGAACACCGCCGACACGAGGAGGACCGCCGCCCAGTAGGCGGGCAGCAGCCGTGAGGCGCGGGAGGCGAAGAACGACTTCAGGGGCCGGCCCCAGCCGCTCATGCAGATCACGAACCCGCTGATCACGAAAAAGACCTGAACACCGAGGCAGCCGTAGGCGAAATACTCGTGCAGCGTCGGGAACTGTTTCTCCGGCGAACTGCCCCAGGCCGTGGTGACCTCGCCGCCCCGGCCGCCGTAGTGATAGAGCGCCACCATCAACGCGGCGACCAGCCGCAGTCCGTCGAGTGCGCGCAGCCGGGATTCCCGCGGGCGGCCCGTCCGTTCCGGCCTCAGAGGCTCCGCCGAGGGCGCGTCGGGCACCGGCCGGACGGTCATGCTGGTCACGGAATTCCCCTCGATCGTGACGCGGGTTGCTGGGGATGCTCACAGCACATTAGTCCGCATCACAGGGATGTCCGCTCTGACGGGGTGACGGTTATCCAGGTGGTCTCTGCGAATTCACCTGGACTTCGCCTTCGTTTCCTAACTTTCTCTGGACCTCCCCCCACGTGCTAATAAAGAGCAAATAGCGCATAGCTTCGGCAAAATCAGGAGTGCCATGACGAGGGTCCAGAACAGACGGGCACGTGTGCGCGGAGGGGAGCTGGACGACTGCCTGCGCGCCTGCGCGGTGCACAGCGGCAAACTCGTCGGCAGCGTCGACCGCCGCCGTGTCGAACTCGCCGAGCAGCTGCGCAAGTTGCTCGTCGTGTGGGGCACGACCACCACCGAGGCCCCGGCGTCCGCTCCGTCGGGCGCCACCGCCCTGCTGAAGCGGGCCGTCAAGGGTGCCGCGACTCCCTCCGCGGGCCTGGGCAACGAACTCCTCGACGCCCTGCTCGCCGTCGCCAACAAGGCGCTGGAGTGCGGCTACGACGACGAGTTGAACCTCGCGCTGGTCATCAGCGACACCGTCCTCGCCCAGCGCAAGAACTCCCGCGCCGGCTGGCGGCTGCGGGCCCGCCTCCTGGAGGCCCTCGGCGAGGAGAAGGAGGCGGTGGAGGCCTACGAGCGCTACCTCGCCCTCACCGACGACGACGGCTTCGGCGTCCGTGCCCGGATCGCCGGCATCCGCGCGGCCCGGGACACCGAGCGCGAACTGCTGGCCCTGCTCGCACGGCAGTGCCCGCGCGCCGAGCAGTTCGCCCGTGGCTCCGCGACCGACGTGTGGGCGGAGGGCCTGGCCGCGCACGCCGTAGGCGACTGGCAGGCCGCCGAGCCCCGGCTCGTGGGAGCGCTCCTCATCCTGGCCGCCGAGGACGCCCCGGTCACCGACCGGCAGGAACTCCTCAGTCAGTACCTCGAACTGCGCACCGCCGAGCCCACCGGGAGCGGGGACCTGCCCGCGCTCACCGAGGCGACAGCCCTCTACGCCGAACAGCGCCGCACCCGGATGCGCGGCCCGGTCGACGACCCCACCGTCGGCGGCGTGCAGTGGATCAGCCTCGGCGAGTTCCGCAACCAGATCGCCGGCAAGTCCGTCTGCCTGATAGCCAACTCCGGCCGGGTCGGCGCCAGTTCGATGGGCGCCGAGATCGACGCGTACGACCTGGTGGTGCGCTTCAACTCGTACCGGATCGACCCGAAGCACACCGGCAGCCGCACCGACATCCACGCCACCATCCACAAGCACGGCTTCAACTGGGACCAGCGGGTCACCACCCGGCTCGTCTTCGGCGGCATCTCCGGCGACTGGAAGTACTCGCTGCGCAACCGTCTGGTCCCCGGCGCCCAGACCCACCTCGGCGACGAGTCGCTGCGCTGGCCCGTGCGCAACATCGGCAAGCTCGGCACCGACGTCTGGTCGGGCATCCCGACCACCGGCTTCAACATGCTGTTCCTGCTGGACTTCCTCGACGTCAGCCCGACCCTCGACCTGATCGGCTTCGACTTCTACGAGAGCGGCGCCTACCGCGTCCAGGAAGCGATGAAGCTCGCCATCACGTCCGTGCACGAATACACCAGCGAGAAGGCATGGGTCATGCAGCGGGCCCAGAGCGTGACCGACATGAGGATCTCCCTGCGATGACCACGACCTCCCTGACCTCGGCCGCGGGCCCCCTGGCCGCCCCGGCGACCGACGCGCACGCCCTCACCGGCAAGCGCCGTATCGCCTTCGCGAGCTACGTCGACGAGAACTACCTCCCCGGCTTCCTCGTCCTGCTGCGCAGCCTCGCCCTGTCCAACCCGGGCGTGTGCGAGGACTTCGTCGTCCTCTACGACGACCTGCGCCCCGGCTCCGTCGCGAAGATCCGCGACCTGCACCCGCGGATCGTGCTGCGCCGGGTGAACGACAGCCACTACGACTCGTACAAGAAGGGCGACCAGGACAACTACCTGGTGCGCAAGGCGTACTTCATCCTCGACGTCTTCCGGCTGCGCGAGTACGACACCGTCATCACCCTGGACACCGACATGGTCGTCCTCGGCGACCTGGGCGAACTGCTCAGACTGCGCGAGGGGCTGGCCGCCGTCCCGCAGTTCTTCTACGGGCAGCACAAGCTCAACTCCGGGCTGCTGGTCATCCAGCGCGAGTACCTGAGCGACGAGTTCTGCGCCAGGCTGGACCGCTGTGGCCGCACCGGCGACTACGAGCTCGACAAGCACGACCAGGGCATCCTCAACGCCGTCCTCGACGGCGACTTCGTGCGCCTCGACCCGCGCTACAACTTCGTCAAGCGGCGCCTGTCCGGCGACCTGCCGGTCCCCGAGGACACCGCGATCCTGCACTTCACCGGCCGCCACAAGCCGTGGCAGGGCGGTGAGGCCGGCTACGGCCAGGCCGAGGACCGCTGGCGCGAGTTCGAGCTGTCCGACGCCGACTTCCACGCCGCGTACCTGTCGAAGCCGGGCGGCCTCCACCACGACCTGCTCGTCCACTACGGCACCCCGCACGTCGCCCGCACCGGGGACGTCGAGGTCGCCCGCAAGGTCGCCGCCGCGCACATCTCGACCGGCGACTACCAGGACGCCGTCGACATCCTCAGCAGCGTCCGCATCCCCCTCGACGCGGCCTGGCCGCACGAGGTGCTCGGGCACGCCCTGATGAGCGTCTCGCGCTACGACGAGGCCAAGGCCCAGCTGCTGCTGGCCACCGCCGCCCCGAACCGCGCCGCCACCGCCTACGCCCGGCTCGCCCAGATGGCCTGGGTGCACGGCGACAACACCGAGGCCCTCAGGTACGCCACCGCGGGCCTCACCGTCGACATCACCCACCGCTCCAGCCGGCTGTGGGCCCAGCGCGCCTCCGGACTGCCCGCCCAGGAACAGGGCGCCGCCGAGGAACAACTCGCGCACGTCGCCTTCTACATGGACCGGCAGGGCAACGCGGGCGACAAGCTGCTCCCGGAGTCCGTGCGCCTCGCCTTCGGCCCGGAGACCGGCTCCCGTCGCTGGCACTCCGTGCACGCCCACCGGCTGTTCGACGAGGCGGCCCTGGAACGCGTCAACTCCCGGCGCGGTCTGGTCATCGGCGGCGGCGGCCTGTTCATCCCGGACACCATGCCCAACGGCAACAGCGCCTGGCAGTGGAACGTCCCCGACGCCCTCCTCGACCGCGTCGACGTGCCGATCGCGGTCTACGCCGTGGGCTTCAACGCCTTCGACGGCCAGTCCTACCGCGCGGGCCGGTTCCGGGAGTCGCTGCGCCTGCTCGTCGAGAAGTCGTCGTTCTTCGGGCTGCGCAACCACGGCTCGATCGAGAAGGTACGGGCCATGCTCCCGGCCCACCTTCACGACAAGGTGCGCTTCCAGCCGTGTCCCACCACGGTGATGCGCCGGCTCGTCGACGGCTGGCAGGACCCGCTCACCCGCGACGACACCATCCTCGTCAACGCCGCCTACGACCGTGCCGGCCTGCGCTTCGGCCACGACTACGGCTACTTCCTGGCCCAGATGGCCCAGGCGGTACGGGACCTGGGCGAGCTCGCCGAGGTGAAGTGCGTGGCGCACTCGCTCGACGACGAGAAGATCGCCTTCGACCTGCGCCGCGAGCACGGCATCTCGATGCCCGTCATCCCGATGTACGACTTCGACAACGACGAGATCCGTGACCTCTACGCCCGCACCAAGCTGGTGATCGGCATGCGCGGCCACGCCGGCATGATCCCGTTCGGCGTCGGGACGCCCGTCATCAGCCTGATCTCGCACCCGAAGATGGCGTACTTCCTGCGGGACATCGAGCGCCCCGAGTGGGGTGTCTCCGTGCACGACCGCCACCTCGCGGCCCGGCTGGTGGAGCGTTCGAAGGACCTGCTCGCCGACCACGCGGCGACCGTCGCCGACGTGCACGGCCGGCAACAGGAACTGTGGAAGGTCACCGAGGCGAACGCGGCCGACCTGCGGACCATCCTGGGCCGCTGACGCACGACGCCCGCCCCGGCCGACACCGCCTCCCCGGAGGCAGGTCCGAACCGGGGCGGCCGACTGTCCCCGCCCGGTCAGCGGGCGGCCGCCCCACTCACCTCCCGCGTACCAGCCGCTTCAGCCGGGACGCCGTGCCGGGCTGGGCCTCGTAGGCCTTTCTGAGCTGCTCGAAGTGGTCGGCGCGGGTGCGGGCGAGGTACTCGTCCGAGGTGAGCGGTTTGGCGAGGGACCAGGCCCGCCGGTGCTCGCCGGCGTAGTGGGCGACGTACGCCTTGGACAGTTCCAGGACCGACTTGAACGGGATGCCGCCGGTGTGGTCGCGGTCCACGCGGTCCTGGACGGCGGAGATCAGGGCGAGCTTCTCGTCGAGCGTGTAGACGTCCTCGGAGACGGACTTCAGGACGTCCTCGGGGATCGGCCGGGTCACCTCGAAGGCCAGCGTGGAGCGGATCGGCGGGCCCGCGATCTCGATGTACGGCAGCAGGGCGCCGGTGCTCCAGTGCAGCCACGGCAGCCGCGGCCCCGCGAAGTCCTGGTGCAGGACGACCGAGCCGGGCCCGAGCCGGGTCAGGAAGCGTTCGCAGACACAGCGGAAGACCCGGGCCGTCTTGGCGATGTCGACGTGCAGGAACTCGACGGGGGTGGTGTCGTCCGGGTCGGAGGTCTGCCAGAGGTCACCCGCGTGGATCTCCAGGAACGGCAGGAACGGCTCGAGCCGGCCCCGGAAGTCGTCCAGGAAGGAGTTGTCGTGAGCGGGCCTGTGGCCGGACGTGAAGAACTTCTCGGTGGCGAAGGTGCCCTTGCCGACGCGGAAGAAGTCGTACGCGTGCAGCCGCCCGGTCCTCTCGTCGAAGACCGGGCTCTCCTTCAGCCCCAGCGCCAGGGCGTACGTCGATCCGCCCCCGCCCGAGCCCAACTCGACGACGCGGCCCTCACCCGACAGGGTGTGGCGCCCCACGAGGTACAGGAACCGCAGCTCCCAGGAGCTGACCTGGGTGTAGGGCAGGTCGTCGGGCAGTCGGACGCTGTCGAACATCGAGTAGAGCCGGCCGAGCTTGGTCATGAGGGCCTCACGGGGTTCGGATAGGCGGTGCCCGTGATCCTAGGGACACGAGCGCCGCTCCACCGTGGAATCAACGGAGTAGCTCGATGGTGAACCGCTGTTTCCTTGGCTGTGGCTCCGAGTTAACCCCTGATTGGCTCAGCGCTTCACGGCCTTCCTCAGCGCCCTCGCCCGGCGCACGATCCGGCGGGCCGCCGCGTTGCGCGGCAGGAACGCCAGCCGCTCCGGGACGCCGCCGGGCAGGCCCAGCGCGGTGAGCCGCTTGCGCTTGAAGTAGCGCCGGGTACGCGGCCCGAAGCGCTGCGAGAGGTAGCGCTCCGCCGCCGGACGCAGGCCGGGGTGGATCTGCGGCTGCATGGTGAAGCCGACCGCCGTGACGAGGCCGTCGAGGTCCCCGGCGGGAAGCGGGTCCTCACCCTCGCGGGAGTCCAGGTCGGCGAGCACCGCGTCCGCGAGCACCGCCGGGACCCGGTTGCTGTTCTGGTAGGGCGTCAGCCGCTCCAGCAGCGGTTCGGTGCCGACACGGGCGACGGGGAGGTCGTAGAACTCGGCCGCCGTGAACAGCGCGGTCGAGAAGCAGCCGACGACCAGTCCGGGCCGCGCCTTCTCGAACAGCACCTCGGCGAGCACGGGGGTGTCGAGGACCGTGAGGTCGACCCCCAGCTTCCCGGCCTCCGTCTCCAGGGCGCGGCTGTAGCGGGCCGGCGCGGTGGGGTGCGGCTTGAAGACGACCGTGCGGTGCCCGCGGGCGACTGCGCCCCGCATCATCCGCACGTGCAGGTCCTCCTCCTCCTTCGCGGAGAGGATGTTCAGCGCCGACAGGTACTGGCCGAGCAGCAGCGCCGCGTCGTCGGGCAGGGTCGGCAACTCCGGTACGGCGAGGGAGAGTTCGTTCATCACCTTCAGGAAGGCGGACGTCGGCACCACCTGCGCCGGCACGTCGAACTCGGTCAGCAGCATCGGCGTGAGCCCCGGCACCAGGTCCAGGTGCAAGAGCCGGCGCACCCGCGTGCCGACCAGCGGGTCGAGCTTGTTGCGGGTGGGGCCGTAGCTCATCAGACCGTCGGCGTAGACGTCGACGGGCGCGCCGGTGAACAGCTGGGCCACCGTGAGGGCGGGCGTGACCTGGATGGACTCCAGGACCAGTTCGACGCGGTCCTCACCGAGACCCCACAGCAGGCGCAGATAGCGCTCCAGGAGCGGCACGTCGTCGGGCCGCGGGGTCCAGGAGCCGGGGTGGAAGGGGCGGATGGCCTCGTTCCAGGACAGCACCTCGTCGAAGTGGCTGCGCAAAGGCTCGAAGCCCGGCATCTCGTCGAGCGCCGGGGTGGTCTCCGGGGTGGTCGAGTTGTTGAAGACCAGCAGGATTCGACGGTCCGGCTCGGTGAACTGGTCCGAGTCGATCGCGGCGGCCAGGGTGGCGGCGCCGTACAGGGTCGAGGCACAGAAGATCTGCGTGGTTCGGGACATCAGGCGGCCGCCTTCGCGGTGGTGATCCGACGCCGCAGCCGCCGCAGCTTGGCGGAGCGGCGCAGGTCCATGGTGTCGAGCACGTCTCCCAGCGCGCCCTGCGGCATGCGCCGGATCGCCGCCGCGCTGCGCACCCGCAGCTCCTTGGCCACGTCCGGCTCCCACTTGGACTCGTCCGAGAGGTGGTGGGCGATGATCGCGCAGTAGGTGCGGACCGCCTTGGGCAGCAGCCGGTCGGCGTCCGGGTCCGCGGCCGTCTCCTCGATCACCTGGTCGAAGGCGCGGATGAAGTCGAGCTGACGGGCGTCGCCGATCTGGGTCAGCGAGGAGGCGACCCCGCGCCGGTAGAACACGCCCAGCAGGCTCACCACGGCGAACGACTCGGCCTCGCGGTGCAGCTTCCAGATCCACGGCCGGTCCTCGGCCGTCCGCAGCCCGTCGGTGAAGTGCAGCAGACCCCGGTCGAGGAGGCGGCGATGGTAGGCGCCGGCCCAGGCGTAGGCGTAGTCCACCGAGGTCGTCCGGTCCGCGGGCAGGATCGCCTCGCGCGGGTTCAGCACCTCCTCGCGGCGGCCGACCGGGACTCTGTGCACGGTCCGGGCGCGGGCGGTGGCCTGCACATGGTCGGTGCGGACGAAGTCGCAGCCCAACGCGTCGATGGCGCCGACCAGTTCGGCCAGATAGCCGCGGGCCAGCCAGTCGTCGCCGTCCAGGAACGTCAGGTACTCGCCTCGCGCGGCGTCCAGACCGGTGTTGCGCGCGGTGGCGAGCCCGCCGTTCACCTCGTGGCGGACATAGCGCACCTGGGCGACATCCGAAAGCTGCTCTGCGGCACGCTCGAGAATGGCCGGGGTTTCGTCCGTCGATTTATCGTCGACCAGCACGAACTCGAAGTCGGGCCGGGCGTTCATTCGAAGGCTTCTGAGGGTGTCAGGGGCGAATTGCTGCACGTTGTAGAACGGCACGATCACGGAAAGCTTTGGCACCTGCAAAACCCTAGGAGCCACTCCGGCAGGGCAACCGTCCGGTGAACAGACAAGGGGTGAACTCCGTGTGTCGGTACGGTGCATCCCGTGTACTTTCCGCCTTCCCGCGGGCCAGTTCGGCTCTCGGTGGGCTGTTGTTAACTTTTCGTTGATTCCCGGTTGGGCCATACCTAGGAATTGCTTCCTAGCGTCGTCGTCGTGCCACCAAGTACGAGAAGGACCCCGCGAATCGCCGTCCTCGCGGACTCGGACACCCGCTGGAAATGGGGTGCGCTGACCGCGGACCGGATAGCACCGGGCCCGTCCATGGAAACCGCACCGCGCGACGACGCGCGAGGCGGCCCCGCCCTGAGCGGGTTCCTGCTGCGGGGCCGGGCCACGCCCACGCCCCGCCAGCTGGAGGAGGTGGGCGTGCGTGCCGACTCGCTGCGCGAGGTCACCGCCGCCGAGTTCCTGCGCGCCATGGCCGAGGAGGAGTACGACGTCGTCGTCATCGCCCTCGTCGGCGGTGGCGTCCAGGCCATGCTGCACGGACTCAAGCGCGTCTGGGAGGGCCGCGACAAGCGCCCCGTCGTCGTCACCGGCTACGTCGGTGTCGTCTACGAGAAGCTCGCCGACGGCCTGCTGCTGCGGCACGGCGCCGACCTCGTCCTCGCCAACTCCCGTCAGGACGCGGAGCGTTTCCGCGCCGTGTACGAGGGGGTGGGCGCCGACGCCTCGTCGGTGACCGAGGTGGCGCTCCCGTTCCTCGGCGGTGCCCCCTACGCCGGGGAGCACGACCCGTCCGCGAAGCAAGGGCACGGGCCCTACACGGTGGCCTTCGCGGTCCAGCCGTCCGTACCGGACAACCGCAGGGACCGCACCTACCTGCTGGAGCGCCTGGTCCGGCACGCGAAGCTGCACCCCGAGCGCGAGGTGCTGCTCAAACTGCGCTCCAGACCCGGCGAACACACCACGCACATCGAGGAGTTGCCGTACCAGAAGCTGGTGCAGCGGCTCGCCCCGCCGGCCAACTTCCGCATGGTGTACGGCCACATGGGCGAGGTCCTCGACCGCACCGACCTCCTCGTCACGGTCAGCTCGACCGCCGCCCTGGAGGCCCTGCACCGGCGCATCCCGACCGTGATCCTGACCGACCTGGGCATCCGTGAGGTGCTCGGCAACCACCACTTCGTCGGCTCCGGGTGCCTCGCCTCCTGGGACCAGCTCGACGCCGGCCACCGGCCGACGCCCGACGAGGAGTGGGTGGCCCGGCAGGGCGTCGCGGCCGGAGGGACCGCCCAGGGCCCGGCCTCGTACGCCCACGCGTTCGACGCGGCCCGCGAACGCATCGCCAAGCTGCTCGACCGGCCCGGCGGCCTGCCGCCGCTGACCCCGTACTACACACCGGCGACCGCGCCCGGCTACCTGCCCGGCATCCTCGCCCGCCACCACCTCGGCCCGGACGGCAGCGTGCTGCCCGGCGCCCCCGCCGCCGACAAAGAGCCGGGCCCGGTCCGGCAGATCGTGCGCCGCGCGGCGCGCGGCGCCTACCGGCACGGCGTGCAGCGCGTGGCGCCCGTGATCCGACGGATGGGTGAGCTGTGAGCCGCCCGATCCCACAAGGAGCTGAACCCATGTCCAACCCGCAAGCGGGCCAAGGCGCTTCGGTGCGCCGGGTGCTCGCGGTGATCCCCGCGCGCGGCGGCTCCAAGGGCGTGCCCGCGAAGAACCTCGCCCCCGTCGGCGGTGTCCCGCTGGTGACCCGGGCGGTGCGTGAGTGCCGCGCCACCCGGCTGGTGACGGACGTCGTGGTCTCCACCGACGACCAGGCCATCGCCGCCGCGGCCCGCGAGGCCGGCGCCGAGGTCGTGCTGCGGCCGGCCGCCATCGCCGGCGACACCGCCACCTCCGAGGCCGCCGTCCTGCACGCCATGGAGGCACACGAGGCCCTGCACGGCGCGGCCGTCGACGTGGTCCTGCTCGTGCAGTGCACCAGCCCCTTCATCCTCCGCGAGGACGTCGACGCGGTGGCCGGGGCGGTCGTCGAGAACGGCGCCGACACCGCGGTGACCGTGGCGCCCTTCCACGGATTCGTCTGGCGGGACGCGGACGACGAGGTCACCCCGGGCGGCGTCACCCAGACCGCCGCGGCCGTCGGCGGCGGCTACGGGGTCAACCACGACAAGTCCTTCCGCCCCCGCCGGCAGGACCGGCCCCAGGACCTCCTGGAGACCGGCGCCGCCTACGCGATGGAGGCGGCGGGCTTCCGCGAGCACCAGCACCGCTTCTTCGGCCGTACCGAACTCGTGCGCACCGACCCGGCCCGCGTCCTGGAGATCGACGACCCGCACGACCTCGCCCGGGCCCGGGCACTGGCGCCGCTGTTCGACGCCGACCGGCCCGGCGCCCTTCCGGCCGCCGACGACATCGACGCGGTCGTACTGGACTTCGACGGCACCCAGACCGACGACCGGGTGCTGATCGACGCCGATGGAAAGGAGTTCGTCTCCGTGCACCGCGGAGACGGCCTCGGCATCGCCGCCCTGCGCGACAGCGGGCTGGACATGCTGATCCTCTCCACGGAGCAGAACCCGGTCGTCGCCGCCCGGGCCCGGAAGCTGAGGATCCCGGTCCTGCACGGCATCGACCGCAAGGACCTCGCACTCAAGCAGTGGTGCGAGGAGCAGGGCATCGCGCCCGAGCGCGTGCTCTACGTCGGCAACGACGTTAACGACCTCCCGTGCTTCGCCTTCGTGGGCTGGCCCGTGGCGGTCGCGAGCGCCCACGACGTCGTACGCGGCGCCGCACGCGCGGTCACCACCGTCCCCGGTGGCGACGGCGCGATCCGAGAGATCGCCAGCTGGATCCTCGGCCCCTCTCTCGACTCCCTCGACAAGTAAGGACAGTTCCTGCCATGAGCACCGACTCCCGTCTGCGTCAGTTCGGTTCGCGTACCGCCGGTCCGGGTCAGCCCGTCTACATCTGCGGCGAGATCGGCATCAACCACAACGGTGAGCTGGAGAACGCCTTCAAGCTGATCGACGTGGCCGCCGAAGCCGGCTGTGACGCCGTCAAGTTCCAGAAGCGCACCCCGGAGATCTGCACCCCGCGCGACCAGTGGGACATCGAGCGCGACACCCCCTGGGGCCGGATGACGTACATCGACTACCGCCACCGCGTGGAGTTCGGCGAGGACGAGTACCGCCAGATCGACGAGTACTGCAAGAGCAAGAACATCGACTGGTTCGCCTCCCCGTGGGACAACGAGGCCGTCGCCTTCCTGGAGAAGTTCGACGTCCCCGCCCACAAGGTGGCCTCCGCCTCCCTGACCGACGACGAGCTGCTGCGCGAGCTGCGCGCCACCGGCCGCACCGTCATCCTCTCCAGCGGCATGTCCACCCCGCGGCAGATCCGCCACGCCGTCGAGGTCCTGGGCAGCGACAACATCCTGCTCTGCCACGCCACCTCGACCTACCCGGCCAAGGCCGAGGAGCTCAACCTCCGCGTCATCAACACCCTCCAGGACGAGTACCCGAACGTCCCGATCGGCTACTCCGGCCACGAGACCGGCCTGCAGACCACCCTCGCGGCGGTCGCCCTCGGCGCCACCTTCGTCGAGCGTCACATCACCCTCGACCGCGCCATGTGGGGCTCCGACCAGGCCGCCTCCGTCGAGCCCCAGGGCCTCACCCGCCTGGTCCGCGACATCCGCACCATCGAGGCCTCCCTCGGCGACGGCGTCAAGAAGGTCTACGAGTCCGAGCTCGGCCCGATGAAGAAGCTGCGCCGCGTCAGCGGTGTCGTCGCCGAGGCGGAGATCGCCGCGGCCGCGGGCGAGCCGGTCGCGGTCTGACCCCCTCCACCCCAGAGAAACGCCTACGACGGGACGGTCGTACGTAGATGAGCCGCCGCGCCGGGTCCGCCGGCCCCCGCACTCTCGCCTTCGTGGAGAGTCCGGTACAGCTGCTGAACGTGCTGGAGTGGGCGCACGCGCACGCGCGGGCCCCCGAGCACGAGCCCGGCGCGGGGCTCACCCTCGTCGTCCTGTCCCCGACCGACCCGATGACCCGCGGTCAGCTGCGCCGGATGGCCGAGCTCGCCCGCGAGGAGGGCCACGAGGTCCGCTGGGAGGAGGCGCGGGGCGGGCCGCTGGCACCGTTCCAGACCATCGGCGGCCTGGCGGGGATGCTCCGCAAGGCGGACCGCATCGTCCTGGGCGACCCCTTCTCCCGCTACGTACAGCTGCTTCTGACCATCACCCGCGCCCGTGCTCTCGTCGTCGTCGACGACGGCACCGCGACGATGGAGTTCGTCGCCCAGCTGGCCGGCGGGGAACGACTGGTCCGCTGGCACCGCAAGGGCGGCCGCCCCGGCCCCCGGGACCTGGTCTTCGCCCCGGTGTCGGCGGTGGCCCGCAGGCGGCTGACACCGAGCGGCCACCACCGGGTGGAGATCTTCTCCTCCATGCCGATGGCCCAGCCCCCCACCGACGTCACGGTCACCGCCAACTCCTTCGCCTGGACCCGCGGCCGCTTCGGCCCGCCCCGCATCACCAAGGGCGCCGACATGGTCGGCACCTCACTGGTGGAGACGGGAGTCGTCGACGGCGACCGCTACCTGGAGGCCGTCCGCTCGCTGGCCAAGGCCCACGGGGCGACCCGCTACTTCGCCCACCGCCGTGAGAGCACCGACAAACTCCACCGACTGGCCGTGGAGACCGGCCTGGAGATCGTCCGCCCCGACCTGCCCCTGGAGCTGATCGCCCGCCGCGGCCCGGTCGGCCGGACGATCCTCAGCTTCCCCTCGACCGTCGTCCACACCCTGCCGCTCGCCCTGTCCGGCACGGAGGTACGGGTCGCGGTCTGCGACATCGACCCCGAATGGCTCACCCGGACCGCCTCACCTCGTGCCCAGGGCTTCCTGTCGGGGGTGACCGGCTCGGCCCGGGACGTGCACCGGCTGTCGGCGGTCACCGCGGTGTGAGTGCCGTCACTCCGGCTTCCGCGCCAGCAGGAACGCCCGCGGCCGCTGCTCCTCCTCGTACGGCTCGCGCAGCATCCGGAACGTGAGCCGGAAGCCGGCCTTGGTGAGGAGCTCGGCCACGGTCCGGGGCGTACGCCGGTAGTAGTCGAGCGACACCGCGTGTCCGAACCGCTCCGTCAGGTGCGTCCGCTCCTCCTCGTCCCCGGACTGGAACACGAGCAGCACGTGACCGCCCGGCACCAGGACACGGTGGAACTCGGCGAACGCCGTCGGCAGGTGCTCGTCGGGCACATGGATGATCGAGTACAGGGCGAGGATCCCGCCCAGCGTCCCGTCCGGCAGGTCCAGGGACGTGAGAGAGCCCACATGGAACCGCAGCCCGGGGTGGGCCCGGCGGGCCAGCTCCACCATCCGGGGCGAGAGGTCGACGCCGAACACCGGCAGGCCCATGGCGTGCAGCCGGGCGGTGACGTGTCCCGTGCCGCTGCCGAGGTCCGCGACGGGCGCCGGACCATGGGCGCGCACCAGCTCCGCGAAGGCTGTGACCTGGGCACGGTCCACCGGCCTGCCGGTCAGCCCGTCACCGGGGAAGCGCTCGCTGAAGGCGTCGGCGATCTTGTCGTACGACGTCCGGGTGGTCAGCAGGAAGTCCGGGCTCTCGGCGCTCACGCTGCCGCACCCTACTGACCACGCGTCCCGTGCGTCCCACGCTTCACCAGTCCGACAGGTGAACAGATCGGCCTCTTCCGGGCCAGGCGTGGTATCCGTGGAGAAGAGGATGGTGCCACTCGGCAGCCATGCGGTTTCCGCTGAGCCGAAAAAGCGGCGAGTGTACCCATCCCGAACGGTACATATGCGTCCGGCGGTCAGATTTTCTTCCCCTAATCGGGTTGAAGTTTTGTTGATCGAGGGTCAGTCGACCGTCCGGGCGTCCTACCCTTCAGAGGGTGAAGCAATTGATGTCCCTAGAGTCCGAGGCCGATTCAGCCGGGGAAGCGGTGCTTCCCGGTGTGCTGCCCGAGGCGCTCCGTGCCGAACTCGTCGCCTTCCGCCGCGACATGCACATGCACCCCGAGCTCGGCAACCAGGAGTTCCGCACCACCGCAGCGATCAAGGAGCGGCTCGAGAGGGCCGGTCTGAAGCCGCGCGTGCTCGCCGTGGGCACCGGGCTCGTCTGTGACATCGGTGACTGGGACGGGGGCCGGCCGATGCTCGCCCTGCGCGCCGACATCGACGGTCTGCCCATCCCGGACACCAAGACCGAGTGCTCGTACCGCTCGACCGTGCCGGACCGCGCGCACGCCTGCGGTCACGACGTGCACACCACCGTGGTGCTCGGTGCCGGACTCGTCCTCGCCGACCTGCACCGGCAGGGCCTGCTGCCCAGGCCGGTACGGCTGATCTTCCAGCCCGCCGAGGAGGTACTGCCCGGTGGCGCCGCCGACGCCATCGACTGCGGGGTGCTCGAAGGCGTCGGGCGGATGCTCGCCGTGCACTGCGACCCGAGGGTCGACGCCGGCCGGATCGGGCTGCGGCAGGGCGCCATCACCTCCGCCTGCGACCGGTTGGAGATCTCCCTCGCCGGCCCCGGCGGCCACACCGCCCGCCCCCACCTGACGACCGACCTCGTGACGGCCGCCGCCCGTGTCGTCACCGACGTGCCCGCGCTCGTCGCCCGCCGCGTCGACACCCGCGCCGGGCTCGCCGTGACCTGGGGCCGCATCGAGTCGGGCCACGCCCCGAACGTCATCCCGCAGCAGGCCGAGCTCTCCGGGACGGTACGGTGCCTGGACATCGACGCGTGGCGGGAGGCGCCGGACATCGTGGTCGCCGCGATCGACGAGGTCGCCAACCTGCACCGCGCCAAGTCGGAGATCAACTACGTCCGCGGTGTCCCGCCGGTCGTCAACGACCCCGATGTGACCGAGCTGGTCCGGGACGCGATGATCGCCCGCCGGGGCGTCGACTCGGTCGAGAGCACCGAGCAGAGCCTGGGCGGCGAGGACTTCTCCTGGTACCTCCAGCACGTCCCGGGCGCCATGGCCCGCCTCGGTGTCCGGCCCCCCGGCGAGCGCACCGTGCGCGACCTCCACCAGGGTGACTTCGACGCCGACGAGTCGGCGATCACGGTGGGCGTGGAACTGTTCACCGCCGCCGCGCTGATGGACGCCGACCGGTAGCCGGCCTGGGGCGCGGCCGATACCGGAGTGAGACCCCGTTGAGACCCGTTCCGGTTGCGGCCGGGACGGGGCGGGGGGACGCTGGGCGCGTGGCGCTCGACAGGTGCGCCATCACGCTGGAGGCACCCCGGACATACGAACAGTCACGGGGCCTGTGGGGTGCGGTGTCCCAACCACACCTTTCGATCCGGTGGTTCACAAGGACGTAACCAGCCATCGGCACGAATGGATAACGTCCCTACTGAACCCCGTTCCCAGGAGTGTCTACGCGCGTTACTCTGCGCCGAACTCAGCACCCACTGCGGGGCTTTGGAGAATGGGGAACTTCAGATGCGTCAGATTTCCAAACTGACCCGCGTCGCGGTGGGGGTCGCGTCGCTCGCACTCGCCGCAACCGCCTGCGGCGGAACCAGCACCGACAGCGGCAGCGGCGACAGCACCGAGTCCAAGGGCTCCCTCGGTCTCGCCATCGCGTACGACATCGGCGGCAAGGGCGACCAGTCCTTCAACGACGCCGCCTACGCGGGCCTGCAGAAGGCCCAGAAGGAGTTCGGCTACAAGACGGCCGACGTCGAGCCCAACGAGGGCGAGACCGACGCCGACAAGGAGCAGCGCCTGTCCTCGCTGGCCAAGCAGGGCTACAACCCGGTCATCGGCGTCGGCTTCGTCTACGGTCCCGCGATGGAGGCCGTGGCCGCGAAGTACCCGAAGACCACCTTCGGCATCGTCGACTCGGAGGTCAAGGGCGACAACGTGGCGTCCCTCGTCTTCGCCGAGCAGGAGGCCTCCTACCTCGCCGGTGTCGCCGCCGCCAAGGCCACGAAGACCAACACCGTCGGCTTCGTGGGCGGTGTCGACATCCCGTTGATCCACAAGTTCGAGGCGGGCTTCGAGCAGGGCGTCACGGACACCAACTCCAAGGTCAAGGTCATCTCGCAGTACCTGACGCAGACCGCGGAGGAGGGCGGCTTCTCCAGCCCCGACAAGGGCAAGGCCGCCGCCGAGGGCCAGATCGAGAAGAACGCCGACGTCCTCTACGCGGCCGCCGGCCTGTCCGGTCAGGGCGTGATCGAGGCAGCCGCCAAGGCGAAGGTCTGGGCGATCGGCGTCGACTCCGACCAGTACAAGCAGGCGGCCCTCGCCTCGTACAAGAGCTACATCCTGACCTCCGCGCTCAAGGACGTCGGCGGGGCGGTGTACTCCCTGGCGAAGTCGGTCGAGGACGGCAAGCCGCTGACCGGCACCCAGGTCTTCGACCTGAAGGTGAACGGCGTCGGCCTGTCCGAGAGCAACCCGGAGTTCGCGAAGGTCGCCGGCCTCACCGACGCCGTGGCCAAGGCGAAGGAAGAGATCATCGACGGCACCATCAAGGTCAAGACCGAGTAAGACCGACGGATCTTACGCCCGAACGGGCGAAAACCGTCAAAACGGTAGGAAGCGGGCGGGCATCCCCAGGGTGCCCGCCCGCTTCGTCGTGGTCGGCGCAGGTCACCACGGCCACGCTCCCTTTGCGGTCGACAAGTCTGTGAGGGCGGGCGGGAGTCACGTTGGGCACGGGCGCATAACAAGGTGGACAGAAGGGGTTTTCAGCCAGGTCTACGCGCGTTAATCTGCGGCGAAGCCAGCGCCGAAGCCGAAAAACGTCCAGGCGCTCGTACGACAGGAGCACCACACATGCGCCGGATTTCCCGGATCACGGTCGCAGGCGCAGCGACCGCCTCCCTGGCCCTCGCCCTCTCCGCCTGCGGCGGCACCTCCACCTCCGCCGGTTCGACGGACTCGAAGGGTGACAAGGGTCTCGCCATCGCGTACGACGTCGGCGGCAAGGGCGACCAGTCCTTCAACGACGCGGCGTTCGCGGGCCTGGAGGAGGCGAAGAAGGAGTTCGGCTACGAGACGGACGACGTCGAGCCCACCGAGGGCGAGACCGACGCCGACAAGGCCCAGCGTCTGTCCTCGCTGGCCAAGCAGGGCTACAACCCCGTGATCGGCGTCGGCTACGCGTACGCGCCGGCCGTCAAGGAGGTCGCCGCCAAGTTCCCGGACACCACCTTCGGCATCGTGGACGACTCGACGGTCGAGGCGGACAATGTGGCGGACCTGGTCTTCTCCGAGGAGGAGGCCTCGTACCTCGCCGGCGTCGCGGCGGCCAAGAGCACCAAGACCAACGTCGTGGGCTTCGTGGGCGGCGTGGACATCCCGCTGATCCACAAGTTCCAGGCGGGCTTCGAGCAGGGCGTCAAGGACACCGACGCCAAGGTCAAGGTCCTCTCGCAGTACCTGACGCAGACCGCGGAGGAGGGCGGCTTCTCCAGCCCCGACAAGGGCAAGACGGCCGCCGAGGGCCAGATCGAGAAGAAGGCCGACGTCGTCTACGCGGCCGCCGGTCTGTCCGGCCAGGGCGTGATCGAGGCCGCCGCCGCCAACAAGGTCTGGGCGATCGGCGTCGACTCCGACCAGTACAAGCAGGGAGCCCTCGCGAAGTACAAGGACTCCATCCTCACCTCGGCGATGAAGGACGTCGCCAAGGCGGTGTACAACCTGGCGAAGTCGGTCGAGGACGGCAAGCCCGAGACCGGTATCGTCAGGGGCGATCTGAAGACCGGCGAGGTCGGCCTCTCGAACTCGAACCCGAAGTTCGCGGACAACACCGAGCTCCAGGACGCCGTGAAGACGGCCAAGGAGAAGATCATCAGCGGCGAGATCAAGGTCAAGAGCAGCTGAACAGCAACACCCTGAGCAGCACGTAACCGCGGGGTTACGTCCGCTCAACGGGGTACGGGGAGGCTGCTCCTCGTACCCCGTTGTCGCGGGCGTCGGGCCCCTTTCGATGCCGTAGGGGCGCTACGCGCGTAGACGGCCCCCGTCCCCAGGAGAGTGCGCCATCAACGCGTCCAGCAGCCCTCCGGCCGGAGCGGCGGTCAACGGACAGACGACCGCCGTCGAACTCGCCGGGATCACCAAGCGTTTCCCGGGCGTCGTGGCCAACCACGACATCCACCTCACCGTCCGCAAGGGCACCGTCCACGCCCTCGTCGGAGAGAACGGTGCCGGCAAGTCGACGCTGATGAAGATCCTCTACGGCATGCAGAAGCCGGACGAGGGCACCATCGCGATCGACGGCGAACAGGTCGCCTTCTCCTCGCCGGCCGACGCCATCGTCCGCGGCATCGGCATGGTCCACCAGCACTTCATGCTGGCCGACAACCTCACCGTGCTCGAGAACGTGGTGCTGGGCAGCGAGAAGCTGTACGGCATCGGAGGCAAGGCCCGCCGCAAGATCAAGGAACTCTCCGAGCGCTACGGCCTCGGCGTGCGCCCCGACGTCCTGGTCGAGGAGCTCGGGGTCGCCGCCCGCCAGCGCGTGGAGATCCTCAAGGTCCTCTACCGCGGCGCCCGCACCCTGATCCTGGACGAGCCGACGGCCGTGCTGGTCCCGCAGGAGGTGGACGCGCTCTTCGACAACCTCCGCGAGCTCAAGTCCGAGGGCCTGTCGGTCATCTTCATCTCCCACAAGCTGGGCGAGGTCCTCTCCGTCGCCGACGAGATCACCGTCATCCGCCGCGGTACCACCGTCGGCACCGCGGTCCCCGCCGAGACCACCCCGCGCCAGCTCGCCGAGATGATGGTCGGCAGCGAGCTGCCCACCCCCGAGACCGCCGAGTCCACGGTGACCGACCGCCCGGTCATCACCGTCGACAAGCTGCGCCAGCAGATGCCGGGCGGCAAGGCCCTCCTCGACGACATCAGCTTCACCATCCACGCGGGCGAGGTCCTCGGCATCGCCGGCGTCGAGGGCAACGGCCAGACCGAGCTGGTCGACGCGCTCATCGGCCTCAAGGCCGCCGACTCCGGCACGATCACCCTCATCGACGAGGAGATCACCGCCTGGCCCACCCGCAAGCGCCGCGAGCAGGGCATCGGCTACATCCCCGAGGACCGCCACCGCCACGGCCTGCTCCTGGAGGCCCCCCTCTGGGAGAACCGCATCCTCGGCCACGTCACCGAGAAGCCCAACGCCAAGGGCTTCTGGCTGGACCCGAAGGCCGCGCAGGAGGACACCCGCCGGATCGTCGAGGAGTACGACGTCCGCACCCCCGGCATCGACGTCACCGCCGCCTCCCTGTCCGGCGGCAACCAGCAGAAGCTGATCGTCGGCCGCGAGATGACCCACAAGCCGCGCTTCCTGATCGCCGCGCACCCCACCCGCGGTGTGGACGTCGGCGCGCAGGCCGCGATCTGGGACCACATCCGCGAGGCCCGCCGCGAGGGCCTGGCCGTGCTGCTGATCTCCGCCGACCTCGACGAGCTGATCGGCCTGTCAGACACCCTCCGCGTGATCTACAACGGCAAGCTGGTCGCCGACGCCGACCCGGCCACCATCACCCCCGAGGAGCTCGGTTCGGCCATGACCGGTGCCGCCACCGGTCACCTCGCACACGACGAGACCCCCGACACCCCGGCAGACACGCCCGGGACTCCCGAGATCCGCAAGTCTCCCGAGTCCCCGGAAGACGAGGCCCGCTGATGAAGAAGTTCGACAGGGAGCGCGTGCTCCTCGCGGTGGCCGGACCGGTCATCGCGCTCGCCGTGGCCTTCGTGCTCAGCGCGATCGTGCTGGTCGCCTCGGGCAAGAACCCGGTAGAGCCCTTCTCGATCATGTTCGAGCAGGCCACGTTCTCCGACATCCAGGTCCTGATCATCAACCAGGCCTCGATGTACTACATCGCGGCGCTCGCGGTGGCCATCGGCTTCCGGATGAACCTGTTCAACATCGGCGTCGACGGTCAGTACCAGCTCGCCGCCATGATGGCCGCGGTCGTCGGCGCCCACGCCAACCTCCCGGCGGTCCTGCAGATCCCGCTGCTGCTCCTCACCGCGATCTTCACCGGCGCGTTCTGGTCCGGTATCGCCGGTGTCCTCAAGGTCACCCGCGGGGTCAGCGAGGTCGTCGCCACGATCATGCTCAACGCCATCGCGAGCTCGGTCATCGCCTACCTGTGGCTGCCCAGCGTCTTCGGCGTGAAGGTCGGCAACAACAGCACCACCGGCGAGATGCACGAGTCCGGCTGGGTGCCCGGCTTCAGCCTGGGCGACGCCGGCGAGATCTACGGCCTCGTGGTCCTCGCCGTGCTGCTCGGCATCGGCTACTGGATCGTCCTCAACCGCACCCGCTTCGGCTTCGACCTGCGCGCCTCCGGCGCCTCGGAGTCGGCCGCGGCGGCCAGCGGTGTCGACCCCAAGCGCATGGTGCTGACCGCGATGCTGATCTCCGGCGGACTCGCCGGTCTCGCGGGCCTGCCGATCCTGCTCGGCGACGCCCACACCTACAACCTGAACTTCCCCACCGGCATCGGCTTCCTCGGCATCGGCATCGCCCTGCTCGGCCGCAACAGCCCGGTCGGCATCGCCTTCGCCGCCCTGCTGTGGGCCTGGCTCGACAAGGCCTCTCCCGAGCTGGACTTCCACGACTACGACAAGGAGATCGCGGTCATCATGCAGGGCCTGATCGTGCTCTCGGTCGTCGTCTCGTACGAGGCCGTGCGCGAGTGGGGTCTGCGCCGCCAGCAGCGCCGGGTCGGCGCCGAGCTGGCCGCCGGGAACGTCCTCGGCGCCACCGACGACAACAAGAAGGAGGTGGCTGGCCGATGACCACCGTGACCGACCTCAACCAGCCCACGCTGCAGCCCGCGGCGCCGACCGGCCGCCGCATGTCGCTGCCGGTGCTGATGCTGGTCATCGCCGGCGCCCTGGCGCTGACCTCGATCGTCCGCATCATCACCGGTGCCGACGGCATCACCAACGTCAGCCAGATGTCCACCGCACTCCAGCTCGCCGTGCCGATCGGCCTCGCCGGTCTCGGCGGTCTGTGGGCCGAGCGGGCCGGCGTCGTCAACATCGGCCTCGAGGGCATGATGATCCTCGGCACCTGGTTCGGTGCCTGGGCCGGCTTCCAGTGGGGCCCGTGGACGGGCGTCCTGGTCGGCATCATCGGCGGCGCGATCGGCGGCCTGCTGCACGCCCTCGTGACCGTCACCTTCAACGTCAACCACATCGTCTCCGGCGTGGCCATCAACATCCTCGCCCTCGGCGCCACCCGCTACCTCGCCCCCCTCGCCTTCGAGGGCCACCAGGGCGGCTCCGCCAAGCAGTCCCCTCCGGTGGACTCCCTGGGCCACTTCACGGTGCCAGGACTGTCGGACGCGCTGACCGACCTGAACGCCAAGGGCTGGTTCTTCGTCTCCGACGTCGCCGGCCTGCTCGGCGGTCTCATCACCAACGTCTCCTGGCTGACCCTGATCGCCATCGCGCTGATCCCGGGCACCTGGTGGATCCTGTGGCGCACCGCCTTCGGTCTGCGGCTGCGCTCCTGCGGTGAGAACCCGGTCGCCGCCGAGTCCCTCGGCGTCAACGTCTACAAGTACAAGTACCTCGCCGTGATCATCTCCGGCGGTCTGGCCGGCCTCGGCGGCGCCTTCCTCGCCATCGTCGCCAACCCCTTCTACCTGGAGGGCCAGACCAGCGGCCGCGGTTACATCGGTCTCGCCGCGATGATCTTCGGCAACTGGATGCCGGGCGGACTCGCCATCGGCGCGGGCCTGTTCGGCTACACCGACAGCCTCAACCTGCGGGGCGGCTCCGAGAACGTCCACGCGCTGCTGCTGCTCGGCGCGCTGCTGCTGATCATCGGGTCCATCTGGCTGGCGTTCCGGAAGAAGTACACCTCGTCCGCGATCACCCTGCTCATCGGCGGTCTGGTGCTCGCCTGGTACCTCGGCACCAACGAGGTCCCCAACCAGGTGGTCTCCGCCACGCCGTACGTCATCACGCTCGTCGTCCTCGCCCTGTCGGCCCAGCGCCTCAGGATGCCGAAGGCGGACGGCATGCCGTACCGGAAGGGACAGGGCAAGTGACCGACGTCGACTGGGAGAAGCTGCGTTCGGTGGCCCGGGACGCCATGTCACGGGCGTACGCCCCGTACTCCGGCTACCCGGTCGGCGTGGCGGCCCTGGTCGACGACGGGCGCACGGTCTCCGGCTGCAACGTCGAGAACGCCTCGTACGGCCTCGGTCTGTGCGCCGAGTGCGGACTGGTCTCGGAGCTGCAGAACACCGGGGGCGGCCGGCTGACGCACTTCACGTGCGTCGACGGCCGGGGCGAGGTCCTCGTCCCGTGCGGCCGCTGCCGGCAGCTGCTGTACGAGTTCGGCGGCCCCGACCTGCTCCTGGAGACACCGGCGGGCGTCCTGCCGCTGTCGGAGATGCTGCCGCAGGCCTTCGGGCCGGACCATCTCAGCAAGTAACTCTCGTGCGGCCCCTCCGAGTTGCGCACATCGGTCACTCGGAGGGGCCGCACCGTTTTCTGATGTTCGGAAGGAAAGCCATGACGTTGTTGTCGATGGATGTCATCTCCGTGATCCGCACCAAGCGGGACCGCGGTGAGCTCAGCGACCAGCAGATCGACTGGGTCATCGACGCGTACACCCGCGGGGAGGTCGCCGACGAGCAGATGTCCGCGCTCGCGATGGCGATCCTGCTCAACGGCATGAACCGCCGGGAGATCGCCCGCTGGACGGCCGCGATGATCGCCTCCGGCGAGCGCATGGACTTCTCGTCCCTGTCCCGTCCGACGGCCGACAAGCACTCCACGGGTGGCGTGGGTGACAAGATCACCCTTCCGCTGGCGCCCCTCGTGGCCGCCTGCGGGGCCGCCGTCCCGCAGCTGTCGGGACGCGGCCTCGGCCACACCGGCGGCACCCTGGACAAGCTGGAGTCGATCCCCGGCTGGCGCGCCCTGCTCTCGAACGAGGAGATGCTGTCGGTGCTGGACGGCACCGGCGCGGTGATCTGCGCGGCGGGCGACGGCCTGGCCCCGGCGGACAAGAAGCTGTACGCCCTGCGCGACGTCACGGGCACGGTGGAGGCGATCCCCCTGATCGCCTCGTCCATCATGTCGAAGAAGATCGCCGAGGGCACCGGCTCGCTGGTCCTGGACGTGAAGGTCGGCACCGGCGCCTTCATGAAGACCATCGAGGACGCGCGGGAGCTGGCCTCCACGATGGTGGGCCTGGGCACGGACCACGGAGTGAAGACGGTCGCCCTCCTCACCGACATGGCGACCCCGCTCGGCCTGACGGCGGGCAACGCGCTGGAGGTCCGCGAGTCGGTGGAGGTCCTCGCGGGCGGTGGCCCGGCGGACGTCGTGGAACTGACCGTCGCCCTGGCCCGCGAGATGCTCGACGCGGCCGGCGTGAAGGACGCGGACCCGGCGAAGGCGCTCGCCGACGGCTCCGCCATGGACGTCTGGCGCCGCATGATCGCGGCCCAGGGCGGCGACCCGGACGCGACGCTGCCGGTGGCCCGCGAGCAGCACGTGATCAAGGCCCCCTCCTCGGGCGTCCTCACCCGCCTCGACGCCTACGGCATCGGCGTCGCCGCCTGGCGCCTGGGCGCCGGCCGCGCCCGCAAGGAGGACCCGGTGCAGGCGGGCGCGGGCGTCGAGATGCACGCCAAGCCCGGCGACGAGGTCACCGAGGGCCAGCCCCTGCTGACCCTCCACACCGACACCCCCGAGCGCTTCGAGTACGCGCTCCAGGCGGTGGAGGGTTCCTACGACATCGCGGCGGCCGGAACGGCCTTCACGGCGTCGCCGGTGGTGCTGGAGCGCATCGCCTGACCTGGCCTTGCTCCCTCGCGTGAACGGGACCGGTGGCGGACCGCACCGGTCCCGTTCGGCGTGTCCGAACCGGGGTCCGCACCGGACGAGGGCAGGTCAGCCCAGCAACGCCGCCACCACGACCAGCACCGGCACCGCCAGCACCGTCGACACCAGGATCGAGTCCCGCGCCAACCGCTCGCCCACCCCGTAACCGGACGCGTACGTGAAGAGGTTCTGCGCGGCCGGCAGGGCCGAGGTCACCACCACGTCGAGCAGCGGAGCGCCGTGCAGGCCGAACACCCCCGCCGCCAGAGCCCAGGCCACCAACGGCTGGCCCGCCGACTTCAGCGCGACCGAGAGCAGCACGAGCCCGCGGTCCGGGCCCCGGCCGGGCATCGCGCTGCCGCACAGGGAGATGCCGAAGGCGAGCAGGACCGCCGGGACGGACATGTTGCCGATCAGGGTGAGCGGGTCCATGACGGGAGCCGGGATCGGCAGCCCGCTCGCCGACACGACGACCCCGGCCAGCGACCCCACCGCGATCGGGTTCCGCAACGGGGTGAGCAGCCGCTGCCACACCGGGCCCTTCTCGACCCGGCCCGACAGGTCCAGGACGGTCAGCGCGATCGGCGTGAGGACGAGCAGCTGGAACAGCAGGACCGGGGCCACCAGGGACGCGTCGCCCAGCACGTACACGGCGATCGGGATACCGAGGTTGCCGGAGTTGACGTAACTCGAGCACAGCGCGCCGATCGTCGTACGGCCCACCCCCCAGCCCCGTGCGACACCCACCGCGACGAAGACCCCCGCCGCCGCTGCCGTGCTCAGCGCGGTCACCAGCAGGCGGCTGGAGAAGACCAGCGACAGGTCGGTCCCGGCGAGTGTGGTGAACAGCAGGGCCGGTGTGGCCACGTGGAAGGCGAGCTTGGTCAGGACCTCGCGGCCGTGCACGCCGAGGTGGCCGCCCCGCCCGATCGCGTAGCCGACGCCGATCACGACGGCGATGACCGCGAAACCGGTCAGCACTCCCTGCACGGAGCCTCCTCAAAGGTGAGGAACGCGTGCGGTGACCAGGGCGGTGCTGATATGTGGGGCATACAGGCAACCCTCCGGGGAAGGAGGGCCGCGGGTCAATGTGATCCCGGTCGGTGGACCGCGGGGGAGACCTCGCGGGTGGGCGGCGCCGACCGCGATGAGTTCCGCCCGCCCGCCCGGTCTACCGATCGTGGACGCCATGACACCCGCTGTACTCGTGCCGGCCGGCCCCGTCACCCAGGAAGAGGTGACCGGGCTGTGCGACGACGTGCGCGCGCTGCTGGAGGCCGGTGCCGGGGCCGTGGTGTGTGACGTCGGGGGGCTCGGACCGTCGGCCCTGGGCACCGTCGACCTGCTGGCGCGGCTCGACCTCGCCGCCCGGCGGGCCGGAGGCCGGATCCGGCTGCGGGATCCCGCCCCCGCCCTACAGGCCCTTCTCGACCTGGTCGGCCTCCGCTTCGAGATGGAGGGGCAGGTCGAACAGCGGGAACCAGCGCTGCGTGTCGAGGAAGCAGTGGAACCCGGTGATCCGGCCCTCTGAGATCTCCAGGACCTGCACCGCCCACGGGACGAAGCCGCCCTTCTCCGGGTCCGGCTTGTACTGGGCGAACCCCGGCAGGCCGTTGACCTGGACCGGCACCAGCCGTGAGCCCGCGCAGGGCGCGCCGAGGGTCGTCATGAAGCCGGTGATGTCCGACGGTCCGGACAGCCACAGGTCGAACGGCGGCATCGTCATGACGGCGTCCTCGTGCAGCAGAGCCGTCAGAGCGGTCATGTCATAGCCCTCGAAGGCCGCCACATAGCGGTCGAGCAGCTTCTGCTGTGCCTCGTCGAGAGGGTTCGAGACGGCCGCCCCCGCGCCCTTCTCCTCCCGCTCGGCGAGCGTCGCCCGGGCCCGCTGCAGCGCGCTGTTGACCGACGCGACGGAGGTGTCGAGCAACTCGGCCACCTCGCTCGCCTTCCACGCCAGCACCTCGCGCAGGATCAGCACCGCGCGCTGCTTGGCCGGAAGCTGCTGGAGGGCGGCCATGAAGGCGAGCCGGACGGACTCCTTGGCGACGGCAGCCTCCGCCGGGTCGTCGGTCGTGGGCAGCACGCGCGCGTCCGGCATCGGCTCCAGCCAGGTGTTGTCCGGGCGGGGGGAGAGGGCGGCCTGCGCGAGGGGGGTGGAGTCCGTGAGGTCCATCGGCCTGGCGCGTTTGTTGCCGGCCGTCAGCATGTCCAGGCAGACGTTGGTCGCGATGCGGTAGAGCCAGGAACGGAGGCTGGAGCGGCCCTCGAACTTCTCGTAGCTCCGCCAGGCCCGGACCATCGTGTCCTGCACCGCGTCCTCGGCCTCGAAGGAGGAGCCGAGCATGCGGTAGCAGTACCCCGTCAGCTCGGTCCGGTGTTTCTCCAGCCTGATGTCGAGATCCGTCGTCATCGTGTCGCTCATCGTCCACCCACCCCTGTGGCCGTCCATTCCGCACGCCTCGTTGCGCCCAGCACTTCGGAAGCTACCGCAGGGCACTGACAACGGCCTGGCGAGTGGGGAAACGCGCAGGTCAGTGAGCGGGTACCGGCGAGCGCCGGGCGGCGACCCGGGCCGCCCGCGTGCCGAGCACCGTGATCGTCACGACGCCGAGCACCGCCAGCAGACCGACGCCCACCGTGCCGGCCCAGCCGCCGGAGTGGAAGGCGACCGCCCCGACCGTGCTGCCCGCGCTGGAGCCGACGTAGTACGCCGACTGGTACAGCGCCGAAGCCTGCGCGCGTCCCCGCGCGGCCGTCTTGCTGACCGCCGACGAGGCCACGGCGTGGCCCGCGAAGAAGCCCGCGGTGATCAGGACCAGCCCCAGCAGGACCATCGGCAGGGAACCCGCCAGGGACAGCAGCAGACCGGCGGCGGTGGTGCCGCCCGCCGTGTACAGCGCGCCCCGGCGGCCCAGGCGGCCGACCAGCCGCCCCGCCGTCGACGCGGACACCGTGCCCACCAGGTACACCAGGAAGATCGAGCCGATGACACCCTGGGGCAGCCCGAAGGGCGCCTCGGCCAGGCGGTACCCGATCACCGTGTAGACGCCGCCGAACACCGTCATGAACAGCGCGCCGATCGCGTACAGCCGACGCAGCAGCGGGTTCGAGAGGTGGTCGCGGACCGTGCCGGCCAGCGCCCGCGGCCGCAGCGAGCCCGGCGCGAAGTGCTTCGGGGCGGGCAGCAGCGCCCGGAAGGCCACCGCGCACGCCACCGCGATCACGCCGATCACCGCGACGGCGACCCGCCAGCCCCACTCCTGCGCCACCCAGCCGGTGATCACCCGGCCGCTCATCCCGCCGACGCTGTTGCCCGCGACGAACAGGCCGATCGCGGTGACCAGTGCCTTGGGGGTGACCTCCTCCGCGAGGTAGGCCGTCGCCGAGGCCGGCAGTCCGGCCAGGGCCGCGCCCTGGATCGCCCGCAGCACGACCAGCGCGGTCAGCGAGGGCGCGAAGGGAACCAGCAGTCCGACGGTCACCGCGACCGCCAGCGAGCCCGTCATCACCGTACGGCGGCCGTAGCGTTCCGACAGGGCGCTCATCGGGAGCACGAACAGCGCCAGGCCACCGGTCGCCGCCGCCACCGTCCAGCTGGCCTCGCTCGCCGCCACCCCGAAGTCGCCGGAGATCAGCGGCAGCAGGGCCTGGGTGGAGTAGAGGAGGGCGAAGGTCGCGACACCGGCGAGGAAGAGGGCGAAGCTCATCCGGCGGTAGCCGGGACCGCCCGGGGTCATACGGGTGTCGGCGACGGAGACGGGGGAGGCGGCGCCCAGGATCGTGGACGCCCCGGTACTGGCGGGAGACATGCCTCGAAACTACGGACGCGCCCGGTCATCCGTCCAATGCATGGAATCGTCATAATCGTTCCCATGGAGCATCAACACAGGTCACAGGCGCGCCTGTCACCGTCCGGTGACACAGAAGACATGGTGATGTTGCTGGCGCCGCGCCTCGCGTACTTCGCCGGCGTGGCCCGCACCGAGCACGTCACCCGGGCCGCGCAGGAGATGCAGGTGCCGCAGTCCACCCTGTCGAGGGCGATGGTCCGCCTCGAACAGGACCTGGGCGTCGACCTGTTCGCCCGCCGCGGCCGCACGGTCTCCCTCACCCCCGCCGGACGCACCTTCCTGGGCTCGGTGGAACGCGCCCTCGCCGAGATCGAGCGGGCCGCCGACGAGGTCCGTGCCGACGCCGACCCGGCCACCGGCAAGGTCGCCTTCGGATTCCTGCACACCATGGGTGCCGAGACCGTGCCGGGTCTGCTGCACGCGTTCCGGGCCGACCATCCCCGCGTCCGCTTCAGCCTCGTCCAGAACTACGGCGAGGCGATGATCGAGCGGCTGCGGGCGGGCGAGCTGGACCTGTGCCTGACCTCTCCCGTCCCGGACGCGCCCGACCTGGTCGCCCGCCGCCTGGACGAGCAGAAGCTGCGCCTGGTCGTGCCGGCCGACCACCGCCTCGCCTCCCGCCGCCGCATCCGCCTGGCCGAGGCCGCCGACGAAACCTTCGTCACCCTGGAACCCGGCTACGGACTGCGCCGCATCACCGACGACCTCTGTATGGAGGCCGGCTTCCGGCCCAGGGTCGCCTTCGAGGGCGAGGAGGCGGAGACCCTGCGGGGGCTGGTGGCGGCCGGTCTGGGGGTCGCCCTGCTGCCGCCGCCGGCCGTACCCCGTCCGGGAGTTGTCGAACTGACGGTCACGGCCCCGCGAGCGGCCCGGGAGATCGGCGTGGCCTGGCTCGACGGCCACCCGGACACGCCCCCGGTCGCCGCCTTCAAGAAGTTCCTGCTCTCGCGGAGGGGAAATCTGCTACCGGACTGACGTACGAGAGCGGCAGAATCAGTCCATGGGACTCGACCTGCAGCTGTACGACGACCGCCCGTACCGGTCCAAGCGAGGGGCGAAGCGCGGGCCGACGCTGATCCGGGAGTCCCATGAGCACGGCGAGGCGCTGTCGCGGCTGATCGAAGAGCTCCCCGCCCACACCTCCCTGTGGCTCGGGACGGTCTACCCGTACAGCGACACGGTGTTCAACGAGCAGGTGGCCGAGTCCGCCCTCCGCGAGATCCCCGGTCTGCTGGACCGCTGCACCGACGAGGCCCAGACCGCGGCGGTCCACGACCTGGCCGCCCTGCTCAGGGAATGCGCCACGACGCCCGGCAGCCGTCTGGTCTTCGTCGGCGACTAGGCCTGTCCGGCGGATCGGGTCGCAGGAAAGCAGCGGGTGCCGCTGTCAGCGCAGGTGCGTGGGGCCATGGCGGTGTCGAGCCGCAAGGCGGAGGAGGGCGTCGACGCGATGGGCCCTCCCGCCCGAGCGCGGCCGGGAGTGGGGGAGCCGGCAACCGGCGACACCACCGCGGATCGGCGTGCCGGGCCCCGCGTCTCCGACGTGATCCGCCGGGCAGGGCCCTGGGCCGGGCGGGCGACGGTAGCCCTTGAGGGCCGGACCTCGCCCGTCACCGCGCCGGCTATCGCCGCAACGACCGCCCGAACCCCGCGGCGAGCGGCATCCGCAGGCCCGGCGGGGGTGGCGTGGCTCCGGTGCGTCCCGCGCCGGCTATCGCCGCAGCGACCGCCCGAACCCCGCGGCGAGCGGCATCCGCAGGCCCAGCGGGGGTGGTGCGGCCAGTGCGTCCCGCACCGGCCGTGACAACGCCCGCCCGAACAGCGAGCCCATCACGAAGTCCTCGGCCAGCGCGTGCACTTCGTCGCGGTGCTGCTGCAACGCGTGGCGGTCGGAGTGCACTTCGAACCGGCACACCTCCCGGTTGGCTTTCTTGGCCCGCGCCGCCAGCCGGAACGACAGCTCGGGATCCGTACGTTCGTCATTGGTGCCGTGCACGATCAGCACCCGGCGTCCGACGAGCTGCCGCACTGGTTCGGGGGGCGCGGCCATGTCCTCCTCCGGCAGCCAAGGTGCCAGTGCCACCACGGAGTTGACGGCCTCGTGCCCGCTCGCGTGCAGCGCCGCGCGGGCGCCCATGTCGACGCCCGTGAGGCAGACCGGGACGTCGCCGTAGCGCCGTACGATCTCGTCGACCGCCCAGGAGGCGTCGTGGGCCAGATGGGCCTCGCTGCCGTTCCAGCCGCGGTAGCGGTAGTGGACGACGTGCGTGGCCAGACCGTCCTCGCGGCCGGCGCGGGCCAGGCGGCGGCCCAACGCCCGTACGGAGGCGGTCGCCATCATCGTCGAGGGTCTGCGGCTGGAGACCTCGTCGCCACCGGGGAGCAGCAACACCACTCCGCTCACCGCTGTCGGCTCCGGTCCCAGTGCCCGTCCGAGCCGGGCCGTGCGAACCGGCGTCGCTTGCTGTGCCATGACAGAACAGTGTCAGAAGCGTGGGTGTACGCCACTAGGCCGTGCGGTCACCGTTACGTATCGGCGATTTCGTACAGCGGGCGATCTACGCGCGTAGGCGTTAGAGTGCGGAAATGACGAGCCAGACTGACCGGATGGGGAACACCCCGAGCTCGGACCAGATCCGCCGGGCGCCCAAGGTTCTGCTGCACGACCACCTCGACGGCGGGCTGCGCCCCGGCACGATCGTCGACCTCGCCCGGGAGACCGGGTACTCCCAGCTCCCCGAAGCCGACCCCGACAAGCTCGGCGTCTGGTTCCGCGAGGCCGCCGACTCCGGCTCTCTGGAACGGTACTTGGAGACCTTCTCGCACACCGTCGGCGTGATGCAGACCCGGGAATCGCTCGTCCGGGTGGCGGCCGAGTGTGCCGAGGACCTCGCCGAGGACGGCGTCGTCTACGCCGAGGTGCGTTACGCCCCCGAGCAGCACCTGAGCGGCGGGCTCGGCCTCGAAGAGGTCGTCGAGGCCATCAACGAGGGCTTCCGGGAAGGTGAACGCAGGGCCCGCGAGAGCGGCCGCCGCATCCGCGTCGGCGCGCTGCTCACCGCCATGCGGCACGCCGCCCGCGCCCTGGAGATCGCCGAACTCGCCAACCGCTACCGGGACCTGGGCGTCGTCGGCTTCGACATCGCGGGCGCGGAGGCGGGCTTCCCGCCCACCCGGCACCTCGACGCCTTCGAGTACCTCAAGCGCGAGAACAACCACTTCACCATCCACGCGGGCGAGGCCTTCGGGCTGCCGTCCATCTGGCAGGCCCTCCAGTGGTGCGGTGCCGACCGGCTCGGTCACGGCGTGCGCATCATCGACGACATCCAGGTCCAGCAGGACGGCTCGGTCAAGCTCGGGCGGCTGGCCTCGTACGTGCGGGACAAGCGCATCCCGCTGGAGCTGTGCCCCAGTTCCAACCTCCAGACGGGAGCGGCGTCCTCGTACGCCGAGCACCCGATCGGGCTGCTGCGCCGGCTCCACTTCCGGGCCACCGTCAACACGGACAACCGCCTGATGTCGGGCACCAGCATGAGCCGGGAATTCGATCACCTTGTCGAGGCGTTCGGTTACACGCTCGATGACATGCAGTGGTTCTCCGTCAATGCGATGAAATCAGCGTTCATTCCTTTCGATGAACGACTCGCGATGATCAATGACGTCATCAAGCCGGGATATGCCGAACTGAAATCTGAATGGCTGTTCCAGCAGACCGCATCTACCAGCGGTTCTGTGGAATCTGAGGGCTGATCGAGGGGATTTTGGAGTCCCGGAATGCGGGCGGGCTTTCACAATCCGTCCGCATTTCGATGTTTGCGGCAGGCGCCTACACATGTTTACGGTCGGGTACCGCTCACATCCCCGTCATCCCATTCAAGGACGCGTTTACATGAAGCAGTCTGCTGCCAAGACCCTCGGTGTCGCCGCTCTCGGTGCCGCCTTCGCCGCCGCCGGTGCGGGCGCCGCGAACGCCGCCCCGGCTGTTCCGGACGCCACCGAGGCGCTGGGCGGTGTCACCCAGACCCTGCCGGCGGAGAACGTCACCCAGGCGCTGCCGGGGGCCGGTGACGCGCTCGCCCAGGCGCAGCCGGCGCTCACCACGAGCCTGGCCGCCGTGCAGCCGGTCGCGCAGAAGGTGCTCGCCGAGGGCCCGACCGCGCCGGTCGCCGGTCTGCTCGGCGGTCTGCCGATCGGCGGGGCCGGCCTGCCCACCCAGGGCCTGCCCGTGAACGGTATCCCGCTCGGCTGACCCGCAGCCTCTGCGAACGCGCCGGTGGGGCGCACCCCTTGGACACGGGGTGCGCCCCACCGGCGTATGCGCGTGCCGGACGGTCACCAGGCGGTGCGGGCCGCCTTGCCCTCCGACGGGAACAGGATCCACAGGGCGATGTAGAGCAGGACCTGCGGGCCGGGCAGCAGACAGGACACGAGGAAGATCACTCGCATCGTGGTCGCGGAGGTGCCGAAGCGCCGTGCCAGCGCGGCACACACTCCGCCGATCATGCGGCCGTTGGTGGGGCGGGCGAGGCGGGACATTGCGGCTCCTTCGTGAGCGTCGTACGAGGCTTCCCGGGTGGCTGCCTCGACTGACCTCAAACATACGGAGACGAAGGGGGCAAAGCGTCGCTCTACGGTGCGATCCCGACCCTGGGAATCGTCGGGGTCCGACCCTGAGGAGCGTCCTCCTGACGGACGGAGCGACGGCGTACGAGCTCGGTCCTGCGGCGGGCCCAGGACCTGGCCGCGGGCACCAGGGCGGCGTGGGCGAGAGCCACGCCCGCCGTGTTCAGGAGCAGTGAGTCTATGTCCACGACCTGTCCGGGCACCGCCGTCTGCAGCAGCTCGATGCCCAGGGAGATCAGGGCGCCGGCCGCGGTCGTACGGAGCAGGGAACCGAGCGGCGAGGCGGCGAGCCTGCCATGCGTCATCGGGAGCAGCACGCCCAGCGGGGCCAGCAGCGCGAGCCCCTCGGCGATCCTGCGGACACCCTCCTGCCAGCCGAGCGCGGCATCCGCCCGGATACCGGCCAGCGGACGCAGGTTGGGTGGCATCACCCAGGGCACGTCCAGCGGACGCAGCGTGAACCAGGCGACGAACGCGAGGTGTGCGACGAGGAGGACACCCCCCGTCACACGGATGCGGATCGCGGCGCTGCCGCCGATGGAGCCTTGACGCTGCACGACCCCCTAGACGCGGCCTCCGGCACGATCGGTTCCGGGATGCGCCCCAGTACCGGGGTGAGGCCTTGGCCACACCCGTCGTCAGCCGTCCGTGACCTCGCTGGACGGCGGCTCCTTGCTGCCCGGCCGGGAGCGCACCTCATCCGTGCACTCGTAGCGGCGCAGCGGCTCGCGGCCCGGGCCGCCGAGGATGACCGAGCCGTCGCCCTCCGCCGCCGCCGAGTCGGAGAAGGTGCACACGAGCTGGGCGAGGGAGTAGGAGGTGAGTTCACCGGGCGCGGTGCTCAGACGCAGGGCGTCCTGCGGGTCGTCGGCGCGCGGTCCGGTCACCGTCATGCCACCGCGCACGTCGGTGGTGTACCCGGCCTCCTTCTCCGCGGCCGAGGGTGTCGCGGCGAGCTCGTCCAGCAGCCCCTGCGCGACCAGCACCCGCCGCGCCGAGTCCGCCGTACCGTCCGGCACCCGCAGGGTCCGGTCGACGGCCACCAGCGACGAACCGCACAGCAGGAACACCTGCACCGGCAGCCCGCGCGAGGCCTGTGTGGAGACGTCCGGCTCGGACAGCGAGCAGCGCACCCGGGAGGGCGCGGGCCCGAAGTCCGTGGGCACCTCCGTGGCCCGGATCCCGCACCCCGTGAGCACCGCGGCGAGCAGTGGGAGCGCCAGCAGGCGTCGTACGTTCATCAGGCGCGGCCCCCCGGAGCGCGTCACGTGCCGCGGCAGCGGGCGTGCCAGGCGCTGCCTCTCGGAGCGCATCAGACGTCCTCCTTGCCCTTCTCGGCCGCCTCGGCGTCCGCCATGAGCGCCGACGTGTCCCGCGGCAGCCGCAGCGTGAACACCGCGCCGCCCTCGGCGGAGTTCGCCGCGGTGATCTCGCCGCCGTGGATGTGGGCGTTCTCCAGGGCGATGGACAGCCCGAGGCCGCTGCCCTCGGAGCGCGGCCGGGAGGCGCTGGCCTTGTAGAACCGGTCGAAGACGTGCGGCAGCACGTCCTCGGGGATGCCGGGCCCGTGGTCCCGCACCTCGATGACCACCTCCTGGTCCGCGTCCCGCACGGCGACCCGCACCGGCGAGCCGCCGTGCTTGAGGGCGTTGCCGATGAGGTTCGCCAGGATGACGTCCAGGCGGCGCGGGTCGAGGCGGGTGTGGATGCCGCGCTCGGCGTCCAGCTCCACCGCGTCCAGCCAGGCCCGGGCGTCGATGCACGCCGTGATCTGGTCGGCGACGTCCACGTCGTCCAGGACCAGCCGGGCGGTGCCCGCGTCGAAGCGGGTGACCTCCATGAGGTTCTCGACCAGGTCGTTCAGCCGCCGGGTCTCGCTGACCACGAGCCGGACCGCCGGATCGACCATCGGGTCGATGCCGCCGGCCTCCAGCTCCTCCTCCAGCACCTCCGAGACGGCGGTGATGGCGGTGAGCGGGGTGCGCAGCTCGTGCGACATGTCCGCCACGAACCGCCGGGACGCGTTGTCCCGCGCGGCCATGTCGTCCACCCGTTTCTCCAGCGCCTCGGCCGCCTTGTTGAACGTCCGTGACAGGTCGGCCAGTTCGTCGGTCCCGGACACCCTGAGCCGGGTGTCGAGCCGCCCCTCCCCGAGCCGCCGGGCGGCGACCCCCAGCCGGTGCACCGGCTTCAGTACGGTGGTGGCGGCGGCCTGCGCGAGGAGCGCGGAGCCGATCAGCGCCAGGCCGGTGGCGATCCCCAGCGACCAGGCCAGCGAGTTGAGGTCCTTGGCCTCCGGCTCCAGCGACTTGAGCATGTAACCGGTCGGCCCGCCGCCGATCACCTTGGTGCCGGCCACCAGATACGGGGTGCCGTCGCTCACCGTCCGCTGCCAGTACAGGTGGTAGGCGTACTTGTTGGTCGAGCTGACCTTCTGCTCCCGGGCCACCGCCTCGCGCAGCGAGACCGGCACGTCCTGGAGCGAGAAGCCGTCCAGCGCGCCGGAGTTGCCGTACACCGTCTCGCCGTTCTCGTCCTCGGCGACCAGCAGCACGCTGAAACGCTGGCTGCTGTTCGCCATCTGCCCCGCGGTGTGCTGCAGTTCGTCCTGGGTGGGGCTCTCCGGCAGCGCGCCGGCGCGGTTTTGCATCTCCTGCTCGAAGCCGCGCAGCACCGCGTCCTGGGTACGGGTGAGCACCGCCTCGCGGTTGAGCCAGTAGGCGATGCCGGACGCGGACACGGCGGCGGTCAGCGCCACCAGCGCGAACACGACCACCAGCCGCAGGCGCAGGCTGGTGAAACGCAGCCGTGACCAGGTTCCCTTACGAGCCGCGGCCCAGCCGCGGACCCCCCCTTGCGCATCGGTCACTGAGGCGTGTCCAGCCGATAACCCACGCCTCGCACGGTACGGATCAGTGTCGGGGACGACGGCACGTCCTCGACCTTGGCGCGCAGCCGCTGCACGCAGGCGTCCACCAGCCGCGAGTCGCCCAGGTAGTCGTGCTCCCACACCAGCCGCAGCAACTGCTGGCGCGACAGGGCCTGCCCGGGTCGCCGGCTCAGTTCCAGCAGCAGGCGCAGCTCGGTCGGGGTGAGCTGGAGGTCCTCGCCGTTCTTGGTCACGGTCATGGCCGCGCGGTCGATGACCAGCGAGCCGAAGGTGGCCGCGTCGTTGGCCTCCCGCTCACCCCGCCGCAGCACGGCCCGGATCCGGGCGTCCAGCACCCGCCCCTGGACGGGCTTGACGACGTAGTCGTCGGCACCGGACTCCAGCCCGACCACCACGTCGATGTCGTCGCTGCGCGCGGTCAGCAGAATGATCGGCAGCTGGTCGGTGCGCCGGATGCGCCGGCACACCTCGAACCCGTCGATGCCGGGCAGCATCACGTCCAGCACGATCAGATCCGGCCGCTGCTCGCGCAACAGCTTCAGGCCGTCCTCGCCGGTGGCAGCGGTGGCAACCCGGTGTCCCTGGCGCGTCAGAGACAGCTCCAGGGCCGTACGGATGGCGTCGTCGTCCTCGATCAGCAACAGGGAAGGCACGGGGCTCATTCTGGCCCATGGGGGGCCGGGGCTGCGACACCTGTAGGTCTCCGGTCCCGAACCTGTATTTCCGGGCGCCTCTAGCGCTCTTGTCTGTGCGGGGGCTGTGACACGTCTGGGAGCGCCATCCGAGGGGGCCCTGTGACAGGTCTGTGACAGTCGGCGGACACGGCGATGAAGTGGCCCGGGCAAGCTTCTCGGCACAGGCAAGGAAGCAAGGCGGAAGACCGGAAGTCCACGACGGGGGGCGCGAGATGAACACGCTGCACGGCAACACCACCAGCGCAGTGATCACGCGTCTTCACGACGTGCACGGGGGCCGGGGTTCCGAGAAGTCCGGTGCTGTGAGCGGGCGGGGGTGCGCTCGCGGCACCGGGCGTCAGCACACCGCGTACATGACGGTGGTTGACGCTCGCACGGGGGAAACGCACGGGGGAAGCGCGTACAGGGAGGACACGGGGGAGCGTCGTTCGCTGTCGGAGGCGGAGTTCACCGCCTACGTCCAGGAGCGCCGCGCCTCCCTGTACGCAACCGCCTACCACCTCACCGGCGACCGCTTCGAGGCCGAGGACCTGCTGCAGAGCGCGCTGTTCTCGACCTACCGGGCGTGGGAGCGGATCAGTGACAAGGCCGCGGTCGGGGGCTACCTCCGCCGCACCATGACCAACCTGCACATCAGCGCGTGGCGCCGCCGCAAGCTGAACGAGTACCCGACCGAGGAACTGCCGGAGACGGCCGGCGACACGGACGCGATGCGCGGCACCGAACTGCGCGCGGTCCTGTGGCAGGCGCTCGCCCGGCTCCCGGAACTCCAGCGCACCATGCTGGTCCTGCGCTACTACGAGGGCCGCACGGACCCGGAGATCGCCGAGATCCTCGACATCAGTGTCGGCACGGTGAAGTCCAGCATCTGGCGGTCGCTCCGCCGGCTGCGTGAGGACGAGGTCCTCAGCTTCGGCCGTGACGAGGAGAACGCCTTCGGGGAGCTCGTCGCCTGAAGGTCGGGGGGGAAGCAAGGAACGGGGGAGCGGTAACCGGGGAGCAGTAACCGGGGGGGCCAACGGGGGTCACGGGGGACCCACGGGGGACGGGGGCCCACGGGGGGAGCACCACGGGGGAACACGGGGGAAGCGGGGCTGGAGGGCCGGGGGGTCCGTCCAGTCCCGTTCTCGTGTGCGCTCAGGCGGTCGACCTCGCCGTCGGCCGGCGGCCCACCGCGGCCGCGGCCAGGCGGCCCAGGGCCTCGTCCTTGTCGCAGGGGTGGGCGCCGAGGGCGGTCTGGCGGGTGACGATCGAGCGCTCCTGACGCATCAGACGCCAGCCGCGGCGCAGCAGGAAGGGAACCGACTTACGGCCCTCCTTCAGATCCCGCAGAAAACGGCGGCGGAACGTCCGCACCGGGCCGCGGCTCAGACACAGGGCGTCGGCCAGCACGCCCAGTTCCCGGCAGCGGGTGACGATCTCGGCGGCGAAGATGCCCTCGGCGATGAACAGCGGGGTCCGCCCCACGTCCACGGACTCCTCACCGGTACGGGCGCTCAGCGAGATGTCGTAGACGGGAACTTTCGTACGACCCGTACGGCACAGGTCCATGATCGCGGCGATCGCCGCGTCCGCGTCCCACGAGCCGGGGTGGTCCCAGTCGATGTCGCGGCTCCCGGCCACCAGCGGCAGCGAGGGGTCCTCGGCCTCCTTGTAGAAGTCGTCGAGCCGCAGGACCGGCAGGCCGGAGCGGGCGGCGAGGAGGGACTTGCCGGAGCCGGAGGGGCCGCAGAGCAGCGCGACTCGGGCCGTTATGGCGGGATGGGAGCTCACGGGACACCAGTGTGAGGCATCCGGCGGCCGCTGATCGACCCTGCGGGTCGGCTTTGAAGCGCGCGTCACACCTCAACTACCCTTCGTGTCGACCCGATCACCCTGTGCTGTAGAAGGTGGCAGAAACGATGGCCCGACACGCGTCCCCCCAGAACCCGACCGCCCAGCGCGCCCTGGTCGCCCTCGCGACCGCGGGCGTGGCCCTGGGAGCAGGTGCGGCGACGGCCTCCGCGGACACCGACCCGGTGGTCGACGTGATGCGCAGCCGCCCCACGTCGATCGGTAACGTCGACCCGCAGGCCGGCCTCCAGGCGCTCACCGGCACCGTCGGCTACGTCACCGGCCCGCTCTCGGGCCTCAAGCCCAACCCCCTTGCCGGCACCGGCGTCGACCCGCTCGACAACGGCGTCGGTACCAAGCTCGCCGACTTCAAGCCGCTGACCTCACAGGCGCTGACCGGACCGGTCGCGCAGGCGCAGTCGATCGGCAGCATCCCGGTGGTCGGCCAGGTGGCGGGGCTGCTCAACCACTGAGTACGGCCGGACGGCAGAGAGCCGCGCCTCCCCGGACGGAGGGAGGCGCGGCTCTCAGTCTGTGACGGCTGTGGCGGTCAGTACGCCGAGCCGGACGCGCCCAGCGAACCCGTCGGGTGCCAGACCGTCTTGGTCTCCAGGAACGCCGTCATGCGGTCGGTGCCCGGAGTCGCCGACCAGTCGTCCACAGGCTGTGGACGAAGAACGCGCTTCAGGTTGTCCGCCGCCGCGATCTCCAGTTCCTTCGCCAGTACGTCGTCCGCGCCGGCCAGGTCGATCGCGTTGACGTCCTGGTGCGCCGCGAGCGGCGTCGCGATCTCCGCCGTGCGGCCGGAGAGGACGTTGACGACACCGCCGGGCACGTCGGAGGTGGCCAGCACCTCGCCCAGGGAGAGGGCCGGGAGCGGGGCCTTCTCGCTCGCGACGACGATCGCCGTGTTGCCGGTCGCGATCACCGGGGCCAGCACCGAGACCAGGCCGAGGAAGGACGACTCCTGCGGGGCCAGGACGGTGACCACACCCGTCGGTTCGGGGGAGGAGAGGTTGAAGTACGGGCCCGCCACCGGGTTGCCGCCGCCGACGACCTGGGCGATCTTGTCGGTCCAGCCCGCGTACCAGACCCAGCGGTCGATCGCCGCGTCCACCTGCTCGGCGGCCCTGGACTTCGACAGGCCCTCCGCGTCGGCGACCTCACGGGCGAACTGCGCCTTGCGGCCCTCCAGCATCTCCGCGACGCGGTAGAGGATCTGGCCGCGGTTGTAGGCGGTCGCGCCGGACCAGCCGCCGAACGCCTTGCGCGCGGCGACGACCGCGTCACGGGCGTCCTTGCGGGAGGACTGCGGCGCGTTCGCCAGCCACTTGCCCTTCGAGTCCGTCACCTCGTACACCCGGCCGCTCTCGGAACGCGGGAACTTCCCGCCCACGTACAGCTTGTAGGTCTTGAAGACACTCAGACGCTCGTTGTTGCGCTCAGACATCGAGGTACGCCTCCAGGCCGTGGCGGCCGCCCTCGCGGCCGAAGCCCGACTCCTTGTACCCGCCGAACGGCGAGGTCGGGTCGAACTTGTTGAACGTGTTGGACCAGACGACGCCCGCGCGGAGCTTGTTCGCCACCGCGAGGATGCGGGAGCCCTTCTCCGTCCAGATGCCCGCCGACAGGCCGTACTGGCTGTTGTTGGCCTTGGCGACGGCCTCGTCCGGGGTGCGGAAGGTGAGCACGGACAGCACCGGGCCGAAGATCTCGTCGCGGGCGATGGTGTGCGCCTGGGTGACGTTCGTGAAGAGCGTCGGGGCGAACCAGTAGCCGGCGGAGGGGAGTTCGCAGGCCGGGGACCAGCGCTCGGCGCCCTCCGCCTCGCCCTGCTCGACCAGCGAGGTGATGCGGGTGAGCTGCTCCTCGGAGTTGATCGCCCCGATGTCCGTGTTCTTGTCGAGGGGGTCGCCGAGGCGCAGGGTCGACAGGCGGCGCTTGAGGGAGTCGAGGAGCTCGTCCTGGATCGACTCCTGGATCAGCAGCCTCGAGCCCGCGCAGCAGACCTGGCCCTGGTTGAAGAAGATGCCGCTCACGATGCCCTCGACGGCCTGGTCGATCGGGGCGTCGTCGAAGACGATGTTGGCGCCCTTGCCGCCGAGTTCCAGCGTCAGCTTCTTGCGGGTGCCCGCGACCGTGCGGGCGATCTCCTTGCCGACGGCCGTGGAGCCGGTGAAGGCGACCTTGTTCACGTCGGGGTGCCCGACCAGGGCCGCGCCGGTGTCGCCGTATCCCGGGAGGATGTTGACGACGCCCCTGGGCAGACCCGCCTGGCGGCAGATGTCCGCGAAGAACAGCGCAGTCAGGGGGGTCGTCTCGGCGGGCTTCAGGACGACCGTGTTGCCGGTCGCCAGCGCCGGGGCGATCTTCCACGCCAGCATCAGGAGGGGGAAGTTCCAGGGGATGACCTGGCCGGCCACGCCCAGCGGCTTCGGCGAGGCGCCGAAACCGGCGTGGTCGAGCTTGTCGGCCCAGCCCGCGTAGTAGAAGAAGTGCGCGGCCACCAGGGGCAGGTCGGCGTCCCGCGTCTCCTTGATGGGCTTGCCGTTGTCCAGGGTCTCCAGGACGGCCAGTTCGCGACTGCGCTCCTGGATGATCCGCGCGATGCGGAACAGGTACTTGGCGCGCTCGGAGCCGGGCAGCGCGGACCACTTCTCGAACGCCCTGCGGGCGGCCTTGACCGCGCGCTCGACGTCCTCGGAGCCTGCCTGGGCGATCTCGGAGAGCACTTCCTCGGTGCTCGGCGAGACCGTCTTGAAGACCCTGCCGTCGGCCGCCTCGGTGAACTCGCCGTCGATGAACAGGCCGTAGGACGGGGCGATGTCGACCACCGAGCGGGACTCGGGAGCCGGTGCGTACTCGAATGCGGAAGCCATGATGATCAGTCCACCGTCACGTAGTCGGGGCCGGAGTAGCGGCCGGTGGCCAGCTTCTGACGCTGCATCAGCAGGTCGTTCAGGAGTGAGGAGGCGCCGAAGCGGAACCAGTGGTTGTCCAGCCAGTCCTCGCCCGCGGTCTCGTTGACCAGGACGAGGAACTTGATGGCGTCCTTGGTGGTGCGGATCCCGCCGGCCGGCTTCACGCCGATCTGCACCCCGGTCTGGGCGCGGAAGTCGCGGACGGCCTCCAGCATGAGGAGCGTGTTGGCCGGGGTGGCGTTGACGGCGACCTTGCCGGTGGACGTCTTGATGAAGTCGGCGCCGGCGAGCATGCCGAGCCAGCTGGCGCGGCGGATGTTGTCGTACGTCGACAGCTCGCCCGTCTCGAAGATGACCTTCAGCCGGGCGGACGTCCCGCAGGCCTCCCGGACGGCGACGATCTCGTCGTACACCTTGCCGTAGTCGCCCGAGAGGAACGCACCGCGGTCGATGACCATGTCGATCTCGTCGGCACCCGCCGCGACCGCGTCGCGGACGTCCGCCAGCTTCACGGAGAGCGCCGCCCGGCCGGCCGGGAAGGCGGTGGCGACCGAGGCGACCTTCACGGAGGAACCGGCGACGGCCTCCTTGGCGGTGGCCACCATGTCGGGATAGACGCAGACGGCCGCGGTCGCCGGGGTCGTGCGGTCGGTCGGGTCGGGGCGGACCGCCTTGGCGCCGAGCGCCCGGACCTTGCCCGGGGTGTCCGCGCCTTCCAGCGTCGTCAGGTCGACCATCGAGATGGCGAGGTCGATGGCGAACGCCTTCGCGGTCGTCTTGATGGAACGGGTGCCGAGCGCGGCGGCGCGCGCCTCCAGGCCGACCGCGTCGACGCCGGGCAGACCGTGGAGGAATCGGCGCAGGGTGCTCTCGGACGCCGCGACGTCCGCCAGCGCGTGTGCGGGGGATGCAGTGGTGGGCATGGTCACAAGCCGAGCATATCTACGCGCGTAGCGGCTGTACACCCCGAGGGACAAATCAGGTGCTCGTCGGCGACGGCCCCACCGCGTACGGGTCCGCCGGGGGCTTCGGGCAGAATCGGGACCATGACGACGCCCGAGCCCCAGTCACCAGCGCCGCAGCCCTCGACGCCGCAGTCGAAGGACCGGATCTACCGGTCGCCCGGCGGGATGGCCGGCGGTTCCCTGCTGCTCGTCATCGCCTGCTGGCTCGGCTTCGACGCGATCGTCGCCGGGGAGGGCAGCACGCCGTGGCTGGCGCTGGCCTCGCTGATCCTGACTGTGCCGCTGGTGGTGGCCTTCACCCTGCGGCCCGCGGTGTTCGCCAACGAGGACCGGCTGCGTATCCGCAACCCGCTCCGGGTGATCGTGGTGCCCTGGGGACAAGTCGCCTCGTTGCGCTCGGGCTACTCCAACGAGGTCGTCGCCGAGTCCGGCCGGAAGTTCCAGCTGTGGGCCGTTCCCGTGTCGCTCCGGGGGCGGAAGAAGGCGGCCCGGCGGGAGGCACGGCGGGGCGCGGAGGCCGGCGGGCGCTCGGGTGGCGCCTTCGGCGGCGGGCTGGGCGGGCTGTCCGGCGGGATGCGGGGCGGCGGGCGGGCGACGGTGCCCGACGGGCCCGTGCGCGCGGAGACCGACCGGGTCATGGACGAGCTGCGGGAGCTGCGGGAAACCCGGCAGAAGGAGCCCGAGGCACAGGGCGAGGTGACCGTGCGCTGGGCCTACGAGATCGCGGGGCCGGCGGTGGCCGGCGCGGTGCTGCTGGTGATCCTGCTCGTGGTGGGGTGACCGGCCGGGCCTGTCCGCCACGGCCCGTTCGTGGCGCCTCGCGCCGGAGCGCCCCGGTACGAGCAGGCCGTGCTCGACCACACCGTCCAGCGGCTGCTGGAGTCGACAGGGTCATGCACACGCCGAAGTACGCCGAGCCCGCCTCCGCCACCGTCAGGACCGGGGCGCGGTAGCCCGGGTGGCGTGGGACAGGCGCGGGGAGCAGCGGGAAGGCGGGGAGGAGGCCCGCGTGGCGCGCGGCGCGCAGGACGTGTGCGCCGCGCCCCCGGGAGGTGGAGTCGCCGGGCCGGGGGTGCGGTGGTCGCTCGGGTGTCGGCCGGAAGGCGGTCGAGGACAGGGCGGCTCCAGGCCGGCTCGGCGGGCGCTTGCGGGTCCACCGTTCCCCGGAGGGTGGGGGCAGCCGAGCAGCCTGGGGCAACTCGCCTGGGGAAAGCACCCGGTGGGGTGCCCTCGGGACCCGAGGGATCCGCGGGATCCGCGGACCACCCGGGGCCCCCGTCGTACGTGGCCGGGCCGGTCGACCTGGCTCAGATGCCGGCCGCCGCCGACAGGTCCCGCTTGATCGTGGTCAGCAGATCCGTCGCCTTCGCGCGGGCGGCCGGGAGGTCGGCGTGCGTGGCGACCGGGACGACGACCTCCAGGTAGCACTTCAGCTTCGGCTCCGTACCGCTGGGGCGGACGATGACGCGGGCGCCGTCGAGCGTGTAGCGCAGGCCGTCGGTCGGCGGGAGCCTGTCCGTACCCAGGGTGAGGTCCTCGGCCCGGGTGATTGCCAGGCCCGCCAGGTGGGTCGGGGGCTGCTCGCGCAGCCGCTCCATGGCGCGGGCGATGAGCGACAGGTCCTCGACCCGGACCGAGAGCTGGTCGGTGGCGTGCAGACCGTGCTCGACCGCGAGGTCGTCCAGGAGGTCGAGAAGGGTGCGGCCCTCCTCCTTGAGGGTGGACGCGAGCTCCGTGATCAGGAGGGCGGCCGTGATGCCGTCCTTGTCGCGTACGCCGTCCGGGTCCACGCAGTAGCCGAGGGCCTCCTCGTAGCCGTAGCGCAGGCCCTCGACGCGGGCGATCCACTTGAAGCCGGTGAGGGTCTCCTCGTACGGCAGGCCCGCCTTCTCCGCGATACGGCCGAGCAGGGACGAGGAGACGATCGACTCCGCGAAGGTGCCGCGGGCCCCGCGGTGCACCAGGTGGGCGGCGAGGAGCGCGCCCACCTCGTCGCCGCGGAGCATGCGCCAGTCGGCGCCCTCCCGGACTGCCACGGCACAGCGGTCGGCGTCCGGGTCGTTGGCGACGATCAGGTCCGGCTCCGTCTCGCGGGCCTTGGCGAACGCGAGGTCCATCGCGCCGGGCTCTTCCGGGTTGGGGAAGGCGACGGTCGGGAAGTCCGGGTCGGGCTCGGCCTGCTCGGCGACGAGGTCGGGCCGCGGGAACCCGGCACGGGCGAACGCGGCGAGGAGGACGTCCTTGCCTACGCCGTGCATCGCCGTGTACACCGTGCGGGCCGTGCGCGGGGAGCCGGCGGCGAGGACGGCGTCGGTGCGGGCGAGGTACGCGTCGAGGACGGCGTCGTCGAGGGTCGCCCAGCCGGTGGCGGGGCGGGGGACGTCGTGCAGGGACCGGACGGCCGCGATCTGCGCCGCGATCTCCGCGTCCGCCGGGGGCACGATCTGGGAACCGTCGCCCAGGTAGACCTTGTAGCCGTTGTCGCGGGGCGGGTTGTGGCTGGCGGTGACCTCCACGCCGGCGACCGCGCCGAGGTGCCTTATGGCGTAGGCGAGGACGGGGGTGGGCAGGGGGCGGGGGAGTACGGCCGCCCTGAGGCCGGCGCCCGTCATCACCGCGGCGGTGTCCTGGGCGAAGTCGAGGGACTTGTGGCGGGCGTCGTAGCCGATGACGACGAGCCCGTCGGTGTGGCCGTTGCTCTTGAGGTACGCGGCGAGGCCGGCGGCGGCGCGGATGACCACGGAGCGGTTCATGCGCATGGGCCCGGCGCCGAGCTCGCCTCTGAGGCCCGCCGTGCCGAACTGGAGGGTGCCGCTGAACCGATCGGCGAGCTCGACGACGTCCTTGGCGTCGATGAGCCGGGCGAGCTCGTCACGGGTCTCCGTGTCGGGGTCCTCGGCCAGCCATGCCTTGGCCTGTGCGATGACATCCGCTTGCACGTTCGGTCCAACCTCTCGAGTGTTCGGTGCGGGTGCGTGGGTGCGCCTGCCAGAGGGCTCCGCCCGCCTGCCAGGGGATCCCCCTGGCCTCCTGGCCTGGGCCCACCCCCACCCGACTCGGTCGCCGGGAAGCGAGGCACGAGCCGGGTGGGTACAGGTCCGGGTGTGGGGGCCGAGCCCCCGGTGCCGTGTCTAGATCCGGCCCAGCACCCGGGCCAGCAGTGAGCCCATCCGGGTCGCCGAGTCGCGGCCCGCCTGGAGGACCTCCTCGTGGTTGAGGGGCTCGCCCGTCATGCCCGCGGCGAGGTTGGTCACCAGGGAAATGCCCAGCACCTCGGCGCCGGCCTCGCGCGCCGCGATCGCCTCGAGGACCGTCGACATGCCCACCAGGTCCGCGCCGATCACCCGGGCCATGCGGATCTCGGCCGGGGTCTCGTAGTGCGGGCCGGGGAACTGGGCGTAGACGCCCTCCTCCAGCGTGGGGTCGATCTCCTTGCACAGGGCCCGCAGGCGGGGGGAGTACAGGTCCGTCAGGTCGACGAAGTTCGCGCCGATGATGGGGGACGTCGCCGTGAGGTTGATGTGGTCGCTGATCAGCACCGGCTGGCCGGGGCGCATGCCCTCGCGCAGCCCGCCGCAGCCGTTGGTGAGGACGATCGTCTTGCAGCCGGCGGCGACGGCGGTCCGCACGCCGTGCGAGACGGCGGCCACCCCACGGCCCTCGTAGAAGTGGGTGCGGCCCAGGAAGACCAGGGCCCGCTTCTCACCCATCCTGTACGAGCGGACCTTGCCGCCGTGGCCCTCGACCGCCGGCGGCGGGAAACCGGGCAGGTCGGTGACCTGGAACTCCGCGTCGGGAGCGCCGAGGGCGTCCACGGCCGGTGCCCAGCCGGAGCCCATCACGAGGGCGACGTCGTGGGTCTCTGCGCCCGTCAGTTCGCGCAGGCGCGCGGCGGCGGCGTCGGCGGCGGCGTGGGGGTCGCCCTGGATGTCGTCCGGAAGAAGAGATGCGTTCACGCGGACGAGAGTAGCCGCTATGGGCCTACGCGCGTAGATGACAGAGCTGACGGGATGGCGATCGTTGTCTTGTCGTTTCCAACCAAAGCCCCCGGCCCGCGGGCCTCAGCAGGGGCGCTTGCGCAGCTCCATCACGTAGTCGTGCGGTGCGCCCGCCGACTCGGCCGCGTCCGCCAGCTCGCCCAGGTAGCGGGCCGAGGGCAGCCCGCCCTCGTAGCCGTTGAGGACGTACACCCAGGCCGGTTCCTGGCCGTCGAGGGTCTGGATGACGACGCGCATCCGGCGGTAGATGTCGAGGCCGACACCCTCCCAGCGGTCCATCGACTCCTCGTCCAGCGGCGCGAGGTCGTACAGCGCGACGAAGACCTGGGCGCCGGGCGCCTCGACGATCGTCGCGAGCGCGCCCTCCCAGCCCATGTGCTCGCCGCCGAAGGACAGCCGCCAGCCGTTCAGCCAGCCCGTCGCGCGCAGCGGCGAGTGCGGGGCGCGGCGGCTCATCAGCCGCGCGTCGAGGTTGCCGGCGTACGCGGCGTAGAGCGACATGTGTCGAGGGTACGGCAGCCGTTTCGCGGGCCACCGCCGTCACGGAGGTAACAGATGTGCCTCCCCGTCGCCCCCGGGGCGGTGGCACGCCCGGGCGTGCGGGACAATGGAGTACGTGACTCGGATCGTGATCATCGGTGGCGGACCCGGCGGATACGAGGCGGCCCTGGTGGCCGCCCAGCTCGGCGCGGAGGTGACCGTCGTCGACTGCGACGGTCTGGGCGGGGCGTCGGTGCTCACCGACTGCGTACCGTCGAAGACCCTTATCGCCACGGCCGAGGTGATGACCACCTTCGACTCGTCGTACGAAGAGCTGGGGATCATCGTCGCCGACGACACCCCGCCCATGGAACAGGCGGCCCGGGTGGTGGGCGTCGACCTGGGCAAGGTCAACCGCCGAGTGAAGCGGCTGGCGCTGGCCCAGTCGCACGACATCACCGCCTCCGTGACCCGGGCCGGCGCCCGGGTGCTGCGCGGGCGCGGGCGCCTGGAGGGCATGCAGGCCCTGGACGGCTCGCGCAAGGTCGTCGTGCGCGCGGTCGACGGCACCGAGGAGACCCTCGTCGCCGACGCGGTGCTGATCGCCACCGGCGGTCACCCCCGCGAGGTGCCCGACGCGCAGCCGGACGGCGAGCGCATCCTCAACTGGACCCAGGTCTACGACCTCACCGAGCTCCCCGAGGAGCTCATCGTGGTCGGTTCCGGTGTCACCGGTGCCGAGTTCGCCGGCGCCTACCAGGCCCTCGGCTCCAAGGTCACCCTCGTCTCCTCGCGCGACCGCGTCCTGCCCGGCGAGGACCCGGACGCCGCCGCCGTACTGGAAGAGGTCTTCCGGCGCCGTGGCATGAACGTCATGGCCCGCTCCCGCGCCCAGTCCGCCAAGCGGGTCGGCGACCGGGTCGAGGTCACCCTCGCCGACGGGCGGGTCATCAGCGGCTCGCACTGTCTGATGGCCGTCGGCGCCATCCCGAACTCCGAGGGCATGGGCCTGGAGGAGGCCGGGGTCAAACTGCGCGAGTCCGGGCACATCTGGACCGACAAGGTGTCGCGGACCACGGCCCCGGGCGTGTACGCGGCGGGTGACGTGACCGGTATCTTCGCGCTCGCCTCGGTGGCGGCGATGCAGGGACGTATCGCCATGTACCACTTCCTCGGCGACGCGGTGAACCCGCTCAACCTGAAGACGGTCTCCTCGAACGTCTTCACCGACCCCGAGATCGCCACCGTCGGCTACACCCAGGCCGACGTCGACGCCGGCAAGATCGACGCCCGGGTGGTGAAGCTGCCGCTGCTGCGCAACCCGCGCGCGAAGATGCAGGGCATCCGGGACGGCTTCGTCAAGATCTTCTGCCGCCCGGGTACGGGGATCGTCGTCGGTGGAGTCGTGGTCGCGCCCCGCGCCTCGGAACTGATCCACCCCATCTCGCTCGCCGTCGACAACAATCTGACGGTCGAACAGATCGCGAACGCGTTCACGGTCTATCCCTCCCTTTCGGGGTCGATCGCCGAAGTGGCGCGGCAACTGCACACGCGTAAGGCGGGCGACGAGGGCTGAGGCCCGGCCGGCGGGTCGGGGCCCTTCGGCGGCCGAAAGCGATTCCCCGCTGGTCACGGGGAGTTGTCGAGCATGCGTGCGGCATAGGCGCCGGGATTAGGCCCTATACCACTCCCCGTCCTACTGTGCGAACAACTTCTGTAATTCGGCGCAAACTGCTGAAACCAGACGGTCGTTGGGGTTACTGTCAGTTTCGTGTTCGCTGCAGAACGTCGCCAATTGATCCTCGAAATGGTGCGAGCGAACGGGGCCGTGTCGCTCCGTGAGCTCGCCCGCGTCGTCCAGACCTCCGAAGTGACCGTACGGCGGGACGTGCGCGCACTGGAGGCAGAAGGACTCCTCGACCGCCGACACGGCGGTGCGGTATTGCCGGGCGGGTTTACGCGGGAGTCCGGCTTTCCGCAGAAATCACATCTCGCGACCGCCGAGAAGACGGCTATCGCCGATCTCGCCGCGAGCCTCGTCGAAGAGGGCGAGGCTGTCGTGGTCGGGGCGGGTACCACCACACAGGAGCTGGCCCGCCGGCTCGCCCGGGTGCCCGGACTGACCGTCGTCACCAACTCCCTGCTGGTGGCCCAGGCGCTGGCCCATGCCAACCGCGTGGAGGTCGTGATGACCGGCGGTACGCTCCGCGGTTCCAACTACGCCCTCGTCGGCAGCGGTGCCGAACAGTCCCTCCAGGGGCTCAGGGTGTCGCGGGCCTTCCTGTCCGGGAGCGGACTGACCGCCGAGCGCGGGCTCTCCACGTCCAACATGCTCTCCGCGTCCGTCGACCGGGCTCTGGTGCAGGCCGCCGCGGAGGTCGTGGTCCTCGCCGACCACACCAAGCTGGGCACCGACACCATGTTCCAGACCGTGCCCACGGACCTCATCACCCGCCTCGTGACGGACGAACCGCCCGCCCACGACGACCGTGCGGCCACCGAGCTCCAGGCCCTCGCCGACCAGGGGGTGCAGATCGCCGTCGCGGGGGCGTCGGAGAACCCGGGGGGTGATCAGGCCCCGGCGCGCCGGCAACAGCGCCGGGACGTACCCCTCCCGGGCCCGCGTCGCGGCCAGGTCCAGGGCGGTGCCCCGGGACTGCGCTCCGCCTCGGTCCTGGGCGAGCAGTCACCGGGCACGGATCGAGCGAGGGTGGCGGACCTCCGCCGCCGGTGAAGTCCACCGCGGCTGGTTGACGGGGTCCGCGACCGGCGGGGCCGGCCCGCCCGTGAGAGGGCTGACGGTGTGCCGTTTGGCCACGGCGATGCCTTGGGCCTCGGTGAGGCCCGTCTGCCACGGTGATGCCCGTGGGCCTCGGTGATGCCCGTTTGCCACGGTGACGGCCGTGGACCTCGGTGACGCATGAGGTCCCTGTGCTCGGCCGAGCCGCGGGCCTGATCAGAGATACGGCACGCCCGCCACGACCTCGACTTCCGCCCCTTTCGGCAGGCACTCGCAGATCATCGCCTGACACTGTCGGCGTGTCGCGTGTCGCGTGTCGCGTGTCGCGTGTCGCGTGTCGCGTGTCGGCGTGTCGGCGTGTCGGGTGTCCGCGTGTCGGCGTGTCGCGTGTCGCGGACGGCACCGAACGGGAACACGGCCCGCTGCGCTCGCCCGGCTGCACCGACGAGGCGCCCGGCGGACCGAAGATCGGTCCGCCGGGCGCCTCGGGACGACGTGGAGCGGTGATCAGTCCTTGATCTCGCAGATCGCCGCGCCGGAGGTGATGGAGGCGCCGACGTCGGCGGACAGGCCCTTGATGGTGCCGGACTTGTGCGCGTTCAGCGGCTGTTCCATCTTCATCGCCTCGAGGACGACGACCAGGTCGCCCTCCTTGACCTCCTGGCCCTCCTCGACCGCGATCTTGACGATCGTGCCCTGCATCGGGGAGGCGAGGGTGTCGCCGGAGGCCATGGGGCCGGACTTCTTGGCCGCGCGGCGCTTGGGCTTGGCGCCCGCCGCGAGGCCGGTGCGGGCCAGGGACATGCCGAGGGAGACCGGGAGGGAGACCTCCAGGCGCTTGCCGCCGACCTCGACGACGACCGTCTCGCGACCCGGCTCCTCCTCGGTGTCCGCGTCGGCGAGGGCGGCGAAGGGCTTGATCTCGTTGACGAACTCGGTCTCGATCCAGCGGGTGTGGACCGTGAAGGGGTCCTGGCTGCCGGTGAGCTCCGGGGCGAACGCCGGGTCCGTGACCACCGCGCGGTGGAAGGGGATGGCGGTGGCCATGCCCTCGACCTGGAACTCCTCCAGGGCGCGGGCGGCGCGCTGCAGGGCCTGCTCGCGGGTGGCGCCGGTGACGATCAGCTTGGCCAGCAGGGAGTCCCAGGCCGGGCCGATGACCGAGCCGGACTCGACGCCGGCGTCCAGGCGGACGCCCGGGCCGGACGGCGGGGCGAAGGTGGTGACGGTGCCGGGGGCCGGCAGGAAGTTGCGGCCCGGGTCCTCGCCGTTGATGCGGAACTCGAAGGAGTGACCGCGCAGCGCGGGGTCGTCGTAGCCGAGCTCCTCGCCGTCGGCGATGCGGAACATCTCGCGCACCAGGTCGATGCCGGCGACCTCCTCGGTGACCGGGTGCTCGACCTGGAGGCGGGTGTTGACCTCCAGGAAGGAGATCGTGCCGTCCATGCCGACGAGGAACTCCACGGTGCCCGCGCCGACGTAGCCGGCCTCCTTGAGGATGGCCTTGGAGGAGGCGTACAGCTCGGCGACCTGCGCGTCGGACAGGAAGGGGGCCGGGGCCTCCTCGACCAGCTTCTGGTGGCGGCGCTGGAGGGAGCAGTCACGGGTGGAGACGACGACCACGTTGCCGTGCTGGTCGGCCAGGCACTGGGTCTCGACGTGCCGGGGCTTGTCGAGGTAGCGCTCGACGAAGCACTCGCCGCGGCCGAAGGCGGCCACGGCCTCGCGCACCGCCGAGTCGTACAGCTCGGGCACCTCTTCGAGGGTGCGGGCGACCTTCAGACCGCGGCCGCCACCACCGAACGCCGCCTTGATCGCGATGGGCAGGCCGTGCTCCTCGGCGAAGGCCACGACCTCCTCGGCACCGCTGACCGGGTCGGGCGTGCCGGCCACCAGCGGGGCGCCGGCCCGCTGGGCGATGTGCCGGGCGGCGACCTTGTCACCGAGGTCGCGGATGGCCTGCGGCGGCGGGCCGATCCAGATGATCCCCGCGTCCAGGACCGCCTGCGCGAAGTCGGCGTTCTCCGAGAGGAAGCCGTAGCCCGGATGGATGGCGTCCGCGCCCGACTCGCGCGCGGCGTTCAGCACCTTGTCGATGTCGAGGTAGCTGGTCGCCGGAGTGTCACCGCCCAGGGCGAACGCCTCATCCGCGGCGCGGACATGCAGAGCGTCCCGGTCCGGGTCGGCGTAGACGGCCACGCTCGCGATACCGGCATCCCGGCAGGCCCGGGCAACGCGGACAGCGATTTCGCCACGGTTGGCGATGAGCACCTTGCGCACGATTGAGGCTCCCTCCTTGAAACAAGCCGAGTTTAGGGACTGCCGACACGACACTTCGACCCGTCCCCACTGGTGAGCTTGCCCACACGGAGCGTGATACGAGGCTCACCCGACCGAGAAATCCCGTGTCGCACCTAGGTGCGCGGGACTCCTGCCGAAACCCTAGCCCTCCTTTGTGGCCAAGGTCTCTATGAGAGCGTGCTGCGGGCCACAGGGTTTCTTTGTGGAGTCCCTACGAATGGCCCAATGATTCTTTGCCGGGCGCCGAGCTCTTGTCCGTGGGTTTACCCGTTAGTAGCGTTCAGGCTGTCCCGAACGTACTTGGGGTAACGGCAGCTTTGAACGAGTGACACTCGAACGGCTCGGAAGTGGGTGGGGACCGGTGGTGCGCAGACCGGTGGCGTGGATCGTGGCGCTTGTGCTCTTCGTGGAGGCGTTCGGGATCGCCGGGGTGAACTGGCTCCTCGGGAATGTCGTGGACGGACAGAACATGTCCCTGGCCGGCCTCGACCCGGACGTGATGTCCACGTCGTCGAAGGTGGCGGGCGTCGTCTTCGGCCTCTACTTCGCCCTGTGCGGCGTGGTCGCGCTCCTGGTCGCCGTGCGGGGCGCCCGCCCGGCCGGCGTCGGACGCATCCTGCTGATCAGCGCGGCCGTGGTGCACGGGCTGCTGGGCGCGTTCGCGTGGGGGCTGATGGGCCGGCCCCAGTTCCTCTTCATGATGGTGGTGCTCGCGCTCATCGTGCTGCTGCTGATGACCCACGACAGTCCCGGCCGGGCCGCCGCGCCGGAGCCCGCCGACCGGACGCCGGACGACAGCAAGGGAGGCGACGGCTCGCCGCTCACGCCGCCACCGGCGCCCAGCACCTCCTGATCACCGCTCCCGGCTGATCACTTCTCGCGGGGCGTCCACAACTCGGTGATGCCGACGCCCAGGTCGGCCAGCAGCCGCCGGATCAGGGGCAGGCTGATGCCGATCACGTTGCCGTGGTCGCCGTCGATGCCGTCGATGAACGGTGCCGAGCGGCCGTCGAGGGTGAACGCCCCGGCGACGTGGAGGGGTTCACCCGAGGCGACGTACGCGGCGATCTCCTCGTCGGTCGGCTCCCCGAAGCGGACGACGGTGGAGGCGACGCCGGAGGTGTACCGGCCGGTGGCCGTGTCGTAGACGCAGTGGCCGGTCTGGAGCGTTCCGGCCCGGCCGCGCATCGCCTTCCAGCGGGCGGTGGCCTCCTCGCCGTCCGCGGGCTTGCCCAGCGCCTCGCCGTCCAGGTCGAGCACCGAGTCGCAGCCGATCACCAGCGCCCCCATGACCTCGGGCTTCGCCGCCACCACGGAGGCCTTCGCCTCCGCCAGGGCGAGCGCGAGCTCGGCGGGGGTCGGGGCGCTGACGGCGTCCTCGTCGACACCGCTCACGATCACCTCGGGGTCCAGTCCGGCCTGGCGGAGCAGTCCGAGCCTTGCGGGGGACTGGGAGGCGAGGACGAGTCGGCGGCGCGGCTGATCAGTCATGCGGTCAGCGTATCGGCGTGCCGCCCTCCGGGTCTCAGCGCAGTCCGATCACGATCATCGCGAGGACCATGGCCAGCGCCAGGAAGATGCCCAGCCGACGCAGCTTCTCCTGCATGTCGCGCAGTTCCTCGGGCGGCTCGTTCTCGGGGTCGGACCACAGCATGGTCTCCAGCGTGCGGGGATCGCGCGGAGGGCGCCTGAGTACGCGTACTCAACTTGACCCGGCCTCGCCGAAACGGTCTGCCGACCGCGAGCGCGTACGGCTTCGGCCGTCACCCGCACCCCGACGACGAGGGACGCGCGGTGACGGCCGAAACCGTCGTGCCTTGCCTGGGCGACTCCTAGCCGGGCCAGTAGGTGCGGCCCCACGCCGTCGGCCCCGGCTGCGGGAGCCGGTGTGCGGCGATGCGGGACGGGTCCGACCACGCGTCCCGCGGGCTGGGCGCGCCGGGCGGCACGGCTGCCGCCGCCGCGGCGCGGGCGCGGACCACCGCCAGTGCGGCGGCCAGCTCCTCCGGCGTCGGGTTGCCCCGTACGACCTTGATCGTCATGACGGCTCCTAGAGGGGGATGTTGCCGTGCTTCTTCGGGGGCAGGGATTCCCGCTTGGTACGCAGTTGACGCAGGCCGCGTACGACGTGCCGGCGGGTGTCGGACGGCATGATCACGGAGTCGATGTAGCCGCGCTCGGCCGCGATGTAGGGGTTGAGGAGGGCGTCCTCGTACTCCTGGATGAGGCGGGCCCGGGTCGCCTCCAGGTCACCGGCGGCGTCCGCCTCGGCGATGGTGCGGCGGTGCAGGATGTTGACCGCGCCCTGGGCGCCCATCACGGCGATCTGGGCGGTCGGCCAGGCCAGGTTGAGGTCGGCGCCCAGGTGCTTGGAGCCCATGACGTCGTAGGCGCCGCCGAAGGCCTTGCGGGTGATGACGGTGATCAACGGGACCGTGGCCTCGGCGTAGGCGTAGATCAGCTTGGCGCCGCGGCGGATGATGCCGTCGTGCTCCTGGTCCACGCCGGGCAGGAAGCCGGGGACGTCCACGAACGTGATGACCGGGACGTTGAAGGCGTCGCAGGTCCGCACGAAGCGGGCCGCCTTCTCGCTCGCCTGGATGTCGAGGCAGCCGGCGAACTGCATCGGCTGGTTGGCGACGATGCCCACCGGGCGGCCCTCGACCCGGCCGAAACCGGTGAGGATGTTCGGCGCGAACAGCGGCTGGGTCTCGAAGAACTCCGCGTCGTCCAGCACGTGTTCGATCACGGTGTGCATGTCGTACGGCTGGTTCGCGCTGTCCGGCACGATCGTGTCCAGCTCGCGGTCCTCGTCGGTGAGGACGAGGTCCGCCTCCTCCGGGAACGCCGGCGGTTCGGACAGGTTGTTGGACGGCAGGTACGACAGCAGCTGCTTGACGTACTCGATGGCGTCCTTCTCGTCCCCGGCCATGTGATGGGCCACGCCGGAGGCGGAGTTGTGGGTGCGGGCGCCGCCCAGCTCCTCGAAGCCGACGTCCTCGCCGGTGACCGTCTTGATGACGTCCGGTCCGGTGATGAACATGTGCGAGGTCTGGTCGACCATGACCGTGAAGTCGGTGATCGCCGGGGAGTAGACCGCGCCACCGGCACACGGGCCGACGACCAGGCTGATCTGCGGGATGACACCCGAGGCGTGGGTGTTGCGGCGGAAGATCTCGCCGTACGCGCCCAGCGAGGCCACGCCCTCCTGGATGCGGGCGCCGCCGGAGTCGTTGATGCCGATGACCGGGCAGCCGGTCTTCAGCGCGAAGTCCATCACCTTCACGATCTTCTGGCCGTAGACCTCTCCCAGGGCACCGCCGAAGACCGTGAAGTCCTGGGAGAACACGGCGACGGGGCGGCCGTCGACCGTGCCGTACCCGGTGACGACGCCGTCGCCGTACGGGCGGTTCTTCTCCAGGCCGAAGTTGGTGGAGCGGTGCCGGGCGAACTCGTCGAGCTCGACGAACGAGTCCTCGTCCAGCAGCAGCTCGATCCGCTCACGGGCCGTCAGCTTGCCCTTGGCGTGCTGCTTCTCGACGGCGCGTGCGGAGCCGGCGTGCGTCGCTTCCTCGATACGGCGCTGGAGATCCGCGAGCTTGCCCGCGGTGGTGTGGATGTCGATCCCAGGGATCTCTTGACGCTCTGCCGGCTCGGACATCGGGATGCGGCTCCCTGCCTGCTCAAAAGGGGGGACGGTTACTCATCCGTAGCGTAGTGGTGGCCCTACGAATCAGCAGTGCGGCGTTTACCACACCTAGGGTGGCTTGCATGAAGCCGCGAGATGCCTCAGACGACAGCCGTTGGTCCGACCTGGACCGCCCTCCCCTCAATGGTGCCGCGCTGCGCCGGGCACTGGTGCGGGACGGCGGACTGTGGTCCGGAGTCGAGGTGGTGCAGCACACCGGCTCCACCAACTCCGACCTGGTGGACCTGGCAGGGCAGGGCAAGGCAGCCGAGGGCGCGGTCCTCGTCGCCGAGGAGCAGTCGGCCGCGCGGGGCCGACTTGACCGTCAGTGGACGGCACCGGCCCGCTCGGGCCTGTTCTTCTCCGTCCTGCTGCGCCCGAGCGATGTCCCGGTGGCCCGCTGGGGCTGGCTGCCGCTGCTCACCGGGGTGGCGGTGGCGACGGGGCTGTCGCGCGTGGCGGGCGTGGACACGGCACTCAAGTGGCCCAACGACCTCCTGGTGACCGTCTCAGGAGAGGAACGCAAGGCCGGCGGCATCCTCGCGGAGCGGGCCGGCGACGACGGGGTGGTCATCGGCGTCGGCATCAACGTCACGCTCCGCACGGACGAGCTGCCCGTGCCGCAGGCGGGGTCGCTGGCCCTGGCGGGAGCCGTGAACACCGACCGGGACCCGCTGCTGCGGGGAGTGCTGCGGTCGCTGGAGGACTGGTACGGGCGGTGGCGGGCGGCCGGGGGCGATCCGGCGGCTAGCGGTCTGCAGGAGACCTACGCGGCGGGGTGCGCGACGCTCGGACGGGTGGTGCGGGCGGAACTGCCGGGGGACCGGTCCATCACGGGTGAGGCGGTCGCCGTCGACGGGGACGGGCGGCTGGTGATCGCCACGGAGGAGGGCGTGCAGGAGCCGGTGGGAGCGGGCGACATCGTGCACCTGCGACCGGCGTAGACGGCCAAGGGAATCCGGCTCCGGCTACGGCGCGACGGCGTGCGGCATCCCCTGCCGTCGGGGACACTCGCGGAGTGAGCTACCGCACACCTGCCGTAAAGTGAAGGCCGGTCGAGAACTGACCGCGGCAGATCGGAAGGGCAGCAGGCGTGACCGTCGACGACACGGGCTCCGGCGCGGACGCGGACGGCCGGGCGGACCCGGAGTCCGAAGGGGACCCGCTCGCCCTGCGCATCGAGCAGCTCATTCTGGGCGCCGAACGGCGCTACACCCCCTTCCAGGCGGCCCGTAGCGCCGGCGTCTCCGTGGAGCTGGCCACCCGCTTCTGGCGGGCCATGGGCTTCGCCGACATCGGGCAGGCCAAGGCGCTCACCGAGGCCGACGTGCTGGCGTTGCGCCGGCTCTCCGGTCTCGTGGAGGCGGGACTGCTCAGCGAGGCGATGGCCGTACAGGTGGCGCGGTCCACGGGACAGACCACCGCCCGTCTGGCGGAGTGGCAGATCGACTCGTTCCTGGAGGGGCTGACCGAGCCGCCCGAGCCCGGCATGACCCGCACCGAGGTGACGTACCCCATCATCGAGCTGCTCCTGCCCGAGCTGGAGGAGTTCCTCGTCTACGTCTGGCGCCGCCAGCTCGCCGCCTCGGCCGGCCGGGTCGTCCAGACCGCCGACGACGAGGAGATGGTCGACCGGCGCCTCGCCGTCGGGTTCGCGGACCTCGTCGGGTTCACGCGGCTGACCCGCCGCATGGAGGAGGAGGAACTCGGCGAGCTCGTCGAGGCCTTCGAGACCACTGCCGCCGACCTGGTCGCCGCGCGTGGCGGACGGCTGGTCAAGACGCTCGGCGACGAGGTGCTGTACGCGGCCGACGACGCGGGTGTGGCCGCCGAGATCGCGCTGCGTCTCATCGAGACCATGGCGAACGACGAGACCATGCCCGAGCTGCGTGTCGGCATCGCCTTCGGCACGGTCACCACTCGTATGGGCGATGTCTTCGGTACGACGGTGAACCTCGCCTCCCGGTTGACGTCGATAGCCCCCCGGGACGCCGTCCTCGTCGACAGTGCCTTCGCCCAGGAGCTCATCCGCACCGGCGAGGCGCCGGCCTCCGAGGCGGAGGCGGCCGAGGCCGCGGCGGCCGCCGAGAAGGAGGGCGAGGAACCCCCGGCCTACCGCTTCGCGCTCCAGCCCATGTGGCAGCGCCCGGTGCGTGGTCTCGGCGTGGTCGAACCGTGGCTGCTGACGCGACGCGGCGGGGAACCGACGTCCTGATCGTGAGGGGGCGCGGTGCCTCTCCGGTCCGGTGCTTTCCCTTCTGGTGCTTCTCCGTTCCGGTGTCTCTCCGTTCCGGTGTCTCTCTGGTGTCTCTCAGTTCTGACGTGCCGCCAGCGGGTCCACGCATACGGCGATGATCGGTACGCACAGTCCGGGCCTGGCCGGGCGGTCCGTGCGGTCCGGCTGAGGGGCCGGCGGGGGTGTGGTCCGGCCCGGGGTGGGGGCCGATGCCGGGGGCGCGGTGGTGGACGTCGAGGGGCGGGGCGGGGTGGGTAGGCCGGTTGACGCGCCGGTCGGGTCCGGTGCGTCCGGGACGGTCGTGACGGCGGCTGCGGGCTCCGACGGCTGTGCGGGCCCCCTGACCGGGGTGGGGGCGAGGGACGCACCCGGCGTGGGCGACGCGCTCGGACCGCCCAGGGGGGTGGTCGCCGACGGGCCCGCGACGGGGGTCTCTGCCCCGACGGTCGCGGCGGCGTTCGTCGAGCGGCCCGCGTCGGTGTCGGAGTACGGGTCGAGGCTCGGCCCGGCCTCGGCGGCACCGAGGCCGCCGACCCCCGGGTCGGGCGTCATGCGTACGAGGCTGAGGACGCCCGCTGCCAGGGCCAGGCCGCCCGCGGCGAGCAGTACCTTGCGGGGGCGGGGACGGCGGTGCCGGCCACGCGGACGGCCGAGCCGTGGCCCGGCGCCGTACGACTCCGGTGGCGCGGTCGAGCCCGCCGCGCTGCTTCTCTCCGCTGCCGCGGGCGTGTCCGTCGTCGTCATCGCGATCCCTCCCCGTGCGCCCGCGCCCCCTGTGCGCTGTGGCGGACGCACGTTATGCGCTCCTCTGGGGGGTGGGGCGGGAGTTGGGCCGTATGTCACTCGAACGGGGTGTCGGACGTGGACACGGGAACCGGTCGGCCCTTTCCCGCACCCGGCTCGGCTGCGATGATCGGGGCGTAGGCGTTAACCGTCGTTAACCGGGAGGGTGTCATGGGCGAGGAGCGGTTCGGGGAGTTCGTGCTGGTACGGCGGCACGCGGACGGGCATGTCGCGGAGCTGGCCCTGGACCGGCCCAAGGCCATGAACGCGGTCTCCACGGAGATGGCCCGCTCGCTCGCCGGGGCGTGCGCGGCGCTGGGGGCCGACCGGGACGTGCGGGTGGTCGTGGTGACCTCGACCCACGAGCGGGCGTTCTGCGTCGGCGCCGACCTCAAGGAGCGGAACTCCTTCACCGACGCGGATCTCGTCCGGCAGCGGCCGGTGGCGCGCGGGGCGTACACCGGGGTGCTGGAGCTGCCGATGCCGACGATCGCGGCCGTGCACGGGTTCGCGCTGGGCGGCGGCTTCGAGCTCGCGCTCGCCTGCGACCTGATCGTGGCCGACCGTACGGCCGTGGTGGGGCTTCCCGAGGTGTCCGTCGGCGTGATTCCCGGGGGCGGTGGCACGCAGCTCCTGCCCCGGCGGGTGGGCGCGGCCCGTGCGGCCGAGCTGATCTTCACGGCCCGGCGGGTGGAGGCCGGGGAGGCGGCTGACCTGGGGCTCGTGGACACGCTCGTGGAGGACGGCCGGGACCGGGAGGAGGCGCTGGCCCTGGCCGGCCGTATCGCGGGCAACTCCCCGGTCGGCCTGCGAGCGGCGAAGAAGGCGCTGCGACTCGGCCACGGCCTTGACCTGCGAACCGGCCTGGAGGTCGAGGACGCGGCCTGGCGCTCGGTGGCGTTCTCCGGGGACCGGGCGGAAGGAGTGGCGGCCTTCAACGAGAAGCGCCGTCCCGCTTGGCCGGGGGAGTAGAGGGCGAGGGGCGCGGTCCGCGGGGCGGACTGCGCTGGGCGGTGCGACGGCAGCGGTGCCGGCCCGGGTGCCTGCGGCGGCCCGCGGGTGTGGGCGGGGGTGCGCGTAGCGCCTGGGGTTCGGGGGTGGGTCGGGGCCGTGTCGGGGGGTG
>NZ_KQ949002.1:0-160382 GCF_001514265.1 Streptomyces resistomycificus | reverse complement strand
TTTTCAGCCCGTCCGGCGTTTGAGGACGAGGCCCGTCCAGGGCCGAAGCGGGGGTCTGGGGGCGGCAGCCCCCAGAGGCGGTCACCTTTTGGCCGACCGAGTCGGGTGGCGGGTGGGCAAGGTCCGGGGGGGCTGGGGGCGGAGCCCCCAGGGGCGGTTACCTCTTGGCCGTGTCGGGCGGGGGCGGTCGTGTTCGGCGGGGGCCGGTCACCCCACCGCCGCATCAACTGACCGGTTCGTCCCGAAACTCCCTAGCCTGGAGTGATGGGTGAGGACAGTCGGCTCGCGGGCGTCGTCGCGTTGGCTCAGGGCATGGCCGCGGCACACAGCTCGCGGGAGGTGTGGTGGGCCGCCGCGAACGGCGCATCACGCGCCCTCGGCGGCAGCTTCGCCGCGCTGTCCGTGTGGGAGCGGGAGCTCGGCCGCCTCAGGGTCCTCGTGAACGTGGGCGAGCGGGCCGAGGACGAGGAGGAGTTCCCGGACGACGAGTCCTACCCCGTGCACCAGTTCGCCGAGATCACCGAGTTCCTGCACGAGCGGTGGGCCGGCGGCGGCGAGCCCGACGCCTGGGTGGAGACCGCGGAGGGCCCGGCCGCCGGCCGCCGCCCCGGATACGTCCATCAGCGCGTCGCCGCCCTGCGCCGACGCGGCCGCGGCTGCTGCGTGGTCGCCCCGATCGTGCTGCACGGCCGCGCCTGGGGCGAGCTGTATGTCGCCCGCCCCGTCGGCGCCCTCGTCTTCGACCGCGAGGACGCCGACTTCGCCACCGTCCTGGCCTCCGTGGTCTCCGCCGGCATCGCCCAGACCGAGCGGCTGGAGGAGGTGCGGCGGCTGGCGTTCACCGACGCGCTGACCGGCCTCGCCAACCGCCGGTCCGTGGACGCCCGCCTGGACGCGGCCGTCGAGCGGCACCGCAAGGACGGGGCGGTGGTGAGCCTCGTCGTCTGCGACCTCAACGGGCTCAAGCGGGTCAACGACACCCGCGGCCACGCCGTCGGCGACCGCCTGCTGGAGCGGTTCGGGTCCGTGCTGTCGCTGTGCGGCGCCATGCTGCCCGGCGCGCTCGCCGCCCGCCTCGGCGGTGACGAGTTCTGTCTGCTCGCCGTCGGACCGCCCGCCGACGACGTGGTGAAGGCGGCCGGCGAACTCTGCCGCCGGGCGCTGGAACTGGAGCTGGGCGAGGGCGTCGCCTGCGGGGTCGCGTCCACCCAGGACCCGATCGGGCCGGTCCTCACGGCCCGGCGGCTGTTCCGGCTGGCGGACGCCGCCCAGTACCAGGCCAAGGCCGAGCGGGCCACCCGCCCGGTCGTCGCCGGGCGCGGCGGCCCCGACGACCCCGTCGTACGACTGGCCGACGAGCCCTCGACGGAGCAGCCGACCGCCGAGCGCCGCCGCTTCCGCGGACGTGGCTGAGATGTGACGCACCGGTAAGGGGCGAACCCGTCCCCCACTGGTGACATCCTGGAATTCACTGCGTACGCTCCTGAATATGGATATGCACACTGTGGTGGTGGGGACGTCCGGGGTCACCGCGTCCGACGTCCTCGCCGTGGCGCGCGCCGGCGCCCGTGTCGAGCTCTCTGGCGAGGCCGTCGCCGCCCTCGCCGCGGCCCGCGCGATCGTGGACCAGCTCGCGGCGAAGCCCGACCCCGTCTACGGCGTGAGCACCGGCTTCGGCGCCCTGGCGACCCGGCACATCAGCCCGGAGCTGCGGGCTCAGCTGCAGCGCAACATCGTCCGCTCGCACGCCGCCGGCATGGGTCCGCGGGTCGAGCGGGAGGTCGTACGGGCACTGATGTTCCTACGGCTGAAGACCGTCTGCTCGGGACACACCGGCGTACGGCCGGAGGTCGCGCAGACCATGGCCGACGTCCTCAACGCCGGTATCACCCCGGTCGTCCACGAGTACGGCTCCCTCGGCTGCTCCGGCGACCTCGCCCCGCTGTCGCACTGCGCCCTGACGCTCATGGGGGAGGGCGACGCCGAGGGCCCGGACGGCGTCGTGCGGCCCGCCGGCGAACTCCTCGCCGAGCACGGCATCGCCCCCGTCGAGCTGCGCGAGAAGGAGGGCCTGGCCCTCCTCAACGGCACCGACGGCATGCTCGGCATGCTGGTCATGGCCCTCGCCGACCTGGACACCCTCTACAAGTCGGCCGACATCACCGCGGCCCTGTCACTGGAGGGTCTGCTCGGCACCGACCAGGTCCTCGCCCCCGAGCTGCACGCCATCCGCCCGCATCCCGGCCAGGGCGCCAGCGCCGCCAACATGCTGGCCGTACTGAAGGGTTCGGAGCTCACCGGACACCACCAGGACGACGCGCCCCGGGTCCAGGACGCCTACTCGGTGCGCTGCGCCCCGCAGGTCGCCGGCGCCGGACGGGACACCATGGCGCACGCCCGCCTGGTCGCCGAGCGGGAGCTGGCCTCCGCCGTCGACAACCCCGTCGTACTGCCCGACGGACGCGTCGAGTCCAACGGCAACTTCCACGGCGCCCCGGTCGCCTACGTCCTCGACTTCCTGGCCATCGCCGCCGCCGACCTCGCCTCCATCGCGGAGCGCCGCACCGACCGGCTGCTCGACAAGAACCGCAGCCACGGGCTGCCGCCGTTCCTCGCCGACGACGCGGGTGTCGACTCCGGGCTGATGATCGCCCAGTACACGCAGGCCGCGCTGGTCAGCGAGATGAAGCGGCTGGCCGTACCGGCTTCGGCGGACTCGATCCCGTCCTCCGCGATGCAGGAGGACCACGTCTCCATGGGCTGGTCGGCCGCCCGCAAGCTGCGCACCGCCGTCGACAACCTGACCCGGGTCGTCGCCGTCGAGCTGTACGCCGCCACCCGCGCCGTCGAACTGCGCGAGGGGCTGACCCCGGCGCCGGCGTCCCGGGCGGTCATCGACGCCGTACGGAAGGCGGGGGTCCAGGGCCCCGGTCCTGACCGCTTCCTGGCGCCCGACCTCGCCGCGGCGGACACGTTCGTACGCACCGGACAGCTGGTCGCGGCGGCGGAGGCGGTCACCGGGCCGCTGCGGTAGGGCACGACGACACAACGGGGCCCTGCCGGTCCGCCGACCGGCAGGGCCCCGGGTGGATCACTTGAGCTTGGCCGCCTGGCCGTCGATCACCTCGGCCGGGACGTCGTACGGCTTGCCGGTCCCCATCAGGGCGAGGTTCACCGTGTAGTACGAGGCGATGGTGTTGCCGTGCCGCACCACCTCGGTGTGGACGGTGCCCGTCTCGCCCCCCGCCTCGGACTCCACGGTGTACGCCACGGACTCGTCGCCGGCGCCCGAGGCCTTCTCCGGTGTGATCTTGGTGACCTTGGTGGCCGTGCCCTCGGCGGTGTAGCCGAACCCGCCGGCGCACGCCGTGCCGCCGTCCGAGACCGCCTTGAAGGCCTTCTCGGCGCCGTCGCCCTCGTACGAGGACAGGCCCACGTAGGTCGCGTTGATGTTGAAGGCGTCACTGAAGTCGCCCTCGGCCAGGTCCTCCAGGGACTTGGAGGCGTCGCCCGACGGGGCGGCCTGGGTGACCGTGTTGCTGGCGCTCGCGTCCGTGTCGCCCGGCGGGAGCGCGGCCATGGCGTGGGCGAACGGCTCGCACTCGGCCTTGTCGATCTTCAGCACGCTCTTGGACTTCGGCAGCGTGTCGTCGCCGGAGGTGACCTTGTATCCCTCGATGTCGCCGTCCGCCAGCAGCAGCTTCTCCAGCTCGGCGGCGCTGTAGGCCTTCGCGGCCGCGGTCGGCGAGGAGGAGGAACCCGACTTCGCGGAGTCCTCCGACCCCTCGTCGGAGCAACCCGTGATGAGGGCGAGCGACAGAACGCTCACGGCAGCCGTGGCGCTCAAGCGCGCGCCCGATGATCTCTTCATGGGCGGACTATGAAGGTTTTCTGAAGAACGCGTCAAGCGAGTTCAAAAACCGAGACGTTCCCGGCGAACCGAGTAGACGACGAACCCGGCGCCCAGCGTCAGGAAGAGGGTGCCGCCGACGACGTACGGCGTGGTGTCGAAGCTGCCGGTGTCGGCGAGCTGCGCGCCCTCGGACGTGATGCCGGAGGTGTCCGTGGTCGTGGCCCGTGCCTGGGTCGTGACCTGCGACGCCGGGGTCGGCGAAGGGCCGGTTCTGGCCGGCTGGTCCCCGGTCGCGTTGGCGGACGGGACGAACCACAGGGCAGCCAGAAGGGTCCCCGCGGCGGTGGCGGTCAGCAACGGACGGCGAGCTGATGACACGGAATATCGATCCCCTTGTGGCGCTGGCGAATTGGCCGTGTGGGGCGATGTTAGTGAAAGGCGCGGGTCACGGGAAAGTCACGGGAGGCAGGGGTCGTACGCTCCGGGCATGAGCACTGCAGAGACATCACGTTTTGTCCGGCTTCGCGTCGAGCTTGTCCTCGAGGTGGACGACTCCGGGGCCGTCACCGAGGCCGCACTGACACGAATCGCGGACGACACCGATATGCCGGCCGAGGAACGGGTACACGCCGAGAGCGCTGTGACGGAGGACACCGCGGAGGCCCTCGCGTACCTCGTCGACCCGTTCGACCTGGTCAGCGAGATCCCGGGGGTCGAGCTCGCCCAGGCCTCCTGGTCCAGCGAGCAGATCGACCATGACCCCGATTCGCCTGACTGGGACCTCGACGAGGATGATGTCGACGAAGAAGACGACGAGGACGACGCATACGACGGCGACGAAGCGGCCGCCGACGAGGACGAGCGGGTCGGCTGACGTTCCTTGGGGAAATCGTGACCCCGGACGGAAACCGTCGTCCGGGGTTTCGTCGTCTCATGGGGCGCACGGGCCGACACCCGCACCACTCGCCTCGGCGGACGTGGTGTGCCCCACACCTTCGGAGAATGTGGAACGGGACGAACCGGTCGTAGCGTTGGAAGTTCTTGACGGGGACTCTCGGGGTTCTGGGGATTCGGCGACGATGGAGAAGCGTGTGATGACCAACAGTGGGCGGCGCAGGGGCCTGACGGTCGCGTCCGCACTGCTCGGCGGTGTGCTGGTGCTCTCGGCGTGTTCCGGTGGCGACGACAACGCCTCCGGCAGTGGCGGCGGTGACACCTCACAGGCCAAGGTCGACGAGGCCGCGGCGAAGAAGGCGTCCGAGGCGCAGATCAAGATCACGCCCAAGGACGGCTCGGACAACGCCTCCATCAACAACTCCGCCGCGGTCACCGTGAGCAAGGGCACGCTCACGGACGTCTCGATGACGACCTCCGACGGCACCGAGGTCAGCGGCGCGATATCCGCGGACAAGACCAGCTGGAAGCCGAGCACCCAGCTGGAGCGTTCGACCACCTACAAGCTGACGGCCGAGGCCAAGGACTCCGACGGGCGGGTCGCCCACGAGAACGCCTCGTTCACCACGGTCTCCCCGGCCAACAGCTTCATCGGCACCTTCACGCCGGACGACGGCACCACCGTCGGCGTGGGCATGCCGGTGTCGCTCAACTTCGACAAGGCGATCACCAACAAGGCGGCCGTCCAGAAGGGCATCACCGTCTCCACCACCAGCGGCCAGGAAGTCGTCTGTCACTGGTTCAACGCCAACCGCATGGACTGCCGGCCCGACGAGTACTGGCAGGAGAACTCCACCGTCACGCTGAAGCTGGCGCTCGACGGCGTGGAGGGCGCGGACGGCGTCTACGGCGTCCAGCAGAAGACGGTCACCTTCAAGATCGGCCGCAACCAGGTCTCCTACGTCGACGCGAAGACCAAGCAGATGAAGGTCACGCAGGACGGCAAGACCGTCAAGACCATCCCGATCTCGGCCGGTTCGCCCGACAACAAGACCTACGAAGGCATCATGGTGATGTCGGAGAAGTTCAAGGAGACGCGCATGAACGGCGCGACCGTGGGCTTCACCGACGACGACGGCAAGGGCGAGTACGACATCAAGGACGTCCCGCACGCCATCCGTCTGACGAGCTCCGGCACCTTCATGCACGGCAACTACTGGGGCGCCAAGTCCATCTTCGGCAGCGTGAACACCAGCCACGGCTGCGTGGGCCTGTCGGACACCAAGGGCGCCAACGACCCGAACACGCCCGCCGCGTGGATGTACAACAACTCGATCCTCGGTGACGTGGTGGTCGTCCAGAACACCGGCGACAAGACCGTCGCCCCGGACAACGGCCTCAACGGCTGGAACATGAGCTGGGCCGACTGGAAGGCCGGTTCGGCGGTCTGACGCCTTTTCCTCCGCGACTCACAGCTTTCCGGTGCCGCCCCCAGGGGCGGCACCGGTGTTTTTGGGGGCGTCCACAGCCTTCTCATGCATCTCTTATTCCGGGCTTATCCCTTCATCACGCGCCGTACCTAACTTGCGGCCATGTTCTTCACCTACCTGAGGCGCGAGCTGCGCCGCCGCAGAAAAGCGGCACTCGTCGTCGCCTCCGGGCTCGCGCTCGGCATCGCGCTGGTCATCGTGGTCAACTCCGTGTCCGCCGGCATGGGCAAGGCCCAGGACAAGGTCCTCCAGTCCCTCTACGGACTGGGCACGGACATGACCGTCACCAAGGCGGCCCAGCCGCAGGCGGACGCCTCCGAGCGTCCGCGCTTCAGGTTCGACGCCCAGGACGACGACTCCGGGCAGGCGCAGAGCAGCGACCGCGTGATGGTGCAGGGCTTCCAGACCCTCTCCACCGCGACCGTCACCGAGGTCGGCGAGCAGACCGACGTCTCGGAGGCGGTGGGCGGCCTCAGCCTGCGGGTCATCAAGGTCGACGGCGAGTTCACCCGCGGCCGGTTCCAGCAGAACGGCGAGGGCGGGAGCGGGCAGGACGCCCCCGGCGGACAGGGCGGCGGCAACGGCCGGCCCCAGGGCGAAGTGCAGGGTGGCGGTGCGAACTTCGACGTCAACAGCTACTCCGTGTTCGGCACCGACGTCACCGAACCGGCCCTCGGTCCGCTGACCTCCTCGAAGATCACCAGCGGTCGTACGTTCAGGACGTCGGAGTCCGACGCCAAGGTCGCCGTCGTCGACTCGGCGTACGCCAAGGAGAAGAAGCTCAAGGTCGGCAGCACCGTCACCGTCAAGAGCGTCAAGTACAAGGTGATCGGCGTCGCCACGGCCGACAGCGGTGACGCGGCCGCCAACCTGTACATCCCGCTCAAGCAGGCGCAGACGATCAGCGACTCCGAGAACAAGGTCACCACGATCTACGTCAAGGCGACCGACTCCCAGAAGATCGACGGCGTCAAGTCGGAGATCCAGAAGAACATCTCGGGTACGACGGTGACGACCTCCGCGGACCTCGCGGACACCGTCTCCGGCTCCCTGTCCACCGCCTCCGACCTCGCCACCAGCGTCGGCAAGTGGCTGTCGATCGCGGTGCTCATCGCCGCGTTCCTGGTCGCCGGCCTGCTGACCTCCTCGGCGGTCTCCCGCCGGGTGCGAGAGTTCGGCACGCTGAAGGCGCTCGGCTGGAAGTCGGGGCGGGTGACCCGACAGGTCGTCGGCGAGGCGATGGTCAACGGCCTGGTCGGCGGTGCGCTGGGCATCGGGCTGGGCCTGGCGGGCGCGTACGTCGTCACGGCGGTCAGTCCCACGCTCCAGGCCCAGTTGGGCGGCGGCGGTACGGGCGGGGGTGGCGGCTTCGGCGGCGGCCCCGGCGGGGGTGGGTTCGGCGGCGCCCGGCAGACCGCCTCCAGGACCCTCGACGTCGCGCTCACCGCACCCGTCAGCCTGACGACCATCGGTGTCGCGGTCGGGCTCGCGGTCGCGGGCGGTCTGATCGCCGGCGCGTTCGGCGGATGGCGGGCCTCCCGGCTGCGGCCGGCGGATGCGCTGCGCCGCGTCGAGTAACAGGCGCGCCCCCAACTCGCCAACACCACACAGGAGTTGTTCCCATGTACGAACTCAGAGGCGTCACCAAGCGCTACACCCGAGGCAAGGAGAGCGTCCACGCCCTCGACGGCGTGGACCTCACGATCGCCGACGGCGACCGGCTCGTGATCCAGGGCCCCACCGGCGGCGGCAAGTCCACGCTGCTGCAGATGCTCGGCGGCCTCGACCGGCCGACCTCGGGTGAGGTCGTGCTCGACGGCACCGACATGGCCAGGCTGTCCGAGGCACGGCTGACCAAGGTGCGCAGCGAGAACATCGGCTTCGTCTTCCAGAGCTTCAACCTGATCCCGACGCTCACCGCCCAGGAGAACGTCGAGACCGCCCTCGTACCGCTCGGCGTGAAGGTGAAGGAGCGGCGTGAACGGGCCGTCGAGGCCCTGAGGTCGGTCGGTCTGGGCGAGCGGCTCGGACATCTGCCGGACGAGATGTCCGGCGGCCAGCAGCAGCGCGTCGCCATCGCCCGCGCTCTGGTGAAGCAGCCGAAGGTGCTGCTGGCCGACGAGCCCACCGGCAACCTCGACGAATCGATGCGCGACGAGATCATGGACGTACTCGAGACCATGTGGAAGGAGCTCGGACTGACCTTCATCATGGTCACCCACGACTCCTCCCTCGCGAAGAAGGCGCCGCGGCTGGTGACCATCCGCAAAGGAAAGATCACGGTGAAGGAGAACGCCGCTTCATAGCATGCGAGTTGGGGCGTACTCAGGGGCGCAGGCGCATTTGCGACGGCCAAAGACGCGCGCTTACCCGACGATCGTGTAACAGAGAAGCATGTCAGGCACCTGTCTATTGAGGTGCCTGATCACCCCCCGGCATACTGCGTGGTCCGGGGGGCGCACGCGCATGTGTGCGAGATGGCCCCCCGGCCGGGTGAACGGGGAATTCACCCGGTACTTCTGCAAGGGGGAAACTTGCGCAGACAAGTGAAAAGAGCATGTGCGGCCACGATCGCCACGGCGGCCGCCGTGGCCCTGGCGGCGGGCATGACCAGCCCGGCGTCGGCCGAAGCCGAGCAGATCGCCGCCACCGCGAAGGTGGCGGGCTCCGAAGCCAAGCACCGCATCACCCTGATCACCGGTGACCGGGTCGCCGTCGACGCCAAGGGGCGCGTCGTGGGCCTGGAGCCGGCGAAGGGCCGCGAGCACATACCCGTCGAGCTCCGCAAGGCCGCCGGCCACACCTTCGTGATCCCGGCCGACGTCGCCCGCCTGGTCGCCGGAGGCAAGCTCGACCAGCGCCTGTTCGACATCACCGAGCTGAACAAGGCCACCACCCGCAAGTCCCAGAAGCAGGGACTGAAGGTGATCGTCGGCTACAAGGGCAGCGCGGCCACCACCAAGGCGGACGTCCGTGACGCGGGCAAGCTCCGCCGCAGCCTGAACTCCCTGAACGCGGACGCGATCCAGACGCCGAAGCAGGACGCGCCCGAGCTGTGGGACGCGGTCACCAACGGCGACAAGACGGCCTCCGGCATCGCGCACGTCTGGCTCGACGGCGTCCGCAAGGCCAGCCTCGACAAGTCCGTGCCGCAGATCGGCGCCCCCAAGGCGTGGGCGGCCGGCTACGACGGCAAGGGCGTGAAGATCGCCGTCCTGGACACCGGTGTCGACGGCACCCACCCGGACCTCAAGGGCCAGGTGGTCGCGGAGAAGAACTTCTCCACCTCCGCCGACGCCACCGACAAGGTCGGCCACGGCACCCACGTCGCCTCCATCGCGGCCGGCAGCGGCGCGAAGTCCGGCGGCAAGTACAAGGGCGTGGCCCCGGGCGCGACGCTGCTCAACGGCAAGGTGCTCAGCGACGACGGCTTCGGTGACGACTCCGGCATCCTCGCCGGCATGGAGTGGGCGGCCGCGGAGGGCGCCGACGTCGTCAACCTCAGCCTCGGCGGCATGGACACCCCGGAGATCGACCCGCTGGAGGCGGCGGTCAACAAGCTGTCCGCCGAGAAGGGCATCCTCTTCGCCATCGCGGCCGGCAACGAGGGCGACTTCGGCGACCAGACCATCGGTTCGCCGGGCAGCGCGGCCTCCGCCCTGACCGTCGGCGCGGTCGACGACAAGGACAAGCTGGCCTCCTTCTCCAGCACCGGCCCCGGCCTCGACGGCGCCCTCAAGCCCGACGTGACCGCCCCCGGCGTGGACATCACCGCGGCCTCGGCCCCGGGTAACCAGATCGCGGCGGAGGTCGGCGAGAAGCCGGCCGGCTACATGACGATCTCCGGTACGTCGATGGCGACCCCGCACGTCGCGGGCGCGGCGGCGATCCTCAAGCAGCAGCACCCGGAGTGGACGTACGCCGAGCTCAAGGGCGCGCTCACGGCCTCCACGAAGGGCGGCAAGTACACGCCGTTCCAGCAGGGCTCGGGCCGCATCCAGGTCGACAAGGCCGTCAAGCAGACGGTGATCGCCGACCCGTCCTCGGTCAGCTTCGGCATCCAGCAGTGGCCGCACACCGACGACAAGCCGGCCACCGAGCAGGTCACGTACCGCAACCTCGGTACCACCGACGTCACGCTGAAGCTGACGTCGACCGCCACCAACCCGAAGGGCCAGGCCGCCCCGGCCGGCTTCTTCAAGCTGGGCGCCACCTCGGTGACGGTCCCGGCGGGCGGCAAGGCGTCCGTCCCGCTGACGGTCAACACCAAGCTGGGCGGCACCCTGGACGGCGCGTACTCGGCGTACGTGACCGCGACGGGCGGCGGCCAGACCGTCCGCACGGCGGCGGCGGTGCAGCGGGAGATCGAGTCGTACGACGTCACGCTGAAGTTCATCGACCGTGAGGGCAAGCCGGCCAAGGAGTACGGCACCCACCTGAGCGGTGTCTCCGGCCTCGGCAAGGACAAGTGGTACACGCCGTACGACGCGGACGGCACCGTCACGGCTCGCGTGCCCAAGGGTTCCTACATCTTCAACTCCACGTTCTTCGTGGACCCGAATGACGCCACCAAGGGCGCAGACTGGATCGCCCAGCCGAAGCTGAACGTCACCAAGAACACCACGATCACGGTGGACGCGCGCAAGGCCAAGCCGGTCGACATCACCGTGCCGGACGCGGCCGCGAAGTCCGAGTTCGCCTCCCCGTCCTACACGGTCGAGACGGCTGACTCCGGCTGGACCTTCGGCTGGTGGCTGGACTCGTACGAGGGCTTCCGCACCGCGCACCTCGGTCCGCAGGTCACCGACGGCTCGCTGAGCCAGCAGTGGGACGGCCACTGGGTCAAGGGCGCCGACGAGGAGTACAACACCGTCGCCGGCTCCAAGGTGAAGCAGCTCGCCACCGGCTACACCAAGCACTACAAGGCGAGCGAACTGGCCAAGGTCAAGGTCGGCATGGGCGCCGCGGCGAGCGGCAAGAAGGGTGCGCTCAACGCCCTGGGCTGGCTGCCCGGCACCTCCGGCGCCAGCGCGATCGGCTTCCCACAGACGCTGCCCGGCACCCGCACCCTCCACCTGTCCACCGCGTCCGGTGTGAAGTGGGAGATGTCCTTCGAGCAGTACGGTGGCGTCGACCCGGATGGCTTCCCGCTCAGCGAGGCGTACTACGTCCTCGGCGCCGCCCAGACCTTCAAGGCCGGCCAGAGCTACTCGAAGACCTTCAACACGGCGGTCTTCGGCCCGCACCTGAACGCGGACTTCGGTCTCTACCGTGAAGGCAACGACATCTACGGGATGCTTCCGCTGTTCGCCGACGGCAAGACGCACGCGGGTTCCTCGGTGTTCTCCTCGGTCGCCACGACCCTCTACCGCAACGGCACCAAGGTCGGCACCCACGACGACCCGCTGTTCGGTGAGAAGCAGTTCAAGGTTCCCTCGGCCAGCGCCGAGTACAAGCTGACCACGTCGGTCAAGCGCAGCGTCAAGGTCGCGGCGGCCTCCACCCGCATCGACGCCAGCTGGACGTTCCGCTCCAAGAAGACGGCCGACATGGCCAAGCTGCCCGCCTCCATGGCTCGCTTCGGCGCGACCACGGGTCTGGACAGCAAGGTCGCGGCCGACAAGACGGTCAAGATCCCGGTGACCGTCGAGGGCGCGGCCAAGGGCTCCAACCTGAAGTCGCTCGCGGTGTACGTGTCGTACGACTACGGCAAGACCTGGAAGAAGGTCACCGTCTCGAACGGCAAGATCACCGTGAAGAACCCGGCGAAGGGCAAGGCCATCTCCTTCCACGCCAAGATCGCCGACAAGAAGGGCAACAAGTCGACGGTCTCGATCTACAACGCCTACTACGGGAAGTAACCCCCAGGTGCGTTGAGCGCTGAGTGAAAGGCCTGCCGGAGGCACTGCTTCCGGCAGGTCTTTCGTGTTGTGTGGGCGTATGACCGCAGAGACCGTCGAATACATCCGGTACCGCATCCCCGAGGAGCAGTCCGCGGAGTTCCTGTCCGCCTACACCAAGGCCGCCGCCCTGCTGGCCGCGGCACCGCAGTGCGTCGGATACGAGCTGGCGCGCTGCGAGGAGGACTTCGAGCACTACGTCCTGCGCGTCCTCTGGACGTCGACCGAGGATCACCTCGAAGGCTTCCGCGGGTCGGAGCTGTTTCCCGACTTCCTGGCCGAGATCCGGCCGTTCATCCCGTACATCGACGAGATGCGCCACTACAAGCCGACCACCGTGCGCGGCACCGGCTCCGCCGTCCCCACGCTGTACGAGTGGGCGGGCGGCGCGGAGTCCTTCGCCCGGCTGACGTCGGTGTTCTACGAGAAGGTCGTCACGGACGACCTCCTCGCCCCCCTCTTCGCGGGGCTCGACCCCGAGCACGCCGAGCATGTGGCGCTCTGGCTCGCCGAGGTGTTCGGCGGTCCGCCCGCCTACTCCGAGACGCAGGGCGGGCACGGCCACATGGTCGCCAAGCACATGGGACGGGGGATCACCGAGCCGCAGCGCCGGCGCTGGGTGAACCTCATCCAGGACGCGGCGGACGAGGCGGGGCTGCCGACGGACGCCGAGTTCCGTTCCGCGTTCCTCGCCTACGTGGAGTGGGGCACGCGGCTGGCCGTGCACTTCTCCGGCCCGGACGCCAAGCCGCCGGCCGAGCAGCCGGTGCCGAAGTGGAACTGGGGAGCGGCCCAGCCGTACCAGGGCTGACGGGGCCCCTGAGGCGTCAGGAGGGGGTGGTGCCAAGGGGGTGGGGCCCCTTGGCATCCCCTCATGACCGACGCCCTCGCCACCACGATCACCGCCGTCGTCGGCGTTCTCGGGACCCTCTTCGCGCCCGTCCTCACCCATCGGCTCAGCGCCCGGCAACGCGTCGAGGAGAGCGAACTCGCCGACAGGCGGCGGGCGTTCGAGGAGCGGCGGGACGCGTACACCGCGATGAACCGGGCCTCGCGCCAGTTCCACACCCTGCTCAAGGACGCCCTGCACCGGCTGCGCGACGACGTCTACGGCGACCATGAGCGTGAGCAGCTGGAGGAGGCCCGCCGCTACTACCGCGACCGGTACGCCGAGGCGCAGATGGTGGTGCCGGAGCGGATCCTGGAGGCCTCCCGGTCCCTCAACACGGCGCTCGCGAGCATCGACGCCGTCGCCAAGCGGCTCGACCGGGGCCGGGCCGGGGAGGGCGAGAGCGCACAGCAGGCCCTGCTGGACCTGAAGCAGGCCGAGCCCCGGCTGAGCACGATGCGGCGGCTGATGCGGGAGGACCTGGGCGTGCGGGACTGAAGGGCGCCGCCGGACTGAAGGGTCGGCGCCGGTCGCGCCGAACCGAACGGCCGTGCCCGGCACCGAGGTCCGCGCCCACCGAGGGGTCGCACCGGGCGAAACGGCCGCGCCGGGCCGACGGGCCGTGCGGAACCGAACGGGCCGTGTCCGGCCGACGGGCCGTGCCGGCCTCGGGTGGTCAGGCCTGAGGTGTTGCGGACGACGTGCCCGCGCGGGTCGCGTCCGTGCCCCAGCTCGCCAGCAGGCGCAGGGCGTCCGCCGACGGGGAGCCAGGCTCGGCGTGGTAGGTGATCAGGGTCTGTTCCTGGTCGTCGATCATCCGGAACGACTCGAAGGAGAGGTCGAGGTCGCCGACCAGCGGGTGGTGCAGCCGCTTGACGCCGTAGCTCTTCTCCTTGACGTCGTGGGTGGCCCACAGCCGCCGGAACTCCTCGCTCTTCACGGAGAGCTCACCCACCAGCGCTGACAGCCGCGGGTCGTCCGGATGGCAGCCCGCGTCCATCCGCAGATAGCTGACGATGTCGCTGGCCTTCTGCTCCCACTCGCTGAACAGCTCGCGGTACTCCGGCTTCAGGAACGTCATCCGTGCCCAGTTCCGCTCCGGCGGCGGCAGCTGCGCCCAGTCGCCGAAGACCGCCGCGGCCATGCGGTTCCACACGAGGATGTCGGAGCGCCGGCCCACCACGTACGCGGGAATGCCGTCCATCGTGTCCAGCAGTTGCCGCAGCGCGCCCCGCACCTGCTGGGGGCGGGTGGTCTGCTTCTTCTTGTGCTGCTTGGGCTTCGCCAGATGCGTGAGGTGGGCGTGCTCGGCCCCTGACAGCCTCAGCGCGTGGGCGATGGCGTCGAGGACCTCCGCCGACACGTTCCGCCCGTTTCCCTGTTCCAGACGTGTGTAGTACGCCACCGACACCCCGGCCAGCTGCGCCAGCTCCTCCCGGCGCAGCCCCGGCACCCGGCGGTGCCGCCCGAAGTCCGGCAGCCCCACGTCCTCCGGCTTCAGCCGGGCCCGCCGGGTCCGCAGGAACTCGCTGAGCTCGGCACGCCGGTCCAGGGACCCGCCGTGCTCCGGCGTGGGCCCCTGTGCGGGTTCGGCCTGATCGTCCATACGTCCAGTATTCACGGTCGTACGCCCACCAGCCTGACCCCGCCAGTAGTAGGACCACTGGACGTACGCAGAACCGTGGCCTGGGTGAATGTCGGCTCGGCGGGCAGGCTGGGGTGCGTGCCCGGTGGAAGGCAGCCGGGCGCGAAACCACGCTAGGAGAACCCTCGGCATGACCACTGTTGCTGCGTACGCCGCTCCCGCCGCCAAGGCACCGCTGGAGCGCACCACCATCGAACGCCGCGCGGTGCGCGAGTTCGATGTGCTGATCGACATCAAGTTCGCCGGCATCTGCCACTCCGACATCCACCAGGTCCGTGAGGGCTGGGGCGAGGCGATCTTCCCGATGGTCCCGGGTCACGAGATCGCGGGCGTCGTCTCCGAGGTCGGCCCCGGCGTCACCAAGTACAAGGTCGGCGACCGGGTGGGCGTCGGCTGCATGGTCGACTCCTGCCGCGAGTGCGACAACTGCAAGGCCGGCCTCGAGCAGTACTGCACGGGTGGCGGCATGGTCGGCACGTACAACGCCCTCGACAAGGACGGCGAGCCCACCTACGGCGGCTACGCCCAGAAGATCGTCGTCGACGAGAACTACGTCGTGCGCATCCCCGACGGCCTGTCGCTGGACGTGGCCGCCCCGCTGCTGTGCGCCGGCATCACCACGTACTCGCCCCTGAAGCACTGGAACGCGGGCCCCGGCAAGAAGGTCGCCGTCCTCGGCATGGGCGGCCTCGGCCACATGGCCGTCAAGCTCGCCCACGCCCTCGGCGCCGAGGTGACGGTCCTCTCGCAGTCCCTGCGCAAGCAGGACGACGGCCTCAAGCTGGGCGCGGACCACTACTACGCCACCAGCGACCCGAAGACCTTCCAGGAGCTGGCCGGCACCTTCGACCTGATCGTCTCGACGGTCTCGGCCCCCCTCGACTTCGGCGCGTTCCTGTCCCTGCTGCGCACGGACGGCGCCCTGATCAACGTCGGAGCCCCCGAGGAGCCGATCTCCGTCAACCTGTTCTCCCTGATCGCCGGCCGCAAGACCCTCGCCGGCTCCGGCATCGGCGGCATCCAGGAGACCCAGGAAATGCTGGACTTCTGCGCCGAGCACGGCCTCGGCGCCGAGATCGAGCTGATCGCCGCGTCCGAGATCAACGAGGCGTACGAGCGGGTGCTCAACAGCGATGTGCGCTACCGGTTCGTGATCGACACGGCGACGATCTGATCGTCCGCCGACCGTGGCGCCGTGAGGGCCGATGCCGGTCGGCGTCGGCCCTCACGGCCCCGGCTCAGTGAGCTCCTCAGCTGCTCCTTCATGGCTGATGGGAGCGTGCCGCGGTTTCGTGCGCCCCGCGTACCCGCTTACCTATCGTGCGCCTCGGCGGAAGGTCGCTGCGCCCCGTCCCAGCAGCCACAGCAGATACGGCCCGCCCACCAGGGACGTCAGGGCCCCGACCGGGATCTCCAACGGCGGCACCATCGTGCGGGCCGCGAGGTCGGCGGTGACCAGGACGACGGCGCCGGTCAACGCCGAGCAGAGCAGGGGTAGTTGGGGGGTGCGTGTGATGCGGCGGGCCAGTTGGGGCGCGGTCAGGGCGACGAACCCGATCGGTCCCGCCGCGCCGGTCGCGGTGGCGGCGAGGACGACGCCCAGCACGGTGAGGCCGAGCCGGGCGCGGTCCACGCGTACGCCGAGCGCGGCCGCCGTGTCCGGGTCGAGCCCGAGCGGCCGTACCGCCCGGCTCGCCCACACCAGCGCGGGCAGACACAGCAGCAGGACGGCCGTCAGGGGGCCCGCCTGCTCCCAGCCCCGCCCGTTGAGGCTGCCGGTCAGCCACAGCTTGACCTGCTCGGCGGCCTCCAACTCGCTGTCGGTGAGATACAGCTGGACGACCGCCGACAGCGCGACGCCGATCCCCACGCCGGTGAGCACGAACCGGCTCGGCTGCATGCCGCGCCGCCAGGCGAGGACGTAGACGAGCGCCGCGGCCCCGAGTCCGCCGGCCACGGAGACGACGGGCATCGCGCCGGGCGACGAGACGGCCCCGGTCGCCAGGGCGAGCACGGTCGCGGCAGCGGCCCCGTGTCCTACGCCGATCACGTCCGGACTGGCCAGGGGATTGCGCGTGACGGTCTGCACGAGTGCCCCGGCCACCCCGAGCGCGGCCCCCACCAACGCCCCGAGCACGATGCGCGGCACCCGCAACTCGCCGACGACCAGGTCGTGGGGCCCGGACCCGGTGCGCAGGGTGTGCCAGACCTCGGTGGGGGAGACGTAGGTCTGCCCCAGGCACGCGGAGGCGAGCATCACGGTGGCGAGGAGGACGAGGAGGGTGACGGCGGTCGCGGCGGAGCGGCGGTGAAGGAGGAGGGACACGCGGGGGTGAGGGCGGAGAACCGCCGATCCGCGGCCGGCGGGGGCCGCGCCCCCTTCGAGCCCGGCCGCTCCACCCGGTGCCCGGCGTCGCCCCGTCTTCACGCCACCGCTCCCTTGCGCCGTACCAGCACCACCAGCACCGGCACCCCCACCAAGGCGGTCATCACCCCGGCCGGCACCTCCGCGGGAGCCCGTACCACCCGGCCCGCCACATCCGCGCCCACCAGCAGGGCCGCGCCCAGCAGCGCGGACAGGGGCAGGACCGCGCGATGTCCCCCGGAGACCAGCCTGCGGGCGAGGTGCGGCACCGCGAGGCCGACGAACGCGATCGGCCCGGCCGCGGCGACCGCGGCGGCCGTCAGCAGGGTCGCCCCCAGCGCCGCCGCACCCCGCACCAGCCGCACCCGATGCCCCAGCGCCCGAGCCGTCTCGTCGCCCAGCGCCAGCGCGTCCAGCCCCCGCGCGCAGGCGAGCACGAGCACCGCACCGGCCACCAGGAACGGCAGCATGCGGACGACCGTGTCCGCGTCCCGCCCGCTCAGCGCGCCCACCTGCCAGAACCGGAACTGGTCGAGGGTGGCGGAGCTGGAGGTGAGGACGACGGTCGTGGCGCCGGCGGTCATCGCCGAGAGTGCCGTCCCCGCCAGCGCCAGCTTCACCGGCGACGCCCCGCCCCGGCCGCGCGCGGCGACGGCGTACACCAGGCACGCGGCGACGACCGCGCCGGCGAAGGCGTACCAGACGTATCCGCCGAAGCCGTTCGCCAGTCCGAAGCCGATCGCGAGGACGACGCCGGCCGCCGCGCCCTGGCTGAGTCCGAGGATGCCGGGGTCGGCGAGCGGGTTGCGGGTGACGGCCTGGAGCGCGGCCCCGGCGACGCCGAGCGCCGCGCCCGCCGTCAGGCCGACCTCGGTACGCGGCAGTCGCAGCGACCGCACGACGAGCGCGTCCGGCGAACCCCCGCCGTGCAGCAGGGCGTCGAACACCGCCGACAGCGGTACCGCACGAGTGCCGACGGCGAGGCTGAGCATGCCGATGGCGGCCACCGTGAGGAGGGCCGCCGGCCAGGCGAGGTGTTTCGGGCTCACGTGCCGAGGTGCTCGGCGAGCTGTCGTATCACCACACGCGCGGCGGTCGGACCGGCGTTGAGGTACCAGGGGTCGTCGTCGACCTTCACGGCGTGGCCCGCCTTCACCGCCTTCATCGACTTCCACAGCGGACCGGCCAGGACGCTCGCCGCGTCGGTCTCGGACGCGTCGCCCTGGACCGAGTAGAAGATCCAGTCGCCGTCGGCGGTGTCGACGCTCTCCGGGCCGATGTCCTCGGAAATCGCCTGGAACCGCTGCGACTTGGGCCGGGACAGCCCCATGTCTACGGCGAGGGACCCGGTGAAGGAGGAGACGCCGAACATGCGGGTGCGGTCGGGTGTGAACCGGACCATGGAGACGGCGGGGTCCCCGAGGCCCGCGCCCTGGTCTGCGGCGTCGGAGGTGATCTCGTCGAGCAGGTCCTGGGCCGCCTCGCCCTTGCCGAGGGCCTCGCCGACGAGCAGCAGGTCGCGCTTCCAGTTGATGCCGTTCCCGGCGGTGATCACAGTGGGCGCGATCTTCGACAGCTTGGGGTAGAGCTCGCCGAGCGAGTCGTTGGCGAGGATCAGGTCCGGCTCGGCGGCGGCCAGGGACTCCAGGTTCGGCGCCTGGCGGGTCCCCGCGTCGGTCATGGCGGCGAGCCGTGTTTCGTACTTCGGGAAGGCGTCCGCGAGGTAGTCGGGTACGAGGCCGGCGTTGTCGGCGCGGGTCGTCGCCGTCGGCACGACGCCCAAGGACAGCAGGTCGTCGAGCTGGCCGGTGCTGAGGACCGCGACCTTTCTCGGTTCGGCCTCGAGGGTCGTCTTGCCCTGGAAGTGGGTCACGGTCCGCGGGAACGTTCCGTCGGTGTCCGTGTCGGCGCCCATGCCGGCGGCCAGCGTGCTCGGCGCGGCGGACGGTCCCGTCGTCGCCCCCTTCGAGGCGCCCATCACGGGGTTGCGGGCTCCGGCCGCGCTCTCCGTCCCTCCGGCGCCGTCCGATGACGAGCAGCCGGCGAGCAGCCCTCCGACGACGGCCGAGACCAGGACGGCCTTCACTGCTGCTGCACGCACGACTGCTCCGACGATCGATTGCGGTTCGGTTTGCTAAGGCAAGCCTTACCTTAACTGGTTGCGGAGTATGGTCGTGACGAGGAGGCCCGCACTCGGCACGAGGAGGCCGCGCGATGACCGTTCAGCTGAACCACACCATCGTCACCGCCCACGACAGCCAGGCCTCGGCCCGGTTCCTCGCCGACATCCTCGGTCTGGAGGTGAGCCCGCGGTACGGCCCCTTCATCCCGGTCGAGATCCCCAACGGCGTGACCCTCGACTACATCGACACCCCCGGCCCGATCACGCCGCAGCACTACGCCTTCCTCGTCTCCGAGGACGAGTTCGACACGATCTTCGCCCGCGTCCGCGACAGCGGTCTCACCTACTGGGCCGACCCGTTCCATCACCGCGCGGGGGAGATCAACCACAACGACGGCGGCCGCGGCGCATACTTCGACGACCCGGACGGCCACAACCTGGAGATCCTCACGCGGCCGTACGGCAGCGGCGGTTGAGGCGAGGGCGGTTGAGGCCGAGAGCGGTTGAGGCCGAGGGCGACTGGGGCGAGGGCGGTCGAGGCGAAGGTCCTGTCCTCGCGTCGGCACGCGAACACGTCATCCGCCAGGTGCCCGGCGCCTGCGCCAGGTGTCCGGCGTCTGCGCCGAGTTCCCGGCGCGCCAGGTGTCCGGCACCTGGACGGCGGCCCCTGAGCCAAGCCTAGGCGGCCCGACGCGTCCACAGGGTCACGTCGCTGCTCGTCGCGACGGCGAGGGTCTGGCCGGACGGGGAGAAGCCGGTGGCCCGGTGTTCGGAGTAGTCCGCGTGGAAGATGTGCCACCACTTCTCGCCGTGCGGACCGCGGTGGGGCATCCCGCCGTCACGGGAGAGCAGGACGCGGTCGTTGGGCCAGGCCGGGGCGACGACCTCCACCAGCCACCCGTCACGCGTGGTGGTGTGCAGGCCGCCGCCGAAGAGCCCGGCGACGTGAACCCGGCTGCCGGCGATCGGTCCCAGCCCCGGGCACGAGAGGTCGGCGGCCTCGTCAGGGGTGCTGTCCTCGAGGTCGGGGTCCCGGTCGCGGGCGATCTTCTCTCCCGTGACGGCGTCGAAGAGGCCGTGACCGTCGTGCGAGACGACCATCACCAGGTCGTGTCCGTTGTCGGGATGCGTCGCGAAGCCGATCCCGAGCAGCCCGCCGACGGCCGCGCAGGACGGGAAGACGGGCCGCCAGGGCTCGGGCGCCGGCAGCACGGGAGCGGCGAGGAGCCGGTCCCGCAGGTCGAGTTGGTAGGCGGAGAGGGGCCGTGAGGTCACGCTCCCAGCCCCTTCACGCCGTCGTACGCGGCCATCACGACGTCCATCCCCCGGGTGTCGTCCGCGGGTTCCCGCATCTGGTTGGTCACGTAAGCCACCACCAGGCGGGCCTCGGGTTCGATCATCACCAGCGAGCCGCCCCAGCCGCCCCACCCGTAGGTGCCGCCGAACCGCCCGTACCCCAGGACCCAGCTGACCGGCATGCCCAGGACACGGTCCTCGCCGCTGAACTGTTCCTCCCACGCGCGGTCACAGCCCGCCGGTGACAGCAGCCTTACGCCGTCGACCGAACCCCCGCAGGCCATCACCGACTGGACGAGGGCGACCGAGCGGGCGTTGCCGAAGCCGCTCGCCGCGGGGATCTGCGCCCGCCGCCAGGCCACGCTGTTGCCGTCGCGGACGCGGATCGCGGTCCCGGCCGACGGGGCCGCGTCGCCCGCGGCCGCGCTCGCGGTGTAGTCCTCGTCGCGGGAGGGAGGCGGGACCGTGAGCGCCACCCGGTGGTCGTGCTCGGCGGGCAGCCCGAGATGGAAGTCCGCGCCCAGCGGTCCGGCCACCTCGGCGGCGAAGAAGTCCCCGATGCCGCGGCCGGTGATCCGGCGTACGACCTCGCCCACGAGGAACCCCTGGGTGAGCGAGTGGTAGCCCGCCGCGCTGCCCGGTTTCCACTGCGGCGTCAGCCCGGCCAGCCGCGCGGTGGCGGCCGGCCAGTCGTAGAGCTCGTCGACGGGCCCGTCCCAGTCGGGCAGGCCCGCGGTGTGCGCGAGCAGGTGCCGCACGAGCACCCCCTCCTTGCCCGCCGCGGCGAACTCCGGCCAGTACCGGGCCACCGGCGCGGCCGGGTCGAGCTCCCCGCGGTCGGCCAGGACCAGCGCGCACAGCGCCGTCATCGTCTTGCTGACCGACCACACGTTGGCGATCGTGTCCCGCCGCCAGGGGGTCGTGCGCTCCGCGTCCGCGAACCCGCCCCACACGTCCACCACCGGCTCGCCGTCCACGAAGACCGCCACCGAGGCGCCCGCGTCGCCGTCGTCCAGGGACGCGGCCAGCACACCGGGCACCGCGGCGAACAGATCGTCGTACGTGCCCTGGATATCGGCCATACACGGTATCTAGCCCCCACCGGGCCGCCGGAGGCAACCGAAATACCCCTCAGGCGCGTACGGGGGCCGGCAGGAGGTCGTCCGAGACCGGGTAGGGGCGCTCTCGCGGCAGCAGCCGGGCCGCCGACGCGAGGTCACCGGCGCCGACGAGCACACGGATCTCGCGGGCCGGCGGCGTCACGTCGATGATGGCGAACCGTCCACTAATCCGCGTAGCGACGTACGGCCTCACCGGACAACCCGAGCTGCAGGGAGCGGTACGGCAGCGCCCTCAGGCGCAGGTCGCGTTCGGGGTCCCACTGGACCGCGACGCTCGCTCAGTGACCCTGTGCTTCGCGGAGCGCGGCGACCTGAGAATTGAGCATGTCGGGGTCCACCTTCGGCATGAACGCACGTTTCTTCGATGCCGAAAGCTGACTGCCGACGCTGGCGTTCGCCACGTCGGTGACGGTCGCCTCGCCCTGGCGGACAGTGGTGACCAGGACGAACGTGTCCGACTTGAACCCGTCCTGATCGTACGTCCAGTGCATCCGGAAGCTCACGGACGTGTCTCCCAACGCGGTCTGGTTCTCGACTCGCTCGACGTCTGCCGTATGGCGAGTGCCGTAGCTGTCCAGGAAGGACAGCGATGAGCAAGTGTTCAAAGCCGTGTCGAGGGAGGCCAGGTGCGCCTTGGCACCTCCAGAGTCATAGCTGGCGAAGGTGAGGAACTCGGTCGGAGGGGCGAACCCGGAGCGGGCTATCGGGATCCAAGCACTGGCAACAGACCCGGTGGAAGCACGGGCACGAGCGCCCCAGAGCGAACGGCATGCCTTGGGCCTCACGTCAGAATCGGACGTACCGCCGTCGGCGCTCGACTTGGGCGTGCCGGTGACGATGTAGCCCGGCAAGGCTCCCTCTGTGGGAAGTGCCGCCACCAACTCGGCGCCGCTCAGCGGCTGCACACTCGCAGACGGCGCCTTTGAAGAAGCCGGGGTCTTGGGCTCGGTACTCACATCGCCCGTCGCTGAGGAACACCCTCCGGCGAGAACCAGCACGGCACCGACGCCAGCCACCGCCAGGGAGCAACGGCCTCGTTCGAACGACATGCGGACCCCCGTCACAGAACGTCGAATGGCACGCAGTGTAGGTGGCTGGCAGCCCTCTGCGGCTCGGGAACCTGAGAGTCGGCAAACCAGCGCTTGCTGCGATCACCTGCCCCGAACAGGCTGTGATCTCCCGTTGGGGCTCGTTCATGGGCCACAGGGTGAGGGCGGCGGGGGCGGACGGCCACTGGATTTCGGACAGCCACGGGCCTTCGGGCGATCAGCCCTCGCCGGCCCGCCCGACGGCTGCGCGCACCAGCGCGGCCATGGACCGGCCGGCCAGCAGCAACGGCTCCGGATCACGGGCGGCCCGGGAGAGCACGAACGCCCCCTCCAGGATCATGATCATCGAGTGGGCGAGGGCCCGAGCCTCGTCCGGGTCGGTCACCCAGCGGCCGAACCACTCCTCACCGGCGCTGATCCACCCGGCGAAGACATCCGCCGTCGCGATCCGCAGGACCTCGTTCGTGCCGGCGACCTCCAAGGCCACCGTCGCGATCGGGCACGCGTCGGCGTAGTCGGTCGCGGCGAGGTCGTCCGCGGCCGCCTCGAAGGCGTGGACGACGGACTCGACCGGGTCCGGCACGCTCTCCAGCAAGGCCAGCACCATCCGGCCGTACGCGGCTCCGGACGTGCGGATCGTCTCCTCGGCCAGCTGCTGCTTGCCGCCGGGGAAGAAGTGGTAGATCGAGCCGAACGGCGCCTGCGCCTCCGTCGCGATCCGCTTCAGGCCGGTGCCCGAGTAGCCGTTGCGGCGGAACAGCGCCGTGGCCGCACTCTCGATCCTGGTCCGCGTGTCCGGCTGCCCCTGCGCCATGCCCGTACGCCGCCTTCCGCGCTCTTCCCCGCCGGTGCGACGCGCCCTCGCGCACCGAGGTCTCGCGCACCGAGGTCTTGGCGCGCCGGTCGCCCTTCACTAGATTACAGTAGAACGATCTATCAAATGGGGGCAGGATGCCGGAGATCGAGCTGTCGTCCGGACCGATCGACTACCAGGACACCGGCGGTGCGGGGCCGGTGCTGGTGTTCGGCCACGGTCTGCCGATGAACGAGACCCAGTGGCGCAAGGTGGTACCGCTGCTGGACGGGTACCGCTGCGTCCTGCCCACGCTGCCCCTCGGCGGCCATCGCCGACCGATGAACCCTGACGCCGACCTGTCCCACCGTGGTGTCGCACGGCTGCTGGGCGAGTTCATCGAACGGCTCGGCCTGGACGACGTGACCCTCGTCCTCAACGACTGGGGTGGCGGCCAGTTCCTCGTGTCGGAGGAGCAGGGCCGACGGGTCGCGCGGCTGGTGCTGGTGGCCTGCGAGGCGTTCGACAACTTCCCCCCGGGACCGGCCAAGGCGGCGGCCGCCGTGTGCAGGGTCCCGGGCGGCGTCCGGCTGCTGACACGGCTGATGCGCGTCCCCGCGTTCCGGCACAACCGCAACGGCTACGGCGGGATGAGCCTGCGCGGGATTCCGGACGAGATCATGGACGACTGGTTCGCGCCCGCTACCCGGAGCAGAGCCATCCGCCGGGACTTCGCCAAGTTCGCCACCTCGGCGCCCAACCGGAAGACGTTGCTCGCCTGGAGTGAGCGACTACGCGACTTCGACCGCCCTGTACTGGTCGTGTGGGCGACCGAGGACCGACTGATGCCGCGCGAGCACGGTCCCCGGCTCGCGGAGCTGTACCCGAAGGGCCGGCTGGTCGAGATCGCCGACTCGTCCACTCTTGTCCCCGAGGACCAGCCCGGACAACTCGCCGAAGTCCTCACCGACTTCCTCGTCGAGACCGGAGCGGACCCGGTCCGGCGCACCGGCTGAACCCGCTACCGCCCAGGACCGCTCGCCGGGGTCTTCGTCAGCGGGGAGTCGTCCTGCCCGCCCATGTCGAGGCGGAACGGCGGGTACTGATCAGTCAACAGCGAGGCGTATGCGGTGACCCGCGCGACCCAGCGGGCCAGGCCGAGCAGGAAGTCGAAGAGGTGAACCGGGTAACGGCCGGTGAACGCCAGGATGATCACGGCGACCAGGGAGAGGAAGGGGACCAGGCCACCGCCGTGCCAGCCGCTTCCTCCCTCCCAGGCCCATCCCCACTCACCGACGAGGATCCCGACGACGATGTACTGCGGGATCACCAGCAGCCACCACTTCACCAGGACCAGGCCGCGGGAGAGGCGCTCGGGATAGGCGACGTCGAAATGCGCCGGGTAGTCGGCCACGTCGGCGAGGGTGAAGGGCGGGTACCGGTCGGTGCCGAGCGCGGTGTGGGCGTAGTAGGTGACCCGCCAGTTCCAGCGCATCACGCCGACACTGAAATCGAAGAGGGACCGCGGATACCGGGCGGTGAACAGGATGGCGAAGAACGCGACGACGGTCACGAAGACGAACGCGATCCACAGGAAGAACAGCACGATGTAGTGCGGGATGGCCAGGAACCACTTCACCAGCCACATCCATCGGGACAACCGGGGATCGAGAAACGCTTCGAGACGCACAGGTGACGCGGCGACCGGAATCATGCGGCGCAACTCCCTTCGAGCCTCCCCCTCGGCCTGGCGCCCACCGTCCGTCAGCTCCCCCGAACGGGCAGGTGACCAGGTGTTCTCCGGATCATGAATCCAGGCTCGCACGGGGGGCGGCGGGCCGCGACCGGGGCTTGGCGGGCCTGCGGGGGGAGGCCAAGCCGCGGGGGCATCCTGGCGGAGGACGCTTCGCAGGGGTCTTGGCTTGGGGGTCCGTGCAAGCGGACTGCCGGCTACAGCCTCTGCCGCGTCTGGGCGGTGCCTGGCGTCGATCAGCCGGGAGTCGTACGGGGAGCTTGGACCTCGGCGACCAAGAATCATCGACTCTGGCGAGTTGCCTGGTATCTGTAGACAAAGAAACCCTGTGCGGTGCGGAAAGGCGCCACTCCAGGAATGGGGAACCCGTGACTGATGACTGTCAACGGGGTATCGCGGTTCTGCATCTCTTGCATCAGTTTACGAGCGAGCTGCTCTGTGTAACGTCCGGCCGTGAACACATACACGGTGTCAACTGCAGTCGGAATGGGAGTGAGGAGAAAGTCCCGACATCTAATCGTCGCTCGGTCGCCGGCCCCCCCGGCAGCGCAGTCGAGAGATGAGGAAGAGGAGCGGATTGATTTCGAACCCGTAAACGGTGTGTCCTCTGGCCAGAGCGGCTCTCAGCACCGAACCGTCTCCGCTTCCCAGATCAAGAAGCGTTGAGTGCTCGGGAACAAGGTCAAGTGCGGCCCTGATCTGCCGAGGATGCGTAGGGAGAAAAGGAGCGCCGCGCAATACTGTGAGGGAGAAAAGAGAGAAAGTAGCCACCAGTATCAGGAGTGACATCAGGGCCGTCATTGCTATCTCTTTTGTAGAGACTTCTCGACTTCGTCCATCAAAATTGCTTCTGCTGCCGCGTCCAAGCGGGCCAGGACCTCTCGTCGCGACGACGCCATTTCGCGACCCTTGACGACGATGAAGTACATTTGCCGCCACCGATCGCGGCGCCTGCATCCGTGTAATAGGGCGCGGGTGCTCTCGATGAAATCGGCGCGCTCATTCTCTGGGAGACCGGCCGCACCGATGTGAGCGACGGAGTCCATTGCGGACCGCAGTGCTCTGGAGGATGCCTTGGGGATAGTGGTTGCGAGGATGGCAAGGAAAGTCGGGGTGCTGGCGGTGCCGGCGAGTGTGAGTTCCGTGGTCGTGGGACGTTGCAGGCTGATCTGAAACAGGAGCGTAGTCAAGCTCACGACAGTGGCGTACGCCCCGAGAGAGGTACCGAATGGAATGTAGAGGTTAGTGTCCGCGGTGGAACTTTCCGCCCCGCGTGATCTGCGTAGCAGAACACCATAGGTAAGTAGGGCCACGCCGACTGCTGTGATTGTGGTGGCCGTGGCCAAAGCGGGAATGGCCCCCCATACTGCAGTGGCCCAAAGCGCCAGGAATAGGCCCACGGACTGAATGATGCCCATAAAGGCGTATGTCATTGTGTTCTTCGCGGAGCTTACGGTCCCACTGTCGCCGCCGGATGTAACGTATCTCAGTCCTGCGAAGATGAGCATGAGGAAGCTAATCGCGAAGAGAAGAGCAACGACGGCAACTACGAGTGCTGCTGCAGTCCCGAACCTGCCAGAAATCCACATACCGAGGGTGGCCGGCGCCATGAAGACACTGGACAGGAAAATTCCGGCCATTCCACCCCCCATTGTGACAGAGGGCCGGCCGCCTCCTGTGGCGGGGGAGCGCGACTGATCGAGCATCCCCTTGAGCAGCAGAAGAAGGCTGGTGGCCGCGACTACCGCAGTCCCTACTACGGCCCAGAAAACCTCGGTAGTGTTGTATTCGCCCCAGGAGAAAATAATGGAAACGGTTGCGATGGTGCCAGTCAGAACATTCACGACCAGCGCATAGACCACCGTGCTCTTCGCTGAGCGGATGGTTCCCGGATCCCCATTCGACGTGAAGTATTTGGCCGCCCCCAAAATGGCGATGAGGAAACTTGTGACCCAGAATAGCGTGAAGGTCACGGCAATATATCGCATGGGCGGAGATCACGCTCCTTTGGGGCGAAGGAAGCCGAATAGATAGCGAGATTTCGGCGTTGCGGTGCTGTTGCTTGCGATCATGAGTCCGAGTGCTGATGATCCTTCCTCGGACGCCCGGTAGAATTTCATCCTGGGCTCACCCTCGGGCGCTCCGGTCTCCCAGCGTTCAAGCAGCCAACCTGCCTCGACGAATTGGCGGACGATCGGATAGAGGACTGGCTGTACCGATTTTGTCGCCTCGCACAACTCCAGTTCGCTGAACCAGCGATCCGGTTGCCTGCGAAAGATCAGGCCGACCTTGATTGCCCTCCGACCTTCCGGAAGTCCACCTCCGGGCGTTGCCGCTGCCAATCTGCGAGCCCGGGCTTCTGACGAACGGCGTACCTTTTCGCGTGCGGAAGTCCGGGTATGTACGACGTCGGCCAACTCTGAAATTCGACGCTGTTCCGACTCGCTGTTCTCGAACAGAGAAAGAATGTCAGAGGCCTGTATCGAAGCCGCATGCTCCTCTTCGGGCGTGAGTCGACAGGCATCGTACAGGGAGAAATCCTGATAAGCTTCGCCGTCTTCATTCATTGCGCTACGCCCGCTCTCTCGCTTGCGGAGTTCTTGTAGCACGTAACAGGCCTTTGAACATTCTTTCACCATGATATTCTCGCGCCCGTACAGTGCCCTCCGGTATCTGTAGAATGTCTGCAGTCTGCTTCACGTCAAACTTCTCCACCTGGCGCAGCCAAAGCACCACTCGCAGCGGTAGCTCGGTTTTCGCGAGTGCCAACCAAACGGCAGCTTTTACTTCTGAGTTCCCGACCGTGCTGTCACCTGCATCTCCGAAACTTGTAGATTTCGAATCGGGTTCTGCATGGATCTCGCCTTCCAATACCAAGATTCGACAGCAGTTCGAGTTCTGCTCGCGGCACAGGGTGGTTGCCACGGTGTACAGGGATTCGAGTGGCGATTGACCATCTGATTGATATTGGCCCCAACTGTGTACCACGATCAGAATCGCATCGGCTGCGTTTTTCTCAAGTAACTCAGGGGTGCAGCCTCGTACCGCGAGATATTTGCGCAAGCGGCCATAGTGGTGTTTGAGGAGGGCTCGTGCGTCTTCGGGTATCTGCTGAATCAAGGGCACCTTCCCCCTCCGGCCTCTGGCAGGTTCAGGGTCGCTTCTTCATGAGGGCGTCAATCAGGCGCTTCACGGCCGTGTCGAACACGGCGGAGTCATTGATTGTTCCTCGGAAGTCACCTACGATCCGACGCCCGACCCTTTCGGCGAGCACTGGCTCCTTTTTCTTCCAGTCCGTGAAGACGTACTCGTCCAATGTGATGGGGAGGAGGTACGTAGCTCCTCCATCGCGAGCTTCACGACCCAGTGTCTCCCAGATTTCGTGGAGGACGCCCGGGCGATTGAGTGAGGCTGCGGAGCAGATGAGGACGATGCGATCGTGTTTCTGAAGGTTGTTGTAAACCTCGGTGTCGATTCTCTCCCCGAGTGTGGCGTTCTCGGGAAAGAAGAAGGTCGCGACGCCGTGTGACCGGAGGGAATCATAGAGTTTGCGAGCAAATGGCTCGTCGGGTCCGCCGTAGCTGATGAAAGTACTCTGCATCAGACTCCTCAAGTCCGCTTCGTTCAGGGCGTGAGCGCAGACGATCATGTAGGTGGCGAAAATGTCGGGAACTCCGCAGTCGGTCATGAACCTTTGGAGCTGCGGATGTGGATAGGTTGCCACCACTGTGCGTGAGTCGACAGGGGAGGGGGATTCGTGCCGGATTCCCTTGGCTTCACAGAACGGCTTGGCATCGAGCGAGTTGATGCCGGTACCGCCCAGATGCACACCGTCTAGGTGCGCCCCAGACAAATCGGCACTGTCGAGCCGTGCCATTCCTAGATTCGCCTCCCTGAGATCGGTACCAATGCACGTGGTGCCGCCAAGGAAGGCTCTGGTCAGGTCCGACGACCGAAAGATGGCCTCTGAAGCAACTGCCGAACTCAGGTCGGCAGCCGAAAGGGCAGCACCGGTGAAGTCGGCCCTCGAGATGTCGGCTCCCCTGAACCGTGCATTGAGGAGCAGAGCGCCCTGGAAGTTTGCCCGACGGAGTGTAGCGTAATCGAAACAGATGTCCGGGAATGAGACTTCAGGGAATTCGGCATCGTCGATTTGTGCGTAATAGAATTCGCGTCTGCCGGCCGCGTAGTCGGCGACAACTTCCTGTGACGTCATGGCGACTCTCTTCACGCGGCTCCTTGCGCATGCTGGAGGACGGTGCGTGGTGCGGGCAGCCCTGATTCTTCCCTTAGTTGAGCCGCTACATGTCCTCAACCCCGAAAGCGATGAGCGCTCGTCGGCCTCTCCGGCGCGGCATCAGGTCGGTGCGCCTCTGGTGGTGGCAGGTGCTCACCCGACCGCAGGGCCGGTGCCCGCCCGACCGCATGGCAGGTCGGACGGGTACGGAATCGCCTGGAGCCCTCGCGCGTTGAGTGGGGTGGGTATGGGTGCCGGTGGTGTGCGAGCCGAGTGGCCCGAGTGACCGAGCTGAGAGATATCGGAGGGCCGCAATGGCTGGGCAGACACAGAGGGCCGTGCTGGCGGGCGGATGCTTCTGGGGGATGGAGGAGCTGATCCGCCGCCTTCCGGGCGTGACGGCGACCCGGGTGGGATACACCGGGGGTGACGTGCCGAACGCGACGTACCGCAACCACGGCACGCACGCGGAGGCCATCGAGATCATTTTCGACCCTGCGAAGACCGACTTCCGCGCGCTCCTGGAGTTCTTCTTCCAGATCCACGACCCGAGCACGAAGAACCGCCAGGGCAACGACATCGGCCTCAGCTACCGCTCGGCGATCTACTACGTGGACGACGAGCAGAAGCGGATCGCCGAGGACACGATCGCGGATGTGGACGCCTCCGGCTTGTGGCCGGGCAAGGTCGTCACCGAGGTGGAGCCGGTGGGCCCCTTCTGGGAGGCCGAGCCCGAGCACCAGGACTACCTGCAGCGCTACCCGGACGGCTACACCTGCCACTTCCCGCGCCCGGGATGGCGGTTGCCCGCCCGCGCCGAGGGCTGACCAGGAGGCGGGCGGCGGACTGACGGCTGACCGGCTGACGGGCCCCTGCGCCGACTGCGCACGCCTCCACCGGTCTCGGGCGCCCCTCTGTGAGCCACGGGAGGGCGAGGGCAGCGGACTGCCCTCGCCCTCCCGCTCCCGTTCTAGTTGGCCGCCGCCGCGTTCGCCAGGCTCAGGTCCCGCATCCGGCAGAACTCCGCCGCCTTGTCGCCGCGGTAGCGCCACGGGAGGGCGTTCACATAGCCGTCGACCAGACGGAACTGTTCGACCGCCGCCTCGTCACGGTCCTGGAGGCACAGGTAGAACGCCAGCAGGTGCCGGACCTCCGCGAGGCGCGGGTGGGCGGGGTCGGCGGCGGCCACGTCGGTGAGGGCGGCGTCGACCAGGGAGCGCATCTCGGGTGTGCGGTCCGCCTCCGCCGAGTCCGACTCGTCGTGCTCGAAGTGCGCGATCAGCGGGAACGCCGTCATCAGGCTGCCCAGGGGTGCCTGCTCGGCGGCGCGGGCGGCGAAGTCACGGGCCAGCCGCTCCGAGCCGCGCCACTTCTTGCACCAGTACTGGAGGGCCGAGAAGTGCGCCTCGTAGTGGTGCGGGGCGCGGTCCGTGAGCTCCTTCCACAGACGGTCCATCTCCGAGTTCGGGTAGCCGAGACCGAGCGCGGTCCAGATCTCGCCGACGTACGGTGACGGGTCGCCCTCGACGGCCAGCGCGGCGGCCCGGGCGTGCTCCTCGCGGGACTGGGCCAGCACCCGGTGGAAGCCCTCGAACTGCTCACCGGTCGTGTACTGGGCGCGCTTGCCGCCGCGGATGTTCCACGCGAGGAACACAGTGCTGCGGGCCCGGACCAACGCCGCCCCGGGGTCGTCGACGCGGGCCGCCTCCCAGGCCAGCAGCCAGGTGTCGTCCTCGGCGGCGACGTCCGCGAGCGCCTCGCAGTGGGACGTACGGCGCTCCCAGTCCCGTACCGACGCGGTCTCGTCGAACAGGGCCGCGGCCGGCTGCCAGTCGCCTGCCTTGGCCGCGGCGACGGCCGCCGCGAGGTCGGCCGGTACCGGCGCCGCGGTGTCGGTGTTCTGGCGCTCCGGCGGCAGCAGCCCGAGGGCGGCGGCCTCGGCGGGCAGCTCGTACTCGGTGGACTCCTCGCTGCCCTCGCGCCAGCCCTCGGCGGCGCCCTGGACGATGGCCTTCGCGAAGTACAGGCCGATCAGGAGGAGTGGGACGCCTATGACGGCGAGGACGATCCAGAGGATGATCACAACAGACCTCGGGGAGAGGGCGGACGGGGACGTGGCGGGGGCGGGGGCGGGAGACGACGGGCCGGGGCGGGGCCTCAGGCAGAAGGAGTGAGCAGGGCGCGCAGCGGGCCGGTGTCCGGGTGGTCGGCGAGTGCCGGGGCGATCACGGCGTCGAGGTCGGGTGTCGTGCCGTCCGGGGCCGGTGCCAGGTGCGGTACGGCCGACCGCTCCCAGGAGAACTCCCAGCGCACCAGCGACCGCGCGTTCAGCTCGGCCAGCGCCATCGTGGCGAGGGACTCGTGCAGGGTGGGCCGTACGAACTCACGGAACGCCCGGCCCTTGGACGCGGCGGCCTGTTCGGACAGCGGCAGCCGCCGGGCCAGCTGCCACAGCTGGCCGTCGTCGATCAGCTGGATCAGGGCGGGCAGCGTCGGGGCCGACTTGGTGTACTGGCCGAGCGCCAGGTGCAGCGGTGTGCTGGAAGAGGCAAGGCCCTCGGCCATCGAACCGTCCAGCAGCTCCTGCCAGTCGCGGGCGCGCCGGAAACCCCGTACCGCGTCCGTGAGGACCGTGTCCTCCAGGGCGGTCAGGGTGCGCTCCGGGTCGGTGAGGAGGCTGAGCGCGGCGCCCCTGCCCTCCTCCGCGCGGCCGTCGGGCGCCAGGGACTCGACGCGCCGGACGCGGTCGGCGATGGGCGGGTGCGAGTCGTAGCGCGACGAGGGCTCGGTGGGCAGGCCGGTGCGCAGGCCGGCCAGTTCCAGCTGGCGGGCGCTGAGCATGCGGCCGAAGCCGCCGAGCACCTCGCCGCGCGGGGGCAGCAGTTCCGCGTTCGAGCCGAGCGTGGCGTAGCTCTGCGTGTAGAACCCGAACGCGGCGTCCAGCACCGGGATCTCGCGCAGCGCGGACGCGGTGGCGTCCCGTCCGGCGATCCGGGCGGCGGCCGCGTCGGCGGCGTACTCCTGGCGGCGCGAACCGGCCAGCGTGGCACGGAAGTAGAACCTGGCGTAGGCGGTGTAGATCCGTGCCATCGCCCGGTACGTGATGCCCGAGTGGCCGGCGTCGACCTCCCTGGCCTCCTTGCCCTTGGCCGTCGCCTTGGCGTTCTTCTTCTCCTGCCGGGCCTCTTCGCGTGCCGCCGTCCTCCGGGCGCGCTCCTCGAACTGCTCGATGGTGCGCAGGACCTGGGCGCGGCCGCGCACGGTGATGGCGGCGAGGCGGGTGTCGGCGTTGGAGTAGTGGCCGAGCTCGTGCGCGAGCACCGCCCGTAGCTGGGACTCGGTCAGGCCCTGCATGAGGGGTACGCCGAGGTAGAGCCGGCGCGTGCCGGGCAGCAGGCCGAGCAGGCGGGCGTCCTCGGCGACGGCGGCGTTGACGTCGGCGGTGAGGACGACGCGGGACGGGGCACGGGTGCCGACCTCGTCGGCCAGCTCCCGCACGGTGCGCCAGAGTTCGGGCTCGTCCGCCTGGGTGACGGTCAGTCCGGTGAGCTCCTCCTCCGGCGGCGTCCGCAGCATCAGCAGGCCGCGGACCAGCGGGATCGCCAGGAGCCCGGAGACGAGGAACAGCTTCAGCGCCAGGCTCGTCGGCGCGTGCAGGTACAGCAGGTAGTCGACGCCGGCGAGAGCCGCCAGCAGCAGGATGCCGAGCAGGTAGAAGCCGGCGAGCAGCAGAAGAGCGCGCAGCGCGCGAAGTGTCGCGCCCATCGGGCAGGGTCCCCCCACGGGAAAAGGCCTGGAAAACGTGTGACGTGCGCGGTCACGCGGTCGGGAGGTGGGGTCGCGACCGGCTGTGACCGTGGTGCGTGTGGGGGGAAGCGGAGTATCGCTTACTCGCGCGTAGGCGTGCAAGCGCGTTCATGTCAGGCCCGGCCATGTCGGCGGTTGCCCGGGCCGGCGGGTTGCATGCCCGCCGGATGCGTGGCCGCCGGATGCGTGGCGGGTGGGGGAGTCGTGTCAGGCGGCCGGATGCGTGGCGGGTGGGGGAGTCGTGTCAGGCGGCCGGATGTGTGGCGGGTGGGGGAGTCGTGTCAGGCGGCCGGTGTCGCGGCGGGCCGCTCGTGGTCGGAGCCACCCGCCGTCACTGATCCACGCGCCGCCGTCTCGTCGTCTCAGTGCGGCAGCGTCGCCGGGCTCCCGCCGTTCGCCTCGTAGCCCGCCACCGCCAGCGCCCGGTAGACCGCGAACTCCGCGGCCGGGTCGGGGGACAGGGTCCAGGGGAGGGCTCCGACATGGCCGTCGATGTGGACGAGCTGACTCATCGCCTCCGCCCAGCGCTCGGCGCGGACGAGGAAGAACACCAGCAGGTGACGGACGTGCGCCAGCATCGGGTCGTCTGCACGCGCGGAGTGGACGGCGTGCAGCGCGCCGTGGATCGCCTTGCTGACGACCTCGCTCTGGTAGAAGCCGCTGACCAGGTTCACCTCGGGAAGGTGCTCGAAGACCGCGAAGAGCGGCATCGCGGCGAGGAGCGAGCCCCTGGGGGCCCGGGCGGCCGCGGCCTCCGCGAAGCCGTACGCCTGCTCGCGGGAGCCGTGCCACTTCTCGCACCAGTAGTGCAGGGCGGCCAGATGGGCCCCCATGTGGTTCGGGGCGCGGTCCAGGATCTTCAGCCAGAGCTGCTCGAACTCCGCCTGCGAGTACGCCAGTCCGCGCCCCACGGAGAGCTCGACGAGGTACGGGATGGGGTCGCCGGGGGCCAGCAGCGCCGCGTCGCCGCACGCGGATCTGGCCTCCTCCATGATGATCCGGAACTCGTCCGTGCCCGGCGTCGACGTCCGCCACGCCTGCTGGACCAGGAACTCCGCCTGGACGGCCGCACCGCCCGCGTCCTTGGGAGCCTCCGTCCGCCACACCCTGAGCCACTGTCCGCCCGGCGCCTCGCTGACCCCGCCGGGCCGCTGCTGCAGCTCCAGGGACGCGGCGCCCGCGAAGGCCTGCACCCGCTGCCAGCGCTGCTCGCCCTCGGCCGGGGTGCCGGCCAGGAGCTGCGCGGCCGCCCGGTGGTCCTGGGTGCGCTGCACCAGGTCCAGGACGTCGACCAGGTCCTGGTCGGGGCCGGGCATCCGGACGTCCAGCTCCTCCTGCTGCGCGAAGCCGTAGTCGGCCGGGTCCGCGGCGTCCGGGTGGCCCGGCGGGACCTGCTCGATCATGCCGCGCCTGCGCCGCAGGAAGGGGAGCAGCACGAAGCCGAGCATGACCAGCGCCAACAGGACCCAGAGAATTTCCATGCCTCAAGGGTTCCAGACGCCTCCGACAATTGGCCAACCCGGTCGGCGACCCTGTGGAAAACTTTCTCGGACCCCCGCCGACCTCTGCGTCCGGCACCGAACGCGCGAGCGCACTACCCTCGGTGCCCATGAGCGACAGGCACATCAGTCAGCACTTCGAGACCCTCGCGATCCACGCGGGCAACACCGCGGATCCCCTCACCGGCGCGGTCGTCCCGCCGATCTACCAGGTCTCGACCTACAAGCAGGACGGCGTCGGCGGTCTGCGCGGCGGCTACGAGTACAGCCGCAGCGCCAACCCGACCAGGACGGCCCTGGAGGAGAACCTCGCGGCCCTGGAGGGCGGCCGCCGCGGCCTCGCGTTCGCGTCCGGACTGGCGGCCGAGGACTGCCTGTTGCGTACGCTGCTCAGCCCCGGCGACCACGTGGTGATCCCCAACGACGCGTACGGCGGTACGTTCCGCCTCTTCGCGAAGGTCGTCTCCCGCTGGGGCGTGGAGTGGTCGGTCGCCGACACCAGCGACCCGGCGGCGGTACGGGCCGCCATCACCCCGAAGACCAAGGCCGTGTGGGTGGAGACCCCCTCCAACCCGCTGCTCGGCATCACCGACATCGCCGCCCTCGCCCAGGTCTCCCGGGACGCCGGCGCCAAGCTCGTCGTCGACAACACGTTCGCCACGCCGTACCTGCAGCAGCCGCTGTCGCTCGGCGCGGACGTCGTGGTGCACTCCCTGACCAAGTACATGGGCGGCCACTCGGACGTCGTCGGCGGTGCCCTCGTGGTCGGCGACCCGGAGCTGGGCGAGGAGCTGGCGTACCACCAGAACGCGATGGGCGCGGTCGCAGGCCCCTTCGACTCGTGGCTGGTGCTGCGCGGCACGAAGACGCTGTCGGTGCGCATGGACCGGCACAGCGAGAACGCCACCAAGGTGGCCGACATGCTGACCCGGCACGCGCGCGTGACGCGGGTTCTCTACCCGGGTCTGCCGGAGCATCCCGGTCACGAGGTCGCCGCCAAGCAGATGCGGGCGTTCGGCGGCATGGTCTCCTTCCAGGTGGAGGGCGGCGAGGAGGCGGCCGTCGAGGTCTGCAACCGCGCCAAGGTGTTCACGCTCGGTGAGTCCCTGGGCGGCGTCGAGTCGCTCATCGAACACCCCGGCCGCATGACGCACGCCTCCGCTGCCGGTTCGGCCCTGGAGGTGCCCGCCGACCTGGTCCGGCTGTCCGTGGGCATCGAGAACGTCGAGGATCTCCTGGAGGACCTCAAGCAGGCCCTCGGCTAGCCGGCCGCGGGTTCTGCCGGACTCACCAGTCCGTGAGGGGTGGGGTCGTGTCCGACGGCGGCTCCACCCACGGCTGGACCGTCAGCGCCCACACGAGGAAGGCCACGCTCGCGGCGATGAGCAGCAGCCACATCAGGCACCGGGCGGCCCTTCTGCGGCGCAGCATGCGGCCGCCGCGCCGGACGGCCTCGCCGTACAGTTCCGGGGGCACGGACGGCACGGTCCGGTCCATGATCCGCCGCACGGCGGCCTCCCGCTCGGCCCGGTTCACCGCGGCCTCCGGTCGTCGGGCCGCCTCATGACGGCGCCACCCTCGCCCCCGAGACCGCCGGCGCGGGATCCCGTGGCGGATGGAGCAGGGTCGCGGTGGCCCGGTCGCAGATCGACCGGACGCGTTCCACGGGGAGGCCCAGGAGCGCCGCCGCCTGTTCCTCGGCGACACCCTCGTACAGCCTCAGGACGAGGATGAGACGTTCCTGCGGGGTGAGCCGGGCCAGCGGGCCGGCGGGGTGCCGACGGGCCCGGCCGAAACCGCCGTACCGGTGCCACACGCCGCGCGCGAAACGGGTGGCCAGGTACTCGCGGGCACGGTCGTACGGGTCCTCGCCGCGCAGCCCGTCCCAGTGCGCGTACGTGTGCGCGAGGGCCAGAGTGAGCAGGCGCCGCGCGCGCGGGTTGTCGCGCGGTGCCTCCGCCGTGAGGAGCGTGGCGGCGTGCAGCAGCCGCCCGGCCGCTCCGGCGACGAACGCCTCGAACTCCCGGGCCCGACGGGCGCCCTGGGCCGCTTGCCGTTGCCGCACCGCGCCTCCCGCCTGAGGGCGATCGTGAGGGAAGGGGCCGGACACGTACGGCATACGAAACGGCGTACGACCGGGACCCGGTCTCATCTGAGGCCAGGCACGGCGTGTCGGTCAAGAGCCGCGCACCGCCGATGCGGAGCCACGCGCGCGTGGGAGGCCCTCAGGAGGCCGTGGGCGACTCCGCCCCGGGTACTTCCTGAGCCGCCATCCGGGCGGACAGGGCGCTGTTGAAGCGCGTGAGGAGCGTGCAGAACGCCTCGCGCTCCTCCGGCGCCCAGTCGTGTGTCAGCTCGGCCATCAACTGACGCCGTGACGAGCGCACTTCCTCCAGGCGCGACAGCCCGCGCGGGGACAGCTGGAGCACCACCGCCCGGCCGTCCTCGGGGTGCGAGGTCCGCTTGACGAGCCCGGTGTCGACGAGCGGAGCCACCTGCCGGGTGACCGTCGACGAGTCGATCCCCATGCTCGCGGCGAGCGCCTTGACGCCCATCGGTCCTTCCTTGTCGAGCCGGTTGAGCAGCAGGTACGCGGCGCGGTCCATGGAGTTGCGCACCTGCCCCACGCCGCCGAGCCGGGTCTGTTCGGCACGGCGGGCGAACACCGCCACCTCGTGCTGCAGCGTGTCGAGGAGACCGCTGTCACCGACGGTCGTCATGTCCATCGACATTTCAGGTGTTGTGGGCATGGCCGGGGGCTCACTTCATGAAAGGGGTGCTGGGTTGGGGGACAGGGTACGCGGCCGGAAGGCGGGCCGTACCGGGGCTGCGCAAACCAGTCTCGGAGGTTGGTCACAGCGACGGTCAGCGCGTGTGAACTGCGAGACTCGAGTCATGAACTACCGTGAGGCCCCCTCCGTGCCGCCGGTGACACTCGACGACGTGCGCGGTGCCCAGAAGATGCTCTCGGGCGTGGCGCGGGCGACCGCGATGGAGGGCAGCCGGCACCTGACCCAGCTGGTCGGCGCGCCGGTCCACTTCAAGTGCGAGAACCTCCAGCGGACGGGATCGTTCAAGCTGCGTGGCGCGTACGTCCGCATCGCCGGACTGCTGCCCGAGGAGCGGGCCGCCGGTGTCGTGGCCGCCAGCGCGGGCAACCACGCGCAGGGCGTGGCACTGGCGTCGTCGCTGCTCGGGGTGCGTTCGACGGTGTTCATGCCGATGGGCGCCCCGCTGCCCAAGATCAGCGCCACCCGGCACTACGGCGCCGAGGTGCGGCTGCACGGCCAGGTGGTCGACGAGACGCTGGCCGCCGCGCAGGAGTACGCGGAGTCGACCGGCGCGGTGTTCATCCACCCGTTCGACCACCCCGACATCATCGCCGGTCAGGGCACGGTCGGCCTGGAGATCCTGGAGCAGTGCCCGGAGGTGCGCACGATCGTCGTGGGCGTCGGTGGCGGCGGACTCGCGGCCGGTATCGCGGTCGCCGTGAAGGCGCTGCGCCCCGACGTGCGGATCGTGGGCGTGCAGGCGGCGGGCGCGGCCGCCTACCCTCCGTCGCTGGCCGCGGGGCGCCCGGTGTCGATCGAGAACCCGGCGACGATGGCCGACGGCATCAAGGTCGGGCGGCCGGGCGACGTGCCGTTCGGGATCGTCGGCGATCTGGTGGACGAGGTGCGCACGGTGACGGAGGACGAGCTGTCCACCGCGCTGCTGCTGTGCCTGGAACGGGCCAAGCTGGTCGTCGAACCGGCCGGGGCGAGCCCGGTCGCGGCGCTGCTGAGTGACCCCGGTTCCTTCGAGGGGCCGGTCGTCGCGGTGCTGTCCGGCGGCAACGTCGACCCGTTGCTGCTGCAGCGGATCCTGACCCACGGCATGGCCGCGCAGGGCCGCTACCTGGCCGTACGGCTCAGGCTGACGGACCGGCCGGGCGCCCTCGCTACGCTTCTCGGGGTGTTGTCAGTGGTGGACGCTAACGTCCTCGATGTGGGCCACGTCCGGACCGATCCGCGGCTCGGGCTCACGGAGGCGGAGGTCGAGCTGCACCTGGAGACGAAGGGCCCGGCACACTGCGCCGAGGTCGGCCAGGCCCTGCGCGACGCGGGCTACACGGTCATCGCCTGAGGTCAGGGCGTCGGCGGGGCGTTGAAGGGGCTCCGACGGGGCCCGCTTGTCACTCGTTCGAGAAATTCCATTGAGAGACGCGATACATCGCGTTACGGTGTGTCTCGTGCCAGTCACCCCTCCGCCCTCCACCGGGTGGAACAAAATGCGCAAACCTAGGCTTTTCGAAGATTCCCCAATGACGTGGAGACTCATATGCCAGGCGCCATCTACGCCGAAGGCCTGGTCAAGACCTTCGGCGACGTAAGGGCTCTGGACGGCGTCGACCTCGATGTCCCCGAGGGCACAGTGCTGGGCCTGCTCGGGCCGAACGGCGCGGGCAAGACGACCACCGTCCGCTGCCTGACGACCCTGCTGCGCCCCGACAGCGGCAAGGCGGTCGTCGCCGGCCTCGACGTGCTGAAGCAGCCCAACGAGGTGCGACGCTCCATCGGCCTCTCCGGCCAGTTCGCCGCGGTCGACGAGTACCTGACCGGCCGCGAGAACATCCAGATGGTCGGCCAGCTCTACCAGATGAAGGCCAAGGCGGCGAAGGCCCGGGCCGAGGAACTGCTCGAGCAGTTCAACCTCGCGGACGCCGCCGACCGCCCCGCCAAGACCTACTCCGGCGGCATGCGCCGCCGCCTCGACCTGGCCGCCGCGCTCGTCGTGTCCCCGCCCGTGATGTTCATGGACGAGCCGACGACCGGCCTCGACCCGCGCAACCGCCAGCAGCTGTGGGAGGTCATCAAGCAGCTGGTCTCGGGCGGCACGACGCTGCTGCTGACCACCCAGTACCTCGAAGAGGCCGATCACCTCGCCCACGACATCGCCGTGGTCGACCACGGCCGGGTCATCGCCCGCGGTACCTCCGACCAGCTCAAGGCCCGCACCGGCGGCGAACGCGTCGAGGTCGTGGTGCACGAACGCGAGCACGTCCCCACGGCCCGGGAGGTGCTGGCCGGCTTCGGCAAGGGCGAGACCACCGTCGAGGAACACACCCGCAAGCTCACCGTGCCCGTCACCGGCGGCGCGAAGCTCCTCGCCGAGGTCATCCGGGAACTGGACATCCGCGGTATCGAGATAGACGACATCGGCCTGCGCCGCCCCACCCTGGACGACGTGTTCCTCTCCCTGACCGGCCATGTCGCCGAGACGAAGGACGAGGAGAACGGCGCCGCGGCGGACGGCAAGGACCGCCGGAACAAGAAGGAGGCAGCCAAGTGAGCGCCGTCACCGACGCCGCGCGGATCACGGCGCCCGGCAATCCCGTCACCCAGTCCATCCGCGACTCGCTGGTCGTCGCCAAGCGCAACCTCATCAGGATGTCCCGCATCCCGGAGATGGTCATCTTCGGGCTCATCCAGCCGATCATGTTCGTGGTGCTGTTCAGCTATGTCTTCGGCGGGTCGATGAACATCGGCGGCACCACCGACCCCGCCGTCTACCGCGAGTTCCTCATGGCGGGCATCTTCGCGCAGACGGTCACCTTCGCCACCGCGGGCGCCGGAGCGGGCATCGCCGACGACATGCACAAGGGGCTCATCGACCGGTTCCGCTCACTGCCCATGGCGCGTGGCGCGGTGCTGACCGGGCGGACGCTCGCCGACCTGGTGCAGACCGCGCTCACCCTGCTCGTGCTGGCGGTCGTCGCCCTGCTGGTCGGATGGCGGACCCACACCAACGCCGTGGAGGTGCTCGGAGCCTTCGGGCTGCTGCTCCTGGCGGGATACGCGTTCACCTGGATCGGCGCGCTCATCGGCCTGTCCGTGCGCACCCCCGAGGCGGCCACCTCCGGCGGGCTGATCTGGCTCTTCCCGGTCACCTTCATCTCGAACGCGTTCGTGGACTCCAGCCGGATGACGCCCTGGCTGCGCCATGTCGCCGACTGGAACCCGTTCAGCGCCACCGTCCAGGCCTGCCGTGTGCTCTTCGGCAACCCGGGGGTCTCGACCTCCGACGCCTGGCCGATGCAGCACCCCGTCTGGGCCTCCCTGCTCTACTCGATCCTGATCATCGTCATCTTCAGGACCCTGTCGGTGCGCAAGTACCGATCGGCGACGGCATGACGACGCCCCCGGCGTCCGAGGGACGCCGGGGGCTCGCCAAGGGCATGCGGGGGCTGGGTCAGCCGCTGTAGGGCTCGGCCTTGAGGATCTTCACCGAGGCCTTCCTGCCGTTGGGCAGCTCGTACTGCGCGTCCTCGCCGACCTTGTGGCCGATCACGCCGGAACCCAGCGGGGACTGCGGGGAGTACGTCTCGACATCGGCGCTCGCGTACTCGCGCGAGGCGAGCAGGAAGGTCACGGTGTCGTCCTCGTCGCCGTCGAAGGCGATCGTCACGACCATGCCGGGCGCCACCGTGCCGTCGGCCGAGGCCGGCGCCTCACCGACCTTGGCGTTCTCCAGGAGCTGGGTCAGCTGGCGCACGCGGAGCTCCTGCTTGCCCTGCTCCTCCTTGGCCGCGTGGTACCCGCCGTTCTCGCGCAGGTCGCCCTCCTCGCGCGCGGCCGCGATCTTGGCGGCGATCTCCGTGCGCGCAGGACCAGACAGGTACTCCAGCTCGGCCTTGAGCTGGTTGTACGCCTCCTGGGTCAGCCAGGTGACGTTCTCGCTGGTCTGGGTCACAGGTGCTCCTCGTAGGTACTGGGAATACAAAGCATCGCCCTACCCAGAAGAATGTTCCTTCACGGAAGGGCGAAACCACGAGCCTAACAATTCAGCGGCCCAAGGGGGAGGACATAAGCCTCAGAATTCCGTCGCCGCAGGTCAGCGTCGTTCGGTTGCTGAGCGTCTACGTACTACGACGGAGGTCCTAGTCGGCGTGACAGCCGAGCAGCTCGGCCGTCGTGCCCGGGGCCGTCGTGCGGAGCGTGACGACCTTGTCGATGCGGGTGGCGTCGCCGTCGAAGTGGAAATCGGCCCGGCCCACCTCGGCGCCGTCCTCCGCCTGGGAGCGCACCGTGCAGTAGCCGTCGGCCCCGGAGTCCTTGCGGACCTCCAGGTGCACCCGCACAGCGTCCTTGCCCTGCTCGAAGGTGATGACCTCGGCGCTGATCTTGTTCTGGCCGACGTAGTGATACGCGAAGTAACCGATGAGGGCGAGCAGCAGAGCGGCGAGGGCGGCACCGACGATCTTGAGCTTGTGGTCGGCGCGTTCGTCCGAGGAGCGGCCGTAACGGCCCTCGGGCAGTCGCGTGCTCGCCGTACTCATGATCGTCCTCTCGGCGGGACCGGGGCCCGGAATTATTGGCCCTCCGATTCGGTCACTATAGAAGCAGCCCATCGCACCCGGTCACACCGGGCGCCGACTTACGAGGATTGAGTCTTGACTGACCAGCTGCGATTGATGGCCGTGCACGCCCACCCCGACGACGAGTCGAGCAAGGGCGCGGCCACCATGGCGAAGTACGTGTCCGAGGGGGTGGACGTGCTGGTCGTGACCTGCACGGGAGGGGAGCGCGGTTCCATCCTCAATCCGAAGTTGCAGGGCGACAGGTACATCGAGGAGCACATCCACGAGGTACGCAAGAAGGAGATGGACGAGGCCCGCGAGATCCTCGGCGTGAAGCAGGAGTGGCTCGGCTTCGTCGACTCCGGCCTCCCCGAGGGCGACCCGCTGCCGCCGCTCCCCGAGGGCTGCTTCGCCCTGGAGGACGTCGACACCGCGGCCGGCGAGCTGGTGCGGAAGATCCGCTCGTTCCGTCCGCAGGTCATCACGACGTACGACGAGAACGGCGGCTACCCGCACCCCGACCACATCATGACCCACAAGATCTCGATGGTGGCGTTCGAGGGCGCGGCGGACACCGGGAAGTACCCGGAGGACGAGTTCGGACCGGCGTACCAGCCGCAGAAGCTCTACTACAACCAGGGCTTCAACCGTCCCCGCACCGAGGCGCTGCACAACGCGCTGCTGGAGCGGGGCATGGAGTCGCCGTACGCGGACTGGCTCAAGCGCTGGAGCGAGTTCGAGCGCACCGAGCGCACGCTGACCACGCACATCCCGTGCGCCGACTTCTTCGAGATCCGCGACAAGGCCCTGATCGCGCACGCCACGCAGATCGACCCCGACGGCGGCTGGTTCCGCGTCCCGATGGAGATCCAGAAGGAGGTCTGGCCCACCGAGGAGTACGAGCTCGCGAAGGCGCTCGTCGATACCTCCCTCCCCGAGGACGACCTCTTTGCGGGCATCCGCGACAATGCCTGACATGAGCGCAAGCGCAAGCCTGGCAATGACGCACCTCGCCACCCTCGCCAAGGAGGTCGACGAGGACAAGGTCACCCCCGGCGTCCTCGGCTTCATCGTCTTCGCGGCGATGGCCCTGGCCGTGTGGGCCCTGATGAAGTCCATGAACCGCCACATGGGCAGGGTCGAGTTCAAGGAGGCACCGGACACGGACGCGGCCGCCGCCGGGTCCGGCGAGGCCCCGGCCGGCTCCAGGGCCGAGTCCGCCGCCGGTTCCCAGGGCGCTTCCAAGGCCGAATGAGGCTGATGCCCCCACCGGGGCCCGCCCGCCCGCGGTCAGCGCGACCGGCCACGCGGTTCCTCACCGGCAGTGGCCGGCCAGGGACAGCAGCAGGTGGGCGGTCTCCGGCCGCAGATGGTCCGAGTGGGCGCCCGCCAGGCCGCTCCCGCGCACGAAGACCTCGCTCGCGTCGACACTGACGAAGCGGTGGTCGAGCGTGGCCAGCGGGTACGGCGTGTCCGGCGGCAGCATCCGGATCGCGGAGACCGGGGCGGGCGCGGTACCGATGCCCGCGTAGCCGACGCCCGCCCGTTTCTCGGCCCGCAGATGCCAGAAGCCGGTGGCCCGGTCGTGCTGCGAGTACGTCGCGACGACCGGCCCGCGCAGGGGCGCCCGGGCCAGCGCGGGGAACCCGGTCGCGAAGACGTCACGCGGGGCCGCCATCTGCAGCAGCAGCATCGAGTCGACGGTGAAGGGCCGGCCCGGGGGCGCCGGCGTGCTCCACCCCAGCGTCAGCGGCTCCTCCTCCGCCGCCCACTGCACGGCCTCGCACAGGAAGCGGCAGCCGAAGGAGTGCCCGACCAGGTGCAGGTACTGACCGTCCCGGTTGGCCAGCACCGGAGCCGTCCCGGGATCGGCCCGGTGAGCGTCGAGGTGACCGAGCAGCCGCCCGACGACCCGCGCGGCGTGTCCGTCCGTGCCCATGACGTGCGCCCGGTCGCGGATACGGCGGTAGCCGCCGAGGGAGGGCAGGGAGCGGGAGGGCCAGCGGATCAGCACGGTCCACGGACGCCAGGGCTGGAGCCGCGGGTAGCGGGTGTCGTCGTATCGCGCCGCCGCCAGCGCGAGCAGCCGGTGGACGGCCGTCAGCGCGGAGTCCGGCGTGGCCTGCCAGCCGTGGACGTAGACGAGCAGGTCCGTGGCCCAGGCCGGAGGGGCGAGCTCCTCGGCGAAGTGGGCGGCGAGACGGTGCGCGGGGACCGGGCGGAGACCGCCGGCGGTGTCCTCCAGGAGCCGGCCGTCCGAGCCGAGATCGACGACACGTACATCGGCACGGGTCATGAGGGCGCCTCCGCGGGATCGGCTCGTTCCAGTCGGGCGTCCATGCCGCAGTGCAGGGCGTAGGCGAAGCCCAGGGGGTTGTGCAGTTCGTCCGCGAAGTGCCGGGCGACGGCATGGGCGATCTCACCCGCGGTCCCTTCGCCGGCGAGATAGCGGGTGAGGAACTCCAGCGCGTACTCGGCCGCGAACACCTGAGGCATCTCTATCTGCGGACCGAGGACCCCCCGGGCGCCCGTCTCGATGAGGGCGCGGCCGAGGTAGGCGAGATCGGCGTTGCCGGGCAGGCCCGCGTAACAGGCGTTGAGCAGGACGAACGGCCGGAACGGGACGCAGGCGCGGCGGGGCGGGCGGTGGGCCTGCACGGTGTAGGCGTCGATGGGGCGCTGGTCGGTCAGCCTCACGACGAGGTGGGGCGGTTCGGGGTCGGCCGACTGGAACTGGCCGTGGCACCAGAAGTACATCAGCTGCTCGTCGAGGCCGGCGTCCGCGAGAGCCCGCTCCAGCTGCGGGCGCGTCGTGCGCTCGGTCAGGGTGCCGCCGCGGGCGAGGACCTCGGCGACCTCGGCGGCCCGGGTCCGGCCGCGCCGGTCGATCCCGGTGTCGTGGTTGAGGCTCACGGACGGCACCGCAGGCGGCGGACCGGCCTGGTCCTCCCCGATCTCCGCGTAGTGGCTGCCCGTGTGCTCGACGAGGTGCCGGTGCCCGAGGAAACGGTGGAACAGTCCGGCCGGCCCCGGCTCGTCCCCGGAGTCGGGCGGCAGACACAGCATCGGCCAGGGAATGGGGAAGTCGGAGTCGAAGCGCACGCGCAGCGGCCGTTCGCAGCGCAGCACGGTGACGAGTTCCTCGCGGAAACGCTTGATGGCGCCGCCGCCCCTGCCGAGCAGGACGTCGAAGAGCAGGTGGGCGCCGTACTTCGTCAGCTCCGACACCGCGCCCACCAACTCCTGCCGCGGCTCGCCCGTCAGGTCGACGAGCGTGGCGTACGGGAAGTCCGGGCGGCCGGGCGCGGGCCGGCCCTGTGCGTCGAGTGGCTGCAGCCCGACGAACTCCTCCCTCCACAGGCGGCGCAGCCGGGCCGTCAGCAAACGGACCTCCCCCGGTGTCGTCTCCAGCGGGATCTGCCGCTCGTACGGCAGTGTCGGCAGCGCCGGGCCGTACATCCGGGCCCGGATGCCGTTCTCGCCCCACAGGTCGAAGCCGACGACCAGGTCGGGCGGCGGGGTGGCGGACGGCAGCCGGCTGAAGCCGAGGCTCGGGTCCTGGACCACACGGACGGGGAGTTCACGGGCCACCGGTTCAGGCCCTCCGGGCGGGTTCGGCTTGCGGGGCGGCGAGGCGAGCGACGCCGGTGGGGCCCGTGACGTCGATGTCCGTCTCCACCTGCTGGAGGACGGTGAGGGAGACGGCGTCCTCGATCGTGAACCGGACGCGGTGCCGGCCGGGTGCGTGGGGCGTGAGCAGGAACAGGGCGGTGTCGTGGACCGGGACGGAGTGGGGCGGGTCGATGTCGGCGCGGGTGAGCGGGGTGGCGCGGGCGGTCAGCCGGGGCAGGGGCGCGTCCGTCCCGGGCGCCGGCTCCACGCGCAGCGCGATACGGGCGGCCGTGTCGGGGACGGGGGCGTCGTCGAGGAGCGTGAGGCGGATGTGGGCCGCGGGCTGGGGCGCCTCCTCGTGGAACGGGTAGGTGCCGGCCCCGAGGATGAGGTGGCGGACGGCATGCGGAATCCCGTCCCGCGGCCCACGCCAGTCGACGTCGGCGAGGACATGGCCCGGGTAGCACCGGCCGAGCGCCTGGACCGCCCGGGCGCTCGCGCCGGCGTCAGACCAGTGCCGTACGGCGGCCACCCACAGCTCGCCCGCCAGGTCCCCGATCGCCTCGAACCGGTCCCCGGCCTCGGACAGCAGGGTGTCGGCGGGGGGCCGGAGGGAGCCGGCCTGCACCGGGGCCTGAAGCAGCGTCCAGGCGACGCCGGGTACGCAGTCGGCGTCGGTGAAGGCGGACAACGCGTCCCGCAGCGTGGCCGTGGCGCCGGCCAGTGCCGCGCGGTGGTGCCACGCCCAGGCAGCGCCCAGTCGGTCCGGCAGGAGGAGGAAGAGGCGCAACGCCCGCTCCAGTACGGCCTCCGCCCGCGGATCCCCGGCATCCGCGTACGCCACCCCCGACCACAGCGTCGCCCAGGCCTCCCCGCGTGCGTCGCCGTGTTCCCGATGCGCCGCGGGGGCCGCCTCCAGCTCTCGCAGGACGTCCGGCTCGGGACCGTTGTGCAGCAGAGCGACCCGGCACAGCTCGGTGGCCGCCCACGCCGCCCCGACCACGTCGCCGACGTCCTGGAAGGTGTGCCACGCGGTGTCGAGACGCTTGCGTGCCTCCTCCAGATCACCGCGCGTCAGCCGCAGCCGCCCGTAGTGGAAGACGGCCCAGGCCTCGCCGCGCCGGTCACCGTGCACCTGGTGGGTCTCGATCGCGAGCCGCAGAAGACGGCCGACTTCCCGCAGCCGGCCGCGGTCCGTGCGGATCGCTGCGCGGACGTGCAGCGCCCAGCCGTCCGGGACCCCGGCCGGAAGCCGGTCGAGGGTGTCCTCGGCCTCGCGCAGCCGGCCCAGATGATGCTGGGTGAGGGCGAGTTCGCCAAGGACGGCCGCCTCCGGCCGAGTACGGCCCGCGACCGCTGCCCCGGGTGTCCGGCGGGCGGCCGCCGTCAGGGCTTCGGCAGCCGCCACGGGCAGGCCCGCCTGGCGGGCGGCCGCGGCGAGCGGGACCGTGAGGGCGTCCCAGCCGCCGGTGTGGTGCTCCAGCCCGGCCTTCAGCATGAGCAGCGGGATCAGAGCTCCCTCGCCGGCCAGCCCGCTCGCCAACCAGTTGAGGAAGAGGGGGGCGTGGGGCTGATCGGATCGCAGCAGACGCAGCGCGAGTTCGACCCAGTGTTCCGCCGTGTCGCCCAGCACCCGGGGTTCGTCCAGCAGCCGTTGGGCCAGGCGGGCGTCGAACAACGCCGAAACGCCTCTGACTTCGGGGTCGGGAGCGGTGCCGACGAGCTCGTCGCGTACGACGGGGCGCAGCTCGTACCAGCCGGGGCGAACCTTCCGTAAGAAGCCCTTCCGGTGCAGGCGTTCGATCATGTCGCGCCGCTCGGAAGCGGTGAGCCCCTTGACCGGCAACCACGTGTCCAGCGGGAACTCGGTCCGCTCCCAGAGCGCGAAGATGTCGAGCAGCGCCGCCTCCGGGCCGGGGAGCAGAGCGCGCCGCTCCTCAAAACCGGGTGCCCGGGCTTCCCCGGGCTCCGGGGCCACCCGGTGCCACAGGACGTCCGGATCACCGGCGGCCGGAGCGGTGTCCGTACCGGTCGTGGCGATCAGCACGCACTCCGTGTACTCGAGCATCTCGGCGACAGCCCGCACAAGGTACTGACCGCGGGTACCCGGCGGCACGTCCTCGAGCACGACCACCGCCGGGGCGTCGGCCCGGAGCCCCTCCCGGCAGGCCGCCCCGACCTGGCCGGTCCAGTCCTCGCCCTCGGCCAGCAGCGCCGTACGCAGCCGGTCGTGCGCAACCCCGACCGCGAGCAGCGTCCGCAGCATCAGGTGGATCGGACGGGCGGGCCGACGGCCGATGGCCAGCCGTCGCATCGGCCTTCGGCGGTCCTCGCCGAGGAAGTCCGCCAACTGCCGTGCCAGCGTCGACTTCCCGCCGCCCGCCGGTCCGTGCAGCACCAGCACCCGGCAGCCGCCCTCCAGGGCACCCCGCAGGCGCAGCGCATCGGCCCCCAACCTCGCTCGCGACCTGTCCACCGCACCCCCCTCAGGACGACACCCGGCTCCCCACCCCTACCCGCTCACGACGCCGCGGCGACCGCCACGCCCATGACCTCCCGGGAATGCCTCCCCGGCACCATGCCCAACCGCCAGGCCTGCCACCCCGCTTCGAGGCTGACCCCGCGCTCCAGCAACAGCTGGTACGCCCCGACGTAGTCGTCCAGCTTCTCGTCCCGGCTCGGATGAGCCGCCCGGCCCAGCTGCGTCAGCTCCTCCTGCGCCACCGCGGTACCGACCTCCGTGCCGCCCGGCGCCGCGTACGGCAACAGCGTGCAGCGCAGAAAGCGCGCCCAGTCCTCCCCACGACGGTCCCCGTACGAGGTGAACAGCCCCACCGCCTCGTCGCACAGGGCGAGAGCCTGCGGGGTACGGGCGTTGCCCGCGTCCACCACCGCCAGCTCCAGGCAGGTCCACGCCTCGCCGTGGGCGACCCCGATGCGCTGGAAGTCGGCCCGGGCGTCGACCAGGAGCTGACGGGCGAAACCGGAGTTGCGCAACGACCCGGTCTGTGCGGCCCGTTGGTCGCGGGTGACCCGGGCCGAGTGGTGGCGGGCGCAGGCCAGACCGTAGACGTCGCGCATTCGGGAGAACATCGTGCGGGAGCGTTCCAGCTCGCGGACCGCGAGGTCCAGGTTGCCGGTCTCCTCCAGCGCCTGGCCCAGGTAGTACACCGTCCAGGCCTCACCGCGGGCGTCCTCGTTGTCGCGGTGCCGCGAGGCTGCCTGCCGCAGGGCGTCCACGGCCGCCGAGGCGTCGCCGGCGACCAGCCGGGCCCGGGCCAGCTGGGTCAGGGCCCAGGCCTCGCCACGGGCGTCGCGGGTACGGCCGTACAGATCGAGGGCCGTGCGCAGCTCGGCCTCCGCGCGCGGTACGTCCCCCATCCGCAGACCCAGCTGGCCGAGCTGGAAGTGGGCCCACGCCTCACCGTGCACGGACTCGCCCGCGCGGTGCAGGAGGAGGGACTGGGTCAGCAGCTCCATGGCCTCGGCGAGACGGGCCCGGTCGCGCTCGACCGCCGCCAGCGCGTGCATGGTCCAGGCGCGGTCCGTGGCCAGGTCCGGCGCCGCCTGGAGATCCAGCGCCTCCCGGAGCCTGGCCGCCGCCTCCGTCAGGTTGCCCTGGTGGTGCAGGGTGATGCCGAGGGAGCACAGGGCGCGGGCCGCGCCGGCGTCGTGGTGGGCCTCCATGTACAGGTCGACCACCGAGGTCAGCGTGGTGCGCGCCTTGTCCAGCTCACCCAGCTGCCGGGCCGCGATACCCGTACGCCACTGCACCGACCGCACCAGCAGACCCTGGTCGACCGCCTGCGCCAGCTCGCTGATCTCGCCCAGGCGGTAGAGGTCGCCGCGCAGCAGGCAGTAGTCGCACAGGGCGCCGAGAAGGTTCAGTACGGCCGCCTGGTTCACGCCCTCCGCGTGCCGCAGCGCGGCCGTGATGAAGCTCGACTCGTCGTCCAGCCAGCGCAGCGCCTCGTCCAGGGAGTGGAAGCCGTGCGGACTGAAACGGTCGGAGCGGGTCGACATGTTGCCGTCGACCAGACGCAGCACCGAGTCCGCGAGATCGGCGTAGTTCACGATCAGTCGTTCCTGCGCGGCCGTACGCTCCGTCGGCTCCTCCTCGTCCAGGAGGCGGGCGTGGGCGAAGGCGCGGACCACGTCGTGCACGCGGTAGCGGCTGCCGCGGACGTGGTCGATCAGGCCCGCCCGGGCCAGGGCGACGAGATGACGGGTCGCCTCCGTCTCGTCCGTGGCCAGCAGGGCGGCGGCCGCGGCGGCTCCCAGCGAGGCCCGGCCGGCCAGGGCGAGACGGCGCAGCAGCCGGCGGGCCGTGTCCGTCTGGTCGGTGTAGCGCAGCCACAGCACTCTCTCGGCCGGTTCGACCGGGCCGTACGCGTCCAGATCCGTGGCCAGTTGACGGGGCGAGCGCGGGCCCAGGGACGAACCGGCGATGCGCAGCGCCAGCGGCAGACCGCCGCACAACCGGCCGATCCGCTCGATGGATTCGGCGTCGTAGGGACCGGTGCCGTCCTGCGCGGCCGCCGCCAGCAGCTCCTCCGCGCCGGGCCCGTCCAGGCTCTCCACGGGCAGCTGGTGCACCCGGGCGGCGAGGTCGGAGGGCAGGTCGAGCGGGGCGCGGGCGGTGACCAGGACCAGACTGTCGGAGCGTTCCGGAACGAGGGCACGGACCTGCTCGGGGTCCTTCGCGTCGTCCAGGACGATGGTGACGGGCAGACCCGTCAGATGCTGGTGGTACAACTCGCTCAGCCGCTTGACCTGCTGGTCCGCGGAGGAACGCTCACGGAACAGCAACTGCTCGCGCGGCGCCCCGAGCCGGTTCAGCAGGTGCAGCAGCGCGTCCCGGGTCGGCAGCGGCGGCTCGTTCGGGGTGTCGCCGCGCAGGTCCACCACGCACGCGCCCCGGAAGTAGTCCTTCAGGTCGTGGGCGCTGCGCACCGCCAGTGACGTACGTCCGCTGCCCGGCGCCCCGTGCAGCACGACCACCGTCGGCCGGGTCTCGGTACTGGCCCGGGCCGCCTGCACCCACTGCCGGATCCGCGCCGCCTCCTGCCGTCTGCCCGCGAACGCGCCCACCGGTTCCGGGAGTTGCCCGAAGGACTGCTCCAGTACGTTCCGGCCGCGGGCCGCCGCGCTCTTGTCGGAGCCCTTCAGCCGCGGCCCCGTCTGCTTCGGGCCGGTGGAGGCGTTGCGTACCCGCTGCTGGTCGAGATACGGGCGGATCCCGCGCACCTCCAGAGCCGTCAGCCACTGCAACCGCAGCTGCTCGGGGCCGCCCGGCTGGCCCATCGCCCCCGCGCGGTGGTGTGCGGCGGGCAGATGCGAACCGGCCACCTTCACCACCGTCGCCGCGGCGCCCACGACCCCCACGGTCACCCCGGCTCCCAGCGCCGTACCCGCGCCGGTACCCAGGGCCAGGTCGGCGACGGTGGCCGCGACCGCCGCCACGCCCGCCACCAGCAGCGGAGTGCCGGATCCCTCCTTGGCGTACCGCTGCCCGAAGCTGAGCTGACCGGCGGCCACCTCGTCCAGCGCGCGGGTGTACGCCGTGTACTCCTCGGCGGCCGTCTGCGCCATCGAGTCCAACGCCGCCCGCGCCCGCGACAGCAGCACACCCCCGTCGGTACGCCCGCCCGAACGCCGTACCTCTTCCTCCACGGCCCGCACCAACAGCCGCTCGGCCTCCGCACGATGACTGGCCCGCATGGTCATGTCCCCCTCCGGCGCAACGGCTTTCTTGGTCAAGTGTGCTGCGGACGGCGCGTGGGGGCGAGGGGGCGGGCGGCCTTCGATCACCCGACGGGCACGGGCACGGCACGGTCCGAGGCGACTGTCCGGGAGACGCCTGCCGGGTGATGGGCGGGGTACTGCGGCAGGATGGACCTCATGCCGAACCGACTGGCGCACGAGACGTCCCCATACCTTCTTCAGCACGCCGACAACCCCGTCGACTGGTGGCCGTGGTCGGCCGAGGCCTTTGAGGAGGCGCGGAAGCGGAACGTACCCGTGCTGCTCAGCGTCGGTTACAGCAGCTGTCACTGGTGTCACGTCATGGCGCACGAGTCCTTCGAGGACCAGGAGACCGCCGACCAGCTCAACGCCCACTTCGTCAGCGTCAAGGTCGACCGCGAGGAACGCCCCGACGTGGACGCCGTCTACATGGAGGCCGTCCAGGCCGCCACCGGGCAGGGTGGCTGGCCCATGACCGTGTTCCTGACGCCGGACGCCGAGCCCTTCTACTTCGGTACCTACTTCCCGCCCGCCCCGCGGCACGGCATGCCCTCGTTCCAGCAGGTGCTGGAGGGGGTGCACAGCGCCTGGGCCGACCGGCGGGACGAGGTCGCCGAGGTCGCCGGGAAGATCGTGCGGGATCTCGCCGGGCGGGAGATCTCCTACGGTGACAGCCGGGCGCCCGGCGAGGAGCAGCTGGCCGCGGCGCTGCTCGGGCTCACCCGGGAGTACGACCCGCAGCGCGGCGGGTTCGGCGGGGCGCCCAAGTTCCCGCCGTCCATGGTGGTCGAGTTCCTGCTGCGGCACCACGCGCGCACCGGCGCCGAGGGTGCCCTGCAGATGGCCCGGGACACCTGTGAGCGGATGGCGCGCGGGGGGATCTACGACCAGCTCGGGGGCGGGTTCGCGCGGTACTCCGTGGACCGTGACTGGGTCGTGCCGCACTTCGAGAAGATGCTGTACGACAACGCCCTGCTCTGCCGTGTCTACGCGCACCTGTGGCGGTCGACCGGTTCCGAGCTCGCTCGCCGGGTGGCGCTGGAGACCGCCGACTTCATGGTGCGGGAACTGCGGACGAACGAGGGCGGGTTCTCCTCCGCGCTCGACGCCGACAGCGACGACGGCACGGGTAAGCACGTCGAGGGCGCCTACTACGTCTGGACGCCCGCCCAGCTGAGGGAGGTGCTCGGCGACGAGGACGCCGAGCTCGCCGTGCGGTACTTCGGTGTCACCGAGGAGGGCACCTTCGAGGAGGGCTTGTCCGTTCTCCAACTCCCGCAACAGGAGCAGGACTTCGACGCCGACCGTGTCGCCTCCGTCCGCGAGCGGCTGCTTCGGGCGCGGAGCGGCCGCCCCGCGCCCGGCCGTGACGACAAGGTCGTCGCCGCCTGGAACGGACTCGCGATCGCCGCGCTCGCCGAGACCGGCGCCTATTTCGACCGCCCGGACCTGGTCGAGGCCGCGCTCGGTGCCGCCGACCTCCTCGTGCGGCTGCATCTGGACGAGCATGCCCGTCTCGCCCGTACCAGCAAGGACGGGCAGGCCGGCGCGAACGCCGGGGTGCTGGAGGACTACGCCGACGTGGCGGAGGGCTTCCTGGCGCTGGCCTCCGTGACCGGTGAGGGCGTGTGGCTCGAGTTCGCCGGGTTCCTCCTCGACCATGTGCTGACCCGGTTCGCCGACCCGGAGTCGGGCGCCCTGTTCGACACGGCACTGGACGCCGAGAAGCTGATCCGCCGGCCGCAGGACCCCACCGACAACGCCACGCCGTCCGGCTGGACCGCCGCCGCCGGTGCCCTGTTGAGCTATGCGGCCCAGACCGGCGCCGAAGCCCATCGCACCGCCGCCGAGAAGGCGCTCGGTGTCGTCAAGGCCCTCGGCCCGCGCGTGCCCCGTTTCGTCGGCTGGGGGCTCGCGGTCGCCGAGGCGCTGCTGGACGGGCCGCGCGAGGTGGCGGTCGTGGGGCCGGGACTGACCGACGAAGGTACAAGGGCCCTGCACCGTACGGCACTTCTGGGCACCGCCCCGGGAGCGGTCGTCGCGGTCGGCACTCCGGACAGTGAGGAGTTCCCGCTGCTCGCCGGCCGGCCGCTCGTCGACGGTGAACCGACCGCGTTTGTCTGCCGTAACTTCACTTGCGACGCCCCGACGACCGATCCGGAGCGTTTGCGCTCGGCCCTGACCGACTGAGAGGCGGAACGGAAGGGTTCGTTCAGTCTGCCCAAATGGGCCAGGTGTTCGGATAACTCCCGCTACCCGCCTCGCCGTTCCGAAACACGCTATTTATCGGAACAGCTCCCGCGCTTCACAGTTCCCCCCTAATCTCTGCACAGTGGCGCGACGGGAGGGGCCGTCGCGACAGGGGGTTTGGGATCTGGGGGGATCTGTTGCTGACGTCCGTCTTCATCGCTGCCATCTCGCTTGCCTTGTTCTGGATGGCCGCGTTCACCTTGTGGTGGCAGATGCACGCGTGGCGTACGCCCGAAGTGCTCGCCTCCACCCGCTTCCACAGACCGGACGGCGGCGAGAGTCTCTCCTTCTCGCTGCTGCTTCCGGCACGGCACGAGCAGGCCGTGCTCGACCACACCATCCAGCGGCTGCTGGAGTCGAGTCACACCGACTTCGAGATCATCGTGATCGTCGGCCATGACGACCCGGAGACCACGGCCGTCGCCTGCGACGCCGCGGAACGCGATCCACGCGTCCGGGTCGTCGTCGACACGCACGAGAAGAAGAACAAGCCGAAGGCGATGAACACGGCACTGCCGCACTGCCGAGGCGATGTCGTGGGGGTCTTCGACGCCGAGGACCAGGTCCACCCGGAACTGCTCGCGCATGTCGACCACGCCTTCCGCACGACCGGCGCGGACGTCGTCCAGGGCGGCGTCCAGCTGATCAACTTCCACTCCAGCTGGTACAGCCTGCGCAACTGCCTGGAGTACTTCTTCTGGTTCCGCTCCCGGCTGCACCTGCATGCGCAGAAAGGGTTCATCCCGCTTGGCGGCAACACCGTCTTCGTCAGGACGGACGTGCTGCGGGAGGCCGACGGCTGGGACCCGGAGTGCCTGGCCGAGGACTGCGACCTGGGCGTGCGCCTGTCCAGCGTCGGCAAGAAGGTCGTCGTCGCCTACGACTCCGACATGGTGACCAAGGAGGAGACCCCCGGTTCGCTGATGTCGCTGCTGAAGCAGCGCACCCGCTGGAACCAGGGCTTCCTCCAGGTGTACCGGAAGAAGGACTGGAAGCAACTGCCCGGATTCGGGCAGCGGTTGCTGGCCCGCTACACCCTCATGACGCCGTTCATGCAGGCCTTCACCGGCCTCGTCATCCCGCTGAACGTGGCCATCGCGCTCTTCATGGACGTGCCCGTGGGCATCGCGTTCATCACGTTCCTCCCGGCCGTGACCGCCCTGGTCACCTTCGTCTTCGAGCTCGTCGGACTGCACGACTTCGGCAGGCAGTACGGGCTCCGTGTCCGGTTCGTCCACTACGTCAAGCTCGTCGTGGGCGGCCCCTTCTACCAGGTCCTCCTTGCCGGAGCCGCCGTCCGCGCCGTCTGGCGCGAGCAGCGCGGCCGCAACGACTGGGAGCTGACCACTCATGTCGGCGCGCATCTCAACACGGCCGAAGCGACCCGAGAGGACGTCCCCGCGTGACCTCCACCCTCCCCGCGGTGACCACTCCCACGGTCCCCGCGCAGCGGAAGCCTGCGCCTGATCCCGGTTCGGCCGGCCGAACGACCCCGCCGAGACGGCTGCGGTCCTCCCGCCCCGACCTGCTGCTGTGCGGTCTGCTGCTCGTGGCGATCCTGGTCGTGCAGGGCTGGAACATCGCCGACTACCCCACCCTCAGCGACGACGAGGGCACCTACCTCGCGCAGGCCTGGGCGGTCCAGGAGGGCAAGGGCCTCGCCCACTACACCTACTGGTACGACCACCCGCCCTTCGGCTGGATCCAGATAGCGCTGCTGACCTGGATACCCTCGCTGATCAGCCCCGAGTCGATGACCGTCGGCTCGATGCGCGGGATCATGCTGGTGGTCAGCGGCACCAGCGCCGTGCTGGTCTACGTCCTGGGCCGCCGGCTCGCCCTGCCCCGCTGGGCCGCCGGGCTCGGCATGGTCCTCTTCGGGCTCTCGCCCCTGTCGGTCGTCCTCCAGCGGGAGATCTTCCTCGACAACCTCGCGGTGATGTGGACGCTTCTGGCGTTCACCCTCGCCGCCTCCCCGAGCCGCCACCTCTGGCACCACTTCGGGGCGGGCATCGCGGCCGCCACGGCGGTCCTGACCAAGGAGACGATGCTCGTCATCCTGCCCGCGCTCCTGGTCACCCTCTGGCGCCACAGCCACCGCGACACCCGTAAGTTCGCGGTCACCGGCGCCATCACGGCCTGTGCGCTGATCGGCTTCTCCTACCCCCTCTTCGCCCTGCTCAAGGGCGAGCTGCTGCCCGGCGGCGGGCACGTCTCCCTGTGGGACGGCGTCAAGTACCAGATGACCAGGCCGGGTTCGGGCTTCATCCTCGACCAGGGCTCCGGCTCCTGGGGCGTCTTCCAGTCGTGGCTCTACTACGACCGGGTCCTGCCCCTCGGCGGCCTCGCCGGCGCTCTCCTGCTGCTGGCCACCTGGCGCTGGTCGGTCACCGCCCGCGCACTGGCCGGACCGGCCCTGACGGTGGCGATCCTCGCCGCGCTGGCCCTGCGCCCCAACGGCTACCTGCCCGCCATGTACGTCATCCAGGCGCTGCCGTTCCTCGCCCTGGTGCTGGCCGGAGGCACCGCCTCGGTCGCCCACGGCGTGCTGCGCAGGTGGCGGACCGAGGGGGAGAAACGCTTCCTCACCGGCGGGCGGTACGCCCTCGCGGCGGTCCTCGCGATCGCCGCCGGCGCCTACGTCGTACCGAAGTGGTACGACGGCGACCGCACCGCCGTCACCCTCGACGCCAACGCCCCCTACAAGGCCGCCTCCAAGTGGCTGAGCAGTGAGGTGGAGAACCCCGAGGACACCCGGGTGCTCGTGGACGACGCGCTCTGGCTGGACCTGGTGCACGCGGGGTACCGGCCCGGCCTCGGCGTCATCTGGTTCTACAAGGCCGACCTCGACCCGGCGGTCACCAAGACGATGCCGGGCGGCTGGAAGGACATCGACTACGTCGTGGCCTCCCCGACGGTCCGGCGTGACGCGGTCGACCTGCCCAACGTCAAGGCGGCCATCCAGCACTCCAAGCCGGTCGCCGTCTTCGGCACCGGCGAGGACCGGATCGAGATCCGGCAGATCCAGGCGACCTCCGGAGGCGCGCGATGACCCACGAGTACACCGTCCCCGGTGAGCTGGGCGATCCGGACGTGCGGGCTGCCGAGGTACCTGAGCCGGGCGCCGTCACCATCGTCGTACCGACCTTCAACGAGTCCGCCAACGTACGGCAGTTGCTGCACCAGATCACCGAGTCGGTGCCGTCCCGGCTGCCCTGTGAGGTCGTCTTCGTGGACGACTCCACCGACGACACCCCCGAGGTCATCCGCGAGGCCGCGCGGGACTGCCCCTTCCCGGTGACCGTCCTGCACCGGGACGAGCCGGTCGGCGGGCTGGGCGGCGCGGTCGTCGAGGGCATGAAGGCGGCCGGGTCGGACTGGATCGTCGTCATGGACGGCGACTGCCAGCATCCGCCCTCGCTGGTGCCGGAGTTGGTGGCCACGGGGGAGCGGGCGAACGCCGGCCTGGTCGTCGCCTCCCGCTACATCAAGGGCGGCAGCCGCGCCGGGCTCGCGGGCAGCTACCGGGTCGCCGTCTCGCGCGCGGCGACCTGGCTGACCAAGTCCCTCTTCCCGCGCAGGCTGCACGGCATCAGCGACCCGATGAGCGGCTTCTTCGCCATCCGGCGCAGCGCGGTCACCGCCGACGTGCTCCAGCCGCTCGGCTACAAGATCCTCCTCGAACTCGCCGTCCGCAGCCGTCCGCGCCGGGTCACCGAGGTCCCGTTCGTCTTCCAGGACCGCTTCGCCGGCGAGTCCAAGTCCAGTGCCCAGGAGGGGTTCCGGTTCCTGCGCCATCTGGCGGGCCTGCGTACCGCCTCCCCGGTGGCCCGGATGGTCGGCTTCGGCCTGATCGGCGCGACGGGGTTCGTGCCGAACCTGCTCGGGCTGTGGGCGCTGACCGTGTTCGGCATGCACTACGTACCGGCGGAGATCGTCGCCAACCAGTTCGGCGTCGCCTGGAACTTCCTGCTCATCGAGCATCTGCTGTTCCGTGACCGCCGTCGGCACCGGAGGTGGTGGGACCGGGCCGGCCGGTTCGCGCTGCTCGCCAACGCCGACCTGGTGCTGCGGATCCCGCTGATCGCGTTGTTCGTCCACCGGTTCGGTATGGGTGTGCTGTCCGCGACCGCCCTCGCCCTGGTGACGACCTTCGTCCTGCGCTTCGTGGGGACCGAAGCGCTGGTCTATCTGCCGCGCAGGGGCCGCGGGGGCCTCGATGGCGGCCGTACCGCAGGGAGAGCCGTGTGAACGACAGCCGTGTGAACCGACGCCGTAGAAGATCCGCCCTCCTGGCCGTGGCCGGCCTGACGGGGGGCCTGCTGCTCACCTCACCCCAGCCCGCCTCCGCCGCCAACCTCATCAAGAACCCCGGCTTCGAGACCGCCGGCGGTGACGACATGCCCTACTGCTGGGAGAAGTCCGGCTGGGGCGACAACGACTTCAGCTTCACCACCACCTCCGACGCGCACTCCGGCTCCAAGGCGATGAAGGTCGAGCTGACCCGCCGGGTCGACGGCGACCGCAAGGCGCTGATCACCGAGTCGACCCAGTGCGCGCCGGTGGTGACGGCTGGCAAGCAGTACGACCTGGGGCTCTGGTACAAGACGACCACCCCGGACGCGTCCGTCACCCTCTTCCGGCACGACACCACGGCGGGCTGGCAGTACTGGACCGACCTCAAGACGCTGGACATGGCGGGGAACTGGACGGAGGCGACGGTCCGGACCCCGGAGGTTCCGGCCGGCACCGACCGCATCACCTGGGGCGTCTCCGTCTACGGCACCGGCTCGGCCACCACCGACGACTACACGATGGAACAGGTCGCCGACCCGGTTCCCGACCCGGAGTGCACCGGCACCGCCGAACAGTGCGCGAACGGCCGCTGGGACGTGCTGCCCACGCAGAACCCGGTGCGTTCCATGCACTCGGTGGTCCTCCACAACGGCAAGGTGCTGCTGATCGCGGGCTCCGGCAACGACGAGTCGATGTTCGAGGCGGGCACGTTCACCTCCGCGGTGTACGACCCGGTCGCCGGTACCTACAAGGTCATCCCCACGCCGAAGGACATGTTCTGCTCCGGGCACGTCCAGCTGCAGGACGGCCGGGTGCTGGTGATGAGCGGCAACAAGGCGTACCCGGTGGCGGGCGGACACGGCTACGAGGGCTACAAGGACTCGTACGTCTTCGACCCGGTCACCGAGACGTACAGCAAGACCAACGACATGAACGACGGCCACTGGTACCCGTCGGCGACGGCCCTCGGCAACGGTGACGTGATCTCCTTCGGGGGTCTGCGCGAGGACTCCACCGGTTCGGTGACGGCCGAGCTGTGGTCCGACGCCGAGCAGCGGTGGCTGCCGACCTGGAAGGTCAACCAGACCTGGTCGTACTGGGGCCTGTACCCGTCGATGATCCTCATGCAGGACGGCCGCCTCTTCTACTCGGGCAGCCATGTCTTCGGCAACAACATCCCGGGCACCGGTGCGGCGATCTACGACTACGACGCCAACACGATCACGCAGGTTGCGGGTCTGCAGAACAAGGACGAGCGTGACCAGTCGGCGAGCGTGCTGCTGCCTCCGGCGCAGGACCAGAAGGTCCTCACCCTCGGCGGCGGCAACATCGACTCCAACCCGGAGGGCAACCGGCTGACCGACGTCATCGACCTCAAGTCGGCCAACCCGTCCTACGTGGCCGGGCCGCCCATCCCGCAGGGCACGGTCGACCTCGGCAACGGCCCGGTCCCGCAGACCGGCAACCAGGGCAAGATGTACGTCTCCGCCGTCCTGCTGCCCGACGGCAAGGTCCTGGAGACCGGCGGCGCGCTGCACAACCGCGCCAACCCGGTCTACGAGACGTCCCTCTACGACCCGGCCACCAACACCTTCGACCCGGTGGCCGTCGACCCGGAGGCCCGCGGCTACCACTCCTCCGCGTTCCTGCTGCCCGACGGCCGGGTGATGACCACCGGCGACAACCCGGGCAACGGCACCTGGAACCACAACGTGTCGATCTACACGCCGCCCTATCTCCTCAAGGGCGAGCGCCCGACGATCACCTCGGTGATCGACACCGAGTGGAACTACGGCGACACCCAGCGGATCACCGTCGACCGGCCCATCGCCAAGGCCGAGCTGATCCGTCCGGCCGCCGTCACCCACTCCTCCGACCCCAACCAGCGGTTCGTGGACCTGCCGCTGTCGGTGGACGGCAACAACGTCGACCTGAACGTGACGAGCAATCCCGACATGGCCCCGCCCGGCTGGTACATGCTCTTCGCGGTCGACGCCAACGGGGTGCCGTCCGTGGCCAAGTGGGTGCACCTCCAGGGCCCGCAGGCGCTGAGCGCCACGGACGCCTCCGCGCACGTCCACTCCTTCGCCGACTCCCTGGAGGGCAAGGTCGCCAAGCCCGGCAAGAAGAGGGCCTCGCAGAAGGTCAGCCCGACCGTCTCCGGCTGCGACCGGCACTACGGCTCGATCAACGTCTGCGTGCCGACCGCCTTCCCGGACGAGGTGAAGAAGACGACGGCCGCCCGCTGCGCCTGGCTGAAGGAGAACGACTACGGGCGGCTGAAGATCAACGGCAGGGACGACCCGCTCGGGCTGGACCCCGGCAAGGACGGCATCGCCTGCGGGAAGACGGATCTCAGGCGCCGCTGAGGATCATGGCGCCCAGCGTGAGCTGAGCACCCCACTGCACCACCACGGCCCCGGCCCGGGCGGACTCCGCCCGGGTGCGGGGCCACGCCAGTGCCAGCACACCGGCCGCGAGGGCGGCGCAGAACAGGCCGTACAGGAGCCCGCCAGGGATCGTCGAGCACTCCTCGCCGTACATCAGACAACGGCTGCCGCGCTCGGAGGCGAGCACCGCGATCCACGCGAGGACGACGGTGGGCAGCAGAAGGACGAGTCCGGCGACGGACCAGCCGGTGAGGAGACGGGAGCCGGACGGCTGCGTGGTGTTCATGCCGCCATCCCATCGCGCCGACCGGCCCCGCATGATCGGTCCGGGTACTCAACCCTGCTGAGTACGCAGGCTCAACGCGCGTTCCACGATGGCCTCCAGCTGCTCGTGGTGCGCGCCCTTCCAGTACGCCCGCCCGCACTCCCGGCACTGCGCGAAGACGTCGTACGACCGCTCCGTCCCGCCCTCCAGCTGGTGCGCCACCTCCTCTTTGGTGGCCTTGCGGAGCGTGCCGTTGCAGGCGGTGCACCGCGTCCAGGGACTCAGCTCGGGGCGGAACCGGTCCAGGACGTCCTGGAGCTGCTCCTCGGGGCGGGTGCTGTAGACGTATCCGCCGGCCCACAGCTCACGGCGACGCAGCAGGCCGCGGTCGCGGCTGAGCAGGACCCGCTTCTCGGCGGCCGAGCGGGTGGCGAGCGCGGGGTCGCCGATGTCCGTCGACTCGTAGGCGGCGTCCACGCCCAGCAGGCGCAGCCGACGGGCGAGCGTGCCGAGGTGGACGTCGAGGAGGAAGCGCAGCGGGGCGCCGGGCACGTGCTGGGGGCGTTCGACGGGCCGTACCCGCACCGACTCGCCGGCTGCCGGGATGTGCGACACGGGGACCTCGTGGCCGTCCACGACCAGGGCGCCGACCTCGGTCAGCGGGACGCCCAGGGACTCCACGACATGCCCGAGGGTGGAGACGCCGTCGGTGGCGAGTGGGGTGGCGCCGGAGCGTCGTCCGTGGGGGACGAACAGGGCGAGTTCGGGGGCGAATTCGACGTGGATCTCGGCTGGGCTCACGCGGTCAGGATGCCATGGGAGAGGGGAGGAGCCTCAGGGCTTTCTCGTGGGAAGACCGTGCTCGATGACGTCCAGGGCGCGGTCGACGAGGTCGGGGAGCTCGTCCCGGAAGCCGTTCTCGGCCCAGTACTGGGAGATCTCCGCGAGGCCGCCGACGAGCGACATCGTGAAGACCCGCACCTCCAGGCTGTCCCGGTCGTGGCCGGTGCGCTCGGCGACCGCCGCGGAGAGCATCCTTCCGGTGGCCGCCATGCTCGCCACCATCCGGGAGCGCACCGCGGGGATCTGGACCATCAGCTGTGACCGCAGCCGGGTGACCTCGGGTTCCTCCTCCATGCCGACGCCGATGGCCTCCCGCAGCACGTGGCGCAGCGAGTCCGTCCACGGCTCGTCCGCCGGCCGCCGGAGCAACTCCGCCAGCAGGACCGGGTCGTACTCGTCCGTGATGACGATGTCCTCCTTGGTCGGGAAGTACCGGAAGACGGTGGACGGCGACACCTCGGCGCGCTCGGCGATCTGCTCGATCGTGGTGGCGTCGTATCCCTGCTCCTCGATCAGGGCGTACGTCGCGTCACGGATCGCCATCCGGGTCTTGATCTTCTTCCGCTCGCGAAGTCCCAGCTGGGGCGCGTCTGTGGGGGGTGAGGTACGTGCGGGCGTCATGACGCTCATTGTCGGGCATCGGCCTCGACGGCACCCAAGTCCGGGGTCCCCGGGTCCTTGGTGACGGGTGCGTTCGGCAGGAAGGCGGCGGCCGCCAGAGCCGAGACGAGGGCGGCGACGCCGCACACCAGCCCAGGGCGCCGTTCATCGCCGGGATCAGCGCGAAGCCGAAGCCCAGCCCGGCGACCGAGAGCCACAGCGCGGTGAAGCCGTAGCCGGAGTCCACCGTGGTACGGCTGCCGAGGAACGCGGCGAAGGCCAGGACCACCAGGCCGGCGCTCACCGTCGCGCGGGCGCCGAGCCGGACGAGGACCGGCTGGGCGGCCCGGGCGGCGACCAGCAGTCCGCCCATCATCGGCAGCAGCCGTACGCCGGTGCCGAGGGCGTCGTTGCCCAGGACGGCCTGGAGGTAGGGCGGCAGCACGAAGAGCAGGCCGGACAGGACGAACATCACCAGGGTCGCGGCGACGCTGTTGAACAGGAAACCTCGCTGGGCGAGCAGCGTCATGTCGAGCATCGGCCGCGCGACCCGGCGTTCGCGCAGCACCAGCCACCCGAGCAGGAGGACGGAGGCACCGAACGCGGCGAGGACCAGGGGGTCGCCCCAGCCGCGGGTGGGCGCCTCGATGATCGCGAAGATCAGGGCGCCGAGACCGGTCGCCGTGAGCGCGGTGGACAGGGCGTCGACGCCGGGGGAGGAGGGGTCGCGGGTCTCCGGCAGCAGGAGGACGCAGGCGGCGATGCCGATCGCGGCCATCGGGACGTTGACCAGGAAGACCGAGCCCCACCAGAAGTGGTCGAGCAGCCAGCCGCCGACGATCGGGCCGAGCGGCAGGCCGAGCGCGGAGGCGGCGGAGATGAAGCCGAGGGCCTTGGCCCGCTCGTCGGGAGCGAAGAGCGAGGGCAGCACGGACAGGGCGAGCGGGTTGACCAGGGCGGCGCCGACGCCCATCACCGCACGGGCGACGATCACCGCGTTCACGTCGCCGGCCAGCGCTCCGACGACCGAGCCGGCCAGGAAGACACCGAGTCCCGCGATCAGCGTCAGGCGTCGCCCGAACGGGTCGCCGAGCAGTCCGGCGGGGAGCATCAGTGCCGCGAAGACGATGACGTACGCGTCCGCCGTCCTCCCCCAGTGCTAAACGCCTGGGGGGACCCCCAGCAGTTCCCCGGTGGTGGCGCCGAGATCGCCGGCCATCGTCGGCAGCGCCACGTTCAGGATCGTCATGTCGAAGCCGAGGGTGAGCATGCTCGCGACCAGGGCGGCGAGGGCCCACCAGCGGCGGGGATCTGGAGTGACCATGAAATGAGAGTAACTGTCAAAATCAAGTGACTGTCAGAAGGTAGACGAAAAACGGCCACGGCTCGAAAGCCGTGGCCGTCGTCTCCCGGAGGGGGCTGGGGGCTACCCGTGCTGGTAGGCGACCAGCGAGATGCCCACGTAGTGCGTGATGAACGCCGCCAGGGTGAGGGAGTGGAACACCTCGTGGAAGCCGAACCAGCGCGGTGAGGGGTTCGGGCGCTGGAGGCCGTAGATCACCCCGCCCGCGCTGTAGAGGAGGCCGCCGACGACCACCAGGACCAGGACCGCGATGCCGCCGGCGCGCATGAAGTCGGGCAGGAAGAAGACGGCCGCCCAGCCCATCGCGATGTAGCAGGGCGTGTACAGCCAGCGCGGGGCGCCGACCCAGAACACCCGGAAGGCGATGCCCGCCAGGGCCGCCCCCCAGATGCCCCACAGCAGCCACTGCCCCTTGGAGTCGGGCAGGAGCAGCATCGTCAGCGGGGTGTAGGTACCGGCGATGATCAGGAAGATGTTGGCGTGGTCCAGGCGCCGCAGGACGCCGTCCATCCGGGGGCTCCAGTCGCCCCGGTGGTACAGCGCGCTGACGCCGAAGAGCAGGCAGGCCGTCAGGGCGAAGATCCCGCAGGCGATGCGGCCCCGGGGTGAGTCGGCCAGGGCGGTGAGCACCAGGCCCGCGATGAGTACGGCCGGAAACATGCCCAGGTGCAGCCAGCCGCGGAGCTTGGGCTTGACCGGGTGCGGCAGGGAGAGCGCGACAGGACCGCGGCCGCCGGGCTGCGGGTCCGTGGGCGCGTCGGGGGCGGACGCAGTCATGAGGGCCATCGTACCTACGTGGCCGTAAGTCACGGATCGGCGAGACACGTTGGCCGGCGAAGAGTGGCCTTCGTCTCACGGTGCCCTGGCGGGGGCGGGACGGAACGTGGCCATCCTCACGTCGCTCACTTGTGAGGCCCTCTGGACAGATGGGCACTCTCGTCGGATGATCAAATGAGTGCGGTCGGCACCGGATGAGCGCCAAGGTCACCATCACGAAGCATCCGGGCCGCAGCCCCCACGGGGCCTCCAACAACAAATCCCTCATTTAGGAGCAATCGTGGCGCGCGACATCGCGGCTCCCTCCGTCGTTCCCACCACCCACAAGGAACTGGTCTCGTGGGTGAACGAGATCGCAGAACTGACGCAGCCGGACAACGTGGTCTGGTGCGACGGCTCCGAAGCCGAGTACGAGCGACTGAGCGAGGAACTCGTCGCCAAGGGCACCTTCCGGAAACTGGACCCGATCAAGCGCCCCAACTCGTACTACGCCGCCTCCGACCCGACCGACGTCGCGCGCGTCGAGGACCGGACCTTCATCTGCTCCGAGAAGGAAGAGGACGCCGGCCCCACCAACCACTGGAAGGCTCCCGCGGAGATGCGGGAGATCTTCGCCGGCGAGAAGGGCGTCTTCCGCGGCTCGATGCGCGGCCGGACGATGTACGTCGTCCCCTTCTGCATGGGCCCGCTCGGCTCCGACCTGTCCGCGATCGGCGTCGAGATCACCGACTCCGCCTACGTCGCCGTGTCCATGCGCACCATGACCCGCATGGGCCGGCCGGTCCTGGACGAGCTCGGCTCCGACGGCTTCTTCGTGAAGGCCGTCCACACCCTCGGGGCGCCGCTGGAGGAGGGCCAGGAGGACGTCCCCTGGCCGTGCAACAGCACCAAGTACATCTCGCACTTCCCCGAGGCCCGCGAGATCTGGTCCTACGGCTCCGGCTACGGCGGCAACGCCCTGCTCGGCAAGAAGTGCTACGCCCTGCGCATCGCCTCCGTCATGGCCCGCGACGAGGGCTGGCTCGCCGAGCACATGCTGATCCTCAAGCTGACCCCGCCGCAGGGCGAGGCGAAGTACGTCGCCGCCGCCTTCCCCAGCGCCTGCGGCAAGACCAACCTCGCCATGCTGGAGCCCACCATCTCGGGCTGGACGGTCGAGACGATCGGTGACGACATCGCCTGGATGCGCTTCGGCGAGGACGGCCGCCTCTACGCCATCAACCCCGAGGCCGGCTTCTTCGGCGTCGCGCCCGGCACCGGTGAGCACACCAACGCCAACGCGATGAAGACGCTGTGGGGCAACTCCGTCTTCACCAACGTCGCCCTCACCGACGACAACGACGTCTGGTGGGAGGGCATGACGGAGGAGACTCCGGCCCACCTCACGGACTGGAAGGGCAACGACTGGACGCCGGACTCCGGCACCCCGGCCGCCCACCCGAACGCCCGCTTCACCACCCCCGCCGCCCAGTGCCCGATCATCGCGCCCGAGTGGGAGGACCCCAAGGGCGTGCCGATCTCGGCGATCCTCTTCGGCGGGCGTCGCGCCAGCGCCGTACCGCTGGTGACGGAGTCCTTCGACTGGAACCACGGCGTCTTCCTGGGCGCCAACGTGGCCTCCGAGAAGACCGCCGCCGCCGAGGGCAAGGTCGGCGAGCTGCGCCGCGACCCCTTCGCCATGCTGCCGTTCTGCGGCTACAACATGGGCGACTACATGGGCCACTGGGTCGACGTCGCCAAGGGCAAGGACCAGGCGAAGCTCCCGAAGATCTACTACGTCAACTGGTTCCGCAAGAACGACGAGGGCAAGTTCGTCTGGCCCGGCTTCGGCGAGAACAGCCGCGTTCTGAAGTGGATCGTGGAGCGCCTGGAGGGCAAGGCCGAGGGCGTCGAGACCCCGATCGGCATCCTGCCGGCCAAGGGCTCACTCGACACCAAGGGCCTCGAACTGGCCGACTCCGACCTCGACTTCCTGCTCACGGTCGACAAGGAGGTCTGGCGCGAGGAGGCCGCCCTGGTCCCCGAGCACCTCAACACCTTCGGCGAGCACACGCCCAAGGAACTGTGGGACGAGTACCGCGCCCTGGTGCAGCGCCTGGGCTGACCCAGCCCCCGAGAACGCCGCGGCCGGCTCCGATCGTGCCCTGACCAGCAATCGTCACGGTCGGCCGCGGTGACAGCACCCAGTACCGGCGAGGTTCCGTACAACGGCGTGCGGAACCCGGGGCCCGCCGTCACGTTCTCGTCCGCCCCGACGGGAGACACGTGACGGCGGGCCCTTCGCCTGTACGGCCACTTCGAGCCAGCCGGGGTCCAGCAGCGCGGCCGGCTCGGTGAGTCACCGCCGGCTCCGGTCAACGCCGTGCGGGGCGCCCGGTCCGCGCGTCGCTGCGGGTGCACGCGGACCGGGGCCGTTCGAGGAGCCGTAGGGCTCAGCGGGACGCGAGTTCCCGCGTCTCCAGCGCCGCGGCGTGCGCGTCCATGCGCTCGGCGGCCAGGATCGCCGCCGCGGTGTCCGCGCGGGACGCCGCGACGACCAGGGCCCGCCCCGCGAGGGCGTGCGCCCGCTGGTGCAGGGGGGCGGGGTTCGCGCGGCTGTCGGGGGCCGTGAGCGACGCCCGGGCCGGCGTGCGGCCTCCCCGCAGCCGGGTGACCTGCTCGGTGAGCCGGTCGGCCGCGGTGTCCAGGTCGGCGGACGGGGCCAGCGGGCGCAGCTCGTCCGTGACGGCGAGCAGCGCGGCGAGGTGGCCCGCGAGCTGGATGTCCAGCTCTTCCTCACGGGAACGATGGGGAAAGTCGGGGTTGGGGCCGTCCACCGTGCTGTGGACCGACTTGGTGCGGATCGGTTCGTACATGGGAGGGCCTCCTGTGTTCTCAGGAAGCCATCCTAGCTTAGATTTCGTCTAAAGTTGAGCGATCCACAAATTCCCCGGCCCCGACGCGTTTACGGCTGACCGTAGCCGTCCAGGAAGGTCCCGATGCGGGTGATCGCCGACCTGAGGTCACCCACCGTGGGCAGGGTCACCACCCGGAAGTGGTCCGGCTCGGGCCAGTTGAAGCCGGTGCCTTGGACGACCATGATCTTCTCCTGCCGCAGCAGGTCCAGCACCATCTGCCGGTCGTCCTTGATCTTGAAGACCTTCGGGTCGAGGCGCGGGAAGAGATACAGCGCCCCCTTCGGCTTCACGCAGCTCACGCCGGGGATCTGGGTCAGCAGCTCGTACGCCACGTCCCGCTGCTCGCGCAGCCGCCCGCCCGGCAGCACCAGGTCGTTGATGGTCTGGCGTCCGCTGAGCGCGGCGACGACCCCGTGCTGGCCCGGCATGTTCGCGCACAGGCGCATGTTCGCCAGGATCGTCAGGCCCTCGATGTAGGAGTCGGCGTGGGCGCGCGGCCCGGAGATCGACATCCAGCCCACCCGGTATCCGGCGACCCGGTAGGCCTTGGACATGCCGTTGAAGGTGAGGGTCAGCAGGTCGGGGGCGACCTTGGCGGTCGGCGTGTGCGTGGCCTCGTCGTAGAGGATCTTGTCGTAGATCTCGTCGGAGCAGACCAGCAGGTTGTGCCGGCGGGCGATGTCCGTCAGCCCGCGCAGCATCGCCTCGTCGTACACCGCGCCCGTCGGGTTGTTCGGGTTGATGATGACGATCGCCTTGGTGCGGTCGGTGACCTTCCGCTCCACGTCGGCGAGGTCGGGCATCCAGTCGGCCTGCTCGTCGCACCGGTAGTGGACGGCCGTGCCGCCGGAGAGCGAGACGGCCGCCGTCCACAGGGGGTAGTCGGGGGCCGGTACGAGAACCTCGTCGCCGTCGTCCAGCAGCCCCTGCATCGCCATCACGATCAGCTCGGAGACGCCGTTGCCGATGTAGACGTGCTCGACATCCGTCTCGATGCCGAGGGTCTGGTTGTGCATGACGACCGCCCGGCGCGCGGCCAGCAGGCCCTTGGCGTCGCCGTAGCCGTGGGCCGAGGACACGTTGCGGAGTATGTCCTCCAGGATCTCGGGCGGGCACTCGAAGCCGAAGGCCGCCGGGTTGCCGGTGTTCAGCTTGAGGATGCGGTGCCCTGCCGCTTCCAGGCGCATCGCCTCCTCGAGAACCGGGCCCCGGATCTCGTAGCAGACATTGGAGAGCTTGGTCGACTGGATCACCTGCATGTCTGGGAGCTTACGGCCCGGTAGGGCTCCTTGGGCCGTGTTTTCCGCCACGCGAGACGCGTCGGTTTGGGTGGATATCGCCGACGGCTGTCCCGGTGGCCCCTCCGTCTCTACAATCCACGGCCATGTCCAGGCCACCTGAGTACGAGAACGGGGCGTCCGGCGCGCAGGTGGTGCCGAACGTGTACCTCCCGCCGGCCGAGCCGACGCCCCCGTACGAGGCGTACGTCGACCCGGCCGCCGCGCACGGCTGGCAGAACGCCTACGACGAGACGCGCGAGCTGCCTCCGGTGCCCGCCGGCGAGCCGTTGGCGGCCGGCGGTCGGGTGACCGGCGTCGAGCCTGGTGCGGCCGGCCGTGCCGTCCCCGGGCGGCGGCGTGCGCGGCGGAAGGTGAGCCGGTGGCGGTCGCGGCGGTTGGTGGTCGCCACCGGGGCGGCGGGCGCGGTGTCCGCGGCCGCGCTGATCGCCGGGTTCTCCTTCACGGGGTCCCCGGGAGGCGGCACTCAGGGCAAGGACGGCGGCACGCGGTCGACGCCGGACGGGTCCGCCCGCCCGGGGGGCTCGTCCGCGCCCGGTCCGGCGGTTTCCGGCACCCCGGACGCCCGGCGGCCTGGCGGAGCCGGGTCCGCCGCTGCGGATCCCTCGGCGAGCGCCTCGCCGACGGGCGACGACTCCGGCGCCCCCTCGGCTGGATCGTCCACGCCCCCGGCGCCCACCACGAGCAGCCCCACGGCCACCGACTCCGCGTCGAGCGGTTCGGCCCCCGGCAACTCCGACGGCAAGGGGCGGGGACAGGGCTCCACGAAGAAGCCCAGGTAGCCCCGGGTCCGGGGGGGGACCCCCTCCCCCCGGACCCGCCCCGAGGTCCCCCCGGATTCGCCCTCCGGATCCCGCTGGGCGCCCCCGGGCTCTGCCGCCCGGGGGCGCCTCCCCGGGCCTGCCCTCCTGGGCTCTCCACCCCGGGCTTTCCGGGGTCCTGCCTTCCGAGTTCCCCCGGCCCTGCCTCTCGCCTCCCGGGCCCCTGTCCGCCGGGCTCCGCTGCCGGGCTCTTCCTCCCGGGCCCTGCCTTCCGAGCTCCCCCGGGCCCTGCCCTCCGAGCTCCCCCCAGGGCCCCCGGGCCCCCGGGCCCCGCCGTCCGCTCCGCCGCCGAATCCGCCCCTCGAATTCGCCCCCGGAATCCGCCCTCGGTCGTGCCGCCCGGCTGTGCCCCCGGCTCCGCCGCCCGGCTGTGCCCCCGGCTCCGCCGCCCGGCTGTGCCCCCGGCTCCGCCGTGCCCTCCACCCCTCGAAATCCCGCCAACTCCCGCCGCCCACGGCCAAAACCAACTCCTTGCCGCCACGCGCCCCTCCGTTAACAATGCGCATGACAAAACAGCGGGTGGCCGGAAGATCTCCGGTCGCCTCGTCATATAGAGGGGACCCCCCGCATGAGAAAGCCTCTCGTCGCCGCACTCTTCGCCCTGGTGATCGCCGGGGCGGGCGCGGCGCCCGCGGTCGCGGCGCCCGCGTCGCCGGCCGCACCCGCGGCGGCCGCCGCCTCCGCGACCAAGGCCGATGCCAAGGCCGCCGCCTCGCCCACGCTGCAGGCCGTGACCCTCGCCGGAACCGTCGCGCTCAGCAACTGTTCCGGCTCCGTCGTCCGCTTCCCGAACTCCCCGGACACGGCCCCGGCGCTGGTGCTCACCAACGGCCACTGCCTGGAGAGCGGCTTCCCGCAGCCCGGTCAGGTGCTCGTCAACCGGGCGTCCAGCCGCACCTTCGGCCTGCTCAACAGCGCCGGCACCAGGATCGCGACCCTGCGTGCGAACAAGCTCGCCTACGCGACGATGACCGACACCGACGCCGCGATCTACCAGCTCACCACCACCTACGCGGCGATCCGCAGCTCGTACGGCATCAGCCCGCTGACCGTGCAGGACACGCACCCCACGGCCGGCACCGCGATCACCGTCGCCTCCGGCTACTGGAAGCGGCTCTACAGCTGCAGCATCGACGGGTTCGTGCACACCATGAAGGAGGGCAGCTGGACCTGGAAGGACTCGGTCCGCTACACCTCCGCCTGCAACACCATCGGCGGGACCTCCGGCTCGCCCGTCGTCGACCAGGCCACCGGCAAGGTCGTCGCCGTCAACAACACCGGTAACGAGGACGGCGAGTCCTGCACGGTGAACAACCCGTGCGAGGTCGACGCGACCGGCAAGGTCACCGTCCGCCAGGGCATCAACTACGCCCAGGAGACCTACCTGTTCCCGGCCTGCTTCACGACCGGCAACCAGCTGAACCTGAGCGCGGCCGGGTGCGCCCTGCCCAAGCCGTAGGCCCGGGACGGCCTACGGCGTCCTGCGCACCGCCCGGCCCGCCAGCACGTCGGTCCGACGGCCGTCCTCGATGACGAAACGGCCGTCGACCAGGACGTACGGGATGCCCGTCGGGAGCACCCGCGGGTTCTCGAAGCTCGACCCCGCCGCCACCGTGGCGGGGTCGAACAGCACCAGGTCCGCCCGGAATCCCTCGCGGACCAGCCCGCGGTCCGGCAGCCGCAGCCGGGCCGCCGGGCGGGCGGTGAGGTGGGCGACGCACTCCTCCAGGGACAGCACCCCCAACTCCCGGACGTAGTGGCCGAGATACCGCGGGAAGGTGCCGTACGCGCGCGGGTGCGGCTTGCCGCCCTGGAGGATGCCGTCCGAACCGCCGGTGTGGACCGGGTGCCGCATGATCGCCCGCACGTTCTCCTCGTGGCCGACGTGCTGGAGGATCGTCGACCCGAGCCGGTCCTCCAGGAGGAGCCGGCGGGCGGTCGACCAGGGAGCCTCGCCGCGCAGGTCGGCGGACTCCTGGACGCTGCGGCCGACGAAGTCCCCGAGCGCGGGGTTCGTGACGCCGGAGATCTCGACGGTGTCCCACTCGACGGGCACCCCGTGGCAGCCGTCCGCGCCGACGACCTCGAGATCGTGCCGGACGCGCTCCGCGCTCTCCTCCCGGGTCAGCCGCTCCAGGACCGCGTCCGGACCGCCTGCGCCCGCCCAGCTCGGCAGCAGGGCGGCGAGCGTGGTCGAGCCGGGCGTGTAGGGATAGGTGTCGAGGCTGATGTCGGCCCCGGCCGCGAGGGCGTCATCGAGGAGGGACAGCAGCTCCGGCGCGCGCCCCTTGTTCACGCCGAAGTTCATGGTGGCGTGGGCGAGATGCAGCGCGCAGCCGGCCTCGCGGGTGAGCGCCACCATCTCCTCGTACGCCTGCAGCGCGCCCGCCCCGTAGGAGCGGTGGTGGGGGCAGTAGTAGCCGCCGTAGGACGCCACCACCCGGCACAGCGCGGTGAGTTCGGCGTCCTTGGCGTACATGCCGGGGGTGTAGGTGAGCCCCGACGACATGCCGACCGCGCCCTGTTCCATCCCCTCGGCGACCAGGTGCCGCATCCGGTCCAGCTCGCCGGGCGTCGCCTCGCGGTCCTCCCAGCCGACGGCGAGCGCGCGGACCGTGCCCTGCGGGATCAGGTAGGCGGCGTTCACCGCGATGCCCTCGTCGAGCCGGTCCAGGTACTCGCCGACCGACCGCCAGGTGAAGTCGACGTCGTCGCCGGGGCCGTTCCAGCCGGTGACGGCCCGGCGGACCTCCTCCAGCGTGCGGTCGTCGACCGGCGCGTACGACAGCCCGTCCTGGCCGAGGACCTCGAGGGTGACGCCCTGCGCGGCCTTGGCGCTGTGGTCGGGGTCGCGCAGCAGGGCCAGATCGCTGTGGGCGTGCATGTCGATGAAACCGGGGGAGAGGACCAGCCCCTCCGCGTCCAGCTCGCGGCGCGCCTTGGGGCGCTGGCAGCCGGCGGCCGCGGCCTCCTGGACGATCGCCACGATCCGGCCGCCGTCCACCACCACGTCGGCGCGGTACGACGGACCGCCCGAGCCGTCCACGACGTCCGCGTCCCGGATGACGAGCTCTTCCACGCGGGGCCTCCTGACGGTCTCTAGAAGAACGTACGGATGTAGTCGACGACCGTGCCGTCCGCCTGGGCCAGCGGGATCAGCTGCCACTTGTCGAAGGACGTGCACGGGTGCGACAGTCCGAGGCCGACCCAGTCACCGACCTCCAGGTCAGCCTCGGGGGCGGTGCGCAGCCACGCGTGCTGGTCGGACAGTCCGCTCACCTCGATCCCGGTGGCGGGGCGCTCCACCCCGTCCCGGCGGACGACCTGGGCGAAGGGCAGGTCGAGGTCGTAGGCCGCGTCCCGCTTGCCGGCGTTGGTGAAGGCCTGCTCGGCGGAGGGCCGGGACACCACCTGGGTCCAGAGCCGGAACGCCGGCTCCAGGGCGCCCTCCTCGGGGACCCGGTTGAAGGGGGTGAGCTTGCGGTAGTGGCCGTCGTCGTGCGAGACGTACGCCCCCGAGCGCAGCAGCTTCAGCACCGGCGCGGAGAGGCCGGGGATCTCGGCGAAGACCTCGGCGACCACGTCGAACCAGGCGCTGCCGCCCGCACTGACGACGATCTCGTCGGTGTGCGCGAACCGCCCCGCCTTGTCGAGGCCGACGGCCAGTGCGACGAGCCGCCGCAGCCAGGCGTGCACCCGCTCGGCGTCGGCCCGCGGGACCTCGCCCTCGTAGCCGGCCACGCCGACCAGCCGCAGGGTCCGCGTCGCCGCCACGGCGTCCGCGACCGCCGCACACTCCGCCTCCGTCCGGACGCCGGTGCGGGCGCCCTCGCCGGCGGCGAGCTCGACGACCACGTCCAGGGGGCGCGAGACCCCGCGTAGCGCCGCGTCCATCAACCGCACCCCGGACACGGAGTCGACGTAGCAGATCAGGCGGAAGTCGTCGTCCGCGTCGAGTTCGGCGGCGATCCAGCGCAGCGCGGCCGCGTCCACCAGCTCGTTGGCGAGGAAGACCCGCTCGAAGCCGAACGCCCGCGCCACCCGCACCTGGTGGGGCACCGCGAGTGTGATGCCCCACGCCCCGTGCTCGATCTGGCGCTGGAAGAGCCGCGGCGCCATGGAGGTCTTGCCGTGCGGGGCGAAGGCGAGACCGTGGCGGGTCGCGTACGTCTCCATGAGCCGCAGGTTGTGCTCCAGACGCTCGGCGGAGAGGGCGAGCACCGGGGTGGCGAAGCCGTCGGTGAAGAGGTTGCGGCGCTGGGCGGCCAGCTCGCCGACGGTGAGGCCGTCGGCGTCCGGGGGCAGGCCCTTGAAGCGGTGGTCGACGCGTTCCTCCGCGAGGCGGGCGAGGGCTTCGGTGCCGGTGTCGCGGGCCATGGACTCTCCTGGTCTCGGTTATTGCGCTATGCGCAACGATCGTTGCGTATGGCACTCGCTGCTGTCTAACATCTCGGCCAACGCGGGGTCAACGGAGCCGCCGCCCCGCCCGACGCTCAGGAGCTACGAGGATCGTGACCGTCACGGGACCCCGCAACGCCCCCGACGTCGTGGACGTCGTCGCGCTCGGCGAGTCCATGGTCACCTTCCTGCCCTCCCGGCCGGGCCGCCTCGCCGACGTCCCGTCCTTCGAGCGGGGCATCGGGGGCGCCGAGTCCAACGTGGTGTGCGCGCTGGCCGCCGCCGGTCACCGGGTGCGGTGGGTAGGCCGGGTCGGCGCCGACGGGTTCGGCGACCACCTCGTCGAGGCGATCGGCGCGTACGGCGTCGACGTCTCCGCCGTACGCCGGGATCCCGTGCGGCCGACCGGCGTGTACTTCCGTACGGCGGGTGACCGGGCCACCGACGCCCACGAGGTTGCGTACTACCGGGCCGGGTCGGCGGCCTCCGCGATGGCGGTGGACAGCGTGGACGTGGCAGCGGCACGGGCGGGACGGATCCTGCACCTGTCCGGCATCACGGCCGCCCTGTCCGACGACTGCCTGACCCTGCTGCGCGACCTGACCACCCGCGGTACCGACCGCCCGCTCGTCTCCTTCGACATCAACCACCGCGCCGGTCTGTGGCGATCCGCCGACGGGCCGCGGGTCCTGCTGGAGCTGGCCCGCGGGGCCGACATCGTCTTCGTCGGGGAGGACGAGGCCGCGGAGACCTGGGGCGTGACGGGCGGGCCGGGGCCGATCAGGGAACTGCTCCCCGAACCGTCCGTCCTGGTGGTGAAGGAGGGGGCGCGGGGGGCGACCGCGTTCGAACACCCGCCCTCCTCGCAGTCACCCTCACCACACCCGCTCTCCCAGCGGCCGCCCTCCCCGCAGTCGCTCTCCCCGCGCCCGCACTCCCCGCAGCCGCCCGGCCCGGCCGGAGCCTTCGTGCCGGCCCTCGACGTGGACGTGGTCGCCACCGTCGGTGCCGGCGACGCCTTCGCCGCCGGCTTCCTCTCCGCCACCCTGCGCGCACTGCCCCTTCCGGACCGCCTCCGGCACGGCCACCTCTGGGCCGCCGCCGCCCTGACCACCCCCGGCGACCTCGCCGCACCCCCCGCCCGCGACCACGCCGACCGCCTCGCCGCCCTGGACGACGACGCGTGGGGGAGACTGCGACTCGGCCCCGGCTGGACACAGGCCGAACAGCGGGCCGAGGAGGAGGTACGTACGCCATGAGCCAGACCGTCGACCGCGCGCTGAGCATCCTGCCGCTGCTCGCCGAGGGCCCCGCCGACCTCGGGCAGGTCGCCGAGCGCCTGGGCGTCCACAAGTCCACGGCCCTGCGCCTGTTGCGGACACTCCACGAACACGGCATGGTCTACCGCCAGTCCGACCAGCGCTACCGCCTCGGCGCCCGGCTCATCGCGCTGGCCCAGGAGGCGATGGAGAACCTCGACATCCGCGAGATCGGCCACCCCCACCTCGTACGCCTCAACGAGCAGTGCGGACACACCGTCCACCTCGCCGTCCTCGAGGACGACGAGGTCCTCTACATCGACAAGGTGGAGAGCCGCTACCCGGTGCGGATGTACTCGCGCATCGGCAAGCCCGTCGCCATCACCGTCGCGGCCGTCGCCAAGCTCCTCCTGGCCGACCTGCCCGAACCCGAGCGCCGGGCCCTCGCCGACAAGCTCGACTACCCCATGTACACGGCCCGTTCGACGCCCAACGGCCCCGCGTTCCTGCGGGAGCTGGACAAGGTGCGCGAACAGGGCTGGGCCACCGACCTCGGTGGCCACGAGGAGTCCATCAACTGCGTCGCCGCGCCCGTCCGCGGTGCCGACGGCCGGGTCGTCGCCGCGATGTCGGTGTCCGCGCCGAACGTCGTCGTCACCGCCGAGGAACTCCTCACCCTGCTGCCGCTGGTCCGCCGTACCGCGGACGCGATCAGCGGTGAGTACTCCGGCAAGACACCCGTCAAGGAAGCCACCTCATGACAGAGAAGACCGCGCTCACCCCGAAGACCCACACCACCCCGCCCGCGAGGTTCTCGCACGGCGTGCGCAAGGGCAACATCCTCCAGGTCGCCGGCCAGGTCGGCTTCCTGCCCGCCGAGGAGGGCCGGCCGCCCACGCCCGCCGGACCCACCCTGCGCGAGCAGACCCTCCAGACCCTCGCCAACGTCAAGGCGATCCTGGAGGAGGGCGGCGCGAGCTGGGACGACGTGATGATGATCCGCGTCTACCTCACCGACGTGGACCACTTCGCCGAGATGAACGCCGTGTACGACGCCTACTTCGAGGAGCAGGCCCTCAACGCGCCCCCGGCCGCCCGCACGACGGTCTACGTCGGCCTGCCCGCCGGGCTCCTCGTCGAGATCGACGCGCTCGCCGTACTCGGCTGACGCCGCCTCTCGCCTTTCCCGCACGCCGTGAACGGCACGGTTTCCTCCGGGGCACCGCGCCGCGATCCCCCTGCCCGGCTGTGCCTCCCGGGGGGATCACCCTCGACCCGCATCAGTGGCGGGGTTCGCGGTGGCGGTATCCGGCCTGTTCCCGCAGGCACGGGGCGGGCGCACGGCAGGCACGGGGCAGACGCCGTGTAGGCGTCTGATAACGAAGTTGGGGCCGACTGTGCCCGACACAGGATCTTCGACCATACTGCCCGCTGTGGAGCAGCGCATAGGTTCGAGCAGCCAGCCCCTGGAAGGCGCCGGATTCGACCCGGCATTCATCCCCGGGCTCACGTCACCCGGGTCCGGCGCGAAGGCGGACGACGGGCCTGAGGACGCCAAGGCGGAGCAGGACGAACGGGTCGAGGAGGCCGACGACGCCGAGCACACGGCGTCGGGCGAGGCCGAGACGTCCGGCGAGCCCTCCTCCGCGCAGCCCGGCGGACCCGAAGGCGCCGACGAGGCCGACGACGAGGAGGCTCCCGACGGCCCCGTCTTCGAGGCCTCCGACCGCCGGGCCCGGATCGTCGCCGACCACAAGGGCGTACGACTCGCCCTCGACGACCAGCAGTGCGAGTTCCGCTGGGACGAGATCGGCGCGGTCGAGACCGAGTCCCCGCGGTTCGGCAAGAGGTTCACCATCACGGTGCACACTCCCGACCGCCGCTGGTACCCGATCGAGATCGAGGCGGCGTCCAGGGCGAAGTTCACGGAGTGGGACGAGCAGCTGGACGCGGTCCTGGACGCCTACTTCGAAGAGGGCGAAGAGGGCGACAAGGCCGCCGAGGACGACGCCGCGTAGGGACGCGGGGAGCCGTGGGACCGGCCGCGCCGGCCCCACGGCTCCCCACGACCCGCGGCTCGACGACCGCTAGCCGCAGTACTGGGCCTCCTTGCCGATGGACCGGTACATGCAGTCCGCGTTCTCCAGGAGCTGCAACACCGCGTCCCGGTTCCGGGACGTCTCCCGCTCGATCACCTCGTCGGGCGGGTAGAACCCTCCGCCCGCGGAGGACGAGGGATACATCTCGAAGGTGTACCCGAAGATCTTCTGGTTGCCCCACAGCCAGTCGTCGATCGACCCGTCGGTGATGTACAGGTCGCTGGACTGCTCCGGCGTGTAGCCGTTGCTGGCCGCCATCTTCTGTCCGACGGCCGCGAACGCGTTGCGGTCGTCCGCCGTCATCCCGGTCGTGGTGTTGGCGGTGGTGTACCCGAACGGCCACAGCACCAGCTCGCTGTACGTGTGGAAGTCGACGCCCGCCTTGATCTGCTGCACGCCGCCGACCACCCGGCTGCGCACGAAGTCCGCGACGACCTTGACCTCGGGCGCCGACTCGGGAGCCGAACCCCGGTAGGTCTCGGAGGACGTCGACCCGGACGACCCGCCGCAGCAGCCCCACCGGTAGTTCCAGTTCCGGTTCATGTCCGTACCGACGTACGAGGAACCGCTGTTGGGCTGCCGGTTCTTGCGCCACGAACGGTAGGACCCGGTCGCGATGTCGTACTCGCCGCCGTCCGGGTTGAGGTCCGGCACGATCCAGATCTCGCGGTTGTTCACCATGCTGGTGACACGCGAGTCGGAGCCGTAGCCGGCGCCGAGTTCGCGCAACAGGTAGAGCGCCATCTCGACGGTGAGGTGCTCACGGGCGTGCTGGTGGTGCGTGAACAGCACCTCGGGCTCGGACTCGTCGCTCGCGACGTTGTCGCTGATCTTGATCGCGACGATGTCCCGTCCCTGGTACGACTTCCCGATCACGCGCTTGCTCATGATGTTCGGGTACGCCGACAGGCGGGTGTCGATCTCCGCGTTCATCTCGGCGTAGTTGTGGTACCGCGAGTCCGCCGACGGGAAGTCGAGGAGCCGTACGTCCCCCTCGCCGTTCGACCGGTCCGGCACCGCGCCGAGCGGTGTGACGTCGTAGCCGAGCTTCTTCAGCTTCTTGACCTGGTCCGCGCGACCGGAGATGAAGACCGAGTGGTCGTCGGCGTCGTCCACGCTCACGCCGGACTGCTGAAGTGCCGTACGGGACTTGGAGTCCGAGTGCATGTGCACCTCGTACTGGCGGATGTCGTCCGCCGACGCGGCCGGTTTCGCGCCGCTGTCGGCGTTCGCGGAGAGCGGGGCCGCGAGGGCGACGGCGAGCAGGGCGGCGAGCGCGGCGTACCGTCTGCCGCCTCGGGCGCCCGAGGCGCGAATGCGAAGTCGCATGAAGTCTCCTAGGTTCTCCAGGGCTTCCGGGATCTCCGGAGGCGGGGAGTGGAGCGGGGGGTGGTTCAGCGACGAACAAGTGCGGCTGTGCCGCTCATCGTCTGCGCATGGCATGAGCAGGTCAAGACCGGCGGAGGCGTGGTGGCGTGAACTGTCCCTCTGAAAGGCCGCGCAGTGTACGCGCGTCGGTACCCGCTGGTGCGGTCGCGCGCGAAGTGCACTCGTGGGTGTGACGGGCGCGTGCATATATGCCGGATCCGGGGACAAGGTGAGTCACCCACACACCCCCAGAGGACTGGCTGATCATGGGCGGATCAGCGCCACGACGGGACTGTCACCTGCCGGTCGAGACGACCAGCTTCGTCGACCGGCGCCGCGAACAGGCCGACGGCCGCGAGCTGTTGGCCCGGGCACGCCTGGTCACCCTCACCGGGCCCGGCGGTGTCGGCAAGACCCGGCTCGCCGCGCGCATCGCGGCCCGCGTCGAACGCGCCTTCCCGGACGGCGTACGGTTCGTGCACCTGGCGGGCCTCGACGACCCGGCGCTCGTTCCCCTCGCCGCCGCCGACGCCCTCGGCCTGCACGACCACTCCGACCGGCCACCACTGGACGCCCTCGTCGAACACGTACGGGACCGGCGCCTGCTGCTCGTCGTCGACAACTGCGAGCATCTGCTGCCCGCCTGCGCCGGGCTCACCGCCGCCCTGCTGCACGGCACCACCGGCGTCCGCGTCCTCGCCACCAGCCGCCACCGCCTCGGCCTCACCGAGGAACACCTCCTGGACGTACGGCCACTGCCCGTCCCAGACCCCGACGGCGACCTCTCCGCCGCCTACGGCTACCCGTCCCTCGCCCTCTTCGCGGACCGGGCCGCCGCCGTCGCCCCCGGCTTCCGTCTCACCGCCGGCAACCGGGCCGCCGTGGCCCGTCTGTGCCGCCACCTGGACGGCCTGCCGCTCGCCATCGAACTCGCCGCCGTCCGGATGCGGGTCCTCGGCGTGGAGCAGCTCCTGGAACGCCTCGACGACCGCTACCGCCTCCTCGCCACCGGCAGCCCCGCCGCCCTGCCCCGCCACCAGACGCTGCGCGCCGCCGTCGACTGGAGCCACGAACTGTGCACCGAGCGGGAGCGGCTGGTGTGGGCCCGGCTGTCGGTCTGCGCCGGCGGCTTCGACCTGGAGACGGCCGAGGCGGTCTGCGCCGACGGCCGTCGCATCCGCTCGTACGACGTCCTCGAAGCCGTCGCCGGCCTGGTCGACAAGTCCGTCCTGTGCCGCGATCCCGGTCCCGACGGCGTCCGCTTCCGCCTCCTGGAGACCCTCCGCCACTACGGCCTGGACACCCTGAGACAGACCCCGGGCGAGGAACCCGCCACCCGCCGCCGCCACCGCGACCGCATGCAGACCCTCGCCACCGCCTGCGAACAAGCGTGGTTCGGCCCGGGCCAACGCGAGATCGTCGCCCGCCTGCGGGCGGACCAGGACAACCTGCGAGCGGCACTGGACTTCAGCCTTGCGGAGGGGAGTGGGGGCGGAGGCGGAGGCGGGGGCGAGGGCGGGGGCGGGGGCGTGAAGGGTGCGGATACGCTCGCGCTGTCCGTGGCGCCCTCCGTGGGGCCGCTCGGGCCGGGCGGTGAGTCCGGCGGGTCCGGTGAGTCCGGTCAGGGGGCCTCGGCGCCGGAGGACCGTCTTGCCGGGCTTCGGCTCGCGGGGACCCTCTGGTTCTACTGGCACGCCTGCGGAGCGCCCCGCGAGGGGCGTTACTGGCTCGACCGCGCCCTCGACGCCAACCCCGAGCCGACCCGTGAGCGGGCCCGCGGCCTGTGGAGCGCCGGGCTGCTCGCCGGCTGCCCCGAGGACCTCACCCGGGGGCGCCGGATGGCCGAGGACGCCCGGGCGTTGGCCCAGCGTCTCGGTGACGCTGCCGAGGCCGCCCACGCGGACTACGTCATCGGTGTCATCCGGCTCTTCGCCGACGACCTGCCCGCCGCGCTGGCCCACTTCGAGGCCTGCGTCTCCCGGGGCCGCGTCCCCGGTCAGCACCTCAGCCTGGTCGGCCTCGACCAGGTCGAACTGGCCTGCGCCCTCGGCTTCCTGGGCCGGGCCGACCGTGCCGTAGAGGTGTGCGAGAAGGCCCTGCGGCTCTGCGAGGAGCACGGCGAGCAGTGGGTGCGCTCCTACGTCCTGCGGATGCTCGCCCTCGCCCACACCGTGAAGCAGGACTGGCCGTGCGCCGAACGGCACGCCCGCGAGGCCCTCCGCCTCAAACTCGCCGTCCACGACGTCACCGGCATCGCTCTCACCCTCGACCTGGCAGCGCTTATCGCCTCCCACGTCGGCGCCCACGAACGCGCGGCCGTCCTGCTCGGCGGCGCCGACCGGGTCTGGGCCGCCGTCGACCGCAACCGCTGGGGCTCGCAGGCCCTGTGCACCACCCGCCGGGACAGCGAACAGCGCGCCCTGGAGGCGATCGGCCGGCCCGCCTTCGTCCATGCCTACGACCGCGGCGCCGGGCTCGCCCTCGCCGAGATCGTCGGCTGCGCCCTCCAGGAACCCGGCCTCCCCGAACGTCCGCCCGTCACCCCCTTGTTGCCGGACCCGGCAGAGATCCGCCTCACCCGCCGAGAGGCCCAGGTCGCCGAACTGGTCGCCGAAGGCCTCGCCAACCAGCAGATCGCCGACCGCCTGGTGATCGCCCGCCGAACCGCCGAAGGCCATGTGGAACGCATCCTCAGCAAACTCGGCCTCAACAACCGCAGCCAGATCGCCGCCTGGGTAACGGCCCAACGCTGACCGCCACGCCGAAGCGGGAGCCGAGACCGAGGCGCCGGCCGTGGGCCGAAGCCGCAGCCCTGGACCGGCACCGGGCACCGCACACCGGCTACGGGCCACCGCGCCCCGGCTACGGGTCAGTGCGCCCCGGCTACGGGCCACTGCGCCCCGGCTACGGGTCAGTGCGCCCCGGCTACGGGCCACTGCGCCCCGGCTACGGGTCAGTGCGCCCCGGCTACGGGCCACTGCGCCCCGGCCACGGGTCAGTGCGCCCCGGCTACGGGCCACCGCGCCCCGGCCACCGGAACCCGCCCCGGAGCCGGCCCCGCTCCGCTCCGTCGACGCCGTTCCCCCACCCGGCCGCAGACACCCCCACCGACCGCCGCCCCACTTGCCACTGCCGACCTACTAGCCCCAGCGACCTACTGGCCCCAGCGACCCATTGGCCCCAGCGACCTACTGGCCCCAACGACCTACTGGCGCCACCGAGCCGCCGTCCCCACCGACCCACCGACCCCCTGGCCATACCGCCCCGCCCCCCAACCCACCGACCATCAGGGACCCCCATGCCCCACACCGCCTTCGACCACCGCATGGCAGCCTTCGGCGCCGACGACGACTTCCTCGCCGCCGCCCTCCCCTTCCTCGCCGAGGGCCTGACCGCACCGGGCGAACCCCCGCCCGTGGCCATCGTCGCCCCGGACAAGCTGGACCTCCTGCACGACGCCCTCGGCGACGACGCCAAGCACGTCGGCCTCATCCCGCACACCGACTGGTACACCGGATCCGCAGCCAACGCGGTGGCACAGGGCGCCGGCTATCTCGAAGCGCACGCCGGCCCCGGCGGTCGCGTCCACCTCCTCATGGAGCCCGTGTGGAACGGCCGCGCCGGCCGCTCCCCACGCGAGACCGCCGAGTGGATCCGCTACGAGGCCCTCGCCAACCTGCTCTTCGCCCCGTTCACCACCACCGCGCTGTGCGCCTACGACACCCGTACCGCCGGCTCCGCCGTCGTCGACGCGGTCCGCCGCACCCACCCCGGCACCGGCGTCTACGAGGACCCCGCACGCATCGCGGCCGAGCTGGACGCCGTACCCCTGCCACCGCCCCCGCCCGGCGCGGAGCTCCTGGCGCGGCCGGACGCCGAGCCGGTACGGCAGCGGGCCCGGGCGCGGGGGCTGGCCGTCGCCGACGCCGAGCTGTTCGCCGAGTCGGTCACCGCGGCGGCGGCCACCCTCGGCCCGGTCACCGCCACCCTGCTGTGGGGCGAGGCCCCGTCCTGCGTCTGCGAACTGCGCACCGCCCGCCGCGTCGACGACCCTCTCGTGGGCTTCGTGCCACCACCCACCGGCGAGCTCGAACCCGCCCAGGGGCTGTGGTTCGCCCGCCAGGTGTGCGCGTACGTCGACATCCGTGACGCCGGCACCGGATCGACGGTGCGCCTGCAGTACGCGTGACTCCGGCAGCAGCCGTAGCCGTACCAGCCGTACAGGTACGGAATCGGGTAGTCCTCCCCGTGTCCCGGCAGCCCGGGGAGGGCACCCTGACAGCATGCTGCGACTCTCCGGGGGAGCCCTCCCGGACCCCGACCCCGGAACCGGCACCTACCCCCAGCCTCCGCTGGGAGCCGGCCATCTGAGCGTCGAGTACGACCCCCGCCCGTCCGCCGTCCGCGAGGCCCGCGCCGAGGTCCGCAGGCAGTTGGAAGGATGGGGTCTGGCGGACCGGGAGGAGGTACTGGACGTGGCGGAGCTCCTGGTCAGCGAACTGGCGACGAACGCCCTGCTGCACTCCGCGAGCCGCTTCCGTCTCACCCTGACCGCCGCCCACGGAGTGCTGCGCTGCGAGGTCGCGGACTTCGGCCGCCGCACTCCCCAGGTGCTCGCCGCGGGCGCCTCGGAGAGCGGACGAGGAATGTTCCTGGTGGATGCGCTCGCCAGGCGCTGGGGCTGCCACCAGGACGGGCCGGGCAAGACCGTCTGGTTCGAGCTCGGCACGTGCGGGTCGGACGGCTGCGGTCGGCGACAGCCGTAGCGCACCCGCCAGTTCCGGATCACACCGAACCCACGCTCCGGAACCACAGCCCGGGGCCCGCCGGCACGCCCAGCCGACGGGCCCCGTCACCTCGCCTCCCGGGTAGGCACATCGAGTGAAGATCCGCGCAGGCCCTCTTGTCCCACCGGCGGCTTTGGGCTTTCTTGACCCTCATGGCGGACACCACGGGAAACACGAAGAGCAACGAGTCACCGAACTCGTCGGGCGGCCCGATCTCCACGCCCCGAAAATCCAGTTGGAAGTACATCGGCCCGGGAATCGTCGTCGCCGCGACCGGCGTCGGCGCAGGTGACCTGGTCGCCACGCTCATCGCCGGCAGCAACTTCGGCTACACCCTCCTGTGGGCCGCCGTCATCGGCTGCCTGGTCAAGATCTCCCTCGCCGAGGCGGCCGGCCGCTACCACCTCTCCACCGGCCGCACCCTCTTCGACGGCTGGGCGAGCCTCGGCCGCTGGACGACGTGGTTCTTCGTCGTCTACGTCGTGATCTGGGGCTTCGTCTACGGCGCGGCGGCGATGTCGTCGAGCGCGCTGCCCCTGCAGGCGCTGTTCCCGGACGTGATGGACCTCAAGTGGTGGGCCATCGCGTGCGGACTGGTCGGCCTGGTCTTCGTCTGGTTCAACAAGTACGCGGTCTTCGAGAAGGTCATGACGGTCCTGGTGGGCGTCATGTTCGTCGTCACGGTCTATCTGGCGATCCGCGTCACCCCGAACCTGGGCGACGCCTTCGCCGGCCTCCTCCCGGTCCTGCCCGACGAGAAGGACTCCGTCCTCAACACCCTCGGCCTGATCGGCGGCGTCGGCGGCACGATCACGCTGGCCGCGTACGGCTACTGGGTCAACGCCAAGGGCTGGACCAACACCGGCTGGATGAAGGTCATGCGGCTCGACAACCGGGTCGCGTACGCCACCACGGGCATCTTCGTCGTCTCGATGCTCTTCGTGGGAGCGGAGCTCCTCCACTCTGCCAATGTCGCCATCGCGAGCGGCGACAAGGGTCTGATCCAGCTCAGCGACATCCTGGAGGACGAGTACGGGACGGCGACCGCCAAGTTCTTCCTGATCGGTTTCTTCGCCACCTCCTTCACCTCCCTGATCGGCGTCTGGCACGGCGTGAGCCTGATGTTCGCGGACTTCGTGGCCCGCTTCCGCGCGGACAGGGCGGCATCGGCATCGGGGTCGGAGTCGGCGGCCCGGTCGGTTGCCGGTGAGGAGGCCGCCTCGGGCGAGAAGGTCGCGTCCGGCGAGCGGGAGCGCTCGTGGCCCTTCCGCGCGTACCTGCTCTGGCTGACCTTCCCGCCGATCGTGCTGATCTTCCAGGGCCAGCCGTTCCGCCTCATCATCCTCTACGGCGTGCTCGGCGCCGCCTTCCTCCCGTTCCTGGCCGGCACGCTGCTGTGGCTGCTGAACACCTCCCGCACCCCGCGGGAGTGGCGCAACGGCCCGCTGAGCAACGCCATGCTGGCCGTCGCGGGCCTGCTCTTCCTGGTGCTGTGCGTGAAGCAGATCTGGGACCAGCCGTGGGCGGACTTCTTCTGAGACCGGGGGGAGGAGGCTAGGCGATCCGCTCCCACTTCGGGCTGAGGGCGATCTCCTTCAGCTGTCCGACCGTGAGGGCGGGGGTCGCGCGGGTCGCGTCGCTGTTCTGGTCGCCGGTGTTGAAGGCGCTGACGACGACCCGCATGCCGTTCGTCCTCATCGTGTCGGCGGTCAACATGACGACCCCCGCGCCTGACTTCTCGCCGAGCCCCTGCCGGACGGCCACCAGGGTGCCGTCGGGCCGGATCTCGGAGCCGGCGCCGAAGAGCTGGTGTGCGACGTCCCGCATGTCGGGCTGGACGTTGATCTGGACCAGGCTCCTGCCCTTCCCGTCGTCGACGACGAGATAGGCGTACTCGGTGTCCTGGCCCCCCTTGGAGACCACCTCGACGCCCTTGGGCAGCAGACCGGCGAGGGTCTGCCCGATGGTGTCGCCGTCGACGGCGACCGGACCGGTCACGGGCGCCGAGGACTCCGTCTTCGCGGCGTCCTCGGGCATCGCGTCGACGGCCTGACGCCACACCTCGGCCGACACCAGCTTCTCCAACTGCGCCTCGGACAGCGGCGGGTTGGGCCGGCTGACCGGCGCGCCCTTCTCGGCGGCGGCGTTCCACTCGCTCACCGTGACGTACTGTCCGGCGGGCGTGATGAGGTCGGCGGTCCACAGCTTGGTGTCCTCGCGCCGGTCGGGATACTCGTACCCCCGGAAGATCTTGATCAGCGAGCCGTCCGGCAGCCTGGTCGAGGTGCAACTGTCGTACGACGTCAGCGTCTTGTCCGGGCACTCGGCGACCTCACGGGCCCGGTCGCTGCCCGGCTCGATCCGGTCGAGACCCAGCGAGATGCTCCCGGCGCCCTTGCCGTCGTCGAACACGACCTGTGCGTACGGCGGCAGGTCCTCGTTCGTGCCGCGCGCGTCCCCGCCGCTGATCTGACCCTCGGGAAGCAGTGTGCGGAGCGTACTGATCATCTCGGTCCGGGACAGCGCCTGGGCGGTGGGCGTCGGACTCGACCCGACGGTCGGCCCGGAGGCCACGGAACTGCGTCCCGCCTCAGCGGAGTCGTCGCCGGGCAGCACGAGCGCCGCGCCCGCGCCGACGAGCGCGAGGCTCGCCGCCCCGCTCACGACGGCGGCCCGGCGGCGCAGCCGCAGCCGGCGTCCGCGCGCCCGCCCGGCGGCGGCGAGCGCGGCACCGTCCGGGGCGAAGGTGTCGCCGGTCTGACGCAGTGCGGCGCCGAGCCGGTCCTCGAAAGGGTCACTGTGCTGGTCAACGGGCATGGCAAACCACCGTTCCGGCGTGGTCGAAGGTGTGGAAGCCCCGGGCGGGGTCCGTGGTCAGGAGCTGACGTACTCGGCGAGGTCCTCGCCCAGCAGTTGGCGCAGCCGGCCGAGGGCGCGGGTGCAGCGGGTCCGTACGGCGGCGGAGCTGGCGTTCATCACGTCGGCGGTCTCCTCGACGGACCGGTCCTCCCAGTACCGCAGGACGACCACCGCCCGGTCCTTCGCGGGCAGCCGGGCCAGCGCCTCCAGGAGCGTCAGCCGCAGCGAGACGTCGCCGTCGGCACCGTCGGCCCGGTCGGGCAGCACGTCCATGGCCCGCTCGGTACTGCTGCGACGCCGCTGGTGCGTGAGGAAGGTCCGGGTCAGGACGGTCTGCGCGTACCCGGCGGGGTTGCCGACCCGGGTCACCCGGTGCCAGCTGATGTAGAGCCGCCCGAGGGTCTCCTGCACCAGATCCTCGGCGAGGTGCGTGTCCCCGGCGGTGAGCAGACAGGCGGACCGGTACAGGTGCGCGGCGCGCGCCGCCGCGAACTCCGCGTACTGATCCGCCAGAACCTGCCTCATGTGCTCCCCTGCCCCGCGTTGTCGCTCCGCCTCACCTCATTGACGCGGTGGGCCCCCGGAAATGTTTCACAGCGGCTTCCGGGCGGCTCGCCGGGTAGGTTGCGAGCGAACACCCAGCGCGGCGCGAGGAGCGGACCGACCATGAACCACGCGGCGTACGGCGACCAGCCGCCGCACGGCAACCAGCCGCCGTACGGTAACCAGCCCCCGCCCCCACCGTCGGCACCCCCGGGCTTCGGCCCACCGCCCTCGCAGTACGGCTACGCCCCGACCCCGCCCCACCCGGCCCCCGCCACCGCCGGCCCGGAGTTCATGGCGGTCGACCGCCACAACTCCATCGTCGTCGACGCGTCCGGCGTCGCCTTCGAGGTCAACGGCTACGACGCGGAGTTCCCCTGGCCTGAGGTCCGCAGCGTCCACTACAAGGCGAGCCCCTCGGGCAAGGCCCTGATGATGGCCGTCATCCACCTCGACGGCCAGATGTACGAGTGCGTGGTGGACGCGAGGCCGAGGGAGCGGCTGGGGGAGTGGTTCGGGCAACTGGCGGCGGTGCTGGGGTACTACCGGCCGATGGGGTAGGCCCGACCCGGCCCGGGACAGGCGGGGTCAGAGGAGATGGTCCGCCTTACCCGCCTTGATGTCGAGGATCATCGTGCGGAGCGCTTCGCGGGAGTCGGTGAGGTAGGAGTCCTCGGAGCCGGATATGGCGATGTAGGCGTTGCCGTCGAGGTCGGTGCCGAGGCGGAAACAGCTCGCTCCCTCGCCGCAGAAGGGTTCTTCCCACGTGATCTCTTCCATCGGGGTCCTCCTCAAAGACTGTTGGCGATGCCCCGGATGAAGTCGCGCGAGTCCTCAGGAGACAGGGCGATGCGCTCCATCCAGTCCAGATGGGCACGGTACTTGTCCAACTGCGCCCGCTCGCCCAGAAATTCCGGCCCATGGGAGTTGTCGATCTGGGCGGTGTCGAGCTGCGGGACCGCTCCTTCCGCAGCCCAGTTCACGGAGACCCCCGACTTCTACCTCTCCCTCCACTACCGCTGCTCCACCCTCCGCCTGATCGCCTACGACAGCCACCCGCGCCACACCCAACCCCACCTCGCCACGGCCTGCGACACCCGGCGCCGCGCGGCCCTCCGCGTCCAGTCACCACGGGCCTTGGCCTCGAACAGGGCCTGCTCAACCTCGGTCGGGGCGATCCAGGGAGGCGATACCGGAAGCCCGAAATCGGCGGGCGGAGGACCGAAAGACATAGGAACACCCTCAGGAATCTGTACCGAACTCTGCATCCAGGCGTTCGCGCCAGTCTTCATGCTCCAGCCCGGAATCCATCAAAATATCTCGAAAGTCCTCGCGGGCGATCTGTGCCGCCAGCAAAAACCTGTCTACTTTACCCTGGCCGTGAATAAGTGTGGCCGCTGCGACCCTTTCCGAACCATCAACTCCCCGGTCGTAATCGTTCACTACCTCGAAAAGGATTCCCTCGACAGCTTCTCGATCTCCACCGGTGTAATCCTGGGCGATTCGCCGTTTGATGCGAGGGGTCAGCTCCACTGTTGATCCTTTTCTTGTTGCTGCTATTGATGGGGGGAGAGTAGGTAGTCCCCCACGCGAACATATCCGGCGCTTTCAAGTTGATCAATTTCACGCTTGAAAGGTCTCGGTGACCCGACCTCGTTGAATAGATTGTCGGTCGGGCGTCGCATTAGAAGCTACGTAAACATCCCTGCGATCGGTGATGACATTTTGCACCCACTCGTAGTCGAGCTTTCTACTGTAGAGCTCATCCGGCACATTTGCCGTAGTAAGCGAGCCAGTGCCACGGGGCTTGGCCTCGAACAGTGCCTGCTCGATCTCAGTCGGTGCGATTTATGGAGGCGATACGGGAGACCCGAAGTCGGCGGGCGGAGGACCGAAAGACATGGGGACACCCTCAGGAATCTGTACCGAACTCTGCATCCAGGCGTTCACGCCAGTCCTCATGCTCCAGCCCAGAACTCATCAGGATGCCTCGCGAGTCATCACGGGCAATCTGCACTGCAAGCAGGAACCTCTCCACCTTCGCCTGGCTACGAATGAGGGTAGCCGCTACGATCCTTTCCTCGGCGCCTCCCGTCAGATCGTTTACGAGCTCGTGGAGAATTTCCTCGACCGCTTGTCGATCTTCGCCAGTGTAATCCTGGGCGATTCGCCGTTTGATGCGAGGGGTCAGTCCCATCATTGATCCTTCCTCGCCAATCTTGCATCGGGTCGCCTTCCGACTACGTCGGTGAACAGCTCCCACCGCCAGGCGTGTGTATGGGGATCACGGAAGAACAGCCGAGGATTCTTCTCCGGTTCCTTGTCAAGGTCTTCACGCGCCGCCCGATAGTAAAGCCGAACCCCGGGGAGCACGCCGTAGTAGGCGAGCCAGTCACCACGGGCCTGGCCTCGAACAGGCCCTGCTCGATCTAGGTCGGTGCGATCCAGGGAGGCGATACGGGAAACCCGAAGTCGGCGGGCGGAGGACCGAAAGGCATGGGGACACCCTCAGGAATCTGTGCCGAACTCTGAATCCAAACGTTCGGGCCAGTCTCCGTGCTGCAGTCCCGAAATCATCAAAATATCTCGCCAGTCTTCAAGGGCTACCTCCACGGCAGTCAGAAGTTTATCAACTTGCCCATGACTGAATAGAATGGCAGCCGCTACGATCCTTTCCTCGCCGCCACCCCCTTCCAGGCTTTCCATGAGCTCAACTAGAACTTCCTCGACGGCTTTTCGGTCCTTCTCGGCGTAATCCCTTGCGATTCTCCGCTTGACGCGCGGTGTTAGTTCCACGAGATACCCCTTACGTAAACTTGCAAGTTCGGCTAACTCTCCGGAGAGAGTAGATAGTGTCCGGATTGGATATATCCAGCCTTTTCTAGTTGAATCAACTCGCGATCGAAGACATTTGGCAGTCCTGCTTTATTGAGCCGATTTTTTGGGATCGGGTCGGATGCCAAGTAGACATCTCTTCGGTTGTCAATAATATTCTGCACCCATGTGTCGTTAATTTCCTCCCTCCAGAGTTTGTCGGGCATGTTGAGAACATCGTGCCCCTCCCAGTCGAGGGCAGCTTTAGTATCCGGTCGTCTTCCGATTACAGCAATGGGTCCGTTCTTGTCAGACGGTTCTCGCTGAGGAACATCAGGTGGGCAGTCACCGGGAGCAAGTCCCAGATGATCTGTGGCCGCCTGTGGATTGTGGACGTAAGTAGCGGGGTTGGGTGCGGGGGCGAGGCCGAGGGGGTCGGGGGTGAGGTAGCGGGCGGTTTCGGGGTCGTAGTGGCGGAAGTAGTTGTAGTGGAGGCCGGTTTCGGGGTCGTAGTACTGGCCTGGGAAGCGTAGGGGTGTGTAGGCGCTGCTGTTGGCCGACCAGGCGGTGGTGCCCCACAGGGTGCTGCGGGTGTGCCAGGCGATCTCGCCCTGTTCGTCGATGAGTTCATTTGGCGTGCCGATGAGGTCGGTGACGATGGCGAAGAAGCGGGAGTCGATTTCGGCCTGCGGGGCTTCGGCCGATGTGATGCGTTCGGTCTGGGTGATGGGGCGTAGGCCCTGGTGGTCCCAGGTGAGGGTGACCGGGTTCGGTAGGTCGGGGGACGTGGTGGTCTGTTCGCACAGGGTCGTGCCGTCCCAGGTGAAGTCCACTTGTTCAGCGACGGGTTCGCCGTCGGCGGCCAGGCGGAGTTTCGCCGTGCGGCGGCCCAGGGGGTCGTAGGTGTAGCGCCAGCGGGTGCCGTCCGGGGTTGTCACGGAGGTGAGGCGGTCCTCGGTGTCCCATTCGTAGCGCCAGGTGTCGGGTTTGCGGGACAGGCGGGTCTTCTGGCGCAGAGTGATGCGGCCGAGGGCGTCGTGTTCGTAGCGGACGCTGCCCGCATGGGTGATACGGGTGCCCACGTATACGCGTGTGCCTGTTGCCTCCCCGCCGGGATGGCTCGACGGCCAGGATGCCGAGGTCTGGTTGCCGGCGGAGTCGTAGGCGTACGTTTCCGTCCAGTTCGCGGCGTGCACGGCCGTCACCCGCCCCACCGCGTCCAGGTCGAAGCGGCGGGTGCCGGACAGAAGGTCGTCGATGCCGGTCAGGCTGCCGTCGGCGCGGTAGGTGTACGTGCGGTGCTGGACCGTGTGGTCACCCGCGCCCCTCACCGACTGGGTTGTCAGGCGGCCGAGTTCGTCGAAGTCGTGTTCAAGGGTGACCGTGTCTCCGATGTGGCGTGCGAGTTCGCGGCCGGCGACGTCGTAGGTGAAGTCGATGGCTCTGCCGGACGCCACCATCCCGGTGCGGCGGCCGGCCGCGTCGTACGACCATGTCGTCGTCGCGCCGGTCGGCGTCGTACGACCCGTTCGACGGCTCAGCTCGTCATACGTGTACGTCAGTTGGCGGCCGTCGACGGTCTCCGAGCGGACCCGTCCGAAGCGGTCTCGCAGCAGCGTCAGTGTGGTGCCGTCCGGGCCCGTCGCCTGGGCGAGTTGGTCGGTCATGTCGTACGCGTACGTGGTGACCTGGCCGGCGGCGTCCTTGCGTACGGCGCGGCCCAGTTCGTCGCGCTCGAAGGTCATCACCTCGCCGAGTGCGTTCGTGCGGGAGGCGAGACGGTCTGCCGCGTCGTAGGTGTAGGTGAGCGTGCGGTCGTCGAAGTCCGTTTCCCTGGCCAGGCGTCCGGCCGCGTCGTAGTCGTAGGTCCAGGTCAGGCCCTGTGGGTTGGTGACCTTCGTGAGCCGTAGTTCCAGGTCGTGGTCGAACTCGTAGCGGACGCCGTCTGGGCCTGTGCGGGCCGTCAGGAGGTCGAAGTGGGTGTACTCGAAGGCCGAGACGCCGCCCATCGGGTCCGTGTGGCTGGTGCAGTTGCCCTCGCCGTCGTACGTCCAGGTTTCGGTTGTGCCGTCCGGTGCCGTGCGGCGGGACAGGTGGCCCTCGGTCGTCCACTCCAGGCGGGTCACCGCGCCCGTCGGGTCCGTGATCGCGGTGGGGCGCCCGAATGCGTCGCGTTCGTAGCTGGTGACCGCGCCGAGGGGGTTCGTGATCTGGAGGGGCAGCCCCGCGCGGTCGCATACGACTGTTGTCGTGTGGCCCAGCGGGTCGGTCACCGAGGTCAGGTGGCCCGCCTCGTTGTAGGTGAACCCGGTGGTCTGACCGGAAGGGATGGTCACGGACGTGCGATTGCCGCGTTCGTCGTACGTCTGGCGGACGACCGTCCCGTCCGGGTTCACCACCTTGACCGGCAGGCCGAGTTCGTTGTACTCGGCCCTCGCCTCGCGCCCGTCGGGGCGAGTCAGCGCGAGGAGGTTGCCGGTCTCGTCGTAGCGGAACGTGGTCCGGTGGCCGAGCGGGTCGGTTCGGGACAGCAGGCGGTTGTAGCGGTCGCGTTCGAAGCGGGATTCCCCACCCAGCGGGTCGGCCTCGGTGACGACTTGGCAGGCGTCGTTGACGAAGTAGCGGCGAGTGTGGCCTTCGGCAGTGGTCGCGGTGGTGACGCGTAAGCCGGTGTCCGGGTCTCTCTCGCCGTAGGAGAGGTGCAGGGCCATGTGCCCGTGTGTGCCGCCCTCAGCGACGCAACGGTCTTGGTCGTCGTACTCGTACGTGTAGCCGCGGTCGTTCGTGTCCGTCCAGGAGGTGACGCGGCCGGCCTCGTCATACGAGAAACGCAGTGGAAGGCCCGAGGAGTTGACGACCTCGGTGAGATGACCGTCGGTGTAGCCGTAGCGCATCAGCACCTGGTCGGCAGCACCGAGGTGGAGGGCCGTGACCCTGCCCTCCGCTGTGGAGACGCGGACGTCGTAGCCGGCGCTGGAGACGATGCCGAGCGGGACGCCCTCGCTGTCGTACTCGAAGGTGATCCAGTTGCCGTTGCGGTCGTCGATCTGTTCCAGGACCGCGCGGTCGTCGCCGCGGTCGGCGAAGTGCCAGACGCGGCGGGTCTGGGGGTCGGTGACCGTGTAGCCGCCGTCCTCGCGGTCCAGCGGCCATCGCGGGCCGTGGCTCGGGAGAGTGGGGAGGCCGGGCGCCGGGTGCGGGTACGCGAGGAGCAGGCCGTCCTCGGTGACGAAGACGACTCCTTCGGCGTCGACTTCCAGGCGCTGGTCGAGCGTCGAGGTCCAGGAGGGGCCGAACCAGCGGCCGTGGTGGCAACCCGACTCCACACGGCGTTTGAAGACGAGAGGGAGAGCGCCCGGCAGCGTCACGTCCGTCTGCGGCAGGTACATCTTGCCGGTGGTGAGGTCCACCGGGTCCGTGGGGTCCTTCTTGACCTGTTCGCTGGGATGGGCGGTGTCGTGTTCTTCCGGGCGGGTTCTCGCGGTGTCCGTGGCGGGATTCTCGACGCCCCCCTTCCCGTCGTTGCGGGCTCCCCGTTCCGCCGCTTCTTCCAGTCCCTCCTTCACCATGGCCCGCAGCCCGCCCCTGCCCAGCCCCAACCCCTTGGTGCCCACCGCTTCCGGCAGCAACCGGCCAAGGCCCTCCGCCGGGTCCTTCCTGAACCCCTCCCACGCCGACGTCACCGCCCGCTCCGGATGCGCGGCCGAGGACACCAGCCCCGACAGCGTCATGCTGACGTTCTGAGCGAAGGCGGCCGGGTGAGTGACGTTGTAGGGGTCGGTCGGATTCAGGCCGCGGGCGAAGTTGACCAGGCCCGCAGTGCCCTTGGCCACGCCGCCCACGACGTGGGTGAGTTCGGTCCCGACAGCGCCGAGGCCGTCGTCCCAGTTGGACTTCAGCCGCTTGAGAGGGGGCGGCTCGGCGGGAGCGTGGGCCAGAGCGGCACGGACCGACACGGCCGCCGTGCCCGCGGCGGCGTCGCGCTGGCGGCGCGCCTCGTCGAGGATCTCCTGGGCGCGTTTGACGGCAGCTTTGTCGTCGGCGGCCTTGCCCGCTCTGTAGAGGTTGATGGCATCCAGGGCCTGGCCCTGCGCCCACTCGACGGTGTCCGCGTAGGCCGACAGGGCAGTGGCCGCCCGGTCGCAGGCGTCCGCCGCGTGCAGCCACTTGGTGGGGTGCATGGCGAACTTCTCGCGGAAGGTCTCGGCAGCCGCGCCCTTCCAGCTCGAGGAGTCCAGCTTCCGCATGCCCTGACCCACCGTGTCGAACGCGGTGCGGAAGTCCCTCAGATGGCCGGCCGCCTTCCGGATACCGACCGAGTCACCATGGACCAACAGGACGGGCTGCCCGGTCTGGCCGAGCTGCTGCTCACCCGGGGTCGCACCGAGGTCGGAGGCGACGGCGTCGCCCACGACGTCCACGGCGTCGGCCCAGTCATGGGCGCCGATGCCGTCCAGGCCCCCGCTTACCGCGTTCGCGCCCCGGTCGACACCCTCGCCGACGAGCTTCTTACCCGCATCGAGACCGTCCTCCAGCTTGCCGAGGCCGGAATCGACGAAGTCACCAAACCCCATCAGCCGGCGTGCCCGCCCTGCCCAGAACCCTCTTCGGCTGCCTGTCCCCGCTCTTCAGCAGACGGCCCGAACGACTCGTCGAGCCCCTGCTCGTACTCGCCGTCACCCACCCCTGCCACACCGCGCAGGTTCTCCGGCGTCAGCCCCGGAACCGGACCGAGCGTCTGCGAGGTCATCACGTCCCGGCCGGCGTCCTTCCAGCCCTGCCCGCTGTTCTCCCGCGCCTGCTCGAAGGACTCCGCACTGAAGTCCGGGTTCGCGTACGGATGGTTGTGCCGCAGCTCTCCCCAGCTCATCCGCGCGATCTCGTCCTCACCGGCGTACGGGTTGCCCGCCGCCGAGTTGACGACGATCTTCATCGCGCCCTCGACGTACTGGTCCGTCTCGTAGTAGGTACCGGCTGAAAGCTGCACGCCCTCCGCGAAGTTGTTCCCCTCGGCAACCAGCGCGCGCACGCCCCACTCCCACCGCTCACAGAACGACGTGTAGGCCGACGTCAGGTCGCCATGCCCCAACTTCAGCCCCGACAACTGCAGTTCCGAGAATCCGCGCCCGACTCCGGCGAGGCTGTCGATGCCCAGCTCCCTGAGCTCCTCCAAGGTCAGCGTGATGCCCTTGGCGATCTCACCGAGCCCTGCAGCCCGCAGATCCCCGCCGCCGCCCCCGCCCGCGTCCTTACTCACCGGGACTCCCCCTCACTCACCTGCGCATCCACCGCCACCGCATCCGGCACCACCCCCACAACCGGCGGAAACAACACGCCGTCACGCTCGCTCCCCACATCCAGGGCCACCCCACACGGGACACCCGCCGCCGGGATCGCGGCATCCAACAGGCGGGCTCCCAGGACACGGCGGTACGCCCACTCCCGCCCGCCTTCACCCCTTGCGACGGCGAAGCGAGCCAACGCCGACTCGTCGGAGAAGGCGTAGATCCAACGGATTCCGCCCTGGTCTGCGGTCAGTGGAATCTCGTCCTCGGTGACCGGTACGAGCACGGCGGAACGACGAAACTCACCGAGCAGCGCCGCGAACTCACCTCGCCTGTGCGCCACTTCATCAGCCTCTGATGGAGTGAGACCGCCGCTGATGGACGGCCCGGCGGGGACGTGAGGGGGCGGCGGCTGGTCCACCGGAGAAGGGTCTGCCAGTGGGCGACTCTCGCCTCCTGCGTCCGGAGCCGTCATCTCGGCGTAGTCGGACAGGCGGGACCTGGGTACCTGCCCCGCCGTCGATTCGCTTCCCCCGGGATCCGCCACGGCGGGATCTTCACATCGGGATCTTGTGGGTCGCAACGCGGACACGCGGTGCCGCGTTCAGGATGGCCGGTTGTCGACCAGTGGGTACGGGGGTGTTGGCTGGACGCAGGTGTCGGGAGGGGCAGTTCGGCGTGTCGGTAAGGTGCCAGCGGCCGATTGATCGTCGACGGAGACTTCGTGAACACACCGCCGCCCACACCCCCTTACCAACAGCAGCCTCCGTGGCCGTATCAACAGCAACCTCCAGGCCCGCACCCGGCGTACACGCACTCGACGCCGCCGCACTCCCAGGCGTACGCCGGGCCGGCGCCTGCGGGAGCCGTGGCCGGTGGGCCCGGGCCCGGGTTCGGGCCCGCGTGCGAGGTGTGCGGAGCCGCACCCGCCGCGACCGTCACCATCCGTGGGCATCAGGGCATGATCGTGATCATGCGCACCCTGCGTCGGCGGGGAGCGTTCTGTCGTCCCTGCGGTACGGCCCTCTTCCGCGAGATGCAGGCGGACACCATGCTGCAGGGCTGGTGGGGCCTGCTGTCGGTGTTCATCACGCCCTTCGTCCTGCTGGTGAACCTCAGCGCGCGATCCGCCCTGCGCGGCCTGCCCGAGCCCACCACCTGGGGCTGGCGGCCGCCCCTCGACCCCGGTAAGCCGGTGATGCGACGACCGGCCGGTCTCGTCGCCGCGGTGCCGCTGGCCGCGGTGGCATGTGCGCTGCTGGCGATACCGGTGCTGCTCGTCATCGGGTTGTTCGTCGGAGACGAGGCGCCGCAGAAGCTCACGGTCGGGTCGTGTGCGCGCAACGACGGTTCGTGGAGCGCGCAGGATCTGCGGCAGGAGCCCTGCGGTTCGCCCGACGCGGAGTTCGAGGTGACGGAACCGGGGGCGGAAGGGTGCGCGACGGGGGACTACCTCGCAGACCTGGAGTACAGCGCGGACGGTGCGACGACGCTGTGTCTGCATCCTGTGGGGCGGTGAGCGAGTCCGGCTTCCGGCCCACGCACAGAAGCCCGAACTCGCACGGAGCGTAGACGTGAACACCCCCACCCACGTCACCGTGGGCAGGGGCTGTTCGTCACGTATTTCCAGTGCGAGGCGCCCCTTCTACGGCAACCCGTGCACATGCGGCCCAACAGCGTTGGACCAGGCGTTCCCCGCAGCCGCATCCCAGTTCGTCGACCACGTCATCGCCCCTCGCAGCTCCGGATACGTCCGAGCCGGCTTGAAGGACCCGCACCCCGTGCCCTTCGTCAGGCAGTCCAGCGCGTTGTTCACCACCGAGGGCGACACGTAGCCGCTGCCCGCCCCGCTCGGCGAAGCGGGGAGGCCCAGGCCCACCTGGGACGGGGACAGGCCGCCCTCCAGTTGGATGCAGGCCAGGGCGGTCAGGAAGTCGACCGAGCCCTGGCTGTACACCTTGCCGTCGCAGCCCAGCATGGAACCGCTGTTGTAGTACTGCATGTTGACGACCGTGAGGATGTCCTTCACGTTCAGGGCGGTCCGGAAGTAGGAGTTCGAGGTCGACTGCATGTCGATGGTCTGCGGAGCCATCGTGAGGACCATCGAGGGGCCCGCCTTCGCCGACAGGGACCGCAGCGCCTGCGTCATGTACGTCGCGTTGAGTCCGTTCTCCAGGTCGATGTCGACGCCGTCGAAGCCGTACGTCTGCATCAGCCCGTACACCGAGTTCGCGAAGTTCGTCGCCGAGGCGGAGTCGTTGACCGACACGGTCCCCTTCTCGCCGCCGATCGAGATGATGACCTTCTTCCCGGCGGCCTGCTTGGCCTTCACGTCCGCCTTGAACTGGTCGACCGTGTAGCCGCCCAGGCCCGCGGAGTCCAGGTTGAAGGTCACCGCGCCGGGAGTGGCCGTCGCGTCGGCGAAGGCCACGGCGATGATGTCGTACTGGGACTGGACAGCCGCGAGCTTCTGGACCGTCGCTCCGTTGTCGAAGTTCTGCCAGTACCCGGTCACCGCGTGCTTCGGGACGGAACCCCCGCCTCCGCCCGTCGCGGACGTCGTCCCCGTCACGGCCGTCGACCTCACGGACTCGCCCGCCGCGTTCGTCGCCGTGACCTGGAAGGAGTACGAGGTGGAGGCCGCCAGCCCCGTCACCGTCGCCGATGTTCCCGTCACCGCCGTGACCTTCGTGCCGTCGCGGTAGATGTTGTAGCCCGTCGCGCCCGAGACGGGGCTCCATGCGAGTGACACCGACGACGTGGAAGTGCCGGTCACCGACACCCCGGCGGGCACACCCGGGACCACCGGATCCGGGTCGCCGCCCCCGCCCCCGTCGGGACCGAACACCGACACGTCGTCCGCGAAGTACGCCGCCTGCCCGTACCACCCGTGCGTGTACACCGTCACCGAGGTGGTCGACGCACCCGTCGTGAAGGACGTCGTCAGCTGCTTCCAGGACGAGGAGTCCGGCGTCCAGGTCGACACGTCCGTCGTGCCCGTGCCCGTCGCGCCCAGATACGCGTACCCGCCCCGCACCCAAGCGCTCAGCGTGTACGTCGAGTTCGGCTTCACGGCGACCGCCTGGGTGCACCGTGCGTTGTCCTGCCCGGCCGGCGTCGCCTTCAGCGCGGCCGAGCCGCCGTGGACCGGGGAGGAGACGGTCGTACCGCTGCTCGCGGAACAGGTCCAGTGGGTGAGTGCCGACTCGAAGCCGGCGTTCCTCGCGTTGTTGACGTCCGCGGCGGATGCTGGGGACGCAGCCGTCATCCCCAGGGCGAGCGCGGCGGCGAGGGCGCCCGGCAGCAACAGCCGGGAACGGGATCGGGATCGGGAACGTCTGGGTATGCCTGGTGCGCGGTCCACTGGGGCCTCCGGTGGGGGAGAGGGACGACGAGGACGACGGTGGCCACCGCTGCACGTACAAGTTGGTCCAGACCAATACGCCTGTCAAGGGGGTGAGTCCAAGGCGGTCCCAACTCGCCCGCGTGGTGGATGATCTCGTGGCACATGCACCCCATCTGGACTGAAATAGCCCCCTTTTGCACTCCCTAGGGCAGCAGGAAGTCACAGAAACGCTGTTCTCCGGTCACAGGGGCGTGGATACAGTGCTCAGGAAGTCACGCAGTGAAGTCGACTGGGTGCGCCGGGGTAGGGCCGGGCGGGCCGTCGGGCATGGGAATCGGGGAGCTGCTGTGCCAACTGCCATCGCCGTGACCAGTGCCGACATGGCGCTGCCGTCGCAGGACGAACGGACCATGCCCGCCGTGGTTCTGCCGGACCTCGACCGTGAGCCGCTCGACCGGTCGCTCGCCGCCCTGCAGGCGCTGACCGACCAGCACGGACACGTGATCGTCGTGTGCTCGCAGGGCGTCGCGCAGGCCACCCGGCGGCGACTGCACACTGTACGGTCCCTGCTGGAGAGCGACAGGATCGCCCTGTTCTCTCCCGACCTGCCCCCGCTCGGGCTGGCGGTCCTGGCCCGCCAGCTGAGACAGCTCGCCTCCTGCGACCTCAGCCCGGGAGTGCTCGCCTCGGCCGGCCGGCTGCTCACCCACTACGTCCACGCCGGAGCCCTCCTCGGCTCGGTGGCCAAGCTCGACCGCGTCCCCGTGAACCTGAAGTCGCACGCCAAGTCCTGGGTGCCGGGCAGCCAGTTCGGCGTGCTCGCGCACCCGCAGCCGCAGCTGGTGCGGATCGGGCCCGGTGCCACCCTCGAAGGCCCGGAGTTCGCGACCTCCCTGCTGGTCGCCCGAGGGCAGCTCCAGAGCGACTGGGTCACCGGCACGCTGGCCAAGGCGTGGAGCGTGCGGGGTCTGCGTGAGTGTCCACTGCCCGCCGAGTCGGCGCGGTGGTGGGGGACCGGCAGGCTGATCGAGTTCTGCACCTTCCTGCCCGACCTCTCGGTGCTCTACCAACTGGTCACCTCGGTGCGGCAGAACAGGTGTCACTGGTGCGGCATCGACGTGATCGGCGACCGCTGCGTCTTCTGCTCCGCCACCGCGCCGTCCGTGTCATCCGTCCACGAGAACCAACTGCCCGCCGGATGAGCCCGCGAGGGGTGCTCCCTCCCGGCGACCGCGCCGGACCGAACCCCGACCGGGCCGTCCGCTCCCACCGACTCCGCTCGACCGAACCCCCAATGAGGTTGCACGGTTCATGAACTCCCGTCAGCGCCGCGGCGTGATACTCCTGCTCCTGTCGGTCCTGTGCGCCCTCGGCGCGTTCGCCGGCGTGCTGTCCGTCATCAACGACGTGAAGTCCAAGGTCGGCCCCGAGGTCGCGGCGTACCGGGTGAAGTCGGACGTGGCGCCCTACACCAGCCTCGGCGCAGCCCAGTTCGAGAAGATCGAGATGCCGGAGCGGTGGCTGTCGGACAACGCCGTCACCGACCTCAAGGACATCCGCGGCAAGATCGCCGTGACCACCCTCCGGCAGGGCTCCCTCCTGCAGAGCGACATGATCGTCGACCAGCCCGCCCTGCGGCCGGGGCAGCAGGAGGTCGCCATCATGATCGACGCGGCGACCGGCGTCGCGGGAAAGATCACGCCGGGCGCGACGGTCAACGTCTACGCCACCTTCGAGGGCCAGCGGGAGGGCGACCCCGCCCAGTCCAAGATCATCGTGACCAACGCCCGGGTCCTCGACGTCGGCAAGCTGACCGCCCTCAGGCCCGACGAGGACGACAACACCCGGCAGGACACCGAAGCCGTCCCGATCACCTTCGCGCTCTCCACCGTCGACGCCCAGCGCGTCACGTACGCGGAGTCGTTCGCCGAGGAGGTCCGTCTCGCCCTGGTGGCGCCCGGCACCGACACCACCGTCCCGGAGCAGGACCGCACCTACGAACTCGCCAAGGACAAGTGAGAGGCCGCCATGCCCACGAGGATCCTCCCGGCTGTCGGCGACGCGGACGCGGCCCGGTCCATCACCACCCTCCTCAGCCAGCTCCCCGACGCCGAGCCGGTGCCCCCGGTGGTGGACTCCACGCAGCTCATCGACACCCTCGCCCGCCTCGCCGCCGAGTCGATCGACGAACTGCCCGAGGTCGTGGTGGTGCACGAGCGGATCGGCCCTGTACCGGCCCTGGAGCTCATCCGGGAAGTCGCGCTCCGCTTCCCGGCCGTGGGCGTCATCCTCGTCACCTCCGACGCCAGCCCCGGCCTCTTCCAGGCCGCCATGGACTACGGCGCCCGCGGCCTGGTCGCCCTCCCGCTCGGGTACGAGGAGCTGGCGGTCCGCGTCCAGGCGGTCGCCCAGTGGTCGGTGGGCGTACGGCGTCACCTCGGCGCCGGCGGCGACGTGTTCACCGGCGTCGGCGGGACCGTCGTCACCGTCAGCGGTGCCAAGGGCGGCGTGGGCGCCACCCTCACGTCCATCCAGCTCGCCCTCGCCGCCCAGGCCTCCGGCCGCAGCACCGCGCTGCTCGACCTGGACCTCCAGGCCGGGGACATCGCCTCGTTCCTGGACGTCCAGTTCCGCCGCTCGGTCGTCGACCTGGCCGCCATCACCGACATCTCGCCCCGGGTCCTGGCCGACGCCGTCTTCCCCCACGACACCGGCGTCGCCCTGCTGCTCGCCCCCGGCGAGGGCGAACGCGGCGAGGAGGTCACCGACCGCGCCGCCCGCCAGATCGTCAGCGCCCTGCGCTCCCGCTACGAGGTGGTCGTCGTCGACTGCGGCGCCCAGATCGGCGGCGCCGGCGCGGCCGCCGTGGAGATGGCCGACACCGCGTTGCTGGTCACCACGCCGGACGTGGTCGCCGTCCGGGGTGCCAAGCGGACCGTACGCATGTGGGACCGGCTGCAGATCCGCAAGGCCGAGGAGACCACGGTCGTCGTCAACCGCCACAGCCGCGGTACGGAGATCCAGCCCCCGCTCATCCAGAAGATCACCGGCACCGCCGTCGCCGGCACCGTGATCCCCGCCAACTTCAAGGAACTCCAGGGCGCGGTGGACGCCGGCCGCGTCCACGACCTCGACGGCCGCAGCACGGTGCGACAGGCACTGTGGGGCCTGGCCGCCGAACTGGGGCTGCTCAAGGGGTCCGAGGGACCCGGCCACCGCGCCGGAAAACTCAAGGGCGGCGACCGGTCGGCGATCGGGTTCCGCCGCCGACGAGAGCTCGGGAGGTAGCAATGCGCCTGCCTGGGCGGAGGGACGACGGACAGGTCACCATCGAGTTCCTCGGCATGACCCCGCTGATCATCCTGACGCTGGTGCTGATGTGGCAGTGCGTGCTGCTGGGATACACGTACACGCTCGCGGGGAATGCTGCGGACGAGGCGGTACGGGCGGGGACGGCGGTGCCCCCGGGCCAGCGGCAGGGGGCGTGTCAGCAGGCGGGCCTGGACAAGCTACCGGACGCGTGGAGCGGTGAGGTGGAGTGCGGGACCGAGGGCGGCTACGTCAAAGCCACCGTCACGCTCCACGTTCCCGTCCTCTTCCCGGGCTCGATCGGCTTCCCCTTCGACGTGAAGGGCCACGCCGGTGCCGTGGAGGAGGTGAAGGACTGAGATGGCGTACGACGGTAAAGGACGCGACGGCCGTGACCGCCGCGACGGCCATGACGGCCGTGACCGCCGCGACGGCCGTGACCGCCGCGACGGCCATGACGGCCGTGACCGCCGCGACGGCCATGACGGCCGTGAATGCCGTGACGGCCGTGACCACCGCGGCCGCCGAGATCGCCGTGACCGCGGACAAGTAGCCCTCGAATACCTCGGGTTCATCCCTGTCCTGATCCTCGTCGCGATGGCGGGCATCCAGATCGGGCTGATCGCGTACACCGCCCAACAGGCCGGTACGGCGGCCCGGTCGGGGGCGCGGGCCGCCTCGCTCCAGGAGAGCGCGCAGGACGGCTGCGTCAACGCGATCAGCGACTGGCTGTCCGTCGGGTGTTCCGCGGCCGAGGGCGCCGAAGAGGTCACCGTCACCGCCACCGTCGACATCCCGTCCATCGTCCCCGGCTGGGACTTCGGCACCGCCCAGAAGACCGCCACCATGCCGCTAGACCACTGAGGAAGCACCCATGAGCCTGCGGTCACGCATCAACACCCCCGAGGAGAACGGCAGCCGGGGCGAGGACGGCCACCTGGTCTCCTCCTACCGGGCCAAGCTGCTGGAGGAGATCGACCTCGCGGAGATGAGTTCGCTGGCGGCGGCCGAGCGCCGGGCACGGCTCGAGCGGGTGCTCGGGCACATCATCAGCCGCGAGGGACCGGTCCTGTCGACGGTGGAGCGCTCCCAGCTGATCCGCAGGGTGGTCGACGAGGCGCTCGGCCTGGGCATCCTGGAACCACTCCTCGAGGACGCCTCGATCACGGAGATCATGGTGAACGGCCCGGACGCGATCTTCGTCGAACGGGGCGGCCGGGTCGAGCAGTTGCCGTTGCGCTTCCCCTCCCACGACCAGCTGATGCAGACCATCGAGCGGATCGTCTCGACGGTCAACCGGCGGGTGGACGAGTCCAACCCGATGGTGGACGCCCGGCTGCCCTCCGGCGAGCGCGTGAACGTGATCATCCCGCCGCTCTCCCTCACCGGCGCCACCCTCACCATCCGCCGCTTCCCGCGCTCCTTCACACTCCAGGAACTGGCCGGCTTCGGCTCGTTGGACGAGCACATGCTGTACCTGCTGGCCGGGCTGGTGCAGGCACGCTTCAACATCATCGTGTCGGGCGCAACGGGCACCGGGAAGACGACCCTCCTGAACGCGCTGTCGGGTCTGATCCCCGAGGGCGACCGCATCATCACCATCGAGGACTCGGCCGAACTCCAGCTCCAGCAGCGGCACGTGGTGCGGCTGGAGTCGCGTCCGCCGAACGTGGAGGGCCAGGGCCGGGTCACCATCCGCGACCTGGTCCGCAACTCGCTGCGGATGCGCCCCGACCGCATCGTGGTCGGTGAGGTCCGCGGCGGCGAGTCCCTCGACATGCTCCAGGCGATGTCCACCGGCCACGACGGCTCCCTCGCCACCGTGCACGCCAACAGCGCGGAGGACGCGCTGATGCGACTCAAGACCCTGGCGTCGATGTCCGAGGTCGAGATCCCCTTCGAGGCGCTGCACGACCAGATCAACAGCGCGATCGACGTGATCATCCAGCTGACCCGGTTCGCCGACGGCGCCCGCCGCATCACCGAGATCGCCCTGCTCGACAGCCACGGCAGCGAGCCGTACCGGATCGCCACGGTCGCCCGCTTCAACGCCCAGCCGATGGCGCCCGACGGCCGGATCTACGGCCGCTTCGAGTACCACCCGCTGCCGCGCCGCGCCGTCGACCGCCTCTACATGGCGAGCCAGCCCACGCCCCAGGCCTTCGGCGTGGCCCAGTCCGCAGACCAGCTAGCCATCCGAGAAGCCAGGTAGGACCACCCCCATGGATCTCCAGACCCTCGTCACGCTCACCACCGGTGTCGCGCTGCTGACCTGTGTCCTGGCCGTCGTCGGCGTCCACACCTACGCCAAGGGCAGGGCGCAGCGCGCCGCACTCGTCGAGCGTCTCTCCGCCGCCGGCCAGATACCGTTCACCGGCCGCCGACGCCGCTTCCGCCACCTGGACCGCCGGCTGCGCGGCACCAGCCTCGGCCGCAAACTCGAACTCCGCCTGGCGGCGACCGGCCTGGACATTACCCCCGGCGAGTTCTTCGCCGCGATGCTCGCCACGGTCGCCGGCCTGTGGCTGGTCGGCCAGGCCACCCTGGCCCCCTTCTTCGGCCCGATCGCCGGCCTGCTGGGGATCTGGGCGGCCGTGCAGTTCCTCAACTGGCAGCGGCAGAAACGCATCGAGAGGTTCATCAACCAACTCCCCGAACTCGCGCGCATCCTGGCCAACGCGACCCACGCCGGCCTCGCCCTGCGCACCGCGGTCGGGATGGCGGCGGAGGAGCTGGAGGCACCGGCGGGCGAGGAACTCGCCAAGGTCGCCAACCAGTTGGCGGTCGGCGCGACGATGGACGACGCGCTGGGCGAGATGGCGGAGCGGCTGCCCTCGCGTGAGCTGGTAGTCCTGGTGACGACCCTGGTCCTCTCCAACCGGGCCGGAGGTCAGGTCGTCAGCGCCCTGCGGAACCTGACGGAGACGCTGGAGGAGCGCAAGGAGACCCGGCGCGAGGTCCGCACCCAGCTCTCCCAGGTGAGCATGACGTCGTACGCGGTCCCGGTCCTGGGCGTCGGCTCCCTGTTCCTGATGAACGGCGTGAAGGACGGCGCGCTGGACCGCATGACGGGCTCACCGGTCGGCCAGGCGGCGGTGATCATCGCGTTCGGCCTGTACGCGGTGGGCTTCGTCCTCATCCGCCGCCTGTCCCGCATCGACGTCTGAGCGGCTGAGGAGGACGGACGGATGGCACTCTTGCTCGCGCTGCTGATGGGCCTCGCCGTGTGGGGCGTCTTCGCCGGCATCCGCATGTACCGGGCCGACGCGAAGCTGCCCGGTGACCTGGTGCTGGCCCTGGAGGTCGGCGCCACCCGCACCGGCGCGGTGGACTCGCTGATCGACCGCATGGGCATGCGCTACGCCCCCGCGGTCCTGCGGCTGATGGGCCCCAAGCAGGTCGCCAGGTACCGCCGCAAGATCGACCTCGCGGGCAACCCCGGCGGCCTGACCATCGACCGCTACGCGGCCCGCAGGGCGGTCTACGGCTTCCTCGGCGGCCTGGGCTTCCTGGTGTTCCTGCTCCGCGGCGACCTGCTGGTGGCCCTGTTGCTGCTGGCCTTCGGCGCGTTCTGGACGGAGGTCGGCATCTGGTCGGCGATCCGGATCCGCAAGGACGTCATCGAGCGGACCCTGCCGGACTTCCTCGACGTGCTGGCCGTGGTGGTGAGCGCGGGACTGGGCTTCCGTCAGGCACTCGATCGGGTGGCGTCGAAGTACGAGGGTCCCTGGGCCGACGAACTGCGCATCACCCTGCGCCAGATGGACCTCGGCATGAGCCGCCGCCAGGCCTTCGCGGAACTGCGCCGGAGGAACGACTCCGAGCAGGTGGCCATGTTCGTGACGGCGTTGCAGCAGGGCGAGGAACTCGGCGCACCCATCGTCGACACCCTCGTCGCCCTCGCCAAGGACATGCGCCGCACCGACGCCCAGAACGCCCGCCGCAAGGCCGCCCGCGCCGTCCCCAAGGCCACGATGATGATCACGACGTTCATGGTCCCGGCCACGATGATCCTGCTCGGCGCGGGACTGCTGCTGGGCTCGGGGACGGACTTCGGCTCCATCACGGGGGAGTAGGGGGGCGGGTGATGGTCATGGTGACGGGACGTGGACGGGCGGACGCCGACGGCGCTCGGCCCTCACATGGGCGACCCGCACCCGACGACGAGGGCGTCGCGGAGGGTACGGGGGGCAGCACACACCCGACCCCACCCGCACCCGCGATCGACGTCCAGGTCAACGCCCTCCAGGCGATGTGCCGCCAGGTCTTCGGCTTCCGCCTCGCCATGATCGCCCTGGCCGCCCCCGCCGCCCTCCTCAACGCCGGCCCCGGCCTCGGCGTCCGCCTGGTCGGCGCCGCCGTGGTCGTCACCTTCATGACGTCGTACGTCCTCTTCCGCGACTGGGAGCGCTTCGGTCCCCTCCTCCTGCGCCACCCCACCCTCCTCGCCGCGGACACCCTCCTCGCCTCGCTGCTCCTGGTCTCCGCCGGCCCCGACACCACCCTCGCCTACGTCAGCGTCTGCACCCCGCTCCTGGCCGGCATCCTCTACGGCTGGCGTGGCGCGGCCGTCTTCGCCTCGGCCCAGTCCCTGATCCTGCTGCTGGTCCACGCGACCCTGGAGGGCGGCTCGCACATCGGCCCGGCCGAGCGGCTCCTGCTCCCCGGGATCTGCGTCATCACCGGCGCGTGGGGCTCCACCCTGCGCAACCTCATGCTCCGCTTCGGTACGGCGACCCAGGCGCTGGCCGCGGTCAAGGCGCGCCTCGCCGTCACCGAGGCGGTCGGCGCCGAACGTGCACGGCTGGCCCGGGAGATGCACGACTCCGTGGCCAAGACCCTGCACGGCGTGGCCCTCGCGGCGGACGGTCTGGCCCACTTGGCGGGGTCCGCGGACATGGACCCGGCCCGGGTCAGGCAGCAGGCCGACCTCGTCTCCCGCGCCGCCCGTCGCGCCGCCGCCGAGTCCCGCGAACTCCTCGCCGACCTGCGCCGTGAGTCCGACCCGGCCCACGCCACGGACGTACTCACCGAACTGGCCGCCCGCACCGCGGACTTCACGGCCCGTACGGCCCTCCCGGCCACGTACCACCGGACCGGCACGGACGCCGGACCACCGCCTCTGCTCCCGCCCGCCGTGGCCCGCCAACTCCTCACCATCGCCACGGAGGCCATGGAGAACGCCCACCGTCACGCGGCCGCGACGCACGTCGACGTACGCGCCGGGGTCGACGGCGACCTCCTGCGCATCAGCGTCCACGACGACGGACGCGGCCTGCCCCCGGACACCACCCTCGAACACCTGCGCCGGTCGGGCCACTTCGGTCTGGTCGGCATGGTCGAGCGCGCGACCTCCGTCGGCGCCCGCATCGACATCGGCCGAGGCGGCCATCCGCGCGGCACGGAGATCCTCGTGGAACTCCCCCTGGCAGCCGTCACCCTCACCCCACCCACCACCCCCTGAGAGGAGGCCGACAGATGCCGGACCGACAACCGTCACGCCGCACCCCGCTCCGTATCGTCGTGGCGGACGACAACCCCGTGGTACGGGCAGGCCTCACCGCCCTGCTCTCCGGCCGCCCGGACATCACGGTCGTCGCGGAGGCGGCCGACGGCCACGAGGCCTGCGCGGCGGCCCGCGACCACCGCCCGGACGTGGTCCTCCTGGACGTCCGCATGCCCGGCATGGACGGCCTCTCGGCCCTCCCACACCTGGTGGAGATCGCCCCCGTCCTGATGCTGACGTACAGCGCGGAGCCGGAGATCGTCGAGGAGGCCCGCCGCCGGGGCGCCGGCGGATACCTGGTCCACGGCGAGTTCACGGTGAACCAACTGGTCACCGCGGTGTGGGCGGCAGCGGCGGGAGAAAATGCGACTGCATACGAAAATCCGGAAGCGCAGCTTCCGCAGCTGAATGCCCAACTAGGCATGCCACCTGGCGATTTCGTGTTACGGGGCATCCCGTCTCCCCGTATTTCCTCCAAACGGCTTTCGCAACTGCAACCATATGTGGGACAGTCGTCGAGGTTGCGGTTCCGGCTGAGTACGAGGGAGGCGGAGATCATGGACCTCATCGCGTCGGGGATGAACAACCAGCAGATCGCCGCCGCCTGCTTCATCAGCGAGAAGACGGTCAAGAACCACATCAACCGCATCTTCGCCAAACTCCACAGCACGAGCCGCTCCCAGGCCGCCGCGAAGTGGCTCGGCACGGCGCCGAGTTCGTACCGAGGGCTGGGGTGACCTGTGGCGACCCGGAATTGGGCCCACGGGCCCTCGGCAGGACGGGGTGTCTCCGCTTACGTTGGGCCCATCGCTTGCCGGTCGGCCGCCGTCGGAGGGGAACACCATGAGCAACTGGATCAACACGACCATCACGTACCTTCGGACTCGCGCCGCCCGGGACGACCGGGGACAGACCGCGGTGGAGTACCTGGGGATCATCGCGGTGGTGGTGGCGATCGTGCTGGCGATCACGGGGACGGACATCGGGCAGACGATCTACGACGCGATCGTGGACAAGGTCGACGAAGTCGTCGGTGCTTGAACCGACCATCTGAGCGCGGCGACGCAGGGCAGGCTTTCCCCATCTACATCACGGTGGTGGCGGGTCTGCTCCTTCTCGCGTTCGCGTACCTCGCGGTCGGCCAGGCCGCGGCGAACCGGAACGGCGCCCAGACAGCCGCTGACGCGGCTGCATTGGCGGCGGCCCTGGACACCCGGGACCAACTAGCGGCCAAGTGGGTTCAGGACGTCAGCGATCCCACGAAGTGGTGGGACATCTTCGAGGGCGAAGTGCCGGGACTCGTCAACTCCTGCGGACGTGCCAACGCGCTTGCCGCCCAGAACGATGCCGGTGTGAATGCCTGCGGTTGGCCGACGCCTTTGGAATACACGGTCGAGGTGACGACCAACAAGTCCGTCGGCGACTCCATCGTGCCAGGCACGGAGGAACGCCACTCGAAGGCCTCGGCCACCGCAGTGATCGAATCGCTGTGCACGTTCGAGCCCCCCGGGGATGATGCCGGGGACGACGTACTGCCTGAGCTCACGTGCGAGGACGACCGAATCTGGAAGCTGGATCCGGAGGACCTCACCACACTGCCGGAACCCCCGGACCTCTTCGACGTCCATCTGGCCGACTGACGAGCGAACGACGAGTGATGAAGGAAGCGGAGAGATGAGCATTCGGTGCACTGCCAGGGCCCGTAGGGGGATGGTCGCGGCGACCGTTGCGGTCGGGCTGGCCGTCGGCGTGGCCGGCTGCGGCGGAGGAGGTGACGACGACAAGAAGCCGACGGCGTCGGCGTCCGCTTCACAGAACGGCGGGTCCAACCCGAGCACTCAGGAGGGAAGCGATGAACTTCTGGCTGAACTCAAGGGCGAAGACGGCTTGATCCTCCAGATCGCCGCCGCGCAGAGGGACTCGGGAGGATTCGTCACGGTCAGCGGTGAGCTGAAGAACGATGGCGACGAGGCGACGCGGGTTTCCGTGCGGACGGCGGGCGACGAGACCGAGATCATCAGGCACGGAGCCTCTTTGGGCGGAGCGACCCTGGTGGACTCCGCGACGAAGAAGCGCTACTACGTGCTGCGGGACACGGATGGCCGCCCTCTGACGACCACGGGCATGCCGAGGATCGACGCCGGTGCGTCCATCCCAGTTTTCATGCAATTCCCCGCGCCACCGACGAACACGGCCGAAGTCACCTTCCAACTGCCTACATTCGCCTCCGCCAGCATCAAGATCTCTGGGTGAGGCCCACCATGAACCCCACGGCCCCCCGCCTCACCCTCACCCTCACCGCCGCCTCCGTCCTCATCGCCACGAACCTCTTCGCGGCGGCGACCGCTCGCGCCGACGACAGTCCCAGCGTGCCCCCGGGCACCGAGGCCACCGCCGCCGCTCCCGTCAACGTCGACGCCAACGACCCGGACCTCAAGCTCCCCGAGGGCGCGACCCTCGCCGAGGCGAAGGTGCTGGACATCAAGCAGGTCGTCGAGGAGCAGAGCGGCGACGAACGCCGGGAGGACACCAACGCGGACGTGAAGTTCGCGTTGCAGGCGGAGGTGCTGTTCGGCAAGGACAGCGCCAAACTGAGCGCGGAGGCCAAGGCACGCATCTTCGCGATCGCGGAGGAGATCAAGGCGCAGAACGCCACGAAGATCCGCGTCTTCGGCTTCACGGACAACCTCGGTTCCTCCGCCCACGGCGACGTCCTGTCCAAGCAGCGCGCCAACGCCGTACAGGAGGTCCTCGACCAGGAGATGAACGACCCGAACCTCACCTTCGAGGTGCGCGGTTACGGCGAGCAGTACCCGATCTCCTCGAACGCCTCAGAGTCCGGCCGCAAGAAGAACCGGCGGGTGGAGGTGTCCTTCCCGCGGACGGAGGGCTGAGCCTGGGGCGATGGGTCACCCGAGGACACCACCCGGCTCCGCCTCGGCCTCCGTCTCCACCTCGACCCTCACTCCCACCCGCAGCCCCCACCCCGCCATCGCCCCGGCCTCCGCCTCCAGCACATGACGGGCCCGCACCCGCGGCAGCCCCAGTCGCCCGGGCCGCATGGTGCGTACGGCGACGACCTTGTGGCTCCGGTCCAGGTACGCCACGTCGATCGGCATGCGCATCCGGAACGTGTGCACGCTGTTGGCAGGGGTGAGCAGCAGCGCACCGGTCACCGCGTCCCGGCCCAACAGCCCTCGGGTCCGGGCCCGGTAGGAGGCGGCGATCTCCAGTGGGACGCGGACCGGGTCCCGCTCCCCGAGAACGACCAGCTGCCCCCGCCCGTCGCGCCAACGTCCACGCCCCATGCCCGGATCACCCTCCCTCTGTGCCTCCCCCTTCATACGCGAAACGGCGGCTACCGTGGTCGCGAACTGTCACAAATGCCACGACTGACGAGGCGGGGTCGCCGTGCGGAAGATCGTCCTGATGATGTCCGTGTCCCTGGACGGTTACTTCGAGGGCCCGGGCCACGACATCGGCTGGCACCGGGTGGACGACGAAGTGCACCGGCACGCCAACGACATGGTCGCGGCGATGGGCGGCCTCCTGCACGGCCGCGTGACCTACGAGCTGATGGCCGGGTTCTGGCCCACCGCCGACAGCGACCCCGAGGCGAGCGCCGTCACCACCGAGTTCGCCACCATCTGGCGGGACATCCCCAAGGTGGTGTACTCGCGGACGCTGGAGGACGCCGGATGGAACACCACGATCGTGCGGGACGTCGTACCCGAGGAGGTCAGGGCCCTCAAGGCACAGCCGGGCGGTGACCTCGGGCTCAGCGGTGCCGACCTGACCGCGGCCTTCCTCCGGCACGACCTCGTCGACGAGTTCCGCCTCTACGTCCATCCCGTCCTCCTCGGCGCCGGCCGCCCCCTCTTCCCGACGTCCGGTTCCCCGGCGGACCTCAGGCTCACCGGGTCCCGCACCTTCGGCAACGGCGTCGTGTTCCTGTGCCACGAGCGGGACCGCGCCGCCGACCGGTGACCGTTGGCCTTTCCGGTCGCGGGCCGCCCGCACGAAAAATCAGAGGCGCCCGCCGGCGGCGCCCTGCGACGATCACCCCATGGCTGAGCGGAACGGCACGACAGGGCACGGCACGACGGAGCACCGCGCGACGCCGCCCGAGAGGCATGGGTTCGAGGACCTCGTCGCCGAGGGCGCCGCCGTCCCCACCGAGGGCTGGGACTTCTCCTGGTTCGAGGGACGGGCCACCGAGGCGCGCCCCTCCTGGGGCTACGCGCGCTCGAAGGCAGACCGGCTGGCCGTGGCGACCGCCGCGCTCGACCTCCAGACCGGCGGTGGGGAGGTCCTGGACTTCGCCCTGGGCGCCGCTCCGAAGGCCCCCGCGCTCACCGTCGCGACGGAAGGCTGGCCGCCGAACGTCGCCAAGGCCACCGCCCTGCTCCGCCCGCGCGGCGTCGCCGTCGTCGCCTCGCCACAGGACGCGCCGCTGCCGTTCGCGGACGCCACCTTCGACCTCGTGGTGAGCCGCCACCCGGTCAGCCCCAACTGGCCGGAGATCGCCCGCGTACTGGAGCCCGGCGGTACCTACTTCGCCCAGCACGTGGGCCCGCGCAGCGTCTTCGAGCTCGTCGAGTACTTCCTCGGCCCCCAGGGGCCGGACATCAGTTCCGGCCGCCACCCCGACCGCGAACGTGCCGCCGCCGAGGCCGCCGGCCTGGAGGTCGTCGACCTGCGCGCCGAGCGCCTGCGCATGGAGTTCCACGACATCGCCGCCGTCGTCCACTTCCTGCGCAAGGTCGTCTGGATGGTGCCCGGCTTCACCGTCGAGGCCTACGAGCCCCGACTGCGCGCGCTGCACGAGCAGATCGAGTCCGAGGGGCCCTTCGTCGCGTACAGCAGCCGTCACCTCTTCGACGTCCGCAAGCCGCGGCGGTAGCGCTCACGCGTGCGGCCCCGTCGTCACCTGCCCGACCACCAACTCCGCCTTCGCCTGAAGCACGTCGCCCACCCGCTCCACCTGCTCGCCCAACTCCCGTCGCTGCCGCGCCGTCAGGCGCCCCAGCGGCTCCACCGTGACGGTCGTACGGCGTCCCTGGCGGCGCTGGTGCCACACGCCGGCCACCACGCCGTCGACGAGCAGGACCGGGTAGTTCCCGGCCTGGCCGCCCGCCAGCGCCCGCCGGTACGCGGCTCCCGGGAACAGCAGTTCGCGGGGCTGTACGGCGATGCCGTACGCGTCGAAATAGGGGAGCAGCCGCACACCCCGGACCGGTTCGTCGGGGAAGGCGGTGTCGCCGGCCGCCACCCAGGCCGGCGCGTCCTCGAAGACGACCTCCTCGATCTCGCCCGCCCGCGCGAGCTCACCGAACAGCGCCCCGGCCCAGCCGCCCGGTGCCGCGAGCCACTTGGCGAAGTACGCCGGTGTCGAGGGGCCGTAGGCGCGCAGGTAGCGCCGTACGAGCTCGCGCGTCGCCTCCTGGGGCGGCAGCGGGACGAAGTGCGGGGGACGGGTGTAGGTGACCTTGCGGCCCCGGTTCGGGCCGAAGCACAGGGCCCCCGACTGGCCGGCCCGGTGCATCACCTGCCGCCAGCGCGGCCACAGCTCCTGGAAGGCCGGCATCACGGGGTCGCCGGCCCAGGAGCCGGTACGCGCGACGACCGCGTCGGTCAGCTCGTCCACGGTGAGGCAGACGCCGTCCAGGGCCTCCCCGACAGCCGCCACGATCTGCGCCGCCTGCTCCTCGGTGACCCGGGCGTCCGGCGGCAACGGGCCGGCCCCGGACGGTACGGCCGTCAGCGCGGTACTCCACAGCGGCAGTTCACGCGCGGCGAGCAGATGGACGGTCCCGCGCGGACCGTGCGTCTTCACCAGGGAGCGTTCCTCCCACAGAGCCGCGCGCACGTCCGCCCGCGTCGTGCCGGTGCCACGCACCCCGATCGACACCTCCGCCGCGGACAGCACCTGCGCGTGCGCGGCGAGCATGGCCCCGACGATTTCGGAGGCCGCGGTGGCCCCCTCGGCAGGAGTGGCCAGGAACTGACGTTCCAGCCGCCGTGCACTGGCCTGGTCCCACGTGATTCTCACGGTCATACATCGACCGTAGGCCGCAATGAGGTCAGGTCGTGACCTAGTTCGTTTGGGTCGTGGATGGGGGGAAACGGCCATTCACGGAGCTTCACCCCGTATATCCATGGCTCCACGGGGTTTCCACATTGTTATCGCAGGTGACTCGCTTCAACGCGGCGCTTCACGTAAGTTCGGACCAAGGTAATTCGCGTGAGCAAAGCCGCGCGGGGCGGTACCGCGCGGTGGAGGGGGCCGCGCGGTGCCGCGTCAAAGGCGTACGCGCCCCCGGTGTCACCCGGGAGGGGGAAGCGCACCGAACCTCCCGGATCCCCTCGCATCCCGCCCGATTCGCCTGGGAATCCGCTGCGTTTTGGCCATGAACAGGCCCCGAAGAGGCCCCCGGACGGCCACCGGGCCGTCGCCGCCCGACTCCGGAGAGTAGTTGTGGCACGCCGATGCACGCAGCATCACTTACGAAGGGTTATGGTGGAAACCCCCCCTCGGGCCGGTCCGTCTCCCCCCCACGGACCGGCCCGTTTTTTCTGCCCACAGCGGGCACCCGTGAAGGGCGTGGAGGGGCGATCTCAGACCGAGCGGGCGTCGCGGTCACCCGCGAGGGACGTGGACCGCGCCCACCCGAGCGGTGCGAACAACGGGGGGCCCACACAGGGCGCTCGAACCCGCCCGCACTCCACAGGACACGCCCGCGATACCCTTCGGTCCGCGGGGACCGCCACCGTTCGGAGGGGCTGACAATCACGTGAACCTGCGCGACAAGCTGCGCAGCCTGCTCGTCAGGCTGTACGCACGCCGGGTGGAAGGTCACCTGGACCACGCCCAGGTGCCCAAGCACATCGGTGTCGTCATGGACGGCAACCGGCGCTGGGCGAAGGCCGCGGGTTCCACGACCGCGCAGGGGCACCGGGCCGGCGCCGACAAGATCGAGGAATTCCTCGGCTGGTGCACGGAGACGGACGTCGAGGTCGTCACCCTCTGGCTGTTCTCCACCGACAACTTCGACCGGCCGCAGGAAGAACTCGTCCCGCTGTTCGGCATCATCGAGGACGTCGTGCGCTCCCTGGCCGCCGACGGCCGGTGGCGCGTCCACCACGTCGGCACGCTCGACCTGCTGCCCGAGGGAATGCAGCGCACCATCAAGGAAGCCGAGCAGACCACCGAGAAGGTCGACGGAATACTCGTCAACGTCGCCATCGGCTACGGCGGTCGCCAGGAGATCGCCGACGCGGTCCGCTCGATGATCCTCGACGCCGCCGACAAGGGCGTCTCGATGGAGGACCTCGCCGAGTCGGTCGACGTCGACACGATCGGCCGTCACCTCTACACCGGCGACCAGCCCGATCCCGACCTGGTGATCCGTACCAGCGGCGAACAGCGACTGTCCGGATTCATGCTCTGGCAGACGGCCCACTCGGAGTACTACTTCTGCGAGGTTTTCTGGCCGGCCTTCCGCAAGGTCGACTTCCTGCGCGCCCTGCGTGACTACGCGGCGCGCCACCGCCGCTACGGCGGCTGAGGCACCACGGGCGTCGAGGGGCGACCGTTTACCCCGTTTGGGGCGGAAGTAACAAGGAGTTCACCAGCGCGCCGCCGTCCGTACTGGCATGGCACCGCGTGTTCGAGGGCATAAGCCAAGCAGGTCGACGCCCGAACCACGGGTGTCGTATCTCAGCGGGTGGCACGGGGCCGCCCGCCCGGGAGGCCCTTTGCACCAGCCCGACCGTGCGGTGACTGCGCGGACGACGACGCGGAGGGCCGGTTCTCGGCCCGTGCAGGGCGGCCGTGAACCGGTCCAGCTCCACTCCGTCGCTCCCCGACCTCATCCGAGGGGGTACGTCCTTCCGTGGTGACCAGCACAAAGCGCCACAAGCCAGACCGGCGCACCTATGTTCTCGACACCAGCGTCCTGCTGGCCGACCCGAACGCCCTGAACCGCTTCGACGAGCACGAGGTAGTGCTCCCCATCGTCGTGGTGACGGAGCTGGAGGCCAAGCGGCACCATCCCGAACTCGGCTACTTCGCCCGGCAGGCACTGCGCCTGCTCGACGAGTTCCGCGTCCGGCACGGCCGCCTCGATGCCCCCATCCCGATCGGGGATCTCGGCGGGACCGTCCGTGTCGAGCTCAACCACTCGGACCCCAGCGTGCTGCCCAGCGGCTACCGCCTGGGGGACAACGACTCCCGCATCCTCGCGGTCGCCCGCAATCTGCAGGCCGAGGGGTTCGACGTCACAGTCGTGTCGAAGGATCTCCCGCTCAGGATCAAGGCCTCGTCCGTCGGTCTCCTCGCCGAGGAGTACCGCGCCGAACTCGCCATCACGGACTCCTCCGGCTGGACCGGCATGTCCGAGCTGACGCTGTCCGGCGAACAGGTGGACACCCTCTTCGAGGAGGGGCGTGCCTACGTGCCCGAGGCCGCCGACCTTCCGGTCCACACCGGCCTGATGATCCAGTCGGAGCGCGGCAAGGCCCTCGGCCGGGTCACGCCCGACGGCAACGTCCGGGTGGTGCGCGGCGACCGTGAGGTGTTCGGCATCAAGGGCAGGAGCGCCGAACAGCGCATCGCCCTCGATCTGCTCCTCGACCCGGACGTCGGGATCGTGTCCATGGGCGGCCGGGCCGGCACCGGCAAGTCGGCGCTCGCGCTGTGCGCGGGTCTCGAGGCCGTCCTCGAACGCCGCCAGCACCAGAAGGTGATGGTCTTCCGCCCGCTCTACGCGGTCGGCGGGCAGGAGCTCGGCTATCTCCCCGGCTCCGAGGCCGAGAAGATGAGCCCCTGGGCCCAGGCGGTCTTCGACACCCTGTCCGCGGTCACCAGCCGCGAGGTCATCGAGGAGGTCACCGCGCGCGGGATGCTGGAAGTGCTCCCGCTCACCCACATCCGCGGCCGCTCCCTGCACGACGCGTTCGTGATCGTGGACGAGGCGCAGTCACTGGAAAGGAACGTACTGCTGACCGTTCTGTCCCGGATCGGCGCCAATTCGCGGGTCGTTCTGACCCACGATGTCGCACAAAGGGACAATCTGCGGGTCGGTCGATATGACGGAGTCGTCGCCGTCGTGGAGAAGCTGAAGGGGCATCCGCTCTTCGCGCACGTCACGCTGACCCGGTCCGAGAGGTCCCAGATCGCGGCCCTTGTGACCGAAATGCTGGAGGACGGCCAGGTCTGACCCTCACGCCCCATTCAGGGGTGGTTACGCGACAGTTGGCGCCGTCCGGAAAGGCAGTGAGCCTAGCCGGGCGGCGCCTTCGCGTGTGGAGGTTTCTCGAAATCCCCAGGTCCAAACGGCATGTGAGCTTTCACACGCAACTCGGAATTGCCTTGCGGCGTCCGGTTACGGCAGAGTCTCACTCCTGTCAGGCCCCGCATACGACACACCTGTGCCCCCAGCGGTACGGCACCACAGAAGCACCACATCCAACTCCATACCTTCGTCGTATGCCGCCCGAGTTCTCACGCGGCGCTCCTCGCAAGGGAGTTGCCCACCGGGCCCGCGCCTCCCGTGACCGCGCAGTGGGGAGGCCAGTGCCAGGGGCACGATTGCGTCCGCCAGGGTCACCGAAGCGGACGATGCTGGAAGGAAACCGTGTGAGCCCGATTTCGGTCCGGGGATTCGCAGTGGCCTCCGCCACCGCGGTCACCGCTGTCGGAAGCGTCGTCGGCGTTGCCTCTGGCAGCACCGCGCAGATCAACGACGCCGAGACGACGGCAGCCGACTCGACGCTCCTCGCGGACATACCCGCGGGTCAGCAGGCCGAGGTCCAGACGGCGTCCCTGACGCAGCAGGCGGACACGCAGGCCATCGCCGCGGACGCGAGCGCCAAGAAGGTGGCGGAGGAATCGGCACGCAAGGCTGCCGCCCAGACCGCGATCGACAAGAAGGAAGCCGCCGAGAAGGCGGCCCAGGACGCCAAGGAGCGCGCCGAGGCGAAGGCGGCCAAGGCCAGCCGGAGCTCGTCGAGCTTCCCGGTCCAGAGCTCCTACACCATCGCGCAGATCCAGGCGATGGCGCAGTCGATGGTGCCGAGCGGTCAGTACCAGTGCTTCAGCAACATCGTGGACCACGAGTCCAGCTGGAACTACCAGGCCGTCAACGCCTCCTCCGGTGCCTACGGTCTCTTCCAGGCCCTGCCGGGCTCCAAGATGTCGTCGGTCGGTTCCGACTGGCAGACCAACCCGGCCACCCAGATCAAGTGGGGCCTCAACTACATGGACAGCCGCTACGGCAGCCCCTGTGAGGCCTGGACGTTCTGGCAGGCCAACCACTGGTACTGAGCCGACACAGCTCAACCTCGCGCAGCCCCTCCCCGTCCTAGGGGGAGGGGCTTTCGCCATGTACGGTCGGTGCGACGACGCCAGGGGGAGTGGTGGGGAGAGACGGGGGAAGAGGACGGATCATGTCGCAAGTGCCAGGGTGGCTCGGCCGGGTCGGGGCCCGACTCACCGAAATGGGTGAGCGGTTCGAACAGCGTCGGGCCGAGGCCGAGCGGGAGCACGCCGAGGCGGAAGAGCGGGACCTGCCCTCCGTCCCGGTACCGCCGACCCCGCAGCCCGTCATCGTCGTGGAGCGCCCGGACCCCGCCCAGGCCGTGCCCTGGGGAGTCAGGGTCGCAGCCGAGGCGGGCTGGCGCCTGCTGGTCCTCGCGGGCACGCTGTGGGTCCTCATGCGGATCATCAGCGCCGTACAGCTCGTGGTGCTGGCGTTCGTCGCGGCACTGCTCATCACGGCGCTGCTCCAGCCGACGGTGGGGCGGCTGCGGCGGCTCGGGCTCCCGCGCAGCGTGGCCACCGCCCTCACCGCGATCCTCGGCTTCGTCATCATGGGCCTGATCGGCTGGTTCGTGACCTGGCAGGTCATGGAGAACATCGACAATCTCTCCGACCAGATCCAGGACGGCATCGACGAGTTGCGCAAGTGGCTGCTCAACAGCCCCTTCCACGTCACCGACAAGCAGATCAACGACATCGCGGAGAACCTGCGCGAGGCGGTCGGCGCGAACACCGACCAGATCACCTCCGCGGGCCTGGAGGGCGTCACCGTCGTCGTCGAGGCACTGACCGGCATCCTGCTGGCGGTCTTCTCGACGCTGTTCCTCCTCTACGACGGCCGGCGCATCTGGGAGTGGACGCTGAAGCTGGCTCCGGCGGCTGCCCGGCCGGCCCTCGCGGGCGCGGGGCCCCGCGCCTGGCGGACCCTCACGGCATACGTCCGCGGGACGGTGATCGTGGCCCTGATCGACGCCATCTTCATCGGCCTCGGCATCTACTTCCTGGACGTCCCGATGGCCGTCCCGCTCGCCGTCTTCATCTTCCTGTTCGCCTTCATCCCGCTCGTCGGCGCGGTCGTGTCGGGTGCGCTGGCGGTGGTGGTCGCCCTCGTGACCCAGGGCGTCTTCACGGCGGTCATGGTGCTGGCGGTGGTCCTGGCGGTGCAGCAGATCGAGGGCCACATCCTCCAGCCGTTCATCCTCGGCCGCGCGGTCCGCGTCCACCCGCTCGCCGTCGTCCTGTCGGTCGCCGCGGGCGGCCTGGTCGCCGGTATCGGCGGCGCGGTGGTGGCGGTGCCGCTGGTCGCGGTGACGAACACGGTGGTGGGCTACCTGCGGACGTACGCCCACGAGGCCGCGCTGAGGCAGTCCCCGAAACCGCACGGTGCCACGGCGATGGAGAAGGGATCCGAACCCCCGACAGCCGGCAAGGACAGCCTCTCCGGCGTTTGAGGAGCGGGGGTCCAGGGGGCAGAGCCCCCTGAGGACGGGACGGGCAGGGGCGGCGGGGGCGAAAGCCGAAGGGCCCCGCCACCACAAGTGGTGAACGGGGCCCGGAAGCCGCAGCGGAGCTACTCCGCCAGGACCGCTTCCGCGTCCAGCGTCGCGCCGACCGCCTGGATCACCGAGGCGATCTTGAAGGCCTCCTGGATCACCTCACGGTCGAGGCCCGCCTTGCGCAGGACCTGCTCGTGGGAGTCGAGGCACATCCCGCAGCCGTTGATCGCGGAGACCGCGAAGGACCACAGCTCGAAGTCGACCTTGTCGACACCGGGGTTGGCGATGACGTTCATCCGCAGGCCCGCCCGCAGGTTGCCGTACTCGTGGTCCGACAGCAGGTGACGGGTGCGGTAGAAGACGTTGTTCATCGCCATGACCGCGGCGGCGGACTTCGCCGCCGCGTAGGCCTCCGGCGTGAGGTTCGCCTTGGCCTCCGGCGCCAGTTCGCGCAGCACGATCGGGGAGCGCGAGGCGATCGCGGTCGCCAGGACCGTGCCCCACAGCTGCTGCGCCGGCAGGTCGGAATTGCCGATGACCGAGCCCAGGTTGAGCTTCAGGTCCTTGGCGTAGTCCGGCACCGAGGACTTCAGGGAGTCGAGGGACACGTCAGATCACTCCCCCGACAGCAGCCGGACCGGGTCCAGCGTCTCGTCGCCCTTGCTCCAGTTGCACGGGCACAGCTCGTCGGTCTGCAGGGCGTCCAGCACCCGCAGGACCTCCTTGGGGTTACGGCCGACGGAACCGGCGGTCACCATGGAGAACTGGATCTCGTTGTTCTGGTCGACGATGAAGACCGCGCGCTTGGCGAAGCCGTCCTCGCCCTCGATGCCGAGGTCCCGCATCAGCTCGTGCCGGGAGTCGGCCATCATCGGGAACGGCAGGTCGCGCAGGTCGTCGTGGTCCTTGCGCCAGGCGTGGTGGACGAACTCGGAGTCGCCGGAGAAGCCGAGGACCTGGGCGTCACGGTCGGCGAACTCGTCGTTCAGCTTGCCGAAGGCGGCGATCTCGGTGGGGCACACGAAGGTGAAGTCCTTGGGCCACGCGAAGACGACCTTCCACTGACCCTCGTAGGTCTTGTGGTTGATCTGCTGGAACTCCTTGCCCTTCTCCAGCGAGACACAGGCGGTCAGATCGAACTCGGGGAACTTGTCACCGACAGTGAGCACACGCTCTCCTTGCAGCGAGGAAACGCCCCAATTGCCCGGGCGTCTCCCATGGGTTGGACGTTGTCGATCGTGGCACAGGGTGCATTGATTGTAGAAATAGCTATACTCGGTCGAGTTGATCGGAGGTGTCTATCAGTGACCGTGGGTAAGAAAAGGCAGCCCAGCCTCGCCCAGCTGCGGGCGTTTGCCGCCGTCGCCGAGCACCTCCATTTCCGGGACGCGGCCGCGGCGATCGGCATGAGTCAGCCCGCCCTCTCGGGCGCCGTCTCCGCGCTGGAGGAGACCCTCGGCGTCACCCTGCTGGAGCGCACCACCCGCAAGGTGCTGCTCTCGCCCCCCGGCGAGCGGCTCGCCGTACGGGCCAAGGCGGTGCTGGACGAGGTGGGGGCACTGCTGGAGGAGGCGGAGGCGGTCCGGGCGCCCTTCACCGGGACGCTGCGCCTCGGGGTCATCCCGACCGTCGCGCCCTACCTCCTGCCCACCGTGCTCAGGCTCGTCCACGACCGTTATCCCGACCTCGACCTCCAGGTCCACGAGGAGCAGACCGCCAACCTGATCGAGGGGCTCACCAGCGGGCGCCTGGACCTGCTGCTCCTGGCCGTCCCGCTCGGCGTCCCCGGCGTCGTCGAACTGCCCCTGTTCGACGAGGACTTCGTGCTCGTCACCCCTCTCGACCACTCCCTCGGCGGCCGCGAGGGCATCGCGCGCGAGGTACTGAGGGAGCTGAACCTGCTGCTTCTGGACGAGGGGCACTGCCTGCGCGACCAGGCGCTGGACATCTGCCGGGAGGCCGGCCGCGCGGACGCGCCGGTGACCACGACCGCGGCCGGGCTGTCCACCCTGGTGCAGCTCGTCGCGGGCGGCCTGGGCGTCACCCTGCTCCCTCGCACCGCCGTCAAGGTCGAGACGACCCGCAGCAACCAGCTCCTCACCGGCACCTTCGCCGAACCGGCCCCCACCCGCCGCATCGCCTTCGCCATGCGCGCGGGGGCGGCCCGAGGAGTGGAGTACGAGGAGCTGACGACCGCGCTGCGGCAGGCGCTGCGGCCGCTGCCCGTACGGGTGTGGGAGACGGGCACAGGCGTCTGACAACCGTTCAAATGAGCCTCGTACAAAGGCATTCGAGCAGCGGGAAGACGCAACTTCCGTCAGTCGGGGACAGCTCGGAATTCCGCGCCGGGAATATGCGCCCGGCCTGATACACATTCCTCCCTCAGCGCTACGCGTCAGGCGTGTGTGCGAAAAGGCCGAGGGGTGTGATGTCGGGCTACGAACCGCTCGCGCCGGCCCTGACCGCCTGCGGGCACGAGGGCTTCACGGGGGAGCTGCGGATCGCCGGATCGCCCGGCGGCACCTTTCACTTCCGGGACGGACTCGTCGTCGCCGTCGAGTCCCCGGGCGCTCCCGGCCCCGAGGCGCTGCTGCTGCGTTCCGGGCGGGTCAGCGGCGAGCAGTGGGCCGAGCTGGTGCGGGAGTCCGGCGGCTCGCGCTGGCCGGCGACCGCCCTGGTGGCGCACGGGTACGCGGGGGCCGCCCAACTGCGGGTGGTCTGCTCGATGGCGCTGCACGACGCGGCCTTCGCGATCGTCGCGGGCCGGGTGGAGGGCTGTGAACGCGCCCTCGTCGCGGAGCCGTTCGCGCAGGTCCCGGTGGGTGAGCAGCCCGCGCGGCTGCTGCGGGAGGCGGCCCGTAAGCTCGCCGCCGTCGCCGGACTGCCGCATCCGGTACGGCCCGACCGGGACCGGCCGGTACCCGCGAGCGGCGGCAGGGGCGGGAACCCGAGCGCCCTGCGCCTGGAACTGCTCGCCCACGCCGACGGCCGCCGTACCGCCCGCGACCTCTCCTTCCGCACCGGGAGGGGGGTCTACACCGTCACCGTCGAGGTCGCCCGGATGCTCGCCGAGGGACTCCTGGAGCTGCCCGGCACGCCCGCGCCGCTCCCGGTCCTGCGTATGTCCCCCGACGGACAGGGCGTCCGCCGGCGGCCGCCGCCCGCCGAACCGGTCCCCCCGACGCCTCCGGCGGGGACCGAACTGCCCCGTCGCAAACCCGGCGGCTTCTTCCGGATCCGGAACGGAATCCCCAAATGACCGAAACCAGAAAACCGATCAGATGCGAACAGGAATAGGGGAGTCGAGTACATGGATCACAAAGCCCTCGCGCTGGAAATGCGCGGCTTACGCGAACAGGTCGCCGGCGTCACCGACACCGCCCTGGCCGCCGCCGACGGACTGCTGATCGCCGCCGACACCGCCGACTCCATCGACCCCGAAGGCCTCGCCGCCCTCGCCGCGGCCGGGCTCGGCCTCGCCCGCCGCACCTCCGAGGCGACCGCCCGCGGCGCCCTGCGCCGGACGGTGACCTACGGCAGCCACGGCTGCGCCGCCTTCTACGCCGTCGGCGACACCGCGCTGATGGTCGTCCTGGGCGACGAGGGGATCGACGTCGACCATCTGCATCGCGCGACCCAGCCGGCCCTGCGCCGGATCGACCTGATCCTCACCGACCGAGCAGTCGACACCGCCGTCGACACCGCACCTGAGAAGGCAGCCGAAGGAGTCTGAAGGGATGGCGACGAAGCGTATGACCCCCGGTTTCTCCGACCAGGTGATGGGCCTGGTCAAGTCCCTGCGCACCGACGCACCCGACTGTGTCGCCTCCGGCGTGGTCGACATGTCCACCGGCATGCTGCTGTCGTACGAGACCGTCGACAACCACCCGCCCGAGGTCCTCGACCTGCTGGCGGGCGCGACCCTCGACCTGTTCCAGGGCCGCACGGTCGTGATGATCGAGGACGTCTTCAAGGAGCGCCGCGGGAGTGCCGGTGACAACCACTTCTTCCAGGAGATCCTGGTCAACAGCGAGAACCTCACGCACCTGTTCGTGCGGATGAACGAGCAGCAGGACGTCGTCGCGGTGGTCGTCTGCCGCAAGTCGGTCAACGTGGGCATGCTGTTCGCGCAGGTCCGGCGGGTGATCCGGGAGTACAGCCTGTGACCCCCCGTGGGCCCCTCCTCACCGGGGAGGGGCCCACGGGCCTCGGCTACTCCGTGCGCAGCCCGTCCGGCCGCATCAGCCTGAGCAGCGGCGGCAGGCTGAGCAGCGTCACCACCAGGACGACCGCGGCACCGAAGCCGGTCATCGACAGCACGCTCGGCCAGTCCACCCGGACGGTCGTGTCCGTCATCCGCAGCAGGACCGCGCCCAGTGTCAGCCCCACCACCGAGGCCAGCAGCAGACCGAGGGCGATCGGGATCGCCGTCTGCCACAGCACCGACAGGCTCAGCGTGCGCCGCCGGGTGCCGAAGGCGACCAGGGACGACAACAGCTTCTTGCGCTCGCGCAGTTGCTCCAGCTGCGACACCAGCAGGCTCGCCCCGATCAGCGCCAGCACACACGCGGCGCCGACGAACAGGCCGGTGCGGATGGCGGTGAAGCGGTCGGTCTGCTCGGCCGAGTGCCAGACCATGGGCTCGCTCAACGAGTCCATGGCCGCCGCGGTGTTGCGCACCCGGTCGGCCACGTCCGGCACGGTCTCGTCGAGTCCGAGGTACAGCTGCCCGTCCAGCGCCGGAGCGGCCGCGGCCGGCACCGCCTTCGGGGTGAGGAGCAGCCCGCCGCGCTTCCATCCCGTCGGGTCGGTGCGGGCCTGCGCCCGCTTCAGCTCCGAGGGCAGCACCCAGGGGATCTCGGCACCCTTCGGGCCGTTGGTGAAGGACGTGTCGAAGTACAGCGTCCGGCCGGTCTTCGCGATCTTCGCCGTGTCGGTGTCGTAGTCGGCACCCCGGACGGTGAACACGTCACCGTCCCGGCACGAGGGCAGGTGTGCCACCTCGCGCAGTGACGCGCAGTCCCCGACGGTGACCTGGGAGGTGAGCTGCGCATCCTTGCGCCGCTCACCGACGTACCCCTCGGAGTAGGCGTAGACCTCGCGCACGCCCTCGGTCTGCCGGAACTTCTCGGAGGCCTGGCCGAGCGGCACCTCCTCGCGGATCGTCACCTGCATCTGCGCCCGGGTGACGTCGTAGCCGGTGTCCTTCGTGTAGTCGCTCTCCACGCCGGCGAACAGCATCTGCAGCGCGATCGCCCCGGCCACCGCGACCGCGATGCCGTTGACCATGCGGGCCGCCATACCGCTGCTCAACTGGAGTCGGCGTACGGCAAGTTGCCAGGCCACGCCGCCCCCGCCGAGCCGGCCGACCACCGCCTCGACGATCCACGGCAGCAGCGTGGTCACACCGACGAGCAGCATGATGACTCCGCCGACGACCAGGTACTGGTTGAAGTCGCCGCCGTCGCGCCCCTGTCCGACCATCGGGTAGAGCATCGCCAGCCCGGCCAGCGGCAGCAGCAGCCGCCACCACAGCCGGCGGCGCGCGGGCTTCGCCGTACGCACCACTCCGAGCGGCTCGATGACCACCCTGCGCAGCGCGAACAGCGTGACGAGCACGGAGGCGGCCGGTACCGCGAGGCCGACCAGCAGGACCAGCGCGGGGGAGGGGTTCAGGTCGCTCGGGAACACGCTGACCCGCCACACCACGATCGAGCCGGCCAGCTGACGGCCGGCCAGGAAGAAGCCCGCGCCGAGGAGCAGTCCGAGGACCGCGCCCGCGAGTGCCTCACCGGCGGCGATCCGCCGGGTCGACCGGCTGTCGGAGCCCACCAGCCTGAGGGCCGCCAGCCGCCGGTCGCGCCGCTCGCCGCCGAACCGCACGGCCGCGGCGATGAACACGGCCACCGGCATCAGCAGCACCACGAAGACCACGAGGATCAGCAGCAGCAGGACCGGGTCGGTCCGCTCGGTGCTCGGCTGGGGGTCGCCGAACCGGTCGATCCGGGCGATGGTGCCCCCGTCGATCCCCCGGGCGGCGAGATCGGCTCCACCCCGGAAGAAGGTGAGTTCGGACGGGTCGACCAGCCCGTCCTGGCTCACCGTGCCGGTGATCCGGTCCGGCAGCCGCTCCCGCAGCAGCTTCCCGTCGGCCGACTCCAGCACCTTCCTCAACGCGGGGGAGACGACCATCTCGCCCACCGCCGGGAACTCGTCCAACCCCGGCGGCAGCGGAGCCCGCGGTCCCTCGGGCTCCAGCAGCCGGCCCCGGATGTCCATGTCCCGGAAGGTCGTCCCCGCGCTGCCCACCAGGAGCGTGTCGGCCGCCTTCGGTATGGGCGTCTCCTGGTAGGTGATGTCGGTGCGCGCGTCCCCGCGGTCGTGCCGCTGCGCCAGCGCGTTCGGGATGGCGGTCGTCAGCAGCAGCAGCGCCACCCCGAGCCCGACGCCGACAGCCGTCAGCGTGGCCCGGATCCACCCCTCGCGCCCGCCGGCGAACGCGAACCTGACCCCCATGGCAAGGTCCCTCGACCACTGCCTCAGATTCATACGACGCGCTCCATGTCCCGGGACTTCCCGTCCCGTACGACGATCTCGCGGTCGGAGTAGGCGGCCACCCGGGCCTCGTGCGTGACCAGCACGACGGCGGCGTTGGTGGACCGGGCGGCGTCGGTGAGCAGCTCCATCACCCGCTCGCCGTTGTAGGAGTCGAGGGCGCCGGTCGGCTCGTCCGCGAACAGCACGCGCGGGTCGGTGACCAGGGACCGCGCGACGGCGACCCGCTGCCCCTGCCCGCCGGACACCTCTCCGGGCCGCTTCTTGCGCAGGTCGTCGACCTCCAGCCGCTCCATCCAGGTGAGCGCGGCCTGCTCGGCGGCCTTGCGGGAGGCGCCGTTCAGTCTGAGCGGGAGCGCCACGTTCTCCACGCAGGTCAACTCGGGTACCAACTGCCCGAACTGGAAGACGAACCCGAACTCGCTGCGCCTGAGCGCACTGCGCTGGGCGTCGTTCATGGTCGCCATCTCGCGCCCGTTGTACGTGATCGACCCCGAGTCGGGCGTCACGATCCCGGCGAGACAGTGCAGCAGGGTCGACTTGCCGGACCCGGACGGGCCCATCACGGCGACGACCTCACCGGCGTGGATGGAGAACTCGGCACCGTCGAGTGCGACGGTCGGCCCGTACGCCTTGCGCAGCGCGTCGGCCGTGAGCAGGGAACCGGCGGGAGCGGTCACTGGGCCACCACCTCGGCGAGCTTGTCCAGCCGCGCGGCCGTCAGTTCGAGCCAGCGCAGGTCCGCCTCGAGGTGGAACAGCGCGTGGTCGCAGATGAGCTGGTCGGCGAGATCGCCCTTGCGCTTGCGGTCGGTGAGGATCCGCATCAGCCGCAGGTGCTCGGCGCGCTGGTTGTCGAGGATGTCGCCCGCGTCGCGCCGGGTGAGCAGCGCCAGGACGACCTTGGTGTACAGGGTCGACTGGAGGTACGGCTCGGGCTTCTCCGGTGTGGCGAGCCACCGCTGTACGTCGGTGATGCCGGCCTCGGTGATGGCGTACCGCTTGCGCTCGGGTCCGCCGCCGGGTTCGATCCCGTCGACCTCCACGAGGCCGTTCTTCAGGAGACGGGACATCGTCGAGTAGACCTGGCCGTAGTGCAGCGGCCGGTCGTGACCGAACTTCTCGTCGAAGGCCCGCTTCAGGTCGTAACCGTGACGGGGGCCGGACTCCAGGAGTCCCAGGAGAGTGTGACCGATGGACATGAGAGGACTGTACATACCGTGTATACCCCGCATGTATACGCCCGGTGCGCAGACCTTGGCGGCGCGTGTCGAGGCGCAGGTGGGGGCCCATTGTCACGGTTCTGCTACACGGGGGCCGGGGGTCACGGGCAGGGGTCGGAGGCCGGGGGTCACGGGCAGGGCCGGGAGGCGAGGGCCGGAGGGTCGGCCGGGCCGTACAGGTGCCCCGTCGTGGCGTCGCCGTCGGTGGACGGTCCGGGCTCGCCCTACGCGTCCGGCTCGCGTGGGGGTCGCCCCCGGCGGGGGAGCGGGCCGGTCTCGCCCGGCAGGCGGCCGGCGTCCTTGAGGGCGCGTCGCAGCAGGAACTCGATCTGCGCGTTGGCCGAGCGCAGTTCGTCGCCGGCCCACCGGGCGAGCGCCTCGTACACCGCGGGGTCCAGCCGCAGCAGCACCTGCTTGCGCTGCTGCGGCCGGCGCTGAGGGGCCGGGCCCTCGGACGGATCCGTCACTGGTAGAGGGTTCCCGTGTTGAGGACCGGCTGCGGTGCCCGGTCGCCGCACAGCACCACCATCAGGTTGGACACCATCGCCGCCTTGCGCTCCTCGTCCAGCGCCACGATGTCCTGCTCGGCGATCCGGGCGAGTGCCGCCTCGACCATGCCCACCGCGCCGTCCACGATCTGCCGCCGCGCCGCGACGACCGCCCCGGCCTGCTGCCGCTGGAGCATCGCCGAGGCGATCTCTGGGGCGTAGGCGAGGTGGGTGAAGCGGGACTCGATGATGGCGACACCGGCCGCCTCCACGCGCGCGTGCAGTTCGACGGCGAGCTTCTCGGTGATCTCCTCGGCGTTGCCGCGCAGCGAGAGGCCGTCCTCCTCGTGGGCGTCGTAGGGGTACTCGATGGCGATGTGCCGCACGGCCGCCTCGGTCTGCGTGGAGACGAACTCCAGGAAGTCGTCCACCTCGAAGGAGGCCTGCGCGGTGTCCTCCACCCGCCACACCACGACCGCGGCGAGCTCGATCGGGTTGCCGTAGGCGTCGTTGACCTTGAGCACCGCGGTCTCGTGGTTGCGGACGCGGGTCGAGATCTTCTCCCGGGAGGTGAACGGGTTCACCCAGCGCAGTCCGTCCTCGCGGATCGTCCCCCGGTAGCGGCCGAAGAGCTGGACCACCCGGGCCTCGCCCGGCGCCACCGTGTTCAGGCCGCACATCGCGATGAAGGCGGAGAGCGCGAGCAGCAATCCGGCGATGAACAGCGCGGCCTGGGCGCCGCCCGGGATCGTCGACGCCGAGGCGGTCACGACCATACCGATGCCGACCAGCAGGCCGGTCAGGCCCAGCAGCAGTGCGAGCGCCCCGCCGATGCTGTGAGCGGCGAACTCCCGGACGCGTGGGTCGGGCATCCGTGGTACGTCGGCGGCGGTCGCGGAGTCGTTCGTGGTGGTGTTCGCGGACATGGGTGGTCCCCCCGTTTCACTAGCTTGTCGCTTGCTAAGTGATATCACTTTACCGCGTCCGGCAACCCTTCGCCCCTCTCAGGGGTCGGTTCCTTTGGGACAGGTGCTGATTGTCACGTCCGTAAAAGACGGGATCGAAGGCCCTTTGTCATATACAGCGGTGTTAGCTTTCTGAGCTGACCTGAGCCACGAACCTGTGTGACAGCCGAGAAGGAAGCGGAGCGAGCGGACTCATGGGACGAGCGGAAGAGAGACGGGCGCGGCAGCGCGGTGGCCGCCGCGCGGCGCCGAAGAGCCGCCGCTCGTCGGCTGCGGGCGGGACGTCCGGGAAGAGCGTCATACGCAGGCTCTTCACCTGGAAGAAGATCCTCGGCACCTTCTTCGGCCTGTGCCTGCTCGGCATCGGCGCGTTCATCGCGCTGTACATGATGGTCGACATCCCCAAGGGCAACGCGGCCGCCCAGCAGCAGAGCAACGTCTACAAGTACAGCGACGGCAAGATCCTCACCCGCGACGGCGAGACCAACCGCGAGATCGTGGAGCTCAGCGAGGTCCCCGAGCCCGTCCGGTACGCGTTCGTCGCTGCGGAGAACAAGAGCTTCTACACGGACGCCGGCGTCGACCTCAAGGGCACCGCCCGCGGTCTGATCAACACCCTGTCGGGCAAGGGCAAGCAGGGTGGTTCGACGATCACCCAGCAGTACGTCAAGAACTACTACCTGAACCAGGACCAGACCGTCACGCGCAAGCTGAAGGAACTGGTCATCTCGTTGAAGGTGGACCGTACGACGTCCAAGGACGACATCCTCGCGGGCTACATCAACACCAGCTACTACGGCCGCAGCGCCTACGGCATCCAGGCCGCCGCCCAGGCCTACTACCGCGTCGACGCCAAGGACCTCTCGGTCGCGCAGGGCGCCTACCTCGCCGCGCTGCTCCAGGCGCCCAGCCAGTACGACTGGGCGGTCGCCGACAAGACCGGCCGGGCCCTGGTCACGGAGCGCTGGAACTACGTCCTGGACAACATGGTCGAGGAGGGCTGGCTCGACAAGGCCAAGCGCGACGCCATGAAGTTCCCGGTGCCGAAGGAGCCCAAGGGCGCCCCCGGCCTGGACGGCCAGAAGGGCTACCTGGTCGACCTCGCCAACCGGCAGGTCGAGGACCAGCTGATGGCGGAACAGGGCATCTCGCGCTCCGAGGCCGAGGCCCAGGTCGTGGACCAGGGCTGGACCATCACCCTGAACATCGACAAGAAGAAGCAGGCCCAGCTGGAGAAGGCCGTCAAGGCCCAGCTGACCAGCAAGCTGGACGGCGACAAGCGGTCCGTCGACAAGGACATCCAGGCCGGCGCGGTCTCCGTCGATCCCGAGACGGGCAAGGTCGTCGCCCTGTACGGCGGCGTCGACTACTACAAGCACTACCTCAGCAACGCGACCCGTGCCGACTACCAGCCCGCGTCGACGTTCAAGCCGGTGATCCTCGCCGCCGCGCTGGAGGACAAGGCCCGGACCCAGGACGACAAGCCGATCACCGCGAGCACGGTCTACGACGGCACCAGCAAGCGTCCCGTCGAGGGCAGCGACATCGCCTTCGCGCCGGAGAACGAGGACGACCAGAACTACGGCGACGTCACCGTCCAGACGGCGATGAACAAGTCCATCAACTCCGTCTTCGCGCAGATGGGCGTCGACGTCGGCATGGACGAGGTCCTGGAGGTGGCCGGCAAGCTCGGCATGGAGACCGCCGACCTCAAGGCGGTGCCCGCGCAGACCCTCGGCACCATGGGCGCGAGCCCCCTGCAGATGGCCGGCGTCTACGCCACCCTCGACAACCACGGCAGGAAGGTCAGCCCGACCATCGTCAAGTCGGCCGAGCACAACACCCGCCTGGTCAAGATGCCCGACCCGATCGGCGACCAGGTCATCAGCCGTGAGGCCGCCGACACGGTCACCTCGGTGCTCACCGGCGTGGTCGACGACGGAACGGCCCAGAAGGCCGTGCGCGACAACACGGAGCGCGACGGCCAGCAGGTCGCCGGCAAGACGGGTACCTCCGACGACAACAAGTCGGCCTGGTTCACCGGCTACACGCCGGACCTGGTCACCTCGGTCGGCCTGTTCGGCGAGGACGAGAAGACCCACGCCCAGACCAAGATGTACGGCGCGGCCGGCCTCGACCGCGTCGACGGCGGTGGCTTCCCGGCGCAGATCTGGGCGGCGTACATGTTCGGCGTGACGGCCTCGGACACCAAGTTCGACCTGGACACCACCCAGGGCGCGGCGGTCCGGCCGACGAGGTCGCCGACCCCGACCCGGACCCCGACGCGGACCCCGTCGAAGGAGCCGACCACCGAGGCCCCCACCTCGGAGCCCCCGACGACCGAGCCCGCGACGACCAAGCCGCCGTCCCCGACTCCGACGCCCACCCCGACGACCGAGCCCGCCCCGACTCCGACGACCACCCCGCCGGCGGAGATCGACCCGACGGACCCGTTCGATCCGAGAGACGACCAGTAGGGACGGGTCCCGAGGAGGACCGCAGCGACAGGAAAGGGCGCCCGGCAGACCGCCGGGCGCCCTTCGCTCTCCTGGCCGGTGTCAGCCTCGGTTCAGCTCGAACCACACCACCTTGCCGGTGCTGAGCCGTGTGGCCCCCCACCGCCTGGCCAGCCGGTTCACCAGATACAGCCCACGTCCGCCCTCGTCCGTGGCCCGCGCCTGCCGCAGCCGGGGCAGTTGCGGCACATCGTCACCGACCTCGCAGCGCAGCACGTCCGTCCGCAGCAACCGCAGCGTGATCGGCCGCGACGCGTACCGCACGGCGTTCGTCACGACCTCGCTGACCAGCAGCTCCACGGAGTCGGTCAGCTCCTCCATGCCCCAGCGGGACAACGCCCGCCGGGCCAGCCGCCGGGCCCGGCCGGGCGCCGCGTCCTCCGGCTCCAGGAACCAGTACGCCACGTCGCTCGGCGCGATCCCGTCGAAGCGGGCGGCGAGCAGCGCGATGTCGTCGTCCCGGTCGCCCGGGCCGAGCATGTCGAGCACCTCGTCGCACAGCGCCTCGAGGGGCGGCGGATGGTCGGGGCCCGTGAGCTGCGCGGTGGCGGCGAGCTTCTCGCGCAGCTGCTCTATCCCGGTCCACACGTCCCTCAGCCGCGACTCGACGAGCCCGTCCGTGTAGAGGAGCAGGGTCGCTCCGGCCGGCGCGTCCAGCTCCACGGCCTCGAAGTCGACGCCGCCCACCCCGATCGGCGCGCCCGGCGGCACCCGCAGCACCTCGGCCCGGCCGCCCAGGTGCAGCAGGACCGGCGGGGGATGTCCGGCGTTGGCGATGGTGATGCGGTGTGAGACCGGGTCGTAGACGGCGTACAGGCAGGTCGCCATGCGGTCGGTGCCGAGGCGCTGGGCCTGCTCGTCGAGATGGTGCAGGACCTCCTGCGGCGGCAGGTCGAGCCCGGCGAGGGTCTGCGCGGTGGTCCGCAGCTGCCCCATGATCGCCGCGGACGTCATGGAGTGCCCCATGACGTCACCCACCACGAGCGCCACCCGGCTGCCCGGCAGCGGGATCGCGTCGTACCAGTCACCGCCGACCCGCGCGGTCTCGGCGGCCGGCAGGTAGCGGGACGCCAGCCGTACGCCGGTGGGCCGCGGCAGCGTCTCCGGCAGCATGGTGCGCTGCAACTCGTCCGCGATGTACGCCTCACGGCCGTACAGCACCGCCTTGTCGATACCCAGCGCGCTGTGCGTGGCGAGCTGGGCGGCCACGAGCAGGTCGTCCGGCTCGAAGGCGAGGCGCTCGGGGCGTCGCAGGAACAGCGCGGCACCGATGACCCGGCGCCGGCCGCGCAGCGGGGCGAGGATCGCGCGCTGTCCGGGGGGTACGACGAAGTCGCCGCCCTCGCCCAGCAGTTCCGTCAGCGCGGCACGTACGTCCTGGGTGTCCGTGAACACCGGGCGTACCCCGCGCAGCACTTCGGCGAGCGCGCTGCCGGGGCGCACCTCGCACAGTTCGGTGCCGATCGTCTCCAGCTCGGTGGGCTCCGGCTGGAACACGGCGCTGAAGCCGCCGTCGGTGTCCCGCTCCTCGGGGATCCGGTCGGTGCGGCGCAGCCGCAGCACGAGGGGCCCGGTGGGCCGCTCGTCGCCGACCGGCAGCGGGTCGCGCAGATAGACGAGGATCGCGTCGGAGAAGGTCGGCACGGTCGCCCGGCACAGCCCCATCACGATCTCGTCCAGGTCGATGCCGCGGGCGATCCGGCGGGTGGCGGCGCCGACGAACCGCAGCCGGTCCCCGTCCCGCCGCATCGGCGTGGGCCGGTTCGACACCATCCCCTGTCCGGTACGGCGCTCCTGGCCTCCGGTCTGGGAACGGTCCTGCTCGAGGCCCGGCTGGGCCGGGATCGCCTCGGGGACGGGGCGCGGACGGTGCTCCCCCACGCTCGAATCCGCTTGCGCGGGAGGGGCTCCCATGGGCTCGGCGGCCGCGGACTGGGAGTGCTCGGGATCGGTACCTACGGCTCTGGTGTCCTTACCGCTCGAAGTCGTCGTGCCGGGGCCTGCGGGCGGCGTCTCACCGGCGCGCGCCTGTGCCGGTAAGCCGCCGGCGCCGGGCGCGTGCGACGGCGTATCGGCACTGCGCGGGTGCGAAGGCGCCGGGGGACGCAGGAGCGCCCCGCGGGGATCCGCGGGGTCGACGCCCGTCTGGGGGCGTTCGAAGGAGGTCGGCTGCTCCGTCACGCGTGTCGAATCCGTCCGTATGGGGCTGCACGCCGCGCGTGCAGTTCGTCCCGCCGAGAACCCGATACCCGGAATACGTGTCCCAGGAACGGGTTTCCCGCGTGGTCAGAGGCTGTTCCTGTGCCACCGGCGCGAGCAGTGCCGCTCACGCCGGTGTTGCCCTCGTACCCCTCGCTCACGTCCTGCCGCCCCTCGGTGACGATCGGTCAAGCCCAGCGCGTGCTCCGGTAGTTGTCACTGCGCGCCCTTGCGGAGGACGATCCTACGTTTCTTGCCCGGGGGCGCATCAAGGGTCTCATGACGACATGTGCGCGGGCGTACGATCCCAGTCCTCCGGCAGGACCGGGACACTCCAGGACGGATCGGGACGCCAGTGCTGCCAGCCGTCCGAGAACGGCTGCCCCCAGGCCTCGATCACCTCCACCGCCGAGCGGCCGGCCTCCCGCACCCTCCGCGCCAGTTGGGCGTCCATCAGCCCGTCCCGCTGGGCCTGCGCGAACTCGTCCTCGTCCCGCCAGTGCCAACTGCGGTCGGGATGTACGGAGATGTCCAGGAAGTGGTCCTCGGAGTCCACCCCGCCCTCCCAACGCGTCAGCGGCTCCTCCAGGTTCACGTACCAGTTCTTGAAGCGCCAGCCCGGATCCCAGAACAGCCACACCGACCACGGCTCACCCGGCCGCGCGAGCTTCAGCACCCCGGTCCCGAACCACCGGTCCCGCTGCACGCCGCGCGGCTTGGTGTAGCGGGTCTCCAACGGCTCCACGTGCACCGGAGTACCGTCGGCGAGCACCGGCTTCACGCACTCGGTGCCGGGCGCCATCCACACGGCGAGCAGCTCGCTGTCGTCGCGGACCACGGTGACGGGCCGGGCGATGTGGAAGCGCGCGCCACCGTTCTCCCGGTAACGCCACAGGATCTGACTCCCGGGCGCCCAGAAGACCGCCGACCCGCCCGCTTCCGCTCTCACCGCTCCACCGTCTGCCATGGACAGATATTAGGTGCCATAGGCATACGACGCTGCGGTACGCGTCACGGTTCACGCGCCGGGCGCCCGGCGGGCGCGATCGGTTACGGGTGCGTCATCCGCAGGACATCCAGCGCCTCGTCCAACTGTTCCTCGGTGAGGTCGCCGCGCTCCACGTACCCGCTCTCCAGGACGACCTGACGGATGGTCTTCCGTTCCGCCAGCGCCTTCTTGGCCACCTTCGCGGCCTCCTCGTACCCGATGTACTTGTTGAGCGGCGTCACCACCGACGGCGAGGACTCGGCGTACTCGCGGGCCCGGTCCCGGTGGGCGACGATCCCGTCGACGGTCCGGTCGGCGAGCAGCCGGGACACGTTGGCGAGCAGCCGGATCGACTCCAGGACGTTCTTGGCGATCACGGGCAGCATGACGTTCAGCTCGAAGTTGCCGGCCGCGCCGGCGATCGCGACGGTCGCGTCGTTCCCGCCGACCTGCGCGGCGACCATGAGCACGGCCTCCGGGATGACCGGGTTGACCTTCCCGGGCATGATCGAGGACCCGGGCTGGAGGTCGGGCAGGGAGATCTCGGCGAGCCCGGTGCGCGGCCCGGACGCCATCCACCGCAGATCGTTGGCGATCTTCGTGAGCCCGACGGCGATGGTCCGCAGCTGCCCGCTGGTCTCGACGATCCCGTCCCGGGCGCCCTGCGCCTCGAAGTGGTCGCGGGCCTCGGTGAGCGGCAGCCCGGTGGCCCGGGCGACCTCCTCGATCACGGCGGCGGAGAAGCCGGGCGGCGTGTTGATCCCGGTGCCGACGGCGGTCCCGCCGAGGGGCAGCTCGGCGAGCCGCGGAAGGGACGCCTCGAGCCGCTCGATCCCGTACCTGACCTGCGCCGCGTACCCCGCGAACTCCTGGCCAAGGGTGACCGGGGTGGCGTCCATGAGGTGGGTCCGCCCCGACTTCACGACGTCGGAGAACTCCTCGGCCTTGCGTCCGAGCGCGGCGGCGAGGTGGTCGAGCGCCGGGATGAGGTCGCGGGTGACGGCGGCGGTGGCGGCGATGTGGATGGAGGAGGGGAAGACGTCGTTGGACGACTGCGAGGCGTTGACGTGATCGTTGGGGTGCACGTCCCGGCCCAGCCGCTCGGTCGCGAGCGTGGCGACGACCTCGTTGGTGTTCATGTTGGACGAGGTCCCCGACCCGGTCTGGAACACGTCCACGGGGAAGTGCTCGTCCCACCGGCCCTCGGCGACCTCCCCGGCCGCCTCCTGGATCGCCTCGGCGACGTCCTTGTCGAGCACCCCGAGCCGCGCGTTCACCTTCGCCGCGGCTCCCTTGATACGGGCGAGCGCCTCGATGTGGGCCCGCTCGATCCGCTGCCCGGAGACCGGGAAGTTCTCCACGGCCCGCTGGGTCTGGGCCCGCCACTTGGCGTGGGCGGGAACCCGCACCTCGCCCATGGAGTCGTGCTCGATGCGGTACCCGCTCCCGGGACCCTGCTCCTGCTCGTCGCTCATCGACGATCACCTCCACGTCTCACAGCGTTCGCGACGCGACCACTGTTCCCCGTAGAGCCGACGTGTCACCCCGGTCGAGGGAGCGGAGCCCCTGGGGGGACGGGACGGGGAGGAGCGGCGGGGGCGATATCCGCCCCCGCCGCACCCCGCAGGCGCTACGCCAGACCCGGCCCCCGGACCGGAATGGTCGTGAACGTCGGCGCCGGAGCAGGATCCTGGAAGAAGTCGTTGCCCTTGTCGTCGACGACGATGAACGCCGGGAAGTCCTCGACCTCGATCTTCCAGACGGCCTCCATGCCGAGTTCCTCGTACTCGACGACCTCGACCTTCTTGATGCAGTCCTGGGCGAGACGGGCGGCCGGGCCGCCGATGGAGCCGAGGTAGAACCCGCCGTGCGTGTCGCACGCGTTGGTGACCTGGGCGGAACGGTTGCCCTTGGCCAGCATCACCTTGGAGCCGCCCGCGGCCTGGAACTGCTCGACGTAGGAGTCCATGCGGCCGGCCGTGGTCGGGCCGAAGGAACCGGACGCGTACCCCTCGGGGGTCTTGGCCGGGCCCGCGTAGTACACCGGGTGGTCCTTCAGGTACTGCGGCATCTCCTCGCCCGCGTCCAGCCGCTCCTTGATCTTGGCGTGCGCGATGTCACGGGCCACGACCAGCGGGCCGGTGAGGGAGAGCCGGGTCTTGACCGGGTACTTCGTCAGCTCGGCCAGGATGTCGTCCATCGGCTGGTTCAGGTCGATCCTTACGACGTCGCCGGCCTCGTCGAGGTGCTCGTCCGTCGTCTCCGGCAGGAACCGCGCCGGGTCCGTCTCCAGCTGCTCGAGGAAGACGCCCTCGGCGGTGATCTTCGCGACGGCCTGCCGGTCGGCGGAGCAGGACACGGCGATGGCGACGGGGCACGAAGCTCCGTGCCGCGGCAGCCGCACCACCCGTACGTCGTGGCAGAAGTACTTGCCGCCGAACTGCGCGCCGATCCCGATCTTCTGCGTCAGCTCGAAGACCTTCTCCTCCAGCTCCTTGTCCCGGAAGCCGTGACCGAGCGGGGAGCCCTCGGCGGGGACCTCGTCCAGGTAGTGGGCGGAGGCGTACTTCGCCGTCTTCAGGGCGTACTCGGCGCTCGTGCCGCCGACGACGATCGCCAGGTGGTACGGCGGGCAGGCGGCCGTACCCAGCGAGCGGATCTTCTCCTCCAGGAACTTCATCATGGAGGCCTCGTTCAGGACGGCCTTGGTCTCCTGGTAGAGGAAGGACTTGTTGGCGGAGCCGCCGCCCTTGGCCATGAAGAGGAACTTGTAGGCGCCGCCGTCGGTGGCGTACAGCTCGATCTGCGCCGGGAGGTTGGAGCCGGTGTTCTTCTCCTCCCACATGGTGAGCGGAGCCATCTGGGAGTAGCGCAGGTTCAGGTTCAGGTACGCGTCGTAGATGCCGCGGCTGAGCGCCTCCTCGTCGCCGCCCTGGGTCAGCACGTTCTGTCCGCGCTTGCCCATGACGATCGCCGTGCCGGTGTCCTGGCACATCGGCAGCACGCCCGCGGCCGCGATGTTCGCGTTCTTCAGGAGGTCCAGCGCCACGAACTTGTCGTTGCCCGACGCCTCGGGGTCGTCGATGATCCGGCGCAGCTGGGCCAGGTGGGCCGGGCGCAGGTAGTGCTGGATGTCGTGGATCGCCTCCTCGGCGAGCTTGCGCAGCGCCTCCGGCTCGACCTTGAGGAACGTCCGCCCGTCGGCCTCGAAGGTGGAGACACCCTCGGAGGTCACCAGCCGGTAGGGGGTGGTGTCCTCTCCCATGGGGAGCAGATCGGTGTACGCGAACTCAGGCATCTCGCCCATTCCTCACTCGACAGACGGCCGCTGGCCTCCATTGGCAGCGCCCACCAGCGTAGAACCTGTCGCTGACGGCGGTCTTGTGAGGTAATCCTCAGTTGGCCGGATCCGGGTTGTCCACAGGCCTAGTCGCGATCTATCGCGTTTGGGTACGCTGCTGTCGTGGACCTTCAGAAGCACACCGAACCGCAGGTGCGGACCCCGGCCGAGCTGCGCGCGTCGGACGCCGACCGCGACCGCGTCGCCGACATCCTGCGCGAGGCCCTCGCCGAGGGCCGCCTGACCGCCGACGAGCACGCCGAGCGCGTCGAGGGGGTGCTGGCGGCCAAGAAGGTGGGCGAGCTGGAGGTCTTCATCCAGGACCTGCCGGCCGCCCACGAGCGCCGGACCACCCCGCTGTACACCCCGGCCCCCAGCCGCCCCACCGACGCGATCCCGCACGACCCGGACGACAACGTGGTCGCGGTGTTCAGCAGCGCCGTCCGCAAGGGCCGCTGGCGAGCGGGCCGCCGTATCCACGCCTACGCCGTCTTCGGCAGCGTCGAGATCGACCTCAGCGAGGCGATCTTCGAGTACCGGCAGGTGGTCATCAGGGCGATCTCGGTCTTCGGGAGCGTCGAGGTGCGCGTCCCGGAGAACGTGTCGCTGCACGGCACCGGCGGCGGGGTCCTCGGCAACTTCGAGGTGGACAGTCTGGACGCGTCGGATCCGGACGCCCCGGCCGTCTACGTCGACGGCTGGGCCGTGCTCGGCAACATCGAGGGCAGGCCCAGGCGCGGCAAGCTCGTCGCGGACATCCTGGACCGGGTGCACCGCAAGGTCGACAGGACTTTGCGCAGGCACCTGGATCATTGACGGTCGTGAATGCGGGGGCGTGCGCGGCCGAAAGGATCACTCTCGGACGGGCGTGAGAGCGCGTAAGGGCCCTGGGAATCCAGCGGTTGGGAACTCAGTGCATAGGCGCGCGCACAGCGGGTAGGCCTTGTCGCATCGTCGCTCGCTCGCGAAGCCGTCGTCAGGAGTAGACCGTGCTGCAACCGCCGCATTCGTCCCTGCAGGTAGCTGCCGTTCCGGCCCAGCGGGTGCCAGTGCGGGACAGGGACCAAGACGCACCCTGGCACACCGAGGCGGTGTGCCGGCGCGATGAGGCCGGCCTGTTCTTCGCACCCTCCAAGGAGCCCACGGCCGCCCGTCTCTCCCGGGAGCAGGCCGCGAAGCGGGTCTGTGGCGGCTGTCCCGTCATGGTCGAGTGCCGCGAGCACGCGCTCCTGCAACCCGAGCCGTACGGGGTCTGGGGCGGCCTGACCGCCGCCGAACGCCGCGTGGTCCTGGCCAGGCGCCGCCGCCGCGAGGTGGAGCTGAACAAGGCGGTGAGGGCGACGGACCGCATAGCGGCAGCAGGCTGACACGAGGAGAGGGGCGCCCCCACCGCACCGGGGGCGCCCCTCTGCTTCTGCTTCTGTGCTCGCCAGGCCCTGCCGCTCGGGAGGCGGGCCGTGCCTGCCCCGACGGGCGCCCCTACTTGGCGCGGTCGAAGTCGATGGCGCTGTAGGCCCGCAGCTTGCTGAGCCGGTGCTCGGAGTTGATCTTGCGCACGGTCCCCGACTTCGACCGCATCACGATCGAGTCGGTCGTCGCGGTCTCCGACCGGTACCGCACGCCCCGCAGCAGCTCGCCGTCGGTGATGCCGGTCGCGACGAAGAACACGTTCTCCCCGGACACCAGGTCGTCGGTCATGAGCACGCGGTCCAGGTCGTGCCCCGCGTCGATCGCGCGCCGGCGCTCCTCGTCGTCCTTCGGCCACAGCTTGCCCTGGATGGTGCCGCCCAGACACTTCACGGCACAGGCCGAGATGATGCCCTCCGGCGTGCCGCCGACGCCCAGCAGCAGGTCGACGCCGGTGCCCTCGCGCAGCGCCAGGATCGAGCCGGCCACGTCGCCGTCGGAGATCAGCCTGATGCGCGCGCCGGTCTCCCGGACCTCGTCGATGAGGCCCTCGTGCCGCGGCCGGTCCAGGATGACGACGGTGACGTCCTCGGGCGTGGACCGCTTGGCCTTGGCGACCCGGCGGATGTTCACGGACACGGGCGCGTTGATGTCGACGAAGTCGGCGGCCTCGGGCCCGGTGACCAGCTTGTCCATGTAGAAGACGGCGGACGGGTCGAACATCGAGCCGCGGTCGGCGGCGGCCAGCACCGCGATGGCGTTGGTCATGCCCTTCGCGGTCAGCGTGGTGCCGTCGATCGGGTCGACGGCGATGTCGCACTCGGGCCCGGTGCCGTCGCCGACGCGCTCTCCGTTGAAGAGCATCGGGGCCTCGTCCTTCTCGCCCTCTCCGATGACGACGACGCCGTTCATCGAGACGGTGGAGACGAGGGTCCGCATGGCCCGTACCGCGGCACCGTCGGCGCCGTTCTTGTCGCCCCGTCCGACCCAGCGACCCGCGGCCATCGCCGCCGCTTCGGTCACCCGGACCAGTTCCAGGGCGAGGTTGCGGTCGGGAGCTTCGGAGGGGACTTCGAGTTCGGACGGCAGATGATGATGCTCGGTCATCGAGGCGCACCTTTCTGATACGACGACGGCCGGATGAGGGTGTGGGCCAGACTCTATCGTCAGGCAGACAAAATGAGCAGGGGGCCCCACGGATGAGCGGACCAGGGCACCTGCGACGATAGGGGCGTGGCAGGTTCGAACGGTAAGCAGAAGACGGTCCGGGACATGATCCTCTCCCTGGGCCTGATCGCCCTCATGGCGGGTGTCATCTACCTCTTCATTCCGCATGACGACTCGGCTCCGGAGATCAAGACGGTCGACTACCGGGTCGAGCTGCTCACCGCGCGCCGAGCCGCCCCGTATCCGGTGGCCGCGCCCGAGGGGCTGTCCGCGGACTGGAAGGCGACCTCCGTCCGTTATCAGGGCGAGGACTTCGACACCTGGCATCTGGGCTTCCACGCGCCCGACGGGGAGTACGTCCAGATCGAGCAGTCGACTCAGAAGCCCTCGGCGTTCATCGACGACGCCAGCCAGGGCGCCACGGCGACGAAGAAGACCCAGGAGATCGACGGCCGGACCTGGACGCACTACACGGGCGGCCGCTACGACGCGCTGGTGCACGAGGGCGACGGGGCGACGACGGTGGTGGCGGGCACGGGCACGTTCGGCCGGCTGGCGGAGATGGCCGGGGCGCTGAAGATGGCGTGAGCCGCGCGGCTCCGGAGTTCTCCTGAGCCTTGTGGCTCCGTGAGTTCGCAGCAGGCCCCGTGCGCGCGAAGACGCGAAGAAGGCCCCCGGCGTGATCGCCGGGGGCCTTCCCTGTGGCTCGTGAGAGCTCGCCGTCCGCTCAGACGGTGGTGACGACCTCGTCGTACGCCAGACGCGGGGAGCGCGGGTACCAGGCGTCCTCGCCCGGCTTGCCGATGTTGACGACCATCAGCGGGGTGTGGTCGTCGTCCAGGAACTCCTTGCGGACGCCCTCGAGGTCCACGCCGGTCATCGGGCCGGCGGCGAGGCCCGCGGCACGGACGCCGATGATGAAGTACGCGGCCTGCAGGGCGGCGTTCAGCGCGGCGGCACCCTCGCGGGCCGGGCGCTCGCTGAAGAAGAGGTCCTTGGCCTGCGGGAAGGCCGGGAAGAGGGCCGGCAGCTCCTCGTGGAACTCGTTGTCCGCGGAGAGGATCGCGACCAGCGGGGCGGCGGCGGTCTTGGGCTGGTTGCCCTCGGCCATGTGCCGGACCAGGCGCTCGCGGGCCTCGGGGGAGCGGACGAGGGTGACCCGCAGGGGGGTCTGGTTGAAGGCGGTCGGACCGTACTTGACCAGGTCGTAGATCGCCTGCACCTGCTCGTCGGTCACGGGCTCGTCGGTGAAGGTGTTCGCCGTGCGGGCCTCACGGAACAGGAGGTCCTGGGCGGCGGGGTCAAGAACGAGGGGCATACGGAAACCTTCTCGGGAAGACGTCGGATCCGGGGACCGGACCAGCTGACGTCACCGACCGTACGCCAGATGAAGTTCAACCTTCAACCAAAGTCGGATGGTGGTGATCCGTCTCACAGGGTGGGCGGCGGCGGTCCCGGGCGGGGACGGAGGCCGGCCCCGCCCGGCACGGTCGCGGCCGGGAGCCCGGACGGTCCCTAGGCGTCCCCCTGGTCCTCCGCCGTCCCCGCCTCCTCGGCGAGCGCCGCGTCCAGCCGCGCCCGCGCACCCTCCAGCCAGCGCCGGCACACCTTCGCCAGCTCCTCGCCGCGCTCCCACAGCGCGAGGGACTCCTCCAGCGTCGTACCGCCCGCCTCCAGCCGCCGTACGACGTCGATCAGCTCGTCCCGCGCCTGCTCGTAGCCGAGCGCCTCATCCACCTTGCTGCTCATTCGCCCACCCTATGCATCGACTCGAACGACGAACTCACCCTCGGCGACCCGTGCCCGCAGCACCTCGTCCCCCGTGACCTCGCCGGGGTCGCGGACGACATGACCATCGGTCTTCTGCAGCACGGCGTACCCCCGCTGGAGGGTGGCGGCGGGGGAGAGGGCCACCACGCGCGCGTGCGTGTGCGTCAGCTCGGAGTCGGCGCGGTCGAGATGGTGGCCGAGGGTGCGCCGGCCGCGGTCGAGCAGGGACGAGACCTGATCGGCCCGCTCGTCGATCACGCGGTGCGGATCCTCCATCACCGGCCGGGCCAGCGCGTGCGCCAGCCCGCGCTCCTCCCGGTCGACCAACGCCCGCACACACCGCCGCGCGCGGTCCCGCAGCAGCCGTACGCGCTCGTACTCCTCGCCCACGTCCGGGACGACCTTCTTGGCGGCGTCGGTCGGCGTGGAGGCGCGCAGGTCGGCGACGTAGTCGAGGAGCGGCGTGTCGGGTTCGTGCCCGATGGCGGACACCACGGGCGTACGACAGCTCGCGACGACCCTGATGAGCTGCTCGTCGGAGAACGGCAGCAGATCCTCCACGCTGCCGCCGCCCCGCGCGACGACGATCACGTCCACCTCGTCGATCTCGTCGAGCTCCTTCACGGCCTGCACGACCTGCGGCACCGCGTGCACGCCCTGCACGGCCACGTTGCGCACCTCGAAGCGGACCGCCGGCCAGCGGTGCCGGGCGTTCTCCAGCACGTCCCGCTCGGCGGCCGAAGCCCGCCCGCAGACCAGCCCGACGAGCTGGGGCAGGAAGGGCAGCGGCTTCTTCCGCTCGGTCGCGAACAGCCCCTCGGCGGCCAGGGACTTCTTCAACTGCTCCAGCCGGGCGAGCAGTTCCCCGACCCCCACCGGCCTTATCTCGGCGGCCCGCAGGGACAACTGCCCCCGCGGCGCGTACCACTCCGGCTTCGCGAGCACGACGACCCGGGCGCCCTCGCTGACCACGTCCGCCACGGCGTCGAACACCTGCCGGTAACAGGTGACGCCGACGGAGATGTCGTGCGAAGGATCACGCAGGGTCAGGAACACGACCCCGGCGCCCGGCCGCCGCGACAGCTGAGTGATCTGCCCCTCCACCCACACGGCACCGAGCCGGTCGATCCACCCACCGATGAGCCGGGACACCTCACCGACGGGCAGGGGCGATTCCGCGGAGTTGTTGACAGCCATGCGGCGAGGGTAACGGCCGGGTACGACAACAGACCGCCGCCGCGTGGCCACCCGCCGCGGTCGGCCACCGCGCGGCCTTCCGGCGCCGCTTTTGCGCGCCCGTCCCCCCGGTGGTCGTCCCGCCCCTGCCGTAGTCCTCCCGCCCCTGTCCCTCCCGCGCCTCGTCCGTCTCCCCACCAACCCGTCACACAGGAGATCTCGGACGTGCCGAACGCGGCCTTACGATGGGGTGCATGACTGCTTCGCCTGGCCGCCGTGTCCTGCTCGCCGCCCCCCGTGGCTACTGCGCGGGAGTGGACCGCGCCGTGATCGCCGTCGAGAAAGCCCTGGAGCAGTACGGCGCTCCGGTGTACGTCCGGCACGAGATCGTCCACAACAAGTACGTCGTCCAGACGCTGGAGAAGAAGGGCGCCATCTTCGTCGAACGCACGGAGGAGGTGCCCCCGGGCAACATCGTGATGTTCTCGGCGCACGGGGTCGCGCCCGCCGTCCACGAGGAGGCCCGGCAGGGCCGGCTCGCCACCATCGACGCGACCTGCCCGCTGGTCACCAAGGTCCACAAGGAAGCCGTCCGCTTCGCGAGCGAGGACTACGACATCCTGCTGATCGGGCACGAGGGCCACGAGGAGGTCATCGGCACCTCCGGCGAGGCCCCCGAGCACATCCAGCTGGTCGACGGCCCCTCCGACGTCGCCAAGGTCGAGGTCCGTGACGAGTCGAAGGTCGTCTGGCTCTCCCAGACCACCCTCTCCGTCGACGAGACCATGGAGACCGTCGACGCCCTCAAGGAGAAGTTCCCGCAGCTCATCTCCCCGCCGAGCGACGACATCTGCTACGCCACGCAGAACCGTCAGCTGGCCGTGAAGCAGATGGGCGCCGAGGCCGAGCTGGTCATCGTGGTCGGCTCCCGCAACTCCTCCAACTCCAAGCGGCTCGTCGAGGTCGCCAAGCTCGCGGGCTCGCGCGAGGCCTACCTCGTGGACTTCGCCGACGAGATCGAGGAGTCCTGGCTCGAGGGAGTGTCCACGGTCGGCGTCACCTCCGGCGCGTCCGTGCCGGAGATCCTGGTCGAGCAGGTCCTGGAGTGGCTGTCGCAGCGCGGCTTCGAGGACGTCGAGCTGGTCAAGGCCGCCGAGGAGTCCATCATCTTCTCCCTGCCGAAGGAGCTCCGCCGCGACCTGCGCGACGAGGCGGCGGCGCTGATCGCGGAACGTACGGGTACCTCGGAGGAGTGACTGTCAGTCGTCCGTCGTAACGTAGAGCCATGCAGATCTTCGGTGTGGACATCGGTGGATCCGGGATCAAGGGCGCCCCTGTGGACCTGGACAAGGGCGATCTCGCGGAGGAGCGCTTCAAAGTGCTCACTCCGCACCCGGCAACACCCGACCGGGTGGCGGACGGCGTCAGGGAGGTCGTCGAGCACTACGGCTGGAGCGGCCCGGTCGGGCTGACCTTCCCGGGCGTGGTCACCGGCGGATCGACGATCCGTACGGCGGCCAACGTGGACAAGAGCTGGATCGACACCAACGCGCGCACCCTGTTCGGCGACCGCCTGGGCGGCCTCCCGGTCACGGTGGTCAACGACGCGGACGCGGCGGGCGTCGCCGAGATGAACTTCGGCGCCGGCCAGGGCCGCAAGGGCACGGTCGTCCTGCTCACCTTCGGCACCGGCATCGGAAGCGCCCTCTTCGTCGACGGCGTCCTCGTCCCCAACACCGAGCTGGGCCACCTGGAACTGCACGGGCACGACGCGGAGAAGCGCGCGTCCAGCAAGGCCAGGGAGGACGGTGACCTCACCTGGGAGCACTGGGCCCACCGCGTCCAGAAGTACCTCGCCCACGTCGAGATGCTGTTCTCGCCGGAGCTGTTCATCATCGGCGGCGGCGTCAGCCGCAAGGCGCAGAAGTTCCTGCCCCACATCGAGGGCATCAAGGCGGAGATCGTCCCGGCCCAGCTGCAGAACAACGCGGGGATCGTGGGGGCGGCGATGCACGCGGCTCAGGGGCACTAGCTCCGGTCCGGCGCATCGGGCCGCAGGGCGTCGGTGGGCGTCGGCGGGCGCTTCGTCGACGCGGTCGGGCACGGTCTGGTGGGTCGGGCCGCAGGGCGGAGCAGGGCCCGTCGACGCGACGGGCCTCCCGGTCGAGCACGGCCGGGAGCGGGGAGTCGGCAACCGAAGACACCGCCGTCGGCCTGCGCACCGGATCCCGCGTCCGCGGGACGACCCGCCGGACGGCCCATGGCAGGGCGGTCAGGCGGGAGGACGCTGTGTGCCGGCCCGGCGGCTCATCAGGCGGATCTTCCGCACCGTCGAGATCAGACCGGCCACGAGCGTTCCCCCGTACAGCCACCCGGCCTGTGTGGCGAGCGCCGTGAACAGGCCCATCAGCCGGCCCCCGACCCCGTTCCCGCTCTCGGCCACGGGCAGCAGCCCCACCGCGAAGGCGATCGGCACCACGATCGGCGCGGTCACCAGATCCCCCCGGCGGATCCAGAGGGCGGTCACCGCGCACACCGGCAGGAACAGCACGCCGTACACCGTGAGCGACGCCCCGAACAGCAGCTGGTCGAGGAAGCCGAGGGCGAACATCAGTGCCCCGCAGAACAGCCCGCCGCCGAGCCCGGTCAGCCGGGGATTGGGCAGCCGCCGCACGGCCTGGACGATCGGCGGCCCGGCCGGGCGTGCCGATGCCGGACGCCGGGGCGGCACACCGTCCCGTGCCGGCGCCGAACCGGCTCTGCCCGACTTCGCGCCCCGCGCCGCCTGCGGCGGCAGGGGCGGCGGCGCACCGCGTCGCGTTCCGTACTGCGGGGGTCGAGTCCTGTGTTGCTCCACCGGACAAACTTAGGTCGGTTTATGTGTCGAATCGCCCCTCAGACACGCCGTCGGCCGGACCTTGGCCAAGCGTTCGATACGTCGCCGGGACGGGGGCGGGCACGCCGTAGACTGGTGGATCGGCCCCCTGGGCCCTGTCGTCACGGCAGAACCCAGGGCTCGCCGACAGGGACCCGCCTCCGGTCCCCTCACGCCAGCCCTCTCACTCCGGGAAGTCGCACCGTGTCGCTCACGATCGGAATCGTCGGACTGCCGAATGTCGGCAAGTCGACCCTGTTCAACGCCCTGACCAAGAACGACGTGCTGGCGGCCAACTACCCGTTCGCCACGATCGAGCCGAACGTCGGCGTGGTCGGCGTCCCCGACGCCCGCCTGACGAAGCTGGCGGAGATCTTCAGCTCACAGCGCGTCCTGCCGGCGACGGTCGACTTCGTCGACATCGCGGGCATCGTGCGTGGCGCGTCCGAGGGTGAGGGCCTGGGCAACAAGTTCCTCGCGAACATCCGGGAGTCCGACGCGATCTGCCAGGTCATCCGCGCCTTCAAGGACGAGAACGTCGTCCATGTCGACGGCAAGGTCTCGCCCAAGGACGACATCGAGACGATCAACACCGAGCTGATCCTCGCGGACCTCCAGACCATCGAGAAGGTCCTGCCGCGCCTCCAGAAGGAGTCGCGGATCAAGAAGGACATCGCCCCGAAGGTGAAGGCCGTCGAGGAGGCCAAGGAGATCCTGGAGAAGGGCGACACGCTGTTCTCGGCCGGCATCGTCCAGGGCTCGGGCAACGAGGAGCTGCTGCACGACCTGCACCTGCTCACCACCAAGCCGTTCCTCTACGTCTTCAACGTCGACGAGGACGAGCTGGTCGACGACGACTTCAAGGCCGAGCAGCGTGCCCTGGTCGCCCCCGCCGAGGCGATCTTCCTCAACGCCAAGCTGGAGCAGGACCTCGCCGAGCTCGACGAGGAGGACGCGATGGAACTCCTCCAGTCCGTCGGCGCCGAGGAGCCCGGCCTCGCCACCCTCGCCCGCGTCGGCTTCAACACCCTCGGCCTCCAGACGTACCTGACGGCCGGCCCCAAGGAATCCCGCGCCTGGACCATCAAGAAGGGCGCCACCGCCCCCGAGGCCGCCGGCGTCATCCACACCGACTTCCAGAAGGGCTTCATCAAGGCGGAGGTCATCTCCTTCGGCGACCTGGTGGAGACCGGCTCGGTCGCGGAGGCCCGCGCGAAGGGCAAGGCGCGTATGGAGGGCAAGGAGTACGTGATGCAGGACGGGGACGTGGTGGAGTTCCGCTTCAACGTGTAGCTGTTCGAGCAGACCGAAAGGGGGCGGACTCCACGGAGCCCGCCCCCCTTTTGTTCGTGTTCCCGCGCTGCCTCGGCGCCCGCTTCTAGGCGGGCCTGGGCGGGGTGAGCTTGTCGAGGTCCAGGGTGATCTCGAAGGGGACGGGGCGCTTCAGACTGCCCCGGAAGATGCCCGCGGGCGCGTAGACGCCGGTCGGTTCGTCGAGTTCGTAGACGTGGACGACGGGGGCGCCGTTCTCGTCCTCGACGCACCAGTAGTGGGGGATGCCTGCTTCTGCGTACTTGCGGAGCTTGACCGTGCGATCCCGGTGCGCGGACTCGGGTGAGACGGCAACGGCGAGCATGGTGACGAGGTTGCCGTGCCACCACCGCTGGGGCGACAGCATGAAGACGAGGGCTCCGTCGATCAGCTCGGTGTGGCGGGGTGCCTCGGGGAGGCGGTCCAGGTCCTCCGCGAACCAGCCTTCCGCGCGCGGCGGGCGCATCCAGTCGGGCAGTGCGGTCACGGCCCAACCGTAGCGATGCGGCGGGGCCCGGGCCACGAGATCGCCCACGGCGAGACCGGCGTCCCGCACCGCCTGTGCGGGGCCGGGCGCGTTGTCAGTGCCGGGTGCGACCATGGCCGGTGTCGGGGAGGACGGCACGCGAGGGGCGCCATGGCCGAGGTCGAGGAGGCCGGGTCCGCGAGGATCCGGGAGGGGAGGCCGTACGGCGTCCCCGCGCCCGTGGGCCGCCGTGCCCGGGAACTGCACGCTCAGGGCGCGCGGCTGTACGACGCCGCCTGCACCCTGCGTGCCGACCACACCCGCGCTCTCGACGCGGTCCGCTCGTCCCTGAAGCCCCTCAGGGACGAACTCGTGGCCAAGGAGCTCGACTCCATCCCGGTCGCGCGACTGAAGGACGTCACCGAGGGGCGGTTGCGGCTGACGGCCATCGAGGCGGCGGGACTCGGCTCGGTGCGCGCGGTGTACGAGGCGGGCCGGTTCGACCTGCGGCAGATTCCCGGCGTCGGCGCCCAGACCGCGGACCAGGCGCTCGCCGCGGCACGGCAGATCGCGCGGGCGGTCGAGGAGACCGTCTCGGTGCGGATCGACGTGGACCGCCCCGAGCCCCGCACGGCCGCGCTGGTCCTCGCGCTGTACCGGCTGGTCGAGGCAGGCCCCGAGCTGCGGCGCGCTCTCGACGCCGCCGAGCGGCTGCACGGCCGGCTCGGCGAGCTGCTGCCCGCGGCCCTTCCGGCGACCGGGCGGGTGCGCCTGGCCCTCACCGGCCGGCGCCGCCGGGAAGCCGCGCTCGCGGCGATCGTGGAGCTGCGCGAGCTCACCGCCGAGGCGGCGGAGACGGACGTACGGCTGCGGCTGGCGCAGGCCTCGGCCGACCTGCTGCGCGAACCGGCCTCCGAGATCGAGGCCTGGGTCGACTTCGAGCTGCGCTCCGCGGAGTACTACAGCCAGCTCGCCGAGGTCTCCGCGCACCGCACGGACGTGGCGGCCGCCGAGGGGTTCGTGCCGTCGGAGCTGGCCGAGCGGGTGCACGCCCAGCCGCTCGACGACACCCACCGCCGGGTCTCGCTGCGCGGCTACCAGTCCTTCGGCGCCCGCTTCGCGCTCGTCCAGCGACGGGTCGTGCTGGGTGACGAGATGGGGCTCGGCAAGACGGTCCAGGCAGTCGCCGCCCTCGCCCACCTCGCGGCCGAGGGGCACAGCCACTTCCTGGTCGTGTGCCCGGCCAGCGTGCTGATCAACTGGACCCGCGAGGTCCGTTCGCGCAGCACCCTCAGAGCCCTGCCGGTCCACGGACCGGACCGGACCGACGCCTACGCCGAGTGGCGCGAGCGCGGCGGGGTCGCCGTCACCACCTTCGACGTGCTGCACACCCTGCCCCGGCCGGACGGCGTCGAGCCGGGCCTGCTCGTCGTCGACGAGGCCCACTACGTCAAGAACCCCGACACCCGCCGCGCCAGGTCGGTCGCGTCGTGGACGGCCCACTGCGACCGCGTCCTGTTCCTCACGGGCACCCCGATGGAGAACCGCGTCGAGGAGTTCCGCACCCTGGTCCGCTACCTCCAGCCCGACCTGGTCCCCGTGATCCGCGACAGCGACGCGGTCGCCGGCCCCCACACCTTCCGCAAGGCGGTGGCGCCCGCGTACCTGCGCCGCAACCAGCAGGACGTCCTCACCGAACTGCCCGCACTGCTGCAGGTCGACGAGTGGGAGGAGTTCAGCGTCGCCGACCAGGACGCGTACCGGGCGGCGGTCGCCGCGGGGAACTTCATGGCGATGCGCCGGGCCGCGTACGCCGACCCCGAGAAGTCCGCCAAGCTCCAGCGGCTGCGCGAACTCGTCGCCGAGGCCACGGAGAACGGCCTGAAGGTGGTCGTGTTCTCGTACTTCCGCGACGTCCTGGAAAAGGTGGGGGACACCCTGGGCGCCGGTGTGTTCGGGCCGATATCAGGGGGCGTCCCGGCCGCCCGCCGCCAGCGCCTGGTCGACGACTTCACCGCGGCCGACGGGCACGCGGTGCTGCTGTGCCAGATCGAGGCCGGCGGGGTCGGCCTCAACCTGCAGGCCGCCTCCGTGGTCGTCCTGTGCGAACCGCAGGTCAAGCCGACCCTGGAACATCAAGCCGTGGCCCGCGCCCACCGCATGGGCCAGGTCCGTCCGGTCCAGGTGCACCGCCTGCTGGCCACGGACAGCGTGGACGACCGTCTGCTGCACATCCTGGAGAGCAAGAAGCGCCTCTTCGACGCGTACGCCCGGCGGAGCGACAGCGCGGACGCGACCCCGGACGCGGTCGACGTGTCGGACGACGGCCTGGCCCGCCGCATCGTGGAGGAGGAGCAGCACAGACTGGCCGAGCGCACCTGAGGCCAAGCCTTCCGAATCGGTCAACAGGCGCCCGCGCCAAGCCCCTTCACGCCACCGGTGGTCCAGAGTCCCACGGCCGACCGCCCACCCGGGACGCCCGCCGGCGCGGCCGGCAACTCCCCGGTCCCCGAGGCCGCTTGGTCCGGCCGGCACGCCAAGTGCCCGGGCCGACCCCTGCCGCACCGCCTCCGAGCCCCCGTCCACCAGAAAATCCGGCAGCGGCCATACGCCCGGTCGGCGACCCGAAGGACGGCGGCGACCTGCCGTCCGCACCGGCCCTCGCCCACCTCGCGGTCAGTCCGTTCGCCGCCCGGATCGTCGCCTTCGTGACCGGCGTTACACCCCCGCCCGCACCGCGTTTAACATGCGCCCTGTCGTACGTCAGTTCTGTACGGTCATCGTCATCATCGCGGTCTTCGTCCCGGCCCCGCCGCCCGAACCAGGAAGCACGGTAACCGTGTCCATACCTCCGCCCCCTGGGCCCTACCAGCCTCAGGAACCCCAAGGGCCGTACCCGCAGGGCCAGTACCCGCCGCCTCCGCCCACCCCGCAGGGCCCGTACGGCCCTGCCTACGGCGGACCCTACGCGCCGCCGCCCTACCAGACCTGGGGACAGGGCTACAGCCCGTACAACCAGCCGGCGCCCGTCAACGGGCTCGCCATCGCCTCCCTCGTCCTGGGCATCCTGTGCTGCCTGCCGGTCGTGGGGCTGGTCCTCGGGGTGATCGCGCTGGTGCAGATCAAGAAGAAGGGCGAGCGCGGGCGGGGCATGGCCATCGCCGGTTCCGTGCTGTCCTCCCTGGGGCTCGCCCTGTGGGTGGTGGTGCTCGCCACCAACGGCGCGTCGGAGTTCTGGGACGGCTTCAAGGACGCGGCGAGCAGCAGCTCACCGGCCAAGGGGGAGTGCTTCGACTCCCCGACCGGCCTGGAGGGTTCGACGTACGACCTCGACGAGGTGCCCTGCGCCGGTGCGCACGACGGCGAGGTCTTCGCGGTCGTCAAGCTGCCGAGCGGCGGCTTCCCCGGTGACGCCGAGGTCACCGACACCGCCGAGGAGAGGTGCTACGAGCTCCGCTCCGCCTACGCCATGGACCTGTGGGCCGTACCGGAGGACGTCGACGTGTACTACGTCGTGCCGTCCGAGGAGAGCTGGGGCTACGGCGACCACGAGATCACCTGCGCCTTCGGCAACGCCGACTCGGACGCCGCCATGGAGGGCGGTTCGCTGCGCAACGACGGGACGACGCTCGACGCGGACCAGGTCGTCTACCTGAAGGCGGTCAACGCCCAGCAGGCGGCCATGGAGTCGGTGCCCGAGGTCCTCCCCGAGGACGATCTCGAGGCAAACAAGGAGTGGGCCGGGCGCATGGTGAGCGGGCTCGCCGAGGAGACCGGCATGCTGCGCGGCTACTCCTGGCCAGCCGACGCCCAGAAGCCGGTCGAGGCCGTCGCCAAGGAGACGGAGGCACTGCAGGAGCTGTGGCAGAAGGCCGCCGACGCCGCTGACGTGGACGCCTTCTACCTGCACTATGGCGAGGCCCTGGAGAAGGAGGACAAGGGCCTGTCGGTCACCGCACGCAAGGCTCTGGGGCTGGCCACCACCCCGCCGGCGGACCTGGAGGGCGGCACCGGCGGGGACCTCGGCGGATCGGGTGCCGACCTGGAGGTGTGACGGCGGCTATAGCGGGGAGAAAGTGCCTGCGTAAAGCCCTGCGCGGGAACATGTCATCACATCGAGTGATTCTCTGGCCTTTGCTTGCACGGTAGAACCCACGGTTGCCACGCTGTTGCTGTCTGTACAACCTGATGGGAGCGGCCAGTGACATTCGGTGAGCAGCCGGCGTACCTGCGTGTCGCGGGTGATCTCCGCAAGAAGATCGTCAATGGTTCGCTGCCGCCGCACACCCGTCTGCCGTCCCAGGCCAGAATCCGCGAGGAGTACGGCGTCTCGGACACCGTCGCGCTCGAGGCGCGCAAGGTGCTGATGGCCGAAGGGCTGGTCGAGGGCCGCTCCGGGTCCGGCACCTACGTGCGCGAGCGGCCCGTGCCCCGGCGCATCGCCCGCTCCGGCTACCGCCCGGCCGGCGGGGCGACGCCCTTCCGGCAGGAGCAGGCCGACGGCGAGACGCGCGGCACCTGGGAGTCCAGCAGCGCGCAGGCCGAGGCGAGCGTCGCCGTCGCCGAGCGGCTCGCCATCAGGCCCGGTGACCGGGTGATGTGCACCAAGTACGTCTTCCGGGACGCCGGTGAGGCGATGATGCTCTCCACCTCGTGGGAGCCCCTCGCCCTCACCGGCCGTACGCCCGTGATGCTGCCCGAGGAGGGCCCGCTCGGCGGCATGGGCGTCGTCGAGCGGATGGCCGCCATCGACGTGGTGGTCGACAACGTCACCGAGGAGGTCGGCGCCCGCCCCGGCCTCGCCGAGGAGCTCCACGCCCTCGGTGGCGTACCCGGCCATGTCGTCCTCGTCGTCCAGCGCACCTACTACGCCTCCGGCCGCCCCGTGGAGACGGCCGACGTGGTGATCCCGGCCGACCGGTACCAGGTCGCCTACCACCTGCCGGTGAAGTAGTTCTCCGCCCGATCGCCGGTGAAGCAGCCCTCGTTCCGGACGACTTCCGGTGCGCCGGATGTGAAGTGGCGCACGCCCTCCCGGTAGTTGCCTTCGGTGAGCGCTCAACCGGTATACCTTCGTACGGCGTTCGAATTCAGCCGTTCTCGCAGGTCGGCGTGGATGCCCCGGGCGTCCCGCCGACCGGATGCGTCCATGGGTAACGGGGGCGCGTTCGATGGCGCGCGCCCCCTGGCGTGCCTGTCTGTCCTGGCCGGTTGCGTACCTCTTTGTGAAAAGGCGTGTTCGCTGCGTAAAGGTAGGGCGTAGGCTCGGGCATATGCGCATTGCGGTTTCCTTATCGGGTGGGGCGCGGCACAGGCCGCGGACGGGAAGTGGAGGGGCGCGGTGAACGACGGCACGATCACTCTTCCCTGGCTCGTCATACGGCAGGACGACAACGGCAACCGCTACCGAGTGGGCAGGTACGCGACCAGGGCCGAGGCCCAGAAGATCGCGGACAGCCTCGACGGTCGCGGACACAAGCAGCTCTACTGGGTAGAGCGGATCGGTCAGAACGGAACCAGTTCGGCCGACTGATCCCGCGCTCCTCGCCGGGCCCTGCGCTCCCGTAGGCTCCGGCGCATGACGGAACGGATCGTGGTGGTGGGGGCCGCCCTGCTCGACGGCGGCCGCCTGCTGGCCGCGCGCCGCAGCGCGCCCCCCGATCTCGCCGGGCGCTGGGAACTGCCCGGCGGCAAGGTCGAGGCGGGCGAGACACCGGAGGCGGCTCTCGTGCGCGAGCTGCGCGAGGAACTCGGCGTCGAGACCGAGGCGCTGGAGCGGATCCCCGGCGAGTGGCCCCTGAGACCGCCGTACGTCCTCCAGGTCTGGACGGCCCGTCTGCGCCCCGGCTCGGGCGATCCAAAGCCCCTCCAGGACCACGACGAGCTCCGCTGGCTCACCGCCCCCGAGGTCTGGGACGTGCCCTGGCTGGACCAGGACGTGCCGGCGGTCCGCGAGGCGTCGGCGCGGCTGGACGCCAGGGCCCGCTGATCGTCCCGCCTGGACGCCAGGGCCCGCTGATCGGCGCGGCTGGCGCCGGGGCCCGCTGATCGGCGCGGCCGCTGCCCGGCCGCGGGTCGCCGGTCACCGGCTCGGCCCTCGCCGTCACCGGCTTGGGTCCCCGCTCGCCACCGGCTCGGGTCTCCCGACTCGCCACTGGCTTGAGTTTCCACTCGTCCCTGGCTCGGGTCCTGTACCCGTCACCGGCTTGAGTCCCCACTCGTCCCTGGCTCGGGTCCTGCACCCGCCACCGGCTCGGGTCCCCCCACCAGCCACCAGCCACCAGCCACCGGCCACCAACCGCCAGCTCGGGTCCGCGCCCGTCGCGTCACCGGCTTCGTCGTCGCACGTCGCCGCCCTTGTCAGCCGTTGCCTCGCCGGCGTGTGCCCGTCGGCCTCTACGCCGTTAGTGCCACAGTGCGCCCCCGTGGGCGGTACTGCCCGCTCCATATCGGGTATGTGCCCATTAACCCCACGAAACCGGACATGGGTGAATTGGCTGGCCCAGGATGTGATCGGCGTGATCGACACCGAAGGCGACTGCGCCGAGTGGACCTTCCCGGCGGACCCGGGCGCTGTGCGCGGCGCCCGTGCCGTCGTGCGGGAACGGCTGCGCGACTGGGGGCTCGGCTGCGTCGCCGACCTGGCGGCACTGCTGGTCAGCGAGCTGGTGACCAACTCCCTGCGGCACGCCACCGGCCCCATCGGTGTGCGGCTGGTGCGGCCGGCCGGTCTGGAGGGTGTCCTGCTGGTGGAGGTCTCCGACCCGCTCCCCACCCCGCCTCGCGAGCGCGTCGCCCGCCCGGAGGACGAGAGCGGCCGGGGACTGCAATTGGTGGCCCACTCCTCGCGCCGCTGGGGCAGCCGCCCCGGCGACGCGGGCAAGACGGTGTGGTTCGAACTCGCCGTCCCGGGGTGAGCCCACGGTGTACGGCCGCTTTCGCTCTGTCGAGCAAGTGGTTCAGGCCGGTGACGGTTGTCGATACGTGTGGTTCGACGAGGTGTTCGCTGGTTAGAAGACTGTAGGTGTTGTCACGGTCCGGACCGAAAACCATCGGGACCGTGCTGTGATCGTGAACACCGTGTTGTGCGGCACCGTAGTGCTGGATACTGCGGGCAGCCGCCCCCGGTGACCGGTGCCGGACGCGGTGAGCTGGAGGGGACGGTTCGCGTGAGCGAGATACCAGCGAAGGCCACGGAGTCCAAGGACCCGTCGGACGGCGCGAGGACGGAGGCCACGGGTGGTGCCGCGGCAGTGATCCGTCCTGAGGACGCGCCGCCCGGCGTCGCCATGTGGCAGAGCAGTCCGCCCGGCTCGATCTACGACTACATCAAGGTCGCGTCCTTCTCCATCGGCCCCGACGGGCTGGTCGACCAGTGGAGCCTGCGGGCCGAGCAGCTCCTCGGCATCTCCGCCGAGCGGGCCGTCGGCATGGATCCCATCGCCGCGTTCATCGACCCGGACCTGCGTGAGCGGGGCCAGCGGAAGATGGCGGAGATCCTCGACGGGCGGGAGTGGACCGGAGTGGTCCCCTTCCGGGTGCCGGACTCCGAGTCCGGTGAGCGAGGCAGGCAGGGCCTCGCCGAGGTGTACGTCATGCCGACGCGGACCGAGGACGGCGAGAAGGCCGCCGTCTGCATCGTCGTCGACGTGCGCACTCTGCGCAGCATCGAGACCGACCTTGCCGCCTCGCAGTCGATATTCGGTCAATCTCCGTTCGGCTTTCTGCTGATCGACCCCGATCTGCGGGTGCGCCGCGCCAACCAGAGGTTCGCCTCCGTCTTCGGCGGCAGCCCCGACGACCACCGCGGCAAGGGCGTCCACGACTATCTGCCGCGTCCGGAGGCCGAGCGGGTCGCGGCGACCCTGCGCCGGGTCCTGGAGACCGGCGACTCCATCACGGACATGCACGTCACGGGCTTCGTACCGGGTTCGGACGAGCGCCGTCACTGGTCCGTCAACCTCTATCGCGTGCACAGCGGTTCCGGCCGCCCCATAGGCATCGCCTGGCTCGGCACCGACATCACCTCCCGCCGCGCCGCCGCCCGCGAAGCCGCCGCCGCCCGGCGCAATCTCGCCCTCCTGAACGAGGCGGGCGCCCGCATAGGCAACTCCCTCGACCTGGAGACCACCGCCCGCGAACTCCTCGACGTCGTCGTCCCCGGCTTCTGCGACCTGGCGACGGTCGACCTCTACCAGGGGCTGCTGGCCGGCGACGAGACCCCGCCCGGCCTCGCCGACGGCAGCGCGGAACTGCGCAGGGTCGCGTTCGCCAGCGCCGTCTCCGACGCCCCGTTCGCCGGCTCGGGCAAGCCGGTCGCGGTCGGCGCGGTCCACCACTACCCCTTCAACTCGCTGTGCGCGGACGCCCTGCGCACCGCCCGGCCGCAGTACATCCCCGCCGAGGAGGGCGGCCTCGTCCAGTCCACGCTCGCCGTGCCGATGGTCGCCCACGACACCGTCGTAGGCCTCGCACAGTTCTCCCGTACGAAGGGCAGTGAGCCGTTCGGCGACCGGGACCGGGATCTGGCGGTGGAACTGGCGGCCCGCGCGGCCGTATGTATCGACAACGCCCGGCTGTACCGGCGTGAGCACGAGCGGGCGCTGATACTGCAGCGGTCGTTGCTGCCGCCCGGCGACCCGGTGGCCTCGGGCCTCGACATCGCCTGCCGTTACCTGCCCGGCAACTCCTCCTCCGACCGGCCCAGCGAGGTCGGCGGCGACTGGTTCGATGTGATCGAACTGCCGGGGCACCGTACGGCGTTGGTGGTCGGCGACGTCATGGGCCGGGGCCTGCGGGCGGCGGTGGCGATGGGTGAACTGCGGTCGGCCGTCCGCACTCTGGCGCTCCTGGACCTCGAACCGGCGGAGGTGCTCTCCGCGTTGGACGAGATCGCCCGGGGCCTCGGGGCTCCCGGCGGTGTCCAGCAGGCGACCCGAGCGGCTCGCCGCCCCCGCGAGGCGGACCTCTCCGAGGTGTATCTCGCCACCTGCGTGTACGCCGTCTACGACTCCGTCACCCGCCGGTGCACCTTCGCCAACGCCGGCCACCTGCCCCCCGTCCTGGTCGAACCCGGCGAGCCGGCGCTGATGCTGGACGTGCCGCCCGGCATGCCGCTCGGTGTGGGCGGCGAGCCCTTCGAGGAGGTGGAGGTCGAACTACCCGAAGGCGCCCTGCTCGCGCTCTACACGGATGGACTGGTCGAAAGCCGCGATCACCCCCTCGACGAGGGCCTCCAGGCGTTCGTCGGAGCCCTTACCGACCCCTCCAGCCCCCTGGAGGACGTCTGCGACCACGTCCTCAACACCCTCGACACCCACCACGGCGAGGACGACATCGCCCTCCTGATGGCCCGCGTCCAGGGCCTGCCCGCCGACTCGGTCGGCGACTGGACGCTGCCGCGCGAGCCGCGCAGCGTGGGCAAGGCCCGCGAGTACGCCCGCGGCCGGTTGCTCGGCTGGGACATGGAGCCCCTCGTCGACACGACCGAACTCCTGGTCAGCGAGCTGGTCACGAACGCCCTCAGGTACGGCGAGGGTGAGATCAGGCTCAGGCTGCTGCTCGACCGCACCCTGGTCTGCGAGGTCTGGGACTCCGGCCTGGTCCAACCCCGCCGCCGCCGAGCCCGCGACACGGACGAGGGCGGCCGGGGCCTTCAACTGGTCGGCCTGCTCAGCGCGGCGTGGGGCTCCCGCCGGACACCGCGCGGCAAGACGGTCTGGTTCGAACTGCCGCTGCCGGACGGGGAGAACGGGATGGTGGATCCGGCGGAGGCGTTGCTGAGTCTGTTCTGAGGCCCGCCGTGCTCGGCCTCGGCCGTCACTGTGGGCGGGCCTGCTCAGCGCGGCGTGGGGTCCGCGCCGGACACCGGAGCACGAGAGTCCGTGCACCGGTGCCGCAGTCGGTGTCGGTTCGAGGTTCAGTCCCGGCGCCGGGTCTATGTCGGCAGGCCGTCTTCGTCCCACTCCCGAACGGCGAGCAACGCCCCGTTGTCCTCGGAGAACACCCGCTCGGAAGCAAGCACACCGTTCGGATGCCACCTCTTGGCGACTCCGACAGCACGCCCCTTGCGCACGGTCATCTCCGACTCGGGTGACCCGTCCTCGTACCACTCCCGGCCAGGACCGTCCGGCAGCCCGTCGACATAGGACTCCAGGCTGACGCGGACACCGCCCAGATACTCCTCGACTTCGCCCGTGAACGGCCGACCCCGATACAGCAGTCGCTGCGCCAGGTCCATGTCGACCTCAGGGTCGTCGACAGTGATGCGCTGCGCGTCGCCCCGCGTCACGTGGGGAACTCGCCGCACCAGTTGCGTCCGACGAGCGTCGCGGGCAGGTAGTCGGACTCGACCTCGACGGGAATGCCGGCGTCGTGGGCCATGCAGGCGATGGCGAGGGGAGCGAGAGCGACGAAGCCGGAGGCCTGGAAGGCTCGGCTCTCCTCGGTCCAGTACTCCTTGTGCCACTGGAGGGCGTTGGCGAGCGCCCGGTTGAAACCGGCGTTGTCCTTGCGGATGAAGCGGTGGAACATCTCCGTCGGCGGGTACAGCAGCTTGCCCACCGTCTCCGGATCCGCGACGGATTCCGGCTCGGTGCCGTGGACGGCGGCCACCAGTTTCGGAACAAGGTCCTGCCCGCCGAGCCAATAGGTCTGGAGCGTCTCGATCCAGGCGTAGTGGTATCCCTCGAAGCGCTCACCGTTCTCCCGCAGCAGGGACAGGGGCACCTGGCACAGGGCCGTGATCCTGTCCCGTTCCCGGCACACCACGGCCAGGTAGAAGGCGCTGATCCAGGCGCCCGGGGTCACGTACCACTGCGGGCCGGTCGCGTGGAGCGTGCGGTCCTTGTGCGCGATACGGCACTGCACCCGCTCCTCGGACGTGGTCGCGGCGGCGAACACGGCGGAGCCGACCTGCATCGCGTTCACCCAGGCGTCCCACGTCGGGAAGATCGCCCCCCGTGGGTCCAGCAGACAACGCGACTGGGCCAGGGTGAGTGTGAGGCGCTGAGCGTCGCCCAGCCTGGTTGAGCGCTCCTCAAGACCGTCGATCAGCTCCAGCGCGTTCTCCTGGAGCACGGCGAGGCCTTCTTCCGCGTTACCCGTGGGAAGGGGAGGGCGGGAGAAGACGTCGGCCTCGGAACCCGGCAGAACGTGACCTGGCCGGCTCACGTCGGGAATTCGCCGACCCAGGCGCGGTTCAGCAGCTGGCTGGGGATGTAGTCGGATTCGACGTCGATCGGGAAACCGGCGTCATGGGCAAGGCAGGCGATGGCAAGCGGGCCGAGCGCGAGGTAGCCCTCGACGGCTTCTTCACGGGCCTCGGACGCCGTCCAGAACGACTTGTGGAGTTCCAGGGCCTGGGCCAGAGCCTGGTTGAATCCGTCGTGGTCCTTGCGAAGGAAGCGCTGGAAGAGATCGATCGGCTGATAGAGAATCTTGTCCAGGGCTTCCCGGTCGGCGATTCGTGCAACCTCCGGAGAGGACATCTCGATAGCGGTGACGAGTTTTTCGCCCAGTCCCGGACGCTCCAACCAGTACGTCTGCAGGGCATCGATCCAGTGATAGACGTACTCGTCGTACTCCACCCCGGAAGAGCGCAGAAAATCAAGCGGGATTTCGCACAGCTGCGTCATTCGAGCCTGCTCACGGCACACGATCGACAGCCAGAACGCCGAGAGCCAATTTCCGGCATTCGCGTAGTACTGCGGACCGGTCGCCTGAATGGTCCGCATCTGATCTGCGATGCGGAACTCAAGCGCGCCCTCGGTACGGATGGCTGCGGCGAAGGCCGCAGTGCTGACCTGCATGGCCGTCACCGTGGCCTCCCACGTGCGGAGGCGTGAGGCGTCGGGATTGACCGCCAGGCACGCGCGTAGGTAGGAGTCCGCTCCCCCCATCGCCCCGTCGAACATGCGTGGCGAGCGCTCCAGGACGGCAATCGTCCGCGTCAGTCCTTCGCCCAGGGCCGTGGCGTATGCCTCGTCATCAGGTCCGGGGCTGCCATGCCGAGTTACCCTCACCGTCACAGAACTCTCCCGTCACCCAATGTCGAACTCGTACTTCTCGTAGCCAGCGTACCGGCCTCCGTCAGCCTTCCCCTTGATGAGGACGTAGTCCAACTTGCCTTCGGCGAGAGCAATCTTCAACTCGCTGGCTAGCAGGGCCTCACTGGGGTGCTTTCGGCCCCTGCTTTCCATCTGCTTGAGGATGTCCATGAAGTACTCCCTGGAGCCTTGCATGGCGCTTCTCTTGCCGTCGGGATGAGGAATATCCCTTTTGCCCATGGTGGTCGCGACATTGGACTTGGCCTCGATGACGACGAACCCGCCGTCCTCGCGGCGCCACAACTGATCGAACTGGTCATTTCCGTTGGCGGGCCCGTGCAGCGTTTCCTTGGTGGCGTTCGGGTAGTGCTCGGGAATGAACTGATGCTCCGCGATCGCCTCCCCATAGGCTTCGGCCGCCTTCGTGCGTTCGGTCATCGCGGACTTGTACTCGTTGCCGGCCTCGCGCAGCGCCGAGTCGGCGTCGTCCAGGCCGCCGAGGACATCCCTGTGTCGCTCGGCGCTCATGGAGTAGTCGATCGAGCTTCTCCGGTGGGCTGCCGCCTCGTCCAGCCTCTGGAGTGTGTCCGGGCTCAGTACCTCGTGCCGGCCCCGACTGAGTTCGGCGCTGTCGACGTACTTCGCGGGAATGGGGGGTGGTGCGTCGGACGCCGCCGTCTTGACCTTGGTGACGGGATCGACGTCCATCTGAACCGGCACGAAGCCGCTCTCGTCAGGAATCTTCGTGTCGAGTCGACGACCGTCGGAGTAGTAGTGGTCCTTGAAGTAACCCGGCTCGTGATTCGCGCGGTAGACCTGAATTTCCTTGATCTGCTCCGGGGTGAGCGAACCCCTCGGCCCGTACGGGTTGTCGCCGTCCCGCATGAAGGGGGGCCGTTCGGGACTCGACGCGTGGCCGGGAGGCGGTGTGCCATCAGCGTGCGTGCCTGCGTCACCGAGCGCGTCGTCGCCTGCGCCGCCGAGGTCGTCCAGGCCGCCCCCCGGGTGCGCGCCGCCGGTCGACGGGGGCTCGTGGGAGCCGCCGCCCGTGCCGGGGCCGTCGGTGTGGGTGCCGCCCGTGCTCGGGCCGTCGGTGTGGGTGCCGCCTGTACCGGGCCCGTCGGTGTGGGTGCCGGCCGTGCCCGGGCCGTCGGTGTGGGTCCCGGCCGTTGACGGTGTGTCGCCGTTGCCGTTGCGGAGTGGGCTGTTGAGGTCGTTCGTGGGCATGTGGTCGCCCGCGGTGCCGCCGGGTGTGTGGCCCGCGGTGCCGCCAGGTGTGGTGTCGGGGCGG
>NZ_KQ949001.1 GCF_001514265.1 Streptomyces resistomycificus | reverse complement strand
CTCGTCATACAACGGCGGGTCGATCGGGTCGTCCGCCGTGGCGGTCCCGGCCGGGTCGTCCTGGGCTGTGCCGGCCACCGCGGTGATGCTCGCCGTCGTGACAGCGTGGGCGGGGATCGCGCCGAGGGCCATGGTCATCACCGTGGTGACAACCGTCGTCCATATCCGTCTGTTCATTCCGCACTCACAGGTAAGCGGGCATGACAAAGCATGCGGGGAGGGTGAAGGGAAGATTCCGGCATGGGAAGAGAGGCCGGATGGCGAAAGGTGTCTGTGCGCGGCGTCCACGCAAGGGGGCGTGACGCACTGGCGTGATCCGTCGGAAGGCCGTAGGGGAAAGCGGGCGGCAGTGCCGACCGCAGCGGCGAGACGACAGACGGGTCCGCTTGATCGGATCGAACACTAGGACGGCCGAGATCAACTCCGCAAGACCCACGCGGAAGCGACGGCCAAGTGGTGGCCGTCGCTTCCGTTTTGTATCTGATGGCGCGTCAAGAGCGCGCGGTTCAGGTCGAGTCGGCGTACGCCCGCATCGCGTACGCCGACGGAGGGGGACTCAGCGGCGGGTGAGCCAGCGGCCCGCGATGATCGCCGCGGTGATCATGACGGCCAGGACGACCGCGATCGCGATCTTCGTACCCGTATCCATGACGCCGAACATAGGGGTCTCCTCTTCAGGTCTTCAGGTCTTCAGGTCTTCAGGGGGATGGTGTCTGGTCGGTCTTGGGGCGGTGGCTGAGCAGGTCCCCCGGCTGGCACTGCAGGACTTCGCAGATCCGGGTGAGAGTGGTGAAGCGGATCGCCTTGGCGCGTCCGTTCTTGAGCACGGACAGATTGACGTTGGTCACGCCGACGCGGTGGGCGAGTTCGGTGAGGGTCATGCCGTGCTCGCTGAGCAGCCTGTCGAGGTGCACCTCGATGTCATGACCCTCGTGCTCGTCGGCGGCGGCCATCAGACGACCCCTTCGAGATCCTCGCGCATCGACGTCCCGGCGCGGGTGATCCGCGCGAAGGTCAGCAGACCGAGGCCGGTCAGAACGGCCAGGTAGGGCGGCGCCCACAGGTCCAGCCAGGCGCCGGCCGTGAAGTCCTCGCCCTTGGCCAGTGCCGCGAGCAGGGCCGCTCGGGCGTTGCCCTCGATGATCGCGACGGCCAGGCTCCCGGCGAGCAGCCACCAGCCGAGCAGGCGGAGCCGGGACGCCGTCCGCGCGGTGTAGACGCCGTCCTTCGCCGCGCCCTGCAGGAGCTGGTGCAGCAAGGCGAGGCCACTGATCAGCAGCAGTGTCGACGGCAGCTCGCCGAGTTCGTTCAGGAGGCGCAGGTGTGCCGAGGGTGACTCGGCGCAGTAGCGGGGGACCGAGTCGACCTGCGCCCCGCTTTCGGGGGTGAAGGAGTGTGCCGTGGCCGAGCTGGTGGCCGACTCGTCGGTGACGCAGACGTTGAGGTCCCCCCAGCTGCCGTGGATGACCGAGTAGACGAGCCCGGCCGTCAGAAAGGCCAGCAGGACGCGCAGGACGACGGACACGATCGTGGCCATCGGTTCGAGCATCCTTCGGTCTTCGGTCATGGCGCCCCCGCCTCACTTATCGATTATCGATGTTATCGAGAAACGATAGGTGGCGCGGGTGTGTGACGCAACCCCCGCATCTCCGGGCGGGAGGCGAGGGGAGCTGTTCGTAACGTGGGACACCGGAACCTCTCATCCCGCGATCGGGCAGGGTGAGAGCAAAGTTCCTTTTTGGTCACCCGTCGCCACAGCCAGGAAACGCGCCCTCCCTACCTTCGGGATACATCACCGCTTGTCGCGCACAGCACCACCTAGTCCCGGAGCCCCGTGGAGGCGTCATGACAGCCCCTAGTACAGCCCCCGCCCCCTCGAGCAGGGGCGGCCGCTGGATCGAGCAGTGGGATCCGGAGGACGAGACCTTCTGGAACGAGACCGGCGAGAAGGTCGCCAAGAGGAACCTGCTGTTCTCCGTCCTCTCCGAGCACATCGGATTCTCGATCTGGACCATGTGGTCCGTGCTGGTGCTCTTCATGGGCCCGGAGTACGGGCTGACGCCCGCGGACAAGTTCCTGCTGACGTCGATGGTGACGCTGGTCGGGGCCGTCGTCCGGGTCCCGTACACCTTCGCCATCGCGATCTTCGGCGGCCGGAACTGGACGATCGTCTCCGCCGCCCTCCTGCTCATCCCCACCGTCGCCGCGTTCACGGTGATGGAGCCGGGGACCTCCTTCAACACCTTCCTGCTGGTCGGCCTGCTGGCCGGTATCGGCGGCGGCAACTTCGCCTCCTCGATGACCAACATCAACGCCTTCTTCCCCCTTCGCAAGAAGGGCTGGGCGCTCGGCCTGAACGCGGGCGGCGGCAACATCGGCGTCCCGGTCATCCAGCTGGCCGCTCTCGCGATCATCGGTGCCAGTGGCGGCCCCCGTGTGCTGCTGGGGATCTACATCCCGTTCATCGTCGTCGCCGCCGTCCTCGCCGCGCTCTTCATGGACAACATCGCGTCCGTGAAGAACGACACCGGCGCCGCGAAGGACGCCGCGAAGGACGCGCACACCTGGATCATGTCCTTCCTCTACATCGGCACCTTCGGTTCGTTCATCGGATACAGCTTCGCCTTCGGGCAGGTGCTGACCAACCAGTTCGGCCGGACCCCGCTGGAGGCGGCGTACGTCACCTTCATCGGCCCGCTGCTCGGCTCCCTGATCCGGCCCCTGGGCGGGTGGCTGGCCGACAAGCACGGCGGCGCGAAGATCACGCTGTACAACTACGTCGGCATGGCCGTGGCGACCGGAGTCCTCATCGCCGCCAGCATGGAGAAGTCGCTGGCCCTGTTCACCGTCGCGTTCGTGGTGCTGTTCGTCCTCACCGGCCTCGGCAACGGCTCGACGTTCAAGATGATCCCCGGCATCTTCCAGGCGAAGGCCCTGGCCAAGGGGCTGGAGGGCGAGGAGGCCGCCGCGTACGGGCGTCGCCTCTCCGGTGCCTCCATGGGCCTGATCGGCGCGGTCGGCGCACTCGGCGGCGTCGGCATCAACCTCGCCTTCCGCCAGTCCTTCCTCTCCTACGGCTCCGGCACCGGCGCCTTCGTCACCTTCCTGGCCTTCTACGGCGTCTGCTTCGTGGTCACCTGGGCCGTATACCTTCGCCGCCCGGCGGGCCGCGTACCCGCCACCACCGCCTCCTCCGAGGCGAAGCCGCAGCTCAGCTACGCGGAGGTGTGACGTAACACTGGCGACATGAAGCCGAACCGAGCCTGTCACGAGCCGTTGACAGGCTCGGTCGGCATGCAGGCGCAACAGCACCCGGTGTAGGTGCGCGGAATCCGACTGCGGGACGAGAGTTATGTACGACGAACAGCAGCAACCTGACCATGGCCCTCTGGCGGGATTCACCGTGGGAGTGACGGCCGCGCGCCGGGCCGACGAGCTGGGCGCGCTGCTGCAGCGGCGCGGAGCCGCCGTTCTGCACGCCCCCGCCCTGCGCATCGTGCCGCTCTCCGACGACAGCGAGTTGCTGGCCGCGACCAAGGAGGTCATCGACCAGGCACCCGACATCGTCGTCGCCACGACCGCGATCGGCTTCCGGGGCTGGGTCGAGGCCGCCGACGGCTGGGGCCTGGGCGAGGACCTGATCGCCCGGCTGCGCGGGGTCGAGCTGCTCGCGCGCGGCCCGAAGGTCAAGGGGGCGGTCCGCGCCGCCGGCCTCACGGAGGAGTGGTCGCCGTCCTCCGAGTCCATGGCCGAGGTGCTCGACCGGCTCCTCGAAGAGGGCGTCGAGGGCCGCCGTATTGCCGTACAACTGCACGGTGAGCCGCTGCCCGGCTTCGTGGAGGCGCTGCGGGTCGGGGGAGCGGAGGTGGTGGGCGTGCCCGTCTACCGGTGGATGCCGCCGGAGGACATCGCGCCGATGGACCGCCTTCTGGACGCCGCCGTCTCGCGCGGTCTGGACGCCCTCACCTTCACCAGCGCGCCGGCCGCCGCCTCGCTGCTCTCCCGAGCCGAGGACCGCAACCTGCTGCCCGAGCTGCTGGAAGCCCTCAACCACGACGTCCTGCCGGCCTGCGTCGGCCCGGTCACCGCGCTGCCGCTCCAGGCCCGCGGCGTCGACACGGTCCAGCCGGAGCGCTTCCGGCTCGGCCCGCTCGTCCAGCTCCTGTGCCAGGAACTGCCCAGCCGGGCACGGACCCTGCCGGTCGCCGGACACCGTGTGGAGATCCGCGGCCACGCGGTCCTGGTCGACGGGGAGCTCAAGCCCGTACCGCCGGCAGGCATGTCCCTGATGCGGGCCCTGTCCCGGCGCCCGGGCTGGGTGGTGGCCCGCTCCGAACTGCTGCGCGCCCTGCCGGGTGCCGGCCGCGACGAACACGCGGTGGAGACCGCGATGGCCCGCCTGCGGACCGCCCTCGGCGCCCCGAAGCTGATCCAGACGGTGGTGAAGCGGGGTTACCGGCTGGCGCTGGACCCGGCGGCGGACGCGAAGTACGCGGAGGATTAGAGGAGTAGGCGACGGCGTCCAACGAGGCGCTCCGGGGAGCCCGCCGGGCGTCGGAAGCGGCCGTACGGCACTGGCGTCCGTGCCGGAGCGGCCGACGCCACCGTCGGCAGCGCCGCGTACCGCGCTCCACGCCACCCACGGATGTCGGTAGCCGACGAGAGCCGCCCACACCCGCCGGCGGCACGGCGCCGCGCGCCCCTGCCACGCCGTCCCCGCTCACCGGCGGCACGCCGCCGCGCACCCCTGCCACGCCGTCCCCGCTCACCGGCGGCACGCCGCCGCGCACCCCTGCGGCGCCGTCCGCGTCCACCGGCTGCACGCCGCCGCGCGCCCCTGCCACGCCGCCACCGCCGTCAGCGGCCACGCACCAACGAGACCCGCGTCCCCCTACGCCCGCGTCGACCCCGCTCCGCTTACCGCCGGTACGAGGGGTTCCGGCGGCCGGAGCGGGCAGGCACTGTAAGAGGTAACGGTTCCTCACCGGGGTGACCCCTAGGCGGTGACAGGCACATGGCATTGGGTACGGCCACGGCCGCGTACGAGCTGCGGTTCGATTCCGGGCGGATCTGCCTGGACCTCCTCGCGACCACCCACCCCCTCGAACGCCTCGACTCCGTCGCGGTGCTGCGCGCCTGGATCACCGGCTCGGGACTCGTCCCGGCGGGTACCGGGCTGGCCCACGCCGACCCGTCCTGGATCGTCGGCTTTCATGAACTGCGTTCGCTTATCGGCCAGTTGGTACCCGGCGGGCTCGCGCCCGAGGGGCGGCCGTACGATCTCGCGCTCGCCCGCGTCAACGAGACCGCTCGTGCCGCACCTCCGGCTCCGCGTGCCGTGACCTGCGAAGACGGCACTTTGGTCCGGGAGTTGGACGGGCCACCGCAGTGCGCGGCGCTGCTCGGCGCGGTCGCCCGGGACGTCGTCGAACTGCTCACGGACCCGGTCGCGCGGGCCGGGCTGCGGCAGTGCGAAGGGGACAACTGTCCCCTCGTCTACCTCGATTCGTCACGGGGGCGCAGGAGGCGCTGGTGCTCCAGTGAGGTCTGCGGGAACCGCGAAAGAGTGGCCCGGCACCGGCGTCGGGCGGCACTCGCCCGCACCTGAGGGTCCGTTATGTGCCTTCTGTGGAGCGACTGTCGAAGTGATTTCGATTACACGTCGTTTACTTTCGGAACCCCGAGGGCAGCTGGCGTGATCTTGCCGTTGTGTCGGAAATGTAAAGATCACGCGGCGGGAATGTGCCCTCATGTCCCGCCTCGTCACGTCACCCACGAGAAAACTGTCACACCACTTTGAACATCCAACTCCCCGCGTCCGTACCCGTGGTCGAGCGACCGACTGGGGGAACCCCCGGACATCGGAGGTGGGCGTGCGCAAGGATTCCGTCGTGGCCAATGAACGTGGATCGAGGGCCCGACATCGCATGTCCCAGCCCTCGGAACCAGATGAGGAGCTCATGCGTGCGCTCTACAGAGAACATGCCGGACCCCTGCTCGCCTATGTGCTCCGGCTGGTCGCGGGAGACCGGCAGCGCGCCGAGGACGTCGTGCAGGAGACGCTCATCCGTGCCTGGAAGAACGCCGGACAGCTCAATCGAGCTACCGGATCGGTACGCCCCTGGCTGGTGACGGTCGCACGCCGCATCGTCATCGACGGCCACCGCAGCCGGCAGGCCCGGCCGCAGGAGGTCGACCCGTCGCCGCTGGAGGTCATCCCCGCGGAGGACGAGATCGACAAGGCGCTGTGGCTGATGACGTTGTCCGACGCGCTCGACGACCTGACCCCGGCTCACCGGGAGGTGCTCGTGGAGACGTACTTCAAGGGGCGTACCGTCAACGAGGCGGCAGAGACCCTGGGTATACCCAGCGGCACCGTCCGCTCGCGGGTCTTCTATGCCCTGCGGTCGATGAAGCTCGCACTGGAGGAGCGGGGGGTGACGGCGTGATGAGTGTTTACGGGGGATCACAGGGATTCGGTACGGGTGGTTCGGGTATGTCTGGCCCCATGATGGGATCTCCGGGTCCGAGCGAACACGAGACCGTCGGCGCCTACGCCCTCGGGATCCTTGACGACGCCGAAGCAACCGCTTTCGAAGCACATCTCGCCACCTGCGAATGGTGCGCCCAGCAGCTCGACGAACTCGCCGGAATGGAGCCGATGCTGGCCGCCCTGGCGGACCTGCCGGGCTCCGGCACACCCGCCATCGGCGAGTCGCTCTCGGCCCGGCCCACCCCCCGGCTGGTGAACAAGCTCGTCGACGAGGTCTCCGAGCGCCGCGCCCAGAAGCGCCGCAAGGGCTTCTACCTGGTGGCGGCCGCGGCCGCGCTGATCATCGGCGGCCCGCTCGTGGCGGTCGGGGCGACCGGTGAGGACTCCGGCGGCACCGGCGGCACCAACGCGACCCTCGCGGCGACCCCCGCCAAGAGCCTCTTCGCGGACATCGACGACAAGGTCTCGGCGACCGACCCGTCGACCGGCGTGAGCGCGACCGTGGCCCTGCAGAAGAAGGACTGGGGCACCGAGTCGGTCCTGGAGCTCAAGGGCGTCAAGGGCCCGATCAAGTGCTCCCTGATCTTCGTCGGCGAGAACGGCGAGCGGGTGACCGCCTCGAACTGGTCCGTCCCGAAGTGGGGCTACGGCCTCCCGGACGGCAAGACCGAGAAGGCCAAGAACCCGCTCTACATCGTCGGCGGCGCGTCCTTCGTCCCGGACGAGATCAAGGGCTTCGAGGTCATGACCCTGGACGGCGACGTGCTCGTCAAGGGTGACGTGTGAACCACTGAGCGCGCGCACATAGCTTCCCGGGGCCCCCTTCGCGTACGGTTGACGGCTGCCCAGCACGTCAGAAGGGGGCCCGGTGGCCGCTCAGGCTCAGCAGCAAACCGCGGTCGACTCGGTTGAGGTTTCCACGCACGATTCCGTGCGGGACCGAGAGATCAGCGTCGAACAGGAACACCTCGACCGGGTCTACCGGCGCCTCGAGGAGAAGATCCACGAGGCCGAGTTCCTCATGAACGACGCCGCCAAGCGGGGCCAGGTCGGCACGCCCGGCGCACTCGCCGAACGGGACGCGCAGGTCTTCCGGGCCGGCATCCACCTCAACCGTCTCAACAACGAGTTCGAGGACTTCCTCTTCGGCCGCATCGACCTGTTGCCGGGCAAGGACGGCAAGAAGGGGCCGGACGGCGCCTACACCGCCGTGGAACCCGCCGAAGGCGCCGTGCGGGAGGACAACACCGCCGACATCGCCGAGACCCTGCACATCGGCCGTATCGGCGTCCTCGACCAGGAGTACGCCCCGCTGGTCATCGACTGGCGGGCGCCCGCCGCCGCGCCGTTCTACCGGTCCACCCCGGTCGAACCGGGCCGGGTCGTCCGCCGCCGGGTCATCCGCTCGAAGGGGCGCAAGGTGCTCGGTGTCGAGGACGACCTGATGCGCCCCGAGCTGACGGCCTCCCTCGACGGCCGGGAACTGCCCGTGATCGGCGACGGCGCCCTGATGGCCGCCCTCGGCCAGGCCCGCACCCACACCATGCGGGACATCGTCGCCTCCATCCAGGCCGAGCAGGACCTCGTCATCCGCGCCCCCGCCGCCTCCGTGACCTACGTCGAGGGCGGCCCCGGCACCGGCAAGACGGCCGTCGCCCTGCACCGGGCCGCCTACCTGCTCTACCAGGACCGACGCCGGTACGCGGGCGGCATCCTCATCGTCTCCCCGACCCCGTTGCTCGTCGCGTACACCGAGGGCGTCCTCCCCTCCCTCGGCGAGGAGGGCCAGGTCGCCATCCGCGCGATCGGCTCGCTCGTCGACGGCGCGGAGGCCACGCTGTACGACTCCCCGGCGGTGGCCCGGGCGAAGGGCTCGTACCGCATGCTCAAGGTCCTGCGGAAGGCGGCGCGCGGAGCCCTGGAGCTGGGCTCGGGCGCCCCGGAACACGGCCGGGCCGCCGACACGGGCGCGGGTGCCCGCGCCGGACAGCTCGCCTTCGACGAAGCCCCCGACGACGCCTTTGGCGACGGCCCCGACGATGCCTCCGACGGCGGCTCGGGCCCGGTGCCGCAGGCCCCCGCCGGTCCGCCCACCCGGCTCCGGGTGGTCGCCTTCGGCCGTCGCCTGGAGCTGGAGGCGCGGGAGCTGGACCGCATCCGCGAGAGCGCCCTCGGCGGCACCACGCCCGTCAACCTGCTCCGGCCCCGCGCCCGCAGGCTGCTCCTGGACGCCCTGTGGGCGCGGTCCGGCGCGGGCGGCCGGCACAGCGACCCGGAGCTGGCCGCCGAGCTGCGCTCCTCCTTCGACGAGGACGTCAGCTCCGAGGACAGCTTCATCGAGTTCCTCGACGGCTGGTGGCCCGAGCTGACCCCGAAGGCGGTCCTCGCCGCCATGGCCGACGAACGGCGCCTGGGTCGCTGGGCCCGCCGGGTGCTGAACCCGGGCGAGGTGCGCCGGGTCGCCCGCTCCCTCAGACGCGACGGCCTGTCCGTCCACGACATCGCGATGCTCGACGAGCTCGAGTCGCTCCTCGGCTCCCCGGCCCGCCCCCGCCGCAAGCGCGAGCTCGACCCGCTCGACCAGCTCAGCGGCCTCGAGGAGCTGATGCCGGTCCGCCAGGAGACCCAGCGCGAGCGGGCCGAGCGGCTCGCCCAGGAGCGCACCGAGTACGCCCACGTCATCGTCGACGAGGCCCAGGACCTCACGCCGATGCAGTGGCGCATGGTCGGCCGCCGGGGCCGGCACGCCACCTGGACGGTCGTGGGTGACCCCGCCCAGTCGTCCTGGTCCGACCCCGACGAGGCGGCCCAGGCCCGCGACGAGGCCCTCGGGACCCGCCCGCGCCGCCGCTTCCAGCTGACCGTGAACTACCGCAACCCGGCCGAGATCGCGGAGCTGGCGGCCAAGGTGCTCGCCCTCGCCATGCCGGGCTCCGAGTCCCCGACGGCGGTCCGCTCCACCGGCGTGCGGCCCCGCTTCGCCGTCGTGGGGGACTCCCTCGCCGCGACCGTCCGGGCCGAGTCCGCCCGGCTCCTCGACCTCGTCGACGGCACCGTCGGCGTCGTCGTCGCCATGAACCGCCGCGAGGAGGCCAGGCGCTGGCTCACCGGGCTCGGCGACCGGGTGGTGGCGCTCGGCAGCCTGGAGGCGAAGGGACTGGAGTACGACGCCACCATCGTCGTCTCCCCGGCGGAGATCGCGGACGAGTCCCCGGCCGGCCTGCGGGTGCTGTACGTCGCCCTGACCCGGGCGACCCAGCAGCTCACGGTGGTGTCGGCGGACCGGGACGTGCCGGACGCCGAGGGGGTCCCGGACCTTCTCAGGGACTGACCGGGTGGCTCTCGCAACGAACTTGCGAGACGGGAATGGCCATATGGGATCCGTTTGTTAGCCTGGGTGTGGCACCGGCCCGATCCAAGCCCCCGGGCCCAACCTTCGTCGCTACGAGCGACCACTTGCCGCGAGGCGAGCATGGCGGGTCGGTGTCACTGAACGTTCGAGAGGCCCACGTCACCGAGTGACGTGGGTCTCTTTCTTGCCCTCGGCCGCGACCCGTCCGGCGAACAATACGATCGCAATTCGGCCCGGCTACCGCCTACCCGGCGGTAGGTGCGACGATCGGACGGATCCAGCGGCACAGGTGAAAGCAGAGGAAGTCGGCCATGGCAACGGCGCCCAGCGTCTCCTACTCGATGACGGTCCGGCTGGAGGTGCCCGCGAGCGGAACCGCGGTCTCCCTGCTCACCGGGGCCGTCGAGTCCCACGGAGGCTCGGTGACCGGCCTCGACGTCACGGCTTCCGGCCACGAGAAGCTCCGCATCGACGTCACGATCGCGGCCACCTCCACGGCGCACGCCGACGAGATCGTCGAGCAGCTGCGCGGCATCGAGGGCGTCACCCTCGGCAAGGTCTCCGACCGTACGTTCCTCATGCACCTCGGCGGCAAGATCGAGATGGCGTCGAAGCACCCCATCCGCAACCGTGACGACCTGTCCATGATCTACACGCCGGGTGTCGCCCGCGTCTGCATGGCCATCGCCGAGAACCCCGAGGACGCCCGCCGCCTCACCATCAAGCGCAACTCCGTTGCGGTCGTGACGGACGGCTCCGCCGTGCTGGGCCTCGGCAACATCGGCCCGAAGGCCGCTCTGCCGGTCATGGAGGGCAAGGCGGCCCTCTTCAAGCGGTTCGCCGGCATCGACGCCTGGCCGCTGTGCCTGGACACCCAGGACACCGACGCGATCGTCGAGATCGTGAAGGCGATCGCCCCCGGGTTCGCCGGCATCAACCTCGAGGACATCTCCGCGCCGCGCTGCTTCGAGATCGAGGCCCGGCTGCGCGAGGCCCTCGACATCCCCGTCTTCCACGACGACCAGCACGGCACGGCGATCGTCACCCTCGCCGCCCTGACGAACGCACTGCGCGTCACGGGCAAGGCAATCGAGAACATCCGGGTCGTCATGTCCGGCGCCGGCGCGGCCGGTACGGCCATCCTCAAGCTGCTGGTGGCGGCGGGCGTGAAGAACGCCGTCGTCGCCGACATCCACGGTGTGGTGCACGCCGGCCGCGAGGACCTCGTCGACGCCGCCCCCGGCTCGGCGCTGCGCTGGATCGCCGACAACACCAACCCCGAGGGCCTGACGGGCACGCTGAAGGAGGCCGTGCGCGGCGCGGACGTCTTCATCGGCGTGTCGGCGCCCAACGTCCTCGACGGCGAGGACGTGGCCGCCATGGCCGAGGGTGCGATCGTGTTCGCGCTCGCGAACCCCGACCCCGAGGTCGACCCGGCGATCGCCCGTCTGACGGCGGCGGTCGTCGCCACCGGCCGCTCCGACTTCCCGAACCAGATCAACAACGTGCTGGTGTTCCCGGGTGTCTTCCGCGGTCTGCTGGACGCGCAGTCCCGCACGGTCAACACCGACATGATGATCGCGGCGGCCAAGGCCCTCGCGGACGTGGTGACCGAGGACGAGCTGAACCCGAACTACATCATCCCGAGCGTCTTCAACGACAAGGTCGCGGGCGCGGTCGCCGGCGCCGTCCGGGAGGCCGCGAAGGCGGCGGGCGTGGCCCCGTAAACCGCCCGGGCTCGCGCGGGAGCGGGCCGGCTGTGAGGATTGCCACGACGGGCTTGATACCGGCGCGTCGTGGAACCCGGCCCTCTTGGCCGACGTTTATCGTGTCGGCCAGGCTCCGCCCCTCTTTTCGTGTGACACCCACGGGTGTTCTCGCGACTCCTGGGGGTGCCGGATTGGCTTTCCCGCCGCAGGTAGGGGCAGGATGCGTCTCTGGGCGCGAGGGTCTGACGACGGACCCGGGTCCTGCGACTGTCCGAGGGCCCTGGCAGCATCGACTTCGCTGTGCCCAATATGCGGCTCCGCCGCGTGGCACGCCTCAACAGCAAGAAGAACACGGGAGTAACAACATGAACCGCAGTGAGCTGGTGGCCGCGCTGGCCGACCGTGCCGAGGTGACCCGCAAGGACGCCGACGCCGTTCTGGCCGCGTTCGCCGAGACCGTCGGTGAGATCGTCGCCAAGGGCGACGAGAAGGTCACCATCCCCGGCTTCCTGACCTTCGAGCGCACCCACCGTGCCGCTCGCACCGCGCGCAACCCGCAGACCGGCGACCCGATCCAGATCCCGGCCGGCTACAGCGTCAAGGTCTCCGCGGGCAGCAAGCTCAAGGAAGCCGCCAAGGGCAAGTAAGCCTTCGCGTACGCGACGGGACCTGCGTACGAGGCTCAGCAACGCGAATGGGGCGGCCACCCGGTGAGGGTGGCCGCCCCATCGTCGTACGAACGAACAGGGAAGCGACTGAGAGACGGTCAGCCGCCGCCCCCGGCTGAGAGACGGTCAGCCGAGGGCCTTGCCGGGGAGTTCGACCTTCGCGCCCAGCTCGACCAGCTTTTCCATGAAGTTCTCGTAGCCGCGGTTGATCAGGTCGATGCCGTGGACGCGGGACGTGCCCTGGGCGGCCAGGGCCGCGATGAGGTAGGAGAAGCCGCCGCGGAGGTCGGGGATGACCAGGTCGGCGCCCTGGAGCCGGGTGGGGCCGGAGACGACCGCCGAGTGGAGGAAGTTGCGCTGGCCGAAGCGGCAGTTCGAGGCACCCAGGCACTCGCGGTACAGCTGGATGTGCGCACCCATCTGGTTCAGCGCGGAGGTGAAGCCGAGCCGGGACTCGTACACCGTCTCGTGGATGATCGACAGGCCCGTGGCCTGCGTCAGGGCCACCACCAGCGGCTGCTGCCAGTCCGTCTGGAAGCCCGGGTGCACGTCCGTTTCGAGGGCGATGGACTTCAGCTGTCCGCCCGGGTGCCAGAAGCGGATGCCCTCGTCGTCGATCTCGAAGGCGCCGCCGACCTTCCGGTAGGTGTTCAGGAACGTCATCATCGAGCGCTGCTGGGCGCCGCGGACGTAGATGTTGCCCTCGGTCGCCAGCGCCGCGGACGCCCAGGAGGCGGCCTCCAGGCGGTCCGGGAGGGCGGCGTGGTTGTAGCCGCCGAGCCGGTCGACACCGGTGACGCGGATGGTCCGGTCGGTGTCCATCGCGATGATGGCGCCCATCTTCTGCAGGACGCAGATGAGGTCCTCGATCTCCGGCTCCACGGCCGCGTTCGAGAGCTCGGTGACACCCTCGGCGAGCACCGCGGTGAGCAGCACCTGCTCGGTCGCGCCGACGGACGGGTAAGGCAGCCGGATCTTCGTGCCGCGCAGCCTGCGCGGCGCCTCCAGGAACTGCCCGTCCGCCCGCTTCTCGATCGTCGCGCCGAACTGCCGCAGCACCTCGAAGTGGAAGTCGATGGGACGGCCGCCGATGTCGCAGCCGCCGAGCCCGGGGATGAAGGCGTGCCCGAGGCGGTGCAGCAGGGGACCGCAGAGGAGGATCGGGATACGGCTCGACCCGGCGTGGGCATCGATGTCAGCGACGTTCGCGCTCTCGACGTGGGTCGGGTCCATCACCAGCTCGCCCGGCTCCTCACCCGGACGGACCGTCACCCCGTGCAGTTGCAGCAGGCCGCGTACGACACGAACGTCACGGATGTCCGGAACGTTGCGCAGTCGACTCGGCTCACTGCCCAGCAGGGCGGCGACCATGGCCTTCGGTACGAGGTTCTTCGCACCGCGGACACGGATCTCGCCCTCCAGCGGGGTTCCGCCGTGGACAAGCAGGACATCGTCGTTGACGGTCATGTATCTCGCGTTCCGATGAGTGGGGCAGGGCCAGAAGGGAAAGGGTAGTCGCCGCCCACCCCCATTCCGTAAGCCCAAGGACCGCCCAGGTCCGTCATAGCTGTGTCACAACACGAACCGTTCCGCTTCGGGCACGTGGGGTCACCGGCGGGGGGCGTGCGCGTGCGGCGCATCGGTGCGCCCTGAGCTGCATTCACTCGCGAACCCGCATTGGCTCCCCACGCCCGGGGAAGATGCGGGATCATGTCTGGCATGACCGAGGTGTCCTCGCTCACAGGGCGGTTGCTCGTGGCGACCCCCGCCCTGGCGGACCCGAACTTCGACCGTGCGGTGGTGCTCCTTCTCGACCACGACGAGGAGGGCTCCCTCGGTGTCGTCCTCAACCGCCCGACCCCGGTGGACGTCGGGGACATCCTGGAGGGCTGGGCGGACCTGACCGGTGAACCCGGTGTCGTCTTCCAGGGTGGCCCGGTCTCCCTGGACTCGGCCCTCGGGGTGGCCGTCATCCCCGGCGGCGGCTCCGTCGACCGGGCACCGTTGGGCTGGCGCCGGGTGCACGGAGCGATCGGCCTGGTCGACCTGGAGGCCCCGCCGGAACTGCTCGCCTCGGCGCTGGGCTCCCTGAGGATCTTCGCCGGGTACGCCGGCTGGGGCCCGGGCCAGCTGGAGGACGAGCTGGTGGAGGGTGCCTGGTACGTCGTGGAGTCCGAGCCCGGCGACGTCTCCTCGCCGTCCCCGGAGAGACTCTGGCGCGAGGTCCTGCGCCGTCAGCGCAACGAGCTGGCGATGGTCGCCACGTACCCGGACGACCCTTCGCTCAACTGATGCGTGTGAGCTTCAGTACCCTTGCGTTTATGAGCACTCTTGAGCCCGAGCGCGGGACTGGTACGGGGACCCTCGTAGAGCCGACGCCACAGGTGTCCCACGGCGACGGTGACCACGAGCGCTTCGCCCACTACGTCCAGAAGGACAAGATCATGGCGAGCGCCCTCGACGGGACCCCCGTCGTGGCGCTGTGCGGCAAGGTGTGGGTGCCCGGCCGCGATCCGAAGAAGTACCCGGTGTGTCCCATGTGCAAGGAGATCTACGAGTCCATGGGCGCCGGCGGCGACGGCGACAAGGGCAAGGGCGGCGACAAGTAGCCCGGTCCGGTTGAGGCCGGGACGCCACCGGCCCGTTCGAGGCGATGACGGCCCCTGGGGCGCGCTGACGCGCGCACCGGGGGCCGTTCGCGTGTCACGAAGTGGTTGAGACCTCTTGTGGACATGTTCATGTAGTCCCTAGCCTCCGTGGTGTTGTGCAGAGCGAAACCGTCATTGCATATGTTGCAACGCGCGCCTCGGAGGATCACTCCATGAAGCTCTCCCCCCGACTCCCCGCCCTCCTGCTGGCCGCCCTCGTCGTCACGGCCTGCGCCCCCCGGACGTCCGACAACGCCGCCTCCGACAAGGACGAGAAGAGCGGCACCCTGCGGGTCTGGCTCTTCCAGGAGGTCGGCAACAAGCCGAAGGAGAAGGTCGTCGACTCCGTCGTCGCCGCCTTCGAGAAGGCCCACGAGGGCACTCGGGTCGACGTCGAGTACATCCCGGTCGACACCCGCGCCCAGCGCGTCAAGGCCGCCTTCAACGACCCGAAGTCCGCTCCCGACGTCATGGAGTACGGCAACACCGACACCGCCGGCTACGTGAAGGACGGCGGACTCCTCGACGTGACCGAGGAGTTCGGCGACTGGGGCGAGGCCAAGGACACCGACCCCACCGCCAGACAGTCGGTCACCGTGGACGGCAGGCTCTACGGCGCCCCGCTCTACGTCGGCGTCCGCGCCCTCTACTACCGCACGGACGTCTTCGGGGAACTAGGCCTGAAGGTCCCGGAGACGATGACCGAACTGGCCGCCACGGCCCGCGAGATCCGCGCCGCGAAGCCCGACCTGTACGGCCTGGTGGTCGGCGGCGCCTACACCTACGGTGCGATGCCCTTCGTCTGGGCCAACGGCGGCGAACTCGCCACCGGCAAGGGCGGGTCGTACGCCTCCACCATCGACAGCGCGGCCGCCCGGAAGGGCATCAAGGCGTACACCTCCCTCTTCGGGGACGACAACTGCCCCGCCGCCAAGTGCGCCGGGATGGGCGGCAACGACACCGTCACCGCGTTCGCGGCCGGCAAGGCGGCCATGGCGATCGGCGGCGACTTCAGCCACACCGCGGTCGAGGCCGGGAAGGTGAAGGGCAAGTACGCGGTGGTGCCGCTGCCGGGGGTCACCCCGGGCTCGATCGCCCCGGCCTTCGCCGGCGGCAACAACATCGGCGTACTGAAGGGCACCTCGCACCGCTCCCTCGCCGTCGAACTGATGGAACAGCTCGCCTCCAAGAGGACGCAGTCCGAACTCTTCGACGCCATGGGCTTCCTGCCGACCTTCGGGGACGTGCGGCAGCAGGTCGCGGCGAGGGAGCCGTTCGTCAAGCCCTTCGTCCGGACCCTCGGCGCCGGCACCAGGTTCGTCCCGGCCTCGCCCGCCTGGTCCCGGATCGACTCCTCGCTGGTCCTGCCGACCATGTTCCAGGAGGTCATCAGCGGCAGGAAGGACGTGGCGGCGGCCTCCAAGGACGCGGCGGCGAAGATGAACGACGCGTTCGGCTCCGCCGGGTGACGCCGGTGACGCCCGCGAGCTCTGGGGTTGCGGGGCGCCGGCCGCCGCGGCTTGTGAGGGGCTGGTCGCGCGGTTCCCCGCGCCCCCGGGGGAGTGGGGGCATGCAAAGTCGGAAGGCACCCTGGCTCTATCTCGCCCCCGCCCTCGTCGTCCTCGGCGGGCTGCTCGTCTACCCCGTCTACCAACTCGGCCTGATCTCCTTCTTCCGGTACACCCAGGCCCAGGTCAGCGGCGGCGAACCGACCACCTTCGAGGGGTTCGGCAACTACGCCGAGCTCCTCGGGGACGACCGGTTCTGGCAGGTGCTGCTGTCGACGGTCGTCTTCGCGGCGGCCTGTGTCGCGTCGACGCTGACGGTCGGCTGCGCGCTCGCCGTCCTGCTCACGCGCGTGCGTGCCCTGCCCCGGCTGGTCCTGATGATGGCCGCGCTGGGCGCCTGGGCGACCCCGGCCGTCACCGGCTCCACGGTGTGGCTGCTCCTGTTCGACCCGGACTTCGGGCCCGTCAACCGGGTCCTGGGGCTCGGCGACCACTCATGGACGTACGGCCGCTACAGCGCCTTCCTCCTCGTCCTGCTCGAAGTGGTGTGGTGCTCCTTCCCGTTCGTCATGGTCACCGTGTACGCCGGGATCCGCGCGGTGCCGGGCGAGGTGCTGGAGGCCGCGGCCCTGGACGGCGCCTCGCAGTGGCGGATCTGGCGCTCCGTCCTCGCACCGATGCTCCGGCCGATCCTGACCGTCGTGACCATCCAGTCGGTGATCTGGGACTTCAAGGTCTTCACGCAGATCTACGTCATGACGAACGGCGGCGGCATCGCCGGCCAGAACCTGGTCCTGAACGTGTACGCCTACCAGCAGGCCTTCGCGTCCTCGCAGTACAGCCTCGGCTCCGCGATCGGCGTGGTCATGCTGCTGATCCTGCTCGCCGTCACGCTCGGGTACCTGCGGCTGCTGCGCCGCCAGGGGGAGGAACTGTGAATCTTCCACGCCTGCGGGTGCGGCGCCCGTGGCGGCTGGCCGCCGACGCCTCGGCGCTGCTGACCGCGGTGGCCGTCGCCTTCCCCCTCTACTGGATGGTGCTCAGCGCCTTCAAACCGGCCGGCGAGATCGAGTCGAGCGAGCCCAGACCCTGGACGCTCGCACCCTCCCTGGACTCCTTCCGGCGCGTGTTCGGGCAGCAGGAATTCGGCCGCTACTTCATCAACAGCCTTGTCGTGGCGTGCAGTGTCGTGATCGTCTCGGCACTGATCGCGTTTCTCGCGGCGACCGCCGTGACACGATTCCGGTTCCGCTTCCGGACCACCCTGCTGATCATGTTCCTGGTGGCCCAGATGGTGCCCGTGGAAGCCCTGACCATCCCCCTGTTCTTCCTCATGCGGGACTTCGGACAGCTGAACACGCTGGGTTCGCTGATCCTGCCGCACATCGCCTTCTCGCTGCCCTTCGCGATCTGGATGCTGCGCGGTTTCGTGAAAGCCGTGCCGGAGGCGCTGGAGGAGGCCGCGTACATCGACGGGGCGAGCCGTGCGCGATTCCTGTGGCAGATCCTTTTCCCGCTGGTCTTCCCCGGGTTGGTGGCCACGAGCGTCTTTTCCTTCATCTCGGCCTGGAACGACTTCCTGTTCGCCAAGTCCTTCATCATCAGTGACACCTCGCAGTCCACTCTGCCGATGGCACTGTTGGTCTTCTACAAGCCGGACGACCCCGACTGGGGCGGCGTCATGGCCGCCTCCACGGTGATGACGATTCCGGTGCTGATCTTCTTCGTACTCGTACAGCGACGCCTGGTCTCCGGACTGGGCGGAGCGGTCAAGGACTGAGCACATGGGCTTCGAGGACGTGATTCCGGCTCCCCGCAAGGGCTGGTGGGTGCCGCCGACGCCGGGGGCGTTCCCCCTGGACGAGGAGACCGTGCTGTACGCGGAGCCCGGCACCGAGCGGGTCGCGCTCTGGCTGCGCAACGCGCTGAGCGCCGCCACCGGCCTGCCGTTCGCCGAGGGCCGCGAGGACAACGGCATCGTGCTGCGCGTGGACCCCGGGATGGCGGAGGAGGCCTACCGCGTCGTCATCGACGGCTACGCGATCCGGATCGACGGTGGCAGCGCGGCCGGCGTCTTCTGGGGCGCGCAGACCTTCCGTCAGCTGATGGGCCCCGACGCCTACCGGCGCGCGCCCATCGACCCGGCACGCCGCGAGTGGTTCGTGCCGATGGTCGTGATCGAGGACGCCCCCCGCTTCCGCTGGCGCGGCCTCATGCTCGACGTGGCCCGGCACTTCACGCCCAAGGACGGTGTGCTGCGTTACCTCGACCTGATGGCCGCGCACAAACTCAACGTCCTCCACTTCCACCTGACGGACGACCAGGGCTGGCGGGTCGAGATCAGGCGATACCCGAAGCTGACCGAGACCGGGTCCTGGCGGGCCCGCACCAAATTCGGCCACGGGGCATCACCGCTGTGGGAGGAGAAGCCGCACGGCGGTCACTACACCCAGGACGACATCCGGGAGATCGTCGCCTATGCCGCCGAGCGGCATATCACCGTCGTCCCCGAAATCGACGTACCCGGCCACTCGCAGGCCGCCATCGCCGCGTACCCGGAACTCGGCAACACCGACGTCATCGACACGACCTCCCTCAAGGTCTGGGACAGCTGGGGCATCTCCCCGAACGTACTCGCCCCCACTGACAACACCCTGCGCTTCTACGAAGGGGTCCTCGAGGAACTGCTGGAGCTGTTTCCCTCCCGTTTCGTCCACGTCGGCGGCGACGAATGCCTCAAGGACCAGTGGCGGCGGTCGCCCACCGCACAGGCCCGTATCAGGGAACTCGGCCTCGCGGACGAGGACGGGTTGCAGTCCTGGTTCATCGGGCACTTCGACAAGTGGCTGTCCGCGCGCGGGCGCAGGCTCGTCGGCTGGGACGAGATCCTGGAGGGCGGCCTGGCCGACGGCGCGGCGGTCTCCTCCTGGCGCGGATACGAGGGCGGCATCGCGGCGGCCCGCGCGGGCCACGACGTCGTCATGTGCCCCGAGCAGCAGGTGTACCTGGACCACCGGCAGGACGCGGGCGCGGACGAGCCGGTCCCCATCGGGTACGTCCGCACCCTGGAGGACGTCTATCGGTTCGAGCCCGTTCCACCGGAGTTGACGCCCGAGGAGGCCGGGCACGTCCTCGGCACGCAGGCCAACGTGTGGACCGAGGTGATGGAGGACCACGCACGCGTGGACTACCAGACCTTCCCCCGCCTGGTGGCCTTCGCCGAGGTGGCCTGGAGCCCCCTGCCCGCCCCCGCGGAGCGGGACTTCGCCGACTTCGAACGCCGGATGGCCACGCACTACCGGCGGCTCGACGCCCTGGGCGTCGCCTACCGCCCGCCCTCGGGACCCCTGCCGTGGCAGCGACGGCCCGGTGTGCTCGGGCGGCCGATCGACGGGCCACCCCCGGACCGATGAGGCCCGGCGCCGGCGGCAGTCCCCGAACAGGTACTGGAAAAAGCCCGCAAGAGTCACCGAAGAGTGTCAATCGCCACGCACCGGTGATGCCGTGCGAAAACGGACCATCTCCCTGGTGAGGCGGGCGAATGCCTCCTAGCGGACCCCCGTCTTCGGGTCCTGCGAAGATGTGCCAGAGTTGCCACGTCCGCCCTGTCAGCACGTACCGTACGGCAACACAGGTGGGACCAGGTGGGGCAGCGGGAAGGGGCAGCCGGTTTTGACCACGCACGCACCGCAGGCGGCGCAGTCCGTGACGCTGCCCACAACGCTGGACGAGGCCGTGGCCGCGCTGGCCGCCATGCCCGCCGCCGTGCCCGTGGCCGGCGGCACCGACCTGATGGCCGCCGTCAACTCCGGACAGCTCAGGCCGGCCGCCCTGGTCGGCCTCGGCCGGATCAGCGAGATCCGCGGCTGGCAGTACCTCGACGGCCACGCCCTGCTCGGCGCGGGACTCACGCACGCGCGCATGGGCCGCCCCGACTTCGCCGCCCTCATCCCGGCGCTCGCCGCCTCCGCGCGCGCCGCCGGCCCGCCGCAGATCCGCAACGCGGGCACCCTCGGCGGCAACATCGCCTCGGCGTCCCCCACCGGAGACGCACTCCCGGTGCTGGCCGCCCTGGAGGCGACCCTGATCATCGCGGGCCCGGGCGGAGCCCGTCGGGAGATCCCGGTGTCGCACCTGCTGGCGGGCATGGAGATGCTGCGCGCCGGCGAACTCATCGGCTTCGTGCGCGTGCCCCTGCTGCACGCCCCGCAGGTCTTCCTCAAGGCGACCGGCCGCACCGGTCCGGGCCGGGCCCTGGCGTCCGTCGCCCTGGTCCTCGACCCGGCCCGCCGCGGGGTCAGATGCGCGGTGGGCGCCATAGCGCCGATGCCGCTCAGGCCCCTCGAGGCCGAGGAGTGGGTCGCCCGGCTGATCGACTGGGACAACAACCGGGCGATCGTCCCCGAGGCGCTCAGCGCCTTCGGCGAGTACGTCGCCGCGGCCTGCATCCCCGACCCGGGCCCGGCCGAGGACGGCTCCGCGCAACAGCTTCCGCCCGCCGTACTGCACCTGCGGCGCACCGTCGCCGCGCTGGCCCGACGAGCACTGGGGAGGGCGCTGTCGTGAGCGACGACCAGCACGGAGAGGGCATGCCCCAGGGCGCGGGCCGCTGGGACCCGCTGCCCCAGGGCGACTACGACGACGGCGCCACCGCCTTCGTGGAGCTCCCCGAGGGCGGCGTCGACGCGCTCCTGGCCGACAGCCCGCTCGCCGCGCCCGGTCACGGCTATGTGCCGCCGCAGATAACGGTCACGCCGGCCACCACCGCGGGCACCGACCCGGCGGCGACGGGCACCTGGGCGATTCCCGCCGACGGTGTCCAGTGGCCCGACCCGAACGCGGTGCCCCGGCACACGGAGGGCACCGGCAACGACCGGTTCACGTACAACCCGAACGCGACGGGACAGTGGAACTTCGAGGAGCCGGCCGGTGCGGAGGCCTCTCCCGCGCCGGGGCACGACGTGACCGGCCAGTGGTCGATCCCGGTCGCCGGCGGTGACCTCCCGGACGAATCGGGCGAGTTCACCACGTCGTCCCTGGTCGAGCAGTGGGGCGGCACACCTCCGGCCACGCTCCCCGGCGGCGCGGCCGCCCCGTGGGCGTCGGAGACGGCGGGAGCGCCCTGGGGGCAGACGCCCGCCCCCGAAGCGCCGGACGCGCACCGGCCGGAGGGACACGCGCCGGACACCCACGCGCCCGAGGGCTACGCGCCGGACACGCACGCCGTCGAGCGCGGCGCCGGCGGCCACGGCTCCGAACAGCCCGGCTCGCACGAATTCGACGCGTCAGCCGAGCAGCCGTACCCCGAGGCGCCGGCGGAGCAGCCGTACGCGGAGGTGTCCGCCGAGCAGCCCTACCCCGAGGTGTCCGCCGAGCAGCCGTACGCCGAAGGCTCCGGCGGGCCTTACTCCGAGGGTTCCGGCGAACCGTACTCCGAGGGTTCCGGCGCGCCGTACGCCGAAGTGTCCGCCGAGCAGCCCGGCCCAGCCGCCTCACAGACCGCCCACGAGGGCCGTGAGGCCGGTGACGCCGTCGAGGCGTCCGAGGAGGCCCAGGAGGCCGCTGAGGCCGTTGAAGGGGCTGCCGAGGAGGCCGCGGAGCCTGCCGCCGAGCCCGCCCCGGAGGCGGACGCCGGCGAGGGAACCGCCGAGGGTGGCGGGGCCGCGGAGGCGTCCGACGGTGAGGCGGCACCCCCGCCCTCCGGTGAGGAACACCCCCTCGCCTCCTACGTCCTGCGGGTCAACGGCGTCGACCGCCCCGTCACGGACGCGTGGATCGGCGAGTCCCTGCTCTACGTGCTGCGCGAGCGGCTCGGTCTCGCGGGCGCCAAGGACGGCTGCTCGCAGGGCGAGTGCGGCGCCTGCAACGTGCAGGTCGACGGCCGGCTCGTCGCCTCCTGCCTGGTGCCCGCCGTGACCGCGGCCGGCAGCGAGGTCCGCACGGTCGAGGGCCTGGCCGCCGACGGGCAGCCCTCCGACGTACAGCGTGCCCTCGCCAGGTGCGGCGCGGTGCAGTGCGGGTTCTGCGTGCCGGGCATGGCGATGACCTTGCACGACCTCCTGGAGGGCAACCCGGCGCCGAGCGAGATGGAGACCCGCCAGGCACTGTGCGGAAACCTCTGCCGCTGCTCCGGCTACCGGGGCGTCGTGGAGGCCGTCAAGGAGGTCGTCGCGGAACGCGAGTCGCACAGCACGGCCGCCGACTCCGAACAGGACGGCGACGAGGCACGTATCCCTCACCAGGCGGGTCCGGGAGCCGGCGGCGTCAACCCGTCGGCGTTCGAACCGGCTGAACCGCACGACCGGACGTACGGACCCGGACAGGGACAGGACGGAGGCCAGGCGTGAGCAACGAAGCCGCCACCGCGACCACCGCCGCGGAGGCAGCACCCGCCCCCGAGCCGATCCCGCACGGCCTCGGCGTCGCCCTCCCGGCCGCCGACGCCCGCGCGAAGACCGAGGGCACCTTCCCCTACGCGGCCGACCTGTGGGCAGAGGGCCTGCTCTGGGCGGCCGTGCTGCGCTCGCCGCACCCGCACGCGCGCATCGTGTCCATCGACACCTCCCACGCGCGCGAGATGCCCGGCGTACGGGCCGTCGTCACCCACGAGGACGTGCCGGGCAGCCCGGTGCACGGCCGCGGCAACGCCGACCGGCCGGTCTTCGCCTCCGACGTCGTACGCCACCACGGCGAGCCCATCGCCGCCGTCGCCGCCGACCACCCCGACACCGCGCGCATGGCCGCGGCCGCCGTCATCGTCGAGTACGAGGTGCTCGAACCGGTCACGGACCCCGAGCAGGCCTTCGAGGCCGAGCCCCTGCACCCCGACGGCAACCTGATCCGGCACATCCCGCTGCGCCACGGCGACCCGGACGCGGCGGGCGAGATCGTCGTCGAGGGCCAGTACCGCATCGGCCGCCAGGACCCCGCGCCCATCGGCGCCGAGGCCGGCCTCGCCGTACCGCGGCCCGACGGCGGCGTCGAGCTGTACGTGGCCTCCACGGACCCGCACACCGACCGCGACACCGCCGCCGCCTGCTACGGCCTGGAACCCGAGCGGGTGAAGGTCGTCGTCACCGGCGTCCCCGGCGCCACCGCCGACCGCGAGGACCAGGGCTTCCAACTCCCGCTCGGCCTGCTGGCCCTGAAGACGGGCTGCCCGGTCAAACTCACCGCGACGCGCGAAGAGTCCTTCCTGGGCCACGTCCACCGACACCCCACCCTGCTGAGATACCGCCACCACGCCGACGCCGAGGGCAAGCTGGTGAAGGTCGAGGCGCAGATCCTGCTCGACGGGGGCGCCTACGCGGACACCTCCTCGGAGGCGCTGGCGGCCGCGGTCTCCTTCGCCTGCGGCCCGTACGTCGTCCCGAACGCGTTCATCGAGGGCTGGGCCGTACGCACCAACAACCCGCCCTCCGGCCACGTACGCGGCGAGGGCGCCATGCAGGTGTGCGCCGCCTACGAGGCGCAGATGGACAAGCTCGCGAAGAAGCTCGGCGTCGACCCGGCGGAGCTGCGCCTGCGCAACGTCCTGGCGACCGGCGACGTGCTGCCGACCGGCCAGACCGTGACCTGCCCGGCGCCGGTCGCCGAACTGCTGCAGGCCGTACGGGACGTCCCCCTGCCCGCGCTGCCCAAGGACACCCCCGAGGACGAGTGGCTGCTGCCCGGCGGCCCCGAGGGCGCTGGCGAACCGGGAGCGGTGCGCCGGGGCGTCGGCTACGGCGTCGGCATGGTGCACATGCTGGGCGCCGAGGGCACGGACGAGGTCTCCACGGCGACCGTCCGGGTCCAGGACGGAGTGGCGACGGTGCTGTGCGCGGCGGTCGAGACGGGGCAGGGCTTCACGACCCTGGCCCGGCAGATCGTCCAGGACACCCTCGGTATCGACGAGGTCCACGTCGCCCCCGTCGACACCGACCAGCCGCCGGCCGGACCGGGCTGCCGCGGCCGCCACACGTGGGTGTCGGGCGGCGCGGTGGAACGGGCGGCCAAGATGGTCCGCACCCAGCTTCTGCAGCCCCTGGCGCACAAGTTCGGCATGTCCACCGAGCTGCTCCAGATCACCGACGGCAAGATCACCTCGTACGACGGTGTGCTGTCGACCACCGTCACCGAGGCGATGGACGGCAAGGAACTGTGGGCCACCGCCCAGTGCCGCCCCCACCCGACCGAACCGCTCGACGAGACCGGCCAGGGCGACGCCTTCGTGGGCCTCGCGTTCTGCGCGATCCGCGCGGTCGTGGACGTCGACATCGAACTGGGCTCGGTACGCGTGGTGGAGCTCGCGCTCGCCCAGGACGTCGGCCGGGTCCTGAACCCGACCCAGCTGGTGGCCCGTATCGAGGGTGGCGTCACCCAGGGCGTGGGCATCGCCCTCACGGAGAACCTGCGCAGCGCCCGCGGCGTGATCCGCCATCCCGACCTCACCGGGTACGCGCTGCCGACCGCCCTGGACGCGCCGGAGATCCGCATCGTGAAGCTGGTCGAGGAGCGTGACGTGGTCGCGCCCTTCGGCGCGAAGTCGGTCAGCGCGGTCCCGGTGGTGACGTCCCCCGCGGCGATCGCCTCGGCGGTCCGCGCCGCGACGGGCCGCCCGGTCAACCGCCTCCCGATCCGGCCCCAGGCGGCGGTGGTGACGGGCCAGTGAACTCCGCGCCTGCTGCCTGTTGAACTGCTGCCTGCCGAACCGCTGCCTGCCGAACCGTCGCCTTTGCCGGTGCCGCCGGAACGTCTGTCGAGGGACGGGAACGGCGAGGGCGATCTGAGCGTCTCCTGATCCGGGGGCGTTGTCAGTGGTGGCGCGTAGTGTTCTGGGCAGTGGGAGACGTGCTGCCGGGCCTGCTCGGCCGTGCGTGCCCTGGGTGCGCGGGGACGTGAGCAAGCACGGGGGAGCACATGGGCACGATCGAGGCCGCTGTCGCGGCCATCAGACTGACCGAGACAGATCTGGATCCGTACATCACACACGCATCGACGCGCCGCTGGCTGACGGGCCCCGGACTTCCGGGCGACAGCGGCCTGTTCACCTTCGAGGAACTGCGCCGCGCGGGCGTGCGCACGGTCGCGGACTCGACGGGCGACCCGGACGGACGGCTCGCGGCGGAACTGCGGAACCAGCTGGTGATAGGCGGACTGACGGGTCCCGGTGGCCTGGAGACCGAGTCGGTGCTGCTGGACGGCGCGACCGGCGAGATCTCCACGACCCACTTCCTGCACGACCGACCCGACCTGATGGGCCGTCGCCCGCTGGCGCCCTCGCTGGAGCGGTTGGTGCGGTTCGCGACGGCGACCGACGAACTGGCTGCGCTGCGCGGCCAGTTCGCGTCCTACGCCGGCCGCTTCGGCCCGAAGGCGGTCGCGGAGGCGTCGCGTCAGCTGCTGGCCGTGTTCAAGGAGGGGACGGGCGGTGAGGTGCCGCCGTTCTGGAAGATGGCCGCGCTGATCCGCCCCCTGTCCCTGGTCGCCGGTCCGGGCACGCTCTCCGGCCTGGCGCTGGACCTTCCGGCCCGCCTCCTGGACCAGGAGTTCGGCCGGGGCAGGGTGGCCCGCTTCGAGGACGTCGACTTCCCGGCGACACTCACCCACGAGCCGACCCGCCGCTTCCTGCGGGAGACGGGCCTGCCCGAGAACGCCTTCCCCTTCCACCTCGACACGGACGTCCCGCTGGCGACCCTGGCGGAACACCACGCGGACGATCCATCGGCCGAACTCCCGCCGCGTGCCGCCCACCTGATCCGCCTCGGCGACCTCGTCGAGAACAACAGCCTCGTGATCGACGGCGAGACGGGCGCGGTCCTGAACTGGAGCGAGCGGCAGGCAACGCTGCACCCCCTCAACACCGACATCTCCACCCTGGGCTTCACCCTCTGGCTCCTCCACCGCGAGCGCGCCATCGACGAGGACCTCGACCACGGCCTCACCACGAGCACGCGCGACCAACTGGCCGCCACGATGATCCAGGTCCTGTCGACGATCGACCCGACGGGCACGTCGACCCCGCCCGGACGCCATTACTGGACAGAGGCGCTCCGGGACGAGACGGGCGGGGTGCTGTGAGCGACACCGGCTCCGCTGATCTGGTCATGTCGCCCAGCTCCGGGGCCTCGACGCCTGATCTGTCCGGGCTGTTCAGACGGTAAGGAAGGGCAGCACCCGCGGAGGGTGCCGCCCTTCGTTCTACCTGGTCAGGCGTTGGAGGCCGTAGCGGGATTCGAACCCACGTAACTCGCTTTGCAGGCGAGCCCCTCAACCACTCGGGCATACGGCCGTGTCGGTGGAGCGTGGTGCGTGGTGCTCCGGTCCGCGCTTGGTGAGATGACCGTATGGCGGGGTGGGGAGAGGGCTCAAGGGAATCGCGGGCCCTGCAACGGGACTGCCACACCCCGTTCATGAAAGGGCCTGCGGCCAGGGATGTACGACCAAGGTCCCGGCGTGGGCCCTCCTCTCGACAGGGGTCAACGTGTCTGTTGGCCCTTACGCTGGCGGGCATGACCCCTCTGGAGCCGCGTGACAACGCCGTCGTGGACACCGCCGACCTGCCCGCGGTCGAGGAGAGCGTGCTGGGGCGGGATTATCGGGCGCTCAGTGTCGGGATCGTCTCCGTCGTGCTGCTCATCGCGTTCGAGGCGACCGCCGTGGGTACGGCGATGCCGGTGGCGGCTCGGGAGCTGGACGGGGTGTCGCTGTACGCGTTCGCGTTCTCGGGGTACTTCACGACGAGCCTCTTCGGCATGGTGCTGGCCGGGCAGTGGTCGGACCGGCGGGGGCCACTCGGCTCGCTGACCGCCGGGATCGGGGCCTTCGCCGCGGGGCTGATGCTGTCCGGGACCGCGGGGGCGATGTGGCTGTTCATCCTCGGGCGGGCGGTGCAGGGGCTCGGCGGCGGGCTGGTGATCGTCGCGCTGTACGTCGTGGTGGGGCGGGCGTATCCGGACCGGTTGCGGCCGGCGATCATGGCGGCGTTCGCGGCTGCCTGGGTGGTGCCGTCGATCGTGGGTCCGCTCGCCTCGGGGGCGGTCACCGAGCATCTGGGATGGCGGTGGGTGTTCGTCGGGATCCCGGTGCTCGTCGTCCTGCCGCTGGCCCTCGCGTTGCCGCAGATTCGGCGGCGCGCTTCCGGGGCGGTGGAGCAAGGGGCGGTGGAGCCAGGGGCGGTGGAGCGAGCAGCGGGGAAGGGAACCGGGTCCTTCGACCGGCGGCGTATTCGGCTGGCCCTCGGGATCTCGCTCGGCGCCGGGCTGCTGCAGTACGCCGCGCAGGATCTGCGCTGGATCTCGGTGCTGCCGGGCGCGGTGGGTGTCGCGCTGCTCGTGCCCGCCGTGCTCGGGCTGCTGCCGCGCGGCACGTACCGGGCGGCGCGCGGGCTGCCCTCCGTCGTGCTGTTGCGGGGCGTCGCGGCCGGGTCGTTCATCGCCGCCGAGTCGTTCGTGCCGCTGATGCTGGTCACCCAGCGAGGTCTGTCGCCGACGCTGGCCGGGTTCTCGCTCGCGGCGGGCGGTGGGACGTGGGCGCTGGGTTCGTGGATGCAGTCGCGGCCGCGGGTGGAGCCGTACCGGGAGCGTCTGATGACGGTGGGGATGGTGCTGGTCGCCGCCGCGATCGCCGCCGCCCCGAGCGTGCTGATCGAGTCCGTGCCCGCCTGGACCGTCGCCGTCGCCTGGGCCTTCGGGTGCTTCGGGATGGGCCTGGTGATCTCCTCCACCAGCGTCCTCCTGCTCCAACTCTCCGCCCCACAGGAGGCCGGCACCAACTCCGCGGCCCTGCAGATCTCCGACGGACTGTCCAACGTGATCCTGCTGGCGGTGGGCGGCGCCGCCTTCGCCGCGCTGGGCGGTGGCACGGTGAGCCACGCGGCCACGGAGACCTCCGGCTCGCATCCGGCCGCGTTCGCCGCGGTGTTCCTGCCGATGGCGGCGGTGGCGTTGGCGGGGGCCTGGGTGACGACCCGGCTGCGGGAGCGCTGAAGCGCGGGGAGCCGGTGCTCGGGCGCACGGCGTGGCCCGGCCGCCGCGACCTTCCTGGGTGTCAACGGTGTCGACGGCGTCAACGGCGTCGACCTCGGAGGCGGCGATCAGGACACCGCGTATGACCTGGTCATCGATGGCGCCTCCGGGAACGAGAGCGACATCTCGGTGATCGCGGGGCGGCTGCGGCAGCTGTGACGTGGGTCCCACCCACGGGCGACCCGGGCTTGTCCGCGCGTTGACACCACCGGGCCGCCGGTAGGGTGGCCCGGTTGTCATACGTAGCCGAGCCGTCAGACCAGTTCCGCGCCGCCCGACCCCGTTAACGGAGACCGTGACTACCACCGCCGCCTCCTCCCACCACCTTTCCCCCGCCTTCCCCGGCCGCGCCCCCTGGGGTACCGCCAGCAAGCTGCGCGCCTGGCAGCAAGGGGCGATGGAGAAGTACATCCAGGAGCAGCCGCGTGACTTCCTGGCCGTCGCGACGCCCGGCGCCGGAAAGACCACGTTCGCGCTGACGCTGGCGTCCTGGCTGCTGCACCACCACGTCGTGCAACAGGTGACCGTCGTCGCGCCGACCGAGCACCTGAAGAAGCAGTGGGCCGAGGCGGCCGCCCGGATAGGGATCAAGCTGGACCCCGAGTACAGTGCGGGACCGCTCGGCAAGGACTACCACGGCGTCGCGGTGACGTACGCCGGTGTGGGCGTGCGGCCGATGCTGCACCGCAACCGGGTCGAGCAGCGCAAGACCCTCGTCATCCTCGACGAGATCCACCACGCCGGTGACTCCAAGTCGTGGGGCGAGGCGTGCCTGGAGGCCTTCGAACCGGCCACGCGACGGCTCGCGCTCACCGGTACGCCCTTCCGGTCCGACACCAACCCCATCCCCTTCGTGACCTACGAGGAGGGCAACGACGGGATCCGGCGGTCCGCCGCCGACTACACCTACGGGTACGGCAACGCACTGGCCGACCACGTCGTGCGGCCCGTCATCTTCCTCTCCTACAGCGGCAACATGCGCTGGCGGACCAAGGCCGGCGACGAGATCGCCGCGCGCCTCGGCGAGCCGATGACCAAGGACGCGGTCAGCCAGGCCTGGCGTACGGCCCTCGACCCGCGCGGCGAGTGGATGCCCAGCGTGCTGCGCGCCGCCGACCAGCGGCTCACGGAGGTCCGCAAGGCCATTCCCGACGCCGGCGCGCTCGTCATCGCCTCCGACCAGGACTCCGCCCGGGCCTACGCCAAACTCATCCGGGAGATCACGGGCAGCAGGGCGACGGTCGTGCTGTCCGACGACGCCGGGGCGTCCAGCAGGATCGACGAGTTCAGCGGCAACAACGACCGGTGGATGGTCGCCGTCCGGATGGTGTCCGAGGGCGTCGACGTGCCCCGCCTGGCCGTCGGCGTGTACGCCACCACCATCTCCACGCCCCTCTTCTTCGCGCAGGCCGTCGGCCGTTTCGTGCGGTCCAGGCGGCGCGGCGAGACGGCGTCCGTCTTCCTGCCCACCGTCCCCGACCTGCTCACCTTCGCCAACGAGATGGAGGTGGAGCGGGACCACGCCCTCGACAAGCCGAAGAAGGAGGGCGAGGAGGACCCGTACGCCGAGTCCGAGAAGGAGATGGAGGAGGCGAACAAGGAACAGGACGAGGACACCGGCGAGCAGGAGCAGTTCTCCTTCGAGGCGCTGGAGTCCGAGGCCGTCTTCGACCGGGTCCTCTACGACGGTGCCGAGTTCGGCATGCAGGCCCACCCGGGCAGCGCGGAGGAGCAGGACTACCTCGGCATCCCCGGTCTCCTCGAGCCCGACCAGGTCCAGATGCTGCTCCAGAAGCGGCAGGCCCGGCAGATCGCGCACAGCCGCAAGAAGCCGGACGAGGAGGCGGACCTGCTCGAACTGCCCGCCGAGCGGCGGCCGGTGGTCTCGCACAAGGAGATGATGGAGCTGCGCAAGCAGCTCAACACGATGGTCGGCGCGTACGTCCACCAGAGCGGCAAGCCGCACGGGGTCGTCCACACCGAGCTGCGCCGGGTGTGCGGCGGACCGCCGAGCGCGGAGGCCACGGCCGGGCAGCTGCGGCAGCGGATCGCCAAGGTGCAGGAGTGGGCCACCCGGATGCGGTGACGCCGGGCGCTGTGCCTCGGCGGGTCCGGTCGGGGGGCATCTTTCCTGTTCCGGGTGTGGGCCGGTGGGGCCGGGGACTGTCGCGTCCCGTGGCGGAGGCGCGTGTCGGCGCAGCCCCGCGCCCCCTCCGAGTTCCGCACGCCGTGCGTTTTCAGGACAAACGGAAGCAGTCCGTACCGGGGAGTGCCCGGATTCTGGACGGAGCCTTCCGCTCAGCGAACTGCCTTCGCTACTGTCCGCCTACGCACACGCCCCGTGGCAGCGCCGCCGCGGAGCGCAGCCGTGAAGCGACGCGGTCCGGCAACTGGCCGGGCCGCCGGCCGATCGGCGGCCTCTGAAGCGCGTCGCCGACGGGACTCGGTGACGCATCTGTCGCGAGGGGGCTGCCGACCTCACCACTTGGAGGAGTGGGCGTCGTGACCGCGGAGACCTCTCAGACGCTCGACCGGGGACTGCGTGTCCTCAAACTGCTGGCCGATACGGACCACGGGCTGACCGTCACCGAGCTATCCAACAAACTGGGCGTGAACCGGACCGTGGTGTACCGGTTGCTCGCCACGCTGGAACAGCACGCGCTCATACGTCGTGACCTGGGCGGCCGTGCCCGGGTCGGCCTCGGTGTGCTGCGCCTGGGCCGCCAGGTGCATCCGCTGGTACGCGAGGCGGCCCTGCCGGCCCTGCGATCGCTGGCGGAGGACATCGGGGCGACCGCGCATCTCACGCTGGTGGACGGGGCGGAGGCGTTGGCCGTGGCCGTCGTCGAGCCGACGTGGACGGACTATCACGTGGCCTACCGGGCCGGGTTCCGGCATCCGCTGGACCGGGGGGCCGCGGGACGCGCGATCCTAGCCGCGCGCCGGCAGCCGGTGGACGAGCCCGGGTACACCCTGACCCACGGGGAGCTGGAGGCGGGAGCCAGCGGCGCCGCCGCACCTCTGATCGGGGTCACGGGGGTCGAGGGCAGCGTCGGCGTCGTGATGCTGGCGGACGCGGTGCCGGAACGCGTGGGACCACGGGTCGTGGACGCGGCCAGGGAGGTCGCGGAGGCCCTGCGCTGAGGTAGCCGGGCCGGAGCGCGGTGCCTTGTGCCGGTGCCGGTGCTGGTGCCCGTGCCCCGTGCCGGTGCCCGTGCTCGTGCCCCGTACCCGTGCCCCGTGCCCGTGCCCGTGCCCGTGCTCAGCGTCGTGAGGCCGAGGGAGAGGGCGAGGGCGTCGGGCCGCGCCGCCGTGCCGCGGAGCTTCATGCGCCGCGGGCGGGGCCGCGGGCGGGGCCGACCGCCCCGTGGCCGGAAGTGACCGCCGCGTTAGATTGATCCTGTGCTCTCTCGCCTCACGCGCCCCCGGGCCGTCGCCGTCTGCGCCCTGCCCGTCGTGGCCCTCCTCGCCACGGCGGCCTTCGCGCCGCTGCCGTTCTCACTGACGCAGCCCGGGATGACGGCGGACGTCCTCGGCGAGAACAAGGGCGACCCGGTGATCACGATCTCCGGCGCCCCGACCCGGGACACCACCGGGCAGCTGCGCATGACGACGATCGAGGCGACCAACCCGGACACCCGGATCCGGCTCGGTGACGTGCTCGACGCCTGGTTCGCCACGGACCAGGCGATCATGCCTAGGGACGCGGTCTACCCGAGTGGTCAGAGCGTCAAGGAGATCGAGAAGCACAACACCGAGCAGATGCGGGAGTCCCAGGACGCGGCGACCGAGGCCGCCCTGAACTACCTGGACCTGTCCGGCAAGGACATCAAGGTGACGCTGAAACTCGCCGACGTCGGCGGCCCCAGCGCCGGCCTGCTGTTCACCCTCGGCATCATCGACAAGCTGAACGGCGACGGCAGCGGGAGCGACCTCACGGGCGGCCGCACCATCGCCGGTACGGGCACGATCGACGCGGCGGGTGAGGTCGGCGCGGTCGGGGGAGTGGCCCTGAAGACGCAGGCCGCGCGTCGGGACGGGGCGACGGTGTTCCTGGTGCCGAAGGACGAGTGCTCCGACGCGAAGTCCGAGCTGCCGAAGGGGCTCCGGCTCATTCCGGTGACCACGCTGAAGGGCGCGGTGAACGCCCTGACGGCGCTGGAGAGCGGGAAGGGTTCCGTCCCCAGCTGCTAGTGGGGCCCGTGGCCGACTCAGCTGGTGGCCGCTTTCGGCCCTCACTCCTCCTTGACGAACCCCTCCGCCTTCAGCCAGTCCAGCGCCACCTGGTGCGGGTCCTCCCCGACGACGTCCACCTTGGCGTTCAGGTCCTGCGCCACGGCGTTGGTCAGCCTCTTCGTGATCGGGTTCAGGACGTCCGCGATGGCCGGCCACTTCTTCAGGGCCTTCGTGTTGATCTCGGGGGCCGCGTTGTAGTTGGGGAAGAACCTCTTGTCGTCCCGCATCACCGCGAGGTTCATGGACTTGATGCGGCCGTCGGTGGTGAAGACCTCGCCGTAGGTGCAACTGCCCTTCGCGGCCTGGGTGTAGATGATCCCGGTGTCCATCTGCGTGATGTTCTTCGCCGGGACGCTCATGCCGTACGCCTTCTCCAGCCCGGGCAGCCCGTCCGCGCGGTTGGCGAACTCGCTCTCCACGCACAGGGTGACCGCACCCGGGTCGGACTTGGACAGCGCGGCCACGTCCGAGAGCGTCCTCGTGCCGTACTTCTCGTAGTTGGCCTGGTTCATCGCGAGCGCGTAGGTGTTGTTGAGGGGCGCCGGGGGCAGCCAGGTCAGGCCGTTCTTCAGGTCGGCGTCGCGCACCGCCTGCCACTGCCGGTGCGGGTCGGGGATGGGCTTGCTGTTGCCGAGGTAGGTGATCCAGGCGGTGCCCGTGTACTCGTACATGCCGTCCGCCTCGCCGGACTTGACCGCCTCGCGGGCGCCGATGGACCCCTGGACGCCGGTGCGGTCGAGCACGTCCGCGCCGGCCGCCTCGAAGGCGATGCCCATGATCGCGCCGAGGATGAGCTGCTCGGTGAACTCCTTCGACGTCACGGTGAGATCGGCGCCGTCGAGCGGCAGCCCTTTGCCGATCGAGCCCGGCTTCACCTCGTCCACCATCGGGGATCCGCTGGTCAGACCGCAGGCGCTCGCCGACACCAGCATCCCGGAGGCCAGCAGCAGACAGGTACGCCGTCTCATGTCCCCGCCTCCAACCCGCGCGGCCGCAGCAGCAGTTCGGCCAGCGAGGCCAGCCAGTCCACCAGCAGCGCGAGCGCGACCGTGAGGATCGAGCCCAGCACCAGCACCGGCATCCGCTGGCTGGTGATGCCGGTCGTGATCAGGACGCCCAGCCCGCCGCCCCCGCCGAAGGTCGCCAGGGTCGCCGTACCGACGTTCAGGACGAGCGCCGTACGGACGCCGGCCAGGATCAGCGGGACGGCCAGCGGCAGCTCCACCCGGGACAGCACGCCCATCGGTGACATGCCGATGCCGCGGGCCGCCTCCAGCAGCGTCGGGTCGTTCGCCTTGAGGCCGGCGATCGTGTTGGACAGCACCGGCAGCACGGCGTAGGCGATGATGCCGATCAGAGCCGCCTTCATGCCGGTGCCGAGCCAGATGACCAGCAGCGCGAGCAGGCCGATCGCCGGTGTCGCCTGGCCCATGTTGGCGAAGGTCATCGCCACCGGGGTCGCCTTCCTGAACGCCCGCCGGGTCAGGAGGATCCCCAGCGGGATCGCGATGATCAGCACGAAGAACGTCGAGATCGCCGTGAGTTCGATGTGCTGCCACAGGGCCTTCGAGACCTGGCCGTCGGACAGCGCGTTCTCGGAGACGAAGTCGAGGTCGGCCTGCCGGAACCACAGCCAGGTCGCCAGCAGCCCCGCGACCAGGACGGCGGGCAGGATCGTCAGCCTCTGCCAGGTGACGCGCGGCTTCAGGGGGCTCGGCGGCGGCGGTGGGGCCTCGCCCTCCTCCCGCTCCTCCCGCCCTTCCCGCTCCTCCAGCTCGGGGGTGGTCACGCCTTCCTCTCCCCTCCGGCGCCCTCCTGCTCGGCGTGGGTCTGGGCGGACCGCAGCGCCTCCAGGTCGTGCTGGTGCTCCATGGCCTCCAGCCGGTCCGCCTCCAGCAGCTCGTGCACGGAGTTCATCAGCGTCTCCACGTCGACCACGCCCGTGTACTCGCCGCGCCGACCGGTCACCGCGACCCGCCCCGAGCTGTCGGTGAGCACCGCCTCCAGCGCGTCCCGCAGGGTCGCGTCCCTGGTCACCGTGTCGTGCACCAGCGTTCCCGCGCGGGCCAGCGAGCCCTTGGCGCGCATGAGGTCGCCGCGCCTGAGCCACTTGTAGGGCCGGCCCCGCTTGTCGAGCAGCAGGATCTCGCTCGTCCCGCTGGAGCGGAGCTTGCTGAAGATCTCCTGGAGCGGGTCGTCGACGGTCACCGTGGGGTAGTCGGTGATCTCCACGTCCCGCACCCGGGAGAGGTTGAGCCGCTTCAGCGCGGCCCCCGCGCCGACGAACCCGGACACGAAGTCGTCCGCGGGGTTGGTGAGGATCGCCTCCGGGGTGTCGAACTGAGCGATGTGGGAGCGTTCGCGCAGGACGGCGATCCGGTCACCGAGCTTGATCGCCTCGTCGAAGTCGTGCGTGACGAAGACGATCGTCTTGTGCAGCTCGTGCTGGAGCCGGATCAGTTCGTCCTGGAGGTGGTCACGGGTGATCGGGTCGACCGCGCCGAACGGCTCGTCCATCAGCAGCACGGGCGGATCGGCGGCCAGCGCCCGGGCCACGCCGACGCGCTGCTGCTGGCCGCCGGAGAGCTGGCGCGGGTAGCGGCCGTGGAACTCGCCGGGGTCCAGCCCGACCAGGTCGAGCATCTCCTCGACCCGGTTCCTGATCCGCGCCTTCGACCAGCCGACCATCCTGGGAACGAGCGCGATGTTCTGGGCGACCGTCATGTGCGGGAAGAGACCGGAGGTTTGGATCGCGTACCCGACCTTCCGGCGCAGCTTCACCGGATCCATGTGGGTGACGTCCTCGCCGTCGATGCGGATCCGGCCGCCGGTCGGCTCGATCAGCCTGTTGATCATCTTGAGCGTCGTGGACTTCCCGCAGCCGGACGGGCCGACGAAGATGACGATCTCGCCCGCCCTGATCTCCATGTTGACGTTGTCGACGGCCGGCTGCGGACTGCCCGGATACCGCTTGGTCAGGTTCTCCAGCTCGATGGAGGCACCGGAGGTCGCTGTCTCAGGCACGGATCCCCCTGGGAATGGTCAGCCGTCCGATCAGGACGTACGCCGCGTCGAACAGCAGGGCCAGGACGATGATGCCGAGCGTGCCCGCGAGCACCTGGTTGATGGCGTTCTTGCTGCCCAGGGAGCCGAGTCCGCGGAAGATCACGTTGCCGAGACCGGGCCCGGAGGCGTACGCGGCGATCGCGGCGATGCCCATCAGCATCTGCGTGGAGACCCGGATGCCGGTCAGGATCGGCGGCCAGGCCAGCGGCAGCTCGACCCGCACCAGCCGCATCACCCGGGACATACCGATGCCGGTCGCCGCGTCCACCAGCGAGGGGTCGACCCCGCGCAGCCCGACGATGGAGTTGCGCACGATCGGCAGTAGCCCGTAGAGCGTCAGCGCGATCACCGTGGGCGGGACGCCCAGGCCCACGATCGGGATGAGCAGGCCGATCATGGCGAGCGAGGGAACGGTCAGGATGGTCGAGGTGGTCGTCGTCGCCAGGTTGCCCGCCCACTCGCTGCGATAGGTGACCACGCCGATCAGGACCCCGAGCAGCGTCGCCACGACCATGCACTGGAAGACGGCGCTCGCGTGCTGGTAGGCGTCCGTCAGCAGCTGTTGGTGGCGGGTGCCGAGGTACTCCCAGAAGTTCACATCCGCTCACCCCAGGTCGGCGCTAGTTCCTCTCCCGGTCCTCGGCCGCCTGCTCCACCAGCGGGATGATCCGCAGCGGAACGGGGTTCTCCATGACGATCGCGGTGGAGGCCCGGACAATGCCATCAAAACCGACAACCAGGTCGATGACCCGCTGGAGATCGGCGTTGGAACGGGCCACGAGCCGGCACAACATGTCCCCGCCGCCGGTGGTGGTGTGCAGCTCCAGCACCTCCGGAACGCCCGCCAAGTGCGCCCGTACGTCCGCCCCTTGCCCCTGCCGGATCTGCAGGGTCGCGAAGGCGGTGACCGGGTAGCCGAGCGCCGCCGGGTCCACCTGCGGACCGAATCCGCGGATGACGCCATTCGACTGAAGCCGGTCCAGACGCGCCTGTGCCGTGCCCCGGGCGACCCCCAGCCGCCGCGACATCTCCAGCACCCCGATCCTCGGCTCCCGCGCCAGCAACACGATGATGCGGCCGTCAAGCCCATCGATCCCGTCGGTTCCCACGGTGGCCTCCCAGCGCTGGTCATCCTGTACAGAAAGCCCGCAGGATCCCCTGAGGCACTGGTCATATTGTTCAGCAGAATTGCGAACTATTGCGCACCTTGCCATCGCGGGACAAGGCTTGCGCTATGACGCAGACCACACACCACACTCCCGACACCGCCCGGCAGGCCGACCCCTTCCCGGTCAAGGGAATGGACGCGGTCGTCTTCGCCGTGGGCAACGCCAAGCAGGCGGCGCACTACTACTGCACCGCCTTCGGCATGAGGCTGGTCGCGTACTCCGGACCGGAGAACGGCAGCCGCGAGACCGCCGCGTACGTGCTGGAGAACGGCTCCGCCCGCTTCGTCCTCACCTCCGTCATCAAGCCCGCCACCCCCTGGGGCCACTTCCTCGCCCAGCACGTGGCCGAGCACGGCGACGGGGTCGTCGACCTCGCCATCGAGGTCCCGGACGCGCGCGCCGCGTACGCCTACGCGATCGAGCACGGCGCCCGCTCGGTCGCCGAGCCGTACGAGCTGAAGGACGAGCACGGCACGGTCGTCCTCGCCGCGATCGCCACCTACGGCGAGACCCGCCACACCCTCGTCGAGCGCACCGGCTACGACGGCCCGTACCTGCCCGGCTACGCGTCCGCGAGCCCGATCGTCGAACCGCCGGCCCACCGCACCTTCCAGGCCGTCGACCACTGCGTCGGCAACGTCGAGCTCGGCCGGATGAACGAGTGGGTCGGCTTCTACAACAAGGTCATGGGCTTCACGAACATGAAGGAGTTCGTGGGCGACGACATCGCCACCGAGTACAGCGCGCTGATGTCGAAGGTCGTCGCCGACGGCACGCTCAAGGTCAAGTTCCCGATCAACGAGCCCGCGATCGCCAAGAAGAAGTCCCAGATCGACGAGTACCTCGAGTTCTACGGCGGCGCGGGCGTCCAGCACATCGCGCTCAACACGAACGACATCGTCCAGACGGTACGGACGATGCGCGCGGCCGGGGTGCAGTTCCTCGACACCCCCGACTCGTACTACGACACCCTCGGCGAGTGGGTCGGCGACACCCGCGTGCCCGTCGAGACCCTGCGCGAACTGAAGATCCTGGCCGACCGCGACGAGGACGGCTACCTTCTGCAGATCTTCACCAAGCCCGTCCAGGACCGGCCGACCGTCTTCTTCGAACTGATCGAACGGCACGGTTCGATGGGCTTCGGCAAGGGCAACTTCAAGGCGCTCTTCGAGGCGATCGAGCGCGAGCAGGAGAAGCGGGGCAACCTCTAGGCCCCGAGGTCGAGGGGGGACCGTGGACGAACGCGTCGACCTGGCCACGCCGGCCGTCCGCTGGCTGTGGAAGAAGGCCACCCTGCGGGAGTCCACGGTCCTGCAGTCCTTCGCCTTCGACGAGGTGCACAGGCACCTGTACGTCCTCCAGGTCCGGCGGGGCGGCGTCGACGCCGGCAACCTGTGCCTCAACAAGCTCGACTACGACGGTGACTCCCTCGGCCACATGTACCTGCACGGCTTCGGACACGGCGTGAGCATGGGTGTCCAGCACGCTGCCGACGGCACGGTCTGGATCTGGACCGAGGCCGACTCCCGGGGCGGCTACGGCCAGGGAGTCACCCGCTTCCGCTTCGCCGACGGCGCCGTCCGCACCCGCGACGACGTGAGGATACGCAAACCGATACCGGGGTCGATCAACAACCAGCCCTCGGTCTGCACGGCCTCCGGCCGCATCGCCGTCCGTTACCGCACCGACGGCAGGCCCCGCTACCGCGTCTGGGACCTCGACGCCTTCACCGCCCGCGACTACGCCGACCCGGTCGCCGACATCCCCCAGTCGGGCGCCCACCCCGACCCCGCGATCCCGTTCCAGGGCTACGCCCTGCACGGTGACCACCTCTACCAACTCGCGGGCACCGCCTACGGCGCCTCCAACCCGCGTGCCGAGCGCGGCAACATTTACCTGTCCTGCCTCGACATCCGCACCGGTGAACTGGTCCAGCGACGGCGCACCGGAGCCGGTCACTCCCTGGACTTCCGCGAACCCGAGGGCCTCGCGGTCCGCCAAGACCCCGAACCGTGGCTGTGCCTGGGGCTGGCGTCGGGCAGCCCGGGGGCCCGCAGGTTCTCGGTGTTCTACAAACCCCGGGCGTGAGCCCTACTCGTCCGGCGCGTCCATCACCGGCAGCTTCCGCAGCGACGGCTCACCCAGCTGAGCGAGTGCCGCCCGGGCCGCCCGCGCCCGCGCCGGCGAGAAGTACGGGTTGATCCGCAGCGCCTCCTCCAGGTGCCGTCGCGCCGACCCGTGCCGCTTCAACTCCTTCTCGATCATGCCCCGGTGGTACATGTACAGGGCGCTGCGCACGCCCCCCTCCTTCGTCTTGTCGGTCGCCGTCACCGCGAACCGCAGCGCCTCCTCGTGCGCCCCGGCCCGGTGCAGCGCCCACCCCAGCGCGTCGGCCACCGCGATGCCCGGCTGCCGGGCCCACTCGGCCCGCAGCCGCCGTACCGCCGCCCGGGCGTCCCCGTGGTCCGCCTCGAACTGCCCCAGCACCAGCTCCTCGTCGGCCCCGTGCGAGGCGGCGGTGCGCACCCGCTCCCGCAGCAGGTCGTACTGCACCCGCGCGGCCTGCCTGAGCCCCAGGGTCTCGTACAACTCGCCCAGTTCCAGGGCGTACTGGGGGAGTGGCTGCCTGGCGAGGGCCACCCGGTAGGCGTTCAGTGCCTCCGTGGTCCGGCCCAGTGCCGCCAGCACCCGCCCCTGACCGGCCTGCGCGGCCCGCTGGTCGGGGTCGACGCGCACCGCCTCCTGGAAGTGCCGCAGCGCGTCCTCGCGGTCGCCGCGCTCCCACGCCAGCTGCCCGGCCCGCTCCAGATACGCCGCCCGCTCGGCCGGTGCCCGCGCCCCGGCCGCCGCGTCCGCGAGGGCGGCGGCGGCGTCCTCACGCCAGCCGTTGTCGCGGTAGACGGCGGCCGCGCGGGCCATCACGGCCGGCCCGGAACGCAGCTCCTGCAGCCGGTCGAGGGCCCCCTTGGCGGCCTTGTGGTCGCCGAGGCCGGTATAGGCGTCGATCAGCAGTGGATACGTCGTCCACCGCCCCGGTGCCGCCTTCCGGGCGGCCTCGGCCCACGTCCGCGCCGCCCGGAAGTCCCGGCGCGCGTTGGCGAGGGCCGCCAGGCCGCCGAGGGCCTCCGCGTTCCCGCGCGCGTCCACCTTGAGCGAGGTCCGCAGCGCCTGCTCGGCCCTCGGGTAGTACCCGGCGTCCGCGGTCCGCCGCCCCTGCTCGACAAACGCCGACCCGAGCACCGCCCACGCCCGCGCGTCCCGGGGATGCGCCCGCAGGTGGGACTCCCGGTCGTCGATCAGCGCCGCCAGGTCGGGCAGCGCGGCCGGCACCCCGGACGTGACCGCGCTCAGCGCCTGCGCCCCGGGGGCCGGCGCCGGAGCCCCCGTCCCCGCCCGCTCCCAGGGCAGCAGCGTCAGCACCCCGCCCAGCACGGCACACCCCGCGACAGAGGCGATCAGCGCGCGCCGGCTGATCCGCGGCCGCCGTACCGCGGCCCCCGTCTTCACTCCCGCCTTGGCCCCCGCTTCCGCCTCCGCGCCTGCCCCGGTCTCCGCGGTCTCCGCGCCTGCCCCGGTCTCCGCGGCCTGCGCGGTCTCCGCCGTCCGAGGGGGCTGCGGGGTCTGCTCCGCGGTCTGGTCCGGACTTTGCTCCCGGGGCGTCTCCGAAGCTTCCTGCTGCTTCTCCATGGCGCTCACTGTGCGTCAGTACGACGACCACACCCTGGCATGCGGCGGCTGCCGTACTCGGGGTTCACACCGATGGCCCCCGGTGCGACCCTGTGATCATGAGCCGTATCGAAGCGCCTCGCGACGAAGCGACCGGGAACCTCGTCGACCGTCTGCTCGGCGGTCTGCCCACCGAGGCCGTCCTCACCGACCCGGACGTCACGGCCTCCTACGCCAACGACATGGCCAGCTTCTGCCCGGCCGGCGCCCCGGCGGTGGTCGTGCTGCCGCGCACCGTCGAGCAGGTCCAGCACGTCATGCGCACCGCCACCGAACTACGCGTCCCGGTCGTCCCGCAGGGCGCCCGCACGGGCCTGTCGGGCGCGGCCAACGCCACCGACGGCTGCATCGTGCTGTCCCTGACGAGGATGGACCGCATCCTCGAGATCAACCCCGTCGACCGCATCGCCGTGGTCGAACCGGGTGTCGTCAACGCCACGCTCTCCCGCGCGGTCAACGAACACGGCCTCTACTATCCGCCGGACCCCTCCAGCTGGGAGATGTGCACGATCGGCGGCAACATCGGCACCGCCTCCGGCGGGCTGTGCTGCGTGAAGTACGGGGTGACGGCGGAGTACGTCCTCGGCCTCGACGTCGTCCTCGCCGACGGGCGGCTGATGTCCACCGGCCGCCGCACGGCCAAGGGAGTCGCCGGGTACGACCTCACCCGGCTGTTCGTCGGCTCCGAGGGCTCGCTCGGCATCGTCGTACGCGCGATCCTGGCGCTGCGGCCGCGGCCGCCCGAGCAACTGGTGCTGGCCGCCGAGTTCGCTTCCGGGGCCGCCGCCTGCGAGGCCGTGTGCCGGATCATGGAGGGCGGCCACGTGCCGTCCCTCCTCGAACTGATGGACCGCACGACGGTCAAGGCCGTCAACGACCTCGCCCACATGGGGCTCCCCGAGACCACCGAGGCCCTCCTGCTGGCCGCCTTCGACACCGCGGACCCGGCCGCCGACCTCGCCGCCCTCGGCGCGCTGTGTGAGGCGGCCGGCGCCACCCAGGTCGTACCGGCCGACGACGCCGCCGAGTCCGAACTCCTGCTCCAGGCACGCCGGTTGTCCCTCACCGCCCTGGAGGCGGTCAAGGGCACCACGATGATCGACGACGTGTGCGTGCCCCGGTCGAGGCTCGGCGAGATGCTCGAAGGGACCGAGCGGATCGCCGAGAAGTACCAGCTCACCATCGGGGTCGTCGCGCACGCGGGCGACGGCAACACCCACCCGACGGTCTGCTTCGACGCCCAGGACCCCGACGAGTCCCGGCGCGCCCGCGAGTCCTTCGACGAGATCATGGCGCTCGGCCTGGAGCTCGGCGGCACCATCACCGGTGAGCACGGTGTGGGCGTGCTGAAGAAGGAGTGGCTGGCGCGCGAGATCGGGCCGGTGGGCGTCGAGATGCAGCGGGCGATCAAGGCGGCGTTCGACCCGCTGGGCCTCCTGAACCCCGGAAAGCTCTTCTGACCCGCTCTTCCCGCTCACTCCCCGTCCTGGGACTCGTCCGACGGCCACGGGTCGCACAGCCACAGCTCGTCGTGACAGCCCGGAATCGGGGCGAGCAGCTCGGCCAGGCCGTCGTCGATACCGAGCTGTTCGGCCTCGGAGCCCGGGGGCACGGCCCGCAGCGTCCGCTCCAGCCAGGCCGACACCTGGGGCGTCGGGGCCTCCAGCAGGGCGTCGCCGTCGGGGGAGCTGAGCGCCATCAGCACGACACTGCGCCCCGCGACCTTCGTCGGCCACACCCGCACGTCCCCGTGCCCGCACGCCCGGAACACCCCCTCCACGAGGAGTTCGCGGGCGAACGTCCAGTGCACGGGATGGTCGGTGCCGATGTGGAAGGTGACGTGGACGGCGTAGGGGTCGTCGGAGCGGTAGCTCAGCCGGGCCGGGACCGGGATGCTGCGCTCGGGCGACAGGACGAGTTGGAGCTCCAGCTCCCGCTCCACCACGGTGAAATGCATGGCGTACGTTCCTCTCTCGCGCGCTTTCGCGCTCTCTCGTGGCGGGACCCGCGTCGGGCCCGTACGAGGAGAGAGGGAGTGGGGCCCCGAAGCATTACGCGGTTTTCCGGAACTTTTTTCCCGGCACTGTCACGAGGTTGCTCAAAAAGAGTGGGTCCGGTGGGACTGGCGGTGGGGGTTGCGCCGGTCTGATAGATGTGTAGCCCCCATATTCACCCCCGAGCAGATACGGGACGACGGACATGAGCGCCCCAACCCCGGCCCCCGGTGACGACAGGCCCCGCGACGGTTACTACCCGGACCCGTCCATTCCTGGATACGTCAGGTACTGGAACGGCGCTGCCTGGGTACCGGGCACCAGCCGCCCGGCACCGGCGGACGGCGAGCGGCTCGACCCGCCACCCGGCTCCCCGGCCGTGACGGCCTCCGGGCCGCCGCCGGTCGAGGAGACGGGCCCGCACTTCTTCGACGAGGACCCGGCCGGCCTGTCCGGCGGCCTGGCGTCCGGCGTGCCCGGACAGGCCGACGCCCAGCACGGCAGCCGGCCCGAGCCCGCGTCCGCCTGGGGTGCCGACCGGTCCCGGCAGTCGGGCTTCGGCGGAGACCAGGACCGCCGGGTCTCCTGGGGCTCGCCGCAGACGGCTCCGCAGGGCGCGCAGGGGGCTCCGCAGGGCGCCCAGCAGACCTCGGGTGCCCCGCAGGGCGCCGATCCGCGGCAGCCGCACGCCGCCGGGCCCGGCGATGCCCCGGCCCCGCCGGACGGTCGCTCGGCCCGTACGGACGGCACGGCGACGATCCCGCCCGCCGCGCCGGACCGGGAGGACGCGTCCGGCAACACGTTCGTCTTCCGCCGGGCCACGGCGGGCTCCGGTGAGCAGGCGGGAACTCCCGGCGTCCCGGGCCCCGGTGGCCCCCGCGGTGACGAGGGCACCATGACCTTCCGCGCGCTCTCCCCGCGCACGGCACAGCAGGGCGGGGCGGCCGGGGCGCAACGGGGGAGCACGGGCGCGGCCGACGCCGCCGCGGCAGGCCTCAGGCCGCAGCCCGCGGCCGGCTTCGAGGGCCGGTACCCGGCGAACGGCGGCCCGGGCGGAACCCCGCCCGCGGCCGGAGGTCCCGGACCCGCCGTGGCCGACGGCCCCGGAGCTCCCGGCTTCGGTGCCGGAAAGGCGGCCGCCCGGGCCGCGTCCGCGCAGGGGCAGGCAGGCGCGGGAGCCGCTCCCACCGCCCCCTCCGGCCCGCAGCAGACGCCTCCGGCGCCCGGTCCGCAGCAGACGGCCACCCCGAGCGTGCCCCACCAGCCCGGCGCACCCCAGCCCGCCGCTTCCGGCGGCACGCCGATGGCGAGCGGTGCCGGTGGCGGCCAGCCCTCCTGGGCGCAGCAGGTGCACCGGCTCGCGGGCGCCGACGAAGAGCAGCCGGTCACGCCGTGGAAGCCGCCGGTGGAGGACGTGTTCCAGGCGGCCGCCCGGCGTCAGTCGGAGGCCCGCCCGGCGAGCATGGGCAAGAGGCTGGCGGCCCGTCTGGTGGACACCCTGGTGCTCGGTGCCGTCACCGCCGGTGCCGCCGTGCCTCTTGGCGCCAGGGCCATCGACCACGTCAACGAGAAGGTCGAGGCGGCCAAGCTGTCCGGCGAGACCGTCACGGTCTGGCTGCTCGACGGCACGACGTCGGTGTACCTCGGCATCGTCCTCGCCGTGCTGCTGGTCTTCGGCGCCCTCTACGAGGCGCTGCCCACCGCCAAGTGGGGCCGCACCCTCGGCAAGAAGCTGCTCGGCCTGGAGGTGCGGGACATCGAGGGCCATGAGCCGCCGTCCTTCGGCGGGGCCCTGCGCCGCTGGCTCGTGTACAGCGTGCCCGGCCTGCTCGGCATCGGTGTGGTGGGCGTCGCGTGGTGCCTGTTCGACCGGCCGTGGCACCAGTGCTGGCACGACAAGGCGGCCCACACGTTCGTGGCGGTGGCCTGACGGAAGCACCGGCCGGGTTCCTGACGAGAACGGCCGACAACGGCCGACAACGGCCGACGGGCGGCGGCGAAGGGATGCCGTACGGCGTTCGTCGTAGATGATTCGGTCGCCCGGACGGCCGCTCGCCGGATGCGGAGTGGGGGCGTTCGCGGTCGACTCGGGCCATGAGCAGTGAACCGCCTCCCGGCTCCGGTCAGCAGCCACCGGAAGACGACCCGTTCAGGAAGCAGCCCCCGCCGGCCGGGGGCTCGGGATCGCCGTACGGCAGCGGGCCTCCGTACGGCGGTGGCGGCCCCTACGGCGGCGGTGACCCCTACGGGGGCGGGACCCCGTACGGCGGCGGCGGTCAGCCCGGCGACCCGCTGGCCGGCATGCCTCCGCTCGCCGACAGCGGCCGGCGCACACTCGCCCGCATCATCGACATGATCATCGTGGGCATCGTCGTGTGGCTGATCACCCTGGGCTTCGGCGTCAACGAGTACGACGTGGACGGCGACCAGATCGAGTACAGCAAGTCGCTCGGTCAGTCCCTGGTCGCCGCGGTGCTCTACATCGCCTACGACACCCTCATGATCGTCAAGTCCGGGCAGACGCTCGGCAAGAAGTGGCTGGGCATGCGGGTGGCCAACCTCGACAACGGGGCCACGCCGTCCGTGCAGAACACACTGATCCGCTCAGCGGTGCTGTGGATCCCGTTCGCGTTCTGCTGTGCCTGCATCTGGACCGCGATCTCGGGCGGCGTGAGCTTCTTCGACAAGCCCTACAAGCAGGGTCTGCACGACAAAGCGGCGAAGACGGTGGTGGTCAGCACCCGCTGAACCACCGGCCGGCCTCGCCGCCGGAAGACGTACGGACGAACACAACGCGCGGACGAACAGAACGTACGGACGAACAGAACGTACGGACGAACAGACCTCAGGACGCAGCGCGCTCGTGCACGGGCTGCTCGGACGCCAGTGAGGCGACGGAGGCCGGCACGGGCGCCTGTGCGGTCCGCGTGGCGGGGCGGTGCACCGCCACCAGGCGTGGCTTCGGCGTCGGGACGGTCATCGCGACCAGCAGCCCGAGAGCGAGCGCCGAGACTGCGATGATCGCGATCCCCACGCCCGAACTCGTCTGTGACAGCAGCAGCATGGCGAGCGTCGAGAAAATCACGGTGCACGAACCGTAGGCGAGCTGTGCGGCCGTCGGGCGAGGCGTGACAGTCGGACGAGGCATGGCAATCGTGTCCTCGGAAGTGGGGGTCCACGGGGGCGTCGGCCTGGCTTTCCGCCGATTTCAGGGCGTTCCGCCAGTCGACTCTAATCGGCTGCATGCCCGAGTGGAACGAACAGTAAGCGTGACCTGACCAACAGTGCCGGAGCACGGGGGGCGCACGGAGTCATGGTGTCCATCAGGTGGACGGAACCGCGCGCCCGTTCGAAGGCGGACCGGTGTTCGCAAAGCGAACACCGGCTCCGCATAGTGCAATTGACCTGTCCAAGTCAAGGTCTGTCTTTTCTTCCCAACCTCTAGTCAAATGACGTCACTTGACTACACGCGTTGACCACGCGCGCGCGGATCCCCCAGGCACCGGCCCCCCTCCTTCCGCGCGCCCGAACGCGGGGGAGGAATTCAAGTGACCAGCAGATCCTGGCAGTTCAGAACGGCGGCGGTCGCCGTGGCACTCGCCGCGGCCACCGCCACCTTCTCGACCTTCGCGGTCGCCCAGGCCGACCCGGCCGGCGCACCCGCGGCCGTCGACGGGCACGACCCGCAGCCGGCCAAGAGCAGGGAGCACGACCTCGACGGACCCCTGTCCCAGACGCAGGCGGCCCAGCGCGAGGAAGCGCTCGACCAGGTCATATCCGGTGCCGCCAAGGTGCGGGACCGCGACGGCTCGAAGGTCGTCAAGCTGGAGGGCGAGGACAAGTACGTCGAACTCGGCCGCGAGAAGACCGACAAGATCTTCACCATCCTGGTGGAGTTCGGCGACCAGGTCGACAGCCGCTACGGCGGCACCCCCGGCCCCCTCCACAACCAGATAGCCAAGCCGGACCGGGCCAAGGACAACAGCACGGCCTGGCAGGCGGACTACAACCAGCGGCACTTCCAGGACCTCTACTTCGGCACCGGCAAGAACACCGAGTCGCTGAAGAAGTACTACGAGAAGCAGTCCTCGGGCCGTTACTCGGTCGAGGGCAAGGTGACCGACTGGGTCAAGGTCCCCTACAACGAAGCCCGTTACGGCTCCAACGACGCGCCCACCGGCGCCTGGTATGCGGTGCAGGACGGCGTCAACGCCTGGGTGGCCGAGCGCGAGGCGGCGGGCGACTCCGCGGCCGAGATCAAGGCGGAGCTGGCCGAGTTCGACCAGTGGGACCGCTACGACTTCGACGGCGACGGCGACTTCAACGAGGCCGACGGCTACGTCGACCACTTCCAGATCGTGCACGCCGGCGAGGACGAGTCCGCGGGCGGCGGCGCGCAGGGCGAGGACGCCATCTGGGCCCACCGCTGGTACGCCTTCGGCACCGACTCCGGCTCCACCGGTCCCGACACCAACAAGCTCGGCGGCACCGAGGTCGGCGACACCGGCATCTGGATCGGCGACTACACGATCCAGCCGGAGAACGGCGGACTGGGCGTCTTCGCCCACGAGTACGGCCACGACCTGGGCCTGCCCGACGAGTACGACACCTCCGGCGGCGGCGAGAACTCCACCGGCTTCTGGACGCTGATGTCCTCCGGTTCCTGGCTCGGCACCGGCAAGGAGTCCATCGGCGACCTGCCCGGCGACATGAACGCCTGGGACAAGCTCCAGCTGGGCTGGCTCGACTACGACATCGCCGAGGCGGGCGTGAAGTCGAACCACACCCTGGGTGTGGCGGAGTACAACACCGAGAACCCGCAGGCCCTGATCGTGCAACTGCCCGACAAGACGGTCACCACCGAGGTGGTCGCCCCGGCACAGGGTGACAGCCAGTGGTGGAGCGGCAGCGGTGACGACCTGCGCAACACCCTGACGCGCTCGGTCGACCTGACCGGCAAGTCCGCCGCGAGCCTGACGCTCGACGGCTGGTGGGACATCGAGGCGGACTTCGACTTCCTCTACACCGAGGTCTCCACGGACGGCTCCAACTGGACGCCGATCGACGGCAAGCTGGCCGACGGCAGCGCCATCCCGCGCGACGGCAGCGACAAGCCCGCGCTCACCGGCACGGTGGAGTCGTACCAGAAGCTGACGTTCCCGCTGGACGCCTACGCGGGCCAGAAGATCAGCCTGCGCTTCCGCTACGCCACCGACGGCGGGGTGGCGCAGCAGGGCTTCGCGGCCGACGAGATCACGGTGACCGCCGACGGCGCGACCGTGTTCTCCGACAACGCCGAGTCCGCGGACGAGGCGTGGACGGCGAAGGGCTTCTCGCGCATCGGCGCGGCCATCACGGACGACTATCCGCAGTACTACATCGCGGAGAACCGCCAGTACGTGTCGTACGACAAGACCCTCAAGGTCGGCCCGTACAACTACGGCTTCTCGACGACCCGTCCGGACTGGGTGGAGCACTACGCCTACCAGAACGGCCTGTTGATCTGGAAGTGGGACACCTCGCAGGCGGACGACAACACCAGCCAGCACCCCGGTGAGGGTCTGATCCTGCCGATCGACTCCCACCCGGCCCCGCTTCGGTGGTCCGACGGCACGCTGATGCGCAACCGCATCCAGGCCTTCGACTCGACCTTCACCCGTCAGCAGACGGATGCGATCACGCTGCACAACGCGGACGTCGCGACGAAGATCAAGTCGCGGGTCGGGGTCCCGGTCTTCGACGACGGCACGTCGACGTACTACGACGCGTCGAACCCGCTGGCGGGCGTCAAGATCACTGACACCGATACCCGGATCAAGATCACGAAGGAGCCGGCGGACGGCTCGACGATCTCGGTCCAGGTGGGCCCCTCCGCGAAGTAGTCGGCATATTCGCAGGTCAGAAGCGTATCGGCGGCGACCCCCTGGCGGGTTGCCGCCGATCGTGTTTAGGTGCGTCCTGTGGTTGTCTTATTGACACTGATGTTGACGTCGACTCGCACGGGGGCATGACCGCATGGCCGCAGGAGGTTTTTGCAAGCTGCCGACCGGCAGCGTGGTGGTGGCACTGAACCTGCCCCGCCCCGCCGCCGACGGCACGGACTGCGTCCGTGTGCTGGTCCACGCCCAGAACCGGGCGCGCGCCCTGACCAGGCTGCGCAACCTGGGCATGCGCGCGGTCTACCTGCGGGGCAACGCCGCCCCGCCGACCCCGGACGAGATCACCGCGGTCCTGCACCACCCGGACGGCCTGATATGGCGCACGGCACCTGACCTCGGTGTCGGCCCGGAGCTGGTCCAGGAGCTGTGGCACCCCATCCGGGCCCTGCTGAGGCGGCCGGCGGCGTCGGCGTGAGCTGCGGCGGGCGTCGCACCGGCGGCGCCCCGCCCGCCTGCGCGGGGCCCTATACGACCGGCTTGCCGGTCAGCTCGACGCCCGCCCCGCGCATCTCCTCCAGGGCCCGTTCGGTGGTCTCCTCGGCGACCCCGGCGGTCAGGTCCAGCAGGACCTGGGTGCGGAAGCCCTCGCGGGCCGCGTCCAGCGCGGTGGCGCGGACGCAGTGGTCGGTGGCGATGCCCACCACGTCCACCTCCTCGACCTCCCGGGCCCTGAGCCAGTCCGCCAGCGGGACGCCGTTCTCGTCGGCTCCCTCGAAGCCGCTGTACGCCGCCGCGTACGCCCCCTTGTCGAAGACGGCGTCGATCGCGCCGGAGGCGACGGCGGGGGCGAAGTTCGGGTGGAAGCCCACCCCCTCGGTGCCGGCGACGCAGTGCGCGGGCCAGGAGTGGACGTAGTCGGGGTTGTCGGCGAAGTGGCCGCCGGGGGCGATGTGGTGGTCGCGGGTCGCCACCACGTGCTGGTAGCCGGAGCCGGCCGCCTGCCCGATCAGCTCGGTCACGGCGGCGGCCACATCGGCACCCCCGGCCACCGCGAGGCTGCCCCCCTCGCAGAAGTCGTTCTGCACGTCTACGACGATCAAGGCGCGGCGCATGGTCGGTGTCCTTCGGTTATGGACGACTGGGTCGTGGAAGGGGGTGCTGGCCCGGCCGGTGAACTTACGAGCCTATTGACTCGAAGGGCCGTTCGGGAGGGGGCGTTGCGGGGCGCATCGCGTCACTCCCGCTTTAGCTACCCGAGCGCCCGTGCGCGTACTCCGTCGGGATGACCGGTTCTCCGCGGGACAGCTGGGTCGCCGACAGCGGCAGGCCGGCGCGGGCCGCCGCGTGGCGGTCGCGTACGACGTCCAGCGGCTCGCGGGCCACGACCTCGCCGCCCTTGACGAGCTCGACCAGGAGCTGCCGGTCCGCCAGCTCGGCCGGTACCGGCCCGGTGCCGACGACCTCCGCCTCCGCGACCCCGTGGCTGTCGAGACGCCGCGCGGCCCACTTGCGGCCGCCGACGGACGTCTTGCCGCCGGACGACTTCTTCGCCACCGACACCAGCGGAGCCTTCGGGTCGGCGGACTCGGCGCGGGCGACCAGCTTGTAGACCATGGAGGCCGTCGGGTGCCCCGAGCCGGTCACCAGCTGGGTGCCGACGCCGTACGCGTCCACCGGCGCCGCCCCCAGCGAGGCGATCGCGTACTCGTCCAGGTCCGAGGTCACGATGATCTTCGTGTCCGTCGCCCCCAGCTCGTCCAGCTGCTGCCGCACCCGGTAGGCGACCAGCAGCAGGTCACCGGAGTCGACGCGCACCGCGCCCAGCTCGGGTCCGGCGACCTCGACGGCCGTGCGGACCGCCTCGGTGACGTCGTACGTGTCCACGAGCAGCGTCGTGCCCCGGCCCAGCGAGTTCACCTGGGCCTGGAAGGCGTCCCGCTCCCGGTCGTGCAGGAGGGTGAAGGCGTGGGCGGACGTGCCGACCGTGGGGATGCCGTAGCGGAAGCCCGCCGCCAGGTCGGAGGTGGTGGTGAAGCCGCCGACGTACGCGGCGCGGGAGGCGGCGACCGCGGCCAGCTCGTGGGTGCGCCGGGCACCCATCTCGATCAGCGGCCGGTCACCGGCGGCGGAGGCCATCCGGGAGGCGGCCGCGGCGATCGCCGAGTCGTGGTTGAGGATCGACAGGATCACGGTCTCCAGGAGCACGCACTCGGCGAAGGACCCCTCGACCCGCATGATCGGCGAGCCCGGGAAGTACACCTCGCCCTCGGGGTAGCCCCAGATGTCACCGGAGAAGCGGTAAGAGGACAGCCAGTCCAGGGTGGTGTCGTCGACGATGCCGCGCTCGCGCAGGAAGGCGAGGACGTCGGCGTCGAAACGGAAGTTCTCGACCGCGTCCAGGACCCGGCCGGTGCCCGCCACCACGCCGTAGCGGCGCCCGTCCGGCAGGCGCCGGGTGAAGACCTCGAACACGCTGCGGCGCTCGGCGGTCCCCGCTTTCAGAGCGGCCTGCAACATCGTGAGCTCGTACTGGTCCGTGAAGAGCGCCGTCGAGGGAACTTCCACCGGCAGTCCAAGGTCCGCTACATCCACGACAGCTCTCCTCGCCCATGACTCTCCGAGTGCCCCCGGGCCGGCCGGGGGCCCGGGGGTTGTCCCCGGTGTACGCCGCATGGCAGGAGATGCTACCCCCATTTCGTCACTCTGACGATTTCGGGTTCCCGTCGCCTCCGTCACACGTCGGTTTGTGCGACCACCCCCCTGCGGTGGCAGCATGGGCCATGTGACGTCACCCGCTCCCGTAGAGATCGAACGCACCGAGTCGGCGGAAGAGGTCTTCGCCGTCCCCGAGCCGGACGTCCCCTGGGTCACCATCGTGCACAACGACCCCGTCAACCTCATGAGCTACGTGACGTACGTCTTCCAGTCGTACTTCGGCTACACCAAGGACAAGGCCACCAAGCTCATGCTCGACGTCCACCACAAGGGCCGGGCGGTCGTCTCCAGCGGGAGCCGCGAGGAGATGGAACGCGACGTGCAGGCGATGCACGGCTACGGCTTGTGGGCCACCCTCCAGCAGGACCGGAAGTAGCGATATCCCCTGATGCCCGGACAATTCGAACCGCTCCCCGGCGGCGGCGCGGCCGTCGCGCTCGACGACGTCGAGATCTCCATCATCCGGTCGCTGGCCGTCCAGCTTCTGGAGCTCATCGGCCCGGGCCCCGCCGAGGACGCCTCCGACGACCCGCTCGCCGAGCTGTTCGCCGAGGGCCCGAGCGAGCCGCCCGCCGACCCCGTCCTGATGCGCCTCTTCCCGGACGCCTACAGCGACCCCGAGGGGACGCCGGGGCCCAGGGAGGCCGAGGAGCAGCGGGCGTACTCCGCCGAGTTCCGCCGCTACACCGAGAACGACCTGCGCTCCGGCAAGCGGGAGAACGCCCTCGCGGTGATCCGTGCCCTGAACGAGCTCAGCTCCGCGGCCGAGGGTGGCGGGGCGGTCCTCAAGCTCTCGCCGGAGCAGTCCCGGCAGTGGCTCGGCGCCCTGAACGACCTGCGCCTGGCGATCGGGTCCCGGCTGGACATCACCGACGAGGAGGACACCGACCTCCTCTACCGGCTGCCGGACGAGGACCCGCGCAAGCCGATGGTGATGGCGTACCTGTGGCTCGGCGGCCTCCAGGAGACGCTCGTGACGACACTTATGCCGTGACTTGTGAGGATGATGTGTTCGCTCAGCGGACGCTCAAATCCGGATAACGATCGCATCACCGCGACGGGCACCTATGCCCGTCGCGGTGTTCTTTGTCCGCTTCTTCTCGTGGTCTGCGTCACATGACGTACGGGTGATCAATATTGCGGGCGTGATAAATCTTCACGACCGCCCGGTGAACACCACCCATGTGCGCCGGGTGCGCCACCGAGCCGGCAGACCGTCGGCCAGGCAGAAAGCTCCATCAATCCGGGGGGATCGAGACCCGATCCGAGGCCGACGAGAGGCCCGGGTCGGAATGGAGAAAGGCGCACTACACATGACCTCACCGCAGGTCGAGGAGAAGACCTCCGAAGAGGGGTACGAGCGCGGGCTCGGCAGTCGTCAGGTCCAGATGATCGCGATCGGCGGCGCCATCGGCGTCGGCCTGTTCCTGGGCGCCGGGGCGAACATCGCCAAGGCCGGACCCAGCCTGATCTTCATGTACGCCCTCGCGGGCGTGATCATCTTCTTCATCATGCGGGCGCTCGGTGAGCTCCTGCTCTACCGCCCGGTCTCGGGCTCCTTCGCGGAGTACTCCCGCGAGTTCCTCGGTCCGTTCTTCGGCTACTTCACCGGCTGGACGTACTGGCTGATGTGGGTGGTGACCGGCATGGCCGAGCTCACGGCCGCCGCCATCTACGTCAACTACTGGTTCCCGGAAGTCCCCCAGTGGGTGACCGCACTGGTCTTCCTGGTGATCCTCTTCGGGGTGAACCTGATCTCCGTGAAGCTCTTCGGTGAGCTGGAGTTCTGGTTCTCGATGGTCAAGGTCACCGCCCTGATCGGCATGATCGTGATCGGCCTGGGCGTGCTCACGTTCGGCTTCAGCAGTGCCGGCGACACGGCGGCCGTCTCCAACCTCTGGGCCTTCGACGGCTTCTTCCCCAAGGGCGTCGGCTCGTCCCTGATGACCCTGCAGGGCGTCATGTTCGCCTACCTCGCCGTCGAGCTGGTCGGTGTCACGGCGGGCGAGTCCGAGGACCCGGAGAAGACCCTCCCCAAGGCGATCAACACCCTGCCCTGGCGGATCGCGCTGTTCTACGTCGGTGCCCTCACCGTCATCCTGTGCGTGGTCAAGTGGACCGAGTTCGCGCCCGGTGTCAGCCCCTTCGTCGCGGCCTTCGCGAAGATCGGCATCCCGGCGGGCGCGGCCATCGTCAACTTCGTCGTGCTGACCGCGGCCCTGTCCTCCTGCAACTCGGGCATGTACTCCACGGGCCGCATGCTGCGGAACCTGGCCGACAGCGGCGAGGCCCCCAAGGCGTTCAGCAAGCTGTCGTCGACCAAGACGCCCGCCTTCGGCATCTTCGTCTCCGTGCTCTTCATGGGCATCGGCGTGGTCCTCAACTACGTCGTCCCGGAGAAGGCCTTCGGCTACGTCACCTCGGTCGCCACCGCGGCCGGCATCTGGACCTGGCTGATGATCCTGGTCAGCCACGTCCTGTACCGCCGCGCGGTCGAGGCCGGCCGGCTGCCCGCCTCGTCCTTCCCGGCGCCGGGCGGCTCGAAGTGCAGCTACGTCGCCATCGTCTTCCTGCTCTTCGTCACCGGCCTGATCGCGTACGACGCCGACTCCCGCGTCTGCCTGTACGTGATGGCCGTCTGGGCCGCGGCCCTGGGCATCGGCTGGGCGATCCTCAAGAGCCGCAACCCCGAGGTCGCCGCCCGCGGAGACGAGCGGTTCGAGAAGGTCGGCTAGGACCCGTCCCGGCCGCACGATCCAGGACGTCCGGCCGCAGGGAGCACTCGTGGCGCTCCCTGCGGCAGCCGCTCAGGACGTCCGGCATGTGGGCCGCCCGTACCATCCCTCGGTACAGGCGGCCCCTTTGCTTATCCTGACCAGCATGCTGACCATCACCCAGGCCCTGTACGACCAGATCGTCGCCCACGCGCGCGAGGACCACCCCGACGAGGCGTGCGGCGTGGTCGCGGGCCCGGAGGGCGCGGGCCGCCCCGAGCGCTTCGTCCCGATGCTGAACGCCGCCCGCTCGCCCACGTTCTACGAGTTCGACTCGCAGGATCTGCTCAAGCTCTACCGCGAGATGGACGACCGCGACGAGGAGCCGGTGGTGATCTACCACTCCCACACGGCGACCGAGGCCTACCCGTCCCGCACCGACATCTCCTACGCCAACGAGCCCGGCGCGCACTACGTCCTGGTCTCGACGGCGGACACCGACGGGGCCGGCGACTTCCAGTTCCGCTCCTTCCGGATCGTGGAGGGCGAGGTCACGGAGGAGGAGGTCACGGTGGTGGAGTCGTACTGATCTCACTGTTCGGTTGGAATGTGTCCGGAATGCGAGATCACACCCCGGACCCCCGAGCGGGAATCGATACGATGAGCCCATGGTTTCCCACGACGTGAGCGAGAAGACGCCGGGCATGCTGCTCGTGGCGCGGCTGCACGTCGACCTGTGCAGGCTCGCCAGCGCCATCTGTTGACGCTGCCCTGCCGCCGTACGGCCGAGGGCCGCGGCGCCTCACCCTGCAATACCCGCCCCAGCTGCGCTGCCGCGCGCCCACCGACCTGACCACTTCCGACAGGAGCCCGCAACCATGGCCATCGAGGTCCGCATCCCGACCATCCTCCGCCAGTACACCGACGGCCAGAAGGCCGTGGAGGGCACCGGGGACACCCTTGCCGAGCTCTTCACCGACCTCGAGACCCGGCACGCGGGAATCCAGGCCCGCATCGTGGACGGCGGCGAGCTGCGTCGCTTCGTCAACGTCTACCTGAACGACGAGGACGTCCGCTTCCTCGACGGCATCAACACCAAGCTCGCCGACGGCGACAACGTGACGATCCTGCCGGCCGTCGCCGGCGGCATGGTCTGAGGCCCCGGCCACCGATGCGTTACGACTCCCCGCTGGCCGCGGTGGGCAACACCCCTCTGGTGCGCCTGCCGCGGCTCTCGCCGTCCGCCGACGTCCGTATCTGGGCGAAGCTGGAGGACCGCAACCCGACCGGCTCGGTCAAGGACCGTCCCGCCCTGCACATGATCGAGCAGGCGGAGAAGGACGGCCGGCTGACCCCGGGCTGCACGATCCTCGAACCCACCTCCGGCAACACCGGCATCTCCCTCGCCATGGCGGCCAAGCTCAAGGGCTACCGCATGGTGTGCGTGATGCCCGAGAACACCTCGCAGGAACGCCGTGACCTGCTCGGCATGTGGGGAGCCGAGATCATCTCCTCGCCCGCCGCCGGCGGCTCCAACACCGCCGTCCGGGTCGCCAAGGAGCTCGCCGTGGAGCATCCCGACTGGGTGATGCTCTACCAGTACGGCAACCCGGACAACGCCGGCGCCCACTACGCCACCACCGGCCCGGAGATCCTCGCCGACCTGCCATCCGTCACCCACTTCGTCGCGGGCCTGGGCACCACCGGCACCCTGATGGGCGTCGGCCGCTACCTCCGCGAGAACAAGCCGGACGTGAAGATCGTCGCCGCCGAGCCCCGCTACGACGACCTGGTCTACGGCCTGCGCAACCTCGACGAGGGCTTCGTACCGGAGCTGTACGACGCGTCCGTCCTGACCACCCGCTTCTCCGTCGGCTCGGCGGACGCGGTCACCCGCACCCGCGAGCTCCTCCAGCAGGAGGGCATCTTCGCGGGCGTCTCCACCGGCGCCGCCCTGCACGCCGCGATCGGCGTCGGCAACAAGGCGCTCAAGGCCGGCGAGAGCGCGGACATCGTGTTCGTCGTCGCGGACGGCGGCTGGAAGTACCTCTCGACGGGCGTCTACACGGCGGCCACGACGGAGGAAGCGATCGAGACCCTGCAGGGCCAGCTCTGGGCGTGACGAAACCCGCGGCCGACGCGCCAGGAGGTGTCCGCACCCCCTAGTCGGCCAGGTGGCGGACCTGGTCCCACAGGACCGGGTCCACCACCCCCACCTGCCGCCGGAAGTCCCGCACCGGCACTTCACGCAGCTCGTCCGTCTCCAGGAAACTCGCCCGGCCACGGGCATCGCCGACGGCACCCGGCGGCAGCGGGATCACCCCGGCCCGCTCGTCGTGGTACTTGCTGGTGATCTTCGCGACGGTCGCCCGGTTCCCGTGCACCACCAGCACCAGACAGGGCCGGTCCTTGCCTCCCGGGCCGTCTTCGAAGGGCACGTTCGCCCACCAGATCTCCGCGGGCCGCGGCCGCGCCGCGCCGCGTCCGCGCGGCCCCGTCGGGCGCCCCGGCGGCCGGGTCCGCCGTCCCGCGGGACGCCGGCCGCGTCCCCAGCCGTCGACGAGCGTGGCGACCAACGCGAGCAGCACCAGCGCCACGAGCGCGAGCCACCAGGACGTATCCATGGGCATGACGTTACCGGCGTGCGATCCCGGCTGCGCGCCCTTCCTCGCGCCCCGCACGCCTTCGGTCCAGCCGAACCGGTGACAGCGCAGGTGAGTTCGCCCACAACAGCCCCTGGTGGAGGAGCGACCGGGAGTTTTGCGCCTTACGCTCGACAAACCGCACGACCCCCGTTTCCTTCCCAGAAAAGTTTCCCGCCCGCGGAGGTTTCTGCTTTATGAAGCTCACCGTCGTCGGCTGCTCGGGGTCGTTCCCGTCCGCGGAATCGGCCTGCTCGAGCTACCTCGTCGAGGCCGACGGCTTCCGGCTGCTTCTCGACATGGGCAACGGTGCCCTTGGCGAGCTGCAGCGCCACTGCGGTCTCTACGACCTCGACGCGATCTTCCTCAGCCATCTGCACGCCGACCACTGCATCGACATGTGTGCGTACTTCGTCGCGCGCTACTACCGCCACGACGGCGGCCGCTGCGACCCGATCCCCGTCTACGGGCCCGAGGGCACGGAACACCGGCTGACCACCGCCTACGCGGACACCCCCACCGCCTCCTCCATGAGCGAGGTCTTCGACTTCCACACGGTCAAGCCGTCCACCTTCGAGCTCGGCCCGTTCACGGTCCACACCGACCGCGTGGCGCACCCGGTGGAGGCGTACGGCATCCGCGTCGAGCACGCCGGGAAGTCGCTGACGTACTCCGGCGACACCGGCCTCAGCCCGGCCCTGGACGAACTCGCCCGCGACACCGACCTGTTCCTGTGCGAGGCCGCCTTCACGCACGGCAAGGAGAACATCCCCGACCTGCACCTCAACGGCCGCGAGGCGGGCGAGACGGCGACCCGGGCAGGAGCCCGCCGCCTGGTCCTCACCCACATCCCCCCGTGGACCGATCCCCAGGTCAACCTGGCCGACGCGCGCGCGGTGTACGACGGTCCGGTGGAGCTGGCGACGCCGAGCGTGTCGTACGAGATCTGACGCCGGAGCGTGCACGAAGGCCCCGGAACCTTCCCGGTTCCGGGGCCTTCGTCATGCCGTACGGCCTGTGTGGGGGGGCCTCACGCCTTGGTGAGGTCCTCGACCTCCTCCTCGGGCTCGCGGCCCGGGGTGGGGAGGTCGAACTTGGTGATCGCGAAGCGGAAGAGGGTGTAGTAGATCGCCGCGAAGACCAGACCGATCGGGATGATCAGCCATGGCTTGGTGGCCAGGGTCCAGTTCAGCCCGTAGTCGATGGCACCCGCGGAGAAGGTGAAGCCCGCGTGGACGCCGAGCGCCCAGGTGACGGCCATGGAGACGGCGGTGAGGACCGCGTGGATCGCGTACAGCACCGGGGCGATGAACATGAACGAGAACTCGATCGGCTCGGTCACACCGGTGATGAACGAGGTCAGCGCGAGCGAGACCATCATGCCCATCACGGCCTTGCGGCGCTCGGGACGAGCGGCGTGGGCGATCGCGATCGCGGCGGCCGGCAGACCGAACATCATGATCGGGAAGAAGCCGGACATGAACTGACCGGCCGTCGGGTCACCGGCGAAGAAGCGGTTCAGGTCACCGTGGACGATCTCGCCCGCCGCGTCCTTGAAGTCGCCGAGCTGGAACCAGGACACGGTGTTGACGAACTGGTGCATGCCGATGGGGATCAGCGCGCGGTTGATCAGGCCGAACAGGCCCGCACCGACGGCGCCGAGACCGGTCATCCACTCGCCGAAGTCGGCGATGACCTCACCGATCGGCTCCCAGACCAGGCCGAAGAAGACGCCCATCAGGGTGCCGACGAAGGCCATGATGATCGGCACCAGCCGGCGGCCGTTGAAGAAGCCGAGCCAGTCCACCAGCCTGGTGCGGTGGAAGCGCTGCCACAGCACGGCGGACAGCAGACCCATCAGGATGCCGCCGAGGACACCGGGGTTGTTGTAGGTCGCGGCTATGTCCGCGCCGGCCTGGACCTTGGCCTCGGTGACCGGGAAGGCCTTCAGGACGTTGCTGTAGACCAGGAAACCGACCAGGGCGGCCAGCGCCGTCGAGCCGTCCGACTTCTTGGCGAAGCCGATCGCGACACCGATGCAGAACAGCATCGGCAGGTTGTCGAAGATCGCGCCACCGGCGGTGGCGAACACGGCCGCGACCTTGTCCCAGCCGAGGCCGTCCTTGCCGAACACGTCGGGCTGGCCGAAGCGCAGCAGCAGCCCCGCCGCCGGCAGTACGGCGATCGGGAGCTGGAGGCTGCGGCCGACCTTCTGCAGGCCCTGGAACAGTCCGGAACCCCGCTTCTTCGCGGGGGCCGCCGTTGCGGTGGCGGAGCTCATACTTCCTCCATCGGGTGGTGGTCTACACCACTCAGTGGTGTAGACCATGTTCTAGCACGATGAAGGGCGCATAAGGAACCCGCGGTTCCCGTGACGGGAAGGCTACTTTGGGCTACCTGTTCCGGCCGGGTGCGGACCTACCCCTTGGTGACGTCCTCGACCTCCTCCTCGGGCTCCCTGCCCGGCGTCTTGAGGTCGAACCGCGTGATCGCGAAACGGAAGATCACGTAGTAGACGGCCGCGAAACACAGGCCGATCGGAATGATCAGCCACGGTTTCGTCGCCAGGTTCCAGTTGATGACGTAGTCGATCAGCCCCGCCGAGAAGCTGAAGCCGTCGTGCACCCCGAGCCCCCACGTCACCGCCATCGACACACCCGTCAGGACCGCGTGCACCGCGTACAGCAGCGGCGCGATGAACAGGAACGAGTACTCGATCGGCTCTGTGATGCCCGTGACGAGCGAGGTCAGCGCGACGGAGAGCATCAGACCGCCGACCTCCTTGCGGCGGCTCGGCTTCGCGCAGTGCGTGATGGCGAGCGCCGCGGCCGGCAGCGCGAACATCATGATCGGGAAGAAGCCCGAGGTGAACTGGCCCGCGTTCGGGTCGCCCGCCAGGAACATGTTGATGTCGCCGTGCACCACCGTGCCGTCCGGCTTGGTGTAACTGCCGAACTGGAACCAGATGGGCACGTTCAGGAACTGGTGCAGACCGATCACCAGCAACGCCCGGTTCGCGATACCGAAGACACCGGAGCCCCACGCGCCCAGGTCGGTCAGCCAGTCACTGAAGCTCTCCAGCGCGTCACCGATCGGCGGCCAGACCCACAGGCACACCGACGCGAACGCGATCGCCACGAACGCCATGATGATCGGCACCAGCCGGCGGCCGTTGAAGAAGCCGAGCCAGTCCACCAGCTTGGTGCGGTGGAAGCGCTGCCAGAAGTACGCCGACATCAGACCCATGATGATGCCGCCGAAGACACCCGGGTTCTGGAAGGTGAACTCCGACACCGATCCGTCGGCCGTCACCTGGCAGCCGATGCCGGTCAGGGTCTTCGTGCCCTCGGGGCAGTCCTCCGGGAACTGGAGCAGCACGGTGTAGTAGACGAGAAATCCCGTCACCGCCGCGAGAGCTGTCGAACCGTCGGCCTTCTTCGCCATGCCGATCGCCACACCGATGCAGAACAACAGGGGCAGCCCCAGCTGACTGTCCAGCAGCGCGCCGCCCGCCCCCGCCATCACCTTGGAGACGTTCGTCCAGCCGAGTCCGTCGGCCCCGAACACGTCGGGCTGGCCGAGCCGGTTGAGGATGCCGGCCGCCGGCAGCACGGCGATGGGCAGTTGGAGACTGCGGCCCATCTTCTGCAACGCCTGGAACACGCTGTTCCAGCGGGCGCGCGCGGGACTGACCCCCGTGTCGGCACTCTCGGCACTCATGGTTTGGCGACCGCCTGTCAGGTGGTGTAGACCAGCTACGGACGATTTCGTTGCTGCCAGGTCATCTTTCGGTACCTCCGGCACGATCGCTCGCGAAGATGGGCCAACTGTGGGTTACTGCGACAAAGCGGTTCGGATCAGGGAGAAGGAACATGGCCAGCAAGGCTGAGAAGATCGTTGCCGGGCTCGGCGGCATCGACAACATCGAAGAGGTCGAGGGCTGCATCACCCGCCTGCGGACCGAGGTCGTCGACGCGAGCAAGGTCGACGAGGCCGCCCTGAAGGCCGCCGGAGCCCACGGCGTCGTCAAGATGGGCACCGCCATCCAGGTCGTCATCGGCACCGACGCCGACCCGATCGCCGCGGAGATCGAAGACCTGATGTGAGTCCGCGGGCCCCACACGGCCCCACTCACTCTTCAGGGGCCTTTCCCACCGCGGGAGGGGCCCCTTCCCCATGTGCGACTAGGCTCAGCGCCATGTCTCGAATCGACGGCCGCACCCCCGAACAACTCCGCCCGGTCACCATCGAACGCGGCTGGAGCAAGCACGCCGAGGGCTCCGTCCTCGTCTCCTTCGGCGACACGAAGGTCTTCTGCACCGCCTCCGTCACCGAAGGCGTCCCGCGCTGGCGCAAGGGCAGCGGCGAGGGCTGGGTCACCGCCGAGTACTCCATGCTGCCCCGCGCCACCAACACCCGCGGAGACCGCGAGTCCGTGCGCGGCAAGATCGGCGGCCGCACCCACGAGATCAGCCGTCTCATCGGCCGCTCCCTGCGCGCGGTCATCGACTACAAGGCACTCGGCGAGAACACCATCGTCCTGGACTGCGACGTCCTCCAGGCCGACGGCGGCACGCGCACGGCGGCCATCACCGGCGCCTACGTCGCTCTGGCCGACGCGATCTCCTGGGCCCAGGGCCGCAAGCTGATCAAGGCCGGCCGCCAGCCCCTGACCGGGACGGTCAGCGCGGTCTCGGTCGGCATCGTCGGCTCGGTCCCGCTCCTGGACCTCTGCTACGAGGAGGACGTCCGCGCCGAGACCGACATGAACGTCGTCTGCACCGGCGACGGCCGCTTCGTCGAGGTCCAGGGCACCGCCGAGGCCGAGCCCTTCGCCCGCGACGAGCTCAACGCCCTCCTCGACCTCGCGGTCGCCGGCTGCACCGACCTGGCGGCCCTGCAGCGCAAGGCCCTTGATACGGTCCTCGAAAAGTAAAGGGCGCACCAAGAAGGCCGGCCGTCGCGGGCAACCGCGCCGACCGCCTTCGCGTCACTACGGGTACGGGCGCACGGAACACCACCGTGCGCCCGGCCAGTACGAGGGCCATCGAGGCCCTGCCAACGGGAGGGAACAGATCCATGGCCGCGAGCCGACGCCGCCCAGGTCGCCGAATCGCCATCGTCGCCGCGGTGGCCGCTGTCGCGCTGACGACCGGTCTCACCACCGGCTGCGACGCCGTCAACAAGGCACTGGACTGCGTCCAGACCGCCGACGCCATCGCCGACAGCGTCACCAACCTCCAGCAGGCCGTGGAGAACGCGTCGAACGACCCGACGCAGCTCGAGGAGTCCCTCGACGCCATCGACAAGAACCTCACCGACATCGGCGACAAGACCGACAACGCCGACGTCAACAAGGCCGTCGACCAGCTGGACCAGGCCGTCGGCAACGTCCGTGACGACGTCGCGAACGGCGACACCACCCCTGACGTGAGCGGGATCACGGACGCGGCGGGCGAACTGACGAAGGTCTGCACGCCGTAACCGGGCCGGGGGCGAGGCCGGGATACTGGACCCCATGACCCGCTTGATCCTCGCCACCCGCAACGCCGGAAAGATCACCGAGCTCAGGGCGATCCTCGCCGACGCAGGCCTGCCCCACGACCTCGTCGGCGCGGAGGCCTACCCCGACATCCCCGACGTCAAGGAAACAGGCGTCACCTTCGCCGAGAACGCCCTGCTCAAGGCCCACGCCCTCGCCCAGGCCACCGGCCTGCCCGCCGTGGCCGACGACTCCGGCCTCTGCGTGGACGTCCTGAACGGCGCCCCCGGCATCTTCTCCGCCCGCTGGGCAGGCCGCCACGGCGACGACAAGGCCAACCTCGACCTGCTGCTCGCCCAGCTCTCGGACATCGCCGACGAACACCGGGGCGCCCACTTCGCCTGCGCGGCGGCGCTCGCCCTGCCGGACGGCACGGAACGGGTGGTGGAGGGCCGGCTGCGGGGCGTACTCCGGCACACCCCGGCCGGCACGAACGGCTTCGGCTACGACCCGATCCTCCAGCCGGAGAACGACACCCGGACGTGCGCCGAACTGACGGCGCAGGAGAAGAACGCGATCAGCCACCGCGGCAAGGCGTTCCGGGCGCTGGTGCCGGTGGTGCGGGAGCTGCTCGGCTGACGTACTGGTGCGGCCGGAGGGACTCGAACCCTCACGGGAGTTACCCCACTGGGACCTAAACCCAGCGTGACTGCCAGTTCCACCACGGCCGCCTGACACTGCCCGGCCATGCTACCGGGCGGTGCCGGCCAGGCCGGAACCGATATACTGCTGATCACACGTCAGGCCTCCCGGGCCCGGACCCCCGTCCGGCCCAGGAGGCTTTTTTCATGGCCTCAGAACTGATCGTCCGACCAGTAGTCCCCGCCGACCATCCCACCGTCGAACGCCTCTGGCTCCTGTTCCGGCATGACCTGTCCGAGTTCGGCGGGCAACTGCCCTACGCCGACGGGACGTTCCGGAAGGAGCGGCTGGAGGCTGCCTTCTCGGGGGACCCCGGCTGGGCGGCGTACCTGTTCAGCGTCGGCGGGTCTCCCGTCGGGTTCGCTTTCGTGCGGGGGCTCGACGCGCCCGTGCGTGTGCTCAACAGCTTCTTCGTCGTGCGCGGAGCGCGCAGGGCCGGGGTCGGGCTGCGGGCCGTGCGGGAGGTGGTGGCGCGGCATCCGGGGGAGTGGGCGGTGGCCTTTCAGGACGCCAACGCCGGTGCCGTCCGGTTCTGGCGGCGGGTCGCCGGTGAACTCGCCGGGGACGGCTGGCGGGAGGAGCGCAGGCCGGTGCCGGACCGGCCCGACCTGGCTCCCGACGTGTGGGTGTCGTTCAGATGCCCAGGTCCTTGATGATCTTCGCGACGTGTCCGGTCGCCCGGACGTTGTAGAGGGCGCGCTCGACCTTGCCCTCCTCGTCCACGACGATCGTGGAGCGGATGACGCCCATGTACGTCTTGCCGTAGTTCTTCTTCTCGCCGAAGGCGCCGTAGGACTCGGTGACGGTCTTCTCGGGGTCGGCGAGGAGGGTGATCTTCAGGGACTCCTTCTCGCGGAACTTCGCGAGTTTCTCCGGCTTGTCGGGGGAGATGCCGATCACGTCGTACCCGGCGCCGGCCAGCAGCTCCAGGTTGTCGGTGAAGTCGCACGCCTGCTTGGTGCAGCCGGGGGTCAGGGCCGCCGGGTAGAAGTAGACGATGACCTTGCGTCCCTTGTGGTCGGCCAGGGACACGTCGGTGCCGTCTGCGTCGGGGAGGGTGAAGGCGGGGGCCACGTCCCCGGGCTGGAGTCGCTCGCTCATCGGTCTAGCGTAACGGGGGGTCCTGACAGTGCGGCGGCGCACAGAGCTGACAGACTGTCCGCAACAGGCAGCAACAGGTATCAGCTGACTTCGGAGGCCCCACGGTGGCGGACACGTCGGACACGAGAACCCCGGCGCAGATCGAGGCGGACATCAAGCGCCGCCGCGAGATGCTCGCCGAGACGCTCGACGAGATCGGGGTGCGGGTGCACCCCAAGACGATCGTGGGCGATGCCAAGGCCAAGGTCGTCTCCAACATCGACCACACGCTCGGCCGTGCCTATGTAGGGGTCAACCGGGCCGTGAGCGATGTGAAGGCGCAGTTCGTCGACGAGGAGGGCGCGCCCCGGCTGGAGCGGGTCGTGCCCGTGGCCCTCGTCGTGGTGGGTGTCGTGGGGCTGCTGGCCCTGGGCACCCGGCGGCGCAAGGGCTGACCCGGCGGAGTCCGTGGCTGGTAAAGGCAGGTAGGTTCAGAGGCGTGAGCGCCAACAGAAACGAGCACAGCAGCCGGCACGACAAGCTGCCCATCCGGATGCTGCACGACCGGGTACTCGTGCGGCAGGACACCAGCGAGGGCGAGCGGCGTTCCGGTGGCGGGATCCTGATTCCGGCCACCGCGGCGGTCGGCCGGCGGCTGGCCTGGGCGGAGGTCGTCGCGGTGGGGCAGAACGTGCGCACCGTGGAGATCGGTGACCGGGTGCTGTACGACCCGGAGGACCGGGCCGAGGTGGAGGTGCGGGGCGTCGCCTACGTGCTGATGCGTGAGCGTGATCTGCACGCCGTGGCCGCGGACCGGTTCGAGGGAGCCGAGGACTCGACCGGGCTGTACCTCTGAATCAACGGTGCGACGGGGGCCGGTGACGATCGTCACCGGCCCCCGTCGCCGTTTCTTGCTACATTCGAAGGACCCCGACGAGACGCGCCGTACCGGGACAGGCAAAGACGACGCACGTACGCCAGTCCGCCCGTCTCTCGGAGGTTCTCCCATGGCCTGGGTTCTGCTCGTCGTCGCCGGTCTGCTCGAGGTCGGCTGGTCGGTCGGCATGAAGTACACCGACGGTTTCACCCGGCTGGTCCCCAGCCTGTTCACCGGGGCGGGCATCGTCGCCAGCATGCTGCTGCTGTCGTACGCCGCGAGGTCCCTGCCCATCGGTACCGCGTACGGCGTGTGGGTCGGGATCGGGGCGGCCGGGGCGGCGGTGTTCGGCATGGTGGTGCTGGGGGAGCCGGCGACCGCCGCCCGGATCTTCTTCGTGTGTCTGCTGCTGGTCGCCGTGGTGGGGCTGAAGGCGACCTCCGGGCACTGAGACCGGGGGGCGGGCGTTACGGCCTTCGCGTTGTCAGCTGCGGGCCCGGCCCGGTGGTCGTGCCGCCCGTGGTGCCTCCGGTGTCGCCGCCGGTCGTGTCTCCGGTGGTGCCGCCCGTGGCGGTGTCGCCGCCGGTGGTGTCCCCGGTGGTGCCGTCGGTGGCGCCGCCATCGGTGGTGGTGCCTCCGTCGGTGGTGTCCCCGGTGGTGCCGCCGGTGTCCTGGTCTCCGGTGGTGCCGTCGGTGGTGCCGCCGTCGGTGGTGGTGCCTCCGTCGGTGGTGTCCCCGGTGGTGCCGCCGGTGTCCTGGTCTCCGGTGCTGCCGTCCGTGGTGCCACCGGTGTTCTCGTCACCGGTGCCGGGATCGCTGGGGGTGTCGGACGGCGGGGCCTGGATCACGTCGGCGCCCGGCTGGAGGACGAGGTCGAAGTCGGTGACCGGCTTGTCCTTGAGGGCGTCCTTGGTGAACTGCGCCCAGATCTCGGTCGGCGCCCCGCCGCCGTTGATCCGGTCGAGGCCCATCGCGCCGTACAGCGACTTGTGGGCGGCCGTGACCGGGTCCTGGCCCATGACGGAGACGACGGTGGCGAGGTCGGGGGTGTAGCCGGCGAACCAGGCGGCGGTGTCCTCCTCGGCGGTACCGGTCTTGCCCGCGGCGGGGCGGCCGGCGGCCTGGGCGGCGGTGGCGGTGCCGTTGTCCACGACGCTCCGCAGGACGGAGGTGGTGGTGTCGGCGGCCTGGCGGCTGACGGCCTGCCTGGTCTTCTGCTTGGGCAGATCGACGTCGCTCACGCCGTCCTTGGTGATCTTCTTGATCATCGTGTACGTGCCGTGCTTGCCGTGGTTGGCGAGCGTCGCGTAGGCCTCCGCCATGTCGAGGACGCTGGCGGTGGACGGGCCGAGCGCGATGGACGGGGACGCGGTCAGGTCAGGGGTGTCGGCCGGGATGCCGAGGTCGATCGCGGTCTCCTTGACCTTGTCGGAGCCGACGTCCACGGCCATCTGCGCGTACACCGAGTTGACGGACTTGTCGGTGGCCTCGCGCACGGTGATGTCGCCGTAGTTGCCCTGGTCCTCGTTCTCGGGGTCGTAGGAGCCGCCGTCCCAGCCGACGACGGGCCGCTTGTTGGTGCCGTCGTAGATGGTGTTCGGGGTGATCGTGCGGCCGTCCTGCGTGGTGGAGCCGTTCTGGACGGCGGAGGTGAACACGAACGGCTTGAAGGTGGAGCCGACCTGGAAGTCACCGCGGGTGGCGTTGTTCGTGTACTGCTTCACGTAGTCGATGCCGCCGTACATGGCGACGACCTTGCCGGTCTTGGGGTCGACGGCGGCGCCGCCCGCGCGGACGTAGGTGTCGACCTTGCGGTTCTTCTTGTCCAGCTTGTCCATCAGCTGGTCGTTGACCGCGTCGACGAAGGCGTCCTGCTTGCTCTTCTCCAGCGTGGTGGTGATGCGGTAGCCGCCGGCGTCGAGCTGGTCGGAGGTGAGGATCTTGTTGTCGCTCAGGTAGTCCTTGATCGCGGTGACGATGTAGCCGCGCTGCCCGGACATCCCGGTGGAGACGGTGGCCTCCTTCGGCATCGGGAACTTCATGCCGGAGCGCTCCGAGGCGCTGAGCCAGCCCTTGGTGACCATGCCGTCCAGGACGTAGTTCCAGCGGGCCTGCGCGGCGGCCTTGTTCCCGGGGTGGGCGACGACGTCGTACTCGCTGGGCGCGTTGACCAGAGCGGCGAGGTAGGCGCCCTGGGCCGCGTTCAGGTCGGCGGCGTCGATGCCGTAGTAGGCCTGGGCGGCGGACTGGATGCCGTAGGCGTTGCGGCCGAAGTAGCTGGTGTTGAGGTAGCCCTCGAGGATCTGGTCCTTCGACTCGGTGCGGTCCAGCTTGATCGAGATGAAGAACTCCTTCACCTTGCGGGTGACGGTCTGTTCCTGGGCCAGGTAGTAGTTCTTCACGTACTGCTGGGTGATCGTCGAGCCGGACTGCTTGCCCTTGCCGGTCGCGGTGTTCCACCCGGCGCGGAGCATCGCCTTGGGGTCGATGGCGGACTCGGTGTAGAAGTCGCGGTCCTCGGCGGCCAGGACGGCGTGCTGGGCTTCCTTGGAGACCTGCGCGAGGGAGACGTTCTCGCGGTTGACCTCGCCGTCGCGGGCGAGCTGGCTGCCGTCGGCGTAGAGGTAGACGTTGCTCTGTTTGGTGGCGAAGGCGTTGGCCGGCGGGATCTTGACCAGGGAGTAGCCGAGGAAGAACAGGCCGGCCAGGAGCAGGACGCCGACGACGAAGGTGCCGAGCACCATCCGCCAGGTCGGGATGATCCGCCGCCAGCCGGTGCGCTTGGGCCGCTTGGCCTTCTTGCCGTCCTGCCCGGAGGGCTCGGCAGCCGCCTGGGGGTCTCGTGGGGCCCAGCCCTGGGTCGGCTGCTGCGGCTGCGGCTCGTCGCTCATGTCGTGCACGGACTCCTGTTTCGCTGCTGCTTACGTTCCCGTACGCCTCGTACGCCTTCTGCGCCCCCAGTTGAAGACTCTCGCACCACCCGTTCCGTTCCCGGGAATCGGCACGCACTCGCCCGGAAAACGCGTGGCGTGCGGCACAGCCCGCGCACTAGGCTCCTGCGCTTCGGTGTCTACAGGGCCTTGAGGACGGTGCGCGTGGGTACGGGCCGGTTGTACGCGACCGTCGCGGCGGGGGGCTTCCGAAGGTACGCGACGTATCGGGCCGCCACGGCGGCGGGGGTGTTCACCAACACGGTCTTCGGGCTGATCCTGGTCTACACGTACACGGCCCTGTGGGACGAGCGGCCGCATCTGGGGGGCTACGACCTGGCGCAGGCGGTCACCTACGTGTGGATCGGCCAGTCGCTGTTCAAGACGCTGGCCAGCGGGGGCGGCGGCGTCGAGGGCGAGCTGATGGAGCGCATCCGTACGGGGGACATAGCGGTCGACCTGTTCCGGCCGGCCGACCTCCAGCTGTGGTGGCTGGCGGCGGACCTGGGCCGGGCGGCGTTCGAGCTGCTGGGGCGCGGGGTGCTGCCCTTCGTGTTCGGGGCGCTGGTCTTCGACCTCGCGCTGCCCACGGACGTGTCGACGTGGGCGGCGTTCCTGGTCGCCGTGCTGCTCGGGATGCTGGTGAGTTTCGGGATCCGCTATCTGGTGGCGCTGACCGCGTTCTGGCTGATGGACGGCACGGGTGTGACGCAGATGGCGATGCTCACCGGGTGGTTCTGCTCGGGGATGGTGCTGCCGCTGAACGTCTTCCCGGGTGCGCTCGGCGAGGTCGTGAGGGCCCTGCCGTGGTCGTCGCTGCTCCAGGCCCCCGCCGACCTGCTGCTGGGGCACGCCGACCCGCTGCCCACGTACGCCTTCCAGGCGGGGTGGGCGGTGGCGCTGCTGGCGGCGGGGCGGCTGGTGCAGTCGGTGGCGGCGCGCCGGGTGGTGGTCCAGGGTGGCTGAGACGGGCCGGGTGGCGGGCCGGGACTGGGCGGTGGAGAAGGACCTCGGGGCCAGGTCGAGCCGGGTGGTCGACGGGCTGCGCGCCTACCGCATGATCACCGCGATGTGGATCCGCTCCACGATGGCCTACCGCGCCTCCTTCCTCATGACCACGTTCGGCAACTTCGTGGCGACCGCGCTCGACTTCGTCGCCGTCCTGCTGATGTTCTCGCGGGTGGACGAGCTCGGTGGCTACACGCTGCCGCAGATCGCCTTCCTCTACGGCCTGTCCAGCACCGCGTTCGGCCTCGCCGACCTGGCCGTCGGCTCGATGGAGAAGCTGGGGCGGCGGGTGCGCGACGGCACGCTGGACACCCTGATGGTGCGTCCGGCGCCGGTGCTCGCGCAGATGGCCGCCGACCAGTTCGGGCTGCGCCGGCTGGGGCGGGTCACCCAGGGCGTCCTGGTGCTCGGCTACGCGCTGGCCACCGTGGACATCGACTGGACCTGGGCGAAGGTGCTGCTGATGCCGGTGATGCTGGTGAGCGGCGCCGCGATCTTCTGCGCGGTGTTCGTGGCGGGCGCGTCCTTCCAGTTCGTGGCGCAGGACGCGGCGGAGGTGCAGAACGCGTTCACGTACGGCGGCACGACGTTGTTGCAGTACCCGCCGACGCTGTTCGCGACGGAGCTGGTGCGCGGGGTGACCTTCGTGCTGCCGCTGGCCTTCGTCAACTGGGTGCCCGCGACCTATGTGCTGGGGATGCCGCTTCCGCTGGGCCTGCCGGGGTGGGCGGCCTTCCTGCCGCCGCTGGTGGCGGCGGCCTGCTGTGCGCTGGCCGGTCTCGCGTGGCGGGCGGGGCTTCGGTCCTATCGGAGTACGGGAAGTTAGGGGTTCTCGGGTGAAGGGTGCGTTCGCGGTGGACAGTGCGTTCATCGAACTGGACCGCGTCGAGAAGGTCTTCGACGTGCACAGGAAGACCGGCTTCATGAGACGGGAGCTGCGGCGGGTGCGCGCGGTCGACTCGATCTCCTTCACCGTGGCGCGCGGTGAGATGGTCGGCTACATCGGTCCGAACGGCGCCGGGAAGTCGACGACGATCAAGATGCTCACCGGCATCCTGACCCCGAGCGGCGGCCGGCTGCGGGTCGCGGGCATCGACCCGTCACGGGAGCGGACGCGGCTGGCGCACCGGATCGGGGTGGTGTTCGGGCAGCGTACGACGCTGTGGTGGGACCTGCCGCTGCTCGACTCCTACCGGCTGATGCACCGCATGTACCGGATTCCCGACGCCCGCTACCGCGAGAACCTCGACCGTCTCGTCGAACTCCTCGAACTCGGCGACCTGTTGGACGTGCCGGTACGGCAGCTCTCGCTAGGTCAGCGGATGCGCGGCGACATCGTGGCGGCTCTGCTGCACGACCCGGAGGTGCTCTACCTCGACGAGCCGACGATCGGTCTGGACGTCGTCTCCAAGGGCAAGGTGCGGGAGTTCCTGCGGGAGTTGAACGCCGAGCACGGCACGACGGTGCTGCTGACCACGCACGACCTCCAGGACATCGAGCAGCTGTGCTCGCGGGTGATGGTCATCGACCACGGCCGGCTGATGTACGACGGTCCGCTCACCGGCCTGCACGAGGTGGGGGACAGCGAGCGGATCCTGGTGGTCGACCTGGAGCGCGAGCTGCCGCCGATCGAGGCGCCGGCACCCGCCCGGGTGGTGAAGGTGGACGGGCCGCGGCAGTGGCTGGCGTTCCCGGCGGCGGCGTCGGCGGCGCCGCTGGTGGCACGGATCGCGGCGGAGTACCCGCTGGTGGACCTGTCGGTGCGGGAGCCGGACATCGAGGCGGTGATCGCGAAGATGCTGCACTCCCTCGGGGACACCACCGACCCTCCGTCCGAGAGGGCGACCGCATAGTGCCCGCGGCCCGGAACTCGTAGGCTGCTGGTATGACCGAGGATGCCCCGGAGCTGCGCGCCTCCGACGCCGATCGTGAACGAGTCGCCGAGATCCTGCAGGACGCTCTCGCGGAGGGGCGCCTCGACATGGAGGAGTTCGAGGAACGGCTGGACGCCACCTACAAGGCGCGTACCTACGGCGAACTCACGCCGATCACCCGGGATCTGCCGGCCGCCGCGGGGGCCGCGCCCGCTCCTCGGGTGTCGATGACCAAGGAGCCCGCCGGGAGCGGGAGTTGGGCGGGACGGATCGTCGGCGGCGAGGGGACCTCGACGTGGGCGGTGGCCGTCATGTCGGGGTTCCAGCGCAGGGGCCGCTGGACGGTGCCGAGGCGGTTCAACTGCTTCGCGTTCTGGGGCGGCGGCGAGATCGACCTGCGTGAGGCGAACTTCGCGGCCGGCGAGGTCGAGATCAACTGCATCGCGATCATGGGCGGGATGCAGGTGATCGTGCCGCCCGGCGTCGAGGTCGTCGTCCGCGGCATCGGCGTCATGGGCGGCTTCGACCAGCGCGAGGAGGGGGTGCCGGGCGACCCCGGCGCCCCGCGTGTGATCGTGACGGGCTTCGCCTTCTGGGGTGGCGTCGGCGTGGAGCGCAAGCTCACCCGGGCCGAGCGGCAGCAGCTCAAGGAGGAGCGCCGACAGCAGAAGCTGGACCGCGGGACGTCGGCGCGCGAGCTGGGGCAGTCGTTCCGGGAGGACGTGCGGGACGCGCACCGGCGGATGCACGACGGGCACCGGGACCTGATGCGGGAGCGGCGGGACAGGCGCCGGGACGGGGATCACTGAGCGGCGCCTGCCCGGGTGGCGGCCCTGCGGGCCGGCCGGCCCTACAGCTCGGCCGGCGCGGCGCCCTTCAGGTCGTCCAGGTCGAAGGACTCCGCCATCCGCTCGTACCCCTTGTCGCTCGGGTGCAGATGATCGCCCGAGTCGTAGTCGGAGCGGAACCTGCGCGGGTCGTACGGGTCCCGGACGGCCTGGTCGAAGTCGACGACGGCGTCGTAGACCCGCCCCGCGCGGATCTCGGCGTTGATCTGCTGCCGTACGGACTCGCGGGCGTCGGTGTAGCCGCGGTGGCCGCCGAAGGGCATGAGTGTCGCGCCGACGACCTTGATGCCGCGGGCGTGGGCCTGGCGGACCAGGGTGCGCAGGCCCTCGACGATCGCGTCGGGGTCGGCCAGCCGGGGGTTGCGCAGGATGTCGTTGATGCCGAGGTCGACGACGACGATCTTGACGTTCGCCCGGCCCAGCACGTCCCGGGCGAAGCGGTCCACGCCGGCCTGGTTCTCGGCGGGGCGGCCGAGGCCGTCGGCGAGGACCTGGTTGCCGCCGATCCCCTGGTTGACGACGCTGTAGCGGGGCAGGTCGCGGCCCGCCGCCAGCGCCGTGCGCAGCCGCTGGGACAGGAGGTCGGTCCAGCGGTGGTTGGCGTTCGCGGTGGAGCCGACGCCGTCGGTGAGCGAGTCGCCGAAGGCCACGACGGTGCCCACGGCCTCGTCACTCAGCACGTCCAGCGCGGTCAGATAGCGCCAGTACTCGGTCCGTTCGGTGTACGCGGCCGCCGCGGTGTCCTCGGTACGGTCGCCGACGGCGGCGTACGAGGTCTGGCGGGCGTGCGGGTGGTAGGTGACCGGGCCGGAGCGGGTGGGGGAGTAGGTGGTGACCAGCACGTCGGAGCCCGCCGGGATCCGGAGGCTGACGGCGTCGCTCAGCACCTGCTGCCCGGCCGGGACGACCACGACGGTGTTGCCGCCGAAGGTCAGCCGCCGCATGGTGTCCGCGACCGCCTCGGCGGTGTCGGCGGTGGCCGAGAGGGCGATCGAGGCGTGCGTGATGGTCAGCGGCGACTGGCCGTAGAGATTGGACAGCGTGATGCGGGCACTCGTACCACCGATGCCGGCGTGGACGACGTTGCGCACCGAGCGGCCCGCCAGGCCGGCGGTCTCGGTGCCGGGTTCGGCGCCGACCGGCGACGCGGACCAGGAGCCGACCCAGACGGCCGTGGAGGCCGGGGCGGCGGAGTTGTGGGGGATGCGGGGGCCCGCCAGGGTGTTCCGGTCCTGCGTACCGGAGTCGGTCGTCACTCCGACGTAGATGGCGGCGGACAGGGCCACGATCGCGGAAAGGATCGCGGCGAGCAGGGCGTAACCATGACGCCGGGTCATGCTGTGTTGTTCTCCTCGGGCGATGGGAGCCCGAGGCTCCGATCTGATGAACCCATGATGAGCCATGAGTCGGGGAAAACTGACAGGACCCCGCCACGTTCCCCCGACCGGACAGACGCAGGGAACTCTTGTTCCGTTCCAGGAGTCGGTCAGGAAGGGACAATGTGTGAGGGATCACCGACGGGTGGAGTGGATGGAACCTACGGAAAAGGGATCAATCGGCGCCGAGGGGCAGCATGCCCGCCCCGGAGCCTCCCCGAACCGCGCCATGAACACGTTCAGCGAGGCGGACGAGGAGAAGCTGAGCGGCGTACGGCGGATGAAGCTCACCGCGACCGGCCTGCTGCTGCTCGTGGCGCTGGTCTACGTCCTCGCGAAATGGGCGTCCCACGAGGGCGCCGGCGGCTGGGCCGGCTATGTCGCCGCGGCCGCCGAGGCGGGCATGGTCGGCGCGATGGCCGACTGGTTCGCGGTCACCGCCCTCTTCCGGCACCCGCTCGGCCTGCCCATCCCGCACACCGCGATCATCCCCACCAAGAAGGACCAGTTGGGGGTGTCCCTGGGCGAGTTCGTCGGGGAGAACTTCCTCTCCGAGGACGTCGTACGGCAGCGGCTGCGCTCCGTCGGCATCGGCAGCAGGCTCGGCATCTGGCTGGCCGACCCGGAACACGCCGACCGGGTCACCGCCGAACTCTCGGCCGCGCTCCGGGGCGCCCTGACCGTCCTGCGCGACTCCGACGTCCAGGCCGTGGTCGGCGAGGCGATCACCCGGCGCGCCGAGGCCCAGGAGATCGCGCCCGGCATCGGCAAGATGCTGGAGAGGGTCGTCGCCGACGGCGGCCACCGCCGGGCCGTCGACCTGATCGTCGGCCGGGCGCACGACTGGCTGGTGCTGCACAGCGACTCCGTGATGGACGCCGTCCAGGGCGGGGCGCCCGGCTGGACCCCGAAGTTCGTCGACAAGCGGGTCGGCGAACGCGTCTACAAGGAACTGCTGCGCTTCTGCTCCGAGATGCGGGACATGCCCTCCCACCCCGCCCGCGGCGCCCTCGACCGCTTCCTCGCCGACTTCGCCTCCGCCCTCCAGTCCGACACCGACACCCGTGCGCGCGTCGAGCGGCTCAAGGGCGAGGTGCTGGGCCGGGGCGAGGTCCAGGACCTGATCGCCTCAGCCTGGACCGCCGTACGCTCCATGATCGTCTCGGCGGCCGAGGACGAGCGCAGCGAGCTGCGGCTGCGGGTGCGGGCCTCCCTGCTCTCGCTGGGCTCCCGGATGGCCGCCGACCCGAAGCTCCAGGCCAAGGTCGACGGCTGGGTGGAGGGCGCGGCGGTCTACGTCGTCACCACCTACCGGCAGGAGATCACCTCCCTGATCACGGACACCGTGGCGGGCTGGGACGCCGAGCACACGACGAAGAAGATCGAGGCGCACATCGGCCGGGACCTGCAGTTCATCCGGATCAACGGCACGGTGGTCGGCTCACTGGTCGGCCTGCTGATCTACACGGTGACGAGGGCGCTGGGGGCGTGAGGGGGCTGGTCGGGGGAACCTGACCGGGGTTCTCGCTCAAGGAGGAGGGAGCCCATGGCCAACGCAGAGGCCGAGCCCGGCCGCACCATCACCACCAGCCTTCCCGCCCGGCTCGACCGCCTGCCGTGGTCGCGCTGGCACTGGACCATCGTCATCGGTCTCGGCACCGTGTGGATCCTCGACGGCCTCGAGGTGACCGTGGTCGGCAACATCGCCGGCCGGCTGTCCGAGCCCGGCAGCGGACTGCCGATCACCTCCGGGCAGGTCACCGGCATCGCCGCCGCCCTCTATGTGGCCGGTGCCTGTCTCGGCGCCCTGTTCTGGGGGCGGCTGACCGACATCTGGGGGCGTAAAAAGCTCTTCATGGTCACCCTGGCGGTCTATCTCGGAGCGACCGCGCTGACCGCCGTCTCCTTCGACACCTGGTGGTTCCTGGTCTTCCGCTTCCTCACCGGCTTCGGTATCGGCGGCGAGTACGCGGCCATCAACTCCGCGATCGACGAGCTGATCCCCAAGGACTACCGGGGCCGCGTCGACCTGATGATCAACGGCAGCTTCTGGCTGGGCGCGATCGGCGGCTCGCTGCTGTCGATCGTCGCGCTGGACACCGACGTCTTCGCGGCGAACGTCGGCTGGCGGCTCACCTTCGCCCTGGGTGCCGTCCTCGCCCTGGTGATCCTCCTCGTACGCCGCCATGTCCCGGAGAGCCCGCGCTGGTTGCTGATCCACGGGCGCGACGAGGAGGCGGAACGGATCGTCTCCGCCATCGAGGAGCGGATCGAGACCGAGAGGGGCGAGCGGCTGCCGGAACCCGAGGGTGAGCTCACCATCCACCAGCGCCGCAACGTCACCTTCCTGGAGATCGGCCGAACCGTCTTCTCCCGGTACCGCAGGCGCGCGGTCCTCGGCTTCTCCCTCTTCATCGGCCAGGCCTTCCTCTACAACGCGATCACCTTCGGCTTCGGCGCGATCCTGACGACGTTCTACGACGTCCCGACCGGCAGCACCGGCTACTACTTCGCCGTCATCGCCCTCGGCAACTTCTGCGGTCCGCTGCTGCTCGGCAGGCTCTTCGACACGGTCGGCCGCAGGGTGATGATCTCCTCGACCTACCTCCTGTCCGGCCTGTTCCTGTTCGGCACGGCCTGGCTGTTCGACCGCGGCTCGCTGAGCGCGGCCACGCTGACGGCCTGCTGGTGCGCGGTCCTGTTCTTCGCCTCCGCGGGCGCCTCCAGCGCCTACCTGACGGTCTCCGAGATCTTCCCGATGGAGACCCGCGCGATGTCCATCGCCTTCTTCTACGCCATCGGCACCGCGGCCGGCGGCATCAGCGGCCCCCTGCTGTTCGCCGAACTCACCGGCACCGGCAAGGTCGGCGACACGGTCCTCGCCTTCCAGATCGGCGCGACCCTGATGTGCCTGGCCGGCCTGGTCGCCGCGCTCCTCGCCGTCCGCGCGGAACGCCGCTCCCTGGAGGACATCGCCAAGCCCCTGACAGCGGCCTCCTCCCCGCCGACGCCGGCGGGGAAGGGCGAGCGCCCGGAACCGGGAACCCCGGAACCGGGCTCGCAGACGGCCACGGTGTAAGGCCGCCACGGTGTAGGACCGCCACAGCGCAGAACCGCTACCACCTGCTGCCCGCACCCGGCCCCCGCCCGGCTGCGGGCAGTCGGCTGCGGTGTGGGGCGGCTACGGCGTGGGGCGCTACGGCGTGGGCCGCTGTCCGCACCCGGCCCCGCCCAGCTGCGGGCAGTCGTGCCGCCTGGGACGGCACGGGTGGGCGCAGGCGGCGCCCCGGTAGCGCCGGGCCGCGCGACCCACCCCCGGCCCACCCGGCCGGCGGCGCCTACTCGGCGCCGTCGCGCCGCACCCGGTCACGCCGACGCAGCAGCAGCAACCCACCCGCGACGGCGGTGATCCCCGCAGCGGCGGACCAGGCCACGATGTCGTCGGACCCCGTAGCGGCGAGGTCCCCACCGGACGCGGGCGACGGAGAAGCAGAAGCGGTAGCCGAAGCCGAAGCAGAACCCGAGCCCGCTCCCTGCGGCCGCGCGTCCGAGCCCGACACCGACCCCGACGCTGCGGAGCCGCCCTCCGCCCCTCCCCCCGGCCTCGGCGCCGCACCCGTATCCGTCGCCCTGTCCCGCGTGAACGCCAGCGTCCCGAAGCCGAGTTGGTCGTACCCCCCGCTGTTGGGCCCGTAGTCCCCACCCCCACCCTCCGGCGCGGACCTCGCGGCGATCCGGGTGAGGTAGGACGCGGAAAGCCCCCGCCGCTTGGTGTAGTGGTTGGCGATCATCGCCCAGATCGGCCGGGTCATGGCCGGATCGACCCCGGCCGCCTCCGTGACCGTCTCCGACCCCGACCACCCGTCGACGGCCCCCTTCGCCCGGGTGTTGGCGGTGAACGGCACCCCACCGCCCAAGCTCCACTTGGCCACGTACTGGGCGCCCTTGAGGAACCGGCTGTCGTCGTAGCCGTACAGGTCGATCCCCTGGTTCCAGGCCATCTCGCAGAAGGTGCCCATGAGGCCGACGCCGAGCAGCGCGTGCCCTTGGTCCCGCCCCGCCTCCAGCCACTCCGCGAGCCCGTCGTCGTGCACCACGGGGATGGCGTTCTTGAGGGAGCCGAGGCCGTCGCCGTGCTTGAAGTAGTCCACCGCACGCGCGACTTGCGCCTTGTCGTCGCAGAAGATGCCGGTGGCCAGGACGCAGGCCATGGCCGTGAGGTCCCAGTTGGTCCAGTAGTTGGAGGTCACGGCGTCGTTGTGCCGGACCAGGAAGCTGTCGCTGAGCGGAGCGAAGACACCGCTCAGCATCTCCCGGAAGCGGTCGAGCTCGAAGTCGGGATGGTCGCGCACGAGTTCGGCCGCGTTGGCGATCTGGTAGCCGTACAGACCGGCCGCCAGGAAGCGGTCGGCGTTGCCCGCCAGCGTGGTCAGCCTGGCCGACCAGGCGTTGAGGATCGCGACGGCGGTGTCGGCGTGCGCGCTGTCGCCGCCGACGTGGTAGCGAAGGCCGTTCTGGTACGCGGCGTGGACGTCGTTGTAGAGGGTCGCGTAGTTCTGGCCGGCCCCTCCCCGGATCACGGTCGCCTGCGGGTTGGCCGTCCAGCCGCTCTGCGCATGGCGGTTGGCGGTCAGCTTGGCGAACCCGGCGGTGTAGGGGGCGGCGCCCGCCTTCACCTTGGCGGCCATCCGCTCCAGGTCGGCGCGGGTGTGCAGCAGCCCGGGGTGGGCGAAGGCGGTGCCTGCCGCGACGGCCGGGGCGGCGGTGATCGCGGTCGTGGCGCCCGCGGCGACGCCGACGGCTCCGGCTGCCTTGAGCATGCTGCGGCGGCTGATCTGTGAAGTCACGTGGGTCATTCCTCGCGTGCCTGGGGCTGGGGACGGTCAGGAGACGCGAGGGTGGGCCGGTCGATAACAGAAACGCGACGCGTGGTGAGGAGTCGTACCGATGACGGTTCGCAGGATCGTGCCCGACATCCGGGTGGAGTCCGAGGACGGGATGAGCCACAGCCGTGACTTCTACGGCCTGCTCGGCCTCGAGGAGGTCATGCACCTGGGCTGGGTGATGACCCTGGCGTCCCCGGCCAACCCGACCGCCCAGATCAGCTTCTTCACCGAGGAACGCACCGGGCCGGTCGTGCCCGACCTGAGCGTGGAGGTCGAGGACGTCGACGCCGTGTACGCGCAGGTGGTGGCGTCGGGTGCGGAGGTCGTACGGGAGCTGAGGGACGAGGAGTGGGGCGTACGGCGGTTCTTCGTACGGGATCCGAACGGGCGGGTGGTGAACGTACTGGGGCACCGGCCCTCCCGGAACCCGTGAAGACGCCGCTCCTCCCCAGGGGCTGTGCCTCAGCCCCTCCGGTCCGCGACCGCCCACGACGCCAGCGCCACAGCCCCCGCCACCCCGAACACCGCCGGCCACGCGCCCACCTTCTTGGCCAGCGGGTGCGACCCGGCGAAGGCGGCGACGTACGCCGCCGTCAGCGCCCCCGCCGCCGTCCCGCCCGCCTGCTGCCGCCACTGCCGCGCGGCCGCTGCACCGGCGACGGCCAGCACGGCCCCGCCCAGCGGCCGCTGCCTGGTCCAGCGGGCGACGCCGTACCCACCGACGAGACCGCTCGCCGCGACGACCGCGCTGGGAACCTTCGCCATGCCTGCCTCCTGAGCCGTACGGATGCCCCGACGTCCTCGACGTCCGGTGAGCCCGAGGCTAACGCCGAGGCGGCCCGCCACCCCGTACCTGAGTCGGGGCTTGTCAAGTTTCCTCCTTCGAGCTATATAAGAAGCCGTAGGGCATCGCGCACCAGCGCCTCAGAAAGGAGTAACTGTGATGCTCATGCGTACGGACCCCTTCCGCGAATTCGACCGCCTCGCGCAGCAGGTCCTCGGCTCCACCGCCCGCCCCTCCGCGATGACGATGGACGCCTACCGCTCCGGGGACGAGTTCGTCGTCCACTTCGACCTCCCCGGTGTCGACCCCGAGACGATCGACCTGGACATCGAACGCAACGTCCTGTCCGTCCGAGCCGAACGCCGTTCCGCCGCCCCCGAGGACGCGGAACTGATCGTCGCCGAGCGGCCCACGGGCAGCTTCAGCCGCCAGCTGTTCCTCGGTGACACCCTCGACACGGAACGCATCGACGCCTCGTACGACGCCGGAGTGCTGACCCTGCGCATCCCCGTGGCGGAGCAGGCCAAGCCGCGCCGCATCCAGATCGCGGGCGGCGACAGCGGGCGCCGACAGCTGGGGAGCGCCACGTGACGGTTCTGAGCGTGCGGCCCCAGCGGCGGCACAGCGGCACCGGTCAGGGCAGGCCCCGATGGGCGGAGCTGGTCGAGGCGGTACGGGCGTCGGGCCGGTACTCCACGACGGCGGAGGCGGAACGCGTCACCCGCATCGTCCTCTCCGCCCTCGGCGGCCTCGTCACCGGCGACGAACGGGTCGACCTGGCCCACGCCCTGCCCGAGGAGGCGGCCCGCGTGATCGCCGCCCGGATCCCGGAACCGCACCGCCTGACGGCACCGGAGTTCGTGGCCGCGATCGCCGCCCGCGTCCCGGGAGCCACCCCGGCCACGGCCCGCTGGGACGTCGGATCGGTCCTGGGCGTCCTGCCGGGCCTGGTCGGCGACGACCTGGTGGACCGTGTCCTGGCCCGACTCCCGCAGGGCTACGCCCTGTTGTTCGGCCGCGCGGAACTGACCCCGACGGGCTGAACGAACCGGCGGCCGTCAGCCCCCTCCCCTCACACACAAACACCGCCGGGCCCGGCCGTCATCCCCGCCCCGGGTACGCGACTCCGACGCGTACCCGGGGCCGACATGTATCCGGCGTCGACCGCGCACCCGGGCCGACCGCGCACCCGGCCCGGTAACGCCCGTATGGAGCATCTCCGGTAGTGACCGCCGTGGAGGCGGGCGATGCTCGGACAGCACACCACCACCGGACCCGACGACCCGACGACCCGGCCACGGCGTCGGAACCGGGGCACGAGACGACATCTGGGGAACGGATGCTCAAGGTCAGCATTGTGGTGCCCGTCTACAACGCCGGCGATTACATCGACCGCTGCGCACCCTCGCTCCTCCACCAGAGCCTCGGCCGCGACGCGTACGAGATCGTCTACGTCGACGACGGCTCGACCGACGACTCCACGCAGCGCCTCGACCGGCTGGCCGCCCGGCATCCGCACGTGCGCGTGTTCCACCAGGAGAACTCCGGCTGGCCGGGAAAGCCCCGCAACGTCGGAGTGCGGATGGCCCGCGGCGAGTACGTCCAGTTCGTCGACCAGGACGACGAACTGACCCCGGAGGCACTCGAACACCTCCACCGCCTCGCCACCCGCAACGCCTCCGACATCGTCCTCGGCAAGGTCATCGGCACCATGCAGGGCCCCAGCAGCCTCTTCAGACGCACGGTCGAGCAGTGCACGGTCGAGGACACGCCCCTCATGGACAGCCTGACGCCGCACAAGATGTTCCGCCGCGACTTCCTCCTCGACGAGGGCATCACCTTCCCCGAAGGCCCCGTACGCCTGGAGGACCAGCTCTTCATGGCCCGCGCCTACGTGCGCGCGAAGCGCGTCTCCATCCTCGGCGACCACCCCTGCTACGTATGGAACCGCCGCGACGACGGAGGCAACACCAGCAGCCGCGCGAGCACCCCGGAGACCTACTACGGCCACCTGCGTACCGTCGTGGAGGAAATCAAGGCGAACACCAGACCGGGCCCCCTCCAGGACCACCTGCTCCGCCGCTCCTACCGCGTCGAGCTGCTCCGCCCGGTCAGCGAACCCCGCGTCCTCCAGCGCACGGGCAGCGCCCTCGAACGGTACTTCTCCGTCGTACGCGACATGGCCCGCGACTGCTACCCGCCCGGCGTCCGGGACGGGCTCCCCGCGATCACCAGACTCCGGGCGCACCTCCTGGAGGAGGGCCTTTTGGAGTCGCTGGTCGAACTCGCGAGCCGCACCCAGAAGATCAGACCCCACTACACGGTCGACGACGTCCGGCGACGCGACGGCAGCCTCGTCCTCACCACCACGTTCGCCATGCTCCGCCCCGACGGCGAACCCCTCACCCTCGTCGAGCGCTACGGCCGTCTGCTCCTGGACCCCGAACTGCTGGACGGCATCAAGGGCGCCGAGGACTGGGAGGTCCCGCACCCTCTCAGCCACGCCCACGGCGAGCTCCTCGTCCACGACACCGCCCGGAACCTGTGGTGGTTCCCGGACACCGCGCTCACCCCGAGCACCCAGTCGCTCGGCCGGGGCAGACACCGCGTGGTCCTCACCGGCGAGACGGTCATCGACCCCCTCACCCTGGCCGGCGGTGGCGCGATGCCCGTCGGCACCCATTTGGTGTGGGCCAACGCCCAACTCCTCGGCTCCGGCCGCCGGACGCGTCTCACGGGCGGCGCCGACAGCCCTCGCCCGCCCGCCCTGCGGGTCGGCACCCCGCCCCGCCTGGTCATCCCCGGCTGGGGCGGCCCCGCGGGCCAACTCCGCCTGTCCGTGGGACGACCGGGCCATGCCACCGTCCCTCACCGCGTGCTCCTGGCCACCACCGCCGCCCCGGGTGTCCGCCGCGCGGCCCGCACCGTCATCCGGCGCCTTCCGGCGGACGTCCGCAAGCAGGTCCGTACGCTCGCGCGCAGAGCGGATCCGTGGGCGGCGGCTCAGAGGGACTGAGCGGCGGTACCTGCCCGCTCACGCCCGCCGCTCACGCCCGCCGCTCACGCCCGCCGCTCACGCCCGCCGGTCACGCCCGCCGGTCAACGACTAGCACTCGACGCAGGGGTCCGTCCCCCAGCCCAGACCGCTGATCCTCTCGTCCTTCAGCGCGCCGGTGTACGCCTGTACCTCGTCGACGTCTCCGTGCAGGTACTCGCCCCAGCCGTCGCCGACCTGCGCCCGGCCGATCTGGAGCGCCCCGGAGCTGGGCCAGCCGTTCGGAAGGGTCCCGGTCGCCTGGGCGTTGGTCCAGCCGTCCAGGAAGAGCTTGACCGTGTCGGTGGCGTCGTCGTAGACCACGGCGAGGCGGTGGCCCTGGCCCTCACCGCCGTCCGCCGACTCGATCTGGGACACCACCGTCTCGGCGGCACCGACCTCGTCCTTCTCCGGCATGATCAGCTGCCAGGCGTGCTCGGACGGTTCGTAGCGCACCTTGAAGGCGTCGGTGTGCTTGCCCGCCTGGGACAGCACGGTCATCGGATGGGCCGGCTCGGAGTCCGCCAGCCGGACCACCACGCCCAGGGTGAAGCTGTCCCCGGTGTCCACCACCGGGCCCTCGGTGACGGCGTGCCCGGTCTCGCCGTCCAGCCGCAGATGTCCGTCGCCGACCAGGGCGGGCGGCACGTAGGTGCAGTCGGGGTCCAACTCAGGGATGCAGGAGCTGTCGGAGCCTCGGTAGATCGTCGCTCCCGCGCCGAGCGTGAGCGGCGCTCCGCCCTTCTGCTCCGGGCTCGTGCCGTTCGTCGCGGTCTCCAGTGACCAGTGGCCGAGCAGCTTCGGCGTGCGGCGGCTCAGTTCGGCCACCTCGAGGGGCACCACGACCCTGTCGTGCACCCGTACGTCACCGATGTCGCCGTGCCACCGCGCGTGGTAGCCGGACTTGTCGCGGGCGCGGCCGATCTGGAACGCGTCGTTCGCCTCGGGAGGCGTGGCCTCGGCGGCGGTGCCGACCGGGTGGCCGTTGACGTACAGCTGCGCCTTGCCGGTCTCCTCGTCGTAGAGCCCCAGCAGGTGGGCCCACTCACCGGTCTCCGGAGCACCGCCCGACACCCGTGCGCCACCGATGCCGAACGACCAGGTGGGCCCGGAGTCCGGGCTGCTCAGTCCGAGACGGAAGCCGGCCGTGTCACCCGCGTCCTGGCTGGCGACGGTCATCGTCCGGTCGGTCTGCGCGGGCCGCACCCAGGCGCTGACCGCGAAGGTCTTGCCGGTGTCGACGGCCGGGGCGTCCGGGGTGAGGAAGCCGTGGCGGCTGCCGTCGAGGGCGGCGGTGGCCGTGGCGCCGGTGCCCCGGGGTGCCGGACCGCCGAAGGTCACGCCGGTACCGGCGCGGGCCGCGGCACCTGTCTCGGCGGCGGCGCTGGTGGCTCCCGCCGCGTCGTCGAGCTTCCAGTGGGCGACGGGTGCGCGACCGCTCTTGACCCGGAAGTGGTACGTGGTGGTTCCGCTGCTGCGCCCCGAGCGGTCGATCGCGCGCACGCTCAGGTAGTCCGGACGGGCCTGGAGCGGCAGGAACCGGATGGTGGCGGGCCCGCCCATCTCGTCCGGTCGGGCGGTCCCGTACGGGCCGCCGATGAAGTTGTAGCGGTACTCGACGACGTCCGCTGACGGAGAGTCCATGGTGAAGCTGCCGTAGACGCCGACGCCGTCCTGGATCTGCTCCTCCGGGTAGTCGGCCGAGGTGACGGCCGCCTTCTCCGGGCTGACGTCGTCGTACACGAACTCGCAGACGGACCCGTCACCTTCCGAGCTCCAGGCGGAGGTCGTCTTGGTGTCGTCGGCGCGGACGTGCCAGGAGATCACCGTGTCCGTCGGGATGTCCTCCGGCAGCCGCCACTGCAGCCGCGACCCCGACAACGTCTCGTAGGACGTGTACGTCCGGCGCTGCTCGACCCCGGCCGCGTCGGTCCACCACGCCTCGAACTCGCCCCTGACCATGTTGGCCTCGGCGGGCTGGTTGTCCTCCTCCGGGTCGTACAGGACGGCGCCGAGCGTCGGCGGCGACCCGACGTACGCCCTGTCGTCACCCGTCGCGCACGCCTTGGTCCCCGTCTGCAGGTCCTGCACGAGCGGCTGCTTGGGCGGCAGGTTCTCCGCCGCGTACGCCGTGCCGGACATACCGGTCCCCGCCACCACCACCGCCGTCGCACAGCACAACGCCGCCAGCTGTGCCGAAGCGGTTCTCCCTCTTTCGGCCGGCTGTCTTCCAGCTGCTTGTCTTCGAGTCAACTGTCCCACCCCTGTTCGTCGTTGAGGCTCGTGGCCGCACGAGCCGCATGAAGCTAACAGAGGTGACTGACACAGCCGAAGTGTTTTCCGCCCGTGACGCCGCGGCGACTGGATCTTCTGCTTCCCCCGTCCCGGATCCGACGTCCTACGCCGCCCGCGCCCTGTCCGGCACCTGCCGCGGGAGGTACGCGGCCAGGTCAGCGCGCTCGCACGGAGGGCGGACCCGTGGACGCCGAGCGGGAGGGACTGGGCCGCCGGTGCGGACCCGACGCCACCCCGGACTGTCAGTGCCGTCTGCGAAGGTGTGAGGACTGGGCGGCGCGCGCAGGCGCCGTCCGGATTCGGTGCTGGAGGGGGCAGGGTGACGGACCGAGGGCACGGCTGGTCAGGCCTGGTGTGGGACGACTGGAGGAACCACGAGGAGATCCGACGGCGCCTCGACGAGGGCGCGGACCCGGACACGTGGGGCTCGGGAGGCCGCCCCCTGCACCGGGCGGCGGCGTTCGGGTCACCGGAGGTCGTCGCGGAACTGGCCCGCCGCGTCACGGACGTCGACGCTCTGGAGTACGGCACGACAGCCCTGTGGGAAGCCCTCCTCTCCCGCCAACCAGACAACGTGCGCGCCCTCGCCGAAGCCGGCGCCGACCCCTGGCGTTCCCAGCTCGGCGGCTGGTCCGTGGGCCGGCTCGGCCTGGCCGGCCCGGCCCCCGACCTGTTCCCGCTCCCGGCGGGCGAACCCGGCCTCACAGAGCCCCAACAGCAGGCGGCCCAGGAGGCCCGACGCCTCATCGCCGCACTGGGCGACTTCTACTACGACGGCCTGGGTCTCGCCTGCGTGGCCGGCATCGACGCCGAGGAGGCGATACGCCGCCTGGAGGCGACCCCCGTCCAGAACGCGGACCTGGACGACATCGTGGAGAACCCGTACGACTACGACGTCGACGAGATCCTCGACATCGTCGGCGTGACCACGGTCCCCGGCGGCTGCGTGCTCACCCAACCCTGGGGATACGCCCCGTCGATGCCCGGCATCCACACCCGCCTGTCCGTCGGCACCGTCTCCAGCGGCCTGTACGCCAACCCCAAGAGCGGCAACCAGGGCAGTGTCGCCCGCGACGGAACCATCGAGGGCTGGGACCTCCACCCCGGCGGCGGCCCCGACGCGGACCACACCCCCGAGGAGGTCCTGACCGCCTACCTCTACAACCACGAGGCGGTGGCCTACACCTGCGCGTACGCGGGCCTGCGCCTGACCGACGCCCGCGCGGTGACCGGCCCTCCGGACGCGTGGGTGGAACTCCCGGAGCGCGACTACTGGACGTACTGAACTCCGTGCCCTGTCACCGCATGTGACGAGCATCACGGACCGTAACTAGTTGAAGTTTTTGCCATCCACCTTTACAAAATGGTTCGTTCCACCAGTCATTGACCCACAGCAGGCAACTGGAGCGTTGACGCCATGACCGACGGCCCCGGTCCCGCCACCGTGCCTGCTCAGGCATCCGCCACCGTCAGATACACCCGGATCTTCGAGGAACAGCAGCCGCGCCTCGTCGCGTACGCGCGCTCCCTCACCCGCAACTCCTGGACGGCCGAGGACCTCGTGGCCGAGGCGCACTTCCGCGTGTGGCGGCGGCTGTCCGCGGGCCACGAGATCGACAACGTACCGGCGTACCTCATGACGACCGTGCGGCACCTCGCGGGCGCGGTCGCGACCGCCACACGGGAGACCCCCCAGGACCCGCAGACCGCCGCCGAACGCTCCGGGCCCGCCGATTCCCTGGCGGGCGACCCGGCCGAACAGGTCTCCTCCGTCGACCTGTTGACGCGCGTCCTGGGCCAGTTGCCCGAGCGCTGGGTGGAGGCACTGTGGCTCGCGGAGGCGGAAGGCCAGTCCCTGGAGGTGGTCGGCCAACGCATCGGCGCCAAGCAGGGCGCGACGGCCGTACTGCTGCACCGGGCCCGCGAGGGCATGCGCCAGGCCTTCCTACGCGTCCAGACCGGCGCCCCGGACGACCCCGCCTGCGAGGTCCACTGGGTACGCATGCCCGCCTACGTGCGCGGCAACGCGACCGCCCGCCAGTCCGAACGCCTCCTCGGCCACATCGACACCTGCGACGACTGCCGCCACCGCCTCGCGATCCTGATGCGCGCCAACGACCGGCTCCCCGCGCTCGTCGGCCCCGCCCTCCTCGTCTTCGCCCTCGGCGGCACGGGCAAGTACGTGCTCTCCCTCGCGGCGGCGTCCACGGGCGCGGCGACCGCACTGGGCGGATCCGGCGGCGCCGCCGGATCCGGTGGCGCAGGGTTCCTGGACGCGACGCGCCAAGCCGTGACCACCGGGGGAGGGGCGAAGGTCCCGGCGGCGGTAGCGGCCGGCGCCGCAGCCGTGACCGCCACCGCCCTCGCCCTCGTGCTCGCCCTCGGCGCGGGCGACCCTTCGACCACCACGCCGGACAGGAAGCCACTGGCGCAGGCACCGGCGGCCCGGCCGTCGAAGGGGACGGCACCGGTGGGCGACGCGCCCAAGGGGCTTGAGGGGTCCGCGGGTTCGGAGGACAGGGGGAAGGTCGAGCGGGCCTGGGTGGATGGCGGCGGCATGGTTGTCGTGGCGAAGGACACGGTCGATGCGGGCGACTCCACGGTGGCGCCGGTGGCGCCGGTGGGGCGGACGGCTGAGGAGCCGGTGGGTGATGCGCCGGTTGGAGGTACGCCGGTTGGAGGTGCGCCGGTTGTGGCGGGGCCAGTGGATGAAGGCCCGGTGGACGAAGAGCCTGTGAACGACGGCCCGGTGAACGACGGCCCGGTGGACGAGGGGCCGACGGACGAGCCGCCGCCGCAGGAGGGGCCCGGACCGGAGGACGGGGGCTCGACACCCGCGCCGGCCGACCCGGTGGAAGCTGATCCGAACCCGCCGGTGCAGGAGAACCCGCCTGGCGAGACCCCGGAACCGGAAGCGCCAGAGGTCCAGGAACCCCCGTCCGAGGAACCCCCGTCCGAGGAGCCCCCGTCCGAGGCGCCGGGACAGGGAGCGCCGGAAACCGAAGCGCCGCCGACCCCGTCGCCCGAGCCCACGCCCGCACCTACGCCGACACCTACGCCGACACCTACGCCCGAACCTACGCCGACACCTACGCCCGTACAGAACCCCTCAGATCCGGCGGAGCACACTGACCCGCCTTCCCCGAACCCTGGGGCCGGCTGCGGCGACGGGAGCGAGGAAGAAGCCCGGCTGGAGTATTAGGCCGCCGGTGTTTTGCGGGGTGCGCGGACGTCGTGGCGGGGTGTGGGCCGGGTGTTCTTTTGCGGCCCACCACCATCTACCGGGTTTCTGGTACGGAATTGAGGCGTCAGCCGTCCAGCCAGTCTCCTGTGACGTCGGTGGGAAGATATCCCGTGGCGTTCCAGAGGAAATGCGGGTGCGCGCAGCCGAACATGTAGGCGAGCAGTGTGGTGTCTTCCCTCCCGGTTTGAGGGTCGTGCAGGGTGTGGAACCTTTCAGATCCGACTACGCCGGCGTCTTCTTGGACCTGACGGGCGCGGGCGGGGGACGGTGCGGCGCTGGATGCCTCCACGGCGGCGATATAGGTGCGGCGCAGGATCTCCCATGTGCTGTCGATGTTGCCGTACCAGGGACCGTGTAGTGCTTCGAAGGCATGGAGCTCGGCGTCGAAGAGGGGCCATGTCCGGGGGTACTGGGCTCGGCAGCGGGCGGACAGCTCGGCGGTCCGGGCGCTCAGTGCCGGTGCGGTGGGCCGCGGGGCGATGGTGAGGGTGGTGCCGTGGGTGAGGATGCCGGTGCACGCGTTGGGCTGCAGGTCGCACAGCGGGCACTCCTGAGCCGAGGGGAGGCCCTGGGTGATGCCGTCGAACCACAGGGCGTGGCGGCCTGTGAGCCCCATCCAGACGATGGTGGTGGTCATCAGCCAGGTGTTCCACATCGGGGCGTGCGCCTCGGGCATGCAGCCGTATTTGACGAGGGCGATGGCGCAGGCGGCGTAGAGGGCCTTGGTGTGGGTGGACATGTCGGCGAGCCAGAAGTTGCTGATCTCGCCGGTGAGGGCGTCGACTCGTACGTCGGCCATGTCGTCGATGACGCGGCACAGCAGCAGAGAGGCGAGGTGTTCTTCCTGCCAGAGCTCGGTGTCGGGCGAGACATGCCAGAACAGGCAGTCCAGCATCTGGAGGATCGAGTAGGTGCTCTGGTCGAGCGGGTTGGTCTGAGGGAGTGTGACGCTGCCCGCGTGATGCTGTTGGAGCCAGTACTCGTCAACGGATCGCTTATGGGCTGCGAAGAGTCCGCAGACCAGGGCCCGTGCGCTGTTGGTGCTGAAACGCTCGGCCAAGCGGCCTTCGACGAGTTGGGTGAGGCGCGTGGTATCGATGGTGTCGATCACGCGTTTGTATTCGTGGAAGACGAGGATGTCGTCTTCGAAGCGGTGACGGTGGCCAAGGTCCCGTTCAAGGTCGTTCATCTGACGGGTCCAGGACCATCCACCGGTCAGGACGCTGTCGAGTTCCCGGCGGTATGGCCAGGTCTTGGCTATGAGGGGACGACCGGCGCTCTGCCGCCAACCGTAGTCACCCAGCGTGCGTGCGGGGGGCGTGGGCAGCCGACGGCACAGAGCGCAGGCGCAGCCGGTTGTCTGCTCCTCCTCGTGCGGCGGGGCGAGCGCACGGCTTCTCCAGGCCTCTTCCAGCATCCTGCTGGTCAGTCGGCAGACTTCAACATCAGTGCTGACCTGGGGGAAGGCGGCTTCGATCACGCGCAGGCTGGTGTCCAGTTGCCGCAGCCTGGCAGAGCCCTCCTCGTCGGGCGGGAGGAACGCGCTCGTCGCCAGACGGAGGGCTCCCTCCACATGCAGCGTGGTGCTGGAGTGGGGGGAGCCGAGTGCGTCCAGCCGCTGCTTGGCGGCGTCCTGGGAACTTCGGTGCTGTTCCGTGCACCCATTGATGCGTCTCCCCAAGAGGCGGGCCAGGGCGCTCCCCGCCTCCCCGGGCTGGAGCTGGGCGCCGGGCTGCGCCGGGAGCACACTGTCGGTGGACGGCTTCCGACCAGCACCTACGACTCGTGATTTCACACCGGTCTCCCTTCAAGCTGTGGTCCTGGCAGCGGAATCGATCGGCCGTGGTTGTCGGCCGGTCGTGTCCGGGATCTTCTGTAGGTGGAGGACGAACTGCCCCGTGCCGGCTCGACTCTCGAACGGGCGAGCCGCTCGGCTACGGCAGATTCATCCTCGAACCCCGGCCTGGCTGCGGACCGGGCTCATGTCCCGGATCCAGCACAGAGGGCGCTCCTGGGGGGCACTCCGGACGTCTTCTGACAGGGGCGAAGGGGGGGGCGAACGTGAGGTCCTGAGGCATGCGCTTCCTTTCGGGAGACGGACCGCAGAGTCCCCCCGGCCCTGCAGACAGGCGGCCGCCGAGACCGCCCGCGCACTCGAACTGGGCTTCGCAGATCGAAAGTTGAACCGAGAAGCGCTACGAGGCTGCCCAGAGCGTAAATGATCTACACCGTGACCCGACCGTGATCTGGATTACTGCTCAAGCCCCATGAGCTGCATATACTCGCGCGCCCCCACGTACGTGAGCGTTGCCGCCGGATCGTCGAGCGGACCGCGTCCTGGTTCTCCGGCTACCGCCGATCCAGCCCTCGCTGTCGGTCACCCTCGACAAGCCGGGCAAGGTCGCCGACTTCCTTCGCGCCGCCGGCCTGGCAGAGTCGGGCCGGAGCTGTGGTCAGTCGTCACGGCGTGGAGTAGGTCAGTCCGTCCGGCTCCACAGCACGCCGTACCCAGGACCTTGATCCATTTTCACAACAGACCCTGGTGCGGAGCCGAAGCGAGCAGGCCGAGGCCCTGCCCTGCGCCGAGGCCGGCCGTCGTCACGTCGGGCGCGTTCAGTGTCGCCGGGCCTGTCGCAGGGCAACCTTCGGGGCTTCTCGCACATCACACAGGCATGAGGTCCAAGTGCACGGTCTTCGGGGCAGTACTGGCTGCCGTGGTGCTCGCCCTGACGCCCAGCGCGTCCTCCGCAGCCGACGGACCGTCCGCGAAACCGTCCCCCCTGCCGACGCAGGCATACGCGACGATCGACGCGGAAAAGCAGCTCAACGTGGGGTCGGCGACGCAGTCGGTCCACGTGGGCTGGGGTTTCTGGGACGACGGCGCGCAGGTCCCCGTACCCACGAACGACACGCTCGTCATCGATACGCGTGATCTGGCGGGCATCGCGAGCGTCACGGTCGACGACCCGAGGTGCAAGGACGGTGGTCGGGTCATCACCTGTGCCAACACGGGTTCCTCGCAGAGCCGTTCCGTCGACTTCACCGTGCGTGCGGACGCGGGCGCCGCCACCGGCGCCGACGGCACGATCACGTACACCCTCAGCGCCGACCACGCCACCGGCACCACCGCGAAGGCGAGAGTGGTCGTCGGCATCCCGAAGTTGATCGTCGGCAGGCTGCCGGATGTGACGCACGCCAGGGTCGGGTCGCGGGTCGATGTTCGGCTCCGGCTCCGCAACACCGGGGATCTGGCCACCGACCGGCGCGTCATGCTGAGCTGGGAGTCGGTGGGCGGTCTGGTCTTCGACCGCAGGTTCTCCAACTGCGCCTACGGCGACAGTCATGAGCCCAGTGCGCCCGGCAGCCAGGTATCCGTCACCTGCGTCTTCCCGGTCGGCCCGGACTCCGTGCCCGCGGGGGCCACCATGGAGCTGAGCAGCCCCCTGACCGCCACGGTCGGCAAGCACGTCCTGACCGCTGTGACCGACTACTCGGCCGAGCTGCTGAAACCCGGCGTAGAGCCCGGCGGCGGCAGCCACCAGGGCACCGGGCCGGCGCTCACCCTGGTGCGGGCGTCCGGTGCGGGAAGCGGATTCGAGAAGGGCGCCGAGGGCCGATTCACCGTCGCGGCGGACAACTCCGCGGATTTCGCGGCCGAGGCCACGCCGAAGCCGGGCAGCGGGGCGGGCGCCTGGACGCTGGACATCAACGCCCTGAACCACGGCCCTGCCTCCGCGTACGGGATCGACGACAAGGCTGCCACCGTGGTCGATGTGGTCCTGCCCAAGGGCGCTGTCGCGACCGGCAACGTTCACATGGAGGAGGAGGACAGCCCATACGGCCCCTGCCTGCTCCGGAACGGCAGCACCAGCACGGCACCTTTCGAGGCGGGCCACCGGCATTACGTGTGCACCGTGCCGTTCGGCCTCGACGCGGGCAAGAGCCAGCTGTTCGTACTGATGGTGAAGACGTCCAAGGCGTACGACGGTGCCAAGGGCACGGCGACCGTGCGACCCGGCCCGGCCGGCATCCCCTTCCACGACCCCGACGCCTCCAACGACAGCGTCACCTTCGCCTTCGGCAAGCCGGCCACACCGACTGCCGCGGAACCGTCCGGCGACACCCTGGACGCCACCGGCGCGGACCGGACGACACTCATCGCCACGGCGGCAGGCTGCGCCGCTCTGCTGGGCGGCGTGGCCATCGTCGTCCGACACCGCAGACGTTCCCACTGACGCCGGACGGATCCGGCGGGCAGCCGCGTCGAGTGCGCGGCCCCCTCCCGCAACTGGGGCGGTACCAACGGGGCGTACACCGGCGCGCCTTAGATGAACAACACGCTAATAACCTGTGTGCGAACGTAACTTGACCGTGACTCAGGCCTCACTCGTACGGTAATCTCCAGGAAAAGAGATGTTCGCGTCAGCCAACTCATATCCGGCACCGCGAACGCACGGACACGGCGGCGGCAGACATTCAGTCGGGCCCAGGCATGACCGAGGGGAAGTGACGATGGAGCGGCGACGGATCCCAGACGATTCCGACTTCCGGCCGGCATGGTCACTCCCGGAACACAGCCGCACCCGCTCCTAGCGCCACAGGGTCGTGACGCACCCGGCCCAGTAGCCGAGAGCGCCTGTCACCTTCAGGCACCCTCGATCTCTCTCTTCTTCACGTTCCGACCCGCGCCAGGCAGGCATTTCCCACCTTCAGCCCTCTTCGGGCGACGGACGAACTGCGGCTGTCCGGCTGCTGTCGCACACCCCTGGATCACCCGTGACAGAACACAACCCAAAGGAGGAAACGGTGTTCGATCTCCGTACGGAGGCAGAAATGAGGCTGCACTCAGAGAAGGTGGCGAAGGAACTCGCCCTGAAAAAGCAGCGCGAGGAGGGCGTCGAGAAAGAAGTCGCACTCCCGACATCCCTCACGGCAACGGACGACCCCCAACCGGCGGTCGACACCTGACCGAACCGAAAACCCGCGGCCCGCACCGCCGAACACGCCGCGCGGGCCGCGGCCTCGTTCCCCTGACCAGCAATGACTGGGCCAGTCGGCCACGAGCGCACCCCCTCCCCACCGACCCGCCGCCCACCCTTGGCCGCCCGTCGGTCTTCGCCTCGCAACCGCCGGCCTCAGTAAACCGGGCAGCCTTGGGCGCCCTCGCCGCTCACTCACCTGAAGCACGACTCGGCGTGAACACGTGATCGGCGCCGAATCGCAGTACCGTTACTCCTCATGCAGGCTGCGGCCAGTCACCCTCTCGATGAGCTGCACTACCGTGTTTAGGCGTTCATCGAGGAAAGTGCTGTAGTTGTCGTTGGCGAGGCCGCTACTCGAGTCGCTCTTGATTGCGTGGGAGGAAAGTACCGCTTCCAGCTTCTCTTCCCCGTACGTGGTGGCCATTTCGCTCAGGTACTGGCTAGGTGCTTTGTCTCGGATGATGCGGTTGGTCTCCGCGTCGATCAGGGTGCGGTTCAGGAGGAGTTCTGGGCTTTCCGCCGCTTTGGCGCGTGTCAGGTAGGCCTTGGGGAATATGTGGTGCGAATCGATCTGCACCTCTCCCACCCGGTACGGGGTCATAGCCTGACCTGTATGGAAGTCCTCGGCCCGCGTGGTGGCGAGCAGGCACACCAGTCCGCAGTACAGAGCCTTTCTGCGCACAGACGCGGAGCGGAGTGTGGACGCGCTCAGCGGAAGCTCCTCGAGAGCCTCCGGGGACTGTCCTTCACCGGTGAGGACCCAGTCCTTCAGGCGGCCGTAGTCGGCACCAGCCTGACTGTTGGCTCCTTGGTCGTAGTTGGTGGTGAAGACGCTGCACCAGAAGAAGCGCTGTAGGCGGGTGTACGCGGGGGCCCGGTCGAGGGGTTCCAGCTTCTGGATGTCGCTCCACACAGCGCCCATCGGTATGAGCAGCATTCCGTAGGGAAGCCACTTCGGCGCGACCAGCCCGCAGTCCGACTGCAGCATGTCGATGACTCCGGCCACGCCCTTGACAGCGGCCGACCAGTGCTGCGAGATGTCGGCGGCGGTGAGCTTCTTCAGGACGTCGGACCGCTGGGCGGAGCCATAGGCCCTCAGGCAGACCGTCTGAAGGATGCTGTACGGGTCGACCCTGAAATCGATCAACGCCTTGTAGTTGTCCTGGGCTTCGACCCACAGGTCTCGGAGGTTGACCCCTTGCGGGTAGTAACGAGCCGTCAGTAGCTCAAACGGGCCCAGCGGCTTGCCAGTTCGGTTCAACGTCTCGAAAATCGTGCACACGGCCTCGATCGGTGTGGTTTCCGGGAGCGTGAGAACCGGCAGGCCATAAGAGCGCAGGGGGACGATGTACTTGTCACGCATGCGCCTGTACAGGGACTTGAGGTACTTGGCGTTGGAGCTACCGTCATTACTGACTACGTTGTCGACGTACTCATCAAGCCAGTCATCGAAACTGCTGACCCCGGAAACGGGGAAGTGGGAGATGCCGAGTAGCTCTTCGTTCTTCTTGACCTGTCCCTTGCTCACGGCGACAGGCACGGATATGACAGCCTTGTCGAAATTGACCTCGTGGAATTCCTTCACGTAGTCCTCGGCCGTGCTGACGAACTCGTCGACCTTGAGGTAGAAGCGTTCGTCGCCCGCGCCGGTGAGCGCTTGGTAGAGAGCCGTGAGGCGCTGCTGGCCGTCCAGGACGAGTTCCGCGGGCTTCTTGTCTCCCAGCTCGGGGGCGCCCTCGAAGTTGCGGCTCGCGAAGGTCTCGCCGTCTCCCTGCTTCCAGAGGAGCAGGGTGCCGACCGGGAACTCCGAGATGATCGACTGGATCAGCTCCTCGGTGCGCGTCGCATCCCAGACGAAGTCTCGCTGGAAGTCCGGGAGCGCGATCTCACGACCATGGATCCGTGTCACCAGGTTCGAGAGCTGCCGCGGCACTGTCTCGAAGATCGGGTCCGACTCGTAGGCGCTTGTCATGGTGCCATCCCGTTGCGATCGATCCTGCATGCTCTGGGGAGCAGGTGTTCGTCGATCTTATGTGCTGCTGCTGAGTGAGCGTCAGCAGAAGGCAACGGTGAATTGAGAGGCGCCCGAGGCGAGGTGTGGCGACCAAGATGACTTCACGTCTGGTTAGCAGGACTCCTCTATCGAGAGCCTCTCCTTCAGGGGGCGTATGAAGGAGTGCCAAGCCCCGTGACCGACGGTGATGACAGGGCCTCCCATCCTCTTTGAGTCGCGTATGAGGGTGCCGCCAGTAACGAGGGCGCACTCGACGCACTCTCCTCCGGCTCCGTTGCTGTGCGACGACGTGAACCACACCAGAGGGGCGGGGGCGCAGGACTCTGTCATGCTCACCTTCTGTATTCATTCAAGATCGACTTGATCAGTTGCGCGGAGCGCTGAGGGCTGAGGGCAGTGGCTCGCAGACCGTCGAACGCCCGTGTGTACTCACGGACATGATGCTCGCCTTCGAGGTACACGGCATCGGTGATGCCGTCCCGGTACACGAGGTCTGGGTCTTCCGGGGCGGGGAATCCCAGCATGGTGAAGGTGCCGGTCGCTGGATACGTGCCGGAGTCGAAGGCCAGGACCTGCAAAGTCACCGTCGGCAAGTCGGCTGTGTGGAGGACGCGTTCGAGTTGCTCCGCCATCAGGGCGCCGTCTCCGATGGCGTTGCGTACAGCACCCTCGTGGACGATGAACCAGGCGTCGGGGGCGTCCGGGAGTGTCAGCATGGCCTGGCGTTCCATGCGTACGCGTACGGCCCTGTCGATGTCGCCGGAGGTCATGTGCCCGCCTGCTTTGTGGAGTTCGCGGGCGTAGGCCTCCGTCTGCATCAGCCCGGGGATCAGCTCGCACTGGTACTGGCGGAGAGTGGAGGCGTCCTGCTCCAGGCCGATGTAGATGTTGAACCACTCAGGCACGCCGGCGCCGTGCACCTGCCACCAACCACGTGTCTTGGCTTGCCTGGCCAACGACTTGAGGAACTCCCGGAGCTCATCGCTCGTGTCGTAGAACCTGCACAGGGCGTCGATGTCCGAAGGCTGCACCCGCCCGCTGCCGGTCTCCATCCGGTTGACCTTGGAACCACTCCATTCCAGGCCTGCTCCGACCTGGGCGCAAGTGAGGGCGCTCTTCTCGCGGAGCTTCTTCAGCTCGATCGAGAGGCGACGGCGGCGTGCCGTAGGTGAACCGGCCATCCCAACATCCCTTCCGGTAGCGAGCGTTCAGTCTCGCGCCAAGGGGTGTGGCTGCCAATCACTCGGAAGTGGGAATCCCGCCGTGCACATTGCATAAAGGGATGGGCGCCCAGCACTCTGGTCTCGACGCAACTCATCGTGAGCGCTGATAACGCTCCGCGTTCCTGTGTCGCCGACTGCGAGGAGAGGGACTTTCGTGGACCAAGTAGCGTGCATGTCACGCAAGCCATGGGAGCTGGCCTTCACGGCGAAGCCTGCCGAAGTAGCCGCCCTGCGCCGCCTCATGAGGTTGCATCTCGGGATCTGGGGCTTGCACGAAGTCGTTGAGGAGGCTCAGCTCTGCGTCAGCGAGCTCGTGTCCAACGTCATCACGCACGTAGGCCCCGACACACCCACCACCCTCGTTGTGTCAATGAGGGGCACGCAACTGCGTATCGAAGTGCACGACCCGAACACCAGGACCGTGCCGACGAAGATCAGCGCGGACGCCGACGCCGAAGCGGGGCGCGGGATGTTGCTGATCGACGCCTTGGCCCAGCGCTGGGGGGTTCAGCTCTTCCCCGACCACAAGGTGACGTGGTGCGAGCTGGCCACGAACTTGACCACGCCCCACGGGCACAGCGGAAGCCCGCAGGTCGAGAGAGCCGAGAGAGTGCTCAACGCCTATCGGGCGCATGAGCCGACGAAGCAAGCCGGCGGAAGTCGGCTCACGGCTGCTGTGACGGAAACCGTGGCGGTGGGGATCATCGCCGATCTCCTGCACTGGCTCAGAGCCCATGGCCATGACGCTGACGAAGCTTTGGACAGAGCTCAGACGCACTTCGAGGCGGAAGCGGAGGCTCTGACGACCCTCCGGTGTTGACCTCTACGCCCTACGGCCCGCTCGGCGCATCGCCCTCATCCACCGGTGACCACTGCGGCGTACGACCACACGTCAGCGGGAAGCTCATGCTGCAACGCCCACGTGATTCCCATCGGCTTACTGCCCTTGTGGTCGTCATAGATCGCGGGCCCCAGGAGCATCCACGGCTGGGACTTACCGATGTCGGTGCTCTTGTAGCGCCGCATGAAGAGCAGGACGTGGCTGCCCTGTTCCTCGTGACGCTGGTAGCGCTGACCCGTCGGCGAGGTCTCGGCAGTCGCGTTCTGGGACTCCCAGTGGAAGAGCGTTGGGCTCAGGGCGTAGTCCTTGTAGCGGACCGTGGGGGAGAAGTCCTTCTCGTTCTTCTCCAGGGTGATGAGGAGGGCGTCGGTCTTGATCTCCTCTACCCACTGGACTCCCTGCGCGAAGGACCGGGGCATCTGGCCGCCGAAGCGGGCTACGCCGAGGGCGGCCAGGATTTCGGAGCGGTTGTAGGAGCTGTGGACCTTCAGGGGGATGTGGCTGTGACTGTCCGGCAGGGGGATGGGGAAATGGTCGGCCACTCCCATGACATGGGAGATCACCTGGCGGAGCTCATCGCGGAACACCCTCTGGTCGCGTAGCGACCTGAGACCTTGCTGATAGCTCGTGAAGCCACCTGCGTTGTCCCACACGTTGAAGAACAGCATGCGCGCGTATGCCTGGTCGTCTGGGCTGAGCTCCTCGTAGGACGGAGCGTCGTCGGCCAGAAGACGGAGGTATGTCTGGGCCCGGTCAGGGTCGTCGACGTGGAGAAAGGCATGGACGCGCTTGAGGAGGGCGGCTTCCCCCTCTGGGGCAGGGTCCTTGACCAAGCCTGCCCTGCGCAGCACGGTCGTCCACGAGTTGTCGCCCTTGTACAGCTCCTTGATTTCACGCCGACTCTCGCGGAGGAAATCGACCAACTGTGGCGTGCCGTACGCCTTGACCTCGTTGACCAATGTCTTGACCGTGGCGCCCAGTTGAGCACGGATGTTGTCGAGTACGAGGTCCTTGGACTTGCCTTCCAGGATGATCTGGCACCCGGAGGGAAGTTGCGGAAAGTCATGCTCGATGTGGTCGACGAGTCGGTTGCGGGAGAAGTTCGTCAGCGCCCGGAACTGCTCCTCGAAGCGGAACTCAGCCCTGTGCTGGCCGATGAAGTCCAAGACGGTGAGCACCGGCTTGGACTCGGTGCGGCGTAGCCCCCGGCCAAGCTGCTGGAGGAAGACCGTCGCGCTGTTGGTGGGACGCAGGAGTAGCAGCGTGTCGACGTCAGGGATGTCGAGTCCCTCATTGAACAGGTCGACGGAGAAGATCACCTGGAGCCTGCCGTCGCGCAGGTCAGCGAGCGCTTGGGCGCGCACCCCGGCCGGCGAGTCGCTGTCCAGCGCCACTGCTTGGAACCCGGCCTGACGGAAGAAGTCGGCCATGAAGTGAGCATGGGACTTGGTCACGCAGAATCCCAGCGCTCTCATCACTCCGGGGTTGGAGACCTTGTCCCGGATCTGCTTGACCACGATGCGGGCACGGGCATGGTTGCCTGTGTAGAGGTTTCCGAGTTCGTTGTCCGCGTAGGTTCCCTTAGTCCACCCGAGATTCGTCAGGTCCGTGCCGTCTGGGATTCCGAAGTAGTGGAACGGGCAGAGGAGGTCATTCTCCAGGGCCTCCCACAGACGCATCTCCGCTGCGATGCGGCCGTCGAAGAACTCGTCCTGAACATTGAGCCCGTCCATCCGCTCCGGAGTGGCGGTGAGGCCCAGCAACTGCTTCGGGCTGAAGTGGTCGATCACCCGCCGATAGGTGGCGGCGGTCGCGTGGTGGAACTCGTCAATGACGATGATGTCGAAGTGGTCCGGGGCCAGTTGCTCCAAGCGCCGCATATTGAGCGACTGGACACTCGCGAAGACGTGGTCCCAGGCCTTTGGCTCTTGGCCGCTGTGGAGGAGCTCTCCGAAGGATGCGTCATCGAGGACCTCTTGATACGTCCGCAGAGACTGCCGAAGGATCTCTTTGCGGTGCGCCACGAACAGCAACCGTGGTTGTTCGGTGTCGAACTTCCTGGCGAGGCTTCGATAGTCCAATGCCGCCATCACGGTCTTGCCCGTGCCGGTGGCCGCGACCAGGAGGTTCCGGTCCCGCCCTCGGATCTCCCGCTCCACTCGGAGACGTTCAAGCATGTCCCGCTGGTGCGGATAGGGACGTACCTCGAGGCCAGAGAGATTGATCCTCAGATCGGCAGCCGACGTGCTGCCACTCGCCTGAGCCAAGGCCTGATCAAGGCGTGCACTGTGCTGATCGGGGTCGTAGGGCTCGAAGGCGATGTCGTTCCAGTAGGCGTCGAAGGTCGCCTCGAACTTGTTGAGGACCGCCGGGGTGGCGACTGACGACAGCCGTACGTTCCACTCCAGACCATCGAGCAGCGCCGCCTTCGACAGGTTGGAACTGCCTACGTACGCGGTATCGAAGCCGCTCTCCCGGCGAAACAGCCATGCCTTCGCATGCAGGCGGGTAGAGCGGAGCTCGTAGTTGACCCTGACCTCGGCGCCGAAATCGCGGACGAGCCGATCGAGGGCATGGCGGTCGGTCGCGCCGATGTAGGTCGTCGTGATGACGCGGATCGGTACGTTGCGTTCCTTGGCGGCTCTCAGGGAGTCCTCCAGCACGCGGATGCCGTACCACTTCACGAAGGCGCAGAGCAGGTCGATGCGGTCCGCGGTGGCCAGCTCGGCTCGCAACTCCGCGCCCAGACTGGGGTCTTCCGGAGCGTTCGTGATCAGTGAGGTTTCGGAGAGAGGCGTGAGGGGGCGCATCGCGTAGACACCGGGAGCCTCCTGCTCAGCGAGAGCCAGGAGCTGGCGCGGGCCCTCGACGATGGTGCTCGCCGCCTCGGTGTCGTGCTGATCAGGTGTTGAGGTGTCCAGCGACCGCAGGATGCGGTTGGCGGCGGCGACCTGCTTGTCGTGCGGCAGCTGGCTGAGCTTGCGCCCCACGGCCTCACCGATATGGCGAGCCAGGACGTGCGGGGACGACTCGGCGCTGACCTCGGCGTCGATCGCTTTCCAGCCCGCGGCTTCGAATCGCTCGATCTCGGCGTGGACGTCGTGGGTGATCAGCTTCTCGTAGACACCTGCGATCGGCTTCGACCGGCCCCCTGCTTCTGCCACGACTGCCCCCTGATCCCTCGCGGTTCGCACACGGTGGCCTCACGCCGACACATGCCGATGTGGATCTGTTCTAACAGCCGTCACTGACATTTGAAGGTCTGTACTGAAAGATGATCCTCTTTGGTCGGCGTCGCGTCACCCCAGCTCACACGAACGCCCACACGGCCAGCCCCACCCCGAACAAACACAACGCCACCCCGTTCACCAAGTAGGTCTCCGGGTTGAACGTCTTCTGGGTGCGCACCACCACGACCCGTCGAGGATCGTCCGGGTCGTAGCGCACCACCACCTCGCAACCCACCCACAGGGAGTGCTGATCCGCGTTGAGCGGGGCCCGGCGATACGTCTGACGCGCAGGGCCCGCCTGGTAGCGGAGCTGGGCCGGATGAAGCGTGGCTCCCTCGCGGCGGGGTCCGCGGACGACCTCGCCCTTCGCGCGCGTACCCCGGACGCCGAGGTGCCGTACGCCCTTTCGCTCGCGGAGGCCCCGTCGGACGACACGGGCCCCGTAGGCGAGCCACCCGGCGGCGAAGAGAAGGACGAATGTCAGCCAAGGCTGGGACATCTCGCCCCTCTCCGGACAGCGCCCCTGAGGTCAGGTGCTGCTAGGCCCCCGCCCCGTGGCACCCCGCGTAAACCACTCCCGACCCGCACCAGCACCCCACCCCCCGCTGTGGAGGCCAGGCCACGGCCCGACCTCGTGCCGCCAGCGTCGTCGCGTACTGCGGGAGGAGTTCCGAGTCGGCCGGCGATGACCCCTCCGAGGCCGCGAACGCCTCGTACGACGGGACGGTTCCCGTCACGATTCCGAGGTTCGGTGTGCCGGAGGACGCCAGTTCCCTCAGCGACGCCTCTATCGTCGCGAGGTGCTCCTCGTGGGAGGGGTACTCCGCCTCCAGGGACGGGTAGGCGGCGACGAGTTCGGCCAGTTCGCCGGCCGGCCAGTGGAGGACCGCCACCGGGAACGGGCGGGACAGGGCCTCGCGGAAGGTGCCGAGCTCCGCCTGGAGGCGGGAGATCTCCGCGGCCAGTTCCGCCGGGTTGTCCGAGCCGAGGGACCACACGCGCTTCGGGTCGTGGAGTTCGTCGAGGGAGACGGGGGAGGAGTGGAGGGTGTCGGCCAGGACGTCCCAGTCGTCGTGGGTCAGGCCCAGCATGCGGCGGACGCGGTGCCGGCCGAAGAGGAGGGGGTGGAGGGAGTACGGGGGCTCCTCGACGTCGGCCAGGAGGGTCCGCGCACCCTCTGTGAACGTCTCCTGCGCCGCCTCCAGCTCGTCGTGGGACTCCAGCGCCTCCGCCACGATCACCCAGGGGGCGGCGTCCCGCGGGGACGCCGCCCGGACGCCGTCGATGATGGCGCGGGCCTCGGCCTCGTGGCCGTACTCCCAGAGGTTCGAGGCCTTGAGGGCGCGTACCAGGTGGGGGTTCTCCAGGCTGTTCGACGACGCCAGCAGGCGGTCGTAGAGCGTGCTCGCGGCGGGACGGTCGCCGGCGAGTTCCAGGTGGGCCGCGGCCTGCAACAGCAGGGCTTCCGCGTCCTCGGGATACAGGCCGGCGGTCCGCTCCAGGCGTGCCGCTTCGGCGGGGTGGTCGACGTTCTCGGCGGGCGTGTCGGGGCGCATGCATGACACCGTACTGCCGGGCCGTGACAAAGGGAGAGGTATCCCCAGGCCAGCCCGTGGATCTGTAGATCGTCTGTAGATCGTCAGGAGGCCGGCTTCCTGGCCGTCCCCCGGGCCGGCGTGGCGGGTCAGGGCGAACGGGCCTGGCGTATCCGGTCAGGGCGAACGGGTCGGCCGGCGGGTCAGGACGAACGCCGAGAACCGCGGGACGGTCACGGCTGCCACGAAGAACGTGGGGTGGGAGCGCGGACAGTCACGGGTCCCGGGAGCCTCGCCCTCGTTGATCTCGGCGCTGTGCCTTGTGGGCAGCCGCGGGACGGGAGCATCCCGCTCGTGAGGCCGACGAGGGCGAACGCGTACCCGACCACCGGCACCGCGGCCAGGGCGAAGTCCTGGGCCCGGCCGGCGGCGATCATGCCGGCCGGGCACAGCACCCGCCCGAGGTGTGAGCGTCCGTTCTAGATCGTCACCCCGTCGATCTGCAAGGTCTGCACCGCCTTCCCCGCGAACCGCACCGCCACCGACTTCCCGCTCAATCGCGTGTCCGAGTAGGCCGCGTACTTGTCGCCGCCGGTGGTGACCGTGTTCCAACGGGGGACCAGGCCGCCCGAGCCGCCCGTCACCGTGGTGAAGCGGGAGAGGTCGAAGGTGAGGGTCTGGGCCGAGGTCGACGTGTTGAGGGCGACGATGATCAGGCGCCGCGCGCTCGCGTCGTAGGCCGCCGCCGCGTAGCTCACGCCCGTGTCCAGGATGCGCATGCCGGGGCGGATGTGGCGGCTGAACTGGGCCATCACGTGGTACTTCGTCTGGACCGTCGTCGGCTGCAGGGTGTCCTTGTCGTAGGCGATCAGCGCCCAGCCGGCCGTGGGGTCCATCACCTGCCAGAACGCCCAGGCCGTGGGGTGCAGCCAGCGGAAGTCGTACAGCAGGTTGAAGGCCATGGTGTAGCCGGTGCCGTCGCTGTCGCCGGTCTCCGAGTTCCAGAGCTTCTTGCCGGCGGTGGTCACCACGTCCGTGTAGAGGAGGTCGCGGCGGCCGCCCGAGCCCTGGTAGCCGTGCACGTTGACCTGGCTGACCAGGGCCCTCGTGGAGGAGTTGAAGGAGGCCCAGGTGGAGCGGGCGGTGTCGTAGTTGGTCTCGTCGGAGGCGGCGATGCGCACGCCGGTGAGACCGCGCTTGTCCAGCTCGCTGCGCATGTAGGGGAGGACGGCCGCCTGGACGGCCGGGTCCATGTGGCAGCCCTCCTGGGTGCCGGTCGCGGTCCACCAGGACGAGGCCGGCTCGTTGAAGGGGTCGACCGTCGCGAAGTTCACGCCCCAGTTGTTCTTGGCGTAGAGGGCGGTCGCGGCCAGGTGGGAGGCGTGCTGGCGGTAGTTCCAGGTCTGGAGGTTGTTGCCGCCTCCCGAGGCGCCGGAGGGGTTGTGGTTGCTGCACATCCACCACATGGGGGAGTTGGCGAACAGCTCGGTGGTCGCGCCGCGCTGGACCGCCTTCTGCAGCATCGCGCGCTGGTTGGCGTCCGCCGTCCAGTCCCAGGCCGAGGACGTGGGGTCCTCGTTGTTCCAGTCCTGCCAGAAGCCCTCGATCTGCTTGAATCCGGGGATGTTCGGCGACTCGACCATCGCCTGGCCGCCGACGGTGTTCCAGCTGCACGCGCCGAGGTTGTAGCGGGCGATGTTGAGGCCCAGGCCGGGGAGTGTCGTGCCGTTGTACGTCACCGAGTTGGTGGTGAAGAAGGCGTCGGCGAAGTCGTTGCGGGAGCCGAAGACGTTGGCCCACCAGGCCAGGGAGGTGCCCCAGCCCTCCCAGGTGCCGTACGAGGTGCCGGGGTTCACGGCGATCGTGGCGTCCGCCTCAGCGGTGCCTGTCGCCAGGGCGCTGCCGAGGAGCGTCCCGCCCGCGGCCGTCAGCAGTGTTCTGCGTCGGATCATGGCTGTTATGCCTCCGCCTCTCCATGCGGTGGACGGTCAACTGGCCTTCATTGAAAAGGAGTTGACCGGTCGAACATGCACCACCCCCCGCGTGCCAACACGAAGCATCGGGTGTGGTGTGTGAGGTTGTCGAGAGGTGTGACAGCGCTTTCTTTCAACCCTGTCGTCTCTTCGTACGACGGTTATCAGAAGGGGTAGCCGTTGTCGTGGCGCCCAGTGTGTCGACGACCGTCCGTCGAATGAGCCCAACCTGCCGATGGGTCTGGCCAGTTGAGGGAACCGGCCCTATCGTGCGGGCGCGGTGAAGGGGGCGGACACATGCGGATTCCCGTCGTGCGGCACAGTTCCCGGCGGCGGCGTGCCCGTTGGCGCCGGGTGGTGTGGGTGGCGGGGGAAACCCTCGTCACCGTCGGGGTCGTACTCCTGCTCCTCGTCGTCCACCAGGTGTGGTGGACCAACCGGGAGGCCAAGGAGGGCGCGGAGCGGGAGGTGTGGGCGCTGGAGCGGCAGTGGGGTGAGGGTGGGGTCGAGAGTGGGGGCGGCGGCGCTGATCCGCCGGACGCCGGTGATCCCCGTACGGCTGTCGAGTCCGGTACGACCGTCCCGTCCGCCTCCCCGGACGGCTCCCCCGGCGTCGCCCGGCCACGGTCCGGCACCGGTGACGGCACCGCCCGCCCCGACTGGTCGCGGGCCTACGCCATCCTCACCATCCCCCGCCTCGACCTCCGTGTCCCGGTCGCCGAGGGCACCAGCAGGAGCCGTGTGCTCGACAAGGGATACGTCGGCCACTACCGCGGTACCGGCCAGCCGGGCCAGGCCGGGAACTTCGCGCTCGCCGGGCACCGCAACACCCACGGCGAGCCCTTCCGGTACATCAACCGGCTGCGGCCGAAGGACACCGTCGAGGTCGAGACCGGCAGCGCGGTCTACACGTACGTCGTCGACAGGACCCTGCCGCGGACCTCGGCCACGGACACGAGCGTGATCCGGCCCGTGCCGCACTCCACCGTCCACCCCTCCCGCGGCTACACCGACCCCGGGTACTACCTCACCCTCACCACCTGCACCCCGGAGTACACCTCCAGGTACCGGCTGGTGGTCTGGGGACGGCTGGTCTCGATGCGGCCGCGTTAGCGCGGGGGGCGGGCCGGGGTGGAGCCGCCGTTCTCAGGCGGCCTCGTCCTCGTTGCCTGAAGTCGGTGACGCTGACCAGGACCGGGCCGCGGTGGTCCCGGGCTTCGCCTGGCGTCCACGAGGACCTCAGCATGACGTCCCGCCGAGGGCCTTCGCCGGGTGGGAGGCCGCCGGGGTGTCGGGGTTGGCGCGGGCCCCTACAACTCCGGCGGCATGCCCGCCAGCATGAGCGGCATGAACGAGGTCGACACCGGCAACGACTGCGTGCAGACCTATGCCACACGGGTCAAGCAGGGCGAATGGCATCTGTACGACGACATTCGTGTGGCTGCTCCTACGTGGAAGGAGGTGTGCGGCCGCTCGGCCATGTCGGGGTGGATCAACTCCACGTCGATGGGGGGAGCGTTCAGCGGGGGCTTCTCCGGCAGGTATCGGCTGCTCGACCAGGACCCGTACTGGGTGGACTTCCCTCAGTTCACGCACTGCGACGCGTCCAAGGCGACCGTGACCTGCACGGTTCCCAAGCCATGACAGTCTCCTGAACGTTGCTGGGGCACAGCACTGGCTCTGGCTGTGCTGTGCCCCACCGGCCCCACGTTGTGCACGGAAGGAGTGAACCGCAATGCCTGACGATCTCGCGTGGATCGCTGATGCCTGGCGCGGCACGAGCCCGAGCGCCACCGACCTGTACATCACCTGCGCCCGCGGCCTCAGCCCCCAGCAGCTGGCCGAACGCATGGCCGACCATGAGCCCGTCGAGATCGGGCCCGCCCTCACCATCGAGGAAGCGCACCGCATGGTCGACCTGACACAGATCTATTGCGTCGGCCGCCTCGGCCAGAGCGGCGACTGGTCGTTCATCGTGGAGTGCGTGGGCAGTGAAGGCTGGGCCCTGGACCCGGCAACGTCCCGCGGCGGCGAGATCCTGATCTTCGACCCGCGGCCCGACGATCCCCCCTCCTTCTTCACCTACCTCGCCGACGGTGAGCTGCAGCTGCACTTCGAGTTGGGCTTCGGCTATGACCCCACAGGAGCCCAGCCCGACCTGCTGCGCCCGGCGCTGGAGGCAGCCGGAGTCATTCCTCCGGAGGACGACATGGATGACCTGCCGGGCGAGGACGAGGAACTGGCACCTGCCGAAGAGAAGCGCCGGGTGTTGAAGGTCATCGGTGAGCACTTCGGGCTGTCGCTCCCGCGGGAGGTGATCGAAGGCGGCCAGCTTCCTGCCGTGGTCACCCGCACGTCACCTCCGTCCTCCTGGTGACCACGAGCGTGGGCGATCTAGCCACCGCTGTCCGGTAACGGGCACATCGGCTGGACGGCAGACCGCCCCACCCGCGAGGCTTGTCCCCGACACGTCGGACCGGCGCCGCCCACCGCACGCCGGCGAGGGCTGCGGTCACGAAGGCGGCGAGGGTGATGACCGCGGCGAAGGTGATGGCGGCGCGAGTGAAGGCGGCGGGGTAGGTGGCGCCGTCCATGCGGGCGTGCTTGCCCGCCCCGGCCGCGGCGAGTAGCCCGACGACGATGACGAGTGCGGTGGTCAGCAGGACGACGGCGACGGCCACGACGGGCTCAGCAGACGGACCGGCTGCCCGGCCAGGCCGACCACCTCGGGTTCGCGGTCCAGCACCATCAGCTGCGCCCGCATCGCGGCCGACCGCACGCCACATGCCGGCTGGTCGTGGCCGACCACCACTGACCGGGCCCCCATCGCCGCCCCGGCACCACCGGGAACGCCGACACCGGTTCCAGCTCCTCGAAGGCCACCGCGAGAACCGAGCCACAACCTCGCCCTCGAAGACCAGCTCCGGGACTGGTCCGAGGAGCTCCGCCGCCGCTGACGGATCAGCCCGCCCAGCCGATGTCACGGACCTCGATCGCACCGGCATGCGGCATGAACTGGATCCAGCTTCTCTGCACTAAGTCAAATGGGTGTGGCTCCTTTGGAGGGACGAGCGTACCCGGGTGCGTTCCGCTGGTGGCGGGCTCCGCCCGGGGCCCGGCGGGCGGGTGTTCATTGCTGAAGAGAGTGACGTCGTAGCCAACTCCGTTGGCTGGTAGGTGTATCGGTACGACCTGGAGTGTGCCTGGCACTTCGGCGCTCGACTGATATGCGCCGGTGGTCAGCCGGTGAAGGACTCGGGGCCGAAACGGCCCCATGCGACGAAGGTAGCCAGGGCGAGGTAGATCAGGTCGCCTACGATCGTGGCCTTCTCGCCACGGCGCAGACGCATGGTGACCGCGCAGGCAAACAGCAGAACAAGTCCGGTGGCGGCCAACGGCACCAGCACCGGCGCGATGTCGAGGACCGCGGGCAGAATCAGGCCGGCCGCGGCCAGCAGCTCGACGGCGCCGATGGCTTTGAGAGCGCCGGGGCTGAACTCCAGGACCCACTGCGCAGAGGAGCCCATCGCGGCCAGCTTCTCCTGCGGCACGAACATCTTGGAGCTGCCCACCAGGCAGACAGCGGCGAGCACTCCAGCGATGATCCACAGTGCGACGTTCATCATCAACTCCCTGATCGAGGACTTCCGCACCCGAGACGAGGCAGCGACTCGGCCTGTGACATGCCCGAACCCAGACAGTAGAGAGACGTGGGTCACACCGTTCCGTGTCACAGACGTGAGGGCCGTCTCGTCTCGGGGATGAAGGCATCGACGAACGTGGAGGAGCACACGATGGACGCGCGATTGAACTACTTCGCCAACCCGGCCGCCGGCAAGGCCCTCAAGTACTTCATGTCGGTCGGCCGGGAGCTGAAGGAATCGCCGCTGCCGGCCACGACGCAGGAGTTGGTGGCGCTGCGCGTGAGCCAGATCAATGGCTGCGCGGTCTGCATCGACATGCACACCAAGGAAGCCGCCGCGGCCGGCGAGAGCCCGGTGCGGCTGAACCTGATCGCGGCCTGGCGGGAAGCGACGGTCTTCACCGCGGCCGAGCGCGCCGCACTGGAGCTGGCGGAGCAGGGAACCCGGGTCGCGGACGCGGCCACCGGGGTCAGCGACGACGTGTGGGCCCGCGCCGCTCAGCACTACGACGAGGAGCAGCTCACGGCCCTCGTGCTGCTGGTCTCGTTCATGAACACGGTGAACCGGCTGAACATCATCACCCAGCAGCCGGCCGGCGACTACCAGGTCGGCCAGTTCCACTGAACCACCACCGCACCCTGGCCCAGGTCAGGCCCGCCGGGGCCAGGACGCCGTGGTCAAGGCGGGCAGGGCGGTCGCGGCACGAGCGTTGTCTGCTCCGCCCACACATCGAATGATCTTCGAAGGATGCCTCGCCGGCGCGGGTCCGGCCGGGCACACAGACCGCAAAGGGGAGTCGGCGTGGGCAAGGTCGAGGAGTTCGAGGAACTGCGGCCGCTGCTGTTCTCGATCGCGTACCGGATCCTGGGCAGCGTGGGCGAGGCGGAGGACGCGGTGCAGGAGACCTGGCTCCGCTACGACGCTTCGAGAACCCGGCCCGTGTCGGCCAAGGCGTTCTTGTCAGCCACGGTGACCCGGATTGCGATCGACGTGCTTCGCTCCGCCCGGGTGAGGCGGGAGGAGTACGTCGGACCGTGGTTGCCCGAGCCGCTGCTGGACGATCCGTACCAGGACCCGGCCCGCGCGGCGGAGCTGGCCGACTCGGTGTCGATGGCGGCGCTGCTGCTCCTGGAGCGGCTCAGTCCGCTGGAGCGGTCGGTGTTCGTGCTGCGGGAGGTCTTCGCCTTCGGCTTCGACGAGATCGCTGCCGCGGTGGGGCGCTCAGAGGCGGCGTGCCGGCAGCTGCTCGTACGGGCACGCCGCCACATGCACGAGGGACGGCCCCGGTTCGAAGCGGACCGCCAGGATCGGCAGGAGCTGGCGAGGCGGTTCTTCGAGGCACTGACGCAGGGAGACGTGGACGGACTGCAGAATCTGCTGTCCGCCGACGTCCAACTCATCGGGGACGGCGGTGGCAAGGCACCGCAGCTGGCCAGGGCCGTCGCCGGCGCCGAGAACGTGGCCAGGCTGCTCGCCACCGTCTACCCGCTCATGGCCCGGATCGACATCACGTTCGAACCGCACGAGGTCAACGGCCAGCCGGGCGCGCTCTTCCGCGACCGCGACGGCAAGATCCTCCACATCCTCGCCCTCGACACACTCGGCGGGCAGATCCAGACGATCCGCGCGGTCATCAACCCCGACAAGCTCAGCCACCTCGGCCCGGTCGCCGACGCCTGGGCCGTCGACCAGGAAGTGAAGCAGACCCGTAAAACCCAGTGATCTCCCGACCAGCCTGACAGGGCAGGACCGGAGGTTTCAGTGCCGCATGCCGATGATCCTGGCGCACCGCTCGCCCGTGACCTGTTCCCGCGATACGAACCGCGATCATCATCCACCGCCCAAGATCGATTATCGACACACGCAGTGGGGGTTCAGTCATGATCCTGATTACCGGGGCCACCGGCGTCGTCGGCCGGGCAGCCGTCCGCCTCCTGGTTGAGGGGGGAGCGGAAGTCGCCGCTGTCACCCGCGACCCGCACGCCGAATTCCCCGCGGGTACCCAACTCGTCCACCCCGCGGAGCTGCCCAACCTCGACGGCGTGGAGGCCATCCTGCTCAGCCCGCGTGCCGTCGGATCCGCCGCTGTCGACCTGTTGGCCCGCGCCCGCGAGACGGGCGCGGCAAGGGTGGTCGTGCTGTCGGCCGTGACCGTGCAGTACCCGGCTGGGCACGCACGCTTCCGGCAGCAGTTCCACGCGGTTGAGGACATCGCCAAGGGGAGCGGCCTGGACTGGACGATCCTGCGCTGCGCCGATTTCGCCGCCAACACCCTGGCCTGGGCCGGGCAGATCCAGGCGACCGGGACCGTGCGGGGGGCATACCCGCACGCGAGGACCTCGACCGTCGACGAGCGTGACATCGCCGCGGTGGCCGCCCTCGTCCTGGCCCACCCGCGGCACCGCGGTCAGACGTACCTGCTCACCGGAGATCAGTCGCTGAGCCAGCCGGAGAAGGTCGCAGCGCTCGGCGCGGCGCTCGACCGGACACTGTCGTTCGTCGAGGCCGCACCGGACGAGATCCGCCGCGGCATGCTCGCCGCCGGCCTGCCCGACGAGGTACCCGACCGGCTGCTCGGCTCGCTGGCCGACTACGCCCGCGAAGCCGGGCCCACCACGGACACCGTGCGGCGGCTGCTGGGTCGCCCGGCACGCACGTACGCCACCTGGGCGCGAGACCACCGTGCCGCCTTCACCGCAGGAGGACCCCGATGAGACTCACGATCGTGGCCGCCACCGGCGGTATCGGACGGCACCTGGTCGAGCAGGCGGTGGCCGGCGGGCATGACGTCACCGCCGTGGCCCGCCGCCCGCGTGAGCTGCCGGGCGGCGTCCGGACGGTCGCCGTCGACCTCACCCGACCCGACATGCGGGCGCTCGCCGCGGCGGTACGCGGCGCCGACGCCGTACTGTCCGCGCTCGGCCCGCGAAACCCGCGCGCGGACGCGGGCATCACCTCGCGCGGCACCCGCGCGATCGTCGCGGCGATGCAGGCCGAGCAGGTCCGGCGGATCGTCATCGTCAGCGCCGCACCCGTCGGACCGGTGCCGGTGCCCGGCCGGCCGACGCCACCCAGACACGATCCCGGCGATGGCTTCTTCATGCGCTACCTGGGCGTCCCGTTGACCCGCGCCATGTTCGGCCGGCACTACGCCGACCTCGCCGTCACCGAGCAGACCCTGCGCGACAGCGGACTGGAATGGACGGTGTCGCGCCCGCCCAAGCTCACCGACAAGCCCCTGACCGGCAGGTACCGGACCGCGTGGAACCGCAACATCCGGGGCGGGTTCTCCGTGTCACGCGCCGACGTCGCCCACCACATGCTCGCCATGGTGAACCGGCCGGACACCATCGAGCAGGTCGTCGGAATCGCGAACTGACGCATACCGGCCACACACACGACCCGGGCGGCGGGTGGGGAAGCGGGCGGCGACCCGCGACGGTCACCAACAAGGTCAGGAAGATGCCTCGGCCGTCCCGCCCGCCCCTTCGCCGCCCGGGTCACCCATCGCGAAAGGACGTGATCATGATGAAGTACGCCCGTTTCGTCAGCCTCGTATTCGCGGGGCTGTTCGCCGGATTCCTCACTGCGGTCCTTGTCCTGGAACTCTCGCTGCGCGGCTTCGACAGCACCGTCTACACCCAGGTCCGGCTGGTCGAACTCGACTCCCTCGACAAACTCGCCGTCGCCACACTCCTGCCGGCGCTGATCGCCACAGCGGTACTGGTTCACCAGACCTACCGGACGAACACCCGATGGTTGACCGTGGCCGCACTCGCCCTCCTGGTCCTCGTCTTCGGCCTCACGCTCATCGTCAACCTGCCCATCAACTCCGACCAGCTCCACTGGAACGCCCAGTCCCCGCCCGCCGACTGGACCGACGTACGGGACCGCTGGCAGATCGCCCACGCCGTCCGGACGGTAGCCGCGGTCCTCGCCTTCACGGTCCTCGCCCTTGCAGCCTCGCTGCCTCGTACACGTCGTTCAAGCCTGCCGAACACCTCGGCGCGGACAATCCGCCGAGCACCGCGCCGGTGACGGAGCCTGCGGCCATGATCGTGGTGAAGCGGATGTTGGCGCCGAGGACGGCGAAGCTGCCGTCGCGGCTGTAGCGGGCGAACGCGACCAGCATGGTCGGCAGGGAGACCAGTAGAGAGAGGCTTCCCGCGGTTTTGATGTCTTCTCCGAACAGCAGAACGATCGTTGGGATCAGCAGCTCGCCCCCGGCGACGCCCATGATCGCGGCGACCACCCCTATGCCGAAGCCAGCCGCGACGCCGGAAGGGAATCTGGGCCCAGAGCGGCAGCGCGAGCGTGTCCAGGGTGGTGGTGTGGGTGACCACCAGGGCGGCGGCCATGAGCACCATCAGCGCCGACAGCACCTTGTAGAGCTTTTGGTCGGCTTTCTTCTGCTGTGCCACCTTGGCGCGGGCAGCCTTCGCCTGGGGGGTAGTGATCTGCCGTACCTTGGTGGATTTCACTCCGGGTACGTTGAGGCGGCCCGACAGTTCAGCTGCTTGTGCCAGCGGTGTGAGCGAGGCCGGCACGGACAGCAGCACCGCGAGAAGCACGGTCAGGGTGCTCCGCCGGCCGCGTCGGCCGGGTGGATAGAAGTGTGGGGACACAGAGAATTCTCCAGAGGGTGCAATGGCTGCGGTGCCCGCACCGCACCCGGCGGGGGGCGATAGGGGCACCGCAGTGAGGACTCAGTAGCCGATGAGGTTCTCGACCTGCGTCGGGCCGGGGCCCGCCAGTCCGGCGACCGGCCGAGGGCCGTCAGGATCTGGGCCCACGTGCCCGCCTCGCCGTCCGCCGGCAGGGCCGGGCGGAAGGGGCTCCCCGGGGCGAGGCGCGTGTCGTCGTCCGGGACGGCTCGGGCCAGGGGGAGTGCGGCGGCCGTGAGTTCGGGGCCGGGGTCGTGTGCGAGATCCAGGGTGCGCGTCGGCCGGGAGCCGCTCCGGCCGAAACGGCCGTTGCGGCCGATCGAGGCGGATCAGGTATAACCGAGGCAGTACACGTGGCAGTGCGATCACGAGATGATGCGACCACGTGAAGACGCGACCACGTGACAGGGTGACGTACGAGCCGATGTTCGACAGGCGAGAGGAGGGCCGCACATGATCCGCAGTCTGGCGAGTCTGCGACCCGCCGCCGTCCTGGTGCTCCTCTTCCTCGACGTCGCCCTGCTGGACTCCGGCAGCCTCTCCGCCGCCGTCGCGCTCGCCGCGACCGCCGCGGCCGGCTCCGCGTTCGCGGCCTGCTCGCTCCTCGCCTCGCGCTCAGCGCCCGCCGTGCCGCCCACGCGGGTGCGTACGGCCATCCGCGACCGCGACCGCCGTACGGCGTTCCTGCCCCAACGCGACCCCGACGCCAGGGGACGCACGCGGCCCCGAGCGCCCGGGCACGCCCTCCCGGCGACCGTCGCGTAGGGCACACCTCTCTCGAGTCGGACCCCGCGCGGGTCGTCATGCCGTCTCACCACGTCCGGCACGACGAGACCCCCGGAGGGCTCACCCATGTCCGTCTTCGCAGATCTGGTCCGGCACCTCGCCGACCTGCTCCAGCCGCTGTTCGGCGCCACCGCGGCCGCCGCCGCGATCGTCCTGTTCACCGCGTTCGTACGACTCCTCGTCCACCCCCTGTCCCGGGCCGCCGCACGCGGACAGAAGGCCCGGGCCGCGCTCCAGCCGAAGGTCGCGGAGCTCAGGAAGAAGCACGGGAAGAACCCCGAGAAACTCCAGAAGGCCGTGATGGAACTGCACGCCGAGGAGAAGGTGTCGCCGCTGTCCGGCTGCATGCCGAGCCTGTTCCAGCTGCCCGCCTTCTTCCTGCTCTACCACCTGTTCTCCAACACGGAGATCGGCGGCAAGGCGAACGGACTCCTCGCGCACCAGCTGTTCGCCGCGCCCCTGGGCGACCGCTGGGCGGACGCGCTCGGCGACGGCGGGGCGTTCGGGGCGGCCGGGCTCGTGTACGTCGGGCTGTTCGCCTTCGTCGCCCTGGTCGCCGTCTTCAACTTCCGGCGCACCAAGCGGATGATGGCCGCGAACACGGCGATGCCGGTGGGGGGCGACGGCGGGCCGGTGCCCGGGATGGGCGCGATGACCAAGGTCATGCCGTTCATGTCCTTCTTCACGCTCTTCACGGTGGCCGTGGTGCCGCTGGCCGCCGCGCTGTACGTGGTGACCAGCACGACGTGGAGCGCGGTGGAGCGGTCGGTCCTCTACCGCTGACGACCGCCGACCGCTCGCGTCGACGGGGTTACGGTCCAGTCCGTGAACCGGGTATTGCGGACCGGACCTCGACCTTGGACGATCGACCAGTCATCCGATGGCTGCACCCGTCGGTCGACGACCCCGCGATCGAGGGAGATTGTGATCATGAAGCTGCTGCGAGTCGGTACGGCGGGAACCGAGCGGCCCGCGCTGCTCGACGCCGAGGGCACCCTGAGGGACCTCTCCGGCGTCGTACCCGACATCGACGGACCGCTGCTCGCCGACGACGGGGCGCTGGGCCGGATCCGGGACGCGGCCGACGCGGGCACGCTGCCGGCGCTGGACGCGGTGGGGCTGCGGGTCGGACCGCCGCTCGCCCGGATCGGCAAGATCGTGTGCATCGGGCTCAACTACCACGACCACGCCCGCGAGACCGGGGCCGAGCCGCCCGCCGAGCCCGTGATCTTCTTCAAGGCCGCGGACACGGTGGTCGGGCCGCACGACACGGTGCTCATACCGCGCCGGTCGGTGAAGACCGACTGGGAGGTGGAACTGGCGGTCGTCATCGGGCGTACGGCCCGCTATGTCGAGTCCGCCGAAGCGGCGCTCGGGCATGTCGCCGGGTACGCGGTGGCGCACGACGTGTCCGAGCGGGAGTTCCAGATCGAGCGGGGCGGGACCTGGGACAAGGGCAAGAACTGCGAGACGTTCAACCCGTTGGGGCCGTGGCTGGTGACCGCCGACGAGGTGCCCGATCCGCAGAACCTCGGGCTGAGGCTGTGGGTCAACGGGGAGCTGAAGCAGGACGGCACGACCGCCGAGCAGATCTTCCCGGTGGGTGAAGTCGTGCGGTACGTCAGCCAGTTCATGACGCTGTATCCCGGCGACGTGATCAACACGGGTACCCCGGCGGGGGTCGCGCTCGGGGAACCGGAGCCGAAGCCGTTCCTTCGGGCCGGGGACGTGGTGGAGCTGGAGATCGAGGGGTTGGGGCGGCAGCGGCAGGAGTTCAAGAACGCGTAGCGCTCCGCGGGTTGGGCGGGGGTTGTGCGGGGTCGGGAGGGGTGGGGTTGGGCGGGGTGGGGAGGTGCGGTGGGTTGTCGGGTGCGGGTTGGCGGGGGCTGGTCGCGCAGTTCCCCGCGCCCCTGGGGGGTGGCTGGGCGTGGGCAGTTCCTGTGGCCCTGGGGGTGGCTGGGCGCGCAGTTCCCCGCGTCCCTGGGGGGTGGCTGGGCGTGGGCAGTCCCTGCGGCCCTGGGGGTGGTTGAGCGCGCAGTTCCCCGCGCCCCTGGGGGGTGGCTGGGCGTGCGTAGTTCCTGCGGCCCTGGGGGTGGTTGAGCGCGCAGTTCCCCGCGCCCCTGGGGGTTGAGGTTGTGTCAGGGGAGTAGGGCTGCGAGGCGGTGCCAGGCGGCGCGGGGCAGGGTGTCCCGCGGCTCGCTGTCGACTATCTGCAGGGCCAGATGGTCCGCGCCCGCCTCGAAGAACGTGTCGACACGGGCGCGGACCGTTTCGTCGTCGCCCCAGGCGAACACCGCGTCGATCAGACGGTCGCTGCCGCCGTCGGCGAGGTCGTCCTCGGTGAAGCCGTGGCGCAGGAAGTTGTTGGTGTAGTTCGGCAGGGAGAGGTACAGGGCGAGGAACTCGCGGGCCAGGGCCCGGGCCCGGTCCGCGTCCCGCTCCAGGACGACCGCCAGCTCCGGGGCGAGGAGCGGGCCCTCGCCGAGGATCTCGCGGGCGTAGGCGGTGTGCTCGGCGGTGACCAGGTACGGGATGGCGCCGGCCGCGCGGTCGCGGGAGAGCTCCAGCGTCTTCGGGCCGAGGGCCGCCAGGAACCGGCGGTCCGCCGGCACGCCCGCCGCGTCCAGGGCGTCGAGGTAGGTGACCAGGGACGAGTACGGGCGGCGGTACTGGTCGGCGAGCTTGGCGTGGCTCACGCCGAGGCCCAGGGCGAAGCGGCCGGGGTGGGCCGACTCCAGGTCGGCGAAGCTCGCCGCGCTGTCGGCGGCCTCGTGCTGCCAGATGCTCTGGATGCTGGTGCCTACGGTGAGCGTCGAGGTGGCGTCGAGGAGCGGCGCCGCGTGTTGGGCGGCGCTGTTGCCGCCGAGCCACACGGCACCGAATCCGGATTCCTCCAACTCGGCGGCCGTCTCCGCGAGTTCGCCCCGCCGGGACGGGTCCTCCGAGCGCAGGCCGACGCTCCAGACGCCGTACCGTCCCACGGATTCCTTCAAGGCGTCACTCATCAGGGCCGTTCCCTCCGGTCGGTGTGCTGTCCACGGGTGCCAACCGGAGGGGGCCTCGGGATCTTCCCGGCGGGCCCGGTCAGTGCCCCAGGAACTGCTCCAGCGCCTCCACGACGAACCGGTGGTCCTGCAACTGCGGCAGCCCCGACACCGTCACCGCGCCGATCACACCGACACCCTCGACGTTGATCGGGAAGGAGCCGCCGTGGGCCGCGTACTCGTCCGGGTCCAGGCGGGACGAGTCCTCGAACGTGGTGCCCTTTGCGCGGAAACGGGCGCCGACGAGGTAGGAGGCGGAGCCGTAACGCTCCACCACCCGCCGCTTACGGGCGATCCAGGCGTCGTTGTCCGGGGCGGACCCGGGCAGGGCGGCGTGGAAGAGCTGCTGGCCGGCGCGGTGGATGTCGATGGCGACCGGGGCCTGACGCTCCCGGGCCAGGTCGACGAGGAGGGAACCCAGCGCCCACGCGTCGTCATGGGTGAACTGGCGGAAGACCAGACGGCGTTCCTGTGCCTCCAGTTCCTCCAGCGGCGGGGTCAGCTCCGGGTGGAACTTCGGGGTGATCTCCTGGTTGTGCGACTGGTTGTACGTCACAGCGACACCGCCACTCCGTCGTGGGCCGAACGGCGCGCCGCCTCCAGTACGTCGAGGGCGGCGGCCGCCTCCAGCGCGGTCACCGGGTTGGGACCGCCCTCGGTGAGGGCCCTGGCCACGGCCGCATAGTAGGCCGGGTAGTCGCCGGGAAGGGTCGGTTCGGGGCGTCCGCCGCCGGTCAGCGGCGACTCTCCGGCGCCGACGCGGCCCCACAGCTCCTCGGGCTCCAGGCCCCAGTCGCCCGCCCGGCCCGGACGCAGGCCGTCCCGCAGGTCCGCCTCCTGCGGGTCGAGGCCGTACTTCACATAGCCCGCCTTCGAGCCCAGCACCCGGAAACGGGGGCCGAGTTGGGCGGTGGTCGCGGAGACGTACAGGTGGGAGCGGACACCACTCGCGTGGGTGATCGCGATGAACGTGTCGTCGTCGGCCTGCGCGCCGGGGCGGCGGACGTCCGACTCGGCGTACACCGAGGCGGCCGGTCCGAAGAGCACCAGCGCCTGGTCCACAACATGACTGCCGAGGTCGTAGAGCAGACCTCCGATCTCTGCCGGGTCGCCGGACTCCCGCCAGCCGCCCTTGAGTTGCGGACGCCAGCGCTCGAAACGGGACTCGAAGCGCCACGGCTCGCCCAGCTCGCCGTCCGCGAGCAGCTTGCGCAGGGTCAGGAAGTCGTTGTCCCAGCGGCGGTTCTGGAAGACCGACAGCAGCAGGCCGCGCTCCTCGGCGAGGGCCGCCAGCCCGCGCGCCTCGGCGGCCGTGCCGGCGACGGGCTTGTCCACCACGACGGGCAGGCCGGCCTTCAGTGCTGCGGTGGCGAGCGGGACGTGCGTCTTGTTCGGGGACGCGAGGACGACCAGGTCCAGCTCGTCGGCCCGATCGAACAGCTCCTCAGGCGTGGCGGCCAGGCGTACGTCCGGGAACTCGGCGCGGGCCTGCCCCTGCCGCTCGGGGTTCGAGGTGACCACCGTGTCCAGGGCGAGGCCCTCGGTGGCGGCGATCAGCGGGGCGTGGAACACGGAGCCGGCGAGGCCGTAACCGACGAGGCCCACGCGCAGCGGGGTGTCGGCAGTCTTGCGTCCAGTCATGACCCCTACTTTCGCAACGCTGTTGCCAAAGTGCAAGCGGTGGGGAGAATGGGGGCGTGAACAGGGTGAAGGGCGACGGCGTGGGTGCGGTGGCTGGTGGAGGAGGAGGCGGAGGCGCTGGCGGGGTGGGAGGTTCGGGCGGGGTCACAGGCGCGGCGGGGGTGAATCTGCTCGCCCTGCGCAGCCACAACACCGCGCTGGTGCTCGACCTGCTGCGCACGGCTGGCACCGACGGCATCAGCCGCCTCGAACTCGCCGAGCGGACCGGTCTGACACCCCAGGCCGTCAGCAAGATCACCGCACGGCTCCGCGAGGAGGGCCTGGTGGCCGAGGCCGGGTACCGCGCCTCGACGGGCGGCAAGCCCCGGACCGTACTGCGGCTCGTGCCGGGGGCAGGGCACGCGCTGGGCGTCCACCTGGACCGGGACGAGCTGCACGTGGTGCTGGTCGATCTGAACGGGACCGTGGTGGCGGAACGCCGGGCGCCACTGGACCTGGGCTCGGGCGCGGACGCCGTGGTGGCGGCGGTGGCGCGAGAGGCCGAGGCGGTGGTGGGGGAGGCGGTGGCCGGGTTGCCCGACGCGGCTGTGACCGAGGTCGGCGGGGGGCTGCCCGACGGGGCTGTCACGGAGGTCGGCGGGGGTGTGCATGACGGGGGCGTCATCGAGGTCGGCTCGGGGGTGCCTTGCACGGCTGTCACGGAGGTCGGCTCGGGGGTGCCTGACGGGGCCGTCATCGACGTCGGCGTGGGAGTGCCTGACGCGGGCGTCACTGAGTTCGGCGCGGGGGCGGCTAGCGCGGCCCTCACCGACGTCGGCGCGGGGGTGTCTGACGCGGCCACCGTCGGCTCAGGTGCTGAGCCGGCCGGCGGGCGTCTCGCCGGCGTCCGGTCGCTTCTCGGGCTCGGGGTCGCGCTCCCCGGGCCTCTCGACCACACGCGGGGCGTGCTGCACCGGGTCACCGGGTTCCCCGAGTGGGACGGCTTTCCGTTGCGGGACGCGCTGGTACGGCGGCTCGGGGTGCCGGTGGCCGTCGACAAGGACACCAACGCGGCGGCGCTCGGACTGGCGGTGGCCGGCGAAGGGGGCGAGGGCGGCGGGGGCGGGTCGTTCGCGTTCCTCTACCTCGGTACGGGGCTCGGAGCCGGGCTCGTGATCGGCGGGGCCGTGCATCGGGGGGCGCGGACCGGGGCGGGGGAGTTCGGCCACCAGGTCATCCAGCTGGACGGGCCGCGCTGCGAGTGCGGGAACCGGGGCTGCCTCGAGACCCTGTGCCTGGGCGCGGTCTCGCGCGGCGAGGTCGAGGAGGCGGCGCGGGTGCTGGGGGAGGGGGCCGCGAACCTCGTCGGACTCCTGGACATCGACCTCGTCCTGCTGGGCGGCCGGACGGTCACCGCGGCGCCGGAGGCCTTCGTACGGGGGGTCTCGGCCGTTCTGGACGCCCGGGCCCGGGGGGCGGGGGCGGTACCTGTTCGGATCGCCTCGGGCGGGGTGGCGGAGGGCGCCGCCCAGCTGCTGCTGGCGCCGCTGTTCGGGCGGGGGGACGGGTGAGGGGTGCTTCGTTCGTCCGCGGGGCGGGGGGCTGTGGCTGAGGTCGGACGGGCTCACTCACCCGCGCCGGCGGGACGCCGCTGCGCTCGCCCTCCCCGACTCCCGGCTTCGCTCGAGCGGCACGACTGCCCGCAGTGGTGCGGGGCGGGCGCCCCGCACCGCCAATCGGCCGTAATCGCGCCCTCCTTCGGTGCCCCACCCCGCATGGCGCCGCCTGGGCCCCACCCTCGCCCGGCATGGTCATGTGTTCATGCGACTGTCTACGTCCGCCGCCCCCTGCCTCGCAGCAGCCGCCGCTCTGCTGACCGCGACCACGACCACGACCACAAGCACGACCGCGACCGCGACCACGACCACGAGCGCGACCACGTCCGCGCACGCCCACTCCCGTCCCGCAGCAGCAGCCTCCGCCGCAGCACCCGCCTCCGCCGCAGCACCCGCCCCCGCCTCCTCCTGCGCCGCCTCCGGTGACCGGGCGTTCCCCGTCACCACCCGGATTCACGGTGGGCCCAGGTCCTACGAGGCCGGCGGCGGGTTCGGGACCTGGTATCTGGATCTGACCAACACCACCGACCGCAGCTGCGCGAACATCCACCCGGTCGTCGTTCTCGCCGATGACGGGCGGGCGTTGGGATCGTCCCAGCCCCGCCTGGAGTTCTACGACGGCCCGGGCGAGGACGCCCGCCCCCACCCCGTCCGCTTCGAGCGCACCGACGCCGACGAGCTCGTGGGAGTGATGACCGACGAGCACGGCAGCTTCCCCGGATTCACGGTCGAGCCGGGGAAGACGCTCACCGTGAAGGTCAGGCTCGCTCTGACCTCGGACGCGGAACCGAACGAGGTCACCGTCAACGCGGCCGTCGTACAGCGGCACGACGACGACGGCGACTGGGTCGGCCAGTCGAACGACTACCGCTTCGGCATCGAGGACGAACCGTCCGCCGGTCACGACCCGAGCCCCCGGCCCACGGCCACCGCCACCGCCCGCTTCCCCTTCGCCGCCGAGGCCGGCGAGCTCGCCCGCACCGGTCTGCCCGCGATCGCCGGCCTCGCGGCCACGGCCCTGCTGCTCGGCACCGGCGCCGCCCTCCTGGCAGCCCGCAGACGCCGCTGAGCCGGCTGCCCGGGCCGACCGGACGAAACCAGCCATCCGACAGCCGTCCAACCGGCCATTCCCTCAAGATCGGACCACTGTCTACTCTGGGGCGACGCAGCACCGCGTACATGCGTACGGCAGGAGATCCCGCACATGGCAGACCGCAGGCCCATCGAGTCGTGGCTCACCGACATGGACGGTGTGCTCATCCACGAGGGCGTACCGATCCCCGGCGCCGACGCCTTCCTCAAGAAGCTGCGTGAGTCCGGCAGGCCCTTCCTGGTCCTCACCAACAACTCGATCTACACACCGCGCGACCTGCACGCCCGCCTGCGGCGCATGGGCCTGGACGTGCCGGTCGAGTCCATCTGGACCTCGGCACTGGCCACCGCCCAGTTCCTGGACGACCAGCGGCCGGGCGGATCGGCGTACGTGATCGGCGAGGCTGGTCTGACCACCGCGCTGCACGACATCGGCTACATCCTCACCGACCACGAGCCGGACTACGTCGTCCTCGGGGAGACCCGGACCTACTCCTTCGAGGCCATGACCAAGGCCGTACGGCTCATCGAGGGCGGCGCCCGGTTCATCGCCACCAACCCGGACGAGACGGGCCCCTCGACCGAGGGCCCGCTGCCCGCGACCGGTGCCGTCGCCGCGCTGATCACCAAGGCCACCGGCCGGAGCCCGTACTTCGCGGGCAAGCCGAACCCGCTGATGATGCGGACCGGCCTCAACGCCATCGGCGCCCACTCCGAGACCAGCGCCATGATCGGCGACCGGATGGACACCGACGTACTGGCCGGCATGGAGGCCGGAATGCAGACGTTCCTGGTGCTCACCGGCCTCACGCGGCCCGAGCAGGTCGACAACTTCCCGTACCGGCCGTCCCAGGTCGTCGACTCGATCGCGGACCTCGTCGACCGGGTTTGAAACCTTTCCTGACCCGTACGGAGTAACGCGGCCCCGCCTGAGGATGCGGGGCCGCTGCCGGAGGGGGAGGCTCCGGATATCTGGAGGTTCACGATGCGTTCCCTACCTCTCACACTCTGCACAGGGCTGCTGTCCCTCGCCGCCCTCACCCCCGTGGCCCACGCCGCGGACGGCGGCAGCGTCTCCCTGACCCCGTCGTCCCCCGCCGCCGGCGCCGAGGTGGCGCTGCGGGTGAGCGGCTGCGCCGGCCGGACCGCCACCGCGACCTCGGTGGCGTTCGTCGCGGAAGCCCGGCTCACGGGCGCCGGCGGGACGCTGGCCGGCGAGACCCGGGTCCGCGCCTCGATCGAGCCCGGCTCGTACGACGTCAAGATCGCCTGCGCCGACTTCGCGGTGAAGGGCAGGATCGTCGTCGTCAGCGGCGGCTCGGCGGCCGACCCGACCCGGCACCCGGCCTCGCTCGCCTCCCCGACCGCCCCCGTCCAGGCGGGCGGCGGCGGCACCGCCCACCTCGCCGCCACGGACGACCGCCCCGCCGGTCCCGGCACCGGGCACACCGTGATCGGGCTGATCCTCGCCGCGGCCGCCGCGGTGGCCGTCGGGCTCCGGAGTACCCGCCGGAGCCGCGGGACGGACTGACCCGCCATGTCCGACCACGAACGCTCCTCCGGCACCGGCCGCCTCCTGACCGGCGTGGCCTGGGCGGTACTGCTGCTCGGGCTGTGGCTCTGGGGCCGCGAGGTGACCGACGTACGCGACGGGATGTCCGCGCCGACCACGGGTGACGTGGCGGCGGTCGGGCGGCCGCCGGACGTGGAGCTGCCGCCCGCCCACCGGCCGCTCGGCGCGGCCCTGCCGCAGCGGGTCGACATCCCCGGCCTCGGCGTGCAGGCCCACGTGGTGGCGCGCGGCCTCGACGGGGCGGGAGCCATCGATCCGCCGCCGTACGACCAGGCCGGGGCCGTGGGGTGGTACGCGCGGGGCGTGACACCCGGGGCGGCCGGCACCGCCCTGATGGTGGGGCACGTCGACACCGAGACCAAGCCCGCCGTCTTCTACAAGCTCAGCGTCCTCAAGCCGGGCGAGACGGTCCGGGTGATCCGGGCCGACGGCAAGGTCGCCGAGTTCACCGTCGACGACGTCCAGGTCGTCAGCCGCGAACACTTCGACGCCCGGCAGGCGTACGGCCCCCGCCAGACCGGCCGGGCCGAGCTGCGGCTGATCACCTGCGGCGGAACCTTCGACCGGGCGAGCCGCAGCTACACGGCCAACGTGATCGTCTCGGCGTACCTCACCGGCACGGGACTCTGAACGGTTCTGTGGCACCTGGCCCGGTCGACGACCCGCTCCCCGAAGTCGTCGACCGGGCTGGTCCTCGACCGCGGGCGCACGGGTTGCGGGAGTGACCCGGCGACCGGCGCGGGAGGCGTGGAAAGCCACGGTGGGTGTAGGTGTGGCCGGGGGCTGGGGCCGTATGAGAAGACTCTAGAGCGGATGAGCGCCCGGGCCTAGTGGCGGATCGACGTCACGTGCCGGTTTGGTGGCTCTGTGTCATCCGCGCTGGTGACATGGGGTCCGGCGCGGAGGGTACGCGGTTTCTACGATGCCCCGTCGATCGGACCCTCCACCTCCCGGCGCAGCTCGGCCTCGTCCACGCGCCTGTCGATGACCGCGCTCGCCACCTGGTCCAGCGGCAGCCGGCGCCGCCGGGCGTACTGGCGGAGCGCGACGAACGCCCGGTCGGCTCCGACCTGCCAGCGCTCGGCGAGCATGCCCTTCGCCTGCTCGATACGCACCCTGCTGGACAGGGCCTGCTGCAGCTGCCCGGACAGGTCGCGGTACCGGCGGTAGACGCGGTGGTTCTCCAGACCCACCGCGGCCGCGTCTGCCAGGGCCTGCGCCACCAGCACCTCTCTTCCGCTGTCCTCGGGTGAGGAGGGCAGCGTCGGCATGAACACGTTGAGCGCGCCGAGGAGTGTCTCGTCCCGGCGCAGCGGGACCGCGTAGGTCGCCGCGATGTCGTGCCCGAGGGCCCGCTCGGTGAACACCGGCCAGCGGGCGTCCGCGTGCGCCGCCCGGATGGACACCGGCGTCACCGGCTGTCCGGAGCCGTAGCTGTCCAGACAGGGACCGCCGCCGTACTGCGCCGCCAGCAGGTCGAGCGCCATCTCTCGGTGCCGGCTGCTGCCGGCCAGCGACACCGCCCGGGAGCCGTCGATCAGCATCACCCCGGCCGTCCGCGCGGCCAGCAGCTCCACGCAGTGGTCGGACACCCGTTGTAAGTGGCGCGTGGACTCGAAGCCGTCGGTGAGCGTGTCCGCCGACTCCACCACCGCCGCCGCCAGTCGGATCTCCCTGGTGATGTACACCATCCCCGGCACTCCCCTTCGCCCGACGAGCGCCCCGCCGCGGCGCGCTACCCCGACCCTCGGGGCTGTAACAGCTCTCGGACAAGGCCTGGGCGACCTCGTGGGCGGCGCGACGGGTGTGTCAGGATTGAGACTTGGAACGGTGCACCCAAGGGGGAGTTGGATGTACGTCAGCAGGGGGGCCGGGACGAGGGCTTCCGCGGCGGCGCTGGGGGCGGCGCTGTTGATCGCGGGTTGTTCCTCGTCGGGGGACGGAGAGGGCAAGGACCCGTCCGACGCCGGTGCCGGAATCACCCAGCAGCCCAAGGGGACCGACCCGTACTGGGTCAACCCGGACGGCAGCGCGGCGCAGCAGGTGCAGGACTACGAGAAGTCCGGCAAGAAGGAGAACGCCGAACAGATCCGGAAGATAGCGCAGCAGCCGATGGGCGAGTGGATCTCCCCGGAGAACCCGGAGGAGCAGGCCCGGGGCTACACCGAGGCCGCCGAGAAGGCGGACCGTGACGCGCTGCTCGTCCTCTACAACATCCCGCACCGGGACTGCGGCCAGTTCTCGCAGGGCGGCGCCGCCGACGGCAACGCCTACCGGGCCTTCGTGGACAGCGTCGCCAAGGGCATCGGCGACCGCCCGGCCACGGTGATCCTGGAGCCGGACGCGGTGCTGCACATGGTGGACAACTGCACGCCCGAGGAGTTCCACGAGGAGCGCTACGACCTTCTCAACAAGGCCGTCGCCCAGCTCAAGTCGCTGAAGAACACCAAGGTCTACCTCGACGCGGGCAACGCCGGCTGGGGCAAGCCGGACCAGATCTTCGAGCCTCTGCAGCGCGCGGGCATCGCCCAGGCCGACGGGTTCTCGGTCAACGTGTCCAACTTCTACTCCACCGAGGACTCCATCGCCTACGGCAAGAACCTCTCCTCGAAGGTCGGCGGCAAGCACTTCGTCATCGACACCAGCCGCAACGGCAACGGGCCCTACGACGGCGGCAACCCGGACGAGCGCTGGTGCAACCCGCCCGGCCGTGCCCTGGGCGAGGCGCCGACGACCAAGACGGCGGATCCCCTGGTGGACGCCTATCTGTGGGTCAAGCGCCCGGGAGAGTCGGACGGCGAGTGCAAGGGCGGCCCGAAGGCGGGCGAGTGGTGGGCGGACTACGCGCTGAAACTGGCGAAGTCCTCCGGCTGACACCGGACACCGACATCCGGCACTGACACAGCCCCGCGTCCCTGTCTCCAGGGGCGCGGGGCTGTGGCGTGTGCGGCTTCGGCGTGAGCTACGGCACCCGGACCCACCGGGCCTTGCTCGGCGTCCCCTGGTCGTCGTTCACGAACAGCATGTACCACCCCGACTGCACGAGGTTCCTGTTCTTCGGCACGGTGACCGTGATCTTGTCCCCGGACACCTTGTAGTCGAGCTCGATCGACCGCTGGTCCACGTCGGTCACGTGCGTGGCGGCGCTGGGCCGGATCAACCGCACCGACTTGATCGTCGACGCGTGCTGCGAGGTGTACGTCCCCGACTTTCCGCGCTCGATCCGCTCCGGACCGCCCGAGAGCGACGGCTGGGCTCCCCGGTACAGGTACGGCGGCGTGTAGATCTCGATCCGCTGCTCGAAGGTGCCCGGCTTGGTGTTCGCCTTGTCCCCGTACAGCGAGTCCGAACCGAAGAACATCACCCGCCCGTCCGGCAGCAGCAGCGACCCGGAGTGGTAGTTCCGGCCCACCAGCGGATCGGCGACCTCGTCGAAGGTGTTGGTGTCCGGGTGGTACAGCCGCGCCTGAAGGATGTTGGAGTCACCGCGCCCGCGGTAGTCCTCCGACCCTCCCGACACCAGCACGGAGTCGTCGGGCAGCACCGAGGCCTGCGCGTACCGGGTGCCCTTCTCCAGCGTCGGTCCGTCCACGAACGCCGGGCTGTCCGCCTTCAGGTCGATGATCCGCGTCTTGTTGGAGGAGAGCTTGGACTCGCCGACCCCGCCCCCGCCGATCACCATGTACTTCTCGTCCTGCGCCGGCGGCAGCAGCACGGTCCCGGACGTTTCCAGCATGTTCGGGTCGCTCAGCCCGGGCAGCTTGGTGAACTTGTTGGTGTCCACGTCCCAGACACCCGGGTCGCGGCCCACGTCGTCCGGTCCGTAGCCCGCGTTGGAACCCGAGTAGAAGATCTTGCCGTTCTGCATGAGGAACAGCGCCGGGTAGGTCGGGAACTGACGGATCTTCTCCGTGTAGGTCCACTTCCTGGTCTTCGGGTCGAAGACCTCGTTCTTGCCCGGGACCAGCTGCCCGATGTCGTCGAGACCGGAGACGCTGAGGATCTTCCCGTCGCTCAGGGTGGTGAGCGTCGGGTACCAGCGGGCCTCCTTCATCGGGTCGACCTTGATGTACTTCTCGGCGATCGGGTCGAACTCGAAGGCGTCCCGGATGCCCTGGAAGTCCTTCTTGTCCAGGGCGAGCTTCTGCGCGATGCCGTACGTGTTCTTGGCGTCGGCGCCGGACAGGCCCTGGACGGTGTAGTTGTCCTGGGTGCCCGTCTCGTACTTCTCACCGCTCTTCTGCGCCTCGACGTAGATGCGGCCCAGCCCCGGGGTGTTGCCGAGGAACTCGCCGGTCTGCTTGTCGAAGTTCTTCGTGGCCCGCTCGACGACGACCGGGTCCTTCGACACGAAGGTCTTGCCGTTCTCCTTGCCCACGAACTTGGTGCCCGCGGGGACGGTGATCGGCTTGTCCGGGTTCTCGTTGTGGACGATCATCAGGCCGCCGGCCTTGGTGACGTCCCCCTCGAGCTTCTCGTACCGCTTGGTGCCGCCGGCGATCAGCAGGTTGCCGTTGGCGAGCTGGGTGTGGCCGGTGCAGAACAGGTCACTGGGCGTGGGCACGTTCTTGATGGTTCCCTTGACCGGGTCCCAGATCCGGGTGTCGAACTTCTTGGCGTCGAAGTTGTCCTGGTTGTTGCCCGACCCCGCGACGAGCAGCACCTTGCCGGTGCGCAGCAGCGCCGCGTGGATCGTGTTCAGCCGGTACTTCTCCGGGAAGTCGATGACCTCCCAGTGGCCGTTGTCGGCCTTGTACTCCGGTTTGTTGATTTGGTACTGGTGGTATTTCTCGGACCCGAAGCGGTACAGCCACGGGCCGTTCATCCCGGCCAGCGCGAGTACCACCGCCGTACCAATCGCCAGTCGACGGGCGCGGCGGCGGCCTGCACGGTCGTTCATTCCTTACGTCCCCCAAGTCCACCAAGGGCGATCTGCATGGTCTGGTCGCCCGTCCCGCTGTCGGCCCAGCTCGGCTTGTGCTGCGGAGCGTGCTGGGCCGGGCCGTGCTGGGCCGCGGTGCGCTGCACGGGCAGCGGCTGCGGCTCGTAGGCCCCCACGGGAGCCGCGGGCCGGTCGGCGGGGACCGCGGTGTGCGGCTCCTGCGCGGGCGCGGCGGGCTTCTTCCGCTCCTGACGCAGCATGTGACGCCAGGCGAAGATCGGAGTCGCGGTGATCAGCGTGGCGAACGTCGCCCAGATGATCATCGCCGGGTGCGCGTGCCCGTAGACGAAACCGGCCGCGATCGACGCACCGAAGATCCCGATGAAGTACCAGTGGTACCGGAAGGTCCCGAACCACCTGTCCGGGCTGGCCGAATCGCCCTTGGGGGTGACCACGAACTTGCTCTTGCGGCGCAGGGCGGAGTCGATCAGCGCCTTGGCGTAGAGCGGCGCGGACAGCGCGGACATGACCATGCCGGCCACACCGCCGGACCCCTCGGGCTCGTGCGGGGAGACGTTGTGCCGGCGGTTCCAGATGTACAGGCCGATCTGCAGCGCGGAGGCGTTGCCGTAGAGCATCAGCCACACGGTCGGGTCGATGTTCACACCCGAGGCGCCCAGGCCCAGGAACAGGGCGCAGCTCAGTGCCGCGAGGATCCAGTTCAGGGCGGACATCGGGTAGAAGATGATCATCATCGTGTAGTTGAAGAGCTTGCTCGGCGGCAGCGAGTACCAGCCCTTCCAGTACTGCTTGAGGATCGTCTCGTACGTCCCTCGCGACCAGCGCATCTGCTGGGTGAAGAAGTCCGTCCAGGCGCTCGGGCCCTCGCCGACCGCGAGGACGTCCGGGGTGTACACCGAGCGCCACTTCTTGCCCGTCGCCGGGTTCTTGTGGCGGTGGATCTCGAAGCCGGTGGCCATGTCCTCGGTGATCGAGTCGTACAGGCCGCCGATCTGCTTGAGCGCCTTGATGCGCACGGCGTTCGAGGTGCCGACGAACATCGGGGAGCCGTACCTGTTGCCGGCGCGCTGGATCAGGGCGTGGAAGAGGAACTGCTGCGACTCGGCGGCCTTGGTGACGAAGTTGTCGTAGTTGCCGTAGACCTGCGGGCCGATGACGAAGCCGATGTTCGGGTCGCGGAAGAAGCCGAGCATCCGCTCCAGGTAGTTGGGCAGCGGCACGTGGTCGGTGTCGACGGAGGCGAAGAAGTCGTAGTTGTCGCCGTGCGCGTCCAGCCAGGCGTTGTAGTTGCCGTGCTTGGTCTTGGCGCGGTGCGGGCCCTTGGCCTGGTTCCACTTCGCGACGCCCTTGCGGGAGAAGTGGTGCACGCCGAGGCGCTCGCAGACCGCCTTCACGTCCGGGTCGTCGCCCTCGTCGAGGAGCCAGACATGCATGAGGCCGCGGTGCCGGATCCGCACCGCGGCTTCCAGGGTCTTCGTCACCATCTCCAGCGGCTCCTTGCCGGGCACGAAGGAGGTGAGGAAGGCGACTCTGGTGCCGGGCTCGGGCACCACCGGGATCGGGTCGCGGGCGACCAGGGTGGCATGTGCGTTCGACAGCACGTTCATGCAGCGGAAGAACTCGATCAGGCCGATCGAGACGAGCATCACGATGTCGAGCGCCGGCAGCCAGGCGAACTCCACGTAGTCGCGCTCGGTCCAGTGCTCGGGCTGGAGCAGCCACGCCAGCAGGACCAGCGAGAGCAGCGGTGCGGCAGCCAGCATCAGCGCGACCCTGATGCGGTGCGGTTCCTGCGAGATCAGCGACCGGTACTCCACCCGGTACGGCTTGGCCGGATCAGGTTGGGTGAGGGGACCGGCCAGTCTGCTGTAGTGCTCGTAGTCGTATTTCGGCAGCGTCTTCTTGATCCGACGGAACGCACCGGTCCTGTGCGACGGCACCCTGAGCTGGGTGGTCGAGGACGGGTCGAATTCCTGCCGGGCGCCCGTCGGCGTCGACGTCATGAGTCATCCCCCCACACGCGGGAACACCGCGTGTTTCGTCGTTTCCTTACGTCTGTTCCAGTCCCCCTCGACCGTCACAGTCGTATCAGCGGTGGGTCGCAGTCACCACATGCTCCACACTTTCAAGACACGGAACCACGACCTTCCGGTTGCATGATGCCCCCCTCGGCATCCGGTCATGAACGGGGCCCCTTTCCCCGTACCAACCGGGCAACCGGCTCCTTGCCCCCCAACTGCCGCGTATCCGCAGCATCTTGAAGAACCAGGGTTCTACGGCGTTCATCATGATCGCAAGATGCGAAACGCGGTGTTTACCGGTCATACGCGTTCATTGTGGCGCCTGTGGGGAGCTTGTGGAGCCATTGTGTACAGCGAGGTGCCGGAGACCCCGGCCGGACAGCCGACAGGCCCCCCGCCGAGGCGAGGGGCCTGTCGTGTCTGTGCGCCGCCAGGGACTCGAACCCCGGACCCGCTGATTAAGAGTCAGCTGCTCTAACCAACTGAGCTAGCGGCGCCTGCTGACCTGCACAACTCTACCGGACCCCCGGGGGTGCTCCGGACCACCGGCCGGGCCCGGGAGGGGGCGCGCGTACATCATTCGGACCGTCAGCATGCGCGTCGGGACGACAGTTGAGAAACTGGCGAATGTGCACAGATGCGAACATTTCCATCTGGAGTGTGAGAGGAATCGCATGACGACTCCGGTCTTCGAGGAAATCGATCCCGCGAGCGACTGCGACTGCCCCGGATGCGTTCACTGGCGGCGCGTCCTGCCGCGTTCCCCGTCGTCCCCGGCCGGCCGTCATCCCGCCGCCCACCGGGCGGTGATCCTCGCCGCGGCGGCCTCCACGGCGTTCGTCGCCGGCCAGGCGGCACCGGCCGTCGCGGCCCCCCACGCGCCCGCCCGGCCGGGCGTTCCCACAGGTGACGAGCCCGACACCCCGCAGGGGGACAAGGCTCCGCTGCACGGGCCGGGAGGCCGGCCCACGGGGCAGGCGGCCCCGGTGAAGACCCCCGAGACCACCCGCGCGGACATCATCAGACGGGCCAAGCTGTGGGTCGCCGCGAAGGTGCCGTACAACATGAACGGGTACTGGTCCGACGGGTACCGGCAGGACTGCTCGGGGTTCGTGTCGATGGCCTGGAATCTGCCCGGAAACGAGTGGACGGGCAGCCTCGAGCGGTATGGGGTGCGGATCGCCAAGGACGATCTGCAGCCCGGGGACATCCTGCTCTTCCACAACCCGGCGGATCCCGAGAAGGGATCCCACGTGGTCATCTTCGGCGGCTGGACGGACTACACGCACACCTCCTACGTCGCCTACGAGGCGACCCGCCCGCACGCCCGCCGGCAGTCCACCCCGTACGCCTACTGGAGCCACTCCGACCGGTACCTCGCCTACCGGTACAAGGGACTCGCCGGTGGCACGGCGGGGCCGGAGCCGGACAGCGCGAAGCCGGCCGCTCCCGTCCCGACGGCGTTCCCGGGCACGGCGTACTTCGGCCCGGGCGCCCACAACAAGCACGTCACCCGGCTCGGCCGGATGCTCGTCGAGCGCGGGGCCGGGGGCCACTACACCTCCGGGCCCGGCCCGCGCTGGTCGGACGCGGACCGCAGGGCGACCCAGGCCTTCCAGCTGGCCCAGGGCTGGTGGGGCCGGGACGCCGACGGGCTGCCGGGACCCCGGACCTGGGCGCTGCTGGTGACCGGGCAGGGCAAGGACGTCACGGCCCAGGCGGCCGCTCCGGCGGCACCCTCCTCCCACGGGGTGCCCGGCTATCCGGGGCGGGCGGCGTTCCGGCCCGGGGCGGACAACGCGTACGTGACCCGGCTCGGGAAGCAGCTGGTGAAGAAGGGGTTCGGCAGGTACTACACGGCCGGCCCGGGACCGCGCTGGGGCGAGGCGGACCGGCGAGGCGTCGAGGCCTTCCAGCGCGCCCAGGGCTGGCGGGGCGGCGCGGCGGACGGCTACCCGGGGCCGGAGACCTGGCGGCGGCTCTTCTCGTAACCCGGGCCCCGCCGCAAGGACGGCCGCGAGCGCGACCGAAGGCGCGACCGGCACCACCCCGGCAGCCCCCGGCATCACCCCCTGCATCACCGCCTGACGGACCCCCGAAGTACCCCCTGTTGTGACGCATCTGGCGCGGAGGCTGGAGGCACGCATGAGCACGACCACTTCACACACCCCCGAGTCCGAGGGACCCGCCCGTCCCGCCCGGCTCATCCAGAACGAGTCGACCACCGAGATCCCCGTCCACCTGCTGTTCCGCGACGAACCCGAGCCGGTGGCGGTGCCGCTGCGGCCCGCGGTCGTGGGGCGCCGGCAGGGGACCGGTGAACAGCCCCGCTTCCGGCGCCCGGTGGCCTCGAAGCCCCGGACCGTGCCGGAGGTGGATCCCGCGCTGACCGAACGGCCCGCGCGGGTGCTGCCCGGAGCGGTGGGCGTGTTCGCCGGCACCTGCGGCACGGCGGGCTGTCTGCTCACCTCGTGGTGGGCGGGCGCGCTGCCGCCGCTCGCGGCGCAGGCCCTCGCGCTGCCCTCGTACGCCGGGGCGGGTCTGGGGCCCGCGCAGTGGGCGGCGTACGCGGGTGCGGGCGCCCTCGGGCTGTTCGGGTTCGGCGGGCTGGCCCGGGGGCGGGCCGGGCGGGCCTGGGTGCTCGGGCTGTTCGGCCGCTACCGGGGCACGGTCCGGCGCACCGGCCTGCTGTGGGTCAACCCGCTGCTGCTGCGTCGCCGGGTGGACGTGCGGCTGCGGCACTGGCGCAGCGAGCCGATGCCCGCGGCCGACGCCAACGGGGTCGCGCTCAGGGCCGTGGCCCTGGTGGTGTGGCGGGTGCGGGACACCGCGCGGGCCACGCTGGGTGTCGAGGACCACGAGACGTATCTGCGGGAGTGCGTGGAGGCGGGGCTGGCCCGGCTGCCGGTGGAGATGCCCGGGTCGGGGCGGGGTTGCGCCGACGCGGCGGGGGACGCGCTGACCCGGCTGGTCGCGGCGGACGCGGCGCCGGTCGGGATCGAGGTGTTCTCGGTGCGGCCGGTGCGGGTGGAGTACGCGCCCGAGGTGGCCTCCGCGATGCACCGGCGCCGGATCGCCGCGCTGGACGCGGAGCAGCGGGCGAGCGTGCTCACCTCGGTGGTGGACTCGGTGGAGGACACGGTGACGCGGCTGACCATGCGGGGCCTGGTGGAACTGGACGACTACGAACGCAAGGCGCTGGTGAAGGACCTGACGGTGGCGTTCTGCGCGGGGCGGGGCGAAGCGACCTCCTGATTGGTATGGACATGTTCAAGAGGTGCCCATAATCTGGGACTTGGTCTAGACCTACCTGCACGGCTCACTGAACCTCCCCCACGTTCTCCAGGAGCGGCAGCATGCGCAAAAAGACCAAGTGGTACGCCGCCGCGCTCGGCCTCACGACGACCGGAGCCCTCGTGCTCTCGTCGGGCGGCGCGAGCGGCCACGGCTACACCGACCTCCCCGTCAGCCGTCAGAAGCTCTGCCAGAACGGCTCCGTGACCAACTGCGGCGACATCCAGTGGGAGCCGCAGAGCGTCGAGGGCCCCAAGGGCTTCCCCGCCTCCGGCCCGGCCGACGGGCGGATATGTTCCGGGAACAACACGCGCTTCGCGCAGCTCGACCGCCCGCGGACACCGGCGGGCACGGCCTGGCCCGCGACCCGGGTGAGCGGCGGTCAGAGTCACACGTTCCGCTGGCAGTTCACGGCCATGCACGCCACCAGCGACTTCAAGTACTACGTCACCAGGGCGGGCTGGAACCAGAACCACGACCTGGCCCGCTCCGACCTCAACCTCACCCCGTTCCTGACCGTCCCCTACGGCGGCCAGCGGCCCCCGTCCACGCTCTCGCACAGCGGCACCCTGCCGTCCGGCCTGAGCGGCCGGCACGTCATCGTCGCGGTGTGGACGGTCGCGGACACGACCAACGCGTTCTACGCCTGCTCCGACGTCACGTTCTGATCGCCGCCCGTGGGGGGCGCCGGAACTCTGAGCCTTACTTGAGAAAGCCCGGCACTCCCCACGGGTAGGTTCCCCACACGCCGCCGAACAGGGCTGGTGCAGGAACATCGGGGGACACCGTGCAAGCGTTCTTCTTCGTCATGCCGCCGTTGCTCATCATCGGGATCGTGGGTGTCGCCGCGTACGCGGTGATCCGTCGTGCCCAGGTCGTCAGCAGCGCCTGGAACAGCGGACTGACGGCCCAGGCGCGTTGTCTGCGGGCGTACACGACGACCAGCGGCGGCGGCAACACGTCCGTGCACACGACGCTGCACCACGTCTACGAGTTCGTCACGCGCGAGGGCCGCGTCGTCCGGTTCGACGAGGGCGGCGGCCCGAGAACGACCGTCGAGGGCGACATCGTCATCGTGCACTACGCGGCACACCACCCGGAGCGGGCCACGGCCAAGGCGCCGGCCCGCGGGCAACTGGCGGCGAGCACCGGCTGCCTGCTGGCGCTCCTCGGCACCATCGCCGTGTTCTGCCTCGGCTTCATGGCCCTGGCGCTGCTGGCGTTCGCCTGACGGACGGCCTCGCGCCCGGGGCTCCACATCTGACGGTACGTCAGCTAACGTGCCCGGTCATGGAGTCCAAGGCGCGCACGGTGGCCGAACTCGTCGCCGGCCGGTGGGGCGACCACCGTCCGGGGCTGTGGTGCGAGGACCGGGTGCTCACGCACCACGAGGTGGCGGCCGGCGCCGCGGCCCGGGCGGCGCTGCTCGCCGACCTGCTGCCGCCGGACGCCGAGCCGCATGTCGGGGTCCTGCTCGACAACACCCCCGAATACCCGCTGTGGCTGAGTGCCGCCGCCCTCGCGCGAGCCGCCGTGGCCGGAATCAACCCCACCCGCCGGGGGGCCGAACTCGCCCGCGACATCCTGCACACCGAGTGCCGGATCCTGGTCACCGAGCGCGCCCACCTGCCGCTGCTCACCGGCCTGCGACTTCCCGGCGTACGCGTTGTGGTGACCGGTTCACCGGAGTACGACGACCTGCTCGCCCCCTACGCCGACGCGCGGCCGGACGCCTCCCCGGCCCGCCCGGGGGACCGGCTGCTGCTCTACTTCACCTCCGGCTCGACCGGCGCCCCGAAGGCCGCGCTCTGCTCCCAGGGCAGGCTGGCCGCGGCAGGACGTTCGCTGGCCGGCCAGTTCGCCGTACGCCCCGACGACGTGCACTACGTCTGCATGCCGATGTTCCACGGCAACGCGGTCATCGCCGACTGGGCGCCCGCCCTCGCGGCCGGAGCGGGCGTGGCGCTGCGCCGGCGGTTCTCCGCGTCCCGGTTCCTGTCGGACGTACGGGCCTACCGGGCGACGTACTTCACGTACGTGGGGCGGGCGATCCAGTACCTCCTCGCCACCGAGCCGCGCGCCGACGACCAGGACCATCCGCTGCGGCTCGGCTTCGGCACGGAGGCGGGGGCGGTGGACGCGGCGGCCTTCGAGCGGCGGTTCGGGGTGCGGCTGGTGGAGGGGTACGGCTCGTCGGAGGGCGGCGCGGCGATCCAGTGGCGGCCGGGAACCCCGCCCGGCGCGGTCGGCCCGGCGGCCGACGGACTCGTGGTGCTGGATCCGGCCACCCGCGAGGAGTGCCCGCCCGCTCTCTTCGACGCGGCCGGGCGGCTGCTGAACGGCGACGAGGCCATCGGCGAGCTGGTGAACCGCGGCGCCAGCCCCTTCGAGGGGTACTGGCGCAACCCGGCGGCCGAGGCGGAGCGGCGGCGCGACGACGGGTACTGGACCGGTGACCTCTTCTACCGTGACGCCGACGGCTACCTCTACTTCGCCGGCCGCACCGACGACCGGCTGCGCGTCGACAGCGAGAACCTGGCCGCCGCGATGATCGAGAACATCCTCGCCCGGTACGAGGGCGCGGACGCCGTCGCCGTGTACGCGGTGCCCGACCCGGTGACCGGCGACCAGGTGATGGCGGCGATCGCCGGTGACTTCCAGCCGCGGGCCTTCGCCGCGTTCCTGCTCGCCCAGCCGGACCTGGGGACGAAGATGGCGCCCCGGTTCGTGCGGGTGGTGGAGCGGATGCCGGTCACGGCCACGAACAAGATCCACCGGGCGCTGCTCAGGAGGGAGGGGGTCCGGTGCGCCGACCCGGTGTGGTGGCGGCCGCCCGGGGAGCAGGCGTACCGGAGGCTGACCACGGCGGACGCCGAAGGGCCCCTCGTGTCCACGAGGAGCCCTTCATCTGTGCGCCGCCAGGGACTCGAACCCCGGACCCGCTGATTAAGAGTCAGCTGCTCTAACCAACTGAGCTAGCGGCGCATGACTCTCGCCGTCCACCTCTCGGCGGCCGACGACAGAGAAAATAGTACCCGGTCTCCGGGGGTGCCTCCGACCACCCTCAGATCGCCAGGGACAGCAGGAGGGGCGCCGCTCCCCGGTTCAGCCGGTCGGCCGCCTGGCGCAGCCGGTGGGCGTGCTCGACCGGGAGCGACAGGGCCAGGCAGCCCACCGAGGATCCGGCGGTGATCGGTACGGCCGCGCAGACCGTGCCGACGGCGTACTCCTGGAGGTCGAGGTGGGGGACCGTGGGCGGCTGGGTCTCCAGACGGGAGAGCAGCAGCTTGTCGCTGGTGATGGTGCGCGAGGTGAGGCGTGCCATCTTGTGGCGGGAGAGGTGGTCGCGCCGGCCGTTGTGGTCGAGCTGACCGAGCAGGCTCTTGCCGAGCGCGGTCGCGTGGGCCGAGTAGCGGAAGTCGACCCACTCGTTGACCGAGGGGGTCCCGGGGCCGTCGGCGTACTGGGCGATGGTGACCTCGCCGTCCACGTACCGGCTGATGTAGACGGCGGCGCCGATCGAGTCGCGCAGCCGGTCCAGCGTGTGCTGGAGCCTCTCGCGCAGGGCCTGGTCGCGCTCCTGTGAGGAGCCCAGGCGGGTGAGGGCGGCGCCGGTGACATAGGCACCGTCGGCGACCTGCTCGACATAGCCCTCCCGACGCAGCATCAGCAGGAGCGTGGTCAGTCGCTCCGGGCTGAGGCCGGTCAGGCGGGCGAGACGGGTGTCGGTGACTCCGGTGGTGTGCCGCGACACGGTCTCCAGGACGCGCAGGGCGTCCTGGGCCGAGTGGTACGGCGCGGCCGGCTCGTGCATCAGCGCCACGGTGTTCCCCCTGCGCTCGCTCGGAAGCTCTACTGGGCCGTAATCCGGACAGCGAATCCCCTCCACGATAGCGGGCAAGAGGCCTGTAATGAGCGGCTGTTGACGAGATTACGTCGGTCCGGCACCCCTCTCAGCAGGGACTCCGGCACGCTGGCATATGCCAGCGTCATGACCCGCCGCCCGGACCTCGGACATTGAACTTCGGTCACTTCCCGCTGTCACAGAACCGCGCTGAGAAATTCTCGCGTCCGGTCCTGCTCCGGCTCGCTGAACATCTGCTCCGGCGGCCCCGACTCGATGACCCGGCCGGAGTCGAACATCAGGACCTGGTCGGAGATGTCGCGGGCGAAGTTCATCTCGTGGGTCACACAGAGCATCGTGATGTCGGTGCTGCGGGCGATGTCCCGCAGCACGTCCAGGACGCCGGCCACCAGCTCCGGGTCGAGCGCGGACGTCACCTCGTCCAGCAGCAGCACCTGCGGCCGCATCGCCAGCGCCCGGGCGATCGCCACCCGCTGCTGCTGGCCGCCGGACAGCTGGGTCGGCCGGGCGTCGCACTTGTCGGCGAGCCCCACCAGGTCCAGCAGGTCGCGGGCCCGCTCCTCGGCCTCGTCCTTGGACATCCCGAGCACGGTGACGGGAGCCTCGGTGATGTTCTTGAGGACCGTCATGTTCGGGAACAGGTTGAACTGCTGGAACACCATCCCGATCTTCTTGCGGATCTCGCGGACCTGCTTCTCCGGCGCCGGGAACAGCTGCTGTCCGTCGACGGTGATCGTGCCCTCGTCGGGCTTGGTCAGCGTCATCAGCAGCCGCAGGATCGTGGTCTTGCCCGATCCGGACGGCCCGATGAGGGTGACGTGCTTGCCCGCCTGGACGGAGAAGTCGAGGTGGTCGAGGACGGTGTTGTCCCCGAACCGCTTGGTGACCTGCTCCAGACGGATCAGCTCGCCGGGGTGCTTCTCGGGGTTGGTCTCGGGGTTCTTGACGGTGTCAGTGGACAAGACGTCGCTCCAGGGCTCGCAGCAGCAGTGAGGCCAGGTAGGAAATGAGGATGAAGGCCACGCCGATCACGGTCAGCGGCTCGGTGAACTGGAAGTGCTGCTGGGAGAAGAGCCGCGCCTGGCCGAGCATCTCCAGCACGGTGATCACCATCAGCATCGGCGTGTCCTTGAGCATCGCGATGACGTAGTTGCCGAGCGCCGGCACGACCCGGCGGATCGCCTGCGGCAGGATCACCACCCGCCAGGTCCGGGCCACCGGCAGGTTGAGCGCGGTGGCCGCCTCCCACTGACCGGCCGGCACGGCCTCGATGCCGGCCCGGTAGACCTGCATCGTGTACGTCGAGTAGTGCAGCCCGATGCCGATCACGCCGGTGGTCAGCGCCGACAGGGTCAGGCCCCACTCCGGCAGCACGTAGAAGAGGAAGAACAGCTGCACCAGCAGCGGGGTGTTGCGCACGAACTCCGTGACCACGCCGACCGGCCAGCGCACCCAGCGCGACGGCGTGCGCATCAGCAGCGCCCATACCAGTCCGAGCGCGAACGAGATCAACGAGCCGAGGACCAGGGCCTGCAGGGTGACGAGCAGGCCGTCCCAGAAGTACGGCATGAAGCCGTCCACGGCATTCCAGTCCCACTTCACGAGGCACCTCCGCCGCCGCCGACACCGGTCCGTTGGGGTCGCGTGAGCTCGTCCTTGACGGACACCCCGCGCGCGGGCGCCTTGCCGACGCCCGCCTTCAGCTTCTTCTCCAGCCCCCGCATCACACGGGTGAGCAGGAAGGCGATCGCGAAGTAGATCAGCAGCAGATACGTGTAGATCTCCGTGCTCTCCTGCAACGCCAGGCGCACCAGGTTGCCGCTGAACGCCAGGTCGCCCATGCCCATCACCGACACCAGCGCGGTGCCCTTGAGCAGCTCGATCAGCAGGTTGGAGAACGGCGGGATCATCTCCGGCACCGCCTGCGGCAGCAGGATCAGCCGCATCCGCTGCCACGGCGTGAAGCTCAGCGCGATCCCGCCCTCCTGCTGGGCCGGGTCGACGGCCTTGAGGGCGCCGCGCACGATCTCGGAGCCGTACGCCCCGTAGGTCAGCCCCAGCGCGAGGGTGCCGGCCCACATCGGGACCAGCTGCCAGCCGAAGGCGATCGGCAGCACGAAGAACACCCAGAAGATCATGACCAGCGCGGAGGTGCCGCGGAACACCTCGGTGTAGAGGCCCGCAAGGAAGCGGACGATCCACAGCCGGTGGGTGCGGGCGACGCCGGCGACGAAGGCCACGGCCGCGGCGAGCAGCGAGCTGAACACGAGGAGCTGGACGGTGGTCCATATCCCCTTGAGTACGAGTTCCCAGAGTCCCGAGGTCATCCGCCGCACAACTCCTTCGCCGTGAGGTCGGTCATCTCGGCCTCGGTGAACCCGAAGGGCTTGAGGATGCGGAACAACTCCCCGCTCTTCTTCAGCTTCCGCAGCTCGACGTTGAACGCGTCGCGCAGGTTGGTCTCGGTGAGCCGGAAGGCGAAGGCGCCCCCGTCCACGTGCGGCTTGCCGTCCACGAGCGGCGCGAAGGCCTTGGTGGCCTCGGCCTTGGCGGACTTCTTCACCACCTCCCGGGTGGTGAGCGCCGTGCCGGCGAAGACGTCGACACGGCCCGCCTCCACGGCGTTCAGCCCGGCGACCTGGTCCGGCACGATGAGGATGTCGCCCTCGTCGTACCCCGCGTCCACGGCGTACTGGATCTCCGCGTACCCGGTCCCGGTGGCGAACCTGGCCTTCTTCTCGACGACGTCCTTGTAGTCGTGCAGCCCCTTCGGGTTGCCCTTGCGCACGATGAAGGAATCGAGCATCTGGTAGTCGGGGTCGGAGAAGATGACCTGTTCGCAGCGCTCGGGATTGACGTACATCCCGGCGGCGACGACGTCGAACTGCTGCGAGTTCAGCCCCGGGATGAGCGACCCGAACTCGGTCGGCACGGGCTGGACCCGGTCGACCCCGAGCCGCTTGAAGATCACCTTGGCGAGTTCCGGCGCCTCGCCGGTCATGTCGCCGTTCTTGTCGATGTACCCGAAGGGGATCTCGCCGGCTATTCCCAGCCGTACGACGCCCTGCGCCTTCAGCCGGTCGAGGAGATCACCGCCCTTGGTGGTGGACGCGGTGGCCACGCGCGAGCACCCGGCGGCGCCCAGCGCGCCGAGCGCCGCTACCCCCGCGAGCAGCGACCGGCGTGTGGTCCCGGACGTGTGTGAACCATGTTCCAGTGGTGGAGCCATGGCGGCGCGGCTACCCGAGACCAAGCAGGTTATGCAGACCGGTTTCGGCCCCGATCCGCGACGACGCCCTCTTGACCGGCGGGGGACCATGGAACGCATGGCTGATCGCTACATCGAAGTCTCGCTGGTCAAGCGCGGAATCACCGGCACGGCCAAACTCCTCGACGACCGTGCGCCGATCACCTGCGCGGCCGTCTGGGACGCCCTGCCCCTGGCCGGTGACGTCTACCACGCCAAATACGCACGCAACGAGATCTATGCCCTCTTCCCGCCCTTCGCGACATCGGAACCACCCCTGGAAAACACGACAGTCACCCCCATTCCGGGAGATCTCTGCTATTTCTCCTTCGCCGGGTCGGAACTGGGCACGCAGTCCTACGGCTACGACCGTGAGGTGCGGCCGGGCACGACCGTCGTGGACCTGGCGCTGTTCTACGAACGCAACAACCTGCTGCTCAACGGGGATGTGGGGTGGGTGCCGGGCATCGTCTGGGGCCAGATCGTGGAGGGTTTGGAGGAACTGGCCCAGGGGTGCAACGACCTGTGGCGGTCGGGCGCGCTCGGGGAGTCGCTCAGCTTCCGGAGGGTGTGACCCCGGCCTCGTACAGCGTGTGCGCGGCCCGCAGCACCAGATCGTCCCGGTGCCGGGCCGCCACCAACTGCACGCCCACCGGCAGCCCGTCGGCGTCCACGCCCACCGGCACGGAGGCCGCCGGCTGCTGGGTCATGTTGAAGGGGTAGGTGAACGGCGTCCAGCCGGTCCAGCGGCGGTGGGACGAGCCCTTCGGGACCTCCGCGCCCGCCTCGAAGGCGGTGAGCGGCAGGGTCGGGGTGACCAGGAGGTCGTAGGAGTCGTGGAAACGGCCCATGCGGCGGCCCAGTTCCATCCGGACGTCGACCGCGGCCAGATAGTCGAGGGCGGTGAGACGGGCGCCCTCGGCGCAGATCTCCCGTAGCCCGGGGTCGAGCAACTCCAGCTGCCGGGGGCCCAGATGCTGGGTCACGCGGGCCGCGCCGCTGAACCACAGGGTGTGGAAGGCGTCCACCGGGTCGGTGAAGTCCGGGTCCGCCTCCGTGACGTACGCGCCGAGTTCGGCGAGACGCTCCACCGCCCGCCGGACCACCGCCGCGACCGCGGGCCGGACGGCGACCTGGCCGCCGAAGGAGGGGGAGTAGGCCACGCGCAGGCCGCGCACCCCACCCGCCAGGCCCGCCGTGAAGGAGCCGGGCGGCGGCGAGAGGGCCGACCAGTCGCGGGAGTCGGGGGTGGCGATGACGTCCAGGAGCAGGGCCGCGTCCGCCGCGTCCCGGGTCATGGGGCCCACGTGGGCGAGGGTGCCGAAGGCACTGGCGGGGTAGAGCGGGACCCGGCCGTAGGTCGGCTTCAGGGCGAAGATCCCGCAGAACGCCGCCGGGATCCGGACGCTGCCGCCACCGTCCGTGCCCAGCGCCAGCGGACCCGCGCCCAGCGCCACGGCCGCCGCCGCGCCGCCACTGGAGCCGCCGGCGGTGCGGGTCGGGTCGTGCGGGTTGCGGGTCACGCCGTTCAGCGGGGAGTCCGTGACGCCCTTCCAGCCGAACTCCGGGGTCGTCGTCTTGCCGAGGAAGACGGCACCGTGCTCGCGGAGGCGGGCGACCGAAGGGGCGTCCTCGTCCCAGCGGCCCTGCTCCGTGATCGTCCTGGAGCCCTTGAGGGTCGGCGCCCCGCGCAGCAGCAGGATGTCCTTCACCGTGACCGGCACGCCGTCCACCAGACCGGCCGGCTCGCCGCGCCGCCACCGCTCGGCCGACGCCCGCGCCTGCGCGAGCGCCTCGTCCGCGGTGAGCCGGACGAACGCGTTCACCTCCGGCTGGATCCGCTCGGCCCGTTCCAGGGCCGCCCGGGTCGCGTCGACGGGGCTGAACTCGCCCTTGCGGTAACCGTCGAGGAGCCGTACGGCACTCAGTCCGGTGAGATCGGTGTCCAGGTCCGTCATGCACCCTCCAGCCGTGGGGAGTTCAGCGTCCGGGGACGTAGCCCCGCTTCTTGTCGACCACGTTCGTGAGCGGTCTGCCCGCCTCCCAGCGCTCGTACAACTCCACGAACTGTGCGCCGAGTTCATCCCGCCAGCCGATCGTGTCGCCGCTCATGTGCGGGGACACGATCAGGTTCGGGACCTGCCACAACGGGCTGTCGGGGGTGAGCGGTTCGTGCTCGAAGACATCCAGGGCCGCGCCCGCGATCCACCGCTTGGACAACGCCTCGGCCAGCGCGTCCTCGACCACCAGCTGTCCCCGGCCGACGTTGACGAACCGCGCCGAGGGCTGCATCACGCCGAACCGCCGGGCGTCGAACATGCCCTGCGTCTGCTCCGTCAGCGGCGCCGCCGCGATCACCCAGTCGGCGCGGGCCAACAGCCGGTCGAGGTCCTCGGGGCCGTGGATGCCGGTGCGCGGGGTGCGTCCGACCAGGGCCGTGGTGATGCCGAGCGCCTTGAGGGTGGCGACGACGGCCCGCCCGATGGGCCCGGAACCCACGACGCACGCGCGCGTGCCGGCCACCCGCTGCGACTCGCGGTGCCGCCAGGTCCGCTCCCGCTGGAGGTCCCAGGTCCGGGGCAGGTCCTTGGCCATTGCCAGCACCAGCGCGGCGACGTACTCGGCGATCGGCTGGTCGAAGACGCCCCGCGCGTTGGTCACCACCGTGTCGGACGCGGCCAGTTCGGGGCACATCAGATGGTCCACGCCCGCGCTCGCCGTGTGCACCCACCGGGGCCTGGGGCCGGCGCCGGGCCAGGCGGCACGCACCGCGTGCGAGGCGAAGTCCCAGACCAGCAGCACGTCGGCCGACGGCAGCCGCTCGGCCAGCGTCGAGGCGTCCGCGTGCTCGATCCGGGCCCGGCCGGTCAGCCTGCCGAGTCGGGGCGGTGGATCGGCGTCGAGAACCAGCAGGGTCGGAGTGTGGCCGGAAACGGATGCGGTCATTCGAAGCCGTTTTCTGGACGGCGAGGGCCGTCCGACATGGGCGGACATGAACGGGTGACCGGTGCGTGACCTGGGCGTCACGAGGGCGGATTGACCACGCTCGCACCCGAACCTACCTTCGTCAACACGGGCGTGTGTACGGTCCGTTCTCCTCCCGCTTCTTACAGTGAGGCCGGTGCTGGCCATGGACGTTACCTTTCTGGGTGGCCCTCGCCCCCAGCGCGGCGTCGGTGTCGTCGCCCCCTTCGACTTCGCCCTCGACCGCGAACTGTGGCGCTGGGTGCCCGACGAGGTGTCCCTCCATCTGACCCGGACGCCGTACGTCCCCGTCGAGGTCAGTCTCGACCTCGCCCGGCTGGTCAGCGAGCACGAGACCCTGCACGACGCGGTGCGCACCCTCACCGCCATCGCCCCCGAGGTCGTCGCCTACGCCTGCACCTCCGGCAGCTTCGTCGGCGGGATCGTCGGCGAGCGCGCGATGTGCGGCGCGATGACCCGTGCGGGCGCGCTGCCCTCGGTGACCACGTCCGGCGCGCTCCTGGAGGCGCTGGCCGAGCTGGACGTACGACGGGTGGCGCTGGTGACGCCCTACACGGTGTCCGTCACCCGGGCCCTCGAGGAGTACGTGGCGGAGGCCGGCGTCGCCGTCACCGGGTGCGCGTACATGGGCCTGACCCGGCACATCTGGAAGGTGCCGTACCGGGACGTGGCCGACATGGCGCGCCGCGCGGTGGGCGTCGCGGCCGAGGCGCTGTTCATCAGCTGCACCAACCTGCCGACGTACGACGTGATCCCCCAACTGGAGGCGGAACTGCGCATCCCGGTGATCTCGGCCAACCAGGTCACGATGTGGGCGGCCCTGCGCCGAATGGGTACCCGAGCCGTGGGACCGTACCAGGCGCTGATCGATCCGGCGGCGCGGACCGGTCCCGTGGTGCCGGAACTTCCGGACATGCCGAAACTGCCGGACGAAGGACAGCAGCAGGAAGGCTGAACATGACAGCGCTGGGATTCCTCTACCCGGGCCACTCCGCCGAGGACGACTATCCACGCATCGAGCAGCTCCTCGGGAGCGACATCCGGCTGGACCTGGTGCACACCGACATCGGCGAGGACGCCCACCGGGTCGACGCCCTGCTCGAAATGGGCTCGGCGCGACGGCTCGCGGCCGGCGTCGAGCAACTGCGCATGGCGGGCGCCGAGTCGGTGGTGTGGGCGTGCACCAGCGGCAGCTTCGTGTTCGGCTGGGAGGGCGCCCACGACCAGGTGCGCGCCCTCGCCCACACCGCGGGCATGCCGGCCTCCTCCACGTCCTTCGCCTTCGTGCACGCGGCGCGGGAGATCGGGGCGGGCCGGGTCGCGGTGGGCGCGACCTACCCCGACGACGTGGCGTCGCTGTTCGCGGAGTTCCTCCGGGCGGGTGGCCTGGAGGTGACCGGGGTGCGCGGCTCCGGCATCATCACGGCGGCGGAGGTCGGCACGTGGGGCGAGGCCGAGGTGTTCGCGCTGGCCCGCGCGGCCGACTCCGAGGACGCCGACGCGGTCCTGCTCCCCGACACGGCCCTGCACACCGCGGCCCACATCCCGTCCCTGGAGAAGGAACTCGGCAAACCCGTGCTGACGGCCAACCAGGTCACGGTGTGGGAGGCGCTGCGGCTGGCGGACCGCCGCGTGAACGCGACGACGCTGGGGGCGCTGTTCACCAGGGAGCCCATCGTGCAGGCCTGACTCCCGCCCCGTCCCAGGGGGCTCCGCCCCCTGGACCCCGGCCTGCGCCCCCCGGCACCCGACTCGGCCGGACAAAGGCCCTAGCCCTGGTGGGGCGCCTTTCGTGATTCCGAGCCAGGTGGTGGGTTCGGCACAGGCCTCGGGCTCGGGGGTCTGAGGGCGGAGCCCCCGGCAGGGCGCGGGCCCCACGCCGCCGCCGAGAGGAATAAACGGGGACAGCCTCCTGTTAACGCTGCGCAAGACAGCGCACGGCAACAACAGGAGGCACCCACCGTGACCGCAACGGCAGACGAGACCCGGGGAACAGCGCACGGCACCGCCCCCACCCCCCTCTCCGTACTGGACCTGGTCACCGTCGGCGCGGGCCGCACGGCCACCGACGCCCTCCGCACCAGCGTCGCCATAGCCCGCCTCGCGGAGACCCGCGGCTACCACCGCTACTGGGTCGCCGAGCACCACTCCATGCCGGGCGTGGCGTCCTCCTCGCCGGCCGTGATCCTGGCCCACCTCGCCGCCCACACCACCCGCATCCGCCTCGGCTCGGGCGGCGTGATGCTCCCCAACCACGCCCCGCTGGTGATCGCGGAACAGTTCGGCACCCTGGAGGCCATGGCCCCCGGCCGCGTGGACCTCGGCCTCGGCCGCGCCCCCGGCACGGACGGCGCCACCGCGGCCGCCCTGCGCCGCACGGACCTCCCCCACTCTCAACTTCGTTCGAGCGGGGGGACCCCCATCCACTCAGGCGCCGACGACTTCCCCCAGCAGCTCGCCGAGCTGATCCGCTTCCTGGACGACGACTTCCCGGACGGTCACCCCTACCGCCGTATCCACGCCGTACCCGGCCCGGTCCAGGCCACGTCCCCCGGCGGCGTCCAGGACCCGCACCGCCCGCCCGTCTGGCTGCTCGGCTCCTCCGGTTTCAGTGCCCGCCTGGCCGGCTCCCTCGGCCTGCCCTTCGCCTTCGCGCACCACTTCTCGGCGCAGAACACCGTCCCCGCCCTGGACCTGTACCGGGAGTCCTTCCGGCCGTCCGCCGTCCTGGACGAGCCGTACGCCCTCATCGGCGTCTCCGCCCTCGCCACCGACGACGAGAAGGAGGCCCGCCGGCAGGTCAGGGCGGCCGCGCTGAACATGGTCAGGCTCCGCACCGGCCGCCCCGGCCTGGTGCCCACCCCGGAGGAGGCGGAGGCCTACGACTTCAGCCCGATGGAGCGCGAGTTCGTCGACTCCTGGAACGCCAACGTCATCCACGGCACCGCCGACGAGGTCCGCTCCGGCCTCGACGACCTGCACAAGCGCACCGGCGCCGACGAGCTGATGATCACGGGCAACGCCCACAGCGGAGACGTACGCCTGCGCTCGTACGAGCTCATCGCGGACGCCTACGGCCTGCCGACCGCCTGAGTCGCGGACGCCGGCGGAGTCACACCCGTACGTCCAGCAACCCGGAGATACGATCCGGCGGCACCGGCCGCGAGTACAGCCACCCCTGACCGGTGTCGCAGCCGATCCGCCGCAGCCGGGACGCCTGCGCCGAGGTCTCCACGCACTCGGCGGTGACCGTCAGGCCGAGCCGGTGGGCGAGCTGGATCATCGCCTCCACGACGACCTCGTCGGCCGGGTTCGGGGGGACGCCCTCGCCCTCGTACTGGAAGCCCCGTACGAACGACCCGTCCAGCTTCAGCACCGACACCGGCAGCCGGCTCAGATAGGCGAGGTTCGAGTAGCCGGTGCCGAAGTCGTCGATCGCGATGCCCACGCCCATGTCGCTGAGGGCCTGGAGGGCCTGGAGCGGGCGGCCCGCCGAACCCATCACGGCCGACTCCGTCAGCTCCAACTGGAGCAGGTGCGGGGCCAGGCCCGTCTCCGCGAGGATCTTCGCCACGTCCGCCACCAGGTCGGAATCCCAGACCTGACGGACCGCCACGTTCACGCTCACGAAGATCGGCGGCTCGTGGGGGTGATCGAGCTGCCACTGCCGCGCCTGGCGGCAGGCCGTGGCCAGCACCCAGCGGCCGAGCTGCACGATAGATCCGTCCTCCTCGGCCAGTCCGATGAACCGATTCGGCGTCAGCATGCCGAACTGCGGGTGGTTCCAGCGGACCAGGGCCTCGACGCCCCGCAGCCGGCCGTCCTCCATGCACACCAGCGGCTGGTACTCCAGCACGAACTCGTCGCGCTCGATGGCCGGGCGCAGGGTGGAGGCGAGGGCCTGGCGGGTCATGCGGTGGGCGTTGCGCTCCGGGTCGAAGAGGGTCCAGCGGGCCTTGCCGTCCGCCTTCGCCCAGTACAGCGTGGTGTCGGCGGCCTGCATCAGGCCGGTCGCCGAGGTGCCCGCCGCCTGCCGCTCCACCACGCCGATGGACGCCGACACCGACAGCCGCCGGCCGGCCAGGTCGAACGGCGCCTGGACCGCCTCCAGAACGGCCTCGGCGAGGTCGGCGAGCTGCTCGGTGCCGGTGGAGTCCTCGACGAGCAGGGCGAACTCGTCACCGCCGAGCCGGGCGACCAGCGGCACACTCACCCGGCCGTGGCCCGCCTCGTCCGCGCAGCGGGTGAGGCGTTCGGCGACGGCCGCCAGCAGCCGGTCGCCGACACGATGGCCGAGAGTGTCGTTGACGGCCTTGAAACCGTCCAGGTCGAGGTAGCACAGCCCGATCCGGCCGGTGCCGCTCTGCTCGTAGGACTCCGCCTCCAGCGCGGCCGAGAGGCGCTCGAAGAACAGGGTGCGGTTGGGCAGCCGGGTCACCGGGTCGTGCATCTGCAAGTGCCGAAGCCGCGCCTGGAGTTCACGGCGGGCACTGATGTCGGCGACCGACAGCAGGATGCCGGGCTCGTTGCCCGCCAGGGGCGCGACGGTGACCTGCACCCACAGGGCGTGGCCGTCGGGGTGCTTGAGCCGGCGCGTGCAGCGCAGTCTCGCCTGGCGGCCGCGCAGCACCTCGCGGTAGGCGTGCCAGGTACGGGCGTCCGAGGCCAGGTCCACCAGGTCGGCGGCGACCTGGCCGGTCAGCGTCTCGGAGCCGGCGCCGAGCAGGGCGCCGAACATGTCGTTGGCTCCGACGACCATGCCCTCGCGGTCGACGACCGCCATCGCCAGCGGCGCGGCGGTGAACACCGAACGATAACTCGGACGTTCAGTACCCGGAGACGTGCGAACACTACTCTCTGTGACGGCGGACCCGTCGGGGTCTGCCGCGGTCGTCGGCCCTTCGGACGTTCCGCTCACCGCTTGCTCCCGCAGTGCACTCGATCGCTGTCCGGCAGGAAAGTGTGCCGATCATAGAGGCTGGCCCCAAGCCCTTCCAGCCGGTGTCCAGTGTCCCGGAACAACCGACCCTTCTGACAGATCGTTTCTGCGCGCGTCTGGAAGGGTCCTTCAGGCGCCTGACCAGTTGTGACGTTCCGTGAGCGATTCGGGGGTGTCGACCCTCACGAATCCTCGGCCTTCTCACTCGTCTGGTGCAGGCAAACGAGGCGTAGTACGACAAACACACACAGGCTGGGTGCGGTGTCCCGTGAACCGCACCCGGAGGTCCCTGTGCCGTGTCCGCTCTCGCGCTCCCGACTGCGCAGCACGGCGGCCGTCCTCACCACGTTGTCGGCGCTCGCCGCGACCTCGCTGGGCAGCGGGCCCTCGGTCGCCGAACCGTTCGCGGCGGCGCCGTGCGCCCTCCAGCGCACCGAGGCCCACCACTCGGAGGGCCTGGACACGTGGAACGCCGCCTATCCGAAACCGGCCCGCTCGCTGGACGCGGTGATGGTGTTCCTGTCCTTCCCGGACTCGGTCCCGCTGACCACGCCCGCCGAGCTGACCGCCGACCACTTCCCGGCCACCAGTCGCTTCTTCGCGCGCGCCTCCTACGGCAGGTTCTCGCTGCGCCCGCACGCGCTGCGGCACTGGATCCGGATGCCACGGCCGTCGCCGTCGTACGTCATACAGCGCGACTGGAGTCCCGAGCACCGTGCCGCCTACCTGCGAGACGCCCTCGCGGCGGCCGACGCGCAGGTCGACTTCTCGCGCTACGACATCGTCTACTTCGTGGCCGACCCGGACGCGCCCGGCGTGGACTCCGACGCGACGAAGGTCGTCAACCTGGACGCCCCGCTGCGGGCGGACGGCACGAACATCCGGCGGGTCGTCACGGTGTTCGAGCAGCACCCGCCGGACCGGCTGGTGCTGGCCCACGAGACCGGGCACGTCTTCGACCTGCCGGACCTCTACCAGCGCCCGGCCGACGGCAAGGGCGACTGGGACACCTACGTCGGCGACTGGGACCTGATGGGCAGCCAGTTCGCACTGGCGCCCGACCTGTTCGGCTGGCACAAGTGGAAGCTGGGCTGGCTTCAGTCGAGGCAGGTGGCGTGCGTACGGGAGGCCGGGCCGACCCGGCTGACCCTCGAGCCGCTCGGCGCGGGCCCGGGTAGCCCGGCCGTCGGGGCCGCGGGGGCGCCGGCCTTCGGGGTGGGCGGCGGTACCAAGCTCGCGGTGGTGCGCACCGGGGCCGACAGCGCTCTGGCCTTCGAGGCTCGCGGGCCGGTCGGCAACGACGTCGGGGTCTGCCGGCCCGGCATCCTCGTCTACCGGGTGCGCAGCGGTGCCGCGTCCGGCGGCGGGCCCGTCGAGGTGGTCGACGCCCACCCGGACAGCGAGGCCTGCTGGGAGTCCTCCGTCTACCCGCCGCTCGCGGACGCGCCGGTCGGTGTCGGCGAGAGCTTCACGGTGCCGGGCGACGGCGTGCGGGTGGAGGTGGAGGGGCGGACCGCCTCGGGAGCCTGGACGGTGAAGATCACGACCGGCTAGCCGAGGGTACGCGAAAGGCCCCTCGCTTGCGCGAGGGGCCTTTTCGTGTCTGTGCGCCGCCAGGGACTCGAACCCCGGACCCGCTGATTAAGAGTCAGCTGCTCTAACCAACTGAGCTAGCGGCGCCTGCTGACGTCGTAGACCTTAGCATCCTGATCGGCGGGAGGAAAAATCGATATCCGCACGGCCGCGCGGGCCGCCCGCACGGCCGCCCAGAGCAGGATCTCGGCCCCCGGCAGCCAGGGGCGACGGGTGTCCGGGGCGACCAGCCAGCGGGCGCCGGACGAGCTGGGGGCGCCGCTCATCGGGGCGGGAACGGTCACCGCGTCGCCGACGCCGTGGCACAGCAGCGGCGGGATGGCCCCGGTGCGGCCGAACTCCTCCCAGTGCAGCAGCGACGGCAGCCGAGGTGCCGTGCCGGGCGCGGCGAACAGCAGCATCCGGCCCCGGAACGCCGCGACCGGTCCGGAGCCGGGGCCCTCGTCCCACAGGCGGTCGAGCATCCGGCGGCCGAAGACCGCGGGGGCGCTGACGATGTCGAAGGCGGTGCCGCAGGGCAGGACGACCGGGGCGTCCGGCCGCTCCTCCCAGAGCGCGAGGGTGCTGCGCGGATACGTTCCTGCCGTGGCGAGCCAGGCCGCGCCTTCCGAGGTGACACCGGAGACGTCGAAGTGGGGGGCGTGGGCCGGGGTCTCTTCGCGTGTGCTGCTCATGGCATCTACGTCTACGGGCCGTGAGTGTGCCGTTTCCCAGAGTTGCCGGAACTCGGGACGAGCGAGGATGGGACGGGGTATCTTGCCCGCCTGGCATATGCCGGGTAGTGAATGCGGGGGGAATGCGCCTCGAGTGCGCCGGGACGCCCCGGACGTCGCCCCCGTCACACCGGGTCGGTGTGTCCCGGTACCTCGGCTCCTCGCAGCAGATCCCGGCCGAACTCGACCATCTTCTTCGCGTAGTCCTCGGTCCACTCGGCCCGGGCGGCGATGTCCGACGCCGTCAACCGGTCGAAACGGCGCGGGTCGGCCAGCTGGGCCGCCGCGATCGCCTGGAACTCCACGGCACGGTCGGCCGCCGCGCGGAACGCCTGTGTCAGCTCGGTGGCACGGTCCAGCAGGGCGCGGGGGTCGTCCATCGACTCCAGATCGAAGAAGTGCTCCGGGTCGTCGGCGACCTGCGCGGGCTCGAAGAGCAGGGGCGCGGGGCGTAGCCGCGATTCGTTCCGACGCGGCGTGGGCTCCGCCATGTCTTGTCCTCCTCGTACGTACGTCACGGATGACCCGCAGGTGCGCGGGCCACCGTCCATTCTCCCGCGCCCGCGCAAGAGGGCAGGGCGCCCAGAGAGGTTTCCCTGGTCACCCCGGCCGCATCAAGCCCGGCGAGGCGCCGCCACTCCGTCCGGCAGGGGTGGCGGCGATGGTGTGGTCGGCGGCCTCGGGTGGGTCAGGGGCGGTGGGGGATCCGGTGTTCGGCGAGGTGTGCCAGGACCCGTGGTTCGCCTCCCAGCCGTCCGGGCTGTGTTCGTGGGCCGCCTCCGGCGGCGTGCCGGACTCCGTCCGGCAGGGGTGGGCGGGTGGTGGCGGTGGTGTGGTCGGGTGGGTCAGGGGCGGTGGGGGACCCGGTGTTCGGCGAGGTGTGCCAGGACCGCGTGGTTCGCCTCCCAGCCGTCCGGGAACTTCACGAGGGTTCCCAGCTGGACCGGTTCCGTGGACGGGTAGTCGTCGAGCAGGTCGGCGACGCCCTCGCGGCACACCACGATGCAGGCGTGCCGGTGGCGGGAGGCCAGCACGCACAGGCGGCCGGTCTCCAGGTGGAAGGCGGTGGCGTCGGGGCGGCCGGAGAGGGGGTGGAGGACGACCGTGACGTCGTACTCACGGCCCTGGAGGCGGTTCGCGGTGTCGACGGTCACCTCCGTGACGCCCAGCTCGGTCAGGGCCGCGCGGACCGCCGCCGCCTGGTCCCGGTGGGCCGTGCCGACGGCGATCCGGTCGGCGGTGAGCGGCGTGGGGTCGGGGGAGCGCTCCGACGTGGCCGCCCCGCCCCGGTCGAGCAGGCGCCGTACGACCGCCGCGACGGCCCGCACCGCCTCGGGATCCGTCCGCGGGGTGTGCCGCGCGGGCAGCTCCAGCAGCCCCCAGCCGGACTCGGCCGCCTCGTCGATCACCCGGTCCGCCCCGGAACCGTCCGCCGGTACGGCGAAGGCGAGCCGCCGGTCGTCGTGTCCCGTGCCGCTGCGGAACGGCGTGTACGGGTAGAACGCGTCGGAGACCAGGGGCGCGGCCGACGCCGGGAGTCGCCAGGACACCGGCAGCCGGTGCTGCGGCAGCTCCGGGTTGTGCGCGAGCAGGGTTGTCACCGCGGAGGACGACGGGTCGTACGACAGGCCCGCCCACTGCTCGCTGCCCACGATCGCGAACGGGTCGAGCTGCCCCGGGTCGCCCACGAACAGTGCCCGCTCGAACAGGCCGGCCACGGCGAGCAGCGCGTCCGAGCGCATCTGGTAGGCCTCGTCGACGATGGCGTGCCGCCACGGTTCGTCGACCTTGACGTGACCCCATTTGGCGGCCGTCGAGATCACCACCGCCAGCCCGGTGAGATCGCCTGCCTTCGCCGACTTCCGGACGTTCGGCAGGTCGTCGAGCGCCTTGTCGTACGGGTCGGCGTCACTGCTGTGCAGGCGGCCGACCGGCAGGTCCGGACTCTTCTCGGCGAGCCGGACGACGAGGTCGTCCACCTGCGCGTTGGTCTGCGCGACCACCATCAACGGGCGCCCCGCGTCCGCCAGTTCCAGCGCCGCGCGCACCACGAGCGTCGACTTGCCGGCGCCGGGAGGGGAGTCGACGACGACGCCGCGCGCCGAGCCGTGCAGGGTGTCGTGCAGGATCGCCCCGGTCGCGCGGGCGGCTTCCGCACCGGGGTCGAATGCCTGGGTCGTCACAGGAGGTCCTCCGCGGTCACGGGGTCGGGTTCGGGAGCCGCCGCCTCGCCGGGCGGGCCGCCGTGCGTCCACGGCGTGTCCTCCGGGTCGGGCAGCTTCGCGCCGCCGCGCTGCTCGTGCTCGAAGAGCGTGAAGCAGACCGGGTCGCCCTTCTCCGGTACCGAGCCCACCTCCGGCTCCTTGCCGCGGCCCATCTTGTCGACGATCCGCAGGACCACCAGCGCGCCCTCGTCCTCGTACCCCACGAACTCGGCGGCCTGCGGCCTGCCGCCCAGGGAGCGGTACACCCTGGCCCGCTCGCCCAGGTACGGCCGGTCGTCCGTGCGCACGGTGACCAGGGGGCGGGGGCTGGGCCGCTTGCCCTCGCTGTACGCCATGACGACGTCCGTGACCTCGCCCGCGAACGCCTCACCGGACAGTCGCCGGCCCGCCATCACCAGCGGATCGTCGAGGGCTTCCTGGGCCTCCAGGCGGGCCTGCTCGCGTTCGCGCGCGGCGAGCTTGTTCGCGGCGGTCACCGCGTCGTCGCGGCGCGGCTGCGGGGGCTCGCCGGCCAGCACGCGGTCGCGGTGGGCGGTGAAGGACCAGCGGTCGCGGGTCCACCGCTCCTCGACGTGCGCGCCCTCGGGCAGTGCCCGCAGCAGGTCAAGGCCGCGCCACACCGCGTCCCAGGTGGGGCGGGTACGGCTCTCGACCAGCGCCCGGATCTCCCGCTCGGCGGCGGTGAGCGCACCGAGCCGGTCGTCGGCCTCCAGGCCGTCCTCGGCGGCGGCCAGGGCGGTGCGCGCGCGGTCGTAGCGCTCGATGGCGGGGGCCAGCAGCCTGTTGTCGAAGGCCGGGTCGGTGGCGGGACCGGCCGGCGGGCAGAGCAGCTGGCCCTCGGCGTCCCGGTCCAGTTCGGCCCGGAGCGCGGCCTCGGCGCCGGTCACGCCCTCCGGCGGGTCGATCCAGGCGAGCAGAGCGCCCAGGTGCTGGTCCTCCAGGGTGGACTGGCCACTCGCCCAGTGCCGGGCCAGCAGGTCCGTCACCGCGGGCAGCAGGGAGGCGCCCGGCACGCGGGCCCGCTCGGCGAAGTGGGTGAGCCACCGGCCGAGCAGCGGCAGCCGGGGCGGCGCGGGATAGGGCGTCTCCGGGTCCTGTTCGGCCGTACGCCTGAAGCGCATGGAGCGGCCCAGCAGCCGCAGGAACTCCACGCCGGCGCGGCTCGGCACGATCAGCTGCGGCGCGTCCGCGCACAGCTCGACCTCGACCTTGACCCGCTTGCCGGTCTCCGGGTCGGTCTCCGTGCGCTCGGCGGCCTCGACGGACTCGGCGTACCCGTCGAGGTACGGCAGGACGACGTCCGCCAGCTCGGACAGGAACGCGAACCTGAGGTCGCGGTCGCGTGGCTGCGCCACGACCAGCAGGTGCGGGGCGTCCCGGTCGGTGCCCACCAGCGCGCCGAGCGGGGCGCCGGCCTCACCGGCGGTGGTGAGCGGCACGAGGACGAGCGGCCGGTCGGACAGCCGCCGGTGCCGGACGGTGGCGGCGGGCTGGGCGCGGCCGCTGCTGACGGCTTCGAGCCGGGCGAGGGTGGAGATCAGCGACACGTGGCTCCTCCCTCGACTGCGCCGCCCAGCGCCTCCGCCCTCAGCTCGGCCGCCCTTCTGAGCGCCGCCACCGCCGGATCCGCGGGATCGCCGGCCTCGCCGCGGGCCGCCGCCAGGACGTCCTCGACCGTGGTCAGGCCGCCGAGTTCGGCGCGTGCCGAGCGGCCGAGGGAGGTCACCGCGCCGTCCGCGCGGGAACGGTCGCGGCAGTGGAAGGCCAGTTCACAGGCGGACAGGCACTCGGGCGCGTAGGTCGCCGGGACCGACTCGACGGCCGCGGTGAGCTCGGCGGCGGGCAGGTCGGGGGAGAAGCAGGTGCCCTCGGGGAGGGCGTCGGCGATGTCCTGGACGCGGGTGAGCCGGGCCAGCTGGCGGGCGGTCACCGCGCGCTGCTTGCGGATGTCGACGGCGGACGCGGTGGCCAGGTTGGAGAAGTCCTTCGGGCAGACCAGGAGGACGTGGTGGCGCACCGCGGGGGCCGGGTCCAGACGCGCCGCCAGCTCCTCCAGCGCCAGCACGTAGACCGCGGCCTGGCGAGCGGCGGCGCCGACCTTCGCCGGGTCCGCCGAACCGTCCAGCATCGGGAAGGACTTGATCTCCACGACCGTCCAGCTGCCGTCCGGATGCACCACCACCGCGTCCGGCTCCAGGAAGGCCGGCGAACCGGCGACGTCCAGGGCCAGCATCGGATGGTCGAGGAGGGTCCAGCCGCCGGTCGCGGTGGCGTCGCGCAGGGCGTGGGTGGTGCGTGCCGTGCGGCCCTCGGGGCCGATCGCGGTCAGCTCGGGGAGCTCGGCGTCCGACGGAGGCTCGGCCCGCCGGTCCAGCTTCTCGTGCACCAGCCGCAGCAGTTCCGCGCCGCCGTCCGCCTTGACCCGCGCCTCGAACGCGTTGCCCCGGGTGAGGGCGAACTGCGACTGGCCGAAGGCGGCGGGCGAGCCCAGCGCGCCCGCCAGCGCCGCCTTGTTCACCCCGGCGCCGTCGAGAAGGGCCCGTCGTCTGCAGCCGGGATTGGCGGCGAGTGCCGCCAAAGCGCGCGCGTCCAGCGCCTTGGCCGGGACCTCGGGGCCGCGCAGCTCAGCGAGCCGCTGCCGGAGCTTCTTCTCCCGCGTCCTTGGGAGAGGCACTCGGCTCGGCTCCGCCTGCGAACTGTGACTCGCGCTGCCGTGGAATGTGCTCACTCGCGGAAGTCTGGCATCCGCCACTGACAATTGAGGCAGGTGCGCCCTGGGAGTTCGCCGCGACGCCCGCGACCGGGGCCCCGAACCGCTCCCGCAGCCGCTCCGCGGCCCGCTGCGCGTACCGCGTGACGTACGGCGTGAGCAGCAGCCCCACGCCCATCACGGCCGCACCGGCGACCGCGTCGAGGAAGTAGTGGTTCGCGGTGCCCATCACCACGATCGTGGTCACCAGCGGGTAGACGACCGCCGCGACCTTCGCGGTACGCGTGCGGCCGTACTTCCACAGCATCACACCGCACCACAGCGCCCAGCCGACGTGCAGGCTCGGCATGGCCGCGTACTGGTTCGTCATGCCGCCCATACCCCGGGGGGCGCTCGCCTCGCCGCCCCACCAGCCGTACGAGCTGTACTGGGCCATCGTGTCCACGAAGCCGTGGCCGGAGGAGAGCAGCCGGGGCGGGCAGGTCGGCAGCAGGGTGAAGCCGATCAGGCCTATGAAGGTCGACGTCATCAGCCAGGTGCGGGCCACGCGGTAGTGCACCGTGCGGGACCTGAACAGCCAGACCAGGATGACCGGGGTGACCAGGTAGTGCAGCGACGCGTACCAGAAGTCGGCCGGGACGCCGATCCACGCCTCGCGGGTGAAGAGCCGGTTGAGGGGGTGCTCCGCGTTGATGTACAGGAACTTCTCGACGCGCAGGATCGTCAGACCGTGGTCTACGGCGCTCGACACGTCGCCCCGGGCGAGGAGCCGGCCGGCGGAGTAGCAGGCGTACACCAGGAGGATCAGCGGCAGTTCGGTCCACCAGCGCAGCCGGGGACGCGGGCCCGCCTCGATGCCTGGTGTCTCGGTCTGCGGCATCCGATCGCCCTCCCCCTTCGTCTCCGCGGCTTCCGGGGGTCTTCCCGGCCGTGCCACTTTACGGCTGTCCGCGCGCTCGTGTGTCACGCCCCCGGCCCTCAAAGACGCGGAGATCGCCCGTTGGGTTGCCCCAGGCGGGCACTGATCCAGGGTGCGCGATGATGGAGGGGTTCTGCCTCTGATTTGTTCCGGAAGGGTTTCACATGGCACCGCGCATCCTGCTGGCCCGGCACGGACAGACCGAGTGGTCGCTGTCCGGCAAGCACACCGGCAGGACCGACGTACCGCTCCTCGAAGAGGGCCGGCGCGGCGCCAAACTGCTCGGCGAGCGCCTGCACCGGGCGCCGTTCGACGGCCTCGCCGGGGTCGAGGTGCGCACCAGTCCGCTGGCACGCGCGCGTGAGACGTGCGAACTCGCCGGCTTCGGTGAGCGGGCGGGCACCTGGGACACGCTCATGGAGTGGGACTACGGCGCCTACGAGGGCATGACCCCGCGGGAGATCCAGGACGTCCGGCCCGGGTGGCTCATCTGGCGCGACGGCGTACCCGAGGGCGAGAGCCTGGCCGAGGTCGCCGCGCGCGCGGACGAGGTGGTGGCCTGGGCCCGAGCCCAGGACGGGGACGTGCTGGTCTTCGCGCACGGGCACATCCTGCGCTCCATAGGCGCACGCTGGCTGGGGCTGCCGCTGGACTTCGCGGCGCGGATCCGGCTGAACCCGACGTCCCTGTCGGTCCTCGGCTGGGCCTACGGCGAACCGGCCATCGAGTCCTGGAACGACCTGGGGCACCTTTCCTGACACCTGTCCCGGCAGCCGCCCGCGCGGCACTCAGGGGGTGCGCGGCAGGCTCGCGTGCCGTTCCAGGAACGCCGAGACCCCCGAGGCCCGCCGGTGCGGCAGCAGGACCCGTGCCGTGCCCGCCAGCATCGTCTGGATCCTGGACGACTGGACCTCGTCCAGCAGGTCCAGCACCCGCATCCCCGCCGACGCGGCCTCGTCGGGGCGCCCCCCGCGCGCGAGGTCGTCCGCCAGCTCCGCCGTGTACAGGGCGATGTTCCGGGTGAAGTGCGGGTCCTGCAGCCGGGCCGCCCGCCGTGCGTGCCGGGCCGCGCGCCGCCAGTCCCCGAGCGTCGACCAGCACTGCGCCTCCAGCCCCTCCAGCTCGGCCTCCCCGTAGAAGCTCATCCACTCGGGGTCGGCGTCCGAGCGGCCTCGCTCGAAGAGCGCCTGCGCCCGGGCGAGCGCCTGCTCGCAGCCGGTGCGGTCGGCGAGTCCGGCCCAGCCGCCCGCCTCGCGCAGCGCGAGCAGCGACATCAGGCGGTCGGAGCCCAGAGGGCGGGCGACGCGTTGCGCGGCCTGCGCGGCACGTACCGCCTCGCGCGGCCGGCCCGCGTCCCGGGCGAGGAACGCCGTGTTGCAGAAGGCGTGCGCCTCCAGGCCCGCGTCCCCGGTCACCCGGGCGGTCGCCAGCGCCTCCGCGTAGTGCGAGCGGGCGTCGTCGAAGCGGCCCGAGTCGTGGGCCAGCCAGCCCACCGAGATGGCCAGTTCCCCGGCGCCCGAGTGGAGCCGGTCGGCGGTCGTCTGCCGGGTCGTGGCGGCGTCGAGCAGGGCGTAGGCGGCGCGCAGGGGGGCCGCCGCGCGCTGGTAGAGGCCGTCCGCGCCGTGCCGGTCGTCGAGCAGCCGGATCCTGCGGACGGCCTCTTCCAGGGCGCCCGCCTCGCTCGTCCCGACGCGTCGGACGGGGCGCTGCCCGGCCGAGGCGTCGAAGGCGAGCGCGAAAGGACCGAGCGAGGCGGCGGCCATCGTGGCGCCCCCGCCGGTCATGAATGCGCGACGCAGCACGTCGCTCTCCTCGTGGTTGTCGTGCGTCTCGTACGGGTTCCGCGTGTCGTACGGGTCCCGTGGGTCATCCGGGTCGTGCGTGTCGTACGGGCTGTGCGTGTCATACGGCTCGCACGCCCCCCGCTTCTCACCCGCGGCGTGCGGCGGGCTCGTCGCGCACGAGGGGGGCGCGCCCTCGGGTGCGGGCGCCCGGCGTCCTCGTACGGACGAGCGGGACGCGAACCCGAGGTCGGTGAGCGTGCGGCCGGGGAACATGTGCAGGAACACCCGCTCGTACGCGTAGTTGGGACAGCGGATCTCGCCCGCCTCGACCCGGCCGACATAGCGTGCGTCGCAGCTGACCCGCTCGCCGATCTCGCGGGCTGCCCGCCGGACCGCCGCGGCGAACTCGGCCGGCGAGCGCTGGCCGCGCAACTGCCGGAACGCGAGGTTCGGTCGGGGTGGTCTGGGGGACTGGGACGGGGTCATCGTGGACGACGCCATGGCCGGGTCCTCTCGTGCGAACCGTCGAACCATGCCGGAAGCAGGGTGGATTCGCGGGGAGTTGTCCGTGTCCCGCCCTGTTTCCGGCGGGCTAGAACGTACCCGCTGTGTCGGACCCGCCACGCGGTGTTTGGCTACAAACCGGATATCTCATCCGGGATCCGCCATGAACTGCCATCCTTTGCGGCTGACTTCCGCCGTAGCCGTTGACACGGGGCCGCGTTGAACCCTGCGGACCGGGAGCCGCCCGACTCCCGACCCGTTCGTTGGAGGAGGGTTCCGTGGTGGAGGCCGGGATGGAGACCAGACACAGCGCCGACCTTTGTACGCCGCGCACCTCGAGTGCGCCCTCGTGCCCGGACGCCGCGTGCGACGTGGTCACGGTGCCGACCCGGCAGGGGCTCGAGGCCGTCGACATCCTGCGGCGCGGGGCGGGCGACGACGCGGTCGGGCCCGTCCTGCACGACGACGGCTGCGACACGCTCGGGTTCGTGGTCCCGCCGGGGACCGCGGCCGGCTGGGACATGCCGGGCAGCACCTGCACGGAGACGGACGGACGGGGCCTGCGGCTGAGCCCCGAGCCGCCGGCCGGGGGGTCGGACTGGCTGCTGCCGCCGGGGGAGGCGGATCTGGCGACCGATCCGGCCGTGCTGCGGGCGGCGCTGGGGGAGGCGGCGCGCCTGATCGAGGCGGCGGACAACTGCCGGTGAGGCCGGGCCGGGCTCGTTGAGCCCGCCGTTCCGCGGCGCCTGATAATGGCGTCATGGGAAAGTCCAGGAACCCCCGGCGCGGCAGCGCGGCCGCGGCGGCCGTCGTCGAGGCCGTCGACGGCGGGCTCGCCGAGCTCATACCCGACCGGGACCGGGCGCGGGCCTGGACGCTGCTCGTCGACGGGGCGCCGCAGTCGCACGTCGACCTGGACGATCCCGCCTATCTGTCCTTCGAGTACCAGCGGCGGCTCGGGCACGTCATCGACCTGGCCGCGCCGCCCGGCAAGCCCCTGCACGCCGTGCACCTCGGTGGGGGCGCGCTGACCCTCGCCCGTTACGTCGCCGCCACCCGCCCCCGTTCCACCCAGCAGGTCGTGGAGCGGGACGCGGCCCTCGTCCAACTGGTCCGCCGGCAACTGCCGTTGGACCCGGGTGCCCGGATCCGGGTGCGTTCCGTCGACGCCCGCGAGGGTCTGGCCAAGGTGCCCGACGGCTGGGCCGACCTCGTCATCGCCGACGTGTTCAGCGGGGCCCGCACCCCGGCCCACCTCACCTCGACCGAGTTCCTCGACGAGGTACGCCGGGCGCTGAAGCCTGGTGGTCTGTACGCGGCCAACCTCGCCGACGGGCCGCCGCTGGCCCACCTGCGCGGCCAGATCGCCACCGCCGCGGCCCGCTTCCCGGAACTCGCCCTGGTCGCGGACCCGACCGTGCTGCGCGGCAAGCGCTTCGGCAACGCGGTCCTCGTCGCCTGCGACCGTCCGCTCCCGCTCGCCGAACTCACCCGCCGCGCCGCCTCCGACCCGCACCCCGGCCGGGTCGAACACGGCAGGGGGCTCACCGACTTCACCGGCGGTGCGCTGCCGGTGGCCGACGCGGCGGCCGTGGCCTCCCCGGCGCCTCCCCCGTCGGTCTTCAGGTGACTCAGTAGGTGCCGATCTCCACCCGCGGCGGCCCGTCGTGCCAGGTACAGAACACCGAGACCCGGTCCGTGCCCGAGGCGAACTCCACCCGGATCCACGACTCCGTCTTCCACACCTGCATCGACCAGCCCGTGCCCGGCGTCGCCGACACCAGGGTCGCGGACGTCTCGCCGAGGTCGAAGACCGCCCGGCCGCCGTCGGTGTCGTAGCTCTTGACCTGCCCCGAAGCGGAGGGCGAGGGACTGGGGTCCGAGGTCCTCGCGGGAGTGCCGGAAGCGGGCTTCGGGGACCTGTCGTCCGGACTCGGCGACGGGCTCACGGGCCGGGGCGAGAGGGACTCCCGGGCCGTCGACGACGCCAGCGGCTTCGACTCCTGCGTGGTCGCGTCGGCCGTCGTGACGGGCAGGGCGCGCGGCGGGTCGTACGCCGTTCCCTCCATCACCGTGTGGACGCCCCACCACGACAGCGTGGCCGCCGCGCCGGTGGCGAGCATCCAGGCCAGTACGTGTACGAGTCCTCTGCGCATCGCGGCCATACTGCCTCACGGGTCCCACCGGTGTCGCCCGGTCCCGGGCCGCTTGTCCACAGGTGGGAGTTGTCCACAGGCGCCGGATGGGCCCTCGCCGCATGGCGTAGGTTGCGGCGCATGGCAAGTGTGCTCGTGGTCGAGGACGACCAGTTCGTACGCTCGGCGCTCATCCGGCACCTGACCGACGCCGCCCACACGGTGCGCAGTGTCGGCACGGCGCTGGAGGCGCTGCGCGAGGTCGCCCATTTCCGTTTCGACGTGGTGATCCTGGACCTCGGTCTGCCCGACCTCGACGGCTCCGAGGCCCTCAAGATGCTGCGCGGCATCACCGACGTCCCGGTGATCATCGCCACCGCCCGGGACGACGAGACGGAGATCGTCCGGCTGCTGAACGCGGGTGCGGACGACTACCTGACCAAGCCGTTCTCCGTCGAGCACCTCTCGGCCCGGATGGCGGCCGTCCTACGGCGGTCCCGCACCGCCGGGGGCGACGGGCCGCCGGAGTGCGTGCTGCGCGTCGGCGGCCTGAGAGTCGACCCGCTGCGCCGCCAGGCCGAGCTGGACGGCGTCCGGCTGGACCTCACCCGGCGTGAGTTCGACCTGCTCGCCTTTCTGGCCGGGCGGCCCGGCGTGGTCGTCCCCCGCAAGGAACTGCTCGCCGAGGTGTGGCAGCAGTCGTACGGCGACGACCAGACCATCGACGTCCATCTGTCGTGGCTGCGCCGCAAGCTCGGCGAGACGGCCGCGAGCCCGCGCTATCTGCACACCCTGCGTGGGGTCGGCGTGAAGCTCGAACCACCGGGACCGGAGCCGGCGCGATGAGATGGGCCCTGGTGAAGGTCTCGCTGGCGGTCACCACCATGGTCGTGGTCGCCTTCGCGATCCCGCTCGGCCTCGTCATCAGGGAGATGGCCCGCGACCGCGCCTTCTCCAACGCCGAACGGCAGGCCGCGGCCGTCGCCCCCGCCCTGTCCATCACCACCGACCGCGACCAGCTGGAGCGGGTCGTCGCCTCGGCGGGGTCGGACGCGGGCATGGCTGTGCACATACCGGCGTCCGACGGCGCGGGTGCCGTCGACCTCGGGCGACAGCGCGCCGCCGACCGGGACGTCGCGACCGTGCGGAAGCTGGGCCGGGCCTCCACCAGCGAGGTACCCGGCGGCTCCACGCTGCTCCAGCCGGTCGCGTTGAGCTCCGGCGAGATCGCGGTCGTCGAGGTGTACGTCCCCGAGTCCGAGGTCGGCAACGGCGTCGCCATGGCCTGGGCGGTGCTGGCCGGCGTCGGTGTCGCACTCGTCGTCGGCTCGGTGGCCGTCGCGGACCGGCTGGGGGTCCGGATGGTGCGGCCCGCCCAGCGCCTGGTCGAGGGCGCGCACGAACTGGGGGAGGGCAAGCTGGGCGCGAGGGTGCCGGAGGAAGGGCCGAACGAACTGCGACTGGCGGCCGTCGCGTTCAACTCCATGGCCGACCAGGTCGTGCAACTCCTCGCCAACGAGCGGGAGCTGGCCGCCGACCTGTCCCACCGGCTGCGGACCCCGCTGACCGTCCTGCGGCTGAACGCGGCCTCACTCGGCGACGGGCCGGCCGCCGAGCAGACCCGGGCCGCGGTCGCCCAGCTGGAGCGCGAGGTCGACACCATCATCCGTACCGCCCGGGACGCCAAACCGCAGACCGCGGCGGCGGGGCCCGGCGCCGGGTGCGACGCGGCCGAGGTCGTGCGGGAGCGCATGGGGTTCTGGTCGGCGCTGGCGGAGGACGAGGGGCGCAAGTGGCGGGTGGCCGGTGCCGACCGGCCACTGCGCATCCCCGTGGCCCGCACGGATCTGGCCGCCGCCCTGGACGCTCTGCTCGGCAACGTCTTCCGGCACACCGCGCAGGGCACGGCCTTCGCCGTCGACCTGCACAACGGCGAGGACGCGGTGATCGTGCTGGTGTCCGACGCGGGCCCGGGCATACCCGACCCCGAGGCGGCGATGGCGCGCGGCCGGGGTTCGGGGAGCGCGGGTTCGACCGGGCTCGGGCTCGACATCGTGCGCCGGCTCGCGGAGGCGACGGGCGGGGACGTGCGGATCGGCTCGTCCGTGCTCGGCGGGACCGAGGTGCGGATCTGGATCCAGCTGGACGGCCGGGAGCCGGAACGCAGGGGACACCGGGGGACCGTACGACGCCGCCGGCCCGGCCGGCTGGTCTCGGCCTTCAACCGGTCCAGATCGCTTCCATGAGCGCGTCCCGAGATCACCGGCCCTGTGGCGGGGCCGAGAACCAGGCGGACGCGACCCGCGGCTCGATCCTCCAGGAGAGGCGCGCGCTCCCGTAGGCGTGCGCCGCCTACAGCTGATCCCAGGGGCCGGGAGGGGAGTGGTGTCGATTACGTTTCGACAAACCGGGCCGAAAGCTATTGACGTATGACCTGACATACCGCTGTCATTGCGCCATCGTGTTCGGTCAAGTTGATTTCTGGTTGATTACGACCGGCCTTCAAGCCCTCCGAGACCGAACCCTCCCCGTCAGGAGCCGTTCATGCACGACCTCTCTCCCTCCGGTCTCTCCTTCCCCTCTCCCAGCCGCCGCAGCGTGCTGCGCGGCGTGGGCGGCGCGGCCCTCCTCGGCGCCGGCATACCCCTGCTGAGCGCCTGCGGCGGCAGCGGATCGGCCGCCGACCCGAAGACGGTCACCCTCGGCTCCAAGGCGTCCGACGCCGTGCCGAAGAAGGCGTTCGCCGACATCTACGCGGCCTACAAGAAGAAGTCCGGCATCACGGTCGACGTGAACACCAAGGACTCGAACACCTTCCAGGAGCAGATCAACTCCTACCTCCAGGGCACGCCGGACGACGTGTTCACCTGGTTCGCGGGCTACCGGATGCAGTTCTTCGCGGCCAAGGGTCTCGCCACCCCCATCGACGACGTGTGGCAGACGATCTCGGGCAACTTCCCCGAGGCCATGCAGAAGCTCAGCAAGGGCGAGGACGGCAAGTACTACTTCGTGCCGCTGTACACGTACCCGTGGGCGGTCTTCTACCGCAAGAGCGTCTTCAAGCAGTACGGCTACGAGGTCCCCACCACCTGGGACGACTTCCTCGCGCTCTGTAAGCAGATGCAGAAGGACAAGCTGGTCCCGATCGCCTTCGGCGACAAGGACGCCTGGCCCGCGCTCGGCACCTTCGACCAGATCAACTTCCGGCAGAACGGCTACGACTTCCACGTCGAGCTGATGGCGGGCAAGGCCTCCTGGACCGACGCCAAGGTGCGCAAGGTCTTCGACCTGTGGACCGAGATCCTTCCGTACCACCAGGAGGGCGCCGTCGGCCGCACCTGGCAGGACGCCGCGCAGACCCTGGTGTCGAAGAAGGCCGGCATGTACCTGCTGGGCACCTTCGTGGGCCAGCAGTTCACCAACGCGGCCGACCTCGAGGACCTCGACTTCTTCGCCTTCCCGGAGATCGACCCGCAGTTCGGCCAGGACACCGTCGAGGCGCCCACCGACGGCTTCATGATGAGCAAGAGCCCGAAGAACAAGGCCGAAGCCGTCAAGCTCCTGAAGTACCTGGGCACGCCGGAGGCCGAGGAGATCTACCTCAAGGCCGACCCGAGCGTGGTGGCCGCCTCCACCAAGGCCGACACCTCCGCGTACACCCCCCTTCAGAAGAAGGCGTACGAGATGATCGCCGGGGCCAAGAGCCTCACGCAGTTCATGGACCGCGACAGCCGCCCGGACTTCACCTCCACGGTGATGCAGCCCGCGCTGCAGAAGTTCATCCGCGACCCCAAGGGCGTCGACAGTCTGCTGACGTCGATCGAGCGCCAGAAGAAGACGATCTTCGCCTCGTCATGACCACCGAAACCACCAAGGAGATCCCGGAGGCGGCCGCCGTGCCGCCTCCGGGCGCTGCCCCCGCCAAGAAGGTGCCCCAAGGGCACCGCCGCCTGCTCACCCGCCGCGACCGGTTCACCCTGGCGCTGATGGCGGGTCTGCCGACGCTCCTGCACATCGCCCTGGTGTGGGTGACGGCCTTCGCCTCGATCGCGCTGGCCTTCACCACCTGGGACGGCATCGGCTTCGACTCGATCAAGTGGGTCGGACTCCAGAACTTCAAGGAGCTGTTCGAGCAGAACCCGCAGTTCTGGCCCGCCGTCGAGCACAACGTCATCTGGTTCGTCGTCCTGATCGCGATCCCCACACCGCTCGGCCTGTTCCTGGCCGTGCAGCTGGACAAGAAGATCCGCTTCAGCCGCGTCTACCAGACGGCGTTCTTCCTGCCCGTCGTCATGTCGATGGCCGTGATCGGCTTCGTCTGGCAGCTCATCTACAACCCCGACACCGGTCTGATCAACAGCCTCATCGGGGCCAACGAGCCGGGCAAGTACATCGACTGGATCGGCGACCCGGACCTCAACCTGTGGGCGATCCTCATCGCCGCGTCCTGGCGCCACACCGGCTACATGATGATCCTCTACCTGGCCGGCCTGAAGGGCGTCGACCCCTCGCTGCGCGAGGCGTCCGCGCTGGACGGGGCGAACGAGTGGCAGACGTTCAAGAACGTCATCTTCCCGACGCTGCGCCCCACCAACACCGTCGTCCTCGTCGTCACCATCATCGAGGCCCTGCGCGCCTTCGACCTGGTCTTCGTCTTCAACAAGGGCGCCGAGGGCACCGAACTGCTCTCGATCCTGGTCACCAACAACATCATCGGCGAGTCCAGCCGCATCGGATACGGCTCCGCGATCGCGGTCGTCCTGCTGCTGATCTCCCTCGTCGTGATCATCCCGTACCTGGTGGCCACCTTCCGCAAGGAGCGGCGCGCATGAGCACCACCGTCACGACCAAGGTCCGCACGCCCCTGCGCCCCGCCCGGATCCTGCTGCACCTCTTCCTCGCGGGCGCCGCGCTGGCCTGGCTCGGGCCGCTGCTGTGGGCGCTGTACTCGGCCATGCGGCCCTACGCGGAGACCAGCGAGAAGGGCTACGTCTCGTGGCCCGACAAGCTGAGCCTCGACAACTTCACCAACGCGTTCACGCAGTCGGACATGGGGCACTACTTCGTCAACACGATGATCATCGCCGTGCCGGCGGTGCTGGTGACGCTGTTCCTGTCGTCGATGGTGGCCTTCTACGTCAGCCGCTTCGACTTCCGCATCAACCTGTTCCTGCTGCTGGTCTTCACCGCCGGCAACCTGCTCCCGCAGCAGGTCATCATCACCCCGCTGTACCGCCTGTACCTGCTCGTCGACCTGCCCGGCATCACCATGTCCGGCAAGCTGTACGACTCCGCGCTCGGCCTGGTCCTCATCCACGTCGCCTTCCAGTCCGGCTTCTGCGCGTTCGTGCTGAGCAACTACATGCGCTCGCTGCCGCACGAGCTGACCGAGGCCGCGCTGGTGGACGGCGCCTCGGTGTGGCGCATGTACTGGCAGATCGTGCTGCCGCTGTGCCGCCCGGCGATGGCGGCCCTGGCCACGTTGTTGTCCATCTGGATCTACAACGACTTCTTCTGGGCCCTCGTCCTGATCTCCACCGGCGAGAACATGCCGATCACCTCCGCCCTGAACAACCTCACCGGGGCGTACTTCACCGACCCCAACCTGGTCGCCGCCGGCGCCCTGCTCACCGCGATCCCCACGCTGATCGTGTACTTCGTGCTCCAGCGGCAGTTCGTCAGCGGCCTGACCCTGGGCGCCAACAAGGGCTGACCGCCCTATCCCGAAAGAGAACCACCGTGCCTCACTCCTTCACGCCGGTCGCCACCGTGACCGTGGACCCGCGCAGGGCCCGCGTCCACGAGGAGGGCTGGCAGTCCTGGAGCCCCAGCGGCGCCTACGCGCTCGACGCGACGCCGTACCGCCCGACGAACGACAACTGGGCGACGGTCTGCTACCGGCCGGGTGTCACCGCGCCCGAGGGCACCTTCCAGGGCGAGGGCCTGCTGGCGCTCGACCCGGGCGACGGCTCGCCGGTCCGGCTGTGGGCGGCGGCGGACCCGACGCGTGAAGTGCCGTCGATCCGCCTGGTCGCGGCGGGCGGATCGGCGGAGGTGAGCGCCGACGGCCCGGTGAAGGAGTGGACGGGCACCCACATCCAGTCGGTGCTGGCGGACTGGGCCTCCGGTCTCGGCATCGAGGCCCCCCGCCCGGCCCCGACCGTCTGGTGTTCCTGGTACGAGTACTTCACCGCCGTCACCGAGGACGACATCCACGAGAACCTCCGCGCGATGGACACCCTCGACCTGCCCGTCGACGTCGTCCAGATCGACGACGGCTACCAGAAGGCCCTCGGCGACTGGCTCACGCTCTCCGGCCGCTTCCGCTCCCGCGCCGGCATCGCCGACGCCATCCGCGCCCGCGGCCGCCGGGCCGGCATCTGGACGGCCCCCTTCCTCGTCGACCCGGCGAGCGACCTGGCCGCCGACCACCCCGACTGGCTGGTCCGGGACGACGACGGCGGCTTCGCGCACGCGGGCCGCAACTGGGGGCACGACCTCTGCGTCCTCGACACCACCCACCCGGCCGCGGCGGAGTACCTGACGTCCGTCTTCACGACCCTGCGCGCCGAGGGCTACGACTACTTCAAGGTCGACTTCCTGTACGCGGGCGCGCTGCAGGGCGTACGGCACGCACCCGTCGACGCCCTGGAGGCCTACCGCTCGGGGATCGAGCTGATCCGCGAGGCCATCGGCCCGGACGCCTACCTGCTGGGCTGCGGCGCACCGATCCTCCCCTCCATCGGCCTGTTCGACGCGATGCGGGTCAGCCCCGACACGGCACCGCACCGCCGCCCCGAGGCCGACGATTACAGCCAGCCCGGCCAGGACCCGGCCGAGTTCACCGGTGCCGGCCGCCAGTGGCAGCACGGGCGCCTGTGGATCAACGACCCCGACTGTCTGATGGCCCGCCCCGCGGTGGAGACCCGGGAGCGGTGGGCGGCGCACGTGGAGGCGACCGGCGGCCTGATGGCCTCCAGCGACCGGCTGCTGTCGCTGGACCAGTGGGGCGTGGAGACCACCCGCCGGCTGCTGTCGGGAGTCGCCCGATGAGCCGCCTGGACGTGCCGGGCATCGCCTACGGCGGCGACTACAACCCCGAGCAGTGGCCCGAGGAGGTCTGGGCCGAGGACGTACGCCTGATGCGCGAGGCCGGCGTCAACATGGTCAGCGTCAACATCTTCTCCTGGGCACTGCTCGAACCGAGTGAGGGCGTGTACGACTTCTCGCGCCTGGACCGGATCCTCGCCCTGCTCCACGAGCACGGCATCGCCGCCGACCTGGCCACACCGACGGCGGCCCCGCCGGCCTGGTTCTTCCGCGCGCATCCCGAGGCCCTGCCGGTGGACCGGGACGGCCGCCGACTGTCGTACGGCAGCCGCCAGACGTTCTGCCCGAGCAGCCCCGCCTACCGCGAGGCCGCCCTGCGGATCACCGGCGAACTGGCCGCGCGGTACGCCGACCACCCGGCCGTGGTGATGTGGCACATCCACAACGAGTACGGCTGCCACAACGCGGAGTGCCACTGCGACACCAGCGCCGAGGCGTTCCGGCGCTGGCTGCGGGCGCGGTACTCGGACGACCTGGCGGCCCTCAACCACGCCTGGGGCACCACCTTCTGGAGCCAGTGGTACTACGACTGGGACGAGATCATCCCGCCCCGGGCCACCGGTGCCGTACCCAACCCGACCCATCAGCTGGACTGGCGGCGCTTTTGCAGCGACGAACTGCTGTCGTTGTACAAGGCGGAGCGTGAGGTGCTGCGGGAGGCCGCGCCCTCGGTGCCCGCCACCACCAACTTCATGGTGATGTACAACTTCGACGCGCTGGACTACTGGCGCTGGGCCCCCGAGCTGGACGTCGTCTCCAACGACCACTACCTGCGCTCCACCGACCCCGAGTCGCAGATCGACATCGCGCTCAGCGGCGACCTGGTGCGCTCGCTGGCGGGCGGCCGTCCCTGGCTGCTGATGGAGCACTCGACGGGCGCGGTCAACTGGCAGCCCGTCAACCGGGCCAAGACGGCGGGGGAGCTGCGCCGCAACGCCCTCGCCCACGTGGCGCACGGCGCCGACGGCATCGCCTACTTCCAGTGGCGGGCCGCCAAAGCGGGCGCCGAGCAGTGGCACTCGGCGATGCTTCCGCACGCTGGCACGGACAGCCGGATCTGGCGGGACGTGGTGGCACTCGGCGCCGACCTGAAGGCGCTGGCGGAGGTCCGCGGCAGCACCGGCACCGCGTCCGTGGCCGTCGTCTGGGACTGGAACGCCCGCTGGGCCCTGGAACTCCCCTCCCAGCCGAGCGAGGAGGTCCGCTACCTGGACCTGGTCCGCTCCTGGTACGAGCCGCTGTGGCGGGCCGGCGTCGCCGTGGACTTCGTCCGCCCGGACGCCGACCTCTCCCCGTACCGCCTGGTGCTGGCCCCGAGCCTCTACCTGGTCGACGACGAGGGCGCGGCGAACCTGACGTCCTTCGCGGAGCGGGGCGGCACCCTGGCCGTCGGCTTCCACAGCGGGGCCGTGGACGCCAACTGCCATGTGCGGCTCGGGGGTTACCCCGGCGCGTTCCGCGAGGCGCTCGGCGTCCGCACGGACGAGGTGTTCCCGCTGCTGCCGGGCGAGACGGTGGGCCTGAGCGAAGGCGGTAAGGCGGGGCTGTGGTCGGAGCGGGTCGCTCTCGCGGGCGCGGAGGCGGTGACCTCGTACACGTCGGGCCCGCTGGCCGGTGTCCCGGCGGTCACCCGTCACACCCACGGCACGGGAACGGCCTGGTACGTGGCGACCCTGCCGGATCCGTCGACGCTGGCGGCCCTGCTGGACCGTATCCGCCGGGAGGCGGGGGTCGAGCCGGTGCGGGTGACGCCCGAGGGGGTGGAGGCGGTGCTGCGACGCGGCGAGAACGCCGACTACCTGTTCCTGATCAACCACGGCGATTACGACGCCGAGGTCGAAGTGGCCCCGGACGCCACGGAGTTGCTGACGGGCAAGCGGATCGGAGGCGGCCGGGTGACGGTGGCGCCGGGGGACGTCGTCGTCGTGCGCGAAGCGCGCTGAGCACTCCATGACACCGTAGGGGCGGCCCGGTCGGCCTTCTTGCTGGCCGACCGGGCCGCTCCTACTCTGATCGTCGGGCGCCTCGCCCGTCGACCAGGGGGAGCGACAGTGGGCAGAGAACCGTCCGGTGAGGACATGCTCGAAGCGGTCGAGGCGCACGTCGTCCGGCGCGGCGTCACCACCCGTCTGACCGCGCCCGGCACCGCGGACCTCACCTGGCAGCCCCTGCTCGACTTCCGCGTCGTCCGCTGCGTCGAGACCCGCGGCGAGCGCCCGATGCGGAGACCGGGCGGCCCGGGCGAGGTCGCCGACCGGCCCACGTACACCGACGTCCGCACCCACCGCGTCCACCCGCCGGCCGACCCGGGACGGCACGAGGTCCACCTGCTGGTGCGCCGCGGGTCGCTCGACGAGGTCCCGTGCGACGGCTGCCGCGACGGCAGCAACGAGTGCGGGGCGTGCGACGGACGCGGCCGGCGCGACTGCCCCCGCTTCGTCGACTGCTCCGGCTGCCAGGGCGGCCCCGACTCCTGCTGGGAGTGCGAGGGCACCGGCCGCCCCCGCACCCGCCGGGCCACCAGGCCCCGGCACCCCTACGCCACCACCCTCGGGGAGCGGCCCGCGCGGACCACCTGCAAGCGCTGCCGGATCCCGGACGTGGCCTGCCCCAAGTGCCGAGGCCGACGCCAACTCGACTGCCCCGCCTGCGACAAGGCGGGGTACGTGGAGTGCGAGCAGTGCGCGGGCACCCGACGGGTCACCCACCAGGAGTGCGAGGGCACCGGCCGCTTCACCGAGTGGACGGAGGGGTGGGTGCACCACACCCCCCACCACGACAAGGAGAGACGGCTCGGCAGGCTGGACCTGCGGCGCCCGACCGGCGGCCTCGGCGCGTGGCGCACGGCCGAACTGACCAGCGCCACCGACAAGCTGCCGGACGACCTCGACGACGCCCACCGGGAGCTGATCACGCCCCGCCTCGCGGTGCGGGAGGGCGAGGTGGCCCGCCGCGTGACCCTCCGCCACCTCCCCCTGGCCCACGTCAGGGTCCACGCCGACCCGCACCGCGACTACTACGCCTTCCCCTCCCACACCGGCATCGAGGTCGTCGCCCGGCCCACCGGGGAACGCGTCCGCCATTTCGCCGCGATCACCGCGGCCGTGGTGGTGCTGGTGACCTTCGCTGTGGTGCTGGTGGTGGCCGCGGCGCGGTGACACGTGCCGGGGCGCGGCACCCCCCTCCGGTGCCGCGCCCCGTCCCCCGGACCCCCGCGGTGTCAGTCCGTCGCCGCCAGCGGGGGCGCGTCCGCCCAGGTCACCGCCGGGAGCGTGCCCGTGCGGGCGGCCTGGGAGTACCAGTGGGCGCTGGACTTGGGGGTGCGGGCCAGCGTCGAGTAGTCGACGTAGACCGCGCCGAAGCGCTTGCCGTAGCCGTAGGCCCACTCGAAGTTGTCCAGGAGGGACCACAGGTAGTAGCCCCGGACGTCCGCGCCGTCCGAGATGGCGCGGCGGACCGCCGCCAGGTGGCCGTGCAGGTAGGAGATCCGCTCGGGGTCGTGGACCCGGCCGTCCGGGTCGGGCTTGTCGTCGTAGGCCGCGCCGTTCTCGGTGATGTACAGAGGCAGGCCGGGGGCCTCGCGCGTGTAGCGCATGATCAGGTCGTGCAGGCCCGTCGGGTCGATGGTCCAGCCCATCTCGGTGCGCTCGCCCGGCGTCTGGTGGAAGGCGACGTCGTCCGCGCCCGGCCAGGGGGAGAAGGAGCTCGCGCCGTGGCCGTCGGCACGCGCGCCGTCCGCCTGCGCGTCGGCCGCCGACACCAGCGTCGGCGTGTAGTAGTTCAGGCCCAGCGCGTCGAGCGGCTGGTTGATCGCCGCCAGATCGCCGTCCTGGACGTAGGACCAGTCCGTGATCAGCTCCGTCGCGGCGTACAGCGACTCCGGGTACACGCCGTGCAGCATCGGTCCGTGGAAGACGCCGTTGGCCAGGTCGTCGATCTTCCGGGCCGCCGCCAGGTCCGCCGGGTCCTGCGAAAAGGGCCTGACGACCGAGGAGTTGAGGCTCACCGCGACCGAGTTACGGGCCGGCATCGCGGCGCGCAGAGCGGTGGCGCCCAGACCGTGCGCCAGGTTGAGGTGGTGCGCGGCCTTGAGGGAGGCGGCCGCCTCGGTACGGCCGGGCGCGTGCACCCCGGAGCCGTAGCCCAGAAACGCGCTGCACCACGGCTCGTTGAGCGTGATCCACTGCTCCACCCGGTCGCCGAGCGCCTCGCCGACGATCTGCGCGTACTCGGCGAAGCGGTACGCCGTGTCGCGCTCGGGCCAGCCGCCCGCGTCCTCCAGCTCCTGCGGCAGGTCCCAGTGGTAGAGGGTGACGGCCGGCTTGATGCCCTGCGCGAGCAGCTCGTCGACCAGTCGCCGGTAGAAGTCCAGGCCGACCTGCACCGCCGGGCCCCGGCCCGTCGGCTGCACCCGGGACCAGGAGATCGAGAAGCGGTACGCGCTCAGGCCGAGGTCCGCCATCAGCGCCACGTCGTCGCGGTAGCGGTTGTAGTGGTCGACAGCGATGTCACCGTGCTCACCACCGGCGGTCTTGCCCGGCGTATGACTGAAGGTGTCCCAGATGGAGGGCGTACGGCCGCCCTCCCGCACCGCCCCCTCGATCTGGTACGCGGAGGTCGCGGCACCCCAGAGGAAGGCGGGGGGAAAGGTCACCGGGGTCTCCGGCGTTTCGGACTCAGGCATGGAAGCGCTCCCATAAGAGGTCGTGGTGGACCGACAGAGAAGGGGATGGGGGGAGGGGAGGAAGGAGAGGAAGGAGGGGGAGAGAGGAGAGGAAAGGAAAGGAAGGGGAGACGGCGCAGGGCAGGGGCCGACAGGGGCCGGGGCGACGGTGACCCGGCCCCCGGAAGAACCAGGGGCTGCGGGCACTCAGCCCTTCACGGCGCCCTGCATGATGCCGCCCACGATCTGCTTGCCGAAGATGGCGAAGACCAGCAGCAGCGGCAGCGTGCCCAGCAGCGCGCCCGCCATGATCAGGGACTGGTCGGGGGTGTAGCCGCGGCCCAGGGCCGCGACCGCGACCTGCACGGTCGGGTTGCCCGTCTGGGTCAGGACCAGGAAGGGCCACAGGAAGTCGTTCCAGGTCTGCACGAACACCAGCATGCCGAGCACGGCCATCGCCGGCCGGGCCGCCGGGAACACCACGTGCCACACCACACGCCAGCTGCTCGCCCCGTCGACCCGGGCGGCCTCGATGATCTCGTCCGGCAGCGCCTGGATCAGGTACTGCCGCATGAAGAACACACCGAACGCGCTCACCAGGGACGGGAAGATCACTGCCTGCAGCTGGTCGGTCCAGTCCAGCTTGGCGACCATCATGTACAGCGGGATCACGCTGAGCTGCGGCGGCACCATCATCGTGCCGATCACGATCAGCATCATCGCACCGCGGCCCCTGAACCGCAGTTTGGCGAAGGCGAACCCGGCGATCGTCGACAGGAAGACGACGGTCGCCGCCGAAACCCCGGCGACCACCGTGGTGTTGAAGAACGCCTCGCCCAGATTGGCGTCCGTCCAGGCCAGTTCGATCTTGTCGAAGAGGCCGCCGCCGAACCAGAACGGCGGCGGGGTCTGCGCCAGGCGGTTGTTGTCGCGCGAGGCGGCGATCGCCGACCACACCAGCGGGAACAGTGAGACGATCGTGAACAGGATGAGGATCGCGTACGCGATCGGGCCGCCGTGCAGCTGCCCGCCGGCCCGCGCGGCCTTGGGCAGGCGCGGGCGCCTGGACTTGTCAGCGGGTTTCGCGTCGGTGGGCGTCACCGTAGTCGTCACGGCCGGAACTCCTTAACTACTGGCGCGCAGCCGGCGCGAGATGACGTAGTTGATGACGCCGATGACGATCAGCATCAGGAACATCGTCCAGGCGATGGCCGAGGCACGGCCGAGGTGCTGGGCGACCCAGCCCTGCTCGTACAGGTACAGGCCGAGCGTCTGGAACTGGTGTTCCGCGCCGCCGGAGGTGCCCTTGTTGGCGTCGAACAGCAGCGGCTCCCCGAAGACCTGGCTCGCCCCGATCGTCGACACCACGCACGTGAACAGGATCGTCGGGCGCAGCGCGGGCACCGTCACATGGATGAACTGCTGCCAGCGGCTGGCCCCGTCCAGGGCCGCCGACTCGTACAGGTCGTGCGGGATCGCCTGCATCGCGGCGAGGTAGATCAGCGCGTTGTAGCCGGTCCAGCGCCAGATGATGATCGACGACACGGCGATCTGCGAGGGCCACTTGTCGTTCTGCCAGTCGACCGGATCGATGCCGACGGCGTCGAGCGTCCAGTTGATCATGCCGTAGTCGCGGCCGAAGAGCATGACGAACACCAGCGAGGCGGCGGCGATCGAGGTCGCGTACGGCGCGAGCATCGCGACCCGGAAGAAGGTCGAGGCCCGCAGCTTGTAGTTGAGGATGTGGGCGATGCCCATCGCCATCAACAGCTGCGGAACGGTGGAGATGACGCCGATGGTCAGGGTGTTCTTCGCCGCGTTCCAGAAGAACTCGTCGTCGAAGATCCGGGTGTAGTTGCGCAGCCCCACCCAGTTCATGTCGGTCGGCGCCGTCAGCTCCACCTGGTGCAGCGAGGCCCAGCCGGTGTAGAGCAACGGGAACAGCCCGAACGCGACGAACAGCAGGAAGAACGGGGAGACGAAGGCGTACGGACTCCAGCGGATGTCCCGCTGCCAGCGCCGGGACAGCCGGGCCCGCTTCTGCAGCGCCGCGGCGGAAGCGTCGTCCCCGGGCGGGCGGCCCGGGGCCGCGCCCCCCTCCTTCACGGGGGGCGCGGCGGTGTCGTGACGGGTGGTCATGCGGGTCACTGGTCCAGCTTGTTGTCGATGGACTTGACCGCGGAGTCCCAGGCCTCCTGCGCCGACTTGCCCTTCGTCACCAGGATGACGCCGTTGTCCGACAGACCCTGCTGGATGATCTGGTCCTTCGGGCCGATCACCTGGACCGGGGCGGACTTGGCGGCTGTGGCGAAGACCGTGCCGATCGGCTGGTCACCGGTCATCTCGTTCACCGCGCCGGTGACTTCGGGTGAGGTGTAGGCGGCCGGGGCGCTCGGGAAGCTGCCCTGCACCTTGAACAGCTTCGCCTGCTGCTCCGGCGCGGTCAGCCAGGCCACGAACTTCTGGGCCTCCTCCACGTTCTTGCCGCTCTTGGGCACGGTCAGGAAGGAGCCGCCCCAGTTACCGCTCTTGGGCGCGGTGGCGACGGCCCACTTGCCCTTCGCCTCCGGCTTCGAGTTGTCCTTCAGCGTGCCGAGCATCCACGGCGGGCAGGAGATGGTGGCGAACTTGTTGTTGGCGATCGTCGAGTTCCAGGCGGGCTGGAACTGCGTCTGCGACTGGACCAGCCCCTTCTCGGCGGCCTCCGCGGTCAGGTCGAAGGCGGCCTTGACGGCCGGGTTCGTCTTGTAGATGACCTCGCCGGAGGCGTCGTAGAACTTCTCCTTCTCACTGCCGATGATCCCGTTGAGCAGACCGCCGGGGGAGTCCATGAAGACGGTGCCCTTGGGCGCCTTCGCCTTGTACCGCTCGCCGACGGTGATGAGCTTGGACCAGTCACCGGCCCACAGCTCGCTGACCTTCGCGGGGTCCGTGGGCAGACCGGCCTGCTTGAAGAGGTCGGTGCGGTAGCAGATCGCCATGGGGCCCACGTCGGTACCGAGGCCGATCGTCTGGCCGTCCTTGGTCGTGGCCTGCTCCCACTTCCAGTCGAGCCACTTGCTCTTGTCCACTCCCGAGACCTTGGAGAAGTCCGAGAGCTTGTCGGCCTGGGTGTTGACGATCTCCGCGATGTTGGCGACTTCGACGGCCTGGACGTCCAGCAGACCGCTGTTGGTGGTGAGGTGGTTCAGCAGCGGCGGGTAGTAGTTCTCGTTGCGCTGGATGACGTTGTCGGCGATCTTTATCTTGGGGTTGAGCTTCTCGTACTCGGCGTAGAGGCCGGCTTCCTTGAAGCCCATGGTGCCGAAGAGCCCCAGGGTGATCGTGGTCTTGCCGCCACTGTCGCCCGAAGGCGAATCGTCGCTGCCGCCACCGCCGTCGTCGGCACAGCCGGCCAGCAGCCCGGCGCCCAGCGACGCTACAGCCGCGAGGACAACCGCCCTGTTGCGGGCGGTTCGGGTACGTGCTCGCATTACGTCCTCCTGTTGCCCTGACGTGCCGACCCCCCGGCCAACTGCGTTGTTGGGCCCGTCAGTTCTAGCTGCGGCTCGGGCGGGGAACGTGCGGGATATGTATGTGTCAGGTACCGTGGGAGCGCTCCCACCGGTGATGTGTTGAAGGTTCGTCGGTCGGAGCGGGGGTGTCAAGGGACTGGGAGCGGAGAGATGCGTTCAGTTATCGGGCTGTTAACTGGAACCCGGGGATCGCGATCCGGCCACCCCCGGGCGCCTTCCTGCGGAAATCCCGGAGCCCACCACGGACGCGGCTCCCCCCGGCGGGACTGTTAGATTCCAGGCCAACGCAAGGTCGACGGGAGGGCGAAGCCCATGGCAAGCCACGGAGCGCGGAGCCGGAGCGGTGGCCGACCCACCCTCGAAGAGGTGGCCGCCCGTGCCGGGGTCGGCCGCGGCACGGTCTCCCGGGTGATCAACGGCTCGCCCCGGGTCAGTGACGCCACCCGCGCCGCGGTGGAGGCGGCCGTCGCCGAGCTGGGCTACGTGCCCAACACGGCCGCCCGGGCGCTGGCCGCCAACCGCACCGACGCGATCGCCCTCGTCGTCCCCGAGCCCGAGACCCGCTTCTTCGCCGAGCCGTACTTCTCCGACATGCTCAAGGGCGTCGGGGCCGAGCTCTCCGAGACCGAGATGCAGCTGCTGCTGATCTTCGCGGGCAGTGACCGGGAGCGGCGGAGGCTGGCGCAGTACCTGGCGGCCCACCGGGTCGACGGCGTCCTGCTGGTCTCGGTGCACGCCGACGACCCGCTGCCCGACCTGCTCTCCCAGCTGGAGATCCCGGCCGTGATCAGCGGTCCGAGATCGGCCGCCGAGACCCTTCCCTCGGTCGACTCCGACAACTACGGCGGGGGCCGCTCGGCCGTCGAGCACCTGCTGTCCCGCGGTTGTCGCACGATCGCCCACATCACGGGCCGCCTGGACGTCTACGGTGCCCAGCGCCGTGTCGACGGCTACCGCGACGCCCTGCTCGCGGCGGGCCACGAGGTGGACGAGCAGCTGATCCAGCCGGGCGACTTCACCGAGGAGGGCGGCCGGCGGGCGATGACCGAACTGCTGGCCCGCCGCCCCGACCTGGACGCGGTCTTCGCGGGCTCGGACGTGATGGCGGCGGGCGCCCGCCAGGTGCTGCGCGAGGAGGGCCTCCGTATCCCCGACGACGTGGCGCTCGTCGGCTACGACGACTCGGCCATCGCCCGCCACATGGACCCGCCCATGACGAGCGTCCGCCAGCCCATCGAGGAGATGGGCCGCAGGATGATCGACCTGCTGCTGACGGAGATCGCGGACCGCCGCCCGGCGGTCACCCGGGAGCTGGAGCGCAGGCAGGTCGTTCTGGCGACGGAGCTGGTGACGCGGACGTCGTCCTGACGGGCGCCGGGGTCCGCCGCGCCGGCGGGCCGACGGGACTCACCGGTGCCAGCCCCGGCGCTGTCGCGGCCCCGGCCGCTCGGTGCGGTGGGTGATCAGCCAGGCCACCCCCAGCAGCACCGCGCCCGTCAGCCAGAAGAAGATCACCAGCCAGGCCCCCGTGGTGCTGCCCGGCTCGTTGGCCTCCCGGCACAGCTCCCCGCCACACGACCCGTCCCCCTCGGCCGCCGCGTCGAGCGCCACCACCAGCCACAGCAGCATTCCGAGGTTGAACGCGATGATCAGCCACGTCAGCACGCGCCACCGATGACGGGTGTGCTGCCCGGACCGCATCACGAGCCTCCCAACCTCACGAACGGCTCATAAGCCGACAATACGCCCCGCTGGGCCGGGGAGGACCAGCCGCCAGCGCTGCTCGCCGTCCTGTTCCTCGTCGGTTGGGGCGAGGCCGGCTGCCGCGGCGACCGCCGCCGAGGCGAGATGGCCGGGGTGGATGTGGGCGACGATCGTGCCCACGGACCTTCCGAGTTCGGCGACCAGGGCGCGAGCCGCCTCCGACGCGAACCCCCGGCCCTGCCACGGGGTGCCGACCACCCAGGCGATCTCGGCGGTGTGCCGCCGGGTGACGGTCGCCTGGACCGTGCCGACGAGACGTTCCTCCTCGCGCGGCCGCAGCACCCAGTTGCACCAGGAGACGTCCGGATCGGGCGATCCGGCCACGAGCCGTCGGTAGCGGGTGCGAAGGGCGGCGGGGGAGTGCGGCGCGCCGCCGACGAAGGTGTGCAGGGCCGGGTCGGAGAGTACGGCGGCCATCTCCTCGGCGTGCTCGACGCGCAGCGGGAGGAGGTCGAGGCGTGGGGTGCGGATCGGTTCCGCGACGAGTGGCTGCACGGCGGGCTCCCGGAAACACATCAGCCGGTGACCTTGTCTCCAAGGCCACCGGCTGATGAATCAGGGTGAGTGACGGGACTCGAACCCGCGGCATCCTGGACCACAACCAGGTGCTCTACCAGCTGAGCTACACCCACCATGTCGGCTGTTCGGATTTCCCCGACCGGCCGAGAAAAAGTGTACAGGGTCCGAAGGGGTGCTCGCGCCAGGCTTTCGGAGAGGGCTACTGCGCAGGCAGGGCGTGCTTCGCGGCGATCGCCTTCGCGGTGTCCGAGTCGGGACCGGGCTGCGGTACGAAGAGGGCCTCGCGGTAGTAGCGCAGTTCCACGATGGACTCACGGATGTCGGCGAGGGCGCGGTGGTTGCCGTTCTTCTCCGGGCTGTTGAAGTAGGCACGCGGGTACCAACGGCGGGCCAGCTCCTTGATGCTGGACACGTCGACGATCCGGTAGTGGAGGTAGTCCTCGAGGGTCGGCATGTCCCTCAGCAGGAAGCCGCGGTCCGTGCCGACGGAGTTGCCGCACAGCGGGGCCTTGCCGGGTTCCTTCACGTGCTCGCGTACGTACGCCAGGACCTGCTCCTCGGCGTCCGCGAGCGTCGTGCCGCCGGACAGCTCCGTGAGCAGTCCGGACGCGGTGTGCATCTGACGCACCACCTCCGGCATCGTCTCCAGTGCCCGGTCCGGCGGACGGATGACGATGTCCACACCGTCGCCGAGGATGTTCAGCTCGGAGTCGGTGACGAGGGCGGCCACTTCGATGAGCGCGTCGTCCGACAGCGAGAGGCCGGTCATCTCGCAGTCGATCCACACCATACGATCGTTCATGCGACCACCCTAAGGCTGGCGTCCGCTTCCGGAGCCCCCGGCGTCCGGGTCGGCGGGGGCGGCGGGATGGAGAACCACCCGCGCCCGCCCCCACCTGACGGCGTCACATCCCGCTGCGCTGTCCCGGCAGACTCGCCCGGCCGCCCGCGTACGCCTCGCGGCCGTGGTCCGAGGCCGGGCCGAGGGACGCGGACGTCCCGACCGGGCTCGGGGTGCGGCGGGTCTGGAGCGGGACGGGGCCGCTTTCGGGGTGCAGCGGTGAGGGCGCGCTCGGCGGGCCGAGGGGTCCCTCGGGGTCGGGCTGGCGCTCGGCCTGCGGGCGCCGCGCGCGGTAGGCCGCACGGTACGCGGCCGGCGACGAGCCCAGCTGGCGGCGGAAGTGCCCGCGCAGCGCCACCGGCGACCGGAAGCCGCAGCGGCCCGCGACCTCGTCCACCGAGTAGTCCGACGTCTCCAGCAGCCGCTGCGCCTGCAGCACGCGCTGGGTGATCAGCCACTGCAGCGGCGCGCTGCCCGTGAGGGAGCGGAACCGGCGGTCGAAGGTGCGGCGGCTCATGTACGCGCGGGCGGCCAGCGTCTCCACGTCGAACTGTTCGTGGAGGTGCTCCAGCGCCCAGGCGACGACCTCGGCGAGCGGGTCGGCGCCGATCTCCTCGGGTAAAGACCGATCGAGATAGCGCTCCTGGCCGCCGCTCCGGCGCGGGGGGACCACCAGGCGGCGGGCCAGCGCGCCGGCTGCCTCGTTGCCGTGGTCCGTCCGCACGATGTGCAGACACAGGTCGATCCCTGCGGCCGTACCCGCCGACGTCAGTACGTCACCGTCGTCGACGAACAGCTCGCGGGGATCCACGTGCACCGACGGATAGCGCTTGGCCAGCGTCGGTGCGTACATCCAGTGGGTGGTCGCGGGGCGGCCGTCCAGCAGGCCCGCCGCCGCCAGCACGAAGGCGCCGGTGCACAGCCCGACTATGCGGGCGCCCTCCTCGTGTGCCCGGCGCAACGCGTCGAGCGCGTCCTCCGGTGGCGGGGAGGTGATCGAACGCCAGGCGGGCACGACGACGGTGCCTGCCCGGGAGATCGCCTCCAGGCCGTGTGGCGCGGTGAGTTCCAGGCCCCCTGTGGTCCGCAGCGGTCCTTCTTCGCCGCCGCACACCAGCAATCGGTAGCGCGGCACGCCGGCGTCCTGGCGGTCGATCCCGAACACCGACAGCGGTATGGAACTCTCGAAGATGGGGCCGCCGCTGAACAGCAGCACCGCGACGATCTCCTTGCGGCGTCGCCCGGAAAGTTTCCGGGCCGCGGCTTCCGGCGCGGCAGTGGAGTCGTGGCTCATACTGCTAAGCCCCCCTCGGTGGTCGCGGCTCCTCGGTTGTGTCGCTCCTGCACGTTTCCCCTCGGTCCTGCACGAGTCCCCCGCCGTAAGACAGTCAAGATCGAATCTACTGCGTCCCGTGGTGCCGACGTGACCAGTTGGTCACCCGGCACATTGTCGACTTGGCAACTTGGCGTGAAGCATTCGATCACGAAGCGTTGCACTCGTGGGGCGTGCAGGGAAGTGCGCCTTGTCGCAGTGGCCAAACCGCGTAGGGTGCGCGGGGTCCCCCAGGCACTGTTTGTGCAGGTGGAACGGGGGTTGAGGGGTGGTCGGGACAAGGGATGCGTGGTGGCCGGAAGTTGGCTGAAAAGAGTCGGGCGCGTGCGCGGAAACCGGTCAGCCGACCGGTGTATTTCCCCCACTGTGACGTCCGCCTCGGTGCGCCCCGGAACCGGTCCGGTGACGGCGCCCGCGGTGCGGGGCCCGCTCCTCGTCGAGCAGGCGGGCCGCGCACCGCTCCGACTGGCGCAGGAGGATACGGCAGACCGCGGTCACCGCCGCGAGACCGAGGGCGGTGCCGGCGGCGCCGGCCAGTGAGGTGCCGTACCAGAGCAGGACCACGGGGACGAGGACACAGCTGAAGACCGCCCAGCGGACGACGTCGGTGGCGGAGTCCTGGGTCTCGGAGGGGGTTCTCGGTCCGGGCATGCGTGCTCCCTGGGGGCGTGACTCGCGGGGTTCAACGCGTGTTCGATCCATCGGTCACTGTGCGTCCACTGTGCGGCGGCTTTCTGTGAACCCCGTGCAAACCGCCTGTACAGCGCAGCAACCATTGCGTTACGGGCGTCCCCTCGTGCATGCTCCCTGGAATCCCCACGCACCGTGGGCGCGAACTGGGCTAAGGAGGCGTGCCGCCGTACCCTTGGGGGTATGGGGTTGGGAAGATGATTCCCGGACAGCTCCGCAGCTCTCTGTCGGCCCACCCATAAAAGGATCACAACGCCGAGACAGCCATGGCCGGTCACGAATTCTTCGAACCCGCGGACCGCAAGCGGCCCGTCGCCGACCCCACGGCGGCCGAGCCCCTGGCGGCGGAAGAGCCACGCCACTCCTGCGACCCCGCCTTCAAGCACGGCGTCGTGGTCGGCTTCGACGGCTCCACGTCCAGTGAGCGCGCCCTCGCGTACGCCATCGGCATGGCCCATCGCTCCGGGTCGGGCCTGATCATCGTCCACGTCGCCAACCGGCTGCCCACGACCGTCTGGGCGGGCTGCGAGCCGCCCGTCTTCGTCGATGTGCCGGACCACCGCACCGAGGTGCTCGGACTCGAGCTCGCCTGCGCCGAGTACCTCGCCGAGGTGCCCTGGATCCTCGTCGAGCGCGGCGGCGACATCTGTCACGAACTCGAAGAGGTCGGGCGGGAGTACGAGGCGGACGCGATCGTCGTCGGCTCCACCCACGGCCTCGTCGGACGCCTCTTCGGCTCCGTCGCCGGCCGGCTCGCCAAGCGGGCCAAGCGGCCGGTCGTTGTCATTCCGTAACTCGCCGTTCTCCCAGGTGAGATACGCCGTGGGAACAGGCCCCCTCCTTTGTGCGGCGCATAAATCTACTGACGCGTAGAGGTGTTTGTGCCCTTGTGAAGGGCATATATCGCTCACCGCACAACTGCACATGCATGAAGGGAGCCCGCCGTGGACAACGACGTCTCCGCGGGAAGCACCACCACGATCGTCGGCCGACTCGCCCTGGGTGTCACCCTGTTGGCCGTGGGCCTCGGACACACCGGCCTGATCGACGGCGTGACGGCCGCTGACGCCGTGTCAATCGCCCAGTACGTGGGCGGAGTAGCCCTCTTCGTCGCCGGACTCATCGCGTTCCGCGACCGCGACACCGTCTCCGGTACGGCCTTCACGGCGCTCGGTGCGCTCTGGTTCACCTGGGCCGTGTCGGCCGGCGACCAGGTCACCGCCAACGCGGCCGGACTGTTCCTGCTGCTGTTCGCCCTCGTGGTGCTGACTCTCACCGTCGCCGCCGGTGACCAACTGGCCAAGGGGACCTACGGGTTGTTCTTCGCCTCCCTGGTCCTCCTCGCCGTCGCGCACTTCACCGACAGCGGCAGCCTCGCCGAGGTCGGCGGCTGGTTCGGCGTGGCGGCGGGAGCGGTCGCCTGGTACGCGGCGACCGCGGCCCTGGCCCACTGGCCGACGGCGGTTCCTCGACGGGCTGCCCGCCGGGGCGTGACGGCCACCGGGTAATCGGCAGCCGACGCCGGGGTATTGGGCGGCCCCGGCGTTCAGAGCGGACCCCCCGTGTCAGGTGGCGACACGTGGGGGTCCGTCCTCTTGTCCGGCCTCCGCGGGTACGTGGGGACGGGGCCCGCCTACGCGGCGGAGCCGCACGTCGAGTACGGCCCCGACGCCTCGGTGGGTCCCTACTCCACCGTCACCGACTTGGCGAGGTTACGGGGCTTGTCGATGTCCCTGCCCAGGTGCAACGCCGTGTGGTAGGCGAGGAGTTGGAGGGGAATGCCCATCAGGATCGGGTCCAGTTCGTCCTCGTTCTTCGGGACGACGATCGTCTGGTCGGCCTTCTCCTGCTCCCGGTGGGCGACCGCGAGGATCTTGCCGCTGCGGGCCTTGATCTCCTCCAGGGCGGCGCGGTTCTTCTCCAGCAGGTCGTCGTCGGGGACGATCGCGACCGTCGGGAGGGCGGGCTCGATCAGGGCCAGCGGGCCGTGCTTGAGCTCGGAGGCCGGGTAGGCCTCGGCGTGGATGTAGGAGACCTCCTTGAGCTTGAGGGAGGCCTCACGGGCCACCGGGTAGCCCCGGACGCGGCCGATGAAGAGCATCGAGCGGGCCTCGGCGTACTGCTCGGCCAGCTTCTTGATCTCGTCCTCGTGCTCCAGCATCTCCGCGATCTGCGCGGGCAGCCTGCGCAGACCGTCGATGATCCGCTTGCCGTCCCGGACGGAGAGGTCACGGGTGCGCCCGAGGTGGAGCGCGAGGAGGGCGAAGGCGACCGTGGTGTTCGTGAAGCACTTGGTGGACACCACGCAGACCTCGGGCCCGGCGTGCACGTAGATGCCGCCGTCCGCCTCGCGGGCGATCGCCGAGCCGACCACGTTCACCACGCCGAGGACCCGCGCGCCCTTGCGCTTCAGCTCCTGGACGGCCGCCAGCACGTCGTACGTCTCGCCGGACTGGGAGACGGCGACGTAGAGGGTGTCGGGGTCCACGACCGCGTTGCGGTAACGGAACTCCGACGCCGGCTCGGCGTCCGCGGGGATGCGGGCCAGCTCCTCGATCATCTGGGCGCCGATCATGCCCGCGTGGTACGAGGTGCCGCAGCCGAGGATCTTCACCCGGCGGATCTGGCGGGCCTCGCGGGCGTCCAGGTTGAGGCCGCCGAGGTGCACGGTGGAGAAGCGGTCGTCGATGCGGCCGCGCAGCACGCGGTCCACGGCGTCGGCCTGCTCGTGGATCTCCTTGTGCATGTAGGTGTCGTGGCCGCCCATGTCGTAGGAGGCGGCCTCCCACTCCACGGTGGTCGGCTCGGCCGTCGTGCGGGTGCCCTCGGTGGTGTAGGTGCGGAAGTCGTCGGCCTTGAGGGTGGCCATCTCGCCGTCGTCGAGGGTGACGATCTGGCGGGTGTGGGCGACCAGGGCGGCGATGTCCGAGGCGACGAACATCTCCTTCTCGCCGATGCCCAGGACGACCGGGGAGCCGTTACGGGCGACGACGATGCGGTCGTTGAAGTCGGCGTGCATGACGGCGATGCCGTACGTGCCCTCGATGACGCGGAGCGTCTCGCGGACCTTGTCCTCCAGTTTGACGGCCTGCGAGCGGGCGATCAGGTGGACGAGGACCTCGGTGTCGGTGTCGGAGAGGAACTCGACACCGTCCGCCTCCAGCTTGCGACGCAGGTCGGAGGCGTTGTCGATGATGCCGTTGTGGACGACGGCGACCTTGCCCTCGGCGTCGAGGTGCGGGTGGGCGTTCACGTCGGAGGGGGCGCCGTGGGTGGCCCAGCGGGTGTGGGCGATGCCGGTCGTGCCCTTGAAGCGGGCGGGCACCTTGGCCTCCAGGTCGCGGACCCGGCCCTTGGCCTTGACCATCTTCAGGCCGGCCGACTTCGGGGAGGTGACGACGATGCCCGCCGAGTCGTAGCCGCGGTACTCCAGGCGCTGCAGGCCCTCCAGAAGGAGAGGGGCGACGTCACGCTTCCCGATGTATCCGACGATCCCACACATATATACGTATTCCTCAGCCGTAGACGATGCGGCGCAGCTGCCGGAGCGTGAGCTCCGGCGGTGCCACCGCCCGGTATTTCAGATCCGCCTCGATCCGTTCGAAGATCTCCGCGTTCACCAGGCCCTGGGCCTGGAGTTCGCGGTGGCGGCGACGGACGTAGTCCTCGGTCGTCTCGTCGAAGTAGGCGAGCACGTCCTGGATCACCCGCAGTGCCTCGCCCCGGCTCAGGGGTGAGGACCGCGTCAGATGATCAACAAGTTCGTCGTGCACCCGGTAGATCCTGGGGTACCGGCGGCCGTTTCGCAAGAAAGCTGCCCGATATCGGGCAGGTGGCTGTGGTGAGTCCTTGGGCGAACATTGAATCTCTCATGAGTGCCTGTTCGTGCGCCGTCCATCCGGCGTCCCGGAACCCGTCGCCTGAGGGGACGAGTTTCAGACGCCATGGACATTCCTCGCATGGGAGTACCGCAGCGGCTCGCCGAGCGCATGAGCATGGCCGAGCAGCACGAGTACCTGCGCGCCAGATTCTCGCGGCGCACGATGATCAGGGGCGGCGCCGTCACACTGGGCGCCGTCGCGGGTGGCGCGTTCGTACCGGGCGCCACCGCACAGGCGGCCGTACCGACGCGGACCGCCCCTCGCACCGAGACCGTCGACGGCGCCCTCGTGGCCCCCTTCGGCCGTCACCTCGCCTTCGGCACCGACCCGCGCACCGAGATCACCGTCTCCTGGCAGGTCCCGGTCGCGGTGCGCAGGCCCTTCATCCGGATCGGCGCCCACCCCTGGGACCTGTCCCGCAGGATCGACGCCGAGGTGCGCACGCTGTACACCCCGGCCGGCGTCGGTGCCAGCGCCGACCACACGCAGTACTACGTGCACGCCAGGCTGACCCACCTCAAGCCCGGCAGGACCTACTACTACGGCGTCGGCCACCAGGGCTTCGACCCGGCCGAGCCGCATCTGCTCGGCACCCTGGGCACCTTCACCACCGCCCCCGCCCACAAGACGCCGTTCACCTTCACCGCCTTCGGCGACGAGGGCGTCGGCTACCACGGCCTCGCCAACAACAGCCTCCTGCTCGGCCAGAACCCGGCCTTCCACCTGCACGCCGGCGACATCGCCTACGCCGACCCCTCCGGCTCCGGCAAGACCTCCGACACCGGGTTCGACTCGCGGGTGTGGGACCAGTTCCTCGCGCAGACCGAGTCGGTCGCCAAGTCCGTCCCGTGGATGCCCGCCTACGGCAACCACGACATGGAGGCCTGGTACGCGCCGCACGGCTACGGCGGCGAGGAGGCCCGCTGGACGCTTCCCGACAACGGGCCCGACAAGCACAACCTGCCGGGCGTCTACTCCTTCGTCTACGGCAACACCGCCGTCATCTCGCTCGACGCCAACGACGTCTCCTTCGAGATCCCGGCCAACCTCGGCCTCTCGGGCGGCACCCAGACCAAGTGGCTGGAGGCCCAGCTCAAGAAGTACCGCGCCGCGAAGGACGTCGACTTCGTCGTCGTCTTCTTCCACCACTGCGCCTACTGCACCTCCACCTCGCACGCCTCGGAGGGCGGCGTGCGCCAGGAGTGGGTGCCGCTGTTCGAGAAGTACACCGTGGACCTGGTCATCAACGGCCACAACCACCAGTACGAGCGCACCGACGTCATCAAGGCGGGCGCGGTCACCAAGACGCTCCCGATCGGCGGCACGGCCTACCCCGAGACCGAGGGCGTGGTCTACGTGACGGCGGGCGCGGCGGGCCGCAGCCTGTACTCCTTCACCGCCCCGCTGTCGTACGAGGGCCACGTGAGCGACGTCGAGTCCGTCGCCTCGTTCGTCAACACCAAGGACGGCAGGCAGAACGAGACCGTCACCTGGTCGCGGGTGCGCTATCTCGACTACTCGTTCCTGCGGGTGGACGTCACCCCGGCCGCCAAGGGCCGTACCGCCACGCTGACGGTGCGGGGCATCGCCGAGACCGGCGAGCAGGTCGACCACTTCACGGTGGCGCGCAGGGCGAAGTAGGGCCCGGGTGTGCCCGGAAGGCAGGGCGCACCGATAGCGGGCGGGCGGTTCTCGGCCCCGGACGGTCACATCCGCTTGAGAACCGCCTGCTTGGCCAGGGTGAACTCCTCGTCGGTGAGCACGCCGGAGCGGTGCAGCTCGCCGAGCTCGCGCAGCCGTCGCAGCAGGGCGTCGTGGCCGTCCTCGGCGGTGGCCGCGGGCACGGCGAGCGCCTTGGCCTCCGGCGGCGATACGTCCCTGGCGGCGGCCGCCGGGTGCGGGAGCCGGGCCTGGACGGCCGCCGCGACCAGGGCCATCAGCGGGTCCTTCTTGAAGCCCCACAGTTCCACGGCGTTGGGGTCGTACTTGGGCGGGACCTTGGTCGGCGCGTTCTTCACGGTGAAGCGCAGACAGCCGTTCTCCAGGCCGGCCGCCGGGTGCCACTCCACGGCGGTGAGGTCGGTGAGGGCGAGCGTCCGGGTGCCGGCGGCGGCCTTGGCGTCCTCGGTCTTCCAGTTCCACTCCAGTCGGACCATCTCGCCGTCGAAGCTCGCGGTGCCGTCGCCCGCCGCGACGGACAGCGGCACGGCCGGGCCCGGCAGCAGATAGCTGTCGACCGGGTCGGCCGGGACCCGGTCCAGGAGCAGCGCGTTGCGGACCTCGTCGACGAAGTACTCGGCGACGCCGTAGCGGTCGGAGTCCACGATCAGCTGGTACGGGTCGTGCGGCTCGGCGAGCCGGCCGCCCGTCGCGTGCAGCAGTGGGTCGGAGCCGTCCCGCAGGCGCAGCCGCAGACGGCCGCTCTTCTTGCCCTGTTCGAACGAGATGCCCGCCAACGCGCCCAGCGGGACGACGAGTTCACCGAGTGTCCTGCGGAGCAGTCCGACGTTCTTGTCCCGTCCCGGGGTCAGCCGCAGGGCGTCGCCGTCGAAGACCCAAGTGCCGTCCTTCTGGAGGATTTCCGCCATGAGGGGATTGTTTCACTGGTTCTGCGGGAGAGTTGGTCCATACCAGTCCGGGCTCCAGGAAGGGACCGTCCGTGAGACAGCACCACAGATCGACCCGCCTCCTCGGTTCGCTGCTGCTCGTCGCGGCGGCGGGCGTCCTCGGCGTCGGCGCGGCACCGCCCGCCGCCGCACGGCACGCGACCCCGCTCGACCGGATCGTCCCGGCCCCCGCGTCGGTCACCCCCGGCGGATCGCCGTACCGCCTCACCCGCGACACGCACATCCGCGTCGACGACTCGCGCGAGGCCCGCCGTGTCGGCGCCTACCTGGCGGACGTCCTGCGCCCGTCGACCGGCTACCGCCTGCCCGTCACCACGCACGGCAGGGGCGGCATCCGACTGCGGCTGGCGAAAGGGCCGTTCGGGGCCGAGGGGTACCGTCTCGACAGCGACGGCAGGGGCGTCACCATCACCGCCGCCGCACCCGCCGGGCTCTTCCACGGCGTCCAGACGCTGCGCCAGCTCCTCCCGGCGGCCGTCGAGAAGGACACCGTCCAGCCCGGCCCGTGGCTGGTCGCGGGCGGCACGATCAGGGACACCCCGCGCTACGGCTGGCGCGGCGCGATGCTCGACGTCTCCCGGCACTTCCTCACCGTCGACCAGGTCAAGCGCTACATCGACCAGTTGGCCCTCTACAAGCTCAACAAGCTGCATCTGCACCTCAGCGACGACCAGGGCTGGCGCATCGCCGTCGACGCCTGGCCGCGCCTGGCCACCCACGGCGGCTCCACCCAGGTCGGCGGCGGCCCGGGCGGCCACTACACCAAGGCCGACTACCAGGAGATCGTCCGCCACGCGGCCTCGCGCCATCTGGAGGTCGTCCCTGAGCTGGACATGCCGGGCCACACGAACGCCGCGCTGTCCTCCTACGCCGCACTCAACTGCGACGGCGTCGCACCCCCGCTCTACACCGGCACCGAGGTCGGCTTCAGCTCGCTGTGCGTGAACAAGGAGATCACCTACGACTTCGTGGACGACGTCGTGCGCGAGCTCGCCGCGCTCACCCCGGGCCGCTACCTCCACATCGGCGGCGACGAGGCGCACTCCACCAGCCACGAGGACTACGTCACGTTCATGGACCGGGTGCAGCCGATCGTCGCCGAGTACGGCAAGACGGTCGTCGGCTGGCACCAGTTGACCGGCGCGACCCCGGCCAAGGGGGCCCTCGCCCAGTACTGGGGGCTCGACTCCACCGGCGCGGCCGAGAAGGCGCAGGTCGCCGAGGCCGCACAGAACGGCACCGGGCTCATCCTGTCGCCCGCCGACCGGATCTACCTCGACATGAAGTACGACGCGAACACCCCGCTGGGGCTGTCCTGGGCGGGCTACGTCGACGTGCGGCGGTCCTACGACTGGGATCCCGGCGCCTACCTCCCGGGAGCGCCCCCCGAGGCCGTGCGGGGTGTCGAGGCGCCGCTGTGGACGGAGACCATCGAGAACTCCGCCCACGTCGAGTACATGGCCTTCCCGCGCCTCGCGGGCGCCGCCGAGCTCGGCTGGTCACCGGCGGCCACGCACGGCTGGGACGGCTACAGGGTGCGGCTCGCGGCACAGGGACCACGCTGGGACGCGCTGGGGATCGGCTACCACCGGGCGCCGGAAGTCCCCTGGCCCGCACGGTAGTCCGAGAACACTGACGGGCACCCCGAAGGACCGTACTCCGGGGTGCCCGTCGGCCTGCGGGGGCGGTGGCTACAGGCCCGCGATCGGGTTCTCCAGGTTGCCGATCAGCTGGAGTGCGCCGGCCGGGTCCGCGAGGTCGACCATCTGCCGGTTGTTGCGCAGCTGGAGTCGGTTGAGGCAGGACAACGCGAACTCGGGGGCGAACATGTCGTACTGCTTGAACTTGTCGGCGAGTTCGGGCACGGAGTGCTGGTAGTCGCGGGTGACCTCGGCGACCGTGCGCCAGAAGTCGTCCTCCTCCAGGATCCCCTCCTCGGCGAGGTTGGCCGCGAGGAAGCGGAAGAAGCAGTCGAAGACGTCCGTGAAGATCGACAGCAGCTTCTTGTCGTCGGGGACCTCCACGCGCAGCCGCTCGACCGTCGGCGGCAGTACCGCCTCCGGGTCCATCACGGCGATCTCCTCGGCGATGTCCTTGTAGATCGCGCGCTGGACCACGCCGTCCTTCAGGACCAGGATGACGTTCTCGCCGTGCGGCATGAACACCAGGTCGTAGGCGTAGAAGCTGTGCAGCAGCGGGGTGAGGTACGCCGTCAGGTAGCGGCGCAGCCACTCCGTGGGGGTGAGCCCGGACTGCTGGATCAGCGCGCCCGCGAAGGAGGCGCCCTCGTGGTCCACGTGGACCAGGGAGGCCATGGTCGCCAGGGACTCGCCGTCCCGGAGGGAGGAGACCGGGCTCTCCCGCCAGAGCGCGGCGAGCATCTTGCGGTAGGGCGAGTAGCGGTCGGTCGCCGCCTCGTACTCCAGGTGCCGGTAGCCGACTGCGGCCCGCTCCCGGATGATCGTCAGGCCCGTCGACCTCAGGACCGGGTCGCCCTCGATGAGCTGGGCCAGCCAGTCGTTGATCGCGGGGGTCGCCTCCATGTACGCGGCCGACAGACCGCGCATGAAGCCCATGTTGAGGACGGACAGGGCCGTCTTCACGTAGTGCTTCTCGGGGTGCGAGCTGTTGAAGAAGGTCCGGATGGACTGCTGGGCCAGGTACTCGTCGTCGCCCTCGCCCAGGCAGACGAGGTGACCGCGGGCGACCTCGGCGGCGAAGGTGACGGCGAGCTTGTTCCACCACTGCCAGGGGTGCACGGGGATGAGCAGGTAGTCGGCGGGGTCCAGGCCCCGGTCGGTGAGCTGCTTGTCGAAACGCTCGACCGTCGGCGCGCCCAGTTCGTCCCGGACGAAGGACTCGTACTCGATGCCGACACCCGCGGTGAACGCCGCCCGCGAGCGGTGCGCGGCCAGCCACACCAGGCGGACCGGGCTCGCGGTCTCGGGGGCGTACGCCAGGTACTCGTGGATGCCGAAGCCGAGCCGTCCGTTGTTGGCGACGAAGCAGGGGTGGCCCTCGGTCATGCCGGTCTCGATCGCCTGGAAGCCGCTCCTGGCGAGCTCGGCGACCGGGGTCTGCGGCTTGGTGAGCTTGTAGCAGGTGCCGGAGAGGGTGGAGGAGATCTCCTCCAGGTAGACCGGCAGGATCTCCTCGCTCAGGCCCAGCGTCTTCCGCAGCTCGATGAAGAAGTCCAGGGCGGCGAGGGGGACTTCCCTGCCGTCCCGGGTGCGCGTGATCGAGTCGGCGTCCACCTGCCAGTGGTCGAGGGCGCGGCGGGTGGCGGTGAAGCGGTAGCCGCCCAGGCCGTCGTCGCTGCGGACGACGTACTCGTCACCGTCCTTCTCGGGCGCGAGCAGGCGCTCGTGCGCGAACTCGGCCAGCGCCTTGCGGATCAGCTGGCGGTTGGCCTTCTCCCAGCGCTCGGGGGAGAGGTGGGCCACGGCGTCGGCGAGGGTCATGCCGCCACCCCCGCCGCGAGGAACTGTTCCCGGGTGCAGAAGCTCAGCAACGCCTTCTTCTCCGGCTTCTGTATCTCGCGCTCGGGCACGAACCCGACCACTGCGTTCAGGGCGTGGACGGCCTTGTTGGACACGTCCGGTTCGACGACGACGCGTGCCACCGCCGGGTCCTCGAAGAGGTGGGCCATCACGGCCGTGATGACCGAGCGGGTGAACCCGTGCACGGGCCGGTCGGTCGCGGGGGTCAGGAAGTGCATGCCGACGTCACCGGGCCGCGGCTCGTAGAGGCCGACCAGCTCGCGGTGGGCGGGGTCGTACCTCTCCATCAGGAAGGCGGGGACGCCGTCGCTGAGGCCGAGCAGGGCGTGGTGGTGCTCGTCGGCGGCGATCTCCATGTAGGCGCGCTCGACGTCCTCCAGTCTGGCGTCCTGCATCATCCAGTAGGCCGCCTTGGGGTGGGTGACCCAGGAGTGCAGCAGCTCGGCGTCCTTCAGGGGGTCGAGGGGGCGGAAGGTGAAGGTCATACGGAGAACTCCTGGAACGCGATGGTCTTCTCGACCGGGTAGTACTCGGTGCCGAGCAGCTCGCGGATGATCGAGCTGTTGCGGTAGGCGCCCATGCCCAGGTCCGGGGACGTGATGCTGTGGGTGTGCACGCCGGCGTTCTGCAGGAAGACGCCCCGGCCCGTGGTGTCGATCGAGTAGTTGCGGGCGACGTCGAAGTTGCCCTGTGAGTCGTAGCGCAGCCGGCTCCTGACGGGCCGCAGGAACTCCGGCTCGGCGTACCTGTAGCCGGTGGCCAGGACCAGGCCCTGCGACTCGATCTCGTAGTCCTTGCCCTGCTCCTCCTGGCGGAAGGACAGGGTGTAGGTGCCGTTCTCGTACCGCGCGCCGTTCAGCGCGGAGTTGGTGAGCAGCCGCGTGGGCACCGGACCGCCGAGGTTCTTCTGGTAGAGCAGGTCGAAGATCTCGTTGATCAGATCGCCGTCGATGCCCTTGAACAGGCCCTTCTGTTCGGCGGTGAGACGGTAGCGCGTCGGCTCGGGCAGCTCGCGGAAGTAGTCGATGTACTCGGGCGAGGTCATCTCCAGCGTGAGCTTGGTGTACTCCAGCGGGAAGAAGCGCGGGGAGCGGGTGACCCAGTTCAGCCGGTAGCCGTGGACGTCGATCTCGCTGAGCAGGTCGTAGTAGATCTCCGCGGCGGACTGGCCGGACCCGACGAGGGTGATCGACTCCTTCTTCTGCAGCTCCGCCTTGTGCTGCACGTAGCGGGAGTTGTGCAGGAAGTCGCCGTCCAGGCCCTGGCAGGCCTCGGGGACGTACGGAGGCGTGCCCGTGCCGAGGACGAGGTGGCGGGCGCGGAACTCCTCGCCGGCCGTGGTGCGCACGACGTAGAGCTCGGCACCCTCGTCGTACCCGACCTCCGCGACCGTCGTGGAGAAGCGGACGCCGCTGAGTTTGTTCGCGGCCCAGCGGCAGTAGTCGTCGTACTCGACCCGCAGCGGGTAGAAGTTCTCCCGGATGTAGAACGAGTACAGCCGGCCCTTCTCCTTCAGGTAGTTGAGGAAGGAGTACGGCGAGGTCGGGTCGGCGAGGGTGACCAGGTCCGACATGAACGGGGTCTGGAGGTGGGCGCCCTCCAGGAACATGCCGGCGTGCCACTCGAAGTCGGGCTTCGACTCCAGGAAGACGCCGTCGAGTTCGTCGATCGGCTCGGTGAGACAGGCGAGGCCCAGGTTGAACGGGCCGAGCCCGATCCCCACGAAGTCGTAGGTCTTTTTCGTGGTGTCAGGAAGCGCGGTCAAGGGACTCTCCCAGGTACTGCTCGGCGTGGCCGGCGATCAGGTCGAGTACGACGGACATGTCCTCGACCGTCGTCTCGGGATTGAGCAGGGTGAACTTCAGGTAGTGACGGCCGCCCACCTTGGTGCCCGCGACCACGGCGTCACCGGAGGCGAACAGGGCCTTACGGGCGTACAGGTTGGCGCGGTCGATCTCGGCCGGGTCGGTGACGGCGGCCGGGATGTAGCGGAAGACGAGGGTGGAGAGCGTGGGCTCGACGACCACGTCGAAGCGCGGGTCGGCGGCGAGCAGCTGCCAGCCCTCGACGGCGAGGTCGCAGACCTCGTCGAAGAGCTGGCCGATGCCGTCGGCGCCCATCACCCGCAGGGTCATCCACAGCTTGAGGGCGTCGAAGCGGCGCGTGGTCTGCAGGGACTTGTCCACCTGGTTGGGGATACGTTCCTGCACCATGCGGCGCGGGTTGAGGTACTCCGCGTGGTAGGTGGCGTGCCGCAGCGTGGCCGCGTCCTTGACCAGCACGGCGGAGGAACTCACCGGCTGGAAGAAGGACTTGTGGTAGTCGACGGTGACCGAGTCGGCGCGCTCGATGCCGTCGATCCGCCCGCGGTACTTCACCGAGGCGAGCAGTCCGCAGCCGTAGGCGGCGTCGACGTGCATCCACACGCCGTACTGGGAGCACAGCTCGGCGATCTCGGGCAGCGGGTCGATGGAGCCGAAGTCGGTGGTGCCGGCGGTGGCGACGACGGCCATCGGGACGAGGCCGTCCTGCTCGCAGCGCTCCAGCTCGTGGGCGAGCGCGACAGTCTGCATGCGCTTGTCGTGGCCGACGGGGATCGACACGACGGCGTCCTGGCTCAGGCCCAGCAGTTTCGCGGACTTCTTCACGCTGAAGTGGCTGACCTCGGAGGCGAAGACGCGCAGCCGGCCGAAGTCGTCGGTCTTCGCCTCCTCGCGGGCCAGGAGCAGCGCCTGGAGGTTGGACTGGGTGCCGCCGGAGGTGAACACGCCGTCGGCGTTCTCGCCGAGGCCGATGCGGGCGGTGGTCCAGTCGATCAGTTTCCGCTCGATGAGCGTGCCGCCCGCCGACTGGTCCCAGGTGTCCAGGGAGGAGTTGACGGCGGAGAGGATCGCCTCGCCGAGCACGGCCGGGATGACGACCGGGCAGTTGAGGTGGGCGAGGTAGCGGGGGTGGTGGAAGTACACCGCGTCCCGGAGGTACACGTCCTCCAGCTCGTCGAGGACCGCGGCCGTGTCGAGCAGCGGCTTGTCGAGGTCGATCTCGTCGATGCGGGGGGCCAGGGCGTCGACGGTGACGCCGGTGAACGGACGGGAGGTGGTGGCGAGTTTGGCCGCCACCCGCTCTATTCCTTCGGTCACGGAGCGGCGGTAGTGCTCCGCGGTCGTGTCGTTGAGCAGGTGCGAGCGCATGTGCGGGTCCTCCGGTGGGGACAGTCCGTGGGGCGGGGGAGCGGGGCGGAGCCTCGGCTTCAACTTAGGTTAGCCTAACCTAAATAACTTTGGCGACGTCTCGCATCGTCCGTGACTGCTGTCACTCTGAACGGCGGCCTGTCGTGGGCGAGTTGGCGGTCGCCGGGGCGATGTCCCGGCTGTGCGGCTACTCCTGCTCGCGCAGTTCTTCCTCGGTCAGGCCGTAGCGCCAATAGCCGACGAAGGTGACTCTGCGGCGGTCGAACCCGCGCTCGCGCACGAAGTGCCGGCGCAGCTCCTTCACGCAACCGGACTCGCCCGCGATCCAGACGTACGGGTGCTCGGCGGCCGGGAGCCCGGCGTCGCGCAGCGGGCTGAGGGCCATGGGACCCTTCCTGGCGCCCTTCTCGTCACGGATCAGCCAGGTCATCTCGGTGTCCGCCTCCGTCGTCACGTCCTGGACGTCACCGGCGTGCGGGACCTCCAGCCAGACCCGGGCACGGGTGCCGGCCGGCAGCGACTCGACGATGGCACAGGCGGCCGGGACCGCGGTCTCGTCGCCCCAGATCACCACGAGGTCGGTGTCCTGCGGCGGCCGGAAGCGGATCGCCCTGTTGTCCGCGACCGCCGGGCCCAGCAGCAGGACCCGGTCGCCGGCCGTGGCCCGCGAGGCCCAGGTGGAGGCGGGTCCGGCGGGGACCGCCGCGCCGGGCTCCAGGCCGTGCAGGGCGAAGTCGACGTCGATCTCGGCGGTGTGCCCGGCCGCGTCGCGCCGCAGGGAGCGGAGCGTGTACGAGCGCATCACCGCCCGTACGTCGTCCGGGAGTTCGCGCCAGGCCTGCCACCACCCGTCACCGAGCTCGACGGGCACCTGGGGCTCGGACTGGCCGGGGTGCGGCAGGAACAGCGACAGGGACTGGTCCTGTCCGTCGGAGTGGAAGTCCCTGAGGTCGGGGCCTTCGAAGGTGACCCGGACCAGAGACGGGCCGAGCCGCCTCGTCCGTACGACCTGGAGGGAGAAGAAACGGAACGGGGCGGCCACGGCGGCAGTCACTCTTGTCTCCTGAGAGTCAGGAAGATGTCGGGTGGACAGGTGCGGGGGTCAGCTGACCTTCTTCGCCTTCTCCAGGGCCTCGGCGAGGCTGGTGAGCAGCGGGGTGCACTTGTCGTAGGACAGGATCGGCTCCGCGGAGCGCGCGATGACCTGACCGGCCTTGACCGCGGGCAGCTTCTTCCAGGTCGCCTCGGCGATGTCGGCGGGCTGGATGGCCGAGGAGCGGTCGTCCATCATGATGATGTCGGCCTTGTACTTGTCGACGTTCTCCCAGCTCAGCGACTCGAACCAGCCGCCGCCCTGCTTCTTGGCGCTCTCCGGCGGCTCGACGAAGTTCACGCCGAGGGCCTTGAAGTACTCGAGGTCGATGGAGAGGTTGGTGCCGGAGACGTAGAACAGCTCCTGGCTCGCCGAACCGGCCAGCACCTTGATCTCGGGCTTGGCCTTGGCGGCCGCGCGCAGCCGGGTGGCCGCCTCCTCGAAGGCCTTCTTCGCGTCCGTCACCTTGGTGGCCGTCATGTCGGCGCCCAGGGACTCGGCCAGCTCCCACATGCGCTCCAGCGGCGCGGTGAGCTGACGGTCGTAGACGGAGATGCCGACGCTCGGGGCGAGCTTGGCGATCTTGTCCTTGGACGCCTCGGGGACGTACCAGAGGGTGCCGGCGTCGTCGAACATCGTGGAGATCAGGACGTCGGGGGCGAGGGCCGCGTACTTCTCGACGTTGAACTGGTCCCACACGTTGCCGAGGACGGTGACCTTGCTGATGTCCATGTCGCCGGCCTGGACGTCGGCCTTGCCGTCGGCGGTCTTGGTCGGGCCGAACACGCCCTTGACCGAGATGCCGTAGTCGTACAGGGCCGCGGCGACACCGGTGAAGGCGACGATGTTCGCGGGACTCTTGTCCAGCTTCACGGTGGTGCCGCGGTCGTCCTTGAAGGTCCAGGGGCCGGAGGCCTTCGCGGAGGCGGTCGAGTCCGAGCCGCTGCTCTCCGAGTCGCTGTCGCCGCACCCGGCCAGGAAGGCGCCGAGGCCGAGAGCGCCGCCGGTGGCGAGGATGCCACGGCGGGAGAAGGTGGCGGTTCTGGCGTTCGACATGGGATGGGTCTGCTTTCGTGCGTACGGGGCCACTGGGGGGTCCGCGCCTGCGGGTGGCTGGAATCAGGCTTAGGTTAGCCTAACCTTCTGTCTTGTCCAGGGGTGCCCTGGTACCTGTGCCCCAGCCGTGAACGGGCGATGCCCGCGGGTGCGGTGATCCGAATCACAGACACCGACGCGGGCGGAACGGCGCCTGGAGTACGGCGCCGGTGAACTCCCCGACAGAGCGCGGCCCTTCAGCCCGCCGTCCTCGGACGCACCGGCCGCGAACCCGCCGACGACGGCAGGCCGCTCCGGGCGCTGCCTGAGGGGCGTCACGGGGCGTGGGCGTCACCGGTGCCGGCCAGGGGTGCCGGCGGGAGTGCTCGGCGCGTGACGCCCTCGCGGCCGCGGGTCAGCCGGTCAGGCCCAACTCCCTGGCGATCAGCATGCGCTGGACCTCGCTCGTGCCCTCGCCGATCTCCAGGATCTTGGAGTCGCGCCACATCCGGGCCACCGGATACTCGTTCATGAAGCCGTAGCCGCCGTGGATCTGGGTGGCGTCGCGGGCGTTGTCCACCGCGATCGTCGAGGAGTACAGCTTCGCCAGGGCCGCCTCCTTCTTGAAGGGGTCGCCCGACACCAGCCGGGACGCCGCGTCACGCCAGGCCAGGCGGGCGGTGTGCGCCTTCATCTCCATGTCGGCGACCTTGAACTGGATGGCCTGGTTGGCGCCGATGGGCCGGCCGAAGGCGTGGCGTTCCTTCGCGTACTTCACCGACTCGTCGACACAGCCCTGCGCGAGGCCCGTCGCCAGCGCGGCGATGGCGATCCGGCCCTCGTCGAGGATGCGCAGGAACTGGGCGTAGCCCCGGCCCTCCTCGCCCAGCAGGTTCGCCGCCGGGACCCGGACGTCGGAGAAGGCCAACTCGCGGGTGTCCGAGGCGTTCCAGCCGACCTTCGAGTACGGCGCCGCGACCGTGAAGCCGGGCGTGCCCGACGGGACGATGATCGCCGAGATCAGCGGTTTGCCGTCCGGCTTGCGCCCCGTCACCGCCGTGACCGTGACCAGGCCCGTGACGTCGGTGCCGGAGTTGGTGATGAAGCACTTGGTGCCGTTGATCACCCACTCGTCCGTCTCCGGGTCGAGCCGCGCCGTGGTGCGCGTGGCCCCCGCGTCCGAGCCGCCGTCCGGCTCCGTGAGGCCGAACGCGCCCAGGATCTCGCCGGAACACAGCCGGGGCAGCCACTCCCGCTTCTGCGCCTCCGTGCCGAACAGATGGAGGGGCATCGCGCCCAGCGAGACTCCCGCCTCCAGGGTGATCGCCACCGACGAGTCGACGCGTGCGAGCTCCTCCAACGCGATGCCCAGGGCGAGATAGTCGCCGCCCATACCGCCGTACTCCTCCGGGAACGGCAGCCCGAACAGGCCCATCCGGCCCATCTCGCGGACGATCTCGTACGGGAACTCGTGCCGCTCGTAGAAGTCGCCGATCTTGGGGGCGACGACGTCGTGGGCGAACTCCTCGACCGTACGGCGGAGTTCCTCCAGCTCTGGGGAGAGACGGTGGTCCATCACTGCTCCTTGGGGTCGGCCGGCGCGTCCTCGTGGGACAGGGCACGGACGGTGCGGGACGGGCTGGGTCGGCCCAGGTGGCCGGCCATCCACGCGCTGGTGGCGACGAGGCGGCCGAGGTCTACGCCGGTGTCGATGCCGAGCCCCCGCAGCATCCACACGAGGTCTTCGGTGGCGAGGTTGCCGGTCGCGGACTTCGCGTACGGGCAGCCGCCGAGGCCGCCCGCCGAGGCGTCGACGGTGCTCACGCCGTACTGGAGCGCCGCGAGGGTGTTGGCGAGGGCCTGGCCGTACGTGTCGTGGAAGTGCACGCCCAGCACGTCGGTGGGCACCCGCTCCGCGGTGAGCGCGGTGAGCAGCGCGAGGACATGGCCCGGCGTCGCCACCCCGATCGTGTCGCCCAGGCTCAACTCGTCGCAGCCCATGTCGATCAGGGCCCGGCAGACCCTCACGACCTGGGGGACCGGGACCGCGCCCTCCCACGGGTCGCCGAAGCACATCGACAGGTAACCGCGCACATGGACGTCCGCCGCCTTCGCCCTCGCCACCACCGGCTCCAACATCGCCAGCGCCTCGTCGACCGTGCGGTTGAGGTTGGCCCTGGCGAAGGACTCGGTGGCGCTGGCGAAGACGGCGACGCGGCGGGCGCCGAGCGCGAGCGCCCGGTCCAGCCCGCGCTCGTTCGGCACGAGCACCGGCAGCGCCACGGGAAGATCGCCGACGAGCGGGAACAGCTGCTCGGCGTCGGCCAGTTGGGGCACCCACTTCGGGTGGACGAAGCTGGTGGCCTCGATGGTCGTCAGACCCGCGCCGGCAAGCCGGCGCACGAACTCCGCCTTGACCTCCGTCGGGACGGTGCCCTTCTCGTTCTGCAGTCCGTCGCGCGCGCCGACCTCGTGGATCCGGACGCGGTCGGGCAGGCCGGGGAGCGGGACGACCATGGGCAGTGCGGACGCGGTCATGGCTGCGCCTCCTCGTGGGGTTCGACGACCGCGAGGACCTGGTCCATGGCGACCGTCGACCCCGGTGCCACGTCCAGCTCGGCGACCGTGCCGGCGTGCGGGGCGGAGATGACGTGCTCCATCTTCATCGCCTCGACGACCAGCAGGCTCTGCCCGGCGGCGACCTCGTCGCCGACGGCGACCTTCACGACGGTGACCGTGCCCGGCATGGGTGCGGTCAGGGAGTCGGCACCGGCGTGCCCGGACCCGGTGAGCGAGGCGGCGACCGGGTCGTGGTCGCGCACGTGCCAGGCGTCGCCGTCACGGCCGAGCCAGTCGCCGGCGCGGTGGAAGGTGTGCCGGACACCGTCGAGGGTGACGGCGACCCGGTCGTCGGTGACGGTGTGGGTGCCCTGCGGCACCCACTCGACGGGATCCTGGATCCGCAGGGGGAAGCCCACCGGCCGCGAAGTGCCCCCGAGACGCCAGCCGTTCGGCACCGAGAAGGGGTCCACCCAGCCCTCGGCACGAGGCCTGAGACCCTCCAGCCGCACGGCCGCCGCCGCCTCGTACACCTCGTCCGGTACGTCCGTGGGGACCAGCCCCTCCGCCTCCCGCTCGACCAGCCCGGTGTCCAGCTCGCCCGCCACGACCGCCGGATGCGCGAGCAGCCGCCGCAGGAATCCGGCGTTGGTCTGCACGCCCAGGGTGACCGTCTCCGCGAGGGCCGCGCGGAGCTTTCGCAGCGCGGTGGCGCGGTCCGGGCCGTAGGCGATCACCTTGGACAGCATCGGGTCGTACAGGCTGCCGACCTCGGTGCCCTCGCTCAGTCCGGAGTCGGTGCGCACCCCCTCGCCCTGCGGCTCCCGCAGCCTCAGCACGGTGCCGCCGGAGGGCAGGAACCCGCGCGCCGGGTCCTCGGCGCAGACCCGGGCCTCGACGGCGTGCCCGGTGAGCTCGACGTCCGCCTGCCCGAAGCCCAGCGGCTCGCCCGCCGCCACCCGCAGCTGCCACTCCACCAGGTCGACGCCGGTGACCAGTTCGGTGACCGGGTGCTCCACCTGGAGACGGGTGTTCATCTCCATGAAGAAGTACGACGACGGATCGTGGCCGGGGACGATGAACTCCACCGTGCCCGCCCCCGCGTACCCGCAGGAACGCGCCGCCTGGACCGCCGCCTCACCCATCGCCGCCCGGGTCTGTTCGTCGAGGAGCACACTGGGCGCCTCCTCGATGATCTTCTGGTGGCGGCGCTGGAGGGAGCACTCGCGCTCGCCCAGGTGGACCACCTGCCCGTGGCCGTCCGCCAGGACCTGGATCTCGATGTGCCGGGGCCGGTCGATCCACCGCTCGACGAGCAGCGTGTCGTCACCGAAGGAGGCGCGGGCCTCGCGGCGCGCGGCGGCGATCTCGTCGGCCAGCACGGCCGCGTCCCGCACCAGCCGCATGCCCTTGCCGCCCCCGCCGGCGCTCGGCTTCAGCAGCACCGGCACACCGATCTCCCGGGCCGCGTCGGCGAGCTGGGCGTCCGTCAGCCCGCTGCCGCTCGAACCCGGCACCACCGGCACGCCCGCCGCCCGCACCGTCTCCTTGGCGCGGATCTTGTCGCCCATCAGCGCGATCGCCTCGGCCGGCGGCCCGATGAAGACGAGCCCGGCGTCGGCGCACGCGCGCGCGAAGCCGGCGTTCTCCGCGAGGAAGCCGTACCCGGGGTGGACGGCCTGGGCGCCGGTTCGGGCGGCCGCCGCCAGCAGCCGCTCGACGGACAGATAGCTCTCGGCGGCCGGCGCCGGACCGATCCGTACGGCCGTGTCGGCCTCCCGGACGTGCCGCGCGTCGGCGTCGGCGTCGGAGAACACGGCCACCGAGCGCACGCCCAGCGCCCGCAGCGTGCGGATGACGCGGACGGCGATCTCGCCCCGGTTGGCCACGAGGACTGTGTCGAACATCGTCTGGGTGCCCCTCACATCCGGAAGACGCCGAACTGGGGGTCACCCAGCGGGGCGTTCGCACAAGCGGTCAGTGCCAGGCCCAGCACCTGCCGGGTGTCGAGCGGGTCGATGACCCCGTCGTCCCACAGGCGGGCGGTGGCGTAGTACGCGTTTCCCTGGCGCTCGTACTGCGCGCGGATCGGGTCCTTGAAGGAGTCCTCGTCCTGGGCGGACCACTCCTCGCCGCGCGCCTCGAGCTGGTCCCTCTTCACCGTGGCCAGCACGGACGCGGCCTGTTCGCCGCCCATGACGGAGATCTTGGCGTTGGGCCACATCCACAGGAAGCGGGGGGAGTAGGCCCGGCCGCACATGGAGTAGTTCCCGGCGCCGTACGACCCGCCGACGACGACGGTCAGCTTGGGCACGCGGGTGCACGCCACCGCGGTCACCATCTTGGCGCCGTGCTTGGCGATGCCGCCGGCCTCGTAGTCCTTGCCGACCATGAAGCCGGAGATGTTCTGGAGGAAGAGCAGCGGGATGCCGCGCTGGTCGCACAGCTCGATGAAGTGGGCGCCCTTCTGGGCGGACTCGGAGAACAGGATGCCGTTGTTGGCGAGGATCCCGACCGGGTGTCCGTGCACGCGGGCGAAGCCGGTGACGAGGGTCTGCCCGAACTCGGCCTTGAACTCGGCGAAACGGGAGCCGTCGACCACGCGCGCGATGACCTCGCGCACGTCGTAGGGAGTGCGGGAGTCGGCCGGCACCGCGCCGTACAGCCCGTACGGGTCGACCTTCGGCTCGACCGTCTCGGTGACCTCCCAGGGCAGCGGCGCGCGGCGCGGGAGCGTGGCGGCGATGGTGCGCACGATGCGCAGCGCGTGCGCGTCGTCCTCCGCGAGGTGGTCGGTGACGCCCGACACGCGCGCGTGGACCTCCCCGCCGCCGAGCTCCTCGGCGGTGACGACCTCGCCGGTGGCTGCCTTCACGAGCGGGGGTCCGCCGAGGAAGATCGTGCCCTGGTTGCGCACGATCACGGCCTCGTCGCTCATCGCCGGGACGTACGCCCCGCCCGCGGTGCACGAGCCGAGCACCGCGGCGATCTGCGGGATGCCCGCCCCCGACATCCGGGCCTGGTTGTAGAAGATCCGCCCGAAGTGCTCGCGGTCGGGGAAGACCTCGTCCTGCATGGGCAGGAAGGCGCCGCCGGAGTCCACGAGGTAGAGACAGGGCAGGCGGTTCTCGAGCGCCACCTCCTGTGCGCGCAGGTGCTTCTTCACCGTCATCGGGTAGTACGTCCCGCCCTTGACGGTGGCGTCGTTGGCGACGATCACGCACTCGCGCCCGCTGACCCGGCCGATCCCGGCGATGACGCCGGCGGCCGGGGCCTGCCCGTCGTACATCCCCTCGGCCGCCAGGGGGGCCAGCTCCAGGAAGGGCGAGCCGGGATCGAGGAGGGCGTCGACCCGGTCCCGGGGCAGCAGCTTGCCGCGCGCGGTGTGCCGGGCCCGCGCCTTCTCGCCACCGCCGAGGCGGGCGACGGCGAGCTTGCCGCGCAGCTCCTCGACCAGTGCGCGGTGGGCCTTCTCGTTGGCCTGCCAGGCTTCCGACGCGGGGTCTGCCGCGCTCGTCAGCTCCGCTGCCTCCTGCATCCTGCGGTCCCCTCACCCAGTGATCGACCGGTTAATGAGCGTTAACCATTTCCATCAGGTTAACGACCGCTAACCTTCCTGTCTAGAATTGCTTCCATGGCCACCAGAACCGACGCCCCCACCCGCCGTGAGCAGATCCTCAAGGAGGCTGCCCGGCTGTTCGCCGAACGCGGCTTCCACGGGGTCGGCGTCGACGAGATAGGCGCCGCCGTCGGTATCAGCGGGCCGGGCCTGTACCGGCACTTCGCCGGCAAGGACGCGATGCTCGCGGAGCTCCTGGTGGGCATCAGCGGGCAGCTCCTCACGGGGGCGAAGCGGCGGGTCCGGGAGGCGGACGGGGTGGGCGCGGAGGCCCTCCTCGACTCCCTGATCGAGGGCCACATCGACTTCGCCCTCGACGACCGGCCCCTGATCACCCTGCACGACCGCGAGCTGGACCGCCTGCGCGACAGTGACCGCAAGCTCGTGCGCCAGCTCCAGCGGCAGTACGTCGAGCTGTGGGTGGAGGTGGTGCGGGAGCTGTACCCCGAGCTCACCGAGCCGACCGCGCGGTCCGCCGTGCACTCGGTGTTCGGGCTCCTGAACTCGACGCCGCACCTCGGGCGGGCCGGGTCCCTGCCGGGGCGGGGGGCGACGGCGGCGCTGCTGCACCGGATGGCCCGCGGCGCGTTCGCGTCCGCGGGCTGAGCGGAACGGGCCTGCCGCTCCCACCCGCCCGCCCGTACCCCTCCCGTCGCCGGGTGCGGGTGGCCCTGGCGGGGGCGAACGCCGTCGGCGGGGTGCGGGGGTCCTGACGGGCGCGAAACGCCGTCGGCGGGTGTGGGACGGAGCCCGGCGAGGGTGTCTCCGGCAGGGCCGTGTTCCCACCCGCACCACCCGTACAGCTTTCGTCGCCGGGTGCGGGTGGCCCTGGTGGGGGCGAAACGCCGTCGGCGGGTGCGGGGGCTGCGGGGCACAGGGAGCCGAGCACCCCCGCCGGGGGCTGGGGCGGAGCCCCGTGGCGGGGCCTTGTGTCCCACCGAGTCGGGTGGTGGGTGGGCGAGGTCGGGGTTCGGGGCGGAGCCCCGTGGCGGGGCCTTTGTGTCGTGCCGAGTCGGGTGGTGGGTGGGCGAGGTCGGGGTTCGGGGCGGAGCCCCGTGACGGTGCCCGACGTCCGGTGCCGGCCTCGCCGGAACGTCCGGTGCCGGCCTCGCCGGAACGTCCGGTGCCGGCCTGGCCGGAGCGCCCGGTGCCACCCTCGCCGGCGTACCCCGCGCCACCCTCGCCGGCGGACCCCGCGCCGCCCACCGGCGACGTCCGGCTCCGCACGTGACGAGCGTTACCTGGACGCCGCTTCGTACTCGCCGGTACGGTGATATGAGCAAGCGCTTAGACATGCCCAGAGTCATGGAGGTGGCGGCGGTGCGCCGTACGGTGTTCAACGAGGATCACGAGGCGTTCCGGGAGACCCTGCGGGCCTTCATCGAGGCCGAGGTCGTCCCGGTCTACGACGAGTGGTTCGCAGCCGGCCAGGCGCCGCGCGACTTCTACTACAAGCTCGCCGAGCTCGGCGTCTTCGGCATCCGCGTCGACGAGGAGTACGGCGGCGCCGGCATCGACTCGTACAAGTTCGAAGCCGTGATGTACGAGGAGACCGCCCGCGCCGGCGTCCAGTTCGGCGGCTCCGGCGTGCACGTGCTGCTCGGCCTGCCGTACATCAAGATGCTCGCCACCGACGAGCAGAAGAAGCGCTTTCTGCCGAAGTTCGTCTCCGGCGAGGAGATGTGGGCCCTCGCGATGACCGAGCCGGGCACCGGCTCCGACCTCGCGGGCATGAAGACCACCGCCAAGCTCAGCGAGGACGGCACGCACTACGTCCTCAACGGCTCCAAGACCTTCATCACCGGCGGCGTCCACGCCGACCGCGTGATCGTCTGCGCCCGCACCTCCGCGCCCACCGCCGAGGACCGCCGCCACGGCATCTCCCTGTTCGCCGTGGACACCAAGTCCGAGGGCTACTCCATCGGCCGCAAGCTCGACAAGCTCGGCCTGAAGACGTCCGACACCGCCGAGCTGGCGTTCGTCGACGTGAAGGTCCCCGTCGAGGACCTCCTCGGCGAGGAGAACAAGGGCTTCTACTACCTCGGCCACAACCTGGCCTCCGAGCGCTGGGGCATCGCCTTCGGCGCCTACGCCCAGGCCAAGGCCGCGGTCCGGTTCGCCAAGGAGTACGTGCAGGACCGCACGGTCTTCGGCAAGACCGTCGCCTCCTTCCAGAACACCAAGTTCGAGCTGGCCGCCTGCCAGGCCGAGGTGGACGCCGCCGAGGCCGTCGCCGACCGCGCGCTCGAGGCCCTCGACGCCGGCGAGCTGACCCCCGCCGAGGCCGCCAGCGCCAAGCTGTTCTGCACCGAGGTCGCGCACCGCGTGATCGACCGCTGCCTCCAGCTGCACGGCGGCTACGGCTTCATGAACGAGTACCCGATCGCCCGCCTGTACGCGGACAACCGCGTCAACCGCATCTACGGCGGCACCAGCGAGATCATGAAGTCGATCATCGCGAAGGACATGGGTCTGTAAGGCCCGCGAAATTACCTGCCGGTAGAACTGACGCCATGAGTCAGGCACTACACGATCTCCTCGATCTGCTCGACCTGGAGCAGATCGAGGAGAACATCTTCCGCGGCCAGTCCCGCTCCGCCGTCGTCCCGCGCGTCTTCGGCGGGCAGGTCGCGGCCCAGGCGCTGGTCGCCGCCGGGCGTACGGTCCCCCAGGACCGCCTCGCCCACTCCCTGCACGCGTACTTCCTGCGGACGGGCGACCCGGGCGCACCCATCGTCTACAACGTAGAGCGCATCCGCGACGGCCGCTCCTTCACCACCCGCCGGGTGGTCGCCGTCCAGCACGGCAGGCCGATCTTCACCCTCTCCGCGTCCTTCCAGACGTACGAGGAGGGTCTCGACCACCAGGCCCCCATGCCGCCCTCCCCGGACCCGGCCACACTGCCGACCTCCGAGGAACGGCTGCGCGACTACGACCACCTCGACGCGGCCGTGGTGGAGAAGTTCCTGGAGACCCGCGAGGCGATCGACCTGCGCTACGTCGACGAGCCGCCGTACGGAAGGTTCGGCGAGGCCCGCGAGCCGCACTCCCAGGTGTGGTTCCGCACCAACGGCAAACTCGGCGGCGCTGTCGACGAACCTCTGCTGCACGTCGTCCTCGCCACGTACGTCTCCGACATGACGCTCCTCGACTCGGTCCTCCTCGCGCACGGCCGCGGCGGCTGGGCGGTCGGTGACGTCGTCGGCGCCTCCCTCGATCACGCGATGTGGTTCCACCGCCCGTTCCGCGCCGACGACTGGCTCCTCTACGACCAGGAGTCCCCGTCGGCCCACGGCGGCCGCGGCCTCGGCCAGGCCCGCATCTACACCCAGGACGGACAGCTCGCGATCTCGGTGATCCAGGAGGGCGTGGTCCGCGTCCCCCGGCAGGACTGAGGAACCGGGCCCGGCCGGGGCGGACCCGACGCGGGCCCCGACGAGACCGCCCGGTCCCGCCCGGCCGCACGCGGGGGCTGCGCCGCGCCCCGCCCGGGCTCTGCCTACGCCAGCCCCGCCTCCGACAGGAGATACGCAGTCATCGGGTCGTAGTGGCGCGGGCTGACGACGTGGTCGTCGAGGGGGACCGCCACCTGGACCGTGCCCTCGGACTCGGCGAGGAACAGGGCCGGGTCGTTGCAGTCGGCGTACCCGAGGGAGTCGACACCGTGCTGACCGGCGTAGCCAGCCCAGCCGTGGTCGGCGACGACCAGGTCGGGCAGCGGGCGGCCCGCGCGCTCCAGGTCCGTGAGGATGGCCTTCATCGGCTCGCCGGAATGGGTGTGCCACAGGGTGGCGCCGTGCTCCAGGACGGCCACGTCCGCGAACTGCATCACGTACCCCTCGTCCGTCTGCAGCCCGTCCGGGATCACGACGATCTCGCAGCCCGCCGCGCGCAGGGCGGCGGCGGTCGCGCGGTGCACGTCGAGCAGGCCGCCCGGGTGCCCCGTGGCGAACAGGACCCGCTGCTGCCCGTCCGCCGCCTTGCGCAGCCGGCCGGCCATGCGGTCCAGGCCGGCCACCGTCAGCTCGGGGTCGATGGTGTCCTGGCCGTAGCGGTACTCCGGGTCGTCGTTGACGCCCACCCGCTCCGCCATCACCGCGAGCACGTCCTGCTCGTCGCTCCAGCGGTCACCGAGCTCCAGGCCGAGCCAGAAGTTGCGGACGCCGTTGGCGAGCTGGCGGTAGTGGGAGAGGTTGTTCTCACGCGGAGTGGCGACGTCGCCCGCGATACGGGTTCTCACAAGGTGTTCGACGAGCTCGTCACGGCTGGGTGTCCCGGATATCGGCATGCCTCCCATTGTGAGGCAGCGGCCGGTGGGAGCACCTGTCGTCCCGCACGCTGGGACGTGGGTCACGGTCGGTGCGGGCGGGGGTCACCGCCGCCGCAGCGCGAACCACAACTCCATCCGTACGTCGGGATCGTCCAGGTCGGCCGACAGCAGCGCCGCGCACCGGGCGACGCGCTGCCGCACGGTGTTGCGGTGCACGGCCAGCGCCACCGCCGTACGGTCCCAGCTGCCGTGCAGGGAGAGCCAGGCGCGCAGCGTCTCGGCGAGCACGGGGGTGAGGGGGGCCAGCAGCCCGCGGGCGTGTGCCTCGGCCTCCTCCTCGGGAACCAGGTCGGCGAGGGCCGGGCGGGCGCCGTGCCGGACCAGCGGCGCGCGGGTGGCGCGCGCCCGGGCCAGCGCCCGGGCCGCCTGCCCGTCGGCCGCCGCCCATTCGCCTGGGCCGACGGCCGCGCTGACACCCAGCGTCCAGCCGGGCTGCGGATCCGGCGCGCGCTCGGCCGGCACCAGCACCCGTACGACGTCCCGCGCAAGGTCGACCAGCGGGGAGCCGAGTGACGCGCCGAGCGCGGAGGCCGCCACCGCGTCGGCGGGCCGGCCCTCGGGACCGGCGTGCACGACCACCCAGCGTTCGCCCCCGAGCAGCGGCGCGACCGTCTCCGGCCCGGCCCCCAGCAACAGCCGTACGAGCGCCGACGACCGAGCCGCCCCCGCCCCGCTGTGGTGCTCGCCGGTGAGCAGCGAGAGCAGCACGGCGGCCACCGAGGCGATGGTGTGGTCACCGGCTTCGCGCCGCGGCGCCGCGACCCCGAGCACGAAGCCATGACCGGCGCCCAGGGCGTAGGCGGCGAGGTGCGTGCCGGCGAGGGTGTCGGTGGCGGAGGAGGGAGTGGGCCGACCGGTGGCGGGTGAGCTGCTGGTGCCGGTGCCGGTGCCGGTGGCCCTGCCTCGGCCGGGGCCGGGGCTGCGCACCGGCGCGGGCGGCTCGTCCGGCCGGGGCGGCCTCGCGTCGGGGCGGGGGACCCCGGTCACGGGGCGTACGACCCGCGCCAGCCCGGTCAGGGCCGCCCGCACCTCGTCGGCGGGCTCCCTTCCGGCCGTCGCGATCTCCGTGCCCTCCGGCCCGTACAGCACCGCGCGGCCGCCCACCCGCCGGGCGAGCTGCCGTAGGACGGAGGGGACGGGGTCGGGGCCGGAGGCCGCCGCGGCCAGGCTCTGCTGGGCCTCGGTGACGCGGCGCAGCTCGGCCAGGCGGGCCTGGGCCATCAGCTGCCAGACGGCGCGGGCCACCCCCGAGAAGGTGGTCTGCGGAGGGACCTCCACCAGCGGCAGCCCGTACGCCTCGCAGGCCGCGACCAGCGCCCGCGGCACCGTGTCGTGCACCGGCGCCATTCCGAAGCCGAGGGCCGCGCCGCCCGCCGCGACGATCCGCGAGACGTAGTCGTCGAAGTACGTGCCGGACCCGGCCGCCTCCGGGACATGCACCCCGGCCGTCAGCAGCAGCTCCCCTCCGAGCAGGTAGGGGTAGGGGTCCGCCATCTCCGAGGTGTGCGCCCAGTGGATGACGACGCCGGGGCCGGAGGGTCCCGCGATCTGCCGCAGGGCCAGGTCCTCGCGGGCCAGCAGGGCCGCCAGGGGCACGGGCGGCGTGGGGGGAACAGCGGGGTCCGGCATGGTGTGCGTTCCCTCCACCAGGCAAGGCTCGAATGGATGAAACGTACACTTCGCAGTCGCCCTTCGCCCACCTAGTGTCGGTCCCGACCGGCAGCCGCGGGCACGTCCCGGCTTCCCCGTAGAGTCGTACGAGAAGTAGTGCAAAACGCTCATACGCGATGAAGCGTAGGAAAGAAGGCAGTACCCCATGAGCAGCAACGAGACGCCCCGCGGCCCCGTCGACTCCTCCCGCGTCCCGCGGTACGCCGGTCCCGCGACCTTCGCCCGGCTGCCTCGCCTCGACGAGGTCGGCCGCGCCGACGTCGCCGTGGTGGGCGTGCCGTTCGACTCGGGTGTCTCCTACCGGCCGGGCGCCCGCTTCGGCGGCAACGCGATCCGCGAGGCGTCCCGGCTGCTGCGGCCCTACAACCCGGCACAGGACGCGTCCCCCTTCGCGCTGGCCCAGGTCGCGGACGGCGGCGACATCGCGGTGAACCCGTTCAACATCAACGAGGCCGTGGAGACGGTGGAGGCGGCGGCCGACGACCTGCTCGGCACCGGCGCCCGCCTGATGACCCTGGGCGGCGACCACACCATCGCGCTGCCGCTGCTGCGGTCGGTCGCCAAGAAGCACGGACCGGTGGCGCTGCTGCACTTCGACGCCCACCTCGACACCTGGGACACGTACTTCGGCGCGGAGTACACGCACGGGACCCCGTTCCGGCGGGCGGTGGAGGAGGGCATCCTCGACACCGAGGCCCTCTCCCACGTCGGCACCCGCGGCCCGCTGTACGGCAAGCAGGACCTGACCGACGACGAGAAGATGGGCTTCGGCATCGTCACGTCCGCGGACGTCTACCGGCGCGGTGCCGACGAGGTGGCCGACCAGCTGCGCCAGCGCATCGGCGACCGTCCCCTCTACATCTCCATCGACATCGACTGCCTGGACCCGGCGCACGCCCCCGGCACCGGCACCCCGGAGGCGGGCGGCATGACCTCCCGCGAGCTGCTGGAGATCCTGCGCGGCCTGGCGTCCTGCCACCTCGTCTCGGCGGACGTCGTCGAGGTGGCCCCCGCGTACGATCACGCGGAGATCACGTCGGTGGCGGCTTCCCACACGGCGTACGAACTGACCACGATCATGTCCCGCCAGATCGCGGCGGCCCGCACCGCGTGACGCGCAAGGAGACCGAGACCAAGTGACCCACGACCACGACCTGGTGCTCCGTCCGACGCAGGCGCAGATCTCCGCTGCTCTGAACCCTCCGGCCGGCCGCATCGGCGGAGACCTGGTCGTGGAGACGCTGGCCGGGCTCGGCGCGACGACCGTCTTCGGACTGCCCGGCCAGCACGCCCTCGGCATCTTCGACGCGCTCCGTCGCTCCGACCTGCGTTACGTCGGCCTGCGGGTGGAGAACAACGCCGGGTTCGCGGCCGACGCGTACGGCCGGATCACCGGGGAGGCGGCCCCGCTGCTGCTGTCGACGGGACCAGGGGCGCTGACGTCCCTGGCGGCCCTCCAGGAGGCGGCGGCGGCCTCCGCCCCCGTCCTGGCGATCAGCAGCCAGATCCCGACCGCGGGACTGGGCGGCGGCCGCCACGGCTATCTGCACGAACTCCCCGACCAGTCTGCCTCGTTCCGGGGCGTGGTGAAGTCGGTGCACACCGTCCGCAGCCAGTCCCAGATCCCCTCGGCGATCGCCGAGGCGTGGAAGTCCGCGCTGACGGCCCCGCACGGACCCGTCTGGGTGGAGGTCCCGCAGGACGTCCTGCTCGCCCGGACGGCGATCCCGGTGGTGACCGGCGGCGACGCCTTCCCCGAGGAACTGCCCCCGCGCCCCGAACTGACGGCGGTGGCGGCCGACCTGCTGTCCCACGCCGCCCACCCCGCGATCATCGCCGGCGGGGGAGTCGTACGGGCGGACGCGGCGGGCAAGCTGAGGCAGCTGGCGGAGAAGGTACGGGCGCCGGTCGTGACCACCTTCGGCGGCAAGGGCGCCTTCCCCTGGCAGCACCCGCTGTCCCTCCAGTCCTGGCTGGAGGACCGGCACGTCACGGACTTCCTCGAGGACGCGGACGTACTCCTGGTGGTCGGCTCCGGCCTGGGCGAACTCTCCTCCAACTACCACACGTTCAAGCCCCGCGGCCGCGTCGTGCAGATCGAGGCCGACCTCGGGAAACTGGAGTCCAACCACCCGGCGCTGGGCATCCACGCGGACGCCCGGCTCGCCTTGCAGGCCCTGCTGGAGACGGTTTCCGAGCGGACGGACGACTCCGCCCCGGAGCGGGTGAGCACGGTCCTCTCGCGGGTCCGCGAACGCGTCGCCGCCCAGGAACTCACCCTGGAACAGGACGTGCTGGCCTCGGTGCGCCGAGCCCTTCCGACCCGCTCCCCGTCGTTCTGGGACATGACCATCCTGGCCTACTGGGCCTGGTCGGCCTTCGACGCCAAGGCCCCGAACACCATGCACTCCGCCCAGGGCGCCGGCGGCCTCGGCTACGCCTTCCCGGCGGCCCTGGGCGCCGCGGTTGCCGACCCCACCCACCCGGTACTGGCGGTGTCCGGCGACGGCGGCGCCCTCTACTCCATCGCCGAACTGGCCACGGCCCGCCAGTACGATCTGAACGTCACGTGGCTGATCGTCGACGACGGCGGCTACGGGATCCTGCGCGAGTACATGACCGACGCCTTCGGCGAGGCGACGGCCACCGAACTGAGCCGACCGGACTACGTGGCCCTGGCCGAGTCGTTCGGGGTACCGGGGGTCCGCACGACCCCGGAGACCCTCGCGGACGACCTGGCGAAGGCACTGGCGGCACCCGGTCCCGCGGTGGTCGTCCTCCCCGCGGTGCTGCGGATGTTCGCGCCCACGCATCTGGACTGACCGAGGAGAGGCCCTTCATGCGGAGCGTGGCGGCGGCATTCATAGCGGACACCTACGCGCTCGGCACCGGACCCTGGACGGTGTCCCCCGTCGCCCGGGGCGCCCTGGGACAGATCTGGAAGCTGTCCGGGCACGGCTCCTCGTGGGCGGTCAAGGAGCTGCTCTTCGGCTGCGACGAGGAGCAGGTCGAGCGGGAGGCCGCCCTGCGCGACGCCACGGAGAGACTCGGCATCTCCTCGCCGACGCTCGTCCCCAGCCGCGCCGGCGCCCACGTCTGCCGGCTCCCGCCGTCGCTGGGCGGCTCCTTCGTGAAGCTGTACGACTGGATCGAGGGAACCGAGGCGGACCCCCGCGACCCGGATGTCCTGAGCTGGTGCGGCCGGACCCTGGCCCTGCTCCACCGGGCCGGCGAGGGGGCGGCCGGGAGGCCGAGCGCCTGGTACGAGGAGTGCCCCGGGGAAGCGGACTGGGAGGAGTTGCTCGAGGCGGCCCGCCGGGCCGGCACCCCGTGGTCGGAGGACCTGGGCCGGTTCGTCGCCACCTCGGCGGCGGAACTGGCGCGGCACGTCACCCCGTCCGGCCCGGACCCGGTGACGTCCCATCTCGACATGCGGCCGCAGAACGTGCTGGTCGGCCCGGCCGGACCGGTACTCCTCGACTGGGACAACGCCGGACCCGTCTCGGCGGAACGCGAGCTCGCCCGCGCCGTGTACGTGTGGGCGGGCGGGAACCACTTCGACGCCGATCGCGCACGGCGGCTGGTGCGCGCGTACCGGGACGCGGGGGGCCCCGGCGCCGTCAAGGGCCCGGACTCGTTCTCGATGCTCTTCGCGACCGACCTGAACTACGTCCGCGTACAGGCCGAGTGCGCCCTCGACCCGACCGTGACTCAGGCGCAGCGCCGGTTCGCGAGCGACCAGGTGGTCGCCGCACTGCGCGGTCTGCCGGACCTGTCCGCCGTCACCCGGCTGACGCGGGCCCTGGAGTGCGACGGCCCGGCCGCGAAGCCCGCTGGTGAGCCGTGACCGGTGGCCGGTGAGCGCTCAGCGGCGGCCGGTGACCCTGACCCGTGACCCTGACCCGTGACCCGTGACCCGTGACCCGTGACCCCTGACCCGTGACCCGTGACCGCTGACCTGTGCCTCGGCGCGGCGCTCCCCGCCGGGCGCCGTCACGCGAACCAGAAGAAGATCGTGTCCAGGGTCTGCCCGAGTTTGCGGGCGCTCTCCCACTCCTCCGCCTCGAAGCGCATGAGCTCCGCGAACTTGCGGGCCGCGTCCTGGTATTCGGGGTCGAGATGGTGGACCACGGACTCGTAGGCGTCGGCGAGCGCGGCGGCACGCTGGGCCGGCAGGGTGCCGATGGAGGGGAAGGCGTCGCCGGTCTGGGGAAGCCTGAGCGGCGGTCCGCCGAACAGGAACGCGACGGGGCGCAGCTCGGACGGGACGCCGTGCCGGGCGAGTTCGTCGTCCATGCGGAAGAACCACGACGGGCGGCGCCACGAGCCGAGGTCGGTGGTGTCGGAGAAGTGGGCCGCCACGACCTCGTGGAAGGCGTAGGTGTAGGCGGGGCTGACCTCCACGCTGGGCGCCCCCTCGACCAGTTCGTCCAGCGCCCGGCTCACCGTCACGTCGAGATCGATGCCCTGCTCCCCGAACCGCGCGTCGGTCCGCGCGCACCGCTCCCGTACCACCCCCAGCGCCCGCTCCTGCTTCTCGGTGCGCTCGACCGCCGTGAGCAGACGCATCACGTCCCGCATGTCCCCGGTGCTCATCTCCAGGCAGTAACTCACCGCTCGCCTCCCCGTCCGTCGTCGCGCCCGGCTCGTTCCAGGTCGTCCGGGCTGCCCGTCCATGATCTCTACGGGGGTGGGGGGCGTGTGCAGGGGGGTGGTCGTGGGGGCTGAGGAAACGCGACAGGGCCCGGCCGGACACCCCGGCCGGGCCCTCGCTGTCCTGCTGCTACCAGATCGCCTCGACCCACTCCGGGTGGTCGATGAACGGGTTGCGGTTGTGCTGATAGGTGTCGTAGATGACCTCGTTGCGGTTCTCCTCGAACGCGCTCGGCGGGTCCTCTTCGTTCCACTGCTTCAGGACGGAGAGGCGGCCGTGGTACGGGACGCTGCCGTTGGTGACGGTGTCGTTGGGCTCGAGGTCGGGCCAGCTGTCCTCGCCCTCGTAACGGACGGCCATGTAGAGGATCATGCGGGCCACGTCACCCTTGACGGCGTCACGGGGCTCGAAGGAGTTCGAGTCGGTGAGGCTGCCGCCGGCGTTGGTGAAGGTGCTGCCGCCGTTGTCGAAGTCCTTGTTGCCGCGGATCGAGTTGACCGACACGTCCTCGGGGCGCAGGTGGTGCAGGTCGGTGCCCGGGCCGGCGGAGGTGCCGAAGTCGCCGTGCGACTGGGCCCAGACGTGCTCGCGGTTCCAGTTGCCGCTGTTGCCGCCGTTCAGCGACTTGCTGCGGGAGATGCCGGAGTACAGCAGGACCACGTTGTTGCTGTTGTTCGGGTCCTGGTCGGTGACCTTCAGCGCGTTCCAGACCGCCGAGTACGACAGCTTCGTCTGGCTGCTGATGATGTTGTTCAGCGCGGACTTGAGGCTGGTCCCGGTCTTGCCGATCGCGCCGGCGTAGTACGTGTCGTCGTAAGCCGTCGTCGTGGCCGCGGCGGGGGTCGCGGTCAGCGCCGGAGCGGTCAGGGCGACCATGGCGGCCGATACGGCGAGCGCGAGCGGCTTCCAGCGGCGGCGTATGTGGGGTGTAACGGGCATCGGGGGTGTCCGTTCTACGCGGGTGGATTGAGCGGGCAATCGGGAGCGTGACATGGACATGCGCTCCTGTCCATGAATCGAACGTGTCCATCAGATGTCCGGGTCCGACAATCTGCCCCTTGTCTACGCGAGTTGACATACCGAAACGGCCCCCGACCGTTGGGTCAGGGGCCGTTGGCCTCAGGGGCGGCCGGGGGAGGTCAGCCGACGTCCGACGCGTCCAACCGGTAGACCGCCGACTGGTTCGACTGGTTCGACTGGGACGAGGAGTCCGACCCCGACTCCGACTCCGACTCCGACTCCGACTCCGAGTTCGAGTTCGAGTTCGAGTTCGAGTTCGACGTCGAGCCGGAGCTGTACTCGCTCTCCTTCACCGCCGTCCCGTGCTTCTGCACCCACGCGGTGACCTCGGAGCTGACGCTGGAGCCGCCGCCCATGCCCCCGCCCATGCCGCCACCGAGCTGGATGTAGTGCAGCTCGCCCTTCTTCACCAGCTCCTTCAACTTGGCGAGGGTCATCGCCTTGTCGCTGCCGGACCAGCCCCACATGGAGATGACGGGCTCGCCGCTGCTGAGGATCAGCTGCGCCGCGCTCTGTGAACTGGACACCGCCAGCAGCCACTTGGCGCCGTCCTGGTGCTTCTTCAGGTACGCGACGAGCTCACTGCTCGCGCCGCCCATGCCGCCGCCACCGCCCATACCGCCGCCGCCCGCGCCACCCGGCTGACCGCCGGTGCCGCCGGGAGCCTGACCGCTCGGGGTGCCCTGGCCCGCCTGGCCGCCCGGCAGTTCGCCGTTGCCGCCGCCGGTCGTCATCTGGCCGCCACCGGGCGCGCTGCCCTGCTGACCTGCCTGTCCGCCCTCCTGCGCGGCCGGCCCGTCCGCCTGCCCGCCGGCCTGGGCCTGACCGCCCTGCTGCGTGCCGCCCGGCATCTCACCGCCGCCGAAGCCGCCCCGGCCGCCGCCGCCTCCGCCGCCGGGGCCGCCGCCGAAGCCGCCGCTGCCCGTGGTCGGGCCGGCCGTCGGGTTCGTACCGCCCATGCCGCCGCCCGAACCCGACGGCACCGACCAGGCGTACGCGGCCGGGCCCGCCACCGCGGCGACGACCGCCGCGGCCACGGAGGCCGCCAGCAGCCTGGCGCGGTCGCCGGAGCGGAAGACGAACAGGCCCACGATCGCCAGCGCCATGACCACCGCGATCGCCGGCCACAGCCAGGTGTTCCAGCCGGAGGCCCGGCGCAGCAGCACCACGGCCCAGACCGCTGTGACCGCGAGTCCGGCCGGCAGCACCCAGATCCAGCGCCTGTCGGCACGGAAGGCGCGCAGCAGCAGCGCCCCGCCGCCACCGCACAGGGCCGCGACACCGGGAGCGACCGCGGTCGTGTAGTACGGGTGCATGGTGCCCTCGGCCATCGCGAAGGTCAGGTAGTGCAGCGCCGTCCAGCCGCCCCACAGCACCAGCGCGGCGCGCGTCGCGTCCGTGCGCGGGGCGCGCCCGCACAGGACCAGGCCGCCGACGCAGGCGATCGCGGCGAAGGGGATCAGCCAGGAGATCTGGCCGCCGAGGACGTCGTTGAAGAGGCGTCCGAGGCCCGCCGTGCCGGAGAAGCCACCGCCTCCGCCCCCGCCGCCCCCGCCGTTGCCCTCGCCGCCGAAGATCCGGCCCAGGCCGTTGTAGCCCATGATGAGGTTCCAGGCGGAGCCGTCCGTGGAGCCGCCGATGTACGGCCGCTCGGAGGCGGGTACCAGCGACACTGCCGCCGCCCACCAGAAGCTGGAGACGGCCAGCGCCAGAGCCGCCAGGGCCAGGTTGACGGCCTTCTTCCGCCAGCCGAGCCTCGACGCGTAGACGTACACGGCGAAGACGGCGGGCAGCGCGATGTAGCCCTGCAGCATCTTGGTGTTGAACGCGAGCCCGAAGCACACCGCGGAGCCGAGCAGCGGCAGCAGCCGGTCGGTGCGGACCGCCCGCAGCGCCAGCGCCGCGCCGCCCACCATCAGCAGCACGAGCAGCGTGTCGGGGTTGTTGTCACGGTTGATCGCGACGGTGATCGGGGTCAGGGCGAGGACCAGCGCGGCGACGGCCGCCGCCGCGTGCCCGAACACCCGCTTCACGGACGAGTGCAGGATCCAGACGGTGCCGAGCGCGGCCGCGATCATCGGCGCCATCATCTGCCAGGTGCCGTACCCGAAGATCCGGCACGACAGCCCCATGACCATCAGCGCGAACGGCGGTTTGTCGACGGTGAGGAAGTTGCCGGCGTCCAACGAGCCGAAGAACCAGGCCTTCCAGCTCTGGGTGCCGCTCAGCACGGCGGCGCTGTAGAAGCTGTTCAGGCTGGAGCCGGAGAGGTTCCAGGAGTAGAGCACCGCCGCCATGATCATGATCGCGATCAGCGCGGGGAGCGACCAGCGAGGTGCCTTCTCCGGGGGCGCCACGGGCGGGGCCGGCGGCGGCAGGTCGGGGGTCACGGTCGGGTGGGGGTGGGGATCGGTGGCTGATGTCACCCGCGCATGCTCCTCAGCGAGCGTGAGCGCGCGCTGTGCCGGACCTTGTCCCCGCCTGTGAATACGCCAAGGGTGCGGTAACGCGTCGTACAGGCTTTGCCCAACCGTTCCCGGACGCGTACAACCTTTCGTTCGAACTCGTGCGTCAACAGGGCATGACTCACGGGATATCCAGACGCGCGAGAGTGCTCGCGGCAGGCGTGGGCGCCGGGGTGCTCATCCCCGTCGTGGCCGCCGCCTCGCCCGCCGCCGCCGCCACACCGGTCGTCAGCTGCACGTCCGCGAAGGCGGGCCTCGCCGACAAGCTGAAGAAGGACATCACCGCGGCCCTCGCCAACCGCAAGGGCACGATCGCGGTCGGCGTCTACGACCGCACCACCAAGACCACCTGCACCCTGCGCCCTTCGACGGCCTTCGACTCCGCCAGCGTCGTCAAGGTCACCGTCCTCGCCACGCTGCTGTGGGACGCGAAGAAACACAACCGCTACCTGACCGACCGCGAGGCCACCCTCGCCAAGGCCATGATCACCAAGTCGGACAACGCCGCGACCAGCACGCTCTGGAAGCAGTTGGGCATGACGAAGATCAAGGGGTTCCTCACCGCGGCCGGCATGACGCAGACCAAGCCGGGGGCGAACGGCTACTGGGGCCTGACCCAGATCACCGTCACCGACCAGCAGAAGCTGCTCAAACTCCTCACCGCGAAGAACACGGTCCTGAGTGACAACTCCCGTGCCTACATCATCAAGCTGATGAGCCAGGTCGTCTCCTCGCAGCGCTGGGGGACGCCGTACGGAGTGCCGTCCGGGGTCTCCGTCGCCGTCAAGAACGGCTGGCTGGAGCGGGCCACCAACGGCTGGCGGGTGCACAGCGTCGGCGCGTTCAAGGGCGGCGGCCACGACTACGTGATCACGGTGCTCACGCAGGGCAACAGCACCATGAACTACGGCATCACGACCATCCAGGGCGTGGCCAAGGTCGTCCACCGGGATCTGGCGGCGAGCTGACGCTCCGACGCTTCACGAGCCGGTCTCCCGTCCGTCACCGGCCCGCCCTACGGTGGCGTCCATGCGCCTGAGAACCGTACTCGCCACCACCTCCGCGGCCGTGGCGGCGGCCACCTGCCTGACCGCCGCCACACCCGCCGACGCCGGGGAGAACCACGCCTGCTCGCCGTCCGTCGCCATCGAGCGCTTCTCCGACGCGCTCGACAAGACGACGTACGACGGCACCTTCGTCGGCAATCTGTCCGCGCTCGCCGTGGACCGGGACGGCTCGCTCGCCGCCCTCTCCGACCGCTCCGCCCTCTTCGACCTCGACGCGAGGACGCTCGCCCCGCGGTCGGTCGTCCCGCTCGCCGACGAGAGGGGCACCGCGCTCGACTCCGAGGGCCTGGCGATCGACCGGGACGGCACCCGGCTGATCACCTCGGAGACCGAGCCGTCCATCCGCCGCTACTCCGCGGAGGGCCACCTCCTCGGCCGCCTGCCCGTGCCGGACGCCCTGAAGGTCGCCCCCGCGGGCCGCGCCGTCTCCAACGGCACCTTCGAGGGCCTCACCCTGCTGCCCGGCGGCCGCACCCTGCTGGCGTCGATGGAGTACCCGCTCTCCGGCGACAGCTCGACCATCGTCCGTTTCCAGACCTGGCAGCGGCACGGGAAGACCTTCGAGCTCGGCGCCCAGTACGCCTACCGCACCGACACCGGCCTCGGCGTCCCCGAGGTCCAGGCCCTCCCCGACGGCCGCCTCCTCGTCCTGGAGCGCGGCTTCACCTCCGGCGTCGGCAACACTGTCCGCCTCTACCTGGCCGACCCCCGCCGCGCGACCGACACCGGCGGCATCGAGAACCTCACCGGGCAGGACGGCGTGCGCCTGATCGGCAAGACCCTGCTCACGGACATCGCCGACTGCCCGACCCTGGGCGCCACGGCGAAGCAGCCCCAGCCGAACCCGCTCCTCGACAACATCGAGGGGATGACGGTCACGGGCAGGGGCAAGGGTGGCCTGAAGGTGCTCCTGGTCAGCGACGACAACCAGAACGCCGTCCAGACGACCCGGCTCTACCACCTGCGGGTACGCGTCTGATCCCACCTCCGTCCTGTCCCGTCCTGTTGCGGAGGGATGAAATCCGCTTCGTTTCGCGTTGGTGCCTTCCGGAAGATCAGGTCTGAAGGAGGGCACCCGCGTGGCAGCGCAACAGGGGGAGACACAGGGCTGGGCGCGCAGGCTGGCCGGTTACGCGTGGCGCCACCCCGCGGACGTCGTCCTCGCCCTCGGCTCCTCCCTGGCCGGCATGGCCGTCATGGCACTGGTGCCCCTGGTCACCAAGGTGATCATCGACGACGTGATCGGCGACCACACCCGGGACATGGCGCCCTGGGCCGGCCTCCTGATCGCCGCGGCCGTCCTCGTCTACGTCTTCACCTACATCCGCCGCTACTACGGCGGCCGTCTCGCCCTCGACGTGCAGCACGACCTTCGCACCGAGATGTTCGGGACGATCACCCGCCTCGACGGCCGCCGTCAGGACGAGCTGTCCACCGGCCAGGTCGTCGGCCGCGCCACCAGCGACCTCCAGCTGATCCAGGGCCTGCTCTTCATGCTCCCGATGACCATCGGGAACCTCCTGCTCTTCGTGATCTCCCTGGTGATCATGGCGTGGCTGTCCCCGCCGCTCACCCTGGTCGCGCTGGCCGTCGCCCCGGCCCTGTGGTGGATCGCCAGGCGCAGCCGCAGCAAGCTCCACCCCGCCACCTGGTACGCCCAGGCCCAGGCCGCCGCCGTCGCGGGCGTGGTCGACGGTGCCGTCAGCGGCGTACGCGTGGTCAAGGGCTTCGGGCAGGAGGACCAGGAGACCGGGAAGCTCAGGGAGGTCGGCCGCCGGCTCTACGCGGGCCGGCTGCGCACGATCCGCTTCAACTCCAGGTACACCCCGGCCCTCCAGGCCGTCCCCGCCCTGGGCCAGGTCGCGATGCTCGCGGTCGGCGGCTGGCTCGCCGTACGCGGCCACATCACGCTCGGCACCTTCGTGGCCTTCTCCACCTACCTCGCCCAGCTCGTCGGCCCGGTCCGCATGCTCGCCATGGTCCTCACGGTCGGCCAGCAGGCCAGGGCCGGCACCGAGCGGGTCCTGGAGCTGATCGACACCGAGCCGTCCCTCCAGGAGGGCACCAAGGAGCTCCCCGCCGACGCCCCCGCCACGGTCGAGTTCGACGACGTCGCCTTCGGATACGACCACGAGCGGCCGGTCCTCGACGGGCTCAGCTTCGAGATCCGCCCGGGCGAGACCCTCGCCGTGGTCGGCTCCTCCGGCTCCGGCAAGTCCACGGTCTCCCTCCTCCTGCCGCGCTTCTACGACGTCACCCGCGGCGCCGTCCTCATCGGCGGCCACGACGTCCGCGAGCTGACCCTCGACTCGCTCAGGGCCGCGATCGGCCTGGTCCCCGAGGACTCCTTCCTCTTCTCCGACACCGTGCGCAACAACATCGCCTACGGCCGTCCCGAGGCGACCCAGGAGGAGATCGAGGAAGCCGCCCGGGCCGCCCAGGCGGACCGTTTCATCAGAGAGCTGCCCGAGGGCTACGACACCACGGTCGGCGAGCACGGCCTCACCCTCTCCGGCGGCCAGCGCCAGCGCGTCGCGCTCGCCCGCGCGATCCTCACCGACCCGCGCCTGCTGGTCCTCGACGACGCCACCTCCGCGGTGGACGCCCGCGTCGAGCACGAGATCCACGAAGCCCTCCAGCAGGTCATGCGGGGCCGCACGACCCTGCTCATCGCCCACCGGCGCTCCACCCTCAACCTCGCCGACCGCATCGCCGTCCTGGACGGCGGCCGGCTCGCCGACCTCGGCACCCACGAGGAACTCCAGCAGCGCTCCGCGCTCTACCGCCGCCTGCTCACCGACCCGGACGAGCTCGGCGGCGTCTCACCCGGCCACGCCCGCCCCGCCGCCCCCGCCGAGGACACCTCCGTACGGGAGGAGCTGGACGCCGAGTTCGACGCCGAGCGCGGGGTGACCCCACGGCTGTGGACCGGCGACCGCGAGCCGAAGGACACCGCCCTCAGCGGCACCCCGGCCACCCCCGAGCTGCTCGCCCAGGTCGACGCGCTGCCCCCGGCCACCGACGTCCCGGACGTCGACGAGGGGCGGGCGGTCACCGCCGAGGAGTCGTACGGCCTGCGCAGGCTGCTGCGGGGCTTCGGCCGGCCGCTGCTGCTCAGCCTCGGCCTGGTCGCCGTGGACGCCGGCATGAGCCTGCTGCTCCCGGTGATGATCCGGCACGGCATCGACGACGGCGTCACCCGGATGGCACTGGGCGCGGTCTGGGCCGCCTCCCTCCTCGCATTGCTCGCGGTGTTCGCGCAGTGGGTGGCGCAGATCGGCGAGACCCGGATGACCGGGCGCACCGGCGAGCGGGTCCTGTACTCCCTGCGCCTGAAGATCTTCGCCCAGCTCCAGCGGCTCGGCCTCGACTACTACGAGCGGGAGCTCACCGGCCGGATCATGACGCGGATGACGACGGACGTCGACGCGCTGTCGACCTTCCTGCAGACCGGCCTGGTCACCGCCTTCGTCTCGGTCGTCACCTTCTTCGGCATCATGGTCGCCCTGCTGGTCATCGACGTGGAGCTGGCCCTCGTCGTGTTCGCGACGCTGCCCCCGCTGATCGTCGCCACGTTCTTCTTCCGCCGGGCCAGCGTGAAGGCGTACGAGCTGGCCCGCGAACGGGTGTCGCTGGTCAACGCCGACCTCCAGGAGTCGGTGTCCGGCCTCAGGATCGTGCAGGCCTTCGGGCGCGAGCGGGACGGCCGGGCGCGGTTCGCGGAGCGCAGCGACAGCTACCGCCGGGCGCGGATCCGCGGCCAGTGGCTGATCTCGATCTACTTCCCCTTCGTGCAGCTGCTGTCGGCGGTGGCGGCCGCCGCCGTGCTGATCGCGGGCGCCGGCCGCGTCGACGCGGCCACCCTCACCACGGGCGCCCTGGTCGCGTACCTCCTCTACATCGACCTGTTCTTCGCCCCCGTCCAGCAGCTCTCCCAGGTCTTCGACGGCTACCAGCAGGCCACCGTGTCACTGGGCCGCATCCAGGAGCTGCTCCAGGAGCCGACCTCCACGAAGGAGGCCGACGAGCCGCTCGAGGTCCTCTCGCTGCGCGGGGAGATCGCCTTCGAGGACGTCCACTTCGCCTACGGCAAGGAGGAGGAGGCCCTCGGCGGCATCGACCTGCGGATCCCCGCCGGCCAGACGGTCGCCTTCGTCGGCGAGACGGGCGCCGGCAAGTCGACCCTGGTCAAGCTGGTCGCCCGGTTCTACGACCCGACCGGCGGCCGGGTGACCGTCGACGGCACGGACCTCCGCGCCCTCGACCTCACCTCCTACCGCCACCGCCTCGGCGTCGTCCCCCAGGAGGCCTACCTCTTCCAGGGCACCGTCCGCGACGCCATCGCCTACGGCCGCCCGGACGCCACCGACGCCGAGGTCGAGGCGGCGGCCCGCGCGGTCGGCGCCCACGAGATGATCGCCACCCTGGAGGGCGGCTACCTCCACGACGTCGCCGAACGCGGCCGCAACCTCTCGGCGGGCCAGCGCCAGCTGATCGCGCTGGCCCGCGCCGAGCTCGTCGACCCGGACGTCCTCCTCCTCGACGAGGCCACCGCCGCCCTCGACCTGGCCACGGAGGCCCAGGTCAACCAGGCCACCGACCGCATCGCGGGCCGCCGTAGCGCCCTTGCGGAGTCCGACGGCGGCCCCGCGACGAGCCGCGGCGCGCGCACTACCCTGATCGTCGCCCACCGGCTGACCACGGCGGCCCGCGCGGACCGTGTGGTCCTCATGGACCAGGGGCGGATCGCCGAGGACGGCACGCACGACGAGCTGTTGGCGCGGGGCGGGCGCTATGCCGAGCTGTGGCGGACCTTCGTGGGGGAGGACACGCCCGCGGCGGCCTGACGTCCGACGGCCTGGCGTCCGGCGGCAGACGGCCTGGCGTCCGACGGCCTGGCGTCCGGTGGTCCGTCTGCCGACGGTCCGTGGTTCGGCAACCATCCGACACGCGTCCTGCGTCCGTACACCAGTACGCTCATCGCCGCGTTACGGGAGGGACGACTGTGCACTGGGGTGCTGGGATGCGTCGACGGCTGGCGCTGGGCTTGACCGTGCTGACCGCCTCCGGACTGCTCGCCGTCGCCGCGCCCGGCAGCGCGCAGGCCGCCTCCGACACGTCCTGCGCGGGGCGCAAGATCAGGACGTTCCCGTTCTCCACCGGCTCGGTGAAGGTCTACAAGCAGGGCGTCCGTCTCTGTGTGATGACGGTGCCCAAGAACCCCGGCAGGCAGCGGTACATGATGGTCAGCATCCAGGTGCGCGGCCACCACGCGGTCGTCGACGAGGGCCAGTTCTCGCGGCACGCCGGACCGCGGACCGTCCGGGTCGGCCAACGCAAGGTGTGGCTGAAGGGCGCGGTGGGGCACGGGTCGTACGACTCCGGGGGGTGGATGCGCCTCTGAACCACCACGGCCCCCGGCCGAACCGTCCGAATCGGCCGAAACACAGGTTTCCTACAGGGTTTTCCCCATCGACACCCCATCTCCCCTGGTGCTGAGGCGACTTGCTCCGCTAGCTTCCGGCGCACATCTGTACTCACAGGGGAGGGTGCATGCGCAAGGCGCTCAGATGGCTGCTGGCGTTCACCGTGCTGCTAGGCACAGCGAGCACGGCCGGGGCGGCCACCGCCGCCGAGCCGGAGGCCACCGGCACCACCAGCACCACCGGCACGACCGACATCAAGGACCGGATCCTCTCCATCCCGGGGATGAGCCTGGTCCAGGAGAAGCCCTACACCGGCTACCGCTTCTTCGTCCTGAACTACACCCAGCCGGTCGACCACCGCCACCCGTCCAAGGGCACGTTCCAGCAGCGCATCACCCTGCTGCACAAGGACGTCTCCCGCCCGACGGTCTTCTACACCAGCGGCTACAGCGTCTCCACGAACCCCGGCCGCCGCGAACCCACCCAGATCGTGGACGGCAACCAGGTCTCCATGGAGTACCGCTTCTTCACCCCGTCCCGGCCCGACCCGGCCGACTGGACCAAGCTGGACATCTGGCAGGCCGCCAGCGACCAGCACCGCATCTTCAAGGCGCTGAAGAAGATCTACAGCAAGAAGTGGATCTCCACGGGCGGCTCCAAGGGCGGCATGACCGCCACCTACTTCGAGCGTTTCTACCCCAAGGACATGGACGGCGTCGTCGCCTACGTCGCCCCCAACGACGTGGTGAACAAGGAGGACTCGGCCTACGACCGCTTCTTCGCCACCGTCGGCACCAAGGAGTGCCGCGACCGGCTGAACGGGGTGCAGCGCGAGGCGCTGGTGCGCCGGGAGCCGCTGGAGAAGCGGTACGCGGCCTACGCGGCGGAGAACGGCTACACCTTCGACACCATCGGCAGCCTCGACAAGGCGTACGAGGCCACGGTGCTGGACTACGTCTGGGGCTTCTGGCAGTACAGCCTGCTGTCCGACTGCGGGTCGATCCCGGCGGACGCGAAGAACGCGACCGACGACGACATCTGGACCTCGATCGACACCATCGCCGGGTTCTCCTTCTACACCGACCAGGGCCTGGAGCCGTACACGCCGTACTACTACCAGGCGGGCACCCAGCTCGGCGCGCCGACGATCGTCTTCCCGCACATCGAGAAGAAGTACATCCGCTACGGCTACCTGCCGCCCCGGCACTTCGTGCCGCGCTCGATCCCGATGAGGTTCCAGCCGTCCGCGATGCGTGACGTCGACACGTGGGTGAAGCACAACGCCCGCCACATGCTCTTCGTCTACGGCGAGAACGACCCGTGGGGAGCGGAGCCCTTCCGCCTCGGCAAGGGCGCGAAGGACTCCTACGTCCTCACCGCCCCCGGCCTCAACCACGGCGCGAACGTCGCCGGTCTGGTCCCCGACCAGAAGGCCCTGGCCACGGCCCGCATCCTGAAGTGGGCGGACGTCGCCCCGGCCGCGGTCCAGGCGAACCCGTCGGCGGCCAGGCCGCTGGCGAAGTTCGACGCGAAGCTGGACGTACGGGACGTGGAACGGGAGCCCACGCTGCGCCCGTGACGCCCCACTGAATTGCCGCCGACGGCGGGCTCGGCAGGGCCCGCCGTCGGTTCACCCCGGGCAGACGGACTCGTCGGAACCCTCGGGGAGATAGGCGGCGCGCTCCGCCGGGGTGAGGTCGCGGTCGACGTCGTGGCAGATGCGTTCGACCGCTTCCGCCGGTTTCCGGGAGGCGACGGCGACGGTGTCCCACAGGCGTACGGTCTCACCGACGGTCGCGAGGGTGCGGCCGTCAGGGCTGACAGCCAGTGAGCCCACGCCTTCGCCGACGGCCAGGGTGGTGCGGGGTTTGCCGCGGACCGCGTCCCACAGACGTACGTCCCCGTCGGCGCCACCGGTGGCAAGGGTCTGGCCGTCATGACTGAAGGCCACCGCGACCACCGCGTAGGTGTGCCTGGTCAAGGTGGTGCGGATCTCTTCAGTGGCCACGTCCCACAGGCACACGGTGCTGTCAGCGCTGGCAGTGGCGAGGGTGTGGCTGTCGTGACTGAACGCCAGTCCGTACACCGACGCGTCATGTCCGTTGAGGCTGGTGCGGGGTCTGCCCGTAGCGACGTCCCAGAGCCATACGGCGGAGTCGTCCCCACCTGAGGCGAGCGTCCGGCTGTCGGGGCTGAAGGCGAGCGCCCACACGGCGTCAGTGTGTCCCTCGAGGACGCCCCGGGGTTTGCCGGTGGCCACGTCCCAAAGCCGCACGGTGTCGTCGTCGCCCGCGGTCGCGAGGGTGCGGCCGTCAGGACTGAAGGCCGCCGCGTACACGCCTTTGGTGTGTCCGGTGAGCTCGGCGCGGACCTTGCCGGTGTCGGCGTCCCACATGCGTGCCGTCTTGTCGTCGCTGGTGGTGGCGAGGGTGCGCCCGTTGGGACTGTAGGCCACCGCGTTCACCTCGTTGGTGTGTCCGGTGAGCTCGGTGCGGACCTTGCCGGTGTCGGCGTCCCACATGCGTGCCGTCTCGTCGGCGCTGGCGGTGGCGAGGGTGCGCCCGTCGGGGCTGAAGACCACCGAGGTCACGGTCATGGCGTGCCCAGTGAGAGTGGTGCGGTTCCTTCCGGTGTCGGCGCCCCAGAGGCGTACCGTCCTGTCGCGGCCGGCGGTGGCCAGGGTGCGGCCGTCAGGGCTGAACGCAGCGCCGAGGACCGCGTTGGAGTGTCCGGTGAGAGTGGCGCGCGGTGAACCGGTGTCCGCATCCCGAAGTTGTACGAAGCGGTCGTTGCCGGTGGCGCAGGTGGTGCCGTCAGGACTGAAGACCAGCCAGGCGGCCCCCCATTCGTCGAAGGTCGTGCGGACCCTGCCCGTGGCCGCGTCCCTGAACTGAACCTCGTAGTCGTCGGTGGTGGTCGCGAGGGTGTTGCCGTCGTGACTGAACGCCAGCGAAATCACCTGGTCCGACAGCCCGGTGAGGGAGGCGCGGGGCTGTCCCGTGGCCGGGTCCCAGAGGCGGGCTGCCTGGCCCTTGCCACCGGTGGCAAGGGTGCTGCCGTTGGGGTTGAAGGCGACCGGGTGCGTCGCACCAGCGAGAGTCTTTCGGGTGTCACCGGTGCGCGGGTCCCACAGACGTACGGTCCCGGCGTCGCCGACCGCCAGGGTTCGGCCGTCCCGGCTGAAGGCGAGAGAGCGGACCGCGCCCGCGTGTCCGGTGAGCTTGATGCGGACCTTGCCGGAATGGATGTCCCACAGGCGTACGGTGCGGTCGAATCCGCCGGTGGCCAGGGTGCGACGGTCAGGACTGAAGGCCAGCGCGATCACCGCACCGGAGTGCCCCTTGAAGGTCTTCCGCGCCTTGCCGGTGGCCGGGTCCCACAATCGCACCGTCCCGTCCGCGCCGGCGGAGGCGAGGACGCGGCCGTCGGGACTGCCATCGGGACTGAAGGCCACGGCGCCCACTTCCTCGGAGTGCCCGGACAGGCGGCGGTGCTGCGGGAGGGCCGCGGCGGCCCGCAGGCTTTCGACGGCCTCGGAGGTGTGGTCGGCGCGGTACGCCTCGACCGCCAGCAGCGAGGCGAGGTCGGGGTTCGTGGAGATGAGGTCGGTGGACTGAAGGGCGAGCTGGCGGGACAGGGCTTCCTGCCGTTCGGCCGTGACCGCCCGCCACTGCCAGATCGCCCCCGCCCCCGCGACCAACGCGAGCACCAGCAGCCCGGCCAGCACCGCGACGACCCTCCTGGTGCGCCGTACGGAGGCCCGCTGCCGTTCTCTGCTCGCCTGCAGGTATGCCGTGATGTCGGTCGGCAGACGGCGCCGCCGCGACCACTCCATCGCCTCCGCCAGCGCTGTTCTGCCCAGCAGATCCCCGGGGTCCTTCTTGATCGCCCAGTGCGCCTGCCGCTCCCGTGTACGGTCCAGCCACTCGTGGAAACGGTGGTCCTGCTCGACCCATTCGCGCAGCGCGCCCCAGTTGCGGATGAGTGCCTCGTGGATCAGTTCGGCCACCGGTTCCCCGGGAGGTGCGCCGAGCTGCTGCGCGGGCCGAAGCGTCTGGGTCGTGATGATGCGGTGGCGGGTGAGGGTGGCGATGACGTGGTCGACGGCCGCCTGCTCAGCGCCCGGGCTGTCGCCGGGGTCGGCCGGGTCCGCCGCCAGGTCGCGCAGCTCGTCCAGCGGGACCTGCGTGCGGACGGCCGTGATGTTGTGGCTCGGGTCGGCCGGGTGCACCAGGGAGGTCAGGGTCCGGCGGGCGATGAGCTGTTGCTCGGCGGACAGCTCGGCGAGCGCGCTGTCGCACCACGTGGTCAGGCTGCCGCCGACCGCCCCGATACGCCCGTACGCCTCATGGGTGAGGTAGCCGTCCTGACGCCGCTGCCACAGCTGGCTGAGTGTCATCTCCAGCAGGGGGAGCACGGTGACCGGTGCCTCACGGGTGAGGGCCGACCCCGGTGTGATCTCCAGGACGTCCCTGATGATCTGCTCCGGGAGCCCCTGCTGGAAGCGGAGCCCCACGTCCAGGGCGGGCCGGACGATGATGTCGTGCAGGTCCTGCCGGCTCAGCGTGCCCGGCACGTTCAGCAGCCCGGGCATCGCGGCTTCCAGCAGCCTGGGGGCGAGGGCGGCCAGCTGGGGATAGAAGTCGTCACGCATGATCAGGATCACGGTGACCTTGGTGTAGGCGTCGGCGGCCGTGGTGACCTCGTCGATGACGCCGAGGAGCTCCCGCAGCCGGCCGTTGGTCGTCTGGACCAGCAGTTCCTCGAACTGGTCGATGACGAGCAGGACGCGCTGGTAGGAAGGCTCGGACGCCAGACGGCGGTTGACAGCCGCCGTGATCCCGTCGGCGGCGGCCCCCGGCAGCCCCGCCCGCTCGATCTCGGCGAGCATGTCCTGCCTCGGCCGGGTGAGAACGGGCAACCAGCGGTCGCTGTTCGGCAGTTCCCCCTCCGCCAGCGCCCGCAGCACGCCCGCCTGGATCAAGGACGACTTGCCCGACCCGGAGGGCCCGAGCAGCAGTGTCAGCTGCCGTTGCCGGCCCAGGTTCGTCAGGACCTGCCGTACCGCCTCCTGACGGCCCTGGAACCACCGCGCGTGCTCCGCGGTGAACGGCTCCAGTCCCCGGTAGGGGCACACCTCACGCTCGGCCAGTTCCGGCAGGATCTCCCGCAGTACCTGGGTCGGCGTCACATACGCGATGCCCTGGCCCCGTTCGTACGCGTCAGGCGCCGCGATCTCGGTGAGCATGCCGATGACCAGGCCGGTCACCTCGTCCAGGACGGGCCCGCCGCTGAACCCGGTGGTCAGGTCGTTGGCGGCGGTGAGCTGCAGATGCGCGCCGCCGCCGTCCGGGCCCGGCAGCAGGTCACCGGTCACCCCGAAGCCGAAGTGGCCCTCCGGTGGGGCCTGTGCCGGGAATCCGAAGGAGCGGACCTGATGGCCCCGGCACCCTTCCGCGGAGCCCAGCGGAAGCGTCCGCATGTCTGCCGGCGTGCTGTTCAGCCGGATGAAGGCCACGTCCTCCACCTCGGCGGCACGCCACAGCTCGGCGGGCACCCGGCCCTCCACCCGGTCCGCGCCCGCCACGTGGGGGAAGGACAGCAGGACCGTCGCCCCGGGGCCGCCGCCGGCTGCCTCGACGACGTGCGCGCAGGTGACCACGACACCCTCGGCCACCAGGAACCCGGCCCCGGCCACCGCTCCGTCCGGCCCCAGGATTCGGGCCACCGCGGCGGGAAGTCCGCTCTCCGTACCGTCCATGGGTCAGCCCGCGCCCTCGTCCGCGTCGGAGCCGCCGGAGTCGGGTCGCTGCCACGACACCGTCACCTTCAGATGGCAGGTCGCCTGGCTCTTGGTGATCACGGCACCGGCCTCGACCGCGAGATCGACACCGAACTCGACCGTGATCGCGTCGGGTCGTGCCTTGCGCAGTTGCTCGAGCGTGGCGCGCGCGGCCTGCGTGACCGGCTCCAGGGCACCCTGCAGGGTCACCGGCAGGTCGCGGACGGCGTCGCCGACGCGGCCGGCCTTCACCGGTCCGTCCCCCGCGGCTCCCGCCTCGACCAGTACGCAGCCGCCGTCCTCCAGCGAAATCCGAGTCAGAGGTGCCACCACGCCTCCTCTGCCTTCGTGCTCGCCCAGCCGGGAACTCGACCAGCATCCTCAGTACTGGCATATGCCGCACTCCGGGGTGGGCTGTACGGATGAGCCCCCGACCGGCCTCTCAGGAACGAGGCCGGGACCGGGACCGGGGCCGGGGCCGGGGCCGGGGCCGGTGACCTGCGTCCCGTCCCCGGGTCACACCGGCCGGGCGCAGCCCACCGGGTGTTCGCCGCCCAGCTGGACGTACAGGGCCGTCGACAGGGGGCACTGGCCGCGCTTGTCGACGGCCTTGGTCACCTTGTGTTCCGGCTGCTTGTCGCCCTTGCCGTCGCAGGCGGTCTCGCGTACCTGGCCGTCGCCCAGGCCGTAGACGCAGTCGCCGACGATGGTCCGCGGGCCGCCCCCGCCGCCCGGGTCGCCGGGGTGCGACGGTCCCAGGTTGCGCATGCAGGCGTAGCCCTGCGGGATCGCCCCGTCGCCGTCCTCGTCGGACACCTGGCTCTGTTCACTGATGTGCAGGACGAAGTCCGTGGTCCCCGGGCACTGCGGCCCGTCGGCGACCCTGCCGTCGTGGCGGGCCACGACCCGGGCCGCCGCCCGCTCACCGGCGCACGCCACCTCGGTGAAGCTGGTCGTGCCGAAGGAACTGCACTCGTCGACCGCGAGGAACACCGCGCCGTAACCGGAGGTCCGCGACGGCGAGGGCGACACCTCCGTGCCCAGCCGGCCGTCCCGCCCGCCGTCGCCCGCACCCGACGCCGATCCCGAACACCCCGTCAACAGGGCGGCCAGCAGCGCCAGCAGTGCGCACACCACCCCCACGGAACATCTCTCACGCATCGCCATCCCCCCGGGTACCCCCGCCCAGCGTGACCCGCCGCGGCGGGCCCACGCCAGGCGTGCGGGGCGCTTTGAGTATTTTGGGGGTCGTGCGCCGATTACGTGGCGTATGAGCGCTACGGCTGATACGACAGCCCGTGGCCTACCGGATAGAGCACCCGCGCCGGATCGTCCGCCCGCAGCACCGGCACCGGCAGTTTCCCGCGTGGCCGCACCCGCCCGGCGATCACCCGTGCGGCGGCCCGCAGTTCGACGTCGGTCCACGAGTACGCCGCCAGACAGGCCGGCACGGAGGGCAGGTGGGCCACGTCGTACGGATTGCGGATCGCGACCGCCACCACCGGCCTGCCGGTCGCCACCAGCTGCTCGACCAGCGCCTTCTGGGAGCTTGCGGCGGTGACGTTGTACGTCCCCACCACCACCGCGTCCACGTCCCGGGCCGCCGCGACGGCCTTGGCGATCGTGGCGGCGGAGGGTGCCGTGCCGGTCGACAGGGCGGTGGCCGTGAAGCCGAGCTCGGTGAGCGCGCCCGCGAGCACCCCGGTGGGCGGCCCGGTCGTCCCGGACGGAGAGGCGGGGTCGGCTCCGACGACCAGCAGCCGGCGGTGGCGGCGCCGGGACAGCGGCAGCAGCCGCCTCTCGTTGACCAGCAGGGTGGTGGTCCGCTCGGCGATCCGGTCGGCCGCGGCCAGATGCGCCCGGACGCCGACGGTGTCGCTGACCCCGGCCTGGCTGACGTAGGGCTCCTCGAACAGCCGCAGCTTCGCCTTCAGCCGCAGCACCCGCAGGATCGACTCGTCGAGCCGCGCCTCGGTGAGCTCCCCGTCCTGTACGGCCTTCAGGACGGCGTTCCAGGCGAGGTCCAGGGACGGCGGGTTCAGGAGCTGGTCCACCCCGGCCTTCAGTGCGAGCACGGGCACACGGTCGTCGCCGTACTTCTCCCGGACGCCCTCCATGCCGAGGGCGTCCGTCACCACGACCCCGTCGTAACCGAGCTCCTCGCGGAGTATGCCGGTGAGGATCGGGTGGGAGAGGGTGGCCGGATCACCGGAGTCGTCGAGCGCCGGGACCATGATGTGCGCGGTCATGATCGAGTCGATGCCCGCGCGGATCGCCGCCCGGAACGGCGGTGCGTCGAGCTTCTCCCACTCGGCGCGGGTGTGCGTGATGACGGGGAAGCCGTAGTGGCTGTCGACGGCGGTGTCGCCGTGCCCCGGGAAGTGTTTGGCGGTCGCGGCGACCCGCGAACCCTGGTAGCCGGCCACCTCGGCGGCCACCAGGGAGGCCACCGCGTCGGGCCGCGAGCCGAAGGACCGTACGCCGATGACCGGGTTGGCCGGGTTGACGTTCACGTCGGCCACGGGGGAGTAGTTCTGCCGCACGCCCATCGCGCGCAGTTCGCGGCCCGCGACCCGGCCGAGGGTGCGCGCGTCGGCTCTGGAACCGCCGGCGCCGACGGCCATGGCGCCCGGGAACAGCGCGGCGGGCTCCCCGACGCGGCAGACGATGCCGTGCTCCTGGTCGGTGGAGATCAGGACGGGCAGCCCGCGCGGCTGCTCCAGTGAGGCCCGCTGGATCCCGTTCGACAGATCGGCGATCTGGTGCGGGTCGCGGGTGTTGTGCGCCCAGGTGAAGTAGATGATCCCGCCGACCCGGTACCTGGCGATCAGCTCGGCGGCCGTGCGCACGCCGAGTTCCCTGAGGTTGGCGTCGATGTCGGCCTGGTCGGGTGCGGTGGCCGAGTGGCCGTGAACCCGTGTCACGAAGAGCTGGCCGACCTTCTCCTCCGGCGTCATACGGGAGATGAGGGCGCGGAGGTCGCGGTCGGAGGCGGCGGCGTACGACGTGCCTCCCACGGCCAGTGCGGCGGTGGCGCCGGCGCTCGCGGCGAGGACGGTGCGTCTGGAGGGCTGTGCGGTGTTTCCCGAGCTTCCCGTGCTGGTGTCGGGCACGTGTGCTCCTTCCGGAGAGCCACTGAAGGAAACTTCCGAGGAGTCACCAATATCCGGGAAGTTTCTGCCGGTCAAGGGAAGGCGCGCACACGGCCAGGGCAGGCCCTGGGGGCCGCCATCGGCGCTGTTGGAGGGGGGCGCGCCGATGGCGGCGTGCTGCCGGCCGCAGTACGGAGGAGAGGGTAGGTCAGCGTTCGCAGCCAGCAGCGAGGCCGACGCCGCACCACGGTGACTCTCCGACAGCTTGCGGATTGGACGAGCGGGGACGGAGCGGGGTTCCCGGCCCGACCCCGATTTCCCGAAGTCGGTGGGCGTGGGGAGGGAGGGACCCAGGGGGCGTGCGGGCCGGGGCGGAGGGTGTGGGGCGGGGATGACGGGGGCGGGGTAGGCGTGGCCGGTGTATGCGGTGGCTGGTCCGTGGGTGGCGGGTTGGTGTCGTGCCGGGTGTCCGGTGGCTGGTCCGTGGGTGGCGGGTTGGTCTCGTGCCGGGTGCCGGGTGCCGGGTGCCGGGTGCCCGGTGGCCGGTGGCCGGTCCGCCCGCGGCGGGTTAGCCCCGTGCCGGGCATCCGGTGGCCAGTCCATTCGTGCCCGGTCCATCCGTGCCCGGCACACCGTGCCCGGTCCATCCCGTGGACGTCCCGGCGCGGGGCGTGACGGTCGGGCGATCATGACGGCATGCCCGCAGTCGACATCCCAGGCTCGAAGTCCATCACCGCCCGCGCCCTCTTCCTGGCGGCCGCGGCCGACGGTGTCACCACCCTCGTACGCCCGCTCCGTTCGGACGACACGGAGGGCTTCGCCGAGGGGCTGGTACGGCTCGGCTACCGGGTCGGCCGCACCCCGGACACCTGGCAGGTCGACGGCCGCCCCGAGGGCCCCGCGGTCCCGGAGGCCGACGTGTACTGCCGGGACGGCGCCACCACGGCCCGCTTCCTGCCCGCCCTGGCGGCGGCCGGCCACGGCACGTACCGCTTCGACGCCTCGCCCCAGATGCGCCGGCGGCCCCTGCTGCCCCTGACCCGGGCCCTGCGCGACCTCGGTGTGGACCTGCGGCACGAGGAGGCGGAGGGCCACCACCCGCTGACGGTGACGGCGTCCGGCGTCGAGGGCGGCGAGGTGACGCTGGACGCCGGCCAGTCCTCGCAGTACCTGACGGCGTTGCTGCTGCTGGGCCCGCTGACCCGGACCGGCCTTCGGATCGCGGTGACGGACCTGGTCTCGGTGCCCTACGTGGAGATCACCCTCGCGATGATGCGGGAGTTCGGGGCAGAGGTGCGCCGGGAGGGGAACGTCTTCGTCGTCCCGCCCGGCGGCTACCGGGCCACGACCTACCGGATCGAGCCGGACGCCTCCACCGCGAGCTACTTCTTCGCGGCGGCGGCGGTGACCCCGGGCGCCGAGGTGACGGTGCCGGGCCTCGGCACCGGGGCGCTCCAGGGCGACCTGGCCTTCGTCGACGTGCTGCGGCGGATGGGCGCCCAGGTGACGGTGGGCGCGGACGGCACGACGGTCCGCGGCACCGGCGAACTCCACGGCCTCACGGTCAACATGCGGGACATCTCGGACACCATGCCGACGCTGGCCGCGATCGCGCCGTTCGCCGACGGCCCCGTCCGCATCGAGGACGTGGCGAACACCCGCGTCAAGGAGTGCGACCGCCTGGAGGCCTGCGCGCGGAACCTGCGACGCCTGGGCGTGACGGTGGAGACGGGTCCCGACCACATCGAGATCCGACCGGGCTCCGCCGCGCCCGCCGGCACGGAGATCACGTCGTACGGCGATCACCGCATCGTCATGTCCTTCGCGGTCACCGGTCTGCGGGTGCCGGGTATTTCGTTCGACGACCCCGGATGCGTACGGAAGACTTTCCCGGGCTTCCACGAGGCGTTCGCGGAGCTGAGGGGCCGACTGCTGCGGTAGGGGGACGTATGGCGACGGTGAGTGGCCACAGGCTGGCAGGGCCGCCGCTGGAGGGCGAGTTGGTGCGCCTGGAGCCGCTGGGGCACCGGCATGCCGCCGACCTGGCGGTGGCCGCCGAGCAGGACCGGGGCACCTACGCGTTCACGTGGGTGCCGCGTGCCGACGAGGTGCCGGCGTACATCGACGCGCAGCTCGCCCGCGCGGCGACGGGCCGGCTCGCACCGTACGCGCAGGTCTCGACGGCGACGGGCCGGGCGGTCGGCGCGACCTCGTACTGGGAGCCGCGCTGCTGGCTGACGGAGGACACGCTGGACGCCGTGGAGATCGGGTTCACCTGGCTCGCCCGGGCGGCCCAGGGCACGGGGATCAACGCCGAGGCCAAACTGCTCCTGTTCCGGCACGCCTTCGAGAAGTGGGGCGTGGCACGGGTGGACCTGAAGACGGACGCCCGCAACCAGCGCTCCCGCGCGGCGATCGAAAGCGTGGGCGCCCGTTTCGAGGGAGTTCTGCGCAACTGGTCGCGCTCCTGGGCGCCGGGCGAGGACGGCCGGCTGCGGGACTCCGCGATCTTCTCGATCACCGCGGCGGAGTGGCCGGAGTGCCGGGAGCGGCTGGAGCAGCGGGTGGGAAGGTTCGTGACAGGTGCGTAGGGACGCGGACACCACGGCGTTCCGGGGCGCGTGTCTCGAGGCGGCGAGGGGCCTCGGCGCCCGGGTCGAGACGCCGGACCTCCCTTTCATGTCGAGCTTCCACGCGGTCACGATCACCGGCCGCGGCGCGGCGCGCACCGTCCTGCGCCACGCCGACCGGCCGCTCGTCGCCTTCACCCTCGCCCCGCCCGTACCGGGCCCGCCGGTGTCGGGGTTCGTGGACCCGCCGGCCTGGGCCGCGGTCTTCGAGGCCATCGGACTGCGGTCCCTGAGCGTGCGCGAACTCGGTACGCCGCTGAGTCAGGTGGACGAGCGCGAGCTGGCGGAGGCGGCGGACGACATCCGCTACTGGCGCCCCGAGGTGCTGAGCGACCTCCTGTTCAACTGGTGGGACTGAAAGCCGCGTCGGCCACCGCGTCCGGCCGGGTCTCCGCGCCGGACGCGGAGACCCCGCTCCGGGACACCTCGACTACGCCGAGTCGTTGAGCAGCCGGGCCAGATGGTCGTGGCCCGCGCGCAGCAGCTCGGGGAGCGGGGTGGCCGCCTCGTACCAGCGCTTCTCGTACTCCCAGCACAGCCAGCCGTCCCAGCCGTTGCGGCACAGGACGTCGACGCACTCGGTCAGGGGCAGGACGCCGGCGCCGAGCCGGAGGGGGGTCGTGTCGTCGGCGGAGGCGATGTCCTTGACCTGGACGTACCCGAGGTAGGGGGAGAGCGCCGCGTACGTCTCCGCGGGCTGCTCGCCGCCCAGCCAGGTGTGCATGACGTCCCAGAGGGCGCCGACGTGACGGTGGCCGACCGGGCCGAGGACGCGGATGGCGTCGGCGCCCGTGCGGTGCGAGTCGTGGGTCTCGAGGAGGATGCGGACGCCGAGGTCGGCGGCGTACTCGGCGGCCGTGCCGAGCCGTCGGGCGGCCGTGGCGTCGGCCTCCTCGCGGCTCTGCTCGGGGGTGCCGCCGGGGAAGACCCGGACGAACGGGGCGCCCAGGTCGCGGGCGAGGTCGAGCAGCCGGCGGATCTCCTCGATCACCGGGGCGTCGTCGCCCGGCGCGGCCACCCGCGCGTACCCCGCGACTCCCAGGACCTCCACTTTGGCCGCCTTGAACTCGGCGGCCACCTCCGCGCGTTGGGCGAGATCGAGGCCGGGGTGGACCGGCTCCTCCGGATCCGCGCGCAGTTCGACGCCGTGGTAGCCGTACGTGGTCGCGAGCCGCAGTACGTCGGAAAGGGGCAGGCCGGGGACACCGAGGGTGGAGAACGCCAGTTTCATGGTCCCTACTGTCACTCGCCGGTGCCGGTGAGGTCCAGGCGCCAGTCCTGGCCGTTCAGGTCCTTTCCGAACGAGCGGTGGGGTTTCTCGGCGACGAGGACGAAGCCGTGGCGCTGATAGACGCGGCGGGCGGCGGTCAGGACGTCGTTGGTCCACAGGACGAGGTCGCGGTGGCCGACGCCCCGCGCGAAGTCGACGACCGCGCCCACCAGCCGGTCGCCGATGCCGAGGCCGCGTGCCTCGGGCTCGACCAGGAGCAGGCGGAGGCGGGCAGTGGCCGGCGCCTCGTCCCGTACGCACATCACGGTGCCGACCGGACGTCCGTCGAGCTCGGCGATCCACACCCGCTCCAGACGCGGATCGTGGTCCTGCGCGAAATCGGCGACGATCCTCGCCACCAGCGCCTCGTAGTCGGCGTTCCAGCCGTACTCGGCCGCGTACAGCGCGGCGTTGCGCTGCACGATCCAGCCGAGGTCGCCGGGTCCCGGCTCGCGCAGCACGACGTCCTCACGGCGGGGCCGGCGGCCGTCGGACAGGAGCTCGCGGACGGTCCGCATCGCCTCGGCCAGCCGGGGCCGCTCGGCGGACGGGACGGTGGCGAGCAGCGCGCCGACGGACTGGTTCGCCCGCTCGGCCAGCAGGACGGCCCTCTCGCGGCCGCGCGCGGTGAGCGTGACGCGGCGGCGCCGCGGGTCGTCCTGGGAGGGGGACCGCTCGACGAGTCCGTCCTGCTCGAACTTGTTCAGGATCCGGCTCAAGTACCCCGCGTCCAGCGAGAGTTCGGCCCGCAGGTCGGCCGCGTCGGTACGCGGGGAGTGCGCGAGCTCGTACAGGACGCGGGACTCGGTGAGGGTGAACGGGGCGTAGAGGTGGCGGCTGTAGTCGAGGGCGCCGATGACGTTCGTGTAGAAGCGGTTGAAGGCGCGGAAGTCCTGGACGGTCATGGCGATCGCTCCCCGGCGGCCGGCTCTGACAGCTGTCTCGACATCTCTGACTCAGTCAAAGATACCTCTGACCGAGTCAACCGTCCGCCGAGTCGCCCACCTCGCTACGCGTCACGCCTCGGCCGCCGCCCGGTACACGCACACCAGCGCCCCCGTCGGCGCGGTCGTCGTGGAGACCAGCTCGAAGGCGGCCTTGGTCCCGTCGTCCGGGAAGATCGACTTGCCGCCGCCGAGCATCACCGGCATCACGATGAGCCGCAGCTCGTCGACCAGGCCCTCGCTCAGCAGCGTGCGGGCGAGCGAGGGGCTGCCCATGACCACCAGGTTGCCGCCGTCGCTCTCCCGTAGCTTGCGGAGGTGGGCGACGGCCTCGTCACCCGCGATACGGGTGGTGTTGTCCCAGGTCAGCTGGTCGTCGGTGAGCGTCCGGGACACGACGTACTTGGGCAGGGAGTTCATCCGGTCGGCGAACGGGTCACCCGCCCGCTCCGGCCACGCCCCCGCCATCGCCTGCCAGGTACGCCGGCCGAACAGCAGCGCGTTTGCCTCCCGCAGCGCCCCGTCGAAGGCCCCGCCGACGACCTCCGGGTCGAAGAAGGCGTGCGTCCAGCCACCGTGCGCGAACCCGCCCTCGGTGTCCTCCTCCGGTCCGCCGGGCGCCTGCACGACGCCGTCCAGGCTGATGAACGAGGTGATGACGATACGCATGGGACTCACTCCAGTTCCTCACGGGTGCCCTGCTCGGGCGGTTACGGCTTTACAGACCGGCGCCCGCCGCGAAACTCATCGGTGGGGCCGAGACTACGACTCGGACGTCGTCCCCACGACCGGCTCGGCGATCAACGCCCCCTCCACGCCACCGGCCCGCACGGCCGCCCCGTGCGCGCATCGCCTCGTCACGGCCGCCCGTCGGCACCCCGGGCCCTGTGCACCCTCCCGTTCATACCCGGGCCTGTGCGCCCTCCCGTTGGTACCCCGGGCCCTGTGCGCCCTCAAGTGCGCACCCAGTGCCCTGTGCGCCCTCCCGTTCATACCCGGGCCTTGCGCAGCCGGTGTCCTCGCCCGGGTCTCGCGCACCTCGCCCTCGCCTCACGCAGCCGGGGCCCTCGCACCGGGGCCGGAGACCTCACCCGCCCAGGGTTGCGTCGGGAGGGGGCACTTGCGCGCCCGGGCCCCGTGCACGCGAGTCCTCGCCCGGGCCCCGCGCACCCGAGCCCTCGCCCGGGCCTCGCCCACCCCGGCCCCGCGCACCCGGGCCCCCGCCCGCCCGCTCAGCCCCGCGGCCCCCCGGAGGACCCCCGCACCATCAACTCCCCCCGGACCGTGGCGATACCCCCCGGCGGCGGCTCCTCACGTCCCATCGCGATCCGTCCGGCGCGGGCCCCCGCCTCGGCCAGCGGCAGGCGCACGGTCGTCAGGGCCGGCACCGCGTCGATGCTGAAGGGGAGATCGTCGAAGCCGGCCACCGACACGTCGTCCGGGATCCGCAGCCCGGAGTCCCGCAGCGCGGCGCACGCGCCGAGTGCGACGGAGTCGTTCGCCGCCACCACCGCCGTCAACGACGGGTCCCGGCGCAGCAGTTCCAGCGTCGCCTCGTAGCCCGAGCGCCGGTCGTAGCGCCCGTGGACGGTCCAGCGCGGGTCCTCCTCGATACCGTGGGCCGCGAGCGCGTCCCGGTGCCCCTCCAGCCGGTGACGGGTCGTCGTACGCTCCTCGGGACCCGCGATGTAGCCGAGCCGCCGGTGACCCAGGCCGATCAGGTGCTCGGTCAGTTCCCGTCCGCCCCCGCGGTTGTCGAAGGTCAGCGCGATCGCCGTGGTCTCCGGCTCCGGCGGCCGCCCGCACAGCACCACCCGCGTCCCGGCGTCCGTCAGCTTCCGCAGCTTCGCGGTCATGGCCGCCGCGTGCGGCACGTTCTCCACGGCACCGCCGGTCAGCACGACGGCCGCCGCCCGCTGCCGCTGGAGCAGCGTGAGGTAGGTCAGTTCGCGCTCCGGGGAGCCCCCGGTGTTGCACACGACCGCCAGCCGCTCGCCGCCGGCGCGTCCGCCCGGCCCGCCGATCTCGGACTGGATGGCGCCGGCCATGACCCCGAAGAACGGGTCGGCGATGTCGTTCACCAGGATCCCGACCAGGTCGGACGTCGCCGCGGCCAGCGAACTCGCCGGGCCGTTCAGCACGTAGTCCAGCTCGTCCACAGCCCGCAGCACCCGTTCCCGGGTGGAGGCGGCGACGGGGTAGTTCCCGTTGAGCACGCGCGACACCGTCGCGGGGGAGACCTGGGCGCGGGCCGCCACGTCCGCCAGGGTCACCGTCATCTCGTCGTCCTCCGGTAGCGCATCTCGTAGTACCTCGTTGTACACGCGGGCGCCCACGGCCCGGTTCCGAGCCGACCTTAAGCCCCCCACCCCGGGTTGTTCGCCCCCTCGAACAACTCAACCCCGTCACGGTCTTGTCTGGACCGCTGGTCAGAGGCTAGCTTCTTCGTAGATAGAAAGCGCTTGCTGTAACGCTCATCAGTAGGGCGTGCGCGGCGCGCACAACCGCGTACCACACCTACGAAGGGACCGACGTGACACGCAAGACGGTGCGTATCGCCATGAACGGCGTGACCGGACGCATGGGCTACCGCCAGCACCTGGTGCGCTCCATCCTGGCTCTGCGTGAGCAGGGCGGCCTCGACCTCGGCGACGGCACGGTGCTGTGGCCGGAGCCGATCCTGGTCGGCCGCCGCGAGGACGCCCTGCGCGCGCTCGCCGAGCAGCACGGCCTGGAGCACATCTCCACCGACGTCGACGCGGTCCTCGCCGACCCGAGCGTCGACATCTACTTCGACGCCCAGGTCACCTCGGCCCGCGAGGAGGCGATCAAGAAGGCGATCGCCGCGGGCAAGCACATCTACACCGAGAAGCCGACGGCCACCGGCCTGGAGGGCGCACTGGAGCTCGCGCGGCTCGCGAACGCCGCCGGCATCAAGCACGGCGTGGTCCAGGACAAGCTCTTCCTGCCGGGCCTGCTCAAGCTCAAGCGCCTCATCGACGGCGGCTTCTTCGGCCGGATCCTGTCCGTCCGCGGCGAGTTCGGCTACTGGGTCTTCGAGGGCGACTGGCAGTCCGCGCAGCGCCCCTCCTGGAACTACCGTTCCGAGGACGGCGGCGGCATCGTCGTCGACATGTTCCCGCACTGGGAGTACGTCATGCACGAGCTGTTCGGCCGGGTGAAGTCCGTCCAGGCCCTCTCCGCCACCCACATCCCGCAGCGCTGGGACGAGAACGACAAGCCCTACGACGCCACCGCCGACGACGCGGCCTACGGCGTCTTCGAGCTCGAGGGCGGCGCCATCGCCCAGATCAACTCCTCCTGGGCCGTACGCGTCAACCGCGACGAGCTCGTCGAGTTCCAGGTCGACGGCACCGAGGGCTCCGCCGTCGCGGGCCTGCGCAACTGCCGCGTCCAGCACCGCAGCGCCACCCCCAAGCCGGTCTGGAACCCGGACATCCCCGCCACCGAGGTCTTCCGCGACCAGTGGCAGGAGGTGCCCGACAACGCCGAGTTCGACAACGGCTTCAAGGCCCAGTGGGAGCTCTTCCTCAAGCACGTCTACGCCGACGCGCCCTACCAGTGGGACCTCCTGGCCGGCGCCCGCGGCGTCCAGCTCGCCGAGCTGGGCATGAAGTCGTCGGCCGAGGGCCGCCGTCTCGACGTACCGGAGATCGCGCTGTGACCATCCACCTCCCCGACTTCGAGGGCGGGGTGCGGATCTACGAGCCCCGCCCCGAACCCCTCGCCGTCACCTCCGGTGCCGCCTTCACCTCGCGTACGGTCTTCTCGGCGGCCCACGTCGTCGCCGACCCGTACGCCGACGTCAGCCCCGACTCGCCGGCCGCCGTCGACTGGGAGTCCACCCTCGCCTTCCGCCGCCACCTGTGGTCCCACGGGCTCGGCGTCGCCGAGGCCATGGACACCGCGCAGCGCGGCATGGGCCTGGAGTGGGCGGGCGCCGCCGAGCTGATCCGCCGCAGTGCCGCCGAGGCCAGGTCGGTCGGCGGCCTCATCGCGTGCGGCGTCGGCACCGACCAGATCGCGGCCGGCTCCCTGGCCGAGGTCCGGGCGGCCTACGAGGAGCAGCTCGCGCTCGTCGAGGAGAGCGGCGCGCAGGCGATCCTCATGGCCTCCCGCGCGCTCGCCGCGGCGGCCTCCGGCCCCGAGGACTACCTGGAGGTCTACGGCCACCTGCTCCGCCAGGCCTCCGAGCCCGTGATCCTGCACTGGCTCGGCCCGATGTTCGACCCCGCGCTGGAGGGCTACTGGGGCTCGTCCGACCTGGACGCGGCCACCGACACCTTCCTGGAGGTCATCGCCGCCCACCCGGACAAGGTCGACGGCATCAAGGTCTCCCTCCTGGACGCCCAGCGGGAGATCGACATCCGCCGCCGGCTGCCCGGCGGGGTCCGCTGCTACACGGGCGACGACTTCAACTACCCCGAGCTGATCGCGGGTGACGAGAAGGGCTTCAGCCACGCGCTGCTCGGCATCTTCGACCCGCTGGGCCCGCTGGCGGCGGAGGCGGTCCGCGTCCTGGACACCGGGAACGTGGCCGGCTTCCGTGAACTCCTCGACCCCACGGTGGAGCTGTCCCGCCACCTCTTCCAGACGCCGACCCGCTTCTACAAGACGGGCGTGGTGTTCCTGGCGTGGCTCGCGGGCCACCAGAGCCACTTCACCATGGTCGGCGGTCTCCAGTCGGCCCGCTCCCTCCCGCACTTCGCCCGCGCCTACGAACTCGCCGACGGCCTGGGCCTGTTCCCGGACCCGAAGCTCGCCGAGGAGCGGATGAGGAACCTGCTGTCCCTGTACGGAGTGGCCCAGTGAGTACCGGACTTGACCGCTTCTCCATCAACCAGATGACGGTGAAGCAGCTGTCGATGCCCGAACTGGTGGACACCTGCGTCGAGTTGGGTGTGCCGGGCGTCGGCCTGTGGCGGGAGCCCGTCCAGTCGTACGGGGTGGAGGCGACGGCGAAGCTGGTCCGCGACGCGGGTCTGAGCGTCACCACCCTGTGCCGCGGCGGCTTCTTCACGGCCATCGACCCGGACGAGCGCGCCAAGGCGCTCGACGACAACCGCCGGGCCGTCGACGAGGCCGCCACCCTCGGCACCGACGTACTGGTCCTGGTCTCCGGCGGCCTGCCGGCCGGCTCCAAGGACCTGCACGGAGCCCGGGAGCGGATCGCCGACGCGCTGGCCGTCCTCGGCCCCTACGCGCAGGAGCACGGTGTGAAGCTGGCCATCGAGCCGCTGCACCCCATGTACGCCTCCGACCGCTGCGTGGTCTCCACCCTCGCCCAGGCACTCGACCTCGCCGAACGCTTCCCCGCGCACCAGGTCGGCGTCACGGTGGACACGTACCACATCTGGTGGGACGACGCCGCCCCCGCGCAGATCGCCCGCGCGGGCGCCGGTGGCCGCATCCACACCTTCCAGCTCGCCGACTGGACCACCCCGTTGCCGGAGGGGGTCCTCACCGGCCGCGGCCAGATCGGGGACGGGGCGATCGACATGCGGGAGTGGAAGGGCTACGTGGAGGCGGCCGGTTACGACGGCCCCATCGAGGTCGAGCTCTTCAACGACGGGCTGTGGGCACGCGACGGCCGCGAGGTGCTCGCGGAGACCGCGTCACGGTTCGTGGAGCACACGGGCTGAGCCGCCACGGCGGCCCGCCCGACCTCCTGGACCACGGCCTGGGCCGGACGTCCTGAAAAGAAATCCCGACCTCCGTACAACCCTTCCCCCACCTGCCGTGTCGTACTTGGCATCAGGACATCCCGGAGGGGGATCTGGGGGGATCACAGGGGTTCTGATGTGGAGGGGAAAACCCGAGGGGGCCCGGTCGACGGACCGGGCCCCCTCGAAGTTTCCGGGTCGCCGGAAGCCGGGCCTCCGCGGCCCTCGCCGACGCGGGCGCCTAGAAGAAGACCCCGCAGCGCAGCAGCACGTTCGCGTACGGCCGGGCCTCCCCGGTCCGCACGACCAGACGCGCGCCCGCCGACAGATCCTTGAGCCGCTCGTGCGGGACCAGGGTCAGCTCCGGGAAGCGGCCCTCCAGCAGCGCCGACACCGCCGGGTTCGCCTCCCGTGCCTCCGCCGCAGCCGTCGCGCCCTCCACCACCAGCTCGGCCAGCAGACCGTCCAGCACCTCGGCGAAGGACGGCACCCCGGCCCGGAACGCGAGGTCGACGAGGCGCGGGCCGTCGGGTATCGGCATGCCGGCGTCACACACCAGCACCCCGTCGCCATGGCCCAGCTCGGCCAGCGCGCCGGAGAGCTGACGGTTCAGGATTCCGGCCTTCTTCACAGGGACTCGACCTCTTCGGCCGTGGGGAAGGAGTCCTGCGCGCCCTGCCGGGTCACCGCGGCCGCTCCCACCCGGGAGGCGTATGCGGCGGCCTCGGCCAGAGAGGAGCCCGCCCCCAGCCGCCACGCCAGCGCCGCGGTGAACGCGTCGCCCGCACCCGTCGTGTCCACCGCGGACACCCGCACCGACGGAACCCGGGTCATGCCCTCCGAGGACGCCACCAGGGAGCCCTCCGCGCCCAGCGTCACCACCACCGACCGGGGGCCCTTCGCGAGCAGGATCCGCGCCCAGTCCTCGGGCCGGTCGCTGACACACGCGTCGCCGAGGATCACCTTCGCCTCGTGCTCGTTGACGATCAGCGGGTCGCAGGCCGCCAGGATCTCCTGGGGGAGGGGACGCGGCGGCGAGGGGTTCAGTACGAAGCGGCTGTCCGGCGCCAGAGCGCGTACGACCTCCACGACCGTCTCCAGCGGGATCTCCAGCTGCGCCGACACCACCCGGGAGGCGTGGAAGAGGCTCGCGGCCGCCCGGACGTCCGCCGGTGTCAGTCGGCCGTTCGCGCCCGGCGAGACCACGATGCTGTTGTCCCCCGACGGGTCCACGGTGATCAGCGCGACCCCGGTCGGGGCGCCGCCCACCAGGACGCCCACCGTGTCGACACCGGCCGTCCGCTGCGAGTCGAGCAGCAGCCGGCCGTGCGCGTCGTCGCCGACCCGGGCCAGCAGCGCCGTACGGGCGCCCAGGCGGGCGGCGGCGACCGCCTGGTTGGCACCCTTGCCGCCCGGGTGGACGGCCAGGTCGGAGCCGAGGACCGTCTCGCCGGCCGCCGGCCGGCGTTCGACGCCGATCACCAGGTCGGCGTTGGCCGACCCCACGACCAGGAGGTCGTAGTCGTACATGGAATTGCTCCCCTAGTAGGTGAGGTGGGGCGGGCGGCCACGTTCCGGGACCGCCCGCCCCCTCGGTCCCGGCCCGTGGGTTCAGCCCGTGAAGCCGGCCACGTTCTCCTTGGTGACCACCTTCACCGGCACCATCACCGACTTCGCGACCTTGCCGCCCTCGGCGACCTTGACCGCGTTGCGCACCGCGATCTTCCCGAGCTCGGTCGGCTGCTGCGCCACCGACGCGTACAGCGTGCCCGCCTTCACGGCGGTCAGGCCGTCCGCGGTGCCGTCGAAGCCGACGACCTGGACGGACTTGCCGGCCTTGGAGCCCAGCGCCTTGATCGCGCCGAGCGCCATCTCGTCGTTCTCCGCGAAGACACCGTCGATGTCGGGGTTGGCCTGGAGCAGGTTGGTCATGACGTCCAGGCCCTTGGTGCGGTCCCAGTCGGCGGGCTGCTTGGCGACCACCTTGATGCCCGGGTAGGCCTTCAGGCCCTCGGTGAAGCCCGAGCCGCGCTCGCGGCTGGCGGAGGTGCCCGCCTGGCCCTGCAGGACCACGATCGTGCCCTTGCCACCGAGCTTCTCGGCGAGCGACCTGGCGGCGAGCTTGCCGCCGGTGACGTTGTCGGAGGCGACGAGCGCGGCCGTGTCGGCGTTGTTGACCGAGCGGTCGACGGCCACCAGGGGGATGTCCGACTTGTTCACGGCCTTCGCCGCCGGGGTCACCGCGTCGGAGTCCACCGGGTTGACGATGATCGTGCCGAGGCCCTCGCTGGTGAAGTTCTGCAGCTGGTTGGCCTGCTGCGAGGCGTCGTTCTGCGCGTCGGTGACCGTCAGGTCCACGCCCAGCCTCTTCGCCTCCGCCTGCGCACCGGCCCGGATCTGCACGAAGAAGGGGTTGTTGAGGGTCGACAGGGACAGCCCGATCTTCTGGCTCTTCGCCTCCGAGGAACCGCTGTGCAGGAACGACATGGCCCCGACGACCGCCGCCGCGACCACGGCCGCGAGTACGTACGTCGCCGCCTGCCTGCCCTTGCCACCACTGGACGTGCCGGCCGCCACCGGGGTCGCCCCGGCCTTGCGCCGCAGGGTGTCCAGCAGGACCGCGAGCGCGATCACGACGCCGATGACGACCTGCTGCCAGAAGGCCGACACGCTCAGCAGGTTCAGTCCGTTGCGCAGCACCGCCAGGATCAGCGCGCCGATCAGCGTGCCGGACGCCTTGCCGGTGCCGCCGGCGAGCGAGGCGCCGCCGATGACGACCGCGGCGATCGCGTCGAGCTCGTACCCCTGCGCGGCCTGCGGCTGCGCGGAGGACAGCCGGGCGGCGAGCACGATGCCCGCGGCGGCCGCGAACAGGCCGGAGAACGCGTAGATGGCGAGCTTCTGCCTCTTCACCCGCAGACCGGAGAGGCGGGCCGCCTCCTCGTTGCCGCCGATCGCGTACATGGAGCGGCCGATGTACGTCCGTCCCAGCACGAACGCCGTGATGAGCCCCATCACGACCATCACGAGCACCGGCACCGGCAGCCAGCCGCCGAGGGTGTCACCGAGGTGCGAGACCGACTCGGGGAGGGCGATGGGCGAGCCCTGGGAGACGACGAGGGACAGGCCGCGGGCCACCGACAGCATGGCCAGCGTCGCGATGAACGGCGGCAGTTTGCCGTAGGAGATCAGGAAGCCGTTGACCAGGCCGCACGCTATGCCGGTCGCGATCGCGAGGACGACCGCCAACGCGACCGGCATGCCCTCGGAGGTCGCGCTCCAGGCGAGCACGGTGGCCGACAGGGCCGCAACCGAGCCGACCGACAGGTCGATGCCCGCCGAGACGATCACGAAGGTGACACCGAAGGCGAGGATGGCGGTCACGGCCGCCTGGACGCCCACGTTCAGCAGGTTGTCGGTGGTCATGAAGTCGCCGGACAGCGCCGACATCGCGACGACCAGGACGATCAGCGCGGTCAGCGCGCCGTTGTCGAGCAGGAGACGGCGCAGGCCGCCCGAGGCGCCACTCGCGCCCGTCGTGCTCTTGAGCGTGTCAGTGGCCACGGGAGGCCTCCTTGTCTGTGGTGGGGTTGCTGACGGCGAGCGCCATCACTGCGTCCTGGGTGGCCTCAGCCGCGGGGAGTTCACCCGCGATCCGGCCCTGGGCCATCACCAGCACCCGGTCGCTCATGCCGAGCACCTCGGGCAGGTCGCTGGAGATCATCAGGACGGCGGCACCGGCCGCCGTCAGCTCGTTGACCAGCTGGTAGATCTCCACCTTGGCGCCGACGTCGATGCCGCGCGTCGGCTCGTCGAGGATCAGCACCCTGGTGTCGGCCAGCAGCCACTTGCCGATGACTACCTTCTGCTGGTTGCCGCCGGACAGCGTCCTGACATGCTGGCCGAGCCCGGCCATCCGCACGCCGAGCTGCTCGGCGATCCGCGCGGCCGACGCGCGCTGCGCCCTGAGGTCGACGAGTCCGGCGCGGGTGGCGGACCGCATGGTCACCAGGCCGAGGTTCTCCTCGACAGAGGCGTCGAGTACCAGGCCCTGGCCCTTGCGGTCCTCGGGGATCAGCCCGATCCCGGCCGCCATGGCGGCGTTGACGTCATGCCGCCGCAGGACCGCGCCGGCGACCTTCACGGCCCCCTTGTCGTACGGGTCCGCCCCGAACACGGCCCGTACGACCTCCGTACGGCCGGCTCCGACGAGGCCCGCGATGCCGACGACCTCACCGGCGTGCACCTCGAAGGTGACGTCGTGGAAGACACCGTCGCGGGTGAGCCCCTCGACGGTGAGCAACGCGGCGCCCGTGTCCGGGCGTTCACGCGGGTACTGCTGCTCGATCGACCGCCCCACCATGAGGCGTACGAGTTCGTCCTCGGGGGTGTCGGCGGGGACCTGCCCGACGCTCCTGCCGTCCCGGATGACCGTCACCCGGTCGCCCAGGGCGGCGATTTCGTCCAGGTGGTGCGTGATGAAGACGATGCCGACCCCGTCCTCGCGCAGCCTGCGCACGATCGCGAAGAGCTTGTCCACCTCCTCGGAGGTGAGTACGGCGGTCGGCTCGTCCATGATCAGCACGCGTGCGTCCAGGCTGAGGGCCTTCGCGATCTCGACCATCTGCAGGCGCGCGATGCCGAGTTCGCGGACACGCGCGCGGGGGGACACCCGCACACCGACCCGCTCCAGGAGGACGGCGGCGTCGGCCTCCATCTTCTTCCGGTCGATCATCCCCAGGCGGCGCGGCTGCCGCCCCAGGAAGATGTTCTCGGCGACCGTCAGGTCGGGAACGAGGTTGAACTCCTGGTAGATGGTGGCGATCCCGAGACGCTCGGAGTCCTGCGCACCATGGATGCGCACCTCCTCGCCGCCGGCCAGGATCCGCCCGCCATCGGGCGTGTAGGCGCCGGAGAGCATCTTGATGAGGGTGCTCTTGCCCGCGCCGTTCTCACCGAGGAGCACGTGCACCTCGCCCCGGCGCAGGTCGAAGTCGACGCCGTCGAGCGCGACGACGCCGGGGAAGGTCTTCCGTATGCCCTCGATGCGCAGCAACTCGTCCTGGTTGCTCACGTCTGGCTCCTTCTTACGGGGGACCGCACAGCGGGGGACTGCGCGGGGGGTGGCTCGGGGGGAGCCGGCTCGCCGCACGAGCGGCGTACGACGAGACGGGCGGGGAGGGTGACCGACTCGGGGGGCCGGCCCTCGATACGGTCCACGAGGGCGCGCACGGCGGCCCGGCCCAGCTCGCCCGTGGGCTGGGCGATCGCGGTGATCGGCGGATCGGTGTGCACGAACCAGCGGATGTCGTCGAACGCGGCCAGCGCGATGTCGTCGGGAACCCGCAGTCCGCGCGCGCGGATCGCGTCCAGGGCGCCCAGGGCCATCAGGTTGTCCGCGGCGAAGACCACCTCGGGCGGCTCGGGCAGCGCGAGGAAGCCCTCGGTGACCCGCCGCCCGCTGTCCGCCTGGAAGTCGCCCTGACCTATGTAGACGTCGGGGAGGTCGAGACCGTACGCGCCCAGCGCCTCCCTGAAGGCCGCCACCCGCTCCTGCCCGGTCGTGGTCGCCGCCGGACCCGCGATGATCGCGAGCCGCCGGTGACCGAGACCGTGCAGATGGGCCACGAGGTCGCGTACGGCCTCCAGCCCGTCCGCCCGCACCACCGGTACGTCGACCCCCGGGATCCACCGGTCCACGAAGACCATCGGCGTCCCCCCGCGCGCGGCGTCCAGCATCAGCGGCGAGCCGCCGTCGGTGGGGGAGACGAGGAGGCCGTCGATGCGGCGGTCCAGCAGGTTGCGTACGTGGTGGTCCTGGAGGTCCGGCCGCTCGTCGGCGTTGCCGATGATCACGCTGTAGCCGAGTGCGCGGGCCGCCTCCTCCACGGAGCGGGCCAGCTCGGTGAAGTAGGGGTTCATCACGTCGCTGATGACCAGGCCGAGGGTGTGGGTCTGGTCGGTGCGCAGCGAACGGGCGACGGCGTTCGGGCGGTAACCCAGTGTCTCGACAGCGGACAGCACGCGCGTGCGTGCGTCGGCGCTGACCGACGGATGGTCGTTCAGGACGCGCGAGACCGTGGCGACGGACACGCCCGCCTCGGCAGCGACATCCTTGATGCTCGCCATCGCCGCTCCACCTCCTTGTGGAACTCATGGAACTCATCGAACCCGGGGACCTGCGTGACGCGTGGAATCGATTACATCGGACGCGTCCCGAGGATTGGAATCGATTACACGAGGGTTAATCAAGAGCCCGGTGAGGCCGAGACTGAATCGTTACCTTTGGAGGTGGGTGCCCGATTTCTGCGGGGTCCTGTGGCAGGGCTGTGACGCAAGACGGTTGCAGGTGTGATCGCGAATGGCGAACATAGTGAGTGAGGAAACGTTCCGGGCAGGCAACGTCCGTAT
>NZ_KQ949000.1 GCF_001514265.1 Streptomyces resistomycificus | reverse complement strand
CAGGTGTCTCATGCCCCGCCTGTGTCCGAGGCAGGCCCACCGGTCACACTCGACGAGGGCGACAAGCGTCACGGAATTCGGGTGTGACGATCACGAGGGTGCCGGACACGAACGGAACATGAGCAACGACGAGGACTTCGCCGCTGCCTATCGCGAGCACTACTGGGCGGTCAGCCGCTATGTCGCGCGGCGGTTGGACGGGCGGGCCGGCGAGGTGGAGGAAGTGGTGGCGGACGTGTTCACGGTGGCCTGGCGCCGCCGGACCGACCTGCCCGAGTCCCCGCTGCCGTGGCTGTACGGCGTGGCACGCAACTGCCTGGCGAACGCGGTACGCGGCCATGGGCGCCGCCGCCGGCTCCTGGCCCGGCTCGGCAACGACGACACCGCGCACAGGCGGCACATCGCGGCGGGCCCCGACGCCGAGACCCCGGGCGGGTGGGTGCACGAGGCTCTCGCCCGGCTCTCCCCGTCCGACCAGGAGGTGCTGCGGCTGACGGCCTGGGAGGAACTCGGCCTCGACGAGGTCGCCGTCGTCCTCGGCTGCGGCAGCCGGGCCGCGTCGATGCGGCTGCACCGCGCCCGCCGCCGGCTGAGAGCCGAGATCGACCGCCTGAGTCCGGCGGCGCCCGCCGCGGACACGCACATGGCGTCTCCGCCGACCGGGCGGCCTGCGTCCCGTATGGCGCCTCCGTCGGTCGGGCCGTCTGCGTCGCACATGGCGTCTCGGTCGGAGGGGCCGTCCGGGTCGGATGGGCCGTCTCGGTCGGACGGGTTGGCTCGGTCGTACACGCCGTCTGCGCCGGACAGAGCACCCCAATCGTGCTGGGGGTCTCCGCCGAGCACGGCGCCCTCGTCTCCCGTGGCGTACCCGTCGAGCCGGACGACCCCGGCGCACTCCTCGATCTCGTCGAAGGAACACGGCCATGGCTGACGAACTGGAACTCCTGCGCCACGCCAATCCGGTCCCGGTCGACGCGGCCCACTTCGGTGACGGCCCCCTGGACCACCACGCCGAGCGGCGCCTGAACCGGCTGTTGCACGACGAGCCGACCGTCGGCCGGCGAGGACGCGCCCGTCTGCTCTGGGGCATGGTCGCCACGACCGTGGTCGCCGCCCTCGCGCTGACCCTCGTGATCGGCGGGCCGAGCACACCCCCAGCGGTGGCGGCCCCCCTTCCGCTGGTCGTTCAGGCCGACTCCACCCCCCTGCCGCTCGGGCGGTTGGCCGATCGGGCGGAGCGGGCCGCGGCGGACGGCTCGCCCGGGCTGCGCAAGGGCACCCATGTCCTGTCCTGGAGCATGGGGATGTCCGACGACAGGGCCCCGGTCACGTTCGCCGAGGAGCGGATCGTGCGCTGGAAGGCCGACGACAGCCACACGGAGCTGGTCGTGGCGACCGACCCGAGGCGCCCGGGCCGGCCGGTGCTGTCCGACGCGGACGGCGAACCGCGCCAGGTCGAGGACGGCCACGTCATCAGCAGGCGGACCTTCGGGCCGAGTTGGAGCGACGCACCGCCGCAGTCGCCGCCCCCGCGCGACCCGGCGCGGCTGCGCGCCTACCTGCAGGAGACCGAGTACCGCGACACACCACTCAGCACGCCCGAACTCCTCCACGCGGTCGCGGTGTTGCTCGACCACTGGACCCTCGGCGCCCGCGAGAACGCGGCAGTGGCGCGGCTGCTCGGGGAGGCCGAAGGGCTGCGGCCGGCCGGCCGGGTGACCGACCGCCTCGGCCGGCACGGGCAGGCGTACGTGTACGACACCCACGGCACCCGCCGGATGCTGATCATGGACGCGGCCACCGGTGCCGTCCTCGGTCTCGAGACCACCTTCACGGTGGACGAGCCCGAGTACGGCGTCCGGGCGGGCGACGTCATGGACTACAGCGCCTGGATGCGTTGACGGGATGCGCTGATCAGACTCCCCGGTCCCCGGTCTGCCGGGCGGCGGCGTCCACCGTCTGCTCCAGCAGCGTGGCGATCGTCATCGGTCCGACACCGCCCGGCACCGGCGTGATCAGCGAGGCCCGTTCCGCGGCGGAGTCGAAGTCGACGTCGCCGACGTTCCCGGCGTTGTACCCGGCGTCGACGACCACCGCGCCGGGCTTGATGTCCTGGCCCTTGATCAGCCGTGGCCGGCCCACGGCGGCGACCACGATGTCCGCCTCCCGGACGGCCGCCGACAGGTCCCGGGTGCGGGAGTGGCAATAGGTGACGGTCGCGTCGCGGGCGAGCAGCAGCATGCCGGCCGGCTTGCCCAGGATCGCGCTGCGGCCGACGACCACCGCCCGCTTGCCCGCCGGGTCCACGTCGTACTCGTCGAGCAGCCGCATGATCCCGCCCGGCGTGCAGGACACGAAGCCCGGCAGCCCGAAGCTCATGGTGGCGAAGGAGGCGAAGGTGACGCCGTCGACGTCCTTCTCGGGCGCGATCGCCTCGAACGCGGCCCGCTCGTCGATGTGCGCACCCATCGGGTGCTGGAGCAGGATGCCGTGCACCGCGGGGTCGTGCGACAGGGTGCGGAGCACGCCGACGAGTTCCTCGGTCGTCGTGGCGGCGGGCAGCGCCACGTGCCGTGACTCGATACCTGCCGCGCGGCAGCGGTTCCGCTTCATGCGGACGTACGTGACGGACGCTGGGTCCTCACCGACCAGCACGGTCGCCAGACAGGGTGCCTGGCCCGTGCGCTCGGTGAGGTGGGCAGCGCGCTTGGCGGTGGTTTCCAGCGTGCGCCGGGCGAGCGCGGTGCCCTCCATGAGCCGGGCCTGAGACATGATCCACTCCTGAGCTGATTCGACGGGATCGCCCAGGCGCACGGCATTCGGTTGAGCGGGCCGCTCCCCGGTGGTGCTCCACCTCAGCGCCAGTCACGGCCCGCGACCAGCCTAACGGAGGCCGTACCACGGTCAGTAGCGGTCTCCCCGCCGCTACTCGTCCCAGGCCTGGATGATGGTCTGTTCGACGATCTTCCCGTCCCGCAGCGACATCATCGACTCCGCGAGTACGCGTACCCCGTCGGGGTATTCGCAGCTCTCGCTGAACGCGACGCGGTCCTCCTGCACGACGCAGTGCTCCATCTTGTGCGTCATGTCGCGGCTGTAGACGTCGTTGAGCATGGCCTCGATCTCGGTCCTGCCGTGCAGGACCATGGGGTGGCTCGGCTGGGTGTTGCGGTCCACGACGCGTAGTTCCGCGTCGTCCGCGTAGAGCGACAGCAGTGTCGCCGCGGTCTGTCCTTCGATGCCCCGGCGCAGGGTCTCGGTGTCGAAGCCGGAGCGTGCCGTGGTTCCCATGGTGACCTCCTCCGAGGGCTGCGACCCGGCGAGGGAGCGGGCCGCCAGGACCTCCTCCTTAGAGACTCCTCCGCCCCGGCGGGCCCGGCAAGCCCAGTCCGCGCGCTCCGCCTCACGGGTGAGCGGCGCCCGGCGGCCGTGTCCGGCACCGGCCCGCCGGCGTTGCTGAGGGCATGATCTCAACACGACGTATCGTCGCCGCCGTGGGTCTCGCCGTCGGGGTCACCGGCCTCGCCGCACCGCTCGCGCAGGCGGCCGACGCGGCCGCCCCGGGCGGCGGCCAGTTCAACCCCGTCACCGCGCTCGACGCGCTCACCGTGGGCGACATCCCCGCGGCCCACCAGGACGAGGTCCCGCGGATCTCCCAGCAGCTGGCCGCACTCAACCGCGTCCAGGAGCTCGACAAACTGAACGAGCTGCACCAGGTCACCGACCTCGCAGCCCCGGTCACCGGGCTGCTGCCCGCCGTCGAGGCCTGACCGCACCCGCCTGAATCCCGAGGGCCGCCCGGATGTCCGGGCGGCCCTCGGCGTGTGAGCGGCGCGTCCTGTCACGCCGACTCTGCGCCGAGGAAGTGGAATCCGGGCCTCGGGTGCATCAGGAAGTCGTGGTGCGAGATGTTCCAGGCGTAGGCGCCCGCCAGTGAGAACGCCACCCGGTCACCGGCCCTGAGGCCCGGCGCCGGCACCCCGCGCGCCAACAGGTCCTTCGGGGTGCACAGTTGTCCGGACAGGGTGATCCGCCCGCCCTCGGCCGCCGGCCGCGGCCACGGATGCGGCCAGGCCTCCACCCTCAGCACGGAACACGGTTGGTCGTGTCCCTTCGTGGCCGGGGTCCGCAGATGGTGGGTACCGCCCCGGACGACGGCGAACTCCTCGCCGTGACTGCGCTTCACGTCCAGCACCTCGGTGACGTACCAGCCGCAGTACGCCGTCAGCGCCCGCCCCGGCTCGATGCGCACGGTGAGGCCCGGATGCGCCTCGGTCAGCCCGGCGAGACCTCCGCCGTACGCGGCCCAGTCGAAGCGGCGCTCCGGGTGGGCGTAGTCGACGGTCATGCCGCCCCCCACGTTCACTTCGGCGAGCGGCACGCCGAGGCCGGTCGCCCAAGCGACCACGGACTCGGCCACCGCCAGTTGCCCGGCGGCTTCCAGGCCGCTCGCCAAGTGGGCGTGCACGCCCCGCAGTTCGAGGTGAGCGTAGACGCCTTCGGCGAGCGCGCGGACGACCTCGCGGGCCCGGTCGGGGTCCATGCCGAAGGGCGCGGGCCGGCCGCCCATGGCCAGCGAACTGCCCGCCAACGCGCCTTCCGCGACCGGCAGGTTGACCCGGGGCAGCACCGCCACCCGTCGCCCCGGCGCGTGTCGCCTCGCCAACTCGGCCAGCACGCACAGCTCGTGCTCGCTCTCGACGTGGAAGCGCTCGACCCCGTGTTCCAGCGCGGCCGCCACCTCGTCCGGTGTCTTGCCGGGACCCCCGAAGGCGAGCGGTCGGCCCGGCATCGCTGCGGCGACATGGGCGAGTTCGCCGCCTGAGGCGACCTCGTAGCCGTCGACGTACGGCCCCAGCGCGGTGAGGATCTCCGGCTCGGGGTTGGCCTTGGCGGCGTAGTACAGCTCGACCCGCTCCGGGAGAGCCTCCCGCACGGCGGCGGCGTGCTGACGCAGGGCGGCCACATCGTAGACGTACGCCGGCAGTTCGGCGCAGGACAGGGCCAACGCGTGGTCGCGGACGGTGGGGGTCGGGTCGGTCATCGGGTGCTCCTGGTGGGGTCGCGCAGAACGTCCGCGGCGAGAGGGGACGGCAGCCGGACGTAGCCGGCCTCGCGGTCGGCCTTGCGCTCCCAGCGGGTGAGCAGGTTGGCCTTGGCGGGCAGTGGCACTCCCGCGAGCAGGGCGGCCAGGCGCGGTGGGCAGCCGCTGCGGTCCGCGTACGCCCGCAGGCTGTCCCGCACCCGACGCCACAGCGCTGCCTCGGCCCGCGGATGCAGGTCGGCCAGGGCGGCAAGCAGCTCGGCGACGTGGTTGACCAGCAGGCAGTACACGACCCGGTCCCAGCCGCGCTGCGCGTCGTACGTCATCGGGGCCGCCACCTCGGGTGGCAGTTCGGCGATCGTGTCGGTGTGGTGCTCGGGGACCAGCTTGGTTCCCTCCAGGTCGCGGAAGAGGACCTGGGCGGGCATGCCGTCGCCGTCGACGCAGACCAGGACGTTCTGGAGGTGGGGTTCCAGGACCAGGCCGTGGTCGAAGTAGGCGGCCAGCACGGGCGGCAGGAGCAGGTCGAGGTAGGCCGACCACCAGTCGAGGGCCCGCCGCTCGTCCGTGCCGTCGAGGAGGCGCGAGATGTGGGCCGCGCCGCTCGGGTACTCGTCGGCCACCGCGGCGGCGAGCAGGGGAGTGGTGCCCGGTGCGAGCCGCCCGGGCAGGCCCTCGCGGACGATGACGCCGAAACCCTCGAACAGTGCGCGGTCGGGTGTGCCGTCGGGGCCCGGCAGGGCGAGGGTGCGGTAGGCGGGCTCGCGGAGCACGGCACTGCCGGGGAAGCGCTCGGCCAGGTCGGCGAAGGCCGGTGCCAGGACCCGGGTGAGCGCGACGGCGCCGGACAGCTCGTAACTGCTGTTCTTGCGAACACAGTTGGTGATCCGCACGTTCAGGCTGAACTTCAGGAACGTCTCACCGTCGTACAGGGTGCGTACGGAGGCGGTGGCGGCGAAGGGCTGTCCGCCCGGGCCGAGGTCGAGGACGTCGCCGTCGGCGAGCGCCGCGCGCAGCGCCGGGTGCTCGCTGAGCGTCTCGTACTGCCAGGGGTGGGCGGGCAGGAGGCGGTAACCGTCGGGGAGGTCCCCGCGCCGGCCGTCGAGTGGCGCCAGGGCCGTCGGGTGGACGTGTTCCTCGGCGATCAGGTGGTCGCGGACCGCGAGGTGCCGCAGGGGGAAGACGGCGCCGGCCTCCGGAGCGTAGGCGGACCAGGCGCGCGGGTCACCGGTGCGGGCCTTGGGGGTCGGGTGGAAGCGGTGCCCGAACAGCAGCGACTGCTCGGAGGACAGGTAGGCGGAGAGGTGGTCGGAGGGTTGCCGCTCGGCTCGTGCGCCGGCCAGGGCGGTCGTGACCGCCGCGTGGCTGGAGGCGATCTGCTCCAGGAACTCCTCGTTGCGCACGCCGGTGCGCAGCGACAGTTCGTCGTGTGTGTACTCGGCCAGGCGCCGCCAGTCCACCGCCGTCCAGCCGTCCTCGCGCTGCTCGGTCACCGGGCCGGTGAACCGGTGCGCGCCGAGCAGTGAGGTGCGGCGCAGGGCCACGCGCAGCAGCACCCCGCGGCGTGGCAGCCGCAGCAGCAGACGTCCGTCGGCGACGACGGACTGGCGTTCGGGGCCCGACACCTCGCGCAGCAGACAGTTCAGGAGGGTGTGGGCCACCACCTCGTCGGCGGGGGGCAGTCCGGCGGGGGCGGCGGTGCTCTGCGGCGAGTGGGTCAGCGAGGACATCAACGGCTCCAGCGGGTGCGGAACTTCGGCGAGGGGAGAGCGGACGCGAGGATGGTGACGGTCGCGGCGGCACCGCCGGTCAGCACGGGCGCGGCCGGCCCGAAGCGGACGCTGCCCGCCGCCGCGGCCAGGCCGGCGGCGACCGCGCCGGCCTGGGAGAAGAACTCCGGCGAGCGGAACAGCCCGCCGGGCGACCGGCCCTGGGGGCAGTCGACTGCCGGCACCCGCAGACACGCCGGCCCGCGGGCGGGCCCGGCGCCCGGCGGCAGCCGTACGGCTGTCAGCGCGGGACGCGAACCGGCGGATGCCGCGAAGTGACGGCCCGCCACCGCCGGATGCGAACCGGCGGATGTCACGACGTCGCCGCCCGCCACCGCCGCGGGACGCGAACCGGCGGATGCCGCGAAGTGACGGCCCGCCACCGCGGGATGCGAAACCGGCGGATGTCACGACGTAGCAGCCCGCCACCGCGTGCACCCGGCCCCGCCCGAACGAGGAGCGCGGGATCCGCGCGGCGTCGGCACTCATGCCGAACACCCTCTGGGCAGCAGGTAGTTGGGGCCCGTGGTGTAGTGCTTGTTGATGTCGGCCGCGCCCGACCTCTGCTTCGACAGCAGCGTCCCGGCCGAGACCATCGCCTTGACCGGCAGCTCCGGCGCGTCCAGGACCCGGGCGCGCAGCACGTCACCGGCCTCCCCGCCGAGCCGGCCGACAGCCTCCGCCAGCCGGTCCCGCACCAGCCCCAGCAGTACGGGCAGCGGGGCGCGCCCCTGCCGGGCGAGCCCGAACGCGTAGGCACCCGCGCACAGATGGACGGTCACGGTGGCGAACAGGTCGGCGACCGGAGTGTCGTCCGGCGCGAAGGTACGCGGGTCGTCGAACCCCCAGGGCCCGGGGAGGACGGCGTCCAGCCGCGCGCTGTTGACGCGGGGACCGTCGTTGTCCTTGAACAGCAGCCGCAAGCTGCCCGGTCGCAGTACCAGTGAGATGTTCTGCTGGTGCGACTCCAGGGCGATGCCGTACCCGAACAGCGTGGTCTGCCAGTCGAACAGCAGGGTCAGACAGGCGTCGAGGAGGGCGAGCGGATCCCCGGCGTGGAAGCGGTCGGCCAGGTGGTCGATGACGGGTCGCCCGTCGGGGGCCGCGGCGAGGAGGGCCGCCATCGGGACGATCACCGAGTCGTCAAGCCCGGCCGGGTGACGGCGGCACAGGACAGCGAGCAGTTCGTGCCCGGCGTGTGCGTACGTAGTCTCGTCGGCGTGCAGGACCGAGTCTCGGAAGCGTGGCTCGCGGGCGACGACCGCCTCCAGCAGGCGCTGCCCGGCCGCGCCGTCCACGAGTGTCCCGGGCTTGATGCACCGTTTGTTGCGCAGGCCTAACGTGGAGGTCGCCAGCGGGAGTTTGAGGTGCAGGGACGGGTCCGCGGTGGTGGCCACGGTACGCATCGACAGCGTCGGCACGACGTCGAGATGTGCCGTGTCGGCGAGTAGGGCGCCGCCGGCGAGATTGGTGGACCGAAGCGCCTCGTCGAGCGGGGCGCCGACGGTCAACGGGTGGACGGGCAGCGCCACATGTGTGCGCTCCACCTCCGGCAGGCCGAGCGTCGCCGGCGTGGGCCACAGCGGTGGGAGCGTGCCCGTCAGGGACACCGCGTCGCGCGGGAGGGCGATCCACCGCAGCGCGAACTGTGGGTGGAACTCCGGCGCGTAGGAGCGCAGTTGGTCCTCGGTCAGTCCTGAGCGTCCACGCGCGGTGGGATACACGGGGTGGTCGAGGCGCGCGGCCAGCGCGTCGTACGCCGTCCCGGCACGCAGGCCTTTCCAGCGGGCCGGGTCCTCGCCGTGCCGGGCGGTCAACAGCCCGGCCACATCCTGCCGGGTCGCCGCGTGCAGCCGCATCGTCGCCAGCGTCTGCCGGCACTCCTCGGTGAACGCGTCGAAGCCGTCCCGGTCCTCGGGGTCGGCGAGCGCACGCAACGCGTCCAGGACGTTGTCGTACGAGGTCAGCTCACGGCCGTCCGACTCCCGCACGAGCAGCGGCGACCGCGCGGCGTACGCGCACTGATAGCCGTCCTCGCCCACCGGCAGCAGCAGAGCGTCGCCCTCCGGTGCCGTCAGCCGCAGCCAGTCACCGTCCGGCCTGTGCACGAGGGTGCTCCGGGTACGCAGCCCGACGACGTCCTCGCGCACCAGGGCACTCAGCACGCGGGTGAGGAGTTCCGCCTCGCAGGGGTCCGGGGCGGAGCCCGCCGGTGTCGCTCCGGCGGGGTCGGTGCTCGACGTCGTCACGGCTGGATCTCCCAGCGCCGGGTCGCCAGGAACTCGGCGCACACGCGGTCCACCGTCGGCTGGTCGGTGCCGGTGGCCCGCAGGACGCCCAGGTAGTCCCGGTTGGTGCGGTACAGCTCGTGCCGGTCACCCACCGACCGCAGTGGACGGTACGTCAGACGCACTCCGTCGACCTCGAGGTCGGCGGCGTCGGGGGCGTCGACGAGGGTTCCGGCGCGGTCCGCGCACGGGTACTCCACGCGCGCGGCCCCGTCGCGGCGCGTGCCCAGGCCGGCCGGGAGCGGCTCGCCGAGGTGGGTGCGCAGGATGTGCTCGAAGAGCGGCATCTCCAGCAGCCGGGCCAGCAGCAGATCGCACTGGTCGCCGATGGCGCGGTAGTTGACCTCGATGATCCGCGCCCGCCCCGCGTGCACCACGAACTCGGTGTGACAGGCGCCGAACGCGACGCCCAGCGCGTCCAGTTGCGCCAGGACCTGGGCGAGGACCGGCTCGGGATGCGCCGAAACGAAGGTGAGGCTCTCCTCGACGAAGTACGGCGGCGGCGACAGCTCGGTGTGGAAGCCGCCCAGGACGTGGCGGACGCGGCCGTCGCCCAGCGTCTCCAGTGTGTACAGCTCGCCGGGGAGGTACTCCTCGACGACCAGGACGGCACCCGGTCGCCGGCCCAGGATCTCCTTGGAGCACGTCACCAACTGCTCCGCGTTCTCGACGAGGACGACGTCCTCGCTGGCCACGCCCTCGCGCGGCTTGACCACACAGGGGTACGGCGCGTCGAGAGCGGCGGGTTCGGTGAGCTCGGCCGACCACACGGAGTCGGCCCCGGTGACGGCGAGCCGACGGCGCATCTCGGCCTTGTCCTTGGTGCGTAGCGTGGCCCGCCAGTCCTTGCCGGGGAGCTCGAAGTAGGCGGCGGCCAGTGCGGCCTGGGTCTGGAGGTGGTCGCTGTTGGTGAAGACGCCGTCGGGCCGGTGGTACGTGGAGATCAGGGTGATCACGGCCCGGAAGTCACGGACGTCGCACTCCAGGACCTCGACGTCCGGGTACGTGGCACGGTGTGCGTCGGGCTGGTCGGTGAGGACGGTGACGTCCAGTCCCAGCCGGCCGGCTGCGGGCAGGAAGCCCTCGGTGACGGAGTCGGTCGGATTGAGGGCGAGCAGGTACAGGTGCATGACGTGCGGACAACTTCCGGCGGAGGAGGGTGGGGTGGTGGGGCGGGCGCGCTCGTGGTGGCGGCCCGCCCCGGATCGCGGGACTTACTTCACCGGCCGCCGCACGCCGGTCGCCCTGGCCGAATCACCGCCCGTCGCAAGGGCGTTGAGGGCGGGGGAGACGGCGGGCGCGACCGCCGGGCCCGGCGGCAGGGCCGGCAGCACCGGCCTCAGGGTGTCCAGGAGTCGGCCCGGCAGTGAACCGGCGAGCCGGAGCCGTGCCTCGCCGAGGGTGCTCCGGCTCATCAGCGTCACCGCCGACGTCCAGGCCAGGAGGGCGAGTTGGAACACCGTCCCGCCCAGGGCGAGCCGTACCGGATCGGTGTCCCCGGCCCGGCGTGCCGGCGCCCGCGCGCAGAGCGCAGGGGGATTGCGGGTGCCTGCCTGTGCAACGGCCCCGGCCACGCCGAGCGCCGCGCCGACCGCGAGACCGATGACCGTACGCGGCGGCCGCGGCCCGGTCACCACGAGAGCCTCCCGTCCGGGGGCATCGCCGAGCAGCGCGTCGGCCACCGTGGACGGGGCACGGAACGCGCGCCTTGGGATGTGCCGTAGGGGACGGAAGGGCACACCTGTGGCAGGCGCGCCCCTTTGAGTCGCAGTCACGAGCCGTGAGCTTAGGTTAGCCTTCCTTTAGATCTCAAATGCCCGTGTCGACCCCTTGACGTGGGAACCCCTTGATCGCGTCACGCTCTGCTCAATATAAGGTAAGCCTTACCTATTCAGTTTTCCTCAACTCTCTGTGCAGGAGCGCCGATGTCCGTGGCCGTGAAGACTCCGCCGGACGCCGCCGTGGAACGTGCCCTGGGTGACCTCTACCGGCGGCTGGCCGACGTCTGCGAGGCCCTGACCGTCCGCGTCGCGGAGCCCGGCGAGGATGCGGCCCGAGCGGGCGTGACGGCGGCTGAGCTGATGACGGACCAGGATGCGCTGGCCGCCTTCGTCGAGGCGGAGTCGGCCCGTATCGAGGATCGCTACGGTGTACGCGCCCGCCCGGACGTCGCCGCCTCGCGCGCCCTGCACGACTACGCGTGGACCGTGGGAGTGCTCACCGGTGGAGCCTGGTACCTCGAACGCCGGGTGCCACGGATCCGGCCCGAGGACCTGCGCCTCGATCTCGCCTCCGGTGTCTACACGATCACCCCCGGAAGCGACGTCGCCTGCCTGGCCGACGACAGCCTGGCGGTACTGCCCGGCGTCATGGCACTCCCTCAGCAGGAGCACCTGCGCGCCGCGTTGAGGATGGCGCTCGCCGATCACATGCGGCCGCTGCTGGCGGCGATCGGTCCGACCGTGCGACGCGGGGCGCGCACCCTCTGGGGCATGGTGTCCGACGATCTCGTCTCCGGCATCTGGTATCTCGGCCGGATGCTCGGCCAGGAGGGCGACGCGCTGCGGGCGGCCACCGAGGTGCTGCCGGCCCCCGTTCCGCCGTACCCCACCGGTGCCGACTTCCGCCACCTGGTGGGTGACGACGGCCGACGGCACGCCACCCGTACCCGCGCCGGCTGCTGCATGTTCTACGCGATCCGGCCGGCCGAGGCCTGCGTGACCTGCCCGCGCACCCGCGACCCGGAACGGCTGCGGCGGCTGGAGAGCTGACCGGCTCGCCCGCGCGGGGCGAGCCGGCCGTCGCCCGGGCTCACCCGGACGTCGCCAGGAACTGTGTGGCGGCCAGCTCCGCGTACAGCGGATCGGCGGCGACCAGTTCACGATGGGTACCCACCGCACGCACCCGGCCCTGGTCCATCACGACGATCCGGTCGGCCATCGTGACCGTCGACAGCCGGTGGGCGACCACGAGCACCGTGGTCGTCCGGGCGACGTCGGCGACGGTGTCGCGCAGGGCCGCCTCGTTCACCGCGTCCAGCTGAGAGGTGGCCTCGTCCAGAAGCAGCAGCCGCGGGCGGCGCAGCAGCGCGCGGGCGATGGCGACCCGCTGGCGCTCACCGCCCGACAGCCGGGTGCCGCGGTGCCCGACCAGCGTGTCGAGACCGTCCGGCAGCCGCGCCACCAGGCCGTCGAGCCTGGTCGTCTTCACCACCCGGGCTACGGCGTCCTCGTCCGCCTCCGGGTTGCCCAGCACCAGGTTGTCCCGCAGCGAACCCGACAGGACGGGCGCGTCCTGCTCCACGTACCCGATGGCGGCACGCAGCCGGGGCAGATCCCAGTCGGCCAGGTCCCGCCCGTCGAGCGTCACCGACCCGGACTCGGGGTCGTAGAACCGCTCGACGAGCGAGAACACGGTGGTCTTGCCCGCCCCCGACGGCCCGACGAACGCCGTCATGCCCTGGGCGGGCACGGAGAACGTCACCCCGTGATGGACGTACGGCAGGTCCTCGGCGTACCGGAAACGCACGTCCGTGAAGGCCACGGACGCCGGCTGCGCGCCCGCGGACGGCAGTGGCGCGGGGGCCGCCGCCGGTTCGGCCGGCAGCCGCATCGCCTCCTGGATGCGGGTGAGGGCCGCGGCGCCCGTCTGGTACTGCGTGACGGCGCCGACGACCTGCTGGATCGGCGACATCAGGTAGAACACGAACAGCAGGAACGCCACCAGCGTGCCCACGTCGATCGCTCCGGTCGCCACCCGCGCCCCGCCTGCCGCGAGCACCGTGATGAACGCGATCTGCATGGCCAGCCCCGCCGTGTTGCCCGCCGCGGCCGACCACTTGGCGGCCCGCACGCTCTGCCGCCACGACTCCTCGGCCGCCGCGTGCAGGGTCCGCTCCTCCCGGGGCTCGGCGCCGGATGCCTTCACCGTGCGCAGCGCGCCGAGTATCCGCTCCAGCGAGGCGCCCATCACCCCGACCGCGTCCTGCGCCTGCCGGCTGGCGCGGTTGATGTGCGGCACGATCACGCCGAGGACCGTGCCGGCGCCCAGGATCACCGCCAGCGTGACGCCGAGCAGCACCGGGTCCACCAGGCCCATCATGACCACCGTGGCGATCAGCGTGAGCCCGCCGGTGCCCAGGCCCACCAGCGAGTCGGTGGTGACCTCCCGCAGCAGGGTGGTGTCCGAGGTGATCCTGGCCATCAGGTCGCCCGGCTCGCTGCGGTCCACGGCCGTGATCCGCAGCCGCAGCAGATACGACGACAGGGTGCGCCGGGCGCCGAGCACGACCGACTCCGCCGTGCGCCGCAGTACGTACGAACCCAGCGCCCCCACCGCCGCGTTGGTGATCACAAGCGCCGACATGAGGACCAGCCAACCCGTGATGGCCCGGTCGTGCGACAGGTCGTCGATCAGCTCCCGGGCCACCAGCGGCAGCATCAGCCCGGTTCCGCCCGTGACCAGCGAGAGCACGGCGCCCGCCAGCAGCGCCCAGCGGTGCGGCCGTACGTATCCGAGGATCAGCCGCCACGCGGGCGGGCCGGTCTCGGTCTCTGCGATGCTCACGACGCTCCTTCGGGCCTGTGCCGGGCGGAGCGTTCAGGCTACGTCGGCGGCCTCCCGGGGTGCCTCCCGGTTTGCGTCGCCCAGTGATGCCGTCTCGTTACTGATCAGTCAGACGTAGGGTCGGGGCAGGGACAGACGCGAGCCGAGGGAAGGGGCCGACACCATGGCGCAGGAAGTACGCGGCGTGATCGCACCGGGCAAGGACGAGCCGGTGCGACTGGAGACGATCGTCGTACCGGACCCCGGTCCCGGTGAGGCCGTGGTGCAGGTGCAGGCCTGCGGGGTCTGCCACACCGACCTGCACTACAAGCAGGGCGGCATCAGCGACGACTTCCCCTTCCTGCTCGGGCACGAGGCCGCGGGCATCGTCGAGTCGGTCGGCGCGGGAGTGACGGACGTCGCCCCCGGCGACTTCGTGATCCTCAACTGGCGTGCGGTGTGCGGGCGTTGCCGGGCCTGTCTGCGTGGGCGGCCGTGGTACTGCTTCGACACCCACAACGCCGAACAGAAGATGACCCTCGCCTCCACCGGCCAGGAGCTGTCCCCGGCCCTGGGCATCGGAGCGTTCGCCGAGAAGACCCTGGTGGCGGCCGGACAGTGCACCAAGGTGGACCCGTCGGTCTCGGCGCAGGTGGCGGGCCTGCTGGGCTGCGGAGTGATGGCCGGCATCGGAGCCGCGATCAACACCGGACAGGTCGGCCGCGGCGACACGGTCGCCGTCATCGGCTGCGGCGGCGTCGGGGACGCGGCGGTCGCCGGAGCGAACCTGGCGGGCGCGGCGAAGATCATCGCGGTCGACATCGACGACCGTAAACTGGAGACCGCCCGCTCCATGGGCGCCACCCACACCGTCAACTCCCGGGAGACCGATCCCGTCGAGGCGATCCGGGAGCTGACGGGCGGCTTCGGCGCGGACGTCGTCATCGAGGCGGTCGGCCGCCCGGAGACCTACAAGCAGGCGTTCTACGCCCGGGACCTGGCCGGCACGGTGGTGCTGGTGGGTGTGCCCACCCCGGAGATGAAGCTCGAACTGCCGCTCCTCGACGTCTTCGGCCGCGGCGGCGCCCTGAAGTCCTCCTGGTACGGCGACTGCCTGCCCAGCCGCGACTTCCCCATGCTGATCGACCTGCATCTGCAAGGCCGCCTGGACCTGGGCGCGTTCGTGACCGAGACGATCGAACTGACCGACGTGGAGAAGGCCTTCGAGCGGATGCACCACGGCGACGTCCTGCGCTCGGTGGTGGTGCTGTGATGTCCACGCGCATCGAACGTCTCGTCACCTCAGGCCAGTTCACGCTCGACGGCGGCACCTGGGACGTGGACAACAACGTGTGGATCGTCGGCGACGACCACGAGGTGATCGTCATCGACGCCGCCCACGACGCCGACGCCATCGTCGAAGCCGTCGGTGACCGTCGGCTGACCGCCATCGTGTGCACGCACGCCCACAACGACCACATCGACGCGGCACCCGCCCTCGCCGAGCGCACCGGAGCCACCATCTGGCTGCACCACGACGACCTGCCGCTGTGGAAGCAGACCCACCCCGACCGGGAGCCCGACGCCTGGCTGCAGGACGGCCAGGTCATCGAGGCCGCGGGCGCCGACCTGACCGTCCTGCACACACCGGGCCACGCGCCCGGCGCGGTCTGCCTCTACGACCCGGGCCTCGCCACCGTCTTCACCGGCGACACCCTCTTCCAGGGCGGCCCCGGCGCCACCGGCCGCTCCTACTCCCACTTCCCGACGATCATCGACTCGATCCGCGACCGCCTCCTGGCGCTCCCGCCCGAGACCAAGGTCCTCACCGGCCACGGCGACCCGACGACCGTCGGCGCCGAGGCTCCCCACCTGGAGGAGTGGATCGCCCGCGGGCACTGACGGGTCATCGCGGGCCGGCCGGGTGAACCCGCGCTGAAAGACGACAGAAGATGTCCGGCTTACCCGGCACCCTCGTAGCGAGAACCGATCGCACGCGCGGCGAACTCGCCCAGCGCATTCGTTCACCGAACTCGCGCAGCGAACTCGCGCAGGGAAACGGGAGGCCGGACATGCCGGAACAGCTGAAGGGCAAGGTCGCACTGGTCGCCGGGGCGACCCGGGGGGCCGGGCGGGGCATCGCCGTGGAACTGGGGGCGGCCGGGGCCACGGTGTACGTCACCGGCCGCAGCACACGGGCCGGCCGCTCGGAGTACGACCGGCCCGAGACCATCGAGGACACCGCCGACCTCGTCACCGAAGCGGGCGGCCACGGCATCGCCGTACCCACCGACCACCTCGACCCGGAACAGGTCCGCTCACTCGTCGACCGCGTCGAGGACGAGCAGGGCCGCCTCGACGTCCTCGTCAACGACGTCTGGGGCGGCGAGAAGCTCTTCGCCTGGGACACCCCCCTCTGGGAGCACGACCTCGACAACGGCCTCAGGCTGCTGCGGCTGGCCGTCGAGACGCACGCGATCACCAGCCACCACGCCCTGCCGCTGCTCCTGCGCACCCCCGGCGGGCTGGTCGTCGAGATGACCGACGGAACCGCGGAGTACAACCGCGAGAACTACCGCGTCAGCTTCTTCTACGACCTCGCCAAGGCGTCCGTCCTGCGCATGGCCTACGCCCTCGCCCACGAACTCGAACCGCGCGGCGCCACGGCTGTCGCCCTCACCCCCGGCTGGCTGCGGTCCGAGATGATGCTCGACAACTTCGGGGTGCGCGAGGACAACTGGCGCGACGCCCTCACCCGCGTCCCCCACTTCGCGATCTCCGAGACACCCCGGTACGTGGGCCGGGCCGTGGCCGCGCTCGCCGCCGACCCCGACGTCGCCCGCTGGAACGGCGAGTCCCTCTCCAGCGGAGGACTCGCCCGGGTCTACGGCTTCACCGACCTCGACGGCAGCCGCCCGGACGCCTGGCGCTACCTCGTCGAGGTCCAGGACCCGGACAAGCCGGCGGACACCACGGGCTACCGCTGAGCCGGACCATCCTCCCGCGCGGGCGGCAGCGGCCAGCGCGCCGCGTGACCCGGCGGCAGCGCCAGATCGTCCCGGACGGCCGCGTAGTAGCCCTCGCGACCTGTGCGCTGCCGTTGCAGGAGGGCCTGCCAGCCTTGCGGGTCACGCGTCTCCTCGCGCAGGAACCGTTCCATCTCCATCACACTGACCACCCACGTCCGGGCCCGCTCGACCACCTCGGGGCTGCCCAGCAGGATCAGCGCCTCCCCGGAGGGGTCCCGGGCCAAAGTCGCCTCCACCATCAGCGGCGCGGCTTCCTGCGGAGACAACGGGTGGGGGTGCGGGTCGTTGCCGAAATGGGCGGCGACCCGGTACGTCAGGGTCACCGACATCTTCAACGTCCGTGCGTACTCGGCGTACACGGAGAGCTTGCGGTCCTCCCAACGGGCCGTCTGCTCACGGTGGAACCGCGCCCGGTCGCTGCGCACGACCGCGAGGTACGAGCCGAGCGCGCCGACCACGACGCCCAGCAGGGCGGGGAGTTGCTGCAAGAACGCGGACATGGCGGCACGGTACCTGCCCGGATGATCGCCGCGGCACTACCTTCGGCGCATGACGCACTCACAGCGCTTCGAGGGATACGGAGTTCTCGTCACCGGTGCCGCCCGCGGTATCGGGGCGGCCACCGCGCGCCGGTTCGCCGAGGAAGGCGCCCGGGTCCTGGTCACCGACGTGGACCCGCGGGCGGCGGAGCGGACCGCCGCCAATCTCCGCGGGCAGGGGCTCACGGCCGAGGCGTTCACCTGGGTTCCGCGTCACGATCGGCCGGCGTGAGGATTCTTGAGGGAGTGCCACCGAGGGGCCCGAGAGGGCGCCCCGCCCTCAGCCGACGGGGGAGCGCTCGAGCTGTCCCGAGGCCGTGACGAGCGCCGCCAGTACCCGCTCCACGTCCTCCTCCGCCGTACGCCAGTTGCTGAACGCCGCCCGAAGCCCCGGCACCCCGGCGTACACGGTCGGCGTCAGGAAGGTCTCGCCGGACGCGGCCACCGCCCGGGCCAGCGCGTCCACGCGCTCCTGCGTCGGCTCGTCGGCGAGGGTGAGGCAGACGACGTTGAGCCGGACCGGCGCCAGCAGCCGCAGCCCCTCGACGCCGGCGACGCCCACACCCAGGGCCCGGGCGAGGGCGGCATTGCGCTCGACGATCTCGCGGTGCCCGTCACTCCCGTACGCCATGAGGGAGAACCACGCCGGCAGGGCCCGCAGCCGCCGGGAGTTCTCCGGCGTCAGATGGACGAAGTCCGGTTCGCCGGTGGGCAGGCCGAGGTAGGGCGACGCGTTGTGGAACACCGCCACCTGCAGGTCGCGCCGGCGGGTGAACTGGACGGCCGCGTCATAGGGAACGTTGAGCCACTTGTGCAGGTCGACACAGACCGAGTCGGCCGCGTCCAGCCCGTCGACGAGATGCGCGTGGGCCGGGGAGAGCGCGGCGAAGGCTCCGAACGCGGCGTCCACGTGCAGCCAGAATTCGTGCCGCTCCTTGAGGGCGGCGATCGCCCGCAGGTCGTCGAAGTCGACGGTGTTCACGGTGCCGGCGTTCGCCACCACGATCGCCGGCCGTCCGCGGAGCCCGGTCAGCGCCGCGTCGAGCGCGTCGACGTCGACGGCCTCGCGATTGCCGGCCAGGACGGGCACCTGGCGCAGTCGGTCGCGGCCGAGACCCAGCACGGACAGAGCCTTGCCGATGCTGGAGTGCGGGCTGCCGGACAGTACGTCGACCGGGCCCAGCGCGGCCACGCCGTCCCGTGAGACGGACACGCCCAGCCGCTCACCCAGCCACTCCCGGGCAACGGCCAGCCCCACCGTGTTCGACGCGGTCGCCCCGGTCACGAAGGCCCCGCTGTGTGCCTCGCCCAGTCCGAACAGCTCGCGCAGCCACGCCACCGTCTCCCGCTCCAGGGCTGTCGCCCAGGAACCGGCCGACCCGGACCCGTTCTGGTCGTAGGCGCTCGTCAGCCAGTCCCCGGCGACCGACGCTGGTGTCGCCCCGCCGGTCACGAAGCCCAGGTAGCGGGGCCCCGCCGAGCCGGAGAAGCCCGGGGCCCATCGTTCGGCGAACCGCTCCAGCGCGCCCTCCGCACCGGCGCCCCCGGCCGGAAGGCCCGTCCGGCCGGGAGCCGTGTCGAGGTGGACCACCGGCCGCTCGGACAGACCGGCCAGTTCCCGGGCGGCGAGGTCGCGGGCGGACTGCAGGAGTGCGGGAAGCCGGTCGAGATCGTCGGCGAGCGTGGGGTGCATGTCCGGCAGCGTAGGCGGACCGGAGGGCGCGACGCCTGGTCCACTTGAGGGAAACTGGACCAATGACTCAGGGTTTCGTCGCCGCCCTCGGCACCTGGCGCGACCGGCGGGGACCGCTGGCCCGCGCCCTGTCGGCGGCCGTGCGGGAGGCGGTCGTCGACGGTCGCCTGCCCGCCGGGACCAGACTGCCGTCCGAGCGGGAACTCGCCCGCGTGCTCGGCCTCAGCCGCGGCACGGTCGTCACCGCCCTCACCCTGCTCCGCCACGACGGCTGGCTGCACACCCGGCACGGCAGCGGCAGCGTCGTCCGGCTGCCCGCCCGCCTCACCGAACGCACCACCCCGTGGTCCCTCGACCGCGGTGGAGCGGCCGACGCCGACCTCGACCTCACCCTCGCCGTCACGGCCGCTCCGCACGACGCCTACCGTGCCGCCCTCGGCCGGGCCGTCGACCGCAGCGCCGCCCTCCTCGTCGACTCCGGAGTCGCCACGGCGGGCCTGCCCCACCTGCGCGAACTCCTCGCGGACCGCTACACCCGCGCCGGCCTCGCCACCCGGCCGGAACAGATCCTCGTCACCTCCGGCGCCCAGGCCGCACTCACCCTGCTCCTCGACCACCTCCACACCGACCGCAGGGCCCCGATCGTGGTGGAAAGCCCCACATACCCGGGCGCACTGGCGGTTCTGCGGCGCCGCCGCGCCCGGCTGATTCCCGTGCCCGTCACGGCGGCGGACGGCTGGGACACCGGGCGTCTGGCCGTCGGCGGATCCCGACTGGCCTATCTCGTGCCGGACTTCCACAACCCCACCGGGGCCCATGGGCGAGCCGGCCCGCGCCGCCGTCGCCCGGCTTCCGCTGACCGTGATCGCCGACGAGACCATGCGCGACCTGGACCTGCGGATCCGGCCCGGTGACGAACCCCATCTGGCCGGGCCGCGCGTCATCCAGATCGGCTCGGCGAGCAAGACCCTGTGGAGCGGTCTGCGCGTCGGCTGGATCAGGGCGAGGGAGGACCTCGTACGGGAACTGCGGCGCAACCCCCTGCAGGCCCAGCTGTCGCCACCACCCCTGGAACAGGTCATCGCGGCCGACCTGCTCGGCGACGGCCTCGACGCCGTGCTCAAGGACCGCCGCGCCCGACTGCGCGTCCAGCGCGACCACCTCGCGGCCCTGCTCACCGGGACCGGCTGGACGTACACGGTCCCGGACGGCGGCCTGTCCCTGTGGCTTCGCCTCGGCGCGACCGGCACGGCTCAGGACCTGGCCGCGCGGGCGGCCCGGCGTGGGCTGGCCCTGACGCCCGGCCCGCTGTTCGCGCCCGACCGCACCACCCTCACCCACCACCTGCGCCTGCCCTACACCGCGACCCCGGAGGTCCTGACCCGCGCGGTGGCCCTCCTCCGGCAGTGTCCGACCGACGCCGAAGTTCACCGTTCGGTCACAGCCTGACCGGGGATACAACCGCCACCCCCGCACACCGGTCTATCAGTCGACGAACCGGAACACGCGCAGGGAGAGGCTGGCCATGGGGGACACACGCCGACGGGGAGCCGTCGTACTGGGGATCACCGGACTGGTGGCACCGCTCGCACTCGCGCTGGGCGCCACGCCCGCGCAGGCCGCGAGCTGCACCACGCAGACCGGCCCCCACCAGAAGCAGGTGGAGAAGTTCCTCGGCCGGCCGGTCGACGGCAAGCAGTCCGCCGCCGACTGCAAGGCGATCCAGGCATTCCAGAACAAGCACGGCATCACGCCCAACGCCGGCTACGCGGGTCCCGTCACCTGGGGGGTGATGGACCTGATGAACAAGCAGAAGGCCGTGGGGAGCAACCCCAACAAGGACGGCAAGTGTCCGGTGAACAAGGGCCGCATCGCCTGTGTGAACCTGACGCTCCAGCTCAGCTGGATCCAGGACGGCAAGAAGCTCGTCTACGGTCCCGTCCCGGTCCGTACCGGGCGCAACGGCTACGAGACCCGCACCGGTCTGAAGAAGATCTACTGGCGCAACATCGACCACGTCTCGTCCATCTACGACGTGCCGATGCCCTACAGCCAGTTCTTCGACGGCGGCCAGGCCTTCCACTCGGTGGGCGTCAGCATGTGGAACCCGCCCGGCTCGCACGGCTGCGTGAACATGACGAAGACCGACGCGAAGAAGTACTGGTCGATGCTGAAGAAGGGCGACGACGTCTTCGTGTACGGCCGCAAGCCGGGCACCTGATCCAGGCACCCGGCCGCGCCACCGCGCTAGCGCGGGGCGTCCCCGAAGTCCGGGATCGCCAGCCGCGCCCCACCCTGCCGCGCCGACTCGTGCGCGACGATGCCCGGCAGGGTGTAACGGGCGGCCACCCACGCGTTCACGGAGGGCAGCGTCCGTGTGTTGACGGCGGTCACGAAGTCGTCCACCAGGAAATGGTGGCTGCCCTCGTGTCCGTTGTGCAGGTGGTCGAACTCCCGGGGCAGCCGCGCCCGGTCGTGCACCGGCGCCGACCCCGACGTGAAGGCGGCCCGCAGATCGGGTGCGATGTGCTGAAGTGACGGGTCGTCGGCGGACATGGTCGGCTTGGGCTCGAGGAGCTCACTGATGTCCTCCACCCCGTTCTTGTCCTGCCACAGGGCGACCGTGGCGAGCTGCTCCATGCTCCCCTCCGTCCCGAAGAACCGGAAACGCGACTCCCGGATGTGCGAGGGATAGCCGACCCGCCGGAACTCGTTCGTACGGAACGACCCGCCACCCGCCACCTCGAACAACGCGGTCGCGTTGGAGACGTCGTTGCCGAACTGGCTGACGTCCTTGTCGAACACCCCGTCGCCGCGGTCGTCGAGCACCCCGAGCGCCGACACGCTCACGGCGTGCGTCTGCCAGGCGCCGAGCACCCCGCCGATCGAGTGCGTCGGGTAGAGCAGCGGGGGATAGCTGGCGGTCGCCTTCCACTGTTCGCCACCGCTGTACTGGTACGCCTCGTAGAACCCGAGGTCCATGTCGTGGACGTAGTCGCCCTCGGCGTAGAAGAGCCGGCCGAACGCACCCTGCGCGATCTGGTTGCGGGCGTGCACGGTCGCCGGGTTGTACTGGCTGGTCTCACCCATCATGTACGTCAGCCCGGTCGCCTTGACGGCGTCGATGATCGCCGCGATCTCCTCGGCGGTGATGGCCATGGGGACCGCGGAGTACACGTGCTTGCCGGCGTTCAGGCCCTGGACTACCAGGGGGCCGTGGGTCCAGCGCTGGGTGAAGATCGCGACCGCGTCGACCTCCTTCGACTCCAGCATGGCGTCGTACGACGGGAAGGTGCCCGCCAGCCCTTCGGCGGCGGCGAGCTGCTCGGCCCGCTCGGGCAGGAGGTCGGTGACGTAGACGTCGCTGACGCCGGGGTGCGCCAGGAACAACTTGGCGAACTGGCCCGAGAACTGTCCGGCGCCGACGATACCGAGGGAGAACGTCATGGATGGCGTGCCCTTCACTGGTCGAGAATGAGATTGATCTGGCTGTTGGTCTGGTCGAGGCTGCTCACGGGCTTGCCGTTGCCGAAGACGTCCTGCATGGCCGGGTGCATCAACGCGTACACGTCGGCCGCGTAGTTGGTGATCGGGTAGGAGAAGGTCGCGAAGTCCTTCTTGTCGTCGACCGGCTCGGTGAACGCCGAGACGTCGATGCCCTTCCTCCGGTACGCCGCCACCGCGGCCTTGGTGCCGTCGGGCGTGGCCGGGAAGACGATGCCGTAACCGCCCACCGTCTTCTGGCACTCGTTCGACGCCAGGTACCGGACCCACTTCTTCGCGCCCGCCTTGTTGTGGGCGTTCTTCGTGATGGAGTCGGCGAGACCGTTCATCATCGTGGCGCGCTTGCCGGTCGGGCCGACGGGGGTGACGGCGGTGGCGATGTCCAGGCCCTTGAAGCCCTCGTACGACGAGATCATCCAGGCTCCGTCGAAGGCGGCGGCCGCCTTGCCCGCCGCGACCTGGGTGTTGGCCTGGTTGGACTGGGAGTTGTAGTCGGTGAAGGGGGCCATGTAGCCCTTCTTCGCCAGCCCGAAGTACCACTTGATGACCGACTGGAAGGTCTTGCTGTCGTACCGGTACTCGGTGCCCCACCGCTTCTTGTCGGTGTAGGTCCAGCCCGCGGAGGCGGCGAAGTTGCTCCACTGCGTCTGGCCGTCGCCGTCACCGCCGCCGTTGGTGGCCAGGCCGTACACCTTGACGTCGTGCTTGTCGAAGCCGGGTTCGTCGCCCCGCCTGCCCTTGTTGTCGACGGTCAGATGGGCGATGGCCTTCTCGAAGGTGCCGCCGTCCTCGGGGTTCCAGGCGAGACCGTTCAACTGGTCGGCGGTGAGGCCCGCGTCCTTCGCCATCTTCTGGTTGTAGAACAGGGCGACGGTGTCCCAGTCCTTCGGGGAGCCGTAGCGGTGGCCGTCCTGGCCCATCCAGTTGGCGGCGAGCCCCGGCTGGTAGTCGGCGTCCTTGACGCCGAGGTCGTCGAGCGGCTCCAGGACGTCGAGGTCGGCGAACTGGCCGAAGCGCTGGATGTGGTCGGTGAACACGTCCGGCTGGGTGCCGGCGATGAAGCTCGCGGTGAGCTTGGCCCAGTAGTCGTCCCAGCCCATCTGGGTGATCTTCACCTTCAGGCCGGGGTTCTGCCGCTCGAAGTCCTTGGCGCAGGCCTGGTAGGCGGGCTGCTGGCTGGCGTCCCACAGCCAGTACGTCACCGTGTTCGCCGACGCCCCGGTGCCGTCGCCCTGGGCGCATCCGCTGACCAGCGAGAGTGCCAGTGCCCCGGTCACGGCCGTACGTATCCGTGTGTGCAGGCGTATCCGCATCTGCGCCCCCTACTTGATTCCGGTGAAGCTGATGGAGCTGACGATGCGGCGGGCGAAGAACCCGAACAGCACCAGCATCGGCAGGGCGGCGATGAGCGTCGCCGCCATCAGGCCCGACCAGTCGGTGCCCGTCTGCGGGGTCTGCGCCCGGAAGACGGCCAGCGCCACGGTCAGCACGCGCGAACTGTCGCTGTAGGACACCATCAGCGGCCAGAAGTAGTCGTTCCAGGCGGTGATGTAGGTGAGCACGGCCAGGGTCAGGACCGGCGTGGACGCCATGGGCAGCAGCACCCGGAAGAAGATCCGCACCTTCCCGGCGCCGTCGAGCAGAGCGGCCTCCTCGACCTCTTTCGGAATGTTCATGAAGAACTGGCGCAGGAAGAACACCGCGAACGGCGTCATGAACATCGTCGGCAGGGAGATCCCGAGCAGCGTGTCCACCAGGCCGAGTTCCTTGATGAGCACGAAGTTCGGCAGCAGCGTGAAGATGGTCGGCACCATCAGCCCCGCCAGGAACAGGGCGAACACCTTGTCCCGGCCGCGCCAGCGCAGCCGGGCGAAGGCGTAGGCGGCCATGGCGGAGAAGAAGATCTGGCAGACGGTGACCAGGGTCGAGACGATCACCGAGTTGAGCAGATAGCGCCAGAACTTCAGCCCACCGCCCGCACCGCCCTGGGCGATGGCCTCCTTGGTGGACTGCAGACCGAGCGCCCGCTCGAACCCGCCGGTGGTCAGATCGACCGGCAGGGGGTCGCCCGGACTGGCGGCGAGCCCGGCGTTCGAGGACAGCGCGGTGCGCAGGATCCAGTAGAACGGCAGCAGGGTGACGAGCACGATCGCGGTCATCACCGCCCAGGCCGCGATCCGGCCGGGGGAGAGCCGGCGCCTGAGGGGCCGTATGTGTGTGTCGGTCGTCGTGGTGGTCACGGCAGCCATGGCGACTCCCTCCGCTCAGCCGAGGTCGGTGTGGCCGGCCCGGGTGAGCCGGTACTGCAGGACGGTGATCGCGCTGAGCACGACGAGCAGTGCCACCGACATGGCGGAGGCGTAACCGAACTGGAAGCGGGCGAAGGCGGCGCCGTAGATGTAGTACTGGAGCACGTTGGTGGCGTTCGCGGGTCCGCCGCCGGTCGTCACGGCGACCGTGTCGAACACCTGGAACGAGCCGATCACCGTCATGATCAGCACGACGGCCAGGACCGGCCGCAGCAGCGGCATGGTGATCCGCCAGAACATCCGCCACTCGCCCGCGCCGTCCACCTTCGCGGCCTCGTACATGTCGTTGGGGATGGCCTGGAGGCCCGCGAACAGCAGCAGCGCCGTGTAGCCGACGTGCCGCCACACGTTGATCAGGGCGATCGTCGGGATCGCCCAGGTCTCGTCCGCCAGGAACGGGATCCGGTCCGCGCCGACGGCCGCGATGATCTCGTTGCCGATGCCGAGCTGGGTGTCGAGGATCCAGAGCCAGACGATGCCGGCGACCACGTTCGACATCAGGTACGGCGTGAGCACCACCCCGCGCAGCACGGCCGACTGCGTCAGCCGCTGGAGCAGCACGGCGATCGCGAGGGCCGAGACCGTCTGGACGCCGATGTTGATCGCCACGTACACGACGGTGATGGTCAGCGAGTCCCAGAAGATCGGGTCGTGGACCATCCGCACGTAGTTGTCGAGGCCCACCCACTCCGCCGGCGTGAGCAGGTTGAAGCGCGTGAAGCTCAGATAGATGCCCCGCAGGGTCGGCCAGAGCAGGAAGACCACGTAGCCCAGCAGTGCCGGCGCGATGAACACCGCGGCCAGACGCCCGTCCCCCCGGCTCTCGCCGGCCCCCTCCCTGCCCGTCCTCGATTTCGTCCGTGCCCCCTCCGCGCCGCTCAGCGGCAGGCGCGACGGAGGGCTGCTGGAGGCGATGGTCATCGGGAGACTCCCTCGTCTGCGGTGGCTCGTCCTCGCCCACTTACTTTTGTCGCGGAAGAATCCATGCGTCAAGGGGCGGGCAGACATCTTTCCCGGGCCGTGTGGAGGTCGTATAGTGGTCATGTTGGTTTTATGACGAAAGAAATCCTTGTGGGAGTCTGACCTACATGACCGCAGGTGCCGCCAGCTGGCTTCCCCTCAGTTCCGGCGAACGCTCGGTGGCGATCGAGGTGCTCGTCCACGGCCCGCTGTCGCGTACCGACCTCGCCAGGCGCCTCGACCTCTCGGCGGGCAGCCTCACCCGGCTCACCAAGCCGCTGATCGAGTCCGGCCTGCTCGTCGAGGTCCCCGAGGCGGGCGCCTCGGCGGAGGTCCGCCAGGGGCGCCCCTCGCAACCCCTCGACGTCGTCGCCGAATCCCGCTCCTTCCTCGGCTTCAAGATCACCGAGGACATGGTCTACAGCGTCGTCACCACCCTGCGCAGCGACATCGTCGCCCGCCATGACCGGCCGCTCACCACCCACGACCCCGCCGAAGTCGCCGACCTGCTGGCCGAGATGACCGACACGCTCCTGCGTGACCACCCCAGGATCGCGGGCGTCGGCATCGGGGTCGGCGGTCTGGTCCGGGACCGTGCCGTGGTGGGGGAGTCGCCGTTCCTACACTGGCGGGAGGTCCCGCTGGCCGCGCTCGTCGAGCGGCGCACCGGGCTGCCGGTGGTCGTCGAGAACGACGTGGCCGCCCTCGTCGAGGCCGAGACCTGGTTCGGCGCGGGCCGCGGCCTGGACCGGTTCGTGGTCCTCACCATCGGCGCCGGCATCGGCTACGGCCTCGTCCTGGGCGGCAAGCGCGTGCCGTACGCCGAGGAGGACCGCGGCTTCGGCCGCCACTGGATCGTGCGCCCCGACGGCCCGCTCACCCCCGACGGCGCGCGCGGCAGCGCCGTCTCCCTGCTGACCATCCCCAGCATCCGCTACCAGATCCACGCCGCCACCGGCCGTGAGCACGGTTACGAGGAGATCCTCGCCCTCGCCGCCGCCAAGGACGCCATGCCCGCCCGCGTCATCGACGAGGCCGCACGCGCCCTGGGCACCCTCGTCGCCCAGATCGCCAACTTCGCCATGCCCCAGAAGATCCTCCTGGCGGGCGAGGGCGTCGGCCTGATGGACGTGGCCGGCAAGACCGTCGAGGAGACCATCCGTGGCCACCGGCACCCGCTGGCCGCCCCGGTCGACCTGGAGACCAAGGTGTCCGACTTTCACGACTGGGCCCGCGGCGCCGCCGTGTTGGCGATCCAGGTTCTGGTGCTCGGGGCCGTGGAAGCGTGAATTCCGCGCCGGGAGCGAGCAGATGGACGTGATCAGCAACACGGTCCGAAATGTCCGATTGGCTCGTGATTACTCACATGGCCTTCACGTCCAAAGACGTATGCTTCACATCATGTCCACCAGTGTTGAACCCGCTACCGAACGTTCGGCTGACGAGGTCAACGAGGAGATCAGGGCGCTGTGGCTCCGATCGGGCGGGACGCTGAACGGCGAGCAGCGCGAGGAGTACCAGCGGCTCGTCCTGGAGTGGGCCGCCGCGGCCCCGCAGTCGGCAGAAGCGGCCTGATCCCTCCTCGAAGGCCCGCCGCCGCTCCCGACCTCGTCGGCACCTGACCTCGTCGTCCGGCCCGACCTCCCCACGACGCCCACAGGGCGCCACCGTGCCGTCCCGCGCAGGCGGTCAGCCCCATGTCGCCGAGTAGTGCCGCCGGTACGCCTTGCGGTCCTTCTCAGCCCGGATGTACCTGCTCGCCACCAGCGCGATCAGGCTGCCCGCGATGACCAGTAAACCCGGACCGAGGTTCCGGCGGTCGGTGAGCCGGGTCAGCAGCGGCTCGCCCGCCGTCCCCCCGGCCACCGGAGCCGACGCCCCGGGGTTGGCCGCACCGGGGGCGATCGAGCTCTGTGTGGCCGAGGCCGACGGCGAGGGCGCCGCGCTGCCGCCACCGGCGGGGGCGGACACGAGCAGCTGGACGTCGAGGTCGGTCAACGCCTTGGTCAACGGCTGGAAGAACGTCGTACCGCCGGACTGGCAGTCGCCGCTGCCGCCCGAGGTCACGCCGAGCGCGATCCCCTCGGAGAACAACGGGCCGCCGCTGTCCCCGGGTTCGGCGCACACGTTCGTCTCGATCAGGCCCGTGACCGTCCCCTCGGGATAGTTCACCGTCGCGTTGAGCGCCGTCACCTGGCCGTCGCGCAGCCCGCTGGTGCTGCCGCTGCGGAACACGCGCTGTCCGACGGCCGGATCGGCCGCGCCCGTGATCTGTACTCCCTTGCCGTCCCCGATGGCCACGACGGCGGCGCCGTCACCGGCCTTGCCGTTCGCGTACTGCACCAGGGAGTAGTCGTTGCCCGGGAAGCTCTGGGTGACCGTCTTGCCGACCTGTTCCGTGCCTCCGGTGTCCGCGAACCAGACGGAACCCGTGGGCCCGCAGTGCCCCGCGGTGAGGATGAACTCACGCTGCCCGTCGGTCACGTTGAAACCGGCCGAACAGCGTCCGGCGGTCGACAGGATCGGCAGCGCGCCGTTGAGCCGGGGCGTGAACTCGCCCTCGGTGCGTTCCATCCGGACGAAGGCGCCGATGCCGTCGGCGACCCGCGTCATCCGCGACCAGTCGGCGGCCGAGACGGTGGTGTCGCCCCGTACCACGATCTCGTTGGTCTGGTAGTCCATCGCCCAGGCCGTGCCGGCCACCCGGGGCGCCGAACGCAGCGTCGACGTCGCCGACTTGAGCTCGTTCATGCTGTGCGAGACCACCTTCGCCACCGCTCCCGCCCGTTCGACCTCGGCGGCGGCGTCCTGGTCGGTGACCGCGACGACCGGCCGGCCCTTCGCGTCGATCCAGGTGCCCGCCGTACGGGAGTCGCCGAGCCGCGAGACCAGGCCGGTTCCGGTGTCCGCCGACTGCTCCGCGTACGTCCGCGGCACGGCCGAGGCCTCGGATGGCTCACTCGCCACGGCGCGTGTCACCATCGTGCCTCCCAGGAGGAGTCCGCCGACGGCCGCCAGCCGTGTCACTCGCCGGACGACCCGTCGTCGTGCGTGCCTCATGCATGGCTCCCGAACCCGTACAGGCGGTGTCAACACCGCAGGGCCCTCCGGTCGTTGAGCGCCCACCTCCCATACGTGGCCCAGGCCCCGGGTGTTCACGGCAAGAGTGATCTCTCCACATCCGCCGGCGCGAGCCGTGCCCAGCTCCGCTCGTCGCCCCACACCGACCCGGTACCGACATAGGGGCGCAGCAGGTCGGTGAGCGCGGGATCGGTGCCTCCTTGCAACTCGTCCGAGGCGATCTTGCGGCCGATACCGGCGAGGAAGTCCGCGAGCTGTACCCGCGGATCCTCACGGGCTACCACCAGCCTGAACCCGTCCAGGCGCGCTCCCAGCCGGCGGGCCGTCTCCTCGATCCAGACGACGCGTTCGGGCGTCAGCATGCTCTGCCGGTCGTGGACCAGCCGGACGGTCCGTCCGCCCGCGCTCCAGTGCACCGCCGTGGCGACGATCGCCGGCAGCAGGGGATTGAGGACCGGCACCAGGGTGGGACCCGTGGTGATGTCCGCCCGGTAGGAGTCGGCCCGGGAGCGGGCTTGCGCGAGCCGCTCGAGGATCCCGGACACGGGGGTACGGGGATACGCGTGGCGCAGGGCGTCCACCTCGCGGAAGAAGGTGTCGGTCGGAGCGTGCGCCCCACCGTCGTTCCTGATCCGCAGCAGCCGGTTGGCGGCCGCGAGGAACCCCTGCCACCGCTCGGCCCCGAAGAGCCGCGGCCCTTCACGGAACAGCGTCACGGCCTGCGCCGACCCGTCGTCGAGCAGCAGGTCCACGACCCGGTCCACGACGAAGAAGGTCTTCTCGGTGAGATGCACGTGCGCGCGCCCGTGGAGCGGGCCCGCGGGGGCGAGCAGCCACTCCAGTACGGCCCGGTGCTTCTCCCGCAGCAGATGGTTCGCCTTGTACTCCTCGGCGGGCGAGCGGATCCGGTCGCGGATCTCCCGCACCTGCCCGGCGGCGGACTCCACGGACAGCCGCACGCTCGCGTGGGCGAACACCAGGGTGTTCCCGCCGGTGAGGTTCTCCCCGTCCGAGCCCGACTCGTCGCAGGCGACCTCCACGACCTCCCCGACCGGCCCCGGACGCCCGTCCGCCACCCCGTTCTCACGATTCCCGGTCACACCACAGCCCCCTATCTTGTGCCCATGACCAGGATCCCGCACGAAACGTCCGGCGAACCGAATCCCCTGCGCGAACTCACCCTGGACCGCCTGCGATGCCGTACGAGCACGAAGTGGCGCACCTACCCCGACGACGTCCTGCCGCTGTGGGTCGCGGAGATGGACGTGCCGCTCGCCGGACCGGTGCGCCGCGCGGTCACCGACGCCCTCGAACTGGGCGACACCGGCTACCCGGCAGGCACCGCGTACGCGGAGGCGCTGGCCGCCTTCGCCGACAAGCGGTGGGGCTGGAGCGGTCTCGCCGTCGAGCGCACCTCGATCGTTCCCGACGTGATGCTCGGCGTGGTCGAAATGATCAGACTGGTCACCGGGGCGGGTGACGCCGTCGTGGTGAACCCGCCCGTGTACCCGCCGTTCTTCCAGTTCGTCGGGCACATGGACCGGCAGGTGGTGCGGGCCCCGCTCGGCCCGGACGGCCGTCTCGACCTCGGCGTCCTGGAGGACGCCTTCCGGCGGGCCGTCTCGGGCGGTCGCCGGGCGGCCTATCTGCTGTGCAGCCCGCAGAATCCGACCGGGGCCGTGCACACCGCCGACGAACTCACCGAGGTCGCCGCGCTCGCGGACCGGCACGGTGTGCGTGTCGTCGCGGACGAGATCCACGCGCCGCTCGTCGTGGGGGACGTGGCCTTCGTGCCGTACCTGAGCGTGCCGGGCGGCGAGAACGGGCTGTCGGTCATGTCGGCCTCCAAGGCCTGGAACCTCGCCGGCCTCAAGGCCGGGCTCGCCGTCGCCGGCCCGGCGTCCGCCGCCGACCTGGCCCGGATGCCCGAGGAGGTCGGCCACGGTCCCAGCCACCTCGGCGTCATCGCCCACACCGCCGCCCTGAGGGACGGCACCGCCTGGCTGGACGCCCTGCTCGCCGGTCTCCGCGACAACCGACGCCTGCTCGCCGACCTGTTGGCGCGGCATCTGCCGACCGTCGGGTACCGCCCCGGCCAGGCCACGTACCTGGCCTGGCTCGACTGCCGCGCGCTCGGTCTCGGCGACGATCCGGCGGAGGTCTTCCTGCGTCGCGGCCGGGTGGCGCTCAACTCGGGGCTCCCCTTCGGCACCGGTGGCGCGGGACACGTGCGCCTGAACCTGGCGACGTCCCCGGAGATCGTCGAGGAAGCGGTACGGCGGATGGCGGCGGCGGTCGGTGGCCCTGCCTAGACTGCCCCGTATGGACGACACGTCGCTGGAGCGGCTCGGGGCGGGCAAGTACCTGCTGATCACCAGCTACCGGAAGAACGGCACCGGGGTCGCCACCCCGGTCTGGGTGGTCCGCGACGGGGGCGCGCTCGGCGCCTGGTCGGCCGCCGACGCCTGGAAGGTGAAACGGATCCGGGCCCGCGGCGACGTCCTCGTCGGTCCCTGCGACCTGCGCGGCAACCCGACCGGCGAGCAGGTCCCGGCCACCGCCGAGATCACCGACCCGCAGACCACCGCGCGCTACCGACGGCTGATCGCCCGCAAGTACGGCATCACCGGCCGCCTCACCCTCCTCGGCAGTCGGCTGCGCAGGGGCCTGGACGGCACGGTCGGGATCCGTGTGACGCTGTGACGTACCGGGGGCACGGACCGCCTGCGGTCCGTGCCCCCGGATCCTGCCGTGGCCGGTTACGGCTTACGGCGCGTCCAGCACGGTGCCGGTCAGCACCGGACGGCCGGGCAGCGGCTCGGCCTCGGTGTCGGTCGGCGCGACGCGGATCGACTCGGTCGGCTCGGCCAGCTGGTCCCGCACCGTCGGCACGGTCAGGTCGGCGCCGGTGCTCCCGGCCGGAATGGCCACCCACACCCACACGTTCGCCTCGGACAGCGGACGCTCCGGGTCGGGGGACTCACCGGTGTAGTCCAGGAGCCACTGCGGATCCACGTCCTTGGTGGACAGCTCGGCCCCCTCGGCCGCGAGCACCCGCACCGGCTGGTAGATCTCCACGTCGGCGGCCTCGTTCAGGGAGAGCCGCCAGGTCAGCGTCTGTCCCTCGGTCACCCGGTCGGCGACCGGCGTCATGGTGACGACCGGCTCCGGGTCGTCGTTCTGCGCGGTGACCCCGCCCCGGTGCGAGCCGACGACGGCGTTGCGTACCGCCTTCACGACGATGTCGTGCTGGGCGTCGTAGTCGAAGCGCGTGTCGCCCGTCACCTCGACCGGTACGTCGATGGCGTCGCTGCCGGGCCGTACCGTGACCAGCTGGTGGGTGCCCCGCCCGGTGTCCGGGTCCAGGACGTACACGCGGACCTGACCCTTGCCGTGCCCGGAGATCTTGACCGGCACCCGGTAGGTGCGGGTGCCCGAGTCGCCCTCCTTGACGACCGTGCGGCCGACGTCGACGCGCGGCAGCGCCGCCGGCTTCACCGCCGCGGTGCCCGGCGCCCAGCCCCAGGCGTCCATCAGCCAGGCCCGGCCCGACTGCGAACGCGGCGTCAGATCAAGGGACTTGACGTGCCGCAGGTCGAGCCCCGCGCGGGTCGCGGCGCTCAGCGGGACGCGCACCTCACGCGCCCAGTACGAGGCCGTCCTGTCACTGCCCGGCAGGCCGTCCACCGTGACCCGGCCGAGCGTGGCCCGTCGGCCGGAGGCGTCGGTGACGGACACGTCGAGCTTCGTGCCGGTCGTGTTCGGCGGTACGAAGACCCGCAACGCCAGGTCCTTGGAACCGGCGAGCGAGAGCGGCGTGGCAGGGCGGACGCGTGCCGCCGTACCCGGAGCCGACCACTTCAGCGCGACCGCGCGACGCCCGGCCTCCCGGTCCGTCTCCCACCACGCGAAGTGGGGTGAGGACCCGGCGGTCGTCTCGGCGTCGAGGCAGGCGACGGCAGGGTCGGGGTCGATCGCCGAACACAGCCTGGCGCCGCTCACGGTCACCTTGCCGTCCGGCAGGAATCCGGCTCCGCGGCGCGCGCCGACCGCGTGGGTCAGGACACGGGCGGGATCGGCGGAGGGGGCGCGCCTGCCCGAACCGTCGAGCAGCGGACGGACCCGGTCGTCCCCGGCGACGAACAGCCGGGCGGCGGCGGCGATGTAGGTGGCCCCTGCCCGGTGCTGCTGGTCGGCGGTCAGCCGGGTCGCGGTGCCGACCGAGCACACCGGGTCCTTGTGTTCCTCGTCCTCCCAGAAGTCGTCCCAGGAAGGCGCCTGGGACTTGCCGGGAGTCCACTCGCTGTTGAAGTAGTTGTGGTTGGCGCCGACCATGTACACCGCGCTGTGCAGCGCGCTGCCCTTGCCGGTCCCGCGCGTCCCGTCGACGTACACCTCGCCCTGGAGGTCGGACACGTCGCCGTCGCAGCCCGGCAGGATGGTCACGGACGGCACGTCGGCGACCGGATTCTGGCCGAAGATCGTCGGTCCGATGAGCACGGTCCCGCGCACCTTCCAGCGCACCGGGCCCCGGTAGCCGTCCTGGGCGGCGGGCGGCGGGTAGAGACTGTCCATGGCGGCCCGGTTGACGCCCTCACCGCCGCGCGAGTGGCCGACGAGCAGGACCCGGGAGAGATCGGCCCTCGGCGCCTCGCGTACGGCCGCCGGTGCGGTGGACGGACGCGCGGTCCAGTCCGCCCAGCGCGCGAGGTGCTGCCTGACCAGCGAGGAACGCGCCTGCGCGCCGGCGTCCTCGGCCCCGGCGTCCTGGCCGTTGACGCCGTTCGCCGAGATCGACACCGTCACATACCCCTGGGAGGCCAGCAGCTTCTGGTCGCGCAGGTACCCCTTGTGGCTGGGGATCTCCTTCATGCCGACCGGGCAGGGCCAGTCGATGGTGACGTCGTCCTCGGCGCCCGGCTTGTAGCAGGTGGCATGGCGGCCGTGCAGGAAGAGTGCGAGCGGCCGTTTGCCGGTGGCACCCCGGGGGGCCACCACCTCGGCGCGCATCTCGATCGGCTGGGCGTAGCCGGGCAGCCGTATCGGGTCGAGGGCGTACTCGCCGCTGACCGTGCGGTACGAGCCCGGCTTCCCGGGGTCGACGGCCCCCGCGGGCAGCGGGGCCGGCGGCTGCGCGGCGGCCAGGGAGTCTCGCTCGCGGCGCTGGTCGGTGGTGCCGGCCGGCGCGTCCAGCCGGCGTCCGGCGGCCAGTACCCGCAGGTCCTTCAGGTGCGCCGAGCGGGCCTCGTCGAGGGGGAGCCGGAACGTGCGCCCGTCCTTCCCCGGCTCCGGGACCCCGAGCAGCCGGTCCCCGGTGTGGAACTCGACGCGCGCGTCCCCCGCGGGCACCGCCCTGGGCGCCCGCCAGACCAGCTCACGCGCGGCGCCCTCGCCGCCGATCCGCCAGCCCTGCGGGAGCTCGTCACCGGCCGTCGCCGCGGTCAACGGTTCGGTCTGTCTCGGCTGTTGGGCCTGTGCCAGTCCGGGCGACCCCGCCAGGGCCGCCAGCACCGCCACGGCGGTCACACCTATTCGCCGGGCACGGATCAATGGTCCTCTCCTCAAACCCCCGAGCGCGGCACCCCGTCCGTCTCGGGAGCCTCACGCGTCACGAAGGACGGAGGAGGACCCACTGTGGGTTGTCTGTGAAAGGGAAAATGATCGAGGCCAACGACGTGATCAAGCCAGGGAGGTGGCCAAGGGCGGCCGGCCGTGGCAGGGAGCCGTGTGCCGGCCCGCTAACTCCAGGCGCGGTAGGGCTCGTCGACCAGCTGGAAGACCGGCTCGCCGCGCACCGGGTCCTTCGCGGTGGACAGCCGGACCCGGTCTCCGCTGTGGATGCCGATGGGCGGGCCCATGACCCGGCCGCGGATGACGAAGCCCTCGGCCATCTCGATCAGCGACACGTTCCGGGCGGCGGGGGTGTTGCGGTGCACCACCGTCGAGTGGCGGACCGTCCCCGTGCCCTCGCTGCGCTCCGTGCGCAGGTCGCTGCCCTGGCAGACCGGACACAGCAGTCGGTGGTACGTCGCGGTACCGCACCACGTGCAGCGCTGGAAGAGGACGGCGTCCGTGTCCGCGCGCCCGCGATCCGGACTCCCGGGGTCCAGCAGGCCCGTCGCGGAGCCGGCGGTCAGACGAGCAACGTTTCCTGAGGGGTGGTACACGCTGGTCAACTCCCTGCGCTAGGCCGGAATCCCACGTGCGCGGGTCACCGTGCACGCGCATGCCCGGTTGGCCATGCCACCGTGCACGCCCACAGAGTATGGCACTCAGTGCCACTCGTAAAGGCACTCCGTACCCCTGATCTGAGGATTCCGGGCGGGGACGTCGCGGCCCTGCCGGGGGCCGGATCGGGGCCCGAGGCCGGGGTCAGCCGCGCCCGAGCGCGGCCTCCAGCTCCTGGACCACCCGCCACAGGGGCGCGTCGCGCCGGGAGACCACGACCACCACGTCCTCGGGCAGCCCCTCGCCGACCGGAGCCTGGGGAGGGCTGCCGAAGGCCGACCGCACGTATCCGAGCGCATGGTCGACCGTCGCGCCCGCGTCGCCGTGTCCGTCCGAACGCAGCCACGAGCGCAGCGCGTTGTTGTGCGCCGCGACGACGGCGGCCGCGATCACGTCGGCCCGAAGGGTCCCGTCGCGCCGACCGGCGAACCTGCCCCTCAGATACTCGGCGAGGGCGCGCTCGTATCGCCACACCACGGACAGCTCGTAGGCGCGCAGGCCCGGCACCTGTTTGGTGAGGCGGTAGCGCTGCACGGAGAACGTCGGGTTCTCGGCGTACATCCGCAGCACCATGCGGGCCGCGTCGCAGACCCGGCCCACGGGCTCGCTCCCGTCGTCGCCGGTGGCCAAAAACTCCTTCATGTCGGCCAGGCACCGCTCGTGGTCGGGGAAGACCACGTCCTCCTTGGAGGGGAAGTACCGGAAGAACGACCGCCGTCCGACGCCGGCCAGCGCCACGATGTCGTCGACGGTGGTCTGCTCGTATCCCCGCTCCAAAAACAGCCGGAAGGCGGCCGCGACGAGCGCGTCCCGCATGGGCGGTTTCGAGGCCGGTGCCGAGGTCGCCGTCGCGGCCGCCGCCTCCGCCTTCCCGTCACGACGGGGCGCCGCGCTGCTGGAGCTCATGGACGGGAAAGTAGCACCTGGCCGGGCTGATGGCACTCAGTGCAGCCTTATGAGGGAACTGAGTGCTCTCGTGAGGCACCGCTCAGGGACGCTGAACTCCCGGCCCGGCACGCGCGTATCCATCCCCGGGGGATGCCGGAGGTCCCGTGCAGGGGCGGAAGGAGAGCTGTATGCCGATACCGACCGACCGTGGGCAGCCGCCCGAGCGGCCCGACGACGCGCCGCTCGAACCGGTGCGGGTACTGCGCCCCCGGAACACCGACGCGCTGGCCGATCTGATCAGGGAGTTCCGGGAGCAGACCGGACAGCCCCGGGAGCACACCGGGGACTACGAGGTGGTGACGCTGCCCCACAACGAGGCGGAGACACAGGAACTGCCTCCCGTCACCGACCAGGACCCGTTCGGCCAGGACCCGTTCGCCCAGGACCCGTTCGCCCAGGGCTCGTTCGGCCAGGGCCCGCTGACGCGCACGTCCGGCGCCGGCCACAGCCACACGTCCCCCAGAGGCGGTCGTCCGGCTGCGAGGAACCCCCGTCCGCCCGCGCGCGGCGGCCTCCCGGTACCGGGAGGCCGCGCCCCCGCCGGACGCGTGCGCGGTCTGCGTCGTACCGCCGTGGCCGGTGCCGTCGCCGCGGCGGCGCTGGTCGGCTTCGGCTGCGCGTTCCTGCTGCCCGGCCGAGGCGACGCCCAGGCCGTACAGCCCTCGGCGCCGTCCGCGACCGCGTCCGCCGCGCCCACCCCCACGCCCTCCGCCGCGACCGACCCCGACGGGCCCGGAACCCTCCGCGAAGGAGCCGCCGGCCCCGACGTGACCGACCTCCAGCAACGCCTGCTGAAGATCCCGAACGTCTACGACCACGGCTCCACCAGCGGCAGTTACGACGCCACCCTGACCCAGGCGGTGGCCCGCTTCCAGGTCTGGTACGGCATCCGCGGCGACGAGACCGGCGTCTACGGTGACGACACCCGTCTCGCGCTGGAGTCCCGCACGGGAGGCGGATGACCACGGACGCACGGCCGGCCGGGCCGTGATCGGCTGAATCCCGGGTACCCACCCCGTGACCACACCGACACGGGAGTGATGTGAGCATGGCGGGCGTCGACGCGTTCACCGACCGGCTGGACCCGGACATGTGCGTGGTGACCGCCACGGCGGGCGGAGAGCGGGCGGGCTGCCTGGTCGGGTTCGCCTCGCAGTGCTCCATCCGGCCGGTGCGGTTCGTGGTGTGGCTGTCGAAGGTGAACCACACCTGTCGCGTGGCGAGCGACGCCCGGTTTCTCGCCGTGCATCTGCTCACCCGCGAACAGCGAGAGCTCGCCGAGCTTTTCGGGGGCCGTACGGGTGACACGACGGACAAGTTCCGGCACGTCGGCTGGCGGGAGGAGCACGGCGGGGCGGCCGTACTGCAGGACGCGGCGGCCTGGTTCGTCGGCGAGGTCCTCACCCGCACCGACGGAGGAGATCACGTCGGTTTCGTCCTCGCCCCGGTGGCCTGGGGTGAGCGTGCGGAGCAGCGGAAGGGGCCGCTGCTGCGGCTCGGCGACGCTCGCACCATCGAACCCGGTCACCCGGTGGACTGACGCTCCCTCCCCCCGTTCGAACGCCGGGCAAGGCGTCGGGAAAGTGGCGGCGGCCTCGGACCGGTCGCCGTCACCATGGGCAGCCCCCGTACGAGGGACCCCGCGCCACCCGAACCGAAGGCCACACCGATGAGCGGCTCCCGTATTCCCGGCCTGGTACTGCCCGCCGTGTTCCTGGTGGCCCTCGTCGTGGGCGCGTTCTGGTACTGGCGACACCGCGGTGACGAGTGAACGGCCGACGAGTGAACGGCCTTCGGGCCGCTGCCGCGCCGCCTATTCGGGCTCGGTGGGCACCCGGACGTCGACCACACACACGTCGTCCCGCAGGTCGCCCCCCAGCAGTGCGGCGAGCAGCGGCCGCAGGGAGCCCGGCTCGTCCGTGTGATGGGCGACGACCGCCTTGCCGAGTCGGTCGAGGCCGAGGTCGATGCCCTCGGTGGGGCGCTCGACCAGCCCGTCCGTGTACAGGATCAGCCGGTCGCCGGGCTCCAGGTGGCACTCCGCCTCCTGGTAGACCGGCGCGGAGCTCGCCCCGAGCAGCATTCCGCGCGGGCGTTCCAGGTAGCGCACCTCGCCGTCACGCAACAGCAGCGGCGGGGGATGGCCCGCCTGGGCCCAGATCAGCCGACGCTCGCCGGGGCTGTAGCGGGCCAGCACCATGGTCGCGGTGCCGTGGGAGTCACGGGAGTGCAGGAGCAGCGTGTTGAGCCGGGCCAGCGCACCGGTGAGCGACGATCCGGTGATGACCATGCCCTTCGCGGTGAAGCGGAGCTGGGCCATCGTGGCGACGGCGTCGATGCCGTGCCCGGCGACGTCCCCCACCACGAACAGGGCGTCACCGTTGGGCAGTTCGATGACGCTGAACCAGTCGCCGCCGACGTGGATCCCCGACTGGGCAGGCAGGTAGGCGACTTCGACGTGCAGGCCCGCCAGCCGCTGCGGACGGGTCGGCAGGGGCAGCAACGCGTGCTGGAGCCGGGCGGCCAGGGTCCGCTCGGCGAGCAGCACGCCGTGCTGGGTCAGGATCTCCTGCTCGCTCTCCACGAGGGCGAGCTCGGCGCTGCGCTGCGCGGTGAGGTCCTGCACGAAACCGTGCACCTCGAACGGCGTGCCGTCGACGTCCAGCACCGCTTCGGCGACAGCGCGCAGGTGCCGCACCCCGCCCGCTGTCCCGATCCGGAAGGGTACGGAGAACTGGCGCCCGCCGTGCATGAGTTCCCGGATGAAACGCGTCAGCACCGGTTGGTCCTCCGGCAGCGCCAGATCCGGGAGGTCCGTCAGGTGGACCGGGCCGCGCAGGGGGTCGCGGTCGAAGATGTCGTAGACCTGGGACGCCCAGTCGACCTCGTGCGTGACCAGGTTCCAGGTCGCCCAGCCCAGGTTGCCCAGCCGCTGCATGTCCGCCAGGCGCTGCTCCTGCCGGTCCGAGGACTCCTGCCGGACCCAGGAGACGGCCAGGCCGTCGTCCAGCCGCGCCGCGCGTACCGAGTACGTGGACAGCTCCCCGGTGCCACCCGACAACTCCTGGTGGGCGAACGGCTCGCTCTCGTACGGTTCCCCGGTCGTCAGGGTGTGCAGGCATCCCTGCCACAGCTCCTCGCCCGCCATGCCGGGAAAGCACTCCAGGACCCGGTGGCCGACCAGTCCGCGGCCCGTGCGACCGAGGAGGTCGACCGTCTCGGCCGTGGCCGCGTCGATGCGGTAGTCCTCGATCTCCCCCGAGGGGGTGGTCAGCGGCGAGATCAGTATCGTGGCACCCGGCAGCGCGTCGAACACCGCTTGGGTGGCACTGTCCGTGGCGAGCTCCGGCCGGGCGCCGAAGGCCGCCAGCCGGCCCGCGCACAGCCGGGCGGCGCCCCGCAGCAGCCGTCGGACGGACGGCGTGAACGGCCCGCCGGCCTCCCGCAGGACGCCGACGCAGACGTCGTCCGAGTCCCCGGCCGGCACCGGCAGCCAGGCGCGGGAGCGCCAGCGCTCGGGGGGTTCCCCGATGAGCAGGTACCGCTCCCGGTCCGTCTCCAGGTCCTCCAGCCAGCGCGGCTCCCGCGCGCGGAGCGCGTCGTGGGCGGCGATCCCGGACAGCGGGGGCACCTGCCGCCACTGGGCGGCGAGGGTGTCGTCGATACCGGCGTGCCCGACGAGTTCCAGCCCGCCGGCGGGCAGGCGCCGGAAGAGCATGACCGCGTCGGCGCCGACCTCGGGCGAAAGGTGTTCCAGCAGGCACCGCGCCAGCTCCTGGCGGGTACCGACGTGGAGCAGGGCGTCGCCGAGCCGGCCGAGCGCGACGAATGCGTCGTCCGTGTCGGCGTCGTCGTTGACGGCGACGGCGTTCTCGGCGACGGCGTTCTCGGCTCCCTGGGCAGCGGCGGCGGGGGAACCGCCGGCCGGGGAGCCGGTGGAGTCGGCGTCCGCGGACTCGGACCGCGGATCGGTGCCGGGTGGGCGGACGAGCCCCCCGAGGGTGATCCAGCACTCCTCGATCAGCGTGCGATTGCCTGCCTTGGCGCGCTGCTGGAGTTCCTCGCCCGCGGCTTCCGGCGTGCACCCGCTCAGCGCCATCAGCGCACCCTTGGCGCGCTCCAGGACAGCCGATGTGGCCGCCTGATCCCGCAGCCGGTCCATTTCGGCACGCTGCCGGGCAACAACGCTGGTCAGCGCCACCATGTCGGGCGCGGCGCCGGGTTCGGTGGGGCTGGCGGGCTCGCTCGTCACGTGTTGAGCATTGCACATCCGGCGCGGTTCGATCGCGGGCTTGTGGACGCGGAACGCACACACCGGTGAAGTCGGGCGCCGCGGGGCCCGCCGACCCGCCCGAGGCCGCGTCGGTACGCCGCCGTCAGCGGTCCGGCGGCGGGTAGAGCCACAACCGGAGCAGGCGGCTCAGCAGAGGCATGACCAGGTACGTCAGCACCGGCAGCAGCACGACCGGGAACACCGCGGCGCGCAGCGGCAGGGGCCAGGCCGCGGTCTGCGGCGCCACCAGCCACTGGATCAGCAGCACGAACGGAAAGGCGCCCAGGAAGGTGGTCAGCACCATCTTCCACCGCGGCGGCGCCTGCACGGTGGTGCCGGGCAGACTGAACCAGGTCTCCATGCCGGTGGTCGACTGCCGTTCGCTGCCGATCTCCGTGGCCAGGCCCCTGATCCGTTCGTGCCAGGCCGCCCGCTCCTCGGACTCCAGCCAGGCGGCGAGCCGGTGCGGATCCGACCAGCGCAGCACCGCGTGGAAGCGGGGGCCGTCCTCCGGCCGCAGCCAGGAGACGCCCTCGTTGCCGGGGAAGCGCCTGGCGCACTGGGTGACTCCGTGCGCCCACTGCTCGAACTCCTGCTCCCGGCCGGGCCGCACCTGCCAGGTGAGGACCGTGGTGACGGGATCGCCCTGCCGTACCTCGGTAGTGCTCATGTTCACCACGGGTGCCACGGGAGACGCGGGTCATGCCCGGGCCTGGTCGCGGAGGGGGAGCCCGAGACGCGGGTCATGCCCGGGCCTGGTCACAGAGGGGAGCCCGAGAGGGGGGTTCAGCGCCCGTGGCCGTGTTCGACCAGCGCCTGGGTGACCGCGCGCACGCTGCGGGCGATGTGCTGCAGCTGCATGACCTCCGCCGCGTACAGCTTGATCGTGTGCTCGATGACCGACTCAGGCAGCCCGAGTCCCGGCAGGTCGGCCCGGGCGGTCTGCAGGGCGGTACGAGCCACCCGGACCTCGTGCTGGACCTGGATCTGCGCATGCCGGGCGAGCAGCACGGGGTGCCGGATCAGGGCCGGGTAGCTGGCGTAGCGGGCCGGCACCAGTTCGCGCAGCCACTTGGCCGCCGAGCGCTCCCAGTCGTAGCTGCCGGGCGTCTTGACCTGGCACGGCCAGTCCGGGCTGATCCGCGTGGTGGTGCGCGTGGTCGTCAGAGGCATGGTCATCGCTTCCGGGTGTGCGGCGTCGTGCGGGGTGGTCCGACGGATTGGGGCGGCCTCGGTCTAGGGGATGACCGAGGCCGCCACGGGCGCTCGCGCAAGCGACGCCCGACCGAACACCCCGGGCGCCGACGCGGGTAGGAGACGGCGGCCCCGGGTGTCCGAGCAGGAGCCCGCGGCGGCAGACGGTGCCCGCGCGGCGTGTGGTGCAGCGTGCGCATGAGCGGACCGTCGTCTCTGTGCGGGCGGATGCGGGTGCGGAACAGGCGACCCGGTATGGCCGGGGCGTGATCCGTGAGCAGTATTTATATATGCCGACCGCTTTGCAAGAAGCATGAAAACATTCATGCGGGAAATGTGCCGGAAGTTCCCCTTGTGTCCTGAAATGTAGGTGGTGAGTGGTGGTGAGGTCAGTCGCGCAGGAAGAACTGGTGCTGGTCGGAAATCTGCTCGTAATCCTCGAGCCGCGCCTGCGTGCGCTCCGGGTCGGCGTCGGTCATGGCCTGCAGCAGCGCGGAGGCCATGACGCCGGGAGCGGCGTAGGAGTCGAAGACCAGTCGGGACCCGGTTCCGGTGGCGAAGACGACGTCCGCCTCGTCGGCCACCGGCCCGAGCGCCAGGTCGGTGATGAGCGCGACCTTGAGCCCGGCGCCGCGCGCGACCCGTACGGCGGTCAGGGTCTCCTGGGCGTGCCGGGGCATCGAGAACGCCAGCACCCAGGTGCCACCCGCCTCGCGTGACTGGAGCAGCGAGTCGTAGGCGACGCTGCCGCTGCGGTTCACCAGCCGCACGTCGGGGTGGACCCGGCGGGCCGCGTACGCGAAGTACTCGGCCAGGGACGCCGAGATGCGCAGACCGAGCACGGTCAGCGGGGTCGACCGGGACAGCCGGCGGCCGATGTCGATCACCTGGTCGGGGTCGGCGAAGTCGCGCCGCAGGTTCTCCAGGTTGTCGATCTCGGCGTCGACCGCCGCCTGGAGTTCGTTGCTCCCGTTCTCCTCCGCCGCGGGCGGGCCGCCGGCGAGCGTGCCGAGGGCGATCGACTGGAGCCGCTCCCGTAGCGCGGGGTAACCGCTGAAGCCCACCGCCGCCGCGAACCGCGTCACCGACGGCTGGCTCACGCCGACGCGTTCGGCGAGATCGGTGATCGAGAGGAAGGCCGCCTCGGTGATGTGCTCGATCAGGTACTGGGCGATCCGGCGCTGCCCGGGAGACAGCCGGGGCCGGTCAAACAGGCCCCTGAGCTGGGAAATGGGGGAGGCCTCCGCCTCCGGTGCGGTCTTCCCCGAGGTGATCGCGGACGCCTGGGCGCGTGCCTGCTGCGGCGATGGCACGGGTCCGCCTCCTTTGTCTTCCACAGTGCCTCAACATAGCTCACACAACGTGGTGGCCCCTGGCTGTGCGAAAGCCCGCGACCACGGTCCGGGGGGCGAACCGATCGACCTGCCGGAAGGACGGATACGCGCGCCCCGGACGGGAACCCGCCCCCGCGACAGTGCTTTCGACGACGACGCCCGACGCCGGTCGGCGACGACGCGAAGCCATGGACGACAGTTGAGGAGCCCCGCGTGACCGTCCCCGAGGAGAACCGCCCCAAGACGCACACCACCGACGACACTCTCGAACACCGGGAGGGGGAGGCCTCGCGCCCGACGGGCGGCACCGGCCGCACCCTGCGGGAGGCCCTGGAAGAGGCCGAGGTGCGTCCCGACGACTTCGAGGAGCGGTGACATGAGCGCGCTCAGCGTGGTGGAACAGGCCCTGGAGAACCGGTGGGAGGCGCTGTGGGCGCGGGTCTTCGACAAGGAACCCGTCGAGCTCGTCGACGCGCTGCGACGTGAGTGCGACAGCAACGCGGTCGTGTGCAGCGAGACGCGGATCGTGGTCCCCAACGCCTACGACGTCGAGCTCGCCGACTCCGTGCACGACGAACTCACCCGGCGCGGCAGCAGCGTCGGCCAGGCGCTCACCGACAGCCTCATGCGGCACGCCGAGGACAAGGGATACGAGTGGGCCGGACCCCTCGCCGTGCACGTCACGAGGTCGACGCAGGTGCCCAACGGCCGCTACCGCGTGACCAGTACGGTGATGGAGCACGTGAGCGCCGACGGATTCCAGCAGGCCGTGCACTAGGAGCCGGCGTCAGCGGCGGTAGATCGTGATCGAGTGACCGACCTGGTCGATCACGCGACTACCGGCGATCAACTCGGCCAGCCGTCCCTTCGCCTTGGCAACCGCGGAGTCGGACACGACCAGCAGCCCGCGCACCTCGTGCCGGGGCACCGCAAGCGGGTCGGACGCCTCGATGCCGTACCAGGACGGCACACCGCTGCCCTTGTACACGAGCCAGACCCGCTCGCCGCGGTGGCGTTCGCGCAGCCGGTCGGCGAGCCGGCCGAGATCCTGGCCCCAGTCGACGTTGGAGTCGTGCAGGTGCAGGTGGGTGCGGGTTGTCCCGCCGAACGCCTCGTTGGAGTACGGCAGATAGTAGGGGTACGTCCGCACGGAGCTGACCGCGAGGAACAGCACCAGTGCCGCTGTCACCGCCGGTGCCCACCGCCACCGCACGACCAGGACACAGCCGGCCGCCACCGCCAGGAACATCGGCACGAAGAGGGCGTAGCGGGTGCCGAAGTCCCGCGACCCCTGCATGGCCGCCGCGAGGAGCACCGCAGGGGGCGCGAGCAGGTACGGCGCCACGGGGCGCGACCGCCGTACCGCCACCACCGCGACGGCACCGGCCGCCCACAGCGCGAGCAGGCCGAGCGGCGTCTTCACCAGCAGCGCGACCGGGAGGTAGTACCAGAGGGACCCGGTGTAGACCCGGCCGAACAGGAAGCCCTCCCACGGGCGGTTCTCCAGGCCGAACTGGATGCGCATCCCGTCCCGGTACGACTCGGGGAACGGTGACAGGTGGACGAGCAGCCCCCGCAGCCCGTGCACGACGGGCACGTGCTGCCGGGGCGTCCACCGCAGCCGGGGATCCACGGCCAGGTACGAGACCCATACGACGGCGAGCGCGATCAGCGCCACCACGGCGGCGCCCCCGATCGCCCGCAGCAGCCTCCCGCGCCGGTCGGCCGTTCCCGCGCCCGCGCCCGCGCACCACACGGACACCCCGGCCAGCACCGGCAGGACCAGAACCGCCGGCAGCGCGCTCATCTTCGTGGCGAGGGCCGCCCCGAGCGCGGCCCCGCCGAGCGGGAGGTACAGCCGTGGGCGCCGGCGCGCCCGCCACAGCAGCCACACGGACGTGAGCAGGAACCCGGCCGTCGGTACGTCGAGCGTGGCCAGCGAGCCGTGGGCGACGACGTCGGGGGAGAGGGTGTACGACGCGAGGGCAACCAACCCGCCCACCGCTCCCGCCAGTTCGCGGGCGAAGGCGAAGACGACGAACCCGAACAGCAGGGTCAGCACGATCACCGGGAGGCGGGCCCACAGCATGACCTGCCACGGGTCGTTGCCCGACTCGTACAGCAGGTGCCGGCCGAGCATGCCCTGGTCGCCGGTGAAGGACCGGTCGACGTGCGGGTCGGCGAGGGCCACACCGACGGCGACCACGAGCTTCCCGAGCGGCGGATGCTCGGGGTTGTGACGCACCCGGTGTGCGTGCAGGTAGTCGGCGGCCGTCGCCACGTACACCGGTTCGTCGATGGTCGGGGTCTGCTGGAGGGCGGTGGTCACCATCGCGGCGGCCATCTGGGCGAGCAGCAGGAACACCAGGAGCGGCACCGGCCACCGCCGGCCGGACCACCGGCGCCGCGGCGCCGGGGCGTCCGCGACCCGGGGGCATGGGGCCGGTTCGAGGGCCGAGCGCCGTTCTCCCGTCATCATCCGCCCCGCGGTAACACCGGGCGGGCGGTGGCGGGAGCGAGCGAGGGGCGTCTCATGCGCCCTACTCTGCATCAGCTCCCGCCACGGGAGGCGTTACCGCTTGAGGAGTCGTACCGACAGACCATCCGCCGTGTAGACGGGTACGGCCCGCAGCGTGTCGGAGTTCAGCTCGATCCGGTCGAACTGGCCCCGCAGCACGGGAGCGCCGAGGACGCGGACCGTGCGGCCCGCGGCAGGCGGCCGCTGGGCGTCGAGGCGCAGCGACAGCGTGCTGCCCCGGCCGAGCACCGCGCGGCGCGTCACCTCCAGGACGGGCTCCTGGCCCGACCGCAGGGTGACCTCCAGGGTGCCGGACTCCTGCGCGTACGTGCCGTGGACCTGAAGCGACTTGCCCAGCCGCAGCGTGCCGCCGGACACCCGCACGTCACCGTGGCCCAGCGCGTGGGCGGATCCGGCGACCAGCACACCGTCCGCCAGCTCGGTGCCGCCCGTGTACCGGTTGTGGCCCGTCAGCGTCAGGGTGCCGGTGCCGCGCTTGGTCAGACCGCCGTCGCCGTCGATGTCGTTGCGCCAGCTGTCGGCCGCCTTGAAGCCGCCGGCCGCCGCGTCGAGCGTCACGCTCACGTCGGAGTCGAAGGCGCCGTAACCGTCCGCCGCGGCGAACAGGTTCAGCCGGCCCCACTGCTCGAAGCCGTCCAGCAGGACGTATCCCGAGGGCAGCGCGGTCGTCCGCAGCACCTCGCGCCGCTGCGCCGCGTCCAGGTACGGCAGCCGCGTCTCCAGCAGCACCTCGGCGCCCTTCGGCACGGTCAGCGGCTCGTCGCGGCCCCGCCGGGTCAGTACGTACGTCAACCGGGGCCTGACCGCACACTCGTTGGCGTCCCGGTCGGCGTAGGCGTCGGAGCCGTCCGCGTGGGCGTACGCGTACAGCGTGTCCGCCGTCGTACCGGTCTTCTCCTGGAAGTACGCCAGCGCCTGGGCGCGTGCCGCGGCCTTGAGGTCCGCGTTCGCCGGGTCGGCCAGCGCGGCGGCGGCCAGGGCGGTGGCCATGATCCGGCCGCCGAGGACGTCGACGGTGGAGTGCATGCCCGACATGATCCGGGTGTGGCTCAGTTCGAAGGCCCGGGTCACCAGCTCCTGGAAGCGCTCCGGCACCGCGTACGCGAAGCCGAGGGCCGCCAGGTGGAAGGCGTTGGTGTGGCCGCTGGGGAAACCGCCGTCGTCGGTCGGGGAGGTGCTGCGCTGGCGCAGCAGCTGCGTCACGACGACGACCTCCGAGTCGTACACGGGGTAGCCGAGGGCGTCCTTGGCTCCCGTGTCGACGACCTCGCTGTCCTCGTTCATGCGCCACGGACGCGGGTACTGGAAGGCGTACTTGCCGGGGTTGCCCGAGGCGAACGGGCCGCGCACGGTGTCGACCAGCCTGGCGACCTGGCCGAGCGCGGAGTCGTAGGAGCCCGCGCCGATCGCGGAGCCCGCGGGGGCGCCGGCCGGGACGGCGTCGCTGATGGTGGTGGCGGGCGTGGTCTCGGGGGCCTCGGTGATCGAGGTGACCGCCTTGGCGCCGGTCCGGTACAGGTCGGCCAGCGGGCCCAGGGCCGCGATCATCGCGTAGCTCTGGTGCTGCCGGTCGTAGACGAACGCCTCCCGGGCCTGTGCCTCGGTGCGCGCGGACGTGATCCGGGCGCAGTAGCGCATGTTGGCGCGCAGCACCTCGGGCATCAGCGGGGTGCCGGTGTTCCAGGCGCCGCCGGTCTTCCACACCTTGGCGAAGCCGCCGAGGATCCGGACCACGGCGTTGGTCTCGGGCGTCAGGTTCGCCACGACGTTCGTCTTGTAGTCGTCGACGAACGCGGCGAAGGCGGTGGCCGCCTTGGCGTCCGTGGCGGCCAGCCAGGTGGCGAGGGTGGGCGCGGCCAGCACACCGGCCGAGGCGCCCAGGGACGTCTTGAGGAATCCCCTTCGGTTCACGGCGAGTTCACGGACCGACGACGGGGAACGGTGCCCGGCTGATGACGGCATGCGTCTGCCTCTCTGGAGTTCATCGGCCCTGCGGCCAAAGGAAGGAGGTGGTGCGAACGACTGCGGCCGACGGTGTGGCGCGTGACGCGGGGGCCGAACGCGCTTTCCGGAGCCGTACGAGCGAAGAACTACGGGCGAGTCGTGTCGGACCGGGGGTGACCCGGCGTCCGCCACATGTCATACGAGTGAACGGGCCATCGCCACCGCACCCTCGACCGGCGCCACCTCGAGGGGACTCGGCCGGGCCGTCGGCACACGCTCGGCCAGCGACGACACGAAGGCGTCGTAAAGGGTGGGTTGGGCGAGGACGGTGCTGCCCGCGACCACGACGTCGTCGACGGCGACCCCGCGGGCGGCGAGCCGCGCGACGAGGGCCGCCAGGGCGCGGCCGCCCTCGGTGACGACGGAGCGGGCGAGAGAGGAGCCCGCCTCGGCGGCGGCGAACACCACGGGTGCGTGCCGGCCCCATTCGGCGGAGACGTCGCCGGCGCTCTCCAGCGCCGCTCCGAGCGCCGGCACCTCGGAGACACCGAAGGCGGTGACGAGGCCCTTGGCCAGTTCGTCGGGTTGCTCGCCGCGGTCGTGTGCCGCCCACACCGCCCGTGCGGCCTCCCGGACGAGTCCGGCCGAGCCGCCCTCGTCGCCGAGGACCGCGCCCCAGCCGCCGACCTGGACGGCGGTGCCGTCGTCGAGCCGGCCGACCGCGACCGAACCGGTGCCGGCGACCAGGCCGACACCCCGGTGAAGACCGGCGGCGGGTACGAGGAGTTCGGCGTCGCCCATGACCAGCGCGGGCGCGTCGAAGTGGAGCTGCAGGGCGGTGCGTATCTGGGCGCACTGGCGGGGCGTCTCGCAGGCGTGTCCGCCCACGGCGACGGCGGACGGGCGCGTGCCCGCCGGCAGTGCCTCGGCGACCAGGGTGGCCAGCCAGCCTGCGGCGGCCACGGGGTCGTGCGGTCGCCAGCCACTGCTCGGCCGGACGTGATCGGCGACGCGCAGCTCGCCCGCGAAGGCGCGCAGCTGCGTCTTGGTGCCGCCCACGTCGATACCGACCACCACAGGGCCGGCGGGGGAAGCGTCCTGCACGGATCCTCTTTCGTCGTTGCGCGGGGCTGCGACGGTGGGCGAACCGTGCCTGCAGGAGGGACGTTCGAAGTGCTAGGGAAGCCCCGGGACGGGCCTCTGACGGAGCACGGCAGGCGAGTACCGTGACGTTCGTTAGGAAGTTAACTAACGAAGTACAGTGCGTGTCAAGAGCATCGCGTACCCGACCGCCGCGGCGTCCCGGACAGGCCGCCGGCGGGCGGTCGGGGGCGACGCCAGGGCATCCCATCGCCGCACCCGCGGAGACGAAAGAACCCGGGAGCGCGGCCCTCGACCCGAGTGGGAGAACTGTGGAACACGACGTGGCGAACGCCCCACGCCTGACCGAGAGCGCGAGCGCGGTGTTCGCCGTACTGGCCGGGGCGGGCACGGCGACCCGGCCCCAGCTGGCGAGCCTGGCGGGTCTGTCCAAACCGACGGTGTCCTCCGCCGTCGCCGAGCTGGAGGGCGCCCGGCTCGCCGCCCACTGGGGCACCGCCTCCGGCGGCACGGGCCGCTCCGCCGCCGTCTACGGACTCGGACCGGCCGCCGGGAGTGCCCTCGCCGTCGACCTCGGCCCCGCCCTCACCCGGGTGCGCGGCTGCGCCCTGGACGGCACCCTGCTCGCCCAGGCCACCGGGCCCCGGCAGGAGGCCGCGGACGTGGTGCGCGAGGCTCTCGCCGCGCTGCCCGCCGGCGCTCCGCTGCGCAGCGTCGTCGTCGCCGTCGGTGACGTCACCGCGCACGAGGACGGCACCGGTGAGCGCCCCGCCACCGCCAAGGCGGGCCCGGTCTTCGACGCCATGGCCGTCGCGCTGCCGCCGGGCGTTCCCGTGCACCTCGAGAACAACGTCAACTGCGCCGCGCTCGCGGAGCTGCACGAGGGGGCCGCCCGGGGCCGCAACACCTTCGGCTACCTGCGGATCGGCGTGGGCATCGGCCTGGGCATCGTGGTCGGCGGCCAGGTGCTGCGCGGGGCCAACGGGGCCGCCGGTGAGCTGGCCCGGCTGCCCTACCCCTGGGACGACGGCCGGGAGCCCCGTCACGAGGCCCTGGAGGAGTACATCGGCGCCCGCTCCCTGCTGAGACGGGCCGCAGAGGCCTGGCCGGAGGCCGACGGGCCCTGCCCCGACACCACCGAACGGCTCTTCGCCCTCGCCGACGAGGGCCGGACCGCGGCCCTCGCGGTGGTCGGTCGCCACGGCACGGACGTGGGCCGTCTGGCCGCCGCGGTGACCGCCGTACTGGACCCGGGACTGATCGTGCTGGGCGGCAGCACCGGCGCGGACCCGCAGGTCCTGGCCGGGGTCCGGGCCGAACTGGACCGTCTGAGCTGGCCCACCGAAGTGATCACCGGCACCCTCGGCGAGCTCGGCACCGTCGTGGGTGCCGCCCGCCTCGCGGTCGCCCGGGGAGTCCAAACCGTGACCGAAGCCGCGCGAGCGAAGGATTGACGGCCTCGGACTCGGTCTGCCAATGTCCGGACAAGCGCTTTCTAAGTCGGCCGGGACGCCGGCTTGGGGCGAGCCTCCCGCCCGTACTCGACGTACGGCAACCGCACGAGGGCGTGCCCGTGCGGTGACGGCCAGGACGGCCGGGGATGCCACCCCGCGTGGACGACGCGGCCGGGCGAGGCCGCGCCCCGGAAAGTGACTTTTCCTGCACAATGCACCCCCGTGCCGCCTCGGTCGGCGCCGGGCCGTCTCCTACGACGAAAAGGGATCGAAGATGACCACTGTGGGTGTGCGGCGTTCCCGCCGACTCGGCCGCGGCGGTATGCGCCGCCTGGCTCCCCTCGCTGCCGTTGCCACGGCAGGTGCCCTGCTGCTCTCCGCCTGCGGAGGGGGATCCGACTCGGGCGGGACCTCCAAGTCGCTGACGTTCTGGATCTCCACGGTGCCGGGGCAGGACGCGGGCTGGAAGAAGATGGTGGCGCAGTACGAGAAGGAGACCGGCGTCAAGGTCAAGCTCGTCAACATCCCCTACGACGGCTACGCGACGAAGCTGCGCAACTCCGCGCAGGCGAACTCGCTGCCCGACGTGGCGGCCGTGCCGGCGCTGGACCCGATCTGGTCGAACAAGCTGATCGACCTCAGCGACATAGCCAACAACAAGACCAACAAGATCAACGCCAACTTCGTCGCCAAGGACTCGTCCGGGAAGGTGCTGTCCATCCCCTCGGACGTCACCGCGTCCGGCATGTTCATCAACAAGTCGCTCTTCGAGAAGGCCGGCGTCGACTACCCGACCTCGCCCGACAAGACCTGGACCTGGACCGACTTCATCAAGGCGGCGGACGAGGTCCGGGAGAAGACCAAGGCCAAGTACTCCCTGACGTTCGACCAGTCGCCGTCCCGGCTGCGCGCCATGGTGTACGAGATGGGCGGAAAGTACGTCCACGCCGACGACTCCGGCAAGTTCTCGGTGGACGCGGCGACCAAGAAGGCCGTGAACACCTTCGTCGGATGGAACGACGACAAGACCATGCCGAAGTCGGTGTGGACCAGCGGCGCCGACCCGTCGGCCATGTTCCAGAGCGGTGACGTCGTCGCCTACTGGTCCGGCGTGTGGCAGGTCGCCGCCTACGCGGAGAGCATCACGAAGTTCGAGTGGGCGAGCGTCCCGACCCCCGCCCAGCCGGTGCAGGCCAGTGACGTCAACAGCGGCGGCATGACGGTCGGCTTCAACAACAACGCCGACGCGGCCGCCGCCGCGAAGAAGTTCCTGTCCTGGCTGTACGAGCCCGACCACTACCAGGCGCTGTGCGAGGCCTCCGGCTTCCTGCCGGTCGAGAGCGGTCTGAACCCGAAGTACCCCTTCAAGTCCGAGGCGGCGCAGGCGGCGTTCAAGCTCTACAACGAGTCCATCCCGCTCTACGACCCGATCTCCGGCTACTTCAACAGCGCGCAGACGAACTGGGTGCTGAAGGGCAAGAGCCTCGCCGACGACCCGACCAAGGCGGAGCTCGGCAAGGCGATCAACGGCGAGCAGTCGGCCGACAAGGCCCTGCAGAACATCGTGGACGGCTACAACCAGCAGGTCGGCGGCTGAGCGCAGCCCGGCAGTCCCGGGCGGCGGTGTCCCGACCCCGCCGCCCGGGACTCAGGCCCCACATGACGCCGGGCTCATGGCCTGAGCCCACAGGAACCCATTCCACCAGCACGGAGTCAGGAAGATGACAAAACGAGCCTCGGACACGTCCGTGAGCCCGCCCAGGAGACGAAGCAAGTACACCCTCGCGCCGCTCGTCCTCATCGCGGGCAATGTCGTGCTCTTCGCGCTGTTCTTCGTCTGGCCGGCGGTGATCGGGCTCGTCTACTCCTTCACGAACTACACGGGCGTAGGGGCGTTCCAGTTCGTCGGACTGGACAACTACCAGAAGCTGCTCGGGGACTCGACCTTCTATGCCGCGACGACCCGCACGCTGCTGTACACCGTGCTCTTTGTTCCGCTGAACTTCGTGTTGTCGCTGCTCATCGCCAACGTGCTGGTGAGCAAGCACGCCAAGGGCGCGTCGGTCGCCCGCATCTTCTTCTTCATCCCGTGGCTGCTGTCGCCCATCATCGTGGGTGTCCTGTGGCGATGGTTGTTCGGTGAGAACTTCGGACTGGTCAACTACCTCATCGAGAAGGTCGGCGGAAGCGCCGTTCCATGGCAGTCGAACGCGGACCTGTCACTGATGGTGGTCGTGGTGGCGGCAGCCTGGGCCTGGACGGGCTTCTCCATGCTGCTGTTCATCGCGGCGATCAAGAACGTACCGACGTCGTACTACGAGGCGGCGGCGCTCGACGGCGCCGGTCCGTGGCGCCAGTTCTTCAGTATCACCCTGCCGAGCATCGCCCCCACGTCCTTCATCGTCATCCTGCTCAACACGATCCACGCGATGAAGGAATACGCGGTGTTCGCCTCCCTCAACAACGGTGGACCCGGAACGTCGAACAACCTGCTGGTCCAGTACATCTACCAGACCGGGTTCAAGACGGGGCAGATCGGCTACGCGAGCGCCGCGTCGTTCGTGCTCATGCTCATCCTGATGGTCGTCGCGGTCATCCAGATGATGGTCAACCGGCGGGTGGAGAACCGATGACAACCACAGACATGCCACGCAAGGTCGACTCCGGGCCCGGCCGGGCCGTCCTCAGGAAGCGGTCCGGCGGCGCGGCCACCGGTGGGCTTCGGCGCGCGATTGCCCCGACGACACTGCTGTGGGTCCTGGCGGCCCTCTACGGGGTGCCGGTGCTGTGGTTCGTCCTCAGCTCCTTCAAGCCGGCCGGAGACCTGTTCTCCCTTCCGCTGACGCTGTTCCCGGACGACCCCACCGTGTCGGGTTACAAGGAAGCGTGGGCCAGCGCCAACTTCTCCGGGTACTTCATCAACACGATCATCGTGTGCTTGATCGCGACGATCCTCACGGTGGGAGTCAGCTGCTGCACCGGGTACGCGCTGGCCAAGTACGACAACAAGTGGCTCAAGGCCTTCTTCCTCTGCATCCTGGCCACCACGATGCTGCCGGCCGAGGTCATGCTCGCCCCGCTGTTCCTGGTGGTCCGCGACCTCGGCCTCTACAACTCGCTCTCCGGCATCATCCTCCCGGCCCTGCTCACCGCGACCGGCTGCTTCATGTTCCGCCAGTTCTTCCTGACGGTCCCCGACGAACTCATCGAGGCCGCCCGCATCGACGGCGCGAAAGAGCTGGCGATCTTCATGCGGATCATGGTGCCGCTCTCCCGGCCCATCATGCTGACGCTCGCCATCCTGTCGTTCCAGTGGAGGTGGAACGACTACATCTGGCCGCTGCTGATGCTGAACGACCCCGAGAAGTTCACGGTGCAGATCGGCATCCAGAGCCTCGTCGGCGCGCAGAACATCAACTGGTCGGTGCTGCTCGGCGGATCGGTCATCTCCATGGTCCCGCTGATCGTCGTCTTCCTGGTGTTCCAGAAGTACGTCATGAACGCCGACATCAACGCCGGCCTGAAGGACTGACCTTGCCCACCCCGCTCGACCACGAGTTCGTCCGGTCGGCGGCCCGTGCCGCCGACCGGACGGCCGCCCCGCTGGCGGCCAGCCCCGACGAGGAGCCCGCCGGTGTGCCGCACCGCGGTCTGGCGCGGCGGGTGAAGACCCTGGTCGCGGCATACCGTTCCCCGGACTCGGCACTGCACGGCAGCGGGCGATCCGTCGCCGCCGCGCTGACCCACCTGGGCGCCCTCCGGGCCGTTCAGACACCCACCGGCCTCTTCGCCGGCGGCGACAACGTGCAGTCACCGCCTGACTCCGCGTTCACCGTCAACGACGTGTGCGACGCGCACGTCCTCGCCACCGGCGCGGGGCCCGAACTGCGCGAGGTCACGGCCGCGCTCGCCGAGATCGCCGGCGCCGCCTGTGGCAGTCTCCTGACGGGTGGGGTGCACACCCCGAACCACCGCTGGGAGCTGTGCGCGGCGCTGGCCCGGCTGCACCGGTCGTTCCCGGACGACCGGTTGCTCGACCGCGTCGAGGAGTGGCTCTGCGAGGGCGTCGACATCGACGCGGACGGCCTGTACTCGGAACGGAGCGCCAACTACGCGGCTCATGTGTCCAACCCGTCGCTGCTGGTGCTGGCCGAAGTGCTCGGCCGCGCCGACCTGCTGTACGCCGTCGAACGCAATCTGGCCACGACGCTGGACCTGATCAGGCCGGACGGCACGGTGGAGACCGTCCACTCGCGACGGCAGGACCAGAACCACCCGTTCCCGCTGGCGCCCTACCTGCCGCACTACCGGCTGCTCGCGATCCGCACCGGCCGGGGCGACTTCGCCCGGGTGGCGCGGCTGGCGGCCGTCGGCGGCATCGACGACCCCGACCTGCTCGCTGAGACCCTCCTCACCCCGGACCTGTGCCGCGCCCTTCCGGCCCCGACTGCGGAGCCCCTTCCGCGCGACCGGTACCTCACCACCGCACGCCTCGCCGCACGCGCCTCGGCCACCGCGCACACGGTGGTGTACGGCGGCTCCGACGTGCCCGAACACCGGCGCATCCGCTCGGGCCTCGCCTGCAACCCCACCTTCCTGCGCCTGTTCGCCGGCGACGCCGTCCTCGACGCCGTCCGCCTCTCGCGGGGGTTCTTCGACCTGGGCCCGTTCCGCGCCGCCGACATGCAACAGCTCGACGCCAACCGGTACCGGCTCACCGAAACCCTCACGGCCGCCTACTACCAGCCGCTCCCGCCGGACCGGCGACGGGACGACGGCGCCTACCGGATGGCGGACGAGGGACGCTTCTCGGCCGCGATGGCCTTCCCGGACCGGCCTCGGGACGAGGTCTCCCACACGACCCGCGTCGAGGTGGACCTGAGGGAGGACGGGGCCGACCTGCGGATCGACATCAGCGGACCACGGGTGCCCTGGGCCCTCGAACTGACCTTCCGGCCGGGCGGCGTGCCGGAGGGCGCCGTACCGATCGGCGACGGACGCTGGTGCCTGACGACCGGGCCGATGACCTACCGGGTCGGTGACGACGAGATCCGGATCGAGGCCGCGGTCGAGGCAGGCGAACCGCTTGCCGGACCGGACCGGAGCGACGCACTGCGGTACGACCCTGGTCAGGACTACACCGTGGTGGGCGGCACCGACGCCACGACCGGGAACCGCGTCTACATCGGTGGACACGGCCCGCACACCCTGACCGTCGCACTGCGCGCCCGCCGCCCCGCACCAGTCGTGTGACCCCGACGAATGACGCCAGGCCATCTCAGGCATGAAGGGCTGATCCCCGTGCACCTCACGTCCCCTCCCGTGCACCTCACACACCAGCGCGGCCCCCTGCACGACCTGCCCGACAGCCCCGAGGCCTACGACGCGGTCCTCGCCGACGTCGTCGAGCAGGCCCTCGCGCGCGTCACGCCCGAGGGCAACCTCGAACACCCCGACTGCGTCGACGACATCGGCGACACCTCACTCGGCATCACCTCGCTCCTCGCGCTCGCCTGGCAGCGCACCAAGGACCCACGGCTGCCGGAAGCGGTGCGCCGCAGCCTCGCCTTCCACCTCCGCGAACGGGTGTACACCGAGGACAACCCCGGATACCCCAACCTGAGGGTGCGCGACTCCGGCCTGCCGTACGCCCGTTACACCCTCGCCCCGGGCGCCCACCCCATCGGCGACTGGCCCAGCACGGTCTGGGCGCTGCTGCAACTGGTCAACGTGCTCGACGTGGCCGACGGTCTTGTTGACGACGAACCGCGCTCCGCGACGGCCGAGTTGGGGCACGGCTACTGGCGCTGGCTGACCGAGGCCACCTTCTTCAACCCGCAGGAGGCGGGCAACCAGGCCATCGGCTGTGTGGTCGGCGGCCTGATGCTGTCCCGTCATCTGCCCCCAAAGGACGGGAAGGCGGTACGCGCCCGCGCGCTGGAGCTGTACGCCGACGAGATCCGCGCCCACCGGGTCCGCGACCGGGGCGCCCTGCTGCCCCCCGAGCACGGCGGCGCCTACGACAACAACTACGGTCCGATCTCCCTGTCGTTCCTCGCCCAGGCCCACCTGGTCAGCGGCGAGGAGGTCTTCGCCGAGGACGGCGACGCCCTCGCCCGCTACATCGACGCCCGCCTCACCGGCGGCGGCTTCGACAACGGCGGCCCCCGCTACAGCGAGCAGCACTCCGCCTTCGAGTCGGTACTCGGCCTGCGCTACTTCGGTGCCCGCATCGGCGCCGACCTGGGCCGATACCGGGGCGACAGCCGCTGGGCCCGCCACGCGGTCAAGCCGGACGGCGGCGTCGACGGTCACTTCGCGTGGATGCTGGTCTGGCAGATCCAGGACACCACGCCCTGGCACCGAGAGCCGTCACCGGTGCCCGCACGGCACCAGCTGCGCGCCGGCACCGTCTCGGTGGCCTTCGACGACCGCATGACCCCGGCGGTGATCGAGGCGGCCGGCACCTACTGCCTGCCCGCCGCCGTCAACCGCCAGCACGGCTTCGGCCCCGTCACCGACGGCTTCCTGCTGTGCCGCCCCATGGGGGAGGTCCGCGTCCGCGACGTCCGCGCCGACGGCCTGACGGCCAAGCTGGTCACCAAGCCGGTCGTGGGCCGCGACCACGTCCTGCGCCGGGTGCGCTCCCTGTACGTCACCGACGGCACGACCCTGTGGACCACGGTCGCCGTCGAACGCCTCGACGGGACGCCGTACCTGCTGGCCGGCCTGCCCTACGCCGAGGACGACGGCGACCGGGTCCGCCGTACGGCCCACGCGGCCGTGTCCTCGGCGGGCACCCTGCGGCTGACCCACCCCGAGGCCCGGGGCGCCGAGCACTTCGACGCCCGCGCGGAACTCACCCAGGAACAGGCCGCGTTCGCCCTCGCCGAGGACCCGCGCGGCTACGGCAACCCGGACCAGGGCTGGCGCCATCTGGTCAGCTCGACGGCCCTGGAGGCCGGGCCGGTCGCGGACGCGCCGGACGACCTGCATGTGTTCGCGGTGCGGTACGGGTCCGAGGAGCCGCTGGCGGTGTCGGTCGAACGGGGCGAGGACGGGCTGGTCGTCCGGACGGGCGCCTTCACCGCGGTCCTCGGGCCCGAGGACGCGCACGGGGAGCCGGAGCTGACCGTCCGCGGTGCCGGTCACTGAGAGCCGTACGCGGCTCGGGCTGCCCGTGTCAGACGGTCAGACCGAGCAGCCCCCAGCCGCGCCGCGCGCTCTCGTCGACCACCTCGGCCCACTGGCGCAGCAGGGCGTCGAACGCGTCGAAGTCCGGGACCCACCCTCCAGGACGCGCGGCACGGGCGTCATAGGTGTCACGGAGGCCCTCCAGACGTGGGGCCGCCCGGCCCCAGTGGGCGGCGAGCGACAGGACCTCCGGCGGCCGACGGACGAGCAGCCGACGTGGCCCGGTGGGCGCGGGATCCGAGGGGAAGAGGCGGCCGTCCGCCCCGTCGAGGCCGTCGTCCTCGTCGTCGGGGTCCGGCCCCCACCAGATCAGGCCCCGCAGGAAACCGTCCAACGGCTCACGCAGGGCCGGATCCGCGAACCCGCGGGCCCTGTCCCAGCCGTCCGCCGCCCAGAAGTGCGGCTTGTACGAGCCGAGGGTGCGGCGGAACTCGTAGCGCCCGCTGAACGGCACCTTCGGCGAGGCGGGAAACACCCAGCCCTCCTCGGGCTCCGGCCACGAGCCCGGCTCGTCCTCGGGATCCATGGCCTCGTACAGCAGGCCCTCCCGCTCACCCGCCGGTGTCCGCTCCAAGCGCTCCCAGTCCACCGCCAGCACGGTGATGTCCAGCCCCATCCGGCCACCCTACGACGCCCCGCACCACCAGATCCGCCCGCTCCCGCGTCGCCTCGACCAACTCGGCGTTGCGCTGGTCGCTGCGCCGCACCCACGCCACCGCCTCCGCGTGGGCCTTGCCGAACCGCTCGTGCCGGGCGACCAGCCGCCGCAGGCGCTCCTGTTCGTCGATCTCGCAGAACCACACCTCGTCCAGCTCGGCCCGGACACGCGCCCACGCGCCCGTGCCCAGCAGCAGGTAGTTGCCCTCCGTTACGACCAGCCGGGCCGACGAGGACACCGGGATCGCGCCGGCGATCGGCTGCTCCAGCACCCGTTCGAAGCCGGGCGCGTACACGATCTCGTCGTCCGCCTCGGGAGAGCGCAGCCGCCTCAACAACGCCGCGTACCCGGCCGCGTCGAAGGTGTCGGGCGCACCCTTGCGGTCGCGCCGGCCGAGCCGGTCGAGTTCGACGTCGGCGAGGTGGAAGCCGTCCATGGGGACGTGGGCCGCCCACGGGTCGCCGGTCGCGTTCAGCGCCCGCACCAGGTGCTCGGCGAGGGTCGTCTTGCCCGCGCCCGGACCGCCGGCGACACCGAGCAGCGCACGGCGGCCGTGACGGGTGAGGGCGCGGGCACGGGCCAGGAGATCGTCGAAGGTCAGCGGCACGCCACCGAGTGTGTCACCCGGTGTCCGATTCGATGTCCTCAGGTACGCGGTGCACCCTGGTGCGTAGGGGAGGAGGGAGCCGACACCGTGTCCGACGCCATGTCCGACGACCAGACGCAGATCCGCACACTGATCACCAAGTGGGCCGCGGCCGTCCACCGGGGCGACCTCGACGGCGTTCTCGCCGACCACGCCGAGGACCTCGTGATGTACGACGTGCCGCCGCCCCACGAAGGCATCAGGGGCCTGGCCGCCTACCGCGCGGCCTGGCCGCCGTTCTTCGCCTGGCAGGCCCAGGGCGCCTGCTTCGACATCGAGACCCTCGACGTCACGGCCGGCACCGACGTCGCCTACGCGCACGCGCTGCTGCGCTGCGCCTCACCCGAGGAACTCGCCGCGCACCCCACCTTCCGGCTGCGCCTCACCTTCGGCCTGCGCAAGGAGCGGGGCCGCTGGCTGGTCGCCCACGAACACCACTCGTTCCCGCACGACTGACCTCCGGCGCGCGCGGCCGGCACGGCAGAGGTGAGAATCCGTCACGAAAGTGCGCCCGGTGTGGCGTGCGCCACCCACTGGACGCGCCCTCGTGGGGAACCGTGTCCTGTATGACGGAGCTCGGTCTACCCGCAGACATCCTGGCCTGCCTCTTCGACCTCGACGGCGTGGTCACCAAGACGGCCGTCGTGCACGCGGCCGCGTGGAAGGAGATGTTCGACGCGTTCCTGCGCGAGCGCGACGGCGACGACTTCAGGCCGTTCGGCGACAGTGACTACGACGAGTACGTCGACGGCCGCCCCCGCGCCGACGGTGTCCGCACCTTCCTCGCCTCCCGGGGCGTCGAACTCCCCGAGGGGTCACCGGGCGACCCACCCGACGCCCCCACCGTCCACGGCCTCGGCAACCGCAAGAACGAGCTGGTCCTGGAGAAGATCCGCACCGACGGCGTCGAGGCCTACGACGGCACCCTGCGCTACCTCGAGGCGGTCCGCGCCCACGGCCTGCGCACGGCGATCGTCTCCTCTAGCGCCAACTGCCGTGACGTGCTGCGCGTCATCGGCGCCGAGCACTTCTTCGACGTACGCGTCGACGGTGTGGTGGCCGCCGAACGCGGGCTGCCGGGCAAGCCGCACCCGGACACCTTCCTGGCCGCCGCGCACGACCTGGGCGTGGACGCCTCGCGCTGCGCCGTCTTCGAGGACGCGCTGGCCGGCATGGACGCGGGGAGGGCCGGCCACTTCGGCCACGTCGTCGGCGTCGACCGCGTCGGCCAGACCGACGCCCTGTACGCGCACGGCGCGGACGTCGTCGTGCGGGACCTCGCCGAACTCGGAGGCAAGGCGTGATCAGCCACAGGTCGTACACCGTCGAACCCTGGGCCGTCCGCGAGACCGGGCTCAACCTCGACGTGCTGGCCCAGAGCGAGTCCGTGTTCGCGCTGTCCAACGGCCATGTCGGCTGGCGCGGAAACCTCGACGAGGGCGAACCGCACGGCCTGCCCGGCTCCTACCTCAACGGCGTGCACGAACTGCACCCGCTGCCGTACGCCGAGGCCGGCTACGGCTATCCGGAGTCCGGCCAGACCGTCATCAACGTCACCAACGGCAAGGTGCTGCGACTGCTGGTCGACGACGAGCCCTTCGACCTGCGCTACGGCCGGCTCGTCGCCCACGAACGCACCCTGGACCTGCGCCGGGGCGTGCTGGAACGGACCTGCGAGTGGGTCTCGCCGGCCGGCTCGCGGGTGCGGGTGCGCTCGACGCGGCTCGTGTCCCTCACCCAGCGGGCGATCGCCGCCGTCGCCTACGAGGTGGAGCCCGTCGACAGCCGGACCCGGGTGGTGATCCAGTCGGAACTCGTCGCCAACGAGAGCCTGCCCGAACCCGACGGGGACCCGCGGGCCGCCCAGACGCTGAGGTCGCCGCTGGAACCGGAGGAGGACTTCGCCTCGGGCTCCCGGCTGCGCCTGGTGCACCGCACGCGCCGCAGCGGCCTGCGGGTGGCCGTCGCCGCCGACCACGTCGTCGACGGACCCGAGCGGACCACGACCGCCGGCGAGAGCAACGTGGACGTGTCCCGGCTGACCGTCACCTCGGTCCTGGAGCCCGGACAGCGGCTGCGGGTGGAGAAGCTCGTCGCCCACGGCTGGTCCGGCGCCCGCTCCCGGCCCGCGATGAGCGACCAGGTCGAGGCGGCGCTCGCCGCGGCCGCGCACAGCGGCTGGCAGGGCCTGCTGGACGAACAGCGCGAGTACCTCGACGACTTCTGGGCCCGCGCCGACGTCGAGGTGGACGGCGACGAGGAGATCCAGCAGGCCGTCCGCTTCGCCCTCTTCCACGTCCTGCAAGCCGGTGCCCGCGCCGAGCGACGCGCCGTCCCCGCCAAGGGACTGACCGGCTCCGGCTACGACGGCCACGCCTTCTGGGACACCGAGACCCTCGTCCTGCCGCTGCTCACCTACACCGCCCCTGACTCCGTCGCCGAGGCGCTGCGCTGGCGGCAGAGCACCCTGCCCGCGGCCAAGGAACGCGCCGCCCAACTCGGCCTGGAGGGAGCCGCGTTCCCCTGGCGGACCATCGAGGGCTCGGAAGGGTCCGCGTACTGGCCCGCCGGCACCGCAGCCTTCCACGTGAACGCCGCCATAGCCGACGCCGTGGTGCGCTACACGGCCGCCACCGGCGACACCTGCTTCGAACGCGACACAGGCGTCGAACTCCTCGTGGAGACCGCCCGGTTGTGGCGCTCGCTGGGCCACCACGACCACCACGGCGTCTTCCACATCGACGGCGTCACCGGCCCCGACGAGTACAGCGCGGTCGCCGACGACAACCTGTACACCAATCTCATGGCCCGGGCGAACCTCCTCGCCGCCGCGGAGGCCTGCCGACGCCACCCGGAAGAGGCGGGCCGCCTCGGCGTCGACGACGAGGAGAGCGCCGGCTGGCGGAACGCCGCCGAGGCCGTGCACATCCCCTACAACGACGAACTCGGTGTCCACGAGCAGCACGCGGGCTTCACCCGCTACCAGCGCTGGGACTTCGCCGCCACCGGCGCCGACCAGTACCCGCTGCTCCTGAACTTCCCCTACTTCGACCTCTACCGCAAACAGGTCGTCAAGCAGGCCGACCTGGTGCTGGCGATGTACACGTGCAGCGGCTGGTTCGAGGAGTTCCACGACGAGGAGCAGATCGCCCGAAACTTCGCCTACTACGAGCCCCTGACCGTGCGGGACTCGTCGCTCTCGGCGTGCTGCCAGGCGGTCGTGGCCGCCCGGACCGGCCACCTCGGCCTCGCCTACGACTACACCGCCGAGGCGGCCCTGATGGACCTCGCCGACCTGGAGCACAACACCCGCGACGGGCTGCACATCGCCTCCCTCGCCGGCACCTGGACGGCCCTGGTCGCCGGGTTCGGCGGAATGCGCCGCGACGGCGACTCCCTGCGGTTCACCCCACGACTGCCCGAGCAGTTCAGCCGGCTCGCCTTCACCCTCCAGCTCCTGGGCAGGCGCCTGCGCGTGGAGATCGGTCCGGACAAGGCCACCTACACCCTGGTGTCGGGCGAGCCCCTGACGATCAGCCACCACGGCACCCCGTTGACCGTGAACGGCGACGGCCCCCTCGCCCGCACGGTCCCGCCCCACACCGCGCGCCCGACACCCGACCAGCCTCCCCACCGCCGCCCCAACACGCGCTGACCAGGGAGTTCACCCGACGGCCCGCGGGCCCGGAATCCGGGCCCGCGGGCCGTCGACGCGCACCTGACGCCGCCGCTCCAGGTCGACGGGAGCGCTGTCGTGGCCTGCCCCACGGCCGGCTGGCCCGGTGATCGGCCAGGCACCTGGCCCAATCCCAGCCTGCGCATCGGTGCGATGCGGGATAGTTTGGCCCTGTTTTTCCGGTCCTGTTCCCGCTTCCGGCCCGCACGCCGGACCGTGGGTCCGACAAGCCCTACGACGGGTAGGGGTGAGGGGTGGACGATGGCCCACGGCACGAACGCCATGCTCGTCGGCATGCGACGCGGCGAACCGGCGCCCGTGCCCGGCACGTCCTGGCGCACCCGTGGTGAGTGGCTGCTCGTGGCCGTGGCCGGCGCCTTCACGCTGGCTCAACTGCTCCTCGTACGCCCGGGCCTGGGTTTGGGCTGGGACGAGACGGTCTATGTCAGCCAGGTCGGCACCCAGTCACCCGCCGCCTTCTTCAGCGCGCCGCGCGCCCGGGGCGTCTCGGTGCTCGTGGCGCCGGTCGCGTCCTGGTCGACCTCCACCGAACTGCTCCGCGTCTACCTCGCCCTGCTCTCCGGCCTCGGCCTCTACCTGGCCCTGCGCGTGTGGCGCCGCCTGTTCCCGGCCCGGGTCCTCGCCCTCGGCGGGGCCCTCTTCGCCTCCCTGTGGATCACGCTCTTCTACGGGCCGCAGGCCATGCCCAACCACTGGGTCGCGATCGGTGCCCTGGTCTGCGTCGGCTGCTTCCTGCGCGCCCGCGCCGACCGCTGCGACCGAACGGCCCCTTGGGGTGTCGCGGCGGGCGCCGCGCTCATGGCCCTGATGCGGCCCACGGACGCCGTATGGGTCGTACTGCCGCTGCTCGTGCTGGTGGTCGTCGCCCGCCGGTGGCGCCTGGCGACCGCGCTGGTCGGCGGGCTCGTCGCGGGCGCGGGCCAGTGGGTGATCGAGGCGTTCGTGAGCTACGGCGGCCTGGGGCGGCGGCTGTCCGACGCGTCCGACATCCAGGGCGGACTCGGCCTGCACCTCGCCGTCGACGACCAGCTGCGCGGCCTGGTCGGACGGACCCTGTGCCGCCCGTGCGCCGGACCGCTGCCCAACCCCGCCGTAACGGCCTGGTGGTTCGTGCTGCCCCTGATCGCCGTGATCGGCCTGGTCGTCGCGGTGCGGGCCGGGCGCACGGCGCCCACCCTGCTGCCGCTGCTCTGTGCCACGACCGCCGCCGTGCCGTACCTGTTCATGATCGGATACGCGGCCCCCCGCTTCCTGCTGCCCGCCTACGCGCTGCTCGCCGTCCCGGTCGCCGACGCCCTGCTCTTCCTCGTCACCAACCCGGCCGGCCGATGGCGCCCCCTGACGGCGGCCCTGGTCGCGGTCGGGCTGGCCGGGCATCTGGCCGTGCAGTACGTCGTCCTGGCGCGTGCCGTCGACCGCACCACCGCCGACCGCCGCGACTGGGCCCGCACCGCAGACGAGCTCCACCGACTCGGCATCAGCCCGCCCTGCCTGATCGCCGGCCACGAGGCCATCCCGGTCGGCTACTACACCGGCTGCTCCTCGGCGGCGACCGCGGGCCACAACGCCAACAGCACCCGCGCCGACATCCTGCGCACGGCCCGCCGGGTACCGACCGCCGCCCTCACCCGCCCCGGAGCCCCGCCCCCCTCGTACGCCCACGGCTGGCGGACCCACCGGTCCGCCGGGCTGGACCTGCACATCGCGCCGAAGCCGACGCCGGCGGCCCAGGCACGGCCGGAGTGACATCGGGGCGCACACCGGCCGCCGAGGCGTGACGCCAGAGCCGATCGGGTGCACCGCGACCGGCGTTTCCCCTCCGGCCACTTCTGACAGGAGTCCGGCCGTCGGCCGGAGACGAGGGGGAACGCCAATGACGGGAAGCGAGAACGGCGCACGGCTGGGCGCCGCAGCAGGCCCGACGGACCGAACGCGACGCGGTGGCGTCGTGGCGCCGTGCCGTCACGGCACGGGCGATGACCGGCGGCTTTTCCCTATCGTGGTGAAGATCTGCCCCGGGCTTTACCGCACATGCCTTTGCGGTTGCCGGCGGATGGCACGAGGCTGCTGAGCGCGACCGTGCGACCGGAAGAAGGACCACCCCCGATGGCGGCCGCCCCTGAATCCGCTCCGCCCCTCCTCCCCGGCACCGCGTCCATGGCTCCGGACGCGGCAGGGAGTGGTTCAGGGTGGGCGGGGTCCAGCCCGCCGGGCAAGATCACTCCAGCGGCGTAACGGCAGAACGATTCGCCAGGTGAAAGGGGGCGGTGATCGATCCGCCGCCCGGGACGCACCGGTCATTCTGGGGCGGCAGTTCAACCCCTTAACCGGTCAAGGAGACTCTCTTGCGCATCCGTCGTACGGTCACCAACGCCCTCGGCGCCGCCGCCCTCGTGTTCGCCTCCCTGGGTGCGGTGACCACCACCGCGAGCCCCGCGGCCGCCGACCCGTGCGGGTTCTACGAGACCGGCTCCGACGCCTTCTACAACCACTGCACCTCCGACGGCTCGCGGGTCGTCATCAAGGTGGAGGTCGCCTGGCAGGCCGACTACGAGCGCTGTGTGGCGCCCGGGAAGTCCTGGCTGGGTGCCGCGAGCAAGATCGAAGGCGCCTACTACCTCGGCCGTACCTGCTGACGAACAGCCCGTCCTTGCGACCCTCGCCACAGGGCCGGGGCCGTGCTCCGTACCGTCCCGTGCCGGACGGTACGGAGCACTCCGTGTTCTCCGGCTCCGTCAGGACAGCAGCTCGAATTCCCTGCGCCACTTGACGAACTGCTTGTCCGGATCGCCGGTGTACGACCACGGAGTGCGCGTGCCCCGCCGCCCCAGCACCCGCAACAGCGATTCGGCGACGTCCTGGAGACCCGCGCAACAGGCCGCGTGAGTGAGGTAGTTGACGTCCCGCAGCTCCGCCGGCGCCACCCCGCGCTCGCTCCGGCCCAGGAACCACCGCTGCCAGGTCCGCCGTACGTCGCTGACCGCGCCGTCGTTGCTCCAGTGCTCGGCGAGCCCCACGGACGATCGGCTGACCTGCCCCTCGTCCAGGGAGTGCCGGAACTCCTCGACCCGGGCGTACTGCACCAGCACCGGCAGGGCGCAGCCGGACGGTGCCACGCCCGCCGCGTCGCGGGCGAAGTCGTACATCAGGCCGTGCGAACCGTGCCAGCGGGACGAGTAGTAGTGCAGCACCTGGAGATGGCCCTCCACGCTGTAGGGGTCCCGCCCGTGCAACTCGTCCCACCAGCGGGCCAGTTCCTGCCGACGTACCCCCGACGGATACAACCGTGCCACGGAGATCAGCGAGATCCACGGTGTCGGGTCGTCCGGGTACGCCTCGGCGGCCCGCAGACACGCCGCGACCGCGGCGTCGACGCGGTGCTGGTCGATCGGCGCGCCCCGGCCCGCGGCGATGGCCACGTTGAAAGCCCTGGCCGTCTCGGTCGCCGCGTACAGCACCAGCGCGTCGGCATGGTGCGGCTCGGCCGCCAGCCAGGTCTCCGCCGTCGAACTGGCCGTGCAGGCCTGGGCGAGCAGCCGGACCCGGTGGCCCCGGACGAGCCAGTCCGGGCCGGTGGCGCGCAGCAGTTCGCGCAGGCCCTGCCAGCGGCCGATGACGATGTCGTGGCGGGCACAGCTGAGGCCGGTGTCCCCGCAGTCGGGGTCGAAGTCTGGAGCGAAGCGGTCTCGCGCCATCGGGGTCTCCCTCAGAAGTCGGTGGGCAGACCCTCGTGGACACGGGAGTTGGCGCTCGCGTCGACGGCCGGGACGTAGTGCGTCTCGACGGTGCGGCTGGCGTCGAGCCGCGCGGGACGGTAGTAGTCGCTGCCCTGCCTCCAGTACCAGAGCATCGGGAACAGGCCGACGGCCAGCCCGCCGATGCCGATCGTGACCGCCGCGGTACTCAGCTCGCTCAAGGACTCGACGAAGATCCAGAACATGAACAGGGAGCCCATGAGCGGCCACAACCCGCCGAGGAAGAAGTTCGCCGCCGACTTCAGCAGCAACCTGCGGTACGCGACGACCGCCGCGAGCCCGGCGAGCCCGTAGTAGACGGCGATCTGCAGACCGATCGCCGAGATGGCGTCCGAGAGGATGTCGCCGACCGTGCCCAGCGCGTTGGAGGCGACCAGCATCCCCAGCGCGACCGTGCCGACGACCACGATGGCCACCCAGGGCGTGTTCCACCGCGGGTGGACCCGGCCGAGCGCCGACGGCATCGTACGGTCGCGGCCCATCGCGAACAGCGAGCGCGTGACCTGGATGAGCGTGGTCTCCAAGGTGGCGATGGTGGACAGCATCACCGCCACGATCAGCAGCTTGCCGCCCCAGCCCGGCCACACCTGCTCACCGAGCACCGCCAGCACGTTGGCGTCGTTCGCCTGGATCTGCCCCGAGGACAGGATCACGTTCACCGCGATGGTGAACGCCTCGAACAGCAGGAAGACGACGCCGATGCCGATGAGGCCCGCGAGACCCGTCGTGCGACGGCTGTTGCGGGTCTCCTCGCTGAGGTTGCTGGTGACGTCCCAGCCCCAGTAGTAGAACGCGGCGATGAGCGCGCCGGAGGCGAAGCCCGCCATGCCGTCGAAGTGGCCGAAGCCCAGCCACGACCAGTCGAAGGCCCGGGCACCCCCGGTGTGGAGGAGGGCGAGCACCGCGAACAGCGCCAGGATGACCAGCTCGACGCCCGACATCAGGAGCTGCGCGCGGACCGTGAGCCGGGCCCCGCCGAGGACGACCAGCAGCATCGCCAGGAACCAGGCCGCGCCGACCACCGTCGACAGCGCGGTGTTCTGAGCGAGTTCGGCGTCGAAGAGGGCGAGCGTCATCGACCCGGCGGGCAGCGACCCCGCCACCATGAAGATCGTCGCCGAGATCACCAGGGCCCAGCCGCTGATGAACCCCAGAAAGGGATGCAGCGTACGGCCCACCCACGAGTAGCTGGCGCCCGCGTTCACGTCGATCCGGCCGAGATAGCTGAACGCCAGCGCGATCCCGAGCATCGGCAGGGCGCAGTACAACAGGGCCGCGGGACTCGCCAGGCCGACCGCGCCGACCAGGACCGCGCTGGTCGCGGCGAGTGAGTAGGCCGGGGCGCTGCCCGCCACCGCCATCACCACCGTGTCGAAGGTGCCCAGGGCGTTGGCCTGCAGCCCTCTGCCCCTGAAGTTGCTCATGGATGCGCTGCTTTCCGTCTTGCACGACGCGGGGACGACAAGACCCCGACGACGTAAGGGGAGTGGGGGTGAAACCGCCCCGGACGGGCGAGGGATGGCCTCGGGTCAGGGCGGTGAAACGAAGACAGGGCGGCGGATACCGCGAGATCGCTGCGTAGACGGACGGTCACACCGTGTGTGCGTGTGATGATAGCGGGACTCGTTGAGCTTTCAAGATTGACCGGGAAGTAACCTCCCGAACCGTCGAACACGCCACTCCCGTACCTCTTTTCGGGGTTGGAGATCCCATAGCTGGAAACGCGGATCAGGACACCCGAGACCGACGAGCGCGCAGCGCGAGGGAGGCGGCGATGGACACGGAGCGCACGGACTCCGAACCGATGGCGGACGACGCTTACCAGCCCACCGGGACCAACGAGGAGCAGGAGGACGCGGCTCCGCTCGACCTGCAGGACGCCGTCGACGAGCGGACGTACGACGAGACCCTCGACGAGGGCTACTCGCCGCCCGAGAAGCCGCTCGGCGTCACCAAGTACGGCACCACGGCCGCCGAACAGCACGACGGCGAGAGCCTCGACCAGCGCCTCGCCCAGGAGGTGCCCGACCCCGCCGAGCCGGTCGGTGACGGGGTCGGCGACCTGCCCGGCGGGGACGGCGAACCCGTCGACCCGGAGGCCGGCACCGAGCGTGCGGGCCGTCTCGTGGCCCCCGACGAGGGCGCCCACGCCGACACCGTCAAGGAGGAGGTCGCCCGCGACGTGGGCATCGACGCGGGCGCCGCCGGCGCCGAGGAGGCCGCGATGCACGTCGTCGAGGACGAGACCGAACTCCCCGACGACGGCAGCGCCGACGGTGGGTACCTGGACGAGGGCGAGAGGGCCTGAGGCGGGCCGCTCAGTCCCCGATCCGGTCGATCAGCCGGAGTTTGTTGGTGGCGTCCAGGGCGGCGACCTTGTAGGACTCCGCGAGCGTCGGGTAGTTGAACACGGCGTCGACCAGGTAGTCGACGGTGCCGCCGCAGCCCATCACGGACTGACCGATGTGGATCAGCTCGGTGGCGCCGGTGCCGAAGCAGTGCACCCCGAGCAGACTCCGGTCCTCGGGGGATACCAGCAGCTTCAGCATGCCGTGCGAGTCGCCCATGATCTGCCCCCGGGCCAGCTCGCGGTAGCGGGAGATGCCGACCTCGAACGGCACCCGGTCCTCGGTCAGTTGGTCCTCGGTGCGGCCGACGAAACTGATCTCGGGGATCGTGTAGATGCCGATCGGCTGGAGGTTGTGCATCCGGGGGGCGGGCTCCCCACAGGCGTGATAGGCCGCCGCCCGGCCCTGCTCCATCGAGGTCGCCGCCAGCGCCGGGAACCCGATGACGTCACCCACGGCGTAGATGTGCGGGACCTCGGTGCGGTAGTGCTCGTCCACCGTGATCCGGCCGCGGGCGTCCGCCGACAGGCCCGCCCGGTCGAGCTCGAGTTCGTCGGTGAGGCCCTGCCGGCCCGCCGAGTACATCACCGCGTCCGCGGGGATCTTCTTGCCGCTCTCCAGAAGGGTGAGAGTGCCCCGCGGATGCCGCTCGACCGCGGCCACCGTCTCGCCGAAGCGGAACGTCACGGCCAGGTCCCGCAGGTGGTACTTGAGCGACTCGATCACCTCGACGTCGCACATGTCGAGCATCCCGGCCCGTTTCTCGACGACGGTGACCTTGCTGCCGAGCGCGGCGAACATGGACGCGTACTCCATGCCGATGACACCGGCGCCGACGATGACCATGGACCGCGGCACCCGTTCCAGGGCGAGCACGTTGTCCGAGTCCATGATCGTCCGCCCGTCGAACTCGACGCTCGACGGCCGCGCGGGCCGGGTGCCGGTCGCGATCACCACGTGCTCCGCCGTGATCAGCCGTTCATGGCCGGTGACTTCACGCAGGGCGACGGTGTGGGCGTCGGCGAAGTGGGCGGTGCCCGAGTACAGGGAGACATGGTTGCGGGACAACTGGCTGCGGATGACGTCCACTTCACGGCTGACCACGTGCTGGGTGCGGGCGGTCAGGTCGCCGACGGTGATGTCCTCCTTCAGCCGGTAACTCTGGCCGTACAGATCTCGCTGGGTCAGGCCGGTGAGGTAGAGCACCGCCTCCCGCAGCGTCTTGGAGGGGATGGTGCCGGTGTGGAGGGAGACCCCGCCGACCATGTCGGGGCGGTCGACGACGGCCACCCGGCGGCCCAGTTTGGCCGCGGCGATGGCGGCCTTCTGGCCGCCCGGACCGGATCCGATGACGAGCAAGTCGAAGTCGGGCACCCTCGGGAGTCTGGCAGTCCCGGTGCCCCGTGCGGAAGAGCGGGACCCACGGCACACCGGTTCCCGGGCGGGCCGGCCCGCCCGATGGCGGTGCCGGTGCCGGAACGGGCCGGACGCGGGGCCGTGAGTGCCGGAAGGAGCTGTCCTACGGCAGCAGCTTCTCCATCGCGGCCGGCCCCTCCGCCTCCAGCTTGCGGCGGGCCCACTCGAGGTTGCGCGGAGTGATGTCCCGGCCGGTGGCCAGGACCAGGTCCTCGGGTGACACGTCCGTGCCGGTACGGGTGTGGAGCAGGGCGTCCGGGGTGGCACGGTCCTCGGACGGCCCGGTCGCGTCGGGTTGTGACGTCGCCATGATGTGTGCTCCTCGGATCCGGATCGTTGCTCGGTCCCGGTTTCGCTCACCGGGCCCGCTATCACCATTCAACGCCTGAGCGGACCCTGCATCCCGAGGAGGCGGAAAGCACCTCCCGGAGCCCGGCCGGCGCCCCACGCTCCGGGATGCCCGGGCGATCACCCGGGCGTCTAATGGGGGTACCGCACGACTCGGCCGACCGGAAAGACCAGGGCCATGTCATCCACCCAGACACCTGACGAGGGAGGGGAAACCGCCGCTCCGGGGGCACTGCGGCGGCTGGGGGAATGGTGTGCACGGCACTTCGTGATCGTCATCGTGGCCTGGCTCGTGGCCGTCGTCGCGCTGCAGGCACTGAACCGTTCTCACGGCGGCACCTACTCCGACGACTTCTCCCTGCCCGGCGTGCAGTCCCAGCAGGGCCTCGACGTCCTGCAGCAGCACGATCCGGCGGCGGGCGGCTACAGCAGCCAGATCGTCCTGCACGACAAGGACAAGGCCCTCACCTCGCTGAGCTCGCAGATGTCCACGACAGTCGCCGACCTGCAGAAGCTTCCGCACGTGCTGGCCGTGCAGAACCCGCTCTCGCAGAGCGCGTCGAAGATCGGCCCGCTGTCCACCGACGGCGACACCGGCTACATCACCATCCGCTTCGACGTCCAGCCCTCCACCCTCGGCGACGACTACCTGCACGGCGTCGACGACGCCGTACAGCCACTGCGGTCGGCCGGAGCCGACGTCGAGTACGGCGGACCGCTCGGCGAACTGGCCAGGCCGGCCGCCGACGACCGGGTGAGCGAACTGATCGGCTTCGGCGTCGCGATCGTCGTTCTGCTGATCGGCTTCGGCAGCGTCCTCGCGGCCGGTCTGCCCCTGGTCACCGCGCTGATCAGCGTCGTCGCCGGGCTCGCCGGTCTCGGTCTGCTCGCCGCGGCGTTCACGTTCGCCACCGTCTCCCCGACCCTGGCCACGATGATCGGACTGGGTGTCGGAATCGACTACGCCCTCTTCCTGATCACCCGTCACCGGCAGAACCTCATGAACGGCCGTGACGCGGTGCACGCGGCGGGCCGGGCCACCGCCACCAGCGGCCGCGCCGTGCTCGTGTCCGGCTGCACGGTGATCATCGCCCTGGCCGGCCTGTACGCCTCCGGCGTGTCCTTCATTGGCAAACTCGGCCTGGCCGCCGCCGTGACGGTCGTCTCCGCGGTGCTGGGCGCGCTGACCCTGGTGCCCGCGCTGCTGGGCCTGATCGGCCGGCGCATCGACCGCTACCGGGTGCGCCGCCCCGTCGCCGAGACGGACGCCGAGGAGGGCGCCGCGCCCCAGGGCGCCTGGCACCGCTACGCCCAGCGGGTCGAGCGGCGGCCCTGGCACTTCCTGGCCGCGGGCGTGACGACCGTCGTGATCCTCGCCATCCCGGTCTTCTCCCTCCAGCTCGGTCACATCGGGGACGGCGCCGACCCGACGTCCTTCACCGACCGAAGGGCCTACGACCTGATGACCGACGCGTTCGGCCCCGGCTCCAACGGCCCGCTCACCGTCGTCATCGACCAGACCTCCGTGCCGTCCTCGCAGCGCTCCGACCTGTCGTCCCAGGCCCAGAAGACGATCAACGCGGTCGCCGGGGCCGCCGAGGTCACGCCGCTGACGGCCACCCAGGACGGAGACGTCCTGATCTCCACCGTCTACTCGAAGCAGTCCCCGCAGAGCGCGGACACCACGGACCTGACCAACCGACTGGTCGACACGACCCTCCCCGAGGCGGTGAAGGGAACGGACGCCAAGGGGTACGTCACCGGGACCACGGCCGCCCAGGTCGACTTCCGGGACATCGTCGCGAGCCGGCTGCCCCTGATCATCGGCGTCGTCGTCGCCCTCGCCTTCCTGATCATCCTCGCCGTCTTCCGGGGCCTGCTCGTCGCGCTCAAGGCGGCCGCCCTCAACGTCCTGTCGATCGCCGCCTCGTACGGGGTCGTCGTCGCCGTGTTCCAGTGGGGCTGGGGCGGCCCCGCGCTCGGCGTGCACGGCGACGTGCCCATCGAGAGCTACGTCCCGATGATGATGTTCGCGATCATCTTCGGGCTGAGCATGGACTACGAGATCTTCCTGCTCTCCCGGGTGCACGAGGCCTGGCTGCGCACCGGAGACGCCAAGGGGTCGGTCGCCCACGCCCTGGAGATCACCGCGCGGGTCATCACCTGCGCCGCACTGATCATGGTGAGCGTCTTCGCGGCCTTCATCGTCAGCGACAACATCGTGATCAAGATGATGGGGCTGGGGCTGGCCGTGAGCGTCCTCATCGACGCCACCGTCGTCCGGCTGCTGATGGTCCCGGCGGTGATGACCCTGCTCGGGCGGCACGCCTGGTGGACGCCCCGCTGGCTCGACCGGATCCTGCCGCACATCGACGCCGAGGGGGAGGGCGAGCGGGAGCCGGAGCGGGTCTGAGCGTCACCGCGGCGCATCCCGGTCAGTCCCGGGGCGCCAGGACCAGCATCGTGACGTCGTCCTCGAGCGTCCGGCTGTAGTGGACGAGGTCCGCCCACACCCGTGCCGCGAGCGCGGCGGGGTCGTCGTCGGCGAAACCGGTGAGCCGCTCGGCCAGCGGGTAGAAGACACCGGCCGCGTCCCTGGCCTCGCTGACCCCGTCGGAGGCGAGGAAGAGCCGGTCCCCGGGCCGCAACGGCACCGTGCGGCAGACCGGCGGCACGGCGTCGGACAGCCCGAGACCGAGCGGGCTGCCCGGCGGGACGTCCAGCTCGACCACACGCCCACCACGCAGCAGCAGGGGAGCGGACTGCCCGCACGCCACGATCCGCACCGCCCGCCCGTCCGCGGCGAAGTCCATGAGCACCGCCGTCGCGAACAGCTCCGAGTGCCGTACGCCGGCCGAGTCCAGCACCAGCCTGCGATCCAGCCGGGCCGCCACCGCCTCCGGGTCAGGCTGGTCGAGCACCGCCTCCCGGAACGCCCCCAGCAGCGAGGCGACCGTGGCGACGGCCGACAGCCCGTGCCCCTGGACGTCACCCATGACCGCCCGTACGCCGTAGGGCCCCTCCCGCACGTCGAAGAAGTCGCCCCCGACCAGCGTCCCGCGCTGCGCCGCCCGGTACAGGCCCGCGCATCGCACGGGCCCCACGCGCGGCGGCAGCGGCGGCATCACGGCGTGCTGCGCCGCCTCGGCCACCGCCCGTTCGGTGACCAGCTGGGCGTCCCGCCGGCTGCGGACGAACGACACGAACACGCTCAGCGTCGCCACGAAGCACACGGTGAGCAGATCGGTGCTGCCGGGATCGTCCAGCCGGAAGGCCGGGACGACCAGCACCGCCACCACCAGCGAGCCGAGCAACGCCGTCGCGGCGGGCCCGTAGGACAGGACCGCCAACGGCGGGATGGCGCCCAGCACGAACCCGATGTCGAGGGGCTCGTCACTGAGGAGGGTCGCCGCGCACACCCCCGTCAGCAGGGCCGCCGGCAGCACCCGCACCCAGCGGGGCGGCGGCGCGCCCCGCAACCAGCCACGCCGGTCGCGGTCGCGCCGCGACCACGGGCCGCGCACGGTGCTCACACCCCTACGCTGCTACGACGGCTCCCGCACCGCATGCCGGGGCAACCCGGGCGGCCCCGGCGCGAGCGTCGGCCGTACCGCGGTGGGTGCCGCGTTCCCGGATGTGACCGCGATCGTTCAATTCGGCCTCGAACACCGCTTCATCCGTGTAGCGTGAGGCGCCACGCCCCGACACCGACGGAAGGAGGCGAGTGCCGTGCAGTTCACCACCATCCAGCGCTCCCTTTCCGTCGCCCCGGCGTGCTTCGTCTGACCGGGAGCGCTTCACGCAGTACGCATCCCGGAGGAACCCATGACCGACTCGGTCATCCACGCGCTCGACGAGCGCGACGCCCATCTCTTCGACGCCCTGCCCGACCCGCTCGGCGCCCGTGAAGGCCACCGGCTCACCCGGCACCGCCCCGACTGGAAGCGCGTCGCCCTGCGCGACGGCGAGGTGGTGGCGCGCGGCGCCTGGTGGGGCGGTCCCGACGACGCCGAACCCCTCAACATCAACTGGTTCGACGTGGCCGAGGGCGAGGAGGAGGCCGGTGCCGAACTCCTGCGCGGCGCACCCTGGCAGGTCGAACTCGAGCTGAACCTGCCCGGCGGCTGGCGCGAGGACCCCGCCCTGCGCGCCGCCGCGGAGACCCGCTTCGCCGCCGCACGCGCGGCCGGCTACGAACTCCTCGTGGAACGCTTCCTGTACCGGTGGACGCCGGAGTGCGGTCTGCCCGAACGGCCCGGCCGTCTGGTCTTCCGTCCCGAACCCGACGACGAGGTCTTCCTCGACGCCCTGCGCCGCATCCACTCCGCCACCCTGGACGCCCACAGTCTGCTGGCCATCGAGGAGGGCGGGGTCGAGCAGGCGGCCCAGGAGGAACTCGACTTCTTCCACTGGTGCCCGTCACCGCGCGAGTGGTGGCAGGTCGCCCACACCCCGCAGGGCGACCCGGTGGGCATCCACATCCCGGCACACAACCCGTCGGGCCCCTGCGTCGGCTTCATCGGCGTGCTGCCGGCACAGCGGGGCCGCGGTTACGCGTACGACCTCCTGGCCGAGTGCACCCACTTCCTCGTGGAACAGGGCGCGGAGTTCGTCACCGCCGCGACGGACCAGGGCAACTTCCCCATGGCCGCGAACTTCGACAGGGCGGGCTACCCCGTCGTGCGGGAACGCCTCAACTTCCGGGCCCCGCGCACCGGCTGAGCGACCGGCACCGGAACACACCCGTACCGGGTCACCGGCACTCACCCGTCCTGGGTCACGGGCACACACCCGTTCCGGGTCACCGGCACCGGCAGACGGCCCCGTCCGTCCGCCGGTGCCGGGCGGCATGCTGATCGGCCGGCTCCAGGAGCTGTTCGCCTGCCGGAGTCGATGCGACGACCCTTTCAGGCACCCGCCCATGGAACACGGCACGTGTGCGGCGCCATGCCCTCTGGGCACAGGGTCTTGATCACTGTCCTGCGGATCGCCCGCCATGTCCGCAGGGAGCACAGCAAGTGGACGCGCAGTTCCACGGCTTCGCGTGCGCCGCTGCTCTGGGCAGGATGTTCCAGCGCCCACTGTTCGGCGAGGTGGTCGTACACCTCGGCGGTCGACAGTTCGCTCCCGGGGAAGGTTCGGGCGATGGTCTCGTCGACGATCCGGGCGTTCCGGGATCCCACGGCCTCCTCGACGAGTTCGCTGACCCATGCCAACCCCTGCTCGTCCGCGTACAAGCCGAACTTCAGGACGCGCGTCCTCATCGCATCAGGCCTTTGTGATCGTCGTCATCGCTCATGGCGAAGGTGGTGGCGAGGCAGGTGCCTCGGGAGCGAGTGGCGGTGACACGTGGTCCGCTCGCCCAGCGGGAAGGCTACGGTGCGGCACGAAGATGGGCCGGCCGTACACCTGGCGCCCACGCTGTGCCGCCTGCCCACGCCGGTGCGTCACCTCCAACTGTGGCGTGGCTTAGGCTTGCTGCTCCGTGTGGCCAGGGGGGCCACTGAGCCATGGGGGATGCGCTATGAGCGCTTACACGCGTCGTGCCTGCGTGCCGGCATTACTGATGTCCGCGGTTCTGATGGCGGGGTGCTCGTCGGAGAGCGGCTCGGGGGAGTCGGTCGCGAAGAAGCCCAGGACGGGGGCACCCGCCGAAGACGCGGCCGTGGAGTCGTCGGAGCCATCCGCCTCCGCCCCGGGCCCTGTTCTGGAGGTCGGGGAGACAGGCGAGTTCGAGACCGGCGAAACCGACGAGTACGGAGAGAACTACAAGACCACGTCGAGGATGTCGATCAAGGTCGTCGGCGCGGAGTACGTGACGCCGGACGAGGTCGACACGGGCAACGAGCCGGAGAACGGACAGTTCGTCAAGGTGACGCTCACGCTGAAGAACATCGGCGACGCTCCTGCCGAGATCATGACCTACGGCACGATGGAGTGGGAGGACACCGACACCGCACCTCAGGACGCCTCCACCCTGGAGGGCGCCGGTGACGGGCGGAGCATCGACACGTCGTACAAGCCAGGCCAGTCCGTCACGGGGTTCCTGATTCTCGACGTCGGCGAGAAGGGTGGGACCGTGAGCTACAACGGATCCGAGGATCCGAACGCGGAGGGCCCGGTGTTCTCCGTCAACCTGCCGGAGTAGTCCGGAACATGGTCAGCCCCGCTCTCCAAAACCTCTCCTCCGGGCGGGCCAGCCGAACGAGCGGCAGCGCGGGTACGTACGTCGTAGGACAAGTCCGCCCTCAGAGGCGGTCGGGGGCTGCGCACCGGCTCCCTGACCGAGTGGCCGCGTCCGCCGGGCGCCGGCTCCGGTGCCCACGTCCAGGACGCCCTGGACCTCATCTCTGGTTGCCGTCCAGCAGGCCTTCGGCAGCCGCGAGGATCTCGGTGACGCGCAGCCCGAACCGGGCGTCGCACGCGTGCGGGCGGCCGGTACGGGCCGCGCCGAGCAGGGCGTCCGCGGCCCGGGAGAGGGCGGTGACGACGTCCTCGGAGCTCTCCGGAAGCAGCGTCACGCCGGCCTCGCCCCACAACTCCACGGCCGCTCCCGCCGCCGCGGGCGGCGCGGTGAGACTGAGCGTCAGCGTGCTGGACGCGCCGCCGGCGTGATCGAGGACCACATGCACGGTGTCACGCGGACCGCGCGCGGCCGCCGCCACCCGCCGGACGTCGCCGAACACCGGCAGCAGCACGGACAACGCGTGCGGGCCCACGTCCCACAGGGCGCCCTTCTCCCGCCGCCACGGCGAGTCTGCGAACGGGCTGTCGCTGGTGAACACCGAGCCCAGCCACTGGGCCCGCCCGGTGAACCAGCCTTCCGTGTCCGCCTGTTGGGCGATCCACGCCGCGGTCTCCGCCTGGAAGCGGGCGGTGAAGAAGACGACCGAGGCGACTTCGGCCGCCTCGACGGCCGCCGCCACGGCCCGCCCCTCCTCCACCGTCGCCGCGAGGGGCTTGTCCAGCAGCAGATGGCATCCCGCCCGCGCGGCCCGCACGGCGAGGTCCGCCTGAACGTCCGGCGGCAGGGCGACGGCCACGGCGTCCACATCAAAGAGCAGCGCGTCGACGTCGTCGTAGGCGCGAGTGCCGTGCAGGTCGGCCAACTCCTTGGCCGCGTCCGTTCGACGTCCCCACACACCGGCGAACTCCAGCCCGTCATGTGCGCTCAGGGCGGGAGCGTGGGCCATCCGGGCCCAGGGACCGGTACCGAGCAGACCGATGCGCATGCCGCCGCCTCTCCATGCCGTACGACCTCGTGACGACCGGTGCGGGAGAGCGACCGACCGGGGCTGAGCGTGCCACACGGACCGGGCGGGCGCGCAACCCCCTCCCGAGGGCCGGACGCCGTCGGGGTGAGCCGGCGGTGTCACGAGACCGGTGACATTGCCGGTGCCCGCTCCCGGGGGGCCCGCCGACAGTGGCACGGCCAGCAGTCGGCGGCGCCCTCCGGTGCGGCACACCCATGTGTGCCCCCTTTCGGCGGGCGGTTCGCCACGACCGAGAGGACGACTCGTCGTGCAGCAGCAGCAGCACCAGCACCCGCACCAGCACCCGCACAGCGCCCATCCGCGGGGTTCCCGCCCGGCCCTTCCGGGCGGTCGCCGCCCGACGGCCCGCCGCCTCACCGCGGTCCTCGCGGCGATCGCCGCGACCGCTGGGCTCGGCTGTCTCGCCGCGCCCGGCGCACAGGCGGCGGACAACCCCTACGAGCGCGGCCCGGCGCCCACCAACACCTCGATCGAGGCGCCGCGCGGCCCCTACGCCGTGTCCGAGACGACCGTCTCCCGCGCCGTCGTCACCGGGTTCGGCGGCGGCACCGTCTACTACCCGACGAGCACCGCCGACGGAACCTTCGGGGCCGTGGTGATCTCTCCCGGCTACACCGGCACCCAGTCCTCCATCGCCTGGCTGGGACCGCGCCTGGCGTCCCAGGGATTCGTCGTCTTCACCATCGACACCCTCACCACGCTGGACCAGCCGGACTCACGCGGCCGTCAACTGCTCGCGGCCCTGGACCACCTCACCGAACGCAGTACGGTCCGCGGCCGCGTCGACAGCAGCCGACTCGGCGTCATGGGGCACTCCATGGGCGGCGGCGGCAGCCTGGAGGCCGCGAAATCCCGCCCCGGCCTCCAGGCGGCGATACCCCTCACACCCTGGAACCTCGACAAGTCCTGGCCCGAGCTCAGCACACCCACCCTGATCGTCGGCGCGGACGGCGACACGGTCGCACCGGTCGCGAGCCACGCCGAACCCTTCTACACCGGCCTGCCCTCGTCCCTCGACCGGGCCTACCTGGAGTTGAACAACGCCACGCACTTCTCGCCGAACTCGTCGAACACGACGATCGCCAAGTACAGCGTGTCCTGGCTCAAGCGGTTCATCGACAACGACACCCGCTACGAGCAGTTCCTGTGCCCGCTGCCCCGGCCGAGCCTGACGATCGAGGAGTACCGGGGCAACTGCCCGCACGGCTCCTGACGGCGCGGACGGCCTTGTGCCGGTGCACGGACACCAGCCGGGCACGCTGGGCACCGGCACAAGCCGCGCACCCTTTCGGACGTGTGGCTTCCGCCTCTCATTACGGGTCAGTAACGTCGCGGGAATGACCGGACACAGGACCGTGCCGCCGGCGGGCCCCAGGCTCACGACGTGCGGTGCGCGGGCGCTGTCGGCCGCGCTGCTCCACGGGACGACCGGCCCGGCTGCCGACCCGGTCGTCCGCGAGGCGCTCGAGGCGGCGGCCGAGGGCGACCCCGCGCCGCTTCTCGCCCTGGTACGCCGACGGTTCCCCGCGCCGCTGCCACGCCCGCCGGCAGCTGCGCACGCCCCGACGGACGACGGGGGCACTCGCCTCACCGGCCTGACGGCAGGGGCTTTCGCCCTCGCCCCGGGGGTCGCACCGACGCCGGACGGCCGGGACCGGGCGGGCAAGTGTGCCGCCGCGGCGGAGCAGGCGTTACGCGCGGGCCGCCCGCACCGGGCGCTCCGGCTGCTCGCCGCGACCGGCGGCGGCACGGCACCGGACAGGGTGCGCGGCCGTGCGGACTGGTGCGAGGGCTCGTCGAGTTGCGCGACGGCCCCGTCGGCGACGCCCACGCCACCCTCCTCCTGGCCGCCTCCCTCCTCGCCGCCGACGCCCCCGACCAGTCGGCCCGCGCCACACTCGCCGCCGCGGACGCCGCGTGGTCGACGGGCGACCGGGCGGCATGCCTCAGGGCACTCGCGGTGGACTCCGGGAGGAAGGGGGCCGGGCAGGGCTCGGGCGAGGTTGCCGGGGAGGCCGTCGGCCAGGCTGCCGGGCAGGTTGGCGCCGGGGAGGGCGTGGGTGAGGTTGTCGGGGTGGTTGTGGGTGTGGCTGTCGGAGGGGGCGGGGGACTGGGCGTCGGGGAGGCCGTCGGCCCGGCTGGCACCGGGGACGGCGTCGGCCCTGCTGCCGGGCAGGGCCTGGGCGGGGCCGCTGGGCGGGCCGGGGCTCGGGCGGCGGGCGGCGCCGGCGTGGAGGCCGGGCAGGTCGGCGTCGACCCGGTGTGGGACCACGCCCTCGGGATGCGGGCCGTACTGGAGGGGCGCTTCGACCGGGCGGCGGGCCGCTGCGACGGGTGGTGGAACGCGGCCGTACCGGCGAGGAGCCGGAAGGGCTGTTGCGGTCGGCGGCCGCGGCGCTGTTGCTCGGGGACATGGGCGCGGCCCGCCGGGCCGGCGCCCGGGCCCTGGCGGCGGCCCGCGACCGGGGGGCGGTGGGGCTCGTGCCGCAGGCCCTGGAGTACCTGGCCTACGCCGAGTTGCGCGCCGGCCGCCACGCGCAGGCCCGCACCCACGCCGGCCAGGGCCTGCGCGCCGCCCTGCGGGCAGGCCAGCGCAACACCGCGGCGCACCACCACGCCGTCCTCGCCCTGGCCGCCTCGATCGAGGGGGACACCGCCTCGGTCACCGGGCACGCCACGGCCGCGCTGGCCATCGCACGTCGGCACGGTCTGACGCAGGCGGCCACGCTGGCGCAGTGGGCGGCGGCCCGCGCCGACCTCGGGCGCGGTCGCCCCCTCGACGCGGCCGACCGGCTCGGCCCGCTGGTCAGGCCAGGCCCGCGGCGCGGCCACTTCGCGGTGTGGATGCTCGCCGTCCCCTGCTACGTGGAGGCCGCCGTGCGCGCGGGCTGCCCGGACGACGCCGCCCAGGTCGTCGACGAGTTCGCCCTGTGGGCCGCCTTCGGCGCGGATCCGCAGGCCCCCGCCCAGCTGGCCCGCTGCCACGCCCTGCTCGCCGCGCCGGACGAGGCCGACGCCCTCTACCGCCGGGCCCTGACCCTGCACGACGGGGCGGGCGGCGACTTCGAACGGGCCCGTACCGAGCTCCTCCACGGAAAGTGGCTGCGCCGGCGTCGCAGGCCGCGCGAGGCGCGCGACCGGCTCGGCGCCGCACTCGTCGCGTTCGAGCGGTGCGGCGCCCGGGTGTGGGCGCAGCAGACCGGCGCGGAACTGCGGGCCAACGGAACGGCCCCCTGCCCGGCGGGGACGGACGCGTTGTCCCGTCTCACCCCGCAGCAACTGCGTATCGCACGGCACGTGGCCGAGGGCGCCACCAACCGGGAGGTGGCACTGCGGCTGGCGGTGAGCACCCGCACGGTCGACTACCACCTGCGCAACGTCTTCGCCGTACTCGGCGTGCGCTCCCGGATCGAACTGGCGCGCATGGTCGACCAGGCGGAACAGACCGGTGCACGACCCTAGGGACCGACCGGACGGTATGTCATCCTTCGGGTCAGGACGATTCGGGTGGCGGGCACCACGGGACGGCCCGTGGACCGGCAGTGGGTCCGCCGGCGGCGAGGTGCCGCGCCGCCGAACGTGGGGGAGGACCGTGATGCACCACGCCGTACGGCCACGAACAGCGCTCCGCCCGGGACCGGCGCCGCTGCCCGTCGCACAGCCGCGTACCCGGCACCGGCGGTCGTCGACCGACGCCGACGCCCTGCACGTCCTGCACCGCGCCGCCCGGGTGCTGCTGGACGACCTGCCCGACCTGACCGACCGGCTGGTGGCCGCCCTGCAGGAGCAGGAGCCCGCCTACCGCGCCGCGCTCGCCGGGGACCCCGCCGGGACCTGGCAGGAGGTGCACCGTTCGCTGCGGCACAGCGTGGCGTCGCTGCTGGACCCGCGCAGCGCCCGCGACGCGGCCCGCCGCTGCTCGTGGAAGATCGGAGCCACCCGCGCCGAACAGGGGCTCCCGCTGGACGCCCTGCTGCACGCGTTCCGCCTGGGCGGTTCGCTGGTGTGGCAGGGGCTCGTCGAGGAGACCTCCCGGGCCGCGCCGGAGGACGTACGCCTGCTCGTCCACGTGGCGTCCGACGTCTGGAACTTCGTCGACGAGCACTGCACCCTCGTCGCGGACGCCTACCGGCAGGTCGAGCGGCAGCTGGCCTGGCGGCGCGAGAACCGGGTACGGCTGCTGGCCACCGCCCTGCTCGACGGCACCAGCCGCATCGCCGACCTGCCCGAGGCCGCCCAGGTCCTCGACCTGCCCGAGCACGGTCGGTACGCCGTGGTCGCCCTCGCCGGCCCCGATCCCGCCGTCTGCGCCGACGCCCGGGCCGCGGCCGTGCCCGGCGGGGCACGGGTCCACTGGCACACCGGCGTGGAGGCGGACTACGGAATCGTCCTGATCGGCGCCGGTGACGCGCCGGAGCCGGAGCCACCCCCGGAGGGCGCCGCCGCGCTGGCGAGGATCGGTGTCGGCGGCGTCGTCGAGGGACTGGCCGGCATCGGTGACGCCCGCAGGCAGGCCGACGTCGCGCTCGGCATCTGTGCCCCGGGCGGCGGAGTGGTCCGGCTGGCGGAGCACCTGCCCGCCGCCCTCGTCGTCTCCTGTCCCGACCTCGGCACCACCCTCGCCGACCGGGTGCTCGGCCCGCTGCTGCGGCTGGAGCCGGGCGACCGGGAGGTGCTGCTGGAGACGCTGGCGACCTGGCTCGACTGCGACGGTTCGGCCCAGCGGGCCGGTGAGCGGCTCTACTGCCACCGCAACACCGTCCTGAACCGGCTGCGGCGCTGTGAGCACCTGACAGGACGCTCGCTGGCCCGGCCGACGGACCTCGTGGAGATCAGTCTCGCCCTGACCGCCCACCGGTTGCTGCGCCCCTGAGGACACCGCCGTCCCCGTATCCCCTGGGCGCCCGCACAGGGGGTAGGGGCGGGCACTGGGACGGCGCAGCGACCGCGCCCCAAGTCCTGTACCGGCGGCCGACGCCCGTGCTGTCGTGAGCTCCCCTTCCCCCGCAGCCCGTGCCCCCCGGCACGGATACGAGGAGCCGCGATGCCCGCAAGTCCACCGGCCGAGGAACCCGCCCTGCACGTCGAGGAACTCGACGTGACGTACGGCCGGGCCCTGTCCGCCCTCCGCTCCGTGTCCCTGACCGTCCCGCACGGCGGCGTCGTCGCCCTGCTCGGTGCCAACGGCGCCGGGAAGTCGACCCTGTTGCGTGCGGTGTCGGGCACGCTCCGGTTGCACCGCGGGGCGATCACGGGCGGGCGGATCCGTTACGGCGACACGGCGCTCGACGGCCGGGACCCGGTCGCCGCCGTCCGCGCCGGAGTGGTCCAGGTGCCCGAGGGCAGGCGGGTGTTCGCCGGGCTCACCGTGGACGAGAACCTCCGCAGCGGCGGCCTCGGACTCGGCCGGCGCAGCCCGGCACTGGTCCGCGCCGGCCGCGAGCGGGTGTTCGCCTTCTTCCCCCGGCTCGCCGAACGCACCCACCAGGCCGCCGGCCTGCTGTCCGGGGGAGAACAGCAGATGCTGGCCATCGGCCGCGCCCTGATGGCGGCCCCCCGCCTGCTGCTGCTCGACGAACCCTCGCTGGGCCTCGCGCCGCTGATGGTGCACCGGATCGCCGAGGTCGTCCGCGAGATCAACGCCCAGGGCACGGCCGTCCTGCTGGTCGAACAGAACGCCGGCATGGCGCTCTCGCTCGCCGACCACGCCCACGTCCTGGAAGTGGGGGAGGTGCGGCTGTCCGGCCCCGCCGGCGAACTGGCCCGCACCGACGCGGTGCGTCGCCTCTACCTCGGCGAGGAGACCGGCACCGACCGCCCGTCCGACGCAGGCCAGGGGGTCGCGTGAGCACCCCCGCACCCCGTTCTCGAACCGCCGGACCACCCGTGCTGCGGGTACGGGACGTCACCGTGCGCTTCGCCGGACTCACCGCGCTCGACGATGTGTCCTTCACCGTGTCCCCCGGCTCGGTGCACGCGCTCATCGGACCCAACGGCGCGGGCAAGTCCACCTGCTTCAACGTCCTGTCCGGCCTGTGCCGGCCCGCCGCCGGCGACGTCACGCTCGGTGACGCGGAACTGTCCCGGCTCGCCCCGCACCGGATCGCCGCCCTGGGCGTGGCCCGGACGTTCCAGAACATCGTCACCACGGAGGGAACCGTCGCCGACAACCTCATGCTCGGCCGCCACCTGCACTCCCGCGCGGGCTTCGCCGCCAGCGCCCTGCGCCTGCCGTGGGTCGTGCGCGAACAGCGCGAACACCTGGCGAGGGCCCGTGAGATCGCCGAACTCACCGGACTGGAGGCGCACTTCGACACACCGGTCGCGCTGCTGTCGTACGGCGACCGCAAGCGCGTGGAGTTCGCCCGGGCCCTGTGCCTGGAACCGAGCGTGCTGCTGCTCGACGAGCCCGTGGCCGGCATGAACGCAGCCGAGCGCGCCCGGACCGCCGAGGCCGTGCGGGACGTCCGCGCCGAACTCGGCCTGTCCGTCGTCCTCGTGGAGCACGACATGGGCCTGGTCATGCGCCTCGCCGACGAGGTCACGGTCCTCGACTTCGGCCGCCGCATCGCCCACGGCACGCCCGACGAGGTCCGTGGCGACCCCGAGGTGCTGCGCGCCTACCTCGGCACCGACACGGCACAGGAGGACGTGGCATGACCGGCCTCCTCGACAACCTCCTCAACGGCCTTGCCCTCGGCTCGGTCTACGCCCTCGTGGCCCTCGGCTTCGTCGTCATCTTCAAGGCGTCGGGCGTACTGAACTTCGCTCACGGCTCCCTGCTCCTGCTCGGCGGCTATCTCACCGCGGTCTGGCACGACGACCTCGGCTTCGCCGGCGCCCTGGCCCTCGCCGTGCTGGTGACGGCGGCCGTGGCCGGAGCGCTCGACCGCCTCCTGCTCCAGCGCGGCGAACCCGATCCGCACGCCGCCCATGTGCAGACCATCGTGACCATCGGCATCGACATCGTCCTGGTCACCGACCTGGCCCGGCGGATCGGAGGCGACCTGCTGTCCCTGGGCGACCCCTGGGGCGACTCGGTGCGCGACCTGGGGCCGGTCACCGTCGCCGACAGCAGGCTCGCCGCGGTCGTCGTCTCGGCCGTGGTCATCGGCGCGGTCTTCGCCCTGTTCCGGTTCACCGCCTGGGGGCTGTCCCTGCGGGCGGCGGCCGAGGACGTGGAGGCGGCCGCCCTGATGGGCGTACGGCTGTCCCGGGTGCGCGCCCTCGCCTGGTGCCTGGCGGGCGCCCTCGCCGCGCTGGCCGCCGTGTTCCTGGTCGCGTTCCCGGCGCCGGGGCTGGAACGCACCACCGGGCAGATCGCCCTCAAGGCCTTCCCGGCCGCGATCCTCGGCGGTATGACCTCACCGGCCGGTGCCCTGGCCGGCAGCATGCTGATCGGCCTGACCGAGGCTCTGGTCGCCGGCTACCAGTCCGAACTGCACGTCCTGGGCGAGGGGTTCGGCGACGTCGCCCCGTACGCCGTGATGGTGCTGGTGCTGCTCGTGCGGCCCACCGGCCTCTTCGGCACGAAGGGAGCGGCACGTGTCTGATCCCATGATCCGCGCCCGGGCCCGGCTCTGGGGGAGAAGGTTCCTTCCCGTCGTCGTCCTGTGCGTCCTGCCCTTCTACCTGGACGCCTTCTGGCTGCGCATCGGCCTGTTCTCCCTGGCGGCCGCCATCGGCGCCGTCGGCCTCGGCCTGCTGACCGGGACCGCGGGACAACTCTCCCTCGGCCACGCCTTCTTCCTCGCCGTGGGCGCGTACGGATACGTGTGGCTCGCGGGTGAGCCGGGCCCGGGTCTCCCGCCCGCGCTCGCCCTCGTGCTGGCCGTGCTGCTCGCCGGGGCGGCGGGCGGGCTGTTCAGCCCCGTCGCCGGCCGGGTGCGCGGCATCTACCTGGGCGTGGCCACACTCGCGCTGGTGTTCCTCGGCCACCACGTCCTGCTGACCGCGGACTCCGTCACCGGCGGATTCAACGGCCGCTCGGTCCCGCCACTGCCGGGCTTCACCGACTCCGATCCCCAACCGGTCCTGCTCGGCGTGCCGTTCGGGTCCGCGGAACGGCTCTGGTACCTCGGCCTGGCCCTGTTCGCACTCACCTGGTTCACGGCCCGCGGCCTGCTGCGCGGCCGCCCCGGCCGTGCCCTCGCGGCGCTGCGCGACAGCGAGACCGCGGCGGCGGTGATGGGCGTGCACGTGGCCCGGTACCGCTCGGCGGCCTTCGTGGTGTCCTCGATGTACGCGGGCCTCGCCGGAGTGCTCCTGGCCCTCGCGTTCCGCCGTGTCGTACCGGACTACTTCGCCCTGGCACTGTCCGTCGACTATCTCGCCATGATCGTCGTCGGCGGTCTCGGTTCCGTGGCCGGAGCCACCGCCGGAGCCGTCTTCGTGACCGCGCTGCCCCTGCTGATGGCCCGCTACGCCGACCAGCTCCCCCTGGTCGCGGCGCCGGGAGCGGCGGACGGCGCGGTCGGCCCCACCGAGGCGGCCCGCTACCTCTACGGCGCCGCGATCGTCCTGGTCCTGCTGTACGCGCCCGACGGCCTGCGCGGTGTGACCCGCCGCCTGCGCGCCCGGCGGCCCCGCGAACGTCCACCGCGCACCCCGACCTCATCCCCCGCGTCCACCCCAGCCGTACGAGCCAAGGAGCACACCCCGTGAACGTCACGCACCACAGCAACCGCCGCCTCACCGGGATCGCCACCGCCGTGGCCGTGGCCCTGCTGATGGCGGGCTGCAGCTCCAAGGCCGGTGATCAGAGCACCGGCGACGCGGCCGACGGCGTGAAGGCGGGGCCCGGTGTCACCGACGACACCGTCCGGCTGGGCGCGCTCACCGATCTGACCGGCCCCTACGCCACCCTCGGCAAGAGCATCGTGCAGGCCCAGAAGATGTGGGCCGACGAGACCAACGCCAAGGGCGGCGTCTGCGGCCGGGACGTCGAGATCGTCGTCAAGGACCACGGCTACGACGTACAGAAGGCCGTCGCCGCCTACGCCGACATCTCGGCGGACGTGGTGGCGCTGCCCCAGGTCATCGGGTCGCCCGTGGTCGCCGCGCTCCTCGACGACATCGAGCGTGACCGCCTGCTGACCTTCCCGCAGGCCTGGGCGGCCTCCCTGCTCGGCAAGGACTCCGTGCAGGTACTGGGCACCACCTACGACGTCGACATGATCGCCGCCGTCGACTTCCTCACCCGCGCGAAGAAACTCGGCAAGGGCGACACGATCGGCCACGTGTACTTCGAGGGCGACTACGGGACCAACGCGCTGGAAGGCTCCCGCTGGGCGGCGGAGCAGGCCGGCCTGAAGATCGTCGACCAGAAGATCAAGGCGACCGACACGGATCTGTCCGCGCAGGTGTCCGCGCTGCGCAAGGCGGGCGTGAAGGCCGTCCTGATCAGCGCGGGCCCGGCCCAGACGGCCTCGCTGACCGGGGTTGCCGCCTCCCGGGGGCTGCGCGTGCCGATCGTCAGCAGCGCACCGGGCTACGCGCCCCAGCTCATGAAGACGCCCGCGGCGGCCGCACTGGAGGGCATGCTGCACGTGGTGAGCGCCGCCCCGGCGGTCAGCTCCGAACTTCCCGGGGTACGCCGCATGGTCAGCGCGTACGAGAAGAAGTACCCCGGCTCCCCGGTCGACTCCGGAGTGCTGTCCGGGTACAACGCCGCCCAGCTCCTGGGCGCCGACCTGAAGAAGGCCTGCGAGGCGGGCAGCCTGGCCCGCGAGGACGTGGTCGCGGCCCATCGCGCGCAGAAGAACGCCGACACCGGTCTCGGCAGCCCGCAGGACTTCTCCGACGTCGCCCGCCCCGCGAGCCTGTCCACCTACGTGCTGCGGCCCGACCGGAAGGCGGTCGGCGGACTCGTGGGCGTGGAGGAGGCGCACCGGGCTCCCGGAGTCGAGGAGTACCTGGCCTCACGCAGCTCCTGAGTCCGGCACCGAGCCGCCCCGGCCCCTGCCGACCTGCAGGGGCCGGGGCGGCTCGGTGCCGGACGACCGGATGAGCAGGGAGCGGCCCGCCGGGGATTCAGCGCCCCGGCTGCTGAATCCGTTCTCGTTCTTCTATTGGACCTTCGTGACCCGGCCAGCGAGGCTGGAGACCGTCCCGCGCCGCCGCGCCCCCGCCCGGCGCGACGACGCCTTCCGTACCGCGCGAGAGCCGAAAGAGGTCACGAGCCATGCACACTCGCCGCATCGGTGACGTCGAAGTCAGCGCGATCGGCCTGGGCGCGATGCCCATGTCGATCGAGGGGCGGCCGGACGAGGCGCGCTCCCTCGCCACGATCCACGCGGCCCTCGACGCCGGCCTCACCCTGATCGACACCGCCGACGCCTACCACCTCCACGCCGACGAGGTCGGTCACAACGAGAGCCTGATCGCCAAGGCCCTCGCCTCGCACGACCGGGGCGCTGAGGTGCTGGTCGCGACCAAGGGCGGGCACCTGCGTCCCGGCGACGGCAGCTGGACCCGGGACGGCAGCCCCCGCCACCTCAAGGAGGCCTGTGAGGCCTCGCTGACCCGGCTCGGCGTGGAGGCCGTCGGCCTCTACCAGTTCCACCGCCCCGACCCGAGGGTGCCGTACGCGGAGTCCCTCGGCGCGATCCGCGAACTCCTCGACGAGGGGAAGATCCGCATGGCGGGGATCTCCAACGCCGACCCGGAACAGATCAGGCAGGCGAACAGAATCCTCGGCGGCCGACTGGTCGCCGTACAGAACCAGTTCTCCCCGGCCTTCCGCTCCAGCGAGCCCGAACTGCGCCTGTGCGACGAACTCGGCATCGCCTTCCTGCCCTGGAGCCCGCTCGGCGGCATCTCCCGGGCGGGTGAACTGGGCTCGGCCCACGCCCCGTTCGCGAGGATCGCCGAGGTTCACGGGGTCAGCCCGCAGCGCGTGTGCCTGGCCTGGATGCTCGCCAAGTCGCCGGTCGTGGTGCCCATCCCGGGCGCGAGCCGGCCCGAGACGATCCGCGACTCGGCCGCGGCCGTCGACCTCGTCCTCACCGCGGGCGAACTCGCGGAACTGGACGCCGCCTGAGCGCAGAACCGTTTCATCGGCGGCTCTCGTGGCGTTCTTACCCGGACGGACCGGACGTGGACTGGCATCGGCAAACGTCCGGTCCCTAGGATGGACTCCCTGTCCTGCCGGGCCAGTTGGCGTGGCACGAAGCTGGGGGAAAGATGGAGACCGGTAACAAGCTGTCCACGTCGATCGACGCCACGGTGCCGACGGCCGCCCGTATGTACGACCACTATCTGGGCGGCAAGGACAACTACGCGGCCGACCGGGCGGCGTGCGAGGAACTCGACAAGGTCGTCCCCAGCACGCGCCGACTGGCGGTGAACAACAGGCGCTTCCTGCAGCGGGTGGTCAAGACGCTGGCGGCGGAGCACGGGATCCGGCAGTTCCTGGACCACGGATCCGGCCTGCCGACCCAGGACAACGTCCACCAGGTCGCCCAGCGCATCGACCCCGAGTCGCGCGTCGTCTACGTCGACAACGATCCGATGGTGCTCGTCCACGGCCGCGCGCTGCTCGAGCAGGACGAACGTACCGCGGTCATCCACGCGGACATGCGCGAGACCGAGGCGATCTTCTCGCACGCCGAGACGCAGCGGCTGATCGACTTCGACCAGCCGGTCGCGGTGCTCTTCAACTCGGTGATGCACTGCATCCCCGACAGCGAGACGGACGGCCCCCTCGCCCTGGCCCGCCGGGTGGCCGACCGTCTGGCGCCCGGCAGCTTCATGCTGATGTGCCAGCTGGTCAGCGAGGACCCCGAGGTCCGCAAGTTCGTCACCGACTTCATGGACCAGGCGACCCAGGGCCACTGGGGCCGGGTCCGTGAACCGAAGGACGTCGCCGAGTGGTTCGAGGGTCTGGACATCCTCGACCCTGGCCTGGTCGAGGTATCCACCTGGCGTCCGGACTCGGAGGTGGCGCCCCGTCAGCTCACCCACGAGTGGATCGAGTTCGGCGGCGTGGGTCGACTCCGTTAGGGCACAGTCACCGCCCGGAGAACACGAACGCCCCTCGACAGTGCGTCGAGGGGCGTTTTCCGTCTCACGCGCCGTAGCGCTGCTCCATCGTCTCGCGCAGTAGCTTCAGGGAGTCACGGGGTTCGAGTGCCTCGTCGGCCAGGCGGTCCAGCGCCAGCCGGTACTCCTCCGTCTCGTCGCGGTCCTCGAGGAAGTTCGCGCTCTTGATGTGCTCGAGGTAGACGACGTCGGGCAGGTCCAGGCCGCCGAAGCGGAGATACGTGATCGGGATGGACGGCGCCGAGGCGTTGGTGACGTCCAACGGCACGATCTGCACGGTCACGTTGGGACGCTGGGCCATCCGCACGAGGTGCTGGAGCTGCTCCCGCATGACGTCACGGCTGCCCAGGACACGCAGCAGGACCGACTCGTCGATGACCGCCCACAGCTGCGGCGCGTCCGCGCGCAGCAACAGCTCCGCCCGCCGGGTGCGCAGCTCCACCCGACGCCGGACCTCGCCGGCGGCCGCGGCAGGCAGACCGCGCTCCACCACCGCCCGGGTGTACTCCGGGGTCTGCAGCAGTCCGGGCACGTACTGGATCTCGAACGTGCGGATCGCGGCCGCCGCCTCCTGCAGGCCGACCAGCCGGTCGAACCACTCCGGCATCAGCCGCTTGTCGTAACGCTGCCACCATCCCGGCTCACCGGCACGCTGCAGCAACTTCAGCAGCACCGAAACCTCGTAGTCCTCGGTGCCGTACAGCTCCAGCAGTGCGCGGACGTCGACCTCCGCCGGGGGCCGCCGGCCCTTGCCCGACTCGATGCGCGACAGCTTCGCCGGGCTGAACCCGAGGGCCCGCGCCGCCTGCTCCTGGGACAGACGGGCATCCTCGCGGAAACCCGCCAACTGCACGCCGACCAGCATCTTCAGCAGGGTGGGGGCCGGCTCGGGCCGGTCCAGATACGGCTGCAGTCGGGAGATGCGCTGCGACTCGGCGGACATCAAGACTCCCAGTGAACCGGCATAGAGACGACTTACACTATCGCACCCCATCGTGTCGCAACGCATCCGCCCGTGTACAGAAGGGAGTTGACCCCTCCGGTCGGGGAGCTCACGGCAGGGAGGCCGAACTCCCTCACAGCAGGTGGTCGAACTCGCCCTCCTTCGCGCCCGCGACGAACGCCGCCACCTCGGCCGGCGTGTAGACCAGGGCGGGCCCGTCGGGGTAACGGGAGTTGCGCACGGCGACGCCCCCGTCGACCAGAGTGGCCACTTCGACACAGTTGCCCTCGGCGTTGCTGTGCCTGCTCTTGATCCAGCGGGCGTCCAACGAGCTGGCCCGCACTCCGTTCTGCACTGGTGGCACCACACTCTCCTAGCTGTTCACGTTCTTTCGCGGGCGCCGTCCACGGCTCTCGGGTCGGGCCGGACCGGGGTGTCATCGGCCCCTCCCGCCCCACCGGTTTTTGCGTGCAATTTCTCGTGCAATTGCACGCGAGCGCCTTCAGCGTGGATAATAGCTGCGGCGTCAACCCCCGGGGAGGCGCACCGTCTTGACGTCGCATCAGGGAGATGCCGTGTCATCACCTGCGAAACATGTGCTCAGGGAGCCTGGTCGGGCTGCGCCGGGAGCAGGTGGAGCGGCGACCGTGACCGGTGGGCCTCCGCCGCGACCGCGACCGGTCGACCCGAGCGTGCTCTCGTCCTCGCGCCCCGTGTCCCCGGGCGGCGTGCCCGACTCCGCCGCACTGCGCATCAGATGCAGCGGGGAGGGGTTCGCCCTGGCCCGGGCCTTCACCCGCGACACCCTGCGTGGCTGGTCGCTCGAGCACCACAGCGACGACGCGGTCCTCGTGATCACCGAACTGGCCGCCAACGCCGTGGCGCACGCCGTGCCGCGCTCGCCGGCGGGTGACACCGAGGTATGGCTGGGACTCCTGCTCGGCCCCGACCATGTCGTGCTCACCGTTTCCGACCAAGGCGAGAACACACCCAGGTGCACGGCCGACGCCCCCGACCTGCGGGAGCACGGACGCGGGCTGCTCATCGTCGACGCCCTGGCGGACGAGTGGGGCTGGACCCTCCGGCCCCCGGCCGGCAAGACCGTCTGGGCCAGGCTGTCGACCTGCCCTCCCCCCTGACCCGACCCTCCGACATGACTGCCGCGGAAAGGCCCCACGCCATGCGCACCGCTCCGACGCACCTCCCGAGCACCGAGCGCGCCGATGACTGCCTGCCGCCGACCGGGGTGGCCAAGGCCACCCCCCTCATGGCACTGGACCGCGTGCCGTGGCGGGACATACAGGACTCCACCGGCTGCGCCGCGGCCATCCCCCTCCTGCTGGGCAGCGTCGCCTGGGGTGATCCCAAGACCGCCCGGTCGGCCCTCGCCGACCTGCGGGCGCGGATCTGCCAGTACGGCTTCGTGGTCGAGCAGGCCACCGCCGCGACGGTCCCCTTCCTCTGGGAGCTGGCCCAGTCACCCCACGTGACCTGCCGTGCGGAGATCATCCAGCTGCTCAAGAGCATCGCCGACGCCCGTCAGTGGGAGAGCACGGCCGCCGTCTATCCCAAGCTGCTCAACCACCGGGAGAACCCGGTCGTGTGGGAGCGCGAGGCGCGGCAGGCCGTCCGCGACCGGCGCGGCGCGCTACGGCGGCTGATGGCCGAGGACGACGCCGAGATCGCCCGGGCGACCACCGAACTCGCCCGCACGCTGGGCGACTAGGCGCGCCCGTCACCCGCCCCGGCGCACCCTCACCGCGTCGACCGGCTGTCGCAGGCACTGGACACCCTGGTCGGCGGGCACGCCCCGCCCGCCGCACCGCCGCACCTCTGTGCCGCCGCTGACGGCGTACGGGGGCGCAGGCCGGGAGGTAACGAAATCGCGCCAAATGCGCCCCCTTCGGCATCGGATGTGAATGGTCTGTCGTGGTTCGGGCATACGGAGCGAAAATCGAGAGAGGGGCGCTACGTGCTCGTTCCGGACCCGAAGGTCGTCAGGAAGCTGCTGACTCGGTACGCATCGCTGCGGATCGCGCAGGCAGAGAGGGAAAGGGAGGCCACGGCACGTGAACTGGAGGACGTCAGCTACACGCTGTGCGTGATGATGGGCAGCACCGACATCCATGACGCGGTCGCCAAGGCCGACGCCCTGCTCGTCGAGGGCGGGCGCACGCCGGTCGTCCCGACCGACCCGGACGGCGACAGCGGACTGCGGCTGGCCGTGTGACACCGTGCCGTCCCGGCAGCCGCCGGGCCGGGCAGGCCTACGGTCTGCCCCGGGGGCGTACTGCCGGGACGGCGTTCGACGTCGCGTTCCTCGCGTTCCTTCCGTGGAACGCGGCGCGGTAGGACTGCGGAGTGGTGCCGACCACCCGGCGGAATCGTTCGCGGAAGGCGGTCGGTGAACCGAACCCCGCCTGTCGCGCGATCCGTTCCACCGGGTGGTCGCTGTTCTCCAGCAGGTACTGGGCCCGTCGCACGCGCGCCCGCAGCAGCCACTGCAACGGCGTGGTGCCCGTCTGTTCGCGGAAACGCCGGCCGAAGGTGCGCTCGCTCATTCCCACGCGGGCCGGCCGACTCGCCATGTTCACCGGAGTCTTCAACCTGCTGTGGGCGACCGTCACCGTCCTCATGATCGTCCGGCCCGGCTTCACGACCGGCGCCTGACCGCACACGGCGAGCGGCCTCGGCGTCAAGCCCTCCGACCGAATGTGCGTGCCGGTGGGCGGGGGCGCCTACACTCGACAGTCGTGCCCAACTGCATGGGCAGTGACACGAAAGGCGCGTGACGGGTGTTCCAGGATTCCCCCATCTACGACCGACTCGTCGCGGAGCGCGGCGACATCCCCCTCCAGACACGCAGGGAGGCCGAGCGGGTGACCAGGGAGCTGGAGTACGTCATGCGACCGCTGCAGTCCTCCCTCGGCTCCCCCCACCCGGCCGACCGCCCGGCGGCCCCGGGCGCGGGCTGGCAGCGTGCCGCCCTGCCCGGCCCGCGACCCTACTGATCAGCGCTCAGCGCGCCGCCGCGTCGGCGCCGCTGGTGTGGCACCGCGGCCGCCGACGGGCCCGGCCGGGCCAGCCACCCGGCGACGCTGTGCGCGATGGGCTGGCCCGTGTCCACCTCGACGAAGCCGAACTGCCCCGACTGGTTGCACTCGAGGAACCACCACATCCCGTCCCCGTCCTCGGCGAAGTCGAAGGCGCCGTAGGCGAGTTCGGCGTCCCGGAGGTAGGCCCGCACCGCGGAGGCCAGACGCGGGGGCACCTCGACGGGACGCCACGGGGCGTCGTCCCGCGCGAACCGCACGTCGACCTCGTCGGGGTGCGCGTCCTCGGCGACGGCCTTGCGGGCCGCCAACAGCCGCTCGCCCACCGCCGTGAGGCGGATGTCCGCCTTCTTGGCGACCCGGCGCTGCAGCAGCGTGGGACCGAACGCGACGGCTGAGAAGTCGGTGTCCGGGGCGACCCGGCTGGTCGGCACCGCCCGGGGCGGGTCCTGCGGATGCGCACCGGAGACCGGCTTGACCACCAGGTCCGGATAGCGTTCCGCGAACTCGCGGGCGGCCTGCGGGAACGTCGTGATGAGGGTGGCCGGCACCGGCAGGCCGCAGCGCTGCGCCAGCCGGAGCTGCCAGGGCTTGTGCCGGGCCCGGCGGGCCGCGTCGGGGTGGTTCATCCAACGGGCGTCGCAGCCGCGGAGCATGCCGTAGAGCGCCTGCGAGGCCTCCTCGGTCAACCAGGCGGACGGCGTCGCCGCCCGCGCGGCCGGGACCCCCGGCCGGCGCACCCAGACGGACCGCAGCCCCCCGATGCTCACCAGCCGCCCCCCGGCCGACAGATGGCCGCGGAACGTGCCGTGCACGAACTCGCCGGACAGGGACACCCCGTCGGTGAGGTCGGCCGGGTCGAGCCGGACCACCGGAACCCCCGTGGCGTTGAGGTGCACGACCACCATGTCGGCGGTCACGTCCTCTTCGCGGGTCAGAATCAACACGGTCATATGGGCCGGACCGTGTTCAGTCGTCGAAGTGGGTCTTGGAGCCCGCGGTTGAGGTCGTGGTCCCCAGTTCCCTCATCAGGGCGTGGTCGCGGGCGGCGATCCGCCCGTCGAACAGCACGTTCAACTGCCGCCCGGAGTCATAGACGTACGGAGTGGTGGCTTCCAACTCCGCTGCCGGACGTGCGTAGTTGAGCGCGAACGGTTGCATCGTCTCTCCCTCGCCGGTGGTGCACGATCAAACGACGGTCACCCCGCGGCCTCGCTTGGTCCGCCGACTTCCTCGGGCTTCCAGAGACTTATACGAATCGAACGGGTGATTGGTTTCCTCACGGAGCGTAGTCAGAGTCCGTGAGGTGCCTCGTGCTCGCGCGCGCCGGGGGAGGTGCGCAGGGTGCGCAACGCCAGGAGCAGGACGCCGATGTCGTCCAGATAGACGGGATCGGGCAGCAGATCGGTCGGCAGTACGAAGTACAGCAGGGCGCCCCAGAACACCCAGCGTGGCCCGGTCGGCAGTCCCGCCTGCCGCAGACTGCGCCGGGTGCGCACCAGCCGTACCAGCAGCAACACGGCGAAGACCAGAACCAGTGCCGCGACCACCGCGGCGACGACGATGACCGTCGTGGTCGTGTCCATGCCCCGCCCCCTTCTCCTCCGGCCGGGCCTCGACGAGCCCGCTCCAGACGGATTCCCTCTGTGGGGCCCGGTAAGGCCTGCCGAACGGGTAACGGGCACGGCCGGGGCCCCTGCGACGCGGGAGATCCCGGTGGGCCCACCCGTTAACCCCCGTGGGCCCGCCCCGGTGGCAGGCCGCGCCCGGGACGCTTAGTAATGGTCCCGTAACGTCGCGTGTCGCATTCGGCGACGCACACAGCGGCCGCACTCTTCCTCGGGAGCAGAGCATGACCACCGGCCCTTCGTCAGCCCCATCGAACCAAGCCGCGATACCTCTCTCCGAGCTGACCGGCGTCCATGAGCGGCTCGAGTCCTCGCACGGTGACCCGGCGGGTGAACTGGTGCGTGTCGCCGTGGCGGACCGGCCGCTGGAGGACATCGCTCACCTCATCACCCTGCTCGAACAGTCGCCCGAGTACGCCGAGGCCACGGTCGCCGCGCTGCGGGCGGTCGGTGTGAACCGGTCGGTGGAGGACGTCACCCGCCTGGTCACCCTGCTGACCCGGCCGCCGAGGGACGCCGCCTGCGCGGACGAGGCGATCCGCGCCGCCGCCGAGTGCCGGCCGGTGGAGGAGGTCACCCGGTTGCTGGCGCTGCTGCACCGGACGCCGCTGCAGCCCCACTGCGGTGAGGAGGCGGTGCGGGCCGCCGCGGCCGGCCGGCCGGTGGAGGAGCTCGTGGAACTGATCGGACGGCTCGCCGAGGAGCGCGAGCTCTACGCCGACCTGCCGGAGCTCGACCCCGAGCTCGATCCGGATCCGGAGCCCGACGCGGTCCTGGAGACGCCGGCGACCTTGGATCACCCGGAGACGGCCGGAGTCCCGGCCGGCGGTCCGGTCGGCGGCGGCGTCGGCCGCGCCGTGCTGTCCGCCCTCGACACGCGCCGTAAGCGCGAGGCCGCCCCGCCCGCGCCCCGCGAAGCCGGGCCGGCGTTCCGGCCCGTCCGCCTCGCCGTCCTCGCACTCGTCGGGTGCGGGGTGCTCAGCTTCCCGCTGGACCGGGACGGCGCGTCCGCCCGGATCTACGGCCTGGCACTCGGCGTGTCCGTGCTGTGCGTGTTCCTCGCGCTCGTGCTGACGGTACGGCCGAGCGTGCCCACTCTCGCGGCGGCGGCCCTGGTACCGGCGGGGCTGGCCGCGGGCCGGCTGTTCGAGGGCAGGCTGGTGCACTCCGCCGGACTGTCCCGGGCACTGGAACTCGCGCTCGCCCCCGCCTCGCTCGTCGGCGTGGTCGCCGTCTGCGCGTCCTTCGCGGCGCTGGCGGCCCTCCTCGCGCGGCTGGCGTGGCAGATGCCGCGCACCGCGACGCCACGACCTCCGGCCGAGGCCGACCGCGCGGTGGACCCACTGCGCTAACGGGCGAGGAGAGCGGGCAGCACCCGGTCCGGGGTGAGCGGCAGTTCCCGGAACCGGACACCGGTGGCGTGGTGGACGGCGTTGCCGATCGCGGCCGCCGTGCCCACGATGCCGATCTCGCCGATGCCCTTGCTTCCCATCGGGTTGAGGTGCGGATCGTTCTCGTCGACCCAGTGCGCCTCGACGGCCCCGACGTCGGCGTGCGCGGGCACGTGGTACGACGCCAGGTCGCACTCGGTGAAGTCGCCGAAGGCGGCGTCCATCGTGCTGCCCTCGGTCAACGCCATGCCCAGGCCCATGGTCATGCCGCCGACGAACTGCGAGCGGGCGGTACGGGGGTTGAGGATCCGGCCGGCGGCATAGACACCCAGCAGACGGCGGACGCGGATCTCACCGGTGACCGTGTCCACCGTCACCTCGGCGAAGTGCGCGCCGAAGGCGTGCCGCGCCCAGGGGCTTACGGCGTCGGCCCGGCCCGTGGTGTCGGCGCGGGCCACCATCCCCTCCCCGGGCAGCGGACCGGAGTGACCGGCCAGGCGCTCCGCCAGCCGGGTGCACGCCTCGTGGACCGACCAGCCCCAGGACGCGGTGCCGGACGAGCCTCCCGCCAGGGGCGCCGAGGGCAGATCGCTGCTGCCCACCTCGATCCGGATCCGGTCCAGGGGCGCGCCGAGCGCGTCGGCCGCGATCTGCGCGAGGACGGTCCGGGCCCCCGTGCCGATGTCCGTGGCGTTGACCCGCACCAGGAAGAGCCCGTCCGGCAGCGCCCGGGCGTCGGCGGTGGAGGGCGACGCCTGCACGGGGTAGGTGGCCGCGGCCACGCCCGAACCCACCAGCAGCGGCCCCTCGCGGCCCGAACGCGGGAGCGGATCGCGCCCCGCCCAGCCGAACCGGTAGGCACCCTCGCGCAGGCACTCGACGAGGTGCCTGCTGCTGAAGGGCTTGCCGCTGTCGGGTTCGGTGTCCGGCTCGTTGACGATCCGCAGCTCCACCGGGTCCATCCCGAGCTCGCCGGCCAGCTCGTCCATGGCGGACTCCAGGGCGTACATGCCGGGCGCCTCACCCGGGGCGCGCATCCAGGACGGCGAGGGCACGTCCAGGGCGACCACGCGGTGGAGCGTACGGAGGTGGGGAGCGGCGTACATGACACGGGCGGGTGTCGCGGCCTGCTCCACGAACTCCTTGACGCGGGAGGTGTGCGTGGTGACCTCGTGCGTCACGGAGGTGAGCCGGCCGTCGGGCTCGGCGGCGAGGCGGAGCCGGTGCAGGGTCGGTGCGCGGTGACCGACCACGGCCGGCAGGTGGCGGCGGGGCAGGGCGAGGGTGACGGTCCGCCCCGTCAGCCGGGCCGCCATCGTCGCGAGCACCACGTCGGGACGCGGGGTGCCCTTGGAGCCGAAACCGCCGCCGACGTGTTCGGAGACGACCGTGACCCGTTCCGCGGGCACCTCGAACAGCGCGGACAAGGTGTCCCGTACGACCGTGGCGCCCTGGCCGGAGTTGTGCACGGTCAGCCGGTCGCCGTCCCAGCGGGCGGTGGTGGCGTGCGGTTCCATCGGGTGGTTGTGCAGCGGCGGCACCCGGTAGGCGGTGTCGACCCGTACGGCGGCGGAGTCGAAGGCGCGATCCGGGTCGCCCCGTTCGGTGCGGGCCGGATAGCCGGCGTTGGCCTCCTCGGGGACGTACGCCTCCGGGTGCGCGGCGGTGAGGGTGACGTCGTGCGGTTCCGTGGCGTACGTGACGCGCACCGCGGCGGCGCCGGCCCGGGCGTCCTCGGGGGTCTCGGCCACCACGAGGGCGACGAACCAGCCGCGGTGCGGGACTTCGGGGTTCTGCAGTACCGCGAGGGTGGGGTCGTCCGGCTCGGCGAGCCGGGGCGCGTTGTCGTGGGTGAGCACGGCCAGCACGCCGGGCAGGGCCAGCGCGGCCGTCGCGTCGACGCCGGTCACCCGGCCCCGGGCGACGGTGGCGGGCACCGGCCAGGCGAACGCCCGGTCCGTGCCGGGCTGCTCGGCCGCGTAGCGGGCCGCGCCGGTGACCTTCTCCCGCCCTTCCCGGCGCTCGGCGGGAGCACCCACGACGGTACGGATGCCGGACATACGGTCCTCCTTCGGGCGCCGGTTCAGGTCCTCGCGGACGCGGTGAGCCGGGTCAGGACGTCCAGGGCCAGAGCGCGCGCCAGGGGCACCTTGTAGGCGTTGTCGCGCAGCGGTTCGGCGGCGGCCAGTTCCAGGTCGACGGCGTGCTCGAAGGCGTCGTCGGTCGGTGCGGCGCCCACCAGGGCCCCCTCGGCCCGCCGGGCCCGCCAGGGCCGGTGGGCCAGCGCGCCGAAGGCGATCCCGGCCTGGGCGACCACCCCGGACTCCACCCGCACCACGGCCGCCACCGAGGCGAGGGCGAAGGCGTACGAGGCCCGGTCCCGGGCCTTGCGGTAGGCGGACGGCCGTCCCGCCGTGGACGCCGGGAGCACCACGCCGGTGACGATCTCACCGGGACGGATCTCGGTGTCCAGGTCCGGACGGTCGCCGGGCAGCCGGTGGAAGTCTGCCGCCGCGACCTCGCGGGTGCCCTCGACGCCGTACAGCTCCACGCGCGCGTCGAGGGCGGCCAGCGCGACCGCCATGTCCGAGGGGTGGGTGGCGACGCACTGCGCGGAGTGCCCGAGGACCGCGTGGTCGCGGTGCACGCCCTCCCGCGCGCCGCAACCGCTGCCCGGCTCGCGTTTGTTGCACGGCTTGGTGACGTCCTGGAAGTAGGGGCAGCGGGTGCGCTGCAGGAGGTTGCCGCCGGTGGTGGCGGCATTGCGCAGCTGCCCCGACGCGCCGGCCAGCACCGCCTGGGACAGCGCCGGCCAGCGGTCCCGGACGGCGGGCAGGGCCGCGAGGTCGCTGTTGCGGACCATGGCCCCGACCCGCAGCGAGCCGTCGGGCAGCTCCTCCACCGCGTCCAGGGGCAGCCGGGTGAGGTCGACCAGGGCGGCGGGCCGCTCCACACCGAGCTTCATCAGGTCGACGAGGTTGGTGCCGCCACCGAGATAGCGGGCGCCGGGCCGGGCTGCGTACGCCTCGGCGGCCTCCTCGACGCTCGCGGCGCGTACGTAGTCGAAGGTCTTCACCGGACCACGTCCTCGACCGCCTCGGCGATGCGGGGATAGGCCCCGCAGCGGCAGAGGTTGCCGCTCAGGCGCTCGCGGATCTCGTCCCGGCTCAGGGGCACGGGCCGGCCGGAGGGCACGGAGGGGTCCGTGACGTGGGAGGGGTGCCCCTCGGCGGCCTCGGAGATCGCGCCGAGCGCGGAACAGATCTGGCCGGGGGTGCAGTAGCCGCACTGGAAGGCGTCCCGGTCGAGGAAGGCCCGCTGCAGGGGATGCAGCTCCTCCCCGTCCGCGGTGAGGCCCTCGACGGTGGTGACCTCGCAGCCGTCCAGCGACACCGCGAGCAGCAGGCAGCTGTTGACGCGCCGCCCGTCCACCAGGACGGTGCAGGCGCCGCACTGACCGTGGTCGCAGCCCTTCTTGGCGCCGCACAGGTCGAGGTCCTCACGCAGGACGTCGAGCAGGACGCGGCGGTGGTCGAGGGTCAGGGTGTGCGGTTTGCCGTTGACCTGCAGGGTCGTCTCGGAGTGGTGGCGCCGCGACAGGCCGCCGTCCGCGTGGATGTCTGTGCCCATGTCGTGGATGCCCTTCCGGAGCGGGCTGGTGCCGTAGGGACCGCGTATCCACACCGGCCCACCTGACACACGAGTCACGACGACCGTGCGCCGTTGATCGGCCGCGTGAGCGTCCCTAAGCTGCCGCCATGACCGAGGCAACCGGAGATCCCACGACGCCGGTCCAGGCCCTGCGCGCCTCCTACGACGCCCTCGCGGCCGTGGTCCGCGCCCTCGGGGACGACGACTCCTGGCTGCCCACCGGGTGCACCGGGTGGGTGGTGCGTGACCTGGTCTTCCACCTCCTCGCGGACGCCCAGCGGGCCCTGGTCGCCCTCCACACGCCCGCCGCCGGGCCGGCCGACGTGGACGCCGTGACGTACTGGCGGGACTGGCGGCCCGACACCGCCGACGCGGCGGACGGACGGCGCCGGGTCCGGGTCTGCTCGAGCATGTTCCTCGACTGGCGCCACTTGCGCGGGCTGTACCTGGAGACCGCCGCGGCCACGGTGACGGCCGCCGCAGCGGCCCGGCCGACGGCTCTCGTCGGCACGCAGGGCCACCTCCTGACCGTCGACGACCTCGTCGGCACCCTCACCGTCGAGGCGAGCGTCCACCACCTCGACCTCGTCCACGGGCTCCCCTCCGCACCCGGGCCGTCGGCGGCGGGCCTGGCCTCGGTGCGCTCCGCGCTCGACGGCCTGCTCGGCCACCCCGTGCCGGTGAGCTGGAGCGACGAGCACTACGCGCGGGCGGCGACCGGGCGGCTGCCGCTCACCGAGGCCGAACGAGGTCTCCTCGGCCCGGACGCGGACCGCTTCCCGCTCTTCGGCTGACGTCGACGCCCCCCCGCGGGCGTCAGCGGCCGGCGTCGTCGTCCCGCGCAGGACCGCCGTCTGCGGCGGGCTGCGTGCCGGGACGCGGCCCCTTGGCCGAGCCCCTGAGACGCTCCAGGGTCCGGGTCAGCTGCTGGAGCGGGGAGCCGGCGGGCGCGCTCGGCGACGACGGGGGCACCGCCATGCCTTCCGCTGACTCGCGGTACGCGGTCAGCGCCTCGTTGGCGCGCTCGGCGGCCTCCCGGTACAGGTCCCGGGACTTCGTCATGGCGTCGAGCGCCTCGGCGTACATGGCGACGAGCCTGCGTTCGCGGGCGAGTTCCTCCTCCAGCGTCAGCAGCTGCCACCGCTCGCGCAGAGCGGTGACGGCCTCCTCGGCCCCGTCCGGCAGCGGGCGCGGCGACGCGACGAAACGGGTCAGGGTGTCGACGAGTTCGGCCGGCTCCGAGCCGTCCAGGAAGACGCTGCGCACCGAGAAGTCGTCCGACGCGGCGTCGGACGGGGCCGGCGGCAGCACCACGGCACCGCCCCGAGGCACCTGCACGTCGAACTCCCGCAGCGCCCAGTTCACGGCGCGCAGCTGGTGCGGGGCGGCGCGGTGCTCCACCACGCGGTGGCGCAGACCGGCCGGCAGCAAGCGCGACAGCGGCCGGCGGCCGCTGTCGTCCGGGGTCATCGCCTCGTGCACGACCACGTTGACCGCCCAGCTGCCGCGCACGGCGTCCCGGAGCAGGCGTCGCATCTCCTTGTCGTCCGCGGGCAGGCGGTTGACGTCCCTCAAGCGCAGGCCGGTGGCGGCGTCGACGTCCCAGGAAACGTCCGCAGCCTCGGGCCAGAACACGGTGGCGGGGGACGGCCACCGCTGCTGCCACGGGCCCTCCGCCTCGGCCGCCAGTACCCATTCCTGCCCGCCGTCCACGGAGACCGGAAGCGACAGACGAGCCCGCACCGTCACGTTCCCGTCGACCCGCCATCGAGCCTCGAACGCCGACTCCGCGGAGTCCTCGACGGTGAGCGGCCCGTCGTGGTCGTCGATGGTCCCGGCGTCCTTCAGCTGCTGCAGGCGCCGCAGGACGACGTCCTGGGCGTCGGGCCCGGGGTGGCGGCCGCGGGCCAGCCATACGGTCGGAGGAGTCGGGCGGGCGGTGCGGGAGATCGGCATGAGTCCATCTGGAGGTGGGGGCACGTGCGTGGCCAGTATCGCCGTTCGCCCCCGCCTGCGATCAAGTGGGGGGCGCGCGAGTCCGCCCGGCCTGCGCCGGCGTGCATCCTCCGCGATCGTGGGCAGGAGCACTGAGCGTGCCGACCCGACCGCACGACACGGAGTGACCCATGCACCTCGACCTCACCGGGCGCACCGCCCTGGTCACCGGCTCCTCCCAGGGCATCGGCGCGGCGATCGCCGCGGGTCTCGCCCGCGCCGGGGCCCGCGTCGGCGTCAACGGACGTGACGCCGACCGCCTGGAGAAGAGCGTCGACGAGCTGCGGTCGCAGGTGCCCGACGGCCGATTCGTGCCGGTCGCGGCGGACGTCGGCACCGAGGAGGGCGCGGCCCGCCGTCGAGGTGCTCCCAGAGGTGGACGTCCTGGTCAACAACCTCGGCGTCTTCGGGCCCAGGCCCGCGCTGGAGATCAGCGACGACGAATGGCGCCGCTACTTCGAGATCAACGTCCTGGCGGGTGTCCGCCTGACCCGCGCGTATCTCCCCCGGATGAGGGACCGCGGCTGGGGACGGATCCTCTACATCGCCAGTGACTCCGCCGTCGTCGTCCCGGCCGAGATGATCCACTACGGCATGTCGAAGACCGCGCTGCTCGCGGTGAGCCGCGGTTTCGCCAAGGAGGCCGCCGGCAGCGGCGTCACGGTCAACTCCGTGATCGCCGGGCCCACCCACACGGGGGGCGTCGAGGACTTCGTGTACGAGCTCGTCGACCGTGACCTGCCCTGGGACGAGGCCCAGCGGGTGTTCATGCGCGATCACCGCCCCCAGTCGTTGATCCAGCGACTCATCGAGCCCGAGGAGATCGCCAACCTCGTCGTCTACCTGAGCTCCGAGCAGGCCTCCGCCACGACCGGCGGGGCCGTGCGCGTGGACGGCGGGTACGTCGACTCGATCCTGCCGTAGGCGCGGCGGCGTTGCGGACACGGCAGGTGCGTGCCGCGCGCGGGGTGTGCGGGAACCACTCAGGATGACTACCCTTCACCCGTGCCCCCGGCGCGACCTGCCCGCGAGAATGACCCGTCGAGCAGGGCCCGCCCACCATCCGCATCGGGGCGAGCCCTGCTCGCCGTCCGTCGGCGGCCGTGCCTGCTCGTGGAGTGATGCCGAGATGCCTGAGGGATGGCAGTGGGACAGCACCCTGTTCCGGGGAAGCGCGGCCTACTACGAGCGTGGCCGACTGCCGTACGCTCCCGGTTTCGCCGAAACCCTGGCGAGGGCCCTCGGTCTTGACGGACGGGGCAGGCTCCTGGACGTCGGCTGCGGTCCGGGGATCGTGACGCTCGCGATGGCGCGGTTCTTCACCGAGGCGGTCGGCGTCGACCCGGACGAGGACATGCTGGCGGAGGCCGCGCGGCGGGCCGGGCGCGGTGGGGTGCCCCACGCACGGTGGGTGGCCGCCCGGGCCGAGGAACTACCGGCGGGGCTGGGTGAGTTCCGCGTCGTGGTGTTCGCCCAGTCCTTCCACTGGACCGACCGCGACCGTGTCGCGGCCACCGTGCTGGAGATGCTGGAGCCGGGCGGCGCCCTCGTCCACATGAGCGATCTCCAGGACCCGCCCCCTGAGACGACGCCGCTGCCGTCGCCCGCGCCCCCGTACGACCGGATCGGCGATCTGGTGCGCCGGTACCTGGGCCCGGTGCGCCGGGCGGGACAGGGGACGCTCGTCAACGGCACGCCGAACCGCGAGGACCTCGTCATCGCCCGGGCCGGGTTCGAGAGCTTCGAACGGCATGTGGTGCCGGCCGGGGGTGCCGTCGACCGCACCCCGGACGACATCGTCGCGTGGGTGTTCTCCCACTCCGGCTCCGCGCCCCATCTGTTCGGCGACAGACTGCACGACTTCGAGCGGGACCTGCGTGAGGTGTTGCGGCTCGCGTCACCCGAAGGCCGCTTCGCGGAGCGCCTTCCGGCGACCGAGATCATGACGTGGCGCAAGCCGGTGCGGTGACGCTCAGCCGCGGGTGAAGGTATCGAGGCCTTCCTGGTCGAAGGCCTCCACCGGCACTCTCGTCGCCTTCCCGTCCTCGACGTCTCGGAAGGTGACACCGGAGCGGCCGGTCCCGTTCTCGCCGACCGTCTCGAAGCGGAACGTGTCGCCGTCGTGGTGGGGGAGGCGGAACGTCCTGGGAACGGATCGCCGAAGGCCGCCGCGCATCCGGCACCGCCGCGGGACCGGGACTCGCGGGAGGCCTCGCATGACCACACTGCTCGAGACGCGCTACCGCGGCGTCCTGCGGCTGCTCCCCGCGTACTACCGCCGGGAGCGGGAGGAGGAGATGGTCGAGATCTACCTGTGGGACGTCGACCGCGACACCCAGGACCGGAGCCGTCCCACCCTCGGCGAGGTGGGCCTGCTGGTCGCGGCGCCGGCCGTGGTGGGCGGCCGCGACCTCGCCACCCGCTGAGAGGCGGCCGCGGACACCGCGCCCGGTGCGGCACGCGGGGGCGGCCCGAGCCTCTGAGGCTGCTCAAGTCGCTTGGCAGGCGCGGAACATGACGGCCACGATGATCCACATGACAGGAATCGCGGGACTGAACAAGAAGCACAACTTCGTGCTGCTCGTCCGGGAGACGGACGTGGTCGCGGAGGCCCTGCGGGAGGCGCTGGCCGACGCCTCGGCCGAGGAACGCCCGGGCCTGGAACGGGCCGTCGCGCTCGTCGAGTCCAGCGCCGCCACCAGCGAAACCCGGGTGCGTGCCCGCTGGGTCCGCTCCCGGCTGGCCGCCGTCGGCTTCACGGGAGACGTCGCCTCGGTCTCCGCGGTGAAGGCGCTGCGCGAGGCGGAGCCGAAGCTGAGCCTCCTGGCGGCGGTCCAACTCCAGAGGGAGGCCGTGGCCCACCCGGAGTGATGCCGAGGCGAGTGCACCGCGTCGAACTCGTACGGCTGACGACAAGGCAACGGCCTCGGCGGTCCCGGAGTGATCCGGGAACCGCCGAGGCCGTGGTCGTCGGACTACGCGCCGCTCGCCTTGAGCATGTCCTCACGCTCGACCAGCTTCACGCGCGCGCGGCCCTGCGGCTCGCCCAGCGCCTTCTCCGCGGCGTCCAGCTTGTACCAGCCCTCCCAGGTGGTGAAGCGGACGTCCCGCTCGGCGAGGAACGCGTCCACGGCCTCGGGCTCGGGCGAAGCGGGCGTCTGCAGACGGCCGCCCGCGAAGTCGTCGAGCAGGTTGGACACCGTCTCGTTCGCGTCGCCCTTGGTGTGGCCGATCAGGCCGACCGGGCCGCGCCGGATCCAGCCGGTGACGTACGTGGACTGCAGGGGCTCGCCGCTCTCCTGGAGGACCCGGCCGCCCGCGTCCGGCACCGTGCCCGAGTCGATGTCCCAGGGCAGCTTCGGCAGCTTGTCGGACAGGTAGCCGACCGCGCGGTAGACCGCGGTGACGTCCCAGTCCTTGAACTCGCCGGTGCCCTTGACGTTGCCGGTGCCGTCCAGCGCGGTGCGCTCGGTGCGCAGACCGACGACCTTGCCGTCCTCGCCGAGGATCTCCGTCGGCGACTCGAAGAAGTGCAGGAAGAGCTTGTGCGGACGGTCGCCGACGTCGCGGATCGCCCAGTTCTCCAGGGTCTTGGCGACCATGTCGGCCTGCTTGTTGCCGCGCCGGGTCTCGATCGAGCCCTTGTCGTAGTCGATGTCCTCGGGGTCGACGATGACCTCGATGTTGGGGGAGTGGTCCAGCTCCCGCAGCTCCATCGGGCTGAACTTCGCCTGCGCCGGGCCGCGGCGGCCGAACACGTGGACCTCCAGCGCCTTGTTGGCCTTCAGGCCGTCGTAGACGTTCGGCGGGATCTCCGTCGGCAGCAGCTCGTCCGCGGTCTTGGCGAGGATGCGCGCCACGTCCAGAGCGACGTTGCCGACGCCCAGGACGGCGACCTTCTCGGCCTCCAGCGGCCAGGTGCGCGGCACGTCCGGGTGGCCGTCGTACCAGGACACGAAGTCCGCCGCGCCGTAGGAGCCGTCGAGCTCGATGCCGGGGACGGACAGCTCGCGGTCGGCCGTCGCGCCGGTGGAGAAGATCACGGCGTCGTAGAACGCCCGCAGGTCGTCCAGGCTGATGTCGGACGGGTAGTCGACGTTGCCGAACAGCCGGATCTGCGGCTTGTCGAGCACCTGGTGGAGGGCCGTGATGATGCCCTTGATGCGGGGGTGGTCGGGGGCGACGCCGTAACGGATCAGGCCGAACGGGGCCGGCATCCGCTCGAAGAGGTCGATGGACACACCGGGCTCGGCGGCCACGTCGGACTTGAGCAGGGCGTCGGCGGCGTAGATCCCGGCGGGGCCGGCGCCGACGATTGCTACCCGCAGGGGGCGGGGCATGATCAGTTCCCTTCGAGCGATGACAGGCGTCTCGTCGGGAAGCCTAAACTGAGGCAAGCCTAAGTTGGTACGCGGGTCCACTCTATGAGCTCATAAGCGCACTTTATGAGCGGGCGTTCGCCCCGGCCGAGATGTCACGGCAGGGGCTGCTCGGCCCAGATCACCTTGCCCTCGGGCGTGTAGCGGGTGCCCCAGCGTTCGGAGAGCTGGGCGACCAGGAACAGGCCGCGCCCGCCCTCGTCGGTCATGGCCGCGTACCGCAGATGGGGTGAGGTGCTGCTGCTGTCGAAGACCTCGCAGATCAGGGTGCGGTCGTGCAGCACCCGGACATGGATGGGGTCGCCGCCGTAGCGGATCGCGTTGGTGACGAGCTCACTCAGGATCAGCTCGGTCGTGAACGTCAGCTCCTCCAGGTCCCATCGGGCGAGCTGACGGGTGACCGAGGCGCGCACCTCGCCGACGGCCGCCGGATCGCACGGCACCTGCCACTCGGCGACCCGGTGGCCGTCCAGGGCCCGGGTGCCCGCCACGATCAGGGCGATGTCGTCGCTGGCGCGGGTGGGCAGCCGGGAGTCGAGCACGATCCGGCAGGTGTCCTCGGGGGAAGGGCCGGCCTGCTCCAGGGTGCTGCGCAGCAGCTCCAGACCCACGTCGATGTCCCGGCTCCGGTCCTCCACGAGCCCGTCCGTGTAGAGCACGAGGCGGCTGCCCTCGGCCAGTTCGAGGTCGGCCGTCTCGAAGGGCAGGCCCCCCAGGCCGAGCGGGGGCCCGGCCGGCACCTCCGGGAACTCCACGGTGCCGTCGGGGTGGATCAGGGCGGGCGGCGGGTGGCCGGCCCGGGCGATCGTGCACAGCCGGGAGACGGGATCGTAGATGGCGTACAGACAGGTCGCGCCCGTCACCGGGGCGGTCTCGCCCTCCGCGGTCTCGTCCTGGTCGATACGCCCCACCAACTCGTCGAGCAGTGCGAGGAGTTCGTCGGGCGGGAGGTCGAGGGCGGAGAAGTTGTGCACCGCCGTCCGCAGGCGTCCCATGGTGGCCGCGGCGTGCAGTCCGTGTCCGACGACGTCACCCACCACCAGCGCGACCCGGGCGCCGGACAGCGGCAGTACGTCGAACCAGTCGCCGCCGACGCCCTCCTGGGCGGGCAGATACCGGTAGGCGATCTCCAGGGCGTCCTGCTCGGGCAGGGTGCGCGGCAGCAGACTGCGCTGCAGCGTCACCGCCATGTTGTGCTCCCGCGTGTAACGGCGCGCGTTGTCGATGGAGACCGCGGCCCGGGCGACCAGCTCCTCGGCGAGAGCCACCTCGTCCGAGTCGAACGGCTCGGGCTTCTCGGACCGCCAGAAGTTGACCACCCCGAGCAGCAGATTGCCCGCGCGCAGCGGCACCGCGATCAGCGAGTGGATGCCGTACGCCACCACCTGTGCCGAGCGCTCCAGGTCCTGCGCCTGCCAGCCGGCGGCCTCGCCCAGCCGTGGCTCCACGACGGCCTGCCCCGCGGCCAGACCGCGCGCCTGCGGGGCGGAGTCGACCAGCCGGATCCGCTGGCCGACCGGATACAGCGGGGCGTCCTTGCGGATCCCGGTCAGGGCCGTACGGCGCAGCGAGGCCGTCGTCTCCGGCTGGCCGCCGCTCAGTACGGCGTCGAACAGGTCCACGGTCACGAAGTCCGCGAACCGGGGCACGGCCAGCTCCGCCAGTTCCTCGGCGGTACGGGTCACGTCCAGACTCGTGCCGATGGCCACGCCGGCGTCGTACAGCATGTTCAGGCGCTCCCGCGCCGCCTCGGCCCGGCCGGACAGCGCGCGCAGCTCCGTGGAGTCGCGCAGTGTGGCGACCGCACCGGGCGGGCCGCCCTGGCTGTCGGTGGGCCGCTGGTTGATCACCAGCAGCCGGTCCTTCACCAGGTGCACCTCGTCGGTGGCGACCCGACCGGTGGCCAGCAGACCGGCGGTGTCGGGGGCGAGACCGAGGTCGAGCACGTGCCGTCCCTCGGCGTCGGCCGGCAGGTCCAGCAGCCGGCGCGCCTCGTCGTTGGCGAGTACCAGCGTGCCCTCGCCGCCGGCGATGAGCACGCCCTCCCGTACGGAGTGCAGAACGGCGTCGTGGTGTTCGTACATCCGGGTCATCTCGTGCGGGCCCAGGCCGTGCGTCTGGCGCAGCAGCCGACGGCTCACCAGTGCCGTGCCCCCGGTGGCCAGGGCGAGTGCGGCCGCGGCGGTGCCCAGCAGCAGCGGCAGCTGCTGGTCGGCGGCGCCGCCCACGCTCTCGGTCGTGATGCCGGCCGACACCAGACCGACGACCGAGCCGTCGTCGGCCTTGATGGGCACCACGGCCTGCACCAGCGGGCCGATCGTCCCGGTGATCTCCTCGATCACGGTCTTCCCGGCCAGCGCGGGGGCGATCGTCCCGACGAACTTCTTGCCGATGCGGTCCTCTTTGGGATGGCTGTAGCGCACGCCGTCGGTGTTCATGACGACGATGAAGTCCACCTTCGTCGCCTTGCGGGCCGCCTCCGCGCGCGGCTGGAGCACCGCCGACGGGTCGGGGGCGCCCAGTGCCTCCCGGGTGCCCGGCGCGTTGGCGAAGGCCTCGGCGACGGCGACCGAACGGTTGCGGGCCTCCTTCGTGCTGTCGTGCCGCACCTGGAGCACGAGGGCCACCACGGCGGCGACGACCAGCAGCAGCACGATCACCACCTGCAGGACGAACACCTGTCCCGCGACGCTGCGCCCGCCGAGCGCCGCCCGCGACCCCGACCGGCCCGCGCCGCGCGGCCGCTGAGCGAGCGACCGCCCCGGCCGCGGCCGGGGCGTCGGCTGTCCGTCGGGCGCCCCCGGAGCGCGGTCGGGCGCATACGAAGGGCGCGGACCGCTGGGACGACGGGTCGACCGGGCCCCGGATCGACCCAAGAGCCGGACCATGTGCCCATGTCTACACTGCCGGGCCGCAGGAGGCGAGAGGCGTCACGGGGTGTGACGATCCGGGCTTCGGCTGCCAAGGGGCGCGCGGGCGGTGGATGGTGGCCGCCGGGCGGTCGGTGTGCGGGGCCGTGCCGTTGGGGCGGGCGGGGGTGGGGGACGGGCGCGGTGGGGGCGCCGGTGAACCGTCCTGGCGTTCACGTCAGGGGCGGGAGGCGGGTGGCCAGGAGGAGCGCGATGTCGTCGGGGCGGTCCACCTCGTGGCGTGCTGTCGCGGTGAGCCGGTCGGCGATGACGGTCAGCGCGCGGGAGCCCGGGCGGGCGGCGGGAGAGCCCGCCCGGGCCAGGGCCACGCGCAGGGCGCTGATGCCGTCGTCGATGTCGCCGCCGGGCCGCTCGACCAGTCCGTCCGTGTAGAGCGCGAGGACGGCGCCCGGTTCGATCCGCAGCTCGGTCACCGGATAGCGGACGCGCGGGGCCACGCCGAGCACCACGCCGCCGGGCAGGTCCAGGACCTGGGTACGGCCGTCCGGGCTGCGCAGCAGCGGCGGCGGGTGCCCGGCGCGGGCCGCACGTGCCACCCCGGTGGCGGGGTCGAGCCGGATATAGCAGCAGCTCGCGAACAGCCCGGGGTCGAGGTCGATGAGGAGGTGGTTGATGCCGCTCATGACCTCCTCGGGCGGCCGGTCGCCCAGCGCGAACGCCCGTACGGCGCTGCGCAGTTGTCCCATGGTCGCCGCCGCCTGCACCCCGTGCCCCTGCACGTCCCCGATCACCAGGGCGAGGCCGTCGCCGGACTCCACGACGTCGTACCAGTCACCGCCCACGTCCATGCCCTGGGTGCCGGGCAGATAGCGCCCGGCGGTCTCCACCCGCGGATGCGCCGCCAGCCGCTGGGGGAGGAGGGCCTGCTGCAGCCCGCGGGCGAGCGCGGCCTCGGTCTCGTAGCGCTGGGCCTTCTCCATGGCGTGGGCGATGAGCCCGGCCAGCGCGGTGAGTACCGCGCGCTCCTCGCTGCTGAAGCTGCGCGGCCGGTCGAAGCCGAGGATGCAGGAGCCGACCGGGCGGCCGGAGGCGATCAGCGGCAGGAAGGCGCGGGCGCCCTCCTCGGCGTCCAGCTGGATGCCGGGGTAGGCGGTGGCCAGTTGCTGCATGGAGTCGAAGAAGAGCGGCCGGCCGGTGGTGAGCGTCTCCACGCCCGGCAGCCGCGTGTCCAGCCCGACCCCGTCGAACGGGGTGAGGAACCCGGTGGGAAAGCCGTTCTCCCAGGCCAGGTACAGATGCCGTTCCTGGAGCAGGTAGATGGCGAGCCGGCGGCCGCCGAACGCCGGCAGCAGCTCCCGCATCACCACGGCGGACACCTGGCGGGCGGTGACCGCCTCCGTGAGCGCGATCGCGAGGACGATCGGGCGGTACTCGGGTGCCGGCGGGGTGAGGCCGTCGGCGGTCGTGTGGTCGGCGGGGGCGGCGTCCGTCACCCGGCTCGCCGGGCGGACCGTGCAGGTCAGCCTGTCCGGTCCCGGATACGCGGAGAGGGCGATCCAGCCGCCCTCGGAGGGCTGGGACGCGGGCCCGGAACCGTCCGTGTCGGGCCGCTCGACGTGGAAGTGCACCGGGTCCGGTGACAGCAGCGCCCCGCGCAGATGGTCCTCGACGTCGGGCCGGCCCAGCCACGGCACGGCGTCCCACAGCGACCGGCCGAGCAGTTCGGCCCGCGGCCGGCGCAGGAGCTGGGCGGCGCGCGGGTTGGCGTAGACGATCAGGCCCTCCCGGTCGAGGCAGAACACCCCGTCCGGGAGAAGGTCGGCCGCCGCGTCGGCGGTCGCGCCGAGCCCCGGATCGAGGACGATGCCCCGCACGGGGCCCGCGTCGGCCGGTACGCCGGTCGTGGCGGGGCCGCCGGGGCTGTTCCAGCCGGCGTCCTCGGACGGACTCCACAGGTCCATCAGCCGTAGCTCGCCGTCCACCGCCCGGAGGTACACGGGCAGCGGCGGCGGTCTGCCGGTGGCGGTCTCCCGCAGCGCGACCAGGATGCGGTTCGCCTCGTACGGGGCCACGGCGTCCGCGAACGCCTCCACGCTCCCGTCGAACTCCGTCGGTGGCACGCCCATCAGGGCGTGCAGACCCTCGTCCCCGGTCACCAGGCCCGTCTTCGGAGTCCACACGAAGCGTCCGAGGCGCGCGAGCGGCGGACGGGCGGCCGGCGGGCGGACGCACAGGGGCTCGTGGTCCCACAGCGGCGGGCCGCCCCCCTCGTCGTCCAGGTCCCGCAGGGCCGCGCCCAGCTCCTGGGCCAGCCGGGCCAGCCGGTCGCGCTCGGAGACCACCTCGGCGGCGTCCGGGACGGCCGGGCGGAGCACGGTGAGGACGCCGTACGTGTCGGAACCGGCCACGACCGGCGCGTACAGGGAGCCGAACTGGAACGGCAGACCGGCGGCGAACTGGGGGTAGCGGCGCATCGTCTCCGTGGCGTTCGGCAGGACGACCTGGACGCCGAGCCGACAGGCGTCCGCGACGGGAAAGGGACTGTCCACGTGCAGGCGCCACCAGGGGCGGAACAGCGGGCCGGGCAGACCGGCGAGTACGGCCAGGCGGAGCAGTCCGGGCGTGCGGGATCGCAGATAGACCCCGGCCGCGTAGCCACCGGCTCTGCTGACGGCCTCCGTCGAGGCGTCGGTCAGCAGCGCCGACAGCCGCCCGGGCCTCGGGTGTGCGTCCTGGGCGCTCCCAGTCATCGGCCCTACCTCGTCCGTGCGCCGTCACGCGGGCGACACAGCAAGAATGCGCCACGACTGGCCCGGACCGCACCTGGGCGGAGGGAGAAACCCTGTGCTTCCTGTTCGGGCGAGCGGTGTCAGCGGGCGCCGGTCCAGTTGTGCGCGACGTCCACCACCACCCGGTCGGTGAGCGTGAGGACCCGGAACGGCAGCCGGGCACGGACACCCAGTCCGACCTGCGTCTCACCTTCGAAGCTGCCCGCGAACCGGGTGTCCCTGAAGGTGCGGTAGCCGGAGATGTCCACGCCTGGCAGGGGGCGGGCCACCTTCCCCGGGTACGTCGCCTTGCCGGTCTCCGGGTCGTAGGCGGGTGCGGCCACCCGAATCTCGAGGACGGCGCCGCCGGCGACGGGGACGAGACGGCCGGATCCGTCCTGATGGAGGCGGTCGACGTACCGCACCCAGTAGCCGAGGCCGGTGCCACCGCCGGGGACCTCGATGACCATCCGGTCGTAACAGGCGTGGCTTCCGGTCCGGATGTTCTTGAGGGACGCCGTCGTGCTGGTGGTCCGGGTCTCCGGGGCGCTGCCCCAGCCGGTGGGACAGGCCGTGGCCGCCACCGGGGCGGCGTCGGCAGGGATCGCGGTGACGGTCAGCGCGGCGCCCATGAGGACCGCCGCCGCCCATGCTGTTCTGCTTCGTCTCATGATGTCCCCCAGCGGTGGATGTGGCTGATATCTGGTGAGACATCTGCCTGGCTGAAATGGTTGCACCTTTTCCCGCGGGAATGTGGTAACGGTTCCGCTTCTCAAAACATTCGAAATACTCCACGAATGTTTTGCTCTCCTGCGGTCACTTTGCGTCCTCGGTGGGCTTTCCCGGTCAACTGCAGCTCCCTTTGCCGGGTCCGTTGAAGCCGTCAATTGCCGCTCGTATGGTCTGCGACGCCATTCCGGAATCAAACCGAAACTTCAGGAAGATCACGAACGGCAACACCGCGGGCCCGGGACTGGGAGGCTGCACGGCGTCCTGACCGCCGACCACCCCGAACCGACTCAGCCCGGACCTCCCGGCCGGTGTGGCCGAAGCCACGTCGGCGGGGAGGCCCGGGCCATGTCGTGCGGCACGAGCCGCGGGCTACCGTTTCGAACAGTCCCCTGACACCTCACAGCAACGGGCGGCCCGGCAGTGCAAGCAGATCTCTCACCGCTCATCGCGGCGACCGCCCAGTGGCTGACCTGCGCCTACCCGTCGGGCGGCGGCGCGCTGGCCTCCGCCCTGTGTGAGGTGCAGGCCCGCCAGGCCGTGACGGTCGCCGCCTGGCTCAGGTATCCGACCCGGATGGACGCCGCGCTGGTCGGCATGGCCGGGCCCGGCGGTTCGGGGCGGCTCGACTGGATCACGGGCGCGGACGGCGCCGACGCCCGGGACGCGGACGAGCACGCCTGGCGCTCCTGGGTCGACGAGGTCGTGGCGAGCTGGGCGGCCTGTCTGCTCACCGACGCCGAACTGGCCGGCCGGGCGGTGGCCGCGCTCGCCGGGAACAGTCACACCGGCGGTACACCGGCCGGGTTCCGTCGTCTGCTGACCCCCGACGAGGCGGACCGCCGTGCGGCGGCCCTGCTCCGGCACCCCGACCTGACGGCCCCCGTGGCCGAACTCCACCACTCCCAGCTCATGGACCGTCTGCAGCCGGGACAGGCGCTCATCGCCTGAGGCGCCGTCCGCCAACCGCCCCCGGCTGGGAGGGCGGGTCAGTCCTGCTTGCCCCGGCCGGTCAGGGCGTCCCGCAGCCGGTCGATCAGCCCGGCGCCCGGCGCCAGCAGCTTGTTCATGGGAGGCGTGTCCGGCGCGGACGGGTGCGGCCTGGTCGGCGCCGTCTTCTTGGCCGTACGGACCTTGTCACCGAGTTCGTCGAGCGTCTTTGCCGAACACGCCACGCGCAGCTGCGGGAAGAGGGTCTCCTCCTCGTCGGCGATGTGGGCGCGGACCTCGCGCATCAGCAGCTCGACGAGCCGGTCGAACTCGGGGTCGTCCGCCTCGCAGCTCTCCAGGACCTTCATGATCCGCTCGGCCTCGGCGTGGTCCTCGATCTCCCGGTCCGCCATGGTGTTCCCGTTGACCAGGTGCTCCCGTACGGCCGGGTAGAGGTACTCCTCCTCGGCCACCGAGTGCCGTATCAGCTCCATGACGGCCTGGTCGGCGTGCACCTTGCGGTCCTTGTGACCCGACGGCAGGGCCTCGATCCTGCCGAAGAACTCCTCGACCTCCCGGTGGTCGGCCACCAGTTCGTCGACGACGTCTCCTCCGTGTCCCATGATCTCCACCTCCAGCCAGGGGCGACGGCTCCAGGGTGGACCCGCCAGCGCCACGAGTGCCCCGGGAGAGGCGCCCTACGCGCGGTCACCGTCCTGTCGCGGCAGCGTGGCGCGAGTCCTCGGCACCCCGCGATCAGGAGGGTTCGACGGGCACGATCGTTGGAACCCGCCCCTGGACACAGGCGTACGACGCCCCGGGAGGCCGACGTGACCGACGCTCTGGACGAGGTGCTCACCCGAGTGCGCGGGGCGGTGGCCGCCAGGGCGGAGCGGCTGTGGGACGTCGCCCTGACCCTGCACACCGAGCCCGAGTACGCCTTCGAGGAGCACCGGGCGGCGGCCCTGCTCTGCGGCGAACTCGCCTGGGAGGGCTTCACCGTCGAGCGGGGCGTCGCAGGGCTCCCCACCGCCTTCGTGGCCCGCTCCGGCGCGCGCCGACGGCCCGCGGTGGCTCTGCTCCTGGAGTACGACGCCCTCCCCGGCCTCGGACACGCCTGCGGCCACAACCTCATCGCCGCCGCCGGACTGGGCGCCGCCCTCGCCGTCCGGTCCGTCCTGCCCGCGGACGCGGGAAGCGTGTGGGCCGTGGGCACGCCCGCCGAGGAGGGCGGCGGCGGCAAGGTCACCGAGGTCGAGGCCGGGCTGTTCGACGACGTCGACGCCGCGCTGATGTTCCATCCCGGCGTGTACAGCTGGCGGTGGGCGCCGCTGACCGCGCAGGCCCAGTACCGGGTCGGCTTCCACGGACGCGCCGCGCACCCGACCGGCAACCCCACCGAGGGCGTCGACGCCCTCGCGGCCCTGATCCAGCTGTTCAACACCCTCGCCGTGGTCGGCCGACGACTGCCCGAGGGCTCGCACGTCCAGGGCATCGTCACCGACGGCGGCCGGGCGACGAACATCGTCCCCGAGTACGCGGAGGGCCTCTTCGGCCTGCGCGCCGCGACCACCTCCGCACTGGAGGACCTGGCGGGCGAACTGCTGACCTGCGCACAGGGCGTGGCCCGGGCGACCGGAACGACGGTCACCGTCGAACGCGCCACACCGCGCTACGAGCACTCCCGGGACAGCGCGGTGCTGTCCGAACGGTTCGCGGGCCACCTGGCCCGCACGGGCATCGGGATCACGCCCCCGCAACCGGGTGTCTACCTGGGCTCCTCCGACATCGGCAACGTCAGCGGTCGGGTCCCCGCCATCCATCCCTTCGTGGCGATCATGGATCCGGAGGGCTCCGACCACACCGCCGAGTTCGCCGAGGCGGCGGCGTCCGAGCGGGGCCGACGGGCGATGGTGGCGGCGGCGGAGGCGCTGGCGTGCACGGCGGCCGAGGTGTTGCTGCGCCCGGACGTACGGGACCGGGCGTGGCAGGATCACACGTCGGCCACGCTGTGACCGTCCGCCGGTGGGCGGACGCCGCCCGGGTGCCGGTCGGCGTCCGGCCGGCACCCGTGGCCGGAGCCGGCCGCCTCAGCCGGCGTGCAGCTGGTACACGTTGAAGGCCCGCCGGATGACCGGCTGGGCCACGTTCCGCACCCGCACGCCGCCCGCCGTCATCCCGTGCTCGGTGCCCATGTGGGCGTGGCCGTGCACGGAGAGATCGGCGCCGGCGGTGTCGATCGCCTCCGCCAGCAGGTAGCTGCCGAGGAACGGGAAGATCTCCGGTGGCTCACCCGCGAGCGTGTCGGCGACGGGGGAGAAGTGGGTGAGGGCGACCCGCACCTCACAGCCCTCCTCGTCCAGTTCCCGCAGCGCGCTGTGCAGGGAGTCCGCGCTGCGCCGCGTGTAGCGCACGAACTCCTTCATCAGCGGCTCGCCGAACTCGCCCGCGCTGCGTCCGACGAACCCGCCGCCGAAGCCTTTCGTGCCGGCGATGCCGACGCGGGTGTCGCCGCACCGCACGACGGTCTGCTCGCCCTCCAGGACCGTCACGCCCGCCTCCTGGAGGATGGCGGTGACCTTCTCGGGCTGCTCGTCGTGGTGGTCGTGGTTGCCGAGGACCGCGACGACCGGGACCGGCAGCCCCCGTACCTCCTGGGCCACCACCCGGGCCTCCTCCGGGGTGCCGTGCCGGGTCAGGTCGCCGGCCAGCAGCAGCAGGTCGGCGCACTCGGGCAGGGTGTCGAAGGCGGGCCGCAGCAGGCCCTGGCTGTCCAGGCCCATGTGGATGTCACCCACGGCGGCGACACGGATCATGGCAGGTCCTCCGCATGGTCGGGGGAGGCGGTCTCGGCCACCACGACGTCGGTGTGCACGGCGAGCCCGTCCAGTTCCTCGCGCACCGTCCGCAGCAGGGTCTCCCGGCACTGGGCGGAGGGCACCGTGCCCGTCACCACGACGGATCCGGCCCGCATCTCGGCCCGTACGCCCAGCTCACCGAGTTCCTCCGCGGCGAGCCGGTCGCGCAGGTGGGCCACGCGGTACTCGACGTTCTCCGTGCTCCGGCCGGTTTCGCGCTCGGGTCCCGTGCCCGGTCCGCTCATGACCGTCCCTCCTTCGGCCTCGGGGGAATGACCTCGAGCCGTTCCAGGAAGTAGAAGAACGCGTCCGGCATCGGATCGTCGCCGCAGGCGCGACGCACCGACTCCCAGTCGACCCGCTCCCGCAGTGTGCGGGCGATCGGCAGGACCGCCCCGAAGTCGCAGTGGTGCTCGGAGAAGGCGGCCAGCAGACTGTGCACCAGGTCGGTCGGCGACAGCACCGGCATGAACACCGAGTCGACCGACAGTTCCTGCGCCCGCTCCAGCAGCTCCGAGGTGACGGGCTGGTGCGCGAGCTCGAAGATCAGGTCGACCTGCTGGCCCAGACAGCTGGCCTTCAGCAGCCAGTCCTCCGGTGGCGCGTGTACCGGCAGCCCGGCCTCGCGCAGGGTCTCGGCCACGGCCTTCGCGTCTTCAGGACGGAAGCAGAAGTCCACGTCGTGCTGGAGGTTCTGGGTGCCTCCGTGCGCGTACACGGCGACGCTGCCCGCGAGGGCGAACGCGTGCCCCTTCCGCTTCAGGATCGAGCCGACCTGCTTGGCGGCCTGCAGGATCGCCTGATTGCGGTCCAGGGGCAGGTCCTCCCCGAGCACACCCTTCGGCTGGAGGAGTTCGGAATCTCCCGTCGCCAGACGCAGCTCCGCCACGCCGGCGGGCTGATCGAAGGTGTTGTCGTCCGCGTGCGGCGTCATCGCTGCCCCCTTGTGTGCGGTTCGCCGGGGCACCCGGGTACCCGGCGCGTCGTCATCGACACGAACGCCGTCAGGGACCGCCGCGGCATCGTTCACCGGCCCGTTTCCGGGCACTCGGCTCGTATGACCGGCAAGGACGAGCAGCGTCACGCCTCGTACGAGGACCGCCGCGTCGTCGAGCGGCTCGTACCGGCGTGGCTGGAGGAGACCGAGCGGCACGACGGTGCCGCGGCCCGCGAGGCCCGTAGCGGCTGGGGACGGGTTTCCCTGTCGGACCGGTCCGCCCAGGACCTGGCCCACTGGGTCACGGCAAGGGTCACCGACACAGCCTTCAACGAGGACGAGGGGCCGTATGTCGAGGGCTCCGTCCGCATCACCCCGGCGGACAAGGAAGCCGTCCACCGCTGGCTGACGGCGCAGGGCCACCGGATCTGAGGCACGGCTTCCGTTCCGTGCGGCATGCGTCGAAGGCTGCGAACCTGTGACCATGGGCAAGACCGCACTGATCGTCATCGACATGATCAACACCTATGACCACGACGACGCCGAACTGCTGTTGCCGTCGGTGCGAACCGTCGTACCGAACATCGCGGGGCTACTCGACCGTGCGAGGAAGAACGACGTGCCCGTCGTGTACGTCAACGACAACTTCGGCGAGTGGCGTTCGCACCACGGAGAGGTCCTCGACCGAGCCCTCGCGGGGCCCCATGCCGACCTCGTGGAGCCGCTCAAGCCGGACGACACGTCCCTGTTCGTCCTCAAGGCACGCCACTCGGTCTTCTTCGAGACCCCGCTGAGCTATCTGCTCGGACAGCTGGACATCGACCGTCTGGTGCTGTGCGGCCAGGTCACGGAGCAGTGCGTCCTCTACTCGGCCCTGGACGCCCACATCCGTCACCTCGAGGTGACCGTCCCCCGGGACGCGGTCGCCCCCATCCACGAGGACCTCGCGGACGCGGCGCTGCGCATGATGGAGCGCAACATGAACGCACACCTGTGCGACAGCCGCGAACTGTGGCAGGCAGCCCGGTAGTGGGAGCTCGGTAGTGGGAGACCGGTAGTGGGAGACCGGTAGTGGGAGACCGGTAGTGGGAGACCGGTAGCGGGAGACCGGTAGCGGGCACGCCGCCTGGACCCCGGACCAGGTGCCCGAGTGCCGGCAATCGCGAACCAAAGCTCGCACGTGACCCGGTAGTCGTCGAGGAGGTCCAGCAGCCCGAAGGCCAACCACACATGGTCGGCTGCATCCAGGTCTTCGGCGAACACATCACCAGCCCAGGAGTGCGCCACCTGGTTGGCGGTGAGCAACGCATCCGGCTTCTGGTGCCTCACCCACCCGTCGCGCACCTGGCTGACGCCCTGACCAGCCAGCCAACGCCGCGCTGCCTCCTCGGCTCGCATCTCCACTCCGGATAGTCGAGCACCGCAGTTTGCGCGGCAGCCGCCAGGACTTGAGGGTGGCGACGGCCCGTTCGGCGAGGGCGCGGATCTTCGCGTGGGACCGGTTCACCGCCTTCTGGCCGGTGGAGAGGGTCTCCCACCGGCCTCGGTACGGGGTGCGGATCGTGCCGCTGGCGCCCCGGTAGGCCTTGTCCGCCCAGCACGGGATGCCGACGCCGGCGAGGGTGTCGAGGATGCCGTGTTCGCGGGCCGCGCGGATGTCGTGGACGGCGCCGGACAGGGCAGGTGAGGCCGACAGCAGTCGGCCCCGTCAGCTCAACCGATGACCGGGGTGCAGCGTTCGACGGAACCCGGTCCTTCGCCGGACGAGTCGGCCGGGATTGCGTCCAACAGAGACGTCGCCGTTCCACTACTCGGTGATACCGTATAGCGGTACCTGGTACCACATAGTACTGGCAGGGGGTTGAGGAGCACCCGCGATGGACGACCTGACGGAGATGTTGAAGGGCACGCTCGAAGGGTGCGTGCTCGAAATCATCGGCAGCGAGGAAACCTACGGGTACGCCATCACTCGCCGGCTGAACGAGCTCGGCTTCGCCGACGTCATCGAGGGGACGGTGTACACGATTTTGCTGCGGCTGGAGAGGAACGGGCTCGTCCAGGTGACGAAACGTCCATCCGGGGTCGGTCCGCCGCGCAAGTTCTACGCGCTGAACGACGCCGGCCGCGAGGAACTCGCAAAGTTCTGGGCGAAATGGCAGTACCTCTCATCACGCATCGACATGCTCAAGGAGGGCGGGAGATGAACTTCTGGGAGAAGGCCACGGGCAGCGATCTCACCAGGGATTGGAAGGCGTTCGGAGCCCGGGCCGAGGCCCTTCCGGACGACTACCGGGACGCGTGGTGCCAGATCGTCGCCCACCTCTTCCCTTACGGGGACTTCACCGGCCGCAACCTGACACCGATCCTCGACTCCGCCCTGGGGCTGCTCGAAATGTCGGCAGCGGACGGGCAGATCGTCCACGAGGTGCTCGGTGACGACATCCGGGGCTTCTGCACGGCGCTGGCCGGCGGAGCAGGGGCCCGGACTCATCGCGACCGGTGGCGCGAGCAGTTGAACAGGAACGTCGCAAGGAAATTGAGCCGACTGGGAGGCTGACGTGAGCATCCAAGACATCATCGAAGGCAAGAAACAGTGGCGGGCCCACGTTGCCCGGGTCAAGGCACTCCCGCCGGACTACCAGATCGTCTACAAGGAGATGCAGAAGTACCTGTTCAAGGTCGGACCGGTCAGCCTGTCCGACGGGCCCCTCCTGCCTGGAATCGTCGACTTCTTCGAGGAGGGCGTCGCCGCGGGCAAGGGAGTTTTGGAACTCATCGGCACCGACGTCGCCGCGTTCTGCGACGACCTGATCAAGGACTGTCCCACCTACGCCGATGCCTACCAGGCATCCATCAGCGGGGAACCCGGCGGGGCCAGGAAGTGACAGCCGCCGGGCCGTTTCGCGACGTTAGCCGGTGACCACCTCGGGCACCGCAGGCGGAAAGACCGTCTACACATACGACAACCGCGACCGCGTGATCGACCTCACCTACAGCTACAAGAACACCGCGGGCAAGGACACCACCAAAGCGGCGTCGACACCCAACTGCGGACCGCGGTCTTAGTCACCTCCTAGCCTTCCTCGGCCTCGCCGCCGCCCTGACCTGCTACGAGAAACGTGCCGAACTCACCACCTGAGATATCGCCTCATTCCTGATGGACCCGTTTCAGGCAGAGGTGCCCGTGACCGCGGTGCCGGACCTGGTCAGCGTGTACGTCAAGATCGCCCCGCTCCAGAAGTGGAAGGTGAGGGTCACGGTGGTGTTGTCGGTGACACTGTCGAAGAACGCGGTCGGCAAGGTGATCGTGCCTGCGGTGTAGTCCGGCGTGAAGGCCACATTGAACTGCTTGTACGTCGTCCAGGACTGCGGACCGGCGGCGGTGCCGTCGGCATAGACGGCTTCCATGGTCGCCAACTTGTCGCCGTTGAACGCGGTGGGTATCACCAGCGAGGCTGTCGTACCCATCGCACCTGTCAGCACCGGCTTGTCATAGGTGATGACGTTGACGGCCCAAGGAATTCCTTCCGTGAACCGGAGGGACAGGACGGCATTCGTGCCGTACTCCTGCGACGCGGTCAGCCGGCTGAGCGTCGCCGCTGCGACCGTCAGCGTGTTGCCGCTGACGGTGTAGTCCACGCCCCGGATCAGGGGGCGGGTGCCGACATCGATCCTCAGCAGCCTGGTGCCGTTGAGGTTCAGCGTGATCGTCGCGTCCGTCGGGGTCCTGCCCTTGGGCACGAAGAGCTGATCGGTGGACGCGGTGCCGGAGCGCCCGGTCCAGCTGGAACGTATCTGCGCATAGAGGCTCGGGTCGTTCCATTGCAGGGTGCGGCGGTTGAAGCGACTGCCGTTGTCCCACAGCATCGTGGTCAAGCCCCGGTAGCGCGCGTAGTAGCCGAGATACTCGAGGTACTTGAGCGTCTCGCCCTGTTCGACCGTGCCGGGGCCGGAGTCCCAGCCGAGCAGCCCGTACTCACCGACGACGACCGGGATCCCCTTGGCCACGAAGGCCCTGTGCAGCAGGTCGAAGGTGTCGGTCAGGTCCTGCTGGGTGGCCGCGTTGAAGGTCGTGTAGCCGGCGAGGTTCACGCTGAAGGGCCAGAAGCTGTAGTAGTGGATCGAGGCCACGAGGTTGGGGTCGTCGAGCGCGGAGAAGGTGGCGAGCAGGGTGTCGATCTTGGGCTGATCCGGGGTGTCCCCGAGGGTCGGCATGACGAGCAGGCGGTCGGCATTGCCTCCGCCGGTCGCGCGCACGACGGAGTGGAATGTCGTGTTGAGCTCGTTCATCAGAACGGCGTTCTGCTGATCGCCGGAGCTGCCGGTGAAGAAGGGCTCGTTGATGCTCTCGAAAAGCAGTCGGCGCGGCTCGTCCCGGAAGGTGGCCGCGATCTGCTGCCAGGTGGCCGTGTACTGGGCCAGGACCGCGTCATGCTGGGTCGGCATGTTCGGTACCCACTGCCACGCGTCGCCGTGCATGTTGATCAGAACGTAAAAACCATCGGCCAAGGCCCAGTCGACCACCTGCTTGATCCTGGCCAGGAACACCGGGTCGAGGGTATAGGTCGGCGCCGGGCCCTCGTGCTGGCCCCAGGTCACCGGGATCCGGATGCTTTTGAAGCCCTGCGCCTTCAGCCTGCGGAAAAACGCCTGGGTCACCCGCGGGTTGCCCCACGCGGTCTCGTCGGCGCCGATCGCCTCGAAGCTGTTGCCCAGATTCCAGCCGGGCTGCATGTTTGCGACTACGTCCAGCGCGGACGCCGATGCGGCGGAACCAGTGGACCGGGCGGCGGCCTGAGCGGCCGTCGGGATGGACAACGCCGTGACGGCGAGGGCCGCGGAGGTTGTCATGACCTGGCGGCGAGTGAATCCGGTTGAACTCGGCATAGAACTCTCCATTGAGTCGAAGTCCGTCCCCCATGCCGAAGGCGTCATCGTCGAAGCGCTTCGACACGTTGCGGGAGCCTAGCGCAACCTGACGACGGAGAGAATGGGCTAATCCGCATGGAACCTCAATCGAGTTCGAAAGGCTGTGCGTCGAAGCGCTTCTCCTAATCGCTCGAGGACGGTGCGGGTCGGCGTGGCGGCGGTGTCCGTCAGGCGTCACCGCCGTTCACGCGCTCGTGGAGCTCGATCAGCGTGCTGATGGGCTCGGGCTCACAGGGCCCCCGGTCGGTGTGACTGACGCGCCGGGCCGGGTACTCGGGCGGTCGCACGGCCGTGACCGACCCGTGCCGACTGCCACGCGGCCGGATCTCGCGTCACGGCAGCCACGAGTCGAAGGAGCCCACGAACATGACGGACGTGTCGAGCATGGGGCCCGCTCCGGACGACGACCGGAAGGTGCTCACCAACCGACAGGGCCACCCGGTCTACGACAACCAGAACCAGCGCACGGTCGGCGCCCGCGGACCCGCGACCCTGGAGAACTACCAGTTCCTGGAGAAGATCAGCCACTTCGATCGGGAGCGGATCCCGGAGCGGGTCGTCCACGCCCGGGGTGTGACCGCGTACGGCCACTTCGAGGCGTACGGAACCTGGGGTGACGAGCCGATCAGTCGCTTCACCCGGGCGAAGCTCTTCCAGGAGCGGGGCAAACGCACCGACCTGGCCGTCCGCTTCTCCACCGTGATCGGCGGCCGTGACTCCTCCGAGGCGGCCCGTGACCCGCGCGGCTTCGCGGTGAAGTTCTACACGGAGGACGGAAACTGGGACCTGGTCGGCAACAACCTGGGCGTGTTCTTCATCCGGGACGCGATCAAGTTCCCGGACGTCATCCACGCCCTCAAGCCCGACCCGGTGACCTTCGAGCAGCAGCCCCGGCGCATCTTCGACTTCATGTCGCAGACGCCCGAGTCCATGCACATGCTGGTCAACCTGTTCAGCCCGCGCGGCATCCCGGCGGACTACCGCCACATGCAGGGCTTCGGCGTCAACACCTACAAGTGGGTCAACGAGGAGGGCCGGACCGTACTGGTCAAGTACCACTGGATGCCCAAGCTGGGCGTGCGCAGCATGACCGAGGAGGACGCCGCGAACGTGCAGGCGCAGGGCCTCGGCCACGCCACCAAGGACCTGTACGAGGCGGTGGCGCGCGGCGACCACCCGGAGTGGGAACTCCTCGTCCAGATGATGGACGACCACGACCATCCGGAGCTCGACTTCGATCCGCTGGACGACACCAAGACCTGGCCCGAGCAGGACTTCCCGCCCAGGCCGGTCGGGAAGATGGTGCTCGACCGGATGCCGGAGAACTTCTTCGCGGAGAACGAGCAGATCTCCTTCGGTACCGGCGTCCTCGTCGACGGCCTGGACTTCTCCGACGACAAGATGCTCATCGGGCGCACGTTCTCCTACAGCGACACTCAGCGCTACCGCGTCGGCCCCAACTACCTCCAAGTGCCCGTGAACCAGGCGAAGCAGGCGGAGGTGCGCACCAACCAGCGCGACGGCCTGATGACGTATCACGTCGACGGCGGGGGCGAGGCGGCCGACGTGAACTACGAGCCCTCGATCAGGGGCGGGCTGCGCGAGGGCCGGTACCCCGCGCACGACGAGCAGGGCCCGGAGATCCGGGGGCGGCTCACCCGCAAGCGCATCCCGCGCACCAACGACTACCAGCAGGCGGGCCAGCGCTACCTGCTGCTGGAGGAGTGGGAACGCGACGACCTGGTCAAGAACTTCAGCGACCTGCTCGCCGAGTGCGACCGGGCGGTGCAGGAGCGCATGGTCTGGCACTTCCTGCTGGTCGAGAACGACCTCGGTCTGCGGGTCGGTGACGCCTTGGGCATCAGCCCCGACGACGTCTCGCACCTGGAGCCGCTGGCCTCCCAGGACCTGACCGACGAGGACCGCGAACGGCTGGCCAACCTCGGCAAGAACCCCCCGCGTGACGTCGAGGGCCTCACCATGACCCACTGCGTCCCCGACGAGCGGCACGTCGTGACCCGGTGACCGGCAGGGTGCCGGGCGCGGTCGTCAGGACGACCCGCCCGGCACCGCTCGGCCACGGAACCGCCTCACAGCGCCGCCGGTCACCCGGCGAGTTCCCCGGTCCCCTCGGCCTGCCCGGCCGCTCCGGCCTTCCCGGCCTGGCCGAGGTGCCCGACCCCTTCGACCCCGGATTCGAGTCCGGACTCGACCCCGGAACGGACCGTCACGGCGTAGGCGTCGGTGTCCAGATCCCGGTGCCCGCCCCGCAGTTCGTACCGTGTACGCAGCACGGCGGCCGCCTGCTCCGGCGCCACCGAGGTGAGGCCGAAGTGCTGGCGGGCGTACTCCAGCACGTCCTGGACGCTCACCCGCCCGCGCAGCAGCCGCCGCTCACCGCCCATCTCGTGACCGGCGGCCTCCAGACGGGCCGCGAGCGCCTTGCGTTGCGCGGTGATGGCGATGTCCGCCGCCACGCCCAACTGCGCGCGCCGGTGACGTGCGCGCCGCGCGGCCATCTCCCGTGACGAACGGCCGCGCCAATGCGCCAGACGCCTCATCCCAACCCCCTGACGGATCGGCGCCGCCCGGGAGGTCCCGGGCGGCGCGTGCGAAAAAACGTGTCCCGTCCGACTACCCGAAGACTCGGCATCCAGACGGCCGATCCAGCGGCGGCACGAGCCGACCGCGGGACGGTCAGGCGGGCAGCTTGGCGCGCAGCCGGCCGGCCGCCCGCGCGGGGCCGGCGGTCGCCCGTACCGAACGGCCCACGAGGCGGGTCTCGCGCCGCAGGTCATGGGCCGTGTGACGGCCCCGCCGCCACCAGGCGGCGTGCCCGGCGGTGTCGTCCGCCGCGATGAGCAGCCCACCGAGCATGGAGAGGTTCTTCAGGAACTGGATGCGCTGCTGGGCGCGCTCCGAGGGGTCCTCGGCCTCCCAGAAGCGGTGCGCGGCCAGCGTCGTCGGCACGAGGGTGCCGGCGATGGCCAGGGCGGCGACCCGCGGGACCCGCCCCATGCCGAGCAGGACGCCCGCCGCCACCTGCACGGCTCCGCTGAGACGTACGACCTGCTCGGTACGGTCCGGCAGTGCCGCGACGCGTTCGGTGACCGGCTGGACCACGGGCTCGGCCGTGGGGGCCACCGCCTCGGGATCCTTGAGTGAATTCAGGCCGCCGGCGACGAACATGGAGGCGAGCAGCGGGCGGCCGGTCAGACGCAGAAGACTCATGAGTGCTCCCAGGGATGTGGATGCGTGCCGTGCTCCGAGTGCCCGACGCGACCGGGCTCATTCGACGGCCCGCGGGGCGGGTGCCTCCCGCGGGGCCAGAGCCTCCCGCATCCGGTGCAGGCGACGGATCTGGACCCTGCCGTAACCGAAGATCCACGCCAGGAAGGCCAGGGAGAACACGGCCAGGCCCGCACTCGCGCGGGGACCCGACGTCAGTGCGGTGAGAACGACGATGCCGCCGGACATCACCCCCAGGAAGGCGAGCGCGGCCCGTCGGTGCCGGGTGCGGTGCAGCCGCTGCTCGACCAGCGCACGCATCGCCTCCCGCTCCTCGGGAGCCTCCGGTACGTCGCCCTCGCGCAGCCTGGTGTCCAGGGACACGACGTCGCCGGACGAACCTCCGGTCGCGCGCTTCTCCCGGGAGCGCACCACGATCAGGACGACCAACGCGCCCAGCGACGTGACCGCCGTGCGCGCCACCACCGACAGTGCCGAGTCGCCAGGGAAGAGCACCATGATGACCGCGGCGGCCACCAGGACCGACAGGACGTACTGCAGCCATAAGTGTCTGGCGAGAAAGGAGCCGCGACCTTCTCCACGGTCACAGCCCTCGCCGGATCCGGGTCCTGCGCCGGACCGCGACGACGCGCAGGCCCAGTGCCACGGCCAACAGCACCCAGGCCACCGCGCAGTACGCCCACGCCGTCGCGCCTCGCGCCAGGCCCACGGCGCTCCAGATCGCCCAGAGGGCGAGCACGGCGCACAGGGCGGTCCAGGCGATGTCCCCGATACGGGTGCGCAGTTGCGCGCGCTGCGTGGTGCCGGGTTCGAGATCGCCGAGGCCGGTGTTCGCTGATTCCTCTCGCAGGGGCACGGCTCGCTTCCCTTCGCTCGCAGGAGTGTGGGCTTCACGAGTACCCCCGAAGACGCCCACCGTGCCGTTACGTCCTGGTCTTCCTACGAGGTTGCTGTCAATTTCCGGGTGGATTGAACACCCCGTGTGCCGCGTCCGTATAGGGCCGGGGGATTTCCATGCCCGGACGCCCAGAAGACGCGCAGGAGTACTTCCGTGGGACACAACAGGCGCAGACGCCCGACAGGCGCACGACGTGCGACCTCCGCCGCAGTGGCACTGATGCTGGGCGGTGGGGGACTGATGGCGGTCAATGTGTACGCCTCGGCGACCGAAGGCGGTGAGCCGGATGCGGGGTCCGGCGGCGCCCGGGTCCTGGGCGCCGCGACGATCGACTGCCCGGACGTCGGTGCCCAGTTGACCACCGTCCCGGAGCAGGCACGACCTGACGTCGACAGGGAACTCGCCCTCCTCGACCAGCAGATCGCGGAGGCGTACCAGCAACTGCAGGACCCGGCCGGGAGCGGGCAGGCTCAGAACGACATCGTCAACCCGCTCCAGGAGGACCGGGCCGAGACGATCGAGCGCATCGCCGCCGCGATCGACAGCGTGGGGGACCGTCCGGAGGGACTCGACACGCTGGCCGCCTGCGTGCTGCGCGTGCCGGAGAGGCAGACCGCCGAGCAGAACGGCGAACAGACCGGTGAGCAGACCGGTGAGCAGGACCAGCAGCAGGGTGACGGCCAGGACCAGGGCGACGGCCAGGATCAGGGCGAGGACGCCCAGCAACAGGGCAACGGCGGCCAGGCAGGCAACGGCCCGGTCGCCGCCGACTACATCGACATCACCTCCGTGCAGCCCGACGCGGGTGCGGCGGCCCCGCAGCAGGGCGCCTCCACCGGCACCTTCGCCACCAGCTGCGGGGTGAACGAGAACGGCCTGTTCAACTCGGACAACGTGATCGTCGCGCCGGGCGTCTCCAACGGAGCGCACCACTTCCACGACTACATCGGCAACCAGGCCAACGACGCCTTCGCCAGCGACGACGACCTCGCCAACGCCGACACGAGCTGCGAGGACCAGGGCGACAAGTCGACGTACTACTGGCCGGTGCTGCGCCTGCAGAACGGCACGCAGGAGCAGGACGCCAACTCCCCGGGCGGTGGCATCGAGGGCAACGCCGGTGAGATCGTCACGCCGCAGGAGGTCACCCTCACCTTCGAGGGCAGTCCGCGTGGCGAGGTCACTGCCATGCCGCGGCTGCTGCGCATCATCACCGGCGACGCCAAGGCGTTCGTCAACGGCACCGCCAACGCCAACGCGTCCTGGAGCTGCACCGGGTTCGAGGACCGGCAGCTGAAGGACCGGTACCCGCTGTGCCCGCAGGGCAGTGACGTGGTGCGCACCTTCAAGTTCCAGAGCTGCTGGGACGGACGCAACATCGACAGCGCCAACCACCGTACCCACGTGGCGTTCGCGCAGGCGGACGGCGCCTGCCCGGCCGGATTCAAGGCCATTCCGCAGCTGGTGCAGCGCATCGTCTACGACGTCGACGCGCCGAGCCTCCAGGACGGCGGCCGGACGACCCCGCTCTTCGCGGTGGACTCCTTCCCCGAGCAGTTGCACAAGCCCGTCACCGACCACGGCGACTTCATCAACGTCTTCGACGAGGACCTGATGGGGGAGATGGTCGACTGCATCAACGACGGTCGCCAGTGCGGCGTCGGCGCGCAGGATCCCGGCAACGGTGAGGACCCGCAGGAGGACCCGCAGGAGGAGCCGACCGAGGAGCCGACCGACGAGCCGACCGAGCAGCCCTCCGACGAGCCGACCGAGCAGCCGACGGCGACCCCCGCCCCCTCGGACGGAGGCAACGGCGGGAACAACGACACCGGCAACGGCGGCAACGACAACGGCGGCAACAACGACGACAACGGCAACGACAACGGCAACGACAACGGCAACGACAACGGCGAGGCGAAGCCCGAGGAGGAGCCGACCACCGCACCCGCCGAGGACAAGCCTGACAAGCCCGACGAGCCCAAGGTCTACGCCACGCCCACGCCCGCACAGAGCGACTCCGCCCCCCTCCCCGAGGCATGGTCGAACGACCTGGAGAGCCAGGCGGACGCCGGTGCCTCCGACAGCCCGACCACGGGAGCCGTGGCGCAGCCCCCGGCCGGCGCCGGGACCGAGCCGCAGACGGCCGGTGGATCACTGGCCGACACCGGCGCCCAGCTGTGGCCAGCGGCCGCCGGCGCGATGCTCCTGATCTCCGGCTTCGTACTGCTGCGGCGCGCCAGGCGCAGTGCCGTGTAGGCCCGTCCGGCTCGACGCGCGGAAAGGCGGTCCCGTGCCTACGATCACTTCACGTGGGACACGCATTCGAAGAGCTCGTGGAGAAGCAGCGCGCGGCGGACCAGGCGCACCATCGGGTCGATGACCTGCGCCACGCATACGGGCCGCCCGCCGAGCACAAGTGGTCCAAGAAGCAGACCACCACGTACGAGACCGCCTGGCGTGCCTGGCGTGACCTCGATCGCGACATTCGTTCCGCGATGGCCGAATACGCGAAGGAGCAGCATCGGCCGCGCCAGGAGGTGGAGACGGACGTGAAGACGGCCGTGGGCCGCACCGCGGCCGAGTAAGGGGCCGGCGGCCCGGAGCAGGGACTCCGGGACGCCGGACCGGAAGTCGGCGGCGCCGGAGTGACAGCCGGTACGGCGAACCTGATTTTGCCGTACCGGCAACTCCCTTTGCCTGTCGCTTCGGCCGGGCGCAGGCTGGGCGGCATGACTCACACCCACCCGCCCCACCCCACGACCCAGCCGACCGAGGCCGCGGACTTCTGGGAGGCCCGCTACCGGGACAGCGACCGCGTCTGGAGCGGACGCCCCAATCCGCTCCTGGTACGGGAGGCGAGCGACCTGACACCGGGTGCCGCCCTGGACCTCGGCTGTGGCGAGGGAGCCGACGCTGTGTGGCTGGCCGCGCGCGGCTGGCAGGTCACCGGCGTCGACATCTCACCCACGGCTCTGGAACGCGCCGCCGCCCACGCCGCCGAGGCCGGGGTGGGCGACCGCACGACATGGGAGCGGCACGAGCTGGGCGCGACGTTCCCCCAGGGCTCCTTCGACCTGGTCAACGCCCAGTTCCTGCAGTCCCCGGTGCCCCTGGCCCGGGAGCGGGTCCTGCGGCAGGCCGCCGACGCGGTCGTCGCAGGCGGCACGCTGCTGATCGTCATGCACGGTGGCTGGCCGTCGTGGCAGAGCGAACCGCCCTTCGAGGCCGACTTCCCCACGTTGGAGGGCACGCTCGCCGAGCTCGCGCTGCCGGAGGCGGACTGGAGTGTGGAGACCATGGCGGCGGTGCGCAAGGAGTGCGTCTCCCCCCAGGGGGCCGTGGGCTTCCGCGAGGACAACGTGTGGCGGCTGCGGCGCCACCGGGGCCGGGACCAGGTCCGCGTTTGAGAATCGGGAGGGCGGCTACCCGCAGTCGTGTCAGGCGCAGTCACACGCGGCTTGGAGTGGTGGAACGTGTCCGGGAACCAGAAGTCCAAGGGCAAGATGGAGCAGGCCAAGGGCAAGGCCAAGGAAACGGTCGGTCGCGTGCTCGGGAACGAGCGGATGACCGCCGAGGGCCGGACCGAGCAGTCGAAGGGTGACGCCCGGCAGGCCAAGGAGAAGATGAAGGACGTTTTCAAGCGCTGAGAAGCGCCTACGGGTCTGAGGCGTCGAAAGCCGAACATAGCCAGACCCCCAGCGGGACCCCCGTTCTGTGCACGGGGGTCCCGCTGGCTGCTGTTCCCCCATGACAAAGCCATCGCGAGCTGCTGCGTTCCCGTGAGCACCACCTGAGCGCGGAGCGTTCACGGCCCTACCGTCCGGCTATGAATCTGAGTCGCAGCAGAGAGAAAACGTGGCGCACCGCCGCGGCGGCGGTGCTGCTGTCCGCGGCAGCACTCACCGCCGTCACACCGGGCGAGGCACGGGCGGGCACCGAGCGGACCGAGACGCCTGTCGCGTCGACGTCCCCCGTGGCCGGGGTGACCGAGTCGCTGGTGCGGGTCAAGGTGCCGCTGCCCGCGTCCGCCGGGGCGCGTCCGGCGGCGTGCGACTGGCTGTCGTACCTGCGCTACCGCGCCTCCGACGGACCCGCGGCCTCGGCCGACGCCGACCGGATCCTGGTCGCCCAGCCGGGCATCCTGGAGGGCGCCGGGGCATTCGACAGCGTCGCCCGCAACACCGTGGCGCGCGCCGCCGAACAGGGCAGCCACATCGAGTTCTGGGCCCTCGACAGACGGTCCAACTGCCTGGAGGACCGCACCGGCATCGCCTCCGGCGACCAGCACGCGGCCGTCGACTACTACTACCGGGGCAAGCAGGTCCAGGGCCGGACCTTCGCCGGGTACGTCACCAACGACCGCCTCGGCTGGATGGCCAGGCTCGGCATCGAGCAGACCGTCCGTGACCAGTACGACCTGCTCGCCGCCGAACTGCCCGACCAGAGGCTGCGCAAGCAGAAGGTGCTGTGCGGCGGTCACTCGCTGGGCGGCGTGATCACCGGTTACTTCGCGGCCGCCGACTTCGACGGCGACCGCACCACGAAGGCGGACGCCGGTTTCAACCAGTGCGCCGGCTACTTCGCCCTGGACACCACCGTCTCCACCTCGCTGGCCGACCTCAGCGGCAGCATCCCGGACGACACCAACCTGCCCGACCTCGGCCTCGGCTACCTGGGGACACAGGCCGGCCTCGACACGGGGGTGCTGCCCCGCTCGCTGTCCGCCCCGGTGCTGCTCAACCCGGAGACGATGACCCTGCTCGCCATCGCCGGGATGGGCGCGGTCGCCGATCCCGACCGCGAGGCCGACCTGCCGGACTACCTGCCCGCCGGCGTCAACATCGACGCCACCAACCGCTTCCTGTTCTCCAAGGACACCGCCACCTTCCTCTCCGGCTCACCCTCGGTGAAGGACTTCCGGCTCACCAACGCGGCGGTGCTGGGAGCGCTGATGGACGACCAGTCCGTACCGCTCGCGTTCCTGCAGAGCAGCGTCGGCTTCTTCGACGGCGGGCCGGTCGTCGACAAGAACTTCCCCGCCGCCAACGGCAGTGAGGAGCAGCCGGGGCTCTTCGGCACCGAGTACAAGGCCATCCCGGACCGCCCCGACGGGCCGCTGTACACCTGGCGCAACTACGACCGTGTCGGCGACGCCGACGACCCCGGATACCGGTCCGCGGACGGCACGCCGTTCACCGGTGCCGGCAAGGAGGTCACCGACATCCGGGAGCTCGCCCGCAGCCTGGCGCAGCAGCCGCTGGACTTCACGGAGCAGTACTTCCCGACCAAGCTGGTCTCCGACATCCAGTTCGCCACGTCACCGCAGGTGAAGCGGCTCGTCGTACACCCGGAGGGGCTCACCGCCAACCCGACGCTGACGGTCCTCGCGGGTGACGGGCTGCTGGCGGGCCGGGTCCCGCCCGAGCTGAACGCCGTGATCGCCGACGGCTACCAGCATCTCGACGTGCTGACCGCGGCGCCCGAGCAGAACGACGGCCGCCCCGAGCCCGTCTCCACCCACCTGGGTCGTTTCGCCCGCAACCCCGTCTAGGACCACCCGCACAGCCGTGGGCCCGGGAGGAATCCTCCCGGGCCCACGGTCATTCGGCTCCGGCTTCGCGTCTCAGGTTCGTGCGGCTCCGACTCCCCGGTCAGACCTTGCCGGCGGCGAAGGTGGCTGCCGCGTCGGCGTTGGCGGTGTAGCCGAGGTGCGCGCCCACGTCGCCCCCGCCGTTCTCGCAGACCGGGTCGCCCTTCGCGCAGAAGTCGATGGTGCGGCTCTGGTAGGTGCCGGTGACGCTCTTGCCGATGGCCCGGATCGGGTTGCCGAACAGGAGCACGGCGGCGACCCTCGGTTCGAGGGCGGCCGGGATGGTGGCCACGATGGGGCTGCCGACCACCGCGCCCGCGCTGCTGATGCCGATGGAGTTGTCGACGACGTTCGCGCCCTGGGAATACCCCACCAGAATGAAGCGCTGGTTCGGGCAGGCGGCGGCCTGGCTCTTGACGTGGTTCACCAGATCCGTGTTTCCCTGGGCGGCGGAGGTCAGGGAAAGGTCCGCGGGATAGTTCACCTTGTAGCTGGACAGGGTTTTGCCCGTGATTTTCTTCTGCAGTGCGGAATACACCGGGTCGCCGACGATGAAGCCGAGCGTGCCCGGCTCGAAGGTGCCGCGGGCCGCCACGACGTCGAGGTCGGTGCAGGCGGCGGCAGTTGCCGTGGGTGCGGTGAGGGTGGCCAGTGAGGCCCCGCCGACGAGTGAGAGCGCGGCGAGGCACAAGCGGATACGCATGGGGGAATCCTCTGTGTGCGGGGCGCGGGGAGCGCCTGCGAAAAGGAACGGTCCCGAACGTATTCGCTTTTCCTGCCGAGTGTTATGCAGAGGATTATGGAATTGCCTCGGATTTTTGCGCCCGTATGAGCATCCCTTTCGAAGATGATTTTATCGATCGTCGGCCGACTGCTCCCGCAGTGCCTCCGCGCGCAACGCGAGCACGAGGTCGAGCCTGGTGTCCGGATCGTGCAGGGCGTCCCCGAAGAGCTTCTCCAGCTGCCTGAGGCGGTAGCGGACCGTCTGGGGGTGGATGTGGAGCCGGGCGGCGACGTCGGGGACGTTGCTGCCGCTGAGCAGCCACGCCAGCAGGGTCTCGGCGAGCCGGGGGCGCTGCCCCGCCGAGACCGTGTCGAGCGGCGCCAGGGCCCGCGCCTGCAACTGGGCGAGCAGCGGCTCGTCGCCGTACAGCAGCAGCGTCGACAGGTGGTCGGCGCAGCGCACCACACCCTGCCTGGGCAGGATCCCGCGGCCCATCAGGCCCAGGGCCCGGGTGGCCCAGCGCAGCGAGCGCCCCGCCTCGGTGACCGCCACGGTCGGGCCGACCGCGGCCGGGCGGCCGCGCAACGCGAGCGCGAAGGCCCGGCCGCCGAAACGACCGGACCCGTCCGGATCGGGCACCAGCATGCGCGGTGGTCGCGACTCCATGTCCACCAGCGCGCCCGCGGCGGCCAGTGGCCGCTCCTCGGCCCGCTGGTCGGGGCCGGCCGCCAGGGCCACGACCGCGACCTGCCGAGGCACCGGCCACCGGGCCCCGTGTGCGAGATCCTGTACGGCCTCCAGGGGCACCGGCCCCTCGCCCAGCAGCAGGTCGAGCAGGCGTCTGCGACGCCGTTCCAGCTCGTCGCCGCTGTGCGAGCGGGCCTCCGCGTAACCGGCCGCCGCCGCCTCCGCGACCTCGTGCACGGTCTGGAAGGCGAGTTCGCCCAGGGCCGCGACGACCGCCGAGTCCAGCCCGACCTCTTCCGCCGTACGCCCCAGCTGCCGCCAGGCGTACAGCCCTCCGATGCGCAGCGCCGACTGGAGAGCGTCCAGGCTGCGCCCCTCCAGGGCCTCGCCGCGCCCGAGTTCGTAGTACGTCGCGGCGATCGCGTCGCCCCGGCCGCGTGGGTCGGCGATGTGGTCGACGAACAGCGTCAACGCCTGCACCACCCCGGCCCTGAGATGGCGTCCGTAGTCCCCGTCGCCCGGGCGGGCGTACTCGGGAACCTGTCTGCGGACCTGCTCCTCCACCTCGTCGGCGACGGTTTCGAGGTCGGCGCGCAGCAGATCGGCCAGATCCGGTGGTACCGGCGGGGCTCCGGGGCCGGCCGGCACACCGCGCGGGGCGGGGAAGGCCATCGCGGACACTCCTTTCACCCGGAAGCGGCTCGCCCGTGGGCTGATGCCCGTGGGGCGAGTGGGACGTCCTATGTTGGACGAACGGTCCCTGCGCTCCGTTCCGTGCCCGGCCGGCTCCGACATCACTCGGGCAGACCCAGTGCACGGGCGAGCATCGGCCACGACGCGGCGAACTCCCCCTTCCAGTAGGCCCAGTCGTGGCCCCCTCCCGAGTAGAAGTGCGTGGTGACCGGCACGCCCAGGCGGGCGAGCGTGTTCGTGAAGCTGTGCGCGGAGGGCCACAGAGCGCTCTCCAGCGCCCCGGGCAGCGGGTCACCGCTCCCGCCGCCCAGTCCACTGCCGTTGGAGACGTACAGGGCGCTGCCGCGCAACCCCTCCGCGCGGGCCCGCGGGTTGAAGTCGCGCCAGGTGAGGAGTTGGAGGATCGGGTTCCCCCAGAGGGAGTGGAAGGACAGGTTCTCGCGGGCCACGATCGCGTCCATGATGGTCGGCACGCCGGGCGCGGTGGTGTCGAGGATGCCGCTGTAGGAGGCCGCGGCGGCGAACGCCCTCGGGTGCCGGGCGGCGTGCGCCATGGCCCCGTACCCGCCGGTGGAGACCCCGGCGACGGCCCGCACGCCGGACGCCCGGTACCTGCCGCGCAGCAGCGCCGGCACCTCCGTCACCTGGAAGGTCTCGTAGTCCGGCCCGTCGCGCCAGGCGGTGGGAATGCCGGTGGGACCCGCCTCCGGCATCGCCACGATCAGGTCCCGGCCCTCGGTGAAGGCCTCGATGTCGGTCTCCCGGGTCCAGGACGTGTAGTCGTCGTGGGCACCGTGCAGCAGGTACAGCACGGGATACGTCCGCGTCGGCTGCGTGTCGAACCCCGACGGCAGGATGAGCCGCACCACCCCGCTGCGGCCCAGCGCGGCGGAGTTCACGGACACGTCCAGGGTGCGCGGCCCGATCCGGGTCGCGGCCCCGGCCCGGCCGGTGGCGGCCCCGGTGCCGAACAGGACGGCCAAACCGGCGACGGCGGCCGCCTTGGCGACGGTACGCCGGGGCAGTTCGGTGGGGCGGTCGGACATGGCGGCTCCTCGGGTCTCGGTTCAGTGGGTCCGCTCGGCCGCTTCGGCGGCGTGCGCCGGCCCGCCGAGCAGCCGCCGCAGATGGGCGGCGATCTCGTCGACGTGCGGCGGATCGAGCAGCGACAGATGGTGTCCGCGCACCGGCACGACCTCCAGGCGCGGGCACACCTCGTCCCAGCCCAGCGCCTCGTCGTCCCGCTCGTACGCCGGGTCGCGCACGGTGTGCGGCGCGGGCTCGGTCGCCCGGTACAGGACCACCCGCCCGTCGTGGGTGCCCGGGCGGTGGGCCTCGCCGGCCCGCAGGTCCAGGTAGGAGGCCCGCTGATGCTCCAGCGCCGCCGCCGGCACGTCGACGGCCTCGCGCACCGCCCGCAGCACGGCGTCGATCCGGTCGCCGTCGTCGTCCGTCGCCACGAGCTCGTCGTAGGGCAGCTCCAGCCGGGCACCGTAGGTGTCGGCGACGTGCTGGGCGAAGCCCGTGAGGTGGGCGCGGATCCGCTCGGCGTCGGTGTGACCGGGCCGGGGGAGGGGCCGTACGGAGTCGATGAGCACCACCAGCTCCACGACCCGCCCGGCAGCGGTCAACTGCCGCGCGGTCTCCTGCGCGACGAACCCGCCGAAGGACCAGCCGCCCAGCAGACACGGTCCGTCGGGATGGGCGGCGGCGACGGCCTGCGCGTACCGGCGTGCCTTCTCCGTGACCGTTCGCGCTTCCTCCACCCGCTCCAGCCCGTACACCGGCCGGTCGTCGCCCAGCCGTTCGGCCAGGGTCCGGTAGACGTCGCCGGACCCGCCGGCGGCATGCACGAGGAAGAGCGGGGGCCCGGAACCGGCGTCGCGCAGGAGCCGCAAGGGGGATGCCCCGTCCACCGCCTGCCGGATCCGCTCGGCCGCCTCCCCGACGGTGGCGGTACCGAGCAGGTCACGCAGTGGCAGCTCGATCCCGAACTCGCGCTCCACGGCCGTACGGATGCGCACGGCCATCAGGGAGTCCAGCCCGAGGTCCGCCCAGGCCGCGTGCGGTGTGATCCGGGCCGCGGGGTGCCCGGTGACGGCGGCGATCTGCCGGCGGAGCCGGTCGAGCGCGGAGAGGGGACCGTCCTCAGCGGCGGGCACGGGAACGTCCGCCGGGGGAGCACCGACGGCCGCCGCGTCCCTCGGCACGGACCTGTCGCCCCGCACGCCGTCCGTCCACCAGTGCCGTGTGTGCCGCCAGCGTGGCGTGGGGACGTCGACGACACGGCCCGGCGGCGGTGGCAGGGGCAGCCCGGCCGCGTACAGGGCGCCGAGCTGCCGTACGAACCCGGCCGAACCGTCGGCGTCCCGGCGCAGGGTGGGGACGGTGCGGGCGTCGGGCACGGTGTCGACGACGGCCCGCGTCAGGACCGGATGCGGTGAGATCTCCACGAAGGTGGTGTGACCGTCGGCGGCGGCCGCCGCGAGTGCCCGGTCCAGCCGGACGGGCCGCCGCAGGTTGGCCGCCCAGTGCGCGGCGTCGAACGCGCGGTCCCCGCGGGGGTCGTCCAGCACCGTGGAGTACACCGGCACCCGGGGCGGCCGTGGCGCGAGCCCGGTCAACGCCTCGGTGAGCTCCGGCAACAGCGCGTCCACCTGCGGCGAGTGTCCGGCGCCGACCACCCGCATGGCCCGCGCGGCCCGGCCCTGTTCCTCGAGCCGGCGCACGAGCCGCGCCACCTCCGTCTCGTCGCCGGTCACCACCTTCTGCCGCGGCGAGGAGTGCACGGCGACGTGCACGCCCGGCAACTCGCCGCGCAACGCGTCCAGTTCACCGTCGTCCAGGTCGACGACCGCCATCGCCCCGCCGTTCAGCCGGCTCAGCAGCCGGGCCCGTACGGCGATCACGCGGGCGGCGTCCGGAACGTCCAGGGCGCCCGCGCACACGGCGGCGGCCACCTCACCCATGGAGTGCCCGATCACCGCGGCGGGTTCGACACCGTGGGAACGCCACAGCTCGGCCAGCGCCACCTGGAGCCCGAACAGGACGGGCTGGGCGACCTCCAGAAGGTCCAAGCCCTCACCGGACGCCAGTTGCTCGTACAGGGACAGACCGCACTCCGCCGCCAACTGGGGATCGAGCTTCTCGACGGCGGCCGCGAACGCCGGCTCCTCCGCGAGCAGCCGCCGGCCCATGCCGGCCCACTGGCTGCCGTACCCGGAGAACACCCACACCGGCCCGCGCCGGACGGCACCGCCCTCGCCCGTCACGACCCGCGCATCGGGGCGGCCCGTCGCCAACGCGCCCAGGGCGTCGGCGAGTTCGGACCGGTCACCGGCCGCGACGGCGGCGCGTACCGGCCCGCGACGGGTGCGACCGGCGAGTGTGCGCGCCACGTCCGCGAGGCGCGCGGTGCCGCCCTCGCCGGTGCGCAGCCAGTCGGCGAGCCGTCCCGCGGTGTCACGGAGGCGTTCGGAGTCGGTGTCGGAGAGCGGGTAGAGGCGGGCGGCGGGCTCCTCGCCCGCGCCCGGCGGCAGCGTCGCGGGCTGCCATTCCTCCAGTACGGCATGGGCGTTGGTGCCGCCGAACCCGAAGCCGGAGACTCCGGCGGTGGCCGTGCCGCCGTAGCGCGGCCACGGCTCGGGCTCGGTCACCACCCGCAGGCGTGCCTCGCCCAGGGAACCGCCGTCCGCGCAGTGCAGGGAGGACGGTATGCGGTCGTGGTGCAGGGCGAGGACCGTCTTGACCAGACCGGCGATGCCGGCCGCGGACTCCAGGTGGCCGAGGTTGCCCTTGACCGAGCCCAGCAGTAGCGGCTGGTCGGGGTCGCGTCCCGCACCGAGCACGGCATCGAGCGCGCCCGCCTCGATCGGGTCGCCGAGCGGGGTGCCGGTGCCGTGCGCCTCGACGTAGTCGACGTCCGCGGGGTCGAGCCCCGCCCGGGCGTACGCGCTTTTCAGCACGGCCTGCTGGGCGGCGGGGTTGGGTGCCATCAGACCGCCCGAGCGGCCGTCCGAGTTGACGGCGGTGGCCCGGATGACCGCCAGCACCCGGTCGCCGTCCCGCTCGGCGTCCGACAGCCGCTTCAGCAGCACCGCCGCGCAGCCCTCGCCGCGGCCGATGCCGTCGGCCGCCGCCGAGAACGGCTTGCACCGCCCGTCCGGCGCCAGCGCCCCCGCCCGTCCGAACGCGACACCGACGGTGGGGGACAGGAGCAGGTTGACCCCGGCGGCGATCGCCGTGTCGCTCTCGCCCGTCCGCAGGCTGACGCAGGCCTGGTGCACGGCCACCAGCGAGGACGAACAGGCCGTGTCCACGGCCACACTCGGCCCGTGGGTGTCCAGGACGTACGACAACCTCCCCGCCGCGACACTCAGTGCCGCACCGGCAGGCGCCCATGGATCGACGGCGGCCGGGTCGGCCCCGGTGAGCTGCCCGTACTCCGGCACGGAGATGCCGACGAAGACACCGGTGGCGGTGCCCGCCAGGGACGCGGCGGGGACGGCGGCGTGGTCCAGCGCCTCGTGGACGACCTCCAGGAGGATCCGCTGCTGCGGGTCCATCACCGCCGCCTCCCGCGGGGTGACGTGGAAGAAGTCGGCGTCGAACCCGGCGATGTCGTCGAGGTAGCCGCCGTACGGGGGCGCGTCGGCGGGCGGGAACGCCGTGAAGTCACGCCACCGGTCCTCCGGAACCCGCCGGATCGCGTCGACGCCCTCGCTCAGCAGCCGCCAGTACCCGTCCGGCCCGTGCACCCCGCCGGGCAGCCGGCAGCCGACCCCGATGACGGCGACCGGCTCACTGTGCGACGTCACCACGGGCACGGGGAGGGAGGCGACCTCCTCCGTGTCGCCGCACAGCCGGGCCACCAGCGCGTCGCCGGTCGGCGTCTCCCACACCAGCGTGGCGGGCAGTTCGCGGCCCAGGGCGTACGAGAGCTCCCCGGCCAGCGCGACCGCGTCCCGTGAGGACATGCCGAGGTCCGCGAGCGGCCGGTCCATCGGGACGTCCTGGGGCGCCATGTCGTTCCAGGCGGCCACCCGCTCGGTGATCAGCCGCCGCAGCGCCGCCTCGCCGACGGCCGTCATCCCGCGGCCCTCGACGACGTGACGGGGGGTGCGTAGGCGCCCTCCAGGTAGCGGGCCCGGGTGAGGGCACGCGACACCTTGCCGCTGGACGTGCGGGGCACGGTCCCCGGTGCCACGACCACGACGTCGGCCACCCGCAGCCCGTGCCGCACGGAGACGGCCGTCCGCACCGTCCGCACCAGCTCCGGTACGTCGATCTCGCCGAGGCTGGTGCCGCGCGCGTGCTCGGCCACCACCACGACCCGTTCGACCGACGTACCGGGAACCGCGAACGCGGCGAGCCGGTCGCGGCGCACCGCCGGATGCGCGTCCTGGGCCGTGGCCTCCACGTCCTGCGGGTAGTGGTTGCGGCCGTCGACGACGATGAGGTCCTTCAGCCGGCCGGTGACCACCAGCTGTCCCTCCAGCACGGTCCCGAGGTCACCGGTGCGCAGCCAGCCGCCCGTGCCGTCCGCCGGATCACCGAAGACGTCCCGGGTCTCCGCCTCCCGGTTCCGGTATCCGCGGCCCACGTTGGGCCCCTGCACGCGGATCTCACCGACCTCCCCTTCGGACAGGACGACACCCGTGACGGGGTCGGCGATCCGCACGTGCTGGCCCGCCGGCGTGCCGCAGCCGGCCAGCAGCACGGCCCGGGGGTCGTCGGGCCGCGCGGGCAGCGCCTTCCCGGCGGCCAGGGCGTCCCGGTCCAGGGCGAACCGCCGCAACGGCTCGCCGGGCCGGGCGGCACTGACGAAGACCGTCGCCTCGGCGAGTCCGTACGAGGGGCAGTGGCTCTCCGCCTTCAGGCCCTGGTCCGCGAAGGCGGCGTGGAACCGGTCGACGGTGCCGGGGCGTACCGGCTCGCTGCCGTTGATCAGAGCGGCGACGTCGTCCAGCCGCAGCTGCGCCTTCTGCTCGGCCGTGACGGCGGAGGCGCAGTAGTCGTAGGCGAAGTTGGGCGCGGCGGTGAGCGCCCGCGGGTGCGCGGCGAGCAGCCGCAGCCAGCGGACCGGCTGGTGCAGGAACGCCGTCGGGTCCATGAGCACCGACAGCAGCCCCCGCGCGACGGGGGCGGCCACGCTCAGCACCAGCCCCATGTCGTGGTAGAGCGGCAGCCAACCCACGCAGGTCACCGGATGCGTGTCGGCGCCGTAGGCGGACAACGCCTGCCAGGCGTTGGCGACGACGTTGCCGTGCGTGATCTCCACGCCGGCCGGCGCCCGGGTGGACCCGGAGGTGTACTGCAGATAGGCGACCGCCCCGGGGTCGACGGCGACCGGCCGCCACAGCTCGGCGGCGGCGTCGGGTACCTCGTCGGCGCAGACCAGGCGCACGGACCGGCCCGCACAGAACTCCCGTACGCTGTCCAGTTCGCGACCGGTCGTCACGACGACAGTGGGGGAGGCGTCGGTCAGGACACCCGCGAGCCGGTCGGCATGCCCCGGCAGTCCCGGCGGGTAGAGCGGCACGGCGACCATTCCGGCCGTGAGCGCGGCTAGGAATCCGGTGACGTACTCGATGCCCTGCGGGCACAGCAGCGCGACCCGTGACCCCGGCGTGGTCTCCTCGGAGAGCCGGGCGGCCAGTGCCCTGACCCGCAGGTCCAGACGTCGCCAGGTGAGGGTCCGGTGGACGCCCCTGGAGTGCGGGGCGGGGTGATCGACGAAGGTGAACGCCCGTCGGTCGGGGGCGACTTGGGCCCAGTGCCGCAGGTACTCCGGCAGGGTCCGGCACGCGGGCGCGAGCGGGGGGCGGCGGTCCATCAGGGGTGGCTCCTCACGTCGCGGAGTTCGGCTTTGCGGGGCGGAGGCGTCGCGGGCTCGGGCGGGTTCTGCCCCGGCCGTCCGCTCAGACCGCCGGGACGGCACAGGTCGGGTGGGTCGGCGGTCGGTCGCGCGGGACGAGTCGGGTGTTCGTCGGCCGGACGCGCCCGGCCCGTTCAGAGCGGGATGTTGCCGTGCCGCCGCTGTGGCATCGGCGCCCGCTTGCCGCGGAGCGCCCGCAGGGCACGGCAGACCTGGACGCGGGTCTCGCGCGGGGCGATGACCGCGTCGACGTATCCGCGTTCGGCGGCGGCGTACGGCGTGCCGTGCGTGCTCTCGTACGCGGCGACGAGCCGGGCCCGCAGCGCCTCGGGGTCGTCCGAGGCGGCGAGTTCCCGCCGGTGCAGCACCCCCACCGCCCCCTCGGCGCCCATGACGGCGATCCGGGCGGTGGGCCAGGCGAGGTTGACGTCGGCGCCCAGGTGCTTGGAGCCCATCACGGCGTACCCGCCCCCGTACGCCTTGCGCACCACCACGGTGACCTTGGGGACGGTCGCCTCGGCATAGGCGTACAACAGCTTGGCGCCGCGCCGGATGATGCCTGCCTGCTCCTGGCGCACACCGGACAGATAGCCCGGCACGTCGGCGAACGTCAGCAGCGGGACGCCGAACGCGTCGCAGAACCGTACGAACCGTGCGGCCTTCTCGGAGGCGTCGATGTCGAGCACCCCGGCCGCGTGCATCGGCTGGTTGGCGACGATCCCCACCGAGCGGCCCTCGACCCGGGCCAGCGCGCAGATGATGTTCGGCGCGAACAGCTCCTGCACGTCCAGGAGTTCACCGTCGTCCACGACCTCCCGCAGGATGTCCCGCATGTCGTAGGCCTGCCCGAGGCGGTCCGGGACCACCTCGTCGAGCCGGTCCCCGGCGGGCGCGGCCCCCGGGGCGTACTCGGGGGGCCGCTCGAGGTTGTTGGCGGGCAGGTACGACAGCAGGTCGCGTACGACGTCCAGGGCGTCGCCCTCGTCGGCGGCGAGGAAATGCGCGTTGCCGTTGACGGTGTTGCTGGCCCGCGCGCCGCCGAGGTCCTCGGCGGTGGTGCGCTCGCCGGTCACGGCCTCGATGACGTCGGGCCCGGTGACGAACATGTGGGAGGCGCCGTCCACCATCACGGTGAAGTCGGTGATGGCCGGCGAGTAGGCGGCCCCTCCGGCGCACGGTCCCAGGACGACGGAGATCTGGGGGATCACCCCGGACGCCTGCACGTTGCGGCGCACCAGCTCGGCGTAGAGGGCGAGCGAGGCGACGCCCTCCTGGATGCGGGCGCCACCGGAGTCGTTGAGCCCGACGACCGGGCAACCGGTCTTCAGGGCGAGGTCCATCAGGGCGACGGTCTTCTCGCCGAAGGCCTCGCCCATGCTGCCGCCGAAGACGGTGGAGTCCTGCGCGAACACGCACACCGGACGGCCGTCGACCGTGCCGTGCCCGGTGACGACACCGTCGCCGTAGGGCCGGTGTCCCGCGCCCTCGGTGCGGCGGGCCCGGACGAACTGCCCGGTCTCGGTGAAGGAGCCCGCGTCCAGCAGGCGCTCGATGCGCTCCCTCGCCCCGAACTCGCCGCGTCTTCTCGGCCCGCCCGGCGCCACCGCCGTCGCCCGGCGCCGTTCCAGCTCGGCGACGCGGTCGACGGTGCGGTCAGCTGCTCGGTCAGCTGCTCGGTCAGGGGCGCGGTCGGCCGTGCGGCCGGGTGAGCGCGGCCGTTCGGCCGCCTCGGGTGTCGTCACCTCTGTCGTCACAACCACCTCCGAAGTCGCCTTCGAATATGGCAGCGACCAGCGGGAGGACCGGCCGGATCGGCGGTGCGTTTGCCTGAGGTGAGTGCGACGCCCCGCGGGTTAGTCCCGACGTGACAAGCGTTCGGTGGCGTGCGTCACACGGAGAGCCGGAGAGCGGGAAAGTCGGAAGGCGGGAAAGCCGACCGGGCCGTCATCCGGCACACGAGTGGCGGCCACGGAGCGGCTGTCGCGTCGGTCAGGGGTCAGGCCGGGCTGCCGGCGGACCTGTTGCGGCGCGCCGCGTACAGACCGGTGCCGAGGACGCCCAGAGCGGCCAGCCCGCCCGCGGTCACACCCGGCGAGGCGAGTGCGCCGCCTCCGGTGTGCATGCCGCCGCGGGGCTTGTCGTGGCCGCCCTTGCCACCCTTGTCGTGGCCACCCTTGGAGTAACCGCCGCCGGAGGAGTCCTTGTAGGTCTCCGGGTCGTACTTGGGCTCGCGCGCAGTGGCCCACCCCTCGTCGTCCGCGACGGTCAGCGCGCCGCCACCGGTGTGCATGCCACCACGCGGCGAGTCGTGGCTGCCGCCCTTGTCGCGGTCCTTGGTGTAGGAAGAGCTTTCATGACCGGATGAGGACTTCCCGTGGTCCCAGTCGTCCTCGGCCGAGTAGGCCCCGGGCGCGGCCAGCCCGACGACGGCAGCGGCTCCCGCCGCGGCCAGGAGCATGCGTGTAGAGCGCATCTGCATTCCTTCCGTCCCGGTCGGGGCAGCTGCCACGTCGTCAGCTGATGTGACCCGACCTTGACGTGATCCACCGTCAGTCAGCCCCCGGGATCCCACCACTCCAGAGGCTCACTCGGGCGAACGGCGCGGGCATCCGCGGCACCCCGCACCCGCCGCCCCTCCGTCCCGCCGGAGGGCATCGGCGGACGCCCCCACCGATGCCCTGGCCGGACGCAGCCGCCGCTTGCTGTGGTTCGGGGAGCGGACGATCCCGGGGCGGCCGGCGCCGAGACGGCTCGCCACGCCCTCTCAGCCGAGGACGGTCTCCCAGGTGTCGACGGCGTAGTGGACGCCCAGCCCGTTGCGCGCGTACAACTCGGGCGCCCCCGTGCCGTTGGCGGTGTCCACTCCCAGCCCCACGGCATCCCGCCCCCGTGCCGCGAACGCGGCGAACGCGTGTCGCAGCAGGAACCCGCCCAGCCCCCGCCCCCGGGCCTGTCGCAACACGCCGATGCTGCGGATCCACCCCATGGCGTCGCGGTCGTCGCGGGCGAGCAGGAACCCCACGTCCCCGAGGTCGTCGGTGCTCACGATCCACACCAGCGACCAGTCGAGCCGCTCGGCGTCGACGTCGTGCAGCCACGGGCCGTACGCGCGCGGCTGGAAGTCGAAGTGTTCGGCGAACCCGGCCTGGTACAGCTCGTGCACGCGCACCCGGTCCGCCTCGGCCTCGCAGGACCGCACCCGCACGCCGGCGGGCACCGCGGGCGGCAGGTCCTCGGCGGGATCCAGGGGCCGCCGCAGCACGTGATAGCGCCGTACGACGCTCCAGCCCCGTGCCTGGATCAGCGCCGTGTCCAGGGTGGGCGCGACGTTCAGGTGCAGATGCACCACGGCCCGCTCGGCACCGTTCTCCCGTGCCTTCTCCAGGGCGCGGGCCTCGATCGCGTCCAGGATCCGCTGCCCGGCCGGCTGGTGCTCGGGCAGCACGTAGTGGTCCACGTCGATGCGCTCGCCCTCGGACTCGTCCCACAGGAGCCCGTACGCCACCAGCCGGTCCCCGTCGAAGGCCAGCCAGGAGTCGCGTTCGAGATCGGCCTCGGGATGCTTGAGATCCGCCTCGACGGAGTGCAGATCGGTCTCGCCCCGGCCGATCTCGATCACGTCGACGGCGTTGAGCAGTTCCGTGATGACCGGTGCGTCGGCGAGCGAGGCGGGGCGCAGCAGAGAGGACATGCGATCAGGGTCCGGGGGAGCGAAGCCGGCCGCAACGGGTTTTCGTGCCCGGAGGCCGCCTCCGGGTGTCGACGGCGCGCGGACCGTACGGTCCGCGCGCCGTGAGGTGGTCAGGCGAGGCGGTGGACGAGCTGGTTGGACAGCTCGTAGCGGGCGCCGACCACGGAGAGCTGACCGGCGGTCACCTTCGCGGCGAGGTCCGGCTCGGCCGCGAGCCGTGCGCGGACGGCCCGGACGTTGGCGTCGATGGTCGAGTCGACGCGGGAGTCGCCGTCCTTCGTGCGGTCGATGTTCGGCGCTATCTGGTCGGCCAGGTACTGGATGTGGGCGGGCAGCTTCCCACCGGAGGTGTCCGCATCGACGGCGGCGCGCACGGCACCGCACGACTGGTGGCCGAGCACCACGACCAGCGGTATGCCCAGTTCGAGGACACCGTAGGCGACGCTGCCGAGTACCGCCTCGTCCAGGACCTCACCGGCGGAGCGGACGGTGAGCAGGTCGCCCAGGCCCTGGTCGAAGACGAGCTCGGGCGGTACCCGGGAGTCGACACAGCCGAGGATGACGGCGAAGGGGTGCTGACCGGACGTCAGGGTCTGCCGCACGGTGGGTGTCTCGTCCGGGTGCCTCTCCCGGAAGGTGCGCCAGCGCAGGTTACCCGCGGCCAGCTCCCGGAGCGCTTCCCCGGGGGTGCTGGGGCGGCGGCTCGCGGAGGCCGGAGCGGAGGGGGAGGCGGGGGCCGCGGACGCCGGGGGCGCGGCCAGGGTGACGCCGGCGCCGACGGCGGCGACGCCGGTCAGCCCGGCGCGCAGGAAGCCGCGGCGGGCGGGTCGGGCGGCGGCGAACCGTGCACGGGCGGAGGTGGCCGGCACGGGACCCGCAGGTCTGAGGGGGGTGTCTTCAGAGTTCACGGACAGGAACGTATGTCCGACGCCGAAGCCGGACGCCCGCGTTACCGAACCATGGGTCGGCGAGGGGAAGTCATCAGTGGATGTTGGTCACTCCTTGGTATTAGCGAGCGCTTTCCTTGACCTTCCGGCGATTCGGCACGACCGCCGTCCCGCGTCTCATGCCCGTCCCGATGAAGTCGCCGGCCATCGGGACGGGCTTTTCCCGTGTGACGCGTGCGAACTCGGGCAGCAGCTGTGACGTGCGCCGGATCGGCGTGACGCAGATGATGTCGGGAGAAAGGCGGCAGTGTGTCCGAGGCGAGGCCCGAGGGGCAGTCCCAGTCGCCTGTCAGGGGAAGCACTCCGAAGTCCGTCACCGGCCTGCCACGGCAGGTCCGGGAGGAACTCACCCGGCGGCTCCGCCGGAAGAAGGGCGCCTTCCGCGAGGAGGACGTCCAGGTCGTCGAACGCCCCCTGCTGCGCCGGGCGGTCGGTGCCTCCGCGCTCGGCAACTGCATGGAGTGGTTCGACTTCGGCGTCTACAGCTACCTCGCCGCCACCCTCGGAAAGGTGTTCTTCCCGGGCGCCTCACCGGCCGCCCAGGTGATCTCCTCCTTCGCCACCTTCGCGGCCGCGTTCGTCGTCAGGCCCCTCGGCGGCCTGGTCTTCGGCCCCCTGGGGGACCGGCTCGGCAGGCAGAAGGTGCTCGCCACCACCATGATCATGATGGCGGCCGGAACCTTCGCCATCGGCCTGATCCCCAGTTACGACACGATCGGCATCGCGGCCCCCGTCCTCCTGCTGCTCGCCCGCATGGTCCAGGGCTTCTCCACCGGCGGCGAGTACGGCGGCGCCACCACCTTCGTCGCCGAGTACTCCCCGGACCGCCGGCGCGGCTTCCTCTCCAGCTGGCTCGACTTCGGCACCTTCACCGGCTATGCCCTCGGCTCCGCCCTGGTCACCCTGCTGAACGTGCTGCTGACCGACGCCGAGATGCTCTCCTGGGGCTGGCGCCTGCCCTTCCTGATCGCCGGGCCGCTCGGCGTCATCGGCCTCTACATGCGGCTCAAGCTGGAGGAGTCCCCGGCGTTCCAGCAGCAGTTGGACGAACACGAGAAGAGCCTCGCCCAGGAGTCGTCGGGCGGCGAGCTGCGCACCGTCGTCAGGGACCACTGGCGGCCGCTGCTGATCTGCATGGGCCTCGTGCTGCTCTACAACGTGCCCAACTACATGGTCACCGGCTTCCTGCCCACCTATCAGACGGAGACGCTGGACCGCTCAAGCGGCTTCGCCGACATCCTGGTGCTGACCGGCATGGTGTGGATCGTGCTGCTCATCACCTTCATCGGCCGCTTCAGCGACCGCGTCGGCCGCCGTCCCGTCTACGGCGTCGCGGCCGCCGCGATGATCGTCCTCGCGGTCCCGTCCTTCCTCCTCATCAAGGCGGACGGAACCTGGGCGCCGATCAGCGGTGTACTCATCCTCTCCACCCTGCTGGCCTGCTTCGCCGCTCCCAGTGCCGCCACCCTGCCCGCCCTGTTCCCGACCGCGGTCCGCTACGCGGCCATGGGCATCGGCTTCAACATCGCCGTCGCCGTCTTCGGCGGCACCACCCCGCTGCTGACCGAGGCGCTGGTGAGTGTCACCGGCGACGACCTGGTGCCCGCGTACTACCTGATGGTGGCGGGCGTCATCGGCCTGGTGACGGTGCGCTTCCTGCCGGAGAGCGCCCAGGTTCCCCTCAACGGCTCGCAGCCGATGGTCGGTTCGCAGAAGGAGCAGCGGGAACTGATCAGCACCTCCACGGACCTGTACCGCGTCGAGCGGCAGCACAGCGGTGTCAGCTGACGTTCCGTCTGGGGTATGCTTGATCCAGAACGCGGCGCCGAACTGCCGGTGCCCGTGCGTGCGTTGGTGGTCCAAGGAAAGACGCCCCGCTTCCTGCGGGGAAATGCAGGTGCAAGGCCTGCCCGGCGCTCCGCTCATGAACCCCATCCCGGGACACCCGGGGTGGGGTTCTTGCTTCGCCCGGCCGTAACCCCGGTGGCCCCGGCTGTGCACTGCATTTGAGACAACCTGACCGGTGAGATGGTGCAGACCTGTTCCGCGCGGTGTTCTTTTCGCAGGCCCGTGTCGTGCCGAGGACGGCTCCAAGCGCACGAATGAGTCAGCCCCGGAATTCGAATGACCTCACCGGTTGATAGTTCAATGTGCGCGCTGCAACAATCCCCACTCCCGGCCCCGTCGTCACCCACCGACGTATCGCCGGTCGCCGAACAAGGCCCCACTGCGCCACAACCCGGAAATTCGAATCAAGCGAATTTCGGATTCACGAACCCCCCACACAGCCCGCACAGAGCATGGCTCCGGTGTGCCTCCCCATGCCCGCGAGCCGAATGGCCGACCGCGCGAAAGGGTCGGGTGCGCGGCGTCAAGCAGCAAAGAAGGTGCACAGTGTCACGGCACTCCACCCGGCTCGGCGGGCCGCCGCCCTCCTTCGAAACGCCTCCCGCGCCCGCGGAGCGACGATCCGTTTCCCAGGACCCCGCATACCGGTCGCTCCGCCGCGCCCACCGTCGGTTCGGAGCGAGGGCGACGGCGGCCGCGGTCGGCGGATTCCTGCTGTACGTCCTGCTGTCCAGTTTCGTGCCGGGCCTGATGAACCGCACGGTGGGCGGACACCTGACCGTCGGACTGGCTCTGGGTCTCGGGCAGTTCGTGCTGATGGCCGTGATCGTGTGGCGCTACCTCGTGCACATGCGCACCCGGATCACTCCGGCCGCCCGTGGTCTGCGCGGCCTGGTCCGCCAGCAGGAGGAGGCCGCGGCCCGGGAGCGAGCGGCCACCGCACCGCGCGTGGCCCCCCGGGCGGCGGAGTTCCGCCCGTGGTGACGACCGGCGCCGCGGTCGTGGACCGCTTCAGTCTCCAACTGACCCTCGTGCTCTTCCTGTCCGTGGTCGTGGTCACCCTGTTCACCGCGCTGCTGACGGCGCCGCAGCGTGACGAGATCAGCGAGTTCTACCTCGGCAACCGCACCATGTCTCCGCTGCGCAACGGGCTGGCGATGTGCGGGGACTACCTGTCGGCCGCGACCCTGCTGGGCAGCACGGGCCTGGTCGCCCTGACCGGTTACGACGGACTGCTCTACCTGTGCGGCACCGCGGTCGCCTGGATGATGGTCCTGCTGCTGATCGCCGAACCCCTGCGCAACGCCGGCAGGTTCACCCTGGGCGACACCCTGACGCTGCGCCTGACCCGCATGCGGCGGCCGGTGCGACTGGCCCTCGCACTGTGCACACTGGTCATCACCACCCTCTACCTGGTCGCCCAACTCGTGGGCAGCGTAGCTCTGTTGACCCAGTTCACCGGCGAACCCAGCGCGGCCACCCGCACCCTGTGCGTGGTGGTCATCGGCACCATCGTCATCGTGTACGCCGCCATCGGAGGCATGCCCGGAGCCACCTTCATCCAGATCGTCAAGGCCGTGATGCTGATCGCGGGTGTCACCGTGACCGCGGTGATGGTGCTGCACCGCTTCGACTGGAACGTCGACGACCTGCTCGCCGCCGCCGCGGGCAACAGCGGATCGGGAACACGGTTCCTGGAGCCCGGGCTCCGCTACGGCGCCAGCGTGACCAGCAAACTCGACTTCCTCAGCCTGCAGTTGGCGATCGTCCTGGGCCTCGCCGCGCTGCCGCACGTGATGATGCGGCTGCTCGCCCCGAAGTCCGGCAGTGTGCTGCGCTCATCAGTGGTGTGGGCCATGGGCCTGGTCAGCCTCGTCTGCCTGGCCGCGGGCGTACTCGGCCTGGGCGCCACCGCCATCGTCGGCCGGGACACCATCGCGCAGACCGACCGCAAGGGAGACGCCGCCGTCCTGCTGCTGGCACACGACCTGGGCGGCGGAGTCCTCACCGCCCTCCTGTCCTGCCTGGCCTTCGTCACGCTCCTCGCGGTCGCGGCGGGGCTCACCCTGGCCGCGGCCTCCTCCCTCGCCCACGACCTCTACGGCGAGGTGATCCGCAAGGGCCGGGCCAAGGAGACGGAGGAACTGGCCGTCGCCCGCCTCGCGGCGGCCGTCATCGGTGTTCTCGGCATCCTGCTCGCCCTGGTCTCCTGGGGAACCAACACCGCGACGCTGGCCTTCCTCGCCTTCGCCATCGCCGCCTCCGCCATCCTGCCGACCCTGGTCTACACCCTGTTCTGGCGGCGCTTCACCGCGCAGGGCGCCCTGCTCAGCCTCTGCGGCGGACTGCTGTGCTCCGTACTGCTCGTCGTCTTCTCGCCCGTCGTCTCCTCCACGCCCGCCTCGTTCTACCCGTCCGCCGATTTCGCCTGGTTCCCGCTCCAGAATCCCGGTCTCGTCTCCATCCCGGCCGGCTTCTTCCTCGGCTGGCTCGGTTCGGTACTGAGCCGACCCGAAGCGCCCGAGAACTACGACGACTTCGAGGTCCGCACCCTCGTCGGAGTCGACTAGGGCTGTTCGGGAGGTTTGGCCCGACAAGTCGTAGAAGAGTGGGCCGAGTTCCAGACGGCCCATTCTTCTGTTTCCTTGGAGTCAGGTGGCGAACGTGTGGAGTTTTGGTTATCCGGCCATGCCGGGAAGGTGCGCGGACTGTGCCCTACGGCCGCGCAAAACCCCCAAGTTCGATGCGGGGTTGCGACAACTCCCCTTGTGGAGTACTTAGGTGAATCATGAATTTGTTCAGCCGCGGTAACTCGTTCCGCCGCTCGGAGTCCGTTGCCGCCCCCAAGTCCGCCGCCGGATCCGGGGCGACCGCCTCCGCGGTGCTCCCGGACCCCGGGCTGGCGTCTCTGACCGGGGAATGGGTGATCGACCCCGCGCACAGCCGGATCGGCTTCTCGGTGCGGCACGCCATGGTGACCACGGTGCGCGGAGCCTTCCAGGAGTACCAGAGCCGCCTGTACTTCGACGGACGCGAACCCGCTCGCTCGCAGGCGGAGATCGTCGTCTCCACCGCCAGCGTCGACACGGGTGTGGAGCAGCGGGACGCCCACCTGGTGGGGCGGGACTTCCTGGACGCCAGGACCTACCCGCGTATGCGTTTCAACAGCACCGCCGTACAGCTCTCGGGCACCGACGTGTACCGCATGGCCGGCGACCTCACCATCAAGGACACCACCCGTCCCGTCGTGCTGGAGCTCACCTACATAGGGCACGTCACGGACCCCTTCGGTTACGAACGGGTCGGCTTCGACGGCACCACCACCATCAACCGCTCCGAATGGGGCCTGACCTACAGCACGAAACTCGCCGAGGGCGGCGCCATGGTGAGCGAGAAGGTGCGCCTCCAGTTCGACATCGCCGCAATCCGCTCCATTCCGTGAGCCGACCCGGCAGCCACGCGGAGGCGGAGGGAAAGCGTCGACCGGATGTGCCCGGCCCGGTCACCGATCGGCCGGTGGTGCGCGACGGGAGCTGCCGGCCGACCGGTGTCGCACGCCGGGCCTCGCCGGCTACCAGCGCAGCGGAAGCGTGGCGAGGTGGTCGTCGAGCAGGCCGGAGATGATCCGGTGGTCGTTGAGTGAGGGGTGCCAGTCGCAGCCGAGGCGGTCGAGGCCGGGGTCGTCGTAGAACCAGTGGCCGACCCGGTCGTCGCCCCGCCGGTTGCGCTCCCGCACGATACGGGACGCGGTGTCGGTGAACGCCGTCGTGTTGTGGAGACGGGTGGTGCTGACCACGATGAAGGTCCTGGCGCCGTACCGGCCGCGCAGTGTGTCGAGGAAGCCGTGATACGCGCTCGCGTAGGCGGCGACCAGGTCGTCCTGCGTGGCCCAGCGCTCGCCCGGATTGAGGGGCGTGGAGAAGTCGTTGATGCCCAGACCGACCACGACGACCTGCGGCCGCCAACTGCCGGGATTTCGCCAGACATCGCCCTCGACGTTCAGCAGGGCGCGGTCGTAGTAGGTGCGGAAGTCGGACTCGGGGCTGCCGCCGTTGTAGTTGCGGACCATGCCCCGGCCGGAGAAGGCGTTGATCTGGTAGTCGGCGTCGAGACCTCGGGCTGTCAGGGCGCCGAAGGCGAGGTCGGCGTTGCTGTTCCGGTTCACCCCTCCGTTGCCGGAGCAGTCGCGCGTGCCCGAGACGTTGCCGTAGCCGGCGGTGTACGAGTCGCCGATGAACTCGATCTGTCTGCGCCGCGCCACGGGTGCGGGCAGGACCGCGCCCCCCGCGGCGGCGACGAAGCCGCCGAACCGGCCTGCCGCCCAAGGGCTTTCGGTGCGTTTCACCAGCCGCACGCTGTGGGCGGTGTCGGAGAGGCCGTCGATCCAGGACGTCGTCCGGCCCGGGGTGACCAGGGTGGCGACGGTCGTTCCGTCGATCTGGACGTCGTAGTCGTTGTCGGCGTCGTCGAGGACCACGCCCACACCGGTACCTCGGAACCGCCCTTCGAAGTAGACGCCGGGCCACGTGTACTGCGCGGACCCGTCGGCGCCGGCCTTGACCCGGCCCGCCGTGCGGTACCCGCCCCGTCTGGCGGCCGCTTGCGACGGCGGGGCGAGCGCGGCGACGACGCCCGCGGCGGCAGCGGTGACCAGCGTTCTCCTGGATAAGCGACCAGGGGTGTGCATATGACCCTCCTCAGAGGTATGGGAGCGCTCCCATTCGTGACTCTCCTGACGGTGGACGTCACTCCCGTCTACGTCAACCCCTTGCGAACGCCTCTTCGCGGCCCCATGAGATCGTTGGCCCACCGATCGACGAGGCGCCGCTCCGTCGGAAAGCACGGCAGCGGTGGTACGAAGGTCGGGACGCCGAGCCGGCCGGCTGTGACGACCACGGAGGAGAGGCAGGGCAGCACCCCCGAGTACGTGGGAGACCGATGGCATCGTGCACGCGGTACACGGCACCCGGGGATCGCCCGACGCATCATGAACGCGAGCCGTACGACAAGCGCGGGGCCCGAAGGCCCCGACAGAGACCTGAGATCGGCCCGGGGCCTGGCCCGGCTGGCCCTGCTGTGCGTCGCCGGTGCCGTGGTGGCGGTGGTGGCCGGCGCCGGCTTCGGGCAGTGGTTCGTCCTGCTGCTCGGTCTGGCCGGACTGGCCCTGGCCGGTGCGGGCATCTGGTGGGCCCTGGCGCACCGCGGGGCGGCACGCCTGCTGGGCGCCCTGCTGGCGCTGGGCGCGCCCGTCGGCGTCCTGGTGCTGTACGCCGTGTCGGGGCTGTGGGTCGTGGCGGTGGCGGCGCTCGCCGCGTGGGTGGCGGCGTTGGGCTGTGCCAGGAGCGCGCTGCGACGCCTGCGGAAACCGCACGGCATGCACTCCCGGTCGGTCAGGCCGCCCCGACGACCGGTACTGATCATGAACCCGAGGTCCGGAGACGGCAAGGTCGGCCGGCACGGACTGGTAAAGCGGGCCGAGGCACTGGGCGCCCGGGTGATTCTGCTCGATCTCGACGCCGACCCGGACCCGGTGGCCCTGGCCCGCCAGGCCGTGGCCGAGGGCGCCGACCTGCTCGGCGTGGCGAGCGGTGACGGCACACAGGCTCTGGTGGCGGGAGTGGCGGCCGAACACGGGGTGCCGTTCATGGTCGTGGCCGCGGGGACCCGCAACCACTTCGCCATGGACCTGGGCCTGGACCGGGAGGATCCCGCGAGCGGCCTTGACGCCCTCTCAGACGGGGTGGAGGTCCGTGTCGACCTGGGCGACGTGGCCGGGCGGCCGTTCGTCAACACGGTCTCGTTCGGCACGTACGCCGAGATAGTGCAGAGCCCCGAATACCGGGACGCCAAGGCGGCCACCGCCCTGGAGCAGCTGCCGGACCTGCTGGTCGGAGACGCCGGGACGCCGCTGGAGGTCCAGACCGACGAGACCCGTCTGCACGCCCCGCAGACGCTGCTGGTGAGCAACAACTCCTACGTGCGCGCCGACCCCTTGGGCGGCGGCCGAAGACCTCGGCTCGACGGGGGCACGCTCGGTGTGATCGCGGTCCGGGTGGAGGGCGTGGCTCAGGCCGCCGAGCTGGCGCTGCGCGGCGAACGGGCCAGCAGCATCACCGCGTTGACGTCGCGTCGGGTGGTCGTCGAGGCCGACGAGGAGCTCATCCCGGTGGCCGTCGACGGCGAGGCGCTCACCCTGCCCCCGCCCGTGGTGTGCTCCGTGCGTCCCCGCGCGCTGCGGGTGCGGGTGCCCCGCCAGCGCCCCGGTGCCCCGTACGTCGCGCCGTCCGTCGACTGGCGGCGCGTGGTCGACCTGGCGCTCGGCCGCACCCCCCTGCCGATCCACAAGAACCAGGAGCAGAGCGATGCTTGACCGTCCGCAGCCTCAGTACCGGGTCCAGCGGGGCCTGATGCGTGACCTCGCCGCCCTCGACCAGGCGCTCTACGAGGCCGTGACGGTCACGCGGACGCCCGCCCTGGACTCCGCCCTGCGGCGGCTGTCGGCGGCCGCGGACCACTCCAAGATCTCCTTCGCGGTCGCCGGGCTGCTGGCGCTGTGCCCCGGCCGGTCCCGCCGCGCCGCCGTCCTCGGTGTCGCCGCCGTCGGTGTCGCCTCCACGACCGCCAACCTGCTCGGCAAGCGACTCGTCCGCCGGCCGCGACCCCACCGCGCCGAGGACTCGCCGTTTCCGGGGCGGCACGTGCCCATGCCCGAGTCGGCGTCCTTCCCGTCCGGTCACACGGCCTCGGCCGTCGCCTTCGCCGCGGCCGTGGGTCCCGCCTTCCCGGCAGCCACGGTTCCCCTCGGCCTGCTGGCCTGCGCGGTGGGCTACTCACGGATCCACACCGGCGTGCACTATCCGGGCGACGTCGTCGCCGGCGCCGTACTGGGCACCGGCGCGGCGGCCGCGGTCCTGGCCGCGGCCCGCTGGGAGGGTTGAGCGGGGCTCGTCGAGCAGGCCTTGTCGAGCAGGTCTCCCACGCTCGCTCCGGCGCGTGCGCACCACCCTGCCCCTCCGGTGGGCCAACGCGGCCGGCCGGCTGCGAATGCGACGGCCGGCTGCCGACGCGCTCGATGGCCTGATCCCCGGTACGGGCGGCTGCACGTGCCCCACTCCGCGCCGGTGACGTGATCGCTCCCCGGCAGCTCGCTCGCGAGAGGTGTCACGCTCCCGGTCCGGGGTCCGGCCGTACGGCGGACTCGATGCCCGCCCGGGCCGCTTCGAGCTGGGCGGCGAACGCGATGCCGAGGAAGAGGGCGACGGCCGTCAGGTTGGCCCACAGCAGCAGGGCGACGAAGGCGGTCAGCGGACCGTACACGGAGCCGAACGACCCGCTCTCCTCCACGTACAGTGCGAGCAGCCAGGTGGCCGAGACCCACAGCAGCAGGTGGACGGCGGAGCCGAACGCCAGCCAGGTGTAACCGGGCTGGACCCGGCGGGGCGACCAGCGGAAGATCACGGCGGAGGCCACCCAGGCCAGGGCGAGACCCGCCGGTACCTCGAGCACACCCCACCACCGCGACGTGCCGCCCTCCCACCCGGCGGACTCCGCCACGGCGTCGCCGACGGCCTCACCGGCCACGAGGACGACGAACCCCAGGACCATGGGCATTCCGGCCGTGAGCGCGAGGACGATCGCCCTCGCGTACTTGCGGGGGAGGGGGCGGTCGCGCTCGATGCCGTAGATGCGGTTCGCGCCGCGCTCGATCTGACCCATCGCCGAGGCCAGGTTCAACAGGGCGAATCCCAGACCGAGCCAGAGGGCGAGGGCGCTGCGGACGTCGTCCTGGGCGGTGCGCCGGGTTCCGGCGAAGGCGTCCTCGACGACGTCGGCACCGGCACCCGGCACGATCCTGCCGAGGGTGAGCTCGATGATCCGCCCCACCCCCTCCGTGTGCACCGAGGTGGCCAGGCCGACCAGTGCCAGCGTGAACGGCACCAGTCCGAGCACTACTTGGAAGGCGAGCGCCCGCGCGTTCGTGAAGCCGTCGGCGTAGCGGAACCGCGCGAAGGAGTCGACGAGCAGCCGCAGGCCTCCGTAGTGGCGCAGAGCGGCGAACGCCTCGTCTCCCGAGAGTTCTTCTCCGATCATGTCCCGGGTCTGCGGGACGTGGACGGCGGTTCCCATGGGGTGGACGCTCCTTGTCGTGGGGTGGTCCTGCTCTTGTCCGGTTGCCCCGTAAACGGTCCGGTCCGACCGTCTCGGCACGCCGGGCTGCCCCTCGGTGCTGTCAGCGGCGTGACGCGCCCGGGGCGGGCGTCGTCGCCGAGGAGGCCGGACGGGCGTTGACCCAACGGAACAGCAGCACCGAGCACACGGCCGCGAACGCGCACCATGTCGAGACGAACTCGAGCCGCCACAACGCCCAGCAGGCCAGTGCTCCGACGGCGACCAGCACGCCCAGTACGAGCAGCCCACGGTCGCCGGACAGCAGCAGCGCCCCCACGGTCGCCAGGAGGTAGCCCGTGATGAGCACGGCGGCCTGGGGCAGGTCGACCGTGTAGCCGACTGTGTGACCGCGGATGTCGGCCGTCACCGGGCCGGTCGCGAGCCTGTACGCGAGCACGGCGGCCGTCGCGGCTCCGACGGCCAGCAGCAGACCCAGCCGGCGGCGGGCGTGCGGGGGAGCGGCGCACAGCACTCCGGCCGGCACCCACACCGCCAGCAGGGGCAGCGCGACCACGGCCCAGGCGGTGGTGGCCGGTCCGCTGCCGCCGCCCGAGTTCCAGACGACCGCCTCGATGATCTGATGGACGCCGAGCAGCAGTGGTAGCGCGGCGAGCGGCAGATCCCGGCTGCCGCGTACCCGTGAAACGCACGCCACTCCCACACCCGCGACGGCGGTGCCCGCCACGAGATCGGCCGTCGCACTCCAACACATCGCGCCACCATGGATTCGCCGTCGTGAGGATCCGTCCACGCACCCGTCTACGCCGCAGCCCAAGCTACGTCCGGTCCCGCCGGCGGTCCGCGTGACACGACGGCCGCGCCACGGGCGAGGAGCGACGGTCAGGGGCGACCGGCTGGTGGCCGGTCCTTTCGCGCGCGCGAAGGCCTTCACGAATCCGCCTTTGCATGGTCATGCGTAATCGTGCATAATCTTCCTATGTCTAAGGTCCTCACCTCCCTTCCCGCCGGCGAGCGCGTCGGCATCGCCTTCTCGGGCGGGCTCGACACCTCCGTCGCGGTCGCGTGGATGCGCGACAAGGGCGCCGTCCCGTGCACCTACACCGCCGACATCGGCCAGTACGACGAGCCCGACATCGCCTCGGTGCCCGGCCGCGCGAAGACCTACGGTGCCGAGATCGCCCGTCTGGTCGACTGCCGCGCGGCGCTGGTCGAGGAGGGCCTGGCGGCGCTCACCTGCGGAGCGTTCCACATCCGCTCGGGCGGGCGCGCCTACTTCAACACCACGCCGCTCGGCCGCGCCGTCACGGGCACGCTCCTGGTCCGGGCGATGCTCGAGGACGACGTGCAGATCTGGGGCGACGGCTCGACCTTCAAGGGCAACGACATCGAGCGGTTCTACCGCTACGGCCTGCTCGCCAACCCGCACCTGCGGATCTACAAGCCCTGGCTGGACGCGGACTTCGTGACGGAGCTCGGCGGCCGCAAGGAGATGTCGGAGTGGCTCGTCGCCCACGAGCTGCCCTACCGGGACAGCACGGAGAAGGCGTACTCCACCGACGCCAACATCTGGGGTGCCACCCACGAGGCCAAGACCCTGGAGCACCTGGACACCGGCGTGGAGACCGTGGAGCCGATCATGGGCGTCCGGTTCTGGGACCCGTCGGTCGAGATCGCCACCGAGGACGTGACGATCGGCTTCGACCAGGGCCGCCCGGTGACGATCAACGGCAAGGAGTTCGCCTCACCCGTGGACCTGGTCATGGAGGCCAACGCCATCGGCGGCCGCCACGGCATGGGCATGTCGGACCAGATCGAGAACCGGATCATCGAGGCCAAGAGCCGCGGCATCTACGAGGCGCCCGGCATGGCCCTGCTGCACACGGCCTACGAGCGCCTGGTCAACGCGATCCACAACGAGGACACCCTCGCCCAGTACCACAACGAGGGACGTCGGCTGGGCCGGCTGATGTACGAGGGCCGCTGGCTCGACCCGCAGGCGCTGATGGTGCGCGAGTCGCTCCAGCGCTGGGTCGGCTCGGCGATCACCGGCGAGGTCACCCTGCGGCTGCGGCGCGGCGAGGACTACTCGCTCCTCGACACCACCGGCCCGGCGTTCAGCTACCACCCCGACAAGCTGTCCATGGAGCGCACCGAGGACTCCGCGTTCGGCCCGGTCGACCGGATCGGCCAGCTCACCATGCGCAACCTCGACATCGCCGACTCGCGCGCCAAGCTGGAGCAGTACGCCGGCCTCGGTCTGATCGGGACCGGCAGCCCCGCCATCGGTGCCGCCCAGGCGGCCTCGACCGGCCTCATCGGCACCATGCCGGAGATGCCGCAGGGCGGCGCCGAGGCCATCGCCTCCCGTGGTGAGGTCTCCGAGGAGGACAAGATGCTGGACCGCGCCGCGATGGAGTCCGGCACGGACTGAGTGCTTTTGCCGAGAGGGGCTCTCGGCACCCGCTCGTGAAGTACCACCGCGAGGGCCGGCCCGGCGCCACTGGCGCCGGGCCGGCCCTCGCGGTTGCGGTCGTGACCGTCCCCCGTCGATTCGGGGGACCGCACCTCCATCGCGCCCCGGCGGCGGTCCCCGCGTATCCGCGAACGGAAGCCGCAGGCGCGGTCACGGTTTGCGGGCGAGGCCGCCGTGCTCGCCGATGACGTCCGGGGCGGAGGAGGAGGGGTCCGGCCGCCACAGGGGGACCGAGACCACGCCGGGTTCCACGAGTTCCAAGCCGTCGAAGAACGCGGTGATCTGGTCGACGGTGCGCAGGACGTAGGGGGCGGCGCCGCTGTCGTTGTAGGCGTCCTGCGCCCGCTCGAAGACCGGGTCGATCCCCCGGGAGCCGTCGTTGACGGAGAGGTAGCTGCCGGAGGGCAGTGCCGTCATCAGCCGGGTGACGACGGAGCGGGCCTGCTCGTCGTCGGGGACATGACCCAGGATGTTGCTCAGCACGAGGGCGGTGGGGCGAGTGAGGTCCAGGGTCCGGGCCGCCGCGGTCAGGACGCGGTCCGGGTCCAGTGCGTCGGCGTCGACGTAGGCGGTCGCCCCTTCCGGCGTGGAGTGGAGCAGGGTGCGCGCGTGGGCCAGGACCAGGGGGTCGTTGTCGACGTAGACGATCCGGGCCTCGGGGGCGAGCCCCTGGGCGACCTCGTGGGTGTTGTCGGCGGTCGGCAGGCCGGTCCCGACGTCCAGGAACTGCCGTATGCCGGCCTCGTTGACCAGGTACTCGATGGTGCGACGCAGGAAGGCACGACTGCTGCGGGCGATCGTGACGATCCCGGGGAACACGGCGGTGTAGGCGTCGCCGGCCTTCTGGTCGACGGGGTAGTTGTCCTTCCCGCCGAGCCAGTAGTTCCAGATGCGGGGCGAGTGCGGCACCGACGTGTCGATCCGCTCCTGGTCAGTCGGTCGGGGAGTTGTCGTCCGGTCGGTCATGGAGCGTCCGCCTTTCAGCCACGGCTCGGAGAGTGCCACCCACAAGGTAGATCCAACTCCCCCCGCACGTAGGCCAGTTGAGCGGAACCTCCTGTCGGGTGCCGAAAATCCGGTAAACCTGCACACCCTTCACCGGGAGGAGGTGCGGAACCTGAGACGCGGTCACGGCCCTGCCGAAGCCCGCCCGCATCGGCGTGAAGTGTCCGCCGCGGGGCCGACGGCAGGGGTCGTGCGTGCCGCGTCGCGGGAGGTCGTGTGAAGGAGTCGGAGAGTGACCGGTCACCGCGCGGTCACACCGGTGAAGCCGGTGGTCGCGGCGGGCGTTGCGCCGGTGCCAGGGCACTGGCCGCCCCTGTGGCTACGTGCTTTGATCCTCCGGGTCGTGCGAGTCGCCGGAAACGATGTCCCTGTCTCGGGTAGTCGTGCGCACTCCGCCATTCAGAAGTGTCATTCGAAGGGAACTGCTCGTGATGAACCTTGCCCCCCAGATCGCAACGGCCGAGATGTCCGACGCCGACCTGGACCACGTCTCCGGCGGCCTCGCGGCCGGCGGCTCCGGCGGGCTCTTCCTCGAGACGCCGGTCGCGTCCGTCTGCGCCGACGTCCTGGCCGTTGTCTCGCCCGAGGGCCTCGCGGCGGGCGCTGACGTCCACACTGCCGCCCTGTGACGACACCAGGCGCATGCCATGGGCCCCGGACCACCTGATCCGGGGCCCATGGCCGTTCCGCCACGGCTGTTCACCCTCTGAAAGCCCACCGTGCCTTCGGCTCCATGACACACCGGAAGGCGCTGCGGACGGGTGGAGCGCACAGGGCGGTACCGATTAGGGCGGCGACGAGGGTGACCGTGATCTCGCCGATCGGCCCGTGGACCCAGCCGGGCTCGTACCATCCCCAGAACTTCGCCCCCTGGGCGAGAAATCCGTGCAGCAGGTAGGCGTACAGCGTCCCGGCACCGAGCGCGGTGAACCACATCCGCCGCCGGGGTACCCAGGCCAGGAAACAGGCCGTCAGAAGCAGCGCACAGCCGAAGAAGGCCACGGCCATCACGGGCCCGTACCAGTCGGGTGCGCCGAGTTCGTCCGCGGCGTCGCGTCGGAAGAACCAGGCCCCGCTTCTCCGTGGGACGGCCCAGTAGGCGACGGCCGCCGCACAGACGAACACCGGCACGGCCAACAGGCGCACCTCACGGCGGCGCACCAGCTCGAAGTGTTCCGGCTCCAGGAGCAGCCCGAGCACGAAGAACGGCAGGAACTGCAGGATCCGTTGCAGGGCGAGATCGTTGCCGATGGACGGCGAGATCATCGCCGGCACCGCGAGCGCGAAAGCGATCGGCAGCGGCCACCGTACGACCCGCCACAGCGGGGCGGTCAGCCGCCAGACGAACAGCGCCGCCAGGAACCATGTCAGGTACAGAGGGTTCAACAGGCTGATCGGGCGGTCCGGCACCTGGTCGGTCCACCGGGTGTAGAGCGTGTACGCCGTCTCGAAGACGACGTAAGGGACGGCCACCCCGGTCACCAGGCGTCTGAGCCGCTCGGGGCTCCAGTCGAAGCCACGCGAGAAGTAGCCCGAGACGACGATGAACATCGGCATGTGGAACGTGTAGACCAGCATGTACAGCGCGGTGACGGCCCGGCTGCCGCCACGCAGGGGCTCCCACGCGTGTCCTACCGCCACCAGCACGATCGCCAGGTACTTGGCGTTGTCGAAGAAGGCGTCCCGCCGCTTCGTCCGCACGGCCACGGTCCGGGCCGCGGGGGACGTTCCCGATGCCGCTCGGCCGTCGACGGCCGTCCCGGCAGGGGGATCCGCCACGCGGTCGCGTGCGGTCGGCGCGGCCCTCGTCACCCCACCTCCTGCGCAGGAGGTGGCGTGCCCGTACGGCCTGGTACGTGTCTTTCCGAGATCACGGCTGGGGTGGTGTGAAAGCGCATCCGGTGCGCTTCACCACTTCCGAGCGACGCAAACCTTCGCGGAACGCGGGCGGGCCGGGCGTCAGTGAACGGAGAACCCGCCGTCGACGAAGATCGCCTGCCCGGTGACGTAGGCGGAGGCACGGCTCGCCAGGAACACCGCCGCGCCCGCGAAGTCCTCGGCCAGCCCGTTGCGCCCGACCATGGTGCGCGCGGCCAGCGCCGCCACCTTCTCCGGGTCGGACGACAGCCGGGCGTTGAGCGGCGTCATCACGAAGCCCGGCACCAGCGTGTTGCAGGTGACCCCGTGCGGCGACCACGCCTCGGCCTGCGAGCGCGCCAGCGCCTCCAGGGCGCCCTTGGAAACCCCGTAGGCGCCACTCTGGACGAACGCCCGGTGCGCCTGCTGGGAGGTGATGTGGATGATCCGACCGAAGCCCTGCGCGGCCATGCCGGGCCCGAACCGCTGGCCCAGCAGATAGGGCGCCTCCAGGTTCAGCGCCATGGTGGCGTCCCACACCTCCTCGCCCAACTCGCCCATCGGCGGCCGCAGGTTGACTCCGGCGCAGTTCACCAGGATGTCGGGCTCCCCGAACACCTCGGCCGCGGCGTCCGCCGCCACGCGTACCCCGTCGCGGGTGCGGAGGTCCGCGCCGACCCAGGCCGCGCGGCAGCCGTCCGCCGTCAACTCGTCGACCGTGGCGACCAGTTCACCCTCCCTGCGTGCCACGACCACCACGCTCGCACCCGCTCGTGCCAGGGCACCGGCGATGGCGCGACCGATCCCGGAACTGCCACCTGTCACCACGGCGACCCGACCGTCCAGCGAGAACAGGTCGGACAGGTACGTCTGTGAGGTCATGTCCGAACCCTAGAGGGCGTGTGCCCGGCGACAACACGGAGGGCGGAACGCGACCGCGGCGACAGCCGGGTTGCCGAGCGGGCCGGTCAGGCCGACCCTCGATGTCGATGTCGATGTCGATGTCAATGTCGTGGTCGGTGTCGATGTGCTGCCGTCGTCGGTGCGCGTGTCACCCCCACTCGTGGCGAGGGCAACGACGCCGCGCTGGTGGGGCCGGGCTGAGTCCGGGGCTATCCGGCCGGTGCGGCCAGCCGCCTCACCTCCTCGTCGGCCTCGTGTGCCGACTGTTCGGCCCGGGTGAGGGCGTCCGACGCCTGCGCACGCTGCTTCTCGGCCTCCTGCGCATCGTGGTCGGCCCGTTCAAGTTCCGCTCGCGCCTGTTCCAGTTGCCGCTCGGCGGCGGAGACCTGCTGACGGGCCTGCTCGCGCCGGTCGCGGAGTCGCTTCAGCAGGGTCTCGGCCTTCGCGCGTGCCGCGCGCTGGTCGCGGACGCGTTGCGTGGCCGCCTTGGCCGCCTTCCTGGCCCGGGCGAGTTCCTCCTGCCGGCGGCGGCGGTCGGCGTCGTCCTTCTTCGCCGCCTCACGCCGCGACGGCGGCGGCTCGGCCGCGGGTTCGGCCGGCTCGCGCCTGGTGCCCGCAGTCGGAGCGGTGACGGAGGGGAACGCCGTCGGCGGGGTGAGGGCGGATTCCAGACGGCCCGTGATCCACCGGTCCGCCGCGTCCTGGTCGGTGAGTACGGCGCGCAGGGTGGACTCGACGTCCTGCTGCGCGCTGTCCGACAACCGGTGCCCGGCCTCGCGGGCCAGCTGGGCAGCCTGCCGGGACAGGGCGGTGACGACTCCGCGGCTCTGCCCGGACAACTCCTTGACGCCTTCGGCGTCCAGCGTCTGGTACGCCTCGCGCAGCGCCTGTCCCAGCTCGTGGAAGCGCCGGCTCTCGTCCGGCCGGGAGCGCAGCAGCAGGTTCGCCGCCCAGGCCGCGAGGGTGGGCCGACGGGCGGCGTGGATCCGGCGTCCGTCCTCCGCGCGGCCCGCCGACCTGGCGGCGGCAGCCAGCACCTCACGACGGGCCGTGAAGTCCGACGGCGCCAGGCTGTACAGCTCGTCGAGAGCCGCCTCCACGTCGGGCCCCGCGCCACCCCGTCCGCCCTTTCGCTGCATGATCCCCAGACTCCACCGAGACGGACCGCCGCGCACCCCGGGACCACGGGGCGTCCGCCTCCGTCAGTCGACCGGCCAGGTGTGGACCGGGGCGTTGAGATGCATGTAGTCCGAGTACAGCTGTGTCATCCGCCGGAGGGCCTCGTGGCGGCTGGAACGGCTGGAGGCGGACAGATGACGGACCATCTCCTTCTGCCACACCGCTCCGTTACGGCCGGTGACGCACCGCTGCTCGATGATGCCGAGCAGCGGCTCGCGCCAGGCCGAGTCCATGCCGGAGAGCTCCAGTCCGCGATGCGCCATGGGCAGCAGCCTCCGGAGCACGAGCTCGGGCACCGGCACCTCGCCCATTCCCGGCCAGTACAGGGGCGCCTCGATCCCGTGCCGGGCCGCGGTGTGCAGGTTCTCCTCGGCCGCCGAGAAGGACATCCGGGACCACACCGGTCGTTCCTCGTCCACCAGGGCGCGGGTGAGGCCGTAGTAGAAGGCGCCGTTGGCGAGCGTGTCGGCGACGGTCGGGCCGGCGGGCAGCACGCGGTTCTCCACCCGCACGTGGGGCAGGTCGTGGGCGACGGCGTAGACGGGCCGGTTCCACCGGTAGATGGTGCCGTTGTGCAGGGTGAGCTCGCCCAGCTCGGGGATGTCGCCCCGGTCCAGCGTCTCCACCGGGTCCTGTTCGTCGCACAGGGGCAGCAGCGCCGGGAAGTAGCGCAGGTTCTCCTCGAAGAGGTCGAAGACACTGTTGATCCAGCGCTCCCCGAACCACACCCGGGGCCGCACCCCCTGCACCTTGATCTCCTCGGGGCGGGTGTCGGTCGCCTGCTCGAAGAGCGGGATACGGGTCTCGTCCCACAGCTCCTTGCCGAACAGGAACGGCGAGTTCGCCGCCAGCGCGACCTGCACCCCGGCGATGGCCTGCGCGGCGTTCCAGTAGGCGGGGAACTCCTCCGGGGAGACCTGGAGGTGGAACTGGGTGCTGGTGCACGCGGCTTCCGGAGTGATCGTGTCGGCGTAGGTCCGCAGCCGGTCCACGCCGTCCACCTCGATCCGCAGGTCCTCACCGCGTGCTGCGAAGACCTGGTCGTTGAGCAGCCGGTAGCGCGGGTTCTCCGAGAGCGCTGCCTCACCGATGTGTTCCTGGCGCAGGGTGGGGAGTATGCCGATCATGATCAGACGCGTGTCCACGGCCCTGGCGCGCTCGTCGGCGTGGTTCAGCGCGGCGCGGATCTCGGATTCCCACGCGTTGGGGCCGCCCTCCGTCAGCCGACGGGGCGGAACGTTGATCTCGAGGTTGAACCGGCCCAGCTCGGTGGACCAGGCGGGATCGGCGATCGCCTGGAGCACGTCGCTGTTGCGCATCGCGGGCTCGGCCTCGTCGTCGATCAGGTTGAGTTCGATCTCCAGCCCCACCTGCGGCCGCTCGGACTCGAACCGTGCCTCGCGCAGCATCTGTGCGAACGCGTCGAGGCACTCCTGCATCTTGATCCGGTACCGGCGGCGGTCCTCGCGGGTGAAGACCAGTGCCGGGACATCCCGTCCCATCGGCCCTCCTGAGTGCCCGGCCTCGGACACCTTCCACTCCAGCGTCGCACCCCGCGGCGACCCTGACCATGCGGGACGGGGATCACCCCGGGACGAGGCCGAAACGGCGGGGCGCGGTCGGTCCGGCGTCAGTGCCAGCCGAAACGCCGGTCCACCACGGCCGCGAACTCCTCCAGTGTCAGTACGGCGTCCCCGTCCTGGTCAGCGGCGTCGAACAGGGCGGAGGAGGCATCGGCGTCCCCCACCGCCCAGATCGGCAGATCGCCCGCCGCGGCCAGGGAAGGGCCCTTCGCCCGCAGGGCGATGATCACCTCCTCGCGGGTGAGCGTCCCGTCATGGTCGAGGTCGAGCGCCTCGAACAGCTTCCGAGCCTTCTCGCTCATGGTCTCGTCCTCGTTCTCCCTCGTCGGCGGCATGGGCCGGCCCACCCCGCTCCCAGACGACAACGCCTCCACACCGGCCCTGGTTCCCTGCCCCGGCCGGCTATCGCGCGGGCGGGATGCGGTAGACCGAGACGTGAGAACGCGACTCGGCGATGAAGGCGGTGCCGGACCAGTCCGCGTGCCTGGTCTCCAGGTCGAACCCGGCCAGCTGGGCCATCAGGTCGAGTTCGGCCGGCCAGATGTAGCGGTGGGGGCTGCGGAACAGCTGTGCCTGCCGGCTCTCGTCGAACCGGAAGTGGTGCGAGACGACGTGCTGGCGCAGGACGTCGTAGGTGTCCAGACCGATGGAGCCGGGGTGGGACTGCCAGACCGTGGCCGCCTGGCCCGGTGGGAGCCTGCGCAGCTCGGGCACCCAGAGCTCGACCACGAACCGGCCGCCCGCCACGAGGTGACGGGCGGCGTTGCGGAAGCATTGGACCTGCTCGGCCTGGGTGAGCAGGTTGGAGATCGTGTTGTAGGCGAGGTACACCAGGGTGTACTTCCCCGGGGCGACGGTGGTCGCCATGTCCCCCATGACCACGGGGATCGTCGCCTCGTCCGCCTTGGTTCGCAGCTGCTCCACCATCGGCGGGGACAACTCGATTCCGGTGACGGGAACGCCACGCCCGGCAAGCGGGACGGCGATACGACCGGTCCCGATGGCGAACTCCAGGGCGGCTCCCTCCCCTGCGAGACGGGCGAGACTGTCCACGGTCGGGGCCAGGACCTCGGGTGCGAACATGCCGGATCCGGGCGTGTCGTAGCGCTGGGTAGCATCTGCGTCCCAGATGTTCTCCTGCTGCATTCCACCCACGCTCGCCCCCGGACCGCCTCGTGTCCAGCGAATTGACCTGGGATCAGGGGGCGCGCGGACCGAGGAACAGGCCACCGCTCGCGTCGATGACCTGACCGGTGATCCGGCGTGCGGCGTCGGAGGCGAGGAACGCGACCACGTCGGCGACGTCGTCGGGTCGCCCCAGTCGTGTGAGAGCCGTTGTCCCGCAGATGAGTTCGGACAGGCCCGGAGCCTCGAACAGTGCTCCGTTGGCCGCCGTCCGAGTGGCGCCGGGGCAACCGCGTCCACCCGGCGCTCGGGCGCTGGGCCGGGGACGACGGACGGGCCGCGCTGCCCGACCTGATCGCCAAGGCCCTCGCTGCCGCGTTCGGTGACGACATCGTCGACTGACGTCGGCCCGGCGCGTGTCGTCCTTCAAAGCTCGCGGTACGGGCCCGAAGGGCGGGCGGCGTTCAGGCGCCGACTGGACCGCGCGACGGCGTACTCCAGCTCCGCGAGCTGGTGGAACGCGTCAGACCGCCCTGCGCCAGCGCGAGCTCGCAGACGGCCGGCGGACATCATGGAGTGCCTGCGAGCACGGGCAGGCCCGCCCCGCGAGGGGCCCGTGCCGGATCGCCACCGGCACGGGCGCGGGACCACGGGCGGTACGGGTCACCGCCGACGGCGACCGCCGCTTCTCAGAGGCCGAACTCCTGGGTGGGCAGACCGAGTACCGAGCACGCCTCGCGCAGGACCTGCTCCTCGGCCGGGGCGACGTAACCGTCCGCGCCCGCGACGACGAACCCGGTCTGCACGACCGCTCTCGCCTCCGTCGGCTTCTTCGCCGCCTTGGCGATCTCCTGCATGGCCTCGGCCTTGCCCTGCTGGAAGTTCACCGCCAGCTGGTCGACGTGCTTGTTGAACCGCTGACGCAGCTGCTCGGACGGGAAGTTCTGCAGCACGTCGTTGTTGAGGATCAACGACTCCACATGCTGCCGCTCCGCCGGGTCGACATGCCCGTCCGCGGCGGCGACCAGGGCGCACATGGCCATGCTGGCGTCCCGGTAGGCGCCGCTCTTGAGCTCGGTCTTGAGGGAGGTGAGCTGGGACTTGAGCGTGTTCACCAGCTGGGCCTTCGATGCCCCCGAGGAACCGGAACCCGGCCGCCCGTGTCCGCCGGCGCCCCGGGCCCCCTGCGCCTGTTGCTGCAGACCCTTGGCCTGGTCCTTGATCCGATCCCACATCGCCACTCGTGCCACCTCGGCTTCAGCCCATGTCGTACAGGTCGTCCGCGTGTGATCCACGCGTCCTCCTGCCAACGCCTCCGGGGCCTTCGAAGTTCCAAGGAGCCACCCCGTCCTGGCCGATGAGCGTTCCCTCGGGCGGCAGGCACGGAACTCGTCGCCCTCCGGATCGGCCGGCACGGAACTCGTCGCCCTCCGGATCGGCCGGCACGGAACTCGTCGCCCTCCGGATCGGCCGGCACGGTCCACGACTCGTCGTCGCTCCGCCGGGGGACCACAGGACTACGTCTTTGGTGCGGGCCCGCACGGGACCACGGTCCGATTCGGCGCGCCCCGGCGGCAGTTAGCGTCACGCCATGCGTATAGGACTCCTTGGCACCGGCAACGTCGCCCGAGCACTGGCCCACGGCTGGAGCGCCGCGGGACACGACACCCTCCTCGGCTCACGCCGGCCGACGGAGCGGACCGACCTCGGTCTGCCGGTGGCGGGCCTGAGCGAGACGGCGGCCCACGCGGAGGTGTTGGTCAACGCCACACCGGGAGGCGCGTCTGTGGAGCTGCTGCACTCCATCGGGGCGCCGGCGCTGGCCGGCACCCTGCTGATCGACGTGGGGGTCGGCCTCTCCGACGACTTCACCGAGCTCTCGCACCCCAACAGCAGCCTGGCCGAACAGATCCAGGAAGCCTTTCCCCTGACCCCCGTCGTCAAGACGCTGTGCACCATGGACTCCACCGTCATGACCGCCCCGGGTGCCCTCGGCGGCCCGAGCACCGTCTTCCTCTCCGGCGACGACACCGAGGCCAAGCGGACCACCGGGCGACTGCTCACCGACCTCGGCTGGCCCCCTTCGTCCCAGCTCGACATGGGCGGCATCACCACCGCTCGCGGACAGGAGCACTTCGCTCTGCTCTTCATGGGCATCGCGGGAGGCCTGGGAGGTGTCCACACGTTCAACATCAACGTCGTCACCCCTCCCACGCCCCAAAGACCGCCGTCCGAGTGACCCGGCAGACAGGCCTGATCATCGGACGGCGGTCACATGTTCCCGCCCCGGCCGAGGTCAGGGGCTCGTGAGGATGACGAGTTGCCGGGTCGCCCGGGTCATCGCCACATAGCGGTCGACCGCTCCCTCGATCCCCTCGCCGAACGACTCCGGGTCGATGAGGACGACCAGGTCGAACTCGAGCCCCTTCGACAGTTCCGGGGTCAGCGACCGGACGCGGGAGGACGGCGCCCGGAACGTGGGATCGCCGATGACGCAGGCGATCCCGTCGGCCTGCGCGGCGAGCCAGCCGTCGAGGATCGAGTCCAGATCCGACACGGATCCGTGGACGACGGGGACGTCGCCGCTGCGGATGGAGGTCGGCACGTTGGCGTCCGGGAGCGCGGCCCGGATGACCGGCTCGGCTTCCGCCATGATCTCTTCCGGCGTCCGGTAGTTGACGCTCAGGGACGCCAGGTCGATCCGGTCGAGCCCGATCCGACCGAGCCGTTCCTGCCACGACTCCGTGAACCCGTGCCTGGCCTGGGCGCGGTCCCCGACGATGGTGAAGCTCCGGGACGGGCACCGGAGCAGCAGCATCTGCCACTCGGCGTCGGTCAGTTCCTGCGCCTCGTCGACGACGACGTGGGCGAAGGGGCCGGCCAGCAGGTCCGGGTCGGCGATCGACAGCTCGGACTCGTCGACCAGGCTGACCTGGGCGTCCTCGCCGCGCAACATCGTCACCAGGCCCTCGCCGTCGTCACCGTCGGCGCCGGAGTTGGACACGGCCTCGATCAGGGTGTCGACGACCCGTGCCATCTGCTCGCGTTGGGTGGCGAGGACGGCCTTGTGCCGGCGCTTCTGCCGGGCCGTCTCCGGGTCGCCCAGTCGCTGCCGTGCCGCGTCCAGGAGCGGCAGGTCGGACACCGTCCAGGCCTGGGCGTCCGCGCGCTGGAGCCTGTGTACGTCGTCGCGGCCCAGCCAGGGAGCGCACATCCGCAGGTAGGCGGGTACCGACCACAGGTCTCCGACGAGGTCGGCCGCCTCGATGAGCGGCCACGCGCGGTTGAAGGCCGTGAGCAGTTCCCTGTCCCGCCGCAGCGACTTGCGCAGCAGGTCGGGCGAGACGTCACCCTCGTGCTTGTCCACCAGGATCGTGAGCAGCTCCTCCCAGACCTGCTCGCGCGCCTCGTTGTGCGGAGTTCCGGGCTCCGCCGCCTCGAACGCCACAGCCCAGTCGCCGGCACTCAGCGGGATGTCGGACCAGTGGGTGGTGACCGTCATCCCCTTGGTGGGCGGTTCCTCGTAGAACCTGACGGCCGCCTCGATCGCCCTCACCAGGTCCGCGGACGACTTCAGGCGGGCCACCTCCGGATCGGGCTCGATCCCCGCCGCGGCTCCCTCGGCGACGAGGTCCCGCAGGATGCAGGTCTGCACGCCCTCCTCGCCGAGGCTGGGCAGGACGTCGGAGACGTATGTCAGGTAGGGCCGGTGCGGACCGACGAACAGCACGCCGCCCCGACGGTGACCGAGGCGGGGGTCGGAGTAGAGGAGGTAGGCGGAGCGGTGCAGAGCGACGACGGTCTTGCCCGTACCGGGACCGCCGTCGACGACGAGGGCGCCCCGGGATCCGGCGCGGATGATGGCGTCCTGGTCGGCCTGGATCGTGCCGAGGACGTCCCGCATCCGGGGCGAGCGGTTGCTGCCCAGGCTGGCGATGAAGGCGGACTGGTCGTCGAGCGCGGCGTGCCGTTCGAGCCCGGCCGCGGTGAAGACCTCGTCCCAGTAGTCGCTGATCCGGCCGCGGGTCCAGCGATACCTGCGGCGGCTGGCCAGGCCCATCGGGTTGCCGTGGGTGGCTCCGAAGAACGGCTCGGCCGCCGGGGAGCGCCAGTCGACCAGCAGCTGTCGGCCGGTGCTGTCGGTCAGGCCGATGCGTCCGATGTAGACCGGCTCGGGGCTGTCCGTGCCGACCATGTGGCCGAGGCACAGGTCCAGACTGAAACGGCGCAGCGTGCGCAGACGTGCGGTCAGCCGGTGGATCTCCGTGTCCCGGTCCATCGCCTGCCGGCCCATGCCGCCGGGGGCCCGCCGCTCGGTGTCGAGGCGGTCGGACACCTCGGCGATCGACTCCTCGAGGCACTTCGCGAGGGCCGCGAAGTGCTGCTCGTCGTCGGCGATCAGCATCGGGTCGGCTTTGGCGGACAGGCGGTCGGGAAGATCGAACGCGCTGGTGGTCAGGGGGTTCATCTCCTCAGCTCCGATCCGGGGTCGCGCTCGCGCAGGCCGGCGGCGCGCACGTCACGAGCTCGGCACCGGGTGCCCGCGACGGCTGCGCGAGTCCCACCACCGGATCGACGTCACCGTATGACCCATAAACCGACAGACAAAAACGCACTTCGTGAATCTCCCATTTCCGCAAGGCTCGGGCCTCGGCCTGCGATTCTGCGGCAGGACCCGGGTCTTGCCGCAAGCCCCCCGGTGCGCTATATGTTGAGAGTGGCAAGGAGTGGGTGACCTCCTTGCCTTTGTCTTTTGGCGCGCCCCAGCCGTATGTCTCTTGTCTCACGTCAGGCGTTGCGGTCGGCTTCCCGGGCCGTCTGTTCCAGCCGGCTGCGGTAGCTCGTCCACCACGCGTCGTCGCCGGGGGCCATGCTGTTGTTGCCCTCGTTCATCCCGACAGCACCGTCCATGAGCTCCCGGAGGATGTCGGCGTGCCCGGCGTGGCGCTGCGTGTCAGCGATCACCCGGACCACGGCGTGATGCAACGTGACCTCGTTCTTGCCGCTCGGCCACCACGGGACCCTGCCGACCGTGTCCAGCGCCAGCGCCTCGATCGTGGCGTCCGCGTGCGCCCACGCCCGACGGTACAGCCCCACGATGTGCTCGCGTGTCTCCTCGGCGGTGGCCCACATGTCCGCGTTGAGCTCAGCGTCGTCCGCTAGCCAGGGCATCGGTTCACCGGATGGCCGCCCGAAGGTGTCCCCGAGGTAGCCCGACTCCACCCCGGACACGTGCTTCACAAGGCCCAGCAGGTTGGTGCCGGTCGGCGTGAGCGGACGGCGGATGTCGTACTCCGAGAGCCCTTCGAGCTTCCACAGCAGGCTGTCGCGGGCGGACTGCAGGTAACGGTGCAGGTCGGCCTTGGGATCAGATGCGGTCATGGGCTCAGTCTGCCGCCTGCGCGCAGAACGCCGTGCCCAGGCCCAGGCCACCCCCCCCGCGAACCCAGGCGCCGCCGCGGCCGCGCGGGTGTCTCCCCGCGGCCGTCGGCGAAGGCGGATGACCGGGGCGACGGCGGACGCCGGGAGCGCCTGACTCGGCTCCCGGCGTCCGCTGCTGACTCAGTTGAACGGGTCCAGCGTGAGGTAGGCCTGGCGGGGGTCGCCGTCGTGGACGAGGGACTCGTGGTGGCCGACGTCGTCGAAGGCGAAGGCGTACGCCTTTCCGTCGGCCATCTGCCCGTGGATGATCCGCGCGTAGTGGTTGGTCACCGCGTCTCGGTAGAAGTTCGCTGCCGAGGTGTCCGGCTGAAGGGGGTTGGTCAGCAGTGTGGAGCGGTTGAAGCCGGCGCACAGGGTGCGCGAGATCGGCCCGCGCACCGCGTCGTTGGGCGCGTCGAGGAGCTTGTGGCAGCCGAGGATGCTGTCGGCGTCGGGCTTCTGGAACCCGGTGACGACGGCGCCGGAGCTGTTGGTGAAGTTCATGACGTTGCCCGAGACCCGGCCGTAGTACTTGGTGCTCGGCTGGTCGGCGAACGGAGTGACCGTCAGCGTCGTCGTCGCGTACTTCTGCCAGAAGCGGTTGACGTAGTCGTTCATCACGGAAGCGGGCAGGGCACCGGTCTCCAGCCCGTACCCGGGTGCCAGGGCGCGCAGCACCGTGCCGTCGGACCGGGTCTGGATCAGGTTGCCCCATCCGCCCGACTGCCCGCGCAGCGCGTTGAGGACCGCGTGGTATCCGCCTGCCCTCAGGCGTCCCGTGCTGAGGGTGCTGCCGTCGGCGCGCTGCACGCCCACGGCGTACGGGGCGGAGAACATGTCCACCTGGGTGCTGTTGAGCCACAGCCCGGCGTCGTTGAGCGTGTACTCGGACCAGTTGAACAGGATGTCGCGGTTGGGGTCGGTCGGGTTCTGCACGGCGGGCTGCACCAGACCGCCGGTGGTCACCTTGAAGACGAGCTTCTGTCCGTAGGAGAAGTAGATCCGTCCGGAGAACTTGGGTATCCGGATGGTCCTCGACTGCCCTGCGGCCGGTCCGGGGATGGAGGCGTCGGGTGCCGGTGTGGGCGGGTTGCCGCCGACGGGCCAGGGGTGGAACGTACCGCCCGCGTCGGCCCATCCCTGTCGGCCGGTCGAGAGCTGGGTGCCGAGGTTGTAGACGTACACCGGCTCGCCGCGGCCGGAGCTGTTGGTGATCTTCAGGGGAATCGTGGCGGGCACCGCCTGCGCGGGCGACGGCGCCGCGAAGACGAGCAGCGCGCCCAGCAGGGCGGCTGCCGCGGCCAGGGCCGCGAGCGGGTGCCTGGATGTGTGGAGCACTCTCCACCTCCGTGCGAGTGGGGGAATCGAGCGGGGAGAGGGGGGGCTTGGTCCGTACCTTTTTGAGAGCGCTCTCAGAGTGCCGTCGCGTCGAGGACATGTCAATGAGTTCGGCAGGGGTCGTGGTGCCGCGGGGGTGGGCCGGTCGCGCGTGCCGCGTGCCGCGTGCCTGTCGTCCGCCTCGCCGGCCACCGTCGGCGGCACAGTGGAGGTATGAACCTGAACGCGGGCGACATGAACATTCTGGCCAGGGGGCGCGTGGCGACCAGGCTGCCGGCCCAGGACCTGGAGCGGGCGCGGCGCTTCTACACCGAGCGACTCGGCCTGGACCCCGTCGACGAGCGGCCCGGGGGGCTGCTGTACCGGTGCGGAGGCGCGGAGTTCGCCCTTTTCAAGTCGGCCGGGGCCTCGCCCGGCACCTTCACTCAGATGGGGTGGGAGGTCGACGACGTCGAGACGGTCGTGTCGGAACTCAGGCGGCGTGGCGTGGTGTTCGAGGAGGTCGACGTGCCGGGCTTCCGAACGCGGGAGGGCATCGCCGAGATCGACGGGCACTACCCGAGCAAGGGCGCGCGGGGTGAGCGCGCCGCCTGGTTCCGGGACAGCGAGGGAAACCTGCTGGGCATCGGCGAGCCGGTCGTCTGAGCCAGGCGCCCGGCTCAGGTCTTTGCGCCGCATCGGCACTACTGTCGGCGGCATGACCGAGAACTCCCAGCGCTCCGTCACCATCGAGCGAACCAGCACCGGCCACTTCACCGCGACGAACGCCCGGGGCGGCACGATCAGCTTCGGTACCGCCTCCGACTCCCGCGGCGGCACCGAGTTCACCCCGGTCGAGTTGCTGCTCGCCGCGATCGGAGGGTGCACGGCGGTGGACGTGGACGTCGCCACCAGCCGCCACACGGAGCCCACGGAGTTCTCCGTGGCGGTGACCGGTAACAAGATCAGCGACGAGCACGGGAACCGGCTGACCGACCTCGAGGTCACCTTCTCCGTGGCCTTCGCGGACGTCGAGGGTGCGGATCGCGCCCGGGCGATCCTCCCTCGGGCCGTCAAGACGTCCCACGACCGGCTGTGCACGGTCAGCCGCACGGTCGAGATCGGCACCCCCGTCACGGCGACGGTCGAAGGGGCCTGACACCGTCCGCGGTCCCTGTGCCGGTCGCCTGGCCGGCCCGCCCAGGCGACCGGCCCGGCTCTGTCCGTTCCGGCTGCCCGTTCCGGCGGCCGGGACGTGTCTGCACGCATCGACACCCACTGCACCGTGGTGTGGGGAGAGTCGGCCGGCGGACACCTCGCGGCCTGCTGGCGCTGTCGCCCAAGGCGTCGGGCGTGGCCGGTGCCATCACCTGGTACGCCCTGAGTGACCTCACCCTCGAAGGACTCGAAGGCACGGACGACTTCATGGCCGCCCCACCCACAGCCTGCGCTTCGTCGCGAGCCTGGAGGCGACGGGGAGCGAGCGTCGAACCTGTGACGGTGCCCGGGTGGGGACCACGTCTGGTACCGGCTCCCCGGCGACGGGGTCGAGGACATCTTCCGTCACTCCCTGGCGGGGGCTTGCCGGCTGGCGGGCTCCGGCCGCCGTCACGGCTGCACGGCTGCACCACCCGCTCCCACAACCCTGGGCCGGCCCGTGCCCGCCGCGGGCCGGGCCCTCTCGCACAGCGTCGCCCCGAGGAGGAAAGATGGGGCCTCGAGCTACGGACCAACCCATGCGGAGGAACGGACCATGCAGCACGAACGAGCGGGTCGACCGGCCGGTCCCGAGGACCTCGTCGACGTGGCCCGGTTGGTGACCGCGTACTACGCGCTGCACCCCGACCCGGCCGACCCGGCGCAACGGGTGGCGTTCGGCACGTCCGGGCACCGCGGATCGTCCCTGAAGACGGCGTTCAACGAGGACCACATCGCCGCGACCAGCCAGGCCATCTGCGAGTACCGCAGCGCGCAGGGCACCGACGGGCCCCTCTTCCTCGGCGCCGACACGCACGCCCTGTCCGAGCCCGCCCGGGTCACCGCCCTGGAGGTGTTCGCCGCCAACGACGTGACCGTGCTCATCGACGACGCCGACGGCTACACGCCCACCCCGGCCGTCTCGCACGCCATCCTCACGCACAACCGAGGCCGCTCCGCGGGCCTCGCGGACGGCGTCGTCGTCACGCCCTCCCACAACCCGCCCGCCGACGGCGGCTTCAAGTACAACCCGCCGAGCGGTGGCCCCGCCGGCTCCGACGCGACCTCCTGGATCCAGGACCGCGCCAACGAGATCATCGCGGCCGGCCTCAAGGACGTACGCCGTATCCCGTACACCCGGGCACTCGCGGCTCCCGGCACCGGCCGTCACGACTTCCTCGGCACCTACGTCGCCGACCTGCCCGCCGTCCTCGACCTGGACGCGATCCGCACCGCCGGCATCCGGATCGGCGCCGACCCGCTCGGCGGGGCCTCCGTCGCCTACTGGGGGCGTATCGCCGAGGAACACCGGCTCGACCTCACCGTGGTCAACCCGCTCGCCGACCCCACCTGGCGTTTCATGACGCTGGACTGGGACGGCAAGATCCGCATGGACTGCTCGTCGCCGTACGCGATGGCCTCGCTCATCGACCAGCGGGACCGCTTCCGGATCGCCACGGGCAACGACGCCGACGCCGACCGGCACGGCATCGTCACGCCGGACGCGGGTCTGATGAACCCCAACCACTACCTGGCCGCCGCCATCGCCTACCTGTACGCCCACCGCGAGCAGTGGCCCGACGGGACGGGCATCGGCAAGACCCTGGTGTCCTCCTCCATGATCGACCGCGTCGCCGCCGACCTCGGCCGACGCCTCGTCGAGGTGCCCGTCGGCTTCAAGTGGTTCGTGGACGGCCTGGTCGACGGTTCGCTCGGGTTCGGCGGTGAGGAGTCGGCCGGCGCGTCGTTCCTGCGCCGCGACGGCTCGGTGTGGACGACCGACAAGGACGGCATCATCCTCGCGCTGCTCGCCTCCGAGATCACCGCCGTCACCGGGAAGACCCCGTCGGAGCACTACGCCGCCCTGACGGCCCGTTTCGGCGAGCCCGCCTACGCCCGCATCGACGCCCCGGCGACCCGCGAGGAGAAGGCGCTGCTCGCCAAGCTCTCGCCCGCCCAGGTCACCGCGGACACCCTGGCCGGAGAGGCGGTCACCGGCGTGCTCACCGAGGCCCCCGGCAACGGGGCTGCCATCGGCGGCATCAAGGTGACCACCGAGAACGCCTGGTTCGCCGCCCGCCCCTCGGGCACCGAGGACGTCTACAAGATCTACGCCGAGTCGTTCCAGGGACCCGACCACCTGCGCCGGGTCCAGGAGGAGGCCAAGGACGTGGTGATGGCGGCCCTGGGCGGCTGACCACCGGGACACGGCCGGGGGTTGGGGCGGCGGCGCGTCGGGACGCGCCGCCGCCCCTCGCCGTGTCCAAGACGGACCACACCTGACGACCGACCGACCGACCGAGGCGGGGCGGGGCGCGCCCGCCATGTCGTCGGCACCGCATGCGCCGGTGCTCATGTCACCCGGGTGGCTCAGCAGACCGTGTGATGGTCGGGATTTCGATCTTCGTCTCCTTAGTATCCGCAAGTCCGTTGCATTCCGGTTCGGGCTCGTGGAGCCGGCATGCCCCCGCACCGCCGACCGCGAACCAGGACCGTATGAGCTCAGCAGACCGAGAACTGCGGGCCGCAGCCCGTCACTTCGGGCGCCGCAGGTTTCTCTCCCTCACCGCCGCGGCCGCCGCGCTGGCCTTCGCCACGAACGTTCCGGCCGCGGGCGCGACGGGCACCCGCGCGATGGACACGGCGAAGATCGCCGACGACCCCTTCACCCTGGGCGTCGCCTCCGGGGACCCGATGCCCGACTCCGTGGTGTTGTGGACCCGGTTGGCGCCCGTCCCGTACGAGCCGGGCGGCGGCATGGCAGGGCTGGCCGCCGCCGTGCTCTGGGAGGTGGCCCTGGACGAACGGTTCGCCGTCGTCGTGCGCAGCGGCGGCAGCGTCGCCTTCCCCGAGTACAACCACACCGTGCACGTCGAGGTCGACGGCCTCGCCCCGGGCAGCGAGTACTTCTACCGCTTCAAGACGGGGGCGTGGATCAGCGAGACGGGCCGCACCCGCACCGCGCCCGCCCGCACGTCGGCCGCCGCGACCCTGACGATCGCCGCGGTGTCCTGCCAGGCCTTCCACGACGGCTACTTCACCGCCCACCGCCACCTCGCCGAGGACGACGTCGACCTGGTCTTCCACGTCGGCGACTACCTGTACGAGTACGCCGTGAACGACGTCGGCGGCGCCCGCGCCTACCCCGGCGGCACCCTCCCCGACGTCTTCAACCGCGAAGCCGTCCTGCTGGAGGACTACCGGCTGCGGTACGCCCTCTACAAGAGCGACCCGGACCTGCGGGCGGTGCACGCCGCGCACCCGTTCGTCGTCACCTGGGACGACCACGACACCGAGAACAACTACGCGGGCGCCGTCGACGAGCACGGGAGCCCGCCCGAGGAGTTCCTGCTGCGCCGGGCCGCCGCCTACCGCGCGTACTGGGAGAACCATCCGCTGCGCGGCGCCCAGATGCCCTCCGGAGCCGACCTGCGGCTGTACCGGCGGCTCCACTGGGGCACGCTCGCCCAGTTCGACGTGCTCGACACCCGCCAGTACCGCTCCGACCAGGCGTACGGCGACGACCTGCATGTGCCCGGCCCCGAGTCCGACGATCCGGCGCGCACCATGACGGGGCAGGCCCAGGAGGACTGGCTGATCGAGGGGTGGCGGGCCTCGGACGCGGTGTGGAACGTGATGCCCCAGCAGGTCTGTTTCTCCCAGCGCAGGATGGACCTCGCCGAGGCACTGATGTCCATGGACGCGTGGGACGGCTACCGCGCCTCACGCGAGCGGATCCTCGCCGGCGCGAAGTCGGCCGGAGTCGAGAACCTGATGGTCCTCACGGGCGACGTCCATGCCGGCTACGCCTTCGAGATCAAGGACGTGTTCGACGATCCGGAGTCCCGGACCCTGGGGACGGAGATCGTCGCCACCTCCGTCGCGAGCGGCAGGGACGGCGCCGAGAAGCCCGCCAACTGGGACACCTACATGACGGCCAACCCGCACCTGAAGTTCTACAACGGACAGCGCGGATACGTACGGGTGGAGCTGGGCCCGCAGGTGGCGCGGGCGGACTTCAGGACCGTCTCGGCGGTGACGACTCCGGGAGCGCCGATCACGACGGCGGGTTCCTTCGCGATCGAGGCGGGTGCTCCCGGTCTCGAGCCCGTGTGAGCCCCGTTCCGCCGGGCGGACCCCTCATGTCGTCCGATACGCGGAATGGGAAGGCGCGGCACATCATCCGCACGAGTTGCGTCTAAGGGTACTGATCCAAGGCATTTGTTCCGCCGAAGTCCAGGGAGACGTGAATGCCCAACAGACACAAAGGTGCGGTCTGCGCCGCCGCCGTGACCGCACTCGGCACGCTCGTGCTGACGGGACTGCCCCAGGCGGCGGCCGCCGCACCCCCCGTACCGGCCGGAGGGCCGACGGCCGCGCGCACGCCGGGCGCCGACGCCCCGTCGGCCGCGGTGCTGCGCGCTGTGCGGCGCGATCTGAAACTGACGGACCAGCAGGCGAGGCTGCGCCTGGAGAACGAGGCCGAGGCCGGCACCCGCGCGGGGCGGCTGCAGATCGCCCTCGGCGGCCACTTCGCCGGCGCCTGGGTGCAGGGCGCGACCTCCGCCGACCTCTCCGTCGCGACCACCGACGCCGCGGACGTCCCCGGCATCGAGGCCGAAGGGGCGAAGGCGGTGGTGGTCAGGAACCCCTTGGCGGATCTGCGAGCGGCCAAGGCGAGGCTGGACGGCGCCGCCACCGGCACGACGGCTCTGGAGACCCCGGTCCGGTACGTCGACGTACGCACCAACCGTGTGACGGTCCAGGCCACGAGCCGCGCCGCCGCCGACGCGCTCGTCACCGCGGCCGGAGTGCCCGGTGAGCTGGTCGACGTGAAGGTGTCGGCGGACCGTCCGCGCGCCCTGCACGACATCCGCGGCGGCGACGCCTACTACATCGAGGAATCCGCCCGCTGCTCCGTCGGGTTCGCCGTCACCAAGGCGGAACAGCAGGGCTTCGTGTCCGCCGGGCACTGCGGGCAGGAGGGGAACAAGACCGCCGGCTTCAACGAGGTGGCACAGGGCACCTTCCAGGCGTCCGTCTTCCCGGGCAGCGACATGTCCTGGGTGGCCGCCAACAGCGACTGGACCGCGACCCCCGACGTCAAGGCCCAGGGGGAGACGGACGTCCAGGTCGGCGGCTCCGTGCAGGCCCTGGTCGGCGCCGCGGTCTGCCGCTCCGGGTCCACCAGCGGTTGGCACTGCGGCACGATCGAGCAGCACGACACCAGCGTCAGCTACTCCGAGGGCACCGTCGACGGAGTGACCCGTACGACGGTCTGCGCCGAGCCGGGCGACTCCGGCGGCCCCTACCTCTCGGGCGCACAGGCACAGGGCGTCACCTCGGGCGGCTCCGGCGACTGCAGGGCCGGCGGCACCACCTTCTACCAGCCGGTCAACCCGGTGCTCAGCACCTACGGGCTGACCCTGAAGACGAACGCGACCCAGACCGACACGCCCACAACCCCCGCCGACCAGACCGGTACGTGGTCGAGCGGCCGGGTCTACGACACCGGGGCGCAGGTGACGTTCAACGGAGTCACCTACCAGTGCCTGCAGGTCCACCAGGCGCAGAGCGCGTGGCAGCCCGCCGCCGCGCCGGCCCTGTGGCAGCGCGTCTGACCCGTCCCACGAGCAGGGCGGCACACGACTCCGTGTGCCGCCCTGCTGCCTGCGTCGGCCGCGCCGACCGTCGTCCAGCGGGCCGCTACGGCTCGGCCAAGAGGCCGTAGGCCGTCGCCACGAAGGTGTCGCGGGCGCGGAACCGGCGGGTGCACGCGGCGACCAGGGCCGTGCCGGTGCCCGGGCAGAACCCCAGGAAGGCCTGCTGGCCCAGCGTGGCCCCGCAGTGGAAGTACAGGGGCCCGTACGCGGTCGGATGCTGGAACCAGCCCATAGTGTGGACGTGCCGATGCCCCAGGCCCCTGCGGAGCACGGGGCGCCGCACCGCGTGGAGGGCGGCGGCCAGGGGAGTGGGGGAGGGGCGCACATGGGCCTCGACGAAGGCGAGCAGGTCCTCCGGAGTGCCCCGGACCGCGCCGGCCGCCTGGAACCCGCCGGCGTCCAGCGCGGGCGTGGGGGTCGTGCCGTCCCTGCGGTGGCCGGTGGCGTCGGTGCCCGCAGGCCCGGGGTGCGGGGCGACGCCGTCGAGGTGCAGGGGCAGGAGAACGTGCCGGGTGAGCAGTTCCTCCCAGGACACGCCGGTGGCGGCCGCCAACGCGTGGCCGAGCACCGCCACACCGAAGTTGGAGTAGTGCCAGTGCGTGCCCGGACGGCGCCGCTGCCGGTACGCCAGGAAGGCGTCGACGACGCGCTCGTCGGCGTAGCGCGCATAGGGGTTGGTGTGCCAGGCGGGCAGGGCCCGGCGGAAGAAGTCGCGGGGCAGACCGGGCAGCCCTGAGGTGTGGGTGATGAGGTGGGCCAGGGTGATGGGCTCGCGGTCGGTGCGCCGGCGCGGATCGAGGAGGGCGGCCGCCGGCTCGCCCCCGGACAGCCGACCGGACCGCGTCAGCTCCGCCAGGAGGAGCCCGGTGAACGCCTTGGAGGCCGATCCGAGTTCGTAGCGCAGTCGCTCGCGGGGGACCGGCGGGGGCGGCGCCGTGCCACCGCAGCGTACGGTGCGCTGCCCGTCGCGGGACAGGGCGAAGACGACGTCGGGCGCCGCCACGGCCGCCACGGCCGCCTCCAGCCGGGGGCCCGGCGGTGTGTCGGCCGGGCCCGGGAGGATCGCGCCCGCGGTGGTCGCGGTGTCGTCGAGGTCGGCGTACGAAAGCACGTCGGCGGTGTCCGGGCGGGCGCCGCCGGGCCAGGGGGTCTGCTGCCGGGGAGTCATGCCGGGGCGTGCGCCAGTTGGGTCAGGGCGCGGGACGTGGCCATCACGGAGGCGAAGGCGGCGACGAGTGTCGGGTGGTAGATGACGTCGAACACCTCTTCGGGTTCGCCTCGCGGCATCGTGCGCAGGGCGGGCATCGCACCGTCGGACCGCTGGGCCGCGGCGAAGCCTTCCCAGGCCCGTTCGTCGAGGGTGGGGCGTGGCAGACAGGCGTCCACGACGAGTAGTTCGCCGAGCAGGTCCCAGCGTTGCAGGTCGAGCCAGTCGTCCAGCCAGACCGGCAGCCAGGTGGCGAGGTAGTCGGCGACGGGGGGCGGCAGGCCCTCGGGTCGCTCGCCCCAGTCGGTGAGATGGAAGACGGTGTGGGTGATGGCGTAGGCGATGTGACCCTCGACGGTCCACGGCTCGGGGGTACGGCCCAGCCAGGTCCGGCCCACCAGCTCGGCTTCGGGTGGCTGGGGCGGCAGCCCGAAGCGGCGCTGGAACGCCGACAGGCCGAGGCGGCGGACGGGCGTCATCTCGAAGGCGGCGTACCCCAGCAGCCGGTGGTTGAGCCGGGCCGCGCGCTCCAGCTCGGGCTGGCTGTAACCGAGCTCCCTGAAGGGGAGGTAGACCTCGAACGGGATGGGGGAGATCGGCTCCGTACGCTGGCCGCGGACCAGCATCCGGCCGCCGGCCAGGGTGTGCTGCCAGGCGTGGTCGAGCAGTTCCCGGGCCAGGTGGGACTGGTGCGATCCGGCGACCCCCTCGCGGAAGAGGACCTTGCAGATCAGGGCCAGTTCACCGACGGGCTTGAACCGCTCGAGGAAGCCCACCTCGGGGTCGACGTCCGGTTCCAGCCGGAATCCGTCGCGGTGGGCGTACAGCCATTCGATGGCGCCCACTCCGACCTTGTGGATGAGACGAGTACTGGTCATGCGGGTACTCCCTGTCCACCCGGTGCCGGCCGGCCGGACGACCCGGCCGGAGGTGCCCCGGACGTTTCGGCCTCGCGCAGGCGGGCGAGGGTCACGGCGGCGGCGAAGGCTGTCATCAACGTGGAGTGGTAGCAGGTGGCGAAGGTCCGCTCCGGTTCCCGTTCCCCGCGTCCCGGGCCCACTTCGGGCACCGCGCCGGAGGCGTCCTGGGCCGCGCCGATGCTCGCCCAGGCGTCCGCGAGAACCGCGGGTTCGGGCAGCCGTGGCAGGCTCGCCGCCACGGCCAGCAGTTCGCAGGCCAGGTCCCACTGGTCGTCCTCCAGACAGGTGTCAAGCCACGGTGGAAGCCAGTGCCGGAGGTAGGTCGCGACATCTGTCGGCAGTCCGCCGGTGTCCAGACCCCAGTCGGTGAGGTGGAAGACGACGTGGGTGAGCGTGTAGCCGGCGCTGCGTTCGAAGGTCCAGGGCTCCGGCAGGCCGCCCAGCCAGGTACGCCGCAGAGCTTCGGGCATCTCCTGGTGCAGGGGCAGCCGGCTGCGGCGCTCGGAGTTGAGCACGCTCAGGCGGCGGTTCGGTTCCTGCTCGGTCGACCGCCAGCCTCGGGTGCGGGTCACCGTGGCGGCGGCGTGTTCGTAGCCGGCGTGGCGCAGACCGGCCGACGCGAACGCGGCGTAGACCTCCAAGGGGTAGGTGGCGAAGGGTTCGAGACGCTGGACGTCGAGGAACAGCGCGCCGTCACCGGTCTGTTGCCATGCGAAGGCCAGCAGGTCGGAGGCGGCGGCGTGCCAGGGGTCGGTCGGGTCGGTGTGACGGCGGACGCACACGCACACCTGGGCCAGCTCGCCGAGGGGTTTCCAACTGGCGTTCACGTCGCCGTCAGCGGCCAGCGCCGCGCCGTCGTCGAGACGGAACTCGTGGCGGTGGCCGGAGATCCAGGCGAGTGCGGCCCGTCCCCGGTCCCGCACGGTGCGGGCCGTCGCGCCGGTGTGGGCCGCCGTGCCGGTGCGGGCCGTCACCGCGCGGCTCCCGCGCGCAGGAGCTGAGCGGCCTGGACCTGCAAGGCCACGCGGGGGTCGTCACCGCCCATCTGGGCGACGAACTCCAGTCCCCCTTCGAGGCCGAGCGTGTCCGGCACCCCGTCCAGGAGGGTCAGCCAGCGACCGGCGCCGGCCGCCTGCAGCCAGTCGCGGCGGCGCACCGCGCGTACGAAGCCACGGGCCACGTCGACCGGACGGTGGCGTGCCGCCCGGGTGAGCGCGCTGTCGTCCGCCGGCAGGGCCAGGGGTGCGAGGACCGCGAGCTGATGGGTCAGGAACTGCCAGGGGACGCCGTCGAGCCAGCCCGCTCCCGGCTCTGTGCCGTCGGTGCGCGCGTCGTCGAGCGGGGGGTCCAGGCGCAGCAGCGTGTGCCGCATGGCCCAGTGACTCCACCGTGAGGTGGGCGAGGCGTCCGCGGACGGAGGGAACGCGTCCACGGCCTTTCTGACGACGGCCAGGTCGTCAGGGTCCGGGGGAACGATGCGCAGGACGGCCGGCAACAGGACGTCGGGGCCGAGCACCCGTACGGCGGCGAGCGCGAGGTCACCGGGCGGGCCGGTCTCGTCGCGCACCGACAGGCTCTCGGCGAGCCGGAGGTGGTCTCCGCCCCGCAGGGCGGAGACCACCTCCGTAGCGAGGTCCTGCACCGCGCCCGTCAGACGGATCGAAGTGCCTGACTGCTTCATGGGCCCTCCCGTCAGCCCTTCTTCGGTCGCGGCGTCGGGGGTGACAGCAGAAGGCTGGTCGTGCCGGACGACAGGGCGAGGGCCGCGCACTCGCGGCTGTCGCGGAAGGTGCCGTCGGCCTCGACCGGGTCGAGGGCCGCCTCGACGTCGGCGCAGTGAACCTCGGTGGTTTCCGTGATGAGAGCTTCGGTGGGGGTCATACCACCATCTCCTTGTCAGGGGCTTGCTCTTACTACGTCCAGGTTCACCGGATTTGCCCGGCTTATGCGACAAGAAGAGGATAAAAGTAAATATATTGTTCAACGGGTCAAGAGTGCTCAATCCAAGTACGAACAGTTGAGGATGCAATCGGTGCGGCGTCGCCGGTCGGGGGTCAGCCCCCCTCGACCCAGGGGAACCCGCCCGGGTCGGCGGCGACTTGAGCGCGGAGCCTGTCGTCGTCGTGGCCGCGGATCTGCCGGAGGAAGGGGAAGTCGCCGGGGTGCACCGACAGTTTGGCGGCCGGTTCGACCGGTACCGCACTCGCCGCCTGGGCGATTCGTATCCGGGCGTCGTCGGCCGTGACCGGCGGCTGGGACTCGAAGGTGTCGGCGGGCAGGAGGTAAACGGTGCCGACTCGCCAGGGCTGCCGGTCCAGGGCAGGCCGGCTGATCGAGAAGAAGTAGTAAGGATCGCTGAAATCAAGGGAGTTGGGGGAGGCGATGCGAATGCAGGCATTGCACAGCGTCATCGTCGGGTGGCGGTCACGGTCCAGGATCGCGTAGTACATCGGCCAGATTCCGTCGGTGGCCGCGAAGACCGCCCGACGGTTGCTGAACTCGAGCGTGTCGGCAGGCTGCCGAGGTTCGAACCGACCGATGTCCGGATCCCCCGAACCGTGCAGGACGATGCCGGACCGTTCGGCGGCGTGGCACAGGAACTGCCATTTGGGCGCGTCCAGTTGGTAGTCGACGGGCCGGCCCGGGCCGCGGCCGAGTGCCTCGTCCAACAGCCGGTCGAAAGCCGCTGTTGTCGCGCGGTCAGGTGCGGACGCAGGTCTCGGCATCCAGTACGCGGGAAGCTGCATCGGGTCACATTAACGAGACCAGGTGCGGGACCTCCGTGTGCTTACGTACGGCCGCGCACACCGGGACCTCCGCGTGCCGACGTACGGCCGCTCACACCGGGAGGTCGCACCAACCGGCCGTAGGCGAGGCGAGGTTCACCGTGGGTGCACGCCGTGCCGTGCCGTCGCCGCGAGGTCGGACCGACCGCCGGCTCCCAGCAGGCCCGTGGAGTCGAACGGCTCCTTCGACTGCAGGCGGGGCAGCTCGCGGCGGGACAGCCGCAGGATGACGGGTGGCAGAGCGGCCCGGCCCACCTGGACCAGACGCAGCCAACCGGGTACGTAGACGGCGGTGCTGCGGCGCTCGACGGCCCGCACCAGCCGGGCGGCGACCATCTCGACCGGAGAGACGCGCCGCGCGGGCGGCGGCATGTGGGTGCGCAGTTCCCGGAGGACCGCGAACCGGTCGGCGTCGCGGATCATGTCGGTGTCGATCCAGTTGAGGTAGGCGATCCCGACGGCCACTCCCTGATGAGCCACCTCGGCCCGCAGCGCGTGGGTGAAGGCCTCGACGCCTGCTTTGGAGGCGCAGTAGGCGCTCATCAACGGAACGGCACCGATCGAGGCCAGTGACGCGATCTGGAGGTGGTAGCCCGCCGTCTCCACCAGGTCCGGCAGGAACGCCCTTGCCGTCTGCGCACTCCCGGTCAGGTTCACATCGATCACACGGCGCCAGGTCGCGGGGTCCGAGAGGTCGAAGGGGCCGCCCTCGGCGATCCCCGCGTTCGCCACCACCACCGACGGCGGGCCCAGGTGACCGCGGACCGTCCGGGCGGCCTCGCGCAGCGCCGCGTTGTCGGTCACATCGACATCGACGGTCAACTCCGCGCCCGGCAGGCCCGAGGCCATCGTCTCCAGCGCCGGCTTGTCGTGGTCGAGCAGGGCCAGCCGGGCCCCGCGCCGGGCGAGCGCGGTCGCGAGCGCCGCGCCCACGCCGCGTGCGGCTCCCGTCACCACGACGATGCGGCCGTTGACCGGACTGTCATCCACGATCTGGTCCCTTCTGACTCCGAAGCCCGTCCGGTACGTCCGGTAGGAGGTTCTTCCGCCCGCCGCCTCCGGAACTCCTGTGGCTCTCGGAGACGGTTCAGCCGGGTCGTTCCCCTTGCGGTCGGTCGTCCGGGCCGTGCTCCTCGCGCCACTTCGGGTCGACGGCCGGCCGGGCTGTGTGGTCGGGGTGGCCGGCGGTACGCCGCGCCTCCTTCATCTCCGCCTCGTACAGGTGGTCGCGGCCCTCGGCCAACTGCTCCACGGCCTCCCGCTGCAGGAGTGAGAACGGCCGGTAGTAGGTGGCGTCGTACGCCTCGACGATCTGGAAGGTCCAATGTCCCGGGATGACGTTCCGGCCGAGGATCTCCGACCGCACCTTGTCGGCCCACTCGGGGCGGCCGGCCTGACGCAGCAGCTCCACCGCCCGGTCGAGTTGCAGGTCCGCGGCGCCGGTCAGCTGATGAAAGCCGTAGAGGTGGCCTCGCGCGCGTTCGGTGGTCTCCAGCGCCTTCGACAGCGCCCCGAGCGCTTCCACGATCTCGTCGCTGACCCCCTCCGGGCGCCGGTGGGTGCGGTCCGGGCGGTCCGCGCGGTCCCCGTCCATGTCCCTGTCCGTGTCCTTGTCCGTGTCCTTGTCCTTGTCCGTGTCCATGTTCGTGATCCTGTCCGTCCCTCGTGCGGGCGCCGAGTGCCCGTCGCACGGCAGAACTGCTGTTGTGCCGGGTCCGGGTCTCAGTGCGCGCGGCGCGGCTTTCGTCCGGTGCGGTCCCGGAGGGCGAGGGCGCGCTGGGCGCGGGTGACGCCGGGGAGCCGGTTCCGGTGCAGCGCCGCGCGAGCGGCGTTGGCCCCCGGGGCCCCGTGGACCCCGCCGCCCGGGTGGGCGGAGGCGGAGGCGAGGTAGAGACCGGCGACCGGTGTCTCGGGGCGGCCGATGCCGGGTACAGGGCGGAAGAAGAGCTGCTGGTGCAGGGCCGTGGTACCGCCGTTGATGGCGCCTCCGTACAGATTGCTGTCGAGCGCCTGGAGCGTGGGCGGCGCCAGAACGCGCCGGGCACGGATGAGGGAGCGGAAGCCTGGCGCGAACCGCTCGACCTGGCGTTCGACCCGGTCGGCCATCACCTCCTGCTCCTTGGTGCTCCAGGTGCCGGTCAGTCCCTCGTCGCCGGCGTCGGACTTGATCACGTGCGGCACGTGGGTGTACGCCCAGGCGGCCTCGGTGCCCCGCGGAGAGCGGGACGAATCCGCCGTCGTCATCTGTCCGAACAGCGCGAAAGGCCGGTCGGGTACCTGGCCCATGGCGATCTGGGCCGCGAAGCGGGTGAGCTCGTCCATCCCGTCGGCCAGGTGGACGGTTCCGGCCCGGGCCGCCGCCTCGGCCTGCCAGGGCACGGGGCCGTCGAGTGCCCAGTCCACCTTGAAGGTGGCGAAGTCCCACTGGAAGCGTCGGACGTCGGTCAGCAGCTGCGAAGGAAGGTGCTCCTCCGGGACGAGGTCGCCGTACAGGGCAGGCGCCGACACGTCGGCCAGGACGGCACGGTGTGCGGCCACCCGCCCGCCGTCGGCGGTGAGCACACCCACGGCTCGACCGTCCCGCACGATGACGCGACGGACCCGCTGTCCGCAGCGGAGAGTGCCGCCCCGCTCCCGCAGCCGACGGACGAGGGCCTCCGTGAGGGCCCCGGCGCCGCCGACGGGCACGGGAAAGCCGTACGTCTGTCCGAGCATGGACATCAGCCAGCCGAAGCCCCCGCTGCCGGCGGCCTCCGGCGCGAGGTCGGCGTGCAGTGCGTTCCCGGCCAGCAGCAGCTTGCCGCCCTCGCCCTGGAACTCCTCGTCCCCCAGGCGGCGCACGGGCAGGATCAGGGTGCGCGCCATCCGCAGGCCGCCCGCCGCCCTCAGCCGTACGGCGAGGCGGGCGCCGGCGCGCAGCGGCGGGAAAGGGGTGAACAGGGCGCCCAGGATGTCGGGACGCAGGTGCTCCCAGGTCTCGTGCAGGCGCCTCCACGCCTCCCCGTCGCCCGGATGGAAGGCGTCGAGTGAGTCGGCGGTGGTGTCGAGTCCGCGGGCGAGCACGGCGCACCTGCCGTCGCTCAGGGGGTGGGCCAGCACGCGAGGCGCGTGGCTCCAGCGCAGACCGTGGTCGTCGAGACGGAGCCGGGCCAGCACCGGCGACGCGGCGGCAAGGGGATAGAAGGAGCTGCACAGGTCGTTGACGAAATCGGGATCGACGTCCCTGTCGTGGCGCACCGCGCCACCCGGCTCGGGCTGCTCCTCCAGTACCTCCACACTCCATCCCTCGTCGGCCAGCAGGTTGGCGGCGACCAGCCCGTTGGGGCCGGCGCCGATCACCACCGCGTCAGGCATGGCCGCCGCCTGCGCCCTGAGCTGCCGCCCGGCGCTGTTCCCGGCCGCTTTCCAGCTGCTCGGCGCGGGCCTGCGCCTCGCAGACCTCGGTGAGGCGGGCGAGCATCGCGCGATGTCGTAGTTGGATCAGTGCCTCCACGCCGACGTTGTGCAGCTTTCCGCCGGCCCCCTGGAGCGGGTGTTCGTCCGCGATCACCAGGCAGTACCTGCCCCAGGGGTGCAGTTCGAGCGAGATCCGCGCCGTCCCCAGCGCGCCCGCCCGTGCTTCCAGCCCCAGCTCGGAGCCTTCCCTGCAGTACCGGACAACTGTCTCGTTGGTGAGTCGTACGGGGCCCAGGCGCACCTCGTAGCCGATCGCCGAGCCCACCTCCGGCCACTGTCCACGCACCGGCTCGGAGGACGACGTTCCCACCACCCACTCCGCATAGCGGCTGCCGTCCGCGAGGACGGCCCACACGGTCTGCGGACTCACCTTGATCAGACGATGCCGTACCGCCACACCACACCTCCAGCACACCCGGGGCCTACTTCACAGCCAGGTGCCCAGTCCGGTGCAGACCAACCAGGACAGGGCGCGCATTTCGGGTCCGCCCATGGACAGCCTGTCCGAGGAGTGGACGCGGGCCCGGAATGGCGACGACGAGCTCGACAGCTTCGTCGCTTCCGCGAGGGCGCGGTGCGCTGACCCCTCGTGCTCTGCCGGACCGTGGACGCGCCGGGTAGGCCGCTTCGCCGTGCCCCGCCGACCCAGGGGGTCGCTCAGCTGTCCTGGTTGGCGTGCAGTCCGGTGCGGTGGGCGTCCACCTGGGCGAGCAGGGCGAGGAGGGAGGACACGGTGAGTCCGGCCTCGGCTGGGTGACGCAGCTCGGTTCCCGGCTCGATCTGGTACGTGTTGCTGCGGCCCTCGCGCCTGTGGGAGAGGAAGCCGCTCTGTTCCAGGTCGGAAATGATCTTCTGGACGGCGCGTTCCGTGAGCCTGCAGCGGGCGGCGATGTCACGGACCCGCACGCTCTGGTCGTCAGCGATGGTGGCCAGCACGCGCGCGTGATTCGTGATGAACGTCCATCCCGTGTGCGGTTCTTGAGCTCCAGCCATGCCCACACTATACGCTCGCTGGTTCACGTAAGAGAATACCTGAACTTTGTTTCATGTATCTATTGACGTGAGTTTGTGTGCGCGCGAATCTGGTGGTGGACCTACCAAGTGCTTCAGTCAGGGGAGTGGACCATGCCGGAGGCGGCACAGTCTGGGGCCGGACAGGCCGACGGCTGCACGAAGCTCGCCGGGCTCGTCGGCGTGAAACAGGTTTCTGCTCTCACGGTCTACACCCGCCCCGAAGGCGACCGGATGCTCGTCACGGTGTGCGGCGACCTCGACCTCACCTCGGACCAGGAGCTGCAGCAGGCCCTGCGCTCGGCGCTCGCCCGCTCTGCCCATGGCATTGACCTGGACCTCAGCGGCGTCGAGTTCTGCGACTGCTCCGGCCTCAGCACCCTGCTGGGCATCCGGCAGCAAGCCCTGGACCAGGCGAAGACGACCACGATCCGCAGCATCAGCCCGGCCGCCGAGCGGGTGTTCGAGCTCACCGACACCCTGCCCCTCTTCACGCCGCACGGCGAGGCGGATGCGCCGGATGACGACTCCCGGCCCCGACCTGTCTCCGCGGAATCCGACGTGTCCGAACCGGACCCGAGGGTGGAAGTCGTCCAGCTCCGGCGGGCGATGCAGACGCGAGGGCTCATCGACCTGGCCCGCGGCATCCTCATGGCCGCCTTCACCCTCAGCGAGGAGGAGGCCTGGACCGTGCTGGTGATGACGTCCCAGAACACCAACACCAAGCTGTACCGGACGGCTCAGCAGCTCGTGAACTCCGTCAGGGGCGACCCCCTGCCCGAGGAGGCGCAGGAACAGCTCTCCGCCGCCGTCGCCGCCTCACGCGGGGGAGCGGCCCAGTCCGGAGCCCTTGCGTCCCGTGACGAGGGCTCAGCGCAACTCTCGAGCCCTCGGAACAGTCGTTCTCGTTGACACCTCCCCCGCGCGGCGGGGCGGTGCAGGGGCTCGGAGGGGACGCGTGGGAGTTGTCAGGGGTGGCGGGGCCGGCGGCGCGGCGCATCAGATCGCCTTCTTCTTACGGGAGTTGACGGCCGAGGAATGCGGGCGGAGGGCCGCGGCCGTCAAAGGGCTGGGGCGGGTGGGGAGATGGGCCGCGGAACACGGGGAGGTTGTCGACGGGGTGCGGGAGGCCGTCGAACAGGCCGCTCAGGACCCTGAGGCCGGGGTGCGGGCCGGGGCGGCGGATGCGCTCGGATGGCTGGGGCAGGCGCGGCCGGCCGGAGGTGACGGGGCGGGCGCGGTGGTCGTCGGGTTGATGGGGACCCGGACGGCGGCGTACGGCGTCGGGCGTCCCTCGCGGCCGAGAGGCTGGCGTTGGAGGGGCCGGATGTCGTCGAGGCGTTCCGGCGGTTGATGGACGACGCCTCCGACTGGCATCTGCGGCTCAACGGGCTGCTCGGGCTGACCCGTCGGGAGGGGAACCCCGACCCGACCGTCCTCATACGGCTGTTGGGCGACACCGGCACCTATGTGTGGGGGCAGGCGCGTACCGCCCTCTATCCGTTGCTGCGGCAGAGGCCCGTCCTGGAACAGGTCCTGCACACCGCCCGGCAGGGCCGGGGTCTGTCGCGCGCGCGGGCACTGGACATGCTGCCCTCGCAGTACCTGGACCAGCTGCGCGACTCACTCATCGAGGGCCTGCGCGACGAGTGCCCCGGGGTCCGGGGCATGGCCGCGTCCAAACTGTCCGGCTGTCGAAGGCCCCGCACGGTCGACGCGATCCTGTCCGCGCTGGCGGCCGAGACCGACGCGGAGGCCGCCAGGCAGACCCTCCACACCCTCGGACAGTGGCGCGAGGAGCGGTCCCTGCCCCTCGCCGTGCGCTGGCTGGACCATCCGCGGTCGGGACCCACCGCCGTATGGGTGCTGTCCCGCATCGACACGGCGACGGCCTGGGAGTGGATCAGGATGGTGGTCGTCTCCGCGCCCGGCCCCGAGCCGGTGCCCGGTCGCGGTCATCCCGATGTCCGTGGGGCCGCCGCCGAGGCGCTCGGCGAGCGCGCGGACCCGCGGACCACCGAGTTGCTGCTGCCGCTCCTCCACGATCCCGACGAGCGGATACGGGGTGGAGCGGTGCGGGGTCTGATGGAACTGGGGCGGCACATCAGGCGACGGGGACAGCGGCGCGTGGCGGTCGAGGCGCTGCTCGGCCTCCTGACGACCGACGAGGCGATCCTCCGGCACACCCGGAACGCGCTCGGCAACTACCCCGAGGCCCTGCCCGCCGTACGGAGGCTGATCGACCACCCGTCCGACGAGGTCAGGGCGGCCGTCGTCTCCCTCCTGGACCCGGACGAGGACAGCGACGTGGCCTCTTGCTCACCCACCTCCACGATCCGTCGGAATCCGTCCGGTACGAGGCCCTGTGGGGGATCAGCCGGTATGTGGACGGGCACGGCGAATTGCCCGACGCACCCGACAAGGCGGGCTTGCTCGGCGGGATCGAGGCGCTCGCACACGCCCCCTACCCCTCCGTCACCTCCGTCACCTCCTTCAACATCCGGCTGACGGCGGGCCGGATCCTCGACAAGTTGAGGAAGAGGGAGAAGGAGGGAGAAGGAGTAAGGAGGTGAGAAGCATGGGGGAGTGTGCCGGCTCCCGTCAGAGCACCAGCCGTCGCACCAGCCGCGGTACGGCCCGCACCAGCGTGGCCGAGCCCAGTCCGATCGCGGCGCCGGCGGCCACGTCGGTGGGGTAGTGCGCACCGCCGTGCACCCGCTGGGCGGCCACCATCACCGCCGTGACAGCGCACGCGGAGCCTGTGGCGGGCCACAGCGGCGTGACCGCCCCGGCGAAGGCGAACGCGGCGGCCGTGTGTCCGGAGGGGAAGGACGAACTGTCCGGCCGGTCCTCGAGATCCTCCGGAGGCACCCATTCCTGTGGCGGGCGGCGCCGGCGGCACAGCTGTTTGACGACGCCGTTGGACACCACCTCGGCCGTCGCCATCGCCGCCACCCCGGCCCCGGCGGCCACCCGGCCGCGCCACCCGCCGAGGGCGGCCATCGCGCAGGCCGCCACCCACCACACCCTGGTGTGCTCGGCGGCCTCCTCCACCATGGGCGCGACCTGCCGCACCCATCGCGGTCCGCAGGCGATCGACCGCCTCGCGAGCCGGCGGTCTCCGTCCTGCAGACCTGCCATCACTTCCACGACCAGTCGACTCCCGTCCGGCGTCCTCGTACACCGCTACCGTGCTCCGCGTGCTTCACCGTGCCGCGTCAGGATTCGAGGCGGCGACGGTCCTCCTCGTCCCACTTCCGGGTGTCGCGGGGCTCGACGTACGGTTCCTCGTCGGCCGGATGACCGCCCGCCACGGCCCGCTGACGGGCCATCTCCGCGTCGAACTCGAGGCCGAGCAGGATCGCCAGGTTCGTGATCCACAGCCAGACCAGGAAGATGATCACGCCGGCGAGGGCGCCGTAGGTCTTGTTGTACGAGCCGAAGTTCGCCACGTAGAACGCGAACCCCGCCGAGGCGACCATCCAGATCAGCAGGGCGAGGAAACTGCCCGGCGTGATCCAGCGGAAGCCACGGACCTTCGCGTTCGGGGTCGCCCAGTACAGGAGCGCGATCATGAGCGTGACCAGCACCACCAGCACCGGCCACTTCGCGATCGACCAGACCGTCAGTCCGGTGTCGCCGACTCCGAGCGCGGTGCCTATCTCCTTCGCCAGGCCACCGGTGAACACCACGATCAGCGCGCTGATCACGGCCATGACCATCAGCACGACGGTCACACCGACCCGCACCGGCAGCACCTTCCACACCGGCCGGCCCTCGGGGATGTCGTAGACCTTGTTGGCGCTCCTGATGAACGCCGCGACATAACCGGACGCCGACCAGATCGCGAGCGCCAGGCCCACGATCGCCATGATCGACCCCAGTCCGGCGTTGCCCTGCATCTGCTGCACCGCGTTGCGCAGGATGTCCTGTGCCGGGCCCGGGGCGAGTTTCTGGATGTTGTCCAGCACCTGCTGGGTGGCCGACCGGCCGACGATCCCCAGGAGGGACACCAGGGCGAGCAGCGCGGGGAAGAGCGCCAGGATCCCGTAGTAGGTCAGCGCCGCTGCCCGGTCGGTCAGCTCGTCCTTCTTGAACTCCTTGAGGGTGCCTTTGAGGATCGTCTTCCAGTAGCTCTTGGGCAGGTCCGTCGGACTGTCCGGCGCCTGCCGTTCCACCTGCTCGTCCGGCCCGACATTCACCGCGCGCCCGGCCTCGGTCTCCCGGTCGGTCGTGTCGTGCTCGTCGTGCCTTGCGTGCCTTCTCGTCGCTCGTGTCATGCCGCTCGGGTATCCGACCTCACACCACTCATACGTACATTTGTGTCGTTTTAGCCAATAGCTCACACTTTGTCGCGGCTGAGTGCGGCTGCCGGCCGCGCACCAGGTACCCGTCGCGGCCTGAACGAGCGCGCCACCCGACGCGAGTGTCGGGTATCAGCGCGGTTGGTGGAGGAAGGTCATCAGGGCGGCCGTGAGTTCGGCAGGCGCGTCTTCCTGGACGAGGTGGCCCGCACCGGCGATGGGCTCGAGCTGCGCACCCGGGATGCCTGCGGCGAGCTCCCGTCCCTTCGCGGCGGGGATCCAGGTGTCGTCCTGGCCCCAGCACACCAGTGTCGGGATGTTGATCTCGCCGTACCGGGCCTGTACTTCGTCGGTGTGGAGCTGGTCGGCCTGCGCGATCTGACGGTAGAAGGCCGCCTGGCCGGGGTCGCCGAGCCAGGGCTCGACGAGCCGGTCGAGAACGGCGGGGTGCAGACCGGGGCTGCTGGCCGAACTCACGTACTCGCGCACCAGGGCACGGTGCAGCACCGGTGGCAGCTGCTCGAAGACGTCGGAGTGCTCGCCGACCAGGCGGAAGAACGGGGAACCCCACGGGGCCAGTGCCACCGGGTCGACCAGAGCGAGGGCGCGGTAGCGAGCCCCGTGCAGCAGATGCGCCCGCAGACAGACGGCCCCGCCGAAGTCGTGGGCGACCACCAAGGGTTCCGCCAGGCCCCAGTGCGCCAGGAGCTGTGTGAAGACCCTGCCCTGGGCGGCCAGGGAGACGTCCTGGCCCGCCGCCATCTCCGATGCCCCGTAGCCCGGCATGTCCCATACGAACACCTGGTGGTGGCGGGAGAGCGCGCGGGCGACCGCGCGCCAGACGTACGAGGAGAAAGGTGTGCCGTGCAGGAGCACGACCGGTTCCCGGCCGGGTTGTCCGAGGCTTCCCCAGCGGACGTCGCCTGACGTGCTGCGGAATGTCTCGGTCAGCTGCCATTCACTCACGTTGGTCCTCTCCGTCGTCGGTGCCGAGTCGACTCGCCCGTCGCCGGGTGGGTCGGCTCCACGGGTGAGTCAGCCTCTCACCTCTGCTCCGGCGAACAAGGGGGCGGCGGGTCCGTTTCAAGCGGCCCTGAGGTGGCACTCGGCGTCGGCGACACCGCGTTGCGGTCGGGGTCGACCGAGCCGGTTGTGAAGGCGACGGGTGGGGTGTGGGGTGGTGCGCGGCCGTGTCCGAGCGGTGAGCGGAACTTGGGATACTGGTGAGTATGGACATCGATCGCAGGAACAACGTCACCGTCACCGGCAACCCGCAGGGGCCCACGGTGGTGCTGGCCCATGGGTTCGGCTGTGATCAGAACATGTGGCGGCTGACGGTGCCCGCCCTGGCCGAGGACTACCGGGTGGTGCTGTTCGACTACGTGGGGTCGGGCCGCTCGGACCTGTCCGCGTTCTCCGCGGACCGCTACGCCTCTCTGGACGGCTACGCCCGGGACGTCGTGGAGGTGTGTGAGGCGCTGGACCTGCGCGACGCGACGTTCGTGGGGCACTCGGTCAGCGCGATGATCGGGGTGCTGGCCGCCGGCATGGCCCCGGAGCGTATCGGGGCGCTGGTGATGGTCGCTCCGTCTCCGCGGTACATCGACGACGACGGCTACCGGGGCGGTTTCAGCGCGGAGGACATCGACGAGCTGCTGGGGTCACTGGAGTCGAACTATCTCGGCTGGTCGGCGGCGATGGCGCCGGTGATCATGGGGAACGCGGAGCGGCCCGAACTCGGCGAGGAGCTGAAGAACAGCTTCTGCGCGACCGACCCGGACATGGCGCGCGTCTTCGCCCAGACCACGTTCCTGTCGGATTCGAGGGACGACCTGAAGGGCGTGAGGGTCCCGACGCTGATCCTCGAGTGCACCCACGACGTCATCGCCCCCCGGGAGGTCGGCGCCTTCGTCCACCAGGCGATCCCCGGCTCGACGCTGGTCACTCTCGACGCCACCGGGCACTGCCCGCACCTGTCCGCGCCCGAGGCCACCAACGAGGCGATCACCGGCTTCCTGGCGGGTCTGCGGTGATGTGCCGCACCGGGCACCAGTCCGACCCGCCGGAAGCCGACGACGAGATGGCGTCGGACGCGGCGTTCACCGCGCTCCTGGAGGACAGCGCCGAGGAGCTGTACGAGAGCGCACCGTGCGGGTACCTGTCCACGCTGATGGACGGCACCATCGCCAAGGTCAACGCGACGTTGCTGGGCTGGCTCGGCCTGGAGCGGGAGGCGGTGGTGGGCCGGATGCGGTTCACCGATCTGCTGACCGTGGGCGGCAAGCTGTACCACGAGACACACTTCGCGCCGTTGCTGCGCATGCAGGGCCGGATCAGCGGCATAGCCCTGGAGGTCAAACAGACCGGCGGGGCACGCATGCCGGTGCTGGTCTCCTCCGTGGTCAAGCACGGCAGCACCGGCGAGCCGCTGCTGATCCGCACCACCGTCTTCGACGCCCGAGACCGCCGCGCCTACGAGGAGGAACTCCTGCGCGGCCGGAAGGCGGCTGAAGAAGCACACAGGCAGGCGGAGGCAGACCGAGCCCGGCTGCAGGACGCACTCGCCGTGCTCCAGCAGTCGCTGCTGCCCGCCACCCTGCCCCCGGTACCCGGCGTGGAGACGGCCGCCCACTACCACACCGCCCATCCCGACCGGCTCGGCGGCGACTTCTACGACGTCTTCCCCGTGGACGGCAAACGCTTCGCCTTCTTCCTCGGCGACGTGTGCGGCAAGGGCCCCCAGGCCGCGGCGGTCACCTCACTGACCCGCTACACCCTGCGTGCCGCCGCCGTGCACGACTCCGACCCCGTCTCCGCCCTCACGACCCTCAACAAGGTGCTCCACGAGCGCTACGCCGGCAGCGGCGACCCGCGTTACTGCACCGCTGTCTTCGGCACGCTCGAACCCGACCCGGGGACCGGGCAGGTCGCCATCCACCTCGCCTCGGGCGGTCACCCGCCGGTGCTCGTCCTGAGGGCCGACGGCACGACGGACTTCCTGCCCACTCCCGGCGGGCTCCTCGTCGGGATCCTGCCCTCCGCGCCGTTCGTCACCGCCACCACCGTCCTGGACCCCGGCGACACCCTCCTGCTCTACACCGACGGTCTCACCGAGGCCCGCACCGGCGAGGACCGTGACTCCCTGTACGGGTACGAGGCCCTCCTCGCCTTCGCCGCCGGTCAGGCCGGCAAGCCCCCGCACGCGGTCATCCAGGCCCTGATCGGTCTGCTGGACGGCTTCGGTGACGGCCTCGACGACGACACCGCTCTGCTCGCCCTCGGCGCCCCGGCGCCCGGCCCGGCCACGAAGAACGCACCATGAGCCCGCTGAAGGTCACCACCCGAGACGCCGAGACCGGCCCTGTCCTGGAGATCGTCGGCGAACTCGACTACGCCAACGCCGGCGAGCTGCGCGACCTGCTGGCCACCATCACCCTCCAGCCAGGTCAGCGCTTCGTCGTGGACCTTTCCCGTATGGAGTTCTGCGACTCCAGCGGCATCACCGCCCTGATCGCCGCCCACTCCCTCGCCCAGGAAGCTCAGGCGGACATCGTGCTCGCCGGCGTCCCCGCCAACACCCTGCGCATACTGCGCATCGTCGGTCTCGACCAGATCTTCACCCTGTACCCCGACAGGGACAGCGCGGTCCGGTCGCTGGACGAGCGACGGTAGCCCGCCCGGCTGCGGACGGTCTCACTTCCAGCCGTACGCGTACGCCGCGACCCAGGTGACGTCGAGCTGCGCGCTGCTGCCGGGCGCCGCTCCGGGCCCCTCCAGGGCGCTCTCGTTCTGCAGCACCCAGGACAGCGGGTGGGCCGGCACGTCGCGGGTGTCGTGCCCCGTCTGGCGACCGTCCACGAAGAACCGCACGTTCCCCGGTGTCCACTCGGTGGAAACGGTGTGCCACTCGGTCCAGTCGTCACTGCCCGGGAAGTAACCCTGCTCACCGCCGCCGCACGGATGGTGGAAGGCGGTGAGGGAGCCGGTCCACTCGCCCTCGGGGTGGTCCATCTCGCAGCCCCGACCGTAGTGCAGCCAGGCGGACTTGTAGCCCGGGGCCAGTTTCGTCACCTTGATGCGGGCGCTGTACTTGCCGTACCTCATCTGCATCACCGCGCGTGGCACCACCGCCGCGGCATGCACCGGGCCTCCGTCTCCGGACCGCCACATCCGGATGAACATCCGCCCGTCGCCGTCGGCCGCCGGGCCGACGCTCACGGTGTCCTCAGGGTGGTAGACACCCACGACGTCCCGGTTCCGGCTGTTGGCCGTGTCGAGCCAACCGGTCGGATACGCCCACCAGTTGTCGCGGAACTCGCCACTGAGGCCCCCGCAGTACGCGGCGGAGGTGTCGACGTGGTGATCGCAGTCGCTGAACGCGCCCAGGGGGACCCGGTCGCCGTTGAAGTCCTCCGCGAGGACCTGCCAGAACGGGCCGCAGTCACCGCGGGGCAAGCTCACGCTCGGACCGCGGCAGGCGTCGGCCGACACGGGTGCGCCGTCGGCCCGGGGTATCCCCAGCAGCGCGGCCACGAGTATGAGGCCCACGGACATCAACACCGTTCGTCTGCTGTGGTGCGGCGCTGCGTGTGAACCCATCCCCAGGCTCCCTCGGCTCAGCGGCCGGCCGTCGGCTGTGAGGGAACATCCTCGCGCGCGGGCCCGCGCGGCGCCATCCCGCGGACGGGCCGTGAACCGGACGGTCGTGCTCCACCGCGGCGACCCGCGATGGCGCGCGACCGTCCGGATCCCTGACGGGTTTTCGCCTCAGAACTCGCTGTCGATGCCGGTAACGATCGCCGGGCCCAACGGAGCGTTCTCCTCCGTGAAGCCACTGTCCTGCAGCGCCTGGGAAACCAGCCGCTTCGCTTCCGCCTCCGCCCTCGACTGGTCGGCCGCCTCGACTTCGACCCGGGCGGCGAACATGCCGTCCTCGTCCACCGACAGCAGGCTCAGCTTCTCGCTCTCCCCGAGATCCGTGTGCCGGGGATCCTGCGGACGAAGCCTGCGCTCGACGTCCGAGCGGACGCTGTCGGGAACCTCTCGGAGGAATGTGCCGGGGACGGTGATGACATACGTGGTCACTGGAATTCCTTTCGACGGCCCCACCGACGCTAGATGCGCGTGTTCCCCTTTCGCGGCTGTGAATGCGTGGGCAGGTTGTCCGCGGTTGTCGTCTCTGGACGAGCGGACTCAGGGGGGCGCAGGGGAAGCCTGGAGCCGATTGACGGATTGGGGTCCGCGGGGGGTGGGCAGTGAGCGGGCATTGTGTGGCATGAACATGCCTTCCTCGCCCCCCCCACAGGAGGTCGACCATGCACTCGCGCACCTTCGTCCATGGCTTCACCGCCGCCCTCGCGGCGGCCCTCACCCTGGCCGGCGGTCAGGCCTACGCGGCCGCGGCCGGCTCCGGCTCCGGTGATGAGCTGCGTGCGGCTCGCGTCGTCACCTATGACGCCTCCGCGTCGGCGGAGTTCCGGGCCGCCGTCGATCGAGGCGCGGCGATCTGGAACGAGAGCGTGGACGCCGTGGAGCTGCGTCCGGCGACCGCCGGGCAGCGCGCCAACATCCGGATCCTGGCCGACAACGGATGGCCTCGGGCGCAGACGACCTCGCTCGGCAACGGCACGGTCTACATCGGACGGCAGGCCGTCAACCAGGGCTACGACACGGTCCGGATCTCGGCACACGAACTCGGTCACATCCTCGGCCTGCCGGACCGCAAACCCGGCCCCTGCAGCAGTCTGATGTCGGGCTCCAGCGCAGGCGTCCCGTGCACGAACCCCTACCCGAACGCGGCCGAGAAGGCGCAGGTCGAGGGCAACTTCGACGCCGCGCTCGCCCGCCCTGCGGCGCCGGCGGTTCCTGACGCGGTGATCGTGGGCTGAACGACGGGTGTGCGCGGGGACGGTTCGTCGCCGCGCACAGCTCAGCCGACGACGGTCGCCCCCCCGGGCCAGGTCAGCGGCCCAGCAGACACACCAGGGCGCTCGTCCCGCCGGCGCAGGCGACGACGGCGCAGGCGCAGGCGGCGTGGCGTTTGAGCAGTGTGCGCCGGAGGTCGGCGTAGCGGGTCTCGTACTCCTGCCGCAGCTCGGCGGCGCGTTCGGCGGTGTCCAGCAGCATGCGGCGGGTCAGCTGCGTGCGCTCGCGGACGTAGTGGTGCGTGACGTCCTCGGCTTGGGCGGCGGTCAGCCACGGCAGGTGGGAGCAGAAGGCTTCGGCCTCGCGGCGTGCCCGTGCGTGGTGCGCGCGGGCGAGCAGATAGCCCTCGACCTCGTCGACCAGGCCGCGGTCCGGGGTGACGGGCGGTGCCGAGCGCGCCTTGCCGCGCCTCACGGCCGTTCGCCTTCGTACCCCTCGGCGTCCACCACGTCGCGCACACCGGTGTGCTCACCCTGGTCGAACTGAGCGAGCTCGGGGTGGTGCGGGTCGGAGGTGGGGCAGCCGAAGGAGGGGCCTTCGGAGTGGATGTGTCTCACGGCGGCAACCGGAGAGACCGGCTCAGTCTGTGTCGCCATCGCTTCCCTCTGTCTGCGGTGGATCGTGTGGGGGCTGGTAGGACGCGAGCGGCCCTCCCCCTCCTGTCGGCCTGCGTGTCGCGCAGCTCGTCGGCCAGCCCAGCGGAAGACGCTCCTGCCGATTCCGCACCACGCCAGGCTTCGGTTCAACAGGGCCTGAACGGGTGACCGGTCCTTCGTCTGCTCGGAGCGACCCGCTCTGCACGCGGGCGACTCCGCCCCTCTCAGCCGTCGCCCTCCACGCGGCCCGGGGCCCGAGGGTTGCGTTGCGGTGGAGGTGGGGTACTCGCCGCCCACGGGCGCTCACCGAGACACCCCGAGGGAAGAAGGGCTGAGCTGCCATGACTCCGCACGCACGTACCAAGAGCAGGTCTCGTACCCCCGTGCAGCAGGCCGCGTTGCTGGTGGGAGCGGTGTTCCTGCTGGTGGGGGTTCTGGGCTTCATCCCGGGCATCACCACGGACTACGACACGATGAAGTTCGCCTCGCACGACTCCGGGGCCGAGCTTCTCGGGATCTTCCAGGTCTCCGTACTGCACAACCTCGTGCACCTGGCCTTCGGCGTGGCGGGCATCGCGATGGCCCGCACCCCCTCCGGGGCCCGCACCTTCCTGCTGGTCGGCGGCGCCATCTACCTGGTGCTCTGGCTGTACGGCCTGTTCGTCGGCCACGACAGCGGGGCCAACTTCGTGCCCCTGAACACGGCCGACGACTGGCTGCACTTCGTCCTCGGCCTCGGCATGATCGCGTTGGGCGCGCTGCTCACCCGACCTCGCGGCGCTGCCAGGCGCAGGTGACGGACTTCCGGCTCACGGGTGGCCGGAACGGGGCCCGGCCACCACGCCCCAGCTGATCTCGGTGGCCACCGTGACCAGTCCGGTTGACGCCGTCACCCACCTGCTGGGCTGTCTGTCAAACGCGCATTTGTACGCTTATGTATCAATGTCCTGGGCACTTGGGGGGCGTCACAGCCACCGCATCCGCCCTCAAGGAGTGACCGTGAGCATTCGCATCGGAGTGGAGGAGGAGTTCCACCTCCTGGAGGTGGAAAGCGGGCTGCTGGTGCCGCGTGCCGACGCTGTCCTGCGACGGCTTCCCCAGCAGAACTTCACGACGGAGCTGCACCAGTCGACGGTGGAGTCCAACAGCGGCGTGCACACGTCCCTGCACGCCCTGTACGCGGACCTCGCGAGAACGAGACGGCGACTCGACGCGGCCGCGTCCTCGCTGGGCCTCGCCGTGGTGGCGGCGGGCACCGCACCCCTCGCACCCGCCGCCTCCGGGTATCCCACCGCCGACGCGCGCTACCGCCACATGGTCGAGGAATACCGCCAGGTCGCCGACGAGCAGCTCATCTGCGGGGCCCAGATCCACGTGGACGTACCCGACCGCGACACGGCGGTGCGGGTGATGTGCGCGGTCTCGCCCTGGCTGCCCGCACTCCTGGCGCTGTCCGCCAGCTCGCCGTTCTGGCAGGGGAGCGACACCGGCTACGCCAGCTGGCGCACGATGCTGTGGCAGCGCTGGCCCACCGCCGGTCCGGTCGGCTGCTTCCCGAGCGCGGCCGAGTACGACGCGGCGGTGAACGACCTGGTCCAGGCCGGGATCATCAGCGACGCGGGAATGATCTATTACGACATACGTCCCTCCGCGCATCTGCGGACGCTGGAACTGCGTATCTGCGACGCCTGCCCACGCGCGGAGACGGTCGTGCTCATCGCCGGACTGTTCCGCGCCCTGGTGACCGACGCCCGAGAACACCTCCGGTCGGACCGCGCGTCGGCTTGCACCGGCCGGCACGAGTGGCTGCGCGGCGCCACCTGGCGGGCCGCCCGATCCGGCCTCGAGGGCACCCTGGTGGACCCCGAGACCCACCAGGAGGCATCCGCGCCACACGTCGTCATGAGGCTGCTCGCCCGACTGCGCCCCGCGCTCGAGGCCCACGGCGACTGGCAGACCGTCCAGACACTCACCGAGGCGGCCCTGGCCGACGGCAGCGCAGCCCAGCGCATGCGGCGTACGGCGCAGGAGGAGGACCTGCTGGCCTGCGTCGACCTGCTGATCGCCGAAACCCGGGGCGAGCGCAGGATCCGCAAGTCGGCCGCGCCCGCCGGCACCAACATCTCGCCTCCCGGCGGCAACGCGGGCGGTCCTTCCTTCGGCACGGGGACGCCCGAGGCCATCCCCCGCTGACGCTCCGGTGAACGCCATGCGACCGGCACATGCGACCGCATCGCGGCCGCACCGCACCCACCTGTTCAGGAAAGGTTTCGTCATGCCCAGCACCACCGCCCGGACCGTGACCGGAAGGCGGGATCCGGCATCCCCGCTCCGGCACGCCACCCCCCGCGGCTGGGAGGGAGGCGAGGCACCATGTGTGGCTTGAGCGGCGAGATCCGCTTCGACGGAGAGCGACCCGACCTCGCGGCCGTCGAACGCATGAGTGACCGGCTCGCCGCGCGCGGGCCCGACGGACGGGGAACCTGGACGCAGGGCGCGGTGGCACTGGGCCATCGCCGACTGAAGATCATCGACCTGTCGGATCTCGGAGCACAGCCGATGACCGACGCCCGCGGCGAGATCACCGGTGTCTTCAACGGTTGCGTGTACAACTACCAGGAGCTGCGGGACGAGCTGCGCGGCCTCGGCCATCACTTCGCGTCGACGTCCGACACCGAGGTCGTACTGAAGGCCTACCAGCAGTGGGGAATCGCCTGCGTCGAGCGCTTCTACGGCATGTTCGCGTTCGCCCTCGTCGAGCACCGCACCGGACGTGTGGTGCTGGGCCGCGACCGACTGGGGATCAAGCCCCTGTACCTGGCCCGGACGCCGGGCCGGCTGCGGTTCGCCTCCTCGTTGCCGGCCCTGCTCGCGGCCGGGGACGTGGACACCTCCCTCGACCCGGTGGCCGTCCACCAGTACCTGAGCTGGCACGCCACGGTGGCGGCGCCACACACCGTCCTCAACGGAGTCCGCAAGCTCCCGGCGGCCACCGTGCGCGTCGTGGAGCCGGACGGCACGCACCGCGACCACCGGTACTGGCAGCCCTCCTACACACGCCGGCCCGAGTACGCCGACATGGCCCCGGACGAATGGCGTGACCTCGTTCTGGAGGCCCTGCGCACGGCCGTACGCCGCCGGATGGTCTCCGACGTACAGGTCGGCGTCCTGCTCTCCGGCGGACTGGACTCCAGCCTGATCGTCGCGCTGCTGGCCGACGAGGGGCAGCGCGACCTGATGACGTTCAGCGTGGGGTTCGAGGCGGAGGGCGGCGAGGAGGGCGACGAGTTTCGGTACTCGGACCTGGTGGCCCGGGAGTTCGGCACCGACCACCGTCGGCTCATGGTTCCCTCCCACGGCGTGTCGGCGGCCCTGGACGGGGCGGTCGCGGCGATGAGCGAACCGATGATCAGCCACGACGTGGTCGCCTTCCACCTGCTGTCCGAGCAGGTGTCGAAGGAGGTGAAGGTCGTGCAGAGCGGGCAGGGCGCCGACGAGGTGTTCGCCGGATACCACTGGTATCCGGAGCTGGCCGACGCCGCCCGCGAGGAGGAACCCGAGAGGTACGCCGCCACGTACTTCGACCGGCCGCACGCCGATCTCACCCGGATCCTGCAGCCCCACATGCTGCCTCACGAGGACGTCTCGGGCCGTTTCGTCAGGGAGCACATGGCGGTGCCCGGGGCGGAGACCGCCCTGGACGCGGCCCTTCGGCTGGACACGCACGTCATGCTCGTCGACGACCCGGTCAAGCGGGTCGACAACATGACCATGGCGTGGGGCCTGGAGGCCCGAGTGCCGTTCCTCGACCACGAACTGGTCGAGCTGGCCGCGGCCTGCCCGCCGGAGCTGAAACTGGCCGACGGCGGCAAGGGCGTCCTGAAGGCGGCAGGCCGCAAGCTCCTGCCCCGGGACGTCGTGGACCGGCCCAAGGGCTACTTCCCCGTCCCGGCCATCAAGCACATGGCGGGCCCCGTCCTCGACCGGGTGCGTGAGGCGCTCGGGTCGCCCGAGGCGAACAGGCGCGGCGTCTTCCAGGAGTCGTACGTGGCCGAGTTGCTAGCGGCACCCGACGAGCACCGGACCAATCGCGGAGCCAACGCCCTGTGGCAGGTAGCTTTGCTGGAGATATGGCTGCAGACGCACGGAATCAAGTGACCGACGAGTCGGGCACGCGGCCCCCGCACACAGCGGCGTCGCCCCCGCCGCCCGCCGCCGCTTTCCCCGGGGCGGTCGATCTGGCGCCGGAGGCTCTGCCGTTCTCCGACCCCTGGCCGGCGGACGCGCACGGGTCCGGCCGCGCCGCCGCCCCCGCTCAGGTGCTGCTGCCCGACGCGGGTGGCCCGCGGGACGCCGTGACCCGGCTGCGCGCACACGGCTGCTGGTATCCCTCCGCCAACGCCGACGGCACCCAGGCGGCCTTCATCTGCGACCGGGGCGGCGTCCCCCAGCTGTGGGCCGGGCCCGTGGACGGGGACGAGGTGCGGCTGCTCGACTCCTCCCCTGATCCCGTCAAGGAGGTCTCCTGGTCACCGGACGGCCGCTGGATCGCGTACACCACCGCACCGGGCGGTGGCGAGCACTCACGGGTGCTGTGTGTACGGCCCGACGGCACCGGCCGCCACATCCTGGCCGGAGCGGACCCGGCCAGTACCGCCTATCTGGGCTGCTGGACGCACGACGGCTCGGCGGTCGCCGTCACCGTCGCCGCACCGCCCGCCCCGGCCTACGGGGACGGCACGGGGCCCGCCCCGGTGGACCTCGATCCCGCCGGTACGCCGCTGCCGCCCGACTGGACCGACCGGGACGGCCGCGCGACGCTCCTGGGCGCGACCCGGTACGCCGCACCGCCGCCGGCCACGGCCCTGACACCCAGCGACCTCAGGATCCACGCGGGACCCGCGGTCAGGGCCGGCGGCGGCCTGTCGGCCTACCTGATCGATCCCGACGGCCTGGCGTCCCCGGTGCTGCTCGCCACGGAGACCCACGCCGCCACCCTGCGCGTGTGCGACGTCAGCCGTGACGGCACACTCGCTCTGCTGCGGCGCGGGCCGCGCGGGCGGCGGGAGGCGTTCGTCCGGCGCACGGCCGACTCGGCGACGACCTACACGATGCCGGTCGCGGACGGTGATCCGTGGATCGGCCGGTTCTCTCCCAACGGGAGGACGCTGTGGCTGCGCAGCAACGCCGACCGGGAGTACGCGGCGCTGTTCGCGGTCGCTCTCGACACCGACGGCAAGCCGCACGGCAGGTCGGTCGTGGCGGAACGCGAGGGGCAGGACCTCGAACTGCTCTCGATGGCCCATGACGGCAGCACGGCCGTGCTGGTGTGGAACGTGCAGGGCGCGAGCGATCTCCAGCTCGTCGAGACCCTCTCGACGCGGCAGGTCTCGGGCGGCACGGGCCCGGCGAGGCCCGTCTCCCTGCCGCACGAGGTCGTCACGCGTGTCGCCGCGGCCGGGCGCGGGCGCCTGCTGTTCGCGCTGTCCGGCTCGCAACGCCGTCCCGGCGTGTGGTGGGCCTACGAAGGGGTGTCCCTGTCCCGGACCCCGTGGTCCTCCCGAGACGAGGACGCCGTCGGACCGGGACGCCCGCCCGTCCGCCCCGCGCCCCTGCGTCTGCGGGCACGGGACGGGCTGCCCCTGAGCGGCTGGTACTACAGGGCCCCAGGGCGTCCGCCCGGCGAGCCGGCGCCCTGTGTGATCCACCTGCACGGCGGTCCCGAGGAACAGGAACGCCCCGTGTTCAACCCGCTCTACCACGAGCTGCTCGGACGCGGTCTCGACATCTTCGCCCCCGACGTCCGCGGCTCGTCGGGGCACGGCAGGTCGTTCGTCGACGCCGACCTGGGCACCGGTCGTTTCGCCGCGCTGGACGACGTCGCGGACTGCGCGGCCCACGCGGTGACGGAGGGCCCCGCCGACCCGACCCGGCTGGCGGTCATGGGGCGCTCCTACGGCGGCTATCTGACGTTCGCGTCCCTCGTGTGGCACCCGGACCTGTTCCGCACCGGAGTCGCCGTCTGCGGCATGTCCGACCTCCTGACCTTCTTCTCCGGTACGGAGCCCTGGATCGCGGAGTCGGCGGCACACAAGTACGGCCATCCCGAGCGCGACCGCGAGCTGCTGCAGGCCCTCTCCCCGATGAGCCGCATCGACGCGCTGCGGGTTCCCCTGCTCGCCGTCCACGGCGAACACGACACCAACGTGGCGCCGGCGGAGTCCCAGCAGTTCGTACGGGCCGCTCGTGAGCGCGGTGTCCCCGCCGAGCTTCTCACCCTGCGCGACGAGGGCCACGACTTCCTGCGTGCGGACAACCGGCGACTGTTCCGGCGGGCCGCCGCCGACTGGATGGAACGGCATCTTCGCCCCTGACCCGGCCCGGCGTGGCGGGCTTCCCGGCGCCGGTGTGGCGCCGGTGCGCTCCAACCGGCCTGCCACGCCGGTGACTTCGCCTTCGCGCATGTCACGCTTCGACCTCCCGGTGGGCAGGCCGGCCGCACAACGCAGGGCCCGCCCGCGGGGCAGGGTGCCGTCTGTCGGTCGGTGCTGTACTTGGCCCCCGCCGTCGCTGACACGGGCCGGGTACACCCGAGCCACGTCAATGACACCGCCCTGCGCCGGCCGCCTCCCGCGAGGGCCGTCTCCGCTACCGGGGCGCCGACACGGAGAACTCGTTGTCGTCGGGGTCGGCCATCATCACCGAGCGGGTCTCGCCCCCGCCGGTGTCGATTCGAGTCGCCCCGAGGGAGAGCAGACGGTCGACCTCCGTGTCCCGGTCACCGTGGACAGGCGGAGCGACGTCGAAGTACAGCCGGTTGCCGCCGGTCTTCGGCGCCACGGGCGGGCCGCCCCACGTGAACTTCGGACCGCCGTGCGGCGAGCGGATCGCGGTCTCCTGGTCCTGATCCCAGACCAGCGGCCACCCCAGCGCCCGGCTCCAGAAGTACCCGACCTCCTGCGAACCGTCGCAGGCCAGCGCTCCGACGAACCCGCAGTCGGCGAGGAACTTGTTGCCCGGCTCGATGACGCAGAACTCGTTGCCCTCGGGGTCGGCGAGCACCACGTGGCCCTCTTCCGGGCGCTGGCCGACGTCGATGTGCCGTGCGCCGAGCTCCAGCGCCCTGGCCACCGTCTGCTGCTGGTCCTCCAGAGAGGTGCTCGTCAGGTCGAAGTGCACTCGGTTCTGGCCGGCCTTCCGATCCTGACTCGGCAGGAAACGGAGCCGGAACCCGGTGTCATCACGGGGCAGGAGTGTGACACCGTCGCGCGGATCGTCGACCAACTCCCACTCCAGGAACCCGGACCAGAACCCCGCGAGAGTCAGCGGTTGGTTCGCGTTGAAGCAGACCGCGAACAGTTGACACGTCATCCCTGCGCATCTCCGATCCGGTGACCGATCGCTGTCGACAGGGCGCCTTACCGGCCCTCGAATCGGCAGCCTAGAGGTGCGCCGGTGTTACCCGCAGCCGAGTTTTTCGACGGCGGTTCCGACACGTCGACGGCAGTCCCCGACACGTCGATGGCAGGGCCCTGTGTGGCCGTTGCGCGTTCGTGCCTGCCCGGAGAGCAGGAACGCCCCACGGCCACCGCTCAGAGTGCCAGGCGTCGGCTCACGCAGTCTGCTTCTCGGCCTGGGGCTTGGTGGCCTGTTCCGACGCGTCAGGGGCGTTGTAGAAGACGGAAGAGCCCTGCTTGCTGCGATGGGCCTGGTTCCTGGCGACCAGCCCTTCGAGGGTGGTGCGTACGACGGTCGCCTTGATGGTGCGGTCGGGGTGGGCCTGGCCGAGCGCTGTGCAGATCTCCGCCGCCGAGCGAGGTTCGCTCTGCTCGCCGAGATGGCGGCGGACCAGGTCGACCAGCGTCGGCTGGGCCGTTGACGCGTTCTCTGCCTTGTTTTCGGACTTCTTGGCCGCCGGCTTCTTGGTGCTGCCGCGACGGGGCGCGGGAGCGGACTTCTTGGCCCGCGCCTGCTTTCCGCCGGACTGGCTCGTTGACTTCTTGCGGGCGGCGGGCACCGTGACGGCCTTCGCGGGGGCCGCGGGCTCCGCGGGAGCCGGCGCCGTGCCGATCGCATCCCGGATGCTGACGAGCACGGTGTGGTCACGCTGGAGTGCCGCCAACTGCTCCTGCAGCGCGGCGATTTCGCCGCCGATACGCTCTTGCTCCTTGGCGTTGCGTTCGAGGTCTGCGGTGACTTGGGCGGTGTACTGCGATGTCAGTTCGGTGGCGACAGCGTTCTCGGACATGGGACGCACGACCTCTCCTCGGTTCACGGCGGGCTTGAAGGGCACGCACATGTGTCTGCCCTTCCGCGCTGGTACCTGCGGGCAGCAGGGATGTCCAAAACACAACCCTTGACGTAGTGATAGTACGGACATCCGGAGCTAATTGTTCTCGTCGAGCATGACTGTGCACCGTTCGTGTGCCGGGACCGTCTGACAACATGGCGCCGTGCTCACCCCGTCTCCCGACGGTGACTACACGGTCACCACGCTGTACTCCGGTCCCGACGACGCCTGGTACGTGGAGTTGGACGTCGTCGACGGTCAACGCGCCCTCGTGACCGCGATCGTCCCCGACGAGGATCCGACGCGGGAACCGACGGTGTGCTTCGACCCTCGCGGACGGCACCTGGACGTTCCGTACAGGGTCATGCGTTGGTTCATGGACCTGGTCGAGGAGGAGATCCGCACGTCCCGCGCCTGGATGCGGCTGCGACCCGAGCTCGTCGAGGTCATTCACGGGCTGCGCCAGGAGTATCTGGGCGTCATTGGTGACGACGAGTTCCCCCGTGTCCTGGCGGAGGTGCGCTCCGCCGTCCCGGAGGCCGACCTCCCCGCCGTCCTCGCGGCCGCGTTCGGGCGGAGACCTGATGGCACCACGATGGATGACGTACAAGCACTCCTGCCCCCGGACGGCCAGGTGGACGGAACCTGAGTGGTGTCCTGCGCGCCCGGTCCAACCCATGTGCTGTGCAACCGAGTTGGCCGCACGTCGGCCATGAGGCGGGCCGTGGCCGTCGTCCCACGGCCCAAGCCCGCCCGCCCGGGGCCGTCGCAGGGCCGTCCAGGGGCCGTGAACGGTGTCGGCGGCGGCCACTAAGCTCCCGCACATGAGTGAGGCAGACAGAGGCACCGGGCGACGGGTCGTCGACGGGCGCTTCGAGTTGGAGGCCCGCCTCGGTGGCGGTGGGATGGGCACGGTCTGGCGGGCCAGGGACCTGGTGCTGCACCGGATGGTGGCGGTCAAGGAGGTCCGCCCGCCCGACCGGGACCTCGCCGAATACGACCCCGAAGGCGCGCGGATGCTGCGCGAGAGGGTGCTGCGCGAAGCCAGGGCCCTGGCCCGCATCGACCATCCGAACGTCGTCACCATTCACCACATCGTCGACGGCGGCGACGCCACGTACCCGTGGATCGTGATGGAGTTGGTCAGCGGCGGCTCGCTGGCCGACCAGCTGGCCCGGGGGCCGATGCCGCCGGTCCAGGCGGCCCGGATCGGCCGGGGCGTGCTGGCCGCGCTCGTCGCCGCGCACGACGCCGGTATCCAGCACCGGGACGTCAAGCCCGCCAACGTCCTGCTGCGCCCCGACGGTCGTCCCGTCCTCACCGACTTCGGCATCGCCGCGATCCGCGAGACCACCGGCCTCACCGCCACCGGGTCCGTCATCGGAACGCCCGACTTCATGGCGCCGGAGCGTGTCTCGGGGCAGGAGGGCGGATCCGCCTCCGACCTCTGGTCGCTGGCGATGATGCTGTACACCGCCGTGGAGGGCGAGCACCCACTGCGCCGGGGCAGCACTCTCGCGACCCTCGCCGCCGTCCTCTACGACGACGTGCCGCCGCCGGTGCGGGCCGGCGTCCTGCGGGACGTCCTGATGAGCGTGCTCGTACGGGACCCGTCGGCGCGGCCGTCCGCCGAGGTGCTGGACCGAAAGCTGGCCGAGGCCGAGTCGGGGTGGACCGGCCCGCAGGTACCGCGCGAGCCCACCTCCTACCCACTGAACCCGCCACCCGCCTCGGCCGCGGTGACGCACGCCGACCCCGGCATCCCCGGCATCCCCGGTACGGCCGATCCGGCACGGCCGGCCCCCGCGGCCGGGTTCGGGCCGCCGCTCGCCTACCCCGGGCCGGGACTCGCCGTGCACCAGCCCGTGACCGCCCCCGTGCGAGCAGGGCGCCGGCGCAACCCCCGTCGGACGGTCCTGCTGAGCGCCTCGGGGGCCGCACTGGCCGGCACCCTGGCCCTGGTGTGGTGGCTGCTGCCCCCCGGGGGCGACACGGGCGACTCGGACGCGGGCGCCTCGCCCTCCACGTCGGCCCCGAAGACGTCCACCTCGCCGACCGCCGCCGCCCCGGCCGCTGAACAGTCGCCGGACTCGGACTCGGACTCGGACTCGGAGTCCGACTCGGAGTCCACCGACATGCTCACCCCGGACGGCATCCGCACCGCCATCAAGGCGTTCGAGAAGGAGACCGGCCGGAACATGTTCGGCGACTTCTCCGTCTACCCGGAGTACGTCATGGCCCGGCTGATGGTCAACGGCAGCAAGACCCGGTACGACTCCTACACCTACCGCCCCGGACAGGGCGTCCAGGAGAGCGGCATCGCGGGCAGCCTGTCCGGCGGCAACAAGCCCGTCAGTCTCGACGGCTTCGACTGGGACAAGGTCCCGGCGCTGCTCGACGAGGCGAACAGGAAGCTCAAGGTCGACGATCCGGAACTCCGCTACCTGTTGCTGAGATCACCCAACGACGTCTTCGACACCCCGGCCGGGATGGCCGTCTACCTGACGAACAAGTACAACGAGGCCGGCTACCTGGAGGCCGACCCCGACGGCAAGGTGACCCGGGTGATGGCCGCGGACGGCTGAGCGACGACCAGGAGTTTGCAGACGGCGGCCGGACGCTGCTCCCGTGCACCTGAACGTGACGCGTGTCAGGGCCGCAGCGGCAGGGTGGCGCAGTTGGATGTTGCCGGTTCCCCGTTGAGGCGGTCGGTGAGCCAGGAGATGGCCTCGCCCTGGTCGGTGAGCAAGGGCGTGAAGTGGTTGATCAGTGAGCGGCCCAGGTCGGGCAGGATCACGGGTTTGTACGTGACGTCGGCGCCCTTGCGGCACCAGTCGACGGCGAGTTGGCGGGCCTGTGCGTGGGGTACGAGGTTGTCACTGGTGCCGGTCGCCAGCCGGACGGGGCCGGACGGCCGCAGCGTGCCGATGCGCTGCTCGGCGAGGAACGCCCGCAGGGCGGGTTCGGACGCGATGACGTCACTGATGGACCTGCCGTCGGTGGTCCAGGCCGTGCTGCGTGCGGAGTTGTAGGCGAACAGCGCGTCCCCGACGCACATGGTGGACAGGTCGCCGAGCGCCGCACGGCCGGCCGCGTTGAGGTGGGCGTCGGCGATCGGCTTGAGGGACGGGTCGGTCTGCAGGAACCCGTTCACGGACCAGCCCAGCGCTCCGGCGAGGTCGCTTCCGTCGATGGCCTGGGTGACTTCCGTCAGGTTGGCGGGCGGTGCCCCCGAGTACGTACCGGCGAGGGTGACGTCGGGCGCGTACGTGGCCTGGAGCTCGGCCGCCGCAGCGGTGGCGCCACCGCCCTGGCTGTAGCCGAACAGTGCCACGCGTGACGCCGAGGTGATCGAGGCACCGCTCACGGAACGGGCCGCGCGGACGGCGTCGAGCACGGCATGAGCCTCGTCGACCCGGTTGACATAGGTGTGCAGTCGGTCCGTGGCGCCGAGGCCGGCGTAGTCGGTGACCACGACGGCGATGCCCTTGGCGAGGAGGCGGTAGACGGCCAGATCCTCGTAACCGACCGAAATGGTCTGCCCGTTGAACCGGAGGGGGTTCTCGAGGCCGAGCGACGCGGCGCACTGGTCGCCCTGTCCCATGGTGCCGGGTGCGACGGCGACCAGTGGTCGAGCGCCGGCGCCTTCCCAGGCGGCGGACGGTTCGATGTAGGCGCCGGTCACCGCCACGGGAAGGCCGTTGGAGTCGGTGGACTTGTACATCAGACGGGTGGCCGTGCCGGGGAGTGGGCCGTCGACGCCCGGCAGGCTCAGCGCGAGCGGGAGCGGCTCGGTGCGGACGAGAGCTCCGTTGGCCTGCGGCAGGGCGGAGGGCGGGCTGTAGAACGTGGGGATGGTGACACCGCGGGAGATGACGGCGTCGTCGGAGGGGGTCGCGGCGGCCGGGAGGGCCGAGGCACCGAGGCAGGCGGCGGCGGTGACGGCCGCGGCCGTGATGCGGGCGGGACGACTGGGCGTGGGCATGACAGACCTCCGAGAGGAAGGAGGCCGAGCTTCGCGTGCGGCTCGGGCGGTTGACGGTCCGATGGGGCAGGCGTGGGCGCACGGAGGCGGCCGGTCCCTCAACCGCTGCTCCGCCGCCACTCTTAGACGGAATGTCAGTACGGTAGTGGCGCAGATGTTACCGGCGGTAGCGCTCGGAAGGTTACGGTTGAGTAATGTGCCGGACGGCTGTCGGGTTCAGTCGGTGCGTTGCCGGTCGGAGGCCGGCCACACGTACGGCAGGTCGTCGGGAACGCCCGGAAAGCGGGCTCCGTAGGTGTCCGGGTCCTTGCGTACGAGTGCCGACTGGTGGCTGCGGTGGAAGGCGTCGTCACCGAGCCACGGCGGCAGCTCGTGGGCCGTCCCCAGGTCCGCCTGGCTCCTCAGTGGAGTACTGGGGTGGTACGCGGCGAAGTCGGCCACCAGAGTGGCGGCGCAGCTGTCCTGGTGGCCGAGTTCCCGCCATACCCGGCAGATCTCCAGCCCGTAGCGGACGAGTGCCTCCTCGTACCCGGTCCACATGGTCACCGCCGGGTGCCGCCGCCATCCGTACCCGGGAACCGTCAGGCCGCGCAGCACCTGGAGCGCCTCCACCCGCTGCTTGCCCAGTCGGCGCCGGTCGAGGACGAGCGCCGACTGCCGGAAGTCGGGGTGGGGCAGAAAGGTCTGCATGAGGCGGCTTCCGTTCCGGGGAGGTGGGACGCTGCGACGGTGTCCGACAGGAGGCAGACAGGCTCGTGCCCGCGCGCGGGGCACGACCTCTTCATCCTGCGGCCACGGCCGGGCCGCGTCGCGTCGGCGAGCACCCGCATGCTGCCGACCGGGTCCCCGCCCGTGCGACACGTGAGCGGCCCGACCTTCGGCGTCCGTCACCCGGGACGTGTCAGCCGCCGCCGTCGAGGTCGGTGCACTGGTGGAGCAGTCGTAGCTCATGGCCGTCGAGCTCCACCTCGTAGAGCTTCCCCCGGGCATCGTCGAAGGGGCGGTGGAGAATCATCATCAGCCGGCCGTCGAAGGTGCGGAACAGCATGCCGTGACCGCTGTCGTCGCGGACCAGGGGGCGGTGCTGTCGCCAGGGCCCGGCGATGTCGCCGGACGGCGACACGGCGTAGGTCTGCACGTAGTTGCCGCTGAGGGCGGTGCCCTGCCCGGCCACGTTCTTCTCGTACGTCGACCACAGCATGAGCAGGGACCCGTCGGGCGTGCGGTACAGCTGTGGGCCGTCGGTGACATAGGGCGGGAGCTGGTTGGGGACACCGCCGGGGATCCGCTCACTGATCCAGGACGCGTCCGAGGCCTTGAACAGGAAGACCGGATCGCCGATCGTCCGGCACAGGTCCGGGGCCAACCGGATCGCTTCCATGGTTCCGTCGACGGTCTGGAGCCACTCGTGCGCGTACACCATCCAGGGCTGCCCGGACGGGTCGACGTAGAGCGTTCCGTCGAGGGTCATGAGATGCCCGGGAGGTGTCGGGCGCGACCCGTCGACGACGGTGAAGGGGCCCAGCAGTGAGTCCGACACGGCGGTGATCGTGCCGCGCATGTGGTTCGGCAGCTGGAAGGGTGAGCCCCATTGGTCGGGCGGCCCTACGGGAAGCGGCTTGTCCTGGTTGTGCAGCGTGGTGAACAGGTAGTACCTGCCGTCCCAGGCGTGGACCTCGGGCGCCCATCCGCCGTCGGTCGCCCAGATGTCCTTCTGCTCGGCGGCCAGGAAGACCACGACGGGGCGCGTCCAGTCGCGCAGGTCGCGGCTGCGGTAGACCATCGTGCCGACGCCGTCCGTGCCTGACACGGACGGGTCGTTGGACGTGTAGAGGTAATAGGTGCGGGTCGGGTCGTCGGCGACGATGAACGGATCGTGCAGCGGCATGTCGGGCAACCGCATCAGGTCGGTCTCAGTCACGGTCACAGAGTACGTTGCCGCGGTCTGCCGGTACGGAGGCACGTGTCCGCCGGGTGGCCGGGCAGGTGCCCCAAGCGGCCGGGCAGGTGCCCTGGGCCTGGTGGACGCGAACCCAGCGTGTGCGAGCCGCGATTGGGGGCCGCACCCCGTGCCGGAGTGCGGCCCTCGGTGCGTGTGCCTACGAGGTCCAGCCGCCGTAGGGCACGGTGATGAGTTCCATGGCGTGGCCCGCGGGGTCCATGAAGTACACGCCGCGGCCACCGTCGTTGTGGTTGATGGTTCCGGGCTGCTTCTGCTGAGGGTCGGCGTAGTGCTCGATGTCGCGCTGCTCGATCCGCGCGTACGCCGCGTCGAACTCCTCCTCGGACACCAGGAAGGCGTAGTGCTGCGGGGTGATCTTGTCCGCGGGGATCGTGGCGAAGTCCAGCGTGACGCCGTTGCTCAGGCCGACCGCGACGAACGGTCCCCACTCGCCGGTGATCTCGAGGTCGAGCAGGTTGGCGAAGAACTCCGCGGACTCCCGGTTGTCCCGGGCGTGGACGATCGTGTGGTTCAACTCGACTGACAAGGAATGCCTCCGAGGGCATCTCCCGACACCTCCATGCCTCACCCAGCCGGTGACCGACACGCGATGTCGCCGTAGATGCTAACCGTTGCTCCCGCGGCGTGCTCGGAATTCAAAAACCGTCCGAGAACGCGTAGTTGGGCGGGTGGCCCGGGCTCCTGGTCTAATGCGCTGATGGAGACCGTCCCGAGCCCGGAACCGACACCGGAAGCGACACCCAAACCGCCACCCACCTCCGACCCGTGGCCTGGACACCTCGCCGACCGCGGACATCCTGGGGCCCGCCGGATCGGTGCGGGTGTGGAGGGCGTCGTCTACGCGCTGGGCGACGGCCGGGTCGCCAAGGTGTGGAGCGGCCGGCCGCCGGCCGGTCTCGAGCTCACCCGCCAGGTGTACGCGGACATCGCGCGGCACCGACTGCCGTTCGCCACCCCGGAGATCCTCGACGTCGAGGAACACGAGGGTGTCCTGGTGACGTACGAACGAGAGCTGCCCGGCGCCCCGGCACGGGGTGACTCCGCGCACGAGGACCACGAGCGCGAACTGTCCGCTCACCACATGGCCGCGCTGCTCGCGGTCCTGCGCGGCCTTGCCTCCGTACCGGGCACCGACGCCATGCGCCGACTGACCGTCCAGGGCGACGACCGCCCCCTGTGGCGGGGCCACGACCGCTTCCAGGACGCCCTCACCGCCCTGGTCGCCCGGGCCGTGGCCCGGCACGGTGCGGCCCTGGCCGCGCACGTGCCGGACCTCGACGAGGGGGTCGAGCGCACAGTGCACGCACTGCGGTCGCTGCCCAACGCCCCGGTCACAGCGATCCACGGCGACCTCGTGCCGCCCAACATCCACACCGACGCGGCCGGCCGACCCGTCGCCGTACTCGACTTCGGCTTCTACACGACCGCGGGTGACCCGGCCTTCGAGGCAGCCGTCACCGCGGCCGTCTGGGACATGTACGGCCCGTACGCCGAGGAGCACACCACGGAACTCACCCGGCTCTTCGCCCACGAGCTCGGGTACCCGCACGCCACCCTCACCGCCTACCAGGCCGCCTACGCCCTCACCACGTACGACCTCTTCGGCCTGGACGACGGCGACGGCCACTTCCGGTGGTGCGCCGGACAGCTGCGCCGCAACGCCGTGTTCGGCTCCCACGCGTAGCGCTTGCCGAGTGCGGCATGAAGAGCGCGTAAAGACTGCCGGAACACGGCAATGAAGCGGCAGCCCTCCGCGTGTGAGGATTCCGTCACGCCGGAGACCGGCGACGGGACGAGAGGGGGACGGCGCGAATGGCCTGGTTTCTCGGACTCGGCATCACGGGGGTCGTGCTGCTCGCCCTGTCGCTGGTCTTCGACGGAGTACTGGACAGCGTGCTCGACGGTGCGCTGGGTGGTGTCCTCGACGGGTGGCTGTCGCTGCCGGTCCTCGCCGGGTTCGTGGCGATGACCGGCTTCGGCGGGGCCATCGCCACCGATGTGGTGGACGCGGGACCCGTGGTCGCGACCGGTGCCGGCGCCGTCATGGGGACGGGCGCGGCATGGCTGACGTACCGCTTCAGCCGCGCCCTGATGCGCGATCAGACGGCCGTGACACCCCGCGGTAACGATCTCGTGGGCACCGCGGGCAACGTGGTGACCGCCATCCCGGCGGACGGCTTCGGCGAGGTGCTGCTCCAACTCGCCGGACAGCCGGTGAAGTTCTCCGCGCGCAGCACGATGCCGGTCGAACGGGGCGCCGAGGTGTGGGTGGAGGCGACACCGACCGCCACCTCGGTCGTGGTGCGTCCGGTGGACCGCTGAGCCGCGCTCCCTTTCCTCCTCTTCCTTCCTTCTTCTTTCTTCCTTCTCTCTACTCGTACGTGATTCGGGGGCACTGCCATGAGTCCTGTCGTCTTTGCGGTTGTGGGAGTCGTCGTACTCCTCGTGCTGCTGGCACTTGTCGTGATCACCCGCTACAAGGTGGCGGGTCCCAGCGAGGCGTTCATCATCACGGGGCGGCGCGGCAAGAAGGCCACCGATCCGGACACCGGCCGGGTGTTCACCGACAACAGCGGGCAGAAGGTCGTGGTCGGCGGCGGTGTGTTCGTCGTGCCGTTCGTGCAGCAGAGGTTCACCCTCGACCTGTCGTCTCGGCACATCCCGGTCGCGGTACGCGGGGCCGTCACACTGCGGGGCATCAAGGCCCACCTCGAAGGTGTCGCGATCGTCAAGGTCGGTGGCACCGAGGACTCGATCCGTGCCGCGGCCCAGCGGTTTCTGATGCAGCAGGACGGGATCGTGGGGTTCACCCAGGAGGTGCTGTCCGGCGCGCTGCGGGCCATCGTCGGCCGGATGTCGGTGGAGGACGTCATCCGCGACCGGGCCGCTTTCGCCGGTCAGGTCGCCGAGGAGGCCGAGGCCAGCCTGTCCGGGCAGGGTCTCGTCCTGGACGCCTTTCAGATCCAGGACATCAGCACCGAGGGTTCGTATCTGGAGGACCTCGGCCGCCCCGAGGCGGCCCGCGCCCGGCAGGAGGCCGACATCGCCGAGGCTGTGGCCCGGCGGGCCGCCGAGCAGGCCAGGCTGAAGGCCGAGGAGGAGATCGCGGTGGCCCAGCGCACCTACTACCTCAAGCAGGCCGAGATCAAGGCCGAGACGGACGCCGCCGCCGCCCAGGCGAACGCGGCGGGACCGCTGGCCGAGGCCGCCCGCCGGCAGGACATCCTCACCGAGCAGGAGAAGGTCGCCGAGCGGCAGGCCGCGCTCAAGGACCGCGAGCTCGACACCGAGGTGCGCAAGCCGGCCGATGCCAAGCGGTACGCGGCCGAGCAGGAGGCCGAGGCCAAGCGGGTGGCGAGGGTCAAGCAGGCCGAGGCCGAGCGGCTCGCCGAGATCGCCGCCGCCCAGGCGGAGGCCGAGCGGGCCCGGCTGACCGGCGAGGGCGAGAAGCAGCGGCGCAGCGCGCTGGCCGAGGCGGACGCTGTCGAGGGACTCAGGCAGGGTGAGGCGGAGCGGTCGCGGCGGGCGGCGATCGCCGAGGCGGTCCGGCTGGAGGGTGAGGCGGAGGCGGCGGCGATCGGCGCGAAGGGGGCGGCCGAGGCCGAGGCGATGCGGAAGAAGGCGGACGCGTTCGGACAGTACGGTGACGCAGCCGTGTTGCAGATGCTCGTCGGGGTGTTGCCGGAGGTGGTCGCCAAGGCGTCCGAGCCGCTGAGCGCGGTCGAGAAGATGACGGTGATCTCCACGGACGGCGCCGGACGTATCCCGCGCGCGGTCGCCGACAACGTCGCCCAGGGCCTCGAACTGCTCGGCTCCACCACCGGCGTCGACCTCGCCGAGCTCCTCAAGAACCTCACCAAGCGCGACGCCGTGCCGGGGGAGCAGCCCGCACAGCTCAACGGGAAGGTCGAGATCACCGGCTGACGCACCCTCCCCGCATCGACACGGGCCGCCTCACTCGTCACGAGTGAGGCGGCCCTTTTCTGCGTACGCCCTGTCGGGAGGGTCCGGCACCGGGGCGGCGCCAACGTTGCCGGAAAGCGGAAATGTGGACGGCCGGTTCACGCGAGCACAATGTGTGTGGGGAGCCCAAGGAAACCCGGTGCCGGGCGCCCAGGAGGGGGCGTCCGGCACCGGGACCCCGCGGCGGACGCCGCGCAGACGCGCGTTCTAGAGGGGCCGGAACCGGTCCGTAGCCGCCAGCACGGCCTCCGTCGTGGCATCGCCCGACAGCCCATGCCCCTCCTCGCCGATCAGCACCAGCTCCGCGTCGGGCCACACCTGCGCCAGATTCCACGCGATGTCCGCGGGCCCGCTGATGTCCATCCGGCCGTGGACCATCACGCCGGGGATGCCGGCGAGTTTGCCGGCGTCACGCAGGAGCGCCCCGTCCTCCAGAAAGCCGGAGTGCCGCCAGTAGTGCGTGACGAGGCGGGCGAAGCGCAGCCGGAAGCGCGGGTCCTCGAAACGCGGATCGGGCCTGTGCCCAGGGTGCGTGGACACGTGCACGTCCTCCCACCGGCACCACTCACGCGCCGCCCGCTCGCGTACGGCCGGATCGGGGTCGTCGAGCATCCGGGCGTACGCCTCCACCAGGCTGCCGTCGCGCTCCTGATCCGGTACGGCGTCGCGGAACCGTGCCCACTCCTCGGGGAAGACCCGCCCCATGTCCCGGGTGACCCACTCCACCTCGCGGCGGGTGGTGTTGGTGACGCTGAAGAGCACCAGCTCGCAGACGCGTCCGGGGTGCTGCTCGGCGTAGGCCAGGGCGAGGGTCACCCCCCAGGAGCCGCCGAGGACCAACCACGCCTCGATGCCCAGGTGTTGCCGCAGCAGCTCGATGTCGGCGATCAGATGCGGGGTGGTGTTGGCGGCGAGCGAGGTCCGCGGATCGGCGGCGTCGGGCGTGCTCCGGCCGCACCCGCGCTGGTCGAGGAGCACCACGCGGTACGCCGCGGGGTCGAACAGCCGGCGCCAGAACGGCCCCGCCCCCGACCCCGGCCCGCCGTGCAGGACAAGAGCGGGTTTGCCTGCCGGATTCCCGCAGGTCTCCCAGTACACGCGATTGCCGTCGCCGACGTCGAGCATGCCGTGCTCGTACGGCTCGATGGGGGGATGAAGCTCGGCCACTGAGTCGTGCCCTCCTCGAACGGGACAGTGATGCGCGGCGGAGCTGTCACCCACATCGCCGCCGAATCCGCTGTCAACCATACGGAGGGTGTCGGCAACTCTTGCACGGACGAACAAGTACGCCCTCTCCTCACCGGACTGTCATGCTGCGACGTCGCACACCCCTGGTCATGGGCCCCGAGCTCGACGACCGTCAACTGCGCCGCACCCTCGCCGAGTTGCGCCCCTCGCAGCAGATGCACGGTCTCGGGACCGGGGCGGCCTCCCGTCCGCTGTGGGCGCCCGCCGCCGAACTGCTGCGTGCCACGGGCCGTGACTGGGACCGACGGGTGCACCGGATCTCCGTACTGGCGCACGCTCTTCCGCCGGTCGTCACGGACCGATGGGCCAAGGACCGCCCCCAGGACCCCGATGCCCTGGTCCTACGAGCCTGCGCGCGGGTGGCGCGGGTGAAGGACACCGACTGGTCCGACGCATGGGACGTGTACGGCGACTGCAGACGGGCGGCGGAGGTCGCCCCGGAGGACCCCACCCCCTGGCTGGCCCTGCTGCGGCTGATGTCCTCCTGCGGGGCTCCCGCCAACGCGGTTCTCCCGGTGTGGACCGAAGCGGTCGCCCGCGACCCGTGGAACCGGACCGTCTACCACCAGATGCTGCGTCACCTGTCCCCGCGCCGCCACGGAACGCTCATGGAGATGATCGACTTCGCCGAGCGGTGTGCCGGACGGGCACCGCACGGATCCCCGCTGGCCCTGCTGCCCCTCGCCGCCCGGGTCGAGCTCGTCGCCTACCGCACGACCAAGGACTCCACCACCGCCTTCGCAGCCGACGGCCACTGGTACGAACCGCAGGCGGCCGCCGAGACGGACACCGCGCTCACCAAGTGGTTCCAGGCGGCCTCCCCGCCCCACGCGGAGGCGCTCGCCGACCTCAACCTGCTCGCCTTCGCCCTGACCCGGATGAAACGGACCGGTGAAGCAGCCCCCGTCTTCCGCCGGCTCGGCCGCCACATGACCGGCCACCCCTGGAACCTCGTCCCCGACGCCGCCAGAGACTTCCAGTACTGGCGCGACCGTGCGCTGAGCTGACCCGCCGTTCATATCCGGGAGCAGGCTTCGAACCCGAGTCGATAGGATCCTCACTGCGTACTCGCGTTCAATTCGGCGCTTACCTGCTCAGCCGTGGAAGCGGAGTCCGGACGCCGGTCGGACGGACTGACTGACCGGTGGACTGGCGCACTGACGGGCGGCAACGCACGGGGGAGTGACTCAGAGCGGTGCCGCCGAAGGGGGAGGACATGAACGCCCACAGCACAGCCGAGCCGTTTCTCGACGGCTTCGAGGCGATCCTGGCGGACGCCACGGCCAAGGGGCGGCGCCTGACCCGCGTGGAGATCGAGTCCCGACGGGCCCTCGGCGCCCAGGCCGCCGAGGCCGGACACGGCTGGCGCGACCTCGTCCGCGCGCACCTGGTGGCCGGCCGTACCGGCGCCCCACGTTCGGTGGACCTGGACGACGTCCTGGCCGTCGTCGAGCAGGTCGTCGACGCCTTCGCCGACGGTTACGAGCGCGCGCAGCGCCTCGTGGTCCGCAAGGAGGAGGCCGCGCGCCGGGAGTTCATCGACGACCTGCTCCACGGTCGCGGCGATCCGGGTCAACTCGCCGCCCGTTCCGAGCGGTTCGGGCTGCGCCTGTCCCGCGCCCATGCGGTCGCCGTGGCGGAGGGGCCGGAGCAGTACGACGAGACCGATCCTGTTCCCCGGCAGGTGGCCGGCGAGCTCTTCGGCCGCTTCGAGAACCGCCGGATCCTGTTCACGACCAAGGACGGCCGGATGGTGTGCATCGCTCCGGGCGACCAGGACGACGTACTCACCCACTTCGCCAAGCACGCCTACGCCGCCACCGGCCGGGCCCAGGTTGCCATCGGCCGACCCCGGCGTGGCGCGGTCGGTATCGGCCACAGCTACGAAGAAGCGCTCAACGCCCTGGACGTGGCCCAGCGCATGGGCCTCGACGAGCCGTTGCTGCGCGCCTCCGACCTGCTGGTGTTCCCCGTTCTGGCACGAGACCGGCAGGCGCTGGTGGACCTGGTGCACAGCGCGCTGGGGCCGTTGGAAGGCACGCGGGGCGGAGCACAACCTCTGCTCGACACACTCATCGCGTACTTCGACACCGGCTGCGTGGCCGCGGCGACCGCCCGTCGGCTGTCGCTGAGCGTGCGCGCCCTCACCTACCGACTGGAACGCATACACACCCTGACCGGCATCGACCCCACCGACCCCGCGCACCGCTACGCGCTCCAGACCGCGGTCATCGGCGCCCGCCTCCTCGACTGGCCCAACCGCCCCCTGCTGCCGGCCGACGCACTGTCCTAGGCTCGCGGCGTACCCGGCGCGTCCGGGCCGCCGGCGCCCGCGGTGGGTGAGGCCGACAGGGGCCGACCTCGTCGTGGAGCGCGCGGAGGCGGACCGCTTGGCCGATTAACACATGGCCCCGAACGGGGGATGCGGGTTCCCTCGATCCGGGGCAAGCCGGACTTTGGGCGTACCACCGGTGTGCGCGGGCGCGTTGGCGGCAACATGGATTGCTCAGTCACCACCGGATGCCTCGTCCTGGTACGCGAGGAGCGACCGGCACGGTACGGCGAGGCCACGCCGGCACCCCAGCCGGATCCGCCCCTGTACGCCGCTCTCGTGACGGAGTGGCGTGCGCGCGGGCGGATGGTCCCAGGTGCGCGGGACGCCCACTGGACCGCCCTCGTCTCCGACCGCCCCGTGGCGGCCCACGCGTGGCGGACCACCTCCACGGCTGACGCGGCGCCCGCGCCCGACGTGCGCCGGGCGGACCTGGCGCACGTGCGTTGAGCGGGTGGCGCGCGAGGTGTGCTGTCACGCAGCTCGCGGCCTCGAAGCCCGGTGCACCTACGTCAGGTGCGACTGTCGGCGGGCCGCAGAAGTGCCCCCGCCGCCGCGGGTGTCCCGCACACGGGGCAGCGTTCTCGTGCGCCCGCCTGCCCGGCGAGAGTGAGGAGAGCCTGTTGCAGGGCCAGCTCCACGGCGGCCGGCACGAACAGGGTGCCGGCACCGTCCGGTGGTACCAGCCACCGTAGGCGCCCCATGGCCCGATGCGGGGCCGGCACCGTGATCCACGCGTCTCTTCCGAGATAGCGGACGTCGGAACCGATCCAGCGTCCGTCGGGATCCGGCGGCAGGAAGAACCCGATCCGACGGGCGACGGTGTCCGCGAGCGCCGGACCCGGCGTCTGGGGGGTGCAGAGGAGGGAGTCCAGGGCCAGTACACCCAGCTCCTCGGGCACGCTCAGCACGTCCCAGAACCGTCCGCAGGCCAGGACCGCTATCCCCGTCTCCCCGTGCCACTGCCGCTTGCAGGCCCGCGGGTCGGTCGAGGCGGCGGCCAGCCACTCCGTGGCCTGCCGGGTGACGGTTCGCATGGTGTCCTCCGGGTCTGGTTCGCGCCCGCGCGAGCAGGCCGCACTGTGTCCCTGGGTGCCAGGGCGGTAGGCCCGGCGTGACCATGCTGGTAGATATTTCTATGGTGCGGAAGGGGTGGCGAACCGTGGCGAATACCTCCCGAATGTTCGCCTCTGGAGCAGGTGTTCCGGTCGTCTCCGCAGGGCCGTCCAAGCGGTGACCTCCGGCATGCGGTGGTCACGGCTCCGTAGAGCCCTGGGAGGCCCGAAGAGGAAGGCGGGGGCCTTGTTGCGCCGGCACCCGTTCCGGCGTGACCCGCTGGCCCTCCTCGTGCGGACGGCGCACCGCATCGACTACGGCGCGGGCCGTCTTCCGGGTGTCGGCGAGGACGAGACATAGGGCGGGGCGGCCAGGACCGGCCCACGACCGACCCGTGCCTGTCCCCTGTCCCTGTCCCTGTCCCCTGTCCCCGTCCCCGTCCCCGTCCCCGTCCCCGTCCAGCGTCGCGCACGGGCGGGCGGTGGCCAACCACCGCTCCGTGTCGCCGTCGGGTAGGCCCTGCGCCCACCCGTGACTCCTGAGTTCCACCAGTACCACCAGGAGGACCATGGGCCGGGTGTGGGTGCGGACATTCTGCGAGTCAGGGGCGCCACCCGCGGCTACCGCGGCTCACGTGCGCAGGCGAGGTGCGGCGCTCAGTCTCCCGCGGTGACGCGAGCGCCTGCGCGGGCGATCGGGTTCCCGGCCATACGTGCGGCGACGACCATGACGATGACGGAGACGAGGACGATGCCGGCGCCGACGTAGAGCGGCGCCGTGTAGCCGAGGCCCGCGGTGATGGCCAGACCTCCGAGCCAGGCGCCGAGGGCGTTGCCGATGTTGGACGCGGACACGTTGGCGCTGGCGGCCAGTGCGGCCCCGTGGGCGAAGTCGGTGACGCGAGTGATCATGCCGGGCACGCCGGCGAACCCGAACAGCCCCATCAGGAACACGAGTATCACCGACGCGGTGGCGCTGCCGGCCAGCAGACCGAACGCGCCCAGGGTGACGGCGAGTCCGAACAGGGCGAGGACCAGGGCCCGGTCACGGTCGCGGTCGGCGGCTCGTCCGCCGATCAGGTTCCCGACGACCAGGCCGACGCCGTACACCATCAGCAACCAGGCGACATCGCCGGAGGAGAAGCCACCGACCTCGGTGAACGTGTAGGCGATGTAGCTGAACGCACCGAACATCCCGCCGTAGCCGAGCGCGGTGGCCACCAGCGTGAGCCAGACCTGCCAGGACCGGAACGCACGGAACTGGGTCCGCAAGCCGTCGGCAGGTACCTGATCCGCACGGCCCGTTGCGGCCGACGGTCCCGGCTGGCCCGCCCGGTCGGGGACGAGGGCGACGATGCCCGCCAGTGCGAGCACCCCGATTCCGGTGACCGCCCAGAACGCCGCCCGCCAGCCCCAACGCTCGCCGACCAGCGCACCGAACGGCACACCCAGCACGTTCGCGACCGTCAGCCCGGCGAACATGAGCGCCACCGCGCGGGACTTCCTCTCCGGCGCGACCAGGCTGCGGGCGACGAGCGAGCCGATACCGAAGAACGAGCCGTGGCACAGCGCCGCGACGATCCGCCCGAGCAGCATCACCGGGTAGTTCGGGGCGATAGCGGACAGCAGGTTGCCGACGACGAACAACGCCACCAGGCCGACCAGGATCCATTTGCGGGGCAGCCGCGCCGTCGCCGCGGTCAGCACGATCGCGCCGACCGCGACACTCAGCGCGTACCCGGAGATCAGCCAGCCCGCCGCCGCCTCGGACACCGCGAAACTCGACGCCACCTGCGGCAGCAGCCCGGCGATGAGGAACTCGGTCAGGCCGATACCGAAACCGCCGAGTGCCAGGGCGACCAGTCCACCGGGCATCCGTCGCACTCCCGTCTTCACGTCCGTGCTCCGGGTGCCAGGCTCCCGGAGCAGCGGGAAGTCCGTTCCCCCAGACCTGAGTTGGCTTGGGGGTTCACGTTCACCCTCGTCCCTGTCGGTGGCGGTGGCCATGGACAAAGATCGACGACGCTTGGACGGAAGTAGGAGCGCGGCCAGACTGATCCGACAGGCCACCCGGTGCGGGGCGAAGGCAGGCGGCCTGGCCTGGCGGACAGCTAAGGGCGGACGTAGGGCCGGGTCATGATCTCCATGTTGTGGCCGTCCGGGTCGTCGAAGTAGGCGCCGCGACCGCCGAACAGACGGTTGATCCGGCCGGGTTCGGTGTGGCTCGGGTCGGCGTAGTAGGTGACCCCGACCGTTTCCAGACGGGCGATCATGACGTCGAACTGCTCGTCTGGCACGAGAAAGGCGTAGTGCTGCGGCTGGATCGGCTCGTCGCGCTTCTCGTAGTAGTCGAGCGTGACGCCGTTGCCGAGGTCGACGGGCAGGAACGGCCCGAACGGGGCGCCGACCTTCAGGCCCAGGATCGCGGCGAGGAACTCGGCGGACAGGTGCCGGTCGCCGGCGTAGACGGCGGTGTGGTTCAGCTGGACGGCGACCGCCGGCAGCTCGGATTCACGGGTGTGGTGCTGAGCATGGGACATCAGTGATGGGTCTCCGTGGCCTGGGATCCGCTGGGATGGGGCGCCGTACGCGGGCGCCGGGAGCGAAGTCGCGGAGAGGGGGGGGCGGGCCTCTGGCCCGCCTCGCGCTCACGCCGAGGCCGGGACCCTCACTCGTGCATGGCCCATGGCCGACCCGGCAGTCACCCGACCGACCCTAGTGACCGTTACCGGCTGGGGCAACGCGTTTTCTGCGGCCGCCCTCCGGCCGAGGTGTACTCCTCGCGCGTGATGCGCATGACCCGGACCCGTTGGCGGCTGTGCGGCGCCGTGGCCCGGCACTCCGGGCGCATCCTGGACGTCGACCGCGAACAGCCCGACCCGCGCTCCTGCCACCCCTCGCGCAACCTCGCCGGCGCGCCGGTCACCTGATGGTGGGTCAGAGGTGAGCCGTCACCGATGTACAGCCTCACCTCGGGGTCGCCGTCCAACAACGCGACCAGCGCGTCGAGGTCGGTGTCCCGCCACATCCGTAGTCGAAGCCGCTCCGTCGGACGCTCCACCCGGAATCTCCCGGTCGCTCGACGAGGGCACCGGCGATCACCACCCGTGCCCCGGGTACCGTGCTGTCCGACGGTTCACCCGGGGAGCATGATGGCAGCACCGCAACACGAGCTGGACGACCAACTCGTGGCGGCCGTAAGGGCCAAGGACGCCGACGCGGTACGGACATGTCTGGAGGACGGCGCCGATCCGGGCACGCCGGGCCCCGACGGTCTCCCGCTGCTCTGCGTCGCCGTGGCCGTGTTCGACCACGAGTCAGCCGAGGCCCTCACGGAAGGCGGCGCGGATGTCCACCGCGAGCTGCCGGACGGCACGACGCCACTCCTGCGGGCCGTCGACCTCGGCTCCCCGGCGCTGGTCGACGCCATGCTCGGTGAGGACGCTCGGCTGCGGATCGCCGAGGCCGACCAGAAGCGGCTGCTCGACCTTGCCCGGCACTGGCACGAGACCGGGGAGGTCGAGGAACTGCGCCGCCGCACGGGTGCCCCGGGCCCGGCCACCAGGCGCGTGATCGAGGTCGACCACACGGACATCGAGGAGGTCTCACTCGGTGGGCTCACCGTCCGGGCAGGCCACAGCGCCGTCCTCACCACGCTGGAGTGGGCGTTCGGCGTCCTGCCACCGGTGGCGGAGCTGGCGGCACGCGCCGTCCCGCACCCGGACGAGACGCATGTCAACTGGTCCACCGCCAGCTACACCCTCGCCCTCCGCCGGGGCCCCGAGGCCTGGTCGGCGCTGGCGGCCCTGCGCCACCACCCCGACCCCGTCCACCGCCGGTTTCTCGCCGACGTCCTGTGGCGCAGGAACTTCCAGGCGAACCACTCCGACCGCCAGGACACCGGGCAGGACCTCGAGTTCGTGGCGGCGTGGGCCCTCGACGAGCCGGACGGTCAGGTGCTCGCCAAGGTCCTGGACGTGTACACGTGCGAGGACCACGCCGGCCAGGAGGCCATCGGCCTCCGGTACGCCGACCACCCGGACCCGTGTGTGCGCCGCGAGGTGCCGTACTGCCTGAGCCGGTTCGACACCACGCCGAGCGAGGTCGCCACCGCCACCCTGCTCGCCCTGGCACGCGACCCCGACCCGGGGGTTCGGGGCGTTGTCGCCTCGACGTTCGCCACCCCGCGCGATCTCACCCCGGCGATCCGGGAGACCCTGCTCGCCCTGATCCGGGACCCGGACCCAGGGGTCCGGGCCCGTGCCACCGAGTCCCTCTCCGACTCCCACGACCGGACGGCCGCCGTGACGGAGGCCTTCGTCGCCCTGCTTGACGCGGAGAACCAGCTGCTGCGTCTGGAGGCCGCCTACGCCCTCGCCCGACGAGACGACCCGCGCACCGAAGAGGCCTATGAACGCGTCGGCCCACTCGGCCCCGGGTTCGAAGACGATCACCGCGTGAGCGCCCACTGGCACTACCGCTGGCGCCACCGGCCCGACCAGACCTGAGAGTTCAGGCCGCTGTCCGGTCATCGGGTCCGTCGCTCTTCGCATCCGTCAACCAGTCGGAGGGCGACGGCCGTTCTCCGCAGAGCGCGGTCTGGACGGCGGCCTTGGTGTCGTCGCTCTGCGTGTCCGAAGCACCCGGGCGAGGTTCACCATGACCGTGGCCTGCCTGCCGTCGACCGTGGCGCCGGCCGCCGTCTCGTACCCGAGGACGTCAGCGGCCCTTCCGTACCCGAGCCGCCGCCCGGGCCTCCGCCGTCTTGCGGGCCTCGGCGGCCTTGCGGGACTCCTTCGCGGGGCGGCCGTCACGGTTGCCGAGACCACGGAAGGGGATGTTGCCGCCGCTGCCCTTGGTCGCGGTCGGCGGGCGCTTCGCCCCGGTGATGGCGGTCAGCTTCTCCTCACCGGAGCGCACCTGGGTGACCGTCGGCCGGATCCCGGCGTCCGACATCAACCGGTTCACATCCCGGCGCTGGTTGGGGGTGACCAGGGTGACCACGCTTCCGGACTCCCCGGCGCGTGCCGTGCGCCCGCCCCGGTGCAGGTAGTCCTTGGCGTCGGCCGGCGGGTCCACGTTCACGACGAGGTCGAGCGTGTCGATGTGAATGCCCCGCGCCGCGACGTTGGTGGCCACCAGCACGGTGATCTCACCCTCCTTGAACTGGGCGAGGGTGTGCGTGCGCTGGGGCTGTGACTTACCGCTGTGCAGGGCACCGGCGCGTACGCCGCTGGTCCGCAGGTGACGGGTGAACTGGTCCACGCCGGCCTTGGTGTCCAGGAACATCAGTACCCGGCCGTCCCTCGCGGCGATCTCGGTCGCGGTGGCGTACTTGTCGGCGGGGTGGATGTTCAGCACGTGGTGTTCCATCGTGGTGACCGAGCCCGCCACCCGGTCGACCGAGGTCAGCACCGGGTCGTGCAGGTAGTTCCGCACCAGTTGGTCGACGTTGCGGTCGAGGGTGGCCGAGAACAGCAGCCGCTGGCCGTCGGAGCGGACCTGGTCCAGGATCTCCGAGACCTGCGGCAGGAAGCCCAGGTCGCACATCTGGTCCGCCTCGTCCAGCACCGTGATCCGCACCTGGTTCAGGTGGCAGTCCCGGCGCGACACCAGGTCGGCGAGGCGCCCCGGCGTCGCGATGACCACCTCGGCGCCGGTGCGCAGCTGCGCCGACTGCTTGTTGATCGACAGTCCGCCGACCACCGTGGCCAGCCGCACCTTCAGTGTCTGCGCGTACGGGGCCAGCGCGTCGCTCACCTGCTGTGCGAGTTCCCGGGTCGGCACCAGGACCAGAGCCAGCGGCCGTTTCGACTCCGCCCGCAGGCCCGCCGTACGCACGAGCAGCGCCAGCCCGAACGCCAGCGTCTTGCCGGAGCCCGTCCGCGCACGGCCGAGGACGTCGCGGCCGGCCAGCGCGTTGGGCAGGGTCGCAGCCTGGATCGGGAAGGGCTCGGTCACCCCGAGGCCGGACATCGTCGTCATCAGCTCCGACGGCAGCCCGAGCGCGTCGAAGGACGCGGCAGGGGGCAGCCCCGGTGACGTCGCTGAGGGCGTCGGGAGTTCGTCCTGCCGCGCTGTCGCCCGTTGCGACCTGCCGGCAGGGGGGACGGAGGACGACGACTTCGCGTTCATGGGGAACCTTCCTGATCTGGTGCCCCGGCGATGTCGAAGCGTGCCCCCATTTTACCAGCGGGGACGCGGACACCCGCCGGTCCGACCGCCCCTCGCCCCTCCACCCGGGCCGGGCCTTCCGGCCTGCCCGCGGGTGGCCGGAACCCTTCGGATCCTGCGGGACCACCATGCCGGGGGCGGCACGGTGGCCGGCGTCTGCGCCCCAGCCGAGGCACTCGGCCAGGCCGGTCTGCTCCAGGGGCGGCGCTGGCACCACCCACCACGACGTGCAGGACGAGCCGGCCCGGCGCCACCCCGGGGCGGTGGTCGTGCGTGACGTCCTGTTCACCGCCGACGACCGTGTGATCACCTCGGCCGGCATCACCAGTGGCATCGATCTGGCCCTGCACCTGGTGGCGGGCCGCCACGGCCCGGCGGCGGCCGCCCAAGTGGCCCGGGACATGGTCGTCTACGCCCGCCGCAACGCCACGAGCCCCAGTCCAGCGCGATGTTCCGGCACCGGTCCCACCTCGACGACACCGTCCGCGCGCGTGGTCGGATTCGAGGACCCGCGCTGCTGCGCCGCCTCCGGGTCAGGGCCTGACCGCGTCGAGACACCCGCTCACGCAGGCCGCCCGCGCACTGTTCCCGGCCGAGGCCGCGGTGCGGGCAGGGTGGCGGGGATGCGTTCCAGGACCCCGCCGGCGAAGACGTCGTAGAGCGGCAGCGTCTCGAGGTGGACGTAACCGATGTGGCAGTCGCAGACGGAGAGCGGGCAGGAACGCGGGCGCAGGGCGGCGCGGTACGAGCCGTCGTAGAGGTTGCCGAGCTCGGCGCGGACGAAGTGGCAGCGGCGGACGGTGCCCTCGCCGTCGACCGAGACAACGGACTCGCCGGTGCGGCAGGGCAGGCCCGCGCTGCGGTGGGGGCGGCGGCTGAACGGGAAGAGCGGGTCGAGGCCGGTCCACCGGTCGGCCTCCTCGTCGCTGTAGGTGTGCCCCTCGGCCGCGTTGACCCACAGGTAGACGTGCGCGGGCAGGTCCGCGCGCAGGCGGCGGGCCGCTTCGAAGTGCTCGGGCAGGCCGACGACGCCGACGCTGTGGCGGACACCCCGGTCGGCCAGGTCGCGGCACTTGGCGAGGAAGCGGTCGTACGGGGTCTGGCCGGGGTGGTAGGTGCACCACAGGGCCAGGGTGTCGGGGTCGGCCTCGGCGAGCCAGTCGGTGCGGCAGCTGAGGTTGGTCTGGATGGCGACCCGGCGGATGTGCGGGAGGTGGGAGAGGTCGGCGAGGGCGCGCCGGTACCAGGAGCGGACCAGACCCTCTCCCCAGGGGGTGAACAGGAGGGAGAGACGGTCGTCGGTCCGGGCCGTGGCCCACGCGGCGAACCGTTCCAAAGCGGCCCGGTCGGCGCGCAGTTGGGCCGTCGAGTCACGGCGCTTGGCGAACGGGCAGTACGGGCAGTCGTAGTCGCAGGAGGCGAGCGGGCCGCGGTAGAGGAGGGTCAGGTCCATGGCGGCCTCGTCACTTGCGCTCGTAGGCGGCCATGGCGGCCCGCACGGCGGGGGAGAACAGCTCGGGGCCGATGGCGTCGGAGTGGGCGAGGCCCTCCGGGGTGAGCCGGAGGACCGTGGGGTCGGAGTCCGTGAGCCAGCCGCGGTCGGCGAACCGCTCCAGTTCCGGGGCGAAGTCGTCGGCGGGGGCGCCGCCGAAGCGTGCCCGGTAGTCGTCGAGGCGCAGGCCCTCGGCCTGGAGCAGCGACTGGAGGAGGTGGCGGCGCCGCGCCTCGGCCGGGGCCATGCGGTAGCCCACCTGGGCGTGGGCGAAGTCGGACAGGGTGCCGGCGACGTAGTCGTCGATGATGCCGCGGATCTGGTGCATACCGACGGCGTAGTCGAAGGAGTAGTGCAGGTCGGACGTGTAGGAGCGGGCGCCGCAGCCGAGGCCGATCATGCCGTCGGTCTGGCAGGCGTAGTCGTCGGCGCCCTGGGGTGGGGCGTCGGCACGGCGGAACATGCGCATGGACTGCTGGGTGTAGCCGTGTGCGAGAAGGTGGTCGCGCCCCGCGCGGTACAGCCGCAGCCGCTGCTCGTCCCAGGCGGGATCGCCGACGGCGTGCGGCCCGTCCGGGCCGCGCCGGTCGAGGCCGGTCAGCGGGCGGACGTAGAGGGGGTAGAGGTAGAGCTCCTCGGGCCGCCAGGACAGGGCCGCGTCCAGGGAGTGCAGCCAGGTCTGCTCGGTCTGGCCGTCGATGCCGTAGATCAGGTCGATGTTGAGGACCGGGATGCGGGCGTCGCGTACGCGTGCGAGCGCCGCCTCGACGTCGGCGCGGCGCTGCGGGCGTACGGCGGCCCGGGCCTCGGAGTCGACGAAGCTCTGGACACCCAGGCTCAGCCGGGTGGTGCCTCGGTCGGCGAGGACGGTCAGGCGGTCGGCGGTGGCCGTGGCGGGGGAGGCCTCGACCGACAGCGGGACCGCGCGGAGGTCGGCGCCCATGCGGTGCTCGGCGATGTCGCAGAGGCGGTCCAGCTCGGCGGCGGTGAGGAAGGTGGGGGTGCCCCCGCCGAAGGCGGCCGTGGCGAACCGGACGTCGTCCGTTCGCCCCAGCGCGTCCCGTACCGCGGTCGCCTGCCGCTCCAGGGCGTCCAGGTAGGCGCCGGTCAGGCCGTCGGGAGCACCGATGCGGGTGAAGAGGTTGCAGAACCCGCAGCGGACCTCGCAGAACGGTATGTGCAGGTAGAGGGAGAGCGCGTCCTTGGGCTCGGCCGACCAGAGCGCTCGCAGGGGCGGGCGGTCCGGCAGCGGGCGGTAGGCGGTCTTGTGCGGGTAGGCGTACACGTAGTGCTGGTAGGGACCGGGGCGGGTGGCCGGCTCGGCGGTAATCATCGGGCGGCCTCCGTCGGGCGGGGTGCGGGGTCGAGGAAGAAGTGGGCGTACGGCACGGTCCAGACGGACTCGTGGCCGAGGCGGTGGCCGGTGTAGCCGCCGTCGCCGTAGGCGGTGCCGTGGTCGGAACACACGATCGCGAAGCAGCGCCGCCTGCTGCTCGCGGCGGCGAAGAGCCGCCCGATGTGCCGGTCCACGTACTCCAGCGCGGCGGCGTGCGTCTCCCGGTTGTCACCGGCCTCGCGGGTCGCGCCGGGCAGGTGGAACCAGTTCGGCTGGTGCAGGGCGGAGACGTTGACGAAGAGGAACAACCGCTGCTCTTCGGGGAGTTGGGCGACGACGCGCTCGGCGCGGGCGATCTGGTTCTCGAAGGACTCGGGCGAGGTGACGCCGAACTCCGGTGCCCAGTGGGACTCCTCGAACAGGCCGGGCAGCACCGAACCCAGCGGACCCTGCTTGTTGAAGAAGCCCACGCCGCCGATGCACACGGTGTGATAGCCGTCCCTGGCCAGGCCGGACACCAGGTCGGGCGTGTCGTAGACGTACGTCGATTGGGCGGTGGTCTCACTGCCGGCGAAGCCGGCCGCGAACAGACGGGGGTGCGGTCCGGGGGTGGCCGGGGTCGGCAGGAAGCCGGCGAAGATCGCCTGGTGGGAGGCGTAGGTGAAGCTGCCCGGGGCGTGCCGCTCCTCCCACTGACCGCCGGGAAGGTGACGGGCCAGATTCGGGATACGGCCTGCCGCCGCCAGCTCGACGGCGACGTCGTGGCGCAGGGTGTCGAGCGTGACGAGGAGGAGGTCGTGGGTGCCCACGATCTCGTTCATGTCCGGCTCAGGCATGCGGTGTTCCTGTTCTGTGCTGGGTGAAGCTCGAGAGGGCGGCCACTTGGGCCGCGTACGTGTCGAGGCCCTCGGCGCCGCTGCCGGGCAGGCCGGTGAGCCGCGGCAGCAGGTCGCCGAAGGCGTTGACCTCGCCGACCGCGGCTCTGCGCCAGCCGACCGCCGGCAGCAGGTCGACGCCGACGCACAGGGTGCGGGGGAAGCAGGCGGCGGCCCGCTCGCACACGCCCAGCAGATCGGTCCAGCGGGCGCCCGCCGCCTCGACGGCCTCGCGGACGGTGTCCAGGTCTCCTCGACGGCCGCCGAGGTGCAGGTTGGTCAGCGGAGAGCGGCTGGTGCGGACCACCGCGTGGGTGGCGCGGCCGGCCACCACGACGACCCTGAGGTCCGCTGCCCGGCCGTCCTGGGAGGCCTTGGGCAGCCAGCGTTCGAGGTGCAGTCCGTCCGGGGCGAGCGCGTCGACGATGGCGGCGATGTCCCGCTCGCGTTCGTAGCGGCGCACTCTGAGGGAGTTGTACAGGCCGCCGTCGGCGGCGAGTTCGACGGACGTGGTGGCCCTGATCCGGCCGCCGCCGCCCGCCTCGACGGCGAGGACGCCCGACGCCGACGATCCGTGCGCGGGTTTCACGAAGAGCCGGGCCATCCGGTGCTCGCGCATCGACGCGCGTACGTCGTCCCAGCCGCGCACCGGTCGGCCCCGCGGGCCCGAGGTGGGGGAGGCGGGCACCGGAACGCCCGCCGCGTGCAGCACGCCGTGGCAGAGCCGCTTGTCGAACAGCGTGGCGAGGTCCTCCGGGTGGTCGAGACGGATACCGCCGCGCAGACTGCGCACCGCGGCGACGAAGCCGGCATACCAGCGGGCCGAGCCTTCGACCCGGGTGGGGTCCTGGGCGCCGCGCAGCACACGGTCGACGTCGGCGTTCTCACCGGGGGAGTCGACACGGACGATCTCGTCGGCGGCGAAATCGGCTCCGTGGCAACGCAGTACGTCCGCCCAGGAGACGACGCGCGGGGCCGGCAGGCCGGCCGCGCGCACCGCCTGCCCGAAGAGGGCGACCCGGCGGTTCTCGGGGTTGGCGACCACGGCGAACCGCGGCGGCGCGGGCTCACTCGCGGGCGACGCCTCGGCGTGCCCGCGAGTGGTGCCCGGACCGCCGGCCGGGGGTGAGGAAGAGGCCGGCTTCATAGGGCTCCGCGGCCCCGCGCCGGTGCGCAGCCGTGGTGGGACGGGGAGTAGCCCATGGGAGACCCGCTCACTCCCCGATGGCGACGTAACGCCACACCGTGCCGTCGCCGTCCGAGTCCTCCTCGGCGTCGTCGCGGTCGAGGTCCACCTCGACACCGGCGGTCTCCAGAGTCCGGCGGACGCGCTCCTGGAACTGCTCGCTCAGGTAGTGGTGGTGCAGGTCGAGCTTCTTGAGGTGGGTGAGGGGCTGGCCGCCGAGCAGGGCCGCGGCGCCCTCGTCGGTGAGGACGCCCATGGAGAGGTCGAGCACCTCCAGACGGGCCACCACGGGGGCGGCCGCGACCGCGGCCGCCACGGCGTCCTGCATCTCGCTGTTGCGCAGGGCCAGATGCCGCAGGCGCGGCAGACGGGCGCCGGACAGGATCGGCTCCAGGTCGGCGGCCTCGCTGTCGCCGCCGTAGCCGGGGGTGCCGAGCCACAGGTCCAGATGCTCCAGTGCGGGCAGGTCGCTGCCGCCCACTCCGCGCACGACCTCCGCGGGCAGCCCGCCCGTCTCGATCACGAGCCGGCGCAGGGCGTCGTGGCGCACGGCGGGGAAACGCAGTCCGCTTCCGCCGCGCACGCCGAACTCCTCCAGCTTGGGAAACGCGGCCAGGAGGGGGGTGACGTCGGTCTGGTTGATCCAGGAGATCTCGCACTCCTCCATCACCATGTCACCGAGGAACAGCGCGCGCAGGGCGGGGAAGCGGTCCCGGGCGGCCACGAGCGCCTCGATGACCTCGGTGCAGTCCTCCTCGTACGCCTCCTGCCAGGCGCCGACGATCAGGGCCCGCACGCGGGTGGTGTCGACGGTGGCACAGAAGCGGGCGAACGCCTTGGTCCAGTCCTCGTCGGCGTCGTAGACGTCGCTTATGACACGCCAGGCGAAGGCGTCCGGGTCGGGCAGGTCGTCCGTCCTGCCGTCGGGGCCCGGGAAGGTGTGGGCGGGCAGCCGGTACAACGCCTGAAGGTGGTCCCCGATGGTCATACGGCTGCTCCCGAGAGGAAATGGTGTGCGGACGGTGATGTGTCCGCAGTTCTACCAACAGGCACTGACAACCGCCGTCGCCGGGGCCGGGTTCGGGGCCGTTGTCAGTGGCGGCCCGTACGGTCCTGGTCATGAGGCCGGTGCGTGGTGCACCCGGCGGTGAGGGGGAGAGCCATGTACCGGCAGGGAGACGTGCTGATCGTGCCCGTCGCGCAGGACGCGGTGCCGCCGCACGTGGCGCGGGCGCCGAGGGAGGCGCGTGACGGGCGAGGGCGGCTGGTGCTGGCGCTGGGCGAGGTCACGGGTCACGCCCACGCGGTCGTCGGCCCGGGTGATCTGGTGCGGGAGCCGGGGGCGTTCGGTCCGCTGCTGCTGCACCTGCCCCAGGGCGGCCGGGTCGTCCACGAGGAGCATGCGGCGATCGCGCTGCCGAAGGGCTGGTACCGGGTGATCCGGCAGCGGGAGTACGTGCCGGGGTCCGTGCGGATCGTGGCGGACTGAACTTGTGTGGGGTGATGGGGAGATGACAATGGACACGCTGGATGGTGCCGCCGTGGCGGCCTCCGACGAGACCTTCCACGCCTGGCGCGCGTGTGCGGCGGCCGTCGGCGCCGCCGACCGGGCCGCCGCCGAGGCGGGCGTCCGGCGGGCCTACCGACAGGCCGGTCTCGAGGAACCGGCGGAGGTGGTGTGGGCCGGTTCGCCGCGCGAGGCGGTGACGCTGATCCGGGCGTCGCTGGACACGGGCCCCAGTGTGCGAGAGGCGGTCCGCAGCGCGCCCTGGGCACGCGAACGGCAGCGGCTGCACACCGAGTTGGGCCCGGCCGGCTGGGCGGCGCACTGGTCCGCCACCGGTGGCCGCCTGTGGGACTCGACGCAGTCCCTGGTGAACCGGGTCCGCACCGGTGTGCTGGAGGACCTGGTCGGAAGGGAGACGGGCAAGGAGGCCGCGGAGGTCCGGCTGATCCTCCTGGACGCCGTGCTGGGACAACACGACGCGCCGTGGCTCGCCGCGTTCCCCACGGACGACGGGCCGCTCGAAGGACTGGCGGCGGTGTGCCGCAGCGCCGGCTGGTGGTGGCCCTTCGCGCGCGTGGCGGTGGTGTGCGAACGCCCCGTCGCCCTGCACCGCGACGAGGCCGGCCGGCTGGACCAGGGCGACGGCCCGGCGCTCGCCTACCCGGACGGCTTCGCTCTGTACGCCTGGCGCGGGATGCCGGTGCCCGCCGACTTCCTGGCGCGACTGCCGAGCCTCGACCCGGAGCGGATCCGCGCCGAGGAGAACGCCGAACTGCGCCGGGTGATGCTGGAGTACTACGGCTACGACCGCTACCTGGCGGACTCCGGGGCCCGCCCGGTCAACCGTGACGAGACGGGCACGCTGTGGCGGATCGACCTGGACGACGACGAGCCCGTCGTCATGGTGGAGGTCCTCAACTCCACCCCGGAGCCGGACGGTAACCACCGGACGTACTGGCTGCGGGTGCCGCCGTCGACCCGCACGGCGCGGGCCGGGGTCGCCTGGACGTTCGGGCTGGGGGCGGAGTCGTACGCGCCCGTACGGGAGACGTGACCCGTAGGTCCTCGGGAGCGGAGTTCGGCCCCCTCTCGCAGCCGGGTGCCCGGTGCCGCGCTGATGGACCGGGCTCCGGGCACCTTCAGCCCCCGCCCCGATGACCGATGACCGGGGACCGGGCGGAGGCGGAAGGCGCTGCCCTGCGGCAGGTGTCAGAACCAGCTCTGGAACTGGCCGGAGTTGCAACCGAGGGTGCGGAAGCCGAGGTTGCTGTCGTCGATGCAGCGCTGCGTCGCCTGGTTCTTCAGCTCGAGCGTGCCGTCGTTCCAGTGACGGACGTACCAGCTCTGGTTGGGGCTGGAGTCACAGTTCAGGGTCTTGAAGCCCTGGTCGCTGTCGTACATGCAGCGGTTGGTGTTGGCGTTCTTCAGCTGCACCGTGCCGTCGGCCCACTTGTGCACGATCCAGTTCTGGGCGGGGGAGCCGTTGCAGTCCCAGGTGCGGAAGCCCTGGTCGGTGTCGTCGATGCAGCGGTTCGTCGCCTGGTTCTTGAAGGTGTTGACGGCGTCCGCGGCCGAGGCCGTGGTCGAGGGGAGGAAGGCGAGGGCGGCGACGGAGGCGCCGAGCGCCGCCGCGCGGATGAGCGTGTTGCCGGACATGGGTGTTCCCTTCGGTTGGGTGATGGTGTTCCACCGCGGTGTGCGGCGGGATGTGTCGGGCGGCGCCTGGGGGTCGGGCCCCGGGCCGCGTCTGAGGGGGCGGGGCGGCTCGGTCAGCGGCACTCGCGGCTGACGTTGCCCTTGTCGTCGCCCTTGAGGTAGATCGCGCTGACGTAGCCGACCCCGCCCGCGCGCAGTGGAAGTTCGATCCACTTGTCGTTGGTGTAGCCCTCGGCGGAGACGAGTTGGCCGGTCGTCCAGCAGTTCGCCGGGTAACTCTCGTTCGGGTAGACCTTGCTGACCGCGCCGCAGTTGGTGGCGGCGCAGGAGCGGACGTTGGCCTCCGCCCACGCGGTCACCGTCGTCTGGCCACCGTTCCCGCCCGGCGTGCAGGGCAGGTTCACCCCGCGGTCACGCAGGTACGGCACCGGGTCGATGCCGCGGACCGTGGTGGACGTGCCGACCCTGACACGCAGATGCAGATGCGTGCCGGTCGACTCGCCCTCACTGCCCATCAGGGCGATGCGCTGTCCGGCCTGGACGTACTGGCCGACGGCGACGTCCCGCTGGTACATGTGCCCGTACTCGGTCACCGTTCCGTCGTCGTGCAGGATGCGGATCCACTGTCCGTAGCCACTGGCGGGACCGGAGGCGATGACCTCGCCGGCGCCGACGGCGTAGATCGGGGTGCCCTGGGCGTTGGCGATGTCGACGCCGTCGTGGCCACTGCTGTAGCCCTGGGTGACGACCCCGGCGGCGGGGCACGAGGCGGCGTACGCGGCCGCCGCGGTGGACGGTGCGGCGACGGCGGGGACGGCCGCTGCCAGGGGCAGGAGCACGGCGGCCGCCGTGACGAGTCCGGCACGTGGATGCAGACGCACGAGACTTCCTCTCGGGGGGTTCGTTGCGGGGACGGCTCGGAAGTTATCCGCGCGCGCCGCAGCGGCGGCATCCGGAACGTTCCGGAATGACAGCGCACGACGCCGGCCGATAGGGCTCTGCCTGGTCAACCACACACTGTCCGATCCCGATTGGGGAGACTCGTCGTGCCATCCACCACCAGCAGACTGATACGGGGCCTGTGCGCCCTGCTCATCGTGGGCGGGCTCCCGCCCGCCACCGCGGCGGCCGCGGACCGCGCCGGCGAAAGGCCCGCCGCCGCGCAGCCGGCGAGCGAGTGGCGGGTGGACCTCGCCAGCACGTCGGCCGACCAGCACAACATCGACCACCGCGGGGACGGCGGTCTCACCATCGGCGACGGCCGCACCCGCACACCGTCCGCCCCCGGCAAGGCGTTCGCCGTGTACACCGCACCGGCCCAGAGCCTCGGACGGCAGGCCGACGCCTTCACCCTCCGCCGCCAAGCCGACGTACCCTCGGGCACCCAGGTGCTGACCGAGGTCCGGGGCAGCGGCCACCCCGACCGGTGGACGCAGTGGACCACCCCCGACTCCGCCGGCCGACTGCGGCTGCCGGAGGTCGTCTCCGTGCTCCAGGTGCGGCTGACCCTCCTCGGCAGCAGCACCGCCACGCCCGTCGTCTCCGACGTCTTGGTCCACGCCGACCCGACGCGGTCCGCCGCACGCGCCCAACGTGGTGCGGCGCAGGCGGCGTCCGTCACGTACCGGCTCTTCGCCACCCGCGAGGGCCTGACCGGGCAGACCACCGCCAACGGCCATGTCATCCAGCCACGCGACCACTTCGTGGCGCTGCCGTCCCGGCGGATGCTGGCGAGCAACGGAGGCCGCGAGTACCAGGTGCGGCTGTGCTACGCGCGCACGGGACGCTGTGAGACCGCCCCCGTGTGGGACGTCGGTCCCTGGAACACCCAGGACGACTACTGGAACCCGCCCGCCCAGCGGCAGATGTGGCGTGACCTGCCACAGGGCACCCCCGAGGCCCAGGCGGCCTACCAGTCGGGCTACAACGGAGGCCTAGACGAGTTCGGCCGCCGGGTCGCCAACCCGGCCGGCATCGACGTGGCCGACGGCACCTTCTGGGACGGCCTCGGCATGACGGACAACGACTGGGTGGACGTGACCTTCCAGCCGACCGACGGCGGCGGCGGACAGTCGACCGTCACGGCCTGGGCCGAGGCGAACGTCCGCTCCTGCGCCGCCACCAGCTGCGGCGCGGTCAGCAAGGTCTACCCGAACGAGAGTTACCCGGCGAACTGCTGGAAGACCGGCCAACTCGTCTCCGCCGAGGGCTACACGAGCGACAAGTGGATCGAACTGCCGCTGCGTTCGGGCGGAGTGGGCTACGTCAGCGGGATCTACCTCAAGGGGGACGCGACCGGGGGAGTGACACGGCAGTGCGGCACCTGATCCCCGACGCACGCGGGGCCACCCCGTAACGTGCCGGAGTCCCTTCTCCCCCTCGGTGCGGCACGCTCACCGCAGAACACTGAAGAGGAGGAGGGCGAGGCCCGTGAAATTGTGGCAACGAGTAGGACCGGGCTGGGCGGCGGTGCTGACGGCTGTGCTGATGACGGCCGGACTGTGCGCGAGCACACCGGCCGCGTCGGCCGCGCCCGCGGCCCGCCCGGACTTCAAACTGCCGTTCGCGTGCGGCCAGACCTGGCAACTGCAGACGTATCGGGGCCACGCGCCCGACGACAAGAAGCTGGACATGTACCGTGTCGACGGCCCCACCCTGGGGGCCGTCGTCGGTGCCTCGGCCGCCGGCACGGTCACCGAACGCTTCGAGCCGGGCGGGCTCGAGATCAACCACGGCAACGGCTGGTTCACGGTCTATCTCCACATGGACCGCATCGACGTGCGTCTGGGCCAGCACGTCGCCTCCGGCGCACCCCTCGGGCGACTCGGGCTGACCGGCACGGACTCGGCGCATCTGCACTACGAGCAGCTCTACGACACCAACGGCGACAACGACGGCGAGACCGACGAGATGGTTCACCCGGTGATCCAGGGCACCGAGTACCGGCTCAGCCCCAACGGCCCGTTCCCCCAGGTCATCAGCACCAACGCCTGCGACGGCGGTGGCGGCGACCCGGCCCGGTTCTGGGTGGACACCTACGCCGACGCCACCGGCTACGCGGACGTCGACTGCGTGGGCGACAGCACACCCCGGTGCGCACCCCAGGGCACGCTGCGCAAGGGCACCAACTACGTGCTGTGCAAGAAGTGGGGCGACGAGGTGCGCAGCGGAACCTCGTACAACCACTGGTGGCTGCTCACCGACCTCGACGAGGTGAACCCGGGCGGCCAGGGGCGGGCGTACGTCTCCGCCTACTACCTCCAGAAGTGGGGCAACGACGAGGCGAAGGACAACGACGGCCGGGACATCCGCACATGTGACTGACCCGTCGGCGGTGCGAACCCGCGTGTGACTGATCCGGCCGGCGGAGCGACCACCGGCCGGATCAAGACGCTCACCCGCACCCGCACCGGGCGGGACGCCTCACGCGCACTCCGACACGGTCGGACGGTCCTTCGTGCGGACGGCCGGCAGCCACGCCTTGGAGGGCGTGGCGTCGCCCGGCAGCCGGACCCGGTACCACTCGGTGGAGCGGGTGCCCACCTCGTCGGTCACCGGCAGCCCCTGACTCATCCGGCACTCCGCGGGAAGGACGTCTCCGTGCCACACCCGGGTCGGTACGACGTTGTCGACGGTGTACGCGGCCAGCGGATCGATCGCCAGGCCGAGACTGCACTGCTGGTCGCGCTCGGCCTTCTGGTCCCGGCAGAGCTTCTCCACGTTGAAGACCGTGACGTGCGCGGCGGGCGGCGCGCTGGTGCCGGAGATGTTCTCCGCGTGGACCGCGGTGTCACCCTTACCCCTGCCGGCGTCGTCGCCGCCGACGGCGTACCACCACGCGGCACCCGTCGCCGCGCCCAGTGCGGTGGCCGCCGCGGCTCCGACCACGAGCCGCCGCCCACGGCGCCGGGCACCGGCGGCAGGCGCTGTGCCCTCGCCGGTCGTCGCGTCGCCGTCGCCTCCGGCCGCCGCCCCGATGCGGGCCAGCAGGTCCTGCGCGGTGTGCGCGGCACGGGCGTCATGGGTCGGCGCCAGACAGTCGGTGGCCAGACCTCGCCAGAAGGGCGGCACGGCGGAGTCCAGGCGCAACGGCGCCCGCCCGGCCGCGAACTCCTGTACGGCGGCTCCCCGACCGGCCGCGGTGGCGCCGGGGAAGGGCGAGGCGCCACCGGTGAACACCTGGTGGATCATGATGCCCAGGGCCCAGACGTCGGCGCTGGGGCGCACCTGTACGCCGCGCTCGCCCAACGGGGCCCTCCAGCGTTCCGGCGGCAGGTAGTCGGGGGTGCCCAGGGGCGGGATCCACGCGTGCGTGCCGTGGGTGCCGTCGAGTTCCGCGGAGAGACCGAAGTCCGACAGGCGGATCGAACCGTCCGCCATCAACAGGACGTTGTCGGGCTTGAGGTCGCCGTGCACCCAGCCCTGGCCGTGCAGATACGCCAGCCCCTCGCAGATCTCCGTCAGGATCCGCACCCCCTCCCCGTCCTCCAACAACCCTTCCGTCTCCAGGAGTTGCCGCAGACTGCGCTCGGCGCGCTCCATCACCAGCACGACCGCCCCGTCGAGCTCGGGCCGGTCGGGTTCGTCCAGTACGACGGAGTCGAGCAGCCGGATCAGCCGGGGATGCCGTGTCCGGCGCCCGAACTCGCTCTCCCGCCGGGCACTCTCCACCAGACCGCGGGCCTGCCGGGGCGCGAGTCCGGCCGTGGGCAGGAACTTCAGCGCCACGACGGCGTCGCCGTCCGTTCCGCCCGCGCTCCGGCCTTCGTACACCCATCCCCAGCCGCCGTCCGCGATCGGCTCGCCGACCTCCCAGGCTCCGACCCGGTAGCCACGCGGGATCCGCTCCGTGGCCCCGCTCAACGGCTCCGCCGCCCCGCTCACCGGCGCCCCGTCCCCGTCCGGACCGCGCCGGCGGCAGCCGTCGTACGTGTCGGCAGGAGGCGGAGATGTCCCTCACCGACCAGGCCGAAGCGCAGCGCGATGCCGACGAGGGCCTCGCGCTTGCCGTTGCGACGGGCACCGCGGCCCGGTTCCCGGTCGGCCGGCGGGTTGATGCGGAGTTTCTCCTCGGCGAGATAGTCGATGTGGGCGCTCACCGCGCGGGCCGTGAGCTGGGCGCACTGAGGGTGCGAGCGGAGACGTTCGACGACCTCGGGCGTGGTCGGCACCGCGAGGGCCGACTCGTCGCGCAGCCGAGGCTCGCACAGGGCGACCAGCACCAGGAAGTAGGTGGCGGTCTCGTCCAGCGAGTAAGCGGTCAGGGTCTGGGTGCCCCGGGGCAGGCCGTCCGGCCCGCCCGGATCGAGGTAGACGTGGTCGGGGGCGAAGACCTGGAAGCTCACCCCGGATCCCCTGGTGGGCAGCACGACCCGCGCGAACTCGAAGGGGATCGGCGCCCCGACGCGTCGCGGCGGGACTCGCAGGTACTCTCCGGCACCCTCGGGGTTCTCCACCAGGTAGCTCTGTGTGGTGCTGTGGTTACTGAGCAGCCAGTGGTCGTCACTCACCCGTATCTCCCCGGCCAGCCGGGACACCGCCGGGTCGTCGAGCCGCAGCTCCACCGGCATGGTGTCCGAGCCACGGCCGAAGCGGGCCACCTCGCCCGCGCCGAGCCGCACCGTCAGCGCCGGCTCCTGTGGCAGATGGATCAGTACACCGCTCATCGTCCCCCGCTTCTCGACAGTTCCTTGCCGTCGACGCCGTGCACGCGGGACACGGGGCCGGCGGGCGGCGTTCACCCGCGGGGTCCCGCTGTCGCACGGCGGAGCGCTGACGGCGTACGTGCTCACGTAGGCGGGCCGTCCGGCCAGCCGCACGACGAGGAGACCGGTGGTCCGGCCGACCTCCGACGTCGTGCTCGTGTTGTGGGTCAGCGGTACTGTATCCGGCTGCCGCGCCCCCCGGGCGCCCCACGCACGCCGGTTCCTCCCGGGCCGGGCCGTCGCGGACAGCGGCCGGGTCAGTCCTGGTGTCCGGGGTGCAGGCCGGGGCCGTGGTGGTGTCCGGCCAGCGGCGTGGGAGACAGGTCGGTCTGCTCTTCGCCGGGTTCCAGCAGCGTGTCGGCGGCGCCCACGATGAGCGGGTCCGGTTTGCCGACGACCGAGTGGTCCTTGGACGGGTAGTCACAGCGGTCGAGCAGGCTGCGCATGGCCTCCAGCCGGCCTCGTCGTTTGTCGTTGTTCTTCACCACGGTCCAGGGCGCGTGCTCGGTGTCCGTCGCACGGAACATGTCGACCTTGGCGGCGGTGTAGTCGTCCCAGAGGTCCAGCGAGGCGACGTCCGTCGGCGAGAGCTTCCAGCGGCGTACGGGGTCGACCTGGCGGATCGCGAAGCGGGTGCGCTGTTCCGTCCGGGAGACGGAGAACCAGAACTTGACCAGCAGGATGCCGTCGTTGGTCAGCAGCTGCTCGAACAACGGGGCCTGTTCGAGGAAGTGCCGGTACTCGGTCTCCGTGCAGAAGCTCATGACACGCTCGACACCCGCTCGGTTGTACCAGGAGCGGTCGAAGAAGACGATCTCTCCACGCCCCGGCAGATGGGCCACGTAACGCTGGAAGTACCACTGCCCGGCCTCCCGCTCGGTCGGCTTCTCCAGGGCCACCACCCGGGCACCTCGGGGGTTGAGACGTTCGGTGAACCGCTGGATGGTGCCGCCTTTGCCGGCCGCGTCCCGTCCTTCGCACAGGACGATGATCCGCTGCCCGCTCTCCCGCACCCAGCGCTGCAGCTTCAGCAGCTCGATCTGCAAAAACCGCTTGGTCTGCTCGTACTCGCCCCTGCGCAGTTTGCGGTCGTACGGGTAGTTCTCCCGCCACGTCTCGAGTGGAGTGCCGTCGGCGTTGAGAAGCACCGGCCGCTCCGGGCGCTGCTCGTCCACGTGCAGCCCGTCGAGCAGCTCCGCCGCCTCCTCGCCCTCGCCGGTCACGTGCGCCTGCGCCGCGTCCTCGTCGTCGGATCCCACTGGTGCCCCCTTTCGCCTACCTCCCAGTTCCCGGGGAACCGCGAACGAACCGTGGACGCGGGTGGACCTCCTTCCCTTAAGGGCGTTGATCTTGGGCATGCGGAGACAAGTGATCTTCGTAGTCGTCTTCTGGAAGGGAGTGACATGCCCCTCGCCACGCGTCCGGCTCGACGCATGAACCGTGAGCGGCGCTTCGATCTGCGGGCGACCGCCCTGTTCTTCGTCCTGCTCGCGATCGTCCTGTGCGTGTCGGCGTTCCTGGTCCGCACCGCGGCGAGCATGGCCGAGCGTCGGCCTTTGTGGGCCGGCGCGCTGGTCGTGGTGGGCGTCGCGGCGGCACTGCTGTGCCGATCCAGGTGGCGCCGCTTCTCCGCCGCGAGGTACGCGCGCCGGGTCGCCGTGGCGCTGGAGGAAGCGGCTGAGCGGGCCTCGGACGACCTCGACACCATGGTGGACGAGGTACCGGCTCCCGCCGGAGGCACCGGCCCGCGAGGGGAGTGGCACGTCGGCGCCGTACCGGCAGGCCGGGGAGGCGCGGAGGAGACCCTCCTGGCGGAGGAGACCCTTCTGCCGGACATGACAGAGGCCGCGACCGAACCACTCATGCCCGGCCATGAGCCGACCCTCGTCCTCGATACCCTTGTCGACTATTCGGCGCTCGACCCCGACGACTTCGAGCAGGCCATAGCGGACCTGTGCGCGCGCGACGACTGCCGTGAGGTGGAAGTCGTGGGAGGCGCGTGCGACTTGGGCGCAGACGTCATAGCGCTCACCGCCGACGGTCGGCGGATGGTCATCCAGTGCAAGCGGTACGGGGACGACAACAAGGTGGGCTCCCAGGACATGCAACGCTTCGGGGGTACGTGCTTCACCGTCCACGAGGCCGATGTCGCGGTGCTCGTCACGACGAGCGACTTCACCGCTCCCGCCCTCGAATACGCGCAGCAGTGCGGCATAGTCTGCGTGGACGGCCGGGATCTGGACGCATGGCGCGACGGCACCGGGCCGAGCCCCTGGGCGGGAGCGGGCGTCGAAGCCTGAGGCGCCCTGAGCGAGGGCCGTAGGGCGCAGCAGGGGCCGGCGAGCCGACCGGGCGCGCCCGGCGACGAGGCGAGTCGCGGCCTGCCGTACCAGACGGGGTTGTCGTCGAGGCCGACGGTCGGGGTCGCCTCGGCGGCGGCGACCGACCCGATGCCGGCGTCGAAGACGGTGGCCTGGTAGCCGAAGAACGGCCGGCCGCCGACGAGGGCGAGGCTCTCCGGTTCGGTGTCGGCCCCGGTCGAGACACGGCGTGTCTCGGTCAGGGTCGCGGTGTCGATGACGGAGATCGCGTCAGCGTCCGGGAGCGCCACGTACAGGGTGGACTCGTCGGCCGACTCGGCCATGCCCCGCGCCCCGTCGAGCCCCTCCACCTTCTTCACACCTGCCCGTCGTGGTCGGTGGCCCGCACCGCGTCGCCGGGAGCGCTGACGTACACATGGCGGCTGTCGGCGAGGGTTGGCACGCCGGCGCCGTACCGGCAGGCCACGCGATCGCCGACGCGTTCCCAGGAGGAGCCGCAGCCGCAGTTCGGTGGGGGCGGCGGGCCCCTGCCGCCGGGCAACGAATCTCCGTTGCCGAGGAGACCGGCCGTCCGGGATCCTGACGGCATGAGGTACTCCATATGCGGCTGAGGCTGCGCCAGTTCAGACCGCGGACCGGACCGCACGAGCACCGAGTCGTCCAACCCCGGCAGCCCCTCCGCCACACCTCACTACGCGCCCCCGAGCCCATCGGCCTGCTGCTCGGTGACCACGACGGGCTGAACCGGCTCGCGGGCCTGTTCTCCTTCGCCGCCTACTCCCGGCACACCATCGTCCACATACCCCTGCGTGAAGGCCCTCCGCCCGACGAGGGTGTCGGTGAGCTGGTCGACCTCGTCCTGGTACACCACACGCTCGGCCTGCGCCCCAGCAAGTGGCCTGAACTGCGGCGCAAGTTGGGCAACGGCACGCCGCTGACAGTCGGCACCGACGAGGCACGCACCGCCCGGGACGCCGCCTCCTGCCGAAGACGCCTGCACCACGCCGACTTCCGGGACGAGCTGCGGCACGCCACCCACGCCCGCACGTTCTTCCTGTTCGGCAGCAGGGACATCTTCGTCGAGACCGCCACGGACCTCGCCGAGGCCGCAGGCTGGGGCCCGCGGCAGAAGGACGTCGCCAAGGGTTACTCGGCGCTGATGACGGCGCTCCCGGAGCTGGTCCAACAGCCGGGCGGCGGACACCCTTTGGAGGTGATGGTCTGCTTCAAGCCGTATCCGCCGTACGCCCACTTCAAGCTGCCGGGGCAGTGAGGTTACTCCGCCGCCGGTGACGGCGACCGCCGCGATGCCGAACGCCGACGCGAGGAAAGGCGTGGCACCTTGAACCTCGTCCATGACCACGGCCATCTCACCGGACCCTGCGCGGCAACGCCTTCCGGGTCAACGCGCCGCCATCCTGCCTCGGCCCGGTCAGCCCCCGTCGGCCGACGGCCCGCCCGAGTCGGCGGCGGACCCCGACCCGGCAGGGGTCGCGGGCCGCGGGTCGGGGACGGGTTCGCCGATGTCGGACGGCCAGCCGGGACGGAAGCGTTCGATGTAGCCGGTGAAGTCGCCGCGCAGATAGCGGGGGTCGCACGGTTTCAGCCGGATCTGCCTGCGGTCGTCGGCCCACCAGATCTCGAAGCCGGCCACCGTGCCTTGCGCCGGCCAGTCCGCACTGTCTTCCGGCAACAGCAGAACGTCGACGAAACCGCCGACGCCCAGGCCGATGTCCACGAAGATGCCGATCGCTCCGGGACGGGGCACCCACACCACCGTGCCCTCGAAGACCTGCCCGAAGCGCAGGCTCCTCCGGATCCGAGTCCACTCGGCATCTGTCACCACGAGGGGATCATCGCATCCGTGTTCGGATCCCGTGTCGGTTCGGATCGATGGGCAGAGCAGGGCAGGCGTACCACTGATATTCTGCGATCTTCGCCGGTTGTCCGGACGGAGTCCCCCGGCAGGTCGCCATGTCCCGCGTGCAACGCCAACTGATGACCGCGCTCGACGCCCTGGACCAGGCCTTCGCCTCCGAAGAGCCCTTTCCCGTCGCGGGGTGCACGTACTGCTACGCCGAGCAGGACCTCGTCGACCTCTCCGGGCCACTGCACCGGATCCCCGACGACCTGGTGTCCGCCGCAGCCGCTGAGGTGCCCGACCACTGGGACGACTTCTCGCGTCTTTATCGCCGTCTTGTTCCGCGCATCGTCCGACCGGTCGTCACGGGCCGGTTCCACGTCGACGAGGAACTCATCGCCTCCCGCCTGCTCCAGGCAGGCTGGACCACCTGGGACGCGTCCTTGACCGGGGCTCTGCGTGACGTCTGGGCCGCCTGGTGGGAGGCCACGCTGCACACATACCCCAGCCCCGTCACCGCGAGGGAAGTCCTCAGTCTCCTCACCGTCGCCACCAACGGTCTGCGCCCGTGGCTGGACGTCTGGACCGCCACCTCCCACCCGGCTGCCGACGCGCACCTGGCGGACCTCATCGACGACGTGCTGTTCGAGTGCGAGGTCACCGACCTTCGCATGGGCTTCTACGGTGAGTACCACGCCGGTCCGGAGCTGCTGGGGTGGCTCCTGACCGACGTACGGGACCGGGCCGACGACGCGCGTCTCGACAGCCCGTTCCTCCTCGAACACCATCAGGGCGCGACTCAGTACGCCGGCTGACCCGACACGCCACCGTTCCGTCAGGGCGCTGTCGTCCGGCCTTCGTACGCCTGCCCGGGCAGCCCCGGGGTGCCGGGGACCGGGGTCAGGGCGGGGCGCCCGTCCAGGACCGCCTCGACATTGCGGGCGGCGAGGTCCACCATGGCCGAGCGGGTCGCCTCGGTCGCCGAGCCCACGTGGGGCAGCACCACCAGGCGGGGTTCGGCGAGCAGCGGATCGGACGGGTCCGTACGAGGCTCGCCGGTCATCACGTCGAGCCCCGCCGAGTGCAGCTCCCCGCGGCGCAACGCCACCAGCAGGGCCTTCTCGTCGACGACTCCGCCCCGTCCGGTGTTGACGAGGGTGGCGGTCGGACTCATCAGGGCCAGTTCGGCAGCCCCGATCAGCCCTTCCGTCTCCGCTGTCAGCGGAGTGTGCACGGACACCACGTCGCTGGTGCGCAGCAGTTCGTCGAACGGCACCCAGCGGGAGAGCTCGTCGTCCTGCCTGCGCCGTGGGTGGTGGTGCTGGATTCGCATGCCGAATCCGGCGGCCCTGCGAGCCACGGCCCGGGCGATCCGGCCGTAGCCGATGAGACCGAGCGTGGCCCCGTGCACGTCGAGGCCGAGGAAGGCGTCCATGCGGAAGGCGCCCCACTCCCCGTGGCGCAGGGCGTCCATGCTGGCGGGCAGGCGGCGCCGGGCCATCAGGATCAGCGCCATCGCCACGTCGGCGGTGGTGTCGGCGAGCACATCGGGGGTGTGTGTGACGACGACACCGCGCCGGGCGGCGGCCGCCACGTCGACGCCGTCGTACCCCATCGACGCGAGGGCCACCACCCGCAGGCCCGGCCCGGCCGCGTCGAGCAACGCGGCGTCGACGGGGTCGCTGCCGAGGACGAGCAGACCGTCGCAGCCGTCGACCAGCCGGGCCAGTTCGTCGGGTGCGGGAGGGCGAGCCGGCGTCCAGTCGGCGACCTGGAAACGCTCGGCGAGGCGCTCGACGCCCGCGCCTGGCAGGCCGGTGCGGCTGACGGCCACGCGGAGACGGCGGGCGGGGGTGGCGGACATGCTCAGCTCCGTTCGGAAGGGGGGTGTCAGGTGGCGGGGCCAGTGACCGGGCGTCGTGTCAGACCGCGCCGAAGTCGAGCAGGACCTTGCAGGAGCGGGCGGGGTCGGCCGCGAGGCCGAACCCCTCGAGGGCGTCGGCCACCGGGAGTACGGACGTGACCACCGGCTCGACCGGGAGGCGGCCGTCGGCCAAGGCCCGGAGAACCTCGGTGAGTTCGTCGTCGAAGCGGAACGAGCCGACGAGCCGCAGCTCGCGGGTGATCAGGGCGTTGGCCGCCACGGGGGTGTCGCCCGGAGGCAGCAGGCCGAGCCCCACCACGAGGCCGCCCCGGTCGACCCCGTACACGCAGGTGCGCAGTCCGGCCGGGTTGCCCGAGGACTCGATGGCGATGTCCGCGGCGAGTTGGTCGAGCCCGTCGGGGTCGGAGCCCACCCGAACGGTCGACGTGGCACCCACCTGCTTGGCGACGGCCAGGGGCGCCTCGTGCACGTCGGTCACGGTGATGTCGGCGGCGCCGGCCGCCCGCAGTGCCGCGACGACCAGGCAGCCGATGGGGCCCGCGCCGGTGACCAGGACGTGCTTGCCGCGTACGTCGCCGGCTTGGCGCACGGCGTGCCAGGCGACCGCGGCCGGCTCGGCCACCGCGGCCAGCCGCGGGTCCAGGCCTTCGGGCAGCGGCAGCACCCGCTCGGCCGGCACCACGAGGACGTCCGCGAAGCCGCCCTGTACGTGGGGGTCGCGGGCTGCGCTGCCCAGGTAACCGGTGTCGAGACAGGTGTTGCGCCGCCCGGCGAGGCACTGCCGGCACCGGCCGCAGGACGCCAGCGGGTGCACGGCGACCGGTGTCCCCGGCGGTGGTGCCTGGGTGCCGGGGCCTGCCTCGCGGACCCGGCCCACGACCTCGTGGCCCAGGACCAGCGGTTCGCGCAGCCGGAACTCCCCGACCGCGCCGTGGCGCCAGTAGTGCAGGTCGGATCCGCAGATGCCCCCGTACCGGATGTCGACGGCGACCTCGCCCGGGCCCGGCGTCGGCACCGGCCGCTCCTCCAGACGCAGGTCGCCGGCGCCGTGGGCCACCACGGCCCGCATCGTCGCTGAGTTCATGTCCTCGTCCCGCTCTCTGCCGAACGCTTCGGCTGCTTCGGTTGGTTGCGTGAGGGGTCGGGTGTCAGACGACGGCGGTCAGGCCGCCGTCGACGGCGATCACCTGGCCGTTGACGAAGTCCGACGCCGGTGCCGCCAGCCACACCAGCGTGCCGACCAGGTCCTCGACGGAGGCCCAGCGGCCGGCCGGGGTCCGTCCCCGGATCCACGAGTCGAACGCGGGGTCGTCCACCAGCGGGCGGGTCAGCTCCGTGACCACGTAACCGGGGGCGAGAGCGTTGACGGTGAGGCCCGATCCGGCCCACTCCGCGCACATGCTGCGCGTCAGCATGGCCAGGCCGCCCTTGGAAGCGGCGTAGGCGGCGATGCCGGGCCGGGCCAGCCAGGTCTGGACGGAACAGATGTTGACGATCTTTCCGTGACCGCGCTGCACCATCCCGGCGGCGACCGTCCGGCCGACGAGGAAGGCGCTGGTGAGGTTGGTGTGCAGGACGTGCTCGAACGTCTGGGCCGAGACCTCCAACATCGGTTCGCGGTGCTGCACCCCGGTGTTGTTGACGAGGATGTCCAGGGGGCCTATGCCGTCCTCGATCTCCCGGACCGCGTGTCGTACCGCGCTCTCGTCGGTGACGTCGAAGGCCGCCGTGTGCACCGTCGCACCGGTGCGTTCGCCGAGCTCCTGCCGGGCGTGCTCCAGGGCGTCGGCGTCGCGGCCGTTGAGGACGAGTTCGGCGCCCGCCTCGGCGAGGCCGGCGGCCAGGGCGGCCCCGATGCCCTTGCTGGAGCCGGTCACGAGGGCTCGGCGGCCCGTGAGGTCGAACAGGGCGGGAGCCTTCACGGCCTTACCTCCAGGGGAGCGTAGTAGTGCATCAGTGCGGCGTTGTCGGCGTCGCCGTGTCCGGCCGCGGTGAGCCAGCGGTGCAGCTCGGAGACGGCCGTCGTGACCGGCAGCGGCACACCAGCCGAGCGTGCGTAGGCGCGGGCGGCCTCGAGGTCCTTGACCATGTTGCTGACGCGCCCGGTGGGGGAGAGGTCGGCGTCCGCGAACTTCACGAAGAACTCCTGGAGCAGCGCCGAGTCGGCCCTGCCTCCGCTGAGCGCGGTGAGCACCTGCCGGGGCGGCAGGCCCGCCGCCCGTACCAGGGCGGCCGCCTCGGCGAGGGCGGCGAACCCGCAGCCGACCAGTACCTGGTTCACGGACTTGACCAGTTGGCCGGAGCCGGCGGGGCCGAGGTGCGTCAGCCGGGAGGCCAGGGCGCCGAGAACGGGCAGGGCGCGTTCCACGTGTTCCTCCTCGCCGCCGAGCATCAGCGTCAGCTCACCCTGCTCGGCGCCCGGGGCACCGCCCGACAGCGGGGCGTCGACCCAGCCGGCGCCCAGTTTGGCCGCGCGCTCGGCGAACTCGTGGGTGCGGCCGGGGTCGATGCTCGACATGTCGACGACCAGCACGCCGTCCGGGGCCGTGCTCAGCACTCCGTCCGGGCCGAAGACCACCTGCTCCACGATGTCGGCGGTGTTGAGGGAGAGCACCACCACTCCCGACGCGGCGAGAGAAGCGGGCGACTCGACCGCCGTGGCTCCGACCCGCCCGAGTTCGGCGGCGGCCTCCGGCCGGACGTCGTAGACGCGCACCGCGCGTGCGCGCCTGAGGAGTCGCCGGGCGATCGCGGAGCCCATGACTCCCAGTCCCGCGACGCCTACCTCCAGCTGTCCTGACACCTGACCTCCTGAACCAAATGCTGTACTGAGGACAACATACTGGACCATTGGATGGCGGCTGGGCAAGAGAGGTGATGTGAGGGCGGAGAAGGGTCTGATTTCTGAACAGCATATTGGTTTCAGTGCCGCATGCTGTTACGGTCCCCGTCGTCCCCAGATGAACGGCGTATGACACGTCCGTAAGACGGAAGGGCGGCATCCATGACGGTGCCCACGACGAGATCCTCCCGGCTCGCAGCGGGCGACGACACCCCCGCGCCATCGTCGCCGGTGGCGTGGCCCCGCTGCTCGGCGCGACGCTGCTGCTCGCCTTCAACGACTCCTGGTGGCCCCTCGCCGGCTACGTGATCGTGCCGTCCCTCATCACCTTCCTGACGACCTTCGCCACACCGGAGACCCGCGGCCGGGACCTCACCGACCCCGCCGACGCCCGCTGACTCCGCGGACCCGAGCCGCCCGTCCCGTGCCCCGCTTCCTCCCTGCTGCCAGGCGCGGGACGGGCATCCCAAGGCCGACATCCCAAGGCCGACATCCCAAGGTCGACATCCCAAGGCCGGCACCTCAAGGCCGGTCCCGCGGCCGTCCGCCCCCTCAGCCGCCCGCCCCGCGCCCCCGTGTTCCCCGGCCGGGGGTGCCGGGCGGGCACCCAAGCGAATCCCCCTGCCGAGCCACCCCACGGGCGTGCCCGGAGCCAACCCGAAACGGAGACCACGATGAACGACGCCGGCGAGGCGATGCTCGGCATCGACCTGGGCACCACGGCCACCAAGGTGGTCGCGGTGGACGCCGCGTACCGCCCGGTGTCGACCGTCGAACGCCCCGCCCCCCTGCGCACCGGGCGGCACGGCGAAGCCGTGCACGACCCCGCCACCGTGCTGGCCGCAGTGGCCGACGCCGTGCGGGAGAGCGCCGCACACTGCGCGCACCTCGGGCTGACCGTCCGGGGCCTGTCCTTCAGCGCGGCCCTGCACACCCTGCTCGCCCTCGACTCCCGCGGTGAACCGCTGACTCCCGCCCTGAGCTGGGCCGACACCCGTGCGGCCGCGACGGCCCGCCGGCTGCGGGCCGAGGGCGGGGACGCACTCCACCGGGCGACCGGCACCCCGGTGCACCCCATGGCGCCGCTGACCAAACTCGCCTGGTTCGCCGCCCACGAACCCGATCTGTGCGGACGTGCGGCCGTGTGGTGCGGGATGAAGGACTACGTGCTGTCCCGGTTCACCGGCCGCCTGGTCACCGACCATTCCTGTGCGTCCGCCACCGGGCTGATGAACCTCCGAACCACCGACTGGCACGGGTCCGCACTGGAGGCCGCAGGGGTGTCCCGGGAACGGCTGCCCGACCTCGTACCGCCGACGGCCGCCTTCCCGCTGCTGCCCGGGCCGGCCGCCGCGCTGGGCCTGCCCGCGGGGCTGCCGGTGGTCGCGGGCGCCGGAGACGGGCCACTGGCCAACCTCGCCGTCGGTGCCATCACCCCCGGTACGGCAGCGCTGTCGCTGGGCACCAGCGGCGCCCTCCGCGTGGTACGCGACCGGCCGGACGTGGACGACAGATGCCGCGTGTTCTGTTACCACCTCGCCGACGGGCTCTGGGTGCTCGGCGGGGCGGTCAGCAACGCCGGGGTCGTCGCCCAGTGGGCCGCCGAGTCCTTCGGCGGCGTCGACGTCGCCGACCTCCTGAAGGAGGCGGCGGAGGTCGAACCCGGTTCCGAGGGCCTCACCGCGCTGCCGCATCTCCTCGGCGAACGCGCCCCCTGGTGGGACCCCGACGCCCGGGGCGCCCTGGTCGGGCTGCGGCGCGGACACGGCCGAGCCCATATGACCCGGGCCATGATCGAGGGCGTCGGGCAGCAACTGGCCCTGGTCAGGGACTCGGTCGTCGCCACCGGGGCGCCGGTCGGCTCCGTGCGGGCGACAGGCGGAGCGCTGCGGTCCTCGCTGTGGGCGGAGATCGTCGCCGCGGCACTCGACATGCCGGTGGGCATCACGGACGACACCGCCGGCTCCGGATTCGGCGCCGCGCTCCTCGGCTGGCGTGCGCTCGGCACCGTGCCCGGCCTCTCCGCCCTGCCCGCCGACGTCTGGTCCCGGCCGCATCGCACCGTCCCCCCGGACCCCGTGGCCGCCCGGCGGATGGCGGACGCCCGGCCCCGGGCCGAGCGGCTCTACTCGGCGCTGCGGGAGCTCTCCGCGTAGCGCCGCCGCCCGACCCTCGGGGGCGTCGCACCGGTGCCGCCTCGTTCTCCAGCGGACGTTCGCAGTCGCCGAGGCCCGGACGCGGCACGCTGCCCGGAAGGGACGACGGCCGCCGGTTGGGCGGTCACGGTTCAGGGGGCCTGGTGACGCGGTCGGCCGAGCGGCCGGGCCGGACCGGGGAACGTGCCGTGCCTCGGCCGCGCCTGCGGGTCGGCCCGCGGGTCACGTTCGCCGTGGACCGGACACGACATGCCTCCCATGGGGGAGGAACGGCGAACGCCGGCCCCGCGGGTGCGGTTCCGGGCGCTTGGGCTCCGTCGGCTGACCGGCCGGGCTCGGGGGCTGGCAGCCCCTTGGGCATGCCTGCGGGGGGACGACGCGAGAGTCATGTTCGCCGTGGTCCACGCAGGGCCGCCGCAGAACCGACACCTCCGGTCCGTCACCCGGCCGACCGGGCAGCAGGGCGCTCCACGAGCTCGGAGGCCGGGCCGGTGACCACCGCCCCCGCGTCCCGTGGCAGCCGCAACGCCTCGGCGACGCAGGCCAGCGGCAGCACGGCGAGGAGCCCGAAAGCCACCGCGTAGGCCGCCGTAGGGCCGTCCAGGCCGAGCAGCGCGGCGAGGGGACCGGACGCGCGCAGTCCCAGCGCGGCCAGGGCGATGCCCAGGCCGGTGGCCAGCTGCTGCACGGTGCTCGCCAGGGCGTTGGCGTCCGCGGTCCGCTCCGGCTCGATGTCCGCGAAGGCGATCGTGGCGTACGCGCTGAGCGAGACGGACCGGCACACCCCGCTGACGAACAGCACGGCGACCACCAGAGCCAGGGGCGTGCGCGCGCCGAGCAGGCCGCACAGCAGGAACGTCACGGCCGTTGCCGCGTCCTTGGGTACCAAGCCGGAGGCCATCGGCGACGCGGCCATGTCAGGGGCCGCCGTGGAGATGATCGTGGCGTCGAGGTTCTCCATGAAGAACGCCCCGGCCACCAGCAGTGCCGGACCCCGGTCCCGCCTGGTCATCCGTGGGTTCCCAGGTCACCGTCCGGGGAGGACGGCATGTCCATCGGCGCGCCGAGCCGCGTGACCTGTTCGGGAAGGACCACGAACTGCCGCATCATGCCCATGAGGGGCTGAGGGACTGAGGGACTGAGGGACTGAGGGGCTGAGGGTGCGGTGGGCAGGGGCTGCGGGGCCGTGCGGGCCCGGAACGGACCGGCTCGGCGGATCCGTGGCGGCGACCGTCGACGCGCCGCCCGCCGTGACCACCACCGTCGTGGTCGCGAGGAACCTCCGGCGGCTCAGCGACGAGCCCCCGTCAGGTGTGTCACCGGCACCGTGTCCGCTGTCCGCCTGGTTGCCGTGCATCTAGTCAGTCATGTCCTTCGCTCTGCGTCGAGGCGGACCGCGTCGGCGGCGTGTGTGGTCGCCGGCCGTCGGCTCGTCGCCCGTGCCGCGGCCGTCCCAGGTCCCGTATGGGGCCCGCGGCCCGTCGGGCGAGGCGCCCGACGGGCCACGGGTTCGTGATCCGGCCGTGCGGCCGGAGGGTGCTCAGCCGTTGCCGCCGGACGTGCCCGCCGCCGCGTGCACCGCATGCCCCCCGAACTGCTGCCGCATCGCGGCCAGCGCCTTGAGCTGGGCGGCGTCCGGCTCGCGGGAGGCGAAGCGGGCGAACAGCGCGGCGGTCATGGCCGGCGCGGACACCGCGAGGCGCACCGCCTCCTCGACCGTCCAGCGGCCCTCGCCGGAGTCGTCGACGCGGCCGGAGAGGCCGGCCAGCCCGGAGTCCTGTTCCAGGGCGCGGACGAGGAGGTCGAGCAGCCAGGAGCGGACGACGGTGCCGTGCCGCCAGGAGGCGAGGACCTTCGGTACGTCGGGCACGTACTCGCTGGCCTCCAGCAGTTCGTAGCCCTCGGCGAGGGCCTGCATCATGCCGTACTCGATGCCGTTGTGGACCATCTTGGCGTAGTGGCCCGCGCCCACCGGGCCCGCGTGACAGATCCCGTCCTGTTCGGGGGCGAGCGACTCCAGCAACGGCCACACCCTCCGGACGTGCTCGTCCGCACCGCCGCACATGACGGCGTAGCCGTTCTCGCGGCCCCAGACACCGCCGCTGACACCGCAGTCGATGTATCCGATGCCCTGCTCGGTGAGCAGCGCGGCGTGCTCGGTGTCGTCGCTGAAGCGGGAGTTGCCGCCCTCGACGATGACGTCACCCGGGGAGAGGAGTCCGGACAGCTGCCGGATCGCCTGGTGGGTGGGGTCGCCGGCGGGCAGCATCAGCCACACCACACGCGGTGCGGCCAGCCTGCCCACCAGTTCGTCGAGGGAGCCCGCGTCACGGTCCGGTGAGGTGCGGCTGTAGCCGAGTACCTCGTGGCCGCGGTCGCGCCAGCGGGCCGCCATGTTGCCGCCCATACGTCCGAGGCCGACGATTCCTACCTGCATGTGCTTCAGTCCTTCGGGGTGGTGGAGTGTGAGTCGGGGGAGGGGACACGGCCCTCGCGCAGCAGCCGGAGCACGACGCTGTTGTCCAGGTCGCCGAGGCCGCCGTGGTCGATCGCCGCGTAGAGGCCGGCGACCGTGGTGGACAGGGGGAGCGTGACGTGCGCGTCGGCGGCGCTGTCCAGGACGAAGCCGAGGTCCTTGTGGAGGTAACGGGCGGGCCCGGAGGGCGTGAAGTCGCTGTCGGCGAGGTGGTGTTGCTTCTGGGTGAGCACTTCGGAGGAGGCGAGGCCGCCGGCCAGTACCTCCAGCAGCGCCGCCGGTTCGAGTCCGCCCCGCTCGCCGAGCAGGACGGCCTCGGCGAGGGCGACCAGTGTTCCGGCGACGACGAGCTGGTTGCACGCCTTGGCGAGCGAACCCGCTCCGGTGTCGCCCAGGCGGCGCACCGTGGAACCCATGGCGGTCAGGTACGGACGGACCCGCTCCACGGCCTCCTCGGCGCCGCCCGCCATGATCGACAGGGCGGCCTCGCGGGCGCCGGTCACGCCGCCGCTGACGGGGGCGTCGACGACCTCGATGCCGAGCGGGCGCAACTCCTCGGCCAGGACGCGGACGGCAACCGGCGAGACGGTGCCCATCACCACAAGGGTGTCCATGGCACCGCCGGCGGAGGCGGCGCCCGCCAGCAGGCCGTCCGGGCCGTCCAGCAGTGCCCGCACCTGGGGAAGGTCCGGGAGCATGGTGAGGACGACCAGCGCGGCGCCGGCCACCTGGGCGGGGCGGTCGGCGGCACGGCAGCCGGCGGCGACGGCGGTGTCGCGGGCAGGCCCGCTGCGGTTCCAGGCCAGCACGTCGAAGCCCGCCGCGGTGAGGTTGAGCGCCATCGGCAGCCCCATCGCGCCCAGTCCGAGGAAGCCGACCGTCCCGGACCGGGGAGACGGGGAGCTCACGGGCGGACCCCTGCCGGCGCCGGCTCACCCGGTCCTGCCGCCAGCGCGCCCAGCCGCTCGGACAGGTATCCGTGACCGAACACGTCACGGTTGACGACGAACCGGGGCAGCCGGCCGCTCGACACATCCAGGATGGCCCGTACCGCGCTGCCGCCGTTCCCGGCGGACATCTCGTCGGTCCACGCCAGACTGTGCGGGCTGAGGACCACGTTGTCCATGCTCAGCAGCGGGTTGTCCGGGGCGGGCGGCTCGGTCTCGAACACGTCCAGGCCGGCGCCGCGGATACGGCCGGCCCGCAGCGCCTCGACCAGCGCCGCCTCGTCGACGATCGGGCCGCGGGCGACGTTGAGCAGCACCGCCGAGGGCTGCATGAGGGCCAGCCGCCGGGCGTTGACCAGGTGGAAGGTCTCCTCGCTCAGCACGCACATCACGACCACCGCGTCGGCCTGCGCCATCACGGTGTCGGCGTTGGCGAGTCGCACGCCGAGCTCCGCGGCGGTCTCCGGCGGGCAGTACGGGTCGTAGGCGATGACCTCGACGTCGAACGGCCTCAGCAGTCCGACCAGGTCACGGGCCGTGTTGCCGAGTCCGAGCAGGCCGATGCGGCGGCCGGTGAGTCCGAGCCCCATCCACCGCTCCCTCTCGGCCCAGCGTCCCTCGCGCACCAGCCGGTCCTTGGCGGTGACGTTGTGCAGGACGGACAGCAGGAGGGTGAGGGCGGCCGTGGCGACGGGGCGCCGGGCGCCGTCGGGGGTGATGGTCACCAGGACGCCGTTGCGGGTGCAGGCGTCCAGGTCGACGGCGTCGTAGCCGACTCCGAACCGGGCGAGGAGGAGCGGGGGTCTGGCGACGTCGGCGAAGGTGCGGGCGGTGACGGCGGGGCCGGCGAACAGGACGGCGTCCAGGCCGTCGATGTCCGGGGCGAGGAGTTCGTCGGTGTCGCGCGGGAGGTAGTGCCAGTCGACTCCGGCGGCGTCCAGTTCGCCGAGGCGGATGTCGCCCCAGACGTTGCGCCCGTCCGCGTCGAGGAAGTCGCGGCTGACGCCTACGGTGAACCGGCCGCCGGCCGGTCGGATGCCGGCCATCACAGCACCGCGACCGGGTTGACGGGCGAGCCCGTGCCGCCGGGGACGTTGAGCGGTGCGACGACGAGCAGGAACTCGTAGCGGCCCGCCGCCGCGCAGGCCGCCGACAGCGCCTCCAGGTCGAGGTTGTCGAGCAGGGGTACGCCCATGGCGGTGATGGCGAGGGCGTGCACGGGAGAGTGGACACCCGCCACGGGTGAGGGGCGCACGTCGCTGTCGCCGTCGCCGCCGAGCAGCGAGATTCCCCGCTCGGCCAGCAGGGGTACGGCGTCGACGTGGAAGCCCGCGCTGGCGTTGTCGGGGTTCCAGGCACCGAGTTCGGCGCGCCGGCGGAAGTGGCCGGAGCGCAACAGGACCGCGTCGCCTTCTCCGACGGTCACCCCCAGCGCCTTCTCCGCGGCGAGTACGTCTTCGGCGTGCACGGCGGTGCCCGGTTCGAGCCAGTCGGTGCCGAGGACGGCGGGCAGGTCGAGCAGTACGCCCTTGGTGACGAGAGGGCCGAGGGCGGAGACCGCGCCGAAGTGGGCGCCGGCGGCGTCGACGACCTCGCGGGCGGTGCGGCCGTCGTAGAGCTGACCGCGATAGGCGATGTGGGAGAGCGCGTCGAGGTGGCTGACGCCCTTGCCGTGGTAGTCGACGGCGATGAAGTCCTTGTGGCAGGACGGCTCGGGGGCCTCCACGTCGCCCAGGTCGCTCATGTAGTGCAGGGCGGGCCTGCCGTTGTCCGGGCCGGGCACCGTGTTCCACGGCAGGGCCGTCGGGACGGTCGTACCGGTGCGGACCAGGGCGGTGGCGCGCTGGACGTGGGCCGGGGTGACCCGGTTCCACGCGCCGCGGTCGGCGGGGCTCCAGCGACCCCAGGTGCGCAGTGTGTCGAAGAGGAGGTCGAACTCCTCCCGCGAGAGGCTGGGTCCGTTGCGGGGGAGGGAGGGGGCGGAAGAGGGAGGCGGGGAATCGGACGGGCTGCTGGTCATGTGCTGCTCAGCGCTCCAAGGTCGGAGGGTGTCGTCGGCCGGCCCGGAAGGCGCGCTACGGTCGGAGATCTCGGTGGGACTCGGCCGGATGTCGGTAGGACCCGGCCGGGATTTCCGTGAGACTCGACGGCAAAGCGTGCGCCGACGGCATTGTCGTTCGGGGACACACGAGGGACAATAACAACATGCTGAACGACGAACAGAATGATGGGTGGAGTTGACGGTGAGCGCAAGCGACCCGGGAAGTCTTGTCCCGGCGGTGACACGCGCCGTGGCGATCCTCGACACGCTCGGTGAGGCGGAAGGCCGCCCGCTGTCGGTGAGCGAGCTCGCCCGCGCCCTGGGTCTGCCGAAGTCCTCGACGGGCAACCTCTGTGCCTCCCTTGAGGCGGCGGGCATGATCACACGCAACGGCACCGGCTTCAGCCTGGGGCGCAAACTGGTGGAGCTCGGTGGCCGCTACCTCTCCACGGTGGACCAGCTCCGTGACTTCTACGAGCTGTGCCGGCGCAGCTCGCACATCTCCCGGGAGACCGCCCGGGTCGCCGTCCTGGACGGCCTGGACGTGCTGTACCTCGCCAGGTACGACGGGACCCAGCCGCTGCGGCTCACCGCCAACATCGGCGACCGGTTCCCGGCGAACTGCACGGCTACCGGGAAGGCGATCCTGTCGACCCTGGATCCGGCGGTGGCCGAGGACCGGCTGCGCGGCCGGACCCTGCCGGCGCTCAGCGAGCGGTCCCTGACCGCGGTTCCCGCGCTGCTGGACGACCTGGCCGCGAGCCGGGAGCGGGGTTACGCGATCGACGACGAGGAGGCCGGGGCGGGCATCGTCTGCCTCGCCGTGCCGGTCGCGGGCTTCCGTACCGACTCCTCTCCCTTCGCCATCAGTGTCACCGTGCTCAAGGCGCGGCTCGACGACGAGTTCCGCGAGGCGCTGCTGAAGGACCTGCGCGACATCGCGGCGGGGCTGGAGAACCCGATGCTGCCGCAGGGGGCGCCCACGGGCAGCGGGTGAGGGGGTGCGGGACCGCGAGGGTCCCGCCGGACAACGCGACGCGACGGCGGCCGTACGGAACCCTTCCGTACGGCCGCCGTAACTTTGGGGCAATCAATGTGCGCCGAAGTATTGACCAACATGCTGGGATGAGTTCAGGATTCTGGGCGAGCCGATGGATTGGTCCTCGGCCGGCAGATCCCCGGAGAAGTCCGTGAACGACGCTCCCGATGACACGACTCCCAGCCCTTCGCCGCCCGACGGCCTCGCGGATTCCCGCCCGCTGGTGACGATTCGCGGACTGCGCAAGCGGTTCGGCGGCACCCTCGCCCTCGCCGATGTCGACCTCGACGTCCACGCAGGCAGCGTCCTCGCCCTATTGGGTCACAACGGTGCCGGAAAATCCACACTTATCAAGATTCTTGCCGGTGTCTACCGAGCCGACGAAGGCCAGGTGACGGTGGCCGGCCACCCCCTCGGCACCGACGCCGCCTCCACCGAGATGTCCTTCATCCATCAGGACCTGGGCCTGGTGGAGTGGATGACGGTGGCCGAGAACGTCGCCCTGGGCACCGGCTACCCCCGCCGCGGCGGCCTCGTCTCCTGGCGGCAGGTACGCCGACGCTGCACCGAGGCCTTGGACATCGTCGCCGGTCACCTCGACCCCGACGCGGCGGTCGCCGACCTCACCCGGGCCGAACGCTCGCTCGTGGCCATAGCCCGCGCCCTGTCCACGCAGGCCCGCCTCATCGTCCTCGACGAGCCCACGGCCAGCCTTCCCGCCGCCGACTGCGCCCGGCTCTTCGACGTCCTGCACACCCTGCGCGACCGGGGCCACGCCATCGTGTACGTCAGCCACCGCCTCGACGAGGTCTACCAGGTCGCCGACCGCTTCGCCGTACTGCGCGACGGCCACCTCATCAGCGAGGGCCTCCTCGCCGACCACGGCCCCGAGCGCATCGTGCACGACATCGTCGGCCGCGAGCCGGAGAGCCACCGGCCCGCCGCACCCCGCACCACCGGCACCACCGGCACCACGGCGTCGACCGTGCTGCGCCTGACGGGCGCCGCCACCGAGGGCGCGGGACCGGTCGACCTGGAACTGTGCGCCGGTGAGGTCCTCGGCATGGTCGGCCTGACCGGTGCCGGGCACATGGACCTCGGCCGCGCCCTCGCCGGCGCCCGGCCCTTCACCGGCGGTGAGGTCCTGCTCGACGGCCTGCCCTACCGCCCCCGCTCGGTCGCCGCCGCCGTCGACGCCGGAGTCGGTTTCGTCACCAGCAACCGGCAGGAGGAGGGCTGCGCCCTCGAACTGACCGTGCGCGAGAACTTCCTGACCAACCCCCGAGCCGACGGCCGCTCACCGTGGCGCTGGAACAGCCCCCGGCGCGAACGCCTCGAGGCCGGCCTGCTGGTCGAACGCTTCGGAGTGCGTCCCGCCGACCCCGAGGCACCGATCGCCACCCTGTCCGGCGGCAACCAGCAGAAGGTCATGATCGGCCGCTGGCTGCGCCTGAGCCGCCGCGTGGTGATCCTCGAGGAGCCGACCGCCGGCGTCGACGTGGGCGCCAAGGCCGAGATCTACCGGCTTCTGGACGACGCCCTCGCCCAGGGACTCGCCGTCCTGCTCATCTCCACCGACTTCGAGGAGGTCGCCGACGTCTGCCACCGCGCCCTGGTCTTCGTACGGGGCGGCGTGACCGCGGAACTGTCCGGCGAAGCCCTCACCGTCACCGAACTCACCCATGCCGCGTCGGCCATGCCGGCGCTGATCGGAACGGGCAACCACTGATGGCCACCGAGACCGAATCCTCCCGCCGCACCCTGCGATCCACGAGCCCGACCCCGCACACCGGCGGCACGAAAGAACGCCGGGCAGCGGGCGGCGGCGAGCAAGCGCCCCGGGCCGGCGCCCGAGTCCGCGGCCACCTGATCGGCACCTACGGCCTGCTCACCCTCGCCGTCCTGCTGTTCCTGGTCTTCTCCTTCGCCCTGCCGGACACCTTCCCGACCCTGGACAACGCCTCGTCGATCCTGTCCAACCAGTCGATCCCGGCGATGCTCGCGCTCGGCGCCATGATCCCCATCGTCACCGGCAAGTTCGACCTGTCCGTCGGCTACGGCCTCGGCCTCTCCCACGTGCTGGCCATGCAGCTCATCGTCAACAACGGCTGGCCCTGGCCGGTGGCCTGCCTCGTCGTCATCGCCGGCAGCGGCCTCATCGGCGTGTTCAACGGCCTGCTGGTCGAGTTCGCCAAGATCGACTCCTTCATCGCCACCCTCGGCACGGGCAGCGTGCTGTACGCCTGCACCGGCTGGATCACCGACGGCGCCCGCATCGTCCCCGGCCCCGGCGGCCTGCCCCCGGCCTTCACGGACCTGTACGACTCGAAGTTCCTCGGCCTTCCGGTGCCCGCCTTCTACGTCCTCGGCCTCGCCGTAGTCCTCTGGCTGCTCCTTGAACGGCTGCCGCTCGGCCGCTACCTGTACGTCATCGGCTCCAACGCCCGGGCCGCCGACCTGGTCGGCATCCCCACCCGCCGCTACGGCATCTACGCCTTCGCCGGCTCCGGGATCGTGGTCGGTTTCGCCGGGGTCCTGCTCGCCGCCCAGCAGCAGATCGGCAACCCCAGCGTCGGCATGGACTATCTGCTGCCCGCCTTCGTGGGCGCGCTGCTCGGCTCCACCGCCATCAAGCCCGGCCGCGCCAACGCCGCGGGCACCGTGGTCGCCGTCGCCATTCTCGCCATCGGCCTCGCCGGCATCCAGCAGCTCGGGGCCGAGTTCTGGGCCACGTCGCTGTTCAACGGCGGCACCCTCCTCCTCGCCGTCGGCCTGGCCGGCTACTCCGCCCGCCGCAGGCTGCGCGCCGGCGCCACCGCGACCCGCAAGTCGCTCTCCGAGCCGCCCGCGTCGCCGGCCCCGGCCCCGTCCACGGACCAGGCCTGAGAACCACCGGCGAAGGGACCCGCCCATCCCTTCGCGCCTCCACCCTCCCCGTACGTCAGCAAGGAGCCCGTCCGTGTCGTACCACCCCACCCACATGGCGCCGCTGAGAGCCGTTGCCGCGCTCGCTCTCGTCACCGCCTTCGCCGCAGGATGCACCCGAGGCTCGGAGGCCGGCAGCGCCGCCACCGTCAGCGACTCCAAGGCAGGCTGCCCCGCCGTCCTCGCCAAGGCCAAGGCCGCGGTCAAGGCGGCCGAGGACGTCAACGCCGCCTGGGACGGCCCCACCACCGGCCCCAAGGCCGCCACCGGAAAAACCATCGTCTACGTCGCCCAGAGCATGACCAACCCGGGAGTCGCCGGCGCGGCCGAAGGGGTCAAGGAGGCCGCGAAGGCCATCGGCTGGAAGATGCGGATCATCGACGGCCAGGGCACACCGGCGGGAATCCAGGCCGCGCTCAGCCAGGCCGTCGCCGTCAAGCCCGACGGCATAGTGCTGTCCGGCTTCGACCCCAAGTCGACCGCGCAGCAGGTCGCCCAGGCCAACGCCGCCGGCATCCCGCTGATCGGCTGGCACGCCGTGGACGCCCCCGGCCCCAGCACCGACCCGAAGCTCTTCAGCAACGTCACCACGAAGGTCCAGGACGTCGCCAAGATCAGCGCGGACTGGGTCATCAGCCAGTCCAACGGCCGTGCCGGCGTGGTGGTGTTCACCGATGCCTCCATACCCTTCGCCAAGGGCAAGTCGGACCTGATCGAGAAGGAACTCGCCGTCTGCTCCGACGTCAAGGTCCTCACGACGTCCAACATCCCCATCGCCGACGCCAGCAGCCGCACCCCGCAGGAAGTGTCCGCGCTGCTGTCCCGCTTCGGCACCAAGTGGACCAACTCCGTCGCCATCAACGACCTGTACTTCGCCGACGCCGCCCCCTCCCTGCGCGCTTCGGGCAAGCAGGGCAACGGAGCCCCCTTCAACATCGGCGCGGGAGACGGAGACCCGTCCGCCTTCCAGCGCATCAACAGCAAGCAGTTCCAGACGGCTACCGTTCCCGAGCCGCTGTCCGAGCAGGGCTGGCAGATCGTCGACGAGTTCAACCGCGCCTTCGCCGGCAAGCCCGCCAGCGGCTACGTCGCCCCGGCCCACATCACCACGGCCGACAACAGCGGCGGCAAGTCCACCTGGGACCCCAAGGGGTACCGAGAGGCGTACCGCAAGCTCTGGGGGAAGTGACCGCTCCCTCCCCGGTAGAACGTCCCTCCCGCTCCGCCCCGGCGGGAGGGACTCCACCACGCCCTCACTCCGTCCCTTTCCGAAAGCTGGAGATCACCCGTGCAGTTCACC
>NZ_KQ948999.1 GCF_001514265.1 Streptomyces resistomycificus | reverse complement strand
CTCGCGAACTTCGACGTCAGAAACCTCTCCGTACCCTCCGTGGGCCGGTGATACATCCACGACAACAGACCCAGCGCGAACATGTTCTTGCTCCGCTCGGCCTCCTTACGCGACAGGTCGAAATCCTTCAGCGCCTGAACCGTCAACGACGTCAACGGCACCGGATGCAGGTGATAACCATCCAGCGAACCGTCCTCCAACGGACTGCTCCCATAGCCCACCTTCGCCATCGCCCGCTTGGTGAACTCATCCGTATTGACGATGATCTCCGCACCCCGCGGCAGGTCGCCGATGTTCGCCCTCAACGCCGCCGGATTCATCGCCACCAGCACATTCGGCGCATCACCCGGCGTGAGAATGTCATGGTCGGCGAAATGCAGCTGGAAAGACGAGACGCCCGGCAGCGTGCCGGCAGGGGCCCGGATCTCGGCCGGGAAATTCGGCAGCGTCGACAGATCGTTCCCGAAGGACGCCGTCTCCGAAGTGAAACGATCACCGGTGAGCTGCATACCGTCACCGGAATCCCCGGCGAAACGAATGATCACCCGGTCCAGGCGGCGGACATCCTTAGTGCCTGCCGCTTTGCGCTGCTCTCCCACGACGGTTCCGTCGGCCTGTTCCGCTGGGCTACTGACCTGCGTCACTGATCTGGACCTCCCTCGAGGCGGCTGTCTGGGAGCGACCTACCCGCAGGCCCTCCCAGGACCAACCCTACGACCGCAAGGATCGCCTTCCCTGGGTCATTCGCATGATGGACACGCATTTGAGACGGTTGCTTGCCCCGACTTGTCGTGATTTACCCACCCTCGGCGCTTCCCTAGAAGACGCTTCCGCGACTCCTCCGGTTCTCGCTCGCTCCGTGTCGTGCCGGCGCGACTGACACGGTGTCAGTGTCGGCGGTTTCGGCGGTTGCGACGGTTTCGGGCGGCCGGAAGTTCGGAAGCGCCGAGGGCTTCAGGAGTTCAGGTAGGTGAGGACCGCGAGGACCCGCCGGTGGTCCCCGTCGCTCGGCGACAGCCCGAGCTTCAGGAAGATGTTGCTGACGTGCTTCTCGACGGCCCCGTCGCTCACTACCAGCTGCCGGGCGATCGCGGAGTTCGTACGGCCCTCGGCCATCAGCCCCAGGACCTCGCGCTCCCTCGGGGTGAGTCCCGCGAGCACGTCCTGCTTGCGGCTGCGTCCGAGCAGCTGCGCGACGACCTCGGGGTCCAGGGCCGTACCGCCCTGGGCCACCCGCACCACCGCGTCCACGAACTCACGCACCTCGGCCACCCGGTCCTTCAGCAGATAGCCGACCCCGTGACTGGAACCGGCCAGCAGTTCGGTGGCGTAGCGCTCCTCCACGTACTGCGACAGCACGAGTACGCCGAGTCCGGGATGCGCCTTGCGCAGCTGTACGGCGGCCCGCACCCCCTCGTCGGTGTGCGTCGGCGGCATGCGTACGTCGGCGACCACGACGTCCGGCAGCTCGTCCTGCGCGTCCAGCTCCGTGATGGTCTTGATCAACGCGTTCCCGTCACCGACTCCGGCGACGACGTCGTGCCCCCGGTCGGTCAGCAGCCGGGTCAGGCCCTCCCTGAGCAGCACTGAATCCTCGGCGATGACCACCCGCACCCTGTCCTCCACGATCCTCGGCCCCCCACAGCCCCCGACTACACGCCCGCCCGGACGACGAAGTCCAGCATTCCAGCATTCGGACCCCGGTGCGCCCGGGCAGCGGGAATCCACGGGAATACGGTCACGGCACGGCGGGTTCCGGCCTCCTGCACGGCCTGTTGTCGATCATCCTGTCGTCGATCATCGGGCGTGGCTTCGGTTCGGCGGACGTCAGGCGGTGCCGCGGACCGGCACACCGGCGCACACGGGCACACCGGCACACCGGCACACACAAGGGCGGCGGAGGCCAGAAGCCCCGCCGCCCGTCCGAGCCGCTCTCGCCGCCCCGGTTCGCTCACCGCATCGCCGGCTCCGTCCGCCAGGGCAGCTCCGCGGTCACCCGGGTGGGCCCGCCGGCCGGTGAGTCCACGACAAGGATCCCGTCCACCGCGTCCAACCGCTCCGCGAGCCCGGCCAGCCCCGACCCGGCGGAGGTGTCCGCCCCGCCCACGCCGTCGTCCACGACCTGCAACATCAGCCGGTTCTCCACCCGCCACACATCCACCGCGGCCCAGCTCGCCCGGGCGTGCTTGCTGATGTTCTGCAGCAGCTCCGACACCGTGAAGTACGCGATCCCCTCGATCGCCGCCGCCGGCCGGGACCGCAGATCCACCTCCACCTGCACGGGCACGGTGCACCGGGATGCCACCGCCGACAGCGCCGCGTCCAGCCCCCGGTCCGTCAGGACGGCGGGGTGGATCCCGCGCGCCAGGTCCCGCAGCTCCTGCAGTGCCGTCTTCACCTCGCCGTGCGCGTCGTCCACCATCCGCGCCGCCGCCTGCGGATCCTCCGCGAGCTTCTCCTTCGCCAGCCCCAGATCCATGGCCAGCGCCACCAGCCGGGCCTGCGCCCCGTCGTGCAGGTCCCGCTCGATGCGCCGCAGGTCGGCCGCCGCGGTGTCGACGACGACTCCCCGGTCCGACTCCAGCTCCACCACCCGCGCCGACAGCCGTGTCGGTCCGAGCAGCCCGTGCACCATCACCCGGTCCACCATCGTCAGCGCCCGCACGATCCACGGCGTGGCCAGCGTGAACAGCAGCCCCACCAGCGCCGTCACGGTGATCTCGAAGGGGTTGTCGAGATAGATCTGGTGGGTCTCGTCGCCGTAGAGCTGGAGTCCGTCCTGACCGCCGTACACCGGGAAGAGCCAGAACCACAGCGGGTACGTCAGCAGCGCCCAGCCGTACACCCAGAGGTTCACCGCGACGACGAACGAGAACACCGCCCACGGCAGGTGCAGCACCGCGTACAGCAGCGTCCGCCACGAGGTGCCGCTCTTGAGGACCGCCCCGATCCAGGGCATCACGCCGTGCTTGTTCATCCGCAACGGCTCCGGGTCGGCCACCTCCAGACCCAGCAGCGCCCGGGCCCGCGTCCGCTCCAGCGCCCCGAACGCGCGGCACCCCGCCAGCCCGGCCGCCAGCACCGGAATGCCGAGGAAGGTCACGAGCAGTCCCGCGCCCAGTGACACCATCGTGACGGCGTACGTGAACAGCACGATGCTGATCGGCAGGCTCAGCAGCACATAGCCGAACTCGCGCCAGCTGCGCCCCTCGAACGGCGCCCGGAGGCCGGCCGGCAGCCGGTGCCGCCGTACGCTCTCGCGGGGGCCGAGCTCAGCGTCGTACCCGTAGCCCTGCCCGTAGTCCGTGGCCATCGGCGTAGTCCTTCTCCTCGTCCTGCTGCTTGCCGTCGTACCTCACCCTGCTCGGTCGCGGCCCCGCGGACCATGGAGTCCGTCGGCGTCTCGGGAGGGGGGTTTTCCCTACCCCCGGGCGTCGAACGTCCGGTCCCGCCACGGCAGCTCCGCCGTCACCACGGTCGGTCCGCCCGGCGGCGAGTCGATGACGAACAGGCCGTCCACGGCGCCCAGCCGGTCGGCGAGTCCCCGCATGCCGGTACCGCCGTCGAGGCGCGCGCCGCCACGGCCGTCGTCCCACACCTGGATGAGCAACCGGTCGTCCGCCCGCCACACGTCGACGGACGCGGTCCGCGCCCCGCTGTGCTTGCTGACGTTCTGCAGCAGCTCCGAGACCGTGAAGTAGGCGATGCCCTCGATCGCGGCGGCGGGCCTGCTGGGCAGGTCGGCCGTCACCTTCACCGGCACCGTGCAGCGCGAGGCGACGGAGGACAGGGCGGCGTCGAGACCGCGGTCCGTCAGCACGGCGGGGTGGATGCCCCGGGCCAGATCACGCAGCTCCTGCAACGCCAGTTTGACCTCGCCGTGCGCCTCCGCGACCATCACCGCCGCCGTGTCCGGGTCCTCCAGCAGCTTCTCCTTGGCCAGGCCCAGCCCCATCGCCAGGTTGACCAGCCGGGCCTGCGCCCCGTCGTGCAGATCGCGCTCGATACGCCGCAGGTCGGCCGCCGCGGTGTCGACCACGACCCCCCGGTCCGACTCCAGCTCGGCGATCCGCCGCTCCAGCTCGTCGGAGGGCGACAGCAGACCGCGCACCATCGCCCGGTCCACGTTGCTCAGCCCCCGGGCGATGAACGGCAGCACCGGCCACAGCACGAACAACGAGGTCAGCGTGATGGTGAAGGTCAGGACACCCCAGGGCAGCCGGATGAAGTCGTACAGCACCGTCCGCCAGCCCACCGGGTCCTTGATCCCCATCCACAGCTGCGCGACGAAGCCGTGCTTGCTGCCGCGCAGGGGCAGCGGCGTCGGCTCGTCGACCCGTACCCCGAGCAGCGCCCTGGCCCGCGCCCGCTCCAGCTTCCCCAGCTGCCGCGCACCCATCAGGCCGGCCGCGAGCAGTGGCAAGCCGATCACCGTGACGGTCAGCCAGAAGCCGGTGAACAACACCGTCACGACGTAGACGAAGCCCAGCAGTGACACCGGCAGGTTCGCCAGGAGGTGCGCGATCTCCTTCCAGGTGTGCCGGTCGAAGGCGAAACGGGCAGGCGGCAGACGGTCGCTGTCCGCTTCCCCGGAGGGTCTCGAAGACGGTAGACGTTCGGTCATACGGGTTAGCGTGCCGGGCGCCGGGCCGCCGCGCCATGAGGCGGACCGCCCCGCCGGCCCGGGGGAAAACCCCACCCAGGCACGTCAACGCGTGACGGCCTGCTTACCTCGTCTTTAGCAGGCCCTAGACTCCCGTGCGTACAGATCGTCGAACAGTGAGGTTCACGCGGACCGTCGGAGAGCGGCGGGCACGCGGAACACCCACGGCGGCGTTCACGTAGTGACAGGGTCCACGGGGTCCACGGGGTCCGGCGGACCCACAGGGTCAACGGGGCCACAGGGTCAACGGGGCCACAGGGTCCACGAGGCCTCGGGGTCCACGAGGTCAGGGAGCGAGGGACGGACGTGCCGGAACCGACCGTCGTCGATTCGACCGTCGTCGTCGCGGCGGACTACTTCCAGTCGTACTCGGTCGTCGGGCTGCTCGCCGTCGTCGGCGTGCTGTTCGTCGCCGTCGCCTTCGGAGCCGGGCGCCTGCTGCGACCCGTGGTCCCCACCCCCGAGAAGCTCCTGACGTACGAGTGCGGTGTCGACCCCGTCGGCGAGGGCTGGGCCCACACCCAGGTCCGCTACTACGTCTACGCCTTCCTGTACGTCATCTTCGCCGTCGACTCGATCTTCCTGTTCCCCTGGGCGACCGTCTTCGCCGCCCCCGGGTACGGCGCGACGACCCTCGTGGAGATGTTCATCTTCCTCGGCTTCCTGGCCGTGGGTCTGCTCTACGCATACAAGAAGGGAGTCCTGGCATGGACGTGAACTCCTCGACCCCTTCGGTTCCTCCTTCTGCCGCTCCTTCGGTCCCCGAACCGGTGCTGCTCCCCGAGCCGAAGCGGCTGGGCGCGCTCGCCCGCCTCGCACCCGAGCCGATGAAGGTGGTCCTGAACTGGGGCCGGCGCTACTCCCTCTGGGTCTTCAACTTCGGCCTCGCCTGCTGCGCGATCGAGTTCATCGCCGCGTCGATGGCCCGCCACGACTTCATCCGCCTCGGCGTCATCCCCTTCGCGCCCGGACCGCGCCAGGCCGATCTGATGGTGGTCTCGGGCACGGTGACCGACAAGATGGCCCCGGCCGTGAAGCGCCTCTACGAACAGATGCCCGAGCCCAAGTACGTCATCTCCTTCGGCGCCTGTTCCAACTGCGGCGGCCCCTACTGGGACTCGTACTCCGTCACCAAGGGTGTCGACCAGATCATCCCGGTCGACGTCTACGTCCCCGGCTGCCCGCCCCGTCCCGAGGCCCTTCTCCAGGGCATCCTCAAACTCCAGGAGAAGATCGCCCGGGAGTCCCTGGGGGAGCGGTACGGATCCGGCACGGCGCGTCCGTCGGCGGCCGCGCTCCAGAGCGGGCTGGTGCGACCGCCGGCCGCCGAGTCCGCCGAGTCCGCCGAGTCCGCCGAGTCCGCCAAGGCCGCCGAGTCCGCCGAATCCGCCGAGGGGGACCCGCGATGACCGTGGTCGGCTGGCTGCCCGCCCCCGCCGAGGAACTGTTCGGCCCGCAGGCCACGGCGGAGGAGTCGTACGAGGTCCTGACCGTGGACGTACCCCCCTCCTCCTGGATCTCGGCACTGGAAGCGGCCCGCGACCGCCTCGGCTGCACCTACTTCGACTGGCTCAGCGCGGTCGACGAACCCGGCACCGGCTTCCGCGTCTCGGCCCACGTCGTGGCGCTCTCCCCAGTACGCCGCCTCCTCGTCCGTACGACCGTCCCGCACGACGCCCCCGCCCTGCCGACCGCCGTCGACGTGTACGCCGGTGCCGCCTGGCACGAGCGCGAGACCCACGAGATGTTCGGCGTCGCCTTCGAGGGCCACCCCGCCCTGGACCACCTCCTGCTCCCCGAGGGCTTCGAGGGCCACCCCCTCCGCAAGGACTTCGTCCTCGCCGCCCGCGTCGCCAAGGCCTGGCCAGGTGCCAAGGAACCCGGCGAGTCCGAACACGGCGGCCCCAAACGCCGCCAGATGCTCCCCCCCGGCGTCCCCGACCCCAACGAATGGGGCCCCCTCAAGGGTCAACTCCCCCCGGCCCCCACCCGCCCGGCCCGCGGAGCGGGCCGCACCCCGGGCGAACGTCCCGCGCGATCGGCAGCCCCCGGCGAACGCCCGGCACGCGCCGCTGGTGAGCGTCCGGCGGCACGCGCTGTGGGTGACCGGCCGGTGCGGCGTTCCCGCACGGCGTCGGAGGGCTCGGCGAGCCAGACGAGCCCGGAGGCGCGTGCCCCGGAGGGCGCGACCACCCCGGCGTCCACACCCGAGGCCGCGGACACGCCCGCCGCCCCGAGGCGTTCCCGCACGGCGTCGGAGGGCTCAGCGAGCCAGACGAGCCCGGAGGCGCGTGCCACGAAGGGCGCGACCGAGGCGCCTCAGCCCGCGGATGCGCCGGGTAGGGATATCTCGAGTGCGGACGCCTCAGGTGCCAAGTCCTCGGGTACGGACGCCTCGGGTGCCGAGTCCTCGGGTGCGGAGACCTCAGGTGTGGAGGCCTCCGGTGTGGAGGCCTCCGGTGCGGAGACCTCCAGTACTGATGTGGCGGGTACGGATGTACCGCCCGCGGTTGCTCCGCCCAGGGAAGCGCCGGTCGCCCGGCGTCGTGCGCGCACGACGTCCGAGGGGTCGGCGAGTCAGCGAGACATGCCCGGTACGGCGGCGTCATCTGACGACACCGACGACACCGACGAGGCCGCCGCGCCTCCGCAGGCCGGCGGCACGCCCCCGAAGGCCGCCACCCCGCGCAGCCCGGACGCCCCCTGGCACCACGCCCGCCCGGCCTTCGACGAACCGGAGCCCGAGCGAGGTGTTGAGGCAGAGCCGAGCACCAGGACCGACGCTGCGACGGAGGCCGGGTCCGGGGCCGAGACCGTGACCGACGCTGCGACGGAGGCCGGGTCCGGCGCCGAGACCGTGACTGGGGCTGAGCCCCGAGCGGGGGCCGGTAGCGGGACCGCAGGCGAGGCCGGAGCCGAGCAGGTACCGCCTGCCGAACCCACACCGGCAGCCACACCGGAAGCTGCAGCCGGGCAAGCAGCCAAAGCCGCGGCCGACGCGGAATCCGCAGCCGCAGCCGCAGCCGACCCGGAGTCCGAGGTCGACACCGACACCGAGGCCGACGCCGACGCCGACGCGGAGACCGGAACCCGGCAGGCTCCCACCCCCAAGCCCGCCCCCGAAAACCCCGCAGGAGGCCCGCAGTGAACGACGTGCTCGACGTCGCCTTGCGACTCCTGGTCGTCTTCGTCGTCTTTCTCACCTTCCCCCTGATCATCGGCCAGACCGAGCACAAGGTCATGGCCCACATGCAGGGCCGCCTCGGCCCGATGTACGCCGGCGGCTTCCATGGCTGGGCCCAGCTCGTCGCCGACGGTGTGAAGTTCGCGCAGAAGGAGGACGTCGTACCCGCGGGCGCGGACCGCCGTATCTTCCAACTCGCCCCCGCCGTGGCCCTCCTCCCGTACCTCCTGGTCCTCCTCGCCATCCCCATCGGCCCCGGCGAGGGCGCAGTCGGCGAGGTCGTCGACGCCGGTATCTTCTTCGTCCTCGCAGTGATGGGTGTGGGAGTCCTCGGCTCGCTCATGGCCGGCTGGGCCTCCGCCAACAAGTTCTCCCTCCTCGGCGGCCTACGTACCGCCGCGCAACTCCTCGCCTACGAACTCCCGATGCTGCTCACCGCCGCCTCGGTGGCCATGGCGGCCGGCACGGTCTCGATCCCCGGCATCCTCGACGCCTTCGAGTGGTGGTGGCTGCCCTGGCAGATCGTCGGCGCGATCGTCTTCTTCGTGGCCGGCCTCGCCGAACTCCAGCGCCCGCCCTTCGACATGCCCGTCGCCGACTCGGAGATCATCTTCGGTGCCTACACCGAGTACACGGGCCTCCGCTTCGCTCTGTTCCTCCTCGCCGAGTACGCCGGCATCGTCGTCCTGTGCGGCCTGACCACCGTCCTCTTCCTGGGCGGTTGGCACGGCCCCTGGGGCGCCGACGGCCTGGGCTGGGTCTGGACGCTGTTGAAGACCGCCGTCCTCGCCTTCATCGTGATCTGGCTCCGCGTCACCTACCCCCGCCTGCGTGAGGACCAGCTCCAGAAGTTCTCCTGGACCCTCCTCGTCCCCCTCTCCCTCGCCCAGATCGCCCTCACCGGCATCGTCAAGGTGGTGATCCAGTAACCATGGCCCCCTTCCCCGGCTCCGGCCTCGCCAAGGGCCTGGCCGTCACCCTCCGCACGATGACGCGGAAGACCGTCACCGAGCAGTACCCGGACGTCCAGCCCGATCTCCCGCCCCGCACCCGCGGCGTGATCGGCCTGTTCGAGGAGAACTGCACGGTCTGCATGCTGTGCGCCCGGGAGTGCCCGGACTGGTGCATCTACATCGACTCCCACAAGGAGACGGTCCCCGCGGCGGCCCCTGGCGGCCGCGAACGCAGCCGTAACGTCCTCGACCGCTTCGCCATCGACTTCTCCCTGTGCATGTACTGCGGTATCTGCATCGAGGTCTGTCCTTTCGACGCTCTGTTCTGGTCCCCGGAGTTCGAGTACGCCGAGACCGACATCCGCGACCTCACCCACGAACGTGACAAGCTCCGCGACTGGATGTGGACCGTCCCGGCCCCGCCCGCCCTCGACCCCGCCGCGGAGGAGCCGAAGGAGATCGCCGCCGCCCGCAAGACGGCGGAGAAGCTCGCCGCGGCCCAAGCCGAAGCGACACCAGAGCCCGCCCGGTCGCCCAAGCCCGCCCAGTCGCCCGAGCCCGCTCAGGAGCCTCCGCCCGCCCCGTCGGCCGAGTCCACGCCGCCGGCCCCGCCCGCCCCGAAGCCCGCCCCGAAGCCGCAGGAGGGAGACGCGTGAGCTCCGCTTCCACCGTGCTGACCTCCGCCGCCGGCGAGACCCACGGTTTCCTCTCCCCGACCGGCGTCGAGATCGCCTTCCTCCTCGTCGGCCTGGTCACCTTCGGCGCCGCGCTGGTCACCGTCACCACCAAGCAGCTGGTGCACGCCGCCCTGTGGCTGGTGGTCGCCCTCGGCGGTCTGGCCGTCGAGTACCTCCTGCTCACCGCCGAGTTCATCGCCTGGGTGCAGGTCCTCATCTACGTCGGCTCCGTAGTCGTCCTCCTCCTGTTCGGTCTGATGCTCACCAGAGCTCCCATCGGCCGCTCCCCGGACGCCGACTCCGGCAACCGCTGGGCCGCCCTCCTCGTGGCCGTCGCCGCCGCGGCCGCCCTGGTCTGGGTCGTCGTCGACGCCTTCCGCACCACCTGGATCGACCTGGACGGCCCGGCGGCAGGCTCCACCGAGGCCACCGGCGCCAGCCTCTTCCAGAACTGGGTCCTCCCCTTCGAGGCCCTCTCCGTCCTCCTCCTCGCGGCCCTGGTCGGCGCGATCGTCCTGTCCCGCAAGACGAAGGCGGAGATGAGCTCTCCCCCTGTGAACTCCCGAACCGCCACCAAGAGTTCCCGCCCGGTCACAGAGAGTTCGCAATCTGTTCCGGGCGCCCGGACGAACCCTGCCGAACAGGAAGGCGCCAGCTGATGCACCTCGCCTATCCCGCGGTGCTCTCCGCCCTCCTCTTCTGCACCGGCCTGTACGGCGTCCTCGCCCGCCGCAACGCCATCCTGGTTCTGATGTCGGTCGAGCTGATGCTCAACGCCGTCAACCTCAACCTCGTCGCCTTCGACGTCTGGCTCAGCAAGGCCGCCGAGGAGACCCTGCACTCCGGCCAGGCCCTGACCCTGTTCACCATCGCCATCGCCGCCGCCGAGATCGGTATCGGCCTCGCGATCGTCCTCGCCGTCCACCGCAACCGCGGCACCGCGGACATCGACAGGCTCCGCGACACGGCCGAGGGCCACGAGAGCCAGTCGTCCGACGGCGCGGACCACTCCGATGGCTCCGACGGCTCCGACAGTGACGCCCACACGGCCGCGCAGGCCGGTCGGGCCGGGAAGGCTGAGGCCACCGCGTGACCACCACCACCCTCGCCGTCCTCGTCCCCCTCCTTCCCTTCCTGGGCGCCGCCGCCGGCCTGCTTCTCGGTCGCACGGCCCCCGGCTTCGTCCGCCCACTCGCCGTTCTGCCGACGCTCGCCGCCCTCGCGCTCGCCGCGGTGGTCGCCGTGCGCCAGGGCGGCGAGCAGGCCGTCGACGCCGCCACCGAGCTCACCCCCACCGGCTCGGTCCCCATCGAACTCGCCCTGCACATCGACGGCTTCGCCGCGCTCGTAGCCGTCCTGGTCGGCTTCGTCGCCACCTGCGTGCAGATCTACTCCACGGGCTACCTCCGCGACGACCCGCGCTACCCCTCGTACGCCGCACTCGTCTCCCTCTTCACCTCCGCGATGCTGCTCGTCGTCTACTCCGGCGACCTGATGGTGCTCCTGGTCGGCTGGGAGATCATGGGCATCTGCTCGTACTTCCTGGTCGGCCACTACTGGGAGACCCCGGAGGCCCGCGCCGCCTCCCTCAAGGCCTTCCTGGTCACCAAGCTCGGCGACGTGCCCTTCCTCATCGGTCTGTTCGCGCTGGCCACCGACGCCGGGTCCTTCCGCATCACGCGTGTCCTCGGCTCCGTCGCGAGCGGCGGGCTCGACCACCCGACCCTGATCGCGCTGCTGCTCCTGGCGGGCGTGGCGGGCAAGTCGGCGCAGTTCCCGCTGCACACCTGGCTCCCCGACGCGATGGCGGGCCCGACTCCCGTCTCCGCGCTGATCCACGCCGCGACGATGGTCGCCGCCGGTGTCTACTTCATCGCCCGTCTCCTTCCGGTGTTCGAGGCATCCCAGGCGGCGATGGTCGTTCTGGCCGTCATGGCCGCCGTCACGATGACCGGTTCGGCGCTCGCCGCACTCGCCCAGGACGACATCAAGCGCGTCCTCGCCTACTCGACGATCGGCCAGCTCGGATACATGACCGGCGCCCTCGCCGTCGGCGACCGCGGAGCCGCCGTCTTCCACCTCCTCTCGCACGGCGCCTTCAAGGCCCTGCTGTTCCTCGCCGCAGGCGTGATCATCCACGCCGCCGGCACCAACTCACTGGCCGCCATGTCCCGTATGGGCAACCTGCGCGACCGTGTCCCCGACGCCTTCTGGACGATGACCGTGGCGCTCCTCGCGCTCGCCGCGATCCCGCCCTTCAGCGGCTTCTTCTCCAAGGAGTCGGTGCTCGGCGCCGCCGAACACGTCGTCACCGGCCACACCGAGCACGCGCCCGGCGCCGCGGGCTGGACCGTCCTGGTCGCGGGCCTGCTCACCGCCCTGCTCACCGCCGCCTACGCGACCCGCCTGTGGCTGCTGGCCTTCCGAGGCCGGGGCACCGAGGCACCCGACCACGGGCGCCAGCCCCTCACCATGACCGTCGTGCTGTGGGTGCTCGCCGTCCCGTCCCTCGCCGTCGGCGCACTCGCCTACCGCGTGCTGCCCGACTGGTTCGACGGCCGTGACCTGACCCCGACCCTGGCCACCTCCGTACTCGGCACGGGCGTTGCCCTGGTCGGCGCCATCGTCACCTACGCCGCCTGGCGGCACACCGCGACGATGGCGGCGGCCTCCCCGATCGGCGCCGTCGCCGCCCACCCCGAGGGTGACGCCGGACTCGTCGAGGCCGAGGCCATCGCGAGCCACGCGCCGGCATACGGAGACGTGGCCTCAGCGCCCGACCCGGCGGACCCGAGCCGTCTTCTGCTCGGCCCGCTGCACCGCCACGCAGCCGTCGGCTTCCACCTCGACGCCCTGTACACGGCCCTCTTCGTCCGTCCCGTCCAGGCCGGAGCGACCCTTGTCCGGTTCCTGGACCGGGAGGTCGTCGACACCTACGTACGCGGCGCGGGTGCGCTGCCCCGGCTGCTGGGAGCCGCCGTACGGCGCGCCCAGACCGGCAATCTGCAGACCTATGTGAGCGCGCTGCTCGCCGGCACCGTCGTCCTGGTGGTCGCCGCCGTCCTCGTCGCCACGGGAGCGTGAGCAGGCGTGATCGATATCAACGAGTCCGTGATGCAGGTCCTTCTGGCGTTCATCGTGGCCGGTCCGCTCCTCGGCGCCGTCACGGCTCTGCTCCCGGCCCCGCCGGGGCTGAGGGGGAAGTCACCCGAGCAGGCCGTGCTGCGGCACGGTGTGACGGTCACCGGCGTGATCCTCATCGCCGCCGTCGTCCTCGCGCTCGGCTTCGACCACGACCACCCGTCGAAGATGCAGGCCACGACCGACATCAGCTGGATCCCCGCACTCGACGTGCGCATCCACCTCGGCATCGACGGCATCTCCCTCCCCCTTCTGGTCCTGACCGCGCTGCTGACCTTCCTCTGCGCGCTCTACTCCTACTTCAAGATGCCCGCGGGCCCGACCCCGAAGGCGTTCGTCGCACTGCTGCTCGTCCTGGAGTCCGGCACCCTCGCCACCTTCGCCGTCCTCGACCTGCTGCTGTTCTTCCTCGCCTTCGAAATGGTCCTCATCCCGATGTACTTCCTCATCGCCCGCTGGGGCGGTGAGCAACGGACCCAGGCAGCCTGGAAGTTCATCCTCTTCACCCTGCTCGGATCCGTGGTCATGCTGCTCGGCCTGCTCCTGATCGGAATCAAGGCGGGCACATTCGACATGGTGGCACTCGCCACTGACAACGGCCGGTCACTGACCACATCCGTGCAGGTCATCGCGGTTTTGGCGATCGGGATCGGGCTCGCGGTCAAGACCCCGATGTGGCCGCTGCACAGCTGGCTGCCCGACGCCCACACCGCCGCCCCGACCGTCGGCTCGGTGCTCCTGGCCGGCGTCATGCTGAAGATGGGAACCTACGGGTTCGTCCGGATCCTGCTGCCGATCACACCGGACGGCTTCCGCACCTTCGCGCCCTACCTCGCGGCCTTCGCAGTGGTCGGGATCATCTACGGATCCCTGGCCTGTCTGGCCCTGGCCAAGCGGGGAGCGAAGGGTGACCTCAAGCGGCTCATCGCCTACTCGTCCGTCGGCCACATGGGCTTCGTCCTGCTCGGCATCGCCAGCACGACCCCGACCGGCGTGAACGGCGCCCTGTTCGCCAACATCGCCCACGGACTCATCACCGGCCTCCTCTTCTTCCTGGTGGGAGCCCTGAAGGACCGCACCGGCACCACCGACCTCGACACCCTCGCCGAGGAGACCGGCGCCGCGCTCTACGGCAAGGCCCCCCGTCTCGGCGGCCTGCTCGCCTTCGCCGCCGTCGCCTCGCTCGGCCTGCCCGGCCTCGCCGGTTTCTGGGGCGAGATGCTGGCGCTGTTCGGCGCGTTCCAGCCCGCCGACGACCTCAGCCGCCCCGCCTTCCTCACTTTCATGGCGATCGGCGCGTTCGGCACGTTGCTGACGGCCGCGTACATGCTGATCGTGGTCCGCCGCGTCTGCATGGGCGCCGTACGGCAGGAAGCTCCGCAGCTCGCCGACGTCCGCACCTACGAGCTCGCGGCCTGGGCCCCGCTCGTCGCCCTCACCGTCGTCGCCGGACTGTGGCCCAAGGTCCTCCTCGGACTGACCGACCCGGCCGTGCAGCAGCTCCTCTCAGGAGGCACCCGATGAGCTCCCTCGCCCAGCCGCCAGCCGCGAACCTCGTCCAGTCCGTCGACTGGCTCGCCATCGCGCCGCCCACCATCGCGGCGGTCGTCGGACTCGTCGTGCTCGTCGCCGACCTGTTCGTGGGGGAGCGCAGGAAGGCTCTCCTCGGCTGGCTGTCGGTCGCGGGCCTCGCCGCCTCGACGTTCATGCTGCTGCCCCTCCTGGACGGCGACCGCAGCACCTTCTGCCTCACCGGCGCCCCCGACGTGTGCAGCTACACGGCCGACCGTTTCACCCTCGTCCTCCAGCTCCTCGTCCTCGGCGGCGCCCTGCTCGCGGCCCTCCTGTCGGTCACCGCCCTCAAGGACGCCGACAAGGGGCTCCCGGAGGGGGAGTACTGGTTCCTGCTGCTGTCCTCCGCGGCCGGCGCGGCCCTCCTGCCCGCCTCCCGCGACCTGGCCACCCTGATCGTCGCCCTGGAGGTCGCCTCCCTGCCCGCCTTCGCCCTCGTGGGCCTACGGCACGGCGACAGGAAGTCGTCCGAAGCGGCCCTGAAGTTCTTCCTGTCCTCGGTCACCGCGACCGCGGTCAGCCTCATGGGCATCAGCTTCGTGTACGCCTCCACCGGCACCCTCTACCTGACCCGCATCGCCGACCGTATCCAGGACGTCGACGGACAGCTCCACACCCTCGCCCAGACCGGCGTCGCCCTCACCCTCATCGGCTTCGCCTTCAAGACCGCTGCCGTCCCCTTCCACTTCTGGGTGCCGGACACCTACGTGGGAGCGCCCCTCCCGATCGCCGCCTACCTGTCGGTCGTCGGCAAGGCGGTCGGCTTCTCCGGCCTCATCCTCGTCACGGTCGTCGCCCTCCCGTCGTACGCCGACGTGTGGGGCCCCGCGCTCGCGGCGCTCGCCGCCCTCACCATGACCGTCGGCAATGTCGGCGCCCTCCGCCAGCAGGCCACGCGCGCGTACAGCGCGGTACGGCTGCTCGCCTGGTCATCCGTCGGACAGGCCGGCTACCTGCTCGTACCGATCGCCGCCGCCGCGTACTCCGACGACGCCGAGCGGTCGATCGGCTCCACGGTCGCGTACGCCCTCATGTACGCCGCCGTGAACCTCGGCGCCTTCGCGGTGGCGGCCCTGGTCGGCCGTACGAAGCTGCTCAACCGCGTCTCCGACTACCGAGGCCTGTACGCGTCGAACCCGCTCGCCGCCCTCCTCCTGGCGTTCTTCCTGCTCTGCCTCGCCGGACTGCCGCCCGGCATCATCGGCCTCTTCGCGAAGGTCACGGTGTTCTCCGCGGCCGTCGACGCGGGTCTCGGCTGGCTCGCCGTGGTCATGGCCGTCAACGTAGTGATCGCGCTCTTCTACTACCTCCAGTGGACGGCCCTGCTGTTCCGCGCCCCCGAGGGCGAACCCGCCGTGCACCGCGTCCCCGCTCCGCTCACGGCAGCGATCGCCCTGACCGGTGTCCTCGCCATCGCCCTCTCCGGAGCGCCCCAGCTGGTCCTGCGCTTCACCGACACCGGACTCTTCTGAGCGCGGACCAGCGCCCTCACCCGGACGGCCCACGCGGGCCGCCGTGCGCACAAGGGAACTGGAGACCCTCGCCTGGCGTTGACCAGAACGGGAGGGTCCACTGGACATGTCCCCACGACACCAGTGGTACCCAGCGTCAGAAGCAAGCTCAGTAAGCGAGATCAGCAAGCAAAGGGTTCCCCTGCTGCACGACTTGGAGGGCGTACCGTGCACCGCCGGCACAACGGGCTAAGGACCGCAGTACTCCTCGGGGGACTGTCCGCGCTCATCATCGTCATCGGCAGTTTCTTCGGCCGTATGGGGCTCGTCGTAGCGGTCGTGATCGCCCTGGGGACCAACGCGTACGCGTACTGGAACAGCGACAAGCTCGCTCTACGCGCGATGCGCGCCCGCCCGGTCAGCGAGTTCGAGGCCCCCGGCCTCTACCGCATGGTCCGCGACCTCTCCACCCAGGCCCGCCAGCCGATGCCCCGCCTGTACATCTCCCCGACGGAGGCACCGAACGCCTTCGCGACCGGCCGCAACCCGCGCAACGCCGCCGTGTGCTGCACGGAGGGCATCCTGCGCATCCTGGACGAGCGTGAGCTGCGCGGCGTCATCGGCCACGAACTGAGCCATGTCTACAACCGGGACATCCTGATCTCCTCGGTCGCCGGCGCCCTCGCCTCCGTGATCATGTTCCTGGTCAACTTCGCCTGGCTGATCCCGATCGGCCGCTCGAACGACGACGACGGCCCCGGCCTCCTCGGCATGCTGATGATCATGATTCTGGGCCCGCTCGCGGCCAGCCTCATCCAACTCGCCATCAGCCGCTCCAGGGAGTACGAGGCCGACGCGTCCGGCGCCCAGCTCACCGGCGACCCCCTCGCCCTGGCCAGTGCCCTGCGCAAGCTTGAACTGGGCACCAAGCAACTGCCGTTGCCCCCTGAGCCGCGCATCGAGACCGCGAGTCACATGATGATCGCGAACCCCTTCCGCCCAGGCCAGGGGCTCTCCAAGATGTTCTCGACACACCCGCCGATGGCGGAACGCATCGCCCGGCTCGAGAAGATGGCAGGTCCCCCACAGTGAAAACCATCCTGAACGTCATATGGCTCGTCCTGAGCGGCTTCTGGTTGTTCCTCGCCTACCTGGTCGCAGGAGTGATCCTGTGCATCACCATCATCGGCATCCCCTTCGGCATCGCGGCGTTCCGTATCGGTGTCTACGCCCTCTGGCCCTTCGGCTACACCACGGTCGAGCGACGCGACGCGGGCGCCTCCTCCTGCGTCGGCAACGTGCTCTGGCTGGTCCTCGCCGGCTGGTGGCTGACCATCGGCCACATCGTCACCGGCATCGCCCTGTGCGTGACGATCATCGGCATCCCGTTCGGCATCGCCAACTTCAAGCTGATCCCGGTCTCGCTGTTCCCGCTGGGCCGCGAAATCGTGCCGAGCAACCAGCCGTTCGCGGGGCGCTGACGGCAAATCCAGGGGGTGGGGAGCCGACAGTCCGACCTCGGGAGCAGCTTCGGCCGCCTGCGAACGGACAGTCCGACCTCGGGTTTTCCACAAGCCGCGAGTTGTCCACAGCCTCGCAGGGTTGTCAGTCGGACCCTGCATGATGAATGCGTGGCTGCGAGCGGGCAGTTGCCGACACGGCCGTACCCGGCTCGGCCGTACCCGACACGGCCGTACCCGGCTCGGCTTCCGCGCACGGCCACGGCACGCGGCGCACCGACCCAACCCACCCCAACCCAACCCATCCCCCCAGCCCTAGTCCGCCATCCGCCGCCGTACCCAGTAGGCGGCTGCCCCCACGGCCAGCACACCAGCCCCCACCACGACCGAGACCGCCGGCAGAGCGAAGGCCAGCACCACGCACCCCAGCAGCCCGAGCGCCGGAACCAGCCGCGCCCCCCGTGCCACAGAAGCCGAACCGAGCGTCCAGGCCGACGCGTTGGCCACCGCGTAGTACGCGAGCACACCGAAGGAGGAGAACCCGATCGCGCCGCGAACGTCCACCGTGGCGGCCAGGACCGCGACCACCGCACCCACGGCCAGCTCAGCCCGGTGCGGCACCTGGAAACGCGGATGGACGGCGGCCAGGGCACCGGGCAGTTGCCGGTCCCGCGCCATGGCCAGCGTCGTTCGTGAGACGCCGAGAATCAGGGCGAGCAGTGAGCCCAGCGCCGCCATGGCCGCCCCCACCCGAACCACCGGCACCAGCCCCGGCACCCCGGCCGCCCGTACCGCGTCGGCCAGCGGCGCGGTCGCCTGCCCCAGACGGCCCGCACCCAACACGGAAAGGACGGCCACCGCCACACACGCGTACACCACCAGCGTGATGCCCAGAGCCAACGGGATCGCGCGAGGGATCGTGCGCGCCGGATCGCGCACCTCCTCGCCGAGGGTCGCGATCCGCGCGTACCCCGCGAACGCGAAGAACAGCAGCCCGGCCGCCTGCAGCACCCCGGCCACCCCGCCCGACGCCCCGATGTCCAGCCGTCCGGCGTCGGACGCACCGGACCCCAGGCAGACGACCACCACGGAAGCGAGGACCGCCAGGACCACCGCCACGATCACCCGGGTCAGCCACGCCGACTTCTGCACCCCGCCGTAGTTCACCGCGGTCAGCGCCACCACTGCCGCGACCGCCACGGCGTGCGCCTGCCCCGGCCAGACGTACGTCCCCACGGTGAGTGCCATCGCCGCACAGGACGCGGTCTTGCCGACCACGAACGCCCAGCCCGCGAGATACCCCCAGAAAGGCCCCAGCCGCTCCCGCCCGTACACATAGGTCCCGCCGGAGGCGGGGTACAGGGCCGCCAACCGCGCCGAGGAGGTGGCATTGCAGTAGGCGACCACGGCGGCGACCGCCAGCCCGAGCAGGAGACCGGAACCGGCAGCGCGCGCCGCGGGGCCGAGGGCGGCGAAGATGCCGGCGCCGATCATCGAGCCCAGCCCGATGACCACCGCGTCGCCCACACCGAGAGTCCGCCGTAGTTCGGCGTCGGAACCAGCCATGCGTCGCACCCTACTGATCACTGCAACCACCGGGTGCAGCCCTGGCGTCCTCTACGACAACACAGCACGAACACCCGCGCGACAAGCGGTACTCGCACGGCCCACCAGCACCGTCTGCAGCGACGAAGATCACAGGCGTGATCGCGAACTCAGAGGCCGGAGACAGTGCGGGCACAGAACGGAAGGGCAGGTTCAGGGCATGGGAATCATCAGCTGGATCATTCTCGGTCTGTTGGCCGGAGCCATCGCCAAGTTCCTGCTGCCGGGCCGTGACCCGGGTGGCTTCATCGGCACGACACTCATCGGTGTCGCGGGCGCGTTCATCGGCGGCTGGATATCGGCCCGCTGGCTGGACCACCCGATCGCCAAGGACTTCTACGACGGCGCGACCTGGGCGGCGGCGATCGGCGGCTCGCTGGTCCTCCTGATCGCCTACCGTCTCCTGTTCGGCAACTCGCGCGACTGAACGCGAGAAGCACCCCCAGACCGCAGCCAGCAGGCGAGAAGGGTGGGCACCCGCCGGAAAACCGGCCGGGGCCCACCCTTCCTCGTACCACCAGTACCGACTGGTGGCAGTGACTACCGGTAGTTCACGAACTGCAGTGCAAAGTCGAAGTCCTTGCCCTTCAGCAGCGCGATGATGGCCTGCAGGTCGTCACGGCTCTTCGAGCTGACCCGCAGCTCGTCACCCTGCACCTGCGCCTTCACGCCCTTCGGGCCCTCGTCGCGGATGATCTTCGCCACCTTCTTCGCGTTGTCCTGGGAGATGCCCTCCTCGATCGACGCGAAGATCTTGTACTCCTTGCCGGAGAGCTGGGGCTCGCCCGCGTCCAGCGCCTTCAGGGAGATCCCGCGCTTGATCAGCTTGGACTGGAAGACGTCGAGGACAGCGTTCACCCGGTCCTCGGAGTTCGCCTCCATAAGGATCTTGTCACCGGACCACGAGATCGAGGCACCCACGCCCTTGAAGTCGTAGCGCTGCGAGATCTCCTTGGCGGCCTGGTTGAGGGCGTTGTCGACCTCCTGCCGCTCGACCTTCGAGACGATGTCGAAACTGGAGTCGGCCATGTCCTGTGGCTCCTTGTATCGGGGTGCGTATCGGGGTGCGTACGTGCGTATCGGCGTACGTGGGGGCGGTCGCCGAGCCCGGCGTGATCCCGGGCCGCATCCGGACAAGCCTAGCCACCCCTTGCCCTCCGGGCGCAGATCAATCGAGTGGCGAAGCACCCCTCCGTATCGGGTATTGTTTACGTCGTTGCCACGGAGCACCGCCGAAAAGCGGTTTGAAGGGCAGCAACCCCCGGCGGTGTGCCCGAGCGGCCAAAGGGAGCAGACTGTAAATCTGCCGGCTCAGCCTTCCCAGGTTCGAATCCTGGCGCCGCCACACGACCGAAAGGGTCTGTGATCAGCAGCAATGCTGATCACAGACCCTTTCGTCGTTCCCGGAGCAGCATCGGCTTCCAGCCCCTCCGCCCCGGTGAGTCTCACCTGGTTCGGGTGCTGACCAGCCTGCGTGGGGCGGTTTCAGGCTTCTGCCGACGGGTTCTCCTGAGCCTGCGGGCCCTCCATGCCGACGAGCCGAGGCGCCAAGGGCGAGGAGACTCAGCGGCTGTTTCCGTGCCCATCGGCACGGATTGGCGGCAAGTACGTGTGCGGTGGTCTGGGTGGGTTCTAGTCTCGGTGATGGGATGGCTTGGGACTGGTACGGGGGTCCGGGTGGTGGGTGTCGGGGATGTGCCGGGTGGGGCGCGCGTGTTCGTCTCGCATGCGGGGGCGGATCTTGCGTGGGCGGAGTGGGTGGCCTGGCAGCTGCAGGACGCCGGGTACGAGGTGGAGTTGGATGCCTGGCACTGGGGGGCCGGGGAGAACTTCGTTCGGAACATGGACCGGGCGCTGGCCGCGGGGCCGATGGTGGCACTGTTCTCGTCCGCGTACTTCGATCCTGAGCGGTGGACCACTGAGGAGTGGACAGCGAAGCTGGCTGGCCGGGAGAAGCTGATCCCGTTACGGATCGAGGACTGTGCCGCGCCGCCGATGCTGCGGGCCCTGATTGCGCCGGCGTTGTTCGGGCTGAGGGAGGAAAAGGCCCGGGCGGCGCTGCTGGCCGCCGTGGAGGGTCCGGCGGGCTCTCCACGGGTGAGTCCGGGATTCCCGGGCGAGGGTGGGGCGGGCCGGCTGCGGAGTATGGGGGCGACCGGGCCGCGGCTGCCGGGCACGTTGCCGCGGGTGTGGAACGTGCCGGCCCGCAACGCGGGGTTCGTGGGCCGGGATGAGTTGCTGGTGGAGGTTCGTGCCCGGCTGGCGGGTGGGCGTGCGGTGGCGGTGGTGGCACTGGACGGCCGCGGTGGCGTGGGCAAGACGCAGCTGGCTGCCGAGTACGCGCACCGGTTCTGCGGGGAGTACGAGCTGGTGTGGTGGGTGCGGGCGGAAGACCCGGCACTGATTCCCGGCCAGTTGGCTTTTCTGGCGGTCGAGACCGGGGCTGCGCAACCGGACACGCCGACCGGGAAGGCGCTGCAGGCGCTGGGCCGTGAGCTGCGGTCGCGGGCGCGCTGGCTGGTCGTCTTCGACAACGCGGAAAACCCCGCGGCGCTGGCGGACTTCGTCCCGTCCGGGCCGGGGCATGTGCTGATCACCTCCCGTAACCCGGACTGGCACGGCGTGGCCTCGCCGCTGGATGTCGACGTGCTGGCACGGCGGGAGTCCACCGATCTGCTGCGCCGTCGGACGCCGTGGTTGGCGGAGGCGGATGCGGGGCGGCTGGCTCAGGCGCTGGACGACCTGCCGCTGGCCCTGGTCCAGGCCGCCGCGGTGCTGACGACGACGACCGTGGACGACTACCTGGCCATGCTGGCCGACAACGCCAGCGAGGTCACCGACGAGGGCAGGCCTCGGGATTACCGGTGGTCGCTGGCCGCCCAGATCCGCCTGAGCATGCAGCGACTGCGGGCCCAGGACCCGGAGGCGGCCGAGGTCATGAACGCCTGCGCACTGCTGGCCCCGGAACCGTTTGCCCTGCACGCCTGCACCCGGCAGGAGGACGACGAGGCGTCACAGGAGGACGACGAGGCGTCATCCGTGGGCCAGGTGGTGGCTGACCGGCGCACGAAAAGCCGTGTCCTGTCGGCACTGCACCAGCACGGGCTGGCCCGGGTGGCGGGTGGCAGCCTGCACCTGCACCGCCTCACCCAAGCCGTCCTCAAGGACCAGCTCACCGCCGAGGAGCGCGCCAGAGCCGCGCGCAACGCCAGCGCTCTGCTCGCTGCGGCATACCCCGGCAAAGCGCAGGATCCTGAAACCTGGCCCCGCTGGCCCAGCCTGCTGCCTCACCTGCTGACGATCGACCCAACCGAGCTGGTCACGGCAGACGCCCGCTTCGCGGCGTGCGAGGCGTGCCTGTACCTCCTGGACCGCGGCAGCGCACCAGCCGTCCTGCCCCGCCTTGAAAGCCTGTACCAAGCCTGGAAAGCCCTGCTGGGCCCTGGAAACCCTCAGACCTGGTGGGCCGTCAACTACCTGGCCATGGCATCCACTGCTGTTGGTGATCACGACCGCGCCTACGCGTTGCACCGGGACCTGTTCGACCGGCAGAGGCGGGCGTATGGGGAAGACGACCCCGACACCCTGGCCACCGCGTCCAACCTGGCGATCCGGCTCGCGGAGTTGGGTCGGCTGGAGGAGGCGGTGGAGCTGGGCGAGGACGCTCTGGCCCGTCGGCGGCGGGTGTTGGGGGAGGGCCACCCCGATACCTTGCGCACCGCCTCGAACCTGGCGGTGGACTTGGCGGAGTTGGGTCGTGTGGAGGAGGCGCGGAGGCTGACCGAGGACGCTCATGCTCGGCAGCGGCGGGTGCTGGGAGAGAACCACCCCCACACCCTGACCACCGCGTCCAACCTGGCGATCCGGCTCGCGGAGTTGGGTCGGGTGGAGGAGGCGGTGGAGCTGGGCAAGGACGCTCTCGCCCGTCGGCGGCGGGTGTTGGGGAACGACCACCCCGACACCCTGATCACCGCCTCGAACCTGGCGGTGGATCTGGCGCATCTGGGTCGTGTGGAGGAGGCACGGCAGCTGAGCGAGGACACCCTGGCTCAGCAGCGGCGGGTGCTGGGGGAGGACCACCCCAACACCCTGATCGCCACGCGACTGCTTGACAGCCTCCAACGACCGAGCGGTGACTGACACGGCGAAGACGCTGAGAGAGGTCCGGACGGCACGCCACCCCGATCTCCGGGCTATAGACCCCCTCCCCTCCCAGGGCCCGGGTCTCCTCCGGTACGGCCGCGACCTCCCAGGGCACACTGACCCCATGTCCACCCGCCGCAGACACTGCCCCGAATGCCGTCGCGAGATCGCCGTGGTCGCGGGACGCTTCGCCCGCCACGACCCGCCAGGCGCGCGCGAGAGCGGCGAACTCGTTTCGTGCCCCGGTTCCCGCAGGCAGGCGGAACTCGGGGCCGCGCAACCGACGTTGGACGGGTACGCGGTCCCCGTCTTCCCCGGTCAACTGCCGCTGTTCTAGGCGGGATTCGCCTACGTCGAAGGCGGCCGGACGTCCATCCGCGCCACCAACCCGTCCCCGTGGAACCGGTACACGTGCTCGACGGTCCCCACCGCCCACAGGTCACCCGAGGCGTCCCGCGTCCCGAGCCGTACCGTCGCCACCACCGCCTCGCCGTCCCCGTCGACCCGAAGCCCTACCAGTCGTACGAGGGGATGACCGGCGGCGAACTGCCGTGCCCAGTAGGCGCGTACCGCGTCGCGGCCGTGCAGCCGGACCCCGTCCAGCATGTTCGGCCAGTCCACGTCCGGGGCCAGGCACCGCACGGCAACGGTGTCCCGCTCGTCGGTGGAGAAGACCTCGTACATCCGCCGCAGCACGGCCTCCCGTGCCCCCGGTACCCCCTCGGCGGCCACCCTCAGTTACCCGCCACCGACTTCACCGCCACCGACGCCGGCGTCGACCCGCCGACCAGCTCCAGGGTCAGCCCGGCGGTCGCCGGAGTGTCCACCAACTCCGCGATCACGGCGGCCACGTCGTCGCGCGGAATCATGCCGCGGCCGGTGTGCGCCTCCAGCCGTACGAGCCCGGTGCCGGCGTCGTTGGTCAGCGAACCGGGGCGCAGAATCGTCCAGTCCAGCGCGTCGAGGCCGCTGACGTACGCGTCCGCCTCTCCCTTCGCGCGCAGGTACGCGTCGAAGACCTCGTCGCCCTGGTGCCCGGGATCGGCGCCCATGGACGACACGACCACGTGGCGTCGTACGCCCGCCCGGACCGCCGCGTCCGCGAACAGCACCGCCGCACCCTTGTCCACCGTGGCCTTGCGGGCCACGCCGCTGCCCGGGCCGGCACCGGCCGCGAAGACGGCCGCGTCCGCTCCCTGCAGATACGCCGCGACCTCCTCGACCGAGGCCGACTCCAGATCGAGCAGGACCGGTTCGGCACCGGCCTCCCGCAGGTCGTCGCCCTGCTCGGCCTTGCGGATGATCCCCGCGACCTCGTTCCCGCGCGCGGCGAGCAACCGCTCCAGCCGCAGCGCGATCTGACCATGTCCACCAGCGATGACAATGCGCATGCCTTCGACCGTACGCCCGCACAGCCGCATCCGCCGCACGGCTCAGGCGACACCTCAGGCACATACGCCCAAGGCGCGGACGAGGGCATCACACAATCCCTGACGCCACCCCCCGCCCGCCTCCAGCGCACACCCGCACACCCGCACACCCGCACACAAAACACCCATGCCCCCATGCCCCCTCCTACGGCGCTCCCGCACGCCCTCTACGACACGTCCCCGCGCCCCTGCCGAGGCAGCCCCCACTCCGACGTAGCGGCCGAGTTGCAGTACTCCCGTACCGCGCTCGTCCGCGCCACCACGCGCCCCCGGTGCACCACGATCCGGCTGTACGCCAGGGAGAGCGCCCCCGCCAGCCGGTCGCCGCGCACGGCGAGCAACTCTGCGGGGAATCCCGCCTCCACGCGCACCTCGGGCAGACCCAGCACCGCCCGCGCCGACGTGCTCACCGCGTCGTAGGCCTCCTCGGGGTGCAGGCCGTAGCGGGAGGCCAGCAGGTAGGCCGCCTCCAGCGGGTCCCCGCGGCCGACCGGGTTCGACACGTCACGGAGGGCGCCGCTGCCCGCGGCGACCCGTACCCCGGCCGCGCGCAGCAGCCGCACCGGAGCCGTGCCCGGCTGCTCCCCACCCTCGCGGCCGCCCTGCGGCTCCACGCCCCCGCAGCCGCCCTGCGGCAGGCACACCACCGCCACACCGGCGGCCGCCAGCTGGTCGGCGGTCCGGGCCGCCACCTCGGTGGACAGGCGCCCCAGGCCCCCGCACGGCGAGAGACTCACCCCCGGGCGCAGCCCGCCGGCCATCGCCGCGAGCCGGGACAGCCGGCCCGGCTCGGTGGCGTCGGTGTGGAGGTCGACAGGGCAGCCGTGCTCGGAGGCGACCTCAAGGACGGCCTGTACATAGCCCGTCGGATCGGGGTCCAGATCCGGACACCCGCCCACCACGGAGGCGCCCATCTTCACCGCGTCCCGCAGCATCGCGAGCCCGTCGGCCCCGGCCACACCGGTCAGCACCCGCGGCATCGCCACGGTCGTCAGCTCGGTGAGCCCGCGCAGCGAACGCCGCGCCTGGAGCACGGCGGCCAGCGCGCCCAGCCCCTGGACGTCCCCCACGCGCACGTGTGCCCGCAACGCGGTGGTCCCGTGTCCGAGTTGCAGGAGCGCGGCTTCCGTGGCCCGGCGCTGGATGTCATGAGCGTCGGACGAGACCGGTCCCTCACCGTCGGCGGACAGCGCGGTGTCGCCGTGGGCGTGCGGCTCGGCGGGGGCCGGCAGCAGCAGATAGCCGCTGAGGTCCACGCGCGCGCCACGCGCGCGCGGACCGCCCGCCACCAGACTCCCCGCCGTGCCGACCGCCTCGATCCGCCCGCCGCCCAGCCGTACGTCCACGGTCCGGCCGTCGGTGAGGCGCGCGCCGCACAGCAGGAGGGAGGCCGCCTCGGAGGGACCGGAGCCCCATGACGCCTCCGGCTCTGGATCCGACGAGGAGTGGGGCGGCTGCGGCTGGCTGTCGGGCATCGCGCTCCAGGGACTCGAGGCTGCGGACGCCTGGGCGGGCTACTCCCAGGCGGACTGCGCAAAAGCACGGGGACGCAAGATCACGCAGAGTGAGTCGAGCCTAGGGTGACGACTCGCTCACAACGGGGAGGAGCGCAATAGTCGTATCGGTGTGGTCCGCCGTACGGGAGAGGCGCCGGAGACCCGTGGGAGGGGCCCGGTTCGGGCCGGGACGGGGGCCGCGAAACGGATTTGGGTGAACGGCTGCCGAGCGTGTAATGTCTTCATCGCTCGCCCCAATAGCTCAGTCGGCAGAGCGTCTCCATGGTAAGGAGAAGGTCTACGGTTCGATTCCGTATTGGGGCTCTGGTGTGAGAGGTTCCCGTCGCAAGACGGGTTCCGATCGCATCTCAGCGGTGTAGCTCAGTCGGTAGAGCAAGCGGCTCATAATCGCTGTGTCACCGGTTCAAGTCCGGTCACCGCTACAGACAGTAGCCGATTGTGGGGTCGGTCCTTCGATCGGCTACTCTTCTATGCGTTAATCGTCCCATCCGTTCGTCAAGGAGCACTCCTGTGGCTGCCACCGACGTCCGCCCGAAGATCACGCTGGCCTGCGTGGAGTGCAAGGAGCGGAACTACATCACCAAGAAGAACCGGCGTAACAACCCGGACCGACTGGAGATGAAGAAGCACTGCCCGCGTTGCAACGCGCACACCGCGCACCGCGAAACGCGATAAATCAGGCTCGTACACGAGGCCGTCCCCGAGAGATCGGGGGCGGCCTCGCGTCGTTGAGCGACCCATACCGGTCAGTAGAGCAACCAGGAGGTGCCGAGCCCATGGCGCTCGACCAGTCCTTCGTGGGGCGGAGCTACCCGCCCACCGACCCCTACGAGGTGGGCCGGGAGAAGATCCGTGAGTTCGCGGAGGCGGTGGGGGACGCCAACCCGGCGTACACGGACCGGGAGGCCGCCAAGGCGCTCGGACACCCCGATGTGATCGCCCCGCCGACCTTCGTGTTCTCGATCACCTTCAAGGCGGCGGGACAGGTCGTCCAGGACCCGCAGCTCGGCCTGGACTACAGCCGGGTGGTGCACGGCGACCAGAAGTTCGCCTACGTCCGTCCCGTGCGCGCCGGCGACCGGCTCACGGTCACGTCGACCATCGAGGCCGTCAAGTCCATGGCGGGCAACGACATCCTGGACATCCGCGGCGAGGTCCACGACGAGGCTGGCGAGCACGTCGTGACCGCCTGGACCAAGCTCGTGGCCCGCGCGGCCGAGGAGGCGTGAGCAGATGACCGCCAAGATCGCGTACGCCGACGTCGAGGTCGGGACCGAACTGCCCGCCCAGACGTTCTCCGTGACCCGCGCCACCCTCGTCCAGTACGCAGGAGCCTCCGGGGACTTCAACCCGATCCACTGGAACGAGAAGTTCGCCAAGGAGGTCGGGCTGCCGGACGTCATCGCGCACGGCATGTTCACCATGGCCGAGGCGATCCGCGTCGTCACCGACTGGACCGGCGACCCGGGCGCGGTCGTCGAGTACGGAGTCCGCTTCACCAAGCCCGTCGTCGTTCCGAACGACGACCAGGGCGCCACCATCGAGGTCAGCGGCAAGGTGGCCGTCAAGCTGGACGACAACACGGTCCGCGTGGACCTCGTCGCGATGAGCGCCGGCCAGAAGGTGCTGGGGATGTCGCGAGCGGTCGTACGACTGGGCTGAGCCCGGAGTTTCCGTAAGGGGCGCCCTCCATTGCGAGGCGCCCCTTACTGCTGCACTCGCGGCGGACACCCTTGACGAAGTTAGTGATTGAGTACTAACTTACGTTGCATGGTCAGGATGAGCGCAGAAGAGAGGCGCGAGAGCGTCATCCGAGCGGCGACCGCCGAGTTCGCCCGAGGGGGGTACTACGGCACCTCGACCGAGGTGATCGCCAAGCGGGTCGGCGTCTCGCAGCCGTATCTCTTCCGGCTCTTCCCGAGCAAGAAGGCGATCTTCCTCGCGGCGGCCGAGAGGTGCGTGGAGGACACGATCCGCACCTTCGAGGAGGCGTCCGAGGGCCTCGAGGGCGAAGAGGCGCTGCACGCCATGGCGAACGCGTACACCAAGGTCATCGCGGAGCGGCCCGAGCGGCTCATGATGCAGATGCAGATGTTCGTCACCGTGGCCGCGGCCGAAGAGGCCGGCGAGCATGAGTTCGGGGAGTCGGTGCGGGCCGGCTGGATGCGGCTGTGGGACACCGTTCATCTGCCTCTCGGTGCCGACGTCAAGGAGACGACGACCTTCCTGGCGTACGGGATGCTCATCAACTGCCTGGTGGCCATGGGCTTCCCGCCCGAACACCGGGTCTGGGAAGGGCTCTATCCGTCGGCGCGGGAAAAGGGCCGGCTGGAGAAGTAGGAAGCCAAGGGGAAGGTGGCGTGAGCGCCTTTTTCTGATCATGAAAGTTAGTCATCAATAACTAACTGATCTTGACGATCACTCTCTGGGGGAGAGATGTCACAACAGACCGCACATCGCGGAGGGGCCGTCTGGGCCCTCGTCATCACCAGCGTCGCCGGATTCATGGCGGCCCTCGACAACCTCGTCGTCACCACCGCGCTGCCCTCCATCCGCGAGGACCTCGGGGGAGCCCTGCACGACCTGGAATGGACGGTGAGCGCCTACACCCTCACCTTCGCCGTCTTCCTCATGTTCGGCGCCGCGCTCGGCGACCGCTTCGGCCGTCGCCGGCTCTTCATCATCGGAACGGCCGTCTTCACGGCCGCGTCCGCCGCCGCGGCCATGGCACCCGGCATCGACAGCCTCATCGCCGCCCGGGCGGTCCAGGGCGTGGGCGCCGCGATCATGATGCCCCTGACGCTCACCCTGCTCACGGCAGCCGTGCCCGCCGCCAAGCGCGGGATGGCGTACGGCATCTGGGGGGCGGTCAACGGACTCGCCGTGGCCTCCGGTCCGCTGATCGGCGGCAGCCTCACCGAGCACATCTCCTGGCAGTGGATCTTCTGGCTGAACGTCCCGCTGGGCATAGCCCTGCTGCCGCTCGCCCGCCTGCGCCTCAGGGAGTCCTACGGCGCCGGCGCCCGGCTGGACATCGTCGGCACGCTGCTCGCCAGCGGCGGACTCTTCGGCATCGTCTACGGCCTGGTCCGCAGCCCTGTCGACGGCTGGACCAGCCCCATGGTCCTGACCGGCCTGTTCGCGGGCGCCGCGCTGCTCGTCGGATTCGTGCACCACGGCATCCACAACAAGAACCCCATGCTGCCGATGAGGCTCTTCCGGTCGCGTGCCTTCACCGGCATCAACGTCGCGAGCCTGCTGATGTTCCTCGGCATGTTCGGGTCGATCTTCCTGCTCAGCCAGTACATGCAGGGTGTGCTCGGCTACTCGCCCACCGAGGCCGGCCTGCGCATGCTGCCCTGGACCGGCATGCCGATGCTCGTCGCCCCGATCGCCGGCATCCTCTCCGACCGCGTCGGCGGCCGCCCTGTCGTCGCCACCGGGCTCTTCCTCCAGGCCGCGGGCCTCGCGTACATGGCCTCGGTGGTCACCCCCGACGCCTCCTACGGCGCCCAGCTGCCCGGCCTGATCATCAGCGGCATCGGCATGGCACTCTTCTTCGCCCCCGCTTCCAACCTGGTGATGTCCAGCGTCCGTGCCCACGAACAGGGCATCGCCTCAGGTGCGAACAACGCCCTGCGCGAGGTCGGCGGGGCGCTCGGCATCGCCGTCATGGCGTCGATCTTCGCCGCGCAGGGTGGCTACGAGACCGGGCAGGCCTTCGTCGACGGGCTGCAGCCTGCGCTGGTCACCGGGGCGGGGGTGGTGGCGCTCGCCGGAGCGGCGGCACTGATGATCCCGAGGCGGGGGCGGGCGACCCCGGTTCCGGACACGTCGGCGGACGAATCGGCGCCGGTTCTGGAGACGACGGGTTCCTGAGACGCGAAGCTCTGACCGCCGGGGGTACGGCAACTTCCAGCCCCCGGCGCTGCTACTGCCCCCTGGGGGCTCCGCCCCCAGCCCCCGGGGCCTATGCCCACCCACCACCCGACTCGGTAGGCCAAGAAGTGACCGTCTCTGGGGGCTGCCGCCCCCAGACCCCCGGACCTATGCCCACCCACCACCCGACTCGGTCGGCCAAGAGGTGACCGTCTCTGGGGGCTGCCGCCCCCAGGCCCCCGCTTCGGCCCTGGACGGGCCTCGTCCTCAAACGCCGGACGGGCTGAAAAGCCGCAGCCGCCCACGGCGGGAAGGGGACGTGTCGGGGGGTGCCCGCCCGCAGCGGTTGTCGCGTCAACACGAGTACCCCTACCAACAAACCGATTCCGCGACGTTCCGAGGACGGACACCCCCCGACACGGCCCCGACCCACCCCCGAACCCCAGGCGCTACGCGCACCCCCGCCCACACCCGCGGGCCGCCGCAGGCACCCGCCCCACCCCCGTCTCGTAGTCTTGAGCCCGTGCAGGAACTCCACGACGCCCCCCTCGCCCCTCTGACCACCTTCCGCCTGGGCGGCCCCGCGACCCGTCTGGTCACCGCGGCGACCGACGCCGAGGTGATCGCGGCCGTCCGAGAGGCCGACGACAGTGGGACCCCCCTCCTGCTGATCGGCGGCGGATCGAACCTGGTCATCGGTGACAAGGGTTTCGCCGGCACCGCCCTGGTCATCGCCACGAAGGGCTTCGTCCTCGACGGCACCCGACTCGAACTGGCCGCCGGCGAGGTGTGGACCGACGCGGTAGCCCGCACCGTCGAGGCGGGACTCGCCGGCATCGAGTGTCTGGCCGGCATCCCCGGCTCCGCCGGCGCGACCCCCATCCAGAACGTGGGGGCGTACGGCCAGGAGGTCTCCTCGACGATCACCGAAGTGACCGCCTACGACCGGCTCACCCGCGAGACGATCACGATCCCGAACGCCGAGTGCGCCTTCTCCTACCGCCACAGCCGCTTCAAGGACGCCCCCGAGCGCTACGTCGTCCTGCGCGTCCGCTTCGACCTCGAGGACGCCGACGGCCTGTCCGGGCCGATCAAGTACGCCGAGACCGCCAGGGCCCTGGGCGTGGAGCCGGGCGACCGCGTGCCGCTCGCCGACGCCCGCGAGACGGTCCTGAAGCTGCGCTCCGGCAAGGGCATGGTCCTGGACCCCGAGGACCACGACACCTGGTCGGCCGGCTCCTTCTTCACCAACCCCATCCTCACCGAGGAGGAGTTCACCGCGTTCCACGCGCGCGTGCGGGACCGCCTGGGCGAAGGCGTGGAGCCGCCGGCGTACCCGGCGGGCGAGGGACGTACCAAGACGTCAGCCGCCTGGCTGATCGACAAGGCGGGCTTCACCAAGGGTTACGGCACCGGCCCGGCCCGCATCTCCACCAAGCACACCCTCGCCCTCACCAACCGGGGCTCGGCGACCACCGAGGACCTGCTCACCCTGGCCCGCGAGGTCGTCACCGGCGTACGGGACGCCTTCGGGGTCACGCTGGTCAACGAGCCGGTGACGGTCGGCGTCAGCCTCTAGGAAGCAGCCCGTCCACGCCCCCACCCCCTACGCGGTCAGCCAGTCGTCGACCCCCGCCAACAGCTTCGCCTTCGTCTCCTCCGGCGCAGCCGACGCCCGCACGGACTGCCGGGCGAGCTCCGCCAGCTCCTGGTCCGAGAAGTCGTGGTGCCGGCGGGCGATGTCGTACTGCGCCGCGAGACGGGAGCCGAACAGCAGCGGATCGTCGGCGCCGAGAGCCATCGGAACCCCCGCTTCGAAGAGGGTGCGCAGCGGCACGTCCTCCGGCTTCTCGTACACGCCGAGGGCGACGTTGGAGGCCGGGCACACCTCGCAGGTGATGCCCCGGTCCGCCAGCCGCTTCAGCAGCCGCGGGTCCTCCGCCGCCCGGACACCGTGCCCGAGCCGGTCCGCGTGCAGGTCGTCGAGGCAGTCCCGTACCGAGTAGGGCCCGGTCAGCTCGCCACCGTGCGGTGCCGACAGCAGCCCGCCCTCCCGCGCGATGGCGAAGGCACGGTCGAAGTCCCGAGCCATGCCCCGCCGTTCGTCGTTGGACAGCCCGAAACCGATCACGCCACGGTCCGCGTACCGCACCGCGAGGCGGGCCAGGGTGCGCGCGTCGAGCGGGTGCTTCATCCGGTTCGCGGCGACGAGGACACGCATGCCCAGGCCGGTGTCCCGGGACGCCGTCTCCACGGCGTCGAGGATGACTTCGAGGGCGGGGATCAGACCGCCCAGGCGAGGGGCGTACGACGTCGGGTCGACCTGGATCTCCAGCCAGCCCGAGCCGTCGTTCACGTCCTCCTCGGCGGCCTCGCGCACCAGCCGCTGAATGTCCTCGGGCTCCCGCAGGCACGAGCGCGCCGCGTCGTAGAGGCGCTGGAAACGGAACCAGCCCCGCTCGTCGGTGGCCCGCAGTCTGGGCGGTTCCCCGCCGGTCAGGGCTTCGGTGAGCGCCTCGGGCAGGCGCACGCCGTACTTGTCGGCCAGTTCCAGCACGGTGCCGGGCCGCATCGAACCGGTGAAGTGCAGGTGCAGATGGGCTTTCGGCAGCTCAGAGACATCACGTACACGCTCCATTCCAGGATCCTGCCGTACGTCCCCGCCGTCCCGGTAGCACTTTCCCCTTTAGTGGTCTTGCTCGCACAAACAAACAGGGCGGTCACCTACGAAAATCCGTAGGTGACCGCCCTGTGACGGACTCAGTCCCGGGCCTCGGCCAGCAGCTTCTGGATCCGCGAGACACCCTCGACGAGGTCCTCGTCACCCAGCGCGTACGACAGCCGCAGGTAGCCCGGCGTGCCGAAGGCCTCGCCCGGGACGACCGCGACCTCGGCCTCCTCCAGGATCAGCGCGGCCAGCTCGACGGTGTCCTGCGGACGCTTGCCGCGGATCTCCTTGCCGAGCAGGCCCTTCACCGACGGGTAGGCGTAGAACGCACCCTCGGGCTCCGGGCACAGGACGCCGTCGATCTCGTTGAGCATCCGCACGATGGTCTTGCGGCGCCGGTCGAAGGCCTCGCGCATCTTCGCCACGGCCTCCAGGTCACCCGACACCGCGGCCAGCGCCGCGACCTGGGCCACGTTGGACACGTTCGACGTGGCGTGGGACTGGAGGTTCGTCGCCGCCTTCACCACGTCCTTGGGGCCGATGATCCAGCCGACCCGCCAGCCGGTCATGGCGTAGGTCTTGGCGACGCCGTTGACCACGACGCACTTGTCGCGCAGCTCGGGCAGCAGAGCGGGCAGGGAGGTGAACGTGGCGTCGCCGTAGACGAGGTGCTCGTAGATCTCGTCCGTCATCACCCACAGACCGTGCTCGACGGCCCAGCGGCCGATCGCCTCGGCGTCCTCGGCGCTGTAGACGGCGCCGGTCGGGTTGGACGGCGACACGAAGAGGACGACCTTCGTCTTCTCCGTACGGGCGGCCTCCAGCTGCTCGACGCTGACGCGGTAGCCGGTGGTCTCGTCGGCGACGACGTCGACCGGGACACCGCCGGCCAGCCGGATCGACTCCGGGTACGTCGTCCAGTAGGGCGCCGGGACGATGACCTCGTCGCCCGGGTCGAGGATCGCGGCGAAGGCTTCGTAGATGGCCTGCTTGCCGCCGTTGGTGACGAGGATCTGCGACGGGTCGACCTCGTAGTTCGAGTCGCGCAGGGTCTTCGCGGCGATCGCGGCCTTCAGCTCGGGCAGACCACCGGCCGGCGTGTAGCGGTGGTACTTCGGGTTCTTGCAGGCCTCGACGGCCGCCTCGACGATGTAGTCCGGAGTCGGGAAGTCGGGTTCACCGGCGCCGAAGCCGATCACCGGCCGCCCGGCGGCCTTCAGGGCCTTGGCCTTGGCATCCACCGCGAGGGTGGCGGACTCGGAGATCGCGCCGACGCGGGCGGAGACCCGGCGCTCGGTGGGAGGGGTTGCAGCGCTCATGGAGCCCATCGTTCCAGACCGGAAACAACCCCGGCACGCGGGTTTCACGGACTGAACATGTGCGGGCAAACCCCAGAACACCCGTCCGGATCCCCGACACGGCCAGGGCGATCTTGCGGCGGTCTTCCGCCGTTCTTCCGTCCACAAGGCCCCTACGGGCGCTTTCTGTTCGACGGGGGGCCACAGAACACGTACACTCTCACCTCGTTGGCCTCCAGCAGGCTGCGCTCGACCGGTGCACACCGAGCATCCGGTCGGATGCGGTACGTTGGGGAACACACAAAGGGTCGTAGCTCAATTGGTAGAGCACTGGTCTCCAAAACCAGCGGTTGGGGGTTCAAGTCCCTCCGGCCCTGCTACACACTCCTTCGCCAGGATGTGTGCGCATGTACGTACAGCAATGCACCGCCGTGCGGCTCAGACCGGGCGCGGCACGGCCACGACCCGGAATCAGGTGAGGACGAGTGACGGACGCCGTGGGCTCCATCGACATGCCTGATGCCGAGGACGAGGCGCCGGAGTCCAAGAAGAAGACTCGTAAGGGCGGCAAGCGTGCCAAGAAGGGCCCGCTGAAGCGCCTCGCCCTCTTCTATCGCCAGATTGTCGCTGAGCTCCGCAAGGTCGTATGGCCTACGCGTAGCCAGCTGACGACGTACACGACCGTTGTGATCGTCTTCGTCGTCATCATGATCGGCCTGGTCACCGTGATTGACTATGGGCTTGACCACGCCGCCAAGTACGTCTTTGGCTGAGCCAAGAGCGAAGGGCGCCGTCACCGGCGCCCCTTTCGCGTGTTCCACCCCCATGTATCCAGGAAGAAGCAGCCACCGTGTCTGACCCGAACCTGAACGAGGCCGTCGAGCCGGACGAGTCCGTGGATGACGAACTCGACATCGTCGAGGGCGCGGACGAGGTAGACGAGTTCGAGGCTGCTGAAGCCGCACTGGGTGAGCCCGCCGAGGAAACCGCCCTCCACGTCGAGGACGACTCGGACGAGGACCCCGAGGACGAGTCCGGTGGGGACGTCGAGTCCGGTGGGGACGTCGAGTCCGTCGAGGACGACGCCGCCGCGGACGCGGTGGAGGACGTCGAGGAGGAGCCGGCCGAGCCGGTCGACCCCGTCGCCGCCCTGCGCGAGGAACTGCGCACCCTCCCCGGCGAGTGGTACGTCATCCACACCTACGCCGGTTACGAGAACCGCGTGAAGACCAACCTCGAGCAGCGCGCCGTGTCGCTCAACGTCGAGGACTTCATCTTCCAGGCCGAGGTGCCGCAGGAAGAGGTCGCCCAGATCAAGAACGGCGAGCGCAAGACCATCCGCCAGAACAAGCTCCCCGGCTATGTCCTGGTGCGTATGGACCTGACGAACGAGTCCTGGGGTGTCGTCCGCAACACCCCCGGCGTCACCGGCTTCGTGGGCAACGCCTACGACCCGTACCCGCTGACCCTGGACGAGATCGTCAAGATGCTCGCGCCGGAGGCCGAGGAGAAGGCAGCCCGCGAGGCCGCCGAGGCCGAGGGCAAGCCGGCTCCGCAGCGCAAGGTCGAGGTCCAGGTGCTGGACTTCGAGGTCGGCGACTCGGTCACCGTCACCGACGGCCCGTTCGCCACGCTGCAGGCGACCATCAACGAGATCAACCCCGACTCGAAGAAGGTCAAGGGTCTCGTCGAGATCTTCGGCCGCGAGACGCCGGTCGAGCTCTCCTTCGACCAGATCCAGAAGAACTAGTTTCTCGCTGGACCCACTACGTCCGAGCAGGTCAGAAGGGCTCTCGAAAGCCCGTCTGACCTGCTCGGTTTTTGGCCGCGCATCTATACCCGTTATCGTTGTGCGGTATGCCTTCATCCGGGACGCGACCCGGGTGGGGGTAGACCCGAATCGAAAGGACCCGGAGAGCTATGCCTCCCAAGAAGAAGAAGGTCACGGGGCTCATCAAGCTCCAGATCAACGCCGGTGCGGCCAACCCCGCTCCGCCGGTCGGCCCCGCGCTCGGCCAGCACGGCGTCAACATCATGGAGTTCTGCAAGGCCTACAACGCCGCGACCGAGTCGCAGCGTGGCTGGGTGATCCCGGTGGAGATCACGGTCTACGAGGACCGCTCCTTCACCTTCGTCACCAAGACGCCGCCGGCCGCGAAGATGATCCTCAAGGCTGCTGGTGTCGAGAAGGGCTCGGGCGAGCCGCACAAGACCAAGGTCGCCAAGATCACCGAGGCGCAGGTCCGCGAGATCGCCACGACCAAGCTCCCCGACCTGAACGCCAACGACCTGGACGCCGCGTCGAAGATCATCGCCGGCACCGCCCGTTCCATGGGCATCACGGTCGAGGGCTGAAGCCCAACCTCCCAGCAGAAGTGGTAGGGCCTGCTCGGCCCGCACCACGACTCCTCAAGAACACACAGGAGCAGTAGTGAGCAAGCGCAGCAAGTCTCTCCGCGCTGCGGACGCCAAGATCGACCGGGACAAGTTCTACGCCCCGCTCGAGGCCGTCCGTCTCGCCAAGGAGACCTCCACGAGCAAGTTCGACGGCACCGTCGAGGTCGCCTTCCGTCTGGGTGTCGACCCGCGCAAGGCCGACCAGATGGTCCGTGGCACCGTGAACCTCCCGCACGGCACCGGTAAGACCGCCCGGGTCCTGGTCTTCGCGACCGGTGACCGTGCCGAGGCCGCTCGTGCCGCGGGCGCCGACATCGTCGGCGCCGACGAGCTCATCGACGAGGTGTCGAAGGGCCGTCTGGACTTCGACGCCGTCGTCGCCACCCCGGACCTCATGGGCAAGGTCGGCCGCCTCGGCCGCGTGCTCGGTCCCCGTGGTCTCATGCCGAACCCGAAGACCGGCACCGTCACCCCCGATGTCACCAAGGCTGTCAACGACATCAAGGGCGGCAAGATCGAGTTCCGCGTCGACAAGCACTCGAACCTGCACTTCATCATCGGCAAGACGTCGTTCGACGACACCAAGCTGGTGGAGAACTACGGCGCGGCCCTGGAGGAGATCCTCCGTCTGAAGCCGTCCGCCGCCAAGGGTCGCTACATCAAGAAGGCCGCGATCAGCACCACGATCGGCCCCGGCATTCCGCTCGACCCGAACCGCACCCGCAACCTTCTCGTCGAGGAGGACCCGGCGGCGGTCTGAGCCTGACGGCTCGCCCAGTCGGCGACGGGCCCCGCACCTTCACGGTGCGGGGCCCGTTTCTCGTGTCCGGGGGGTGTGCCCTGGGTTAGCGTGCGGACAGGGCAAGGCACGGGGGGACGTATGAGTTGCACGAGGGGGCTTCGCGTCGCCGTCTCGGCCGCGGTGGCGGCAGTACTGACGGCGTTGACCGCCTGTACCTCCTCCGAGTCCGCCACCGACCGCGACGAGGACCGCGGACCGAGCTCCGAGTTCCTGCCGGCCCTGCGCTCGGCCGAGCGCTCCACCGACCGGGCCGGGTCGGCCAGGGTACGGGCCACCACCGTCACGGGCACCGAGCTGGCCGTCGAGTCCGACGGCGCCCTCGACTGGCGCGACGACCTCACCGGCACCCTGACCATCACATACACGGGCGGCACGACGGCCGAGGCGATGCGCGGGCTGGGCGTCACCTCGATGGAGGCCCGCTACCTGTCCGACGCCTACTACGCGCGGATGGGCGACGCGTTCGCCGCGAAGGCCGGCGGCAAGCACTGGCTCAAGTACCGCTACAAGGACCTCGCCGACCTCGGCGGCGGTGGCGCGACGTTCGCGGACCAGATGCGCAACACCACCCCCAACCAGTCGGTGAAGCTGCTGCTGGACTGCGAGGACGTGCGCAGGGTCGGCGTGGAGACGGTGGGCGGGCAGCGGGCCACCCACTACTCCGGCACGGTCGAGGTGAGCGACGTCGGCGACCGGGAGCTGCGAACGCAGCTGCAACAGGCCGGCGTCACCACCCAGACCGTCGACATCTGGGTCGACAGCCGGGACCTGCTGGTCAAGAAGGTCGAGAAGGGCCGGATGACGACCGGCGAGCTGACCCAGACCGCTTACTACAGCGACTACGGAGTGCCGGTCTCCGTGCGCAGGCCCCCGGCAGAGGACACCAAGGACTTCACGGAACTGCTGGCGACACGGGAGAGCCAAACCCCTTGATTCCCAAGGGAATTCAGAGGTCTGTTCCCGTCCCCTGGGATACGCTCGCGACTCGCTGTGAACGAGCCGTGTGTTCCTTGGGGGGAAACAATGGTGTTATTCGTACGTGCGTCCGCGCGCGGTAGGACGACCGGTGCCGGCCTCGCCGCACTGTTCCTGGCCGCCGGTACGGCCGGGTGCGCGCAGGGGGAGGAGTCGCCGAGCATGACGCCGGCGGCGGCCGTCGCGAAGGCGGCGAAGAAGGCGGAGGACATCGACTCCTTCCGCTACCGCATGACGGGCCGGGTTCCGGAGCAGGGCAGGGTCAAGGCCGAGGCCGCGATACGCATGAGGCCCACCCTGGCCATGAGCATGAAGATGACGGCGCTCGACCAGAAGACGGACGGTACGGCGGAGATCCGGCTGGTCGACAAGGTCATGTACATAGGCGGGGGAGCCGCCGCCGAGGAGCTCGACGGCAAGAGCTGGCTCAAGTTCGATCTGTCCGAGCTGGGGGAGGAGGGGCTGAACGACTCCTCCCTCGGGGCCGGCCAGGCGGACAGGAACCCCGCAGACCAGTCCACCTTCCTGACCGGGTCCAAGGACGTCGAGAACGTCGGCACCGAGACCGTCGACGGAGTGAAGACCACCCACTACAAGGGGACGGTCACCAGGAAGGGGTTCCGCGAGTCCCTCAAGGGCCAGGACGACGCCACCGCGGAGCGGCGGGTCAACCAGTTCCTGAAGCTGGGTGTCGACGAGGTCACCATGGACATGTGGGTCGACGGCGACGACCTGACCAAGCAGTTCCGGATGCGCGGCGACGGCGACAAGGGCCCGCTCGACATGACCGTCACCCTGCTCGACGTCAACGAACCGGTGACCGTCGAGGCGCCCCCGGCCAAGGACACGATGAACCTCGCCGAGATGATGAAGGAGATGGAGGGCGCTGAGAGCTGACGGCCGCAGGAGCGGATTTGCTCCGCGACGATCCGGTCGCGTACTCTCCTACAGAAGCCAAAGACCGCTGGTCGTTGCCGTGTTCTCAGCAGAGGGTGCGGTGACCGAAGGATCCGCTGAAACGGCGGACGACCCGCGCAGGTGAATGTGGAAGTGCTCCCGGAGTTCGCAGCTCGCGCTGCGAGAACCGGTCGAGCTACGCCCCGTGCGCCTGCGCCGGGGCGTTTCGTTTTCTCAGCCCCTTCTGAGCGGTCCTCATCACCCGGAAGGAGGCCGACGCTCTATGGCAAGGCCCGACAAGGCTGCCGCGGTGGCCGAGCTCGCGGAGCAGTTCCGTAGCTCGAACGCCGCCGTGCTGACCGAGTACCGGGGTCTCACCGTGGCGCAGCTCAAGACGCTGCGTCGTTCGCTCGGTGAGAACGCCCAGTACGCCGTGGTGAAGAACACGCTGACCAAGATTGCGGCCAACGAGGCCGGGATCTCGACGCTCGACGACCTGTTCAACGGTCCGACGGCGGTCGCCTTCGTCACCGGTGACCCGGTGGAGTCGGCGAAGGGTCTTCGTGACTTCGCCAAGGACAACCCCAACCTCGTCATCAAGGGCGGTGTCCTTGACGGCAAGGCGCTGTCCGCCGACGAGATCAAGAAGCTTGCGGACCTCGAGTCCCGCGAGGTTCTGCTCTCCAAGCTGGCGGGTGCCTTCAAGGGCAAGCAGACTCAGGCTGCTCAGGTCTTCCAGGCGCTCCCGTCGAAGCTCGTCCGTACCGTGGACGCGCTTCGTGCCAAGCAGGACGAGCAGGGCGGTGCCGAGTAACTCGGCCCCCGAAATGATCGCTGCCTGAGGCTTCCCGCCTGAGGCGACGGTCGTCGCGGGCCGAACGTACGCCCGCCAGACATGTACATACCGGCACCAGCCGAATTAGTGGAAGGATCGCCCATCATGGCGAAGCTCAGCCAGGAAGACCTGCTCGCGCAGTTCGAGGAGATGACCCTCATCGAGCTCTCCGAGTTCGTGAAGGCCTTCGAGGAGAAGTTCGACGTCACCGCCGCCGCGGCCGTCGCCGTCGCGGGCCCGGCCCAGGGTGGCCCGGCCGCCCCGGTCGAGGAGGAGAAGGACGAGTTCGACGTCATCCTCACCGGTGCCGGCGACAAGAAGATCCAGGTCATCAAGGTCGTGCGTGAGCTGACCTCCCTGGGTCTGAAGGAGGCCAAGGACCTCGTGGACGGCGCCCCGAAGCCCGTCCTCGAGAAGGTCGCCAAGGACGCCGCCGAGAAGGCCGCCGAGTCCCTCAAGGGCGCCGGCGCCTCCGTCGAGGTCAAGTGACCCCACGGAGTCCGCAGGGACTCCCTTGCTAGCTGACACGGTCCTCTGAGAGGGCTGTAACGCTGACGCACCGAAGAGCGATCATCCATCCGGGTGGTCGCTCTTCGGCGTTCCGAGGGGCCGGGCGGCGGCTGCCTTGCACCGACGTTCGCGCGGAGTATGGTGATCTTCGTCGTGTCTCCGAGCGCCCCCGGTGCAGGCTGCGCGTGACGAGCGCAGCACCCGGTTCGGGCAACGAGGCCTTGACGAACCGCACGCAGCGCGCAATTCTCAGGACGCGTCGTCACAAGGATCCGAATCCGAGGCATGGATCGGCGACGAAGAGGGCAGTATCAACGTGCGTTGAGGACGTGAGCTTGCCGAAGGTGTTGAGAGCAACGAGGGTCTTCAAAAACCCGAGCTGGACATCAGTGTGCCAAGTGGCTACACTGACCCTTTGCGCTGCCTGTTAGCTGTCCCCTGCCCGTCACCAGGGGCATGCCCTCACCTGAGCACCGACGATCAGACCGCATCCGACCTGGCCTTCTGGGCCGGTGAAGGAAACGTCTGTCTCTGTGTCCGGGAGAGGGACCGGTACGCGCGTAGTGAGTCCGAGCCCTCGGAAGGACCCCCTCTTGGCCGCCTCGCGCACTGCCTCGACCGCGAATACGAACAACGCCGCCAGCACCGCCCCGCTGCGCATCTCTTTTGCAAAGATCAAGGAGCCCCTCGAGGTTCCCAACCTGCTCGCGCTGCAGACCGAAAGCTTTGACTGGCTGCTCGGGAACACCGCCTGGCAGAGTCGGGTCGAGGCGGCTCTCGAGTCCGGTCAGGACGTCCCCACCAAGTCCGGCCTGGAGGAGATCTTCGAGGAGATCTCTCCGATCGAGGACTTCTCCGGGTCGATGTCGCTGACGTTCCGCGACCACCGTTTCGAGCCGCCGAAGAACAGCATCGACGAGTGCAAGGAGCGCGACTTCACGTACGCCGCTCCGCTCTTCGTGACGGCCGAGTTCACCAACAACGAGACCGGCGAGATCAAGTCGCAGACGGTCTTCATGGGCGACTTCCCGCTCATGACGGGCAAGGGCACCTTCGTCATCAACGGCACCGAGCGTGTCGTGGTGTCGCAGCTGGTCCGCTCGCCCGGCGTCTACTTCGACTCCTCCATCGACAAGACGTCCGACAAGGACATCTTCTCCGCCAAGATCATCCCGTCCCGGGGTGCCTGGCTGGAGATGGAGATCGACAAGCGCGACATGGTCGGTGTCCGCATCGACCGCAAGCGCAAGCAGTCCGTCACCGTCCTGCTCAAGGCTCTCGGCTGGACCACCGAGCAGATCCTCGAGGAGTTCGGCGAGTACGAGTCGATGCGCGCCACCCTGGAGAAGGACCACACCCAGGGCCAGGACGACGCGCTGCTCGACATCTACCGCAAGCTGCGTCCGGGCGAGCCCCCGACGCGTGAGGCCGCGCAGACCCTGCTCGAGAACCTCTACTTCAACCCCAAGCGCTACGACCTGGCCAAGGTCGGTCGCTACAAGGTCAACAAGAAGCTGGGTGCGGAGGCTCCGCTCGACGCGGGCGTCCTGACCGTCGAGGACGTCATCTCGACGATCAAGTACCTGGTGAAGCTGCACGCCGGTGAGACCGAGACCGCCGCCGACAACGGCACGACGATCGTCGTCGAGACCGACGACATCGACCACTTCGGCAACCGTCGTCTGCGCAGCGTCGGCGAGCTCATCCAGAACCAGGTCCGTACGGGTCTGGCGCGTATGGAGCGTGTCGTCCGCGAGCGCATGACGACTCAGGACGTCGAGGCGATCACGCCGCAGACCCTGATCAACATCCGGCCGGTCGTCGCCTCCATCAAGGAGTTCTTCGGCACCAGCCAGCTGTCGCAGTTCATGGACCAGAACAACCCGCTGTCGGGTCTCACCCACAAGCGCCGTCTGTCGGCTCTTGGCCCGGGTGGTCTCTCCCGTGAGCGGGCCGGCTTCGAGGTCCGTGACGTGCACCCGTCCCACTACGGCCGCATGTGCCCGATCGAGACGCCCGAAGGCCCGAACATCGGTCTGATCGGTTCGCTCGCCTCCTACGGCCGCGTCAACGCGTTCGGCTTCGTGGAGACGCCGTACCGCAAGGTCGTCGACGGCATCGTCACCGACGAGGTCGACTACCTCACGGCCGACGAAGAGGACCGATTCGTCATCGCGCAGGCCAACGCCACGCTCGACGACGACATGCGCTTCACCGAGAACCGCGTCCTGGTCCGCCGTCGTGGCGGCGAGGTCGACTACGTCCCCGGTGACGACGTGGACTACATGGACGTCTCGCCGCGCCAGATGGTGTCGGTCGCGACCGCCATGATCCCGTTCCTCGAGCACGACGACGCCAACCGTGCCCTCATGGGCGCGAACATGATGCGTCAGGCCGTGCCGCTGATCAAGAGCGAGTCCCCGCTCGTCGGCACCGGCATGGAGTACCGCTCCGCCGTCGACGCCGGCGACGTGGTCAAGGCCGAGAAGGCGGGTGTGGTCCAGGAGGTCTCCGCGGACTACATCACCACGGCCAACGACGACGGCACGTACATCACGTACCGCCTGGCCAAGTTCGCCCGTTCCAACCAGGGCACCTCGGTCAACCAGAAGGTCATCGTCAACGAGGGCGACCGGATCATCGAGGGCCAGGTCCTGGCCGACGGTCCGGCCACCGAGAACGGCGAGATGGCGCTGGGCAAGAACCTGCTCGTGGCGTTCATGCCGTGGGAGGGTCACAACTACGAGGACGCGATCATCCTGTCGCAGCGCCTCGTGCAGGACGACGTCCTCTCCTCGATCCACATCGAGGAGCACGAGGTCGACGCCCGTGACACCAAGCTCGGCCCCGAGGAGATCACCCGGGACATCCCGAACGTCTCCGAGGAGGTCCTCGCCGACCTCGACGAGCGCGGCATCATCCGTATCGGTGCCGAGGTCGTCGCCGGCGACATCCTCGTCGGCAAGGTCACGCCCAAGGGTGAGACCGAGCTGACGCCGGAGGAGCGCCTGCTGCGCGCCATCTTCGGTGAGAAGGCCCGTGAGGTCCGTGACACCTCGCTGAAGGTGCCGCACGGCGAGATCGGCAAGGTCATCGGCGTCCGCGTCTTCGACCGTGAAGAGGGCGACGAGCTGCCGCCGGGCGTGAACCAGCTGGTTCGTGTCTACGTGGCGCAGAAGCGCAAGATCACGGACGGTGACAAGCTCGCCGGCCGGCACGGCAACAAGGGTGTCATCTCCAAGATCCTGCCCATCGAGGACATGCCGTTCCTCGAGGACGGGACCCCGGTCGACATCATCCTGAACCCGCTGGGTGTGCCGTCCCGAATGAACCCGGGACAGGTCCTGGAGATCCACCTCGGCTGGCTCGCCAGCCGCGGCTGGGACGTCTCCGGGCTCGGCGAGGACTGGGCGCAGCGCCTCCAGGTGATCGGTGCCGACCAGGTAGACCCGGGCACGAACGTCGCGACGCCCGTCTTCGACGGTGCGCGTGAGGACGAGCTCGCGGGTCTGCTGAACCACACCATCCCGAACCGCGACGGCGAGCGCATGGTGCAGCCGACCGGTAAGGCGAGGCTGTTCGACGGCCGCTCCGGCGAGCCGTTCCCGGACCCGATCTCCATCGGGTACATGTACATCCTCAAGCTCCACCACCTGGTCGACGACAAGCTGCACGCCCGCTCGACCGGTCCGTACTCGATGATCACCCAGCAGCCGCTGGGTGGTAAGGCCCAGTTCGGTGGCCAGCGGTTCGGCGAGATGGAGGTGTGGGCGCTGGAGGCATACGGCGCCGCGTACGCCCTCCAGGAGCTGCTGACCATCAAGTCCGACGACGTGACCGGCCGCGTGAAGGTCTACGAGGCCATCGTCAAGGGCGAGAACATTCCCGAGCCCGGCATCCCCGAGTCCTTCAAGGTGCTCATCAAGGAGATGCAGTCCCTGTGCCTCAACGTGGAGGTGCTGTCCTCGGACGGCATGTCCATCGAGATGCGCGACACCGACGAGGACGTCTTCCGCGCCGCGGAGGAGCTTGGCATCGACCTGTCCCGGCGGGAGCCGAGCAGCGTCGAAGAGGTCTGACGGGAGTTTCGGCGGCCTTCGACAGAAGGCCGCCGGCCCCAGGACCCCCGTTTCAGACCCCTAAGACTTACAACCCTGAGAGGGATTGACGCATAGTGCTCGACGTCAACTTCTTCGATGAGCTCCGGATCGGTCTGGCCACCGCTGACGACATCCGTCAGTGGAGCCACGGCGAGGTCAAGAAGCCCGAGACCATCAACTACCGCACGCTCAAGCCCGAAAAGGACGGACTCTTCTGCGAGAAGATCTTCGGTCCGACCCGGGACTGGGAGTGCTACTGCGGCAAGTACAAGCGTGTCCGCTTCAAGGGCATCATCTGTGAGCGCTGTGGCGTCGAGGTCACGCGCGCCAAGGTGCGACGTGAGCGGATGGGCCACATCGAGCTCGCCGCTCCCGTCACCCACATCTGGTACTTCAAGGGCGTTCCGTCGCGGCTGGGCTACCTGCTCGACCTCGCCCCGAAGGACCTCGAGAAGGTCATCTACTTCGCGGCGTACATGATCACGTACGTCGACGAGGAGCGCCGCACCCGCGACCTGCCCTCCCTGGAGGCGCACGTCTCCGTCGAGCGGCAGCAGATCGAGAACCGCCGGGACTCCGACCTGGAGGCCCGCGCCAAGAAGCTCGAGACCGACCTGGCCGAGCTCGAGGCCGAGGGTGCCAAGGCCGACGTGCGCCGCAAGGTGCGCGAGGGCGCCGAGCGTGAGATGAAGCAGCTGCGTGACCGTGCGCAGCGCGAGATCGACCGTCTCGACGAGGTGTGGACCCGGTTCAAGAACCTCAAGGTCCAGGACCTGGAGGGCGACGAGCTCCTCTACCGCGAGCTGCGTGACCGCTTCGGCACGTACTTCGACGGTTCGATGGGTGCCGCGGCGCTGCAGAAGCGCCTGGAGTCCTTCGACCTGGACGAGGAGGCCGAGCGCCTCCGCGAGATCATCCGTACCGGCAAGGGTCAGAAGAAGACCCGTGCGCTGAAGCGGCTGAAGGTCGTGTCTGCCTTCCTGCAGACCTCCAACAGCCCCAAGGGCATGGTCCTCGACTGCGTCCCGGTCATCCCGCCGGACCTCCGCCCGATGGTGCAGCTGGACGGTGGCCGCTTCGCGACCTCCGACCTGAACGACCTGTACCGCCGTGTGATCAACCGGAACAACCGCCTGAAGCGGCTTCTCGACCTCGGCGCGCCCGAGATCATCGTGAACAACGAGAAGCGCATGCTCCAGGAGGCCGTCGACGCGCTGTTCGACAACGGCCGTCGTGGTCGCCCGGTCACCGGTCCCGGCAACCGCCCGCTGAAGTCCCTCAGCGACATGCTGAAGGGCAAGCAGGGTCGATTCCGTCAGAACCTGCTCGGCAAGCGTGTGGACTACTCCGCGCGTTCCGTGATCGTCGTCGGTCCGCAGCTGAAGCTGCACCAGTGCGGTCTGCCGAAGGCCATGGCGCTGGAGCTCTTCAAGCCGTTCGTGATGAAGCGCCTGGTCGACCTGAACCACGCGCAGAACATCAAGAGCGCCAAGCGGATGGTCGAGCGCGGCCGCACCGTGGTGTACGACGTCCTCGAAGAGGTCATCGCCGAGCACCCGGTGCTGCTGAACCGTGCGCCCACCCTGCACCGCCTCGGCATCCAGGCCTTCGAGCCGCAGCTGGTCGAGGGCAAGGCCATCCAGATCCACCCGCTCGTCTGCACCGCGTTCAACGCGGACTTCGACGGTGACCAGATGGCCGTGCACCTTCCGCTGTCCGCGGAGGCGCAGGCCGAGGCCCGCATCCTGATGCTGTCCTCGAACAACATCCTCAAGCCCGCCGACGGCCGTCCGGTGACGATGCCGACCCAGGACATGGTCCTCGGTCTGTTCTTCCTCACCACCGACGGCGAGCTGCGTGACACCAAGGGCGAGGGCCGGTCCTTCGGCTCCACGGCCGAGGCGATCATGGCGTTCGACGCCGGCGAGCTGGCGCTCCAGTCGCAGATCGACATCCGCTTCCCGGTGGGCACCATCCCGCCGCGCGGCTGGATGCCGCCGGCGCGCGAGGAGGGCGAGCCCGAGTGGCAGCAGGGGGACACGTTCCGCCTGCGCACCACCCTGGGCCGCGCGCTCTTCAACGAGCTGCTGCCCGAGGACTACCCGTTCGTCGACTACTCGGTCGGCAAGAAGCAGCTCTCCGAGATCGTCAACGACCTCGCCGAGCGCTACCCCAAGGTCATCGTGGCGGCGACGCTCGACAACCTGAAGGCGGCCGGCTTCTACTGGGCGACCCGTTCCGGCGTCACCGTGGCCATCTCCGACGTCGTCGTTCCCGAGGCGAAGAAGGAGATCGTCAAGGGCTACGAGGCGCTGGACGAGAAGGTCCAGAAGCAGTACGAGCGCGGTCTGATCACCAAGGAAGAGCGCACGCAGGAGCTCATCGCGATCTGGACCAAGGCGACCAACGAGGTCGCCGAGGCGATGAACGAGAACTTCCCCAAGACCAACCCCATCTTCATGATGGTTGACTCGGGTGCCCGAGGAAACATGATGCAGATGCGGCAGATCGCCGGTATGCGTGGTCTGGTGTCGAACGCGAAGAACGAGACCATCCCGCGTCCGATCAAGGCGTCCTTCCGTGAGGGCCTGTCCGTGCTGGAGTACTTCATCTCCACGCACGGTGCCCGTAAGGGTCTGGCGGACACCGCCCTGCGTACCGCCGACTCGGGTTACCTGACCCGTCGTCTGGTGGACGTCTCGCAGGACGTCATCATCCGCGAGGAGGACTGCGGCACCGAGCGCGGTCTGAAGCTGAAGATCGCCACGCGCGGCGCCGACGGTGTGCTGCGCAAGACGGACGACGTCGAGACCAGCGTCTACGCCCGCATGCTCGCCGAGGACGTCGTCATCGACGGCAAGGTGATCGCGCCGGCCAACGTCGACCTGGGTGACGTTCTCATCGACCAGCTGGTGCACCACGGCGTCGAGGAGGTCAAGACCCGTTCGATCCTGACCTGCGAGTCGACCGTCGGCACCTGCGCCATGTGCTACGGCCGTTCGCTGGCCACCGGCAAGCTGGTCGACATCGGTGAGGCGGTCGGCATCATCGCCGCCCAGTCCATCGGTGAGCCCGGTACCCAGCTGACGATGCGTACCTTCCACACCGGTGGTGTGGCCGGTGACGACATCACCCAGGGTCTGCCCCGTGTCGTCGAGCTCTTCGAGGCTCGTACGCCCAAGGGTGTCGCCCCGATCTCCGAGGCCCAGGGCCGCGTGCGGATCGAGGAGACCGAGAAGACCAAGAAGATCGTCGTCACCCCGGACGACGGCAGCGACGAGACGGCGTTCCCGATCTCGAAGCGTGCCCGGCTCCTGGTCAGCGAGGGCGAGCACGTCGAGGTGGGCCAGAAGCTCACCGTGGGTGCCACCAACCCGCACGACGTGCTGCGCATCCTGGGTCAGCGTGCCGTCCAGGTCCACCTGGTCGGCGAGGTCCAGAAGGTCTACAACTCGCAGGGTGTGTCGATCCACGACAAGCACATCGAGATCATCATCCGGCAGATGCTGCGCCGTGTGACGATCATCGAGTCCGGCGACGCCGAGCTGCTGCCCGGCGAGCTGGTCGAGCGCTCGAAGTTCGAGACCGAGAACCGTCGTGTGGTCCAGGAGGGCGGTCACCCGGCCTCCGGTCGTCCGCAGCTGATGGGTATCACCAAGGCCTCGCTGGCGACCGAGTCGTGGCTGTCGGCGGCGTCCTTCCAGGAGACGACCAGGGTCCTGACGGACGCGGCGATCAACGCCAAGTCCGATTCCCTGATCGGCCTCAAGGAGAACGTCATCATCGGTAAGCTCATCCCGGCCGGTACGGGCCTGTCCCGCTACCGCAACATCCGGGTCGAGCCGACCGAGGAAGCCAAGGCCGCGATGTACTCGGCCGTCGGCTACGACGACATCGACTACTCGCCGTTCGGCACGGGCTCCGGCCAGGCCGTTCCGCTGGAGGACTACGACTACGGTCCGTACAACCAGTAAGCGGGCAGACTGAATCGAAGGGCGGTCACCTCTCGGGGTGGCCGCCCTTCGGCGTGTCCGGTGACGCGGTCTGTGCCGGAATCGCCGGTTCGGCGCATCATGGAGGGACCTCGGGGGAGTGGGGAGGTGCCCGGTGTCGAATCCGTCATGGCAGCCCTGGCAGCCAGGACAGGGCCTTCCGCAGCCCTGGCAGGGCCACAGCGCCCCGTCCATGCTGGCCTCGCACGCCGACCGGGAACGCGCGGTGGACGTGCTCAGAGCGGGCTACGGAGAGGGCCGGCTGGAGAAGGCCGAGTTCGACCGGCGCGTGGAGCGGGCCTACGCGGCCCGGACGGTGGCGGAGCTGGCCCTGCTCGTCGCCGACCTGCCCACCGGGCCCGTACCGCACACGGCGCCCGTGATGGCCGTGCCACGGACGTTCATGCCCGTCCCGCGGCCGCAGACCAACGGCAAGGCCGTCGGGGCCGCCGTCTGTGGGCTCCTGTGCCTTCCCACCATGGGGCTGACCGGTCTTCCGGCGGTGATCCTCGGGCACGCGGCGCGTGCGGAGATCCAGCGCACCGGGGAGGGCGGCGACGGGCTGGCGCTGACCGGTCTGGTGCTGGGCTGGCTGTCGACGGCCGGCTGGGCGCTTATCCTGACGCTTCTGCTGGCGGTGGGGTTCGCGACCGGGTGACCAAGTGGTGCCCCGACGTGTGCGGAGCGTGAAAACGAAGATCGTCTACGGCGTTGGGGCTTGACATGTCCTGCCTGGTGAGGCGGGTGGCACCCATTTGTTTTGACCGCAGCGAATGAGCTAGGTACGCTCAGACCTTGTGCCTGGGGTGTGCCCTGGCTTCCGTGCGTGCCTTCAACCGCAGTCGGGAGTCGTCACCGGCCACCGTAATCTGCGCTTCCTTCCGCCTCGCGGCGGAAGTCCGCCGGATTCGACACACCCGACCGCGTGGGTCGGCGACGTTCCAGGTTAGCTTCACCATTCGGCACACAGAAACCGGAGAAGTAGTGCCTACGATCCAGCAGCTGGTCCGGAAGGGCCGGCAGGACAAGGTCGAGAAGAACAAGACGCCCGCACTCGAGGGTTCGCCCCAGCGTCGCGGCGTCTGCACGCGTGTGTTCACGACCACCCCGAAGAAGCCGAACTCGGCCCTGCGTAAGGTCGCGCGTGTGCGTCTGACCAGCGGGATCGAGGTCACTGCTTACATTCCGGGTGAGGGACACAACCTGCAGGAGCACTCCATCGTGCTCGTGCGCGGCGGCCGTGTGAAGGACCTGCCGGGTGTTCGCTACAAGATCATCCGTGGTTCGCTCGACACCCAGGGTGTCAAGAACCGCAAGCAGGCCCGCAGCCGCTACGGCGCCAAGAAGGAGAAGTAAGAATGCCTCGTAAGGGCCCCGCCCCGAAGCGCCCGGTCATCATCGACCCGGTCTACGGTTCTCCTCTTGTCACGTCGCTGATCAACAAGGTGCTGCTGAACGGCAAGCGCTCCACCGCCGAGCGCATCGTCTACGGCGCCATGGAGGGTCTGCGTGAGAAGACGGGCAACGACCCGATCATCACGCTGAAGCGCGCGCTGGAGAACATCAAGCCGACCCTCGAGGTCAAGTCCCGCCGTGTCGGTGGTGCGACGTACCAGGTTCCGATCGAGGTCAAGCCCGGTCGTGCCAACACGCTCGCGCTGCGCTGGCTGGTCGGTTACTCCCGCGCCCGTCGCGAGAAGACCATGACCGAGCGTCTGCTCAACGAACTTCTCGACGCGTCCAACGGCCTTGGTGCCGCTGTGAAGAAGCGCGAGGACACCCACAAGATGGCCGAGTCCAACAAGGCCTTCGCGCACTACCGCTGGTAGTCGCTACCCCCATCGAGACCGAGAGAAGACTGAAGCCTTATGGCTACCACTTCACTTGACCTGGCCAAGGTCCGCAACATCGGGATCATGGCCCACATCGACGCGGGCAAGACGACCACCACTGAGCGGATCCTGTTCTACACCGGCGTTTCGTACAAGATCGGTGAGGTCCACGACGGCGCTGCCACGATGGACTGGATGGAGCAGGAGCAGGAGCGTGGCATCACGATCACGTCTGCTGCGACCACCTGTCACTGGCCGCTCGAGGACAACGACTACACGATCAACATCATCGACACCCCGGGTCACGTCGACTTCACCGTCGAGGTGGAGCGTTCCCTGCGTGTGCTCGACGGTGCCGTGACGGTGTTCGACGGTGTCGCCGGTGTGGAGCCGCAGTCCGAGACGGTGTGGCGTCAGGCCGACCGTTACGGCGTGCCCCGTATCTGCTTCGTCAACAAGCTCGACCGGACCGGCGCGGAGTTCCACCGCTGCGTCGACATGATCTCGGACCGCCTTGGTGCGCAGCCGCTGGTCATGCAGCTTCCGATCGGTGCCGAGGCCGACTTCAAGGGCGTCGTCGACCTGGTCCGCATGAAGGCGCTCGTGTGGTCCGCCGAGGCCGCCAAGGGCGAGATGTACGACGTCGTCGACATCCCGGCCACGCACACCGAGGCTGCCGAGGAGTACCGCGGCAAGCTGATCGAGGGCGTCGCCGAGAACGACGAAGAGATCATGGAGCTGTACCTGGAGGGCCAGGAGCCCACCGAGGAGCAGCTGTACGCCGCGATCCGTCGCATCACCATCGCGTCCGGCAAGTCCAACGACACCACGGTCACCCCGGTGTTCTGTGGCACCGCGTTCAAGAACAAGGGCGTCCAGCCCCTGCTCGACGCGGTCGTGCGCTACCTGCCGACCCCGCTCGACGTCGAGGCCATCGAGGGCCACGACGTCAAGGACCCCGAGGTCGTCGTCAAGCGCAAGCCGTCCGAGGACGAGCCGCTGTCCGCCCTCGCGTTCAAGATCATGAGCGACCCGCACCTGGGCAAGCTCACCTTCGTCCGGGTCTACTCGGGCCGCCTGGAGTCCGGCACCGCCGTGCTGAACTCCGTCAAGGGCAAGAAGGAGCGCATCGGCAAGATCTACCGCATGCACGCGAACAAGCGTGAGGAGATCGACGCGGTGGGCGCCGGCGACATCATCGCCGTGATGGGTCTGAAGCAGACCACGACCGGTGAGACGCTGTGCGACGACAAGCAGCCGGTGATCCTGGAGTCCATGGACTTCCCGGCGCCGGTCATCCAGGTCGCCATCGAGCCCAAGTCCAAGGGTGACCAGGAGAAGCTGGGTGTCGCCATCCAGCGTCTCGCGGAGGAGGACCCCTCCTTCCAGGTTCACTCGGACGAGGAGACCGGCCAGACCATCATCGGTGGCATGGGCGAGCTGCACCTCGAGGTGCTGGTCGACCGTATGCGCCGTGAGTTCAAGGTCGAGGCCAACGTCGGTAAGCCGCAGGTCGCGTACCGTGAGACGATCCGCAAGGCCGTCGAGCGCGTGGACTACACCCACAAGAAGCAGACCGGTGGTACCGGTCAGTTCGCCAAGGTGCAGATCGCGATCGAGCCCATCGAGGGTGGCGACGCCTCGTACGAGTTCGTGAACAAGGTGACCGGTGGTCGTATCCCGAAGGAGTACATCCCTTCGGTCGACGCCGGTGCGCAGGAGGCCATGCAGTTCGGCATCCTCGCCGGCTACGAGATGACGGGCGTCCGCGTCACGCTTCTCGACGGTGCCTACCACGAGGTCGACTCCTCCGAGCTCGCGTTCAAGATCGCCGGTTCGCAGGCCTTCAAGGAGGCCGCGCGCAAGGCCAGCCCCGTGCTGCTCGAGCCGATGATGGCCGTCGAGGTCACCACGCCCGAGGACTACATGGGTGAGGTCATCGGCGACATCAACTCCCGCCGTGGTCAGATTCAGGCCATGGAGGAGCGGGCCGGTGCCCGCGTCGTGAAGGGCCTCGTGCCCCTCTCGGAGATGTTCGGCTACGTCGGAGACCTCCGCAGCAAGACCTCGGGTCGCGCAAGCTACTCGATGCAGTTCGACTCCTACGCCGAGGTTCCGCGGAACGTCGCCGAGGAGATCATCGCGAAGGCCAAGGGCGAGTAACGCACCGCGTTCACACGCCGTAGGCTTGACTCCGGAGCCTCGTGGGGCATTCCGCCGCAATGTCGGAGGGAATGCCCCGGGGATCCGGGACATCCAGCAAAGATCACCTGGCGCCGGCGAAGTAAGGCGTACCAGAACCACTCCCAGGAGGACCCCAGTGGCGAAGGCGAAGTTCGAGCGGACTAAGCCGCACGTCAACATCGGCACCATCGGTCACATCGACCACGGTAAGACGACCCTCACGGCCGCCATTACCAAGGTGCTGCACGACGCGTACCCGGACCTGAACGAGGCCTCGGCCTTCGACCAGATCGACAAGGCTCCTGAGGAGCGCCAGCGCGGTATCACCATCTCGATCGCGCACGTCGAGTACCAGACCGAGACGCGTCACTACGCCCACGTCGACTGCCCCGGTCACGCGGACTACATCAAGAACATGATCACGGGTGCGGCGCAGATGGACGGCGCCATCCTCGTGGTCGCCGCCACGGACGGCCCGATGCCGCAGACCAAGGAGCACGTGCTCCTGGCCCGCCAGGTCGGCGTCCCCTACATCGTCGTCGCGCTGAACAAGGCCGACATGGTGGACGACGAGGAGATCCTGGAGCTCGTCGAGCTCGAGGTTCGTGAGCTGCTCTCCGAGTACGAGTTCCCGGGCGACGACCTGCCGGTCGTCAAGGTCTCGGCGCTCAAGGCCCTCGAGGGCGACGCGGAGTGGGGCAAGTCCGTCCTCGACCTGATGAAGGCCGTCGACGAGAACATCCCGCAGCCCGAGCGTGACGTCGACAAGCCGTTCCTGATGCCGATCGAGGACGTCTTCACGATCACCGGTCGTGGCACCGTCGTCACCGGCCGTATCGAGCGTGGTGTCCTCAAGGTCAACGAGACCGTCGACATCGTCGGCATCAAGACCGAGAAGACCACCACCACGGTCACCGGCATCGAGATGTTCCGCAAGCTGCTCGACGAGGGCCAGGCCGGTGAGAACGTCGGTCTGCTGCTCCGTGGCATCAAGCGCGAGGACGTCGAGCGCGGCCAGGTCATCATCAAGCCCGGCTCGGTCACCCCGCACACCTCGTTCGAGGCGCAGGCGTACATCCTGTCCAAGGACGAGGGCGGCCGTCACACGCCGTTCTTCAACAACTACCGTCCCCAGTTCTACTTCCGTACGACGGACGTGACCGGCGTCGTGACCCTCCCCGAGGGCACCGAGATGGTCATGCCGGGCGACAACACTGAGATGACCGTTGAGCTCATCCAGCCCGTCGCCATGGAAGAGGGCCTGAAGTTCGCCATCCGTGAGGGTGGCCGGACGGTCGGCGCCGGCCAGGTCACCAAGATCAACAAGTAAGCTCGTTGATCTGACCTGGTAGCTCCAGCGCGAGCTCCAAGCAGGGGCCCGTACGACTTCGGTCGTACGGGCCCTTCGCTGTGTGCGGGGGCCTCGCGCGGGCTCACTGGATGTTCTGCAGATGCGGATGGCCGTACGACGTCGTGCAGACGTAGAGCTGCAGGGCGTGGTCCCGGCCGATGCGCAGCCGGGTGGCCTGGGCCGGCCCGCGGAACATCGGGCCGCGGTGGCCGCCGTCCTCGACCGGCCGCCAGCTGAGGCTGCCGCCGTCCCACTCCGAGCTGTCGAGCGTGAGCAGGGGACGGACGGCCGCACGGCACTCGGGGCAGGACATGGGGAACGGGTCGGTGTGGCTCCACGGGGCGTGCCCGCCGACCTTGCAGCCCGGAGCCACGCCCAGGTCGTACTGGTAGACGAGCCCGCACCCCTCCTCCCACGCCTCGATCCGATCCGCCAGCTCCTCGGGCAGCTCGTGCGGGGCCGGGTGTTCGGTGACGGTCTCCGGGTGCAGGACGCAGGGCTCGGGGAGGTAGCTGTCACGTTCGACGACCGGTGGCCGCGGGGCGGCGCCGGCCGGGAGCGGGTCGACGACCTCGGTGGCCGCCCGCCAGCGCAGCTCGGCGCGGGGCATCTGCTCCCCGTGGTCGAAGGCGCACCACAGCACCTGGAGCAGGTCGGTGCCGTCAGGGCGGGGGAGGCCGGGGACGTCGGAGGCGTGGAGCTGGGCGACCGGCAGCAGGGGGAGGGGGCCGTCGAGGGGGATCCACCGCGCCTGGCCGAGGCGGTCGACGAGCGTGCGCTCGTGCGGGGTCAGCAGGTCGGCGCCCTCCTCGCGAGGGCGGTCCCAGGCCCCGCCGAGGATGCGCCGGTAGTGCCGGAGGTCCTCGGGGGCGTGACCGTACTGCCGTGCGGTGTGGTCCGGGCAGGTGGGCCAGGGCTCGCGGGCCGGCCACAGCAGTGGTCCGCCGATCGAGCTGTCCGCCGCGGTGGGCACGCCGGGCCGGGGGTGCAGTCGCACGGCCGTGCGGGCCAGCGGGGCCAGCTCGGGGAAGTGGGCCGTCACGTCGAGGGGGCGGGGCGGGGTGGTGCGTGGCATGGGGTGAGGCTAGGCGCTGAACGCCCTTGCGCGGCAGGGGATTTGTGTCAAGTGAAGTGTTGGGGAACGGCGTGGGGCGCGTCGGCGAGGGTTCGGTCGACGTGCTCTCGCGGACGGGGGGAATGTTCTCGTCTGGCCGCTGTGAGGCGATTGTGACGGTCGTAGCGTGAAGGCGGCCGGGAGCCGCCCGGCCCGGAGTTGCCTCATGAGGACGGACGACAGGTGCCGATGCGTGGTGCGGACGGCAGGACGACGATCCCGACGCGGGTGGCGGGCCTGAGCGGCGGACTGCAGCAGCCGCTCCCGCCGCTCGCCGCACCGCCCGGGCGGCGGCCGCCACAGCCCGGCGTCGCGCCACGCCCCCGCGTCGTCGTACGGGAACGGGTGGGCCGCCGGCTCTACGCGGTCGACGGCATCCGTCTGATCGCCGCCCTGATGGTGGCCGTGCACCACTTCGCCGGTACGGACCGCGTCGACCAGCCGGGCAACCCGATCTGGGGCCGGCCGGTGTCCGACATCATGCCCACGGTGTTCCGCTTCGCCTCCTACGGCTGGATCGGCGTCGAGATCTTCTTCGTGATCAGCGGCTTCGTGATCTGCATGTCGTGCTGGGGGCGTACCCCGCGGCAGTTCTTCGTCTCACGGGTGATCCGGCTCTACCCGGCGTACTGGTTCGCGGTCGTGTTCACCACGGCCGTCCTGGTGGCCGTACCGGGGGTGTGGGAGCGTCTGCGGCTGCGTGAGGTCCTGCTCAACCTCACGATGCTGCAGTCCGGTTCGGGTGTCGCGAACGTCGACGGCGTGTACTGGACGCTCTGGTCCGAACTGCGTTTCTACCTCCTCTTCCTGGTCGTCGTCGCCACCGGGCTGACGTACCGCAAGGTCGTGGTCTTCTGCTGTGTGTGGGGCGCGGCGGCGATGCTCGCGCCGGTGTCCGGATTCCGCCTGCTGGAGCTGACCGCCAACCCCGAGGGCGCCTGGTACTTCATCGCGGGCCTGGCGCTGTACCTCATGCACCGCTTCGGTCAGGACCTGCTGCTGTGGGGCATCCTCGGGATGGCGTGGCTGATGGGACAACTGGAGCTCGGACACCGGATCGACGAGGTCGAACACGTCTCCGGGTGGCGGGGGAGCGTGCTGGTCTTCACGGTCTTCCTGCTCGCCATGGTGGCCATCGCCCTCGGCGCGACGGACCGCGTCCGCTGGAAGTGGCTGGTGACGGCCGGGGCTCTGACGTATCCGCTGTATCTGATCCACTACGTGGCCGGCACGACGCTGATCAACCGGTTGCGGGACACGATGGACGCCCGGCTGCTGGTGGTCGTCGTGCTCGCCGGGTTCCTGGTGCTGAGCTGGCTGGTGCACCGGTTCGTGGAGCGGCCGGTGGCGGGGGCGGTGAAGCGGGGGCTGGACACGTCGTTCGCGCGGATGCGGAACGCGCGGGGACCGGCCTGAGCTGCCTCCCGTACGGTGGCGCGTCACTGGGCGTGCCGGCGGTTCTGACCGGTCTTCGGTACGTGTGTTGTCCCACACAGGCGCGCTCCGCGGCCCCCATCCCGGCACCGCCGACGACCCCATCGGTTTGACCTGCGTCACTCCCGGGGTATTGTCTCCGGCTCGATTGGCCAGGCGCCTGCCCCATATGGCAGACTGTCGGAGTTGCTCGGTCGAGTGTTGATGCTGCGCGCCTCCCGCCGGGAGGACCGGAAGCGAGTCCCACAGTACTCGTCGCCCTAACTGCCAGATGGCAGCGCTGGGGCGGACGTACGGGAATCTTTCGGGAAGTGTCAGTGCGGCGCCGGCCAGGCACCCGGTGGGCCTTTCGTCCCCGGCTTGCGGTTCCGGAAGGGCCGTGCTTTCCCAGCAGGGATGTTCGAACAAGGGGCATCTGTGTCGGCGAGAGCGCGACACACCCGACCGCGTGGGTCGGCGGAGCGAAGTAAACAGACCATCTGGTTCCAGAGCGTTAGAAGAGACAGGACTACTGAGTAGCCATGGCGGGACAGAAGATCCGCATCCGGCTCAAGGCCTACGACCACGAGGTCATCGACTCCTCGGCGAAGAAGATCGTCGAGACGGTGACCCGCACTGGTGCGTCGGTCGCAGGCCCGGTGCCGCTGCCCACTGAGAAGAACGTGTACTGCGTCATCAAGTCGCCGCACAAGTACAAGGACTCGCGCGAGCACTTCGAGATGCGCACGCACAAGCGCCTGATCGACATTCTCGACCCGACCCCCAAGACCGTTGACTCTCTGATGCGACTCGACCTCCCGGCCGGTGTCGACATCGAGATCAAGCTCTGAAGGCCGGTGATCTGAGAATGGCTAAGCAGATCAAGGGCATCCTGGGCGAGAAGCTCGGCATGACGCAGGTGTGGGACGAGAACAACCGTGTTGTTCCGGTCACCGTCGTCAAGGCCGGCCCGAACGTCGTGACCCAGGTCCGCACGAACGACGCCGACGGTTACGAGTCGGTCCAGATCGCCTTCGGCGAGATCGACCCGCGCAAGGTGAACAAGCCCCTCAAGGGCCACTTCGCCAAGGCCGACGTCACTCCCCGCCGCCACCTCGTCGAGATCCGTACCGCTGACGCCAGCGAGTACACCCTCGGCCAGGAGATCACCGCTGAGGTGTTCGAGGCCGGCATCAAGGTCGACGTGACCGGCAAGAGCAAGGGCAAGGGCTTCGCCGGTGTCATGAAGCGTCACAACTTCAAGGGCCTCGGCGCCGGTCACGGCACCCAGCGCAAGCACCGCTCTCCCGGTTCGATCGGTGGCTGCGCCACCCCGGGCCGTGTGTTCAAGGGCCTCCGCATGGCGGGTCGCATGGGCAACGAGCGCGTGACCACCCAGAACCTGACCGTCCACGCCGTTGACGCGGAGAAGGGTCTGCTGCTCATCAAGGGCGCGGTTCCCGGTCCGAACGGCGGCCTCGTCCTGGTCCGCACTGCGGCCAAGGGGGCCTGAGGTAACCGATGAGCACTGTTGACATCCTTTCGCCTGCCGGCGAGAAGACCGGAAGCGTCGAGCTCCCCGCGGAGATCTTCGGCGTGGAGAAGATCAGCATCCCGCTGATCCACCAGGTCGTCGTCGCGCAGAACGCCGCTGCCCGTCAGGGCACGCACAAGACCAAGCGTCGCGGTGAAGTCCGTGGTGGCGGCAAGAAGCCGTACCGCCAGAAGGGCACCGGCCGCGCGCGCCAGGGTTCTACCCGTGCGCCGCAGTTCGCCGGTGGTGGCGTCGTCCACGGCCCGCAGCCGCGTGACTACTCGCAGCGGACCCCGAAGAAGATGAAGGCTGCCGCTCTGCGTCACGCCCTCACCGACCGGGCCCGCCACAACCGCATCCACGTCGTCTCCGGCGTCATCGAGGGTGAGAACCCGTCGACGAAGGCCGCTCGGACGCTGTTCGGCAAGATCTCGGAGCGCAAGAACCTGCTCCTGGTCGTCGACCGCGCCGACGAGGCCGCGTGGCTCTCCGCCCGCAACCTGCCCCAGGTCCACATCCTGGAGCCGGGCCAGCTGAACACGTACGACGTGATCGTCTCCGACGACGTGGTCTTCACCCAGGCCGCTTTCGAGTCCTTCGTGTCCGGCCCGCAGGCCACCGACACCGAAGGGAGCGAAGCCTGATGGCTACGCGTCACCCGAGCATCGCCTCGAAGGCTGCCAAGGCCAAGAAGGTCGCGCGCGTCGCCAAGGCGCGCCGCCACGAGGCCGAGGGCAAGAACACCGTCGTCACCCCGGTGAGCAAGTCGTTCACGGACCACCGTGACATCCTGCTCAAGCCGGTCGTGTCCGAGAAGAGCTACGCGCTTCTCGACGAGGGCAAGTACACGTTCATCGTCGCCCCGGGCGCCAACAAGACCCAGATCAAGCAGGCCGTCCAGGCGGTCTTCTCGGTCAAGGTCACCGGGGTCAACACGATCAACCGCCAGGGCAAGCGCAAGCGCACCAAGACCGGCTTCGGTCAGCGCGCCGGCTCCAAGCGAGCGATCGTGACCCTCGCTGAGGGCGACCGTATCGACATCTTCGGCGGTCCGACCGCGTAAGCGGGTCGGATCGTCCGATATCGGACGAGGACTGAGAAATGGGAATCCGCAAGTACAAGCCGACTACGCCGGGCCGTCGTGGCTCGAGCGTCGCCGACTTCGTCGAGGTCACGCGGTCCACGCCGGAGAAGTCGCTGGTCCGCCCGCTGCACAGCAAGGGCGGCCGTAACAACGCCGGTCGTGTGACCGTTCGCCACCAGGGTGGCGGACACAAGCGCGCCTACCGAGTGATCGACTTCCGTCGTCACGACAAGGACGGCGTGCCGGCGAAGGTCGCGCACATCGAGTACGACCCCAACCGCACCGCGCGCATCGCGCTGCTGCACTACGCCGACGGCGAGAAGCGCTACATCCTCGCCCCGCGCAACCTGCAGCAGGGTGACCGCGTCGAGAACGGTCCCGGGGCCGACATCAAGCCGGGCAACAACCTGGCCCTCCGCAACATCCCGGTCGGTACCACGATCCACGCGATCGAGATCCGTCCCGGTGGCGGCGCCAAGTTCGCCCGCTCCGCCGGTGCCTCGGTGCAGCTGCTCGCGAAGGAGGGCACCATGGCCCACCTCCGCATGCCCTCCGGTGAGATCCGCCTGGTCGACCAGCGCTGCCGCGCCACGGTCGGCGAGGTCGGCAACGCCGAGCAGAGCAACATCAACTGGGGCAAGGCCGGCCGTAAGCGCTGGCTGGGCGTCCGTCCGACCGTTCGCGGTGTGGCGATGAACCCGGTTGACCACCCGCACGGTGGTGGTGAGGGCAAGACCTCCGGTGGTCGCCACCCGGTCTCCCCGTGGGGTCAGAAGGAGGGTCGTACTCGTTCGCCGAAGAAGGCTTCGAACAAGTACATCGTCCGCCGCCGCAAGACGAACAAGAAGCGCTAGGAGCGGGTTTAGATGCCGCGCAGTCTCAAGAAGGGGCCCTTCGTCGACGACCACCTGATCAAGAAGGTGGACGCCCAGAACGAAGCCGGCACCAAGAACGTCATCAAGACCTGGTCCCGTCGCTCCATGATCGTGCCGGCCATGCTCGGCCACACGCTCGCGGTGCACAACGGCAAGACCCACATTCCGGTGTTTGTCACCGAGTCGATGGTCGGCCACAAGCTCGGCGAGTTCTCGCCGACGCGCACCTTCCGGGGTCACGTCAAGGACGACCGGAAGTCGAAGCGCCGCTAACCGCGGGGTGGAATGACCATGACAGACACTGGAAGGACAACCATGGAAGCCAGGGCCCAGGCGCGGTACATCCGCGTCACGCCCATGAAGGCCCGCCGAGTGGTGGACCTTATCCGTGGCATGGACGCCACGGAGGCTCAGGCGGTCCTGCGTTTCGCCCCGCAGGCCGCGAGCGTGCCGGTCGGCAAGGTGCTGGACAGCGCCATTGCCAACGCCGCGCACAACTACGACCACACCGACGCCGACAGCCTCTTCATCTCGGAGGCCTACGTCGACGAGGGTCCGACCCTGAAGCGGTTCCGGCCGCGCGCCCAGGGCCGTGCCTACCGGATCCGCAAGCGGACCAGCCACATCACCGTGGTCGTCAGCAGCAAGGAAGGAACCCGGTAATGGGCCAGAAGGTTAACCCGCATGGGTTCCGGCTCGGTGTCACGACGGACTTCAAGTCCCGGTGGTACGCCGACAAGCTGTACAAGGACTACGTCAAGGAAGACGTCGCCATCCGTCGGATGATGACGTCCGGCATGGAGCGCGCCGGCATCTCGAAGGTCGAGATCGAGCGCACCCGTGACCGCGTCCGTGTGGACATCCACACCGCGCGTCCGGGCATCGTGATCGGCCGCCGTGGCGCCGAGGCCGACCGCATCCGCGGTGACCTCGAGAAGCTCACGGGCAAGCAGGTCCAGCTGAACATCCTCGAGGTCAAGAACCCCGAGACCGACGCTCAGCTGGTTGCCCAGGCCGTCGCCGAGCAGCTCTCCTCCCGCGTCTCCTTCCGCCGCGCCATGCGTAAGAGCATGCAGTCGGCGATGAAGGCCGGCGCCAAGGGCATCAAGATCCAGTGCGGTGGCCGCCTCGGTGGCGCCGAGATGTCCCGCTCGGAGTTCTACCGCGAGGGCCGTGTGCCCCTGCACACGCTCCGCGCGAACGTGGACTACGGCTTCTTCGAGGCCAAGACGACCTTCGGCCGCATCGGTGTGAAGGTCTGGATCTACAAGGGCGATGTCAAGAACATCGCCGAGGTCCGCGCTGAGAACGCTGCCGCCCGTGCGGGTAACCGCCCGGCCCGCGGTGGCGGTGCCGACCGCCCGGCCCGTGGTGGCCGTGGTGGCGAGCGGCGCGGTCGCAAGCCGCAGCAGGCTGCAGGCGCCGAGGCCCCCAAGGCCGAGGCTCCCGCCGCCGCCGCTCCGGCTGAGAGCACCGGAACGGAGGCCTGACCGAAATGCTGATCCCCCGACGGGTCAAGCACCGCAAGCAGCACCACCCCAAGCGCCGCGGTCAGGCCAAGGGTGGTACGACGGTCGCGTTCGGCGAGTACGGCATTCAGGCCCTCACGCCGGCGTACGTGACCAACCGCCAGATCGAGGCGGCTCGTATCGCGATGACCCGCCACATCAAGCGTGGCGGCAAGGTCTGGATCAACATCTACCCGGACCGCCCGCTCACGAAGAAGCCTGCCGAGACCCGCATGGGTTCCGGTAAGGGTTCGCCGGAGTGGTGGATCGCGAACGTGCACCCGGGACGGGTCATGTTCGAGCTGTCCTACCCCAACGAGAAGATCGCCCGTGAGGCCCTGACTCGCGCCGCTCACAAGCTGCCGATGAAGTGCCGGATCGTCAAGCGCGAGGCAGGTGAAGCGTGATGTCGGCCGGTACCAAGGCGTCCGAGCTGCGCGAACTGGGTGACGAGGAGCTTCTGGCGAAGCTTCGCGAAGCCAAGGAAGAGCTGTTCAACCTCCGCTTCCAGGCGGCGACGGGTCAGCTCGAGAACCACGGTCGGCTCAAGGCCGTCCGTAAGGACATCGCGCGGATCTACACCCTGATGCGTGAGCGCGAGCTGGGCATCGAGACGGTGGAGAGCGCCTGATGAGCGAGAGCAACGTGACTGAAGAGACGAAGGCCGCGCGCGGCTTCCGTAAGACCCGTGAGGGTCTGGTCGTCAGCGACAAGATGGACAAGACCGTCGTCGTCGCCGTCGAGGACCGCGTGAAGCACGCGCTGTACGGCAAGGTCATCCGTCGTACGAACAAGCTCAAGGCCCACGACGAGCAGAACGCCGCCGGCGTCGGCGACCGCGTCCTCCTCATGGAGACGCGTCCGCTGTCCGCCACGAAGCGCTGGCGCGTCGTCGAGATCCTCGAGAAGGCCAAGTAAATCTCCTGCGGGCAAACTCGCAGGACAGTTCCGCCAGGCTCCGGGAGCCGCTCGCTGAGCGGCTCCCGGGGAACCGGCAGACAAACAGGAGATAGACGTGATCCAGCAGGAGTCGCGACTGCGTGTCGCCGACAACACTGGTGCGAAGGAGATCCTTTGCATCCGTGTGCTCGGTGGCTCCGGTCGCCGCTACGCGGGCATCGGTGACGTCATCGTCGCCACCGTCAAGGACGCGATCCCCGGTGGCAACGTGAAGAAGGGTGACGTCGTCAAGGCGGTCATCGTTCGCACCGTCAAGGAGCGCCGCCGTCCGGACGGCTCGTACATCCGCTTCGACGAGAACGCCGCCGTCATTCTGAAGAACGACGGCGACCCTCGCGGCACCCGTATCTTCGGCCCTGTCGGCCGTGAGCTGCGCGAGAAGAAGTTCATGAAGATCATCTCGCTCGCGCCGGAGGTGCTGTAAGCATGAAGATCAAGAAGGGCGACCTGGTCCAGGTCATCACCGGTAAGGACAAGGGCAAGCAGGGCAAGGTCATCGCGGCCTTCCCCCGCGAGGACCGCGTCCTGGTCGAGGGTGTCAACCGGGTCAAGAAGCACACCAAGGCCGGCCCGACCGCCAAGGGTTCGCAGGCCGGTGGCATCGTCACGACCGAGGCCCCGATTCACGTGAGCAACGTTCAGCTCGTCGTGGAGAAGGACGGCAACAAGGTCGTCACGCGTGTCGGTTACCGCTTCGACGACGAGGGCAACAAGATCCGCGTTGCCAAGCGGACGGGTGAGGACATCTGATGGCTACCACCACCACTCCGCGTCTGAAGACGAAGTACCGCGAGGAGATCGCGGGCAAGCTGCGTGACGAGTTCAAGTACGAGAACGTCATGCAGATCCCCGGCCTCGTCAAGATCGTGGTCAACATGGGTGTGGGCGACGCCGCCCGCGACTCCAAGCTGATCGAGGGTGCCATCAAGGACCTCACCACGATCACCGGTCAGAAGCCGGCCGTCACCAAGGCCCGTAAGTCCATCGCGCAGTTCAAGCTGCGTGAGGGCCAGCCGATCGGTGCCCACGTCACGCTTCGTGGCGACCGCATGTGGGAGTTCCTGGACCGCACCCTGTCGCTCGCGCTGCCGCGCATCCGCGACTTCCGCGGCCTGTCCCCCAAGCAGTTCGACGGCCGTGGCAACTACACCTTCGGTCTCACGGAGCAGGTCATGTTCCACGAGATCGACCAGGACAAGATCGACCGCACCCGGGGTATGGACATCACCGTGGTGACCACGGCGACCAACGACGCTGAGGGCCGCGCGCTCCTTCGTCACCTCGGCTTCCCCTTCAAGGAGGCGTGAGCGAGATGGCGAAGAAGGCTCTGATCGCGAAGGCTGCTCGCAAGCCCAAGTTCGGCGTGCGTGGCTACACGCGCTGCCAGCGCTGCGGCCGTCCCCACTCCGTGTACCGCAAGTTCGGCCTGTGCCGCGTGTGCCTTCGTGAGATGGCTCACCGTGGCGAGCTGCCGGGCGTGACCAAGAGCTCCTGGTAATCCCCCTTTTAGGGATACCCAGGGCTCTCGGTAAGCAATGGGCGTGTCAGGTGCCCTCCTCTCCATGGCTTAGGCTTGGAGGGTTGGGCGCCTGACTGCCGCCCGTACGACTTACTACGCCGTAGGTCCACCGCGCCGCACCCGTCCCGTCTCGGATCGGGGAGAGGGATGGCGCACCAGGAAACCCCGGCGAGAGAGGCCGAAGGCCAATTCATGACCATGACTGATCCGATCGCAGACATGCTTACGCGTCTGCGGAACGCGAACTCGGCATACCACGACTCCGTGACGATGCCGGCATCGAAGATCAAGTCTCACATCGCGGAGATCCTCCAGCAGGAGGGCTTCATCACGGGCTGGAAGGTCGAGGACGCCGAGGTCGGCAAGAACCTCGTCCTGGAGCTGAAGTTCGGCCCCAACCGTGAGCGCTCCATCGCGGGCATCAAGCGGATCTCCAAGCCCGGTCTCCGGGTTTACGCGAAGTCCACCAACCTGCCGAAGGTGCTCGGCGGCCTCGGCGTGGCGATCATCTCCACGTCCCACGGGCTTCTCACCGACAAGCAGGCCGGCAAGAAGGGCGTAGGCGGAGAAGTTCTCGCCTACGTCTGGTAGCGGAAGGGAACGGAGGAAACAGCTATGTCGCGTATTGGCAAGCTCCCCATCACGGTTCCCGCCGGCGTGGACGTCACCATCGACGGCCGTACGGTCGCGGTCAAGGGCCCCAAGGGCTCGCTGACCCACACCGTCGCTTCGCCGATCGACATCGCCAAGGGTGAGGACGGCGTTCTCAACGTCACCCGCCCCAACGACGAGCGTCAGAACAAGGCCCTGCACGGCCTGTCCCGCACGCTGGTGGCGAACATGATCACCGGCGTGACCCAGGGTTACGTGAAGAAGCTCGAGATCAGCGGTGTCGGTTACCGCGTGACGGCCAAGGGTTCGAACCTCGAGTTCGCTCTCGGCTACAGCCACCCGATCACCGTCGAGGCGCCCGAGGGAATCACCTTCAAGGTGGAGAACCCGACCCGCTTCTCGGTCGAGGGCATCGACAAGCAGAAGGTCGGCGAGGTTGCGGCCAACATCCGCAAGCTGCGCAAGCCCGACCCGTACAAGGCCAAGGGCGTCAAGTACGAGGGCGAAGTCATCCGCCGCAAGGTCGGAAAGGCGGGTAAGTAAGCCATGGCATACGGACAGAAGATCCTCAAGGGCGACGCCTACAAGCGCGCCGCGATCAAGCGCCGCCACATCCGGATCCGCAAGTCGATCAACGGTACGGCGGAGCGTCCTCGTCTGGTCGTCACCCGCTCGAACCGCCACATCGTCGCCCAGGTGATCGACGACCTCAAGGGTCACACCCTTGCGTCGGCGTCCACCCTGGACACCTCGATCCGCGGTGGCGAGGGCGACAAGTCCGCGCAGGCCAAGCAGGTCGGCGCCCTGGTCGCCGAGCGTGCGAAGGCTGCCGGTGTCGAGGCCGTGGTGTTCGACCGTGGTGGCAACCAGTACGCCGGGCGCATCGCCGCCCTGGCGGACGCCGCCCGCGAAGCCGGCCTGAAGTTCTAAGGGCCGCCCGTCGCGTCAGCGACAAAAATCGTTGGCGCGTAGCTAGCGGAAACAGAGAGAGGTAATTCCAATGGCTGGACCCCAGCGCCGCGGTGGCGGTGCCGGTGGCGGCGAGCGGCGGGACCGGAAGGGCCGTGACGGCGGCGCAGCTGCCGCCGAGAAGACCGCTTACGTTGAGCGCGTCGTCGCGATCAACCGTGTCGCCAAGGTTGTGAAGGGTGGTCGTCGCTTCAGCTTCACCGCGCTGGTCGTGGTGGGCGACGGTGACGGCACCGTGGGTGTCGGTTACGGCAAGGCCAAGGAGGTGCCGGCCGCCATCGCCAAGGGTGTTGAGGAGGCCAAGAAGCACTTCTTCAAGGTCCCCCGTATCCAGGGCACCATCCCGCACCCGATCACGGGTGAGAAGGCTGCCGGCGTCGTGCTGCTCAAGCCCGCGTCCCCGGGTACCGGCGTTATCGCCGGTGGTCCGGTGCGTGCCGTGCTCGAGTGCGCCGGTGTGCACGACATCCTGTCGAAGTCGCTCGGCTCGTCGAACGCGATCAACATCGTGCACGCGACCGTGGAGGCCCTGAAGGGTCTGCAGCGTCCCGAGGAGATCGCGGCTCGCCGTGGTCTGCCCCTCGAGGACGTCGCTCCCGCGGCTCTGCTGCGTGCGCGTGCCGGGGCTGGTGCTGCGTAATGGCTCAGCTCAAGATCACGCAGACGAAGTCGTACATCGGCAGCAAGCAGAACCACCGTGACACCCTGCGCTCCCTTGGTCTCAAGGGCATCAACACGCAGGTCGTCAAGGAGGATCGTCCCGAGTTCCGCGGCATGGTGCACACCGTCCGCCACCTCGTGACGGTCGAGGAGGTCGACTGATCATGGCGGAGCAGAACCCGCTCAAGATCCACAACCTCCGTCCCGCCCCGGGCGCCAAGACCGCGAAGACCCGTGTCGGTCGTGGTGAGGCGTCGAAGGGTAAGACGGCCGGTCGTGGTACCAAGGGCACGAAGGCCCGTTACCAGGTTCCGGAGCGCTTCGAGGGTGGCCAGATGCCCCTCCACATGCGTCTTCCGAAGCTGAAGGGCTTCAAGAACCCGTTCAAGACCGAGTTCCAGGTCGTGAACCTCGAGAAGCTGGCCTCGCTCTACCCCGAGGGTGGCGAGGTCACCGTCGAGGGTCTGGTGGCCAAGGGTGCCGTTCGCAAGAACAGCCTCGTCAAGGTCCTCGGCCAGGGCGAGATCTCCGTGGCGCTGCAGGTGACGGTCGACGCCGTCTCCGGCTCCGCCAAGGAGAAGATCACCGCTGCCGGCGGTACCGTCACCGAGCTCGTCTGAATCCCTCGGACGTCTCGCTGACTTGCACGATCCCGACCGGGGATACCTCTTTTGTGGGTATCCCCGGTTGAAAAAGGCCCGCCGATATTTTGGCGGGCCTTTTTCCATACAAGGAGCGCCACCGCACACTTCCGCCGCTTTCGTAGAGGTGATTGATGTGAAATGCGGCGGTGTGTGCGGAACACGCGAATCCCGCCCGTGGCGAACACCCGCTCCCAGGCTGCCGTCGTCGGGTTCGTCCGCTTCTTGCAACGGGGTCCGCACTGTTAGAGTCCTGTGGTCCATCCATAGCTAGTGGTGACAGGTGTCTGTCTCCCTCAGCACTGTTGGGCGACCACTTACTGGCTCCAAGGCCTTGTCAACGACTAGCCTCCCTGCGATGCGTGCGGGGGGCGCAGGAGGCTCCGTGCTCACCGCGTTCGCCCGGGCGTTCAGGACGCCCGACCTGCGCAAGAAGCTGCTCTTCACGCTCGGCATCATCGTGGTCTACCGGGTCGGCACCCACGTGCCGATTCCCGGTGTCGACTACACGTCTGTCCAGCGGTGTGTGGACGAGGCGTCCACCAACCAGGGCCTCTTCGGACTCGTGAACATGTTCAGCGGCGGTGCGCTGCTGCAGATCACGATCTTCGCGCTGGGCATCATGCCGTACATCACGGCGAGCATCATTCTGCAGCTGCTGACCGTGGTGATCCCGCGCCTGGAGGCCCTCAAGAAAGAGGGCCAGTCCGGAACTGCGAAGATCACGCAGTACACGCGTTACCTGACCGTCGCGCTCGCCATCCTGCAGGGCACCGGCCTCGTCGCCACCGCCCGCAGCGGTGCGCTGTTCACCAACTGCACCGTCGCGAGCTCGATCGTGCCGGACCGTTCGATCTTCATCACGATCACGATGGTCATCACGATGACCGCCGGCACCGCCGTCGTCATGTGGCTCGGTGAGCTCATCACCGACCGCGGCATCGGCAACGGCATGTCGATCCTGATGTTCATCTCGATCGCCGCCACCTTCCCGTCCGCGCTGTGGGCCATCAAGGAGCAGGGCAGCCTGGCGGGCGGCTGGATCGAGTTCGGCACCGTCATCGCGGTCGGCCTGGTCATGGTCGGTCTGGTCGTCTTCGTCGAGCAGGCCCAGCGCCGCGTCCCGGTGCAGTACGCGAAGCGGATGATCGGCCGTCGTTCCTACGGTGGTACGTCCACGTACATCCCGCTGAAGGTCAACCAGGCGGGTGTGATCCCCGTCATCTTCGCGTCGTCGCTGCTCTACATCCCGGCGCTGGTCGTGCAGTTCACCAACTCCACGGCGGGCTGGGCCACCTGGGTCAGGAACAACCTCGCGGACACGGCGGCCACGCCGCACATCATTCTGTACTTCTTCCTCATCGTGTTCTTCGCGTTCTTCTACGTGGCGATCTCCTTCAACCCCGAGGAAGTCGCGGACAACATGAAGAAGTATGGTGGCTTCATCCCGGGCATCCGGGCTGGCCGACCGACCGCTGAGTACCTGTCCTACGTACTCAACCGGATCACCTGGCCGGGTTCGCTGTACCTGGGGCTGATCGCTCTCGTGCCGACGATGGCGTTGGCTGGTTTCGGGGCAAACCAGAACTTCCCGTTCGGCGGGACCAGCATCCTGATCATCGTGGGTGTGGGTCTCGAGACGGTGAAGCAGATCGAGAGTCAGCTTCAGCAGCGCAATTACGAAGGGTTCCTCCGCTGATGCGTATCGTCCTCGTCGGGCCGCCGGGCGCCGGTAAGGGAACGCAGGCCGCGTTTCTCGCCAACAACCTGTCGATCCCGCACATCTCCACGGGCGACCTGTTCCGGGCCAACATCAGCCAGAAGACGGAACTGGGCAAACTGGCGAAGTCCTACATGGACCGTGGCGAGCTGGTTCCCGACGAGGTCACCATCGCGATGGCCAAGGACCGCATGGAGAAGCCGGACGCCGTGAACGGCTTCCTTCTGGACGGCTTCCCGCGCAACGTGTCGCAGGCCGAGGCGCTGGACGAGATGCTGCAGTCCGAGGGCATGAAGCTGGACGCGGTGCTGGACCTCGAGGTCCCCGAGGCCGAGGTCGTCAAGCGGATCGCGGGTCGCCGCATCTGCCGTAACGACTCGGCGCACGTCTTCCACGTGACGTACAAGCAGCCGGCCAAGGAAGGCGTCTGTGACGTCTGCGGCGGCGAGCTGTACCAGCGTGACGACGACTCCGAGGAGACCGTCCGCAAGCGGCTGGAGGTCTACCACACGCAGACCGAGCCGATCATCGACTACTACAAGGCGCAGGGCCTGGTGGTCACGATCTCCGCGCTCGGCAAGGTGGAGGACGTCACCTCGCGCGCCATGGAGGCGCTCAGGCGCGAGGACCACGCCGCGTAGTCATGTTCGTACGTCGCCGCAGCCGCGGTTCCCTTCCCAGGGGGCCGCGGCTGCTGCGTGGGTGCACGTATCGTTGATGGCGCCCGTCCCCATCCGTCCACACCCGTCCCCACCCGGTCCCAGAAAGGCCCCCGCCCCCATGGTGCAGATCAAGACCCCCGAGCAGATCGCCAAGATGCGTGAGGCGGGGCTGGTCGTGGCCGCCATCCACGCGGCGACGCGTGAGGCCGCGGTGCCCGGGGCCACGACCAGGGACCTGGACCAGGTCGCGCGCAAGGTCCTCGCCGAGCACAACGCGAAGCCCAACTTCCTGGGCTACGGCGGCTTCCCCGCGACGATCTGCACCTCGGTCAACGAGGTGGTCGTGCACGGCATCCCCTCCGACGAGGTCGTCCTCAAGGACGGGGACATCATCTCCATCGACTGCGGCGCCATCATCGACGGCTGGCACGGCGACGCCGCCTACACGGCCTTCGTGGGCTCCGGTCACGCCCCGGAGCTCGTGGAGCTCTCCCGGGTGACCGAGGAGTCGATGTGGGCGGGCATCGCGGCGATGAAGCAGGGCAACCGCCTCGTCGACGTCTCCCGGGCGATCGAGACGTACATCCGCCGCCAGCCCAAGGCCGGCGGCGGCCGCTACGGCATCATCGAGGACTACGGCGGCCACGGCATCGGCACCGAGATGCACATGGACCCGCACCTGCTGAACTACGTCGACCGCCGCCGCGGCAAGGGCCCCAAGCTGGTCCCCGGGTTCTGCCTCGCCATCGAGCCGATGGTCTCCCTCGGCACCCCGAAGACCGAGGTCCTCCAGGACGACTGGACGGTCATCACCACCGACGGCACCTGGTCCTCGCACTGGGAGCACTCGGTCGCGCTCACCGAGCAGGGGCCGCTGGTCCTGACGGCCCCGGACGGCGGCAAGGCCAAGCTCGCCGAGTACGGGATCACGGCGGCTCCGGACCCGCTCGCTTAAAGATCTCCGCTGTGGGGCACACTTCCTCGATTCGTCTTTCCGGGTGCGCTGTCGTAGACTGACTCGTCGGCTCTCGTGCACCCGCATGTCCGCATGCGCCCGTAAGGGACGCAAAGGGAGTCGATCAAGGTAGTCGATTCGAAGGGCGAAGCGTGGCCAAGAAGCAAGGTGCCATCGAGATCGAGGGCACTGTCGTCGAGTCTCTTCCGAACGCCATGTTCAAGGTCGAGCTCCAGAACGGCCACCAGGTCCTGGCACACATCAGCGGCAAGATGCGTATGCACTACATCCGCATCCTCCCTGACGACCGGGTCGTGGTGGAGCTGTCTCCGTACGACCTGACGCGTGGCCGGATCGTCTACCGGTACAAGTAGATCTTGCCTGTGTCCCGCGTCAGCGGGGCTGCCGGCAACTGACCCGGAGAACCTCACACCCATGAAGGTCAAGCCGAGCGTCAAGAAGATCTGCGACAAGTGCAGGGTGATCCGCCGTCACGGTCGGGTCATGGTCATCTGCGAGAACCCGCGCCACAAGCAGCGCCAGGGCTGACGCACGACCCACCCTCTGCGATTCGCAGAACTTCGCGCGACGCGAGCTGTATACGTAAATACGCAGAGCCCGGGCACCACGGTGCCTGACACCCCCGGTTCGGAGGCCGGGGACCCAGTTCGTACCTGGTACGGCGGCTGGGCGTCGGTTCTGCGGAAGACCTCCGAAGATCAACTGGAGCCATTGAATGGCACGCGTTTCCGGTGTTGACATCCCGCGCGAAAAGCGCGTGGAGATCGCCCTCACCTACGTGTTCGGCATCGGCCGGACCCTCTCCCAGCAGACGCTGGCCGAGACCGGCATCGACCCGAACACCCGCGTTCGCGACCTCTCCGAGGAGCAGCTCGTCGCGATTCGTGAGTACGTCGACAACAACATCAAGACCGAGGGTGACCTCCGCCGTGAGGTCCAGGCCGACATCCGCCGCAAGGTCGAGATCGGTACCTACCAGGGTCTCCGTCACCGTCGTGGCCTGCCCGTCCGCGGTCAGCGCACCAGCACGAACGCTCGTACCCGCAAGGGCCCGCGTCGCGCCATCGCCGGTAAGAAGAAGCCGGGCAAGAAGTAGTCCTCAGCGGACGCTTATCAGCGGTCTTCGCTGTAGGACCGACCACCTCCCGTAGGAGTTATAGATGCCCCCCAAGGGTCGTCAGGGCGCTGCCAAGAAGGTGCGCCGCAAGGAAAAGAAGAACGTCGCTCACGGCCACGCGCACATCAAGAGCACGTTCAACAACACGATCGTCTCGATCACGGACCCCTCGGGCAACGTGATCTCCTGGGCCTCCGCCGGCCACGTCGGCTTCAAGGGCTCGCGCAAGTCCACCCCCTTCGCCGCGCAGATGGCCGCCGAGTCGGCCGCCCGCCGCGCGCAGGAGCACGGCATGCGCAAGGTGGACGTGTTCGTCAAGGGTCCCGGCTCCGGCCGTGAGACCGCGATCCGCTCCCTCCAGGCCACCGGCCTCGAGGTCGGCTCGATCCAGGACGTCACGCCGACCCCGCACAACGGCTGCCGTCCGCCCAAGCGCCGCCGCGTCTGACCCGACGTACGGCTGCTTGGTCTGAGGTTTCGGGCGGTATGGCTCTTCGGGGCCATATCGCCCGTACCCTTGTAGCACTCAAGGGCATCAAATAGTGGGTGCCCATGACTGAAGGATTCACTTCATGCTGATCGCTCAGCGTCCCTCGTTGACCGAAGAGGTCGTCGACGAGTTCCGCTCCCGGTTCGTGATCGAGCCGCTGGAGCCGGGCTTCGGTTACACCCTCGGCAACTCCCTCCGCCGGACCCTCCTGTCCTCGATCCCGGGTGCGGCGGTCACGTCCATCCGTATCGACGGTGTCCTGCACGAGTTCACCACCGTGCCGGGCGTCAAGGAGGACGTCACCGACCTGATCCTCAACATCAAGCAGCTGGTCGTCTCCTCGGAGCACGACGAGCCGGTCGTGATGTACCTGCGCAAGCAGGGCCCGGGTCTGGTCACCGCCGCCGACATCGCGCCCCCGGCCGGTGTCGAGGTGCACAACCCCGACCTCGTCCTCGCCACGCTCAACGGCAAGGGCAAGCTGGAGATGGAGCTCACGGTCGAGCGCGGCCGCGGTTACGTCTCCGCCGTGCAGAACAAGCAGGTGGGCCAGGAGATCGGCCGTATCCCGGTCGACTCCATCTACTCGCCGGTTCTCAAGGTCACGTACAAGGTCGAGGCCACGCGTGTCGAGCAGCGCACCGACTTCGACAAGCTGATCGTCGACGTCGAGACCAAGCAGGCGATGCGTCCCCGTGACGCCATGGCCTCCGCCGGTAAGACCCTGGTCGAGCTGTTCGGTCTCGCCCGCGAGCTGAACATCGACGCCGAGGGCATCGACATGGGTCCGTCCCCGACGGACGCCGCGCTCGCCGCCGACCTGGCGCTGCCGATCGAGGAGCTGGAGCTCACCGTTCGGTCGTACAACTGCCTCAAGCGCGAGGGCATCCACTCCGTGGGTGAGCTCGTGGCGCGTTCCGAGGCCGACCTGCTCGACATCCGTAACTTCGGTGCGAAGTCGATCGACGAGGTCAAGGCGAAGCTGGCCGGCATGGGCCTGGCCCTGAAGGACAGCCCGCCCGGATTCGACCCCACCGCCGCGGCGGACGCGTTCGGCGCGGACGACGACGCGGACGCCGGGTTCGTCGAGACCGAGCAGTACTAAGGGCTCGGGACCGCCTGCCGTTCCTGGCTGCGGGACCGTTGTGGCTGGTCGCGCAGTTCCCCGCGCCCCTTACGGGGCGCGGATCCTCCGGGGTGCTTCGAAAGAGGCGCCCCGGATCTCCGACAGGCGATCGCCTGCTCGGACACTGACCCCGGTACCTGATACGGCCGGGGCAGACACCTAGGAGAAACACCATGCCGAAGCCCACCAAGGGTGCCCGTCTGGGCGGCAGCGCCGCGCACGAGAAGCTGCTTGTCGCGAACCTCGCGAAGGCGCTGTTCGAGCACGGCCGTATCACCACCACCGAGGCGAAGGCGCGCAAGCTGCGCCCGTACGCCGAGCGTCTGATCACCAAGGCGAAGAAGGGTGACCTTCACAACCGCCGCCAGGTGCTCCAGGTGATCACGGACAAGAGCATCGTGCACACGCTCTTCACCGAGATCGGCCCGCGCTACGAGAACCGTCCCGGTGGCTACACCCGCATCACCAAGATCGGTAACCGCCGTGGCGACAACGCGCCCATGGCCGTCATCGAGCTGGTCGAGGCGCTGACCGTCGCCCAGGAGGCGACCGGTGAGGCCGAGGCCGCCACCAAGCGTGCCGCCAAGGACGCCGAGGCGCCGGCCGTCGAGGACACCAAGGTCGACGTGGCCAAGGGTGACAACGACACCGAGGCCGCGGCCGAGGAGTCGAAGGACGCGTAAGCGTCTGCCGGGGGCTGTGCGTTCGCGGCCGCGGTTTCGTGGTGGGCGGTCGCGCCCACGCGACGGAGTCGCACATCGGCAGTCCCCGCGCCCCTTGCGGGCGTTGGCGGGCCCGTTCCTTTCGAGGAGCGGGCCCGCCCTTGTGTTCCTGAGAGGATCTCCACGTGAGTGATGAAGCAGCACCCGGCCACGTCCGTGTCCGGATGGATCTCTCGTATGACGGGACCGCGTTCTCCGGGTGGGCCAAGCAGGCCGGGGGACGGCGGACCGTGCAGGGCGAGATCGAGGACGCCCTGCGGACCGTCACGCGGTCGGGGGACACGACGTACGAGCTGACCGTGGCCGGGCGGACCGACGCCGGGGTGCACGCCCGCGGGCAGGTGGCGCACGTCGACCTGCCGCGACAGCTGTGGGCCGAGCACCGCGAGAAGCTGCTCAAGAGGCTCGCCGGGCGGCTCTCCAAGGACGTAAGGGTCTGGTCCCTCACCGAGGCCCCCGAGGGCTTCAACGCCCGTTTCTCGGCGATCTGGCGGCGTTACGCGTACCGGGTCACCGATGACCCCGGAGGCGTGGACCCGCTGCTGCGCAACCACGTCCTGTGGCACGACTGGCCGCTGGACGTCGACGCCATGAACGAGGCCGCCCGAAGGCTCCTGGGTGAGCACGACTTCGCCGCGTACTGCAAGCGGCGGGAGGGCGCCACGACCATCCGTACGCTGCAGGAGCTGCGTCTTTCCCGGGGCGCCGACGGGGTCGTCACCGCCACCGTCCGGGCCGACGCGTTCTGCCACAACATGGTGCGCTCGCTCATCGGGGCGCTGCTGTTCGTGGGGGACGGGCACCGCGGACCGGACTGGCCGGGGAAGGTGCTCGCGGCCGGCGTACGGGACTCGGCCGTGCACGTCGTGCGGCCGCACGGGCTGACCCTCGAGGAAGTCGGCTACCCGGCCGACGAGTTGCTCGCCGCGCGCAACAAGGAGGCCCGCAACAAGCGGTCGCTGCCCGGGGCCGGCTGCTGCTGAACCGGCCCCGGCGGACGGGCTACTCGCTCGCCGCGGCCGATGCCTGGGCCTCGCCCCGGCGGCGGATCTGGTTGAACGTGAACCTCTGCAGGTTGTCCCCGGCCGTGAAGACCGCCCTGTCCTTGTTCGTGACGTCCTTGCCGTCAAGGAAGCCGGCGGTGGTGAAGTAGGCGTAACGGCCGTAGGAGTTGGTCGTGGTGCGGCAGAACGCGGAGTTGCAGAACGCCTTGACGCCGTCCCCGGACAGCGACGCGATGATGCTCCTGTCGTCGGCGTCCTTCTTGGCCTTGCTCGCCTGTGCCTCGGTGTCGAAGACGGCGACGCCGACCGTGACCGCGATGTTGTCCTTGGTGTACGTGACACGCAGCACACGGGTGCAGTCGTTGTCGGTGAGGACCTTGCCGAGGGTGCCCTTGGCGGCCGTCGAGCAGCTCTTGGTGTCGGCCGTCGGGCCCTTCTTGTAGACGGTCGAGCCCGAGGTCAGCTTGATGGTCAGCTGCGTGCCCGGGAAGAGGGTGTCCGCGCTGAGCGGGGCCGTGTCCTTGGTCTTGCTGGAGATGAAGTCCTTCGGGTCCAGCGGCGGCGGGACGCTGGTCGGCTCGAATGACGGCTCCGCGGTGCCGGTGCCGCTCGGGATGTCAGCGCTCGCGGGCAGGCCGGACGGCTGGTCCGACCCCTTGCCGCCGCTCGCCGACACCACGGCCATGGCCACGGCCGTGCCGATGGCCAGCGTGGCGACCGCGCCGCCGCCGATGAACAGCAGCCGACGCCGTTTGTTGCGTGTCTCGGACGCCTCGGCGAGCGCGGCCCAGTCCGGCGTCCGGTCGGTGCCGCCGCCGTCCCACGGCTGCTGGGAATGCGGTTTCCAGGGATCCCACTGGGACTGGGGTCCCCCCTGCTGCCCATAGCTCATGGGCCGCATCTTAGACGGGGGAAGCGATGTGCAGGTCCGCCCCAAGAGGCTCTGGAACCCCTGACGTTCGTGCGGCGGGCGAGCGCAAAAGCCACATCTCCGGGTGGTTGGTGCGAAGGGCCGGCGGGTGGCGGTGGGGCGTGGGGCGCACCTGACCTCGGACGGAGGGCGGGTGACATGATCGTCGTAGGAGCCGGGCGTCCGGGCGCCCCTCGGGGCGGTCTTCACGCTGTGTCGACCGGTGCTCGCGGTGGGAGATCGCCCGAGGTCGGGGGCGCGCGTGGCGCGCGCCGCGGCCGCCGGAGTGGCGTCGGGTGCCTTGTTTTGACCCGTACGGGGCAGCACGGGTATTCTGCTTCTTCGTTGTGTATTGGCTTGCTCATTCTCACGGGACGGGCCCTTACACCGGTCCACCGGGCCGATGACCAGCGACCCCACGTACGCGGTATGCGTCGCCGCCGTGGGCCCAGGCTGTCGTGATCGTTTCGGTGACCTTGTTTAGGACCATTCACTCGAAGCGAAGGCTACGAACCGTGCGTACGTACAGCCCCAAGCCCGGCGATGTGACGCGCCAGTGGCACGTCATCGACGCTCAGGACGTTGTCCTGGGTCGTCTCGCCACCACCGCCGCGTCCCTTCTGCGGGGCAAGCACAAGCCGATCTACGCCCCCCACGTCGACACCGGTGACTTCGTCGTCATCATCAACGCCGACAAGGTGCACCTGTCCGGCAACAAGCGGACCCAGAAGATGGCGTACCGCCACTCCGGCTACCCGGGTGGTCTGCGCTCCGTCCGTTACGACGAGCTGCTCGACAAGAACCCCGAGAAGGCCATCGAGAAGGCCGTCAAGGGCATGCTCCCCAAGAACACGCTGGGCCGTCAGATGCTCTCGAAGCTGAAGGTCTACAAGGGTGACCAGCACCCGCACGCTGCGCAGCAGCCGGTGCCGTTCGAGATCACCCAGGTCGCGCAGTAAGTCCGGCCACCCCCTAAGACTGAACAGAATCTGAGGAGAATCGTGGCCGAGACCACCGTTGAGCAGCCGGTCGAAGAGACTGAGCTTGTCGACATCGACAGCTACACCACGGAGTCGGACGTCCCCGTCGAGGGCGAGTACACCTCCGAGTCCATGGCGTCCCGCTTCGGCGACCCGCAGCCGGCCGCCGGCCTGGGTCGTCGCAAGAACGCCATCGCCCGCGTCCGGATCGTCCCGGGCTCCGGCAAGTGGAAGATCAACGGTCGCACCCTCGAGGACTACTTCCCGAACAAGGTGCACCAGCAGGAAGTCAACGAGCCCTTCAAGGTGCTCGAGCTCGAAGGCCGCTACGACGTCATCGCCCGCATCGCGGGTGGCGGTGTCTCCGGTCAGGCCGGTGCGCTCCGTCTCGGTGTCGCCCGCGCGCTGAACGAGGCCGACGTCGACAACAACCGCGGCCCGCTCAAGAAGGCCGGCTTCCTCAAGCGCGACGACCGTGCGGTCGAGCGCAAGAAGGCCGGTCTGAAGAAGGCCCGCAAGGCCCCGCAGTACAGCAAGCGTTAAGCTTCGCTGCCTGCTCGTACTCGCAGTACTTCACGCAGTACGCAGTACGTCCGAACGCCCCGGCGGCACGCCACAGTGCCTCCGGGGCGTTCGTTTATCACGGCCTCGGGCGTATAACGGCACAAGGCGCTCAAAGGCTTGTGCGATCGGATGATTCCGAATCTGAAGCTTCTCAGGAGGACAAGTGGGACGACTCTTCGGCACGGACGGCGTGCGCGGTGTCGCCAACGCGGATCTGACGGCCGAGATGGCTCTTGGCCTCTCCGTCGCCGCGGCGCACGTACTGGCCGAGGCGGGCACCTTCGAGGGTCACCGCCCGACCGCCGTGGTCGGACGGGACCCGCGCGCGTCCGGGGAGTTCCTGGAAGCCGCCGTCGTCGCGGGCCTCGCCAGCGCCGGTGTCGACGTCCTCAAGGTGGGCGTGCTGCCGACCCCCGCGGTCGCCTTCCTCACCGCCGAGCTCGGCGCCGACCTCGGTGTCATGCTCTCCGCGAGCCACAACGCCATGCCCGACAACGGGATCAAGTTCCTCGCCCGCGGCGGGCACAAGCTCGACGACGAGCTGGAGGAGCGTATCGAGGCCGTCTACGAGGAGCACCGCACCGGTGCCCCGTGGGACCGGCCGACGGGCGCGGGCGTGGGGCGCGTGCGGGAGCACGGGGAGGGGGCCGACCAGTACGTCGCCCACCTCGTCGGCGTGCTGCCCAACCGGCTGGACGGGCTGAAGATCGTCCTCGACGAGGCGCACGGCGCCGCCGCCGGGGTCTCGCCGGAGGCGTTCCGGCAGGCCGGTGCCGAGGTCGTCACCATCGGCGCCGAGCCGACCGGGCTCAACATCAACGAGGGCTGCGGTTCCACCCACCTCGGTCTGCTCAAGGCCGCGGTCGTCGAGCACGGGGCCGCGCTCGGCATCGCGCACGACGGTGACGCGGACCGGTGCCTCGCCGTCGACCACACCGGTGAGGAGGTGGACGGCGACCAGATCATGGCCGTACTCGCGCTGGCGATGCGGGAGCGTTCCGCACTGCGCTCCGACACCGTCGTCGCGACGGTCATGTCGAACCTCGGGTTCAAGCTGGCGCTGGAGCGGGAGGGCCTGAAGATCGTCCAGACGGCGGTGGGGGACCGCTACGTGCTCGAGGAGATGAAGGAGCACGGGTACGCGCTGGGCGGCGAGCAGTCCGGGCACGTGATCATCCTGGACCACGCGACCACCGGTGACGGCACGCTGACCGGGCTGCTGCTGGCGGCTCGGGTCGCCCAGAGCGGACGGTCGCTGCGGGAGCTGGCGGCTGTCATGGAGCGGCTGCCGCAGGTGCTCATCAACGTGCCGGACGTGGACCGGACCCGGGTGGGTACGTCCGCGGAGCTGGCTTCGGCGGTCGCGGATGCCGAGCGGGAGCTCGGTGAGACCGGGCGGGTGCTGCTGCGGCCTTCGGGGACCGAGCCGCTGGTCCGTGTGATGGTCGAGGCGGCCGACATCGATCAGGCTCGGTCGGTGGCGGGGCGGCTGGCCGACGCGGTGAAGTCCGCGCTGGGCTAGGGCCCCGGGTAGGGGGTGGGGGGTTCTGCCGGGGGGTGGGCCGCGGGTTCGTTGTGGCTTGTCGCGCAGTTCCCCGCGCCCCTGAGGCGTTTGTTCGTCCCCGCTGTTCTCAGGCTGCCGTTCGTTTGCGCTGGGTGGACCAGAGCCACTTCTGCAGGAGCAGGGTGAGGGTTCCGGCCAGGACGATGCCGAGCAGGTTGAGCAGGAGCTGCTCGCTGGAACGGAGGGTCTGGTGGGCGTCGCCGTAGATCAGGGCGACCGCGGCGTTGGCGGCGGCCGGGACCGTGGTCACCGAGATGGCCACGCCGACCAGGGCGCCGGACTTGGCGGACGTCAGGGAGAGGGTGCCCGCGGCTCCGGCGAGGACGGCCACCACGAACGAGAACCAGTCCGGTGCGTAGATGAAGCCGGTGTTGGGCCGGTCGGCCTCCAACCGGTCCTTGGTGAACAGGCCCACGGCGTCCATGAAGAGGCTGAAGCCGGCGGTCACCGCCATCGCCACCGCGAACCCCACCAGCAGCGCGATCAAGGAGCGCAGGGCCAGGCGGGGCGCCCGCTGCACCGCCGCCGTGCAGATCCCCGCCAGCGGCCCGAACTCCGGCCCGACCGCCATCGCGCCCACGATCAGGACCGCGTTGTCCAGGACCACACCGCAGGCCGCGAGCATCGTGGCGAGGGTGATGAACGCGAGGTAGGTGACGGAGAGCGTCGACTCCTCGTGCGTCTCCTCCGTCAGGTGCTCCCACAGGACCGCGTCCGCGCCCTCGCCGGGGGCGTCCGCCTCGGCCTGGTCGGCGCGCTTGGACAGCGACAGGTCGATGTTCTCGACGGCGATGGAGCCGGTGGTGTCGAGGCCCAACTTCTGGAGGCCGGTGAGGAGTTCGTCGCCGGCCTCGCGGGCCACGTCGCACATCACCACGTCGCCCGAGGGGTTGCGGGCGGCGCCCGGCAGGACGACCAGGTGGGTGGTGCCGACCGTGTTCTCGATCAGCCGGACCACTTCGTCGGTCCTGCCGGAGGGAGTGATGAGGCGCAGATGCAGCATGACGCCTTTCTAACAGGCTCCCCTCACGTCCTCACAGGCCAGGCCCTCACAGCTTGCGCAGGCTCAGCCGCCTGACCTTGTGGTCGCTGCCCTTGCGGATGACGAGGGCGGCGCGGCCGCGGGTGGGGGCGATGTTCTCCACCAGGTTGGGCCCGTTGATGGTGCGCCACAGCGTGCGGGCGTAGTCGACGGCCTCCTCCTCGGACACCTGCGTGTACTTGCGGAAGTACGAGTCGGGGTTCTGGAAGGCCGTCGCGCGCAGCTTGCGGAAGCGGCTGAGGTACCAGCGCTCGATGTCGTCGACGCTCGCGTCGACGTACACGCTGAAGTCGAAGTAGTCGGCGAGGCCGACACGGGTGCGGCCGTCCTGGCCGGGGAGTGCGGGCTGCAGGACGTTCAGGCCCTCGACGATCAGGATGTCGGGGCGGCGGACCGTGAGCCGCTGGTCGGGGACGATGTCGTAGATGAGGTGGGAGTAGACGGGCGCCGTGACCTCGGCCTTGCCCGCCTTGATGTCGGCGACGAAGCGGGTGAGCGCACGGCGGTCGTAAGACTCCGGAAATCCCTTGCGTGACATCAGGCCGCGGGCCTGGAGCTCCTTGGTGGGGAGCAGGAAGCCGTCCGTGGTGACCAGCTCGACGCGGGGGTGCTCGGGCCAGCGGGAGAGCAGGGCCTGCAGGAGGCGGGCGACGGTGGACTTGCCGACGGCGACGGAACCCGCGACCCCTATGACGAACGGCGTGCCCGACTGGGAGCCCTGCTCGCCGAGGAAGGTGTTGAGGGCCCCTCTGAGGCCGTCCGTGGCGCCGACGTAGAGGTTGAGGAGCCGGGACAGCGGGAGGTAGATGTCCCGCACCTCGTCGAGGTCGATGACATCGCCGAGGCCGCGCAGCTTCTCGACCTCGTCGGCCGTGAGCGGCAGCGGCGTCTTCTCGCGCAGCGCGCTCCATTCGGCTCGGGTGAGGTCGACGTAGGGAGTCGCCTCCGGCCTGTGCCGGTGGGCGCTCCGGGGCATCGGTGGGACCGGAGAGATCACAGTCCATTGTTAACGGAGTTTGAACGGGGTGGTGGGTGGGGTGCGTCACGCCCACCCACCAGGCCCCGGTCACTCCCGGTGGTTCAGACCTCCTTCCACCAGGGTCCGCGGGTAGCCGAACCGCTCGCCGAGCGCGACGAGGGCGTCGCGGGTGTTCTCGTCGACCGCCACGAAGTACGCCTTCACGGCACGCAGGAACATCCGGTACCCGAGGTCGGCACAGCACTGGACGACGACCTGCTCCTGTGCCGGTACGAGTCCCGGCAGCGGCAGCGGATAGATCCCGGTCTCGGCCGCGTTCGTCAGGTCGGTGGCGAGGGGCGCCATCACCCGCAGAACGGCTCGGCGCAGTTCCTCGTCCGTCACGGGGCCGGCGGCCGGCGGCACGAACGCGGGGTCGTCGCGGCGCTGGGCGGACAGCCATGCCTCCTCGATCCCGCGCAGCCAGTCACGGGCGCCGACGCCGTCCCTGGCCGGGTCGAAGACCTTGTCCGTGGAGCCGAGCCACACGGTGTGGAGCGTCTCCTCCGCAAGCGGGGAGTCCAGCAGCCGCCGCACGTCCCGCCCGAGCTGCAGGGCCGCCGGGCGGTCCAGGTCCGTCACCGACCGCTCGGCGATACGGACCACGGCCGCGAGCGGTCCCCGCTCGGCAAGGCTGTCCAGGTCCTCCACGGGGAGGTCCACCAGGTCGTCGCACTGCGCGGCGACCCAGGACAGCCCGATCTCCTCCGGCACGGTCAGCCTTCCGGGTAGGCGGTGTACACGACGTACTTCGAGGGCTTGTGCTTGGGCGCGTACTTCAGCTGGATGATGACGTAGTCGGTGTCGACGGGGCTGTCATCCACTTCGTCGCCGTTGCGCACCCATTTCCTTCCCAGGGGACCCTTGCCCGCCTTGTCCCGCACCTCCCAGCGGATCGTCTTGAGGTCCTTGCCAGGGTCGAACATCCTGCCCTTCCCGATCCTCTGGGCCTGCTTGATCTGCCAGTCGGCCAGGTCCTGGGCGTTCTTGGGGTTCTTGATCCACGCGGCCAGGGCCTTGTCGACGGCGTCCGCGGCGACGTCCGCGTTCGCCCACTTGGTCGCGATGCCCTTCTTCGACTTCCGGGCCTTGTCCGGCATTTCGGCGTCGGGCTTGTCGATGTGCTCCTTCACGGTGTGGGCACCCTCGATGTCCTCGTCGGCCAGGACGCGCCTGCAGTTGTGGACGAGAACGTCCTGCGGACGGGGCCCTTCGGTGCCGACGTAGAACGTGTGTACCTCGTCGACCGTGAGGTCGAACACCTCGAGCGGAGCCAGACCGGCCCGGTCCCGCAGGTCCGTCACCGTCCGGAGCGTGCCGTCCGGCGAGCGCAACCGGTCGCCCACGCGCAGGTCGGAGACCAGGGTCCAGCCGCGGTCCTCCACGTGGAAGCGGTGGCCCGCCGTGCTGGTCAGCGACCCGCCGGCCACACCGATGTCCACCAGCCGCCGAGTGTCGTGCCGGAACGTGTCGGTCACCGGCTGCGCGGCCGACCGGCCGGTCCGCGGGTCGGCGGCGAGCACCCGGTCACCGATGCGTACGTCCTGGATCGCCTTGCGGGAGCCGTCGGCCATGAGGACCTGTGTGCCGCCCGGGAAGCTGTTGATCCTGCAGGACGTGATCACGTCCTCGTAGGCGTCGACCGACTTCTCGATCCTGGCCAGGGTCCCCGGGTCCAGGTCCAGGCCCTTCAGCGCCTTGAAGGCGTCACGGACGTTGATGCCCGTACGCATCGCGGCGTCCAGGGCGCGCAGCCCCTCCATGGCCTTTCCGAGCGCCTTGCCCGGAATGAAGTTGGAGGCCGCCCAGGCGCAGCCGCTGACGCTGCCGTGCCAGCAGTCCACGAAGTCCTGGACCAGCAGCGCCTTGCCGATCTTGAGGTAGGTCTCGACGAGCCCCTTGAGGACCTCGAACTGGGTGAAGGTGCGGGTGACGTCCTTCGTCAGATTCGGGAACCGCTCCGAGCCCAGGTACATCGTGTCCGAGGTGGGGCACCCGGATTCGGTGGCCGGGACGTCGGGGTTGGTGCAGAGGTAGAAGTCGGCCGTCGCGTTGAACTTGAACGTGTACGTGACGGTGCAGGTCGTCCCGAAGCCGGGCGGGAAGCTGCAGGGCTCGTTCTGCTTGGCCTCGAGGATCTCGACGCTGTCCTCGTCGATGACGTAGAACGTTCCGCCGATCCCGGTGCCGGTACCCGCCGCGACCTGCTGGTTGGCCTTGGCCCGCTCCGTGCGGTCGGCGGCCTCCTGGGCCTCCTTCGCGTACCTGTCGGCGTCCTTGGCGGCCTGTTCGGCCTCGGTGGCGGCGACGTCGGCGCGGTCGGCTGCCGCGCGGGCGTCCTTGGCTGCCTGTTCGGCCTCGGCCGCGGCCGTGCGGGCGGCGGCCGCGTCGAGGGCTGCCTGGTCGGCGGAGGCACGGGCCTGGGATGCGTACCCCTCGGCGCGGCCGGCTGCCTTGTCGGCGGCGGCCGCGTCTTCCGTGGCCTGACGCTGGTACTCGATCGTGCGGGCCAGTGACGCGCTCGCCTTGGACGCGGCGGTGGCCGCGTCGGCGGCGTAGCCGAGGGCTTCCTTGGCGTAGCCGCGGGCGTCGGAGGCGTGTCCGGCGGCGTTGGCGGCGTGCTGGTAGGCGGCCTTGGCGTCGCCCTGCGCCTGGGTGGCGAGGGCCTTGGCCGCGGCGGCTTCCTCCTGGGCGTTCTTGGCGTGGGCGTCGGCGACGGCCTTCTGCTGCTCGGCGATCGTCTTCGACGCCTGGCCGGTCAGCACGACCAGGCCGGCGGCCGAGTCGGTGGTGACGTAGGGGGAGCCGAGCTGGATGGCGTCGTTGGCCGGGGCCGCGACCTGGGCGGCGGCGTTGCCGGCGTCCACGGCCGCCTGGGCGGTGACGTGGGCGAAGCCCGCGGCCTTGGCCGATGCCGCGAGGGCCTTGGCGGCCTCCTTCATCGCCTCGTCCGCGTGGCCCTTGGCGGTCTTGGCCAGCGCCTCGGCCTCGTCGGCGAGTTCGACCGCGGTCTTGGCCTCGGCGGCGGCGTGTGCGGCGGCCTTGATGGCGTCTGCCACGGCGCTCGTCGCGGTCTTCACCGCGGCGTCGGCCTTCAGCTTCGCGGCCTGGGCGGCGTCGGAGTGGGCGCGGGCCCGCTTGGCGGCCGCCTCGGCACGGGTGGCCGCGGCGTCGGCGTCAGCCGCGGCCTGCGTCGCGGCGTCCGCCTCCGAGCGCGCCTTGGTAGCGGCCGTCTCGGCGTCCGTCGCGTGCTGGTCCGCCGCGTCCGCCGCCGCTCTGGACTCGGTGGCGTTGCTGTCGGACTCGTGCGCCTGGGCGTAGGCCTCCTTGGCGTCCGCCTTGGCGCGGGAGGCGTCGGCCTTCTGCTCGGCGTCCCAGGCGTCGTCCCGTTTGGCCTTGGCGTTGTCGCGGGCCTCCACCGCGGCGTTCCGCTTCTCGACCGCCGTGCCCTCGGCAGCTTCGGCCTTGTCCTTGGCGTCCTTCGCCTTGGTGGCCTCGGCCTGCGCGTTCTCCTTGTGCTGTGCCGCTTCGGCCTGTTTGGCCTCGGCGGTCTCCTTCTCCTTCTTCGCGGTGGCCTCCTCGGCCTCCGCGGCGAGGCGTTCGGCGTGCGCGTCGGCGGCGGCCGCCTTCGCGTCGCCCTCCGCCTTCAGGGCGACGGCGAGCTTGGCCTCGGCGGTCTCCTTGTCCTTCTTGGCGTTGTCACGGTGGACCTTGGCGGCGTCCGCGGCGGCCTTCGCCTGCAACTCGGCGGTGTGCGCGGCCTCCTTGCGGAACTCGGCCTTCGCCTGCGCGGCCTGGGCCAGGGCGCGCTGGGTGATGGTCGCGCTGTCGGCGGCCGCGGCGCGGGTGGCGGCCTCGGCGGTCTCGCCCGCCTTCACCATCGCCGCCAACGCGGCGGCCGAGCCCTGGGTGACCTGCGCCTTCTGCTGGCCCACCAGCAGGCCCCGGCCCCGAGGCGCGCCACTCTTGTCGGCGACGGCATAGGCGGCCTGCTCGGCCGTGTCCGTAGCGGTGGCGGCCTTCTGCGCGACGGCGAGCTGCGCCTTCAGGGTGGCCAGCTGGCTCGCCGCCTTCGTCCGCGCGGTGGTGACGCCCGCCTTCGCCTTGTCGAACTGCGCCTTCGGCGGAACCGTGCCGGTGTTACCGGACGGCTTGATCGTGAACTTCTGCGGGGTGGTGCCGGCACACGTCCACAGCCGGGTGTCCTGGCCGTTGGTGTAGGTCGCCAGGTCCACGCACTTGCCCGTGCCGACGTTCTTCAGCGGCGTCGCGGCGCGCAGGTTGTACTCCCAGGTCTGTGCCGGGGAGCTGTTGCACGTCCAGATCTGGATCTTCGTGCCGTTGGCCGTGTCGGTCCCGGAGACGTCCAGACACTTCAGGGAGTTGACGTTGCGCAGGTGCAGGCCCTCGTCGTCGCCGTAGACCTCCCACTTCTGCGCCGCCCCGCCGTTGCAGGTGTAGAGCTGCACCGCCGTGCCGTTGGTCTTGGCGCCGCCCGCGACGTCCAGGCACTTGCCGGACGCGCCGGGCACCTCGATGACCGTCGGCGCGTCGCCGACGTGACCGACGCCGCCCGCGGACCAGTAGTCCTGCCAGCGGGTGAGGTGATCCGCCGTCCACGAGTGGCCCAGCAGGTCACCGAGAGCCTTCGCACCCGCCGCGAGCGCCTTGGTGGCGTCCTTGTTGGCGGTCAGGATCTGGTTGCGCTGCGTGGCCTGAGAGGCGATCTCCTGCTGCCACTCCGCGGCCGCGGTGGCGGAGACCTCGCCGAGCGCCTTGCCCGGGTCGATCGGATCGCGCCACGCGCACGCGGCGAAGCGGGTCTTGAGGTCCTCCACCGCGATGCGGTACTCGGCCGAACCCGGCTGCGGGGCCGTGCGCGGGAAGCCCCCGGAGGCGAGGAACAGACGGGCGTTGTCCGCGCCCGCCGGTTCCAGCGACCAGTCCGTCAGGTGCTTGAACGCGTCCCGCTCGGCGAGCGCACGAGTCCACTCGTCGGTCGGGAGACTCGGGTCCGGATCCTTGCCGTACAGTGGCGTGCCCAGATCCTTGACGGCCTTCAGCGTCGCCTGGTCCGCCTTCGGCGTCGGGTCCTCGTAGAAGTCGAGCTCGTTCTTCCAGAACCGGTCGGCCGTCCACGGGGTCAGACCGGTCTGACCGTAGAAGTCCTTCTTGCCGTCCCCCGGCGAACCCGGCGGCCAGTGGAAGTCCGTCTCGGTGAAGCCTGCCGGAGTCGTCAGCCCGTCCAGCGGCTTCTTCCACGTGTCCCGCAGGCCGTTGAGGGCCTCCAGCTCCTTGCCGGCCGCGTCCTTGTCCTTCTGGTACGCGGTGGCGAGCGGGGTGTCCCGCCAGTGTTCCCGGTCGGCCAGCGTGTGCAGCTCCGCCGGCGTCTTGTTGAGGCCGTCCTGCGCGGTCGTGGCCATCGTCGGCCCGCCCAGCCGCAGCACGTCGGCCATCAGACACTGGTCCTGCCGCAACTGCTCGACGGCAGTGTCCTCGAACCAGTCGTGGGAATCGGCCACCGGTTCCGCTTCGAGCGCGGTCAGCCGGTCGAGCGGGCCCTGGTGCACGGCGACGCCGGCCAGTACCGCGGCGGAGAGCAGAAGCGGGACGATCCGGGCGGTCGAACCGGACCGCCCCGGTAGAGGTCTGCGCACGCCAGGTGGTCTGGAACGCAGGATTCTGGAACGCAAAGGGATATCCCTTTCAAGGCGGGAAGTGGGACCGGGAGTCCGCCGAGCGGCATGAGGCCGCCCGGGGTCCTCTGAGGGTCGGAACAGCCCGAGAGCCAGGCGGCCACGAGGGTTCGGGGCAGCCCGGGGCTCAGAACGGCAAGAGGCTCAGGAGGAGTCTGTAGAGGGCCACTTGGCCCACCGTGGCGTCAGGAACGGCCTGGGCCGGTCGGCGCGGAACGCGCGGATTTCAGGTACTGCGGCATCAGATGCTGCGGCATGACGGTGCGGTCCTCCCCCGTGGCGACGCAGTTCCCCCGGTCGCTGATGGTCGTGCGCGAGACGGATGGGTCAGATCCGCGTGATGCGCGGCGCAACCATAAGCAGATGCACACGGGGTCGTACAAGAGTGCGGTTCCGGTTCCGTGAGCGGTGGCGAGAAAGCATCTACTGGCCGGTAAGTCACTCCGGACGACGAGATCCCTCCATATGCATGTGCTTCTTGTGTGACTCCTGTGTGCAAGAGGGGGAGGGGTGGCGGCCGGGACGGGCAAAGATGGCCGGTTGTCGACCCGCGGGCGCCTGGGTGGGGATTTCCGATTTCGGGCACGCGAGAGCCATTTCGGGCCGCGATTCGTGCGTAGGCTGCGGTCCATGTGCGGAATCGTGGGATACGTGGGGTCGCAGTCGGCGCTCGATGTCGTGATGGCCGGACTGAAGCGGCTGGAGTACCGGGGGTACGACTCGGCAGGCGTCGCCGTGCTCGCGGACGGCGGGCTGGCGGCGGCCAAGAAGGCCGGAAAACTGGTCAACCTGGAGAAGGAACTCGTCGACCGGCCGCTGCCGACCGGCTCGACCGGCATCGGGCACACCCGATGGGCCACGCACGGCGGGCCCACGGACGCGAACGCCCATCCTCACCTCGACAACGCGGGCCGGGTCGCGGTCGTGCACAACGGCATCATCGAGAACTTCGCCGATCTGCGGGCCGAGCTGGCGGAGCGTGGGCACGAGCTGGCCTCCGAGACGGACACCGAGGTCGTCGCCCACCTGCTCGCCGAGGAGTTCTCCTCGTGCGCCGACCTGGCGGAGTCGATGCGGCTGGTGTGCCGGCGGCTGGAAGGGGCGTTCACGCTGGTCGCGGTGCACGCGGACGAGCCGGACGTGGTGGTGGGTGCGCGCCGGAACTCGCCGCTGGTGGTGGGCGTCGCAGAGGGCGAGGCCTTTCTCGCCTCGGACGTCGCCGCGTTCATCGCGCACACCCGGTCGGCGATCGAGCTGGGCCAGGACCAGGTGGTGGAGCTGCGTCGCCACGGGGTGACGGTGACCGGCTTCGACGGGCGGCCCGCGGAGGTCCGGTCCTACCATGTCGACTGGGACGCGTCGGCCGCCGAGAAGGGCGGCTACGACTACTTCATGCTCAAGGAGATCGCCGAGCAGCCCAAGGCGGTCGCCGACACGCTCCTGGGGCGCATCGACGCGTCCGGGTCGCTGACGCTGGACGAGGTGCGGATCAGCGCCTCGGAGCTGCGCGAGGTGGACAAGGTCGTCATCGTCGCCTGCGGTACGGCCTTCCACGCCGGGATGATCGCCAAGTACGCCATCGAGCACTGGACGCGGATTCCGTGCGAGGTGGAGCTGGCCAGCGAGTTCCGGTACCGGGATCCGATCCTGGACGGGCGGTCACTGGTGATCGCCATCTCCCAGTCCGGCGAGACCATGGACACGCTGATGGCCCTGCGGCACGCCCGTGAGCAGGGCTCCAAGGTGCTGGCCATCTGCAACACCAACGGGTCGACGATCCCGCGCGAGTCGGACGCCGTGCTGTACACCCACGCGGGGCCGGAGGTCGCGGTCGCGTCGACCAAGGCGTTTCTGACGCAGCTGGTGGCGTGCTACCTGGTCGCGCTGTATCTCGGCCAGGTGCGGGGCACCAAGTGGGGGGACGAGATCGGTGCCGTGATCCGGGACCTGTCGCACATCTCCGGCGAGGTCGAGCGCGTGCTGGAGACCATGGAGCCGGTGCGGGCGCTGGCGCGGTCCCTGGCCGACAAGAACACCGTGCTGTTCCTGGGGCGGCACGTGGGATACCCGGTCGCCCTCGAGGGCGCGCTCAAGCTCAAGGAACTCGCCTACATGCATGCCGAGGGCTTCGCGGCGGGCGAGCTGAAGCACGGGCCGATCGCTCTGATCGAGGACGACCTGCCGGTGGTCGTGGTCGTGCCCTCACCGCGCGGGCGGTCCGTGCTCCACGACAAGATCGTGTCCAACATCCAGGAGATCCGGGCGCGCGGAGCACGGACGATCGTCATCGCGGAGGAGGGCGACGAGGCGGTGGTCCCCTACGCGGACCACCTGATCCGCATCCCCGCCACGCCGACGCTGCTTCAGCCGCTGGTGGCGACCGTGCCGTTGCAGGTGTTCGCCTGTGAGCTGGCGACGGCCCGGGGCAACGAGGTGGATCAGCCTCGGAACCTGGCGAAGTCGGTGACGGTGGAGTAGTCGTTCTTTACGCCGTCCAGGAAGGCGGTGAAGGCTCCGGCCGGGATGGTGAGGGGTGTTTTGGCCGGGGCCTTTGAGTCGCGGATGGCTATGTGGGTGGGGTGGGCGGCGACTTCCACGCAGGCGTTGCCCTCGCCGCCACCGGAGTAGGACGACTTCCGCCAGGTGTAGGGGGTGGTCATGTGCTCATAGCTCCTTCGCGAGCCTGTGGATGAAGTCACGCGATCGATCGGGCTCGAGTGACACCGCTTCTAGCCTACGGAAAAGCGTTCGAAAGCGGCTGAGTTGGGCTTGAGCGTCGATGAACGCCGTGCCGTGGGGGCCGTCGCGTACCACGGTGTCCAAGTGGGGGACTTGACCGCCTGCGTACACCATGGCGCTTCCGGCTCCTGCGAAGTCGTCCAGGGTGAAGGGGATGACGCGCACGGTGATGTGGTCGGCCTCCGAGAGGTCCAGGACTCGGGCGAGCTGCGCCAGTACTGCGGCACGGTCACCGACCCTGATGCGCAGTGCCGCTTCGTGGATAACGGTCTCGTACGGGATCGGGTCGGGGCGCTCGATGATGACCCTGCGCTTCATCCGGTGTTGGACCCAACGCTCCACCTCCTCTTCCGGGAACTCCGGGTTCACGTAGGCGAAGAGGGCTCGGGAATAGTCCTCGGTCTGCAGGAGACCCGGGATGTGCAGGAAGTCCACGTCCCACCGATACCTGGCGTGGTGTTCCAGCTCGGACAGGTCCAGGAACGGTGTGGGCAGGTGCCCTCGGTACTTCTCCCACCAACCGCGAGTCCGGTCGGTCGCCATGGTCACCAGCGCATCAATCAACTCCGTGTCCGAACAGGCGTAGTTGGCGGCTAGCCGCCGCACGCGCTGTTCGCTGACGCCTGAGATCGCGGACTCGATCTGGCTCATCTGGACGGAACTCACGCCGAGGAGGCTTGCCGCCTCCGTTGCCTTGAGTCCTGCCGCTTCGCGTAGCTTTCGCAATTCGGCGCCCAGGCGTACCTGGCGTGCCGTGGGGTGCCGTCGTGCTGGCACGGCGTCCTTCTTCCTTCAACGGCCTTGGTGGGGCGACTCGTTCGGGGGTCAGGCTACGCGATCAGCTTGCGCGGACTGAAATTTATGGCCTACCGTCGGTGACGCGACGCACACGCTGCGGAACTCCGGGGTGCCGGAAGCGCACCGCCCCGTCCTGCCATGACGGGCGCGACACTGCCACCGCCCGGCGACCGCAACCCCCCACCACCCGAACGGAGTTCACCCATGCCCGAAAACCAGGCAGAACCCTGGGAGTACTGCCTCTACATCCCCAACGACCTACGCGCCGTCACCGTCAGCCGCCGCACCCTCCGTCTGATCCTGACGATGCACGGACTGATCCGGCTGGTCGACGTCGCGGAGCTGCTCGCTGCCGAGTTGGTCTCCAACGCCGTACGGCATACGAAGGGGCCCGCCGCGCTCAGGGTGTGCTGGTCGGCGGGGGTGCTGCGGATCGGGGCGTGGGACGCCGATCCCGAGCCGCCTCGACCGCCGAGGTCACTGGAGCCGGACGCCGGCCTGGAGGACGGGCGGGGGCTGGCGTTGGTGCGGGCGTGTGCCGATCTGTGGGGGTGGCATCCGCTGGCGAGACACGGTAACCGGGGCAAATTCGTGTGGTGCGAGCTCGCCGCGGCGTGAAGCGCCCGGCACGCTACGGGGCGCGGGGAGGCGGCGCGTGGGCTCTCGCGCCGCCGTGACGCCCGTCATCGCCGCTTTCGCGCCCCGTACAACTTCCACGTCACGAACAGCAGCGGCAGCTCCAGTACCCAGATGCCGACGACCGCGTCCCACTCCGGGTTCGCCGCCCCGGCCTCCTCCGCGGTGACCACCGCGCTCAGCAGGCCCCAGACGGCGGCTATCGTGCCGACCACCCAGAGTGCCAGCGTCCAGCCCCACCTCGACCGGCCGCCGGTGCGCGCGGTGGACGCCCTCCGCTCCCTCGGCTGAGGGATCTGTTCCGGTGCGCGCTCCGGCATACGCACCACCGCCGCCTGTGGCACCGCCGCGTCGATCGCCGCGATCCGCTCCGGTGTCACGCCCCGGTACAGCGTCGGTTCGACCGTCACCGCGAAGCCGTCGAGGCCGGTCAGGGTGCGGGCGCCGTCCGGGCGGGCCGTCATCGCGGCGCAGGCGTCGTAGGGGACCGTCACCGGGCCGCCGGGCGTCTGCAGCGACACGCCCTCCGAGCCGATCACCAACGTGATCCTGTCGTCCTCCAGGGACTGGTGCCGGGTGCCGGTGAGGGTGGACGTCGAGTACTGGGGGGCCAGGGTCAGTCCCGCCCAGTCGGCGCCCCGGTGACCCGGGACCTGGAGGAGGCCGTCGGCCCACGCCTCGCGGGCCACCTCGCGCAGGTCGGCGGTCGTCAGCGCCATCAGCTCGGCCCTGTGCTCGTCGGGGGAGAGGAGACGGTGTCCGAGGAGGAGGTTGAGGGCGTAGGAGGGGAGGGCCGCGGCGCCGAGGTCCGGGGTGTCGTAGATCTTGAGGGTTTTGGCGCGTACGGCGTCGAGTTCGGACTGTTCGATACGGCCCGCGCGAAGCCGGGCGAGGGTGTCGACGAATCCGCCGACCACCGCGTCCTGCTTCTTGGGCAGTGAGTCGGCGTAGGCCGTCAGCGTCGCGAACTCGGCGTCACGCAGGCTGTAGTCGGCCTCCGCCGAGTAGGAGTAGCCGCCCTCCTGGCGCAGGTCCTGGAAGAGGGCGCGGCCGAGGACGTCGGCGAAGACGGAGGCGGCGGTGGAGCGGCGTACGACCGCGTTGAAGACGACGTGGCCGTCGTCGCCGTGGACGTAGGCGGGGGTGACGGGGAGGGCGCTGGACGCGGCCGGTGCCGGGAGGCGGGTGCCCGCGGGGAGGGTGATGTCCAGGCCCTCCGGCACCGCGTCGCTGGTGATCCACAGGACCGCGTTGTCGCGGGTGAAGCGGGTCTCGGCCCAGGCGCGGACCTGGTCGGCCGTCAGGTCCCAGGTGCCGAGTTCGTTGTAGCTGGAGAGACCGTAGCCCTGGGCGCCGTAACGCCACAGCGGGAGCTGGGAGTCGGCGCCGCCACGGCCCGCCGCCTCCGTGCGGAGGATCTCCTTCTCGGTCTCCAGGCGGTCCAGCGGCAGGTCGCGCAGCGCCGCGCAGACGGCGTTGAGGTAGGCGACGACCTCCGCCTCGCTGCCGGTGGCGTGGAAGAGGGTGTACGCGTTCGCCGTCGCGCCGTTGTAGTGCAGGTCGGACAGGCCCAGGCGGTGCAGCGCGAGGTGCTCGACGAGGTGGGTGATCCCGGCGGTGGCCAGGGTCTCGTCGGCGCGGCCCACGCGGAAGACGAGGCCGGCGGTGATCTCGCCCTGCTGCGGGGCGTAGAGGGTGGGGACGCCCTGGACGGTGGTGTGGGAGACCAGGCCCTTCAGGGCGTCGAGGCTGTCGGTGTCGTGCAGTCGTGTCGTCATGGTCGGTCCCCTCAGAGCGTCGCCAGCGCGGACTTGCGGTACTTCACGAACGCGCTCTTCGGATTCGGCAGGTACGACCAGGGGAAGTCCGAGGCCCGGTCGCCTAGCGCGGTGAAATGGGGCAGGGCGTCCTCGAAGTGGCCGCCGAGCGAGAACGCCAGGGCGAACGCGCTGTGCGCGCCGATGCCGTACCAGCCGGCCCGGTGGTCGGAGTGCAGTACGGACACCTGGGCGGCGAACCGCAGATCGTCGCGGACCGGCAGGCCCCGCATGTACGCGCCGGCCTCGCCGCCGTCCAGCTCCAGCCAGTGCTCCAGGTGCGCGAGGGCGACCAGGGCACCGGCGTGCGAGCCGTCGGGGGCGGCGGCCGCGGCCTCCCGGGCGAAACCGTGCGCGGCGTCCCAGGAGCCACCCCACTTGGGGCACAGCTGCTGGAGCAGCTGCATCTGTGCCGGGTAGTGGTGCGGGTGGTGGGCGGTCAGGCGGTCGTAGCGGCGGCGCGCCTCGGACTGGCCGAGGGACAGGCCGCGAGCGGTGATCAGCCGCACGGTCCAGGCCGGGGCGTACGCGGGCTGCTCCGCGCACACGTCGATCAGGATCTGTTCGGCCCGCCGCAGCCAGTCGTGGAACTGGTCGAACTGCTCCTGCGACACGTGCTTGGCCCGCAGGTCGCTGCGGATGCCCCAGCCGATGCGGACGTACCGGTCGGCGAGCAGGGTGCGGGGCAGCGGGTCCGCCGGGCGGTCGGCGACGGCCTTCTCGAGCATGCGCTCGACGTCGGCCGTCTCCGCGAGCAGGCCCACGGCGTAGGAGACCTTCTCCGTCGAGTCCAGGGACGTGAAGTACGCCTGGACCGCGGGCCAGTGGCCCTGTCGGGCGGCTGAGCGCAGGGGGACGAGCTCGGGCAGGGTCTCGTACGGGTCGAAGGACGGCCCCGAGGAGCCGGACCGGGAGCCGGTGCCGGTGTCGGAGCCGGGTCCGGTCTCCGTGGGTCGTCCGCCGCTGCCACTGCGGGTACTGCTCATGCCTGTCGTGCCCCCTGGCGATGCCGGAACGCCGACGCGCCGACTGGCCCCCAGAGCCCCCCACAGCGCGCTGACGCAGGTGATGTGTTGTGTATCTCGAGAAGGCTTACGTACTGGTGTACGTGTTGTCTCGAATCGACGCAGGCTAGCAGCCCGCGGTGACACGCCTGCCGGCCGAGTCGCCGGTCGTAGGGTGCACGCCATGAGCATCATCGGCGTCGGGATCGACGTGGCGGAGATCGACCGGTTCGCGGCGTCGCTGGAGCGGACGCCTCAGCTGGCCCAACGGCTTTTTCTGGAGAGTGAGTTGCTGCTGCCCAGCGGGGAGCGGCGAGGGGTCGCCTCGCTGGCGGCGCGGTTCGCGGCGAAGGAGGCGCTGGCCAAGGCGCTGGGGGCTCCGGCCGGGCTGCTGTGGTCCGACGCGGAGATCTACGTCGAGGACAGCGGGCAGCCGAGGCTGCGGGTCTTCGGGACGGTGGCCGCGCGGGCGGCCGAGTTGGGGGTGCGGTCGTGGCACGTGTCGCTCAGCCATGACGCGGGGGTTGCCTCGGCGGTGGTGATCGCGGAGGGGTGATGCTCGGGGTGGGGCGGTTGCGGACGGCCGTCTCCTCGTCAGGCCGCCTGCTCCCACTCCCTGGGCGGTTCCTCCTCCGTCGGCGGTGCGAAGCCGGCCTTCTCGTGGACGCGCAGCACGCCCCAGGCGACGGCGGAGGCGCCGGTGAGGTACCACGGCAGCGGCCAGGCGACGTGCCACCAGTGGGCGTGTGGGGCGAGGTGGGTGGCGCCGACGGCGGCCGTGATCATGCCGAGGGCCAGGCTCCAGCACAGCACGCGGCCGGTGTGGCGGACCGCGCGCGGAATGGGCGTGGGCGTGGGTCTGACCGGTTGGGTCATCTCGGGGACGTCCTCCACGGGATGGGCGGCCTGCCGCGGATGCGGCCGCGCTCGCCGGACGCCCCCAGTCTGCTTTCGGTGAGGGGCCGTGCCCAGGGGGGACACGGGGCGGATGTTACGTCTGAGACAACCTCAGGTCCGGGCATATGCCCACAAGTACGTGATGGTGCCTGGCAAGCGCTTCCCGTGGGTCCGGGTGCGGGCGGTAAACCTGACCGAAAGTGAGTGCCTACTGCCTGATTCGAGAAGTGAATTTGGCAGGTACTGCGCTTCTTTGGGCAACTGAATTGCCCTCCAGGTGGCCGGAGTTGATCGTTCCGCTGTGTTCCGGTGGGCGCGCTCCCACCGGGCAGCCGTGGCGTCCGGCCCGGGGCCGTCGCCGCGGCTGCCCGCCGTGACGGCCGTCAGCAGATGGACTGGCTGGTGTTGACGCGGGTGATGTTGCGGAACGTGGTGTTGGTGCCGCAGGGGCTTTCCCGGATCGAGGAGTTGGTCACCGTCAGGTTCTGGACGGTGATGTCCGAGTTGTTGGGGAACTCCGAGCGGGCCGCGAGGCGGATCTCGCCGCCGCCGGTGACCGTGCCGCTCTGGGCGGCGAGGTTCACGTTGTAGCAGTTCTCGATCAGGATCGAGTTGTTGCCGGTGTTGGAGAGGCTGATCCGGTCGATGACCGCGCCGCCGCTCTCGGAGACGCAGAAGACGCCGCGTCCGCCGCCGCGGGCGACGACCTCGCCGACGCGGATGTTGGTGGGGTAGGAACTGCCGACGCGGCCGTTGCGGTTGGCCATCCGGAAGGCCGCGTAACCGGTGCCGGTGCCCGCGCCGTCCGCGTCGACCTTGGTGACGGTCGCGTTGACGGTCTGGTTGAGGAGCAGGCCCGACTCGCCGACGTTGCGGGCGGTGACCGTGCCGACGGTGAGGCCGTCGACGCCGTACGTCTCGACCGCGTGGCTGGAGGCGCCGGAGACGTACACGTTGTCGATGCGTACGTTCCTCGTCCACTGGCTGGTGTCGCCGCGGTTGTCGACGCGGACGCCGAGGCCGGCGGAGAGGCGCATGTCGAGCTGCCCGAGGACCACGTTCTGCACGTTGCGCAGGAAGACGCCGTACAGCGGGCTGCCGGTGAGGTTCAGGTGCTGGACCTCGATGTCGCGGGTGCCGCGGGAGTAGACCGGGGCCTGGTCGCCGGAGCCGGTGCCGGTGACGTTGATCGTGCCGCAGACGTCGAGGGCGGTGTAGCTCGGGAGCGAGATGCGCGAGCCGGCGGACATCGAGCCCGAGCCGCGGACCACGACCCGTTCCTTGGCGGTGCGGCCGGCGGTGAGACTGTTGACCGCCGCCTGGACGGCGGAGCGCAGGTCGGTGCCCGTGTAGACGGTCGTACCGCCGCGGCGGGCGGTCCAGGTGTTGCCGTTGCGGACCGCCTCGGCCTGGTAGGAGCCCTCGCCGCAGGCTGCGACCGCGGCGGTGGAGGTCGCGGCGGTGGAGGTCGCGGTGGTGGTGGTCGCGGTGGTGGTGGCGCTCTTCGCGGCGGAGGGTGTGGCCGGGGGCCCGGCGGCGGTCGCGGGTGCGGTGAGGGCGCCGGTGGTGGTCAGGAGGGCGACGGCGCCTGAGGCGGCTATGAGTGCGGCTCTGCGTCCCATGGGGGGTGCGTCCTCTCGTCGAACCAATTCGACTGAATCGATTCATCTGTGGGGGCGGGTGAGTTTGGCAAAGGGGTCGCAAAGCGTCAATGGGTCGGGCGGGTTTGGTGGTTCGCCTTCTACGGCACACTCGATCGCATGCGTACTGCGTACAGCGTGGAGACGGTCAGGACAGCCGAGCGGGAGCTGATGGCACGGCTCCCGGACGGGACGTTGATGCAGCGGGCGGCGGCCGGACTCGCCGCCGCCTGCGCGGACCTGCTGGGGCGGGTGTACGGCAGCCGGGTCGTGCTGCTGGTCGGCAGCGGCGACAACGGCGGCGACGCGCTGTACGCCGGGGCACGGCTGGCGCGACGGGGAGCGGGAGTCACGGCCGTGCTGCTCGCACCCGACCGAGCGCATGCCGGGGGACTGGCGGCGCTGCGGCGGGCGGGTGGGCGTACGGCTGCTCCGGCCGCCGGCGCCGAACTCGTCGCCCGGGCCGATCTGGTGGTCGACGGGATCGTCGGCATCGGAGGGAAGGGCGGACTGCGGCCGGACGCCGTGCCGCTTGCCGAGGCCGCCCGGCGGTCCCGGGCCGCGGTCGTCGCCGTCGACCTGCCGAGCGGGGTCGACGCCGACACGGGCGAGGTGCACGGGGTCGCCGTGCGGGCCGACCTGACGGTCACCTTCGGGACGCACAAGCCGGGACTGCTGGTCGATCCGGGGCGGGAGTACGCCGGTTCGGTGCGGCTCGTCGACATCGGGCTGGCGTTGCCCGGGGAGCCCGCGCTGGAGGCGTTGCAGCACGCGGATGTGGCGAGGTTGTTGCCGGTGCCGGGGGCGGAGAGCGACAAGTACCGGCGGGGGGTGGTCGGGATCGCTGCCGGGTCCGCGCGCTACCCGGGGGCGGCTGTGCTCGCCGTCTCGGGTGCGTTGCGGGGCGGGGCGGGGGCCGTGCGGTACGTCGGGCCGGCGGCGGACGCGGTGATCGCCCGCTTTCCCGAGACGCTCGTGTCGGACGGGGGGCCGCGGAAGGCGGGGCGGGTGCAGGCGTGGGTCGTGGGGCCGGGGGCGGGGGACGACGCGTCGACGGTGGCGGAGGTGCTGGCGGCCGAGGTGCCCGTCCTGATCGACGCGGACGGGCTGCGGTTGGCGGACGCGGAGGCCGTGCGGGGGCGGAGTGCGCCGACACTGATGACACCGCATGCCGGGGAGGCGGCGGCGCTGCTCGGGGTGGCGCGGGAGGAGGTCGAGAGGGCTCGGCTGGCTGCGGTGCGGGAGTTGGCGGGGCGGTATGGGGCGGCCGTGCTGTTGAAGGGGTCGACGACGTTGGTGGCGGGGGCCGGAGGGGGTGGGGAGGTGCGGGTGAACGCGACGGGGACGTCCTGGCTGGCGACGGCCGGGAGCGGGGACGTGCTGTCCGGGCTGGCGGGGTCCTTGCTGGCGGCGGGGCTTTCGGCGGTGGACGCGGGGAGTGCGGGGGCGTATCTGCACGGGCTGGCGGGGCGGTATGCGGCGGGTGGGGCGCCGGTGGGGGCGCATGATGTGGCGGCGGCTGTGCCGGAGGCTTGGCGGGATGTCGTGCGGGGGTGAAGGGGTGGGATGGGTACCGGGGTGGGCGCCGGGAGTTTCCTCGCCCCCGCCGCCCCTACCCGTCCCATCCCAAGGGGCTCCGCCCCTAGGACCCCGCTGGGGGCTGCGCCCCTAGGAACCCCGCCGGGGGCTCGCCCCTGGACCCCGGCGGGGACTGTGTCCCCTTCGCCCCTTGTGGGGGGTGCGTCCGTGCAGTCCGGGGCGGGCTGCGCCCTTTGGCCGCGCCGGGGCTGCGTCCCTGGGCTCCGGCGGGGGCTGCGTCCCCTGCGCCCCTTGTGGGGGTGCGTCCGTGCAGTCCGGCGGGGCGGTGCCCCGTACTGCACGCGGAGGCTGCGTCACCTGCGCCCCTCGCGGGGCCGCTCCCGTGCAAGCCGACGGGGCTACGCCCGTGCGGCCCGACGAGGGCTCCGCCCTGGCACCCGGGTGGGGATCGCGCCCCTCTGAAGCCTGGCTGGGACTACGTCCCGTGCGGCCCGACGAGGGGCTCCGCCCTGGCACCCGGGTGGGACCCACGCCCCCGAACCCTGCCGCGGACCGCGCCCCCGCGACGCCCCCCCCAGCCGGAGGTGCTCGGCAATAAGGGTGACCCCGCCGCGCGGCAGCGCCTTTGTGGCGAGGGGGCGCGTTTGTCTGACCGTGTGATCAGCAGACGTGTCGCCGCCAGATGTGTTGCCGCGCTCCTTGTCGCCACCAGCGTGAGCGCCCTCCCGGTGTCCCCGGCCCCGGCATCCGCAGTCCCCGTGCCGCCGGCGCCGGCCCCGGAGGCCGCGCCCGTGCCCGAGGCCCAGTTGGTGCCCGGGTTGGTGAGCAGGCCCTATCGGCCTGTCGTGATCGACACCCCCGACCAGGCCCTGCCGCCGGAGGTGTACGTGCCCAGTGCCGAGGAGGACGCGGTGGAGCCGCGGGGGGCCTCGGCGGGGGCGTACGCGTGGGTGGAGTACGTGCCGTTGGGGGATGTCGTCGCGCGGGTGGCGTGCACCCGGTCGGTGGGGCCGTACCAGCGGCAGGTGGAGCGGTGGCTGAAGCTGAAGGTGGACGGGAAGCAGTCGGCGGGCGACTGCAAGGCGATCCGGGCCTTCCAGGTGAAGCAGAAGATCAAGCCGGCGATCGGGTTCGCCGGACCGGTCACCTGGGCGCGGATGCAGCTCATCTCCGCGAAGGCGGACCCGAACGCGGCCGGGAAGTGCCCCGTACGGTCGTATCGGGTCGCCTGTGTCGATCTCAGCCGGCAGCTGACCTGGGTCCAGAAAGGGAGCAAGGTCGTGTTCGGGCCGGTGCCCATGCGCAGCGGACGCGCCGGGTACCGGACCAGGGCCGGGTGGCACACCGTCTACTGGCGGCACAAGAACCACGTGTCGACGCTCTACGACCAGCCCATGCCGTACTCCCAGTTCTTCAGCGGCGGCCAGGCCTTCCACGCCGTCTACGGCAGCATCTTCACCACGGTCGGCTCGATGGGCTGCGTCAATCTGCGCCTCGCCGACGCCCGCACCCTGTGGGGCGTGCTGAAGAAGAACGACCGGGTGTACGTGTGGGGGCGCAGGCCCGGGACCTAGGCGTCCGCCGGTCCCGTCGGACCCCTCTGAGACACTGGGGGCGCGATGACTGAGAGAGCAACTGCCCCGACCACACCGCTGCGTGCCCGCGCCGAGGTCGACCTGGCCGCGCTGCGGGCCAACGTGCGGACCCTGCGCGCCCGCGCGTCGGGGGCGGCCGTCATGGCCGTGGTGAAGTCCGACGCGTACGGGCACGGGGCGGTGCCCTGTGCCCGCGCGGCCGTCGAGGCGGGGGCGACCTGGCTGGGCACGGCCACGCCCGAGGAGGCTTTCGCGCTGCGCGCCGCCGGGCTGGACGGGCGGGTCATGTGCTGGCTCTGGACGCCCGGCGGGCCCTGGCGGGAGGCGATCGACGCCGGTCTGGACCTGGGCGTCAGCGGGATGTGGGCCCTGCGCGAAATCGTCGAGGCGGCCCGCGGAGCCCGTGCGCCCGCGCGCGTGCAGCTCAAGGCCGACACCGGTCTGGGGCGCAACGGGTGCCAGCCGGGCGAGGACTGGGCCGCACTGGTCGCCGAGGCGCTGCGCGCCGAGGCCGACGGGCTCGTCCGGGTCACCGGCCTGTGGTCGCACTTCGCCTGCGCCGACGAGCCCGGCCATCCCTCCATCGCCGCCCAGCTCACCCTCTTCCGGGAGATGGTGGCGTACGCGGAGGGCCGGGGCGTGCGTCCCGAGGTGCGGCACATCGCGAACTCGCCGGCCACCCTCACCCTCCCCGAGTCCCACTTCGACCTGGTCCGCACGGGCATCGCGGTCTACGGGATCTCCCCGAGCCCCGAGGTCGGCAGCTCGGCGGAGCTCGGGCTGCGTCCGGTGATGACGCTCTCCGCGTCCGTCGCGCTCGTGAAGCACGTGCCCGGCGGCCACGGCGTCGGTTACGGGCATCACTACGTCACACCGGGCGCGACCACCCTCGGCCTCGTGCCCGTCGGCTACGCGGACGGCATCCCGCGGCACGCCTCCGGGACCGGACCGGTGCTGGTCGACGGCAAGTGGCGCACGGTCGCCGGACGGGTGGCGATGGACCAGTTCGTCGTCGACCTCGGGGGCGACGAGCCCGAGGCGGGCACGCGGGCCGTGCTCTTCGGACCGGGCGAGGGCGGCGAGCCCACCGCAGAGGACTGGGCCCAGGCCGCGGGAACCATCGCCTACGAGATCGTCACCCGGATCGGAACGCGCGTGCCACGCGTCCATGTGAACGAGGCACCAGCCGGGTAAGCGCACAGAGCGCGGAAGAACGGCAAGCCCTGCACCAGTAGGCACCACCTGCATCACCTGTATCACCCGACCCAGCGAACGACAGTCCGGCGAAGAGGAGCGGTACGTGAGCGAGAGCAGTGCGGAGGTCGTCGTCGACGCCGCCGCGGCCGTCGCCTCCGCCACGGGGGCGGCCGCCGGCTGGCGCCGGGCGACCGGCTTCGCGGGCGCGGCGATAGGGGTGGTCGCCGCGGGCGCGGCGGCCGGCGTCGCCGTCGAACGGCTCACCGTCGGGCGCGGGATGCGCAAGAAGGCCCGGCTCGCCCTGGACTCGACCGGACCGTACGGCGCTTTGCGCGGCACACCCGGCAGGGCGTACGCCGACGACGGCACCGAGCTGTACTACGAGGTCGACGACGTCGAGCCGGAGGGCGGGTCGGCACCGCGCCGGCGCAGGCTCTTCGGCCGCAAGGCACCCGTGCCCGTCACCGTCGTCTTCAGCCACGGCTACTGCCTCAGTCAGGACTCCTGGCACTTCCAGCGCGCCGCCCTGCGGGGCGTCGTACGGACCGTGCACTGGGACCAGCGCAGCCACGGCAGGTCCGCGCGCGGACTGGCCCAGATACAGGAGGGCGTGCCGGTCACCATCGAGCAGCTCGGCCGTGACCTGAAGGCCGTCATCGACGCGGCGGCGCCGGACGGCCCGATCGTGCTGGTCGGGCACTCCATGGGCGGCATGACCGTCATGGCCCTCGCCGACGCGTACCCCGAGCTGATCCGTGACCGGGTGGTGGCGGTGGCCCTGGTCGGCACGTCCTCGGGGCGGCTCGGCGAGGTCAACTTCGGGCTCCCCGTCGCCGGCGTCAACGCCGTGCGGCGGGTGCTGCCGGGCGTGCTGAAGGCGCTGGGGCAGCAGGCCGCCCTGGTGGAGAAGGGGCGCCGGGCCACCGCCGACCTGTTCGCCGGGGTGATCAAGCGGTACTCCTTCGCGTCCCGGGACGTCGACCCGGCCGTCGCCCGGTTCGCCGAGCGGATGATCGAGGGCACGCCCATCGACGTGGTCGCCGAGTACTACCCGGCGTTCAACGACCACGACAAGACCGAGGCCCTCGCCCACTTCGCGGGCCTGCCGGTGCTCGTGCTGGCCGGGGTGGGGGACCTCGTCACGCCCAGCGAGCACAGTGAGGCCATCGCCGACCTGCTGCCGGAGGCCGAGCTGGTGCTGGTGCCGGACGCCGGGCACCTGGTGATGCTGGAACACCCGGAAGCGGTCACCGACCGGCTCGCGGACCTGCTCACCCGCGCGGGAGCCGTGCCGGCAGGGGCTACCGTGGATGGCTATGGAAGCACCAGCAGCGCCGCACGACCCGGCTGACACCGAGCTCACCGTCACCTCCCCGGACCAGATGCGGGAGTTGGGCCGCCGCCTGGCCAAACTGCTGCGGGCCGGCGACCTCGTGATGCTCACCGGCGAACTCGGCGCGGGCAAGACGACGCTGACCCGCGGCCTCGGCGAGGGGCTCGGGGTCCGGGGGGCCGTGACGTCCCCGACCTTCGTGATCGCCCGCGTGCACCCGCCCCTCGGGGACGGACCGCCGCTCGTCCACGTCGACGCGTACCGCCTGGGCGGCGGCCTCGACGAGATGGAGGACCTCGACCTCGACGTCTCGCTGCCCGAGTCGGTGATCGTCGTGGAGTGGGGCGAGGGCAAGGTCGAGGAGCTGACCGACGACCGGCTGGCGGTCGTCATCCACCGGGCCGTGGGCGACACCACGGACGAGGTGCGGCACGTGACGCTGACCGGCCTGGGGGAGCGGTGGGCGACGGTGGATCTGAGCGTGCTGTCCGCGTGACGGCGTGAGGGTCCGCCGGGAAAGATGAACGTTCCGACAAGACGTCGGCAAGATGTTGCGTTGGGTGTGTCGGGCGTGGTCACATGGTATCCAATGCGTAGTTAGGTCTGCCTAACTACGTCCGCCCCCGAACTCCAGGAGGCGTCCATGCCGGTCACCGAGAGCACGCCACAGCCGCAGCGGCCGCACGCGATCGTCGCCGGGGTGTCCATGCGCGACCTGCTGGCGTCGTGCGCCGCGGCGAGCGCGGTCTCGACCCCGCCGCGGCTGCCCGACCCCGGGACGGCCGGCCGCCCGCCCGCCGAGCACCGGAACGCGGCGTAGCACGGCGTAGCGCGGTCGGCGAGCTGCCGGGGCTGCGGCCGGTGCGGGGCCGGGTGCTAGCCCCTAACGGGTGACGACGACCTTCTCGCCGATCGTCGCGAAGGTCCACATCGCGTCGCCGTCCGGCCGGGTCTCGCGGATGCCGCCCGTCTTGACCGTGGGGTCGGTGACCGGCCTGGAGCCGTCCACCGCCGCGCTGAAGCCGACGGCCACGCCTTTGACGTTGGTGAAGCGCACGACGTGCTCGATGGGGGTGCCGTCGGTGCCGGTGACCGAGTTCGAGCGGGACGTCACCCGGTAGGTGCCCGGCGCCGGGTCGACCGAGCCGGGGGTGACCCCGAAGGTGCGGCTGACCCTGCCGTCCTCGTCGACCAGCCACACCCGGTCGTAGTCCAGCGAGTACACGACGCGCTGACCGGTGCCGGAACGGTCGGGCAGCGCGGCGGGGTTCCTCATGGGCAGGGGCGCCTTCGAGGCGTCCCCCGCGGCGGCCCTCGCGGGTGAGCTCCGCACGTCCGGCATGGCGGTATCGGCCGCCGGAACGCCCGCAGCGGCCTGGTAGGCGAGGAAGCCGACCGACGCCAGGGCCGCCGCGGTGAGCCCGGCCACGAATCCGGCGCTGCTGCTTGCCACCGTCGTCCACCTCATCTGCCTTGTGCAGTTCGTCCCACTTTGCCGTGACCGTAGCAGCAGCGGGCCACCCGGCCTGGACGGCCGTGCCCGCGTCGCGGGAGCCGTAGGCTGTTTGCGTGCTCTTGCTCGCTCTGGATACCGCCACCCCCGCCGTGACCGTCGCCCTGCACGACGGCACGGACGTCATCGCCTCGTCGAGCCAGGTGGACGCGCGCCGACACGGTGAGCTGCTGCTGCCGGCCGTCGACCGTGTGCTCACCGAGGCCGGCCTCAAGCTCGACGCCGTCACCGGTGTGGTCGTCGGCACCGGCCCCGGGCCGTACACCGGGCTGCGCGTCGGCCTGATGACCGCGGACACCTTCGGGCTCGCGCTCGGCGTGCCCGTGCACGGCGTGTGCACCCTCGACGGCCTCGCGTACGCGGCCGACGTCGAAAGCGGCCCCTTCGTCGTGGCGACCGACGCCCGGCGCAAGGAGGTCTACTGGGCGACGTACGCCGACTCGCGCACCCGGCTCACCGACCCCGCCGTCGACCGCCCCGCGGACATCGCCGACCGGGTCGCCGGACTGCCGGCCGTCGGCGCGGGTGCGCTGCTCTACCCGGACACCTTCCCGGTCGCGCACGAGCCGGAGAACGTGTCGGCGGCCGCGCTCGCGGCGCTGGCCGCCGAGAGACTGGCCGCGGGCGAGGAACTCCCCGCCCCCCGGCCGCTGTACCTGCGCCGCCCGGACGCCCAGGTCCCCAAGAACTACAAGGTGGTCACCCCCAAGTGACCGAATCGACGACAGTGGTTCCGCGGCTGCGCGAGATGCGCTGGTGGGACATCGACCCCGTGCTCGAACTGGAGCGGGACCTCTTCCCCGAGGACGCCTGGTCGCGGGGCATGTTCTGGTCCGAGCTGGCCCACGCGCGCGGCCCGGGGGCCACCCGGCGGTACGTGGTGGCCCAGGCCGCCGACGGGCGTCTGGTCGGATACGCGGGACTGGCCTCCGCCGGTGACCTGGCCGACGTGCAGACCATCGCCGTCTCCCGCGACCACCAGGGCACCGGGCTCGGCGGACGGCTGCTGACCGAGCTGCTGCGGGCCGCGACCGCCTTCGAGTGCGCTGAGGTGATGCTGGAGTGCCGGGTCGACAACATCCCCGCGCAGAAGCTCTACGCGCGCTTCGGCTTCGAGCCCATCGGTTTCCGGCGCGGCTACTACCAGCCCGGCAACGTGGACGCCCTCGTCATGCGACTGACCGACCCCTCCTCCTCCCTCAACGGCGTACAAGGAACCGAGATCCATGGCTGACGAACCACTCGTCCTCGGCATCGAGACCTCCTGTGACGAGACCGGCGTCGGCATCGTCCGCGGCACCACCCTGCTGGCCGACGCCATCGCCTCCAGCGTCGACGAGCACGCCCGTTTCGGCGGAGTCGTCCCGGAGGTGGCCTCCCGGGCGCACCTCGAGGCGATGGTGCCGACCATCGACCGCGCGCTGAAGGAGGCGGGGGTGAGCGCGAGGGACCTGGACGGCATCGCCGTGACCGCCGGCCCGGGGCTCGCCGGTGCGCTGCTCGTCGGCGTCTCCGCCGCGAAGGCGTACGCCTACGCGCTCGGCAAGCCGCTGTACGGCGTGAACCACCTGGCCTCGCACATCTGTGTGGACCAGCTGGAGCACGGGGCGCTTCCGGAGCCCACGATGGCGCTGCTGGTCAGCGGCGGGCACTCCTCGCTCCTGCTGTCGAGTGACATCACCTCCGACGTACGGCCGATGGGCGCGACCATCGACGACGCGGCCGGCGAGGCCTTCGACAAGATCGCCCGCGTGCTCGACCTCGGCTTCCCGGGCGGCCCGGTCATCGACCGGTACGCGAAGGAGGGCGACCCGTCGGCCATCGCGTTCCCGCGCGGTCTGACCGGGCCGCGCGACGCGGCGTACGACTTCTCCTTCTCGGGGCTGAAGACGGCCGTGGCCCGCTGGATCGAGGCGAAGCGGGCGGCGGGGGAGGAGGTGCCGGTGCGTGACGTGGCGGCCTCCTTCCAGGAGGCGGTCGTGGACGTGCTGACCCGGAAGGCGGTGCGGGCCTGCAAGGACGAGGGCGTCGACCACCTGATGATCGGCGGCGGCGTGGCCGCCAACTCGCGGCTGCGGGTGCTGGCCCAGGAGCGCTGCGAGGCGGCCGGGATCCGGCTGCGGGTGCCGCGGCCCAAGCTGTGCACCGACAACGGGGCGATGGTCGCGGCGCTGGGCGCGGAGATGGTCGCCCGCAACCGGCCGGCGTCCGGCTGGGACCTGTCGGCGGACTCCTCGCTGCCGGTGACCGAACCCCATGTCCCCGGACACGACCACGTCCACGAGGTCAGCGACGGGAACCTCTACCCGTGACGGTCGCGTTGATGTGGGAGGCACGGGCGGCCGACGGGCGCGGCGGCGAACTGCTGGCCTGGGCGCGGGCGCAGCGGCTGCCCGGTACGCCACTGCGCCGGGAGACGCTCCGGGCGCCGGGCGACAGGGTGCTCGTGATCACCTGGTGGAACGCTGCCTACGACGCCGAACTGCCCGAACTGCCGGAGCCGGAAGCCGAGTTGGTCACGCGGGCGGTGCATCGGTGGCGGTTCGAGTCGGTGGGGGAGGGCTGACCCTCCCCCACCCACCACGCCCCCCGTCCCGCGGTGCCGGAGTCACCCCGCCTCCGACACCTCCGCCTCGCAGCGGAGCCTGCGGTCCGGCCCCAGCACCCGCACCGGCCCCGTGAGGGTCAGCCCGGCGGTGTGCCGTACGTCCGCGCTGGATGCCGCCAGCCGTAGTTCCAGCGCCCCCGGTTCGACCACCCGTCGGCCGGTGCGGTCGGTGAAGGCCGACAGATCCGTGTGGAAGCGGAAGGTGACCCGGGCGGACCGGCCGGGCTCCAGCTCCAGTCGCCGGTAGCCGATCAGGCGGACGTCCGGGCGGGTGACCGAGGCGACCGGGTCGTGCAGGTACAGCTGGACGACCTCGGCACCGGCGCGGTCGCCCGCGTTGCGGACGGTGACCGACACGTCGTAGGCGCCGTCGGTGTCCGTCTCCGACGCCGGTCCGCCCTCGAAGCCCTCCCACGCGAACCGTGTGTAGGAACGCCCGTGCCCGAACGGGTACAGCGGCGTCGGGTCCAGGTTGCTCACGTCCCCCCGCAGGCCCAGCGGCGGCTGGAGGTACGTCCACGGCTGGCCGCCGGGCACGCGCGGGACGCTCACCGGGAGGCGGCCCGACGGGTTCACGCGGCCCGACAGCACCCCCGCCACCGCGGGTCCGCCCTCCTCCCCCGGGAAGAAGGCCTGGACGACCGCGGCGAGCCGGCCGTCCCAGCGGCCCAGCGCGTAGGGGCGGCCGGTGAGGAGGACGAGGACCACCGGGACGCCGGTCGCCACCAGGGTGTCCAGCAACTTGGCCTGGGCGCCGGGCAGCCGCAGGTCGGTGGCGTCGCAGCCCTCGCCCGAGGTACCACGGCCGAACAGGCCCGCCCGGTCGCCCAGGACGGCCACGCAGACGTCCGCCTCCGCGGTCCGCGCCACGGCCTCCTCGAAGCCCGAGGTGTCCGGGTCCGACACCCCGCAGCCCTCCGCGAACGTCACCTTCGCGTCCGGGAGTTCGGCCCGCAGGGAGTCCAGGAGAGTGGGGATCTCGATGCCCGTCGGCACCTCCGGATGGTGCGTGAGGACGTGGGACGGGAAGGAGTAGCAGCCGAGCATGGCCAGCGCGTCCGCCGCGCGCGGGCCGACCACCGCGATGCGCGTGTCCTGGCTCAGGGGGAGCAGGCCGTCCGGGTTGTCCAGCAGGACCACCGACTCCTCGGCCAGGCGACGGGCCAGCGCGCGGTTGGCCGCCGAGTCGAGATGGACGCGGCCGGCCGGCTCCGGCGTCCAGTCCTCGTCCAGCAGACCCAGTTCGCACTTCTGGAGCAGGACCCGCCGGGCCGCCCGGTCGATCAGGGACTGCGGGACCTCGCCCGCCCGCACCGCCTCCAGCAGCGGTTCGCCGTAGCACTTGAGCGTCGGCAGCTCCACGTCGACGCCCGCCTCCAGCGCCACGCGCGCCGCCTGGGCGGGGTCGCCCGCCACCCGGTGCAGGGTCTGCAGGAAGCCGATGCCGAAGTAGTCGGCGACCACTGTTCCGGTGAAGCCCCACCGCTCGCGCAGCAGCTCGGTCAGCAGGCCCGGATCGGCCGAGGCCGGGACGCCGTCGGTGTCGGTGTACGCCGCCATCACCGAGCGGGCGCCGCCTTCCCGCAGGGCCATCTCGAACGGCGGGAGCGTCACGTCGGCGAACTCGCGGACGCCGGCCCGCACGGGGGCCAGGTTGCGGGCGCCGGCCGAGGAGGCGTACCCGGCGAAGTGCTTGAGCGTGGCGACGATCCCGGCCGACTCCAGGCCCCGGACGTAGGCGGTGGCGACCGTGCCGACGAGGTACGGGTCCTCGCCGATGGTCTCCTCGACCCGGCCCCAGCGCGGGTCCCGCACGACGTCCAGGACCGGGGCGAGGCCCTGGTGGACGCCGACCGAGCGGAGGTCCCGGCCGATGCGCCGGGCCATCTCCTCGACCAGGGCGGGGTCGAAGGTGGCGCCCCAGGCGAGCGGGACCGGATACGCGGTGGCCTGCCAGGCGGTGAAGCCCGCCAGGCACTCCTCGTGCGCGAGGGCGGGGATGCCGAAGCGGCCGGCCTCCGCGATCCTGCGTTGGGCGCGGGCCAGGGCCTGCGCGCCGAGCGTCGGGTCCACGGGGGCCGTGCCGAAGGGGCGGGTGAGCTGGCCCAGGCCGTGGGTGATCAGCTCGTCCCAGTCGAACTCGGCGGTCATTTCGCGCTGGAGGGGGGCGACCTCGCCGCCGTCGGTGGTGGTGGCGCCCACCCACACGCCGTAGAGCTGGGCGGTCTTCTCCTCCAGGGTCATCCGGGCGAGGAGGTCGTCGACGCGGGCGGCGGCGGGCAGGGCGGGGTCACGCCAGGGGGCGGTGGTCATGTAACTCCTGTCGGGGTCGATGGCCCTCTCGCGAATGTTTCGGTGCATAAGTCGAATGTTTTGGGAACCTAGGGCGGTGAGAGGGGTTCGTCAAGAGGTCGCGCAGGGATACGATCGCCGCCATGACACCCCCGGAGCCCGGTGAAACCCGGACGGCAGGACGGTCCCAGCAGACCGCCACGCTTGCCGAGATCGCCCGAGAGGCCGGCGTCTCGGCGCCGACAGTTTCGAAGGTCCTCAACGGACGTGCGGATGTCGCCCCGGCGACCCGCAGCCGTGTGGAGGACCTGCTGCGCGCGCACGGCTATCGGCGCCGGCGCGCGGAGGCGAGCCGTTCGCCGCTGATCGACCTGGTCTTCCACGAGCTGGAGAGCGCCTGGGCGATGGAGGTCATCCGGGGTGTGGAGAACGTGGCCCGGGACGCGGGCCTCAGCGTCGTGCTGAGTGAGAGCGCCGGCCGGCTCACCCCCGGGCGCACCTGGGCCGACCAGGTCGCCGCCCGGCGGCCGCACGGCGTGATCCTCGTGCTGTCCGGGCTCGACGAGTCCCAGCGCGCCCTGCTCAACAGCCGCTCCATCCCGTTCGTGGTGATGGACCCGGCCGGCGACCCGGGCGCCGACGTGCCCTCGATCGGCGCCACCAACTGGCAGGGCGGGCTCGCCGCGACCCGGCACCTCGTCGATCTCGGCCACACCCGCATCGGCGCGATCAGCGGACCGTCCCGGATGATGTGCAGCCGCGCCCGCATCGACGGCTACCGGGCCGCCCTGGAGACCGCCGGCCTGCCGGTCGACCCCGAGCTGATCGTGGCCGGGGACTTCCACCACGAGGCCGGCTACCGGTGCGGCCTGGACCTGCTGCGCCGCCCGGACAGGCCCACCGCCGTCTTCGCCGGCAACGACCTCCAGGCGCTCGGGCTGTACGAGGCCGCGCGCGAGCTGGGGCTCAGGATCCCGGAGGACCTGAGCGTGGTCGGGTTCGACGACCTGCCCGTGGCGCCCTGGGTGGGTCCGCCGCTGACGACCGTACGGCAGCCGCTCATGGAGATGGCCGAGGCGGCCGCGAAGCTGGTCCTCGACCTCGGGCGCGAGGAGGGCACCCCGGCGGCGACCCGGGTGGAGCTCGCGACGAGTCTCGTGGTGCGCAGCAGTACGGCCGTGGCCGGAAGCTGAGGTATTGACGGGTGGGGTGAGCACCCCCACACTCCTCCGAAGTCAATCGGTTGCACAACCGAAACTTTCGGAGGCCCCGCAATGAGAACCTCCAGATCCTCGTTACGTGTACGCCTGACCGCCCTGCTGACAGGCGCGGCCATGACCGGTGCCGCCCTGACCGGCGCCCTGGCGGGCACCGCGCACGCCGCCGACGCCCCACTGCGCGACCTGGCCGCCGCCAAGGGCAAGGTCATGGGCACGGCGGTCACCGGATCCAAGCTCACCGGGACGTACGGCGAGATCGCGGCCCGCGAGTTCAACGCGCTCACCCCGGGCAACGCCATGAAGTGGGGCTCGGTCGAGCCCACCCGGGGCACCTTCGACTGGGCCGAGGCCGACCAGATCGTCGACTTCGCCGAGGCGAGCGGCCAGCAGGTACGCGGCCACACCCTGGTCTGGCACAGCCAGAACCCGAGCTGGCTGACGAACGGCACCTGGACCCCGGCCCAGCTGAGCGGGCTCATGAACGACCACATCGCGCTGGAGGTCGGCCGCTACAAGGGCCGGCTCGCCACCTGGGACGTGGTCAACGAGCCGTTCAACGAGGACGGCACCTACCGTCAGACCCTCTGGTACAACGGCCTCGGTGCCGACTACATCGCCCAGGCGCTGACCGCCGCCCGTGCCGCCGACCCGGCCGCCAAGCTGTACATCAACGACTACAACGTCGAGGGCGTCAACGCGAAGAGCACCGCCCTGTACAACCTGGTCAAGTCCCTGAAGGAGCGCGGTGTCCCGATCGACGGGGTGGGGCTGCAGGCGCACCTCATCCTCGGGCAGGTGCCGTCCACGCTCCAGCAGAACATCCAGCGCTTCGCCGACCTCGGCGTGGACGTGGCGATCACCGAGCTGGACATCCGGATGCAACTGCCGTCCGACAGCACGAAGCTGACCCGGCAGGCCGCCGACTACAAGGCCGTCATGGCCGCCTGCGTGGCGGTGGCGCGGTGCGTCGGCGTCACCGTGTGGGGCTTCACCGACTCCGACTCCTGGATCCCGTCCACCTTCCCGGGGCAGGGCGCGGCGACACCGTACGACGAGAACTACGCGCCGAAACCGGCGTACGCCGCGATCGCCGAGGCCCTCGGCGGCACCACGACACCCCCGACCGGCGCCTGCACGGCGACCTACAGCGTGAGCAGTCAGTGGAACACCGGCTTCACGGGACAGGTGAGGATCGCCTGCTCGGGGGCCGCGCTGTCGTCGTGGAAGGTCGGCTGGACGTTCGGCGCGGGCCAGCAGGTCACCCAGGCCTGGAACGCGACCTGCGCCCAGACGGGCTCCGCGGTCAGCTGTTCCAACGCCTCCTACAACGGGACGGTGCCGGACGGCGGTTCGGTGACCTTCGGGTTCAACGGGTCGTGGAGCGGGAGCAATCCGGTGCCGGTGGTGACGCTGGGGTGAGGCGGTCCTGAGAAAGGTGAGATTTTCCGAAGAAAACCGTCTCCTGCCGCCGTCCCTAACATTCTCCTAATAATCCGCACTTACGTTCCTCCCCGTGACCGGACATGACGAGAACGGCGACGAGGGCAGACGCAGGGGCCGGCGGTCGAGAGCGCTCAAGGCCGCCGGCCTCACCCTCGCGGGCGCACTGGTGCTGGGCACCGCCACGGCGGGCTGGGCCTACTGGCACCTCAACGGCAACATCAAGAGCGTCGACATCAACAACGCGCTCGGCGACGACCGCCCCGCGAAGGCCGTGACGACGCCGGCCCCGTCCGGTTCCGCGACGGCCTCCCCCCTGCCCACCGAGGCCCTGAACATCCTGGTCCTGGGCTCGGACTCGCGCAGCGGCGAGGAGAACCAGGCACTCGGCGGCGGTGACAGCGAGGGAGCCCGCTCCGACACGGCGATGGTGGTGCACCTCGACGCGGGCCGTACCCGGGCGAGGGTGGTCAGCATCCCGCGCGACACGCTCGTCACCCGGCCGTCCTGCCCGCTGTCCTCCGGGAGGTCGACGGCGGTGACGTACGGCGCCATGTTCAACAGCGCCTACTCGGTGGGCGGGGCGGTGTGCGCGGTCAAGACCGTCGAGTCCCTCACCGACGTACGCATGGACCACTACGTCGAGATCGACTTCTCGGGCTTCGCGAAGCTCGTCGACGCGCTCGGCGGCGTCACCGTCACCACCGACGAGGACATCGACGACGCCGACAGCCACCTCGAGCTGAAGGCCGGCACCCACGAGCTGGACGGCGAGCAGGCCCTGGCCCTGGCCCGCACCCGGCACGGCATAGGCGACGGCAGCGACCTGGGCCGGATCGGCCTCCAGCAGAAGCTGGTGAAGGCGCTGCTGGAACAGATCTCCTCGACCGACCTGCTCTCCGACCCCGCCAGGCTGTACCGGGTCGCCGACGCGGTCACCGGCAGCCTCACCACCGACACCGGCCTCGACTCCCTGACCGAGCTGACGCGCCTCGGCGAGAGCCTCAAGGGCCTGTCGGCGGACCAGGTGGAGACGGTCACGATGCCGGTGGTGACCGCCCCCTCGAACCCGAACCGGGTGGTGGCCGACGAGCCCGAGGCGAGCGAGCTGTGGGAGACGCTGCGCTGAGCCACGGGGGCGGCGCCCCGGTGAGCGCCGGCCCGTCCGGTCGCCGTGGGGCTCACTGCCGTACGACCGTGACACCCCAGCTCTCCAGGCGCTCCACGACCGCCTGGAGGTAGGGGGTGTCGTTCGAGAGCCGGTCGCCGGTCAGCGCCCGGTGGGCCACGTCGTAGTCGTGCCAGACCAGGGTGAAGGGCGGCACCGCGCCGAACCCGCCGTCCAGGCAGTCGCCGAGGGAGTGCCAGCACTGCCCGTAGTAGCCGCCCGGGCCGTTGACCGCCTCCCCGATCGCGCAGTGCAGGCCCTGCGCGTCGGTGACGAACCGGCCGTCGAGGTGGTACTCGCCGCCCCGCACATCGGCTCCGGCGGTCTTCCGGGTGAGCTGGAGCCACTCGCGTCTGAGGTTCCCCGTCAGCGGTGCCCACTCGTTGGGGGCGGCGGCGCGGTCGTCCCGCCACAGCCTCCACACCGACTCGAAGGCGGCGGGCGGACGGTCGCGGACGCGGGCGTCCACCGTCACGTCACACAGGTCCCCGCCGAGCGTCGACGGCTCGGCGCCGCGGACGCACAGACCGAGCCCGCGCTCGGCCATCACCCGGCCCGTCCGGTCCAGGGCCAGCAGCCTCGTCCCCACGTACCCGGTGCGCTCCGGCGCGAGCAACGGAGCGTCCGGCTCGCAGCCGACGAGACGCAGCTCGCCCCACCTGCGGTCCGGCCGGCGGGCGAAGAGCCTCGGTATCGCCGCACAGGACCCGTAGGACGCGTCGGCGTCCGCCGCGTTCGCCCTGTCCGCCGTGTCCGGGCCGAAGAGTTCGAAGTGCAACTGCTCCTGGCGGGACGCCGACAGATCGCCGAAGTCCCATTCCGGCGGCCGCACCCCGGCCTCCACGATCAGGTCGACCAGACCGGGCGCGTCCGGGCTGGGACGCTGCTGGAGGATCACGACGTCGACCAGGTCGTACGTCCAGTCGTACGCCCGGTCGCCCTTGAGACTGATCATGATCCACAGGTCGCCGACGCGGGTGCCCGCCGGTGCCGACACGGCGTCGCGCAGCGCGTCGAGCGGTGCGCACTCGTAGAGCACCAGCTCCTCGCGCGGGGGCGTCGGCGGGTCGGCGAACAGGCCCTCCACGTCGGAGCAGCGCACGAGAGGCGCGTGCGTGTCGTTCGTGGTGAGGACGTATCCCAGGGGCGTCCCGCGTCCCCAGCTCCAGCGCTCGCGCCACGGATCCATCCGGCCATTCAACCCCGGTGGCCCGCGGATCACGACCTGGTTTTCCCGCCTGCGGATCTCCTCCCGAAGATTTCCCGAAAGAGATCCGTCGAGCCTGTCGATCCCGGTGTCTCCCGATCGACGCAGGGGTGAGAGGCCGGGAACAGCCCGGGCCCACGACACGAGGAGGCGGGCACCATGCCGCGCTATCTCTCCCTGGTCCAGATCGACGAGTCCTCCGCCCCCGCCGAGGGCCCCAGCCCAGAGCTGATGCAGCGGATGGGGGAGCTGATCGAGGAGATGACGAAGGCCGGGGTGCTGCTGGACACCGCCGGGCTGACACCGACCGCGCAGGGCAACCGGGTGCGCTGGGAGGGCGGACAGCTGTCCGTCACGGACGGGCCGTTCACGGAGTCCAAGGAGGTGGTCGGCGGCTACGCGATCATCCAGGCCAAGGACCAGGCCGAGGCGATCGAGTGGACGAAGCGGTTCCTGAAGGTGCACGAGGAGCACTGGACGGTGACCTGCGAGGTGCGGCAGATCGCCGAGGGCTGACCGTTCCTTGGCGGCAGGCCTCCACGGGTGTCTGATGGTGGGCTGTGACACCACAGCCCACCGCCGACCCGCGCGGAGCCGTCGAGACCGTCTTCCGGATCGAGTCCCCCCGCATCATCGCGGGCGTCGCCCGTGTCGTCCGGGACGTCGGCATCGCCGAGGAGCTGGCGCAGGACGCCCTGGTCGCGGCCTTGGAGCAGTGGCCGCGCGACGGCGTCCCCGACAACCCCGGCGCCTGGCTCATGGCCACCGCCCGCCGCCGCGCCGTCGACCTCGTCCGGCGTCGGGAGAACTACGCCCGCAAGCTGGCCGAGATCGGCCGGGACCTGTCGGACGCGGCCCCGCCGGAGGAGCCCGCCGACCCGGACGACATCGACGACGACCTGCTCCGCCTGGTCTTCACCGCCTGTCACCCGGTCCTGTCGGCCGAGGCCCGCACGGCCCTCACCCTGCGGCTCCTGGGCGGCCTGACCACACCCGAGATCGCCCGCGCCTTCCTGGTACCGGAGTCGACGGTCGCCCAGCGCATCGTCCGGGCCAAGCGCACCCTGGCCGCCGGGAACATCGCCTTCGAGGTCCCCTACGGCCCCGACCGCGAGGCCCGCCTGGGCTCCGTCCTCGACGTCATCTACCTCATCCACAACGAGGGTTACGCCGCCACGGCCGGCGACGACTGGGTGCGCCCCGGCCTCTGCGAGGACGCCCTCCGGCTGGCCCGCGTGCTGTCCGGGCTGATGCCGAAGGAACCCGAAGTCCACGCCCTGACCGCGTTGTTGGAGTTCCAGACGTCCCGCACGGCCGCCCGCACCGGACCCGACGGCGAGCCCGTCCTGCTCAAGGACCAAAGCCGCAGCCGCTGGAACCGCATGCTCATCGCCCGCGGCATCACCGCCCTCGGCCGCGCCGACGCCACGTCCGCCGGCGCCCCGGGCCCCTACGCCCTCCAGGCCGCGATCGCCGCCTGCCACGCGACGGCCCACTCCTACGAGGAGACCGACTGGGCGAGCATCGCCACCCTCTACGGCCTGCTCGCCGCCCGCGCCCCCTCGCCGGTCGTCGAACTCAACCGGGCGGTCGCCGTGTCGATGGCCCGGGGTCCGAAGGCTGCACTGGACATCGTCGACGAGCTGCGCGCCGAACCGTCCCTGCGGGACTACCACCTGCTGCCGAGCGTGCGGGGCGACCTGCTGTCGAGGCTGGACCGCCCGGCGGAGGCCCGCGCCGAGTTCCTGCGGGCGGCGGAGCTCACCCGCAACGAGCGGGAGCGGGAACTGCTGCTGCGGCGGGCGCGCGAGGTGGGCGGTTCCTGATCAGACGGGGTGCCCGAGCAGCATGGTCGGCGCCCCCGCGACCCGGGTCAGGAACACCGTCGCCGAGTTCGGGCCGTGGGTCTTGGGCAGCGCCTTGCGCCGCAGCTCCTCCGGCTCGACCGCCGAGCCCCGCTTCTTCACGGTCAGGACACCGACCTCGCGCTCCCGCAGCAGGGCCCTCAGCTTCTTGACGTTGAAAGGGAGCCGGTCGGTGATCTCGTATGCGGAGGCGTACGGCGTCGGCCGCAGTTCGTCGGAGGTCACGTAGGCGATGGTCTCGTCGACGAGGCCGCCGTCCAGTTCCTCGGCGACCTCGGCGACCAGGTGGGCGCGGATGACGGCGCCGTCGGGCTCGTACAGGTACCGGCCGACGGAACGGACCCCGGGGTCGGGCAGACCCCGGCCGAGGAGCGTGCGCGGGCCGGGCAGCAGGGTCGCCCGTACGCCGCCCGGCGCCCCGGTGCCGAACCACAGGACGGCCTCCTTCACGTCCCCGCCGTCCGAGATCCACTCGGCCTCGGCCTCGGCGGGCACGGCCTCGTGCGGGATGCCGGGGGCGACCTTCAGGGCGGCGGCGCCGGACGACGTACGCGCGGCCCGGACGGCCCAGGAGAGCGGCGGGGAGTAGGCCTCGGGGTCGAAGATGCGGCCGCGGCCGCCACGGCGGGCCGGGTCGACGAACACGGCGTCGTAGGCGGCCGTGTCGACCTCGGTGACGTCGGCCTCCCGCACCTCGACGAGGCCGGTGAGCCCGAGCGCGGCGGCGTTGGCCCGCGCCACCGCCGCCGTCGCCGGGTCCCGGTCCACGGCGAGCACCCTGATACCGGCCCGGGCGAGCGCGATGGCGTCCCCGCCGATCCCGCAGCACAGGTCGGCCACGGAGGTCACGCCCAGCTCCTTCAGCCGCGCCGCCCGGTACGAGGCCACGCTCGCCCGGGTCGACTGCTCCACCCCGTTGGGCGTGAAGAACATCCGCCCGGCGTCCTCGGCCCCGAACTTCACCTCCGCCCGCCGGCGCAGTCTCGCCTGGCCGAGCGCCGCCGACACCAGTTCGGCCGGGTGCTCGCGGCGCAGCCGGGTGGCGACGGCGAGTTCGTCGGCGGGGGCGGTGTGGCGCACCGCGTCGAGGAGGGCGCGGCCCTCGGGGGTGAGGAGGGGAGCGAGGTCGTTCACCGGGTCATTGTGGGCCAGTCGGTGGATGGTGTGCCTCAGGCGGCGGTGTCGGCCCGGGTTCGCGAAAGCGTCCTGCGAGGATCCGGCACCATGCGGACAGTAGGACAAAATGACAAGAACCGGTCTCTTTCGGGAGTGCGAGGCGGCCTGGCCGTGCTCGCCGCCGTCGCGCTCGTCTCCGGCTGTACGCAGGGCGGCGACTCCGAGGTGCGCCCGGCCGCCGGTCAGCAGGCCGGCGAGAAGGCGCGGAAGGAGGCCCGGAAGGCGGAACCGGCCGCCGAACGGCGCGCCCAGCGCCGGGCCCTGGTCGCGGCGGCGAAGCGCTGGGGCCTGAAGAAGGTCCCGCTCACGCCTCCGCGCCCCCCTGCCGTCAAGCCGACGATCACCACCCGCGAGGGCTTCGAGGTGGACGGCCACGACAGCCTCCCGCCGGTCTTCACCACGGTCCCCACCCGCCAGAAGGTCGTCTTCCTCACCATCGACGACGGCGCCGAGAAGGACCCGGCGTTCCTGCGGATGATGAGCGAGCTGAAGATCCCGTACACCGCCTTCCTCAGCGACTACCTGGTCAAGGAGGACTACGGCTACTTCAGGAAGATGCAGGCCGGCGGGGTCACCCTGAACAACCACACCCTGCGCCACCCCTACCTGCCCGGACTGTCGTACGCCCGCCAGAAGCGCGAGATCTGCGGCATGCAGGACGTGATCGAGGAGCGCTACGGCAAACGCCCCACCCTCTTCCGCCCGCCCTTCGGCAACTACAACGAGGACACCCTGCGCGCCGCCAGGGCCTGCGGGATCAGGTACGCGCCCATCTGGAACGAAGAGGTCTTCGTCGACCGGTGGGAGTACCGCGAGTGGGACCGGAAGATCCGTCCCGGCGACATCGTCCTCAGCCACTTCCGGGGCCGGGAGGACTGGAAGGGCACCATGCCCGACATGGTCCGCCGCTTCCTGAACAAGATCACGGAGGAGGGATACGCCGTGGCCCGCCTGGAGGACTACCTGTGACACGGCAGGGCCTCCTGGCCGCCGCCCTCGCGGCCGTCCTCCTCACCGGCTGCGCCTGGTCCGGCGGCCCCCTCGCACGGCCCGGTGGCGAGGCGGCCGAGCGGACGGGGTCGTACGGCCCCGGCGGGGCGGGCGGGTCGTACGGCCCGGAGGGCGCGGGTGAGCGGCCGTACCGCCGCTGGGGGCTCGCGGCGCCGCTGACCCCGGCCCCGAAACCGGCCGCCAGGCCCTCCGCCCTGCGCCCGCCGGGGCCGGGCCGCCTGCCGGTTCTGGACCGCGTCCGCACCCCCGACCGGGTCGTCTTCCTCACCTACGACGACGGCGCCGAGAAGGATCCGCACTTCGTCGACCTGGTCCGTGAACTGCGGTTGCCGGTCACCATGTTCCTCACGGACAGCGTCGTCGGACCGGGGTACGGCCACTTCGCCCGCCTGCGGTCGGTCGGCGCGAGCATCCAGAACCACACCCTCGACCACCCGGCGCTGCGCGGCCTGCCGTACGCCGGCCAGCGTGCCGAGATCTGCGGCCAGCAGGACAAACTCCGCGCCCGCTTCGGCGTCCGCCCCCGCCTCTTCCGCCCGCCCTACGGCACGTACGACACCACCACGCTCCGGGCCGCCCGTGACTGCGGCCTCGCCGCGGTCGTCCTGTGGCGGGCGTCGGCGCGGGGCGGCGGGCTGACCTTCACGGAGGGGGAGCGCGGGCTGCGGGCGGGCGACATCGTCTCGGTGCCGTCGGGCGAGCCGGCCGGCCCCACCCTCACGGAACGCACGACGCGGCTGCTGCGGGAGATCCAGCGCGGCGGGCTCACCGTGGGACGTCTGGAGGACTATCTCTAGGGCCGTCCATCAGACCGTCCGACCGGCTGTCCGACCGGCTGTCCGACGGGCCGTCCGACAGGCCGTCCGACCGGCCCCGGAGCGAAAACCTCGGCGCCGCGCCGCACGGGATTGGCACTCCGCTTGACCGAGTGCTAATCGCAGTCATAGTCTCGGCCCTGGCACTCCCCCCTGGAGAGTGCCAACTAGCGACGGGCAGGTCCGGCACCCGCGACGACGGATCGACCTGGTCGCCACCTCAGACAGTCAACCCCGTGATCTCCGAAGGGGGAGGTCGGATCGTGACGACCACCAGCTCCAAGGTTGCCATCAAGCCGCTCGAGGACCGCATTGTGGTCCAGCCGCTCGACGCCGAGCAGACCACCGCCTCTGGCCTGGTCATCCCGGACACCGCCAAGGAGAAGCCCCAGGAGGGCGTCGTCCTGGCCGTCGGCCCGGGCCGCTTCGAGAACGGCGAGCGTCTTCCGCTCGACGTGAAGACCGGCGACATCGTGCTGTACAGCAAGTACGGCGGCACCGAGGTGAAGTACAACGGCGAGGAGTACCTCGTCCTCTCGGCTCGCGACGTGCTCGCGATCATCGAGAAGTAGTTCACCCGAAGCATCTGCTTTGAGCTGCGCCCCTGGCATCCCCGACCAATGACAAGCCGGGCGCCCGGGGCGCAGTTTCTTTTCACCTAGATTTCCGAGAGGGCTCACGCTCCATGGCGAAGATCCTGAAGTTCGACGAGGACGCCCGTCGCGCCCTCGAGCGCGGCGTCAACAAGCTTGCCGACACGGTCAAGGTGACGATCGGCCCCAAGGGCCGCAACGTCGTCATCGACAAGAAGTTCGGCGCTCCCACCATCACCAACGACGGCGTCACCATCGCCCGCGAGGTCGAGATCGAGGACCCGTACGAGAACCTCGGTGCCCAGCTGGTGAAGGAGGTGGCGACCAAGACCAACGACATCGCGGGTGACGGCACCACCACCGCCACCGTGCTCGCCCAGGCGCTCGTACGCGAGGGCCTGAAGAACGTCGCCGCGGGCGCCTCCCCGGCGCTGCTGAAGAAGGGCATCGACGCGGCCGTCGCCGCGGTCTCCGAGGAGCTCCTCGCGACCGCCCGGCCGATCGACGAGAAGTCCGACATCGCCGCCGTCGCCGGTCTGTCCGCCCAGGACACCCAGGTCGGCGAGCTCATCGCCGAGGCGATGGACAAGGTCGGCAAGGACGGTGTCATCACCGTCGAGGAGTCCAACACCTTCGGCCTGGAGCTGGACTTCACCGAGGGCATGGCCTTCGACAAGGGCTACCTGTCGCCGTACTTCGTGACGGACCAGGAGCGCATGGAGGCCGTCCTCGAGGACCCCTACATCCTCATCAACCAGGGCAAGATCTCCTCCATCCAGGACCTGCTGCCGCTGCTGGAGAAGGTCATCCAGGCGGGCGCCTCCAAGCCCCTGCTGATCATCGCCGAGGACGTCGAGGGCGAGGCCCTGTCGACCCTGGTCGTGAACAAGATCCGCGGCACCTTCAACGCGGTCGCGATCAAGGCCCCCGGCTTCGGTGACCGCCGCAAGGCGATGCTGCAGGACATGGCGGTCCTCACCGGCGCCACGGTCATCTCCGAGGAGGTCGGCCTCAAGCTCGACCAGGTCGGCCTCGAGGTGCTGGGCTCCGCCCGCCGCGTCACGGTCACCAAGGACGACACGACCGTCGTCGACGGCGCCGGCAACTCCGAGGACGTCGTGGGCCGCGTCAACCAGATCAAGGCCGAGATCGAGAACACGGACTCCGACTGGGACCGCGAGAAGCTCCAGGAGCGCCTCGCGAAGCTGGCCGGCGGCGTGTGCGTGATCAAGGTCGGCGCCGCCACCGAGGTGGAGCTCAAGGAGAAGAAGCACCGTCTGGAGGACGCCATCTCCGCGACCCGCGCCGCGGTCGAGGAGGGCATCGTCTCCGGTGGTGGCTCCGCGCTCGTCCACGCCGTGAAGGTCCTCGAGGGCAACCTCGGCAAGACCGGCGACGAGGCCACCGGTGTCGCGGTCGTCCGCAAGGCCGCCGTCGAGCCGCTGCGCTGGATCGCCGAGAACGCCGGCCTGGAGGGCTACGTCATCACCTCCAAGGTCGCCGAGCTCGACAAGGGCCAGGGCTTCAACGCCGCCACCGGCGAGTACGGCGACCTGGTCAAGCAGGGCGTCATCGACCCGGTCAAGGTCACCCGCTCCGCCCTGGAGAACGCCGCCTCCATCGCCTCCCTCCTCCTCACGACCGAGACCCTGGTCGTCGAGAAGAAGGAAGAGGAGGAGCCGGCCGCGGGCGGTCACGGCCACGGGCACTCCCACTGAGGCACGCGCCTGCCTGAAGAGGCACGCACGAAGAAGCCCCCGCTCCCTGTCAGGGAGCGGGGGCTTTCCCCTTCGCGGGTCACTGGCCGAGTACCCCCAGCTGCTCCATCAGCCCGGCCCGGTCGTACTGCCACCATCCCTCGCAGATCCGTCCCTCCCGGAACCGGTGCCAGGTCGTCCCGGTCATGGAGACCTGCTGCCCGGTGGACGCGATCCCCAGGAACTCGCCCGTCTGGCGCCCGCTCCACGTCCACCGCGTGCACACCCGGTCCCCCTCGGCGAGCTGGTCGTCCACCTGGAAGGAGAAGTCGAAGGACCGCCGCCACCCGTCGTACTCCGCACGGGCCCCACGCAGCCCGAGGTCCTCCGGGTTGGCGGGATCATGGTCCACGTAGTCGTCCGTGAACCGCTCGAACAGCTGCTCCGTCCGGGCCCGTCCGGCCTCCTCGAAGAACCCTCGCGCCACCACGCAGTTGAGCTGCTCGTCCCGCACCACGTCCAGATCGGTGAAGGTGGGCGTCTCGTCGCACAGGGCGACCATCTCCCGGAAGATCTTGTCCGTCTCCGGCAGACCGGAGTTGCGCATCGCCTCCTCGTACGACGCGAACTCCACGATCTCGACGAAGTGCGACGCGTCCGACCGGTCCTTGCCGATCAGACTGTGCGTCGCCGTCCGCTTGCCCTTGGTCTGCTCTACCCACGTGTCCATCAGCCGGTTCATCTCGTCGAACCGGCTGGTCCTGCAGTCGATGAGCTGCACGAATGTCATGACACCGCCTCCGGCCCCCCTGAGTCCGGTCGGACACCACCATCTTCCCACCATGCCGCTTCGGCGCCTCCCGTCCGTCCGGTACCAGGACGCCGGGCGCCGAGGGGAGCCGGTCAGGGCACCGGCGCGGCATGGGGGAATCCCACCTCCCCCTACTGCGGCCCGTACTTGCGCCCGGTCCGCGAGCTGATCCCGCCCAGCAGCCCTCGCGGCACCACCTTCACCATCCCCATCAGCGCCTTGTACCGGGGGTCCGGAATCGACACCGTCCTCCCGCGCGCCAGATCCCCCAGCGCCGCCGCCACCAGCTTGTCCGCGTCCAGCCACATCCAGCCGGGGATGTTGTCCGTCCCCATCCCGGCCCGCTCGTGGAACTCCGTACGGACGAACCCCGGGCACAGCGCCATCAGCCGAACGCCACTGCCCGCCAGGTCCTTCGCCGCGCCCTGCGTGAACTGCACGACCCACGCCTTGGACGCGCCGTACGTCCCGCGCGGCAGGAACGCGGCGACGGAGGCGACGTTGACCACACCGCCGCGCCCCCGCTCCCGCATCGCCTCCGCCGCCGCCGAGGTCAGCCGGAGCACCGCCTCGCAGTGCACCTTGAGCATCTTCAGCTCGTCGGCCATGGACACGTCCAGATAGCGGCCCTTGTTGCCGAAGCCGGCGTTGTTGACCAGCAGGTCGACGGGGTTCCTGCGGTCACCGATCCGGGCGGCCACCGATTCGATGCCGTCGTCCGTGGCGAGGTCGGCCGTGAGGACCTCCGCCTCGATGCCGTGCCGGTCGTGCAGTTCGGTGGCCTGTTCCCGCAGCCGCTTGGTGTCCCGGGCGACCAGGACGAGGTTGTGCCCGTCCGCCGCCAGCCGTCGCGCGAAGGCGGCGCCGATGCCCGCGGTGGAACCCGTGATGAGAGCCGTTGTCATGGCGCAAGGTTAATGACCCGGACCGCGTCCGTCCGCTCCCTGCACAGGGCCTCCTTACCCGGTGAGGCACTGGTGGACGGCGGCCCGGTGAGCCCTCGTCAGCCCCCGTGCTTCGCCACGTACTCCAGCGCCCACCGCCGTACCTCCGGGTGCAGTGCCTCACCCGCCGCCAACAGCCGCGGCTGCAGCTCGCGCTCGGTGGTGATCGCCCGGAACAACAGGGCCACCGTCACGTCGTGGTCGGGGCGGTGGACTATCTCCACGGGGTCCCCGGCACGGATCTCGCCCGGCTCGATCACCCGCAGATACGCGCCCGACGCCCCCTTCTGCGTGAAGCGCCGCACCCACCGCCGCTCACCCATGTGACCCTGGAAGGTGTAGCAGGGGATCCGCCCGCTGCTGACCTCCAGCACCACCTCGGAGCCGACGCGCCAGCGCTCGCCGACCAGCGCGCCGGAGACGTCGACGCCTTCGGTCGTGAGGTTCTCCCCGAAGACGCCGTTGGCCAGCGGGCGCGTCAGCTCCCGCTCCCAGTCGTCGAGGTCCTCGCGCGCCACCGCGTACACGGCCTGGTCGTCGCCGCCGTGGTGCCGCCTGTCGCACACCGTGTCCCCGGCCAGCCCGCTCCCCCCGGCCCCCTTCGGTCCGGGGGCGGCCACCCGCACCGCCCCGTCCACCGGTTGTTTGTCGATGCCGGTCAGGCCCTGAGGCTGGTCCGTGTACGCGACGGCCCGCGCGTGGCCCACATTCACCGAGAGAAGTCTCATGGCCGCACGCTAGGTGACCACACCCCAAAGCGTCGACGGGATATCGGGCGGGCTCCCCAAGGTCCGCTTATGCTCGACGAGTGATCGAGGCCCGTCATCTCCGCGTCCTGCGTGCCGTCGCCGCCACCGGATCCTTCTCCGCCGCCGGGCGCGAGCTGGGCTGCACCCAGCCCGCCGTCAGCCAGCAGATGAAGGCCCTGGAGTCGTCCGTCGGCACGCCCCTGCTCGTCCGCACCGGGCGCGAGATGCGCCTGACGCAGGCGGGCGAGGCGCTGGTGCGGCACGCGGCCGGGATCCTCGCCGGACTCACCGCGGCCGAGGAGGAGGTCGCCGCCATCGCGGGGCTGCGGGCCGGCCGGGTCCGGCTCGTCTCCTTTCCCAGCGGCAGCTCCACCCTCGTCCCCACCGCTCTCGCCGCCCTGCGCGCCGAGCACCCCGGCACCCGCGTCTCCCTTGAGGAGGCCGAACCGCCGCAGTCCGTCGGTCTGTTGCGCGAGGGCGACTGCGATGTGGCCCTCGCCTTCCGGTACGAGGGAGCGGCGGGCGCCGAGGAGTGGGACGACCTCGTCGTACGGCCCCTGCTCGGCGACCGGCTCGTCGCCCTCGTACCCGAACGGCACCGGCTCGCCCGCGCGCGGTCCGTCGCCATCGGCGAGCTCGCCGGCGAGCCGTGGATCGCGGGCTGCCCGCGCTGTCGCGGCCAGCTCGTCGAGGTGTGCGAGAGCGCCGGCTTCACCCCGCGCATCGACTTCGCCACCGACGACTATCCGGCGGTCGTGGGCCTGGTGGGTGCGGGACTGGGAGTCGCCGTCCTGCCCCAGCTCGCGATCGAGTCCGTACGCCCGCGGGGAGCGGCCACCGTGACGCTGGAACCGGCGGTCCGGCGGGAGATCGTCGCCCTGACGCTGCCCGATCTGGCCCAGGTGCCCGCGGTGGCGGCGACGCTGGAGCAGCTGGCACGCGCGGCGCAGGGGAAAAAGTAGGGGCACGCGTGCGCGTGCCCGTCTAGCAGAAACGTTCCTTCAGTTGTTCGAAGCGCCGTCCCCGACGGCCGCCGAAGCCGACACCAGCCGGTGGCGTGCCCGCCCCATGAGTTCCTCGCGCTCGTCTTCGGTCAGCCCGCCCCAGACGCCGTACGGCTCTCTGACCGCCAGCGCGTGCGCCGCACACTGCGCCCGCACCGGGCACCTCATGCAGACCTCCTTGGCCGAGTTCTCGCGAGCACTCCTGGCCGCGCCGCGCTCCCCCTCCGGATGGAAGAAGAGCGAGCTGTCCACCCCTCGACAGGCGGCCAGAAGCTGCCAGTCCCACAGGTCCGCGTTCGGTCCGGGAAGGCGGGAGAAATCTGCCATTGCGTGACCCCTTGTAGCCGTTCTGGGCGGATACGGTGTCCACGACCGTACATCTACGATCTAAGGAGATGAAAATATGACTCATTGCGAATCTAGCCTCAGACACCAGGAAATGGGAAGAAAAGGGTCTGAATGGGGCACGGGTTGTGATGAAACGTTGTGGGTACGCCGCGCATGTCTGCACCGTGTCCGCGCCCTCACGTAGAGTGCCGAAGATGGCACACGGCCCCGTAACTCTTTCGAGTGACCGTCGTTGAGAGTGCGGAGGCGGTTGAAGCAACAAGGGCTCGGGCAGGCGTCCGAGACGGTCGACCGCACAGGTGACGATTTCGTACCAGCCTGGAGGCTCAAGGTGACGTGCATCAGCTGCGGAGGGCGGCCATGACATCCGTCCTCGTCTGCGACGACTCCCCGCTTGCCCGAGAGGCGCTCCGCCGCGCGGTCGCGACCGTGCCCGGCGTCGAGCGCGTGACGACGGCGGCCAACGGCGAGGAAGTCCTCCGCCGCTGGGGTGCCGACCGCTCGGACCTCATTCTGATGGACGTACGCATGCCCGGTCTGGGCGGCGTCGAGACCGTCCGCCGGCTGCTGTCCGCCGACCCCGGTGCGCGCATCATCATGCTCACCGTCGCCGAGGACCTCGACGGCGTGGCCCTCGCGGTCGCCGCCGGTGCCCGTGGCTACCTGCACAAGGACGCCTCGCGCGCCGAGTTGCGCGCCACGGTCACGCAGGCCCTCGCCGACCCGACCTGGCGACTGGCCCCGCGCCGGCTGCGCTCCGCCGAGATGGGCGCTGCGCCCACGCTCACCGCGCGCGAGATCCAGGTCCTCGAAGGGATGAGCCACGGCCGCTCGAACGCCGAGATCGGCCGTGAGCTGTTCCTCTCCGAGGACACCGTCAAGACGCACGCCCGGCGGCTGTTCAAGAAGCTCGGCGCCTCGGACCGCGCGCACGCCGTGGCGCTCGGTTTCCGCTGGGGCCTGGTGCGCTAGGCCCCTCGCGTGGGTTGTAGCGGGGGTACGGAAATCCCCGCCCGCCGCTCGGTGGGCGGGGGTGGCAGAGGGGCCGGCCGGGCGCCCGATGCTCGTTTCGCCGCGGATGCCGCATCCTTGAGGTGTGGAGTTCCTCGGGGACGATTCGGTCGAGCGGAAGGGGAGGGCGCAGGGGATGAGTGCCGGCGCACCTGCTCATAACGCTTCAGTGCACAACGACCAGCGCGATGCCACGGAACGGACGCGGTCAAGGCACCATGGACCGATGCGCGACGACGAGGCGGGCACTGCCCCAGGGGCGATCGGTGCGCTCGTCCACCGCGCCGTCGACGGGGACGAGCAGGCCACGCACGACCTGCTCGCCCATGTCCACCCCCTGGCGCTGCGCTACTGCCGCACCCGTCTGTCCCGTCTCCCGGGCGATGCCCGGCACTTCGTCGAGGACCTCGCCCAGGAGGTCTGCGTGGCGGTCCTCCTCGCCCTGCCGCGCTACCGGGACACCGGCCGGCCCTTCGAGGCGTTCGTCTTCGCCATCGCCGCCCACAAGGTCGCCGACCTGCAACGGGCCGCGATGCGCCACCCCGGCTCGACGGCCGTCCCCTCGGACGAGATGCCCGAGCGGCCGGACGACTCGCTCGGCCCGGAGGAGCGGGCGCTGCTCAGCAGCGACGCCGAATGGGCCAAGAAACTGCTGGCCAACCTCCCCGAGAACCAGCGGGAGCTGCTGCTGCTGCGGATCGCCGTGGGCCTCACCGCGGAGGAGACCGGCCAGATGTTGGGAATGTCACCCGGCGCGGTCCGGGTGGCCCAGCACCGGGCGCTGAGCAGGCTGCGGGCACTGGCGGAGCAGTAGCCACTCCCCGTGCCCCGTCTGCGGATGAACGGGCGTTCGCCGGATTCCGTACGAACATACGAAGCCCGCGGTCACGCGGAACCGTGGAATTCGGGAGCCGCGCTTCCCGTTAGCATGGACATCCGCACCGATCAAGGCCATTTGGGGAAGGTGTCATGACTGCCAACGTCGACGGAGTGCCCGGAAAATTCGCGACGCTCGGGCTCACCTACGACGACGTGCTGCTGCTGCCGGGCCCGTCGGACATGGCTCCCGACGAGATCGACACCGCCTCGTACGTCTCCAAGAACGTGCGGGTGAACATCCCGCTCCTGTCCGCCGCCATGGACAAGGTCACCGAGTCGCGCATGGCGATCGCGATGGCCCGCCAGGGCGGCGTCGGTGTACTGCACCGCAACCTCTCCATCGAGGACCAGGCCAACCAGGTCGACCTGGTGAAGCGCTCCGAGTCCGGCATGGTGGCCGACCCGATCACCGTCCACCCGGACGCCACGCTCGCCGAGGCCGACGCCCTGTGCGCCAAGTTCCGCATCAGCGGGGTGCCGGTCACCGACCCCGGCAAGAAGCTGCTCGGCATCGTCACCAACCGCGACATGGCCTTCGAGACGGACCGCTCCCGCCGGGTGCGCGAGGTCATGACGCCGATGCCGCTGGTCACCGGCAAGGTCGGCATCTCCGGCGTCGAGGCCATGGAGCTGCTGCGCAAGCACAAGATCGAGAAGCTTCCGCTGGTCGACGACGCCGGTGTCCTCAAGGGCCTGATCACGGTCAAGGACTTCGTCAAGGCGGAGAAGTACCCGCACGCCGCGAAGGACGCCGAGGGCCGTCTCCTCGTCGGTGCCGCGGTCGGCGTGGCCGGTGACGCCTTCGAGCGCGCCCAGGCCCTGATCGAGGCGGGCGTCGACTTCATCGTCGTCGACACCGCGCACGGCCACTCCCGGCTGGTCGGCGACATGGTCGCCAAGATCAAGTCGAACTCGACCGGCGTCGACGTCATCGGCGGCAACATCGCCACCAAGGACGGCGCCCAGTCCCTCATCGACGCCGGCGTGGACGGCATCAAGGTCGGTGTCGGTCCCGGCTCCATCTGTACGACCCGGGTCGTCGCCGGTATCGGCGTCCCGCAGGTCACCGCCATCTACGAGGCGTCCCTCGCCGCCAAGGCGGCCGGTATCCCGGTCATCGGCGACGGCGGCCTCCAGTACTCCGGCGACATCGCCAAGGCGCTGGTCGCGGGCGCCGACACCGTGATGCTGGGCTCGCTGCTCGCGGGCTGCGAGGAGTCCCCGGGCGAGCTGATGTTCATCAACGGCAAGCAGTTCAAGTCGTACCGCGGCATGGGCTCCCTCGGCGCCATGCAGACCCGCGGCGACCGCAAGTCCTTCTCCAAGGACCGCTACTTCCAGGAGGGCGTCGCCTCCGACGAGCAGCTGGTCCCCGAGGGCATCGAGGGCCAGGTGCCCTACCGCGGCCCGCTCTCCTCGGTCGTCCACCAGCTGGTCGGCGGCCTGCGCCAGTCGATGTTCTACGTCGGCGGCCGCACCGTGCCGGACCTCCAGGACAACGGCCGCTTCGTCCGGATCACGTCGGCGGGCCTCAAGGAGAGCCACCCGCACGACATCCAGATGACCGTCGAGGCGCCGAACTACAGCCGCAGCAAGTGACCCCCACGCGCGCGTGAGACGTACCGAGGGCGGTCCCGGAGCATCCGGGGCCGCCCTCGTCGTGCCCGTCGGCGATACTGGAAGACGCTGAAACGCATCAGGGAAAGGCCACACACGTGACTGAGATCGAGATCGGGCGCGGCAAGCGCGGCCGCCGGGCGTACGCCTTCGACGACATCGCCGTCGTCCCCAGCCGCCGTACGCGGGACCCGAAGGAGGTCTCGATCGCCTGGCAGATCGACGCCTACCGTTTCGAGCTGCCCTTCCTGGCCGCCCCCATGGACTCGGTCGTCTCCCCGGCCACCGCGATCCGTATCGGTGAGCTCGGCGGCCTCGGCGTGCTGAACCTCGAGGGCCTGTGGACACGGCACGAGGACCCGCAGCCGCTGCTGGACGAGATCGCCGAGCTGGACGCGGACAACGCGACCCGCCGCCTCCAGGAGATCTACGCCGCTCCCATCAAGGAGGAGCTGATCGGGCAGCGCCTCAAGGAGGTGCGCGACTCGGGCGTGGTCACCGCTGCCGCGCTGTCCCCGCAGCGCACCGCCGAGTTCTCCAAGGTGGTCGTGGACGCGGGCGTGGACATCTTCGTCATCCGCGGTACGACGGTCTCCGCGGAGCACGTCTCCGGCTCGCACGAGCCGCTGAACCTGAAGCAGTTCATCTACGAGCTCGACGTCCCGGTGATCGTCGGCGGCTGCGCCACGTACACCGCGGCCCTGCACCTGATGCGCACCGGCGCGGCCGGCGTCCTGGTCGGCTTCGGCGGCGGCGCCGCCCACACCACGCGCAACGTGCTGGGCATCCAGGTCCCGATGGCCACGGCGGTCGCGGACGTGGCGGCCGCCCGCCGCGACTACATGGACGAGTCCGGCGGCCGGTACGTGCACGTGATCGCCGACGGCGGTGTCGGCTGGTCCGGCGACCTGCCCAAGGCGATCGCCTGCGGCGCCGACGCGGTGATGATGGGCTCCCCGCTGGCCCGCGCCACGGACGCGCCCGGCAGGGGTCACCACTGGGGCATGGAGGCGGTGAACGAGGAGCTGCCGCGCGGCAAGAAGGTCGACCTCGGCACGGTCGGCACCATCGAGGAGGTCCTCACCGGCCCGTCCCACACGCCGGACGGCTCGATGAACTTCTTCGGGGCGCTGCGGCGGGCGATGGCGACCACCGGCTACAGCGAGCTGAAGGAGTTCCAGCGCGTCGAGGTGACGGTGGCGGACTCGGTGCACCGCCGGTAGTCCGTACGACGTGGAAGGGGCCGCCCACCGTGAGGTGAGCGGCCCCTTTCGGTGCCTCGTCCTACGCGGCGGACTTCTTGGCGGCGGAGAACGCCGCGAACCCGCCGATGCCGAGGAACAGGAAGGTCATGACGTCGGCCTCCTCGCTCCAGACCTCCGTCACCAGGTCGAAGTAGTCCGTGAGGATGGTCGTCACCGTCATGCCGCTCTCGTCGGCTGCGATCATCGCGATGCCGAGCAGCTGGCCGGCGTACACCGCGCCCAGGGACAGGAGCGCGCTCACCACCGGCAGCACCGGGCTGGAGCCGCCCAGCTTTCCGGCTGCGAAGCCGATGAGGAAGCCGACGCCGACGGCCGCGTAGCCGATCTCGTACTCGGTGGCACCGACGATGGCGCCGTAGACACCGGCGGTGACCAGGGCGACGACGATCGCGACGGCCAGGCCGACGGCCATGCCGCCGATGCCCGTGTTGCCGCGGGCCGGGGCGGGCGGCGCCGGGGCGAACGCGCCCGCGGGCGGCGGCACGGTGCCGGGCTGCTGGGCGTAGGGGTTGCCGCCGGTGGGCTGGGGCGCGGCGTCGGGCTGCTGGGCGTACGGGTTGCCGTCGGCGGGCTGCGGCGGCGGTGCTGACTGGGTCATGACAGAGATCCCCCCATGTCCCTCGCGGGACGATGAACAAGCGGTGTGGTGCGCACGACGTGCGACGGGACTCGCGCACAGGTGTGCGACGAGTCGCCGAAGGTTAGCAGGCGCCCCCGTCCGGGCCACCAGTGAATTCGCGCTCGGTTTTCCCGCGCCCAACGCGCTGGACGCGGCGGACGCGCCGCTCACTCGCCGTCAGAGCCGGTGGGCCGCCCCCGTAGGCGTGGCCCCTCGCGTGTCCAGCAGCAGCTGGGCCTTCACCGACAGGCCCTGGAGGTCGTACGTGCGGTGCTGCTGGAGGAGGATCGTCAGGTCGGCGTGGGCGGCGGCCTCGTAGAGGGAGTCGGCGCGGGGGACCGGGCGGTCCAGTACGGTCCAGGCCGGGATGTGCGGGTCGTGGTAGCTGACGGAGGCGCCGAGCTCCATGAGGCGGATCGCGATCTCCTGGGCGGGGGTGGCCTGCTGGTCGGCGAGGTCGGGCTTGTAGGTGACGCCGAGGAGGAGGACGCGGGCCCCGCGTGCGGACTTGCCGTGCTCGTTGAGGAGGGCGGCGGCGCGCTGGATGACGTAACGCGGCATCTGGTGGTTGACCTGCTGGGCGAGTTCGACCATGCGCAGGGTGCGGCCGGCATGGCCGGTCAGGTCCTGCGGGACGGCGTGGCCGCCGACGCCGGGGCCGGGGCGGAAGGCCTGGAAGCCGAACGGCTTGGTCTCCGCGCAGCGGATGACGTCCCAGAGGTCGACGCCCAAGTCGTTGCACAGGACGGCCATCTCGTTGACCAGGGCGATGTTGACGTGCCGGTAGTTGGTCTCCAGGAGCTGCACGGTCTCCGCTTCGCGTGGTCCACGCGCGCGTACCACCTTGTCGGTGAGACGGCCGTAGAACGCGGCGGCGGACTCGGTGCAGGCAGGGGTGAGACCGCCGATCACCTTGGGGGTGTTGGCGGGGGTGAAGTCGCGGTTGCCTGGGTCGACACGGCTGGGGGAGTAGGCGAGGTGGAAGTCGCGTCCCGCGCGAAGGCCCGAGGCCCGTTCGAGGAGCGGGCGCAGGAAGTCCTCGGTGGTGCCCGGCTGGACGGGCGACTCCAGGATGACCGTGGTGTGCGGGCGCAGGTGTGCCCCCAGGGTGCGGGCGGCCGTCTCCACCTGGGCGAGGTCGAGCCCGCCGTCCGCGTCCCTCGGGGTCGGGGCGCAGATGACCGCGGTGCGCACCCGGCCGAGCTCGGCCGGGGAGGTGGCCGGCCGGAAGCCTCCCGAGAGCATCCGGCGCAGTTCGGCGGGGCTGAGGGAGCCGGCCTCGGGGCCGGTGCGGTAGCCGAGCGTGGGGATGCCGGCGACGACGGCGGCCTGGGCCAGGGGCAGTCCGTAGGGGCCGAGTCCGATGACGGCGAGATCTGCGGGCATGGCGAGGACCGTCCTTCCCAATAGCCGAAGCGGGGCAGGTGCGCAAGCCCTGTGGACAGGATGGGCGAGCGCAATGTCAGACTAGGAGTAAATATGACCGATATGTGGGATTGATTCCGTGTGTCTTCCTGTAGGTCCGTGAGGGTTGTTCCGCCGGTCCGTGAAAGTTGTCCACAGGCTGGGGCTCGTGGTGGCTGAACTTGGGCAAGCCGGTCAGAATTTGGGCATGGGGGATACGGACCGGGCCACTCCTCAGGGGTGAGACCGGCACGACCTACAGCGGGAGGCAGCGGTGAGGACAGCGACACTCGGACCGGCGCAGCGCGCCGAGTCACTCGCATCAATGGCCGAGCGCGAACTGGACGTGCTGGTGGTGGGGGCGGGCGTGGTCGGTGCGGGCACCGCGCTCGACGCCGTCACCCGGGGCCTGTCCGTGGGCCTGGTCGAGGCGCGTGACTGGGCGTCGGGCACGTCGAGCAGGTCCAGCAAGCTCGTCCACGGCGGTCTGCGCTATCTGGAGATGCTCGACTTCGCACTGGTCCGGGAGGCGCTGAAGGAGCGCGGCCTGCTGCTGGAGCGGCTCGCGCCGCACCTGGTGAAGCCGGTGGCCTTCCTGTACCCGCTCCAGCACAGGGCCTGGGAGCGGATGTACGCCGGCTCGGGCGTCGCCCTCTACGACGCCATGTCAATGGCGCGAGGGCACGGCCGGGGACTGCCCATGCACCGGCACCTGAGCCGTCGTCAAGCACTGCGGGTCGCTCCCGCGTTGAAGAAGGACGCGCTGGTCGGGGCGTTGCAGTACTACGACGCGCAGATGGACGACGCCCGCTTCGTGGCCACCTTGGTGCGCACGGCGGCGGCGTACGGCGCGAAGGTCGCCAACCGCGCGCGCGTGACCGGGTTCCTGCGCGAGGGCGAGCGCGTGGTCGGGGCCCGGGTGCAGGACGTCGAAGGGGGAGGGGAGTACGAGGTCCGCGCCAAGCAGATCGTGAACGCGACGGGTGTGTGGACCGACGACACCCAGGCCATGGTGGGGGAGCGCGGGCAGTTCCACGTCCGGGCCTCCAAGGGCATCCATTTGGTCGTGCCCAAGGACCGCATCACCTCCTCGTCCGGCCTGATCCTGCGCACCGAGAAGTCCGTCCTGTTCGTCATCCCGTGGGGACGCCACTGGATCATCGGCACGACGGACACCGACTGGGACCTCGACAAGGCGCACCCGGCCGCGTCCAGCGCCGACATCGACTACCTCCTCGAGCATGTGAACTCGGTGCTCTCGGTGCCGCTGACCAGGGACGACGTCCAGGGCGTCTACGCGGGCCTGAGGCCGTTGCTGGCCGGTGAGTCGGACGCCACCAGCAAGCTGTCGCGGGAGCACACCGTGGCGCATCCGGCGCCCGGCCTCGTCGTGGTCGCCGGCGGCAAGTACACGACCTACCGGGTCATGGCCAAGGACGCCGTGGACGAGGCGGTGCACGGCCTCGACCTACGGGTCGCCGAGTGCGTGACGGAGGACGTGCCGCTGCTGGGCGCCGAGGGCTACCGGGCGCTGTGGAACGCGCGAGCGCGGATCGCGGCCCGGACCGGGCTCCACGTGGTGCGTGTGGAGCACCTGCTGAATCGATACGGCGCGATGGCCGAGGAGGTCCTCGACCTCATCGCCTCGGACACCTCCCTGGGCGACCCCCTCCAGGGAGCCGACGACTATCTGCGCGCCGAGGTCGTGTACGCCGCCTCGCACGAGGGTGCGCGGCACCTCGACGACGTGCTGACCCGGCGCACCCGTATCTCCATCGAGACCTTCGACCGGGGCACCCGCTGCGCCCGCGAGGCGGCCGAACTGATGGCGCCGGTGCTCGGCTGGGACAAGGGCCACATCGAGCGGGAGGTCGAGCACTACGAGAAGCGGGTGGAGGCGGAGCGGGAGTCGCAGCGCCAGCCGGACGATCTGACGGCGGACGCGGCGCGGTTGGGGGCGCCGGACATCGTGCCGTTGTGAGGCGTGGGTCGGCGGCGGACAGTGAGCAGCGAGTGGGCGGCGGTCTGCGGGCAGCCCGTTGGTGGACAGCCGCCGAACGTCACTCGAACGGGTGTAGGCGGCCGGGATCCTTGTTCGGAGCCCGGCCGTTCTACGAGGTGCGGGGGCAGAACTCGGCGGCGAGCAGCCGGGGTTCGAGGTCGGGATCTGCAATCGTCGTCGTGTTCACGCGGAAGGTGAGGACGCGGCGGCCGTCGACCGTGGCTGCGGTGCGCACGTAGCTGCCGGTGATGCGGCCGTCGTGCCCCCACACCGTGGTGCCGCACGGCAGCTTCACGGGGATTAGGCCCATGCCGTACGAGCCTTGTGCGGTGCGGGTGTCGAGCATCTCGCGCAGTCGCCCCGGGGGCAGAAGCCGTCCGCCGAGCAGGGCGGCGTAGAAGCGGTCCAGGTCGGCGAGCGTGGTCACCAGCTCGCCCGCGGCGCCGGCCACCTGGGGGTCGATCTCGGTGACGTCGGTTCCGTCGGTGGCGTAGGCGCGGCCGTGCGGGGAGGGGAGAGTCGTGCGGGATCCGGGGAAGGAGGTGCCCGTCAGACCCAGCGGAGCGATGAGGCGGCGCTCGGCCTCGGTGGCGTACGAGTGGCCGGTGACCTGCTCGACGACCAGTCCGAGCAGCACGTAGTTGGTGTTCGAGTAGGCATAGCGGCCGGGGGTGGCCGGGGGGTGGGTGAGTGCGATGCGCAGGGCCTGACGAGGGCTGAGGGGGACGGCGCCGCCGGTGACCGCGGTGAAGTCGTACAGGCCGCTGGTGTGGGTGAGCAGGGCGCGAAGGGTCAGCGCGCGGCCGTCGTTGCCGGCTCCCCGCACCAGGCCGGGCAGGTGCTGCTCCACGGTGTCGGACAGTTTCAGCCGGTGCTCGGCGGCCAGTTGCAGGACGACCGTGGCGATGAAGGTCTTCGTGAGGGAGCCGGCCCGGAAGTGGTCGGCGCGGGCGATACCGCTGCCGCTCTCGGTGTAGCGGGTGCCGCTCTCCTCGCGGGCCAGCAGCGCCGCGGCGGGGGCGCCGCCCCGTGTGACCAGCAACGGAAGGAGCGCGTCCGTGGGTGGGGTCGTCGGCGGTGGGAATGCCGCGGGGGTCAGGGCGAGGAGGGCCAGGCACACGGGCACGGCCGACAGCGTCCGAAGCGTGGGCATCGCGGTGGTCCTCCCTGGTCGGGGCCATCATCCAGGTCGGGGGAGCGGGAGGTTCACCGGGGAGCCCGCGCGGAGGGCCGCCGGCGCGGGCGAAGGGCGGTTGGTGGGCGGTCGGACGGCGGTCAGAGGCACCCTGGGCGTCGGGCACTTGTCGGGTGAGGGACAATGGAGGCTCTGTCAGGGCGGGTTGCATGAGGGGACGCATGTCGGAGGCGGAGCGGGCGGGGACATCCCGTCAGGACACTCGTCAGGACAACAGCGGGCGTCTTCTCGCCGGGCGGTACCGGCTGGGAGGAGTGCTCGGTCGCGGCGGCATGGGCACCGTGTGGCGGGCCGAGGACGAGACCCTGGGCCGGACGGTGGCCGTCAAGGAGCTGCGGTTCCCGTCCAACATCGACGAGGACGAGAAGCGGCGGCTGATCACACGCACGCTGCGTGAGGCCAAGGCCATCGCGCGGATTCGCAACAACAGCGCGGTGACGGTCTTCGACGTGGTCGACGAGGACGACCGGCCGTGGATCGTCATGGAACTCGTCGAGGGCAAGTCGCTCGCCGAGGTCATCCGGGAGGACGGCCTGCTGGAACCCCGTCGGGCGGCGGAGGTCGGCCTGGCGATCCTCGACGTGCTGCGCTCGGCGCACCGCGAGGGCATCCTGCACCGTGACGTGAAGCCGTCGAACGTGCTGATCTCCGAGGACGGCCGGGTCGTGCTCACCGACTTCGGCATCGCCCAGGTCGAGGGCGACCCGTCCATCACCTCGACCGGCATGCTGGTCGGCGCCCCCTCCTACATCTCCCCCGAGCGGGCCCGTGGGCACAAGCCGGGGCCGGCGGCCGACCTGTGGTCGCTGGGCGGCCTGTTGTACGCGTCGGTCGAGGGCGCGCCGCCGTACGACAAGGGTTCCGCGATCGCGACGCTGACGGCGGTGATGACGGAGTCGCTGGAGGAGCCGAAGAACGCCGGACCGCTGAAGGACGTCATCTACGGCCTGCTCACCAAGGATCCCGCCAAGCGGCTCGACGACGCCGGTGCGCGGGCGATGCTCAACGCCGTGATCCGAGCACCGCAGTCGAAGGCCGAGCCCGAGGAGGCGCCGGACGCGACGAAGGTCGTGCCGCTGCCCCCGCAGCCCGACGAGCGGTCGGGCCGGGGCGGTTCGGCGGCTGGCGGGAGCAAGCGCGGCGAGGAGGCGGGCGAGCGGTTGCGCGGTGCCCTGCGTTCCGTGCGCAAGGCCGCCGGGGCGGCGGGTGCGGTGGCTTCCTCCGCGGCCGTGTCCCGGACCAAGTCCGGTGACGGTGCGACCGGTTCGGGTTCCGGTTCGGGTGACAGTGGTACGGCGGCTTCGGGGGCCGGTGGCACGTCGGGTACCTCGGGTGCGCTGCCCGGCGCCTCGGGTGCGGCCGGGGCGGCGGGCGCCGTTTCGACCTCGTCTCCGTCCTCGTCCGTGTCCGCGTCCTCCTCGGCGGCTTCGGGGCCGGCTTCGGGCCGGGTGCCCGGGGCTCGTGACGGGGGCCCGCGCGGGACCGGTGCCGCCGCGGGTGGCGCGAGTGCCGACGCGTCGTCGGACGGGCGCAGTTCGGGGTGGCCCGTGATGACGCCGCCGGATCTGCCGCCGCGGCCGGTGCCCAGGGCCCCCATCACCGATGTGGTGCCGAAGCGGACGCTGATGATCATCGCCGTGGTCGTGGTGCTCGCCGTGATCGGCACGGTGCTGGCCCTGACGCTGGGCGACGACGGGAGCTCCGACGGGGCCAAGGGTGGCGGCGCCAAGGCGACGACCAGCGCGAGCGCGGGTGCCGACACCAAGGAGGACGAGAGCGGCGGCACGCGCACGGACGGCTCGGCGCCCGAGTCCGCGGAGGCGGGCGCGGGGGCCGGGAGCACGCCGAGCACCGGCGCGAGCGCGTCCGGTGGCAGTGACGCGGGCTCCGGGAACGGGTCCTCAGGGGCCGGTTCCGGTGACGGCGACACCGCGGAGACGACGTACAAGGGCAGCCAGGGATATTCGATCGGGCTGCCCGAGGGGTGGAAGTACCAGTCGACGGGCTCGGCGGGGGACCGCTTCACCGGGCCCGAGGGGCAGAAGCTGCTCGTGGCCTGGACGTCCACGCCGAAGGGCGACCCGGTGGCGGACTGGAAGAGCCAGGAGCGCTACATGACGCGCTCCCAGTACGACAGGATCCGAATAGAGAAGGTGGACTACCGCGGCTGGAACGCCGCTGACTGGGAGTTCACCTATCAGGAGAGCGGGACGAAGTACCGGACGATCGACCGGGGATTCGTCGTCAACGGCCGACTCGGGTACGCGCTGATGTACACGGCGAAGGCCGCGGACTGGGGCAGCGAGCTGCGCGAGGGCACCTGGCAGACGCTGGCGGGCACCTTCGAACCGAAGGCGTGAGTGCTGCGGGAAGCGGCAAGGGGGCCGAGCTCGTGGTCGATCTCGTGTTCGATCTCGGGTTTGGGGCGTGAGATCTGGCATCCCCCTTTGCAGGTTGCCTCCGGCACGTATCGTGAGTGCTTGCGGACCGTACGCAGCCGGTAATGCGCCCGGAACGAGCCGCGAGGCGAACGGAATTGACCAACCGGACGGCCGGGGGAGGCAACGTGGACGACTATGCGGGACGGGTACTCGCCGACCGCTACCGCCTGCCGCTGCCGCCCTCCGACGAGTACGAACTCACCGAGACCCGCGCCTTCGACACCTACAGCGGGCAGGAAGTCCTGGTCAGGCAGGTGCCGTTGCCCGAGGTCGTCGAGGCGGAGGTGCTCGACGCGGAGGGGCTGCCGGACGGGTTCACGGCACGGGATCCGCGAGCCGGGCGACGCGGGCCGGCGGGCGCCGGTGCGGGCGCGCGGCGGCCGGCCGATCCGGCCGTACGGCGGGCCGTCGAGGCGGCGCAGGCCGCGGCCCGGATTCCCGACCACCCTCGACTCGACCAGGTCTTCGACGTGTTCGCGGACGGTGGGTCGCTGTGGATAGTGAGCGAGTTGGTGTCCGCCCGGTCACTCGCGGCGCTGCTCGCGGAGAAGCCGCTCACGCCGTACCGGGCGGCCGAGGTCGCCTCCGACGTCCTGATGGCACTGCGCGTGCTGCACGCACATGGCTGGGTGCACCGGAACATCACCGCACGCACGGTCCTCGTCTGCGACGACGGCCGTGTGATGCTGACCGGCCTCGCGGTGGGCGCGGCCGAGGAAGCGCTGTGCGGGTACGACCCGGTGCCGGCCGAGGCGGCCGAATGGGGCTCCGACGGTGACGGTGCCGGGGAGTTCGGCAACGGGCCTGAGGCCACGGGAACCGCAGGGGCCGTGGAAGTCATGGGAGCCGGTGGCCCGAGGGCGACCGGGTCCGGCCGGGCCGGCGGAGTCGAACGATCCGGCGGTGGCGGCTTCGGCGGGGCCGATCCCGAGGCCGCTCGGCGGGCCGCCATCGAGGCACGAGGGATCGGCGGGCTGCCGGCCTCCGGTGCGGAGTCTTCCGGCTCGGACGGGGCGGGGGCCTCGGCCGCGATCGCCCGCAGGGACGCCGACGGCGGGACGGACATCAGGGCGGCGCGGGCCGGGGCGATCGCCGCGTATCGCGCGGGGGCCCGGGCAGCGGCCCGGGTCCAGGAGGCTCAGCAGAGCGGGCGGGCGGCCCTGCCCGGAGCCCGCCCCACTCCCGAGGGTGACCCGGCCGCGTACGCCGACGGGCCCGCGCAGCCGCCGTACCCGGGGCCGTACTCAGAGGCGGCGGGCCACTCTGCCTCCCCCACGGGCAACGGCGCGCAGCCGTCGGCGTATCCCGCGGCGAACGGCGGGCAGCAGCAGCCGTATCCCGCGGCGAACGGTGGGCAGCAGCAGCCGTATCCTGCGGCGAACGGCGGGCAGCAACAGCCGTATCCCGGCGCCGACAGGGGGCAGCACGCGGCTCGCCGCGGTGACAACGGGGCGGCGCAGGTGCCGTATCCCGGAGCGACCGGGGCCCGGGACGCGGCCGGTGCCGTTCCTCCGGGGCAGATCGCCGACCCGTACGGCGTGCGAGGCGCGCCCTGGCACGGGGCCGGGCCTCGGGGAGGGGCCGGTGCGCCGCCTGCCGTGACGGGACCGGGTACCGGGCTCGGCTCGGATGCCAGGCGTGGCGCGGCGCCCGCGGCCGGCGGCCCGGCCGCGAGGTCTGGTGCTCCGGGGGCCGGGCGTCAGGGGCCGTCGTCAGCCGGCGTCACTCCCACCGGGATCCCGGCACAGGCCTCGCACGGTTCCTCGGTGCCCGCCCTTCCCGGTGCCTCCGCGCCGCCCCCCGGCGGTTGGGACGAGCCGGCCGCCGGTGCGCCGGTGCGGTGGCGTGGGCCCGCCACCGCGCTGGCGGCCGAGCGGGCACGGCAGGCGCGGATGGCTGTGGTGGGGCCCGTCACGGAGCGGTGGGCGCCGGAGCAGGCCGGTCCGGTGCACGAGAACTGGCAGCTGGCGGCGCCGATCGGACCCGCCACCGATCTGTGGGCGCTCGGGGCGCTGCTGTTCAGGGCCGTGCAGGGGCACGCGCCGTATCCGGAGGAGTCGACGGCCGAGCTGGTGCAGTTGGTGTGCGCGGAGCCGCCCGCGTTCGCCGAGGAGTGCGGGCCGCTGAGGCCGGTGGTCGAGTCGCTGCTGCGGCAGGACCCGACCGAGCGGCTGGACTTCGAGGAGCTGCGCGGCTGGCTGCGCTCGCTGGTGCGCTCGGCGCCCGAGCCGGAGGCCGGCGCGCATGTCGTCGCCGCGCCGCCCGCCGACACCAGCCGGCTGCCCGTCGTACGGCGGCGGGGCGAACTGGTGCGCAGGAGGCGGGCCGGGCTGCCCGCGACGAGTGCGCACGGGCGGCACAAGCGGGCGCGCGAGGAGGTCCGTTCGCCGAGGAGCCTCGGGCGGACGCTGCTGCTGCTGATCCTGCTCGCCCTGGCCGGGGCGATCGCGTACGCCGTGTTCCTCATGCCGAAGGCGGATCCGGGCGACCAGGGCGCCGGGGACCGGACCGGGGCCGCCGGGGAGGTGAGCCAGGCGCCCGACCCGTCCTCGGAGGCGAGCAGCGAGCCGCGGCCCGACCAGACCTCGCCCGGTACGTCCGAGGGCAGCCCCTCGGCGTCCGCCGGATCCACCGACACGCAGACGGCCGGTGCCGAGGTCGCCGACGGCTTCACGCTGCGCAAGGACACCGCGGGCTTCCAGGTCGCGGTCGCCAACGGCTGGGAACGCACACCGGAGAACGGACGCGGCCAGGTCGTGTACACACACGGCAACTTCGAGCTGATCGTCGTTCCGGGGCGGGACAGCGCGGCCGACGACGGCAGCGACCCGATGGTGTACCAGCGGGAGAAGGAGCCGGAGCTGCAGCCGTACCGCGACTCCAGCTGGGCCACCGCGACCGGGCTGAAGACCATCGAGGTGGGCGGCCGGACCATGGCCGAAGGGCAGTTCACCTGGACCGGCGACGACGGGCGCGAGCTGTTCGTGCGCAACCTCGCGATGCTGGTCGACGGGAAGTACCACGTGGTGCAGGTGCGGGGCCCGGAGGCGGAGCGGGACGAGGTCACGCGCCTCTACGAGCAGGCGGCACAGACGTATCAGGCCACCGGCTGAACGGGCCCCGAGCACGGTGAGCGGTCCGGCCGGCCGAGGGCCTGACACCACCGGGCCGAGCCGACGAGACGCCTGTCGTTACCTGTTGGTTTACTCGCGCCTCGCGAAGCGACAACCGTCACAGTGCGGTCTCCTTGACGCGCCCCTGGTTCCGTTCGGCGCGGAAGGGTCCTTAGTCTGACCCTGTCAAGAGCATTGCGGGGCAACGTGAATCAGATGCAGGGCCAGCTCCTCGCGGGGCGCTACCGGCTCGCCGACCCGATAGGCAAGGGCGGCATGGGCCGGGTCTGGCGTGCCCACGATGAGGTGCTGCACCGAGCCGTCGCGATCAAGGAGTTGACCGCCGCGCTCTACGTGTCCGAGAGCGACCGGACCGTCCTGCTGGCCCGCACCCGGGCCGAGGCACGCGCGGCCGCCCGGATCAACCACTCCGCCGTCGTCACCGTGCACGACGTCCTCGACCATGACGGCCGGCCGTGGATCGTGATGGAGCTGGTCGAGGGGCAGTCCCTGGCCGACGCCGTCAAGGACCGGGAGCGGGTCGAGCCGCGGGAGGCCGCCCGGATCGGCCTGTGGGTGCTGAAGGCGCTGCGCGCCGCACACTCCGCCGGTGTCCTGCACCGCGACGTGAAGCCTGGCAACGTTCTCCTGGGCCGGGACGGCCGCGTCCTGCTCACCGACTTCGGTATCGCGCAGGTGGAGGGAGACACCGCCATCACGCGTACGGGAGAGATCGTCGGCTCCGTCGACTACCTCGCCCCCGAGCGGATCCGCGGCCAGGATCCGGGCGCCTCATCCGACCTGTGGGCGCTCGGCGCGACGCTGTACACGGCCGTCGAGGGCAGGTCACCGTTCCGTCGGACCACGCCCCTGGCCACCATGCAGGCGGTCGTCGACGAGGAGCCCACCGAGGCGGGCCACGCCGGTCCGCTCGCGCCCGTCATCGCCGCGCTGCTGCACAAGGACCCCGCCCGGCGCCCGGGGGCCGCCGAGGCCGAGCAGATGCTCGCCGAGGCGGCGGAGGGGCGGCGGCCGAGCGCGGCACAGCTGTACGTTCCGACGCAGTACGCGGGCTCGGTCCGCGAGACGGGCAGCGACTCCGGGACGCACACCGGACCGCACACGCCGCGCTCGCCGCACTCGCCGTACACATCGAGGACTCAGCACACGCAGCACACTCGGCATCCGCAGCACGCTCCGCACACGCCGGTCACAGGGACGCCGTACCCGCCCTCGACCGGGCCGACGGTCCTCGGCGGCCCGGGGCAGCTCGCCGCCACGTCGCAGCCGCCGCGCAGGCGTCGTCGCCTGCGCACCCTCGCCCTCGTGGTCGCCCTCGCCGCGATCGTCGGAGGGGGTACGGCCGTCGTGGTGCAGCAGTGGGACGAGACGCGCCTGGAGGGGACCGGGGCGACGACCAAGTCGGCCCTACCCACGGAGGACGGCACGCCCGCACCGGAGAGCAGCGTCCCGGACACCTGGGTCCCGGTCACCGATCCTCTCGGATTCGGTCTCTCGCTGCCCGACAAGAGCTGGACGCGATCGGTCCACAGCACCGCGGGCGGCATCCAGCAGATCGACTACTCGCCCGACGGCGGCGAGCACTTCATCCGGATCGCGGTGGACGAGTCGCCGGACTTCGGCGACCCGTACGCGCACCAGATCGACCTGGAGGAGCAGCTGCGGGGGCTGGTCGACTACAAGCGCCTCAAGCTGGAGAAGAACATCTACCGCGACCGGAACGGCTCCCTGTGGGAGTACACGTGGACGGCGCAGGCCAAGGACACGTCGTTCCCCGGACCGCGCCGCGCCATCGAGGAGACGTACCTGGCGCGGGACGGTGTCGAGTACGCCCTCTACATGTCGTCGCCGGCCGAGAGCTGGGCGAAGACGCGGAAGCAGTTCACGGCGGTGCTGCAGGGCTGGCAGCCGCGGACCGGCTGACGCGCACCCGGCGGAGGCCCGGCTCGCGCTGACAAAGGCGCCAGGACCGGCTTCCGCCGCGCACCTCTGGCTTGCTCCTGACGTGGAATGGCCGGTCGCCGACCCGGAAGGGCTGCGTCCGGTGCGGCATCATGAGGCGCATGGGGACCGAGGGGGACAACCTTCGTGTGGTCGCGGGTCGTTACCGGCTCGAGGCGCGGCTCGGACAGGGTGGCATGGGGGTCGTCTGGAGGGCGACCGACCAGTTGCTCGGCCGGCAGGTGGCGGTCAAGGAACTCCCCCTGGACGACACGCTCTCCGCGGACGAGGCCCGTGGGCAGCGCGAGCGCACCCTGCGTGAGGCGCGTGCGGTGGCACAGCTGCGCCACCCGCACGTCATCGTCGTCCACGACGTGGTCGAGGACGGGGAACGTCCTTACATCGTCATGGAGTTGATCCGCGGCGGTTCGCTCGCCGACCGTATCGCCGAGCGCGGCCCGGTCGACGCCGCCGAGGCCGCCCGCATCGGCATCGCCCTGCTCGGCGCGCTGGGTGCGGCACACGCCGCGGGGGTACTGCACCGCGACATCAAGCCGGCGAACGTCCTCTTGGAGGACGACGCCGCCGAGGACCGGATCGCCCGGGACAGGATCGCCGGGGACAGGATCGCCGGGGACCGGTTCACCCGGGACCGGTCCGTCCAAGACGGGCTGGTCCAAGACGCGTTCGCCCATGAGGGGGTCGACCGGGAGGGGATCGACCGCGACCGGATCGACCGCGACCGGGCCCACCCCGCCCACCGTCAGCACATCACCCCCGGCCGCGTGATTCTCACCGACTTCGGCATCGCCCAGGTCGCCGGTGCCAGCACGCTCTCCGAGAGTGGGGCCTTCGTCGGGTCGCCCGAGTACACCGCGCCCGAGCGGATGTCCGGGGCGGGGACCGGACCGGCGTCCGACCTGTGGTCGCTGGGTGCGCTGCTGTGTACCGCGCTGAGCGGCGAGTCTCCCTTCCGGCGCGACTCGTTGGGCGGCATCCTGCACGCGGTCGTCTCCGCCGAGATACGGCCACCCGCGCAGGCCGGGCCGATCCTGCCCGTGATACGCGGCCTGCTCGAACGCGATCCGGGGCGGCGGCTGGACGCGCGGGAGGCGGAGCGGATGCTGCGGGACTTCCTGGAGACGGGACGTACGGCGAAACGATTCGGCGCAGGGGAGCGCCACCGGTACTCCCCGCGCAGTGTGCTGGTCACCGCGTTGCTGGTCACCGCGATGGCGGGGGCGGGCGTGTCCGCGGCGGCGCTGCTCACGGAGCGGGGCGGCGACGGGGGTGTGGTGCCCGTGAGTCCGACGCCGGTGACCACCGTCGGTACGCCGAGCGCGCCGACGTACGCGAGCGGGTCCCCGACCCCGGTCCCTTCGCTCTCCAGGTCCGCCTCCGGGGCCGTCTCCGCCTCCGCGACCTCCGCACCCACCTCCCATTCCCGCCAACCGTGAGTAAAGGGGAGATAAGTGACAACCTGAGTCACGGGTCTGTGACCGGAAAGCGCCAGAGGTGGAAGCGGAAGCACTTGGCGCGATATGGATGGACCCATGAGCAGCAACGGGGGAGCCCCTTACGGATCCGACGAGCCAACGAGTTTCGGTCTGCAACCGCCGAATCCGCGGGCACCGCATCCGCAGGCGCAGCATCCGCACGCGGCCGTGCCGCACCCCGACAACCCGTACGCGGCACCCACGCAGGTCGTGCCTGCGCACGCCTCCCCGCAGCAGGCGGCCGCGTCACAGGCTGCCGGCCCGGAGTCCGCCCCGCGGTCCGTACCGCACCCGCAGTCCGCCCCGCAGTCCCCGCCGGTCCAGGACGACCCCGGCACCGGTCGGCTCATCGCAGGCCGTTACCGGCTGCTCGCCAAGCTCGGGCACGGCGGCATGGGCACGGTGTGGCGGGCCAAGGACGAGACGGTGGACCGCGAGGTCGCCGTCAAGGAGCCCCGTGTACCGGACCACCTTCCCGACCGCGAACGTGCCAACGCCTTTGAGCGGATGCGCCGCGAGGCACGCGCCGCGGCGCGTCTGGACCACCCGGCCGTCGTCAACGTGCACGACGTGGCGGTCGTGGACGGCCAGCCGTGGATCGTGATGGAGCTCGTGCAGGGCCGCTCGATGGGCGACGCGCTGCAGGAGGGCACCCTCGGGGCCCGGGACGCGGCGAGAATCGGCCTCGAGGTACTGGGCGCGCTGGAGGCCGCGCACGCCGCCGGCATCCTGCACCGTGACGTCAAGCCGGACAACGTCCTGCTCGGCCGGTACGACCGGGTCGTCCTCACCGACTTCGGCATCGCCCAGATCGAGGGCGAGACCAATCTGACCGACACCGGCGGCTTCGTCGGGTCGCCCGAGTACATCGCGCCGGAGCGGGTGTTGGGCCAGCGCCCGGGCCCGGCCAGCGACCTGTGGTCCCTCGGCGTGGTGCTGTACGCGGCGACGGAGGGTGTCTCACCGTTCCGCCGCAGCAACACGCCGGCGACCCTCCAGTCCGTCCTCAACGCGACCCCCGCACCGCCCGCGGCGGCCCAGGGACCCCTCGCCCAGGCCATCAACGGCCTGCTCCAGAAGGACCCGGCCCGCCGACCGAACGCCGCCCAGGTCCGTGACCTGCTGGAGCGCACCGCGAACCCGCCGGCTCCGGCCCCGACGCAGGTCGTCACGGTCACCGGCGCCCCCGCCACGGCAGGCGGCGTACGGGTCGGCCGCAAGACCCTGCTGGGCCTCGGTGCCGCGGTCGTCGCGGCGGCGGTCGCCGCGTACGTACTGATCGCGGACCCCTTCGCGGGACCGCTGCCGGACGGCTGGAAGACGGTGTCCGTGGCGGACGTCGCCGCGACCCTCGCGGTCCCCGAGAAGTACACGCCGGGCAAGCCCGACCGGGAGAGCGACCCGAGTCACTGGGTGACGTACACCGACGCGAGCGGCGCCATCCGGATCGGCCTGACCCTGGACAAGAAGGCCGAGGACACCGGCAGCGAGATCGCGGGCTCCGCGGCCGCCGAGATGTACGACGACGACGGAGAGTTCAAGCGGAGCGGCGACTACCGGCTCGACATGTCCGCCGAGGGCCTGAGGACCAAGCCCGAGGACGCGACCTACCAGGGCAAGAAGGCCGCCGAGAACACGATCACCTACACCACCGACGACACCGAGAACCCTCGCAAGCGCGAGATGAGGATCTTCTACTACAAGACCTCCGGTGGCGACATGTACAAGCTCAGCGTCAGCTACCCGGGCGAGGGCGACTTCACGGAACGCGGACGCGAGGTGGCGAACACGGCGATCGCGAACCTGGACGTCGACAAGCTGTGACGGCCAAGGCCAAGGCCAAGGCCTGATACGGAGGCGTTGACCACCGGTCACTTCGGCCGCTGTCTCCGGGTGAGGGCTCCGCTGCCACCGGCTGCACGGCCGTACGCCCGTCCCCGCGTCGACAACTCCCCACCCCGCACGGTACTCATGGGACATGAGCAACGACGGTGGCTCCGGAGACGGCGAGGGCCGGACAGTCGGCGGGCGTTACCGGCTCGTCGAGCGGATCGGGTCGGGTGGTATGGGGACCGTGTGGCGGGCCGTCGACGAGCTGGTCGAGCGGGAAGTCGCCGTGAAGCAGCCGCGGTTGCCGGGGGACCCCGAGAGCGAGAGCCGTCAGCGCGCCGCCCACCGCCTCTACCGCGAGGCCCGGGCCGCCGCCCGTGTCGATCATCCCTCCGCCGTCTCCATCCATGACGTGGTGGTGGAAGAGGAGGACGGACTCCCCTGGATCGTCATGGAGTTGGTCCGCGGCGAGTCGATGCACGAGCTGCTCCAGCGCGGCCCCCTCGAACCCGCCGAGGCCGCCCGCATAGGCCTCGCCGTCCTCGGTGCCCTGCGGGCGGCGCACGCCGTCGGCATCGTGCACCGTGACGTGAAGCCCGCCAACGTCCTGCTCGGCCGGCATCACCGGGTCGTCCTCACCGACTTCGGCATCGCCCACGTCCAGGGCGAGGAATCCCTCACCGTGAGTGGGGAGTTCGTCGGCTCGCTGGAGTTCATCGCGCCCGAGCGGATGTCCGGCCCCGGCGCCGCCGGCCCCTCCTCCGACCTGTGGTCGCTGGGCGTGCTGCTGTACGCCGCCGTGGAGGGCGGGTCCCCCTTCCGCCGTACAACCCTGGAGTCCACCCTCGCCGCGATCCTCGCCGCGGACCCGCCTGAGCCGAAGCAGGCGGGTCCTCTCGGGCCCCTCCTCGTCAGGCTGCTGGCCAAGGACCCGGAGCGGCGACCGGGCCCTGAGGAGGTCGCCGCGGTACTGGAAGCGGCGGCGCGGGAGCGGCCGGTGCAGGGTCCCTTCGGGGATGAGGCCGAGGAGCAGGACGTCGGCGAAGAGGGTGAAGGGGGTGAGACGCAGGACACATCGGGGCTCAGGGAAGCGGCGGAGGACATCGGGACGGCGCGACTGCGCGATGCCGTACGACCGCCCGAACCGGCCCCCGCGGTCCAACCGGCCCCCGCGATCGATCCGGCCCTCGCGATCGATCCGACCCCCGCGATCGAACCGACCCCCGCCCCCGAACCGGAGGCGGTCGCCACGCCGAACTCCGAGGAGCGGCCACCGCCGAGGCGCCGCATCCTCCGCTACTCCGCCGTGCTCAGTGCCCTCCTGGTGGGCGGCATCTGGTTCGGCACGTCCTCCTTCGGTACGTCATCCTCCGGCACGGACACCGAAACCGGATCCGCCGGGGTACCGGCCCCCACCCACACCACCCCCACCACCCCGACCGACGTCACCCCCACCCCGGCCGACTCCTGGACAACGCACCCCGAGCCCGCCATGAACGCCACCCTGGCCCTCCCCGCCGACTACGAGGAAACCGCCCGCGAAGGCGGCGCCGACGACCCGCCCCGCCTTGTCGTCTACGACCTCGACAACACCATCCAGCTCCGCCTCACCCAGTGGGACAAGGCCCCCCGTTCCCTGGCGGCCCAGGCGCGGGAGGCGCACGACACCTGGAACGGTCACGACGGCGACGCGAGCACCCAGACGACCCCGACCAGCTTCGACGGCTACGAGGCGGTCCTCACGGACACCACGTACGACCTGGACACGCGCCCCACCCGGGTCATGCAGCTGACGATCCTCACCACCGACAGCCGCATGTACGAGCTGCGGGTGGACATGCCCAAGGGGACCCCGGACGAGAGGAAGGGCACCTCGGTGTTCAAGGCGGCCCGTGACCGGATGGAGATCGGAAACCGCTGAGGACGGGGTGGCCGCCGCCCTCAACGCCCTGATCAGCGCATTCGTTGCCACTGATCACTGGCAATGTGTGCGTACTCCGTGAATCCCTATTACCGACGGGTACCCAAAGCCGCCCCCGCGTCATACCCTGCGGCTCATGACGGACGCGCAGGCCCCGGCCAAGACCGGCACGAACCCCATCGCCCCCGCCCCCGCGGGCGCCCGTACCGCGGCCGACGTGGTCACCCCGGAGCTGATCGCCCAGCTCACCAAGGGCGTGGTCGGTTCCGGACGGACCGCGAACCACACGCCGTTCACCGGCGAGAAGCTCGCGGACCTGCCCGAGTCCACGCCCGCGGACGTGGAGAAGGCCTACGACGCGGCCCGCAGGGCGCAGTCGGTGTGGGCGCAGACGCCGGTACGCCAACGCGCCGCCGTTCTGCTCCGCTTCCACGACCTGATCCTCGAACGCCAGGCCGAAGTCCTCGACCTCATACAGCTGGAGACCGGCAAGGCCCGACTGCACGCCCACGAGGAGGTGCAGGCGGTGGCGGTCGCGGCCCGGCACTACGGCCGTAGGGCGTCCTCCTACCTGCGTCCCAAGCGGCACGCCGGCGCCGTACCGACCCTCACCAAGGTCACCGAACTCCGCCACCCGCGCGGGGTCGTGGGGCAGATAGCCCCCTGGAACTACCCGCTCGAACTCTCCGTCGGCGACGCGATACCCGCCTTCGTCGCGGGCAACGCGGTCGTGATGAAGCCCGACACGGAGACCTGCCTCACCGCGCTGTGGGCCCGTGACCTCCTCATCGAGGCCGGGCTGCCCGCCGACGTCTTCCAGGTCGTCCTCGGCGAGGGCCCGGTCGTCGGCCCCGAGGTGGTCAGGCACGCCGACTACGTCTCCTTCACCGGCTCCACCCGCACCGGCCGCGAGGTCGCCCAGGGTGCCGCCGCCCGCCTGATCGGCGTCTCCCTCGAACTCGGCGGCAAGAACGCCATGCTGGTCCTGGAGGACGCCGACATCGAGAAGGCGGCCGCGGGCGCCGTCCGCGCCTGCTTCTCCTCGGCCGGCCAACTCTGCATCTCCATCGAGCGGTTGTACGTCCACGAGTCGATCGCCGAGGCCTTCCTGGAGCGCTTCGCCGCCCGCACCAAGGCGATGCGGCTCGGCACCTCGCTCGCCTACGGGGCCGACATGGGCTCCCTGGTGGGGGAGCGGCAGTTGGAGACCGTCACCCGGCACGTGGAGGAGGCCGCCGCCAAGGGCGCGAGGATCGTGGCCGGCGGGGTGGCCCGCCCGGACATCGGCCCGTACTTCTTCGAGCCGACGATCCTGGACGGCGTCACGGAGCCGATGTCCGTGTGCGGCGAGGAGACCTTCGGCCCAGTCGTGTCCATCTACCGGTTCAAGACCGAAGACGAGGCCGTAGAGCAGGCCAACTCCACGTCGTACGGCCTCAACTCGTCCGTCTGGACCAAGGACGGCCGTCGCGGCCGAGAGGTGGCCGCCCGGCTGCGTACCGGCACGGTCAACGTCAACGAGGGCTACGCCCCCGCCTACGGCAGTGTCCAGTCCCCGATGGGCGGCATGAAGGACTCCGGCCTCGGCCGCCGCCACGGCTCCGAGGGCATCCTCAAGTACACCGAGGCCCAGACGGTGGCCCAGCAGCGGCTGCTGCCGATGGCTCCCTCGCTGGGAATGGACGACGAGAAGTACGCCCAGTTCATGAGCCGCAGTCTCCGGCTCATGAAGGCCTTCCGGTTCAGGTAGCCGACCCAGGGGCGCGGGAAACCGCGCGACCAGCCACGCATCACCCGCACTGCACACTCAACGAGGAGCCAGCACGTGCCACAGGACACCTACGACTACGACGTCATCGTCGTCGGCTCGGGCTTCGGCGGTTCGGTGACCGCCCTTCGCCTGACGGAGAAGGGCTACCGCGTAGGCGTCCTGGAGGCAGGCCGCCGCTTCACCCCCGCCACGCTCCCGAAGAACTCCTGGGACCTGAAGAACTACCTGTGGGCGCCGAAGCTCGGCATGTACGGCCTCCAGCGCATCCACCTCCTCGGCAACGTCATGGTCCTGGCGGGCGCGGGCGTCGGCGGCGGTTCCCTCAACTACGCCAACACCCTCTACGTCCCGCCGAAGCCGTTCTTCGAGGACCCGCAGTGGCGTGACATCACCGACTGGCAGGAGGAGCTGGCGCCGTACTACGACCAGGCCCGGCGGATGCTGGGCGTGCGCCTCAACCCCACGATGACGCCGTCCGACGTGCACCTGAAGGCGGCCGCCGAGCGGATGGGCGTCGGCGACAGCTTCCACATGGCGCCGGTCGGGGTGTTCTTCGGCGACGGCGAGGACGCCGACGGCGCCGCGAAGGCGAAACCCGGCGAGCGGGTGGCCGACCCCTACTTCGGCGGCGCGGGCCCGTCCCGCCGGGCCTGCAACGAGTGCGGCGAGTGCATGACCGGCTGCCGGCACGGAGCGAAGAACACCCTCAACGAGAACTACCTGTACCTCGCCGAGAAGGCGGGCGCGGTGGTCCACCCGCTCACGACGGTCGTGTCGGTCACGGACGACTCGCAGGGCGGCTACGCGGTGGCCACGCTCGCGACCGACCGCAGGAACAACGCGGGCCGGACCTTCAAGGCCCGCCGGGTCGTCCTCGCGGCCGGCACCTACGGCACCCAGACCCTGCTGCACCGCATGAAGCAGGGCGGCCAGCTGCCGCACCTCTCGGAGAAGCTGGGCGAGCTGACCCGCACCAACTCCGAGGCGCTGGTCGGCGCGCAGACCGACAACCGTCGCTACCGCAAGGTGACCGGCGAGCGGAAGGTCGACTTCACGCGCGGGGTGGCCATCACCTCGTCCATCCACCCGGACGCCAACACCCACATCGAGCCGGTGCGCTACGGCAAGGGCTCCAACTCGATGGGCGGCCTGTCGATCCTTCAAGTCCCGTACGCCGACGGCTCGTCCCGAGTCCTGGCCTGGCTGCGGAACGCCGCCCGCCACCCCGTCCAGGTCCTGCGCTCGCTCTCCAACCGCCGCTGGTCGGAGCGGACCATCATCGGCCTGGTGATGCAGTCGCTGGACAACTCGCTGACGACGTACCTGAAACCGGACGGGGTCGGCAAGGGCCTTCTGACCGCCCGCCAGGGCCACGGCTCCCCGAACCCCAAGCAGATCAAGGCGGCCTCGGAGGGCGCGTCGGCGATCGCCGCCGAGATCAACGGCTTCGCCGGCTCCAACGTGGGCGAGCTGATGGGCACCCCGCTCACCGCCCACTTCCTCGGAGGCTGTCCGATCGGCTCCTCCCGCGACACCGGGGTCATCGACCCGTACCACCGTCTCTACGGCCACCCCGGCATCTCGGTCGTCGACGGCGCCGCGGTCTCCGCCAACCTGGGGGTGAACCCCTCCCTCACCATCACCGCGCAGGCCGAACGCGCGATGTCGTTCTGGCCCAACAAGGGCGAGGCCGACCCGCGTCCGGCCCAGGGTGAGGCGTACGAACGCCTGCGGCCGGTGGAACCGGGCGCCCCGGCGGTCCCGGCGGACGCCTTCGGCGCGCTGAAGCTGCCGTTCCTGGGGATGCCGGCGGTGCCGCCCAAGAAGTGAGCGTGCCGCCCGAGAAGTCGGTGTGCCCGCTCAAGAAGTGAGCGACAGCCCACGAACGCGAGAAGGACCTGCGCCCCCCTCCGAGCGCAGGTCCTTCTCTTTCTCGCGGTGAGACTTACGCCTCCGCGCCCGCCTTCCGGCGACGCACCACGAACACCGCGCCCGCACCCGCGACGACGGCGACGCCGCCCACGAGGCCGATCATCGGCAGCGCGGAGCTGGAGCCGGTCTCGGCGAGGGTGCCGGTGGCGGAGACCTCGTTGACGTCCGTCAGGTCCGTCTTGCCACCCTGCGGCTTGGCGTCGTTCGGGTCACCGGCGTCGGAGCCGGCGGCCAGGATGTCGAAGAAGTAGACCCAGCCGTTCGGGTCGTCGGCGACCCAGCAGCCCTCGTCGTCCGCGTACTCGGCGAGACCGCCGGTCAGACCGAGCGAGTCCGGCACCTTGCCGCTGACGCTCAGCCGCAGCTTGTAGGAGATCGACTGGCCGGCACCGAGCGAGAACGAGGGGAAGGTGCCACCCTCGCCCGCGGCGTCCGCGATGGTGTCCCACGTGCGGGTGCCCGAGTTGAAGACCTGGACCTTGATCTCGCCGGAGTAGTCCTCCGCGTCCTCCCAGCCGATCGCGGCGACGCCGATGAGCGGCTTGATGTCCTTGATCTCGTCGTCGCCGTTGTTGGAGACGTTGAAGGAGAAGGCCGTCCAGCCGCCGCCGGCGACGATCGTCTCGGGCAGCCCGGCCAGACCGCTGGTCACGTCGGCGCTGAGCTCGGCGGTGCTGTTGCCGTCCTCGTCGACGCAGAGCTCGGGGTCGGCGGGCGCGCTCTCGCTGGCGCTCGGCGACGGGGAGGCGGCCGGCGAGCTCTCGTCGGCGGCCGGGGAGCTGGTGTCCGCGGCGGGGGTGCTCTCGTCGGCGGCCGGAGTGCTGGTGTCGGCGGCGGGGGTGCTCTCGTCCGCGGCCGGAGTGCTCTCGTCGGCGGCCGGAGTGCTGGTGTCGGCGGCCGGAGTGCTCTCCTCGGCGGAGGGCGTGGTCTCCTCCGCGGCCGGGCTGCTCGTCGACGTGTCAGGAGTGTCGTCCGTCGCGAACGCGGTCGGAGCGGAGAGCAGGGCGAGCGGGGCTATGACGGCCGTCGCGGCCGCTGCCGCCATGGCACGGCGAAGCTTCATTGAAGACCTCAAAGAATCCGTGTGCCGCGGTCGCGGCACGTTGGGAGAGGCCTCCGCGTGTGGGGCGCGGGTGTGGCCCTTGGTTCGCATGGTTTGATCCGCGAAGCCTGTGAATGGTTGCCCTCACTTTCACAGGATTCTTATGTGACCTGGATCACCGTTCAGGGGTGTGGCCGAGCTGACGTACGCTCAGCTGCCGAAAATCCAAGGCGCGAGAGAGGCGTACGGTTCCGTGGCCGACAGACCGTCCGAAGAGCCCAGACCCGGTTCGGGGCAGGGAGACGACGCCCCCATATCCGACGAGATGTGGCAGAAGTTCGTCGAGGACAGCGAGCGCGACACCCGTGGCTCCGCCCCGAAGGAGCCGTCCGCCCGGGCCCGCATGGTGACCGAGCGGCTGCGGCAGCAGGAGGCCCGAGGTGAGCTGCCCGAGGGCTGGCGCACCGGTCCGGCCTGGCAGGAGACGCACGGGCGGTCCGCCCGGCGCCGCCGCCTGTGGGCGGTCATCGGCATTCCGCTCGCCGTCGCGGTGGCGGTCGTGGCGATGAAACCGTCACTGCTGCCGGGCGACCCCTTCGGCGCCGGTACGACGGAGACCGCCACCTCGGCGCTGCCACCGGAGTCGGCGGCCCCGACCGCACCGCCCGGCGCGACGGACGCCGAGACCCCCACCCTGGACGAGCCGTTCGCCGGTTCGCCTGCGCTGCGGTGGGCCGACGGCGAGGCCGGCATCGTCCTGCCGAAGGCGAAGGCCGTCGACGGGCTGTCCGAGGACCGGGTCGAGCAGGCACTCCGGCTGACCAGGAAGCTGCTGGTCGCGGCGAACCTGGACCCGAAGACCGTGAGCGGCGGGCGCCCCGAGGCCGCCCTCGCGGTGCTCGACCCGAAACAGCCCGAGATGTTCGACGATCTCAACCGGTCCCTGCGCGCGCCCGACAAGGACAACGACCCGCTGCGGCTGTTCAGCCGCTTCGACTCCGACGACGTACGCCTCGTCGGCGACGTGATCAAGACGCGCGGCCGGATGACGTTCGAGAAGGGCGGCCAGGGCGGGGTGGCCGTGCACGCCGACTACACCTTCGTCTACCCGGTCGTGCGCACCGACGGTTCGACCGAGGTCACCCGCACCATCGTGCGCCGCGCCATCGACGTCGAGCTCCTCGACCCCGCCCGCTACGTGACCACTCCCGACCGCCTGAACGTGGTGCAGTACGCCCGGGACGTCGGCAACACGGCCTGCGACGTCCACGACGGTTTCCTGCACCCGCAGTTCCCGTCGACCACGCCCACGGACGCGGCCACCGGCCCCATGACGGACCCGTACGACCGTAGCCGTGACATCGGCGCCGACGGCGCGGGGACGTGTGGGACGGTGTCGCGCACCTGACGCGCCGGACAGACCGCATGCGAAGGGCCCCGCAGGCCGAAGCCGCGGGGCCCTTCTTTCGTCAGCACCGACGTCAGGGCAGCGTCGGTGCCTGGGAGCGGCGCCGGGGGGTTGCGCCGCTGGTCTTCGGGTGGCCGCTCGCCTTCCCGCTCCGGTCGGCGCCCCGGCGCGTTCGGGGCGCGCGGATGGTCTCGACCTTTGGCAGTACGGCGGTGCACATCAATGCAGTTGTCTACGGCGGGACTTGGGGGCTGTCTAGGCATCGTGCTCGATGGACGCGGCCACCGCAACCGTTTGACCCGGACTTGGGTATTTTGACTGGGACATTTTGGAATTCGGACACCTGGCCTGGACGTCCCGCCGGACGGCTCCGGGCGTCCCCGGAGCCGGCCGTTCTCTTGGGTGACCGGGCTGCTGTCCCCTGCCGTCCGGTCACTTGTCTGGAGCGAGGTCCCACGACACACGGCACGATCCGTACGTCTCATCGCTCCAGCGAGCCACGCGTGGTTCTTTCGGGCCCGCCCCTGGCTGGCACGGACACCACCACCAACGAAGCGCCTCACGTCACGGTCACGCGCCGTACGGGTGAGAGCGGGCCCGAACTCAGATACGACCGTCAGGGGCGCCCCTCAGGGACGACTCTCGGATACGACGCTCAGATGCGACCCCGGCACAGCTCGAGCAACGTCATCGCGACGGACGTACCGGGCCTGCCCAGCGCCTCGCTGTAGTGGTGGAGGACGTCCATCTCGCGCGAGAGGTTCACGCGGCGGCCGCCGGAGGTGATCCGGGCCTCCTGGATCACCGCGGACACGGCCATCCGTTCCTGGATCAGCCCGATGATCCGGTCGTCGAGCGCGTCGATGCGCTCACGGGCTCCGGTGATCACGTCGGCGGCCTCGGGGGTACGGGCGCCGGTCAGGTCGATGGCGGTCATGGGGGCTCCTCAACGGTTCGGTAGGCAGCACCCCGGAGCGAGATTCAGATCCGGAAAACACCAGGCGCCCCGGACCTTGTCGGCCCGGGGCGCCTGGGAAGTCGCTTGTCAGTGGCTCAAGCAGCACGACCATGGCAGCCGGTGGGCCGGTTGCCATAGGTAAAGAGGAAGGTCGGGTGCGTGAGCATGACGGCAGTATGCCACGGGCCTGGGCCGGGGTTCGGGCGGAGCCCTCGGCAGACGGGGACGCCACCCGCGGCCACCCCGTTAGAATCGGTCTCACAGACCCCCGCCCCACCGCCGGAAGGCACCCCGTGTCATCAGCGACAAACGCCGCCCCCGACACCGTCCTGGTCGTCGACTTCGGCGCACAGTACGCCCAGCTCATCGCCCGCCGCGTCCGTGAGGCCCGGGTCTACAGCGAGATCGTGCCGAGCACCACGCCGGTCGCCGAGATGCTCGCCAAGAACCCGGCGGCGATCATCCTCTCCGGCGGCCCCTCCTCGGTGTACGCCGAGCAGGCCCCCCGCCTCGACCGCGAGCTCTTCGAGGCCGGCGTCCCCGTCTTCGGCATGTGCTACGGCTTCCAGCTGATGGCGCAGACCCTCGGCGGCACCGTCGACAACACCGGCGCCCGCGAGTACGGCCGTACGCCGCTGCACGTCTCGAAGTCCGGCTCCACCCTGTTCGAGGGCACCCCGGACGAGCAGTCCGTGTGGATGTCGCACGGCGACGCCTGCTCCGCCGCCCCCGAGGGCTTCTCCGTCACGGCCTCCACGGACGTCGTCCCGGTCGCCGCCTTCGAGAACGACGAGAAGAAGCTCTACGGCGTCCAGTACCACCCCGAGGTCATGCACTCCACGCACGGCCAGCAGGTCCTGGAGCACTTCCTCTACCGCGGCGCGGGCCTCACCCCCTCGTGGACGACCGGCAACGTCATCGACGAGCAGGTCGCGGCCATCCGCGAGCAGGTCGGCGACCGGCGCGCCATCTGCGGTCTGTCCGGCGGCGTGGACTCCGCCGTCGCCGCCGCCCTCGTCCAGAAGGCCATCGGCTCCCAGCTGACCTGCGTGTACGTCGACCACGGCCTGATGCGCAAGGGCGAGACCGAGCAGGTCGAGAAGGACTTCGTCGCGGCGACCGGCGTACAGCTGAAGGTCGTGGACGCCCAGGAGCGGTTCCTCAACGCGCTCAAGGGGGTCAGCGACCCCGAGGAGAAGCGGAAGATCATCGGCCGGGAGTTCATCCGCGTCTTCGAGCAGGCGCAGGCGGAGATCATCGCGGACGAGGGGCCGGCGGTGGAGTTCCTGGTCCAGGGCACCCTGTACCCCGACGTGGTCGAGTCCGGTGGCGGTACCGGCACCGCCAACATCAAGTCCCACCACAACGTGGGCGGCCTGCCCGAGGACCTCGAGTTCCAGCTGATCGAGCCCCTGCGCAAGCTGTTCAAGGACGAGGTCCGGATGGTCGGCCAGGAGCTCGGCCTGCCGGAGGAGATCGTCCAGCGCCAGCCGTTCCCGGGTCCCGGCCTGGGCATCCGTATCGTCGGCGAGGTCACCAGGGAGCGGCTCGACCTGCTCCGTGACGCCGACGCCATCGCCCGTGAGGAGCTCACCGCGGCCGGTCTCGACCGGGACATCTGGCAGTGCCCGGTGGTCCTGCTCGCGGACGTGCGCAGCGTCGGCGTCCAGGGTGACGGCCGCACCTACGGCCACCCGATCGTGCTGCGGCCCGTGTCGTCCGAGGACGCCATGACGGCCGACTGGTCGCGGCTGCCGTACGACGTCCTCGCGAAGATCTCGACGCGGATCACCAACGAGGTCGCGGACGTCAACCGGGTCGTCCTGGACGTGACGAGCAAGCCGCCGGGCACCATCGAGTGGGAGTGACCCCCTCGGGGATCACGTCCGCTTGAGGGTCCGCACCGGCTCTCCGGGCTTCCAGACCTGGACGACCAGGTACGTGTCGTCCTCGACGTGGGTCCGCACGACCTCCGTCAGCTCGGTGCGGAAGAGGTGGAACTGCTCCGGCGGTTCCACCTCCTCGGCGTACCCGGCCATGGTCTCGGGATCGTCCACCTCGATCGCGCGCCCGCTGATCCGGACGTCACCGCCGCCCATCCCGGTGCCGTCCCCCGGATTGGCCTGGAGTGTGAAACGCGGGTCCCGGAGCAGGTCGCGAGCCTTGAGTGACGGCATCATGCCCAGCCACAGCTCACCGGCCCAAAAACGCACCTCCAGGCCGCTGGTGCGCGGCGAGCCGTCCTTGCGCAAGGTCGCGAGGACATGATGGGTGAAGGCGCCGAAACGGGCTTCGACGGTCTCGGCCAGGTCGGGTTCCGCGGAGGAGAAGGCTGCCCAGTTCATACCCGCCAGTCTCGCGCCGATACCCGACATCTTCTGTCCGGTAATGCTCGTACGCCTCATCTTTACAAATCAGCGCTGTTCTCCTGCCCTGACCGACGGTAACTTCCGCCACGTAAGCAACCCAGTGCTGGAGGACAGATGCACGGGACGCCCGAAGCCGGGCCCACTCCACCCCAGCCGCTCCCCACCGACCGGCTCCGGTTCGCCATGCCGCCGATGCACGACTCGGTCGACGAGGAACGCCGGCACCGCAAGGAACGGCTCGCGGGCGCCCTGCGGATCTTCGGGCGGCTCGGCTTCGAGGACGGTGTCTCGGGGCACATCACCGCCCGCGACCCGGAGTACAGCGACTGCTTCTGGGTCAATCCGTTCGGGATGCCCTTCAAACACGTCACCGTGAGCGACCTGGTCCTCGCCAACTCCGACGGCCAGGTCATCGAGGGCGGCTACCACGTCAACCAGGCGGCCTTCACCGTGCACTCCCAGGTGCACGCCGCCCGCCCCGACGTCGTCGCGGTCGCCCACTGTCACTCGGTGCACGGCCGCGCCCTCTCCGCGCTGGGCGACTTCCTGGACCCCATCACCCAGGAGAGCTGCGCCTTCTACGAGGACCACGCCCTGTACGACGCCTACACCGGCGTCGCCGTCGACGCCGACGAGGGCCGCCGCATCGCCACCGCCCTCGGTACCCGCAAGGCGCTCGTGCTGCGCAACCACGGGCTGCTGACGGTCGGCGACTCGGTGGACGCGGCGGCCTGGTGGTTCGTCTCCCTGGAGCGGTCCTGCCAGGTCCAGCTCACCGCGAAGGCGGCCGGGCGGCCCCTGCTGATCGACCACAAGGCGGCGGTGGCCACGCGTGAGCAGCTGGGCGGCGACCTGGTGGCCTGGATCAACTACCAGCCGATGTGGCAGGACGTCAGCCGGAGCGAGCCGGACCTGCTCGGCTGAGGGTCCGGCCAAGGGCCTAGAAGTCCCGGAGGACGGCTGCCTTCGTCATCGTGAACTCCTCGTCCGTGAGCACCCCGTCCCGGTGCAGGTCGCCCAACTCCCTGAGCCGCCGCAGGAGTACGTCGTGGTGGTCGGCCTGCGGCGGTACCGGCGCCGTCGGCGGGCGGAGGGCACTGCGCCCGCCGCCCTCCGTGCCGGTGCGGGTGGAGGGGTGCGGCAGCCGGGCCGTGACCGCGGTGGCGACGAGCGCCGTGAGCAGATCGCGGCGGGCGCTGCCCCACAGGTCCAGGGCGTACGGGTCCTTCTCGGGCGGCAGCTTGGACAGCGTCGTCTCGCGGGTCACGAAGCGCAGGAAGCCGTCCTCGTAGCCGGAGTTGGGCAGCCACTCGACCTGCACCAGATCACCGAGGTCGATGATGCGCGGCCCGGTCGCCCGCTTGACCCGGTCCGAGGTGTCGGCCCAGTCGATCCGGACCCGGGAGCCGTCGAAGGAGACCGTGCCGTCGGAGGAACGGACCGAGACCGGCACCGGCGGGCCGGGCAGCAGGTAGGCCTTGGTCGGTTCCGCGGGGACCTGGTCCAGCAGCAGACAGCGGCGGATCTCCTCGGCCACGTACTCCGCGACCCCCGCCCGGTCGACCTCCACCAGCAGCCGGTACGGATCGGCCGGGTCGGGCAGCCGGCCCCCGGTCGCGTGCAGCAGCGGGTCGGCGCCCTCGCGCAGCCGCATGCGCAGCCGGCCCCGCTTGCGTTCGGGCTCGAAGGCGATGCCCGAAATGGCCTCCAGGGGCACGACGACCTCGCCGTACGTCTGCCGGAACAGCGGCACGGAGCGATGGAGTCCCGGAGTGATCCTGACCGTGCTCCCGTCGAAGGCCCAGGTCCCGTCGCGCTGGATGATCTCGGCCATGGGGAAATTCTCGCAGCCGGGTCAACACGGCGCCCCGCCCTTCCCCCCGCCCTGACCGGACCTGCCCCGCACGGACCGTGTTCCGTAGGGCACAATTCGCTGTCATCACACGGGAGTTGCGGGGCCCAAAAACGGGCGGGGAAAGGCGGGCGTCGGGCGTGGCGGTGCAGGAGGCGAGACAGAGCGCGGACTCGGGCGCGTACGGGAGCGCGCACGGAGGTGGCTGCACCTGCGGGGACTGCCCGCACGGGGCGCGTGCGGGACACCGCAGGGCGGTCGCGGAGTTCCTGCTCAAGCGGGACGAGTACGCGGCCGGCCAGGGACTTCCGGCGGCGGTGGCCCACTCGGCCTCCGCCTCCCGCCAGTGGGTCTCGGAGGAACTGACCCAGTCCGCGGAACTCGTCGCCGAACGCGGCCGCGCCGAGGGCGAGGCCTGGCTGGCGCGCCTGTGGAGCCGCACGGCGGGTGTCGTGTGGGCGCTGGTCGTCCTGCTGCTGCTCGTACAGGCGCTCACGGCGATCGGCGCGGGCTGGACCTCGGCCCGCACCGCCGGCCTGCTGGCCGCCCTGCTGGTGGCCGGGGCCCTCACGGCCGCCTCCTGGTTCCACCGGGCGCGCGGCGGCGCGCTCGCGCCGGTGATCGGCGAGGACAACCGCCTCTCCACGTCCCGGGCGGTCGCGGTCGGCTGGGTGCTGTTCGTCGCGTACGCCGTCCTGGTGCTGGTGGGCCGGCTCGCCGCCGCCTCCGAGCACGCCGAGCGTGACGCGCTGATCGCCGGCCTCGAACTCACCCGCGGCGCGGGTGTGGTGACGGTCCTCGCCGTGGTGTGCGGGATCGCCGTCCTGGTACGGCGCGTGGTCGGGCTGCGGGTGCTCGGGCAGCGACTGCAGAAGGTCCGGGCGTACCGGCCGAGGGCCGCCGACCTGCTGACCGACGACGCGGGCCGCGGAACCTTCGCCGACATCCAGTACGTCGTCATCAGCACGGTCGCCCTCCTGTTCGCCGCCGTACGCCTCGCCCGCCGCCCCGACCAGCTGCCGGACCTGCCGTGGGGCCTCGCGGTGGTGGTCCTCGTGTCCGCCGCGACCTACCTCGCCGGCAAGTACGCCGAGGGCGGCCGGCCGGTCATCCTCTCCGTCGTACGTGCCCGTGAGGCCGGCGACCTGGACGGGCCGATCCGCACCGGTGACGACATCGAGATCCGGGGCGCCGCCTTCGTGCCGCCCGGCGCGCAGGACGCCGACCGGCTGTCCCGGATGGTCGTGCGCATCGGCCCGGTCAACGTCCACGTCCCCCTGGTCCCGGTGGCCGGCGGCTTCAGCAACCCCACGGACGCCGTCCTGACCGTGCCCGTGCCCGCCGACGTGGAGCCGGGCCGGGTGGAGGTACAGGTGGTGACGGCCGCCGGCGTCGAGACGAACCGGTACACGATCGACGTGACGGACTGATCGGGAGCGTGGCCGAAACCCCTCAAGTCGCAGAAACCGGTCCGGACAGGATTGAGCGGGTTTTCCCTGTCGTACGTATCGTCAGTCCGAGGGGTCACGGCACAGCGGGCGAGAGGCGGCTAGCAGCTATGACTCACGGCATGCGTACGGACACCCACTCCTCCTATCCCGACGGCGGCACGGGCTGGCGGGACAACGCCACCCGCTACGCCCTGCTCCCGCTCCGCATCTTCCTCGGCGTCACCTTCGTCTACGCCGGCCTGGACAAGCTCACCGACAGCGCCTTCCTGAAGGACTCCGGCTCCGGATCGGTCGGGGACCTGATGCGCACCGTGCGCGACTCCTCCGCGATCCCCGCCCTGGTCGACCTGTCCCTGAAGAACCCCGTCGGCTTCGGTTACGCCATCGCCTTCGGTGAACTCGCCGTAGGGATCGGCACCCTCATCGGCCTCCTCGCCCGCCTGGCCGCGCTCGGCGGCGCGTTGATCTCCCTCAGTCTGTGGCTGACCGTGAGCTGGGCCGCCGACCCCTACTACTACGGCAACGACCTCGTCTACCTCATGGCCTGGATCCCCCTGATCCTGGCCGGCGCCCCCCTCCTCTCCCTCGACGCGGCCCTGCGGGGCCGGCGACGCCGACGGCGAGCGGGGGATTACGGCGGCTACGGGTACTGAGCGTGGGGCGCGCGTCGGCCGGGGGCGGGCGGTCTCGTCAGCTCGGTTCCCGTGGTTGCGCCCCGGCGGGGTTCGTACGGCCCGCTCCGCGGCGACCGCGGACGGCCTGTGCCAGGACGCCGACCGCGCCCGCCACGCAGAGGCCGCCCGTGACGACGGGGATGACCACGAACCACGGGGTCTCCCAGAGTCCGCCCGCGTCGCCCGCGTAGACGACGCCCGCGAGGATCAGGAAGAACCCGGCGACCAGCCTCCCCGGCTGGAACTCATGACGCAGCACGGCGCACCTCCGCCTGTCCGATGCCGACGCCGAGATCGAGGTCCAGGGTGCCGGTGCCCTTGCCGCCGGCCGTCGGTGCCAGGGTCACCTCCTTGTGCTTGCCCGGTGCCACGTCCACGTCCTTCTTGTCGTCGCCCGGCAACTGGATGTCGCCCACGCCCACGTCGATGCTCAGCTCCACGGTCACGTCGGCGGGCACGATGATCAGCAGCCGTCCCATCCCCACATCGGCCCGCGTGGTCACCGTCTGCTTCTTCGCCAGGTCCAGCCGGCTCAGGTCCAGGGTGCCCACGCCGGTGCCGAGCTCGTACTCCCGCCGTACCTCACCCGCTGTGGCGGGGCGCCAGTCCGTGCGTTCCCAGTGCGTGGTGATGTCCTTCGGCAGGGCCGCCGAGGCGGCGAGCAGACCGGCTGTGACGATCGCCAGGAAGATCGATCCCGCTCCCGTGCGCCCCAGGAACGCGCTGACCGCGATCCCCATGCCGAGGACCGCGAGCGCACAGGCCAGGCCGGCCTGCAGGCTGGTGCCCAGGGTGTGGTCGTCCCACGTCAAACGGGTGCCGAGGCCGCCCGCGAGCAGGGCGAGCCAGAACACCCAGCCGCCGATCCCGCGGGGCCCGCGCGGCTTGGGCGGCCGGACGTACGGGGTGCGTATGTCCTCGCGGCGGCGCCAGGAGGCGCCCAGGCCGATGTTGACGGCGGCCGCGACGTCCCGGTCCCGGGAGTCCTCGGGGCCCCACAGATAGCCCGTGCCCCCCACATGGGTGCCGTCCTTGACGATGGGATCGCGCCACCAGGACGGGTAGGCGGCGGGCACCGGCGGTGCCTGCGCCTCCGGCGGGGCGTCGGACACCGCCTGGGCGGCCAACGGGTCGGTGTCGGGGGCGCCGCGATGCCGCGACCAGTACCCGGCACCCGCGAGGAGCAGGGAGAGGACCACGGCGAAGGTCAGCACCCCGCCGTTGTTCAGCAGCGTCAGGAACACCCCGCAGCCGACCAGCGCGAACAGTACCGCCGCCAGGGCCTGGCCGTCGACGCGGCCGGTCAGCAGCTTGCGCACCTCGTTCTCGTCCTCGTCCTCGTACGGGACGAAGAGCCATGCGAAGCCGTAGAAGATCAGGCCGATGCCGCCGGTCGCGGACAGCACCGCGAGGGTGATGCGGAAGATCACCGGGTCCATGTCGCACTGCCGCCCCAGCCCGGCGCAGACCCCGGCGAGCATCTGGTGCGGGCGGTCGCGGCGGAACCCGTGGGGCAGCTCGCCCGTGTCGGACTGCGGGGTGGCGGTGGCGGTGCCCGTCGTCGCGGTGTCGGTGTCCGTCGTGGCCTTGCCGGCTGTCCTTCCTTCTTCCTGCGCGCCCGCACGTACGTACGCGCGCGAGGCCTCGCCCGCGGCGGCAGGGCCGTCCGCGTGCGGCTCCGCACCCGCGGCGGCCGGGGCATCCGCGGCGGGCGCGGCATCCTGCGGCCCGGCGCCCGGCAGGGGGCGTGGGCCGGAGCCGGGTCCCGGACCCGTCGCGGCGTGCTCGTGATCGGTCATGGCTCCATGGTGACGGGCGAGCCGCCGCCGCGGGAGTCGGAACGACCCTGGCCGGACCCTGATATCTGCCCTGAGCCGACGCCGGGGAAGCGTTCGACGGCCGCGGGCGTCGAAGATCAGGGGAGTCTCGGGGGACAACCCTGATGCCCCGGCCCTGCCGCCGTGTGACCATCGTTGGCATGCCGGAAGCCGCAGCAGCGCCACTTGTCGAACCGCGGCCGCCGCGCAAGCTCTACCGCAGCAGCGACGGACGCTGGCTCGGGGGCGTGGCGCGGGGGCTCGCCGGGCATCTCGGCCTGCCCGTGATCTGGGTGCGGCTCGTCTTCGTCGGTCTGTTCATGGCGGACGGCCTCGGCGCCCTGCTGTATGCCGCGTTCTGGTTCTTCGTCCCGCTCGGCATCGGTGGCGTCGGCGGTCAGAAACCCCCGTCCCTCGTCACCACCGAGACCTCGCCGGACGGCCGCCGCAGACTCGTCACCCGCCGGCCCGACAAGGGGCAGATAGTCGCCCTGCTCCTCATGGTCGTCGTGGCGATGGTCTTCGTCGGCAACGTGAACCTCGGAAACGGCGCCAAGGCCTACCTCTGGCCCGTCGTCCTCGTCGGCGCGGGTGTCGCCCTCGTCTGGCGCCAGGCGGACAACGCCCGCCGGGCCCGCTGGGTCGAGGCCGGCCGCCGCCGGCGCACGCTCAGCCTGCTGCGTGCCGTGGTCGGCGTCCTGCTGGTCACCGCCGGTGTCTCCGGTGTCTTCGTGCTGCAGGGCTCCGCCGCCCACCTCGGCTCGGTCCTGCAGGCGGCCCTCGCGGTCCTGGTCGGCATAACCCTGCTGGCCGGTCCCTACCTGGTCCGCATGACCCAGGACCTCTCCGAGGAACGCCTGATGCGCATCCGTGCCCAGGAGCGCGCCGAGGTCGCCGCCCATGTCCACGACTCGGTGCTGCACACCCTGACCCTGATCCAGCGCAACGCGGAGAACGCCGGCGAGGTGCGCCGACTCGCCCGCGCGCAGGAGCGGGACCTGCGCACCTGGCTCTACAAGCCCGAGGGCACCGGCAAGGAGGAGGCCGACGAGCCCACCACCCTCGCCGACGCGGTGCGGCGCAACGCCGCGGAGATCGAGGACAAGCACGGCGTTCCCATCGAGGTGGTCGTCGTCGGCGACTGCCCCCTCGACGAGAGAATCGCGGCACAGATGCAGGCCGCACGCGAGGCGATGGTGAACGCCGCCAAGTACGGTGGCGAGGGCGGCGCCGTCCAGGTCTTCGCCGAGGTCGAGGGAAAGACGGTCTTCGTGTCCGTCCGTGACCGCGGCCCCGGCTTCGACCTCGACTCGATACCCGCCGACCGCATGGGCGTCAGAGAATCGATCATCGGCCGCATGGAGCGCAACGGGGGCACGGCGCGGCTGCGCGCGGTGCCCGACGGCGGCACGGAGGTCGAACTGGAGATGGAGAGGGCGGAGAAGACGTGATGAGCGACCCGACCGAGGGGACCGACGCGGCGGGCGGCGGCGCGGGTGCGCGCCACGTGCGCGTGGTCCTCGTCGACGATCACCGCATGTTCCGTACGGGAGTCCAGGCCGAGATCGGCCAGACCGAGCAGACCGGCGTCGAGGTCGTCGGTGAGGCCGCGGACGTCGACCAGGCGGTCACGGTCATCACCGCGACCCGCCCCGAGGTCGTCCTCCTCGACGTCCACCTCCCGGGTGGCGGCGGCGTCGAAGTCCTGCGGCGCTGCGCCCCGTTGATGTCCGACGCCGAGCAACCCGTGCGCTTCCTCGCCCTGTCCGTCTCGGACGCGGCGGAGGACGTCATCGGCGTGATCCGCGGCGGCGCGCGCGGCTACGTCACCAAGACGATCACCGGCACGGACCTGATCAACTCCATCTTCCGGGTCCAGGAGGGCGACGCCGTCTTCTCCCCGAGGCTCGCCGGTTTCGTACTGGACGCGTTCGCCTCCACGGACGCGCCACCGGTCGACGAGGACCTCGACCGCCTCACCCAGCGCGAGCGTGAGGTCCTGCGACTGATCGCCCGGGGCTACGCCTACAAGGAGATCGCCAAGCAGCTCTTCATCTCGGTGAAGACGGTGGAGTCGCATGTCTCGGCGGTGCTGCGGAAGTTGCAGCTCTCGAACCGGCATGAGCTGACCCGCTGGGCGACCGCGCGGAGGCTCGTCTAGCCGGCGGCTGTGCCGAGAGTTCGAACCAGACCGTCTTGCCCATCCCCAGGGCCGGCCCGGATCACAGCGTGAGTGAACGGCGTTCACGTCGGAGCGTCAGATACGCGGACTGGATGGGGAAGGCAAGGGTGCTGATGACCGTGGTCACAGTGAGGAGTACCGATGCTTCGAGCCAGACCACTAGGGCCAAGGCTGCCAACAGGACGACCATCAGGCCGCCGCCGCTCAGGAGCCGTAGTCTGCGGGCCTTCTCGGCGTCAGCCCGCGACTCCTCCACATAGGCCATCTCGAGTGGACTGAGCTTCCGCAGGTCTGCCGTGGTACGGATGAAGGTCACGCTCTCCTCACCGAGCAGTCCCTTTCGATCGCGCCCGGAGCGGGCCCAGTCCTCGGCGGCCGCGATCAGTTTCTGACGCAGTTCGAGCTCGGACCTGGCCTCCTCGATCCAGTCCCGGAACCTTGGCCACGCGCCCATGACCGCCTGGTGGGAGAGCCGTACGCGGGCTTCGTTCTGAGCATCGTCCGTGGTGACTAGCAGCCGGTGGCGAAGCATCAGCTCACAGACCTCGGCGGCTCCCATCGCCGTGACGGTACTTGCGAGCACTGTTCGTCCCACGGGCGGACCGTTGGGAGCGAACGCGACGAGACTCAGCAGGAGTTCACGAGCCCGGCTCCGGTCATCCGGTGAGAGGGAGGAGAACAGCGTCTCCGCGGCGTGGGCCAGGCCGCCCTGCACTCCGCCGGACCCCTCGTACGACCGATGGGTGAGGTAGCCGTCCACCCGCCGTTGCCACATCGAGAGAAGGACGGACTGCAGGAGCGCCAGGGAGCGTGGCTCGTCGCCCATGTCCTGCATGAGACGTTCGACAAGCCCGGGCTCCAGCTGCAGTCCAGTGGCCCGGGCCGGCATCAGCACGGCTTGTCGCAGTTCTTCGCGTGACATGGGCGGGACGATCACGGTGCGTCCCACGAGGAAAGACGCGTGTTCGTGGGCCTGGACGAGGAAGTCGCTGCGCAGGGCGGTGAGGGGGAGGAGCACCGGATCAGGAGCGTCGGTCAGTCTTCGCAGCAGCCCGATGACCTGCGCGCGCCGGTCGGCATCGGCGCTGGTGAACAGCTCCTCGAACTGGTCGAGTACCACCACCACGCGGTCGAACTGGGCGCCGAGCGCTCGGGTCAGGTCTTCCGGCCCCAGGTCCGACCCGCTGTCCTGCCGACGGCTCACCAGAGAACGCAGCGCCTCCAGCAATCCCTCCGCGCCGCCGTGCTGGTGAACCCTGACGATCGGCCACAGGTCGCTGCCCGGAAGGAGGCCCGCGCGCAACGCCGGCAGCACTCCCGCGTTCACGAGGCTCGTCTTACCGCTGCCCGGGCCGCCGAGGATCGTACACATCTGGTCCTGGCCCAAGGAGTGCAGGACAGCGCTGACCAGTTCCTCCCGTCCGAAGAACAAGCCGGCGTCAGCCTCAGAGAAGGGCGCGAGCCCGGGGTACGGACTCCTCGGAAGGGTGTCGGGCCCCTGGTCGGCCGGTACCGGTGACCTCAGTCCCGCCTGGACGGTCTGCAGCAGCCCGTCCATGTCCAGGCCTCCTCGGAAGTCGATGTACGGGAACTCCCGCAACGCTCCCGGCAGCCGCTTGACCCCGGGCAACAGCACCGGCATCAGGCGCGCGTCCTCCCTCGCCGACAGGGTGTGGAGTTCGTGCCGCTGGTACGCGCCCAGCTCTCCCGGTGGGCCGACGAGGACCAGGTTGACCTTCGCCCGGGGGATCTCATCCCACAGCTGGCCCGTCAGTGGCTCGGCGACTTGAAGATTGCCCCGTCCGGTCAGCAGTTCTCGGATCTGATCCGCCGTCTCCATGTCGGCGGCACGGTACGACAGGAAGACATCCGCCGACGCGAAGTGCGAGGTGGGGTCGTAACGCGTCTCGACCGGCTCCGTCGCGCCCCCGCCCGGGCGGCTGGGTGCGGATGCGGGCCGCAGCGACGCGAGTGGGTTGTCGTCGGGGGCCAGCAGGGTGATCGCCCCACGCAGGCTGGCGTACGCGTTCGCCAGACTCCGCCGCTCCTCCGCGCGGCCCGGGTCGGTGATGACCTGTTCGTCGAAGGCGTAGGCGGGCGCGTAGGGGACCTGGAGGTCCCAGAAGGGGAGGCCCGCCTGCTTCAGGGCGGCCGGGGTGAACGGGTCGAAGCTGCGGCGGAAGCGGTCGGCGAAGCCGGCGAGGAGGTCGGGGTCGTGCTGGTCGACGCGGGCGGGGACGACCAGAACCTCCAAAGGTCGGTCGCGGCGTACGGCGCGGACCTGAGGGGAGAGGAAGTGGCGGACCATCCACGCCGTGCCCTCGATGTTCTGGAGGTTGGGCGCGCACAGGGCGACGACGGTGTCGGCCAGCTGGTAGGCGCAGACGCCGCCCAACTCGGTCACGCCGGTGCGGCTGTCGACGAGGACGACGTCGTACCGCTCGGCGCAGGTGCGGCGGAACCACTCGAAGAACAGCTCGCCCGACCAGACGAAGTAGAAGTCATGCCAGTCGAAGCGACGCAACTCGGCGCCGTATCGACTGATCTGCTCGTCCGTCAGACGCAGTCCCGCCGGGAGCAGGTCGAGGCAGCCGCCGTCCGAGCGCCGCGGGTACACGGTCGAGACGTAGCGGTCGAGGTCGCGGAAGGCGTCCTCGCCCTCGGACGTTTCCGCGGAGGCGACGGACATCGCGTACTTGAAGGCGAGCAGCAGGTCGAGCAGTCCCTCCCGGCCGCGTACGCGCTCGTGGCTGATGGGGAAGAAGTGCTCCAGGCCGGGCGCCTCCAGGTCGAAGTCGACCATCAGCACGCGCATGCCGCTGCGGGCCAGCTGGTCGGCGATGTTGGCGAGCGCCATGGACCGGCCGACGCCGCCCTTGTACGAGTAGAAGGTGACGATCACGTCGCTCCGCCTTCGGTGACGAGCCGGGCCATCGACACATTGGGACGGGTGCCCAGCTCGGCCTCCAGGAGCCGGGCCTTGTCAGGGCTGGGCCGGGCGTTGCGGTAGGCGTCCAGGGTCTGCGGCAGGCTGGCGCGCAGCCACCGGTCGAGGTGGCGTCCGCTGGCCACGTTCATCTCACAGAGGGGATCGAGTTCGCCGCCGAAGCGGTGGTCGGTGTGGCTGAGCCGACTGGCCAGTTCGCGCCGGATGAGTTCGTGCGGGGTGCCGGCAGCCGGGTCGCCGGGAGAAAGGGTGATCAGGGAGACCTGGGCGCCTCGGTAGAGCGGGGACGAGAGGAAGGCGGACTCCAACTCCGGATGGAGGAGGGAGAGCTCGTCGGCCACGACGAGGCAGCCGTTGCGGGCGATGTCCCGGTAGACGAGGGAGTGGGCCGGGTCGTACGAGAGCAGATCGTCGAAAAGGTAGGGCTGCAGCCTGATCTGCCTGCCGCGGAGGAACAGGTCGGGATCGTTGACCCCTGCCACCGCGCTCTCCAGAACCTGGGTGATGGTCCGTCTCTTCTCGCCGAACGGTCTCCAGTCCGCCCGGGAGGCGCCGTACCGGGCGAGGACCGATTCCGGGGGCAGACCGAAGCCGCGGACGATGTCCGCCACCGGCCCGGACGCGGTGCGCAGCAGACCGTCCGCTTCCGGCCCGGTCATGGCCACCACCACGACGGGCAGGCCGATCTCCTGGTCGGGGCGGAGCAGCCCGACGAACCTCGACAAGGCCGCGTGGAGCTGGTTGTGGAGTGGCTGTGTCGGTGACTCGCCCAGGGCCTCGGTGATGCCCCAACGAGCCCCGTCGGACGCCACGCCGGGGTCGGTGCCGGGTGCGGTGATGCCGAGCAGCGGGGCCGCGGTGCGGGCCCGGGCCAGGTCCAGGATCCTGCGGGAGCGTTCAGGGTCCTCGTCGAGCATCGTGATCACTGACGGGGACAGCAGGAGGCCTACCGCACGCGCCGAAGTCACCGCTCGGTCCAGTGCCAGGATCTCCTCGGTGGTGGACGCCAGCAGGTGCGTGGTGGAGGTCGTGACGTCCCACGAGCCTCGGACGGCGGAGACCAACTTGTCGGCCACGGGCCGGTCCTTGAGGGCGTGCAGCAGATGCAGGTCGTGGGTCAGCCGCCGGGGATGCGGCGGCTCCGCGACGGGCCGGGGAGAGTCGGCACCGCCCACGGGAAGCTGCAGGTGGGGCGCGACGGCCCCCACCACCACCGCCGCGAGCTGGTCGGGGTTGCCGAACCAGCCGACGCCGTGCTCCTTCATCAGATCCGTACGCAGGCCCTTGATCCTGTCGCCGGGGTTCTCACCGGCTTCGGTCAGGGCGTCGATGTGGTCGGTCGGCCACGGCGTGCCGTCCTTGACCAGAAAGATCAGCCGCGTGCGTCCCGCCGCCCCGGCCTTGCGGTACTCCAGCTCGGTGATCGACCGTCCGTCCGGGTTCAGCGGACCGGGCTCGGGCACGAAACCGTAGCGGAAGGCGAAGAGCCCGATGTACAGGTCACACCCCTCCACGTCGGCCAGGCATCGCTCCACCGGGCGCTCGTCGAAGGCGGCGTAGTCCTCCATGGCGATGACGTCCAACCGGAGCCGACGCAGTGCGGTCAGCACCGCTGCCCTGCATCCCTCCAGGTCGGCCACCGTCGACGACAGATAGACCCTCACCCTACGTACCTCGCTCCTCACGCGGTGCAGAACAAGGTACAGGCGGCGACGGCGAGTTGGAGAGGGCTTTCGATCGAGGCCCCCTCACACCACCCGAGTCGCCCCCGCGAACGGCATCTCGCTGATCGGTGCCACGCGCACCGGGGCCGACGGGTTGGGGGCGTGGACCATCTGGCCGTTGCCGACGTAGATGCCGACGTGACTGATGGCCGAGTAGAAGAAGACCAGGTCGCCGGGGAGCAGTTCGGAGCGGGAGACGCGTTGGCCGGCGTCGATCTGGGCGTAGGTGGTGCGGGGGAGGGAGATGCCCGCGGAGCGGTACGCGGCCTGGATGAGGCCCGAGCAGTCGAAGGCGTCGGGGCCGGTCGCGCCCCAGACGTAGGGGCTGCCGAGTTTGGTGTAGGCGTAGGAGACGGCGTCGGCGGCACGGGAGTCGGGGGCCTGGGAGGTCGCGGAGCCGGGCGCCGCGAGGCCGTCACGGGCTTCCGCCGACGCCCGTGAGGCGCGGACCGCTTCGCCTTGGCCGAGCCGCGCGCGCTCCTCGGCGGGCAGCTGGGACAGCAGCTGTCTCGCTGTGTTCAGCTTGCCGGTGATCGTCTTCTTGTGCCGTTTCAGTTCCGCCTGGCGCGTCTTCAGCGAGGAGAGCTCGACGTGCGCGGCGCCGCGCAACTGCTCGATCTCCCGGAGCTGGTCGCGTACCCGGGCGACGGACGAGGCCTGGCGGTTGCCGGCCCGTTCGGCGAACTCGGCGCCGTCCAGGTACCGGTCGGGGTCGTCGGAGAGAGCGAGCTGCAGGGCGGGGTCGAGGCCGCCGTCGCGGTACTGGGCCGCGGCCATCGAACCCAGCGCGTCCCGGGCCGCGTTGAGGTGCTGCGTCCTGCGCGCCGCCTCGTCGCGCAGGGTCCCGAGCCGCGTCTCGGCCGCCTGCGCCTTCTCCCTCGCGCCGTTGTACTGCTCGGTGGCGACCTCCGCCTCCTGGTAGAGCTTGTCCACCTTCGCCTTGACCTGCGCCGGCGTGAGCTGAGGCTCGGCGTGTCCGATCCCGTCGAAGCCGGTCGCGGTCGCCGCGCCCGCCAGGGCGATGGTCGCCGCCGTACGGGCCTTGGCGCCGCCGAGCGGGCGTTGCCGGGGCTTGCGGTGCGCTGCCACGTGGACTGCACGTCCTTTCGTACGACCGCCGCGTGCGCAGTCCGTACGAACGCCAAGCGGAGCGGACGTACGGCCGCCCGGGGCGGGCGGTTACGCGTCCGGCGGCGGCCCGCACAGGGGGAGCGGGACGCCGCCGGACCTTCTCGGCGGTGGTGGCCGACTGCCGCCCCTGGCCCGGGCGGCGGTGGGGAGCCGGTCACCTGGTGGAGGACGCTAAACCTGACGGTGACGGCTCGGTAACGCGATGTACGGAAGTTCTTCCAGCTGACCAACAGGTGACCGTATGTGACCGTGATCCGGCTTCTGTGCCGTCGACTTCACGCTGAGCGATGACCGATGTGCCGAATCCGGACCGGAGGGGGCCATAGGGTGCTATGGGTCGCATATATGCAAGATCATGAAAGGGTCGGGAGGGGCGCACGGGCGGCCGGACCGGGAGGGCGGTGTCGGGTGGCGTACGCGCCCCTGATTAGGCTCCGGCCTCATGGACGTACTCATCCATCTCCTCGTCGCCCTGCACATCATCGGCATCGCCTCGCTGCTCGGCGGCTTCCTCACGCAGATGAAGGCGATGGGCCAGGGCACCGCCCGGTTCGTGCCCGCCATGCTGCACGGGGCGCTGACGATGCTGATCACCGGCGCGGTCCTGGTCGGCCTCAACCAGGCCGACGACCAGCCCGTCAACAACGTCAAGATCGGCGTGAAACTGGCGCTGCTGGTCGTGATCCTCGGGCTCGTCTACGTGAAGCGGGACGACGAGAAGGTGGAGAAGGGCCTGTTCGGGCTGGTGGGCCTGCTGACCACCGCGAACATCTTCATCGCGGTGCTGTGGACGTGACCTCGGCCCGGCCGGCCGCGTAGACCGCCGGCTCCGCCCCCGCGGCGACGACCGACCAGTCCGTCAGCGACCCACGGCAGCACCTCGCCGAGCGTCTCCAGCCACGTGACGTCGAGGGTCGCGGCGGAGGCCGTGAGCGCCCCGGACGTCCCGGCCTCCGCCGTCCACCCCGCACGGTCCCGCAGCAAGCCGTACGGCGAAGTCCGAGGGCGGCCCCAGCCGCGCGACGCACGCCACCGTGAGCGCGATCGGAGCGCCACGCGCCCGGAGGCGGGGCACGCGCGTGTGTGCCCCGCCCTCACCACAGAAGGGGCGTGTGTCAGGCCGGCCGTACCACCCGGTAGATCGACGACTCTCCGTCGTAGTAGATGGACTCCTCGCGGACGTACGCGCCCGGCTTCGGGGCGTGGATCATCATGCCGTTGCCGATGTAGAGGCCCACGTGGCTGATGTCGTCGTAGAAGAAGACCAGGTCACCGGGCTGGGCGGCGGAGAGCGGGACAGTGGTGCCGGCGTCGACCTGGTCGTAGGTGGTGCGGGGGAGGGTGACGCCGGCGGCCTTCCAGGCGGCCTGGGTGAGGCTGGAGCAGTCGTAGGAGTCGGGGCCGGTGGCGCCCCAGACGTACGGCTTGCCGATCTGGGTGCGGGCGAAGGTGAGTGCCTTCTCGGCCTTCGCGGCGTACGAGGCGTCCGTGACGGGGGCCGGCGAGGAGCTCGACGAACCGGTGCTCGTCTCCTGCCCGGCCGCGGCCTCCTCCTGGGCCTTCTGCTCCGCCGCCTGCTGCCGCGCCAGTTCCGCCGCCTTGCGCGCGGCCTCCTGCTGCTTCTCCCTCTCGATCGCCGCGAGCCGTGCCTTCTCCTCGGCGGTCAGCTGCGACAGCAGGGCGCGGGCGTCGGTGAGCTTCTTCTGGACGGTGGCCTTGGCGGTCTTCAGGTCGCCCTGCGACTCGGTGAGCGTCTCCAGGCTCCGGGTGGCCTCCCGGCGCTTCTCCATCGTCGCGGACTGCTCGGTGACGTAGTCGTCGACCGCGCCCTTCTGGCGATCGGTCATCCGGCCCATCAACTGGGTCTGGTCGAAGTAGTCCTGCGGGGAGTCCGCGAGCAGGAAGGTCGCCGTGTCGGGGGCGGAGGCGCCGGTGCGGTACTGGGCCGCGGCGAAGGAACCCAGCTCCTCCCGTGCCTCGTTGAGCTTCCGGGTGCGCTGGGCGACGTCGTCGAGGAGGGAGTCGACCTGCTTGCGCTGCTTGGCGGTCTTCTCCTGGGCCGCGTTGTACTTGTCGGTCGCCGACTCGGCCTGCCGGTACAGGTCGCCGACCTTCTTCTCGACCTCTTCGAGGCTCGGTCTGTCGTCGGCCGGGGCGGCGTTGGCCGACTGGGACAGCAGGGCCACGGAGGTGAGGGCGGCCGTGGCGAGAGCAGGGGTCCGTATGCCTGCTACGCGCGTACCCGAAGGACGCGACTTGCGGTGCGACGCCAAGGGAGGCGACTCCTTCCACGTTCCGCCTACCGAGTTAGCTGTCGGGTTCGGGCGGGTGGTTAGGAAGGTTTGCCCTACGGCCTTCCCCGGCGGGGATGCGGGCCGATTCACCCCAAGTTCGGTGGGTCCCCGGCTCCGGGCGCTCGGCGGCGCGTCGGACTCGGCGGAGGCCGCGCGGCCCGGCGACGTTCGCCGGAGGGGGTCGTACGGCCTGCCCGGAACGGTAGCCAACTGGTGTGGCCCCTGTGAAGGTTGATGTTCGATATGCCCGATACATTTTCGTGACCTTTGGTCAGGGCGTCGCGAGTCGCGTCCTGGTCAAGGGGTTGAGTCCTTGTTTGTGGCATTTGAGGTGATCGGAAGTTTTCGCCTGCTTCGCGGTATCGGCTCGCACCCCCGTCGCGGTCTGGTACCGGGGGATCACCCTCTGCTGAGGTCCCGCGGGAATCGGGCGATGTTCTCGGGGCGGCGGCGGGGTGTCAGTGGGGCGCCCTAGACTCGGAGGGCGATGAGCAGCCTCTTTGATGACAGCTTCCTGGCGAACCTCCAGGCCCCTCGCGGCCACGAGGAGGAACCCCCGCCGCCGCCCGAGGACGATCACGTACCGGAGCCCGTACCGGACGATCTGTTCGCCGGGAAGTTCGACGTGCCGCCGGACCGGGACGCCTACTACCGCGACGGCGCCCCGCGCCCCGCGGTGGACCCGGCCGCACTGCTGGAGGGGCTGAACGAGAACCAGCGCGCCGCCGTCGTCCACCACGGCACCCCGCTGCTCATCGTGGCCGGCGCCGGCTCCGGCAAGACCCGCGTGCTCACCCACCGCATCGCCCACCTCCTCGGCGAGCGGAACGTCCACCCGGGCCAGATCCTCGCGATCACCTTCACCAACAAGGCCGCGGGCGAGATGAAGGAGCGCGTCGAGCAGCTCGTCGGCCCGCGCGCCAACGCGATGTGGGTGATGACCTTCCACAGCGCGTGCGTACGGATCCTGCGCCGGGAGTCGAAGAAGCTGGGCTTCACGTCCTCCTTCTCGATCTACGACGCCGCCGACTCCAAGCGTCTGATGGCCCTGGTCTGCCGTGACCTGGACCTCGACCCCAAGCGGTTCCCGCCGAAGTCCTTCAGCGCCAAGATCAGCAATCTGAAGAACGAGCTGATCGACGAGGAGGACTTCGCCGCCCAGGCCGGCGACGGCTTCGAGAAGACCCTCGCCCAGGCCTACGCGCTCTACCAGTCCCGTCTGCGCGAGGCGAACGCCCTCGACTTCGACGACCTGATCATGACGACGGTCAACCTGCTGCGCGCCTTCCCGGACGTCGCCGAGCACTACCGCCGACGCTTCCGGCACGTCCTGGTCGACGAGTACCAGGACACGAACCACGCCCAGTACGCCCTGGTCAGGGAGCTCGTCGGCACCTCGGAGCACCCGGTCGACGTGCCTCCCGGCGAGGACGACCTGCCGCCCGCCGAACTGTGCGTCGTGGGCGACGCCGACCAGTCGATCTACGCCTTCCGCGGCGCGACCATCCGCAACATCCTCCAGTTCGAGGAGGACTACCCGGACGCGACGACGATCCTGCTGGAGCAGAACTACCGGTCCACCCAGACCATCCTCACCGCCGCCAACGCGGTCATCGAGCGCAACGAGTCCCGCCGCCCGAAGAACCTGTGGACCAACGCGGGCGCCGGCGCGCGCATCACCGGCTACGTCGCGGACACCGAGCACGACGAGGCACAGTTCGTCGCCGAGGAGATAGACCGTCTCACGGACGCGGGGGACGCGAAGGCGGGCGACGTCGCCGTCTTCTACCGTACGAACGCCCAGTCCCGTGTCTTCGAAGAGATCTTCATCCGCGTCGGCCTGCCCTACAAGGTCGTCGGCGGCGTCCGCTTCTACGAGCGCAAGGAGGTCCGGGACGTCCTGGCCTACCTGCGCGTCCTGGCCAACCCGGAGGACTCGGTACCGCTGCGCCGGATCATGAACGTCCCCAAGCGCGGCATCGGTGACCGCGCCGAGGCGATGATCGACGCCCTCTCCCAGCGGGAGAAGATCAGTTTCCCGCAGGCGCTCAAGCGCGTCGACGAGGCGTACGGCATGGCCGCGCGCTCCACGAACGCCGTGAAGCGGTTCAACACGCTGATGGAGGACCTCCGTACGATCGTCGAGTCGGGCGTCGGCCCGGCGACCGTCCTGGAGGCGGTGCTCGAACGCACCGGCTACCTCGCCGAGTTGCAGGCCTCCACCGACCCGCAGGACGAGACCCGGATCGAGAACCTCCAGGAACTCGCGGCCGTCGCGCTGGAGTTCGAGCAGGAGTCGGGGGAGGGCGAGGCGTCCGGTTCGCTCTCGGACTTCCTGGAGCGGGTGGCCCTGGTCGCCGACTCCGACCAGATCCCCGACGAGGACGAGGACGGCTCCGGCGTCATCACCCTGATGACCCTGCACACCGCCAAGGGCCTCGAGTTCCCGGTGGTGTTCCTGACCGGCATGGAGGACGGCGTCTTCCCGCACATGCGCGCCCTCGGCCAGGCCAAGGAACTGGAGGAGGAGCGCCGGCTGGCGTACGTCGGCATCACCCGCGCGCGGGAACGGCTGTATCTGACGCGGTCGTCGATGCGCAGCGCGTGGGGGCAGCCCTCCTACAACCCGCCTTCCCGCTTCCTGGAGGAGATCCCGGCGCAGCACGTGGACTGGAAGCGGACGGGTGCCACGGCGCCGGTGTCCTCCGGCCCCGTGTCGGCGGTGGCGTCCTCGCTGTCGTCGTCCCGTTCTCGCTCGTCGGCCTCGGGCGCGTCCGGCTTCGCCACGCGCCGGTCCTCGGAGAAGCCCGTGGTGGCGCTGTCGGTCGGGGACCGGGTGACCCACGACCAGTTCGGGCTCGGCACGGTCGTGGCCGTCAAGGGCACGGGCGGCAACGCCGAGGCGACGGTCGACTTCGGGGAGGCCAAGCCGAAGAGGCTGCTGCTGCGATACGCGCCGGTGGAGAAGCTGTAGGAGCGCAGGCGGGTGAGTGGCTGAGCAGACGGAGGCGGTGGCGGGGCGGAGGCTTTGAGCCGGGGGCGCGGGTCCAAGCCTCCGCCGGCTCCGCTCCGGTTTCCTGCGCCGGACCTACGTCGGGTCGATCCCGTGGCTGCGCAGCCACGGCAGCGGGTCGACGGCCGACCCGCCGGCCGGCCGAACCTCGAAGTGGAGGTGCGGGCCGGTCGAGTTGCCCGAGTTGCCGGAGTACGCGATCGGGTCGCCGGCCTTGACCGTCGTGCCGGAGGCGACGCGGTAGCTGGAGAGGTGGCAGTACCACGTCTCCGTGCCGTCCTTCGCGGTCACGATCATCATGTTGCCGTAGGCGCTGTTCCACTGCGTCCGCACGGTGCCGTCGGTCGCGGCCATCACGGTCGTGCCGTAGGAGACCGGGAAGTCGATACCGGTGTGCACGGACATCCAGTTGATGCCGGACTGGCCGTAGTAGGCGCTGAGCCCGTGCTGGGCGACCGGCAGGGCGTACTTGGGGCGCAGCCGCTCCTTGCGGGCCGCCTCCGCCGCCGCCTTCTTCTTCTCCGCGAGCTGCTGGGCCTTGAGGTCGATACGTTCCTGCGTCCGGCTGGCCCGGTCGGCGAAGTCGTCGGCGCCGGCGGTGAGGCTCTCCAGCTGCGTGTCCAACTTGTTGTTGGCGGCGGACGGCTTGACCGCGGTCGTGGTGTCGGACGCCGTCGTCACCGCGTCCTGGCTGTCGTCGGCCAGGGCGCTGACGGACGCGGCCGCGATCCCCGCGACACCCATCACACAGGCCGAGGGCACGGCCACCGTCAGCAGCGCGGAACGCTTGGGCGGCGTACGGCGGCGGGAACGCGACGCCCCGCGGGCGGCGGCACGCGAGGTGGGAGCGGCCACGGCCGGTGCGGATGCCGGGGTGACCTCTTCCTGGTCGTCGAGGAGAACCGTGTCCGTCGCGACGGGCGTCTCGCCGGTGGCGGCCAAGTCGGCGTCGTGCGCGGTGGTTTCGTCGTAGGGACCGTCGTACGACTCGTCGTACGCGACCTGCTCGAAGGCGGCCGTCGCGTGCTGCTCGTACTCCTCGTGGGCCGGCGTGCCGGCACCGCCGTCGGAGTTCCACTGCGTGGCGTCGTACGCGCCGGTGTCGAAGGCCTGCGTGCCCCATTCCCACTGCTGGGTCTGGTCCGCCTGGCTGCCGGCCTGGTCGGGCTGGAGCCAGGTGCTCGCGTCCCACTGGCCGCTGGCGTCGGGGCTCGTGGCCTGGGGCGGGATCGCGGACAGCTGCTGCTGCTCGGTGTTCCACTGCGTGGCGTCGTACGCGCCGGTGTCGTAGGCGGCGTGGTGCTGGGCGGCGTACGCGTCGTAGTTCAGGGTCTGGTGACTGCCCGTCGACCATGTCTGGGCGTCATACGAACCCGTGGACCCGTCACCGGGAAGGTTGCCGAACAGGGGGTCGGCCTCGAAGGACGCGGTGGCCTGGCCGGAGGTGTCGAATCCGGTGCCCGACGTGGCGTCAAAACCGTTGGCGTCGTAGGCACCGTACGTGGTGAAGTCGTCGTACTGGGCTTCCTGGGTGCCGTACGACGCGTAGTGCGACGAGGCGGCGTCGGAAGCCGGAGCCGGGGTGGTCATTGTCCCCGACGGGTGACGGTCGTTCACCAACTTCTCTTTCGCCTCGACAACAGGGGCTGCCAGAGCAGTGCGGCGACTGTACCCGGCGGTATGCGGGCACGACAATCTTCGGCTGGTTTTAGGCGCGCAGGAAACGGGCATTCGGCTGTGTTTCGGGGGACGGCGGGCACGGGTTTGGCCCTGTGTTCGGAGCGTGTTCGATTTCAGTCGGTTGTTCAGGTGCTGTCGGCGGACTGTCGGCGAGCTTTGTGGGCGGTCGTCGGCGGGTTCGTCGGCGGGTGCGTGGCGGACGGTCGGGCGCGGTCCGCTTGTGGTGCTGTCACGCCACCGTCAGACCGCCTGGACGCGCCTCGGCCTCGGCTGCTGTGCGTGCCGTGTCGAGCACTTCCCGTATTCCGGTTGCGACGGCGGGGTGCACGGGCAGGGCGAGATGCCCGATGCCGCTCACCCGCACGTTCTGCACGCTCAGGTCGGGGTGGTTGATGCAGGCGGTCTCCAGCGGGTCCATCAGGTGGTCGAGGTCGCTCCAGTAACTGACGAAGTGCGTACGGCAGCCGGGCGCGGGCCGGGTCAGCTCCTCGAGCAGCTCAGAACCGGGGCGCATCTGGCGCACGATCGGGTGCGCGTTCGCCAGCCGCACCACGTTGGTGCCGGAGTGCGGGGTGCCGAGTGTCACGAGCGTGCGGACGCGGAGGTCACCGCCGAGCCGCTGGACGTAGTACCGCGCTATCAGCCCGCCGAGGCTGTGCCCCACGATGTCGACCTGTTCCCGGCCCGTGCGCTCGCAGATCTCCTCTATGTGCCGGCCCAGCAGCTCCGCCGCAGTGCGGATGTCGCAGGTCAGCGGCGAGTAGTTGAGCGACTCGATCTGCTGCCTGCCGTGCTGGGCGAGGCTGCGGCGCAGCAGCACGAAGACCGAGCGGTTGTCGATGAACCCGTGCAGCAGGACGACCGGGGGTTTCGCCTCCGTGGGCAGCTGCGGCGTGGCGCCGTCGTCCGGGGAGGGGACCGGGTGCCCGGGGGACCGGCGCTCCTGGGTGATGCCGGAGGGGTAGAGGAGCAGGTGGCCCGCGAGGATCGCGATCTCCAGGGCGGTGGCCTTCAGGAGTGCCAGGGAGACGCCGGCCAGCTTGCCTGGGAGTCCCGGGAGTCTGTCCGGAAGGAGGCGTTGGCAGAGCGGGAGAAAGGGCAGTGCAGCCCCGGTGACCTTCATGGCCGACCTCCTGTCGGCGCGCGGAGGACGGCTTCGTCCCCCGTGTGCCCTTGGTGGGGGAGGCGTGGCGGAGGTCTTCGACGGAGCGCGAGTGGGGCACGTGGGGTGAGGTGGTGCGCGGCGCGTGCTTCCGGGTGCCGGTACGTGTGGTCCTTGGGGGTGCCGGTAGTGCCGGGTGGTGCGGGTGGCGGCGATGACGCCGGTGGTGGTGGCCCTGGTAGCGGTCGTGTTGTGGCGGTTGCGGCGGTTGTGGCGGTGATGTGGGTGGTGCTGGTGGTGCGCCGGTGACGTGACGAGCTTCCTGCCGGTGTGGCGCCGAGGCTCCCCGCTGTCGTGCTTTACCTGCCCTGCGTGCCCTTCGTGCCCTCGCCGAAACGCCCCACTGCCGCGGCGCGCGATCTGCGGCGCGGCGGTGACGCGACCTCGTCGCGGCTCCCGAACGTGTCCCACGTGTGATTTCCCCCTCGGTATCCACCGCGAAACTGCCGGTTGCGGGATCCTGGCGATAACGTTCGTTCACTTTCCCTGCCGGTGCGGTACTTGTCGGTACGTTTGGATGTAGTCGCTTCATGGAGGCAGTGATGGGTGTGGCAGCCGGTCCGATCCGCGTGGTGGTGGCCAAGCCTGGGCTCGACGGCCACGATCGCGGGGCCAAGGTGATCGCGCGGGCGCTGCGCGACGCCGGTATGGAGGTGATCTACACCGGGCTCCACCAGACCCCGGAGCAGATCGTCGACACCGCGGTCCAGGAGGACGCCGACGCGATCGGCCTCTCGATCCTGTCCGGGGCGCACAACACGCTTTTCGCGGCCGTGATCAAGCTGCTCAAGGAGCGCGACGCGGAGGACATCCTCGTCTTCGGCGGCGGGATCATCCCAGAGGCGGACATCGCGCCGCTGAAGGAGCAGGGCGTCGCGGAGATCTTCACGCCGGGCGCGACAACGGCTTCGATCGTGGACTGGGTACGGGCGAACGTGCAGCAGCCTGCGGAGGCCTAGGCGGACGGGTTGCGATGGCGGGCCTGCGGCGATGGGCCGGGCTGCGGGCACCACGTCAGTGGGGGCCCGTGGCTCTTGGCTTTCACTACCTGGCTTCCGCCAGGGGGATCTGCCGTCTTGGCTGCATCACCAGGCTCTCCGCCACGGCCCCCGTTTCAGAGGGCTCGTCGTCGGACCTCCGTGGGTGTCTGGGACCTCGTCGTCGAATGCCGGGCGGGGGAAGGTCCCTGTCGGGCCGCGCCGCGGGACCGCCCCTACCGCCAGGACCAGGACGCGTAGCCGCCGACCGCCCCCACCCCTACGTCACCCCCACCCCTACCTCGCAGCACCTCTGCGCACGTCACCCCCGCCCCAACGGCGCTCCCAGCTCTACGCCGCACGTCACCCCCGCCCCAACGGCGCCCCCAGCTCCTCCGTCATCGCCGCCCGCAACCGCAGCGTGGTCACCAGCCTCTGGAAGGCCTCCGCCCAGTACCCCCCAGCTCCGGGCGACGCGTCCTCCGTCTCGTCCGGCACCGCCAGCAGGCCGTCGAGGCGACTGACCTCGGAGGGGTCCAGGCAGCGCTCGGCCAGGCCCATCACTCCGCTGAAGCTCCACGGGTAACTCCCCGCGTCCCGCGCGATGTTGAGCGCGTCCACCACCGCACGTCCCAGCGGCGCGGCCCACGGCACCGCGCACACCCCGAGCAGTTGGAACGCCTCGGACAGACCATGCGCCGAGATGAATCCGGCGACCCATTCGGCCCGCTCGCCGGAGCCCAGCGTGCCGAGCAGCTTGGCGCGCTCGGCCAGCGACACCGCGCCGGGGCCGCCGGCCTCGGGTGCCTCGGGCGCCCCCAGCAGCGCTCGCGCCCAGTCGGCGTCCCGCTGTCGCACCGCCGCCCGGCACCACGCCGCGTGCAGCTCGCTCTGCCAGTCGTCCGCGACCGGCAGCGCCACGATCTCCTCGGGCGTCCGGCCCCCCAGGCGTCCCGACCACGTGGTGAGCGGGGTCGATTCCACCAACTGGCCGAACCACCACGATCGTTCACCCCGCCCCGCCGGCGCCTTCGGCACGACTCCGTCGCGCTCCATGCTCGCGTCACACTCGTGCGGCGCTTCGACGGTGAGGGCAGGTGCGTCCCCGGTGTGGTCGACGGCCACGCAGGCCCCGGCGCGAACAGCCATCCGCGCCGCCAGCGCCGAACCCGGCAGCGCCGACAGCAGTTCCGCCGCGGTCGCACGCACATTGCGGCTCCGGTCGGACAGGGCCTGCTCCAGGAACGGCTCGTCCTCCGCGGCCAGCCCGGTGCGCAGGGAGTCGAGGAACATCAGCCGGTCCTCGGCCCGCTCCGTCGCCCAGGTGGTCGCGAGCAGATCGCGGGCGGCGGCCGGCTCGCGGGCGCGTATCGCTGCGAGCAGAGCGACCCGCTCGGCGAACAGCCCCTCCTGCCATAGCTGTTGAACGCTGTCGGTGTCCTCGGGGGCCGGGAGAGCGGTGCCCCCGCCGGGCGTCGCGCGCAGGGCGAACCGCCACTCCGGGTTCAGCCGGGCGAGCCACACGGCACGCTGTCCGGCGAAGGCCAGCGCCGCCGGCCGCAGGTCGGTGCGTCCCCGGGCGGCGTCCAGGAGCGCGGGCAACATCTCGGGCGGCGCGGCGAACCCGCGGGTGTTCGCCGCCGCCAGCCACTGCGGAAGCAGTTCCATCAGGTCAGGAGCCGCACCTCTGCGGCCACCGCCACCGGCCCCGGGGCGGTCGGCCAGGAGCATCGACAGCCGACGGGCCGCCGCGGCGGGCAGCGGCGGGCGCGGATCCCGTGCCGCCGGTTCCGGACGCCGGGCCGCCCGCCCGGGGCGCAGGCCGGCCCGCCGCCGTACGGTCTCCACGGCCGCCGCGTCCAGCAGCGCCACGGGCGCCTCTCGGCCCGGCGCCGAGCCCGGCGGTGTGCGTCGCTCGGTGCCGAGCAGCGCCGCCGTGACCAGTTCCTCCCAGACGTTCGCCACCGGCGAGCCCGCGGGAGCGGAGGTGCTGTTCATTCGGGTCCTTTCCGTGCGGGGCCTGGAAGTGGCTGAAGGCGCGTCAGCCACGTCGACCTGTTCAGTCGGTTCAGCGGTCCGGTCAGCACAGGCGCACCGCCTCGCCCGGGCCCTCCGGCCACGCCGTCAGCGGGGTGAAGCCGCGGTGGCCGCACTCGCCGAAAACCTTGACGGGTGCGCCGCCCGAGAGGGCGACCAGACGCCACAGGCCCGGGCGGGAGCGGGCGGCGGGGGTCAGTGGCAGCGCCTGGTCCCCGTCGGCGTCCGCCAGCTGCCAGGAGTCGCCGTCCGGGGTCGGTACGACCCTGTCCAGCGTCACCGGGACGGAGTCCAGCCAGGGGTCGTCCCTGAGGGCCGTGCCGTAACGGTCGGCCGCCTGGGCCGGCGTCACTCCCGGCGGCCGGCTCGTCGCGGGAACGGGCGGGGCGAACTGCTCACCCAGGGCCGCCCGTAGCTGCCCGGCGCCCGGATAGGCGGCCACCTCCGCGTCCAGCGCCAGCCCCACCGGCAGCGCGAGTTCGGGGGCGCGGCCGGCGGCGCCGTAGGACAGGAGCAGCACGGTGCGGGTCGACTCGGCGCCGTACAGCCATATCCGCCGGGTCGTCAGTCGGGCGTCCGCGGTGTCGTACTGGGCGAGGACCAGCCAGCGGTCACGCACCGGAGGTCCGTCCGGGGAGGCGGACAGGCCGATCCGGGAGCGGACCGTCGCCGCCAGCCCCTCCGGGAGTTGCTCCCGGCGCAGCCAGCCCTGGTCGAGGAGGTGGAGCAGGGCGCACTCCTCCAGCAGCCGGACCGGCCAGCCGGGACCGGACGCCGGGACCGCCCCCAACTCCCGCACCCGTGCCGCCAGTCCGGAGGCCTGCGCGTCCACCATGCGGGCAGCGGTCTCCTCCCACAGTCCGTACCCGGCCTGTTCCGCGCCCGCGAGGCCGCCGCGCACCAGGTCCGTCAGGCGCTGCTCCAGCTCCGTGGCGCCCGCGGTGACCCGCTCGGCCCGGCGTTCGGCCCTGCGCCGCGCCGCCTCGGGATCACCGGAGCCGGACGAGGAGCCGGCCGCGCCCGCCGCCCTCTTCTCCGTCGCCCGCTTCCTTCTCCCCTCTATCCACTCCCCGGCCCAGTCCGGCGGCTGGGCAGACGTGACCACGCCGTCCCCGCCGGCCCAGAGCAACAGCAGCCCGAGCGCGTGCTTGCACGGGAACTTGCGGCTCGGGCAACTGCACTTGTACGCCGGCCCCGCCGCGTCCGCGATGTCGACGACCGTCTGATACGGCTTGCTGCCACTGCCCTTGCACAGCCCCCACACCGTCCCCTCGTCGCAGCTCCCCGCCTCGGACCACGGCCCTGCCGCACCGAGTTTGCTTCCCGCTTTGCGTGATGAGGCGTCAGGCGCCAGCGCCAGCACCTGATCCGCACTCCAGCGCACCCCCTGCTGAGTCATGAGTCGAAGGTAGGTCCCACCACTGACAATCGGCCCCGCGAGCCGTGCCGCCGGGCTGGCCTGGGAGGCGTCTTCGCAGGTCACAACGCGTTGTCAGTGCCGTGGTGCACGGTGGACACCAGATCCGAACCGGCCGAGCTGGAGGGGGCCTCAGCCATGACTGTGTCCGTGGAACCGATGTCTGTGGAAGTGTCCGACGGGAAGCCGTCCGCCGCGTTGCGGCCGCACGCCGAGGACGCCTTCGCCGGTGAACTCGCCGCGCTCGCCGCGCAGGACGACCGGCCGCGCCCGGAGCGCTGGAAGCTGTCGCCGTGGGCAGTGGCCACCTACCTGCTCGGCGGCACCCTGCCCGACGGCACGGTGATCAGCCCGAAGTACGTGGGGCCGCGCCGGCTCGTCGAGGTCGCCGTCACCACGCTCGCCACCGACCGTGCCCTGCTGCTGCTCGGCGTACCCGGCACCGCGAAGACCTGGGTGTCCGAGCACCTGGCCGCGGCGGTCAGCGGCGACTCGACGCTGCTGGTGCAGGGCACGGCCGGCACCCCGGAGGAGGCGATCCGGTACGGCTGGAACTACGCGCAGCTGCTCGCCCGCGGCCCGAGCCGTGACGCCCTGGTGCCCAGCCCGGTCATGCGGGCGATGGCGGACGGGATGACGGCCCGCGTCGAGGAGCTCACCCGCATCCCGGCCGACGTGCAGGACTCGCTCATCACGATCCTGTCGGAGAAGACGCTGCCGATACCGGAGCTGGGCCAGGAGGTGCAGGCGGTTCGGGGCTTCAACCTGATCGCGACCGCCAACGACCGGGACCGAGGGGTCAACGACCTGTCCAGCGCTCTGCGCCGCCGCTTCAACACGGTGGTCCTGCCGCTGCCCGAGAGCGTCGAGGCCGAGGTCGACATCGTCTCGCGCCGCGTCGACCAGATCGGCCGCTCCCTCGACCTGCCTACCGCGCCCGACGGCGTCGACGAGATCCGCCGCGTCGTGACCGTCTTCCGCGAGCTGCGCGGCGGCGTCACGTCCGACGGGCGGACGAAGCTCAAGTCGCCCAGCGGCACGCTCTCCACGGCCGAGGCGATCTCCGTCGTCACCAACGGGCTCGCTCTGGCAGCCCACTTCGGCGACGGCGTGCTGCGGGCCGGCGACGTGGCCGCGGGCATCCTCGGCGCCGTGGTCCGCGACCCCGCGGCCGACCGCGTCATCTGGCAGGAGTACCTGGAAGCGGTCGTTCGCGAGCGCGACGGCTGGAAGGACTTCTACCGGGCCTGCCGGGAGGTGAGCGCGTGAACGACCCGGACGACCTGGGGTGGGGGCGGCCCGGCGGCGGCTCGGTGACGGTGTCCCGGGAGGCCGGAGGGCCGAACGGGCACGGTTCGCGGTGGATCTGGTGGCGAGGGGGACGGTGTGGCAGGTACTGAGGAGTCCGGGAGCGGGTGGCCCGTCGCCGGTCCGCTGCTGCTCGGGGTGCGGCACCACGGGCCCGGTTCCGCGCGGGCCGTGCGGGCGGCGCTGGACGCGGCCCGGCCGCGGGTCGTGCTGATCGAGGGACCGCCCGAGGCCGACGTCCTGATCCCGCTGGCCGCGGACGAGGACATGCGGCCCCCGGTCGCCCTTCTCGCCCACGCCGTGGACGAGCCCGGCCGCTCGGCGTTCTGGCCACTGGCCGAGTTCTCCCCGGAGTGGGTGGCGATCCGCTGGGCCCTGGAGCACGACGTGCCGGCCCGTTTCATCGACCTGCCGGCCACGCACTCGCTGGCGTGGGGGAGGGACGGGGACGACGTGGGTGCCGATCCGGGCAGCGTCGGAGGCGGTGGCGACGGCGGCGACGACGTGACCGGTGATGACGAGGCCGTGGCCGGCGACGGCGAGGCCGTGGTCGGTGCCGACGTGCGGGTCGATCCGCTCGGGGTGCTCGCCGAGGCGGCCGGCTACGACGATCCGGAGCGGTGGTGGGAGGACGTCGTCGAGCACCGGGGGGTGGGCGCGGGGGACGCGTTCGTGCCGTTCGTCGTGCTCGAGGAGGCCATGGGGGCGCTGCGGGAGGAGTACGGGAGCGGGGGCCAGGACCGCGATCTCGTGCGGGAGGCGTACATGCGGCTCCAACTGCGCGTGGCCCAGCGGGAGTTCGGTGACGGTGTCGCCGTGGTGTGCGGGGCGTGGCATGTGCCCGCTCTGCGGCGGAAGACCGCCGTCACAGCCGACCGGGCCCTGCTGAAGGGGCTGCCCAAGGTCAAGGCGGACATGACCTGGGTGCCGTGGACGTACCGCAGGCTGTCACGGCACAGCGGGTACGGCGCGGGCATCGAGTCGCCGGGTTGGTACGGGCATCTGTTCGGCGTGCCGGACCGTCCGGTGGAGCGGTGGCTGACCAAGGTGGCGGGCCTGCTGAGGGGCGAGGACCGGCTGGTGTCCTCGGCGCACGTCATCGAGGCGGTGCGGCTGGCGGAGACACTCGCCGCGATGCGCGGTCGGCCGCTGCCCGGGCTCAGTGAGACGACCGACGCGGTACGGGCGGTGATGTGCGAGGGGTCGGACGTGCCGCTCACCCTGGTGCACGACCGGCTGGTCGTGGGCGACGTGCTGGGGGAGGTGCCGCAGAGCGCGCCCGCGGTGCCGTTGCAGCGGGACCTCGACCGTACGCAGCGCAGGCTCAGGCTCAAGCCGGAGGCGCTGGAGCGGGAGTTGGAGCTCGACCTGCGCAAGGACACCGACGCGGAGCGCGGCAGGCTGCTGCACCGGCTGCGCCTGCTGGGTGTCGGGTGGGGCGAGCCGGTGGCCTCCCGGGGGAGCACGGGCACGTTCCGGGAGACGTGGCGGCTGCGTTGGGAGCCGGAGCTGTCCGTGCGGGTCGCGGAGGCCGGGGTCTGGGGCACGACCGTGCTCGGCGCCGCGACCGCCAAGGCCGAGGCGGACGCCGTCTCCGCGCAGGGCCTCGCCGATGTCACCGCCCTCGCCGAGCGTTGTCTGCTGGCCGAACTGCCGCAGGCGCTGCCGGTGGTCATGCAGGTCCTGGCCGACCGCGCCGCGCTCGACGCGGATGTCGGCCACCTGGCCCAGGCCCTGCCGGCCCTGGTCCGTTCCCTCCGCTACGGCGACGTACGAGGCACGGACACCGGCGCGCTGACCGAGGTCGCCGCGGGCCTCGCCGAGCGGATCTTCGTCGGCCTGCCCCCGGCCTGTGCCGCGCTCGACGCGGACGCGGCACAGGACATGCGGCGCCATGTGGACGCGGTGCACGGGGCGGTGGGACTGCTGGGCGAGGCTGTGGTGGCAGACCGGCGTGCGGGGAGCGGGGCTGCCGTGTCCGGGGAGCGCGGCAGGGGCGAGGCGGCAGGGGCCGTGCACGGTGTGCCGGGCGACGGGGGTGGTGGCGTCGTCCCGGCCGGGCCCCACGGCGACCTCCGTGAGCGCTGGTGCGGCGTGCTGCGGGTGTTGTGCGGGCGGGACACCGTGCCCGGCGTCGTTCGCGGACGGGCCGTGCGACTGCTCCTGGACGAGGGGGAGTTGGAGCAGGAGGAGGCGGCTCGGTTCATGGGGCTGGCGCTGTCGCCGGGGACACCACCCGGGGACGCGGCCGCGTGGATCGAGGGCTTCGTCGGCGGGGGGTCCGGCGGCGGGATGCTGCTCGTGCACGACGAGCGGCTGCTCGGGCTGGTCGACGCCTGGCTGACGGGCGTGCCGGCGGACGCGTTCACCGACGTACTGCCCCTGCTGCGGCGGACCTTCTCGGCGTACGAACCGGGAGTGCGGCGGACCCTGGGCGAACTGGTCCGACGCGGACCGGGGCAGCGGGGGAGCGGGGCAGCGGCCGGGGGCGGCATACCCGGTTTCGGGGCCGACCTCGACGGCGAGCGGGCGGACGCGGTGCTGCCGGTGGTGCGCCTGTTGCTCGGGCTGGACGGCGAGACGGCGCCTGGTGACGACAACGACCTGGTGGGGGTGGCCTGATGACGACGACTGCGACGGCGATGACAGTGACGATGACGACGACCGACAGGCGGGGCGAGCCGTCGTGCAGAACCCACGTGGTGGACGCCGGACTGGGCGCCGGGCGTGGCGGGCCGGAGTTCCGGCCGGCGGTCGGCACGACGGCGACCGTGCCGGTGATCCCCCTCTGGGAACGGCTTCGGGCGGGGGTGCGCGGATGACCGTCGGGGCGATGGGACGGGCCGGTGCATCGGGTCGGTGGCCGGTCCGCGGCTGCCGGAGCAGGGGAGGGGCGCGATGACGGGCGAATCGACCGACTCCACGCAGGAGAGGCTGCGGCGCTGGCGGCTCGTCCTGGGGGGCGACGCGGCCGACGGCACCGGATGTGCGCTGTCCGGGCAGGACGCCGCGATGGACGGGGCGCTGACCGCGCTCTACGGCAAGGCGGACAAGGGGGCGGCGGGGCGGGACCGTTCGGCGGGGCTGGGGGCGTCCGCGCCGGCCGTGGCCCGTTGGCTCGGGGACATCCGTACGTACTTCCCCTCCTCCGTCGTCCAGGTCATGCAGCGTGACGCCATCGACCGGCTCGGACTGTCCACGCTGCTCCTGGAACCGGAGATGCTGGAGGCGGCCGAGGCCGACGTGCACCTCGTCGGCACGCTGCTCTCCCTCAACAAGGCGATGCCGGAGACCACGAAGGAGACGGCGCGGGCGGTGGTGCGCAAGGTGGTCGAGGACCTGGAGAAGCGGCTCGCCAGCCGGACCCGGGCCACCCTCACCGGCGCCCTCGACCGTAGTGCGCGGGTCAACCGGCCCCGCCACCACGACATCGACTGGAACCGCACGATCGCGGCCAACCTCAAGCACTACGTGCCGGAGTACCGGACCATCGTGCCGGAACGGCTCATCGGGTACGGGCGGGCCTCCCAGTCGGTGAAGAAGGAGGTCATCCTCTGTATCGACCAGTCGGGGTCGATGGCGGCGTCCGTCGTCTACGCGTCCGTGTTCGGGGCGGTGCTGGCGTCCATGCGGTCGATCAACACCCGGCTGGTCGTGTTCGACACGGCGGTCGTCGACCTCACCGACCAGCTCGACGACCCGGTCGACGTCCTGTTCGGCACCCAGCTCGGCGGCGGCACCGACATCAACCGGGCGCTGGCGTACTGCCAGTCGCAGATCACCCGGCCCGCGGAGACGGTGGTCGTGCTGATCAGCGACCTCTACGAAGGGGGCATACGCAACGAGATGCTCAAGCGGGTGGCGGCGATGAAGGCGTCGGGCGTCCAGTTCGTGACGCTGCTCGCGCTGTCGGACGAGGGGGCACCCGCCTACGACCGGGAGCACGCGGCCGCGCTCGCCGCGCTCGGGGCACCGGCCTTCGCCTGTACGCCCGATCTGTTCCCGGAGGTGATGGCGGCGGCGATCGAGAAGCGGCCGTTGCCGATACCGGAGAGTGTGTGAAGGACGAGAGGGGCCGGGCCTGGAGATTTGTCGACCCGCTGACCTGCGCGGTCGATCGATCCCGTTAGGCAAAACGGACATGACCGCCCATCGGTTGTGGAGGGGTTGCGCAACCGTGGGAGGGCCGTGCGAATATCGACGCGCCCGTCGGCGGCGCGTCACGCTCCGCTTCTTCCGCGCGGAGGACCTTCCCCTCTTGACCCTGCAAGTCACTGTCTCCGGTGCCGCTGTGCGCGTGATGCGTACGGCGGCCGGACGGCGTGCGCTGCAAGTGGCGCTGCTGGTGGGAGCGTTGTTCACGCTCGGACTTCTGTGCGGCGAGCAGGCACATGCGGCGGAGGGTGCGCTGCCGACGACGTCCGAGGCGTCCGAGATCTCGGTGACGTCGGTGTCGGCGGTGTCGACGAGCTCGCTCCCGTACGGGAAGCGGGACGCCGGGTCTCCGGCCGACGACCACGCCCTTGACCCGCCGGCCGACGCGGCTGACGAAGTCCCGGTCGCCGGCTCCGCGGCCGGCGAGCCCCCGGTCGACGAGACGGAGCGGGTGCACGTCGTCCAGCCGGTGAGCCGTCACGTGGGCCGGACGGTCGACACGGTCCACGCCGAGGTCACGCGGCCGGTCGGCCGGCTCGTGGACAGCGTGGTCGAAAGGTTGGCCGAGGCGGAGGCGGAGGCGGAGGCGGAGACGGGGGCGGAGTTGCCGTCGTTGCCCGAATTCCAGGTCGCGTGGCCGAGCGCGCCGGGCTATGGGGGACCGCCCACCTTCCCCGAGCTGCCCGGTCGTCCCGGTCTGCCCGGTCTGCCCGCGCTTCCGGGGCAGACCTTGCCGGCGCCGGTCACCACCGCGCCGCAGCCGGACTCGCCGGTCGCGCCGGCGGTGACGGAAGAGCAGGAGTCGCAGGGGCGTTCCGCCGTGGCGGTGTCCCTCGCATACGGACCTCGGGGCGTCGCCGGTCCGATCTGGACCGGCCTCGCGGAGCACGCGGCAACGCACACCTCCGCGCACAGAGCAGCGTCCGCCGGGTACGCCCCCGTGCGTCACGCGCCCCCCGGCAATCCGGGCGGCGCGCCGGCCGGCAAGTCGGCGGTCGACAACGGCACGCCGAGGCACGGCGACGCGTGCGCCGTCACCGACAACAACCAGGCACCGCTTCGGCTCAGGGCCGGCGTTGCCGCGTCCGCCGCGGCGGACGGTACCCGGGACAGGCACCGGGACATCCCCGTATTCCCCGGCTAGGGCAGGCGTTTCCCCCGCTGTGGACCTGCCGCGCGGGGGCGGCACAGGTCTGCCCGACCGTTCGGACCCCTCCGATCTCCGGACGGAAGCCCCCGGGAGCCCTCTCCGGCACCGGAATGTCCCCAAGCCTGCTTCAAGTCCCGAAGGACCAGACGTACGCATGAACAAGAACATCCGCCGTTCCATCGTCATAGCCGCCGGCGTCACCGGCGCCTGGGCTCTCGGCTCCGCCGTGGCCAGCGCGGACGAACTGCCCGCCTCCTCCCTCTCGACCACGGACGTGACACCCGAGTCGACGGCCGACGCGACGACTGACACGACAACCGGACTCACCGGCACCGTCGGCACGATCACCGACACCGACACCGACACCGTCACCGGCACGGTCGCCGGAGTCGTCTCCGGCGTCTCCGGCGTCGCCGACGGCACGACCGCCGACGGTGTGGCCTCGACGGTCGCCGGCACGTCCGCCGATGGCGCGGACCAGGCCCGTCGGTACGTCGACGCGAAGGTCACCGTCCCGAAGGCGTCCAAGGTGAAGGGCGCCGCGGCCATCCAGGGTGCGAAGGCCGCCCGCGCCGCACAGGCCGCGGCAACCGTCACCCCGGCCACGGCGGCCGCCTCGGACGCCATCGCCGACGAGACCGTCACGGCTGTCCGAGCCACCGCCAGCGCCACCGACGCGAGCACCCCGAACATCCGGAACACCCCGAACTTCCGGAACACCCCGGGCAGCACCCCTCAGGACGAGATCGACTACCTCTTCGGCCCCCTCACCGCCTTCGCGCCCGAGCTGGAGCAGGCCCTCGCCGCAGCACAGACGAAGCTTCAGACAAGGGTGCAGGGCGGCCAGACCGCGGCCCGCTCCCAGGCGCACGCCGTGACCGGCGCCGCCCGGGCCACCGTCTCCGCCGTCCCCCAGCACGTCACCGGCACGGTCACGGGCACGGTCACCGGGATCCCCGCCACCGTCACGCCCGTCGTCGGGCAGACGGCCGCCGCGGCCGTGCCGCCCGTGGCGTCGGCGGCCGTCGCCGGGGTGCTGCCGACCGCGGCCGGCACGGTCGGCGCCGTGCCCCCGGTCGTCAACGGAGTGGTGACCGGCGTGACCCCCGTCGTGGACGGCACGGCCGCCGGCGTCCGGCAGACCGCGGGGAACGCCGTCGACACCGCGACCGAGCTGGCGTACGGCGTCGTCGCGGACGTGCGGCCGGTCGCCGGAGGCGCTGTGCGGGGTGCGCACTCCGTCGTCAACCACGCGGTCACCGATGTCACCCCCGTCGCGTCCGGTGTCGTCGCGGACGTCCCCCCGTACGCCACCGGCCTCGTCGGCCAGGTCGCCGACGACACCACCGCCTCCGTGCTGCCGCCGGTCGTCAACACCGCCGTGCACGGGGTGGTGCCGGTCGCCGGGCAGGCCGTCGCGGACGCGGGCGGGCTGGCGTACGGAGCGATCGGTGACGTGACGCCGTTCGCGGAGGGCGTCGTCGGCGCCGTACCGCCGCTGGCGCACGGTGTGACCGGGCACGCGGCCGACCTCGGGTACGGCGTCGCCGGCCAGGTGCCGCCCTTCGCGCAGGGAGTCGCCGATGCGGTCCAGCCGGTCGTCACCACTGTCGTCGAGACGGTGCAGCCGGTCGTCCGCGGCGTCGGCGGCAGCGCCACCACGCTCGCGTACGGCGTCACGCAGGACGTCCAGCCCTTCGCGTACGGGGTCGTCGGCGAGGTCGCCCCGTTCGGGTACGGCGTCGGCCAGGACGTGCGGCCCTTCGCGCAGGACCTGACCGGGACCGTCCGGGCCACGGCCGGCCCGCTCGCGGGCAACGCCGTCAGCGGCGTCGAGGGCGTCGCCGAGTCGATCACCCCGGCCTACGTGCAGGACGTACAGAACGCACAGGCCGTGCAGGACATGCACTACGGCGGCATCTCTCGCGTCTGACTATTCATGAGGCCGCAGGCCCCGGACGGCCGAAAGCCATCGGTTCGTCCAGCCGGAACCTCATGGAGGGGTGGAGGTGTCCTCATTGGGGTGAGGACCATCCGCCCCACGCCCCTTAGGGGCTGCTCAAGGGGCCTCACCGGGCCAACCCCAGCCCGGTGAGGCCCTTCCCCGCCCCTCACAGGCGGCACGCCGTGCCAGTGAGTCCGGCATCATGTGACAGGTATCACCGCTCAGGTGTGACCCGCGATTTAGAGGCCCCCGGTAAGCAGAGATAACCTGCGAGACGGACATGCCGCGCGCTCGGACACCGTGTGCGCCTCCCTTGTGACTGACAGACGGCGGACGTCACGTTGCCCTCGCGGCACGCCCACGCAGACAACGAACCGCGAGATCACTGATAGGGACGGAAGCGCGTGGACCTGTTCGAGTACCAGGCGAGGGACCTCTTCGCCAAGCACGATGTACCGGTGCTGGCCGGTGAAGTCATCGACACGCCTGAGGCGGCCCGCGCAGCCACCGAGCGTCTCGGTGGCAAGTCCGTCGTCAAGGCCCAGGTGAAGGTCGGCGGCCGCGGCAAGGCCGGCGGCGTGAAGCTGGCGGCGACCCCGGACGAGGCCGTCGCCCGCGCGACGGACATCCTCGGCATGGACATCAAGGGCCACACGGTCCACAAGGTGATGATCGCCGAGACGGCCCCGGAGATCGTGGAGGAGTACTACGTCTCCTTCCTCCTGGACCGCACCAACCGCACCTTCCTCTCCATCGCGTCCGTCGAGGGCGGCATGGAGATCGAGGAGGTGGCAGCCACCCGTCCGGAGGCCGTCGCCAAGACCCCGATCGACGCCAACGAGGGTGTGACCCCCGAGAAGGCCCGCGAGATCGTCGAGGCCGCGAAGTTCCCGGCCGAGGTCGCCGACAAGATCGTCAACGTCCTGGTGACGCTGTGGAAGACCTTCATCGAGGAGGACGCCCTCCTCGTCGAGGTCAACCCGCTGGCGAAGGTCGCCTCCGGCGACGTCATCGCCCTTGACGGCAAGGTCTCCCTGGACGAGAACGCGGACTTCCGCCACCCCGACCACGAGGAGCTCGTCGACCACGCTGCGGCCAACCCGCTCGAGGCCGCGGCCAAGGAGAAGAACCTCAACTACGTCAAGCTCGACGGTGAGGTCGGCATCATCGGCAACGGCGCGGGTCTCGTCATGAGCACCCTGGACGTCGTCGCGTACGCCGGTGAGGCGCACGGTGGCGTCAAGCCCGCCAACTTCCTCGACATCGGCGGCGGCGCCTCGGCCGCGGTCATGGCGAACGGCCTGGAGATCATCCTCGGCGACCCGGACGTCAAGTCCGTGTTCGTCAACGTCTTCGGTGGCATCACCGCCTGTGACGAGGTCGCCAACGGCATCGTGCAGGCGCTGCAGCTGCTCGCGGACAAGGGCGAGGAAGTCACCAAGCCCCTCGTCGTCCGCCTCGACGGCAACAACGCCGAGCTGGGTCGCAAGATCCTCTCCGACGCCAACCACCCGCTGGTGCAGCGCGTGGACACCATGGACGGCGCGGCCGACAAGGCCGCCGAGCTCGCGGCTGCGAAGTAAGGAAGAGGGACAGACACAGCCATGGCTATCTTCCTCAACAAGGACAGCAAGGTCATCGTCCAGGGCATGACCGGTGCCACGGGCATGAAGCACACCAAGCTCATGCTGGCCGACGGCACGAACATCGTCGGCGGCGTCAACCCCCGCAAGGCGGGTCAGTCCGTCGACATCGACGGCACCGAGATCCCGGTCTTCGGCACCGTCGCCGAGGCGATCGAGAAGACGGGCGCGAACGTGTCCGTCCTCTTCGTCCCGCCGGCCTTCTCGAAGGCCGCCGTGGTCGAGGCGATCGACGCCGAGATCCCGCTCGCCGTCGTCATCACCGAGGGCATCGCGGTCCACGACTCGGCCGCGTTCTACGCGTACGCCGTGTCCAAGGGCAACAAGACCCGGATCATCGGCCCGAACTGCCCCGGTCTCATCACCCCGGGTCAGTCGAACGCCGGCATCATCCCGGGCGACATCACCAAGCCGGGCCGCATCGGTCTGGTCTCGAAGTCCGGCACGCTGACGTACCAGATGATGTACGAGCTGCGTGACATCGGCTTCTCCTCCGCCGTCGGTATCGGTGGCGACCCGGTCATCGGTACGACGCACATCGACGCGCTCGCCGCGTTCGAGGCCGACCCCGACACCGACCTGATCGTGATGATCGGTGAGATCGGCGGCGACGCCGAGGAGCGTGCGGCGGACTTCATCAAGGCCAACGTGACGAAGCCGGTCGTCGGCTACGTCGCCGGCTTCACCGCGCCCGAGGGCAAGACCATGGGCCACGCCGGCGCCATCGTCTCCGGCTCCTCCGGCACGGCCGCCGCGAAGAAGGAGGCCCTCGAGGCCGCCGGCGTCAAGGTCGGCAAGACGCCGACCGAGACGGCGAAGCTGGCGCGCGAGATCCTGGCCGGCTGACCTTCCCAGCCCGGCGTTGGTGGGCCCGTTCCCGACCGGGGGCGGGCCCACCGGTGTTTCCGGCGTCGGCGTCCGGGCGGATCAGCGGGGCGCCGGCGCCAGCCGCTCCGGCCCGTTCAGCGTCTCCTCCCTGAGCCGCGCCCGCAGCTCCGCCTCCTCCTCGGACAGGGAGCCAGGCGCCACCCGCGGCGGCACCCCCTGCACCGTCTCGCCCGGCGGGACCGGCGGCTCGTAGCGCGTCGGAGCCGTCCGCAACGTCAGCGCCGTGGTGCCGACGAGCGCGACCGTGAAGGCGATGGCGGCCCGGGTCCAGAACCGGGCCCGGCGCTCACTGCCGATCCGTACCGCGGGCGGCTTCGCGGCCCGCAGGCGTTCCGTGGAGGCCAGTTCGGACAGCCGCCGGTTGAGTGTGACGGGGTCGGACAGCTCCGGCAGCCGCGACGCCACCGTCTCCCGCGCGTGCAGCAGCCGGTTCGCCGTCGCCGGTGTGCTCGCCTCCGTCTCCGCCGCCGTCTCCGGCAGGTCGAGGCCGACACCGTCGTACAGCAGCAGGGTGCGGCGCTGCGGCGGCGGGAGGTGCAGCAGTACGTCCATCAGCGCACGGTCGGACGCGTCGGCCGGCGGCGGCTCGGGGTGCCGGTAGCGGGGGCGGAACCGGTGCCAGGGGGAGAGGGCGTACTCGTAGGCCGCCGCCCGCACCCAGCCCGCCGGATCCCGGTCGACCGCCACCTCCGGCCAGCGCTGCCAGGCGAGTTGGAAGGCCCGCTCCACCGACTCGCGCGCGAGCTCACGCCGCCCGGTGAGCAGATAGGCCTGCCGTACGAGGGCGGGGGCGCAGAACGCGTAGAGCGCGTCGAAGGCCTGAGCAGGCGTCAGGGACGGCGTGGTGGTCCCGGGTTCGGCTTGAGCCGGGGGTGTGGGCGTGGGCTCGTGCTTGGCGTCGGGCTCAGCACCCGGCGTGGGTCCGGCGGCCTCCGGCGCGGGCGCCGGCTCGGGCGCAGACGCGGGCGCCGGATCGGTGCCGGTTGTGGCCTGTGGTTCGGGGGCGGGGTCGGGTGCGGGGGAGTCTTCCGCCCGTACGGCACGGTCTGCGGCGTCGGACGCCAGCTCGGCCAGCAGATTCGCGTACGCCTCCCGTCGCCGGCCGCGCGGAGTCGTACGACCGGACTCCCACCCGCGTACCGTCTCGCGGGGGACACCCAACCGCGCCGCGATCTGAGCCTGCGTCAAGGACCGGGCCTCACGCAGACGTCGGCGCTCCTTCGGCGCGGGGAGCGGGGTTGCATGACGCTGCGTCACCGTGTGCCCCTTCGTGCGAAAAAGTACATAAACGTATATTGAGCGACACATCGGAGGTTCGCCTGTTACGACGAGAAAGCGCGTGTCGTTGGGAACATGGCGGTCGTGATCCAGATGACCGCACGCCGACCGCCGTTGTCGTCCCTGCTCACCCGGTTGCGCGACCGATCGCCCGGACTGGCCGCCGGTTTCCTGGGGGGCGTGGTGGCCGCCGGGCTGGGGCTCGGCTCGTTCGCCGTCCTCGTGACCGTGCTGTGGATCAGTTCGCCGTACCCCGACAGCGGGCCCGGTGGCGCGTTGCACGTCGCCGCGGCTCTGTGGCTGCTGGCGCACGGCGCCGAACTGGTCCGCACCGACACGCTCTCCGGGATCCCGGCTCCGGTCGGCGTCACCCCGCTGCTCCTGCTCGCGCTGCCGGTCTGGCTGGTGCACCGCGCGGCACGGGACGCGACCGACGGTGACGGCGCGGGCGAGGACGACGGAGGGGCGCCCGTCTCGGGCGGTACGGCCTGGGCGGGCGTCGTCCTCGGCTACCTCGCCGTCGGCGCCGCCGCCGCGCTGTACGCGGCCGGCGGTGACCTGCGGCCCTCGTGGCTGTGGGCGGGCGTGTGCGTACCCCTGGTCGCGGCGGTGGCGGCGGGAGCGGGGGTGTGGACGGCGTACGGCCGTCCGCGCGCGGCCCTGGACGGCGTGCCAAGCCTGCTGCCGGCAGGGCTGCGACCGCTGGTTCTCGGCCCGGAGGCGCAGGCCCGTCTGGCCACGGCCGCGCGGGCCGCGGGCGCGGGGGCGATGGTGCTCGTCGGGGGCGGGGCGGTGCTCCTCGCCACGTCGCTGGTGTGGCACGGCGGGGCCGCCCGAAGCTCGTTCCTCCAGCTCACGGAGGGGTGGTCGGGCCGGTTCGCCGCACTGCTGCTCTGCCTCGCCCTGGTCCCGAACGCGGTGGTGTGGGCGGGGTCGTACGCCCTCGGCCCCGGCTTCGCCCTCGGCGTCGGCCACACGGTGAGCCCCCTCGCCTCCACGCCCGCTCCCCTGCTCCCTCCGTTTCCCCTGCTCGCCGCCGTGCCGGACCCGGGCACCGGAACGCCGCTGCACTGGGCGTCGGGGGTGGTGCCGGTGGCGGTCGGGGTGACGGTGGGGTGGTTCGTGGGGCGGGGGGCCGGTGGGGGAGTCGTCGTGGGTGGGAGTGAGGTCTCCGAGGCGGTGCGGGGCGGTGGAACGCTTCCGCGAGCCGGGGTGAGTGCCTGGTCGCGCGGGCGGACCGCGGGGACCGCCGCCTTGGCGGCTGTCCTGTGCGCGGGTCTGGTGGCCGCCCTGTCGGCGCTCGCCGGAGGGCCGCTCGGCGTCGGTGCGCTGGCCCGGTTCGGTCCGGTGTGGTGGCAGACCGGAGCGGCGGCTCTGCTGTGGACGTCGGTACCGGCGGTTCCCACGGCGTTGGGGCTGCGGGCCTGGCGGCGCCGTGGGCGTTCGGCGCGCGAACCGGAGTTGAGCCGTGGGAACGAGGAACGCGCCGCGGCGATCGGGAAGCAGCGGGCAGAGGCGGAGAGGGGCGCGAAGGCAGCGAAGGCAGCGAAGACGGAGAAGACGGCGAAGTCAGAGAAGGCGCCGAAGTACGAGGGCATGTCCACGGCTGACGACGGCGACCTCGAGCCGTACGACTTCCTGCCCGTGGAGGCCGCGCAACCGCTGTGGCACGACGGGGAAGCGGCGCGCGAGGCCCGCTGGGCGGCGCTGAAGGAGGCGATGGCGGTGTCGGAACCGCAGATGTCAGAACCGCCGCTGTCGAGGCCGCCGTTGTCGAAACCGTCGGTATCGGCACCACCGGTGCCGGAGTGGACGGAGCCCGAGGCGTTGGAGTCGGACCCGTCGGAGTCGGACCCGTTGGAGTGGGACCCGGCGGAGACGAGACCGCCGGAGCCTCCGGCCGCCGCCTCTTGACGATCCGTTCACCATCGACGGCAGGCACGGAGTTCGACGCCCGGGCCCAGCAGGGCCCAGTGCGCTCCGGTGCGTCCATAAGGCATGCCGGCCGTGGGCGAGGCGGACGAACGGCATGTGGGTGTGGCAGCAGACCACGGTGTCGCCGAGGGGGTCTGAGGGAACCGCTTCGGCGCGATGGGCGAAGGACAGGTGAAAGCCCAAGTATTCGAGCATCGTCCCTTGGACGAGAGGAGCCCCGATGACCGTCGGACCAGGCGTCGGTATCGGCACCGCGCGTGCCGATGCGGAGAGCGACGCCTCAGTGATCGCGCGGTCCCGGGATCAGCCCGAGGCGTTCGCCGCGCTCTTCGACCGGCACGCCGACGCCGTGCACCGCTACGCGGCCCGCCGCCTCGGCGGCGAGGTCGCCGATGACCTCGTGGCGGAGACCTTCACCACCGCATTCCAGCAGCGGCATCGCTACGACCCGGCCCGCGGCGCAGGCGCCGACGCCCGGCCCTGGCTGTTTGGCATAGCGACCAACTTGGTCGGCCGGCATCGGCGGGCTGAGGCCCGCCGGTTCAAGGCCATGGCCCGGGTCCCGGCCCTCGCCGACCACGACGAGCCGCTGGCCGACCGGGCCGCGGACCGGGTGGTGGCGCGGGCCGTACGCCGCGAGCTGGCGGCGGCGCTGGCCGCGCTGCCCGCTCGGTACCGGGACGTGCTGCTGCTGGTGGCCTGGGGTGATCTCGGCTACGAGGAGGCGGCCCAGGCCCTCGGTATCCCCGTGGGCACGGTCAGATCACGGCTGCACCGGGCTCGCAGCAAGCTGCGCGAAGCATTGGGCGGATCCAATCCGACGGCACTGCGAGAGGTATCCGACCATGAATGACGAACTCGAACTCTTGAGGGAGTGGGACGCGGACGCGGCCCCGCTCACCGGTCCGGCCCGCGACCGGGCCCGGCACCAGCTGCTCAACGCGATCGCCCACGCGGACCAGCGCACCGGCACCGGCCCCAGTCGCCGCCATGCACTGCGCTTCGCGGCGGCCGCAGTGCTCGCCACGGCGGTTACGGGGACGGCGGTGCTGATCAGCACGGACGGCTCCGGCGAGGGCGGCGCACCGGGCACGAGCACCCCGCGGGTGGAGAACGCCGCCGCGACGGTGCTGAACGGGGCGGCGGCGTGGGAACGCGAGCGGGAGAAGGAGCCGGTGGCGCCGCGCGACGACCAGTTCATCTACTCGAAGCGGATCATCCAGGAGACGGAGCAGAAGACCGGCAAGGTCAAGACCTACACCGACGAGATGTGGGACTCGGTGGACGTCTCCAAGCCCTCCTTGTCCATGGAACTGGGCCGCGAGATGTGGGAGGAGCCCGCGGGGAAGGGCGGCGGGGTGTGGCCACCCCGGAAGTGGAGCGAGCTGAAGAAGCTGCCCCAAGACCCGGAGAAGCTCATCTCGGTCATCATCTCCGGCTCCGTCGGCGGGTCCGACGACCGGTCGATCAGCGATCTCGGCAAGCTCCATCGGTTCGAGGCCTACTGGCTGCTCGGCGAGCTCCTGAAGAACCCGGTGCTGCCCCAGGGACTGCGCCCCGCGGCGTACGAGGCGATGGCCCTGGTGCCCGGCGTCAAGACAATCCCGGGAGTGAAGGACTCCGCCGGGCGGACCGGGGTGGGGATCGCCTATACCGAGCGCGGGTCCTACGATGACAAGTACCTGATCTTCGACCCGGCGTCGTATGAATTCCTGGGCTTCCGCGACGAGCGGATCTCGGCTTCCGGGAAGAAAAAGTACATCCAGCTGTCGCACGTAGTGGACTGGGGGATCGTCGACCGGGTGAAGCAGCGCCCGTAGGCCGCTGTCGCGCGCCCGGGCCCCGCAGGGCCGCCGGCACCGGCAGACGGTCGCCGGCGGCCCTGAGGTTTGCCTCCGGGAGGTCCGTGGGGGTGCCGCAGCCGAGGACCTCGCCGCCCGGCGTCGCGAACGCCGCGTCGCCGGAGCCCCCACCGCCTACCGAAAAGCCGCCGTCAGCTGCTCGCCCCCAGCACCCCACGGAGCTCCTTCGGCAGCAGCTCCTCGCAGGACTGCTTCGCCGTGTTGGTCAGGGCGTCGTTCGTGCAGGTGTAGTAGTCGCTGTAGACCAGCTTCACGGTGAAGCCCGCGGCGACCAGGACGATGGCCAGCGACGCCGTGACCAGGCCGCTGATCGCGGCGGTCCGCTGCGGACGGCCGCTCTGCGCGGGCGCCGGGGTGTCGGGGCCGGGGTTGCCGGGCTTGGCGCGCAGGGCGCTGATGGCCCAGTACATGGCGAGCGCGCCCAGCATCAGCGCCACGTACGGCCAGCTGAACAGGGCGAAGAAGAAGGCCCACATGCCGCTCAGCAGGGCGTAGCGCGCGCGTCGCTGGGCGGGGTCCGTCGGGTCCCAGCGCATGGCCGGGCCCTTTCCGCCCCCGCCGCCGCCCTGTCCCTCGGGGCCGGCCCCCGGGCGTTCACCGAAGCCGCCGCCACCCCGGCCGGGCTGACGGTCGCTCCACTGGTTGCCCCACGGACCGCGGCCGCCGTCGCCCTGCCCGCCGTCCGACCCGTCGCCGCCCTCCCCGCCCGCCGGGCGCCGGGGCTGCCAGGGCTGGTCCGGCGTGCCCTCGGGCGGCGGCGCGAAGGGGTTGTCGTCCGAAGCCGGCGTCCTGGACGGCGGCGCCTCGGCCGGGTTCGAGGCCCGGCCGTCCTGCCCGTCGCCGCTCTGCCGGTCCGAGGGCGCGTCGGGCGGTGAGGTGGGGCGCTCCCGCAGAAGCACGCCGCTGCGCACCCCTCCCGACGACGACTGCGGGAGGAGCGTAAGGAGTCGCAGACTGCGGTCCGGCATCAAATGAGCGTCTTCCCCTAGGCGATACGGCTGGCTGTCCTGAGCTGTCACATGGAGAACGCACCGTACGACGACCGCGTTCCCGAGCCCGCTCGCCCCAGACGCTACCTTCCGGCCACGCCCCCGTCCCGTGGGGGCCGCCCGGTGTGCCGGTATCGTTGCTGACGGTCGGCCGCTTCGTAGACTTCCCCGTATCCCGGGGCGCGAAGCATTCGTACGACCGTACAAACGCACCCCCGAGAAAGGGCCTCACCGTGGCCGCCAAGCCCGTGGCCAAGCGCCTCGTCGTGCTGGTCTCCGGTTCCGGTACGAACCTCCAGGCGCTGCTCGACGCCATCGAGACCGCCGGCCCCGAGGCCTATGGTGCCGAGATCGTGGCCGTCGGTGCGGACCGGGCGGGCATCGAGGGGCTGGCCCGCGCCGAGCGCGCCGGCATCCCCACCTTCGTACGCAGGGTCAAGGACCACGACACCCGTGACGCGTGGGACGCGGCCCTCGCCGAGGCCGTCGCCGCGTACGAGCCCGACCTCGTGGTCTCCGCCGGGTTCATGAAGATCGTGGGCAAGGTGTTCCTGGCCCGCTTCGGCGGGCGGTTCGTGAACACCCACCCCGCCCTGCTCCCCAGTTTTCCCGGCGCTCACGGCGTCCGTGACGCACTCGCGTACGGCGCCCGGGTCACCGGCTGCACCGTCCACTTCGTCGACGACGGCGTCGACACCGGACCGATCATCGCTCAGGGCGTGGTGGAGGTCCGGGAAGAGGACTACGAGGACGAGGGTGCCGCTCTACACGAGCGCATCAAGGAAGTCGAGCGAAAGCTGCTCGTCGATGTCGTGGGGCGGCTCGCCCGCAACGGCTATCGCATCGAGGGACGAAAGGTAGTTATCCAGTGACCGCCGAGAGCAACAAGCGGGCCATCCGACGGGCGCTCGTCAGCGTCTACGACAAGACGGGCCTCGAAGACCTCGCGCGCGGCCTGCACGAGGCGGGTGTGGAGCTCGTCTCCACCGGGTCCACCGCCTCCCGCATCGCCGCCGCCGGCGTCCCCGTCACCAAGGTCGAGGAGCTCACCGGCTTCCCCGAGTGCCTCGACGGCCGCGTCAAGACGCTGCACCCCAAGGTGCACGCGGGCATCCTCGCGGACCTGCGTCTCGAGGACCACCGCAACCAGCTCACCGAGCTCGGTGTCGAGCCGTTCGGCCTGGTCGTCGTCAACCTCTACCCGTTCCGCGAGACGGTCGCCTCCGGCGCCTCCCCCGACGAGTGCGTGGAGCAGATCGACATCGGCGGCCCGTCGATGGTGCGCGCGGCGGCCAAGAACCACCCGTCGGTCGCGGTCGTCACCAGCCCGGCCCGGTACGCGGACGTTCTCACGGCGGTCAAGGACGGCGGGTTCGACCTCGCCGCCCGCAAGCGGCTGGCCGCGGAGGCCTTCCGGCACACCGCCGAGTACGACATCGCGGTCTCCTCCTGGTTCGCCTCCGCGTACGCGCCGGCCGACGACTCCCCGTTCCCCGACTTCCTGGCCACCAGCCTGGAGCGCGCGCACACCCTGCGCTACGGCGAGAACCCGCACCAGCCCGCCGCCCTCTACACCGCGGGCACGGGCGGCCTGGCGGAGGCCGAGCAGCTGCACGGCAAGGAGATGTCGTTCAACAACTTCACGGACACGGACGCCGCCCGCCGTGCCGCGTACGACCACGACGAGCCGGCCGTCGCGATCATCAAGCACGCCAACCCGTGTGGCATCGCGATCGGGGCGGACGTCGCCGAGGCGCACCGCAAGGCGCACGCCTGTGACCCGCTGTCGGCGTTCGGCGGTGTGATCGCGGTCAACCGCCCGGTGTCGAAGGAGATGGCCGAGCAGGTCGCGGAGATCTTCACCGAGGTCATCGTGGCGCCCGACTACGAGGACGGCGCGCTGGAGGCCCTCACCAAGAAGAAGAACATCCGCGTGCTGCGCTGCCCCGACGGGCCCGGCCACCCCGTGGACGTCAAGCCGATCGACGGTGGCGCGCTGCTCCAGGTCACCGACCGCCTCCAGGCGGACGGCGACGACCCGGCCAACTGGACGCTGGCGACGGGCGAGGCGCTGTCGCCCGCCGAACTGCGCGAGCTCGCCTTCGCCTGGAAGGCCAGCCGGGCCGTCAAGTCCAACGCCATCCTCCTGGCCAAGGACGGTGCCTCGGTCGGCGTCGGCATGGGCCAGGTCAACCGCGTCGACTCCGCGAAGCTGGCGGTGGAGCGGGCGGGCGCCGAGCGAGCCGCCGGTTCCTACGCGGCCTCGGACGCCTTCTTCCCGTTCCCCGACGGCCTGGAGATCCTCACCGAGGCCGGCGTCAAGGCGGTCGTCCAGCCCGGCGGTTCCGTCCGCGACGAGCTGGTCGTCGAGGCCGCGCAGAAGGCGGGCGTCACGATGTACTTCACGGGGACGCGGCACTTCTTCCACTGAGAACGCGGCGGAGCGGGCCGGCGGCGTCGCCGGCCCGCTCCGTACGACTCAGCCGTCGACCTCGTACCGCCCGGTCTCCAGGAAGTACCGCAGCTCCTCCGGAGTGCCGTCGATGGCGTCCTCGGCGGCCGCGCGGAGCGCCGGGCTGATGGTGGGGTCGGCCAGGATGCGGGCGACGGCGACCCGGTCGTCCTCGGCCCGGGCGAGGCGGTAGCCGGTCTCCAGGAAGGCGCGCAGGGCTTCCGGTGAGTTGTCCTCGATGGCCTTCACGGCCTCCCGGTAGACCGCCGAGCGGGTGTCGGGCGAGGGGCCGATGATGCGGAAGATGGCGACGCTGTCGTCCTCGGCCTGGGCCAGCCGGTAGCCGGTCTTCAGGAAGGTGCGCATGTCCTCCACGGTGCCGTCGAGCGCCGCGTCGGCCTCTCGGGTGACCCTGAGGCCGCTGTCCTCGTCCGCCAGGATGCGCAGGATCGCGATACGGAGGTCGTGCTCGTCCATCTCGTCCACCGGCGTGCCGTCCGTCTGCGACGTCGCCGTCACCGCGGTGGACGCGGACGGCTGGCCGGCGGCGAAGGCCGGGGTGGTGAGCAGGAGGGCCGGTGCCAGGGCGGTGGCGGCGACGATCAGTGCACCGCGCGTGTGTCTCATACGTGGACCTGCCTTGGGGTGAAGGGAATCCGGATGATCGGGGGCGGGCACCGGACGTGTGCCGTGGTGGCCGCCCGTACGGGAATGCTCGCAGTCCCGGGTCGGTGGATCACTGCCCGGTGCGGGCAGTGTTCGGGCTGTGCCGTTGCCGGATCGTGCCCGGGGGCTGCCCGGCACGTCCGGCGCGTCCGTCACGTCGAACTGCGCAGCGCCGCCCACGTTTCGGGGCCGACCTTGCCGTCGGGGCTCAGTCCCCTGGCGCGCTGGAACTTCCGCACCGCCGCGTCGGTGTCCTTGCCGAACTGGCCGTCCCCGTCCGTGCCGCCCACGTCGTAGCCGCGTTCGGTCAGCATGCACTGCACCTGCACGACGCGTCGGCCACTGTCGCCGCGCCGGGTGAGTTCGGTGCCGGAGTAGTGGGTGCACCGGGAGATCCAGGGCGGGGTGGCGGGTGTCGTCGCGGTCCCGGTGGGGGTGGGGGCGCTGCTGTGACTGTCGCTCCCGGTACCGCCGCTGCCGGTGGCCCCGCCGTCGGGGGTGGCTTCGGCGCCGCCGGCACTGCCGGCTGACCCGGACGCATCGCTGCCGGGGTCTTTCCACGCCTCGTCCTTCACCTCCTTCCCGCCGGGCTTCTTCTCCCCGGTGGCGGAGGGCGAGGCGGAGGAGCTGGGCAGGACGGAGGCCGGTCCGTCGACGCGGGTGGCGTCGGCGGTGGCCGTCGGCGAGGCGAACGTGGTGTCGTCGGAGCCCGGGCGGGTGAGGAAGAAGGTGCCCGCCGCCACGGCGACCACGGCGATGACGGCCGCGATGGCGAGATAGGGCGCCTTTCGCTTGCGGCGGTCAGCGTGTTCGTCGGCGGGGGACGCGGCGGAGGGGACGTCCTGAACGCGCGGCGTCGCCGGGTCGCTGTGCCGTCCCGGCGGCGTCGGCGCGCGGAAGTGGCCGGACTCCTCGACGGAGAAACGTTCCAGCTGCTCACAGCCCTGCTGCCGGGTGAGCAGACGGGTGGCGAGCGGTTCCTGCCAGGGGGAGGCGGGGCCGTGGCCGGCCGCCGCGGACGCGCCGGTCAACTGTCCAGGGGTGGGCCGCCCGGCCGGATCCTTGGCGAGGCAGGCGGACAGCAGCGAAGCCAACGCGGGGTCGGCGGCCGTCAGTTCGGCCATGACCTCCGGCTTGGGCTCTTCGGAGGCGACCCGGTGCATGACATCCACGCCCGTGCCGTCACCGAAGGGGGCGCGCCCGGTGGCGGCGTAGACGATGGTGCAGGCGAGAGAGAAGACGTCGGAGGCGGTGTCGCAGCGGCCCTCACGCAGGTACTCGGGCGACATGTAGGCCGGCGTGCCGACCCGGTTGCCGGTGATGGTGATCGAACTGCTGTCGACGGCCTGCGAGATGCCGAAGTCGATGACGTGCGCGCCCTGCGGCGACAGGATCACGTTGGACGGCTTGAGATCCCGGTGTACGACGCCGGCGGCGGCCAGCGCCGACAGCGCCCGCCCCAGTTCCGTCACCAGCCGCCACACCCCGGTCGGCTCGAGCGCGCCGCACTCGCGGACGGCGTCGGCGAGGTTGAGGCCGGGCAGGTACTGGGTGGCGATCCACAGCAACTCGTCCTCGAACCCGCTGCCGAGCAGGCGTGGCGCGTGCGGCGTACACAGCCGGGTGTGCACCAAGGCCTCCCGCTCGAAACGCCGCCGGAACCTGGGGTCCTCGGCGTACTCGGGGCGGATCACCTTGACGGCGGCGAGGCCGGGGGTGTCGTCGGCGGGGCGGGCGAGGTAGACGCGGCCCATGCCGCCGCTGCCGAGTAACCCGAGGGGTACGTAGGGGCCGATCTGCCCCGGGTCCCTCGACCGTAACCGGCTCGCGCCGGCCTGCTCCAGGGCCGCGTCCCCGGACGCCGGTGAGTACGGCGGTATCGGCCGTTGGTCTGACATGGGCCCCCCGATGTGCTGCGGTCTCGCAACGAACGCTCGCGTCACGCCAGTTTGACGGAAGGCTACCGTTCCCGGGGCAGGAGTGGCGGGAGTGACCAGAACCCCGGCGCACCGGTCGGCCACGGTCGCCACCGAACGAACGGCCCGCCGGAGAACCGGCGGGCCGTAGGTCACTTGTGTACTGGTGCGGTCAGCCGTGCACCGAGCTGGCCTGGTTGTCCTTGGAGCCCATGTCGCTCACGTAGCCCTTCGCGCTGAGCTTGATGTTCCAGCCGCTGGAGCTGCCGTTCTCGTACTGGGCCAGCTTCCCGGTGTCCCCGGACCCCTGCCTGTTCCGCCACGACGACGTCTTGTTGTCGAAGCCGTAGTCATCGAGGTTCTGCCAGTGCTCGTCCTTGAAGATGAGGCGCTTGCCCTCGCCCTTCTTGTACTGGTACAGGCACAGCCAGTCGTTCGCGCAGGCGGGTACGGCGGCGGCGCCCACCTCGGCGGCGGCGAGCGCCACCGTGTCGGCGGACCGCTGGTAGCCGGACGCCTTCTCACCGGCCGCCGCGCTGCTGTAGCAGCGGATGTCGTCCTGCGTGAAGACCGCGCAGGTGTGGGCGCCCTGCCAGTCCTTGGACAGGTCGATGGTCTTGCCCTGGTACGAGGCCAGAAGCCCGTGGCCGGCGGACGGCTGGGCCTGTGCTGCTCCTGTCGAGACGAGTACCCCCAGGGTGGCCGTCGCGATCGCAGCGGTCATCAAGCGTGCTGAGCGCATGTCACTCCTTGTGTGGTCGAAGCGCCATCCCCCGTGGCGGCGCATGCATCACACTGGCGGTCGTGGCAGCGGAGCAGTACCTGCAATGTTTCAGGGTCGACCGGGAGTTCGCGCCACACGGCCCTGCCACCGGGGCCGGATCGACGCCCCGGCGCCGGGCGACCGCGTCGAGGTCGCCCACGACGTCCCCGGTGCCGTCCCCGTCCGTGACTCCGGGAACGCCGAAGGCCCAGCCCTGGTGGTCCCCACCAGGGCTGGGCCGTGTTCCTCGGCTCTCTTTGGACGTCCTAGCAGTTCTTGCTGGTGACGTCCTTCCACGTGTTGCCCGTCCCCGTGTACTTCTTGCCGTTGAAGTGCACGGGCTGGCGGTTGGCCTCCGTCGGGACGCCACTCGTCTTGTAGCGCTGCTCGTAGTGCAGGTGCGCCCAGCCTCCGCCGTTGCTGCCGGTCGCGCCGATGCGGCCGATCCTCGTCTTCGCGGTGACGCTGTCGCCCTTCTGGACGTACTTGTCGTGCTTGTCCTTGAGGTGGTAGTACGCGGTGTACCAGCCGCCGCCGTGGTTGACGACGATGACGTTGCCGGCGCCCCGGTCCCAGAAGGTGCGGGCGACCTTGCCCTTGTAGCCGGGGTACACCGCCTTGCCCGAGGACCCCGTGTTGCCCTTCACCACGATGTCCAGGGCCGGGTTGTGGCCGCTGTCGTAGGTGTCGAGCCGCCAGTGGGTGTTGCAGGCGAACGGCATCTGGAACCGGGGCTTGGCCGCCGCCGCGACCACGTCGGCCGCCGGGGTGGGCGTCGGTGCCGCCGTGGCCGTGCCGGCGGACTCGAGGCCGAAGGAGAGCGCGAGCGCGCCGGCCGCGAGTGCCACGGCCGTCCTGCGGCGGCGGGCCATGTCTGTTGTCCTCATCCGTGTCTCCCCGTTGTCGTTCCGATGTCGTTTCTCGAGCCGCTTCTCGTTGCGGACAGGTCGAGCATCCGGTGGCGGCCGCGAAGGCGGTACCTCGAAAGTTGCAGGGTTCAGCAGGTTGACACCCACTCGTGGGAACGGATCACCAGGCCACCGGGGTCGGGGAAATTGATCTTCTGGAGTTCCTGGAGGCAGCCGAACGGCTTCTTCCTGTTCGCCTCGCGGAAGAGTTCGACGTCGGCGTGCGGATCCCCGGTGTAGCCGTTGTTGAAGGCCGACCTCGGCCTGGTGGTCTTCGCCCAGTCGCAGGTGACGATGCCGCCGATCCAGTCGTCGTCGTACTCGTACCAGGCGCACATCTCGCCCTGTCCGTCCGGCTCCGTGAAGAAGCAGACGTCGCCCTGGTCGCAGCGCGCGTACCCCTGTGCCGCCGGCTCGCGCAGGGCGAAAAGGCCGGCGGTGGCCAGCGACAGCACCGTGACCGCCGCGAGCGCGCCGAGGACGGCTGGGTGCGGCCCGCGCCTCGGCTTCAGCCGGGGCAGCCGCGGGGAACGGGCGGCCCCTGCCGCGGCCTCGACCCGGCGGAGCAGGGCCTGCGCGGAGTGCGGGGCCCGGTCGGTGTGGGTGGGGGCGAGGCAGTCGATGACGATCTGCCGCCAGGCGTCGGGGAGTTCCGGTGAGAGGCGGAGCTCCTCACGGCCCTTGGCGTAGCGCTGGACCGCTTCCCGGCGGGCGACCGGGTTCGCCCCGGGGAAGGGCAGGCTGCCGGTCAGGACCAGGTGGGTGATGATGCCGAAGGCCCAGATGTCGGCCGTCGGACGGGTGACGTGGCCGCGTTCCCCCACCTCGGCCCACAGGAGTTCGGGCGGGGTGTAGTCGGCGGTCGTGAACGCGGGGGAGTAGGCGTGGGTGCCGTTCAGCTCGGCGGCCAGGTTGAAGTCGGCGAGCCGGACCGAACCGTCCGCCATCAGCAGCACGTTGGCGGGCTTGAGGTCACCGTGGACCCAGCCGGCGTGGTGCAGGTGGGCCACTCCCTCGCAGATCTGGGCGACCAGGGAGGGCCCTCCGGGGACGGCGACGGCACGGTCGGCCGGGGCGTCGCCACGCCCCCGCGACCGGGTCGGCACCTGGTCGAGCAGTTGGTCGAGGGAGCCCTCGGCACGTTCCAGAACGAGGACGGTGGCGCCGTCGAGGCCGGGGTGGGCGGGGTCGTCCACGGTCAGGGTCTCGTACATGCGGACCAGGCGCGGGCGCTGCAGCCTGCGCAGCAACTCGGTCTCCCGCTCGGTGAGTTCCCGCAGGTGGTGCAGCTGGCGTGGAGTCCGGGTGCCCGTGGGCAGGAACTTCAGCGCGGCCTCGGCCGGCAGGCCCTCGGCGGGCTCGGCGCACCGGGCGGCGTACACGCTGCCGAAGGCCCCGGACGCGATGGGTTCGCGCACCTCCCAGGCACCGACGCGGTAACCCCGCGGGACCTGCACGGTGTGCGGCGACGAGGTGGCGCTCATCGGGCAGCACCCCCGCGCCCGCTCAGCAGGGCCAGGTCGGTCTCCCGTACGAGATCGAAGCGCAGTGCCAGGGAGACCAGGCGCTCCTTCTTGCCGTTGAGGCGGGGGCCGCCGCCCGGCACCGTGTCCGGAGCCGGTTTGAGGCGCAGCTTCACTGCGAGGTAGTCGATGTTCCACGCCACCGCCGTACGGGAGACCGCCGGCCACAGCGGTCGCAGTTGATCGATCAGCTCTTCGGCGGTGGGCAGCGGGGCGTGCGGCTCGCCGCGCAGACGCGCGGCGCACAGGGCGACCAGGACGTGGAAGTACCGCTTGCCGCGGTCCAGCGGGAAGGCGCACGCGGTGGGCGCGCCGTCCCTCGGGCCGGTGCTGTCCAGGAAGTCGTGGCGCGGGGCCCAGACGTCGAAACTGAGCAGCTCGCTTCCGGCGGGCAGGACCACGCGGGCGAACTCGAAGGGCACCGGGGCGTCGAGCCGACCCGGCGCGACCTTGATGTGCTCGCCCGCGCCCTCAGGGTTCTCGACCACGTACGTCTGCGCGCTGCTCAGATTGCTGATCCTCCAGTAGGCGCCCGCGGTCGTGATCTCCCCGGCCTCACGGGAGACGCCCTCGTGCGGGATGGTCAGGTGCGGGCCGTGCGGTCGGGCCGTACGGCCGAACGGCAGGGAATCGCCCGGCTCCAGGTGAATGTGATCGTCCGGACACGTGCCGTGCATGGGCACGACAATGATGCTGTGCATGGCTACTTCCTTTCCCCCGGGAAGGAACTGGCGCCAGGGTAGGAAGGAAGCGCACAGGTGCCCCAAGAGCACGCAAAGATGGCGTGTCGGGTGCGAACGTGCAGGAACTGAGTGATAAAGGCCCGGGGGTCACCTCTTGCCCGGGGGCGTGTACTCCTTGAGGTAGTGGGCGACGCGGGCGGCGTACGTCCGGTACTCCGGGGGGACGCCGGCCGCGTCGTTCACCGTGTCGTACGACGTCCGGTACGCGGCCGCGATCAGTACCCGGCGGTCGCCCGGCAGCTCGGTGTCCAGGCGCGGGGCGATCCAGCAGAGGTAGCGGGCCATCGCGGGGATGGACTCGGCGGGCGGGAAGGGCGGTTCGGGCACGGTCTCGCCGGGGGTGCCGTCCTCGTGCATCCACCAGCGCAGCACCTTCGGGGTCCAGCGGGCGATGCCGTACTCGTCGTTCTCGGGGTCGGAGAGGGTCGGGTCGAAGTCGCTCTCGACCTTCAGCATGGCGGCGATCAGGGAGGCGGAGACGTCGCCCTGGTCGCAGTCGTCGGCCGACTCGACGATGAGCAGGCGGTAGGCGGGCGGGACGCCCCGGTCGGTCCGCAGTTCGCTCGCCCCGTACGAGGCGGCGGCGATGTTCGTGCCCCCGGTGCCGGTCCCGCTGCCGCCGTCGCCTGACGCCGTCTCGTCCGTCATCCGGGTGCTGATGCCGTACCCGAGTGCCGAGGTGAGGACGGCGGCGGACGACACCAGCAGGGCCAGCCGGGTGCGCGAGCGGCGGCGGCCGCGCCACGTGGACGGCAGGGGCAGCCGGGCCGGCCGGGTCGTGCCCGCCGCTGCCGCCACCCGCCGCAGCAGGGTCCGGGTGTCGATGCGGTCCGCGTGGGTGCGGGTCAGACACTCCCGCACGATCTCCCGCCAGCTGTCCGGCAGTTCGGGCGACAGGCGCAGCTCGTCGGTGCCCCGGGCGTAGGCGGCGGCCGCGTCGCGACGGGCCGTCGGGGTGCCGCCGGGCAGCGGGAAGGAGTCGGTCAGCAGCAGGTGCGCCAGCACGCCGAACGCCCACACGTCGGCCGACGGGCGGATCCGGCGGCCGCGTTCGCCGATCTCCGACCACAGGAGTTCCGGCGGGGTGTAGTCAGGGGTGGAGAACGCCGGCGTGTAGGCGTGGGTGCCCTCCAGCTCCGCGGCCATGTTGAAGTCGGCGAGCCGGGCCGAACCGTCCTCCATCAGGAGGACGTTGGCGGGTTTCAGGTCCCCGTGCACCCAGCCCGCCCCGTGCAGCTGGGCCAGCCCCTCGCAGATCTGCGCCAGCAGCGCGGGCCCGTCGGCCGGGCGGGGTGTGGCGCCGAGCAGCGCGGACAGGGAGCGTTCCGCCTTCTCCAGTACGAGGACGGTGGCGCCGTCGAGATGCGGGTGCCCGGGGTCGTCGACGGTGAGCGTGTCGTACATCCGGATCAGCCGGGGACGGCGCAGCCTGCGGTGCAACTCGACTTCCCGGTCGATCAGTTCCCGAAGGTGAGTCAGCTGGCGGGGGGTGCCCGTGCCGGTGGGCAGGAACTTCAAAGCGACCGTGCGCGGCAACTCCTCCGGGCCCCCCGGACCGCCCGTGCGCCGAGCCTCGTACACGCTTCCGAACGCCCCCGTCGCGATCGGCTCGCGCACCTCCCACACGCCGACCCGGTACCCCCGCGGCACCGTCACCGCGTAGGGCTCGGTCATCGCGTGCCCCGGGCGGCCGCTGCCGTCAGGGCGACCGGGTCGCCCTGACGGACCGGGGCGAGACGCGCGGCAAGGGACACCGGGGCCTCCTTCTCGCCGTTGCGGGGCCCGGCGTGCAGAGGGGCGTGGCGCGGCGCCCGCGCCTCGGTCGGCAGCGGGTCACCCGCGGAGGGCGGCGCGATCCGCGAGACCTCGGACCGGCCTCTGCCTCTGCCTCTAGGGGGTCTCGACTGTGTGCGGGTTCGCTCGTCCTCCGTGGTCGGCGGAGGTACCACGATGATGCTGTACAAGGTGCGTCTCCCCGTGCCTGACGGCTACAGGGGTCAGAGTAGGGCGACGCACCCGGGCCGTGTCCCCCTCTGACGGGTGAGACACGGCCCGGGGCGGTGAATGGCGCAAACGCTTCGTCGCGCGTCAGTGCTTGTGGACGACCATCGTGCTCGCCGCCTTGTCGTGCCAGCCCATCTGGCGGCCCGACTTGTCCCAGAACGGGGACAGGTACACGAGCAGCTGACCGATACCGCAGGCGAAGCTGCCGACGACCGGGATGATCCAGCGGATGAACGCGGAGCCCAGACCGGGCTTCTGGCCGGTGTCGGCCTTCGCCACGCGGATGCCGACGGCCATCTTGCCGAGGGTCGCGCCCGCCAGGCCGGTCATCAGCCACTCGTAGAGCAGGCCCGCGATCGCCAGGGCGCCGAACACCGCGCCCATGGAGGCCGCGATGCTGCCGCTGGCGTCGTTGATGCAGCTCTCGTAGTCGGCCGCGTTCGGGTCACAGTCCTGGGCCGCGCCGATCGAGCCGGCGATGCCCGCGAAGCTGAAGCCGATGTAGATGACGGAGAGGATCACCATGTCGATCAGGCGGGCGCCCAGCCGACGGCCCATCGAGGCGACCGCGGGACCGGACCCGCCCGGGTAACCCGGCTGCTGGGGGTAGCCCGGCGCCTGCGGATAGCCGTAACCCTGCTGCGGCGGGACACCCTGGGGCGCCTGCGGGTAGCCGTAGCCGGGGGGCTGCTGGCCCTGCTGGGGGTAGCCGTATCCGGGCTGCTGCGGCTGCTGAGGGTTCTGCGGCTGACCGTACGGGTTGTTGGGCGAGCCGAAACTCATGGTGGGTTCCTCCGTTGCACAACTGGGGACGATGCGGATTGCGCGGAGGAACGTCACGATCTGAGCGGTTTGCCCCCCGAACATCAACCGCGACACTGCGCCCGACATGCTTCTAGGAGAGGCAAGTTGTTGTCCAGCCGCATTCCGCAGGTGTTGTGCAAGTGCAACATCGCTGATCATGGCGGGATACGGGCGGACGGGCGCCGTGCTGTCCGGTGGGACCCGGATTGGAACCGGGACCGGGTCATCCGCGAGGATGGGGGTATGACCGCCCAGATTCTCGATGGCAAGGCCACCGCAGCCGCGATCAAGTCCGACCTGACCGCCCGCGTGGCGGCGCTGAAGGAGAAGGGCGTCACGCCCGGCCTCGGCACGATCCTCGTAGGGGAGGACCCTGGCAGCCAGAAGTACGTGGCCGGCAAGCACCGCGACTGCGCGCAGGTCGGCATCGCCTCCATCCAGCGCGAGCTGCCGGCCACCGCCACGCAGGACGAGATCGAGGCGGTCGTCCGCGAACTGAACGAGGACCCGGCCTGCACCGGCTACATCGTCCAGCTGCCGCTGCCCAAGGGCATCGACGAGAACCGGATCCTGGAGCTCATGGACCCGGACAAGGACGCCGACGGCCTGCACCCGATGAACCTCGGCCGCCTCGTCCTCAACGAGCCCGCCCCGCTGCCCTGCACCCCGAACGGCGTCCTGACCCTGCTGCGCCGGTACGGCGTCGAGATCAAGGGCGCCGAGGTGGTGGTCGTCGGCCGCGGCGTGACCATCGGCCGCCCGATGCCCCTGATGCTCACCCGGCGCAGCGAGAACGCGACCGTGACCCAGTGCCACACCGGCACGCGCGATCTGTCGGCCCACCTCAAGCGCGCGGACATCATCGTCGCCGCGGCCGGCTCCGCCCACCTGATCCGCGCCGAGGACGTGAAGCCGGGCGCCGCCGTCCTCGACGTCGGCGTCTCGCGCAGCGCCGAGGGCAAGATCGTGGGCGACGTCCACCCGGACGTCGCCGAGGTGGCCGCGTGGATCTCCCCGAACCCGGGCGGCGTGGGCCCGATGACCCGGGCCCAGCTGCTCGTCAACGTGGTCGAGGCGGCGGAGCGCGGTGTCGGCTGAGGACGGGTCCGGCAAGGCCGAGGACAGCGAGAACGCCGTGCACATCGAAACCGCCGAAGACAAGAGCGGCGACACCGGCGACAAGACCGGTGGCATCGAGGACATCGAGGTGCGGGACGCGGTCAGCGCGCCCGACGCCGAGGGGAAGCCGCGCCGGGCGACCCGCCGCTTCCCGCTGTTCACCCGGGACACCGCGCGCCCCGAGGGCGGCGGCCGGGCCGCGCCCCGGGACGCCCCGGCGCCCGCCCGGCAGTGGCCGATCCTCACCGTGCTGGTGATGGCCGGGCTCGGCCTGCTGCTGACCGCCTTCGACCTGTTCCGCGTCGGGACGCTCGTGATCGGCGCCGCGCTGCTGGTCGGCGGAGTGCTGCGCTGGCTGCTGCCGGACGTCGGCATGCTCGCGGTGCGCTCCCGCTTCACCGACATCGTCACCTACGGCGTGCTCGGCCTCGCGATCGTCCTGCTGGCGCTGATGGTGCAGCCGAGCCCCTGGCTGGTGGTCCCGTTCCTCAAGGACACGCTGCACCTCACGGTCAGCAGCTGACCGGTGCCCTTGCGACGGCGGCCCGTCCTCTCCCCCGAGCAAGGGCGGGCCGCCGCCGTGGACAACCCTCCTGCACGGTGAACGGCCTGTTCAATGGCTGTCCGCGCGCTGTGGCACGGAAGTGACCGTTCCGGCAACGTGTCCCCGCCTCGCGACAGTCGGGCCCCGCGCGGGAACCGGTCAGCCCTCCGACGTCGTCAGTCGCAGAGGACCGGGGTCCCGAGGGGAGGTGGCCGATGGGCGGCTGGCAGCCGTTGCCGGACGACCTGCCGCCGGAGGTGCGGCATTTCGTGGAACAGTTGCGGCTCCTGAAGGACCGCACCGGGCTCAGCCTGGTCGCACTGGGCGCCCGCACCGCCTACAGCAAGTCCTCCTGGCACCGCTATCTCAACGCCACCCAGCCCCCGCCCCGGCAGGCCGTGTCCGCCCTGTGCCGGATCGCGGACCTGGAGAGCGCGGACGCGGAACGCTTCGGTGTGCGCTGGGAGCTGGCGGTCCAGGCCTGGCCCCGCCCGGCGACGGTGCCCGCGCGGTCCGCCGGGAGCGACGCGGGCGGCGACGGGCGCGCCGGGGGTGGTGGGAGCGTCGGGAGCGCCGTGGGTGACGGGAGCGCGGGGAGCGACGGTTACGAGGACGATCCCACGCTGCCCTGGTGGGACACGCCACCCGAGGAGGACGGCCGTGGGCGGGGCGTGCACCTGCTGCTGACCGCCGTGCTGCTGCTTCTGCTCACGCTCCTGATCGGCGTCGTCGGCGCTGTTGTGTTCGGGTGACGCGAACACTTGTGTGACGGGCGGTATTTCCGGTGTGTCACACCTGTGTCGATGTATTGATACGTTCGCGGATTTGAGCCGAAGTCGTTCGACATCAGCGCTAGCGTGGCCCTTTCTGCCGACAGTCACTGGACCTCTGCCCGGTGGGCGTGCGACGGTGCATGCCCGCGGCCACCATGCACCTGTGCGCCCCCACCCCGGGAACTGAGATCCTGAGTGCGCGCATCCCTGTGGGTAGCCACACCGGGGACTCGGCAGAGGCACCACGTACGGGGAATCGCGCGGAACAACCAGCACTACCGGGGGGAAGAGGGGGGTAGCAATGCCTCGTTGGAGGGCCTTGCCCGACGAGCTCGATCCGCAGGTCAGAGAGTTCGCGAGCCAGCTGCGGCGGCTCGTGGACCGCAGCGGACTGAGCATCGCAGCCGTGGCCGACCGCACGGGCTACAGCAAGACGTCCTGGGACCGTTATCTCAACGGCCGGCTGCTCGCGCCCAAGGGTGCGATCGTCGCCCTGGCCGAGGTCACCGGCACCAATCCCATTCATCTGACGACGATGTGGGAGCTCGCCGAGCGTGCCTGGAGCCGCTCGGAGATGCGCCACGACATGACCATGGAGGCCATCCGGATCTCCCAGGCGCGGGCCGCTCTGGGCGAGTTCGGCGCGCCTCCGGCAGGCGCCAAGGGCAGCAGGACGGCCCGCAGGAGCGGCAGCGCCACGGCCACGCCCGGCATCGCCGGACCGGCCGGGGTGGCCCCGACGGTGCCGCCGCAGCCCACGGCGCCGGAGGTCCGGGACTCGACGGGCGGCGACGTACGGGAGGACCGCGCCCCGGGGACGTCCACGGGCGGGTCTCAGGGCGGATCTTCTGGGGGTGCGTCCAGCGAGTCATCGAGCACGTCGAGCGCCGCGGGTACCTCGGGCACGTCGAGTGGCTCGGGCAGCTCGGGCGTCAACTCGTGGGGGCTGGCGGGATATGAGCGGCCCGCTCCGTCCGGACGGCGTGGCCCCGGGACCGGTGCGGGGGCCCCGGCCGCCGCTTCGACCTCCGCCTCCGCCTCCGCCTCGGCCGGCGGGGCGGCGTGGAGCCCGAGCTCGCCGAGCCCGCACGACGAGCCCTCGGGGGGCCCCCGCCCGGTGGGCGGTTCCTCCGGCGGATCGGGCGGAAAGCGGCGGCTGACGATGTTCCTCGCGGGTGTCTTCGGCGTCCTGGTCGTGGTCGTGGCCGCGTACTTCCTCACCAACGCCGCGGGCGGCGACAAGAAGAACGACGCCGCCAACTCGCCCTCACCCTCCGCCACCACGAACCCCGACCTGCCGGCCGGAGTGAAGTGCAGCGGTGCCTCCTGCACCGGCAAGGACGCCGAGACGATGGGGTGCAGCGGCGACCTCGTGACCACCGCCAAGACCGCGACCGTCGGGACCGCCGTCGTCGAGGTCCGCTACAGCGAGACCTGCGGCGCCGCGTGGGGCCGCATCACCCAGGCCGCCCAGGGCGACGAGGTGCGGGTGACGGCGGGCAAGGCCAAGCAGACCGGGAGCATCACGGTGGCCGGGGACACCATCGCGTACACCCCGATGGTGGCGGTCAAGGACGCGGGAGAGGCGGCGGCCTGCGCGGTGCTGGCCGCAGGTCAGGAGGGGTGCACCGAGTAGCGGGAAAAGAATCCGGGGAAACACGCATGACCGCCTCGATCGCGGGCACGCGCACGTTACCCCCACGGGAGTCCGGATACCGGTACCCCCACAAGGCGGCCGCCTTCGTCCCCCCTCTCCCGGACGGGCGGCCGCCTCTTTTTGCGCGGGGACTACGCGGTGGAGGACTCTGTGGGCTGGGCCACACCGACCCGGACGTCCGACATCCCGGATGCGCGATAGCCTGACCGCTGGATCTCTTGACGCCAAGAGATCGATCAAACGTCCGGGGCAGGGACGCCCCACCGCCAGCTGTCATACGGAGAACGCCATGACCCGCACTCCCGTGAACGTCACCGTCACCGGCGCGGCCGGCCAGATCGGTTACGCCCTGCTCTTCCGCATCGCCTCCGGCCAGCTGCTCGGCGCGGACGTGCCGGTCAAGCTCCGCCTCCTGGAGATCACCCCGGCGCTCAAGGCCGCCGAGGGCACGGCCATGGAACTGGACGACTGCGCGTTCCCGCTGCTCCAGGGCATCGACATCAGCGACGACCCGAACGTCGCCTTCGCCGGCGCCAACGTCGCCCTCCTGGTGGGCGCCCGTCCGCGCACCAAGGGCATGGAGCGCGGTGACCTCCTGGAGGCCAACGGCGGTATCTTCAAGCCGCAGGGCAAGGCCATCAACGACAACGCCGCGGACGACATCAAGGTCCTCGTCGTCGGCAACCCGGCCAACACCAACGCCCTGATCGCCCAGGCCGCCGCCCCGGACGTACCGGCCGAGCGCTTCACCGCGATGACCCGCCTGGACCACAACCGCGCGCTGACCCAGCTCGCGAAGAAGACGGGTTCCACGGTCGCCGACATCAAGCGCCTGACCATCTGGGGCAACCACTCCGCCACCCAGTACCCCGACATCTTCCACGCCACCGTCGGCGGCAAGAACGCCGCCGAGGTCGTGAGCGACGAGAAGTGGCTGGCCGAGGACTTCATCCCGACCGTCGCCAAGCGCGGTGCCGCGATCATCGAGGCCCGTGGCGCCTCGTCGGCCGCCTCCGCCGCCAACGCCGCGATCGACCACGTGCACACCTGGGTCAACGGCACCGCCGAGGGCGACTGGACCTCCATGGGCATCCCGTCGGACGGCTCCTACGGCGTTCCGGAGGGCCTGATCTCCTCCTTCCCGGTCACCACCAAGGACGGCAGGTACGAGATCGTCCAGGGCCTGGACATCAACGAGTTCTCCCGCGCCCGCATCGACGCCTCCGTGCAGGAGCTGGCGGAGGAGCGCGAGGCCGTCCGCGGTCTCGGCCTGATCTGAGGCTGCCGCACGGCTGTCTCGCCGCGCCTGTCTTCGCGGCGGCTGTCTTCGCGACGGCTCTGTCACGACCCCGCACGGGCTCTGTTCCGGTTCCGACCGGAACAGGGCCCGTGCCCCTTTCCGCCACTACCGTCGGAATGTCACCGGGCGTTGGTGTTTCGGGGGGTCGTGATGAGCGGCGGAGGGTACGGCTACAGCTCCGGATCGGGAGCGGAACACGAGCCGAGCGAGGAGAGAGGCCAGGCGCCCTGGGCGTCGGCTCCGACGCGGACGACTCCGGTGTACGGGCCCGCTCACGTGCCCAGTCCCGTGCCCGCTCACGGGCCCACTCCCGTACCCGCTCCCGTACCCGCTCCCCTCCCGCGCCACGGCCTGCGGCGTCTGCTGGTCGCCTTCCTCGTCGCGGTCGTGGTGGGCGTGGCGGTCGGCGCCGGCGTCTGGTTCCTGATCCACGACACCTCCGCCCGGACCGCCGCCGATCCCGCGGTGGGCATCACCCTCGCCCCGATCACACCTCAGTCACCGGCCCTGGGCTACCGCCGTGCCGAGGACCCCGTCGGCTACTCCGTCGACATCCCCGAGGGCTGGATCCGCACGCAGAAGCAGGGCCGCCTCGCACCGGTGGTCTCCTACGACGCCCCGGCCGACGGACGCCGGCTGCAGATCTTCCGGCTCGCGGAGGACACCCCGGCCGAGTCCCTCGACCTCGCCGAGAACCACCCCGGCTACGGCTTCGCCGCCCAGCCCGGCTACCGGCCCCTCGACCGGGCCTTCGGCACCGCCTGGTCCGAACTCACCTACCGCTACGACGACCCGGCCACCGGTCCCCGCCGGGTCGTCGACCACCGGTTCGAGTCGGCCGGCGGCACCCTGTACGCGATCCGTTCCAGCGGACCCGAGACCCTGACCGCCGCCGCGGTGCGCGAGCCGCTCACCCGGGCGGTGGGCTCCTTCTGCCCGACGGGGAAGAAGTGCGGGTGAGCGCTATGCGAGGCGCTTCTCGAACCAGTGCGCGGCGTACACGTTGTCGTCGTAGCGGGGGATCTCCCGGTATCCGCACGCCCGGTACATCGCCTGCGCCTCGGTGAGTGACGCGTGCGTGTCCAGGCGTACGACGGCGAAACCGCGCGCGGTCGCCTCCCCCTCCAGTGCCGCGAGCAGGCGTCGGGCCAGGCCCAGGCGGCGGGCGTCCGGGTGCACCCACACATGCCGGATCTCGCCCACGCCGGGCTCCAGCCGGCGCAGCGCCCCGCAGCCCACCGGGCGGTTCTCCTCGTACGCGACGAAGAAGTCGCCGGCGTCGCCGGACACCTCCTCGGGCCGTACGAGAGCGGACTCGTCGAAGCCCTCGGGGAAGCGGGCGTCGATGTCGGCGGCGTACGCCCGCAGGCAGGCGCGGGCGTCCGGGGAGGCACCGGGAAGGCGGGTGACGGTGATGGCGGCCAGCCGCAGCAGGCGCTGCGCGGTGGCCAGCGCTCCGGTCAGCTCGGTGCGCTGGTCCGGGGCGAGCCCTTCGAGCAGGCCGGAGGCGAGGGCGCCGGCCCGGCGGTTCTGTTCCCTGACCTCGGCCCGTCCGGCGGCGGTCAGCTCCACCCGGCGCAGCCGGTTGTCGTCGGGGTGCACGCTCGAGCGGACCAGGCCCTGCGCCTGAAGGGCCTTCGCCATCCGGCTGAGGTACCCGGCGTCCAGGCCGAGGCGCGTCCTGAGCTCGCGCAGGGAGGCGCCGGACGCGCTCTCGTCGATCTCGAAGAGCAGCCGGGCCTCGCCGAGCGGGCGGTCCTGGCCGAGGTAGTGGTCGTCCAGGACGCCGATGCGGCGCGTGAAGTAGCGGTTGAAGTGACGCAGGGCCGTCACGTCTTCCGCCGACACTGGTTCCGTCGCCACTGGCTCCATAGTTCTTTGACTTTAGTCAAAGAACAGAGGGAGGTCCATGGCCCGGGGCCGGATGAGCGCGCGTACCCGGCGTCACATTCCGGTTCCGCTCGTCCCACCCGTCGCTCTATGCTGATGGTTTGTCAACAGCAGTGTGAACATGGGTTTTTCCACGCATCGGGGGAGTGGCGTGAGTACCGCATTCGTGCCTCGGCAACCACAGCAGACACCCGCCGGCACACCGCCGGCCGAACCACCGCCCACCGCGCCGCACGCCAGCGAGGCGACCCGGCTGCTGTGTGCGGGCACCTATCTCGACTCCGGTTACCGCGACAAGGTCATCGAGGAGCTGCATCTCAACGAGCAGCGGATCGTGGCCCCTTCGTTCGGCTTCGACGCGGCCCGCGTCCTGGCGCACGCCCTGCGGGCCCGTCGCCTGGAACTGACCTGGGCCGGGGCGATCCTCGGGCTCTGGGTCGTCGGCGCGGTCCTGACCCAGGGCGTGCTGGCCCTGTTCATCGTGCCCAGCCTGTACCTCGCGGTCGCCAGATGGATCAGGGGCCGAGGCGAACAGCCGCTGTACCGGCGGGTGCCCGCCTTCCTGGTCCGCTGGTACGGCCGCGTCATCTTCGCGTTCCTGCTGGTCGTCACCGTGATCGCGGCGTTCGGCGGCGGGGACGAGGAGGACGTGTACGGCTCGTCCTACGACTCCTACGGCTCGTCCGGCCTGTACGGAGACGGGTTCTCCGACTCGCCGAGCCTCTCCGACTGGCTGGTCCTCGGCTTCGACGACCTGGGCAGCCTGATCGAGCCCTGGCAGGCCTGGGCCACGCTCTTCCTGTTCGTCCTGATCGCGCTCTGCATCGCCGCGCAGCGGGGGCAGTTCGCCCGGGTGATGGCCGCGGAACTGTCTCCGCAGCGCTTCCCGGACGCCGCGGGCGACCCCGCCGAACGGGCCGAGGGGCAGCGGTTCCAGCGGCTGAAGGAGCGCGTCCGGCTCGAGCAGCACGCTCCGTTGATCATGTACCACGAGGGGCGGCCGTTCTGCGGCGCGGGCGCGGCCTACGAGACCTGGGTCCTCGCCGTCGAGCTGCGCCCCGACGAGATGAAGAAGCAGCAGCCGCTCGGCAACCGCATCGTCCTGGAGAAGATCCGGCCGCTGCTCGAACAGCTGCGGCTGCCCGCGGAGTACGCCGGGAACCTGGGGCGCGACCGACTGCGCCGGCTGGAGATCGACGAGTGCGTGTTCCTGCCCGCCGAAGGGCTGCGCCGCCGGGAGGAGGCCCCCTACACCCCGCACGCCTTCGAGGAGCACCGGGCGCGCGCGGTCGAGGAGGGCGCCGAGAAGCGCCGGCACTTCCTGCGCATCCGCGTCGGCGGCTGGGAGGAGGAACTGGTCGTCACCGTCTTCGTGCGCATCCACACCCAGGGCCGCATGCTCACGCTGGAGGTCGCGCCGCACGTGCTGACGCCGGTGCGCGAGGACTTCAAGAACGCCGACCGCACCGCACACCGGTTCCGCCACAACAGCCCGCTGGGCAAGGCGGCCTGGGCGGTGGTGCGGGTCCCCGGCTCGGCGGTCGGTTCCCTGGTCCCCCTCGGCAAGGGGGTGGGGTACGTCTGGCGGCTGCTGACCGGCGGATACGCGGGCGCGCTGCCCGACGGGCCGGCCGTGTCGGTGCGGGAGCTGGGCTCGGTGGCGGTCGGGTCCCTGTTCCAGGAGATGGACGTCTCCCGGTACCTCAAGAGCGTCCAGGACCGCGTCGCCAACGGGGTGCGGGCCGCGCTCGCCGAATCCGGTTACCAGACCGGCGAGTTCGTCCAGAAGATCGTGAACATCAGCAAGGGCGGCGTGAACATCGACCGGGTCGACAGCAGCACCTTCGCGGTCGGCAGCCACGCGACCGCGTCCTCCACGACCACCACCGGCGGCGCCTCGCCGCAGAAGGGAAACCCCACCGATGGCAACGGATGAACCGAAGGTCAGCATCACCGGTGGCGTCTCGCACAGCACCTTCGCCATCGGCAGCCACGCGCACGCCGAGAGCCACCACGGCACGGCGACACAGCGCGACCAGGCCGCCGAGGAACTCCTGAAGGCGGTACGCGAGTTGCGCGCCGACCTGACCCGGGTGCGGGCCAGCGAGGAGACGGCGACCCTGGACGAGGCGCTGGCCGAGACGGAGGAGGAGATCACCCGTACCGGCCAGGCCGCCCCCTCCCGCCTCGACCGGCTCCGCCAGTTGCTCACCGACTCCCAGGCCCTGGTGGGCCTGATCGCGTCCGCCGGGGCCGTCGCCGGTCTGCTGGGGCTGTGAGAGGGGCGACATGAGCGACAGCGGGGGAACGCGGTACTGGAACGAGGAAACCCAGCGCTGGGAGGACGACGACGGAACCCGGTCCACCCCCGCCCCGACGACACCACCGCCGCCGTCCCGACCGGGGTTCACCCCGACGTGGCCCGCGGCCGCGGGAACGTCTGCAGCGGGAACGTCTGCAGCGGGAACGTCTGCAGCGGGAACGTCGGCAGCGGGGGAGCCGGAGGCAGGAGGAGCGGGTGGCTCGGGTACCGGGGCGCCGGACGCCTCCGGTGCGGCTGCCGCGGCGCCGGAGCCGGGGCCTGGGCCGGAGCCGGGGCCCGCACCGACCGCAGGCGCGTCGGGCGAACCGGCCGACGCGGGTCCGGTCGCGGCCACGGCTGAGCCCGGTCCTCCGGGGCCCTCGGACTGGCCGGGTGGTGCCGGCGGGCCGGGAGGATGGCATGGGCCGCGGGGCGTGGGTTCCGCGGGTGACGGTGGAGCCGCGGCATGGTCCGCGGCGGAGGTGGCCGTCGGCGGGGCGGCCCCGGCCGACCACGGGGCCGGTGGTGACCAGGGGGTGTGGCCGGCGGCCCCGTGGCCGGGTGCGTCCTGGCCGCCCGCCGACCAGCCCGCCCAGCCCGCGCCCGCCCGGGGGATGAGCCGGCGGGTCGTATGGTCCGTGTTGGTCGCCGCCGCCGTCGTCGGCGTCGTGGTGAGTCTGGTCCTGACCCTGGTGGTCGGTTCCGGGGACGACGGGCCCGCGGCCGCGGCGAGCGCGTCTCCGCCGACGTCGGACGCCGGGGTCTCGCAGCAGGGCGACCCCGACACCTCTCCGCCGCCGACAGCCACGCCGACCGGGACGCCCTCGCCGACCGGGCCCGAACTCCCCGCCGGATACGAGGAGTACGAGGACGCCGAGGGCTTCCGGATCGCGATACCGAAGGGGTGGTCGCGCACGACCGTGCCCTCGCAGTACGGCATCGCCGTCGTCAACTACCGCAGCGCGGACGACGAACGCCGGCTGCAGGTCTACCAGGTGTCGGAGGAGTCGCCGGACGCGTCCTTCGACCTGTACCTGTCGGAGGAGACCGCCAAGCCGGACGGCTTCGAGAAGCTCTCCCTGCAGAACCTGGACGACGGCGAGTACACGGGCACCCGCCTGGAGTACCTCGCCGACACCATCAAGGGCGAGCCGGACGTCGGTCGCTGGCACGTCTACGACGAGCGCTTCGTGGCCTCGGACGGCAGCATCTACGCCATCGCCGCGTACGGCCCGGACGCGGACGGCCGCGACGACGAACTGGAGCTGCTCACCACGGCGTTGGAGGGGTTCTGCCCGCCCTACGCCTGCGAACCGGCCTCCGTGGACTGACGCGACGGCCTGACGTCGGTGTCTGTCGGTGGGCTGACCCGGGCGTTCACACGCTCTCCAGCTCCTCCCGCAGCTTCCCGACCTCCACCGAGTCCTCGGCCGGGGGTGTCTTCGTCGGCACCGGCTTGTCGTAGTCCGTGAAGGCCAGCGTCATGTCGGTCCCGGCGCCCTTCTGCGTGGCCGACACCAGCCGGTGCGGCGCGTCGGACGTCACGTACAGGGTCGTCCGCATGCCGTCCTCGCTGCCCTTGAGCGGGATGACCCTGGTGTCGTCGACCGTCGTCTCCTCGCCCTTGGTCAGCGGGGTGTCGCCGGAGGGGCCGGCTGTGTCGACGTCCTTCTGGAAGGCGGTGAGGTCGCAGATGTCGGCCATGCCCTTGAGCATGGCGTCGTCGGTGGAGCCGTGGATGTAGCGGTTCCCGAACAGCTTGGCCACCGCGTCGCCCTCGCTCCCGGGTACCTGCGCCTTCCAGAACGCGGTGTCCGGTTTCATCCACACCTCGTCGCCCTGCTTGACGATCTCGACGCTGCCGCCGTCCGAACCCATCCGCATCGTGCCGACGCAGTCGCCGGCCTGGTCGAGGGAGAGATCCATCGAGGTGGGCTGCGTCCCGCTGGTCCTCGCGTCCGCGCCGCGGTCCGTCAGCTTCAGATGGACGGACTCGACGTCGAGGAGGTGGTCCTTCGCCTGCGTCGCCAGCTCCCGGGCGCTCAGATCGTCGGCGTCGCCCGCCGCGGCCGGGGCGGACGAGAGGAGCAGGGCCGCGCCCGCCGCCGCGCAGACCCACGCTTTCGAGGCCATGGCGTCACCTCCGTGGTGCGCATCACCCTCAGCGTACGATTCGCCCCATTTGCCCGCATGTCCAGTGACCCAGCGCACTTTCGGCCATGGATTGCGCATGCAATCGAAAGACGGGGGCATGTGCTCACGGTCTCGATGAGTGACATTCGTGTGACTCAGCGGCACTGAACAGGAACGGAAGGCAATCCCGATCATGGCGGACACAGCAGAACTCCAGGCGCGGAAGACCATCCACGTGGACGGCGAGTGGCGCGAAGCCGCCTCCGGTGCCACGCGCGAGATCCTCGACCCCGCGGACGCCCGGCCGTTCGTCCTGGTCGCGGAGGGTGACGAGAAGGACACCGACCTCGCGATCGAGGCCGCGCGCCGAGCATTCGACCAGGGCGACTGGCCCCACACCCCCGTCGCCGAGCGCGCCGCACTGCTGCGCCGCGTCGCCGATCTCCTCGTACGCGACCGCGAAGAGCTCGGTCTGCTGGAGAGCCGGGACGCGGGCAAGACCGTGGAGGAGGGCCGCGTCGACATCGACTGTGTCGCCGACGCCTTCCGGTACTTCGCCGACCTCGTCGCGGGAGAGGCCCCGGGTCGCGTCGTCGACGCGGGCTCGCCCGAGATCCACAGTGTCGTCGTGCACGAGCCCATCGGCGTGTGCGCGCTGATCACGCCGTGGAACTACCCGCTGCTCCAGGCCAGTTGGAAGATCGCCCCGGCCCTCGCGGCCGGCAACACCTTCGTGGTCAAGCCGAGCGAGATCACCCCGATGACGACGGTCGCCCTGATCGACCTGCTGGCCGAGGCGGGGCTCCCAGCGGGCGTCGCGAACATCGTCACCGGCCCCGGCCACACGGTCGGCGCCCGGCTCGCCGAGCACCCGGACGTCGACCTCGTCTCCTTCACCGGCGGCCTGGTCAGCGGAACCAAGGTCGCCCAGGCCGCCGCCCCGAGCGTCAAGAAGGTCGCCCTCGAACTCGGCGGCAAGAACCCCAACGTCGTCTTCGCCGACGCCTGCGCCACCGACGAGGCCTTCGACACCGCCGTCGACCAGGCGCTCAACGCGGCCTTCATCCACAGCGGCCAGGTCTGCTCGGCGGGCGGCCGCCTCATCGTCGAGGAGAGCGTCCGGGACCGTTTCGTCGCCGAACTCGCCCGCCGGGCCGGGAGGATCCGCCTCGGGCGCGGCACGGAGGACGGCGTCGAGTGCGGACCGCTCGTCTCCGAGCAGCAGCGCGCCAAGGTCGAGGCGTACGTCGACTCCGCGCTCAAGGAGGGGGCGGTACTGCGCTCCGGCGGCAAGCGTCCCGAGCCGTCGCCGCAGCGTCCCGAGGGCGGCTACTTCTACGAGCCGACCGTCCTCGACCGCTGCCACCGCGAGATGAAGGTCGTACGGGAGGAGGTCTTCGGACCCGTTCTCACCGTGGAGACCTTCCGTACGGAGGACGAGGCGGTCGCCCTCGCCAACGACACGGAGTACGGCCTCGCGGGCGCCGTCTGGACCGCCGACGCCGGCCGGGCCCGCAGGGTCGCGGGCCGTCTGCGCCACGGCACGATCTGGATCAACGACTTCCACCCCTACCTCCCGCAGGCGGAGTGGGGCGGCTTCGGCAAGAGCGGAGTGGGCCGCGAACTCGGCCCCGCCGGTCTCGCCGAGTACCGCGAGACCAAGCACATCTACCAGAACCTCGCGCCGAAGCCGGTCCGCTGGTTCGCCGGCTGACCCCGACCCGCCCACGGCACAGCGCGCGAAGCGCACGCCTAGAGGCACCGCACCCCCCAGACGACTCGCACGACCTCACGACTTCGCACCACCAGGTACCACCGCACCACCAGGTACCGGCGCACCACCAGGTACCAGTCCACCACCCGGCACCACCCACACCACCGTGAGACCGCGTACGACTTCGCAGCCCTGGAGTACCCCCCATGCCCGAGACAAACACCGTCTACGACTACGTCGTGATCGGCGGCGGCACCGCCGGCTCCGTCATCGCCTCTCGCCTCACCGAGAACCCGGACGTCACCGTCGCCGTCATCGAGGGCGGCCCCAGCGACGTCGGCCGGGACGACGTCCTGACCCTGCGCCGCTGGATGGGCCTGCTCGGCGGAGAGCTCGACTACGACTACCCCACCACCGAGCAGCCGCGCGGCAACTCCCACATCCGGCACAGCCGGGCCCGGGTCCTCGGCGGCTGTTCCTCGCACAACACCCTGATCGCGTTCAAACCGCTGCCGTCCGACTGGGACGAGTGGGAGGCGGCCGGCGCCAAGGGCTGGGGCGCGGTGCCGATGGAGGCGTACTACGCCCGGCTGAAGAACAACATCGTCCCGGTCGACGAGAAGGACCGCAACGCCATCGCCCGCGACTTCGTCGACGCGGCGCAGAAGGCGCTGGACGTCCCCCGCGTCGAGGGCTTCAACAAGAAGCCGTTCGACGACGGCGTCGGGTTCTTCGACCTCGCCTACCACCCCGAGAACAACAAGCGCTCCTCGGCGTCGGTGGCGTATCTGCACCCTGTGATGGACGAGCGCCCCAACCTCCACATCATGCTGGAGACCTGGGCGTACAAGCTGGAGCTGAAAGGCACCCGCGCCGAGGGTGTGCACGTCCGCACGAAGGACGGCGAGGAGATCCTCGTACAGGCCCGCAACGAGGTCCTGCTGTGCGCGGGCGCCGTCGACTCGCCCCGCCTGCTGATGCACTCCGGCATCGGCCCGAAGTCCGATCTGGAGGCGCTCGGCATCCCGGTCGTGCTCGATCTGCCCGGCGTCGGCGAGAACCTGCTGGACCACCCCGAGTCGGTGATCGTCTGGGAGACCGAAGGCCCGATCCCCGAGAACTCCGCGATGGACTCCGACGCGGGCCTGTTCGTGCGCCGCGACCCCGAACACGCGGGCCCGGACCTGATGTTCCACTTCTACCAGGTCCCGTTCACGGACAACCCCGAGCGCCTGGGCTACGAACGCCCGCCGTACGGCGTCTCGATGACCCCGAACATCCCGAAGCCGAAGAGCCGCGGCCGGCTGTTCCTGACCAGCTCCGACCCCTCCGTCAAGCCGGCCCTCGACTTCCGCTACTTCACCGACGAGGACGACTACGACGGCCGCACCCTCGTCGACGGCATCAAGATCGCACGCGAGATCGCGAAGACCGAACCGCTCGCCGGCTGGCTCAGGCGCGAGGTGGCGCCGGGTCCGCACGTCACCGGCGACGAGGAGCTGAGCGAGTACGCCCGCAAGGTCGCACACACCGTCTACCACCCCGCCGGGACCTGCCGCATGGGCGCCCCGGACGACGAAATGGCTGTCGTCGACCCCGAGTTGAAGATTCGTGGTCTGTCCGGCATCCGGATCGCCGACGCCTCCGTCTTCCCGACCATGACCGCTGTGAACCCCATGATCGGGGTGCTCATGGTCGGCGAGAAGGCGGTCGATCTGATCGGAGGTGACGCCTGATGGCGCTCACAGTCCCCACCCGCAAGCCCCCCACAGATGATTCCGCCACCCCCGTCTTCGCGGTGGACGGCCTGTGGAAGGTCTTCGGCCCCAAGGCCGACACCGTCCCCGGCGATCCCGAACTCGCCTCGCTCCCGGCCGCCGAACTGCGCGCCCGCACCGGCTGCACCGCCGCCGTCCAGGACGTCTCCTTCGACGTCCGCAAGGGCGAGGTCTTCGTCGTCATGGGGCTGTCCGGCTCCGGCAAGTCCACCCTGGTGCGCTGTCTGACCCGGCTGATCGAGCCGACCGCCGGCAACATAGCCATCGACGGCGAGGACGTCCGCGCGATGGACAAGTCCCGGCTGCGCGAACTGCGCCGCCACCGCGCGGCGATGGTCTTCCAGCACTTCGGTCTGCTCCCGCACCGCACGGTCCTCGACAACGTGGCCTACGGCCTGGAGATCCAGGGCGTCGGCAGGGCCGAGCGGCGCGAGCGGGCCCAGCAGGTCGTCAAGAAGGTCGGCCTGGAGGGCATGGAGCAGCGCAGGCCCGGCCAGCTGTCCGGCGGTCAGCGCCAGCGCGTCGGACTGGCCCGCGCGCTCGCCGCGGACCCCGAGGTCCTGCTGTTCGACGAGCCGTTCAGCGCGCTCGACCCGCTGATCCGGCGCGACATGCAGGAGGAGGTCGTGCGCCTGCACCGCGAGGAGGGCCGCACGATGGTCTTCATCACCCACGACCTCAGCGAGGCGCTCAAACTGGGCGACCGGATCGCGCTGATGCGCGACGGCCGCGTGGTGCAGCTGGGCACGCCGGAGGAGATCGTGGGCTCGCCCGCCGACGACTACGTCCGCGAGTTCGTCCGCGACGTACCGCGCGAGCAGGTCATGACGGTCCGCACGGCCATGCGGCCCGGGGACTGCGGCGGCACGGACCACCCGGGCGCGCTCGCCGCCGACGCGGTGGTCGCCGAGGCCATCAAGGTCGTCGCCCGCAGCCACAAGCCCGCCTGCGTCGTGGAGGACGGCCGGTGTCTGGGGGTCGTCGATCACGAACGGCTCCTGGACATCGTGGCCGGAACGGAGCTCCGCAAGGAGGCAGTCTGATGGCAACGGTCACCGCACCCGTCCCCCGGATCGCCCTCCCCGGCGTCCTCAAGCACCGGGCCGTGCACAAGCTCCTGCTGCTGGCTCTCGCCGCGGCGGTCCTCGTGCCCCTGGCGAACGCCCGCTGGGCCAGCGGCAGCTGGCCCGACGCGCTCACCGTCGACCTCACCGATCCGCTGACCAGGACCAGCGACTGGATCATCGACAACCGCGACAGCCACCCGCTGTTCCTCTACTTCTTCGGCCATGTCAGCAACGCGGTCGTCCTCTCCGTACGCGCCGTGTACCTGGTACTGCTCGCCGCCGGGTGGGCCGGCGTCACCGCCTTCGCCGGGCTGGTCGCCTGGCGGGTCGCGGGAGTGAGGCTGGCCCTCGGCACGGCCGCCGCGTTCCTGGCCTGCGGCCTGCTCGGCATGTGGGTGCCGACCATGCAGACGCTCGCGCTGATGGTCGTGGCGGTGCTCGCGTCGGTCGTCGTGGGCGCCGTGCTGGGACTCGCCGCCGGCCTGTCGGACCGTATGGACCGCATCCTGCGGCCGGTCCTGGACACCATGCAGGTACTGCCGGCCTTCGCCTACCTCCTTCCGGTGGTGCTGGTCTTCGGCATCGGTGTCCCCGCGGCCGTCCTCGCCACCGTCGTCTACGCCGCCCCGCCCATGGCCCGGCTCACCTCGCTCGGCCTGCGCGGCGCCGACAAGGAGGTGCTGGAGGCGGTCGAGTCGCTGGGCTCCACCGCCCGCCAGCGCCTGCTGACCGCGCGCATCCCGCTGGCCCGCAAGGAACTCCTCCTCGGCCTCAACCAGACGATCATGATGGCGCTGTCCATGGCGGTCATCGCGTCGGTGATCGGCGCGGGCGGCCTCGGTGACCGGGTCTACCAGGCGCTGGCCTCCGTGGACGTGGGCGCGGCGCTGGCCGCCGGTATCCCGATCGTGCTCCTGGCCGTCGTACTGGACCGCGTCACCGGCGCGGCCGGGGACGGCACTCCGGGCGCCGGCCGCTCGGGGCGCGCGCAGTGGGCGTACGCGCTCGGCGCCACCCTCGTCGTCGCCGTGGCCGCACGTCTCCTGGGCCGTCTGGACTGGCCCGACGCCTGGGTACTGAACATCGCCGAGCCGGTCAACCGGGCCGTCGACTGGATGACCGCGCACCTCTACTCGGGCGTCCCCGTCGTGGGTGGCACCGCCGACTGGGCGGGCCACTTCACCACCTGGGTCCTCGACCCGGTCCGGGACGGCCTGCAGGGGCTGCCCTGGTGGTCCGTCCTGCTCATCGTGGCCGCCCTCGCCTGGGTGATCGGCACCTGGCAGACCGCGCTCACCGCGGTCCTCGCCATGGCCACGATCGGTGTGCTGGGCGTGTGGAAGCCCTCGCTGGACACGCTCTCGCAGGTGCTCGCGGCGGTCGCCGTCACCCTCGTCCTCGGCTTCGCCATCGGTATCACGGCGGCCCGCAGCGACCGCTTCGAACGGCTGCTGCGACCCGTCCTGGACGTCTTCCAGACGATGCCGCAGTTCGTGTACCTGATCCCGGTCGTCGCGCTGTTCGGCGTCGGACGGGCGCCCGCCGTGGCCGCCGCGGTCGTCTACGCGCTGCCCGCCGTCGTCCGCATCACCACCCAGGGCCTGCGCCAGGTCGACCAGGCCGCCATGGAGTCGGCCCGCTCGCTCGGCGCGACCAGCGGCCAGCAGATCCGGCAGGTGCAACTCCCGCTCGCCCGCCCGGCGCTGCTGCTCGCCGTCAACCAGGGCGTGGTCCTGGTCCTCGCCGTCGTCATCATCGGCGGCCTGGTCGGCGGTGGCGCGCTCGGCTACGACGTGGTCTTCGGCCTCGCCCAGGGCGACCTCGCCACCGGTCTGGTGGCCGGCGCGGCGATCGTCTGCCTCGGCCTGATGCTCGACCGGGTGACCCAGCCGACCGAACGCCGCGCGAAGAAGGGAGCATGACATGCGACGACGTACGACTGCCGTAGCGGGCTCCCTCCTGCTGCTGACCGTGACCGGCTGCGGCGCGGCCGACATGACCAAGCAGGCCTCGCCCTTCGCCAACGCCCAGGGCTCGAAGACCGTGAACCTGTCCGTCCAGTCCTGGGTGGGCGCGCAGGCCAACGTGGCCGTCGTCCAGTACCTGCTGGAGCACGAGCTCGGCTACCGCGTCGACACCGTGCAGGTCGACGAGGTGCCCGCCTGGGACGCGCTCAGCCAGGGCCGCGTCGACGCGCTCCTGGAGGACTGGGGCCACCCCGAGCAGGAACAGCGTTACGTCAAGGACAAGAAGACGATCACACGGGCCGGCGACCTCGGCGTGACCGGGCACATCGGCTGGTACGTCCCCACGTACTTCGCCAAGCAGCACCCGGACGTCACGAACTGGAAGAACCTCAACAAGTACGCGGAGCAGTTCCGCACCCCGGAGAGCGGCGGCAAGGGCCAGCTGATGGACGGCTCGCCGTCCTACGTCACCAACGACAAGGCGCTCGTGCAGAACCTGAAGCTCGACTACCAGGTCGTCTTCGCCGGTTCGGAAGCCGCCCAGATCACGCAGATGAGGCAGTTCGCGAAGGAGAAGAAGCCCTTCCTCACCTACTGGTACTCGCCGCAGTGGCTGTTCAAGAAGGTCCCCATGACCGAGGTGAAGCTGCCGGCGTACAAGGAGGGCTGCGACGCGGACCCGGAGAAGGTGGCCTGCGCCTACCCGCACACCCCGCTGCAGAAGTACCTCAACACGGACTTCGCGAAGAACGGCGGCAAGGCGGCCGCCTTCCTGAAGAAGTTCAAGTGGTCGACCGAGGACCAGAACGAGGTGTCCCTGCTGATCGCCGACCAGAAGATGACGCCCGAGGAGGCGGCGAAGAAGTGGGTGGACAGCCACGAGTCCACGTGGAAGGCGTGGCTGTCCTGAACACCGCTACGTGCGGAGGCCGGCGGCGATCTCCCGCAGGGCCGCGGTGGCCCTCCGCTGCAGTCCCGGCCCGAACGTGACACGCGTGGCCCCGAGTTCGCCGAGTCCGGCGGGCGAGGGGCCCGCGCCGTCCAGGGGGGCGAACACGTTCATCGGCCCCTGGATCCCGGACCGCAGCAACGGCAGTACGGTCGTCGGGGCGCCGATCGGATAGACGCAGTCGGCGCCCGCGGCGACGTACAGCGCGGCCCGCCGGATGGTCTGCTCGGGATCGTGGACGCCACGCAGGAAGGTGTCGACGCGCGCGTTGACGAACAGCTGGTCACCGGCCGCGTACCGCACCTCGGCCAGCCGTTCGGCGTGCTCCTGCGGGTCCTTGAGGACGCCCCCGTCGGAGTCCTCGAGGTTGCACCCGACGGCCCCCGCCTCCAGCAACCGCTCCACCAGCTCCTTCGGCGCGAGCCCGTACCCGCCCTCGACGTCCGCCGACACCGGCACGTCCACCGCCCGTACGATCCGCGCGACCGCCGCGAACATCTCGCCCGCCGGCGTCGCCCCGTCCTCGTACCCGAGCGAGGCGGCGACCGCGGCACTGGGCGTGGCGAGCGCGGGGAATCCGGCCTCCGCCAGGGCCCGTGCGCTGGCCGCGTCCCAGGGGCCGGGGAGGACGAGCGGATCGTCCGGGGTCCGGCCGCGGTGGAGCCTGCTGAAGATCTCGACCTTGCTCACGATGTGTGGCCCCCCGGCGGGATCCGGCGGGCGACCATCACCCGGTTCCAGTTGTTGATGGCGGCGATCAGCGCGACCAGGTGGGCGAGCCGAGCGTTGTCGAAGTACTTGGCGGCCTGCTCGTACACCGCGTCGGGCACGAACCCGTCCGTCAGGACGGTGACCGCCTCGGTCAGCGCCAGCGCGGCCCGTTCCCGCTCGTCGTAGACGCCCTCGGCCTCCTCCCAGGCGGCGAGCAGGTCGAGCTGCCGCTGGGGCACGCCGTGCTCGCGGGCGATCGCGAGGTGCATGTCCAGGCAGAAGGCGCAGTGGTTGAGCTGCGAGGCGCGGATCACGACGAGCTCGGCGAGGGCGGGGTCGCCGAGCCCCTTCTTCGCGGCGGCGCTGAGCGCGGACATGGCCCGGCCGACGGCCTGGTCGAGCAGCCCGGTGCGCGGCGCCGTCACTTGTGCCGGCCGGGCTCGTGGTGTCCGGGAGCCATACGGAAGGTCACCCCGAACCGGTTCCACGCGTTGATCACCGCGATCGCCGAGATCAGCTGTGCCAGTTCGGCCTCGTCGAAGTGCTTGGCGGCCTTCTCGTACACCTCGTCCGGCACGAACCCGTCCGTCAGGACGGTCACCGCCTCGGTCAGCTCCAGTGCCGCGAGCTCCTTCTCGGTGTAGAAGTGCCGCGACTCGTCCCAGGCGCCGAGCTGGACGATCCGCTCCACGCTCTCGCCCCCCGCGAGCGCGTCCTTGCTGTGCATGTCGATGCAGAAGGCGCAGTGGTTGATCTGCGAGGCGCGGATCTTCACCAGCTCGTACAGCGTGCGGTCCAGGCCCTGCCTGGCGGCCGTGTCGAGGCGGACCATCGCCTTGTAGACCTCGGGGGCGAGCTGGGCCCACTGCATCCGGGCCGGCTGTTCGGGCACGTACCGCGCAGTCGTCGCCGTGTCGTTGGTCGTCGTCATGCCATCGACCCTAGGAGCGAAGCTGCCCACGGGTATGGTCCACTTCCATGGCGAAACCGTGGGCCACTCTGGGCGTCGATCTGCACCTGGAACCGACCGGGCCGGGCGTCCGCCGCGGTCTCACCGACGCCCTGCGCGAGGCCGTACGGTCCGGCCGGCTCACCCCGGGCACCCGGCTGCCCTCCTCGCGCGCGCTCGCCGCCGACCTGGGCGTCGCCCGCAACACGGTCGCCGACGCCTTCGCCGACCTGGTCGCCGAGGGCTGGCTGACCGCCCGTCAGGGCTCGGGCACCAGGGTGGCCGAGCGGACGATCGTGCCGCCGGCCGGCGCGGCCCCCTCACCCCGGGAACGCCACCGTCCGGCGTACGACCTCCGCCCCGGCGCCCCCGACCTCGCCTCCTTCCCGCGCGCCGAGTGGCTCAAGGCCGCCCGCCGCGCCTTCACCGCCGCCCCGAACGACGCCCTCGGCTACGGCGACCCCCGCGGCCGGGTCGAGCTGCGCACCGCCCTCGCCGGCTACCTCGCCCGCTCCCGGGGCGTGCGCACGCATCCCGACCGGATCGTCGTGGTCGCCGGCTTCGTCCACGGTCTGCAGGTGCTCGGCGCCGTCCTGCGGGGGCGCGGGGTGCGGGCGGTCGCGGTGGAGTCGTACGGCCTGAACGTCCACGAGGACCAGCTCAAGGCGGCCGGCCTGCACACCCCGCCCCTCCCGTTCGACGCTCTGGGCACCGATCCCTCGCACCTCACCGACGAGGGGGCCGTCCTGCTCACCCCCGCCCACCAGTTCCCCATGGGCGTGCCGCTGCACCGGGACCGGCGGGCCGTCGTCGTGGACTGGGCGCGGCGCACCGGCGGACTGGTCCTGGAGGACGACTACGACGGCGAGTTCCGCTACGACCGCCAGCCGGTCGGCGCCCTCCAGGGCCTCGACCCGGACCGCGTCGTCTATCTCGGCACCGCCAGCAAGTCCCTCGCGCCCGCCCTGCGCCTGGCCTGGATGGTGCTGCCGCCGGATTTGGCGGACGCGGCGGCGCGGGCCAAGGGCGGCATCGACACCTGTGGCGTCCTCGACCAGCTCACCCTGGCGGAGTTCATCACGTCCGGGGCCTACGACCGCCACGTGCGCGGCGCCCGTCTGCGCTACCGCCGCCGCCGGGACGCCCTGGTCAAGGCCGTCGCCACCGAGGCGCCCGACGTCCGGGTCACGGGCATCGCGGCCGGTCTGCACGCCGTGCTGGCCCTGCCCGCCGGCACCGAACAGTCCGTGATGCAGGCCGCGACCTGGCAGGGCCTGGCCGTCTACGGCCTCTCCTTCTTCCGCCACGAGTCGGCGGCCGCCGAGAAACTGGACGCGCTGGTGGTGGGGTACGGGACCCCGCCCGACCACGCGTGGGCGGGGGCGTTGGAGGCGCTGTGCAGGGTGTTGCCGTGAGGGGGCGGAGGACGGTGGAGTGCGGGGTGGTGGCGTGGCGGGCCGTGGGCGGTTCGCGGAGGTGAGCCCTTGAGCGCGGGGGCGGCCGTAGGGCTGCTGCCGGTCGCGCTGGAGCGGCTGCTGTCCGTCGAACCCGACCTCCGAGCGCCCGGCCGTGGCCGTCGTGCGTACGTCAGCGGCTCGTCGTAAGGGGCGGCAGGTCAGTTCCGGGACCTCCGGGTGGAGCCCGGGGAGACCCCGGGGCCGGCCGGGGGAGGGGTCTTCCCGGGTGGGGCTTCGTGGGGTGGGACCTCCTGGGTCTGCGGGGTCTGCGGTGTCTCTGATGTCTGCGGTGTCTCCTGGGTCTCCTCGGTCTGTGGGGTCTCCGGGGTCTGTGGGGTCTGTGGGGTCTGCGGGGGTGCCTCCCCGAACCGCGCCAGCGCCAACGCGCCCGCCACGGCCACGAGGAACCCCAGCACCGCCACCCACGCCATCCCCTCCCGCGTACGGTCGCCCAGCCACACCACGCCCACCGCCGCCGGCCCGATCGTCTCCCCGATCACCATCGCCGCGGTGGCCGTGGTCACCGAGCCGCGCTGCAGCGCCGAGGTCAACGACAGGAACGCGGCCCCGCCGCCCAGCAGCAGGGCGTACGTCGCGGGGTTCGCGAGCAGGTCGGAGGGCGCGAGCGAGTCGATCAGGCGGACCGAGACCTCCACGACCCCGAACCCCAGCCCGGCGCCCAGTCCGAGCACCGACGCCCGCCCGCGCTCCGGCAGCCGCCCGCCGCACAGCCCGAGCAACAGCACGGCCACGGCGGTGGCGAGCATCGCGTACTTCAGTGCCGTCGACCCGGCCCGGTCCCCCTCGGTGCCCGACGCGACCCCGAGCAGTGCGAGTCCGGTACACACCAACGCCACCGCGCCCCACTCGCCGCCGCTCAGCCGCACACGCAGCAGCCGTGCCGCGACCACCGCCGTCACCGCGAGGCTCGACGCCAGGGCGGCCCCGACCGTGTAGAGGGGAATCGACCGCAGCGCGGCCACCTGCAACAGGAACCCCAGCCCGTCCAGCGCCAGCCCGGCCAGATAGCGCCACTGACGGACCGCCCGCAGGAACAGCGCCGCCTCGCCGCCGCCCTCCCCGGTGTTCGCCGCCCGGGCCGCCATCGCCTGCAACACCGTCGCCGTACCGAAGCAGACCGCGGCACCAAGGGCGCACATCATTCCAAAGAGCACATAGCGACTCTAGGGGAGGACATGACAGGTGGGCCGCCCGCACGCCCGCTCTTACCGATCTCTAGGCTGACCGCCGTACAACGCAGCGGGCCACCGGCCCGACCAACGGGGAGACATGAACATGGCAGACGCACGTCGGCAACTCCGCTCGGGCACGGTCGCACTCGGCGGCGTGGGACTGCTCGCCGCAGCCCTGACAGCCTGCTCCTCGGACCCCGACAAGCGTTGCGTCGACCGCGACAGCTACACCGCCTCCAAGGGCTACGAAATCGTCGACGACCGCAACTGCAAGTCCGCCACCACCGTCAACGGCGCCTACTACTACGGCGGCAAGAAGAAGAGCGGCTGGATCAAGGGCGGCTCCTTCACCAAGTCCGGCAAGAAGTCCGGCAGTTCGAGCACGAGCGGCAGCAGCGGCAGCAGTGGCAGCAGCGGGGGCATCGACCGCGGCGGCTTCGGCAGCGGTGACAGCGGCGGCAGCGGCAAGGGCAGCTCCGGCGGCTGACCGACCAACCCCCGAGGAAGCGCAGCGCCGCATGAAACGCCACACCATCGAGCCACGCCCCGGCTGGCAGCAGACCGTCGAGGCCCAGGGCCTCATCTATCCGCTCACCCGTTACCCCGACGACTCCCTGCGCCCCTACTGGGACGAGAGCGCCTACTACTCCTTCACGCTCGCCGAGGTCGAGGCGCTGGAGGAGGTCGTCGAGGAACTCCACCGCATGTGCCTGACGGCAGCCGAGCACATCGTCGCCACCGAACGCTTCGCCGACCTCGGCATCACCGACCCCCGCGTGGCGGAAGCGGTCGCCGAGGCCTGGCACCGCCGCGCCGAACTCCCCTCCGTCTACGGCCGTTTCGACCTCCGCTACGACGGCAGGGGCCCGGCGAGGCTCCTGGAGTACAACGCCGACACACCCACCTCCCTCGTCGAGGCGGCCTCCCCCCAGTGGTTCTGGATGGAGGAGCGCTTCCCCGGCGCCGACCAGTGGAACTCCCTCCACGAACGTCTCGTCGACGCCTGGAAGAAGCAGTCCGCCCTCCTCCCGCCCGGCAGCCCCCTCTACTTCGCGCACTCCTCCGCCGACGAACTCGGCGAGGACCTCATGACGGTCGCCTATCTGAAGGAGACCGCCGAACAGGCCGGCCTCGACACCGACTGGATCTCCATGGAGGAGATCGGCTGGGACCCGCTCTCGGGCCGCTTCGTCGACAACCAACTCCGCTTCATCCGCAGCTGCTTCAAGCTCTACCCCTGGGAATGGCTCACCACCGACCGCTTCGCCGACCACGTGCTCGGCACCCTCGACAACGGCGGCGGCACGGGCAGCACCCTGTGGATCGAGCCGGCCTGGAAGATGCTGCTCAGCAACAAGGCCCTGCTGGCCATCCTCTGGGAACTGTTCCCAGGACACCCCAACCTCCTCCCCGCCTACCTGGACGGCCCGCGCGAACTGGCGACGACGACCGGCTACGTCGCCAAGCCCCTGCTGGGCCGCGAGGGCGCCGGGGTCACGGTCCACGAGCCCGAGACCGCCCCCGCCCCTCGCGAGGAGGCCTGCTGCTACCAGGAGTTGGCCCCCCTTCCCGACTTCGACGGCAACCGCGTCGTCCTCGGCGCCTGGGTCGTGGAGAACGAGTCCGCGGGCCTGGGCATCCGTGAGTCCTCCGGCCTGATCACCGACGAGTACGCCCGCTTCCTGCCCCACGTCATCCGCTGAGCCCACCGGGGCCGGCCGGGGCTGCGCAGGGCCCCGCGGCCCCGGCGCGGCACAGCCCGGCGAGCTGGTGGGCATCGGCAGCGCCGAGCAGCCGGACCGCATGGCCACGAGGCCGTCCCGGCCGTCGCGAGCGGCCTCTCCCGGTGCCTTCGCGAGCTCTCCCCGGCGTGGCAGCGGCCCCCTTCCCGCCGTCGCTCGCATGGTGGACGCGGGAGCCGCCCGCTCCCACCCGCCCGGTAGGCTGACCGGCGGGTCGTGACTGGCGCGCTGGGATGGGACGGACCATCGGGGAGCGGCCCGAGGAACCGAGTGCCGTGCGCCTGGGCCGTACCGTGAACGCTGAACACGACGTCCGGAGGTCCCCATGCCAGCCGAACCCCTCTCCCACGAGTCCACCGCCTTCCGTGCCGCCCTCGACGTGATCCGCGCCGTCGAGCCGCGCGTGGCCGACGCCATCGGCCAGGAGGTCGCCGACCAGCGCGAGATGCTCAAGCTGATCGCCTCCGAGAACTACGCCTCCCCGGCCACCCTCCTGGCCATGGGCAACTGGTTCAGCGACAAGTACGCCGAGGGCACCATCGGCCGCCGCTTCTACGCCGGCTGCCGCAACGTCGACACCGTCGAGTCCCTCGCCGCCGAGCACGCGCGCGAGCTGTTCGGCGCCCGCCACGCCTACGTCCAGCCGCACTCCGGCATCGACGCCAACCTTGTCGCCTTCTGGTCGGTCCTCGCCCAGCGAGTCGAGGTCCCCGCCCTGGAGAAGGCCGGCGTCCGCCAGGTCAACGACCTCTCCGAGGCCGACTGGGCCGAGCTCCGCCGAGCCTTCGGCAACCAGCGCATGCTCGGCATGTCCCTGGACGCCGGCGGCCACCTCACCCACGGCTTCCGCCCGAACATCTCCGGCAAGATGTTCGACCAGCGCTCCTACGGCACCGACCCCGCCACCGGCATCCTCGACTACGAGGCCCTGCGCGCCACGGCCCGCGAGTTCAAGCCGCTGATCATCGTCGCCGGCTACTCCGCCTACCCCCGTCTCGTGAACTTCCGGATCATGCGCGAGATCGCCGACGAGGTCGGGGCGACCCTGATGGTCGACATGGCCCACTTCGCCGGCCTGGTGGCGGGCAAGGTACTGACCGGTGACTTCGACCCGGTCCCGCACGCCCAGATCGTCACCACCACCACCCACAAGTCCCTGCGCGGCCCGCGTGGCGGCATGGTCCTGTGCGACGACTCCCTAAAGGACCAGGTCGACCGTGGCTGCCCGATGGTGCTCGGCGGCCCGCTCCCGCACGTCATGGCCGCCAAGGCCGTCGCCCTCGCCGAGGCCCGTCAGCCTTCCTTCCAGGACTACGCCCAGCGCATCGTGGACAACTCCCGCGCCCTCGCCGAGGGCCTGATGAGGCGCGGAGCCACCCTCGTCACCGGCGGCACGGACAACCACCTCAACCTGATCGACGTCGCCTCCTCCTACGGCCTCACCGGCCGCCAGGCCGAGGCCGCTCTGCTCGACTCGGGCATCGTCACCAACCGCAACGCCATCCCCTCCGACCCCAACGGGGCCTGGTACACCTCCGGCATCCGCATCGGCACCCCCGCCCTGACCACGCGTGGTCTCGGCACTGCCGAGATGGACGAGGTCGCGGGCCTCATCGACCGCGTCCTCACCTCCACGGAGGCCGGCACCACCAGCAAGGGCGCCCCTTCCAAGGCCCAGCACGTCCTCGACCCGAAGATCTCGGACGAGATCTCCCACCGGGCCACCGACCTGGTGGCGGGCTTCCCGCTGTACCCGGAGATCGACCTCGGCTGACCTGGCGGGCGGGTCCTGATCCGCCCCTGTCGTGGTCCCACCCGCGGCGGTCCGGCACCCGGCCGGGCCGCCGCGCGGCGTATCCGCAGCGCGCTCGCCCACGCGGCGGCATATCCACATCCCCTCCCGCCCTCCGTCGTCCCGCCCCGTCCGCACGCCCTGGCCCTGCCATCCCCCCATCTCGTCCGTCCTCACCCGTCGAGCAGCTCCTGCCTCGGTTCCTCCACCCGGCGTGAGCGGTGCGGCGGCCGCCGGGAGGTGAACGGTCGCAGGATGAGTGCCAGCCCCGCCCCCGCCGCCGCGCCGGGAAGCGCCCACCACCACCCGATGCGGTCTTTTGCCCCTGACATCGCCGACGGGGAGGCCGCCGTCTCCGGGCCCGTCTGTCCCGCCGTGCCCGCACTGCCGGTAGCGCCCGCGGCGGTCCCGGCCGCCGCATCCTCCTCGGCCTGCCACGGAGCGGGGTAGGCGATACCGGAGGAGCCGTCGGGCGAGGCCCTGCCCATCAGGCCCAGCTCCTCGAGCAGGCCGTGGAGCCGATCCGGGTGCCCGGCGCGGTGCCAGACGCCGGCCGGCAACGCCGGCTCGTTCGCCGCCGTGTGTATCCAGGCCTCCCTCCCCTCGTCGGCCATGAACACCCGATCACGCCGCCACGGCGTCACGTCGTGCACCATCCACGTGACGTTGATCTGCCGACTCTCGGCCAGATCGGCCTCGGGCGGCCTGTCGACGACGCCCTTGTCCGGTGCGCCGAGCAGCTGCGTGAGCTCCTCGTACTGCCTGTCGGAGTGGTACAGCGACGCCGTCTCGGTGCTCCGCGGCGAGACCAGCAGTACGCTCGTCGGGCCGCCGGCCGACGCCGGTGACGCGCCCGCCATCAGGAGCGCGAGTGCCGTGACCGACATCCCCGTCCACACCGCCAGTTCACGACGCCTGTCCCGCCTGCGGACTCCGCTCCTGCGCATCAGTGCCCCCCCACCAGACGATCCGTGCGGCCCGTCCGCGAGCCGCGTGTCACTTCTGGTACACCGCCCGACCCCTCGGGGTTCCCACCCCGGGCGCGCTATTTCGGCGACTGTCCCCGGGGCCCCTCGAAGGACTTCGCGATCTCCACCGCCCGTTCCTTCGAGGCCACCCCCTCCAGTCGCAGCGTCACGTCCGCACCGCCGGCTCCGTGCATCCACAGCAGCGTGGGCCCGGCGGTCCGCTGCTCGCGGGTGTAGCGGGTGCCGCCCGCGTCCACCAGCCAGAAACCCAGCAGGTGCGGGCGCGGAAACCACAGGGCGGTGTCGCCGGTGGAGCCGACGTCCGACGGGTTGTCGCTCAGCGAGATCCACAAGGGCTGCTCGGGCACGCTCTTGGCGAAGCCGATGTCGAGACGGGCCGGGTACTGGTCCAACCGGACGGTGTGCCCCCGCTCCCGCCAGCACAGGGTCACCAGGAACCGCCCCCGCGGCTCGTCGGTCACCGACACCGCGTCCGGTACGCCCAGCGCCGGGGGCACCAGCGGCTCGAACCCGGCCTCCCGGCCGGCCCGCGCGAGCGACACCGACCGCCCGCAGCCGGGCACCTCCGCGCCGGCCGAGGGCGCCGCCGACGGGTCGTGGCGCACCTCGACCCCGCCGAAGTCGAACCAGTCGAGGACCGCCGCCCGCACCGGGGGCGTGAGCACGAGCACCGTCAGCAGGCCGCACAGCGCCGCGGTCAGCGACCGCCACCGCGTCCGCGTCCAGTACCGGGCAGCCCGTAGTCGCTCACCGGCCCCCGGCGGCTCGGCCACCGGAGCCGGCACCCGCTCGGCGAGTATCTGCTCCAGCACCCGCTCGACCATCGACTCCGACCCGGGGCCACTCGGCGGGTCCAGCGAACGCCCCAGCGCCCGCAACTCCGCCGGCAGCCGGGCGGCCTCGTCCCGCCGGTGCCCGGACGCCGCTCCCTCTCCGGCGCCCCGGTCACCGGCCCCGACCGCACCGCCGTCCGCATCCTGCCTCCGGCCCGCCGCACCGCCGCACTCGTCCCCATCCCGCTTCTCACTCACGCTCATCACCCCCTTCCCGGGGCTGGAAATCCGGCAGCAGACGGCTCATCTTGCGCAGCGCGCGGTTCAGCCGGGACTTGACCGTGCCCCGCGGCCAGCCCAGTGCCTGGGCGGTCTCGGGCTCGTCCATCTCCAGCAGGTAGCGGTAGGTGACGACCAGGCGGTGCTCCTCGCTCAGCTCCTCCAGGGCGGTCAGGAGGGCTGCGCGGCGCTCTGCCTCCAGTGTGGCCACGGCCGGGTCCGCGGACTCCGGTATCAGCGGCTCAGCCTCCGCGAGCGCCGCCTCACGGCCGGCGAGCGTCCGCTGACGGGCCGCCGTCCGCACTGTGTTCCTCGTCTCATTGGCCACGATCGACAGCAGCCACGGCTTGAACGACGCGCCGTCCTTGAACCGGCCCAGCGCGCAGTACGCCTTGACGAAGGCCTGCTGCACCACGTCCTCCGCGTCCGCCCCCGCCCCGAGCGCGGCGGCCGCCCTGAGCGCGAGGCCCGTATGCGCCCGCACCAGCTCCGCATACGCCTCCGGCTCTCCGGCGCGTACGCGTGCGATCACCGCGGCCTCATCGACGATGCGGCCCCCCTCCCGCGTCCTCACATTCTTGGTACACCGCCCGGGGCGGATCGGTTCCCACCTGTGTCACATCTGTTTCCGACCAGTTCCGGATCGCCCCCGGAGACCTGAGAGAATGGTGGGCATGGCCTCTGACCGACCCCGCGTGCTCTCCGGAATCCAGCCCACCGCAGGCTCGTTCCACCTCGGCAACTACCTCGGCGCCGTCCGCCAGTGGGTGGCCCTGCAGGAGTCCCACGACGCGTTCTACATGGTCGTCGACCTGCACGCGATCACGATCCCGCAGGACCCCGCGGACCTGCGCGCGAACACCCGCCTGGCCGCCGCCCAGCTCCTGGCGGCCGGTCTCGACCCGGAGCGCTGCACGCTCTTCGTCCAGAGCCACGTCCCCGAGCACGCCCAGCTCGCCTGGATCATGAACTGCCTCACCGGTTTCGGCGAGGCGTCCCGCATGACCCAGTTCAAGGACAAGTCCGCCAAGCAGGGCGCGGACCGGGCGTCCGTCGGCCTGTTCACGTACCCGATCCTCCAGGTCGCGGACATCCTGCTCTACCAGGCCAACGAGGTCCCGGTCGGCGAGGACCAGCGTCAGCACATCGAGCTCACCCGTGACCTCGCGGAGCGCTTCAACGGCCGGTTCGGACAGACCTTCACCATCCCGAAGCCGTACATCCTCAAGGAGACGGCGAAGATCTACGACCTCCAGGACCCGTCGATCAAGATGAGCAAGTCGGCGTCCATGCCGAAGGGCCTCATCAACCTCCTCGACGACCCGAAGGCCACCGCCAAGAAGGTCAAGAGCGCGGTCACCGACACCGACACCGTGATCCGCTTCGACGCGCAGAACAAGCCGGGCGTCAGCAACCTGCTCACCATCCACTCGACCCTCACGGGCGAGGCCGTCGCGGACCTGGAGCAGAAGTACGAGGGCAAGGGGTACGGCGCCCTCAAGACGGACCTCGCCGAGATCATGATCGGGTTCGTGACGCCGTTCCGTGAGCGCACCCAGCAGTACCTGGACGACCCGGAGACGCTGGACTCGATCCTCGCCAAGGGCGCGGAGAAGGCACGTGCCGTCGCCGCGGAGACCCTCTCCCAGGCGTACGACAAGGTGGGCTTCCTGCCCGCCAAGCACTGAGGCGCACCACCGCACAGCCGCACCACCGGGCAGAGCGCTGCACATCACTACGGTTGCGCCTGCCCACAACACACCCGTGGCCGTACAGTCGATAGCCGGACGGCTGGGAACGAAACCGACAGGACGACAGGAGACGACGTGGGGACCCTAACGATCGGCGTGTCGATCGCGGTCCCGGAGCCTCACGGCAGCCTGCTCCAACAGCTGCGCGCGAGCTTCGGCGACGCGGCAGCGCACGGCATTCCCACGCACGTCACCCTGCTGCCGCCGACGGAGATCGACGACACCGCGCTCCAGGCCGTCGAGGCGCACCTGACCGAGGTCGCCGCGGCCGGCCGGCCGTTCCCCATGCGACTGGCCGGCACGGGCACGTTCCGGCCGCTCTCGCCGGTGGTGTACGTCCAGGTCGCCGAGGGCGCCGAGGCCTGCACCTGGCTGCAGAAGCAGGTCCGGGACGCCTCCGGCCCCGTGGCACGCGAACTGCAGTTCCCGTACCACCCGCACGTCACCGTCGCGCACGGCATCGACGACGACGCCATGGACCGCGCCTTCGAGGAACTCGCCGACTACCGGGCCGAGTGGCCCTGCACCGGCTTCGCCCTCTACGAACAGGGCGCCGACGGCGTGTGGCGCAAGCTGCACGAGTACGTGTTCGGCGGCGCGGTCGTCCCACCGCAGGCGTCGGCCCCGTCCGAACGAGGCCTGCCGGCGCACTGAGCGCCTCCGCCGGCCCGTCGGCACCCTCACGGTGTCCGGACGCCGTGCAGGGCCGCCGGGCGGCGTCAGACCGGCAGCCGCCGGAACAGGCTCCTCGGCACGTGCCGCAGTGCCGACATCACCACGCGCAGCGCGCCGGGCACCCACACCGTCTCCGAGCGGCGCCGCAGCCCCAGCTCGATGGCCGTCGCCACGGCTTCCGGTGTGGTCGCCAGCGGTGCCTCCGGACGGCCCGCGGTCATCTTCGAGCGGACGAACCCGGGGCGTACCACCATCACGTGTACGCCGGTGCCGTGCAGGGCGTCGCCCAGCCCCTGGGCGAAGGCGTCGAGGCCGGCCTTGCTGGAGCCGTAGATGAAGTTGGAGCGGCGGGCGCGCTCGCCGGCCACGGAGGAGAGCACCACGAGCGAGCCGTGGCCCTGGGTCTGCAACGCGCGCGCGGAGACGAGGCCCGCCGACACCGCGCCGGTGTAGTTGGTCTGGGCGACCCGTACCGCGTTGATCGGTTCGCGTTCGTCGTGCGCCTGGTCGCCGAGGATCCCGAAGGCGAGCAGCACCATGTCGACGTCGCCCTCGGCGAAGACCTTGCCGAGGGACGTCTCGTGGGAGTCGGGGTCGAGCGCGTCGAAGGGGACCGTGCGCACGTCGGCCCCGAGGCCGCGCAGCTCGGCCGCGGACTGCTCCAGGGCGGGGGAGGGGCGCCCCGCCAGCCACACCGTGCGGGTGCGGCGGGCGATCAGCCGGCGTGCGGTGGCGAGCGCGATCTCCGACGTACCGCCGAGGACGAGCAGGGACTGGGGGATACCGAAGGCGTCCTTCACGACAGCTCCTAACGAATGCCCTCCGGGCCCGGCGGCCCTGAGGGGCTAGAGGTTGAGGCGGCGGGCCAGGTCCGACACGAACACCCCGCGCGGGTCCAGCTCCGCGCGCAGCGCGCGGAAGTCGTCCAGGCGGGGGTACATCGCGGTCAGCAGTTCGGGGCGCAGGCGGGAGTCCTTGGCGAGGTAGACGCGCCCGCCGGCGGCGGCCACCTCCTCGTCCAGCTCGTCGAGGAAGGCGCCGAGGCCGGCCATCCCCGCCGGGACGTCCAGGGCGAGCGTCCAGCCGGGCACCGGGAAGGAGAGCCATCCCGGGTCGGCGTCCCCGAAGCGCTTGAGGACGGCGAGGAAGGAGGGACAGCGGCGCTCGGAGATGCGGTGGACGATCCGGCGCAGGGCGTCCTCCTGGCCGTGGCCGACGACGAACTGGTACTGCACGAAGCCGCCGCGGCCGTAGATCCGGTTCCACTGGGGCACCCCGTCCAGGGGGTGGAAGAAGGCGGACATCCTCTGGAGTTCGCCGGTACGCGCGCGTGGGGCCCTGCGGTACCAGAGCTCGTTGAAGAGCCCGACGCTCGTGCGGGTGAGCAGGCCCTCCGGGAGGAAGGCCGGCGCGGCGGGCAGGCGGGAGGTGCGGAAGGCCAGCGGGTCCCTCCGCGCGCGTGTGCGTTCCGGCAGGGCCTCCAGGGGAGCGTGGTCGCCCCGGGTCAGCACCGCGCGGCCGGTCGCCGTGCCACGCGCCAGCAGGTCGATCCACGCGACCGAGTAACGGTAGTGGTGGTCGGTGGCCGTCAGACGGGCCATCAGGTCGTCGAGGTCCCGCGCGCGTTCGGTGTCGACGGACATCAACGAGGTGGCGACCGGCTGGAGCTGGACCGTCGCGGTGAGGATCACTCCGGTCAGGCCCATGCCGCCGGCTGTCGCGTCGAACAGGGGCGTGCCGCGGCCGACCGTGCGGATCTCGCCGTCGGCGGTGAGGAGTTCGAGCGAGAGGACATGCCGGGAGAAGGACCCCGACACATGGTGGTTCTTGCCGTGGATGTCCGCGCCGATCGCGCCGCCGACCGTGACGTAGCGCGTGCCGGGCGTCACCGGCACGAACCAGCCGAGCGGCAGCAGCACGTGCATCAGCCGGTGCAGGGAGACACCCGCGTCGCACAGCACGATCCCCTCGTCGGCGTCGATGGCGTGGACACGGTCCAGACCCGTCATGTCGAACACCGCGCCGCCGGCGTTCTGCGCCGCGTCCCCGTAGGCCCGCCCCAGGCCCCTGGGGATGCCTCCGCGGGCCCCGCAGTCCCGGACGGCGGCCGCGGCCTCCTCGTACGTCCGGGGGCGGACCAGACGCGCGGCGGTGGGAGCGGTGCGGCCCCAGCCGGTGACGGAGACGGTGTCGGCAGACATGTCGGCGACCGTATCGCCCCTCTGTGGGCGATTGGTTTTGAAACATTCACCCCCTCCCCGAAATGGGTGATTAATGGGATGTCGCTCTATATTGCCGGAGTTCTGACGGCCTTGACGTGAACAGTGAGTCCACATGGACGATCTCGACGACATGGACCACCGGATCCTTTCGGCGCTGAGGGCGTACGGCAGCGACCCACGCGTCGCGAACACCGCGCGCGTCCTGTCCCGGGTGGGCGAGCACGGCGCGCTGTGGCTCGCCGCGGGTCTCGCGGGCGCGGCCCTGGACGGCCCGCGGCGCGGTGTCTGGTTGCGCGGGACGGCGCTCACCGCGGGCGCCCACCTCGTCAGCATGGGAGTGAAGAGGGTGGTGCGTCGGCCTCGCCCGGCGCACGTCGAGCCCCTGGTGCGCACCGCCGGCCGGCACTCATTCCCGAGCTCGCACGCCACCTCGGCCGCGGCCGCCGCGGTCGCCTTCGGCGCGCTGGGCGTGAACGCCGTCCCGCCGCTGGCCGCCGCGATGTGCGTGTCACGCCTCGTCGTCGGCGTGCACTACCCCTCGGACGTGGCGGCGGGCGCCGCCCTGGGGGCGCTGACAGCGCGGATCGGGGCACGTTGGATGCGAGGGAGCGCGCATGACTGAGACCGCGCCGATGACAGGCGGTGCGCGCCCCGGCGAGGCGACGCTGCTGGAACAACGCTCGCCCCTACGGCGGTCCGCGGCCTCCCGAAGCGGCCCTCTCCGGGGCGGCCTCCTGGGCGGTCTCCTCAGGACCGCGCGCCCCAGGCAGTGGGTCAAGAACGTCCTGGTCGTCGCCGCCCCGGCCGCCGCCGGCGAGCTGTTCTCCCGGCACGCCCTCACCCGACTCACGCTCGTCTTCGCGCTCTTCACCGCCTGCGCCGCCGCCGTCTATCTGATCAACGACGCCCGTGACGCGGAGGCCGACCGCGCCCACCCCACCAAGCGCCACCGCCCGGTCGCCGCCGGCCAGGTCCCCGTACCCGTCGCGTACGCGGTGGGAGCCGCCCTGGGCGTCCTCGCGCCGGCTCTCGCGGCCTGGCTGGTCTCACCGGCCGTCGCGGCGCTCCTGACGGCGTATCTGGGCATGCAACTTGCCTACTGCGTCAGCCTCAAGCACGTCCTGGTCATCGACCTCGTCGTCGTGACGACCGGGTTCCTGATGCGGGCCGTGATCGGCGGCCTGGCGCTCGGCATTCCGCTCTCGCGCTGGTTCCTGATCACGACCGGGTTCGGAGCGCTGTTCATGGTGTCGGCCAAGCGCTACTCCGAGGCCGTCCAGTTGGCCGGGAACGCGGGCGCCACGCGCGCGTTGCTCACCGAGTACACCACCGGCTACCTGCGCTTCGTGTGGCAGCTCGCGGCCGGCGTCGCCGTCCTCGGCTACTGCCTGTGGGCCCTGGAGGAGGGCGGCGTCCCGCACACCGGCGTCCTGCCGTGGCGCCAGCTGTCCATGGTCGCCTTCATCCTCGCCATCCTCAGATACGCCGTCTTCGCCGACCGCGGCACCGCCGGCGAACCCGAGGACGTCGTCCTGCGCGACCGGGCCCTCGCCCTGATCGCCCTGGCCTGGGCCGCGATGTACGCCCTGGCGGTGGCCAATTGGTGAGTACGCGCGCGTGGGCGGCCCGCGGCGCACCCCCGCCCGCGCGCACGAGGGCCGGCCGCCGGGAACTGCTCGGCTTCGCCGCCGCCGGCCTGCTCGCCTACGCCGTCGACCTCGCCCTCTTCACCCACCTGCGCGGCCCGGCCGGGCTCGACCCGCTCGCCGCCAAGGCACTGTCCTTCGTCGCGGGCTGCTCGGTGGCGTACGCGGGCAACGCCCTCGGTACGTACCGGGACGCCAGACCCAGGGGACCGCGCCCGTACGCCGTCTTCTTCGCCGTGAACGTCGCCGGCGCCCTCGTCCAACTGCTGTGCCTCGCCGTCAGCCACTACGGCCTCGGCCTCACCTCCCAGCGCGCCGACACCGTCTCCGGGTCGGGAATCGGCATGGTCCTCGCCACCGTGCTGCGGTTCTGGGGCACCAGGGCATTGGTCTTCCGCAACGAGGGCAGAGTCGGATCATGGACTGGCTGAAAAAACTCCCCGGCGTCGGGCCGCTGGTCGTCCGCGTGACCGCCACGCACGCGTGGCGGTCGTTCGAGCGGTTGGACCGGGTGAAGTGGACACGGCTGGCCGCCGCCATGACGTTCACCAGCTTCGTGGCGCTCTTCCCGCTGCTCACCGTGGCCGCCGCGATCGCCGCGGCGACGCTCAGCAAGGAGCGGCAGGCCACGCTGGAGGACAAGATCGCCGAGCAGGTGCCCGGCATCTCCGACCAGCTCAACATCGACGGCCTGGTGCAGAACGCCGGCACCGTCGGCCTCATCGCGGGCGCCGCCCTGCTGTTCACCGGTATCGGCTGGGCCGGCTCGACGCGCGAGTGCCTCAGGGCCGTGTGGGAGCTGCCCGACGAGGAGGAGAACGCGGTCCTGCGCAAGGCGAAGGACCTGGGCATCCTCCTCGGGCTCGGCGGGGCCGTGCTCGTCACCCTCGCCACCTCCACCGTCGCCTCCGCGATGGTCGGCTGGATCACCGAGCAGCTCGGCATCGACAAGGCGGGCTGGGGCAGCGTCCTGCTGCGGATCGCCGCGTTCGGCGTCGCCGTACTCGCCGACTTCCTGCTCCTGCTCTACGTCCTGACCCTGCTGCCGGGTGTCGAGCCGAGGCGCCGCCGCCTGGTCGTCGCCGCGCTGACCGGCGCGGTCGGCTTCGAGCTGCTGAAGCTGCTGCTGAGCGGCTACATGCAGGGTGTGGCCGCGAAGAGCATGTACGGCGCGTTCGGCGTCCCCGTGGCCCTGCTCCTGTGGATCAACTTCACGGCGAAGCTGGTGCTGTTCTGCGCCGCCTGGACGGCGACGCAGAGCAAGGAGGACGAGGAGCGGGGCGAACCTACGGGCGAGGCCGGCGACGTACCAGATCCGGCAGCGGCCAGCGGCGGTTGACCAGGAACGCGGCGCCCGCGAGCAGCACCAGCAGCCCGCCGGTGATCGAGAGGGCGATGCCCATGCCGCCGGAGCCACCCCCGGCCGTGGCGGAGGCCACCGGCTTCGACGAGGCTCCCGCCCCGCCCGTGCCGCCGTCGCCGCTGTCCGCGCCTCCGGCCTCGCCGGAGGCGTTGGCCCCCGGCTGGGCGCTCGCCTGCGCGGCACTCCTGGGCGGCACCAGCTCGCCCACCGGCTCCACCTTGCCGGCCGCCTTGAAGCCCCAGTCGAAGAGCTTGGCGGTCTCCTTGTAGACCTCGTTGTGCTCGTCCTTCTCCGGGTTCATGACGGTGACCAGCAGCACCTTGCCGCCCCGCTCGGCGACACCGGTGAAGGTGGCGCCGGCGTTGGTGGTGTTGCCGTTCTTGACGCCCGCGATGCCCGGGTAGACGGAGACGTCGGAGTCGCCGGTCAGCAGCCGGTTGGTGTTCTGGATCTCGAAGGTGTCGCGGCGCGTCTTGCCCTTCTTGCGGACCGTCGCGCCCGGGAACTTCGCGGACACCGTGGAGCTGTACTCGCGGAAGTCCTTCTTCTGCAGCCCGGAACGGGCGATCAGGGTCAGGTCGTAGGCCGAGGACACCTGGCGGGGTTCGTCGTAGCCGTCCGGGCTGACCGCGTGCGTGTCGAGGGCCTGGAGCTCCTCGGCGTGCGCGTTCATCTCCGCGACGGTGTTGTCGACGCCGTCGTTCATCGCGGACAGGACGTGCACGGCGTCGTTGCCGGAGCGCAGGAAGACGCCGAGCCACAGGTCGTGGACCGAGTACGTCTCGCCCTCCTTTATGCCGACCATGCTGGAGCCGGAACCGATGCCGGCCAGGTCGGTCGGGACGACCTTGTGCTTCGCGGTCTTCGCGAACTTCGGCAGGAGCGTGTCCGCGAACAGCATCTTCAGGGTGCTCGCCGGGGGCAGCCGCCAGTGCGCGTTGTTGGCCGCCAGGACGTCACCGGACTCGGCGTCGGCGACGATCCACGAACGCGCGGTCAGCCCCTTGGGCAGCACCGGAACCCCGCTCGCCAGGTTGACCTGCGGCCCGGCCTGGCCCAGGCGTGCGCCGCCGACGGTCGACATGTTCGCCGGGGGAGTGACCGACGGACTCGCGGACGGACTCGGTGAGGGACTCGGGGCCGCCACGGCGACAGGAGCGGTCAGCGCGAGCGACGACACGACGGACGACAGGGCGACGGAAGTGACCAGCAGGGATCGCCTGACGGTCTTCTTGGGAGCGGGCACGGTCAGGAACGTACATGCCACAGGGCGTGAAGTCCCGTCACCCTCCCCACCCCGGCCAAGGAACCGGACACCGGGCGGCGATACTGGAGGCATGAAGCTCAGCCGCCCCGTCTCCTGGTTCCTGCTCGCCTTCGGGGTGTGGAGCTGGGTCATCTGGGTCACTTTCGTCAAAAACCTGATCAAGGACAGCAGCGGGCTCGCGTTCGACGACGGTCACCCGACGGCGTACTTCTGGGTGCACCTGCTGCTCGCGGTCGTCTCCTTCGTATTGGGGACGGTCGTCGGGGGCATCGGGTTGCGCGGAGTACGCGCATTGCGCCGGACGTCATAACCACAGACCGGACGTCATCACTCAGCCGGACGTCATCACCACAGAGCTGACACCCACAACGGGGGACACGAGACCGTGGTCATACTCTTCGTACTAGTCGCGCTGGTCGTCCTGGGCATCCTGGTGACGGCCAACTGGTACCTGTGGAGACGCCTGTTCCGCGACACGACCCGAGCCCCGGGCCTCGCGCGCCGCGCGGGTGCGGTGCTGATCGCCGGCGGCTGGGTGCTGGCGATCACGGCCCTCGTCGCCGAGCGCACCGGCGCCCCCTTCTGGCTCCAGCGCACCCTGGCGTGGCCGGGCTTCCTGTGGCTGGCCCTGTCGATCTACCTGCTGCTCGGCGTGATCGTCGGTGAGGTCGTACGGCCGCTGCTGCGGCGGTTCCTGGAGCGGCGGGACCGGCGGAAGGCGGCCACCGCGGTCGCCGTGCCGCGACCGGAGCCCGTCCCTGCCGGGGCCCCGCCCCAGGAGCCCCCGGCCGCCGCCTCGCCCCGCCTGGTCGCCGCCCCCTCCCGCCGTCTGTTCGTCTCCCGGGTCGTCGGCGGCGCCGCGGCCGCGGCCGCCCTCGGAACCGTCGGCTACGGCACGTACGGCGTCCTGAACGGCCCCACCGTCAAGCGGGTCACGGTCCCGCTGGCCAAGCTCCCGCGCGCGGCGCACGGTTACCGGATCGCGGTGGTCAGCGACGTCCACCTGGGCCCGGTGCTCGGCCCGGGCTTCGCGCAGAAGGTCGTCGACACGATCAACGGCACCCAGCCCGACCTGATCGCGGTCGTCGGCGACCTGGTCGACGGCAGCGTGAAGGACCTGGGTCCGGCCGCCGCGCCCCTGGCCCGGCTGAAGGCGCGGCACGGGTCGTACTTCGTCACCGGCAACCACGAGTACTTCTCCGGCGCCGAGCAGTGGGTCGAGGAGGTACGGCGGCTGGGTCTGCACCCGCTGGAGAACGCCCGTACGGAGATGCCCTGGTTCGACCTGGCGGGCGTCAACGACCTCGCGGGCGAGAGCGAGGGCCAGGGCCCCGACTTCGCCAAGGCGCTCGGCGACCGCGACCGGGCACGCGCGTGCGTGCTCCTCGCCCACCAGCCCGTACAGATCCACGACGCCGTCAAGCACGGCGTCGACCTCCAGCTCTCCGGCCACACCCACGGCGGCCAGCTCTGGCCGGGCAACTTCGTCGCCTCGGCCGAGAACCCGACCCTCGCGGGCCTGGAGCGCTACGGCGACACACAGCTGTACGTCAGCCGCGGCGCCGGCGCCTGGGGCCCGCCGACCCGGGTCGGCGCCGAATCCGACATCACGGTGATCGAACTGGCGTCCAAGCAGGCCTGAAACCGCCGCCCCCCAAGCTGTGAGATCCCTGTGGAATCTCGCAGAAAGCGCTTGCGGTAACGTCTTTCCCAACTCCCCGGATCTCTCTTCCCCCAGGTGAAACACCTGTGGTTAATTGAGCCGCGTCGCCAGAGGTGCGGCATTTGTGCGGCGGCCCGGACGGGCCCTGGGGAGGGCAAACCGATGCGGTCGGTTCGCACGCGGATACTCGCGACACTGCTGGTGCTGGCGGCGGCCGGTGTGGGTGGCTGGCAACTGCTGCCGTCCCAGAGCGGCAACGGCAAGACCATCACGGTCGGTACGACCGACGCGGTCACGTCGCTAGATCCGGCAGGCGCCTACGACGCCGGCTCATGGGCGTTGTTCAGCAACGTCTTCCAGTCCCTGCTGACCTTCGAGCCGGGCGGCGCCACGCCCGTCCCGGACGCGGCGAAGAGCTGCGCGTTCGTCGGCGGCCTGCGCACCTACCGCTGTGAGCTGCGCGAGGGCCTCACGTTCCCGAGCGGCCGCGAGGTGAGCGCGCAGGACGTGAAGTACTCCTTCGACCGGGTCAAGAAGATCAACTCCCCGGTCGGTCCGGCGTCCCTGCTGAGCACCCTGCGTTCGGTCGAGGCCAAGGGCCGCACCGTCACCTTCCGGCTGTCCTCGGCCGACGCCACCTTCCCGTTCAAGGTGGCCACCGGGGCGGGTTCGATCGTCGACCGCACCGAGTACCCGGCGGACAAGCTGCGCACCGACACCGGCGTCGACGGGACCGGACCGTACGACCTGACGACGTACACGAAGGACAAGAAGGCCGTCCTCGCGCCCAACGCGCACTACGACGGTGCCCTCAAGGACACCGGGAGCCCCGTCGAACTGCGCTACTACGCGGACGCCGACCAGCTCGAAGCCGCCTGGAAGGCGAAGCGGATCGACGTCGCCGCCCGGCAGCTGCCCCCGTCGGTCCTCGCCGGTCTGAACCCCAGCGACCCCGCCCAGCGGGTGTCCGTGGCCGACAGCTCCGAGACCCGCAACCTGTACCTCGACACCCGTTCGGGTTCACCGCTGCACGACACCCGGGTCCGGCAGGCCATGGCCTGGCTGATCGACCGAGACCGGCTGGCGGCCACGGTCTACGACGGGACGGTCGATCCGCTCTACTCGCTGATCCCGACGGGCATCACCGGCCACACAACGTCCTTCTTCGACCTCTACCCCAACCAGGACACCGACAAGGCGAAGCAGCTGCTCGGCGAGGCGGGCGTGACCCTGCCGGTCCGCTTCACCTACGGCTACGCCGAGGGGCGTGGCTCCGCCGCCGCGGAGGCCGCCGAGATCAAGCGGGAACTGGAGGCGAGCGGCCTGTTCAAGGTGACCGTCAAGGGCTACGAGTGGACCGACTTCCAGAAGCGCTGGACGTCCGGGAAGCTGGACGCGTACGCCGTCGGCTGGGTGGCCGACTACCCCGACCCGGACACCTTCGGTTCCCCGCTGGTCGGCACCGGCGCCACCATGAACACCGGCTACCACAACAAGACCGTCGACCGGTTGATCCAGGGGAGCCAGCGGTACGCCGACCGGGCCGAGGCCGCACAGGACTTCAGCGAGCTGCAGGAGGCCGTCGCCCAGGACGTCCCGGTCATCCCGCTGTGGCAGGCCAAGGAGTACGTCGTCAGCGACGAGAACGTCGGCGGCGGCCAGTACCTCGCGGACGGCACCGGTGTCTACCGCCTCTGGCGCCTGACCTGGATCTGACGTGACGGCGCGGTACCGGCCGTCGGGCTCAGGTACGCCCCTCGGAGGGCGGAGTCGCCGCCCTCCGCGCCGGATCCGGAAGCGCGTTCGTCATGCCGGGCAGGAAGTCCGTGAACAGCTCGTGCACCTCCCGCACCAGCGGCCGCAGCACCCGGAACCGGGCCAGTGACACGCCCCGGGCGGTGAGCCGGGCGCCGCGCTCGGCGAGCCGGTAACTGCGCTCCCGCCCCTCCGTCCGGTCGAAGATCCAGTACAGGACGAGCCCCATCTGGGAGAGCCACATCAACTCGGGCAGGACGTCCCGCAGTTCCTCCGGCACCTTGGTTTTCGCGCCCGCGAGCACCTGCCGGTGGACGCTGATGGCCTCCACGCGCGCGTGCTCCGACTCGGGGGAGAAGGGGCTGAGCGGGCTGTCCGGGTCGGCGGCGTTCTTGAAGAACTGCACCGCGAACTCGTGGTACGGGGTCGCGATGTCCAGCCACGTCCTCAACACGCCCGCCAGCCGCTCCTCCAGGCCGGTCTCGCGGGCCAGCACCTCCCGGACCGCCACCTGGTGCTCGGCGGCGAGCCGGTCGTAGAAGCCCTGGATCAGGTGCTCCTTGCCCGCGAAGTAGTAGTACGCGTTGCCGACGGAGACCCCTGCCTCCTTGGCGATGGCCCGCATGGTCGTCTTGTCGTAGCCCCGCTCCTGGAACAGCCGCATGGCCGTCTCCAGGATGAGCGCGCGGGTCTGCTCGGACTTGCTCGGGTTGCCGCCCTCGTCCGGGGCGTCGTTGTTCGCAGGCACGACCAGGAGCCTAACCAGTGGCGCAGGTACCGCTGTCGCAGGCCGGTGGGCTGTACGTCCATCCCCGCGTGGGGTCGTACGTCCATCCCTCCGCGCTGCGGTACACCTTCCCGCCCCACTGGTCACGGCCCCAGGCGTTGCCGGGCACCCCCGCCCCGCCCCAGCCCCACTGCCCGCCGCGCCACTTGGCGGCGGCGAGCACCGCGCCCTTTGCGAGCCGCGCCCCGGAGGGCGTGCTCAGGCGGTGGGCGAGCGGCCGGTGGGCGCGCAGGGCCCACAGGGTGACGATCCAGGCGGCGGTGTCGCGGTAGACCTGCCCCGCGTCACCCACGACGGTGATCTCCTCGAGGGTGACGCGGTGGTCGAGCCCCGGAAACCGGCGCCGGGCCTCGGCCGATCCGGCGGGAACCAGGTCCAGGGGCACCAGTTGCGGCTGCCGTACGAGCCAGTCGCGCAGGAAGGCGCACAGGGAGCACTCGGCGTCGTACAGGACGGTGAGCCGGCGGACGGGCGCGACCGCTGCCGTGGCGGACATGTCCTCAGGCCCCGGCCGTCGGGGCCACCCAGCCCTGCGGCGCGACCGGCGGCACCTGCTCCCGCTCCATGACGCCCCGCCGCCGGATCCGGTTGAGCACGAACACGTTGGCCAGGTGCATGACGCCCAGCACCAGCAGCACCACACCCAGCTTGGTCGACAGGGCCTCGAAGATGCCGCGGGTGTCCGCGATGGTCCCGTCACCGCTGAGGTAGAGCGCGACGAAGCCCAGGTTGACGAGGTAGAACCCGACCACCAGGAGGTGGTTGACGGCGTCCGCGAGGCTCTCGTTCCCGCGCAGCACGTCGGCGAGGAAGATCCGCCCGTTGCGGCTGAGCGTGCGGGCCACCCAGACGGTCAGCCCGATGCTGACGACCAGGTAGATGACGTAGGCGACGACCGTGCGGTCCATTGCCTTCCCCCTTCTCACTTCTTGAACGCGTTCAAAACGCTGACAGGGGAGACTCTAGACCTGCATTTGAACGTGTTCAACTCACTTCCCGCGCAAGGGGCGTGGGATCTGCGTCACGTCAGGCCCGTCGCGCGAGCTCCGGCCGCTTGCGGTAGTCCGTGAACCCGACGACGTTCCCCCAGGGGTCGGCGAACTCGACGGTCCAGCCGGTGGCGACCGGGAAGGGCTCGTCGAGCGGGACGATGCCCGCGGCGGCCAGCTCCCGGGCGGCACGTCGCACGTCCGGCACCTCCAGCCACACGCGCGGAGAGGGCCAGGACGGCGGCCGGTGCCCGAACCCCTCCTCCTGCCGGAGCAGGATCCCGGGGGTCTCGCCCCCGACCTTGAGCAGCGCGATCCCGCCCTCGTCGAACCGGAACCCCACCGCGAACCCGGCGCGCTCGTAGAACCCGACGGCCTCGGCGAGGTCGCCGACGGGCAGCAGCACGTTGTCGAAACCGAGCAGTTCGTACGACTCGTCATCTGACATGCCATCAGATTAGGTGCCAGGGTGCCGCGCACCGGGCGGGCTGACCGCGGGGTCACTCAATGAGCGGAGGGGCGGCCCCTCGCGCCGCTACCCTGAAACGCCGTCACGGCTGCGACGCAGGGGGCGCGAATGGTTCCGGGGGTCAGGGTCTTCTTCACCGAGGTGCGTGCGACCTGCGCCGACGCCGCGGCGAGACTGGGCCTCGACGGCCCGGACGAGCGCGCGTCGGACCGGCCCCTGGCCGTCGCCGCCTACACCGGCTCCGGGGTGACGTACGAGGTCGTCCTGGGGCTGTGGGACGGGCACGTCGAGATCCACGCCTGCCGCGAGACGGAATCCACCCTGTGCAAGGTGAGCGTCGAGAGGCTGGCCGTCGCCGCGGGCGTCGTCGACCGGCGGGGCCGCGTCTCGTTCGGCGCCCGCAGCCTCAGGCAGATGCGGAAGTCCCTCGCCGGCCAGGTGCGTTACGTCGAGCTCGTGCATCCGCTGGTGGCCGGCGACGCGGACGCGGCGGTCGAGCTGATGCGTGGGGCGGACGCCCGGGAGTGGAGCAAGCCGACCGTGAGATGAGCCCGCGGGGCCTTGGCGGGGGGCGTTGTCAGTGACGCTCGTACTGGCTCGGACCCCGACGGCCCCTTCCGGGACTACCGGATGTCGTACGGGCTCGGCGAACGCAGCCGGAGCACCGAACCCCTGTCGCGTGATCCTGGACTGCTGGTGACCAAGACCCGCGAACGCCGACCGCTGCACGCCGGGGGCCGTTTCCTCCTTGTGCAGGGCGAACGCCAACTGCCGTACGGGGCGACCGGATGCCGGCGGTGATCCTGAGCAAGGCGATGATGCCGGCCGACGACACGGGAATCACGGATCCGGCGTTCCCGAGCCGGCTGCAGGTGAGCGCCGAACGCCGACGAGGAGCGTCGGACGCGCATGTCCGACGTCCCTCGCTCGGCGCCCTTCGGGTCACCCGATGGCCATGCGTGTCGCCCAGTAGCCCGCCTTGCCGATGATTTCCGTACCAGCCCCCGACAGGGCGGTCTTGCCGCCCACGTGGAAGCGCACGGAGCCTTCGGATCGCACAGCCCATATGTCGGGGACGGAGTCGCCGTTGGCGTCGGGCGTGCCCATCAGCAGCGGGACGTCGGCACGCGACCAGCCGGTGGCCCCGTACTCGGTGTCCAGCCCTCCGGAGGAGTTCGCGGCGGACGCGAGGGAGTCCAGGTCGACTCCGCCGCCACTGGCGGCCACGCCCTTGCGCAGGAGCAGCCGCCCGGACGCGTCCGACCGGTAGACGAGATCGGCGACGCCGTCGCCGCTGACGTCCGCGGCGGTCACCAGGTCGCGCTCGGTCCAGGCGGAGGCGGCGGCCAAGCGGATCGCCTGGTCGACCGTGGCTCCGTGATAGCCGGTGAAGGCCCACAACTCGGTGCCGGCGAGAGCGAGGAAATCGGTGCGGCCGTCGCCGGTGATGTCACCGGCCGCCACGATCTGGGTGAGAGCGGAGGGATGGGGAGCTCCCGTCGGCAGCAGGATCTCCTGGCGGCGGTCGATGTTGACGGCGCCGTAGCCGTCGCCCGGATACACCCAGAGTCTGTCTCCGACCCGGGCCACGAGATCCTGGAGGCCGTCTCCGCCGTAGATATCACCGTTGTGGGTGATCAGCGCGTTCTTGAAGTGGCCGCTCGGTGCGCCGACGTAGGGAGGTAGATCATCCCCGTTGGGATCCTTGGCGGGGTTGGCCCGGTAGGCGCCGGGCATCGAGTACTGCAGGTCGCCGGTGCCCTTGCCCAGAGCGCCGGTGGCGGGGTCGACGGATGCCTGCGAGGGGTACAGCACGAGGTTGGCGGACTCGGTGACCACCATCATGTCGGGCAGCAGATCACCCGTGAAGTCGCCGGCCTTGTCGGCCTGGTCGCGCGGAGTGACGTAGAAGAAGTACTTGGCCGCTTCGGAGACGTTGCCCGAGCTGTCGACAGCACGGACGTAGAGCACGTTGGGTCCCGCTGCCGGAGGCTTGGCGCCGCTGATGGTGGCGCTGACACTGGTGGCCGTGCCGTTGGTGCGGTTGAGACTTCCCGTGTAGGTAGGGGAGTTGTAGCCGAATTCGTAGCGCACGACGTCGGTGTTCACGGCGCGCACGGTGAAGGTGCCGGCGGTGCCGAACTTCTTCGTGGACCAGTTGGCGTCCTCGGCGCCGCTGCCGAAGCCGTTCTCACTGCCGTCGGCGTTGGGGAAGTCGGTCGAGCTGACCTTGGGAGGGCTGGGCGCGGTGGTGTCGAGGACGAACCTGCAGGGTGACTTCGGATACCAGCCGGAGGTCGTGCCGGCGTCGTCGACCGCCCGCACCCGCCACGAGTAGGTTGCGCCACTCTTGAGTTTGCTGGTGGCGAACTTGTCGGTGGTCCGCAGCGCCGCGTCGCCGTCGCCGCCCGCGGAAACCTTGCCGGTCGACTTCAGCAGGTCGCCGGCTTCGGCCCACTGACCCATCTGCCACAGGTCGAAGTCGAAGTAGTCGAGGTTCTTGTCCTTGTCGGTGGCCTTGGCGGTGAACGTCAGGTCACCGGAGCCCATGCGGACGTACGGCTTCGTGGTCGTGCACTTGCCGTCGGGGCCGAGGTCGAGGGAGTTGGTGACGATCGACGGCTTGCGGTTGTAGACGAGTTCAAGCACCGGCGCGTAGTCACCATTGGCCTGGACCTTCTTCCACGCGTACTGGGCGTTCTCGTCCCGGGCGCGCATCCCGAAGGTGATCATGTCCCGGCCGTTGTCGGCGGCCTTCTGGGCACCCTTGCGCACGTCGAAGGTCTCGAAGTCGTCGCGGCAGCCCGACTTGTAGCCGTGGGCGAAGCTCTTCGTGGCCAGCTTGTTGCCGTCGTGCAGCTTGGGGGCGTTCTTCCAGTTCGTGTGCCCGTTGATCTCGCTGGTGAGGTGGACGCTCATGGAGCGCGCCTGGCAGGACCAGGAGTAGGTCTCCAGCACCCGTAGTCTCGCGCTGGTGATCTTGGTGCCCTTGAGGTCCTTGTCGAAGAGGATGTTGAAGTGCGACCGTGAGGTGCCCCAGGTGTCGGACTCGAAGCCGATGCGCGCCTCGTGGGTACCACCCCGGTTGAAGCCCCTGCCGTTGTAGAACGTCGCGTTGGGGTGCCGGTTGTAGGCGGTGGTCCAGTTCTGTGTGTGCTTCTTGACCGAGGGGTCGATGAAGACCGGGTAGGTCGTCGCCGGGTCGTCGAGGAAGTCCTGGTCGGGGGTGAGCATCCACTTCCCCGTGGCCAGGTCGGTCTCGACGAGCTCGCCTCGGGAGTCGGGGGAGGGCCCGTCGAGGGAGGGCAGGCTCAGCGTCGCGGCCGAGCCGGTATGCGCCGGTGCCGGTGTCGACTCGGCCGGCGCGGACGGCAACGGAGCCTCCGAAGCGGTCGGTGCCGGGCCGTCGATCGCCGACGGCAAGACCTCGACGTCGGTGTCGCTCTGTTCGTCCGACTCGACCTCCCCGTCCGTCGGGGCCGGGCTGTCGCCGGGGGAAGGGTCTTCCGAGTCAGTGGGATCCGGGGATTCGGATTCGGTCGGCTGAGCCGTGGCACCCACGGCCCCGTCGGTGACGGCAGGCTGCCCGCTGTTGTCCCACATGAGCGGGGTGGGGGACATCGCCACTTCCGCGTCGTCGGCGTTCTCGGCGCTGACGATCCCCGAAACGGGGTCGAGGCGGAAGGTCAGGCGGGTGGAGTGGAGGCCGTACACGAGCTGCCGCACGTGAGGATCGGCTGCGGCCTGGCGGTTCTTCAGAACGACGAGCTGCCCGAAGCCGTCGTCGTCGGCCGTCAGGACGAGGTCGGCGCCCGGGAAGATCTCCGGGTACAGCGCGCGGTTGCCATCGATGATCGGGGTCGGGACGGGGCCCGGCCAGGTGAGCTGTATCTCGTACTCGGAGGCATCGCCGACGTACAGCGTGACCAGGGGAGTTTCGGTGTCGTCTGCCGCGATGGACTGCACCAGGGACGTGCGTCGCACGGTGGAGCGGGAGGAGCGCTGTGCGTCGCGCCCCTCGGAACCGGACGAGAAGACCATTCGGGTGGTGGTGGCCGCCGGCTCCCAACCCGCCGTGGTGCGCCGCAGACTGGGGTCGATCCTCTTCCACTCGCCGTCCACTTCGGCAAGGACGGGCGACGAGTAGAGCCGCTTCGTCATCAGGCCGTCTGGGCGGGCCCAGGTAGTGGAGCGCGCGGTGCGCGCAGCCGTCACCTCGACACTCTTGCCGGTCCGTGCCGCCTTGGCGAGGGCAGTGGTTTCAGTGACTGTCTTCGAGCGCCGGTCATTGCCGCTGCTGTCATGGGCGGTACCGCCGTCCAGCCGGAGCCCGGCACAGACGATGCCTGTGGTGGCGACCACCGTGGCCAACAGTGCCGCGCCGGTCCGACGGCCGGGTGTCCGGCGCCAGTTGCGCGTCATCGGGCGAGTTCCCCTTCCCCCTTGTCTTCCTCGGCAGCGGCGCATGACAGGACGCGGCCGAGCCAGCCGATGATGACCCATGGGGGAACTGTCGTCACCCTATGGAGATTTCGCGTGCTGTTCCGGATGCGCGAGAGCTGACGGGTGGCTGGGCCGCCCAAGCGGGCGACTGGCGGGCACAAACGAGGCAAATGGCGGCATGCGTCGGTGAATTGAGGGCGGCTTCGTTGGATTGCCCGACCTTGATGCACCTCTGGGTGCATTCGTAGCGTGATAACTCGTTACGTACGGTGACGATCATCACATCGCCTCGACGCCTCTGGTGATTCTTTACAGGGTGATCACAGAATCTTTGCTGTCTGGTAAGTCGCCACGCGTGGTCCGTCATCGGTCCCGCTTCAAGTGGTCCGGGGGACCTCGTCGTGTTCGATCGACTTCCGCATGCTCACAGGCGGCGCCTGGCGCGCACAGCTGTGCCCCTCACCGCCGCCGCGCTGCTGGTGGGGCTGCTGCCCGTGCAGGCCTTGGCGCTGCCCCCTGATCCGGCGGCGGAGGAGATCGGCCGGGAGGCGGTGTCCCTGGAGGAACTCGAGCAGGAGGCGCCCGTTCCCGGCAAGGACGCGGGTCGGCACCTGGAGTCGCTTCGGGCCGATGTCCCCCCTGACCTCCTCGCGGCACCGGCCAACACCACGACCACGCCGGTCGGTACGGGAACAGTCGCCTTCGGCTCGACTGCGGCTCCCGCCACGGCCCGAACCGCAGCCGCCGTCGGTACGGAACAGGCGGCACTGAGCCCGGCTGGCAGTCTCCCCGTCAGCCTCGGCCAGGCCCCCGACGGGCCGGCGCCGACGGGTACGTGGCAGGTGACGATCCCGGAACGCACCTCGGCGACAGGCCAGGGCGTGGACGGTGCCGTACTGGTCGTCGAGGCGCCCACCACCAGCTCCGTCCCGGTCTCCGTCAAGCTGGACTACACCAAGTTCAAGAGCCTCTACGGCGCCGACTGGGCATCCCGTCTGCGCTTCGTGCAGTTCCCTGACTGCTACCTGACCACGCCGGACGACGAGGCCTGCCAGACGTACGAGGAACTGGAGACGACGAACGACACGGCGGCGAAGTCCCTCACCGCCACGGTCGATCCGGCGGCCGACGACACGGTGACGCCCGCGTCCGCCACGTCGAAGCCACCGCAAACCTCCGGTGTGATCCAGGCGTCGTTCGGAAAGTCCACCTCCGCCACTCCGGTCGCGTCCCTCGGCTCGGGTACGGCTGTCGTCGGCGCGGTCGACTCCGGGGGCGGTGGCGGAGGCACCTTCAAGGCCACGCCTCTCGCCTCGAACGGCAAGTGGGAGGCAGGCGGATCGTCGGGTGCGTTCACCTGGTCCTACCCGCTGACCGTCCCGAGCCCGCCCGCGGGTCCGGGGCCCAAGATCTCCTTCAACTACAACTCGCAGGCCGTGGACGCCCGTACGGGCGTCTCCTCGCCCCAGGCCTCCTGGATCGGCGAGGGCTGGTCCTACGATCCCGGTTACATCGAGCGCCGGTACCGCTCCTGCCAGGACGACCGCAAGACGCTCAAGGCGGGCGCGCCCAACAACACGGCCAAGAAGGACAAGACGTCCGACCTGTGCTGGGCGTCGTACAACGCGGTGATGTCGCTGGGCGGCAATACCACCGAACTCGTCAGGGCCGCAGCCTCCGGCAGCGATCCGGAGAAGGACACCGAGGTCTACCGTCCCCAGCAGGACGACGGCACCCGCGTGGAACACCGGGTCGGCGGCACGAACGACGACAACAACGGCGAGTACTGGGTCGTCACCACCACGGACGGCACCCGGTACTACTACGGCCAGAACAGCGTCGGCGGCGGCCACGCCACCACCGACTCCGTCTCCACCGCACCGGTCTTCGGCAACCACCCGGGCGAACCCTGCCACGCCACCGCCTTCGCCGACTCCCGCTGCGGCGCGGGCAGGCAGCAGGGCTGGCGCTGGGGTCTGGACAAGGTCGTCGACGTCCACGGCAACACGATGATCGTCAACTGGACGCAGGAGACGAACTACTACGCCGTCCGCAAGAAGTTCAAGTCACCCGAGCAGTACGACCGTTATGCCTACCCGTCCTCCATCGAGTACGGCATGCGCCCGGACAGCCTGACCAAGCCGTCGGCGACGGTGGACTTCGGCGTCAAGCAGCGCTGCCTGAAGTCGGAGACGGCGTGCACCGCGGCCAACTTCGCCAAGACCGACGACCCGGGCGCCTACCGCCCCTGGTGGGACACCCCCGGCAATCTCAACTGCAAGTCCACGTCCAAGCTTTGCCCGCCGTTCCCCTCGTTCTGGACGCAGCTACGCCTGGACACGGTGACGACGAAGGCGGCTCGCGTAGGCCAGACCGGCCTCGGCCCGGTCGACAAGTACACGCTGCGCCAGTCCTTCCCGGAGGACTGGTACGACACCTCCCCGGGCCTGTGGCTCAACTCGATCACCCGCACCGGGTACGCGCCCGGTGACACCACCGGCACGCTCCAGTCCAAGGACGGGATCAGCTTCGCGCAGTACACGGTCGGCTCCACCTCACCTCTGCGCGCCCGCCTGAAAGACCGGCAACTGCCCAACCTCGTCCGGACCGGCAAGAGCGACCAGCGCCCCGGCTTCACACGCCCCCGCATCGGCACGGTGTCCACCGAGTACGGCGGCGACATCGAGGTCGAGTACACCGGCGGCTGCGCCACCGAGCCGACGGAGGACAAGGGCAAGGGCAACGGCACCTGCTTCCCGGTGCGCTGGTCACCGGACGGCGACGAGAAGACCCCCGCGAAGTCGTGGTTCAACAAGTACGTCGTCGCCTCCGTCACGGAGACCGACAAGGTCACGTCGCACGGTCGGCCAGTCGTCAGCAGGTACAAGTACTCAACCCCGGCCTGGGCCAAGAGCGACGACGAGTTCAGTCGCCCTGCACTCCGCACCTACAGCGACTGGCGTGGCTACCGCCAGGTCCAGGCCACCAAGGGAAGCAAGTCCACCTCGGAGGTGGGTGTCCCCCAGACCCAGTCGCAGTCCGTCACACGCTACTTCCAGGGCACCGGCGGCGAGGTCAAGGACTCCACCGGCGCGTACACGCTGTTGTCGGACGACGCCCCGCAGTACGCCGGCATGACCGCCGAGGCCATCACGTACGTCGACTCCGACGGCGAGATCCTCAAACGCACCCTGAACTATCCCTGGTCCAAGCAGACCGCGACCCGTGCCCGTGAGAACGAGGACGCGACGGACGCGGACCCGCTGCTCGCCCACCGCAGGGGCGTCAAACGATCGGATGACGTCCAGACGGTCGGAACCAGCTGGCGTGCCGTCCGCACCCTCACCACACCTGACGACACGTACGGTCTCCCCACCCAGGTGGAGACGGCTGTCGTGAAACCGAGCGGCACCGCCGAAGTGCTCTCCGACCAGACCTGCACCAAGACCTCGTACCTGCACAACACCTCGGTATGGCTGATCGGCCTGCCCAAGGAGCAGCGCACCACGGGCACCTCCTGCGCGGGCTACGCCACCGCCGACCCCGCGACCAAACTCAAGGCGTCGGTGCAGAACACCTACGACGAGCTGACCTACGGGGCGACGCCGACCAAGGGTCTGCTCACGTCCGTGGCCGACATCAACGGGGAGGGCACGGCACACTCCGTCGTCACCGGGACGACGTACGACAGCCTGGGACGTGTCCGCACGATCACCAAGCCGGGCGTGGGGCCGACCGAGACGGAGTACACGCCGGCGGAGGGCGGCCCGGTCACCGCGACCAAGACGATCAACGCCAAGGGGCACACCGTCATCGCGGCCTACGACCCGGGGCGCGGTATGCCGCTCACGGTCACCGACGCCAACAACCGGGTCGCCCGCACCGAGTACGACGCCCTCGGGCGCGTGGTGAAGGGCTGGTCCCCCTCGCGTTCCTCGGGCGGCAAGTCGCCGAACGTGATCATCGACTACCAGCCGGCCATCGCCTCCCAGAGCGAGAACCGCCCGGCTTCGGTCGTCGTCGACAGACTCAAGGACGACGGCTCCTACGCCCGTGACGTCACCCTGTACGACGGCCTGATGCGTGAGGTCCAGAAGCAGACCGAGGCCCACGGCCCCGGCCGGATCATCACGGACACGGACTACAACGACCACGGCCTGGTCGTCGAGAAGAGCGCCGGCTACCTGGCGAAGGGTGAGCCCGATACGGAACTCTTCGCACCGCGATCCGAGTCGTTGATCCCGAGCTCGACCCAGTACCGCTACGACGGCCTGGAGCGCGAGCACCGGGCGTCGGTCTACCACGGCAGCGCCTACAAGTACGCGACGTTCCGCTACTACGACGCGGTCAGCTCGACGGTGAACCCGCCGGGCTCGACGGCGCCGAAAACGAGGACGTACGTCGATGCCCTCGGCCGGGTCACCTCGATCAAGCACTTCACGCAGGATGCCTCCACCTCGATCGCGGGACGCACGACGACGTACGGGTACGACGCCCGGGGCAACCGCGACAAGGTCACGGACCCGGCGGGCAACGTATGGTCCTACACCTTCGACACCCGTGGCCGCCAGACGTCCGCCACCGACCCCGACACCGGGACGACGGGTACGTGGTACGACGCGGCAGACCGCCCCAACCGGGTCAAGAACGCACGCCAGCAGGAGATCTTCACCGAGTACGACGTCCTCGGCCGTGTCAGGTACGTCCGGCAGGGCTCGGCCACCGCGACTCCGGTCAAGGAGTACACGTACGACGACGCACCGGGTGGCATCGGCCAGCCGTACCAGTCCATCCGCCACACGGACACCGGCGACTACGTCAACCAAGTCACCGGCTATGACGCCGACTACCAGGCCACCGGCAGCGAGACGGTCATCCCGGCCAACGCCATGACGACGGGCCTCTCCGGCACGTACGCCTACTCGTACGCCTACACACCCACCGGCAAGCCGCAGTCGGTCACGCTGCCGGCCAAGGGCGGCCTGTCCCAGGAAAAGGTCGTCACCCGCTACAACAGCGACGGTCTGGCGGAGTCGACCTCGGGCCTCACCTGGTACACGGCCGATGCCACCTACTCGCCGTACGGCGAGGTGCTGCGCACGGTCTCCGGTTCCCAGCCCTACCGCGTCTGGACGACGAACTTCGTCGACCCGCACACGGGCCGCCTCCAGCGGACGGTCGCGGACCGCGAGACGGCGGGCCCGCACCGCATCACGGACAGCTACTACTCCTACGACGCCACCGGCACGATCACCTCCAACGCCCGCCAGCTCAGCGACGCCTCGGGCAACACCTGGGACACCCAGTGCTTCACGTACGACGTGATGGGCGAGCTGGTCCACGCCTGGACGTCGAAAATCGCGCCGACCGGATCCGGCACCGGCTGCAAGTCGGCAGGCGGCACGACGTGGGGCCCCCGCACCACGTACGCCACTTCCTCGGGCCCCGTCGCGGACGCTCCGGACGCGGCAGCGGACGCACTTAGCCCCGACGAGACTCTCACCGCGTCGCTCGCCGCGGCGGCCCCGGACGCCTCGACCGTGTCCACGGGCTCGACGGCCTACCGCCAGTCGTACACGTTCGACTGGATCGGCAACCGGGCATCGATGACCGAGCACGACGCCGCGGACGCGACGAAGAACCTCACGTACAAGTACGGCTACGGCAAGGCGGTCACCGGCAACACCCTCGTCCAGCCGCACACGATGGTGTGGGCGACCTCGACCCCTGAGGGCAAGGGCAGCTCGTACTCGTACGACGCGACGGGCAACACCACGGCCCGCGACCTCCACGACACGACGCAGGACCTGGTCTGGTCGCCGGACAACCAACTGGAGTCGATCACCGACGACGGCGCGAAGACGACCTACGTCTACGACGCCGACGGCAACCGCCTCCTGGAGAACTCGGCCACAGGCTCGACCCTGTACCTGGGCGACGCCGAACTGACGACGGACGCCACGGGCACCATCACCCGGGCCTCACGCTCCTACGGCCAGGCCGGCGCCCCGACGGTGGTCCGCACGACGACCAACGGCGCGACGACGGGCCACAAGCTCAACGTGATGATCGCCGACCACTTGGGCACGGCGAACACCACGGTCGAGCTGTCCGGCACCCAGCCGGTGACGCGCCGCGCCTTCAAGCCGTACGGCGAACTGCGCGGGCCGAAGCCCTCCAACTGGCCCAACAAGCGCAGCTACCTGGGCGTGGGGGTCGACGACGCGGCGACCGGACTGACGCACATCGGAGCGCGCGAGTACGACCAGAACACAGGCCGCTTCCTTTCGGCGGACCCGATCATCGACATCGCGGACCCGTTGCAGATGAACGGGTATGCCTATGCCCGCAACAGCCCCATCTCCACATCCGATCCTGATGGACTGAAGCCCGTCGGCGTGTGCGAGCGCGACACCTGCGACCCCATGACAAAGGAGTGGTTCACCCAGGACGATCAGGGGCGCTGGGTGCATCACATGGTGGAGACCGATGTCGTGAGCCGCGACGACGGATCCACGCTGTACACGTATACGTACAGTTCGGGGGGAACGAAGTCCAAGGCCTATGCCACGGTCGGTGATTACGGCATTTACTACGGCGTGGCGCCCGTGGGCGAGAATCTGAGAAAAAGGCAAGCAAAAGACCTGTTCGACTTCTTCGTGTTCGACACCGAGGAGGCCGGCCAGTGCGTGACTGAGGTTTCCCTGGGAAACTGTGGAGGCCTGGCTGTCGATCTGCCCTTCCTCAAGGTCTTCAAGTTTCTGAAGCTCGGAAAACGTGCGGACGAAGCTGCTGACGGGGCGGATATCCCGACCGGCTGTAAGTGCTTCCTCGCAGGCACGGACGTGCTCATGGCCGACGGGTCCACCAAGGACATCGAAGACGTCAGGCTCGGAGACGAGGTCTTGGCGACGGATCCGAAGACCGGTGAGACGGCGCCTAAAAAGGTCACCCGCCTCATTCGCACTGAGGGTGACAAGTATTTCAATGAGCTCTCCATTGCCACCGAAGTGGGAATCGAGAAACTCACGGCGACGCACGAGCATCCAATCTGGTCACCGTCCGAGCGCGCGTGGATCACCGCAGGCGACCTCAAGCCGGGCATGACGCTGCTCACCGACGATGCCGAGACTGTCATCGTCACGGGCAATCGCCCGTTCACCAAGCACGCGCGTACGTACAACCTGACGGTCGACCACCTGCACACGTACTATGTGCTGGCGGGCGAGACTCCGGTACTCGTTCACAACAGCAACTGTCCCAAGGGGAAACTGTCTGACGGTTTGCCTCAAGGGATGAACAAGAAGATTGCTGAGGCGTACGATGCGGTCAGGTTGGGGGAAATCAGATCGCATAACACGTACAGTGGTCGGGAGCATTCATGGTGGGCAGGCGCCAAGGAGTATCGAGTTCCGGGGCGCCCGGAGACTGACCGGATCCTGGTCGTGGAGAAAAATGGCGTCGAGGTCTACGGATGGACATCGACTCACTACAGGAAAATTCAGAAATTCAGCGCGCCACACTTCCCTGATTCCGGCTGGTAAATAGCCTGGTTCGAGTGATACGCCGTAGCGGCATCTTGCTGATGCCGCTACGGCGTATCACAAACTGGCGTAATGTAGAGGCGATTGGTCGACCCTTCATGGAGTTTGAGAGTTTCCCGCTGTATCGGCTCATCGATGATGAATCTCAGGACCTGATTGTTTTGGCGGAAGATGTCCGCGGGTTCTTTGGTGATCAAGAGGTACACCCTCCGGAAGTTACCTTCATTCGCGTTCACCAGATCGCGAATGCCAGGCGGAAGGTCGAGGATGCGAATCTCGAGGTCGTGAACTCTCAGGGGGTGAAGATTGGCGACTACTGCATCGGTCGGGTTGTCCGAATCGGCCGCCATGGCTTGGTGGAGAATTCTCCTTCGAATGCGACTTATCAGTTCCTTGGTGGCGTATGTGAATACTCTGCGGCGGGAGAAGTGTGGCGGCATTGGGCATCAAAGGTCGAGGGCGCGATGGATGAGTGGCTTCAGTGGCCGTCGCGCTACCATGAAACTTGGCTTCATGTTGTCCAGAATTCATGGTTCGCTTCTGGCAAGAAAGCCGCGAGCTACGGACTGGATGAAGTTGTTTATCTCGATGGGGCGAATATCTTCACGAAGTCGAGTTTCTACTGCGCCTTGGGAGAGGCGGTAAATGGCCCCAGGGGCTATTTTGGGTCGAACCTCGACGCTGTCGCAGATTGCCTATCTCCTGAGGGAACGGCTTCTCTGTCCAGTATTGTGTGGCGTAACTATCAGGCATCACGTGATCATCTAGGGGATGACTTTATGGAGTCGATCCATTCAGTCATGCGCGAGTTTCATGTGGAGGTCATTGCCCGGCAATGACAGGCCTCTGGCAGCATTCTCGCCAGCAGAAGGTGCGGTTGCAAATTTGATGCCCCGTCAGGTATGTCCTGGCGGGGCTTTTGCGTGGGGTGACGGCAGCAGTTGACGGCAACGTCAGCGGACGAGTGAGGCGCAGGGTGGCAGTTCGTCGCCGTTGGAGCGTGCTGTCTCGGTGGTCTCCCGGCCGACGAGCGCGCCGCCGAGGGCGTCGATGGCGTCACGCTGGAGGCGGAGTCTGACGTGGGCGTAGACGGTGGCGGTGACGCCGATGTGGGCGTGGCCGAGGAGTTCCTTGATCACGACGAGTTCGACGCCCTGTTCCAGGAGCAGCGTGGCCGTCGAGTGCCGGAGGTCATGAAAGCGGATGCGGCGGAGGCCGGCCTTGCGGAGAGCGTGGTGAAGGCGCGGGTGAGGTTGGTCGGGTCGATCGATCCGCCCTGCACCGTGGTGAACACATGCCCGCTGTGCTGCCACGCGGTGCCTGCGGCCTCACGCTCGCGCTTCTGCTGCTCGTGGCGGAGCTTCAGCGACTGGACGCAGCGAGTGGGGAGGGCGATGCGGCGCTCGGAGGCCCGGGTCTTGGTAGGCAATGTGATGAGTCCGCCCGTGCTGGTGCGCTGCAAAGTTCGGCGGATGGCAGCGGTACCGGTGTCGAGGTTGAGGTCTTCCCAACGGAGGCCGAGAAGTTCGCCCTTGCGGAGGCCGGTGTGGAGCGCGAGCTCGAACAGGGCATGCAGCCGGTGATCGTACGTGGCGCTGAGGAACTGGCGGGCTTCGTCTGCGGTGAGCGGTGCGAAGCGTCGGGGGCGGGGCGTGCCGGTGCGGACGTTGCGGGCGACGTTGCGAGGGATCTCCTCTTCTCTGACGGCGTGCTCCAGGGCGGATTTGAGGACGGAATGGAGGTAGGCCAGCGTCAGCGGGGAAAGCCGCTTGGAGCAGCAGGCTCCGGTGGCGCAGCAGCGGGGCTGGTCGCGGTCGGCGTCGAGGCGACGGGTGCAGCACTGGCAGGTGGTGCGGAGCTGGTTGAGCCAAGTGCGGACGTCCTTGGCGGTGAGCTTGCTGAGCTTCTTCTTGCCGAGGCCAGGGATGAGGTAGCGGTTGACGCAGGCGGTGTAGCGGGTGTGGGTGTTCTCGCGGAGATGGTGGACGGCGACGTTCTCCAGCCAGTACGTCAGGTACGTGGCCAGGCTGCCCTGCGCGGAGGGGGCGGGGAGGCCGCGGTTGCTGGCGGCGATCTTCTCGGTGAGCTTGGCGAGGGCTTCCTTGCGGGTGGTGCCGTAGACGCGGATGCGCTTGCGGGTGTTGCCGGGGGCGAGGACGTATCCGGCGGCCTCCCAGCGGCTGTCCTTGCGCTGGTAGACGGTTCCGTCGCCGTTGGCTCGGGCGCGGCGGGAGGCGGGGGTGTCGCGGGGTGTGGTGGTCATCAGGCGGCTTCCTGGTCGAGGCGGGTGCGGATGAAGTCGGCCAGCGCGTGGGCGGGGATGCGGCGGGCGCGGCCGAGGGTGATCGAGGCGAGCTGTCGGGTGCGGAGCAGGTCGTAGACGGCGGAGCGGCCGAGCTGGAGGAGTTCCATGACCTGGGGGACGGTGAGAAGTTCCGTGCCGGCGGTCACGCGACGGCCCCCGGCCGGACGGCACTGGTCAGCCGATCAGTGGAGTGACCGACCGAGTGACCGGCGCGGTCACTGGAGCGTTCCGAGCGCCGGGTTCGGGTCGGTTGCTCGGGTCGGGTCTGCCGCGTCGCGGCCAGGAGGTCGGCGAGGTGGGCGAGTTCGGGCAGGAGGCCGGTTCCGGCGTACTGCCAGTGGGAGATGACCAGCGTCGTATCCGAGTCCACGCGCTGACTGGCGGTATCGCGGTGACCTGTGGGGTGGCCGTGACCGGCGGTCAGGGCGGTGGGGTGACCGGCCCGGTCACCGACCGGGTGCCTGTCGGTGCGGTGGTCAGCGGTCGGCATGTCGGCTGCGGCGTCGAGTCGGCTGAGGCGCCAGGCGGTGCGTTCGGCTCGGAGGTGGGCGAGGGTGGTGGAGTAGTGGCGGGTGCGGGTGGAGAAGTGGCCTCGGAAGCCGAGCATGTGGGCCCATTGGCGCAGGCGGAGGTGGGCGTGCTGGGGTTGGGTGGCGAGGCGCCAGGCGGTGTGGATCAGGCGGCGGGCGTGGTCGGTGATGTCGTGGGTGGCGAGTTCGGCGAGGAGTCGGAGGCGGCGGTCGAGGGTGCCGGTGGTGGTCTCGGCGCCCTTGGTGGCGTACTTGGCGATGTAGGCGGCGACGTGCCGCTCGGTTACCGGGCTGTCACCGGTGAAGTCCGTGCTGCGGATCGCCCGGACGTCGATCTGCCGCCCGAACCGGAACACCAACGGCCCCGCCCGATCTGAGACTTGAGGCGGGGACGCGGGGATGTCCCCGGCGGGCTGCGGCTGCCTCGGCGGTTCGCCCTCGTGGTGGACGCGGGTGCGTGCGGCGGCGGCACGGACGGCGTGGTCGAGGAGTTGGGTGGTGGCCCAGGCGGGCGGGGTGCTGCCGGGGCCGGTGGATCCGTCGAGGCGGATGACGGCGTGGAAGTGGACCTGGCCGCGCTTCTGGTACTCGGCGACCTTCGCGTAGGAGAGGGTGGCGTGGTGGCGCAGGGTCCGCTGCGTCAGTCCGGCGGCCTTGGCGATCTCGCGGCGTAGGTGGGTGGTGAAGCGGGCCCACAGGGCCGGGGCGTGCGCGTTCCACAGGACCGCGCCTATGTAGTCGTAGTGCTCGGGGTTGAGCGGGGTGCCCAGCAGCCGGTCGTTGTCGGGGTGGGTGTGGCCGCAGTGGCAGCGGCCAGTGTCGGGCTGGTTGTGGACGGGGCCGAAGCCGGGGGCGGTGAGGGTGGCGAACACGCGCGGGTGCGCGGCCACGCTTGCCGGGACTGTTTTGCCGCCGCGGAGTCCGGCGGCGATGAGCTGGTAGGTGTCGTAGCGGTAGACGGTGGAGCAGGCGGGGCAGCGGGTGGCGCGGCGGTTGCCGCAGCGGACCAGCAGTTCGCCCGCCGGGAGTTGACCGGAGTCGAAGTGGTCGTGGATCTCGCCGGTGGCGGTGTCGAGTCGGGTGCGGTGCCCGGTCAGGCGGATCGGGTGCGCGCAGCCGCCGAGTCCGGTTATCTGCCGCGCGAGGGGGGCGAGGTGACCGGTGGCGGCGAGCTTCGCCAGCTTGGCGGTGAGCCGGGCGCGACGCTCCAGCGCCCGCCCTGCCGCCGCAGAGGCGGGGACATCCGCCGGGCAGGTCGGCGTTGTGAACGCCGACGACGGACGCGATGCGGCTGGAACGGTCGCGGGATACGGGAGCTGAAGCTGTGCGGGCATGCGGAGAATGGCCTTTCGGCGGGAGCGCGGAAGCGGTACGGCGCGGGTGACGCGGGCAGGTCGAAGTGATCGGCTCACAGGGGAACGGGGGCGCCTCGACGTTGGGCGCGGGGGCCGGACCAGTGGGGGCTTGGTCGGCGGGGCGCGGTGGTGATCACCGGGGGGTGCGTGACGTTAACACCGCCCCACGGGCGCATTCAAGTACATCCCTCCTCATTCCTTTCTGCGGGCGGCGGGACGCGGGTAGTGTGGGGCCGGTTTCCCGGTTTGGGCGGGCCGGAAATAGCTGATAGACGGCACGGAAGGCGGCGGGGTGGCGGGCGTAAAGGCGATGCGGCGCGGGCGCAGGCCGACGGGTGACGGGGTGCAGCTGACGTTCGAGGTCATCGCCGAGACCCTGCGGGAGCAGATTCGCTCCGGCGGGCTGCGGCCGGGTGACGCGCTGCCGACGCAGGCCGTGCTGATGCGGGAGTTCGGGGCCTCCAGCCTGACCGTGCAGAAGGCCATGACCCTGCTCAAGCAGGAGGGGTGGGCGGTCTCCCGTCCCGGCAAGGGCGCCTTCGTCGCTCACTACGACCACACCAAGGACGAAGGCCCGGGGGAGGCGAGCGCTCCTGCGGGCGGAACCACGGCCCGCGTTGAGGCATTGGAGCAGGCGCTGGCCGAGGCCGTCGAGCAGCTCGCCGAACTCCGTGCCCGTGTCGAGTCCCTCGAGACCAGCGACTGCTGACCCCCTTGCCGGATGAGGGCGGAGGGCGTGCGTTCAGATTTTCTCTACGAGGTTCAAGGCGGGACCCGCCCGCATTGGCTGACCGCCGTCGCCGACAAGCCCGCCGTTCGCTCGGGAGGCCAGCCGCCCCGGCAAGGGAACGGTCCAGGACTGCGAGAGCGGCAACCGGTCAGATTGCCGGGATGACCGGAACCGGGCTCCTGGCGGAGCAAGTTGTCGCCGACGACCGTCCTACGGCCGGATCGCAGGCACAGGGCCGACCAGGGGCCGACCCTTCCTGTCCGTCACCGGGCTCACCGAGGGTGGTGGCCGGCGTCGGCGGCCGGGCACCCGAGAGGCCGCCCGGCGGGCTCGTGCCGTCCCGGACGCCCATGCTTGCCGCATGGCGGGGGCCGTGACGATGGAGAAAGCTGGGCTGATGCCGGTGCGGGGTTGAGCGAGACACACATGGCGGGTGATCAGTCGGCACGCCCGCCGTCGTGGCTGACTTTCTGTGGCTGGGGCCAGAACCTCATGGCCATGGGCCCGGCACGTACGTGAGGGCCCGTCCCTGCCGGGGCTGACGAGGACGGGGGAGCCTCGATCGGCTGTGCCCGGCAGGGGCGGGGGTCGGGTGGGTCAGCGTGGTGCGGTGAGTGGGCCGGCGGGGCGGGTCACGTCTGCCGCCAGGTCCTCCAGGGCCGGGTGATGATCTCCCGGTAGGTGTGGTGGGACGGGTTGATGAGGCTTCGTGAAATTCCCCAGGGCTGCTCTTCGTTCCCCAGTCGGTTGCCGTGGGCGACGGGGGCCGGGGCCGCCCGCTCGTGGAGTGTGCGGGCCGTGCCGAGTGGTCAAGGGCGCCTTCGGCGGCGCTACGCGCTGAGCTTCGCTCACCCTGGACAACTCGCCCCGCCCCTGGACCTGGCTGGCTATCGGCCGGCCCCTCCCTTGTGGCGTCCGTCCGCAGGTCAGCGCGCCGGGGGTGGGGAATCTCGGTGAGCAGGTCTGTCCCATCCCTGAGCACGGGGTGGGGATATTCAACGAGCGTCATCAGGGTTCTGGCCGCAGTGCCGCAGCACCCAGTCCTGTGGTTCGGCGAAGTCCTTGCTTGCCGGTGAGGTCTCTCCGTCCACGGCGCACTGCATTGCGTACAGGACAGGCTCCGCGTCCGGTTCGCGGTCGGGCTGGAGAGTCCAGGTCTCGTAGCGCAGGACAGAGCGAGGGGTCACCGTCCCCACCTCCGATTGGCCACGGCCACCTTCGCGCTCAATTCCTCGCCCGGGGTCGGCGGACGTACATCCTCGGGCGGCACGTCCCACTCCCGGCCACCACACGGCGGCCGAAGCTGCACATACGTCCCCACATGCCCCATCACCACGCCGACCTTGCCGTTCCGCCGGTCGACCACCAGGGCGCCCACACCGGGCGAGGCAGTGTGCTCGACCGCGTCAGGGTTGCGGGCCGTCATCGTGACCACCCCGGCGAGGCGGACCGCGACCAGGCATCCAGTCGCAGGAAGGGAACACAAGTGGTCGCGCTCTTTCGCACGTTGACACTCCTCGACGGCGTGGACCGCGCCCCCGGGCGTATCGGTGCCACAGGGTCGACACCGATCCTCACGCCGGTCACCGGGACGAAGGAACCTCCACCAAACCCCACTCCGGGACGTCCCACACCATGTAGAACGTCCCTGGTGCCGTCCCGAGACTAAGGGGGAGACTCGTGCCGAACGAGAGACTACGAGCCGTCATGGCAGCCGGAGGCTGGACGTACGCCACCCTCGCCCACGAGGTCGAGATCGACCCCAAGTCGGTCGAACGCTGGGTGAACCTCGGGCGCACCCCACGCCGTGCCACAGCCCTCCAGGCGGCCAAAGCCCTGGGAGAAGACGTGCACGCACTCTGGCCGGCACTTCGCCAAGCCCGCCCCGCCCGCGCCATCAGCCCCGAACTGGTCGCGCTCTACGAGCAGCGGGCCGACATCCCCGTCTCGACGTTCACCCACCTGATGGCCTAGGCCCGGGAACAGATCGACATCCTCGTCTACGCGGCCGTCTTCCTCCACGAGGCATACCCCCGGCTGAACGAACTCCTCACCGAACGCGCCGCCGAAGGCTGCACCGTACGCATCGCGATCGGGGACGCCGACAGCGACACCGTCCAGGCCCGCGGCCAGGAGGAGCGGTTCGGCCACGGCATTGAATCCCGCTGCCGCCTCGCGCTCATGCACTACAGGCCACTCGCCTCCACACCCGGTATCGAAGTCCGCACCCACGGCACCACGCTCTACAACTCCCTCTACCGCGCCGACGACCAGCAACTCGTCAACGCACACGTCTGGGGCGTCAACGCCTACGCTGCCCCGGTGTGGCATCTTCGCCGCCACGAGGAGAGCGGCATGTTCGATACCTACGCAGAGAGCTTTAATGCCGTGTGGGCGACGGCAACCCCCGTACGATAGGAGGGCTGACCGTGGCCCGCACCGAGTATTACGACGATCCCACGGCACCCAAGCCGAACAGCATGGTCGTCGCCGCCTCCGCCGTCGTCACCGACGACCACGGCCGCATTCTCCTCCAGCGTCGCCGCGACAACGACCTGTGGGCACTGCCCGGCGGCGGCATGGACCTCACCGACTCCCTGCCCGGCACCGCCGTCCGAGAGGTCAGGGAAGAGACCGGCCTCGACGTCGAGATCACCGGCCTGGTCGGCACCTACACCGACCCGAAACACATCATCGCTTACACCGACGGCGAGGTCCGGCGACAGTTCAATGTCTGCTTCACCGCCCGCATCACCGGCGGCCAGCTGGAGATCTCTGACGAGTCCACAGAACTCCGGTTTGTACCGCCGGAAGAGATCCAGCAGTTGCCGATGCACCACACCCAACGGCTCAGGCTCCAGCACTTCCTGGAACAGTGCGAGAAGCCGTACCTGGGTTGAACCGTCTGACGGCAGTAGCTGACGGCAACAACCCCGCACAACCACGGACACCCACGCACGTCACCGGACCAGCAAACTGCGCTTGACCAGCGAAAAAGCAGGTCGAGGGGTTCGCGTAGCACACGTACTATGTGCTGGCGGGCGAGACGCCGGTACTCGTTCATAACAGCGACTGTGATGTTCCTGGCCGAGGACTTTGGCGGCTGACGAAGGAAGGCTCAACGAAACTCCTGAAGGGAGGTCCGTTCAAGACCACCTTCTACAAGAGTGCCTCGGACGGTACCTGGTGGACTCCGGACGTAACCGGCCACGGTGAATCGGCGTTCAAGGTGTATCGGGAGACCAGTAAGGGCCTCGAATGGATCTCGGATGCCGATAAATACGGCGACTACATGCCTGACAAGTGGAAGGGTGATACGGGGAAATTTATACCGAACAGCAATTTGCGGGGCGTCAAGAGATGATCGAGACTGCTGACGAGTTCGTACGGCTGTGCAACAGCTCAGATCCGCAGGAATGCCGCAGGGCGGCAGTTGAGGAGGTGCCCGCGCAGGTATGGATGGAGATTGTCGATCGATATCCGGAAGAACGGGTGGCAGTCGTCCAGAACAAGACGGTGCCATTGACTGTTCTGGAAATATTGATCGACGACCCTGATCCCCGCGTCCGCTTCATGGTTGCCATGAAGCGGAAACTGTCACCGGACCTTCTCGAGCGCCTCGCTCACGATGTGGACGAATCGATCAGAATGAGAGTCGCGCAGCACAGAAATACGTCGAGGGCGACATTGGAATCCCTTCGGCAGGACCCCTGGAGCGAAGTTCGCGCGGCTGTGGACGACCGACTAGGCGGCACTGGCAGCGATCTCCTTTGAGGTGAGTCGATCGGCCGAAGAGCCCCACCGAGTTGTGTTTCGGTGGGGCTCTTCACGGTTCGACGGCAACGTCAGCGGACGACGGCTGTGGTGGATGGGTCGTCGGGGAGGTCGGCGACCTCGCTGAGTGTGAGTCCTCCGTACCGGTGGGCAGCCAGAGCCCGATGCCCTGGAGCACCTGTGAATCTGCTCCGTGCAGTCCGGCTGCGAGGAACGGGACCATGAGGTCGGCACTGGCGTGGGCACCGTCCGGGGGGTTGACACCAGGATCTGGCTGCCGATGATCTTGGATCAGTCGGCGGTCGTCGCAGGGCCGCTCGACGGATACTGCGGTGGCCTGCGGGTGTCCCGATCACGCCCGTCCACCCGATCACGCCCGTCCACCCGATCGTGGCCGGGCACGCGCGTGGGCCCCGTTCCCGGTAGGAACGGGGCCCACGTCGACGTACCGGAAGGGACGTCAGAAGCGGCGCGTGATCAGTGCGCGCTTCACTTCCTGGATCGCCTTCGTGACCTCGATGCCGCGCGGGCAGGCGTCCGTGCAGTTGAACGTCGTGCGGCAGCGCCAGACGCCGTCGCGGTCGTTCAGGATCTCCAGGCGCTGCTCGCCCGCTTCGTCACGGCTGTCGAAGATGAAGCGGTGGGCGTTGACGATCGCGGCCGGGCCGAAGTACTGGCCGTCGTTCCAGAAGACCGGGCACGAGGACGTGCAGGCCGCGCAGAGAATGCACTTCGTCGTGTCGTCGAAGCGCTCGCGGTCCTCCGCCGTCTGGAAGCGTTCCCGCGTCGGCTCGTTGGTGTCCTTGGTGATCAGGAACGGCATGACGTCGCGGTACGCCTGGAAGAACGGCTCCATGTCGACCACGAGGTCCTTGAGGACCGTGAGGCCCTTGATGGCCTCGACCGTGATCGGCTTCTCGGGGTTGATGTCCTTGATCAGGGTCTTGCACGCGAGGCGGTTCTTGCCGTTGATCCGCATCGCGTCCGAGCCGCAGATGCCGTGGGCGCAGGAGCGGCGGAAGGTGAGCGTGCCGTCCAGGTCCCACTTGATCTTGTGGAGGGCGTCGAGGACACGCTCCTTGGGGTCGATCTCCAGCTGGAAGTCTTCCCAGGTCGCCTCGGCCGAGACCTCGGAGTTGAAGCGCCGGATGCGGAAGGTGACCGTGATGTACGGGGAGTCGGCGAAGCCGGGCTCGGGTGCGCCGGCCGCGTCCGCCTTGTCCAGGGTCGGGGTTGCCATCAGTACTTACGCTCCATCGGCTGGTAGCGGGTCTGGACGACCGGCTTGTAGTCGAGACGGATGGACTCGGTGCCGTCGTCGCCCACCTCGCGGTACGCCATGGTGTGGCGCATGAAGTTGACGTCGTCGCGGTTGGGGTAGTCCTCGCGGTAGTGACCGCCGCGGGACTCCTTGCGGGCGAGGGCCGACACCGCCATGACCTCGGCGAGGTCCAGGAGGTTGCCGAGCTCGATGGCCTCGAGCAGGTCCGTGTTGAACCGCTTGCCCTTGTCCTGGATCGAGACGTTCTTGTAGCGCTCGCGCAGCTCGGCGATCTTCTCCACGGCCGTCTTGATGGTCTGCTCCGTGCGGAACACCATGACGTTCGCGTCCATGGTCTCCTGGAGCTCCTTGCGCAGGGTCGCCACCCGCTCGGTGCCCGTGGCGGAGCGCAGCCGCTCGACCTGGCCGACCACCAGCTCCGCCGGGTTCTCCGGCAGCTCCACGAAGTCCGCCTTCTGCGAGTACTCCGCGGCCGCGATACCGGCCCGCTTGCCGAACACGTTGATGTCCAGCAGCGAGTTCGTGCCCAGACGGTTGGCGCCGTGCACCGACACGCACGCGACCTCGCCGGCCGCGTACAGGCCGGGGACGACCGTGGTGTTGTCGAGCAGGACCTCACCCTCGACGTTCGTCGGGATGCCGCCCATGGCGTAGTGCGCGGTGGGCTGGATCGGGATCGGGTCCGTGTAGGGCTCGATGCCGAGGTAGGTGCGCGCGAACTCCGTGATGTCGGGCAGCTTGGCGTCCAGCTGCTCCGGCGGGAGGTGCGTGAGGTCCAGGTAGACGTGGTCGCCCTCGGGGCCGCAGCCACGGCCCTCGCGGATCTCCGTGTAGATGGAGCGCGAGACGACGTCACGGGACGCGAGGTCCTTCATGACCGGCGCGTACTTCTCCATGAAGCGCTCGCCGTCCTTGTTGCGGAGGATGCCGCCCTCACCACGGGCGCCCTCCGTCAGCAGGATGCCCATGCGCCAGATGCCGGTCGGGTGGAACTGGAAGAACTCCATGTCCTCCAGCGGCAGGCCACGGCGGTAGACCGCGGCCTGGCCGTCACCGGTCAGGGTGTGCGCGTTCGACGTCACCTTGAAGAACTTGCCGCAGCCGCCGGACGCGTAGATCACGGCCTTCGCCTGGAAGACGTGGATCTCGCCGGTGGCCAGCTCGTAGGCGACCACACCCGCCGACCGCTTCACGCCGTCGACCTCGGTGATCAGCTGGTCGAGGACGTAGAACTCGTTGAAGAACTCCACGCCCTCCTTGACGCAGTTCTGGTAGAGCGTCTGGAGGATCATGTGGCCGGTGCGGTCGGCCGCGTAGCAGGAGCGGCGGACCGGGGCCTCGCCGTGGTTACGCGAGTGACCGCCGAAGCGGCGCTGGTCGATCGTGCCGTTCGGGGTGCGGTTGAACGGCAGGCCCATCTTCTCCAGGTCGAGGACCGAGTCGATGGCCTCCTTCGCCAGGATCTCGGCGGCGTCCTGGTCGACCAGGTAGTCACCGCCCTTGACCGTGTCGAAGGTGTGCCACTCCCAGTTGTCCTCCTCCACGTTGGCCAGCGCGGCGGCCATGCCGCCCTGCGCGGCGCCCGTGTGGGAGCGGGTGGGGTAGAGCTTGGTCAGCACGGCGGTGCGGCTGCGCTTCGTCGACTCGATGGCCGCGCGCATGCCCGCGCCGCCGGCGCCGACGATGACGGTGTCGTACTTGTGGATCTTCATGAGTGGTTGCCTCAGCCCCGTGCCTAGCGGATGTTCGGGTCGAAGGTGAAGATCACCAGCGTGCCCAGCAGGATGGTGAACACCGTGGCGGTGTAGAGCAGGCCCTTCAGCCACAGCCGGGTGTTCGCGCGCTCCGCGTAGTCGTTGATGACCGTGCGCAGGCCGTTGGCGCCGTGCAGCATCGCGAGCCAGAGCATCAGCAGGTCCCAGACCTGCCAGAACGGGGACGCCCAGCGGCCGGCCACGAAGGCGAAGCCGATCTTGGAGACGCCGCCGTCGAGCACCAGCTGGATCAGCAGGTGGCCGATGACCAGGACGACGAGCACGATGCCCGACAGCCGCATGAACAGCCACGCGGCCATCTCGAAGTTGCCCCGCGTGGACTTCGGGGACTTCTTGGTGCGCTTGCGCGGGGCCTCGATGAGGGGGGCCGGGTTGTCGACGCTGTAGAGGGACGCACCCTCGACGGGGCCGATGCCGGACGCGGCGGTCTCGGTGGAGACGGTGTTGTTTGACATGTGCGCGCGTCAGCTCCCGAACAGTTCACGGTAGGCGTGGCCGAGCACGGGGTAGATCGCCCCGATCATCAGCACGACCCACACGCCGACGACGCTCCAGAGCATCTGCTTCTGGTAGCGGGGGCCCTTCGACCAGAAGTCGACGGCGATGACGCGCAGGCCGTTGAGCGCGTGGAACAGGATGGCGGCGACGAGGCCGTACTCCAGGCACGCGACGAGCGGGGTCTTGTAGGTGGCTACGACCTTGTCGTAGTCCTCGGGGGAGACACGCACGAGCGCGGTGTCGAGCACGTGGACGAACAGGAAGAAGAAGATGAGGACGCCGGTGACTCGATGAGCCACCCAGGACCACATTCCTTCCCGGCCGCGGTACAGCGTTCCAGCCGGCACGGAAGAACCCTCCGGGAGCGGGGATTGGGGCCTGCCGGCTTCGGCGTCGGACGGGCCCGGCCGGGTACGGTCCACCGGCCCCCAGCATCGTAGCGATGCGCTGCCGCTCGGCTTAGCCGGGGCCTACGGGTGTGATCAAAGTGGCACGCGTATGGGTGAGGGGCGGCGGCTTCTGGGGTGGACTGTCCGGTTATCTGCCGGGTGCGGTGCCGTTGTGGCTGGTCGCGCCGTTCCCCGCGCCCCTCAGGAGCGTCATCAGCCGCTCCTTCGCGAGGCGCCGGAGTTCCTCCGCCGTCACCACCCGTTCCTCCTCGGGATCGTTTGCCAATCGTGACCGGATGCCCTCGAGGACCCGGTCCAGGGACTCCTCCGGAGCGACTCCGTCCAGGCAGATGACGAACACGTGTCCGAAGCGGTTCTCGTACGCCGCGTGTGCCGCGCCCAGGGCCATGTGGGCGGCCCCGTAGGTGTCGGCCGGCAGTGCCGGCAGCGTCTCGCCGGCCAGCGCCTCCGCCTGGTCTCCCGCAGTCAGGTCGTAGGCGGCCTCGTCCGACGCGGCGAGGAGGGAGTCGACGTCCGGGTAGGGGCGGTGGGCGGCGATGCGGGTGGCCCACCGGTGGCTGTGGAGGCAGGTGAGAAGGGTGCGCCGGATCTCGTCGGCGGGAATGGTGTTGAAGTGCTGCAACGGGGCAGTCGTGCCGGGCGTGTCCCGGGTCTGCTCGGGCAGCGACGGTATGGCCACTGGGCCAGGGAGATGTGTGGGCGTCACGTGGGGTTTCGGCAGAGGATGATGTGAGAGATGTGACGTCACGCTATCGAGAGCAGGCATGACATGTCTGAAGGATGCTCGAATTTCATCCGAACGGGAGAGTTTCAGAACGTGTGGTGGACGCTACCCGGATGTCACAGGGCCTAGGTTGACGCCGTGAGTCAGCGAAGGCGGAGTCAGCACAGGCGGAGTCAGCGCAGGCGCCCGACGTCGGCGCAGAGCGCGTTGAAGCAGACCTGGGTGCTGATCCTCGCGGTGGTGGTCGTGACGGTCGCGGCCGGGGTGAGCCTCGGGCTGCTGGCCTCGGACGGCGGCGACGGCGCACCCGTGGGATCGGCACAGGGACAGTCCTCGGCCGGAGCCGTGGAGGGCTCGTCGCCCACCGCCTCGAAGACCCCGAGCCCCACCCCCACGCGCTCCTACCCCCTGTCGCGGACGCCCCGCACCATTCCCGCGGTCCGCGCCCACACCCCGGCGCGCGGCCCCGGCTGGCAGCCGGAAAAGGGCCAGCGGGTCGTGGTCAGCGACGGCGACCTGGCCGACGAGGGGCGGCTGCTCGCCGGTGAGCTGGGGCTGACGTACGCGGGCGAGAAGGACGACGTGCGGGCCGGTGACGTACGGCTGGCGCTCAACGACGACGAGGGCGCTGACCCGGAGTCGTACTCCATGACCGTGCGCGGCGGGCGGGTGACCATCAGCGGCCCGGCCGACGCCGGGGTGTTCTACGGCACGCGCACGCTCAAGCAGGAGGTGCACGGCGGCGGTACGGCGCCGGAGGGTGTCGTGCGCGACGAGCCGGCCAAGCCGGTGCGCGGGCTCATGCTGGACATCGCGCGCAAGCACTTCACGGCGGGCTGGATCGAGGACCGGGTCCGGGAGCTCGGCGACCTGAAGTACAACCAGCTGGGGCTGCACTTCTCCGACGACCAGGGGTTCCGCATCGCGTCCGACTCCCATCCGGAGATCGTGTCCAGGGAGCATCTGACCAAGGCGCAGGTGAAGCGGATCGTCGACCTCGCCGCCAGCCGGCACATCACCGTGGTGCCCGAGATCGACTCGCCGGGGCACCTGGGCGCCGTGATCGCCGCCCACCCCGACCTCCAGCTGCGCAACGCGCAGGGCGTGGCGACCCGCGGAGCGGTCGACATCTCCGATCCGGACGCCGCCGAGATCGTCGACGACCTGCTGAACGAGTACGCCGACCTCTTCCCGGGCGGCCAGTGGCACCTCGGCGGCGACGAGTACCAGGCGCTGACGGTGTCCGACCCCGAGGCGTCCTTCCCCCAGCTCGCCCGCGCAGCCACCGAGGCCTACGGATCCGGCGCGGGAGTGGCCGACCTGACCACCGGCTGGCTCAACGACCGGGCCGACACCGTCCGCGCCCACGACAAGACCCCGCGCGCCTGGAACGACGGCTTCTTCGCCGGTACCTCCGTGCAGGCCGACAAGGACATCCAGGTCGCCTACTGGACGGGCAAGGAGATCGGGGCCCGGCTGCCGGCCGAGTACCTGAGCGCCGGCCGCAAGGTGATCAACTACAACGACGAGTTCCTCTACTACGTGCTCGGGCAGCCGCTGACCTTCGTCTACCCGACCGGGCAGCGGATCTACGAGCAGTGGACGCCGCTCGTGGTGCGCGGCACGCAGGCGGTGCCCGCGAAGTACGACGACCAGATCCTCGGCGGGTCCTTCGCGGTCTGGTGCGACCTGGCGAACTCCCAGACCGAGGCGCAGGTCGCGGCCGGGATCCGGATGCCGCTGCGGGCGACGGTCCAGAAGCTCTGGGACCCCGGGAAGCCCGAGCTGTCCTGGACGGAGTTCAAGGCGCTCGGCGACAGGCTGGACTGAGCAGGGGCACGCCACGGGGCGTGCCGGGGGCGGATTGTCCCGTCCGGCTGCGAACGGCAGTACGACTGTGGTGTATTCGGGCCGAGCCGCACCCATACGCACCGAGCAGCCGGGGGGAACCGGACATGGGTTACTGGGGATATTTCGTCGTGGGGCGCGGGGAGCGTCCGCTCACGGAGCTGGAGCCGTTGTCGGACGTCGGCGACATGACGCTGCTCACGTCGGCGCCCGGCGGGTGGCAGGTGTGGGAGTACCCGAGCGGTGACGGCGACGTGGGGAGCATGAACGCCCTCGCCGTCGGGACGGGCGCGCCCGCGCTCTTCGGGTACGTCATGGACAGCGCCGCCGTGGTCGTCGAGGCGGCGGCGCCGGAGAGCGGGACGTGGACGACCTGTCTGGGGCGGGCGGCCATGGCCACGTATCTCGGCGCCGGCCAGGAGGGGCCCGCCCTGGAGGACTACTTCCTGGAGCCCGGGGACGCCGCCCGACGGGCCGTCGCCTGGGCGGCGGAGGCGGGGCACGAGGTGGACGCCGGGCCGGTGATCGACGTGCTGACCGCCGACCCCGACCCCGAGGCGGGCGTGCCGGCCGAAAACCTGTTCTTCCGGTTCCTCGACCGGCTCGGCGCGGTGCCCCTGTGACACTCCCGGGCCGTCGCACGCAGTAAGGGGAAGTGCGGCCTCCGTAAGGGACGACCGCGTGGCGAGGGGGCGTGGGATGAGCCTGGTGGAACTGATCGCGCAGGCCGACGAGCGCGGACTGGCCGTCAGCGGGCTGGCTTGTTTGGATCGGTGTCTGCCCCTGCTGGGCGGCGACGAGGAGGTCCTGCGGCCGCTGTGGGCGGGGCTCGCGGACGGCGGTGACGTCGACGACTGGGGTGTCCGCATCGCCCAGGCGCGCGACAAGCTGGGCGACGCGGGGCCCGCGGAGGCCGCCGGTGACGAGGCCGCGCTGCTGGCCCGCCGGATGCTGGTCGCCGCCCCGGCCGAGCCCTCCGCGAGCGGGATACGGGTGTGGGCCGACGCCTGCTCCGTCGCCTCCCTGCACATCCACCGCCTGCTCGACCCCGCCGCCGCCCTGGCGTCCTCGGTCGACGCCCGCCGGGAAGGCCGTACGGAGGGTATGTCGCCCCTGGTCGCCGCCGAACTGCGCCGCCAGGTCACCGTCCTGGAACTGCTCGCCGGGCACGGCGCGGGCGGGGTGCGGCGGGCGCTGGACGTGTCGACGGAGGGGCGGCGGGTGCTGCGCGCGGTGGTGTCGCGGCGGGCGCGGGGGAAGGGCTGATCGCCGGGCTCTCGGGGGCGGGGTAAACCTCGATTCCTGGGAGAGTCCTGTGACCGTCGTGCGCCGGATGCGGCCGAGCTGGGGCGGTCCTGCGCCGGTCTGGGTTCGAGCCCGGATCCGCGTGACGAAACGCTGTCCGACCACGCTTTTCCTCGTGTGACGACTGTGACGACACATCAGGAACCCCGGCCCTCCGCCGCGACCCGGCCCGTGCGTTGGGCGGCCGACGTGGTGGCCACCCTGCGCGAGGGCGCGCGGCTGCGGCTCGACTACTCGGCGCAGAGCCTGTGGCGCGTCGACCGGATGATCGAGGAGATACGGCGGGAGGGAACGCCGCCCGCCGCCGTGGAGACGGTGCTGCGCGGGCTGGGCGCCTACGCCGGTGAGGTGATCGTCCGCCAGACCGGAGCCGAGTGGTGGGCTTCGGGCGGCGAGCACTGGATCCGCACCCCCGACGGCCGGCTGTGGGACCCGGTCGACGAGGCCCGCCGCTGCTTCGCCGGGGACGGGTCACTGCGCCTGCTGTGCCGGGACGCGACCGACGGGACGCGACGGCCGTAGCCGAACGCGACCGACGGCCGGGGGTGCGGGCCCGGTCGAGCGGCCGGGTTCTCGCACCACATCTGCGAGGCGGAGGTGAACAGTGATGTTTGTGAGGCCGCGGCCGCTTGGTCTACGGGGGGAGTGCCGAAGGCGGGAGCTCCCGAAGCCGGGCGAAGGGGTCCTGCATGGGCAAGGTCGGGGAACGAGTGCCGGGTGCGAGAGAGATGCGACCGTACGCGACGGACTTCGTCGCCCGCGTCACCGCCCGCACCAGGCTGCCGCTGGACTACTCCGTGGCCAGCCTGCGGGTCGTCGACTTCCTGATCGACGGGCTGCGCAAGGGCGGCGCCGACCACGAGCGGGCGCACGAGACGCTGCTCGGACTCGGGGCGTACGTCGGTGAGGTGCTGGTGCGCCGGGCGGGGGCGGTGTGGGTGGACCTCGACGTCCACCAGCGCGCGTACTTCGCGCAGCCGGTCGGCGTGCGCATGCCGGACGGACGGGTCTGGAACCCGCTCGGCAAGGTGCGCAACAGTTTCGACACCGGCGGTCCCGAGGAGTCGCTGCGCACCTTCTACCTGACCCTGCACGGACGGGCCCGGCGGGCCGTGGCCTGAGGTGCTCGCACAGCCGGGGTCGCCGACGGCGGCGGGGTGTGGGGGGACCGCCTGTGACACTTCGGCGAGGTCCGGCGCTGATCACCGTGGGGGACATGGGCAGGGGCGGCCTGATCCGCATCGTGCGGATCGGCCGCCGACCGGGTACGGACGAGGACGGTTCTTGGGCCAGGGAGGGGAACCCCGGCGGGTGCAGGCGTACGACGGGGAACTGGGCGCGGCCGTCGCGCGGGCCCAGCAGGGCGACGAGGCGGCCTTCGCGGTCGTCTACCGGCTGGTTCAGCCGGGGCTGCTCGGGTATGTGCGCGGACTCGTCGGTGACGACGCGGAGGACGTGGCGTCCGACGCCTGGCTGGAGATCTCCCGGGACCTCGGCCGGTTCAAGGGTGACGGGGCGGGGTTTCGGGGCTGGAGCGCGACCATCGCCCGGCACCGGGCCCTCGACCACCTGCGCCGCCAGAAGGTGCGGCCCCGGCCGTCGGTGCTCGAACAGGACGTCCTCGATCTGGCCGGCGGGCAGAGCACCCACGAGCAGGCCCTGGAGTCCATCTCCACGCGACACGCCCTCGAGCTGGTCCGGGGTCTGCCCCGCGACCAGGCGGAGGCGGTCCTGCTGCGGGTCGTCGTCGGTCTCGACGGCCCCGCCGCCGCCCGCGTGCTCGGGAAGCGGCCGGGCGCGGTGCGCACCGCCGCCTACCGGGGTCTGAAGCGGCTGGCCCGCCAGCTGGGCGACGAGGGCGCGGGCGAAGGTGTGACGGATGACGGCCCCCGGACGCTGGGGGAGTCGACATGACCGGCGACCGCGGCAGGGCGGCCGACGGCGACAGCACGGGCGGCGGCGACCGGACGCCGGGCGGGCCGCACAGGAACGGACACGGTATGGGTGAACGGCAGTACGGCAGCGGGGTCCCCGGCCGCCGACCCGTACGCCCCGACGGGCGGGCCACCGGCGACCGCGCGGCCGGCGTCGCCGCCCTGGAGGCCCTGCTCGCCGCCGCCCTCCGCAAGGGCACGGTCGGCACCGAGGCCGAGCAGCGGGCCGTGGCAGCCTTCCGGGCCGCCCGGGACGGGGGTGTGCACCGGGCCCGTACCCGGCGGCGGGACGACTGGCGGCCCCGGGAGCAGCGGCGCGCGGCGCGTTCGCTGAGGACCACCCTCTCGGTGCTCCTCGCGAGCCTCACCCTGGGCGGTGTCGCGGTCGCCGCGATCGGCTCGGCCGGGTCCTCCTCCGGTGGCCCCGGCGCAGACCGCGGCCGGGTCCGCGCCCCCGCGAGCGCCGATGCCGAGCCCGGCGGCCGGCCCTCGCCAACGGACTCCGGGCCCACGGACCGCCCGGCCACCGCGCAGGACACCGAGGCCCACTGCCGTGCGTACGAGCGCGTCCGGGGCCGGGGCAAGGCCCTCGACGCGACGGCGTGGCAGCGCCTGGTCACCGCCGCGGGCGGGGCGGCCGAGGTGGCCGCCTACTGCGCCGACCAGTCGGCGCGGACGGCGACGGCCGGGAGCAAGCCGGGGGAGCCGAAGGAGCCGAAGGAGCCGAAGGCGTCCCCGGAACCGAAGGCGTCACCGGAACCGAAGGCGTCGACCGAGTCCGACGAATCGGGCAAGGCGGCCAATGGGGATGAAGGGGTCGGCGGTAACCAGGGGCAGGCCGGCGAGGCCGGGGGGAAGAAGAACTAGCGGCCCGGCGTCACCACGAGCCCCGCGCGTTGCCGCCACGGCAACGGCCGGGGCCGCCACCCCCCACAGGAGAGGCCCCGGCCGTCGCGCGGCACGGGCCGCGCGGCGGCCCGTACTCCCTACAGCGCCACGAGTGCGTTTTCTGTCACACCCCATCGCCTTGGGTGCGATATCACGGGGTAGTTGCATCTTGTACGGACATGGACGAGCAGCGGTTTCAGGTCGTAACGTGCCTTTCGCGCCGGGCGCGGACATTGCACGATCACCGCGCCCATCGGCGGCCCTGAGCCGCGACCATCGACTGAGGAACCACTGGTGCTGGGGGACGACGCGGAGCTGACTGCGGCCGTGCTTGCGGCACAGGACGGGAACGAGACCGCGTTCCGGACTGTGTACCGCACGGTGCACCCGCGGCTGCTCGGGTACGTACGGACGCTGGTCGGCGATCCGGACGCCGAGGACGTCGCGTCCGAGGCCTGGCTGCAGATAGCCCGGGACCTGGACCGCTTCGCCGGTGACGCGGACCGCTTCCGTGGCTGGGCCGCCCGGATAGCCAGGAACCGTGCCCTTGACCACATCCGGATGCGCGGCCGCCGTCCCGCGGTCGGCGGTGACGAGACCGAGCTCACCGGCAGGCCCGCCGAGTCCGACACCGCCGGCGAGGCCATGGAGGCCCTGGCCACCGACACCACCCTGTCCCTCATCGCCCGGCTGCCGCAGGACCAGGCCGAGGCCGTCGTGCTCAGGGTGGTCGTGGGCCTGGACGCGAAGACCGCCGCCGAGACGCTCGGCAAGCGGCCGGGTGCCGTACGGACGGCCGCGCACCGCGGTCTGAAGCGGCTCGCCGAGCTCCTCGACGACGATCCGGAATCCGCGGGCGGGCTCGACGCCCTGCCGCCCCAGCGAGAACCGCGCGGACGCGCGGTGACGTCCGCGAGTGTGACGGATACGCGTGCGCGGACGCAGAGGGACATGTGATGGCCGACGAGCAGTACAGGTGGCTGGACCGCGAGACGGCGGAGCGTCTGTTGCGCGGGGAGTCCCTCGAAGCTGTCGACGCGGCCGACCGCGACCGGGCCGAACGGCTTGCCAAGACCCTCGGCGCGCTCTCCGCCGACCCCCCTCGGGCCGGTGCCGAACTCCCCGGTGAGGCCGCCGCGTTGGCCGCCTTCCGCAAGGCGCGCACCGACCGTGTCGACGACTGGGTCGGCGACCTGGCCGCCGACGGGGCCGACGAGGACGCCGGTGCGCGAACCGCCCTGGGCGACCGCTCCCGGGGCCGTTCCTCCGACGCCGGACTGGTCCGGATCGGCGGCCCGGACCCGGATGGCCCGCGCCCTCGCCGGGCCCGCCCGCTGCGCCTGGGACTGGTGGCCGCGCTGGCCGTCGGCATGGTCGGCGGGGTCGCCGTCGCGGCCGGAAGCGGAGCACTGCCGTTCGGCGAGGCCGAGCCGGATCCCGCCGCCTCCGTCTCCGCCGCGGTGACGTCGGAGCGCCCGTTCGTGACGCCCTCGCCGCAGGACCCGCAGGAGAAGACCACCCCCGACGGCGCCACCGGCGACACCGGGCAGGACTCACGTGACACGGCGGGCGGCGGCTCGGCCTCACCGGACGACGGCACGGGCAAGGGCACCGAGGGCCGGGAGGACCGCCCCGGCGGCACGTGGCACGGGGCCGCCTCGGCCTGCCGAGCCGTCCGTGACGGCCGGCAGCTGAGCACCGACCGCAGGCGCAGCCTGGAGGGCGCGGCCGGCGGCTCGACGAAGGTGTGGAAGTACTGCCAGGGCGTGCTCGCGAGGGGTGCCTCCGACGAGGACGCCAGGAGCGGCGGCGAAGGCGGCAAGAGCGGCCGGGGCGACAACGAAGTCAAGGACGACCAAGAGGACCGTGACGGCCGTAACGACCGTGACGACCGCGACGGCCGGGGCTCCGGAAGGGGCGACGACGGCGGCCGGGAGGACGGGGACGGTCGGGGCGACGCGTCCTCCGGCGGCAACGGTCACCACGCGAACGGCGACCTGGCGGGCCCGACGGCCAGTCCGGCACCAGACCCCACCTACAGCGCACTCTGATCGAGAAAGAAGCCGCTGACCTGCGGTTTTTCCAACCGGGCAGGATTTGGCGCAGATTCCTCTTCCGTGGGTGTGACGTTTTCGGTCGCTGCGGCGCAGTAATGAGTGAGCCGACTGGTCATCGGCCGTCGCACAGAGCCGGGGTTCCCCCCGTACTCACGGCTCGTGCACCTCGGCGCGGGCGGGACACGTTCCCCCGGTCCCGCCCGCGCCCCGCACGTCCCCTCCCGGTGTCTCACCAGTGGACGACCACCTTGTCGCCGTCGCGCACCTGCGTGAACAGGTCCGCGATCGCCGCCTCGTCCCGGACGTTGACGCAGCCGTGCGAGGCGCCGGCGTACCCCTGGGCCGCGAAGTCGGACGAGTAGTGGACCGCCTGGCCGCCGCTGAAGAACATCGCGTACGGCATCGGCGAGTCGTACAGCGTCGACACGTGGTGGCGGGACTTCCAGTAGACGCTGAAGACGCCCTCCCGGGTGGGCGTGCCCTGTGAACCGAATCGGACGGGCACGGTGGTGACCGTCCGTCCGTCGATCATCCAGCGCAGGGTCCGGCTGGTCTTGCTGATGCACAGCACGCGCCCGGTCATGCAGCGCGCGTCCGGCGGGTCGGCCGGCTGGCCGCCCATCAGGTAGAGGTCCCACTTGCCGGGCTCGTGCGTCATTCTCAGCAGCCGCTGCCAGGTGACGGTGTCGGTCTTCCCGGTTCTGGGCAGCCCGCGCTTGCCCTGAAAGCCCTTGACCGCCTGCTCGGTCAGCCCGTCGTACGACCCCGTCGGACCGTCGTACAACCACGCGACCTGCCGCAGCCGGGCCTGGAGCTCACGCACGTCCCCGCCGGTGTCGCCCTTGGACCAGAGAACGGGCGCCGAGCTCGGCTTGTCGTCCGTGGAGGAGTCCGAGGAGTCCGAGGAGTCCGAGGAGCCAGGGGGCCCGGGGGAGTCAGAGGGCCCGGCGGAGTCGGCGTCAGGGGAGTCCGGGGAGTTGCCGGTCGCCGAAGGGCTCTTGGACGGCAGCTCTATGCGCACCGGCCCGCGCTGCTTCCCGTCGCCGTCGCCGGCCTGCACGGTGCAGCCGCAGGCCGCCATCAGGGCCAGCAGCGTGGCGAACGATCTCCCCATGCCCGTAGTACGCATCGCGGACCCCCGTCGTCTCACCGCAGAGCATCGATCTCACCTGAGATGGTTGCCCCCGGATGACTGGTTGCGAACGGCGAGGCATGGTGGTGACCGAGACCCGACGCGGCTGTGAGCAAGCTCCCAGCGTGCTCCCCTCCAAGGGACGCGCGCCCGCCGCTACAGTCCGTCGGGGATCGGACCGTACCGGCTGGTAACCAGCGGTCAACTGCTCACGGGAGGCAACACACCATGGCGCGCGAGTCGGGCGGTGCCCGATCCACCGAGAGTGG
>NZ_KQ948998.1:189118-306824 GCF_001514265.1 Streptomyces resistomycificus | reverse complement strand
CGGAGGCGATCATCTCGAGGGTGGACTGCTGGCGCTGGACCTCGGCGTCGACCGCGGCGGCGATCTCCGGGTCGAGCTCGTGCAGGGGCGTGTTCAGGACGGACATGTCTTTACGACTCCTCAGCCGGCGGAAAAGGCGGTGTACTCGTCGGCGGAGAGCAGGTCGGCCGGCTCCTCCGCGGTGCGTACCCTGAACAGCCAGCCGCCCTCGAAGGGCGCGGAGTTCACCAGCGACGGGTCGTTGACGACGTCCTCGTTGACCTCGGTGACCTCGCCGGACACCGGGGAGTACAGGTCGCTCACGGACTTGGTCGACTCCAGTTCGCCGCAGGTCTCGCCCGCGGTCACGGTGTCACCGACCTCCGGGAGCTGGACGAACACCACATCGCCGAGCGCGTTGGCCGCGTGCTCCGTGATGCCGACCGTCGAGACGCCGTCCTCGGCGCCCGACAGCCACTCGTGCTCCTTGCTGTAGCGCAGCTGCTGGGGGTTGCTCATGGCCTGAATTCTCCTGTACGCGAGGGAGTGCTGGTGAATGGGGGACTGCTGGAAACGCACGTGAGCAGCGGAAATGTGCGCAGGGTCACGCACGGCCCGCTTCGAGTGTCTACTTCTGGCGCTTGTAGAACGGCAGCGCCACGACCTCGTACGGTTCGTGGCTGCCCCGGATGTCCACACCGACGCCCGGCGTGCCCGGAGCGGCGTGCGCGGCGTCGACGTACGCCATCGCGATCGGCTTGCCCAGGGTGGGGGAGGGGGCGCCGGAGGTGACCTCGCCGATCACCTCGCCGCCGGCGACGACCGCGTACCCGGCGCGCGGGACCCGCCGGCCCTCGGCGACCAGGCCGACCAGGACGCGAGGCGGGTTCTCCGAGGCCCGGGAGGCCGCCTCGGCCAGAGCCTCGCGGCCCACGAAGTCGCCCTCCTTCTCGAACTTCACCACCCGGCCGAGGCCCGCGTCGAAGGGCGTGAGGGAGGTCGACAACTCGTGCCCGTACAGCGGCATGCCCGCCTCCAGGCGCAGCGTGTCGCGGCACGACAGGCCGCAGGGGACCAGGCCGACGCCCTCGCCCGCCTTGGTCAGGGCCTGCCACAGCTCCACGGCGTGCTCCGGCCGCACGAACAGCTCGAAGCCGTCCTCGCCGGTGTAGCCGGTGCGGGCGATCAGGGCGGGGACGCCGGCGACCGTGCCGGGCAGACCGGCGTAGTACTTCAGGCCGTCGAGGTCGGCGTCGGTGAGGGACTTCAGGATCCCCGGGGACCGCGGACCCTGGACGGCGATCAGCGCGTAGGCGTCCCGGTCGTCGCGCACCTCGGCGTCGAAGCCGGCCGAACGCTCCGCGAGCGCGTCCAGCACGACCTGGGCGTTGGAGGCGTTGGCGACGACCATGTACTCCGTCTCGGTGAGCCGGTAGACGATCAGGTCGTCGAGGATGCCGCCGTCGGCCCGGCAGATCATGGTGTAGCGGGCGCGGCCGACGCCGACGGACGCGATGTTGCCCACCAGCGCGAAGTTCAGCAGGGCGGCCGCCTGTGGCCCGGCCACCGTGATCTCACCCATGTGCGAGAGGTCGAAGAGACCGGCCTTCGTCCGCACGGCGTTGTGTTCGTCGCGCTCGGAGCCGTAGCGCAGGGGCATGTCCCAGCCGGCGAAGTCGGTCATGGTGGCGCCGAGCGAGCGGTGCAGGGCGTCGAGCGCGGTATGACGGGGTGCGGTGCTGCTCATCGGACGGTTGTCTCCCAAGGCATGACAGGCGAGGTCGTTCCTCCCCATCTGTCATCGGAACCTGAGAGGTTCGTCAGGACCCCGCGAACGGTGGTCATGACTTGCACCTTGGGTGGGGCCACCGCGAGGGGCGGCCCGCTTTTCAGATGTGCCTCGCCCGCGCGGTAACGGGGCCTGAGAGATTCAAGGGAGGGACTTGCTCCTTCGGCGTCCGGGCACTCGTACGAAGGACGTACGGCCCGGAACTCTCCCGCGCGGATTCAAGCGGCCGGTATGCAGTTGGCGCGGCCATCATTGCACGCATCGGTCCGGCACGGCAGGCCGCATCTTGTAACCGGCTTGTGGCAGGAAGTGCACGAAAACACGAGGCACCGCGCATTACCTTCTCTTTACACTCGACGGGGATGGGATCTCGTGACCACCCCAGGGGAGGACGATCACGGTGAACAGGACCACGGCGTACGCGACCACCTCGGCCCTCGCGCTGCCCACGCAGCCGACGGTCCCCGTCGGGGAGGCCTGCGGTCCGCTCGCCGCGCCCGTCGTCCGCGACCTGCGTGCACGCGGCGGCCACAGCCCGCACGCACTGCTCTTCGCCCCCGAGGACCTCGTGGTGATCACCGGCCTGCCCGGCAGCGGCAAGTCGACGCTGATGCGGCGCGCGGTCAAGGGCATCCGGATCGACTCCCAGGACACCCGCGACCGCTGGGACGGGCGGCTGTCCCGTTTCCTGCCGTACGGGCTCTACCGCCCGCTCGTCCGCCTCGCCCACTACGCCGGGCTGCGCCGCGCGCTGGGCTCCGGTGAGGGCGTCGTGGTGCACGACTGCGGCACCCAGGCCTGGGTGCGCGGCTGGCTGGCCCGAGCGGCCCGCCGCCGGGGCGGCACCCTGCACTTGCTCCTGCTCGACGTCACCCCCGACACGGCCCTGGCCGGCCAGCGGGAACGCGGCCGTGGGGTCTCGACGTACGCGTTCCTGCGTCACCGCGGCGCCGCCGCCCGTCTGATCCGCTCCGTGGAGAAGGGGCATCTGCCCCAGGGATGCGGCTCCGCGGTCCTGATCGACCGGGACGCGGCGAACGTGCTGCGCAGGATCGGCTTCACGGGCTGACCCCCGCGCCGCCGGTACCCGCTAGCCTTTTCAGCCACAGCAGCGGTACTCGGCAGGCGGTAGGCAGCAGATGGACTTCCCGGCGGATCTCCCAGCGGGCTTCTCGGAGTTTCCGGCACAGGCACACCCCCACCCGCACGGCGGATGGCCCGGCAACGAGCTGGAGGAGGTGCTGTCCGCATCCCTCGGCATACCCGGGGCGGGCGGGCGGATCGTCGAGGTGCTCGGCCGCAGCTTCGTGTGGGTGCCGCTGCCCGGCGGAGGCGGCCCGCACAGCGGCCCGCTCGACCTGCCCAGCCTGGAGATCGACGGTCAGGCGTACGTCCCGGTGTTCAGCTCCGAGGAGCAGTTCCGCCAGGTCGTCGGCCCGCACATGTCGTACACCATCGCGCCCGCGGTGGAGTTCGCCCGCGGCCTGCCTCCGCAGGTCGGCATCGTCGTGAACCCGGACGGCACGGTCGGTGTCCCGCTGCCCCCGCCCGCCGTGGCCGAACTCTGCCGCGCCGGCCGAACCCCGCTGGGGGGCCCGGCGGCCGGCGGCCGCGTCAAGCTCTACGAGCCCGACTGGCAGGACGACCCCGTCGACCTCCTCGCCGCGGCCTCCGCCGAGTTCGCCGCCACCGGCGTCATCCGCACGGCCCGCCGCTGCCTCGCCGTCATCGAGACCGCCGCCCCGGTCATGTTCGTCGGCGTGGAGCTCTCCCACTGGGACGCCTTGGACCTGCGCACGGCCCCCATGGACGCTCTGGCCAGGGCCCTGGGCAGGGCTCCGGCCCCCTGGCCGGTGAACCTGGTCCTCCTGGACGTGGCGGACGACCCGGTGGGCCACTGGATGCGGGAGCAGGTCCGGCCCTTCTACACGAGCGGCTACTAGGAGCGACCGGCGGCCACGGCCGCCGCCCCCGCCGGGGGACACAAAGCCCCGAGCTCCTGGGCGTTGCTGTCGGCCCCGCCACATAAGCTGGTTTCATATCCGAGGCAAACTTCATGAAGGGGCGGTACAGGTGAGCGCCAGCGGCACCGCGGCCGGGCAGGTCGAGCACATGCTGCGCCAGGTGACGCCCGGGCGCTACGACGCCTACGAGGCACTCCTGCGCGCGCTCGCGACGCCCTCCTCCGGCCAGGTCTGGATGCTGCTGTGGCACGGCCAGGCAGGCTCCCCCGACGCCCAGTACGGAAACATGGAGGTCGAGGGCTTCGGTTACGCCCCCTGTGTCACCTCCGCCCAGGAGCTGTCGGCCAGCGGCTGGAACCGGTCGTACGAGGTGGTGGACGGCCTGGACGTGGCCCGCACCCTGTACCCCGACCACTACGGCCTCTGGCTGAACCCGCACGCCCCGGGCGGCGGCGTCGGCATCCCCTGGCTCGACCTGCGCCGGATCGCCACCGGTCTGGAGCGGCAGCCCGCCGGTCCCCTCCGGCTGTCGGAACCCGGCATCGAGATCCCGCAGTTCTACGCCCTGCTCGCGCAGAACGCCCACCGCACGCCGGCGGTCCGCGCGCTGCGCAGGGCCTGGGTGCAGCCCGCGCTGGGGGCGCCGTACCTCGCCATCGGTCTCGACGTGTACGACACCAGCCCGCCGGCCGTCGACTCGGTGCGGGCGATGATGCAGCAGTCGATCGGCGCGGTGCCGGACGGACTGCCGGTGTCGACCGTGGCGATGTCCGACGAGTACGACCCGGTGGCCCTGTGGATGCGGGCGAGCGCCCGCCCCTTCTACGACCGGGAGGCCCACGCGGCCCCCGCCCCGGCGCAGGCTCCGGTGGCCGGCTACGGCTATCCGCCGGCCCGCGGCGGTTACTGACCGAACGCCACACCGGCCCTGGCGGCCGGACTCGTCTTCGCGCGTAGAGCAGGGTGGATCGTGGCCCTATGTCCAGAATGTCACAACTGGCGCGCGTCCGCCCCTCGTTACCCGTCGTCCGGATAACGGAACCCTTCGCCTCTCATCACGTTTATGCATCCTTTCACCGCCAAGTCTGGCAACAGATCGCCAAAGCGTTGAAGACTCCCGCACCAGGGGCTCTTCGCCCTCGTATGACGGACTGATCAACGCCGCCACAGCGGCAAGTGCGGGCCGGCTACCGCCGGTTGAGAGGGGTCCCTGCCAGATGACGGCACCATTGCACGAGCCGACCGCGGAAGCGGCCCCGAGTGCGGCCGAGGAAGCGGCGCTGATCAGCGCCGATGCGAAGGCCGTACAGGGGCGCTCCCTGGGCCGGATCGCCTGGGAGCGCCTGAAAAGGGACAAACTCGCCCTGACGGGCGGCATCGTGGTGCTCCTCCTCATCGCCGTCGCGTTGCTCGCGCCCGTGATCACCAACCTCGTGGGGCAGGACCCCGACGCGTACCACGAGGACCTGATCGACCCGCTGTTCGGCACGCCCACGGGATCGCTGGGCGGCATCAGCGGCGACCACCTCCTCGGCGTCGAGCCGGTCAACGGTCGCGACATCTTCGCGCGCATCCTCTACGGCGCCCGGATCTCGCTGCTCGTCGGCTTCCTGTCCGCGATCGTCGCCGTCATCCTCGGCACGATCCTCGGAGTCCTCGCCGGTTTCTTCGGCGGCTGGGTCGACTCCGCCATCAGCCGCGTGATGGACGGTCTGCTGGCCTTCCCGCAGCTGCTGTTCATCATCGCGCTGGTCTCCGTCATGCCGAACGAACTGCTGGGGCTGACCGGCACCGGCGTGCGCGTCTTCGTGATGATCCTGGTCATCGGCTTCTTCGGCTGGCCCTACATCGGACGCGTGGTGCGCGGCCAGACGCTCTCCCTGCGCGAACGGGAGTACGTCGAGGCGGCCCGGTCGCTGGGCGCCGGGCGGCTGTACATCCTGTTCAAGGAACTGCTGCCCAACCTGGTCGCGCCGATCATCGTCTACACGACGATGATGATCCCCACCAACATCCTGACCGAGGCGGCGCTCAGCTTCCTGGGCGTGGGCGTCAAGCCGCCCACGTCCTCCTGGGGGCAGATGCTCTCCGGCGCTCTCGACTACTACGACTCCGACCCCATGTACATGGTGGTCCCGGGTGTGGCGATCTTCATCACCGTTCTTGCCTTCAACCTCTTCGGCGACGGCGTGCGCGACGCGCTGGACCCGAAGGGCTCCCGCTGAACTGCCGTACGCCAAGCGTCCCGTGGCACCGACTACGGGGTCTCTCATCTAATCCGGAGGATCCGAGATCGTGACTACCCAACGCACCTCAGGGCGGCGAAAGCAGGCATTGGCCGCTGTCGCCGCGGTCACCGCGCTGCTGACCACGGCGGCGTGCGGCGGCGGTGACTCTGACGGCAACGGCGGTTCCAAGAACGGCGCCGCCGGTTTCGACGCCGCGAACAACAAGATCGCCCAGGCCTCCGCGGCCAAGAAGGGCGGCACGCTGAAGTTCGGCGGTGCCCAGGACGCCGACTCGTGGGACACCACGCGTGGCTACTACGGCTTCATGTGGAACTTCTCGCGCTACTACTCCCGCCAGCTCGTCACGAACAAGGCGGAGCCGGGCAAGGCCGGCGCCGAGGTCACTCCGGACCTCGCCACCGACGTCGCCAAGGTCACCGACGACGGCAAGACCTACACGTACACCCTGCGTGACGGCGTCACGTGGGAAGACGGCAAGCCGATCACGTCCAAGGACATCAAGTACGGCATCGAGCGCGTCTGGGCGCAGGACGTGCTGTCCGGCGGTCCGGTCTACCTCAAGGACGTCCTCGACCCCAAGGGCGAGTACAAGGGCCCCTACAAGGACAAGTCCGCCGACAAGCTGGGTCTGAAGGCGATCGAGACGCCCGACGACAAGACCATCGTCTTCAAGCTGCCGAAGGCCAACTCGGACTTCGAGGAGATGCTGGCCCTGACCTCGGCGTCCCCGGTCCGCCAGGACAAGGACACCAAGTCCAAGTACGGCCTGCACCCGTTCTCCTCGGGCCCGTACAAGTTCCAGTCGTACAGCCCGGGCAAGGACCTGACCCTGGTCCGCAACACCGAGTGGAAGCAGTCCTCGGACCCGGTCCGCAAGGCGTACCCGGACAAGATCACGGTCAAGTTCTTCTCGAACGCCAACGACCTGGACCAGCGCCTGATCAGCGGTGACCTGGACCTCGACATCAACCAGACCGGCATGTCGCCGCAGGGCCGCACCACCGCCCTCAAGCAGCACAAGGCCAACCTGGACAACCCGGTCTCCGGCTACGTCCGTTACGCGGTCTTCCCGCAGAGCGTGAAGCCGTTCGACAACGAGCACTGCCGCAAGGCCGTGATCTACGGCGCCGACCACGTGTCGCTGCAGACCGCCCGCGGTGGCCCGGTCGCCGGTGGTGACATCGGCACCAACATGCTCCCGCCGTCCGTCCCGGGCGCCGAGGGCCAGGCGTACGACCCGTACGAGCTCAACGGCGCCAACAAGAGCGGCAACGCCGCCAAGGCCAAGGAAGAGCTGAAGGCCTGCGGTCAGCCGAACGGCTTCAAGACCACCATCGCGGTCCGCAACAACAAGCCGGTCGAGGTGGCCACGGCCCAGTCCCTGCAGGCGTCGCTGAAGAAGGTCGGCATCACCGTCGACATCGACCAGTACGACGGTTCGCAGACCTCCGGCATCATCGGCAGCCCCGAGAACGTGAAGAAGAAGGGCTACGGCATCATCATCATGGGCTGGGGCCCGGACTTCCCGTCCGTGCAGGGCTTCGGTCTGCCGCTGTGGGACGGCTCGTACATCCTGGAGAGCGGCAACAACAACTTCGCCCTGATCGACGACAAGACCATCAACGGTCTGTTCGACCAGTACGTCACCACGCTGGACGACTCGGGCAAGACCAAGATCGCCACCGAGATCAACCACAAGGTCATGGAGGGCGGCTACTACCTGCCCTTCGTCTTCGAGAAGTTCATCAACTGGCGGTCGAGCAACCTGGCGAACGTGTACACGTCCGACGGCTACAGCGGCATGTACGACTTCGTCAACCTCGGCCTGAAGTCCACGAACTGATAACCGGCACACCCGCCGAACGGCACGAAAGGCAGGTGAAGGCCGGCGCAGCGTGATCGCGGGTCACCGGAAGACCTCCGGTGGCCCGCGGTCCGCGGCGGGCCGAGAGCTGTGCTCGCTTACCTCATCAGGCGGTTGTTCGCCGCCGCAGTGATGCTCGTGGTCATCGTCATGGTGGTCTTCTGCATCTTCTTCCTCGTCCCCAAGTGGGCGGGCGTGGACATCGCCACGAGCTTCGTGGGCAAGCAGGCCGACCCTGCCGCCGTCGAGGCGGTGCGGCAGAAGCTGGGTCTGGGCGACCCGATCTACGCCCAGGTCTGGGAGTTCTTCAAGGGGATCTTCGTAGGCCGTACCTACTCGGGCGGCGGCGACGTCACCCAGTGCTCGGCGCCGTGCTTCGGTTACTCCTTCCGCAGCGAGCAGGCCGTCTGGCCGGTGCTGACCGACCGCTTCCCGGTGACCCTGGGTCTCGCGCTCGGCGCCGCCGTGCTGTGGCTCATCCTCGGTGTCGCGGCGGGTGTGCTCTCCGCGCTCAAGCGGGGCAGCTTCTGGGACCGCGGCGCGATGGTCGTCGCGCTCGCCGGTGTCTCGCTCCCGATCTACTTCACCGGCATGCTCTCGCTGGCCATCTTCGTCTTCGGGCTGAAGCTGTTCGACGGGCAGTACGTGCCCCTGGAGGAGAGCTTCACCGGCTGGTTCGGCGGCATGATCCTGCCGTGGATCACCCTCGCGTTCCTCTACGCGGCGATGTACGCCCGGATCACCCGCGCCACCATGCTGGAGATCCTCGGCGAGGACTACATCCGCACGGCCCGCGCCAAGGGCCTCAAGGAACAGACCGTCATCGGCAAGCACGCCATGCGCTCGACGATGACCCCCATCCTGACCATGCTCGGCATGGACCTCGGCGCCCTCATCGGCGGCGCGATCCTCACCGAGACGACGTTCAGCCTGCCCGGCCTCGGCCAGGCCGTGCTCAACGGCATCAAGACCCAGGACCTGCCCATCATCCTGGGCGTCACCCTGATCACCTCCGTGGCGGTGCTCGTCGCCAACCTCGTGGTGGACGTCCTGTATGCCGTGATCGACCCCCGAGTGAGGCTCTCATGACCGAACTCAGCAAGAGCGGGGCGGCGGTGGGCGAGCCCACCGGCACCTCGCCCGCCCCGAGTTCCTTCCTCGAAGTGCGCGACCTGAAGGTGCACTTCCCGACCGACGACGGTCTGGTCAAGTCCGTCGACGGGCTCAGCTTCAAGCTGGAGAAGGGCAAGACCCTCGGCATCGTGGGCGAGTCGGGCTCCGGCAAGTCCGTGACCTCGCTCGGCATCATGGGCCTGCACACCGCCGGCCAGTACGGCAAGCGCAAGGCGCAGATCTCCGGCGAGATCTGGCTGGACGGCACCGAGCTGCTGTCCGCCGACCCGGACGAGGTGCGCAAGCTGCGCGGCCGTCAGATGTCGATGATCTTCCAGGACCCGCTGTCCGCGCTGCACCCGTACTACACGATCGGTCAGCAGATCGTGGAGGCGTACCGCACGCACCACGACGTGGACAAGAAGGCCGCCAAGCGCCGGGCCGTGGAGATGCTCGAGCGCGTCGGCATCCCGCAGCCGGACAAGCGCGTCGACAGCTACCCGCACGAGTTCTCCGGCGGTATGCGCCAGCGCGCGATGATCGCGATGTCCCTGGTCAACAACCCCGAGCTGCTCATCGCGGACGAGCCGACGACCGCCCTCGACGTGACCGTCCAGGCGCAGATCCTCGACCTGATCCGCGATCTGCAGAAGGAGTTCGGCTCCGCGGTCGTCGTCATCACCCACGACCTGGGCGTCGTCGCCGAACTCGCCGACGACATCCTGGTGATGTACGGCGGGCGCTGCGTGGAGCGCGGCCCGGCCGAGAAGGTGTTCTACGAGCCCCGCCACCCCTACACCTGGGGCCTGCTCGGCTCGATGCCGCGTCTGGACCGCGAGCAGCAGGACCGTCTGATCCCGGTCAAGGGCTCCCCGCCCTCCCTGATCAACGTCCCGTCCGGCTGCGCCTTCAACCCGCGCTGCCCGTACGCCGACATCCCCAAGGACGACCTCACCCGCACGGTCCGCCCCGAGCTGACCGAGGTCGGCAGCCAGCACTGGGCCGCCTGCCACATGTCGCAGGAGCAGCGGGAGCGGATCTGGACCGAAGAGATTGCGCCGAAGCTGTGAGCGAGACCCCTAAGGACGCAGCGGTGACCATTCCTGCGCAGAGTGCTGGTGCTCGCCTCACCAAGGACGCAGCCCCCGGCGAGACCCTGCTGAAGGTGACCGGGCTCCAGAAACACTTCCCGATCCGAAAAGGCCTGCTCCAGCGGCAGGTCGGCGCGGTGCGCGCGGTCGACGGCATCGACTTCGAGGTGAAGTCCGGCGAGACCCTCGGTGTCGTGGGCGAGTCGGGCTGCGGCAAGTCGACCATGGGCCGGCTGATCACCCGGCTGCTGGAACCGACCGCGGGCCAGGTCGAGTTCGAGGGCAAGGACATCACGCACCTCGGGGTGGGCGGGATGCGCCCGCTGCGCCGCGACGTGCAGATGATCTTCCAGGACCCGTACTCGTCGCTGAACCCGCGCCACACCATCGGCACGATCATCGGCGCCCCCTTCAAGCTCCAGAACGTCACGCCCGAGGGCGGGGTGAAGAAGGAGGTCCAGCGGCTGCTGTCGGTGGTCGGTCTCAACCCCGAGCACTACAACCGCTATCCGCACGAGTTCTCCGGCGGTCAGCGCCAGCGCATCGGCATCGCCCGCGCGCTCGCGCTCAACCCGAAGCTGGTCGTCGCGGACGAGCCGGTCTCCGCCCTGGACGTGTCGATCCAGGCGCAGGTCGTGAACCTGCTGGACGACCTCCAGCAGGAACTGGGCCTGACGTACGTGATCATCGCGCACGACCTGTCCGTCGTGCGGCACGTCTCGGACCGTATCGCCGTGATGTACCTCGGCAAGATCGTGGAGCTCGCCGACCGCGAGTCCCTCTACAAGGCGCCGATGCACCCGTACACCAAGGCGCTCATGTCGGCCGTGCCGATCCCGGACCCGCGGCGCAGGAACGCCAAGAGCGAGCGGATCCTACTCAAGGGCGACGTGCCCTCGCCGATCTCCCCGCCGAGCGGCTGCCGCTTCCACACCCGGTGCTGGAAGGCGACGCAGATCTGCACGACGGTCGAGCCGCCGCTCGTGGAGCTGAAGCCCGGCCAGCAGGTCGCCTGCCACCACCCGGAGAACTTCGAGGACCAGGCGCCGCAGGACACGGTGCTGCTGACCGCCGCCAAGGAGGCGGCCGCGCTGGTCGCGGACGAGGTGCTGGCGGAGTCGGCGGAGACCTCCGCGGCGGTGGCGGCCGAGGTCGAGACCGCCTCCGCCGAGGCCGAAGCCGAGACCGACGCCGAGACCGCTTCCGCCGAGGCCGAAGCCGAGACCGACGCCGAGGCCGCGACCGACGCCGAGACCGCTTCCACGGAGGGCGAGACGCCGTCCAAGGAGAAGTAGCCCTGCCGAGTCACCGGGCCCCCGCCTTCATTTGGAAGGCGGGGGCCCGGTGTCAGGTAAGAATGTTCGGGTGCTTCAGCAACTGTTCAGTCCCTCCGTCCAGCACACGCTCGACCTGATCGGCATCTTCGTCTTCGCGATCTCCGGCGCCCTGCTGGCCGTCCGCAAGAACTTCGACGTCTTCGGCATCGCCGTCCTCGCCGAGGTCACCGCGCTGGGCGGAGGGCTGTTCCGCGACCTGATCATCGGGGCCGTGCCGCCCGCCGCCTTCACCGACCTCGGGTACTTCCTCACCCCGCTGCTCGCCGCCCTCCTGGTCTTCTTCCTGCACCCGCACGTGGAGCGCATCCAGGTCGGCGTGAACGTCTTCGACGCGGCCGGCCTCGGCCTGTTCTGCGTCGCCGGCACGACGAAGGCGTACGAGTACGGCCTCGGCCTCACCCAGTCGGCGACCCTGGGACTGGCCACCGCGGTCGGCGGCGGGGTGCTGCGGGACGTGCTCGCCAACGAGGTGCCCTCGCTGCTGCGCTGGGACCGCGACCTGTACGCGGTACCGGCCATCGTCGGCGCCACCATGGTCGTCCTGTGCATCCGCTTCGACATGCTGTCCCCGGTCACCAGCGCGCTCGCGGTCGTCACCGCCTTCGTGCTGCGGTTGCTCGCGATGCGGTTCCACTGGCGAGCGCCGCGTGCGTGGAACCGCCGGTCGACCGTGCGCGAGGAGTAGCACCGGCACGCGGGTGCGGCTGCCCCATCTCCTCGGTCAGCCAGCGGAACGCCGGTACCACCTGCGGCCGCCACAGCGCCATGGTGTGACCACCGGCGCTGGTCGGGACGTAGACGACGTGCACGGTCGTCGGCGCCTTCGCGCACTGTTGCAGGGCGAGTGCCGCCTCGTAGCCGTCGTGCGGCTGGCCGGAGAGGTAGAGCGCGACCCGGGGCGGGGTACGGGCCGCGCGCAGCAGCAGGTAGGGGTTGTTGGCGTCGCGCAGCACGGGGTCCTGCGCGGCGAGCGAGGCGCGTTCGGCGCTCGGGTCGTTGTAGCCGGACAGGCTGACCGCGGCCCGGTAGCGGTCGGGGTGGGCGACGGCGAGCTTCGTCGCGCAGTGCCCCCCGGCCGAGTACCCGGCCACCGCCCAGCCCGCCGGCCCGGTCTGGGCACGGAAGTTGTCCGTGACCATCCTCGGCACGTCGAGACTCAGCCAGCTGTCGGCGTCGACCGTGCCCGGGATGTTGGCGCAGCCGGTGTCCACCCCGGCCAGCAGATTGGTGCGCGGGGCGACCAGGATGAACGGCGCGATCTGGCCGCCGCTCATCAGCGGACGCAGTTGCCGGGCGGCGTGGAGGGACCCGAACCAGGCCTTCGCGGAACCGGGGTAGCCCGACAGCAGCTCGACGACCGGGAACCGGTGGTGCCGGTAGGCGGGCTCGTCGTACTGCGGTGGCAGCCAGACGTAGACCTCGGCGTTCACGCCCGACACCCGGCCTCTGAGCTGGGTGACGCGCACGCCGTCGGGACCCGTCGCCCGGAACGTCTGGCGGACCCGGGGCAGTCGCTTCAGCGCGATCCCGCCGGTGCCGTCGGCGCCGAGGTCGGCGGCCTGCTGCACGTGGTCGCCGGTGCCGAGCAGGTCCGACCAGTTGTCGTACAGGTTGTTCTCGTTGTTGACCAGCACGAAGACCAGGGCGACCGCAGTGCCCTGGGCGAACAGCAGCATCAGCACCCGGGCCGCGGCGCGCAGGGCCCGGTGTCCCCGCATCCGCGACCACAGCACGAGCGGCAGCGCGAGGGCGACCACGGCCAGCGCGATCAGGGTGTAGAGGAACGAAGTCCCGGTGAGGCTCATGCTCCTACAGAGGGGCGGCCGGGGCGCCGGGTTTACGGACGAGTGCGGACACTTACCGAGAAATTGACCTCGTCTCACCTACGTGTGGTGGGGGCTTCATGCGGCCGTAACGAAAAAAGCTACCGCTTAGTAATCACCTGTTGTACCGTTCAGGCATGCCAGAAGCAGCCACCGTGCGCGCCGTGATCGGCGACAGCGAGTTCGACCGGGACACCGCGGTCACCCTGCGCGAACCCGGCGTGTACGACATCGACCTCTCCGCGGGCTGGACGATCATCAGCGCCGTCAACGGCGGCTACCTGCTGGCCGTCCTGGGCCGCGCCCTCGCGGACGCCCTGCCGCACGCCGACCCGTTCACCATCTCGGCGCACTACCTGACCGCGTCCCAGCCCGGCCCGGCGGTCGTCCGCACCGATGTCGTCCGCACCGGCCGCACGCTCTCGACCGGCCAGGCCTCGCTCCTCCAGTACGACGAGCAGGGCCGCGAGGTCGAGCGCATCCGCGTCCTCGCCTCCTACGGGGACCTCGACGCGCTGCCCGACGACGTCCGTACGACGGCCCGGCCGCCGGTGATCCCGCCCATGGAGCAGTGCTTCGGCCCCGAGGACGGCCCCGCCCCGGTCGAGGGCAGCTCGGCCATCACCGACCGGCTGATGCTCAAGCTCGACCCCTCCACCCTGGGGTGGGCGCTCGGGCAGCCCTCCGGCAAGGGGGAGATGCGGTCCTGGTTCGGGCTCGCGGACGGCCGCGACCCCGACCCCTTCTCGCTGCTCCTCGCGGTCGACGCGCTGCCGCCGACCGCGTTCGAGATCGGCCTGTCCGGCTGGGTGCCCACGGTCGAGCTGACGGTCCACATCCGCTGCCGCCCGGCCCCCGGCCCGCTGCGCGTCGCCATCACCACCCGCAACCTCGCTGGCGGCTTCCTGGAGGAGGACGCCGAGGTGTGGGACAGCAGGGACCGGCTGGTCGCCCAGTCGCGGCAACTGGCGAGGGCCAGGCTCGGCTGAGGGGAGTGCTTCCCGGTCGGCGCCGGCCTCTCGCAGGCCGCCGCCCGGCCGTCGTGCCGCACGGGATCCTGGAGCGGTGAAGTCAGACCGCCTGCTCTCGATCCTGCTGCTCCTGCAGACCCGCGGCCGCGTCCCCGCGCACGAACTCGCCGAGCGGCTGGAGGTGTCCGTGCGCACCATCCACCGGGATGTCGAGGCGCTGTCCGCCGCCGGGGTCCCGGTGTACGCCGAACGCGGCCGCCACGGCGGCATCCGACTGCTCGCCGGATTCCGTACGGACGTCACGGGACTGACCGCCGACGAGTCGCCGACGTCTGGGAGGTGTTGCGCCGGGAGGTCGAGGAACGCCCCGGCGGGCTCGACGTCACCGTCCGCGTCCTGCGTGACCGCCTCGACCTGTTCCTGCGCCTGAACGCCGCCTCGCCGGCCGAACTCCCGGACGACGGCGGGGCCGGCGAGTGGGTGACGGCACGGCTGTCGTACGGCGTGGTCGGCGAGGCCCGCCAACTCCTCGCGTTCGGTGACCGCGTGGAGGTGCTGTCGCCATCGGAGGTGCGCCAGGAGCTGGCCCGCGCGGCCGCTTCTGTCACGGGCTTGTACCAGCGAGTAGGCGAGGGGTCCGAGGAAAACCCCAGTTCAGAGGGGCACCTTTAGCCGCGCTTTGCGTCTCGCACAGGCGGGGGACAGGGCGGTCCCAAGAAACCCCCAAGGGGCGTTGGTTGAGTGCCGGTCTCAGGCCTTCCTCATCCTTCTTGGAGTTGTTCCTCATGAAGCGTGTGCGTCTCGTCCCCGCAGTGGCCCTGCTGGCGCTCTCGCCCCTCGCCCTCGTGGCCTGCGGCTCGGGCGACTCGTCGTCCACCTCGAACAGCGGCAACTCCGGGCAGACCCAGAGCTGTTCACCGCCGTCCGGCGCGCCCAGCGGCAACCCGTCCGGGATGCCGAGCGGTGCTCCGTCGGGCACTCCCACCGGCGACGCCACCGCCCGGCCGTCCGGTGCTCCCTCGGGCATGCCGAGCGGCGCGGCCGACGGCGCGCCGGGTGGCGGTCAGGGCGGCGGCCCCGGCGGTGGCCAGGGCGGCGGCTGCGGCGGCGGTCCGGGCGGTGGCGGCGCCCAGCCCAGCGGTGCCCCTGGTCAGCAGGCGACGAAGAACTGACGTCCGACATCCGACGTCCGACGTCCGACGTCCGACATCCGACGTCCGACATCCGACGTCCGACATCCGACGTCCGACGTCCGACGGGACGTCGAACGGCAGGGGCGGCACACCCGGTGAACGGGGGTGCCGCCCCTGCGCGTCGCCCGGCCCCGGAGTGTCGCCCGGCCCCGGCAGGCGCGGCCCGGTCGGCGCGCCGGCTCAGTCCAGCCAGTGGTCGCGGCCGATGCTGATGAGCCGCAGCTGCCGGGTCGCCACCTGCACGACCCGCTCGCGCTCCTCCGCCGACGCCTCCTGCGCCTCCAGGAACAGCGAGGCGGTGATCAGCATCTGGTCGACGTACAGGTTGGCCAGCATCAGCAGGTCGTCCTCGCTCCAGCCCGCCGACTCGGGGTCCTTGGCCAGCTCCGCCCGCACCTCCTCGCCGAACCGGACCAGTTGGTCCCGTATGGCCTCCCGCACCGGCTGCACTCCGCCATGTCGCTCACGGGCGATGAAGCGGACGTGGGCGGGGTACGCGTCCACATGGCCCGCGATCAACTCGACAGCCCGTGTGATGCGCTGGTCGTGACCGTCCGCCGAGGACACCGTCGTCCTGATCATCGGGTGCAGGCTGCCCAGCGCCTCCTCGACCAGGGCCACGCCGAGATCCGCGGTGGAGCGGAAGTGCCGGTAGAAGGCGGTGGGGGCGACGCCGACGGCACGGGTGACCTCGCGCAGACCGAGGCTGCTCAGGCTCTGCTCCTCCAGCAGTTCCAACGCGGCGTCCAGGAGCGCCTGCCGGGTCTTCTGCTTCTGTGCCTGCCGGATACCGAGGGTGTGACTCATGCCATGCAGTTAACAACTGTTCTCTGTAATTGAAAAGTCGTGAGACGCGCTAGACTGGGAAGTCAGTGAACAACTGTAACCACAACCGTTCACCGAAACGTCACGCGAGTCCGTCTCGCCGGAGGGGGTCCCACCCATGCTGTTCCTCGTCGCCGCACTCCTGCTGCTCGGCGTCGTCCTCGGAGCCGTCGCCCACGCGCCGCTCGGCTTCACCGCCGTCACCGCCGTCGTGATCGCCGCCTGGCTCGGCATCTTCGCGATCCGCGAGCGCCACGGCCGTCGTCGCGGCACCACCACCCACTGACCGTCCGCCGTCCGTCCGACCCCGGGAGCTGATCCGTCATGCAACTCACCGCACCTGCCAGCCGCCGCACCGGCATCCGCGACGCCGACGGCATGGCCGTCGCGTCCTTCGTCCTCGGCCTCATCGGCCTTCTCGTCCTCAACCTCTTCCTCGGCCCGACCGCCATCGCCCTGGCCGCCGCCTCCCTGTGGCGAGGCACCACCCGCAAGGGCCGCGCCTACCTCGGCATGGGCCTGGGCATCGCCGACCTCGTCGTCCTGCTGGCCTTCATGCAGATGGACAACTCGGTCTCCTGGAGCTTCTGACCGACCGGCACAACGGCGTGCCGGCGCGAGCCCGTCCCAGCGGCCGGTCCCTACTCCGCCGCCAGGCCAACCTCGCCCGGAGACCGCTCACCACGGCCCCGTAGAATCGTGGCCACCATGGCATACCTCGACCACGCCGCGACCACCCCGATGCTCCCCGAGGCAGTCGAGGCACTCGCCGCGCACCTGAGCGTCACCGGCAACGCCTCCGCCCTCCACGCATCCGGCCGCCGAGCGAGGCGAACCGTCGAGGAGGCCCGCGAGACCCTCGCGGAAGCTCTCGGCGCCCGCCCCAGCGAGGTCGTCCTCACCTCCGGCGGCACCGAGGCCGACAACCTCGCGGTCAAGGGCCTGTACTGGTCCCGCCGCGCCGCCGACCCGGCCCGCACCCGGGTCCTCGCCAGCCCCGTCGAGCACCACGCCGTCCTGGACGCCGTCCACTGGCTCGGCGAACACGAGGGCGCCACCATCGAGTACCTCCCGGTCGACGCGTACGGGCGGGTCCACCCCGACGCACTGCGCGAGGCCATCGCCCGCGACCCCGGCGACGTCGCCCTGGCCACGATCATGTGGGCGAACAACGAGATCGGCACGGTCCTGCCGATCCGCGAACTCGCCGAAACCGCAGCCGAGTTCGACGTCCCGCTGCACGCCGACGCCGTCCAGGCATTCGGTCAGGTCCCCGTCGACTTCGCCGCCTCGGGCCTCGCCGCGATGACCGTCTCGGGCCACAAGATCGGCGGACCGTACGGCATCGGCGCCCTGCTGCTCGGCCGCGAGCACACCCCCGTCCCCGTCCTGCACGGCGGCGGACAGGAACGGCACGTCCGCTCCGGCACCCTCGACGTCCCCGCCATCGCGTCCTTCGCGGTCGCCGGCCGGCTCGCCGCCCAGCAGCGCGAGTGGTTCGAGCGGGAGATCGGCGCCCTGCGCGACAGCCTGGTCGAAGAGGTCCGCAAGGCCGTCCCCGACGCGATCCTCGGCGGCGACCCGGCCCCCGGAGGCCGCCTCCCGGCCAACGCGCACTTCACCTTCCCGGGCTGCGAGGGCGACTCCCTGCTCCTCCTCCTGGACGCCCAGGGCATCGAGTGCTCCACCGGCTCCGCCTGCACCGCGGGCGTCGCCCAGCCCAGCCACGTCCTGCTGGCCACCGGCACCGACCCCGACCTGGCCCGCGGCACCCTGCGCTTCTCCCTCGGCCACACCTCCACCGAGGCCGACGTCGAGGCGGTCGCCCAGGCGATCGGCCCGGCGGTGGAGCGGGCCCGCGCGGCGGGACTGACGTAAGGCCTGTCGCAGGGCCTGTCGTTCGGGTCACGCCGCGGACGCGGGGCCGCTCACGCCACCGCCGTACGCGCCTTCCGTACCAGCTTCAGGTACCGGTCCCAGTCCCAGTGCTCGCCCGGGTCGGTGTGGTCCGTGCCCGGCACCTCCACGTGGCCGATGATGTGCTCCCGGTCGACCGGGATGTCGTAGCGCGCGCATATCCGGGCGGTGAGGAGCGCCGAGGCCTCGTACATCTCGTCCGTGAAGTCCTGCGGCCGGTCGACGAAACCCTCGTGCTCGATGCCGACACTGCGTTCGTTGTAGTCGCGGTTGCCCGCGTGGTACGCCACGTCCAGCTCGCGGATCATCTGGGCGACGGTGCCGTCCTTGCCGACGATGTAGTGCGCGGCCGCGCCGTGCCCCGGGTCCTGGAAGACCTTCACCGCGCTGTCGAAGCTGCCCTGGGTGACATGGATGATCACCATGTCCACGCCGTAGTCGTCGGGGCGGTCCGCGCGCCGCCAGTTCGCGTCGGACGCCGCCACCCAGCGCGCGCCCGTGTAGTCGACCTCGCCCTCCTTGCGCGGCTTCTCCACGCCCGGCGCGCGCCACCACAGGCGGGCCAGCTCGTCGCGGGCCAGCACCCCGGTGCCCACGGCCGCGGCGGTCCCGCCGATCAGCAGGGCACGCCGACCGATCCGCCGGTCGGCGTCCTTCTCGTTGGCTCGTCTCGCCCCCATGTGATCGTGAACGGATACTCGTGGGCTCCGGTTCCCGAGCGCCCTTACTCTTGAAGGGTTATGACTGAGACCACGCAGCCCACCCGTCCCCTTCGCGTCCTCGCCGCCATGTCGGGCGGCGTCGACTCCGCCGTCGCCGCCGCCCGCGCGGCCGAGGCGGGGCACGACGTGACCGGCGTCCACCTCGCCCTCTCGGCGAACCCGCAGTCGTTCCGCACGGGCGCGCGTGGCTGTTGCACCATCGAGGACTCGCGCGACGCCCGCCGCGCCGCGGACGTCATCGGCATCCCGTTCTACGTCTGGGACCTCGCCGACCGCTTCCGGGAGGACGTCGTCGAGGACTTCGTCGCCGAGTACGAGGCCGGCCGCACCCCCAACCCCTGCCTGCGCTGCAACGAGAAGATCAAGTTCGCCGCCCTGCTCGACAAGGCGCTCGCCCTCGGCTTCGACGCGGTCTGCACCGGCCACTACGCCCAGGTCACCGTGAACTCCGACGGCTCGCGGGAACTGCACCGCGCCTCCGACATGGCCAAGGACCAGTCCTACGTCCTCGGCGTCCTGGACGACCGGCAGCTCGCCCACGCGATGTTCCCGCTCGGCGACACCGTGACGACGAAGGACGAGATCCGCGCCGAGGCCGAGCGCCGTGGGCTGGCCGTCGCCAAGAAGCCCGACTCCCACGACATCTGCTTCATCGCCGACGGCGACACGCAGGGCTTCCTCGCCGCCCGCCTGGGCAAGGCGGAGGGCGACATCGTCGACGAGTCGGGCACCAGGCTCGGCACCCACGAGGGCGCGTACGGCTTCACCATCGGCCAGCGCAAGGGCCTGCGCATCGGCACCCCGGCCGCCGACGGCAAGCCGCGCTACGTCCTCGACATCTCCCCGGTGAACAACACGGTCACGGTCGGCCCGGCCGACGCCCTCGACGTGAACGCCCTGACGGCGATCAAGCCCCGCTGGTGCGGCGCCGCCCCCACCGGCCCCGGCACCTACACCGCCCAGCTCCGCGCCCACGGCGGTGAGACCGAGGTCACCGCCCAACTCGTCGACGGCTCCCTGGAGGTCACCTTCACGGAGCCGGTCCGCGGCGTGGCCCCCGGCCAGGCGATCGTGCTGTACGACGGCACGCGCGTGGTGGGCTCGGCCACGATCGCGTCCACGGTGCGGGCGGCGGCCGGGGTGGCCTGACCACCCCGGCGGGTCACTCGGCGAAGAACTCCGCCAGCACCGGCGCCAGGGCCACCGGATCCACCATGTGGGTCTGCCCCTCCAGCGCCCGGTACGTGCCCTCAGGCGCCGCCTCGGCGACCGTCCGCGCGGCCTGACGCATCCACGCCGGGCTCGCGCCTCCGGCGACCGCCAGGACGGGGACGGTGACCGAGGCCAGCAGGGACCCCGGGACCCGCCCGTCGCCCAGCACGGCGGCGTCGTACGCGAGGCTCGGGGCGACGCCCTCCATGCCGGCCCACATGGGGGCCTGGCGAGCACCCTGGATCATCTCCTCGGCCATGCCGGTGAGCCGCAGGAACAGCTCGACCGCGTCCCCGCGCCGCTGCTGCGCGAGCGCCCCGTTCAGCCGCTCGGTGTACTCGGCCCACCGCCGCACGCCGTCCTCGTCCACGGCGTACGGCGTCTCGTACACGGCGACCCGACGCACCGGCAGCCCGCTCGCCGCCGCGTGCAGCGCCAGCGCGCCGCCCGAGGAGACGCCGAAGAGCGACGCCTGACCGCCCACGGCCTCGATCAGCGCCCCCAGGTCCTCGACCTCCCGGTCCACCGAGTACGGGGCGGTGTCGCCGCTGTGGCCACGGCCCCGGCGGTCGTAGGGGACCACGGTGAACCGGTCGGCGAGGTGTCCGGCCAACGGTGCCACCGTGGCCCCCGTCGACATGGCACCGCTGACGAGGATGACCGCGGGGCCCGCACCGCTGCTCTGGTACGCGAGGGGGGTGCCGTCGCGCGAAGTCGTCTTCTTGTCCATGCCTGTGGAGACTGCCGGACCGCACCGGACTCACCGGTCACGACACGTCAGTTCCGCTACAGCACTTCCACCTCGTAGAAGCAGAGGTGGTCCTTGATGCCGGCCACGTCCGGCTTCGGGTCGGGGTACGCCCAGACCAGGTCGGCCGCGTCCGGCAGCGACCAGTAGGAGGCGGTGCCTTTGAACGGGCAGTAGGTGTGCGTCCCGGAGGGCGTCAGCAGGTCGAGCCGTACGTCCTCCGGAGGGATGTAGTACCGCACCGGACAGCCCGTCTCCCGCAGGAGGAGGGGCCGTTCGGTCTCCGCCAGCACCTGGTCGCCCCGCACGACCCGTACCCGCTGCGTGCCCTGCTCGATGGTGATCCTGTGTCCTTCGGCCATACCGGAACAGCGCCCGCGGTCCGCCGGTTCTTCCCGCGTACGGTGGCTTCATGCGAATCTGCGTCTTCCTCTCCGCCGCCGACCTCGACGAGCGCTACACCCGGCCCGCGCGGGAGTTCGGCAGGCTGATCGGCAAGGGCGGACACACGCTGGTGTGGGGCGGTTCCGACGTCGGGCTGATGAAGGTGGTCGCCGACGGGGCGCAGGAGGCGGGCGGCCGGCTGCTGGGGGTCTCCGTGGACTTCCTGGCGGCCAAGGCACGCGCGGGCGCCCACGAGATGGTCGTGGCGAAGGACCTGGCCGAGCGCAAGAGGCTCCTCCTGGAGAACGCCGACGCCGTCGTCGTCATGGTCGGCGGCACCGGCACCCTCGACGAGGCGACCGAGATCCTGGAGCTGAAGAAGCACGGTCACACCGACAAACCGGTCGTGCTCCTCAACACCGCGGGCTTCTACGACGGGCTCAAGGAGCAGTTCCGCCGCATGGAGGACGAGGGATTCCTGCCGCGCCCGCTGACCGACCTGGTGTTCTTCGCGGAGGAGCCGGTGGGGGCGCTGGCGTATCTGGAGGAGAGCCAGGGCGTCGAGTGACACCGGCGTGATGCGAGCATGGCGGGCATGGCTACTCATGTGATCACCGGAGCCGGCTCCGGCATCGGCGCGGCAGTGACCCGCCGGCTGCACGCGCGCGGGGACGATCTCGTGCTGCACGCGCGCGACGCCGGGCGCGCGAAGGAACTGGCGGCGGAGTACCCCGGCGCGCGGACACTCGTGGGCGACCTCGCGGACCCCGACAAGCTGAGCTGGGCGTTCTCCCACCAGTCGCTCCCGGACCGGGTGGACTCCCTGCTCCACATCGCCGGCGTCGTCGACCTCGGTCCGGTCGGCGAGCTGACCCCCAAGACCTGGCGCCACCAGCTCAACGTCAACCTCGTCGCCCCCGCCGAGCTGACCCGCCACTTCCTGCCCCAGCTCCGCGCCGGCCACGGCCACGTGGTCTTCGTGAACTCCGGCGCCGGCCTCAACGCCCACGCAGACTGGTCGGCCTACGCGGCGTCGAAGCACGGCCTGAAGGCCCTGGCGGACTCCCTGCGGCACGAGGAACACGCCAACGGCGTCCGCGTCACCTCCGTATACCCCGGCCGCACCGCCAGCCCCATGCAGGCCAAGGTCCACCAGCAGGAGGGCAAGACCTACGACCCGTCCCGCTGGATCGATCCCGAGTCGGTGGCGACGACGATCCTCACGGCGCTGGACCTGCCGAAGGACGCGGAGATCAACGACCTCACGGTGCGACCGGGCCGTTGAACCACATGTAAGCCACCCCCAGCTCGTCCGGCGTTTGAGGACAAGGCCTTGGTACGGCCACACCCCAGGCCTTGGTACGGCCACACCCCAGGCCTCGGTACGGCCACCCCCAGCCCGTCCGGCGTTTGAGGACAAGGCCCCTTCAGGGCCGACGGGGGTTCGGGGGCGCAGCCCCCGGCGGGGTCGAAGGGGCGCCGCCCCTGGGGACGGGACGGGTAGGGGCGGCGGGGGCGAGACCACCAAGCCCGCACCCGCGCCCCCGCCCCTCCCAGACCTCCGTAGGCTTCCCCACGTGAACGCGAACCCCACCTTCGGCCCCGCCACCGGCATCGGCTCGCTGCCCGGCGGCGACGCCAGGGAAGCCGCCAGGACCGCCACCGGCTCCTTCGAGACCTTCCCGTTCCTGCCCGAACTCCCCGCCCGCGGCCCCGGCGCCGACATGATCGGCCGGACCGCCGGAATGCTCGTGGAGCTGTACGCGCGCGTGGAGCCCAGCGGTTGGCGGATCGGCGACCGCCCGGGCCGGGACACGAAGCGGGCCCGCTCCTGGCTCGGCGAGGACCTGGACGCACTGGAGGAGTTCACCCAGGGATACGAGGGCGCGCTGAAGGTGCAGGCCGTGGGCCCGTGGACGCTCGCCGCCGCCCTCGAACTGAGAAACGGCGAGGCCGCCCTCGGCGACCCCGGCGCCTGCCGCGACCTCGCCGCCTCCCTGGCCGAGGGCCTGCGGCAGCACCTCGCGGAGGTACAGCGCCGAATCCCCGGCGCCCAACTCGTCCTCCAGCTCGACGAGCCCTCCCTCGTCGCCGTGCTCCGCGGGCAGGTGAGGACCGCGAGCGGCTACCGGACCCACCGCGCCCCCGACCGGCAGGTCGTCGAGGCCACCCTGAGGGACGTCGTCGGGGTTCACGCCGGCGGCCCGGTCGTGGTCCACTCGTGCGCACCGGACGTCCCGTTCGCCCTGCTGCGCCGGGCGGGCGCGGCGGCTGTCTCCTTCGACTTCTCGCTCCTCACCGAGCGTGACGACGACGTGATCGGTGAGGCGGTGGAGAGCGGCACCCGGCTGTTCGCCGGTGTCGTGCCGGGCACGGACACCCGATTGTCAGACCCTGCCGGTAGCGTCATGGGTGTCAGAACGCTGTGGCGCAGGCTGGGGCTGCATCCGGGGCTTCTCACGGACGCGGTCACCCTCACGCCGTCGTGCGGACTCGCGGGGGCTTCCCCCGCGTATGCGCGCGAGGCCCTCGCGCACTGCGTCCGGGCGGCGAGATCCCTCGCGGACAACCCAGAGTAACGGGAGGACAACACGGTGGCCGGCGACAAGCAAGCGGAGACTACGGTGCCCGCGGAGGCACGGGAGAAGCACGCGAAGCTCGCTGAGCAGATCGAGGAGCACCGCTTCCGGTACTACGTGAAGGACGCTCCGGTCGTCAGCGACGCGGAGTTCGACCAACTCCTGCGCACCCTGGAGGCGCTGGAGGAGGAGTATCCGCAGCTGCGCACCCCGGACTCGCCGACGCAGAAGGTCGCGGGGGCCTACGAGACGGAGTTCACGGCGGTCCGGCACCGCTCCCGCATGCTCTCGCTCGACAACGCCTTCAGCGACCAGGAGCTCGCCGCCTGGGCGGAGCGCGTCGCCAAGGACGTCGGCGCCTCCGGCTACCACCTCCTGTGCGAGCTCAAGGTGGACGGCCTGGCCGTCAACCTGACCTACGAGCACGGCCGCCTCACGCGCGCGGCGACCCGCGGCGACGGCCGCACCGGCGAGGACATCACACCCAACGTCCGTACGATCGCGGAGATCCCGGACCGGCTGACCGGCGACCGCGTCCCTGACCTCGTGGAGATCCGCGGCGAGGTCTACTTCCCGATGGAGAAGTTCGAGGAGCTCAACGCCCGGCTGGTCGAGGCCGGTGACAAGCCCTTCGCCAACCCGCGCAACGCAGCGGCCGGTTCGCTGCGTCAGAAGGACCCGCGCGTCACCGCCACCCGCCCCCTTCACATGGTCGTCCACGGCATCGGCGCCCTGGAGGGCTTCGACGGCATGACCCGCCTGTCCCAGGGCTACGACCTCCTCAAGACCTGGGGCCTGCCCACCTCCCGGCACAACAAGGTGGTCGACGGCCTCGACGGCGTGCGGGAGTTCGTCGCGTACTACGGCGAGAACCGCCACTCCGTGGAGCACGAGATCGACGGCGTGGTCGTCAAGCTCGACGAGATTCCGCTGCAGGGCCGCCTGGGCTCCACCTCGCGCGCCCCGCGCTGGGCGATCGCGTACAAGTACGCGCCCGAGGAGGTGAACACCAAACTCATCAACATCCGTGTGGGCGTGGGCCGTACGGGCCGGGTCACGCCGTACGCACAGGTCGAGCCGGTCACCGTCGCGGGGTCCGAGGTCGAGTTCGCCACACTGCACAACCAGGACGTCGTCAGGGCCAAGGGTGTCCTCATCGGGGACACGGTGGTGCTGCGCAAGGCCGGTGACGTCATCCCGGAGATCCTCGGGCCGGTCGCCGACCTGCGCGACGGCAGCGAGCGCGAGTTCGTGATGCCGAGCGAGTGCCCGGAGTGCGGTACCGGCCTCAGGCCGATGAAGGAGGGCGACATCGACCTGCGCTGTCCGAACGCCCGCAGCTGCCGCGCCCAGTTGCGCGAACGCCTGTTCTACCTTGCCGGGCGCAAGTCGCTGGACATCGAGCACTTCGGCTATGTCGCCGCGGCCGCCCTCACCCAGCCCCTGGAGCCCGCCGAGCCCCCGCTCGCCGACGAGGGCGACCTGTTCGACCTCACCATCGAGCAGCTGCTGCCCATCAAGGCGTACGTCCTCGACCAGGACAGCGGCCTGCCCAAGCGTGACCCGAAGAGCGGTGAGGAGAAGGTCGCCACCGTCTTCGCCAACCAGCAGGGTGAGCCGAAGAAGAACGCGCTCGCCATGCTGGAGAACATCGCGGCCGCGAAGGAGCGCCCGCTCGCGCGCGTCCTCACCGGCCTGTCGATCCGTCACGTGGGTCCGGTCGCCGCCGAGGCGCTGGCCCGCGAGTTCCGTTCCGTCGACCGTATCGAGCAGGCCTCCGAGCAGGAGCTGGCGACCACCGACGGGGTCGGCCCGATCATCGCGAAATCACTCAAAGAGTGGTTCTCCGAGGAGTGGCATCAGGAGATCATCCGCAAGTGGAAGGCCGCCGGCGTCCGGATGGAGGAGGAGGGCTCGGGTGAGGACCAGGGCCCGCGTCCCCTCGAAGGGCTCACCGTCGTCGTGACCGGCACTCTCGAGCGATTCACCCGTGACGGCGCCAAGGAGGCGTTGCAGATCCGTGGCGCGAAAGTGACCGGTTCTGTTTCGAAAAAGACGTCTTTCGTCGTAGTGGGTGACAATCCGGGATCGAAGTACGACAAGGCGATGCAGCTCAAGGTGCCCGTTCTGAACGAGGACGGCTTCACGGTCCTGCTGGAACAGGGCCCCGAAGCGGCCGCCGAAGTCGTGCTTCCGGCACAGGAGTAGCGAGGAGCAGCGGTTGAAGGCCACCCGATCGGCGCATACCAGATGCATACGGGTGGCCGGTGCGCATTCGGGCAACCGTCGCCGACCGGTGCCCGTGGAAGCCTTCTGCGGCCTACTGTTGAGATGTGCGCCTGCCGTGCCCAGCTGCGGTCGGGGCATCCCTTTGCTCTTGAAGAGCCTTGAAGAGCGCGGGGAAGGGTTTTCCGACGCGGCGCCGTCGAGGTTTGTCGGGCATCGGGCCGCGTGGCGTGGGCACCGCCGGCAGTGAGAGGGACGGGAATGGAACCGAGCGAGAGCGCCGCCCCGGACTCACGCCTGCGCCTGCGCGGAATGCTCGGCGCATGGCGGGAGAGCCGGCGTGGCGGACGGCCGCAGGAGCGTCCGGGCGCGGAGGGGCGCGTCAGCGGACAGTACCCGGCCGGACCCTACACGCAGACCGACGACACGAGTGCCCAGCTCACCGACGACCACTCGTCCGGGCTGCGGAGCGCCGAGCTGGAACGCCACCTGTCCTGGCCCGCCCTGCCCGCGGCGATCGTCGCGGCGGCCGGCTTCGTCCTCGGCGCCGGCTTCTACCGGGCCTTCACCGGCGGCCACGCGCTCTTCCCGTCCGGCACGGTCGGCTGGGCCCTGGCCGTCCTGACCGGCATCATCGTCGGCCACCTGGTCGCGCTCGGCCGCGCCCGCTGGTGGGGCGGCACCGGCTCGGGCGCCGCCCTCACCCTCGCCGTCCTGCTGCTGTACGGCTGGGTGCCCGCCGGAATGGTCAGCCTCACCGTCGTCCTGCTGGTCGGTGTGGCCCGCCGCCACCGCTGGCGCCAGGGCGTCCTGCACGGCGCGGTCGACATCCTCGGCATCGCCGCCGGGGCCCTCCTGCTGGGCGCGTTCGGCCGGGTGCCGTCCGTCGAGCATCCGTGGAACCCGGACACCTGGACCCTCTACACCGCCCCCGAGGTGGTGCTGGTCGCGGTCGCCTACCTCGCGGTCACCCGCACCCTGGGCTGGTACCTGCACGCCCCGCGCTCAGGCGGCCTGCCCACCGTCGCCCGCACCGCCCTGGTCAGACAGGGCCTGCTCGCCGCCGCCCTGCTCGGCATCGCGCCCCTGGTCTGCGTGGTCGCCACCGCCAAGCCCATCCTGCTGCCGTTGTTCGCCATCCCCCTCATCGCCCTCGACTCCACCCTCTGGATAGCCCGGGCCCGGGCCGAGGAACAGCTGCGCGACCCCCTGACCGGGCTCCCCAACCGCCAGTGGCTGCTGGAGCGCATCTGGACGGCCCTGGACGACGCCGAGCGCATCGGCGCCCGCTCCGCCCTGATGCTCATCGACCTCGACCGCTTCCGCTCGGTCAACGACACCCTCGGTCATCTCGCCGGTGACCGGCTGCTCCTCCAGATAGCCGACCGGCTCCGGCTGGCGCTTCCCCGCGGGGCGGAGGCAGCCCGGCTCGGCGGCGACGAGTTCGCCGTCTTACTGCCGGTCGCCGACTCCACCACCTCCGCGACCCGGGTCGCCCGCGGCCTCGTCGCCGCCCTCAGCTCCCCGCTCGACCTCGACGGCCTCACCCTCGTCCTGGAGGCCAGCGCCGGAGTCGCCGTCTTCCCCGACCACGCCCTGGACGCCGAGGGCATGCTGCGCCGGGCGGACGTGGCGATGTACCAGGCGAAGCGGGACCGCACGGGCGTCGAGGTCTACGAGTCCAAGCGGGACTCCAACACCCCGGACCGCCTCGGCCTGCTCGGCGATCTGCGCCGGGCCCTGGACGCGCACGAGGTCCAGCTGCACTACCAGCCCAAGGTCCGCTTCGACGGACAGGTGGCCGGGCTCGAGGCCCTGGTCCGCTGGGTGCACCCCGAGCGCGGCAAGGTCCCGCCGGACGAGTTCATCGCCATCGCCGAGTCGTCCGGCCTGATGCCCCACCTCACCGAGTACGTCCTGGACACCGCGCTGGGCCAGGTCGCCCGGTGGCGTTCCCAGGGGCTGTTCGTGCCGGTGGCGGTCAACGTCTCCCCGCGTGACGTGCACACTCCCGGTTTCGCCGGCTCCGTCGCAGCCCGGCTGGCCCGCCACGGCGTCCCGGCGGGAGCGCTCCAGCTGGAGATAACCGAGCACGTCCTGCTGGAGGACCCGCAGCGCGCCGCCGACACCCTCGCCGGGCTCACCGGCCACGGCGTGAAGATGTCCCTGGACGACTTCGGCACCGGTTACTCCTCGCTGGTGCATCTGCGCCGGCTGCCCGTCAGCGAGCTGAAGATCGACCGTTCGTTCGTGGCCCGGCTCGCCATCGACACCGAGGACGCCGCGATCGTCCGCTGCACGATCGACCTGGCCCACTCGCTGGGCCTGCTCGTCGTGGCGGAGGGTGTCGAGGACGACGAGACCTGGGAGCGGCTGCGGGACCTGGGCTGTGACGCCGTACAGGGCTGGCTGGTCGCGGCCGCGATGCCGCCCGAGGAGACCACGGCGTGGCTCAGGGCACGGGGCGCACGCGGCTGGCAGCGGCCGCGGGCGGCGCTCCCGGCCGCCGAGTAACGGGAAACCGTTTAACAGGCACGGGCGGCGGCCCCATAGGATTGGCCCCACACCACACGCACTCACCCCAGAGGATCGCTGCATGCCTGGCATCACGCGCGAGGAGGTCGCCCACCTCGCCCGGCTGGCGCGTCTGGAGCTGAAGCCCGAAGAGCTCGAGCACTTCGCGGGACAGCTGGACGACATCATCGGCGCGGTCGCACGCGTCAGTGAGGTCGCCGACCAAGACGTACCGCCGACCTCGCACCCGCTCCCGCTGACGAACGTCATGCGGGCGGACGAGGTCCGTCCGTCGCTCACCCCCGAGCAGGCGCTCTCCGGCGCCCCGGCCCAGGAGCAGCAGCGTTTCAAGGTGCCGCAGATCCTGGGGGAGGACTAACCGCCATGACGGACAACGTCAACATCATCAAGCTCACGGCCGCCGAGACCGCCGCGAGGATCGCCTCCGGCGAGCTCACCGCTGTCGAGGTCACCGAGGCCCACCTGGCCCGTATCGAGGCCGTCGACGAGAAGGTCCACGCCTTCCTCTACGTCGACCGCGAGGGCGCTCTCGCGCAGGCCAGGGCCGTCGACGAGAAGCGGGCGAAGGGCGAGAAGCTCGGCCCGCTCGCCGGCGTCCCGCTCGCGCTCAAGGACATCTTCACCACCGAGGGCGTCCCGACGACCGTCGGTTCGAAGATCCTCGAGGGCTGGATCCCGCCGTACGACGCGACCCTCACCAAGCGGCTGAAGGCCGCCGACGTGGTCATCCTCGGCAAGACCAACATGGACGAGTTCGCCATGGGGTCTTCGACGGAGAACAGCGCCTACGGCCCGACCGGCAACCCCTGGGACCTCACCAAGATCCCCGGCGGCTCCGGCGGCGGCTCCTCGGCCGCGCTCGCCTCCTTCCAGGCCCCGCTCGCCATCGGCACCGACACCGGCGGCTCCATCCGCCAGCCGGCCTCGGTCACCGGCACGGTCGGCGTGAAGCCGACCTACGGGGCCGTCTCCCGTTACGGCATGGTGGCGTTCTCGTCCTCCCTCGACCAGGGCGGCCCCTGTGCCCGTACGGTCCTGGACGCGGCCCTCCTGCACGAGGTCATCGCCGGGCACGACCCGCTCGACTCCACCTCCATCGACGCCCCGGTCCCGCCGGTCGTCGAGGCCGCCCGCAACGGCAGCGTCGAGGGCATGCGTGTCGGCGTCGTCAAGCAGTTCCGCGGCGAGGGCTACCAGGCCGGCGTCATCCAGCGCTTCGACGAGTCCGTCGCCCTCCTCAAGGAGCTCGGTGCCGAGATCGTCGAGCTGGACTGCCCGTCCTTCGACCTCGCCCTGTCGGCGTACTACCTGATCGCGCCGTCCGAGTGTTCGTCCAACCTCGCCCGCTTCGACGGCCTGCGCTACGGCTTGCGGACCGGCGACGACGGCACCCACTCGGCCGAGGAGGTCACCTCCCTCACCCGCGAGGCGGGCTTCGGACCCGAGGTCAAGCGCCGCATCATGCTCGGCACGTACGCCCTGTCGAGCGGCTACTACGACGCGTACTACGGCAGTGCCCAGAAGGTCCGTACGCTCATCACCCGCGACTTCGAGAAGGCCTTCGAGCAGGTCGACGTGATCGTCTCGCCGACCACGCCGACCACCGCCTTCCCGATCGGCGAGCGTGCCGACGACCCGATGGCGATGTACCTCGCCGACCTGTGCACCATCCCGACCAACCTCGCGGGCAACGCGGCCATGTCGCTGCCCTGCGGTCTCGCCCCGGAGGACAACCTCCCGGTCGGGCTGCAGATCATCGCCCCGGCGCTGAAGGACGACCGTCTTTACAAGGTCGGCGCCGCCGTCGAGGCCGCCTTCGTGGAAAGGTGGGGTCACCCGCTGATCGAGGAGGCTCCGTCGCTGTGAGCGCACTGACCAAGGCCAAGGGCTTCAAGAAGTCCAAGTCCGGTACGTACCTGTCCATCGCCGGGACCGCGTTCGGCGCGTTCGGTGTCGCCAAGCGGCTCAAGAAGGCCCGCGCCGACAAGGACACCCTGGTCCTGATCGACGCCACCGTGTCCGCCGTCGCCATCGTCACCGGCCTCGCCATCCTCTACCGCGAGCTGAAGCGGCTGGGCGACGACGACGTCCTGCTGGGCTGAGAGGGAAGTTACACCGTGACCACCACGACCGACCTGGTGTCGTACGAGGACGCGCTGGCGTCGTACGACCCCGTGATGGGCCTCGAGGTCCATGTCGAACTCGGCACCAAGACCAAGATGTTCTGCGGGTGTTCGACCGAGCTGGGCGCCGAGCCCAACTCGCAGACCTGCCCGACCTGCCTCGGCATGCCCGGCTCGCTCCCGGTCGTCAACGCGACCGGCGTCGAGTCCGCGATCAAGATCGGTCTCGCGCTGAACTGCGAGATCGCCGAGTGGTGCCGCTTCGCCCGGAAGAACTACTTCTATCCGGACATGCCGAAGAACTTCCAGACCTCCCAGTACGACGAGCCGATCGCCTTCAACGGCTACCTCGACGTGCAGCTGGAGGACGGCGAGACCTTCCGTGTGGAGATCGAGCGCGCCCACATGGAGGAGGACACCGGCAAGTCGACCCACGTGGGCGGCGCGACCGGCCGCATCCACGGCGCCTCCCACTCGCTGCTCGACTACAACCGCGCCGGCATCCCGCTCATCGAGATCGTCACCAAGCCGATCGAGGGTGCGGGGGAGCGTGCTCCCGAGGTCGCGCGGGCCTACGTGCGCGAGCTGCGCGAGGTCATCAAGGCGCTCGGCGTCTCCGAGGCCCGGATGGAGATGGGCCAGATGCGCTGCGACGTGAACCTGTCGCTGCGCCCGCACGGCCGCGAGAAGTTCGGCACCCGTTCCGAGACGAAGAACGTCAACTCGTTGCGGTCCGTGGAGCGTGCGGCCCGCTTCGAGATCCAGCGGCACGCGGCCGTGCTGAACGGCGGCGGCACGATCATCCAGGAGACGCGGCACTTCCACGAGGACACGGGGTCGACGACCTCGGGCCGCGTGAAGGAGGAGGCCGAGGACTACCGGTACTTCCCGGAGCCGGACCTCGTTCCGGTGGCCCCCACGCGCGAGTGGGTCGAGGAGATCCGCGCCGGGCTGCCGGAGCTGCCGCTGGCCCGCCGCAACCGGCTCGTGGCCGAGTGGGGCATCTCCGCCCTCGACATGCAGGCGATCCTCAACGCCGGCGCCCTGGAGCCGATCGTCGCCACGATCGACGCCGGTGCCGACGCGGCGTCCGCCCGCAAGTGGTGGATGGGCGAACTGGCCCGCAGCGCCAACGAGTCGGGCAAGTCGCTGGACGAGCTGCCGATCACGCCTCAGCAGGTCGCCCGGGTCACGTCCCTGGTGGCCGAGGGGTCGCTCAACGACAAGCTGGCCCGCCAGGTCATCGAAGGCGTTCTCGCGGGCGAAGGCACCCCGGACGAGGTCGTTGACAAGCGCGGTCTGAAGGTCGTCTCCGACGAGGGCGCGCTCACCACCGCCGTCGAGGAGGCCATCGCCGGCAACCCGGGCGTCGCGGACAAGATCCGTGGCGGCAAGGTGGCCGCGGCGGGCGCGCTGGTCGGCGCCGTCATGAAGGCCACGCGCGGTCAGGCGGACGCGGCCCGCGTCAAGGAACTGATCCTGGAGAAGCTGGGCGTCAGCGAGGGCTGAGGCTCCTGCCGGACGCTCTTTTCGCCGGCCCTGGGGGGATGCATCGGTTGCGATGCATCCCCCCAGGTGTGTCACTTACCGGCGGTGGCCCACCACCCGTGCGAAGCCCAGCGCGCGCCCTTCGTCGGCGTGGATCAGGTCCACCGACTCACGGGCCATGTCGGCCATCCACGGGTAGGGACTCTCCTCGGCGCAGACCTCGCTCCACAGCAGCCAGTCCTTCCAGCCGTCCTCCAGCCAGTCGGCGGCCTCGACCTCCACGGCCCCGCTGCGGGTCCAGTGGCGGCGCCACCAGCCGGGGGTGTGGAAGGCCCAGAAGCCGGGGTCCCAGAACGGCTTGAGGTGCTCCGGAGGCTCGCTGCCCTCCGGCTCCTCGCGCAGTGCGGGGACCACGACACCGATCCGCCCGCCCGGCTTCAACAGCCGGGTCAGCGTGGGCAGGTACAGGTCGTCGGTGCCGAAGTACTGGTAGGCGTCGACGGAGACGATCGCGTCGAAGCTCCCCTCGCCGAACGGCAGGTCGTGCGCCTCGGCGAACACGGGCAGCACCCGGTCGCCGACGCCGGCCTCGGCGACGCGTACGGCGTTCTCGTCGGCCTTCACCCACAGGTCGGCGGCGGTGACGTGGACGTCATACTCCTTGGCGAGGAACACGGACGTCATGGCGCGGCCGCAGCCCAGGTCGAGGACACGGGCGCCGGGGCGCAGGTCCTCCAGGCCGAGTGCGGGGGCCAGCCACTCCAGCAGCCACAGCGCGTGCGGGCCCATCTGGTTCTCGATGGTCCAGCGGGCGTCGTAGCGGTTGCTGCGCGACCAGCGGGGGTGGGTCAGACGACTAGCGAGGTCGTCGTTCGTGGTCCTCGATGTGATGTCGGACATCGGTGAACGGGCTCCTTGAGTCCTTCGTAGGGGAAAGAGATGCGTAGGAGCTCGGTCGGACCTTCAAACAATGCACCTGCTTCGGTCGACGGCGATGTGCCGGGAACGACGGACGCGGGGACGCTAGCAGCCGCGCCGCCGTCCCGCACCCGGGTTTCTCAGGGCGACGCGCTACGCTCGCCCGCCATGAGCGGACGCGGTGATTCCGAGATGCACGACGTCGGAGATCCGGCCCAGGAGGCGCGGCGGGCCCGGTGGACCGCGGCCACGACCGGGGCGGTGCTGGCGCTCGCCGGCGTGGCCGCGTCGACGCTCCGCCTGACCTCTTCGGCGCCCGCGCTCGTGCCCGCCGCCTACGCGTGCGGCGCGGTCGTGTGCGCGCTGGCGTCGGTCCTCGGGTCCCGGGGGCGTACCAGGCGGGCCCTGTGGCTGCTGGTCTTCGGCGTGATGGTGATGGCGCTGGGCGATCAGTTCGACTGAGGTGACAGAGCACCCGTTACTGTCCTGTGATCTACCTCCCACTCCTGTGAATAAGCCCACGAACTGCGTAAACGATCATTTCCTCCTGCAAGAGTGGCTCTTGCATTGCTCATGCGTTCTTTGCGGGCCGTTCACATCATGACGTGACATGGACGACTGTTCCCGGCCAAAGATCCACATATAGCCCCCGGGAGCTCGTTCGTGGCAGCCCTCGCACGCTGGTGTGTCCAACGACGCCTCGTCGTCGTCATCCTGTGGCTCGTCGCCCTCGGCGGAGTGACCACGGCCGCCGCCGTCACGGGTTCCGCCTACTCGAACGACTACGAGGTCCCGGGCACCGAGTCCGGCCGCGCCACCGAACTGCTGCGCGACGGCTTTCCGGACCTCGGCGGCGACAGCGACACCGTGGTCTGGCACACGGACTCCGGATCCGTCCGTTCCGCCGACGTGGAACAGACCATGACCCGCACCCTGGACCGCATCGCGGCACTGCCCGGCGTCGCCGCCGTCTCCGGGCCCTACGACGGGCAGGGCGCCGGCCGGATCAGCGCCGACGGGCACACCGCCTACGCGACCGTCACCTTCGACGACCCGGCCGAGGAGGTCGACCGCGGCCAGGCGCAGGCCGTCGTACGGACCGCCGGGGAAGCCCGCGGCGACGACCTGCGGGTGGAGCTGGGCGGCAGCGCGATAGCGCTCACCGAGTCCTCCGGCGGACACCTCGCCGAGGTGGTCGGCGTCGCCGTCGCCGGGGTCGTCCTCTTCCTCGCCTTCGGATCGCTCGCCGCCTCACTGCTGCCGCTGGCCACCGCACTCGTCAGCGTCGGCACCGCGTACGCCGGGATCGTGCTGCTCGGCCACGTCATGACCGTCGCCGACTTCGCACCCATGCTCGGGATGCTGATCGGGCTGGGCGTCGGCATCGACTACGCGCTGTTCATCGTCACCAGACACCGGCGCGGCCTGAAGCGGGGCCTGACGGTCACCGAGGCGGTCGCCAACGCCGTCGCCACCACCGGGCGCGCGGTCGTCTTCGCGGGTGCCACGGTGTGCATCGCCCTGCTGGGCATGCTGATCCTCAGGCTCGGCTTCCTCAACGGCGTCGCGATAGCCGCCTCGCTGACCGTCGTCCTGACGGTCGCGGCCTCCGTGACCCTGCTGCCCGCCCTGCTCTCCCTCATCGGCATGCGCGCCCTCAGCCGCCGAGAACGCCGCCACCTCACCGAGCACGGGCCCCAGCCCGAACTGCCGACCGGATTCGCCGCCCGCTGGTCCGCGTTCGTGGAGCGCCATCCCAAGCTGCTCGGCGCTCTCGCCCTGGGCGTCATCACCCTCCTCGCCCTGCCCACGTTCTCCCTCCACCTGGGCACGTCCGACCAGGGCAACAACCAGCAGGCCGCCACCACACGCCAGGCCTACGACCTCCTCGCCGACGGCTTCGGGCCGGGCGTGAACGGCCCCCTCACCCTCGTCACCCAGGTCCACGGTGCCGAGGACCGGCTCGCGCTCGACAACCTCGACGCGACGATCCGCACCACCGAGGGCGTCGCCTCGGTGACCCCGGTGACGTACGACACGGGTGGCCACACCGCGTACTTCACGATCGTCCCCGAGTCGTCGCCGCAGTCCCAGCGCACCAGCGACCTCGTCGACCGGCTGCGCACCGAGGTGCTGCCGCGCGCCGAGACCGGCACCTCCCTCGACGTCCAGGTCGGCGGGGTGACGGCCGGCTACGACGACTTCGCCGACGTCATCGTCGGCAAGCTGCCCGTCTTCGTCGGCGTCGTCATCGGGCTGGGCTGTCTGCTGCTCCTGCTCGCCTTCCGGTCCGTCGGCATCCCGCTGAAGGCCGCCGTGATGAACGTGGCAGCCGTCGCCGCCGCCTTCGGTGTGGTCGTCGCGATCTTCCAGTGGGGCTGGGGCAGCGAACTGCTGGGTCTGGGCCGGGCCGGCCCCATCGAGCCCTTCCTGCCCGTGATCATGGTGTCGGTGCTCTTCGGGCTCTCCATGGACTACCAGGTCTTCCTGGTCAGCCGGATGTACGAGGAGTGGCTGGAGACCGGCGACAACCGGCGGGCCGTCCGCGTCGGCCTCGCCGAGACCAGCCGGGTGATCAACTCCGCCGCCGTCATCATGATCTCCGTCTTCCTCGCCTTCGTCCTCAGCGGCGACCGTGTGATCGCCATGTTCGGCATCGCGCTCGCCGCCGCCGTCGCCCTCGACGCCTTCGTGCTGCGCACGCTGCTGGTCCCGGCCCTGATGCACCTGCTCGGCGGCGCCAACTGGTGGCTGCCAGGCTGGCTGGACCGCCGTATGCCCCGCATCAGCATCGAGCCGCCCGAGGCCCGCGCCGCCCATGAAAGGCTGGCCGCCGCGACGGACGCCGAAGCGGCGGACGTACTGGCGAAGGGGCGGGAAGAAGAGGATGTACGCGATATCTCTGGGTGACGACGGAGCGGAACTGCGTCCCTTGGAGCCGTGGCACGCCGAGGAGTTCCTGGCGCATCTGGACCGCGGACGCGAGTTCATCGGGCAGTTCATCGCCTTCGGCTCCAAGGAGACGGACGTGGAGTCCGCCCGTGCCCTGCTCCAGCGGTACGCCGACATGCGCGCCGCCGACACCGGGTCCCTGCACGGACTGTGGCTGAACGGTCGGCTCGTGGGCGGTGTGCTGTTCCTGAACTTCCGGGCCGACACCGGCAACTGCGAGGTCGGCTGCTGGCTGGAACCCGCCGGCGCCGGAAGGGGTCTGGTCACCCGGGCGATGCGGGTGCTCATCGACTTCGCGATCGAGCAGCGCGGCATCCACCGCGTCGAGTGGATCGCCGCCTCGGGGAACACGCCCAGCCTGAACGTGGCCCGGCGGCTGGGGATGACCCTGGAGGGCGTGCAGCGGGAGACCCACCCCTATCGTGGGGTGCGGCACGACCTCGAGGTGTGGTCCGTCCTCGCGCCCGAGTGGCGGGAAGCACGCGCGCGTACCGCGCACAGCCAACGTTAAGAAACCTCTCAGACAGGATCCGTACGGTGCCGGACATGGGAACCAAGACAGCTGACGAGACCGGCGCCAAGACGGGTGCCGAGGCCACGACCGACGAGGAGAAGGCGGGCGCCACCGAGCTCACCAAGACCGACGGTGTGACGAAGACCGAGGCGGACTCGAAGACCGAGGCGGACACGGAGGCCGGTGCCGAGGCCGGCTCCGGCACCGACGCCGACGACCTGGACGAGGGCCTCGTGCCGGTCGAGGCCGAGGGACCCACCGGCGTCGGACAGGGCGCCGGCGCCGTCGTCTCCGCCGCGCTCGGCCTCGTCTCGCTCACCGGCGGGTGGATCGGCACCGTCGGTGCCGCGCGGGAGACCCTCGTCGGCCAGCTGCAGACCTCGTCCAGCGCGAGCGTCGCCACGCAGGTCAAGGAGGTCTACGGCGACGCCTGGCAGACCACCGCGGTGTGGGCCGGTCTGTTCGCGTTGACCGCGCTGATCGTAGGTGTCGTCGTGCTCGCCCGGCCCGCCTTCGGGGTGCCCGGCAGGCCGCAGCCCGTGTGGATCAAGTCGGTCGCCTGGGGCGGTGTCACGCTCGGCGTGATCGGCCTGCTCCTGGCCGTCCTCAAGTACACCGACGTCCTGATGGGGCTGCCCTCCACCAGCTGAAACACCACGTGACCCGAGGGGTCTTAGGTACGCCGTGAACGCCTTACGGCCCGCCTAAGGCCCCTCACGCACGTCTAAGGCCCCGCCCACCGCCGAAGATGCGGAACTCTCCCGATGTGGCGGACCCTCCTGGGAGACGAAGGTTGAGACATCGCCGAGGGCGACGCGAAACCGACTCTCACCAAGGGACACACCATGTACGAGTACGAGCTCTCCCAGTTCCGTTCCGCCGACCTGATACGCCGGGCCGAGCACGAGCGGCAGGCCCGCGAGGCCGTCCTCAGCCGCCGTGCCGCCCGCCGTGAAGCGGCCGCACGCGCCGCCGACGGCGAGGCGCATACCGGCCGCCCCCGCCGGCACCGCTTCCCGCGTACGGCGTGAGCGCCGGGACGGGAACGGGTCTCCCCGCGAAAACAGGTGCCGTGCCCTCGCACTCGCGTGCGATGCTCGGGCGCGTGGAGACCCAATCCGTCAGTCCGGTGTTCGTCGGTCGCACCGAGGAGCTGGACACGCTGTCCGACGCGCTCGCCCGCGCCGCGGGTGGGGGGCCATCCCAGGCTTCAGGCACTGAGGGAGATCCGCAGGCGTTACTGCTCGGGGGCGAGGCCGGAGTCGGCAAGACCCGCCTTGTCGAGGAGTTCGCCACCGCGGCCCGCCGCCGGGGTGCCGTCGTCGTGCTCGGCGGCTGCGTCGAGATAGGCGCCGACGGGCTGCCCTTCGCCCCCTTCTCCACGGCCCTGCGCGCGCTGCGCCGCGAACTGCCCGACGAACTGGCCGCCGCGGCCGCCGGCCAGGAGGAGGAGCTCGCCCGGCTGCTGCCCGAACTCGGCGAGGCCGCCTCCGGCCGGCACGACGAGGAGGGCATGGCCCGCCTCTTCGAACTGACCGCCCGCCTCCTGGAGCGGGTCGCCGCCGACCGCGCGGTCGTCGTCGTCCTCGAGGACCTGCACTGGGCCGACGCCTCCACCCGCCATCTCCTCGCCTACCTCTTCCGCACCCTGCGCACCGGCCGTCTGGTCGTCCTCGCCACCTACCGCTCCGACGACATCCACCGCCGCCACCCGCTGCGGCCCCTGCTCGCCGAACTCGACCGGCTGCGCACGGTCCGCCGGATCGAACTCGGCCGCTTCAACCGGACCGAGGTCCGCTGCCAGATCGCCGGCATCCTCGCCAGGGAACCCGACCCGGCCCAGGTCGACGACATCTTCGAACGCTCCGACGGCAACGCCTTCTTCGTCGAGGAACTTGCCGTCGCCACCTCCGAGAACTGCTGCGCCGGCCTCACCGACTCCCTCCGCGACCTGCTCCTGGTCCGCGTCGAGGGCCTGCCGGAAAGCGCCCAGCGGGTCGCCCGGATCGTCGCCGAGGGCGGCTCCACCGTCGAGTACCGGCTGCTCGCCGCCGTCGCCCGACTCGCCGAGGACGACCTCATCGAGGCGCTCAGGGCGGCCGTCAACTCCAACATCCTGCTCGCCGCCCCCGACGGCGACGGCTACCGCTTCCGCCACTCCCTGGTCCGCGAGGCCGTCGGCGACGACCTGCTGCCCGGCGAACGCTCCCGCCTCAACCGCCGCTACGCCGAGGCCCTGGAAGCCGATCCCACGCTCGTCCCCGCCGGCGAACGCGTGATGCGCCTGGCCAGCTACTGGTACCACGCCCACGACGCCGCCAAGGCCCTGCCCGCGGTCCTCGACGCCTCGGTCACCGCCCGCCGCCGGCACGCCTACTCCGAACAACTGCGGCTTCTGGAGAGGGCGATGGAACTCTGGGACTCCGCCCCCGAGGAGGTCCGCGCCGGACTGCGCCCCGCCGACTACACCGAGACCTCCCCGGCCCGCGGCGGCGACTCCGCCACCAGCCCGCTGCGCTACCTCGACCTGATGGCCGAGGCCGCGGTGGCCGGACGGCTGTGCTCGGAGCGGGAACGCGCCCTGAAGATCACCAAGCGGGCGCTGCGGCTGCTGGAGGACGAGGACGACCCGCTGCGCGCCGCCTGGTTCTGGACCCAGCGCTCCCGCCTGGTCCAGTCGCAGGCCCGCGGCGACGGCTGGGCCGAACTGGCCACCGCACAGGAACTCGTCCGCGGCCTGCCGCCCTCAGAGGTGCACGCCGAGGTCCTCGCCAACGTGGCCAACTGGTCCATGGTGCATGCCCCAGGCCCCGAGGCCTTCACGGCCGCCGAACGCGCCGTCGAGTACGCGCGCATGCTCGGCGTGCGCGAGACGGAGATGAACGGCCGTCTCACCCTGGGCGGTCTCACGGTCGAGGCCGGTGACGTGGAGAGGGGGCTCGCCGAGATGGCCGACGTCAAACGGCAGACGGTGGAGTGCGGCATCACCACCATCGCCGGCCGTGCCTATGTGAACCTGCCCTCCGCCCTCGAGTCCGTGGGCCGCTCCCAGGAAGCGGTGCCGCTCCTGGAGGAGGGGATCGCCTACACCAGGAAGTTCGGCCTGCTGGACTCCGAGGCCTGGATCTGGGGCAACTTCGCCGAGACCCTCTACACCCTGGGCAACTGGGACCGCGCCGCCGAAGCGGGTACCAGGGCCGAACGCGTCGGCCAGAGCGCCAAACCACGCGGCTTCCACGCCACCCTGCGCGCCGAACTCGCCCTCGACCGCGGCGACCTGACCGCGGCCGCAGACCATCTGGCCGCCGCCCGCGCGCACTTCGGCACCCATGACCGCACGCCCCAGCACGACCTGCCCCTCGTCCGCATCGCGATCGGCATCGCCGCGGGTGAGGGCCGCCTCCTGGACGCCCGCGCCGAACTCGAACGCGCCCTCGAGGCCGGCTTCCCACCCGGCACCCACCGCTATGTCTGGCGGATGCTGCTCACCGCTGCCGCCGCGGAGGCCGACGCGCGCGATTTGCCCGCCGCCGACCGCGGCCGGTCCGGGATCCTCGAACGCATCCGCCGCACAGCCAAGCCGCTGGCCACCCACGTCCCGGTCTGGCAGGCCTACGAACGCTGGGTCCGCGCCGAACTGCTGCGAGCCGAGCAGGCCGCCGACCCGGACACCTGGACGGAGGTCGTCACCGCCTTCGAGGCACTGGAGCGCCCCTACGACCTCGCCCGCGTCCGTCACCGCCTCGCCGAGGAACTGCTGCTCGCGGGGGAGAGCGCCGACGACCGCGACCGCGCCACCGAGCTGCTCCGTCTCGCCCACGCCGTCGCCTCCCACCTCGGAGCCCGCCCCCTCGACGACGCCGTCACGCACCTCGCCCAACGCGCCCGCCTTCCCCTGAAGCGGCCCGCCGAGCACCGGCCCGCCCCCGCCGACCCGGCCGGCTCCCTCGGCCTCACCGGCAGGGAACGCGACGTCCTGAGACTGGTCTCCGCGGGCCGCACCAACCGCCAGATAGCCGAGGCACTCTTCATCTCCCCGAAGACAGCCAGCGTCCATGTCTCGAACATCCTGGCCAAGCTGGACGTCTCGGGCCGAGGTGAGGCGGCGGCGGTCGCGCATCGGCTCGGGCTGTTCCCGTCCGAATCCCTCCCGGTGCGGACGGCACCCTGAGGCATACGCTGTAAGAGACACCGGCCGAGGGAGACCCCGTGTTCAACGCCTTCGAGGACCTGTTCGCCCCCGGTCGCAAGCACACCCGCGACGAGCAGAACCGGCTGGAGCTCACCCGGGAGGACGTCGGCGACGGCGACCCCGGCCGCGGGCCCATAGACCTCACGTCCGGGAAGGTCGTCGTACGGCCACCCCTGCCGGACGAGCCGACTGGGCCGGACGGGCCGGACGGACCGGAAGAGGAGGGCTCCTCCTCTTCCGGCGGCTGACGGTCAGCTGACCTGTATCTCCAGGATCCGGTCGTCGCCCTCCTTCGGGTCACCCCGCCCGTCCGTGTTGCTGGTCACGAGCCACAGCTTGTCGCCGCCGGCCGCGACGACCGTGCGCAGCCGGCCGTACTCGCCTTCCAGGAAGGCCTGCGGGTCCGCCGAGGCCTCCGTGCCCTTCAGGGGGATGCGCCACAGGCGCTGGCCCTTGAGGCCCGCCATCCAGATGGAACCCTCGGCGTAGGCGGCCCCGCTGGGGGAGGCGTCGTCCGTGCCCCACTGGGCCACGGGGTTGCGGTACGCGGAGTCGTCGGAGTCGCCCTCGGCCTCCGGCCAGCCGTAGTTGTCGCCCGGCTTGATCGCGTTCAGCTCGTCCCAGGTGTTCTGGCCGAACTCCGAGGCGAACAGACGCTGTTTGTCGTCCCAGGCGAGGCCCTGCACATTGCGGTGGCCGTAGGAGTACACGGGGGAGTCGGGGAAGGGGTTGCCCGGGGCGGGCTCGCCCTCCGGGGTCATGCGCAGGATCTTGCCGCCCAGGGACTTGGTGTCCTGGGACAGACCGGTGTCACCGCTCTCGCCCGTGCCCGCGTACAGCATCCTGTCGGGGCCGAAGGCGATCCGGCCGCCGTTGTGGATCACTCCCTTGGGGATGCCCTTGAAGACGGTGTCGGGGGCGCCCAGCTGCTGGCCCGACGGCTTTCGCTCGTCGTACAGCATGCGGACGATGCGGTTGTCGGAGGCCGAGGTGAAGTACGCGTAGACCATGTGGTCCGAGGCGTAGTCCGGGGACAGGGCGATGCCCAGCAGGCCGCCCTCGCCGGCCGGGGACACCCCGGGCACCTCGCCCAGCTCGGTCTTCCTGCCCGTCTTCTCGTCGACCCGGGTGATGGTGCCCTCGTCGCGGGAGGAGACCAGCAGGCCGCCGCCGGGGATCGGGGCCAGGCCCCACGGGGTGCTCAGACCCTCGGCGACCGTGCGGACCACCTTCACCGAACCCTTGGCGGGAGGGGGATCCTCAGCGGCCTGCCCGGTGGGCCCGGACCCCGACGCCGTGGTACTCGGTGCGGCGCTGTCGCTCCCCGACGACCCCCCTCCGTCGTCGGAGGAACATCCGGCTGTCAGTACGAGCGCGGCCGCGGCCAACACGGCCGACACAGCTCGACGTTGCACGATCATGGTCCCTTCGACGGGGCGGTCCAGCGGCAGGTTCTCCTTTTCATACACCGCTCGCGCCTCACAGGTTCCCGATCACCGCAACCCGATACGTGAGGGCCTGCCCACCGACGACCTCTACTCCCAGGATCCCTGCGCCCTCGGCAGCTCCGCCACCTCCGCCAGATCCTGTGCCGTGGGGCGCAGGGCCGCCGCCCGTGCGTTCTCCGTCACCCAGCGCTCCTGCTTGGTCCCGGGCACCGGGACCACGTGGCGCCCCTGCGCCAGCACCCACGCCAGGGCCACCTGGGCCGGGGTGACGTCCACGCCGTGCCGGCGGGCCACGCGGCGCAGACCGACCACGATCGGCTGGTTGGCGGCCATCATCTCGGCGGTGAACCGAGGGTGGCGGGCACGCACGTCGTCGGGTTCGAAGCCCTGGCCGGGGGTGAGCGTGCCGGTCAGGAAGCCGTTGCCGAGGGGCATCGCCGCCAGGAAACCGATGCCGCGCGCCTCGCACCACGGCAGCAGCGCCTCCGTCGCCTCCGGCGACCACACCGACAGCTCGGCCTGCACCGCGCTCACCGGGAAGACCTGCTGCACCCGCTGCAACTGCCGGATCGTCGCGTCGTACAACCGCGCCCCGGAACGGCGACCGCCCCGCGCGCCCATCGCGCACAGCCCCAAGGACCGCACCTTCCCGGCCTGTACGAGCTCCGCCATGGCGCCCCAGGTCTCCTCCACGGGCACCTCGGGGTCGGCCCGGTGGAGCTGGTAGAGATCGATGACGTCCGTCTGCAGGCGCCGCAGTGACGCGTCGCAGGCGCGCCGGACATAACCGGGACGGCCGTTGGCCACGATGTGCTGCTCGCCCACCAGCAGGCCGACCTTGGTCGACACGAACGCGTCCTGGCGCCGCTCCTTGAGCACCCGCCCCAGCAGCAGCTCGTTGGTGAACGGGCCGTACATGTCGGCCGTGTCCAGCAGAGTCGAGCCCAGATCCAGCGCCCGGTGCACGGCCCGGAGCGACTCGTCGCCGCGCTGCCGGGATCCGTTGTACGCCCAGCTCATCGGCATGCACCCGAGTCCGACGGCTCCCACCGCGAGCGCCGCCGCGCCGATCGTCCTGCGCTCCACCTGCTCGTGACCCTCCCTCTCCTGGCCCCCCAACCTAACCTCTGCCGTGCCGCGTCCCTGACATAGCCTCCTGACCATGACTGCTGCTGACGTGTGGCTGCCCATCCAGCCGGAAGAGATCGAGGGTCTCCCCCAGAGCCTCAACTACCGCTTCTGGAACGGGGGCGAGGACTTCCCGGCGGACCCGGCCGACTGCGTGTACTACGTCGTCCCCTACATGAAGCCCCTGGAGGTCGGGCTGCGGCCGCTGCCCCGGCTGCGCTCCGTGGAGGTGGTGCAGACACTGACGGCCGGCACCGACTCCATCGAGCCGGGCCTCGGGTACCTGCGTCCCGGCGTGCGGTTGTGCAATGCGCGCGGGGTGCACGAGGCCAGCACCGCCGAGCTCACGCTCACCCTGGTCCTCGCCTCCCTGCGCGGCGTTCCCGACTTCGTGCGGGCCCAGGACAAGGGGGAGTGGCGCGGTGGGTTCCGGCCGGCGCTCGCCGACAAGAACGTGCTCATCGTGGGATACGGCTCGATCGGATCGGCCATCGAGGACCGGCTCGTTCCGTTCGAGGTCGCGCGGGTGGCGCGCGTCGCGCGCTCTGAGCGCACCACGGCGCGCGGGCCCGTGCATCCGCTCACCGAACTGCCCGCCCTGCTCCCCGAGGCGGACGTCGTGATCCTGGCCACGCCCCTCACCGAGGCAACCCGCCACCTGGTGAACTCCGACTTCCTCGGCCGTATGAAGGAGGGCGCGCTGCTGGTCAACGTGGCCAGGGGCCCGGTCGTCGACACCAAGGCGCTGCTGGCCGAGCTGGAGAGCGGCCGGATCACCGCGGCCCTCGACGTGACCGACCCCGAACCGCTGCCCCCGGGGCACCCCCTGTGGCACGCGCCGGGCGTGCTCGTCAGCCCGCACGTCGGGGGCCCCTCGTCGGCGTTCCTGCCCCGTGCCAAGCGGCTGCTGGTGGACCAGTTGAACCGATTCGTGAACCGGGAGCCCCTGCGCAACGTGATCCTTACGACGGGCCCAACGGGCGCGTGACGCCCGCGAGATGAGCGCCGCGCGCACGCTCCGCACGACGGGCGCGACAGGCGCGAAAACCCGTTTCCGGCACCCTCCGCAACCTCCCGGACGCGGTCCGTGCTCACATCGCCGCTGGTCGTCACGGAGCGTAGAGGAACTATGTCCCTGAGTGACGAGACTGGTGTATCGTCCCGACAGGGGCTGCGCCGCGCACATTCGGCGCCGGGGATGGACATTTCAGACTGTGAGGGGGGCGACGGGCGATGCACGGCCTATGGACGAACGATCCGACGCGGCGGAGCCGCCGACGGCGACCCTGGCACACGGCCGCGCGCAGACGCGGTCACCACGCCGGCCATTGCAGTCACCACGGACAGCACGGCGGCCGGCAGGGCCATCACCGGCACAGCCACCAGCAGCACAGTCATCCACACCGCAGGCACAGCAGCCGCAGGAGGCATGCGCACCCAGCGCACCGGGACCCCAGGGACCCCCAAGCGGCGCGGACCGGGAGGGCCCGGTGAGTTCGCCCCCGCCTTCCACGACCACGCTCGACGGGGCCCCGCGCGCACACCCCGTCCCGAGGGCGACGCCGCCCCGCCCTCCGGCCTTCGGTGGTGGGTCCGGCCTGGTCCGCCAACTCGTCCTGGCCCTGGTCTGCGCGGGATACGCCGTCGGTTCCGCGGCCGGCTGGGGCTCACGCCAAGTCGCACTGATCATGGGTGACTTCGGGCTGAGCGCCGCGGCCGGCGCCGCAGCGGTGTCCTGCTTCCTCTACGCCCGTAGGCGCCGTATCCGCTTTCGACCCGCCTGGATGCTGTTCGCCCTCTCCTCGGCGATGGCGTCCCTCGGCAACCTGATCTGGGGGTGGTACGAGGTGGTCCTGGGGCGGCCCGTGCCCAGCCCCAGCTACGCCGACCTGTTCTTCCTGTGCTTCGCGCCGCCCGCCATCGTGGGCCTGCTGGTTCTCGCCAAGCGACCGGTCACCAAGGCGGGGTGGGTCTGTCTCGGCCTGGACGCGTGGCTGATCGGCGGCTCGCTGCTCACCCTCTCCTGGAGCCTCGCCCTCGCGCAGGCGGCGAAGTCCGAGGGGTCGAGCGTCGCGCACACCGCGCTGTCGCTCGCCTACCCGCTCCTCGACATCGCCCTGGTCAGCATGGTGCTCGCGCTGCACTTCCGGCGCTCGGCGGGCAACCGTACGGCGGTCAACACCGCGATCGGCGCACTCGCCCTGACCGTGATGTGCGACGCCCTGTTCACCTCACCGCTGCTGCACCACACCTACCGCTCTGGGCAGCTGCTCGACGCGGGCTGGTTCGCCGGCTCGCTGCTGCTCGCGTACGCCCCCTGGGCCGCTCCGCGCCAGGGCCGGCCCGACGCCCCGCGGCAGCACCCGGCCCGGCGCCGGGCCGACGGGCACACGCGCGTGGTGCACGAACACCTGCCGGGACAGCGAACCGGCCCGCACCCCCACCCGCACCCGCCCGCACAGGGGGGTGATCGCAGCCGGTACCCGGCGTCCCGGCCCATCGCCGGCTCCCTGGCCGCGCTCACGCCCTATCTCGCCGCCGCCGTCTGCACGCTCGGGATCCTCTACAACGTCCTGAGCGGCCGCAGCGTCGACCGCGTGGTCCTCCTGACCGGCGGCACCGTGGTGCTCGCCCTGGTGATGCGCCAGGGCATCATGCTGCTCGACAACATCACCCTCACCCAGGAGCTGGCGCAGAAGGAGAACCACTTCCGCTCCCTGGTGCAGGGCTCCAGCGACGTCATCATGATCGCCGCACCCAACGGCATCCTCCGGTACGTCTCCCCGGCCGCCGCGGGCGTCTACGGACGTCCCGCGGAGGAGCTCGTGGGAACCGAACTGGCCGGCCTCATCCATCCGGAGGACCTGGGCTGCGTGGTGCACGAGGTGCGCCGCTTCCTCGCCGCCAGCCCCCTGGAGGAACCCACCACCCGTATCGAGTGCCGTTTCCGCTCCGGCGACGGCGGCTGGCTCAACGTCGAGTCCACCGTCAACCGGCACCATGGCGGCCTCATCTTCAACAGCCGGGACGTGACCGAACGAGTGCGCCTGCAGGCGCAGCTCCAGCACAACGCCGAGCACGACCCGCTCACCGACCTGCCCAACCGCGCGCTGTTCACCCAGCGCGTCCAGCAGGCCCTGTCCGGGCGCCGCTCCTCCGACCGCGGCACCGCGGTCCTCTTCATCGACCTGGACGGCTTCAAGGCGGTCAACGACACGATCGGGCACCAGGCCGGGGACGAGCTGCTCGTCCAGGCCGCCCGCAGACTCCAGGACTCCGTCCGGCACGGGGACACCGCCTCCCGGCTGGGCGGCGACGAGTTCGCCGCGCTGATCGTCGGCGACGGCAGCCGCGACCGCACCGCCAGGGAAGGCCACATCCTGGATCTCGCCGACCGGCTGAGAATCACCCTCTCCCAGCCCTACCTCATCGACGGCAACGACGTCCGGGTCGCCGCCTCCATCGGCGTCGCCTTCGCCGAGCCGGGCCTCGGCGCGGGCGAGATCCTGCGCAACGCCGACCTCGCCATGTACCGCGCCAAGGCGGGCGGCAAGGGCCGGGTCGAGCTGTACGCCCCCCAGATGCAGCAGGACGTCGTACGCAAGGCTGAGCTGGCAACGCGGCTGCGGGCCGCACTGCACGACGGCGAGTTCACCCTGCTGCACCAGCCCGTGGTGTGTCTGGAGGACGGCCGGATCGCGTCGGTCGCCGCGCAGGCGCGCTGGCGCTCCTCGCAGGGCGTGCTGTTCACACCCGCCGAGTTCCTGCGGGTGGCCGAGGACAGCGACAAGACCGCGGAGCTGGGGCGCTGGGTCCTGGAAGAAGCCGTCGAACAGGCCGCCGAGCGGGCCGCGGCCGGGGTGGCCGTGCCGGTGGTGGTCCGGCTGGGCGCGCGTCGGCTGCTGGACCGTTCGATGCCGCTCGGCTCGGTCGAGGCCCTGCTGACCCGGCACGGGCTGCCGTCCGGGTCGCTGGTGGTCGAACTCTCCGACGCCGACCCCCGGGTCCCGCTGGACGAGCTGGAACGCCGCCTGAGCGCCCTGCGCAGACTCGGCGTCCGGATCGCCCTCGACGGCTTCGGGAGCGGCTACGCGGCCATCACGGCCCTGCGCAGGCTCCCCGTCGACGTGCTGAAGCTCGACCGCAGTCTCGTCGAGGGAGTCGTCGAGTCCGCCCGGCTGCACAAGATCACCAGCGGGCTGCTGCGGATCGCCGGGGACCTGGGACTGCAGTCCGTCGCCGACGGCGTGGATCTCCCGGAACAGGTCCTGGCGCTGCGCGCGATGGGGTGCACGCACGGCCAGGGCATGGCGTTCTCCGGTCCGCTGGACGAGTACCGGCTGCGCAGAGCGCTCGGATCCGGCCACTATCCGGTGCCGCACGGACCGGCGGAGCCCGCGTTCGCGGGTGGCGGTGCGGGGGTGTACACCAGTGGTGTGCCCGCGGTTCTCGGTGGCGCCACTACCCTGCGCTCACATAATGAGACTCCCGTCCCACCCACTTGACAGTGGGTGCGCGCCGGGGGGAGGGTCAATGCCATGCGCACCCGAATTCTCGTACTTGGAAAGCGCGTCGGCTGACGCTGGTGAGGTCCGGACGGACCCGGAACTCCCAGCGACCGCACCCGGCGCGCTCCCCTCGCTTGCCTCCCGGCACGAGGGGTTTTTTGTTGCACAGGTACCTGCCGTACAAATGCCGTATACCGCACAAACTTCGCAAAAACCCTCAGCATCGAGAAGAGAATGCCGATGACCGAGCAGGCCACCGGGGCCCATCACCCGCAGCCGCGGCCCCGATCCGGAGGACACCAGTCCGCGCCCGAGCAGGTGACGGGTGCGCAGTCCCTCATCCGTTCTCTCGAGGAGGTCGGGGCCGACACGGTATTCGGCATTCCCGGCGGTGCGATCCTCCCGGCGTACGACCCCCTGATGGACTCCACCCGGGTGCGTCACGTCCTGGTCCGCCACGAGCAGGGCGCCGGCCACGCGGCCACCGGTTACGCGCAGGCCACCGGCAGGGTCGGCGTCTGCATGGCGACCTCCGGCCCGGGTGCCACCAACCTGGTCACGCCGATCGCGGACGCCCACATGGACTCGGTGCCGCTCGTGGCGATCACCGGCCAGGTGGCCTCCAAGGCGATCGGTACGGACGCCTTCCAGGAAGCGGACATCGTCGGCATCACCATGCCGATCACCAAGCACAACTTCCTGGTCACCAAGGCCGAGGACATCCCGCGGGTGATCGCCCAGGCCTTCCACATCGCCGCCACCGGCCGCCCGGGCCCGGTCCTGGTCGACATCGCCAAGGACGCCCTCCAGGCGAAGACGACCTTCTCCTGGCCGCCGGTCATGGACCTGCCCGGCTACCGGCCGGTGACCAAGCCGCACGCCAAGCAGATCCGCGAGGCCGCCAAGCTGATCACCGCCGCCAAGCGGCCCGTCCTGTACGTCGGCGGTGGCGTCCTCAAGGCCCAGGCGACCGCCGAGCTCAAGGTCCTCGCAGAACTCACCGGAGCGCCCGTCACCACCACACTGATGGCGCTCGGCGCATTCCCCGACAGCCACCCGCTGCACGTGGGAATGCCGGGCATGCACGGTGCGGTCACCGCCGTCACCGCGCTGCAGAAGGCCGACCTGATCGTCGCCCTCGGAGCCCGCTTCGACGACCGCGTCACCGGCAAGCTGGACAGCTTCGCCCCGTACGCCAAGATCGTCCACGCCGACATCGACCCGGCGGAGATCGGCAAGAACCGCGCCGCCGACGTGCCGATCGTCGGTGACGCCCGCGAGGTCATCGCCGACCTGGTCCAGGCCGTCCAGCGCGAGCACAGCGAGGGCCACCGGGGCGACTACAGCGCCTGGTGGAAGGACCTCAGCCGGTGGCGCGAGAAGTACCCGCTGGGCTACGACCAGCCCGAGGACGGGTCCCTGTCGCCGCAGCAGGTCATCGAGCGCATCGGGCAGCTCGCTCCCGAGGGCACGATCTTCGCCGCGGGCGTGGGCCAGCACCAGATGTGGGCCGCGCACTACGTCCAGTACGAGAAGCCGGCGACCTGGCTGAACTCCGGTGGCGCGGGCACGATGGGCTACGCGGTCCCGGCCGCGATGGGCGCCAAGGCCGGTGCGCCGGACACGACGGTCTGGGCGATCGACGGTGACGGCTGCTTCCAGATGACCAACCAGGAGCTCACCACCTGCGCCCTGAACAACATCCCGATCAAGGTCGCGATCATCAACAACGGCGCCCTCGGGATGGTCCGCCAGTGGCAGACCCTCTTCTACAACCAGCGCTACTCCAACACGGTGCTGCACTCGGGCCCCGCCGGGTCGGTCAGCGGCTCCGGCAAGCAGCCGGGCGCCGGCACCCGCGTCCCCGACTTCGTGAAGCTGTCGGAGGCCATGGGCTGCTACGCGATCCGCTGCGAGTCGCCGGACGACCTCGACAAGGTCATCGAGGAGGCGAACTCGATCAACGACCGCCCGGTCGTCATCGACTTCATCGTCCACGAGGACGCGATGGTGTGGCCGATGGTCGCCGCCGGCACCTCCAACGACGAGATCATGGCCGCCCGGGACGTCCGCCCCGACTTCGGCGACAACGAAGACGACTGAGCGAGAGAGACCCAAGAGACATGTCCAAGCACACGCTCTCCGTCCTGGTGGAGAACACGCCCGGCATCCTCGCCCGGATCGCCGCCCTGTTCTCCCGCCGAGGCTTCAACATCGACTCGCTCGCCGTGGGCGTCACCGAGCACCCGGAGATCTCCCGTATCACCATCGTGGTGAACGTGATCGAGGAACTGCCGCTCGAGCAGGTCACCAAGCAGCTCAACAAGCTCGTCAACGTGCTGAAGATCGTCGAGCTGGAGCCGGGCTCCGCCGTCCAGCGTGAACTCGTTCTGGTGAAGGTGCGCGCCGACAACGAGACGCGCTCCCAGATCGTCGAGATCGTCCAGCTGTTCCGCGCCAAGACGGTCGACGTCTCCCCCGAGGCCGTCACCATCGAGGCGACCGGCAGCAGTGACAAGCTGTCCGCGATGCTCAAGATGCTGGAGCCGTTCGGCATCAAGGAACTCGTCCAGTCGGGCACCATCGCGATCGGACGCGGGTCGCGTTCGATCACGGACCGGTCGCTGCGCGCCCTCGACCGGTCGGCATAACGACGTGTCCGGGCGGTCGGCGACCACCGACCGCCCGTATACCGAGACCCCGAAACTTCACTTCCGCCCGCCGTCATACGGTGGAACGCAACACCTGCACACAAGGAGAGAACCCAAAGTGGCCGAGCTGTTCTACGACGCCGACGCCGACCTGTCCATCATCCAGGGCCGCAAGGTCGCGGTCATCGGTTACGGCAGCCAGGGCCACGCCCACGCGCTGTCGCTCCGTGACTCGGGTGTCGACGTGCGTGTCGGTCTGCACGAGGGCTCCAAGTCCAAGGCGAAGGCCGAGGAGCAGGGGCTGCGCGTGGTGACCCCGGCCGAGGCCGCCACCGAGGCCGACGTCATCATGATCCTCGTCCCGGACCCGATCCAGGCCCAGGTCTACGAGGAGTCCATCAAGGACAACCTCAAGGAGGGCGACGCCCTCTTCTTCGGCCACGGTCTGAACATCCGCTTCGACTTCATCAAGCCCCCGGCCGGCATCGACGTCTGCATGGTCGCCCCCAAGGGCCCGGGCCACCTCGTCCGTCGCCAGTACGAGGAGGGCCGCGGCGTTCCGTGTATCGCGGCCGTCGAGCAGGACGCCACCGGCAACGCCTTCGCGCTGGCCCTGTCGTACGCCAAGGGCATCGGCGGCACCCGCGCCGGCGTCATCAAGACCACCTTCACCGAGGAGACCGAGACCGACCTGTTCGGTGAGCAGGCCGTCCTCTGCGGTGGTACGGCCGCGCTGGTCAAGGCCGGCTTCGAGACGCTGACGGAGGCGGGCTACCAGCCGGAGATCGCCTACTTCGAGTGCCTCCACGAGCTGAAGCTGATCGTCGACCTCATGTACGAGGGCGGCCTGGAGAAGATGCGCTGGTCCGTCTCCGAGACCGCCGAGTGGGGCGACTACGTCACCGGCCCGCGCATCATCACCGACGCCACCAAGGCCGAGATGAAGAAGGTCCTCGCCGAGATCCAGGACGGCACCTTCGCCCGTGAGTGGATGGCCGAGTACCACGGCGGCCTGAAGAAGTACAACGAGTACAAGACCCAGGACGAGAACCACCTCCTGGAGACCACCGGCAAGGAGCTGCGCAAGCTCATGTCGTGGGTCAACGACGACGAGGCGTAGGCCCTCAGCCCGAAGGGGCCGGAGCATCCGTTCCGGCCCCTTCGGCGCACCGGGTGACGCCCGCCCCCGCCGGGTGTCGTCCCACCTGTCCGGCCACGGACGGGTGATCCTTCCGCCGAGGCGTAAGACGACCTCAGCCGCGCCACTACACTGCCGTACTACATACGCGTCAGGCCCACAGCGTCGTGCGTCTTCCACGCGGCTAGCAACCCTCCACCGCATGCGGCCGTCGGGACGGCCGTCCGCATTGGACATGTGAGGACTCACGTGAGCTCGAAACCAGTCGTACTCATCGCTGAAGAGCTGTCGCCCGCCACCGTCGACGCGCTCGGGCCGGACTTCGAGATCCGGCACTGCAACGGCGCCGACCGCGCCGAACTGCTCCCCGCCATCGCCGAGGTCGACGCCATCCTGGTCCGTTCGGCCACCAAGGTCGACGCCGAGGCCATCGCCGCCGCCAACAAGCTGAAGGTCGTCGCTCGAGCCGGCGTCGGCCTGGACAACGTCGACGTCTCCGCCGCCACCAAGGCCGGTGTGATGGTCGTCAACGCCCCCACCTCTAACATCGTCACCGCCGCCGAGCTGGCCTGCGGACTGCTGGTCGCGACCGCGCGCCACATCCCCCAGGCCAACACCGCCCTGAAGAACGGCGAGTGGAAGCGCAGCAAGTACACGGGTGTGGAGCTCGCCGAGAAGACCCTCGGTGTCGTCGGTCTCGGCCGCATCGGCGCGCTCGTCGCCCAGCGCATGTCGGCCTTCGGCATGAAGGTCGTCGCCTACGACCCCTACGTGCAGCCCGCGCGGGCCGCGCAGATGGGCGTCAAGGTGCTGTCGCTCGACGAGCTGCTCGAGGTCGCCGACTTCATCACCGTGCACCTGCCGAAGACCCCCGAGACCCTCGGTCTCATCGGCGACGAGGCGCTGCACAAGGTCAAGCCGTCGGTGCGCATCGTGAACGCCGCGCGCGGCGGGATCGTCGACGAGGAGGCGCTGTACTCCGCGCTCAAGGAGGGCCGCGTCGCCGGCGCCGGCCTGGACGTGTACGCGAAGGAGCCGTGCACCGACTCGCCGCTGTTCGAGCTGGACCAGGTCGTGTGCACCCCGCACCTCGGCGCGTCCACCGACGAGGCGCAGGAGAAGGCCGGTATCGCGGTCGCCCGCTCGGTGCGCCTCGCCCTCGCCGGTGAGCTCGTGCCGGACGCGGTGAACGTCCAGGGCGGTGTCATCGCCGAGGACGTCAAGCCGGGTCTGCCGCTCGCCGAGCGCCTCGGCCGGATCTTCACGGCGCTCGCCGGTGAGGTCGCGGTCCGCCTCGACGTCGAGGTCTACGGCGAGATCACCCAGCATGACGTGAAGGTGCTGGAGCTCAGCGCCCTCAAGGGTGTCTTCGAGGACGTCGTCGACGAGACGGTGTCGTACGTCAACGCCCCGCTGTTCGCGCAGGAGCGCGGTGTCGAGGTGCGGCTGACGACCAGCTCGGAGTCGGCCGACCACCGTAACGTCGTGACCGTGCGCGGCACGCTCGGCAACGGCGAGGAGGTGTCGGTGTCCGGCACGCTGGCCGGCCCGAAGCACCTGCAGAAGATCGTCGCCGTCGGCGAGTACGACGTGGATCTCGCGCTCGCCGACCACATGGTCGTCCTCAAGTACGAGGACCGTCCGGGTGTCGTGGGCACCGTGGGCCGTGTCTTCGGCGAGGCCGGCATCAACATCGCCGGCATGCAGGTGTCGCGTGCGGTGGCCGGCGGCGAGGCGCTGGCCGTGCTGACCGTGGACGACACGGTGCCGGCCGGAGTGCTGACCGAGGTCGCCGAGGAGATCGGCGCGACGTCCGCTCGCGCCGTGAACCTCGTCTGACATCACCACCCGGGGGCCGCGCTCCCGGGAGGAGCTTCAGACGCCGGACGGGCTGAGATCACTCGGCTCGTCCGGCGTCCTGCTGTGCGCGTGCAGCCCCCGCAGCGTCACCGCCGCAACCGCCGCCGCCCCCGCCAGGACCACCGCCCCCGCGATCGCCGCTCCCTGCATCCCGCTGGTGAACGCCTCCCGGGCCGCGGCCGCCAGCCCGGGCACCCGGTCGGCGACCGCCAGCGCTCCTCCCAGCGTCTCGTGGGCCGCCTCCGGTGCCGAGGCCGGGATCTCGTGGCGGTAGACCGCCGTACCGATCGACCCGAGCAGCGCCATGCCCAGCGCGCCGCCGAACTCCGCGCCCGTCTCCATCAGTGAGGACGCGCTGCCCGCCCGTTCGACCGGGGCGCTGCCCATCGCGAGGTCCATGATCTGGGACATCACGGTGACGCCGCCGACCGCGAGGACACCGCAGGACGTCAGCACCAGCCCCATCGAGTCCGTACCGGCGAGGGCGAGCAGCGCGAAGCCGCCCGCGGCGATCGCGAAGCCCGCGGTGACGACGTGCGCGCGGTCGACGCCCCTGAGGACCAGGGCGGTCGCGGCCGGCGCCGCGGCCCCGATCGGCAGCGACGGCAGCAGCGCCCACAGGGCCGCCTCCAGCGCGCTCTTGTCGAGCACCGACTGCAGGTACTGCGTGGTGAAGTAGGCCGACCCCATGATCCCGAACGCCGAGACGAGGTTCAGGGCGACGGACGGCGCGAAGCCGCGGCCGCGGAACAGGGCGGGGTCGATCATCGGCGAGTCCACGGTGCGCTGGCGGCGCACGAACAAGGCCGCGAAGAGCAGTCCGACGGTGATCGAGACGACGTAGCGGACGTTCCAGCCCTCCGAGGGGATCTCCTTCAGGCCGTAGATCACGGGGAGCACGGCGGCCATCGACAGGGGGACGCCCAGCCAGTCGAAGCGGCCGGGGGCGGGGTTCCTCGACTCGGGGAGCAGCACCGGGCCCAGGGCCAGCAGCAGGGCCATGGCGGGCAGGTTGACCAGGAAGACCGAGCCCCACCAGAAGAACTCGACCAGGACACCGCTCATCACCGAGCCGAGTGCGATCCCGGCCGTCATCACGCCGGACCACATGCCGATCGCCTTCGCGCGCTGGCCGGGGTCGGTGAACATGGTGCGCAGCAGGGCCATCGTCGACGGCATCAGCGTGGCGCCGCCGATGCCGAGGAGCGCGCGGGCCGCGATCAGGGTCTCGGCGCTGTTCGCGTACGCCGCCACCAGTGAGGCGGTGCCGAAGGCGGCGGCGCCGGTCAGCAGGAGCCTGCGGTGGCCGACGCGGTCGCCGAGCGAGCCCATCGTCATCAGCAGTCCGGCCAGCACGAACGCGTAGATGTCGAAGATCCACAGCTGTTGGGTGCCGCTCGGGGCCAGGTCCGCGCTGATCGCCGGGATGGCGAAGTAGAGCACGGAGACATCCATCGAGACCAGCAGCAGCGGGAGCATCAGCACGCCGAGGGCGGTCCATTCGCGGCGCCCGGCTCGGGCGGGGGGCGGGGCGGTGCTCGTCGGGTTCGTCGTCATGCCGAGGAATGTACGCACGTATTAAACGTCTGTCTAGAACGCTTGTGTAATACGTGCGTCTAGGACGGTTGTATGGGGCGGCGGTAGGGTGGGCCGCATGGGACACCGTGAGGATCTGCTCGAAGGCGCCAAGCGCTGCCTGCTGCAGAAGGGCTTCGCGCGGACGACGGCGCGCGACATCGTCAAGGAGTCGGGGACCAACCTCGCCTCGATCGGCTATCACTACGGCTCGAAGGGCGCGCTGCTGGCCCAGGCGTACGTCTCGCTGGTCGAGGGGATGGGCGACGCGTTCGAGGGGGGCGAGGCCGGCCTGAGCGCCACCGAGCCCGGTTCCCTCGAACGGTTCCAGGAGGTGTGGTCGAACATCATCGGCACCATGCGGCAGCCGGGTTCCCTCTGGCACCTCAGCATGGAGGTCGTCACCATGGGCGACCAGCTGCCCGAGGTGCGTGACCACCTGGCCCGCGCCCAGCGGGAGGCCGGGCGCGGCCTGATCCCGCTGCTCATGGGCGGCCGCGAGGAGGACGTCTCCGACGAGACCGCCGACACCGTCGGCATGTTGTACGTGACCCTGATGACGGGCCTCATCGCGCAGTGGACCTTCGACCCGAAGACCGCGCCCGGTGCGGAGCAGATCGCGGAGGGTCTGCGCCAGGTGATCGCCGCGGCTACGAAGCGCTGATCCGCCCGGCCCGCATCTCCAGCACCCGGTCCGCGAAGTGCCGTACGACCGCCCGGTCGTGGCAGATGAACAGGTAGCCGAGGCCGAGCTCGTCCCGCAGGTCGGCCAGCAGGTTCAGCACGCCGGCCCGCACGGACGGGTCGAGGGCCGAGACCGGTTCGTCGAGGACCAGCAGACGTGGCTCGGAGGCGAGCGCCCGGGCGATGCCGGCGCGCTGGCACTGGCCGCCGGAGAGCTCGTGCGGGTACCGGTCCCCGTACGACGGGTCGAGACCGACCCGGTCGAGGAGTTCGGCCACCCGCGCCGGGCCGGCCCCCGCGCTCCAGCGGCCCTGCACCTTCAGCGGTTCCGCCACCGCGTCACGGATGCGGTGGCGGGGGCTGAGGGAGCCGTACGGATCCTGGAACACGGGCTGCATAAGCGGACGGAGGGGGCGGAGCTCGCCTTCCGTAAGGGTCGTCAACTCCCGTCCCTCGAAGCGCACTTCACCGGCGTCCGGTCGGCGCAGCACAAGCACGGCCAAGGCGGTGGAGGACTTGCCGCAGCCGGAGGGGCCGTTGAGGGCGAGGGTCTCTCCGGCCCGCAGGGTGAAGGAGACGTGATCCACCGCCGTGAGGGGGCCGTATCGGACGACGAGATCGCGGACGTCAAGAAGCGGCATGCGGCTCCTCCCGGAACAACTCGACCGCGGGGTGGGGGATTTCGGCCTGGCGGTGGCAGGCCACGAGCCGTTCGTCCAGCCGCTGCGGCTCCGGTTCCTCGTGGTGACAGGCGTCCGCGGCCAGCGGGCAGCGCGGGGCGAAGGCGCAGCCCTCGGGCAACGCGCCCGGCGCGGGCGGGGTGCCGGGAAGGGTGGGCAGGCGGCGGCCGGCGGGGGCGTACCGGGGGAGGGACGCCAGCAGGCCCGCCGTGTAGGGGGCCAGGGGGCGGCCCAACACCTCCTTGGCCGGGCCCAGTTCGGTCAGTCGTCCGGCGTACATGACCAGCGCGCGGTCGGCGTGCCGGCCCACCACCTCCAGATCGTGGGTGACCAGCACGAGCGCCGCCCCGACCGCCTCCCGCTGCTCGCCGAGGACGCTCAGGACCTGCTCCCGGCGTTCCTCGTCGAGGGCGGTGGTCGGTTCGTCGGCGACCAGGACGTCGGGTGCGTTGACGGTAGCCATCGCGATGACCGCCCGCTGCCGCATGCCGCCGGAGTACTCGTGCGGATACGCCCGCGCCTTGCGGGCGGCGTCCGGGATGCCCACGCGGTCGAGTGCGGCCACCGCCCGGGCCCGGGCCTCCTTGCGCGACACACGGGTCACGGACCTCACCGCGGCGGCGAGTTGGTCCCCCACGGTGTGCACGGGGGAGAGGGCGGACAGCGCGTCCTGCGGGACCAGGGCGATGCGCCGGCCGCGCTGGGCCGCGAGGTCGGTCTCGCCGAGCAGCCGGACGGTCCCGCTCGTCGTCGCGTCCGGCGGCAGCATCCCCAGCAGCGCCCGGGCCGTGAGGGACTTGCCCGCGCCCGACTCGCCGACCACGGCGAGGACTTCGCGCGGGCGGACGTCGAAGGACAGGCCGCGCACGGCCTCGACGCCGTCGAAGGCGATCCGCAGATCGCGTACCGACAGCAGGGGCTCAGGCCGCAACGAGGGCCTCCTTCTTCGTGACGCGTCGAGTGGTCCGACGGCCCTGTGCGTACGCCGCGCCCGACACCGCGAGACCGGCCAGCAGGGCCAGCGCCACCGCCGGGGCGAGCGCCGCCCACGGGGCGCGTTCCACGTAGGCGCGGGACTCGTCGAGCAGCAGGCCCCACTCCGGGGCGGGCGGCTGGGCGCCCAGGCCGAGGAAGCCGAGGGAGGCCAGGGCGAGGGCGATGCCGGGCAGCCGGAGCAGGGCGTGCCGGGCCACGGGCGCCGCCACCGACGGAAGCACGTGCCGGGTGAGGATCCACCACGGCGACGCGCCGATGGCCCGCTGGGCGGTGAGGAACGCGGACGCGCGCACCTCCTGCACCAGGGCCGCCGCGTGTGCGGCCAGGGGCGGCCAGGAGATCAGCGCGACCGCGAGGGCCGCCCCGCCGGTGCCGGGCCCGGCCACCGCGGCGACCAGGATGCCGACGATCACCGGAGGCAGGGCGTTGGCGATGTCCGCCGCGCCGGCCGCGACGCCGGGCAGGAAGCCGAGTGTCAGGGCGACCAGCAGGCTCAGCAGGCAGACGGCCGCCGCCGTGCCGACCGTGGGGGCGGCGCCGTGTCCGAGCCGGGCGAGTACGTCGCGGCCCAGACCGTCGGTACCGAGCGGGTGCGACCAGGAGGGCGCGGCCAGCCGCGCGGTCGTGTCGAGGGCGTACGGGTCGCGCAGCAGGCCCCAGCCGATCGTCACGGCCAGCACCGTGAACAGGGCCAGCGGGATCACCGGGTGCGCGCGGACCGGCCGGGCCGGCGGCAGGGACAGCCCGGAGTCCCGCAGGGCCGGGCCCAGCAGCCGACGCCGTACCAGCGCCGCCGCCGCGCCGGTGACCAGACCGAGCAGCAGCAGGGCCAGGACGGCCCCCTGGAGCAGCGGCAGATCCTGGGACTTGGCCGCGCCGAGCGCCGTACGGCCGATGCCGGGCACGGCGAACACGGTCTCCACGGCCACCGCGCCGCCCGTCAGCCCCACCGCGACCATGCCGAACTGCGGTACCAGCGGCGGCAGTACGCGCTTGAGCGCGGCCGCCGAGACACTCCCGCGGCTGACTCCGGCCCCTCGCCACAACTCCACCCACCGCTCGTCCAGCACGGCCGGCAGCGCGTCCGCGACGAGCCGGCCGAGCAGACCGCCCGCCGGGACACCGAGGGCGAGCGCGGGCAGGACCATGTACAGCGGGCCCTGCCAGCCGGACGTCGGCAGCCATCCCAGCCACACCCCGCACACCAGCAGCGCGACCGTGGCCAGCAGGAACTCGGGCAGGGCCGCCAGCATCGCGGCCCAGGCCCCCGCCGACCCGCGCCCCCGGACCAGCACGGGCGCCACCAGCGCGCACGCCAGCAGCACCGCCACACCGAAGGCCACGCCCATCAGCGCCAGCGACACCTGGAGCCCGGAGGCGACCGAGGGCAGGACGTCGGTGCCGGAGACCCAGGACGTGCCGAGGTCCCCGCGCGCCAGGTCCGAGGCCCACTTCCCCAGCAGCGAGAGGGGACCGGCGTCGAGTCCGAGATCCTGGCGTACGGCGTCCAGCGCCTCCTCGGTCGGCTCCTGCTCGGCGGAGCGGGCCCGCAGGACCGTGAGGGCGGGGTCCCTGCCGGAGAGCCAGGGCAGCAGGCCCACGGTGGTCAGGACCGCGAGCAGGCACAGTGCCCGGGTCGCCCCGGCCGTGCCCGAGGGGAACGTGGGGCGCTTCACTTGAGGTGGGTGTCCGCCGTGACCAGCTCCCGCTCACGGGGGTCGTGGGCGGCGCCGACGACCGAGGCGGCGTCGCCCTGGATCACCCGCTCGTGCAGCATGGGCACGGCGGCGTCGGTGGCGAGCACGGCGGCCTCGGCCTGGATGACCGCCTTGCGCCGGGCCTCACCGCTGCGCGTGCCGCCCGCCTTCGTCAGGGCCCTGTCCACCCCGGAGTTCGCGAGCTGGGAGATGTTGAAGGAGCCGTCGGAGGCGAAGTCGCTGTAGAGGTAGGCGGCCGGGTCACCGGAGTCGAGGACGGTGGCCCGGGACAGGATGAACGCGTCGAACTCGCCCGCCAGCGCGTCGCTTTCGATGTTGGCGTACTCACGGACGTCGAGCCTGACCTTGAAGCCGGCCTTCTGGAGCTGCTGTTGCAGGGTGGCCGCCACCTCGGGCAGTTCGGCGCGGTCCGTGAAGGTGCCGATGGTGATGGTCTTCCCGGACGGGGCGCCCGCCTTGGCGCGGGACACCGGGGCGCGCAGTTCGGACGCCCAGGGCAGGGCGGGCCCCAGCAGTCCCTCGGCGACGTCGGCGCGTCCCTCGTACACACCCTTCACGATCGACTCGGCGTCGATCGCCTCGCGGGCGGCGGCGCGCAGCGAGGCGTCCTTGAAGGCGCCCTTCTCGGTGTTCAGATACAGCGTGTTGGTGCGCGGCATCGGGACCTCGGTGATCAGGTCCTCGTCGAGCAGCGCGGCCTGCGACACGGGCACCGCCTCGACGATGTCGGCCTCGCCGCTGCGCAGCGCGGCGGCGCGGGCGGTCCCGTCCGGCACGAACCTGACGTCGATTCCGGGGGCCTGGGCCTTGCCGCCCCAGTAGCCGTCGTAGCGGTCGAGGGTGGCGGAGGAGGTGCCGTCGACCCTGGTCAGCTCGAAGGGGCCGGTGCCGGCGCCGACCGGGTTCACCGTCTTCCCGGTGTACGCCTTCGCCGCGAGGATCGACAGCTGCGGGGAGCTGAGCCGCTGCGGGACGAGGGGGTCCTCGGTGCCGGTGGTGACGACGACCGTGTGTTCGCCCCGGGCCTTCGCCGTCAGGTCCACGCCGTCCAGGATGCGCGGCTTGGGGGAGGCGTCGGCGGCCTCGCCGAGCGAGCGGACGACGGTCTCGGCGGTCAGGTCCGTGCCGTCGTGGAAGGTGACGCCCTCTCTGAGGGTGAAGGTCCAACTCCTGCCCGACTGAGTCCACTTGGTGGCCAGCGCGGGCTCGGCGTCGCCGTCCTCGTCCAGCCGCACCAGCGTCTCGGCCGTCGACCAGCGGGACAGCTTGAACGCGTCGTCGGACAGCGGGGAGAGCCCCGAGCGCGGGGGCTGCATCATCGCGACACGTATTCGTTTGCCGCCCGCTTCGCCCTCCGTGGCCGACTCCGCGCCGGCGAAACAGCCGGTGAGCAGGGCGGAGACGGCCGCGACGGCGGTGGCGGGCAGCAGACGGCGGGCGGGCAGGCGCACAGGGCCCTCCGGGCAAAGGGGTGGTCAAGGGAGCGAGGTGACCGTAGCACGATGACAATCGTTTTCATCAACTGCGTCCCGGATGTCGGACCAGCGGCGGCGCCCGCTACAGCCGCGCCCCGCTACAGCCGCGCCCCCTTCAACGCCATGTGCAGCAACAGCCGGTCCTCCCCGTCGTCGAGGTCCAGGCCCGTCAGCTGCTCCACCCGCGAGAGCCGGTAGTAGAGCGTCTGCCGGTGGATGCCCAGTTCCGCCGCCGTGCGGCCGGCCTGCCCCGCGCAGTCCAGGTACACCTCGGCGGTGCGGGCCAGCTCGCGGTGGGCGGGGGAGAGGAGGGTGCGTACGGCGGGGTCCTGGACCGTCTCCGGGGGGAGCGAGGTCAGGAGGCGGTACGGGCCGATCGACGACCACTCGGCTACCGGGCCGAGGTGGGGTTCCGCGAGGGCGGCGCGGGCGGCTGCCGACGCCTCGTGCCAGGCGGTGCCCAGGTCGGCGAGGCCGGTGCGGGCGGCGGCGATCCCCGCGGCGACACCGGGAGGGACACTGGCGGCGGCCCTGGAGGCGGCCGGGGCGGCTGCCTTGGCGGAGTCCTGCTCGCCCCACGGTCCCTGCCGAGCCCGCTCCAGCAGCCGGCTCGCCGCCGAGGTCGCCGGCGTGAGGACGTCCGTCGAGCGCAGGCGCACCAGGAGGGCGAGGGAGGTGGCCGTCGCCCCCCAGGGAAGGGTGCACAGGGCCGTGGCCCCCGGCACCGTGCGGACGGAGGGGGCGTCGTCCGGGTCGGCGGAGGGCCACGGGGTCACGCAGACGACCGTGTGGAGGGTGTCGGCGCGCGGGCCGAGAGCGGTGCGCAGTTCGGCCACCGCCATGTCGCGCGGCCAGCCGCGTTCGGCGGTGAGCACCGCCCGCAGCTCCCGCGAGAGGTCCGCGCCGTGCTGTGCCTCGTCCGCGAGCAGCGCGCCGATCCGGGCGGTCACCTCCATCGCGGCCGTGAGCTGGAGCCCGGTCGGGCCCGGGTCGTCGTCCAGGAGCCAGACGTATCCGAGGGCGGCGCCCCGGTGGCGTACGGGCAGACAGATCCGGCCGCGGTAGACGCCCGCCTCAGGGGTGGGCGGAATGCGGACCGGACCGGTCGCCCGGGTGATGCCGAAGCCCTCGAACCAGGTCCGGACGGCGGCCGTGGAGCGCCGGGTGAGGATCGAGCGGGTGCGCACCGGGTCCAGGGCCGAGGCGTCGAGCTCGCCCTCGCTGTCGTAGGCGCCGAAGGCGATCAGCTCGAAGTCCCGGCTCTCGAGCGTCGCCGGGGTGCCGAGCAGCGCCGAGAGCTCGTCGACCAGCTCCTGGTAGTCGTCCTTGTGGTCCTTGTGGTCCGACGTCGTCACCCGGGCATTCTCCCGCATTTCGCGAGCCCTTCATACATCTGTCTGAGATCTGCGGCACGGATGCGTGACAGCTGTCGATGGCCGACGATCGGAGGGATCCTTAGGTTTCACGGTGGTTCTCCGTGCCGTTCCCGGATCGTCGGGAGGCGGCCTCATCTGGGTTGGTATGTGGAGGTGCCCCGTGTTGGGTCCCGTGATTCTCGCCGCGTCGCGCAGCGACCGGATGCGCCGCCTGATCTCGGCGGCGCCGGTGACCAAGCAGGTCGTCGACCGCTTCATTCCCGGTGAGACCGTGGACGAGGTCGTGCCGATCGTCCGGGAGCTGACGGACCGGGGCCTGGAGCTGACGATGGACGTCGTCGGCGAGGACATCACCACCCCCGAGCAGGCCGCCGCCGCGCGGGACGCGTACCTGGAGCTCGTCGACCGGCTGAAGCAGCTGGAGCTGGGCACCCGCGCCGAGATGTCGGTCAAGCTGTCCATGTTCGGACAGGCGCTGCCCGGCGGCCACGAACTGGCCCTCGCCAACGTCCGGCCCGTCGTCGAGGCCGCCGCCGCCATCGGGACGACCGTCACGCTCGACGCGGAGGACCACACCACCCTCGACTCGATGTTCGCCATCCACGACGAGCTGCGGAAGGACTTCCCGCAGACCGGCTGCGTCATCCAGGCCTACCTGTTCCGCACCGAGGCCGACGCCCGCCGCCTCGCCGAAAGCGGCAGCCGGGTCCGGCTGGTGAAGGGGGCGTACAAGGAGCCCGCCGAGGTCGCCTACCAGCACAAGCATGAGATCGACAAGGCGTACGTCCGGATCCTGAAGGTCCTGATGGAGGGCGAGGGGTACCCGATGATCGGGTCCCACGACCCGCGCCTGATCTCCATCGCCCAGGAGCTCGCCCGGCAGGCCGGCCGCAAGCTCGACGAGTACGAGTTCCAGATGCTGTACGGCATCAGGGGCGACGAGCACCTGCGGCTCGCCGCCGAGGGCCACCGGATGCGTGTCTACACCGCCTACGGCACCGACTGGTACGGCTACTTCATGAGGCGCCTCGCGGAGAAGCCCGCCAACCTGCGGTTCTTCGCACGAAGCATGATCACCAAGGGCTGAGCCCGCACCCCGCTCGACACACACCGCTCAAGAAGGAGTTACGGAACCCATGGACGCTGTGACCCAGGTCCCCACCCCCGTCAACGAGCCGGTGCACGGCTATGCCCCCGGCTCGCCCGAGCGCGCCCGGCTGGAAGCCAAGCTGAAGGAACTGGCCGAGAACCCCGTCGACCTGCCGATGACGATCGGCGGCCAGAAGCGACTGGGCGGCGGCGAGCGCTTCGACGTCGTGCAGCCGCACAACCACAAGGCCGTCCTCGGTACCTACGGCAACGCCACCCAGCAGGACGCCCAGGACGCCATCGACGCGGCCCTCGCCGCCGCGCCCGCCTGGCGTGCGATGGCCTTCGACGACCGTGCGGCGATCATCCTGCGCGCGGCCGAACTGCTGGCCGGCCCCTGGCGCGAGACGCTCGCCGCCTCCACCATGCTCGGCCAGTCCAAGACCGCCCAGCAGGCCGAGATCGACACCCCCTGCGAGCTCGTCGACTTCTGGCGCTTCAACGTCAAGTACGCCCGTGACCTGCTCGCCGAGCAGCCCCCGGCGAACTCCCCGGGCGTCTGGAACCGCCTCGACCACCGCCCCCTCGAGGGCTTCGTCTACGCGATCACGCCCTTCAACTTCACGGCGATCGCCGGCAACCTGCCGACCGCGCCCGCGCTGATGGGCAACGTGGTGGTGTGGAAGCCGTCGCCGACGCAGACCCACGCCGCCGTGCTGCTCATGCGGATCCTGGAGGAGGCCGGGCTGCCCAAGGGTGTCATCAACCTCGTCACCGGCGACGGCATCGAGGTCTCCAAGGTCGCCCTGGAGCACCGCGATCTCGCGGGCATCCACTTCACCGGCTCGACCAAGACCTTCCAGTACCTGTGGAAGACGGTCGGCAACAACATCGAGAAGTACCGCTCCTACCCGCGCCTGGTCGGCGAGACCGGCGGCAAGGACTTCGTCGTCGCCCACCCGAGCGCCGACCGGGCGATCCTGAAGACCGCTTTGACCCGTGGTGCCTTCGAGTACCAGGGCCAGAAGTGCAGCGCGACCTCCCGGGCGTACATCCCGGCCTCCATCTGGAACTCCGGTTTCAAGGAGGAGTTCGCCGCCGAGGTCGACTACCTCACCATGGGTGACGTCACCGACCTGTCGAACTTCATCGGCGCGGTCATCGACGAGCGGTCGTTCGCCAAGAACAAGGCGGCCATCGACCGCGCCAAGTCGGACCCCCACTGCACGATCGTCGCGGGCGGCTCGTACGACGACTCGACCGGCTACTTCGTCCGGCCGACCGTCATCGAGTGCACCGACCCGGAGAACGAGGTCTTCACCACGGAGTACTTCGGCCCGATCCTCGCCGTGCACGTCTACGAGGACGACCGGTACGACGAGATGCTGACGCAGATGGAGTCGGTGTCCGACTACGCGCTGACCGGCTCGGTAGTCTCGGGCGACCGCGCGGCGGCGGCGTACACGATGGAGAAGCTGCGCTACGCGGCCGGCAACTTCTACATCAACGACAAGTCGACCGGCGCCGTGGTCGGCCAGCAGCCCTTCGGCGGCGGCCGTGCCTCCGGCACCAACGACAAGGCCGGTGCCCCGCAGAACCTGATGCGCTGGACGCTCACCCGCGCCATCAAGGAGACGCTGGTCCCGCCGACCGACTACACGTACCCGCACATGGGCTGACACTCCCCCCACGGGAAACGGGCCAGGTCCTCGACCTGGCCCGTTCGTGTGTCCGCGTCGGTGAAACCGCAGCTCAGTGGGGTGTGAGCCACTGCACCGTCTCAGATAGTAGGAAGTCCGAGTAATTGTGGAGACAGGGGCGTGCTCCTCCCTTAGCTTTGTAGGAGCCGAACGTCTCGCTCGACCAAGCGAATGGCGGTCGAGAGCGCGCCCCGTGCAGGCAACCCCTGCGGCACAGCTCCCCGCCCCTTCCGGCGTCTCGCAATCCTCCGTGCACTCCAGGAATTCGAAGGAGTCGATTTCCCATGGCCGAGACGACCGCCCGCCGCCGAGTCCGTCGTATCTCCCGTACGCCCGAGTCCGACCGAAAGAACGCCGCAGCCGCCCTGCAGCGCGCCCTCGACCGCCGCGACAACGGCGGCGAGACCGGCCACTGAGCCGACCCACCTCTTCGTTCGAGCCGGGAGCCGCACCCGCTCGAGGTGCGGCGCGGTCTCAACCGCCGCGCCGCACCTCGAACCCGTCGACCCGCTCCCCGCTCTGCGCCAGCGCCGACACCTTCAGGCGCGGCCGCGCCCCGCTCTCCGCCTCGACCGAGAGGAAGGAGAAGCCCCGGTAGCGCACCCGCGACCACTCCACGGTCTCCGGCGCGGACTCCTTGTCCTTGCTCCAGGAGAAGGTGTCGACGGACTCGCGGTCCCTGACGTGCCCCTGGTAGCTCTCCTGCACGCCGTCCGGGAATCCGTACAGGTCCTTGCCGCCACCGCCCGCCGTGACGTACACGGTCCCGTCCCGGGTGGGGTCGGTGGTTCCGCCGATCGGGACCGTCCCGCCGACCTTCCCGTCCTTGACGGCGTCGGTGCGCTCGTAGACGTGGTTGTGCCCGTTGATCACCAGGTCCACCTGGTGCCGGTCGAACAGTGGCAGCCACGCGTCGCGCACACCGCCGTCGGAGGCGTGCGAGGAGGTCGAGTACGCGCAGTGGTGGAAGAAGACGACGACGAAGTCGACGCCCTCGGCCGCCCGCAGCTCGGTCAGCTTCCGGTCCAGCCAGGCCGTCTGCCTCCCGCCGCTGTAGCCGAGGTTGGCGGGGATCTCGTACGACACGTCGTTCGCGTCCAGCGCCACGAAGCCGACGTTGCCGTACGTGAAGGCGTACACGCCCGGGGCCGAGCGGGGGTCGAAGCCGTTGTCCGGGAGGGACCAGCGGGCCAGCTGGCCGCCGTAGCCGTCCGGTGAGTACCAGGCCTCCATGTCGTGGTTGCCGGTCGTCACCATCCAGGGCACGGACCTGGTGACCGGCTCGTTCTGCCGGAGGAACAGGTCCCAGAAGGCGGGGTCGTAGCCGTCCGACTTCTCACCCCGGCCGTTGACGTCGGCGTAGCAGATGTCACCTGCGTGCAGGTGGAAGGCCGGGTCCTGGCGGAGCAGGACGTGGTCGTTGGCGGCGGCCGCCTTGCTGACACCCTGGTCGCCGAAGGCGGTGAACACGAACCGCTCGGGGCTCGCCGGGGCGGTGCGGAAGGACGTGACGGTCCTGCGGTGCCGCGGCGACGCGGGATCGAGGCCGTCGTGTCCGACGCCGTAGTAGTACGTCGTGCCGGGGCGCAGGCCGTCCAGGGCCGCGTGCAGGTAGTACTGGTCGAGCGCCGGCCGTACGCCCGTCACTCCCGGCGTGTGCAGGTCGCGGACCTCGGCCTCGATCCGGCGGCTCAGGTCGTCGGGTCGCGTGCCGATGCGGACGTACGGCTTCCGTACGGCGAGCGGCACCTGCCAGGAGATCCGCATCTGGGTCTTCGGGTCGGTGCCGAAGGCGAGATGGCGGCCGAAGGGCGCGATGACAGAACCGTGGACAGCCCCGCGAGAGGAGGCGCTCGCCGACGCCGACGCGGCGGCCGAGGATCCGGACCCGGAGGAGGAGCAGCCGGTCAGCAGCCCGCCCGCCACCGCGCCGGCCGTCACCAGCGTGCGGCGCCGGGTCAGCCTGGTGCGCAGGTACTCGTACTGCTCCGCCATGCTCATCCGACGCGCGAGCTGCGGGGGAATGCCGAAGTCCGGTGTGTCCATGCCGGTGAACTTCCCATCGCAGCCCAACACCCGCCACACATACGGGTGAACGCCAACGGAACGAACGACACCGTCCCCCCGTGTGGGTGTCCGTATCGCGGACGGAGCGTGTCATCCCATGGGACAAGGAGTACGGTGCCGACATGTCTCGCAGCATCAATCTCGCAGTGATCCCCGGTGACGGCATCGGGCAGGAAGTCGTGGCCGAAGGCCTGAAGGTCCTCTCCGCCGTCCTCCCGCAGGATGTGAAGCTGGAGACCAAGGAGTACGACTTCGGCGCCACGCGCTACCACGCCACCGGTGAGACCCTCACCGACGCGGACGCCGAGGCCCTCAAGCAGCACGACGCGATCCTGCTCGGCGCGATCGGCGACCCGTCGGTCCCGTCCGGCGTCCTGGAGCGCGGCTTCCTGCTGAAGCTCCGCTTCCTCTTCGACCACCACGTCAACCTGCGTCCGTCGAAGCTGCTGCCGGGTGTCGCCACCCCGCTGGCCGGCGAGCCGGAGATCGACTTCGTCGTGGTCCGTGAGGGCACCGAGGGCCCGTACACCGGCAACGGCGGCACCATCCGCAAGGGCACCCCGCACGAGGTCGCCACCGAGGTCTCGGTCAACACCGCCTTCGGTGTCGAGCGCGTGGTCCGTGACGCCTTCGCCCGCGCCCAGGCCCGCCCCCGCAAGAAGCTCGCACTGATCCACAAGAACAACGTGCTGACCTTCGCCGGGCACCTGTGGACCGACATCTTCAACAAGGTGGCCGCGGAGTTCCCCGACGTCACCACCGAGTACATGCACGTGGACGCGGCGACCATCTACCTGGTCACGCAGCCCGAGCGCTTCGACGTGATCGTCACCGACAACCTCTTCGGCGACATCATCACCGACCTTGCCGCGGCCGTCTCCGGCGGCATCGGCGTCGCCGCGAGCGGCAACATCAACCCCTCCGGCGAGTTCCCCTCGATGTTCGAGCCCGTGCACGGCTCGGCCCCGGACATCGCCGGCCAGGGCAAGGCCGACCCCACCGCCACGGTCCTGTCCGTCGGCCTCCTGCTGCGCCACCTCGGCTACGAGGCCGAGGCGGCCCGCATCGAGGACGCCGTCTCCGCCGACCTCGCGGAGCGCACCGGCAAGCCCGCCCGTTCCACCACGGAGATCGGCGACGCCCTCGCCGTACGAGTAGCCGGCTGACCCGCCGCGCTCCTCGATCTCCCCAGCGAGATCTCCCCAAGCCGCCGGGTCACTCGTACCCGGCGGCTTTCGCATGTCCCCGCCGGGTGCCACCATCATCCCCTGGGTCGCATTCACGCTGTTTTCGTCCTCGGCCTCCGTCGCGCGATAATCGAACGCGGAGCCGCGGAATGAGGGAATGCTCGGACGTCCTAGCACTGGCCACTGGCAGTACGGGCGTGAGCGCGGCCCGTCACCATCCGACCGGTGCTGCATCTCCCGGGGGCAATCCCCGGACCCCCGGCAGAAGGACGCGGGGTAGCCCAGACGTTCGCCAGGAAGCGAAGGACATCACACTCATGACGACGCCCACGATCGAGCTCAAGCCCTCGGCCTCGCCACTTTCCGACGCGGAGCGCGAGGCGATCCTGGCCGACCCCGGATTCGGCCGCCACTTCACCGACCACATGGTGGTCATCAAGTGGACCGAGGGACGCGGCTGGCACGACGGCCAGCTCGTCCCGTACGCGCCGCTCTCCATCGACCCGGCGACCATGGTCCTGCACTACGCGCAGGAGATCTTCGAGGGCCTCAAGGCCTACCGCCAGCCCGACGGCTCCGTCGCCAGCTTCCGCCCCGAGAAGAACGCGGCCCGCTTCCAGGCCTCCGCGCGCCGCCTCGGCATGCCGGAACTGCCGGTCGAGACGTTCATCGAGGCGTGCGACGCCCTCGTCCGCCAGGACCAGGCCTGGGTGCCGGCACACGGCGGCGAGGAGTCCCTCTACCTGCGCCCCTTCATGATCGCGACCGAGGTCGGCCTGGGCGTGAAGCCGGCCAACGAGTACCTCTTCCTGGTCATCGCCTCCCCGGCCGGCGCCTACTTCCCCGGCGGCGTCAAGCCCGTCTCCATCTGGCTCTCCGAGGACCGCGTCCGCGCCGTCCCCGGCGGCATGGGCGACGCCAAGACGGGCGGCAACTACGCGGCCTCGCTGCTCGCCCAGGCGGAGGCGGCGGCCAAGGGCTGCGACCAGGTCTGCTACCTCGACGCGGTCGAGCACAAGTGGATCGAGGAACTCGGCGGCATGAACCTGTACTTCGTGTACGGGGACAGGATCGTCACGCCCTCGCTGACCGGTTCCATCCTGGAGGGCGTCACCCGCGACAGCCTCCTCACCGTCGCCCGCGACCTCGGCTACGAGTCCGAGGAGGGCCGCGTCTCCATCGACCAGTGGCAGCGTGACGCCGAGAACGGCAGCCTCACCGAGGTCTTCGCCTGCGGCACCGCCGCCGTCATCACCCCCGTCGGCACGGTCAAGCGCGCCACCGCCGAGTGGCGGCAGTCCGGCGGCGAGCCCGGCGAGGTCACCCTGAAGCTGCGCCAGGCGCTGCTGGACGTCCAGCGGGGGACGACGCCGGACAAGCACGGCTGGATGCACCGGCTGGGCTGAGGCCGCCCACGCACCTCGTGGCGCAGACCCAGGAGTGAGGCGAGGGCCGGCTGGACGCCGAGCGCGGCCGGCCGCTCGCCCGTGCGGGCCCGGCCCGCGAACGCCTCACGTGAACCTCGGCCTGTACGTCCCCTGACCTGTACGTCCCCGACGCCCACCGCGACCCGCACCGGACCGGGATCCGGTGGCGCTGATCGCGGAGGGGGTTCGCGCGCCGAGTTCCGGCCGTCGGCCCCGACCGGGGGATGAATCTCGGCCACGTACGGGAGTTCCTGGGCGAGAGCCTCCTCGCGGACGCCTGACCTTCCGCCCGGGTTGTACGCAATAAGGCCGATTGACCCGGTGGCCGATGGTGCGTTTGCCTCGGACGGAGCCCTTGGCGCGGGGCCGGGGGCGAAGCGTCCACGGGGATCACTGGGGGGAACATGTCCAACGTCGTACGTGTGTCCAGAGGCTCGTTAGGTGCGGTGCTGTTGCTCGCGCTCGCCGGAGCCGCCGTTCCGAGTGCCGCAGCGGCACCGCACGCACCGCACGCTCACGCACCGCACACGCCGCGCGTCGAACGGGTCAGCACCGCCGCCGACGGCAACCAGGCCGACGGGCCGTCCGACGGTGCCGCGATCAGCGCCGACGGCCGGTCCGTCGCGTTCACGTCGAGGGCGGCGAGCCTGGGCTGCGCGCAGTTCACGTGCCTGCGGGTGAAGGACCTGGCCACGGGCGGGCTCACCGCGATAGACCTCGGCCCCGGCTACACGTACGGCTCGCCCACGATGAGCGCGGACGGGCGGTTCGTCGGGTTCTCCGCGGGCACCCGGTTCGCGGCTCCCTACGTCCACGACCGGGTCACGGGCCGCTCCGAGCGGCTGTGGCCGCAAGACCCGCCCGGCTCCGCGGAGTTGGGCGGCATGCAGGCGATCAGCCCGGACGGCACCCACGTCGTGTACACCGTCGGCAACCGCAACGGCCCGCAGGGCACCCGGCTGTTGTACGTCCGCGACACGGCCACCGGCACCGACGAGCTCGTCTCGCCGGCCGAGGAGGGTGCGAAGCGCGGGGCCTCGGTGAGCGGCGACGGCCGGCGGGTCGCCTACCAGGTCGCGGGATCCGAGGACGACCCGAACGACGTCTTCGTCAAGGACCGGGCGACGGGCGAGCGGACCCAGGCCGACGCGGGCCTAGGCCAGGGCTCACTGGTCCGCATCACCGAGGACGGCCACCGCGTCCTCTTCGAGGCCGAGGGCCGGCTGTACGCCTACGACCTCCGCACGGGCGACAGACGGCCCGTGGCCGAGGGGAGCGTCTCCGCGGTCACGGCGGACGGCCGGTACGCCGTCGTCGCGGGCGAGGACGGCAGGCGGGTGCGCGACCTGCGGACGGGGGCGCGCGGGGCCGTCCTGCCGTCGGACGCCCAGATCATGCCGGACGCGCTCGCCGCCAAGGGGCGGGCGGTCGCGTTCGGTTCGAGGGCGTCCCACCTGGTGCCGGGTGACACCAACGGGGAGGCGGACGTGTTCGTCTTCTCGGGCGGGCTGCGGGCACACCCGGCCCCGATGCCGTCCGTCACCGAGCGGGTCAGCCTCACGGCGACCGGGCAGCAGCGGCCCGGGGCGTCGTACGAACCGGTGATGGGTGAGGACAAGGTCGTCGCCTTCACCTCACGGGGGAGCGTCGACCCCCAGGACACGGACGTGTTCGTCCACGCGGCCGGCGGCATCGCCCAGGTCGACTCCACCGCCCAGGGTCCCTCGCACGAGGGCACACCCTGTTCCAGCGGGCGCATGGTCGGCTACGTGGCCCCTTCCGGCACCGACGGCGGCCCGGAGATCCACATCCGCAACCGCTCGGTCGGCAAGCTGACCACCCTGGGCTCCTACCAGGGCGTCCGTTTCACCTGGACGGGACAGCCCGGCGTGGACCCCAGCTGCCAGTGGATCACCTACGCCGCCACCCTGCCCGCGACCGACGCGGACCCCTCGCCCCAGCCCCGCGTCTACCGCTTCAAGTTCAACGGCGGCACCACGGACGTGGTCAGCGAGCCCTCGGGCAGGGCGGCGGGCAACCCGTCGATCAACCACGACGGCCGGTACGTCGCCTTCGAGCAGGGCGGCGACGTCTACGTCCGTGACCTGGACACCGGCGATCTGGAGAAGGCCGGCGACCGCTCCTCGGCGCCGTCCATCAGCGCGGACGGCCGCCGGGTCGCCTTCCAGCGGGGCGGCGAGGTCCACGTCCGCGACCTCGACACCGGGACCACGACCCGGATCAGGGGCGCGCAGCCCTCGCTCGCCGGGAACGGCGCGTTCGTCGCGTACACCGCACGCGGCGCCGTCCACCTGACGGAACTCGCCACCGGGAAGCGGCAGTTGATCAGCGTCGACCGCTGGGGCGGCCGTAACGACCTCCCGGCCCGGCACCCCTCCGTCAACGCCGACGGCACGGTCGTCGCGTTCGAGTCGGCGTCACCCGATCTGGTGGAGGGGGACACCAACGGGGTGGCGGACGTCTTCCTGCGGACAGTGCAATGACCGTACGGCGGTCACGCCGAACGACCGGTTCACGACGATCAGCCGGACCACAGCGAACGATCGGTTCACGACGATCAACCGGACCACAGCGAACGACCGGATCACGACGATCAACCGGATCACGCCCGACGACCAGATCACAGCGAACGACCACGGGGGATTGACCATGCACAGGCACAACGGGGGAACAACCATGCGCACGAAGAAGCACCGCGCCGCCTTGGCGGCCACCGTCGTCGCGGCCACCGCGGCCCTGGCGCTCACCGGATCCACGGCGGGCGCGGCACCCGGCGCCCCGCACACGGAGAAGGCGAGCGTGGCCCCGGACGGCACGGACGGCAACGGCGCCTCCAGCGGACAGAGTCTGAGCGCGAACGGCCACTACCTGGCCTTCGTCTCCGACGCCGACAACCTCGTCGCGGGCGACTCCGACGGCACCGCCGACGCCTTCGTGCGGGACCTGAGGACCGGCACCACCCGCCTGGCGAGCACCGGGGAGGACGGCGGTTCGGGGGGCGGTCACGTCCTGGACGTCTCCCTGAGCGCCGACGGCCGCCATCTGGCGTTCACCTCCAACCCCACCTACGACACCGCCGACAACCACGTCTTCGTCAAGGACCTCAAGACCGGCGCCCTCCAGCGGATCGACGACGCCCTCGCCACGGGCTACGGCGCCGCGAGCAGCCCCGCCCTCAGCGCCGACGGCCGCTATGTCGCCCTCGTCGCCCTGCGCACGGGAGACGCGCCGGCGGGGGACGGCTCGAACCGGGTCTACCGCGTCGACCGCGTGACCGGCGACGCCGTCCGGATCAGCCAGGTGCCCGGCGAGAACGCCTGGAAGTCCGCCGCCGCCCGCCCGTCCATCAGCGCGGACGGCAGCCGGGTCGGCTACCAGTTCCTCGTCCCGCACCCCGCCCGGGGTGACTGGAGCGACGCGTACGTGCGTGACGTGCCGAGCGGCGAGCTGTTCCAGGCCGACCAGGCACCGCAGGGCACGACCTCAGACGGGCAGACGGAGTTTCCGCAGGTCAGCGCCGACGGCCGGTACGCGGTCTTCAACTCGCTGGACTCGCAGCTGACCCCGGGCGACACCAACAACGGGCACAACGCCTTCGTCCGCGACCTGAGGACGGGTCAGGTGCGCCGGATCGACGCCGCCGACCCGGCCGCCTCCACCGCCTATCCCCGGCTCAGCGCCGACAGCCGCTACCTCGTGTTCGGTTCGTCCGACCCCGCCGACCCGAACCACGCGCGTCAGGCGTACGTGCGCGATCTGCGCACCGGACACACCGTGCTCGCCAGCCCCTCGGTGCAGGGCGGCCCGAGCGGCTCCTACGGGGTGTCCTTCCCGGTCATCGACCGGCACGGCCGCCAGGTCGCCTTCAGCAGCAGCGCCGCGGACCTCGTGCCCGGTGACTCCCACGACACCACGCACGTCTTCGTCCGGCACCTGCGGTGATCAACCGAGTGCTCGCATCCTGAGACGGACGGTGAGCACGGGGACGGTCTGTGCCAGACTGCCTCCGTGCTCTCGTTCGCCACGATTATTGGCAGCAGGCGCGCCGGTCCGCAGTGACCGCCACGTACGACCAGGTACGGGCGGACACCGTCGTCCTCGACCCGCGCGCAGACCTCTCGCACCCGCGAGAGGTTTTTCGCTTTTCTGGCCCACCCGCAGCCGGAGGCGAGAGCGCGAGGGACTATGTGGGGACGGTGGAGCCGGTCATTCCGGTAAAGACCGAGATCCAATCCTCAGGAGCCTTGAGACCATGACCGCAACCAGCGAGCTCGACGATTCGTTCCACGTCTTCGACACCACCCTGCGCGACGGCGCGCAGCGGGAGGGGATCAACCTCACCGTCGCGGACAAGCTGGCCATCGCACGGCACCTGGACGACTTCGGCGTGGGCTTCATCGAGGGCGGCTGGCCCGGCGCCAACCCGCGCGACACCGAGTTCTTCGCCCGCGCCCGACAGGAGATCGACTTCAAGCACGCCAAGCTGGTCGCCTTCGGCGCCACCCGCCGGGCCGGCGCCAAGGCCGCCGAGGACCCCCAGGTCAAGGCACTCCTGGACGCGGGCGCCGACGTGATCACCCTGGTGGCCAAGTCGCACGACCGGCACGTGGAGCTCGCCCTGCGCACCACGCTGGACGAGAACCTGGAGATGGTCCGCGACACGGTCTCCCACCTCAAGGCGCAGGGCCGCCGAGTCTTCGTCGACTGCGAGCACTTCTTCGACGGCTACCGTCAGAACGCCGAGTACGCGAAGGCGGTCGTACGGGCCGCGTCCGAGGCCGGCGCCGACGTGGTCATCCTCTGCGACACCAACGGCGGCATGCTCCCGGCCCAGATCCAGGCGGTCGTCTCCACGGTCCTCGCCGACACCGGTGCCCGCCTCGGCATCCACGCCCAGGACGACACCGGCTGCGCGGTCGCCAACACCCTGGCCGCGGTGGACGCGGGCGCGACCCACGTCCAGTGCACGGCCAACGGCTACGGCGAGCGGGTCGGCAACGCCAACCTGTTCCCGGTGGTGGCGGCCCTGGAGCTGAAGTACGGCAAGAAGGTGCTGCCCGACGGCAAGCTGCGCGAGATGACCCGCATCTCGCACGCGATCGCCGAGGTCGTGAACCTCACCCCGTCCACGCACCAGCCGTACGTCGGTGTCTCCGCCTTCGCCCACAAGGCGGGCCTGCACGCGTCCGCCATCAAGGTCGACCCCGACCTGTACCAGCACATCGACCCCGAGCAGGTCGGCAACACCATGCGGATGCTGGTCTCCGACATGGCGGGCCGCGCGTCGATCGAGCTCAAGGGCAAGGAACTCGGCATCGACCTGGGCGGCGACCGCGAGCTGGTCGGCCGGGTGGTCGAGCGGGTCAAGGAGCGTGAACTCAAGGGCTACACCTACGAAGCCGCCGACGCCTCCTTCGAACTCCTGCTGCGCGCCGAGGTGGAGGGCAAGCCCCTCAAGTACTTCGAGGTCGAGTCCTGGCGTGCGATCGTCGAGGACCGCCCGGACGGCACCCACGCCAACGAGGCCACCGTCAAGCTCTGGGCCAAGAGCGAGCGCATCGTCGCCACCGCCGAGGGCAACGGCCCGGTCAACGCCCTCGACCGCACCCTGCGCGTCGCCCTGGAGCGCATCTACCCCCAGCTCGCAAAGCTCGAGCTCGTCGACTACAAGGTCCGCATCCTCGAAGGCGTCCACGGCACGCAGTCCACGACCCGCGTCCTGATCTCCACGTCCGACGGGGCGGGGGAGTGGTCGACGGTGGGCGTCGCCGAGAACGTGATCGCGGCGTCCTGGCAGGCGCTGGAGGACGCGTACACCTACGGGCTGCTCCGGGCCGGGGTGGCGCCGGCGGAGTAGGACGATGTCCTGACGGCGCAGACGGACGCACAAGGGTGGTGGCCGGCGGAGCTGTGACGGCCGTGCGGTGTTCGCCGCGATCGTCTTCGCCGCCGCCACCGGCCGCGCCGGAGCCTCGTCGTACAAAGCGGTGGCCACCCGAGAATCATGTCAGTAGCCTTGCGTCATTTGCTCCTTACAGACGGAGGGCCTCTCGCATGACCACCTCGTTCGCCCGCCCCGCGCCGCCGTACTACGCAGTGATCATCACCGCGCGGCCGGCCGCGGATCTCGAAGGCTACGCGGCGATGAGCGAGCGCATGGCCGCGCTCGGTGAGGCGCAGCCCGGCTACCTCGGCCGCGAGTCGCTGACGGACGAGAACGGCCGGGACCTCACCGTCATCTACTACGCGGACGAGGCGTCGATAGCGGCGTGGAAGGCCCACCCCGAACATCTCGAAGCCCAGCGGCTCGGACGTGAACGCTGGTACTCCTCCTACAGCGTGGAAGTCGCGCGGGTGGAGCGGGCCTACGCCTTCAGCCGCGACTGAGGGGCGGTGGGGAATCCTGTGGGGGATCCCTCGCGGGCCTGTCGCGCGGCCTGAAGTCCGCATGCGCACGCATGTCCGATAGCTGCGTTTTCGGGTACTTTCGAGGTATGAAGGCCGCGACACCGACCCGAGGCGCGACCGGACTGCTGGTCGCGCTGACGCTCGCCGTCCTGACCGCGATGGCGGTCCTGACGGCGGGCGCCCCGCGCGCCTCCGCGGCCACGAGTCTGACGGCGGTCGCCGAAGCCCTGCGCGAAAGCCCCGTCTACGTCGATCCGGCCGCGTCGGCGCAGTTGTCCTCCGCGGACGCCGACGCGCTGGCGAAGCAGATCGAGGACGCGGACAAGCCCCTGTTCGTGGCGGTCCTGCCCGCCGACCAGCCCACCGACAACCTGCTGCGGAACCTGCGCACCGCCACCGGCGTGACCGGCCTGTACGCGGTCCGGGTAGGCGACCGTTTCGACGCCGGTGCCGACTCCTCCGTCCTCTCGAACGCCGCCGTGCGCAACCTGGTCGGCAGTGTCGAGGGCGAGCGCGACGCCAAGACCCAGCTCGGCGACTTCACCGACCAGGCCCTCCCCGGCATGGGCGGCTCGGCGCCCGCGTCCTGGGACTCCGCCGACAGCGGCGGCGGGGTCTCCACCACGGCCCTGATCACCGTCGGCGCGGTCCTGGTGGCCGGCGGTGGGGGCGCGTACGCGCTGGTGCGGCGCAACCGGCGCCGGCACGAGGAGGAGCAGCGGGCCGCGCTGGAGAAGCTGCGGGTCGTGGTCGACGAGGACATCACCGCGTTCGGCGAGGAACTGGACCGTCTCGACTTCCATCCCGGGGAGCCCGGCGCGGACGACGCCATGCGGGCGGACTACGAGCAGGCGCTGGACGCCTACGACAAGGGGAAGACGTACATGGCCCAGGCGGCGAGACCGGAGGACGTCCGGGCCGTCACCCAGGCCATCGAGGACGGCCGCTTCTCGCTCGCCAGGCTCGCCGCCCGCCGTGAGGGAGCGCCGCTGCCCGACCGTCGCTCGCCCTGCTTCTTCGACCCGCGCCACGGCCCGTCCGTCGCCGACGCCACCTGGACGCCGGTGGGCTCAGCCCCGCGTGAGGTCCCGGTCTGCGCGGCCGACCGGACCCGCCTCGCCGACGGCCGCGACCCGGTGATCCGCGAGGTCGACACCGAACAGGGCCGTCGCCCCTACTGGGAGGCGGGCCCGGCCTACGGTCCCTGGGCGGGCGGCTACTTCGGCGGCGGCATCCTGCCCGGCCTCCTCATCGGCACGATGCTCGGCGGCATGATGGCCACCCCGGCCTACGCCTCCGACTACGGCTCCGGCTACGGCGACTTCGGCGGCTACGAAGGCGGCGACGTCTCCGGCGCGAACTTCGACTCCGGCGACTTCAGCGGCGGTTTCGGCGGAGGAGGGGACTTCGGGGGCGGCGGGGACTTCGGCGGGGGATTCTGAGGGACGGGCCAGGGCCGAGGGGGCGAGAACGCCGACACGGGCCCGGCGCAAGGAGCACCGGACCCGCGGACGTGGGTGTGGGGCGAGCCGGGCGTCAGAGCGACGACGCGGCCGAGGCGATCGCGGAGGCGAAGGTGGAGACCTCGGTGTAGACGCCGGGCGCGTTGGGCCGGGCGCAGCCTATGCCCCAGCTGACGATGCCGACCTGGATCCAGGCGTTGGCGCTGTCGCGGCGGAACATCGGGCCACCGGAGTCGCCCTGGCAGGTGTCGACGCCGCCGGCGGTGTAGCCCGCGCAGATCTCCTCGCCGGGGATCAGACCGCTGTAGCCGCTGTAGGAACGGCAGGTGGCGTCGCTGACGAACGGCACGTTGGCCTTGAGCAGGTAGCGCTGCTGGGAACCGCCCTCGGTGGCCGCGCCCCATCCGGCGACGGTGAAGGTGCCGGTGTTGTACTGCGTGGTCGTGGCGATCTTCAGCGTCGGCAGGTTGATGGGCGAGGCGAGCTTGATGAGCGCCCAGTCCTTGCCGTCACCGTTGTAGCCGGGCGCCCGGTAGACGTAGGTCGACCGGACCTGGACGCGTCCGCTGGTGGACTGCAGGTCCGCGACGCCCGCGGTGGCCGTGATGCTGGTGTTGCGGCCGGTCGAGCCCACACAGTGCGCGGCCGTGAGCACGATCTGCTGGGTGTAGAGCGCGCCGCCGCAGCCCATGGAGAGCCGGACCATGAACGGGAACTCGCCCTGCGCGGCGCGGGTTCCGCCCACTACGGGCGCGGGGGCGGCGTTGGCCGCCGAGACGGGCTGAAGGCTGGCGATCGCGAGGGCGGCGGCGCCGACGGCCGCGCATCTCTTGAGTGCCGTGAGGAGTCTCTTCACCGTGATGCCTTCCGTGGGGGGTGGACCTGGGGTCGTGCAACACGTGCGGACGTAACGCGAGATGGAAAATTGACGTGCGCATGCCAATTATGCGAACAAAGAAGCGCGTACTCGCTGGCATGGGCAGGTCAATCTGTTGCTGGATTATGAGAACGCTGTGACCGCCCGCACAAGGGGTGCGATTCAGCCACGCGCGGCGCGCTCGGCGGCCGCGTGCCACCACCCGGGCGGCGAGGGCCCGTCGACGACAGATGACGGCCGACTCGGATGCAGCCCGAGCCGCCGGAGTGCCTCGGCTCGCGCCGGTCTCACACGAGGTAGTGCCGGTCCAGGCTCTTGGGTGCGATGGCCGGGTAGGACAGGAGGCGGCGCCGGGGCGCGGGAGCCGGCGGTTCCGTGGGCGCCGGGACGAGTTCACGCAGGAGGGGGTCGACCGTCATCGCCCTCGGGGTGAAGGAGACGCCGTGTTTCCTCGCCGCGGCCTCCAGGTGGTAGACCACGCCCTCGTGGACGACGTTCTCCGCCCGGGTCGCCAGATAGACGAACCCGGGATCGATCTCGCGCAGCAGTGACGTCGGGATCCGCGCGGGCAGGGCCAGCGCGTAGTAGCGCGGCCAGTCCCGCAGCCGGTGGCGTTCCAGCCAGGAGCGGCCGAAGGGCCGGAGGCTGGTGAACATGGCGAAGGCCCACTCCAGCTTCACCCCGGTCACGACCAGGAGGAAGTTCACGGTGAACGCGAGGGCGACCATGCCGTGGACGAGCGTCACCTGTCCGTCGGCAGGGGCCGGGCCGTGGCCGCGGGACAGCACGGCGACCGCGCACAGGCCGCCGTAGACCGCGCCCTGGTAGGCGTCCTTGACCAGCCAGCTGAGGGACCGGCGGCCGGTGGCGGTCCGCCCCGCGGCCAGGGCGAGCAGGCCGGCGAGCAGGGCCGCGGACCAGATGGCCGAAGGGCTGCCGGAAACGTCGATCCGGCCGACGGGGGAGAACGCCGTGACCCAGAGCGTCATGGCGACGACGGAGAAGGGGAAGTTCCCCGAGACACCGAAGGCCAGATGCATCAGGATCGCGAGCCACAGGCTCCCGCGCTCCCCGCCGGGCACCAGGAGCAGCACGCCGGCGGCGAACTCGGAGACGATCACCAACGGCGGGACGGCCCGCAGCAGCCCGGGGTGGACCGGCACCTTGAGCAGGCGGAAGTAGTGCGCGGTGACGACCCGGCCCGCGCTCCGTTCGGTGAACAGGTACTCGTCGTTCACCTTCAGCACCGCCGCGGTCAGATACACGCCCGCGAGGAAATCCCGTGCGACAAAAGGGTGTAGGCCCACCGGAGTGAACGCCATGACCGCCGCGGCCACCGCGCCGAGCCAGGAATGGTCCGAAAGGCGCCGGTGCGTCGAAAGCATCCAGTAAAACGCGAGGGCGACGGCTGCGGCGCGTCCGGCGAGAGAAGGGACGGTGACGGACGTCAGGAGGGCCAGTGGGAGAGCGGCCACTTGGCCGAAAATCACCGCCGGGCGCGGCAGTCGTATACCGAATACCGGGGCGAAATGGTGCCCGATGCCCGAGAAACCGTACTCCCAGTGTCTGTTGACCTGGTGAAAGAGAAGACCGGCCACGACCAGGGTCATGGGTGTGGTCTGGAAAGTCATTCCGAGTCCCCCGTGGATTACGTGCCATGACTCCGATGCCCTCTTCGGGATCCTGCACTCCGGCTTTGCGAGGCGTCAAGAGCGCCTCGGTAAACGCAATGAACCGTCTTCGGCCCGTGTGCCGGAACAGTCGACCAAGCCCGCCAAATGTGGCTCTGACCTGGGCTTTCACAGAAACTTCCGAAAGGTCGACGCTCTTGGTTGACCGCGGAATGGCAAATTCCGGCCCAAGGGGAGCTGGTCGATATCCTCTTCCCAGGCAAAGGACTTTCAACGTTGGTTAATACCCCTCCCCGAGGTGAGCGGGCGTCGTTGTAGCGTGCAGTCGGCGCCAAGAGGTGCTGGCACTTCCCACCGATAGCGATTGGGAGAAATCCATGGCTGAGGTCATTGTCGAGACGGCCAGTGACGTCGAGGAGCTCACCGGTGAGGACTTCGAGGGTCTGTTCGCCGACAGCCCGCTGATCATCACCGACAGCGAAGTCCGCGACTGACGATGTCGCATCAACCGGTTCGTGTTGTTCGGACCGGCTGAATCGGTTCGACCGGCACGCCGTTGAAAAAGGGGGAAGGGCATGGCGGTTCATGTGTATGTCGGGCCGTCGTGCCCTGAACCTCTCGTAAGAAAGAAACACCCGGAATTCGTCCTGCACAGCCCTGTCCGGCACGGTGACCTCTTCACGGGCGCGCTCCGCGCGGGGGATGTCGCCGTCATCGTGGACGGGATCTACCACCACCGTCTGGCCTTGCGGCACAAGGAGATCCTCGACGCGCTGGAGCGGGGGATCACGGTCCTCGGGGCGGCCAGCATCGGCGCCCTGCGCGCCGCCGAACTCGACCGGTTCGGCATGATCGGCGTCGGCCGCGTCTACCACTGGTACCGCACGGGCGTCTTCGACGGGGACGACGCGGTGAGCGTCGCGCACAGCGAGACCGGTCCACCGGCCGGGATCAACGTCCCTCTCGTCAACGTGTACGGGGCCGTCCTGGCCGCGTGCGACGCGGGCGTCCTGCGGCGCGAGGCGAGCCGGTCCCTGATGACCCGGCTGGAGCGCGAGTACTACCCGCTGCGCACCTCACAACGGGTACGCGCCATCGCCGCGGAGTGCGGCGAGCCCGGCTTCGCCGACTGGTACGGCGAGCGCGTCGCCGCCGACCCCGGTGCCTTCGACCAGAAGCGGAAGGACGCCCTCGAAAGCCTCGCCCTCGCCGGACGACTCGACGACGAGGCCCGGGAGAAGCGACACGGCGACGGGGCACGGGCCGGGCGACCAGGCACCGCCGCGCCCGCCGCGCCCGCCGCGCCCGCCACGCACTCCCCGCCGTCTCCCGGCGAGCGGGACTGGCACACCGAGTACCACCGCCGCTGGCGCAACAGGTTCGCGAGCGCGGCCGGCGACCTGCACCACCGGCTGGCCTACCAGCAGATCTTCGACGCCCGGTTCCCCGACGTGTGGTGGGACTACCTGAACGGCTCGCCCGACCCGGCCCTCCCGGCAGCCGCGGCCGGGTTCCGCGGACACGTACGGCGGCAACTCGGCCCCGCCGCCGCCCGCTGGCTCGACGACCCCGTGCTGCGGAGCCGGGTCACCGCCGTGCTGTGTCCGCTCCCCGACCTGGCCGATCCGCACCAGGCCGGGCTCCTGCTGCGGCGCGAGTCCGCACAGGACCGCGACCGGGTCGCCGAGTGGCTCGCACGGACCCGGCAGCACCTGGACGCCCACCCGGAGCGCAGCCTCGGTCAGATCGGAGAGGCGGTCTGTACCCGCCTGCTCACGCGGACCTGGGGCGTCGGAGCCGGCGAGGACCTGTCCGCGGAGTGCGGCAGGCGAGGGTTCCCCTCGCCGCGCCAGGCAGCCCGGGCCCTGCGCCCCTTCGCCATCGGATACCTGTCGGCCCTGAAGGAGGCGCACACGAGCGAGGGGCGCGGCCATGTCTAAGGTCCGGCTGCCGGGCACCCACCGCGCGGTGCCCCCGGAGATCACCTGGGCGCGGCTGGAGCCCCGGCTGCGCCGCTACGGCATCACCCGGGTCGCCGACGTCACCCGACTGGACAACATCGGCATCCCGGTGTTCCTCGCCGTACGGCCCGACTCGGAGACCCTCGCCGTGTCCCAGGGCAAGGGCGCCTCGCCGATCCTCGCGAAGCTCTCCGCGGTCATGGAGTCCGTCGAGCTGTGGCACGCCGAACGGCCGTCCGCCGAGGTCTTCGTCGCCCCGGCCGGCGACCTCGACCTGCCGTACGCCCTGACCGATCTGAACCTCCGTACGACGCAGGACTGGGTCAAGGAGCTCGAGCTGCCCTGGGTCGCGGCACGGTCACTCGCCGACGACCGGCCCGTGCCGGTTCCGCTCGACCTCGTCCGGCTCTCCTACAGCGGGGAACACTTCTGGCGCCCACGCCTCTTCCAGACCAGCAGCACCGGGCTGGCATCCGGCAACACGTTCGCCGAGGCGTGTCTGCACGGGATCTACGAGGCGGTCGAACGCGACGTGCTGGCGGCCCACCCGTCCCGCACCGGCCCGGGGCGCCTCAGGGTGAACCCGGCGTCGCTCCGGGACGGGCACCTGCGCGCCCTGGCCCGCCAACTCACCGACGCGGGCGTCCGGTTCGAGATCACGTGTATCCCGAACCGGTTCCGGATACCGACGTTCGCCGCGTTCGTGTGGTCCCCGCTCTTTCCCATCGTGTGCGCCGGTTCCGGCACCCACACGGACCCGGACGTCGCGGTGTCCCGTGCGCTGACCGAAGCCGTGCAGAGCCGGCTGACCGAGATCAGCGCGACCCGGGACGACATCCCGTCGGACCAGGACACCGCCCGGGACGCCAGTACGGATCCCGGCTTCCACCCGCACGCGGACGGGCTGGACATCGCCGACGCCCTGCGGGGCCACGGCGGCGACCACGAGGACATGGAACAGGAACTGGCCGCGGTCGTACGGAGGCTGACGGACGTCACCGGCCACGTCCCCCTCGTGGTCCGGCTGTCCGGGCCGTCCGAGCCGTTCAGCGTCGTGCGGGTGGTCTGCCCGGGACTCCGCTACGCGGAGGGACGCACGCTCTCCCCCTGAACGCCACCGCCCTTGCCACGCCCGACCAGTGATGCGAGGTTCGCCAGTGAAGATCCGACGGGGCAGTTTCCGACACTCGCGAGGCTATGTCCTCGAGTACGAGGTGACCGAGCCCGAGGCCGTCACCAGCCCCTATCTGCACATCCTCTTCCACGGTTTCAGCCGGATCGAGAAACACGTGCCGCCGGTGTTCGCGCGCAAGCAGTGGGAACAGGCGGCCGGGTCCGTGTGCGTGTCCTTCTCCGACCCCATCCACCGCTTCACCCCCACCTCGTGCTGCGGCTGGTTCCTGCTCGGCGAGGAGGAGTTCGCACCGAGGATGTACGAGCTGCGCGCCGCCCTGCTGGAACGTCACGGGCTCGGCGGCACCGTCTGGCACGGACTGTCGTCCGGCGGGTACGCCGCGCTCAAGCACTGCGTGCGGGCCGGTGGTGACGACCTCGCGTTCGTCGTCTCGCCGCACAACGACCCCACCGTCCTGCCGCAGTGGGAACGCGAGGCCGCTCCGTTCGCCGGGCTGCCCGGCATGGCCGCACCCGAGACCATGACCGACATCATCCGGGACTGGGCGGCACCCGGCAGCGGCCGCTGTCTGCACGCGCTGGTGTCGGAGAAGGACTCCTACTTCGCGCTGGAGCACCTGCGCCCGATCATGCGGAGCCTCAAGGGCCACGACAGTGCCCGGGCCGCCATGCTCCGGGACGGCCGGGGCCACGGCTTCATCAAGGACGCCGACTACGACTCCCGGCTCCGGCAGGCGATCCGCCACTGGGAGACCCACCGGGACCGGCGTTCCGCCACGGTGGCGAGCACCTCCGAATGACGACCGCACCGCATCAGCGTGAGGAGTACGCAGTGTCCGACGTAGAGGTCATCCTCTCGACGCCGCTCGCCCGGTTCGCGGACGGCGAGACCAGGTTCCGCGTGCCCGCCGGCACCTTCCAGGAGGTCATCGACGAGGTGTACGAGCGCCATCCGGCGCTGCGTACACGCGTGGCGGACAGCTCCGGGGCGCTGCTTCCCTTCGTCAGCGTCTACGTCGGCGAGGACAACATCCGCGACCTGGGCTCGCCGGACGTCGCGGTGGCACCCCGCAGCACCGTGATGATCATGTCGGCGGTGGCCGGTGGCTAGCCCGCGAACCCACCGGACGATCCGCGCGGCCGCGGTCGACGACGCCGCGGCCGTCCAGGAGCTCTACGGATTCGGCGACGTGCAGGAGTTCACCGACCGGCTGGCGGACCGGCGTACCGCACCCGGCACCACGCACTACGTCGCCGAGCGGGACGGCCAGGTCGTCGCCGCCTTCGCGGTCACCGCCCTCGGCCGGCTGCGGCCCGGGGGCCGGCGCCGGCTGATGCTCCACGAGATCAAGCTCCGGCCGAGCCTGCGGGGCGCCGGAGTCGCCGAGGACATCCTGGACTGGCTGGCCGCGAGCCGTGCCGTCGGCACCGAGACGGAGCTGCTGGCACTCGCCCCACTGGACCAACAGCCGGCCGGCTTCGCCGAGTTCGGCCTCACCGAGTCACATCGGGCCTTCAAGCGGCCCGTCCCGGACGGGGGCGCACGGACATGACGGTCCAGCAGACCACGGCGCACGGCGCGGAGTTCGCGCACTGGCTGGCCGGGCTGCGGTCCTGGGCGGGCAAGGGCCCGGGCGAGTCGACCGCCTGGCGCGAGGCGGCCGCCCAGGGACTGTTGTCCCTGGCGGTTCCCGAGACCGCGGGCGGCGCCGGTGCCGGCTACGAGGCGGCCTGTCTGGCCCTGGAGGCATTCGCCGAGGAGAGCGGGCTGAGCGGGCTGCCCTTCTCCATGGCCGCCCAGATGTGGGCGTGCCAGGAACCGATCCTCGAGTTCGGCAGCCAGGCCCAGCACTCCGGGTACCTCACGCGGCTCACCTCGGGGACGGCCGTCGGCGCGTTCGCCGCGACCGAGTACGACTCGGGCTCGGACCTGCTGTCCCTGCGGACCCGCGCCGAGCGGGACGGCGAAGGCCGGTGGCGTCTGGACGGCTCCAAGACCTTCGTCACCAACGGACCGTCGGCCGATGTCTTCCTGGTCCTCGCCCGCACCGCCGAGGGCAGCGCGCTGTCCGGCCTCACCGCCTTCCTGGTCCCGCGGGGCACCCCGGGACTGCGGATCGGCAGGACGATCGAGAAGTCCGGCCTGGCGGGCGCCCAGCTCGGCTCACTGCTCCTGGACGACTGCGTGGTGGACGACGCGGACCGGCTCGGCGGCACCGGCGGCGGATTCGCCGTCCTCATGCACGCGATGCGCCACGAGCGGGCCTTCATCCTGGCGCCCACGCTGGGGCTGATGGCCAGGGCGCTGCGCCGGGCGCTCGACCACACCCGGGCACGCAGCCAGTTCGGGCAGCCGCTCAGCTCGTACGACACGATCCGCCGGCGCCTGGTGCGGATGCACCTGAGCCTGACCAGCGCCCGGGAACTGCTGTACGCCACCGCGCGGGCGGCCGACCGGGGCTCCCTCGACCACGGCCGGTCGTCCCTGACGAAACTGCACGTCAGCACGGAGTTCAACCGGTTCTGCCAGGAACTGCCGGACCTGTACGGCGGCTACGCGCTGCTGCCCGAGACGGGCGCGACCCAGCTGCTGGCCGACGCGGTGGCCAGCCGGTACTACTCCGGCACCTCCGACATGCAGATGAAGATCATCGCTGAAGGGCTGGGTTTGTGATGGCAGAAGACGTGGTGCTCAGGGCCGTGGTCGCCGCGGTCCGGGAGGTGGCGCCGGGCGCCGAGATCGTCGACGACACCCCACTGATCGCCCACCGGATCGTCGACTCCCTCTCCCTGCTCAGCCTGGTCTCGCTGCTGGAGAAGGAGCTGTCGGTCACCATCCGGGACTCGGAGATCCTCCCGGCCCACTTCGAGAGCCCGCTCGCCATCCGCGCGTTCCTGCGGACCAAGGGGTGCTGATGGCCGCCGGACACTCCCTCGCGGACGACCTGAGGTCCACCGCCGCCCGCCACGGCGACCGCCCCGCCGTCATCGACGCGGTCGTCACGCTCACGTACGCCGAACTGGACCGCATCGCCCAGCACGTCTGCGACGCACTGCGCGGCCTCGGCGTCCAGTCCGGGGACGCGGTCGTCTGGCACGGGGCGAAGTCGTCCCTCGCGGTGGCGGCCGTCCACGGGATCCTGCGGTCCGGTGCCGGCTATGTGCCGGTCGACCCGGACGGGCCCCCCGCCCGCGCCGAGCTCATCGTCGGCCGCTGCCGCCCACGGGCCCTAGTGGCCGACACCACCGCCCGCGAGCAGTGGCGCACCGTCGCCCCGGACCTTCGGTGGCAGCCCCTGCCCACGGGCTACGAGGAGGCCGGCCCGCTGTGGTGCGCGATCCCCGACGCCGCGCCCCGCGACCGGCTGGCCAACCTCGCGTACGTCCTCCACACCTCCGGCAGCACCGGCCTGCCCAAGGGCGTGGTGCACACCCACGCCAGCGCCTCGGCCTTCGTCGACTGGTCGGTCGGGGAGCTCGGCCTCACGGAACACGACGTCATCGTCAACTCCGCTCCGCTGCACTTCGACCCCACGATCCTGCACCTCTTCGGCGCCGCCCGGGTGGGCGCCGCCGTCGCCCTGATGCCCGCGTCGGCGGCGCCCTTCCCCGCCGCCTACGTCGACTTCTGCCGCCAGGTCGGCGGCACCGTCTGGTACGCCGTGACCTCGACCCTGGTCTGGCTCACCCGCCGGGGCAGGGACCTGCTCCCGGGACTGCGGTCACTGCGCGCGGCCGTCGTCGGCGGCGAGGTGCTGCAACCGGGCGACGTGAACACCCTCTTCGCGGCCCTGCCCGCAGTACGCCTGCTCAACGTGTACGGGCCGACCGAGAGCAACGTCTGCACGTTCCACGAGATCCGCGGCCCGCAGCCCGCGGACGCCGTCATCCCCATCGGCCGCGTGCTGCCCGGCGCCGAGATCACCGTCGTGGACGAGCGGCTGGAGCAGGTGGAACCCGGCCGCACCGGCCGGCTCCTGGTGCGGGGCACCATGCTGATGGAGGGCTACCTCGACCCCGAGCAGACGGCCCGCGCCTTCGTCCGCACCCCCGACGGCCGGTCGTGGTACGCCAGCGGCGACCTGGTCCGAGAGAACCCGGCCGGCGACCTGGAGTTCGTCGGCCGCGAGGACGCCCAGATCAAGTCGCGCGGCTTCCGGGTCGAACTCGGCGAGATCGAACGGCACCTGCGCGCCCTCGACGCCGTCCACGAGTGCGTAGCCGTGGCGACTCCGGACCCGGTCTTCTCCAACCTGATCACGGCCTTCGTGACCGCGGACCGCCCGGACGACGTCAGGCCGCTGCCCGAGCTGCTGCGCACCCGGCTGCCGCACTACATGATCCCGCGGCATCTCGTGCTGGTCGCGGACGGGCTGCCCCGCAACGCGAACGGCAAGGTCGACCGGAAGGCCCTGGCGGAACTGGCAGCCCGGCCGTCGCTCGCCGAGACCCCCGGCCTGACGCTCATCCGCTGACGGAAGGCACCACCGTGACGCTCCCCTCCGTCCACGCCGTCGACGACGACACCACCGAGGTCCTCAAGGTCCCCGACTTCCGGCGGCTGTGGGCCGCCAACGGGTTCCGATACGCGGCCTCGGAGGTCGCCGGGTTCGCCCTGCCCGTGACCGCTCTCCTGCTGCTGCACGCACCGCCCCTGGTGATGAGCCTGATCTTCGTCTGCAGCCGCGCCGGGTTCCTGACCGTGGGTCTGCCGGCCGGTGTCTGGATCGACCGCTGGCGCAAGAAACCCGTGCTCGTCTGCGCGGACGTCGTCTACGCGGTCGCCTTCGGCAGCATCCCCGTCGCCTACGTCCTGGGCGTCCTCACCGTGGCCCAACTGGTCGTGGTGGCCCTGCTGGTGAGCCTGGCCGGCGTCTTCTTCGACGTCGCCCACAGCAGTGTGCTGCCGTACCTGCTGCCCCGACGGCGCGTGGCGGACGGCAACGCCCGGCTCCAGACGTCCGAGACCACCATCCAGGCGATCTCCCCCGGCGTCGCCGGCGTCCTGACCCAGGGGGTCGCGGCACCCGTCCTCTACTGCTTCGCCACCCTCTGCCATCTCACGTCGGTCCTGCTGCTGCGCCGCATCCACCCGGACGGCGACGTGGCCCGGGGCAAGGCCGTGCCCGAACGGAAGTTCCGCCGCGAGATCACCGACGGCATCGGCATCCTGTTCCGCCAGCCACTGCTGAGGCTGCTGCTCAACCAGGCTGCCCTGAACAACATCGGCGCGGGCATCATCCTGGCGATGCTGCCGGTCTTCCTCCTCAAGGAGATCGGCATCGCCCCCTGGATGTTCGGTCTGCTCTCCACCCTCGGCGCCCTCGCCGGACTCACGGCCTCCCTGCTCGCCCCCAGGCTGCGGCGCCGGTACGGGGAGATACGGATGACCCTCGTCTTCTCCGCGCTGGCCCCGTTCGCCGTACTGGCGGCGCCCCTGGCCGGAGACTTCCGGGGCGCCGCGGTGCCGCTCGTCGCCCTGGCGGAGATCCTCATCGGCTTCGCCATCGTCGGCCGGTCGGTGTCCACGGCGGGACTTCGCGCCCGGGTGACCCCGAACGAGTACATGGGGAGGGTCACCGCCGCCTACAGCGTCGTCGTCCAGGGCGCCACACCCCTGGGCGCACTCGTCGGCGGTGTGGTCGCCGACCGCTGGTCCACCGGTACGGCCCTGTGGGCGGGAGCGCTGGCCATGGGCGTTCCGCTCGTCCTGCTGCTGCTCTCCCCGCTGCGCGGCTACCGGCGGCTCCCCGCCGAGTGGGAGGTCTGACCCCCGGGGCCTGAAACCACGTCACCCGCCGAACCATCGCCCGTCCACCTGGAGACGAACATGTCCGCACCCAAGACGCGCATCACCGCACTGGAACAGGCCGCGGCCGACTACGAGGAACACGGCTTCGCCATCATCCGCGACGTCATCACCGAGGACCTGCTCGCAGAGGCGCGCGCCCACGTCGAGTGGCTCACCGCCAGGTACCCGCAGCTGCGGCCGGAGCACCTCCACCACCCCCTCATCCGCAACGACGCCTTCTGGGTACGGCTCATATCGGACCCGCGGCTCGTGGACATCGGCGCGTACTTCCTCGGCCCGGACCTCGCCTGCTTCACTGCGCACTACATCTGCAAGCCGCCCTACGACGGCCAGCCCGTGCTGTGGCACCAGGACGGCGCGTACTGGAAGCTGGCGCCGATGAACGCGCTGACGGTGTGGCTGGCCGTCGACGAGAGCACCACCGAGAACGGCTGCCTGCGCATGATCCCCGGCAGCCACAAGCTGCCGCTGTACCCGCCGAACCCGCGCACGGACCGGCCCAACATGCTCTTCTCGGAGGCCGACGGGGGACTGGTGCGCGCGTGGGCCGAGGAGCGGGGCGTCGTGGACATCGAACTCAACCCCGGTGACGTCTCCATCCACCACCCGCACCTGCTGCACTGCTCCGAGGCCAACACCTCGCCCAAGCGGCGCTGCGGCCTCGACATCGGCTACATCGCCACCTCCACCCGGATCGAGAGCCAGGGCCTCTACCTGGACCCCGTCCTGGTCCGCGGCGAACCCGTCGACGGCGTGAACACCTACCGTCGCCTGCCGCGCTACTCGCCCGGCGAGACCATCCCGTTCGCCGGCCACGACACCTGGAACGACCAGCCGGCCGTCGCCCCGCCGGGCGCCCGGGCCGACGAGGCTCCCCTCGCCACGACCGCGCGCATGATCGAGCGGCTGAGGGAAGGCACCGTCGCCCGCTGACCGCGGGGTCGCCGAACGGAGGGACGAGGACATGCAGAGAGTTGTCTACCTGCGGGACCGGGACGACGGCCAGCGGATGAAGGACGTCGTCTACGTCCATCCGCCGCGCTACAAGGGCGAGGACTTCCAGAACCCGGCCGGCCTGCCACGCCCCGTGGTGGGCGGACTGCCCTACCCCTGGGTCACCCCCATGGGCGACGGGGTACCGCTCTTCCGCGAGATCGAGCGGGCGAAGGCGGAGCTGTGCCGTCGGCTCTGGGGCTGCCAGGTGTGCGGGGACGACCTGGACGTCACGGCCTGGGTGGCCCTCCAGGAGCCGAGGGACGGATCGGCGGTGGTGTCCTCCGCCGCCCTCCACGCCGAGTGCCTCCGGATCGCCGTCCGGTACTGCCCGGTGCTCGGTGACCCGGGGGCGGGATACGTCTTCACGGAGGTGTACCAGGACGACGTCGTCGCCGTGCCCGACACCTCCCCGGACCGCGACTCCCGTCTGCCCGCGGCCCGTTGGCACCTGCGCGCGGTCGCCGCGACCTCGCGGCCGGACCGGGTCCGCAGCTTTCGCGCGCTGTCCGAGGTGCGCGGGTGACCCTGCCTAGGGTGTCTTCATGCCCTCTTCCGACGAGCCGGAGTCCCGCCCCTTCGAGACCGTGTCCGACCTGGACAGCTGGCTCACCTCCCACCCCGCCCCCCACCCCGGCCTCTGGGTCGAGATCGCCAAGAAGTCCTCGGGGCTGCCCTCCGTCACCGCCGCCGAGGTCAACGACGCAGCCCTGTGCCACGGCTGGATCACCGGCCTGCGCAAGAGCCTCGACGCCACGCACTACCGGCAACGGATCACCCCGCGCCGCCCCGGCAGCCTCTGGTCGATGGTCAACGTCCGGCGCGTGGAGGAACTGACGGCGGCCGGCCGCATGCGTCCCGCCGGACTCGCCGAGGTGGACGCGGCCAGGGCCGACGGCAGGTGGTCCGCCGCGTACGAGTCGCAGCGCGATGCCACCGTCCCCGACGACCTCGCCGCGGCACTGGCGCGGGATCCTCGCGCCCGGGCCGCCTTCGAGGGCCTCGGCAGGACGGACCAGTACCTCGCCATGCTCCCCGTGCTGCGTGCCCGCACCCCGGAGAGCCGCGCGGCCCAGGTGGCGGTGGCCGTCGACAGGCTGGCACAGCGTTGACACGCCGAGCGCCCGCCCTCCCGGTACGCGGGTGGAGGGCGGGTGCGCTCAGGGATCGACGGGGCGCGCGGCGAACCGGAGTCGCCGCGGGCCGGCTCACGGGTTCTTGATCGCCGAGATGTCGAAGTTCAGCTTGATCTTGTCGGAGACGAGGACGCCGCCGGTCTCCAGCGCGGCGTTCCAGGTCAGGCCCCACTCGGAGCGGAGGATCTCCGCCTTGCCCTCGAAACCGACGCGCTCGTTGCCGAAGGGGTCCTTCGCGGCGCCGTTGAACTCGAGGTCGATGGTGAGCGGCTTGGTGACGCCGAGGATGGAGAGGTCGCCGGTGATGCGGTAGTCGTCGCCGCCGAGAGCCTCCGCCGAGGTGGAGCGGAAGGTCATCGCCGGGAACTCGTCCGTCTTGAAGAAGTCCGCGCTCTTGAGGTGGCCGTCGCGGTCCGCGGAGCCCGTGTCGATGCTGTCCATCTTGACGTCGATGGACGCGCTGGACGCGGACGGGTCGGTGCCGTCGAGGTGCAGCGAGCCGCTGAAGTCGAGGAACCTGCCCTTGACGTTGGTGACCATGGCGTGCCGGGCGACGAAACCGAGCGTGCTGTGGGCCGGGTCGATCGAGTAGTCGCCGGTCAGCGCGGCGAGGTCGGGGTTCACGGCGGCCGCCGAGGCGGTCGTGTCCGTGCTGTCCTTGCGGCCGAAGATGCTCATGGTGTGCTCCTTGAGAGAGAATGTTGAACGTTCAACTTTGCCAACAAGGGAGACCGTAGACCTATTCCGCGCCCCCTGCAATGCCGTCGGCGGAGTGTTGGCGTGAGCGAGCCGAGGTGATAGAGGACATGGGCATGACGCACCAGCGCCGAGCCCTCGCCTCCGTGAGAACCACCCGCCGCGCCCTCCTGCTCACGGCCGCCCTGATGGCGACGGCCGCCGCGGCGGGCCCCGGGAGCCGGTCCGGCGGCAGCGCCGAGGACGCCCGGGGCGACGACGACCCCTACGCCGCCCTCCGCCGACGCTGGCTCGACATCGCCCTCGGCACCGGCTACGACCCCACCGCCGAGCCCTACGCCGCCCGCCTCGCCGAAACCGGCGACCTGGCCCGCGGCTTCCGCGCCACCATGGCCCCCGCCCCGGCCTCCCTCTGGCCGGACCGCCCCTACGACCCGCCCGCCGGCATCACCCAGAGCTACGGCCGCCTGTGGACCATGACCCAGGCGTACGTCCGGCAGGGCACCGGCTCCACCGCCGACCCCGCACTCCTGGCGGACGTGATCCGAGGCCTCGACCACCTCTCCGCGACCGTCTACAACCCCTCCACCACCCGCTACGGCAACTGGTGGGAATGGCAGGTCGGCAGCCCCCGCCTGCTCATGGACCTCACGGCCGCCCTGTACGACCACCTCACCGACGCCCAACGGGCCGCCGCCTGCGCCGCCGTCGACCACTTCGTCCCCGACACGATGCTCACCGACTACTCCGGCACCTCCACCGGCGCCAACCGTGTCGACCTGTGCCGCTCGGTGGCCCTGCGCGGCGTCCTGGGGCGCGCGGACGCCAAGATCTCCCTCGCCCGCGACGCGCTGTCGCCGGTCTTCCCGTACGTCACCGAAGGCGACGGGCTCTATGCCGACGGCTCCTTCGTGCAGCACACCCGCGTCGCCTACTCGGGAACGTACGGCCAGGTCATGCTCGACGGCCTCGGCCGCCTCTTCGCGCTGCTCGCCGGATCCGCCTGGGAGGTGACGGACCCGAACCGGCAGATCGTCCTGGACAGCGTCGAGCGCGCCTACGCACCCCTGATCCACGACGGGTTGGTGATGGACTGCGTCAACGGCCGTGCCATCAGCCGCGGTCACCTCAAGGCCGACGACCGCCAGGTTTTGCGCAGCGACCACTTCCACGGGCACGGCGTCATCGCCGCCGTCGCCCTGCTCGCCGAAGGCGCGAGCGCGGCAGAGCGCGAGCGCTGGTACGGACGGGTCAAGGGCTGGATCGAACGGGACACCGTGGCACCCGTCCTGACGGCGCGGCAGTTCGACGTGGCCGACCTGGCCCGGCTGCACGCCGTCGCCGACTCGCCGGTGGCACCCGCACCCGAACCCGTCGGCCACCACCTCTTCGCGGCCATGGACCGGGCCGTCCACCGCCGCCCGGCCTTCACCGCGAGCATCGCCATGGCGAGCGACCGCGTCGCCTTCTACGAGTGCGGCAACGGCGAGAACCCGCGCGGCTGGCACACGGGGGCGGGCATGCTCTCCTGGTGGCCGACGGGGCGCGCGGACCAGTACACCGACTGGTACTGGCCCACCGTCGACTGGTACCGGCTCCCCGGCACCACCGTCTCCACCCGGCGCCTCCCGGACCGGGCGGGCGGCGAGTGGGGCGAGCCCAGACCGGAGGTGCGGTGGGTCGGCGGCACGACCGACGGCGAGTACGCGGCCATCGGCCAGCACCTGAAGGGGCTCGGCTCGACCCTGGAGGCCCGCATGTCGTGGTTCTGCCTCGACGACGCGGTCGTCTGCCTCGGTGCCGGCATCACCTGCGCCGACGGCGTCCCCGTCGAGACGGTCGTCGACAACCGCAACCTGGGGGAGGGCGGCGCCCAGGAGTTCACACGGGGCCGGGACTGGGCTCACCTGGAGGACCACGGAGGCTGGGTGGTCATGCGAGGCAGCCTGCGGACGCTCCGCGAGGACCGCACCGGCGCCTGGTCCGACATCAACACCGGCAGCACGACCGAGCGCCGTACCCGCCGCTGGCAGACGCTCTGGCTGGACCACGGCACCGACCCGAGGGACGCCTCCCACGCCTACGTCCTGCTGCCCGGAGCCTCCCGCCGCACGGTCGCCGCCCGAGCCGCCGACCGCCACTGGCTGGCGGTCCCCGCCAACGACCGCCTGCGCCAGGCCGTCCACGTCCCCTCCCTCGGCGTCACGGCCGTCAACTTCTGGCAGGGCGGCACGGCCGGCGGACTGACCGTCTCGGCCGGCGCGAGCGTGCTGGTCCGCCGCCGCGGCCGCACCGCTACCCTCTGCGTGAGCGAACCGCCCCGCACCGGAGAGCCCCTCGAGCTCACCTGGGACCGGCCGGTGGGCGAGGTGATCCGCGCGGACGACTCGGTCGAGGTGCTCGCCGCAGACCGCCGATTGCGCCTCCGTGTCACTCCGGGGAGGGCATGTGCCACCCATGAATGTGAGGTGGCTCTCACCGGATGAGTTTGTGCGACCTCTACAACGGCGACGCCCTCTGAGCAGTCGGAACGCCTGCATGCCGCCCAGGTTCTGTTCAGGGGTACCAGGAAAACGGTCCGGAGACTGTGAAGAGTCGACGGCGAGCTTTTCTCGGTGGTGTTCGTAAGGTCGCTACATGACCGTTTTGGATGAGGCGCCGGGTGAGTCGACGGGCGAGCCGACGGACGCGCGTGGGCGGGTCGCCGAGCTGCACGAGATCCGTACGCAGGCGCTGGCCGGCCCGGGCGAGAAGGCGACCGCGGCGCAGCACGCCAAGGGCAAGCTGACCGCCCGGGAGCGCATCGAACTGCTCCTGGACCCGGGCTCCTTCCGGGAGGTCGAGCAGCTGCGACGGCACCGCGCCACCGGCTTCGGCCTGGAGGCCAAGAAGCCGTACACGGACGGTGTGATCACCGGCTGGGGCACGGTGGAGGGCCGCACGGTCTTCGTCTACGCCCATGACTTCCGCATCTTCGGCGGCGCGCTGGGCGAGGCCCACGCCACGAAGATCCACAAGATCATGGACATGGCCATCGCGGCCGGCGCGCCCCTGGTCTCCCTGAACGACGGCGCCGGCGCCCGCATCCAGGAGGGCGTCAGCGCGCTCGCCGGATACGGCGGCATCTTCCAGCGCAACACCAGGGCCTCCGGCGTCATCCCGCAGATCTCGGTGATGCTCGGCCCGTGCGCGGGCGGCGCGGCCTACAGCCCCGCCCTGACGGACTTCGTCTTCATGGTCCGCGAGACCTCGCAGATGTTCATCACCGGCCCGGACGTCGTCAAGGCGGTCACCGGCGAGGAGATCACCCAGAACGGCCTCGGCGGCGCGGACGTGCACGCGGAGACGTCCGGCGTGGCGCACTTCGCCTACGACGACGAGGAGACGTGCCTCGCCGAGGTGCGTTACCTGCTGTCGATGCTCCCGCAGAACAACCGCGAGAACCCGCCCCGGGTGGAGCCGAGCGACGAGACGGACCGCCGCAGCGACGTCCTGCTCGACCTGGTCCCCGCCGACGGCAACCGGCCGTACGACATGACCAAGGTCATCGAGGAGATCGTCGACGACGGCGACTACCTCGAGGTCCACGAGCGCTGGGCCCGCAACATCATCTGCGCCCTGGCCCGGCTGGACGGCCAGGTCGTCGGCATCGTCGCCAACCAGCCGTCCTCGCTGGCCGGCGTCCTGGACATCGAGGCGAGCGAAAAAGCTGCACGCTTTGTCCAGATGTGCGACGCTTTTAACATCCCGATCATCACTTTCCTGGACGTCCCCGGGTTCCTCCCGGGCGTCGACCAGGAGCACGGCGGGATCATCCGGCACGGAGCGAAGCTGCTCTACGCCTACTGCAACGCGACCGTGCCGAGGATCTCCCTGATCCTGCGCAAGGCCTACGGAGGTGCGTACATCGTCATGGACAGCCAGTCCATCGGTGCGGACCTCACCTACGCCTGGCCCACCAACGAGATCGCCGTCATGGGCGCGGAAGGCGCGGCCAACGTGATCTTCCGCCGCCAGATCGCCGAGGCCGAGGACCCCGAGGCCATGCGGGCCCGCATGGTCAAGGAGTACAAGTCCGAGCTCATGCACCCGTACTACGCGGCCGAACGCGGCCTGGTCGACGACGTCATCGACCCCGCCGAGACCCGCGAGATCCTGATCAAGTCCCTGGCGATGCTGCACACCAAGCACGCCGACCTGCCGTCCCGCAAGCACGGCAACCCCCCGCAGTAACCCGGCGGATCCTTCGCGGTACCCCCGCGGAAACCTCTCTCACGGAGACTGACACCCATGAACACCCCTGACATTCGTGTCGAGAAGGGCCACGCCGAGCCCGAGGAAGTCGCCGCCATCACGGCCCTCCTCCTGGCCCGCGCGGCCGCCGCCCCGGCTGCCCCGACCCACCGTGGCCGCCCGAAGGCCGGCTGGCGCCGCCTGGAGCGCGAGCCCGGCTTCCGCGCCCCGCACAGCTGGCGCTGAGCCCAGCGCAGGACCTGCGAAGGCCCCGACCGCCCACTTGGGCGGCCGGGGCCTTCGCGCGTACGTTGAGGCCCTACGACCGGCAGGGGGAGACGGTGGGCGTACCGGGCGAGTTGGCGGAAGAGATCGAACTGGTCGACGCGATGGTGAAGCGCTTGGCGCGGCGGCCGATCGACTTCACCGACCCCGACTGGCACAGACGCCTGCGGGAAGGGCCCAGGCCGCTGGACGAGGCGAACGTCCGCGAGGAGGCGGAAGCCGCCCTGAGCCGACTGCTCGACCTCTACGAGCGCGGCGACGAGCAGACCCGGAGCGAGGTGCGCGCGCTCCTGGAGCGCTGCCACTCGTTCCACTGGGCCACGGGACTTCCCGCGGCGCGGACCCCCGACGGCTTCCGCCGTCACGTCGTGTATCTGTCCGCCAGGGACCACGGCCGCGACACCCGGGACGAGATGGTCGCGTCGAACCGGCTGTGCGAGCAGGCCCGTGGCGCGCAGGTCGACACCCGGCCCCTCCTCCTGGAGGTCGCCGAGATCTCCGGCGACGAGGAGAGGTACGGGATGGGATCCATCCGGCAGATCCTGCTCAGAGCGGCCGGTCGCGACCCCGCGGGGCTCTGGTGACCCGAGAACACGCGAAACGGCCCCCGTACCTCCCGAGGGAGGTGCGGGGGCCGTCCGGTGTCCGTGGCTAGCGCAGACGCGCCATCAGGGCGTGCTCGACGAGCGTGATCAGCGCCGACTTCGCGTCCGCGCGGTGGCGGGCGTCCGTCGTGATGATCGGGGTGTCGGGGCCGATCTGCAGGGCCTCGCGCACCTCGTCCGGGTTGTACGGCTGGTTGCCGTCGAAGCCGTTGAGCGCGATGACGAAGGGCAGGCCGCTGTTCTCGAAGTAGTCGACGGCGGGGAAGCAGTCGGCGAGGCGGCGGGTGTCCACCAGCACGATGGCGCCGATCGCGCCGCGCACCAGGTCGTCCCACATGAACCAGAAGCGGTCCTGGCCGGGGGTGCCGAACAGGTACAGGATCAGGTCCTGGTCCAGCGTGATGCGGCCGAAGTCCATGGCGACCGTGGTGGTCGTCTTGTCCCCGGTGTGGGTCAGGTCGTCGATGCCCGCCGAAGCGGACGTCATGACGGCCTCGGTGCGCAGCGGGTTGATCTCCGAGACGGCCCCGACGAACGTGGTCTTACCCACGCCGAAGCCACCCGCCACCACGATCTTCGCCGAGGTGGTGGAGCGGGAAGGACCGCCGCTAGAGCTTGCGAAGTCCACTGAGCACCCTTTCGAGCAGTGTCACGTCTGGCTGGCCGCCGGCGTTCTCGTCGCCGCCGGGCTGATGGATGGCGACCAGGCCTGCCTCCGCCAAGTCGGCGACGAGGATCCTGGCCACGCCGAGTGGGATCGTCAGGAGGGCCGAGATCTCGGCCACCGACTTGATCTCCCGGCAGAGATTGCAGATCCGCTGATGCTCGGGCAGCTGACCCTGCATCTGGTGCGGTTGAGCGGTGGTGTGCACCAGCGCCTCGATGGCGAGCTGGTAGCGGGGCCTGGTACGACCGCCCGTCATGGCGTACGGGCGCACCAGGGGGTTGTTCGACGAGCCTGCGGGCGCGGGCTCAGGGGCGCGTCGCTGCGGCTGCACAGGCTGGATGCGCGGCGCGGGCGGCTGGTCGTACGGCGACGGCCCGGGACCCTGGGGGCCCTGGGGCGCGTACGGCTGACGCCGCTGCTGGCTGGGGGCGGAGGGGAAGTTGTAACGGTTCGGGTTCTGGGAACCGTCGCCCTGGCCCTGGGCAGGGCCGTACGACCAGTTGCCCGAAGGTGAACCGCCTGGGGGTGTTGCCACTTTCTCTCCTCCTCCGACTGTGCCGGGCACCCATCAATGTGGAGCCGCGTCCCGAAACCTTACGGCCCCGGGACGCCAAAACGCACCGTCTGTCTGTCAGTTGAGCAGGCTCCCCTGGAGCTCCGCACGCAGATCGGGCGTCAGGACCGTTCCGGCACGGTCCACCAGAAGCGCCATCTCATACCCGATGAGACCGATGTCCGCCTCCGGATGTGCGAGAACCGCCAGCGACGAACCGTCGGACACGGACATGATGAACAGGAATCCCCGCTCCATCTCCACAACCGTCTGGTTCACGCTGCCGCCCTCGAAGATGCGGGAGGCGCCTGCCGTCAGAGACGTCAGACCGGAGGCGACGGCCGCGAGCTGGTCGGCACGGTCGCGCGGAAAGCCTTCGGACATCGCCAGAAGGAGTCCGTCGGCGGAGACCACCACCGTGTGGGACACCCCGGGGGTGTTGTCCACGAAGTTGGTGATCAACCAGTTCAGGTTCTGTGCCGCCTGGCTCATCGGGCTCACACTAACGCTCCTGGTTGTAGGTGCTGTCAGGACCGAAGCCCTGGCCGTTCGTTTCGCTGCTTTCGTTGCGTCCCCGCTGGACACCACGGCGCAGGTTGCTCAGCCTGCCCCGGACGTCCTCGGGAGCGCGGGAGACCTGTGGGCCTCCCTGGGGAGTGGTCTCGGCGGCTCCCTCGACCAGGTTGGCCTTGGGTACCCGCCGCGGCAGGCCGGAGGAGGTGACCCCGCCCGCCTTGGGCTTGCGAAGAGCCGAGGCCTGCTGCCAGCGCTCGTCGTTCGACGAACGCCAGTCGCCGTTGCGCTCCGCGGGGGCCGCCGCGGGGGCCGACGGCTCCTGGGTCGCGTGCCGTGCGCCGCCCGAGCCGTTCGCGCCGCTCGCGGTGGATCCGCGGCGCGGGAGCCCGGCGTCGGTCAGGTTCTGGCCGACAGAGGCGGCCGGTCCCGGACGGTCGAAGCCTACGCGGTCCTGCTCGCTCACGTCAGCGGCCTGCGCAGATTCCGCTTGCGGAGCGTACTGGTCCTGGTATCCGTTGCGGTAGTCGTCCTGCTGCGGCCAGTCGTCCTGATAGGACTGCTCTTCGAAGGCCGAGAACGTCTCCGGTGCGGCGGCACGGGACCGAGCGGGCTCCTCGCGGGCCGGCTCCGGATACGTCGGCTCCGGATAGGTCGGCTCCGGGTAACCGCCGTTGGACGAGAAGGTGTCGTTCTGCGGCAGCCCGCCGTTCGGCGCGTAGTACGAGTCGTCGTACGCCGGCTGCTGCGGCTCGTCGTAAGCGGTCCGCTGCGGGTCCTCGTATGCCGTCTGCTGCTGGTCCTCGTAGGACGGCTGGTGCGGGTCCTCGTACGCCGTCTGGGGGTCGTACGACGGCTGATGCGGGTCCTGGTAGCCGCCCTGCCCGTTGAAGCCCTCGGCGTACGCGGCGGAGTCCGGGGACTGCTCGCCGGGCAGCTGGCCGTGGGTCGACTCCAGGGCCGCGCGGCGCTCCTCGCGCATCAGCGAACGGCCCACGGGGTCCAGCTCGCGGATGTCGTCCGGGACCTCGGTGTAGCGGCTGTCGTCGAAGCCGAGCTCCGCGGCCGTGCGCATCGGCAGGCCGTTGTTGAAGTTCTCGCCCTGGAAGTTCTGCTGCTCCGGGATGATCTGCGAGACCGTGAACTCGTCGCGCTGCTGCTCGCCGCCACTGCCGCCGTGCGTGATCGCGTCGGGCAGCATGACCAGCGAGGTGGTGCCGGCCTGCTCGCCGGAGGGACGCAGCTGGACGCGGATGCCGTGCCGGTCGGACAGGCGGCCGACCACGAACAGGCCCATGCGCTGCGAGATCGCGGCGTCCACGGTCGGCGGGTTCGCCAGCTTGTGGTTGATGTCCGCGAAGTCCTCGGCGGTGAGGCCGATGCCCTTGTCGTGGATCTCGATCATCACGCGGCCGTCGGGGAGACGGGTCGCGGTCACGCGGACCTTGGTCTGCGGGGAGGAGAACGTGGTGGCGTTCTCCAGGAGCTCGGCCAGCAGGTGCACGAGGTCGGTCACGGCACGGCCGTGGATCTCGGCCTCCGGGACGCCCGACAGCTCGATGCGCTCGTACTGCTCCACCTCGGAGGAGGCGGCGCGCAGCACGTCGACCAGCGGGACCGGCTGGTCCCAGCGGCGGCCGGGCTCCTCGCCGGCGAGGACCAGGAGGTTCTCGCCGTTGCGGCGCATACGGGTGGCCAGGTGGTCCAGCTTGAAGAGGTTCTCCAGCTGGTCCGGGTCGGCCTCGTTGTTCTCCAGGTCGGTGATCAGGGTCAGCTGGCCCTCGATCAGCGACTGGTTGCGGCGCGACAGGTTGGTGAAGATCGCGTTGATGTTGCCCCGCAGCAGGGCCTGCTCGGCGGCGAGTCGCACAGCCTCGCGGTGGACCTGGTCGAAGGCCCGGGCGACCTCGCCGATCTCGTCCCTGGTGGTGATCGGGATGGGCTGGACACGGGTGTCCACGCGGCCGGGGTCGGTGCGGGAGAGCTGGTCGACCAGCATCGGCAGACGCTGCTCGGCGATACCGAAGGCGGCGTTGCGCAGCTGGCGCATCGCGCGGCTCATCTGGCGGGCCACCATGCCGGCCAGGATGAACGCGGCGAGCAGGGCGATCACGACGGCGGCACCGGTGATGAGCGCGTCGCGCTTGGCGCTGTCGGCGATGTCGGAGGCCTCGCCCACCGCGGTGTCGGCCAGATCCGTCTCGATCTTGTTGTACGCGTTGAACTTGAGCGTGGTGACCGCCCACCAGTTCTGCGCGGTGATGCCCTCCTGGGCCAGCGCGGCGCGCTCACTGGTGTCCGTGGAGGTCAGCGAGGCGAGCTTCGTGACCATCAAGGTGGGGTCGGCGGGCGGCTCGACGTAGTCCGGGTCCTTGGCCTTGGCCGCCTTGGCCATGGCCGCGCCCTCGGCCTTGATCTGCGTCTGGGCCGTCGCCAGCTTGGCGACGTCCGCCTCGGTGCCGCCGCTCTCGTACTCCTGGATGGCGATGCCCTCCAGGTACGCGTACGAGGTGAGGGCGACACGCTGCTTGGCCAGGTCGGCGGCCTCGGGGCCGGGCTTGATCAGCATGTGCATGCCGATGGAGCGGTCCAGGGACACCGCGCCCTTGGTCAGCGAGATGGCGTAGACCGTACGGCCGTAGCTGGTGATGTTGCCGGTGCCCAGACCGAGCTCGTTGGCGAACTCCAGCAGCCTGTGCTCGGTGTCGACGTAGCCCTCTTCGGTCTCGACGCCGGAGAGCTGGTCGGTGTAGGCGGCCTTGCGGAGCTTCGCCAGGTTCGGCTCCACCTCGCGGAAGCGTTCCAGGCGCCGCTTCAGGTTGGGCCGGTCCGGCATGCTCCGGACGGCCTCGTCGAAGGCGTCGGCGGCCCTGTCGGTGTTCGCGCGGGCCTCTACGACCGTCTTGTCCTTCTCGCCCTTGCCCTGGAGCAGGGGCGCGGCGGTGACGTCGCGCTCGACGAGCAGTTCGTTGCCGTAGGCCAGCGCGGCCCGCACCAGACGCGCGGTGTTCTCCGCGTCCTCGGCCTCCTGCCAGGTGTCGATCGAGCTCTTCACCTGGAAGCCGCCCATGACGAGGCCGACCAGCACGGGTATGAGCAGGATCGCGTTCAGCCGGGTCGGTACCCGCCAGTTGCGCGGGGAGAAACGGCCGCCGCTCGAAGCGGGGGTGGCCGTCGGCTCCGAACCGGGCACAGGGGCGGACGCCGCTCCGCGCGGCGGCGGGGTGAAGTTGCCCCGGGCCGACGGCTCGGGACCGTTCTTGCTTCGCCTCACTCGACCAACAACCTTCCGGCGGTCGGCACCTAACGTTGTGCCGCAGTGTCTCAGAGCCCGGTTCGCCAACGACTGTGAGTACGTCTTTGACTATTGGGCAGTTCAGGCATTCCAGCATGTCGTCCTGCGCACCACCAAACATGGGAGAGCGTGGATACGACGTGATGTAAGCCCCAGATAAAACGGTCATAAAGCGCGAGCCCCGTCAAAAGACGGGGCTTTCGTGCGCGCAGCGACACCGCTTGACCGCGTCGCGTGGCCGTACCGACGGATACCTCTGCCGAAACGTTATGAACACCGGGGCCGACCGTGTCAAAGGACACAGCCGGCTCCGAAGCGTCTACGGCAACTTCCGTCTGGAACTGCCGATTTGGTCTTACCTCAGCCGTGCCATCAGAGCGTGCTCCACCAGCGTGATCAGCGCACTCTTGGCGTCGGAGCGGTGGCGGGCGTCCGTCGTGATGATCGGGGTGTCGGGGCCGATCTGCAGCGCCTCGCGCACCTCCTCGGGAGCGTACGGCTGGTGCCCCTCGAAGCCGTTGAGCGCGACGACGAAGGGCAGGCCGCTGTTCTCGAAGTAGTCGACGGCGGGGAAGCAGTCGGCGAGGCGGCGGGTGTCCACCAGCACGATGGCGCCGATCGCGCCGCGCACCAGGTCGTCCCACATGAACCAGAAGCGGTCCTGGCCGGGGGTGCCGAACAGGTACAGGATCAGGTCCTGGTCCAGCGTGATGCGGCCGAAGTCCATGGCGACCGTCGTGGTCGTCTTGCCTCCGGTGTGGGTCAGGTCGTCGATGCCCGCCGAAGCGGACGTCATGACGGCCTCCGTGCGCAGCGGGTTGATCTCGGAGACGGCGCCCACGAACGTGGTCTTGCCTACGCCGAAGCCACCGGCCACCACGATCTTCGCGGAGGTGGTCGCCCGGCCTCCGTCAGAGCTTGCGAAGTCCACTGAGCACCCTTTCGAGCAGTGTCACGTCCGGAGCGCCGGTGCTGTCGTCGCCACCCGGCTGGTGGATGGCGACGAGTCCGGCCTCCGCGAGGTCCGCGACGAGGATGCGGGCCACGCCGAGCGGCATGGCCAGGAGCGCCGACACCTCGGCGACCGACTTCACCTCGCGGCACAGGTGGCAGATCCGCTGGTGCTCCGGGAGCAGTCCCATGAGCGCCGCTGGGTCGGCCGTGGTGCTGATCAGGGCCTCGATGGCGAGCTGGTAGCGCGGCCGGGTCCGGCCGCCGGTCATCGCGTACGGACGTACCAGCGGCTGGTCGCCCTCATCCTCGTACGGCTCCGCGTACGGATCATGAGAGGCGGTGGGCGGGGTCATGAGTCCTCCGGGCGGGACAGCAAGTCGGTCAGCAAGCCGTCCGAAGAGGCCGGTGGGGGGAATGTGTCGGCCGGACGGTGTTTTGGTGAGACGGGTGGATCCGGACGGGTCAGTGGAGCAGACTGCCTTGGAGTTCGGCGCGCAGATCGGGCGTGAGCACCGCGCCCGCGCGGTCGACCAGGAGCGCCATCTCGTAGCCGACGAGGCCGATGTCGCAGTCGGGGTGGGCGAGTACGGCGAGGGACGAGCCGTCCGAGACGGACATCAGGAAGAGGAATCCCCGCTCCATCTCGACGACCGTCTGCGCCACGCTGCCCCCCTCGAAGATCCGGGACGCGCCGGCCGTCAGTGAGGTGAGGCCGGAGGCGACGGCGGCCAGCTGGTCGGCACGGTCCCGCGGGAAACCCTCGGACATCGCCAGCAGAAGGCCGTCGGCGGACACGACGACGGTGTGGGACACCCCGGGGGTGTTGTCCACGAAGTTGGTGATCAACCAGTTCAGGTTCTGTGCCGCCTGGCTCATCGGACTCAACTAACGCTCCTGCTGGTGAGTGGGGCTCGGGAAGCTGCCGGTCTGGCCGGAACCGGCCTGTCGACCCTGCGCGATGCCCCGACGGAGATTGGTCAGCCGCCCGCGTACGTCGTCAGGCGCACGCGAGACCTGCGGACCGGCTTGGTGCTGTTGCTGCTGAGCCGTGCCCGGGACGAGGTTCGCCCTGGGCACCCGGCGCGGAAGGCCGGAGGTGGTGACGCCGCCCGCTGCCGGCTGCCGTACGCGCTCTGCCTGCCGGACGAGGTCGTCGTTCGGAGAGCTGCGCCAGGAGCTGGCGACGGGACGCTGAGGAGCGGCCGGAGCCTGCTGTTGCGGGGCGGGCGCGGCGGGAGCGGAGCCGTTGCTGTGCTGACCGCTCTGCTGTGCGCCCTGCTGACCGTTCTGCTGGCCGTTCTGGCCGTGGAACCAGTTGGTCTCGAGCGTGTCGTACAGCGGCGTACGGCCGTCACCGGGACCCGCCGGCGGCAGCGCCTCGGGCTCCTGACGGGCGGGCCGCTGCTGCGGACGCTGCGGGGCCGGCGGACGCGGAGCGCCGAAGTCGGCGCCGTTGCCCTGCGGCCGCTCGAACTGGCCGGTGGAGGACGGGCCGGCCGGGTTCTCGCGACCGGGCAGCGCGTGCTGGCCCGTGGAGCCGCCCTCGTAACCCGGCACGGAGAACTGACCGGTGGAGCCGTTGTCGTACGCCTGCGGGGCGGGGAACTGGCCCGTACCCGTCGGGCTGCTCTGCCCGGCCGCCGAGGTACCGAAGACGTCCGGGCGGACGTACTGGCCCGGGTTCTGGGTGCCGTTGGTGCCGGAAGGCGCCTGGGCGTCGAAGCCGGGACGGTCGAACTGGCCCGTGTTCGGGGCACTGTTCGGCGCGTTGAAGTCGAACTCGGGCAGGACACCGGGGCCCTGACGGCTGTCGCCGCGCGGGATCGCCGGCATCTCCGAGGTCGCGCCCGGGCCCTGCCGGTCGTCGATCCGCGGCATCCGGGAGGTCTGCGCCGGGTCCTGCTCGTCGTGGCCACGCGGGGCGTCGAGCGAGGCACGCGGCACCGGAGGCTGGGCGTTCTCGTCGCTCCAGCTGGGCACCCGCGGCTGCTGCGCGTTGCCACCGGGCAGCTCGGCCCGCGCACCGCCACGGCCCGGCAGCTGCGGCCGACGGCGCCGGCCCTGCTGCTCGTTGCCCGCGTTGGAGGGCGGGGAGGACTGCGGCTGCGGCGGGACGGGGCCACGGCCGCCACCGAAGGCGTCCTGGCCCTGCGATCCGTTGGTGCCCGCGGCCTGCAGGCCCTGCGGGGCACCCGGCGCCTGACCGCCGAAACCGGCACCGGCGGGAGCGGGGCGGCCCTGCGGAGGCATGCCCGGACCCTGAGGCCCGCGTGCTCCGCCCGGCGCACCACCGGGACGACCGCCACCGTCACGCCCGGGCAGCGCGGCGCGCGGTCCCTGACCGGTACCGAGCCGCCCGCCCGTGGGCGCGCCGCCGCCGAGGGCGCCCGCACCGGCGGGGCCGCCGCCGAGGGGGCCGCCGCCCTGCGGGCCGGTGCCGCGCCGGGCGGCCGCCACACCGGCGGCTGCCGCGGCGGCACCGCCACCGGAGTTGGCGCCCTGGTTGGGCTGGGGCTTCTTGCCGCCCTGGGCGACGTCCACGGGCAGCATGACCAGCGCGGTCGTACCACCGGAGTCGGACGGGCGCAGCTGGATGCGGATGCCGTGACGCTGCGACAGACGACCGACCACGAACAGACCCATGCGGCGGGAGACCGACACGTCCACGGTGGGCGGCGACGCCAGTCGCTCGTTGATCGCGGCGAGGTCCTCGGGGGAGAGGCCGATGCCGGTGTCGTGGATCTCGATCAGGACGCGGCCGTCGGGCAGCGCGTGACCGGTGACCTTGACCTTGGTCTGCGGGGAGGAGAACGAGGTGGCGTTCTCGAGCAGCTCGGCGAGGAGGTGCACGAGGTCGTTGACGACCCGGCCGGCCACTTCGGTGGTCGGCACGGAGGCCAGCTCGATGCGCTCGTACTGCTCCACCTCGGACGCGGCGGCACGGAGCACGTCGACCAGCGGGACCGGACGGGTCCAGCGGCGGCCGGGCTCCTCACCCGCGAGGACGAGGAGGTTCTCACCGTTACGGCGCATGCGGGTCGCGAGGTGGTCGAGCTTGAAGAGGGAGGACAGCTGGTCCGGGTCGGCCTCGCGGGACTCCAGTTCGGAGATCAGCGACAGCTGGCGCTGGATCAGGCCCTGGGAGCGGCGCGAGAGGTTGGTGAACATCGCGTTGACGTTGCCCCGCAGCAGGGCCTGCTCGGCGGCGAGGCGGACCGCCTCGCGGTGCACGTCGTCGAAGGCCGCGGCCACCTGGCCGATCTCGTCCCGAGAGTGCACACCGACGGACTCGACGGAGGTGTCGACGTCCTGCGGGTCGGACTCCGACAACTGCTTGACCAGCTCGGGCAGCCGGTCCTGGGCGACCCTGTTGGCGGACTCCTGGAGGCGGCGCAGCGAGCGGATCATGGAGCGGGCCACGACGAACGCGCCGACCAGCGAGATGCCGAGGACGAGCAGGATCAGCGCACCGGAGATGATCGCGTCGCGCTCCGACTCGTTGCGCAGCTCGCGGGCCTTCTGCTCCATGTCCTCGAGCAGCGTGTGCTCGATGTTGCCCATCTGCTCGATCTTGGTCGAGCTGTCGTCCACCCAGTCCTTGTACGACCGCTTGTCCAGGTCGGCGAGACCCGTCGACGTGCGCAGCGCGCGGCTGGCGTAGGTGTCGGTGGCCTGGATGGTCGGGTTGTTCTCCTCGATGGGCTTGAGGAGCTCGGGGGCGCTGTCGGTGCCGTAGATGCTCCGGAAGCTGGAGAGCTCGGAGTCCTCGCTCTCCAGGGCGCCCTCGGCGTACAGCCGGTCGTTCTCGGTGAGCCGGCCGGCCGTGGTGTTGCTGGCGGGCAGCGCCGCCGCGAGGATCGCGCGCTGGATGGACGCGTACTCCTTGGCGGACGAGAAGGCCGCCAGGGCGCGCGTGCGCTGGATCATCTCGGGGTTGCTGGTGGCCTCGGCCATGTCCTGCGAGAGGTCGAGCAGGTGGGTGACGAGGCGGTGGTAGCCCTCGACCGTCTGGGAGGCGTTGTTCTTGGTCTCGTAGGCCGAGCTGCGGATCTTCTCGAGGCCGTTGAGGTCACGGATGAGGCCGACGAGGCTCTCGCGGACGCCCTGGAGGTTGCCGTCCTTGCTGGAGGAGTCGATCTCCTCGGCGGCGTCCGTGAAGGCGTCCATGGCCCGGTCGGTCTTGTCCCGGTAGCCCTTGACCGTGTACTTGTTCGCGGCCGAGGAGTGCGCCAGGGGACCGGCGGACTGGTCGCGCTCCTCCTGGAGCGCGGCGGCCAGCTCGGTGGCCTGCTTGGTCATCTCCGTCAGCAGCTTCATGTTGTCGAGCTGCTGGATGTCGTCCATCGACTGGTTGATACGCAGTGCGCCCAGCGAGGTGGCCGCGACCACCGGAAGCGCGAGCAGCGACACCAGACGCGTGGAGATGCGCCAGTTGCGCAGGGCTATTCGCGGGCCGGGACCGCTCGGGCCCTTAGGCGGCTTCACATCCGGCGTGGTCGGAGCGGCGGGGCCGGTCGTAGCGGACACACCAGGGCGCCCGGGGCGCTCACCGCCGTCGCCGGACGGACCCGTGCCCGGGTTCTGGGCGTGCTGGGGCGAGGAACCGCGGTCGGTCCCGCCACGCGGCTCCGGCTCCGCCGAAGCACTGCCATCCCTCTTGAAACGTCCCTGCACTAGCGTCGCAACCTCTGGACCAGGCGCCCCTCCGCGCGAACGGAAGGACGGTGTCGGCGTCGTAGGGGGCGCCCTGAATTACGCCCCCCTGGTGGTCGTGAGTGACCGGCGCGCTGGTTCCCCCTTCTCGCCGCCACACGGCGCTTCTCTGCGCCCCCTGTGCGCCGGCTCGATCCTGCGGCGGTCCGAGGAATTCCAGCACAGTGCAGGATCTCCAACAAGGCCCGTAGGCCAGGCCGTGACCTACGTGACACCACGTGAGTGCCGGATCACCGGACGTAGAAGTCGATCCCACCCATACCGGGCATACACCCGCGAGTTCACCGAGGGCAAGCGGTGTCCCAGTCGCCATGATCAGGAGCGGAATGATGGCTTCAGGGGGCCAATGTCCGTTTCGTTAGGGTGAGTTGTGGGTCCGTTTTGACCGTTTTACCCCTAGGTGAGTGAGGAAACTCACACACCGATCTTGGAGTCTGTGCGGTCCGCGAGGGGAATCGCATGTTTAGCCTGACGCTTTACAGAGATGGCAGATCCGACAACCCGCGCCGCTCCAGGGGCCCTTCGGTCCTCGGCACACCCGGCGCCCGTACAGAACAGGTCTCGTACCACCGTGAAGACGACGATGATGTTCCGCACCACCGCCAACCCGCGGCGCACGACGCTGGCGCACCTCGAGGACGCCGACGACCTGCAGACCCCGGAGCAGCCGGAGCACTCCGTCGACCTCCCGGCCCAGACCGCCAACCCCCGCCGCACGATCCTGATGGAGATGCCGGCCATGGCCGGCGCCGTCCAGGAGTAGATCACCAAGCCCGCCGTGGATCAAGGGCGCCCCGCAGCAAACGCGCGAGGCGCCAGCCCCTCGAGCCTGCCCGGCCGCGTTAGCCTGGAGCGTCAGACTCCAGCCAGCTCAGTGAGGGGCGCAAGGATCCCGTGCGCATCGCCAGATTCTCCATCGACGGGAACGTCGCCTTCGGCGCGGTCGAGGGTGACAGGCCGGACGAACTCGTCCTGGACATCATCAAGGGCATCCCGTTCGCCGACTTCGAACTCTCCGGTACGAAGGTCCCGCTGAGCAAGGTGAGGCTGCTGCCGCCGGTGCTCCCCAACAAGGTCGTGGCCTTCGGCCGCAACTACGCGGAGCACGCCCGCGAGCTGGGCAACGAGGTGCCCGACGCCCCCTTCGCCTTCTTCAAGCCCTCCACCGCGGTGATCGGCCCGGGCGACGCGATCCAGTACCCCGCCTTCTCCGAGGACCTGCACCACGAGGCCGAACTGGCCGTGGTCATCGGCCGCATGTGCCGAGAGGTCCCGCGTGAGCGCGTCAAGGACGTCATCCTCGGCTACACCTGCGCGATGGACATCACCGCCCGCGACGTCCAGAAGCGCGAGAAGCAGTGGGCCCGGGCGAAGGGCTTCGACACGTCCTGCCCGCTCGGCCCCTGGGTGGAGACCGACCTCGACCCGAGCGACCTCACCATCCAGCTGACCGTCAACGGCCAGCAGCGCCAGCTCGGCCGCACCAGCGAGATGATTCACCCGATCGAGGATCTGATCGTCAACATCACCGAGGCCATGACGCTGCTCCCCGGCGACGTGATCCTCACGGGCACCCCGGCAGGCGTCGGACCGCTCACCGTCGGCGACGAGGTCGCCGTCACCATCGAAGGCATCGGCACTCTCACCAACAAGGTTGTCAAGCGTGGCTAGCGCACCCGTCCGCGTACGTTTCTGTCCGTCGCCCACCGGTAACCCCCACGTGGGCCTGGTCCGCACCGCCCTGTTCAACTGGGCGTTCGCCCGGCACCACGAGGGCACTCTGGTCTTCCGCATCGAGGACACCGACGCGGCCCGCGACTCCGAGGAGTCCTACGACCAGCTGCTCGACTCGATGCGCTGGCTGGGCTTCGACTGGGACGAGGGCCCCGAGGTCGGCGGCCCGCACGCGCCGTACCGCCAGTCGCAGCGGATGGACCTCTACAAGGAGGTCGCCCGGAAGCTGCTGGACGCCGGCCACGCGTACCGCTGCTACTGCTCCCAGGAGGAGCTGGACACCCGCCGCGAGGCCGCCCGCGCCGCCGGCAAGCCCTCCGGCTACGACGGCCACTGCCGCGACCTGAGTGCCGAGCAGGTGGGCGGGTACGAGGCGCAGGGCCGTACGCCCATCGTCCGCTTCCGCATGCCCGACGAGACGATCACCTTCACGGACCTGGTCCGTGGCGAGCTGACGTTCACCCCGGAGAACGTGCCCGACTACGGCATCGTCCGGGCGAACGGGGCCCCGCTCTACACGCTGGTCAACCCGGTCGACGACGCCCTGATGGAGATCACCCACGTCCTGCGCGGCGAGGACCTCCTGTCCTCCACCCCGCGCCAGATCGCCCTGTACAAGGCGCTGATCGAGCTGGGCGTCGCGCGGCAGATCCCGTCCTTCGGGCACCTGCCGTACGTGATGGGCGAGGGCAACAAGAAGCTGTCCAAGCGCGACCCGCAGTCCTCGCTGAACCTCTACCGGGAGCGCGGCTTCCTGCCGGAGGGCCTGCTCAACTACCTGTCCCTCCTGGGCTGGTCGCTCTCCGCGGACCAGGACATCTTCACGATGGACGAGATGGTCGCGGCCTTCGACGTCGCCGACGTGAACCCCAACCCGGCCCGCTTCGACCTGAAGAAGTGCGAGGCGATCAACGCCGACCACATCCGGCTGCTGGACGTGAAGGACTTCACCGAGCGCTGCCGCCCGTGGCTCCAGCCCCCGTTCGCCCCCTGGGCGCCGGAGGACTTCGACGAGACGAAGTGGCAGGCGATCGCCCCGCACGCCCAGACCCGCCTCAAGGTCCTCTCCGAGATCACGGACAACGTCGACTTCCTGTTCCTGTCCGAGCCGGTCTTCGACGAGCCGAGCTGGACGAAGGCGATGAAGGAGGGCTCGGACGCCCTGCTCCGCACGGCCCGCGAGAAGCTGGAGTCCGCGGACTGGACGTCCCCCGAGTCCCTCAAGGAGGCCGTCCTGGCCGCCGGCGAGGCCCACAGTCTCAAGCTCGGCAAGGCCCAGGCCCCGGTCCGCGTCGCCGTCACCGGCCGTACCGTCGGCCTGCCGCTCTTCGAGTCCATGGAGGTCCTGGGCAAGGAGACGACACTGGCCCGCGTCGACGCGGCACTGGCGAAGCTGACGGCGTAGCCCGGTACCCGACACGCGGGGCGGCGGCCGGCACGGCCGCCGCCCCGCGTGGTTCCGTGACGGGAGCGCCTTCCCCTCGCACATCGTCACGATCATGACTTCCCGAAGAGGAACGCCGTTCCCCGGACGCGCACCCCGGGGCGGAGTTACCGTCGGACCATGAGCATTCGCGCCGTGGTCTGGGACGTTGACGACACCCTCTTCGACTACAGCGCCGCGGACCGCGCCGGCATGCGCGGCCATCTCACGGCCGAGGGCCTGCTCGACGGGTACGAGAGCCTGGAGCAGGCGATCGTGCGCTGGCGGGAGATCACCGACGCCCAGTGGGCGCGGTTCTCGGCGGGGGAGAACACCTTCCAGGGGCAGCGCAGGGACCGCGTGCGGGTGTTCCTGGGCGAGGAGCTGAGCGACGCGGAGGCCGACGCCTGGTTCGAGCGCTACATCGCCCACTACGAGACGGCCTGGGCCCTCTTCCCGGACGTCCTGCCGGTCCTGGACGCCCTCGCCACCACTCACCGGCACGCCGTGCTCTCCAACTCCAGCATCCGGGTCCAGGACCGCAAACTGCGCGTCCTCGGTGTGCACGACCGCTTCGAGGCCATTCTGTGCGCGGCGGAACTCGGCGTCTCCAAGCCCGAGGCCGCCGCCTTCCTCGCGGCCTGCGAGGCGCTCTCCCTGCCCCCGCACCAGGTCGCGTACGTCGGTGATCACCCGGAGATCGACGGACAGGGCGCGGCGGACGCCGGCCTGCTCTCCGTGTGGATCGACCGCTACGGGGGCACGGCCACCGTCGACGTCCCCTCCGGGCGGCACCGCATCGTCTCGCTCGCCGAACTCCCCGCGATCCTCGGCGCCGATACCCGTTTTGGAGCCCCGTCCACCTTCGGGTAATGTTCTTCCTGCGCCGCCGGAGAGCGGGCCGAAAGGCCGGAACCCGGGGGAGCACACTAGAACAAAACCCCTTCAGGGGCTTGCGTTCCAGTGGCCTATGGTGTAATTGGCAGCACGACGGTTTCTGGTTCCGTTAGTCTTGGTTCGAGTCCAGGTAGGCCAGCTCGCAGAGCTCATCTGCAAAAGCGGAGGTCATCTCCGCGAAGCCCCCGTTGTGTAGCGGCCTAGCACGCTGCCCTCTCAAGGCAGTAGCGCCGGTTCGAATCCGGTCGGGGGTACAGATCCTTCTCAGGGGGACAGTCCGGGTCGCACCCGCTGACTCTCATGCAGGATCGCTAGGGCCCCCGTTGTGTAGCGGCCTAGCACGCCGCCCTCTCAAGGCGGTAGCGCCGGTTCGAATCCGGTCGGGGGTACTGACTGGTCTAAACCACTTTGGTCTATGGTGTAATTGGCAGCACGACTGATTCTGGTTCAGTTAGTCTTGGTTCGAGTCCAGGTAGACCAGCTCGGGCCTGCGGAAACGCAGTGTCCACGCCCCCGTTGTGTAGCGGCCTAGCACGCCGCCCTCTCAAGGCGGTAGCGCCGGTTCGAATCCGGTCGGGGGTACTCGAAGCGAAGGCCCTCCACTTCGGTGGGGGGCCTTCGTCGTGTCCGCTCACTCGAAGCCGTAGCGCCGCCCCGACTCCTCCTCCTGCGCCAGCCGGTGCAGGGACTGGAGCATCGGCTGCACCAGGACCGCTCCGAGGACCGCGATCTCGGCCTTCTCGGCCTCCGAGGGGTGGGTCTCCATGAAGTCCAGGTCGAGCACGGCCGCCTGGTGCATCAACCGGGCGTAGGCCACGAGCAGTTCGGGACTCCAGTCGTAGCCCAGCCGCCTGAGCGCGGCCACCGCCACCACCAGCGAGCGGTAGGCGGGGGAGATGGTGACCAGGGCCCGGGCGTTCGACCAGCCCAGCGTCTCCAGCAGCTGTTCCGTCTCGCCCTGCGCGGAGCGTACGAACTCGTCGTCCGCGTCCGGCTCGGGGACCTGCGGCAGGGACCACAGGGCCGCGCCCAGTCGCATCGTGCGCCCCAGGGACTCGTCGTCGACGTGCCGCAGCACCTTGCGGACCGTCGCCACCGGCACCCGGCCCACCTGGATCATGGCCCGCACCATCCGCAGCCGGCGCAGATGCTCGTCGTCGTACTCGGAAGTGGTCGCGTTGATCTGGCGGCCCGACGCCAACAGCCCTTCGCGCAGGTAGTACTTGATCGTCGCGGTGGACACACCGCTGCGCTCGCTCAGCTCCGCCAGCCGCATCTCACGTCTCTCCCTTGCGCCTCTCCTTGGAAAGTGCCACTATCCAAGCATCGCTGAGAAGGATAGTGCCGCTATCCGATCGGGCAGCCGGGGGGTCGCCATGTTCGCGAAGCCGATCGCCGGCCGCACCACCGCCGCCGCCGAAGGCGATGTGGTGGTCCTGCTGATCGGGATGCGTGTCAACCGCTTCTGGGCGGTGCACCAGTGGCTGCCGGTCATGGCGTCGATGTTCCGCATGCTGGGGGAGCTTGCGCGGGACGCCGACCGGGGGCTGCTGGGGCGCGTGCTCCTGACGGCTTCCCCGCGGACGTACTACGTCGTCCAGTACTGGGAGTCCAAGGAGAAGCTCTACGCGTACGCGGCCTCGCCCGACATGTTCCACCACCGGGTCTGGGGGATCGTCAACCGCAAGGAGCGGGCGGGGAAGGTGCGGGGGCACGTCGGGCTGTGGCACGAGGCCTACGTCGTGCCCGAGGGGTCGTACGAGTCGATCTACTTCGACATGCCGCCCTTCGGTCTCGCGGCGGCCACGGGGGTGCTGCCGGTCGAGAGCCGGGGGCGGCGGGCGGCGCAGCGGTTCGCGCACCGGTCGGCCGGGATGGACGAGAAGGCCGAGAAGCCTGTCCGAGGGGGGTCGGGGGACCGAGGGGGCCTGCCGCGGCGTTGAGGCAGGCCCCCTCGGTGTTGCCCCGAAGGTGCCCCGAAGGCGTGCCCGGGGTCAGCCGGTGCGGCGCAGGGCCTCGGAGAGGCGGCCCGCGGCGTCGATGACCGCCTGGGCGTGCATACGGCCCGGGTGGCGCGTCAGGCGCTCGATGGGGCCGGAGACCGAGACGGCGGCCACCACGCGGTTGGAGGGGCCGCGCACGGGCGCGGAGACCGACGCCACGCCCGGCTCGCGCTCACCGATGGACTGGGCCCAGCCCCGGCGCCGGACGCCCGAGAGGGCGGTGGCGGTGAAGCGGGCGCCCTGCAGACCCCGGTGCAGCCGCTCGGGCTCTTCCCAGGCCATGAGGATCTGGGCGGAGGAGCCCGCCTTCATCGTGAGCGTCGAGCCGACCGGGACCGTGTCCCGGAGGCCGGACAGGCGCTCGGCCGCGGCGACGCAGATGCGCATGTCGCCCTGGCGGCGGTAGAGCTGCGCGCTCTCGCCCGTGACGTCACGGAGGTGGGTGAGCACCGGTCCCGCCGTGGCGAGCAGGCGGTCCTCGCCGGCCGCCGCGGCCAGCTCGGCCAGGCGGGGGCCGAGAATGAAACGCCCCTGCATGTCGCGCGCCACCATCCGGTGGTGTTCCAGAGCCACGGCCAGCCGGTGGGCCGTGGGTCGTGCCAGTCCGGTGGCCGCGACCAGACCCGCGAGGGTGGCCGGACCGGACTCCAGAGCGCTCAGAACAAGGGCCGCCTTGTCCAGAACGCCGACGCCGCTACTGTTGTCCATGCAACGATACTCGCGTCTCACTCTGTGAAACGCAAGTTCAATTTTGCGTGGAACACGCCACTCTGGAAGACACAGCGGCCCGCGGACCAACGGGCCAGGCGGCGGAGCCCGGGGACAGGGGCGCGGGCGCCGCATCCTCAAGATCTCTAGTTTGGGCCGGGGCACCTTTTCCGGCCGGAGGGAAAGCGATGGGTAGGACACTCGCGGAGAAGGTCTGGGACGACCACGTCGTCCGGCGCGCCGAGGGCGAGCCCGACCTCCTCTTCATCGATCTGCACCTGCTGCACGAGGTGACCAGCCCGCAGGCCTTCGACGGGCTGCGCAAGAGCGGTCGCCAGGTGCGCCGGCTCGACCTGACCATCGCCACCGAGGACCACAACACCCCGACCCTCGACATCGACAAGCCCATCGCGGACCCGGTCTCCCGGATCCAGTTGGAGACGCTGCGCAAGAACGCCGCCGACTTCGGTGTCCGGCTGCACCCGCTGGGCGACGTCGAGCAGGGTGTCGTGCACGTCGTCGGCCCGCAGCTGGGGCTGACCCAGCCGGGCATGACGGTCGTCTGCGGTGACTCCCACACCTCCACGCACGGCGCCTTCGGTGGTCTGGCCTTCGGCATCGGCACCTCCCAGGTCGAGCACGTGCTGGCCACCCAGACGCTGCCGCTGGTCCGGCCCAAGACCATGGCCATCACCGTCAACGGCGAACTGCCCGACGGAGTCACCGCCAAGGACCTGATCCTGGCGATCATCGCCCGGATCGGCACCGGCGGCGGTCAGGGCTACGTCCTGGAGTACCGCGGCTCCGCCATCGAGAAGCTCTCGATGGAGGCCCGGATGACCATCTGCAACATGTCGATCGAGGCCGGCGCCCGCGCGGGCATGATCGCCCCCGACGAGACCACGTTCGCCTACCTCGAGGGCCGCCCGCACGCCCCCAAGGGCGAGGACTGGGACGCGGCCGTCGCGTACTGGAAGACCCTGAAGACGGACGCGGACGCCGAGTTCGACGCCGAGGTCGTCATCGAGGCCGCCGAGCTGTCGCCGTTCGTCACCTGGGGCACCAACCCCGGCCAGGGCGCGCCGCTTTCGGCCGACGTCCCCGACCCTGCTTCGTACGAAGACGCTTCGGAGCGCCACGCCGCCGAAAAGGCCCTGGAGTACATGGGGTTGGAGGCCGGCCAGCCGCTGCGGTCCATCAAGGTGGACACCGTCTTCGTAGGCTCCTGCACCAACGGCCGGATCGAGGACCTGCGCGCCGCGGCCGAGATCGTCAAGGACCGCAAAGTCGCCGACGGCGTACGGATGCTGGTCGTCCCCGGCTCCGCGCGGGTCGGCCTGCAGGCCGTCTCCGAGGGCCTGGACGTCGTCTTCAAGGACGCCGGCGCCGAGTGGCGGCACGCGGGCTGCTCGATGTGTCTGGGCATGAACCCCGACCAGCTGGCCCCGGGTGAGCGCTCCGCGTCCACCTCCAACCGCAACTTCGAGGGCCGACAGGGCAAGGGCGGTCGTACCCACCTGGTGTCGCCGCAGGTGGCGGCCGCCACGGCGGTGCTGGGCCACCTGGCCTCACCGGCTGACCTGTCCGACGCCGAGACCCGTACGCCCGCTGGAGTCTGAGAGTCATGGAAGCATTCACCAAGCACACCGGCCGGGCCGTCCCGCTGCGCCGCAGCAACGTCGACACCGACCAGATCATCCCTGCTCACTGGCTCAAGAAGGTGACCAGGGACGGGTTCGAGGACGGGCTGTTCGAGGCCTGGCGCAAGGACCCGGAGTTCATCCTCAACCGCCCCGAGCGGCAGGGCGCGACCGTCCTGGTGGCCGGCCCCGACTTCGGCACCGGCTCCTCCCGTGAGCACGCCGTCTGGGCGCTGCAGAACTTCGGCTTCAAGACCGTCATCTCCTCCCGCTTCGCCGACATCTTCCGCGGCAACTCGCTCAAGAACGGCCTGCTCACGGTGGTTCTGGAGCAGAAGATCGTGGACGCGCTGCAGGAACTCACGGAGAAGGACCCGACCGCCGAGATCACGGTCGACCTGGAGGCCCGCGAAGTGCGCGCCGAGGGCGTCACCGCCTCCTTCGAGCTGGACGAGAACTCCCGCTGGCGGCTGCTGAACGGGCTGGACGACATCTCCATCACCCTGCAGAACGAGGCCGACATCGCCGCGTACGAGGCCAAGCGCCCGTCGTACAAGCCGAGGACGCTCCAGATCTGACCGGAGCACCGCCCGGCGCAACTGAACAGGTCGAGTTTCGGCCACCGCGACACCCCGCCTGTACCCCCGATCAGCCCGATCGGGGGTACAGCCGTGTCTGCACCCGAACGGCCCTGCCCCCGCCGACACCTCTTCTCAACTTCCCACGTTATGAGGGTTGTTGCCGGGGTACGCGACCACGGTGACCGTGGCTCCACCAGGCGCCCGGGAGGCCGTCCGAGGCGGCAGTTGCCCCCTGAGCAGGCGACAACTCGCCCCAGATGGCACAATCTGTGCATGGAACACGACGGCCAACTCGAGCTCTATGCGGCAGTCGCGGACCAACTCAAGGAAGCGCACACAAGAGTGCGCGCACTGCAAGTCCCGGAGGGCGTACGGATGGCGCTGACCCGGAAGCTGCTGGTCATTACGGCCGCGGCCAAGCACGATCTCGCCGACGCGACAAGGCGTCTGGAGCGGTTCGTGGCGGACCTCGACGCGGGTCGATTCCCCGAAGAGGAACGCTGAACGAGTCCAGGACAGCCGAGTTCGTTGCGGCGCACGGGTGATAAGCCCGTTTCGTGTTTGATTTGCGGTATATATCTGCCTAACGTGCGAAAAAGCTTGAACACTTTCGTTCTGGCAATGTCTCCGAAGGGGAAGACGTGAACAAGGCGCAGCTCGTAGAAACGATTGCCGACAAGCTGGGCGGCCGCCAGCAGGCCGCCGACGCCGTCGACGCGGTCCTGGACGCCATCGTCCGCGCGACCGTCGCCGGCGACCGGGTCTCGGTCACGGGCTTCGGCTCGTTCGAGAAGGTCGACCGTCCGGCGCGCTACGCCCGCAACCCCCAGACGGGCGAGCGGGTTCGGGTCAAGAAGACCTCCGTGCCGCGCTTCCGCGCGGGCCAGGGGTTCAAGGACCTGGTGAGCGGCTCGAAGAAGCTCCCGAAGAACGACGTCGCGGTCAAGAAGGCCCCCAAGGGCAGCCTGACCGGCGGTTCTTCGGCGACGGTCAAGAAGGCGGCCGCGAAGAAGGCCACCACGAAGACGGCAGCCGCGAAGAAGACCACCGCGAAGAAGACGACGGCCAAGAAGACCACGGCCACCGCGAAGAAGACCACGGCGAAGAAGGCCCCCGCCAAGAAGACCACGGCGACCGCCAAGAGCACCGCCGCGAAGAAGACCACCGCGAAGAGCGCGACGGCCAAGAAGGCCCCGGCGAAGAAGGCGACGGCCAAGAAGGCCCCCGCCAAGAAGTCGACGGCTCGCACGACCACCGCCAAGAAGGCCACCGCCCGCAAGAGGTAGGGGCACAGGGGCACTCACGCGCCGGGCCGGACTCCGCACGGAGTCCGGCCCGCGGCGCGTGCTGGGGGG
>NZ_KQ948998.1:0-188660 GCF_001514265.1 Streptomyces resistomycificus | reverse complement strand
GGGGGAGTCTCGCTCGGTGCGCCTCAGAAGGTCTGGAGCGTGACGAGGGTGATCCGGCGGGCCTCGCCCTCACCCTCCGTCTCGACGCGTACCCGCTGGCCGGGCCGCAGCAGCCTCAGACCGCCCGCGTCGAACGCCGCCGCGTCGAAGGGCACCGGGGTGCCGTCGTCGAGGAGCACCTGCCCGCTGCGGTGGTCGGGGTCGTAGGTGTACGCGGTCGCCTGCATGGCGGCAGCCTACTGCCCGGGGATCAGCAACCGCGCGGCCACCGCGGCCGTCCGTGGGCCCACCCCCAGGGCCAGCGCCGCGCGCAGATCCGCACCGGTGTCCACGTCCTGCCGTACGGAATCCACCGCGCCGAGGTCGATTTCCGCGGCGCCGGAAGCGCGATGGCGTGCGCGGGAATCCACACCGAAGGCGGGCAGCAATTCCGCGCCGTATCGGGCGGCCAGCAGAGTCGTGCCGATCGCGGCGGCATCAGGCAGGAATGCGCGCGGAAATTCCGCGGCCGCTTCCAGGACCCGGGCCAATTCCAGGGGGCGCAGCGCCGGAAGATCGGCGTTCAGGGCCGCCACGGCACTTTCGGGACGCGCGGCGCGTACCCGCCGGGCGCCGTGCGACAGGGCGGCGTTCAGACCGCCGGCCGGTTCGTCGGGGACGATGTGCGCGCCCAGCGCGCCCAGCTCCCGGCCCGCCAGGTCGTCGTCCGTGACGACTGCCACATCCTTCACCACGGGGCAGGCCAGCGCGGCCGCCACGGTGTCCTGGGCGAAGGCCAGCGCGAGGCCCGGGCGCAGCCCGTCGGCGGCGGTGTCCGAGAGCCTGCTCTTGGCTCGCGCCAGAGGTTTCAGGGGTATGACCAGGGTCCACTGCACCAGCGTTTCTTACCTCTCTTGTCGCGGCCATTGTCACTCAGCCTTCACCGGGGCCAGCCGTCGGTCGCGGAGTCGGGGCGTACGGTGTTCTCGACAGACCGGCGGCCTGGAGCGACACTTGTGCGGCCCCCAGGCCCTAGAGGAAGGTGTCCGCGTGCCCCGCCGGAGAATCGGGTTCTGGTACCGCTTCGCAGCGGTCCTCTGCAAACCGCCACTGGTGGTTCTGATCAAGCGGGACTGGCGCGGAATGGAGAACATTCCGGTCGAGGGCGGATTTATCACCGCGGTGAACCACAATTCGCACATCGATCCCTTCGCGTATGCGCACTTCCAGTACAACACCGGTCGCGTTCCACGATTCCTGGCGAAGAGCGGTCTTTTCGGGAAGGGATTCGTCGGCGCCGCGATGCGGGGCACCGGGCAGATCCCCGTCTACCGCGAGAGCACGGACGCGCTCAGCGCCTTCCGCGCCGCGATCGACGCGGTGGAGCACGGTGAGTGCGTCGCCTTCTACCCCGAGGGCACCCTCACCCGCGACCCGGACGGCTGGCCCATGACCGGCAAGACCGGTGCCGCGCGGGTCGCCCTGCAGACCAGGTGCCCGGTGATCCCGGTCGCCCAGTGGGGCGCCAACGAGGTGCTGCCGCCGTACGCCAAGAAGCCCAACCTCCTTCCGCGCAAGACCCACCGGGTGCTGGCCGGCCCGCCCGTGGACCTGTCGAGGTTCTACGACAAGGAGATGACCCCGGACCTGCTGAAGGAGGCGACCGAGGTCATCATGGCCGCCATCACCCTGCAGCTGGAGCTGATCCGCGGTGAGAAGGCGCCCGCCGCGCCGTACGACCCGCGTCGTGAGCGGATCGAGCAGCGGCGCCGCACCCGGGCGCAGGGGAAGGTCGAACAGGAAGAGGGGCAGGGCACGTGAGCAAGTCCGTCAAGGCGGCCGTCTTCGGCACCGGATCGTGGGGCACGGCGTTCGGTACGGTCCTCGCCGACGCGGGGTGCGAGGTGACCCTGTGGGGCCGCCGCGCCGACCTCGCGGAAGCGATCAACTCCACGCGTACGAACCCGGACTACCTCCCCGGTGTCGAACTCCCGGAGAACCTGCGGGCGACGACGGACGCCGCCGAGGCCGCCCGCGGCGCCGACTTCACCGTCCTCGCGATCCCGTCGCAGACGCTGCGCGCCAACCTCGCCAAGTGGACGCCGCTGCTCGCCCCCGACACGGTCCTCGTGTCGCTGATGAAGGGCGTCGAACTCGGTTCCGCCATGCGGATGAGCGAGGTCGTCGAGGACGTCGCCAAGGTGGGGCTCCGCCGCATCGCCGTGGTCACCGGTCCCAACCTGGCGCGCGAGATCGCCGCCCGGATGCCGGCGGCGTCCGTGGTCGCGTGCACCGACGAGGCCGTCGCCCGGCGGCTCCAGGCCGCCTGCCACACGCCGTACTTCCGCCCGTACACCAACACCGACGTGGTCGGCTGCGAACTCGGTGGTGCGGTCAAGAACGTGATCGGTCTCGCCGTCGGCATCGCGGACGGCATGGGTCTCGGCGACAACGCCAAGGGTTCGCTCATCACCCGCGGCCTGGCGGAGACGACCCGGCTGGGTCTGGCGATGGGCGCCGACCCGCTGACGTTCTCCGGACTCGCCGGGCTCGGCGACCTGGTGGCGACCTGCTCCTCGCCGCTGTCCCGCAACCACACCTTCGGCACCAACCTCGGCCGGGGCATGACCCTTCAGGAGACCATCGCGGTCACCAAGCAGACCGCCGAGGGCGTCAAGTCCTGTGAGTCGGTGCTCGATCTGGCCCGCCGGCACGGCGTCGACATGCCCATCACCGAGACGGTCGTGGGCATCGTCCACGAGGGCAAGCCGCCCGTGGTCGCCCTCAAGGAGCTGATGTCGCGCAGCGCGAAGCCCGAACGACGCTGAGCGACGCCGCCCGTGGCACGCTGTCTCCGGGCCTTACCAACGGGTACTCTCATCGCGATATGAGCACCGAGAACCTCCCCCAGAACCCTGAGCAGTCGCCTCGCAAGCCGCGCGTGGCCGTCGTGTTCGGCGGACGCAGTTCCGAACACGGGATCTCCATGGTGACCGCCGGCGCCGTGCTGCGGGCCATCGACCGGACGAAGTACGACGTCCTGCCGATCGGCATCACGCGGGAGGGTCGCTGGGTGCTCACCGCCGACGAACCGGACCGCATGGCGATCACCGAGCGCCGTACGCCCGACGTCGAGGAGCTCGCCGAGTCGAGCGAGGGCGGCGTGGTGCTCCCCGTCGACCCGGCGAACCGCGAAGTCGTCTACAGCGAGCCCGGATCGGTGCCCAAGGCGCTCGGCGAGGTCGACGTCGTCTTCCCCGTCCTGCACGGCCCGTACGGCGAGGACGGCACCCTGCAGGGCCTCCTGGAGCTCTCCGGAGTGCCGTACGTGGGTTCGGGCGTGCTCGCCTCGGCCGTCGGCCAGGACAAGGAGTACATGAAGCGGGTGTTCACCTCCTTCGGGCTCAAGGTGGGCCCGTACGTGGTGATCAGGCCGCGGGAGTGGGAGCGCGACGAGGCGGCCGCCCGCAAGAAGATCGTCGACTTCGCCGGCGACCATGGCTGGCCGCTGTTCGTGAAGCCCGCGCGCGCGGGCTCGTCGATCGGCATCACCAAGGTCGACGACCTGACGGGGCTCGGCGAGGCCATCGCCGAGGCACAGCGGCACGACCCGAAGATCCTCGTGGAGGCGGCGCTGCGCGGCCGTGAGATCGAGTGCGGGGTGCTGGAGTTCGAGGACGGCCCGCGGGCCTCCGTCCCGGCCGAGATCCCGCCGCCGGACGCGCACGCGTACTACGACTTCGAGGCGAAGTACATCGACTCGACCCCGGGGATCGTGCCCGCGCCGCTGACTCCCGAGGAGACGGCCGAGGTCCAGAGGCTCGCGGTGGACGCCTTCGACGCGGCCTCCTGCGAGGGCCTGGTCCGCGCGGACTTCTTCCTCACCGAGGACGGGGAGTTCGTGATCAACGAGATCAACACCATGCCCGGCTTCACCCCCATCTCGATGTACCCGCAGATGTGGCAGGCGAGCGGGATCAGCTATCCCGAGCTGGTGGATCGGCTGGTGCAGGCGGCGCTGCGGCGTTCGACGGGCCTGCGCTGACCTTCGTACGGCGAGCTAGTCGGCGATCCCCTCGGGGATCGCCTTCCTGACGGCCGGGGCCACGTCGACCAGCGGCGCCATGCCGTCACCGGTGCGCTCCTTGGGGATCGTCACCTCGACGTAGGCCTCCCGCAGGGTCGTCGTGAAGCGGAACGCCCCGTCGTCCTGCTCCTGCAGCAACCACCCCACGCCGTCCACGTCCACGCCGTCCGCGTCCGGGTCGTTCACCGCCGCGGGTCGCGGTACCCCGCAGCGCAGTATGATCGCCGGGTTCCCCCAGCCCGCGGTCAGCGCGGACGAGGGCTCGGGATCCCGGCGATCCTGACCGTCGACCTCGGACGGGAGCGTCTTGTCCAGCTCTCGGCACAGCTTCGTGGCCTTCGCGTCCGGAGTGGGAACCGCCGCCGACGCGGTGTCGTCTGCTGAGGAGCAGCCCGCGACCGTGATCAGCAGGACGAGCGCGGGCCCGACGAGGTTGCGGCGCCGGTGACGGGAGAAGTTCACCGGCCAAGGGTAGACGGGGGCTACAGATGCACGACCGGGCAGGTCAGAGTACGGGTGATGCCGTCCACCTGCTGGACCTTCGCGACCACCATGCGACCGAGGTCGTCGACCGTGTCCGCTTGGGCGCGCACGATCACGTCGTACGGTCCCGTCACGTCCTCGGCCTGGATGACACCGGGAATCTTGTTGATCGTCTCGGCGACGGTCGACGCTTTGCCGACCTCCGTCTGGATCAGGATGTACGCCTGTACCACGGAACCTCCAGGGCGGCCACGAGGATCATGTGGGGAAAAGGAACGCCACGGTATCGCGTCGCCGCTCGCCGCGGGGAGACCTGCGGGGACCAGGCTTGCGCGCCGGGGTACCGGCACGACAGAAGTTGACGGTCACCTCGACCGTATCGAGGACACTGGTGACGCGCGACCGGGCACGGACAGGTACAGAAGGGGCGTAAGGGCAATGAAGGGGACTGTTGGTGAGCTCGGGGAGTTCGGGCTCATCAGGGAGCTCACCTCCCGTCTCACCACCACCCCGGCGGTCCGGGTCGGCCCGGGCGACGACGCCGCCGTGGTGGCCGCGCCCGACCGCAGGGTCGTGGCGAGCACCGACATCCTTCTGGAGGGGCGGCACTTCCGACGGGACTGGTCCACGGCCTACGACGTGGGCCGCAAGGCCGCCGCGCAGAACCTCGCGGACATCGCCGCCATGGGCGCCGTACCGACCGCGCTGCTGCTCGGTCTGGTCGTGCCCGCCGAGCTGCCGGTGACCTGGCCCACCGAGCTGATGGACGGGCTGCGCGACGAGTGCCAGGTCGCGGGCGCCTCCGTGGTCGGCGGCGACGTCGTACGCGGCGACACGATCATGGTGTCGATCACCGCTCTCGGCGATCTGCGCAACAACGAGCCCGTCACGCGGGGTGGCGCGCAGCCCGGCGACATCGTCGCGGTGACCGGCTGGCTGGGCTGGTCGGCGGCCGGGTACGCGGTGCTCGCCCGCGGGTTCCGCTCGCCGCGCGCCTTCGTGGAGGCGCACCGGCGTCCCGAGCCGCCGTACCACGCGGGTCCGGCCGCCGCCGGACTGGGGGCGACCGCGATGTGCGACGTGAGCGACGGCCTGATCGCGGACCTCGGGCACATCGCCGAGGCCAGCAAGGTCCGCATCGACGTCCGCTCCGGCGCGATCGACATCCCGTCCCAGATGAACGACATCGGGCAGGCCGTCGGCGTCGATCCCATGCAGTGGGTGCTGACCGGGGGAGAGGACCACGCGATCGTGGCGACCTTCCCGCCGGACGTGAAGCTGCCGGCCCGCTGGAAAGTCATCGGCGAGGTCCTCAACCCCTCGGCGCTGCCGCAGGTGACGGTCGACGGGGCACCGTGGACCAAGAAGGGCGGCTGGGACCACTTCGGGGACATCGAGTCGTGAGCGCGCCGCCTCGGGTTCTCACGGTCGCCGGCTCCGACTCCGGCGGGGGAGCGGGCATCCAGGCCGACCTGAAGACGATGCTGGCGCTCGGCGTGCACGGCATGAGCGTCCTCACGGCGGTCACCGCGCAGAACTCCCTCGGTGTGCAGGGCGCCTGGGAGCTGCCCGTGGAGGCCGTGCGGGCCCAGTACCGCAGTGTGGCCGACGACATCGGCGTACAGGCGGTCAAGACCGGCATGCTCGCCTCGGCCGAACTCGTCGAGGCGGTGGCCGAGTTGATCGGCGGGACGGACGCGCCCGCGGTCGTCGACCCGGTCGGCGTCTCCAAGCACGGGGACTCCCTGCTCGCCGCGTCCGCCCTGGACTCGGTGCGCACGAGACTGCTGCCGGTCGCCACCCTCGCCACGCCGAACCTCGACGAGGTGGCCCAGATCACCGGCGTACGGGTCGAGTCGGAGGCGGATCTGCCGCGGGCCGCGGCGGCGGTGCTGGAGTACGGGCCGCGATGGGTGCTCGTCAAGGGCGGTCATCTGGCCGGTGACGCCGTGGACCTGCTCACCGACGGCTCCGAGACGCACTGGCTGCGCGCGCCGAGGTACGACAACCGGCACACGCACGGCACGGGCTGCACGCTCGCGTCGGCGACGGCGTCGGAGCTCGCCAAGGGGCTGTCGGTGCCGGAGGCGGTGGCGGCGGCCAAGGAGTACGTCACCGGGGCCATCGCGGCCGGGTTCGCGCTGGGGGGCGGGATCGGGCCGGTGGATCATGGGTGGGCGCTGCGGCCGGGGCGTGCGGGAGGCGGCGCGTAAGCGCTCGCGTAATCGTTGGCGTAATCGTTTGCGGCATGGTTTGCGCCTGGCCGGGTTCGCGGGCCGGGCACGGGCATGCGGGTTTGAGCCAGGGCATGCAAAAAGCCGGTCCACACTCGGTGGACCGGCTCTGAGCAGCGAACCAGCAGTGGCCGCGCGCTTAGCTGTGCGTCAGCGCGAGACCTTGCCGGCCTTGATGCACGAGGTGCAAGCGTTCACGCGCTTCGGCGTCCCGCCCACCACGGTACGCACACGCTGGATGTTCGGGTTCCAGCGGCGGGACGTACGGCGGTGCGAGTGCGAGATGTTGTTGCCGAAGCCCGGCCCCTTGCCGCAGACGTCGCAGTTGGCAGCCACGGGTCACTCCAAAGACTTCAGATGCACTTACGGTTGAACCCGGCATGCCGGGATCAAGATCGTAGGATCAGAGATCTGAGTGGCGGTGCCAGGGGATGGCCCGAGTGGATCGGGCAACCGGAGCAGCATACAACGACTGCGCCAGCAGAACGAAACTACCATGGCTGATCGGGGCTCGGCCCCAGGCCCACTTCCGGTGGACACCGCCCCGAGGTCTACGCTGCGTCCCAGGTCCGGCAGCTCAGGGAGGCGCAGGTGGCGCAGGTGCCGCAGACATTCTTCGATGCTCTCGCGGTGCGCACCTGGTGCGGTCTCGCGCTCCGGGCGCTGGGCCGCGCGCGCGAGGAGATCGACGCGATCAACGTCTATCCCGTGGCGGACGGTGACACCGGCACCAACCTGTACCTGACGGTCGAGTCGGCCGTCGCGGCCGTCGAGGCGGTGTTCACGGGGCACGAGGCCGGTCTGCCGACCGCCGAGCCGGCGCTCGCCGACGCCGCGCGGGCGATGGCGCACGGGGCCCTCATAGGCGCCCGGGGCAACTCGGGGACGATCCTCGCGCAGTTGCTCCGCGGCATGGCCCAGGTACTGGCCACCGACGGTGACAACGCTCACGCCGACGGCCGGGGCCTGGGTCTCGCCCTGCGGCAGGCGGCCGACTCCGCCCGCCAGGCCGTTGCCCGGCCCGTCGAAGGCACCGTCCTCACCGTCGCCTCGGCCGCGGCCGACGCGGCCGCCGCGGCGGAGGGCGACTGCGCGACGGTGGCCCGCGCGGCTCTCGAGGGCGCCCGTGCGGCGCTCGCCGCGACGCCGGGCCAGCTGGCGGTCCTGGAGCGGGCCGGGGTGGTCGACGCGGGCGGTCGGGGGCTGGTGGCGGTCCTGGGGGCGCTGGTGGAGACGTTCACCGGGGAGGTGCCGGAGGCGCACTGGGCGCCGGCTGTGGGGGTGCACGCGCGTGTGGGGTTCACCGGGGCGGGGTCGGCAGCCACGGCTGCGGGTGCGGCTGCCGGTGCGGGTGCGGGTGCGGGTGCTGGTGCCGGTGCCGACGTCGGTGTCGGTGTCGGTGTCGACGACGATGAGTGCGTGGGTGGCGCGCAGGCCCCGGAGGGCGGCCCCGCCTTCGAGGTGATCTACCTACTGGAGGCCGACGAGTCGGCCGTCGCGCGTCTGCGGGAGCGGCTCGACGCCCTGGGGGACTCGCTCGTCGTGGTCGGCGGCGACGGGCTGTGGAACGTCCATGTGCATGTCGACGACGCCGGCGCGGCCGTGGAGGCGGGCGTCGAGGCCGGGCGGCCGTACCGGATCCGGATCACGCACTTCGGGCTGGGCGACGTCCACACCACCGGCGCCGAGCGGCCGGTCCGGGAGCGCGCCCAGCGCGCCGTCGTGGCCGTCGTACCCGGGGAGGGCCTGGCCGCGCTCTACACCGAGGCGGGCGCGACCACCGTGCTCGCGCGCCCCGGGGAGCCGCCCGCGAGCGGGGAGCTGGCCGAGGCCGTACGGCGCGCCCACGCGCGCGAGGTGGTGCTGCTGCCCAACGACGCGGACCTGCGCCACACGGCGGCGGCGGCCGCCGAGCAGGCTCGCGCCGACGGCATCCGCGTGGCCCTCATTCCGACGCGCTCCGCGGTCCAGGGCATCGCCGCGCTCGCCGTGCACGAGCCGGACCGCCGCTTCGACGAGGACGTCGTGACGATGACCTCCGCCGCGGGGGCCACCAGGTACGCCGAGGTCGTCGTCGCGGAACGCCAGTCCTGGACCATGGCCGGCATCTGCCAGGCCGGAGACGTCCTCGGTCTCGTCGACGGCGACGTGGCCGTCATCGGGGAGGACGTCGCCGGCACCGCCGAGAGGGTCCTGGACCGCATGCTCTCGGCCGGCGGCGAACTGGTCACCCTCGTGCTGGGCGACGAGGCCCCCGAGCACGTCGCCGACCATCTCGAAGCGCGGGTACGGGAGGCGTACCTAGCCGTCGACACGGTGGTGTACCGGGGTGGTCGGCAGGGAGCCCTGCTGCTTATCGGGGTGGAGTGACCCGGGGGGGGGGTGCCCCGAGGCGGCGGCACGTGGGGTCGGTCGGCGGCCCGGGCTTGCGTTGCCTCGCCTTGTGGGGCCGGTACACGGCCTGCGCTTGCGCTGCCTCGCCTTGTGGAGGCCGGTAGACGCCTGTGCTCGCGTCGTCACGCCTTGTGGAGGCCGGTGCACGGCCCGCGCTCGCGCTGACTCGCCTTGTGGGCCGTACATGGCCTGCGCTCGCGTCGCCGCCCCCGATGGGCGGGCCCTAGTCGGCCGGCTGTTCGTCCGCTCGTGCCTCCGGCTGGTCCTCCATGACCTGGAGCAGTTGCAGTGCCTCGGCGAGGCGTGCCTGTGCCGTCTCGTCCTCGTCTTCGGCGTCGTACGCCGCCAGTACCGCGCGCGCGCGTGCGGCCGCCCGGGCCGGCCGGCTCAGGTCGGCCTCCAGCCAGCCCGCGGTCAGTTCGGCGCCGGTCCGGCTGTGCAGACCGTCGTCGCCCAGGGCGGCGAACAGCACGATGGCCTCGGCGACTTGGGCCAGGGACTCCTCCAGTACGGCGCGGATCGAATCGTCCTCGTCGTCCTCGGCGGCGGAACGGGCGAGCAGGTCGCCGAACTGGCGCCGGGTGTGGCCGAGTTCGGCCACCAACCGCTGCCGGGCGCCCTCGTCGGCTCCCTCCGGGCCCAGCGCCGCCTCGCACTCCCGGACCGCGCTCGCCATCAACTCCCTCGCCGCCTCAGGCCCTTCCTCCGGCCGCAGAGCGAGCCACGCCCGGGCGCGCAGGGAGCGGACGAGGCCGTGGACGTTGCCGAGCGAGCGCCACAGGTCGCCCGCGCGCGCGTACGCCCGGTCCGCCTCGGCGGGCAGCCCCGCGTGCCCGAGGGACTCGGCGGCCAGGTGGGCGAGCGTCGCGTGGTCGTGCTGCTCGGGCCAGTGGCGGGCGATCTCGGCCGCCTGGAGCCGGCGTTCGGCGGCCGCGCGGTGCTCGCCGAGCTCGCTCAGACAGTCGCCGAGCCACCACTGCGTCTGCACGATCGCGCCGTCGCCGTGCGTCTCGAGGCTCAGGTCGGGCAGCGCGGACTCCAGCACCTCCGCCGCCTCGGCCCACCGTCCCAGCCGCAGCAGGAAGCCGCCGAGCTGGTGCCGGGCCCAGGCGCCGAGTGTCGGGCCCTCGCCGGCCTCGTCGGCCCAGTGGGCCGCCTCAAGGGCGTGCTCGGCCGCCTCCTCCGGCAGTCCCCTGCCGCCGACGACCTCGGCGAGCTGGAGGCGCAGCTGGGCCCGCCCGATCGCCTCCAGCTGCGCCCCGCCGTGCTCCAGGGCCGCCCGCAGCGCCCGTTCCGTCTCGGCGACGTCCCCGAGATGGTGCGCGAGCCCCGCCAGCCGGGCCTCGTACTCCACCGCGAACCACGGCACCCCCGCGCCGACGTACGCCGCCGCGGAGCGCCTGAACAGCTCCGCGGCCCGCTCCACGTCCCCGGCGTTCGCCGCCAGCTCCGCGAGCATCGCCTGCGCCTCGGCGGCCCGCGCCGCGAGTCGCACGTCGTCCCCGGTACGCCCCTCGACCAGCGCCAGCACCTCCCGCGCGGCGGCTCCGGCATCCGCGAGCACCGATCCCACCGAGACGGCGCCCCCCGAGACGCCGCCCCCCGGGTCGCCGGCCCTCCGCGGGCCGTCGGCGGGGTCTTCGCCGCCTTCGGAGCCGGTGTCCCCCAGGGACTCCACGACCTCCTGCACCCGCCGCATCAGGATCCGCGCCCGTCCCATCAGCACCGACGCCGTCTGCCGTACGCCCGTGCCGTCCTCGGCGTACAGCGCGAGGACCTCGTCGTAGGGCTCGGCGACCGCCGTCAGGGCCTGGTCCACCTGGCCCGTGAGGGCGCGTACATAGGCCGCACGCGTGCGTGCCGCCAGGGCCTCTCCCGGGTCGCCCGCCTCCGCGTACAGCTCGGCGGCACGTTCGAAGAGAGCGGCCCCTTCGGGGCCGCGGTCCATCGCCTCGTGGTCGGCGATCTCCGCGCGGTCGAGGGCGTCCAGCTCGACGCCCTCCGCGGCCCGGGCGACGGCCGCCCACGCCTCGACGGCGTCCGGCTGCAGGGTGTCCGACATCCGCCGCGCCTCGGCGATCAGGGCGGTCAGGTCCGGCTCGTCGCCGGTCGCCGGGGTGACAGCGGCCGGCGGTGCCGGGGGAGGCGAGACGGCGGCCCGCGCCGACCGCACGCCCAGCGGCAGCCGTTCCACCAGCGGACGTTGCGCCATACGCGCGCGTGCCCGCTCGCTGACGTGCCGCGTGCCGTTGCGCTCGTCGAAGCGGGCGGCCAGCGCGAGGGCCTCGCCCCGAGCGTGCGCGGCGAGGTCGCGCGCGCTCCACGCCCGGTCGGCCGGTCCCGGCACCCGCTGCTCGCCGAGCCCGAGCTCGGTCAAACGGTCCATGAGCAGGGCCACCACGGCCATGAAGTCCAGCTTGCTGCGCGGATGCCCGTCGTCCGTGAAGTACGCCGGCCGCTGTGCGAGCAGCTCCAGGCCGCGGGCCTCGTTGCCGGACAGCGCGCAGAACTCGACGTGGTCCGCGTAGGCCCCGCGCATGCTCTCCATGGCCCGTACGAGCCGGAAACCCCGCAGATGGTGGGCGCGCGCCTCGTCCGCGCGGCCGAGCCGCAGCAGGGGCGTCAGGGAGGACGCGAGCACCGTGTGCGGCTCGTGCGCGCAGGTGTACTCGCCCTCCAGGACCGGCGCCCACAGCTCCAGCGCCGCCGCGTCCCGCCCGCGCTCCGCCTGCCACCAGCCCTGCCCGTGCAGCTCGCAGGCGTGACAGTCGGCCATGGCGTCCCGGTCGGCGGCCAGCCAGGCGGCGTACGCCCGCTCGGCCCGCTCCACGTCCCCGGTGTGCGCGGCCACACTGAACTCGGCACTGCGCACGGCCCGCTCGGAGTGCCCGGCCAGCCGGTAGCGGTGTTCCATCTCGCCGAGCCACTTCTCGACGGAGGCCAGCGGTACGTGCGGCTGGTCCAGCATGCCGGCCGACATCCACTTGAAGACCCAGTGCAGCGAGTGCGTCTCGTAGGCGTCGAAGTCCTCGGGCCGCTCGTCCCACATGCGCAGCAGCCGCGCGAAGGGCACGAACATCTTGGCCTTTTCGGAGCTGTAGTTGTAGACCTTCAGCTGGTGCCCGAGCGCCTCGATCACCGCGAGCGGCACGTTCAGCTTCTCCGCCTCGGCGAGCAGTTGCTCCGCGCGCGCGTTGCGCGCCGGGCCCTCCGGCTGCTCGGAGTTCTCCGCCATCGCCCGGCGCAGCTCGTCGAAGTCCGTGATCCCGCTCATCAGTGACCGTCCTCGCCGTGGGTGGCCCATTCCAGGAGGCCGATGAACGCCCGGTTCAGCAGTGCCGAGTCCGCGGGCCTGAGCGGTCGCTGCGCCATCAGCAGCGCCTGCCCGTACAGGGACTCCGTGGCGGTGCCGATCAGCTCCGGGTCGCCGAGTGAACTGATCCGCCTGACCAGCGGGTTGAGGTGGTTGAGCACCAGCCGCGCGCGCGGGGCGCTGCCCCGCAGTGAGCCGAGGATGCCCGCCCACAGGTCGTCGGCCTGCTCCTCGGCGTCCGCCCGGGCCTGCTCGTGCCGAGCGGACCGGTCGTCCAGGTGCAGCGCGGGCACCGAGAGCGGATGGAAGGCACGCAGGACGACGTCACAGCCCAACGGGTCGAGCTTCGCCCGTGCGGCCGCCAGGAAGCCCGACAGGGCCAGCTCCTCGGCCGGGTCGACCGCGTCCAGATGGGCGGTCACGGTGTCCGCGTCCAGCTCGGCGACCACCGTCCCCGGCCGCACCGACGGCAGCGCCTCGACCAGCTCGCTGTCATACGTGTAACCGCCGTTGATCACCCCGACGCCCTGCGCGGACGCGATCGGCGCGACCTGCCGGTACTCCTCGACGGTCCGCGTGAAGTGCACCACCGGGTGCCGCTGCGCGAACTCCTCCAGGGACAGCCGCCCGTCGGTCGTCTCGAAGGGCAGCCACGGCAGCATCGTGCGCAGCATCTCGGCGTCGTGCCGGGCGAGCGACTTCACGCCCAGGTGGTGCACGGCCAGGAAGGCCGCGAGCCGCTGCGGATCCCCGGCCGCCAGGCCCGTCAGCCAGGACCGGATCCTTTCGCCCAGTGCCTCCCGTACGGCGGCCAGCGTCTCGTCCTCGTAGAGCGACTCGCGGGAGGCCGTGGGGCGCAGGCTGTCCGTGTCCAGGACGCAGCGCACGAAGAACGCCCAGTCGGGCAGCAGCTGTTCGCCCCGCTCGGTGAGCAGCATGCCCTTGAGATGCACGCGGTGCCCCGCCCGCTGGGCCGGACTGACGGCCGACGGCAGGACGTACGCCATCCCGCGGATCCCGGCGAGCGGCACGTCCAGCTCGATCGAGTCCAGCGGCGTGAACCCGAACAGGTCGTAGCAGTGCCGCGCCAGGGCCACCCTGCGGGTGGCGGGACTCGGATACGTCCGGTCCCAGGGCGCGGGCAGATCGGTGACCGCCTCCTCGCCCACCCGCACGTCGTACGGCAGCAGCGAGCCGAAGTCCCGGGCCAGCGCGAGGACCCGCTCCTGGGACAGCCACTCCCCGGTGCCCGCCCGCGCCACCAGGTGCACGGTGGTGCCGGGCTCCGGACGGGCCTCGTCCGGCAGCGTCCGCACGGTGTACGAACCGTCGTCGCTCGCCGTCCACTCCACGGGCGCGGCATCCGGCGTACGCGCGCTGCGGCTGACCACCCTGATCCGCTCGGCGACCACGAAGCAGGCGAGCAGCCCGATGCCGAACTGCCCGAGGAAGTCGGAGCGGGCCTCCCGCAGTCCGTCGGCACGTTTGGAGCTGCGCCCGATGGTCGCGAGGAGCGTGTGCACGTCCGCCTCGGTGAGTCCGACTCCGGAGTCCTCGACACGCAGCGAGCCGCCCTCGGCGTACAGCCGCACCCGCGCGGGGGCGTCGGGCTGCTCCGCCCGGCGGGCGGTGATCGCGTCCACCGCGTTCTGCAGCAGCTCGCGCAGATAGACCTTGGGGCTGGAGTAGAGGTGATGGGACAGCAGGTCCACCAGACCGCGCAGGTCGACCTGGAACGTGTGGGGTGACTGGGGTGACGGGGATGCCTGGGAGGGCTGTGAGATCTGGGAGTCCATCGTCGCAGCGCCGGTGGGGGGATGGGCGACGGCGCGGGGTCGGGCGGTCCCGTGTGAGGCGGTGACCGCGGGGGATGGCCGGAGCGCGTCATCCTAAGGCCCGAACGAGCCGTCTGACCAGGGGTTTCCCGCTATGTATACGGCAATGTCAGTGGCGTGGTGTGCAATGGATCTCGTGCCCGCACTGGAAGAACCACTGAAGCAGCCCCTCAAGTCAGTGCTCGGCCCCGCCACCGCGAAGGTGATGGCCGAGCACCTCGGCCTGCACACCGTCGGCGACCTTCTGCACCACTACCCGCGCAGATACGAGGAGCGGGGCCGGCTCACCCACCTCGCCGACCTCCCCATGGACGAACACGTCACCGTGGTCGCCCAGGTCGCCGACGCCCGCCTGCACACCTTCGCCTCCGCCAAGGCCCCGCGCGGCAAAGGCCAGCGCCTCGAGGTGACCATCACGGACGGCAGCGGCCGGCTCCAGCTGGTGTTCTTCGGCAACGGCGTGCACAAACCGCACAAGGAACTGCTGCCGGGCACCCGCGCACTGTTCGCGGGCAAGGTCTCGGTCTTCAACCGCCGCCTCCAACTGGCCCATCCGGCTTACGAGTTGCTGCGCGGTGACAGCGAGGAGGCCGTCGACACCTGGGCCGGCGCCCTGATCCCGATGTACCCCGCCACCGCCAAGCTGGAGTCCTGGAAGATCGGCAAGGCGCTCCAGACCGTGCTGCCGAGCGCCCAGGACGCCCTCGACCCGCTCCCGGACTCCCTCCGTGAGGGCCGCGGCCTGGTCTCCCTCCCCGAGGCCCTCCTCAAGATCCACCGGCCGCACACCAAGGCGGACATCGAGGACGCCCGCGCCCGCCTGAAGTGGGACGAGGCCTTCGTCCTCCAGGTCGCTCTGGCCCGCCGCCGCCACGCCGACGCCCAACTCCCGGCCGTACCCCGCAGACCCGCCCCCGACGGCCTGCTCACCGCCTTCGACGCCCGCCTGCCCTTCACCCTCACCGAGGGCCAGCAGAAGGTCTCCAAGGAGATCTTCGACGACCTCGCCACGGACCATCCGATGCACCGGCTGCTCCAGGGCGAGGTCGGCTCGGGCAAGACCATGGTGGCCCTCCGGGCCATGCTCGCCGTGGTCGACGCCGGTGGTCAGGCCGCGATGCTCGCGCCCACCGAGGTGCTCGCCCAGCAGCACCACCGGTCGGTCGTGGAGATGATGGGGGAGCTGGCCGAGGGCGGGATGCTCGGCGGGGCCGAGCGGGCGACCAAGGTGGTGGTGCTCACCGGGTCCATGGGAGCCGCCGCCCGTCGCCAGGCGCTGCTCGATCTCGTGACCGGCGAGGCCGGAATCGTGATCGGCACCCACGCGCTGATCGAGGACAAGGTCCAGTTCCACGACCTCGGTCTGGTCGTCGTCGACGAGCAGCACCGCTTCGGAGTCGAGCAGCGCGACGCCTTGCGCGGCAAGGGCAAGCAGCCCCCGCACCTGCTCGTCATGACCGCCACGCCCATTCCCCGCACGGTCGCGATGACCGTCTTCGGAGACCTGGAGACCTCCGTCCTCGACCAGCTCCCGGCCGGCCGCTCGCCGATCGCCAGCCATGTCGTACCGGCCGCCGACAAGCCCCACTTCCTGTCCCGGGCCTGGGAGCGGGTGCGGGAGGAGGTGGAGAACGGCCATCAGGCGTACGTCGTCTGCCCCCGCATCGGTGACGAGGAGGACGACCCGAAGAAGGCCGGCAGGAAGAAGTCCCCCGAGGACGAGGCGGAGAAGCGCCCACCCCTCGCCGTCCTGGACGTCGCGGACCAGCTGGCCAAGGGCCCGCTCGGGGACCTGCGGGTCGAGGTCCTGCACGGCCGTATGCACCCCGACGACAAGGACGCGGTCATGCGGCGCTTCGCCGCCGGCGAGACCCAGGTCCTGGTCGCCACCACCGTCATCGAGGTCGGCGTCAACGTGCCCAACGCCACCGCGATGGTGATCATGGACGCCGACCGTTTCGGCGTCTCGCAGCTCCACCAGCTGCGGGGCCGGGTCGGCCGTGGCTCGGCGGCCGGCCTGTGCCTCCTGGTCACCGAGATGCCCGAGGCCAGCGCGGCCCGCCAGCGGCTCAACGCCGTCGCCGCCACCCTCGACGGCTTCGAACTCTCCCGCATCGACCTCGAGCAGCGGCGCGAGGGCGATGTCCTCGGCCAGGCCCAGTCCGGCGCCCGCACCAGCCTGCGGATGCTCGCGGTCATCGAGGACGAGGAGATCATCGCTGAGGCCCGTCAGGAGGCGGCGGCCGTGGTCGAGGCCGACCCGGAACTGACGGGACTCCCCGGACTGCGGACGGCCCTGGACGCCCTCTTGGACGAGGAAAGGGAGCAGTACCTGGAAAAGGGGTGAAGCAGACCGACCCAGGGGCGCGGACAACCGCGCGACCGGCCACACTGGACCCAAAGACGCCCACAGCCAAGGACCACAAATGACCCGCGTGATCGCCGGCGCAGCCGGCGGACGCCGCCTGGCCGTCCCGCCGGGGACCGGCACCCGCCCCACCTCCGACCGCGCACGCGAAGGCCTCTTCTCCACCTGGCAGTCCCTGCTCGGCGGCCCCCTGGAGGGCGAACGCGTCCTCGACCTGTACGCCGGCTCCGGTGCCGTGGGCCTGGAGGCCCTCTCCCGCGGCGCAGGTCACACCCTGCTCGTCGAGGCCGACGCGCGAGCGGCCCGAACCGTCCGGGAGAACGTGAGGAACCTCGGCCTCCCCGGCGCCGAGGTCATCGCGGGCAAGGCCCGGCAGGTCATCCAGACGCCGCCGGCCCAGCCGTACGACCTCGTCTTCCTGGACCCGCCGTACGCCGTCACGGACGACGATCTTCGGGAGATCCTGCTCACACTCCGCTCGGGGGGCTGGCTCGCGCCCGATGCCCTCGTCACCGTGGAGCGCAGCACCAGAGGTGGCGTATTCGCGTGGCCGGACGGTTTTGACGCGATCAGGGCCCGTCGTTACGGCGAGGGAACGTTTTGGTACGGTCGCGCCGCCTCTACGTGCGAAGACGCACGATGACCGGACCGGAGAGCGAGGGATCTCAAGTGCGCCGCGCCGTCTGTCCCGGGTCGTTCGACCCGATCACCAACGGACACCTAGACATCATTTCCCGCGCCTCCCGTCTGTACGACGAGGTCTATGTCGCGGTCATGATCAACAAGTCCAAGCGGGGACTGTTCGAGGTCGACGAGCGGATCGACCTGATCCACCAGGTCACCGCCGAGTACGAGAACGTCCGAGTCGAGGCCTTCCACGGCCTCCTCGTCGACTTCTGCAAGCAGCGCGAGATCCCGGCCATCGTCAAGGGCCTGCGCGCGGTGAGCGACTTCGACTACGAGCTGCAGATGGCCCAGATGAACATCGGCCTCTCCGGTGTCGAGACGCTCTTCGTCCCGACCAACCCGACCTACAGCTTCCTGTCGTCCTCCCTGGTCAAGGAGGTCGCGACCTGGGGCGGAGACGTGTCCCACCTGGTGCCGCCGGTGGTCTTCGAGGCCCTGTCCGAGCGCCTGAAGCAGGACTGAGAACCTGACGGGCCGTCACCCGGTGTCGGTCGGCCACCCCATGGCCGTACAGTCGTCCCGTCCGTCTCCAACACAGCTGTAGAGAGTGGCGAGCACAGGTGGACGTGCAGAAGAAGCTCGACGAGATCGTGGCCGCGGTCTCCGGTGCCCGGTCGATGCCCATGTCGGCCTCGTGCGTGGTCAACCGCGCCGACCTGCTCTCGATGCTCGAAGAGGTGCGCCAGGCCCTGCCCGGCTCCCTCGCGCAGGCCCAGGAGCTGATCGGCGACCGCGAGCAGATGGTCGAGCAGGCCCGCCAGGAGGCCGAGCGGATCATCGGGCAGGCGCACGCCGAGCGTGGCTCCCTGATCTCCGACACGGAGGTCGCCCGCCGCTCCCAGGCCGAGGCCGACCGCATCCTCACCGAGGCCCGCAAGGAGGCCGAGGACGTCCGCGCGGAGGCCGACGACTACGTCGACTCCAAGCTCGCCAACTTCGAGGTAGTCCTCACCAAGACCCTCGGCTCGGTGGGCCGCGGCCGCGAGAAGCTCCTCGGCACCGGACCCGGCGTCGACGAACAGGGCTACGAGGACGAGGACGCTCCCGAGCGCAGCCACGACCCGGAGACCCTGCGCCGCAGCGCCGACGAGTACGTCGACGTCAAGCTCGGCGCCTTCGAGGCGGTCCTGGCCAAGACCCTGGAGGCCGTCGGCCGCGGCCGGCAGAAGTTGCACGGCCGGATCGCCAGCGACGACCTCGGCGCCCTCGCCGACGACCTCAGCACCGTCCGGCACTCCAGCGACGCCGACTACCTGGACGACCTCGCCGCCCTCGCGCAGGCGGACACCCCGGCCGCCCGGTCCGCGCCCGCGGAGCAGCCCGTACCGCAGCAGTACGAGCCGCAGCCCGCCTACGGCTACCAGCAGCAGGCCGATCCCTACGGCGGCTACCAGCAGCAGTACGGCGGCCAGCAGGACCAGTACGGCTACCAGCAGGCCGATCCCTACGCCTACCAGGGCCAGGGCTACGAAGGTCAGCAGGCGGCCTACGACCCGCACCAGGCCCAGCAGGGCTACGCCGAGCAGCAGCAGATGCCAGCCCTCGACGAGACCAGCCTCTTCGACACCGGCATGATCAGCGCGGAGCAGTTGCGGGCCTATGAACAGGGACGCGGAAACGGCTGATCAGCCTCCTCGCCCAGGGGCGGCGGCGGGGAGAGCACACCGGATTGGGCCATGAGCGAAAGGTCCAGTATCCTGGCTCTTCGGTCGCGTGAACGTCCGCGATCAGCGCTGCCCGGGAACACCGAAGGGCAGCGTCCCTGAGCTCGGAAAGATCGAAAGCAGGAATGGCTCTGAACGCCCGCCTCGACCACCGCAACCCTCTCGTGTTCGACACACACGAGCTGGGGCGGCGTCCTGGCGCGCTGCAGCGCCTGACCCGCGAGATCGACGCCCCCAAGGATCTCGGGATCCAGCAGGTCATCGGAGTGCCGGAAGGCGCCCCGGTGAAGCTCGAACTCCGGCTCGAGTCCGTCATGGAAGGTGTGCTCGTCACAGGCACCGCCCGTGCACAGGCCGAGGGGGAGTGCGTAAGGTGTCTGGAGCCGCTCGAGCTGGCGCTCGAAGCGGACTTCCAGGAGATGTTCTCGTACCCTGACGCCGACGACCGGGGCCGCCCCAAGGCGGAGCCGGCCGACGACGCCGAGGAAGACGAGGACAGGCTCTTCATCGAGGACGGCTTGTTCGACCTCGAACCCGTGCTGCGTGATGCGGTGGTGCTCGCACTGCCGATGCAGCCGGTGTGCCAGGACGACTGCCTGGGCCTGTGCTCCGAGTGCGGAGCGCGGCTCACGGACGACCCGGACCACCACCATGACGCCGTCGACATTCGTTGGGCGGCACTGCAGGGACTCGCCGGTTCACTCGGAGACGGCGAGAAGGACGAGATGAGCGGCGCCGAAGCGGGCGTCGACGAGAAGCAGGAGAAGTAGCCGTGGCTGTTCCGAAGCGGAAGATGTCGCGCAGCAACACGCGCCACCGCCGGTCGCAGTGGAAGGCTGCGGTCCCCACCCTGGTTGCGTGCGAGCGCTGCCACGAGCCCAAGCTGCAGCACATCGCGTGCCCGTCTTGCGGCACCTACAACAAGCGCCAGGTTCTCGAGGTCTGAGCGGCTGGTGAGAGGCACTGTGTCCACGCCTAAGAAGAACGCTCCCCGCGCGAGCGGGAGTAGCCCGGCGGACAACACGGCCTCGTCCCACACGCTGTTGGAAGGGCGGCTCGGGTACAAGCTCGAGTCCGCCCTTCTGGTGCGTGCGCTGACCCACCGTTCGTACGCGTACGAGAACGGCGGTCTGCCGACCAACGAACGCCTGGAGTTCCTCGGGGACTCCGTGCTCGGCCTCGTGGTCACGGACACGCTGTACCGAACCCACCCCGACCTGCCCGAAGGCCAGCTGGCCAAGTTGCGGGCCGCGGTGGTCAACTCTCGTGCGCTGGCGGAGGTCGGCCGTGGGCTCGACCTGGGTTCCTTCATCCGGCTCGGCCGCGGTGAAGAGGGCACGGGCGGCCGGGACAAGGCGTCCATCCTTGCCGACACCCTGGAAGCGGTGATCGGCGCGGTCTATCTCGACCAGGGTCTGGACTCGGCGGCGGAGCTGGTGCACCGCCTGTTCGACCCGCTGATCGAGAAGTCCTCGAACCTCGGAGCCGGCCTGGACTGGAAGACCAGTCTCCAGGAGCTCACCGCGACCGAAGGACTCGGCGTGCCCGAGTACCTGGTCACGGAGACCGGCCCCGACCACGAGAAGACCTTCACTGCTGCCGCCCGCGTCGGAGGCGTCTCGTACGGCACCGGCACCGGCCGCAGCAAGAAGGAGGCGGAGCAGCAGGCCGCGGAGTCCGCATGGAGGTCCATCAGGGCCGCCGCGGACCAGCGCGCCAAGGAGGCGGCCGAACTGGCCGCCCAGGACGGCGAAGGTCCGTCGTCCGTCTCCGCCTGACCGAACAAGCGCATACCGAGCGCCCGTCCCCCGCCACGGGGGCGGGCGCTCGACTCATCCACCGGTCTGTGACAGGGGAGTTCCATGCCCGAGTTGCCCGAGGTCGAGGTCGTACGGCGCGGACTCGAACGGTGGGTCGCCCACCGGACGGTCGCGGAGGTCGAGGTGCTGCACCCGCGCGCGGTCCGTCGTCACCTCGCCGGAGCCGACGACTTCACGCACCGACTCAAGGGTCATCGCGTCGGCGTCCCCAGCCGCCGCGGCAAGTACCTGTGGCTGCCGCAGGAGGACACCGGGCAGGCGGTCCTGGCGCACCTCGGCATGAGCGGACAGCTCCTGGTCCAGCCGCACGAGGCGCCCGACGAGAAGCACCTAAGGATCCGGGTGCGGTTCGCGGACGAGGTGGACACCGAACTCCGCTTCGTCGACCAGCGCACCTTCGGCGGTCTGTCGCTGCACGACACCACCCCCGACGGCCTGCCCGACGTCATCGGGCACATCGCCCGCGACCCCCTGGACCCGCTGTTCGACGACGAGGTCTTCCACCAGGCCCTGCGCCGCAAGCGCAGCACCGTCAAACGGGCCCTGCTGGACCAGTCGCTGATCAGCGGCGTCGGCAACATCTACGCCGACGAGGCCCTGTGGCGGGCCCGCATCCACTACGAGCGACCGACGGCAGGCTTCACGCGCCCGCGCACCGCCGAACTCCTGGGCCACGTCCGGGACGTGATGAACGCGGCCCTCGATGTGGGCGGCACCAGCTTCGACAGCCTCTACGTCAACGTCAACGGGGAGTCCGGATACTTCGACCGCTCGCTCGACGCGTACGGACGCGAGGGTCTGCCCTGCAAGCGCTGCGGTACGCCGATGCGGCGCCGGCCCTGGATGAACCGGTCCAGCTACTTCTGCCCGAGGTGTCAGCGGGCGCCGCGCGTCGTGTCGTAGCGCTCCCGGGCGGCGAGGACGTCGCCCATCCGTCCCTCCACGAACTGGATGAGGCTGATCAGCCGGGTGGCGACCTCGCGGCCGATCGGGGTCAGCTCGTAGTCCACCCGGGGCGGGTTGGTGGGCTGGGCCTCGCGGTGCACGAGGCCGTCGCGCTCCAGGGCCTGGAGGGTCTGGGAGAGCATCTTCTCGCTCACGCCGTCCACCCGGCGGCGCAGCTCGTTGAACCGGAGCGAGCCCTCGTGCAGGGCGCCGAGGGTGAGGGCGCCCCAGCGGCCGGTGACGTGCTCCAGGGTGACGCGGGAGGGGCAGGCCCTGGCGAACACGTCGAAGGGGAGGTCTTTCTCCTCTGCGTGCTCGTGCATGGTGCTCATCGCTCCAGCGTACGCGAACGCAGCGCTCACCAGAAGGGTGCGCTAACCAGAAGTTAGTGTCCAGGGTGCCGGGGTGCCGCGCGTCTCGGGACCGTCGGCAGCGGGCAGGGCGATGCGGCGGGCTCGCGTACGAGCCCGCCGCATCGCCCTGCGTCGGCCGGTCTCAGTACCCGAAGTCCTGCGTCCACCAGGGGCCGCCGGACCCGAGGTGAACGCCGACTCCCAGAGTCTTGAAGTCGCAGTTCAGGATGTTGGCCTTGTGGCCCGGGCTGTTCATCCAGGCCTCCATCACCGCGGCCGCGTCGGCCTGTCCCCGGGCTATGTTCTCGCCGCCGAGGTCGGTTATGCCGGCCTTCGCGGCCCGGTCCCACGGGCTCAGCCCGTCCGGATCGGTGTGGTCGAAGAACCCGCGCGCGGCCATGTCCTCGCTGAAGGCCTCGGCCAGGTCGGCCAGCGAGCTGTTGGCGGCGACCGCGCTGCAGCCCACCTTGGCCCGCTCCTCGTTGACCAGCTTCAGCACCTCGGCCGCGGCGGTGGTCTCCGCGGACACCGTCACCGGAGCGCTGTTCTCCTTCGGCGCCTTCGTGGCCTTACGCGAAGGGGCCGGCTCCGGCTTCTTGCTGGGCGTGGCCCGCTCTTTCTTCGACGGCGTCTCGGTCGGCGTGGCCGACGACGTCGAGGGGGAGGGCGAGGGCGAGGTGGAGCGCTCGGCGTCCCGGCTGGTCGAGGTGCCCTCGTCGCGGCTCTCGGCGCTGCCGGAGGTGCCGCCCTGCTCGGTCGGACTGTTGGTCGGCGAGTTCGCGGCCTGCACGCTGTCGCCGCCGTTGCTGTTGCCCCCGCCGAGCTTGTAGTTCTCCAGGCCGGGCACGGCGCCGGTGGCGACCGCGACCGTGCCGAGGGCGACCGCGGCGGAGACGCCGAGCAGGCCGGTCTTCACCGGCGTCACGACACTCCTGCGGCGACGGCGGTGGGATCCACCGCGCCGGCCGCCGGCGTCGGGCGTGAAGCCCTCGCCCCGGTACAGGGCGTAGTCCTCCTCGGACGCGAAGAGGTAGGCGTCACTCCTCGCGTAGGCGTCTTCGTGACCCTCCGCGTAGGCGTCCTCGTGCGTTTCCGTGTTCAGGTAGGGGGCTGTGCCCACCATGGCGCGGCCCGTGGCGGCGCGGCCGGCGGCGGAGCGTCGGTGGCGTCCCATGTCCTTGCCTTCCTAGTCCTGGCGGTCGACGCGTCCCCCCGGCCAACCAAGCTCACAAAACTCACACGATCGAGTGAGTTTCGTATGAGATTCATTGGTGGAGGACGGTACCGCATGGCGCCAGGGGAGGAAGTGTCCCGAGAGACATTGGCCCGTTAGGTTGCACTTATGAGCGAGGATGTGCGACTGGTCGCCTGGGTGCGTGGACGCGTCCAGGGTGTGGGTTTCCGCTGGTTCACGCGGGCCAAGGCCCTGGAGATCGGCGGCCTGAGTGGTTTTGCTCTCAATCTGGGCGACGGACGGGTCCAGGTGGTCGCCGAAGGGCCGCGCACGGGGTGCCAGGGACTGCTCGACTGGCTCCAGGGTGACGACACGCCCGGACGCGTGGACGGCGTCACCGAGATCTGGGACACACCTCGCGGCGGCTACGACGGCTTTGCCATCCGCTGACCCGATTCTGTAAATCGGCCCAGGCGGAAGCGGAGGGACATGCCACTGGCACCTGCCGGAAGCAGAAAGAGCCTGGTGGTTGCCAAGAACCCCTTGCCGTGGCAGGCTCCGCACGTAAGGATGATCGTCACGCCCCGGGGGTCCCGCAGGAGTCGCAGCGTCGCCGTTTTCCGGCCGCGCGGCAGTGGGTTGCCCGCCAATACGGGGCGTGATCGTGTTGACCGTCAAACTTTTTGGTGAGACGCTGAAAGCACCCCGCGCACCTTAGCTGTTTGGCATGGAAGAACGGCAGCACGAACTCAAAAGTGTCAAGCACCGCGGGTGCGAATCCCTCACGACCCACACCGCTTCGGTCGGTCACTCAGTGTGGAGGACCATCCATCATGGCAAAGGCGCTTCTCGGTTACGTCGGCGGCTCCGACCCTCGACTCCTCGCCGAGATGCGACGGCTTCAGCAGCGCGTCCAGGACCTGGAATCCGAGCTCGTACGGATCCAGGCCGAGAACGACGCGCTCGCGGCTGCCGCTTCTCACGACAGGATCCTGGAGAGCATCGACGCACACCAGGCGGAGCCTGCGCTCACCTGATCACTGCATCGCTACACGACAGCTCACGCAGTGGTTGGGCGGCCTGAATCAACCGCTAAGTTGTCAGAGTCTGCAAGGGACGCTTCGGCGTCCCTTCTTTCTTTCCCCCGTGCGTCTGCGCCCTTCCACTCTCTTTAACGTCTGGTGTGCCCTGCACGTTCATGGGTGAAACCGTGGGTTCATGGAGTGAGACACCCCCGGAAGGTAGAGTCCAGCGCCGTGCACCTCAAGGCCCTGACCCTCCGCGGGTTCAAGTCGTTCGCCTCGGCGACCACGCTCCGGTTCGAACCGGGCATCACGTGCGTCGTGGGGCCGAACGGCTCGGGCAAGTCCAATGTGGTGGACGCGCTCAGCTGGGTCATGGGGGAGCAGGGCGCCAAGTCGCTGCGCGGCGGCAAGATGGAGGACGTCATCTTCGCCGGCACCACCGGCCGCCCCCCGCTGGGCCGCGCCGAGGTGTCCCTGACCATCGACAACTCCGACGGCGCGCTGCCCATCGAGTACGCCGAGGTCACCATCACGCGGATCATGTTCCGCAACGGCGGCAGCGAGTACCAGATCAACGGCGACACCTGCCGCCTCCTCGACATCCAGGAACTCCTCTCCGACTCCGGCATCGGCCGCGAGATGCACGTCATCGTCGGCCAGGGCCAGCTCGACTCCGTCCTGCACGCCGACCCCATGGGCCGGCGCGCCTTCATCGAGGAGGCCGCGGGCGTCCTCAAGCACCGCAAGCGCAAGGAGAAGGCGCTGCGCAAGCTGGACGCGATGCAGGCCAACCTGGCGCGCGTGCAGGACCTGACCGACGAGCTGCGGCGCCAGCTCAAGCCCCTGGGCCGTCAGGCCGCCGTCGCGAGACGGGCCGCCGTCATCCAGGCCGACCTGCGCGACGCCCGGCTGCGGCTCCTCGCCGACGATCTCGTACGGCTGCGGCAGGCGCTGCAGTTGGAGGTCGCCGACGAGGCCGCGCTGAAGGAGCGCAAGGAAGCCGCCGAGCTGGAGCTCAGGAAGGCCCTGCAGCGTGAGGGGCACCTGGAGGACGAGGTACGCCGGCTCACGCCACGCCTCCAGCGGGCGCAGCAGACCTGGTACGAGCTCTCCCAGCTGGCCGAGCGGGTGCGCGGCACCGTCTCGCTGGCCGACGCCCGCGTGAAGAGCGCGACCTCCGCGCCGCCCGAGGAGCGGCGCGGCCGTGACCCCGAGGACATGGAGCGCGAGGCCGCCCGGATCCGTGAGCAGGAGGCCGAGCTCGAAGCGGCCCTGGAAGCGGCCGAGCACGCCCTGGAGGACACCGTCGCGCACCGCGCCGAGCTGGAGCGCGAACTGGCCCACGAGGAACGGCGCCTGAAGGACGTGGCCCGCGCGATCGCCGACCGCCGCGAAGGGCTGGCCAGGCTGAACGGCCAGGTCAACGCGGCCCGTTCGCGCGCCGCCTCCGCCCAGGCCGAGATCGACCGGCTGGCCGCCGCGAGGGACGAGGCCCAGGAGCGGGCGGTGGGGGCGCAGGAGGAGTACGAGGCACTGAAGGCCGAGGTCGACGGCCTCGACGCCGACGACGCGGAACTCGCCGACCAGCACGACACGGCGAAGCGGCAGCTGTCCGAGGCGGAGGCCGCGGCGAGCGCCGCTCGCGAGGCGGTCACGGCGGCGGAGCGCAGGCGGGCCGCGACCCAGGCCCGCCACGAGACCCTGGCCCTCGGACTGCGCCGCAAGGACGGCACCGGCGCGCTGCTCGGCGCGCAGGACCGCCTCACCGGTCTCCTCGGCCCGGCCGCCGAACTGCTGCGGGTCACGCCGGGCCACGAGGTCGCCCTGGCCGCCGCCTTCGGTGCCGCCGCGGACGCCCTCGCGGTCACCACCCCGGCCGCGGCCGCCGACGCGATCCGCCTGCTGCGCAAGCAGGACGCCGGCCGGGCGGCGCTGCTGCTGGCGGGCGCCCCGGAGGACACGGGAGCGGCCGCCGCCCGGTCGGGAAGCGGCGGACCGGCGTCATCGGCAGCCGTCCCGGACGCCGGCGGGGCCGGTGTCCGGGACCACGCGGCGGATGGTCCGACGTTCGCCGCCGACCTCGTCCGCGGCCCCTCGGACCTCATGCCCGCCGTACGCCGACTGCTGCGCGGGATCGTCGTCGTCAGCACCCTCGAGGACGCCGAGGACCTCGTCTACGGCCGGCCCGACCTCACCGCGGTCACCGCCGACGGCGACCTGCTGGGCGCGCACTTCGCGCACGGCGGGTCCGCCGGCGCGCCCAGTCTGATCGAGGTGCAGGCCTCGGTGGACGAGGCCGCCGCAGAGCTCGAGGAGCTGGCCGTACGGTGCGAGGAGCTGTCCGAGGCGCAGCACGCGGCCGGCGAGCGGCGCAAGGACTGCGCGGCCCGGGTCGAGGAACTGGGGGAGCGGCGCCGGGCCGCCGACCGGGAGAAGTCGGCCGTGGCGCAGCAGTTGGGGCGGCTGTCCGGACAGGCGCGCGGGGCAGCCGGTGAGGCCGAACGGTCCGTCGCCGCCGCCGCGCGGGCTCAGGAGGCGCTGGAGAAGGCCCTTCAGGACGTGGAGGAACTCGCCGAGCGGCTCGCCGTCGCCGAGGAGATGCCGGTCGAGGAGGAGCCCGACACCTCGGTACGCGACCGGCTCGCCGCCGACGGGGCCAACGCCCGGCAGACCGAGATGGAGGCCCGCCTCCAGGTCCGTACGCACGAGGAGCGGGTCAAGGGCCTGTCCGGACGGGCCGACTCGCTCGACCGGGCCGCACGCGCGGAACGCGAGGCACGCGCGCGTGCCGAGCAGCGGCGGGCCCGCCTGCGGCACGAGGCGGCCGTCGCCGAAGCCGTTGCCCTGGGTGCGCGGCAGCTGCTCGCGCACGTCGAGGTCTCCCTCACGAGGGCCGACGAGGAGCGCACCGCCGCCGAGGCCGCCAAGGCCCGCCGTGAGCAGGAGCTGGCCGCCGCCCGCAACGCGGGGCGCGATCTCAAGGCGGAGCTCGACAAGTTGACGGATTCAGTCCACCGGGGTGAGGTACTCGGCGCCGAGAAGCGGCTGCGCATCGAGCAGCTGGAGACCAGGGCGCTGGAGGAACTCGGTGTGGAACCGGCGGGGCTCGTGGCCGAGTACGGCCCGCATCAGTTGGTGCCGCCCTCGCCCCCCGCCGAGGGCGAGGAGCTGCCGGAGGATCCGGAGCACCCGCGCAACCAGCCGAGGCAGTTCCACCGGGCCGAGCAGGAGAAGCGGCTGAAGTCGGCCGAGCGGGCGTACCAGCAGCTCGGGAAGGTCAATCCGCTCGCCCTGGAGGAGTTCGCGGCGCTGGAGGAGCGCCACAAGTTCCTCAGTGAGCAGCTCGAGGACCTGCGCAAGACCCGTGCCGACCTGCTTCAGGTGGTCAAGGAGGTCGACGAGCGCGTCGAGCAGGTCTTCACCGAGGCCTACCGGGACACGGCCCGCGAGTTCGAGGGCGTGTTCAGCAGGCTGTTCCCGGGCGGCGACGGCCGGCTGATCCTGACCGACCCCGACAACATGCTCACCACGGGCGTGGACGTCGAGGCCCGTCCACCGGGCAAGAAGGTCAAGCGGCTGTCGTTGTTGTCGGGCGGCGAACGTTCCCTGACCGCCGTGGCGCTGCTGGTGTCGATCTTCAAGGCGCGGCCCAGTCCGTTCTACGTCATGGACGAGGTCGAGGCGGCGCTCGACGACACCAACCTCCAGCGGCTGATCCGGATCATGCAGGAGCTGCAGGAGGCCTCCCAGCTGATCGTGATCACGCACCAGAAGCGCACGATGGAGGTCGCCGACGCGTTGTACGGCGTCTCCATGCAGGGCGACGGTGTGTCGAAGGTCATCTCCCAGCGGCTGCGCTAGACCCGTGCGGTCTACACCTATCGCCACCTGCGCCTCTGTCGCCGCTCCCTAATTGCTTCACTTCTTGAACCCAAGCGGGACACCCGCATCTCGAAGTTCACAGCAGACGACCTATTGACTTCGAAACTTGAAGGCATAGTCTCTGCAACGTTGCTTTTACCTTCAGGTGGTGGGCGGCATCGAGCTGTGTGCCACTGGAAGGGTTTCCCCCCACACCGGCAGCGTTGCCGGTGGCCCGAGGAGTACACGTGACCAGCACAGCGCAGGCACCACAGTCAGGAGCCGCATCGGCTCATCCCGATCATCTCGGACATGTCATCTTCATCGCGGCGGCGGCCGCGATGGGCGGGTTCCTCTTCGGCTACGACAGCTCCGTCATCAACGGTGCCGTCGAGGCCATCAGGGACCGCTACGACATCGGCTCCGCGGCGCTGGCCCAGGTCATCGCCATCGCTCTGATCGGCTGCGCCATCGGCGCCGCGACCGCGGGTCGCATAGCCGACCGTATCGGCCGTATCCGGTGCATGCAGATCTCGGCCGTGCTGTTCACGGTCAGTGCCATCGGCTCCGCGCTGCCGTTCTCGCTGTACGACCTGGCCTTCTGGCGCGTCATCGGTGGCTTCGCCATCGGCATGGCCTCCGTGATCGGCCCCGCCTACATCGCCGAGGTCGCCCCACCGGCCTACCGCGGTCGGCTCGGCTCCTTCCAGCAGGCCGCGATCGTCATCGGCATCGCGATCTCCCAGCTGGTCAACTGGGGTCTGCTGAACGCCGCCGGCGGCGACCAGCGCGGCGAGCTGATGGGCCTCGAGGCCTGGCAGGTCATGCTCGGCGTCATGGTGATCCCGGCCGTCCTCTACGGTCTGCTGTCCTTCGCCATTCCCGAGTCCCCGCGCTTTCTGATCTCCGTCGGCAAGCACGAGCGGGCCCGCGAGATCCTCACCGAGGTCGAGGGCGACAAGATCGACCTGGACGCCCGCGTCGCCGAGATCGAGCACGCCATGAAGAGCGAGCACAAGTCGTCCTTCAGGGATCTGCTCGGCGGCAGCTTCTTCTTCAAGCCGATCGTCTGGATCGGTATCGGCCTCTCGGTCTTCCAGCAGTTCGTCGGCATCAACGTCGCGTTCTACTACTCCTCGACCCTGTGGCAGTCGGTCGGCGTCGACCCGACGGACTCGTTCTTCTACTCCTTCACGACGTCGATCATCAACATCGTCGGCACCGTGATCGCCATGATCTTCGTCGACCGCGTCGGCCGTAAGCCGCTGGCCCTCATCGGTTCCGTCGGCATGGTGATCGGCCTGGCGCTGGAGGCCTGGGCGTTCTCCTTCGACCTGGTCGACGGCAAGCTGCCGGCCACCCAGGGCTGGATCGCCCTGATCGCCGCCCACGTGTTCGTCCTCTTCTTCGCCCTGTCCTGGGGTGTGGTCGTCTGGGTCTTCCTCGGCGAGATGTTCCCGAACAAGCTCCGGGCCGCCGCCCTGGGCGTGGCCGCGGCCGCGCAGTGGATCGCCAACTGGGCCATCACCGCGAGCTTCCCGTCGCTGGCCGAGTGGAACCTCTCCCTGACCTACGTGATCTACACGGCGTTCGCCGCGCTCTCCATCCCGTTCGTCCTGAAGTACGTCAAGGAGACGAAGGGCAAGACGCTGGAGGAGATGGGCTGAGCCTCCCACCGAGGCTCCCGAGCTCGAGGAGAAGGGCCAAGTCCCCGCTGCCCCTCTCCTCGTACCGTCCGCCGCCCCCGGCTCGGCCACCGCCGAGCCGGGGGCGGCGGTCTCACGTCAGCTCCGGCACCACCCGCCGCGCGAACAGCCGCAGGCTGCGCCATCCCTCCTCGACCGGCATCCCGCCCGCCAGCGGATGCAGCACGAGGCTGTCGAGGCCCAGTCCCACGCAGTCCTCCGGGGTCAGGACCCGGTACACGCCCTCCGCGCGCAGCTCGTCCACCGTGGTGGCCGCCGACCTCACCGCCGAGCGGATGTCGCCGGACTGCCAGGAGGCGTACGTCCGGGCCTCGTGCAGGAAGTGCTTCCCATGTGCCGCCCACACCTCGTCCGGGTCCTCGGCGATGTGCAGCAGGGGCGTCTCGGCGGCGGGCATCATGGTCCAGCCCTCCGTGCCGTACTCGACGAGCCGCTCCTTGTAGTACGCCTCCAGCTCCGGCAGATACGCGCTGGGGAAGAACGGCAGGCCGAGCCGGGCGGCCCGGCGGGCGGCGGCCTTCGAGGAACCGCCGACCAGGAGCAGGGGGTGCGGGTCGGTGTACGGGCGCGGGGTGACCCGTACCGTCCGGCCCCGGTACGCGAACGCCTCGCCGGTCCAGGCGTTGAGCAGGGTTTCCAGAAGCTCGTCCTGGAGCCTCCCGCGCCGCTTCCACTCCACGTCGAACTGCGCGTACTCCTCGGGCCGGTAGCCGATCCCCGCGACCGTCACCAGCCGCCCGCCGCTCAGCAGGTCCAGCACGGCGATGTCCTCGGCCAGCCGCAGCGGGTCGTGCAGCGGGCCGATGACCGCCGAGACCGTGACCGCGATCCGGCTGGTGGCCCCGAACACCGCGCCCGCGAAGGCGAACGGCGAGGGCAGCCAGTTGTCGGCGACGCCGTGGTGCTCCTCGGTCTGCACGGTGGTGATCCCGTGGCCGTCCGCGTACGCGGCCATCTCCACGGCCGCCCGGTAGCGGGCGCTGAGCGAGGCGGGGGTGGCGCCGGGCTCGACCAGGTTGAAACGTACGACCGTGACGGGCATGGGAACGTCCCCCTTCGCGCGGTGGGTGGGAGGGAGGACGGTAGCTGACGGTGCGTCAGACAACCAGGGCCGCGGAATGACGACAGCTTCCCTCTAGAGTGACTGTTCGAATGCCATGTCCGCGTCAGAGGCAAGCTGCACGGCATGCTCCTCGCGGTTCGGCCTCCCCGGCGGGGGAGGGATGGATACTGGACGGGTTATGGAAATTGTCATCCTTGCTGTAGTCATCGCCGTGGTCGTGCTCGGTGCGCTCGGCGGGCTCATCGTCGGCAGCCGGCGCAAGAAGTCGCTGCCCCCGCCGCCCCCCGCAGCGCCCGACATCACCGCCCCGCCGGCCGAGCCGCACGTCGGCGACGAGGCCGAGACGCCGCGCGACGAAACGCGCCGGACGATAGAGGAGGTGGACCTCCCGGACGGCTCGGCTCCCGTCGTCGTGGAGGAGCCCCCCTCACTCGTCCCCGAGATCGAGGTCCCCGAGCCGACCGAGGGGCGCCTGGTCCGCCTGCGCGCCCGCCTCTCCCGCTCCCAGAACGCCCTCGGCAAGGGGCTGCTCACGCTGCTGTCGCGCGAGCACCTCGACGAGGACACCTGGGAGGAGATCGAGGACACGCTGCTCACCGCCGACGTCGGCGTGCTGCCCACGCAGGAGCTGGTCGACGGCCTGCGTGAGCGGGTGAAGGTGCTCGGCACCCGCACGCCGGACGAGCTGCGCGCCCTGCTGCGCGAGGAGCTGCTCAAGCTGGTCGGCACCGACCTCGACCGCACGGTCAAGACCGAACCCGAGACCAGCAAGCCCGGCATCGTGATGGTCGTGGGCGTCAACGGCACCGGCAAGACCACCACCACCGGCAAGCTCGCCCGCGTCCTGGTGGCCGACGGCCGCAGTGTGGTGCTCGGTGCCGCCGACACCTTCCGGGCCGCCGCCGCCGACCAGCTGCAGACCTGGGGCGATCGGGTCGGCGCCCACACCGTGCGCGGCCCCGAGGGCGGCGACCCCGCCTCCGTGGCCTTCGACGCGGTCAAGGAGGGCAAGGAGATGGGCACGGACGTCGTGCTCATCGACACCGCGGGGCGCCTGCACACCAAGACCGGCCTCATGGACGAGCTCGGCAAGGTCAAGCGGGTCGTCGAGAAGCACGCGCCGCTCGACGAGGTGCTGCTCGTCCTCGACGCCACGACGGGCCAGAACGGCCTGGTGCAGGCCCGGGTCTTCGCCGAGGTCGTCGACATCACCGGCATCGTCCTGACCAAGCTGGACGGCACGGCCAAGGGCGGCATCGTGATCGCGGTCCAGCGCGAGCTGGGCGTGCCGGTCAAGCTGATCGGTCTGGGAGAGGGCGCCGACGACCTGGCGCCGTTCGAGCCGGAAGCGTTCGTGGATGCCCTTATCGGCGAGTGACCCACGAGAATTCGTCGGTGGTCGAAGAAGCGCCCGCCCCCAAGGTGCAGTTGGGGACGGGCGCTTCGCTGTGTGCGGCGTGATCCGAACGACAGGCCCTAAGCCCGCGAGCGGTGCGCCACGTAGGCCAGCGTCCCCAGCAGTAGTCGGGCCGCCGGCGGCTTCGTGGCCGTGTCCAGCGCGGGCGGGCGCAGCCAGCGCACCGGGCCCAGACCGCCCCGGTCGGAAGGCGGGGCGGTGATGTGCGTGCCGGGGCCCAGGCCGTGCAGGTCGAGGGAGGTGGGGTCGTCCCAGCCCATGCGGTAGAGGAGGTCGGGGAGCTCGGCGGCGGTGCCGGGGGCGACGAAGAAGTGGGCGCGGCCCTCGGGGGTGGCGGTCACCGGGCCGAGGGGGAGGCCCATGCGCTCCAGGCGGACCAGGGCGCGGCGCCCGGCGGGCTCGGCCACCTCGATGACGTCGAACGCCTGGCCGACGGGCAGCATCACCGAGGCGCCGGGGAACTCGCCCCAGGTCTTGGCGACGTCGTCGAGGGTCGCCCCGGCCGGAACGTGCGGCGCGAAGTCGAGGGGATGGGCACCGGGTGCGGCGCAGTCGGCGCGCCCGCACGAACAGGAACCGGCCGCGGCACGCGCCCCCGGTACGGCGTCCCAGCCCCACAGTCCGGTGAACTCGGCGACGGCCGTGCACTCCGAAGAGCGGCCGCGCCGACGCGAGCCGGAGCGGATCTCCCGAATGCCGCCGATCGTGAACCCCATGCCCCCTCCAACGTGTCCGGCGTGCCGGTGGTTACGTGACGAACGCGAACTGTGACTCTCCGTTGCCGATTCCACCACCACTTCCGGGTCATGGCGGCGCCCGGAGGTGACCCGGGTGGTGTGCTCGGCGGCGTGCGCCCCTGAGTGCACCGCTCCGCCCACTCTCGACCGTCCTCTGTCAAGTGAATCGTGCGGCGACGACCGGGAGTTCATTCGAAGGGGTGGCGAATGGTGGCGTTTCGGGGATCGCCATGGCTGGACGCGTGATCGTAGGATTACTTTGAGTGCACAAGCCCTGGGGGCACATGCACTTGTGGGTATGCCGGAGGCAACCCGGGTTCCCGTTCGAAGGGTGGCAATCACCGGACGGACGGCCGTATTTACCGGCATTCTGATAAGGCTTGGCGCACTCGGTGACAAGTGGTCTCAGGAATGGGGGCGTTCCAGTGAGCGGCAACGGCAGTGGTGGGACGAACGCGATGAACGCGGACAAGCGCCCCAACGAGCTGCTCACCTCGTGGTTCGTTCGCAGCGGCTGGTCCAAGGGCGAGCTGGCCCGTCAAGTCAACCGCCGCGCCCGTCAGTTGGGCGCCAACCACATCTCCACCGACACCTCACGGGTACGCCGCTGGCTGGACGGCGAGAACCCCCGCGAGCCGATCCCGCGGATCCTGTCGGAGCTGTTCTCCGAGCGGTTCGGATGTGTCGTCTCCGTCGAGGACCTCGGATTGCGCGCCACCCGCCAGTCACCCTCCGCGACCGGCGTCGACCTGCCCTGGACGGGTCCGCAGACGGTGGCCCTGCTCAGCGAGTTCTCGCGCAGCGACCTGATGCTGGCGCGGCGCGGCTTCCTCGGGAGCTCGCTGGCCCTGTCCGCGGGTCCGTCCCTCATCGAGCCGATGCAGCGCTGGCTGGTGCCCTCGCCCTCGTCCGCGCACCACGACCCCGAGCCGTCCTCGTCCTCGGCCCGCCGCGGCCGGCTGTCCAGGCCGGAGCTGGACCTGCTGGAGTCGACGACGGTGATGTTCCGCCAGTGGGACGCCCAGTGCGGCGGCGGCCTGCGCCGCAAGGCGGTCGTCGGTCAGCTGCACGAGGTGACCGACCTCCTCCAGGAGCCCCAGCCCGAGGCCACCACCAGGAAGCTGTTCAAGGTCGCCGCCGAACTGGCCGAGCTCGCGGGCTGGATGTCGTACGACGTGGGGCTGCAGCCCACCGCGCAGAAGTACTTCGTGCTCGCCCTGCACGCGGCCAAGGAGGCGGGCGACAAGCCGCTCGGCTCGTACGTGCTGTCCAGCATGAGCCGTCAGATGATCCACCTGGGGCGGCCCGAGGACGCCCTGGAACTGATCCACCTCGCGCAGTACGGCAGCCGGGACTGCGCGAGCCCGCGCACCCAGTCCATGCTGTATGCGATGGAGGCCCGCGCCTACGCCAACATGGGGCAGCCCGGCAAGTGCAAAAGGGCGGTCCGGATGGCCGAGGACACCTTCGCCGACACCGACGAGTGGGACGAGCCGGACCCCGACTGGATCCGCTTCTTCTCGGAGGCCGAGCTGTACGGCGAGAACTCCCACTCCTATCGCGACCTCGCCTACGTCGCCGGTCGCAGCCCCACCTACGCCTCCCTGGCCGAGCCCCTCATGCGCAAGGCCGTCGAGCTCTTCGCCGACGACGGCGAGCACCAGCGGTCGTACGCACTGAACCTGATCGGGATGGCCACCGTGCACCTGCTCCAGCGTGAGCCCGAGCAGAGCACCGTGCAGGCCGCGCACGCCATGCAGATCGCCAAGAAGGTGCGCTCCGAGCGGGTGAACACCCGTATCCGAAAGACGGTCGACACGGCCGTACGCGATTTCGGTGATCTCGCCGAGGTCGTAAGCCTCACCGAGCAGCTCGCCATCGAGCTGCCCGAGACCGCCGAGGCGGTCTGACACCGCGCGCGGCCCCCACAACCCCGGCCGTGGCCGGCCTTCCCGAACTGCCCGACTCGGCTCCCCCATGCCAGGTCATCGGAAGGCCGACCGCGGCCGGTTCCATTCCTTCACCGAAGGTTGCGCCACGATAACGATCAACGCGACCAATATCAGCCAGTTCATCGAGGCGTAACACGCAGGGCGCCTTCGTCACGGCGGCGAAACAACGAGGGGCTTCCACCGAAACCGCGCTGCGCCAATCTCATGGCGCATAACCGGCCCACCCCTCAATCCGCTCAGGCTTCGCCCGCACGGGGCCGTACCAATGACGAGGAGACGCCGATGGCTCCAGCCATCACGCTTGCCGCGGAGACAGAGCTCTCCGCAGCCAACACAGGTTTCATGCTCATCTGTTCCGCCCTGGTGATGCTCATGACGCCGGGACTGGCCTTCTTCTACGGAGGCATGGTCCGCGTCAAGAGCACCCTGAACATGCTGATGATGAGCTTCATCAGCCTGGGGATCGTCACCATCCTGTGGGTGTTGTACGGCTTCTCCCTCGCCTTCGGCACGGACTCCGGACACCTCATCGGCTGGAACTCCGACTGGATCGGTCTCAGCGGGATCGACAAGGGCGAACTGTGGGGCTCCTACAACATCCCGCTGCTCGCCTTCATGGTCTTCCAGCTGATGTTCGCGATCATCACGCCCGCCCTGATCAGCGGTGCCCTCGCGGACCGCGTGAAGTTCTCGGCGTGGGCGCTGTTCATCGCCCTGTGGGCCACGATCGTGTACTTCCCCGTCGCCCACTGGGTCTGGGGTGAGGGCGGCTGGGCCTTCGACATGGGCGTGATCGACTTCGCCGGTGGTACGGCGGTCCACATCAACGCCGGTGCCGCGGCGCTCGGTGTCATCCTCGTCATCGGCAAGCGCGTCGGCTTCAAGAAGGACCCGATGCGCCCGCACAGCCTCCCGCTGGTCATGCTCGGCGCAGGTCTGCTGTGGTTCGGCTGGTTCGGCTTCAACGCCGGCTCGTGGCTCGGCAACGACGACGGCGTCGGCACGCTGATGTTCGTCAACACCCAGGTCGCCACCGCCGCCGCGATGCTGGCCTGGCTCGTCTACGAGAAGATCCGCCACGGCGCGTTCACCACGCTGGGTGCCGCCTCCGGCGCGGTCGCCGGTCTGGTCGCCATCACCCCGTCCGGTGGTGCCGTCACCCCGATCGGCGCGATCGCCGTCGGCGCGATCGCCGGTGTCCTGTGCGCCATGGCCGTCGGCCTGAAGTACAAGTTCGGCTACGACGACTCGCTCGACGTCGTGGGTGTCCACCTCGTCGGCGGTATCGCCGGCTCCATCCTGATCGGCTTCTTCGCCAGCGGTAAGGGCCAGTCCGACGCGGCGGGCGTCTTCTACGGCGACCACAAGTTCGACCAGCTGTGGAAGCAGCTCGCCGGTGTCGGTGGCGTCCTGGCCTACTCCCTGATCGCCTCCGCGATCCTCGCCCTCCTCATCGACAAGACCCTCGGCATGCGGGTCCCCGAGGACGACGAGGTCGCCGGCATCGACCAGGCCGAGCACGCCGAGACCGCATACGACTTCAGTGGTGCCGGTGGTGGTGCCGCCCGCACGACCGCCGTCCCGGCCCCGGTGGCCGACACCGCTAAGAAGGTGGACGCATGAAGCTCATCACCGCCGTCGTCAAGCCCCACCGGCTCGACGAGATCAAGGAGGCCCTCCAGGCCTTCGGGGTCCACGGACTGACGGTCACCGAGGCGAGCGGCTACGGTCGTCAGCGGGGCCACACCGAGGTCTACCGTGGTGCCGAGTACACCGTGGACCTGGTCCCCAAGATCCGCATCGAGGTGCTGGCCGAGGACGACGACGCCGAACAGCTGATCGACGTCATCGTGAAGGCGGCCCGCACCGGCAAGATCGGTGACGGCAAGGTCTGGTCCCTCCCGGTCGAGACCGCCGTACGGGTCCGCACCGGCGAGCGCGGCCCGGACGCGCTCTGACCGAAGAACAGAACAGGAGCTGCTGGGTGACGAGCACGGACGTGCGCAAGGATGCAGAGGACTCGGGACCCAGCGGCTATGCGGCGGCCCGGCTGCGCCTCCTCTCGGAGGGGGCGCAGTCCGGGCCGCCGCGCCGTGCGGCCCTGTCCGAACTGACGGACGGCTGGCTGGCCGGCCTCTTCAACGCGGGCGGCGAGGGCCTGCGCGGGGTCTCCCTGATCGCCGTCGGCGGCTACGGCCGCGGTGAGCTGTCCCCGCGCAGCGACCTGGACCTGCTCCTGCTGCACGACGGCAGCGACTCGGGCGCGGTCGCCGCCCTGGCCGACCGCATCTGGTACCCGGTCTGGGACCTCGGCCTCGCCCTGGACCACTCCGTGCGCACGCCGGCCGAGGCCCGCAAGACCGCCGCCGAGGACCTGAAGGTGCAACTGGGCCTCCTGGACGCCCGCCACCTCGCCGGCGACCTGGGCCTCACCGCCGGTCTGCGGACCACCGTCCTCGCCGACTGGCGCAACCAGGCACCCAAACGCCTGCCCGAACTCCAGGAGCTGTGCGCCGAGCGTGCCGAACGCCAGGGCGAGCTGCAGTACCTCCTGGAACCCGACCTCAAGGAGGCCCGCGGCGGCCTCCGCGACGCCACCGCCCTGCGGGCCGTCGCCGCCTCCTGGCTCGCCGACGCCCCGCGTGAGGGCCTCGACGACGCCCGGCGCCGCCTCCTGGACGTCCGTGACGCCCTGCACCTGACGACCGGCCGGGCGACCGACCGGCTCGCGCTCCAGGAGCAGGACCAGGTCGCGGCCGAGCTCGGCCTGCTCGACGCCGACACGCTGCTGCGGCAGGTGTACGAGGCGGCGCGGGTCATCTCGTACGCCAGTGACGTGACCTGGCGGGAAGTGGGCCGCGTGCTCAGGGCTCGCGCCGTGCGGCCGCGGCTGCGTGCCATGCTCGGCGGCGGCAAGCCGGTCGCCGAACGATCCCCGCTGGCCGAGGGCGTCGTGGAGCAGGACGGCGAGGTGGTGCTCGCCCGTGCCGCGCGCCCCGAACGCGACCCCGTGCTGCCGCTGCGCGCCGCGGCCGCCGCCGCGCAGGCCGGACTCCCGCTCTCCCTGCACGCCGTGCGGCGCATGGCGGCCGTCGCGCGCCCCCTGCCCACGCCCTGGCCCGCCGAGGCGCGCGAACAGCTCGTGACCCTGCTCGGTTCCGGTCAGCCCACCATCGACGTGTGGGAGGCACTGGAGGCGGAGGGGCTGATCACCCGCCTGCTGCCCGACTGGGAGCGGGTGCGCTGCCGGCCGCAGCGCAACGCCGTGCACATCTGGACCGTCGACCGGCACCTCATCGAGACCGCGGTCCGCGCCTCCGAGTTCACCCGTCGCGTCCATCGCCCCGACCTCCTCCTGGTCGCCGCGTTGCTGCACGACATCGGCAAGGGCTGGCCCGGCGACCACTCGGTGGCCGGCGAGATCATCGCCAAGGACGTGGCCGCCCGGATCGGCTTCGACCGGGCGGACGTGACGGTGCTCGCCACCCTCGTACGCCATCACCTGCTGCTCGTCGACACCGCGACCCGGCGCGACCTGGAGGACCCGGCCACCGTGCGCTCGGTCGCCGACGCGGTCGGCTCGCAGGGCACGCTGGAGCTGCTGCACGCCCTGACCGAGGCGGACGCGCTGGCCACCGGGCCGGCGGCCTGGTCGTCCTGGCGTGGCTCGCTCGTCGCCGACCTGGTCAAGCGGGTCTCCGCGGTGCTGGCCGGGGACCTGGAGGACGAGCCCGAGTCCGCCGCGCCCACCGCCGAGCAGGAGCGGCTCGCGATCGAGGCGGTCGCCACCGGCGGCCCGGTGCTCTCCCTGCGCGCGCAGACCGAGCCGCCGACCGAGGAGCAGCCGGCCGGCGACCCGGAACCCCTCGGTGTGGAACTGGTCATCGCCGTACCGGACCAGTCGGGCGTGCTGCCCGCGGTGGCCGGCGTCCTCGCCGTGCACCGCCTCACCGTCCGCACGGCCGAACTGCGCACCCTGGACCTGCCCGACGGCGTCGAGGGCTCGGTGCTGCTGCTGAACTGGCGGGTCGCCGCCCAGTACGGCTCCCTGCCCCAGGCCGCCCGGCTGCGCGCCGATCTCGTACGGGCCCTGGACGGGTCCCTGGACATCGCCGGCCGCCTCGCCGAGCGGGACGCGGCCTATCCGCGCCGCCGGGGAGTCGTGGCGCCGCCGCCCCGGGTCAGCGTCCACCCGACCGCGTCCCGGCTGGCCACGGTCATCGAGGTCCGTGCCCAGGACGTGCCCGGACTGCTGCACCGCATCGGGCGCGCACTGGACGACGCCCGTGTGCGGGTGCGCAGCGCACACGTCAGCACCCTGGGCGCCAACGCGGTCGACGCCTTCTACGTGACCGACCCCGAGGGCGCGCCCCTGCCCAGCGAAGAGGCCGCCTCCGTGGCGCGGAAACTGGAGGAGACCCTGCGGGGCTGACCGGCAGTGACCCGCTCTCGTCGCGCCGGGATACCCTGGAGGGCGATTCCGAAGCCAGCCACCGACGACCCCGAGGACCGCGAGCGCCGTGTTCGATACTCTCTCCGATCGCCTCTCAGCGACTTTCAAGAACCTGCGCGGCAAGGGACGGCTCTCCGAGGCGGACATCGACGCCACCGCGCGCGAGATCCGCATCGCGCTCCTCGAAGCGGACGTGGCGCTGCCCGTCGTGCGGACGTTCATCAAGAACGTCAAGGAGCGTGCCCTCGGCGCCGAGGTCTCCAAGGCGCTGAACCCCGCCCAGCAGGTCCTGAAGATCGTCAACGACGAGCTCGTCACCATCCTGGGCGGTGAGACGCGTCGCCTGCGCTTCGCCAAGCAGCCGCCCACCGTGATCATGCTGGCGGGTCTGCAGGGTGCCGGTAAGACCACCCTCGCGGGCAAGCTCGGCCGGTGGCTGAAGGAGCAGGGCCACTCGCCGCTCCTGGTCGCCGCCGACCTCCAGCGCCCGAACGCCGTCAACCAGCTCAGCGTGGTAGCCGAGCGGGCCGGTGTCTCGGTCTACGCGCCCGAGCCGGGCAACGGCGTGGGTGACCCGGTCAAGGTCGCCAAGGACTCCATCGAGCACGCGAAGTCCAAGGTCCACGACATCGTGATCGTGGACACCGCCGGCCGCCTCGGTATCGACGCCGAGCTCATGCGGCAGGCCGCGGACATCCGCGACGCCGTGTCGCCGGACGAGATCCTCTTCGTCGTCGACGCGATGATCGGTCAGGACGCGGTCAACACCGCCGAGGCCTTCCGCGACGGTGTCGGCTTCGACGGCGTGGTGCTCTCCAAGCTCGACGGCGACGCCCGCGGCGGTGCGGCCCTCTCGATCGCCTCGGTCACCGGCAAGCCGATCATGTTCGCGTCGAACGGCGAGAAGCTCGACGAGTTCGACGCGTTCCACCCGGACCGGATGGCCTCCCGCATCCTCGACATGGGTGACCTGCTCACCCTGATCGAGCAGGCGGAGAAGACGTTCGACCAGGCCGAAGCCCAGAAGATGGCCGAGAAGCTGGCCTCCAAGAAGGGCCAGGACTTCACGCTCGACGACTTCCTGGCGCAGATGGAGCAGGTCCGCAAGATGGGCTCCATCTCCAAGCTGCTCGGCATGCTCCCCGGCATGGGCCAGATCAAGGACCAGATCAACAACCTGGACGAGCGGGACGTCGACCGCACGGCCGCGATCATCAAGTCGATGACCCCGGCCGAGCGCCAGGAGCCGACGATCATCAACGGCTCGCGCCGCGCCCGTATCGCCAAGGGCTCCGGCGTCGAGGTCAGCGCCGTGAAGAACCTGGTCGAGCGGTTCTTCGAGGCCCGCAAGATGATGTCCCGGATGGCTCAGGGCGGCGGCATGCCCGGGATGCCGGGGATGCCGGGCATGGGTGGCGGTCCCGGCCGCGCCAAGAAGCAGCCCAAGAAGGCCAAGGGCAAGCAGCGCTCCGGCAACCCGATGAAGCGCAAGCAGCAGGAGCAGGAGGAGGCCGCCCGCCGCGCGGCCGCCGCCCAGGGCGGCAACGCCTTCGGCGTGCCTGGTCAGCAGCAGCCTCAGGACTTCGAACTGCCCGACGAGTTCAAGAAGTTCATGGGCTGATCCGGCCTTTCCCGTACCTCACCGAGGGCGCTCCTTCCTGGAGGGGGCGCCCCCGTGCGTTCCGGGCACCCCTTCCCCGCACGGCCGGGCCCGCCGGGGGCCGCGCTCTAGGGAACCCGCGCGATCAGGTACCGGAACACGTTCGGCATCCACACCGTGCCGTCCTGGCGCTGGTACGGATGCAGGGCCTCCGCCACCTCCTTGTCGACCTGGGCCTGGTCCGTCGCGGAGATCGCCGCGTCGAAGAGCCCGGTCGACAGCAGTCCGCGTACCGCACTGTCCACGCCCGCGTACCCGAACGGGCAGGCGACCCGGCCGGAACCGTCGGTCCGGAGGCCGGCCCGCTGGGCGACCTCCTCCAGGTCGTCCCGGAGAGCGGGGCGCCAACTGCCCGTGTTGCGCAGTGGATCCGCCAGCTTGGTGGCCACCCGCAGCACCGCCGACGTGGCGCACCGTTCCGGCGGTCCCCAGCCTGCCAGCACCACCGGTGCCCCTCGCGCGGCGAGCGGCACCGCCGCGGCGAGCAGTTCCCCGAGCCCTTCCGAGTCGCCCGCGAGACACCCGATGGGCTCGAGGGCGGTCACCACCGTGTACGCGGGCGCCCCAGCGTCGGCCACCTCCCCGAGCGCGCCGTCGACCAGCCGGGCGCCGGCGCGCCCACGCGTGCTCCACGCCTCCGGCAGCAGCCGCTCCCGCGCGAGGGCCAGCCGTTCCCGGGAGTCGTCGACACCGGTCACCGCGGCCCCTCTGGAGGCCGCCATCAGCAGGGCGAGCCCGGAGCCGCAGCCGAGGCCCAACAGCCGCGCCGCGGGGCCCACTTCCAGTCGCTCGTAGACGGCCTCGTAGAGCGGCACCAGCATCCGCTCCTGGATCTCGGACCAGTCACGCGCGCGTGCACCGAGGTCCACACGGGGTCCTTCTCCCGTATGAGACAGGTGCTGCCGCACGAGCGTAGGTGTCATAGGTAAGCGCCCCAATCCGCCGAGAGTTGCCCCTGTGCCCGATTCCGTAGCCCCCGTGACGTGCGCTCGCACTCCCCCCGTATGCCAGATAACTCCGCACTCGACCGCGCGTCCAGGGGTTGGCGGGCCCGGCTTGTGGGTTGGCTGTGCGAGTGGCGAGAATTCACATTCCGGTAATCCGGGCTCGTACCATCGCGCCATGGCAAAGGCACCGGTTCTCACGCCCCGTGCGGACGACTTCCCGCGCTGGTACCAGGATCTGATCAACAAGGCCGAGCTGGCTGACAACGGTCCGGTGCGCGGCACCATGGTCATCCGACCGTACGGGTACGGGCTGTGGGAGCGGATGCAGGCCGAGATGGACGCCCGCATCAAGGAGACCGGCACCCAGAACGCGTACTTCCCGCTGCTGATCCCGCAGTCGTACCTCACCCGCGAGGCCGACCACGTCGAGGGGTTCGCGCCCGAGCTCGCGGTGGTCACCCACGGCGGCGGCAAGGAGCTGGAGGAACCCGCGGTCGTCCGCCCCACCTCCGAGATGATCGTCAACGACTATTTCGCGAAGTGGGTGCAGAGCTACCGCGACCTGCCCCTCCTGATCAACCAGTGGGCGAACGTGGTCCGTTGGGAACTGCGCCCCCGGCTCTTCCTCCGTACCACCGAGTTCCTGTGGCAGGAGGGCCACACCGCGCACGCCACCCAGGAGGACGCGCGCGACTTCGCCGCGCACATCCACCGCGAGGTCTACGAGGACTTCATGGTGAACGTCCTCGCGATGGACGTCGTCCCCGGCCGCAAGACCGTCAGGGAGCGGTTCGCCGGAGCCGTCAACACCCTCACGCTGGAAGGCATGATGGGCGACGGCAAGGCCCTCCAGATGGCCACCAGCCACGAGCTGGGCCAGAACTTCGCCAAGGCCTTCAACACCTCGTACCTGTCCAAGGACGGCACCCGGGAACTCGTCTGGCAGACCTCCTGGGGCTCGACCACGCGCATGATCGGCGCCCTGGTGATGACGCACGGCGACGACCACGGCCTGCGGGTGCCGCCTCGCCTGGCGCAGATCCAGGCCGTCGTCCTCGCCGTGAAGGGCGACGAGGCGGTTCTGGCCAAGGTCCGCGAGCTCGACGACCGGCTGAAGGCGGCGGGGGTGCGCGTCCAGGTCGACGACCGGGTGGACACCCCCTTCGGCCGCCGCGCCGTCGACTGGGAACTCAAGGGTGTACCGGTACGGATCGAGATCGGGCCCCGTGACCTGGAGAACGGCACCGCGACGCTGGTCCGCCGCATCCCCGGGAACAAGGAACCGGTGTCCCTCGACTCCCTCGTCGGCCGGCTCCCCGCGTTCCTCGAGGAGGACCAGGCGCTGCTGCTGGAGCAGGCCCGCGAGCGACGTGAGTCCCGCACCTGTGAGGTGTCGACGATCGAGGAGGCCGTCGAGGCCGCGGTCGCCGGCGGGTGGGCCCGCGTCCCGTGGGCGACCCTCGGTGCGGAAGGCGAGGCCAGGCTGGCCGACCACGCGGTGACCGTACGGTGTCTGGTCGCCGAGGACGGGTCGGTGCCCGAGGACGAGGACGCACCGGGTAACGTCGCGATCGTCGCGCGCGCTTACTAGGTAGCGCCCCTCCGGCGGAAGTGCGACCGAAACGCCTCTTGCGCACCTGCGGACTACAGCCACCCCGGCGCGCGGACACCTTCTACGCGCCGGGTCGTACGTCAGGCTACGCACCGGCTTGTGACGAGCTGCGAGGCTTATCCGCAGATCAGCGCACCCGCCCTCGTCAGGACGCATCAGCGGCAACTGACGGGTACGTGCAAATTATTTGGGATGCCCCGGAATCGGAACACAGCGGCACCCTGGCTCGTTGTCATTACGTGAGCACGACACAGACACCACCTGTTCTCGCCGCAGAGCTGGCAGAGGCGTGGGCCGACATTCAGCGGTACCACCCCGAGCTGCCCGATCTTGCCGCGCCAGAGTCCCTGATCGGGGAGTCGTCGTCCGCGTGCGGTCACGAGCTCTCCTTCGAGCGACTGCTTCACGAGGCAGTCCATGGCATCGCCGCCGCGCGCGGCATCCGCGACACGTCCCGTGCCGGCCGCTACCACAACCGCAGATTCCTGGCGATCGCCGAGGAGATGGGCCTGGACCATCCCGAGGAGCCGCACCCCAGCAGCGGTTTCTCGCTGGTCACGCTCACCCCCGAGGCGAAGCGTCGCTACCGCCCGACCATCGAGCGCCTTCAGCGCGCCCTCAAGGCCCACTCGGTGGCCACCGCCGCCGACACGTCCCGCACCTTCCGGGGCCCGGCCGCCCGCCACGGCTCCTCCGGTGGCGGTGTCCGCGTCAAGGCCGTCTGCGACTGCGGCCGCAACGTCCGGGTCGTGCCGTCGGTGCTGGCCCAGGCGCCGATCGTGTGCGGCGGATGCGGAAAGCCGTTCCGGATCCCGGAGGTCGTGGGAGCGGCGGCGAGCTGACTGCCCTGACCGGTATCTCGTGGGTGCCGGACGGCAGGAGAAGTGCCCGCGCGGGAGGGCCGCCGCAGCCGTGACGGCGGCAGCCCGCCGCGTGGCACCCCGCGACGCGGGACCGCGCGGTCGGGCGGCCCCCCGCGCCGGGTGTGTCTCCGGCATGCTGCAGCGCGGCCCCGGTCCGAAGCGACGCGCGGGGTGTGGCACAATGGCTAGCTGTACTCGACAGTCGCATAGGACCCCTCTCTCCTCCGGCTGACGCGTCCATCGGGCACTCGGGTACCGCAACCCCACGCGGCTCTCTCGCCGTGCCCAATCACGTCAAAACCAGGAGAACCCACTCCAGTGGCAGTCAAGATCAAGCTGAAGCGTCTGGGCAAGATCCGTTCGCCTCACTACCGCATCGTCGTCGCCGACTCCCGCACCCGCCGTGACGGCCGTGCGATCGAGGAGATCGGCCTGTACCACCCGGTGCAGAACCCGTCCCGCATGGAGGTCGACGCCGACCGCGTGGCGTACTGGCTCTCCGTCGGCGCGCAGCCGACCGAGCCCGTCCTCGCCATCCTGAAGAAGACCGGCGACTGGCAGAAGTTCAAGGGCGAGCCCGCCCCGGCTCCGCTGCTGCAGCCGGCCGAGAAGGCCACGCGTCCGTCGTTCGAGGCTCTCGGTGGCGACGACGAGGGCAAGGGTGAGGCCATCACCCAGAAGAAGAAGGCTGAGAAGAAGGACGAGGCCCCGGCCGAGTCCGCGTCGACCGAGGCCTGAGCATGCTCGAGGAGGCTCTCGAGCACCTCGTGAAGGGCATCGTCGACAACCCTGACGATGTGCAGGTCGCCTCGCGCAACCTGCGTCGCGGGCGAGTGCTCGAGGTCCGGGTCCACCCCGACGACCTCGGCAAGGTGATCGGCCGCAACGGCCGCACCGCACGCGCCCTGCGCACCGTCGTGGGCGCCATCGGCGGCCGCGGTGTCCGCGTCGACCTCGTCGACGTCGACCACGTGCGCTGACGCCGAACGCAGCACCGGCTCGGGCCGGGGAGGGCCACTGGCCGTCCCCGGCCCGTAGTCGTTTCGGGTCGTTACGACAGGAGAACTTCGAACAGTGCAGCTCGTAGTCGGACGGATCGGCCGCGCCCACGGCATCAAGGGCGAGGTCACCGTCGAGGTCCGTACAGACGAGCCGGAACTGCGGCTCGCACCCGGCGCCGTACTGGCGACCGACCCCGCCACGGCGGGCCCGCTCACCATCGAGACCGGCCGGGTGCACAGCGGCCGGCTGCTCCTGCGCTTCGAGGGCGTCCGGGACCGCAACGCCGCAGAGGCCCTGCGCAACATCCTCCTGATCGCCGAGATCGACCCGGAGGCGCTGCCCGAGGACGAGGACGAGTACTACGACCACCAGCTGATGGACCTGGACGTGGTGACGAAGGACGGCGTCGAGGTCGGCCGCATCACCGAGATCTCGCACCTGCCCTCCCAGGACCTGTTCGTCGTCGAGCGCCCCGACGGCAGCGAGGTCCTCATCCCCTTCGTCGAGGAGATCGTCACCGAGATCGACCTCGAGGAGCAGAAGGCCGTCATCGACCCGCCGCCCGGGCTGATCGACGACAGGGCCGAGATCGCGTCCTCACGGGAAGAGTCGTAATGCGCCTCGACGTCGTCACGATCTTCCCCGAGTACCTCGACCCCCTGAACGTCTCCCTGGTCGGCAAGGCACGCGCGCGTGGACAGCTGAACGTGCACGTGCACGATCTGCGGTCCTGGACGTACGACCGCCACAACACGGTCGACGACACCCCGTACGGGGGCGGCCCCGGCATGGTCATGAAGACCGACCCCTGGGGAGAGGCGCTGGACGCCGTGCTGGCGGACGGCTACGAGACCGGGGCCCACCAGCCCGCCCTCGTCGTCCCCACCCCCAGCGGCCGCCCCTTCAACCAGGAACTCGCCGTCGAGCTCTCCGAGCGCCCCTGGCTGGTCTTCACACCCGCCCGCTACGAGGGCATCGACCGCCGCGTCATCGACGAGTACGCGACCCGGATGCCGGTCTACGAGGTCTCCATCGGCGACTACGTCCTCGCCGGCGGAGAGGCGGCCGTACTCGTCGTCACGGAGGCCGTGGCGCGGCTGCTGCCCGGCGTGCTGGGCAACGCCGAGTCGCACCAGGACGACTCCTTCGCGCCGGGGGCCATGGCCAACCTCCTGGAGGGCCCCGTCTACACCAAGCCGCCGCAGTGGCGGGAGCGCGGCATCCCGGACGTGCTGCTCAGCGGCCACCACGGCAAGATCGCCCGTTGGCGGCGAGACGAGGCCCTGAAGCGAACCGCGGCCAACCGGCCGGATCTCATTGAGCGTTGCGAGCCCAAGGTCTTCGACAAGAAGGACCGCGAGATGCTCTCCATCCTGGGCTGGGCGCCCGATCCGGCGGGTGAGCCGTACGGACGATTTTGGCGCAGGCCTCAGGGCGTGGAAGAATAGGCCGCTGCTGTGCGTGGTCCGGCGTGCGCCCCTGCCACAGGGGGACACGACGCCCGCCCCGACCGGCACGACTCTCATCCAGAACCTAGTTTCCGTTGATGACCTGTGGCATCAGCGAGGAAAGCAGACGAAATGTCTCACCTGCTCGACTCCGTCGACTCCGCGTCGCTGCGCAGCGACGTCCCGGCCTTCCGCCCGGGTGACACCGTCAACGTCCACGTCCGCGTCATCGAGGGCAACCGCTCCCGTGTGCAGCAGTTCAAGGGCGTAGTCATCCGTCGCCAGGGCGCCGGTGTCCGCGAGACCTTCACGGTCCGCAAGGTCTCCTTCTCCGTCGGCGTCGAGCGCACCTTCCCGGTGCACACCCCGATCGTCGAGAAGATCGAGCTCGTCACCCGCGGTGACGTGCGTCGCGCCAAGCTCTACTACCTGCGCGAGCTGCGCGGTAAGGCCGCGAAGATCAAGGAGAAGCGCGACAACTGATCGCGCGCGGGGTCCCACAGCGGGGCCGGATAACATCTGGCCCCGATGGACACCGAAGCACAGCCGACGGAGCGCGACCGCTCCTCCCGCCCTTCTGATACCGAGGAGATCTCGGACACAGGGGGACCGGAGGACCGGTCGCGTTTCGCGTGGGGGGCCCGGATCGCCGAATGGGTCCCCGGCGGGCGGATCACTCTGACCCTGCTGGTCTGCCTGCTGTTCCCGCTGCTGCTCAGCACCTTCGTGCTGAAGCCCTTCCAGATTCCCAGCGGATCCATGGAAAGCGGATTGAGGATCGGGGACCGCGTTCTCGTAAATAAGTTGGCGTACCGTTTCGGTGCCGAGCCGCGGCGCGGCGATGTCGTCGTCTTCGACGGAACCGGGTATTTCGGGGAAGGGGATTACGTCAAGCGCGTTGTCGGGGTAGGGGGAGACCACGTGGTCTGCTGCGACAAGGAGGGGAGGATCGAGGTGAACGGCCGGTCGGTCGACGAGTCGACTTTCCTGTATCCCGGTGACAGCCCGTCCGGGGTCTCCTTCGACGTCGAGGTACCCGCGGGCACCCTGTTCGTTCTCGGTGACCACCGCAGCGAATCCAGCGACTCCCGTGACCATCTGGGCTCACCCGGCGGCGGCATGATCCCCCTCGACCACGTCGTGGGACGGGCCGACTGGATCCTGTGGCCCGCCGACCACTTCACCCGCCTGCACCGTCCCGACGCCTACGCGCGCGTGCCCGCCGCGGAGGGCGCCCATGGGTAACCGCGGCAAACCTCGCGGTACGGCGAGCAGCGCGGCCGACAACCTGCTGCCCACGGGATCCCGGCGTGCCGCCTCCGGTTCGGCCGGCGGCCGCTCGCGGGCCGAACGGCGCAAGCTCCAGCGCAAGGTCAAGCGGCGCCGCAGGCGGGGCGCCGTCAAGGAGATACCTCTCCTCGTCGGAGTCGCCGTCCTGATAGCTCTCGTCCTGAAGACCTTCCTCGTACAGGCGTTCGTCATCCCGTCCGGCTCCATGGAGCAGACGATCCAGATCGGCGACCGGGTCCTGGTCGACAAGTTCACCCCGTGGTTCGGTTCCAAGCCCGAGCGCGGGGACGTGGTCGTCTTCAAGGACCCCGGCGGCTGGCTCCAGGACGAGCAGACCACCACGAAGAAGGACGACCCCATCGTCGTCAAGCAGGTCAAGGAGGGGCTCACCTTCATCGGCCTGCTGCCGTCCGACAACGAGAAGGACCTGATCAAGCGGGTCGTCGGGGTCGGCGGCGACCGCGTCAAGTGCTGCGACGCGCAAGGCAAGGTCACCGTCAACGGCGTTCCCCTGACCGAGGAGGACTACCTCTACCCCGGCAACGCCCCGTCCACGACCGCGTTCGACATCACCGTCCCGCAGGGGCGGCTGTGGGTGATGGGCGACCACCGTGCCAACTCGGCGGACTCCCGCGCGCACCAGGACACCGACTACGGCGGCACGGTCTCCGAGGACTCCGTGGTGGGACGGGCCATGGTCATCGCCTGGCCCTTCGGTCACTGGACCACGTTGGAGGAGCCGAATACTTACGCTTCCGTGTCCGACTCGACGTCCGGGTCGACCGCGGCCTCCCAGCCGTCGCTTAGGGTTGCTTCCGACGATCCGAACGGATCGATCCACCTCCCGAGCCCTGCGGAACTCCCGCTCGTTATGGGAGTGGTGGGCCTGCACCGTATCCGGGGCAGGCGGCGGCACAGAGTGAGGAGTTGGCGTGGGGGATGTGGCGGTTGGCGCACGGTCCGGACACGACGGCGAGGAGCACCGCGGGCGCCCCGCGGAGTCAGCCGTCCCGGCCGCGGACAGCGCCGTGACCTCCGGGAGTGACTCCGGGGCGGCCGATGACGGCACGGTGACCGACGAACGGACCAGGATGGACGACCAGGGGCCGGGCGACTCGGCGCCCAAGCCGAAGAAGCCGCGTTCCTTCTGGAAGGAACTGCCGATCCTGATCGGTATCGCGCTCGTGCTCGCGCTGCTGATCAAGACCTTCCTGGTGCAGGCGTTCTCGATCCCCTCCGACTCGATGCAGAACACCCTCCAGCAGGGTGACCGGGTCCTGGTGGACAAGCTCACCCCGTGGTTCGGTTCCGAGCCCGAGCGTGGCGAGGTCGTCGTCTTCCACGACCCCGACAGCTGGCTCGCGGGCGAGCCGACCACGGACCCGAACGCGCTGCAGACCTTTCTCAGCTGGATCGGTCTGATGCCGTCCGCCGAGGAGAAGGACCTGATCAAGCGGGTCATCGGCGTCGGCGGTGACACCGTCTCGTGCTCGGGCACCGGCCCGTTGAAGGTCAACGGCAAGGCGCTGGACGAGGCGTCGTACGTGTACCCCGGCAACACCCCGTGCAGCCAGGACGACCAGGGCGGCCAGTTCACGGTGAAGGTCCCCAAGGGCTCGATCTGGGTCATGGGCGACCACCGGCAGAACTCGCGGGACTCGCGCTACAACCAGTCGGACAAGAACCACGGCATGGTCCCCGTCGACGAGGTCGTGGGCCGCGCCATCGTGAAGGCCTGGCCGATCAACCGCTGGGGCACGCTGCCGGTCCCGGACACCTTCGACCAGAAGGGTCTGGACGCCAAGGCGTCCGCGGCCACCGCACTGACGGTCGCGCCGAACGCGCTCGCTCTCGTCGGCGTCCTGCCGGTGGCGCTGTGGCGCCGTCGGAAGATCGCCGCCGCCGCGACGCGCTGAGGTCAAGGCTCGACAAAACCCTCGTACAGCTTGTGGCCTCGGCCGGGGGCGAAGGGCTGACCGGCTCAGGTACCGCCGGGTAGGGTGCGGACCCATGGGTGGCGAGAGCACGACGCGTACGGCCCCGCGCAGCGGCGGCACCGACACGGGCCCGGTGGGCAGCCGGACCGGACACAGGCTGTCCGGGCTGGCCGTCGCGCTGGGCCTCGTGCTGTTCCTCGGCGGATTCGGCTGGGGAGCGGTGGTCTACCTCCCGTACACCGTGCCCACCGGCTCGATGACGCCGACGATCGCCGCCGGCGACCGGGTTCTGGCCCAGCGGGTCGACGGTGACGAGGTCCGCCGGGGCGACGTCGTCGTCTTCAACGACACGGAATGGGCGAACGCGCCCGTCGTCAAGCGGGTGGTCGCCATCGGCGGGGACACGGTCGCCTGCTGCACGAAGGGCAAGCTCACCGTCAACGGCAAGCAGATCGACGAACCGTACCTGGCGGGCCCCGCCGAGATCACCGGCTTCCCGACCGTGGACGTGCCCGAGGGACGGCTGTTCCTGCTGGGTGACGAGCGCCAGGGATCCCTGGACTCCACCGCCCACCTCACCGACGCGGCCGGCGGAACGGTGGCGCGCAGCGCCGTGACGGCCCGGGTGGACGCCGTCGTGTGGCCCATGGACGGCATGCTGGCGCGGCCGACGGGCTTCGAGCCGCTCGGTGCCCTGTCCTCCCCGGGTCCGCTGCGTACGGTCATCGCGATGATCGTCGTGGGGGCCGTGCTGGTCCTCGGTGGCGGCGCCTACGGCCCGGTGGCCAAGCTGCTCGGCGGCCGGGGCCGGTCCCGGACGCGGACGGAGCCCGCCGGTGCCCGCTGAGGCCACGGACGCGGCAGGGGACTCGTACGAGGGCGGTCTGCGCAAGGTGGCCCGGGTCGTACTGCTCGATCCCGACGACCGCATCCTGCTCCTGCACGGCCACGAGCCGGACGATCCGGCCGACGACTGGTGGTTCACGCCCGGCGGCGGCCTGGAGGGCGACGAGACTCGTGAAGAGGCCGCGCTCAGGGAACTCGCCGAGGAGACCGGCATCACCGAGGTCGAGCTCGGCCCGGTCCTGTGGCGGCGGACGTGCTCGTTCCCGTTCGCGGGCCGACGCTGGGACCAGGACGAGTGGTACTACCTGGCCCGGACGGCCCACACGTCCGAGACGGTGCCCGAGGCGATGGGGCTGACCGAGTTGGAGCGGCGCAGTGTCGCCGGAGCGCGCTGGTGGACGTGTCAGGAACTGACCCAGGCACATGAGACGGTGTATCCGACCAGACTCGCCGAGCTGCTGCGCAGGCTGCTCGACGAAGGTCCCCCGGCCGGGCCCGTGACCTTGGACACCGAAATCGTCTAGGGGCTCGCGGGGCTGGCGCACAATGGTGGGATCGCACGGCTGAAGGGGAACATGCCATGAGCGCCGAGGACCTCGAGAAGTACGAGACCGAGATGGAGCTCAAGCTCTACCGGGAGTACCGCGACGTCGTCGGTCTGTTCAAATACGTGATCGAGACCGAGCGGCGCTTCTACCTCACCAATGACTACGAGATGCAGGTGCACTCGGTTCAGGGCGAGGTGTTCTTCGAGGTGTCCATGGCGGATGCCTGGGTGTGGGACATGTACCGGCCGGCCCGGTTCGTCAAGCAGGTGCGGGTACTCACGTTCAAGGACGTGAACATCGAGGAGCTGAACAAGAGCGATCTGGAGCTGCCGAGCGGGTGAGGCCGGATCGCGGCCCGGCCGGTGTCGGGCCGAGATTCACCCGCCCAGGTGACGGGGTTTTCCACAACCGCTGAGTAGTCCACCAAGATCAACTCGGGTGGAGCGGATACGTGACGGTTGGCGCCGGAGGTGGTGCCGACATGAACGCACGAGGCGGACTCGGCAAGTACGGCGAGGACCTGGCCGCACGGCGACTGGCCGCGGCCGGGATGACGGTGGTGCAGCGCAACTGGCGCTGCGGACGCACCGGCGAGATCGACATCGTGGCCCGGGACGGCGACGTCCTGGTGGTCTGCGAGGTGAAGACCCGAAGGGCCGGGCCCTTCCAGCATCCGATGGCGGCGATCACGCCCACCAAGGCGGACCGCCTGCGAGGCCTGGCGGAACGCTGGGTGCAGGAACACGGAGGAGCACCGCCGGGAGGCGTCCGCATCGACCTGGTCGGCGTGGTCCTGCCCCGGCGCGGGGCCGCCGTGGTCGAGCATGTGCGGGGGGTGGCCTGATGGGGTTCGCACGTACGTGCTCGGTGGCGCTCGTGGGCGTCGAAGGCGTGGTGGTCGAGGTCCAGGCCGACCTGGAACCCGGGGTGGCGGCGTTCACGCTGGTGGGGCTGCCGGACAAGAGCCTGACGGAGAGCCGGGACCGGGTGCGGGCCGCGGTGGTGAACTCGGGAGCCGAGTGGCCGCAGAAGAAACTGACGGTGGGGCTCAGTCCGGCGTCGGTGCCGAAGGCGGGTTCGGGATTCGACCTCGCCGTCGCGTGCGCCGTGCTCGGCGCCTCCGAGCGGATCGACCCCCGGGTGCTCGCCGACATCGTGATGATCGGGGAACTGGGGCTCGACGGGCGGGTGCGGCCGGTGCGGGGCATCCTCCCCGCTGTCCTGGCCGCGGCCGACGCCGGCTACGAGCAGGTGGTGGTGCCGGAGTGCGCCGCCGCCGAGGCGTCCCTGGTACCCGGCGTGTCCGTGCTCGGGGTACGCAGCCTGCGGCAGCTCATCGCCGTCCTCGCGGACGAGCCCGTGCCCGAGGAGGAGCCGCTCGACACGGGTCGCCCCGACCCCCTTCTGGCCGGCCTGCGGGTGCCCGGCACCGGCGCCGCCACGGGCATGCACAGCCTGGGGGCCGCCCAGCCGGACCACGACCTCGCCGACGTCGTGGGCCAGCGCTCGGCGCGCACGGCCGTGGAGGTCGCCGCTGCGGGCGGGCATCACCTGTTCCTGGAGGGGCCGCCCGGCGCCGGGAAGACAATGCTCGCGGAGCGACTGCCCGCCATCCTGCCGCGGCTGAGCCGGGAGGACTCGCTGGAGGTCACGGCGGTGCACTCGGTGGCCGGCCTGCTGCCCCCGGGCAGGCCCCTGATCGACGTCGCTCCCTACTGCGCTCCGCACCACTCGGCGACGATGCAGGCGCTGGTGGGCGGTGGTGGCGGCATCGCCCGGCCGGGAGCGGTCTCGCTCTCGCACCGAGGTGTTCTCTTTCTGGATGAAACACCCGAATTCAGCAGTCGGGCCCTGGACGCTCTCCGGCAGCCCCTGGAGGCGGGCCACGTCGTGATCGCACGGAGTGCGGGCGTGGTGCGCTTCCCGGCGAAGTTCCTGATGGTGCTGGCGGCCAACCCCTGCCCGTGCGGCCGCTTCTCCCAGACGGGCGACCTGTGCGAGTGCCCGCCCTCCGCGATCCGGCGCTACCAGGCCAGGCTCTCCGGCCCGCTGCTCGACCGGGTCGACCTCCGTGTCGAGGTGGACCGGGTCACCCGCGCCCAGCTGACCGAGCGTGGCGCCCGGGGCGAGTCCACGGTCGCGGTCGCCGACCGGGTCCGGGCGGCGCGGGAACGGGCGGTGGCCCGACTGGCCGAAACCCCGTGGCGCACGAACAGCGAGGTTCCGGGCCGCGAACTGCGCAGCCGCTGGCACGCCGTACGCGGAGCCATGGACGACGCCGAGCGCAACCTGGAGCGGGGCGTGCTGACCGCCCGCGGGATCGACCGCGTCCTGCGCGTGGCCTGGACGGTCGCGGACCTCGCGGGGCACGACCGCCCCGACGCCACGGACGTCGCCCTGGCCCTGCAACTGCGCACCGGAGTGCCCCGGGGCGTCCCCATGGCCATCGGGGCGCCGGCGTGAGCCTCGGCGACGACCCGGAGCGCGAGCTGGTCGGCCGGGTCTTTCTCACGCGGGTCATCGAACCAGGCGACGAGGTCGCCGGGCGGTGGGTCCGGGAGTTCGGGGTGGGGGAGGTGGTCCGGCGGCTGCGGGGCGGTGGGGTGCCCTTTCCCGGGGTGAGCGAGAAGCGGTGGGCGGGACTGGCCGGAAGGGCGGCGGGTGCCGAGCCGGAGCGGGACCTCGCCGCCGCCCGGGACGCCGGCGTGCGGTTCCTGTGCCCGGGCGACGGCGAGTGGCCCGGACAGCTCGACGACCTGGCGGACGCGCGGCCCCTGGGGCTGTGGGTGCGCGGCCGGCCCAGCCTGCGGATGTGGGCGCTCAGGTCGGTCGCCGTCGTCGGAGCCCGCGCCTGCACCGAGTACGGCGCCCACATGGCGGCAACCCTCGCCGCCGGCCTCGCGGAACGGGGCTGGGTCGTGGTGTCCGGCGGTGCCTACGGGGTCGACGGCGCCGCGCACCGTGGTGCCCTCGGCGCTGGTGGGGCGACCGTCGCCGTGCTCGCCTGCGGCGTCGACCGGCCCTACCCGCGCGGACACACCCAGTTGATCACCAGGATCGCGGAACAGGGGCTGGTGATCGGAGAGTTGCCACCCGGCGAACACCCGACGCCGAGCAGATTCGTCCTGCGGAACCGGGTGATCGCCGCGCTCACCCGAGGGACCGTGGTCGTCGAGGCCGCACATCGCAGCGGTTCCTTGGTCACGGCGCGCGCGGCACAGCGCCTCGGACGGCACACCATGGGGGTCCCCGGGCCGGTCACCAGCGCTCTCTCCGGCGGCGTGCACGAGTTGCTGCGCGGCGAGGCGGTGCTGGTCACGGACGCGGCGGAAGTCGTCGAACTCGTCGGCGACATGGGGGAGCTGGCACCGGACCGGCGCGGGGTGGTGCTGCCGCGTGATCTCCTCGACCCGGGTGCCCGGCGGGTCCTGGCCGCGCTGCCGGGGCGCGGCGCGGCGACCGCGGACGAGATCGCCCGCGGCGCGCTGACGATCCCGGACGACGCGGTCGCCAGGCTGTACGAACTCCGATCACTTGGTTACGTCGAACGACACGGCGACGGCTGGAAGTTGACACGCCAGGCAATGATCTCCGTGGGTGGTGACCGTTGAGAGTGTTGACCGTGCGTGTTCGGCCGTCCGGGGGAACCCTTGAAGTCCTTGGAAAATCTGGCAGTTGACGCCATTCGATGATCACTTAGAGCGACTGTCGGGACGCGGCGGGGCGTCCGGCGGAACGTATCTGTGCATACTTCGAGGCACGCCGTTCGCGCACCGCGACGGTCCAGTCACGCTACGCTCACGTGGATTCGACGCAGACAGGCAATCTCGACATCAGACAGACAGCTCGCCCAGGTACCGCCACTTACGGCAGAACGGCACAAGGCAACGAATGCCCCAGCACACCTCCGGGTCCGACCGGGCGGCGATCCCCCCAGCCGCCCGCGACGGTGGCAGCGTGAGGCCGCCCGCTCCCTCCACGCTCGACGAGCTGTGGCGGTCGTACAAGGCGACGGGGGACGAGCGGCTGCGCGAGCAGCTGATCCTGCACTACTCACCGCTCGTCAAGTACGTGGCGGGTCGGGTGAGTGTCGGTCTGCCGCCCAACGTGGAGCAGGCGGACTTCGTGTCCTCGGGGGTCTTCGGGCTCATCGACGCGATCGAGAAGTTCGACGTCGACCGCGAGATCAAGTTCGAGACGTACGCGATCACCCGCATTCGGGGCGCGATGATCGACGAGCTGCGGGCGCTGGACTGGATCCCGCGGTCCGTGCGGCAGAAGGCGCGCAACGTCGAGCGGGCGTACGCCACGCTGGAGGCCCGCCTCAGACGGACGCCGAGCGAGGGGGAGGTGGCCGCCGAGATGGGCATCGCGGTCGACGAACTCCACGCGGTGTTCAGTCAGTTGTCGCTGGCGAACGTGGTCGCGCTGGAGGAGCTGCTGCACGTCGGCGGGGAGGGCGACCGGCTGAGCCTCATGGACACGCTGGAGGACACCGCCGCGGACAATCCGGTGGAGGTGGCCGAGGACCGGGAGCTGCGGCGGTTCCTGGCGCGGGCGATCAACACGTTGCCCGAGCGGGAGAAGACCGTGGTCACGCTGTACTACTACGAGGGGCTCACGCTCGCCGAGATCGGGAACGTGCTGGGGGTCACCGAGAGCCGGGTGAGTCAGATCCACACCAAGTCGGTGCTCCAGCTGCGGGCGAAGCTGGCGAGTTTCGGCCGCTGAGGGGGTGGGTGCGTGGGAGCACTCCCGTCGGCGCTGGTCCGTCCGTAGAGTGGTTGACGTGCCAAGGATTCGAGCGGCCTCCGTGGCCGAGCACCGGTCGATGCAGCGAGCCGCCCTGCTGGACGCGGCTCGTTCCCTGTTGTCCGAGGGCGGGACGGAGGCGCTGACCTTCCCGGCCCTGGCCGAGCGGACGGGTCTCGCGCGGTCGTCCGTGTACGAGTACTTCCGGTCACGGGCCTCCGTGGTCGAGGAGCTGTGCGAGGTCGACTTCCCCGTCTGGGCGGCGGAGGTCTCGGCGGCGATGGCCGCGGCGGACACGCCGGAGGCCAAGGTCGAGGCGTATGTGCGGCAGCAGCTCGCGCTGGTCGGGGACCGGCGGCACCGGGCCGTGGTGGCGATCTCGGCGAGCGAGCTGGACGCGGGAGCCCGGGAGAAGATCCGGGCCGCGCACGGAGGGCTCGTGGCGATGATCGTCGAGGCCCTGGGGGAGATGGGCCACGAGCAGCCCCGGATGGCGGCGATGCTGCTGCAGGGCGTCGTGGACGCGGCGGTGCGGCGGATCGAGCTGGGAGCGGCGGAGGAGCCCTCGGTGATCACGGAGGCGGCCGTGGGGATGGCTCTGCGGGGTGTGCGCGGCTGACGCCGGCAGGCGGTGTGGGCCGCGTGGGCCCCTTGGGCGCCGGCCGTGCCGACCTGGGCGGTGGACGGGTGCGTCGCACGGCGTGACGGCGCCCAGGTGTCGGCAGCGCCCACCTGGACTGTGTGTGCCGCGTGGCTCGCACGGCATGACGGCGTCAAGGTGCCGGCCGTGCCCACCTGCGCCCGTCCAGCGGCTCGACCGGCCCGTGAGCGGAGCGGGCGGCCACGGCGGCACGGGTACGCCGATCACCGGGAGCGGGCGATCACGGCGGCACGGGTACGCCGATCACCGGGAGCGGGCGATCACGGCGGCACGGGTACGCCGATCACCGGGAGCAGTCGCGACGGGCCCCGTCGCAGCAGCCACGGTGGCAGCAGCGACAGGGGGTCGAGATAGGTCTCGCCTCTCCGCAGGCCCCAGTGCACGCAAGGGCTGGCGCAGTGCGAGCCGGTCGGTTCCACCGTGCCCACGACCTCGCCGGCCGCCACTTCCGCCCCCTTCTCCACCGCTGCCCGGACCGGCTCGTAGGTCGTCCGCAGGGGTGGGTCGCCCGTGCCCGGCAGTTCCACCGAGACGACACCCTTGCCCGCCACCCGGCCCGCGAAGGACACCCGGCCGGCGGTGACCGCTCGTACAGGTGTGCCGGGAGCGGCCGCTAGATCGACGCCCCGGTGCCCGCGGCCGTACGTGGTCGCCGGGGGTTCCCAGCCGCGCAGGACCGCGGGGCGGGAGCCGACGGGCCAGGTGCGGCCGACGGGTGGAACGGAGGTGTCCGTGGCCGTCGGCCCGAACGGAACCGGCCCGGTGTCCGGCGGAATCGCGCAGGTCAGCAGTAGCGCCGTCAGTAGTGACGACAACCCGGCCCGCGCACCCGCACCCGCACATCGCATCGCTCGCATGCCGGAACCGTCCCGCATCCGCCCCGGTCACGGCCCGTGCCTGTGGACCGGGCCCCGGTTGTGGACAGCGGCGTCACCCGGTGCCCCGCGGGTCCCGTACACTTCTTCTGGCGATCCGGGTCACCGGGTCGACTTCGCACGCCCCGACATCAGGCCCTCACCCGGCCGGTGTCAGCGCCTCTCGGTCCCTAGCGGCAAGGCGCATCGCGGGCGTCAGGCGCGGGAACCAGCCGGTACCCGCGGCACAACCGAGAAAACCAAGGAGAACGGCCATGGCCGTCGTCACGATGCGGGAGCTGCTGGAAAGCGGCGTCCACTTCGGTCACCAGACCCGTCGCTGGAACCCGAAGATGAAGCGCTTCATCTTCACCGAGCGCAACGGCATCTACATCATCGACCTGCTCCAGTCGCTGTCGTACATCGACCGCGCCTACGAGTTCGTCAAGGAGACCGTCGCCCACGGCGGCACGGTCATGTTCGTCGGCACGAAGAAGCAGGCGCAGGAGGCCATCGCCGAGCAGGCCACCCGCGTCGGCATGCCCTTCGTCAACCAGCGCTGGCTGGGCGGCATGCTCACCAACTTCTCGACCGTCTACAAGCGTCTGCAGCGCCTCAAGGAGCTCGAGCAGATCGACTTCGAGGACGTCGCCGCGTCCGGTCTCACCAAGAAGGAGCTTCTCGTGCTCTCGCGCGAGAAGGCCAAGCTGGAGAAGACCCTCGGTGGTATCCGCGAGATGTCCAAGGTCCCCAGCGCCGTCTGGATCGTGGACACCAAGAAGGAGCACATCGCGGTCGGTGAGGCCCGGAAGCTCAACATCCCGGTCGTCGCCATCCTCGACACCAACTGCGACCCCGACGAGGTCGACTACAAGATCCCGGGCAACGACGACGCGATCCGCTCCGTCACGCTGCTCACCCGTGTGATCGCGGACGCGGTCGCCGAGGGCCTCATCTCCCGCTCCGGTGTCGCCACCGAGGGCAAGGGCGACAAGGCCGCGGGCGAGCCGCTGGCCGCGTGGGAGCGCGACCTGCTCGAGGGCGAGAAGAAGGCCGACGAGGCCGAGGCCCCCGCCGCCGCCGAGGCCCCCGCCGCCGAGGCTCCGGCCGAGGCTGCTGCTGAGGCTCCGGCCGAGGCCCCCGCCGCTGAGGCTCCGGCCGAGGCTGCCGAGGCTCCCGCCGAGGCCCCCGCCGCGGACGCCGAGCAGGCCTGACCCCTCACCACCTTCGGGTTCTGGACGGCGGGGGCCCACGAAGCCCCCGCCGTCCGGCACCCGTAGATCTTCAGACTTCGAGAGAGATTCCAGAAATCATGGCGAACTACACCGCCGCTGACGTCAAGAAGCTCCGCGAGCTCACCGGCGCCGGCATGATGGACTGCAAGAAGGCGCTGGACGAGGCCGAGGGCAACGTCGAGAAGGCCGTCGAGGCGCTGCGCATCAAGGGCCAGAAGGGCGTCGCCAAGCGCGAGGGCCGCTCCGCCGAGAACGGCGCCGTGGTCTCCCTCATCGCCGACGACAACTCCTCCGGTGTCATCGTCGAGCTGAAGTGCGAGACGGACTTCGTCGCCAAGGGTGACAAGTTCCAGGCCGTCGCCAACACGATCGCCGAGCACGTCGCCAAAACCTCCCCGGCCGACCTCGAGGCGCTGCTCGCCTCCGAGATCGAGCCCGGCAAGACCGTCCAGGCGTTCGTGGACGAGGCCAACGCCAACCTCGGCGAGAAGATCGTCCTGGACCGCTTCGCGCAGTACGCGGACGGCTTCGTGACGGCGTACATGCACCGCACGATGCCCGACCTGCCCCCGCAGATCGGTGTCCTCGTCGAGCTCGACAAGCCGAACGCCGACGTCGCCAAGGGTGTCGCCCAGCACATCGCCGCCTTCGCGCCGAAGTACCTCTCCAAGGAGGACGTGCCGGCCGAGGTCGTCGAGTCCGAGCGCCGCGTCGCCGAGGAGACCACCCGCGCCGAGGGCAAGCCCGAGGCCGCCCTGCCGAAGATCGTCGAGGGTCGCCTCAACGGCTTCTTCAAGGACGCCACGCTGCTCGGTCAGCCGTACGCGCTCGACAACAAGAAGTCCGTCCAGAAGGTTCTGGACGAGGCCGGTGTCACCCTGAAGCGCTTCTCGCGCATCAAGGTCGGCATCTGAGTCCGTACCGCGATCGGCGCCCGACCCCGATAGGGTCGTAGTAGTCGTCCGCGTACGCCCTCACGCACGCGTGCGTGAGGGACGCAGCAGATCTGACGAGGAGGCCATTGCCGCGCATGGGATGCGAACGACACCCCACCGGCAATGGCCTTCTTCGCATGTGCACCACGTGAAAGAGGCGGGATCTCCATGACCACCAAGGCCCAGAAGAGCGACGACGGCAAAGTACGCGGGCGGTTTCTGCTGAAGCTGTCCGGAGAGGCGTTCGCCGGTGGCGGGGGCCTGGGCGTCGACCCCGACGTGGTGCACAAGATCGCCCGCGAGATCGCGGCGGTCGTGCGGGACGGCGCGGAGATCGCGGTCGTGATCGGCGGCGGCAACTTCTTCCGCGGTGCCGAGCTCCAGCAGCGCGGCATGGACCGGGCCCGCTCCGACTACATGGGCATGCTCGGCACCGTCATGAACTGCCTCGCCCTCCAGGACTTCCTGGAGAAGGAGGGCATCGACAGCCGGGTGCAGACCGCCATCACCATGGGCCAGGTCGCCGAGCCCTACATCCCGCTGCGTGCCGTGCGCCATCTGGAGAAGGGCCGCGTGGTCATCTTCGGCGCCGGTATGGGCATGCCGTACTTCTCCACCGACACCACCGCCGCCCAGCGCGCCCTCGAGATCGACGCCGAGGCGCTGCTGATGGGCAAGAACGGCGTGGACGGGGTCTACGACTCCGACCCGAAGACCAACCCGGACGCGGTCAAGTTCGACGCCCTCGGCTACGGCGAGGTCATCACGCGTGACCTGAAGGTCGCCGACGCCACCGCCGTCACACTGTGCCGCGACAACAAGCTGCCGATCCTGGTGTTCGAGCTCCTGGCGGAGGGCAATATCGCCCGCGCTGTCAAGGGTGAGAAGATCGGCACGCTTGTGGGTGACCAAGTCAGCCAGGGCTGATCACCCTGACCGGGGGATGGACAATGTCCTGCCGGTCGGGAACCGTGCAGGAAGAAGACGCGACGCAGCCGGCCGACGCCCTCACCGAGGTACCGCAGCCGGGCCTACTCAAGACACGCAGGAGCAAGTGGTGATCGAAGAGACCCTCCTCGAGGCCGAGGAGAAGATGGAGAAGGCCGTCGTGGTCGCCAAGGAGGACTTCGCCGCGATCCGCACCGGCCGTGCGCACCCGGCGATGTTCAACAAGATCGTGGCCGACTACTACGGCGCGCCGACGCCGATCAACCAGCTGGCTTCGTTCTCCGTGCCGGAGCCGCGCATGGCGGTCGTGACGCCGTTCGACAAGAGCGCGCTGCGCAACATCGAGCAGGCGATCCGCGACTCCGACCTGGGCGTCAACCCGAGCAACGACGGCAACATCATCCGGGTGGTGTTCCCCGAGCTCACCGAGGAGCGCCGCCGCGACTACATCAAGGTCGCCAAGAGCAAGGGCGAGGACGCCAAGGTGTCCATCCGCTCCGTGCGCCGCAAGGCCAAGGACGCCATCGACAAGCTGATCAAGGACGGCGAGGTCGGCGAGGACGAGGGCCGTCGTGCCGAGAAGGAACTCGACGACACCACCGCCAAGTACGTCGCCCAGGTGGACGAGCTCCTCAAGCACAAGGAATCGGAGCTGCTCGAGGTCTGATGAACGACTCTTCCTGGGGCTCTCCGCCACACACCCGGCCGCCCGCCGGGTACTGGGGGCCCATCGACCAGGGGCCTGTCCAGGGGGCTGCCCCGGCGGGTCCCGCGTACGATGCGCATGACGCGCAGCAGACTCGCCCCATGCCCATCGTGCCCGACGTCCCTGCACGTGGCGGAGACCAGGATGACGACCGGGGGGCCGCTCGGCTGAGCGGCCCCTTGTTCCGCGACGAGACGCCGCAGACGCGGCCGTACGACCCGCCGCAGGCCCTGTCCTACGGCCCTCACGACATGCCGCAGGCGTCGTCCTACGGGACGGCGTCGCAGAATCCGGAGCCCATGCCCGACTTCTCGCAGCCGGCGCCCGCGCCGCAGAAGAAGAGCGCGGGCCGGGACCTGAGCGCGGCCATAGGGGTCGGCGTCGGACTCGGTGTGGTGATCGTCGCCTCCCTGTTCGTCGTCAAGGCCGCGTTCGTCGGCGTGATAGCGGTCGCCGTCGTGGTGGGCCTGTGGGAGCTGACCAAGCGGCTGGAGGAGCGCAAGGGCATCAAGGCGCCCCTCGTCCCGCTGGCGATCGGCGGCGCGGCCATGGTCGTCTCGGGGTACGTCCGGGGCGCCGAGGGCGCGTGGGTCGCGATGGCGCTCACCGCGCTGGCCGTCCTGGTCTGGCGGATGACGCAACCGCCGGAGGGCTACCTCAAGGACGTCACCGCGGGCGTCTTCGCGGCCTTCTACGTCCCGTTCCTCGCCACGTTCGTCGCCATGATGCTCACGGCCGACGACGGTCCCCGCCGGGTGCTGATCTTCCTGCTCCTGACGGTCGTCAGCGACACCGGGGCGTACGCGGTCGGCTGGCGCTTCGGCAAGCACAAGCTCGCGCCGCGGATCAGCCCCGGCAAGACCCGCGAGGGCCTGCTCGGCGCGGTCAGCTTCGCCATGGCGGCGGGCGCGCTGCTCATGGAGTTCGTGATCGACGACGGCACCTGGTGGCAGGGACTCCTGCTGGGCCTCGCGGTCGCGGCCAGCGCCACGCTGGGCGACCTCGGCGAGTCGATGATCAAGCGGGACCTGGGCATCAAGGACATGGGCACGCTGCTTCCCGGGCACGGGGGCATCATGGACCGCCTGGACTCGCTCCTGCCGACGGCTCCCGTGGTGTGGCTGCTGCTGGTGCTCTTCGTGGGTTCGGGCTGACCGCCCCACCCGCACGTCTTCTCGGGGCCCCCGCTTCGGCGGGGGCCCCGCGCGTTCCGTGCGACGGCCGCCCAGCCGCGGCACCGGGATGTCTGGACCGCGGCACCGGGATGTCTGGACCGCCGCACGCGCGCGTCACTAGGGTTCCGCCCATGGCGAGAGCGCGGCTGGGGGACGACGGCGGATACCACGGCGACCTGCCGTGCCGTTGGTGCGACACACTCATCGACCAGGCGGGGCGACGCAGGCCCCGGCTGTACTGCCGGACGTCCCACCGCTGGAAGACCTACGGGGCGCGGGTCGCCGCGGTGGTCGGCGGGATGTTCTGAGCGGGCGACGAGGGCGGCCGGAGGGCCGGATCGCGGGGGCCCGGGTCACTCCGATGGATCTGCGACACTGGTACAGCCATGCCTAAGCCCGGAGAACTCATTTTCGTCGCCCCGCGCGGAGCCAAGAAGCCGCCGCGGCATCTCGCCGATCTCACGCCCGCCGAGCGCAAGGAAGCGGTGGCTGCGATCGGGGAGAAGCCGTTTCGTGCCAAACAGCTCTCGCAGCACTACTTCGCGCGGTACGCGCACGACCCGCAGGAGTGGACGGACATCCCGGCCGCCGCGCGGCCCAAGCTGCAGGAAGCACTGCTTCCGGAGCTGATGACGGTCGTGCGGCATCTGTCGACCGACGAGGGCACCACGCGCAAGACGCTGTGGAGGATGTTCGACGGCACGCTCGTCGAGTCCGTGCTGATGCGCTACCCGGACCGGGTGACCATGTGCATCAGCTCGCAGGCGGGGTGCGGGATGAACTGCCCGTTCTGCGCGACCGGGCAGGCGGGGCTGGACCGTAACCTGTCCACCGCCGAGATCGTCCATCAGATCGTGGACGGGATGCGGGCGCTGCGGGACGGGGAGGTTCCCGGTGGACCGGCCCGGCTCTCCAACATCGTCTTCATGGGGATGGGCGAGCCCCTCGCCAACTACAAGCGGGTCGTCGGCGCCATCCGTGCCCTCACCGACCCGGCCCCCGACGGTCTCGGGCTCTCGCAGCGCGGGATCACCGTCTCGACGGTCGGTCTCGTCCCGGCGATCCACCGCTTCGCCGACGAGGGCTTCAAGTGCCGCCTCGCCATCTCGCTGCACGCCCCCGACGACGAGCTGCGCGACACCCTGGTCCCCGTGAACACGCGGTGGAAGGTGCGCGAGGTCCTCGACGCCGGATTCGAGTACGTCGAGCGGTCCGGGCGTCGGCTGTCCATCGAGTACGCGCTGATCCGGGACATCAACGACCAGGCGTGGCGCGGTGACCGGCTCGGCCGGCTGCTGAAGGGCAAGCCCGTGCACGTCAACCTCATCCCGCTGAACCCGACGCCCGGGTCGAAGTGGACCGCCTCCCGTCCCGAGGACGAGAAGGCGTTCGTGGAGGCCATCGCCGCCCATGGAGTACCGGTCACCATCCGGGACACCCGTGGGCAGGAGATCGACGGGGCCTGTGGTCAGCTGGCCGCCACCGAGCGGTAGTGTGACGTTCGTACGCGTTGTTCGAACGACGACATCTTCATATTCCGACAGGGGAGCGCCACAGCGCTGAGAGTGCGGCACCGGCCGCAGACCCTCTGAACCTCGCCCAGGTCATTCTGGGTAGGAAGTTCGGTCACTACTCGAGCTGTTGCGCCCTGCCCGGGAACCTTCGGAGTGTGTCCGAGGCCCCGGGCGGGGCCGCGTCTCTTCCTGGTCACCCCAGGAGGATTTCAGTGAGCATCACCAAGAAGGCCACGGTCGCGGCCGTGGGACTCGGCCTCGTCGCGCTCTCCGCGTGCGGGTCGTCCGACGAGGGCGGGAGCGGCGGCGACTCGAAGACCGTGACCCTCGTCAGCCACGACTCGTGGGCCGTCTCCAAGAGCGTCCTCGCCGACTTCGAGAAGCAGTCCGGTTACAAGGTCAGGGTCCTCAAGGACGGCGACGCCGGGCAGGCCGTCAACAAGGCGATCCTGACCAAGGACAACCCGCAGGGCGACGTCTTCTTCGGCGTCGACAACACCCTGCTGTCGCGGGCGCTCGACAACGGACTGTTCCAGTCGTACGAGGCGAAGGGCTCCGACCTGGTCCTGCCCGAGTACCGCGTCGACCAGGACAAGCACCGGGTCACACCGATCGACACCGGCGACATCTGCGTCAACTACGACAAGGCGTACTTCAGCAAGCACAAGCTGACCCCGCCCGACTCGTTCGACGACCTGATCAAGCCCCGGTACAAGAACCTCCTCGTCACCGAGAACGCCTCCACGTCCTCGCCGGGGCTCGGATTCGTCCTGGGAACCGCCGCGAAGTACGGCGACGACGGCTGGCAGGACTACTGGAAGAAGCTCAAGGCCAACGGCGTGAAGGTCGTCGACGGCTGGGAACAGGCCTACAACGAGGAGTTCTCCGGTTCGGCCGGCGGCAAGCAGGCCAAGGCCGACCGCCCGCTCGTCGTCTCCTACGCCTCCTCGCCGCCCGCCGAGGTGATCTACGCCGACCCGAAGCCGACGACCGCGCCGACGGGTGTCGCGACGGGCACCTGCTTCCGCCAGGTCGAGTACGCGGGCCTGCTGAGCAACGCGAAGAACGCCGAGGGCGGCAAGGCGCTCCTCGACTTCCTGCTCACCAGGGAGTTCCAGGAGGACATGCCGCTCAACATGTTCGTCTACCCGGTGCGGGAGGGCGCCCAGGTGCCGCCGGAGTTCACGAAGTACGGCCCCCAGGCCGAGAACCCCGAGACCATGGACCCGGCGAAGATCGCCGAAAACCGTGACGACTGGGTCAAGTCGTGGACCTCGCTCGTACTGAAGTAGCCGAAGCGGTCCCGCGTAAGGGACGCGCGCGGAGCGCGGCGGTGCGGCTCGGCCTCGTCGCCGCGCCCGTCGCGTTCTTCGGGCTCTTCTTCGCCTACCCCGTCGCCGCGATCGTCGCGCGCGGACTGAAGGTCGACGGGGTCTGGCATTTCGGGCGCCTCACGGACGTGCTCGCGGAGCCCGACATCCGGCACGTGCTGTGGTTCACCACCTGGCAGGCCCTAGCCTCCACGGCGCTGACCCTGCTGATCGCGCTGCCGGGTGCCTATGTCTTCGCCCGTCTCGACTTCCCCGGCAAGCAGGTCCTGCGGGCCGTGGTGACCGTCCCCTTCGTGCTGCCGACCGTCGTCGTCGGCACCGCGTTCCTCGCGCTCGTCGGCCGCGGCGGACTCCTCGACGAGCTGTGGGGCGTACGGCTCGACACCACCGTGTGGGCCATCCTGCTCGCGCACGTCTTCTTCAACTACGCCGTCGTCGTACGGACGGTGGGCGGGCTCTGGTCCCAGCTCGACCCGCGGCAGGAGGAGGCCGCGCGGATGCTGGGGGCGTCGCCTCTGAAAGCCTGGCGGCAGGTCACCCTCCCCGCCCTGGCGCCTGCCGTGGCCGCCGCCGCGCTCATGGTCTTCCTCTTCACCTTCACCTCCTTCGGTGTGGTGCAGATCCTCGGCGGTCCGACCTTCTCGACCCTGGAAGTGGAGATCTACCGGCAGACGTCCGAGATCTTCGACCTGTCCACGGCCGCGGTCCTGACCGTCGTCCAGTTCCTGGCGGTGGGCGCGATCCTCGCCGTGCACGCCGGGACGGTACGGCGGCGGGAGAGCACCCTGCGCCTGGTGGACGCGTCCGTGACCGCGCGGCGGCCCCGCGGGACGGGGCAGTGGGCGCTGCTGGCAGGTGTCCTTGCCGTCATCGCCGTACTCCTGCTGTTGCCGCTGGCCGTGCTGGTGCAGCGGTCCCTGGACGCGCCAGACTTCGGCTACTACCGTGCGCTGACCAGTGATGACGGTGGGGTCTTCCTGGTGGCCCCGATCGAGGCGATCGGCAATTCGCTCCAGTACGCGGTCGTCGCCACCCTGATCGCCGTGCTGATCGGCGGACTGGCCGCGGCAGCGCTGACCCGACGGGACGCGGGCCGGTTCGTACGGGGCTTCGACGCGCTGTTGATGCTGCCGCTCGGGGTGTCCGCGGTGACGGTCGGCTTCGGGTTCCTGATCGCCCTGGACGAGCCGCCGCTGGACCTGAGAAGCACCTGGATCCTGGTGCCGCTGGCCCAGGCGCTGGTCGGGGTGCCTTTCGTCGTCCGGACCATGCTGCCGGTGCTGCGGGCCGTGGACCAGCGGCTGCGGGAGGCGGCGTCGGTGCTCGGGGCATCACCGTGCCGGGTCTGGCGTGAGGTGGACCTGCCGATGGTGCGGCGGGCCCTGCTGATCGCGGCCGGGTTCGCCTTCGCGGTGTCGCTCGGCGAGTTCGGGGCGACGGTGTTCATCGCGCGGCCCGACAACCCGACCCTGCCGGTCGCCGTGGCGCGGCTGCTCGGCCGGGCCGGAGAGCTCAACTACGGCCAGGCGATGGCCCTTTCGACGATCCTGATGCTTGTGTGCGCGGTGGCGCTGCTGGTGCTCGAGCGGCTGCGGACCGACCGGACCGGGGAGTTCTAGATGCTGCTGAGCCTTGACGAAGCGACCGTACGGTTCGGTGGCCGGGCCGTGCTGGACGCAGTGGGCCTCGGTGTCGCCGAGCACGAGATCGTGTGTGTGCTCGGGCCCAGCGGCAGTGGCAAGTCGACGCTGCTGCGGGCGGTGGCCGGCCTCCAGCCCCTGGACGGCGGACGGGTCCTGCTCGACGGACGCGACCAGGCCGGCGTGCCCGCGCACCGGCGTGGTGTGGGGCTGATGTTCCAGGACCATCAGCTGTTCCCGCAGCGGGACGTGGCCGGCAACGTCGCCTTCGGGCTGCGGATGCACGGGGCGTCCAAGGACGAACAGGCCCGGCGGGTGGGGGAGTTGCTCGACCTGGTCGGGCTTCCCGGCGCCGGGCGCCGGGCCGTCGCCTCGCTCTCCGGGGGCGAGCAGCAGCGGGTGGCGCTGGCCCGGGCCCTGGCGCCCCGGCCGCGGCTGCTGATGCTGGACGAGCCGCTCGGCCAGCTCGACCGCTCGCTGCGGGAGCGGCTGGTCGTCGAACTGCGGGAGCTGTTCGGCCGGTTGGGTACGACCGTGCTCGCCGTGACCCACGACCAGGGCGAGGCCTTCGCGCTCGCCGACCGGGTGGTGGTGATGCGCGACGGGCGGATCGCCCAGTCCGGCACGCCGCTGGAGGTGTGGCAGCGGCCCGCCGACGAGTTCGTGGCCCGCTTCCTCGGCTTCGAGAACGTGGTCGAGGGCACGGTGGCCGGGGAGGCCGCCGTCACGCCGTGGGGCAAGCTCCCGGTCGCGGAGGGGGCCGCGCAGGGCGTGCGCTCCTTGCTGGTGCGGCCCGCGGGGGTGCGGATCGTCGACGCGGACGAGGGGCTGCGGTGCACGGTGGCGGCCCGGACGTTCCGGGGGACCCATGTCGCCGTACAACTCCAGCCGGAGGAGGAGGCGCCCCGGCTGGAGGCGGCGTGTGCGCTGCGGGAGGCGCCGGAGGTCGGGGGCGTGGTCGGGGTGGAGTTCGACGCGGCCGAAATCGTCGTGCTCGGCTGATCGGCGGGCGCGTAGGGTCGGCGGCATGACGCTGCTCACCCATGATCGCTACTGTGACGAAATCGCCCACCAGGTAGCGCTGTTGAGGACCGTGGTGACCTCGGGGGCGGACCTGTCCGCGAGCGTGCCGACCTGTCCCAACTGGTCGCTCGAACAGCTCGTACGGCATATCGGTGGCGCCCTGCGCTGGGTGGAGCTGCTGGTGCGGACGCGGGCCGAGGAGGAGATTCCCGAGGATCAGGTGCCGTCGGGCGGCGGGCCGCGGGTGCGGGGTGACGCCGCCGCGCTGGACGCCTGGCTCGCGGAGACCGGCGAGATGATCGTCGCCACGCTGCGGGAGGCCGGCCCCGACGCCAAGGTCTGGTCCTGGGCCGGGATCTTCGACGCCGGTTTCTGGGCGCGTCGTGTGACGCACGAGATCACGATCCACCGTGCCGACGCCGCGCTCGCCGCCGGGCTGCCCTACGAGGTCGCTCCGGAGGTGGCCGCCGACGCGATCGACGAGTGGCTGCAGATCGTGGAGTTCGTGCAGCGGACCCAGCCGCACGACGTGGCGAACGAGCTGCGCGGGCCGGGCCGCAGCATCCATCTGCACGCCACCGACACCGATCCCGCTCTGAACGCCGAGTGGATCGTCGAGCTCACCGAGGGCGTCCTCGAGTGGCGTCGCGGGCACGAGAAGGCGACCGTCGCCCTCCGGGGGCCGCTGACCGCGGTCCTGCTCGCCTTCTACCGCCGCCTGCCGCTGGACAGCGCGGACGTGGAGGTGCTGGGGGAGCGGGCCCTGCTGGAGTTCTGGCTGGAGCGGGCGACCTTCGGGTGACACGGCGGTGGCCCGCCCCCAGGTTGCGGGGACGGGCCACGGCGGCGTGCGTCAGGCGTCAGCGGCTGCTGCTCGCCCCACGGCGGCGCAGGCCGAAGAACACGGCGCCGCCACCGATCGCGACCAGGGCGACCGCGATACCGGCGATGACACCGGTGTTGGAGTTCGCACCGGTCTCGGCGAGGTTGGACTCACCGGCCGCGGGCGACGGAGCGCTCCCGCCCGTGGTGTCCGCCGGGGCGGTGCTGGAGTCGTCCGAGGGCGTCGGAGTCGGGGTCGGGGTGTCCGTCTCCTCGGCCGGCGGGGTCGCGGAGTCCGACGGCGTCGGGGTGGGCGTGGGCGTGGGGGTGTCCTCGGTCTTGCAGGCCGTGGACGGCGTGGTCAGGTTGGGCTTGATGTCCTCGTCCACGTACGGGGTGGCCTTGACGTGGATCCGGTACTCGGCGTTCGGCTTCCAGTCCTCTTCGAAGGTGATGGTGGTGCCTTCGCGGGAACCCCTGACCTCCTGTTCGCCGACCTTCTTGACGTCGGCGCCGTTGTTCTCGAGGAACACGGTGACTATGGCCTTGACGCCGGCGGGGTCCACGTCGGTGACGGTGATGACGCCCTTGGAGCCGTCGCACTTGGCTTCGGCGGAGAACTCGTTGATGTTGCAGGCGAGCGCGGTGCCGGAAGCGCTGAGCGCGAGCGCGGCAGAGGCGGTGGCGACACCGAGGATGCGCACGGAGCGTGCGGCAAGACGGCGGTTAATGGACACGTTTGTCCTTTACGAGTTGCGCAACTGCGGGGGGTTGGCGGGATGTTGATGGGACACCAACATCCCCAGGAGTCTCACAGGTCTATAAGCGCTGCATAAGAAGTGTCAACGCATATGCAGGTTACAGCGGTCGGCTTTGCCGTCTTATTAACCAGCGAGACGTTTCAAGGCGGCCGGAGCCTCCTCGATCCGGTCAACCAGGGCGATTCGGGCCTCCATCCGACGCTCCCGCGCGAGCGCCTGGAGCAACGGCCACGTGGGCAGCCGCTCCGTCCAGTGCGCGCGGTCCACGAGGACCATCGGCGTGGGTTCGCCGCGCGACTCGTAGTAGTTCGGCGTCGCGTTGTCGAAGATCTCCTGCACGGTGCCGGCGGCGCCCGGCAGGAAGACCACGCCCGCGGTGGAGCGGGCCAACAGGCCGTCCTCGCGGGTGGCGTTGGCGAAGTACTTGGCGATGTGCGAGGCGAAGGCGTTCGGCGGCTCGTGGCCGTAGAACCAGGTGGGGACGCCGACGGAGGTGCCGCCCTTGGGCCAGCGGGCCCGCACCTCGAAGGCGGCCGTCGCCCACTCGGTGATCGAGGGCGTGAACTTCGGTGCCTTTGCGAGGAGTCCGAGCGACTCGGTCAGCATCTCGTCGTCGTACGGGGCGGCGTAGGCGCCGAGGTTCGCGGCCTCCATCGCGCCCGGGCCGCCGCCGGTGGCGACCGTGAGGCCGGCGCGGGCCAGCTCCCTGCCGAGCCGCGCGGCACCGGCGTACGCCTCCGAGCCGCGTGCCATCGCGTGGCCGCCCATCACGCCCACCACCCGGGCGCCGGACAGGAGTTCGTCGAGCGCGTCCGAGACGGCGTCGTCGTGGACCGAGCGCAGCATGGAGGCGAAGATGTCGCCGTCGGCCCTGGTCCGCTGGAACCAGGCGTAGGCGAGGGCGTCGGGTGTGCCCTCGTAGCCCTCGGCGAGCCCGGCGAACAACTCGTCCGGTGCGTAGAGGACACCGCGGTAGGGGTCGAAGGGCAGGTCAGGGACGGGCGGGAGGACCATCGCCCCGTCGGCGCGGACCTTGGCGGCCGCGTCGCCTCGCATGGGGCAGCCGAGGAACACGGCGCCCGCCGTGTCCGTGCCGAGCAACTCCCGTGTGCGGTCCGTCAGGTCGACGGCCTGGATCCGGAATCCGGCGAGAGTCGCGCGGGCCGAGACGGTCGCGTCGAACTCCTCGAGGCTCTCGATCTCACGGTCGTCGTGGTGGGCCGCATGGGCGGGCATCGTCTGCACCCGCCCATGCTAGGCACAGCCGTTCAGCCCTCGACGGCCGACGGGTCCATCCACACGACCTCCCAGGTGTGGCCGTCCGGGTCGTCGAAGGAACGGCCGTACATGAAACCGTGGTCCTGGGTCTCGCCCGCCGGGGAGCCGCCCGCCGCGAAGGCCTTCTCGACGAGCTCGTCGACCTTCTCGCGGCTCTCGGCGCTTAGGGCGATCAGCACTTCGCTGGTCTTCTTCGAGTCCACGATCTCCTTCTTCGTGAACTCGGCGTAACGCTCCTTGGTGTGCACCATCGCGACGATGGCGTCACTGATCACGACCGAGGCGGTGTTCTCGTCGCTGAACTGCGCGTTGATCGTGTAGCCGAGCTCGGTGAAGAACTTCTTCGAGGCGTCGAGGTCGTTCACGGCCAGGTTCACGAAGATCATCTGCTGGTACATGCCGGGTCTCTCCCATCGGGTCGTGATGTTCGTGGGGGTAGACCGGCGCCTCGCGCGGAACTCATCGCCGCCCGGGAGAATTTCTCGTACGAAAAACTCAGGCGGCCAGCGGAAGCGCCGCCAGCTCGGCGACGACCAGCGTCAGCGGGCCGAACAGGGCCAGCAGCGCCCCGGCGCGCAGGGCGGCGGCACTGCGCAGCACCGTGGCGGGGGCGCCGAGCCGCAGCAGCGCGGCAGTGGTGTCCGCGCGGTCCTGCCGGGCCTCGACGGCGGCCGTGCACAGCGTCGCCACCGTGCAGCCGGTCACCAGGAGCAGGCCGAGGGCGGTCAGCGGGCCGAAGGAGGGGTCGTCGGCGTCGTACAGCGCGGCCATCGCGTACGCGCCCGACGCGACCGCGCAGACGATGCCGAGGGGGCGGCCGATGCGGGCGGCCTCCGTCATCAGGACGCGGCCGGCGAGCAGCCGCAGGGCACCGGGGCGGGCGGTCTGCAGGAGACGGCCGCACAGGTGGGTGAGGCCGGGGCCGGCGAGGGCGAGACCGGTGGCGGTGAGGATCCAGCCGAGCAGGACGGAGGGGGCTCCGCCGAGGCCGCCGGGGAGGGGCGCCGTGTCGGCGGAGCCGGAGCGGCTGGCGTAGGCCTCCACGGCGAGTCCCGCGGCGAGTACGGCGATACCCCAGGGAAGGCCTCCGGGGGCCTCGCGCGGGGGTGCGGGGAGGGTGTCGGGGTCCAGGGCGTCCCGGTCGGCGCCGGCCGGTGCCGGTACCGGGGCGGGCGCTGCCGGTTCCGCTGCCGGGGAGCCGGCTTTGCGGTCGGTGGCCTCGTCCTGGCCCCGCAGACGCGCGCCGAACCTGCCGTACGCCCCGAACGTCTCCCGCTCCGCGGCCTTGCCGTACGCGCCGAAGCGGCCGAAGGAGCGGATACCGGTACGGGCCGACGCGGGCCGGTCGTCCCGGGGCCGCAGGGCCAGCCCGACCGCCGCCGACGCGATCGCCGGGGTGAGCGCCAGCAGCGTCAGGGCCGCGGGCAGCGGCAGGGGCGCGTCGGCCGCCAGGAACTCCGCCGCCGCTCCGTCGAACGGCATCCCGGTCAGGTCGCCTCGCAGGTGGAGGAAGAACAGCAGCGCGAGCATCGAGCCGAGCGTGCTGGACAGGGCCGTCGTGGTGGCCGAGACCGCCATCAGCCGGGCCGGGCCCAGCCCGATCGCCGAGAGGCCCGGGCGGGGCTTGGTGGCCGGGTCGGTGCGGGCCACCGCGACCGCGAAGTGGACCGTGGCGGCCAGGGGCGTGGCACACCAGGCCAGGCGGAGCGCCGAGGCGCCCGGGGCGTCCGGGTGGCTCATGGCGTGGCCGAGGGTGCACAGGAGGAGGAAGCCCGTACCGGCCGAGGCGGCGGCCACCAGGAGACGGCGGAGCTGGACGGCCGGGTGGGCGCCGCGGGTCAGACGGAGAGCGAGCACGTGGCCCGGCCTTCCGTCTCACCGAGCGGGGGCAGGTGCACGGTCTTCACGCGCCGCCCGTCCAGCAGCGACACCGTGCGGTCGGCGAGGGCCGCGGTCTCCGCGTCGTGGGTGGCCAGGACGACCGTGATGCCGTGCGAGCGGGCCGCCGTGGTGAGGGTGCGCAGGACCTGGGCGCGGTCGGCGCGGTGCAGCGGGGCCGTGGGCTCGTCGGCGAACAGGACGGTGGGGGAGGGGGCCAGGGCCCGGGCGATGCAGACACGCTGGCGTTCGGCCTGGCGCAGTTCGTGCGGGCGCTTGCGGGTGCCGTCGCCGATGTCGAGGCGCTCCAGCCACTCCAGGGCGGCCGTCCTGGCACGGCGGCGACTGGCGCCGCGCAGCATCAGGGGCAGGGCCGCGTTCTCCCAGACGTTCAGCTCGGGGACGAGGGCCGGGGCCGGGTCGATCCAGCCGAAGCGGTCGCGGCGCAGGCGCTCGCGGGTCATCGGGCCCATGGTGTGCACGGGCACGCTGTTGAACCAGACCTCGCCGCGCTGCGCGGGGACCAGGCCGGACAGACACCGCAGCAGGGTGGACTTGCCGCTGCCGCGCGGGCCGCTGACGGCGAGGATCTCGCCCTCGCGCACGCCGAGCGAGACGCCGGTCAGCCCGGGGGAGCCGTCGCGGTGCGTGAAGTGCAGGGCGCGTGCCCAGAGCACGTCGTTGTCGGGCGGGGCCTCCATGCGCGTACACCTCGTTCTGATCCGTTGTGCCTTGCCATCCCCCGTGCGGGGGAACGAAAGCAGAGCCGATCGGTTACCAGGCACGCTAAGGACCGGGGGCGAGGACGCCGGACAGCACGCGGCCGGGGTGCACCCTTCTCACTCGATAGGGTGCACCCCGGCCGGGGACCGCCGGAGGCTACAGCTTGGTCCACGCCTCCGTGAGCGTCGCACGCAGGATCTGCTCGATCTCGTCGAAGGTCCCCTGGTCGGAGATCAGCGGCGGGGCGAGCTGGACGACCGGGTCGCCGCGGTCGTCGGCACGGCAGTACAGGCCGTTGTCGAAGAGGGCCTTGGAGAGGAAGCCGTACAGGACGCGCTCGGTCTCCTCGTCGTTGAAGGACTCCTTGGTGTTCTTGTCCTTCACCAGCTCGATGCCGTAGAAGAAGCCGTTGCCGCGGACGTCGCCGACGATCGGCAGGTCGTGCAGCTTCTCCAGGGTGGAGCGGAACGCGCCCTCGTTGTCGAGTACGTGCTGGTTGAGGTTCTCGCGCTCGAACAGGTCGAGGTTGGCGAGGCCGACCGCGGCCGACACGGGGTGGCCGCCGAAGGTGTAGCCGTGCAGGAAGGTGTTGTCGCCCTTGTAGAACGGCTCGGCCAGGCGGTCGGAGATGACGCACGCGCCGATGGGGGAGTAGCCCGAGGTCATGCCCTTGGCGCAGGTGATCATGTCCGGGACGTAGTCGAACTTGTCGCAGGCGAACATCGTGCCCAGGCGGCCGAAGGCGCAGATGACCTCGTCGGAGACCAGCAGCACGTCGTACTGGTCGCAGATCTCGCGGACCCGCTGGAAGTAGCCGGGCGGGGGCGGGAAGCAGCCGCCCGCGTTCTGGACCGGCTCCAGGAAGACCGCGGCGACGGTGTCCGGGCCCTCGAAGAGGATCTGCTGCTCGATCTGGTCGGCGGCCCAGCGGCCGTAGGCCTCGGGGTCGTCACCGTGGATCGGGGCGCGGTAGATGTTGGTGTTCGGGACCTTGTGGGCGCCCGGGACCAGCGGCTCGAAGGGGGCCTTCAGGGCCGGCAGGCCCGTGATGGACAGGGCGCCCTGCGGGGTGCCGTGGTAGGCGACCGCGCGGGAGATGACCTTGTACTTGGTGGGCTTGCCGGTCAGCTTGAAGTACTGCTTGGCGAGCTTCCAGGCGGTCTCGACGGCCTCGCCGCCGCCGGTGGTGAAGAAGACCTTGTTCAGGTCGCCGGGCGCGTGGTGCGCGAGGCGCTCCGCCAGCTCTACGGCCTTCGGGTGGGCGTAGGACCACACCGGGAAGAACGCCAGTTCCTGCGCCTGCTTGAAGGCGGTCTCGGCGAGTTCCGTGCGGCCGTGTCCGGCCTGGACCACGAACAGACCCGCGAGACCGTCGAGGTAGCGCCTGCCCTTGTCGTCGTAGATGTAGGTGCCCTCACCCCGGACGATCGTCGGCACGGGGGAGTTCTCGTACGAGGACATGCGGGTGAAGTGCATCCACAGGTGGTCGTACGCGGTCTGGCTGAGGTCCTTGGTGCTCACGGCTATCGGGTTCCCCACATGTAGGTCTGCTTCTTGAGCTTGAGGTAGACGAAGCTCTCGGTGGAGCGCACTCCGGGGATGAGCCGGATGCGTTTGTTGATGACTTCCAGGAGGTGGTCGTCGTCCTCGCAGACGATCTCCACCATCAGGTCGAAGGAGCCTGCGGTCATCACCACGTACTCGCATTCGGACATGGAGGTCAGGGCGTCGGCGACGGACTCCACGTCACCTTCCACGTGAATGCCGACCATCGCCTGTCGGCGGAAGCCCACGGTGAGCGGGTCCGTGACGGCGACGATCTGCATCACGCCCTGGTCGAGCAGCTTCTGGACGCGCTGGCGCACGGCCGCCTCGGAGAGGCCGACGGCCTTGCCGATGGCGGCGTACGGCCGGCGGCCGTCCTCCTGGAGCTGTTCGATGATGCCGAGGGAGACGGCATCCAGGTGCGGGCTGCTGCCGTTCCTGGACTCGCGGATCTCCCGTGAGTCCCTGGGGTCTGCGCTTCGACTGGCCACCAGCTCACTGTGCACGACGTCTCGACAGTTCCGCAAGGTCGCAGCGATGAAATTCGTTGTTTACGAGACGGAGACCTGCGGATTTCGCAGCGTTGGCGCGATCAGGGGTGTTGAAAACGCGGGCGGGCGGATTAGGGTGGGTGTCTCAGTACATGGACACCCCAACAGTCAGAAACTGACAGGAGGCCGGCAGTGAGCACCGAGCTGCGTCGTCTGCGCAACTACATCGACGGTGGGTTCCGCGACGCCGCCGACGGACGGACCACCGAGGTGGTCAACCCCGTGACGGGCGAGGCGTACGCGACCGCGCCGCTGTCCGGACAGGCGGACGTGGACGCCGCGATGGCCGCGGCCGCCGCTGCCTTCCCGGCCTGGCGCGACACGACCCCCGCCGAGCGTCAGAAGGCCCTCCTGAAGATCGCGGACGCGTTCGAGGAGCGGGCCGAGGAACTGATCGCGGCCGAGGTGGAGAACACGGGCAAGCCGATCGGGCTGACCCGCTCCGAGGAGATCCCGCCGATGGTCGACCAGATCCGCTTCTTCGCGGGTGCGGCCCGGATGCTGGAGGGCCGCTCGGCCGGCGAGTACATGGAGGGGCTGACCTCGATCGTCCGCCGCGAGCCGGTCGGCGTCTGCGCGCAGGTCGCGCCCTGGAACTACCCGATGATGATGGCCGTGTGGAAGTTCGCCCCGGCGCTCGCGGCGGGCAACACGGTCGTGCTGAAGCCGTCGGACACGACCCCGGCGTCGACGGTCCTGATCGCCGACATCATCGGCTCGATCCTGCCCAAGGGCGTCTTCAACGTCATCACCGGCGACCGTGACACCGGCCGTCTGATGGTCGAGCACCCGACCCCGGCGATGGCCTCCATCACGGGTTCGGTGCGCGCGGGCATGTCGGTCGCCGAGTCCGCGTCCAAGGACCTCAAGCGGGTCCACCTGGAGCTGGGCGGCAAGGCGCCGGTCGTCGTCTTCGACGACACCGACATCCCCAAGGCGGTCGAGGACATCTCCGTCGCGGGCTTCTTCAACGCGGGGCAGGACTGTACGGCCGCCACCCGCGTGCTCGTCCAGGAGGCGATCCACGACGAGTTCGTCGCCGCCCTCGCGAAGGCCGCCGCCGAGACCAAGACCGGGCAGCCGGACGACGAGGACGTGCTGTTCGGCCCGCTCAACAACCCCAACCAGCTCAAGCAGGTCTCCGGCTTCATCGAGCGGCTGCCCGCGCACGCCAAGGTCGAGACCGGTGGTCACCAGGTCGGTGAGAAGGGCTACTTCTTCGCGCCGACCGTCGTCTCCGGCCTCAAGCAGGACGACGAGATCATCCAGAAGGAGGTCTTCGGGCCGGTCATCACCGTCCAGTCCTTCTCCGACGAGGACCAGGCCGTGGAGTGGGCCAACGGCGTCGAGTACGCCCTCGCCTCCTCCGTGTGGACCAAGGACCACGGCCGTGCGATGCGGATGTCCAAGAAGCTCGACTTCGGCTGTGTGTGGATCAACACCCACATCCCGCTGGTCGCCGAGATGCCGCACGGCGGCTTCAAGAAGTCCGGCTACGGCAAGGACCTCTCGAGCTACGGCTTCGACGACTACACGCGGGTCAAGCACGTGATGACGTCCCTGGACGCGTGACGCGCTGCGACACCTCGCGGCCCCGGACGGTACGAGTCACCGTCCGGGGCCGCTGTCGCGCGGCGAAGGCGCCGTCAGCGCCGCCGGCTTCGTCCGCCGGCCCCTGTGACTTCGTCCGTTGAAGGGCCGTTGATCGACAACGTGTCGGCCGTAGGCGTCCGCGCTCGACGCGGCGTCGATTGTCCGGCCACCGGCAGCGGCGGCATGCTGCCCTGATGGCCCTCCCACCGAAGACGCCCCCGCTCGCCCGACGCTCCCTGCTGCGCGCACTCGGTGGCACCGCCGTGCTCGGCGGTCTCGCCGGCTGCGGCGTACCGGCCGCGTACGTGTCGCCCGAAGACCGGGCCGTCCCCGACCGTTCCGCCGTCGACAAGCGGCTGACCTGGGCCAACTGGCCTCTGTACATCGACACGGCCGACGACGGGACGACCGGGCGGCCGACGCTGGTGGCCTTCGAGAAGCGGACGGGGATCTCCGTCGAGTACACCGAGGAGATCAACGACAACGACGAGTTCTTCGGCAAGATCAGTCCCGCGCTGATGAACCGTCAGCAGACCGGCCGCGACCTGGTCGTCGTCAGTGACTGGATGTGCGCGCGGTTCGTGCGCCTGGGCTGGGTCCAGGAGATGGACCGCGCGCGCCGGCCGAACGTCACCAAGTACCTGGACCCGTTGCTGCGTTCGCCCGCCTTCGATCCCGGCCGCAGATTCACCGTGCCGTGGCAGTCCGGGATCACCGGCATCGCGTACGACCGCCGCAGGCTCGGCCGGGAGATACGCCGGGTCAGCGACCTGTGGGCGAGCGACCTGAAGGGCCGCGTGACCCTGCTGTCCGGCCTCGACGAGTCCTTCGCGCTGCTCATGCAGGGCAACGGCGTCGACATCACGCGGTGGACCGCCGACGACTTCGACAGGGTCTGCGACCAGGTGGAGAAGCACGTGGCGATGGGCCGGATCCGCCGCTTCACCGGCAACGACTACACCAAGGACCTCGTCAGCGGCGACGTCCTGGCCTGCCAGGCGTACTCCGGTGACGTGATCCAGCTCCAGGCGGACAATCCCGACATCCGCTTCGTCGTCCCCGAGGAGGGCGCGGAGCTCTGGTCGGACTCCCTGATGATCCCCAACCGTGCCCTGCACCGGGCCAACGCCGGGCGCCTCGTCGACTACTACTACGACCCCGAGGTCGCCGCGGAGCTCGCCGCCTGGGTCAACTACGTCTGCCCGGTGCCGGCGGCCCGGGACGTCCTCGCCTCGGCCAAGGACGAGGAGACGGCCTCCCTCGCGGAAAACCCCCTGATCTTCCCGGACGCGAGGATGCGCGAGCGCCTCGCCGTCGCGCGGGACATCGGCCCGGAGGAACGGGTGGGGTTCGCGAAGCGGTGGAACGCGATCGTCGGGCTGTAGGCAGGTTCCGGGGACTGTCCGCGAGGCCGGGCCGCGCGCCGGGCGTCCGCGGCGGCCGGATGACTTTGCCATCTCTTTACAACCTGCCCCACCGCTGCCTCGTCTCTCCCGTCGATCCGAAACCCGCCCCCCCGGACCACCGGCCGGGCGGACCGACGAGAGAGAGCGATTCATGCGCCGAACTGCCCTGAGCGCCCTGGCACTTGCGTGCACCGCCGTACTGGCGGGCGCGGTGCCCGCGTTCGCCGACGGGGGGAACGCGAGCCCGGCCCCCACCCGTCACCCCTCCGCCTCCGCAGAGCCGACGTCGGAGCCGTCCGCCAGCCTTCCGCCGAGCGCCGAGCCGACCCGCGCGCCGAGCGCCGAGCCGACCCGCGCGCCGAGTGCGGAGCCGACGCTGGCGCCCTCCCCGGGCCAGGTGTCCGTGGTGCCGAGCGGAGCGCCGGACACCGGTGTCGCCGAGGAGTCGGCGGGCTCCGGCGGCTCGGGCGCGCTGGTCGGCGGGGGTGCCGCGGCGGCGTGCGCCGTGGGGGGCGCCGCCTACTTCGTCGTAAGGCGTCGGCGGGCGACCGGGGCATGACCTCGCTCTCCAGGCGCGCCTTCGTCACCGCGACGACGGCCTCGCTGCTCGTGGGCTGCGGCGGACCGTCGGCCGGCCCGGCCGCGGGCGGCACGTCGTCCGCGCCCGACGGGTCGCCCTCCGCCCGGTCCTCCCCCAACGCGGGGCAGGCTCCGGGGCGTTCGGCTCCCGTCCGGTTGCTCGTCCCGGCCATCGGGGTCGACACGCCGGTGATGCGGCTGGGGCTGGCGGCGGACGGCAGCGTCGAGGTGCCTCCGCTGACCGCGCACGACCGGGCGGGCTGGTACCGGCACTCACCGACACCGGGCCAGGTCGGCCCGTCGGTGATCCTCGGACACGTCACGGTCGGCACCCACGGCGACGGCGTCTTCCGCCGGCTCGCGCGGCTGCGCCGAGGCGACCGGATCGAGGCGCGCCTGGAGAACGGCCGGACAGCGGTGTTCACCGTGGACTCCGTACGGACGGTCGCCAAGGCGGACTTCCCGGCGGACGAGGTCTACGGGGACGTGAACCGGCCGGAGTTGCGGCTCATCACGTGCGGTGGCCGCCTGACCGGTGACGGCTACCCGGACAACGTGATCGTCTTCGCCACGATGAGCGGGACGGACGGAACAGGCGGGACGGACGGAACAGGCGGGACGGACGGAACGGGCGGGTCGAGCGCGGCGAGTCCCTGACCCGTACCCCCCCATGGGGCCCCGTCCCGCACCCGCCCCGCACACCGTCACGACCATGGAGAGCACACAGAACGTTGAAACGGTCCCGCGAGAAGGCAGCGTCCGAGCTGTTCGCCGCCCTCTACCCGCGCCTCGCCGGCTGGTGCCGTCGGCTGGTCGACGACGACGAGACGGCCCACGAGATCGCCTCCGAGGCCTTCACGCGGCTCTGGGGCCGCTGGACGTCCGTCACCGAGCCCCGGGGTTTCCTCTACGTCACCGCGGCCAACCTGGTCCGGGACCACTGGCGTCGGCTCGAGCGGGAACGCCGGGCCGTGCACCGCGCCACCACCGAAGCCGCCGTACGTCCGCGAAACGAACAGGCCGACCCCTCGGTGCGGTTGCTCGTGCAGTCGCTGCCGGAGCGACTGCGCGTCCCGATCCTCCTGCACTACTACGCTGACATGCCGATCCGGGAGGTGTCCGCGCTGACCGGACGAAAGGAAGGGACCGTCAAGGCCGATCTCCACGCGGCCCGTGAACTGCTCCGCGCCCATCTGGGGAGAAGCCTTGATCACACACTCTGACGAGGGTCCGGAGTTCGAGCCCGACGACCCGCTGGCCGTCATCCTGCGGCCCGCCTCCGACTACCTCGGCCCACCCGCCGGCCGGTACGAGGCGATCCGCCGTCGCGCGGCCCGCCGCCGACTGGCGCGCGCCGCGGCCGGGGTGGGCGCGGCGTGCGCCGTCGCCGCCCTCGTGGCGCTGCCGCTGCGGCTGACGGTGCACGAGTCACCCGCGCCCCCGGCCGTCCCGATGGCCCCGCCGACCGGGAGCGGCAGCCCTTCGCCGCCGCCCACTCCGTCGGCGCCCCCCGCACCGGTCGGCCCCGGCCCGAGCGAGGGGACGCGGGGCCCCGCTCCCGCCACGACGAGCCCCGACTCGACTGCCGCTTCCACCGCTCCCACCCACGAGCCGACGGCGGTCCCGACCACGCACTCCCTCGTGCCGTCGCCGTCCGCGTCCACGGTGCCCGGCGGGGCGGAGACCGCGCGGGGCAGCCGGTAGAGCACTTTTTGAACATGTTCAACACGGGGCGTACGCTGCTGCCATGAGCGACAGAGCCGCCCTGCTCAAGGGCATCCGCGCGTGGTTGGTCCTCTTCATCGTCTGCCTGGTGCTCAGCGGCGCCACGGCCTTCCCGCTGGTCCACGAACTACGCTGGACCGAGGACCTGCTGAGGGCGCTGTCCGTGCCGCAACACCTGCCCGCCCTCATGGAGTGGATCGAACGGGTCCGGCAGGGACTCGACGTCGTCGACGCCGAGTACCCCTTCGTGCTCTACGGCACCGACTGGCTCGCCTTCGCGCACCTCGTCATCGCGGTCGCCTTCTACGGCCCCTACCGCGACCCGGTCCGCAACATCTGGGTCGTCGAGTTCGGGATGATCGCCTGCGCCGGGATCGTCCCGCTCGCGCTGATCTGCGGGCCGATCCGGGGCATCCCCTTCTGGTGGAGCGTCATCGACATGGCGTTCGGGGTCTTCGGGGTGATCCCGCTGTACGTCGTACGGAAGAAGATCAAGCGCCTGGAGCAACTGACCGTGAACGCCCGCCCGGTGCTCGCTACTTGAGGGCCGCCCGGGCTATCCGCTCGGTCACCGGGTTCATGGCCTCGCCCTTCGCGTCCGTGGCGCCGACCGAGACGACCAGGGTGCGGGACAGGTCGCGGGTCGCGGCGATCAGCGAGCCGTAGCCGTAGCGGCCCCCCGTCTTGAGCCAGTACACGCGGCCCTCGAACTCGAAGCGCTCCAGGCCCGCGCTCATCGTGGCGCCCTTGATGCGCGAGGGGACCGTGAACATCTCCCTCAGCTGCGGCCGGGGGACCAGGTCGCCGCGGAACAGACGGTTCACCAGGCGCTCCAGGTCGGCGGTCGTGGAGATCATGTCGCCGGCCGCGAACCGGTCCGCCTGGTTCCAGTCCGTCACGTCAAGGAACGACGTCGTGCCGTCGGCCGCCTTCACCGCCTGGTAGCCGCGGTTGTGCGGGCCGGCGATCGACGGCTCGGTGCCGGGGAAGTACGTGTCCCGCATCCCGGCGGGGCGCAGCACGCGCCGGGTGGCCTCGGCGGCGTACGAGTGTCCGGTGACCTTCTCGACCAGCAGCCCCAGGATCGTGTAGTTGATGTTCAGGTAGTGCTGCTCGCGGCCCGGCCGGAACTCGGGGCCCTTGGCCACCGCCGAGGCGACCACCTGCCGGGGTGACAGCGTGTCGAAGCGGTGGGCGTACACCTCCTCGAAGGTGCTCCCGAGTCCGTCGCCCGGCTGGATGCCGCTGGTGTGGTTCCGCAGCTGCCGTACCGTGACCGGCTCGAAGTCGCGGGTCAGCAGCCCGGGGAGGTAGCGCTGGAGGGGCGCGTTCAGGTCGAGCCGGTGATCCGCGGCGAGTTGCAGCACCAGGGCCGCCGTCACCACCTTCGTCGCCGAACCGGCCCGGAACCGGGCGCCCGCGTCCGCCGCACGGCCGCTCTCCAGATCGTGCACACCCGCGGCGCCCCGCCAGGTGCCGTCCGTTCCGCCGACCCGGACGAGGGCGAACGTCGCGTTCGGGTCGGGGAGGTTCTCGAGCGCCGCGGTCAGGGCGCCCGCGTCCGGACGGCCGGCCGTCGTGCCGGACGCGGAGGCGGGGGAGGAGGCCGGCCCGGACGCGGCGAAGGCGGGGGCCGCCAGCGGGGCGGCGCCCAGGGCGAGGGTGAGGCAGGCGGCGAGGACGGTCGTACGGCGGCGGGCGCGCATGCGTCTGCTCCAGAGGTCGACGTATGTGGTCGTGATCAGCTTTCTGCCGAACGGCCGCCCCCGGATCGTCGGACAGGAGGGTGCCGGACCCTGGCCGGACCCGGAGTAACTGCCGCGCCGGTCAAGGGGGTTGTCAGGAAGCGCCCCTAGGGGCGGCGAAAAAACTGTTATCCCCGCGCCCTTCACACCGTCTCCGCACTGTGATCCCGGACATACGACAGCCCCGGCCTGCCTGAGAGGGTGCGTGCAGAAGACCTCTGACCTCAGCCGTCACCCCAGCCACCGAAAGGGCCCCGTGGACACCCAGCACTGGCGCTCCACCATCGCCGCCGCGCAGGCCGGCGACCGGCGGGCGCTGGACGAGCTCGTCGCGGGCTGGCTGCCCCTGGTGTACAACATCGTCGGCCGGGCCCTGAACGGTCACGCCGACGTCGACGACGTCGTCCAGGAGACGATGCTGCGGGCCGTCGACCACCTCGGCTCCCTGCGCGACCCGGACAGCTTCCGGTCCTGGCTGGTGGCCATCGCCATGCGGCAGATCCGTGACCGGGCCCGCCGCAGGACTCCCGACCCGCTGGACGAGTCGGTGTCCGGGGACGCCGCCGACTTCGCCGAACTGACCGTTCTCAGACTTCAGTTGGAAGGGCAGCGGCGTGAGGTCGCGGAGGCGGCACGCTGGCTCGACGACGAGGACCGCCAACTGCTGTCCCTGTGGTGGCTGGAGGTCGCCGGCGAGCTCACCCGGCGTGAACTCGCCGAAGCCGTCGGCATCAGCCGACAGCACGCCGCCGTGCGCGTCCAGCGGATGAAGGAACGCCTGGAGACCTCGCGCGGCATCGTGCGCGCCCTCGACGGCGCCTGCCCGGACCTGCGCGAACTGACCGCCCGCTGGAACGGCCGCCCCGACTCCGTCTGGCGCAAGCGGCTGGCCCGGCACCTGCGGGGCTGCGGTTACTGCGGCGACACCCGCGAGTCGGTCGTACCGGCGGAGCGGCTGCTCGTCGGGATCGCGCTGGTCCCGATCCCGGTCGGCCTCACCCTCTCGCTGGCCTTCGGCGGCAAGACGGCGGCCGCCGCCACCGCCGCGGGCGCCTCCGTCGGCTGGTCCGCCAAGGTGCTGGGCGCCCTCACCAAACCGGCCGTCGCCATGACGGCGGGCGCGACCATCGTCGCGGGCGGCGCCTACGTCGCCACCCAGACCCCTGACCCGGCCCCGCCGCCGCGCGCCGCCGTCACCAGCACCGCCCCCACCGCGAGTTCCGCCCCGCTGCCCCCGTCATCGGCCTCCCCGACCCCCTCACCCCCACCGTCCCCGACGAGGACGACGAAGGCCGACCTGTACGGCACGGTCGTCGACGCCGTCGACCGGGCACCGGACCCCGACACCCGGCCCGCCGCCCTCCCGCACCGGCCCGAGACCGGGATCACCAGCACCTGGGGCGCCAAGGCGGTCATGCAGCACCGCGGCGAGAAGGTGACGCTCAGCGGCAAGGGCTACGTCCTGGTGCGCTGGCAGATATCACCGCAGTCACGCCCCGGCCAACTGGTCATGCCGGCCTGGACCGGCCTGGAGGGAAGGATCTTCCACGTCGCCTCGGGCGGCGGCCGCCGCATGGACGACCCCGTCAGCCCCACCGACAGCTCCGCCACCGGCATGGGCAGCACGGCCACCGGCTACACCGTCCTGCCGGACGGCACCCAGCAGATGTGGCAGAACGAGTACTTCTACGTCGACGGCACCGTGACCCTCAACCAGAACGAACGCGGCGCCGACTACGGCGTGACCGTCTTCCCGACCACCTGGGACGCCGTGACCAAGGACGTGACGAGCGGTCCCCCCGAGGGCGCGAAGCGCTACGGCCTGGTCCGCGACACCGGCCAGGACGACACCCCCGTGCCGCAGTACGTCACCCGTGAGACCCCGGCCGATCCCGCGACCGTCCCCCGGGACTCGCGGGTGTAGCGCTTCCGCGCCTCAGCAGGTGTCGCGCAGGGCGCACAGGAGGTCGACGCGGTTGGTGGTGATCGAGTCCACGCCCAGGTCGACGAGGCGGCGCATCGAGCGGCGGGTGTCGGGGGTCCACACGGAGAGAAGACAGCCGTCGGTGTGGACGCGTTCGGCGAGGGCGCGGTCGACCAGGCCGAAGCGGTAGTTGAGCCAGCGGGGGCGTACCGCGGCCAGCAGGGCGGGGCGCGGCGGGGCGAGGGTCGTCCAGGTCAGCGCGATCTCGGCGGCCGGGTCGGCGGCGCGCACGGCGAGCATGGCCGTGGCGTCCGCGCAGTAGTACGCGCGCTCCTCGGCCCCGCACGCGCGCACGACGTCCACGACCCGGCGCGCCGCCCGCACCTCGGAGGTGCCCGGCAGGTCGAGCATCACCCGGCTGCCCTCGGTCGCCGCCAGCGCCTCGGCCAGCGTCGGCACGTCGCCGTCCGTGAGCCCGCGCACCTCGTCCGCCGAGAGCGACCGCAGCGGGCGGTCGTGCCCCCACAGCCGTTTCAGGGTCTCGTCGTGCAGCAGCACGGGCACGCCGTCCCGGGTGAGCCGTACGTCGATCTCGACCGCGTCCGCGCCCAGCCGCAGCGCGGCACGCAGCGAGTCGAGCGTGTTCTCACGGACGCGGTAGGGGTCGCCGCGGTGGGCCACGGCGGTCAGCTTCTGCATGCCCCCCATTGTGCTGGGATCAGGGCGCGAGCCACGCGGTGGTGTAGGTCTCGATCTCGTCCTTGACACGGGTCTTGCCGGCCGCGTCGAGGAACGACGCCTCCACCGCGTTCTTGGCCAGTTCGGCCACGCCCCGCTCGTCGAGGTCGAGGAGGCGGGCGGCGACCGCGTACTCGTTGTCGAGGTCGGTGCCGAACATCGGTGGATCGTCGGAGTTGATCGTGACCAGGACGCCGGCCTTCACGAACTCCTTGATGGGGTGCTCGTCGAGGGTGCGGACGGCGCGGGTGGCGATGTTGGAGGTCGGGCACACCTCCAACGCGATCCGGTGCTCGGCGAGATGGGCGAGCAGCTTCTCGTCCTGGGCGGAACTCGTGCCGTGCCCGATGCGTTCGGCGCGCAGGTGGGTCAGCGCGTCCCACACCGTCTGCGGGCCGGTGGTCTCGCCGGCGTGCGGCACGGAGTGCAGGCCGGCGGCGATCGCCCGGTCGAAGTACGGCTTGAACTGCGGCCGGGGCACGCCGATCTCGGGCCCGCCGAGGCCGAAGGACACCAGCCCCTCAGGGCGCAGCCGGTCGTCGGTGGCCATCCGCACCGTCTCCTCGGCGGACTCCAGTCCGGCCTCGCCCGGAATGTCGAAGCACCAGCGCAGCAGGGTTCCGAAGTCGGCCTCGGCGGCCTTGCGGGCGTCCTCGATCGCGTCCATGAAGGCACCCTCGTCGATGCCGCGCCGGGTCGAGGAGAACGGCGTGATGGTCAGCTCGGCGTAGCGCACCTGCTGCCGCGCCAGGTCCCGGGCCACCTCGTAGGTCAGGAGCCGGACGTCCTCCGGGGTGCGGATCAGGTCGACGACGGACAGGTACACCTGGATGAAGTGGGCGAAGTCCGTGAACGTGAAGAAGTCGACCAGGGCCTCGGGGTCGGTGGGCACCTGGGAGTCCGGGTGACGGGCGGCCAGCTCCGACACGATCCGCGGGGAGGCGGAGCCTACGTGGTGCACGTGCAGTTCGGCCTTGGGCAGCGACGCGATGAAGGCGTGCAGGTCGCGCGGGGCACGGGCGTCTATGAGGTGGTCGGTCAAGGTTCCTCCCCGGAACGGCGCCCCGTGCCGGTGGGTACGGCGGGACGCGGGTGATCGGCTGATCGGTGACTCGGGATCATCGTAGGCCGGGGTCACGGCGGAGGGGGTCGGGCCTTAGCATGACGGCACGTTCAACGGAGGGGGGCCGCGCATGTCCGACGACGCGCAGAAGCCGGAGGCGCGGGGCGACGACGCCGCGCACCGGGCGACGCCGACGGGTGGGACCGGCGAACCCGCCGACGCTCCCCACGATCCGTGGGCCGCGCCGGCCGACACGGCGCCAGGCCAGGCCCGGGGCATGACGCAGACCTGGCCGACACCCCCACAGGCGGCCTCCGCCGGCCCCGGCGCCACGGTCGCCGACACGGGGCCCCTGACCCCGCTCACGCAACCACCGACCTCCACCCCCTCCTCGTCCGTGCACGACCAGCAGACGGTGACGTCGATGCCGGGTGTGGGGACGCCGCCGGGGGGCACGGGCATTCCGCCCGGCGGGTCCGGGGCGCCGGTCGCGGGCACGCCGCCCGTCGCAGGCCCCGACGCCTCCCGGCCCTGGTCCTCCCCCTTCGCCGGGCCGACGACCCCGGCCCAGGCCAACGTCTCCGACAACCCCTTCGCCCCGCCGAACCCCACGGCACCGGTGGGTTCCGGTCCGGTGGACGCCTACCCGCCGCCCGCCCCGGGTGCGGCCGCGCCCTACGGGCACGAGCAGGTTCCCCCGCCGCCCATCGCCCCCGACGGCCCCGGCCCCGCCGCGTACGGCTACCCGGGCGGCTACGGCTACCCCGCCCCGCCCGTCTACGGCGCCCACGGCCCGCAGTCCCATGGCGCCGGTGCCTACTACGGCTGGCCCGGCATGACGCCGGCACCCAGCAACGGCATGGGCACGGCCTCCCTGGTGCTCGGCATCATCGCGGCCGTCGGCTTCTGCCTGTGGCCGTTGGCCCTCGTCGCCGGGATCCTGTCCGTCGTCTTCGGCGTGCTCGCCCGCAAGAAGGCCGGCCGTGGCGAGGCCACGAACCCCGGCCAGGCCCTGGCCGGCCTCATCTGCGGCAGTGTGGGCCTCGGCCTGTCCATCGCGTTCATCGTCCTGCTGGTGGCGTTCCCCTGATCGAGGAGGCGCGGGGGCGGGGCCGGTCGCCCACCCCTACCCCCGCAGCCGCCCCCGCGCCTCCATCAGCGCGAACCCCAGCAGGTTCGCTCCCCGCCACCGCTCGGGGTGTTGGGCCGCCTCGTCGTCCGCGGTGAGGCCGATGCCCCAGACGCGGTCCACGGGGCTGGCTTCCACCAGTACCCGCTCGCCCGTGCTCAGCAGGAACCCCCGCAGCCTGGGGTCCGAGGCGAACTTGTGCACGCTGCCCTCGACGACGATCCCGAAGCGCTCGCGCTCCCAGACCGCCTCGTCGAAGCCGCGCACCAGCCGCCCGGCCTTCTTCGCCTCGGCCGGATGCTCCGCCGCCAGCACGCGCCGCCCCGCCTCCGCGTCTTCGAAAAGCCGCGCCTTGCCCGCCATCATCCAGTGCTCGGCGGTCGCGTAGGTCACCCCGTCCACCACGAACGGTGACGGCCACCACTGGCTCAGACAGCTCGCCCCGACACGACCGTCCGGTCGCGGCCGGTGGCCCCAGAAGTGCAGATACTTGATTTTCGCGCCCGTCCGGATCTCCCTGACCAGCGCTTCCCGAGAGTCGATCTTCCCCGTGATCCCTTCCATGCACGCGAGTCTGGCAGGCACCACTGACACTCCGTCCCCCCTTTTCCGCTGCGACTCGACACCTGGTCGACAGATTCCGTCGCGTAACCAAAAGGCAACAACGGAATCACTTGTTGGACGCCACCTGCTCTGCCAGGATCGTCACTCAAATCGAGCTGGAGCTACGCCACCCGTCTCCGACACACGCGGGGCGACGGCGGAGGAGAGCGAGAGCGACATGCACTACCCGGGCAATGCCACCCCGGAACGATTTCCGGCACAGGACCGCTTCGCGGACGGCGCGCAGTTCATCGCGGGACGTCTGACCAAGGGCTCCTCTGGCCGTACCCACGCGGTCGTCGACCCCTCGACCGGCGAGGAGGTGTACACGTACGAGCTGGCGGGCGCCGCCGACGTGGACGCGGCCGTCGCCGCGGCCCGCGCGGCCTTCCCCGGATGGTCGTCGGCGACCCCGGGCGAGCGCTCGGACGCACTGCACCGCCTCGCCGCCGTGATCGCCGAGCGCGCCGAGGACTTCGCCCGCGCCGAGTCCCTCCAGTGCGGCAAGCCGATCAAGCTCACCCGGGAGTTCGACGTCCCCGGGACCATCGACAACACCGCCTTCTTCGCGGGCGCCGCCCGGCACCTCCAGGGCCAGTCCGCGGGCGAGTACTCCGGCGACCACACCTCGTACGTGCGCCGCGAACCCATCGGTGTCGTCGGCTCCGTCGCGCCCTGGAACTACCCCCTCCAGATGGCCGCCTGGAAGATCCTCCCGGCGATCGCCGCGGGCAACACCATCGTCCTGAAGCCGGCCGAGCTCACCCCGCTCACCTCGCTGCTCTTCGCCCAGGCCGCGACCGACGCCGGAATCCCCGACGGGGTCGTCAACATCGTCACCGGCACCGGCAGGGAGGCCGGCGAGCACCTCGTCGGCCACCCGGACGTCGCCATGACGTCGTTCACCGGCTCCACCGCCGTCGGCAAGCGGGTCGCCGAGATCGCCACCGCGACCGTCAAGCGGCTCCACCTGGAGCTGGGCGGCAAGGCACCCTTCGTGGTCTTCGACGACGCCGACCTCGAAGCGGCCGTCCACGGCGCCGTCGCGGGCGCGCTCATCAACACCGGGCAGGACTGCACGGCCGCCACGCGCGCGTACGTACAGCGGCCCCTGTACGAGGCCTTCGTCGAGCAGACGGCCGCCCTCATGGAGACCGTCCGGCTCGGCGACCCGTTCGCACCCGGCACCGACCTCGGCCCGCTGATCTCGCACGCCCAGCGCGACCGCGTCGCCGGCTTCGTCGACCGGGCGCGCGGCTACGCGCGCGTGGTGACCGGAGGCGAGGCTCCGCAGGCGGATCTCGAGAACGGTGCTTACTATCGCCCCACTCTGGTCGTCGACGCCGCCCAGGACAGCGAGATCGTCCAGTCCGAACTGTTCGGCCCGGTTCTGGTCGTACTGCCCTTCGACACCGACGACGAGGGACTCCGGCTGGCCAACGACAGCCCGTACGGGCTCGCCGCCTCCGCGTGGAGCCGGGACGTCTACCGGGCCAACCGCGCCACCCGCGAGATCAAGGCAGGGTGCGTGTGGATCAACGACCACATTCCGATCATCAGCGAGATGCCCCACGGCGGATACAAGGCATCTGGCTTCGGCAAGGACATGTCCACGTACTCCTTCGACGAGTACACCCAGATCAAGCACGTCATGTTCGACAACACGGCGGTGCCCCGCAAGGACTGGCACCGCACGATCTTCGGGGACCGATAGCCGTACGCAGGCCGCCCGACCCGCGGCCGATCACTCCCGAAAGGGCACCAAGCGCATGGAGCAGTACGAGCCCGACCGCCTGTCCCCGGCCCAGGTGGCCGCCATGCGGCGCAGCCTCAGGAACGGCAGGGCCGCCATGACCCGCCGGTCCCTGTTGCGCGCCTCCGCGGGCGGCGCGCTCGCGGTCGGCGGAATGAGTGCGCTGAGCGCCTGTGGCATCCCCGCGGCCGGCAAGACCCAGGGCGGCGTCTCCGCGGACGACTACTCGGAGAAGGAGAAGTCCGTGAACTTCTCCAACTGGACCGAGTACATGGACGTCGACGACAGCGGCAAGAACCACCCGACGCTGGACCAGTTCACCCGGCGGACCGGCGTCAAGGTCAAGTACACCGAGGACATCAACGACAACAACGAGTTCTTCGGCAAGATCAAGCCGCAGCTCGCCGCCGGCCAGGACACCGGCCGCGACCTGATCGTCCTCACCGACTGGCTGGCCGGCCGCCTCATCCGCCTGGGATGGGTGCAGAAACTCGACGCCTCCAACCTGCCGCACGCCTACGCCAACCTGTCGGCGCAGTTCCGCGACCCCGACTGGGACCCCGGCCGCGCCTACTCCTACGTCTGGCAGGGCATCTCCACGGTCATCGCCTACAACAAGAAGGCGCTGGGCGGCGTGGAGGTGAAGTCGGTCTCCGACCTGCTCGACAACCCCCGACTCAAGGGCCGCGTCGGCTTCCTGTCGGAGATGCGCGACAGCATCGGCATGACCCTGCTGGACATGGGCAAGGACCCGGCGAACTTCACCGCCGACGACTACGACGCGGCGATCGCGCGCCTCCAGAAGGCCGTCGACAGGGGCCAGATCCGCCGCTTCACCGGCAACGACTACACCTCCGACCTGACCAGCGGGGACTTCGCGGCCTGCATCGCCTGGGCCGGCGACGTCGTCCAGCTGAAGGCGGACAGCCCGGACATCGACTTCATCATCCCGGACAGCGGCTACATGACGTCGACAGACAACCTGCTGATCCCCAACAAGGCACGGCACAAGACCAACGCCGAACGGCTCATCGACTTCTACTATGAGCCGAAGCCGGCCGCCGAGCTCGCCGCGTACATCAACTACGTGTGCCCCGTCGACGGAGTGAAGCCCGAGCTGGAGAAGATCGACGAGGATGCGGCGAACAACCCGCTGATCATCCCCGACAAGGCCATGGCCGAGAAGTCGCACGCCTTCCGCTCACTGAGCTCGAAGGAAGAGACGGCCTTTGAAGAGAAGTTCGCGAAGCTGACTGGGGCGTGACCACCGTGACGACGAACAAGACCGACCACGGCGGCGACGTCCGCCTCTCGGGCATCAGCAAGACCTACGGCTCCTTCACCGCCGTACACCCGCTGGACCTCACCGTGCCGCACGGCTCCTTCTTCGCGCTGCTCGGCGCCTCCGGCTGCGGCAAGACCACCACCCTCCGCATGATCGCGGGCCTGGAGGAACCCTCCTCCGGCAGCGTCTTCCTCGGCGACCAGGAAGTCACCAGCCTGCCGCCCTACAAGCGGCCGGTGAACACGGTCTTCCAGTCCTACGCCCTCTTCCCGCACCTCGACATCTTCGAGAACGTCGCCTTCGGCCTGCGCCGGCGCGGCATCAAGTCGGTGAAGAAGCAGGTCGAGGAGATGCTCGACCTCGTGCAGCTGGGCGAACAGTCCCGCAAGAAGCCGCACCAGCTCTCCGGCGGCCAGCAGCAGCGCGTCGCCGTGGCCCGCGCGCTGATCAACACCCCCCGGGTGCTGCTCCTCGACGAGCCCCTCGGCGCCCTCGACCTCAAGCTGCGCCGCCAGATGCAGCTGGAGCTCAAGCGCATCCAGACCGAGGTCGGTATCACCTTCATCCACGTCACCCACGACCAGGAGGAGGCCATGACCATGGCCGACACGGTCGCCGTGATGAACGCGGGCCGCGTCGAACAGCTCGGCTCGCCGACCGACCTGTACGAGAACCCGCACACCACCTTCGTCGCCAACTTCCTCGGCACCTCGAACCTCATCGAGGCCGAGGTCGACACGAAGACCGGCGACGACATCGTCCTGAAGGCCGGCGGCGGCAAGCTCGTGCTGCCCGAGGCGCGCTGTTCCGCCCCGACGACGACCGGCGGCAAGGTGCTGGTCGGCGTCCGCCCCGAGAAGATCTCCCTCACCCACGCCGACGACGCGGGCGAGATCCCCGAGGGCCGCAACCGCATCACCGGCAAGATCGCCAGCGGCAGCTTCATCGGCGTCTCCACCCAGTACGTCATCGACAGCGCGGTCTGCCCGGAGTTCGAGGTCTACGTCCAGAACGTCGACCGCGACACCCGCCTGGTGCCCGGCGCCGACGTGGTCCTGCACTGGAGCCCGGCCCACACCTTCGGCCTGGACGCGGCCCAGTCCCTGCTTGCCGGGACGCCGGGCTCCGCGGGAATCCAGGAAGAGGCGGCGGCCTGATGTCGACGCTCACCGAGGCGCCTCCCCCGCTCTCCCCGACGGCCCCGGAGAAGAAGCCCCCGCGCAAGCGCGGCCGGTTCGTCCCGTACTGGCTGCTGCTGCCCGGCATCCTTTGGCTGCTGGTCTTCTTCGCGCTGCCGATGATCTACCAGGCCTCCACCTCCGTACAGACGGGCTCGCTGGAGGAGGGCTACAAGGTCACCTGGCACTTCGCCACCTACTGGGACGCGCTGAGCGAGTACTGGCCGCAGTTCCTGCGCTCGGTCGCCTACGCGGCCTCCGCGACCCTGCTGTGTCTGCTGCTCGGTTACCCGCTGGCGTACCTCATCGCCTTCCGGGCGGGCCGCTGGCGGAACCTGATCATGATCCTGGTGATCGCGCCGTTCTTCACCAGCTTCCTGATCCGTACGCTCGCCTGGAAGACGATCCTCGCGGACGGCGGCCCGGTCGTCGGCGCCCTGAACACCCTGCACGTCCTGGACGTCACGAGCTGGCTCGGCTGGACGTCGGGGGACCGCGTGCTGGCCACGCCACTGGCGGTCGTGTGCGGTCTGACGTACAACTTCCTGCCCTTCATGGTCCTGCCGCTGTACTCCTCGCTGGAGCGCATCGACGGACGCCTCCACGAGGCGGCGGGCGACCTGTACGCCAAGCCGTCCACCGTCTTCCGCAAGGTCACCTTCCCGCTGTCGATGCCGGGCGTGGTCTCCGGCACGCTGCTGACCTTCATCCCGGCGGCCGGCGACTACGTCAACGCCGACCTGCTCGGCTCCACGGACACCCGTATGGTCGGCAACGTCATCCAGTCGCAGTTCCTGCGCATCCTCGACTACCCGACGGCCGCGGCACTCTCCTTCATCCTCATGGCCGCGATCCTCGTGATGGTCACGGTCTACATCCGTAAGTCCGGCACGGAGGATCTGGTCTGAATGCCCTTCGTCAACTGGCTCAAGCGCCATTTCGTCGTCATCGCGGGACTGCTGACCCTCGGGTACCTCCTGCTGCCGAACGTCATCGTCACGGTGTTCTCCTTCAACAAACCGAAGGGACGCTTCAACTACGAGTGGCAGCAGTTCTCCACGGACGCCTGGAAGGACCCGTGCGGGGTCTCCGACCTGTGCGGCTCGCTGTCGATCAGTCTCCAGATCGCCGTCTGGGCGACGCTCGGCGCGACCGCCCTCGGCACGGCGATCGCCTTCGCGCTGGTCCGCTACCGCTTCCGCGCGCGGGGTGCCGTCAACTCGCTGATCTTCCTGCCGATGGCGATGCCGGAGGTCGTGATGGCGGCCTCGCTGCTCACCCTGTTCCTCAACCTGGGCGCCCAGCTGGGCTTCTGGACGATTCTCATCGCCCACATCATGTTCTGCATGAGCTTCGTCGTCGTGGCGGTGAAGGCGCGCGTGATGTCGATGGACCCGCGGCTGGAGCAGGCGGCGCAGGACCTCTACGCCGGCCCGTTCCAGACCTTCGTCCGGGTCACCCTGCCGATCGCCGCACCCGGTATCGCCGCGGGTGCGCTGCTCGCCTTCGCGCTCTCCTTCGACGACTTCATCATCACCAACTTCACCGCGGGCTCGACCGTCACCTTCCCCATGTTCGTCTGGGGCTCGGCACAGCGCGGCACGCCCGTCCAGATCAACGTCATCGGTACGGCCATGTTCCTGGTCGCCGTGCTGTTCGTCCTGACCTCGATGGTCATCGGGAACCGCCGCAAGAAGCAGAAGGCGTGACCGGATAAACCCCGTAGGGAGTTGAAATCATGGCCCCGAGCGCCATGAGCCGTTGGACAAAGGCACTTTCCGAAGCCCGGCCGGTCCCGTACTGGCTGGACGACCCCGGCAGGCCCCACCCCGAACCCGCGCTCACCGGCGCCGAGACCTGCGATCTGCTGGTCGTCGGCGGTGGATACAGCGGGCTGTGGACCGCGCTCATCGCCAAGGAGCGCGAACCGCGGCGGGATGTCGTCCTGCTGGAAGGCCGCGAGGTGGGCTGGGCCGCCTCCGGCCGCAACGGCGGCTTCTGCGCCGCCTCCCTCACCCACGGCCTGCCCAACGGGCTGGCCCGCTGGCCGAAGGAGATCCACAAGCTGCAGGAGCTGGGCGCCCGCAACCTCGACGAGATCGAGAAGGCCATCGCCCGGCACGACCTCGACTGCGACTTCGAGCGCACCGGCGAGATCGACGTGGCCACCGAGCCGTACCAGGCGCGGGAACTGCGCGACTGGTACGAGGAGATGGAGCGCGAGGGGCTCGCCGACGGTGTCGAGTTCCTGGACACGGAAGCCGTACGGGAACAGGTCGCCTCACCCACCTTCCAGGCCGGTCTCCACGACCGCCGGGGCGTCGCCATGCTCAACCCGGCCAAGCTCGCCTGGAACCTGAAGCGGGCCTGCGTACGGCTCGGCGTCCGCGTCTACGAGCACACCCCCGCCCTCACCCTGAAGCCGTACGGCGCCGGCATGGCCGTACGCACCCCCTACGGCTCGGTCCGCGCCCGCAAGGTCGCGCTCGGCACCAACATCTTCCCGAACCTGGTCAAGCGGGTCCGGGCCTACACCGTGCCGGTCTACGACTACGCGCTGATGACCGAGCCGCTGAGCGCCGACCAGCTGGCCTCGATCGGCTGGAAGAACCGGCAGGGCCTCGGGGACTCCGCGAACCAGTTCCACTACTTCCGGCTGTCCGCGGACAACCGGATCCTCTGGGGCGGCTACGACGCGATCTACCCGTACGGCGGCCGGGTGCGCGCCGAGTACGACGACCGCCCCGAGACGTACGCCAAGCTCGCCGGGCACTTCTTCACCTGCTTCCCGCAGCTGGAGGGCGTCGGTTTCACGCACGCGTGGGGCGGCGCGATCGACACGTGCTCGCGTTTCTCGGCGTTCTACGGCACCGCGCACAACGGCCGGACGGCGTACGCGGCGGGCTACACGGGACTCGGGGTCGGGGCCACCCGGTTCGGTGCCGAGGTGATGCTGGACCTGCTCGCCGGTGCGACCACGGAGCGCACCTCGCTCGAGATGGTCCGCAGGAAGCCGCTGCCGTTCCCGCCGGAGCCCTTCGCCTGGACCGGGATCGCCCTCACGAAGTGGTCGCTGGCCCGCGCCGACGCGCACGGCGGGCGCCGCAACCTGTGGCTGCGGACCATGGACCGGCTCGGTCTCGGCTTCGACAGCTGAGATGTGATCCGGTTCACTCCGACGGGGAGCCGGAACCCGCGTAATGCCGCCGGGAGACCTCCCTCTCCCTCGTGGACGCGACTCGCGTCCACGAGAGAATGGGAGGTCCCCTCATGACTGGGGCGAAGACGGCGGTGGAGTGGCTCGCGTCCGTGGCACCGGATCCCGAGGCCTGCCGGTGGGAATGGGAACGCGGTCCCCTCGGGGTGACGCTGCTGCCGGCCGGCAGGGCCTGGGACGTACTGATCCTGCCGGGCGAGCTCGGCTACCCCACCCTCGACGTCCTCACCCGCGTCCTCGACCGGCTCGGACCGGTGCTGGTCGACTTCGGTGACGCCCGGATGGGCTTCTTCGTGCCGCCCGGCACCGCGGCCCGCTGGCTCGGCACGGGCATCCGCACGGCGGGCGCCGGCACCTGGATCGTGGTGCCCTACCCGGGCCGCTCCACCGGCGGGGTCCGCTGGCTGGTCTCCCCGGACGGCTCGGGCACCCTCACCGACCCGGCACTGCTCGAACTGGCGATGCACGAGGCGGCGGCGGGTCTGGCGACGGAGGTGGGTGACTAGAACGGCGGCTTCCGGCCTTCGTCGGCCGCCCGTGCGGCCGACGCGGAACAACCGGTCACTCCGGCTCGTCGCCGGGCGTCCCCCGCCCGAGGAACAGCCACAGGGACGAGAGCAGCACCGCCCCCAGACACCAACTGGCCACCACGTCCAGCGGCCAGTGGTAGCCGCGGCGGACCAGGCCGAAGGAGACGCCGAGCACGAGGGCCGCGCAGCAGGCGAGGAGGACGCGGCGGGCGGCCGCCGAGCGGAGCCGGGGAAGCAGCAGCAGGGTCGCGCAGCCGTAGGCGATGACTGCCGTGGCGGTGTGCCCGGAGGGGTAGTAGCCGGTTCCGGGCGGCATCACGGGGGTGCCGTGGCGGGCGGTGAGTTCCTTGAGGGGCACGATCAGCGCCGGTACGAGAGCCATCACAAGGGCCGCCGCGACGGCCGGAAGCCACCAGCGGTCTGTACCAGTACGGCGGGAGCGCCAGGCCACGAAGGCGAGCGCGAGGGCGAGCACCGGGACGGCCACCTGGACATCGCCCAGGTCGGCGAGGAGTTCGGAGGCCCGGTCGGGGTGGACCAGGGCGCGGCTGACGCGCTCGTCGAGGCGCACCAGGGGGCCGTCGGCGACGACCTGCCAGGTGATCAGCGCGAAGAGGAGGGCCGGAAGCCCTAGGAGGAGAAAGGAGGTCGGCCGCCCCGGAACAGGGGGGGTGGTTCCGGGGCGGCCGATCAGATCGGATGGTCGCGCGCCCCGGGGGGTTTGGGGCGGGCGACTGTCCGATCGGTGAGGAGATCCGGAGCCGGAGGCCCCGTTTGTGTGCGCGGAGGCACGACCAGGTCGAAGCTGGGGAGGCCCCGGCCTGATGTCGCCCACAGTCCCCTGTGGGCGGGGTGTATCTCTCATCTGGAATAGAACCTACGACAGGGAATGGGTCTGAGACAGGCGGAATCGAGTCCTGACATCCACCTCGCACACCTTCTTCACACGCTCTGCCGCTGGCCGCCCCAGCCCCGGAATCCGCGGCGAATTCCGGGGCTGTGACGGGTGGGACTCCTGTGGTGCGAGCGGGTCGCCGACCAGTGGGTTTCCCGGGGTGCCGGGGCTCTCCGCCGCGGCGTCAGATGCGCGTGAAGGCCTGCTCGATGATGTCCAGCCCCTCGTTGAGCAGGTCCTCGCCGATGACCAGCGGGGGCAGGAAGCGCAGCACGTTGCCGTAGGTGCCACAGGTCAGGACCAGCAGGCCCTCCTGGTGGCAGGCCTTGGCGAGGGCGGCGGTGGCCTCCGGGTTCGGCTCCTTGGTGGCGCGGTCCTTGACCAGCTCGATGGCGATCATGGCGCCACGGCCCCGGACGTCGCCGACGATGTCGAACTTCTCGGCCATGGCGCCGAGGCGGGCCTTCATGATCGCCTCGATGTTCTTCGCCCGGGCGTTGAGGTCGAGCTCCTTCATCGTCTCGATGGAGCCGAGCGCGCCGGCGCAGGCGACCGGGTTGCCGCCGTAGGTGCCGCCCAGGCCGCCCGCGTGCGCGGCGTCCATGATCTCGGCGCGCCCCGTGACGGCGGCGAGCGGCAGGCCGCCCGCGATGCCCTTGGCGGTGGTGATCAGGTCCGGGACGATGCCCTCGTCCTCGCACGCGAACCACTGGCCGGTGCGACAGAAGCCGGACTGGATCTCGTCGGCGACGAACACGATGCCGTGGTCGGCGGCGAACTGGCGGATCGCGGGCAGGAAGCCCTTCGCCGGCTCGATGAAGCCGCCCTCGCCCAGCAGGGGCTCGATGATGATGGCGGCCACGTTGTCCGCGCCGACCTGCTTGCTGATCTGGTCGACGGCCTGCGCGGCGGCCTCCGGGCCCGCGTTCTCGGGACCGGTCGGCCAGCGGTAGCCGTAGGCCACCGGCACACGGTAGACCTCCGGCGCGAACGGGCCGAAGCCGTGCTTGTACGGCATGTTCTTCGAGGTCAGCGCCATCGTGAGGTTCGTACGGCCGTGGTAGCCGTGGTCGAACACGACGACCGCCTGGCGCTTGGTGTGGGCGCGGGCGATCTTGACGGCGTTCTCGACGGCCTCCGCGCCACTGTTGAACAGCGCCGACTTCTTGGCGTGGTCACCCGGTGTGAGCTCCGCGAGGGCCTCGGCGACCTCCACGTAGCCCTCGTACGGCGTGACCATGAAACAGGTGTGGGTGAAGTCGGCGAGCTGGGCGGACGCCCGGCGTACGACGGCCTCGGCGGAGGCGCCCACGGAGGTCACCGCGATGCCGGAGCCGAAGTCGATCAGGCGGTTGCCGTCGACGTCCTCGATGATCCCGCCACCCGCGCGCGCGGTGAACACGGGCAGGACGGAGCCCACGCCGGCCGCGACCGCGGCGGTACGGCGGGCCTGCAGCTCCTGCGACTTCGGGCCGGGAATGGCGGTGACGACGCGGCGCTCCTGCGGAAGTGCGGTCATGAGGGGCTCCCTGGTGATCTTGCGAACCGGAGATTCCGGGTGGGGGTTTTCGGACGCATGTCTTCTTTTCTCGCAGGTTAGGGCGGGCCCGGAGGGGTGGGCATGCTCCATGTGGGCGTTGTCGGCGACACCGGTTGTCCACGGTGGACATGGCGAGGTGTCGCGTACCCGGCCGCGTAAGCGGTGAACTCCCCAGGCGGTGGCGTTAGATTGACTCGCTGACGGTGGACGGAACGGCTGGTCAAGGGGCGAGGGCGATGGACAGCGACGGGACGCGGGACGCACGGGGTACGCATGCGAACCCTGTGCCACGTCCGGCGGGACCCCCTCAGGTTCCGGCGATGCCGCCGCGGCCCTCCGCGGCCCCGGCGCCGGGCGTGCCGCCGATGCCGGACGGCTCGGCCTTCCTCGCGTGGCTGCGGGCTCCCCGCCCGGAGGCGGCACCGGGCGTCTGGCGGTTCGGGCACCGGCCCCGGCCCGACGAGGAGCCCGAGCAGATCCCCACCCGGCAGCTGCTCAGCGGCGCGTTGATCGCCTTCCTCTGCGGCTGGCTGGTCTGGTCGCTGCTGTGGAACGGCTACCTCGGCGGCTGGTGGGTGCTGCCCCTCGAACTCTTCACCCCCGACTCCTGGCGGCACAGCAACGACCGCGTCGGCAACGCCGTCCTCTGGTACGGCTACTACACGCTGATCGCCCTCGCGATCATGCTCGCCGTCGGCCGGATCGGCCGCTGGGGTGAGATCTGGCGCCGCTTCGGCCCGCCCTCCTGGCGCCGGACCGCGCCGGTCACCGAGCGGCCTGCCACCCCCGAGCAGGACCCCGCCGAGTGGCCCCAGCTGCGCGCCGCCGGCGCCGTCGACGCCGCCGAACGGCTCGCCGCCGAAGCCCGCGCCGGGCTGATGCGGGACGTCGACCACGCTCGGATCACCCGTGCCTGGCAGGGCGTACGCAGCGGCCGGCACAGCCTCGCCACCTTCACCGGGGCGGTGCTGGGCGAGGGTGCCGCCGCCTGTCTGCACCCCTCAGGCGAACGCGACCTGCCGACCCGGCTCGCCCGGCACGACCTGGTCACCGGCCAGGTGCGCCTGGGCACCACCGCCGACGACGCCCGCAACCCGTACGCCTACCGCGGCACCGGCCTCGGGGTCGGACCCGACCTGCTCGGCACCTCCCTCCTCGCCGTCGGACCGCCCGGGTCCGGCAAGACCGGCACCGTCGTCAACCCGCTCGCCGAGTCGCTGTGCCTGCACGCGCTCGCGGGCCGAGCCGCCGTGGTGGTCGTCGGTGCGGCGGGCGCCGGGCTCGGTCCGGCCGACACCTACGACGTCGTCGTACGCATCGGCAACCCCGACTCCGTGTACGACCTCGACCTGTACGGCGGGACCGCCGACCCGGACGAGGCGGCGGCCGTGCTCGCCGAGGCGCTCGTCGGGGACCTCGCCGAGCCCCACCAGGGCGGCGACACCCGGCGCTCCACCACCGTCCTCGCCCAGCTCCTCGGCCCGTTCCGGGCGGTCCACGGGCGCTTCCCCTCCGTGCCGGAGCTGCGGCAGCTCCTGGACGGCTCGGCCGCGCCGCTGGCCGTGCTGCGCAAGGGGCTCCAGGACGCCGGGCAGGAGTCGCTGCTGCGCGAACTGGACGCGCGGGAACGGCAGATGGGAGCGCCCGGCGACGTCGGCGGGGTGCTCGCCGACCGGATCGCGCTGCTCGACCGGCCCGCCTTCGCCGGCTTCTTCGACACCTCGGGACAGTCGCGGCCCTTCTCGCTGAAGGCGCTGGACCACCCGGTGCGGGTCCGCATCGACCTGCCGCAGCGCGGTCACGCCGACGCCTCGCGGATGCTGGCCCGGTTGGTGCTGGCCCAGTTCACGGCGAGCGTGGCGGTACGCGAGGACCGGTCGCTGTTCGCCTGCCTGGTGCTCGACGACGCCACCGGCGTGGTGACCCCTCAGGCCGTGCGGGGCATCCAGCGGCTGCGGTCGGGCAACGCGGGTGTGGTGCTGACGCTCCGCACCCTGGACGACGTGCCGAGGGCGCTGCGCGGGCCGCTGCTCGGGGCCACCGGCTGCCGGATGGCGCTGTCCGGACTCACCCCCTGGGACGGGCAGGACTTCGCCGAGGTCTGGGGCAAGGAGTGGATCGACGCCACGGACGTCACCGACCGGCAGATCATCGCCGAGACACCGGCCGGAAAGGTGCTGCACGCCGTGCGCCGGGTGATCACCGGCAAGGCGCCGACCGCCCGGGCGGTGACCGTCCGGCAGGTCGAGCGGGAGCGGTGGTCCGCGTCCGAGCTGGCGCACGGGGTGCCGCCGGGGCACGCCGTGCTGTCGCTGACCAACGTGAACGGCGAGCACGCGCCGCCCCTGCTGGTGGATCTGCGGGGTTGAGGTCACCCGGGGACCGTACGGTGAGGCAGAATCGTCACGGGCCGTTCATACGTAACGGCCAAAAGATCATAAAGATCACGACGGTCACACATACCTGAAGGCCTCATGCCCCCGACGCTCGCCTCGCTCGTTCACCACTCCGCGCTGAAGCTGACCGTGCGGGCGGGCGAGGACCGCCTGGACGTGCCCGTGCGCTGGGCGCACGTCAGCGAGCTCGCCGATCCCGTGCCCTACATGGAGGGCGGGGAACTGCTGCTGATCACCGCGCTCAAGCTGGACGCGGAGGAGCCCGAGGCGATGCGCCGCTATGTGAAGCGGCTGGTGGGCGCCGGGGTCGTGGGGCTCGGCTTCGCCGTCGGGGTCAACTACGAGGAGATCCCGCAAGCCCTCGTCGACGCGGCCGAGCAGGAAGGGCTGCCGCTGCTGGAGGTGCCGCGCCGCACGCCCTTCCTCGCCATCAGCAAGGCCGTGTCCGCGGCGATCGCCGCGGACCAGTACCGGGCGGTGACCGCGGGCTTCGCCGCCCAGCGCGAACTGACCAAGCAGGCGCTGACGGACGGCCCGGAAGGGCTGCTGGGCGCGCTCGCCTCACAGGTCGACGGCTGGGCGGCGCTCTACGACGCCTCGGGTGCCGTCGTCGCCACCGCGCCGGACTGGGCCGGACGCCGGGCCGCCCGGCTGACGGCCGACGTCGAACGGTTGCGGGAACGGCCTGCCCCGGCCTCCTCGGTGGTGGGCGGCCCCGACCACGAGGACCGCGTCGAGCTGCACTCGCTGGGCACGGGACGCCGCCCGCGGGCGGCGCTGGCCGTAGGGACGGCCGCGGCCCTCGGCACGGCCGAGCGGTACGCCGTCCACTCGGCGATCGCCCTGCTGACCCTGACCACCGAGCGGTCCCGCTCCCTGCACGCCGCCGAGCAGCGGATCGGGGCGGCCGTGCTGCGCATGCTGCTCGCCGGAGAACCGGACCACGCGCGGGCGGTCGCCGGGCATCTGTACGGCGGACTGCTCGACGCGCCCTTCCGGATGATCGTCGCCGAGTCGGCGTCCTCCGTGTCGGCCGCGCGGGTGCAGAGCGACAGCCACGCGCGCGTGCCGCTCACGAAGTCGACGGCCGCGACGCTCGCCGCCGCCGACGCCCACGGCGATCCGCTGGGCGCGCTCACCGAGGTCGTGGAGTCGGCGGCGGCCCGATCCGGCGAGGCCGTGCTGGTCGTGCCGGAGAACGGGGGCGGCGAGGGGCGGCGGCTGGTGGTGCTGGTCGCGGACGGCGGAGCCGCGGTGGCCGCGTGCGGCGAGTACGCGGCGGCGCTGGAGGCCGCGCGGGCGGGAGTACGGGAGCAGGCGGCCGGGGTTGACGAGGACGAGCTGATCATGGGGCTGTCGGCGCCGGTCGGGCCGATCGCCGCGGCGGCCGCCTACAAGCAGGCCGAGCAGGCGCTGTCGGTGGCCCGGCGGCGGGGGCGGGTGTTCGTCGAGCACGAGCAGCTGGCCGCGGGCTCCGTGGTGCCCCTCCTCGCCGACGACGCGGTCAAGGCCTTCGCGGACGGGTTGCTGCGGCCGCTGTACGAGCACGACGCGACCGGCCGGGGGGATCTGGTCGCCTCGCTCCGGGCGTGGCTGTCACGGCACGGGCAGTGGGACGCGGCGGCGGCGGACCTCGGGGTGCACCGGCACACGCTGCGGTACCGGATGCGGCGCGTCGAGGAGATCCTGGGGCGGTCGCTGGACGACCCGGACGTGCGGATGGAACTGTGGCTGGCCCTCAAGGCGACGTCCGCTGAATAGGGGCAGGCCTTCGCCGCGGGCGTGAGGCGGAGGCTCCGCCCCCAGCCCTCCGTTCCGCCCGGCCGGCCCACCCGTCTCGGTCGGCCGAGGGGCGGGCGGCCCGGTGGCTGGTCGTTCGGCGGACCGAGACGGGTGGTGGGTGGGTACAGGCTCGGAGGTGTGGGCCCCCACCACCGCCCCGCCCGGCCGGCCCACCCGTCTCGGTCGGCCGAGGGGCGGGCGGCCCGGTGGCTGGTCATTCGGCGGACCGAGAGGGGCGGTGGGTGGGCACCGGCCCGGAGGTCTGGGGTGCCCCCACCACCCCGCCCGCCACAGCACCACGGCCGACCTCCCGCACCCGCACGGCACCACCCCGCACCCTGCCAATCCGGCGCACCCCGCCACGCCACCACTACGCACCGGACAACCACCCCCCACCCGCCCCCGCCCTACCGTGGACCCCGACACCGCAGATCGCAGATCACCACCACCCCCAACGCGGAAGGGCCGGGACTCCACACATGACTTCCACCCACGCCTTCTGGCTCGCCGGCCGCCAGGCCACCGGCGAGGACACCTTCGACGTCACCTCCCCCTGGGACGACCGTCTCGTCGCCAAGGTCTCCGTGCCCGGCGACGCGCAGATCGAGGAGGCCGTGGCGGCCGCGCACGCCGTCCGCGAGGACTTCGCGGCCACGCCCGCCCACCTCCGCGCCGCCGCCCTCGACCACGTCAGCCGCAGGCTCGCCGAGCGCACCGAGGAGATCGCGCGGCTCATCTCCGCGGAGAACGGCAAGCCGATCAAGTGGGCCCGCGGCGAGGTGGGCCGGGCCGTCTCCGTGTTCCGGTTCGCCGCCGAGGAGGCCCGCCGCTTCAACGGCGGCGAGGCCCAGCGGCTGGACACGGACGCCGGCGGCCAGGGCCGTCTCGCTCTCACCCGGCGCTTCCCGAAGGGTGTCGTGCTCGGCATCGCGCCGTTCAACTTCCCGCTGAACCTGTGCGCCCACAAGATCGCCCCGGCGATCGCGGCCGGCGCGCCGATCATCCTCAAGCCGGCCCCGGCCACCCCCCTGTCCGGGCTGGTCATCGGCGAGCTGCTCGCCGAGACGGACCTCCCGGCCGGGTCGTGGAGCATCCTCCCGGTGCCCAACGACCGTATGCCCGCCCTCGTCCAGGACGAGCGCCTGCCGGTCATCTCCTTCACCGGCTCCGAGAAGGTCGGCTACGCGATCATGGACTCGGTGCCGCGCAAGCACTGCACCCTGGAGCTGGGGGGCAACGGCGCCGCGGTCGTGCTCGGGGACTACGCCTCCGACGCCGACCTCGACTGGGCCGCGACCCGCATCGCCACCTTCTCCAACTACCAGGGCGGCCAGTCCTGCATCTCCGTCCAGCGGGTCATCGCGGACGCCTCGGTCTACGACCGGCTGCTGCCCCGGGTGGTCGCCGCCGTCGAGGCCCAGGTCACCGGTGACCCGGCCGACGACGCGACCGACGTCGGACCGCTGGTCAGCGAGGACGCCGCCAAGCGCGTCGAGGCGTGGGTGCAGGAGGCCGTCGAGGCCGGGGCGCAGCTGCTGACCGGCGGCAAGCGCGACGGCGCCGCCTACGCGCCGACCGTCCTGACCGACGTACCGGCCGACACGACGATCTCCTGCGAGGAGGTCTTCGGGCCCGTCCTCACCGTGCAGAAGGTGGACGGGGAGGCGGCCGCCTTCGCAGCCGTCAACGACTCCAAGTACGGCCTCCAGGCGGGCGTGTTCACGCACGACCTGCAGGTCGCCTTCCGTGCCCACCGCGCCCTGGAGGTCGGCGGTGTCGTCGTCGGAGACGTGCCGTCCTACCGCGCCGACCAGATGCCCTACGGCGGTGCCAAGCAGTCCGGCGTCGGCCGCGAGGGTGTGCGGTACGCGATGGACGACTACACCTACGAGCGGGTCCTGGTGCTGACGGGGCTCGCCCTCTAGTCGACGCCACCCTCTAGCTAATGGGAACCATTTTCAGCTAGAGTTGCGGTCATGCGGCTCACGCCGTCCCCGAAGGGGCCCGGCACCGATGCCTTCCGGTGCCGGGCCCCTTCTTCACGCCGGTCTTCCCCGGCCCCTCAACCGGAGAAGCCGACACGCGCGAGCCGCAGCGGGCCGCGCAGCCTCAGATGCACGTCGTGCACGCCCTCGGCGACGATCCCGGCGCCGAGCGTGGAGTAGCCGTAGGGCCCGGACTCGGACGCCTCCGACGTCAGGGCGGCGAGCACCGCGCCTCCGTCGAGCGACAGCTCGACCACGCCCTCGCCCGCCACCGAGACGGTCACCTCCGTGACGCCGTCGCCGAAGTCGCAGTCCCGGTAGACCAGTTCGCCGAACTCGCCGTCCGCCGCCGTCACCGCGTCGCCCGACGTCTTCGTACGGTCGACGATCTCGACACCGCTGTGGTGGTCGAAGTCGGCCGCGTCCAGGCCGCGTTCGAGCACGGGGCGCGGGGCCGCGGGCTCACCGTCCAGCAGTACGGTCGTACGCAGGCGGACGTCCTCGCTGGAGGCGCCCGCCAACAGCTCGTACGGGCCGGACTCCAGCCGCCACCGGCCCTGTGCCACGTCCCAGAACTCGAAGGCCGACAAGGGCAGTTCGAACGCGAACTCCGCCCCCTCGCCCGGCGCCAGCGTCACCCTCCGGTGTGCCAGCAGCTCGCGGCGCGGACGCGGGATCACCGGGTCAACGGCGCGGGCGTAGAGCTGGGCCACCTCGTCGGCCGTCACGTCACCGGTGTTCGTCACCGTGAAGGAGACGTGCAGGGTCCTGTCCTCGACACGGGACGCCAGATCGCCGTACGCGAACGACGCGTACGACAGGCCGTGGCCGAACGGGAACAGGGGCGTGCCCTCGAAGTAGAGGTACGTCTGGCGGCCGCCGATCACGTCGTAGTCGAGGAGGCCGGGCAGGTCGGAGTCGTCCGCGTACCAGGTCTGCGGAAGGCGGCCGGCGGGGGAGACGTCGCCGGCCAGGACGCGGGCGAGGGCCGTGCCCGCCGCCTGGCCGCCGTGAGCCGTCCACAGCACCGCCGGGAGGTCGGCCGTGTCGACCGCGTAGGGGTAGGCGGAGGTCAGCACCAGGACGGTGGCCGGGTTGGCGGCGCGGGCGGCCCGCAGCAGCCGCTCCTGCTGGACCGGCAGCCGCAAAGTCGTGCGGTCCTCGGTCTCGCGGCCGTTGATGTGCGGGTCGTTGCCCGCCACCACCACAACCACGTCGGCCTCCGACGTGACCCGGGTCACTGCGTCCTCGCCGCTTTCGACGACGATGACCTCGAACGTTTCCGGATTCTCGTCGGCAACCTTTACTCCGTCGGCGGCGACCGAGACGTGGCGACCCGTACCGACGTGCCTGAGGAGGTGGCCCTTCCCGTGCGGTTCCAGCCGGAACGTCTCCTGGACGACCCAGCCTCCGGGCTGGTCGGCCGAGGCGCGCACCCGCCCGTCCTCGGCGACCGAGAGGTAGCGGCCGTCGGGTGCGCGCAGGGTCAGCACGCCCTCGCCCCAGTCGACGAGCGCGAGCTCGGTGCCGGCGGCGTCCGTGGTGAGCGCGGGCAGGTCGGTGCGGCCGGCGAGCAGGGCCGGGTCGAGGGCACCTTCGGCGCCGCGCACCTCGTCGGGGGCGTCCTCGGCCTCGGGCACGCGCACGAACGCACCGGCGGAGGTCTTCAGCAGGACGCGGTCGACGCCCTCCGCGAACTCGACGCGCTCGGCGCCGAACCGCTCGTACAGGCCCTCCAGCGGGGTCGAGCGGTGCATGAGCGTGCCGCTGTACCAGTCGCGCTTGCACTCGTCGGCGAGCAGGCCGACCACGGCGATCCGGGTGTCCGGCGCGAGGGGCAGCACCCCGTCGTTCTTGAGCAGGACCACCGCCTGCTCGGCGGCCTCCTGCGCGAGCGCGCGGTGCGCCGGGGTGTCGAAGTCCCTGGTGTCCGCGTACGGGTCGTAGCGCGGGTCGAACTCGCCGAGCCGGAAGCGCACCGAGAGCTGGCGGCGGACCGCGGTGTCGATGTCGGCCTCGGTCAGCAGCCCCTGCTCCAGCGCCCCCTGGACGCGGGCGACGATCTGCGAGCTGTCCGTGCCGTGGTCGGTGAAGCTGTCGACGCCGGCCAGCAGCGAGGCCGCGGTGGCCTCCTCGTGGGTGTCGAAGTAGTGCTCCGAGTCGACCAGGTTGCTGGGCGCGCCCGCGTCCGAGCAGACCAGCAGCTCCTCGTCGGTCCAGGCACGCAACTGCTCGCGCAGATAGGGGGAGACGTGGTTCGGACGGCCGTTGACCAGGTTGTACGCGGGCATCACCCCGGCGACCGCACCCGCCTCGACCGTCTCGCGGAAGGCGCGCAGGTCGTACTCGTGCAGCACGCGCGGGCGCACCGAGCTCGACGCGGTGGCCCGGTCGGTCTCGTTGTTGTGGGCCAGCCAGTGCTTGAGGACCGGCGCCGTGCGCCAGTACGTCGGGTGGTCGCCGCGCAGGCCCTGCGTGTAGGCGGTGGCGATGGCCGAGGTGAGCTTCGGGTCCTCCGAGTAGCCCTCCTCGTTGCGGCCCCACAGGGGGTGGCGCAGGAGGTTGACGGTCGGGGCCCAGATGTTGAGGCCCACGCGGTCGTCGCGGGCGCGCATCGCCCGGACCTCCTTGGACACCGCGTCGCCGACCCGTCGTACGAGATCCGTGTTCCAGGTCGCGCCCAGGCCCACCGCCTGTGGGAAGACGGTGGCCGGGCCCATCCAGGCCACGCCGTGCAGGGCCTCCTGGCCGGTGCGGAAGGCGGCGATGCCCAGGCGCTCGACGGCGGGCGCGAACTGGTGCAGGAATCCGACCTTCTCGTCGAGGGTCAGCCGCGCCAGCAGGTCGTCGACGCGCTTCGCGAACGGCAGGCGCGGATCGCGGAAAGGCGTCGTAGGCGGCGTTTGTGCGGTCACGTGGTGATCCCCTTGCGATGGAGCGGCGGAGCGCTTTCGAAGCGCTTCGATGCTCATTCGGCTCGGGGGTGGGTGTCAAGAGAGCAGCGCCATCACTTCAAGCGGTGCATAAGGAATGGTCCCTTCCCACAGCTCGGAGGAATCTTGGGAACGACCCTTGTGCACCCTGGGGCGTTCACTTAACCTCACAGCAACATCGAAGCGCTTCGACTACGGGAAACCCGGTGCATTCAGTCGGAGCTCCGCTTCAGCTCAGCCAGTTCCACTCAAGACACCGCAGCCGACGGCTCCACCGCCGGGTGTCCTGGTGCGCCATGAAGGGTTGACGCAATGACGCCGAACGCCGCTTCCGCCTCCTCCGGGCCTAGCCGGAGAAGCTTCCTTGCCTCCACTGCGGTCGCCACCGCAGCGGTCGCGGGCGGGATGCCGCTGCTCTCCGCCTGTGGGGGCTCGGACACCAAGTCACGCGAGGGCACCACGTCGGGCAAGGCCGCGGACAAGCTGCTCCCGGCGTTCGTCGCCAGCGCGGTCGCCAAGCCGGACCTGCCGTCGAAGAACGGTTCGGCGGCCGGATACACCGGCAAGGTCGACCTCGCGACCCTTGCCACCTCGGTCCCGAAGAAGCTCGGCACCGGCGCCCCCCTCAAGATCATGTCCCCGTTCTGGGGCTCCCCGCCGAAGCCCGGCAACCCCTACTACAAGGCGCTGGACGCCGCGGCGGGCACCAAGATCACCTGGCAGAACCAGGACGGCAACACCTACGGCGAGAAGCTCGGCGCAGTCCTCGCCTCCAGCTCCATACCCGACATGGTGGTCGTGCCGGGCTGGGAACTGGTCGGCAAGATCGCCAACGCCGTCACCGCGAAGTTCATGGACCTCGGCCCCTACCTGGCGGGCGACAAGGTCAAGAAGTACCCGAACCTGGCCGCCATCCCCTCCGACGCCTGGCGCATGGGCATCTTCGGCGGCGCGCTGCGCGGTATCCCGATGCCCGCCGCGTCCGCGTCCTGGATCGTGCCCTACTACCGCAAGGACATCTTCGACAAGGAGGGCTACTCGGTCCCCAAGTCGCCCGAGGAGTTCCTCAGCTGGGCCAAGGAGGCCACCAGCGCCAAGGCCAAGGTGTGGGCCTGCGGCGACATGAACTGGACCGCGTGGAGCATCTTCGGTGTCCGCGGCTCCGGGACGATCGGCTGGGACATCGGGGACGACGGCAAGCTGACGTACCGCGTCGAGCAGCCCGAGTACCTGGAAGCCCTGGAGTGGACGCGCAAGCTGTTCGACGCGGGCGTGGTCCACCCAGACGACAAGGCGCGCTCGGGCGACGCGGGCAACCGCTTCACCGCCGGCCAGATCCTCGTCTACAACAACGACATGTCCACCTGGTACGGCAAGACCTCCGAACAGGCCGCGTCCAACCCGGACTTCGTGATCGAGGGCATGGACATCTTCGGTCCCGACGGCGGCGACCCGACGCTGTACGCGGCTCAGCCCGCCGGCATCTGGTCGCTGATCCGCAAGGGCGCCTCGAAGACCACGGTCGAGAACGCGCTGGCGGCCGCCGACTTCGCGGCCGCGCCCTACGGCACCAAGGAGCGGATGCTCGTCGACTACGGCGTCGAGGGCACCCACTACACGGTCAAGGACGGTGTCCCCGTCAAGAACGACCTGGGCAACTCCGAGGTGGTCAACGCCTGGGTCATGCTGGCCGCGCCGGCCGCCTACTACGCCCACCCCGACTTCCCCGAGGTCGCCCGCAAGCAGGTCGAGTGGCAGCAGCGGATGGGCGCCTTCATGAAGAAGACGTCCACCTACGGCATGAACATCGTCGAGCCGTCCCGCTTCGCGAGCCTCTCCAGCCAGTTCGAGCAGCTGGAGATCGACTACGTACGCGGCAACAAGAAGCTGTCCGACGTGCAGGCCGCCATCTCCACCTGGAGGTCCTCCGGCGGCGACAAGCTGCGTGACTGGTACAAGGAACTCATCGACAAGAACGGCAGCGGCAACTGATGTCTCTCACGGCCGGGAGCAGGCCCGACGGGACGCGTCCTCCCACGGCCGTCGAGGAACCGACGGCCGCGGTCGCCACCGTTGTGGCGAAGGAGCGGGTGCCGCGCAGGGAGAGCAGGGCGAGCAAGGTACCCTGGCGGATCCGGCTGCGCCGTGACCGCGCACTCATCCTGATGACGATGCCCGTCATCGTGCTGCTCCTGCTCTTCAACTACGTCCCGCTGCTCGGCAACATCGTCGCCTTCCAGGACTACGACCCGTACGTCTCCAGCAACGGCGTCACGGCGATCTTCCACAGTCCCTGGGTCGGTGTGGAGCAGTTCTCACGGATGGTCGACGACCCCCTGTTCTGGGACGCGGCGAAGAACACCATCCTCCTGTTCGGGCTCCAGCTGGTGCTGTTCTTCCCGGTCCCCATCGCCCTCGCGCTGGTCATCAACAGCGTGATCAGGCCCCGGGTGCGGGCCGTGGCGCAGGCGATCATGTATCTGCCGCACTTCTTCTCGTGGGTCCTCGTGGTCACCGTGTTCCAGCAGATCTTCGGCGGCGCGGGCATCATCGCCCAGACGCTCGAGGACCACGGGTGGAGCGGTTTCGACCTGATGACCAACGCGGACCTGTTCAAGTACCTGGTCACCGCGCAGGCCGTCTGGAAGGACGCCGGCTGGGGGATCATCGTCTTCCTCGCAGCGCTCGCCGCGGTCAGCACCGACCTGTACGAGGCCGCCGCCATGGACGGCGCGGGGCGCTGGCGGCGCATGTGGCACGTGACGCTGCCCGCGCTGCGCCCGGTGATCGCGCTGCTGCTGGTCCTCAGGGTGGGCGACGCGCTGAGCGTCGGATTCGAGCAGTTCCTGCTCCAGCGCTACGCGGTGGGTGCGGGGGCCAGTGAGGTCCTCGACACCTACGTATGGAACATGGGTATCCAGAACGGCGACTTCAGTTACGCGGCCGCGGTCGGCCTCGTCAAGGGCGCCATCGGAGTCTGTCTCGTCCTGGGTGCGAACAAGGTCGCGCACCTGCTCGGCGAGCAGGGGGTGTACAAGAAGTGAGCCTCAACACGCAGCTCGTCCGCAGTCTCAAGGCTCCCGCCCGCCCCGTGTGGGAGGAGCCGCCCAGCAAGGCCGGACTCACCGCGAAGGGCGGTTTCCTGCTCCTGTGCTGCCTGGGGGTCATCGGCCCGCTGTGGATCGTGATCGTCACCAGCCTCTCCCCGAAGCCGGTGATCGACCGGGTCGGCGGTCTCGTCGTGATCCCCCAGGGCATCACCTTCGTCAACTACACGGAGCTGCTCAGCGGCGGTCAGGTCAGCCGGGCGATCATGGTCTCGGTCGGGGTCACGCTCGTCGGCACGCTGTTCTCCATGGCGGTGTCGGTGCTGGCGGCCTACGGGCTGTCCCGGCCGGGCAGTCTGGGGCACCGGTTCTTCCTGATGACCATGATGGCGACGATGTTCTTCGGCGCCGGGCTCATTCCGACGTATCTGCTGGTGCAGTCGCTCGGGCTCACCGACACGTATCTGTCGCTGATCCTGCCGAGTGCGGTCAGCGTCTTCAACATCCTCGTCCTGCGGGCGTTCTTCATGGGGATCTCACCCGAGCTCACCGAGTCCGCACGCATCGACGGGGCCGGCGACCTGCGCATCCTGCTGACGATCATCATGCCGCTGTCCCGGGCGGTGCTGGCCGTCATCTCCCTGTTCTACGCGGTCGGGTACTGGAGCGCCTGGTTCAACGCCTCCATCTATCTCACCGACCAGCAGATGATGCCGCTGCAGAACGTGCTCATCCAGCTGGTCCAGAAGAACACCGAGGCGCCGACCGGCCTTCAGCAGGCGGTACGCACCGGTCAACTCTCCGCGCTGGGGCTGCAGATGGCGGTCATGGTCCTCGCCCTGATCCCCGTCGCGGTGGCCTCTCCCTTCGTCCAGCGGCACTTCAAGAAGGGCATGCTGACGGGCGCGGTGAAGGGCTGAAGCCCGAGCGGCGAGAAGGCGGGAAGGCTTCCGTGGCCTCGAGGCCGCGGCCTCGCCGCGGCTGTTCCCGCCGACGTGGCGGAGCCGTGTGCCGACACAGCCCGCGCCCCTGAGCAGGTCTCCCACCCCCTTTCGTAGAACCCCTTTCGCAGAACGAGGTATGTGTCATGCACGCGTCCCGTATGAGCAGACGTGCCGTTCTCGCCGGGACCGCGGCCGCCGCCGCGCTCACCGCCCTTCCCGCAGGCCAGGTACGTGCGTACGGTGCCGAAGCCGCCGCCACCCCCGCCTACCGCTGGCGCAACGCCGTCCAGGGCGGCACCGGATTCGTCACCGGTGTCCTCTTCCACCCCTCGGTCAGCGGCCTCGCCTACGCCCGTACCGACATCGGCGGTGCCTACCGCTGGGACGACCGGACCGACCGGTGGGTCCCGCTGACCGACCACATCGGCTGGGACGACTGGAACCTGCTCGGTGTGGAGGCCATGGCCGTCGACCCGGCCCATCCGAACCGGCTGTACCTCTCCCTCGGCACGTACGCGCAGTCCTGGGCCGGCAACGGAGCCGTGCTGCGGTCCGAGGACCGCGGGGCCACCTGGAAGCGCACCGACCTCACCGTGAAGCTCGGCGCCAACGAGGACGGGCGCGGCTGCGGGGAGCGGCTGCTCGTCGACCCGCGGGACAGCGACACCCTGTGGCTCGGCACCCGGCACGACGGACTGCTCAAGTCGACCGACCGGGGCGCCACCTGGCAGGCCGTGACCTTCCCGGCCACGCCCAGCGCCACCGGCCAGGGCATCACCCTCCTCGTCGCGGCGGGCCGCCGCGTCTACGCCGGCTGGGGCGACTCCGACGGCACCTCCGCGAACCTCTACACAACCGCCGACGGCGCCACCTGGAAGGCCGTCCCCGGGCAGCCCGGGGGCACCGCCGCCAAGGTCCCGGTCCGGGCCGCCTACGACCGGCACACGCGCGAGCTGTACGTGACGTACGCCAACGCGCCCGGCCCCAACGGCCAGTCCGACGGCAGCGTGCACAAGCTGCGGACGACGGACGGGAAGTGGACCGAGGTCACCCCCGTGAAGCCCGGCGGGGCGACCGACGACGGGGGCACCGACTCCTTCGGCTACGGCGGGTGTGCCGTCGACGCCCGCCGTCCCGGAACCGTCGTCGTCTCCACCAACAACCGCTGGTCGCTCGTCGACACCCTCTACCGGACCACCGACGGCGGCCGCACCTGGAAGTCCCTGAAGGACAAGGCGGTCCTCGACGTCTCCGAGACCCCCTTCCTCACGTTCGGCGCCGACAAGCCCAAGTTCGGCTGGTGGATCCAGGCCCTCGCCGTCGACCCGTACGACTCCCGGCACGTCGTCTACGGCACCGGCGCGACCCTCTACGGCACCCGCGACCTGAGGCGCTGGGCCCCGCAGATCCGCGGCCTGGAGGAGGCGTCCGCCCGCCAGCTGCTCTCGCCCCCGACCGGCGAGGCACACCTGATCAGCGGCTCCGGCGACATCGGCGTGATGTACCACGAGCGGCTCACCGCCTCCCCCTCACGCGGCATGGCGTCCAACCCGGTGTTCGGCTCGTCGACGGGACTCTCGCTGGCCGCGGCCAAGCCCTCGTACGTCGTGCGGGCCGGGTGGGGCGAGAACGGCAACGGCGCCTACTCGAACGACGGCGGTAAGACCTGGGCGCCCTTCAAGGCGCAGCCCGCCATCGCCAAGGACGCGCCGGGGCCGATCGCCACCAACGCCGACGGCAGCGTGCTGCTGTGGTCCTTCGTGCACTGGGACGGCACCACGTACCCGGCCCACCGCTCGGCGGACAACGGCGCCACCTGGACCGAGGTCACCTCCTGCCCGAAGGGCGCCGCCCCGGTCGCGGACCCGGTCGACCCGAAGCGCTTCTACGCCTTCGACACCGCCACCGGCACTCTCCACGCCAGCACCGACGGCGGTCTGACCTTCACCGCCCGGGCCACCGGCCTGAACTCGGGCGACACCGAGTTCCGGCTCGCAGCGGCCCCCGGCCGCTCCGGCGACCTGTGGCTCAGCCTGAAGTGGAACGGCCTCTACCGCTCCACCGACGGCGGCGCGACCTTCACCAAGGTCGGCAGCTGCCGGGCCTCGTACACCCTCGGCTTCGGCAAGGCCGCCGAGGGCGCCTCCTACCCGGCACTCTTCATGGTCGGCTCCACCGAGGCCATCACGGCCGTGTACCGCTCCGACGACGAGGCGAAGACCTGGACGCGGATCAACGACGACCAGCACCAGTGGGGCTGGATCGGTGCGGCCATCACCGGCGACCCCCGCATCCACGGCCGGGTCTACATCGCCACCAACGGCCGTGGCGTGCAGTACGGGGAGCCCGTCTGATGCCCGACCTGAGCGCCGCGACCGACGGCCGCATCCTCTACGGCGGGGACTACAACCCCGAGCAGTGGCCCGAGGAGACCTGGCCCGAGGACGTCCGGCTGATGAAGGCCGCCGGTGTCAACTCCGTCACCCTCGGCGTCTTCTCCTGGGCCAGGCTCGAACCCCGCCCGGGGGAGCGGGACTTCGGCTGGCTGGACCGGCTGATGGACCTGATGCACGAGAACGGCATCGGTGTCGTCCTCGCCACCCCCACGTCCTCCCCACCGCCCTGGATGGGGCACCTGCACCCCGACACCCTGCCCGTCACCGAGGACGGCCGCACCGAGTGGTGGGGCGGCCGGCAGCACTTCTCGCACTCCAGCGCCACCTACCGCCGTCACGCCGCCGCCATCACCGAGGACCTCGCCGCCCGCTACGGCGCCCACCCGGCCCTCACGATGTGGCACATCAACAACGAGTACTGCACCTACGACTGGAGCGACGAGGCCGCCGCCCGCTTCCGCGGCTGGCTCCAGGACAGGTACGGCACCCTCGACGACCTCAACGAGGCCTGGGGCACCGCCTTCTGGAGCCAGGGCTACGGCGAGTGGGCGGAGATCCACACCCCCCGCCAACCCCACTACCTGAAGAACCCGAGCCAGGTACTGGACTTCAAACGGTTCACCTCCGACATGCTCCTGGAGTGCTACGCCGCCGAGCGTGACATCGTCCGCCGGGCCACCCCGCACATCCCCGTGACCACCAACTTCATGCCGCTGTGGGCCGGCCAGGACGCGTGGCGCTGGGCCGAGGAGGAGGACGTCGTCTCGGTCGACCTCTATCCCGACCCGCGCGACCCCCTCGGCGCCCAGAACGGCGCCCTGGTCCAGGACATGACCCGCTCCCAGGCACGCGGTCCCTGGATGCTGATGGAACAGGCGGCGGGCCCGGTCAACTGGCGGGGCGTCAACCACCCCAAGCCGCGCGGCCTCAACCGCCTCTGGTCCCTCCAGGCCGTGGCTCGCGGGGCCGACGCCGTCTGCTACTTCCAGTGGCGGCAGTCCCGGCAGGGCGCCGAGAAGTTCCACTCCGGCATGGTCAGCCACGCGGGGGAGGAGGGCCGGACGTACCAGGAGGTGCGGCAGCTCGGTGCCGAACTCGCGCGGATCGGCCCCGAGGTGACCGGCAGCCACACGCCCAACGACATCGCGATCCTGCACGACTGGCACGCCTGGTGGGCCGGAGCCCAGGACGGCCGGCTCTCCCACGAGGTCGACTACCCCGCCGTCCTGCGTGCCTGGCACCGCGGCCTGTGGGAGGCCCACCACACCACCGACTTCGCCCACCCCGAGCACGACCTGAGCGCCTACAAACTCGTCGTCGTCCCCCAGCTGTACGCCCTCACCGACGCGGCGATCGACAACCTCCTCGGGTACGTCCGCGGCGGCGGCACCCTCGTGTCCGGCTTCCTGACCGGCGTCGCCGACCAGGACGACCGGGTACGGGCCGGCGGCATGGACGCTCGGCTGCGCGACCTGTTCGGCATCCGCGTCCTGCACGAGTGGTGGCCGCTGGACGCGGGCGAGCAAGTCGAGTGCGGAGGGTTCCGCGGCACCCTGTGGTCGGAGGAGATCGACCCGGACGAGGGCGCCGAGGTCGAGGCCGCGTACAAGGGAGGGGAGCTCGACGGGCTGCCGGCCGTGCTCCACAAGGGCGGCGCCTGGTACCTCTCGACGCTGCCCGAGCCGGACGCGATGCGCGACCTGCTCGCCCGGATCGCCGCCGGCGCCGGGGCGCGCCCGGTCCTCGAAGGGCTGCCGGACCGGGTCGAGGCCGTCCGCCGGGGCGAGCTGCTGTTCGTCCTCAACCACGGACGCGACGCGGTGACGGTCGAGGTGCCGGGCGTCAGCCGGGACCTGCTGACCGGCGCGACCGTCCAGGACGAGCTCACCCTCGGCCGCTACGGAGTGGCGGTGCTCCAGCCATGACCACCGGTCCTGCCCACGGCACATGGGAGCCGCGGCCGGCCGCCCGCTGGGAGGACGCCTTCCTGAGCGGCAACGGCCGTCACGGCGCCATGGTGTTCGGCGACCCGGACGACGAGCGGGTCGTCGTGAACCACCACACCCTGGTCCGCCCCAACGGCGGCGAACGGGCCCGCCCGCCCGAGCTCGCCGCCGAACTGCCGCGCCTGCAGGACCGGTTGCTCGCCGGACAGCCGGACGCCGCCGAGTCCTTCACCGACGGACGCGACCTCCAGTGGGTCCAGCCCTTCCACCCCGCCTTCCAGACACGACTGCGCCGGATGACGCCGGACGAGCCGCGCGGGTACCGCCGTACCGTCGACTTCACCACCGGTGTCGTCGCGGCGCGGTGCGAGGGCTGGCGCAGCCAGGTCTTCGTCTCCCGTGCCGACGACGTCGTCGTCCAGCAGGTCGAGGCATCCGACCTGCACATCTGCCTCGACCACCGCCTCCCGGGCGCGCCCCACGACCTCGCCGTGGGCCATGGCAGCGTCCTCACCCCCGAGGGCGCCCTGCTCACCCTGCGCGCCCGCTACCCCGGCAGCGACCGCGCGTACACCGGGGTGACGCTGGTCGTGGTCGACGGCGGTCGGACGACGCTCACGCCCCCGGGTCTGCGGGTCACGGGCGCGGAGTCCGTCCTGCTGCTGACGCGGGTGATACGGCACGCCGACGAGCCGGACGCGCTCGCCCTGGCCCGCGCCCTGGGCGACCTGCTCCCGGACGGCGAGGATCCCTACGCCCGCCTCCTGGACCGGCACATCGCACAGCACCGCACGGCGTACGAGCGCGTGACGCTCGACCTGGCGGCGGACGCGGCCGAACGCGCGCTGCCCGGCTCGGATCTGCTCACCCGGCCCGACAGCCCGGCCTGCCTGGAACGCCTCTTCGCGGCGGGCCGCTACCACCTGCTGTCCGCCGCCGGCATGCTCCCGCCCCGGCTCACCGGCCTGTGGACCGGCGACTGGAACACGGCCTGGGCGGGAGCCTTCACCAACGACGCCAACCTCAACCTCCAGACCGCGTCCGCCGCGGCCGCGGCGCTCCCCGAGGTCACCGAGGCACTCGCCGCGCTGATCCACGGACAGCTCGACGACTGGGCGGACAACGCCCGCGCGATCTTCGGCGCCCGGGGCGTGGTCGCCCCGCCGCACAGCGACGGCGAGTCCGGACTGACCTACCACTTCAGCCGCGAGTACCCGCTGCACCTGTGGACCGCGGGCGCCGACTGGCTGCTCAAGCCGCTCGTCGACCACGACGAGACCCGCGGCGAACGCGACCCCCGCACCGCTCACGCGCTCGCCCAGGTCGCCCTGTTCTACGAGGACTTCCTCACCCGTACGGACGCGAACGGCCACGTCACCGTCGTCCCCTCGTACTCGCCCGAGAACCGCCCCGCGAACGCGAGCTGGGGCGCGATCAACGCGGCCATGGACCTCTCGGCGGCCCGCCACGCCCTGCGCACCGCGGCCGACTACCACCCGGAGCGGGCCGAGGACCGGCGCGCCCTCGCCGACCGGCTCCCGCCCCACCGGATCAACGCCGACGGCGCCCTCGCCGAGTGGGCCTGGCCCGGCCTCGACGACACCTACGACCACCGTCACCTCAGTCACCTCTACGGCGTCTGGCCGCTCGACGAGATCAACCCGTACGACACCCCGGACCTCGCGGCGGCCGCGTACCGCGCCCTCGAACTGCGCGGCGCGGAGAACGACTCCGCCCACGGGTACCTCCACCACGCCCTCGTCGCGGCCCGGCTGCGCGACGGCGACCGGGTGGCGCACGCTCTCGGCCAGGTCCTCAAGGGCGACTTCTTCCACGCGTCGCTGATGAGCGCGCACTACCCCCACCGTGACGTCTACAACGCGGACGCCGCCCACACGCTGCCCGCCGTGCTCATCGAGATGCTCGTCCAGTCGACGCCGGACCGCCTGGTCCTGCTGCCGGCCCTCCCGACCGCCTACCCACACGGCCGGCTCCTTGGCGTCCGCACCCGCTTCGGCGCGGAGATCGACCTCACCTGGAGCCCGGACAGCGCGACCGCGGTGATACGCCCCACCCGTAGCCACCGCGTCGAACTCAGGACTTCCTCCGGTGCCGAGCCGCTCGACCTCGTCGCCGGAGAAGACCACGTCCTCACCCTGGAGACGTGGTGATCCCCACGAGAAACCCCGCAGTTCCCCCCACCCATGGAAGGGACACCATGGCAACACGCACCCTGAGCAGGATCAGCAAGGCCCTGCTCGCCCCCGCCCTCGCACTCGGCGCCACCATCGGTCTCGCCGCCGCCCCCGCCCAGGCCGCCGTCTGGAACTCCTGCGACCAGTGGGGCAACACCAGCCTCAACGGCTACACCCTCTACAACAACATCTGGGGCTCCGGCGCCGGCAGCCAGTGCATCTGGGCCAACTCCGGCACCAACTGGGGTGTCTGGGCCGACCACCCCAACACCGGCGGCATCAAGTCCTACCCCAACTCCAAGAAGGTGATCAACAAGACGATCACCTCTCTCGGCTCGCTCACCAGCAGCTACAACGTCACGGTCCCCTCGTCCGGCGCGTACAACACGTCGTACGACATCTGGGACACCGACTACGACTACGAGATCATGCTCTGGGTCAACTACAACGGGGCCGTGGGCCCGCTCGGCACCTCGCAGGGCAACGTGACCCTCGGCGGCCACACCTGGACCGTCTACAAGGGCAGCAACGGAGCCAACGAGGTCTTCTCGTTCCTGCGGACCTCCGACTCCAGCTCCGGCACCGTCAACATCCTGCCGATCCTCAGGTGGATCAAGGACACCAAGGGCTGGATGGGCAACGAGACCATCGGTGACGTCCAGTTCGGCTACGAGGTCACCTCGTCGTCCGGCGGCCTGAACTTCACCACCAACAACCTGACCGTCAGCAGCAGCTGACGGCCTCGCCCGGGCCGGGGCCGGCCGTGCCGTCAGGCGCGGTCGACCTCGGCCCGCAGCGTGTTGTAGTCGGCGAAGGCCGACTCGACCCCGGCCCGGGTCAGGCCGTAGCGGGCCAGGTCGTAGCGGTGCGGCCGGCTGCCCTTGAGCCGGGTGGCGACCTCTGGGAGCCGGGCGGCGTCGGCGTCGGTCCAGCGGGCGCCGACGGCCTCGTAGAGCTTCGGGGCACCGGTGGCCGGGTCGGAGCCGAGCCAGGAGTACGGCACGTCCACCAGTGCCTCGCGGGGAACGTCCGCCCGGGCCGCGAGCCCGCGTCGCACCGAGCGGCTCAGCAGGTCGAGCCAGGTGGCGCCCAGGGCGTGCAGGTCGACCGTGCGGCGCGAGAGGGCCATACCGCACTCGACCAGGCTGCAGAACGAGGCCACGGCGGTCACCGGGTCACGGTGGGTCCACACGAGGGTGGCGTCCGGGAACACCTCGAGGAGGGCGTCGAGGTTCCCGGTGTGCATGGGGGACTTCAGGATCCAGCGGCGGCGCGGGCGGCCGTACTGGAGCACCTGGAAGCACTCCTTGAGGTGCCGGTAGTCAGGCACGAAGTCCCGCTCGAACTGCCGGGCGTGGTACTCCGGCAGCCGGGCCTGGGACAGCGGCACCAGGGCGTGCGGCAGGAGGAAGGTGCACTCCTCGGGGCCCTCGGCGGTCATGGGGTGGATGTCACGGAAGCGCGGGGAGAGCAGATAGGTGCCGTCCAGCGTCCGGCGCGCGGACGTGATCGCCTTCCGCCGCTCCCGGGGCGAGGGGGCGAGGCCGGGCGCGAGCAGCTCCCACAGCCGGGGGCAGCGGTGTTCGTCGGAGAGGGACAGCACGCTGTGGGTGAGCGTGGTGGCGGTACGCGGCAGACCCACCACGAACACCGGCCTCTCGACGGGCTCCCGCGCGATCGCCGGGTGCTCGGCGAGCAGCCGCCGGATCCGGGCCCGGTTGGTGAGATGCCTGCGGACGTGGGCCCGCGCGGACTGCCAGCCGACCGGCGACAGGCCCTCGTCGGACGCCCACTCCCGCAGCAGCGGCCTGAAACCGTCGACGAACCACTCCTCCCCGTCCCCCTGCCCGGCCTTGGCGGCGATCCGGTCGAAGACCCGGTCCGGGTCGCGCCGGGAACCAAGCGCGGGCCGCAACAGCAGATTGGCCAGGGTCAGCGGGAGGGGAGTGGAGGACACGAGGCGGGGTTCCTTTCGCCGGGGGCGGAGGTTTCGTCAACAAGTGTGCAGAACAAGGAAGTTGACGAGACCACCGCCCCCCGGCCGGGGGGGGCGCTACTCGGCGATCGGAAGGCTCGCCCCGTCCCGCAGGAACAGCGGGATGCGGTCCAGCGGGGCGTCGACCGTCACGGCCGTGCCGCCCTCGTACGTCTCACCCGTCCACGCGTCCGTCCAGGCCGCGCCCGCCGGAAGGTACGTCGTACGGGCCGTGGCGCCCGCCGTGAGCACCGGGGCGACCAGCAGGTCCCCGCCGAAGAGGTAGGCGTCGTCGACCGACCAGGCCGCCTGGTCCTCGGGGAACTCCAGGAACAGCGGGCGCATGACCGGCAGGCCCTCCTCGTGGGCCTCGCGCATCACCTTCAGCACGTACGGCTTCAGCCGCTCGCGCAGCCGCAGGTACCGCTCCAGGATCGCGCCGGCCTCCTCGCCGTACGACCACACCTCGTTGGGGCCGCCGGTCATGTCCGGGCCCAGCGGCATGCCCGGGTCGCGGAAGCCGTGCAGGCGCATCACCGGGGAGAGGGCGCCGAACTGGAACCAGCGGACCATCACCTCGCGGTACGCGGGGTCGTCCGGGTCGCCGCCGTGGAAGCCGCCGATGTCGGTGTTCCACCACGGGATGCCGGACAGGGAGGTGTTGAGGCCGGCCGCGATCTGCCGGCGCAGGGTCGGGAAGTCGGTGCCGATGTCACCGGACCACAGGGCGGCGCCGTAGCGCTGGCTGCCCGCCCAGGCCGAGCGGTTGAGCGTGATGACCTCGTCCTCGCCCGACGCGCGCAGGCCTTCGTAGAAGGTCCGGGAGTTCTCGGCCGGGTAGCTGTTGCCGACCTCCAGGCCGGGGCCGGTCCAGTAGCGCAGGTTCTCCTGGAAACCGGGCTTCAGCTCCGGCTCGCAGGCGTCCAGCCAGAACGCCGTGATGCCGTACGGCTCCAGGTAGTTCTTCTTCACACGCGACCAGACGAACTCGCGGGCCTCGGGGTTGGTGGCGTCGTAGAAGGCGACCTGGACGGTGGAGGCGACCTCCTTGTCCGGCCAGTCGGCGTGGGCCATCGGGCCGTACTGGGTGCCGATGAAGTGGCCGCGCTGCTCCATCAGCTGGTGGTTCTCGGAGAGCGGGGACACCGACGGCCACACGGACACGACCAGCTTGATGCCGAGCTCGTCCAGCTCGCGCACCATCGCAGCCGGGTCGGGCCACTCCTTCGGGTCGAACTTCCAGTCCCCCAGGTGCGTCCAGTGGAAGAAGTCGCACACGATCGCGGTGACGGGCAGACCGCGGCGCTTGTACTCCCGTGCCACGCCGAGGAGTTCGTCCTGGGTGCGGTAGCGCAGCTTGCACTGCCAGAAGCCCGCCGCCCACTCGGGCAGCATCGGCGTCCGGCCGGTGACCGCGCTGTAGTGGCGCTGGGCGTCGGCCGGAGCGGCCGCGGTGATCCAGTAGTCGAGCTGCCGGGCCGAGTCCGCCACCCAGCGGGTGCCGTTGCCTGCCAGCTCCACCCGGCCGATCGCCGGGTTGTTCCACAGCAGGGTGTAGCCGCGGCTGGAGGTGAGGACCGGGATGCCCACCTCGGCGTTGCGCTGGACCAGGTCCAGGACCAGGCCCTTCTGGTCCAGCCGGCCGTGCTGGTGCTGACCGAGGCCGTACAGCTTCTCGTCGTCGTAGGCGGCGAACCGCTGCTCCAGGCGGTGGTAGCCGTTGCCGACGGCGGTGTAGAGGCGCGGGCCCGGCCACCAGAAGTGGGCGCGGTCCTCGGCCAGCACCTCCGTGCCGTCCTCCGTGCGCAGGAAGCGGATCAGGCCCTCGGCGTCCACCTGCACGGTCAGCGAGCCGACGGTCAGCACACCCCGCCCGTCCTCGATCTTGACGGTGGACTCGGTGGCGGGCGGCTCGTCCAGCAGCGCGCCCGGCAGCCCGTCCAGGACCGGCCCGCCCAGCCGGGCACGGACCCGGACCGCGTCCGGCCCCCACGGCTCGATGCGGACGGTCTCCTGGCGGCCGCTCCACTCCAGCGCGCCGTCCCGCTCACGGAAGGTGCCGACGGTGGGTGACGACTGCGCGAGGCTGACCTGTGGCTGGGTTTCGGCAGGCTGGTTCACGGGTGCTCCTTGAAGGAGTGCAGACATGGCGGTGCCCTGACGGGGGCGGCGTGCGGGGAGGGGAGGCGGGTCAGGAAGCGACGGCCGGCGCGGGCCCGGTGCTCGCCCGTTCCGTCAACTCGGGCGTGATCAGCACGACTTCGTCGGTTCCGTGGCCGTCGAGCTTGGCCACCAGACGCTCCACGGCGTGCCGGCCCATCTCCTGGGCGGGGATGGCGACCGACGTCAGCCGCACCGAGGCCTGGACGGCGACCTGGTCGGGGCAGATCGCGACCACCGACACGTCCTCGGGCACGGCCCGCCCCTGCTGGCGCAGCAGGGCGAGCAGCGGCTCCACCGCCGACTCGTTCTGTACGACGAACCCGGTGGTGCCCGGTCGCTCGTCGAGCACGCGGGCGAGGGTCACGGCCATCGCGTCGTACCCGCCCTCGCACGGCCGGTGCAGCGTTCGGACGCCCAACTCCTGGGCGCGGGAGCGCAGTCCGTCGAGGGTGCGCTCGGCGAAGCCGGTGTGACGCTCGTAGACGGCCGGGGCCTCGCCGATGACAGCGATGTCGCGGTGACCGAGGGTCGCCAGGTGCTCGACGCACAGCGCGCCCGTCGCCTTGAAGTCGAGGTCGACGCAGGTCAGCCCGGAGGTGTCGGCGGGCAGTCCGATCAGGACCGACGGCTGGTGGGTGCCGCGCAGGAACGGCAGCCGTTCGTCGTCGAGTTCGACGTCCATCACGATCATCGCGTCGGCGAGTCCGCTGCCGGTCACCCGGCGCACCGCGTCGGGACCCTCCTCGCCGGTGAGCAGCAGCACGTCGTAGCCGTGGGTGCGGGCCGTGGTGGCCACCGCGATGGCGATCTCCATCATCACCGGCACGTACATGTCGGTGCGCAGCGGGATCATCAGCGCGATGATGTTCGACTTGCTGCTGGCCAGGGCGCGGGCACCCGCGTTCGGGTGGTAGCCCAGCTCGCGGATGCTCTGCTCCACCCGCTGCCGGGTGGCCCCGGAGATGGACCGCTTGCCGCTGAGGACATAGCTCACCGTGCTCGCCGAGACTCCGGCGTGCTGGGCGACCTCGGCGAGGGTGACCATCCAGCTCTCCAAGCTTTGTGAAGCGCTTCGACAGTGCGCGATGCGAACTAGGGCGGGTGAGGGTGGTTCGACAGTAGCTCCACCGGGGGTGGGTGTCCATAGGTTGTCGAAGCGCTTCGACAAGGACTTGGCGCCGGGTGCCCGAGCGAAGGGTTCCTGACTACCACGCGTGGCCGCGCGGAGGCCATGCATCGGCTGAACGGCCGCACGAGGGGTGGTGGGTGCGGCCCGGATCGGGTACATACGATCGGGTAGCACCCGTCAGTAACCAAACGGCCCCAAGATCCCGATTCGCGGCGAGGTGAGCCTCATGTCCGCACCACCCACCCAACCCACCGTCACCGAGCGTGAAGCACGTCAGGTGGCGGAGGCAGCCCGGGAGCAGGACTGGCGCAAGCCAAGCTTCGCCAAGGAGCTGTTCCTCGGCCGCTTCCGGCTCGACCTCATCCACCCCCACCCCCTCCCCTCCGACGAGCACGCCCAGCGCGGCGAGGAGTTCCTCGCCAAACTGCGCGACTTCGTCGAGACGAAGGTGGACGGCGCCCTGATCGAGCGGGAGGCCAGGATCCCCGACGAGGTCGTGGACGGCCTCAAGGAGCTCGGCGCCTTCGGCATGAAGATCGACACCAAGTACGGAGGCCTCGGCCTCACCCAGGTGTACTACAACAAGGCGCTGTCCCTGGCGGGCTCGGCCAGCCCGGCGATCGGGGTGCTGCTCTCGGCGCACCAGTCGATCGGCGTACCGCAGCCCCTGAAGCTGTTCGGCACAGCGGAGCAGAAGGAGACCTTCCTGCCGCGCTGCGCCCGCACCGACATCAGCGCCTTCCTGCTCACCGAGCCGGACGTCGGCTCGGACCCGGCCCGGCTGGCCACCAGCGCGGTGCCCGACGGGGACGAGTACGTCCTCGACGGGGTGAAACTGTGGACCACCAACGGCGTCGTGGCCGACCTGCTGGTCGTGATGGCCCGGGTGCCGAAGAGCGAGGGCCACAAGGGCGGCATCACCGCCTTCGTCGTGGAGACCAACTCGCCGGGCATCACGGTCGAGAACCGCAACGCCTTCCTGGGCCTGCGCGGCATCGAGAACGGCGTCACCCGCTTCCACCAGGTCCGGGTCCCCGCCGCCAACCGCATCGGCCCCGAGGGCGCCGGCCTGAAGATCGCGCTCACGACCCTGAACACCGGGCGGCTGTCCCTGCCCGCCTCCTGCGTGGCCGCCGGCAAGTGGTGCCTGAAGATCGCCCGGGAGTGGTCGGCGGCCCGCGAGCAGTGGGGCAAGCCGATCGCCCACCACGAGGCGGTCGGATCGAAGATCTCCTTCATCGCGGCGACCACCTTCGCCCTGGAGGCCGTCCTGGACCTGTCGAGCCAGATGGCCGACGAGGACCGCAACGACATCCGCATCGAGGGGGCGCTGGCCAAGCTCTACGCCTCCGAGATGGCCTGGCTCATGGCCGACGAGCTGGTCCAGATCCGCGGCGGCCGCGGCTTCGAGACGGCCGCCTCACTCAAGGCCCGCGGCGAACGCGCGGTCCCCGCCGAACAGGTCCTGCGCGACCTCCGTATCAACCGCATCTTCGAGGGCTCGACCGAGATCATGCACCTGCTGATCGCCCGTGAGGCGGTCGACGCCCACCTCTCGGTCGCAGGCGATCTCATCGACCCCGAGAAGTCCCTCTCGGACAAGGCGAAGGCGGGCGCCCAGGCCGGCGCCTTCTACGCCAGGTGGCTGCCGAAACTGGTCGCGGGCCCGGGCCAGCTCCCCGGCACCTACAGCGAGTTCAAGCGCGAGGTCGACCTCTCGGGACACCTGCGCTACGTCGAACGCACCGCCCGCAAACTGGCCCGCTCCACCTTCTACGCCATGTCCCGCTGGCAGGGCCGGATGGAGACCAAGCAGGGCTTCCTGGGCCGGATCGTCGACATCGGCGCCGAACTGTTCGCGATGAGCGCGGCCTGCGTACGCGCCGAGCTGCTGCGCGGCACCGAGGACCACGGCCGCGAGGCCTACCAACTGGCCGACACCTTCTGCCGCCAGTCCCGCATCCGCGTCGAGGAACTCTTCGGCCGGCTCTGGAACAACACCGACGACCTCGACCGCAAGGTCGTCAAGGGCGTGCTCTCGGGCACGTACGCATGGCTGGAGGAGGGCATCGTCGACCCGTCGGGCGACGGCCCGTGGATCGCGGACGCCACCCCCGGCCCCAGCGAGAAGGAGAACCTGCACCGGCCGATCCGCTGACGGCGCCACAGGTCGGCGGGCCGCGCGTCCGCCGACCTGTGAGCCCCCCATGAGGGGGACGCGCTGTCCTCACACCACCTTGATGCGGCCACAATGGAGGGATGAGCGACAGTCCAGTCCCCTCAGGGCACGGGTCGGCAGTCCCGTCCGCCCCGCGACGCCACGCACGCACTCTCGCCGCGCCGGGTCCCGACCCCAGCACCTCCGGTGCGGTCAGGGCCCGGCCCGCCGGGAGCGAGAGCACGCACCTGCTGGAGACGTCAGCCGCTCCGCGGCTCGCGCAGGACCCGCCCACCGGGCGGACGACAGGGCCCGCGACCCGCGCCCTGGCCGACCCGCACCTCGTCTACGACCCGGTCGCGGGCGACGGACCGAAGGACGTGGTGATCCTCGGCTCCACCGGCTCGATCGGTACCCAGGCCATCGACCTCGTCCTGCGCAACCCCGACCGCTTCCGGGTCACCGCCCTCTCCGCCAACGGCGGACGGGTCGCCCTCCTCGCCGAGCAGGCGCACCGCCTCCGGGCGAAAACCGTCGCGGTCGCCCGCGAGGACGCCGTCCCGGCGCTGCGCGAAGCCCTCGCCGCCCAGTACGGCACCACGGAGCCGCTCCCGGAGATCCTGGCCGGCCCCGACGCGGCCACCCAGGTCGCCGCCTCCGACTGCCACACCGTCCTCAACGGCATCACCGGTTCCATCGGCCTCGCCCCGACCCTCGCCGCCCTGGAGGCGGGCCGCACCCTCGCGCTCGCCAACAAGGAGTCGCTCATCGTGGGCGGCCCGCTGGTCAAGGCGCTCGCCGAGCCCGGGCAGATCATCCCGGTCGACTCCGAGCACGCCGCGCTGTTCCAGGCGCTGGCCTCCGGCAAGCGGGCCGACGTACGCAAGCTCGTCGTCACCGCGTCCGGCGGCCCCTTCCGCGGCCGCACCAAGGCCGAGCTGGCGCACGTCAGCGTCGAGGACGCGCTCGCGCACCCCACCTGGGCCATGGGCCCGGTCATCACGATCAACTCCGCGACCCTCGTCAACAAGGGCCTGGAGGTCATCGAGGCGCACCTCCTCTACGACATTCCCTTCGACCGCATTGAGGTGGTCGTGCATCCGCAGTCGTATGTCCACTCGATGGTTGAGTTCACGGACGGATCCACGATCGCGCAGGCGACGCCCCCCGACATGCGCGGGCCGATCGCCATCGGCCTGGGCTGGCCCGAACGCGTCCCCGACGCGGCGCCCGCCTTCGACTGGAGCAAGGCGTCGACCTGGGAGTTCTTCCCGCTCGACCACGACGCCTTCCCGTCGGTCGGCCTCGCCTGCCACGTGGGGCGGCTCGCGGGCACGGCCCCGGCGGTGTTCAATGCCGCCAACGAGGAGTGCGTGGAGGCCTTCCGGGCCGGCGCACTGCCGTTCAACGGGATCATGGAGACCGTGACGCGGGTGGTGCAGGAGCACGGCACCCCGCGCGCGGGAACCTCACTCACCGTCGCGGACGTCCTCGAAGCGGAGACCTGGGCGCGGACCCGGGCCCGGGAACTGACGGCACAGACGGCGGAGGCCCGTGCATGACGACCCTGATGTTCATCCTCGGCATAGTGCTCTTCGCCCTGGGCCTGCTGGTCTCGATCGCGTGGCACGAGCTGGGGCACCTGTCCTTCGCCAAGCTCTTCGGCATCCGCGTGCCGCAGTACATGGTGGGCTTCGGCCCGACGATCTTCTCCCGTAAGAAGGGCGAGACCGAGTACGGCATCAAGGCCATCCCGTTCGGCGGCTACATCCGCATGATCGGCATGTTCCCGCCCGGCCCGGACGGCCGCCTGGAGGCCCGCTCCACCTCACCCTGGCGCGGCATGATCGAGGACGCCCGCTCGGCCGCCTTCGAGGAACTCCGCCCCGGCGACGAGAACCGCCTCTTCTACACCCGCAAGCCCTGGAAACGGGTCATCGTGATGTTCGCGGGCCCGTTCGCGAACCTGGTCCTGGCGGTGGCGCTGTTCCTCACCGTCCTCATGGGCTTCGGCATCTCGCAGCAGACCACCACCGTCTCCTCGGTCTCCCCGTGCGTGATCTCCCAGAGCGAGAACCGCGACACCTGTGAGAAGTCCGACCCCGCCTCCCCGGCCGCGGCCGCGGGGATGAAGGCCGGCGACAAGATCGTCGCCTTCGCCGGAGTGCGGACCGACGACTGGAACAAGCTCTCCGACCTGATCCGGGTCAGCGCGGGCAAGGAGGTGCCGATCGTCGTCGACCGCAAGGGCCAGGAGCTGACCCTGGAGGCGAAGATCGCCACCAACCTGGTCGCGAAGAAGGACTCCAGCGGCGCCTACGTCCAGGGCGAGTACGTCAAGGCCGGCTTCCTCGGCTTCAGCGCCGCCACCGGCATCGTCAAGCAGGACTTCGGCGACTCGGTGACCTGGATGGGCGACCGCGTGGGCGATGCGGTCGACTCCCTCGCCGCCATCCCCGGCAAGGTCCCCGCCCTGTGGGACGCGGCCTTCGGCGACGGCCCGCGCGAACCCGACTCCCCGATGGGCGTCGTCGGCGCGGCCCGCGTGGGCGGTGAGATCTTCACGCTCGACATCCCGCCGACCCAGCAGCTGGCCATGGCGTTGATGCTGGTGGCGGGCTTCAACCTCTCGCTCTTCCTCTTCAACATGCTCCCGCTGCTGCCCCTGGACGGCGGCCATGTCGCGGGCGCGCTGTGGGAGTCCCTGCGCCGCAACACGGCGAAGGTGCTGAAGCGGCCCGACCCCGGCCCGTTCGACGTGGCGAAGCTGATGCCGGTCGCCTACGTGGTGGCGGGGATCTTCATCTGCTTTACCTTGCTGGTGCTCGTCGCCGATGTAGTTAATCCAGTCAAAATCAGCTGAGAATCGGTCATTTTCCATCACGGCTGTGATAACGCCTCGCCTTTCGCTCGTGTAGCTCACACGGGTGAAAGGCGAGGTTTATTCGTACGGAGCAGGCGTGGACTTCGTACGTTCTTGCTGTTCATGGGTGACCCCAGCGGTGCGCCAACACCCTGGGGTCTGGCCAGTCTCGAAGGGACTGACATGCAGCAAGGTACTGCGCCGTGCGCAGAAGACAAGGGCAGGGGCTCCGCGAAGCTCGCCGTCGCCGCGTACATGCGGGTCTCGACAGCGGAGCAGAAGAGAAGGTACGGAATTCCGGCTCAGGCCGATGCCACACGAACGTTCGTGGAAAAGCGTTCGACATGGCGACTCGCGGGATCCTGGGAAGACCTCGGCGAATCAGGCTCGACGACTTCGAGGCCGGGACTGAATGAGCTGCTCGCGGAAATCGCCGCAGGACGGGTCGACGTCGTAGTCGTGTCCAGCCTTGACCGTTTGGGGCGGACCGAAGCAGCCATCTGGCGCTGCCTCTGGCAGATCGAGGATGCCGGGGGCGTACTTGAGTGCTGCGACCAGATCTTGGGGGAACCGGGACTCGACAGGTGGCTCACGATCGACCGGCTGGCACAGGCAGTAGAGGCGGACTACAGCCGTATCGTCACCCGGACTCAGTCAGGTCGGCAGCTCAAGGCACTTGGCGGCGGTTGGCCGGGCGGTCCGGCCCCCTATGGTTACAGGATCAGTGGGAAAGGCGCCTTTGGATCGACTCTTGAGGTCGATCCCACTGAGGCGGCCGTAGTGAGGCTGCTGGCAGACCTTGTGATCGAAGGTGGCCGGACCCTCACGGACCTTGCCGAGGAACTGAACAGGCGGGGCATTCTCACGCGCAGTGGGAGGCGGTGGGCCAGGGCGAACCTCCACCGGCGGCTGAAGAGCGCGGCGTTTCTCGGAGAGGCCGTCTTTCGCCGCTGTGATCAGCAATGGGGTGACCACCGCACCAGGCTTGATGGCTCCGGACGGCCCCTGTACGGCGAGAGCGTGGTGATCCCTCTGCCTCCGATCCTCACCGCGGACCGAATCGGTGCCTTTCAGCGAGCGCTGGCAGAGCTGGCCCGGCCGCGCAGGATTCCCTTGGGGGAATATCCGCTCACCGGGCGAATTTATGGTCCGTGCAAGCGGCCCTACGTCGGGTGCCTCCGCAGCAAAGACGGGGTGCGGACATACCGCTGTTCCGGATGGCAGGAAAACGCTCCCTGCGGTTGCGTCTTTCTGCGTGCTGATCACGTCGAGGAACAGGCGGCACGACACGTCAACGCTCTGTTGGCATCCATGCCACCCCATGCCCGGCCGATGCTGCCTGCCTCCTCCGAGACGCAGACGCGGCTGATCCTGCATGCCGAGCGGATGAGGTCCCTGAAGCAGCTTGTCGCGCAGTGCGCGGAGGAACTGGACGGATTGCGGTGCCCGGCCCAGCGCAGTCGTTTTGTTGCAGCCGCGCTGCGGCAGCTTGAAGCTGACAAGGGGGCTTTGGAACGAGTCCTCGCCCATGCGCGGGACTGGCTGGCGGAGCTTGAGGCCCGAGGCCGCAGGGATGCCCGGCTCACAGGTGTCCTAGGGGCAGCCGTGCCGGACAGCCAGGCTCTGTTGCCGTCGGAACAGCGATGCCTGATCGAGCACCTCAACGTGCGAGTCGACATCGCGGACGCGGAGTTTCGGTACCGCGAGGGGACGAAGTGCTTGACCATCCAGTGGCACGAGCGCACAGGGACACCTGTTCCTCCCGACCCCACACACAGTCTGTGGGCCCGTATCGACGAGCTGCTCCGCACCAGGTACCGGCCTCACCACTTCCGTTCGCCGCTCGATCTACGAGCTGCTCTCACGGGAATGCTTCATCGTCTGCGCACAGGGATCCTGTGGCGTGATCTTCCGGAGCGTTTCGGCGACCCCGCGAAAGTCCGGTTCCGGCAGCGAACCTGGTTGGCGGACGGGGTGTGGGCGAAGATCGTGGAGATCCTCAGTGAGAAGGGAGAGGGCACTCCTGTGCTGAGCCACGGAACCGCTCCGGCACTGTCCATCAGCTCGGGGCCCATCGCCGAGCCACAGCCCAGTATCTCGCTGAGTGCCCGCATGGTTAACCCAGTGAGAATCTCCTAGTCATACGGCGTTGGAGGCGGCCCGGCACGCTCTGCGCCGGGCCGCCCTCCATCGTGTGGGATTACGGCGGTGATGTGCTCGCGCCCGGGCCGGTGCCGTAATCTCGAAGCCTGGAGCCCGCGCTGACGGGACCTGGGCCTTGAACCACGACTTGGGGTTGCACAGCAGATGACTGCGATTTCTCTCGGCATGCCGTCCGTTCCGACCAGGCTCGCCGAGCGCCGCAAGAGCCGGCAGATCCAGGTCGGGTCCGTGGCCGTCGGCGGAGACGCCCCCGTGTCGGTGCAGTCGATGACCACGACGCGTACGTCCGACATCGGCGCCACGCTCCAGCAGATCGCCGAGCTGACCGCGTCCGGCTGCCAGATCGTGCGGGTCGCCTGTCCGACGCAGGACGACGCGGACGCCCTGTCGACCATCGCCCGCAAGTCGCAGATCCCGGTGATCGCCGACATCCACTTCCAGCCCAAGTACGTGTTCGCCGCGATCGAGGCCGGCTGCGCCGCCGTGCGCGTCAACCCGGGCAACATCAAGCAGTTCGACGACAAGGTCAAGGAGATCGCCCGGGCGGCGAAGGACCACGGCACCCCGATCCGCATCGGCGTGAACGCGGGCTCGCTGGACCGGCGCCTGCTCCAGAAGTACGGCAAGGCGACCCCGGAGGCGCTCGCCGAGTCCGCCCTGTGGGAGGCGTCCCTCTTCGAGGAGCACGACTTCCGGGACATCAAGATCTCCGTCAAGCACAACGACCCGGTCGTGATGGTCGAGGCGTACCGCCAGCTGGCCGCCCAGTGCGACTACCCCCTCCACCTCGGCGTCACCGAGGCCGGCCCCGCCTTCCAGGGCACCATCAAGTCGGCGGTCGCCTTCGGCGCGCTGCTCTCCCAGGGCATCGGTGACACGATCCGGGTCTCCCTGTCGGCCCCGCCGGTCGAGGAGGTCAAGGTCGGCAACCAGATCCTGGAGTCCCTGAACCTCAAGCAGCGCGGCCTGGAGATCGTCTCCTGCCCGTCCTGCGGCCGCGCCCAGGTCGACGTCTACAAGCTGGCCGAGGAGGTCACCGCGGGCCTGACCGGCATGGAGGTCCCCCTCCGCGTCGCCGTCATGGGCTGCGTCGTCAACGGCCCCGGCGAGGCCCGCGAGGCCGACCTCGGCGTCGCCTCCGGCAACGGCAAGGGACAGATCTTCGTCAAGGGCGAGGTCATCAAGACCGTCCCCGAGTCGAAGATCGTCGAGACCCTCATCGAAGAGGCCATGAAGATCGCCGAACAGATGGAGGCGGACGGCGTGATGTCGGGCGAGCCGTCGGTCTCGGTCGCGGGCTGACCGGTCAGCCCGTCCGGCGTGTGAGGACGAGGCCTTTCATGGCCGAAGCGGGTCCAGGCGGCAGCCCCGGACACGGGACCGAGGCCGACGGTCACCGACAGGCGAGCGGCACCGAACACAGGGCGGCGCCGCCCAGCTTCCGCAGGTACAGTGCGGAGATCAGCAGACCCCAGTGTGAGGCCCCGCCCGTGTTGACCCAGACCACCTCCCGGGTCCTCGAACCGAGCGACCTGGACGCCGCGCTCGCCATTCTCGACCGCGAACCGGTCGCGAACGCCTTCGTGACCTCCCGCGTCCAGATGGCCGGACTCGACCCGTGGCGGCTCGGCGGCGAGATGTGGGGCTGGTACGAGGACGGCATGCTCACGTCCCTGTGCTACGCCGGAGCCAACCTGGTCCCGATCTGCGCCACCCCGCGCGCCGTCCGCGCCTTCGCCGACCGGGCCCGCAGGGCCGGCCGCCGCTGCTCCTCCGTCGTCGGCCCCGCCGAACCCACCTCCCAGCTCTGGCGGTTGCTGGAACCGAGCTGGGGCCCGGCCCGCGAGGTCCGCGGCCACCAGCCCCTCATGGTCACCGACCGCGCGTCCACCGCCGTCGCCCCGGACCCCTACGTCCGTCGCATCCGCAAGGACGAGATGGACACGATCATGCCCGCCTGCGTGGCCATGTTCACCGAGGAGGTCGGCATCTCCCCGATGGCCGGCGACGGGGGCCTCCTGTACCAGGCCCGGGTCGCCGAACTCGTGGGCTCCGGCCGCTCCTTCGCCCGCCTCGACGCCGACGGCAAGGTCGTCTTCAAGGCCGAGATCGGTGCCGCGACCGACCGCGCCTGCCAGATCCAGGGCGTCTGGGTCGCCCCCGAGTACCGGGGCAGGGGCCTGGCGGCGCCCGGCATGGCGGCGGTGCTGCGCTACGCGCTCGCGGACGTGGCCCCGGTGGTGAGTCTGTACGTCAACGACTTCAACACGGCGGCGAGAAGGACGTACCGGCGAGTGGGCTTCCAAGAGGTGGGCGCGTTCATGAGCGTCCTGTTCTGAGCTGACCGGCCGCAAGCCGAAAACGTCCCTGTAGGCTCGCCGCATGGACCTCGTCATCGGCCCCCTGGACCTTTCAGCCCACGTGGACGAGGCCCTGGCAGTCCAGGCCATCGCCTTCGGGCTGGGCCCGGACGAGGTCGCCGTACGCCGCCAGATCGTGCTGCGCCACATGACCTACCCGGGAGCGCGGTCCTTCGGCGCGACCTCGCGCGGCAGCCTCGTCGGGTTCGTCTACGGCATGCCCAACGACCGCGCGCACTGGTGGTCCACCGTCGTGGAGCCGTACCTGCGGGCACGGCACTGCGAGGAGTGGCTCGACGAGTCCTTCGTGATCACCGAGCTGCACGTCCACCCGCACCACCAGAACCGCGGCATCGGCCGCGCCCTGATCACCACGATCACCGACGGCGCCACCGAACCCCGGTCGATCCTCTCCGCGATCGACCAGGACAGCCCGGCCCGCGGCCTCTACCACTCCCTCGGCTACCAGGACCTCGCCCGCCAGGTCCTGTTCCCCAGCGCGCCCAAGCCGTACGCCGTGATGGGCGCCCCCCTTCCGCTGCGCCGCCGTTAACCGATTTCCACCGTCCCGTGCGCCCCGGCTAACCTCCTTGCCATCACCCTCACGCAGCAGGAGTACGAGAACCATGGCGAACGCACCGGTCCAGCGCATGTCCCAGTTGATGGCGAAGACGCTGCGCGACGACCCGGCGGACGCCGAGGTCCTCAGCCACAAGCTGCTCGTCCGCGCCGGCTACGTCCGCCGGACCGCCGCCGGCCTGTGGAGCTGGCTGCCGCTCGGCAAGAAGGTCCTGGCCAACGTCGAGCGGATCGTCCGCGAGGAGATGGACGCGATCGGCGCCCAGGAGGTGCTGCTCCCCGCGCTGCTGCCGCGTGAGCCCTACGAGGCGACCGGCCGCTGGCAGGAGTACGGCCCCGAACTGTTCCGCCTCCAGGACCGCAAGGGCGGCGACTACCTCCTCGGCCCGACCCACGAGGAGATCTTCACCCTGCTGGTGAAGGACCAGGCGTCCTCCTACAAGGACCTGCCGGTCATCCTCTACCAGATCCAGCACAAGTACCGCGACGAGGCCCGCCCGCGGGCCGGCATCCTGCGCGGCCGCGAGTTCCTGATGAAGGACTCCTACTCCTTCGACACCGAGGACGAGGGCCTGGCCCAGTCCTACGCCCTGCACCGCCAGGCGTACCAGAAGGTGTTCGAGCGCCTCGGCCTCGACTACCGCATCTGCGCCGCCACCGCGGGCGCGATGGGCGGCTCGAAGTCGGAGGAGTTCCTGGCCCCGGCCGGCGCCGGCGAGGACACCTTCGCGGACTGCCCGAACTGCGACTTCGCGGCCAACACCGAGGCGATCGCCTACGAGCTGAAGCCGGCGGACGCCGAGGGCGTGGCCGCTCTCGAGGAGATCCCCACCCCGGACACCCCCACCATCGAGACCCTCGCCGCGCACCTAGGCGTCCCGGCCTCCGCGACCCTCAAGAACCTGCTGGTGAAGGTCGACGGCGAGATCGTCGCCGTCGGTGTGCCCGGTGACCGCGAGGTCGACCTGGACAAGGTCGAGGCGCACTTCGCGCCGGCCGCCGTCGAACTGGTCACCGCCGAGGACTTCGTGGGCCGCCCGGACCTGGTCCGCGGCTACGTCGGCCCGCAGGGTCTGGAGAAGGTCACGTACGTCGCCGACCCGAGGGTGGCGCCGGGCACCGCCTGGATCACGGGCGCCAACAAGGAGCACACGCACGCGAAGAACGTCGTCGCGGGCCGTGACTTCGAGGTCGGCGCGTACGTCGACGTCGTGGTCGTCCAGGAGGGCGACCCCTGCCCGAAGTGCGGCACCGGCCTCAAGCTGGACCGGGCCATCGAGATCGGCCACATCTTCCAGCTGGGCCGCAAGTACGCCGACGCCCTCAAGCTCGACGTCCTCGGCCAGAACGGCAAGCCGGTCCGCGTGACCATGGGCTCCTACGGCATCGGCGTCTCCCGCGCCGTCGCCGCCCTCGCCGAGCAGACCGCCGACGACAAGGGCCTGTGCTGGCCCGCCGAGGTCGCCCCGGCCGACGTGCACGTCGTCGCGGCGGGCAAGGCCCTGCAGACGGAGCTGGCGCTGGAGGTCTCCGAGAAGCTGCGCGCGGCCGGTCTGCGCGTCCTGGTGGACGACCGCGCCGGTGTCTCCCCGGGCGTGAAGTTCACCGACTCGGAGCTGATGGGCGTACCGCGGATCCTGGTGGCCGGCCGGCGTTCCGCCGAGGGTGTGCTGGAGCTGAAGGACCGCCGCAGCGGTGAGCGCGAGGAGTTGACGGTCGACGAGGCGATCGCGCGCCTCACGACCGCCTGAGGAAACCTCCCAGAGAGTTCTGTCGAGGCGTATGGCCGCCTCGACGGACTCCTCTCAGGCTGTTCCCCGGCCTCGGGACGTGACAGAACGTCGCGAGGCCGGAGAGCGGTCATGTCCAAGACCTGAAGCGCCCCCAAGGGGCGCGGGGAGCCACGCGACCGGTCACGAGGCGCCCGCGGTCCGCAACGGGCGAGCACCCCTCAAAGCCACCCGGCGAACTCCAGCAGCAGCTCCGCGTCCCTCGGCCGTCCCACCCGCAGGGCCCGCACTCCCGACTCCACCGCGCGGAACAGCGTCCATCCGCGCAGCCGCTCCTGCTCCACGTCCAGCGACTCCGCGAGCCGCTTCACCCGTCGCCGGGTCGTCGCCGCCCCCGACGGCGAGGCGATCAGGTCCTCCACCCGGTCGCGGACCAGCCGGGCCAGATCGAACGCGCACTCCCCGACCACCGGATCCGGCCCCACGGCCAGCCACGGCGTCCGCTCACCGGCGAGCACCTTGCTCTGCCGGAACGTGCCGTGCAGCAGCCGGTGCTCCGGCGGCCCTGCCAACAGCTCCTCGCGGGCCGCGAGCGCCGCGTCCACCAGGGTCAGGACCCCCGCGTCGGCGACGGCACTCGCCCGCATCGCGGCGGCCTGCCGCCCGGTCCGCTCGGCCACCGTCTCGAAGGTGTGCGCGCCGTCCTCACCGGGCGGCTCCACCCACAGCCGCCGCAGCGTCCCCGCCGCCTCCAGCAGGGCCTTCGCCTCCGGCAGCGACCGCACCGACACGTCCGGATGCAGTCGCTCCAGGAGCAGCACCCCCTCGGCCGCGCCAGATTCGAGCAGCTGTACGGCGCCCAGGCCGCCCCAGTGCGCGAGCGCGGCCCGCTCACTCTGCGGACGGGCCCGGGGCGGGGCCAGCTTGAGCACGGCGGGTGTGCCGTCGGACCGCCGTACCAGCACGACCAGGCTGCTGCGCCCGCCGGGCAGCTGCACCCGTTCGACGGTCAGCTCACGCGCCGCGACGGCCTGCCGGGCCGCCTCGGGGAGTCTCTCCAACCAGGCGTCACCGTCCGGTGCCGCCTCACCGAGCGCCCTCACCAGACGCGGGGGCGGTTCGAAAGCCATGCGCGAGTCGTTCCCTTCCGGTACGCGTCAAGGGGCCGGCGTCGTCGACGCCGACCCCGCTGCCGAAGCCGTCGCCGCCCGCTCGGCGAGCCCAGGGAAGGCTACGCTCTCGCCGCGCCAGCGCACCGCCCGCACCGCCGCCTCCCGCAGCGCCCCGGCCGCCGTGGCCCGCCGCTCGTCCCCGGCTGCCCGCACCACGTCGGAGTACACCCCGGCGACCCTGTCCTCCAGCTCGCCGGCCAGCCGTACGGCCGCGGCCGAGTCGACCACCGGGAACGGCAGCGCGTACGCCGCCGCCGCGGCCACCGGCCTACCGCCCAGGTCCCGCACCTCGCGCACCAGCGCGTCCCGCCGGGCCCGATGGGCGTCGTAGGCCGCCTTGGCCTCCGCGCGACGGTCCTGGCCGATCCGGCCGCCGACCACCCCGTAGCCGTACACCGCCGCGTGTTCGGCGGCCAGCGCCGCCTGAAGGGCCTTCAGCTCCCGCCGCTGCTCCTCGTCCGCCACTTCGTTACTCACCTCGCGCCTTCGGTCAGCAGATACGCGTGCGCGGCACCGGCCGCCGCCACCGACGCCAGCAGCCGTGCCAGCTCGCCCGGCACCCCGAGCAGCGCCTTGGCCCGCCGGTCCGCCACGGACCGCTCGGCGGCGGCGAGTTCGGCGAGGGCGTCCTTCTCGTCCACGGGCACGTCCGGGGGACCGGCCGCCGGCCGGGAGGCTGAGGGGGCCGCCGAGGGGGAGGCCCCCGACGTCCCGGGTGTCTCCTCCGAGGCCCGCGCAGACGCCTGCCCGGCGGCGCCGAACGCCCGCGCGTGCCGTACGACCTCCGCCCGCAGCGGTGCCAGCCGCGCCGCCAGCGCGGGATGTACGGCGATGACGGCGTCGTAGCGGTCCACCAGGTCCGTGCTCTCGCCCGCCGCCCGCGCGCGTGCCCGCTGGGCCGCCGACGGGCTGCCGCCGGTGCCGCCGTCGGACTCCCCGGACCCGCTGGAACAGCCCACCAGCAGGGCGGATCCGGCGGCCGAGGCGAGCAGGGTTCTTCTGCGCGGCCCCGAGGGGGTGCGCGGCGGTGGGGGGTACGGCACGGCAGACGTCCTCGGGGGCTCGTACGAACACGGGCGGGAAGGGCGGCCCGCCAGTGATCACGGTACCCGCGCCCCCGCCCGCCACCACTCAGCGGCACCGCCCCCACGCAGGTGGACGGCAACACACCCTTGGACCGGATACCCTTTGACCAGACACGCGACCTTCCCACAACAGCACACGCGGCCGAGGAGTCACCCGGATGAGCACCACCCAGAGCGAGAGGCTGCGAGAACTTCTGGAACCGCTCGTCAGCTCCCAGGGCCTGGATCTCGAGGAGATCGCGGTGGACTCGGTCGGACGCAAGCGTGTGCTGCGCGTGGTCGTCGACTCCGACACCGGCGCCGACCTCGACCAGATCGCCGATGTGAGCCGCGCGCTCTCGGCGAAGCTCGACGAGACGGACGCGATGGGGGCTGGCGAGTACACCCTCGAGGTCGGAACCCCTGGCGCGGAGCGCCTCCTCAAGGAGCACCGGCACTACGTGCGTGCCGTCGACCGGCTGGTGAAGTTCCAGCTGGTCGGGGGCGACGAACTGGTCGCCCGGATCCTGAAGGTGGACGACGAGGGCCTCGACCTCGAAGTGCCCGGTGTGAAGGGCCGCAAGGCCACCACCCGCAGACTCGCCTTCGAGGACATCGACCGGGCCCGTGTCCAGGTCGAGTTCAACCGCAAGGACAAGCAGGACATGACGGAAGAGGAGGAGGCGTAGCCGTGGACATCGACATGAGCGCCCTGCGGGGCTTGGTACGGGAGAAGGAGATCTCCTTCGACCTGCTGGTCGAGGCGATCGAGTCGGCCCTCCTCATCGCCTATCACCGCACCGAGGGAAGCCGCCGACACGCGCGCGTGGAGCTCAACCGGGAGACCGGCCACGTGACGGTGTGGGCGAAGGAGGACCCCGAGGACCTGGAAGAGGGCCAGGAGGCCCGCGAGTTCGACGACACCCCGACCGGCTTCGGCCGTATCGCCGCGACCACCGCCAAGCAGGTCATCCTGCAGCGGCTGCGGGACGCCGAGGACGACGCGACGCTGGGCGAGTACGCGGGGCGTGAGGGCGACATCGTCACCGGCGTGGTCCAGCAGGGCCGCGACCCGAAGAACGTCCTCGTGGACATCGGCAAGCTGGAGGCCATCCTGCCGGTGCAGGAGCAGGTCCCCGGCGAGACGTACCAGCACGGGATGCGCCTTCGGTCGTACGTCGTCCGGGTGGCGAAGGGTGTCCGCGGCCCGTCCGTGACCCTGTCCCGTACGCACCCCAACCTGGTGAAGAAGCTCTTCGCGCTGGAGGTGCCGGAGATCGCCGACGGGTCCGTCGAGATCTCCGCCATCGCCCGCGAGGCCGGCCACCGCACCAAGATCGCCGTCCGCTCCACCCGTTCGGGCCTGAACGCCAAGGGTGCCTGCATCGGCCCCATGGGCGGCCGGGTGCGCAACGTGATGGGTGAGCTGAACGGTGAGAAGATCGACATCGTCGACTGGTCGGACGACCCGGCCGAGATGGTGGCGAACGCGCTGTCCCCGGCCCGGGTCTCCAAGGTCGAGGTCGTGGACATGGCCGCCCGGTCCGCCCGGGTGACGGTGCCGGACTACCAGCTGTCCCTGGCGATCGGCAAGGAGGGGCAGAACGCCCGCCTCGCGGCCCGTCTCACCGGCTGGCGGATCGACATCCGTCCGGACACCGAGCAGCCCGAGGAATAGATCCAAGCCGCAGGTCGCTTAGATCACGACAGTTTGGTGCGCAACAGCTGTTCGATTCTTGCCCCGAAGGGGTGAGGTCGGTGCGGGGAGGTAGACTTAAGAGTGTCTGGCCGGACGCGAGCCCGCGCATGCCCTGAGCGCACCTGTGTGGGGTGCCGGGAGCGAGCGGCCAAGAAGGACTTGCTGCGGATCGTGGCGGTCGAGGGCGAATGCGTCCCCGATGATCGCGGTACGCTGCCCGGCCGGGGTGCTTACGTGCATCCCGCCCTGGTCTGTCTCGACCTGGCGGTACGCCGTCGGATGTTCCCAAGGGCGTTGCGCGCCCCGGGAGCGCTCGACACCAAGGCGTTGCGCCTCTACGTCGAGCAGGCAACACAGTAAGACGCGTCGTGCGGAACCCCCGCGCGGCCCTGGTACCCCGCGAGTTGGAAGTAGGTCGAGATTGCGATGAGCACTCGATGAGCACGCGATGAGTACGCCCATGAAGTAGCGACGGTCCGGCCGCAACCCGGACCTAAAAGGAGCGAAGTGGCTAAGGTCCGGGTATACGAACTCGCCAAGGAGTTCGGGGTGGAGAGCAAGGTCGTCATGGCCAAGCTCCAAGAACTCGGTGAATTTGTTCGTTCGGCTTCCTCGACGATCGAGGCGCCCGTCGTACGCAAGCTGACTGACGCCCTCCAGCAGGGCAACGGAGGCGGCAAGCCCGCTTCCGCACGCAAGGCTGCACCGGCCAGGCCGGCAGCCCCCTCTCCCGCGCAGGCCGCCCGTCCGGCAGCCCCGCGCCCGCCGGCCCCCAAGCCGGCCGCCGAGAAGCCCGCGGCTCCCGCCGCGCCGGCCGCTCCCGGCCCCCGTCCCACTCCGGGCCCGAAGCCCGCGCCGAGGCCCGCCCCGGCGTCCCCGGCTCCGACGACGCCCGAGTTCACGGCACCCCCGTCGGCTCCCGCCGCGCCGGCCGCGCCGGCTGCCTCCTCCGGCGGCTCCGGCCCCCGTCCGGGCGCCCCGCGTCCGGCCGGCCAGTCCGCCCGTCCGGGCGCTCGTCCGGCCGGCCCCGGCCAGGGCGGCCAGGGTCGTGGTGACCGCGGCGACCGCGGTGACCGTCCCGGCGCCCCGCGTCCGGGCGGCCAGTCCGCGCGTCCCGGTGCCCGTCCGGCCGGTCCCCGTCCGGGCAACAACCCCTTCACCTCCGGCGGCTCCACCGGTATGGCGCGCCCGCAGGCGCCCCGTCCGGGCGGTGCCCCGCGTCCCGGCGGCCCCGGTGCCCCCGGCGGCGCTCCGCGTCCGCAGGGCCAGGGCCAGGGCGGCCCGCGTCCCCAGGGTGCCTCGGGCGGTCCCCGTCCGCAGGCTCCGGGCGGCGCGCGTCCCAGCCCCGGCGGCATGCCCCGCCCGCAGGGCGGCGGTCCCCGTCCCGGCGGCGGCCCCGGCGGCGCCCGTCCGAACCCCGGCATGATGCCTCAGCGTCCCGCCGCGGGCCCGCGTCCCGGCGGCGGTGGCCCCGGCGGCCGCGGTCCCGGTGGCGGCGGTCGTCCCGGTGGCGGCGGCGGTCGTCCGGGTGGCGGCGGCTTCGCCGGTCGTCCGGCCGGTCCCGGTGGCGGTGGCGGCGGTTTCGCAGGCCGTCCCGGTGGTCCCGGTGGCGGTGGCGGTTTCGCCGGTCGTCCCGGTGGTCCCGGTGGTGGCGGCGGCGGTCGTCCCGGCTTCGGCGGTCGTCCCGGTGGTCCGGGTGGCCGTGGTGGCACACAGGGCGCCTTCGGTCGTCCCGGCGGTCCCGCGCGTCGCGGTCGCAAGTCGAAGCGGCAGAGGCGCCAGGAGTACGAGGCCATGCAGGCCCCGTCGGTCGGCGGCGTGATGCTGCCTCGCGGCAACGGACAGTCCGTCCGCCTGTCGCGCGGTGCGTCCCTCACCGACTTCGCGGAGAAGATCAACGCCAACCCGGCGTCGCTCGTCGCCGTGATGATGAACCTCGGCGAGATGGTCACTGCCACGCAGTCCGTCTCCGACGAGACGCTGAGGCTCCTCGCGGATGAGATGAACTACATCCTCGAGATCGTCAGCCCGGAGGAGGAGGACCGCGAGCTCCTCGAGTCCTTCGACATCGAGTTCGGCGAGGACGAGGGCGGCGAGGAATTCCTCATGCCGCGTCCGCCGGTCGTGACCGTCATGGGTCACGTCGACCACGGTAAGACCCGACTGCTGGACACCATCCGCAAGACGAACGTCGTCGCGGGCGAGGCCGGCGGTATCACGCAGCACATCGGTGCGTACCAGGTCGCCACCCAGGTCAACGACGAAGAGCGCAAGATCACCTTCATCGACACCCCGGGTCACGAGGCGTTCACCGCCATGCGTGCCCGTGGTGCGAAGTCGACCGACATCGCGATCCTGGTCGTCGCGGCCAACGACGGCGTCATGCCGCAGACGGTCGAGGCGCTCAACCACGCCAAGGCGGCCGACGTCCCGATCGTCGTCGCGGTCAACAAGATCGACGTCGAGGGCGCGGACCCGACCAAGGTGCGCGGTCAGCTGACCGAGTACGGCCTGGTGGCCGAGGAGTACGGCGGCGACACGATGTTCGTCGACATCTCCGCCAAGCAGGGCCTCAACATCGAGAGCCTGCTGGAGGCCGTGGTCCTCACCGCGGACGCCTCGCTCGACCTGCGGGCCAACCCGGAGCAGGACGCGCAGGGTATTGCGATCGAGTCCCACCTCGACCGCGGCCGCGGTGCCGTCTCGACGGTCCTGGTCCAGCGCGGCACGCTGCGCATCGGCGACACGATGGTTGTCGGCGACGCGTACGGCCGTGTCCGGGCGATGCTCGACGACAACGGCAACAACGTCGAGGAAGCGGGTCCCTCGACCCCCGTCCTGGTCCTGGGTCTCACCAACGTCCCCGGTGCCGGCGACAACTTCCTGGTCGTCGACGAGGACCGCACGGCGCGTCAGATCGCCGAGAAGCGCGCGGCGCGTGAGCGCAACGCCAACTTCGCCCGCCGGGGTGTCCGGTTCTCCCTGGAGAACCTGGACGAGGCCCTCAAGGCCGGTCTGGTGCAGGAACTCAACCTCATCATCAAGGGCGACGCGTCCGGTTCGGTGGAGGCTCTCGAGTCCTCGCTGCTCCAGCTCGACGTCGGCGAAGAGGTCGACATCCGCGTCCTGCACCGCGGTGTGGGTGCGGTCACCGAGTCGGACATCGACCTGGCGACCGGCTCCGACGCCATCGTCATCGGCTTCAACGTCCGCGCTGCGGGCCGCGCGGCGCAGATGGCGGAGCGCGAGGGCGTCGACGTCCGGTACTACTCGGTGATCTACCAGGCCATCGAGGAGATCGAGGCGGCCCTCAAGGGCATGCTCAAGCCGGAGTACGAGGAGGTCGAGCTCGGCACGGCGGAGATCCGCGAGGTCTTCAAGTCGTCCAAGCTGGGCAACATCGCCGGTGTCCTGGTCCGCTCGGGCGAGGTCAAGCGCAACACCAAGGCGCGCCTCGTCCGCGACGGCAAGGTCATCGCGGAGAGCCTCAACATCTCCGGTCTGCGTCGCTTCAAGGACGACGTCACCGAGATCCGCGAAGGGTTCGAGGGCGGTATCAACCTCGGAAACTTCAACGACATCAAGGTCGACGACGTCATCGCGACGTACGAGATGCGCGAGAAGCCGCGCGCGTAAGCGCCCGGTTTCCGGGACGGTCCGGTCCGGGGCCGGTCGACGGAGAGTATTTCCGTCGATCGGCCCCGGCCGTTCGTTGTACGGTTTCTGATGTCCCTGCCACACGGATGGCGGGGCCATCGATCCCGTACCGGCGGGTGAACCGGCAACACACATGTATGTGGGGACTCTGTCCTTCGACCTCCTCCTCGGCGACGTACGGTCGCTGAAGGAGAAGCGCTCCGTCGTCCGCCCGATCGTCGCCGAGCTCCAGCGGAAGTACGCGGTGAGCGCCGCCGAGGTGGACCATATGGACCTCCACCGCAGGGCCGGGATCGGCCTTGCGATGGTGTCCGGCGACGCGGGGCACGTGACCGACGTGCTGGACCGGTGCGAACGGCTGGTCGCCGGGCGCCCCGAGGTGGAACTGCTGTCCGTGCGGCGGCGCTTCCACGGCGACGACGACTAGATTTTGTGAACGCGGAACAGGAAGAACGGGAGACGACCAGTGGCCGACAACGCGCGGGCAAAGAGGCTGGCGGACCTCATCCGAGAGGTGGTTGCCCAGAAGCTGCAGCGTGGGATCAAGGACCCGCGGCTCGGCTCGCACGTCACCATCACGGACACCCGGGTCACGGGCGACCTGCGGGAGGCGACCGTCTTCTACACGGTGTACGGGGACGACGAGGAGCGGGCGGCCGCGGCCGCCGGGCTGGAGAGCGCCAAGGGCGTGCTCCGCTCCGCGGTCGGAGCGGCCGCCGGCGTGAAGTTCACGCCGACGCTGACCTTCGTGGCCGACGCCCTGCCCGACACCGCCAAGACCATCGAGGACCTCCTCGACAAGGCGCGCATGTCCGACGAGAAGGTGCGTGAGGTCTCCGCCGGCGCCAAGTACGCCGGTGAGGCCGACCCGTACCGCAAGCCGGACGAGGACGAGGACGACGCCGCCGAATGACCCAGAAGAACCGGACGCCCGACGGCCTTGTCATCGTCGACAAGCCGTCGGGCTTCACTTCGCACGACGTCGTCGCCAAGATGCGCGGCATCGCCCGGACCCGCCGTGTCGGCCACGCCGGCACGCTCGACCCCATGGCGACGGGCGTCCTCGTCCTCGGCGTGGAGAGGGCGACCAAGCTCCTCGGGCACCTCGCGCTCACCGAGAAGGAGTACCTGGGCACGATCCGCCTGGGCCAGACGACCCTGACCGACGACGCCGAGGGCGAGATCACGAGGTCGGTCGACGCCTCGAAGGTCACCCGCGAGGCCGTCGACGCCGGGATCGCCAAGCTGACCGGTGCCATCATGCAGGTGCCGTCCAAGGTCAGCGCCATCAAGATCGACGGTGTGCGCTCCTACAAGCGGGCACGCGAGGGCGAGGACTTCGAGATCCCCGCCCGGCCCGTCACGGTCTCCTCCTTCGCGGTGTACGACGTCCGGGACGCCGTCGCCGAGGACGGCACCCCCGTCCTGGACCTGGTCGTCTCGGTGGTCTGCTCGTCCGGCACCTACATCCGGGCGCTGGCCCGTGACCTGGGCGCCGACCTGGGCGTCGGCGGCCACCTCACGGCACTGCGCCGGACGCGCGTGGGACCGTACAAGCTGGACTCCGCGAAGACGCTGGACGAGCTCCAGCAGGAGCTGGCCGTGATGCCGATCGCCGACGCCGCCACGGCCGCGTTCCCGCGCTGGGACGTCGACGCCAGGCGGGCGGGGCTGCTCCTCAACGGCGTACGGCTCGACATGCCCGACGAGTACGCCGGCCGGGGCGCGGTGGCCGTCTACGACCCCGAGGGACGCTTCCTCGCGCTCGTCGAGGAACAGAAGGGCAAGGCGAAGAGTCTGGCCGTGTTCGGCTGACGTCGGCCGGGCATCCGCCCGTGGAGCGGCGATCACGGGGTCGTCGCTGCCGCCGCTCCACGGTCCCCCTCGGTTCCCCCACCCCTAGGGTGTATCCAGCCGCCCCCCTCCATTCACCCGTCCGAGCAGGCGCTCGGAGTGAACCGGGGGAGCGGAAGGGGGCGCGTTCATCGAGCGATCTGTCCCGCTGATCACCTCATGCCTACTGTCGAATCAAGCACGTGCGTGCGTATCGCGGACAGGCACGTGCTGGGTACGGCGGGGAGGTTCGACCATGGCGGGACGGGGCTCGCGGACGGGGGACACCCCTGGCACCGCAAGGCCGACCCAGCAAGGCAACCGTTCCCGGCACGCGCGCGGCCGACAGGGCCCCGGTGCGGCGGAACCGTCGCGGCAGCGGACGGCCGGGCGCGACGACGCCCTCGTCCGCATCCACGACCTCGCCGGCCGCCCCCGCGGCACGGGCTTCGTGGCCGATCATCACGGCACCGTCGTCACCAGCCACGAGGCCGTCGACGGTCTGCCCCGGCTCGTTCTGCACGCCGCCGGGGACCGCAGCTGTGTCGTGACCGCCGAGTCGGTGACCCCGCTGCCCGAGCTGGACCTGGCCCTCGTCCGCTCCGAGGGCCTGGGCGTCGCCCCGCTGCCGATCACCGTGCGGGACCGGATCGAGTCCGGCGCCTATGTGAGGGTCCTGGCCGGCTGCTGGCGCGAGGCGCGGGTGCTGGGCGCGACCTCCGTGACCTACACCGCCACCGACCGTTTCCACCTCCTCGGCGACGCCCTCGAGCTGGCGATCGGCACCGCGGGGCAGGACGCGCTGCGCCTGGGCGGCGGGGCGGCGGGAGGGCCGGTGCTGGACGCCGGGACCGGAGCGGTGGTCGGTGTCCTCGGCACCGCGCTGCAGAGCGGCCACCGCGACGTCGGCTTCGCGGTACCACTGCGTTCCGCGTACGGCGGTCCGCTGACCGACCTGCTCACCGTGAACGCGGCCACGGTCCCCGCGTACGGGGCCGACCTGAATCTCGCGGGAGTGCTGGAGCTGACGGCCACGTCGGTGGGGGAGGACGGAGCGGCGGGCGTGTTGGCGGGGGGTCCGCCGGTGGCGGCCGGGGAGCCGGCGGAGGCGGGGGCTTGTGGTGAGGCGGGCGCCGGTGCGGCTGAGCCGGGGACGGGCGCGGGTTCGCCGGCCGGGGCGGTGCCCGTCGAACGCGCCGCCGTCACAGCGGAGTTCGCCGCGTTCGCCGAAGGGACGGCCGCCGTGCTGGGGCTGGTCGGGGCGCCCGGCAGCGGACGCACGACCGAACTCGCCGCCCTCGCAGCCCGGCGCCACCACGGTGCGCATCCGGCGCCCACCCTGTGGCTGCGGGGCGCCGATCTCAGGGACGACGACGGGTCGGTCGCGGACGCGGCGCGGCGGGCGCTGGTCCGCGCGGCCCGCATCGTCTCGGCGTCGGACCAGGCGACGGCCGGTAGTGACGGAGAAGACGAGTGCGGTGTCGCAGGCGTGCAGCGGGGCCGCTCGGAGGTCTGCGAGGAGGCGGCGGGCGCGCGGGACGGCGGCAGCGGACGCGCAGAGTGGGGCCGTGGTCGGCACGACGGTGACGCCGCGAGCGCCGACCGGGGCTGCGGTGGGGGAGACGGCGGCGCCGTGAGCGGTGAGCGAGGTCCTCGCCGGGGCGGCACGGACAGCGGGCCGACCGGCCTCGGGGACATCTCCCCCGAGCGGCTCGCGGACCTCGCCCGTGCCGCCGGGCGACCTCTTCTGCTGCTTCTCGACGGTCCCGAGGAGATGCCGCCGGTCCTGGCCCACCGCCTCGCCGAGTGGACCGAGAGGACCGCGGAGTGGCTGGGGGAGACGGGGGCGCGGATGGTGGTGGCGTGTCGGGAGGAGTACTGGGAGGGCGTGCGGTTCCCGGCGGAGCTGCTGCACCGGCCGACCGGCGGCGGAGCCGAGGAACGTCCGGCACGGATCCCCCCGTGCGTCCGTCTCGGCGACCTGCACCAGGACGAGGCCCGCCGGGCACGCGCGCGGTACCGCGTCCCCGAGGGCGTCCTGGCGGCTGCCGATGCCGGCCACCCCCTCACCCTCCGCCTCCTGGCCGAGATCCGTGCGGCCCGTCCGGACGCCCCCGACGCCCCCGAATCCCGCCTGGACCGACACGACGTCCTGTCCGCGTACCTCGACCTGATGTGCCTGCGCGTCGCCGTACGCCTGGCCGCCCAGGCCGGCCTCCGCGGCACCGCCGTCCGCCGACTCGCGGCGAGGGTCTCCGGCCAGGTCCACGAGGCCGCCCGGCGCAGCCTCGGCCCCGGGCAGGGCGAGCTGGACCGGGAGTCGTTCGAGACGGTGTTCCCGTGGGGTCTGGCACCCGCGCGCCTCGGCGGCGGCACCGGCTGGGCGTCAGCCGTGCTCACCGAAGGCCTCCTGGTCCCCGCGGGCGGCGGCTACCGCTTCGCGCACGAGGAACTCGCCGACTGGCTCCAGGGCACGCACCTCGACCTCGACGAGGCGCTGCACGCCCTGGTCCACCGTCGCCGCACCCACCCGTACGGCGACCACCCGGCGCCCGTGCCGCACCACCGCATCGGCCCCGTCGTCCAAGCCCTGCTACTCCTCGCCCGCCAGCAAGGTCCCCGTCAACTCGCCGTTCGCCTGGAGGAGTTGGTGCACGCGCTCGACACCGACCCGCACTCCTGGTGGGCCGCGCGCCTCCTCGCCGAGGTCCTGCGGCGCGTGCCCGACGCGACGCCGTACTGCGTAGTCCTGCGGCTGCTCACCGACCGGATGGTGGCCTGGCGGCACGAGGAGCACCCGCTGCCCGCCGAGTTCGGCCCCGACTTCTGGACCGCCCTGCGGCTCGACGAGGACGACCGCTTCGACCTGCTGCGCCGGCTCGTCCTCGCCGACCGCCCGCCCCACGAGCCCGGCCCGCGGTTCCTGGACGCCGCCGCGCGACTGCTCGGCGCCGACCCCACCGCCGTACAGCCGCTCCTTGCCCGCTGGTTCGACGACGAGCGGCCGCTGCCCGCCACCCCGCACGCGACCGTGGCGAAGGCCGCGCAGGCGCTGCTGCACACGCACCGGGGCCGGGCCCTGGACGATCTGACCGAGGTGCTCGTCGACAGCGCGCACGGCAGGGCCGACGAACTGCTCGCCGTACTGGCGGAGGACGAGCCGTCGGCCGTGTGCCGGGCCGTGGACCGGTGGGCGCGCGACGAGCGGCCGACGCGGCGGGCCGCGGCGGTCACGTACGGACTGCGCGCCGCCCCGCAGGTGGGCACCGAGGCCGACCGCGAACTGCTGCGCTACGCCGCCCTCGCCCTGCTGGTCCGCCCCGCCGACCGCGCTCTGCACGGCGGTGCGCTCGCACTGCTGGTACGGGACCCGGCCACCCGCGCCCGGCATCTCCCGCAGGCGCTCGCGCTCTTCGCGGCCGACGACCCGCAGTTGCCGCCGAGCGCGCTGGTGCCCGCCCTCGCGACCCACCCGGACCCGGTCCTCGACGCCTTCCGGGCCCGGTTGCGCGGCCCGGACGCCGGGGCGACGCTGCGCACGCTCGCCGACGTCACCACGCCCGCACCGGCCCGCAGGGTGGCCGCACTCGTCCGGGAGGCGGTGGAGCTTCGCCCGGAGACGGCGGTGGACGTGGCGGCGTACGTGGACCGGCGGCTTGACCACGGCCCCGCCGCCCGGGCGGTCCTGCTCCCCCTGGTGACCGGGTTGCTCGACGGCGGCCCGGAGCAGGTGCGGGCCGCCCTCGCGGCCGTCCTCGCCGCACCCGGCACCCCCGTATCCCGCCCCCTGCGCCAGGAACTCCTCGAGGTCCTCCTCGCCGAGGAACACGACCCGTCCGTCCTGATCGCGGTGCTGCACGCGGCGGTCGAGCGCACCGCTTCCGAGCCCGTCGAGGACCCCGGCGGCGTTCGCGACCTCGTCCACCGTGCCGGTCTCCTCCTGGTGCGCACCCCGGACGGCGCGACCCGCTTCGACCGCGGCCTCGTCGACCTCGCACGGCACATCCCCGGATTCGCCGCGCTGGTGACCGGCTGGCTGACCGAGACCCCTCAGGAGTGGGCGGCCGTGGTGGGGCCGAGCGCGCGGCGGATGATCGAGAACCTGGCGGGCGTACGCGTGTCCGCCTGACCGGTACCCCACCGGCGGGTACACGTGCGCCGGGTCACAGCGCCCATGCCGATGCGGGCAGGAAGCACCCGGCATGGCACCCTTAGACCTGCGTGAGACAGACCGAGTGAGACAGACCCGCGTGAGGACCACCACGGACGCGGGTTCGACGAGTTTGCGACGAGGAGCAGTCACAGTGCAGCGCTGGCGTGGCTTGGAGGACATCCCCGAGGACTGGGGGCGCAGCGTCGTCACCATCGGTTCCTACGACGGGGTCCACCGCGGGCACCAGCTGATCATCCGGCACGCCGTGGAGCGCGCCCGTGAGCTGGGCGTTCCCGCCGTGGTCGTCACCTTCGACCCGCACCCCAGCGAGGTCGTGCGCCCCGGCAGCCACCCGCCGCTGCTCGCCCCGTACCACCGTCGTGCCGAACTGATGGCCGAGCTGGGCGTGGACGCGCTCCTGATCCTCCCCTTCACCACGGAGTTCTCGAAGCTGTCCCCGGCCGACTTCGTCGTCAAGGTCCTGATCGACAAGCTGCACGCCAGGGCGGTCGTCGAGGGCCCCAACTTCCGCTTCGGCCACAAGGCCGCCGGGAACGTGGAACTCCTCGCCGAGCAGGGCAAGGTCTACGACTTCGAGGTCGAGGTCGTAGACCTGTACGTGTCCGGCACGGCGGGCGGCGGCGAGCCGTTCTCCTCCACCCTGACCCGGCGCCTGGTCGCCGGGGGCGACGTCGAGGGCGCGGCCGAGATCCTGGGCCGTCCGCACCGCGTGGAGGGCGTGGTCGTCCGCGGGGCTCAGCGGGGACGGGAGCTCGGCTTCCCCACCGCGAACGTGGAGACGCTGCCCCACACCGCCATCCCCGCCGACGGCGTCTACGCCGGCTGGCTGCACACCCAGGGCGAGGCGATGCCGGCCGCGATCTCCGTCGGCACCAACCCGCAGTTCGACGGCACCGAGCGCACGGTGGAGGCGTACGCCATCGACCGCGTCGGCCTCGACCTGTACGGCCTGCACGTCGCCGTGGACTTCCTCTCCTTCGTCCGCGGTCAGGCGAAGTTCGACACGCTGGACGCACTGCTGGTGCAGATGGCCGAGGACGTCAAGCGGTGCCGGGAGCTGATCGCCGCAGCGACTCCCGCCGGGTAAGGCCTGCGCGACGACGAACAGGCGGCCGGTGCCCTGTGGCACCGGCCGCCTGTTCGTGTGCTCCTACTGCTGCGGCGGGGGAGGAGGCGGAGCCTGCCCGTCCTGCTGCGGGTGACCGGGGTAGGGCTGACCCGGCTGCGCGGGATAGGGCTGAGCCCCGGGGTGCGGGTACGGCTGCCCGGGCTGGGCGGGCGGCTGACCGGGCTGGGGGTAGGGCTGGCCCGGGTACTGCTGGCCGGGCTGCGGCTGCTGCGGGTACGGACCCGGCTGTCCGGGAGCCTGGCCGGGATACGGCTGCCCCGGCATCTGCTGCTGGCCGGGCATCGGCGGTGCCGCCACCGGGGGCGGGTTGCCGTTGGCCGTCCACAGGCCGTGCATCTGCTGGTGGCGTACGAAGTCCTCGGCGACCATCGCCGCGAGGTTGAAGTACGCCTCGCGCACCTTGGGCCGCATCATGTCGAGGTCGACCTCGGCACCGGCGGCGAGATGCTCGTCGAAGGGCACGACGATCACGCCGCGGCAACGCGTCTCGAAGTGGCTGACGATGTCCTCGACCTTGATCATCTTGCCGGTCTCGCGGACACCCGAGATGACGGTGATGGACCGCGACACGAGGTCCGCGTACCCGTGCGCGGACAGCCAGTCCAGCGTCGTGCTGGCGCTGCTGGCACCGTCCACGGACGGCGTCGAGATGATGATCAGCTGGTCGGCGAGGTCGAGCACACCGCGCATGGCGCTGTAGAGCAGACCGGTGCCGGAGTCGGTGAGGATCACCGGGTACTGGTTGCCCAGCACGTCGATCGCGCGCCGGTAGTCCTCGTCGTTGAACGTGGTCGACACCGCCGGGTCGACGTCGTTGGCGATGATCTCCAGGCCGGACGGCGCCTGGGAGGTGAAGCGCCGGATGTCCATGTACGAGTTGAGGTACGGGATCGCCTGGACGAGGTCACGGATGGTGGCCCCGGTCTCGCGGCGGACCCGGCGGCCGAGCGTGCCGGCGTCCGGGTTGGCGTCGATCGCGAGGATCTTGTCCTGTCGCTCGGTGGCGAGTGTGGAGCCGAGCGCGGTGGTCGTGGTCGTCTTGCCGACGCCGCCCTTGAGGCTGATGACGGCGATCCGGTAGCAGGAGAGCACCGGGGTGCGGATGAGCTCCAACTTCCGCTGGCGCTCTGCCTCTTCCTTCTTCCCGCCGAGCTTGAACTTGCCGCCGGCCACCGGTCGGCTGCTCTTCGCCTTCTGCTTCTTGCTGTTGAGCAGGCGGTCGGAGGACAGCTCCACGGCCGCGGTGTAACCGAGCGGGGCGGCACCGGGGTTGGCGGGCTCCCGCTGGTCGTGCTGCACGGCTTGCGGCCAGGCGGCACCGGTGCGGGGGTCGACGGCCGGCTGGGGCTGCGGCTGGTGGGGGTGCTGGGCGAACTGCGGCGCCTGCGGGCCGCCGTGCGGGGGCCGGCCGTCGGGCTGGGGCTGCGGAGCGCCGGGGTGCGGTTGCGCGGGCCCGCCCTGCTGTGCCGGGGGCTGCGGGAAGCCGTAGCCGCCTTGGGCGTTGGGTGCCGGAGGTTGTGGGAAGCCGTAGCCACCCGGTTGCGGGGCCGGGGGCTGCTGGGTGTTCGGTGCCGGTGCGGTGGGGGTGCCGGGGTGCGGGAAGCCGTAGCCACCCTGCGCGTTGTGCGCGTTGGGTGCGGGGGGTTGCGGGAAGCCGTAGCCGCCTTGGGCGTTGGGTGCCGGGGGCTGTGGGAAGCCGTAGCCACCCGGTTGCGGGGCCGGGGGCTGCTGGGTGTTCGGTGCCGCCGGTGCGGTGGGGGTGCCGGGGTGAGGGAAGCCGTAGCCACCCTGCGCGTTGGGGGCGGGGGGTTGCGGGAAGCCGTAGCCGGGCTGGGGCTGGGACGGAGGGGTGTCCGGGCCCGGCGGTGTCGGCGCGGGCTGGTTCCAGCCGGTCGGCGCGGGCTGCGGCGCCTGCGGCTGGAAGGGCGGCTGCTGGGCCGGAGCGGCCGGCCCCTGTGCGGGCGCCGAGGGATCCGGCTGCGGTTGTGCGGGCCACTGCGGCGCGGTGGTCGGCGCGGCGGGCTGGTACGACGGCGGCAGCGGCGGCACCCCGCTCTGCGGCGCCGGCGGGGGAGCCCAGCCGGCGGCCTGTGCGGCCTGCGCGGCGGCCTCCGCTCCGGGCTGGTCGGCGGCGTCGGCGGCGGCGTCCTGCGCCGAGGCGGTCGCTGTCTCACCGTCCGCCGCAGAGGGGCTCTCGGATCCGGAGGCCGCAGCCTCCGTGTCGTCGCCGCTCTCCGCGTCCTGGGGGGCGGAGTCGACGGAGGCGTCCGCGCTGTCGCCCGGGCCGGCATCGCCGCCGACGCCGGTCGAGTCCGCGGGCGTACCGTCGCTGTCGCCCTCGGCGTCGCTGTCGGCGTCACCGGACGAGACGGAGGCGTCCGCGGAGGTTCCCTCGGCCGCGGCCTCGCCGTCCTTCTCGTCGGCGGGCTTCTGGCCGGCCTGCCCGGACCCGGACCCCGTGTCGGTGCCGGCCGCCTCGGCCGCGGCGGCGAGCTCCGCGATCTCCTGCTTCAGGGAAGCGGCGGAGAAACGCATGGTGGCGCCGCTCTCCAGATCACCGTTCCCGGACTCGTCCTCGCCGAAAGGAGGCGGGGAGACAGGCGCGGGCTGGGCCGGGGCCACGGGCGGCGCCGGGGTGACGGGGGGCGCGGGGGTCACCGGGGGTGCGACCGGGGCCGCGGGCGGTGCGACGTGCGCGTCGGGAGCGGCCGGAGCCCACGGCGTCTGCGCACCCGGCTGAGCCTGCGGTCGCTGCAGCTCGAAGCCACTCTCCGCGTACGGCCCGGGCGGGGCCGTCGGCTCCCCCATCGGGTGCGGGGCGGGCGGAGGCGTCGGAGCGGGTCCCGGGAAGGAGTTGTCCGGCGGGGGCGGAACGGGGGAGGGGCTGTGCGGCGCGGGTGCCTGGTGCGCCGGCGCACTCGGGGCGCCACCGCCGGTGCCGGCGCCAGGCTGTCCGGAGGCCCCGTCGCCCGCGTTCTGCGTGTACCAGGCGGGCGGCGCGTAGTCGATGGTGAACTCGCCGGTCATCTCGATGGAGGACTCCGCGTCGGGCTGGTCATCGTCGGGTGTGGCCCAGCCCCCGCGGATCCCGTCCCGATCGCTGCTCACAATTCCTCCTGGTGTGGTCGAGCACCCTCATGCCGTGCCGGGGCGACCATTACTTGTCGGCCTTGGTCGTTCGAGGTCGTCCGATTCACCGGCTCCCCCTGGGGCGCGGACGCCCGGTCCACGGGTTCTGGCATCGCGCCCGGTACCAGCCTAATCACCACGCGCCCCAACTCGGCAGGCCCGTCCATCCGGCAGGGCCCGCCGCCAGTGTCACAACCGTCCCCGAAGTGCCGTGCTCGGCGCCACACCGGGCAGTCAAACCGCCCGAAAGCGGGTGTGCTTGTGTACGGCAAAGCGGAACAATCGCCGCCGAATGGTCAATTCGCTTCAGGTGACGGCTGATTCAGTCCATCCTTCGAGGCATACCCAACAATCCGATCTCGGCGTCGGTGGGCTGGGTCAACACATACTGCCGGTCGCGGTCGGTGCACCAGAGCGTGAGCCCGTCCGCCAGGCCGGGCAGCGAGTCCGTCTCGGCCCGGGGCAGCGCCATCGCGCGGCCCAGCTCCGCGGCCTCGTCCGGCGAGATGCGCTGCACACCGACGAGCCGCGCCTGTCTGAGCAGCCGCGGGGCCACGGGGCTGAGATACGGCAGCAGGGTCAGCACCGCCTGCCAGGGGCCGGAGACCACCCGGCCGCGCGGCGGACGCATACCGCAGTCCCGCACCACCAGCACCGGCGTACCGGCCGAGGTGCCCTGCGGGGGTACCCGCCCGACCTCGTACACCGCCAGGCCGTTCTGCCCGCCGCCCATGGCGTGCACCATCTGCATCCAGGCCTGCGGGCGCCCCGTCTCCACGGCGACCCGGGCTCCCGTCGCGGCCGCTCTGAGCGCGATGACCTGGGCGGTCCACAGACCGCCGATGAGGACGACGTCGTACGCCGTCGGCCGGTTCAACCCCAGTACGGCGGGCCGGCCGTCGGCGTCGACGCCGATGACGACGCCGTCGTCCCCGATGGGAAGCGTGAGCGCGTCCAGCTGGTCCACCGGCAGGGAGTGCCGGGCGTGGCGCGGGCCGATCAGTCCGAAGCCGCTGCGCAGCAGATCGCGTGCCCGCTGCGGGGCGGAGGGCTGCGGCTCGCCGCGACCGGTGGGCGGCTGTGCCGCGCGGGTGGTCATCGCCGTCACCGGACACCTCCGAGGGGCAGAGTGGCGAGCATGCCGGGCACCTGTTCCCGGTCGAGGCGGGCGAGACCGGTGCCGGTGTGCCGGGCCGCGCCCTGCAACGCCTGCCTGGCAGCCACGAGTTCCTCGTCGCTGCGCCCGGTCACCCGCAGGTGGCCGGTGACCGACACCTCCTGCCGCTCCCCGCGGTTGAGCGTGAGACTGAAGGTGGTGGCGAGCGCCGGGACGGCCGTGACCAGGGCGACCAACTGCGGCAGCGAAGGCGCCCGCTCACCGCCCAGCGACGGCCACCGGCGGATCCAGTACGTGGTGTGCCTGCGGTTGTCGCAGCGCCAGCTCCGCCCGGACTCCTCGGTCCGCCGCTCCCGCGTCTCCGTCCGCCCGGCCTCCGCCGTCACCAGCGGGTTGGCGCAGGCCGAGGTGGCGATGGCGGAGGTCAGCTCCTCCTCGTCGAGGAGGGTGGCACGGAACCCGGCCCCGGTCAGCCGGCTCGCCAGGTGATCGGCGGCGCGCACGACACACTTCTGGGCCCCGAGGAGACCACCGCCGCGCGCTTCCACCGCCTCCGGGCACAGCTCCGGGTCGAGCTTCAAGGCGATCCATGTGATGCGTACGGCAGGCGCCCCCGTCTGTTCCTGCAGGGGCGCGTAGTTGGCGACGGCCACCGACTGCTGGGGCAGATGCAGCGCGGGCGCGGGCTGGGTGTGCAGCACGACCTGCGCCGACTCGAGCCGGACGTCGTCGACGTCCAGCGCGTCGTACACCAGCGAGATCGGCAGCGGCTGCCGGTTGCGCTCGGCCCGCAGGGCGGTGACGTCGGCCTCCACCTGGAGGACGGCGGTGACGAACGTGCCGTCCCCGATGACGCCGACGGACCGGCGGTCCCGGCCGGCGTACGTGCTCGTGCGCAGGGTCGGGTCGCACTCCACGGCCGGCGCGAGCCCCGGTTCCGTGCCCGCCGGTATCGGCGTGCTCTCCGCCCGGCGCTGACGCGCCCGCAACGCCCTTGCGGTGGCGAGCCATTCGGGCAGCGAACGGCCGCGGCGACGCAGGAAGGAGAGGAGCACCAGACACACGGCGACGACAGCGGCGACAGCCAGGGCGACGGGCCCGATCACCCATCCGACGAGCAGGACGGCGAGTGCGATCTCCAGCAGAACGACGCGTTGCAACCGGAATGCCCCGCCCTGCCCCGAACGCACCCTGAGGTGGAGCGCGCCCGGCGAGGCCGACCGCTGCGCCGGTGTCCGCCGGGGTGTTGCCCCGGTCTGCCGGGGCGCCGAGGAGTCCCGTGACCGCGATCGGTCACGGGACCGGGCACGCGTTCCGGAAGCCATCACTCCATCCCCCCGTTTTGCTCACAACTCACTGGTATTTCAGCACCGCACAAGGCATTTGAAGGCCCGAGCACCCTACCCGCTCCACAAGTCCCCACGGATACCAGGCATAGTAGGGGCCCGGTCTGACATCGGAGGCGGGGGACCAGGTCACCCCGGCGAGCGCGGCCCAAGTGAACACGGGGAGAGACAGGCACAGATGGCATCCAGGCGCGACCAGCTCAATGCCTACACCTTCGCGAAGCGCCGCATGCTCGCGGCCTTCCTGCAGTCGTCGCCCGACGGCTCGGAGGAGGGGGCGCCCCGCCCGCTGCGGTCGGTACTTCCCGGCATCATCGTAGGCGTGATCGTCCTTGCCGTCTTCGGGGCGTGGGGCATGTTCAAGCCCACCGCACCCAAGGGCTGGAACACTCCCAACGCCAAGGTGATCATCGCCAGCGACTCGACCACCCGGTACGTCGTCCTGAAAACCGGCAAGCAGGTCCAGCTGCACCCGGTTCTCAACATGGCGTCCGCGAAACTGCTCCTCAACGAGGGCAAGGGCGAGGTCGTGACCGTCGCCGAGTCCGTCCTCGACAACGGCAAGATCCCGCATGGTGTGACCATCGGCATCCCGTACGCACCCGACCGCCTTCCCTCTGCGTCCGTGGCGGGCAGCGAGAAGCGCTGGGTGGTCTGTGAACGCCCCAGTGCGGGCGGCGAGTCCATCCAGAAGGCGGCGCTGGTCCTGGCCTCCCGCGACATGGAGGCGACCGAGGGCAAGGGCGAGAAGCTCACCGGCGGTCAACTCCTCTACGTCGAGGGCCCCGACGGCAACCGCTATGTCGTGGACGCGAACGGGCGGGCGTACCCCGTCGACAAGACCGATGAGCTGTTGCTGCGCGCAGTCGTCGGCTCCGGTCGGGAGCCCCAGAAGGTCTCCAAGGAGTGGATCGCCACCCTGCACACCGGTGACGCGATCTCCTTCCCGGAGATCTCCGGCCGGCCGGGCACGGCGGCCGGCGCCCCCGGCCAGTTGGACGACACGACCAACAAGGTCGGCATGGTGCTCAAGGCGTCCGACCTCAACAGCGATCAGTACTACGTGGTGCTGCCCGGCAGGGTCGCCCCCATCTCGGCCTTCGTGGCCCAGCTCCTGCTGTTCAGCGAGGACCTGGCCACCCTCGGACAGGCCGGTCACGCCAAGGAGATGAGCCCCGGCGCGATCGAGCCGGGCAAGGCGTTCGGCACCGAGCACGTCTGGCCGACCGAGGACCCGGAGCCCGTCAACGAGGCCACCGGCGCGGCCGGCAGCCGCAGCACCGTCTGCAACGTCCTGCGCGACGTGAACGGCTCCGGCCGGACCACGCTGAGCACATGGGCGGGCACGGACTTCCCGGCCAAGCTCCCCACCGGCTCCTCCAGCGCCTACGTCACGCCCGGCTCCGGCCAGCTCTACCGTCAGTTCCAGGGCGAGGAGACCAAGGCGGGACCCGTCTTCCTCGTCACCGACACGGGTCTGCGCTACGTCCTGCAGTCCAACGCCGACAGCGGCCCGGGTGACTCCGGCATCGGTACGACGGCCAAGGAGCGCGAGCAGGCCCAGCAGGAGGCCGAACAGGCCCAGACCCGGCTGGGTTACAAGGACGTGGACCCCGCACCGATTCCCGCGGCCTGGTCGGAGTTCCTGCCCACGGGCCCGCGCCTGTCGACCACGGCGGCACGCCAGCCGCAGGGCTCCTGAGGAGTGCGGACGTGCGACACCTGCCCTCGTCCCGCCGCGTGATGACCGCTGCGACCGCGGCCCTTCTGGCGACCGCCCCTGTTCTCCTCGCGCCTCCCGCCGTGGCGGCGGGCATCCCCTACTCGGAACAGTGCACGTTCCCCAACGGCAAGTACCCGGGCCGTCCCTGGGCCCTGCAACGGGTCCTCCTGGACGAACTGTGGAGCCAGTCCAGGGGCAGGAACGTACGGGTAGCGGTGATCGACACCGGTGTGGACGTGACGAACCCGCAGCTCACCGACGCGGTCGACGCGAAGAGCGGCCGCAACCTCCTGCCGAAGAACCTCAAGGACGACAACGGCAACCCGATCGAGCGGGGCAAGGAGAACGGCACCACGGACACCGTCGGCCATGGCACCAAGGTCGCCGGCATCATCGCGGCCCGCCCCGCCGACGGAACCGGCTTCGTGGGCCTGGCCCCCGACGCGACGATCATCCCGATCCAGCAGAACGACGCGGAGGGGCACGGCACCGCGGACACCCTGACCCAGGCGATCCGTTACGCCATCCGGGCCGGGGCCGGCGTCATCAACATCTCCCAGGACACGTCGAACGCGGTGAAGCCGAGCGCCGACCTGGAGTTGGCGATCAACGAGGCCCTGGCCGAGAAGATCGTGGTCGTGGCCTCGGCCGGCAACGACGGCCTCGGCGGCAACGTCAAGAAGACCTACCCGGCGTCCTACAAGGGCGTCCTCGCGGTCGCCGCCTCGGACCGCAACAACGAGCGCGCCTCCTTCTCGCAGTCCGGAGACTTCGTCGGAGTGGCCGCCCCCGGCGTCGACATGATCTCCACGGTCCCCAAGGGCGGACACTGCTCCGACAACGGTACGAGCTTCTCCGCGCCGTACGTCGCCGGTGTCGCGGCGCTGATCAAGGCGAAGCACCCGAGCTGGACGGCACAGCAGATCGTCGCCCAGATCGAACAGACCGCGGAACGCACGACCGGGGGTCACGACATCTACGTCGGCTGGGGCGTGGTGGACCCCGTACGTGCTCTCACGGAGGACGACGAACCGCTGGAGTCTCCCAACCCCCAAGCGGGACTCGGCAAACCGGAAGCCCCTACGCCGGCGAAGTTCCAGATCGGCGAAACGGCCGCCGAACGCAACGCCCGCCTCGCCACCTACGTCGCCGTGGGCGCGGCGGTACTCGTCGCCGGTCTCGGCGGCACGGCGGTGGCGATCCGGGACGCGCGCAGGCGTGCGCGACGGGTTGTGGGGGCGGAGTAGACGCACGCGATCTCGGCCCCAGAGAACTGGAGTTGGGCGTGCCGGTTCCGAAAATCATACGATTGTCGGAACAGTGCGGGACTCGTGATGCCGAAGCGACGGGGGCAGAGGTACGACATGGGTGTGAACGGATCCGGAGCAGGTTCGGCGCAGGGAGGCGGCAAGAACCTCCGGGTCTCGGCCCAGGATCTGACCAAGCTCGCGGGTGACCTGGACGACATGCAGGAGCACCTGGACAAGCAGGTCAAACGCATGGACGCGGTTGTCGACCGCATCGAGGCCGACTGGCGCGGCCCGGCGGCGACCGCGTACCGGAAGTTCCACCAGGCGGCGGCCGAGGACGCAGTACGCATCCGCGAGGTGATGAAGCTCCTGGAGGAGGCGGTACGGCTGAGCCGCGACGGCTTCTCCCAGGACGATCTTGAGGTGCTGGCGCAGATGCGGGCCATTTCTGTGGACGTCGGCAGTGAGGTCGACAGGCTGTCGACGCCGAACACGGAACCACCGGCACCGCGGAGCAGCCTCGACGGATTCTGATCCGCACTGCTTACAGACGTAGTTTCCGACATTCACTGGGGGATCATGTCGACCGGGCCCGCTTCCGACGACCACATAGCCGTCACCTTCGGCACGCTCCACGACCTCGCCGTGGAGCTTGAGGACATCCTCAAGCAGCTCAACGGCAAGCTGGACGGCCTCTACGACCGCGTCGTACCCGTCGTGCTGTCCTGGGAGGGCGAGACACGCGACGTCTTCGTCGACAAGCTCGACGAGTGGGACCGCTCGGCGCAGGATCTGCAGGCGGCCCAGAAGTGGCTGCACGAGTACGTCACCACCGGGCACGTCAACTACGCGGCGGCGCACCAGGCGGTGCTGCGGGGCTGGGGGGCCGCCTGATGGCAGACCGGCCAAGCGATGCCGAACGCAAGGAGGAGCGGGACCGGCTGAACCCGGCGGCGCCGGACAGCGGGGGTGGTTTCGACGTGCAGCCACCACACCTGTACTACTCGTCAGTGGTCATACGCGACGGGCAGTTCGACTACGACAAGGGCGCCACCAAGCTGGTCGGTGCGCTCAACCAGTACAGCCAGTCGGCAGGAACCGGGTGGGGCCCGGACTCCTTCGCCAAGGTCTACATGCAGATAGCCGAGAAGTTCGTCCAGGTCTGGGCCGCCAGCGTGGTGAGCGTCGGCGGCGTCGCGGTGGGCCTGACCACGACTGCCAACAACTACCAGGCAGCGGACTGGTCCACGCGCGGTATGCAGGGCCCGGCGCCGCGCCGCAGTCCTCCCGTCGTCATCGACAAACAGCCCAACTACGGGAAGATCAACGACATCAAGTGGACCGGGACCGGCGAGGACGCCGATTCCTGGGCGATCTCCGGGGCCATGGGAGAGATTCCGGACTTCCTCGCCGAAGTCATCCGGCCGGCCATCGAGCACGGGCTGAATCTCGGCAAGACCCATGAGATCACGCCGGGCGCTCGCGATGACGACCTCAAGGGAATGGCCACCGCGTGGCGGGAGGCGGCGAGCACCGCACTCAAGGCCGGTGACGATTTCACCTCAGCCATCAGCTACATGACGGACCCGAACGGAAACAACGAATGGCAGAGCGCGATGAAGTCGTTCTGCCAGTCGATCTGGGGGACCACCGCATGGGGCCGTAGCCGGAACTCGCAGGGACAGATCGCCCAGCCTCACCAGGGCGGACGCAGTTGGAAAACCTCGGGAAACGTGGCGCCCGCACAGCGCAGGCCGATCCTGGAGGTGCTGCACCACACCGCTGACACCATTCAGAAGACCTGTGACGACCTGGCCCAGGCCGCGCAGACCTGTCGGGAGACCACCACCGCCCTGGCCAAAACGGCGGCCCAGAAGATGGTGGAGGACCTGACGACCGGGCTCGACGCGCTCGAACTGCTCCAACTCGCAGGCACCCTCATGTTCGGCAAGCTCGTGTACACCTTCCGCACGCACATGGACCGGGCGGCCGCGGACCGGGCCGTCGAGATCTACCAGCAGAAGTTCAGCGACGCTGCCACCACACTCCTCGCGCTGGAATGGGAGCTGGACGAGGCACTCAAGAGTGCGCCCACGTTCATTGCGGAGGCGGCCAGGGCCGAGGCCTTCGCAGGCCGATCGTTGAACGAGTTCAAGAAGGAGCACAAGCTTCTTAACGGGGAAAACCCGATTCCGTACAAGTACACGATCGACCTCGCGATGGCCGAGGACCTCGGCGGCGGCCACACCATCGACAAACACGTCGGCAAGACCGACGACCAACTTCTCCAGCGCCTGCGCGACCAGGCCGGCATCCCGGCGGCCTCCAGCTTCACGGACCTGGCGTCGGCCCAGAATTACACCCAGGCCTGCATCCGGCAGAACAGCGGTGCCATCGACGCGTGGCTGGCGACTGGCCCCCCGCCCCAGCCGTCCAGCCCGATCTTCCAGGTCAGCTCGGTGGCTTCCGACCCCAACAACCCGCTGGCCGTGGCCCCGGTGACCGGGCGCACCTCAAGGATGGTCAATGGCCAGGCGACCCCGGTGACCGAAGCGCACGGCGTTGCCACCCGCCTCAGATACGACGCCGGCCTCACCCCGCCCTTCGCCGTGGTCACCTCCATGCCCAAATAGGCTGAAGCCTTGCCGCACAGAACACGACCGTCACAGGGAGCCACGATGTCGACGCCGGATGCCGAGGCCTGGGCCGAGGCGCTCACCATGTTCGAGGGGCGGTACTCGTACGTCCTGGTGGGACCCCGTACGCACCCGGACTGGGAACGCGATGTAGCGGCCGTCATGCGCCGGGAGGCGGCGGATCCTCGGTCCTGGAGGTGGATCGACGTCGACGAAGGCGAGGAGGAACGTCTGGAGGACCCGTTCTTTCCCTTCGCCCCGCCGCCTTCCGACCCGGAAGGCGCGGCGACATGGCGGGCCGGCCTGTGGACGGTGCCCCGGACATCGGTGGAAAGGCTGCTCGTCATGCTCTCCACCACCTGGCTGGATGTCCCCGGCGAACGCGCCCACAATCACTTCGAGACCCGCCGGCCGGAACTCGAGCGGAAGGCCAGGGTGATCCTCTCCCGCTTCCCGGAGGGGACGTCGTTCTTCACGAACGCCGGCTACCCGGGGTCGATAACCGCCACCCGCGCCACGCCCCCCGACTTCTACGAGGCGACTACCGGCTGTACCCCGTTGTCCCAGTACGACTGGGATCTCGGCCTGATCGCGGTGTCCGAGTCCGAACTCGGTACCTTCTGGTCCTTCGACGCCACCTGATGGGACTCTCATGAACACCACGGACGGCATGGACGGCGCAGCAGCAGTCGTGGTCCGCACCCGTAGCGCCAGCTATCCCGACCGCGAGACCGCCCAGTGGGCCACCCAGGAGGTCGTCACCTCCAACGAGCAGGTGATCCACCGCTGGCTGGCCCGTTCCACGCGCCCCCGCCTTGCCATCGAGGCGTCCTGGCCGTCCCGGCCCGAGCCGGTGGGCCGGGTGCTGTTGCAGGCGATGATGTTGGCGGGGCGGGAGCCGGTGGATGTGCGGGCGGCGCGGGTGGTCCTGAAGCGGGACGCGTCGCGGCCGCACGGGTTCGTCGTCCACGCCACCTTCCCCGTCTACCTGTAGAGCCCCGTAGAGCTTTGTATAGCCCCGTAGAGACCTGTAGAGGCTGATCGCCGTGCCCTTGAGCCCCCTCGAACACGACCGCCGCTACGGCGAGCTGGACCAGGTGATGCGTGCCTACGCCGGACAGTCGGCCGACGACACCGCGGACAAGCCCAGCCAGGCCCTGACCGCATACCTGCGCCACACGTGGCACAGCCGCCCGTGGGCGCTGGCCGTCGCCGAGCGGCAACTGCGCGAGTACGCCGACAACCCGCCCGGCCGACTCCGGTTGCGCCTCCGCGAGTTCTACCCGATCCCCGACGTCGGCCTGCCCGGGGGCGAGACTCAGCAGTGGCTGTACTGCCTTGCCGACCACATCAAACACAGCGTCGAGGAGGGCGAGGTTCCTCCGCCCATGGCCACCCCCGCCACCCACTGGGAGTGGCACGCCCGCTTCCCCGAGCTCGGACAGTTCCTCGGCGGCTGGTTCTCGCAGGACATGCCGGACGAGTTCGACGACCATGACACGGCAGTCGACGACTACCGCACCACCACCGACCCGCACCTCGTGGCCCGCCTCGTCGGCGAACTGCGCGAACTGCTCGCCCTCGATCTGGACGAGGCCGACTACGCCTTGGCCGTCGCCGAGTTGGGCATGGAGGTCGACTCGCCGGCCCCGTACTCGCCGAGTGGCTGGCTGGCGCTGGTCGCCGATCGACTTGGTTCGCCTCGGGCGGAGTACGGGCCCCGGGAGACGGCGGAAACCTGAGTGGCGTCAAGTCCGGCCACGGCCTGTTGCCTCTGCTCAAGCGGCTCTCGCACGAATGGACGCGCGTGCGGACTCGCAGAGGCCGCGGCCGATCACCAAGCGTGTGGTGAGGCTCCTCGGCCTTGAGGCCCACTGGTAGTCCAACACCGGTTATGCGGACATGGGCAACGTGGTTCAAGGCGCGTGCGTCGCCACTTTAACGGGGCGTGAGTATCCCGGCGAGGTCGTCGCCCGGCGGCCGCCGACGACCGACCCGCGGCGAGCATCGACGGGCGCCATGCAACCACGCGCCGGCCTCGAGCGATGGCACGTTTTGGGATAGCAAAGAACGCGCCCCGTACGACATCTGCCCCATAGAGACCGTTCCTGGCAGGAAGCGAGCAGGGTGAAGCGCGAGTGACTTGCCCATGTTTCAGGCGTTTCGGGGTGTTTCAGAGCGGCCCTCTGATGGTGTCTCGACAACTTCGTAACTCACCTAACACAAAGTTCAGTTGGCCGCGATTTACACAATGACTACAGTGGTCGTCGAGTGTGTTGATCAGGCCACCACCTGTGCACCGCTCGACTGCTTCACAAACGGGGAACGGGGAAGGAAGGCATCGTGCCTGCTGCGGAGCGCCAGGCTCTCAAAGTCCGCCTGGAGTCGCTCGGAGAGTTCAAGAAGCGTGTGGACGCCGCGCTCTCCAACTTCGAAGGCTCGCAAGGCAGCGCGCAGAAGCTGGGCGCGCACCGTCTCTCAGAGGCGTCGTTCAAGGGCGCGGGTCGCTTCGACGAGGCTTCCGGGCTCTACGCGCAGTACGAGCGCGTCCACGAGCGGCTGACTGCGCTCTCCAAGAACCTGGGCCTGCAGATCGAAGCGCTCCAGATCGCCGTGAACGGCGCGAGCGGCAACTTCAGCGACATCGAAGAGGAGCAGCGGCGACGGTTCTGGGAGATCCAGACCGAGATCGGGCGGCAGGAAGAGGAAGCGCGGCGGGAGCGGGCCGCCGCGGAAGCGGCAGAGCACGGGGAGCCCGTGAAGAAGCGCTCCGGCGACAAGCAGGCAGGGGGTGGCCTCTGATGAGTGACGAGCGCAAGCACCAGGATCCGCACCAGGCGGAGAAGCAAGACGCAGCCGCGCAGCTCAGCGCCATCGACTTGATCAATCAGGGAACGGCATTCGTCAGCAGGGCCTTTCCCTTTGGTGGTGGTGTCCCTCGCGTCTTCGGCAAGACGGACTTCGAGAGCCACGACCTGAACGCCATGATCGACCTGGTCGAGTCCGCGAAGCCGGAGGACCTGGAGACCGCGGGCAAGGCCCTGTGGGACGCCAAGGACGCCATCGAGAAGGCCGCCAACGAACTGAAGAGCCACATCGGGAGGGTCGAGTGGGAGGGCGAGTCCGCCACGGCCTTCCACACATGGGGCGAAAACCTCGTCAAGCACGCTCTTGAGCTGGCGACCTTCGCCGAAACCGCCGGTACCCAGATCACCGCAGCGGCCACGGGCCTCGCGTCGGTCCGCAGCGCCATGCCGCCGCGCGACACCCGGGCCGTCCGCAAGACGGTGGAGGACATCCCGACGCCCAAGCAGGTCGACGGTAACGAGGAGTACACGGCGGCGGTCAAGGTCGAGAAGGACCGCCAAGAAGCGATCAACCAGATGAACCGGCTGGCCTCGTTCTACGAGGTGTCAGAGGGATACCTGGCGAATCAGCAGGCGCCTACGTTCGAGGCCATGCCGGATGTGGGGGTACCCAAGCCGGATCCGAGCTATCGCGACCCGTTCAATCACAGTGATGTGCAAGGCGGCACGGGCCTTGGGGCCGGTCGTGAGTCCCTGGCGGTCGGGAATGATTACTCCGGCACAGGAACCACACATCCCCGTTCGGAAGTCACGACACCGCCGATCCGGCATGTGGACGCCCCGACCACCCGCCCGGATGTGAACGTCGGTACAAACATTGACAGCGTAGGAACTCTCCCGCCTCAGGAGACCACGAGGCCGGCGACCAACATGCCGACGACAGGCCCTGGTCCGAGCGGCGGGAACGGAGGGCCGGTCCCGCCATTCTCCCCCGGCGCGGTTCCTCCTCCGAGTGGGCTGACCGGCCGTCCCTCGGGCTTCGGCGGAGCGAACGGCAACAACAGGGCCCCGATCTCGGCTCAGGGCCGCACAGCGACTCCTAGTGGCACCGCTGGCGGGCGTGGCGCGACGGGCCCCATGGGGCGCGCAACTACTCCGGGGCAGTCGGGAATCCGAGGCGGCGGGGCGTCACCCATGGGGCGAGGTGTCTCCGGTGGTACGGCGCGCCCGATCGCGGGACCGACGAGTGGCCGTGCCGGTGGCACGAGTTCAGGGGCGTCGCGCGGTAATGGTGTCGTCGGAGGACGGCCCATCACCAGTGTCAATCCAGGGCCATCAGGTTCCAGGGTGCCTCGCGGTACGGTCGTCGGCGCCGACGGCAACACTGCCTCCCGCGCGACTGCCGGCCAGATCGGACAGCGTGGAGTCATCGGGGCACCGAACTCCAATCCTGCTACCGGCTCTCGTACCGACCAGACTGGCCGCTCCGCTGGGGGTAATCCTGACGGCGTTGTTGGTACGCCCAGGGGGCGAGCCGCCGCTGCGAGAAGCGGTGGATCGGCCGGAGGCGGTACTGACGCCATGCCCGGCCCGAGGGGGAATCGGCGGAACACGAATGGTGAAGTCCGTGAAGGCGAACGTCAGCCCGACCCGCCGCGGCGTAACGCGCCGCCGGTGACTGACTGAACACGAGCGAGGATCTACAGAGGCATGACAGGGACCAGCCCACGTGGCGGATTGACTGCGCTTTTCGCAGGACGTGCCGGACGACGAGTGTCGGCCGTGTGCGCGGCACTCGGCGCGTTCGCCGTCGTGTCTTCGGGGCTGGCTCCGAACGCAGTGGCCGCCGATGTCCAGTCGAAGCAGTGGTACTTGGACCCGATGGACGTGGAAGGGATGTGGAAGGTCAGCACTGGCAAAGGCGTAAAGGTTGCCGTGCTGGACACTGGTGTGAATCCCGATACCTCGTCCCTGAAGGGACAGGTGCTCCAAGGTGAGGTGCCACGTGCGGTCTCGTACAACGCCACCGAGGACTACCTGGGCCACGGCACCAGCATGGCGGAGTTGATTGCCGGTACAGGGGCCGGAGGTGGCCTGCAGGGCCTGGCCCCTGGAGCGAAAATCGTTCCCTATCGGGTGCTGACCAAGGGCGTGACGAACAGCACCGACAAAAAGAAGACTCCGTCGATCGCGGATGCGATCAAGGCGGCTGCTGACAGCGACGCCCAAATCCTGAGCATGTCGTTCGGCGGCGATATTACCAACCCCGATGAGGAGGCCGCCGTCAAGTACGCCCAATCCAAGGGCAAGCTGATGTTTGCCGGCACGGGCAATGACGCCGAATCCAAGAACTTCATCGGCTTTCCAGCCGCCTACCCCTATGTCGTCGGAGTGGCTGCCGCGGACGAGACGGGGACAGTCGGATCCTTCTCGGAGCACGGCAACTATGTCGATCTGGCGGCGCCTGGCCTCAACGTGCCCACGTGGTGCGACGCCACATTTCGCGCGTACTGCTCCGACGGAGAAGGAACAAGTATGGCAACTGCCATCGCCTCCGCCTCCGCAGCCCTCATCTGGTCCGCACACCCCGACTGGACGGCCAACCAGGTCCTCCGCTCCTTGATCGATACGGCCGGCCGGGACTGGCCGAAGGATGAGCCGAGCAACTACCTCGGCTACGGCCTGGTCCGCCCTCGCAAGGTGCTGGAAAGCAGCAGCATCAACCCGGGCCCCGCCAACACGGATCCTCTTAGCTACGAGAACGGGACCGGCATCCCCGGAGTCTCCTCCCCTCCCTCTTCCTCTGCTTCCGCCTCAGCCGCGTCACAAGCGCCGAAGGATACTTCAGGCGACGCGACCTCGGCGGCAGGATCCAGCTCGAACTCATCTGATGACAAAACCCAGTTGTACGTAATCCTTGGCGCCGCCCTAGTTGTGGTGATCGGCGGCGGAGCCTTCGCCCTGGCACGCAAGAGGCGAACCCCCTGACGGTTCCCCGCAGCTGCGCTCCGCCTCAGGTGAGGCGTCGCTCCGCCGCGGCCCCGCAAGCAACCCCGTAACAACACTGAATTCCATGAAGGGAAGTCCAGCCGTGGCAGAGGGACAGAAGCTCAGTAACAGCGAAGTCATCCTGCTCGAAAAGGAAATGGTCGAGCGGTACGAGTCGATGCGAGGCACGCTGAGTAGCCTCCAGGGCACCCTGGACACGATGGAGGTGCACTGGCAGGGCATCGGCGCCGCGGCCTTCAACTCCAAGCAGGTCGAGATCAACGAGCGTGTGAAGCACATCGGCGCCCTGCTCACGTGGTTCCTCGACAACATCAACGAGACCCGCAACATCAACAGCACGGGCGAGGACGCGATCCGCGCCAGCATGCAGAGCATCGATGTCGAGTACGGCGGAGAGAAGTCGGCGCTCAGCAGCTACTGAGCGATCCCCCTCGCACAGCCGGGCTCGCTCAGGCCCGCGACAAGCCACATGAAGGAATGAGGAACGATGGCCAACGTCAACTACGACGGTCTCGCTGTTAAGTACGGCGGTCTCGACGCGATCACCACCGAGCTCGGCAACCAGGCCAGCAAGCTCGAATCGGACATCCAGGCGCTGAAGGCCGCGGTTGTCCGCGTCGCCGCGGGCTGGGAAGGCGAGGCCGCGAACGCGTTCGGCGGCAAGATGAAGGAGTGGGACGCCGACGCCGACGCCATTCACCAGGCGCTCGTCAGCATCGGCAAGAAGGTCACCGACGCCGGCGGTGACTACCGCGCCGGTGACATGAAGGCGGCCAGCTACTTCCAGTGAGCTGAGCGGATCGGCACGACAGGGTGGGCACGCGCGGGAGGTGCCCACCCTTTGCCGTATCGGTCATGCCGCGATGCGTATCGGCAGAGGGTCATGGTTGAAACCCGGCCCACCATCGCTCCTCACACCTGAGCAGCCATCGAGAACGACCACACGGCCGTACCCACCATGACCGCCGCACAGGCGAACGCCACGATCCGCTTCGACCGGTACTCGGAGTCCGACGGCTCGTTCGCCTCCGGGTCCCGGAACCGGCGTGCCTGGAACCGTCAGCACAGCGCCCGCTGGATGGCCGTGCCGAGTCCCCCGAGTACCAGAGCCGGCAGGATCAGGAAGATCCCCACGCCAAGCGGCAGCGCCCCGCCGGCCGGTACCACGTACGGCACCTCAGTAGTCCCTCTCAGCCACCAACCCCACCTGAACCAACGGCTTCCCCCGGCGCCGAGACACGAAGATGCCCCGTCCCGCGGGCATCGGCCGCGCCCGAACCCCGCCGAGGAGGTCGCCTTCGCCCGGGTCGCCGGCCAGGACGACCCCCTGTGCGCCCAGTTCCTTGATGCGCTGCATGAACGCCTCGTACGACGCCCGCCCGGCACCGGCCGTGGAACGGGCGATGATGAACCGCACGCCCACGTCGCGGGCGAACGGCAGGAGCTCGGTCAGGCCGGACAGCGGGTTCCCGCTCGACGTGGACACCAGGTCGTAGTCGTCGATCACGACGTACACGGTCGGTCCCTGCCACCAGCTCCGGTCCCGCAGCTGCTGCGCCGTCACGTCGGCCGTGGGGGAGCGGCGCTTCATCAGGTCGGCCAGGGCGCCCATGTGGTGGTCCATGGCGTTGGACATGGGGATGTACTCGGCCAGGTGGGACGCCGGGGTCACGTCCAGCAGCGAGCGCCTGTTGTCGATGACGAACAGCTTGGCCTCGTGACCCGGATACCGTTCCGTCAGCTGCTTGATCAACAGCCGCAGCAGGTTCGACTTGCCCGACTCGCTCTCGCCGAAGACGAGGAAGAACGGGTCCTGCTCGAAGTCCACGAAGACCGGTTCGAGGTTGTCCTCGTCTAGTGCGAAGGCGACACCGCGCTGCGGAAGGCGGTCGCCCGGAGGTAGTTGCGCGGCCGAGAACTCGCGGGGCAGCAGCCGGACCTCGGGCGCACCGGGCGCCTGCCAGTGCCGGGTGACCTCGGTCGCCAGCGCCGCCGTGGCCTCCGACAGCTCCGTGTCGGAGTTCAGTCCGTCGATCCGCGGCACCGCGGCCATGAAGTGCAGCTTCTGCGGGGACTGGCCGCGTCCGGGAACCCCCGAGGGCACGTTCGCGGCGACCTTGCGGTCCATGTCGGAGTCCATGGGGTCGCCGAGCCGCAGCTCGAGGCGGTTCATCAGGTGGTCCTTGAGGTTGGACCGGACCTCCATCGACCTCGACGCCGAGAGGACCACGTGGATGCCGTAGCCCAGGCCGCGCGCCGCGATGTCGAGGACGATCGGCTCCAACATGTCGTATTCGGTGCGGAAGTTGCCCCAGCCGTCGATGACCAGGAAGACGTCACCCCACGGCTGGTCCGTCACGGAGATCTCGCCCCGGGCCCGTCGGGCCCGGAAGTCCCCGATCGACGGGATGCCGGCGGAGCGGAAGTACTCCTCGCGGCGGGTCAGCACGCCGAACACCTCGGCCACCGTGCGCCGTACCCGCTCCGGGTCCAGGCGTGAGGCCACGCCTCCCACATGCGGCAGGCCGGCCACCGCGGCCATGCCGCCGCCACCGAAGTCGAGTCCGTAGAACTGGACTTCGTGTGGTGTGTGCGTCAGCGCGAACGAGGAGATCAGGGTGCGCAGGAGGGTCGACTTTCCGGACTGCGGGCCGCCGATGATCTGCATGTGGCCGGCCGCGCCGGAGAAGTCGATCCAGAGCGGGTCGCGGCGCTGCTCGAACGGCTTGTCCAGAAGGCCGACCGGCACGACCAGACGCCCGGCGCCCTCATAGCCCGGCTGGGTGAGTCCGCGGCCCTGCACCGCCGTGAGACCGGGCAGCAGGGCGTCCAGCGACGGCGGGCTGTCCAGCGGCGGCAGCCACACCTGGTGGGCCGCCGGGCCCTGTGCCTCAAGTCGGCGCACGACCACGTCGAGCACGGTGTCGGCGAGCGCGTCGTCGACCTGAGGACCGTCGTCCGCGGGACGCTGCTGGGGTACCGCCACGTACTGGACCGGCACTTCGGACGCCGTGAACAGCACCGGCCTCCGGTTCACCGGCAGTGGGCCGCCGCTCAGTGCCGAACGCTGCGGGCCGGAGCGGTACACACCGGAGACGTACGCCGCCTTGAAGCGCACCATCTCGCCCGTGCCGAACTTGAGGATGCCGGAACCCGGGACGTTCGGCAGTTCGTAGGCGTCCGGAACACCGATCGCGGCCCGGGACTCCGCCGCGGAGAAGGTGCGCAGACCGATCCGGTACGACAGGTAGGTCTCCAGACCGCGCAGGCGGCCCTCCTCCAGGCGCTGCGACGCCAGCAGCAGATGCACACCGAGCGACCGGCCGATACGGCCGATCTGCACGAACATCTCGATGAAGTCCGGCTTGGCGGTGAGGAGTTCGCTGAACTCGTCGATCACCAGCACCAGGGAGGGAATGGGCTGCAGGGGAGCACCCGCGGCCCGCGCCTTCTCGTAGTCGTGGATGTTGGCGTAGTTGCCCGCGTCGCGCAGCATCTCCTGGCGGCGGTTGAGCTCGCCGCGGATGGAGTCGCCCATACGGTCGACCAGGGTCAGATCGTCCGCGAGGTTGGTGATGACGGCCGCCACGTGCGGCATCTGCGCCATACCGGCGAAGGTCGCACCGCCCTTGAAGTCCGCGAGGACGAAGTTCAGCGTCTCCGAGGAGTGCGTCACGGCCAGGCCCAGCACCAGGGTGCGCAGCAGCTCCGACTTGCCGGAACCGGTGGCGCCCACGCACAGGCCGTGCGGCCCCATGCCCTCCTGCGCGGCCTCCTTGAGGTCCAGCATCACGGGCCGGCCGTCCTCGCCGAGCCCGATCGGAACCCGCAGCCGCTCGGCCAGCGAACGCGGCCGCCAGGTGCGCCTGGTGTCGACGGACGCCGCGTCACCGAGGTTCAGCAGGTCGGTGAACTCCAGGTTGGCGAGGAGGGGCTCGTCGTCGTCCCCGCCGGAGGCCATCCGCAGCGGGGCGAGTTGCCGGGCGAGGGCCTCCGCGGACTCGTGGGAGAGGGCGTCGGGAGTCCCCTCGTAGACCACGCCGTGCCCCGACTCCAGGTGCAGTGCGTCGGGTCGTACGACGATGGAGAGCTCGCCGCCGGCTCCCGTCAGCTCGCCGGGGACGATCTCGAGGACCGTGACGCCCTGCAGGCCCTCGGGGTTGGCCAGGACGGAGTCCTGCGGCAGGGAGACGCCGTCGAGGACCACCACGATGTGCGGTTCCTCCGGCAGGGGCGCCGCGTTGGGGTGGAAACGCGGACGGCCGGTCAGTCGGGTGGAGAGCAGGTTCTCCAGCTCGCGGGAATCGCTGTCGATCAGCCTGCGACTGCCCGCGCCGTCCACCGCGCCGGGCGCCTGGACGTGCGGCAGCCACTTGGCCCACTCCCAGTGGGGCAACTCCTCGCGGCCGGCCGCGACCACGATGAGCAGGTCCTCGGGGGAGTGCAGCGCGGCCAGCGAGCCGGCCACGGCCCGGGCGGAGGAACGTACGGACTGCGGGTCGCCGCTGATGGTGACGTGGTAGAAGGCCCGCAGCGAGACGGCCATCGGCAGGTCGTCCAGGGTGCCGTGGACGGCGAGGAAACGCTGCATCGCACCGGCGGTCAGCGGCTCCAGCTGCTCGACGGGGGCGGTCGCGGGGGCGACCAGGCCGCTGGCGAGGGCCTGCGAGCCGAGGCCGATGCGGACCTGGGCGAAGTCCTCGTCACCGGGGCGCCGTTCCCACACCCGGCTGCCCTCGGCGACCAGAGCCCACAGCTGCTCGGGCGAGGGGTGCAGGAAGTACTGCGCGTCCCGCTGCGCCTTCGCCGTGTCCACAGCCGTACGTCGGGTCTGCGCCAGATAGCTCAGGTAGTCGCGGCGCATGTCCGCCAACTGCCCCTGGGAGCCCCGGCGGAAGCGGACCACCATGGCGATGGCCATGGCGACCGTCGACGCGATCATGATCATGCCCATGATCTTCATGAACGGCTGCCCGTTCGTGAAGAAGAACACCACCGAGCCACCCATGCCGAGGGTCGGCAGGAGTTGCATCAGCACGCTTTCCTGGTGCCCCCGCGGCAGTTCGGGCGGAGGCTGCAGGACGATCTCCTGCGTGGGCACTTCGGACGGCAGTGCCCGAGGCGGGCGCTTCACGACGATGTGGCTCACTGTCACCCATTCTTCTGGCCGCCCCGAGAGTCCGTCCGCCGCCCCGTGTCAGGCGGACGCAGGCCGCCGCGTGATCCTACTGACTTCATACGAGACGAGGGGACGGTAGGGTGCCGGATGTTCGCGTGAGCACACGCGAGTTGGGCTGACGGTTCGGGACATTCCGTGCGATCTGGCGAGGTACGGAAGCCGGACGGCAGCCTCGCGGCACCGTAGCCGCAGCCTCGCCACGGCGTCGGTCTCGACGGGCGGGGAAAGCGGCGCAGGACTTTCACGCCGCAGGCGCAGAACCATCACTGAGGGGGATCAGCAGGTGAGCATGACGGCCTCCGCGGCAGCCACCGGAGGAGGGACCGGTACGGGGCCTTCCGGAACGGGCACGGGGCTCGGCTTCTGCCGGGTCACGATCGTCGCCCCCGACAGCCGGATCGACGTGGCGCTGCCCGACGACATCCCGGTCGCCGACATCTATCCGGAGATCCTCAGGCTCTCCCAGCAAAGCCCCGCCGAGGGCGCACCCGTCGGCTACCACCTGGTACGCCGGGACGGCACCGTCCTCGACAGCTCCCGGTCCTTCGCCGCACAGCGGATCCTCGACGGTGAACTCCTCTCGCTGCGCCCCTTCTCCGAGTCGCTTCCCCCGGCCGTCTTCGACGACGTCTCCGAAGCGGTCGCCTCGGCCGTGACGAGCGAACGGACCCTGTGGAGCGGCGACTTGACGCGCGCCTCGGGCCTCGTCGGCGGAGGCGTGCTGCCGGTCCTGCTCGCCTTCGTGGCCTGGACCGGCGATCCGCTCCACGACATGCACAGCCTCCCCGGCATCCTCGCCGGGGTCGCGGGTGTCCTTCTGGTCGTCCTCGCGTGCGTGCGGGCCCGGGTCTACGACGACCGGGCCTCGGCCGTCGCCTTGGGACTCGGCGCCCTGCCCAACGTCGGCGTGGCGGGCTCGGGGCTCCTGCCGCTCGCCGACGGGGAGGGTATCGGCAAGCTGCAGTTCCTCCTCGCCTGCGCGGCGGTGCTGCTGGCCTCCTTCCTCCTCACCCTGTGCTCGCCGAGCGGGGACGGCCCGTTCGTCGCCTTCGTCTTCGCCTCCGCCATCGGCCTGCTCGCCACGTTCGCGGCGACCCTCGCCGACTGGAGGCCCTCCGAGATCGCCGCTCTGTGCGCCCCGATCGCCGTCGGCGGCCTGGCCTTCCTGCCCGGGCTGTCGATGCGCTTCGCCCGGCTGCCCATCGGCTTCGACGCCCCGGACACCGCCCCGCGCAGTGCGTACGACACCGACCCCGCTCCCCAGGAGCCTGTCGACGCCGAGCGGGTCGCTGCCAAGGCGCGGCGCGGCCACGAGCTCCTGGTCGGACTGGTGGGCGGCTGCGCGCTGACCGCCGTCGGTGCCTCGGCCGTCCTCGGCTTCTCCTCGAACGTCTGGGCCCAACTCCTCGCCCTTGCGACCGGGGTGGCCCTCCTGATGCGCGCCCACCTCTTCCGCTACACCGGCCAGGTCGCCCCCGTCCTCGCCGCAGGACTTGCCTCGCTCGTACTCCTGGGCCTCGGACTGGCCCTGAACCCGCCGCAGTCGATCGTCTATGAGGCGCTCAGGGGCGACCGAACCGACCTCGATGTCAGGACCATCTGGCTCGTCGCGGCCATCGCCGCCGTGGCCGCGCTCGTCACCGCGATCGGCCTGATCGTCTCGCGCGGCGGCCTCACCCCGTTCTGGGGACGCTTCCTGGAGATCGCAGAGGGCTTCGTGCTGCTCACCCTGGTGCCCCTGGCACTGGCCGTCTTCGACGTGTACACCACCGCCCGGTCGATGACGAGCTGACGGAGGGATTGTCAGCGTGAGCTTCGGGCCACCCCCCTCCGTGTACACCCAGTCCGCCGTGACGGCGAACAACCGGCTCAGGAAGCGTCGTAGGACTCTGCTTTGCACGGTGGCCGCCGTCCTGGTCGTCGTGCTGGCCGGGGCCGGCTGGCTGCTGTGGGATCCCGATGCCGCGAAGCCGGGCACGACGGCCGCCGCGGCGCAGAGTCGCCTCGACGTCAGGGAAACCGTCGAGAGACAGCCCGAGAGCACCACCGGCGCCATGGCGTTCCGCTTCTCCGAAGACGAGATGGGTCCCGCTGAGCACCACGCGATGCCGGGCATGTGGGCCACGGACGAGATCCTCGCCAAGGGCATCAACCAATCCCTCATCGGGTTCAGGATCGGAACGGACGCCAGGCTCGGCGACGAGCTGTGGAAGCTCCGCCTCTCCGGAGCGATCTGCGGCTACACGCTCCACACGACCGTCGAGAACCGTACGGCCGTGCTGTTCAAGTCGAGCGATGACGAGGACGCCCTCTGCGACCGTGTCGCCTTCGTCGACCTCGACCACGGTCGGAAGCTCTGGGAGCACGCGTTCACACCCGGCCGCTGGGACACGCCGAGCGTGACACTGACGAAGGCCACGGTCGCGGTGACGTGGGGTGGCGGCTCCGACGCCTACGACATGGACCGGGGCCGGCGGCTGTGGCGTACCGAGGCCACCGGCAGCTGCAAGGACTTCGGCGCCGCCGGCGGCCGTGCCCTGCTCGTGCTGGTCTCATGCTTCGACAAGGAGAAGTCCGCCACCTCCTGGGAGTCGACCACCTACAAGGTGCGCAAGGTGGAGCCGCGTACCGGCCGGACCCTGTGGACGTACTCCGTCGCGGCGGGAGTCCGGGAGGTCACGGTGCCGTCCACCGACCCGGTCGTCCTCGCGGTCGCGGCCGGAGACACCGGTTTCACCGAGTTGCTCTCCCTGGACGATCAGGGCGAGAACCGGGCCACGATCCGGCTGGAGAGCGGGCTGTACGTCGGAGAGTGCAACGAGGAGCTCGACTTCCGAGTCATCGACGACTGCCCGACGATCCCGGTCGGCGGCGGTCAGGTCTTCCTCCGAAGCAAGGACCAGAGCGACGCCCGCAACCCCTACAACTGGATCGTCGGTTTCGACCTGAAGACCGGGAAGACCGTCAAGAAGTTCGACTCGGGGCCCGGTCAGCTTCTGCGCCCGGTGCAGACGAGCGGCGGCCGACTCCTCGCGCTGCGCGAGAGCAGCGACGGCATCTCACCGATGGCGCTGGTCAGTCTCAACCCGGAGACAGGCAAGGAGACCCCGTACTTCTACTTCAGCATGCCGCTGGAGGCCGTGACGCTCACGGTCACGGACTCGAACAACATCCTCGTCGACCACGGACGGCTGTTCTTCGGTGCCAAGGAGGCGGTCGGCCCTGAGAAGAAGACCTGGACCTGGCTGGTCCTGGGCATCGGGAGCGCGGCGCAGAAGACCTCATCGACCGCACAGGAGCAGCAGAAGCAGTAGGGGCGGAGCAGAAGCAGGAGGGACGGAGGCGACGGACGGGAAACCGGCCGGGTGCCGGCTCCCCGCCACCACGCGGCATCACTCCGCGGCAGGCTCCCCGTCGTGCGGCCCCGCCTCCAGATCGAACTCCCCGTCCCGAGCCCCCAGCACGAACGCCCGCCACTCCGCCTCCGTGTACCGCAGCACGGTGTCGGGGTCGAGCGACGACCGCATGGCCACGGCTCCCTCGGGGAGGTGGGCGATCTCGACCCGCTCCTCGTGCTCCTCGGTTCCAGGCGCGCTGTGCCACTCGACGCCGGAGATGTCGAGGGCGTACAGCTCGTCCCTCTCCCGCTCCTTGCGTGCCTTGAGTTCCGCGTCCTTGGTGTCGGCCATGGCGATCTCTGGTCCTTCCCTCTGCAACGAGCTGTCCAGCCAGCCTACTTGCAGCCGTTCCCCCTGGTCAGGCGATTGCTCATGAGTGACCGTCACGAAGGGCGACAGCTCCCTCACACCTCTGCACCCTCGGCAGAAAGGCTCCGTCCGTGAGCTTCGGCCCACCGCCGTCCCCCTACACCGAGTCCGCCCGGGCGGCCGAGAGTCGCAGGAAGCGCCGCGGACTGCTCGCCCTCGCAGCCACGGCGACCGCGCTCGCGGTGCTGCTGGCGGGGATATGGGCCCTGTCGTACGACGGCACCGGTTCCCCCTCCGGCCGGAGCCCGGCCGCGGCGGGTCGATCTCCGGACGACGTCCGGGAGACGATCGAGCGGAGGCCGCCGACCCCGGAAGGGGTGATCGCGGTGCAGCGCCGCGCAGCGGGCATCGAAGCCGGCCGGAACATCGAGGCGACGGGCACCTGGGCGACCGGCAGGACCTTCGCCAAGACCCTGGGCAACAGCGTCACGGGGTACAGGATCTCGACCAACCGCCAGGCGTGGAAGCTGACCTTCCCCGGCGGCGTCTGCGCGGCGACCCCGCACGTCACCGTGGACGGCCGGACCGCCGTGGCCTTCTCGAGCGAGCCGACCAGGACCGATCCGAGCGGTGGGACCATGAGCGGCCCGTGCGACCGGATCGCGATGTTCGACATCGACACGGGCAAGCGGCTGTGGCACGTCGAGTTGCCGGAGGAGCGACTCGTGCCCGCCAGGGTCACCATGACGCGCGGAAAGGTCGTCGCGGCCTGGGAGGACGGCTCGGCGGCGTACGCCATGGCCGACGGGAAGAGGCTCTGGTCGCACACGGCCGGGTCGGCCTGCGGGGACAGCGGCTACAGCGGGGGCCGGGCACTCGTGCGCGTCGTCAAGTGCGGGAACAGGGACAACAGGCGTTTTCGGGTGGAGGGGACGAATCCCGAGACCGGAAAGCCCCTGTGGACCTACGCGGTCGCGCCAGGTGTCCAGGACGTTCGTCTGGTCTCCTCGTCCCCCGTCGTCATAGCCGTCGCGGCCGGCGACCTCGTGATCACCGACCTGATCTCCCTCAGCGACCGGGGCGAGTTCCGCGCCACCGTCCCGGTGCCCGTCCAGACCTACGTCACCAAGTGCGGCGACGGCATTGACGTCACCGGCCCGATCGAGACCTGTGACGCGGTGGTGGTCGACGAGCGTCAGCTGTACGTCGCCACGCAGGCGCGGGGCACCGGCACCGCGAGCGCCCATGGACAGGTGGCCAACGAGATCGTCGCCTTCGACCTGGGCACCGGCAAGAGCGTCCGGAAGTTCGACGCCAGGGCCGGCCGCCCCATGTACCCCGTCCGGATGAGCGGCGGCCGGCTCATCGCCGTCCGGGAGTCGTCCTCCGCGTACACGCCCAGCGCGGCCGTGAGCATCGACCCCCGGTCGGGGAAGGAGACCCTGCTTCTGCTCTTCGGCACGGTCGACATGCTGCCCTTCGAGTATCTGGACGTCCGCTACGAGCACGGCCGCGTCTTCTTCGCCGCCAGGGGCATCGCCGGGCCGGTGAGCGAGGACGGCGAAGGGGACGGACCGTGGCTTGCCGACGGGTTCGAGAGCGGCGACTGAAGCCCGGGACGACCCCGGTCCGAGGCATCGCCCCAGGCTGGTAGTCTGTGCGGTGGCCGTTTGTGTACGCGCCCCCGGAGCCCAGCGCCCTGGAGGCCGCGCCCAGCGGATCCCCGCCTCCCGAGTAACGGAAGCTCCCCCGAGATGTGGACCGGGGGCACTCGGTGGCCTTACAGACTACGAGGAGTACGCGTGTCGCTCGACGCCGCCACGAAGAAGCAGATCATCAGTGAGTTCGGTACCAAGGAGGGCGACACCGGCTCCCCCGAGGTCCAGGTCGCGATGCTCTCGCGCCGTATCTCGGACCTGACCGAGCACCTCAAGACCCACAAGCACGACCACCACTCCCGCCGTGGTCTGCTGATCCTGGTCGGTCAGCGCCGTCGCCTGCTGCAGTACCTCGCCAAGAAGGACATCCAGCGCTTCCGTGCGCTGGTCGACCGCCTCGGCATCCGCCGCGGTGCGGCGGGCGCCAAGTAAGACGCCGTGAGGGGAGCGGTTCCCGTGATCATCGGGACCGCTCCCTTTGCTGTACGTACCGAAACGTGCGGAGTGTCACTGACGCTTTGTACTGTGGTAGCACAACGCAATACGCACGACGCAGAGTGATGACGCGTACTCGCAGAGGGTAGGGCGTCATGACGACAAGGAACGAGGAGAAGCGCGCCTCGCCGCCGCCGGTCCTCGGTAGTGGCCCCCGGGGTAAGAGAGACCCGGGTGCTTCGATCGAAGACCGGCCCGCACCAGACGGAGCGCTTCTCCGCAACCGTCCCCCTGCCACACGGGCAGTGAGGGACGAAGACGAGGAGAAAACACTAGTGGAGAACGAGACCCACTACGCCGAGGCCGTCATCGACAACGGCTCCTTCGGTACCCGCACCATCCGCTTCGAGACGGGCCGCCTGGCCAAGCAGGCCGCCGGCTCCGCCGTGGCGTACCTGGACGACGACACCATGGTGCTGTCGGCCACGACCGCCTCCAAGAACCCCAAGGACCAGCTCGACTTCTTCCCCCTGACGGTGGACGTCGAGGAGCGGATGTACGCCGCCGGCAAGATCCCCGGCAGCTTCTTCCGCCGTGAGGGCCGTCCCTCCGAGGACGCCATCCTCACCTGCCGCCTCATCGACCGTCCGCTGCGCCCGTCCTTCAAGAAGGGCCTGCGCAACGAGATCCAGGTCGTCGCCACGATCATGGCGCTCAACCCCGACCACCTGTACGACGTCGTGGCGATCAACGCCGCGTCCGCGTCCACGCAGCTGGCCGGTCTGCCCTTCTCCGGCCCGATCGGCGGCGTCCGCGTCGCGCTGATCAACGGCCAGTGGGTCGCCTTCCCGACGCACACCGAGCTCGAGGACGCCGTCTTCGACATGGTCGTCGCCGGCCGTGTCCTGGACGACGGCGACGTCGCGATCATGATGGTCGAGGCCGAGGCCACCGAGAAGACCATCCAGCTGGTCAAGGGCGGCGCCGAGGCGCCGACCGAGGAGGTCGTCGCCTCCGGTCTGGACGCCGCGAAGCCCTTCATCAAGGTGCTCTGCAAGGCCCAGGCCGACCTCGCCTCCAAGGCCGCCAAGCCGACCGGCGACTTCCCTGTCTTCCTCGACTACAAGGACGACGTCCTTGAGGCGCTCTCCTCCGCCGTCCGCCCGGAGCTCACCTCCGCGCTGACCATCGCGGGCAAGCAGGAGCGCGAGGCCGAGCTGGACCGCGTGAAGGCGCTCGCCGCCGAGAAGCTCCTGCCGGAGTTCGAGGGCCGCGAGAAGGAGATCTCCGCCGCGTACCGCTCGCTGACCAAGGCCCTGGTCCGTGAGCGCGTCATCAAGGAGAAGACGCGCATCGACGGCCGTGGGCTGACGGACATCCGTACGCTCGCCGCCGAGGTCGAGGCCATCCCGCGCGTGCACGGTTCCGCGCTGTTCGAGCGTGGCGAGACCCAGATCCTGGGTGTCACCACCCTGAACATGCTCCGGATGGAGCAGCAGCTGGACACCCTCTCCCCGGTGACCCGCAAGCGCTACATGCACAACTACAACTTCCCGCCGTACTCCGTCGGCGAGACCGGCCGCGTCGGCTCCCCCAAGCGCCGCGAGATCGGCCACGGCGCCCTCGCCGAGCGCGCCATCGTGCCGGTCCTGCCGACGCGCGAGGAGTTCCCCTACGCGATCCGTCAGGTGTCCGAGGCCCTCGGCTCCAACGGCTCGACGTCCATGGGCTCGGTCTGCGCCTCGACCATGTCGCTGCTGAACGCCGGTGTGCCCCTGAAGGCCCCGGTCGCCGGTATCGCCATGGGCCTGATCTCCCAGGAGATCAACGGCGAGACGCACTACGTCGCCCTCACCGACATCCTCGGTGCGGAGGACGCCTTCGGCGACATGGACTTCAAGGTCGCCGGCACCAAGGAGTTCGTGACCGCCCTCCAGCTCGACACCAAGCTGGACGGCATCCCGGCCTCCGTCCTGGCCGCGGCCCTCAAGCAGGCCCGTGACGCCCGCCTCCACATCCTCGACGTGATGATGGAAGCGATCGACACGCCGGACGAGATGTCCCCGAACGCCCCGCGGATCATCACCGTCAAGATCCCCGTGGACAAGATCGGCGAGGTCATCGGCCCGAAGGGCAAGATGATCAACCAGATCCAGGAGGACACCGGCGCCGACATCACGATCGAGGACGACGGCACCATCTACATCGGTGCCGCCCAGGGCTCGCAGGCCGAGGCCGCGCGCGCCACGATCAACTCGATCGCCAACCCGACCATGCCGGAGGTCGGCGAGCGCTACCTGGGCACCGTCGTGAAGACGACGACCTTCGGTGCGTTCGTGTCGCTGCTCCCGGGCAAGGACGGTCTGCTGCACATCTCGCAGATCCGCAAGCTCGCCGGCGGCAAGCGCGTGGAGAACGTCGAGGACGTCGTGGCCGTGGGCTCCAAGGTCCAGGTCGAGATCGCCGAGATCGACTCGCGCGGCAAGCTCTCCCTGATCCCCGTGATCGAGGGCGAGGGCGACGACGAGAAGGACGCCGGCTCCGACAGCAGCGGTGCGGGCGACCAGTGACATCGAACAACTCCACGGCGACGGCCCGCACCTCCTCGGAGGCGCGGGCCGTCGCCCGTACCCAAACCCTGATCAAGGGCACCAACGGCATCGGCACGGTCCGCAAGACCACCCTCCCCGGCGGTCTGCGCGTCGTCACGGAGACCCTGCCCTCGGTCCGCTCGGCGACCTTCGGCATCTGGGCCCACGTCGGCTCCCGCGACGAGACGCCCGCCCTGAACGGCGCCACGCACTACCTGGAGCACCTGCTCTTCAAGGGCACCGCACGGCGTAGCGCGCTGGACATCTCGTCGGCCATCGACGCCGTCGGCGGCGAGATGAACGCCTTCACGGCGAAGGAGTACACGTGCTACTACGCGCGTGTGCTCGACACCGACCTGCCGCTGGCCATCGACGTCGTCTGCGACATGCTGACCGGCTCGCTGATCGTCGAGGACGACGTCAACGTCGAGCGGGGCGCGATCCTTGAGGAGATCGCCATGACCGAGGACGACCCGGGCGACTGCGTGCACGACCTCTTCGCGCACACCATGTTCGGCGACAACCCCCTTGGCCGCCCGGTCCTCGGCACCGTCGACACCGTCAACGCCCTCACCGCCGACCGCATCCGCCGCTTCTACAAGAAGCACTACGACCCGACCCACCTCGTGGTCGCGTGCGCCGGCAACGTCGACCACAACAAGGTCGTACGACAGGTCCGCGCCGCCTTCGAGAAGGCGGGCGCCCTCAAGAACCTGGACGCGACCCCCATCGCGCCCCGCGACGGCCGCCGTGCCCTGCGCACCGCCGGCCGTGTCGAGCTGATCGGCCGCAAGACCGAGCAGGCCCACGTCGTCCTCGGCATGCCGGGCCTGCCCCGGACCGACGAACGCCGCTGGGCGCTGGGCGTCCTCAACACGGCTCTCGGCGGCGGCATGTCGTCCCGCCTGTTCCAGGAGGTGCGGGAGAAGCGCGGCCTGGCCTACAGCGTGTACTCGTACACCTCGGGCTTCGCCGACTGCGGCCTGTTCGGCGTGTACGCGGGCTGCCGCCCGAGCCAGGTGCACGACGTCCTGAAGATCTGCCGCGACGAACTCGACCACGTGGCCGAACACGGCCTCACGGACGACGAGATCGGCCGCGCCATCGGGCAGCTCCAGGGCTCCACGGTCCTGGGCCTTGAGGACACGGGCGCCCTGATGAACCGCATCGGCAAGAGCGAGCTGTGCTGGGGCGAGCAGATGTCGGTCGACGACATGCTGGCCCGGATCGCCACGGTCACCCCGGACGACGTGCGCTCCGTCGCCCGCGAGATCCTGGGCCGGCGGCCCTCGCTGTCGGTCATCGGCCCGCTGAAGGACAAGCAGGCGTCCCGTCTCCACGAGGCCGTCGCCTAACCCACTCCGAGATTCCGGACTCCGGTAAGGAAGCAAGAAGATGAGCAAGCTGCGCGTGGCGGTCCTCGGTGCCCAGGGCCGCATCGGCTCCGAGGCGGTGCGGGCCGTCGAGGCCGCCGAGGACATGGAGCTGGTGGCCGCCCTCGGCCGCGGCGACAAGCTGGAGACGCTGGCCGAGGCCGGCGCCCAGGTCGCCGTCGAACTGACCACGCCGGCCTCGGTGATGGACAACCTCGACTACTGCGTACGGCACGGAATCCACGCCGTCGTCGGTACGACGGGCTGGACCGACGAGCGTCTCGCCCAGCTGAAGGGGTGGCTGGCCCAGTCCCCGGAGACCGGCGTCCTCATCGCGCCGAACTTCTCCATCGGGGCCGTCCTGACGATGAGGTTCGCGCAGATCGCCGCGCCCTACTTCGAGTCCGTCGAGGTCGTCGAACTGCACCACCCGAACAAGGTGGACGCCCCGTCGGGCACCGCCACGCGCACCGCCCAGCTCATCGCCGAGGCCCGCCGCGCGGCCGGCTCCGCCCCGGCACCGGACGCCACGGCCACCGCCCTGGACGGCGCGCGGGGCGCCGACGTGGACGGCGTCCCCGTGCACGCCATCCGCCTGCGCGGCCTGCTCGCCCACCAGGAGGTCCTGCTCGGCGGCGAGGGCGAGACCCTGACCGTCCGCCACGACTCGCTGCACCACAGCAGCTTCATGCCGGGCATCCTGCTGGGAGCCCGCCGCGTGGTGACCACTCCGGGCCTCACCTTCGGCCTGGAACACTTCCTGGACCTGAACTGAGCCCCTGACTGCCATGCGCGCGAAGCTCACCTACGCCATCACGGCCGCCGTCCTGGTCATCTACTTCGTCCTGGTCGGCAGCCGCGGCGTCATGCTCATACAGACCGGCACACTCCTCACCGTCACCTTCGGGGTGGCGGTACTGATCCTGCCGGTCATCGGTCTGTGGTTCCTGTGGAAGAACACCCAGTTCGTCCGCAGGGCCAACCAGCTCGCCGCCGAACTCGACGCCCAGGGCGGCCTGCCCGTCGACGAGTTGAAGCGCACCCCCGGCGGCCGCATCGACCGTGACTCCGCCGACGAGGTCTTCGCCAAGCGCAAGGCGGAGACGGAAGCCGCGCCCGACGACTGGCGCAGCTGGTTCCGCCTGGCCATCGCCTACCACGACGCCCGCGACACCCCGCGCGCCCGCAAGGCCATGCAACGGGCGATCGCCCTGCACGACGGCAAGCCGGTCCAGGCCTGAACCCACCCCCTGCGGTACGCGAAAGGGGCCGGCCCGCAACTCCTGCGGACCGGCCCCTTTCGCGTCGCTGTCGGACATCGGCCCCGACTCAGGGGCGCTGGTACTCCTCGGCCCACGCCTCGATCGCGTCCGACGCCCTGTCGAAGGCGTCGGCCCGCGCGAGGAAGTCCGCGTTGTGCGTGGTCAGCAGGGCCGGCGCGTCGTCCGCGGCCCTGTCATGCCGTACGAGAAGCAGCGCCTGCCCCTGAACGGTGCGCGGCAGTCCGAGCCAGCGCACCGGCTGCTGAACCGTCCGCACGGCCGTGATCTGCGCCCAGGGCGTTGTCCGCGTGAGCAGGAAACCCACACGCCGCAACCCGTACGCGCTCACCCACACCCCCACGCGCAGGAGCCGTAGGGCACCGGCGATGACGAGCAGTGCGATGCCGAGCACCACACCCGCCTGGGACACCGAGTCGGTCAGCGCGATGATGACGGCCGCGAACAGCACGTACGAGGCGAGCAGCAGCAGGATCGCGGCCGCGCCCACGCGCCACGGGCCGGGCCGGTAGGGGCGCCGCCAGCGGTCGCGGTCGTCGAACGGCAGCGCGACGTCGTCCGCCGCCTCGAATGCGCGGTCGGCCGTAAGGAAGGGCAGGGGCACGGCTGGGTCCTCACTCAATCCATGCATGGGCTGTGCCCGGTGAGGTTATCGACCTGTGTCCCTGCTCACCACCCTAGGGGGTCCGGATGGAGTCAGTACGCAGTCAGCGCCCCTGGGACGCCTGGGACTGCTGCGACTGCGCCGACTGGTCCGGACTGAGCGCCGGCATCCCGATGACCAGGGAGCCCGCGAGTGCCGAGATGATGGTCAGCCCCAGCAGCCAGCGTCCGGCTATCTGACCGACGGACGCCCGCTCACGAGGCGGGGGAGTGACATTGCTGCGGAACTTGTCGGCTTCGGCGAGGAAGGCGAACGGTACGGGTTCGCGCCGACGGAACATCGGGGGTACTTCTCCCTTCCGGGATCGAACGGGTGACTCTCACTGACACAGACGAGCGGGTGCCCCGAAAGGTGCCAGGATTCGCCGAATTCGCAGATGTTCACCGAAGTTGTCGCGTCCCGGCACCGAAAGCACCGATGTCGGTGCCGGGCCGTAGAGTGGACGCCGCCCGAGAGAAGTGATGGAAGGACCCTCCGAGTCGTGACCGACACCCCCGCCGACGACCTCAAGCCCAGCTTCCGCAGCGACGTCACCGTCGAACTCGTCAAGCACACCGCGTCCGACGCCGACGTGCTCTTCGCCGCCCGCGTCTCGACCGTCGGCGAGCAGTCCCTGGACGAGCTGGGCAAGGACCCGGAGCGCTCCAAGGGCCTGATCAACTACCTCATGCGGGACCGGCACGGCAGCCCCTTCGAGCACAACTCGATGACGTTCTTCATCAGCGCCCCGATCTTCGTATTCCGCGAGTTCATGCGGCACCGCGTGGGCTGGTCGTATAACGAGGAGAGCGGCCGCTACCGCGAGCTCCAGCCGGTCTTCTACGTCCCCGGCGCCGACCGCAGGCTGGTCCAGGAGGGACGTCCGGGCAAGTACGTCTTCGTCGAGGGCACCCGGGAACAGCAGGAGCTGGTCACCCGCACGATGGAGGACTCCTACCGCCAGGCCTACGAGGCCTACCAGGAGATGCTCGCCGCCGGCGTCGCCCGCGAGGTGGCCCGCGCGGTCCTCCCCGTCGGCCTGTTCTCCTCGATGTACGCCACCTGCAACGCCCGTTCGCTCATGCACTTCCTCGGCCTGCGCACCCAGCACGAACTGGCGAAGGTCCCGTCCTTCCCGCAGCGGGAGATCGAGATGGTCGGCGAGAAGATGGAGGCCGAGTGGGCCAGGCTCATGCCACTCACCTACGCGGCCTTCAATACGAACGGCCGTGTGGCCCCGTAACGCACCCTCGTTCTCCCGTAGGGCACAGATGTACGGGTCAGCTGCACGAAGTGTCCGTATTGCGGCATTTAGAGAAGTTCATCTAGCCTGATCAAACGGACCCGGCACTGCTTGAACCCCCGAGCAGGCAGTGCCGGGCTCCTTCTTTGTCATGACTTTTCCCGGCCCCCTAAGGCAGACCACGCCTGGAGCAGCGAGTAGCGTGTTACCCATGGCTCCGACCTCCACTCCGCAGACCCCCTTCGGGCGGGTCCTCACCGCCATGGTCACGCCCTTCACGGCGGACGGCGCACTCGACCTCGACGGCGCTCAGCGGCTCGCCACCCACCTGGTGGACGCAGGCAACGACGGCCTGATCATCAACGGGACCACCGGCGAGTCCCCGACCACCAGCAACGCGGAGAAAGCGGATCTCGTACGGGCCGTCCTGGAGGCGGTCGGAGACCGTGCCCACGTCGTCGCCGGCGTCGGCACCAACGACACCCACCACAGCATCGAGCTCGCCCGCACGGCCGAGAAGGTCGGCGCGCACGGCCTCCTGGTCGTCACTCCGTACTACAACAAGCCGCCGCAGGAAGGCCTCTACCGGCACTTCACGGCCATCGCGGACGCCACCGAACTGCCGGTCATGCTGTACGACATCCCCGGCCGCAGCGGCGTCCCGATCAACAGCGAGACACTCGTCCGCCTGGCCGAGCACCCGCGGATCGTCGCCAACAAGGACGCCAAGGGCGACCTCGGCCGCGCCAGCTGGGCCATCGCCCGCTCCGGCCTCGCCTGGTACTCCGGCGACGACATGCTCAACCTGCCGCTGCTCTCCGTGGGCGCGGTCGGTTTCGTCTCGGTCGTCGGCCACGTGGTCACGCCCGACCTGCGGGCTCTGGTGGAGGCCTTCGTCTCCGGTGACGTCCAGAAGGCGACCGAGATCCACCAGAAGCTGCTCCCGGTCTACACCGGCATGTTCCGCACCCAGGGCGTGATGACCACCAAGGCCGCGCTCGCCCTCCAGGGACTACCCGCCGGGCCCCTGCGCGCCCCCATGGTCGAGCTCGCGCCCGAGGAGATCGCCCAGCTCAAGATCGATCTTGCCGCCGGCGGGGTACAGCTCTAGCACCAGACTTCGCGCGTGTCGCGCGGCCAGACTTCACAACTGAATAAGCAGGCCACCGGTGCCTGCGCCCACAACGACAACTGCTTCTGCACGAACGTCACGCGCGCCACGTGCCCACCGGTACGTGGCGCGCGTGTTTGAGGAGAGTCTTTTGAGCCATCCGCATCCTGAACTCGGCCCGCCCCCGTCGCTTCCCGAGGGCGGCCTGCGCGTCACCCCGCTCGGCGGTCTCGGCGAAATCGGCCGGAACATGACCGTCTTCGAGTACGGCGGCCGCCTGCTGATCGTCGACTGCGGCGTGCTCTTCCCCGAGGAGGAGCAGCCGGGCATCGACCTGATCCTGCCGGACTTCTCGTCCATCCGGGACCGCCTCGACGACATCGAGGGCATCGTCCTCACGCACGGCCACGAGGACCACATCGGCGGTGTCCCCTTCCTCCTCCGCGAGAAGCCGGACATCCCGCTGATCGGCTCCAAGCTGACCCTCGCCCTGATCGAGGCGAAGCTGCAGGAGCACCGCATCCGCCCGTACACCCTGGAGGTGGCGGAGGGACACCGCGAGCGCGTCGGTCCCTTCGACTGCGAGTTTGTCGCGGTCAACCACTCCATTCCGGACGCCCTGGCCGTTGCCATCCGCACGCCGGCCGGCATGGTGGTCCACACGGGTGACTTCAAGATGGACCAGCTCCCGCTGGACGGCCGTCTCACGGATCTACACGCGTTCGCCCGTCTGAGTGAGGAAGGCATCGACCTTCTCCTCTCCGACTCGACGAACGCCGAGGTTCCCGGCTTCGTCCCGCCCGAGCGCGACATCTCCAACGTCCTGCGCCAGGTCTTCGCCGGCGCCGGCAAGCGCATCATCGTGGCGAGTTTCGCCAGCCATGTGCACCGCATCCAGCAGATCCTGGACGCGGCCCACGAGTACGGCCGCCGGGTCGCCTTCGTCGGCCGCTCGATGGTCCGCAACATGGGCATCGCACGTGACCTAGGCTATCTGAAGGTTCCGCCGGGCCTGGTCGTGGACGTCAAGACGCTCGACGACCTCCCCGACCACGAGGTGGTCCTGGTCTGCACCGGCTCGCAGGGCGAACCCATGGCGGCCCTGTCCCGCATGGCCAACCGCGACCACCAGATCCGCATCGTCCCCGGCGACACCGTCATCCTGGCGTCGTCGCTGATCCCCGGGAACGAGAACGCGGTCTACCGCGTCATCAACGGCCTGACCCGCTGGGGCGCCAACGTCGTCCACAAGGGCAACGCCAAGGTGCACGTCTCCGGCCACGCCAGCGCGGGCGAGCTCCTGTACTTCTACAACATCTGCCGTCCGAAGAACCTGATGCCGGTACACGGCGAATGGCGCCACCTGCGCGCCAACGCCGAGCTGGGCGCCCTGACCGGCGTCCCGCACGACCGCATCGTCATCGCCGAGGACGGCGTGGTCGTGGACCTCGTCGAGGGCAAGGCGAAGATCTCCGGCAAGGTCCAGGCCGGCTACGTGTACGTCGACGGCCTCTCGGTCGGTGACGTGGGCGAGCCCGCACTGAAGGACCGCAAGATCCTCGGGGACGAGGGCATCATCTCGGTCTTCGTGGTCGTGGACTCGTCCACCGGCAAGATCACGGGCGGGCCGCACATCCAGGCCCGCGGCTCCGGTATCGAGGACTCGGCCTTCGGCGACGTCGTCCCGCGGATCACGGAGGTCCTGGAACGGTCGGCCCAGGACGGCGTCGTGGAACCGCACCAACTGCAGCAGCTCATCCGCCGGACCCTGGGCAAGTGGGTCTCGGACAACTACCGACGGAGGCCGATGATCCTCCCTGTGGTGGTGGAGGTCTGACGGTCCGTCGGACCCTGGCACGCCTGAACCGGGAGCGGGGCGCCTCGATTTGCATCGAGGCGCCCCGCTCCAGTACGTTTACGGCTCCGCCCAGACGGGAACCCGGCCGCTTCGTGCACCGGAACCAGTCCCCGGAGGGGGCGGGAATTCCGACTCAGAACCTCTGATAAAGTCGG
>NZ_KQ948997.1:314593-315504 GCF_001514265.1 Streptomyces resistomycificus | reverse complement strand
TGGACCGAGTTGGACCAGCGGGCCGTCGACACCGCCCGTGTCCTGGCCGCCGATGCCGTACAGAAGGTCGGCAACGGCCATCCCGGTACGGCGATGAGCCTGGCGCCTGCCGCGTACACCCTCTTCCAGAAGGTGATGCGGCACGACCCGGCGGACGCCGACTGGGTGGGCCGCGACCGTTTCGTGCTGTCCGCCGGCCACTCGTCCCTGACCCTCTACACCCAGCTGTACCTGGCCGGTTTCGGTCTGGAGCTGGACGATCTGAAGGCGTTCAGGACCTGGGGTTCGAAGACCCCGGGGCACCCGGAGTACGGCCACACCACGGGTGTGGAGACGACGACCGGTCCGCTGGGCCAGGGTGTCGCCAACGCGGTGGGCATGGCGATGGCCGCCCGCTACGAGCGCGGTCTGTTCGACCCGGACGCGGCGCAGGGCGAGTCGCCCTTCGACCACTTCGTCTACGCGATCGCCGGTGACGGCTGCCTGCAGGAGGGCATCTCCGCCGAGGCCTCCTCCCTGGCGGGTCACCAGAAGCTCGGCAACCTGATCCTGCTGTGGGACGACAACCACATCTCCATCGAGGGTGACACCGAGACGGCGGTGTCCGAGGACACCGTCAAGCGCTACGAGGCCTACGGCTGGCATGTGCAGCGCGTGGCGCCGAAGCCGGACGGCGACCTGGACCCGCACGCGCTCTACGACGCGATCGAGGCCGCCAAGCAGGTCACCGACCGGCCGTCGTTCATCGCGATGCGCTCGATCATCGCCTGGCCCGCCCCCAACGCCCAGAACACCGAGGCCGCGCACGGCTCGGCGCTGGGTGACGACGAGGTCGCCGCCACCAAGCGGGTCCTGGGCTTCGACCCGGAGCAGACCTTCGAGGTCTCCGAGGAGGTCCTCAACCACACCCG
>NZ_KQ948997.1:0-313822 GCF_001514265.1 Streptomyces resistomycificus | reverse complement strand
GCCGCTACACCAAGGTCTTCGGCAAGGGCGCCCCGCACGGCCTGGCGCTGACCCGCCAGGGCGTGCCGACCTACGAGCCCAACGAGGACGCGGCCAAGGGCGGTTACGTCCTGTTCGAGGCGTCCGGCGGGACGCCCGAGGTGGTGCTCATCGCGACCGGTTCCGAGGTGCACGTCGCCGTCGAGGCGCGCGAGCAGCTCGAGGCCGACGGTGTGCCGACGCGGGTCGTCTCCATGCCGTCCGTGGAATGGTTCGAGGAGCAGGACCAGGGGTACCGGGACAGCGTCCTGCCGCCGGCGGTCAAGGCGCGCGTCGCGGTCGAGGCCGGTATCGGTCTCACCTGGCACAAGTACGTGGGTGACGCCGGTCGCATCGTTTCCCTGGAGCACTTCGGTGCTTCGGCCGACGGCAAGGTGCTCTTCCGCGAGTTCGGCTTCACTGCCGAGAACGTGGCCGCCCAGGCCAGGGAATCGATCGCCGCCGCCCAGCGCTGACGCTCATATACGACACGTAGGAGATGCAATTTCCATGACAGACGCACTCAAGCGCCTCTCCGAGGAAGGCGTGGCGATCTGGCTGGACGACCTGTCGCGCAAGCGGATCACGTCCGGCAACCTCGCCGAGCTGATCGACCAGCAGCACGTCGTGGGCGTCACCACCAACCCGTCGATCTTCCAGAAGGCGATCTCCGAGGGCGACGGTTACGACCAGCAGCTCTCCGACCTCGCCTTCCGCAAGGTCAGCGTCGAAGAGGCCATCCGCATGATCACGACGGCGGACGTCCGTGACGCCGCCGACATCCTGCGCCCGGTCTTCGACGCCACCGACGGCAAGGACGGCCGGGTCTCCATCGAGGTCGACCCGCGCCTGGCCCACAACGTCAAGGCGACGGTCGCCGAGGCCAAGCAGCTGGCCTGGCTGGTGGACCGCCCGAACACCCTGATCAAGATCCCGGCCACCGAGGCGGGCATTCCGGCGATCACCGAGGTCATCGGCCTCGGGATCAGCGTCAACGTCACGCTGATCTTCTCGCTGGAGCGCTACCGCATGGTGATGGACGCGTTCCTCGCGGGCCTGGAGAAGGCCAAGGAGCGCGGCCTGGACCTGTCGAAGATCCACTCCGTGGCGTCCTTCTTCGTGTCCCGCGTGGACACCGAGATCGACAAGCGGATCGACGCGCTCGGCACCGACGAGGCCAAGGCCGCCCGCGGCAAGGCGGGCGTGGCCAACGCGCGCCTCGCCTACCAGGCGTACGAGGAGGTCTTCTCCTCGGACCGCTGGACCACGCTGGAGAGCTCCGGCGCCAACAAGCAGCGTCCGCTGTGGGCGTCGACCGGCGTCAAGGACAAGGCGTACAAGGACACGCTGTACGTCGACGAGCTGGTGGCGCCGAACACGGTGAACACCATGCCCGAGGCCACGCTCTTCGCCACCGAGGACCACGGCCAGATCCGCGGCGACGCCGTCGCCGGCACCTACGAGCAGGCCCGCGCCGACCTCGACGCCGTCGAGAAGCTCGGGATCTCGTACGACGACGTGGTCCGGCTGCTCGAGGAAGAGGGCGTCGAGAAGTTCGAGGCGTCCTGGAACGACCTGCTCAAGTCGACCGAGGCAGAGCTTCAGCGCCTCGCCCCTTCGGAGGGCTGAAACCTTGTCGAGCAGCAACCCGCTGCGTGACCCCGCCGACCGACGGCTCCCGCGTATCGCGGGGCCGTCGGGCCTGGTCATTTTCGGCGTCACGGGCGATTTGTCACGAAAGAAGCTCATGCCCGCCGTGTACGACCTCGCGAACCGGGGTCTGCTGCCACCGGGTTTCTCGCTGGTCGGCTTCGCACGCCGTGAGTGGCAGCACGAGGACTTCGCACAGGAGGTCCACGACGCGGTCAAGGAGCACGCCCGTACGCCGTTCCGTGAGGAGGTCTGGCAGCAGCTCATCCAGGGGATGCGCTTCGTCCAGGGCACCTTCGACGACGACGACGCGTTCGAGCGGCTGCGCGGCACGATCGAGGAGCTCGACAAGGCCCAGGGCACGGGCGGCAACTTCGCCTTCTACCTGTCGGTGCCGCCGTCGGCCTTCCCCGTCGTCATCCAGCAGCTGAAGAAGCACAACCTGGCCGACCAGACGAGCGGCTCCTGGCGGCGCGCGGTCATCGAGAAGCCCTTCGGGCACAACCTCGAGTCGGCCGAGGAGCTCAACGCGATCGTCCACCAGGTCTTCGCCCCGGACCAGGTCTTCCGTATCGACCACTACCTGGGCAAGGAGACCGTCCAGAACATCCTGGCGCTCCGCTTCGCCAACACGATGTTCGAGCCGATCTGGAACCGGTCCTTCGTGGACCACGTGCAGATCACCATGGCCGAGGACATCGGCATCGGCGGCCGGGCCGGCTACTACGACGGCATCGGCGCCGCCCGCGACGTCATCCAGAACCACCTGCTCCAGCTGATGGCCCTCACCGCCATGGAGGAGCCCGCCTCCTTCGACGCGGACGCGCTGGCCGCGGAGAAGACCAAGGTGCTCGGCGCGGTGAGGCTGCCCAAGGACCTGGGCCGCGACACCGTCCGCGGACAGTACGCGGCCGGCTGGCAGGGTGGCGAGAAGGTCATCGGCTACCTCCAGGAAGACGGCATCAACGCCAAGTCGAAGACCGACACGTACGCGGCCATCAAGCTGGAGGTCGACAACCGCCGCTGGGCGGGTGTCCCCTTCTACCTCAGGACCGGCAAGCGTCTGGGCCGCCGGGTCACCGAGATCGCGGTGGTCTTCCAGCGGGCCCCGCACTCCCCCTTCGACCACACGGCGACGGAGGAGCTCGGCAAGAACGCCATCGTCATCCGCGTCCAGCCCGACGAGGGCGTCACGGTCCGCTTCGGCTCCAAGGTGCCCGGCACCTCCATGGAGATCCGGGACGTGTCCATGGACTTCGCGTACGGCGAGTCCTTCACGGAGTCCAGCCCCGAGGCGTACGAGCGGCTCATCCTCGACGTCCTGCTCGGCGACTCGAACCTCTTCCCGCGCACCGAGGAGGTCGAGCTGTCCTGGAAGATCCTCGACCCGATCGAGGTGTACTGGGACAAGCACGGCAAGCCCGCCCAGTACCAGGCCGGCACCTGGGGCCCCAACGAGGCGGACGAAATGCTCGAGCGAGACGGACGGAGCTGGCGCCGGCCATGAAGATAGACCTCACGGACACCACGGCCAGCAAGGTCAACAAGGCGCTGGTACAGGGCCGCCGGGCCATCGGCACACCGGCCGTCGGCATGGTGCTCACACTGGTCATCGTCACGGACGAGGAGAACGCGTACGACGCCCTGAGGGCCGCCAACGACGCCTCGCACGAGCACCCCTCGCGCACGCTCGTGGTCATCAAGCGCGTCTCGCGTTCGCCCCGGGACCGTACCCAGTCCCGGTTGGACGCCGAGGTGCGGGTGGGCGCCGACGCGGGCAGCGGCGAGACGGTCGTCCTGCGGCTGTACGGCGAGGTCGTGGACCACGCCCAGTCGGTCGTCCTGCCGCTGCTGCTGCCGGACGCCCCGGTCGTGGTCTGGTGGCCGGTGAACGCGCCCCTGGACCCGGCGGGCGACGCGCTGGGCGCCCTCGCCCAGCGCCGGGTCACCGACACCTACGCCTCCGAGCAGCCGGTGCGGGAGCTCGGCTCGCGGGCCGACGCCTACACACCGGGTGACACGGACCTGTCGTGGACCCGCATCACGCCCTGGCGTTCGATGCTGGCCGCGGCCCTGGACCAGGTCACCTGCGAGGTGGCGGCCGTCGAGGTGGAGGGCGAGGAGTTCAACCCGAGCTGCGAGCTGCTCGCGATGTGGCTCGCGGACCGGCTGGACGTCCCGGTGAAGCGGTCGCTGTCATCGGGCCCCGGCCTCACGGCGGTGCGTATGCAGACCGACTGCGGCCCGATCGTCCTGGACCGCGCGGACGGCTCCCTCGCCACCCTCTCCATCCAGGGTCAGCCCGACCGTGCGGTGGCGCTCAAGCGCCGCGAGACGGCCGAGCTGATCGGGGAGGAGCTGCGGCGGCTGGACCCGGACGACACGTACGCCTCCGCGCTGCGGTTCGGGGTGCACCGCCTGAACGTCTCCAACGGCAACGGCAAGGACGCCGAGGCCTTTGGCGGCGAGCCGGACACCGAGGCCCCGGAAGCAGTGGCCAAAGGAGAACCGGCCGCGGTCGCCGCTCCCGTCGAGACGGCTGCGAAAGCTCCCGCGAGGGAAGAGGCGGCGCAGGCCCCGGTGAAGAAGGCGGCGGCGAAGTGAGCACTCCGCAGCTGGTCGTGCACCATGACAAGGAGCTGATGGCCCAGGCCGCCGCGGCCCGTCTGATCACCAAGGTCGTGGACGCGCAGGCCTCCCGGGGCTCGGCGTCCGTGGTCCTGACGGGCGGCCGCAACGGCAACGGCCTGCTGGCCGCGCTCGCCGCCGCTCCGGCCCGCGACGCCATCGACTGGGGGCGGCTGGACCTGTGGTGGGGTGACGAGCGGTTCCTTCCGGAGGGCGACCCGGAACGCAATGTCACGCAGGCCCGCGAGGCCCTGCTGGACTCGGTGCCCCTGGACCCCGAGCGCGTGCACGCCATGCCCGCGTCGGACGGTCCCCACGGAGCCGACGCGGACGCGGCGGCCGCCGCCTACGCGCAGGAGCTGTCCCGGGCGGCGGGCCCCGAGAACCACGGAGCCGTGCCGACCTTCGACGTCCTGATGCTGGGCGTCGGCCCGGACACCCATGTGGCGTCCCTGTTCCCGGAGCTCCCCGCGGTACGGGAGACCGAGCGCACGGTCGTCGGCGTCCACGGCGCCCCGAAGCCCCCGCCGACCCGCACCACCCTCACCCTCCCGGCGATCCGCGCCGCCCGCGAGGTCTGGCTCCTGGCCGCCGGCGAGGACAAGGCCCAGGCCGCGGCGATCGCCCTCTCGGGCGCGGGCGAGATCCAGGCCCCGGCGGCGGGGGCGTACGGCAGGCAGCGCACCCTGTGGCTGCTGGACTCGGCGGCCGCCTCCCAGCTGCCCAGGTCGCTGTATCCGCCGGCGTCCGCGTGACGTGCGGGTGGGGGCGGCGGAGGTCTCCTTCCTCCACCGCCCCCACCGCCCCGGGCTGCTTCCGCCCGCTCAGCGGGTCGCCATGCCGCCGTGGGGCGACGCTCCGGTCACTTGACCGATCCCGCCATCACCCCTTGCACGAAGTGCCGCTGGAACGCGAAGAACACGGCCACCGGCACCACCAGCGACACGAACGCCCCCGGCGCCAGCACGTCGATGTTGCTGCCGAACTGCCGTATCTGCGACTGGAGTTGCACGGTCAGGGGTTGTGACGAGCTGTCCGCGAACAGGAGCGCCACCAGCATGTCGTTCCACACCCACAGGAACTGGAAGATGGCCAGGCTGGCGATGGCCGGCCGGCCCACCGGCAGGATCAGCCGCGTGAAGATGCGCCATTCGCTTCCGCCGTCCATCCGCGCCGCCTCCAGCATCTCCTTCGGCAACTCGGCGAAGTAGTTGCGCAGCAGGAACACGGCGAACGGCAGCCCGTACGCGACGTGGAACAGCACCACACCGGGAATCGTGCCGAACAACCCGAGCTGCCCGAAGAGCTTGGCGACCGGCAGCAGCCCGATCTGCACGGGCACCACCAGCAACGCCACCACGACCAGGAAGATCGCCTCCCGCCCGGGGAAGTCCAGCCACGCGAAGGCGTATCCGGCGAGCGCGGCCAGGACGACGACCAGCACGGTCGTCGGCACCGAGATGAGAACCGTGTTCCAGAACGCCTGGGTGATCCCGGCGTTCTTCAGCAGCGCCGAGTAGTTGTCGAAGGACAGCTGGCCGGGACTGGCGAACACGGTCCACCAGCCGCCCGTCGCCGTGTCCTGCGCGGACCGCAGCGACGACAGGAACAGCCCGGCCAGCGGGGTGACCCAGACCAGCCCGACCACCACGAGGAAGGCCTGCACCACACCGTTGGACAGGCCGCGCCGGACGGTGTTCATCGCTGACTCCTTCGGAAACGGCGGACGTTGAAGACCATGGCCGGGAGCACCAGGAGCAGCAGCAGGACCCCGAGGGCGCTGCCCAGCCCCTGGTTGTTGCCACCGCCGAACGACACCAGCCACATCTGGGTCGCGAGCACGGTCGCGTCCTCCTGCACGGGCCCGGGCGCGATGATGTAGACGAGGTCGAAGACCTTCATCACGTTGATCACGAGCGTCACGAACACCACGGTCAGGACGGGTGCCAGCAGCGGTACCGTGATCCGCCGGAAGATCTGCCACTCGCTCGCGCCGTCCATCCGCGCCGCTTCCAGCGCGTCCCGCGGCAGTGTCGCGAGCCCGGCGCCGATCAGCACCATCGCGAAGCCGGTCCAGATCCACAGGTACGCCCCGATGATCGCCGGAGTGACGAGCGTCGGCCCGAGCCAGGAGACACCCTCGTACGGCGGGGCGAAGTTCGACGCGGGCAGCCGGACCGAGTACGAGCCCGAGTCCAGCCCCGAGAAGCGGAAGGAGCCGTCGGCCGCGGTGGTCGCCGTGGCGACCGCCTCCCCGCCGCGCACCGCCTCGACCTTCATCTCCGGCAGCCCGCTCTCCCGTCGGTCGACCTTCCCCTGCTCCCCTCCCCCACCGGGTGTGAAGTCCAGGTAGACGACTCCGCTCAGCTCGTCCGGCGCCGCCTCGCGCCCCGCCGCCGCGTACGCGGGCACGGCACCCGCGGGAAGGTCCCGCGGCGCCACGCCGACCAGCCCGAGCGCCACCGAGTCGCCCGGCGACACACCCGCGCCCGTCCGGTACGAGCCGTCCGCGCCCTTCGTCAGGCCCAGGCCGTCACGGGCCCGGGCGGTCGGGTAGGACGACGTGCCCGCGAACGCGTCGTGGACGGAGACGACGGCGGCGTTCAGCACGCCCTTGTCCGGGTCCTCGTCGTAGGCGAGCCGGAAGATGATGCCCGCGGCGAGGAAGGACACCGCCATCGGCATGAACAGCAGCAGCTTGAACGCCGTCGCCCAGCGCACCTTCTCCACCAGCACGGCAAGGATCAGCCCCAGGCCGGTCAGCAGCGCCGGGGCCACGACCACCCAGATCGTCGTGTTGCGGACGGCCTTGAGCGTGGCCGGGTCGTGGAACATCTCGGAGTAGTTCTCGCCGCCCACGAAGCGGGTGCCGGAGGCGTCGAAGAAGCTGCGCCCGACGGAGAACAGCACGGGGTAGACGACGAGGGCGCCGAGCAGCAGCAGCGCGGGGAAGACGAACAGCAGGGCGACGATCCGCCCGCGCCGTCGCGTGCGCCGCGCACGCTCCGCGTGCCCGTCGTGCGGCGGGCTCGTCTCTTTCTCTTTCACCAGTGTGGTGGTCATGACCGGTCAGCCCCGGTATGCCTTGGCCGCCGCGGCTTCCAGCCCGGCCGCCGTCGCCTTCGGGTCGGACGGGTCGCGCAGGAAGTCTTGGAGCAGCTTCCACTCGCCCGCCCCCTTCGTGCCGCCGAAGGCCGCCGGAGCCTGGTCGGACATGTCGAAGCGGACCGAATCCCCGGCGTCGACGAGCGACTTGGCGGTGGCACGCGTGACGTCGTCGCCGTACGACGCCAGGTCGAGGTTCTTGTTCGGGGACAGGAAACCGCCCGCCTCGGCCCACACGGCCGCGGCCTCGGGAGTCGCCAGGTACTCCAGGAGCCGGGTCGCGGCCTTCTGGTTCTTGCCGTCCTTCAGCACCACGGCCGCGTCGCCGCCGCTGACCACCGGCGCCTCACCGCCGTCGACCGCCGGGAACGGGAAGAAGTTCGCGTCCTGGCCGATCGTCCTGCCGAACTGGTCCTTGGCGACCCCGGCGACGAAGTCGCCCTCGTAGACCATGCCGGCCTCGGGCTCGGGCCCGAACACCTTCTCCACCGAGCCCGGGAAGTCGGTGTTGAGGGCTTCCTTCTGCCCGCCCGCGATCAGCTGCCCGTCCTTGAACAGCTTGCCCAGCGTGGTGAGCGCCCTGACCACGGACACGTCGGTCCACTTCAGCCGATGCGCGGCGAGGGCGTCGTACTTCTCGGGTCCGGCCTGGGAGAGATAGATGTTCTCGAACCAGTCGGTGAGCGTCCAGCCGTCCTGGCCGGCCACCGAGAAGGCGGCGAGACCGGAGTCGGAGACGGTGTGCCCGGCCTTCAGCATCTGGTCGTACGTCGTCGGCGGCTTGACGCCGGCCTGGGCGAGGGCGTCGGGGCTGTACCAGACGGTCGACTTGTGGGCGGCCTTGAAGTAGAGGCCGTAGAGGGTGCCGTCGACGCTGCCGTACGTCTTCCAGACGTTCGCGTAGTTGGCGTCGACGGACTGCCGGGTCGTCTTGGACAGGGGCTTGAGCCAGCCCTTCTCGGCGAACTGCTTCAGCACGCCGACCTGCGGCACCATCACCACGTCGGGGGCGTTGCCGCCCTCGATCTTGCTGCCGACGACGGTGGAGACGTTGTCCCCGGTGGACACGAACTGCGTCTTGGCGCCGGTCTTCTCGGAGAAGGCCTCCAGGACCTTCTGGAAGTTCTTCTGTTCGCTGCCGGACCAGACGCCGGCCACGGTGACGGTCTGGCCGCTGAGTGCCTTGTCGCCGCCGCCGGCCGTGACGGGGCCGCCACCGCCACAGGCGGTCGCACCGAGCGCCAGGGCGAGGGCCGTGCAGCTGGCGAGCAGGGTCGTACGTCGTCGCATCATCGTTGATGTCCCTTCGAGGGTTGGGAGTTGCCGGAGGGTCAGGGGGTGGCGCCGTCGCCGATCCACCAGGCGGCGGTGGAGCCGGGGAGCACTCCGGTGGGGCAGGGGCCGCTGGACAGCAGCGGCGTGCCGGTGACGGGCGCGGGCGTGGGCGCCGTACCGAAGTTGACGGCGCAGACGAAGTCGTCACCCTCGCCGCCGCGGGCGAAGGCGAGGACGCCGGGCGGGGTGTCCAGCCAGCGCAGCGCGCCTTCACCCAACTGCGGGAGGGCGGCACGGAGTTGGAGGCCGTCGCGGTACAGGTGCCAGAAGGAGCGGGTGTCGGCGAGGGCGCGGTCGGTGGAGTGTTCGGCGAACCACTCGGGCTGCGGCAGCCACGGCTTGGCGCCCTCGGCACCGGAGGTGAAGCCGAACGGCGAGGCCTGCCCCGACCATGGCAGCGGCACCCGGCAGCCGTCGCGGATGCGGGCGCGGCTGCCGGTGCGGCGGAAGATCGGGTCGGTGAGGACGTCGTCGGGCAGGTCGACGACCTCGGGCAGGCCCAGTTCCTCCCCCTGGTAGATGTACGCGGCTCCGGGGAGTGCCAGCATCATCAGCGCGGCGGCGCGGGCGCGGGCGGCCCCCAGACCGCTGCCTTCCGTCGCGGGTTCGCCGTAGCGCGTGACCGTGCGGACCTGGTCGTGGTTGTTGAGGACCCAGGTGACCGTCGAGCCCGTGCCGGCGATGTCCTGCATGGCCTCGGCGATGACCTTGCGGAAGGCGTCGGCGTTCCAGGGCGCGCTCAGCAGGTCGAAGAAGAAGGCCTGGTGGAGCTCGTCGGGGCGCACGTACAGGGCGTGCTCGCGGGCCGTCGGGACCGAGACCTCGCCGACCAGGAGCCGCTCGCGCCCGTCGCGCTCCGTGTACTCCTCGCACACCGCCCGCCAGTGCCGCCACACGTCGTGGACCTCGGGCTGGTTCCAGGCGAGCGGGTTGACCGAGTCGCGGGTGCGGGCGTCCGCCTCGGGGTCCGGGGAGTCGGGCAGGCCGGGGTGCTTGAAGAGGCCGGCGGCGACGTCGATGCGGAAGCCGTCGACGCCACGGTCGAGCCAGAAGCGGAGGGTGCGGTCGAACTCCGCGGCCACCTCGGGGTTGCGCCAGTTCCAGTCCGGCTGTTCCGGCGTGAACATGTGCAGGTACCACTGGCCGGGGCGGCCGTCCGCCTCGGTGACGCGGGTCCAGGCCGGGCCGCCGAACATGGCGTGCCAGTTGTTGGGGGGCTCGGAGCCGTCCGGGCCGCGGCCGTCGGCGAAGTGGAAGCGGGCGCGGGCGGCCGGGCTGTCGGGCCGCGAGGCGAGCGCCTCGCGAAACCACGGGTGCTCGATGGAGCAGTGGTTGGGGACGATGTCCAGGAGCACCCTGACGCCGAGCCGCCGTGCGGACGCCACCAGCCGGTCGAACTCGGCGAGGTCGCCGAAGACCGGGTCGACTCCGCGGTAGTCGGCCACGTCGTAGCCGTGGTCGTGCTGCGGCGACGGGTAGAAGGGGCTCAGCCAGATGCCGTCGACGCCGAGCTTCTTCAGGTACGGCAGTCCGGCCCTGACCCCTGCGAGGTCGCCGATGCCGTCGCCGGTGCTGTCCAGGAAGCTGCGGACGTACACCTGGTAGATCACTGCGTCACGCCACCAGTGGTGGATGTCGATGCGCTTGGGACTCACCCCGTGGACCTGTCTGTGCGTGCTAACGGTTATGCATGCATGTTAGGTAGGCGTTTCACAGGGGTGTCAACGAGAAGGCAGGCACCAGTTGAAAGTCAGGGCAGTAAATCAGTATTTATCGGGCGCACAGCACATGACTGAGATGGGCTCGTTACCTAACATGTAACTAGCGCTGGGGAATGGCCGCGAGTTCCCGCGCCAGCCGCCGCACCGCGGCCTCGGGCGTCTCGTGCCCCGCCATGGCGTCGTGCACGACGGCCTGCACCACCAGGCTGACCTGGTCGTAGCGCGGGCTCTTGGGGCGCGGCTCGGCGGAGCGGATGCTCGCGCGCAGGGTCGGCAGGTACGGGAACTGCCTGATCAACTCGGGGTCTTCGTACATCGCGGCCCGTACGGGCGGCAGCGCGCCCCGGGTGAGGACCTGGCGCTGGACACCCTCGCTGGTGAGGTACGCGATCAGGCGCGCGGCTGAGTCGGGGTGCCGCGCGTGCGAGCTGACGGCCAGGTTCGAGCCGCCGAGGACACCAGTCCCCGGCCCGTCGCGACCCGGCAGCGGTACGGCGCCGATCCTGCCGGCGACCTTGGACCCCTTGGCCGAGGCGGCGACGTAGGCGTAGGGCCAGTTGCGCAGGAAGAGGAGCCGGCCGTCCTGGAAGGCCTGCTTGGACTCCTGTTCCTTGTACGTCAGCGCCCGCTTCGGTATCCAGCCCTCGCGCACGCCCCTGGCGAGGAACCCGATGCCCTCGCGGGCCGCGGCCGACTCGACGGTGACGCGCTCGCCCTCGTCGCCGAGGATGCTGCCGCCCGCCGAGTAGACGGCCTCGGCCGCGTTGACGGTGAGGCCCTCGTACGGCAGGAACTGGCCCGCGTAGCCGTCGAGCCCGTACTTCGGGGCGATGGTCTTCGCGGCCCGCTCCAGTTCGGCCCAGGTGCGCGGCGGCGGGACGCCCTCCTTGGCGAGGACGTCCTTGCGGTAGAGGAGAAGCCCGGCGTTGGTGACGTACGGGACGGCGTACAGCTGTCCGTCGTAGGTCGCCGTGTCGACGACCGGCGGCAGGAAGCTCTTCAGCGGGAAGCGCTCGCGCGGCAGCGGACGGATCCAGTCGGCGGCGGCGAACTCCGAGGTCCAGTTGACGTCGATGTTGAGGACGTCGAACCGGCTGCGGTCGCCGTCGCGCAGGTCGGTGGCCATCTGCGCGTGGGTCTCGTCGGCGGAGTCCGGGAGCTCGACGAGGGTCACCCGCTCGCCGGGGTGGGTGCGGTTCCAGCCCTCCAGCAGGGGGCCGAGATAGCCGGTGAGGTCTCCGGCGGTGGCGAGGGTGAGCGGGCCACGGCTGCCCCCGAGCCCCTCGTCGGCCCGCGCGCCGGAGGTGACGTACCCGGTCAGGACCACGACAAGGACGAGAAGGCCCCTACCGGCGGCGTGTATCCACCGCATAGGTTCCTCCCTGTACACCGGCACCGGGCTTCTTCGCCTGGGTCAGAGGCCATGTATACCTGTTAGGTATGGGCGATACTAGGGCCTGGAGCACATTCGAAGACTAGGAGGACAGCACGAGTGCGCCTGCCTCTCCTGGCTCTCCTCGCACGCGGTCCGGCCCACGGCTACGAGCTCAAACAGGACCTTGAGCAAGTGCTGGGCTCCGCGTACCCTCAGCCGAACGTCGGCCAGATCTATGTCACCCTCGGCCGCCTCGAGAAGTCGGGACTCATCGAGGGCGAGGAGATCGAGCAGTCCAGCCGGCCCAACAAGAAGATCTACCACCTCACCGACGCCGGGCGTGAGGCGCTGCGCGCCTGGTACGAGGAGACGGCGGACGAACCGAGGGTTCGGGACGAGTTCTTCATGAAGCTGGCCCTCGCTCCGCAGACCCGTCTCGCCGACCAGATCGCCCTCATCAACAAGCAGCGGCGCCATTACCTCAACACCATGCGCGGTCTGTCGAAGCTGGCCGCCGCCGAGAACCGGGACAACCGCATGGCCCACCTGCTGATCGAGGGCGCGATGCTGCATCTGCAGGCCGACCTCGACTGGCTGGAGCGATGCCAGGAAGAGCTGGAGGAGCCGGAGTGAGCGACAGCCCCACTCCTGTGCTGCGCGCCGAGGGCCTGGTCAAGACACACCACGGCGAGGGAGCCCCGGCACAGGCCGTGCGCGGGGTCGATCTGCGGGTCCGGCACGGCGAGTTCGTGGCGATCACCGGCCCGTCCGGCGCCGGGAAGTCGACGCTCCTGCACCTGCTCGGCGGACTCCAGCGGCCGGACGGCGGCAGCATCTGGCTGGACGGCGAGTGCACCGACTCCTACAGCGAGGCCCGCTGGGCCGTGGAGCGCAGGAAGCGCATCGGGATCGTCTTCCAGTTCTTCAACCTGGTCTCGAACCTCTCGGTCGCCGACAACGTGGAACTGCCTGCGCTGCTCGCCGGAGTCTCCCCGAAGCGGGCGCGCGCCGAGCGGGAGGAACTGCTGGCCGAGCTGGGCCTCGGCGGCAAGGAGCGGAGCATGCCGGGCGAGCTGTCCGGCGGTGAGCAGCAGCGGGTGGCGCTGGCCCGGGCGCTGGTCAACCACCCTCCACTGCTGCTGGCCGACGAGCCCGCGGGCAGCCTGGACAGCAAGGGCACCCGCGAGGTGATGCGGCTGCTGTCCCGCTTCCACCAGCGCGGCCAGACCATCCTGCTGGTCACCCATGACGCACGGCTGGCGAGCGCCGCGGACCGGGTGATCAGCTTCTTCGACGGCCGGATCGCCGACGACGCGGAACTGGACGTCGTGCCGCCGCCCGGCACCGGCATATCCGGCGTGCTGCAACTCAAGGACTGACATGCGCGTGTACGACCGTTTGCTCACCGTGCGCGAGCCGAGGGGCTGAGGCCGTGCGAGCCACGTTGCGCTGGGCGCACTCCGATCTGCGCACGCACCGAGGTGAAGCGCTGTTCCTGGTGCTGGCCACCGCGGGCATCGTCGCCTCGCTCCTGCTGGCCACGGCGCTGTTCGGGTACGCGACCAATCCCTGGCAGCGGGTCTTCACACAGTCGCGCGGGGCGCACGTGTGGATCCACACCGGCCCGTCCGCGCAGGTGCGGCAGCTGGCGGGGCTGGACGGCGTCGAGTCCGTCTCCGGCCCCTACCCCACCGCCTCCGCCACCCTCGCCTCCCGTGGCGTGCGCGCCCCGGTCGAGCTGCGCGGCACGGACGAGCGCGCAGCCGTCGACCGCCCGCTGGTCACCGCCGGACACTGGCTTCGGTCCGCGACCCCCGACGGGGTCGTCGTGGAGAGCCGCCTGGCCCGCGCGCTGCTGGCCGAACCCGGCGACACCCTCACCCTCCCCGGCACCGCGCGGAGACTGACCGTCCTCGGTATCGCCGACAGCGCCGAACCTCGCTACCGACCGGGCGAGCGGCCGGGCCTGGTCTGGGCACTGCCCTCCGCCGTAGGTGACCCCGCCGGCCAGGCGATCGGACTGCGCCTGACGAACCCCGACGACACGGACTACGCGGTCCAGCGCGCCGTCACCGTGCTGGGAGCCGGTGCGGTCAGCGAGGTCTCCACCTGGCAGCAGGCCCGCGCCGAGGCGCAGGGCGACAACCGGCTGCTGGGGCAGGTGCTGGGTCTGTTCGGCCTGGGCGCGCTGATCGCGGCCGGGCTCGCCGTGCACGGCGCGATCGGCACCCGTATCCGCGGCCACCTCAGGGACATCTCCATCCTCAAGGCCGTCGGGTTCACCCCCGGCCAGGTCGTCCGCGTCTTCCTGCTCCAGCACATCGCCTACGCGCTGCTCGGCGCCGTGGCCGCGGCGGCGCTCACCCAGGCTCTCGGCAGCCGGATCCCGGGCCGCCTCGGGGACGCGCTGGGCGTGTGGCAGGGGCTGCCCGGGCACACGGCGGCACTGATCGTCATACCGGTGGGCGCGGTGCTGTTCATCGCCGCCACCACCGGACTCGCCGCCTGGCGAGCGGGACGCGTTCCTCCGGTACCGGTGCAGCGCCCCGCAACCACACCCACCGGCCGGCTGACGGACGTGGCCCGCCTCTTCCTCGGGCCACGGTCCTCGGCTCCAGCGGACGTACGACTGCGGGGCCTGACCCGCCGGATCCTCGGCCGTCGGCCCTGGGCTCCGTCCACCGAGCGACGCCCCGACACCGCACACCCCACGCCCGCCCCCCGGCCGCCGGTCCTGCCGGCCGGGCAGCTGGGCGGTCTGGCGCGGCGGGCGCTCGGGCTCGGGCTCCCGCCCGCACTGGTGCTGGGCTGCCACCGGGCGTTCTCGCGCCGCGGGCGGTCACTGGGGACGGTGGCCCGGCTCGCTCTTCCGCTCCTGCTGATCGTCGTCGCGATGAGCGCGTGGACCACCATCGACCGCTTCCACAGCAGCCCTGAGCGGATCGGCCTTCCGACCGCGCTCACCGTCCACGCGGACACCGGTCTCACCGACCGGGAAACACGGTCGCTGCTGGAGGGTGATCCGCAGGTCGCCGCCGCCTACCCGGGAGTGGAAGTGGCGGCCCTGGTCCCGGGCCAGACGGCCACCATCGCTCTGCGCGGCCTCGGCACCCGCCAGGCCCCGTACCCGTACACCCTGGCCGAGGGCCGCCTGGCGCACGGCCGCGACGAGGCGGTGGCCGGGCAGGGCCTGCTCGACGCGCTGGACGTGCGGGTCGGCGACTGGGTGCGGATGACGGTGGGCGACCAACCGCAGATCCTGCACATCGTGGGTCGCAGCATAGAGCCGGAGAACGCCGGCCGGGTCATCTCCACCTCCCTCGACACCCTCCGCGAGAACGATCCGGGACTGGGAGCGACGCTCTATCAGCTCCGGCTGCGCGCGGGCGCCGACCCGCACGAGGTCGCCGGCCGGCTGACCGCGGCCGGCGACGGGCACCTGGACGTGCACGCCGTGACGAACCCGGCCGACGGGCTCTCGCCGCTGCGCGGGGTCGTCGTGGGTCTGATCGCCGTACTGGCCCTGATCGGGCTCATCGAGCTGCTGACCGCGATCGGCGGCACCGTGCGCGAGGGCGAACGGGACCTGCTGGCGCTCAAGGCCATCGGTCTGTCCCCGCGGCAGATCACCGCCATCACCGTCACCGCCACCGGCTGCACCGCCCTGGCCGCCGTCCTCGTCGGTACGGCGCTGGGCACGCCGGTGGCTCGCTGGCTGATCGACGCCCAGGGCAGATCGAGCGGCATCGGCAGCGGGCTGGCCCAAAGCCCCTCCCCCGCGATCCTGGTGCTGTTCGGGGCGGCCGCGGTGCTGGGCGCGGCCGCGCTCGCCGCCCTGCCCGCGGCCCGCGCGGCCCGCCGCCGACTCGCGGACACGCTCAGCGCGGTGGCCTGAGGCGACGCCGTCCAGCGGGGTCAGCCCCCGAGGAGCCGTAGAGGCCGGGGCTTACGGGAAGCGGGCGCTCGTGCGCCGCCCGCTTCCCGCACTCAGGTCAGCGCCGACCGCTCAGCTTCACTGTCGACCGCGCAGCTCCCGGTACGCGGCCACCAGGGCCTTCGTGGACGCGTCCAGGCCCGGCACCTCGGCCCCTTCCGTCAGCGCGGGCTCGACGCGCTTGGCGAGGACCTTGCCGAGCTCGACGCCCCACTGGTCGAAGGAGTCGATGTTCCAGATCGCGCCCTGGACGAACACCTTGTGCTCGTAGAGGGCGATGAGCTGCCCGAGGACCGACGGGGTCAGTGCGCGGGCGAGGATGGTGGTCGTGGGGCGGTTGCCCCGGAAGGTCTTGTGCGGCACCAGCTCCTCGGGGGCACCCTCCGCGCGCACCTCCTCGGCGGTCTTGCCGAAGGCCAACGCCTGCGTCTGGGCGAAGAAGTTGGCCATCAGCAGGTCGTGCTGGGCCACCAGCCCCGGCTGGAGGTCGGCGACCGGCTCGGCGAAGCCGATGAAGTCGGCCGGGATGAGCTTGGTGCCCTGGTGGATCAACTGGTAGTAGGCGTGCTGCCCGTTGGTGCCGGGCGTGCCCCACACCACCGGCCCGGTCTGCCAGTCGACGGGGTTGCCGTCACGGTCCACGGACTTGCCGTTGGACTCCATGTCCAGCTGCTGGAGATAGGCCGTGAACTTGGACAGGTAGTGGCTGTAGGGCAGCACCGCGTGCGACTGGGCGCCGAAGAAGTTGCCGTACCAGACGCCCAACAGGCCCAGCAGCAGCGGCACGTTGGCCTCGGCCGGCGCGGTCCGGAAGTGCTCGTCGACGAGGCGGAAGCCCTCCAGCATCTCCCGGAAGCGCTCCGGGCCGACGGCGACCATCAGGGACAGACCGATCGCCGAGTCGAAGGAGTAGCGGCCGCCCACCCAGTCCCAGAACTCGAACATGTTCGCCGTGTCGATGCCGAACTCCGACACCTTCCCGGCGTTCGTCGACAGCGCCACGAAGTGCTTGGCGACGGCGTCCTGACCGGCCTTGAGCTCGGTGAGCAGCCAGTCGCGCGCCGAGGTCGCGTTGGTGATCGTCTCGATCGTCGTGAAGGTCTTGGACGCGATGACGAACAGCGTCTCGGCCGCGTCCAGGTCACGGACGGCCTCGTGCAGGTCGGCCCCGTCCACGTTCGACACGAAGCGGACCGTGAGGTCGCGGTCGGTGTACGCGCGCAGCGCCTCGTAGGCCATCGCGGGGCCCAGGTCGGAGCCGCCGATGCCGACGTTGACCACGTTCCTGATCCGCTTGCCGGTGTGCCCGGTCCACTCCCCCGAGCGGACCCGCTCGGCGAAGTCGGCCATCTTGTCGAGGACGGCGTGCACACCCGGCACGACGTTCTCCCCGTCGACCTCGACCACCGCGTCACGCGACGACCGCAGTGCGGTGTGCAGCACGGCCCGGTCCTCGGTGGTGTTGATGCGCTCGCCGCGGAACATGGCGTCCCTGAGGCCGAAGACGTCGGCCCGCGCGGCCAGCTCACGCAACAGCCGGAGGGTCTCGTCGGTGACGAGCTGCTTGGAGTAGTCGACGTACAGGTCACCGACCCGCATCGTGTACCCGCTGCCGCGCCCGGGGTCGGCGGCGAACAGCTCGCGCAACCGCACGTCGCCGAGTTCCTCGCGGTGCCTGGCCAGAGCGGTCCACTCGGGCGTCTCGTTGAGCCTGGTACGGCCGTCTGCGTTCATGTCGGACTTCAGCCCTCTTTCCTACCTGTCCCTGCTGCGTACCCTGCCCCGCTGCGGTTCCCAACCTAATTGATCAGCGTGGCGCGCGAGCTGTCGTGGCGCCGTCGTCCGGCGCAACAACAGGTACGTGCGCCGTGAGCGCGGGTATCAGCGAGATGACGGACAGGACGAAGAAGGCGGCTGTGAGCAGGGGCGGGGCATTGAGACCCCAGGCGGTGGCGACGGCGCCGCCCAGCATGGCCCCCAGCGGCACCCCGCCCATCGCGAGGGTCCGGAAGGCGGAGGCGACCCGGCCCAGCAGTTCGGCGGGGGTGCGCTCCTGCATCAGCGTCGTCGTGTTGACGTTCCACACCATGCCCATGACCCCGAAGACGCACAGGGCTGCCACCAGAGCGGTCAGGCTGCGCACGGTGCCCATCACCACCAGGGCCACGGTCTGCACCACACCGGCGAGCAGCACGGCCCGCATCCGGCCGAGGCCGTCGACCAGGCGGCCGTTGAGCACTCCCCCGAGCAGCCCGCCGACGGTGAAGGCGACGCCCGCCGCCGCGTACCCCGCGGGACCGGTGTCGAGCCAGCCGGTCACCAGGACGACCAGGGTGGCGATCAGCGCGCCCATGCCGATGTTGCACAGGGCGGTGGCGGCGCACAGCCCGCGCAGGGCGCGGTCGCGCCACAGGGTGTGCAGCCCCTCCGCGATCTCCCGGCGCAGGGTGCTGCCGCCCGGTCTCGGCTTCCGCTCGGGTGCCTGGGCCCGCAGGGAGGCCACCAGCGCGGCCGCCACGAGGAACGTCGCGGCGTCGGCCAGGAAGGGGACGGCCGCTCCGGCGGCGAGCAGCACCGGCACGACCGGCCCGCCCACCATGCCGCCGGCGATGCGCTGCCCGGTCATCAGGCGGGCGTTCGCGCTGCCGAGGGCTGCCGGGGCGACCAGGGCGGGGAGCAGGGCGGTGGCAGCGTTGTCGAAGAGGGTCTGGAGGGCGGTCAGGGTGATGGCCAGCGCGATGAGCAGGCCGATCGAGGCGTGCCCGAAGGCCACGGCGGCCGCGAAGGCGGCGACCAGCAGCCCGCGCGCCAGATCGACCGTCCACATGGCCCGCCGCTGGTCCACCCGGTCGGCGACGGCGCCCCCGAGCAGCCCCAGCACCAGCCACGGCAGGTAACCGCAGGCGGTCACGGACGCGACGAGCAGCGGCCGGTCCGTCAGGGACACGGCGAGCAGGGGCAGCGCCGCGGCGCGCAGGGAGTCGCCGAAACTGGAGAGCACGGCGGCGCTCCACAGCCGCCCGAATCCCCCACGCCACGCGGGCACCCGCGCGCCCACCACGTCGACCGTCGCCACCGCTCCCCCTCACGATTCGCCGATGCACAAACCGTAGAGGGCACCACTGACAACCGGGTCGCGAGCGAGGCCGCCCGGGCCGCTGAAACAGGTTCGGCCAGGCATCTGTGGATGCCCGGCCGTCTCTCGACTCCTAGATCTCGCCCCGCAGTTTGGCGAGCGCCTCGGCGAGGATCGCCTCGCCGTCCGCGTCGCTGCGTCGCTCCCGCACATACGCCAGGTGCGTCTTGTAGGGCTCGGTGCGCGGCGGGTCCGGTGGGTTGTCCCGGTCCTGGCCGGCGGGAAAGCCGCAGCGCGGACAGTCCCAGGTGTCGGGAACCTGCGCGTCGCTGGCGAAGCTGGGCTGCGTCTCATGCCCGTTGGAGCACCAGAAGGAGATGCGCAGACGCGGCGCGGACTCGCCCCGCTCGGCCTCGCCCATCGGCCCCGCCCCGACCCGGCTTCCTCGGATCGCGTTGCCACTTGCCACGGTCGTAACTCCCTGCGTGATGGTGCCGCAAAGCGAGTCGGCGTTTCGCTTCACTGCGAGCGCCTCAGTCTACGTAAGGCCCAACGCGCGTCCAGTGATTGGAGTTACAGGCCCCCCTACACAAAGACGCAAGCCCCATGATAGGCCGCGCTCAGCTGCGCGTACCGAACATGGGGCCTTACGTGCGGAATGGCCGTGCTTCGTGTGCGACGCTGATCAGTTGTTCGCCTTCATCAGCAGGCCGAGCACGACAATGCACGCGAACCACAGCACACCGACCACCACGGTGATGCGGTCGAGGTTGCGCTCGGCGACCGAGGAGCCACCGACGGACGACTGCATGCCGCCACCGAACATGTCGGAGAGGCCGCCGCCCTTGCCCTTGTGCATCAGCACCAGCAGCATCAGCAGCCCGCTGAAGACGATCAGGGCGATCGAGAACCCCATAACCACGGCTGGACCAACTTCCTCGGATCTGGATGAACGTCGGGGGCACAGCGCTGCGCTGTGCCCCCGACAGGGTACGACGTATCGCCGCTACCGCATACTCACTGGTCGCGGAAGCGCACGATCTTGACGAACTCGTCCGCGTCCAGCGACGCGCCGCCGATCAGGGCGCCGTCGATGTCCGCCTGGGCCATGATCTCGGCGACGTTGCCGGACTTCACGGAGCCGCCGTACTGGATGCGGACCTTGTCGGCCAGCTCCTGCGTGTACAGCTCGGCGACCTTGCCGCGGATGGCCGCGCAGACCTCCTGGGCGTCCTCGGCACCGCAGACCTTGCCGGTGCCGATGGCCCACACGGGCTCGTACGCGATCACGACGGTCTCGGCCTGCTCGGCCGGGAGGTCCTTGAGACCGCCCTCGACCTGGGTGAGGGTGTGCGTGACGTGGTTGCCCGCCTCGCGGACCTCCAGCTCCTCGCCGACACACAGGATCGGGGTCAGGCCGTGCTTGTAGGCGGCCTTGACCTTGGCGTTCACCTGCTCGTCGGTCTCGTTGTGGTACTGGCGGCGCTCGGAGTGGCCGATCGCCACGTACGTGCACTTCAGCTTGGCCAGCATCGGGCCGGAGATCTCGCCGGTGTAGGCGCCGGAGTCGTGCGCCGAGATGTCCTGGGCGCCGTACTTGATCTTGAGCTTGTCACCGTCGACCAGGGTCTGCACGGAGCGCAGGTCTGTGAAGGGCGGCAGGACGGCGACCTCGACGGCGTCGTAGTCCTTGTCGGCCAGGGCGAAAGCGAGCTTCTGGACGTGGGCGATGGCCTCGAGGTGGTTGAGGTTCATCTTCCAGTTGCCCGCCATCAGCGGCGTGCGGGTGCTCATTGAGGTCAGTCCTCCAGTGCGGCGAGGCCGGGGAGCGTCTTGCCCTCGAGGTATTCGAGGGAGGCGCCGCCGCCGGTCGAGATGTGGCCGAATGCGTTCTCGTCGAAGCCCAGGATGCGGACGGCCGCGGCGGAGTCGCCGCCGCCGACGACCGTGAAGCCCGGGGAGTCGAGGAGGGCCTGGGCGACCGCCTTGGTGCCCTCGGCGTAGTCGGGGTGCTCGAAGACGCCCATGGGGCCGTTCCAGAAGACGGTGGCGGCGTCGGCGAGCTTCGAGGCGTACAGCTTGCGGGTCTTGGGGCCGATGTCCAGGCCCAGCTCGTCGGCGGGGATGGCGTCCGCGGCGACGGTGTTGGGGTTGCCCGGCGCCTTGGTCTTCAGGTCCGGGAACTCGGTGGAGGTCAGCACGTCGACGGGGAGCACCAGCTCGACGCCGTTCTTCTGCGCCCGCTCGATGTACTCCTGGACGACCGGGATCTGGTCCTCCTGCAGGAGGGACGCGCCGACCTCGTACCCCTTGGCCTTGAGGAAGGTGAACACCATGCCGCCGCCGATGAGGAGGCGGTCCGCCTTGCCGAGCAGCTGGTCGATGACGGCGAGCTTGTCGGAGACCTTGGAACCGCCGAGGGCGACGACGTAGGGCCGCTTGACGTCCTCGGTGAGCTTCTTCAGGACAGCGACCTCGGTGGCGATGAGGTAGCCGGCCGCGTGCGGGAGGCGGGCCGGGAGGTCGAAGACCGAGGCGTGCTTGCGGTGCACCGCGCCGAAACCGTCCCCCACGTACACGTCGGCCAGGGCCGCGAGCTGATCGGCGAAGGCACCGCGCTCGGCGTCGTCCTTGGAGGTCTCACCGGCGTTGAAGCGCAGGTTCTCGATGACGGCGACCGAGCCGTCGGCGAGGCCGGCGACGGTCGACGTGGCGGACTCGCCGACCGTGTCCGTCGCGAACGCCACGTCGGTGCCGAGCAGTTCACCCAGGCGCGCGGCGGCCGGCCCGAGCGAGAAGGCCGGGTCCGGGGCACCCTTGGGGCGGCCCAGGTGCGAGGCGACGACCACCCGGGCGCCCGCCTCGGCGAGGGCCTTGACGGTGGGCAGGACGGCGCGGATGCGGCCGTCGTCGGTGATCGTGGTGCCGTCCAGCGGCACGTTCAGGTCGGCGCGGACGAAGACCCGCTTGCCCGCGACGCCTACGGCGAGAAGTTCGTCGATCGTCTTCATGGGGACAACTCCTGAGGAGGGCTCGTGATGCTCGTGATCGTAAGAGGGCTTGATCCGTACGTGAGTCAGGGCTCGGACAGCGCGTCCCTGCGCTGCCCGAGCCCTGCTCTCACATCAATGTGCCTGCTCTGTTGATCAGAGCTGGTTGCCGACGAAGACCGTCAGGTCGACGAGGCGGTTGGAGTAACCCCACTCGTTGTCGTACCAGCCGAGGATCTTCACCGAGTTGCCCTCCTGGACCATGGTCAGGGAGGAGTCGAAGGTGCAGGAGGCCGGGTCGCCGACGATGTCGGAGGAGACGATCGGGTCCTCGGTGTAGGTCAGGAAGCCCTTGAGGTCGCCGTCGTCGGAGGCCTTCTTGAACGCGGCGTTGACCTCGTCCTTGGTGACCTCGCGCTGCAGCGTCACGACCAGGTCGGTGGCCGAGCCGGTCGGAACCGGGACGCGCATCGCGATGCCGTCGAGCTTGCCCTTGAGCTGCGGGAGGACCAGGGCGGTGGCCTTGGCGGCACCCGTCGTGGTCGGGATGATGTTCTCGGCCGCGGCGCGGGCACGACGCAGGTCCGAGTGCGGGAAGTCCAGGATGCGCTGGTCGTTCGTGTACGCGTGGACCGTCGTCATCAGGCCCTTGACGATGCCGAAGTTCTCGTCGAGAACCTTGGCCATCGGCGCCACACAGTTGGTGGTGCAGGAGGCGTTGGAGATGACGTGGTGGTTGGCCGCGTCGTACTTGTCCTGGTTGACGCCCATCACGATGGTGATGTCCTCGTCCTTGGCCGGAGCCGAGATGAGGACCTTCTTGGCGCCGCCGGTGATGTGCTTCTCGGCGTCGGCCTTCTTGGTGAAGATGCCGGTCGACTCGATGACGATGTCGACGCCGAGGTCGCCCCACGGGATGTCGGCGGGGTTGCGCTCGGACAGAACCTTGATCGTCTTGCCGTCGACGGTGATCGTGTCGGCGGTGTGCGACACCTCGGCCTTCAGGCGGCCCAGGATGGTGTCGTACTTGAGCAGGTGAGCGGTGGTCGCGGTGTCACCCAGGTCGTTGACAGCCACGATCTCGATGTCAGCACCCTGCTCCAGCAGCGCGCGGAAGTAGTTACGACCGATGCGGCCAAAGCCGTTGATGCCTACGCGGATCGTCACGAAACCGATCTCCTCGTTGGTACGCCGGGTTCGACTCCGGCGAGCTGTATGGGATGTCCCCGACCGCCTACGACCCTACCTCCCTGAGCCCTCCGGAGTGACATCGAGACGGCCCATACACGGCAGGGCGGTCCGTACCGGCCAGTAGGGGTACGGACCGCCCGGGCCCGAAGAACCGATCACCCGATTTGACTACATAGGGTCACGACGGTTTGACCGGGGGCGTCACCCGTCGAGAGCGGTGAGCGCCTTCTTCACCAGCGCCTTCCGCTCGGCCGCCGAGGCGATGTGCTCCAGGCCGAAGCCCAGCAGCACGGTGTCGTGCGTGGTGACCGCTCCATATGTCTGGAAGAGCGCCCCGGTGCGCGCCCAGTCCTTGAGGACGGCCGGGCTGCCCGCGGGCGGTCCGGCGACCTTCCAGACGCCCAGCGACGTCTCGAAGCCCTCGGTCTGGGTGGCGGCGCCGCCGACGACCAGCGAGGCCTCGTCGGCGAGGACGCCGTGGCCGCCGCTGCCCGGGTCGGTGACGTAGCTGATCGAGACCTCGACGGACTTGCCGGCGTACGCGCTCAGGTCGAAGTTCACCTGCTGCCAGCCGCCGGAGGCGCCGGTGAGGGCGTTCCAGGCGCCGGTGGTCCCGTTGGCGGTGCAGCCGCCGGGCGCCACGGTGAGGTAGTGCTCGAGCTGCGGGTGCCCGCCCACGTAGTACCCGGCCGAGCAGTCCTCCGGCACGGTGGTCCTGGTGGCACCGCCCGTGTCGGGCAGCGTCGTCCAGTCGTCGGCGCCCGTGGTGTGGGCCTCGACGATCACGTTGTCGTAGCCCGGCTCGGTGTCCCACAGCAGCCGGGTGCGCAGCGCGGGCGCGTCCGCCGCGCTCACTCCGGTGAGGTCGACGGTGCGGGTGAGCCGCTTGTAGGCGTCGTCGGTGTGGACGGCGGCGGCCATGAAGGAGCCCGCGTACGGCCCGTACGGGTTGGCCGTCCCGCTGAACTGTCCCGCGCCCGCGCTCGCGAACTGCGGGTACGTGTCGACGGGCAGTTCGTCGGACGTCACGCCGTACGTCCCCGCCCGGTCCAGGGGGTTGCCGGCGGCGGGGCCGAGTGCGCCCGTGAAGCCGGCGAGGCCGCCGGAGCCGGTGAAGCCGGTGGCCCCCGGGGTCGACGCACGGGTGTAGGCGCCCAGGTAGTACTGGCTGAAGTCGTTCGACAGGGTGCCGCCGCCGAGGTCGACGCTGCCGCCGGCCAGCTCGCCGGCCTCGACCAGCTTGCCGCCCTCGTTGAGGAAGGCACGCAGCTGGAGCTGGGTGGCGACGCCCGGGGTGCTCGCGCCGGTGTAGTGGACGACGGTGCCGAAGTGGCTCAGCACGCCGAGCGCGTCGGGCGCGCCCTGTGCGGCGACGTCCCAGACGAGCGCCTTGCGGCCGTTGGCCTTGAGCGCGTCGACGTACTTCTGCGCCTGTGTGGCGGTCGCGCCCTCCTCGGCGACGACGAGCGTGTCCGCCTTGGGGCGCTCGGCGACGGTGTACGTGAAGTGCTCGCTGGAGACCTTCTTGCCGCTCCTGGTCTCGCCGGTGAACCACACCTCGACCTTGTCGCCCGGGACGCCGTCCTGGACCTCGGCCCGGTACTCGTCGAAGTAGATATTGTCCTCACCGCCGTACCGCTCGCCGCCCTTCCAAGGCTTGAGCGCCATGTCCAGGGTTCGGCCGCCGTTGACGCGGTACCTCAGTTCCTTGTCGCGCACCGCCTTGCGTACGACGACGGAGACCTCCTGGTCCGCTCCGCGCGAGTACGACGTGGTGAACGCGGCCGGGGTGAAGTCGGCGGCGCTCAGACCGGCCGCGGACTTCGGCTGGTCGGGCCTGGCGGCGGACTCGGCGAGGGAGAGCGCGAAGGGGATGTTCTTGGCGAACTCCTGCTGGATCAGCGTCTCGTCGTCCGGGAAGGTGAAGATCGACAGGCAGTCCTGCGGCTTCCAGGCGTCGTCGGGGTCGACGTTCGAGGCGGTTTCGCAGGTCGACATCTCCGGGGTGAACATCGCCATGCCGTTGACGTTCGCCGCGTGGCCGTCGGCCTCGCCGTTGGTGGTGTACAGCTCCGAGGACACCTGCGGGTGGTAACCCGGGATCGCGGAGTTCTCCGGGGTGCCGGCGAGTGCCTCGTAGAGGACGTCGTCCGGGGTCTCGGTGGCCACCTGCCAGCCGACTCCGTAGAGGAGGAGTTCGGCGGCGGAGTGGTAGTTGATGCCGTAGGTGAAGCCGACGCGCTTCTGGAAGGCGTCCAGGGCCTGGGTCTCCGGCTCCGAGCCGGGGCTCGCGCCCCGGTAGGTCTGGCTGGAGGGGCTGGGGGACGAACCCTCGTCGTCGTAGCCCCACTTGTAGGAGAAGTTGCGGTTGAGGTCGACGCCGTCGCCGGTGCCGATGGCGCCGTCACCGTTGTTGTCGCGCAGGTTCTTGCGCCACAGGCGGTTGTCGGAGTTCTGGAAGGTGTAGTCGTAGCCGTCCGGGTTGGCCGACAGGACGAACCACAGCTCGGTCGTGTCGACGAGCTTCTTGATCTTCTTGTCCGTCTTGTAGTTGTCCAGGTAATGGTGCATCAGCCGGCGGGTCATCTCCGGTGTGATCCACTCGCGCGCGTGCTGATTGGACATGTACAGCACGGACGGCTTGGAGCCGTCCTTGGTCTTCTTGGCGCCCTTGGTCAGCTTCACGGCCAGGATGTCCTGGCCGTTGACCGTCTTGCCGATGGAGACGACCTTGGTGAGGCCGGGGTTCTCCTGCCCGGTCCTGACGATCTCCTCCTTCAGGCCGCCGCTGCCGCTGTACGGCCGGAACACGCCCTCGGCGGCCGCCTCGGCGCGGTCCGCGGCCTTGGCCGACAGTTTGTGCTCGGTGAGATCGACGCCCTGGTCCTCGAGCCGGTCGGCCTGACGGTCGGTGAGGTAGACCTCGACCGTGGCCTCGCCCTTCTCGGGTACCTGCTCGCCGAGTTCGTGGCTGTCCTGACCGGCCGCCAGCAGCAGGGGTACCTGCTTCTGCGTGACCTCGGCGCGGAAGACCTTGACCTCGTTCGGATCGGGAGAGTCTGCGCTCTGTGCCGCCTGGGCGATGGGTGCGATTCCCGCACCGCCGAGCAGGAGCGCGCCAACAGCGAGGATCGGTCTCGCTTTTCGTCTCATGAACCCCCCTAGCAGTGGTTCGCCACGTCAGCGACGAACAGAGGTCAGGCTCATATCAGTTCATGATCGAGTCAAGGGTGCCTCAAGGACACACAAACGCCGGTGCCGATCACCCAAGTGGGTGTCGGCACCGGCGTGTTGGAAGTGCTGCGGGGTCAACCGACGAGGTTGTCCGCCATCTCCTCGGTGATGCTGGACTCCGTGCCGGGGATGCCGAGGTCCTGGGCCCGCTTGTCGGCCATCGCCAGCAGGCGGCGGATACGCCCGGCGACGGCGTCCTTGGTCAGCGGCGGGTCGGCGAGCGCGCCCAGCTCCTCCAGGGATGCCTGCTTGTGGTCCATGCGCAGCCGCCCGGCGGCGGCGAGGTGCTCGGGGACGTCGTCGGCGAGGATCTCCAGGGCGCGCTGGACACGGGCGCCCGCGGCGACGGCCGCGCGCGCCGAGCGGCGCAGGTTGGCGTCGTCGAAGTTGGCGAGCCGGTTCGCCGTGGCCCGCACCTCGCGGCGCATCCGGCGCTCCTCCCAGGCCAGCACCGACTCGTGGGCGCCGAGCCGGGTCAGCAGGGCGCCGATCGCGTCACCGTCCCGGACGACCACCCGGTCCACTCCGCGTACCTCCCGGGCCTTGGCCGCGATCGACAGGCGGCGGGCCGCGCCGACCAGGGCGAGCGCGGCCTCGGGGCCGGGGCAGGTCACCTCCAGGGAGGAGGAGCGGCCCGGCTCGGTGAGCGAGCCGTGCGCCAGGAAGGCCCCGCGCCAGGCGGCCTCCGCGTCACAGGTGGCACCGGAGACCACCTGCGGGGGCAGACCCCGGATCGGACGGCCCCGGCCGTCGACCAGGCCGGTCTGCCGGGCCAGCTGGTCACCGCCGGCGACCACCCGCACGACATAGCGCGAGCCGCGGCGCAGTCCGCCCGGTGCCATCACGATCAGCTCGGAGCTGTGGCCGAAGATCTCCAGGATGTCCCGCTTGAGGCGACGGGCCGCCATCGCGGTGTCCAGCTCCGCTTCGATCACGATGCGCCCGCTCACCAGGTGGAGGCCTCCGGCGAACCGCAGAATGGCGGAGACCTCCGCCTTTCTGCAGCAGGTACGGGTGACGGGGAGCCGGGAGATCTCATCCTTCACCGCTGCCGTCATCGCCATGGGCCGATCCTTCCATGCATCCGAAAAATACGGTCGTACGCGGCGGCAAGGAGCTCCGGGTCATGTCTTGGGGACCCATCCCTCCGGGCGACCGGGGCCAGCTCGACCGCGGCACCGAGCCGCTTGGCGGCCTCGGTGAGAACATCGCGGTCGGGCACGGCGGCCTCGTCGGCCAGCACCACGTCCAGGGCGAGTTTAGGGGCGTGTCGTCCCAAAACCTCCAAATGACGCTGCGGGGAGAAGCCTTCGGTTTCTCCCGGCTGCGGAGCGAGGTTCAGGGAGAGTACCCGGCGCGCCTTCGTCTGCGTGAGCGCGTCCAGGAGTTCGGGTACGAGCAGGTGCGGGATGACCGAGGAGAACCAGGAGCCGGGGCCCAGCACCACCCAGTCGGCGTCGAGGACGGCCGCCACCGCCTCCGGTACCGCGGGCGGGTCGTGCGGAACCAGGTGCACGGACTGCACCTCGCCGGGGGTGAGGGCGACGGTCGCCTGTCCCCGCACGGTGTCGACGTCCTCGGGCCGGTCCGGGTCATGGCCCCTGACCAGGGCCTGGAGCTCCAGTGGTACGGCGGACATCGGCAGCACGCGCCCGTGCGCGCCCAGCAGCCTGCCGACCAGGTCGAGGGCCTGGACGTGGTCGCCCAGCTGCTCCCAGAGGGCGACGATCAGCAGGTTGCCGACCGCGTGTTCGTGCAGCTCGCCCTTGGACTGGAAGCGGTGCTGGATGACGCGGGCCCAGGTCTGGCCCCAGTCGTCGTCGCCGCACAGTGCCGCCAGGGCCTTGCGCAGGTCGCCGGGCGGCAGCACGCCCAGCTCGTCGCGCAGCCGGCCGCTGGAGCCGCCGTCGTCGGCCACGGTGACGACGGCGGTGAGGTCGCCGGTGATCCGGCGCAGGGCGGCCAGCGAGGCGGACAGGCCCATGCCGCCACCCAGGGCGACCACCTTGGGCTGCGCGCCCCGGCGGCGCGGCCTGGCGCCCCGGGCCTCGACGGGCTTGCTCGCGCGCCCCTCGGGTACCGCCCGGCGCAGCCTGCTCAGCCGGGGTGAACGTCCGGTCATTCCCGTCCCATGTCCCGGTGCACGACCACCGTCTCCACGCCCTCGGCCGCGAGGCGCGCGGCGAGTTTCTCCGAGGTGGCGACCGAGCGGTGCTTGCCGCCGGTGCAGCCGATGGCGATCGTCACGTACCGCTTGCCCTCGCGGCGGTAGCCGGCCGCGATGAGCCGCAGCAGCTCGGCGTAGCGGTCGAGGAACTCCTTGGCGCCGGGCTGGTTGAAGACGTACGCCGACACCTCCTCGTTGAGGCCGTTGAAGGGGCGCAGCTCCGGGACCCAGTGCGGGTTGGGCAGGAAGCGCATGTCCGCGACCAGGTCGGCGTCGACCGGCAGGCCGTACTTGAAGCCGAAGGACATGACGGTGGCCCGCAGCTCGGGCTCTTCCTCGCCGGCGAACTGCGCGTCCATCTTGGCGCGCAGCTCGTGCACGTTGAGGCTGGAGGTGTCGATCACCAGGTCGGCGTCGCCGCGCAGCTCGCGCAGCAGCTCGCGCTCGGCGGCGATGCCGTCGACGATCCGGCCGTCGCCCTGGAGGGGGTGCGGGCGGCGCACCGACTCGAAGCGGCGCACCAGGGCCTCGTCCGAGGACTCCAGGAAGACGATCCGCCGCGTGACCTGCCTGCTGTCGAGGTCGGCGAGGGACTCGCGGAGGTTGTCGAAGAAGCGGCGGCCGCGGACGTCGACGACGACCGCGATCCGCGCCACGTTGCCCTGGGAGCGGGCGCCGAGTTCCACCATGGTGGGGATCAGCGCGGGCGGGAGGTTGTCGACGACGAACCAGCCGAGGTCCTCCAGACACTTGGCCGCGGTCGAGCGGCCGGCTCCGGACATCCCGGAGATGATCACCAGCTCGGGGATGGCCGCGTCCGGGACCGCGGCCGTCTCGTTGGGCGTGCCCGTACTCACCTGTGCTCCGTCTCCGGCCTGGCCTTGTTGCCCGTCGTGCTCGTTCACATTCATGTCTCCTGCCCCCGTCGTTCGTCCGGGGCGCCCGTCGTCACGGGCTCCCCTCCGGAACCCATGGTGCCGGGTTCCTCTTCATCCATGATCTCTCCAGTCGCCGTGTTCACCGCCGGCGTGGCCGGAGCCGCCTGGGCGAAGGCCACGGCGATCGTCTCGGCCGTCTTGCGGCCTATGCCGGGAACCTCGCAGATCTGGTCGATGGTGGCAGATCGGAGTTTCCGCAACGAACCGAAATGCTTCAGCAGTGCCTGCTTGCGCGCGTCCCCGAGCCCCGGGACGTCGTCCAGGGGGCTCGACCGGAAGCGCTTGGCGCGTTTGGTGCGCTGATAGGTGATCGCGAAACGGTGGGCCTCGTCGCGGACGCGCTGGAGGAGGTAGAGGCCCTCGCTGGTGCGGGGCAGGACGACCGGGTCGTCCTCGTTCGGCAGCCAGACCTCCTCCAGGCGCTTGGCGAGGCCGCAGACGGCGATGTCGTCGATGCCCAGCTCGTCGAGGGCCTTCTTCGCGGCGGCCACCTGGGGCTGCCCTCCGTCGACGACGACGAGTTGCGGCGGGTAGGCGAAGCGCTTGGGGCGGCCGTCCTCCTCGGTGAGGCCGTTGCCGTGTCCGTCGGCGTCGGGGGTCTCGCCGTCGGCCCACTCCCCCGTCTTCTCCTTCTCGGCGAGGTAGCGCCGGAAGCGGCGGGTGATCACCTCGTGCATGGAGCGGACGTCGTCCTGTCCCTCGAAGCCCTTGATCTGGAAGCGGCGGTACTCGCTCTTGCGCTGTAGGCCGTCCTCGAAGACGACCATGGAGGCCACCACGTCGTCGCCCTGGAGGTGCGAGATGTCGTAGCACTCGATCCTGAGCGGGGCGCTGTCCAGGTCGAGGGCGTCGGCGATCTCCTCCAGGGCGCGCGAGCGGGTGGTCAGGTCGGAGGCGCGCTTGGTCTTGTGCAGGGCGAGCGAATGGAGCGCGTTGCGCTGGACGGTCTCCATGAGGGCCTTCTTGTCGCCGCGCTGCGGGACGCGCAGCGACACGGCGGACCCGCGGCGCCCGGTCAGCCACTCCTGGACCGGCTCGACCGGGTCGGGCAGGGCCGGGACGAGGACCTCCCTGGGGACCGAGTCGCCCCTCTCCTCGCCGTAGAGCTGCTGGAGGGCGTGCTCCACCAGGGCGCCGGTGGTGATCTCCTCGACCTTGTCGGTGACCCAGCCGCGCTGGCCGCGCACGCGTCCGCCACGGACGTGGAAGATCTGCACGGCCGCTTCCAGCTCGTCCTCGGCGACCGCGATCAGGTCGGCGTCGGTCGCGTCGGCGAGCACGACCGCGTTCTTCTCCATGGCCTTCTTCAGGGCCCCGATGTCGTCGCGCAGGCGGGCCGCCCGCTCGTACTCCATCTCCTCGGCCGCCTCCGTCATCTGCTTCTCCAGACGGCGGAGGTACGTGCCCGTACGGCCGGCCATGAAGTCGCTGAACTCGTCGGCGAGTTCGCGGTGCTCCTCGGCGGAGACGCGGCCCACACAGGGCGCGGAGCACTTGCCGATGTAGCCGAGGAGGCAGGGGCGGCCGGTGCGGGTGGCGTTCTTGAAGACGCCGGCGGAGCAGGTGCGCACCGGGAAGACGCGCAGCAGGAGGTCCACGGTGTCGCGGATCGCCCACGCGTGCCCGTACGGCCCGAAGTAGCGCACGCCCTTCTTCTTGTGCCCGCGCATCACCTGGACGCGCGGGAACTCCTCGTTCATGGTCACCGCGAGGTACGGGTAGCTCTTGTCGTCTCGGTACTTGACGTTGAACCGGGGGTCGTACTCCTTGATCCAGGAGTACTCCAGCTGCAGGGCCTCCACCTCCGTGGACACCACCGTCCACTCCACGGACGCGGCCGTGGTGACCATGGTGCGGGTGCGGGGGTGCAGGCCCGCCAGGTCCTGGAAGTAGTTCGCCAGGCGTTGGCGCAGGCTTTTCGCCTTTCCGACGTAGATCACCCGGCGGTGCTCGTCACGGAACCTGTACACCCCGGGAGAGTCCGGGATCTGTCCCGGCTTGGGGCGGTAGCTGGAGGGGTCGGCCATGTCTCACACCCTACTGGCGGGGGCTGACAGCGTGGCGGCCTGTGGACAACGGGCAGGCGGCGTCGGCGGCGGTGCCCTCGGTGATCCACAGGCCGCGGCCGAGGGGGTACGAACGACCGGAAACGGAATTGCGGGCCTGCCGTGACTACTTGGGCACGTAGGCGGGGAATGCTCAAGTCACTGCGGGTACAGAGGGACCGACCGTCCGGCGAGGACGGCGTCGTCGTCGGAGGGCTGCGGGACATGCGGCGTACACGGATCGAGAAGCGACGGCGGTCGGGTCGTACGGACCGGACCACGAACGACCCTTACGCGCCGTACGACTCCCTCGACCCGCGAGACCCCGACATCGTCCGCGCCAAGCGGCTGATCGAGGAGCGCCGCGGCACCGGCCGACACCTCTAGAAGGGCCGGGACGCGGCACCACCCTTCGCGTCCGGCACGGACACAGCACCACCCGGCGCCACCCTTCGCGTCCGGCACGGACACAGCACCACCCGGCGCCGCCCTTCGCGTCCAGCACGGGCACAGCACCACCCGGCGCCACCCTTCGCATCCGGCACGGGCACAGCACCGCCCGGCGTCTCCGGCATGTTCCGGCACGGAGCGCGACTCCGGCCATCATCTCCAGCACGTGTACGGCGCGGCACACATAGCCGCCCCGAGGACGCACCCCGCGATCGCCGCCCCCCGCGCGCCGGTTCCTGCCCGAGTGAGGGCACGAAGTCGGCCAGGAGTGGGCCGCGATCGGGTATCAGGTGTTGTCGGGACTTGGTCAACACGCTTCAATGCGGGGGAACTCGGGGCCTGAACGACGGCGTACGGATGTGAAGACCCCCGGCGCCGGCGCGGTGGCCCCCGACCGCCTTCCGCGAACGGCCTGACCAGCCGTTGTGAAAGCCCACAGAAAGGCCCCTGCATGCCGCACGCCACACAGCACGCGGACGTCGTCACCGTCGCCACCGCGGAACTGGACTCGGCCCTGCGTGGCGGCCCCTTCCATGTCGCGCTGCGCGCCGCGATCGCCGCCCGCGGGCTGCCGCTGCAGCGTGTACAGCACCATCTCTCGCGCCACGGGGTGAAGGTCGGCGTGACGAGCCTGAGCTACTGGCAGCAGGGCGCCCGCCGTCCGCAGCGCCCCGAATCGCTGCGCGCCGTACGGGCTCTGGAGGAGATCCTCCAGCTGCCGGAGGAGTCGCTGATCCGGCTGCTCGCCCAGAGCGACGAGGACCCGGCCGGGCAGCGGCCCGCCGCCCGTTCCTACCGCTCCCTCGTCGAGGCCTCGGGCGTCCTGGAGCAGCTGCTCGCCGAGCTGGACTCGCCGCTCGACGGCGGACTGCACACCCTCGGACACCACGAGCGGGTACGGATCGGCGCCCGCCGCGAACTGGCGGGGCGCGAGTCGCACCACATCGTGCGGGCCCACCGCGACGGCGTCGACCGTTTCGTGGCCGTCCACCACGGCGACCCGGGGTGCGTGCCGGAGCGCATACGCGTCCACGCCCTGGAGAACTGCCGTACCGGACGCCTGCGTTCGGACCCCGACACCGGCGTGCTCGTGGCGGAGCTGCTCTTCGACACCAGGCTGCGGGCCGGCGACACGTTCCTCTTCCGCTACGGCGTCCAGGACGGCACGGCGGGAGCGTCGCGGGAGTACGTCCGCGGATTCGGTCCGGCGGGCGGGCAGTACGCGCTCCAGGTGCGCTTCGACGAGCACGCGCTGCCGACCCGCTGCCACCGGTTCGCCCAGCACTCGGCGGCGGCACCACGCAGCGGCCGCCAGGAGCTGCCCCTCACCGGCAGGCACCACTCCGTACACCTCGTCGAGCCGCGGGTGCGGTCGGGGATCGTGGGGATCGGCTGGGACTGGGAGTGAGCGCGCCGGATCGGGAGTGAGCGCGCCGGATCGGGAGTGAGCGCGCCGGATCGGGAGTGAGCGCGCCGGGGGAGTGAGCGGCGGAGCTCTTCCGCGTCCGTCCCGTCCGTCGCCCGGCACGTGATCCCGCGTAAACGCTTGCGCAAGCGTTTACGTCTGCCCTCGAATGGGATACGTTCCCCCTACCGTTCCGGGGAGGGTGACCCATGCCGACCATGGCTGACGTCGCACGCAGCGCCGGCGTGTCCGTGGCGACCGTCTCGCACGTGCTGAACGACACGCGGCCGGTCCTGCCGCACACCCGCCAGGCCGTGCTGGACGCCGTCGAGGAGCTCGGCTACACGCCCAACACCCTCGCCCGCTCCCTGGTGACGTCCCGCACCCGCTCCATCGGCCTCGCGGTGTCGGCGATCAGCAATCCGTACTTCACGGAGATCCTCCAGGGAGTGGAGGCCGCCGCCCTGGAACACGGCTACAGCCTGCTGATCGCCGACCCGCACGACGATCCGGAGCACGAGCGCAAAGTCGTCCAGCTCCTGCACGAGCGGCGGGTGGACGGCATGATCGTCGCGCCCTCGGCCGACCCGCGCGAGCTGGTCGCCTACCTGACGCGTCACGACGTACCGGCCGTGTTCCTCGACCGGGTGATCGACTCCCCCGAGGACCACGCGCCACGCTTCGACCAGGTCTGCGCCGACAGCGCCGAGCCGACGGCCCGGCTGATCACACATCTCGCCGGGCTGGGCCACCGCCGGATCGCCCTGGTCGCGGGCCGCCCCGGGCTGAGCACCACCCGCGAGCGGACCACCGGTTACCGGCACGGCCTCGCCGCCGCCGGTTACCCCTTCGACGAGCGGCTCGTCGTGCACGGCGACTCCGCGTCGGCCGGCGGCGAACGGGCCACCGCGGCCCTGCTGGCCCTCGCCGCGCCACCCACCGCCCTGGTCACCGCCAACAACGCGATGACCATCGGTGCCCTGCGCGCGCTGCGCGAACACGGTCTGTCCGTGCCGGACGACATCGCGTTGTGCTGCTTCGACGACTTCGAATGGGCGGACCTGTTCACGCCCCGGTTGACCGCGATCGCCCAGCCCGGCAGGCAGATCGGCGCCGAGTCGGTCCGGGTGCTCCTGGAGCGGCTCGCCGCGCCGGACCGGCCCGCCCGGACCGTGCGGCTCGAATGCGCCTTCGTCCACCGCACCTCGTGCGGCTGCGCCGACGAGCCGGAGCGCTCGGCCGAGGCCCCGCGGCCTCGGTGACACGCACGGCCCTCGCTCCCCCGCAGCCCTCACACCCCCTGAGTCCCGGAAAGGAACCGTTTTCGTGATCGTCGTCGCCGGAGAGGCACTGATCGACCTGGTACCGCAGGGCACGGGCGCCCTCGCGGGCCTGAAGCCGGCGCTCGGCGGCGGCCCGTACAACACGGCCCTGGCCCTCGGCCGCCTCGGCTCCCCCGCGGCCTTCTGCTCCCGCGTCTCGTCCGACGCCTTCGGGGAGGCGCTGCTCGACGGCCTGCGGCGGGAGGGAGTGGACGTGACGGCCGTACAGCGCGGTCCGCAGCCGACCACGCTCGCGGTCGCCACCATCGACACACACGGTTCGGCCGCCTACTCCTTCTACGTCGACGGCACCGCGGACCGGCTGTTCACGGCGCCCCCGGCGCTCCCCGAGCAGACTCGCGCGATCTCCTTCGGCACCTGCTCGCTCGTTTTGGAGCCAGGCGCGAGCGCCTACGAGGAGCTGATGCGGACCGCGGCCGCGCAGGGCGTGTTCACCGCGCTCGACCCGAACATCCGGGAGGGGCTGATAGCCGACGCCGACGCCTACCGGACCCGCTTCAAGAGCTGGCTGCCCTCGGTGTCGCTGCTCAAGCTCTCCGAGGAGGACGCGCTGTGGCTGGGCGGCACCCCGCGTGAGTGGCTGGCCGCGGGCCCCGCGGCTGTTGTGATCACCCAGGGCGGCGACGGGCTGACCGCCTTCACCCGCGACGGGGCCGTGCACTCGGTGCCGGGCGAGAAGGTCGACGTCGTCGACACGATCGGCGCCGGCGACACCGTGAACGCCGCCCTGCTGCACGGCCTGTCCACCCGGGACGTCCTGACCCCGGAGGCGCTCGCCGGTCTGGGCGCGGACGGCTGGGCAGACCTGCTGCGCTTCGCCGCGCGAGCGGCGGCGATCACCTGCTCACGCGCGGGGGCCGAGCCCCCGTACGCGGCGGAACTGGCCTGAGACGGCGATCACGCTCCCTCACCGTGACGAGGATGTCCTCCCCGCCCCGGATGTCACAGGGTGTTCCCTTCGGCAGCTGCGGAGAGGACGGCGAGCAGTGGCTCGATCACTTCGGTCGGGTCTCCCACCGCCAGGAGGAGGTCGAGTTGGCGACGCATGGAGGAGACTTCGGCGCCGTCGGCGTACTGGACCGCGTATCTGTAGTGGCACAGTGCTTCGGCGGGCGGCTCCAGAGCCACGTCCTCCTGCAACAGGTGGTGGTGGACGGCGAGTTCGGCGAGGGTGGCGTGCTCCCAGGTGTCTTGCGGGCTGATCGGGCGACGTTCGACGGCGAACCGGACCACCGGGAGCAGCGACTGCGCCAGGGCAGCATCTCCCCGGCCTCCGCCGAAGTGATGTCCCCTGACCCGCACAAGGGCGAGCGCGTTGATGCCCGGATAGTAGTCACCGGGGTCGGCCACCATGCCGCTGTGGTACGCCTCGATGGCTCGGGCCAGATGAGGGGAGGCCAACTTTTTCCCTCCGAGCTTGAAAGCGAGTTCGAAGGCTCGCTTGGCCGCGCTGCCGAGCAAGCCCCATGTTTCGGAGGACCCAGGGTGCAGTCCGTCGAGTGCCAGTAGTCTGCGTTCGGCCTCCCGCAGGTACTCCAGCCGCTCCTCGGACGTCCCCTCACGGTGTATCAGCGTGAACGCATACCCCTGCTGCATACGGACCCGGTCGAAGACGGCGTCGGCTTCGGCCAGCGGCTTGAGCAGTTTCCGCCCTGCCTCGAGCTTTCCCAGTTGCACGAGGGCGAGTCCGATCTGCTCCAGCTGGGCGTGACAGTTGCTGTCGGACAACCCGTCCTTCCGCACCTTGCCTGCGATTTCGAGCAGCTTCGGGGCGTCGCGCAGAGCCGCTGCCAGGGAGATCTCCTCGCTGTACCGCGTGAGCCGCGCGAAGAGCTCCACGTCGGCGTCGGGGGGCAGTTGGACGGGTTCCAGTGCGGGGAACACCGCCCACACCGGACTGTCGGCTCCCCGCGCCGCGCTCAGCGCGCTCTGGAGCTTGCGAATGGCCTCGACCGCCTGCCGGTCGCTGACCTTCTTCATTCCCCGCTCGTAGCGCTGAATGGTCGAATGCCCCAGGTCGAAGGGCGGTGTCACCCAGTGCGGCGCCATGAGAAGGGTGGCGGCCGGCCGCCAGGCGTGCCGCACACCCAACTCCCACAGGACGTTGGGGTTGAGGGTGGCGAGGTCCGCCACAAAGAGGTCGGCGGTGTTGATGCTGTGCAGCATGCGCGCGTCGATGCTCTTCAGGCCGGCCTCAAGGTCAGTGCGGATCGGCCGGTAGCCGCTGCCCAGCAGGGCGGGTACGAGCACTCGGTGCCAGGTCTCGTCCGCCTCGAACCGCTTGAGTTCCCGGGTGGCGTCGGCCTTGCCGCCGTAAGGCATGGCGACGAACGCCGTCGGAGCACCGGCCTGGCTCTGCGAGGGACTGAGGCGCAGCACGAGGTCACCGTTGGCCTGTGCCGCCCGGATCAGGGACCCGGTGTGGTCCTCTCCCTCCCGGTCCCCCTCCGTCACCGCGACCACCACCAGTTCCTCGGGATCGTCGGCGGGCTGGGCCGACTCGCCACGGCGGTCCCGGGCATGACGCAGGATCGCCTGGTTGACGGCACGGAACCCGTCGTCGTCGGCCTGTGCTCCCGGTACGGGGATCAAGGCGGCCTCCGCCCGCGCCGTCAGCGTGCGGTAGCGCTCCTCCCATTGCCGTCCCCGGTCGGCGACCGAGGCGGCGACGAACGCCTCGGGGTCCTCGGTGACCAGGAGGTCGACCGGGATGCCGGCGCGCAGTGCCGCCCCGGCGGCCAGCAGGTCCGTGCCCGCGGCGGCCGATCCCACGGCGAGCCGCGGCCGCAACCCGGCGAAGAGGAGCTTCAGCCGCTCCTCGAGCCACCCCACGGCGGAATCGGGAAGGACGCCGTCGGGTCCTGAGGGACGCCGGCCGGTGAAAACCACGATCATGCTGTCTCCCGTTCCGCCCAGTGCGTGGTCTCGTTGCTGAGAATCCGCTCGATGGACTCGGCCAGCAGGACGTCGACGTCCGCCGCCTGCGCGTAGTGCCCCGCTCGGGCCACATACAGGTACTGCTCGCGGCGCAGGTTCTCGCACGAGGAGCGGTAGTTGATCCAGTTCTCCTGGAACTTGAACAGCTGCTGCGCGCCCTCGATGACGGCGATCATGGCGCCCATCAGGGCCGCGATCCAGGTGGGCGCGGACGCCGCGACCACCACCGGAAGTCCCGCCGCGAGCAGCAGCGTGGACAACTTCAGCTGCTTGAACCGCCGTTGGGCATGACTGCTCTTGCGGTCGAACCATGTCATCTGGTCCTGCAGGCGCTCCCATGTGACCTCGGCCGACCGTGCCCCGCGTGGCTGCATCGGCCCGCTTCTGGCTGCCGGAACTTCAGGCTCCCCCACCGGCTCCCCCTCTGTGGTCCTTCGCGGCGCGGCCCCGCGCGGTCACGGGCCGTACCGACACGATCACGATGGCGTAAGCGCGCGGGCTCGGCAAGAACGCCGGTCGTTGCCCGGCGTGTGTCGTAGGCCGTGAGCCGTGAGCCGTGGGGAGTGAGCCGCGGGGGGTGTTCACGACGAAGCCGGGGCCGCCGCGGGCTTGTTGTGCTCAGCCCGCAGCGGCCCCGCCTTCGAAGGGGTCGCGCTTCCCGCTCCCCCGTCAGGCCTTGCGGGCCCGGGTCGTCTTCTTCGCGGGCGCGGCCTTCTTGGTGACTGCGGCCGCCCCCTTCGCGGTCGTGCTGTTGACGGCCTTGGCCGTCTTCGCGGTCGCCTTGGCCGTCTTCGCGGTCGCCGTCTTGGCCGTGGCGGTCCTCTTCGCCGCCGATGTGGCCGCCACGGACTTCTTGGCCGTCGCCCTGCGCGGGGCCTTCACCGAGGCCGCGTCGCTGATCCGGTCGGCGCCGAGGACCTCCTGGAGGAACTTGCCGGTGTGGCTGGCGGGGACCGCCGCGACCTCCTCGGGCGTGCCCTCGGCGACGACCAGCCCGCCGCCGGCACCGCCTTCGGGGCCCATGTCGACGACCCAGTCGGCGGTCTTGATCACGTCGAGGTTGTGCTCGATGACGATGACCGTGTTGCCCTTGTCGACGAGTCCGGCCAGGACTGTCAGCAGCTTGCTGATGTCCTCGAAGTGCAGACCGGTGGTGGGCTCGTCCAGAACGTAGACCGTGCGCCCGGTGGAGCGCTTCTGGAGCTCGCTGGCGAGCTTCACGCGCTGGGCCTCGCCGCCGGAGAGGGTGGTCGCGGACTGACCGAGACGGACATAGCCGAGACCGACGTCGTTGAGCGTCTTCAGGTGGCGGGAGATCGCCGGCACGGCCTCGAAGAAGTGCATGGCTTCCTCGATCGGCATGTTCAGGACGTCGGCGATGGACTTGCCCTTGTAGTGGACCTCCAGGGTCTCCCGGTTGTACCGGGCGCCGTGGCAGACCTCGCACGGGACGTACACGTCCGGGAGGAAGTTCATCTCGATCTTGATGGTGCCGTCGCCCGCGCAGTTCTCGCAGCGGCCGCCCTTGACGTTGAAGGAGAAGCGGCCCGGCAGGTAGCCGCGGACCTTCGCCTCGGTCGTCTCGGCGAAGAGCCTGCGCACGTGGTCGAAGACGCCGGTGTACGTCGCCGGGTTCGACCGGGGGGTACGGCCGATGGGTGACTGGTCGACGTGGACGACCTTGTCCACGAGGTCGTCGCCGTCCACACGCGTGTGCCGTCCCGGAACGCTCCGGGCGCCGTTGAGCTCACGGGCCAGGTGCGTGTACAGGATGTCGTTGACCAGCGTCGACTTGCCGGAACCGGACACGCCGGTGACCGCGGTGAACACGCCCAGCGGGAAGGACACGTCGATGTCCTGCAGGTTGTTCTCGCGGGCGCCGTGCACGGTGAGCAGGCGGGACGGGTCGTGCGGGCGCCGGATGTCGGGCAGCGGGATGGACTTCTTGCCGGACAGGTACTGGCCGGTCTGCGACTCGGCGTTGGCGAGCAGCTCCTTCAGGGAGCCGCTGTGCACGACCTTGCCGCCGTGCTCGCCGGCGCCGGGGCCGATGTCGACGATCCAGTCGGCGATCTTGATGGTGTCCTCGTCGTGCTCCACGACGATGAGCGTGTTGCCCATGTCGCGCAACCGGACCAGAGTCTCGATCAGCCGGTGGTTGTCGCGCTGGTGCAGACCGATCGACGGCTCGTCGAGAACGTACAGGACGCCGACGAGTCCGGAGCCGATCTGGGTGGCCAGGCGGATGCGCTGGGCCTCGCCGCCGGAGAGCGTGCCGGCCGCCCGGTTCAGGGAGAGGTAGTCCAGACCGACGTCGACCAGGAACCTCAGTCGTTCGTTGACCTCCTTCAGCACCCGCTCGGCGATCTTCTTGTCGCGGGCGCTGAGCTTCAGCTCGCCCAGGAAGTCCGCGCAGTCGCTGATGGACATCCCGGAGACCTCGGCGATCGACTTCCCCATGACGGTGACCGCGAGGACGATCGGCTTGAGGCGGGTGCCCTCACAGGTGGGACAGGGCACCTCGCGCATGTAGCCCTCGAAGCGCTCGCGGCTGGCGTCGCTCTCGGACTCGCTGTGCCGGCGCTTGACGAAGGGGACCGCGCCTTCGAAGGGCGTGGTGTACACGCGCTCGCGTCCGTACCGGTTGCGGTAACGGACCTCGATCTGGGTCTTGTGGCCCTGGAGCAGTGCCTTCTTGGCACGCTGCGGCAGACCTGCGAAGGGGATGTCCGTACGGAATCCCAGCGCGTCCGCGAGGGCGCCGATCAGGCGGCTGAAGTAGTCCTTGGTGTGGCCGTGCGACCAGGGGTGGATGGCGCCCTCGTCGAGGGACTTGTCCTCGTCCGGGACGATCAGCTCGGGGTCGACCTCCATGCGGGTGCCGATGCCGGTGCACTCGGGGCAGGCTCCGAAGGGCGAGTTGAAGGAGAAGGAGCGGGGCTCCAGCTCCTCGAAGGAGAGGTCGTCGTACGCGCAGTACAGGTGCTCCGAGTACATGCGCTCGCGCTCCGGGTCGTCCTCGGGGAGGTCCACGAAGTCGAGCACGACCATGCCGCCGGACAGGCCGAGCGCGGTCTCCACGGAGTCGGTGAGGCGGCGCTTGGCGGAGTCCTTCACCGTGAGGCGGTCGACGACCACCTCGATGGTGTGCTTCTCCTGCTTCTTCAGGGTGGGCGGGCTGGAGAGCTGGATCGTCTCGCCGTCCACGCGCGCGCGGGAGTAGCCCTTGGTCTGGAGGTCGGCGAAGAGGTCGACGAACTCGCCCTTTCGCTCGCGCACCAGCGGCGACAGCACCTGGAAGCGGCTGCCCTCCGGCAGCTCCAGCACCTTGTCGACGATGGCCTGCGGCGACTGGCGCGAGATCGGGCGGCCGCACTCGGGACAGTGCGGCTTGCCGATGCGCGCGAAGAGCAGGCGCAGGTAGTCGTAGACCTCGGTGATGGTGCCGACCGTGGAGCGGGGGTTGCGCGAGGTCGACTTCTGGTCGATGGAGACCGCGGGCGAGAGGCCCTCGATGAAGTCGACGTCCGGCTTGTCCATCTGGCCGAGGAACTGGCGGGCGTACGAGGAGAGGGACTCCACATAGCGCCGCTGGCCCTCGGCGAAGATGGTGTCGAAGGCCAGGGAGGACTTGCCCGACCCGGACAGGCCCGTGAAGACGATGAGCGAGTCGCGAGGCAGGTCGAGCGAGACGTTCTTCAGGTTGTGCTCGCGCGCGCCACGGACGATGAGACGGTCGGCCACGCCGGTCCGCACCTTTCTTGAGAGAAGTGACAGGGGCGAGGCCCCCGTGCTTTCTCAGACTAGGGGGAGCCACTGACAACGCCGGTCGGATTCCGGGATGCATAACAATCCCCAGCCATCCAGCATGCCCGACGCCACGCCCGACCATATAGCACGTGCATTCGATTTACGGCACAGCTTCACCAGCTTCACCCAAAGGGGTGGCGGGGCTAGGGTCAGCAGCATGATTGATCACGCTCATGACCTGGCGTCTGTACGTGAGGCGACCGACCGGCTGCTCACCGCAGTCGCCGACCTGGACAACGCGACTGTGACCGAGGCGTCACGGCTGCCCGGCTGGACGCGCGGTCACGTGCTCGCCCATCTCTCCCGTAACGCGGACGCGCTCGTCAACGTCCTCGAGGGCCGTCCCATGTACGTCTCCGGCGAAGCCAGGGACGCCGACATCGAGCGTGACGCCCCGCGTCCGCTCGACGTCCAGCTCTCCGACCTGCGCGACAGTGCGGCCCGCTTCCAGGAGACGGCAGCCGTTCCGGCGGACTGGTCGCGCACGGTGGAGCTGCGGCACGGTGTCACCGACACCGCGTCCCGGGTGCCCTTCCGACGGTGGATCGAGGTGGAGCTGCACCACGTCGACCTCGGGATCGGGTACGAGCTGGAGGACCTCCCGCAGGAGTTCGTACGGCGGGAGACCGACTTCCTCGCGGCGCGCTTCGCAGGCCACAAGGACGTGCCCGCGACCCGCATGAGCACCGGCGAGGGCCGGACCCTGACCACCGGCGGCGGTGCCGGAGGCGGACCGGTCGTGGTCGAGGGTCCCGCCGCCGACCTGCTCGGCTGGCTCGCGGGGCGCCGCGACGGCTCCGCGCTGACGGTGAAGGACGGCACCCTGCCGGCCCTGCCTCCGCTGTGAGCCCGTGGCCGGACCACGAACGGCGCCCCGCTATAGGCTGGCGGTCATGACGTACAGCGGACAGGTGACGGTCGGCGGCCCGGCGGACGTGCACGAGCTCAAGGACCTGATGATCACAAAGATCGCGGTCGGCCCGATGAACAACAACGCCTATCTGCTGCGTTGCCGGGCCACCGACGAGCAGCTGCTGATCGACGCCGCCAACGACGCGGAGACCCTGCTCGGCAGCATCGGTCACGACGGCATCGCGTCGGTCGTCACCACGCACCAGCACGGCGACCACTGGCAGGCGCTCGCCGACGTCGTCGCGGCCACGGGCGCGCGCACGTACGCGGGACGGGACGACGCCGAGGGCATCCCCGTGGCGACCGACGTACTGGTCGACGACGGCGACACCATCCGGGTGGGGCGCGTGGAACTCACCGCGCGCCATCTGGTCGGCCACACGCCGGGCTCGATCGCCCTCGTCTACGACGACCCGCACGGACACCCCCACGTCTTCACCGGGGACTGCCTCTTCCCGGGCGGTCCCGGTAGGACAACACGTCCGGAAGAGTTCAACTCCCTGATGGGCGGCCTAGAGACCAAGCTCTTCGACGTCCTGCCCGACGAGACGTGGATCTACCCCGGCCACGGCAACGACACCACCATCGGCACGGAGCGGCCCCACCTCGCGGAGTGGCGCGCACGAGGCTGGTAACCGTCCACGACGACCGCCCCTGCTTCGAAACCGAATAGGGGGCGGTCGCGCGTTCAGGCCCGCTCAACGTTCGGGAGGGTCAAGCCCCACGGACGGTGGCCTATAGAGAGCACCGTCACCGACGCCGGCAGCAGTGACCGCCAGGGTCGGGGGCTGTTGCATGGGCTGCGGTCTGCTGGGCGGGGTTCACCTGGCAGGCAGCGGAACCTCCCACCTCTCCGCAATCCATCCCTTCGGCTCCCAGCCGTACTGCCTCAGCCTTCTCCCCTCTTCCACCCGTCCGGCCGCGCACAGCAGATCGGCCGCCAGCGTCATGGCGCCGGTATTGCCAGCTTCAGCGTGGAGCCGCAGCCGCTCCAAGGCCTCGGCTATCCGTGTGGGCTTCTGCAACAACCAGGCATAGTCGTCCCTCAACATCAGTGGGGCCCACTCCGTGGTAACCCTCGCGCCGTCGACGACGTTGCGCTGGACCCAGGCATCCGCGGCCTCGATTTGTTCCATCTTCTCCGGCAGGGTGTCCATCCCCAAGGGGGCGGAATCACTTGCCTCGGAAGCACGCTGGTGGCACGTGAATGCTTCGTCCGTCCTGCCGTGCCTCGTCAGCAACAAGACTGCCCATCCGAGGGCGAGAAGGTCGCCAGACTCGGCGCCGCGCTGGTACCAGGCGATCACCTCCTCCATCCGGTCAGCCACCCGCAAGAGGTCGGCCGCCGGTCTCAGCGCACGGGTGTCGCCGGCCTCGGCGGCGCTCCGGTAGAGAAGCATGGCGATGCGGAGAAGACCACGGGCGTGGGCTGCGCGGGCCAGTGATGCGCGGGCTGCGGGAGTACCGTGATCAATCAGAGCGTCCCACGTGTGAGCCGGAACGGGGACAACGGGAGCATCGCGGGCGTCGGGAGCCCGAGGAACGGTGCCGATGGAACGTCGGCCGTGTTGTTCGAGGTAGTCGGCGAGGCGGTAGTGGGGCTGGGCAGGAGCGGCTTGGCCGCGCCGAGGGCGGATGCGGCTCAGCGGGCCGCGGGTGCCGCGCACCGGGCGGGCGACATGAGCGAGGGCTTGTTCGAGCCAGTCGTCGTCCAGCAGGTCCCACTGAGTGTCGGTGAGGTAGCCCTCGGCAGCGGCTTCCAGCAGAGCCAGGGGCAGGGCAGTGCCGTGACCGAGGCGGCGGACGTCCATGGCGGCCTCGATCAGCGCTTTCGCCGCCGGGGGCGCGGTGCGGTACCGCTCGACCAGGGCGGGGATGCCAGCCAGATACTGGGTGACCTGCCCTTGCTCTGAGTGTCGAAGGGCTTCGGCCAGGCGGGGGTCGCTGGTGGCGGTGACCTCTGCGGTCTTCAGCTCATCGACGGTGAAGACCTCGGGGACAGTGATGCTCTTGTTCGTGACCAGTTGGCGGGCCTGCGAATACAGGTCCGACCCCGTCGCGGGAACGGGGACGTAGGCGAGTGCGTCCCACTGCTCGGGCCAGATGGTGCCCAGGACCAGCACAGGGCCGCGCTCGGGGGTGTTCAGCAGCTCACGGAGGCCGGAGGCGACCTGCGCGCTGTGCTCCTGGTCCAGGAGGTAGTCCTGGGCTTCGTTGAGCCACACCACGGTCTGCGGCGCCACCAGGTCCGATTGCCCGAACACCGCTGAGGGGCGGTCCGGCTCGATCGGGTGCCACAGCCGCCATCCGTCCGGCAGTTGCTTCACCGCTTCCCAGCAGGCCCGGGTCTTGCCCGTGGAGGACCCGCCGACCAGGACCGCGATGCCGCTCTGCCCGCTCTCGGCGGCGGACACCACCGAACGCAGCCGCGCGTCGAACTCCCGCGGGACGTAGGCCGGCAGCGCGCCGAGCTTGCCGATGGCAGCGCCGACGTCAAGGGCCGGGTGCACCTCCAGACGGTCCAGGACAAGCAGGTCGTCGAACTCGCTGATCGGCCGACCCGCAGAGGTGTACATCCCGGCCTCGGTCCACAGCTTGCGCACCCGCGCGGCCAGATCGCCCTCGTCCCACGCGGCGCGGCGGGCGAGCACCATGGCGATGGAGACCGCGTCAGCCTGGCTGGGCGACAGGTTCGGGGAGCTGATGGTGCGGCTGATGGTGTCCCGGCTCGGCGCCCCTGCGAGGTTGTCGTCGGCCTCGATGTCCGCAGTCATGTCGTCCAGGCTCGGGGCGTTCGCCGCCAGGTACGCCTCGTACAGCAGATCTTTCAACTCCCGCAACGGACGCGGCCATTTCACCCGTGCCCGCTCCAGCCTTCGCGGCCGCCTGGTGGGCCCGCCCCCCTTGTTGCGACTCATCGCACCATCATCCCCCGCTCCGGTCCCGGGTACAGCCTGAACAGCACCGATACCGCCGCAGGCGGGGCGCTCGTCGCAATTGGGAGTCGATCTTTGTGCTGGGCCGAGTGTCGAGAGCGAGCTGGCCAGCTGCCTACCCGCTGATCGCGACCCATGGAGGTCCCATGTCCCGTAAGCACCTGACGCGCCCCGAGCGCCTGGCCCTTGTCTACGCCGTCCTGGGCGGAGTCGTCTCCGGTGCGGCCGGAACTTTCGTCGCCTGGCTGCTGGGCCACCTCTCCTTCTAATTCCCATCCGGGGGCCTCCTGTCCAGGCGGCCCCCGGACTCGTCCGCTTGGCTGTCGCATCGGCAGCGGAGTGGAACCCGAGTTCCCCGCCCGTGCAGGAGCTGCCTGCCCGCGCGATCTCCAGCGAGCCGTTTCCGGTCGGCGGCTGGGGCGGCGGTGGCGGGCGACGAAGGACCCCGGCGACGAACCGGACTGGTCGACCCCGGACAGGTCCGGCACTGGTGTACGCGCCCGGCAGGCCGAAGCCCAGGCTCCGACGGCCAGTTGAGAATCGAGCACCACGGCAGAAGGTGGCTGCATGGCGATCGTCGTGCTGCGCGGGGAACGCGCATGACAAGCCAGAGCGGCAAGGCGAGGGGGTCGCCCGGCATCGCCAGCGGCCCCCTCGCGCTCGTCATCGGCCAGGGCGAGCCGACCGCCCGCCTGAACTTGAAGTACCTCTTCGACACGTTCGTCATCAGCGCTCCACCCGCTTCGCCCATGCGACCGCGGTGGCCGAGGCGTCCGCGAAGGCCTACACCCCCTGTTCAGGGGGAGTCGGGCCTCGGCAAGACGCGCCTGCTGCACGCGATCGGGCACTACGCGCGCAGCCTCTACCTGGGCACGCGGGTGCGGTACGTGAGCTCCGAGGAGTTCACCAACAAGTTCATCAGCTCCATCCGCGACGGCAAGGACGACAGCTTCCGCAAGCGCTACCGCGAGATGGACATCCTGCTCGTCGACGACATCCAGTTCCTCGCGGACAAGGAGTCGGCGCAGGAGGAGTTCTTCCACACCTTCAACACGCTCCACAACGCCAACAATCCGGGTGACGGCCTTCGCGTCGCTCAACCGGCAGCCGGTGGACCCGGGCCTGACGGAGACCGTCCTCAAGGACCTGACCCCGGGGGCGACGACTCCACGCCGGAGATCACCTCGACGGCCATCATGGGCACGACGGCCGACTACTTCGGCCTTACCATCGACGACCTCTTCGGCAGTTGTCGGAGTCGGCAGCTGCTCACGGCCCGGCAGATCGCCATGTACCTGTGCCGCGAGCTGACCCACCTGTCGCTGCCGAAGATCGGCGCGCTGTGCGGCGGCCCGCGACCACACGACCGTCATGCACGCGGACCGTAAGATCCGCAATCTGATGGCCGAGCGGCACTCCATCTACAACACAGTCACCGAGCTGACCAACCGCATTAAGAACGACGGCATTGGGGGCCGCCCCGGCCGAAGCTCTGTCGGCGGCTCGATCGTCGCGTCCACCCTCAGCACCACGGACCTGCCCCTGAGTCCTACGTTGAACCTCGATCGAGGACAGCTCCCTCCGCAAGGACAAGGTCGACGACTCCGCGGACGATGTCGTTCCTGAAGCCGATGCCGGACTTCATCGTCGAGAAGGTCGAGGCCGTCATCAGGTAGACCTTCACGGGTTGGCGTCGGCGTAGCCAAACTGGGTCGCGTACTTCGCCTACCAGGAGCTGCTGGAGAACACCGCCCACATCGAGCGCGGCGCGAACGTCGTGGCCAAGGGTGGCAAGCACAAGACGTACATCACGTCGATGGGCAAGAAGCTCCTCCTGGTCATGACGTAGATCAGGAACGGCTCTCCACAGACCCGACACGCCGAACACCGTGATGCGCGTCACGCGCAAGCCGAACTGAACGGCGACAGCACACGGCGGGATCAATCGCAGACGCCCGCTGAACTGCGGTTTTCACTCCTAGCCGCCTAGTTGTCAGTTGCGTGCCCAGAATGCGCCCTCTACTGCGTCGAGTTGCGCGCTCGGGCGCCGTGAGCGAGCCCCGGTTGTCAGTGACGTGCCATAGATTCGGCGCTGCGCCAACCCTTCGCATGACGAAGGGAGATCCTCCGGCGCGGCCCGCCTCCTACAGCTGCCGCGACCCGCTGGATCTCCCTCTCGCCTGTTGTCGGGCCCCACCGCTGTGATCGAGACAGGAGACCCATGAACGAACGTACCTCACGCCTAGGACATCGCCCCGCTGCGCCCTCAGCAGACATACCGCCGTTCCTTACGGTGCACACCACGGTGGTGCTCCTGGCAGCGCTGCTCATCGGCTGTGTGGGCGGAACTCTTACCTTCCTCAGCGGCAGCCCCCTGGCCGGAGCTGTCCTTGCCGGGTTGACCGGCGGAGGCGCCAGCATCCCCGTGTTGCGCTCCCTGATCCGGTAACCCCGAAGGAGCCGGGCGGCTGTGCCACGTGGTCACCGGGGCCCCAGTAGGGCCGGACCCCGGTGACCACGTGGCACGAGAACGTCCCGGCCAACCCTCAGTTCGGGCAGCGAACCTTCCGCCGACCCAGCTGCTCTGGTGGGTAGAGGTCAGGTGAGGCCGGCGGTGGCGTTGTCTTCCCAGCCGTCGACCCGCTGGAAGTAGCCGTTCATGGAGCAAGCCGGGCGCTCAGACCTGGTACGAGTCCGTGCACATCACCTGCCGCAGCCCGGAGGCTGAGGCGGTCGGCAAGGCCGAGAACGAGCGGATCTACGCCCCGCGGCGCAAGCGCGCCGAGAAGGCGAAGACGGAGCCGGCCACCAAGGCGCAGGGGAAGTCCCTGGCCACGCTCGCGGAGAAGGTCGGCGAGGAGCGGTTCGACGCCGAGTTCGCCAAGGTGATCAAGCAGCGACATCGGCCCGCGCGCTATCCAGCAGCGCTGCGCGACGGCCGCGAAGCGGCTGACCAAAGCCAGGGCCCGCAAGCTCATCACCGCCTTGGTCGGCCACGGCGCACCCGGCCCTGCTAGGTCTAGCAGACCCGCTAGCGGCCCAAATCCCCTGTGATCAGCTATCTAGCGTCTAGCAGGAGCACCCCCAGGAAACGGGAAACACCCACCTCAGCAGGAGGAGACACCCCATGTGGCTTGCTATGGCCGCGCTCGTGCTCTGGCTCGACGGTTACTCAGTGTTGTGCGCGGTGAAGCCGTTCGCTCCGTGCCGCAGGTGCGCCGGGGCGGGGCAGATCGAGTGGTTCCGGAAGGTGCGGACGTGCCCGCGCTGCCGTGGGAAGAAGCTTCGGCTGCGCGTCGGCCGGCGGGTGCACAACGCGTGGCGCCGGACGCATGAGGCAGGCAGACGCTGAGGCGCCACGGCACGCGAAGGAAAGTTGGGGTCCCCACTGTCTGGGTGCCCAGCCGCGACCGTAGAGACCGAAGGACCCTCACCCCAATGGAGGTATCCATGACCGGCTCAACCGTCGTCTTCCAGGCCTGCGGCTGTGGCGGCACCCTCATCGCCACGCCAGCCCGTCCCGGCGCTGAGGCCAAGACCCACCACCTCGACCTCGAAGGCATCGCCGTTCCCTGCCCCAACAACCGCTGAACGTTAGAAGGCCCGGCACCCGCTATTGAGGTGCCGGGCCTTCGCAGGGTTGCGGAGTCACTGTGGCACGGGAACCGCAACTGGCTCGTCTTGTCCATCCCAGGTCAGATGGATCGCTATGACGGGCGGGAACCTCCCATCCTCGTCGACGGTGAACTCGTATCCCTCACCAGGTCGTAGGGATTCCCCGAATGGGAAGTTCACGCTTACCCCCGTCTGCTCAGGCAGCATGCCCCTTACGTTGGTCGCTGGCCCGGTCCCGGTGTTACGCAGGATGTACCGCCGGTACGGCGCCTGGGTGCCGTCCCACGCCTGTCGCGCGGAGGCCTCCACCACGAAGGCAGGCCTCGGCCGGGCAGCCTCTTCTTCTGCTGCTCGCCGCTCCTCCGTCTCCCGGCGGATCTCGGCCAGCGTCGCCTCGTCCACCACTGCCGAGCGCTCGGCAGCTGCGGCGCTGCGGTCCGATGAGTCTGCAGACCGCTTGGCCGCGTCAGCCGACGCGTTGCTGTGCTTCAGAGCCACGCCGCTGAACACGGCTGCCACGATCGCGACCACAAGTGCGCCCCACCCCGGTGCATCTCCCCAGTTCATGCCGGGACGATAACGGTCTCCACAATCTCGTGACAGGGGACTAGCGTGATGAGTGGGCTGTCAGACGCCTGGTCGCTGCGAAACACACAGCCGCGACGGTCCGACAGGGGCAGAACCAGAACCCGCCACCCAGCTGACCCTGCCGCATCATGGGGCCATGGAGTCGCACATGATCCTGCCCGGCCACCTCACCGCCCACCAGACCGCCCGCGTCCTCGGCGTCGAGCTGGTCACTGTCCGGCAGCTGGTCCGCCGCGGCCGCCTCACCCGCTCCGGCGGCACACCACGACAACCCTGGTACGCCGCCCCCGACGCCGCCGCCCTCGCCGCCGAACGCCAAGCACGCAACGCCGCTTGACCGCAGGTCAGGGCCGTGTCACGATCTCGGTGAATAATTGTGCCCCGAAACAGGCACCACAGACGCACACGAAGCCCCGGCCACCACCCCGGCCGGGGCTTCGTCGTGCCCGGCTACAGATGGCCGATGAAGGGGCCGAGCCACCAAGACCACACGATGTACGCGATAAAGGAAGCCGCCACGATCAAGGCCAGCACGACGGCACAGCCGTCCTCGCCCCCGACAGCGCGGCAATGGTCAAGGCAATCAGCAACACGGTGCCTACGAGGACCGACACAATCACGCCGACCCAATGGGCGATCGACCACGAGCCCACATCCTCGGCCAGCAGGAACTGAGCAGAAGCGACAACTGTCATGAGTCCCCCGCATGAAGGCGAATGAGCCATTCAACCGCCTATCGGACATAACCGATAGGGCGTGCGCGCAGAAGGATCTGGCAACTGACCTTGCGCGGCGATGAGGCTGCCGCTCACAGCCGGGCGGTGGACCCCCGAGCGTCACAACACGGCCACAGCGCCCCCACGACGGCTCCACGCATCGCATGATGCCCCCTCAGCATCCAAGCCCGGGGGAACCATGAAGACCCGCACAGCCGCCTGCGCCGCCCTCCTCGCCCTCACCGCCACCCTCACCGCGTGCAGCGGCGGAGACGACGCCAAGGCCGACCCAGCCGCATGCAAGACCGCCATGCGCAAGCAGCTCAAGGACGCCATCGACGCCGGTGCCACAGCCACACCCGGCACCCACCCGTCCCAGTGCGACGCCATCGCCACCAAGACCCTGGAGAAGTACGCCGGCGAGCTCATGGCCGACCAGGTCGGCGCAGCCGTCAACAGCGCCCTGCCCGAAGCGATCACCACCACCGGCGTCAGCCCCGAGTGCCGGGCCTGGATCGAAGGCGAACTCCGCAGCACAGGCGGCGGCGTCGACGCCACCGAAGGCGTCAAGGTCTGCGGCAACCTGCCCGAGGACGAGCTCAACCAGGCCATCGAGGACGTCACCAACAGCCTGCTGACGGCCACGCCTACCCCCTGAGGGACGGGAGGGCGCCCGTGACCGCCAACCCTCGCAACGGGCGCCCCTACCGCCGAGTCTGCGCCTGGCCCCGAGCCCAACGCCTCCACTACTGGATCTGCGGCCACAACATCGGCTACGAACTGAACGCAAAGCCCCCCGCTGTCTCACCCTCGACCACGAGCAGCCGCTCTCCAAGGGCAGCGACCTCCTCGACCCCGCCAACGCCCGCAGCCCACACCGCCGCTGCAACTCAGCGCGAGGCAACCGCACCGGACCCCGCCCCAACCCCTGGGCCTCACGGCGGTGGTGACAGTCCCCCGAGCTACCGCCACCATGAGCGTATGCCGTACATGGGATCTGCCACCGTCACCTCGAACGGCCAGACCTACGAGGTGCAAGTCGACCTGCGAGCCAGCGAGAACGGCCGCTACTGGAGCGGCCGACTCACAGCCGCCTCTCCAGACATCTGCTTCGAAATCCAGCAGGACCAGCGCCCAAGGCTCCGGCTGCCCGATGGAAGCGAAGACACCTTCACCTTCCTGGAGTGGACCCTCAACATGTCGGCTGTAACGATCTTCGGAAGCGGAGCACCACCCTTCGAGTGAGGTGACGCCGCGTGCTCTACATCGTCACCGGGCCGCCAGCCTCGCGCACGCCACCGCGCGTGACATCGTCATCGACCTCGACCGCATCGCCCGCTCTCTCTCCGGCCCCGGCGCCCCGCAGTGGAACCAGGAGCCGGACCTGCTGCGCGTCGCCCACAAGGCTCGGTACGCCGCCATGTACGAGGCGTTCGAGCATCGCGACAAGGTCGACGTCTACCTGATCCACACGATGCCCACGGCCAAGTGGCTCGCCCGGTACAGGCGCATGGCCGCCAAGGTCATCGCCGTCGACCCCGGGCGCACCATCGTCATGCAGCGCATCGAAGCCATGAGCGACCCCGAGATGAAGCGCGTCGCCACCCGCTGGAACCAGTCACGTCCGGCCGGCCGTCCGGACCCCGACGGCCGGCCGGACGCTGGAGTGGTGATCAAGAGCCCGGCCACTTTAGGGACAGGACCGGGCGACCCAACGGGAAACGGGCGGTGCTTCCTCCCCCGCCCTGCCTCCCTCCCCACCCCTGGGACCGTCAATCAGCCCTGTATGAATTCCTGGTAGCTCGCAGGTATGCGGACCCCGCGGCCTGCGTCGTCCATCCGCTGGAGGGCCTGCCGCGCCTCCTCCCACTCCAGATCCCCGCTGAAGTGGAAGTCTGCAAGCAATCGGGTGGTGTCCCAAGACGTGAGGCTCTTGCGGCCGGCCATACGGCTCGCGTCCCGGTCGTCGGTCAGCAGCACCGCCCCGGCAAGCTCGGCTCTCGTGAGCATCGCGTGTCGTCCCAGTCCTGCAATCCGGCTTCCTGCACGAACGCGGCAATGTCCAGGACCCTGTACGCCATACCGACGAAGTGGTCGCCGAGGCGGACACGCCGGCCGCCGTCCTCGCCGGGCGGGTAGACGATCACGGGCATCGCGGAAGCCATGCCGTCAGCGTCACCCTGACGTCGCACGGGCGCATCCGCACTCCGCCGACCGAGCGACGCAACACGGATGCTCAGCACCTCGCCATGCCACCACGATGACCGATCCGGCCGCAGTATCCGCAAACGGGCGGCGGCCTGCGCCTCTCCGGGTCATCCTGTGCGGCATGTACACACAGGGGGATCCGACGCCGAGCGCGCACCTGACCTACTCCACACGTCCGCGCATGTTCCGCGCTCCGTGGCAGCGCTGGGTCTGGGGTGCGGTGCCGCTCGTCAGCATGTCCGTGCTGGCGTTCCTGCCGTTCGCTGTGGCTTGGCGGCGCGGCATTGTTCCCGCGTGGGTCGGGGCCCTGTATTTCCTCGGCAGCGCCACCGTGTTCGGCTTCGCTGTGGCCCAACCGCACGTGAATGCCCTGTTCCCCATCGCGGTATGGGCGTTCATGATCACGGCTGTGGTTCACGTGTTGCGTCTCGACCCCTTCAAGGGGCAGGCCAAGTAGTCCGGCCGGTGACCTCCCTTGGCGTCACACTGAGGAAAGTTAGAGTCCCCCGCTGTCCGGCCACCGTCAGCTGAACTAAGGGGTGAAAGTCCCCTGCCTACTGAGCTTCAAAGCGTGGTGTCGTAGGGGCTGACGCCTCATGATCCCTGCGGTATGCCGACCGCATGAGGTATGCGCAAGGGGGCGGACTGACCGACGAACGGCGGGCTTTCCGCGAGAAGTTGAGGATGGAGGCGGCCGAGCGGTTCAGGCAGGGCGACGAGAACACGGTCATCGCTCACGACCTGCGGGTCAGCGTCCGGTCGGTACAGCGGTGGCGCAGAGCCTGGTCGCAGAACGGGCCCCGGGCCCTGGCCTCCAAGGGCCCGGCATCGCTGCCGCTGCTCAGTGACGAACTGTTCGCCGTGCTCGAGCGGGAGCTGGCCAAGGGGCCGGTGGCACACGGTTGGCCGGACCAGACCTGGACCCTGTCACGGATCAAGACGCTGATCGGACGCCGCTTCCACAAGAGCTACACCGTGCAAGGGGTGGCCGCCATGCTCAAGCGGCACGGCTGGAGCTGCCAGTCCCCGCCCGGCGGGCAATCGAGCGGGACGAGAACCTGGTGGCCGGCTGGATGAAAGAGACCTGGCCGAACGTGGAAGGACCGTGGCGGCGCTCGACGCCTGGCTCGTCTTCGAGGACGAAGCCGGATTCTCGATGACGCCGCCGACCACCCGCACCTGGTCCCGCCGCGGACACACCCCGGTGATCCGCGTCCGGGGCCGCTCCCGCCGCCGCTTATCGGTGGCCGCCCTGGCCTGCTACAAGGCCGGCGAACCCTCGCGGCTGATCTACCGGCCCTGCGCGGACGCCCGGCCTGACGGACGCAAGAGCTTCTCCTGGAAGGACTACCGCGACCTGATCCAGACCGCCCACCAGCAGCTTGGCGGCCCGATCGTGCTGGTCTGGGACAATCTCAACACCCACCTGACGGCTGGCATGCGCCGCTACATCGCCGGCCGCGACTGGCTCACCGTCTTCCAACTACCGCCCTACGCACCCGACCTCAACCCGGTCGAAGGCTTCTGGTCCGTCCTGCGACGCACCACCACAGCCAACCGCGCCTTCGCCGACCCCAACGACCTGATCACCGCCGTCCGGCGCGGCCTACGCCAGCTCCAGTATCGCCCCGACGTCCTCGACGGCTGCCTCACCGGCACCGGCCTCCGGCGCCAGCAACCATGACGACATCACGCATTCAAGGTCAGTAATGGAGGTTCAGATGTCCGATTCGACCTATCAGGCCTGCGGCTGCGGTGGCACGCTCGTCGTCGCCCCTGCCCGCCGCGACGCCGAGCCCAAGCGTGAGCACCTAGACGCGACCGGCCGGCCCGCCCCCTGCCCCAGCGACTGACGGAACGTGGAAGCCCCCGCGCGGTACTCGCGACCGGCGGGAGCTTCGGCATGCTGGGCAGTCCGCTCGTCAGCCCTCCTGCTGGCTGACGTACCTGGCTATCAGCTGAAGAGTCTCGGCGAAACTCGCCCCCTGCTCCTCGTGACGCAGTTGCAGCAGGTACGCGGACAGGTTCGTGAGCGCGGTGATGATGTCGTTTGTCGGGTCTTCGAGTTCTCGCTTCAGGGCTTCGAGCCGCTCGCCCATGAAGTCGTTCTCAACCTGGCTCGCGGCCCACGCCGTCATGATCTCGACCCCCAACAGGGTCGACTTGCTTCGGTATTCGTCGCTCATTGACGCATCGTGGCATGCCGGAGTGACAGTGCAGCCGGACGCCCGGCCCGCCGTCCGTCCGCATGCCCAGGCTCAGCGCCACAGCGCCGTGTACGTTCCCGGGATGCGGAAGATAGCGATTCTGTGCACCGCCGTCGCGCTCACAATGCTGCTGCCCTTGGCCGTGGGGCTGGGCTTCAGTGAGAGAGCGGGGTTGGCCGGGCTCACCGTGGGCGGCGCCGTGGCCACGGTCGGAGGGTTGTTGTGGGGGGCTCGCAAGCTGCGAGCCGAGTTCCGGACACTGAAGTGGCAGATGGAAGGCCTCGGCCTGGTTACGCATTCGGAGTTGGCGGCTGACGAGCAGGGACAACTCCGAGAGTTGATCCTCAAGCCCTCGTCGGTTGGCCTGGACGTGCTCTACGTCCGCGAGTTGGTGCGGCTGAACATCCTCGAGCACGCCGCCGAAAGCCTTGGTACGCCGCTCGCGCTCGCGCTCATCGGATTGGTCGGGAGCACCGGGGCAAGCGTCTGGTCCCTCTGGGCCTGATGTCCCGCCGCGCTACTCGATCAGCGCGACGAGCCGCTGTCAGACCCACCTGTCATCCTTCCCTCCAACTCTCCGTGGAGGGAGGTGAAGGAGATGTCGAAGAAGGAGAAGGCGGCCGTGGCCATGGTAGTAGCCCTGGTTGGCAGTGCGTACCTCGGCAAGGTCGCCAAGCAGCAAGGCGCAGCGCTCGGGCTGTCCGCGGTGGCCGTTAGCGTGATCGGTTACGCCGTGGCCTACGCCATGGCGTAGTGCGGTACCAGGGCCCGGCCCTCCCCGATGCCGACAGGGAGGCCGGGGCCCCGTCGCGCCCGCCAGTATGGCGACACCGAACGACAATGCCCACCGTCCCCGTCGGGCGGGTACACGCCCGACCCGCAGGTGCCCGCTGAGCCATCCGCACGGGCAAACCCCGCGATCAGGCGGAGCAGCACCGTCATCGGCCGGATAGCCATGAGGCATGAGCAACCTCGTTCGACGCACGAAGTATGAACGCCGAGTCCCCCTCCCGGCCGGCCTTGTCCCCCTGCTCACCCAGCGAGAGATCGAGACGTTCTACGGCGTCTCCACCTGGCAGATCGACCAGTGGCGCAAGGCCGGCATGCCCGACGAGCCGTTCGCCGGCCAGGGCCGCCGCTACGACCTGGCGAAGTGCCAGGCGTGGCACGAGGCGAACGCGACGGACGCCCGGTCGGGATTGGTCGCCGCATGACCGAGGCAGAGCGCCTCGCCATCCTCGGCCCTGAGATCGTCGCCTCCATCCGCGCCCGCGTGAAGGAAGCCCCCGAGCCGAGCGACGAACTCGTCGATGAACTCCGCTAGATCATGACGCGCCCGCCGGTGAGATCCCGGGGGCCGACCGATGACGGAACGGCCCGCCGCTGAATGCGCGTGTCCTCCATCGTTCTCCAGGGTGGAAGCCGAAGCAGCCCTCGGCCCAGCGGGTATGGAGGAGATCAGAAAGATCGTTGACGAGGCGCCCCCGCTCAGTCCAGAGCAGGCTGCGGCTGTCAGAGCCATTTTCACCGACGGTCGTCGAGCGGCCGCCAAACGCGATCCATGCCTCTGCCCAACGTGCTCCAAGCTGAACCAGCAGGAGCGGACTCCGTAGGCACTCATCCGCTCCGTGCGGTTGCGGATCTCGGCAGCGGTGATGCTCGCCAACTGCGCCTCCAGGGCCAGCCGGCGGCCGCCAGCCGTGGAGACGAGGACGTCCGCCCGCCAACGGCCGTCCGGCCCGCTCACCTCCAGTTCGGCCATCCACCCGGCCGCGCGGGCGGCCTGGGCAAGTTCCAGCTTGAGCAGGTGATGGGCCATGGACTCCTCCGCCAGCGTGCAGGTCGGAGCACCGGGCGCATGGGCGAAGAACCGCAGACCCAAGCTCGAGACCTTGGCGTGCATCCCGTGGCCGCACTCCGGACAGGCCAGCGGGGCTGGCGGCCGCACCCGGTGGACCGCCTCCCACTGCCAGCCGCAGCCGAGATCCGGCAGAGAGGCGTCCAGACGCCCCCGGTCCGAGTGAACGGCGGTGAAGCTCACGGCTGTTTCCAGCCGGTACGGCCTGGCTGTGCGCTTCCCCCCGGGCAGGTCACAGCGCCCTCACGGGTTCCACGTCGGCCGGGAGCGGGCGCGCTCCCATGAACAGGCCAGCCCACTCCAGATCGACCAGGACGTGAACCTCCTCGTCGTCGTACGGCCAGCGGGCTACGGCACCCTCCGTGAGTAAGTGCGCGAAGGTGCGGCTCGGCAGGGTATATCCGACCTCCAGCGGTACCGAGGACGGGCGCACCTCGAACGGCGCCTGAATGGCCCCGTGGAGCACGTGCGCGCCCAAGACGGGAACAGCGGTGCTGCGCCATGCCGTGACCGGCTCCGTCCACTCCAGCGAGCCATCGCAGTCGGCCCCGTGCTGGGTCATGTCCAGGTGGGCCACGAACGGAGCCGGGAGCCCCTGGAGGCTGGCGGCATTGCCCACGCGGTCGGCGTCCGCTCCGGGTGATGCACCAACTCGGATGCGGTGGCGGGCGATCCTGCCGTAGGCGAGCCGGGTCATGACGCTCGTGAACGCGGCGACCTGATGTGACGGCCAGGAGCCCGGCCGCGCCGGCGTCTGCCCGACCATGGCGGCGAGCCAGTCGGGGAAGTGCCCTTCCCGCAGCCGGGCGGCCACAGTATGCAGGTGCCTCGCCTGGTCCGCGTCGGCGAGCATGTCGGCCAGCTCGTCCTCCGCGATGTCCTCATGGATGGTGCGCCCCACGGCGCCTCCTGTCTCAGATGAGCCCGGCGGTGGCGTTGTCCTCCCACCCGTCGACTCGCTGGAAGTAGCCGTTCATGGAGCGGGAGTGCCGGGCCCATCCGCCCTGGTCGGCGATCGTCACGGCGTCTTTCCCGCGCTTGCGGGCGGTCGTGGCCAAGCCGATGCGAAGGCTGTGGCCGGTCCAGGCAAGGTGAACCCCGGCGCGGCCGCTGATCCGCTTGACGGCCCGGGTGACGGAGTCGGGGACCATACCGCCGGTGACGTTGCCGTGCCTGTCGATGCCGACGAACGCGGGCGCGGTGGGCTCCGACCAGGGTGGCGGAGCCTCGGCGGCGAGGCGGGCCCGATACACCTTCCACGCCTCCACGGGGCAGATCTCCGGGTCGTCCTGATAATTGATCTTTGCGTCCCGGACGGAGTGCTTGGTTTTGCCGGTGAGCACCGACACGACCATGCCTCGCGGAGTCAGGGCGACGTCCCCGGCGAGGAGGCCGGCGGGGTCCTGGGCACGTGAGGCGTAGTAGAAGCCAGTCAGGATGAGCGCCTTGTCCCGGGCCCCTGCGAGGGTGTCGGGGCAGACCCTCACTACGCGGTAAAGGTCGGGCACCTCGGCGGCCGCCGCCTGGCCCCGGCCGCGCCGCTCGCCCTCCTGCAGCAGCCGAACGGCCAGACCGTCCAGCGACTTACGGGCGGCCGCCTGGTCCTCGCGGTTCACGGCGCAGCCGCGCTCCCGCAAGCCGACGACAACCCCGGCGAGGATCGTGCTTGCCGACGACGGGGCATAGCCATTGTCATTCTGCTGGCCCTCGCGCAGCATCCACATCACGAACGCCACCAGGGAGCCGCGGGTGCCCTCGTTGCGCGGGAAGCCCTGGGCGGTTGTGAATCGCTCCCAGACCCGCCAGGACTTCGCGTAGGTGTCCTGAGTGTTAGCCGGGGTGATCTCTCGTGCGACGGCGTCCGCCAGGTCCTCTGCTTCGGCCAGACGGTGCGCGGCGGTCACGCCATGACGCTGAGCCCACCTATCGATGAGGGCGGCGCGAGGGTCTGCGGCCTCCGTGTCCACCAACTCGGTCGCGGTCGTCATCACTCCGTCCAACATGATGCTCCTAGCGGTAGCTGGGGTGGAATCAGCGGGAAACGAGGCCATGCGGTCACTGCTCTGCGCCCCCGGGGACGTCGAAGCTGAAGCCGACCTCGAACGCGGGCGGGTCGTCGTACGCGGAGTGCCGCATCCGCTGCTCCCGTATGTCGAAGAAGCCGTCCTCGACGAGGGTGTTGCCGTCCCAGTACCAGCGGGCCAGACGGTCGGCGGCCCCGGCGAACTTTGTCGTCGAGCCCGCGCTCACACTGATACTGCCGACCGACGCTCCGTCAGGCATGCTCTCCCTCAGAGACTTCACCAGGGCGGGGATCTCCTTCAGCCTGGTGGTGAGCCCGGAGACGGCATTCACCGCGGATTGACGGGGCGGCGGCATCCAGCCCTCGCGGCCGACGATGACACCGGCCACGAGGTCGCGGGTGATCTCAAGCTCGGCGGTCTGCGCGGGGCCGAAGCACAGGCGCCACTACCGCTCAAACAGCCAGTCCGACCACCCCTTGCCGGGGTCCGGCTCGTACGCCACGCAGCGGTTGTACGTCCGCCGCGGCAGCTCTTCCTTCATCTGGTCCCGCTCGGCGCGGGAGACGTAGAGCACGGGCCGAGCGCCGGCGGCGATGAGCCGTTCGCGGTGGAGGACGAGACCCCACGGCGGGTAAGGCCCCCGGCGGACACCTTCACGGAGCATCACCCGGCGGGCCTCCTCAGTGGCCTCGCTGAAGCAGATCACCGGCGCGTCGGTCCCGTAGGTCGTGTTCCCCCGTAGCACGCCGCTGTGCAGGATGCTGACCAATCGCTCCTCAGCGCTCCCCTGGGCGAACTCCGGAACGTCGGTATCCGACCGGGGCCGACCCGTGAAGTGGACCAGGGTGTCCGGCAGGTCGGGGTGCGTGCTCATGGTGCTGGTCCCTCTCCTAGTCGCGCCTGGCCGACGGACCGTCGTGCCCGGTTTCCTGGCATCGGATAAGGAGAGGTTATCCGACGTCAGACGGGGACATGCGGGAACGCACGGGAAGATCCGGGGACATGGGTCCTGGAGGGCCGGACCGGCGACTGACCAGCCGGAAGGTGCCGGTTCACTGGGACACGCTGAAACGGGCTGTGACGCACTTCACTGTTTGACGAAATCGCCGAATGACAATTTCCTCCTTAACGACAGAGGACCCACGCTCCCGCATGGAGGTGGGTCCTCATTGCTGTCTGAGACCCGTCCGGACCTCTCAAGGGGCGTAGGGCCCCGTATCCGCAGGGCCCTGGTTGGGGCCCGTCCGCCGGGATCTTGGCGGGTCGAGGCGGCGGGCCCCCCGAGCCGAAAAGGCCCGTCATGACGGTACACATCGAAGGTGTTCGCCTTGCGATCTTCGTGATCGCCTGTGTTGTGGGCTACGGCCTCTACCGCCACTCGCGGACCCAGCTAGCGCCCGGCAACGTGGGCGAGGCAATCATGGTCGCCGCCGCCGTGGTGACCGCACTGGTGCTGGTCTTCACCGGCACCGAAGAGGATGCGAGCGAACTCGGTACGCCCACCGAGCGGCACTCTTCCACCAGCCCGCCGGCTGCACCGCCTGCCGCCCCTTCGGGAACTCCGGCTCCGTGAAGGGTTCAACGTCGCTACCGTGGAGGCGGCCGCCCTCGCGTCGGCCCGACTCCGAGCCGGACCCGCCCACGCCGGGACGGCGACGAGGACAAGGGGCTCAGCCTCACGCGACGTCAGCAACGCCCCGTAGCGCCTCTCGTAGTCCACCGACGCCACGGCGGCCGATGCGTGGGGTCCGCCGCCGGGAGAGCGACCGGTCCATGACCACCGACAAGCATGCCAAGCGCGCCGCCCGCGACCTCGCGGCGCGAGAGGGCATCTCGTACACCGCCGCCCGCCGCCGCCTCGCCGGGGCAGTCGACCAAGAGCCGCGGCCGCCGGTCGCGGTGCCGATCGCCAGCACGCCATGCCCGGAGGGCTGCGACGGCACGGGCCACCCGGGCACCGCGTGCTGGGCGTGGAGGCCGGCCGACGCGACGAGCACGGCGAGCTGGGACGTGCGCCGTGCTGCAGAACTGCCCGGCGGCCGCGCGGACCAGGTCATGCGACGCCACGAGGAAGCCAGGGAGAACGTCTCCTCCCGGTGGGCTCGGTTCCACGCGTGGGAGACGAAATGGCTGCTCGCCCTGGTCTACGCGATGCTCACGGACCAGCGCCCGGAGCTGATGCCGGACCGCGCGCGGTTGCGGGCCGCCGTCGAGGCGGACGACCTGGCGGCGGTCGACGCGCTCATGGAGCCACTGGACCGGGCGGCCGCGCGCCTCATGACGAAGGTGCCGGCCGTCTGGTGGGGCGAGGTGAAGCCGCGGATCGACGCGTACGCGGACGCCGTGGAGAGCGACGACCGGGAGCTGAGGACCTGGCAGGAGGTCGACGCCCGGCACGTCGTAGGCCGCCTGGTCGACCAGTGGCGCAGAACGTGGGAGCCGACCGTGCGGAACGCCTCGGGTGTCCTGGAGGCACCGGGCGTGATGTGGCTCGCGGTCAAGGGTTGGCTGGACGCCCTCCTGGTCGACCGGCACGGCGGCCACGCCCCCGGTGCCCGGGTCCGCTTCGGCGACGGCCGCCCCGCCGTGGTGTACGCCGTGGAGTGGGGCGAGGACGGCCCGCCGGTCGCCTACCGCGTCCGGGAGCTGGAACCCGGCGCGCACGGCAACGTGGGCCGCCTGGTGCCGTCCCTGTCGAGTGACGTCCTGGTCCCGGCCGCCGACTGCCGCGAGGACACCCCGTGCGCGGTGTGCGGCCGCACGGCCGGCATGGCGGAGGCCCTGTGCGATGGCTGCGCCCCCCGCTTCGGCCCTGTGTGATGCTCGGGACCGGACCCCGCTAGGGCGGCTGCCAGCCAAACATGCGTGCGTCTTCGGTCAAAGTCGCAGCCCAGCGCGCCTACAGATGCCCACAGTTGCTGACGAACCTTGTTCACCTGCCCACAGATTCACGCAACTGGTGCCCGTTCTGGGGTCAGTTGCGGGGCTAAAGCCCTGTCCGGCAGGGTCATCGCATCGGGCCATCGACCCGATCACCCACGGGGAGCCCCGTCCGATGGCCCGGGCAGGCAATCGTCGGACGTGAGCTCCCTGCGCGGGACCCCAACCACGACAGGGAGAGATCCGATGCACGACGGTAGCAAGACGGACAGCGAGGGCGGGGAGCAGCCGGAGGGCCGCATGGCCGGGCTCTGGCGCCGCATGTGGGAGTGGCGTGTCCAGCAGCACCTGGCGCGTGGCCTGGCCTACGGCGTCGGGAGTGGGGCTGTGAGCCTGCTCCTGCTGTGGGTGCAGACCCGGTACTGACGCTAGTCGTCCCCACCGGGGAGCCGTTTCGGCGATCCGGGCGGCAATGCGGTAGCCGGGGCTGTTGTCGAGACGGCCCCGGCGCCGGTCGTAGGGGGGGCGAAGTCCTGTGGAGCTTGGCTCGGGGGCGTCCAGGGCGTGGGTGACAGCGTCGTGAACAGCACTACATGTCCGTTCGCCGAACAGAGCCGCTTCGTCCGCTGCCGGTGCGGCGAGCCGACCCGGGCGGGCTCCCCGTACGTAATGTGCGGGGCGTGCCGCGCGGAGGAGATGCCCGGGCCGTTGGACGACTGACCCATCCCGGCCGGGGACACGTCCCTTATGGGGACCGGTTGGTGGGCGGAGGAGATACGCGCGAAACCCGCCACTTCCCCTCCCCGGAGCCTCCTACAGTGGCCCCATGAACATTCGCTGGGGTGGCTCGGTCTGGGAACTGATGCTGGTGAAGCGCGCGGTAGGGACGGCCCTGTCGAACTCGGCGAGCGGCGGGTACAGCACGCTCCTGCGTGACGGCGCCAGGAACCTGGTTGGCCACGCGGACCTGCTCAACGGAAAACGTGCCGTCGCCGGACTTGTCGCGGTCTCCGCGGTAGCGGGCGGTGCGCTCACCGCCGCCACCATGAAGGCGACGCCGCACCTCAAGACAAAGTTCCGCTCCGCGGCCCAGGACACGGCAGAAGGGGCGGCAGAAGCCGCCTCCGACCCCGTCGAGGAGCCGGAAACCCTCCAGGGGCCGCGGCTACGCGCTGTCTGACCATCAGGCAAAGCGCCAGCGCGGCGCCTGGGTGGACGGTGCACGCGTCCCCGGGCTGCCGTCGCGGCGCGTCTCGTGGCGTGGCCGCCGTGGGCGCGTACGTCATCGGCGGCCGCCGTACGTCAACCGGTTCACGTACGGCCCGGGCAGGCGCCGGCACCTCGGGCGGCCCGAGGACCCGCTGTCGGGAGTTGCGGTAGAGCAGCGGATGCTTCACAAGCTGCGCGATGACGTGCAGCGCGAAACGGCGATGATCGAAGAGCGCGGTGACGATGCCGAGCCGGCGCTGGGGTGGGTACTGGAGGAGGTGATGAAGCTCCGGGCTGAGGACGACCAGGCGGTGAAGGACGGAAAGCGGGAGTCGGACAGGGAACATGAACTGCACATGATCGAGAGCGATCTGGTAGGGCTGGGAAAGCCCGACTGGCTCCAAGTGGGGGTGGCATTGGGGTCGGCGCAGCGCCGGGAGATGCTCGCGAAGCTGAGGCAGCGCGATCAAGAGGCGCGCAACGCCATGGCCGCAGGCCGTGAGGAGTTCGTGACGGCTGCGGGGGATTGGCTGGCCGGTCCTCCCCCTCTGGACGGCCCTCGAGGCACTGTTCGCGTCCTGCCCGGCACAAGGTGGCATTGCCGCCTGCGACTGCTACGCAGCCGTTCTTGAGCACCTGGCACCAATACAGTCCCTGAGCCCCCCGCCGGAGTCGCCAACAGTGTCGTAAATGATCCTGCCGGCCCTTGCGGCATCCGCGTGCTCAGTCGCCCGTCCGCGCCCAGTGGAGCTGAATGGTGGTCTGGTCGAACCCAGGGCCGCGCCGCGCTACGGGATGCACCTTCAACCGCAGGCCCAGGCCGTCCAGGACCCGCCGCTGCTGCGGCACCTCGAGCGCTTCCCACGTCTCCTCCGACCGAGGCCCCACAAGGCCGTCGAAAGCGTCGAGGTCGAAGGCCGGCCGCAGCCGCCGGGCCTCGTTCTGCGCGTCCGTGATCTGCTTCGCCAGCTTCGCCGTGATACGCCGCAACTGCTCACGGGTGATGATCCCGTCCGCGTAGTCGTCCGCCGCCGCCTCCTGGCGCGCCTTCAACCCCTCCGCCCGCTCAAGCGCCGCCAGGGCCGCCGAGTCGTCTCCGCGGAAGACCTCGGCCGCCTCGGGCCGCGACAGCACCGCCACAACTACCCGCCCCACGTAGCGGTCGAGCGCTTCCTCGTTCCGGCCAACGCAGCCGCGCGCGTCGCAGACGTACGTCGGCTGCTTCCTGCCCCGGGACGCGTTCCCCTTCAGCGCAACCCGGAGCACCGACCCGCACGGCCCGCACGTGGCGACCTCGCCCCACGTCAGCAGGTGCTTCCGCGCCCCCGGCAGTTCCCGCACCACGGCCCGTTCCGCGAACAGGTTCCGCAGCTGTGCGTACTGCTCGTCCGTGATGAGCGCCGGCCATGCTGCCTTGTACTCCACGCCTTGATGCACGCGGAGCGCCACGTTCGCCGGCCGCAGCGCGAGCTTCTTCACGCTGGTCTTGTTCCACAGCGACCCGTTCTCGTTCTGCCCGACCGCCCGCCGCTTGAGCTGCATCCCGGCACCGGGCGATGGCACACCACGCTCGTTCAGGTCAGCCGTGATGCCGATGAGACTGCCGCCAGCCAGCAGGCGGGTGACGATCTCCCGGACAATGCCGGCCTGTACCGGGTCCTCGACGTCATGGAATCCGCTCACCTGGCCTCGCGTGTCGTACACGTACTGACGCCGCCACCCGTACGCCACGGCGCCGTTCGCCCGGCCCTCCTGGGCGCGCTCCAGGGCGGCCCGAGCCACCCGCTCACTCTTCACCTCGGACTCGGCGGTGTCGGACTCGCCGAGGTTGGCGAGCTGCGACCGGTCCGACGCCTTCGCCATGTTGAACAGGCCGCCCGACTCGAACGCGACCCAGCACCCCGCGTGCCGCAAGTCCTCGATCGCCTGTGCGCGCTCAACACGGCGCCGCCACACGCGCGACGGGTGGTAGCCCGCGACGATGACCCGGACACCGGGTTCGCGGGCGGCCTCGATGGCGTCGGCCATCAGCCGGTCGTACTCGGGGCGTTCCTCGCCCGAGTGGGCGGAGACGTCGTTCTCGATGTACTCGCCGCCAACCTCCCAGCCGTTCTCCTCGGAGAACGTGCGCAGGTCGCTCATCTGCCGGTTGACGCCCCGTCGGCGGTCGCGGGGGTCCTCGGAGATCCGCGCGTACAAGAAGACGAGGGTACGGCGCGGGAGCGTCTTAGTGTTCACGGTAGAAAACCCTAGGAGTTCCCTGGCGGTGTGGGCAATACCCGTAAGGATCCGAAGGCGTTCGCCAGTCTGATCCACGACGTCGAGACCAAGATCTTCGACGCCCTGCCGGACGAGACCTGGGTGTATCCCGGACACGGCGACGACACGAGCCTGGGCGCCGAGCGGCCGCACCTGCCGGAGTGGCGTGCGCGGGGGTGGTGACGCCCGCGCACTCGGCGGGCGCGAAGCGGTGAGTTCGCGCTCCGCGGCTGCACCGCGCACGCGCCCCGTGTGAACGCTTCACACACGCCGGTGCCACGCGCGCGCTCCCCGCGCAGGTTGTTGCGCGGTCAACTGGTGGGAGCCCCGCACAGGATGACGGCTCCTGCGCGGTAAGGGCCGCCGGTCTACCGATCCCCGCCCTCGACCGGCGGCCTCGGCGCGTTGTGCGGGCGAGTTCACGAGATTGCAACACCCGCTCCCACTATGCGAGCAGATCCCGCCGTGACCTCGACAAACGAGGCGACGGACTGTCACTCTCCCGCCATGCACCCTGCCTCGCGCGCGCTGCGCCGCGCCGTCGCCGCCGCGACCACAGCCCTGCTCGCCACCGCTGTCGGCTGCGCTCCGCAGCCGGAGGAGACGGCCGGCGACAAGCCTTCGGGATCGGCCGGGGCCACCTGTGCCCAGGGCAAGTTGGCCACCGAGACCTCCGGCAAGCTCACCATCGCCACCGACACCCCCGCCTACGAACCGTGGTTCAAGGACGACAAGCCCGCGAACGGCGAGGGCTTCGAGTCCGCCGTCGCCTACGCCGTGGCGAAGGAACTCGGCTACGCGAAGAGCGCCGTCGTCTGGCAGAGCGTCCCCTTCAACAAGGCCTTCGCGCCCGGTGAGAAGACGTTCGACTTCGACATCAACCAGGTGTCGATCAGCACCGAGCGCAAGAAGGCCGTGGACTTCTCGTCCGGCTACTACGACGTGCGCCAGGCCGTCATCGCCCTCAAGGACAGCAAGGCGGCGAAGGCGACGACTCTCGCGGACCTGAAGGGCCTCAAGCTGGGCGCCCAGGTCGGCACGACCAGCCTCGACTACATCGAGGACGTGGTGAAGCCGACGCAGCAGGTCGCCGCCTATGCCAAGAACGACCAGGCCAAGTCCGCGCTGAAGAACGGCCAGGTCGACGCCGTCGTCGTGGACCTGCCGACCGCCTTCTACATCACCGCGGCCGAGGTGACGGACGCGAGGATCGTCGGGCAGTTCGAGAACCAGGGCGGTACGCCGGAGCAGTTCGGGCTCGTGCTCGACAAGGGCAGCGCGCTCACCTCGTGCGTGACGGCCGCCGTCGACACCCTCCGGGAGAACGGCACCCTGGCGAAGCTCGAGCAGAAGTGGCTGTCCGACGCGGTCGACGCCCCGGTGCTCAAGTGACGCTCACGAAGGACGAGTCCGGCCGGGAGGGGGCGGACGACAAGGGCGACGGGGGCCACGGGGACGCCGGTCCGGGAGGCGAGGCGGAGGCGTACGTCCCCTCTCGGCGGCGGATCGACCGTGAGGCCTACGAGCGAGCCCGCTCCCGCCGGGCCACCGCGATCGCCGCGCTCTCCACCCTGGTCACGGGAGTCGTCCTGTACCTGGTCGTCGTCAACGCTCCCGGCTGGCCGCGCACCAAGGAGACGTTCTTCAGCGGCCAGTACGCGCGCGAGGCCTTGCCCAAGGTCCTCGAAGGGCTGTGGCTCAACGTCCGGCTGCTGCTGGTCTGCGGCGCCGCCGTGCTGGTCCTGGGGATGCTCATAGCCGTCGCCCGCACCCTGCGGGGCCCGGTGTTCTTCCCGCTGCGGGTGCTGGCCGCCGCGTACACCGACTTCTTTCGGGGCCTGCCGCTCATCATCAACCTGATGATCGTGGTCCTCGGTGTCCCCGCCCTGCGGCTGCAGGGGGTGACCGTCGACCCGGTGCTGCTGGGCGGTACGGCTCTGACGCTGACGTACTCGGCGTACGTCGCCGAGGTGTTCCGCGCCGGCATCGAGTCCGTCCACCCCTCGCAGCGCGCCGCGGCCCGCTCGCTCGGTCTCAACAACCGCCAGGCGCTGCGGTACGTCGTCCTCCCCCAGGCCGTGCGCCGCCAGGTACCTCCCCTGCTGAACGACCTGGTGTCCCTCCAGAAAGACACCGGCCTGGTGTCCATCGGCGGCGCGATCGACGCCGTACGCGCCGCCGACATCATCGTCGGTCGCAGCCTCAACTACACGCCGTACATCGTCGCGGGGCTGGTCTTCGTGGCGCTGACCATCCCCATGACACGGTTCACGGACTGGGTGACGGCCCGGATGGACCGCAAACGGGCCCAGGGAGGATCCCTATGAGCGACGAGCCCGTGCTGCGCATGGAATCGGTCCGCAAGACCTTCGGCGGCTCGGTCGTGCTGCGGGACGTCGATCTGGAGGTCGCCCCGCACACGGTGACCGCGCTGATCGGTGCCTCCGGCTCCGGCAAGTCCACGCTGCTGCGGTGCGCGAACCTCCTGGAGGACATCGACGACGGAGCCATCTGGCTGGACGACGAGGAGATCACCGACCCTCGGGTCGACCAGGACGCGGTACGGCGCCGCATCGGCGTGGTCTTCCAGGCCTACAACCTGTTCCCGCACATGACGGTCCTCGAGAACATCACCCTGGCTCCGCGCCGGGTGCACGGCGTGGCCCGTGCCGAGGCCGAGGCACGCGCGCGTGAGCTGCTGGAGCGGCTGGGTCTCGGTGGGAGGGCGGGCGAGTACCCGGACCGGCTGAGCGGCGGACAGCAACAGCGGGTCGCCATCGTGCGCGCCCTGGCCGTACGTCCCCGGCTGCTACTCCTCGACGAGATCACCGCCGCCCTGGACCCGGAGCTCGTGGGCGAGGTCCTCACCGTCGTCCGCGACCTCAAGGACGACGGGATGACCATGGTCCTGGCCACGCACGAGATGGGCTTCGCCCGCGAGGTCGCCGACCAGGTGTGCTTTCTGGACGGTGGCGTGGTGCTGGAGCGCGGCAGCGCCGAGCAGGTCTTCGGTGATCCGCAGCAGGAGCGCACCCAGCGCTTCCTGCGGCGGATCGTGGAGGCGGGGCGGCTCTAGGAGCTCACCAGCTCACGGGAAAGCCTCCCCGAGGGGATCGTAAACGCTTACGCGTCGGCCTTCCCCGCCCCCACCAGCGCTGCGACGCGCTCCACTCCGAACACGTACCCCTGCACTCCGCACCCCGCGATGACACCGTCGGCGCGCAGGGAGACGTACGAGTGGTGACGGAACGACTCACGTTGGTGGATGTTGGAGATGTGGACCTCCAACACCGGCAGGCCGTCACAGGTGTTGAGCGCGTCCAGGATCGCCACGGAGGTGTGCGAGTAGGCGCCGGGGTTGATCACGATCCCCGAGTGGTTCAGCCGCGCCTCGTGGATCCAGTCGACCAGCTCGCCCTCGTGGTTGGACTGGCGGAAGTCCACCGTGCCGCCGTGCGAGGCCGCCGCCTTGGCGCACAGGGCCTCGACGTCGGCGAGGGTGTCGGAGCCGTAGATCTCCGGCTGGCGCTGACCGAGCAGGTTCAGGTTGGGGCCGTTGAGGATCATGATCGGGGCGTTGGCCAGGGTGCGGGGCACGGTTCCTCCGGTCCGTTCAAGGTAGGCGATCCGTCGAGGACCGCTGCTCGGACCCGGTTTATCACGGTGCACGGCCGGACCCACGGCCCGTACCCTCCCCGCATGACGACGATCTCGTACCCGCCCAAGCCCTCACCCGGCGACCGGATAGCCGTGATCTCGCCCGGGGCCGGACTGCCCGGACTCTTCCCGCGCCCCTACGAGCTGGGCCTGGAGCGGCTGCGCAAGGAGTTCGGCCTCGAACCGGTCGAGTACCCGGCGACGCGCAAAATGGGCTCCACACCGCAGGAACGGGCCGACGACATCCACGCCGCCTTCGCCGACCCGGACGTCAGGGCGGTCATCGCGTCGATCGGCGGCGACGACCAGATCACCGTTCTGCCGCTGCTGGACCGGGAGTTGATCGCCGCGAACCCGAAGCCCTTCTTCGGGATGAGTGACAACACGAACCTGCTGGCCTTCCTGCGCAACGCCGGCATCGTCGGCTACCACGGTGCGTCAGTGATGTGCGAGCTGGGCCGCCCCGGTGCCATGCATCCGCAGACCGCCGAGTCCCTGCGCGCCGCGCTGTTCACCTCGGGCGCGTACGAGTTGCAGCCCGCCGAGCACTGGAACGACGTCAACGGCGACTGGGCCGACCCCGCGACCTTCGACGCGGAGCCGGAGACCCGGCCGGGCACCGGATGGACGTGGGTCAACCCCGACCGGGTGGTCGAGGGCCGTAGTTGGGGTGGCTGCCTGGAGATCCTCGGCTGGCTGCTGATGGCCGACCGCGAGGTGGCGCACGACCTGACCGAGTACGACGGCGGAGTGCTCCTGCTCGAGACCTCCGAGGACCTGCTGAGTGCCACGGAGGTCTTCTCCACACTGCGCAACATGGGCGAGCGCGGCCTGCTCCAGCGCTTCTCCGCACTGCTGATGGGCCGTGCGAGGACCTGGTCCCTTGAGCACCCCAACAGCCTGCAGGACGCCGCTCGTTACGCGACAGAGCAGCGCGAGGCCGTGCTGCGCGCCATGCGGGCGTACGCCCCCGACCTCCCGATCGTCTTCGACGTCGACTTCGGCCACACCGATCCGCAACTCGTCATCCCGTACGGCGGCCTCGTCCGCGTCGACGGTCCCGCCCGGCGCATCACCGTCACCTACTGACGCGGGCCGCGACCCCACGCGCCCCCGTAACCCGCGATCACTGTGGGTAGTTGACGCGGCATGCACGACGTACGCACCGTAAGGGCGCCCTCCATGCCGCGGCTCGCGGCCGCCTCGCTCGCCGGGACGGCCATCGAGTTCTACGACTTCTTCGTCTACGGGACCGCGGCGGCCCTGATCCTGGGGCCCCTCTTCTTCCCGACGTTCTCACCGGTGGCCGGGACGCTCGCGGCCTTCGGCACGTTCGGCGTGGGGTTCGTCGCGCGACCGCTGGGATCGGTGCTGTTCGGGCACATCGGGGACCGCCACGGGCGCCGGCCGGTCATGGTCGCCTCACTGCTGCTGACCGGCGCCTCCACCGTGGCGGTCGGCTGCGTACCGACGTACGAGACGATCGGCGTCGCCGCGCCCCTGCTGCTCCTGGTGCTGCGCTTTCTGCAGGGGCTCGGGCTCGGCGGGGAGTGGGGCGGTGCCGTGCTGCTGACCGCGGAGCACGCGCCCGCCGAACGACGTGGCCTGTGGTCGAGCTTCCCGCAGATCGGGCCCGCGGTGGGCTTCCTGCTCGCCAACGGCGTGGTGCTCGCCCTGTCGGCGACGCTGACCGAGGCGCAGTTCGCGCAGTGGGGCTGGCGGGTGCCGTTCTGGGCGGCGGGGGTGCTCGCCGTGGTCGGGCTGTGGCTGCGTTCGTCGCTCGTCGAGAGCCCCGGCTTCCTCGAGATCGACGACCACGCGCGCGTGCCGCTCGCCGAGGTGGCACGCCACCACTGGCGGCTGGTGCTGCTCACCGCGGGGGCTCTCGCGGTCGGCTACGCGATCTTCTACGCCGTGACGACATGGTCCCTCGCGTACGCCACCGAACGGCTCGGTGTGAGCCGCAGCGTCATGCTGACCTGCATCATGGCCGCGGTGCTGGTGAAGGGCTCGCTGGCACCGGTGGCGGCGCTGCTCGGCGACCGTTACGGACGGCGGCCGCTGTGCCTGGCCGGGTGCGCGGCCGCCGCCGTGTGGATGTTCCCGATGGTCGCGCTCCTCTCGACGGGAGAGCCGTTGCTGATGTTCCTCGGCTTCCTGGGGGCGATGCTGGCGTTCATCACCATGTTCGCCGTGATCGCCGCCTATCTGCCGGAGCTGTACGAGCCCCGGGTGCGCTGTACCGGTGCCGCGGTCGGCTACAACCTCGGCGGGGTCGTCGGTGGCGCGCTCACGCCCATCGTGGCGACCGCGCTCGTCGAACAGGGCGGTCGGGTGCCGTGGGGTGTGGGCGCGTACCTGACGGGGATCGCGCTGCTCAGCCTGGGATGCTTCGCCATGCTGCCGGAGACACGACCAGCGCGGCCCGAGGCGTCGGCGCAGCCGGCTATGGATTGATCGCCAGCTCCAGGTAGGCCGCGAACAGCACCAGATGCACGCCGCCCTGCAGCGGCGTGGCCCGTCCCGGCACCACCGTCAGGGAGCTCACCACCACCGTCAGGGCGAGCAGCACCATGTGGGTGGCGCCGAGGCCCAGGACGAGCGGGCCGGAGAGCCAGATCGACGCGAGGGCGACCGCGGGGATGGTCAGACCGATGCTGGCCATCGCGGACCCGAGTGCGAGATTGAGGCTCGTCTGGACCCGGTCGCGGCGGGCGGAGCGCAGCGCGGCGATGGTCTCGGGCAGCAGCACCAGCAGCGCGATGATCACACCGACGACCGCTTGGGGCAGGCCGGCCGCCTCCACCCCGGACTCGATGGTCGGCGACACCCCCTTGGCCAGGCCGACCACTCCGACGAGGGCCAGGCCCAGCAGTCCGAGGCTGATCAGGGCGGTGCGCGCGGGTGGCGCGGCGGCGTGCTGCTCGACGGTGATCACCTCGCCCTGGCGGGTGATCGGGAGGAAGTAGTCGCGGTGCCGTACGGTCTGGGTCGCCACGAACAGGCCGTACAGGACCAGCGAGGAGAGCGCCGCGAAGGTCAGCTGGACGCCGGAGAACTCCGGCCCGGGCTTGCTCGTGGTGAACGTCGGCAGTACCAGGCTTAGCGTGGCCAGGGTGGCGACGGTCGCGAGAGCGGCACCGGTGCCCTCGGGGTTGAAGACCGCGAGGCCGTGACGGAGGGACGCGACGAGGAGGCTGAGGCCGACGATGCCGTTGCAGGTGATCATCACGGCTGCGAAGACCGTGTCCCTGGCGAGGGTCGAGCTCTTGTCCCCGCCGTCCACCATCAGGGTGACGATGAGGGCGACCTCGATGATCGTGACGGCGACGGCCAGGACGAGGGAGCCGAAGGGTTCGCCGACCCGGTGAGCGATCACCTCGGCGTGGTGCACGGCGGCCAGGACGGCTCCCGCGAGGACCAGCGTCACGAGCGCGACGACAGCGCCCGGCAGGTCCCGCCCCCAGGTGAACAGCAGCATGACGACCGCGAGCACCGGCACCGCGGACGTCCACCGTGTGGCGAGCGAACCGGCCCGAGCGATCATGCAGTGATCGTCGCAGAGGCGAACAGGCCCCGCACTCCGGGAGCGCGGGGCCGGTCAGCTCACTTGAACTCAGTGGAGTCCAGTACGTCACAGTCGATGAAGGACGGTCCCCTGGTGCACATCGAGGCCATCCGCTCCGCGAACTCGCCCGTCTCGGGGGCGCTGCTGTTGCGCATGGCCTCCTCGTACGAGTTGAACTCCATCACCACGAAGTAGCGGTCGGGCGTGTTGCGGTCCTGCAGGATGAGGCGGTGCGTGGGGCCGTCGCCGCGGTCGGCGAACCGTTGTTCGACCTGCTTGGCCATCTCCCGGATCTCACCCATGCGGTCGGTCTCGAACTCGATGATCTGCACGAAGGTCATGGGTGCCTCCCACCCGGACAAGGGCGCCCCGGGGCGGGGAACGCTCTGTCCCAAGGAAGCACCGCGAGCGGTGCTCGGCAATTCGCCGAGCACCGCTCGCGGGGGTGGTTGTTCCTACGTCCGGCGCGGTCAGGCCTCGATGCTGTCCTTCGGAGCGCCTTCGCTCTCGGCCTGCGCCGCCTCGGCCGCCGCCTGCTTCTTGGACGCCCGGAGGCTGGTGATCGTGGTGATGATCAGGACCGAGCAGATCACGCCGAGGGAGACCGGGATGCTGATCTCCGGGACGTGGACACCGGACTCGTGCAGTGCGTGCAGGACCAGCTTGACGCCGATGAAGCCGAGGATGATCGACAGGCCGTAGCTGAGGTGGACCAGCTTCCGGAGCAGACCGCCGATCAGGAAGTACAGCTGCCTCAGACCCATCAGCGCGAACGCGTTGGCCGTGAAGACGATGTACGGGTCCTGGGTCAGACCGAAGATCGCCGGGATGGAGTCGAGGGCGAACAGGACGTCCGTCGTACCGATCGCGAGCATCACGACCAGCATCGGGGTCATGACCCGCTTGCCGTTCTCCTCGATCCACAGCTTGGTGCCGTGGTAGCGGTCCGCCACGCCGAAGCGGCGCTCGGCGGCCTTGAGCAGCTTGTTCTCCTCGAAGTCCTCGTCCTCGTCGTCCGCCCGGGCCTCCTGGATGAGCTTCCAGGCGGTCCAGATCAGGAAGGCGCCGAAGAGGTAGAAGACCCACGCGAAGCTGGCGAGGATCGCCGCACCGGCGGCGATGAAGATCGCTCGCAGGACCAGGGCTATGAGGACACCCACCAGCAGCACCCGCTGCTGGTACTGCGACGGGACCGCGAACTTCGCCATGATCAGGACGAAGACGAAGAGGTTGTCGACGCTCAGGGACTTCTCGGTGATGAAGCCCGCGAAGAACTCACCGGCGGGCTGGCCGCCGCCGAAGACCAGCAGACCGATGCCGAAGAGGCCGGCCAGGGCGATCCAGACGATCGTCCAGATCCCCGCTTCCTTGATGGACACGTCGTGCGGCTTGCGGCCGATGAAGAAGTCGACCGCGATGAGGGCGGCAAGGCCCACGATCGTCAGGACCCACAGGGTCAGGGAAACATCCACTGCGCCTCCGGCAGTACGTAACGGCAGGAACCAGCGTCGTCGCGCTGCCGGAGGTCTCTTCCACCCAGGGTGGGCCGACGCCCCGGGATCTGAACCGATCCGTATTGACGGGTACGCCGCATCGACAGGGAGTACTCCCCTCCGTGAGGAAAACGGTACCTCAATCACCAAGGAAAGGTAAAGCGATTGGCAAAAGAAGGGTCAAGGGTGCAGGTCAGATCGCTTTACGTGTACTTGGTACGGGCTGTCGCGACCTGTTGGAGCACCTGCTGGAGCACCTGGCTGCCGTTCGGCACGAGCGAGGGCTCGTACGTCCAGGCGTGCCCGACCCAGGGGTCGGCCAGGTGGTCGTCCGGCACGGGGGTGATGCGCAGCAGCGAACGCCACAGGGGGTCGAGCAACGGGCCGTAGCCCGCGGCCTCCTCGCGGTCGGCGACCATCATCAGGTGGACGCCGACGGCGGGGCCCTCGTCCGCGAGATAGCGCAGCCGGGTCACGGCACGGTCGTCGAACCCGTGCGGGAAGTCGTTGACGATCAGCAGCTGCTCGGCGGTGTCGAGATCGGGCGGAAGTGAGTCGGCCGCGCCCGCGCGCACCGCCATCTGCACCAGGTCCACCCGCTCGGTGAGCCGGCCCAGGACGTCCGCCACACCCGCCGCCCCCAGGGCGGGCGGGGCGGCCAGCACGCCGGTCCGCACGAGCGGGGAGAGCGCCTGGGCCGCCGAGCCGGCGGGGTCGATGACATGCACGGTGAACTCGCCCGCGGGATACACGGCCAGCAGCCGGGCCGCGTGCGCCACCGCCGTCTCCATGGCCAGGCGTCGCAGGTCGTGGGAGTCGGCGAAGGAGTCGTCGAGCGTTCCGGCCTGTCCGCTGTCGATCCACAGACCGCGTTCCAGTGGCAGCCGGACCAGCATCGGGATACGTAGCTCGGCCGCCTCGGGCAGACGCAGGTCGCCCAGGCGCAGGGCCATGGGAACCTCCGTCGGCACGCGGTAGCCGTGCCACACGGGGTTGTCCCAGCGCGCGTAGGCCGGAGGCAGAGCGGGCTCGACGACCTCCGCCTCGGCGGTGAGCTGCGTCAGGTCCCGCTCCAGGGCCGCTGTGGCCTGCTCGACGAGCTGAGCGTGCTTGGCCCGGGCCGCCTCACGCGCGGCGTCACCCTGGCCACCGATCCGGCTGCGCGGGTCGGACAGGACCTGGTCGAGTTCCTTCTCCATGCGCGAGTCGGCGAAGTCGACGGCGCTGCGGTAGGCGGCCGCGGTGCGGGCGAGGTCCTCGAACATCCCCCACACCTGGTTGTAGAGCCGCTCGTCCATGGACCACCCGGTGGCGTCCCCCGCGACTGGGAGCGCCGGCTGCCCGGGCCGGGCAGGCGGCGCGGTCGGCGCAGGCGGCGGCGCCGCGCTCCGCCGCCGCGGATGGCTGTAGTCGATCGGCCCGCCGACGCCGGCGCTGCCCTGCCCACGAGCCGCGGAGCCGTCCGTGGGCGCGGCGGCGGCGGCGGTGCCCTGAGCGCCGTCGGAGGGTGCGCCGGCCGCCGGGCCGTTATGCGTTCCGTACGGAGAGGTGGGCGGTTGGGGTGCGCCGGCCCCCGGGACGCCCTGAGCGTCGTACGGAGACGCCGGTTGGTTCAGGGCGCCGGGGGGCTGGTTTCCGTAGGGCGGGGCCGGGTGCGGTGCTGCGACGCCGGTGGTCGCCTGGGGGGCCGGGCCGCCCTGGTCGCCGCCGAGAGCCGGCGCGGCAGGCTGCCTGGGGCGGTCGGTATCCGTGGGGCGTGGTGGTGCGGGGACCGAGCGGGCGAGGCCCTGGGCGACCGCCTCGTTGATGCCGCTCGCCAGCTGGTGAGCGGCATCGAGCCCCTGGTCGCCGAGGAGTTCGGCGAGTCCGCCCGCGTACCCCTGGCCGATGGCGCGCACCTTCCAGGCGCCCTGCCGACGGTAGAGCTCCAGGGCGACCACGGCCGACTCGGCGTCCAGACCGGTGATCGTGTAGCTGGCGATCTCGGTGCCGTCGAGGTCGGTGACCACGAGGAACGGGGCGGGGACGGCCCCGAAGCGCGGCGGTGCCGCCCCGGCGGGACTGGGCAGGGCGAGCAGCACACTGACCCGGTGTACGGCCTCCGGCACGGCGCCGAGGTCGACCGCGAGGCGGTGGTCGGCGGCCGCCTGCCGGGAGACCTCGAGTCCGGGCAGGGTGGGTGCGCCCGGATGGGCGACCCACTCCGCGCCGTGGACCTTGCCGTGCTCGTCGCTGAGCGTGGCCCCCGCCACGATCGGCGTGCCGGCCGCCACCCGGATCTCGAGGCGGGCCTGGGAGAGCGGGTGGTTCTGTCCCCGCACCAGCTCGGCCGTCATCGCCTTCTCCCCCTGTGTCGTGTGGTGTGTACCGCGCCCCCCGCGCAGCCTCTACAGGTGCGGCAGGATCGCCGGCATCAGGTCCTGGAAGGTCCGGCCGTTGGCCTGGGTGCCGAGGGCCGTCATCGTCCAGCCCGGGCCGGTGCGGTGCACCTTGGCCATGATCTGGGCCGTGTACGCGCCGCCGCCCGCGAGGGTGTACCGGGCGAGCTCCTGGCCGTTGGTCTCGTCGACCAGGCGGCAGAACGCGTTCTGCACCTCCTGGAAGGTCTGGCCCGTGAAGGAGTTCACCGTGAAGACGATCTGGTCGATGTGGACCGGCACACGGGCCAGGTCCACGAGGATCGCCTCGTCGTCACCGCCCTGCCCCACGCCGCCGACGAGGTTGTCACCGGTGTGGCGCACCGACCCGTCGTCGCTCACCAGGTGACGGAAGAAGACGACGTCGACCGGCTGCTTGTCAGCGAACAGGACGGCCGAGGCGTCGAGGTCGACCTCGCGGGTGCGCGTGCCGAACAGACCGCGCCGGGGGGCCGCCTGCCAGCCGAGGCCCATGCGCACCGCTGTCAGGCTGCCGCCGTCGCTCTTCTGCAGGCTGATGGCCTGACCCTTGGTCAGATTGACGCCGCCGCCGGGCGCGCCGCCCTTGGATACGTCCACCACGGGCTGGTCCCCTCTCGTATTCCCCTGTTGCCGCGGGATCCGCGGATGACGAGAACCCTACGCAGAGCCACTGACAGTGCCGTACCCCGGCCCGCACTTTGTGTCGGTCTTGCAACACAGCGCGTGTACAGGAGGGTGCCTGTGCAGGTGAGCGGGGGGGCGGACGGCGCCGGTCCGGTCGAGCCTCGGCGCCGTCCCGTGTGTCAGGCCAGGCCGGCCTCCCGCATCTGGCGGAGTTCCTTCTTCATCTCGGAGACCTCGTCGCGCAGTCGGGCCGCGATCTCGAACTGGAGATCTGCCGCGGCGGCGCGCATACGCTCCGTCATCTCCTCGATCTGCTCGGCGAGCTCGGCCGCAGGACGGTCGGTGGGAACCTTCTCCCCGGCCTTGCCCTTGGCCGCCTTGGTTCCCTTGGCCGCCTTCCCGAGGGCCGGCACGGGTGCCTTGGCGCCCTTCCCGTCCTTGCCCTTGCGGTAGCCGGAGCCGAGCAGCTGCTCGGTGTCGATGTCCTCGCGGGCGATCTGCGCCACGATGTCGTTGATCTTCTTGCGGAGCGGCTGGGGGTCGATGCCCCTCTCCGTGTTGTACGCGACCTGCTTCTCCCGGCGGCGGTTGGTCTCCTCGATGGCCTTCTCCATCGCCGGGGTGATCTTGTCGGCGTACATGTGGACCTGGCCGGAGACATTGCGCGCCGCGCGGCCGATGGTCTGGATGAGGGAGGTGCCGGAGCGCAGGAAGCCCTCCTTGTCGGCGTCGAGGATCGCCACCAGGGACACCTCGGGCAGGTCGAGGCCCTCTCGGAGCAGGTTGATGCCGACGAGCACGTCGAACTCGCCCGAGCGCAGCTCCCGCAGCAGTTCGACGCGGCGCAGGGTGTCGACGTCGCTGTGCAGATAGCGGACCTGGATGCCGAGTTCCAGGAAGTAGTCGGTGAGGTCCTCGGCCATCTTCTTGGTGAGGGTGGTGACCAGGACACGCTCGTCCTTCTCGACCCGTTCGCGGATCTCGTGCACCAGGTCGTCGATCTGGCCCTCGGTGGGCTTGACGACCACCTCGGGGTCGATCAGACCGGTGGGGCGGATGATCTGTTCGACGGCGCCGTCCGCGCGCGAGAGCTCGTACTTGCCGGGGGTCGCGGACAGGTAGACGGTCTGCCCGACGCGCTCCTGGAACTCCTCCCACTTCAGGGGACGGTTGTCCAGGGCGGAGGGCAGCCGGAAGCCGTGGTCGACGAGGGTGCGCTTGCGGGAGGCGTCGCCCTCGTACATGGCGCCGATCTGCGGGACGGTGTTGTGCGACTCGTCGATGACCAGCAGGAAGTCGTCCGGGAAGTAGTCGAGCAGGGTGTTCGGCGGGGAGCCGGGCGAGCGGCCGTCGAAGTGCATCGAGTAGTTCTCGACACCGGAGCACGAGCCGATCTGGCGGAGCATCTCGAGGTCGTAGGTGGTACGCATGCGCAGGCGCTGGGCCTCCAGGAGCTTGCCCTGCTTCTCCAGTTCGGCCAGGCGCTCGCCCAGTTCCTTCTCGATGTCGTTGGCGGCCCGCTCCAGACGCTCGGGTCCCGCGACGTAGTGGGAGGCCGGGAAGACGTACAGCTGCTGGTCGTCGCTGATGATCTCGCCGGTGAGCGGGTGGAGGGTGGACAGGCCCTCGATCTCGTCGCCGAACATCTCGATGCGGACGGCGAGCTCCTCGTAGACCGGGAAGATCTCGATGGTGTCGCCGCGGACGCGGAAGGTGCCGCGGCTGAAGGCCAGGTCGTTGCGCGTGTACTGGATGTCCACGAAGCGGCGCAGCAGCTGGTCGCGGTCGATCTCGTCGCCGACCCGCAGGGGGACCATGCGGTCCACGTACTCCTGCGGTGTGCCGAGGCCGTAGATGCAGGACACCGAGGCGACCACGACGACGTCGCGGCGGGTGAGCAGCGAGTTGGTCGCGGAGTGACGCAGCCGCTCGACCTCCTCGTTGATCGAGGAGTCCTTCTCGATGTAGGTGTCCGACTGCGGGACGTAGGCCTCGGGCTGGTAGTAGTCGTAGTACGAGACGAAGTACTCGACTGCGTTGTTGGGCAGCAGCTCGCGGAACTCGTTGGCCAGCTGGGCGGCCAGGGTCTTGTTCGGCGCCATCACGAGGGTGGGGCGCTGGAGCTTCTCGATCATCCAGGCGGTGGTGGCGGACTTTCCGGTGCCGGTCGCGCCCAGCAGCACGACGTCCCTCTCACCGGCCTCGATGCGCCGGGCGAGCTCGGCGATGGCCGCGGGCTGGTCGCCGCTGGGCTGGTACGGGCTGACGACCTCGAAAGGCGCCACCGTGCGTTCGATGTGGGAAACGGGCCGCATGCCACCAACCGTACGACCCCCCACTGACAATGCGGTCTGATCAGCGGTTCTGCGGCGTGCGGGAGTCCCAGGGGTCCACACTCCGGCGAGTGCGGAGGGAGGGGCGGCGGGTGGCGTGGTGGGAGACGAGTTCGCGCGCGGGAACGCCCGGCTTGTTCTCGGCGGGGGTCCGGACGGGCTTCCCCATGACCATCAACGGGTCGAACATCACGACGACGCCCGCGAGGAGCAGGAAGGCGAGCGGGCCGATCATCATGGGCGCCAGGAAGGACGGGGCGGCGTCCCCGGTGGCCGGGGACGTGGAGCTGTGCAGATGGACGCTGAGGGCGGCCATGCCCGTGTAGTGCATGCCGGTCACGGCGAGGCCCATCACGAGGCTCGCGCCCACGCTCCACAGGAACCCGCGCACCTGTCCGGCCGCCCACAGGGCCGCGGTAGCGGCGACGACGGCTATGACGACCGAGAAGGCCACGGTGACGGTGTTGTACTCCAGCTTGCCGTTGAAGCGCATGCCGGCCATGCCCAGGTAGTGCATCGAGGCGACGCCGAGGCCGGTGACCGCACCCCCGGTCATCAGGGCCGTGCCGGACGCCCCCTTGTAGCCGACGATGAAGATCCCGATGCCCACCATGACGATGGCCACGCCCAGGCTCGCGAACGTCATCGCGGGGTCGTAGTGGATCGGCGCCTGCCGGATCTTGAAGCCCATCATCGCGACGAAGTGCATGGTCCAGATGCCCGAGCCGATCGCGGTCGCCCCGAGGGCGAGCCAGCCGGGGCGCCACGAGTTGCTGACGATCATGGACCTGGTGGTACAGCGCAGTCCGAGGGCTCCGCCCAGACAGGCCATGAGGTAGGCCACCAGCGGTGTGACGAGTCCGTAGCTGAATCCGTCGACCGTGCCTTGCATGCGCGGCTGCCCTTCCGCCTTTTTGCTCCCGGAAATCCCTGATGTGCGCCCTTTCCCGGGCCGCCCACGCGGTCAGGGTTGACGCAGAGAGTATGACTCCCACCGGAATGGTCGAACGATTTTCCGGCAAAGAAACACGCCCTTGCCCCAGTTGTGCGGCATCAGTGAGCGGACTTGGGACAGCCGCATTCAACTTGTGGTCATTCCGTACCCACCTCCCGTTGACCCTCTGCTGTCACAGTGGTGCTGTCAGTGATCGCTCGACGCGAGGAGTACGCATGCACGCCCGCGCACTTGCCGCCACGACCACCGCGCTCCTGGGAACCGCCGCCTTCCTGCCCCCCACCGCCGACGTCCGGGCCGACGCAGCCGTGAAACGGCCCACGGTCATCGCCCACAGGGGTGCCTCCGCCTACGCGCCCGAGAACACCCTTGCGGCCGTCGACAAGGCGGCCGCGCTGGGCATCGACTGGGTCGAGAACGACGTCCAGCGCACCAAGGACGGCAAGCTCGTCGTCCTCCACGACGACAACCTGCGGCGCACGACGGACGCCGAGGAGGTCTTCCCCTCCCGGGCGCCCTGGAAGGTCCGGGACTTCACCGCGGCCGAGATCGCCCGCCTGGACGCGGGCAGCTGGTTCGGTCCCGCGTACGCGGGCGCACGCGTGCCGACGCTCGCGCAGTACGTGCGCCGGGTGGACGTCCACCAGCAGAAGCTGCTTCTGGAGATCAAGAATCCGGACCTGTACCCGGGCATCGAGGGGCAGACCCTCAAGGTGCTCGGGAACGAGGGCTGGCTCGACCGGCGGCATGTCGCGGGCCGGCTGATCGTGCAGAGCTTCAGCGCACCCAGTGTCCGCGCGGTCCACCAGCTGAAGCCCGCCGTCAAGACCGGTCTGCTCGGGACGCCCTCCGTGGCCAACCTGCCCGCGTACGCGGTCTTCGCCGACCAGATCAACCCGTCCTACAGATCCCTCTCCAGCGGGTACGTCTCCACCGTCCACGCCTTCACGGGTCCGCACGGCAGACCGCTGGAGATCTTCACCTGGACCGTCGACACCGCGGCCACGGCCCGTCGGGTCGCTGGGTACGGCGTCGACGGGGTCATCACCAACAAGCCGGACGTGGTGCGCACCGCGCTCGGCGGGAACTGACCACGCTTCGTCCGCTCGGTCCACCCGGGCAGCTCCCGGCCTTCCGGGCGCTTGCGCGGGCGATGTCAGTGGCGGGTCGTACGGTGGGCCGCATGAACAGCCATGGGCAGGACGAGCCGCAGGTCGTGTGGGCCGTCGTCGCCAGTGACATCGGCCCTCTGCTGCTGGCCGCGACCCGAGAGGGTCTGGTCAATGTGGTGTTCCACGCCACGGACCCGGTCCGTGACAAGGCGCTGGACCGGCTCGCGTCCCGGCTGGGCGGCGAGCCCGTCGAGGCGCCCGGCTCCCCGCTGCTCGCCGAGGCGATACGCCAGGTGCGGGCGTACTTCGCGGGCCGGCGGCACGACTTCGAACTCCCGCTGGACTGGTCGCTGATCTCGGGATTCAACCGGCAGGTACTGCGCGAGCTGGCGACCGGTGTCCCCTTCGGCTCGGTCGTCGGCTACGGCGATCTGGCGGGGCGCGTGGGGCAGCCGGGCGCTGCCCAGGCGGTGGGCGTGGCGATGGGCTCCAATCCACTGCCGGTCGTGGTGCCCTGCCACCGGGTCGTGGAGAGCGACGGCGGCATCGGAGGGTTCGGCGGCGGCCTGGAGACCAAGCGGAAGCTACTGGCCCTGGAAGGCGTGCTGCCCGAACCGCTGTTCTGAGCGCCCGGGCAGCCGGTGTGTGCGACGGGCGTGCGTGGACACGCCGTGGACGTCAGCCGTAGTGACGCGCCTCGAAGACGTTGCCGTCGGGGTCGCGGAAGTAGAAGCTGCGCTCGGCCTTTCCGCGGGCGCCGAAGGACCCGTGCGCGACGTCCGACACTGGCACGGAGTGTTCCTCCAGACGGGAGCGGAGGCTGTCGAAGGCGTCCTGTGGCAGTGCCAGGCACACGTGGTTGACGGGGTGTCCGGCGCTGTCCGCCGCGCCGGGGAGCATCGTCATGTGCTCCGCCATGGTCGACGGCATGAGGTCGATGATGGCCTCGTCGTTGACGCGTACGGAGGGAAACGACACCTCGCCCGCGGTGAACTCGGAAAGCCGGACGGTCTCCAGGCCGATGGCCTTCTCGTAGAAGCGGGCGGCGGTCACCGGGTCGCGCACCCAGAGGACTATGTGGTCGAGACGTGTCGTGTTGTCCGTCATCCCCCCAGGCTGGTGTCGTCCCCCACAGGACGCAAGTGTTTGACCTGGCGCGCCGCCCGCCAGAGATGAGGGGAGACCGACCGACAGGAGGCAGGCACGTGGTGCTGGTGGTGTCCGAAGAAGTGCGCGACGCGATCGACGCGCGTCGACCCGTGGTGGCCCTGGAGTCCACGATCATCGCGCACGGGCTGCCGCGCCCGCGCAATCTGCAGGTGGCGCTGGAGCTGGAGGAGGTCGTGCGGCAGGAGGGTGCCGTACCCGCGACGATCGCCGTGCTGGACGGGCGGCCCCACGTCGGCCTGGACAAGCAGCAGTTGGAGCGGGTCGCCAACGAGGACGGCATCCGCAAGCTGGGCCACCGCGATCTGCCGCTGGCCGTGGCCGCCGGGGCGAGTGGCGCGACCACGGTGTCGGCGACGGCCCTGCTGGCGGCCCTGGCGGGCGTGCGGGTGTTCGCCACGGGCGGGTTGGGCGGGGTACACCGGGAGTGGACGGTGACGCAGGACGAGTCGGCCGACCTCGGCCTGCTGGCACGGACCCGGATCACCGTGGTGTGCGCGGGCGTGAAGTCGATCCTGGACGTGCCGGCGACCCTGCAGCGGCTGGAGACGCTGGGCGTCGCGGTGGCAGGATACGGCACCGACCGCTTCCCCGGCTTCTATCTGTCCGACTCGGGGCATCCCGTGGAGTGGACGCTGGACAGCCCGGGGCAGGTGGCGGACGTCATGCGGGCGCAGGACGCGGTCGACGGGCCCGAGTCGGCCCTGATCGTCGCCAACCCGGTGCCGGAGGCGGAGCAGCTGGATCCCGGGCTGCACGCGCGCGTGCTGGCCGAAGCGCTGCACGCGTGCGAGGAGGAGGGGATCACGGGCCAGGGAGTGACGCCGTTCCTGCTGAACTACCTGGTGCAGCACACCGACGGAGCCTCGCTGACCGCCAATCTCGCGGCGGTGCGCGGCAACGTTCGGCTGGCGGCTCGGATCGCGGCGGCCTGGGCCGGGGCGTGACAGCGGGGCGGACGGGCCCCGAGGCGGCTGCCACGGCAGACCATCGGCAGCACCGGGCCCGGCCTGACGGCGCGTTGTTGGTGGTCGGCGACGTCATCACGGACGTCGTGGCCCGACACCGGGGACCGCTCACAGCCGGCACGGACACGGCCGCGGCGATCCGGACGGTGCCGGGTGGCGCGGGCGCCAACGTGGCCTGCTGGGCTGCTCACACGGGCAGCTGTGAGGTGCGACTGCTCGGACGGGTGGGCGCGGACTCGGCCGCCTGGCACGAACGGGAGCTGGTCGCGCGCGGCGTACGGCCCCGGCTGGTCGTCGACCCCGACGCACCGACCGGGACGGTGATCAGCCTCGTCGACACGGGTGCGGCCGGTGAACGGACGTTCCTGACGGACAGCGGCGCGTCGCTGCGGCTCGCGCCCGAGGACTGGTCGGACGCACTGCTGGACGGGGTCGCACGGCTGCATCTGTCGGGCTACCTGCTCTTCTCCGAGCCGAGCCGCGCCCTGGTGGCGGTGGCGCTGGGGGCGGCACGCGCGCGTGGGGTGCCGGTGAGCATGGACCCGGCGTCGGCCGGGTTCCTCGTGGAGCTGGGAGTCGACCGGTTCCTGGCGCTGGTCGACGGAGTGGACATCCTGCTGCCCAGCCGTGACGAGGCCTGTCTGCTCACGGGGCTGACCGATGCGGCGGACGCGGCGGCCAAGCTCAGCCTCCAGGTCCCGCTGGTGGTCGCGAAGCAGGGCCGGGAGGGTGCGTTGGTGGCCCGGTCAGGCACGGTGGTCGCCCACGTCCCCGCGGTACCGGCGACACCCCGGGACACCACCGGAGCCGGCGACGCCTTCACCGGCGCCTTCCTCGCCGCCCTGCTCGCGGGCGCCGGCCCCGAGGCCGCGGCGGCACAGGGGTGCCGGGCCGGGGCGACGGCGGTGGAGCGGGTGGGAGGCCGGCCGCCGGTGAACGACTGACGGGGCGGGGTGGGGCAGGGCGGGACGAGCGCTGGTGGCCGATGACGTGTGTCCGATACCCACGAGCGCTGCCCCGCGGCGCCTACCCCTCGCGGCCTACCCCTTGCGCCCCCACGCCGAGATCATCGGTGCCGTGGCGAGGTCCATGCCTCCGGAGGCGACGTTCGCGAGGTGGCGGTCGATGTCCTGGTCCGTGGCGAGGCCCGCGGTGACGAGCTGGTCGCGGATCTGGCGGATCGTCGCGGACTCCAGGGCCGCGCAGGCCGGCGAGGTGACCGGGAAGTACGCGTCGGCCTCCACCCGGCGCAGGCCCGCCTCGCGGAGCAGCCGCGGCAGCCTGCGGCCGTAGGCGAGATCGGCACCTCGGTCGGCCAGCAGTTGGCGGAAGCCCTGCCGGAGCCTGTTCGCCAGCTGCTGCTCGGGCCCCTGCTCGTCGGGGCAGATCAGGGGTTGCAGGGCGGGATCGGCGTCCTCGACCAGGAGTCGTCCGCCGGGGCGTAGTGCCTTGACCATCGACCGCAACGCCTTTTCCCGGTCCGGCACATGGACCAGGACGAGCCGGGCGTGGACCAGGTCGAACCCCTCCCCGGGCGGCTCCTGGGCGCCCACGTCGTGGACGCGTACCTCGACCGGCTGCCGGGCGGCCGCGGTGAGGCGTGAGGTGTCGACGTCGGTCGCGACGACCCGTCCGGTCGGGCCGACCTTCTTGGCCAGCCAGGACACGACGGAGGTACCGCCGGCGCCGACCTCCCAGCAGCGCCAGCCGGATCCGATGCCGAATCCTTCGAGGTGCCGGAAGGTCGTGGGGTCGAAGAGGGTGGCGAAGGCGTCGAAACGCTCCCCCGCCTCCGTCTGCCGGTTGTCCAGGAGATACCCGTCGGTTCGCGTCATAGAAGGATCATCCCAGTTGCCCGGCTTGTCCGGAGGGGACGACGCGGCGCCGGGGGGAGGACGACGCGGCGCCGGGGACGGAGATGACGGGGCGCTTCCCGGGCAGGCCGCCGGACACGCCGTTCGACACAGTGCCGAAGCCTGGTTGTCCACAGCCGGGAACAAAGCGGAAGCCCCAGCTCCCACAGGCTTACCCGGCACACACCCGGAGCTGGCAAACTGGCTCGCCAGGGCGCGGAAACGCGACGCGGGGGAGATCCACGCAAGGAGATGCAGATGTCCATGGCAGGGAATCTGCGGAAGGTCACGAGCCTCGGCAGGGTCGGCGGCCTCCGCAAGGTGGCACGGCTGGCCCGTCGGCGCCCGCGTGTCGACCTGAGTCATCCGGCCCGGTCCCCGCTGGGTTCGTCGGTGGTGAACTGCGTGACGTACCGGGACGGCGTCCGGGCCCCGGCAGGCGTCGATCTGGTCGACGCCGTGGAGCGGGTGCGCAAGAACCGCGACGGGTTCGTCTGGCTCGGACTCCATGAGCCGACGAACCAGGAGTTCGCGGGGATCGCGGAGCTCTTCGACCTGCACCCGCTGGCCGTCGAGGACGCGATCGAGGCGCACCAGCGCCCGAAGCTGGAGCGCTACGGCGAGACGCTGTTCGCCGTGTTCAAGACGGTCTGCTACGTCGAGCACGAGGAGCTCACGGCGACCAGCGAGGTGGTCAACACGGGCGAGATCATGGTGTTCGTCGGCCATGACTTCGTGATCACGGTACGACATGGGCGGCACGGCTCCCTGGGCCCGCTGCGCGAGGAACTGGAGTCGGCTCCCCAGCAGCTGGCCCAGGGACCCGCCGCGGTGCTGCACGCGATCGCCGACCATGTGGTCGACGACTATCTCAACGTCACCGACTCGGTGCAGTCGGACATCGACCTGGTCGAGATGGCCGTCTTCGCGGAGAACGGCGCCCGGGTCGACGCCGGACGCATCTACCAGCTCAAGCGTGAACTCCTGGAGCTGAAGCGGGCCGTGGTCCCGCTGAGCCGTCCGCTCGAAGACCTCGCCACGCGACCGATCCGGGTGGTCGACGCGGAGATACAGGCCTACTTCCGTGACGTCTCCGACCATCTGCTGCGCGTCAAGGAACAGATCGCCGCATTCGACGAACTGCTCAACTCGATCCTGCAGGCGCACCTCGCGCAGGTGACGGTCGCGCAGAACGAGGACATGCGGAAGATCACGGCATGGGCCGCCATAGTCGCCGTACCGACGATGGTGTGCGGGGTGTACGGCATGAACTTCGACCACATGCCGGAGCTGCACTGGCGATACGGCTACGGCATGGTCATCGGCGTCATATCCGTCGCGTGCCTGGTCCTGCACCGCGGCTTCCGGCGCAACGGCTGGCTGTGACGCCCGGCGCGACAGGGGTCAAGGGCGGCCGGGGGCCCTGGCGTAGACGTTCTCGGCCCAGGTCGCGAGCTGGTCCTCCGTCAGGTGCTGGGCCAGGTCGGCCTCGCTGATCATGCCGACCAGGCGCTTGTTGTCGATGACGGGGAGCCGGCGGATCCGGTGCTCCTGCATCTCGTAGAGCACCTCGCTGACGTCGGCGTTCGCGTCGATCCAGCGCGGGGTGCCGTGGGCCATCTCGCCCGCGGTGACCCTGGCCGGGTCGTGGCCCACGGCGACACAGCCGACGACGATGTCGCGGTCGGTGAGGATGCCGCAGAGCCGCTCGTTCTCGTCACTGATGGGCAGGGCTCCGACGTTCAGCTCGCGCATCAGCTGGGCGGCGCGGTCCAGGGTTTCGTGGGCGGGGATCCACTGGGCACCACGGTGCATGATGTCTCCGGCGGTGGTCATGTGGTTACCTCCCGATGCCGGGCGGCCGGCGCGGCACGAGGGGCACCGCAAGTCCCGGCGCCCTACATTCTCGCCGCGCTGCCGGACTCACGCACTCCGGACTCACGCACTCCGGACGCACGCACCGCGGGCGGCGGTCCCACGCAAGCCCTGCACCACACGGGCGCGGAGACCTCCGACGCCCCTGATCCTCGCGCTCTGCGGAGACCCACGTCCTTCCGGGGGCGACGCGGATGATCACGCGTAGCTCGTCGTCCTTCCTGACGGGCGGCCGGCTCGGGTCAGCCGTTCCAGGCCGGGTGGCGCGGGTCGTCGGCGCGAACCAGGACGTCGGCCGCGCGGGCGGGGTCGGTCTCGGCCTCGTAGCGCTCGAAGGCGGGAAGGGTCCAGTGCTCGGCCTCGGGGGTGCGGCGGCGCAGGGCGCCGGGCGAGAGGAGGACGTGGGCGGTCAGGTCGAAGGGGAACCAGTGGCGCAGCAGGAGAGGGCCGTGCAGCAACAGGAAGCCGCCGGGCGGCAGTTGGACGTAGGGGCTGCGGGTGGCGCGGTCCGTGGTGGGGTCCCACAGGTCGGGCAGGACACGGCCGTCGCCGCCGGGTTCGAGGGGGCCGAAGACCTCGCGCCAGAGGGAACCGGTGTCGAACCAGCCGTCGTAGTAGGCCTCCACGTCCTGGTGGCCGTACTCCAGACGGAGCGAGGCGGGCCGCAGGAAGCCCTGGGTGCCGACGACCAGCGAGGGCCGCCCGCGTATGCGCAGTGCCTCCGAGACGCGTTCGGCGAGGTCGCCCGGCCGGGCCGCCGGAGCGCCGTCGAAGGCGATGCGCGGCCAGGGGCTGCCGTCGGCCGGTTCCAGGTCGAGCAGTCGTTCGGCCAGCAGGTCGCCGAGCCGGTCCCAGGTGATCGCTTGGAGTCGCACACGGCCCATGATGCTGCAGGGCCGGGTGAGGGTGCGTCGCGCTCGTGGGCACGGTGGACGGCGAACCGGCGGAGGCCACGCCGCGTCGCCGTACCCGTAAGGCCGCGGCGGCCACGGAGTCCGCGGAGGGCGCCACGTGAGGCAGGACCCGAAGGGCGTAGTTCCACGTCGGCGGCGGGCATGAACCCGGTATGGCACCTCTCGCGCATCCCCCGCCTCGAACCGGCCTTCTCGTCATCCAGCCGCTGCGCCGACGGCACTGCGGGGAGTGTCGTGGCGGGCCGTCGCCTCTGCTCGTGCTGGAGGAAGGTGCCCCGCGCTGCCTCGACTGCGCGGATCTCGGGCACCTGGTGTTCCTGCCGAGCGGCGACACGGCACTGACCCGCCGGTCGCGGGAGGAGAGTGCGCTGTCGGCGGTGGTGGTGCGGTTCAACCGGCGCAAGGGCCGTTACGAGCGGCAGGGCGTCCTCGTCGAGGAGGCGGGGCTGGCCCGGGCCGAGGCCCGGTGTCTCGCGGACGCGGAGGCGCGGCGGCGACGCCGGGTGCGGGACGCCGCGCGGCGGGCGGCGCAGGACCTGCGGTTCACCGACGCCTTCGCGGCGGAGATCCGGCGTCTCTTCCCGGGCTGCCCGGCCGGCCGCGCCCGTTCGATCGCCGAGCACGCCTCGGTGCGGGGCAGCGGTCGGGTGGGGCGGAGTGCGGCGGGGCGGGCGTTGTCCGAGCGGGCGGTGATCTCGGCGGTCGTGGCGTCCGTACGGCATGTGGACACGCCGTACGACCAGTTGCTGATGAACGGAGTGGCTCGCCAGGAGGCGCGGCGGCGGATCGCGGGCGTGGTGGAGGCGGTGCTCGCGGGATGGCGGGCGTCGGGGGTTGGGGTGGAGGTGGGGGTGGAGGTGGGGGCTGCGGAGGCGGCCGGCTGACGCGCGGCCCCGTCCAGCCCAGCGCCCCTGTGGCCCATGCGCCGTGCGCCGTGCGCCGTGCCTTGAGTGCTGAGCCTGGGGTCTGACCCCTGACGTCGTCCCCCTGACGTCTGACCTCAGGTCTCAGGTCTCAGGTCTCCGGCCTCAGGTCACAGGCCACAGGACACAGGTCACAGGCCTGAGAGCCTGTGGACGCTCGCGTATGTCCCCGCGCGGCTCGGGCATGGTTCGTGGGGCCGGGTGGGGATTGACTCGGGGTGACGGGGTGGTGCCGGGCCGGGCTCGGCCGAATGCGGGAGTTGGTGTCGGGATGATCGAGGGGCCTTACTTCGTACTGGTCGTGGCGGGCGTGCTGGGGACCGGGCTGGTCGCCGGGGTCTTCTACGGTTTCTCGTCGTTCGTGATGCGGGGCCTCGCCGAGCTGCCGCCCGCGCAGGGCGTCGCGGCGATGAACGCGATCAACGTGAGTGCGGTCCAGCCGCCGTTCATGATCCTTTTCGCCGGGACGGCGGTGCTGAGCGCGGTGATCGCGGTGGTGACGTTCGTGCTGTGGCCCGACGAGGGCACGGTGGAGCTGTTGGTGGGCAGTGGGCTGTACCTGTTCGGGGTGTTCGGCCTGACCATGGTGGCGAACGTGCCGCGCAACGACGCCCTGGCCAAGCTGGAGCCGGGGACCCGGGAGGCGGCCGCGTACTGGCCGACGTACGTCCGTGAGTGGACGCTGTGGAACCACGTCCGGACGGGCGCTTCGGCCGCCGCGGCGGTGGCCTACGTAATGGCTCTCACCTGACCGCGGACGCCGTGGTGGCCGCCGTCGAGCAAGCGCTGTCCGACGCTCTGCGCGAGTCACCGAGGGGACGTATCGTGGCCGAGAGAAGTCCGCAAGGGTGCCGCTCGATGACGCACGGCCACGTCGGACGACGCGTAGGCGTCGCAAGCGTAGGCAAGGAAGACGGCCATGGCCGATCCCAAGGGATTCATGACCACGCCTCGCCAGGACTGGTCCCGCAGGCCGGTCGAGGAGCGGGTCCGAGACTGGGACGAGGTCTACGTCCCCGGAGCGCTGCTGCCCATCATCAGCAAGCAGGCCGACCGCTGCATGGACTGCGGCGTCCCGTTCTGCCACGAGGCCTGCCCGCTCGGCAATCTGATCCCCGAGTGGAACGAGCTGGTGTCCCGGGACGACTGGCGTACGGCCGCCGACCGGCTGCACGCCACCAACAACTTCCCCGAGTTCACCGGCCGGTTGTGCCCGGCGCCGTGCGAGGCGGGGTGCGTGCTGGCCATCAACCAGCCTGCGGTCACCATCAAGAACGTCGAGGTCGCGGTCGCCGACCAGGCCTGGGAGCTGGGGTTCACGCCGCCCCGGGCACCGGAGCGGCTGTCCGGACGTACGGTCGCGGTGATCGGGTCGGGGCCCACCGGGCTCGCCGCGGCACAGCAGCTGACGCGAGCAGGTCACACGGTCGCCGTGTACGAGAAGGACGACCGGATCGGCGGACTGATGCGGTACGGCATCCCCGCGTTCAAGATGGAGAAGCACCATCTGGAACGGCGGATCGAGCAGATGCGGGCTGAGGGCACGAAGTTCCGTACGTCGACCGCGGTCGGGCGGGACGTCGGGGCCGCCGAGCTGCGCGCCCGTTACGACGCCGTGGTGATCGCCACCGGGGCGACGGCATGGCGTGAACTGGACGTGCCAGGGCGGGAGTTGGGCGGTATCCACCAGGCGATGGAGTACCTGCCGCTGGCCAACCGGGTGTGCCAGGGGGATCTGGACGCCTCCCCGATGTCCGCCGCCGGGAAGCACGTCGTCATCGTCGGCGGCGGGGACACGGGGGCCGACTGCCTGGGCACGGCGGTGCGGGAAGGTGCCGCGTCCGTGACGCAGCTGGACATCTACGCACAGCCGGACAGCGAGCGAGACGAGGACATCGATCCCTGGCCGACGTACCCCAAGCTCTATCGACTGTCGGCCGCGCACGAGGAGGCGGGCGAGCTGCGGACGGCCCCGGCGGCGGACGCCGACGCGCGGCTGTTCGCGGCGTCCACGCTCCGCTTCACCGGGGGCGCCGACGGGCACGTACGGTCGCTGCACCTGGTCGAGGTGGACACGCGGCGGCGACCTGTTCCGGACACCGCGCGGACCCTGCCCGCCGATCTCGTGCTGCTCGCCCTCGGTTTCTCCGGGCCCGACCGGAAGGACGGGCTCATCGACCAGCTGGGGCTGGCACTCGAACCCCGCGGGACGCTCACCCGCGACTCCGGGTTCGCGACGAACGTGGCCGGCGTGTTCGCCGCGGGGGACGCCGCGCGCGGGCAGTCGCTCGTCGTGTGGGCGATCGCCGAGGGCCGGGCCGTGGCAGCCGCCGTGGACCGCCATCTGACGGGGAGTTCACGACTGCCGGCACCGATCGGTCCGTATGACCGGCCGATGGTCGTGTGACCGTTGACAGCCGTGTGACCGGCCGGTTCATGCGACCGGTGATAGCCGTGTGACCGGTTGATAAGCGTGTGACCGGCCGGTGGTCATGTGACCGGCCGGTACCACCCCCAGCGCCGGCCGGGCGGGGCCGAGGCCCACGTGATCGGCCGGCCGACATCCGGGTCACCGGGAACGGCTAGCGGCGTTCGCCCGTCCCGGCCACCTTGCCCGTCGACAGGGCCACCCGGTTCCAGGTGTTGATCGTGAGGATCAGGGCGATGACGTGGGCGAGTTCCTGTTCGTCGAAGTGGGCCGCGGCGCGGGCGTAGACCTCGTCCGGGACGCCGCCGTCGGCCACCAGGGTCACCGCCTCCGTGAGGGCGAGGGCCGCCTGCTCCTTCTCGCTGAAGAAGTGGCGGGCCTCGTGCCAGACGGCGACCATGTGCAGGCGGTCCTCGCTCTCGCCCGCCTTGCGTGCGTCGTTCGTGTGCATGTGCAGGCAGTACGCGCAGTGGTTGAGATGCGAGGCACGGATCTGGATCAGCTCGACGAGCGCGGGGTCGAGGCCCTCGCGGGCGGCGGCGTCGAAGCCGATGAGGGCGCGGAAGACCTTCGGGGCGGACTTGGCGAAGTCCAGGCGGGTCCGCTCGGCGGTCCCGGCGCTCCCGGCGCTCCCGGCGCTCCCGGCGCTCCCGGCGCTCCCGGCGGAGGAAGTGGTCGTGGTGTCGATCGCGTTCGTCGTCATGTCCATCAACCTACGGTCCACAAAGACCGTCTGTAGGGTTCATTTCCATGGATGAATCGTGGGTCAATTCCGCGGAGCGGATCGGTGCCGACCTGCACCTGGAGCTGTCCGGCCCGGGCGGACGGCGGGCCGCCCTGATCGGGGCGCTGCGCGAGGCCGTGCGGGGCGGGCGGCTGGCTCCCGGGACCCGGCTGCCGCCCTACCGCTCGCTCGCCGCCGATCTCGGGGTCGCTCGCAACACGGTGGCCGACGCGTACGCGGAGCTCGTCGCGGAAGGCTGGCTCACCGCCCGGCAGGGCTCGGGCACGCGGGTCGCGGGGAGGGTCGAGCCGCTGCGACACGCCGAGCGGGTGCCCCGGAAGGCACCTCCACGCGCGCGTGGCCCACGGCACGACCTGGGGCAGGGCACCCCGGACGCGTCGTCGTTCCCGCGCACGGCCTGGCTCGCCTCCTATCGGCGGGCGCTCCAGCAGGCGCCCAACGAGGCGTTCGGGCCGGGCGATCCGGCGGGCCGCGTCGAGTTGCGGGAGGCGCTCACGGAATACCTGGCACGCGCGCGTGGTGTACGCACCGAGCCGGACCGGATCGTGATCTGCTCCGGCTTCGCGCACGCTCTGCGGCTGCTCTTCGGGGAGGGAGTACTGCGCGGGCCGCTGGCCGTCGAGGCTTACGGCCTCGGCTTCCACCGGGGGCTACTGGAGACCGCCGGCGTGAGGACCGTACCGCTGCCCCTGGACGAACAAGGCGCACGGGTCGAGCGGTTGGGACGCGAACGAGCCGTACTGCTCACGCCCGCGCACCAGTTCCCGACCGGCGGGCCACTGGACCCGACGCGCCGGACCGCGGTGGTCGACTGGGCACGCGCGCGTGGCGGTGTCATCGTCGAGGACGACTACGACGGGGAGTTCCGGTACGACCGCAAGCCGGTGGGTGCCGTCCAGGGGCTCGACCCGGAGCGCGTGATCTTCGTCGGCTCGGTCAGCAAGAGCCTGTCACCGGCGGTGCGCCTGGGGTGGATGGTCCTGCCGGAGCGGTACGTCGACGGCGTACTTGCGGCCAAGGGTGAGCGCGAGGCCTGGGCGAGCGTCCTGGACCAGCTGAGCCTCGCCGACTTCGTCTCGCGAGGTTCGTACGACCGGCATGTGCGGCGTATGCGGCAGCGGTACCGCAGTCGCCGCGACCGGCTCGCCGCGGCGCTCGCCGAGCACGCGCCGCACGTCGAGGTCACCGGTGTCGCGGCCGGGCTGCACGCCGTGCTCCGGCTGCCGCCCGGCACCGAGCGTTCCACGGTCAAGGCCGCCGCCTGGCAGGGCATCGCCCTGGACGGCCTCGCCGAGTTCCGGCACCCGAACACGGACATGCCCGCCCGCGACGGCCTGGTGGTGGGGTACGCGACGCCTTCGGAACACGCGTACGGGGCGGCCCTGGGCGCGCTGTGCGGGGTGTTGCCACCGGCCGGGTGAGCGGCGAGACCCTGTCCGGCCGCGGCCCTCAGCCCGCCTGGCCCGCGCGTCCGCGCAACCCTCGTCCCCCGTCCTTGCCCCCGCCCCCGCCTCCATCCACGTACTCACCCTCGCCCTCACCCATGCCGCCCCTCAGGGCTTTCGCGCCGCCGCCCCGTACCCGGGCCGGTGGGGTCCCGCCCGGTCATGAGGCACTCCGTAAGACGCAATGAACAGCCAATTCAATCAATTCATTATCAGAACAAAGGAGTTGAGCAATCAGAAAAAGTCGATCACGTCACGACAACAGGAAGTCGGCCTCCCCCGCTTTCGCGCCCTCGATGAACGCGGTCATCTCGTCCGAGGTGTAGATCAGCGCCGGACCGTCCGGGTCGGTGGACTGGCGGACGGCGATCCGGCCGTCGGCGAGCTTCATCGCCTCCAGGCAGTTCCCGCCGTTGCCGCCGCTCCACGGCTTGTGCCAGCCTTCGCTGCCCAAGTCCCGCGCGGGCATCCCGTTGTAGACGGTTATGCGCGGCTTGATGCGATCCATTCACAGCTCCTTGCGGAGATCCCGGAGGATCTCCTTCGTGCGATGTGCAGTAGCGGCCTGCGCCGCCATGCGGTCCATGACCTCGAGGTGGGTCGCCACCTCGGTACGCGCGTCCAGGTAGACCGCGCCGGTCAGGTACTCGCTGTAAACCATGTCCGGGAGTTCCGGCACGGCGAATCTGAAGAGCACGAAGGGCCCGTAGGTACCGGGGTGCGGCCCGTTCGCGAACGGGGCGATTTGCAGCGTGACGTTGGGCAGCTTCGTGGCGTCGAGCAGTTTGTCGATCTGGGCACGCATCACCTCCGGGCCGCCGACGGGGCGGCGCAGCACGGTCTCGTCCATCACGACCCACAGTCGGGGAGCGTCCTGACGGGTGAGCAGTTCCTGGCGTTGCATGCGCAGCGCGACATGGCGCTCGATGTCGTCGGGGCTGGTCTGGCCGATCGCGCCGGAGCGCAGGACGCCACGCGCGTAGTCCTCGGTCTGGAGCAGGCCGGGCACGAAGTGCGGCTCGTACTGGCGGATGAGGGCGGCCGCGCCCTCGAGGCTGACGTGCATGGAGAACCAGCCGGGCAGGACGTCGTGGAAGCGCTGCCACCATCCGGGCTGGTTGGCCTCCTCGGCGAGCTGGACGAAGCCCTCGGCCTCCAGGTCGGTGACACCGTAGGCCTTCAGGAGCAGCTGGAGGTAGGGGATCTTGAGGCCGACCTCGGCCATCTCCATGCGGCGGACCGTGGCGGGGGCGACGCGGAGGATGCGGGCGGCCTCCTCACGCTTCAGGCCTGCACGTTCCCGCAGGTCCAGCAGACGCCTGCCGAGGACGACCTGGCCGACCGTCGGCGCGGACCGCGGTTCGCTCACCCTCCACCTCCACAGAATCCCTGCACACCACCATGCCGTCTGCCCTGAGCGTGCACCCCGCACCTGTCTTCCGCGCACCGCACCTGCATGCTGACAGCCCTGCGGCGCCATTCGAAGACCTATTCGAAGATCTGTACGGATCTCCGGTGATCCCAACTGGCGCCGCTCGACATGCTGTTGCGAGCAGTGTGCCACGGCCCCTCACCGCGTCATACGGCACTCTGCATTTTCCAGAGTGACACTTGCCAAGTGTTCACGGCGGGGCGATAGTGGCAAGCGTGATTCCGTCCCCGCCCTTAGGAGCAGATGCCGCCGCGGACCGCCCCACCGGTCTCGGCGCCGATGCGGTTCCCCCCGCTCGGGCGCGTTCGAGAGTGGGCGAGGGAGTGAGCCCCGAGACGGCCACTGCCGTGCGCCGGTTCCGCTTCGAGCTGGCCGCGCATCCTGGCTCTCCCGCGCAGGCCAGACGGCTGACGCGGGCCCGGCTGACCGGCTGGTCGGTCTGCGAGGACACCTGTGACAGCGCCGCCCTGGTGGTCTCCGAACTGGTCACCAACGCCATCGTGCACACCGCGAGCCATCGTGTCGTCTGCGAGCTGCACGACGGTGACGACCTGGTGCGAATAGCCGTACGTGACGAGGGCTGCGCGTCGGGTGAGCCCCACCCGTCCCCGCAGCGGCCCGAGGAGGAGCAGGGAAGAGGTCTGCTGCTCGTCGAGGCCCTCTGTCACGCCTGGGGTGCCCATGAGCACGGCCCCGGCCTGCTCGTCTGGGCGGATCTGCCTCGCAAGGCCGACACCCCCCGGGACGACGCCGACGTGCCGCGTAACGACCTTGGCTGGGGAGCCCGCCCGAAGCCGGGTCCGTCCGGCGGATCGGGCGAGGACGACGAGGCGGAGGCACACCACCGGGCGGTGCCCGACACCGCGGCGCCCGGCAACGAGGCACGTGATCACGAGGCACGTGATCACGAGGCACGTGACGAGGCCCGTGATCACGAGACGGGGACCGTCGCGGTCCTCCCGGCCCGGCGAGGCCGCGATCGGGGCGGTCTGTGAGGCCGGGGTCGCGCGGCGGCAAGGTGCTGAGCCTGGACACGCTGGTCCGCCTCCGGCGCGGGCTGCGTACCCCCCAGAGCCCTCGGCGCCTGCCCCTCCCCCAGGGCATGACGGCACCGCTGGGCTGTGACGCGGTGGCGGTGCCCGCCCGTCTCGGGCCCCTCCTGATGCCCAGGCTGCCGCAGACGGGGTGCGTCTACGCCGACGAGACGCACTGGTGGTGGATCGTTCCGTCCGACTCCGACTACGCCCTGGAGTGGCCCGCCCCCGCGCGTTACGTCACCGGAGCGCTGGTCCCGGACAGTGCGCCCCTTCCGCAGCTGATCCACGAGCCGGACGGCACGCTCCCCTACACCCCGCCGATACCGCTCTTCCTGGCCCTGTGCCGGCTCACGGGCACGACTCCCACCTGGTCCAGGCCGGTCAGCGCGTAGGCCGCCTGGCGTGCGCCCGCGCGCTTCCCCTTCTTCGGCACACGCCCTGCCCCGGGCCTGTCCGCCCCCGCGATAGTGGCCGTTCGTCCACGATCGGGGGAGGTCGACGGTGGCGCACCAGCACGGCCGGGACAAGGGCGCCGGCAAGAGCGGCGGCAAAGACAGCGAGGGAAGCAAGGCCAGCGAGGGCGCCGACGGCGGGACGTCCCGGAAGGACGGCAACGGTAAGGGCACGGGCGCGGACAATCCCCGGGTCTCCGACTCGGAGCGCCTGCTCTTCGGCGGCCCCCTGCGCTACGACATGGGCTGGAACTCGCACGCGGACGCGTTCCTGGAGCTGAACTTCCGGTCCATGGTCATCCGGCTCCCGTCCCTGCTGACGGCCAGCTTCCGGCTCGCCTGGCAGGCCGACCGGCGCGCCGCCCGGGTCGTACTGGCCGCCGAGGTGGGCCGCGGCCTCACCCAGGCCGTCAGCCTGCTCGCCGTCAACACCGTGCTGGGCCGGCTGATCGGCGGCGGCGCCCTGGAGGACCGGCTGCGCGGCGCCGTGCCCGCGCTGGTCGTGATGGCCGCCGTGATGGTGGTCGGGGCGCTGCTGCGGGCCGCCTCGACGTATGCCACCGGACGCCTGGAGCCCAAGGTGGAGCGGGTGGCGACCGAGCGGTACCTGGAGCGGGCGGCCACCGTGGAGCTGGCCGCGATCGAGGACCACGCCTTCCACAAGCTGCTGGACACCGCGCAGTACGGCGCCGCCTCGGCCCGCCGGATGATCTCGTTCGCCGCCCGTGTGGTGAACGCGCTGATCTCGCTGATCGCCGCGGCGGGCGTCCTGACGGTGCTGCACCCGGCGCTGCTGCCGCTGCTGGTGACGATGACCCTGCCGAGCGGCTGGAGCGCGCTGACGATCGCACGCCGCCGCTACGAGTCGTTCCACGCCTGGGTGCAGCACGCGCGCGCGGGACGGCTGCTCGGCGCGCTGCTGATCGAGCCGGAGGCGGCTCCCGAGATCCGCGTGCACGGTGTCGGCCCGTTCCTCCTGCGTCACTTCCGCTCGATGTCGGAGACCGCCGAGGCCGAGCAGGCCCGGCTGGCCCGGCTGGCCGCCCGTACCGGTCTGATCGCGGCGGGCTGGACGGGCCTGGCGACGGCGGCGACGTACGCGACGCTGGGCGGGCTGCTGCTGGCGGGCGCGATGGCCCTGTCGGTGGCGGGCACGGCCGTGATCGCCATCCGCACGGGTTCGCAGAGCCTCGACACCCTCGTCGTGGAGGTGAACGCCCTGCACGAGGAGGCGCTGTTCGTCGGCGATCTGCAACGCCTGTACGTCGAGGCAGCCGAACGGGCGATCCCGGTGGGCGGAGCCGCCCTGCCGGACGATCCGCGGGAGATCCGGTTCGAGGACGTCACCTTCACCTACCCGGGTGACGCGACCCGGCCCGCCCTAGACCAGGTGTCCCTCACGGTCCCGCTCGGCAAGATCGTCGCCCTGGTCGGCGAGAACGGCTCCGGCAAGACCACCCTGGTGAAGCTGCTGGCCGGGCTCTACACGCCGGACCGTGGCCGGATCATGTGGGACGACGTCGACGCGGCGGGCGCGGACCGGCAGCTGCTCGCGGAGCGCGTCGCGATGGTGGCGCAGGACTTCAAGCGGTGGCCGTTCACGGCCCGGGTCAACGTGGCGGTCGGCCGTTCCTCCGTGCCGCTCACCGACGAGCGGGTTACGGGCGCGGTCGGGGAGGCCGGTGCCGAGGAGGTGCTGGCGGATCTGCCGCGTGGCCTGGACACGCTGCTGGCCCGCAACTTCAGCGGTGGGCACGAGCTGTCGGGCGGGCAGTGGCAGCGGCTCGGGATCGCCCGGGCGGCATACCGGCACGGCCGCATCCTGATCGTGGACGAGCCGACCGCCGCCCTGGACGCCCGGGCGGAACTGGAGGTCTTCGAGAAGATCCGCGCCCTGGCGGGCACCGGCCAGACCGTCATCCTCATCACCCACCGGCTGGCGTCCGTACGCCATGCGGACCTGGTGCACGTCCTGGACCAGGGCCGGCTCGCGGAGTCCGGCACGCCCGACGAACTGCTGGCGAGGGGCGGGATCTACGCGGAGTTGTACTCGCTCCAGGCGGAGCAGTTCACGGCGAAGGTGCCGTCACAGGCGTCGATGCAGGTGCCCGCCCCGAAGGCGGGCTGACCTCAGGCCAACGCGTCGACGGCTGCCTCTCCGCCGCGCACGATCACCAGGAACGTGTCCGTGGCGAGGTCCATGACGACCTCTGCGGGCAGCCCCTCAAGTCGCCGCGCGTGCGCGAACTCCTCCGCCGGCCACGAGCCTCGCGGCCCACCTGCGGGAAAGCGTTCGAGCACTGTTCGCCCGTTCACCACCCTGCACCTCCAGAAGCGTCGTACTTTGTAGGAGTTAACGCGTTCCGGAGGCTGAACGCCTCGCCCAGTTGCTGGACTGAGACGTAGTTGACACTTGTTCACCCCGGAGTGTGAGGGTCCTGTCACCGTACGGGGGCCTCGGTCACGGTTCGTGCCGTTCCTCGTACTCGTCGTGACAGCGGACGGGCTCACTGCCCACGGGCGCCCGAGAGTCGACGCGCGCCCTCTGGGTTCCTCCCCCACTCCTCCTGCCGTCCCGGCGGTGGCGGAGCGGTTCGGGACGGTCGTCGTTCAGGTGGTACGACGCCGTGGTGGCCGCGCGTCCGCCGACCCACGCGCCCGCGGCCCGGGGCTACCCGGCGAGCGAGATGTCGGGGGCGCTCAGCCCCACCCGCTCGCGGTGTCCGGCGAGTTCGTCGAGCAGGGCGACCAGGCGCTCGGCGTGCTCCGGCGTCAGCCGCCCGGTGTCGTCGAGGTGCACGGCACAGGCGGTGGTCATGTCGACGAGCTGTTCGAGGGTGTCGGCCACCTCGTCCGCGCCCTCGGCGTGCCGGGCGAGCGCGGGGAGTTCGGCGGCGGCGAGGGAGATGGCGGTGCGGGCGTCGGCGAGCGTCCGGTAGGCCTCGCGACGAAGGGTCCAGCGGCGGGCGCGGGTGTCGGAGTGGGGCAGGGAACGGGGGGCGGGGCGGCCCGGGTTGCGGACCTTGCCCAGGAGACGAGCACGGGAGTCGCCCGGGGAACCGGCGTCGGACCGGGGCGTGCCACGAGAGTCGGGGCGGGTGTCGGAACGGGGAACGGCACGGGGGCCAGGCACGGGGCGGGAGTCGGACCGGGGAACGGCACGAGGGCCGGGCACGGGGCGGGCGTCGGAACGGGCGTTGCCCGCTGCTTCCTCGCCAAAATCCCCGGTCGCTCCCGCGCTGCCCACCACCCGCGCGTCGGCCTCCCGCAGGACATGCGCCAGGTACGCGTGCGCGGCGTTCGCCGCCGCGGTGAGCCGGGCACGTACCCCGCCTGCCCGCTGTCCCGGCATCGGCAGGTGCCCCACGATGAGCACGATCGCGCAGGCCAGCAGCGTCTCGCCGATCCGGCCGGCGGACGCCTGGGGTTCGCCGCCCACCATGACCAGCGCGAGGACGAGCACGGTGACGACGGCGGTCTGCGCGGCGAAGTGCCGGGTGGCGACGGGAATCAGCGCGCCACTGACGGCGACCAGCGCGATGAGCCCTTCCGGCCGGGGCAGCACCGCCGCGAACCCGGCGAAGACGAGGGCGCCCAGCACGGTCCCGACCGCACGGCTCAGTACGCGGGAGGCGAGCGGCCCGAGGTCGGGCTTGACGAGGAAGACGGCGGTGGCGGGCAGCCAGTACCAGTGGGTGTGCTCCCCGTACCAGCGGGTGTGGTGCAGGGCCTGCGCCACACCCGCGCTGGCCCCGAAGCAGAGGGCGACCCGCAGCCCGTACTCCCGTCCACCGGCCCCGAAGGCGGTGCGCAGCACGTCCCCGACCCCGCGCCGACGCCTGTGCAGGTCGCCGCCCCTGCCCCGGTCGAAGGCCTCGGCGGCCTGTAGGAGGGCGTCGTCCAGGGCGCGCAGCCCGGGCGCGGAACGGGTAGGGGCGGGCAGCGGACCGGTGTGTGTGCTCTCGCGTACGGCGGCGGCCAGACGCCGGGGCCCTTCCGAGGCCCGCCCGGCAACCGTCTCCCCGGCCCAGGCCAGTGCGGTCGCGGCCTCGGCGAGCGGCAGCGCGGCGGCGTACTGCGCGTGCAGCCGCCGCTCGGCCGAGGAGCTGGCGTAGCGCCGCAGCCGGGGCCCGGCGAGGGCGTCCTGCGCGTGGTCGAGCGCGGCGGTCAGGGCGGCCCGCCGCGGGCCGGCGTCGGGCGTGCCCGCGGCGTCGAGCAGCTCGGCCACGGCGTCGTACACGGCGGCTACGGCCTCCCGCTCCCCGTCGAACCTGAAGTCGCCCGCGAGCGCGCCGGGCGTGGGAAGGGCGAGCCGCAGCCCCAGCAGCCATCCGGCGCCCACGAGGAAGGCGAGCGCCCGCTGCCATCCCGCCTCGGGCAGGGGCATTCCGGCCCCGATGGCGGAGGCGACGAGCAACTGCGTACCGGCACCGGAGGCGACGGGCCCGATGGCACTGACACTCCCGGCGACGAGGCCGACCAGGGTGAGCAGCAAGGTCAGGACGACGGCCCCGACCTGCTCTCCGGCATACGTCCCAAGGAGCAGTCCACCGGCTCCCGCGAGCGCGGGCAGGCCCAGCCGCCGCACCGAGGTCCGTCGGCTGCCGGGCCGGTCGTTGATCCCGGCCAGCATGGCGGCGATGGCGGCGACCACTCCGAGGGATGTCTGCCCGGTGAGCACGGCCGCGAGCAGCAGCGGACCGGATGCCAGCGCGCCCCGCAGGACCGCGTTCCAGGGCACGGGTCCCCGCTGGGCGCGAAGGGCGTGCGCGAGCCAGGGCGGAAGGGTCCGAGCGGCGGGGCGTGACACGGGGCTCCTGTCGTCTGTGCGAGGCGGGGTGTGCCTCGGGCGACGGTGGCCGGGCTGTGGACTGTGGCGTCCACGGTAAAACGCGTTGTTGGAGAAGATGGGACAGTCGTATTTCGGGGATGTGACGGTTTGCCGGAGAGGCGTGTTCTTTATGAACGCAATGCCGGCCCGGGCGCACGACTCCGCGGTACGCGCCCTCTCAGGTCCCCTCGCGTCCCTACGCGTCCCTACGCGTCCCTTCGCGCCCTCTCACGTCCCCTCGCGCCGTCCGCTGTCGGATCGCTATCCCTCGACGAGCTGCCGCACCTGGTCCAAGGCAGTGGCCAACGCATGGGTGTCACCGTCGCCCAGTCCCGCGATGACGCCGTCCACGCTTCGCAGCCCGGCTCGCTCCAGCAACCGCTTCTCGTTCGTCACCCACTCCCCGCGCGCCGCGAGCACCCCGTGCCCGGCCTGCACGGCGGCCGTGGCGATCGCGCCGGCGACCTCCGTGAGGCGGGCCGCCGGGGCGTGGTGGGACCTGGCGTACCCGAGGGTGGCCAGGGCGGTTCCCCGCCAGCGCTCGGCGGCGGCCACCCGGAGCTTGTCGGGGTAGGACGCCGGCTGTGGCAGTTCGCCCCGCAGCACGCGGTTGATCGCCAGCTCGGCGACCACCAGGTAGCTCGGGATGCCCGCCAGGTGGAACAGCAGCGGCTCCACCCGGAAGTGCCCTTCCTCCGCTTGCGCCAACTCGTGCTCCACCACGTCGAGATCGCGGTAGTGGACGTCCACGCGCCGCCCGTCGATCGTGAGCCACGCTCCCCCGTTGAACACGCCGCCGCCCCAGCCGCCGACCTCGGAGACCTCGCCGTCCCACCCGACCGCGCGCAGGTCGGCCGGGTCGAAGGGGCCCCGGTAGTAGACGGCCAGGTCCCAGTCGCTGTCGGGCCCTTCGGTGCCCTGCGCGCGGGAACCGCCGAGCGCCACGGCCCGGACGGCGGGCAGGCCGGCGAGGCGGTCGGCGGTGCTGTCGAGGAAGTCACGGTCGGAGAAGGAGGACATGGGGCGCAGCGTACGTACCTGCGCCCCGCGCCTCCACACGTTTACGCCCCGGCTGTGGCCCCGTTGCCGCCGTTCCGGTGGAGAACGTCGGCCAGGAGCACCGCGTACGCCTCAGCCGGCGTCCTCCCGCCGCCCGCGGCCCGGGGGTTGGCCTCCCAGAAGCGCAGACACGGCACGTCTTCCTCGTCCCAGCCGTCCGGCAGATCGTCCGGCGGACTCGGGAACGCGAGCCAGCGGCCCGGTTCGTAGGCGCCGCCGTACCGGGACTGGATGAGGGTGACGGGGTGAAGCGGCGGCAGCGGCGTGCGGCCCGGGCACAGCGCGGCGACGAAGGACTCGTCCACCGCGATGTAGGCCTCGGGCCAGTCGGACTCCGTACGGGTGAGGAGGTGGTCCGGCGGGGCTTCGGCGAGATGGGCGACGATCCGCCGAGCGGCTTCGGGCACGTCCGCGGGTGTGGTCACGAGCACGGGTCAGGCCTCCCAGAGGTCGCGGTGCCGGTGGCGGGTCGGCGGGTGGTCGAGTTCTTCGGCCGCGGCGAGGAGGGCGCCTTCCGGGGCCGCGCGCAGGTGGTTGCGGGCGGTGGTGCGAAAGGCCTGCAGGGCGGCACGGGCCCTTGACTCGTACGGGCTGCTGAACTGCTCGTTCAGCGCACGGGGGTAGGTGTACGCGGCGAATCGCCGCACGACCTGGGTCGGCAGGGGACGGCGTCCCGCGCGCACGGCGTCGGCCGACTCCGCTCGGGAGTACCGGAGCTCGACGAGGGCGTGCCCCGTGCGGGGTCCGGGCAGCTCACGCGACCAGGCCGGATTGTCGCGGTGTCGGCTCGGGACGTGGTGGACGGTACGTGACATGGCAGACCTCCGAAGGCCCACCGGAACTTCCGGTGCGGCCCGCTAGAAGTCCGCTGCCGTGAAACGGCCCAGGTGCTTTGTGCGCATGGAGGCAGGGTGTCGGCAGGGGGCGGGGGCTGTCGAGCGGTTTATCCGCCGTGGGATGGCCGGGGTGATTGTCAGTGGCGTCCGCTTCAATGGGGGTGGTCGTCACAGAGCGTCATGGACAGTCACGGACGAGGGGCCGACGGGCGCCACGGGGGAGGTAGCGATGGTGAGTTGGGGCACGCAGGAGGAGGACGGCAGGCGGTATGTCTCGCTGGCCGGGCTGCGACTGCGCGGGTGGACCGGCGGGTCGGTGCGCCGGCTGCTGGGGAGGCCGGACCGGCTCAGCGTCGATCCGCGGGTGAGGGGTGCTCCCCAGGTCCGGCTGTACCGGCTGGAGCGGGTCGAGGCCGCCGAGCGGACCGGGGGGCTGCGGCCGGGGGTGGTGAGCCGGTGGGGTCCGTGGGAGGGAAATTCGGATGCGGGTTCGGTGCCACGCCCGGATGATCGGCAGGTTGTCCGTCACCGTCCCAGGAGCGTCATGATCCAGCGCGTCACCTCGCCCGCCCTGTTCCCCCCGCCCACCTACTCCCACGCCTCCGTCGTCGAGGCCGGCACGAAGCTCGCCTTTCTCGCCGGTTCGGTGCCCCTTGATGCCGAGGGGGAGCTGGTCGGTGCGGGAGACCCCGTGCGTCAGGCCGAGCAGGTCATCGCCAACCTTCGGGAACAACTGCGCGCCGTCGGCAGCGACTTGGAACACGTGCTGGCGACCGACGTGTACGTCGTGAGCAGCGAGACCGCCGTGCTCTCGGCCGTCTGGGAGGTCGTCGAGGCGTCCGGGCTGAGCGTCGGTCCGCACGCGTCGACCCTGCTCGGCGTGGCGTGCCTCGGATACACCGGGCAGCTCGTGGAGATCACGGCGACGGCTGTCGTCCCGGAGGGCCGGAAGCAGGAGGTCGTACGTCCGTGAGTCACTCCGAATCCGTCGTCACCCTTCGTCGTGCCACCGTCCCGGACGCGGCCGCTGCGGCCGATGTGTGGCTGCGGTCCTTCGCGACGGCCCTGCCGACCGTCGTCCGGCCCCGGTCGGACGACGAAGTGCGCGCCTACTTCCGGGAGGTCGTGGTGCCGCTGCGGGAGACCTGGGTGGCCGAGGCGTCCGGCGGCACCGGCACGGTGGGGGTGATGGTTCTCGACGGCGAGCTGCTGTCCCAGCTCTACCTGGACCCGGCCTGGCGGGGGCGCGGCATCGGCGACCGATTCGTCGGCCTGGCCAAGGAGCGCAGCCCGGCGGGACTGAGTCTGTGGACCTTCCAGGTCAACAGGCCCGCCCACCGGTTCTACGAGCGACACGGCTTCGTCCCCGTCGAGTACACGGACGGCAGCGGGAACGAGGAGCGCGAACCGGATGTGCGGTACGAGTGGCGGCCGTGACCGGGCACTCACCGGCGCCACCCGCCTGCCGCGCTTCAGCCACTGCGACCAGTTCAGCCAGTTCTGCCAGTTCAGCCAGTTCTGCCACTTCAGCCACTGCGACCGCTGCGACCGTTCAGCCGCGTTCGCCGCCGCGATCCCCCGGCCGCCCCCACACCCGCCTCTTCGGCACCGGTTTCGCGAAGCTCCCCGCGCGGCTCGTCGTCAGGCCGAGGGTCACCAGTGACTCCGCCAGTTTCACCGCGGCCCCGACCCCGTCGACGACCGGCAGTCCGAGCTTCTCCCCCACCACACGCTGCAGCCCCGTCATCCCGGCGCAGCCGAGCACCAGCACCTCCGCGCCCGCCCGGCACGCCCGCTCGGCCGCGGTGAGGAACGCCGCCTCTGTCCGGGCCGCGTCGCCCATGTCGAGGACGCTCAGCCCGGTACCGACGACAGCCGCGCAGTTGCGGCCCACGCCGGCCAGTTCCAGGCTGTCCTCGATCTGGCCGCACGACCGTTCCAGCGTGGTGACCACTCCGTACCGGCGTCCCAGCAGGCAGGCTAGGTGAGCCGCCGCCTCTGTGATGTCGACGACCGGCACGTCCACCAGCTCCCGCACGCCCTCACGCCCGTGCTCCCCGAAACCGGCCATGACCACGGCGTCGTACGGCGGACCGTCGTACGTCCGCAGCAGATCGATGACCGCGGCGGCCGAGAGGTGACTGTCGAGCCAGCCCTCCGCCGACTCGGGGCCCCAGATCGGGGTCAGTCCGGTCACGGCGGTGCCCGGGTCAGCGGCGGCCCGGGCACCTCGTACGATCTCCTCGGTCATCTCCTGCGTGGTGTTGCAGTTGGTGACGACGATTCGCACGTTTCTCAGACCTCCATGGGCTTGCCGGACCCGACGGCGCCACCGGCATCGGCATCGCCGGCGCGTTCCGCTCGGCACAGCACCACGTACAGTCCGGCGGCCAGCGCCGTGCCGATGAACCAGGAGTACGGCGCCACCTCGCTGAACGCCTTCACCAGCGCGAGCACCGCCGCGACCGCGGCCGAAGGCAGGAACGCCCACAGGGCCTTGGGGTTGACGCCCTTGTGGTAGCGGTAGCGGGATCCGGGCTGGGCGTTGAAGAGTTCGTCCACGTCGATGCGGCCGCGCTTGACCCAGTAGTAGTCGACCATGATCACACCGAACAGCGGGCCGAGGAAGGCGCCGAGGCCGCCGAGGAAGTAGTTGACGACCGTGGGGTTGGAGAACAGGTTCCACGGCGTCACCAGCAGCGCCACCACCGTGCTGATCATGCCGCCGACCTTGAAGGTGATCTTCTGTGGCCAGACGTTGGCGAGGTCGTACGCCGGGGAGACGAAGTTGGCGACGATGTTGACGCCCATGGTGGCGATGGCGAACGTCAGCGCGCCCAGCACCAGTACCCAGGTGTTGCCGATCTCGGCGACGAGGTAGGCGGGCTCGGTGATCTGCTTGCCGAACACCTCGTACGCGCCTGCCGTGACGACGACCGAGAGGATCACGAACGCCGTCGAGTTGACCGGCAGGCCCCAGAAGTTGCCGCGCCTGACCGTCTTGTAGTCCGGTGCGAAGCGCGAGAAGTCGCAGAAGTTGAGCATCAGGGTGCCGTAGGTGGCGAGGATCAGACCGACCGCGCCGAACCACTGCCGCCACTGCTCGCCGACCGAGACCGGGTTCGGAGTGGTGGTGAGCGAGATGGACCACCCCGCCTTTGCGAAGATCCACACGGCCAGCGCGATCATCACGACCCAGATGGCCGGGCCGCAGAAGTCCTGGAACTTCCGTACGGATTCCATGCCCTGGCTGATGATCGCCGCCTGGACCAGCCACAGCGCCACGAACGACACCCAGCCGAGCGCGTCGAGCCCGAGGAACGAGTTGTGTGTCCAGGACTCCAGACCGGGCCAGGCCGCCAGCAGCATCACGTTGACGGCGACGGAGGCCAGGTAGGTCTGGATGCCGTACCACATGATGGCGATGACGGCCCTGATCAGAGCCGGGATGTTGGCACCCCAGACGCCGAAGGCGATGCGGCTGACGACCGGGAAGGGGACACCGGTGCGCTGTCCGATGCGGCCCATCATGTTCATACCGACGTAGATGATCACGAAGCCGACGAGCAGGGAGGTGAAGATCTGCCAGACGTTCATGCCGAGGAAGAGCAGACCGGCCGCGAAGGTGTAGTTGCCGAGGTTGTGGACGTCGGACATCCACATGGCGAAGAGGTCGAAGACCTTCCAGTTGCGCTTGCCGGCGGGTGCGAGGTCTTCGTTGGTGAGCCGGGGATCGGGGACGAACGCTGCTGTGCCGGTGGCTTCGGCACGGTCGGCGAGGGACACGGGGCCTCCAGGAGGAGCCGGGGGACGGAGGAGGACTGCTAACCGGTGGCGTGTTTCTTTCCGGTGGCTGATTTCCGGTCGCTTGGCTGCGCGTTTGGTATACCAAACTGCGGACATGGTCCTCCCGTCAACCGTTCCGACCGATGTCGTTGCTGTTAACGCTCCGTAAATCACGCCCGGAGTCGGCGAAGATGGGCCCATGAGCTCGACGACGAAGATCGAACCCCTCGGTGCGGTGCGCGAGCGCGTCCTGGCCACTCTGCGCCAGGAGATCATCGCGGGCGGCCTCCGCCCCGGCGACCGGCTCGTCGAGCGCGAACTGGCCGAGCGTTTCGGGGTCTCCCGGGTACCGGTCCGAGAGGCGATCCGCGCTCTGGTGGCCGAGGGGTTCGTCCACTTCGAGACCCCGCGCCGCACCGTCGTGCGCCGCCTCACCGCTCGCGATGTCAAGGAGCTCTTCGAACTGCGCGAGGCGCTGGAGGTCTACGCGGCCGGTCTCGCCGCGGCCCGCGCCACCGCGGAGGAACTCGCCGAGGTCGAGGCGCTCCTCGACCTCGCGGCCGCCGCGACCGAGGCGGGCGACGCCGAGGCCATCACGGACGTCAACAGCCGCCTGCACGACCGCATCGTGGCGATGGCGGGCAACAGCCTGCTGACAGAGGCCCTCGAACCGGTCGCGGGCCGACTGCGCTGGATGACCCGCCGCAACGAGGAGTGGCCCCAACTCCTGGTGGAACACCGAGAGTTGTACGAGGCGATCGCCTCCGGCGACCCGGAACGGGCGCGTGCGCACGCACTCGCCCACGTGCGGACCAACTACCGCTCGACGCTACGCCAGCTGTTCGAGGAGACCGAGGCCCCCTAGCGGGCCGCCCGCCTACCCCACCTCATCCCGAAGCGGGCAGCCCCGCCGTCCGCGCCGCCGCGCCCAGCACGTCCCGCAGCATCGTGGGCGTGAGCCGGCCGGTGAAGGTGTTGCGCTGGCTGACGTGGAAGCAGCCGAACAGGTCGAGGCCGTCGAGCGACACACGCCTGCCGTGGGCGAAGGCGGGGCGCGGACGCGGCACGCTCCAGCCCGCCTCCGCGAACGCGGGCAAGGCGGCCTGCCAGCCGAAGGCGCCGAGTACGACGACGGCCCGCAGCGTCGGCCGCAGCAGGTGCAGCTCCTGGACGAGCCAGGGCCGGCAGGTGTCCCGTTCCCCGGGGGTGGGCTTGTTGGCGGGCGGGGCACAGTGCACGGGCGAGGTGACGCGCACACCGTGCAGTTCCAGGCCGTCGTCCGCCGAGACCGACGTGGGCTGCGAGGCGAGCCCCACGTCGTACAGCGCCTCGTACAGCACGTCACCGGAGCGGTCCCCGGTGAACATCCGGCCGGTGCGGTTCCCGCCGTGCGCGGCGGGAGCCAAGCCCACGATCAGCAGAGCGGCGTCCGGCGGCCCGAAACCGGGCACCGGCCTGCCCCAGTAGGTCCAGTCGGAGAAGGCGGCGCGCTTGGTGCGGGCCACCTCCTCCCGCCAGTCGACCAGCCGCGGACAGGCCCGACAGCCCGCGATCCGCTCATCCAGACCGGCGATACCGGCGAGGCCGCTGCTGTCCATCCCTCCACCGTACGGAAGCACCGCGCGCCGCACCTGCCCCGGGTCCCGCGCCCCCTGCCACACGCACCCACCGCCCGGAGACCCGGAGACCCGTCTGCGCGGCCCCGCGCAGGCTCGGCGGCTCGGCGGCTCGGCGGCGCAGATGCTCAGACGCGGCACCCCGGCACCCCGGCACCCCGGCACCCCGGCACCCCGGCACCCCGGCACCCCGGCACCCGCCAGAAAAACCCACCCAGCCCGCGGGGCACAGGGCACTAAGGTCAAAGGCATGGCTGCTGAGCACACGGACGACGACAAGAGGAGCGGCACGGCGGCCGGGACGCGCAGCCCCGGCAGGCCCGGCCGCGGTACGGGCGCGGGTGAAACCGCCCTCGAAGGGACAGCCGCCCGGAAACCCGGCCCGGACGACGACGGCACCGGCCGCGAAGGCACCGCTCCTGAGGTCAACGGCCCTGAGGTCAGCGGACCTGAGGTCATCGACCCGAAGATCGCCGCCGCGGTGGCCGCCGCCGAGGCCGCCGGTGTGCAGAGCGGCGAGAGCGTGCGCATCGACAGCTGGATCTGGTCGGTCCGGCTGGTCAAGACCCGCTCCATGGGAGCCACCGCCTGCCGGGGCGGGCACGTGCGCGTGAACGGTGAGCGCGTGAAGCCCGCGTACTCCCTGCGCGTCGGCGACGAAGTCCGCGTCCGGCAGGAGGGCTGGGAGCGGGTCGTCGTGGTGAAGCGACTGATCCGCAAGCGGGTCGGCGCCCCGGTGGCCGCCCAGTGCTATGTGGACAACAGCCCTCCACCCCCGCCCCGCGAGGCCGTCGCCCCCGCCGGTGTCCGCGACCGCGGCACGGGCCGCCCGACCAAGCGCGACCGCCGCGAGCTGGAACGTCTGCGCGGGCTGCAGGAGGCCGCGACGGCCGCCCGAAAGGACACCGACCGGGGTCGCTGAACCACCGGCGCACCCAGCGCTGACGGCCGCCGCGGTTGACGACGCGCACACCATGGTGACGACGGTGGCGCCCGGGCGAAGAACCACCCCGGACACCACCGCCGTCACCGATGTCACCCCCGCCACCTACGGCCGTCCCGAACACACGGTCCCGGCGAGGCCCACGATCCTCACGCCTGACGCCGGACCAGCCGGACAAGCCGGAGCAGCCGCGCGTTGTGGTCGCGCCGGGCCCAGGCGATGAGGGTGAGCGGCACGATGAGGATCAGCGGTGTCGCCGCGTTCTCCCCGCCGAAGACGGTGACCGATACGACGAACGCGCCCACCATCAGCGCGCTCAGCGACACCGCCGCCAGCGACTGCAGCACGGGGATCAACAGCGCGATGCCCCCCGCCAGTTCGAGGACCCCGATGGCGTACATGCCCGCGCTGCCCCAGCCCATCTTGTCGAAGCCCTCGGCGGCCGAGGGGTGCGCGATCAGCTTGGGCAGCGCGCTCGCGATCACGAAGAAGAGGGCGAGGAAGACCTGGAGTCCGCGCAGGGCGATCCGGGCACGGCGGCCACGCGGGGTCGGGGACTCGGCGACGACCGTGCGGGACGAGGCGGCCTTGGCCGCGGTGGCGGCGGGGGCGGTGACGGGGACGGTGGTCTCGGACATCGAGGTCTCCTGTGGGAAGCGGTCCGTGGTGCTTTCACAGGGACAGACCGAACCCTGCCCCGAAACTCATCGCCGCCGGGGGCACTTGTCCCGCTGTCCTCAGGTCGCGGGAACGGCCCGCACCCAGACGCCGTCGTCCGTCAGATACTCGTCCACCTCCAGACCCGCCTCCGACAGAGCCTCCTCGAACTGTTCCTTCGTCAGGGGCCGGGCCCGGAACGTCTGGGTCCACGCCGCGTCCGGGAACTCGTACTCCACGTACACCGAGTTGACGCCGTCTGAGACCGGCTCCGAGGACACGATCCGCACGGTGTAGCCGCTGGGGTCGACCCGCTCGCGCGGCAGATCGGTGTGGTAGTCGGCGCCCTCGCGCTGGAGGATGACACAGCCGTCCTTCGCGACATGCCGGGCACAGGTGCGCAGCAATGCCCGTCGCCCCTCGACGTCACCGGTGTGCACGAGGAACGACGCGAGCATCACCACGTCGAACGTCTCGCCCAGGTCGAGGTCCTCGATCGTGCCGCGTATGGTGCGCGCCCCGCGGACACGCTCCAGCATCTCCGCGGACTCGTCGACCGCCGTGATCGTGAAGCCCCGCTCCAGCAGCGGGTGGGTCATGCGCCCCACACCGCTGCCCAGTTCCAGGATGCGCGCACCCGCCGGCACGGCGGCACTGATGATGTCCGGTGCGTCCCCCGCCGACAGCCGCGAATAGAGCTCGACCGCGCAGCCGTCCGGAGTGATCGCTCCCGGTCCCGTCCCCTGATGTCCCGCTCGCATCTTCAGCTCCATGCCCGTCCAACGGGCCGTGCCCGCACGCCGGTTCCCGCCCTCCGCGCGTTCACCCGTCCGAGTTACGACGGGACCCAGCCGTGCCTGCGCGCGGCGGCACCCGGTCGTGCCCGATCACAGCGGGAACCAGCCGTGCCCCATGTACCAGTGCTTGCCGGCCCGCAGGTGATCGCCCACGGCCCGTTCCACCGGCGTTCGCCGTGGCAGGGTCTCCACCGGCAGGTCGGGATCACCGAAGACGAACCGGACCGGCTCGGTGTCCGCCGGCTCGGTGTCCTCGCGGGCGGCCTGGAAGCGACCCTGGAACCGGACGATGTTGGAGTCGGCCGGCAGGTAGTCCCTGAGCTGCGGATCGAGCAGCCAGGAGTGGCAGAGCGCGGCCCGGTACTTCTCCTCGGGGAAGCACCGGGCGAAGAACTCCGCGGCCAGCGCCAGCGAGCGGTCGCAGGCGCCCGGTGACAGCGGGCCGAGGAAGTCGGGGATGTGGAGGTTCAGACAGGGCGTGCCGGGGGCCACGTCCAGCCCTGCCGCCGCGAGCGCCTGTCCCGTCCGCTGTCCGTGCGCCGCGCGCTCGAACTGCAGGCGGCCCAGTTGGTAGAGCTCGCCCCGGAAGTGGTGGGTGAGCCACCGCGGAGCCTCCACCCCGGTCCTGCCGTACCTCCTGCGGTGCACCGCCATGTTGCGTCCCAGGTCGGCGAGGGTGCGCCGGGAGACGTCGGCCGGGACACCGCGCTCACGGTGGTAGGCGCGGGTGTGGGGCAGCGCCGCCACGAACACGTAGACGGGGAAACACCGCTGCAGCGCCCCCGTCGCCCAGTCGAGCTCGGGCGGCTCGACCGGGCGGCCGGCCTCCCCCATGTCCCTGACCAGCTCCTGGACCGCGCCCTCCAGCAGCCGCACCAGCTCCGGGTCGTCCGTGACCCGTCGGCCCATCCGGACGAGTTCGCTGATGTCCTCGTGCGGTACGGCGAGATCCAGCAGCACCTCGGCCAGCTCGTCGGCATCCGGAAGCACGCCCGCCCCCTCCGTTCGGTCCTCTTCGGTGAAACGTCCGCTGTGCAGGGTACTTACCGAAGAGGAGTAGTGATCTCGATGCGTACGGGCAGTGAACCGAGGACAGCGCGCAGTGCTCTGCGGGTGCGGTTCTGGCTGAGCGTGTGGGGGCTGGTCTGGGCGATCTTCGGGACGGTGGCCTTCGCGCTCGCCGGACGACCGGGGTGGGCGATCGCCTGCGGCGTGCTGTGGCTGGTCGTCACCGTCGACATGATGATGATCCTCAGGCACATCCGCCAGGGCCCGCACTACCAGCCGGGCCGCGACATCCCGCCCTACCGGCCCCCGGAGAACCCTCCCCCGTAGGCGGCCGGCTCACGAGTCGAAGCGTGCCGCCTCCAGGTACTGCGGGTTCGGGTCCAGCGCGGCCGCCAGGCGGAAGTGGCGTCGGGCCTGGTCGGGGCGGGCCTGGCGCTCGTAGGTCCGGGCGAGCGCGAAGTGCGCGAACGCGTTGTCCGGCTCACGCTCCAGGACGATGGTGAACTCCAGCTCGGCGGGGCGCAGTTGCGCGGCCGCGAAGAACGCGCGGGCGCGCAGCAGCCGGGCGGCGGTGTTCTCCGGGTGGGCGGCGATGACGGCGTCGAGCAGCTTCACCGCGCCCCGCGGGTCCCGTGCGGCGAGCAGTTGCTCGGCGGCACGGAAGTCGATGACATGCGTCTCCGGAGTACGTCCGGTCGAACCGCTGGTCTCGGGCACGGCAGAGTCCTTCCCTCACTGGGACGGTTCAACGCCCGGGCGGGGCCCGCTATTCCTGGGGCGGGCGGGACGAGACCCCGTGCGCGTGGGCTCTGTGCACGAGGTCCGCCCACACGTCCCGGACGCGTCGCTCCAGGTCCGGCAGCGGTACGTCGTTGTCGATGACGATGTCCGCGATCCGCAGGCGCTCGTCGCGGGTCGCCTGGGCGGCCATGCGGGCGCGGGCGTCGGCCTCGGTCATGCCGCGCAGGGTGACCAGGCGGTCGAGCTGGGTCTCGGGGGCGGCGTCTACGACCACCACGACGTCGTACAGCGGGGCGAGGCCGTTCTCCGTGAGGAGCGGGACGTCATGGACGACGACGGCGTCCCCGGCGGCGGCCGATTCGAGTTCCCGGGAGCGGGCGCCCACCAGGGGGTGCACGATCGAGTTGAGGACGGCGAGCTTCTCGGGGTCGGCGAAGACGATCGAGCCCAGCCTGGGGCGGTCCAGGGAGCCGTCGGCGCCGAGCACCGCCGCGCCGAACGCGTCGACGACCGCGGCGAGCCCGGGCGTGCCCGGTGCGACCACCTCGCGGGCGATCCGGTCCGCGTCGACCAGCACGGCACCGCACGCGACGAGCAGTCGCGACACTTCACTCTTGCCGGCACCGATGCCGCCGGTCAGGCCCACCTTCAGCATGAGCCGAAGCTTAGGGCCTGGCACCGACAGCGCACCCGGCGGGAGGCGGGAGGGCTCAGCCCTCGCCCTCCCGTTCCGCGAGGAACCGCTCGAACTCGAGGCCGATCTCGTCCGCCGAGGGGATGTCGACGGGCTCGGCGATCATGTTGCCGCGTGTCTCGGCGCCCGCGGCCGCGTCGTACTGGTGCTCCAGACCCTGCACGAGCGCGACCAGGTCCTCGTCGCCCTCCCGGATCTGGCGCTCGATCTCGGTCTGCGTGCGGTGGGCCTCCGTGCGCAGCGCGTGCGCGATGCCGGGCAGCACCAGCCCGGTGGCCGCCGTGATGGACTCCAGGGCCGTCAGCGCCGCGTCCGGGTACGGCGAGCGGGCGATGTAGTGCGGCACGTGTGCGGCGACGCCCAGGACGTCGTGGCCGGCCTCCATGAGGCGGTACTCGACCAGGGCCTCGGCGCTGCCGGGCACCTGGGCCTCGTCGAAGGGGCTGCGGTGGCCCGGGACGAGGTCGTGGCGGTTGCCGTGCGGGGTGAGGCCCACCGGGCGGGTGTGCGGGACGCCCATGGGAATGCCGTGGAAGTTGACCGACAGACGCACGCCGAGACGCTCCACGACCTGCTGGACCGCGGCGGCGAAGCGCTCCCACTCGACGTCGGGTTCGGGACCCGACAGCAGCAGGAAGGGCGCTCCGGTGGCGTCCTGGACGAGCCGCACCTCGATGGTGGGCTCCTCGTACTCGACCCAGCGGTCGCGCTTGAACGTCAGCAACGGGCGGCGGGCGCGGTAGTCCACGAGCCGGTCGTGGTCGAAGCGGGCGACGACCTGGTGGGGCAGCGAGTCGAGGACCCGGTCGACGATCTGGTCGCCGGTCTCGCCCGCGTCGATGTATCCGTCGAAGTGGTAGAGCATGACAAGACCGGCCGACTCCTGGGCGAGCGCCATGTCGACAACGGCGAGGCCCTTCGGCTCCCATGCGTACAAACCCTGCGGATCAAGCACTGTGACCGCTCCTCCTCGTGTTCGTACTGCACAACGCGGCGCAGAGGATGGGCATTCCCGCCCACAGCCCTGATCAGGCATGTCTTACGGCCTTTTCATGGACGGGTGCGCTGCGTCACCGGCCCTGGGTCGCACACGGCTGAGGGCCCGTACCTCGAAAGGTACGGGCCCTCAGTCAGGAGCTATCGCTCAGCGGGCGTCAGCTCTGCCCACCGGCCAGCTTCTCGCGAAGCGCGGCAAGCGCCTCGTCCGAGGCCAGCGCGCCGGAGTTGTCCGCACCCTCGGAGGAGTACGAACCGCCGCCACCACTGCCACCGGCAGCGGCCGGGGCAGCAGCCTCGCCACCCTCGGCGGCAGCGGCCTCGTCGGCCTCGCGGGACTTGATGACCTGAGCCTGGTGCTGCTCGAAGCGCGTCTGCGCCTCGGCGTACTGGTTCTCCCACACCTCACGCTGGGACTCGTAGCCCTCGAGCCAGTCGTTGGTCTCGGGGTCGAAGCCCTCGGGGTAGATGTAGTTGCCCTGGTCGTCGTACGACGCGGCCATGCCGTACAGGGTCGGGTCGAACTCCACCGAGGCCGGGTCGGAACCGAAGGACTCGTTGGCCTGCTTCAGCGAGAGGCTGATGCGACGGCGCTCGAGGTCGATGTCGATGACCTTGACGAAGATCTCGTCGTTGACCTGGACGACCTGCTCCGGGATCTCCACGTGGCGCTCGGCCAGCTCGGAGATGTGGACCAGGCCCTCGATGCCCTCGTCGACGCGCACGAACGCACCGAAGGGAACGAGCTTGGTGACCTTACCCGGGACGACCTGACCGATCTGGTGGGTCCGGGCGAACTGCTGCCACGGGTCTTCCTGCGTCGCCTTGAGCGAGAGGGAGACGCGCTCGCGGTCCATGTCGACGTCGAGAACCTCGACGGTGACTTCCTGGCCGACCTCGACAACCTCGGAGGGGTGGTCGATGTGCTTCCAGGAGAGCTCCGAGACGTGCACGAGACCGTCGACGCCACCCAGGTCCACGAAGGCACCGAAGTTGACGATCGAGGAGACGACGCCGGAACGGACCTGACCCTTCTGGAGGGTGGTGAGGAACGTCTGGCGGACCTCGGACTGGGTCTGCTCCAGCCAGGCACGGCGGGACAGGACCACGTTGTTGCGGTTCTTGTCCAGCTCGATGATCTTGGCCTCGAGCTCCTTGCCCACGTAGGGCTGGAGGTCGCGGACGCGGCGCATCTCGACGAGGGAAGCCGGCAGGAAGCCACGGAGGCCGATGTCGAGGATGAGACCACCCTTGACGACCTCGATGACGGTACCGGTGACGATGCCGTCCTCTTCCTTGATCTTCTCGATGGTGCCCCAGGCGCGCTCGTACTGGGCACGCTTCTTCGAGAGGATCAGGCGGCCTTCCTTGTCCTCCTTCTGGAGAACAAGGGCCTCGATCTCGTCGCCGACCTTGACGACCTCGTTCGGGTCGACGTCGTGCTTGATCGAGAGCTCGCGGCTCGGGATGACACCTTCGGTCTTGTAACCGATGTCGAGCAGGACCTCGTCCCGGTCGACCTTCACGATGACGCCGTCGACGATGTCGCCGTCGTTGAAGTACTTGATCGTCTCGTCGATCGCGGCGAGGAAGGCTTCCTCGTTACCGATGTCGTTGACCGCTACCTGCGGGGTGGTTGCGGTGGTCTCGGTGCTGCTCGTCATGTGGGAAAGGGCTCCGGTACGGACGGTGAGTCGTAGGTACTGCTTACGCCGGGAGCCCGTTTCGCTCTGCAGAAGGCCGGACAGCCAAGGAAGCGCCTCACCTGAAATCGGTGATGCGCCTCGACAACCGAGGGGACATACATACAGATGCGAGCGCGACCTGCTACGTCTGAGGTGCGCAGGCCCGCAGCGCAACTTGTAGCATACGGGGGCAGCCGGGCAGGGTCAATGCGCGAAGGCGCACACCCGGGGCGGATCGCCGCATACCCGGCACAAAACCTGTCTCACGAGGCCACGCGGGCCCGAAAAGGCGCCCGGAGTGACGCGCGCCGCGACGAGTCGCACCGAAGAGCCCGCACATTAATACGAGGGAGCCGATCATCCAAGAGCCCGAAGCGCCCGAACCGGAAGCGACCCGGCGGGCGGCCGACGTCACGGAGAGTTCCCGGGCCAACCGGGGCTGGTGGGACCGCAACGCGGACGAGTACCAGGTCGAGCACGGCACGTTCCTCGGGGACGACCGGTTCGTGTGGAGTCCCGAGGGACTCGACGAGGTGGAGGCCGAGCTGCTCGGCCCGCCCGAGGACCTGAAGGGCAAGGACGTCCTGGAGATCGGCGCCGGCGCGGCCCAGTGCGCGCGCTGGCTGGCCGCGCAGGGGGCCCGTCCGGTCGCCCTGGACCTCTCCCACCGCCAGCTCCAGCACGCGCTGCGCATCGGCGGTCCGTTCCCCCTGGTGTGCGCCGACGCCGGGGCGCTGCCCTTCGCGGACGGCTCCTTCGACCTGGCCTGCTCGGCGTACGGCGCGCTGCCCTTCGTCGCCGACCCGGTGCTGGTCCTGAGGGAGGTGCGCCGGGTGCTGCGCCCGGGCGGCCGTTTCGTGTTCTCCGTGACGCACCCGATCCGCTGGGCCTTCCCCGACGAGCCGGGCCCCGAGGGCCTGACCGTCTCCGCCTCGTACTTCGACCGCACGCCGTACGTGGAGCAGGACGACGAGGGCCGCGCGGTGTACGTCGAGCACCACCGCACGCTCGGCGACCGGGTGCGCGACGTGGTGGCCGGGGGCTTCCGTCTGGTGAACCTGGTCGAGCCGGAGTGGCCGGCCTGGAACACCGCCGAGTGGGGCGGCTGGTCTCCGCTGCGCGGCAACCTGATCCCCGGTACGGCGATCTTCGTGTGCGAACGGGACTGAAAGCCCGCGCGCGTGGAGGCCGCTTCCGCGCGCGTACGACACTGGGGGCGTGATCCGTTACGACGCTCTGGACGCCCTGCCCGTACGCGGTGCCCTGCCCGGTCTGGACGACGCTCTGAAGGGGCACGGCACCGCGGTGCTCGTCGCGCCGCCCGGCACCGGCAAGACGACCCTCGTACCGCTTGCCCTGGCGGGACTGCTGGGCGAGGGGCCCGCGCGGCGGGTGGTCGTGGCCGAGCCACGCAGGATCGCCGCCCGGGCCGCCGCACGGCGGATGGCGTGGCTGCTGGGCGAGAAGGTCGGCGACAGCGTCGGCTACACCGTGCGTGGAGAACGGGTCGTGGGACGGCACGCGCGCGTGGAGGTCGTCACGACCGGTGTGCTGTTGCAGCGGTTGCAGCGCGACCAGGAGCTGGCCGGGGTCGACGTGGTGGTCCTCGACGAGTGCCATGAGCGGCATCTGGACGCGGACACGGCGGCGGCGTTCCTCTGGGACGTGAGGGAGACGCTGCGGCCGGAGCTGCGGCTGGTGGCGGCGTCCGCCACCACCGACGCCGACGGGTGGGCGCGGCTGCTGGGCGGGGCCCCGGTGGTCGAGGCGACGGGAGCGGCGTTTCCGGTGGAGGTGGTGTGGGCGCCGCCGACGCGTCCCGTACGGCCGCCGCACGGGATGCGTGTCGATCCCGCACTGCTCACGCATGTGGCGTCGGTGGTGCGGCGGGCGCTGGCCGAGCGGGCCGGGGACGTGCTGTGCTTCCTGCCGGGGGTCGGCGAGATCGCGCGGGTCGCCGGGCAGCTGGGCGCTCTCGGCGAGGTGGATGTGCTCCAGGTGCACGGGCGGGCGCCCGCGGCCGTGCAGGACGCGGTGCTGGCTCCCGCGGCGCGGCGCCGGGTGGTGCTGGCGACCTCGGTGGCGGAGTCGTCGCTGACCGTTCCCGGTGTGCGGGTCGTCGTCGACTCGGGTCTGGCCCGGGAGCCTCGGGTGGACCACGCGCGCGGGCTGAGCGCGCTGACCACGGTCCGGGCCTCGCAGGCGGCGGGGCGGCAGCGGGCGGGGCGGGCCGGGCGCGAGGCTCCGGGGGCGGTGTACCGGTGCTGGGCCGAGGTCGAGGACGCCCGGCTGCCGCGTTTCCCGGCTCCGGAGATCAAGGTGGCCGACCTGACGGCGTTCGCCCTGCAGGCTGCCTGCTGGGGCGATCCGGGGGCCGCCGGGCTCGCGCTGCTGGATCCGCCGCCAGGTGGGGCCATGGCGGCGGCCCGGGACGTACTGACGGCGATCGGGGCGGTCGACTCCGCCGGAAGGGCCACGGAACGGGGCCTGCGGCTGGCGCGGTTGGGGCTGCATCCCCGACTGGGACGGGCGTTGCTGGACTCCGCCGCGGTGGTGGGCGGTGAGCGGGCCGCCGAGGTGGTCGCGCTGCTGAGCGAGGAGCCACCCCGGGAGTACGGGGATGATCTGGCGGCGGCCCTGCGGACCGCTCGGCGCGGGGGTGACGCCTACGCCGGCCGGTGGCGTGCCGAGGTACGGAGGCTGCGGGCCGCCGCGACCGGGTTCTCCCACCCGCCTGCCCGGGACTCTCTTCCGGGGCGGACCGACGTCGGAGGTCGGCCTGGGGACACCGGTGAGGACGGCCGTGTCGGGCTCGTCGCCGCTCTGGCGTTTCCGGAGCGCGTCGCCCGGGCCGATGGCGGCTCCTTTCTGATGGTCTCCGGGACCCGCGCCGAGGTCGGTGACGGGTCCGGTCTGCGGGGCGCCCCCTGGATCGCCGTCGCGGTCGCCGACCGTCCCGTCGGCAAGGGCCACGCGCGCGTGCGGCTGGCGGCGGTGGTGGACGAGGAGGTCGCCCGGACGGCCGCCCGTGCCTTCGTCGACGAACGCGACGAGGTCCACTGGGCCGACGGCGACGTCGTCGCCCGCCGGGTCGAGCGGCTGGGGGCCGTCGAGTTGGCGACGCGGCCGCTCAAGAAGGCCGACACCGGTCTCGTACGGGAGGCGCTGCTCGAAGGGCTGCGGCAGGAGGGGCTCGGGCTGCTGCGCTGGTCGCCCGAGGCCGTCGTCCTGCGCCGGCGGCTCGCCTTTCTGCGTCTGCACGTCGGGGAACCGTGGCCCGACGTCGGCGACGACGCTCTGTACGCGCGCGTGGACGAGTGGCTGGAGCCCGAGCTGGGACGGGCGCGGAGGCGGGCCGACCTCGCGCGGATCGATGCCGGGGAGGGGCTCGGCCGGCTGCTTCCCTGGGCCTCAGGCGAGGCCGGGCGGCTGGACGAGCTGGCGCCCGAGCGGATCGCGGTGCCGAGCGGCTCGCGGATCAGGATCGACTACGGCAATCCCGAACAGCCCGTCCTCGCCGTGAAGTTGCAGGAGCTGTTCGGCCTGCAGGAGTCACCGCGGGTCGCCGGGGTGCCGCTGCTCGTCCACCTCCTCTCCCCCGCCGGGCGACCCGCCGCCGTCACCGCCGACCTGGCCTCCTTCTGGAAGGACGGCTACAAGGGCGTACGGGCGGAGCTGCGCGGCCGGTACCCGAAGCACCCGTGGCCCGAGGACCCGGCCGCGGCGGAGCCGACACGCCACACCAACGCGCGGCTCAGGCGGTGACGGGTTCCGGCTTCGAGGTGTCCGCCGGGGCCGGGCCCGCCCCGCGGCGGCCACGGGCCTCCAGGTACAGCGACAGGGCCAGCAACAGCAGGCCCAGGACCAGGAAGCCCCACGGCAGGTACGAGGTCATCAGCAGGACCAGGGTGCGGTTGGACTTGACCAGGTCCACCGTGTGTTCGATGTAGTCCTCGCGCATCTTCACGTGCCCGGCGAAGGCCGTCACCTTCTCGCGGCCGCCGAGGAGGGTGCCGCCGCGCAGCTCCTCCTTGTGGATCTCCTCGCCGTAGACGGGGGCGCCGGTGAGGGGTTCGACCCAGAACTTGCGGACCGTGGTGTACCAGCGGGTGGTGCCGGTCCTGGCGACGGACTCGGGGGTGATTCCGGCGACGGGCATGGTCTTGGGGAAGGGCACCTTGGTCCAGGGGATGGTCTGCTCGAAGTAGTAGACCTCGACGCCCCGGAAGTCCTGGGTGCCCTCGTAGTGGATGGGCGCGGTGACGCGTGCCTGCGCGTCGAAGTACTCGTAGTCCCGTTTCTCCGTGAGGAAGGGCCACTTGAACTCGATGCCCTCCCGTTTCACGGGGTCGCCGTCGACCATCTCGCCGGTGGCGTGGACGGGCTCCTGGGTGTGGGCGTCGAAGATGTACCGCTCGGGGATCTTGGAGACCATCTTGCCGTCGGGGCCCTGCACGTAGGACAGGCCGTCCCAGACCACGACGTCCCGGCCCGCCGTCCTCTCGATCCTCTCGGAGGCCTCCACGTTGCCCTTGAGGGTCTGTACGACGGTGACCTTGGGGACCTTTTCGGCCTTCATCGTGCCGTAGTCGAGGAGGGTGGCGTCCTTCGCCTCCAGGACCATGTCCTGGTACTGGCCGGCGGGGATCTTGGCCAGGCGCGGGAAGGCGTACCAGCGCAGCAGGGGGGACAGCGCCGCGAAGAACACGGCGAGGGCGAGCAGGGCGAGACTGGTCTTGCGGCGCATCTCGGTCTCCGTCCCTGGCGGTTACGGGTGTGCGGGCACGGTCGTCAGCAGCGGCTTCGGGGACGTGCCGCCGCTCGGGGTGCCCATGGCCGTGATCGTGAATACCAGGACGAGCGCGACGGCTAGACCGGTCGCGGCGGCGATCAGGGCGCGCATGCCTGCCTCCGGGCGATCTGGAGCTGATACATCGTCAGGTCCGGCACCGTAGCAACGGGCGGGTGAGATGAGAACACGTTGCACACACAACGACGGCGCCCCCTCGGTGAAGGGGCGCCGTCGTCGTCGTTCGTCGCGCTCGGCGGGCTCGCCGCGTCCGCCGACGGGCTATGCCGAAGGGCTGGGCGAGGGACTGGCCGACGTGTCGGCCGACGGGCTCGGGGACGACGTGTCGGCCGACGGGCTCGGGGACGACGTGTCGGCCGACGGGCTCGGGGACGACGTGTCGGCCGACGGGCTCGGGGACGACGTCTCGGCCGCCGCCACGGTCAGTTGGACGTTCAGCGCCGCGCCGCCCGCGGTCTCGATGCGGAGCATGAAGGTGCCGGTGGTGTCGTCGGCGTACAGCTTCGGCAGCTTCAGGACGCCGTTGGCGTCCGTCTCCAGGCCGGTCAGGGTGCGCACGGTCTTGCCGTCCGCGTCCTTGAAGTAGGGGCCGTTCTCTGCCTGCGTGGGGTCGAGCGCCGACTTGATCAGGGTGGCGGTGGCGGCCACCTTGTCCGCGACCGCGCCCTTGTAGGTCGCCTTCACCTCGACCTGGTCGGCGAACTCGCCGCCCGGGGTGCAGGTCAGCGCGGTGTCGCTGGTGCGGGTGAGGACGTCGGCGGCGCGCTCGGAGACGGTCGCCTTGTAGTCGAGGCCGGTGACGGAGCGGCCCACGACGGTCACCCGCACGGTGAAGTCACCGGTCTTCTCACCGGCCTTCAGCGCGGGCGCCACGGCCACACCGGTGCTGTTGGTGACGACCGTGGCGACGTTCTCGCCGCCGGTGAAGGTGGCGTCGGTGGCGCCGACGATCGTGAAACGCAACCGGACCTTGGCGACGGCCACGCCGGCCTTGGTCTCGGCCCGGGCGCTGACCTTCTCGGTGAAGGCGTCGCCCGCCTGTGCGGTGAGGGCTGCGGTGCCCGCGTCCTCCAGGTGGTGGACCGTGTCGGTGGGGGTCTGGGGCTTGGCGGGCGGCGTGCTCGGCGGGGTCGTCGCGGGCGGCTTCGGGGTGGGCGAGCCCTTGCCCGGGTCCGGCTTCTGGGTCCCGGAACCGGGCGTGTGGGAGGCCGGGGGCGAGGGCTGGGGGCTCACCGTGTCGTAGTCGTCGCTGCGGCTGTCGGGCAGCGAGCCGGTGCCGTCCGGGATCTCGTGGGTGCCCTTGCGGTAGTAGTCCAGCCACGACAGGACCGTGTTCAGGTAGTCCTGCGAGTGGTTGTAGCTGAGGATCGCGCGGTCGAGGTCGGCCTGGGTGGACAGGTCCCAGCCGAAGCGGCACAGGTAGTGGCCGGCCGCCAGCGCGGCGTCGTAGATGTTGTTGGGGTCCTTCTTGCCGTCGGCGTTGCCGTCACGGCCGGCCCACTCCCACGTGGAGGGGATGAACTGCATGGGGCCGACAGCCTGGTCGTACGCGCTGTTGCCGTCGTACGCGCCGTTGTCGGTGTCCTTGATGAGCGCGAAGCCGTTGCCGTCGAGCTGCGGGCCGAGGATCGGGGAGGTGGTGGTGCCGTCCGCGCTGACGGCGCCGCCGCGGGCCTGGCCCGACTCGACCTTGCCGATCGCGGCGAGGAGCTGCCAGGGCAGGTTGCAGCCGGGCTTGGCCGACTGGAGTTCGGACGCGGCCTTCTTGTAGGCGTCCAGGACGGTGGCGGGGATGCCCGACTCGGTAGGCCCCTTGGAGACGGGCGTGCCGATGGTCGGTGAGGGGTTCGGGCTGTTCAGCGGCGGCAGGTCCGTGTAATAGGGCGAGTTGCCGGTCGCGCCGCCGGCGGCGGCGTCGGGCGCGGTGTCGGCGCCGGTGGTGACCGGTCTGCCGCTCTGGTCGCCGGCCATCGCACCCGGCCCCTGGGAGGCGGACAGAGCCGCGACCGCGAGCGCGGCCACGGCGGTGGTTGCCGCACCCTTGCGCAGCCTCCTGCCGAATTGCGCCGCCATAGAGTGAACCCCTCCCGTGGACGCCCGAGCGCCCGTCCCTGTCCGTCTGTCACACACGGCCGTTCGCGGCCGTGCTCGATCTGTTGTGACGATCGACCCGCCCCAAGGGTTGCCCCCTGCGGCGAGGTTCATGTCCTGTTCGCCCGTCCGACCTCGCTCCCCGGCGCGGTGACCCAGGCGACCCTACGACAACTTCCTTTCCTCGGGCACCCGTTCGTGCCCGATTTTCACCGGTTGGCCATATGGCATCGTGACGTGCCCGGTCACTCGTATCCAAGGAGCCCCGTTGCCGTTCACCCTCAGCCATGCGGCAGCCGTGCTGCCCGCCGTGCGCACCGACGGAACCGGCCGGGGCCGACTGGTGCCGGCCGCGCTCGTGGCGGGTTCGTTCGCGCCCGACATGACCTACTACGCGGCGAGTGTCCTGTCCGGGGCCATGGAGTTCGGCGAGTTCACCCACTCTTTCCCGGGCGTCTTCACTCTCGACGTGCTGGTCGCCTGGGGGCTGGTCGGACTGTGGCTGCTGGTGCGCGAGCCGCTGGTGGCACTGTTGCCACCGGCCCGGCAGCGGAGGGTGGCCACGCTGTCGCGCTGCGGGGCGCCACGCGCGCGCGTACGGCCCGTCTCGGTGGTGTGGTGGTACGTGTCCGCCGCGCTCGGGGCCCTGACCCACGTCGTGTGGGACGCGTTCACACATCTCGACCGGTGGGGGATGCGCGTGTTTCCCGTCCTGGGCGAGAAGGTGGCGGGTTCCCCTTTGTACTGGTACCTGCAGTACGGCGGTTCCGCGGTGGCCGCGGTAGTGATCGCCGTGTTCGTCGGGTACGCGCTGCGGCGGGTGCCCGCGGCCGGTCCGGTGGGGGTTCCCGCGCTGTCGGCACGGGACCGGTGGTGGGCCGCTGCCGTGATCGGCGGGTGCGCGGCGGTCGCGGCGGTACAGCGGGCGACGCGGTGGTGGGAGTACTGGGGGTCCACCGCGAAGCCGTGGGAGCTGATCCCGACGCTGTGTTTCGGCGCGGGCGCGGGCCTGGTCCTGGGGGTCGTGCTGTACGCCGTGGGGGTCAGGGTGTGGCGTCCGGCTCCGGTCCCCGCCGGTTCGGGCGTGGGTGACGCGGAGCGTCGGTCGGCCACTCGCTGACCGCCGTGAACACCGTGAACGTGGGCAGCCGACGGGTCCGGGGCAGCAGGGTGAGGGCGAGAGCCAGGTAGCCGCGGCCCAGTTCGGCCCACAGCCCCCACCCGGGCGCCTCGCGCTCCTGTCGTACGGCCTCCCGGTCGCGGCGCTCGAACCGGCGCCGGGTGCCTGCGGCGGCTTGGCGCACGGCTGTCGCGAGGCCGGCGGGGCCGCGGGCGGCGCCGGTGGCGGTGGCGGTGGCGCCACGACGGAGGGCTGCGGCCAGGTCGGCGGGAGCGGTGACGGTCGCTCTGGCTCGGGCTCTGGCTGAGGCCGTGACTGTGGCCGTGGACCGACGTATGGCCGTTGCCAGGTCCGTGGGGATGCGGGCGGTGCTTGCGGCGGGCGCGAAGCCGGGGACCGACGGCGGGGGCGGTGCAGGCGGGGCCGTGTCGGCGTGCGCCTGTGCGGGGGCCGTCCGGCGGTGGAGCGTGCGTATACCCATGGCCGCATCCTTACGGGCGCGGGCACTGGGGGGCGCCTTCGCGGGGGCCACGCGGGTGACGGGTTCGCCCGGGGGTGGGGGGGCCGGAGCGGGGGCGATCGGTGCCCAGGGGTGCGGTGCGGTGACGCCTGCCAGCGTGGCGCGGTACCCCGTGCCACGCGGCAGGAGTGGTGCCCGAAACGCGGTACGCGGCACCCCGGGCCTCGCGGGCGGGAGCGGCGCCTGAAGCGCGGTGCACGCCACCAGGCGCGACGGCACCGGGGCTCGATGGATGTCACCGTGGCTCGATGAGCGGCGCCGGGGCACGAGGGGCGGCGCCGGGACGAGACGGACGGCGCCGAGGGTGCCGGGGAGCGAGGGGTGCCGGGGAGCGAGGGTTTCCGGCAGGCGGAGGTTGCGGACGGGCGGAGGGCCGCTCGTCGCTTCGACAGTGACGAAGCCGGCCCTCCGCGCGGTCGCCGGAGGCTAGTGCGCCGCGGACTCCCAGTCCGGGCCGACGCCCACCGAGACGTCGAGGGGGGCTCGGAGGTGGACGGCGTTGGCCATCTCGTGGCGCAGGAGTTCCTCCGTGGCCGCCCGCTCGCCGGGGGCGATCTCCAGGACGATCTCGTCGTGGACCTGGAGGAGCATGCGGGACTTGAGGTCCGCCGCACGCAGGGCCTTGTCCACGTTCAGCATGGCGATCTTGACGATGTCCGCGGCCGTCCCCTGGATGGGGGCGTTGAGGGCCATCCGCTCGGCCGCCTCGCGACGCTGGCGGTTGTCGCTGTTGAGGTCGGGCAGGTAGCGGCGGCGCCCGAAGAGCGTCGCCGTGTAGCCGGTCGCCCGGGCCTCGTCGACCGCCCGGCGCAGGTAGTCCCGTACGCCGCCGAAGCGCTCGAAGTACGCGTCCATCAGGGCACGCGCCTCGCCCGCCTCGATGTTCAGCTGCTGGGAGAGACCGAACGCCGACAGGCCGTACGCCAGGCCGTACGACATCGCCTTGATCTTGCGGCGCATCTCCGCGTCCACCGCGGTGGGCTCCACCGCGAAGACCTGCGCGGCGGCCGTGGTGTGCAGGTCCTCGCCGGAGGTGAACGCCTCGATCAGGCCCTCGTCCTCCGAGAGGTGGGCCATCACCCGCAGTTCGATCTGGCTGTAGTCGGCCGTCATGAGCGACTCGAAGCCCTCGCCGACCACGAAGCCGCGGCGGATGGCCCGGCCCTCGTCCGTGCGGACCGGGATGTTCTGCAGGTTCGGGTCCGTCGAGGACAGGCGGCCGGTCGCCGCGACCGTCTGGTTGAAGGTCGTGTGGATACGGCCGTCCGTCGCGACAGTCTTGATCAGCCCCTCGACGGTGACGCGCAGCTTGGCCTGCTCACGGTGCCGGAGCATGATCACCGGCAGTTCGTTGTCCGTCTGGGACGCCAGCCACGCGAGCGCGTCGGCGTCGGTCGTGTAGCCGGTCTTGGTCTTCTTCGTCTTGGGCAGGCCCAGCTCGCCAAAGAGGACCTCCTGGAGCTGCTTGGGCGAGCCGAGGTTGAACTCGTGCCCGGCGGCCTCGTGCGCCTCCTTCACCGCCTGCTGGACGGCGCCGGCGAACATCTGCTCCATGGCCTCCAGGTGGGCCCGGTCGGCGGCGATGCCGTGCCGCTCCAGCCGCGCCAGCAGGGCGGACGTGGGCAGCTCCATGTCACGCAGGAGGTCCGCGGCGCCGACTTCCTCGAGACGGCTCTCGAAGGCCCCGCCCAGGTCGAGGATCGTGCGGGCCTGGAGCATCAGGGCCTCGGCCTCGGCCCCGTCGTCCGCGCCGAAGGCCAGCTGACCGTCGGCCGTCGCGGCGGGAGCCAGCTCGCGGTGCAGGTACTCCAGGGACAGCGCGTCCAGATCGAAGGAGCGGCGGCCCGGCTTGACCAGGTAGGCGGCGAGTGCCGTGTCCATGGTGACGCCGGCGACGCTCCAGCCGTGCTCGGCGAGGACCCGCATCGCGCCCTTGGCGTTGTGGAAGATCTTGGGCCGGTCGGCGTCGGCCAGCCAGGCGGCCAGCGCCGTCTCGTCGGCCTCGTCCAGCTGGGACGGGTCGAACCAGGCGGCCTTGCCGTCGGCCGCGGCGAGGGCGATCTCGGCGACCGAGCCGGTGCCGAGCGCCCAGGCGTCGACCGTGGCCACGCCGAGGACCTGCGAGCCGTGCTCGGCGAGCCAGGCGGCCAGCTCGCCGGTGGCGAGCACGGTGCCGTCCAGTTCCACGCCGTCCGTGAGGACCGGGGTCGCCTCCGCCTCCTCGTCGCCCGGGTCGACCGCGAACAGCCGCTCGCGCAGCGAGGGGTTGCGGATCTCCAGGGTGTCGAGAACCATCGCGACCGCCGTGCGGTCGTACGGAGCGCGCTCCAGGTCGGTGACCGCCTTCGGCAGTTCGACGGTGCGCACCATCTCGGTCAGCCGCCGGTTGAGCTTGACGGCCTCCAGGTGGTCGCGGAGGTTCTGGCCGGCCTTGCCCTTGACCTCCTCGACGCGCTCGACCAGCTCCGCGAACGAACCGAACTGGTTGATCCACTTCGCGGCGGTCTTCTCGCCGACGCCCGGGATGCCGGGCAGGTTGTCGGACGGGTCGCCGCGCAGGGCCGCGAAGTCCGGGTACTGCGCGGGCGTCAACCCGTACTTCTCGAGGACCTTCTCCGGGGTGAACCGGGTCAGCTCGGAGACGCCCTTCGTCGGATACAGGACGGTGGTGTGCTCGCTCACCAGCTGGAAGGAGTCACGGTCGCCGGTGACGATGAGCACCTCGAAGCCCTCGGCCTCGGCCTGCGTGGCGAGGGTCGCGATGACGTCGTCCGCCTCGAAGCCGTCGACCGCGAAGCGGTGTGCGTGCATCGCGTCGAGCAGTTCGCCGATCAGCTCGACCTGACCCTTGAACTCGTCCGGGGTCTTGGAGCGGTTCGCCTTGTACTCCGTGAACTCCTCGGAGCGCCAGGTCTTGCGGGACACGTCGAAGGCCACCGCGAAGTGCGTGGGCTCCTCGTCACGCAGGGTGTTGGCCAGCATCGACGCGAAGCCGTAGATCGCGTTCGTCGGCTGGCCCGTCGCGGTCGTGAAGTTCTCCGCGGGCAGCGCGAAGAACGCGCGGTAGGCCAGCGAGTGCCCGTCCATGAGCATCAGGCGCGGACGGCTGCCGCCGGAGGTGTTTGCGGTCGTCTTCGATGCTGTTTCTGCCACGACCCCGATCCTGCCACGCCGCACTGACAGTCGGCCGCCATCGGTGCCCTCGAGGGCTCCCGGGGCTTTCGGGGCCCGCCGCCGGGAGGCCGAAGCACCCGCCCGCGATCGATCGTTGTCACCTGCACGTGCGAGGATCGGAGACGTACTTCACACGTGTACGCGAAGGGGAGCCCGCGATGGCAACGAAGCCGCCCAAGGCAGATCCGGTCCAGGACGCGCCGCAGGTCGCCGAGCCGAAGCACGCCGCCGCGGGCATGCCGGCCATCGGGCACACCCTGCGCATGGCGCAGCAGCAGATGGGCGTGAAGCGCACCGCCCTGACCCTGCTGCGCGTCAACCAGAAGGACGGCTTCGACTGCCCGGGCTGCGCCTGGCCGGAGCCGGAGCACCGGCACGCCGCGGAGTTCTGCGAGAACGGCGCGAAGGCGGTCGCCGAGGAGGCCACCCTGCGCCGGGTCACGCCGGAGTTCTTCGCCGCCCACTCCGTGGCCGACCTCGCGACCAGGAGCGGCTACTGGCTGGGCCAGCAGGGCCGACTGACGCACCCCGTGTACCTCCCCGAAGGGGGAACGCACTACGAGCCCGTGACCTGGGAGCGCGCCTTCGACATCGTCGCGGAGGAGATCACCGCCCTCTCCTCCCCCGACGAGGCCCTCTTCTACACCTCCGGGCGCACCAGCAACGAGGCCGCGTTCCTCTACCAGCTCTTCGCCCGCGAGCTCGGCACGAACAACCTGCCCGACTGTTCCAACATGTGCCACGAGTCCTCCGGCTCCGCCCTGTCGGAGACGATCGGCGTGGGCAAGGGCAGCGTCCTGCTCGAGGACCTCTACAAGGCCGACCTGATCGTCGTCGCCGGCCAGAACCCCGGCACCAACCATCCCCGGATGCTCTCCGCCCTGGAGAAGGCCAAGGCCAACGGCGCGAAGATCATCAGCGTCAACCCGCTGCCCGAGGCCGGCCTGGAGCGTTTCAAGAACCCGCAGACCGCGCAGGGCATGCTCAAGGGCGCCGCGCTCACCGATCTGTTCCTGCAGATCCGCATCGGCGGCGACCAGGCCCTCTTCCGTCTCCTCAACAAGCTCATCCTGCGGACACCGGGCGCGGTCGACGAGGAGTTCGTCCGCGAACACACCCACGGCTACGAGGAATTCGCCGCCGAGGCGCAGGCCGCCGACTGGGACGACACGCTCACCGCGACCGGCCTCACGCGCGCACAGATCGAGGAGGCCCTGGGCATGGTCCTCGCCTCGGAGCGCACCATCGTGTGCTGGGCGATGGGCCTGACCCAGCACAAGCACTCCGTGCCGACCATCCGCGAGGTGGTCAACTTCCTCCTGCTGCGCGGCAACATCGGCCGCCCCGGCGCGGGCGTGTGCCCGGTGCGCGGCCACTCGAACGTGCAGGGCGACCGCACCATGGGCATCTTCGAACGCCCCGCGCCCGCCTTCCTCGACGCCCTGGAGAAGGAGTTCGGGTTCGCCCCGCCGCGCAAGCACGGGTACGACGTCGTACGGGCCATCCGCGCGCTGCGCGACGGCGAGGCGAAGGTCTTCGTCGCCATGGGCGGCAACTTCGTCTCCGCCTCCCCGGACACCGAGGTCACCGAGGCCGCCATGCGGCGCGCCCGGCTGACCGTGCACGTGTCGACGAAGCTCAACCGCTCGCACGCGGTCACGGGCGCGCGTGCCCTGATCCTGCCGACCCTCGGCCGCACCGAGCGCGATCTCCAGGGCGGCGGCGAGCAGTTCGTGACCGTCGAGGACTCCATGGGCATGGTGCACGCCTCCCGCGGCCGTCTGGAACCCGCGAGCGACCGGCTGCTGTCCGAGCCGGCCATCGTGTGCCGTCTGGCCCGCCGGGTGCTCGGCGAGGACAGCAAGGTGCCGTGGGAGGAGTTCGAGAAGGACTACGCCACCATCCGCGACCGCATCGCCCGCGTGGTCCCCGGCTTCGAGGACTTCAACGCGCGCGTCGCCCACCCCGGCGGCTTCGCCCTCCCGCACGCCCCGCGCGACGAACGCCGCTTCCCCACGGCCACCGGCAAGGCCAACTTCACCGCCGCGCCGGTGGAGTACCCCGAGCTGCCCGAGGGCCGTCTGCTGCTGCAGACGCTGCGCTCGCACGACCAGTACAACACCACGATCTACGGTCTCGACGACCGCTACCGGGGCATCAGGAACGGCCGCCGCGTGGTGCTGGTGAACCCCGAGGACGCGCGGACGCTGGGGGTCGCCGACGGGTCGTACGTCGACCTCGTCGGCGAGTGGAAGGACGGGGTCGAGCGGCGGGCGCCCGGGTTCCGGGTCGTGCACTACCCGACGGCGCGGGGATGCGCGGCCGCCTACTACCCCGAGACCAACGTGCTCGTCCCCCTGGACGCCACCGCCGACACCAGCAACACCCCGGCCAGCAAGTCCGTGGTCGTACGTCTGGAACAATCGGCAACCGACTGAGCGTTCGCTCAGCCAGTAGGTAGCCGTACGCAAGCCGTACCGACCACGACGAACGGAGCCGGGCGCCATGGGCGAGCAGCAGCACGTGAAGTTCCCGCAGGAGATCATCGACGAGTACGCCGCCCTCGGTGTGGATCTGCCGGCGCTGTTCTCGGCGGGGCACCTCGGGTCGCGGATGGGCGTACAGATCGTGGAGGCGTCGGCGGACCGCGTCGTCGGGACCATGCCGGTCGAGGGAAACACCCAGCCGTACGGCCTGCTGCACGGCGGGGCGTCCGCCGTGCTCGCCGAGACGCTCGGCTCGGTGGGCTCCATGCTGCACGGCGGCAGCTCGAAGATCGCGGTCGGGGTCGACCTCAACTGCACGCATCACCGAGGAGCCCGCTCGGGGCTCGTGACCGGCGTCGCCACTCCGGTGCATCAGGGCCGGACCACCGCCACGTACGAGATCGTGATCAGTGACGAGGCCGGGCGGCGGGTCTGCACCGCGCGGCTGACCTGCCTGCTGCGCGACGCCTCACCGCAGGACGAGACCAGGATGCGCACCGCCGGCTGACCACGCGGGACCGTCGGCGCCGGGAAGCTCACCGCGACCCGACGCCGGCAGAGCGCACGCGCCCCCTGACCGGCCGAGCCCCTCTGCCCACCAGCACCCCGAGACACCCACCGCACGCACCGACCCCAACCCCCACCGCTCAACGGCGAGCCCCCGGTACCGTTCCCCCATGAGGCCGCCGCCATGACCGGCACCGGACCCGTCGAACCCGTCAACTCCTCGGAGACGGGCGAGAGTCACGACGTCATCGGCGTCGACTCACCCCGCCCCACGGACCGCCTGCGCGAACGCTGGAGCGCCCTGCCGCCACGCACCCGCACCGCCGCGCTCCTCGCCCTCCTGACCGCCGCCGTGGCGACCGGGGTCCTCCTCGCGCCCCACCACCACCGCACCGAACGGCCCGAGCCCGCCCCTTGGCCCGCCAACGTCACCGCGTGGCACTATCTGGGACCGGTCTCTCCCCCCAACTCCCCCGCGTTCGCGGGCCGTTTCCGCTTCGCGGTCACCGTCGGCAAAGGCCCGCCCGTCACCCTGGAGGTCACCGGCGCCTCCTCCCCCGGCCTGCGCGCCCGCGCCCTGCCCGAACCGGACTTCACCGTGCGCCCCGGAACACCCCGCCGGATCACGGTGCAGATATCGGTTTCCCACTGTTCGGGTCTGCCCCTGAATGCCGATCTCCCCTTTCTCGACGTAACGCTGCGTAACACACGCGCAATACAGCGCCACAGCTTCATCTTCGGCGGCGCTTTCTCCCGGGACCTTTCCGAGCTCCTCCACGCGGCCTGCGCCCCGACCAGCTCATGACAAGCCCCACTGCCAAGCGGAAGTGCGGGTTCTCAGAATGCGGACCGAGCGGATATTCCGCCAAACCGGCCGAGAGCACCCCTCCGGGAAGCGATCCCTCCATCACGTCATAACAAGAAAGTCACAAGGAAGCGCGCAGCGATGCCCCTGGCCACAGACCGGGCTTAGAGTCACGGCCAGTCACCGCTCCATCGGGAGTTCGGTACCAGCGCGGCACCCTCGCCCCCACAGGGGCATCCGTGCCTGCGGAAAGGACTGATTGTGCGACGTTCCATGGTGATACTTACCTCCGTCCTCGCGACTGGAGCTCTGACGCTCACCGCCTGCGGCTCCCGAGACGACAACGGCGGCGGCGACAGTGGCGACAACGGGGACAGCAAAACCCTGACGATCGGCGTGGACGCCCCGCTCTCGGGCGAGAACTCCACCACGGGCCTCGGCATCCAGTACGGCGCCCAGATCGCCGTCGACGACGCCAACAAGAACAAGCTCGTCCCGGGCGTCACCTTCAAGCTGAAGGCCCTGGACGACAAGGCGCAGCCCGCCACCGGCCAGTCGAACGCCACGTCCATCACGGGCGACAAGACCGCCGTCGGCGCCGTCGGCCCGCTGAACTCCGGCGTCGCCCAGACCATGCAGCAGGTCTTCGCCTCGGCCAACATGGTCCAGATCTCCCCCGCGAACACCAACCCCGAGCTGACGCAGGGCAAGAACTGGCAGACGGACAAGAAGCGGCCGTACAAGACGTACTTCCGCACCGCCACCACCGACGAACTGCAGGGCAGCTTCGCCGCCGGCTACGCCTACAACAAGCTCAAGAAGAAGAAGGTCTTCGTCGTAGACGACAAGCAGACCTACGGCGCCGGCCTGGCCAAGATCTTCGCCGAGCAGTTCAAGAAGGTGGGCGGAAAGGTCGTCCAGACCGACCACGTCAACACCGGCACGAAGGACTTCGGCTCCCTCGTCACCAAGATCAAGAACTCCGGCGCCGACCTGCTCTACTACGGCGGCCAGTACGACGAGTCCGCGCTGATCACCAAGCAGCTCAAGGACGCCGGCGTCAAGATCCCGCTCTTCGGCGGCGACGGCATGTTCGCCTCCACCTACATCGAGGCCGCGGGCGCCTCCTCCGAGGGCGACCTCGTCACCGCCATCGGTGTCCCCGCCGACACCCTGCCGGCCGCCAAGACCTTCATCGAGACCTACAAGGCCAAGGGCTACAAGGGTGACTACGGCGCCTACGGTGCCTACGCCTACGACGCCACCACCGCCATCATCAAGGCCGTGAAGGCCGCCGTGGACGCCAACGACGGCAAGGTCCCCAGCGACATCAACGCCCTGCGCTCCACCGTCGTCGACGAGGTCCAGAAGTCCGACTTCGAAGGCCTCACCGGCAAGGTCGCCTTCGACCAGTACGGCGACACCACCAACAAGCAGCTGACGGTCTACCAGGTCGAAAAGGGCGAGTGGAAGGCTGTCGAGACCGGCACCGCCGAGCTCAACTGACCCACCCCCAGCACACCTCACCACGGGCTGCGCGGAAGGAGGATCCCGACCGCGCGGCCCGTTTCCACACCCAGACCACCCCGGCACGCATCCAGTGCACACGACCACCAGCGACATGGAGGCCACGCGGTGAACACCCTGCCGCAGCAGCTGGCCAACGGGCTGCTCCTAGGCTCGATGTACGGGCTGATCGCCATCGGCTACACGATGGTGTACGGCATCGTCCAGCTCATCAACTTCGCGCACGGCGAGATCTTCATGACCGGGGCCTTCGGCGCCCTCACGGTCTACTTCTACATCCTCCCCGACGGCACGGCGATGGCCGTAGCCGTCCCCCTGATGCTGATAGGCGGCGGCATCGTCGCCATCCTCATCGCCGTCGGAGCGGAACGGTTCGCCTACCGACCACTGCGCGGAGCACCACGGCTAGCACCACTCATCACCGCGATCGGCCTCTCCCTCGCGCTCCAGGAGGTCGTGCGCAACTTCTACCCCGACGCCGACCGCGCCCGCGCCTTCCCCGGCCTCGACACCACCCACGACATCGGCTCCGTCACCATCAAGGACGCCGACATCTTCCTCGTGGTCGCCGCCATCGTGTGCATGTCCGCCCTCGCCTTCTTCGTCCGCAAGAGCCGCACCGGCCGCGCCATGCAGGCCACCGCCCAGGACCCGGACACGGCGCAGCTCATGGGCATCGACACCAACCGCATCATCGTCATCGCCTTCGCCATCGGCGGCTTCTTCGCCGCCGTGGCCGCCGTCGCCTACGGCCTCAAGTACGGCAACATCGACTACCGCATGGGCTTCCTGATGGGCCTCAAGGCCTTCACCGCCGCGGTCCTCGGTGGCATCGGCAACATCTACGGCGCCATGCTGGGCGGCCTCGTCCTCGGCGTCGCCGAAACCCTCGCCTCCGCCTACATCGACGGGATCCCCGGCATGCAGCAGCTCGGCGGCCAGGGCTGGTCCGACGTGTGGGCCTTCGCCCTCCTCATCCTCGTCCTCCTGCTGAGGCCACAAGGCCTGCTCGGCGAACGCGTCGCGGACAGGGCGTGATCACGATGACCGACACCACCAAGACGCAGCCCGCCACCCGCGGCCTCATCCCACTCCCCGAAGCCGCCGCCCGCGGCCTCCTCCTCGCCGGCGGCATAGCCACCGCCGCCTCCGCGTTCCTCGCCTGGACCTGGACCTCCGCGTTCCCCGGCGACCTCACCATCAACGGCTACCCCGGCGGCCTGCAGTGGCTCACCTTCACCGCAGGCCTCCTCACCACCCTCTTCGCCCTCGCCCTCTACGGCGTCCGCGGCCTCGGCTGGCTCCTGCCCGCCCGTAACAACGCCCCGCTCGCCCTCACCGCCCTCGGCGGCTTCGGCACCACGTGGTTCACCGTCATCGCCATCAGCAACAAACTCGGCGGCGTCGTCAACCTCGAACCCGGCGGCTGGATCGCGGCCATCGCCTCCCTGCTGCCCGTCATCGGCGCCTTCGCCCTCCACCAACAGGGCGTCGGCGAAGGCAGCGTCAAGGAATCCATCAAGGCGTACCTCACCAAGCCCGACTCCATCCCCGCCGCCCAGCCCCTCACACCCTGGCTGGAACGCGCCGTCATCACCCTCGTCACGATCCTCGGCCTCGGCGTCTTCACCTACGGCATCGACACCGAGTACGGCGAACTCTTCATCGGCTACCTCATCGTCGTCGCGTTCTCCCTCTGGGCCCTGAACACCGCCGGCCTCAACGACCGGTTCTCCCGCCTCGTCGCCCACAACCGCAGCTTCACGCTCGCCATGGGCTTCCTCGCGGCCATCGCGTTCCCCTTCACCCAGACCGACGACCACTACGCCAACATCGGCGTCAACATCCTGATCTTCGGGACCGTCGCCCTCGGCCTCAACATCGTCGTCGGCCTCGCCGGCCTCCTCGACCTCGGATACGTCGCCTTCCTCGGCGTCGGCGCCTACACCGCCGCCCTCGTCTCCGGCTCCGAGTTCTCCCGCTTCTCCGGCGTCCAGTTCCCCTTCTGGGCCGCCGCCCTCACCGGCGCCGCCGCATCCCTCATCTTCGGCGTCCTCATCGGCGCCCCCACCCTGCGGCTGCGCGGCGACTACCTCGCCATCGTCACCCTCGGCTTCGGTGAGATCTTCCGCATCGCCGTCAACAACATGGACGGCGACTCCGGCCCGGACATCACCAACGGCCCCAACGGCATCCCCTCCATCCCGGACCTCAACTTCTTCGGGTTCAACCTCGGCCAGTCGCACGACATCGGCGGCTTCACCCTCGGCCGCTTCGCCAACTACTACCTGCTGATGGTCCTGATCATGGCGATCGTCGTCCTGGTCTACACCCGCGCCGCCGACTCCCGCATCGGCCGCTCCTGGATCGCCATCCGCGAAGACGAGACCGCCGCCACCGCCATGGGCATCAACGGCTTCCGCGTCAAGCTCATCGCCTTCGCCCTCGGCGCCTCCCTCGCCGGCCTCGCCGGCACCGTCAGCGCCCACGTCACCTACAGCGTCGTCCCCACGCCCTACCAGTTCGCGGGATCGACACCCCCCAACTCGGCGTTCCTCCTGGCCGCCGTCGTCCTCGGCGGCATGGGCACCGTCGCCGGCCCCATCCTCGGCGCCGCCCTGCTCTACCTCCTGCCCGAGAAGCTCGTCTTCCTCCAGGACAAGTCGCTGCTCGCCTTCGGTATCGCGCTCATCCTCCTGATGCGCTTCCGCCCCGAGGGCATCATCGCCAACCGCCGCCAACAACTCGAGTTCCACGAAACCGGCCAACTCGCCGTACCAGAACAGACAACACTGACCGACGAACCGGCCACCGCGACCAAGGCGGGGGCGTGAGCACCATGACCACACCTGTACTCGAAGCCCGCAACGTCACCATGCGCTTCGGCGGCCTCACCGCCGTACGGTCCGTCGACTTCACGGTGAACTCCGGCGAGATCGTCGGCCTCATCGGACCCAACGGCGCCGGCAAGACGACCTTCTTCAACTGCCTCACCGGCCTGTACGTCCCCACGGAAGGCACCGTCTCCTACAAGGGCACGGTCCTGCCGCCCAAGCCCCACCTCGTCACCCAGGCCGGCATCGCCCGCACCTTCCAGAACATCCGGCTCTTCGCCAACATGACCGTCCTGGAAAACGTCCTCGTCGGCCGCCACACCCGCACCAAGGAAGGCCTGTGGTCCGCACTCCTGCGCGGCCCCGGCTTCAAGAAGGCGGAGAAGGCCAGCGAGGAACGGGCCATGGAACTCCTCGAGTTCATCGGCCTCGCCCACAAGCGCGACCATCTCGCACGCAACCTCCCCTACGGCGAACAGCGCAAGCTGGAGATCGCCCGGGCCATGGCCTCCGAACCCGGACTGCTTCTCCTCGACGAGCCGACCGCCGGCATGAACCCCCAGGAGACGCGCGCCACCGAAGAGCTGGTCTTCGCCATCCGCGACAAGGGCATCGCCGTCCTCCTCATTGAGCACGACATGCGCTTCGTCTTCAACCTGAGCGACCGGGTCGCCGTCCTCGTCCAGGGCGAGAAGCTCGTCGAAGGCACCTCCGAGGTCGTCCAGGCCGACGAGCGTGTCATCGCCGCGTACCTCGGCGAACCGTTCGAAGGCGAACCGGGCGAAGCCGAAGCCGCGGAAGTCGCCGCGGCCGAAGCGGAGGCCGCGGCGCCCAGCACCACCAGCACCAAGGGAGAAGGCCAGTGACCGCACTGCTCGAGGTCGAGGACCTCCGGGTCTCCTACGGCAAGATCGAAGCCGTCAAGGGCATCTCCTTCAGCGTCGAAGCCGGCCAGGTCGTCACCCTCATCGGCACCAACGGCGCCGGCAAGACCACCACCCTGCGCACCCTCTCGGGGCTCCTCAAGCCGACCTCCGGAAAGATCATCTTCGACGGCAAGCCGCTCTCCGGCGTCCCCGCCCACAAGATCGTCGCGCTCGGACTGGCCCACTCCCCCGAAGGCCGCCACATCTTCCCCCGCCTCACCATCGCCGAGAACCTCCAACTCGGCGCGTTCCTGAGGAAGGACAAGGAAGGCATCGAGAAGGACGTCCAACGCGCCTACGACCTCTTCCCCATCCTGGGCGAACGCAGGAAGCAGGCCGCGGGAACCCTCTCCGGCGGCGAGCAGCAGATGCTCGCCATGGGCCGCGCGCTCATGTCCCAGCCGAAGCTCCTGATGCTGGACGAGCCCTCCATGGGTCTGTCCCCCATCATGATGCAGAAGATCATGGCGACCATCGCCGAACTCAAGTCCCAGGGCACGACGATCCTCCTCGTCGAACAGAACGCCCAGGCCGCGCTGTCACTCGCCGACCAGGGACACGTCATGGAGGTCGGCAACATCGTCATCTCCGGCACCGGACAGGACCTGCTGCACGACGAGTCCGTCCGCAAGGCGTACCTGGGCGAGGACTAGGACACGCCTGACTCCACACGAAGAGGCCCGCGCCCCCGGTACAGATCGGGGACGCGGGCCTCTTCGTGACTACACGCCGTCCTACTTGCCGTTCGCCTTGCCGTTCTTCTTCTCGTCGGCGTCCTGGATGACCGCCTCGGCGACCTGCTGCATCGACATCCGACGATCCATCGACGTCTTCTGGATCCACCGGAACGCGGCGGGCTCGGTCAGCCCGTACTCCGTCTGCAGGATCGACTTCGCACGGTCCACCAGCTTGCGGGTCTCCAGACGCAGGGTGAGATCCGCGATCTCGTTCTCCAGCTCACGCAGCTCCGTGAACCGGGACACGGCCATCTCGATCGCCGGCACGACGTCACTCTTGCTGAACGGCTTCACCAGATACGCCATCGCACCGGCGTCCCTCGCCCGCTCCACGAGGTCGCGCTGCGAGAACGCGGTCAGCATCAGCACCGGGGCGATCCGCTCCTCGGCGATCTTCTCCGCCGCCGAGATCCCGTCCAGCTTGGGCATCTTCACGTCGAGGATCACGAGGTCGGGCTTGTGCTCGCGGGCGAGTTCGACGGCCTGCTCACCGTCACCGGCCTCGCCGACCACGGAGTAGCCCTCTTCCTCCAGCATCTCTTTGAGGTCGAGGCGGATCAGAGCCTCGTCCTCGGCGATGACGACGCGGGTCGTCAGCGGAGGCACGTGCGACTTGTCGTCGTCGGGCGCGTCTACGGGCTGGGGCGACTCGGGGGCGGTCACGGGGGCTCCTTGGTACGGGGCAGGTCACTGCTTGCCCTGAGCCTACCTAGCTCCTGTATGTTTGATGCACCGAGGGGATAGACTAACCTTCGGTTCGAAGAGGCTCCGGTAGTCCAATCGGCAGAGACGATACCCTCAAAAGGTATTCAGTGTGGGTTCGAGTCCCACCCGGGGCACTTAACCTTCGATTCGAAGGAGCCCAATCAGAAGCGGATGTTCCCGTTCTCATGAACATCCGCTCGCCATCCGCTCCTGGCGATCACGTATCGAGCCGGCGATGGCTGCGACCCCTTCAACGTCTCCGTCGCCCGCAAAGCCTTCGTAGCCCTCATGGGCACCCCCGTGGGACCCAAGCACTGACCGAACCGGATTACTTGTCGTCCTCCCCGATGTGGTGCACCCGGACCAGGTTCGTCGAGCCCGGGACGCCCGGCGGGGAGCCCGCCGTGATGACGACGATGTCGCCCGGCTCGCAGCGGCCGTACTTGAGCAGCAGTTCGTCGACCTGGTCGACCATCGCGTCTGTCGAGTCCATCTGCGGTCCCAGGAAGGTCTCCACGCCCCAGGTGAGGCTGAGCTGGGAGCGGGTGGCCTGCAGGGGGGTGAAGGCGAGCAGGGGGATGGGTGAGCGGTAGCGGGAGAGGCGGCGGACCGTGTCGCCCGACTGGGTGAAGGCGACGAGGAACCTGGCGCCGAGGAAGTCGCCCATCTCCGCTGCCGCTCGGGCGACCGCGCCGCCCTGGGTGCGGGGTTTGTTGCGTTCGGTGAGCGGGGGCAGGCCCTTGGCGAGGATGTCCTCTTCGGCCGCTTCGACGATCTTGGCCATGGTGCGGACGGTCTCGACGGGGTATTTGCCGACGCTTGTCTCCCCGGACAGCATCACCGCGTCCGTGCCGTCGATCACGGCGTTCGCGACGTCCGAGGCCTCGGCGCGGGTGGGGCGGGAGTTCTCGATCATCGAGTCGAGCATCTGGGTGGCGACGATGACCGGCTTGGCGTTGCGCTTCGCCAGCTTGATCGCGCGCTTTTGGACGAGGGGGACCTGTTCGAGGGGCATCTCGACGCCGAGGTCGCCGCGGGCGACCATGATGCCGTCGAAGGCGGCGACGATGTCGTCGATGGCGTCGACGGCCTGGGGTTTCTCCACTTTGGCGATGACGGGGAGGCGGCGGCCTTCCTCGTCCATGACGCGGTGGACGTCCTCGATGTCGCGGCCGCTGCGGACGAAGGACAGGGCGATGACGTCGAAGCCGGTGCGCAGGGCCCAGCGGAGGTCGGCGACGTCCTTGTCGGAGAGGGCGGGGACGGAGACGGCGACGCCGGGGAGGTTCAGTCCTTTGTGGTCGGAGATCATGCCGCCTTCGACCACGGTGGTGTGGACGCGGGGGCCGTCGACGGCGGTGACTTCGAGGCTGACCTTGCCGTCGTCGACGAGGATGCGTTCGCCGGGGGTGACGTCGGTGGCGAGGCCGGCGTAGGTGGTGGCGCAGGTGTGGCGGTCGCCTTCGGTGTCCTGTTCGACGGTGATGGTGAAGGTGTCGCCGCGTTCAAGGAGTACGGGGCCTTCGGTGAAGTGGCCGAGGCGGATCTTCGGGCCTTGAAGGTCGGCGAGGAGGCCGACACTGCGGCCGGTTTCGTCGGAGGCCTTGCGTACGCGGTGGTAGCGCTCCTCGTGCTCGGCGTGGGTGCCGTGGCTGAGGTTGAATCGGGCGATGTCCATTCCGGCGTCGACCAGGGCTTTGATCTGGTCGTACGAGTCGGTGGCGGGGCCCAGGGTGCAGACGATTTTCGCTCGGCGCATGAGGCGACCTTAGGGCTTACCGGTGGGTAGAGAATTGGTCGGGCGTGACGACGCAACGACCTTTGGGTGACGCGCTATTGACAAGTGTTGAATTGTGCGCCTGAGTGCTCTGATGAGCAATCGGAGTGACCAGACGCCTTCTGTTCACAGTTGGGGTGGTGCCATGGTGAAGCGGGCGTTGACCTGGGCGTGGACGCGTTGGCGTTGGGGTTCGAGGTCGAGGGGGGCGGCGGCGGTGGCCTCGGCGCCGTAGGCGGCGGAGCGCATGCGGCTGCCGGCGGCGGTGGGGTAGGCCGGTGGGGTGTTCTCGGCGCCGATGTCGGCGAGTTCGACCAGGGCGGCCAGGGTGGTGCCGAGCGCCTCGGCGTATTCCCTGGCGCGTTGCACGGCTTCGCGTACGGCCTGCTGGCGGGCCTGCCGGTGGGCGGGTGAGTCGGGGCGCAGGGCCCACCAGGGGCCGTCGACTCGGGTGAGGTCGAGGTCGGCCAGGCGGGTGGTGAGTTCACCGAGTGCGGTGAAGTCGGTGAGCTCGGCGGTGATGTGGACGCGGCCGTGGTAGGCGTGGATGCGTTCGCCGCGGCCTTCCTTGAGTTGTGGGGTGATGGAGAAGGAGCCGGTCTCCAGTCGTTCGACCGCGTCGCCGTAGGTCTTGATGAGGTCGAGGGCGGTGGTGTTGCGGCGGGTGAGGTCGTCGAGGGCGGTGCGGCGGTCCTTGCCGCGGGAGGCGACGGTGACGCCGATGCGGGCGATCTCGGGGTCGACTTCGAGTCGTGCTTCGCCGCGGACGGCGATGCGGGGCGCGTCGGGGGTGCCGTAGGGCACGGCGGGTGAGGGCTCCTCCGTTGGGGTGGTCATACGCCCCACTCTGTCACTGGTTGGCTGTCTGTGGGCCCCTGGCGGTCATCAGATCGAAACCTGCGGGGGCTATTGCGCTACGGCATGCACGGGTCAGAATCTACGCGCGTTGTTGACCTTTCCCCGAGGAGTAGCAGACATGCCGTTGAACCGCCGGAAGTTCCTGAAGAAGTCGGCTGTGACCGGGGCGGGAGTCGCGCTGGCCGGTGCCGCGGCTCCGGCGGCTGAGGCTGCGGAGGCGAGGAAGGGCCGGCCCGCGAAGCGGTACTCCCTGACGGTGATGGGCACCACCGACCTGCACGGTCACATCTTCAACTGGGACTACTTCAAGGACGCGGAGTACACGGACGCCGCCGGCAACGCGCAGGGGCTGTCGCGGGTGTCGACTCTGGTGAACCAGGTCCGTGCGGAGAAGGGCCGCCGGAACACGCTGCTGCTGGACGCGGGTGACACGATCCAGGGCACTCCGCTGACGTACTACTACGCGAAGGTCGACCCGATCACCGCCAAGGGTGGTCCGGTGCACCCGATGGCGGCGGCGATGAACGCCATCGGCTATGACGCGGTGGCGCTGGGCAACCACGAGTTCAACTACGGCATCGAGACGTTGCGCAAGTTCGAGGAGCAGTGTGACTTCCCGCTGCTGGGTGCGAACGCGCTGGACGCGAAGACGTTGAAGCCGGCGTTTCCTCCGTACTTCATGAAGACGTTCCACGTGAAGGGGGCGCCGCCGGTGAGGGTGGCGGTGCTGGGTTTGACGAACCCGGGTATCGCGATCTGGGACAAGGCTTATGTGCAGGGCAGGTTGACCTTCCCGGGGCTGGAGGAGCAGGCGGCGAAGTGGGTGCCGAAGCTGCGGTCCATGGGTGCGGACGTCGTCGTGGTGTCGGCGCACTCGGGTTCTTCGGGTACGTCGTCGTACGGTGACCAGTTGCCGTACGTGGAGAACTCGGCGGCGCTGGTGGCGCAGCAGGTGCCGGGGATCGACGCGATTCTGGTGGGGCACGCGCATGTGGAGATCCCCGAGTTGCTGGTGACGAACGAGAAGACCGGCAGGAAGGTCGTGCTGTCGGAGCCGCTGGCCTATGCGGAGCGGCTGTCTCTGTTCGACTTCGAGCTGGTCTTCGACAAGGGCCGCTGGTCGGTCGAGTCGGTGAAGGCGTCGGTGCGGAACTCGAACACGGTGGCCGACGACCCGAAGATCACCAAGCTGCTGAAGGACGACCACGACATCGTGGTGGCGTACGTCAACCAGGTGGTCGGTACGGCGACCGAGGGGCTGACGACGGTGGAGGCGCGGTACAAGGACGCGCCGATCATCGACCTGATCACGAAGGTGCAGGAGGACGTGGTCAGGGCGGCGCTGGCGGGTACGGAGTACGCGTCGGTGCCGGTGATCGCGCAGGCGTCGCCGTTCTCGCGGACGTCGGCGATCCCGGCCGGCGATGTGACGATCCGGGATCTGTCGAGCTTGTACGTGTACGACAACACGCTGGTCGCGAAGCTGATGACGGGTGCGCAGATCAAGGCGTACCTGGAGTACTCGGCGCAGTACTTCGTGCAGACAGCGGCGGGCGCGGCGGTCGACGTGGAGAAGCTGACCAACGCGGGTGGCCGGCCGGACTACAACTACGACTACGTGTCGGGGCTGACGTACGAGATCGACATCGCCGAGCCGGCGGGTTCGCGGATCAGGAACCTGTCGTACGGGGGTGTCGCGCTGGATGACGCCCAGAAGTTCGTGCTGGCGGTGAACAACTACCGGGCCAACGGTGGTGGGGCGTTCCCGCATGTGGCTTCGGCGACGGAGTTGTGGTCGGAGTCGACGGAGATCCGGACCCGGATCGCGGAGTGGGTGACGGCGAAGGGTGTGCTGGACCCGAAGGACTTCGCGTCGGTGGACTGGAAGCTGACGCGGGGTGGCACGCCGGTCTTCTAGCGGCTCGAGCGGGTTCGTTCACGGCGTCGGCGACGGGTTTCGTGCCGGCGCCGTGGACGTGTCGGGTGTGGTCATCTTCCGTCGGTGAGGGGTGTGAGGGCCGGGGTGGCCTTCCGGGCCTGCGGGACCCTCGGTGGGTGTGGGTCCAGGCCGAAGGTGGTGAAGGCGGTGCGCGTCGGCAGGGGGTAGGGCTCTTTGCCGGTGAGGGAGTTGAGGATGGTGGCGCTGCGCCAGGCGGCGAGGCCGAGGTCGGGGGTGCCGATGCCGTGGGTGTGGCGTTCGGCGTTCTGCACGTGGGCGGCGCCGGTGACGGACGGGTCGAGGACGAGGCGGAAGTGGTCGTCGACGCGGGGGCGGTCGCGGCTGTCGCGGCGCAGGTAGGGGTCGAGGCCGGCGAGGATGCGGTCGAGGGGGCGTTCGCGGTAGCCGGTGGCGAGGACGACGGCGTCGGTGGTGAGTCGGGAGCGGCTGTTCTGCTGGATGTGTTCGAGGTGGAGTTCGACCTTGGTGGTGGCGATGCGTCCGGCGGTGCGGACGCGGACGCCGGGGGTGAGGACGGCGTCGGGCCAGCCGCCGTGCTGGGTGCGGCGGTAGAGCTCGTCGTGGATGGCGGCGATGGTGGCGGCGTCGATGCCTTTGTGGAGTTGCCACTGGGTGGTGACGAGGTGGTCGCGGACGCCTTCGGTGAGGGCGTGGAAGTAGCGGGTGTAGTCGGGGGTGAAGTGTTCGAGGCCGAGCTTGGAGTACTCCATGGGGGCGAAGGCCTCGGTGCGGCCGAGCCAGTGGAGTTTCTCGCGGCCCGCGGGGCGGTTGCGTAGCAGGTCGAGGAAGATCTCCGCACCGGACTGTCCGGAGCCGATGACGGTGACGTGGTCCGCGGTGAGGAAGGTGTCGCGGTGGTCGAGGTAGTCGGCGGCGTGGATGACGGGCACGGTGGGGGCGTCGACGAGGGGTCTGAGCGGGTTCGGTACGTAGGGTTCGGAGCCGATGCCCAGGACGATGTTCCGGGTGTGGGTGCGGCCGAGGGCCTCGGCTTCGCCGTCCGCGTCGAGTTGGGTGAAGTCGACTTCGAAGAGGTCGCGTTCGGGGTTCCAGCGGACGGCGTCGACCTGGTGGCCGAAGTGGAGTCCGGGGAGGTTCTCGGACACCCAGCGGCAGTAGGCGTCGTATTCGGCGCGTTGGATGTGGAAGCGCTCGGCGAAGTAGAAGGGGAAGAGTCTCTCGCGGGCCTTGAGGTAGTTGAGGAAGGTCCAGGGGCTGGCGGGGTCGGCGAGGGTCACCAGGTCGGCGAGGAAGGGGACTTGGATGGTGGCGCCTTCGATGAGCAGGCCGGGGTGCCAGTCGAAGGCGGGGCGCTGTTCGTAGAAGACGGTGTCGAGTTCGGCGAGGGGGTGGGCGAGGGCGGCGAGGGAGAGGTTGAAGGGGCCGATGCCGATGCCGACGAGGTCGCGGGGTGCGTCGGGCTCGTGGTGTGGGGGGTGGGGCGTCGGGCTCATCGGGGTGTGGTTCCTTCCACGAGTTTCAGGAGCCCGGCCAGGTCGTCGGGCCGGATGTGGGGGTTGAGGAGGGTGGCCTTGAGCCAGAGCCGGCCGTCGGCGCGGGCCCGGCCGAGGACGGCTCGGCCGTGGGTGAGGAGTGTGCGGCGCACGGCGGCGACGGTGTCGTCGGTGGCGTGTACGGGGCGGAACAGGACCGTGCTGATGGTGGGCCGGTCGTGGAGTTCGAGGGTGGGGTGGGCGTCGACGAGTTCGGCGAGGGTGTGGGCGTGGGCGCAGACCTGGTCGACGAGAGTGCCGAGGCCGGTGCGGCCGAGGGTTGTCAGGGTGGCGGCGATCTTGAGGATGTCGGGGCGGCGGGTGGTGCGCAGGGATCGGCCGAGGAGGTCGGGCAGGCCTGCCTGGGTGTCGTCGTCGGCGTTGAGGTAGTCGGCGCGCTGGTCGAGGGCGGTGAGGTCGTGGGTGTGGCGGACGGCGAGGAGGCCGGCGGCGACGGGCTGCCAGCCGAGTTTGTGCAGGTCGAGGGTGACGGTGTCGGCGGCGTCCAGGCCGGTGAGCTTCGGGCGGTGGGTGTCGCTGAAGAGGAGGCCTCCGCCGTAGGCGGCGTCGATGTGCAGGCGGGCGTGGTGGGCGTGGCAGAGGGCGGCGATCTCGGGGAGCGGGTCGATGAGGCCGGCGTCGGTGGTGCCTGCGGTGGCGGCGACCAGGTGGGGGCCGGGCAGGGTGTGGAGGGCTTCGTCGAGTGCGGCGGGGTCGAGCGTGCCGGCGGGTGCGGGGACGGCGACGGGGTCGGGCAGGCCGAGCAGCCATGCGGCGCGGGTGAGCGAGTGGTGGGCGTTGGCCGCGTGGACGAGCCGGACACCGGCGCCGCGGGTCTCGCGGGCGAGGAGGAGGGCGAGTTGGTTGGCTTCGGTGCCGCCGGTGGTGACGAGGGCGTCGGGGGTGCCGGTCGGGTAGACCTGCGCGGCGAGCGTCCGTGTCACCCGGGTTTCCAGTTCTGAGGCCGCGGGTGCCTGGTCCCAGGAGTCCAGGGACGGGTTGAGGGCGCTGACGGCGAGGTCGGCGGCCGTGGCGACGGCGAGGGGCGGGCAGTGCAGGTGGCCTGCGCACAGCGGGTGGGCGGGGTCGGCGGCGCCTTCGGCGAGTGCGTGGACGAGGAGTCGTAGGGCGTCCGGGTCGCCCTGGTCGGGCAGTACGTCCCCGACGGTGTCCCGCAGGCGGGCGGCTACGGCGTCGGGGCCGCCGGTGGGCAGCGGGCCGCCGCGGGAGGCGGTGCCGGTGCGGAGTGCGTCGAGCACGGTGTCGAGCAACGGCCGCAGGGCGTCGGGGCCTTCGGGGCCGGAGGCGAGGCGCGGCGTGCTCATGGGCGGTCCTCGGGAAAGCCGGGCAGAGGGAGTTCCAGCTTGTACGTGGATGCGCCGCCACGCCCGAAAAGCCCGGGAAACAGAACCCGAAAGAGGGTACGTCCGTACGGGGAAAACATGTCGGAGCGCGGCCGGAGGAAGACCTCGGCCGCGCCCCGGAACATGCAGAGCTACCGGAACACCCTGAGTGCCCTAAGTGCCCTGAGTGCCGCGTTACGCTCCCCTGACCCGCAAAGCCCGTCCCAGGTCGTCCAGTTGGTCGGCCAGCTTGCGTCGCAGCGCGGGGATCGGCTCGCCCTCGCCCAGGCACTGTTCACCCAGGCGGAGCGTCTCCTCGTCGACGGCGTAGGCCGGGAAGGCCCAGCGGCCGGCGGCCTCGGCGATGGCAGGGCCGCGGCGGGCGGCGAGGGGGACGGCGTCCTGGAAGAAGCGCGGCACGTACTGCCGTACCAGGTCGGCCTGTTCGGGCTGCCAGAAGCCCTGGGCGGTGGCGGTGAAGAGGTAGTTGGAGAGGGTGTCGTCGGTGAACATCGCCTCCCAGGCCCGCTGCTTGGCCTCCGGGTCGGGCAGGGCGGCCCGGCAGCGGGCGGCGCCCTCCTGGCCGCTGGCGCTGGGGTCGCGCTCCAGTTCGGCGGCGATGGCGGCCTCGTCGGTGGCGCCGAGCACGGCGAGCCGGGCGAGGACGCGCCAGCGCAGCTCGGGGTCGAGTTCCGGGCCGCCGGGCACGGTGCCGTCGGCGAGCCAGGCGGCGATGGTGTCGGGGTGGGCGGCGACGTCGATGTGGTGACGTACGGCGATGAGGCGCAGGCCGGGGTGGTCGCCGTCCTCGGTGCGGCGGATGAGGTCGCGGCACAGGGCGTTGAGGGTGGCGAGGGCGTCGGGCCGCTCCTCGGGGGTGAGGTAGCGGTCGGTGATCTGGCCGACGGCGAAGGCGAGGACGCCCTGCACGATCGCGAGGTCGGTCTCCCGCGGGAGGTGGGTGCGGGCGGCCTCCAGGTAGGCGGCGGCGGGCAGTTCGCCGTCGCGGACGGCGTCCCTGAGGGCGTTCCAGACGACCGCGCGACTGAGGGGGTCGGGCAGGCCGGAGAGGGCTGCCTGGACGGTGTCGAAGGAGCGCGGGTCGAAGCGGACCTTGGCGTAGGTGAGGTCGCCGTCGTTGAGGAGGAGCAGGGCGGGGCGCTTGCCGATGGGGTGGGGGGTGGGGTGCGGGACGTCGAGGTCGAGGCGTTCGCGCAGGACTAGGTGGCGGCCCTCGTCGGCGACGTCCTGGTCGTAGAGGCCGACGGCGATGCGGTGGGGGCGGCTGCCGGCGTGGCCGACGGTGAGGGTGCAGGTGCCGTCGTCGCCGGGGGCGACGGTGGGGGTGAGGGTGTCGACGCCGGTGGTGCGCAGCCAGGCGTCGGCCCAGGCGTGGACGTCGCGGTCGGTGCCCGAGGCGAGGGAGTCGATGAAGTCGGCGAGGGTGGCGTTGGCGAACCGGTGGCGGGCGAAGTGGGTGTTGATGCCGGCGAGGAAGTCCTTCTCGCCGAGCCAGGTCACCAGCTGGCGCAGCGCGGAGGCGCCCTTGGCGTAGGAGATGCCGTCGAAGTTGAGCAGGGCGGACGCGGTGTCGGGGACGGCGTCGGGGTCGGGGGCGACGGGGTGGGTGGAGGGGCGCTGGTCGGCGTCGTAGCCCCAGGCCTTGCGGGCCACACCGAACTCGGTCCAGGTGTCGGTGAAGCGGGTGGCCTCGGTGAGGGTCTGGTAGCCCATGTACTCGGCGAAGGACTCGTTGAGCCAGATGTCGTCCCACCAGCGCAGGGTGACGAGGTCGCCGAACCACATGTGGGCCATCTCGTGGGCGATGACCATGGCGCGGGTCTGGCGTTCGGTGTCGGTGACGGCGGAGCGGTAGACGAAGTCGTCGCGGAAGGTGACCAGGCCGGGGTTCTCCATGGCGCCGGCGTTGAACTCGGGGACGAACGCCTGGTCGTAGGAGTCGAAGGGGTAGGGCTCCTCGAACTTCTCGTGGTAGCGGTCGTAGCACTGCCGGGTGATCTCGAAGAGCTCGTCGGTGTCCACGTCCAGGTACGGGGCGAGGGAGCGGCGGCAGTGGATGCCGAAGGGCAGGCCGCGGTGTTCGGTGCGGACGGAGTGCCAGGGGCCGGCGGCGACGGCGACGAGGTAGGTGGAGATCAGGGGGGTGGTGGCGGCTTTCCAGCGGCCGTCGCCGAGGTGTTCGGTGATGCCGTTGGCGAGGACGCTCCAGCCTTCGGGGGCCTGGACGGACAGGTCGAAGACGGCCTTGAGGTCGGGCTGGTCGAAGGCGGCGAAGACGCGTTGGACGTCGTCCATGAACAGCTGGGTGTAGAGGTAGGTCTCACCGTCGGTGGGGTCGGTGAAGCGGTGCATGCCCTCGCCGGTGCGGGAGTAGCGCATGGCGGCGTCGACGCGCAGTTCGTGTTCGCCGGGGGCGAGGTTCTTCAGGGGCAGCCTGTTCTCGTCCAGGGTCTCCGGGTCGAGGGGCTGCCCGTCGAGGGTGACGGAGCGCAGTTCGGCGGGCTTGACCTCGAAGAACGTGTCCGTGTCGTCCTGGTCCGCGCGGACGGTGAACCTGATGACGGTGCGGGAGTCGAAGGTGTCGTCCCCGGTGGTCAGGTCCAGGTCGATGGTGTAGCGGTGGACGTCGAGGAGCCGGGCACGGGTCTGCGCTTCGTCGCGCGTCAGTACGGACATGAACGACATGCTGCCTGATGCCGTCGGCATGGCACAGAGGCGGATCGGTACGCGGCCTATGTCCGGTCCTGTTCGAGCTCCCCGGTGTGCGCCCCCTGTCCGCGCTGGACGGGCACGCGGGTGTCCGGGTGGGGCAGGGCGGGGCGGGCGGGGTGTTCCCCGGCGTCGGCGTGGCCCTTGACCAGGGCGCGTAATTCGCGGACCTCGTGGGCGAGGGCGAGGTGGCGCTGGTGGGTGTCGAAGAGGTAGCGGACCTTGGTGCGCAGTGCCCAGGGGTCGATGGGTTTCATGACGAGGTCGGCGACGCCCAGTCCGAAGGCGGTGGAGGTCAGTTCGTGGTCGGCGCCGAAACCGGTGAGCAGGATGACGGGAATGTGCTGGGTCTGTTCCAGGCGCCGCATGTAGCGGACCACGTCGAGGCCGCTGACGCCGGGCATGCGCACGTCGAGCAGGAGGAGTCCGACCCGGCCGCGCAGGACCTGTTTGAGGGCTTCGTCGCCGCTGGTGGCGCGGGCCAGCCGGTAGCCCAGCGGGGCCAGGGCGCTCTCCAGGGCGTACAGCGTGTCCTCGTGGTCGTCGACGATGAGGATCCTGGCATCCGACGGCATGGCCCGACGTCCCTCCCTCGTGGGCAACCCAGCTTATGCCCGAGGAGCTGACGCGGTGTGCTCGTCAGCTGACAAGGAGTGCACAGCGCAGCATGCCGCTCCCCGGCCCCGGTGTCACGTCCCCGGGGGCCGGGGAGGAGGTCAATTCGCCATGGGCGTAGAACCGTTGACCGCGTCCTCGGCGATGCGCTCGTGGTGCCTGATCACTTCGGCGATGATGAAGTTGAGGAACTTCTCGGCGAAGGCGGGGTCGAGCTTGGCGTTCTCGGCGAGGGTGCGCAGGCGCTCGATCTGCCGGGCCTCGCGGGCGGCGTCGGCGGGCGGCAGCTGGTGCCTGGCCTTGAGGTGGCCGACCTGCTGGGTGCACTTGAAGCGTTCGGCGAGCATGTGGACGACGGCGGCGTCGATGTTGTCGATGCTGTCGCGCAGCCGGGCGAGTTCCGCGCGGACAGCCGGGTCGACGTCTCCGGTGGGGGTGTTGCTGGTGGTCATGGGCGACCACATTACGGGGCGGCCGGGCGCTCGATGACAGGTGGATCCGCGGGGTCCGGGATCCGGTTGCTCCAGCCGCCGGGGACCGTGCGGCTCTGCTGGGCGCGGAAGCGGACGGGTGCGGTGCCGACGCGGCGGGTGAACAGGCGGGAGAAGTAGGCCGGGTCGTCGTAGCCGACGCGGCGGGCGACGGCGGCGACGGGCAGGGTGGTGGTGGCGAGGAGTTCCTTGGCGTGGCCGAGGCGGATGCCGAGGAGGTAGTCCTTGGGGCTGCAGCCGGCGCCGCGGCGGACGGCGGTGCGCAGTTCGGCGGTGGTCATGCCGTGCCGGGCGGCGTGGTCGGCGACCGACAGCGGTCTGCAGGCGTCGCGGGCGAGGGCCTTGAGGACCTGGTCGCCGTCGGGGGCGAGGTCGGCGCGGGCGCGGCGCAGGGCGACGAGGAGTTCGTGGACGGCGGCGCCGGTCTCCACCTCCAGGAGGGGGTTGTCGCGGCGGGCCGCGCGGGTCATGCGGGTGATGACGGCTCGCGGGCCGGTGGCGTCGGACAGGGGGACGACGGGGCGGTCGGGTTCGATGTAGCCGAGTTCGGTGTAGGTGGCGGTGGCGGGGCCGGTGAAGTCGACGAATCCCTCGTCCCAGCCGGCGTCGGGGTCCGGCGCGTAGTGGTGGGGGACGCCGGGGGTGAGCCACAGCAGGGCGGGTGCGGTCACGGTCATGCGGCGTCCGTCGGGGGCGAGGTACCAGCCGGAGCCGGCGCTGATGACGACGGCGACGTGGTGGTCGAGGGTTCGGGGGCCGACGGTGGGCAGGGCGCCGTACTGGAGGCCGACGCCGAGGCAGACGACGCCGAGCCGGTGGTGGGCGGGGCCGGGCGTGAAGAACCGCATCCAGGTGTGGTACATCCGCGTCCCTCCCGGCGGTCGTCGTTGTGTCCAAGCAGCGCCGATCTTTGTCCATGGACGTGATCGACGCCAGGGGTGAGGGTGCGGGGTATGGGCGAGTTCACGGTGGGGGACACGGACTTCCTGCTGGACGGGCGGCCGGTGCGGCTGCTGTCCGGTGCGCTGCACTACTTCCGGGTGCACGAGGCGCAGTGGGGGCACCGGCTGGCGATGTTGCGGGCGATGGGCCTCAACTGCGTGGAGACGTACGTGCCGTGGAACCTGCACGAGCCGAGGCCGGGCGAGTTCCGGGACGTGGCGGCGCCGGGCCGGTTCCTGGACGCGGCGCGGGAGGCGGGGTTGTGGGCGATCGTGCGGCCGGGGCCGTACATCTGTGCCGAGTGGGACAACGGCGGGCTGCCGCACTGGCTGACGGGGCACACGCGCACGCGTGACGAGCGTTTCCTGCGGCCTGTGGAGGACTGGTTTCGCCGGCTGCTGCCCGAGGTGGTGTCCCGGCAGGCCGACCGCGGCGGTCCGGTGGTCATGGTGCAGGTCGAGAACGAGTACGGCAGCTACGGCTCGGACGCGCGGTATCCGGCCCGCCTCGCCGAACTGCTGAGGTCGCTGGGCGTCACGGTCCCGCTGTGCACCTCGGACGGCCCGGAGGACCACATGCTCACCGGCGGTTCGCTTCCCGGCGTGCTCGCCACGGTGAACTTCGGCTCCCACGCGCGCGAGGCGTTCGCGTCGCTGCGCCGGCACCGGCCCGGCGGGCCGCTGATGTGCATGGAGTTGTGGTGCGGCTGGTTCGACCACTGGGGTGGCGGGCACGTCGTGCGCGACGCCGAGGAGGCCGCGGCGACGCTGCGGGAGATCCTGGAGTGCGGGGCGTCGGTCAATCTGTACATGGCGCACGGCGGGACCAGTTTCGCGGGCTGGGCGGGCGCCAACCGGGGCGGCGGTGAGATGCACGACGGTCCGCTGGAGCCGGATGTGACGTCCTACGACTATGACGCGCCCGTCGACGAGTACGGCCGCCCCACGAGGAAGTTCTGGCGGCTGCGCGAGGTCCTCGCCGGGTACGCCGAGGGACCGTTACCCCAGCCGCCGCCCCCGCCCGCGCCGTTGGGCGATCGGGCCGAGGTCCGCCTGGACGGCTTCGCGCCCCTGGCAGCGGTGCTGGAGGCCCGCGGGGGCCCCGAGGTCACGTGTCCCATGCCGCCGACCTTCGAGGAGCTGGGCGTCGACAGGGGGGTGGTGCGTTACGAGGTGACGGTGCCGGGGCCGCGCCGCCCCTACCCGCTGACCGTGCGCGGGCTGCGGGACCTGGCGGTGGTGTACGTCGACGGGGAGCGGGCCGGGGTGCTCACCGAGGACGACGACCGTCTCGGGGAGCCCGTCGCGGGGCACGCGCGCGTGGAGCTGTGGGTGGAGTCCCTGGGGAGGGTCAACTACGGACCGCGGACCGGCGAGCCCAAGGGGATCACCGGGGGCCTGCTGCACGAGCGGCAGTTCCTGCACGGCGTACGCGCGCGTGGGCTGCGTCTGGACGCGCTGGACGACGTCGAGGGCATCGCCTTCCAGGACCCGCCCGGCGATGGCTCCCCCGGCCTGTACCGGGGCACGGTCACGGTCCACGGCCCCGGGGACGCCTGTCTGGAGCTGCCCGGCCGGACCCGTGGCTTCGTGTGGATCAACGGGTTCAACCTGGGCCGTTACTGGTCGGCGGGCCCACAGCGGTCGCTGTATGTGCCCGGGCCGGTGCTGCGGGACGGGACCAACGAGGTATGGGTACTGGAGTTCGAGCAGGGGTCGGCGTCCCCGCCCGCGCTCCGGCCCGTACCGGCGCCGGCGCCCGGCGAAGATCGATCCGCGTCACCGTAGAGTGGAGTCGGGTTTCACGGCCTCCTGGGGGTGCGGGCGTGGCGAACGACGGACCGGTCGAGCACGGCTATCCACATCTGGAGACGGTGCGGGCCGCCGTCACCGCGCTGTACAGGCGGCTGTCCTACGACACCGTGCAGACCTTCGCGACCAGCGTGGCCCCCGCCGACGTCGCGTTCTGCGACACGGACGACCTGTATCTGGGGGCGCAGCGGGTGGCCCGTGAGCTGGTGCGGCACTACCGGCTTCCGGACGCCCGGCTGGTCGTGAGCTTCCGCGAGATGACCCACGCGGCGAACGTCGAACTGACCGCCGGACCCGAGTACTTCGTCGAGCTGAACGACCGCTTCCGCACCCACCGCCGGGACATCGGCGCGGCCCTCGCCCACGAGGTGATGCACGTCTACCTGCACCGGCTGGACCTCTCCTTCCCCGGCACCCGGGAGAACGAGATCCTCACCGACACCGCGACGACGTACCTCGGCGCCGGCTGGCTGCTCCTGGACGCCTACCGGGAGGACGCGGCGTCCTCGCAGAAGCTCGGCTACCTCACCCCGGAGGAGTTCGGCTACGTCCTCGCCAAGCGCGCCCTGGTCTTCGGCGAGGACCCGTCGGTGTGGTTCACCAGCCCGCAGGCCTACACGGCGTACGCCAAGGGCATGGCCCGGGCCCGCCAGGACGAACAGCAGCCCCCGCTGACGGCGGCGGGCTGGGCGGGACGGCGCCGCTACGCCCGCGACCGGCGCCACGCGCCCGGCCCCCAGCCCGGCGTGCCGTACACCTTCTCCCCCGACAGCGGCGGCAGCCTGCGCGTCTCCTTCCCCTGCCCGACCTGTCACCAGCGGATCCGGGTGCCGGTGCGGGGCCGGATGCGGGCCCGGTGTTCGCTGTGCAGGACCGTGCTGGAGTGCGACACCTAGCCGACGACGCCTGACCGCGACGCCTGACCGACGACATCCGGCCGGCGGAACCCGGCCGGAGGCACACGGCGGAACCCGGCCGGAGGCACACGGCGGAACCCGGCCGGAGGCACACGGCGGAACCCGGCCGGAGGCACACGGCGGCACCCGGCCGGAGGCACTCTCCTCCGCGCGCGACGCCGTCGCCGTGCGGAGGAGAGTGCCGCCCATCCCGCCGGCAGCAGCGCGCCCAGCCCTCATCCCACCGCCCCGTACACCGCCGCCGGAGCCTCCGCCTGCGCCAGCAGGTTCAGTGTGGCCACGCCCGCCTCGGCCGGCGTCCAGCGGGCGCCCTTGTCGGTGCTCGGGCCCGGCCGCCAGCCCTCCATGACGGTGATCCGGCCGCCCTCGGCCTCGAAGACCCGCCCGGTGACGCCCGCGCCGGCGGCCGAGCCGAGCCACACCACCAGCGGCGACACGTTCTCCGGCGCCATCGCGTCGAAGCCCTCCGCGGGCGCCGCCATCGTCCGTGCGAAGGTCTCCTCCGTCATCCGGGTGCGGGCGGCGGGCGCGATCGCGTTGACCTGGACGCCGTAGCGTCCCAGCTCGGCGGCCGCGACCAGTGTCAACGCGATGATCCCGGCCTTCGCGGCGCTGTAGTTGCCCTGCCCGACGGAGCCCGACAGACCCGCCCCGCTGCTGGTGTTGACGACCCGCGCCTCGGGCCTGCGGCCGGCCTTCGCCTCCGCCCGCCAGTGCGCGGCCGCGTGCTTGAGGGGCAGGAAGTGGCCCTTGAGGTGGACCCGTACGACCGCGTCCCAGTCGTCCTCGTCGAGGTTGACGAGCATGCGGTCGCGCAGGAAGCCCGCGTTGTTGACGAGGGTGTCCAGACGGCCGTAGGTGTCCAGGGCTGTGCGTACCAGGGACGCGGCACCCTCGGTCGTCGCGATGTCACCGCCGTGCGCGACCGCGTCGCCGCCCGCCGCGCGGATCTCCCGTGCCACCCGCGCGGCCGGACCGTCGTCGTCCGGCGTGCCGTCCAGGCCGACGCCGAGGTCGTTGACGACGACCCGGGCGCCCTCGGCCGCACAGGCGAGCGCGTGCGCCCGGCCCAGCCCTCGGCCGGCGCCGGTGACGACCACGACACGCCCCTCGCACAGCAACGGTCCTCTCATCTCACTCCTCCTTGTTGACGGTCGCGGCGTCGAGATAGGCGGGCCGCTCCCCGCCGCCGTGGACGAGCAGCGAGGCCCCGCTGATGTAGGCCGCGGCGTCCGAGGCGAGGAAGACCGCGGCCTCGCCCACCTCCACCGGGTCCGCCAGGCGGCCCGCCGGGACGGTGCGGGAGACGGCCTCGACGCCGTCCTCGCCGCCGTAGTGCAGGGCGGACAGCTCGGTGCGGACCATGCCGAGGACGAGGGTGTTGACCCGGATGTCGGGGGCCCACTCGACAGCCATCGAACGGGCCAGGTTCTCCAGGCCGGCCTTGGCCGCGCCGTACGCCGCCGCGCCGGGCGAGGGCCGGGTACCGCTGACGCTGCCGATCATCACGACGGAGCCTCTGGCCCGGCGCAGCCGGTCGTACGCGGCGAGGGTGGCGGTCAGCGGGGCGGTGAGGTTGAGTTCGAGGACGCGCGCGTGCCGCTCGGCCTCCGACTGAGCCAGCAGCCGGTAGGGCGTGCCGCCTGCGTTGTTGACCAGGACGTCGACCCGGGCCAGAGCTTCGAAGAACCCGCGCACGGCCTGCGGGTCCCGCAGGTCGAGCGGCGCGAACACGGCTCCCTCGACGGGCTTTTCGGGTGGGCGCCGCGCGCAGACGACGACCTCGGCGCCGGCGCGGACGAACGCCGCCGCGATCCCCGCTCCGACCCCGCGCGTCCCGCCCGTGACGACCACGGCCTTCCCCCGCAGACCGACGCCGTTGTCCACAGGCCCTCCCACCCGGATCCATTCGCTGCTAGCTTCGACCTCGAACCTAACAAACGTTTGGTGGAAAGGTAGCTGATGCGCCCATGGGTGTCTCCACCTCCTCTCCGGAAAAGGGGATTTCCGTCGTCACGGTCGACTTCCCGCCGGTGAACGCCCTGCCGGTGGACGGCTGGTTCGCGCTCGCCGACGCCGTGCGCGCCGCCGGCCGGGACACCGGGGTCCGGTGCGTGGTGCTCATCGCCCGGGGGCGGGGGTTCAACGCGGGCGTGGACGTCAAGGAGATACAGGCGCACGGGCGGCAGGCGCTGGTCGGCGCCAACCGGGGCTGCTTCGAGGCCTTCGCCGCGGTGTACGAGTGCGAGGTGCCGGTGGTCGCGGCGGTGCAGGGCTTCTGTCTGGGCGGCGGCGTCGGCCTGGTGGGCAACGCGGACGTGATCGTGGCGAGCGAGGACGCCACCTTCGGGCTGCCCGAGCTGGACCGGGGTGCGCTGGGCGCCGCGACACATCTGGCGCGGCTGGTCCCGCAGCACCTGATGCGCGCGCTGTACTACACCTCGCGCCGGGCCACCGCCGCCGAGCTGCACGCGCACGGGTCGGTGTGGCAGGTGGTGCCGCGCGCCGAACTGCACACGGCCGCCCTGCGGTTGGCCGGCGAGATCGCCGCCAAGGACGGCGAGCTGATCCGGCTGGCCAAGGCGGCCATCAACGGCATCGACCCGGTCGACGTGCGCCGCAGCTACCGCTTCGAGCAGGGCTTCACCTTCGAGGCGAGCGTCAGCGGGGTGGCGGACCGTGTCCGCGGCACCTTCGGGAACAAGGGCGAGGAGGGGCGTGGGTGAGCGACAAGACGATGACCGCCGAGGAGGTCGTCTCGCGGCTGGAGAGCGGCATGACCCTCGGCATCGGCGGCTGGGGTTCCCGCCGCAAGCCGATGGCGCTGGTCAGAGCCCTGCTCCGGTCGGAGATCAGGGACCTCACGCTCGTCTCGTACGGCGGCCCGGACGTCGGAATGCTCGCCGCGGCCGGTCGCGTCCGCAGACTGGTCACCGCCTTCGTCACCCTCGACTCGATCCCGCTCGAACCGCACTACCGGGCGGCCCGGGAGAGCGGCGCCTTCGAGCTGACGGAGATCGACGAGGCGATGTTCATGTGGGGGCTGCACGCGGCCGCCAACCGGCTGCCGTTCCTGCCGGTGCGGGCCGGGATCGGTTCGGACGTCATGCGGGTCAACCCCGGCCTGCGGACGGTGACCTCGCCCTACGACGACGGGGAGACGTTCGTGGCCGTGCCGGCCCTGCGGATGGATGCCGCGCTGGTCCACCTGGGGCGCGCGGACCGGCAGGGCAACGGTCAGTGTCTCGGCCCCGACCCGTACTTCGACGACCTGTTCTGCGAGGCGGCGGACACCGCGTACCTCTCCTGCGAGCGGATCGTGGACACGGCCGAGCTGACCAAGGAGGCTCCGCCGCAGACCCTGCTGATCAAACGTCACACGGTCACGGGGGTCGTCGAGGCCCCGGGCGGCGCGCACTTCACCTCCTGCGCCCCGGACTACGGCCGGGACGAGGACTTCCAGCGGCAGTACGCGACCACGCCCTGGGCGGACTTCGCCGGGCGGTTCCTCGACGGGGACGAGCAGAGGTACCAGTCGGCCGTACGGGCCTGGTCCGAGGAGCGGTCATGACCGTCACCCGCGCCGAGTACTGCGTGATCGCCTGCGCCGAGGCCTGGCGGGGCGCCGGTGAGATCCTGGCCAGTCCCATGGGGCTGATCCCGTCGATCGGGGCCCGTCTGGCCCGGCACACCTTCGCGCCCGACCTGCTGCTGACCGACGGCGAGGCGATGCTCGTCGGCCCGGACGGCACCGTCGAGGGCTGGCTGCCGTACCGGCAGCACCTCGCCCTGGTCACCGGCGGGCGGCGGCACGTGATGATGGGTGCCAGCCAGATCGACCGGTACGGCAACCAGAACATCTCGTGCATCGGCGACTGGTCGAAGCCCAGGAGACAGTTGCTCGGCGTGCGCGGCGCGCCGGTCAACACACTGAACAACCCGACGAGTTACTGGGTCCCTCGGCACTCCCGGCGGGTCTTCGTCGAGAAGGTCGACATGGTGTGCGGGGTCGGCTACGACCGGGCGGCGGGCGCCCGCCACCACCGCGTCCCCAGAGTCGTCACCGACCTGGGCGTCCTCGACTTCGCCACCCCCGACCACGCGATGCGCCTGGCCTCGCTGCACCCGGGCGTCACCGTGGAGCAGGTCCGCGAGGCGACCGGCTTCGAGCTGGCCGTCCCGGACGAGGTGCCGTACACCCGTGAACCGACGCCTCAGGAGCTGGAGTTGATCCGCGAGGTGCTCGACCCGGTCGGCGCCCGCCTGCGGGAGGTCGGGGCCTGATGGAGACCGCGTTCACCCGGCTCACCGGCGTCCGGCACCCGATCGTGCAGACCGGAATGGGCTGGGTGGCGGGCCCGCGGCTGGTCTCGGCGACGGCGAACGCGGGCGCGCTGGGCATCCTGGCCTCCGCCACCATGACCCCGGACCGGCTGCGGGAGGCGATCCGCGAGGTCGGGTCCCGTACGGACGCTCCCTTCGGCGTCAATCTGCGGGCGGACGCCTCGGACGCCGGCGACCGGGTGCGGATCATGATCGAGGAGGGCGTGCGGGTCGCCTCCTTCGCCCTCGCGCCCTCCCCGGCGCTGATCGCCGAGCTCAAGGAGGCCGGCATCGTGGTCATCCCCTCCGTGGGTGCCCGGCGTCATGCCGAGAAGGTCGCGGCATGGGGCGCGGACGCGGTGATCGTGCAGGGCGGTGAGGGCGGCGGGCACACCGGCGAGGTGGCGACGACCGTCCTGCTGCCGCAGGTGGTGGACGCGGTGTCGATACCGGTGGTGGCCGCGGGCGGTTTCCACGACGGACGGGGTCTGGTCGCCGCGCTCGCCTACGGGGCGGCCGGGGTGGCCATGGGCACGCGGTTCCTGCTCACCTCGGACTCGACGGTGCCGGACGCGGTGAAGGCGCGGTACCTGGCGGCGACGGTGCGGGACGTGACGGTGACCCGGGCGGTCGACGGCCTGCCGCACCGCATGCTCCGTACGGAACTGGTCGCCGCCCTGGAGCGCGCGGGCCGCGCCGGTGCCCTGTTCCGGGCGGTACGGGCAGCGGCCGGCTTCCGCGGGCTGTCCGGGCTGACCTGGCGGCAGCTGGTCCGCGACGGGCTCGCCATGAGGCACGGCAGGGACCTGACCTGGAGCCAGGTCCTGCTCGCCGCGAACACGCCGATGCTGCTGAGGTCGGCGATGGTGGACGGGCGTACGGACCTCGGGGTGATGGCCTCCGGGCAGGTCGCCGGGGTGATCGGCGACCTGCCGTCGTGCGCGGAGCTGGTGGAGCGGATCGTGGCCGAGGCGGAAGGGACCCTGAAGACGCTCGGAGCGCTCAGACCCGCTCGATGATCGTCACGTTCGCCTGGCCGCCGCCCTCGCACATCGTCTGGAGCCCGAACCGGCCGCCGGTGCGCTCCAGTTCGTGCAGCAGGGTCGTCATGAGCTTCACGCCGGTGGCGCCCAGGGGGTGGCCCAGGGCGATCGCGCCCCCGTTGACGTTCACCTTCTCCGGGTCCGCGCCGGTCTCCTTCAGCCACGCCAGGACGACCGGGGCGAAGGCCTCGTTGATCTCGACGAGGTCGATGTCGTCGAGGGACAGGCCCGTCTTCTTCAGGGCGTGGGCGGTGGCCGGGATCGGGGCGGTCAGCATCCGGATGGGGTCCTCGCCGCGCACGGAGAGATGGTGCACGCGCGCGCGGGGCCGCAATCCGTGCTCCCGCACCGCCCGCTCCGAGGCCAGCAGCATGGCGGCCGCCCCGTCGGAGACCTGCGAGGAGCAGGCCGCGGTGACGGTGCCGCCGCCGATGACCGGTTTCAGAGCGGCCATCTTCTCCAGGGAGGTGTCCCGGCGCGGACCCTCGTCGACGGCGACCTGACCGTGGGCCACGATCTCCCGCTCGAAGCGCCCCTCGTCGATGGCCCGCAGCGCCCGCCGGTGGGAGCGGAGCGCGAACTCCTCCTGGTCCTGCCTGCCGATGCCCCACTTGGCGGCGATCATCTCGGCGCCGGCGAACTGGTTCACCGCCCGGTCTCCGTACCGCGCCCGCCAGCCCTCGCTGCCCGCGAACGGGCCCTCGTGGAACCCCAGGGGCTCGGCCGCCTGCCGGGTCGCGAAGGCGATCGGGATCTGCGACATGTTCTGCACACCCCCGGCCACGACCAGGTCCTGCGTCCCGGACAGCACGCCCTGCGCCGCGAAGTGCACGGCCTGCTGGGAGGAGCCGCACTGCCGGTCCACCGTCACGCCGGGCACCTCCTCCGGCAGCCCGGCCGCCAGCCAGCAGGTCCGCGCGATGTCCCCGGCCTGCGGTCCCACGGCGTCGAGGCAGCCGAAGACGACGTCCTCGACGGCGGCCGGATCCACCCCGGCCCGCACGACCAGTTCCCTGAGCACGTGGGCGCCCAGGTCGGCCGGGTGGACCCCGCTCAGCCCTCCCCCGCGCCGCCCGACGGGCGTACGGACCGCTTCGACGATGTAGGCCTCGGCCATGGCAACTCCCTCACGTAAGGGGTACTTGAAAGGGCTATTCGCGTACGGCGATCCCGTCCAGCACCATCGACAGGTACTGCCGGGCGATCTCCTCCGGGCTGTGCTGTCCGCCGGGCCGGTACCAGGACGCGGCGACCCACACCGTGTCGCGCACGAACCGGTAGGTGAGCCGGACGTCGAGGTCGGCCCGGAACACCGCGGCGGCGACCCCGCGCTCCAGCGTGGACAGCCACGCCTTCTCGAACTTGCGCTGCGACTCGGCGAGGAACGCGAATCGCTCCTGCGCGACCAGCTGCTTGCTCTCCTTCTGGTAGATCGCGACGGCGGCACGGTGCCGGTCGATCTCCCGGAACGACTCGGTGACCAGCGCTTCGAGGGTCTCGCGTGGCCCGAGCCCGCCGTCGAGGACGCTGTCGTAGCCGTCCCAGAGCTCGTCGAGGAAGGTCCGCAGGATCTCCTCGAGCATCGACTCCTTGGAGTCGAAGTGGTAGTAGAGGCTGCCCGCGAGCATGCCCGCGTGGTCCGCGATCTTGCGCACGGTGGTGGCGTTGTAGCCCTGGTCGGCGAAGACCTCGGCGGCGGTTTCGAGGAGTTCGCGGCGGCGCGCCGGAGCGGCGGTCACCTGGGGCTTCTTCTTCGTAGACACGGATCCATTGTGGTCCTAGGCGTGCTGGCCGCTGACGGACACCACTTCTCCCGTCATGTACGAGGAGTAGTCCGACGCCAGGAAGACGATCACGTTGGCCACCTCCCACGGCTGGGCGTACCGTCCGAAGGCCTCGCGCGTGGTCAGTTCCGCCAGCAGCGCTGGGGTCGTCACCTTCACGAGGTGCGGGTGCATGGCGAGGCTCGGCGACACGGCGTTGATCCGCACCCCGTACTCGGCGGCCTCCATCGCCGCGCACCGGGTCAGCGCCATGACGCCCGCCTTCGCGGCCGCGTAGTGCGCCTGCCCGGGCTGGGCGCGCCAGCCGACGACGGAGGCGTTGTTGACGATCACACCGCCGGCGCCGCCGTCCCGGAAGCGCCGCAACGCCGCCCGGACGCATCGGAACGTGCCGTTCAGCGTCACGTCCAGCACCTTCGACCACTGCTCGTCGCTCATGTCGGCGAGCGTCGACGTGCCGCCGAGACCGGCGTTGTTGACGACGACGTCCAGCCGGCCGTGTTCCCGTACGGCCGCGTCGAACAGCGCACGCACCTGTGCCTCGTCGGTGACGTCGCAGGGGACGGCCGTCACCGCGCCCGGGAAGTCCCGGCCCAGCTCGGCCTCGTGCTCCTTGAGCCGGCGCGCGTGCGCGTCGCTGATCAGCACGCGCGCTCCCTCCTCCAGGAAGCGGCGCGCGGTCGCCCCGCCGATGCCCGCGCCGGCCGCCGCGGTGATGACGGCCGTGCGCCCGCCGAGCAGTCCGTGCCCGGGGACGTAGGCCGGAGCCTCGACGTCTGTCATGGCAGCACGCTAACCTACCAAACACTTGTTAGGGAAGGTCAGGGAAGGAGAGCGGCTCCGTGGACCTCACCCACTCCCCCGCCGACGAGGCGTTCCGCGCCGAGGCCCGCGCCTGGCTGGACGCCCATACTCCGCCCGTCCCCCTGCCCTCCCTGGAGACCGAGGAGGGTTTCGCGGCGCACCGCGCGTGGGAGGCCGAACTCGCGGCCGATCGCTGGTCGGTCGTCAACTGGCCCACGGAGTACGGCGGCCGGGACTGCGGCCTGATCCGCTGGCTGCTCTTCGAGGAGGAGTACCACGCGGCGGGCGCGCCCGGCCGGGTCGGCCAGAACGGCGTCAGCCTGCTGGCGCCGACCCTCTTCGAGCACGGCACCGGGGAGCAACGCGCGCGCGTGCTGCCCCCGATGGCGACCGGGGAGGTGATCTGGGCGCAGGCCTGGTCGGAGCCCGAGGCGGGGTCGGACCTGGCCTCCCTGAGGTCCAGGGCGGTGCGCACGGCCGGCGGCTGGCTGCTGAGCGGCCAGAAGACGTGGTCGTCGCGGGCGGCCTTCGCGGACCGCGCCTTCGGCCTGTTCCGCAGCGACCCGGACACGCCCGGACCGCACCAGGGGCTCACCTACCTGATGTTCGACCTGCGTGCGCAGGGCGTCACCGTCCGCCCCATCGGACGTCTCGACGGCAAGCCGGCCTTCGCGGAGCTCTTCCTGGACGAGGTGTTCGTGCCCGACGACGACGTGATCGGCGAGCCGGGCCAGGGCTGGCGTGTCGCCATGTCGACAGCGGGCAACGAACGCGGGCTGACGCTCCGCTCCCCCGGCCGCTTCCTCGCGAGCGCCGCACGTCTGGCCGGCCTCTGGCAGGCGCGGGGCCGCCCGCAGGACTCGGCCGACCGCGTGGCCGACGCCCTCATCGGCGCCCGCGCCTACCAGCTCTTCACCTACGCCGCCGCCGCCCGCTTCCTCGACGGCGCGTCGACCGGCCCCGAGTCCAGCCTCAACAAGGTCTTCTGGTCCGAGTACGACATCGCGCTGCACGAGACGGCACTCGATCTCCTCGGCGCGGACGGCGAATGGGCGGACACCGGCTGGTCCGAGGGCTATGTCTTCGCCCTCGCCGGCCCCATCTACGCCGGCACCAACGAGATCCAGCGCGACATCATCGCCGAGCGCCTGCTGGGCCTGCCGAAGGGACGCCGCTGATGCGTTTCCTCCTCGACGCCGAGCAACAGGCGTTCGCCGCCTCCCTGGACGCCATGCTGACGGCCGCGGCCACGCCCGCGGCGGTTCGGGACTGGAGCCGGGGTGCCCCGGCGAGCGGCCGAGCGCTGTGGCGGCGCGTCGCAGAGGCGGGCGTGTTCGCGCTGGCGATACCGGAGGCGTACAAGGGGCTGGACCCCCGGCCCGTCGAGCTCGCCGTCGCTTTCGTGGAGCTGGGACGGCACGCGGTGCCGGGACCGGTGGTGGAGACCGTCGCCGCGGCCGCCCTGCTCACCGCGCTGGACGACCCGGGTCCGGCCGAACGCCTGCTGCCCGCGCTCGCTTCGGGCGACGCGACGGCGACCCTGACGCTGGGACCGTACGCGCTGGACGCGGACACGACGGACGTACGCCTGACGGTGTCCGGGCCCACCGCACCGGCCCGCCCGAGCGAGGTGCCCGGACCGGCGGCGCCGGCTCCCCCCACCGAACTGCGCCTCGCCCCCGCCCCGGGGGCCCCGCCCCGCCCCTGCCTCGACCCCGCCCGACGGCTCTTCGCCCCGGCACCCGGCGGGGAGCTCCTGGCCACCGGCGCGCACGTGGCGGCCGCCTCCGCCCAGGCCCTCACCTGGGCCCGCCTGGCCACCGCCGCCCAGGCCCTCGGTGTCGGACTCGCGCTCCTGGACCGGACCGTCACCCATGTCAGGCAGCGCACCCAGTTCGGTGTCCCGGTCGGCTCGTTCCAGGCCGTCAAGCACCGACTGGCAGACGCGAAGATCGCGTTGGAGTTCGCACGCCCGCTGCTCTTCGGCGCCGCCCTGACGATGACCGAGCAGGACGTCGCCGCCGCCAAGGTCACGGCCTGCGAGGCGGCGTACGCCACCGCCCGGACGGCCCTTCAGCTGCACGGCGCGATCGGCTACACGGCGGAGTACGACCTGTCGCTCTGGCTCACCAAGGCCCGCGCCCTGCGCGGCGCGTGGGGCAGCCCGGCACAGTGCCGGGCCCTCGTCGTCGGTGGTGACCGCCGCTGGTGACCCGGCAGGCGCTCAGGAGGGCCGTACGATCCCCCGCGCCCGCGCGTCCACCAGCCACTTCGGGAACTCGCCGACGAGACGGTCGTACAACTCCGCGTCCGAGACCTTCCGCGGGTCCACACCCGCGTGGAAGAAACCGGCGTTGTCGACGACCCGCTTGCCCGGCACCGCCAACTCGTCGAGCCTGCGCAGGAAGTCGAACTGGCGGCTGTCCGGATCGCCGAAGCCGATGAACTGCCAGAAGAGGGGGAGCTTCGCGGCCTTGCACAGGTACCGTTCCGCGGCGAGCTTGTTGATCGGTCCGCCGTCGGTCTGGAAGACGACGAGGGCGGGTGCGGCGGCCCCGCTGTCGAGGTAGTGGTCGATGACGGCGTCCATCGCCAGGTGGTAGCCGGTCTTGCCCATGTGCCCGAGCCCGGCCACGATGCGCTCGATCCGCCCCTCGTGGTCGGCCAGCGCGATGTCGGTGACGGCGTCCACGTCGGTGGAGAAGAACACCACCGGCACCCGCCCGTCGTCGTCGAGGTGCGCCGACAGCCCGAGCACCCGGTCCGCGAGGGCCTGCACGCTGCCGTCCTTGAAGTACGGCCGCATCGAGCCCGAGTAGTCGACCACGAGGTAGACCGCGGCCCGCAGCCCGTCCAGCCCGTGCCGCTCCAGCGACGCACCGGCGCTCTTGTACAGGCTGACCAGCGCGGGCGCGGCCTCCTGCACCTTGCTCAGACTGATCGCGACCATGGGCGTCACCCTCCCACACCCATGCGACGGCGCCTGCCCGTTCGTCCGGTCGGGGACAAGGGGCAGGCGCCGTCTGTGTTCCGTACGCCTTTGTACGGGACGTGTGCGGGGACCCGCGGTGGATCCTTCGATGTCAGACCATCAGGGAGCGGTCCGTCGGACGGATCGGGGCCGGCAGCTCGCTGGCGCCGGTCAGGAAGCGGTCGACGCCCTTGGCGGCCGAGCGGCCCTCGGCGATCGCCCACACGATGAGCGACTGGCCGCGGCCGGCGTCACCGGCGACGTACACGCCCGGAACGTTGGTCTGGAAGTCGGCGTCGCGGGCGATGTTGCCGCGCTCGTCGAGCTCCAGGCCGAACTGCTCGACCAGGCCGTTCTCGCGGTCGGTGCCGGTGAAGCCCATGGCGAGGGTGACCAGCTGGGCGGGGATCTTGCGCTCCGTGCCCGGCTTCTGGGTCAGCTTGCCGTCGACGAACTCCACCTCGGTGAGGTGCAGCCACTGGACGTTGCCGTCCTCGTCGCCCTCGAAGTGGGTCGTCGAGACGGAGTAGACCCGGTCGCCACCCTCCTCGTGCGCCGAGGTGACCTTGTACAGCATCGGGAAGGTCGGCCACGGCTGGGAGACGGGGTTCCGGTCCTCGTTGGGCCGGGGCATGATCTCCAGCTGCGTGACGGAGGCCGCGCCCTGGCGGTGGGCGGTGCCCACGCAGTCCGCGCCGGTGTCGCCACCGCCGATGACCACGACGTGCTTGCCCTCGGCCGTGATGGGCGGCGCCACGTAGTCGCCCTCCTGCACCTTGTTGGCCAGGGGCAGGTACTCCATGGCCTGGTAGATGCCGGTCAGCTCGCGGCCCGGGACCGGAAGGTCACGCGCGGTGGTGGCACCGGCGGCGATGACGACCGCGTCGTACCGCTTGCGCAGGTCCGTCGCCTTGAGGTCGCGGCCGATCTCGATGCCGGTGCGGAAGCGGGTGCCCTCCGCGCGCATCTGCTCGATACGGCGGTTGATGTGCCGCTTCTCCATCTTGAACTCGGGGATGCCGTACCGGAGGAGGCCTCCGATGCGGTCCGCGCGCTCGTAGACGGCGACGGTGTGGCCGGCCCGGGTCAGCTGCTGGGCGGCGGCGAGACCGGCGGGGCCGGACCCGATGACCGCGACCGTCTTGCCCGACAGCCGCTCGGGCGCCTGCGGGGCGACGTCACCGGTCTCCCACGCCTTGTCGATGATCGAGACCTCGACGTTCTTGATGGTGACCGCGGGCTGGTTGATGCCCAGCACACACGCCGACTCGCACGGGGCCGGGCACAGCCGGCCCGTGAACTCCGGGAAGTTGTTCGTCGCGTGCAGACGCTCCGACGCGGCCGCCCAGTCCTCGCGGTAGGCGTAGTCGTTCCACTCGGGGATGAGGTTCCCCAGCGGACAGCCGTTGTGACAGAACGGGATGCCGCAGTCCATGCACCGGCTGGCCTGCTTGCTGATGATCGGCAGCAGCGAGCCGGGGACGTAGACCTCGTTCCAGTCCTTCAGGCGTACGTCGACGGGGCGGGACTTGGCGACCTCACGGCCGTGGTTCAAAAAGCCCTTCGGGTCAGCCATTGATCGCCGCCTCCATCATCTTCTCGGTGATCTCGGTCTCGGAGAGACCGGCCTGCTCGGCGGCGACCTTGGCGGCGAGCACTGCCTTGTACGTGCTGGGGATGATCTTGCTGAAACGCTCCACGGAGGCGGGCCACTCGGCGAGCAGCTTCTCGGCGACCGTCGAACCGGTCTCCTCGGCGTGGCGGCGCACCACGTCGTGCAGCCACTGCTTGTCGGTGTCGTCCAGTTCCTCGACGGCGTCGACGTTGCCCACGTTGACGTTGTCGCGGTTCAGGTCGATGACGTAGGCGACGCCTCCGGACATGCCGGCCGCGAAGTTGCGGCCGGTCTCGCCGAGGACCACCGCGTGACCGCCGGTCATGTACTCGCAGCCGTGGTCGCCCACGCCCTCCGAGACCACCAGCGCACCGGAGTTGCGGACGCAGAAGCGCTCACCGGTCCGGCCGCGCAGGAACAGCTCGCCGCCGGTCGCGCCGTAGGCGATGGTGTTGCCCGCGATCGTCGAGTACTCGGCGAGGTGGTCGGCGCCCCGGTCCGGACGCACGATCACACGGCCGCCCGAGAGCCCCTTGCCGACGTAGTCGTTGGCGTCGCCCTCCAGGCGCAGCGTGACACCGCGCGGCAGGAAGGCGCCGAAGGACTGGCCGGCGCTGCCGGTGAAGGTGATGTCGATGGTGTCGTCGGGCAGGCCCGCGCCACCGAACTTCTTGGTCACCTCGTGGCCGAGCATGGTGCCGACCGTGCGGTTGATGTTGCGGACCTTGACCTGGGCGCGCACCGGCTGGGCTCCGGTCGCGGAGTCCGCGGCCAGGGCGTCGGCGGCGAGCTTGATCAGCTCGTTGTCGAGCGCCTTCTCCAGGCCGTGGTCCTGCTCGATCAGCTGGTGGCGCACGGCGCCCTCGGGCAGCTCGGGCACGTAGAACAGCGGCTCCAGGTTCAGGCCCTGGGCCTTCCAGTGGTCGACCGCGCGGGTCACGTCGAGGGTCTCGGCGTGGCCGACGGCCTCCTCGATGGAGCGGAAGCCCAGCTCGGCGAGGATCTCGCGGACCTCCTCGGCGATGAACTGGAAGAAGTTCACGACGTACTCGGCCTTGCCGGAGAACCGGTCCCGGAGGGTCGGGTTCTGGGTGGCGATGCCGACCGGGCAGGTGTCCAGGTGGCAGACGCGCATCATGACGCAGCCGGAGACGACGAGCGGGGCGGTCGCGAAACCGAACTCCTCGGCGCCCAGCAGCGCGGCGATGACGACGTCACGGCCGGTCTTGAGCTGACCGTCGGTCTGCACGACGATGCGGTCGCGCAGGCCGTTGAGCAGCAGGGTCTGCTGGGTCTCGGCGAGACCGAGCTCCCAGGGGCCGCCCGCGTGCTTCAGGGAGGTCAGGGGCGAGGCACCCGTACCACCGTCGTGACCGGAGATCAGGACGACGTCCGCGTGCGCCTTGGACACACCGGCCGCGACCGTGCCGACGCCGACCTCGGAGACCAGCTTCACGTGAATCCGCGCCTGCGGGTTCGCGTTCTTCAGGTCGTGGATCAGCTGGGCCAGGTCCTCGATGGAGTAGATGTCGTGGTGCGGCGGCGGGGAGATCAGACCGACACCCGGGGTGGAGTGACGGGTCTTGGCGACCCACGGGTACACCTTGTGGCCGGGCAGCTGGCCGCCCTCGCCGGGCTTGGCGCCCTGGGCCATCTTGATCTGGATGTCGTCCGCGTTGACCAGGTACTCGGAGGTCACACCGAAGCGGCCGGAGGCGACCTGCTTGATGCTGGACCGGCGGGCCGGGTCGTACAGACGGTCCGCGTCCTCGCCGCCCTCACCGGTGTTGGACTTGCCGCCCAGCTGGTTCATGGCGATGGCGAGCGTCTCGTGCGCCTCGCGGGAGATCGAGCCGTACGACATGGCGCCGGTCGAGAACCGCTTGACGATCTCGGAGGCCGGCTCGACCTCGTCGATGGAGATCGGCTGACGGTCGCCGGACTTGAAGCCGAACAGGCCGCGCAGCGTCATCAGGCGCTCGGACTGCTCGTTCACCCGCTCCGTGTACTTCTTGAAGATGTCGTACCGGCCGCTGCGGGTGGAGTGCTGCAGGCGGAAGACCGTCTCCGGGTCGAACAGGTGCGGCTCGCCCTCGCGGCGCCACTGGTACTCGCCGCCTATGTCGAGGGCGCGGTGGGCGGGCGCGATGCCGCTGGCCGGGTACGCCTTCGCGTGGCGGGCGGCGACCTCCTTGGCGACGACGTCGATGCCGACGCCGCCGATCTTGGTGGCGGTGCCGTTGAAGTACTTGTCCACGAAGGCCTGGTCGAGACCGACGGCCTCGAAGACCTGGGCGCCTCGGTAGGAGGCGACGGTCGAGATGCCCATCTTGGACATGACCTTGAGGACGCCCTTGCCGAGGGCGTAGATCAGGTTGCGGATGGCCTGCTCGGCCTCGATGCCCGGCAGGAAGGTGCCGGCGCGGACGAGGTCCTCGACGGACTCCATCGCCAGGTACGGGTTCACGGCCGCGGCGCCGAAGCCGATCAGCAGGGCGACGTGGTGGACCTCGCGGACGTCACCGGCCTCGACCAGCAGGCCCACCTGGGTGCGCTGCTTGGTGCGGATGAGGTGGTGGTGGACGGCCGCGGTGAGCAGCAGCGACGGGATCGGCGCGTGCTCGGCGTCCGAGTGGCGGTCGGAGAGGACGATCAGCCGGGCGCCGTTGTCGATGGCGGCGTCGGCCTCGGCGCAGATCTCCTCGATGCGCGCGGCGAGGGCGTCACCGCCGCCGCTCACCCGGAACAGGCCGGAGAGGGTCGCGGCCTTCATGCCGGGCATGTCGCCGTCGGCGTTGATGTGGATGAGCTTGGCCAGCTCGTCGTTGTCGATGACCGGGAAGGGCAGGACGACGCTGCGGCAGGAGGCGGCCGTCGGGTCCAGCAGGTTGCCCTGCGGGCCCAGCGAGGAGCGCAGCGAGGTGACGAGCTCCTCGCGGATCGCGTCCAGCGGCGGGTTGGTGACCTGCGCGAACAGCTGGGTGAAGTAGTCGAAGAGCAGGCGCGGGCGCTCGCTCAGCGCGGCGATCGGCGAGTCGGTGCCCATCGAACCGATCGGCTCGGCACCGGCCTTGGCCATCGGCGCGAGGAGGACGCGCAGCTCCTCCTCGGTGTAACCGAAGGTCTGCTGGCGGCGGGTGACCGAGGCGTGCGTGTGCACGATGTGCTCACGCTCGGGCAGGTCGGACAGCTCGATCTCGCCGGCCTCCAGCCACTCCGCGTACGGGTTCTCCGCGGCGAGCTGGGCCTTGATCTCGTCGTCCTCGACGATGCGGTGCTCGACGGTGTCCACGAGGAACATGCGGCCGGGCTGGAGGCGGCCCTTGCGGACGACCTTGGCCGGGTCGATGTCGAGGACGCCGACCTCGGAGCCGAGGACGACGAGGCCGTCGTCGGTGACCCAGTAGCGGCCGGGGCGCAGACCGTTGCGGTCGAGAACCGCGCCGACCTGCTTGCCGTCGGTGAAGGTGACACAGGCCGGGCCGTCCCAGGGCTCCATCAGGTTGGAGTGGAACTGGTAGAAGGCGCGCCGGGTCGGGTCCATGGAGTCGTGGTTCTCCCACGCCTCCGGGATCATCATCAGCACGGAGTGCGGCAGCGAACGGCCGCCCAGGTGCAGGAGTTCGAGGACCTCGTCGAAGGACGCCGAGTCGGAGGCGTCCGGCGTACAGATCGGGAAGACCCGGTCGATGGCCTTCTCGTCGGTGCCGAACAGGTCGGAGACCAGCTGGGACTCGCGGGCGGCCATCCAGTTGCGGTTGCCCTTGACGGTGTTGATCTCACCGTTGTGCGCGACGAAGCGGTAGGGGTGCGCGAGCGGCCAGCTCGGGAAGGTGTTCGTGGAGAACCGGGAGTGCACGAGCGCGATCGCGGAGGCGAAGCGGCGGTCGGACAGGTCCGGGAAGAAGGGCTCCAGCTGGCCGGTGGTCAGCATGCCCTTGTAGACGATCGTCCGCGCGGACAGCGACGGGAAGTAGACGCCGGCCTCGCGCTCGGCGCGCTTGCGCAGCACGAAGGCCTTGCGGTCGAGGGCGATGCCCTCCGAGGCGCCGTCGGCGACGAAGACCTGCCGGAAGGCGGGCATCGTCGAACGCGCGGTGGCACCCAGCAGTTCGGGGGCGACCGGGACGTCGCGCCAGCCGAGGACGGTCAGGCCCTCCTGAGCGGCGATCGTCTCGATCTGCGAGACGGCGTCCTTGGTGTCGTCCTCCGGCAGGAAGGCGGTTCCGACCGCGTACGCACCGGCCGCGGGCAGCTCGAAGGGGGCCACCTCACGGAAGAAGGTGTCCGGCACCTGGGACAGGATGCCCGCGCCGTCGCCCGAGTCGGGCTCGGAGCCGGTGGCGCCGCGGTGCTCCAGGTTGCGCAGAACGGTGAGCGCCTGCTCGACCAGCGCATGGCTCGCCTCGCCGGTGAGGGTGGCCACGAATCCGACGCCACAGGCGTCGCGCTCGTTGCGGGGGTCGTACATACCCTGCGCAGCAGGGCGAGCATCCATGAAGGACCACTTCTGGCCATTCGTGGAGTGCTGGGACGGCTGGCGCGGCGTACGCATCGGCTCTCCCGTCGTCGTCAAGTGGCATATGCAGATTGCCGAGGGACGACGTTGGCCCTCTGCGTGAGTGCAAAATTTCGTGCAGGTTACATGATGGAGCGGATCTCGGGAACCGGATACTCCGTTCCAGCATGCGGACGCCACGGGGTGCGACGGGGGTATCGCGCACGTGGCTTGAAGTATGTGGGACCGAACGGGACAGATCAGTGTCCGTCGGGTCCAGGGGGCGCAGTGGGCACCGTCGCCCTCTCCGCGAGTGCGCCGCAGGCGTCGTTGCCCGCAGCGCTTACGGCTCATGCCCGGTGGTTAAGCATTCGAAACCAGCGAGTAACGGCTACTTATGCGGCCCATCGCATAACTTGCAGCCGACCTATCCTACGGCCGTTCCGAACAAACTGCCCAGGGCGTACGTCACACCGGCCGCCGCACCTCCCAGAGCGAGCTGCCGCAGCCCGCTGAACCACCAGGTCCGTGCCGTCACCTTGGCCACGACCGCACCGCACGCGAACAGCCCGACGAACGCGAGCAGTACGGCGGGCCACAGCGTGGTGGCGCCGAGGAGGTACGGCAGTACGGGAAGCAGGGCGCCCAGCGCGAACGCCCCGAAGGAGGAGACGGCGGCGACCAGCGGCGAAGGCAGGTCACCGGGGTCGATGCCGAGCTCCTCGCGGGCGTGTATCTCCAGCGCCTGCTCGGGATCGCGCGAGAGCTGCCGGGCCACCTCCCGGGCCAGCCCGGGTTCGACACCACGCCCCTCGTACAGGGCGGCGAGCTCGGCCTCCTCGTCCTGCGGGTGCTTCCTCAGCTCGCGGCGCTCCACGTCCAGCTCCGCCTCGACCAGCTCGCGCTGCGAGGCGACGGAGGTGTACTCGCCGGCGGCCATGGAGAAGGCGCCGGCCGCGAGGCCGGCGAGTCCGGTGATGACAATGGTCTGCTGACCCACCGAGCCGCCCGCGACGCCGGTCATCAGCGCGAGGTTGGAGACCAGGCCGTCCATCGCCCCGAACACCGCGGGGCGCAGCCAGCCGCCGTTCACATCGCGGTGCGTGTGGTTGTCCCGGTGCGCGTCGTGCAGTGGCGCCTCGGTCTCGATGATGGCCATACGGTCCCCCAGATTGCTTGTTCGGAACACTTCTTTGGACTTCTTCTACTTTTCGACAACGACCACACTACGTCGCCGCATTCCCGCTCGCCAGCAAGGAAAGGCTCCGCTAACCTGCGGCTTTACCTTCGGACGCTCATTCGATCGGCATCCCGCACAGATGTCGACCGGGTGATGCTGCGGGCCGCGAGGCACTGGCGAACCCCTCCGGTGGGACACATCCGCAAAGGGCTCCGCCCCCTGCGCAGCCCCCGGAGGAGAGGCCGCGTATGGCATCGATCGCCTGCATTCCCTCGGTCCCGGCGCCCGGGGACGCCGCCGAACTACGCGAGCGGGCCCGCGGCGCCCTGCTCGGCCTGGCGGTGGGTGACGCCCTCGGGGCCCCGGCCGAGAACATGAAGCCCTCCGAGATCCGCGCCCGCTGGGGCCGTATCACCGGTTACGTCGCCGACAAGCCCTCCGGCACGGACGACACCGAGTACGCGATCTTCTCGGGCCTCCTGCTGGCCCGGCACGGCTCCGCCCTCACCCCGGCCCATGTCGAGGCGGCCTGGCACCAGTGGATCGCGGACCGGGACGAAGGCCCCTTCCGGGGCGCGGGCTTCAGCGAGCGCGGCACGCTGGAGAACCTGCGTCGCGGCCTCGCGGCCCCCATCTCCGCCCAGCACCGGCACGCCTGGAGCGACGGCCTGGCGATGCGCGCGGCCCCCTTCGGCGTCTTCGCGTCCGGCCGCCCCGCCGAGGCCGCCCGTCTGGTGGCGATCGACGGCTCGGTGAGCCATGACGGCGAGGGCATCTACGGCGGACAGGCGGTGGCCGCGGGCGTGGCGGCGGCGATGGCGGGCGCCCCCACCGTCGCGGTGGTCGCCTCGGCCCTGGCGGTCGTCCCCGACGACTCGTGGACGGCCCGTTCCCTGCGCCGCGCGGTCGCCGTGGCCCACCGCGGCGAGCGGGCGGTCCGGTCGGCCGTCGTCATCGGCGGCTACCCGTGGACCGACCTCGCCCCCGAGGCCGTCGCCCTCGCGTTCGGCGCCTACGCGGCCGCCGACGGCGACTTCGTCCACGCGGTCCTCACCGCCGTCAACATGGGCCGCGACGCCGACACCACGGCGGCGGTGGCCGGGGCCCTGGCCGGCGCGACCCAGGGCGCCTCCGCGATCCCGGCGGACTGGGCGGCTGCCATCGGCCCCGCCCGCGGCAGCTGCCTGCCCTCGATGGCGGGCCACCACGTCCTGGACGTGGCGGAGTTGCTGACGCCGGGAGAGGACGGGAGGTGGGGGACGATGGGGTTCGTGGCGGGCGAGGGCCCGGTACCGGGCAGGGCCCCCGCACCCGGCGAAGGCCCCGTACGGGACGAGACGACGGCTTTCGCCCTGGCGGCGGACGACGGCGCGGAGGTGGCCTCGTGAGACCGCCCGGCCCATGGGACGAGGCGGCGCCCGCCGGCGCGGTCCAGCCCCTCACGGACCTTCCTGACACCACAGGTCCCGCGTTCGAGCTGCTGACCCCCTCAGCACAGCCGATCCACCCCGCACCCGCCGACGGCTGGCATGCCCCACCGGGGCCACCGGCACCCGACAGCGAAAGCCGCACGGGTGGTGCGAGTGGGAACACACAGGCCGAAGGCGAAGCCAAGGCCGTCCACCCCAAGGCTCGCCGAATCGAGGGCCTCCTGCTCGGCCTGGCCGCAGGCGACGCCGCCGGCTGGCCCGCCGCCCGCCACAGAGCCGCCCGCATGCCGGACTGGACCCGCCGCCTCACCCGGGAACTCGACACCTTCGCCGAACAGAACGCCACGACGACCCTCCCCGTGCCCATCGCCCTGAACCAACCCCCCGAACCCCTCCGCCTGGGCCCCTCCGACGACGCGGAATGGGCAGCCTTCGCCGCGGAAGCCGTCCTCCGTGCCGGTGACGACACCGCCCTGGGAGACCTCAGCCGAGAACGCCGCACCCGAGCCGCGATCGACCTCACCTGGAACGCCCTGGCCTGCGAAGTCGCCGCGGCGGCGGACCGCGCCCCCGAGATCGAGTCCGCCGTCCTGCCCCTCCGCGCCCGCATCTCCGTCCGCGCAGGCCTCGGCAACCTCGCCACCGGCCTGCGTCCGCCCGCCACCGGCCACGACAACCCGCACTACTTCGACGACGCCGCCTGCGTACGGGCCTGCGTCCTCGCCGTGGCCCACCCCGGCGACCCCCGGCTCGCCGCGGACCTCGCCGAGTTCGACGCCCGCTACACCCAGGACGGCGACGGAGTGCACGGTGCCCGCGCCATGGCGGCCGCCCTCGCACTGGCCCTCGCCGGAGCCGACGTGGGCACATGCGTCACCGCCGCCCTCGCGGAACTCCCCGAGACCACCGAGATCGGCCGCAACGCCCGGCACGCCCTCCGGCTCGCCCGGGACGCGGAGAGCACCTTCGCCCTGATCCCGCTGCTCGAACACCAGATCGTCGACCACGTCTACAGCTACGGCATCGCCGCCGCCGAGACCGTCCCGGTCGCCCTGGCGCTGGCCACCGCGGCAGGCGGCCGCATCGCACAGGCGGTCCCGGCGGCGGCCTGTCTCTCCCGGGTCGCGGACTCCGCCCCCGCCCTCGTCGGCGCCCTCACCGGCGCGCTGGGCGGCGGCGTCTCGATCCCCCAGGCCTGGCGCCACGCCTGCCGCACCCTCTCCGGCTGCGCCCTGCCCCGGCTCACCGGCACCGACCTGGTGGAACTCGCCGAACTCCTGGAAGCCGCACAACCGGCCCCGCCAGGAGGATGATTCGGGGCATGACGCCCAAAGCAACAGAAAGCCACGAGTCAGGTCTGGACGACCGCATCACCGGCGCCCTCGTCGGCGCGGCCGTCGGCGACGCGCTGGGCGGCCCGGTCGAGGGCTACTCCCCCGAGCAGATCCTGGAACGCCACGCCGGCCGCGTCCACGGCGTCGTCGGCCCCTGGAACGGCGACGCCTGGCGCACGGCACGCCCCATCGCGCCGTACCACAAGGGCGATGGCCACGTCACCGACGACACCTTGATGACCCACGCACTCGTCCGGGTCTACGCCCAGGTCCGCGACCACCTGGACGCGTACGCGATCGCCGACCACCTGGTCCCGGACCTGATGACCAACCCGCGCTGGATCCCGGAGCTGGAGGCGGAGGCACTCCCCCTCCAACGCGTCTTCCTCGCGGAGAAGTGGCTGGTGACCCGCCTCCACTACGGCCACGCCGACCCCCGCGAGGCCGGCGTCGGCAACATCGTCAACTGCGGTGCGGCGATGTACATGGCCCCGGTCGGCCTGGTCAACGCGGCCAACCCGGCGGGCGCGTACGCCGAGGCACTGGACATCGCGGGCGCCCACCAGTCGTCGTACGGCCGGGAGGCGGCGGCCGTCTTCGCGGCGGCGGTCGCGGCGGCGAGCACACCCGGCGCGACCCCCGACTCCGTCGTCACCACCTGCCTGACGCTGGCGAAGGACGGCACCCGGACGGCGATCGAGAAGGTCTGCGAAACGGCGTCCCGGCACCGGGACTTCGAATCGGCGCTCGCCCCGTTGCGGGAGGCGGTGACGCCCTACGACACGGTGGGCCCCGACTACCGGCAGCCCTCCCTCGGCGCCCGCCGCCCGTCGCGCCTGCACACGATCGAGGAACTGCCCGTGGCCCTGGGCATGTTGCTCGTGGCCGGCGGCGACTACCGCCACGCGGTCCTCGGCTCGGTGAACTACGGCCGCGACTGCGACTCGATCGCGACGATGGCCGGTGCGCTCGCGGGCGCGCTGGGCTCACCGGCTCCGGAGGAGTGGGCGAAACAGGTCTCCGAGGCCAGCCGCCTGGACCTGTGGGAACCGGCGGCCACCCTCGCCGCCGTGACCCGGGAGATCTTCGACCGGGACGTACGCGGACGGCGCGCCCACGAGGCGGCGTTCACCGCCCTCGGAGGTCCGAGATGCTCCGACTGACCTGGGTCCAGCCCGAGGACCTGATCGGCCACGAACTCCGCCAGGCGGCCCAGGACGGCCGGGAGCCGACGGCGATCGCGGCGCGGTGGAGAGCGGCCGGCGGCCCCGAGGCCCCCCTGCACGCGGGCGCCTCACCGCGCCCGGCGTCACGCTACCTGCGGCTGCTGGCGGAGGACCTGCTGGACGAACTGGCGGACCTGCCGAGCCGGTTGGCGGAGCGGGAACCCACCGACCTCGCCAGGATCAAGGCCGCCTGCCCGCACTGGCCGTCCGCCCCGGCCTCCGTCGGCCCCCGCCCGGTCCCCGGCCCCGAGCGTCTGGAGGCCGCCTGGCTGGGCCGGGCGGTCGGCTGCCTGCTGGGCAAACCCGTCGAGAAGCTCCCCCTCGACGCCATCCGCGAACTCGCCCGCTCCACCGGCAACTGGCCCCTGAACACGTACTTCACCGCCCGGGGCGTCCCCGGCGAACTCCTCGCCCGCCACCCCTGGAACCGCCGCTCGGCGCCGACCTCCCTCGCCGAGAACATCGACGGCATGCCCGAGGACGACGACCTCAACTACCCCCTCCTCAACCTTCTCCTGCTCCAACGCCACGGCAAGGCCTTCACCACCACCGACGTGGCGGCCCTCTGGCTCGACGAGCTCCCCGCCGGGCGCACGTTCACCGCCGAACGCGTCGCCTACCGCAACCTCCTCACCGGCCTGGAACCCCCGCGCACGGCCCGCCACCGCAACCCCTTCCGCGAATGGATCGGCGCCCTGATCCGGGCCGACGTGCACGGCTGGACCAACCCCGGCGACCCGGCCGCCGCAGCCGAACAGGCCCACCGCGACGCCACCCTCACCCACACCGCCAACGGCGTCTACGCTGCGATGTTCACGGCGGCCACCATCGCCCAGGCGGCCACCGGCACCCACGACGTCCACACCTGCCTGCGCACCGGTCTCACCGTCGTCCCCCCGGCCTCCCGGCTGGCCCGGGCCGTCGCCCACGCCGTCCGGCTGGCCCGGACGCACGACGACTTCGACACGGTCGTGGACGAACTCCACGCCACCCACGCACGCACCCACCACTGGGTCCACGCCGTCCCCAACACCGCGCTGATCGCCGCCGCCCTCACCCACGCCGACGGCGACTTCACCGGCTCCGTCTGCCGCGCCGTGTCGGGTGGCTGGGACACCGACTCCAACGGCGCCACGGCCGGCAGCGTCGCCGCCCTCCTCACCGACGGCCCCGCCGCCCTCCCCGACCGCTGGACGGCGCCCCTCAAGAACCGCCTGTCCACGTCCGTCGGCGACTTCGACGGCACCGGCTTCGACACACCGGCCCGCCTCACCCACGCCCTCATCCACCTGGAGACACCCCGCCCATGACCCACATCGCCGTGCTCGGCAGCACGAACATGGATCTGGTCGCGTACGTCGAGAAGGCGCCGCGGCGCGGAGAGACCGTGACGGGACGGGAGTTCCGCACGGTCCCCGGCGGCAAGGGCGCCAACCAGGCGATCGCCGCGGCCCGCGCGGGCGCCATGGTCTCGATGATCGGCGCGGTCGGCGACGACCCCTTCGGCGCCCGTCTGCGCTCCACCCTGGAGCACTCCGGCGTCACCACCGACCGCCTGCGCACCACCGAGGGCCCCTCCGGCACGGCGCACATCGTCGTCGACGACGAGGGCGGCAACGCGATCGTCGTGGTCCCCGGCGCCAACGGAACCGTCGACCACCTCGTCCCCGGCGACGAGGGCCTCATCGCCACCGCCGACGCCCTGCTCCTCCAGCTGGAGATCCCCCTGGCCGCGGTCCTCGCGGGCGCGGAGACCGCCCGCAAACACGGAGTCCGTACGATCCTCACCCCGGCCCCCGCCCGACCGCTGCCTCCCGGACTGCTCACCGCCACCGACCTGTTGGTGCCCAACGAGCACGAAGCCGCCGCCCTCACCGGCCTCACCGACCCGCACCGCGCGGCCACCGCCCTGCTGGAACAGGTCCCGGAGGTGGTCGTCACCCTGGGCGCGGCCGGCAGCCTCCACGCGGCCCGCGGAGCCGAGCCGTTCACCGTCCCCGCGCCAAGGGTCGCCGCCGTGGACTCGACCGGCGCGGGCGACACCTTCGTCGGCACCCTGGCGGTGGCACTCGGCGAGGGCCGGCCGACGCGCGAGGCCCTGGCCTGGGCGGCCACGGCCGCCGCACTCTCCGTACAGCGGGCGGGCGCCTCGGCCTCGATGCCGTACCGCTCCGAGATCGAAGCGCGGTACACCGCATGAGCACAGACCGCCGCACCACGCCGGACGACCCCACGACCGCCGCCCCCCTCACCGGCCTGCGCGTCCTCGATCTCGCCACCCTGTTCGCCGGGCCGCTCGCGGCCACGATGCTCGGCGACTTCGGAGCCGAGGTCATCAAGGTCGAGCACCCCACGAAACCGGACCCCTCCCGCGGCCACGGCCCGTCCAAGGGCGGCGTGGGCCTGTGGTGGAAGCTGCTGGGCCGCAACAAGCGCACCATCACCCTCGACCTGTCGAAGCCGGGCGGCCGCACCACCCTCCTCCGCCTCGTCGCGACCGCCGACGTCGTCATCGAGAACTTCCGTCCCGGCACCCTGGAGAAGTGGGACCTCGGCTGGGAGGAGTTGTCGGCCGCCAACCCCCGCCTGGTCCTCACCCGGGTCACCGGCTTCGGCCAGTTCGGCCCCTACGCCCACCGCCCCGGCTTCGGCACCCTCGCCGAGGCCATGAGCGGCTTCGCCGCGATCACCGGCGAACCGGACGCGCCGCCGACCCTGCCGCCCTTCGGTCTCGCCGACTCGATCGCGGCCCTGGCCACGGCGTACGCGGTGATGACGGCGCTCGCCGCCCGCGACCGCACCGGCGAGGGACAGGTCGTCGACATGGCGATCATCGAACCGATCCTGACGGTGCTGGGCCCGCAGCCGACCTGGTACGACCAGCTCGGTCTCGTCCAGCCGCGCACCGGCAACCGCTCCCAGAACAACGCCCCGCGCAACACCTACCGCACGGCGGACGGCACCTGGGTCGCCGTCTCCACCTCCGCCCAGTCGATCGCCGAGCGGGTGCTGCGGCTGGTCGGCCGGCCGGAGCTGATCGACCAGCCGTGGTTCGCCACCGGAGCCGGCCGGGCCGCCCACTGCGACGTCCTGGACGAGGCGGTCGGCGCCTGGATCGCCGAGCGCACCCGCACCGAGGTCCTCGCGGCGTTCGAGAAGGCGGAGGCGGCCATCGCCCCGGTCCAGGACGTCCGGGACGTGATGGCCGACCCGCAGTACCAGGCCCTGGACACCGTCACGACGGTCGACGATCCCGAACTGGGCCCGCTCCGCATGCAGAACGTCCTCTTCCGCCTCTCCGCCACCCCCGGCTCGATCCGCTGGGCGGGCCGCCCGCACGGCGCGGACACCCGCGAGGTGCTGACCGAGCTGGGCCTGACGGCAGCCGAACTCGGCGCCCTGCGCGAGGCGGGCGCCGTATGACCGCACCACCCCTGACCTGGCTGTACGCCCCGGGGGACCGCCCTCACGTGGTCACCAAGGCCCTCGGCTGCGGCGCCGACGTCGTCGTGATCGACCTGGAGGACGCGGTCGCCCCGGACCGCAAGGAGTACGCGCGCTCGGCCACCGTCGAGTTCCTCTCCCAGCCGCAGCCGGTGCCGGTCCACGTCCGGGTGAACGCCGTGGACGGCCCGTTCGCGGTGGCGGACCTGACCGCGGTGGCGGCCCTTCCGGGCGTCTCGGGTCTGCGCCTGCCCAAGGTGACGTCGCCCGGGCAGATCGTCCGTATCGCCGAGGGCACCGCCCCCGCCGAGGGCGGCGCTCCCCCGCTGCACGCCCTCCTCGAATCAGCCCTGGCCGTCGAACACGCCCATGCCATCGCCTCCGCGCACCCGGCCCTGCGCGGCATCGCCCTGGGCGAGGCGGACCTCCGTGCCGACCTCGGTGTACGCGGCGACACGGGCCTGGACTGGTCCCGTTCCCGCGTGGTCGTGGCCGCGCGGGCGGCTGGCCTACCCCCGCCGTCCCAGTCCGTGCATCCCGACATCCGCGACCTGGACGCCCTGGCCGTCTCCTGCGCCCACGGCCGCGCCCTCGGCTTCCTGGGCCGCGCCGCGATCCACCCCCGTCAGCTGCCGGTGATCGAACGCGCCTATCTGCCCTCGGAGGAGGAGATCGAGAAGGCCGAGACGATCGTCAAGGCGGCGACGAGCGAGCCGGGCGCCCAGGCGCTGCCGGACGGCCGCTTCGTCGACGCGGCGGTGGTGGCGGCGGCCCAGCGCACCCTGTCCCTGGCCGCCCGCAGGAGCTAGGAACAACAACGAGGGCGCCCGGGTCATCCCGGGCGCCCTCGTTGCCGTACGACCAGCGGTCAGGTCTTCTTCCCCGAACCTGCCTCGTCCTTGACCTCTGACGTTGTCGCCGACTCCGTGTCGTCCCCGGCGTCCGTCTCCGCCGCCGCCTTGGCGTCGGTGTCGGACTCCTCGTCGGCCTGCGTACCGGCCCCCGCCTCACCGTCCGGGGTGTCGTCACCGTCGGAGGCACCCGGCTCGACGACGGTCTCACGCCCCGGCCGCTTCTTCGCCGAGAGCACGAAGTAGACCACCGCGAGCACGAAGACGAGCAGCGCGGTCCAGTTGTTCAGACGCAGGCCCAGGATGTGGTGGGCCTCGTCGACGCGCATGTACTCGATCCAGAACCGGCCCACGCAGTACGAGGCGACGTACAGCGCGAACGCCCGCCCGTGGCCGAGCTTGAAGCGGCGGTCCGCCCAGATCACGAGGACGGCGACGCCGATGCACCACAGCGACTCGTACAGGAACGTCGGGTGGTAGTAGCCGGGCACCCGGCCGTCCGTGGACGACGTGATGTGCAGGGCCCAGGGCAGGTCGGTCTCCCGGCCGTACAGCTCCTGGTTGAACCAGTTGCCCCAGCGGCCGATCGCCTGGGCGAGGGCGATACCGGGGGCGAGGGCGTCGGCCCACGCGGGCAGCGGGATGCCCCGGCGCCGGCAGCCGATCCACGCGCCCACCGCACCGAGCGCGATCGCGCCCCAGATGCCGAGGCCGCCCTCCCAGATCTTGAAGGCGTCCACCCAGTCGCGGCCCTCGCTGAAGTACAGCTCGTAGTCCGTGATCACGTGGTAGAGCCGACCGCCGACCAGACCGAACGGCACGGCCCAGACAGCGATGTCGGCCACCGTGCCGGCCCGCCCGCCCCGGGCGACCCAGCGCCTGTTGCCGAGCCAGACGGCTACGAAGACGCCGATGATGATGCAGAACGCGTAGCCGCGCAGCGGAATGGGGCCGAGGTGCAGCACCCCGCGCGACGGGCTGGGAATGTAGGCAAGTTCCATGGCAAGGTCGACGCTACCGTGCCGGGCCGTGCCCACGGCAGGCAGCCCGGCTACGGGTCCATAACGGGCGGGTGTGAGGCGACTTACCGCTCGTCACCCTTTGGCGGCCTCCTGAACCAGCTGCTTCAGCTTCGCCGGCGTCATCGTCTGGTCCTGGTAGATGTTCTTGCCGTCGAGGATCACTGTGGGCGTGCCGGTGAAGCCGCCGTTGCGGAAGGCCGCCGCGGACTTGTCCACCCAGCTGTTGTGGGTGCCCTTCTCGACACAGGTGCGGAACGCCGGGGTGTCGAGGCCGTCGACCTTGGCCGCCAGTTCGATGACCTTGCTGTTCTCGGCGAAGGCGTCGTCGGTCTCCTCGGGCTGGTTGTCGAACAGCACGTCGTGGTACGCCGTGAACTTCCCGGCGTCCTGGGCGCAGGCCGCCGCGTTGGCGGCGGTGCGGGAGCCGGTGCCGCCCATGTTGCCGTCGATGATCGTCGCCAGGTGGTAGTCGACTTTCAGCTGACCGGAGTTCGTCAGCTCGTGGATCACCGGCCGGTACGCCGTCTCGAAGGCCTTGCAGGCCGGGCAGCGGAAGTCCTCCCAGACGGTGAGCGTCGACTTGGCGCTCTCCTTGCCGACCGGGATGGCGAGGCTGTCCTTGCCCTTCGCCCCCGAGGGCACCACGACCGGGCCCGCCGACTCGCTGCCGTCGTCCTTGCCCACGTTGGCCGCGACGACACCGATCACCGCCGCGAGGCCCAGCACGCAGACCACGCTCGCGCCGACGATGAGCACCCGGCGGCGCTTCTCCGCGGACTTCTGCTTCTCGCGCTCTTCCGCCAGCCGCTCCCTGGCGGTGCGCTTTCCCTGTCGGTTCTTCTCGCTCACATCCCGCAGAACGAACCGGGGAGGCGCACCGCGCCTCCCCGGCCCCAGGTCCACCCGTTCGAGTGACCCGTACGAAATGTCCCGCCTTGCTACGCCGTTCCGCGCACGCCCTTCGCGAGCTCACCGGCGAGCGCCCGGACCGCTTCGACCCCGGCCGCGTCGTCCGGCGCGTCCAGCATCCGCTTGACGAAGGCCGAGCCGACGATCACGCCGTCGGCGAAGCCGGCCACCTCGGCGGCCTGCCGGGCGTCGGAGACGCCGAGGCCGACGCAGACGGGCAGGTCCGAGCCGGTGGCGCGGGTGCGCTCCACCAGGTCCTGGGCCTGCGCGCCGACCGAGGCGCGGGTGCCGGTGACGCCCATCAGCGAGGCGGCGTAGACGAAGCCGCTGCCCGCCTCGGTGATCCGGGCGAGCCGCTCGTCCTTGCTGCTGGGAGCGACGACGAAGACGGTCGCGAGGCCGTGCTTGTGCGCATGCTCCCTCCACAGCGCCGACTCCTGCACGGGCAGGTCGGGCAGGATGCACCCGGCACCGCCCGCCGCCGCGAGCTCGGCGGTGAAGCGCTCGACGCCGTAGCGGTCGATCGGGTTCCAGTACGTCATCACGAGCACCGGCTTGCCGGTCGCCTCGTGGGCCTCGCGGACCGTCCGCATTACGTCCGCGATCTTGACGCCGCCGCGCAGGGCGATGTCGTCGGCGGTCTGGATGACCGGGCCGTCGAGGACCGGGTCGCTGTGCGGCAGACCGACCTCGACGACGTCGGCGCCGCCGTCGAAGACGGCCTTGATCGCCTCGATGCCGCCGTCCACGGTCGGGAACCCGGCCGGGAGGTAGGCGATGAGGGCGGCGCGGCCCTCGGCCCTGGCGGCGGCGAGGGTGTCGGACAGCAGTTGGATGTTCCCGCTCACTTGGCGTCCCCCTCGATCTCTGCGGCGTCGGCGTCCTGGTCGGCGGCGACCTCGGCGTCGGTGTCGTACAGGCCGAAGTAGCGGGCGGCGGTGTCCATGTCCTTGTCGCCGCGGCCGGACAGGTTGACCACGATCAGCCCGTCCTTGCCCAGCTCCCTGCCGACTTCCAGGGCACCGGCCAGCGCGTGGGCGCTCTCGATGGCCGGGATGATGCCCTCGGTGCGCGACAGCAGACGCAGGGCCTGCATGGCCGCGTCGTCGGTGACCGCGCGGTACTCGCCGCGGCCGCTGTCCTTGAGGTAGGAGTGCTCGGGACCGATGCCGGGGTAGTCCAGTCCGGCCGAGATCGAGTAGGGCTCGGTGATCTGGCCCTCCTCGTCCTGAAGGACGTAGGACCGCGACCCGTGCAGGATGCCGGGCTCGCCGGCGGTCAGGGTCGCCGCGTGCTCGCCGGTCTCCACGCCGTGCCCGGCGGGCTCGCAGCCGATGAGGCGTACGTCGGCGTCGGGGATGAAGGCGTGGAAGAGGCCGATGGCGTTGGAGCCGCCGCCGACGCAGGCGACGGCCGCGTCGGGAAGGCGGCCGGCCCGCTCCAGGAGCTGGCGGCGGGCCTCGACGCCGATGACGCGGTGGAAGTCGCGGACCATGGCCGGGAAGGGGTGCGGGCCGGCCACCGTGCCGAAGAGGTAGTGCGTGCGGTCGACGTTGGCGACCCAGTCGCGGAACGCCTCGTTGATCGCGTCCTTCAGCGTGCGGCTGCCGGACTTCACGGCGATGACCTCGGCGCCGAGCATGCGCATCCGGGCCACGTTCAGGGCCTGGCGCTGGGTGTCGATCTCGCCCATGTAGATGGTGCACTCGAGCCCGAACAGCGCGCAGGCGGTGGCGGTCGCGACACCGTGCTGACCGGCACCGGTCTCCGCGATGACGCGGGTCTTGCCCATACGCTTGGTGAGCAGGGCCTGGCCGAGCACGTTGTTGATCTTGTGCGAGCCGGTGTGGTTGAGGTCCTCGCGCTTGAGGAACACCCGGGCGCCACCGGCGTGTTCGGCGAACCGCGGCACCTCGGTGAGGGAACTGGGCCGGCCGGTGTAGTGCACGAGCAGGTCGTCGAGCTCGCGGGCGAACTCGGGGTCGTGCTTCGCCTTGTCGTACTCGACGGCGACCTCGTCCACGGCGGCGACGAGCGCCTCCGGGATGAACTTGCCGCCGAACGCGCCGAAGTAGCCCTCGGCACTGGGGAGCTGACCCTCGGGGTCGGGAATGAAGAACTCGCTGGGCATGCGGAAACCTCACGGTGAGTTTGTGGAAGAACACTGATCGCCGTGGGGGCGGAGCTTGTCGGACGACCTCAGGCCGTGTGCGGCCGGTCGCGCAGTTCCCCGCGCCCCTGACAGGCCGACCGGTGCCATCGCATGCCGTTCACCTGACCCGGCTCGTCCCCGATGACGTACCGCACCCTGCGGCCGTGCACCCGCCTCGCGGGCGCGCGGCAGCCACGGGGGCGGCAGCCGCGCGCGAGGCGGGCGTACCGGTCCGTGGTCGTCTGGGGGGTCGTCGCGGTCATCGGGCCAAGCCTAGCCGCAGATCAGCCGCGGCCGTGCCGCAGTGCGGGGTGTTCGCCCGCCGCCACCAGGTCGGCGACCGCCGTCTTGGGGTCCTTGCCGGTCACCAGCGACTCGCCGACCAGGACCGCGTCGGCGCCGGCGTTGGCGTACGCGATGAGGTCGTGCGGGCCGCGGACCCCGGACTCGGCGATCCTGACCAGGCCGGCGGGGATCTCTGGGGCCACCCGCTCGAATGTCCCGCGGTCGACCTCGAGCGTCTTGAGGTTACGCGCGTTGACGCCGATGATCTTCGCTCCGGCGTCCACCGCGCGCTCGACCTCGTCCTCGTCGTGCACCTCGACGATCGGGGTGAGCCCGATGGACTCGGCCCGCTCGATGAGGGACTCCAGGGCCGACTGCTCCAGGGCCGCGACGATCAGCAGCGCGAGGTCGGCGCCGTATGCCCGGGCCTCCCACAGCTGGTACGAGGTGACGATGAAGTCCTTGCGCAGGACCGGGATGTCCACGCGGGCGCGGACGGCCTCCAGGTCGGCCAGCGAGCCGCCGAAGCGGCGCTCCTCGGTCAGTACGGAGATGACGGCCGCGCCGCCCGCCTCGTAGTCCGCGGCCAGGCCCGCCGGGTCGGCGATCGCGGCCAGCGCGCCCTTGGACGGGCTGGAGCGCTTGACCTCACAGATGACCTTGACGCCGTCGCCCCGCAGCGCGGCGACCCCGTCCTTGGCCGCGGGAGCCTTCGCCGCGCGCTCCTTGAGCTCGTCGAGGCTGACGCGCGCCTGCCGTTCCGCGAGGTCGGCACGGACTCCGTCGATGATCTCGTCGAGCACACTCACGCGAGCGGCCCCCTTCCAGACGGTTGACTGTTCAAGCGGTTCAGCTTCCGCCACCGGCCCGCCTCAGCGGACGAAAACCGATGGTCACTGTGATGGTATCCGGAGGAAGGCGTAGGCCTCGCATCCGGTTGACGCCGGTCCCACTACCTGGACCTCCGTGAGTGGATCAAGGATGTAGCCAGCCACCGAACGGCAGGTTCCGGACAACGGTGAAGACCAGCAGCAACGCGCCCAGACTCCACAGGTGCACCGGCCCGAGCGTGAACCCCGCCGGCCGGCCGCGCACCGCGCGGACCACCCAGACGGTCCACACCACCGCGAAGGCGAGGTAGCCGGCGACGGCCAGGGCGTTGTCACCGAGCGCCGTGACGAGGTCTCCGTGCACGAAGGCGTGCGCGGAGCGCAGTCCGCCGCAGCCGGGGCAGTAGACGCCGGTCAGCCGCAGCAGCGGGCAGACGGGGTAGTGACCGGGCTCGTTGGGGTCCACGGTCCCCACGTACGCGAAGGCGCCCACGACCGCCGCGAGCACTCCCGCGGGTATGGCCAGCCGCCCGAGCAGGGCCCCGGCGTCGGAAGGTGTCGTCCTCTGGCTGTCGGCGTCCACGCTCGCATTGTGCCCTGCGCACCCGGGACACGCGTGAGGGGCGGCCCCGGCACCACGCCGGACCGCCCCCGCACGAAGTCGTTCGCGATCAGCTCTCGACGCCCGCGGGCTCGCGCTTGGCCGCGACCTGGTGGGCCGGGTGGGTGTCCTTCGGCTGGCCGAGACCCATCTTCTTCATGATCCAGCCGACCACGCCGCCGAGGACCACGATCACCATGCCGACCCAGAAGCCCGCCGGCTGGGCCAACACCATGAAGGCGCCCGCGACGCAGAAACCGATGAAGGCGATTGTGACACCGGTCCAGGCGGCCGGGGTGTGACCGTGGCTGCTGCCCGCCATGACTTGCTCCTCGTTGCTGTGTACCTGTCTGAGCCGGACGCTCATGGGTCATTGTTCCGCACGCGTGCGTGCGGGGTGCCCGGGGGTCCGCCCTCGCGCGTCGGCGTCGAACGCCTAGGCGCCGGTGGGGTCCTCGCCCCGGTCCAGGGCCTTCCACATGTCCTCGGGGCGGTCGGGGTCGACGGAGGGTGCCCTGCGGCGCGGACGGGGGGCGCCGGAACGCTCGTAGCGGCCGGACATCGCGGGCCACAGCCGGCCGTAGCGCAGGGCGAGCAGACCGGCGAGCAGGAGCAGGACGCCGCCGACGGCCGCGACGTACGGCCAGGCGGTGTGGGAGAGCGTGTCGACGGTGGCCGAGGTGTCGCCGGAGGCCTGCGCGGCCTGCTCGTCGAGCGCGGAGCTGTCGTTGACGCCGAGGAGGGCCGCCGCGATGATGCCGGCGCCGGAGAGCGCGAGCACGGCGGCGACCATGAAGCGGCCGGCCCGGCGGACGGCGAAGACGGCGACCAGGGCGGCGAGGCCGACTATGGCGAGGGACGCGGGCACGCCCGTGACGTCGCTTCCCTTGGCGGTCAGCGGGAAGTCGCCGCCGGCGACCGTCGCGGTGCCCTGCGACCACCGCTGCCGGGTGGCGAGCAACGCCACGGCCGCGCCGAGCGCCCCGCTGAGCAGGGCGGCGGCAAGACTCAGTCGGCCGGCCCGGGCGGGGCCTATGGCTTCGGAACGGGGGTGAGGTACGGCAGTCACGTACTCCACTATCGCCTGAACCCCGGGCGAATGGTGACCCGGGGTTCAGTGAGAAGCGCCCCATTGCGGGGGAAGCGTCCTATCCGCCCAGCCGGTTGGCCGTGTGGACGGCGCGCAGGACCGCCGCCGCCTTGTTGCGGCACTCGGTGTCCTCGGCCACCGGGTCGGAGTCGGCGACGATGCCGGCGCCCGCCTGGACGTACGCGGTGCCGTCCCGCAGCAGGGCGGTGCGGATCGCGATGGCGGTGTCGGAGTCGCCGGCGAAGTCCAGGTAGCCGACACAGCCGCCGTACAGGCCCCGCCGGGAGGGTTCCAGCTCGTCGATGATCTGCATGGCGCGGGGCTTGGGGGCGCCGGAGAGGGTGCCCGCCGGGAAGCAGGCCGTGAGGACGTCGAAGGCCGTACGGCCCGGGGCGACCTTGCCGGTGACCGTCGAGACGATGTGCATGACGTGCGAGTAGCGCTCGACGGACATGAAGTCGACGACCTCGACGGAGCCCGGCTCGCAGACCCGCCCGAGGTCGTTGCGTCCCAGGTCGACGAGCATGAGGTGCTCGGCGCGCTCCTTGGGGTCGGCGAGCAGCTCGTCGGCGAGGGCCTGGTCCTCCTGCGGGGTGGCGCCGCGGTGCCGGGTGCCGGCGATCGGGTGGACCAGGGCGTGCCCGTCCTCGACCTTGACCAGGGCCTCCGGGGACGAGCCGACGACGTCGAAGTCCTGGAAGCGGAACAGGTACATGTACGGGGAGGGGTTGGTCGCCCGCAGGACCCGGTAGACGTCCAGCGCGGCGGCCGTGCACGGCGTCTCGAAGCGCTGCGAGGGGACGACCTGGAAGGCCTCGCCGGCCCGGATGCGCTCCTTGATGTCCTCGACCGCCACCTGGAAGTCGGGGCCGCCCCACAGGGCGGTGTACTCGGGGAGCTCGGAGGGGGGCAGGACGGCCGGGGGCTGGGCGACGGGGCGCGAGAGGTCCGCCTCCATCGCGTCCAGACGGGCCACGGCGTCGGCGTGGGCCTCGTCGACACCCGTGTCGAGGTCGTTGTGGTTGATCGCGTTGGCGATCAGCAGGACCGAGCCCTCCCAGTGGTCCATCACGGCGAGGTCGCTGGTGAGGAGCATGGTCAGCTCGGGCAGCCGGAGGTCGTCCCGCTCGCCGGGACCGATCTTCTCCAGTCGCCGCACGATGTCGTAGCCGAGGTAGCCGACCATGCCGCCGGTGAAGGGCGGCAGGCCCTCCTGGTGGGGGGTGTGCAGGGCCTCGATGGTGGCGCGCAGGGCGGCGAGGGGGTCGCCCTCGACCGGGACGCCGACCGGTGGGGTGCCCAGCCAGTGGGCCTGGCCGTCGCGCGCCGTCAGGGTCGCTGCCGAGCGCACGCCGACGAAGGAGTACCGGGACCAGGAACGGCCGTTCTCCGCGGACTCCAGCAGGAAGGTGCCGGGGCGCTCGGCCGCGAGCTTGCGGTAGAGCGCGACCGGGGTGTCGCCGTCGGCGAGGAGCTTGCGGGTGACCGGGATGACGCGGCGGTCGGTGGCCAGCTTGCGGAACGTCTCGAGGTCCATGGCGGCTGACCTTACTGATCCAGTGACGGTACGTCGGAACCGGCGCCGCCCTCGACGGACTTGAGGACGTCCTCGTCGAAGCAGGTGCGCGCGCCGGTGTGACAGGCGGCGCCGACCTGGTCGACCTTGACCAGCACGGTGTCGGCGTCGCAGTCCAGGGCGACGGACTTGACCCACTGGAAGTGGCCGGAGGTGTCGCCCTTGACCCAGTACTCCCGGCGGCTGCGCGACCAGTAGGTGCAGCGGCCGGTGGTGAGGGTGCGGTGCAACGCCTCGTCGTCCATCCAGCCGAGCATGAGCACCTCTCCGGTGTCGTACTGCTGGGCGATGGCGGGCAGGAGTCCGTCGGCGCTGCGCTTGAGGCGCGCGGCGATCTCGGGGTCGAGCCGGCTGGGCGTGCCGGGCGTGCTGCTGGTCATGGGTGCCATTGTGCCGCCAGGCACTGACAGTCACCGTGGGGTGTCCACTGTGCGGACCGCGGGGGCGGTCGTAGGCTGGCTGTCATGTCGACCTTCGCCAAGCGTGAACGACTTCTTCTGGCCGACCTGTTGGAGGCGGCGGGCCCCGAGGCCCCGACCCTCTGCGAGGGCTGGCTGACCCGTGACCTGGCCGCGCACGTGGTGGTGCGCGAGCGCCGCCCCGACGCGGCCGGCGGCATGCTGATCAAGCAGCTCGCGCCCCGCCTGGACAGGGCGATGGCCGAGTTCGCGGCCAAGCCGTACGAAGAGCTGATCCAGCTGATCCGGACCGGCCCGCCCCGGTTCTCGCCGTTCTCCCTCAAGCAGATCGACGAGGCGTCGAACACCATCGAGTTCTACGTCCACACCGAGGACGTCCGCCGGGCCCAGCCCGACTGGTCGACGCGCGAGCTCGACCCGGTCTTCCAGGACGCCCTGTGGTCCCGCCTGGAGCGCACCGCCCGCCTGATGGGCCGTGCTGTCCCCACCGGCCTGGTGCTGCGCCGCCCGGACGGCCAGACCGCGGTCGCCCACCGGGGCACTCCGGTCGTCACGGCGACCGGCGAGCCGTCGGAGCTGCTGCTGTTCCTGTACGGCCGGCAGGACGCCGCCAAGGTGGACCTGGACGGCGACAAGGAGGCGATCACCAGACTGCACGGCGGCAAGCAGCTGGGCATCTGACCGTCCGCGGGGTCAGCGGGGCAGTTCGGCGCGTCGCAGGCCCCGCACGCACAGGGCGACCACCCCGCCGAGGCCGCAGACCACGGCGCTGACGACGAAGACCGGGCCGGTTCCCCACACGCCGATGGCCGCGGCGGACAGCGGCATGCTCAGCGGGGCGAAGCCCAGGCTCACCAGGCCGGAGACCGCTGTGACGCGCCCGAGGTAGGCGGGCTCCGCCTGGGTCTGCAGCAGGGCGGCGCACAGGGCGCCGCTGAGCCCGGCGAGCAGCCCGACGAGCAGGGCCACCCCGGCGGCCGCGAGGACGCCCGGCGCGTGGGCGAGGGCGCCGATCGCAACGGAGCCCGCGAGGATGGCGTACCCCGCGATCCGCCCGGCGTGCGGCAGGCGCCCGCGCACGGTCAGCAGCAGGGAGGCGGCTCCCGCGCCGGCGCCGAACCCGGCGAGCACCCAGCCCATCCCGGCGGCGCCCCAGCCGCGTTCGTCGGCCAGCAGGGTCAGGCCCACGTTGAGGGGGCCGACGAAGCCGAGGTCGCCGAGGGCGATGGCCACCATCAGCGGGGCCAGGACACGGTGGCGGCGGATGTAGCGCAGTCCGCCCACGAGGTCCCGCCAGGCGGTGTCCGCACGGGCGGCGGCCCGGTCGTCCGGGGGCAGTTCCCGCAGTCGTACGGAGACCAGCAGTGGCAGCGACACCGCTATCAGCAGGCCCGCCACCGCGAAGGCGGCGGGTGCGCCGCCGACCGCCACCGCGAGGCCGCCGAGCGGGGCGCCGACGACGCTCGCGAACCGGATGCCCAGCCCGCGCATGCCCTGCACGCGCGCGAGTTGGTCGCGAGTCGTCACGCGCGCGGGCAGGGCCCCGACGGCCGGCATGAAGACGGCGTCGACGGTGCCGAAGACCAGGGCGAGCAGGGCCAGCGGCCACAGGCCCGGGTCGGTGAGGAACAGCAGCGCCGCCACGGCGAGTCCGGCGGCGCAGCGCACCGCGTCGCTGCCGATGACGACGCGGCGCGGTCCGAACCGGTCGGCGACCACTCCCCCGCCCAGCATCAGCAGGGCCCGCGGCAGCGCGCTGACCGCCATGACCACCCCGGCCTGCGTGGCCGTGCCGGCCTGTACGGCCGCCCAGGACAGGGCGATGTAGTACACGCTGTCGCCGACCATCGAGAAGGTGTAGGCGGCGAGCCAGCGCAGGACGTTGCCGTCACGGTGGGCCGGTCTGCCGACGGCGACGGCCGGGGGTATGAGGGTGTCGGGCACCGGAGGGGCGTCCTCTCAGCCGCGGAACGGGAAGGCGTACGTGTGCACCGCGACGTTCTCGCGGCCCTCGGCGTCACCGGCGTCGACGGCTGCCCGGCCGCGCTCCTCGTACCTGCGGACGAGGTCGGACATCTCCTGGGACAGTCCGGCCAGTTCGTCGGACGTGAGGCGCAGCAGCCACTCGGAGGAGCCGGACGCCGTCGTCCACGCGTCGCTCCAGTGCGCGCGCTCGTCGAGGTGACGCCGGTACATGTCGGCACGCTGCTCGAAGAAGAGCCTGCCCGCCGCGCTGTGGGCGGCGGCCTTCTCGGGGGCGTCGCGGAAGTCCTCGTCGCGGATGCTCACCCCGTCCGAGGCCGGCTGCCACCATCGCTCCCGGCCGTCCTCGCTGTGGGCGGCGGCCTCCTCGATGAGCCCGTGCTCGGCCAGCTTCCGCAGGTGGTAGCTGACCAGTGAGACGGCCTCGTCGACCTGCTCGGCGAGATGCGAGGCGGTCGCCGAGCGCGTGATGACCAATTGCCGGTACAACCGCGCCCGCAGCGGGTGCGCCAGGGCCTTCAGCGTCCCGAGGTCGGTGATCCGGCGGTCCCTCTCCCTGCCTGTCATACGCCCACCGTAAGTACGAAGGAAAAGTTGCACAACATACTTTGCGCAATTTTCCTTTCGCGCCTGCCGGAGAAGAAGCCCGGGCCGCCTCTGAAGGCGGCCCGGGCTTCGGGGGACGCGGAATCACCTCACCGGGTGACCCGCCTCCCGCAGTGCGTCCTTGACCTGGCCGATGCGCAGGTCGCCGAAGTGGAACACCGACGCGGCCAGCACCGCGTCAGCGCCCGACGCGACGGCCGGCGCGAAGTCGGTGAGCTTGCCAGCGCCGCCGGAGGCGATCACCGGGACCGTCACGTGCTTGCGGACGGCGGCGATCATCTCCAGGTCGTAGCCGTCCTTGGTGCCGTCCGCGTCCATCGAGTTCAGCAGGATCTCCCCCGCGCCCAGCTCCGCGGCCCGGTGCGCCCACTCGACGGCGTCGATGCCGGTGCCCTTGCGGCCGCCGTGCGTGGTCACCTCGAAGGAGCCCGACTCGGTGCGCCGCGCGTCCACCGACAGGACGAGCACCTGGCGGCCGAAGCGTTCGGCGATCTCACGGATCAGGTCGGGACGCGCGATCGCGGCCGTGTTGACGCCGACCTTGTCGGCGCCCGCCCGCAGCAGCTTGTCCACGTCCTCGGCGGTGCGCACTCCGCCGCCGACGGTCAGCGGGATGAAGACCTGCTCGGCGGTGCGGCGCACCACGTCGTAGGTCGTCTCGCGGTTGCCCGACGAGGCGGTGATGTCCAGGAAGGTCAGCTCGTCGGCGCCCTCGGCGTCGTACACCTTGGCCATCTCGACGGGGTCGCCCGCGTCGCGCAGGTTCTGGAAGTTGACGCCCTTGACGACCCGGCCGTTGTCCACGTCCAGGCAGGGGATGACTCGTACGGCCAGGGTCATGCGGTGGCTCCTCGGAACGCCTCCACCTCGACCTCGACGACCAGACTGGGGTCCACGAAGCCGGAGACGATGATCATCGATGCGGCGGGCCGGACGGCGTCGAACAGCTCCTTGTGGGCGCGTCCCACATCGTCCACGTCGCGGGCGTGGGTGAGGTACATACGGGTACGCACCACGTCCTCGCGGCCCAGACCCAGCTTCCCGAGCGCCGCGAACGCGACGTTGAAGGCGTTGACCGTCTGCTCGTACGGACCGCCGCCGGCGATCTCGCCGTCCACGATCGAGGTGCAGCCGGAGACCAGCACCAGGCCGTTGGGCAGTTCCACCGCCCGGGAGTACCCGAAGGTGTCCTCCCAGGGCGCGCCGGTCGTGACGCGTCGCAGTTCGCTCACTTGGCTACCGCCTCCAGGGCTTCTTCAAGGGTGAACGCCTTCGCGTACAGGGCCTTTCCGACGATGGCTCCCTCGACACCGAGGGGTACCAGCTCGGCGATGGCCCGCAGGTCGTCCAGCGACGACACGCCACCGGAGGCCACCACGGGCCGGTCGGTCGCCGCACAGACGTTGCGCAGCAGTTCCAGGTTCGGGCCCTGGAGCGTGCCGTCCTTGGCGATGTCGGTGACCACGTACCGCGCGCAGCCCTCCTTGTCGAGGCGCGCCAGCGTCTCGTAGAGGTCGCCGCCGTCACTGGTCCAGCCACGACCGCGCAGCGTCGTGCCGCGGACGTCGAGACCGACCGCGATCTTGTCGCCGTGCTCGGCGATGACCTTGGCGACCCACTCCGGAGTCTCCAGGGCGGCGGTGCCGAGGTTCACCCGGGTGCAGCCGGTGGCGAGGGCCGCGGCGAGCGCCGCGTCGTCCCGGATGCCGCCGGAGAGCTCCACCTTGATGTCCATCGCGTCGGTGACCTCGCCGATCAGGGCGCGGTTGTCGCCGGTGCCGAAGGCGGCGTCCAGGTCGACCAGGTGCAGCCACTCGGCTCCCGAGCTCTGCCAGGCGAGGGCGGCCTGCAGCGGGGAGCCGTACGAGGTCTCCGTGCCGGACTCGCCGTGCACGAGCCGGACCGCCTGGCCGTCACGGACGTCCACGGCGGGCAGGAGCTCGAGGCGTCCTGAGGGGTTCGAAGGCATCAGAGGGTTCCGATCCAGTTGTTCAGCAGCTGCGCTCCGGCGTCGCCGGACTTCTCGGGGTGGAACTGCGTGGCCCACAGGGCGCCGTTCTCCACGGCGGCCACGAAGGGCTTGCCGTGGGTCGACCAGGTGACCCTGGGGGCCCGGATGGCCGCGTTGTGCGTCTCCAGGCTCCAGTCGTGGACGGCGTAGGAGTGCACGAAGTAGAAGCGCGCGTCCGCGTCCAGCCCGGCGAACAGCTCGGAGTCGGTCGGCGCGTCCACGGTGTTCCAGCCCATATGGGGCACGATGTCGGCCTGCAGCGGCTCGACCGAACCGGGCCACTCGTCGAGGCCCTCGGTCTCCTCGCCGTGCTCGATGCCGCGCGCGAAGAGGATCTGCATGCCGACGCAGATGCCCATCACCGGACGCCCGCCGGACAGGCGGCGGTCGATGATCCAGTCACCGCGTGCTTCCTTCAGGCCCTTCATGCAGGCGGCGAAGGCGCCGACGCCTGGCACCAGCAGCCCGTCGGCGTTCATGGCCCGGTCGTAGTCACGCGTGATCTCGACGTCGGCTCCGGTGCGCGCGAGGGCGCGTTCGGCGGAGCGGACGTTGCCGAAGCCGTAGTCGAAGACGACTACCTTCTTCGCGGCGGTGCTCAATTCCACACCTCCAGCCTCATGACGCCCGCGACCAGACACATCGCGGCGCCGATCGAGAGCAGCACGATGAGGTTCATCGGCATCTTCTGCTTGACGAACGAGACGATCCCCCCGACCAGGAAGAGACCGAAGACGATCAGGATGGTCGACAGCCCGTTCACAGCGCGCCCTTCGTGGAGGGAAGGATGCCGGCCGCGCGCGGGTCGCGCTCGGACGCGTACCTCAGCGCCCGGGCCAGCGCCTTGAACTGGCACTCCACGATGTGGTGCGCGTTGCGCCCGTAGGGCACGTGCACGTGCAGCGCGATCTGCGCCTGGGCGACGAAGGACTCCAGGATGTGCCGGGTCATCGTGGTGTCGTACTCGCCGATCATCGGCGCCATCTTCTCGGGCTCGGTGTGCACGAGGTAGGGGCGGCCGGAGAGGTCGACGGTGACCTGGGCGAGCGACTCGTCCAGCGGGACCGTGCAGTTGCCGAAGCGGTAGATGCCCACCTTGTCGCCGAGCGCCTGCTTGAAGGCGGCGCCCAGCGCGAGGGCGGTGTCCTCGATGGTGTGGTGGGAGTCGATGTGCAGGTCGCCCTCGGTCTTCACGGTGAGGTCGAACAGACCGTGCCGGCCGAGCTGGTCGAGCATGTGGTCGTAGAAGCCGACGCCTGTCGACACATCGACCTTGCCGGACCCGTCGAGGTCGATCTCGACGAGGACCGAGGTCTCCTTCGTGACCCGTTCGATTCTGCCGATACGGCCTTCGCGGCTCATGCGCTCTGCTCCTTCTTCAGTTCACGTACCGCGTCCAGGAACGCGTCGTTTTCGGCGGGCGTTCCGGCGGTGACCCGCAGCCAGCCCGGTACGCCGTTGTCGCGGACCAGCACGCCCCTCTCGAGGATCTTCCGCCAGACCTCGTGGGCGTCGGCGAAGCGTCCGAACTGCACGAAGTTGGCGTCCGAGGCGGTCACCTCGTAGCCGATCGCCCGCAGCTCGTCGACCAGCCGGTCCCGCTCGGACTTCAGCTGCTCGACGTACCCGAGCAGGGTGCCGGTGTGCTCCAGGGCGGCCAGCGCGGTCGCCTGCGTGACGGCCGACAGGTGGTACGGCAGGCGTACGAGCTGCACGGCGTCCACCACCGCCGGGTGCGCGGCGAGATAGCCGAGGCGCAGGCCGGCCGCGCCGAAGGCCTTGGACATCGTCCGCGAGACGACGAGGTTCGGCCGGCCCTCGATGAGCGGCAGCAGCGAGCCGCCGTGGCTGAACTCGATGTACGCCTCGTCGACCACGACCATCGAGGGCTTCGCGGCCTGTGCGGCCTCGTACAGCGCGAGGACCGTCGCCGCGGGTACCGCCGTGCCCGTGGGGTTGTTGGGGGTCGTGACGAAGACGACGTCCGGCCGGTGCTCGGCGATCGCCTTCTCGGCTGCGGCGAGGTCGATCGTGAAGTCGTCGTTGCGCGGGCCGGAGATCCACCCGGTGCCGGTGCCGCGCGCGATGAGCCCGTGCATCGAGTACGACGGCTCGAAGCCGATCGCGGTGCGGCCCGGTCCGCCGAAGGTCTGCAGCAGCTGCTGGATGACCTCGTTGGAGCCGTTGGCGGCCCAGACGTTGGCCGGGCCGACCGGGTGGCCGGAGGTGTCCGTCAGGTACTCGGCGAGCTTGGTGCGCAGCTCCACCGCGTCCCGGTCCGGGTAGCGGTTGAGATCGCGGGCGGCCTCCCGCACACGCTCGGCGATGCGCTCGACCAGCGGCTCGGGCAGCGGGTAGGGGTTCTCGTTGGTGTTCAGCCGTACGGGGACGTCCAACTGCGGGGCGCCGTAGGGGGACTTGCCGCGCAGCTCGTCCCGTACGGGGAGATCGTCGATGCCGAAACTCACTTGCTCTCAGGTACCTTCCATCCGAACCGCGCCTTGACCGCCGCCCCGTGCGCGGGCAGGTCCTCCGCCTCCGCCAGCGTCACGACGTGATGCGCGACGTCGGCCAGCGCGTCCTTCGTGTAGTCGACGATGTGGATGCCGCGCAGGAAGGACTGGACGGACAGGCCCGAGGAGTGACAGGCGCAGCCGCCGGTGGGCAGGACGTGGTTGGAGCCTGCCGCGTAGTCGCCGAGCGAGACCGGCGCCCAGGGCCCGACGAAGATCGCGCCCGCGTTGCGGACCCGGTCGGCCACCGCGGCGGCGTCGGCCGTCTGGATCTCCAGGTGCTCGGCGCCGTACGCGTCGACCACCCTGAGGCCTTCCTCGACACCGTCGACCAGGACGATCGCGGACTGCCTGCCCTTGAGGGCCGGGACGATCCGGTCCTCGATGTGCTTGCTGGCCGCGACCTGCGGCTCCAGCTCCTTCTCGACCGCGTCGGCGAGCTCGACGGAGTCGGTGACCAGCACGGCGGCGGCCAGCGGGTCGTGCTCGGCCTGGCTGATCAGGTCGGAGGCGACGTGCGCCGGGTCGGCGGTGTCGTCCGCGAGGATCGCGATCTCGGTCGGGCCGGCCTCGGCGTCGATGCCGATCTTGCCGGTGAAGTAGCGCTTGGCGGCGGCGACCCAGATGTTGCCGGGGCCGGTGACCATGTTGGCGGGCGGGCAGGACTCGGTGCCGTACGCGAACATCGCGACGGCGGTGGCGCCACCGGCCGCGTAGACCTCGTCGACGCCGAGCAGGGCGCACGCGGCGAGGATGGTGGGGTGCGGCAGCCCGTCGAACTCGGCCTGTGCCGGGGAGGCGAGGGCGATCGAGGGGACGCCGGCCTCCTGGGCGGGCACCACGTTCATGATCACGGAGGACGGGTAGACGGACCGCCCGCCGGGCGCGTAGAGACCGACCCGGTCGACCGGTACCCACTTCTCGGTCACGGAGCCACCCGGCACGACCTGGGTCGTGTGGGTGGTGCGGCGCTGCTCGCGGTGGACGAGACGGGCGCGGCGGATGGACTCCTCCAGAGCCGCGCGCACCGCCGGCTCCAGCTCCCGCAGAGCGTCGGCCAGGGCCTCGGCCGGAACCCGGACGGACTCCAGGCGCACCCCGTCGAACTTCTCGGCGAAGTCGATCAGCGCCGCGTCGCCTCGATGATGCACGGCCTCGCAGATCGGACGCACCTTCTCCAGGGCGGTCTGAACGTCGAAGTCGGCTCGGGGCAGCAGGTCGCGCAGGGCGGGGCCCTCGGGAAGGGCGTCGCCGCGCAGATCGATTCGGGAGATCACACCGTCAATTCTCTCAGACCCTCGTCAGAGGCTGACCGCGCGTTCCAGTGGCTGATACGCCGCCCGCGGGCAACCCGGAAGATCCCCTTCACGTCTAGTGTTCGGGGAGTTACTCAGCGGGCATGAACAGATGTGCGAAGCCGATGGGGACGAGGGGGATGGAAGCGAAGTGACCGAAGGGGCCGGCATCCGGGACGGGGAGCTGCCGGACGATCTGACGGCGGCCGAGGCCGGCATGTGGCAGTCGTTCCGCAACGGCACGGTGTACGACCTGAGCAGCGGCGACACGGTCGTCGACGATCCGCACGGCGGGCACCCCTGGGGGCCCGAGCGGACCGTGCGGGCCCGCATCGTGTGCTGGCTGCTCCTGGACGGCCCGCCCGCGCTGGCGGGCCGGGTGTCCTCGCTGAAGCTCGTCGGCGTGCAGATCAGCGGCAGCCTGGACCTCGCGGGCGGCACCGTGGTGCCGTACGTGGAGATGCGCGGCTGCCGGTTCGAGCGGGACGTGCTGCTGCCGGAGGCGCGCTTCACGACCATGCGGATGGTGGACTGCTCGGTGCCGCGCCTGGAGGCGGCCCGGGTGCACACCGAAGGCGACCTGCACCTGCCCCGCTGCCGCTTCCACAACGGCATCCGGCTCACCGACGCGCAGATCGGCACGGACCTGCTGCTCAACCAGGCGATCGTCTACCGCGACCGCAGCGGACGCTCGATCGCCGCGGACGGCCTGGCCGTCGGCCAGGACCTCCAGGCCGAGATGCTGGAGTCGCACGGCGAACTGCGGCTGCGCAGCGCCACGATCGGCGTCTCGCTGAGCCTGCGCGGCGCCCGGCTGGTCAACCCGTACACCCGGTTCGCGCTGAACGCCCCCCAGCTGACCGTGGGGCGCTCGCTGTACCTGACCCCGGCGGGCGTCGGCAGCACCCTGCTGAGCGGGACCACACCCGCGCGCGGGACGCGCATCCAGCGCTTCGCCTGCCAGGGCGGGGTGCGGCTGGACGACGGGCGGTTCGGGGACGCGGTCGACCTGGAGCGGGCCCGGTTCACCTTCACGGACGACCAGGAGCTCTCGCTGCGCCGCGTCCAGACGCCCGAACTGCGCTTCCTCGGGGAGCGGCCGGCCCGGGGCATGGTCGTGCTGTCGGGCGCGCGGGTGGTCAACCTGATGGACCGGGCGGACGCCTGGCCGGGCCCGGGCAGACTGCACATGGGCGGGTTCGGCTACGAGAACCTGGTGCCGCGCGGCCCGTTCCCGTTGGACGAACGGCTGGAGTGGGTGGCGGCGGCGACCGCCGAGTACAACCCGGAGCCGTACGAGCGGCTGGCCACCGTGCTGCGGGCGGGCGGCGAGGACGAGGACGCCCGCGAGGTGCTGCTGGCCAAGCAGCGCCGACGGCGTGAGAGCCTGCCGGTCGCCGCCAAGCTGTGGGGTTACGCGCAGGACTGGACGGTCGCCTACGGATACCGGCCGGGCCGGGCCGCCGTGTGGATGGCGGTGCTGTGGGCGGCGAGCTCGGTGGCCTTCGCGCACGCCAGTCATCCCCCGCTCAAGCGCGGGGAGCATCCGCCGTGGAACCCGACCCTGTTCGCCCTGGACCTGCTGCTCCCGGTCATCGACCTGGGCCAGGTCGGGTTCTGGCAGCTGAGCGGCGGCTGGCAGTGGGTGGCCGCCGTGATCGTCCTGCTGGGCTGGGTTCTGGCGACGACGGTGGCGGCCGGGGCGACCCGGCTGCTGCGCCGGAACTAGAAACTGCGGTGACGGGTGGGGCTCCTGACGCGCCAGTTGTTGAACGGTCACCTTTTTGCCATCCCTTGACCGGACGGCGTACAACTTTCCACGAGTTGACCGTTCCCGCTGGCGCCGTCGTGACCTGCGGTCTTTCAATGGTCGGCACCATGGCTCTGCTGCCGCCGTTCATCCGCTCCACGCGGGTGCACGTAACCCCCACATACCCCGTCCGCGGGCTGCCCGCCGACGACGAGGTGCTCCTCGACGCGCCCGACGACCGACTCGGGCCCGCGCTGGTCGCGGCCGGCCGGGGCGAGTACCGGGCCGCGTCCGAGCTGCTCACCGCCACCCGCGCGGCCGCGGACTGGGAGAACCGCGACCGGTACGTGCGCCGGCTGGCGGCCTTCGCCGGCTCGCGGGACGAGTGGTACGACGACTGGCACAGGGCCGCCCCACACGACCCGGACGCGCTGCTGGTCGGCGCCCAGCTGGCGGTGGACCGCGCCTGGCGGTCACCGGCCCGGGCGGAACTGCTGCGCGAGGTGAGCCCGCTGATCACGGCCGCCGCCCGCGGTGACGACCGCGATCCCGTGCCCTGGCGCCTGGCCCTGGACCACGCGCGCGGCGCGAGCGCCGGGCACCGGTACTTCGAGGAGCTGTGGGAGGCGGCGATCCGCCGCGCCCCGCACCACTACGGCTGCCACGTGGCCGCCCTGCGCTACCTCGCCGCCTCCTGGCACGGCTCCCACCACGCCTGCTTCGACTTCGCCGAGCTGGCCGCACAGGACGCGCCGGCCGGCTCCTTCGTCCAGGCACTGCCCGCGCGGGCCGCCCTCTCCTACCTGACCGACGGCTGCGGTCCCGAGGTGCCGGGCGCCCGGCTGGACGCGGCGGCCGACCGCGCGATCGCGTTCTCCACCCGGTTCCCGGCGGCCGACCCCTGGCCCGCCGAGGCCCGGAACAAGCTGATGTACGTCCTGGTGAGGCTGGAACGCTGGGCGGACGCCGGCGAGCAACTGCGCCTGATCGGCCCGTACGCCACCTCCTTCCCGTGGAGCCGGTTCTCGGACGACCCGCTCGGCCGGTTCCTGGAGATCCGCGACCTGGTCCGCCACCAGACCGCCTCCGGCCATCCACGAAGTGGGCACGGCGGACGCGCCCGCTCCGGCGACCATTAGGCTTTTGCGTCGTGACCACCGTCCGGCTCCCGCTCTTCCCCCTGAACACGGTGCTGTTCCCGGGGCTCGTGCTTCCTCTGAACGTCTTCGAGGAGCGCTACCGCGCCATGATGCGCGAGTTGCTCAAGACACCCGAGGACGAGCCGCGCCGGTTCGCCGTCGTGGCGATCCGCGACGGCCACGAGGTGGCGCCGAGCGCACCCGGCATGCCGGACCCCACGGCCGCGCCCGACCAGGGCCCCGGCGCCGGCTTCGGCGACGAGCCGCTCAAGGCGTTCCACGGGTTCGGCTGTGTCGCGGACGCGGCCACGCTCCGGGAGCGGGCCGACGGCACCTTCGAGGTGCTCGCGACGGGCACGACCCGGGTGCGGCTGCTGTCGGTCGACGCGTCGGGTCCCTTCCTGACGGCGGAGCTGGAGGAGCTGGAGGAGGACCCGGGCGACGAGGCGGGGGCGCTCGCGGAGGGCGTCCTGCGGGCCTTCCGCAAGTACCAGAAGCGCCTGGCGGGCGCCCGGGAGCGGTCCCTGTCCACCGGCGCCGACCTGCCGGACGAACCGTCGGTGGTCTCCTACCTCGTGGCCGCCGCCATGATGCTGGACATCCCGACCAAGCAGCGCCTGCTCCAGGCGCCGGACACCGCGTCCCGGCTGCGCGACGAGCTGAAACTGCTGCGCGCCGAGACGGCCATCATCCGTAATCTGCCCTCGTTGCCCGCGGCGGAGCTGACGCGCGGTCCGACGAGTCTCAACTGACGCACCACCTCCGGAAACTGGCGGAACAGGCGGGAACAGGCCGCGATGGCGAAGAAGTCGAAGAAGCAGCAGTCGGGCGGCACGCCCGCCACGGTCGCCCTGACGGCGGCGGGAGTGGCGTACACCGTCCACTCCTACGACCACGACCCGAGCCACCCCTCCTACGGCGAGGAGGCGGCCGAGGCGATGGGAGTCCCGCCGGAACGCGTCTTCAAGACGCTGGTGGCGGACGTCGACGGCGCGCTGACCGTGGCGGTCGTCCCGGTGGCCGGCCAGCTGGACCTCAAGGCCCTCGCGGCGGCGGTCGGCGGCAAGCGCGCCACCATGGCCGACCCGGCGCTCGCCGAACGCACCACGGGCTACGTCCGCGGTGGCATCTCACCCCTGGGCCAGCGGAAGAGGCTGCCCACGGTGCTGGACGAGTCGGCGGCCGCCCACCCCACGATCTGCGTCTCCGCGGGCCGCCGGGGCCTGGAGGTCGAGCTGTCCCCCGAGGACCTGGCCAAGCTCACGGAAGCGGTGGTGGCGCCCGTCGGGCGTGCGTGACCCTCGACGCGGGTCGGTTCGTGGGTTGAGTACGAGGACATGTCGAAGGGAACACGCAAGCGCAGGTGGCGCGTCAGGAAGGGCCGCTCCCACCACGGAAGGCGGCCCGCGTAGCGGGTCGCTACGCCGGCGGGCCTCCGTACCCGTCCTTCGGAGCCAGGCCCTGCTGGTCGGCGTAGGGATCCGGGTCACGGGGCCCGAACAGCCCCGTCAACCCCAGGTGCACCACCAGCGCGGCGATCGGCCACGCCAGCAGCGCGCCCTTCGCCCCCAGCTTCAGCGGCGCCGAGAACACGACCCCCTTGCCCACGTCTTTTGCGTGCGCGACGACGTCCTGGGTGGGGCCGAGCCAGACGCCGAGCCGCCACGCGAGGAGCGAGCCGAGCAGCCCTCCGACGGCCAGCGCCACCACCAGCGGCACTCCACCGCGCCGCCGAACCAGGAACACGGCGAGGGCGCTCAGGAGGCCGAAAGCGAGCGCGAGCAGGGTGAACGTTCCGTCGACGCCGACGGCCTGTTCGCCCTCGGTGTCCTGGAGGTAGACGACCCAGTTGCCCTGCTCGTCCAGACCGCCGATCAGCGGCACATGCGGAGCCAGCCACCACCACAGCAGCCCGAGCAGCACCCCGCCGAGCGCCACCGCCACGGTGACGACGGCGGCCTCCCGCACTTCGGTCTTCATCCCGGGACCGTCCTGTCCGTACGAACCGTGCTCGCCGTACGCGGCATCCCGCGCGGGAGTCCCGTACCCGGGGGGCGCGGCCTGCCACGCGCCGTGCGGGGTCGGTTCGTGCGGGGGCGGAGGGGGAGTCAACGGTGCGGTCACCCTGACATCGTGCCAGGCCCGCCTGTGCGACGCGTCATCGGACGGCCGCCCGGCGGTAGGCCCAGGTGGCGACGGCCAGCGAGACCACGCCGACCCCGCCGCACACGGCGAGGTCACCGAGCACGAGTGCCCAGTCGGGGTCCGGTCCGAAGGTCCGCGCCAGGGCCTCGACGCCGTACGTCGACGGCAGCAGGTCCCGCGCCAGCCGCACCACCTCCGGCATCCGCTCCGCCGGCAGGACGCCGAGCAGCAGCGCCGCGGACATGCCGAGCTGCCCGAGCAGCGTGGCCAGTTCCGGGCGCGGCGCGAGCAGCCCGAGTGCGGCCCCCAGTCCGGCGAGCGCGGCCCCCGCGAGCGGGATGACGGCGAGGAGCACCCACAGGTGGGTGAGCGGCAGCCCGAACAGCACACACCCGAAGACGGCGGTCACCACGGTCCCGGGCACGGTGAACGACGCGTACGCGCCCGCCGCCCCCAGCACCACGGCCGCCGGGGGCACCGGCAGCGTCGCGTAGTGGTCGAGCCCTCCGCTGGCGCGGAGCTGGCCGAAGTACTGGGCGAGCAGGTTGAGCGCGACGAAGGCGACGACGAGCACGGACGAGCCGGCGACGACCGCCTGTGCCTCGGCCCCGCCGTCCACGACCCCGCGCATCAGGATCATGATCCCGACCGACTGGAAGGTCGCCACGAACAGCAGGGGGATCCGCGCCACCCGCGCACGGGACAGCTGCGCCCGGTACACGGCCACGAGGGCCGGCCACAGCCGTGCGCGCGGTCCGAGCTCGGCCGCCTCCCGGACCGTCCCCTCCACGGCCAGGGTGCTGCCCGGCAGAACCTCGACGGGTACGACACTCACCTCGCGCGGCTCCCCTCTCTGGGTTTCACTGCGGCCCTCGTCCCGTTCCGTACGGATTCGACGGTCGGTGTACTCAAGGTGCTCAAGCCTTCACCAGCCCCTGTTGCGCGGCGCCGCCCAGCGCCAGGTACACGTCCTCCAGGCTCGGCGTGGTGAGCGTGAAGTCGTCCAGCGCGGCGAACGCGGCCCCGCCGGTCACGGTGGCGACCACCGTACGGGCTTCCTCGGGGGCAAGCCTCAGCGTCCAGCGGCGCCCGGACTCCACGGCCCGGTCCTGCAGCGCGGCGACCTCGGGGACGTGCAGCGGGGCCGCCTCGCGCCACACGAGGTCGACCCGCACCTCGCCGGCGACCTGCTCCTTGAGGCCGGTCGGGGTGTCGCAGGCGATCACCCGCCCCCGGTCCAGGACGGCGACCCGGTCCAGGACGGTCTCGGCCTCGATGACGTTGTGGGTGACCAGCAGGACGGTCGTACCGCGTTCGGCCCGGCGCCGGTCGACCGCGGACCACACCGCGCGGCGTGCCACGGGGTCCATGCCGGACGTCGGTTCGTCGAGGACCAGCAGCGGCCGCTCCCCCACCAGGGCGGCGGCGAAGCAGGCGAGCCGGCGCTGGCCGCCGGACAGTTTCCTGAGCGCCCGCCCGGCGAGGGACGTGAGGCCCAGCTCCTCCAGTACGGCGTCCCGCTCGGCCCGCGCCTCGGCGGCCTCCAGGCCGCGCAGCCGTCCGGTGGTCTCGGCGGCGAGCGACACGGTGAGCTCGTCGAGGGCGGTGGACTCCTGGCCGAGGTAGGCGAGGATGCGCGCGGCCCGCTCCGGGTGGCGCACGATGTCGTGCCCGAGGATCTCGACGCTGCCGTGGTCGGGCCGCATCAGGCCGGTCAGCTGGCGGACGAGGGTGGTCTTCCCGGCACCGTTGGGTCCGAGGAGTCCGAAGATCTCCCCGCGCCGGATGTCCAGCCGTACGTCGTCGGTGGCCCTCACCTCGGGCGTCGCCGGAACGCCGCGCCGTCCCCGTACCGGCGGATAGGTCTTGGTCAGTCCGCGCACCGCGCACACGACATCGTCACCGTGCCGAAGTGCCTGTGCCGCGCGCGTACTCACAAGGGACGAGACTACGGGGTCCGCGCGGCCCGCCGGTTCCCGGGGCTGCCCATAACGGCAAAACCGGCGGTAAAGATCCCAGCCGGCGTCTCAGTCGCCGGCGGGGGCGTGCTCCGCGGCCGTCCGTACGTCGATCTCCCGCCAGAACCCGGCCCGGATCGCGTACCGGTCGTGCTCGTCGATCTGGTCGTCCTTGTGGGCGAGCAGCCCGAACCGGGCGGCGTACCTCAGCAGCTCACCGTCGATCCGGTGCGGGATGCGGGGGTACATTCCGGACAGTTTCTGCAGGTGGCCCTGGTCACCGAGGCGCTCCATCCACCGGCGCGCGAACACCTGTCCGACCTCGTAGGGGTCGCCGCCGACGGTCGTGATGTCCTCCTCCCGGTCGGCCCACCGCTGCTCCGCCGTGGTCACCTGCGCCAGCGTCGGCATCGAGGCGACCTCGGGGGGCTCGGCCGCGCCGCCGGGCCGGTCGACCCACCCCTTGTCGGAGGACCAGCGCAGGGTCGCGGACTGTGCGGGCTGGGCGGGGTGGATGCCGGGGGCGCGCAGGGCGGCCAGGTCCTTCGGTGTGGGCACGCCCTTGGGCGCGGGCACCCGCTCCTGCGTGCCGTTGTCCGAGCCGGTGGCCGCCTGGGCGTGCTCCTCCTCGGCGGGCCGCTCGGCCCCCGACGAGGGCGCGGACTCCGGCAGCGGCGCGGAGAGGATCGCGGCGATCTCGGGCCGGGGCACGGGCTGGGGCGCGCAGACGCCGCCGAACTCCTTGGCGCGTACGGCCTTGGTGATCCACGCACGGTCGAGCACGCGCCGCTCGTCCGCCTCGGCGACCAGGTCCTCGGACTGGTTGTAGTCCCCGTCGGCGGCCTGGACGGCCCACAGGTGCACGGCGACGCCGTGCTCCTTGGCGGCCATCATGCCCGGCAGCAGGTCCCCGTCCCCGGTGACCAGGACGATGTCGGAACAGGCCCGGTTGCGGGCCAGCTCGGTCAGCTCCGCGTGCATCGCGGCGTCCACGCCCTTCTGGGCCCAGCGTCCGTCGCTGCGGGTCAGGGCGCCGAGGCGGACGGTGACCCGGGGCATCACGCGCAGCCTGCGGTGCTCTGGCTGCGGGACCCGGTCGGGCGCGCCGTCGAACCAGTAGATGCGCAACAGGGGCCGTTCCGTGTCGGACTCGGCGCGCTCACGCAGACCCTGGATGAGGGCGGCGTGGTCGACGGTGATGCGGGAGCGGGAGGGCTCCCCGGCAAGGAGACTGGCGGCGGCCCCCAGCAGATACCCGGCGTCCACCAGGACGATGCAGCGGTCCACGCGATCCACCCTCTTTCCGGGAGGTTTGCTTCGGGCTTCCTTCGAGTCTGCCCGACCACGCGGGGGTTAACGGCCCGAACTCGATCTTCGGCGTGGCGTTTCCGGCGTTCTCCCCCCGACAAGCCCTGTCACAGACGGTAATTATCCGAAATGCGCTCGTTGTCAGCCTATGTGAATCTGATCCCGGCCCTGGCCCCTAGAACCCCCACAGGAGGCATCACCATGGCCAAGAACAAGAACCGTGAACGCAAGCAGTCGCAGTCCGAGCGTGGCCCTCAGACGGCCCGGCAGTCGCCGATGGAGCCGCAGGTCGAGCCGCACGCCACGCAGGTGACTCCCGGCGACATGGCCCGCAAGGGGCGCCAGAAGCGCTTCGGTCACAACTGACATCTTCACAACGGGCTGTTGAAGCCCAGGCACACACCGAGGGGCGCGTCCGGTCACGGATGCGCCCCTCGTACACGTCAACAGCCCGCTGTCAGCAGCGCTGCCGGCAGCCCGCTGTCATAGCCCTGTCAGTAGCCCCTGCCAGCGGCAGGCACCGCGTCAGCCGGCCAGGCAGGACGGCCCCAGCAGCACCTTGAGGTCGCCGAAGAGCGCCGGGTCCGGCTTCACCCGGTGCCGGTCGAGGCGCAGCACGGTCGTCTTGCGCGGGCCCTGGAGCTTGATCCGGACCTCGCTCTCGCCCTTGTGGTGGGTGAGGATCTCGCCGAGGCGGCTCACCATCGGCGGGGTGACGCGGGTGGCCGGGATGGTGAGGATCACGGGCGCGTTGGTGCCCGCGTTCGACAGGTCCGGCACCTGGAGCTCCATCGCGACCAGACGCGGCACGTCCTCGCGCTTGTCCAGGCGCCCCTTGACGAACACCACGGCGTCCTCGACGAGTTGGGTCGACACGAGCTGGTAGGTCGCCGGGAAGAACATGCACTCGATGGAGCCGGCCAGGTCCTCGACCGTGGCGATGGCCCAGGCGTTGCCCTGCTTGGTCATCTTGCGCTGGAGGCCGGAGATGATGCCGCCGATGGTGACGACCGCGCCGTCGGAGTGCTCGCCCCCGGTGAGCTGGGCGATGCCCGCGTCGGCCTTGTCCGACAGCACGTGCTCCAGGCCGAAGAGCGGGTGGTCGGAGACGTAGAGACCGAGCATCTCCCGCTCCTGGGCGAGCAGGTAGGTCTTGTCCCACTCCTCGGTGGTGAACTCCACGTCGAGCCCGAAGCCGGGCTCGCTGGTGTCCTCCTCGCCCATGCCGCCGAAGAGGTCGAACTGCCCCTCCGCCTCCTTGCGCTTGACCGCCACCACGTTGTCGATCATCGGCTCGAAGTGCGCGGTGAGGCCCTTGCGGGTGTGCCCGAGGGTGTCGAACGCACCCGCCTTGATCAGCGACTCGGTGGTGCGCTTGTTGCAGGCGACCGCCTCGACCTTGTCGAGGTAGTCGGGGAAGGAGGCGTACTTGCCCTTGGCCTTGCGGCTCTTGATGATCGACTCGACCACGTTGGTACCGACGTTGCGCACGGCCTCGAGGCCGAAGAGGATCACGTCGTCGCCCTGCGCGGCGAAGTTGTGCACCGACTCGTTGACGTTCGGCGGGAGCACCTTGATGCCCATGCGCCGGCACTCGTTGAGATAGACGGCCGACTTGTCCTTGTCGTCCTTGACGGAGGTGAGCAGCGCGGCCATGTACTCGGCGGGGTAGTTCGCCTTCAGGTACGCCGTCCAGTACGAGACCAGGCCGTACGCGGCGGAGTGCGCCTTGTTGAAGGCGTAGCCGGCGAAGGGGACCAGCACGTCCCACAGGGCCTGGATGGCCTCGTCGCTGTAGCCCTTGTCCCGGGCGCCCTTCTGGAAGAGGACGAAGTTCTTGGCCAGCTCGTCGGGCTTCTTCTTGCCCATCACGCGGCGCAGGATGTCGGCCTCGCCGAGCGAGTAGCCCGCGATGATCTGGGCGGCCTTCTGCACCTGCTCCTGGTAGACGATCAGGCCGTAGGTGACCGCCAGGACCTCTTCGAGGGGCTCCTCCAGCTCCTTGTGGATCGGGGTGATCTCCTGGAGCTTGTTCTTGCGGAGCGCGTAGTTGGTGTGCGAGTCCATGCCCATCGGGCCGGGACGGTAGAGCGCGGAGACGGCGGAGATGTCCTCGAAGTTGTCGGGCTTCATCAGGCGCAGCAGGGAGCGCATGGGGCCGCCGTCGAACTGGAAGACGCCGAGCGTCTCACCGCGCTGGAGCAGTTCGAAGGTCGTCGGATCGTCGAGGGGCAACGAGAGCAGCTGTAGGTCGATGCCCTTGTTGGACCTCACCATCTTGACGGCGTCGTCCATGATCGTCAGGTTGCGCAGGCCGAGGAAGTCCATCTTCAGCAGGCCGAGCGACTCGCACTGCGGGTAGTCCCACTGCGTGATGGTCACGCCGTCCGTGTGGCGCACCCAGATCGGGGCGTGGTCGACGATGGGCTCGCTGGACATGATCACGCCGGCGGCGTGCACACCCATCTGCCGGACCAGGCCCTCGACGCCCTTGGCGGTGTCGATGACCTTCTTCACGTCCGGCTCGTTCTCGTACATCGCGCGGATCTCGCCGGCCTCGCTGTAGCGCGGGTGCGAGGGGTCGGTGATGCCGTTGAGGTCGATGCCCTTGCCCAGGACGTCGGCGGGCATCGCCTTGGTGAGGCGGTCGCCCATCGCGTACGGATAGCCCAGCACGCGCGCGGAGTCCTTGATGGCGTTCTTCGCCTTGATCTTGCCGTACGTGCCGATCATGGCGACCTTGTCGGCGCCGTACTTCTCCGTCACGTACCTGATCACCTCGACGCGCCTGCGCTCGTCGAAGTCGATGTCGACGTCGGGCATGGAGACACGCTCGGGGTTGAGGAACCGCTCGAAGATCAGGCCGTGCGGGATCGGGTCGAGGTCGGTGATGCCCATGGCGTACGCGACGATCGAGCCGGCCGCGGAACCACGGCCCGGACCGACCGCGATGCCCTGGTTCTTGGCCCACATGATGAAGTCGGCGACCACGAGGAAGTAGCCCGGGAACCCCATCTGGATGATGACGTCCATCTCGTACTCGACCTGCTTCTGGCGGTCCTCGGGGACGCCGCCCGGGAAGCGGCGCTCCATGCCGCGGCGGACCTCCTCCTTGAACCAGGTGATCTCGGTGAAGCCCTCGGGGATGTCGAACTTCGGCATGAGGTTCTTCGCCTCGAACATGCCGGTGGTGTCGATCTGCTCGGCGACCAGGAGGGTGTTGGCGCAGCCCTCCTGCCAGGCGTCCGAGGAGTCGATGGCGTACATCTCCTCCGTGGACTTCAGGTAGTAGCCGGTGCCGTCGAAGCGGAAGCGGTCCGGGTCGGAGAGGTTCTTGCCCGTCTGGATGCACAGCAGGGCGTCGTGCGCGGTCGCCTCGTGCGCGTACGTGTAGTGCGAGTCGTTCGTCACCAGCGGCGGGATGCCGAGCTTCCTGCCGATCTCCAGGAGGCCGTCACGGACCCGGTGCTCGATGTCGATGCCGTGGTCCATCAGCTCCAGGAAGTAGCGATCCTTGCCGAAGATGTCCTGGTACTCGGCGGCCGACTTCAGGGCCTCGTCGAACTGGCCGAGGCGCAGCCGGGTCTGGAGTTCGCCCGAGGGGCAGCCGGTGGAGGCGATGAGCCCCTCGGACCACTGGGAGATGGTCTCCTTGTCCATCCGGGGCCACTTCTGCAGCCAGCCCTCCGCGTACGCGTCGGAGGAGAGCTTGAAGAGGTTGTGCAGTCCGGTGGAGTTGGCCGCCCAGATCGTCTTGTGGGTGTAACCACCCGAACCGGACACGTCGTCCCGCTTCTGGTGCGGCTGGCCCCACTGGATCTTGCGCTTGTTGCGCCGGGACTCGGGCGCGACGTACGCCTCGATGCCGATGATCGGGGTGACCCCGGCCTTCTTCGCCGTGTGGAAGAAGTCGTACGCCCCGTGCAGGTTGCCGTGGTCGGACATCGCGATGTGGGTCATGCCCATCTCGTTGCACGCGTCGAACATGTCCTTGAGCCGCGCGGCACCGTCCAGCAGCGAGTACTGGGTGTGGACGTGCAGGTGCGTGAACGGCGGCTTTGACACGGCTTCGGCCTCCAAGGGAACGTGCGTCGACTGTGGTCCGGCAGGCTGCGATCAGTCTGGGGGACAGCGTCGAAGTCTATGCCTCGGGACTGACACCCGACGGGCACTCCCGCGTACCTTCGGACGTTGCAAGAAGGCGGACGGCCGTCCGGGGGAAGCCGACCCGTCCGCACCACACGTCACGCACCACCTGTCCCAGGAGGCACCCAGCGATGTCGGTTCCGCAGCTCAACGACGAGCACCGCGGCGAGGAGATCCTCGCCGTCTTCGACACCGCCTTCGGCCAGCTCCTGGCCGCCGACCCGGCCGCGTTCCGCGTGAAGTTCCGGAAGATGGCGGCCTCGGCGTTCGCGTTCTACCGCGGCACGGCCTGCCTCTTCTACCACGACCTGACCGCGAACAACGGCTTCGGGTCGCAGCGGGGCGGCCCGTACCTGGACGAGCGCACCTCGCGCGTGTGGATCCACGGCGACCTGCACGCGGAGAACTTCGGCACGTACATGGACTCCCAGGGCCGGCTGATCTTCAACGTCAACGACTTCGACGAGGCGTACGTCGGCCCCTTCACCTGGGACCTCAAGCGCTTCTCCGCCTCGATCGCCCTCCTCGGGTACGCGAAGGCGCTCGGTGACGACCAGATCACCGAGCTGGTGCAGGTGTACGCGGACGCGTACCGCGAGCGGATCCACGCCCTGGCCGCCGGCGCCAAGCGCGACGAGGTGCCGCCCTTCACCCTGGACACGGCCGACGGCCCGCTGCTGGGCGCGCTGCGTGTCGCCCGCTCCCTCACCCGCTTCGGCCTGCTCGACTCGATGACGGAGATCCGTGACTTCGAGCGCCGCTTCGCCCCGGGCGGCGGCTCCATCGAGCTGGACGCGGCCACGCGGTACAAGGTCCTCGCCGCCTTCGACGGCTATCTGGAGACGCTGCCGGACTCCTCACTGGCCCGCCCCGACTCGTACCGCGTGAAGGACGTCGTCGGCCGCCGCGGCATCGGCATCGGCTCGGCCGGTCTGCCGTCGTACAACATCCTGCTGGAGGGGCACAGCGACGCCCTGGAGAACGACGTCGTGATCTACATCAAGCAGGCCCAGACCCCGGCCGTCTCCCGGCACATCACCGATCCGGCGATCCGTGACTACTTCCAGCACGAGGGCCACCGCACGGTGATCTCCCAGCGCGCGCTCCAGGCACACGCCGACCCGTGGCTGGGCTGGACCGAGCTGGACGGCTCGGGCCAGCTGGTGGCCGAGGTCTCGCCGTACGCCGTGGACCTCGACTGGAGCGACCTCGACGACCCCGAGGAGATCGCGGCGGTCGTCGCCGACCTGGGCCGGGCCACCGCCACCATGCACGGGGCGGCGGACGACCAGTCCGGCGAGTCCCTGGTGCCGTTCTCCACCGAGCGGGCCATCGACGCGGCGATCGCCGCCGACGAGGACGGCTTCGCGGACCTCCTGGTGGACTTCGCGCACGGCTACGGCGCACGCGCGCGTGCCGACCACCAGATCTTCGTGGACCTCTTCCGCAACGGCCGGATTCCGGGTCTGTGACGGAACGGCCGCACACAGGGACCCTTTAGGGGTCCCTTACAGGCCTACGTGACAGACTCTCCTCCGCCATGGACATATCCGGGACCCAGCTCAGAGCCGTACGCGCGGCGCTGTTCACGGCTGTCGTCGTGACGCTCAGCACCGCGTCGCACGTTCTGCTGTCCCGGGCCCCGCTGCCGCTGAACACGGTGGCGGTGGTCACCGCCGCCGTGTTCGTGATCGCCTACGCGCTGGCCGGCCGCGAGCGCGGCTTCGGCCGGATCGCCGCCCTGCTGATCCCGCTGGAGCTGGCCGCCGACACGGTGTTCACCACCGGCCAGCACGTCTGCTACGGCGCCGCCGGTGGCCCGGTCGCGGGCCCGCTGCGCTCCGTCGGCTTCGACGTGCTGTGCGGCGGCGGCACCAGCGTGGGCGCCCCGCTGGCCCGGATGACCGGCACCGACACCGAGCGGCTCGGCGGGCTGCTCGCCCACGCCGACCCGGCGACCGCCTGGCTGCTGCTCGGCGCGCACGTCGGGGTCGGTCTTCTCGCCGCCGCCTGGCTGCGCCGGGGCGAGCGTGCGCTGGCCCAGCTGCTGCGGGCCGTGACCGCGACCACCTTCCGGCCCCTGCTGCTGGCGGTCGCGGCGGTGACGGTACGGCCGGCGCCCTCCGTTCGCCGCCCGCGGCGCCCCGGCCCCCGCACCACCACCGCGCGCGAGCGGCTCCTCGTGCACTCCTTGGGACGGCGTGGACCGCCGTGCTCGGCCGCTTCCGCCTGAGTACCACAGTCCCCCTTACGTATCCCCGCACACGACGTGTGCGCGTCCCCTTTACGGAGATCAACCATGAGCAAGCGGAACAGCCAGGCCGCGAAGACGGCCGCCCGTGAGCGGCTGCGCGTGGAGCGCGAGCGTCAGGCCAAGCGCGCCAAGGTCAAGCGGCAGCTCATCGTCGCCGGCTCCGTGGTCGGCGTGCTGGCGATAGCCGGCGGCATCGGCTACGCGGTCGTCCAGGGCAACAAGCCCGGCTACTGGGAGGCCGCGAAGGACGACAAGCTCGTCAAGCCGGCCAACACCACGGGCACGAACGGCACCACCGTCGTCATCGGCGAGAGCAGCGCCAAGAAGACCCTCGTCATGTACGAGGACCCGCGCTGCCCGGTCTGCGCCCAGTTCGAGCAGACCGTCGGCGCGACCCTGGACAAGGGCGTCGAGGACGGCAAGTACAAGGTCCAGTACGTCGGAGCGACCTTCCTCGACAACGGCCTGGGCGGCGAGGGCTCCAAGAACGCGCTCAGCGCGCTGGGCGCGGCGCTCAACGTCGACTCCAAGGCGTTCCTCGCGTACAAGACGGCGCTGTACTCGGCGAAGTGGCACCCGGAGGAGTCCGACGACAAGTTCAAGGACGACTCCTACCTGATCAAGGTGGCCGACACCGTCCCCGCCCTGAAGGGCAACACGAAGTTCCAGAACGCCGTGAAGAACGGCACCTTCGACAAGTGGGCGCTGGACATGTCGGCGAAGTTCGACGACAGCGGCGTGAAGGGCACCCCGACCCTGAAGATGGACGGCAAGACGCTGACCGGCTCCGACGGCGAGAACGCGCCGATGACGGTCGCCGATTTCAACAAGGCGATCGAGGCGGCCCTGAAGGCCTGAGCCGTTCCTGAACCGACCGTCAGCAAAAGAGCGGGCGAACTTTCCGAGTTCGCCCGCTCTTTTGTCGTACTGGTCAGTAATCTGATCGTCCGTGACCAGTCGATACAGATCACCCGAGAGCGCCAACTCCACGCCGAAAAGCGCCTCCTCGCCCTCTGCGAGCGGCAACTCCCTTTCCCCGCGCCGCCGTACGGTCGTCAAGGCCGCGGCCGCCACCGCCGTCCTGGCCGGCCCGCTGGCCGCCGCCCTGCCCGCCCGGGCCGCCGAGGACGCCCCCTCCTTCCTGCACGGCGTCGCCTCCGGCGATCCGCTCCCCGACGGCGTCCTGCTGTGGACCCGGGTGACGCCCACCGCGGCGGCGACCCCCGGCTCCGGACTCGGCCCGGACACCCCGGTCGACTGGGTGGTGGCCCGCGACAAGGCGCTGACGAACATCGTCGCCAAGGGGACCGTCACCGCGACCGCCGCCTCCGACCACACCGTCAAGGCGGACGTGCGCGGCCTGGCACCCGCCACCGACTACTGGTTCCGCTTCTCCGCCGGGGGCACCGACTCCCCCGTCGCCCGCACCCGCACCGCCCCCGCCACCGACGCGGCCGTCGCGGGCCTGCGCTTCGGCGTGGTCTCCTGCGCCAACTGGGAGGCCGGCTACTTCTCCTCGTACCGCCATCTCGCGGCCCGCGGCGACCTGGACGCCTGGCTGCACCTGGGCGACTACATCTACGAGTACGGCACCGGCGAGTACGGGACGCGCGACACCGTCGTACGACAGCACGCGCCCACCCACGAGATCATCTCCCTCGCCGACTACCGCGTCCGGCACGGGCGTTACAAGACCGACCCCGACCTCCAGGCGCTGCACGCGGTGGCGCCCGTCGTCGCCATCTGGGACGACCACGAGTTCGCCAACGACGCCTGGTCGGGCGGCGCCGAGAACCACACCGAGGGAGCCGAGGGCGCCTGGGTCGCGCGTCAGGCAGCCGCCAAGCAGGCCTACTTCGAGTGGATGCCGGTGCGCACGGCGATCGCGGGCACCACCTACCGGCGGCTGCGCTTCGGCAAGCTCGTCGACCTCTCGCTCCTGGACCTGCGCTCCTACCGCTCGCAGCAGGTCTCCGTGGGCAACGGCTCGGTCGACGACCCGGACCGCACGCTCACCGGCCGCGCCCAGCTCGACTGGCTGAAGGCCGGGCTGAAGGCGTCCGACACCGCCTGGCGGCTGATAGGCAACTCGGTGATGATCTCGCCGTTCGCGATCGGCTCCCTCACCGCCGACCTGCTCAAGCCGCTCGCCGAGCTGCTTGGCCTGCCGAAGGAGGGCCTCGCCCTCAACACCGACCAGTGGGACGGCTACACCGACGACCGCCGCGAACTGCTGGCCCACCTGCGCTCGAACGCGATCCGCAACACCGTCTTCCTGACCGGCGACATCCACATGGCGTGGGCCAACGACGTGCCGGTGAACGCCGGGACGTACCCGCTGTCCCCGTCCGCCGCCACGGAGTTCGTGGTCACCTCGGTCACCTCCGACAACCTCGACGACATCGTGAAGGTCCCCCAGGGCACGGTCTCCGCGGTCGCCGCCCCGATCATCAGGGCCGCCAACCGGCACGTCCACTGGGTCGACACCGACCGTCACGGCTACGGCGTCCTGGACATCACCGCCGACCGGGCGCAGATGGACTACTACGTCCTGTCCGACCGCACGCAGCCGAACGCGACCTCCTCCTGGGCCCGTTCGTACCGCACGCGGACCGGGACGCAGAAGGTGGAACGCGCCTACGACCCGGTCTAGGCGCCCCACCTACAGCGAGTCGAGGAAGCCGAGCGCCACCCGCCAGGTGGCCTCGGCGGCCTCCTCGTCGTAGTCGGGCAGGTCCGGGTCGGTGTACAGGTGGCCGGCCCCGGCGTATCTGTACACCTCCACGTCCGCACCCGTGCGGCCCATCTGGAGATACCAGGCGCTCAGCCAGTCGTCGGTCTCGAAGGCGTCCGGCTCGGCGACGTGCAGCTGGACGGGCAGGTCGTCCACGGTCGCGTTCGGCGCGATGTCCGAGGTGCCGTGCAGGAGCAGCAGCCCGCGGGCCCTCTCGTCGCCGAGCGCGAGGGTCTGGGCGATGGACGCGCCGAGCGAGAACCCGGCGTAGACCAGTCCCCGCTCCGAGTAGGGCGCGGCGGCCAGCACGGCCCGCTTGAGCAACTCGTCCTTGCCGATCTCGTCCTGGAAGGCCAAGCCCTCCTCGACCGAATCGAACGTACGCCCCTCGTAGAGGTCGGGCGTCCACACCTCGTGCCCGGCGGCGCGCAGCCGGTCCGCCGCCGCGCGCACCGCGGGCCTCAGGCCGAAGGTCGAGTGAAAGAGCACGATGTTCATGAGGCCCATGGTGCCAGCCGGGTACGACAACGCAGGTCACGGCATCGCGCCCGCGCCGTACCCACCCTGAGCGCGAAGTCACATGTTCATGAGTCCCCGAGGCCGGTTACGTTCGTGGTCATGGAGAACCTACTCCGCCCACTGATCGTGGTCGGCGGGTCGGTCGCGCTCACGCTGCTCATCGGCTGGGCCACCGACCTGCTGCTGCGCAAGGCCGACGCCCGGCATCACGAGACCCCCATGTGGGGTCTGCTTCGCCGTGGCCGCATCCCCTACCAGCTCGTGCTCTGCGCGGCCATGCTGAGAGGTTCGTTCGACGAGGCGCAACTGCTGCGGCAGCACAGCTCCGGCATCGGCAGGACGCTCACCCTGGTCCTCATCGGGGCCGCCGCGTGGCTGGTGATCCGCATCGCCGCCGCGGTGGTGGAGACGTCCTACAGCCGCTACGCACGCGCCCACCGCGACCCGGCCCGGGTCCGGCGCGTCCGCACCCAGGTGACGCTGATCATGCGGGTGGTCTCGGCGGTCGTCGGGGTGGTGGCCGCGGCCACCATGCTGCTGACGTTCCCCGCGTTCCGCGCGGCGGGCGCCTCGCTGCTGGCCTCGGCCGGAATCCTCGGCATCGTCGCCGGTGTCGCCGCCCAGTCCACGCTGAGCAACATGTTCGCGGGTCTGCAGATCGCCTTCGGTGACATGGTGCGCATCGGCGACACCGTCGTGGTGGACGGCGAGTGGGGCACGGTCGAGGAGATCACACTGACCTTCCTGACCGTACGGACCTGGGACGAGCGCCGGATCACCATGCCTGTGTCGTACTTCACGTCCAAGCCCTTCGAGAACTGGTCGCGGGGCACGCCCCAGATGACCGGGATCGTCTTCTGGCACGTCGACCACGGGGCGCCGGTGGAGGCGATGCGCGACAAGCTCCGCGACATCCTGCGCGAGTGCCCCGCCTGGGACGGCCGTGCCTACGGCCTGGACGTCACCGACACCACCCCGAACACCATGCAGGTGCGCGCCCTGGTCACCGCCAAGGACGCCGACGACATCTGGACGGTGCGCGTCACGGTCCGCGAGCAGATGATCAACTGGCTGGCCACCTACCATCCGTACGCCCTGCCCCGGGTCAACACGGCGGACGCGGCCCTGCCGCCGAGCCGCAGCAACGGCCACATCCCCCACGACCGGGCGCCCCGCGACGACGTGGCCCGCGACGGCGTGGCCGCCCGAAGCGCCCACGAGTCACCCCGAGGAGCCAACTGACCCAGCCCGCGCCCGGCCCGGCCCTCGACCGCCCCGACGGTCAGCGGCCGGGCCGCGCGCATTCCCCTCCACGACGCACAGCCGCCGACGGCGCGCCACCCCCGCAGCACCCCCACCCAGCCGCACCCGACTCACAGCCCACCGCTGACAGCTCACAGCCCACCGCTCACAGCCCACAGCCCACAGCCCACCGCTCACCGCTCACAGCTCACAGCTCACAGCTCACAGCTCGCTGTTCACAGCTCACAGCTCACAGCTCACAGCTCACAGCTCACCGCAAACTACGCACATCAAGATGCCGCAGCACCCGATCCACCACCTCGGGATCCGCCCCCGGCTCACTCCGCGCCGCCATCACCTCGTGCCGGGCCGCGCTCAGCATCTCCCCCTGGATGCGCCGCACCCGCTTCAGCCTCCGCACCCGCTGCTCATGCGCTTCCCGCCGCTCGTCATCGTCGATGTCCGGACTGATCCGCACCCCGATGTCGTGCGCCCGCCGCACCATCTGCTCGGACAGCTCCTCCGGCAGCTCCTCCGCCGCCTCGATCTCCCTGAGCCGCGTCTTCGCCGCCTTGGCCGCCCGCACGGCCAGCGCCTTCTCGAACTCCTTCTCCCGGTCGGTGTCGGCCTGTACCCCCAGCCGCTTCACCAGCCACGGCAGCGTCAGCCCCTGAAGCACCAGCGTCGCCATGATCACCCCGAACGCGATGAACACCATCTCGTCCCGGTCGGGAAAGGCCGAACCGTCGTCGGTCTCCAGGGGAATCGCCAGCACCAGCGCTACCGACGCCACGCCCCGCATCCCCGACCACCACATGACGACGGTCTCCCGCCAGCTCGTGGGGATGTCCTCGTCGTGGTCCCGCCTGGCGTGCAGCCGCTTGGTCAGCCAGGTGGCCGGCAGCAACCACGCCAACCGCACCAGTACGACGACCCCCACGACCGCCGCCGCCCACCCGAGCATCTCGCCCCACCGCCCGGACGCCGTACGGATCGCGTTGTGCAGCTCCAGCCCGATCAGCCCGAACGCGACCCCGGTGACCAGTGTGTCGACGATGTCCCAGAAGGTGTGCCCGGCGAGCCGTGTCATCACGTCGTCGGGGTCGGTGGCGTACTCGGCGAGGAACAGCGCGGTGGTGAGCACGGCGAGCACACCGGACCCGTGGAACTCCTCGGCCAGCACGTACGAGGCGAACGGCACCAGCAGCGTCAGCCCGATCTGCAGGGTCGGGTCCCCGAGCAGGTCCATCAGCCGGTTGGCGCCCCATCCGAGCGCGATACCGGCGATCACCGCCACCACCGCGGACAGGACGAGGTCCAGCCCCGCCTTCCACGGCGAGAAGGTGCCGCTCACGGCCGCGGCGATCGCCACGTGGTACAGCACGATGGCCGTCACGTCGTTGAAGAGCCCCTCGCCCTCCAGGATGGACACCAGCCGCCGCGGCAGCCCCAGTTGGCCGGCCACGGCGGTCGCGGCGACCGGGTCGGGCGGCGCGACCAACGCCCCCAGCGCGATGGCGGCGGCGATCGGCAGCCCCGGCACGATCGCGTGGGCCACGGCGGCCACGCACACGGTGGTGACGAACACCAGCGCCACGGCCAGCAGCAGGATCGGCCGGACGTTGGCGGCGAACTGGCGCCAGGACGTCCGCCGCACGGCCGCGTAGAGCAGCGGCGGCAACAGCAGGGGCAGGATGAGGTCCGGCGGGACGTTCACGTTCGGCACGAACTCGAGCAGCGCGAGGACGATCCCGAGCAGGGTCATCAACACCGGCGCCGGCAGCCCAAGCCGGTCCCCGACCGGGACGCTCACCACAGCCCCGAGCAACAGCATGAACAGCAGGGCCAACTGATCCACGGTCAGCGCTCCGGGGGCGTCTCGGCATCACACGACAGGCCTCAAGCGTGCCACGCCCCCGTCACCACCAGCACCATCCGCCGTCCGGCTCCGCGGTGGGAACCGAGGTCAGAGCGGGCGCCGCATCGCCCGGTGCGCGATCCCCGCGTCCGGGAACTCCGGCCCGTAGGCCACGTACCCCAGCCGCTCGTAGAAGCCCAGCGCGTGTGTCTGCGCGTGGAGATCCACGGCCTGGAGCCCCCGCGCGCGTGCGGCGTCCTCGACCGCCCGTACGAGCGCGGCCCCGACGCCGAGCCCCCGTGCGTCCTGCGTCACCGCGAGCCGCCCCAGCGCGCCGACCGCCGGGTCGCCGTCGGTCTTGGCCGCGGCCGCCTCGCCGTACAGCAGCCGTCCGGTCCCGAGCGGCGTCCCGTCCTCCCGCACCGCCAGCACGTGCACGGCATCGGCGTCGTACGCGTCGTACTCGATCTCCGCGGGAACCCCCTGCTCGCCGACGAAGACCTCCTTGCGCACCGCGAAGCACGCCTCACGGTCGGCGAGGTCATCGGCGACCCGGACGACGTACGACACGCTCACGCGTAGGTCTCCTCGCGAACCTGGTCCAGGGCCTGCTGCAGATCGTCCGGGTAGCCGCACTCGAACTCCACCCACTGCCCGTCCCCGGGGTGCTCGAAGCCCAGCCGGACGGCGTGCAGCCACTGCCGGGTCAGCCGGAGCCGCTTGGCGAGCGTGGGGTCGGCGCCGTACGTCAGGTCGCCCACGCAGGGGTGGCGGTGGGCGGCCATGTGAACGCGGATCTGGTGGGTGCGGCCCGTCTCCAGCTTCACGTCGAGGAGGGAGGCGGCGCGGAACGCCTCGATGAGGTCGTAGTGCGTGACGGACGGCTTGCCCTCAGCCGTGACCGCCCACTTGTAGTCGTGGTTCGGGTGGCGGCCGATGGGCGCGTCGATGGTGCCGCTGGTCGGGTCCGGGTGTCCCTGGACGAGCGTGTGGTACCGCTTGTCGACCGTGCGCTCCTTGAACTGGCGCTTGAGCGACGTGTACGCGTACTCCGACTTCGCCACCACCATCAGGCCGGAGGTGCCCACGTCCAGGCGGTGCACGATGCCCTGGCGCTCGGCGGCGCCCGAGGTCGAGATGCGGTACCCGGCGGCGGCGAGGCCGCCGATCACGGTCGGGCCACTCCAGCCGGGGCTGGGGTGCGCGGCGACGCCGACCGGCTTGACGATCACGACCACGTCATCGTCGTCGTGCACGATCTCCATGCCCTCGACCGGCTCGGCGACGATCTGCACCGGCGCGGGCGCCTGCGGCATCTCGACCTCCAGCCAGGCCCCGCCGTGCACCCTCTCGGACTTCCCGACCACCGACCCGTCGACCGTGACCTTCCCCGCGGCGGCGAGCTCGGCCGCCTTCGTACGGGAGAAGCCGAACATGCGGGAGATGGCGGCGTCGACGCGCTCGCCCTCCAGGCCGTCGGGCACGGGCAGGTTTCGGATCTCGGGAATCGTGCTCACCCGTCGAGTATGCCGGACGGGGCCGACACTCTCGTACGAGAGTCCGGGGCCCTCAGTCCTTGTGGACGGTGCCGTCCGGGTCGAGGCCCTTGAAGGACAGCAGCACGATCAGGATGCCGCCGCACACGATCGCCGAGTCGGCGAGGTTGAAGACGGCGAAGTGCTTGGGCGCGATGAAGTCGACGACCGCGCCCTCGAACACGCCCGGCGAACGGAAGATCCGGTCGGTGAGGTTGCCGAGCGCGCCGCCGAGCAGCAGTCCGAGCGCGATCGCCCAGGGCAGGCTGTACAGCTTGCGGGCGAGCCGGGCGATGACCACGATCACGGACGCCGCGATCACCGTGAAGATCACGGTGAAGGCCTCGCCGAAGCCGAAGGCCGCGCCCGCGTTGCGGATGGCCTCGAACTTCAGCCAGTCCCCGATGATCTCGATCGGCGCGTGGTGCTCCAGCTTGGCGACCACGATCAGCTTGCTGATCAGGTCGAGGGCGTACGCGACGGTCGCGACGGCGAACAGCACGGCGATCCGCCGCCTGCCCCGGGGCCGCTCCGCCGCAGCCGGGACCTCCGGCGCGTCCGCGGGGGACGGCTCGCCCGACGCCGGCTCGCCCGACGCCGGCTCGCCCGACGCCGGCTTCCCGACGTCCTCGGCGTGCGCGCCGGACTGCTCCGGCCCGCCTCCCGCCGCCCCTGGGATATCCGGCGTACCGATGATGCGCTCCGCCTCTGCCACGTGAGTCCCTCAACCTAGGTACCTGACTGAGGACGAGGGTACGTCACGCCCCCCGGCGCCCACGTGATCAGTACCGGCGTTCCTGCTTCTGCTTGCACTCCACGCACAGCGTGGCCCGCGGGAAGGCCTGCATGCGGGCCTTGCCGATGGGGTTGCCGCAGTTCTCGCACAGGCCGTAGGTGCCCGCCTCGAGCCTTTCCAGGGCGCGCTCGGTCTGGAGGAGCATCTCGCGCGCGTTGGCCGCCAGGGCCATCTCGCTCTCGCGCGTGATGTTCTTGGTGCCGGTGTCCGCCTGGTCGTCGCCCGCGCCGTCCCCGGAGTCCCGCATCAGACCCGCCAGGGACCGCTCGGACGAGGTGATCTCGTCGCGCAGCCGCGTCGCCTCGGACGACAGCTCGGAGCGGGCCTCCGTCACCTCTTCCGGCGTCCAGGGGTCCTCGCCGGGGCGCACCGCGAGCTCGCCGGGCTCCGCCGCGGCGAGCCGTGCCTTGGGAACGGCGGTCTGCGCCGCCGTGGCCGTGCCAGGAGTCTTCTTCGCAACCACTGTCGTGGCTCCCGTCTGCTCCGCGGCCTGCGCCGCGCCCGCCTTCTTGGACGTGCTCTTCTTGGCTGTGCTCTTCTTGGCCGCAGCCGTCCTGGCCGCGCCCTTCGTGGACGTGCGCTTCGTGGCGGCGCTCTCAGCGGGGGCGCTCTTCGAGGAGGATTCCTTCCGGGCGGCCTTGTGAGCGGTGGCCTGGTGGGCGGTGGCCTCGTGGGCGGCGGTGGCCTTCTTCGCGGACGCCGCCTTGGCGCCCGCCCCGTCCACCCCGTCCGCCCCCGTCGCCTTGGCGCCCGCCGCCTTCCTGGTCACCGTCTTCCGGGCGGACGCCTTCTTGGCCACGGTCTCCCCGGCCGCCGCCTTTGCTCCGCCCGCCGCCTTGCCCCCCGGTCTCTCCGTCTCCGCCGCCACCGCGGTCCTGGAAGCCGCCGCCTCGGCCGCGACGGCCTTCTTGGCCGCGGCCTTCTCGGCCGTGACCCTCTTCGCGGTGACCTTCCTCGGCGCCGCCTTCTTGGCGGTCGCCTTCTTCGCCGTGCCCCCCTGCGTGCTCTTCTTCCCACCTACGTCCTTGGCCGTACCGCCGGAGGCACCGGTGGACCCGGACGCCGACTGCTGTACGGCGGTCTTCTTCGCCACCATGGCCGCGGCCCCTTCACATATCGTGATCTTGCACGCGAATCGTGCTGGGACGATAAATCGACTTCAGGCCCGCGGCAACGGGGCGCACCGCCCATTTCGCCCGCCTCGCGGATACAGCGCGGCAAACCTGCATGCGTTGTGCCCAGCTCCCCGCCGGGTAATCCGCCCGGCCGGGCGTCCCGGGATGCGAACACACGCACGTCGCCATTCGGGTCATCCCGGTCCCCGCCGGGCCCCCGTCCCCCGCCGCCGGAAAACCGGTCGGCCGCCGTCCTCACGGCGCCGTACACTGGGCGCAGCGAAAAGCTTGGATGGGGACGAGTAGCGGCGTACGCAGCCCAGAGCGACCCGGGGACGGTGGAAGCCCGGGGGCGAGCGCGACGTGAAGATCACCCCGGAGCCGCCGGAAGAACGCCCGCGAGGGCAAGTAGAGCCGGCTTCGCGACCCCAATGAGGGGGCTCACCGGCGTGCACTGCGCACCGGAGGGCCAAGGAGGGTGGTACCGCGGGAGCGCGCCGACGGCGGCGCAGGGAATGACACAGCTCTCGTCCCTCCGGACGGAAGGCAGAAAGTCCGCCGGAGGAAGCTCGCTGATGACAACGCCGACGTACCGCCAGGTGCCCGCCCAGGTCGACCTGCCCGCGCTCGAGCACGCGGTGCTCGACTTCTGGCGCGAGCAGAAGATCTTCGCCAAGACCCTGGAGCAGTCCGAGGGCCGCCCCGAGTGGGTGTTCTACGAGGGCCCGCCCACCGCCAACGGCATGCCGGGCGCCCACCACATCGAGGCCCGCGTCTTCAAGGACGTCTTCCCCCGCTTCCGCACCATGCGCGGCTACCACGTGGCCCGCAAGGCCGGCTGGGACTGCCACGGCCTCCCGGTCGAGCTCGCGGTCGAGAAGGAGCTCGGCTTCAGCGGCAAGAAGGACATCGAGGCGTACGGCATCGCCGAGTTCAACGCCAGGTGCCGCGAGTCCGTGCTGCGTCACACCGACGCCTTCTCCGACCTGACGACCCGCATGGGTTACTGGACGGACCTCGACAACGCCTACGTCACGATGAACCCCGAGTACATCGAGTCGGTCTGGTGGTCGCTCAAGGAGATCTTCAACAAGGGCCTGCTGGTCCAGGACCACCGCGTCGCGCCGTGGTGCCCGCGCTGCGGCACCGGCCTGTCCGACCACGAGCTGGCCCAGGGCTACGAGACGGTCGTGGACCCCTCGGTGTTCGTCCGCTTCCCGCTGACCTCCGGTCCGCTCGCCGGCGAGGCCGCGCTCCTGGTGTGGACGACGACCCCCTGGACCCTCGTCTCCAACACGGCGGTCGCCGCGCACCCCGAGGTCACCTACGTGGTCGCGACGAACGGCGAGGAGCAGCTCGTCGTCGCCGAACCGCTCGTCGGCAAGGCCCTCGGCGAGGGCTGGGAGACCACCGGACAGACCTTCACCGGCGCCGAGATGGAGCGCTGGGCCTATCAACGGCCCTTCGAGCTGGTCGCGTTCCCGGAGCCCGCCCACTTCGTGGTGAACGCCGAGTACGTCACGACCGAGGACGGTACCGGTCTGGTCCACCAGTCCCCCGCCTTCGGTGAGGACGACCTCAAGGTCTGCCGCTCCTACGGCCTGCCGGTGGTGAACCCCGTCCGCCCCGACGGCACCTTCGAGGAGGACGTCCCCCTCGTCGGCGGCGTCTTCTTCAAGAAGGCGGACGAAAAGCTCACCGAGGACCTCCAGCAGCGCGGCCTCCTGTTCCAGCACATCCCGTACGAGCACAGCTACCCGCACTGCTGGCGCTGCCACACCGCGCTCCTCTACTACGCGCAGCCGTCCTGGTACATCCGCACCACGGCCGTCAAGGACCGCCTCCTCCAGGAGAACGAGAACACCAACTGGTTCCCGGACACCGTCAAGCACGGCCGGTACGGCGACTGGCTGAACAACAACATCGACTGGGCGCTGTCCCGCAACCGCTACTGGGGCACCCCGCTGCCGATCTGGCGCTGCGAGGACGACCACCTCACGGTCGCCGGCTCCCGCGCGGAACTGACCGAGCTGACGGGCACGGACCAGTCCGGCCTGGACCCGCACCGCCCGTTCATCGACGACGTCACCTTCGACTGCCCGCAGTGCCAGAAGACGGCCACGCGCGTGCCGGAGGTCATCGACGCCTGGTACGACTCGGGTTCGATGCCGTTCGCGCAGTGGGGCTACCCGCACAAGAACAAGGAACTGTTCGAGTCCCGCTACCCGGCGCAGTTCATCAGCGAGGCCATCGACCAGACCCGCGGCTGGTTCTACACGCTGATGGCGGTCGGCACCCTGGTCTTCGACAAGTCGTCGTACGAGAACGTGGTCTGCCTCGGCCACATCCTCGCCGAGGACGGCCGCAAGATGTCCAAGCACCTGGGCAACACCCTGGAGCCCATCCCGCTGATGGACCAGCACGGCGCCGACGCGGTCCGCTGGTTCATGGCGGCCGGCGGCTCCCCGTGGGCGGCCCGCCGCGTGGGCCACGGCACCATCCAGGAAGTCGTCCGCAAGACGCTCCTCACGTACTGGAACACGGTCGCCTTCCAGGCCCTGTACGCCCGTACCTCCGGATGGGCGCCGTCCGAGGCCGACCCGGCCCCGGCCGACCGTCCCGTCCTGGACCGCTGGCTGCTGTCCGAGCTCCACGCGCTCACCGACCAGGTGACGCAGTCTCTGGAGGCCTACGACACCCAGCGCGCCGGCAAGCTGCTCTCGGCGTTCGTCGACGACCTGTCCAACTGGTACGTCCGCCGCTCCCGTCGCCGCTTCTGGCAGGGCGACAAGGCGGCACTGCGCACCCTGCACGAGGTCGTCGAGACCGTCACCCAGCTGATGGCCCCGCTGACCCCGTTCATCACCGAGCGGGTCTGGCAGGACCTGGTCGTGCCCGTCACGCCCGGCGCGCCGGAGTCGGTGCACCTGACCTCCTGGCCGCAGCCGGACCTGTCCGCCATCGACCCGGAGCTGTCGAAGCAGATGGTCCTGGTCCGCCGCCTGGTGGAGCTGGGCCGTGCCACGCGCGCGGAGTCGGGTGTGAAGACGCGTCAGCCGCTGAGGCGCGCGCTGGTCGCGGCGACGGGCTTCGACGCGCTCGACCGGGAGCTGCACGCGCAGATCACGGAGGAGCTGAACGTCGAGTCGCTGGCGTCGCTGTCCGAGGTGGGCGGCTCGCTGGTCGACACCACGGCGAAGGCCAACTTCCGTGCGCTCGGCAAGCGGTTCGGCAAGCGGGTCCAGGACGTGGCGAAGGCCGTCGCGAACGCGGACGCCGCCGCCCTGTCCCTGGCGCTGCGCGAGGGCACGGCGTCGGTGGAGGTCGACGGCGAGACGATCACCCTCGCCCCGGACGAGGTCATCATCACGGAGACCCCGCGCGAGGGCTGGTCGGTGGCGTCCGACTCGGGCGCGACGGTCGCCCTGGACCTGGAGATCACCGAGGAGCTGCGTCGGGCGGGCCTGGCCCGTGACGCGATCCGCCTGATCCAGGAGGCCCGCAAGAACAGCGGCCTCGACGTGGCCGACCGCATCGCCCTGCGCTGGTCGTCCACGGACCCGGCGGTCGTCGCGGCGCTCGGCGAGCACGCCGAGCTCATCGCGGACGAGGTCCTCGGCACGGACTTCGCCCAGGGCGAGGCGGACGACGCCTACGGCGCCCCGTTCACGGACGAGGGCCTGTCCCTGACGTTCCGCCTTCGCAAGGCGTAGACCGCACCCCCCAGGGCCCGGTCTCCCCTCTCGGGGGGGGCCGGGCCCTGCGCTCGCGTCCCCGAGCGCGGCCCGTGAAACCGCCCGGCGGTCAGGACGGCTCTCATCACTCACGTCGGCCCTCGAACCGCCCGCCACCGACACCACCCCCAACGCGCGTAAAAAGGGCGGGACCCCGGATCGAAATCCGGGGTCCCGCCCTTTGAACGCTGCCGACGCCTAAGGCGTACTACTGGCCGTCAGTTGTCGTCCTCGTCGATGAGGAAACCGCGCATCGGCGAGGGAGCCTGCCCCATCGGCGACGGGCCCTGCGGCCGTACCGGCGCCATCGGCTGGGTCATCGCCGGGGACATCTGCTGCTGGCCGCCGTAGGACGGCGGGGCCGGAGCCGGGCCACCGCCCATGCCCTGGTTGCCGCCGTATGACGGGGCGCTCGCACCGGCCGGGGCCATGGAAGGCGCCGGGGACGGCGGCAGCGACGCGGTCGCCGGGGTACGCGGCGGGGCCAGCGAGTCGTCCGCCTGGGTCTCCAGCTGACGCAGCTGCGACTCCAGGTAGGACTTCAGACGCGTGCGGTACTCGCGCTCGAAGCCGCGCAGGTCCTCGACCTTGCGCTCCAGCGTGGCGCGGGCGGACTCCAGGGAGCCCATCGCGACGCGGTGCTTCTCCTGCGCGTCCCGCTCCAGGGCGTCGGCCTTGGCACGGGCGTCACGCTCGAGACCCTCGGCACGCGAACGCGCCTCGCCGACGATCTTGTTGGCCTCGGAACGGGCCTCGGCGATCGCCTGGTCGGCGGTCTGCTGGGCCAGCGAGAGGACACGGGCGGCGCTGTCGCCACCGGGGCCCTGACCGGGGCCGCCCATCGGGCCACCCATGGGACCGCCCATCGGGCCGCCCATCTGCTGCTGCATGGGCGGCTGACCGCCCATCGGACCCTGACCCATCGGACCCTGGCCCATCGGACCGGGACCCTGCGGGCCGCCCTGGCCACCGCTGGGGCCTGCAGGCAGCTGCGGTGCACCGCTCGGCAGCTGGGGCGGGCCACCCATGGGGCCACCCATCTGCTGCTGCGGCGGGCCAGATATGCCGGCAGGCACCGGTCCGCCGGGACCGCGCATGCCCTGCTGAGGCATGCCCTGCTGAGGCATACCTTGCTGCTGCATACCCTGCTGTTGCTGATCCTGTGGCTGTTCCGGAGGCTTGCGCATGTTCTGCTGGTTCTGAGCAGCAGCGCGCGTGGCCGCGGCCAGCTTGGCGCGCAGGTCCTCGTTCTCGCGGAGCAGGCGCGTCAGTTCGGCTTCGACCTCATCGAGGAAGGCATCGACCTCGTCCTCGTCATAGCCTTCTCGGAGGCGGACGGTCGTGAACTGCTTGTTCCGCACGTCCTCGGGGGTCAACGGCATCTCTTCACCTCAACGTAGTCATCGGCAGTCGGCAAGACCGTATCGTCCACAGTCACCTCGCGAGGTTCCCCACGACGGTGATCATGATGTAGACGATGATCATCAGGACGAAGAAGGACAGGTCGAGCGCCACGCCCCCGAGACGCAACGGCGGGATGACCCGCCGCAGAAGCTTGAGCGGTGGATCAGTGACAGTGTAGGTGGCCTCCAGAACGACCACCATCGCCTTGCCGGGTTGCCACGAGCGGGCGAACTGGAAGACGTAGTCCATGACCAACCGGAAGATCAGCACGATGAGGAAGCACATCAGCGCGATGTAGATGACATCCAGAACCACGCTCATTACCTGTGCTTCCCTCTCCCCTGTTCCGTGCTACTGGGTACTACTTGTACTGCCATTTCCGGTCGTGCGTCTCAGCTCTGGTTGAAGAACCCGCCCTCTGCGATACGGGCCTTGTCCTCCGCCGTGACATCGACGTTAGCAGGCGACAACAGGAACACCTTCTGCGTCACCCGCTCGATGCTGCCGTGAAGACCAAACACCAAACCGGCCGCAAAGTCGACAAGTCGCTTCGCGTCTGTGTCATCCATCTCAGTCAGATTCATGATCACCGGGGTGCCCTCACGGAAGTGTTCCCCGATGGTACGGGCCTCGTTGTAGGTCCGGGGGTGGAGTGTGGTGATCCGGTAAGGCTCTCGTTCGGACACGACCTTGGGCATGATCACCGGTGCGTTCTTCTCCAGGCTTGCGCGTTCTTGTGTGATGGATGCCACGGGCGCGATGCGCGCCGGACGCCCGGATTCCGCGCCTAGCGAAGCGGAACGGGGCAGCGGGTCGCGCGGTGCCGGGGCCTGCACCACTCGTACTGATTCGTCCCTTTCAGGCTGATGTGCCTGATGGGACTGGTGTGAACCGAGCGGCTGATGTGACAGCTCGTGCCGTCGCCGGTCCCGCTCGGGCTCCGGGTCCAGCTCGGGTTCGAAGTCGTCGTCGGGGTCGAAACCGCGGCCGTCGTACCCATCGTCCTCCACGAGGCCGAGGTAGACCGCCATCTTGCGCATCGCGCCGGCCATTCTCTGAGTCCTCCGCTCTGTGGTGGATCGGCTGACGACTGCCAAGTGCCCGCGATCCACGAGGTCGTTATGCCCGCTGTCCTGCGGTAATGACCATATTTTCTGCTGTGGTCCGACTTCCTGGCGACGTTACCGGAGCCTGGGGCGTACTCCGAGTACCGCGGTGCCGACGCGTACATGTGTCGCTCCGGCCGCCACGGCCTGTTCGAGGTCCGCACTCATCCCTGCGGAGACCATGTTCGCAGCCGGATGCGCTCGGCGCAGGTCGGTCGACAAATCCATCAACCGCCCGAACGCCGCCTGTTCGCGCCCCGCGTACTCCCCGGTGAGCGGAGCGACGGTCATCAGCCCGTCAAGTCGCAACCCCGGCGCGTCGGCCACGAGGCCGGCCAACTCCGCGACGCCGTCAGGACCCACGCCTCCCCGCTCGCCCCTTCCGCTCGCGCCCGCGTCGAGCGCCACCTGGATCAGGCAGCCCACTTCGCGCCCGGTCCGCTCCGCCTCCCTGGACAGAGTTGTGACGAGCTTGGAACGATCGACGGACTGCACGAAGTCCGCGTAACCGACCACGGAGCGCACCTTGTTGGTCTGCAGTTGACCGACGAAGTGCCAGACAAGGGGCAGATCCGCGCATTCGGCGGCTTTCGGCGCCGCGTCCTGGTCCCGGTTCTCCGCCACGTGCCGGACGCCGAGTTCCGACAGCATGCGCACATCGTCCGCCGGGTGGGTCTTGGTGACCACGATCAGCGTGACTTCCTCGCGGCTGCGCCCGGCGGCCGCACAGGCGGCTGCGATGCGCTCCTCGACTTTCGCCAGGTTTGCGGCGAGTTCGTCCTTACGGTCCGTCATGCCCCTTCAGCCCAACCAGACATATCCCGCGAGTCGCCCCGTGGTGCGATCGCGACGGTACGAGAAGTGGTCGCCCGACTCGCGTGTGCACACCGGCGACTTCTCCCGGTTTCGCACTCCGAGCCGTTCGAGCTGGGCGTGCACCCCGGCGGTCACGTCGACCGCGGGCGTCGACCAGCTCGTCTCGGCGTGTGCGGCCGGTTCCACGGCGGCCACCTCGGCGCGCATGGCCTCCGGCACTTCGTAGCACCGCCCGCAGACGGCGGGTCCGGTGCGGGCGACGATCCTGGACGGGTCGGCGCCGAGTTTGACCATGGCCCGTACGGCGGCCGGGACGACCCCGGCGACCATGCCGGGCCGGCCTGCGTGAGCCGCGGCGGCGACCTGGGCGACCGGATCGGCGAGCAGAACGGGAGTGCAGTCCGCGGTGAGGACGGCGAGCGCGAGTCCGGGCCGGGCGGTGACGACCGCGTCGACCGGGGCGACGGCCGAAGCGGCACCCCAAGGGCCGTCCACCACGGCCACGTCCGCCCCGTGCACCTGGTTCATCCAGACCACCTCGGCGGGGTCGAGCCCCAGGGACTTGGCGGCCAGTTCACGATTGGTCCGTACGGCCTCGGGGTCGTCACCGACCGCGCCCCCGAGGTTGAGCTCCTCATACGGAGCGGCGCTCACCCCGCCCCACCTGTCGGTGAAGGCGAAGTGCGCGCCGCTCACGGTCTCGCGCTGTCTTATCACTTCAGGAAGTCCGGCACGTCCAGCTCCTCGGCCGCGCTGTCAGAGTAGGCGCGCGACGGCGGGACCGGCGGGGCGACCGGGATGTCGGCCACCGGCTCGGGCGCCGGCTCCAGGTCCTCCTTCGGCGTGACGCTGCCGAGCGAGCCGAACGACGGGCGGCTCTCCGACGGCCGCGCCGGAGTGGGCTCCTCGCGGCGGGCCGAGGACGAGGACGAGCCGAGGACGGTGTCCCGCCGGGCCGGCGGCTGGCCGCCGTCGAAGCCGGCCGCGATCACGGTGACCCGCACCTCGTCGCCGAGGGCGTCGTCGATGACCGCGCCGAAGATGATGTTGGCCTCGGGGTGGGCGGCCTCGCTCACCAGCTGGGCGGCCTCGTTGATCTCGAACAGACCGAGGTCGGAGCCGCCGGAGATGGAGAGCAGGACGCCCCGGGCGCCGTCGATGGACGCCTCCAGGAGCGGCGAGGAGATCGCCATCTCGGCCGCGGCCACCGCGCGGTCGTCGCCGCGGGCCGAGCCGATGCCCATGAGGGCCGAACCGGCCTCGGACATGACCGACTTGACGTCGGCGAAGTCGAGGTTGATCAGACCGGGCGTGGTGATGAGGTCGGTGATGCCCTGAACACCGGAGAGCAGGACCTGGTCGGCCGACTTGAAGGCGTCCAGGACCGAGACCTGGCGGTCCGAGATGGACAGCAGCCGGTCGTTCGGGATGACGATGAGGGTGTCGACCTCTTCGCGGAGTTCGGCGATGCCGTCCTCGGCCTGGTTGGCGCGGCGCCGTCCCTCGAAGGTGAACGGACGCGTGACCACGCCGATGGTGAGGGCGCCGAGGTTGCGTGCGATGTTGGCCACGACGGGGGCGCCGCCGGTGCCGGTGCCGCCGCCTTCACCGGCCGTCACGAAGACCATGTCGGCCCCCTTGAGGACCTCCTCGATCTCCTCGCGGTGGTCCTCGGCGGCCTTGCGGCCCACGGCCGGGTTGGCTCCGGCGCCGAGTCCGCGGGTGAGTTCGCGGCCGACGTCGAGCTTGACGTCGGCGTCGCTCATCAACAGCGCCTGCGCGTCGGTGTTGATGGCGATGAACTCGACGCCCTTGAGACCGACCTCGATCATCCGGTTGATGGCATTGACACCACCGCCGCCGACACCGATGACTTTGATGACTGCGAGGTAGTTCTGCGGTGCTGCCACGTCGAAGGCCTCTCGCCTCGAGTTACGTGTCGCCGCTTCGCGGCCTTGCCGCGGTCCGACGACTGATGCCGATTGGGGCGGTCCGTATCGCCGACCCGAACCCTAACGTTGAAGTTTAGGGTTACCAGTGTGTCTGTTCCCTGGAGTCTTCTGAACAGGACACTAAGTCGACAAGTGGCGCGCGTTCAACGAACACGCCGAACCTCCCGTTTTTCTTTTCACCCTATGTGATCAGGCGTAGCGCTGCCCAACCAGGGTGCTGGCCTGCGCTGATGTGCGTCAACTCCCTGATGACGCAGGCGCGGTGGGAACACTGACGTCGAAGTGCCGCGCGGCGGGAGCTGCTTTCATGAGAGCCGTGAGCGTACGGGCCTTGGTGGCCCCCTTCTCCCCGCTCCCCCAGGCCACGGTCCGGCCGTCCCTCAACTCCAGCGAGATGTCGTCGTAGGAAAGCACCTTGACGGCCTGGGTCCGGTGCGCGACGGCGGCCGGAAGGGCACCGGCGACCCGGACCGCCTCCCGCACCAGCCGGCTCTCGCCGAACCGGCGCAGGCTCGCGGCGCGCGAACCCGGCTGAGACAGCGTCAATTCCAGCGCGGGTACGCCTTTCGGGGCCTCGGAAACCGTGGCGAAACGGACACCCCCGTCGTCCACTTCGACAAAGTTTCCGCCCTTTTGGACAAGCAGAACCGGAGTACGCTCAGTCACTTTCAGCCTGATTCCATGGGGCCAGGAACGCACTACGTCAACCACGTCAATTCGGGGCAATTTCCGGCGCAGTCGTGCCTCGATCGCGTCGGTGTCGACGGAAATCAACGGGTCCCCGACCGGAACGTCGGCGGCCTCGCGCACCTGCGCGGGCGTCAGCACCCTGGTCCCGGAGACCGTTACGCCTTCCACGCGGAACCAGTCGGAGCCGTACAACGCCCCGAACGTGCCCGACCCGAGGAACACCAGCGCGACCGCGAGAATGATGATCGTACGAAGCCGGGGAGGTGTGACCCGCCGGGCGGGCGGCGGGCCGGACGACTCCTGCTGGCGTTCACCGCGCTCGGCGGTCGTCGATCCGGCCACGCTCCCTGCCTTTCACCTACACGGAAACTCGGTCCCTACCGGTGTGCACGGCTGGCGGCGATCGCCTCGTACACCATGGCGACGAGCAGGTCGTCGGCGTCCCGGCGGCCGAACTCACTGGCGGAGCGGGACATCTGGTACAGCCGGTGCGGGTCGGCGAGCACGGGCAGCACGTTGTGCTGCACCCACTCGGGCGTCAGGTCCGCGTCGTCGACCAGGAGTCCGCCACCGGCCTTGACCACCGGCTGGGCGTTCAACCGCTGTTCGCCGTTGCCGATGGGCAGCGGGACGTAGGCGGCCGGGAGCCCGACGGCGGAGAGTTCGGCGACGGTCATCGCGCCCGCGCGGCAGAGCATCATGTCGGCCGCGGCGTACGCGAGGTCCATCCGGTCCACGTACGGTACCGGGATGTACGGGGGCATTCCCGGCATCTGGTGCACCTGCGGCAGTTCGTTCTTCGGGCCGACCGCGTGCAGGATCTGGATCCCGGCCTGCTGGAGGTACGGCGCGACCTGCTGGACGACCTCGTTGAGCCGTCGGGCGCCCTGCGAGCCGCCGGAGACCAGCAGCGTCGGCAGGTTCGGGTCGAGCCCGAAGGCGGCGCGGGCCTCGGGGCGCACGGCCGCCCGGTCGAGGGTGGCGATCGAGCGGCGCAGCGGGATGCCGATGTAGCGGGCGTCACGCAGCTTGCTGTCGGGCGTGGAGACGGCCACCTGGGCCGCGTACCGCGAGCCGATCTTGTTGGCCAGGCCGGGGCGGGCGTTGGCCTCGTGGATGATGATCGGCACCCCGAGGCGCTTGGCGGCCAGATAGCCGGGCAGGGCCACGTATCCGCCGAAGCCGACGACGGCGTCCGCCCTGGTGCGCTCCAGGATCTGCTCGGCGGCCTTGATGGTGCCCCGCAGCCGGCCCGGAACGGTGATCAGCTCGGGGGTCGGCTTGCGTGGCAGCGGTACCGCGGGGATCAGCGCGAGGTCGTAACCCCGCTCCGGTACCAGCCGGGTCTCCAGGCCGCGCTCCGTGCCCAGGGCCGTGATCCCCACGGTGGGGTCCTGCCTGCGCAGGGCGTCCGCGAGGGCGAGCGCGGGCTCGATGTGGCCGGCGGTCCCCCCACCGGCGAGTACGACATGCACCGAAATTCACCGCTCTCCGGACGAGCGCGCCGCCGAGGCACGCCGTCGCATCGTGTTCCATCTCCGAGGCTCCCGCACAGGGCCCCTGGCCCGCTTTCTACCAAAGCGGGGTTGCCGCATAGAAAGCGCCATCCGCGCAGCGGGATCCTCACGCGCGAAGGCGATCAGCAGTCCGATGGCGAACATGGTCGGCAGCAGGGCGGACCCTCCGTAGGAGAACAGCGGGAGGGGGACACCGGCGATCGGCAGCAGACCGAGCACCGCACCCATGTTGATCACAGCTTGAGCGGTGATCCAGGTGGTCACGCCTCCCGCGGCATACCTCACGAAGGGGTCCTCCGTGCGTCCGGCCACGCGGATACCCGCATAGCCTAGAGCCGCGAACAGGGCGAGTACCGACAGCGTCCCCGCCAGGCCCAGTTCCTCACCGGTGACGGCGAAGATGAAGTCCGTGTGTGCTTCAGGGAGTTGGCCCCATTTTTCCACACTCGCGCCGAGCCCGGAACCGAAGAGTCCGCCGGAGGCCAGCGCGTAGATTCCGTGCACCGCCTGCCAGCAGTCGGCCACGCCCGCCTTCGGCTCGGTGGCGCCGATGCACTGGAGGCGGGCCATCCGGTTGGGGCTGGTCTTGATGAGGATCACACCGAGGGTCGCGGCGATCGACAGTACGCCGACGAACAGCCGGGTCGGCGCGCCCGCCAGCCACAGAAGGCCGAACAGGATCGCGGTGAGGATGATCGCCGTGCCCATGTCGCCGCCGAGCATGATCAGCCCCAGCAGCATGAAGGCGGCCGGCACCAGCGGCACCAGCATGTGCTTCCACTGGGACAGCAGCTTCCTGTCCTGCTTGCGGGCGAGCAGGTCGGCACCCCAGAGCACCAGGGCGAGCTTGCCGAACTCGCTGGGCTGGATCTGGAAGGAGCCGCCGAGCGAGATCCAGTTCTGGTTGCCGTTGACCGACATCCCTATCCCCGGCACCTGGACCAGGGCCATCAGGAAGACGGCGCCGGCGAGGATCGGGTAGGCGAGGGCCCGGTGCAGCTTCACCGGCATCCGCGAGGCGACCAGCAGCAGCACCGCGCCGATGACGGCCGCCAGGAGCTGCTTGCGGAAGAAGTAGGAGCCCGGCAGGGACATCTGGAGCGCCGTGATCTGGGAGGCCGAGTAGACCATCACCAGCCCCAGCACGGTGATCAGCAGACTGCCGCCGAGGATCAGGTAGTAGGCGGTCAGCGGCCGGTCCCAGGCGCGGTGGGCGCGCAGGTACAGGCCGAGCAGCGGGTTCTCGCTCCGCGTACGGGGGGCGGCGGGGCGTTTGACGGCCCGCTGCACGGGCGGCCGCCCGGTACGGCTACCGGGCATCGGTGCCTCCCGCCGGATCGATCCCGGGCCACATCCGAGTCACGCGTCCCTCCAAGGGTCCCGATGCACCCGCCGTGGCCGAGATCCGCCGTCAGGTGCCCGCGCCGAGTTCGCGAACGGCCTCCGCGAACGCGTCACCGCGCTTGTTGTAGTTGGTGAACATGTCCATGGAGGCACAGGCCGGGGCCAGCAGGACCGTGTCGCCCTCGGCCGCGAGGCGCTTCGCCTCCTGGACTGCCTGGAGCATCGCCCCAGTGTCGGTCCGGTCGAGGTCGACGACGGGTACTTCCGGGGCGTGTCGCGCGAGGGCTTCCCGGATGAGCGCCCGGTCCGCGCCGATCAGGACGACACCGCGAAGTCGCTTTGCCGACTTGGTGACCAGTTCGTCGAAGGTCGCGCCCTTGGCGAGTCCGCCGGCGATCCACACGATCGACTCGTACGCCGCCAACGAGGCTTCCGCCGCGTGCGTGTTGGTGGCCTTGGAGTCGTCGACGTAGGCGACGCCGTCGACGTCCGCCACGTGCGCGATGCGGTGGGCGTCGGGCGTGAAGGCCCGCAGGCCGTCCCGTACGGCTGCCGCGGGCACCCCGAAGGCACGCGCGAGGGCCGCTGCCGCAAGGGCGTTGGCGACGTTGTGCGGGACGGGCGGGTTGACGTCGGAGACCTCGGCGAGCTCCTGGGCGTTCTTGTGCCGGTTCTCCACGAAGGCGCGGTCCACCAGGATGCCGTCCACGACACCGAGTTGGGACGGACCTGGCGTGCCCAGCGTGAAGCCGACGGCCCGGCAGCCCTCCTCGACGTCCGCCTCGCGCACCAGGTCCTCGGTGGCCTTGTCGGCGACGTTGTAGACGCAGGCGACACGATTGCCCTCGTAGACACGACCCTTGTCGGCGGCGTACGCCTCCATGGAGCCGTGCCAGTCGAGGTGGTCGGGCGCCAGGTTCAGCACGACGGCGGAGTGGGCGCGCAGCGAGGGCGCCCAGTGGAGCTGGTAGCTGGACAGCTCCACGGCGAGGACGTCGTACTCCTCCTCGCCGAGGACCGCGTCGAGGAGTGAGACGCCGATGTTGCCGACCGCTGCCGTGCGCAGGCCCGCCGCCTTCAGGATCGAGGCCAGCATCTGCGTGGTGGTCGTCTTGCCGTTGGTGCCGGTGACGGCCAGCCAGGGCGCGGCGTCCGGGCCGCGCAGCCGCCAGGCGAGCTCCACGTCGCCCCAGACCGGCACGCCCGCCTCGTGAGCCGCAGCGAACAGCGGCTTGTCGGGCTTCCAGCCGGGAGCCGTGACGATGAGCTCGGTGCCTTCCGGCAGGGTCGCGCCGTCGCCGAGGCGCACGGTGACGCCCAGGGCCTCCAGTTCGGCGGCCTGGGCGCGGGCGCGCTCGTCGTCGCCGTCGTTGACGACCGTGACGAGAGCACCGCGCGCGTGCAGCGCCCTGGCCGCCGGGATGCCGGAGACGCCGAGGCCTGCGACGGTGACGCGCTTGCCCTGCCAGTCGGTCACTTGTCCGCCGCCCATCCCGCGTAGAAGAGGCCCAGGCCGACGATCACGCAGATGCCCTGGATGATCCAGAAGCGGACCACCACCAATACTTCGGACCAGCCCTTGAGTTCGAAGTGGTGCTGGAGTGGCGCCATGCGGAAGACACGTTTGCCGGTCAGGCGGAAGGAGCCGACCTGGATGACGACCGACATGGTGATGAGGACGAACAGGCCGCCCATGATGGCCACCAGCAGCTCCGTGCGGGAGCAGATGGCCAGGCCCGTGAGGACACCGCCGAGCGCGAGCGAACCGGTGTCACCCATGAAGATCTTGGCGGGTGACGTGTTCCACCACAGGAAGCCCAGGCAGGCCCCCATCAGCGCGGCGGAGATGACGGCGAGGTCGAGCGGGTCGCGCACCTCGTAACAGGCGCCCGGGTTGGTCAGGTTCTCGCCGTTGGCGCAGGACTCCTGGAACTGCCAGACGCCGATGAAGGTGTAGGCGCCGAAGACGAGGACGGAGGCGCCGGTGGCGAGGCCGTCCAGACCGTCCGTCAGGTTCACGCCGTTCGACATCGCGAGGATCATGAACAGCGCCCAGACGACGAACAGCACCGGTCCGATCGTCCAGCCGAAGTCCGTGATGAACGACAGCTTCGTGGAGGCCGGGGTGTTGCCGCGGGCGTCCGCGAACTGCAGCGAGAGCACCGCGAAGCTGATGCCGACGATCAGCTGGCCGGCCATCTTCGCCTTGGCCCTGAGGCCCAGCGAGCGCCGCTTGACGATCTTGATGTAGTCGTCGAGGAAGCCGACCAGGCCCATACCGACCATCAGACCGAGCACCAGCAGGCCGGTGTAGGTCGGGGAGTAGCCGGTGATGGCCTTGGACAGGAAGTACGCGGCGACCGTCGCGAAGATGAAGGCGATACCGCCCATGGTCGGCGTTCCGCGCTTGCTGGCGTGCTCGCGCGGGCCGTCGTCGCGGATGTACTGGCCGTAGCCCTTGCGGGCCAGCAGCTTGATCAGCAGCGGGGTGCCGACCAGGGTCAGGAAGAGGCCAATGACTCCTGCGAACAGGATCTGCTTCATCATCGGGCGGCAACCTCACCCTCGGTGCCGCCGGCGAGCAGCGCCTCGGCGACGCTCTCCAGACCGACCGAACGGGACGCCTTCACGAGTACGACGTCCCCCGGGCGCAACTCGCTGCGCAACAGGTCGACCGCCGCCTGTGCGTCGGACACGTGCACCGACTCCTCACCCCACGAACCCTCGTTATATGCGCCCAGTTGCAGCCAGGACGCTTCCCTGCCCCCGACCGCGACGAGCTTGCCGACATTGAGCCGGACGGCCAGCCGTCCGACCGCGTCGTGCTCGGCGAGCGCCTCGTCCCCGAGCTCGGCCATCTTGCCGAGCACCGCCCAGGTCCGCCGCCCCTTGCCCATGGCCGCGAGCGCGCGCAGGGCGGCTCGCATGGACTCGGGGTTCGCGTTGTAGGCGTCGTTGACGACTGTCACGCCGTCCGGGCGCTCGGTGACCTCCATACGCCAGCGGGAGAGGGAGCCCGCCTCGGAGAGCGCGGTGGCGATCTCAGCTACGGACATGCCCAGTTCGTGGGCGACGGCGGCCGCGGCGAGCGCGTTCGACACGTGGTGCTCACCGTACAGGCGCATGGTCACTTCGCTTGCACCGGAGGGTGTGTGAAGCAGGAAGGCAGGCTGTCCGCTGTCCGTGAGTCTCACGTTCTCGGCGCGTACGTCCGCTTCGCCGGACTCTCCGAAAAGGATCACCTTCGCCTTCGTACGGGACCGCATGGCCCGTACGAGGGGATCGTCGGCGTTGAGGATCGCCGTCCCGTCCTCGGGCAGCCCCTCGACGAGTTCGCCCTTGGCCTGGGCGATCTGCTCCCGGCCGCCGAACTCGCCGATGTGGGCGGTCCCGACGTTGAGCACGAGGCCGATCTTCGGCGGGGTCAGGTCGGCGAGGTAGCGGATGTGGCCGATGCCCCGGGCGCCCATCTCCAGGACGAGGAACCGCGTCTCCTCGGTGGCGCTGAGGGCGGTCAGCGGCAGTCCGATCTCGTTGTTGAGCGAGCCGGGCGTCCACACCGTGGGCGCCTTGTGCTGGAGCACCTGGGCGATCAGGTCCTTGGTGCTGGTCTTGCCGGCGGAGCCGGTGAGGGCGACCAGGGTCGCGCCGAGCCGATGCACGACATGACGTGCGAGGGCGCCGAGGGCCGTCTGGACGTCGTCGACGACGATCGCGGGCACGCCGACGGGGCGCGACGCCAGTACGGCGACCGCGCCCGCCTCGACGACCGCGGCCGCGAAGTCGTGGCCGTCCACGCGCTCGCCGACGAAGGCGACGAAGAGGGTGCCGGGCCGCACCTCACGGGAGTCCCGGACGACCGGTCCGGTGACCTGGACGGACGGATCGGGTATGTCGTGCGTCTGCCCGCCGACGACTGCTGCGATCTCGGCGAGGGAGAGGGCGATCACAAGTTCATCCCTGGGTCTTCTGGATAGCTTCGCGAAGCACCTGGCGGTCGTCGAACGGACGGACCACCCCGGCGATGTCCTGGCCCTGCTCGTGGCCCTTGCCCGCGACCAGCACGGTGTCTCCGGGCCGTGCGCGGGACACGGCGGCGGCGATCGCGGCGGCCCGGTCCTCGAAGACCTGGACCTCGCCGCGCTCGTGTGCCGGTACGGACGCCGCGCCCTGGAGCATGGTGGCGAGGATCGCGAGAGGGTCTTCGGAGCGCGGGTTGTCGGAGGTCAGTACGGCGGTGTCGGCGAGCCGGGCGGCGGCGGCACCCATCGGCATCCGCTTGGTCTTGTCCCGGTCCCCGCCGCAGCCGAGCACGAGGTGCAGGCTGCCCTCGGTGACCTTGCGCAGGGCGCGCAGGACCGATTCGACGGCGTCCGTCTTGTGGGCGTAGTCGACGACCGCGAGGTAGGGCTGCCCCTCGTCCACCCGCTCCAGGCGCCCCGGTACGCCCGGCACGGCGGCGATCCCGTCGGCGGCTGCCTGCGGGTCGAGGCCGGCGGCGGCGAGGGCGACGATCGCGGCGAGGGTGTTGGCCACGTTGAAGGTCCCGGCGAGCGGCGACCTGGCGGTGATCCGCTCCTCCTTGGGGCCGATCACGGTGAACGTCGAGTCCATGGGGCCGCTCTGGACGTCCTGGGCGCGCCAGTCGGCGTCCGGGTGACCCTCGGCGGAGTAGGTGATGACGGGGACGCCGGCCTCCTTGGCCAGCCTGCGTCCGTACTCGTCGTCGACGTTGACGACGCCGAGCCTGCTGCGTTTCGGCGTGAACAGCTGCGCCTTGGCCCGGAAGTAGTCCTCCATGTCGGAGTGGAACTCCATGTGTTCCGGGCTCAGGTTGGTGAAGACGCCGATGTCGAAGACGCAGCCGTCGACCCGGCCGAGCACCAGGGCGTGGCTGGAGACCTCCATGGCGACCGCCTCGACCCCGCGCTCGCGCATGACGGCGAACAGGGCCTGGAGGTCGGTGGCTTCGGGAGTGGTGCGCTCGGACTTGATGCGCTCGTCGCCGATGCGCATCTCGACCGTGCCGATCAGACCGGTCGACCTGGCGGTCTTCAGGCCGCCCTCGACGAGGTAGGCGGTGGTGGTCTTGCCGGAGGTGCCGGTGATGCCGATCTGGAGCAGGTCGCGGCCCGGGCGGCCGTAGATGGTGGCCGCCAGCTCGCCCATGTGCGCGCGCGGGTCGTTGACGACCAGCACCGGGAGGCCGGTCGCGGCGGCCCGTTCGGCGCCCGTGGGGTCGGTCAGCACGGCGACCGCGCCGAGGCCCGCGGCCTGGGTGACGAAGTCGGCGCCGTGCAGACGGGCGCCCGGGAGGGCGGCGTACACGTCGCCGGGGCGGACGGCACGCGAGTCGTGGGTGATGCCCGTGACTCCCGCGCCGGTCCGTGGCGCTTCGGCACCCAGCTGGTCGGCGAGTTCCGCGAGGGGTGTGGCGGAGACCCGCATCGGCCGGGGCGGTCCGGGATATGTCACGGGTGCGCCCTTATGGGTGGTTTGGGACTGATCAGCGTGTGGCACGGCGGTGAGCGTACCGGGCGTACCCGCCTGGGGGCGAAGTGAGGGGCCGGGCTCGCCCGGGTTGCCGGAATGAGGGGTGATCGTCGTCACGAGCTGTTCCTGGGGGGTCCGTGCTGAACAGTGCTGAACAGTGCTGGTCAGGGTTTGAAGGCGACCGGCAGCTTCGCGGCCGGGGCGCCGGTGGGCGGTACCTGGAGGGTCTTCAGGGCGAACTCCATCACCTGCTTGTAGACGGGGCCGCAGATCTGGCCGCCGAAGTAGCTGCCCTCGGTGGCGTTCTGGATCGCGCAGTAGACGGTGACGCGGGGCTTGTCGGCGGGCGCGAACCCGGCGAACGACGAGGTGTATCCCTTGTACTTGCCGGTGTCCGGATCCACGCGGTTCGCCGTGCCCGTCTTGCCCGCGACCCGGTACCCGGGAATGCGCGCCTTGGTGCCGGTGCCCTCCGCGTCGTCCACGACGGACTCCAGCATCCGGGCGAGGGTCTTGGCCGTCTTCGCGCTGACGACCCTTGTCTGCTTTGGCTTCTCGGCCGGAGTGAAGGCTCCATCGGGCCCCTTGGTGCCGCGGACGATCGTGGGTTGGACCCGTACGCCGCCGTTGGCGATCGTCGAGTAGACGGACGCCGCCTGCATCGCGTTGATGGACACGCCCTGGCCGAAAGGAATCGTGTACTGCTGCGAGGTCGACCACTCGTCGGGCGCGGCGAGGATGCCCGGCGTCTCGCCGGGGAAGCCCAGCCCGGTGTAGCTGCCGAGGCCGAACTTGCGCAGGTACGAGTAGAGGACCTGGTTGGCCGCCTTCTGTGTCTTGCCGAGCTGGCCGGTGGCCAGGATGGTGCCGATGTTGCTGGACTTGGCGAGCACGCCGTTGAGCGTGAGGTACCAGGTCGGGTGGTCGATGTCGTCCTTGAAGAGCCGATCGCCGCGGTGCAGCCGGTTGGGTACGACGACGTGCGTGTCGGGCGTGGCGACGTTCTCCTCCAGTACGGCGGCCATCGACATCACCTTCGCGGTGGAGCCGGGCTCGAAGGCGTCCTGGAGCGCCGCGTTGCCCATGTTCAGCGAACTGGCCTTGGACAGGTCGTTCGGGTCGAAGCCGGGCGAGTTGGCCATGGCGAGGATCTCGCCGGTCCGCGTGTCCTGCACTATCACGTACCCGCGGTCCGCCTTGGACTCCTTCACCTGCTCGGTGATCGCGTTCTGGGCGGCCCACTGGATGTCGCGGTCGATGGTGAGCTCGACGTCGCTGCCGGGCACCGCGGGCGTCTCGGTGGAGCCCACCGTCGGCACCTGCCGGCCCCCGGACTGGGCGTAACGGATCTTGCCGTCCTTGCCGGCCAGCAGCTTGTTCAGTTGCTGCTCGACCCCGCCGCCGCCCTTGCCGTCGGCGTTGACCCAGCCCAGTATCCCGGCGGCGAGGTCTCCGTTCGGGTACACGCGCTTGCTGGTGGGGACGGCGAGGACGCCCGCGAGGACGTTGGCCGTGCCCGCGTCGCTCTCGGCCTTGGTGGCCAGCGCGGACTTCAGGTCCTTGATCTGCTTCCAGACCTGCGGGGTCTGGCGGTTGGCGAGCACGACATAGCGGAGGTTGCGGTCGGCCGGCCTGAGCTTCTTGACGAGGGTTTCCTGGTCCTGCCCGAGGATCGGGGCGAGCAGGGCGGCCGCCTGCTCGGGCCCGTCGTCGATCTTCAGCTGCTTGCGGTTGAACAGTGTGGGGTCCGCGGTGATGTTGTACGCGTCCACGCTGGTCGCCAGGGCCACCCCGTCCCGGTCGGTGATCCCGCCGCGCTCGGCGGCCAGGGTGTAGCCGACGTACCGGTTCTGCTCGGCCTTGGCCGCGTAGGTGCTGGCGTCGACGGCCTGCACCTGGAGCAGTCGCACGACGAAGGCGATCAGCACCAGGGTCAGCGCGAGGCCGACCATGCGCAGCCGCGGGCGGGGGCTGCCCAGCCGGATGACCTTGGGGGCCGCGGGGCGGGCAGCCGCCGGGCGGCGGGCCGGGCGGGCGCCCGGACCCGGACGTCGGCCGGCGGAGCGGGAGGGACGCTCGGGGCGTGCGGGTCCGGGCACGCGGCGGCGCGGCGGTTGCCTGTCGGACACTTCCGTCACCTGCCGGAGGTCGGGGGCGTGGGGGTCTGGGCGGGTTGCGCGGGGTCGAAGGGCCGCACGGGCTCGACCTGCTGTGGCCGGACGCCCTGCGGCGCGTCGGCCGACGGCGTCGGGGTGGGGGCCGGGGTCGGTACGGTCACGTTCTCGATCGCCTCGGGAGCGAGGACGAGCGGCGTGAACGCGGAAGCCGACCGGGCCGCGGAGGCGGGGCTAGGTACGCCCCTGACGGTGCCGTCGGGGTCGAGGAAGGCCGGGTCGCCACCGGGGACCATGCCGAGCTCGCGGGCGCGGCGCTGGAGGGCCTCGGGGGCGGAGTAGGCGTCGATGTCCCGCTGGAGCGCCTGTTCCTCGTCGGTGAGGGTCTTGGTCTCCTTCTGGAGGTCGTCGAGCTTGAACGAGCCCTCGCTGAGCGCCGAGTTCAGCACCAGCAGCCCGATGAGACCGCCGCCGAGGAGCAGGACGACGAGGAGCACGAAGGGAGTGCGGGCCGCCTGCCCGGAGCCCGTCGATCCCGGAATGAGCCGCGCGAGCCGGGCGGCCCGGCCCCTCAGCTGGGGTTTCGTACCCACTCGCCCTCCCCCGGAGTCCGCTTCCCCAACCCGCTCACTCGATGTCCTCCCTGATGCGCTCGGCCCCGCGCAGTCGCGCCGGTGCGGCCCGCCGGTTCTCGGCGACCTCTTCCTCGGTGGGAAGTTCGGCACCGCGCGTCAGCAGCTTGAGCCGGGGCTGGTACCGCTCGGGGACGACGGGCAGCCCGGGCGGGGCGGTGGTGGCGGCACCGGCCGCGAACACCTGCTTGACCAGCCGGTCCTCCAGCGAGTGGTACGACAGCACGGCGATGCGTCCGCCGACGTCGAGGGCCTTCACGGCCGCCGGGATCGCCCGCTCCAACACCGAGAGCTCGCCGTTGACCTCGATACGCAGGGCCTGGAAGGTGCGCTTGGCCGGGTTGCCGCCGGTGCGCTTGGCCGCCTGGGGCAGCGAGTCCCGGATGAGCTCGACCAGCCGCGCGCTGTTGGCGAACGGCTCCTTCTCGCGTTCGCGTACGACCGCCGACACGATGCGCTTGGCCTGCTTCTCCTCGCCGTACGCCCTCAGGATCCGCACGAGCTCGCCGGGCGGGTAGGTGTTGAGGACCTCGGCGGCGCTCATGCCGGTCGTCTGGTCCATGCGCATGTCGAGCGGGGCGTCCTGGGCGTAGGCGAAGCCGCGGTCTGCCTCGTCGAGCTGCATGGAGGAGACACCGAGGTCGAAGAGGACGCCCTGCACGCGCGCGATGCCGAGCCGGTCCAGGACCTCGGGCAGCTCGTCGTAGACCGCGTGCACGAGGGTGGCGCGCTCCCCGTAGGCCGCCAGGCGCTCGCCGGACAGCCGCAGGGCCTCCTTGTCGCGGTCGAGCGCGACGAGCCGGACCTCCGGGAACCGCGCCAGCAGGGCCTCACTGTGACCGCCCAGGCCGAGGGTGCAGTCGACGACCACCGCTCGCGGCCGCTCCACCAGAGCGGGGGCCAACATGTCCAGGCACCGCTGGAGCATCACCGGGACGTGTCGACTCTGGCTCAAGGGGCCCTCTCAGGTCCGGCGCGGGCGCCGTACGCACCGCCGGGTCCCCGCCCGCTCGTGAAGGGGAGGGCCTGCCGGCGCCGAAAGCGTCAGCCGGCCGGGAGCGGGAGGAGGCCGAGCCGTACGTACGCGCCGCGCACGTGGGGAGATCTCCGCAAAATCGCCGGAGTCTCCGGGGAATTCAGTCCGCAGGGAGGCCTCGCCTCCCGCTTCGCGTCACTTTAGTCCACGGTGTCGCGCGGTCAATCAACCGGCCTGCGCGTCGCGCACCCGGCTGCCGGCGAAGCGACGAATCCGGAAGAATCACTCGTGCGGTGGCTCTCACGCCACCCGTGTGGATTAGCTCACAACAAGGATCATTGACGTTCTTTGTCCTCTCTCACAGCGGGCCGGGACCGGAGGTGACCAGTACCGTCATGGGTATGACGACTTCCGCATCGGTTCCCGCAGGTCCCGAGGCCGCCATAGTCACCGGCGGCACTGTCACCGACCGTCTGGTCGAGGCGAACGAGCGCTACGCCGACGCCTTCACCGACCCGGGTATGGACGCCCGTCCCGTGCTGCACGTCGCCGTGGTGGCCTGCATGGACGCCCGTCTCGACCTGCACGCCGCGCTCGGCCTGGAGCTCGGCGACTGTCACACCATCCGCAACGCCGGCGGTGTCGTCACCGACGACGTGATCCGCTCGCTCACCATCAGCCAGCGCAAGCTCGGCACGCGGAGCGTCGTCCTCATCCACCACACCGGCTGCGGTCTGGAGGCGATCACCGAGGACTTCCGCACCGACCTGGAGATGGAGGTCGGCCAGCGTCCCGCCTGGGCGGTGGAGTCCTTCCGGGACGTCGACCAGGACGTCCGGCAGTCGATGCAGCGCGTGCGGACCTCGCCCTTCCTGCTGCACACCGACGACGTCCGCGGGTTCGTCTTCGACGTGAAGACCGGACTGCTGCGCGAGATCGACCCCTCGTAGACCTCGCACAGGCCTCTTCAGGCCCCTCGCAGGTCCTCACGCAGGCCCCTCACAGGCCCTCCCCGGACCCCCGTGAACCCCGCGCGATCGCCGCCCAACCTGTCGTTCAGCTGTTGATTTCGGGCCTGAGACTGCCCAAAACACCCTAAGACCCGACATAGTGCGGGCAGTTGTCCACAGGCGAGTGACACGAATCGGTAACGGCAGCAAGAATGCGGGTGTGGCGTCGCGCGGAACTTTTCACGCGTGGTGTCCGTGATTCGGGGTGGGCCGGTCGCGCATCGAGCGCGCCGGCCGGAAAGAACGGGCCGAGGAGGGCCGGGTGACGACCTATGACGATCGAGCGAGCCTCACTGATCTGACCGCCACTGTGGAGCGAGTCCGCAGTTCGGTGGAGGGTGTGATCGAGGGCAAGCCCGAGGTCGTACGGCTTTCGCTGACCGTACTGCTCGCCGAGGGACATCTTCTGATCGAGGATGTCCCCGGCGTCGGCAAGACCATGCTGGCCAAGGCGCTGGCGCGTTCCATCGACTGTTCGGTGCGGCGCATCCAGTTCACTCCCGACCTGCTCCCGTCGGACATCACGGGTGTGTCGATCTGGGACCAGCAGCGCCGGGACTTCGAGTTCAAGCCGGGTGCGATCTTCGCGCAGATCGTGATCGGCGACGAGATCAACCGCGCCTCGCCGAAGACCCAGTCCGCGCTGCTGGAGTCCATGGAGGAGCGGCAGGTCACCATCGACGGCCAGACCTACGAGCTGCCCAGCCCCTTCATGGTGGTCGCCACGCAGAACCCGGTCGAGATGGAGGGCACCTACCCGCTGCCGGAGGCCCAGCGCGACCGCTTCATGGCCCGCGTCTCCATCGGGTACCCGAGCGCCGAGGCCGAGCTGCAGATGCTCGACATCCACGGCGGGGCGAGCCCTCTGGACGACCTCCAGCCGGTGGCGCACGCGCACGACGTGGTGAAGCTGATCGACGCCGTCCGAGGCGTCCACGTCGCCGACACGGTCCGGCGGTACGCGGTGGACCTGGTCGCCGCCACCCGCACTCACCCCGACCTGAGACTCGGCGCCTCCCCGCGCGCGACGCTGCACCTGCTGCGCGCGGCGAAGGCGTCCGCCGCCCTCAGCGGCCGGGAGTACGCGCTGCCGGACGACGTGCAGGCACTCGCCGTCGCCGTCCTGGCCCACCGGCTGCTGCCCACCGCCCAGGCGCAGCTGAACCGCCGCACCTCGGAGCAGGTCGTGCAGGAGATCCTGCAGCACACCCCGGTGCCCGCGGCCGGGCCCCAGCAGGGCGGCATCGGCCTGGGCCGCACCGCGCCGGCCTACGGCCAGCAGCCGCCGCGGAGGCTGTGATGACCGCCGGGGGAACCGGGCACGCGGAGGTCGACCGGGGCGACAAGGGCGGTGTGCGCACGGCTCTGGCCGGTCTGACCACCCGCGGCCGCTCCTTCTTCGCGGCGGGCATCGCCGCGGCCGTCTGCGCCTACGTCCTCGGGCAGAGCGACCTGCTGCGCGTCGGACTGCTGCTCGCCGTGCTGCCCCTGCTGTGCGCCGCCGTGCTCTACCGCACGCGCTACCGGGTGGCCGGCAGCCGTCGGCTCTCCCCCGCGCGGGTGCCGGCCGGCAGCGAGGCCCGTGTCCATCTGCGGATGGACAACGTCTCGCGGCTGCCCACCGGCCTGCTGATGCTCCAGGACCGGGTGCCGTACGTCCTCGGCCCCCGTCCCCGCTTCGTGCTGGACCGGGTCGAGCCGGGCGGCCGCCGCGAGGTGTCCTACCGGGTCCGCTCCGACCTGCGCGGCCGCTATCCGCTGGGTCCGCTGCAACTGCGTCTGACCGACCCGTTCGGGATGTGCGAGCTGACCCGGTCCTTCTCGACGTACGACACCCTGACGGTCATCCCGCGCGTGGAGCCGCTGCCGCCGGTGCGGCTGACCGGCGAGGCGAAAGGATACGGCGACGGGCGGCAGCGCTCGCTCGCCCTGGCCGGCGAGGACGACGTCATCCCGCGCGGCTACCGCTACGGCGACGACCTGCGCCGGGTCCACTGGCGCTCCACCGCACGCTACGGCGAGCTGATGGTGCGCCGCGAGGAGCAGCCCCAGCGCTCCCGCTGCACGGTGCTCCTGGACACCCGGGGCCTCGCCTTCCAGGGCGCGGGCCCCGAATCCGCCTTCGAGTGGGCCGTGGCCGGCACCGCGTCCGTCCTGGTGCACATGCTCGAGCGAGGTTTCTCGGTACGTCTGCTGACGGACACCGGCAACTCGGTGCCCGGCGAGGGCGCCGACGGGTTCGCGGGCGCGAGCCAGGAGTCGGCGGACGCGGCCGGGTTGATGATGGACACCCTCGCGGTGATCGACCACTCGGACGGCACCGGCCTGTCGAGGGCGTACGACGTGCTGCGCGGTGGGAACGAGGGGCTGCTGGTGGCGTTCTTCGGCGACCTCGACGAGGAACAGGCCGCGGTGGCCGCCAAGATGCGCCAGCGCAGCGGCGGCGCGGTCGCCTTCCTGCTGGAGAGTGACTCATGGGTGCGGGAACCGAGCGATGTGCCCGGCCCGTCGGACCGGAGCGGGGAACGGCTGCGGATGCTGCGTGAGGCGGGCTGGACGGCACTGAGCGTGCCACGGGGCGCTCCTGTGGACGAGCTGTGGCGTCAGGCGGACCGGGACCGGACGGGCGTCGGCGCGGCTGGCGTCGGGGAGGGGTCGGCATGAGCGGACGGGCACGACTGGCGCTGTGCGCCTGGGCGGCCACGCTGATGGCGGCGTGTGCCCTGCTGCCGCTGGTCGAGCCGGTCACCTGGCTCCTGCAGGCGGCGTTCCTGCTCGGCGTGCAGACGGCCGTGGGCGCGGCGACCCGGCGGATACCGCTGGCCCGGCCGCTGACCGTGGCCGCGCAGACCCTGGTCACGCTGGTGCTGCTGACCCTTCTGTTCGCCCGTGAGCAGGCCTTCTTCGGGCTGCTGCCCGGGCCGGACGCCTTCGTGCACTTCGCCGACCTGTTGCGGCAGGGCACCGACGACATCGCGCGGTACGCGATTCCGGCGCCGCTGTCCTCTGACGGCATCCGACTGATGATCATCGGCGGGGTGCTGGTGATCGGGCTGGCGGTGGACACGCTCGCGGTGACCTTCCGCAGCGCGGCTCCGGCCGGACTGCCGCTGCTCGCGCTGTACTCCGTGGCCGCCGGGCTGTCCGACGGCGCCGCCGACTGGCTGTGGTTCCTGGTCGGGGCGGCCGGCTATCTGCTGCTGCTCCTGGCCGAGGGGCGGGAGCGGCTCTCGCAGTGGGGCCGGGTCTTCGGCGCGGCACCGCGCACGCCGGGCGGCGACGCCGGCGGGCCGGTGGCCCCGGTCCGCACCGGCCGCCGTATCGGTGTGGTCGCGCTGGGCGTCGCCCTCGTGGTGCCCCTCGCCCTGCCGGCGATGAACGGCGGTCTGCTGGACGCGGCCGGGGCGGGCGTGGGCTCCGGCAGCGGGGGCGGGGGCACGATCTCGGCGGTGAACCCGCTGGTGACCCTGCGGGACAGTCTTAACGTGGACGAGGACAGCCAGGTCCTGTCGCTGAAGACCGACGACAACACCGACGTCTCGAGCCTCTACCTGCGGATAGTCTCCCTGGACGACTTCGACGGCACCACCTGGAAGCCGTCCAAGCGGTCCATCACGGGGGTGCCGGACGGCGCGTTCCCGACGCCGATCGGCCTCGGCCCGGACGTCAAACGCACGGAGATCGACACCGTCGTCACAGCGTCCCGCGACTACGCCCAGAACTGGCTGCCGATGCCGTACCCGCCCAGCGGCGTCAGGATCGACGGCAACTGGCGCTACGAGCCCGAGGGCATGACCCTGGTCGGCGACCACGGCCAGACCACGCGCGGTGTGACCTACGAGGTGAAGAGCCTGGAGGTGCAGCCCACGGCCGAGCAGCTCTCTTCGGCACCGAAACCGTCCGCGGCCATGGAGCGCGAGTACACCGAGCTGCCGGACTCGCTGCCGTCGGTGGTGGCCGACACCGCTCGCGAGGTCACCTCGGGCGCCAAGAACCCCTACGAGCAGGCGGTCGCGCTCCAGGACTACTTCTCCGTGACCGGCGGCTTCGAGTACGACACCCAGGTGAACGTGGGCAGCGGCTCGCAGGCCATCGCCCGCTTCCTCAGGGACAAGCAGGGCTTCTGCGTCCACTTCTCCTTCGCGATGGCGGCCATGGCCCGGTCCCTAGGCATCCCGGCCCGGGTCGCGGTGGGCTTCGCGCCGGGGTCCCCGCAGGCGGACGGTTCGGTCTCGGTGGGGCTGAAGGACGCCCACGCCTGGCCCGAGCTGTACTTCGAGGGCGTGGGCTGGACCCGCTTCGAGCCGACCCCGAACCGTGGTTCGGTGCCGTCGTACACCGTGCCGGACGTGCCCGGCAGCAACCTTCCGGATGTGGAGCTGCCCTCCCAGGCTGCGTCCACGGCGCCCTCCGCCGCGCCGTCGGCGAGCGAGAGCTGCACGGCGGAGCAGAAGAAGCTGGAGGCGTGTGAGAGCGAGGCCCCGCTGGCCGCGGCCGGCGGCGGTGGCGACGGCCCGAAGTGGTGGGTGGCCCTGTTGTGGGCGCTGGGTGGGCTCGCCGTTCTGGTGCTCCCCGTCGCGCCGATGCTGGGGCGGCTGCGCACCCGGGCCGTCCGGCTGGGCGGGCACGGCCGCTCGGAGGCGGACGCGGTGCCGCACACGCTCGCGGTCTGGCAGGAGTTGACCGACACGGCGTGGGATCACGGGATCCTGCCGGACGAGTCGCAGACTCCGCGCAAGGCGGCCGCCCGGATCGTCAGGCTCGGCCACCTCGACCCGACCGCGGCGGCCGCGGTGCACCGCGTGGCGGACGCCGTCGAACAGGTGCTCTACGCGCCGCGGCCCCGTCAGACGGCGGGGCTCGCGGAGGACGTCCGTCAGGTCGTGGCCGGGCTGCGGAGCACGGTCAGCCGGGGCACGAGGCTGCGTGCGACGCTCGCTCCTCGTTCCACCGCACGAGTGGTGTGGGCGATGTCGGAGTGGTGGGCGGGCGTCACGGCCCGCGCGGCGGCGGCCCGGCCAAGCCTGCGCAAGCCGTCGAGTCAGCACAGCTGAGCATCGGCCACGTCGCACGGTACGCGGCGGGCCCCGGACCGCGTCATGGTCCGGGGCCCGCCGCGTTCCGCGTGTGTGACTCGGCCATCGGCGCATGAGGCGGCCGCGGGCCGAGGGGGCCGACGTGTCCGCGCGGCCGGTCACCCGTCGCAGATCATCCGAACGGGGACGTGCGTGAGGGGGTGACCACCAAAGCGGTGGTCACCCCCTCACGCAAGGTGCGTGCTGTTCGTCGGGCTAATGGCCCTGTTGTTCGTCGCGGCGCTTCTGCCAGCGCTGCTCGATCCGGTCCATCATGGAGCGCCGCTGCCGTCCCTGGCGGCGGCCCTGAGGACCACCGGCCGGGCCACCGGCGGGCTGTTCGCCCGGCTTGGGGGCCTTACGCCAGCCGGTCACCGCGAGTACCGCACAGCCGAGCATGACCAGGAAGCCGACCACGCTGAGCCAGACCTGCTTGGCGACCATTCCTGCCATGAGGAGCGCGATACCCACGAGGAAGCCCGCGACCGCTTGGTAGACCCGTCGCCGGGTGTACGTACGCAGCCCGCTTCCCTCAAGCGCTGTCGCGAACTTGGGATCTTCGGCGTACAGCGCTCGCTCCATCTGCTCGAGCATTCGCTGCTCGTGCTCCGAGAGCGGCACGGAGTCCTCCTCATCGTGCAGTCGCCGGGGCGACCCGGGGGTCCCTTCAGGATAGGCAGGGAATCGCCCCCGTGAAACCCGCCCCTCTACGCCAATTGGCCAACCGAATCCGCCATGAGCGTCTCGGCTCGCTGAAGATTCCATTCCCCAGCAGCCGACCCGTCATGCCGGGTGGTCTCCCTCGATCATACGGCGCACCGCGCCCGATCGGGGGGCCTGTGGCGTACTCCATGTGCACCCAAGTACCTGATCAGCAGCACGGCACGGGAGCGCGCTCAGCCCTCGGCGGTCCCCGCGGTCTCCCCGAGCACATGAAGCTGCGTGGCCACGGAGTGGAAAGCCGGAAGTTCGGCCGCCGCCTCCTCCAGCTTCAGCAGCGCCTCCACCGCGCCGGGCTCGGTGTCGACGAGCACGCCGGGTACGAGGTCGGCGAAGACACGCACGCCGTGCACGGCGCCGACCGTGAGGCCCGCTCCCTCGACCAGCCGGGTGAGCTGCTCGGCGGTGAAGCGGTGCGGGACGGGGTCGCCGTCGCCCCAGCGGCCGTTCGGGTCGTCGAGGGCCTGCTTGGCCTCCTTGAAGTGACCGGCGAGGGCCCGGGAGAGGACGGCGCCGCCCAGACCGGCGGCGAGCAGGCTGAGAACGCCCTCGGACCGCAGCGCGGCCACCGTGTTGCGGACGCCCTCGGCCGGGTCGTCCACGTACTCCAGGACGCCGTGGCACAGCACCACGTCGTAGCCGCCGCGCTCGACCACGTCGAAGAGGCCGTGCGCGTCGCCCTGGACGCCGCGCACCCGCTCGGCGACGCCGGCTTCGGCGGCGCGGCGCTCCAGGGCGAACAGCGCGTTGGGGCTGGGGTCGACGACGGTGACCTTGTGGCCGAGGCGGGCCAGGGGCACGGCGAAGTTGCCGCTGCCACCTCCGGTGTCGAGGACGTCCAGCGCCTGACGACCCGTGGCCTTGACCCGGCGGTCGAGGGCGTCCTGGAGGACCTCCCAGACCACGGCGGTACGGAGAGAGGCGCGGGGGCGCATCGGGTCCGACACGGCAGTTGACTCCTCGGCGCGGCACCGCCGCTGGCACGGCGGCGCGAACGAAACGGGGGCGCCTCCCCGCCCCGGGTGCCGGGACTGGGAAGGCTTCAGGCGCTGTCCACCCTATTGCCTCCGCCGCCCCGGCCCTCACCGCGGTGTCGTGCCCGCCGGGGCGGCCGGGCGGGACGTCAGCCCGCGTCCGGGTAGTCGCGGTCGCCGGTGGCCCCGGCCTCCGGCTGGTCCCCGTCCTGGCGTGGCTGGGGCAGGACGGGCTGGAGCACCAGCAAGCGTTCGACGAGCCGTAGGAACATCGCCACGTCGCGGATCAGATCGTCGGCGTCCCGGCGGCCGGCCGCGCCCTGGATGCCCGCCTCCGCCCGGGCCCGGCGCCGGGCGCCGGAGGCGAAGAGCGCGCTCCACTCGGCGAGCTCGGGCGCTATCTCGGGGAGCACTTCCCAGGCGCTCCGGATCCTGGCCCTGCGCCGGGGCGTGGGCTCCGGGCGCCCCCGCGCGGCGAGCACGGCGGCGGCGGTGCGCAGGGCGGCCAGATGTGCCGTGGCATAGCGCTCGTTCGGGGTTTCCAGTGTGGTGGCCTCGTCGAGGCCGGCGCGGGCCTGGGCGAGCAGGTCGAGGGCGGCCGGTGGGGCAGTCGTCCGGCGGAGCACGGGGTGCACGTCGCTCGCCGGGCCGTTCAGTGAGGGGGCAGGGCCGGAGGCGCGGCGCCGATGGGCGGCGGCTGCGTGGTAGCTGGCCATGACGAACCTCCTGTCGTCTGTGTGACGGCATGTCCTGTACGGGATGCCGTATGCGCCCATCGTGCGGTATGCCACTGACAATCCGTTCTGAGCTGGGCTTTTGCTTCGATCGAAGGTTCGGGCTAGTTTTTGCACTGACCAGTCAGTTCAAAAACCGTGTCGGTCCGGAAGCACGATGCGGAGACAGGGGGAGCTGTGGACGCAGTCGCTGTCACAGCCGAGGGGTTCGGGCTCAAGGGCCCGCGCGGCTGGGCGTTCCGCGGGGTCCACGTCGACGCGGCGCCCGGCTCGCTGACGGCCGTCGAAGGGCCCTCCGGGTCGGGGCGCACGTGTCTGCTGCTCGCGCTCACCGGGCGGATGAAGGCCACCGAGGGGACGGCGAGCGTGGGCGGGGCCCGGCTGCCGAAGCAGCTGACGGCCGTACGCCGGGTCAGTGCCGTGGCCAACGTCGCCGGTGTCACCGACCTCGATCCGGCCCTGACCGTGGGGGAGCACCTGCGCGAGCGGGCCCTGCTGCAGCGCCGTTTCGGCGACTCCCCTCGGGGGCTGCTGCGGCCGCGTGCCGAGCGGGTGCGGGAGGCGAAGCTGCGGATCGACGCCGCGCTCGGCGCCGCGGGGCTGGACCGGGAGGCGCTGCCCAAGGGTGTCCGGACCGCCGTACGCGACCTGGAGCGGCTGGAGGCGCTGCGCCTGTCCGTCGCCCTCGCCCTGATCAGCCGGCCTCGGCTGCTGGGCGTCGACGACGTCGACCTGAAGCTCTCGAGTACCGAACGGGACGAGGTCTGGGCCCTGCTCAGGTCTCTGGCCGAGGGCGGGACCTCGGTCGTGGCGGTGTGCAGCGAGGCCCCCGAGGACACCGTCCGAGTGGCTCTCCAGCGGGAGAACGAAGGCCCCGGGCCCGCCGACCACCGCGAACCCGACGGCCACGAATCCGAAGACGGGCACGAAACCGTCCACGAGCACGAGCACGAGCACGAGCACGAGCACGAAAGCGTGCACGAGACCGACGTGCACGAGACCGAGACCGAGACCGAGGGGAAAGCCGATGCGCTCGCCGCGACTCGCCACGCTTGAGCTGCGCCGCTTCGGCAGGGGGAAACTGCCGCGCGCCGCACTGGTCGCGCTGCTGGTGCTGCCGCTGCTGTACGGAGCCCTGTACCTGTGGTCCTTCTGGGACCCGTACGGCCGCCTGGACCGCATTCCCGTGGCGCTCGTGAACGATGACAGGGGCGCCCGTGCCGACGGGAAGAAGCTCGCGGCGGGCGACGACATCACCGAGGGGCTGCGCGACAGCCAGGTCTTCGACTGGCACGAGGTGAGTGCCGACCAGGCACGCGCGGGCGTGGAGGACGGCACGTACTACCTGTCGCTGACCATGCCGGCCGACTTCAGCCGCCGGATCGCATCCAGTTCGGGTGATTCCCCTCGGACCGGTGCTCTTCAGGTCCGTACGAACGACGCGAACAACTACATCGTCGGGCAGATCTCACGGACGGTGTTCAGCGAGGTGCGCACGGCCGCGTCGACCAAGGCGTCGCGGTCCTTCCTGGACCGGATCTTCGTCTCCTTCTCGGACATCCACGGTGAGACGGTGCGGGCCGCGCGGGGGGCCGACGACCTGGAGGGCGGCATCGGCAAGGCGGAGCAGGGCTCCAAGGACCTCGCCGACGGCCTCAAGGACGCCAAGAAGGGCAGCGGCAAGCTCTCCACGGGGCTGACGAAGCTCACCGGTGGCGCGGACGACCTGGAGGACGGGTCGAAGCGGGTCGCGCAGGGCACGCAGACCCTCGCCGACAAGGTCAACGGCCTCGCGGACAAGGTGGGCCCCTTCCTGGCGGACAACGACGAGTCCATCGGCGACACGGCACAGCTCGTCGCCGACTCGGCGGCCGGATTGCGCCGTGACCTCGACACGCTGGTGCGCAGGGCGCCGACCGCCGCCGAGGAGGCCCACACGAACTCAGCCACCCTGGACGCCGTCTACCAGGCGCGCTGCGAGGACCCCCTCCTGCCGGACGCCGCGTGCGCCGACCTGAAGAAGGCAAAGCAGGCCGCCGCGGACGCCGCCAAGGTCGCCGACGACGTCAACACGTTGATCGCCGACCTGAGCGGCGACCTGAAGAAGCTCGACGGCCACCTCGACACGCTCCAGAAGCACGCGCAGACGCTCGCCGACCGCGCGCCGCACCTCTCCGAGGACCTCGACGACGCCGTGTCGAAGATCAACGAGCTGAACACGGGCGCCGGCAAGGTCGCCGCGGGCGCCAAGCGGCTGCACACGGGGCTCGGTACGGCCGAGACCGGCGCCACCGACCTGGACCAGGGCGTCGGCGACCTGAAGACGGGTGCCGTGGACCTGAACGGCGGCATGTACAAGCTCGTGGACGGCTCGGGCGAGCTCTCCGACGGCCTGCACAGCGGCGCCGAGCAGATCCCGGACTACGACAGGCAGGACCGCGACCTGCGCACCGAGGTGATGGCGGACCCGGTGCGGCTCGTCTCCGAGGACCTGCACAAGGCGCCCAACTACGGCACCGGGTTCGCGCCCTACTTCATCCCGCTGTCCCTGTGGGTGGGCGCGATGGTGGCCTACATGCTGATCGCGCCGCTGAACCGGCGGGCCCTGGCCGCGGGCGCGTCGGCCTGGCGGATCGCGCTGGCGGGGTGGCTGCCGGTGGTCGCGATCGGAGTGCTCCAGACGGTGGCCCTGATGTCCGTGCTGCACTGGGCGGTCGGCCTGGAAATGGCCCGGGCGGCCGGGACCGTGGGCTTCCTGTTCCTGGTCACGGCGTGCTTCGCGGCGATCGTGCAGTGGCTGAACGCGCGCTTCGGAGCGGCGGGACGGATCCTCGTCCTCGCCCTGCTGATGCTCCAGTTGACGTCCGCGGGCGGCACCTACCCCGTGCAGACCAGTCCGGCCTTCTTCAACGCCCTGCACCCCTTCCTGCCGATGAGTCATGTCGTCGAGGCCCTCAGGAGGCTGATCACGGGCGGTGGCCTGGGCCCGGTGTGGGAGGCGTGCGCCGTGCTGGCCGCCTTCACCGCGGGCGCCCTGGCGCTGACCGCCGTGTCGGCCCGCCGCCGCCAGGTGTGGACGCTCGACCGGCTGCACCCGGAGCTGACCCTGTGAGGCCCGACGCGACTCCTCCGGCGACCGCGGTGACTGCTCCGGCGGCCGCTCCGGTGACTACGGACAGGCGTGCTCCTGTGACAATCAGGACCATGGAAAGCAGCAGCGCCACGCCGGGTGTCAGCACGCGCCGTGAGGCGACCCGGCAGAAGCTCTACGAGGCCGCCGTCACGCTCATCGCCGAGCAGGGCTTCTCCGCCACCACGGTGGACGAGATCGCCGAGCGGGCCGGGGTCGCCAAGGGCACGGTCTACTACAACTTCGCGAGCAAGTCGGTCCTCTTCGAGGAACTGCTGCGGCACGGCGTGGGCCTCCTCACCGCGTCCCTGCGGGAGGCGGCGGAGGAGACGGCCCGGCAGGGTGGCGGCAAGGTCGACGCCCTGGACGCGATGATGCGCGCGGGGCTCGTCTTCATCCAGACCTACCCGTCCTTCACCCAGCTCTTCGTGGCGGAGCTTTGGCGCACCAACCGGGCCTGGCAGTCCACGCTGATGGTGGTCCGCCAGCAGGCCGTCGCCGTCGTGGAGCGCGTGCTGCGCGAGGGCGTGGAGAACGGCGAGTTCAGCGACGAGCTCGACGTCCAGCTGACCGCCGCCGCGCTGGTCGGCATGGTCCTGGTGGTGGCCCTCGACTGGCAGGCCTTCCAGCCGGAACGCTCCCTGGACGACGTACACGCGGCGCTGTCCCGGCTGCTCCAGGGGCGGGTCAGCGGGCGCGGCTGACGGGCCGAGGTGCGGGTCAGCGGGCGCGGCGGAGCAACCGCGCCTGAGCCCGCCCGCAGACGAAAGCGCCGGTCCGCTGTGGCCGCGTCCCCCGCGGGCCACCTCGAACCGGCGCCTCCTCCTGCTCCCCCGTTCCCCCGTCCCCCGTACACCCCCGCTCCCCCGTTTCCCCGCCGGACCCCCGTTCGGCCGTCCCCCGGGTCCCCCCGTGCCTCGCTCCCGCCGACACCGGCCGGCGGAAGGAGCGGATCGGGGGCGGCTCCGTTCCGGCGCCCCGTGTCGCCGGTGCCGGAGCCGTGCCCCTTCTCCGTGCCTCCACTCTCTCGTTCACACAGGTCGGGGCCCATCCGCGCGCGTACTCATCTCTCCCCCTAGGTACGCGTACTCAGTCGTGCACGCTCACCCCTACGACGCCGTGTCGCCGACTGGTTACGATCGCGTCCGTGTCCGTACTCCCTCTCGTCTTCACCAGCGGCTGGGCCAGCGGCGTCAACGCCTACGCCGTGGTGCTGCTGCTCGGCGTGTTCGGCGCCACGGGGCTGAGCGACGACGTTCCGGAGACGTTGCGGCGCCCCGAGGTCCTCGTCGCGGCGGGCGTGCTGTTCCTGTGTGAGGCGGTCGCCGACAAGATCCCGTACGTCGACTCGGCCTGGGACGCGGCGCACACCGTGATCCGGCCGGTCGCCGGTGCCTGGGTCGGGGCGCTGCTCGCCGGGCAGAGCGGTTCGCTCTCCGACGTGACGGCGGGCCTGGTCGGCGGTTCGACCGCGCTGGCCAGCCACGCGGTCAAGGCCGGGACCCGGATGGCGGTCAACTCCTCCCCCGAGCCGTTCAGCAACGTGATCGTGAGCCTCGCGGAGGATCTCGGGGTCGGCGCGATCGTCACGTTCGCGATGTTCAACCCGCGGGCGGCGGCGATCATCGCGGGTGCGCTGCTGGTAGCGGGACTGTTCGTGCTCTACTTCCTCGTCTCTCGCATCCGCCGTTTCCTGCGGCGAAGAGCCCGGCGACGCGAGGAGAGACGGCCGGCCGCACGGACGGGTGGCCCCCGGGCCGACGTCCAGGCACCGGGGCCGACCGCCGACCCGCCTGTCGGTGGCGGCCGATAAGGTCGCGGGCATGGCACGGATTGCGGTGATCGGCGCCGGGATGGGCGCGATGGCGGCCGCTGCCCGGCTGGCCGTCGCGGGCCACCGGGTGGCGGTGTACGAGCGTACGGAGACGTACGGCGGAGCGGTGCGCCGCTTCGAGCGTGACGGCTTCTCCTTCGACACGGGTCCGGGGCTGCTCCCCCTCCCGGCGGTCTACCGCGACCTGTTCGTCAAGACCGGCAAGGAGCCGCTGGAGTCCTGCGTCGAACTGGTCCAGGTCGACCCGTCCTCCCACCACGTCTTCGCGGATGACACCCGCGTGTCGCTGCCGAACGCCTCGCGCGCGGGCGTCGTCGCCGCGCTGGACGAGGCGCTCGGCCCGGGTGCGGGACAACGCTGGGGCGACTTCCTGGTGCGGGCCCGCGAGGCCTGGGACCGCACCCGCAGGCCGCTCCTGGAGGAGCCCCTGTGGCCGAACTGGTCGGTGCTGGCCGAGCGCGAACCCTATCCGGCCGTCCCCCACAAGCGGCTGCTGCGCACCCGCCGGGCCGCCACCCTCGCCGAGATCGGCGCCTGGGAGCTGCGCGACCCCCGGCTCGTCGCCCTCCTGGACCACCACGCGCTCGCGTACGGCCTCGACCCGAGCGACGCTCCGGCGAGCGCGGCCGTGCTGCCGTACCTGGAACACGCCTTCGGCACCTGGTATGTCCGCGGCGGGATGCGGGAGTTGGCCCGCGCGGTGTACGAGCGGTGCGTGGCCAGAAAGGTCGAGTTCGTCTTCGGTGCCGAGGTCACCCGCGTACTGGAGAAGGACGGCCGGGCGGCCGGCGTCGAGTTCGCGGACGGGACCGTCGCGGAGGCGGACACGGTCGTCGGCACCGGGCCCGGGCGGCTGGGTGACCTGGTCCGGGGCGGCGCGCTGTACACGGCGGGGGCCGTCGAGCCGCGTCCTGAGGGCCTGGCCAACGGCCGGGTCGTGGTCTGTCTGGCGCTGCGCGGCGCCCGGGCGGCCGACGCCGCCCACCGCACCGTCGTGCACGGCCGGGACCCGGAGAGCGAGCTGGAGTTCTTCACGCTCGGTGTGCCGCCCGAGCACCCGACCGTCCGCATCGACCGGCCGGACGATCCGGCCCTGCGCCCCGACGACGCCCACGAGGCCGTGGTGCTCACCTCGACGGTGCCGTCACTGACGCGCTACGACTGGAGCGCGGCCGGTGCCGCCGACTCCGTCGCCGACCGGATGGTCACCGCCGCCGAGCGGGCGATGCCGGGGCTGCGCGAGCGGATCCTGTGGCGCGAGGTGCGTACGCCCGTGCACACCCGCGAGGAGACGGGCTCCGAGGGTGGTGGCGTACCCGCGCCGGCCCTGGCCTCGGCCGCGGGGACCCGGCTGTATCCGGCCAACACCACGGCGATACCGGGCCTGTTCAGCGTCGGGGGCTGGTCGCATCCCGGTGGCGGCCTCGCGCACGCCGGCATGTCAGGCGCGCTGGTGGCCGGACTGATCGTGGAGGGGCCGGAGTTCCGGGGCTCTCAGTGACGGCCGGTCAGAACCGGTACTGCTCGTCGTAGTCGTTGCCCTGCGCCTGGCCGTTGCCCTGGTAGGGATACGACTGCTCCGGCGGGAGGTCGCCGCCGTAGGGGTCGTCGGTGTTGCGCTGCTGCGGCACCCACACCCCGCCGGCCGGTGTCTCGCCATAGGTCCCGGTGCCGTACTGGTCCTGGCCGTAGCCCTGCTGGTCGTACTGCTGCTGACCGCCGTAGGAGGCGTCGTACGAGCCGCCGCCGTAGGTCTGGGTGCCGATGTACGGGTCGGAGTAGGCCGCGTACTGCTGCTGGCCGGCCGTTTCGTAGCCGTACTGCTGCTGGTCGTAGCCGGAGTAGCCGTCGTACCCGTAGGTCTGGTCGGCGCCCTGGGCCGCTGCCGCGTACTGGTCCTGGCCCTGGCCCTGGTCGGCGCCCGGGTAGGACGAGGCGCCGGTGTATCCGGGGTTTCCGTATATGCCGTAGGAGCCGGTGTCGTCGGGCATCGGCTGCGGCTCGTACACCGAGGTGCTCTCGGCGGCCGTGGGAGCGACCGGGCGGGCGGGGGTGAACACGTCGTCGCGGTCGTAGTCGTCCTGGCCGTAGGAGCCGGTGTCCTGACCGTACTTGGCGTCGTCGCCGAACCCGGTGTCGACCGCTTCGAGGCCGGTGACCTCAAGGGCGGGGTCCTGACGGTCCGCCTGGCCGCGGCGCCGCTTCGTGCCGTCGGCACCCGGCCGGCTGACCGCCCAACCGGCCGCGAAGCCACGGCGGAAGGAGAGCGTGACGTAGGTCTGGCCGACCGCGAAGGCGACGGCACCCAGACCGATGACGACGACCGAGGGGATCAGGACACCGAGGACGACGCCGAGGAACCCGCCGAAGGCCAGCAAACGCCAGCGCAGACGCGCCTTGTACTGCAGCAGCACCTCGCCCAGCAGCCACAGCGCGACGATGCCGAACGCGATGTAGAGGACCGTCCAGCCCATGTACGCCCCTCTCCCAGTGGCCGCTACGCAGTGTGTCGTATGTGGGTGCGACCGGTCTAGGCCTGCGGTGGGTGGTGCAAACCCAGGTTCTCGTAGATTTCCAGCGTCGCCGTGGAGTTGTTGAGCGTGATGAAGTGCAGTCCGGGCACTCCCTCGGCCAGCAGCCGTGCGCAGAACTCCGTGGCGTATTCGATGCCAATGGAGCGTACAGCGGCCGGATCGTCTTTTGCTGTGAGGATTCGCTCTTTCAGGGCGTCCGGGAAGGCCGCGTTGGTGAGCGAGGGGATCCGGTCCACGGTCTTCACACTGGCGATCGGCATGATCTCGGGAATGATCGGGGTGTCGCAGCCCGCGGCCGCGACCCGGTCCCGCAGCCGCAGATAGTCCTCCGGGTGGAAGAACATCTGGGTGATCGCGTAGTCCGCGCCGGCCCGGCACTTGTCGACGAAGTGGCGGACGTCGGTGTCCCAGTCGGCGGAACGCGGGTGCATCGCGGGGAAGGCCGCGACGCCGACGCAGAAGTCACCCGAAGCCTTGATCAGTTCGACCAGTTCGGCGGCGTAGGCCAGGCCCCGGGGGTGCGGCACCCAGTCACCCATGGGGTCGCCGGGCGGGTCGCCGCGCAGCGCGAGCATGTTGCGGATCCCCGCGTCGGCGTACTGCCCGATGATGTTGCGCAGGTCGGCCACCGAGTGGTCGACCGCGGTGAGGTGGGCGATCGGGGTGAGTGTGGTGTCCGAGGCGATCGCCTCGGTCGCCTTGACCGTGCCCGCGCGGGTGGAACCGCCGGCGCCGTACGTCACGGAGACGAAGTCGGGCGCCACCGCCTCGACCCGGCGCAGCGCGTTCCACAGGTTCCGCTCGCCCTTGGGGGTTTTCGGGGCGTAGAACTCGAAGGAGTACGTCGTCTTGCCGGTCGCGAGCATGTCGCGCACGGTGCGGGCGTGGTCCGACCTGGTGGATGCGGTGCCGAGGGCCATACCGGCAGGTTAGTCAGGGCGAGACGGTCACCCAACCAGATCACGGAACTTTGCCCGATTTGTCTTTTTGTTGTCCACCCCTCGGACACCTGGGGCCACGAGGGGCGTCACGCCTGCCGCAGCCGCTTGGTGAACTCGGCGGCCGCCGCGCCCGGGTCGTCCGCCTCCGTGATGGCCCGCACGACCACGACCCGGCGCGCCCCCGCATCCAGCACCTCGTCCAGATTGCCGAGGTCGATGCCGCCGATGGCGAACCAGGGGCGGTCGGTGCCGAGCGAGGCGGTGTACCGGACCAGGTCGAGGCCGGGGGCGTGACGGCCGGGCTTGGTGGGGGTGGGCCAGCACGGGCCGGTGCAGAAGTAGTCCACACCCTCCTGGACGGCGGCGGCCGCGGCCTCGGACTCGGAGTGCGTGGAACGGCCGATGAGGATGTCGTCGCCGACGATCGCGCGCGCCGCGGGGACCGGGAGGTCGCCCTGCCCCAGATGGAGTACGGAGGGACCCCAGGGATGCGCGGCCCGCGCCGCGTGCGCCACGTCGGCGCGGTCGTTCACCGCGAGGACCTTGCCGTGCGCCTGGCACCGGTCGGCGAACAGTTCCAGCCGGTCCAGCTCCTCGTCGGCCTCCAGGCTCTTGTCCCGCAGCTGGATGATGTCCACGCCGTTGTCCAGGACCGCGTCCAGGAAGTCGCCGAGGTCGCCCTGCTTCCCGCGGGCGTCCGTGCAGAGGTAGAGCCGGGCGTGGGGAAGCTGGGCGCGGGCATCGGTGTCGGACGTGTCGGGCATGCGTGGGTCCCCCCATCTCGATGGCGTACGGGCCGCAGTGAACCACGGCCGTGGCCTGGTCGGCCGCGGCCCGTACGCCGGACGGTGTTCGATCAGCGTGCGCGGATCAGACGGCGAGCGCCTGGGCCCGGCGCTTCACCTCCGTACCGCGGTTCTCGGCCAGCGCCTGTGCGGGGGTGCCGGGCAGGCTCTCGTCGGGGGTGAAGAGCCATTCGATCATCTCTTCGTCGGTGAAGCCGTCGTCCCGCAGGAGCGTCAGGGTGCCGGTGAGGCCCTTGACGACCTTCTGCTCGGCCCCGTCGATGAAGGCGGCGGGGACGTGCAGTGCGCGGTTCTCACCACGGCGTACGGCGATGAGCTGGCCCTCCTTGACCAGCTGCCGCACACGCGTCACCTCGACATCGAGCATCTCTGCGATGTCGGGGAGGGTGAGCCAGGCGGGGACGAGAGCATCGATCTTTGCGTCAATCTCGGTCACGGGACAAGCGTGCCATCCCGCACTGACAGTCGGAAGCCAGGCCCGCCCGGCCTGCGGCTTCGCACTACGCCGTGGCCGCCTTCAGGGGCCTCGCCGGGTCGGTCAGCAGCCCGGGGTCCATCAGTGTGCCCGCCTCGATCAGCCGGCGCCCCTGCGCCAGGTCCCGGGGGCGGCCCACCGCCAGCAGGGCGACCAGGCGGCGCTCGCGCAGCCAGCACACGGTCCAGGCCGGACCGGAGGGGTCGCCGCGCCACAGGGTGGTGTCGGCCGACGCGTGGTGGCCGGCGTACTGGACGAAGCGCCCGAACTGCTCGGACCAGAAGTACGGGACCGGGTCGTAGCGGGCCGGGGGCTCGTCGGTGACCTCGCCGACGATGTTCGCGGCCACCGTGCGCGGCCCCTGCAGGGCGTTGTCCCAGTGGTGGACCAGCAGACGCTCGCCGTACCTCCCGGACGGGAAGGAGGCGCAGTCGCCGACCGCGAAGACGTCCGGTACCGAGGTGTGCAGACGGTCGTCGGCGACGACCTCGCCGTGGGCGCCCAGCTCGATGCCGGAGCCCGCGAGCCAGGCGGTGGCGGGGCGGGCGCCGATGCCGACGACCACGGCGTCGGCGGGCAGCCGGGAGCCGTCGTCCAGCAGCACGGCCCCCGGTGCGACGTGCCGCACGCGCGCGTGGGTGCGCAGCGAGGCCCCCGCGTCGCCGTACCAGGAGGCCATCGGCGCGGCCACCTCGGCGGGCAGCGCGCCGGCGAGCGGCCGGTCGGCGGCCTCCACGACCGTCACCTGGCAGCCCGCCTCGCGGGCCGCCGTGGCGAACTCGGCGCCGATCCAGCCCGCGCCGACGACCACGATGTCGTGCTGCCGGGCGAGCACCGGGCGCAGCCGCTCGGCGTCGTCCAGGGTGCGCAGCAGATGCACGCCGGGCACGCCTTCCGCGCCCGGCAGCCGGATCGGTTCGGCACCGGTGGCGAGGACCAGGACGTCGTAGGGCACCGGCCCTTGGGCGGTGTCCAGCTCGTGCTCGGCGGGGCGGACGCCGAGGACCTCACGGCCGAGCCGCAGTTCGATGCCGAGCGCCTCGAAGTCCACGTCGAAGGCGGAGTTCTCGGCCTTGCCGAGCAGCACGGCCTTCGACAGCGGCGGCCGGTCGTACGGCTGGTGGGGCTCCGCGCCGATCAGTGTCACCGAGCCGGTGAAGCCCTGCTCCCGCAGGGCGACCGCGGTCTGCACCCCGGCCATGCCCGCGCCCACCACGACGACACGCCGCGGCGTGGGCGTTCCCGGTTCCTGCGTCTGCTCGCTCACCTGATCACCATAGACAACTGACAGACAGTCAGTCAGGGGCTGTGCTCGGTGACCTGCTCCACGACGCTCGTCCCGCTGCCCGTCTGCGACTCCCACTCCCAGCTCTCCTCGAGCCGCACCCGGCCGTCGGACAGCACGACGACGGCCGACACGCAGTGCCCCGAGGACGTCGTCCCGTCCTGCTTGAGCTGTACGTACCGGAAGTCCAGACGGTCGCCCTCGCGCGTCCCCACCAGGTGCCCGCGGACGACGTCCCCGCCCGCGTACTCGGCCCAGACCTCGCCGTCCCTCTCGTGGTAGGTGAAGCGGGTCCGTGTACCCACCTGACCCGGGGCCTGGTCGGCGACGGGTGCGAGGACGAGACCGTCCAGCGAGCGGGACATGACGAAAGGCTCCCTTACAGAGGCGCGGAACCAAGGGCTAGGGTGGCCAACGTAAAGCACTCGCGGGAGCCCGGACGCACCGGGCTGAGAGGGAGGCTGGCGGCCTCCGACCGTACGAACCTGATCCGGGTCATGCCGGCGAAGGGAGGGGCTGGACGCCCATGTCGCGTACGTCCGACACGTCACACACCTCGGAACACACCTCAGACGTCCTGGTCGTGGGGGGCGGGATCATCGGCCTGGTCACGGCCTGGCGGGCCGCGCAGCGCGGTCTCGCGGTCGCCGTCCTGGACCCCGAGCCGGGCGGCGGGGCCGCCCAGGTGGCGGCCGGGATGCTGGCCGCCGTCACGGAACTGCACTACGGCGAGCAGACCCTGCTCGGCCTCAACCTGGAATCCGCCCGCCGCTATCCGGACTTCGCGGCCGAGCTCACCGACCTCACCGGGCACGACCTCGGATACCGGCGATCCGGCACGCTCGCCGTCGCCCTGGACGCCGACGACCGCGCCCATCTGCGTGAACTGCACGCACTGCAACGGCAGTCGGGTCTGGACTCCGAGTGGCTGTCCGGGCGGGAGTGCCGGCGCCTGGAACCGATGCTCGCGCCGGGCGTGCGCGGCGGGCTGCGGGTCGACGGAGATCACCAGATCGACCCCAGACGGCTCGCCGCGGCCCTGGTGGCGGCGTGCGAGCGGGCCGGGGTCGCTTTCCACCGCACCTGGGCCGAGCGGCTGTCGGTGGTCCGGGAGCGGGCCGCCGGTGTGGTCACGCGCGAGGGCGAGGTCCTGGGCGCCGGACAGGTGGTGCTGGCGGCCGGCAGCCTCAGCGGACGGTTCCCCGGGGTCCCGGACGACGTACTGCCGCCCGTACGGCCGGTGAAGGGGCAGGTGCTGCGGCTGACCGTGCCGCAGCGGTACGCGCCGTTCCTGAGCCGCACCGTGCGGGCCGTGGTGCGCGGCAGCCAGGTCTACCTGGTGCCGCGCGAGAACGGCGAGCTCGTCGTCGGCGCGACCAGCGAGGAGCTGGGCTGGGACACGACGGTGACGGCAGGCGGGGTGTACGAGCTGCTGCGCGACGCGCACGAGCTGGTGCCCGGCATCACCGAGCTGCCGCTGACGGAGACCCGGGCCGGTCTGCGCCCCGGCTCCCCCGACAACGCGCCGCTGCTCGGCCCGACCGGCCTGGAGGGCCTGCTGCTGGCCACCGGGCACTACCGCAACGGCGTGCTGCTCACACCGGTCACCGGCGACGCCATGGCGCACGTCCTGACCACCGGTGAACTTCCGGACGAGGCCCGCCCCTTCACCCCCAGGCGCTTCGGCGCCGTCCTCACGGAGCAGCCCGCATGAACATCTCGGTCAACGGCGAGCGGCGCACGGTCGCTCCCGGCACCGCCCTCGACGCCCTCGTACGGTCCCTCACCGCGGCGCCCTCCGGCGTGGCCGCCGCGCTCAACGAGACCGTCGTCCCCCGCACGCGGTGGTCCACCACGTCCCTCTCCGAGGGAGACCGCGTCGAGGTCCTCACCGCCGTCCAAGGAGGCTGACCCGTGGCCGACGATCCCTTTGTCATCGGTGGTACGTCCCTCACGTCCCGCCTGATCATGGGCACCGGCGGGGCGCCCAGCCTGGACGTGCTGGAACGGGCGCTGGTCGCCTCCGGCACGGAGCTGACGACGGTCGCGATGCGCCGCGTCGATCCGACCGTGCACGGCTCGGTGCTGTCGGTGCTGGAGAAGCTCGGCATCCGGGTGCTGCCCAACACCGCGGGCTGTTTCACGGCCGGCGAGGCCGTCCTCACCGCCCGTCTCGCGCGCGAGGCGCTCGGCGGCGACCTGATCAAGCTGGAGGTCATCGCCGACGAACGGACGCTGCTGCCGGACCCGATCGAACTGCTGGACGCGGCGGAGACGCTGGTGGACGACGGGTTCACGGTGCTGCCGTACACGAACGACGATCCGGTGCTGGCACGGAAGCTGGAGGACGTGGGCTGCGCCGCGATCATGCCCCTCGGATCGCCCATCGGGTCGGGGCTCGGCATTCGCAACCCGCACAACTTCCAGCTGATCGTCGAGCACGCGGGCGTGCCGGTGATCCTGGACGCGGGGGCCGGTACGGCGTCGGACGCCGCGCTGGCCATGGAGCTGGGGTGCGCGGGTGTGATGCTCGCCTCGGCGGTCACGCGGGCGCAGGAGCCGGTGCTGATGGCTTCCGCGATGCGCGGCGCGGTCGAGGCGGGGAGGCTGGCCCGGCTGGCGGGGCGGATTCCGCGGCGGCACTTCGCCGAGGCGTCGTCGCCGGTGGAGGGCCTGGCGGTGCTGGATCCGGAGCGCCCCGCGTTCTGAGCGGGCGAGCGGCGTCGTGCTTCCGCTTCGGCGGCTGCGACCTTCTTGTGGGTTGCGTCACAGGTCCGCTGCAGTCAAGCCTCGATCCCGGCCGAACCCGCGGACGTGTCAGCTGTGCCTCGTACACTCGCCTGCGTGGATACGACCCTTCAGGACCCGCTGGTCGGGCACGTGCTCGACGGGCGCTACCGCGTGGACGCGCGGATCGCGGTCGGCGGGATGGCCACGGTCTACCGGGCCGTGGACACCCGTCTGGACCGCGTGCTCGCGCTCAAGGTGATGCACCCGTCGCTGGCGGCCGACGGGAGCTTCGTCGAGCGGTTCATCCGGGAGGCCAAGTCGGTCGCCCGACTGGCCCATCCGAACGTGGTGCAGGTCTTCGACCAGGGCACCGACGGGTCGTACGTCTATCTGGCCATGGAGTACGTCGCCGGCTGCACCCTGCGCGACGTGCTGCGCGAGCGTGGTGCCCTGCAACCGCGCGCCGCCCTGGACATCCTGGAGCCGGTGCTCGCCGCGCTGGGCGCCGCGCACCGCGCCGGATTCGTCCACCGGGACATGAAGCCTGAAAACGTGCTGATAGGGGACGACGGCCGGGTCAAGGTCGCCGACTTCGGGCTCGTTCGCTCCGTGGACACCGTCACCAGCACCACCGGGGCCGTGCTCGGCACCGTCTCCTACCTCGCGCCCGAGCAGATAGAGCAGCCGGGCGCCGCCGATCCGCGGGTCGACGTGTACGCGTGCGGTGTCGTCCTCTACGAGATGCTCACGGGTGAGAAGCCCCACGACGCCGAATCGGCCGCCGTGGTGCTCTACAAGCACTTGCACGAGGACGTCCCGCCGCCCTCGGCCGTCGTGCCGGGTCTGCCGTTCGAACTCGACGAGCTGGTCGCTTCGGCGACCGCCCGCACCCCCGCCGTCCGCCCGCACGACGCGGTCGCGCTGCTCGCCCAGGCGCGCGAGGCGCGTTTCGCGCTCAGCGAGGACCAGCTGGACGCGGTGCCGCCCCAGGCGCTCGCGGCGGCGCACGACAACGCGGACGACCTGACGAGTGTGATCCCGCGCTCGCTGACCGTGCCGCGCCCGCTGCCGGTGAACGAGGACGACACCGGCGCCGAGGCGGAGTTCCACCGCACGAGCCGGCTGGAGAGCCCGCCGCCGCTCCCCCCGCGCCGCCGCGGCCACTCCCGGCGCCGGGTGGTCACGATCGTCGCGGCCGTGCTGCTGGCCCTCGGCCTCGGCGCGGGCGTCTGGTACATCAACTCCGGCCAGTTCACCCGGGTCCCGCCGCTGCTGGCGAAGACCGAGGCGCAGGCCCGGGACCGGCTGGAGCAGTCCGGTCTCGAGGTCTCCCAGGTCAAGCACGCCTACAGCGACTCCGTGAAGCGCGGCACCGTCATCAGCTCCGACCCGGCCTCGGGCGCCCGGATCCGGGACAACGACTCGGTGGCGCTCACCATCTCCGACGGCCCGCGGACCGTGCGGGTGCCCGATGTGGAGGGCTACCGGCTGGACAAGGCCAGGGACCTGCTGAAGGACAGCGGACTGGATCCGGGCATGGTCACCCGGGCGTTCAGTGACGAAGTCCCGAGGGGCTCCGTGATCTCCACGGACCCGGAGAAGGGCACCGAGCGGCGCGCGGGCTCGGCGATCGCCCTCACCGTCAGCAAGGGCCGCCCGATCGACGTCCCGGACGTCACCGGCGAGTCCCTCCAGGACGCGAGGGCGGACCTGGAGGAGGCGGGCCTGAAGGTGAAGGTCGCCACCGAGGAGGTCAACTCCGCCGAGTACGACAAGGGCCAGGTCGCCCGGCAGACGCCGGCGGACGGCAGCACCGCCGCCGAGGGCGACACGGTGACGCTGACCCTGTCCAAGGGCCCGGAGATGATCGAGGTCCCGGACGTGGTCGGGGACAGCGTCGACGAGGCCAGGCAGCAGCTGGAGGCGGCCGGCTTCTCGGTCGACGAGGACCGCGGGCTGCTCGGCCTCTTCGGTGACACCGTCAAGGGCCAGTCGGTGGCGGGCGGGGAGAGCGCCCCCAAGGGTTCGACGATCACGATCAAGATCCGCTGACCGGCCGGGCCGGGCCACATGACACCCTGCACGGGTGAAGAGTCAACAGCCCGGCACCACCTCCGGCACGGTGCGCAACCCCGTCGGCGGCCACGTCCCCGTGGCCGGCGGTCTCCACTCCGTGGGCCTGTCGTACGCCCACGACCTGAAGGCCGAGACCGTGCAGGTCTTCGTCGCCAACCCGCGCGGCTGGGCCACGCCCGTCGGCAACCCGCGGCAGGACGAGGAGTTCCGCGCGGTGTGCGCGGAGGAGTCGATCCCGGCGTACGTGCACGCCCCCTACCTGATCAACTTCGGCTCGCACACCGAGGCGACCGTGGAGAGGTCGGTGGACTCGCTGCGGCACTCGCTGCGGCGGGGCCGGGAGATCGGGGCGCTGGGCGTGGTCGTGCACACCGGCAGCGCGACGGGCGGCCGGGACCGGTCGGTGGCGCTGAAGCAGGTGCGGGAGTACCTGCTTCCGCTGCTCGACGAGCTGACCTGCGACGACGATCCGTTCCTACTGCTGGAGTCGACCGCCGGGCAGGGCTCCTCCCTCTGCTCGCGGACCTGGGACTTCGGGCCGTACTTCGAGGCTCTGGACGCCCATCCGAAGCTGGGCGTGTGCCTGGACACCTGTCACATCTTCGCCGCCGGGCACGACCTGACCGGGCCGGCCGGAATGCACCAGACCCTCGACCTGCTGGTGGACACGGTCGGCGAGGGCAGGCTGAAGCTGATCCACGCCAACGACTCCAAGGACGTCGTCGGCGCGCACAAGGACCGGCACGAGAACATCGGCGCCGGCCATATCGGCGAGGACCCGTTCCGCGCGTTGATGACCCACCCCGCGACCGAGGGCGTACCACTGATCATCGAGACGCCCGGCGGCAAGGAGGGACACGCGGCGGACGTGGAGCGGCTGAAGAAGCTCCGGGACGGGTGACGCCAAAAACCGTCGTAGGCGCCCGGCCCCGGCCTCAGAGCTCGGGGCCCTCCCCCGGCTGCTCCTGGTAGGAGTAGCGCTGCTCGCGCCAGGGGTCGCCGATGTTGTGGTAGCCGCGCTCCTCCCAGAAACCGCGGCGGTCGGCGGTCATGTACTCCACGCCGCGGACCCACTTGGGGCCCTTCCAGGCGTACAGGTGGGGGACGACCAGGCGCAGCGGGAAGCCGTGCTCCGCCGTCAGGAGTTCGCCGTCCTTGTGGGTGGCGAAGATCGCGCGCTCGGACGCGAAGTCGGCGAGACGCAGGTTCGAGCTGAAGCCGTACTCCGCCCACACCATCACATGGGTGACGGCCGGCGCGGGCGGGGCGATGTCCAGGATCGTGCGCGCGGGGATGCCGCCCCACTCGGCGCCGAGCATGCTGAACTTGGTGACGCAGTGCAGATCGCCCATGACGGCGGTGTACGGCAGGGCCGTGAACTCCTCGTGGGTCCAGCAGTGCTTCTCGCCGTCGGCGGTGGCGCCGAAAACCCGGAACTCCCAGCGCTCGGGCCGGAACTTGGGCACCGGTCCGTAGTGGGTGACCGGCCATCCGCGTTGTACGCGCTGCCCCGGCGGAAGCTCGGAGTGTGCCGCTTCTCCTGACTCGCGTTCCACCGGCTGACCCATGACTCCATCCTGACAGACCCAGGGCAGTGCACATGACCAACGCCCGCCCATATCGGGCAATTAGAACTAAGCATGCCCTTACTTACTAAGTGAAGACTTACTGGACGATCTTCGTTGCCGGTGCAAGGATTCGGCGCAACCTGCCAGTTCCCCCCGGTTGGAAGGAGCCTCTGCGATGCAGGGCGACCCCGAGGTCATCGAATTCCTCAACGAGCAGCTGACCGCCGAGCTGACCGCGATCAACCAGTACTTCCTGCACGCGAAGATGCAGGAGAACTTCGGCTGGACCAAGCTCGCGAAGTACACGCGGCACGAGTCCTTCGACGAGATGAAGCACGCGGAGGTGCTCACCGACCGGATCCTCTTCCTGGACGGGCTGCCGAACTACCAGCGTCTCTTCCACGTGCGCGTGGGGCAGACGGTCAGGGAGATGTTCGAGGCCGACCGGCAGGTCGAGGTCGAGGCGATCGACCGCCTCCGGCGCGGCATCGAGGTGATGCGGAACAAGGGCGACGTCACGTCCGCGAACATCTTCGAGTCGATCCTCGCGGACGAGGAGCACCACATCGACTACCTGGACACCCAGCTGGAACTGCTGGACAAGCTCGGTGAGTCGCTCTACATCGCCCAGCTGATCGAACAGCCGGAGAGCTAGGCCGCGTCCTTGAGGTCCGCGAGCACGGATCCCGCCTGCTCCGTCTGACCCACGAGCTCCCGACCCGGGTGCGCACCCCGGCCGAGAAGGGCCTGTATGCGCCGCACGCACGACCCGCAGTCCGTGCCCGCCTTGCAGGCCGAGGCGATCTGGCGGGGGGTGCAGGCACCCTTCTCCGCGTGCTGCTTGACCTGCGCCTCGGTCACACCGAAGCAGTTGCAGACGTACACGCGGCTCACCTCCCGGCGGGATTCGTAGTCGTGCCATCCCCGACTCTTGATCGGTGAGGCTAACCTAACCTTACCCGTCGGGCAGGAGCCGCAAAAGTGGAGTGGGGCGCGGATCGTATGTGATCCGCGCCCCATCCTTTGTGCCTGTAACAGGCGATCCGGCTACTGGTCCCTGTACATCTCCGCGACCAGGAACGCCAGGTCAAGGGACTGGCTGCGGTTCAGGCGCGGGTCGCAGGCCGTCTCGTAGCGCTGGTGCAGGTCGTCGACGAAGATCTCGTCGCCGCCGCCCACGCACTCGGTGACGTCGTCACCGGTGAGCTCGACGTGGATGCCGCCCGGGTGGGTGCCGAGTGCCTTGTGGACCTCGAAGAAGCCCTTGACCTCGTCGAGCACGTCGTCGAAGCGGCGGGTCTTGTGGCCCGAGGCCGCCTCGTAGGTGTTGCCGTGCATCGGGTCGGTGATCCAGGCCACGGTCGCACCGGAGGCGGTGACCTTCTCGACCAGCTCGGGCAGCTTGTCGCGGACCTTGTCGGCGCCCATCCGGACGATGAAGGTCAGCCGGCCCGGCTCGCGGTCGGGGTCGAGGCGCTCGATGTACTGCAGCGCCTCCTCGGCCGTGGTCGTCGGGCCGAGCTTGATCCCGACCGGGTTGCGGATCTGCGAGGCGAACTCGATGTGCGCGTGGTCCAGCTGCCGGGTGCGCTCGCCGATCCACACCATGTGCGCCGAGACGTCGTACAGCTGCCCGGTGCGGGAGTCGACCCTGGTCAGGGCGGACTCGTAGTCGAGCAGCAGCGCCTCGTGCGACGAGAAGAACTCGACGGTCTTGAACTCCTCCGGGTCCACCCCGCAGGCGTGCATGAAGTTCAGCGCGTTGTCGATCTCACGGGCGAGCTGCTCGTAGCGCTGACCGGACGGGGACGACTTCACGAAGTCCTGGTTCCAGGCGTGCACCTGGCGCAGGTCGGCGTAACCGCCGGTGGTGAAGGCGCGCACCAGGTTGAGCGTGGAGGCGGAGGCGTTGTACATCCGCTTCAGGCGCTCGGGGTCCGGGATGCGGGCGGCCTCGTTGAAGTCGAACCCGTTGACCGAGTCGCCCCGGTAGGTCGGCAGCGTCACGCCGTCGCGGGTCTCGGTGCCCTTGGAGCGCGGCTTGGAGTACTGGCCGGCGATACGGCCGACCTTCACCACGGGCACGGACGCGGCGTACGTCAGCACGGCGCCCATCTGGAGCAGGGTCTTGAGCTTGTTGCGGATGTGGTCGGCGGACACCGCGTCGAAGGCCTCGGCGCAGTCGCCGCCCTGGAGGAGGAACGCCTCTCCCTTGGCGACGGCCGCCATCCGGGCGCGCAGCTGGTCGCACTCGCCCGCGAAGACGAGCGGCGGATACGACTCGAGGTCCGCGATCACTGCGCGCAGAGCCTCGGTGTCGGGGTACTCGGGCTGCTGCGCCGCGGGCAGGTCTCGCCAGGTGTTGCCAGCGCTCGCGCTGGTCTTAGCGTTCACGGTCACGCCCTCCACATTACGGGGTCGTGTCGAGACGTTTTCTCCCGGCTCGACAGGTGAGACACACCCTCGCTCAGGTGCGCGTGGGGTAGGGTGCGTCGCATGTTCGCGCACTCGACCCAGAACTGGTGGTGGACCGCTCATCCGGCGGCCCACTGACTGCGCGTACGCAAGACTTCGCGAAGGCCGCCCGAGGGGCGGCCTTCGGCGTTTCCGGGGCCCGTTCCTCCCAGCGAGAAGGAAAACGGACCCATGCAGCTGCTCGACCTGCTCGACGATCCCCGCCCGTTCGCCCTGCTGCGCCGGCGTACACCGGGCCACGACGAGAACACCGTGGAGATCTTCCTCGGCCCCGTCACCACCTGCGACCGCCTCGCCGAGCTCCCCGACGAGGGCCTCGCCCTCATCCCGTTCCGGCAGATCCGCGAGCGCGGCTTCGACGTCCGGGACGACGGGACACCGCTTTCGGTGCTGACGCCCGAGGAGACCCACACGCTGGCCCTGGACGAGGCGCTCGCTCAGCTTCCCGCCCATGACGTGCGGGTGGAGGGCGGCGGATTCGACGTCGGCGACGAGGAGTACGCCGAGATCGTCGGACGGGTGCTGCGCGAGGAGATCGGCGCCGGCGAGGGCGCGAACTTCGTGATCCGGCGGACGTACGAGGGCGGGATCCCCGGGTTCTCCCGCGCAGACGCCCTCGCTCTGTTCCGGCGGCTCCTGGAGGGCGAGCGGGGTGCGTACTGGACCTTCGTGGTGCACACCGGGGACCGGACCCTGGTCGGGGCCAGTCCCGAGGTGCACGTGCGGATGTCGGGCGGGACGGTCGTGATGAACCCGATCAGCGGGACGTACCGCTATCCGGCCGAAGGACCCACCCCCGAGCACCTGCTCGACTTCCTCGCGGACGGAAAGGAGATCGAGGAGCTGTCGATGGTCGTCGACGAGGAGCTCAAGATGATGTGCACGGTCGGCGACATGGGCGGGGTCGTGGTCGGGCCCCGGCTGAAGGAGATGGCGCACCTCGCGCACACCGAGTACGAGCTGCGCGGGAAGTCCTCGCTGGACGTGCGGGAGGTGCTGAAGGAGACCATGTTCGCGGCGACCGTCACCGGCTCGCCGGTGCAGAACGCCTGCCGGGTCATCGAGCGGCACGAGTCCGGTGGGCGGGGCTACTACGCGGGTGCGCTGGCGTTGCTGGGGACGGACTCGGGCGGCGCCCAGACCCTCGACTCCCCCATCCTCATCCGTACCGCCGACATCGACGCGGCGGGGCGGCTGCGGGTGCCGGTGGGGGCCACGCTGGTGCGCGGCTCGGACCCGGCGGGCGAGGTGGCGGAGACCCACGCGAAGGCGGCGGGCGTGCTGGCGGCGCTCGGTGTACGGCCGGGCAGGCCGCGGGCGCAGAACACGCGCCCCCGGCTGGCCGACGACCCCCGGGTGCGGGCCGCCCTGGACGGACGCCGCGGCTCGCTGGCGCCGTTCTGGCTGCGGATGCAGGAGCGGGCCGAGGACCTGGGCGGGCATGCCCTCGTCGTCGACGGGGAGGACACCTTCACGGCGATGCTCGCGCACGTGCTGCGCTCGTCGGGCCTGACCGTCACCGTCCGGCGCTACGACGAGCCCGGTCTCACCGAGGCGGTCCGCTCGCACGAGGGGCCGGTCATCCTCGGCCCCGGGCCGGGCGACCCCGCCGACACCGCCGATCCCAAGATGCGGTTCCTGCGGGCACTGACCGCGGAGGTGATCCGCGAGAACCGGCACGGCGTGCTCGGCGTCTGCCTCGGGCACGAGCTGATCGCGGCCGAGCTGGGTCTTGAGATCGTCCGCAAGGAAGTGCCCTACCAGGGGGCGCAGACGGAGATCGACCTGTTCGGGCGGCGGGAGACCGTCGGCTTCTACAACAGCTTCGTGGCGCGCTGCGACGAGCACACCCTCGCCGAACTGGCCGCGCACGACGTGGAGGTGAGCCGCGGCGACACCGGTGAGGTGCACGCCCTGCGCGGCCCCGGGTTCGCGGGCGTGCAGTTCCACCCGGAGTCGGTGCTCACCCTGAACGGGGCGGCGGTCGTGCGGGAGCTGGTGGGTCAGCTGCGCGGGACCAGCACGTTCTCGGAGCGGCGGCCGGCCCGGTAGTCGAGGACGTTGCGGAGCGTGGCGTCGACGATCTGGTCGACGGCGTCCTCGGTGTAGTACGCCTGGTGGGAGGTGACCAGGACGTTCGGGAACGTGACGAGGCGGGCCAGGGTGTCGTCGTCGACGGCCTCCAGGGACCGGTCGAGGAAGAACAGGCCCGCCTCGGCCTCGTAGACGTCGAGGCCGACGCCGGTGAAACGGCCCGCGCGCAGCTCGCTGACGAGGGCCGCGGTGTCGATCAGGCCGCCGCGGCTGGAGTTCACCAGGATCGCGTCGTCCTTCATCGACTTCAGGGCCGCCGCGTCGATGAGGTGTCGGGTCTCGGGCAGCAACGGGACGTGCAGCGTGACCAGGTCGGACTCGGTGAGGAGTTGCTCCTTGGGCACGTACTCCATGCCGAGCCGGAGGCAGGCGGGGTTCTCGGCGACGTCCCAGCCGAGCAGCCGCATGCCGAAGCCGTGGGCGATCCGGGCGAACGCCTCGCCGATCTTGCCGGTGCCGAGGACGCCCACGGTGCGGCCGTGCAGGTCGCGGCCCATCAGGCCGTCGAGGCGGAAGTCGAAGTCGCGGGTGCGGGTGGAGGCGCGGACGATACGGCGGTTGACGGCCAGGGCGAGGGTCCAGGCGAACTCGGCGACCGAGTAGGGCGAGTAGTACGAGACCCGGGCGACCGTCAGGCCGAGGCGTTCGGCGACCTGGAGGTCGATGTTGTTGAAGCCGGTGGAGCGCTGGGCGATCATCCGGGTGCCGCCGGCCGCGAGGATCTCCAGGACCCGCGGGCCGAGGTCGGCGTTGACGCTGGTGGAGATCACCTCGTGGCCGGCGGCGATGGGGGCGGTGTCCTCGTTGACGAAGACGTCCAGGCAGCGGACGGCGTGGTGGCCGGCGAAGGCCCGCTCGATCAGGGGCTTCTCGTCGGCCTGGACGCCGAAGGCGAGGATCTCCAAGACTGCTCCCGTTTCGTAGGGTTACGGCCGAATATACGGCCCTCGACCACCTGCCGCGGGCCGGACGGGACCCGCCCCGGGGCCCCGTCCCGCCGGGCCCGGCCGCCCGAGGCGGAAGGGTCAGCCGAAGAACACCCCCACCTCCTCGTACAGCTTCGGGTCCACCGTCTTCAGCCGGGCCGTGGCCTCGGCGATCGGCACGCGGACGATGTCCGTGCCGCGCAGGGCGACCATCTTGCCGAAGTCGCCGTCGCGGACGGCCTCGACGGCGTGCAGGCCGAACCGGGTGGCGAGCCAGCGGTCGAAGGCGCTGGGGGTGCCGCCGCGCTGGATGTGCCCGAGGACCGTGGTGCGGGCCTCCTTGCCGGTGCGCCGCTCGATCTCCTTGGCCAGCCACTCCCCCACCCCGGACAGCCGTACGTGCCCGAAGGAGTCCAGCGAACCGTCCTTGAGGACCAGGTCGCCGTCCTTGGGCATCGCGCCCTCGGCGACGACCACGATCGGGGCGTACGAGGCCTTGAAACGGGAGGTCACCCAGGCGCACACCTGCTCGACGTCGAAGCGCTGCTCCGGGATGAGGATGACGTTGGCGCCGCCGGCCAGGCCCGAGTGGAGGGCGATCCAGCCCGCGTGGCGGCCCATCACCTCGCAGACCAGGACGCGCATGTGGGACTCGGCGGTGGTGTGCAGCCGGTCGATGGCCTCCGTGGCGATACCGACCGCGGTGTCGAAGCCGAAGGTGTAGTCGGTGGCGGACAGGTCGTTGTCGATCGTCTTCGGCACGCCGACGCACGGCACCCCGTACTCGTCGGACAGCCGGGCGGCGACGCCGAGGGTGTCCTCGCCGCCGATCACGATGAGCGCCCCGACCTCCCGCGCGGCGAGGTTCTCCCTGATCCGGCGGATGCCGTCCTCCCGCTTCAGCGGATTGGTGCGCGAGGAGCCGAGGATGGTGCCGCCCCGGGGCAGGATGCCGCGCACCGCGGGGATGTCGAGGCGCACGGTGTCGCTGTCGAGGGTTCCTCGCCAGCCGTCCCGGAAGCCGACGAAGTCGTAGCCGTACTCCTGCACGCCCTTGCGGACGATGCCGCGGATGACGGCGTTGAGTCCGGGGCAGTCGCCGCCTCCGGTCAGTACTCCGACGCGCATGGAAGTGTCCCTTCGCCGCGGTTGCCTGAGGGGATCACGCTAGTAGTGATCCAGGTCACACAGGGATGGGCGGGAGTGACAATTCCGTTGGAACGTAAGGAAGTTGATCTACTCGTCGTCGAGTCCGCGTTCTATCGCGTACCTCACCAGTTCGACCCTGTTGTGCAGTTGGAGCTTGCCGAGGGTGTTCTGGACGTGGTTTTGGACCGTGCGGTGGGAGATGACCAGCCGCTCGGCGATCTGCTTGTAGCTCAGGCCCTTGGCCACCAGGCGCAGCACCTCGGTCTCACGGTCGGTGAGCTGTGGCGCCCCCGGCCGGCCGGTGTCCGCGGCCGGCTCGGGCTCGGCGGCCAGGCGGCGGTACTCACCGAGGACCAGCCCGGCCAGCCCGGGGGTGAAGACCGGGTCGCCGACAGCCGTACGGCGGACCGCGTCCAGCAGTTCCTCCGTGGAGGCCGACTTGAGCAGATAGCCGGTCGCGCCGGACTTCACCGCCTCCAGGACGTCGGCGTGCTCACCGCTCGCGGACAGCACCAGGACCCGCAACGCCGGGTTGGCGCCGACCAGTTCCTTGCACACCTGGACGCCGGGCTTGGCGGGCAGGTTCAGGTCGAGCACCAGCACGTCGGGGGCGACGGCCCTGGCGCGGCGTACCGCCTGCTCGCCGTCACCCGCGGTGGCGACCACCTCGAAGCCCGACTCGCCGAGGTCCCGGGCCACGGCGTCGCGCCACATGGGGTGGTCGTCGACCACCATCACCCTGATCGGCTCCTGCCGCTCCCGGCCGCTGTCCGTCATCGCTGTTCCGCCTTCCCCCGTGAAGACTTCGTCTCCTTCGGTACCTTCAGTTCCACCTCGGTGCCCTGGCCGGGCACCGAGATCAGTTCGGCGCTGCCGCCGAGGTCACGCAGCCGGCCCCGGATCGACAGGGCCACCCCCATCCGGCCCTCGCCCTCGGCCTGCGCGAGCCGACCCTCGGGGATGCCCGGGCCCTCGTCCCGTACGGTCACGATCACCTCGCCGGGTTCGTCCTCGACGAGGATCCAGGCACGCGCGTGCTCGCCCGCGTGCTCGCGCACGTTGTCCAGGGCGGCGCCGACGGCCGCGGCCAACTCCCGTGCCGAGGCCCCGGGCAGCGGCACCGGGGCGCCGGGCTCGGCGAGGTTGACCTTCGCGGAGGCGTACGGGGCGAGCAGTGCCCGCAGGTCGACGGGGCCGGTGGAGTCGTCCGGTTCCTCCACCGCCCGTACGACGGCGCCCTGGGCCGCGTCCTCCGACGCGCGGGAGACCGGCACCAGCCCGCCGGAGACCAGGGTGCGCAGCGCGACCTCCTGCTCGCCCGCCATCCGGCCCAGCTCGGCCGCCTCGCCGCCGATGACCGCGCCCCGCCGCTGCACCATGGCCAGCACCTGGAGCACGCCGTCGTGGATGTCCCGGGCCAGCCGCTCCCGCTCCCTGGTCGCGGCCTCGATCTCCAGGGCGCGGGCGAGGGTGCGCTCGGAGGCACGGGCGACCTCGACCACGTAGCCGATGGCGATGGAGGCGACCCAGACCAGGATGACGTTGTGGACGGTGTCGCGGGCCGGGGCGCCACGCTCGACGAGGTTGGCGACGGCGACCGCGCTGGAGGCGAGGGCCGCCCAGCGCCAGCCGCCCTTGACGGCGAAGGCCAGCACGGCGCCGGCGGTCCATATCGACGGCAGCGTCGGGCCGCCCGACTGGACCCGCTCGTGCGCGTCCGCGACGGGGGTGAGCAGGATGCCGACGACCGCGATGGTCAGGTCGACGGCGAGGAACCGCTTGGTGCAGGCCGCCGCGCTGGCGACCCTGGGGAGGGTGGCGAGGGTCCATCCGGCCAGGACGACGTAGTAGCCGACGGCGATCCAGGGGCGGGTGAACTCCTCGTACGCGGTGGCGAAGAGACCGATCGCGTACAGCATCGTCAGGACGCGGTATGCGGTGAGCGCACGCCACAGCGGCTGCTCCACCGACATCCGCATCACTCGCTCGCGTCTGGCCATCTCCCCCACCCCGGCCGGCCCCCCGGACCGCCGCCTAGGACTCGGAACTGTCCGCGTCCGTGTCCGCCTGCGCGGCACTGTGCCGCGCGGCCTTCTCCTGCGCGGCCTTCTCCTTGGCCGCCTGTTCCTTCGCCGCCTGCGCGAGCGCGGCCTTCGCCGCCTTCTCCGCTTCCTTCTCGGCCTTCGCCGCGTCCGCGATCTGCCGCTTGGCCGCGGTCGCGTACATGTCGACGTACTCCTGGCCGGAGAGCTTCATGATCTCGTACATGACCTCGTCGGTCAGGGCGCGCAGCACGAAACGGTCGTGCTCCATGCCCTGGTAGCGGCTGAAGTCCAGCGGCTCGCCGATGCGGATGCCCGGCCGCATCAGCTTGGGCATCACCTGCCCGGGCGGCTGGATCTTCTCCGTGTCGATCATGGCGACCGGGATGACCGGCGCGCCGGAGGCGAGCGCCACGCGCGCGAGGCCGCCGGGCTTGCCCCGGTAGAGACGGCCGTCGGGCGAGCGGGTGCCCTCCGGGTAGATCCCGAACAGCTCACCGCGCTCCAGTACCTCGATGCCGCTCCTGACGGCCGCCTCGCCCGCGCCGCGCGCGCCGGAGCGGTCCACCGGGAGCTGGCCGACGCCCTTGAAGAAGGCGGCCGTGAGGCGGCCCTTCACTCCGGGCGTGGTGAAGTACTCGGCCTTCGCGATGAAGGTGACCTTGCGGTCGAGGACCGCGGGCAGGAAGAACGAGTCGGAGAACGAGAGGTGGTTGCTGGCCAGGATGGCGGGACCCTCGGCGGGAATGTTCTCCAGGCCTTCCACCCATGGCCTGAAGGCGACCTTCAGCGGTCCTCCGATGGCTACCTTCATCGTGCCGTACAACAACCGAGTGCCTCCTGTGTCTGTCGGTGAGACCTTAACCCGGGGCGCCCGCAAAGAGCCCTACGGCCCTGGTCGGTGTCAGTGCGGTCGCGTACGGTGAAGCACACCCGGAGTCGTTCACGCCCTTCTCATGAACAGGAGACCGAAGGTGCCGGTCCTCCCTGGAGCCGAGCCGTTCCGCCATGAGGGCGGGGAGACGGGGATCCTCCTCTGTCACGGCTTCACCGGTTCACCCCAGTCGCTGCGCCCCTGGGCGGAGTATCTGGCCGAGCGCGATCTGACCGTCTCGCTCCCGCTGCTGCCCGGCCACGGCACCCGCTGGGAGGACATGCAGCTCACCGGCTGGCAGGACTGGTACGCCGAGGTGGACCGCGAACTGCGGGCCCTGCGCGAGCGCTGTGCGCGGGTGTTCGTGGCGGGCCTGTCGATGGGCGGCACGCTCGCGCTCAGGCTGGCCGCCCGGCACGGGGACGCGGTCAGCGGTGTCGTGGTCGTCAATCCGGCGAACCGTATGCACGGCCTGGCCGCGTACGCCCTTCCGGTGGTCCATCACGTCGTCCGGTCGACGAGGGGCATCGCGAGCGACATCGCCAAGGAGGGCAGTACCGAACTGGGGTACGACCGGGTGCCGCTGCGCGCCGCGCACTCCCTGCGGACCTTCTTCCGGCTGGTCGACGGCGAGCTGCCGCAGGTCACCCAGCCGCTGCTGGTCCTGCGCAGCGCCGAGGACCACGTGGTGCCGGCGGCCGATTCCGCGCGGGTGCTGAGCCGGGTGTCGTCCACGGACGTACAGGAGATCGTGCTGGAACAGAGCTACCACGTCGCGACGTTGGACCACGAGGCGGACCGGATCTTCGCGGAGAGCCACGCGTTCATCGGCCGCCTCATCCCCAGCATCGGCAAGGAAGGGACGACCGCCCGTGGCTGAGCACGACTCCGACCGGGAGGACCGTGAGGAGCGCGAGGACCGCGAGCCCGAGGAGCAGCACGTCCCGTTCGACGAGGACGCCGCATGGGCGGCCATCGTCGCCGGGTACGGCGACGAGCCGCCGGACCCGCCGGGCTCCAAGCCCTTCAAGTCCGTGGACGACCTCGCGCTCCTGGAGTCCGAGACGAACGAGACGAACGACTCGGGCCTCAAGGACGTCAAGGGCGTCACGGAGACCAAGGAGGAGGAGAAGCCCGTCAAGCCGCTGGGCGGCTCCGTCGCCTTCGCCCCCGGGGTCGGCCCCCGTGACTACAGCGTGCCCGAGCCCGCCGAGGAGGACTTCGAGGACGACGACGAGGGTCACTTCGTCCCGCCGGAGCCGCCGCCGCTGCCCGCCGCCGACGCGACCGCGAAGTTCGCCTGGCTGGGGCTGCTCGGCGGTCCGGTCCTGCTCCTGCTGGCCGTGCTGCTCGGCTGGGACATGACCTGGTGGCTCGCCACGCTCGGCATCGGCGGCTTCCTGGGCGGCTTCGCCACGCTGGTGATGCGCATGCGCTCGGACGACGAGGAGGACGACGACCCCGGCCGGGGTGCGGTGGTCTAGGGCCGTCGTTTGGATCATGCCGACCCGAGCGGGGCGGCCGAGAGGTGCGGTGCCTCCCAGCCGACCTGATCCAAACGACAGGCAGGCCCTAGCTCGCGGGGACGCGGAGGGCGGCCAGCACCGGAAGGTGGTCCGTGGCCGCCCTCAGGTCTGTCTCCGTCACCCCCGGATGGCCCAGGGGCACCCCACAGCCGAGGACCTCGACGCCCTTGGACGCGAAGATCGCGTCGATGCGCCGGTGGGGGCCGGTGCGTGTCCAGGTGTGCTCGCCGCCCCAGGAGGCCGTGGCCCAGCAGTCCTGGAGGCCCTCGGCGAGCCGGCCGAAGGCGCGGCCGCCGGGCCGTTCGTTCAGGTCGCCGCCCGCGACCGCGTGCTGGACGCCCAGGCCGGCGAGCCGGTCGAGGAGCAGGCCGGCCTGCTCGTACCGCTCGTCCCGGCGCAGCGACAGATGGCAGCTCAGTACGCCGAGGCGGGCGCCCCCGAACCGGACCACGGCGGTGGCGAAGCCACGCCGGTGCTGGCCGGGGGTGAGCGGGAGCAGGACGTCCTCGGTGCGTTCGACAGTGGCCCGGAGCGTGCAGAGGATCGCCGGGCCCGCGGCCGTGCCGCCGCCGGAGAGGATCACCTGTCCGGACGCGGCGGCGAGCCGCGCGAGCTTCTTGCGCCAGCGGAAGAAACGGGGGGCTTCCTGCACCAGGACCAGGTCGGGGGCGCAGGCGGTGATCACCCTTGCCAGGGCTTCGGTGTCGTCACGCAGGGAGCGGACGTTGTAGCTCAGAACGCGGAGGAGGGCTGAACCATCGGGCTCGGTACGGGAGTCGGGAAGCAGCACCATGTGGATCAATGTACGCCTGACAGGTCGGGGCGCGGGGGCTGTGTGCGACCGCCGGTCGAGCGTGGCGGTCGCACACAGCCCCCGCGCCCCTCAGGCACGTAAGGGCGCCGCGAGTTACATGATCGGGTCGGGCTCGCGGGCCAGGTCGGCCGCGCCGACCAGGCCGGCCTCGTTGCCGAGCCGTGCGGCGATCACGTCGGCGACCGGGCGCCAGTTACCGCCGACCAGCCAGCGCTTGTACGACTTGCGGATCGGGTCGAGGACCAGTTCGCCCTCGTCCGAGAGGCCGCCGCCGACGATGAAGGCGGAGGGGTCGAAGAGCGAGGCCAGGTCGGCGAGGCCGGCGCCGGCCCAGCGGGCGAGCTCGCGGTAGGAGTCGACGGCGACCGGGTCGCCCTGGCGGGCGGCCATGGAGATGTGCTTGCCCTCGATGCCGTCGGGGCTGCCGTCACCGAGACCGAGCAGGATCTCGGCGTTCTCGGGGGTGGCGTTGGCGCGCTGCTTGGCGTACCTCACCAGGGCGCGCCCGGAGGCGTACTGCTCCCAGCAGCCCTGGCTGCCGCAGCCGCACAGCAGGCCGTCGGGGACCATGCGGATGTGGCCGAACTCGGCGGCCACGCCGAAGTGCCCGCGGCGCAGCTTGTTGCCGATGATGATGCCGCCGCCGAGGCCGGTGCCGAGGGTGATGCAGATGACGTTGCGGTGGCCCTTGCCTGCGCCGAACTTGTACTCGCCCCACGCTGCCGCGTTGGCGTCGTTCTCCACGACGACCGGCAGGCTCACGCGAGCCTCGACCTTCTCCTTCAACGGCTCCTGGCGCCAGTCGATGTTCGGCGCGAAGTAGACCGTCGAGCGCTGACGGTTGACGTAACCGGCCGCACCGATACCCACGCCGACGATCTCGTGCCCGGCGCGCGCGCCCTCCACGGCGGAGGCGATGGCGTCCACGATGCCCTCGGGCGTGCCCGGGGTCGGCACCTTGTGGGTCGAGAGGATGTTGCCTTCCTCGTCGACCACGCCGGCCGCGATCTTCGTGCCGCCGATGTCGACGCCGATGGTGAGTCCCATGAATCCCTCAGTTTCGGTCGAGCCCCGCTACGGCCAACCGTACCCGAGGGGGGCGTCAGTCCAAGTCGATGCGCTCGCCGGGGCCGGGCTCGTCGCCGCGGTCGTCGCGGGGGTCGCCCGGGTCGCGCGGGCCGGTCCCGCGGCTCGTCCAGCGCTGCTCCTGGGCCTGGACCGCGGAGCGGTAGGCGGCGAGCAGTTCGTTGCCCGCGGCCGCCAGGTGGTCGAAGACGTCCGGGTTGCGCTCGATGACGGGTTCGACGGCCGCCTTGGCCTGCTGCACGACCTGCTTGACCACCTGCTGGGCGGCGGGCCCCGCGACCGCGCCGAACAGCGGGGACTGGAGGCCGGACAGCTTGTCGGCGACGCTGTCGACGAGTTTGCGCAGCTCCTCGGCTGCGGCACCCGGCTGCGGGCCGTGCTCCGCGCGGCGGCGGGCCTTCTCCGCCGCGAGGTCCTCGGCACACGCCGTCGCCCACGCGTCGGGGTCGCTCGCCCGCACCTCGTCGACAGCCTCACGCTCGCCGGAGTCGGGCGGGGGGAGCTCTTCGCTCATGACGGACTCCTGACTACGGTTCGTCCCTACGACGTTACCCGAACGGGCGTATGCGGTTCACCGTGTCCCCGGCCAGAGACCCGGGTCGGGCGCGAACCGGATCCGCAGCTCGCCCTCCCGCAGCGCGGCGCCGTCGACGGTGCAGCGGCGCAGGGCCGACGGCAGCGGGACGATCCGGCGGAAGTGCCCCGCGCTGACGACGAGTTCATCGCCGCGCCGGATGAGGTCCAGGTCGTCCCGTATCGCGCCGGGCAGCGGGATGGTCCACAGGAGGACGCCGTCCTCGGCGAGGTGGTCGGTGACGGGCCACCCGACCGTGGAGGGCTCGGCTTTGACGCCGGGGACGGTCAGCCGGGACAGGTCGTCGGCGCCCCGCGGGTCGCGGCCGAGGTGGGCGACGGCCCGGACGTCGTACGACTCCTGCCACTCCGCGAGGATCTTGCGCTGCTGGGCGACGGGCCCGGCGAGCCAGCCGTCCCCCGCGGTCTCCGGCAGGACCCGGTTGGCCACCAGCGCGTCGGGGCGCAGGCCGTGCAGGGCGAGGCCGAGGGTGGCGTCGCGTACGGCGTCGGCGCCGGACGGGGAGGGCTCGGCGACCAGCCGTACGGAGGTGTCGCGGTCGGCGACGACGGCCTCGACGGCGGCCAGCTCGACGTCCCAGCGGCCGGCGGTCTCGTAGAGCCACTCCGCGGGCATCGGCACGCCGGCGAGCCGGCCCAGGACGGGGCGCAGGGCGCGGGCCGCCTGCCGTTCGGCCGGCAGCAGCCTGCGCAGGTAGCGGCGCAGTTCCTCGGGCAGGGCGAGCAGGGCGAGGGCCTGGGCGGTGGCCGGCAGGTCGACCACGAGCAGGTCGTGGGCCTCGGCGAGGGCCGCGTCCCGCAGCGCGCGCAGCAGGCTGAGCTCCTCGGCGCCGGGGAGGGGGGTGACCTCCTCGGGGTCCAGACGCGAGGCGCCGAGCAGGTCGAGGACGGAGGCCGCGCGGGTCTGGAACGCGGTGAGGTCGTCCCGGAAGCGCTGCACCGCGTCGGGGCGCCAGGCCGTGAGGTTGGGCGCCACCTGTCGCGGGACCGGGCCGGTCTCGGCCCCCAGGATCGCGCCGAGGGTGTCGGTGCGGTCGGCGCCTAGCACGAGGGTGCGGGTGCCCTCGCGGGCGGCGGCGAGCGCGGTGGCGGCGGCGACCGTCGTACGGCCGCTGCCGCCCGGGCCCGTGATCAGGATGGTGCGCATGGGGTTGAACGGTACCTCCGCGTACCGCCCGGGGCGGTACGCCTACGCGGCCCCCGACTCCACCCGCTTCTTCAGCCCGGCCAGCGCCCGGTCGATGATGACCTTCTCGGCCTTGCGCTTGATCATGCCGAGCATGGGGATCTTGACGTCGACGGTCAGCAGGTAGGTGACCTCGGTCGCCCCGGAGCCGGCCGCCTTCAGGATGTACGAGCCGTCGAGCGACCGCAGCATCTGGGACTTCACCAGGGTCCAGGAGACCTCGTTCTCGCCGGTCCAGGTGTAGCCGAGGACCTGGTCGTCCTTGATGGCGCCCGCGTCCATGACGAGGCGGACCTGTTCGGCGCGGCCCTGGGCGTCGGTCGCCAGGACCTCCGCCTCCTTCACCTCTCCGGTCCAGTCCGGATAGCGGGCGAAGTCGGCGATCACCGCCATGACGTCGGCCGGTGCCGCCTCGATCGTGATGCTCGAGCTGGTGTGTTCCGCCATCGCGGTGGCTCCTCCAGATGCGGTCCGGTGAGGCAGGGTCGTGCGCACGTGTGTGCAGCGTGAAGGCTACCGCGCAGGCGACCGCCCGACTTCACCCCGTCCACCCCGGTCACCGGGGACGGCTCACCACTCCAGGGCCCACGGCTCGCCGCTTCCCGCGAAGTGGCCCACGTTGACGCACTCGGTCGACCCGATCCGCATCCGCCGCGCCAGCGGCTGGTGGACGTGACCGAACAGCGCGTACCGGGGCCGGGTGCGGCGGATCGCGTCCAGCAGGGCCCGGCTGCCGCGCTCGAAGCGGCGCGCGACGGTGTCGTAGACCAGCTCGGGGACCTCCGGCGGGATGTGCGTGCACAGCACGTCCACCTCGCCGACCGCCTCGATCTTCGCCGCGTACTCCTCGTCGCTGATCTCGTACGGCGTGCGCATCGGCGTCCGCAGTCCGCCGCCGACGAAGCCGAAGACCCGGCCGCCGATCTCGACCCGCTCGCCGTCGAGCACGGTGGTGCCGGGTCCGGCGTACTCCGGCCACAGGGGCGGCATGTCGACATTGCCGTAGGTGGCGTACGTCGGTGTCGGGAACGCCGCGAACAGCTCGGCGTACTGCTTGCGCACCGCCCGCTCGATCACCTCGGCCCGGTTCTCGCCGATGCCCGCCCACAGCCCGGCCTGGAAGTCGCGCGCCTCCGTGAAGCGGCGGGCGGTGCGCAGCTCGACGATGCGGTGGGCGTTCTCCTCGCCGAAGAGGTCGGGGAAGATCCCGCGCGAGTGGTCGGCGTAGTCGAGGAAGAGGACGAGGTCACCCAGGCAGATCAGGGCGTCGGCGCCCTCGCCGGCTCGGGCCAGGTCACGGGCGTTGCCGTGCACGTCGCTGACCACATGAACGCGTGTCCTCCGGTTACCGGCTGGTGTGGGTGCCATGGCGATCAAGCGTAAGGGTGTGGGGCATACGTGAACAGTGGCGGCCGTACCAGCGGTTACTGGCCAGTCAGTTAGTGCGTGGACTACTGTGCGCCGAGGAAAAGCAATCTGTGTGACGCAGCGAACATCTCGCCGGGACCCCCTGTCGAAGAAGCCATACCGGCGGGTAACGTCCGGTCGGTCCAGTCGTGCTCAGGGTTTCAACCACCGGGATTCCCAGACCCGGGGTAGGCCTTCGAGCACCCGCCCGAGCCGTGGACCGCACCGTCGCATCACACAACGTCGTGGCGCCGGCGCCCTATGAGGAGCAGCAGTCTTGCGCGAGTTCAGCCTTCCGGCTTTGTACGAGGTCCCTGCGGACGGCAATCTCACCGACATCGTCCGGAGAAACGCCGCGCAGCATCCGGATGTCGCCGTGATCGCCCGCAAGGTCGACGGTGCCTGGCAGGACGTCACGGCCACCACCTTCCTCGCCGAGGTGCACGCGGCCGCCAAGGGGCTGATCGCCTCCGGTGTCCAGCCCGGTGACCGGGTCGGCCTGATGTCCCGCACCCGGTACGAGTGGACCCTCCTCGACTTCGCGATCTGGAGCGCGGGCGCGGTCACCGTGCCGGTGTACGAGACCAGCTCCCCGGAGCAGGTCCAGTGGATCCTCAGCGACTCGGGCGCCACGGCCTGCGTCGTGGAGCTGGACAGCCACTCGGCCGCCGTCGAGTCGGTGCGCGAGGGCCTGCCCGCCCTCAAGCACGTCTGGCAGATCGAGGGCGGTGGCGTGGAGGAGCTCGGGCGGCTCGGGCAGGACGTCACGGACCGGGCCGTCGAGGAGCGCGGCTCGCTGGCCAAGGCCGACGACCCGGCGACCATCGTCTACACGAGCGGCACCACGGGCCGGCCCAAGGGCTGCGTGCTCACCCACCGCAGCTTCTTCGCCGAGTGCGGGAACGTCGTCGAGCGGCTGCGCCCGCTGTTCCGCACGGGTGAGTGCAGCGTGCTGCTCTTCCTCCCGCTCGCGCACGTCTTCGGCCGGCTGGTCCAGGTCGCGCCGATGATGGCGCCGATCAAGCTGGGCACCGTCGCGGACATCAAGAACCTCACCGACGAGCTGGCCTCGTTCCGGCCCACGCTGATCCTGGGTGTGCCGCGCGTCTTCGAGAAGGTCTACAACTCGGCGCGCGCCAAGGCGCAGGCGGACGGCAAGGGCAAGATCTTCGACAAGGCCTCGGACACCGCGATCGCGTACAGCAAGGCGCTGGACACCCCGTCGGGCCCGTCCCTCGGTCTGCGGATCAAGCACAAGACCTTCGACAAACTCGTCTACAGCAAGCTGCGCGCGGTCCTCGGCGGCAGGGGCGAGTACGCCATCTCCGGCGGCGCCCCGCTGGGCGAGCGCCTCGGTCACTTCTTCCGCGGCATCGGCTTCACGGTCCTGGAGGGCTACGGCCTGACCGAGTCCTGTGCCGCCACCGCGTTCAACCCGTGGGACCGCCAGAAGATCGGCACGGTCGGTCAGCCGCTGCCCGGCTCGGTGGTGCGGATCGCGGACGACGGCGAGGTGCTGCTGCACGGCGAGCACCTGTTCAAGGAGTACTGGAACAACCCGGGCGCGACCGCCGAGGCGCTCGCCGACGGCTGGTTCCACACCGGTGACATCGGCACCCTCGACGAGGACGGCTACCTCAGGATCACCGGCCGCAAGAAGGAGATCATCGTCACCGCCGGCGGCAAGAACGTGGCCCCGGCCGTGATCGAGGACCGCATCCGGGCGCACGCGCTGGTCGCGGAGTGCATGGTGGTCGGCGACGGACGGCCGTTCGTGGGCGCGCTGGTCACCATCGACGACGAGTTCCTGGGCCGGTGGGCCGCCGAGCACGGCAAGCCGGCGGGCTCCACCGCGGCGTCGCTGCACGAGGACGCGGACCTGCTGGCCGCCGTCCAGTCGGCGATCGACGACGGCAACGCCGCGGTGTCGAAGGCGGAATCGGTGCGGAAGTTCCGCATTCTGTCCTCCCAGTTCACGGAGGAGTCGGGCCACCTCACGCCGTCCCTGAAGCTCAAGCGCAACGTGGTGGCGAAGGACTACGCTTCCGAGATCGAGGCCATCTACCAGAAGTAGCAGGGCCTTTGACGGATCGTCATGGCGCGGTGTCCTCGGCGAGGACCCGCGCCATCGTCCGTTCGGCGAGCGCGGTGATCGTCACGAACGGGTTCACCCCGATCGACCCGGGCACGAGCGAGCCATCGGTGACGTACAGCCTGGAATACCCCTTCACCCGGCCGTAGTCGTCGGTCGCCTTCCCCAGCACGCAGCCGCCCAGCGGGTGGTAGGTGAAGTCGTCGGCGAAGACCTTGTCGGCGGAGCCGAACAGGTCGTAGCGGTAGATCGTCGAGTTCGCCGCGTTGATCCGGTCGAACAGCTTCCTGGCCATGGCGACCGAGACCGCGCTGTGCGCGGCCGTCCAGCCGAGCCGCACCCCTCCCGTCCCGCTGTCGTACGAGAACGCCGCGCGCGAGGGGTTCTTGGTGATCGCCAGATACAGGCTGACCCAGTGCTCCAGGCCGGTCGGCAGCGGGGCGATCTCCGCGAAGACGGGGTTGGCGGTGTTGGCCCAGTCGTCGATGCCCATGACCGGCATGGTCGACTGGTTCGCCCCGACCGTGTCCCACAGGTGGTTGGCGCGCCCGAGCATCACGTTGCCGTTGGTTCCCCAGCCGGCGCCCACGCTCGCGGGCAGGGCCGGCAGCGCACCCGTCTCCCGGGCTCGGACGAGCAGTTCGGTGGTGCCGACGCTGCCGCCGCCCAGGAAGAGGTAGGTACAGCCGTACTGCCGGGTCTCGACGACCTTGCCGGTGTGGTCGATGCGGTCGGCGGTCAGCAGCCAGGAGCCGTCGGCCGCCCGGCTGACGGCCCTGACCTTCTCCAGGGTGTGGATGGTGACGTTCCCGGTGCCGAGCGCGTCGGCCAGGTAGGTCTTGTCGAGGCTGCGCTTGCCGTGGTTGTTGCCGTAGATGACCTCGCCGCCGAGCGCGGACCTGGTGGCCGTGCCGGCGGCCTCGCGCTGCATGTGACCGAAGTCGTAGACGCTCGGCACGAAGGTGGTCTTCAGGCCGGTCCGCTGGGCGTGGGCGCGGGAGACGCGGGTGAAGCGGTACCAGTCCGTCGACTCGAACCAGGCGGGGTCGACGGTGTTGACGCCGAGCATGGAGCGGGCGCGCGGGAAGTAGGTGCCGTACATCTCCGCGGCGTCCACGGTGGGGAACTGCTCCTTGAAGTACGACCGGAGCGGCGTGACCGCCATCCCGCCGTTGACGAGGGAGCCACCGCCGACGCCCCGGCCCACGTAGACCGACATGGCGTCGAAGTGCACCCGGTCCAGGACCCCCGGATAGGAGCTGATGTCCTTGTTGACGACGTCCAGCCACAGGAAGGTGGCCAGCGGGGCCTCGGTGCGGGTGCGGAACCACATGGACCGCTCGTCCGGGGCGCTGGTGGAGCAGAAGACCTTGCCGTCGGAGCCGGGGGTGTTCCAGGCCCGGCCCATCTCGAGGACGAGGGTGCGGATGCCGGCCTGGCCCAGGCGGAGGGCGGCGACGGCACCGCCGTATCCCGAACCGACCACGATGGCGGGGGCGTTGTCGACGGCGGCGGGCTCCGCGCCGTAGGCCGTCTGGAGACCGATGCGGGTGAGACCGGACGCGGCGGCCGTCTGCAGGGCCACCATCCCCAGGATATGACGTCTCGTCAGCTGACGTTGCATCAGTTTTGCTGTCATGTGCGCAGCATGGGCGGATTTTCCCGTTCCGCCTAGAGCTACCGCACGGTTCACAGCAGCGTTCTGAGCTTCTCCGCCAGCAGGTCCCACCGCCACTTCTCCTCGACCCACGCCCGCCCACGCTCGCCCATGCTGCGGCGCAGCTCCGCGTCACCGAGGAGCACGACGATCCGGTCGGCCGCCTCCTCGGCACAGCCGCCCCGCACGACCCAGCCGGTCTCGCCGTCGAGCACGGCGTCCGGGGCACCGCCCGAGTCGCCCGCGACGACGGGCAGACCGGTCGCGGAGGCCTCCAGGTAGACGATCCCGAGCCCCTCGACGTCCAGCCCGCCCCGCCGGGTCCGGCACGGCATGGCGAACACGTCACCGGCGCCGTAGTGCGCGGGCAGCTGCGACCAGGGCACCGCGCCCGTGAAGCGGACCGAGTCTGCGACCCGGGTCTCCTGTGCCAGCCTGCGCAGCTCCTTCTCGTAGGGCCCGCCGCCCACGATCAGCAGCACGGCGTCGGGCTCGGCCGCCAGGATCCGGGGCATCGCGAGGATCAGCGTGTCCTGCCCCTTGCGCGGCACCAGCCGGGAGACGCAGACGACCACCGGCCGGTCGGTCAGCCCGAGCCGCGCCCGCACCTCGTCGCCGCCCGACCCGGGATGGAACGTCTTCTCGTCGACGCCCGGCGGCAGCTGGGCCATCCGCCCGGCCGCGTCCGGCGTCAGCGCGGTGGCGATCCGCGAGCGGGTGTACTCGCCGAGATAGGTGACGGTGTCCGTGGACTCCCCGATCCGGCGCAGCAGTCGACGCGCGGCGGGCAGCTGGGCCCACCCCGCCTCGTGCCCGTGGGTGGTGGCCACCAGCCGCTCGGCGCCCGCCTTCCTGAGCGCCGGAGCCATCAGCCCGAGCGGCGCCGCCGCCCCGAACCACACCGACGTGCACCCGTGCTCGCGCAGCAGCCCGACGGCCCGCCGGGTCGCCCCCGGCGTCGGCAGCAGCATCGTGGTGGAGTCCCGTACGACGGTGAAGGGCTGCTCGGCGTCGAAGGCGGCGGTCGCCTCCGCGCCCTCCCGGCCGCGCTTCCAGGTGGAGGCGTAGACGACCAGCCGCTCCGGGTCGAGCCGCAGCGCCATGTTGTGCAGGAACGCCTGGATGCCGCCGGGCCGGGGCGGGAAGTCGTTCGTCACGATCAGGGTCTTGTGCATCGCCGCAGACCCTATCGAACCCCTGCTCACAGCCGGGCGCGGCCGCGTTTGTGGCAGGCTCACAGGAGGGGACGACATTATGTTCCCCTCGACGCGGGAAATCGAACGGGCAGGGGATCACGTGGAGACGACGGGTGCGCGGCGGTCGCTGACGTGGCTGCTCCTGACCTGGGGCGTGACCAGGCTGCTGCTGCTGCTCTTCGTGTTCAAGGTGTACGTCTTCCCGGGCCCGGACGTCACCAGCGACGTCTCGGTGATCTACCACGGCTGGTACGACGTGCTGCGCACCGGCACCTTCCCGCTGGACGACGTGACCTGGCAGTACCCGCCGGCCGCGGCCCTGGCGATCCTCTCCCCCGGCGTGCTGCCCTTCCTGGACTACGCGTCCGCCTTCTTCGTCCTCGCCTGCCTCGCCGACCTGGTCGCCCTGTCCCTGCTGGTGTACGGCGGTCTGCGCCCGGGCCGGCGGATCGCGGGCGCCTGGGTGTGGGTGCTGGGCGTACCGCTGCTCGGCCCCACCGTCTACGCCCGCTACGACGTCATGGTCACCGCGGTCGCGGTCGCCGCCCTCCTCGCGGGCGCCCGGCACCCCCGGCTGATGGGCGTCCTCGTGGGCTTCGCGGCGATGCTGAAGGTGTGGCCCGCTCTGCTCCTCCTGGGCGTCCGGAGGCGCGCCGCCTGGGCCTGGGCGGTGGGGACCGTCGCGGCGCTGGCCGCGGTGTTCGCCGTCACGATGCCCGGCGCGTTCACCTTCCTGACCTTCCAGCGGGAGCGGGGCACCGAGGTGGAGTCGCTGGGCGCGCTGGTCTTCCACGTGGCCCGGCACCACGGCTGGGACGGCCAGGTGCTGCTCAACTACGGCTCGATCGAGTTCCTCGGTCCGTGGGTGAACGTGGTGAGCTCGGCGGCGCTGGCCCTGACCGGCATGGCCTTCGGCTGGCTGCTGCTGTGGCGGCTGGTGGCGACCCGCTTCCAGGCGCACACCGCGGCGGACGCGGCGTTCGTCGCGGTGCTGATGTTCACCGTGACCAGCCGGGTGATCAGCCCGCAGTACATGGTGTGGCTGGTCGGTGCCGCCGCGGTCTGCGTGTGCTTCCGCGCCAGCCGGATGGGGGTGCCGGCCGTCCTGGTGCTGGTGGCGTGCTTCGTGACGGTCCTGGAGTTCCCGCTCTACTTCGGGGACGTCGTGACGAGCGATCCGTTCGGCATCACCCTCATGGTGGTCCGCAACGGCCTGCTGGTCGCCGCCACGGCCGTCGCGGCCCGCATCCTGTGGCGTTCGACGGTCACGAGGAAGCCCGTCCCGGCCGGGCTGCCCGATCAGGCCGCCCGCGCCAAAAAGGCGTCGGCGTCGTCCTGACGCGGAACCCTGCGGAGCAGCACCGGCCCCGCCGCGCACCGCACCGCCATGGCCGGCGCCGACGCCAGGCAGCTCCCCGGCATGCCCAGACCCGTGAGGCCGTGCGCCAGAGGCAGCTGCACCGCCGTGCCGACCAGCGTCGCCCGCAGCAGCGCCGGTGCTGCCCCGCTTCCCTCGAAGACCCCGCCGACCGCGATGAAGCAGGCCGTCAGCCACGGGTAGGCCCCCGCCGCGCAGGAACAGCACACCGCCGTGGGCGACCGCGGGGGCGGCGCCGAAGGCGGCCATGATCCAGGGGGCGGTGACGAACAGCAGTACGGCGGCCACGAGCCCCACCGCCCCGGACACCAGCACCGCCTGCCGCCCGATCTCCCGCCGGGCGTCCCTTCCGGCGCCCGGGTGTGCGCGGTGTGGATGGCGGCGGCCTGTTCCGGGAGGGGATGCTGCGGGTGGCCCGCGCCACCCCGACGGCCGAGAAGGCCTGGCTCAAGGAGGCCGTCGCCAAGCCGGAAGGGTGATCGGCCCGGCCGATCGCGCAGGCGACCCGTGCGTTCAGGCGAGCTGGACGCGCAGATACTCACGCCACTGTTCGGTGAACTCCCCCGGCGTCGTCCCGAGCACCCGCTTCATCGCGTCCTCGACCGCCCCGGCCCGCTTCTCGTGCGCGCCCACGGCCCGGTAGAACTCCCCCAGCCGCACCTCGCCCCAGCGCTCGGCGATCATCCGGCAGGCCATCCAGCCGCCCTCGTAGGCCCGTGCCAGCCCGGCGGCGTCGCCGCTGAAGCCGAAGTCCCGGTCGGAGGGCAGCGCGGCCGGCAGCCTGCCCTCGGTCACCGCGTCCCACAGCTCGGGCGCGGCCTGCACCGGTGTGCGCCCGCTGTCCCGGTACCCGACCCAGTCGGCGTACCCCTCCGACAGCCACAGGGGCGTCGCCGGGGTGGTGTCGGCGCGGGTGGCCACATGGGTCGTCTCGTGGGTGAGCACCACCTGCTTGCCCACGGCTCCCAGGACGCCGTAGGCCTCCGGGTTGACGATGATCCGGTCCGCCGGCGCCTCGGCCGGAGCGCCCGTCTCACCGGTGGTGACCGCCGCGATCCCCCGGTAGGAGGAGGCGGGGGAGCCGAGCAGCCCCGCCATGCCCTCCAGCGACCTCGGCACCAGCACGACGACGCGCCGGGGCCACTCCCGGCCCCACGCGTCCGACACGGCGGGCACCGCACGGTCCGCCAGATCCGCGTAGGAGTGCAGCTGTTCGCCCGACTGCCCGACGCCCAGGACCATGCTGTGCTCACCCCGGACGACCATGACCTCGCCCTGGTCCCACAGCTGTTGGGCGGTCTTCTTCGCGGGCAGTTCGGCGTCCACGTACCACTGCCCGCCCGCGTCCAGGCTCAGGGTCAGGGTGCGGCCGACGGTGACGGGGGCCCGGTCGTAACCCTGGACGCGGTAGCGGAGTTCGACGTCGGCGGTGGCGTCGTCGCCGGTGCGGTGCACGGCGGTGACGCGGTAGGACCAGTCGGCGAGCGGGACCGCGGTGAGGTTCCCGAACCAGCTCAGCGCGCCCGTCCGCACGAACGCCGCCTTGTCGCGGTCGAGGACCGCGGTCGCCCGCCGGTCCAGGACCCGCTGCACGTCGGCCCGCGCGCTGTCGGTGGCCGGTCCCCCGCAGCCCACCAGGGCCACGAGCAACACCAGGCACAGCGCCACGACTCCGCGCCCCGACGCCCGCCCTCGACCAGCCACGTTCCCGATCGTACGGGGGGCCGTGGCCTCTCGGTCAGACCCTGGTGACGGTCGCGCCCGGGATCATGCCGACCGGGTCGTAGCGCACGGGTGCCCCCGGGTAGGGCGCGTGGATCACCTGGCCGTTGCCCATGTACATCGCCACATGGCTGGCGTCTGAGCGGTAGGTGACCAGGTCGCCGGGCTGGGCCTGGGAGAGCGGGACCTGCCGGCCCGCGAAGCGCTGACCCTGCGAGGTGCGCGGCAGGGAGACGCCGGCCTGCGCGTACGACCACTGCATCAGGCCCGAACAGTCGAAGCCGGAGGGGCCGTTGGCGCCCCAGACGTAGGGCTTGCCGAGCGCGGAACGGGCGGCGGCGATCGCGGCGGCGGCGCGGGCGGACGGCGGGACGGAGCTGCCGAGGTCGGGCACGCCGGAACGGCCGGAGCGGGAGGCCCGGTCGTAGGCGTCGCGTTCGTCGGACGGCAGGGCGTTGAGGAGCGCGCGCGCCTTGGCGAGCTTCCTCTCGACGGTCCGCTTGTGCGAGGCGACGGCCTTGCGGCTCCTCTCCAGTTCGCCGAGCTTGCCCGACGCCTCGGAACGCTCCTGGGCGAGTACGCGCATGGCGTCCTGGAGGTCCTTCAGTTCGCCCGCCTGGTGCGTGGTGATGCGGTCCAGGACCGCGGCCTTGGCGAGGTAGTCGTCCGGGTCGTCGGAGAACAGCAGCGCGAGGGAGGGGTCGAGGCCGCCGGAGCGGTACTGGGCCCCGGCCAGCGCGCCGAGCGCCTCCCGCATGCGGTTGATGCGCTCCTGCTGCCGGGCGATCCCGTCCTGCGCGAGACCGACCTCCTCACGGAGGTCGTCGGCGCGTTCGTCGGCTTTGTTGTAGGCCTCGGTGGCCTGCTCGGCCTCCTCGTAGAGGCGGTCCACCTCCGCGCGGGTGTCGTCGTGCGGCGCGGCGACGGCCGACGTGGCCGGCAGGACGCCGAGGGCCGCGGCGGCGGCTGACATGACACAGAGCGCTGCACCGGCGCCCCGGTCGAACCCGGACGGTGCAAGGCGGCGATGGGACCCCACGGGAAGCCGCACTCCTTCCGCTGGCGGACAGGGAAACGCGGCAGACAGTAGCCCCGTGGAGGGGGCCTCACCAAAGACCTCGACGGGCACACAAAGTGACGCCCCGCCCCAGACGCAGGTCATGGGCGGGGCGTGGGGTCAGTTCACGTTCTCGCGATTCGCCCGAACGGGCGGTGCGGTGTCCTGATCTTGAAGCTGATCGGACCCGCCGAGGGGACGGTCAGATGCGCACGCCGAACTGGAACGGCATGTTGTTGATCGACTCGTAGCGGACGACCGTGCCGGTGCGCGGGGCGTGCAGCACCTGGCCGTTGCCCGCGTAGAAGCCGACGTGGTGCAGGTCGCCGTAGAAGATGACCAGGTCGCCGACCTTGAGATCGGCCTGCGAGTAGATCCTGGTCCCGGCGTTGGCCTGGGCCTGCGAGGTGCGCGGGATGGAGACGCCGGCCTGGGCGTAGGCCCAGGAGGTGAGGCCGGAGCAGTCGTAGGAGGCGGTGCCGGTGGCGCCGTAGACGTACGGCTTGCCGATCTGGCTCTGGGCGGCCTGGAAGGCGGCCATGGCCCGGCCGGAGCCGGCGGCGGTGTTGCCGAGGTCCACGCGCTCGCCGGCGTCGCGGCTGGCGCGGGCGTCCTCGGCGGCGAGGGCGGCCTTCTCGGCGGCCGTCAGCGTGTTGAGAAGCCTCTGCGCCTCGGCGAGCTTGCCCTGGACTTCCTTCTTCTTCTTGCCCAGCTCGGTGCGGGTGCTCGCGAGGTCCTTGAGCTTCTCGGAGGCCTCGGAACGGTCCTGGGCGAGCTCGCGCTGCTTGTCCTGGATCTTCTTCAGCGCCTCGACCTGCTGGGAGCTGAGCTGGTCCGCGGTGGACGCCTTGTCCAGGTAGTCGTCCGGGTTCGACGACAGGAAGAGCTGGAGGGAGGAGTCGATCGTGCCCGTGCGGTACTGGGCGGCGGCCGCCAGACCTATGGAGTCGCGCAGCTCGTTGAGCTCGTCCTGGCCGCGGGCGACGTTGTCCTGGATCGTGGAGATCTCCTTCTGGAGCTTCTCCTGCTTCTCCGTGGCCCCGTTGAGCTTCTCGGTGGCCTGCTCCGCCTGCTCGTAGAGCTTGTCGACCTTGGCCTTGACCTCGTCCTTGCTCGGCTTCTCGCTCGGCGCCGCGTTGGCGGCCTGAGAGCTCAGAGCGACGGCAGCGGCGGCTGCGGTGGTCAGCACGGTCACGCGCGCGCGACTGGGCTGCTTGGGTCGACGGTGGGACGCCACGGAGGTGAACTCCTTCTTTTGAGTGATCACCCGCTCGGAGGTTTGAGCCCAGACCCTAGTGACCTTCCTGTGATCGTTCAAATCCTCAGGCGCAAAATCTCGTCACACCTTGCAATCTTTACTCTCAACTCACATGCAGTGATGCCCGATTGACACTACGTTGCGTGACGGTTGGGTCAATTCGCGATCAATTCGGGCATTAAACCTCTACGTTGACCTTTTCAGGACAGCCGCTTCAGAAGCACCGCAGATGCGACCGGCCGCGCTCCCGCCCTGGCCACCCCGTCGGCCACCTCACGGTCGGTCGAGGCGACGATGACCGGACGGCCCGGCGGCTCCGCGCGCACCAGCTGGCGGATCAACTCGTCGGCGGTGACACCCGGTTTGGAGAACAGCACCCGCACCCCGCGCGGCGGCGCCAGCAGCACCGGCGCGGCCAGCTCGGCCCCGTCGAAGACACAGGTCACCTCGGCGCCGGTCTGGGCGGCGAGCTGGGAGAGCTGCCCGAGGAGCCTCAACCGCTGCTTCTCCAGCGGCATCTGGGGATAGCCGGTCTTGGTCACGTTGTAGCCGTCGACGACCAGATGGGCCTGCGGCAGCGCGAGGAGCTGGTCGAGGATCGCGGGGTCGTTCTCGGACAGGGCCCGGGCGGCGATGTCCTTCGGGGTCATTCGTCCCGGTTCGACCGCGTCCACGGTCTCGGCCGGCCGTACCGAGACGGGCGGCAGGGCGAGTTCCCGCCGCAGCCCCTGGGTGGCGTCGAGCAACGTGTCCAGAAGCAGCCGTACGCGCATGTCCTCGACGCTGCGCCCCTCACGGGCCGCCTTGCGGGTGGCCTCCAGCGCGGCCTCCGCCTCGCCGAGCCGCGCCTTGAGCCGCCGGGTCTCGCTCTCGGCCGCGGACACCTGGGCGTGCCCCTCCGCGCGGAGGGTGTCCATCTCGCCGTGCAGCTTGCGCAGCGCGGCCTCGCCGCGCTTGACGTCACTGTGGGCGGAACGCAGCTTGCGGTGCAGCGACTCCGCTTCCTTCTTGGCCGAATCCAGCTCGGTACGCAGCCGTTCGGTCTCGGTCCGGGTGTGCTCGCGGGCCCGGTCGAGCTCCTCGCGCAGCCGCTCCAGCTCGGCCCGGCTCTCCTCGTCGGCGCGCTCGGCGTCGGCCCGCTGGGCCTCCTCGCCGGCCGCGGTCACGAGCTTCACCCAGTCGGTGGGCCGCAGTACGTAGGCCGCGGCCGCCACGTCGAGCGGGTCCGCGGCCGGGGGCGGCGAGCCGGAGTCGAGGGCGCCGGCGAGTTCCGGCTGCGCCTCTCTGAACTTCTCCCCGATGCGCTGCCGGAACAGCGGGTCGGTCTCCAGGGCGGCCGCCATGGCGTTGCCGGCGAACTTGGCCCGGCGGTTCGGCGCGAACCGGGCGTACTGCCGCAACTGGGCGGGCAGTTCGCCGACGGTCAGCCCGCCGAAGCCGTCCGAGACGATCTGCACGACCCGGCGGCGCACGCCGTCGGGCAGCGGACGGTCGAGCACCTCGGCGGCGCCGTCACCCGGCCCCCCGCCTGCGGTCTCCACCATCGTCACCCCAATGCTGTGCGGGGCCCTCCCCCGCTCTCGACTTCGCTCGAGCGGGGGGACCCCCGTCGTCAGGAGCCGGCGCCCGGCCTGTCCACGAGTTCCACCTGATCCACGGCGTTGCACCAGCGGCAGCGCACCGACTCGATGGTCTCACTGACCACGTCGCGCTCCTCGACCTTCGGCTCACCGGCCAGGTCGAGGTGGACGTACTCGACGACCTTCGACGAGCGGGTCACGTCGAACCGCGTGAGGTTGCCGCAGAGGGTGCAGCGCCACCGCGTCGAGGCCGTCGGCAGAGGAACCGTCATCGTGGCTGTTCGCCTTCTTTCCTGCTCGTGCTTCCAGTGTCCGTGACGCGCCGGGCAGGCCCGGTGCGTGTGGCTCGTTACCCTACGGCCTGGCGGGGACTCGCCGCTCCGTCGTCCACGGCGGCGAGGCGGTCTGTGACGTTCGGTCCCCTTACGTCATGCTCTGTGTTCATGATCGGCAACTGGAGCGGGACGGTCGGCAGGGCGGTCGGGGCGGTCCGGCGGCCGACGGCGCCGGTGACGTACGGGCTGATCACCGCCTGCTGTCTCCTCTTCCTCGTCAGCCCGTCGTCGGGGCTCAACCCGGCGTACGGCGCGCAGGACGCGCTGCTCGCCGCGCAACGGGCCTATTTCCACCGTTGGGGGGTGGTCCCCGCCGAACTGTTCGAGGGCTCGGCGCGGGCCGCGCTCACCCCCGCGACCGCCCTCTTCGTCCACGGCAGCTGGGTCCACCTGCTGGGCAACATGCTCTTCCTCTACGTCTTCGGCGTACTGACCGAGGAACGGATGGGCCGCGTCCAGTTCACCCTCTTCTACCTGGGCTGCGGCTACCTGGCCCTGCTGGGCTACGCGGCCGCCAACGCGGGCTCCGAGCAGTCCCTGGTCGGCGCGTCCGGGGCGATCTCGGCCGTCCTCGGGGCGTTCCTGTACCTGTTCCCCGGCGCCCGGGTCACCAGTCTCCTGCCGTTCCTCTTCTTCCTCCCCCTGCGCTTCCCCGCCTGGGTCGTCCTCCCCTTCTGGGCGGCCCTGCAGTGGCTGGCGGCCGGCCAGGCCGGCCAGGGCCCGGGGGTGGCCTACCTGGCCCACCTGGTGGGGTTCGGCCTGGGCCTCGCCTTCGCCTGGGCCCGGTTCGGGCGTGGGACTAAAGTGAGGGCCGCCCCAGCTCCGTCCCCCGAGGGAGAGAACCAGCCGTGATCACCGCGATCGTCCTCATCAAGACCAGCGTGGACCGGATCCCCGAGATCGCGGAGCGGATCGCCGCGCTGGAGAGCGTGAGCGAGGTCTTCTCCGTCACCGGGACGTACGACCTCATCGCCATGGTGCGGGTGAAGCAGCACGAGGATCTCGCGGAGGTCATCCCGGGCAGCATCAGCAAGATCCCCGGCGTGGAGGGGACGGACACGCACGTGGCGTTCAGGACGTACTCGCAGCACGACCTCGAGGCGGCCTTCGCGATCGGTCTCGACAGCTGAGGATCGCGCGCGGCCCAGGATGAGGAGTTCTTCATCCTGGGCTCATCCGCGCCACCGGGAGGCCCCCGCAGGATCGGCCCATGGTCTTCTCCCGCCGGCTGGCGGCCCTCGCCGCCGTCGTGGTGATCCCGCTGGGTATCGCCGCGACCAGTTTCGCCCTCGCCGACAGCCCCGAGTCCCCGAAGGTCCCCGCCAAGGTGGAGCTGGACAGCGGCGCCCCCACGGCCACGCCGACCCGGCCCGGTCCCACGCCGAGCGACGAGGTGGTGAACCGGCCGGAGGTGACCGACAGCCCGGCGGGGGACGACGATGACGACGATCGGGGACAGGACGGCCAGGACGACGGTTCCCGTGACGACGGACCCGGCGATGACGGGCCCGGTGACGACGGACCCGGTGACGGCTGACGGCCCGCGCCGCCGGGTCACCGCCCGGGTCCGCATCCTGCTGTGGCTGCTGTTCGTGATGGCGGTCGCGCTCGCCTCGGTGGCCACCACCACCCGCTCGATCCTGCTGCGGGACGCCGACCACCGGATCGGCGGCCTGCTGGCCCAGGAGGCCGGTGAGTTCACCAACTTCGAGGAACGGGGCGTGGACCCGGTCACGGGCCGCCCCTTCACCGATCCGGCCCGGCTGCTCAGGGTCTTCCTGGAACGGCAGTACGCCGACCCCGACGAGGAGCTGATCGGCCTGGTCGGCCGGGTGGACCGCGGCCCGGCGCAGATCATCCAGCCGCGGGACATCGCGGTCTCGGTGCCGCTGCACCAGGACGCCGACGCCCGGCGCCGCATCTTCTCCTCCCCCGGCTCCACCGGCACCCTCGACCGGCCGTCGGGTGAACTGCGCTGGGCCAAGGTCGCCGTCGCCCGGCACGGCAGCGAACCGGACGCCGCGTTCGTCGTCGCCTTCCACCCGGAGCGCGAACAGGCCCGCGCCGACGAGGTGTTCCGCATCCTGCTCGCCATCTCCGGGGTCGCCCTGCTGCTGACGACCGGCATCGGCTGGGTGGTCGCCGGCCGGATCCTGGAGCCCGTACGGCTGGTGCGGACCGCCGCCGCGCAGCTCACCGAGCAGGACCTCACCCGCCGTATCCCGGTGCACGGCCACGACGACATCGCGGCCCTCGCCGAGACCTTCAACGCCATGCTCGACCGGCTGGAGCGCGCCTTCGCCGCCCAGCGGGAGTTCGTCGACGACGCGGGGCACGAACTGCGCACCCCGATCACCATCGTGCGCGGCCATCTGGAACTGATGGGCGACGATCCCGCCGAACGCGAGGAGACCGTCCGCCTCGTCACCGACGAACTGGACCGGATGAGCCGCATCGTGGAGGACCTGCTGCTGCTCGCCAAGGCCGAGCGCCCCGACTTCGTCACCCCGCAACCGGTCCAGCTCGCCGAACTCACCGCCGACGTCTTCGTCAAGGCCCGCACCCTCGGCGACCGCGACTGGCGGCTCGCCGAAGTCGCCGACCGACAAGTCGAGTTGGACTCCCAGCGGATCACCCAGGCGATGGTGCAGCTGGCGCAGAACGCCGTGCAGCACACCACGCCCGGCCAGAGCGTGCGCATCGGCTCCCGTACCGAAGGGACGCGGATCGAGCTGTACGTCGCCGACTCCGGACCCGGCGTCCAGCCGCAGGACACCGAGGTCATCTTCGAACGCTTCCGGCGCGGCACCGCCCGGCGCGGCGCCCGCGGTACGGGGGCGGGGCTCGGCCTGTCGATCGTGCGGGCGATCGCGGAGGCGCACGACGGCCACATCCGCCTGCACGACACCGAGGGCGGCGGCGCCACCTTCGTACTCACCTTTGAAGAGGTACGTCCATGAACCGCATCCTCATCGTCGAGGACGAGGAACGCATCGCCTCCTTCGTGGAGAAGGGCCTGCGGGCCAACGGATTCACCACGACAGCCGTCGGCGACGGCGACTCGGCCTACGAGTACGCCCTCACCGGCGGCTTCGACCTCGTCGTCCTCGACATCGGCCTGCCCGGCCGCGACGGCTTCACGGTCCTGCGCGCCCTGCGCGAGGCCCGGGTGACGGTCCCGGTGATCGTGCTGACCGCGCGGGACTCGGTACGGGACACGGTGGCCGGTCTGGAGGGTGGCGCCGACGACTGGATGACCAAGCCGTTCCGATTCGAGGAACTGCTCGCCCGGGTCCGCCTGCGACTGCGTACGGCGGCCCGCGCGCCGGAGGTGACGGTGCTGCGGTCGGGCGCGCTCAGCCTGGACCTGCGGACACGGCGGGCCCGGGCCGGGGAACGGACCGTGGACCTCACCGCACGCGAGTTCGTGCTGCTGGAGCTGTTCCTGCGCCATCCCGGCCAGGTGCTGTCCCGCGAGCAGATCCTGTCGCACGTGTGGGGCTACGACTTCGACCCGGGCTCCAACATCGTGGACGTGTACGTCCGGGCGCTGCGCAGGAAGCTCGGGTCCGAGCGGGTGGAGACGGTGCGCGGGATGGGGTACCGGCTGCCGGGCGGGTGAGGGCGCACGCGTGAAGTTCCCTTCATGTGCGGCTCATCGGGTGCTCACGGCCGGCGTGGAGTCTCGATGACGTGACCCTGAACCTCCGGCTGACGGCGGCCCTGTGCGTGGCGCTGTCCCTGTGCGCGCTGCTCGCCGTCCCCGGCAACCTCCCGGGCCTCGGCGGGGACGCCCGTCTCACCCTCGCGGTGTTCGTCCTGGCGACCTGCGCCTGGATCGGCACTCCGATCGACGACACGTACATCGCGCTGGGCGCCGGACTCGCCCTCACCGTGACCGGGGTGATCAGCAGCGACACCCTCTTCGGCACCCTCGGCGACTCGACGGTGTGGCTGCTGATCTGCGCCTTCGTGCTGGCGGCGGCGGTGGCGCGGACCGGGCTCGCCGGACGGGCGGCGGCGTTCCTGGTGGGCGGGGCGCGCACGGTACGGCAGCTGGTGCACCTGACGACGGCCGCCCTGGTCGTCACGGCGTTCGCGGTACCTGCGACCTCCGGCCGGGCCGCGCTCGCGCTGCCGGTGTTCCTGGCCCTGGCCAAGGCGCTCGCCGACCGGAGACGACTGGTCGTGATGCTGGCGCTGCTCTTCCCGACCGTGATCCTGCTGTCCGCGGTGGCGACCTTGATCGGGGCGGGCGCGCACCTGATCACCGTGTCGGTGCTGTGGGAGACGGCCGGCGAGCGGATCGGGTTCACCGAGTGGCTGCTGCTGGGACTGCCGCTGGCCGTCACCTCCTCCCACCTGGCCGCCGAGGCCGTCCTGCTGACGACCACCCGGCGCGCGGACCGCGCGGGCCCGGTGCACATCACCGCCGAGGAGATCCAGCGGCACACCGCCACCCCGGTCAGCGGCCCCTGGACCCAGGCCGAGACGCGCTGCGCCCTGCTCCTGGGCACGGTCGTGCTGCTGTGGTGCAGCGAGCCCCTGCACCGGGTGCCGCCCGCGGTCGTCGCGCTGATCGGCGCGGTCGTGGCCGCCTCGCCCGCGCTGGGCACCGTGGGCCTGAAGGACGCGCTGAAGACCGTGCCCTGGTCGCTGCTGCTGTTCATGGCGGCGACCATGGCGATGGGCGTCGCGCTCGCCGACTCGGGCGCCGCGAGGTGGCTGGTGTCGGGACTGCCCGCGGGCGTCACCCCGACCGTCTTCCTGGCGGTGGTGATCGCGGTCAGCACGGCCGCGCACCTGATACTCCAGTCACGCTCGGCCCGCTCCTCCGTACTCGTCCCGCTGGTCGTCGCGGCGGCCGTCGGGGCGGGGGTGAACCCGGTGGCGGCGGCACTCGCGTCCACCGCCGCTGCGGGGTTCTGCCACACGCTGCCGGCCTCTGCCAAGCCGGTCACGCTCTTCGCGGAGATCCCCGGCACACCCACCTACACCCCCCGCGACCTGCTGCGCCTGTCCGCCGTCCTGGCGCCCCTGACCGCGGCGCTCGTCCTGCTGTTCGCCGTCGCGGTGTGGCCGCTGCTCGGCGTACCCGTCGTCCGATAGGAGCTGGTCCGCCATGCTGAGCCGAGTCGTCGTAGCCCCCAGCGGCTTCAAGGAGTCCCTGTCCGCGCAGGCCGCCGCCGACGCCATCGCGGACGGCGTCCGCCGGGTCCTGCCGGCCACCGCTGTCGACCTGATCCCCCTGGTGGACGGCGGCGAGGGCACGGCCGTCACCCTGGCCGCCGCGACCGGCGGCCGGCTGGTGGCGCTGCCCGCCACCGGGCCGGTCGGCGAGCGGGTCGGCACCCACTTCGCCCTGCTGGGCTCCCGGGACACGGCGGTCGTGGAGATGGCCGCGGTCGCCGGTCTCTCCCTCGTACCGCGCGCCCTGCGCGACCCGGGTGCCACCACGACGTACGGCGTCGGCGAGCTCATCCGCGCGGCCCTCGACACCGGCGCCCGGCGGATCCTGGTCGGCTGCGGCGACTCGGGCACCTCCGACGGGGGCGCGGGCGCCCTTCAGGCGCTCGGGGCCAGGCTGCTGGACGCCGACGGCTTCGAACTACCGCAGGGAGGGCGGGAGTTGATCCGGCTGACGCGCATCGACCCGTCCGGCCTGGACGCCCGGCTGCGCCGGGTGGAACTCCTCGTCGCCTGCAATCCCTACAACGTGCTGTGCGGGGAGCGGGGCGTGGCACGGGTCTTCGGTCCGCAGAAGGGGGCCACGCCCGCGCAGGTCGAGGAGCTGTCGACGGCACTCGAACACTGGGCCCACGTGCTCACCCGCGATGTCGGCCGCCCGGGCGTCGATCTGCGCCACGGCCCCGGCACCGGCGCGTCCGGTGGTCTGGGCGCCGGCCTCGCCGCCCTCGGCGCCCGCCTCCTCCCCCGCTTCGACGTGCTGCTGGACCACCTCGACCTGGACGCCCGGCTGGCCCGCGCCGACCTGGTCGTCACCGCCGAGGGCGCCCTGGACCACCAGACGGCCCGGGGGAAGGTCCCGGCCGAGGTGGCCCGGCGGGCCAAGCTGCACGGCCGGCCGGTGCTCGCGCTGGCCGGCACCCTCGGCGAGGGCGCGCACACGGTGCCGGGCGTGGACGCCTACAGCGGGATCCTGCCGGCGCCGATGGCTCTGGCCGAGGCGCTGGTCCGGGCTTCGGAGCTGCTCACCGACGCCACCGAGCGCGCCCTGCGGATGATCCTGCTGGGCGCCCGGCTACCGGTGACCCGCACACTTCACGCGGAGGTGTCGGGCACGCAACGCCCGTCCTCGGTGCGGTAGTTCCACTTCGCCCCGTCCCGGACGAGGTCCTTCACGGCGTTCACGAACCGCTCCACGTGCTCGTCGGGTGTGCCCGCGCCGAAGCTCACCCGGATCGCGTTGAGGGACTTCTCGCCGGGCGCGGCCTCGGGGGCTCCGCACTCGCCCTGGCTCTGCGGGTCGCTGCCGAGCAGCGTGCGGACCAGCGGGTGGGCGCAGAAGAGACCGTCGCGGACGCCGATGCCGTACTCGGCGGAGAGCGCGGCGGCGAAGTGGGAGCTGTTCCAGCCCTCGACGACGAAGGAGATGACACCGACGCGCGGGGCGTCGTCACCGAAGAGGGACAGGACCCGGACCGCCGGCACCTCCGCGAGACCCTCGCGGACCTTGGCGATCAGGTACTGCTCCCGGGCGACCAGCCGGTCGAACCCGGCCTCGGTCAGCGCCCTGCAGGCGGAGGCGATGGAGTGGACGCCGATGACGTTGGGCGAGCCGGCCTCGTGACGGGCGACGCTGTCGTGCCACTCCACGTCCACTCCCCCGTCCTCGCGCCGGGTGACCTTGCGGCTGGCGCCACCGCCCGCGAGGTACGGCTCGGCCGCGCGCAGCCAGTCGGCCCGGCCGGCCAGCACACCGGAGCCGAAGGGCGCGTACAGCTTGTGCCCGGAGAAGGCCACCCAGTCGACGTCGAGGTCGCGCACCGACACCGGGTGGTGCGGGGCCAGCTGGGCGGCGTCCAGGACGATGCGGGCGCCGTGGGCGTGCGCGGCCGCGGCCAGTTCACGGACCGGCCACAGCTCGCCGGTGACGTTGGAGGCGCCGGTCACGCAGACCAGGGCGGGGCCGTGCGGGTCGCGGTCGGCGAGGGCGCGCTCCAGGGTCGCGACCGCCTGCCGGGGGGTGCGCGGGGCGTCGAGGTAGGTGACCCGGGCGTCCTTCCAGGGCAGCAGCGAGGCGTGGTGCTCGGTCTCGAAGACGAAGACCTGGCAGTCGGCGGGCAGCGCGGTGGCGAGGAGGTTGAGCGAGTCGGTGGTGGACCGGGTGAAGACCACCTGGTCGTCCTCGCGGCAGTCCAGGAACCCGGCGACCGTCCCGCGGGCGTTCTCGAAGAGGTCGGTGGAAAGCTGGGAGAGGTAGCCGGCACCGCGGTGCACGCTGCCGTAGTAGGGCGCGTACGCCGCCACGTCGTCCCAGACCCGCTGGAGCGCCGGTGCGCTGGCGGCGTAGTCGAGCGCGGCGTAGGTGACCTCGCCGCCGGTGACGAGCGGCACGGTGACGTCCCGGCCCAGAACGGGCAGCGACGCCGAGGTGTCACGGCAGGCGGACCGGGCGGCGGCAACGGTGGAGACAGACATGGCGAACTCCCGTGAGAGGCAGGGGGAATCACCGTGCGAGCGCGTACGGCTCCAGCACGGAGGAAGGTGAAAGGGGTATGCGGAGGCGGGGCTCTACGCCCTATCGCATTCGCTTGCTCACGGAAGGCTCCTCGACGACCAGGACCCCTGGTGTGCGAGGGGTCCGCGCTTGCCGCAGGCCTTTGTGCCCACGACCTGGTCTTCACCCGGGGCACCCCGCCACGGACGGAGGGTTGCCGGACAGTCGGCCGGGGCCTCATGACTGTCACTCATGACCTGGTCCGAAAAACTACGCGAGATGATCGTGGTCCCGCAACCCGTGTCCGGATCGCGGGACCACCCGACCGGTCGCGCTACGCGTTACTGGCCGCCACCCAGCGCTCCAGCGTCCGCTTGGCCGCCCCGGAGTCGACCGACTCCGCCGCCTTGGCCATCCCGGCGGCGATCTGCTCGGCCAGCGGCGCCCCGGTCGGCTCGAGCGCCACCAGCGCCGCCGCCGAGTTCAGCAGGACGGCGTCGCGCACCGGGCCCTTCTCGCCGTCCAGCAGGCGCCGGGCGACCTCGGCGTTGTACGAGGAGTCCGCTCCCCGCAGGGCCTCCACCGGGACCAGTTCGAGGCCGACGTGCCGCGGGTCGAAGGTCTCCTCGGTGACCTTGCCGTCGCGGACGACCCACACCCGGGAGGTGGCCGTGGTGGTCAGCTCGTCCAGGCCGTCGTCACCGCGGAACACCAGCGCCGACGAGCCGCGCTCGGCCAGTACACCGGCGATCAGTCCCGCCATCCGGGTGTCGAAGCAGCCGACCGCCGAGGCGGTCACCTTGGCGGGGTTGGTCAGCGGGCCGAGCAGGTTGAACGATGTGGGGATGCCCAGGTCCCGCCGCACCCCGCCGACGAACCGCATCGAGGGGTGGAACTTGGCGGCGAAGCAGAAGGTGATCCCGGCCTCCTCCACGACCCGCGCCACCCCTTCGGGCGACAGGTCGAGGTTGATGCCGAGCTTCTCCAGCACGTCGGACGACCCGCTCGCCGAGGAGGAGGCCCGGTTGCCGTGCTTGACGACCTTCGCGCCGGTGCCGGCGATCACGATGGCGGACATCGTCGAGATGTTGACCGTCTTGGCCAGGTCGCCGCCCGTACCGACGATGTCGACGGCCGGACCCGGGATGTCCAGCGGCTGGGCGTGCGCGTACATCGCCTCGACGAGGCCGGTGACCTCCTCGACCGTCTCCCCCTTGGCTCGCAGCGCCACCATGAAGCCGGCGATCTGCGCGTCCGAGGCCTCGCCGCTCATGAAGCGGTTCATCGCCCACGCCGTGTCCGCGGCGCTCAGGTCCCGTCCGCCGAGCAGCGTGCTCAGTACCCGGGGCCAGGAACGGTCCGCCGCGGTGTCGCCTCCTGCGGGGGTCACAGCGCTCATAAGCCGCTCCTGGATCAGTCCCGTACAGCGGGACACGAGTTTCGAGGGGTCCCACCCTATCCAGCCGGGGGGACGGCAAAGGGCCCCGTCCGGTGTTCGGACGGGGCCCTTCTACCGCGCGTGGCGAGCGCAGCGATCAGTGGTGGCCGTGGCCGCTCGTGATCTCCTTGTACTCCTCGACGGTGGGCTTCGGAATCTGGGACTCCTCGCCGTAGTACGCCTCACTGAGCTTGGCGCGCAGCTTCTCGGAGCCCTTCACCTTGCGCTCGACGCCGTTCTCGTCGACCGTCGGGCCGATCTCGGCCGGCTTGTACTGCTCGTGCGCGGTGAGCGTGTGCAGCGCGTCCTGGCTGAGCGGCTCGTGGACCTCGATGAACTCACCGTGCGGCAGGCGCTTGATGATGCCGGACTCGCGGCCGTGCAGCACCTTGTCCTTGTCGCGGCGCTGGAGGCCGAGGCAGATCCGCTTGGTGATGATGAACGCGATGACCGGGGCGACGAAGAACGCGATCCGGACGAACCAGGTGATGGCGTTGATCGACAGGTGGAAGTGGGTGGCCCAGAGGTCGTTTCCACCACCGATCAGCAGCACCATGTACCAGGTGATCCACGCGACACCGAAGGCCGTACGCGTCGGCACGTTGCGCGGGCGGTCCAGGATGTGGTGCTCACGCTTGTCGCCGGTGACCCAGGACTCGATGAACGGGTAGACCGCGATAGCGACCAGGACCAGCGGGAAGATCACCAGCGGGATGAACACGCCCAGGACGAGCGTGTGGCCCCAGAAGTTGATCTCCCAGCCCGGCATCACGCGGATCAGGCCTTCGGAGAAGCCCATGTACCAGTCGGGCTGGGCGCCGGTGGACACCTGGTCCGGCCGGTAGGGGCCCATGGCCCAGATCGGGTTGATCGAGGCGATCGCCGAGATGGCCGCGATGACACCGAAGACCAGGAAGAAGAAGCCTCCGGCCTTGGCCATGTAGACCGGCAGCAGCGGCATGCCGACGACGTTCTTGTTGGTGCGTCCGGGGCCCGCGAACTGCGTGTGCTTGTGGTAGAAGACCAGGATCAGGTGGCCGACGACCAGGCCGAGCATGATGCCCGGCAGCAGCAGGACGTGGATCGAGTAGAAGCGGGCCACGAAGTCGCCGCCCGGGAACTCTCCGCCGAAGAGGAAGAACGACAGGTACGTGCCGACGATCGGCACGGACAGGACCGCGCCCTCCATGAAGCGGACACCGGTGCCGGAGAGCAGGTCGTCCGGGAGCGAGTAGCCGGTGAAGCCGGTGAACATGCCCAGGACGAACAGCAGGAAGCCGAACAGCCAGTTGACCTCACGGGGCTTGCGGAACGCACCCGTGAAGAAGACGCGCATCATGTGCACGAACATGCCGGCGAGGAAGATCAGCGCCGCCCAGTGGTGGATCTGCCGGATCAGCAGACCACCGCGCACATCGAAGGAGATGTGCATGGTCGAGTTGAACGCCTCGGACATCAGCTGACCCTGCAGCGGGACGTAGCTGCCGTGGTACTCCACCTCGTTCATCGACGGGTGGAAGAACAGCGTCAGGTACACACCCGTGAGGATGATGATGATGAAGCTGTAGAGGCAGATCTCACCCAGCATGAACGACCAGTGGTCGGGGAAGATCTTGCGCATGTTGGCCTTGGCCAGGGAGTAGATCCCCAGCCGGCCGTCGGCCCAGTCGGCGACGCGCTCGCCGGCCGGTGCCTTCTCGCGCGAGCGCGAGTCCTTGGAGGTGCTCTCAGTGCTCATCCGCGCTCCCAGAAAGCAGGACCGACGGGCTCGTCGAAGTCGCCGAGCGCCTCGAGGTAGCCCTCGTCGTTCACGCCGATGCGCAGCTGCGGCAGGGCGTGACCGGCGGGGCCGAAGATCACCCGGGCACCGTCGGAGAGGTCGAAGGTGGACTGGTGGCAGGGGCACAGCACGTGGTGCGTCTGCTGCTCGTACAGGGAGATCGGGCAACCGACGTGGGTGCAGATCTTCGAGTACGCCACGATGCCCTCGTGCGACCACTCGAGTTCGCGCTTGTCCTTGATGTCGTCCGGCTGGATGCGGACGATCATCAGGGCGGCCTTGGCGATCTCGGTCTGGAACTCGTGGTCGTGCTCCTCCAGGCCCTCGGGCTTGGCGAAGGTCAGCGAGCCCACCGCGACGTCCGAGGGACGCAGCGGCTGGTTGGTGTTCATGTTGACGAGCAGCTTGCCCTTGGACCACAGGGTGTGGCGGAGCTTGGTGCCCGGCAGCGGACCGAGGTCGCGCAGCAGCATGACGCCGGAGAGCGGGAACAGGGCCAGCGCGCCGAACATCGTGTTGCGGATCAGCTTGCGGCGGCCGAGCGCGGACTCCTTGGCACCCTGCTTGAAGTCGGCCATGACCTTGGCCTTGACCTCGGGCGGCGCCTCGATCGCGTGACGCTCGTCGGCGATCTCCTCGTCCGACATCAGGGTGCGGGCCCAGTGGACCGCGCCCGCGCCGATCGAGAACAGCGCCGTACCGAGGGTCAGGCCCAGCGCGAAGTTCAGCGCGTTGATGTGCCCGATCGGGAAGACGTAGATCGACTTGTCGTGCGGGATCGCCACGTACGCGACGATGAAGGCCACGGTGGCCAGCATCGACAGTACGAACAGCATGGCGACCGCGCGCTCGGACCGCTTGGCGGCCCGCTCGTCGATGTCCTGGACGCGGTGCTCGTGAGGCGGCAGACCGGGGTCGGCGAACGGGTTCTTCTCGTCCGCGACGCCTACCGCACCGTGCGCGTGGCCCTGCTCAGCGGGCAGGTTCTCTTCTGGAATGTCTTGGCTACTCATGACTTCTTGGCCTTTGCGGTCCGAGCGGCGACCCAGACGGCGACCGCGATCAGCGCGCCGAGTCCGAAGATCCAGGCGAACAGGCCCTCACTGACCGGACCGAGTCCGCCCAGCTCGAGACCACCGGGGCTCTCGGTGTCGTCGCCGTTGACCGCGTCGAGGTACGCGATGATGTCCTTCTTGTTCTGCTCCGACAGCGTGGTGTCGGGGAAGGAGGGCATGTTCTGCGGGCCGGTCTGCATGGCCTCGTAGATGTGCTTCGGGCTGACGCCCTCGAGGTCGGGCGCGAACTTGCCGTGCGTCAGCGCGCCGCCCTTGCCGGTGAAGTTGTGGCACTGCGCGCAGTTGGTGCGGAACAGCTCGCCGCCCTTGGCGATGTCGGCACCCTCGGGGCCGTACTGCGCGTCGGTCGGGACGTTCGGTCCGGCACCCAGCGAGGCGATGTACGCCGCGAGCTGGTCGATCTCGGCCTGCGTGTAGATGACCTTCTTCTTCGGGACCTGCGCGCCCGGCTGCTGGGCCGGCATGCGGCCGGTGCCGACCTGGAAGTCGACGGCCGCGGCGCCCACGCCGACGAGGCTCGGACCGTCAGTGGTTCCCTGACCACCGGTGCCGTGGCAGCTGGCGCAGCCGACGGCGTAGAGCTTCTTGCCCTCGTCGATGGCCAGGGACTGGGCGGTTTCGTCGGCCTTCGCCTTGTCCGTGGGTGCGAACAAGGTGTACAGCCCCCCGGTGCATGCCAGCGCGAGGAGTAGGACGACGAGCGCCGCCATCGGGTGGCGTCGTCGTGCGGAGAGCTTTTTCACGGATTACCCCGGTGTCAGGATCTTCTGCGTCGATGCTTGGGAAGTGCGGGAGCGGGCCCGGCTACTTGATCAGGTAGATCGTGGCGAAGAGGCCGATCCACACGACATCGACGAAGTGCCAGTAGTAGGACACGACGATGGCCGCGGTCGCCTGTTCGTGGGTGAACCTCTTCGCCGCGTAGGTGCGGCCGAGGACGAACAGGAAGGCGATGAGGCCGCCCGTCACGTGCAGGCCGTGGAAGCCGGTGGTCAGGTAGAACACCGAGCCGTACGGGTCGGAGGAGAGCGAGAGCCCGTCCTTCTTGACCAGCTCGGTGTACTCGTACACCTGCCCGCCGATGAAGATCGCACCCATGATGAAGGTGACGATGAACCACATCCTGAGCTTCTTCACGTCCCCGCGCTCGGCGGCGAACACGCCGAGCTGGCAGGTGAGGGAGGAGAGCACCAGGATCGTGGTGTTGGTCGCCGAGAACGGAAGGTTCAGGGCGTGCGCCATTTCCTTCCAGTGATCAGGACCGGTCACCGATCGCAGGGTGAAGTACATCGCGAAGAGGGCCGCGAAGAACATCAGCTCGGAACTCAGCCAGATGATGGTTCCGACGCTGGTGAGGTTCGGCCGGTTGACCGACGGGTGCGCGTGCCCGGTTTCTACTGTCGTTGCTGTCGCCACGACCGACATTATGTCGGTCGCTTATCCCGCCCTCACCCCGGGGGGTGCCGTTCGGAGTGTCCATACCGTGTGTACTGCCCGGATGGCCCATCGAAGCGGTGTTCCAACAGGTGTTGACGAGGTGGCCGAAGGAGTAGCATCCGCCGCATCGGTTCTGTCTGTACGACGCTGATGTCCCGGAGGAAGCATGCAACCGACCGCCACGGTGCTGGTCTACAGCGACGACTCCAACACCCGCGAGCAGGTGCGGTTGGCCACCGGCAGGCGGCCGGCTCCCGACGTGCCGTTGGTGGAGTTCGTGGAGTGCGCCACTCCTGCCGCTGTGATCAAGGAGTTGGACAAGGGCGGGATCGATGTCTGCGTCCTGGACGGCGAGGCCGTGCCCATGGGAGGCATGGGGATCTGCCGTCAGATCAAGGACGAGATCTTCAACTGCCCGCCGGTGCTGGTGCTCATCGGCCGGCCCCAGGACGCCTGGCTGGCCACCTGGAGCCGTGCGGAGGCCGCTGTGACGCATCCTGCGGACCCCGTGGAGTTCGCGGCGGCGCTCGCCTCCCTGTTGCGGGAGAACAAGGCCCTGAGCGCCTAGGAACCCCTTCCTGCCCGCTCTCAGACGCTCTGCGGCCTCAGCCTGGCCTGTTCCTCCGGGCCGGGGCCGTCCGGGGTGCCCGCGACCAGGGCGCTGCCGTTGCGCCATTTCGCCCAGGCGAGGTTCCAGTCACCGAAGCCGTTGCCGAACGTCTCCATCGTGTGGCCGAACGAGTTGACGACCTGGACGAGGTCGCCCTCGCGGACGTTCTCGAAGAACCACTCGGCGTTGCCGGTGCTCATGCCGGTGCAGCCGTGGCTGACGTTCGCGTAGCCCTGTGAGCCCACCGACCAGGGGGCGGCGTGGACGTACTCGCCGCTCCAGGTGACGCGGGTGGCGTAGTAGACCGGGAGGTCGTACGACTCAGCGGAGCCCTCGGCGATGCCGATGCTGGTGCCGCGCATCCGTACGAAGTACTCCTTGCCCAGGACGACCTTGACGCCGTTGCGGGTCTCGAAGCCGGGCTTTCCGGTGGTGACGGGGATCTGCTTGATCGCCTCGTCGTTCTTGTAGACCGTCATCTGGTGGGACGAGGCGTCGGTCACCGCGATCACGCGGTCACCCGTGGTGATCTTCAGGGGCTTCACCTTGCCGCCCCAGAGGCGGTCGCTGATCTTGATGCCCTCCAGGTTGCTGCGGACCTGGATGGTGGCGTGGGCGGGCCAGTACTCCTTGGGGCGGTAGTGGAGTTCCTTGTCGTTCACCCAGTGCCAGCCGCCGCCGGCCGCCGCGGGCACGGAGTCGACCTTGAGGGCGCGCTCCACGACGGCCCGCTGGGCCTTGTCCTTGACCGGTCGGCTCAGCTCGGCCGTGATGGGCTGGCCGACGCCGTACGTGCCCGCCTTGGGCCCGAACGTCGCCGTGAGGCGCTTCTTGCTCAGGGGCTTGCTGGTGTCGAAGCTGAGCACCCGGCGGCCGGGGGCCCCGTCCTCGTCCTCGGTGCTCACGCGGACCGTGTAGTGGGCGTTGGCGGCGAGCGGGGCGGTGCTGTGCCAGCGGCGGCCGTCGGCGGACAGTTCGCCCGCCAGGTACCGCCCTGCCGCGTCTATCGCAGTGACGTCCGTGATGCGTCCGTCGTCGTCCTCGGCGGTGACTTCCAGGGGCTTGTCGGGGTCGGCCTTCTTGCCGTCGCCGGTGGGACCGTTGAAGGAGATCTGGTCCGCCGCGTCGTAGGGCGCGGCGGACAGCGGGTGGCCGTCGCTGCCGCAGGCGGTGACGCCGCCCGCGCCCAGGGCGGTCACCAGCAGCGTGCAGCTGACGACGGTACGGATGCGGGGTGTGTGGGTCATGACTTCACGCTAGGAAGCTTCGTCAAGGGCGGCGCGCTGAGTAACTCGTACGAGGGACCCACATTGCGGCAAAAGCAGGAGCCCGGACTCTCCTGACGGAGTGTCCGGGCTCCCTGGAGCTCAGCTCGTGCTACTGGGTGCGGTTCTCACCGCGGTAGTACTCGAAGACCCAGCCCCACAGACCGATCAGGATCAGCGGCGCCGAGAAGTACATCAGCCACCAGCCGATCGCGACCGACAGGAAGGCGAGCGCGCCGCCGACCGCGAGGGAGAGAGGCTGCCAGCTGTGCGGGCTGAAGAACCCGACCTCGCCGGCGTCGTCCGCGACGTCCGCTTCCTTGTCGTCCTGGGCGCCCACGTCGACCCGCCGGGCCGTGAAGCCCAGGTAGAAGCCGATCATGATGGACAGACCGAAGGCCAGGAAGAGGGCCGTGGTGCCGGCCGGCTCCTTCGACCACACGCCGTAGACGATGGCCATGATGAGGATGAAGACGCTCAGCCAGACGAACATCCTGCCCTGGATCTTCACTTGCCGGCCTCCTTGCCGCCGTTGCCGGCCAGAGCCTTCTCGCCGTGACCGACGTTCTCGAGCTGGTCGAGCGCGGCGATCTCCGGGTGGTGCAGGTCGAACGCCGGGGATTCACTGCGGATCCGCGGCAGCGTGAGGAAGTTGTGCCGCGGGGGCGGGCAGGAGGTGGCCCACTCCAGCGAGCGGCCGTAGCCCCACGGGTCGTCGACGCCGACCGGCTTGCCGTACTTGGCCGTCTTCCACACGTTGTAGAGGAACGGCAGGATCGACAGGCCCAGCAGGAACGAGCTGATCGTCGAGATCGTGTTCAGGGCGGTGAAGCCGTCGGCCGCGAGGTAGTCCGCGTACCGGCGGGGCATGCCCTCGGCACCCAGCCAGTGCTGGACCAGGAAGGTGCCGTGGAAGCCGATGAACAGCGTCCAGAAGGTGATCTTGCCGAGCCGCTCGTCGAGCAGCTTGCCGGTCATCTTCGGCCACCAGAAGTGGAAGCCGGAGAACATCGCGAAGACGACGGTGCCGAAGACCACGTAGTGGAAGTGCGCCACCACGAAGTACGAGTCGGACACGTGGAAGTCCATCGGCGGCGAGGCCAGGATGACGCCGGTCAGACCACCGAAGGTGAAGGTGATCAGGAAGCCGG
>NZ_KQ948996.1 GCF_001514265.1 Streptomyces resistomycificus | reverse complement strand
TAGATACTGCTCAGGAGTCAAACCAGGAGCTCGGATCAGAAGCTCGGATCTGAGGTTCGGATCCAGGTGGAGTTGAGCGTTTCCCGTTCGGCTGATTCGACCACTTGTTAGCGTGCGCGGATGGAAGATCTGGGACCCGTGGCTTGGCCGCCTGAGCGGATCAGGACCGACAGGCTCGTGCTCCGTCAGCCCGAAACCCGGGACCGTGCGGCCTTCATCGAGTTGCTCGCCTCGCCACAGGTGCACACCTACCTCGGCGGCCCCCGCCCACGACACGAGCTCGAGCGCGAACTGCCCGACGCGCCCGAGCGATGGCCCGGAAGCTTCGTCGTTGATCTCGACGGGTCGATGATCGGCCAGATCCTGCTCAGGAGAGCAACGGGGCACGGTCGCCCGGCCGCCGCGAGGAAGGCCGATCTCGGCTACCTGTTCCTGCCGCAGGCGTGGGGATACGGATACGCCGCCGAGGCGTGCGCGGCGGCACTCCACTGGCTCGCCGGCGCGCTTCCCGGCGAGCCGGTGGTGCTCACCACCCAGAGCGCCAACGTCGGCTCGATGCGCCTCGCGGCGAAGCTGGGATTCGCCGAGCTAGAGCGGTTCCATGCCTGGGGCGCTGAACAGTGGCTCGGCATACGGTCCCCGGCCACACCCTCCAGTTGAGTTCACGACGCAGCCACCAGGAAGCACCCACCCACCCACTCACCCTGCGGGCCTGACACACGATGTGACTGGCGCGCATCGACAACAAGACCGCCGATCTCCAGCAGCGGAAGGCCGAGCGCCAACACGGTCGGCGTGTCCGGCGGCCCGCCGAGCAGCGTCCGGGAGCATGCGCGGGTGGAGTGCGGCTGCGTTCAAGGCCCCTGCAACCGGTGGTCGTCGGGCCTTGGACCAGCCGGGTGCGGGATGCACCGCCCGCAACCGACGCCGCTGACACCAAGGTGCCACCGGCACAAAGCGGGAGTGCGTCACCTTGGATATCCGGTCAGGACGCGATCGCGCCTGTCGCGGTCTGGGCGAACGCCCAGTTGGAGTGCACGATGCGCCACTCGCCGTCGATCAGCCGGTACGCCTCGGTGGCGTTCCAAGCGCGCAGCTGCCGCTCGTCGCCGTTGTCGTCGAGCACGTAGGTGCTCAGGTTGTAGGCCAAGACAGCGAAGTCACCGCCGTCGCTGACGTGCACGACGGGGTTGAGGTACTCGTTGCGCACGATGTGCGGGTTGGAGTAGATCGCCTCGATGTGGGCGACGGTCGCGTCACGGCCGAGCACCAGGTCCTTTTCGATCGGGTCGAAGTAGCTGATCTCCTCGGCGTAGTTGTCGAGGTAGCCGCGGTTGTCGCCGACGCTCCACCGCTCGTTGAAGGACTTCTCCAGTTCCAGGATGGTCTTGCTGATTTCTCCCTTGTTGACGCCCATGACGGTCTCCTTTTCGTGCATGCCGCCGGCCGGCTCCGGTCGGCGGTGGACGGGTGTGTTTCTCAGTCGTCGAGCAGCGCCACGTGCATGCCCAGTGTCGTGCCGGCCTCGACGTCGGCCTGGGTATCGCGAACCTGCTCCAGGCCGTGGTAGACACTCGCGACCGGGCCTTGAGCCGCCCGGCGGCGATGGCTTGCGCTACACCCACGGCCCGCAGTCTCCCCGGCCCGGTCCGGGCTGCGGGTGGTGGACAGCACGGTGGCAAAGCGGTCCCTCGCGATCGTGGTCGCGCTCAGCCCGACCACGGAGGTGCCGCCGCAGATCAGCAGCGTCTGCACCGCCTGCAGACCGAGGCCCGTGGCGAGGGAGCCGTAGGCGGTCTGGAACATCTCCGGCAGCGCGCCGGCCACTTCCCACGGGAGGTCGATTTCGAACGGGACGACCTTTCCGCGGGGGCGGTCACGTTCTGCGCGTACGAGCCGTCGAGGGACCGGCCCATGCCGCCCAGCATGGTCGCCACCTGCTGCCCCGGGCGCAGCCCGCTGCCCTCGTCGGCCTGGTCGAGCACACCAACGCCCTCGATGCCGAGAATGTGCGGGTAGGTGACCTCCGGGTCCGACTCGCCCTTTCGTGTGGTGACCTCGGACTTGTTCACGCCGAACGCCTTCTTGATGAGCACCCATCCGGGCTGTGGCTCGGGCATCGGCACCGTGGTGACCTGAAGAGCGTCCAGGCCGCCGGGCTGAGTGACGACGACCGCTCGCATCGTCGCGGAGGCGGCGCCTGCGGATGCTGCACGCTTGTCCATGCCAATTCCTTACATATCGCTTGCTGCCCGCAGGCTCGCCGCGCTGCGGCCTGCCGCGAGGTGGTCGCGGCAGCACCTCTCGATCTTCTGTCGACATCCGGCGAATCGCTCAGTCAGTTACGGACATCCGATTGTCAACGGGAGACACTCGTGAAGCCCCGCGATCGCAGGGCTTCACACGGCAGGCCCTCACCCCGGCCAGGGAAGCCCCGCGTGCCCGCCCCGTCACCCGTTCGGCTCGGCCGGAATTGTTGTGGAGTGGTCGACTGGGAGGGATAGACCCGAGGCGTCCTGGTCAGGCCGCCGGGCGGCGAGAATGCGACGCATGCCTGTCACCGGTACTGTGCGGTGCGCAGCTCTTCGGTAAACCGAGCGAGGGCCTCCTCGGCCGTGGGGACAGGGCCGAACAGCTGCTCCTGGCGGCGGGAGTCCGCGACGTAGCGTCCGGTCTCGAACCAGCGGAACATCGCGGCCATGTCCGTGATCAGGGGCACGAAGCGGCCGGCGACGGCTCCTGCGGCGCGAGCGACAGCGGACGGGACGACCCACACCTTGATCTTCTTTCCGGCCCGGCTGCCCATCACGTCGGCCACCTCGCGCATGCTGACCGGACGGTCCCAACCGATGTCGATCCGTTCACCGGCCTCGGCCTCGGTGTCGACCGCGGCTGCCAGGTACGCCGCGAGATCGGAGGTGTGGACGAAGGTCAGCGGGACGGTGGCCTTGCCGATCCACACCATGCGGCCCTTGTCGACCGGGTCGCCCGCCATGCTCGCGACCTGGTCGAGGAACGCCCCCGGGCGCAGGGCGACGAACGGGACGCCGAGCTGTTCGAGCTTGTCCTCGGCGAGCTTCTTGTGCCAGAAGTGCGGGACGTCGGGCGTCTGGTCGCTGGTGAGGATGCTGGTCAGGACGAACCGCCGGATGCCGGTGCGGTGGGCGGCCTCGGCCAGGTTGGCGTTGCCGACGGTGTCGATGTCCTGCGCGTTCTTGCCACCGCGGGTGTAGCCGGCGGCGGTGGTGATGACGGCGTCGGCGCCCTTCATGGCGGCGATGAGCGTGTCGAGGTCGAGCATGTCGCCGCGGGCGATCTCTACGCCCCGGCTTTCGAGCCTGCTCGCGTCGGTGGTCGAGCGGACCAGCGCGCGGACGTTCTTACCGCGCTTGAGTAGTTAGTCGACGACCTTGCTCCCGAGGGAGCCGGTCGCCCCGACGACGAGGACCGGGAGGATGGTGGCCATGAGGGGTCTCACTTCCATCAGGTCAGTGGTGGGGGGATTGAGTGGGTAGGGCAGTGGTGACCGCGGACGTGGGCGCCGTTGGCCCGGAACGCACACGGGCGGGCCTTTGGTGGGCGGGTCCGCGGCGGGTCGCCGCCGTCCGGCAAGGAGCTTGCGGAGGTCCAGGGTGACCGGGACCCGGCTGATGCGGTCGTCCTCGATGCGCGGCCGTTCGGCGACGTGGAAGGGCTCGCCGTCCCCGCAGGGCTGTTTCCCTACCCCCAGGAGGAGTTCAGTCCTGCTGCCAGCGGGACAGCTCGCGCTTGCCCCTGATGCGCCCGCTCACCCCGTTTTCCCTGACGTACCGGGGCGAGCGGGCGGGTCCGCCACGGCCGCCGGTTCACCGGGTTCAGGCGACAGTCGGGGCGCCTGGCTCCGTGCAGCACGGCCTTCGTGAGCTGCAGCACGGTCCACTGAGCAGGCACGCCGGAAACGATCCGCGCTCCAGACCGGGACCGGGATACAAGCCGCGGGGAGTTACTCGGATTCCTCCCCCGCAACGGCACGACTGTTGATCGCGTCGGCGATGGCGTAGGCGGTGCGGACGAAGGCCTCTGCCTCCTGCGCCGACAGGTCCTGCGCGGAGGTCTCCTCCAGGCTCCGCCACATGGCTGCCAGGGGCTCGCGCATGGCACGGCCCTTGTCGGTGAGGCGAACGACCATGACGCGCCGGTCGTGTTCGGCCGGCTCGCGGATGAGCAGGCCGGCGTCCTGCATGCGGCGTAGGGACTTGGAGACGGTGGAGTGGTCCAGGCCAACGCTTTCGAGCAGCTCGGACTGGGTCTGGCCGTCCCGGTCAAGGAGGTGCATCAGCAGCAGTTCCTGTCCGGGATGCAGGTCCATCTCGCGGAGCATGGCGGCGGCGCGGGCTCGGTGAGCGCGGGCGAGCTGGAAGATCGCGTAGCTCATCGGCCCTTCGCTGGCCGTCGTGGGGGTGCGGGGTGTGGGGGCGGGCATGGTTTGGTTCCTCAGACGGTGTGGGTGGGGTAGTCGGTGTAGCCGGCCACTCCGCCGCCGTAGAAGGTCGCCGGGTCGGGGGTGTTCAGCGGCGCGTCAGAGCGTAGCCGCTCCACGAGGTCCGGGTTGGCGAGCGCGAGGGCGCCGACGGAGACGAGGTCGGCCGTGCCGTGGTCGATGTCCTTGGCGCGGGTGGGCAGGTCGGTGCCGGCCCGGTTGAGGATCAGCGTGGTCGGCCACAGCGCGCGCAGAGTGTCCAGCAGCTCCTCGTCGCCGGCGTGCATCACGTGGAGGTAGGCCAGGTCGAGGGGGCGCAGGGCGTCGAGGAGCGCCGGGTACAGCTCGGCCGTGTCGGACTCGGCGATGTCGTTGTAGGGGTTGCCGGGAGAGATACGGATACCGGTGCGCTCGGCGCCGATCTCGTCGGTCACCGCGGCGGCGACCTCGACCGCGAAGCGGATGCGGCCCTCGATCGAGCCGCCGTAGCCATCGGTGCGCTGATTGGTGTTGTCGGACAGGAACTGGTGCACCAGGTAGCCGTTGGCGCCGTGGATCTCCACGCCGTCGGCGCCTGCCGCGACGGCAGCCGCTGCGGCACGGCGGAAGTCGTCGACGGTCGCCGCGACCTCCTGCGTCGACAGCGCACGGGGGGTCGGCATCTCCTGGGGCCCCGAGGCGGTGAACATCGCGCCCTGCGGCCGGATCGCCGAAGGGGCGACCGGCCGACGGCCGTGGGGGGTGTTGTCGGGGTGGGCGATGCGTCCGGTGTGCATCAGCTGGATGACGATCCGGCCGTCGGCCGCGTGCACGGCGTCGGTGACCTTGCGCCACCCGGCGATCTGCTCGTCGTTGTGGATGCCGGGGGTCAGGAGGTAGCCCTGGCCGTCGGCGGAGGGCTGGGTTCCCTCGGTGATGATCAGCGCGTGCGAGGCCCGCTGGGCGTAGTACTCGGCGTTCAGCTCGGTCGGTACGCCTTCAGGCGTGGAGCGGTCACGGGTCATGGGGGCCATGACCAGGCGGTGCGGCAGAGATATTCCGCCGAGAGTGGTCGGCGTCCACAGGGAATCCAGCATGAGGGGTCCTTCGATAGGGCGGTGACCGGCCGTCACCGTAAAGGCATCGAGTGGTGTGTGAGGGGTGGGCGGGGGTGCTCAGCCGACGGTCAGGACGAGCTTGCCCCGCACGTGCCCGGCGTCGCTGACCTGCTGGGCCTTTGCGGCCTGGTCGAGCGGGTAGGCGGCGACGGCGGTGACGAGCTTGCCGGCCGCGGCGTCCTGGGCCAGGGCGGCCAAGCGGGCGGTCGAGCGTTCCTGGGACCCCTGGGAGAAGGTGATGCCCAGTTGCCGTGCCCCGAAGTCGGCGATGGTGACGATGCGGTCGGTGCCGCCCCGCAGGGTGATGGAGTCCTCCAGGGCTCCCTTCCCGGCCAGGTCGAACACCGCGTCCACGCCGTCGGGGGCCAGCGCCTGCACCCGCTCGACCAGACCGTCGCCGTACACGGTCGCGGTGGCGCCGAGCGAGGCGAGGTAGTCCTGGTTGGAGGGGCCCGCGGTGGCAATCACGCGGGCTCCGCGGGCCGTGGCGAGCTGGACCGCCACGGTTCCCACCGCTCCGGACGCGCCGTGCATCAACACGGTCTCCCCGGCGACGACCCCCAGCAGGTCCAGGACCCGCTCGGCCGTCTCGCCGGCCACCGGCAGCGCGACCGCGTGCGGCCAGTCGAGGCCGGCGGGCTTGGGGGCCACGGTGGTGGCCAGCGCGAACTGGGCGTACGAGCCGGTGTCCGACCAACCCAGCACCTCATCGCCGACCTGCACGTCTCTCACGCCCTCCCCCAGGGCGTCCACCACCCCGGCGAGCTCGCCACCTGGGACGGCGGGGAAGGTCGTCGGGCGGACGGCCTCCAGCATCCCGGCGCGAATCTTGCCGTCCAGCGCGTTCAGCCCGGCGGCCTTCACGCGGACCCGGACCTGGCCGGGGCCGGGCTGCGGGACCTCGATGTCCGCCTCGTGCAGCACGTCCGGGCCACCGAACCGGTCGAAAACAATTGCTTTCATGAAGGCTCCATCCTCTTGGCCACCAAAAGTGTGGCTGGCCACATAATCAAGGTAGCAGCAATCATGTGGCTAGCCAAGTATTCGCGGACGTGAGGACGACGGTGGCCACCTCGGGTCGACCATGGGCGCTCGCGCGGCTTCTACATCCCGACGCGCCGGTCGCTGCTGGTGGAGGACCCTGCCGCGCCCCGGGTGCGGGTGGGTGGCCGGTGGGTGCCGGTGGCCCGCCTGAATGCGGAGGAGCGGCGCCGGCTGCTGGTGACGACGGCCGATGGCAGGTGGGAGCCGGCGATGGGGTGGCTGAACCAGTGGGGCCTGCCGATGACGACGTCCGGGTGGAAGCAGGTCTTCGCCGACGCCAACGCACGGTGCCGTGCCCAGGGCGTAGACGTGGGGACGACGCTTCACATGCTGCTTCAGCGACGAGGGCCGACTGGAGCGGTCGGAGGTCGTCGCGTGAACGAGGAGGCACCCCGCGCGGGGCGCGGCCGTGCCGCGGCTGTTCCCGGCGGCTTCTACGAGCCGCGTGGCCGCAGTCCACGACCGTCGCGCATCGACGCAGCCGAAGAAGCCTTCGCCCGCGGCCAGTTCCTCGCCAAGCTGGGCGCCGACGACAACCGGCCGTCCCTGACGGGCCCCGCCGGAGAGGAAGCCGAAGCCCGGCTCGCCGAGCTCGCCCGCCACACCGTCTTCGACGGCCAGGTCGTCACCGACGAAGCCCGCCTGCGCCGCATCCTGGCCCGCCACGACACCCGCCTGAACCCGGGCACCTTCATCACCTGCGTCTACAACCCCGACCGTGCCCTGTGCCGCATGTCCGAGGGCCCCGCCGATCAGCCCGTCATGGCCGACTGCAAACCGCTGGTCTGCCGCAACACCGCTCTCACGCCCGCCAACCGGCAGGCCCTCACCGGTCACTTCGCCCGCCTGGAGGACGCCCTCGCCGACAGCGACCGCCTCGCCCTCTACATCCGTCACCACCTTGAGGAACAGCGCCGCGCCACCGCCGCGTTCCTCACCCGCCACACCCCGAAGACCGCCGAGTGAAACGCGCCCTGCCCGGCACCGAGACCGTCAAAGCCGCCATTGACACCGTCCTTGCCGAGGCCGCATCCCGCGGACGGCACGGCGCCCCACCGTGACCGCGATCGAGCAGCTCCTGGACATCCCACACACCACCTTCCACCGGCACTACGTCGACCTGATCGACGTACACTTCCGGTCCCGCATCCCGGCGCTGGCCCGGCCTGCGACGCCGACGGAACCCTCCGGATCCGACGTACGTACGGAAGCCAACCTGCGCCGGCTACGGAAGGAGAACACCGACCTGCGCCGCATTCTCGCTCTGTACGAGGAGGCCATCCGCCAGCTGGCTCTCGAAAACGACGCACTGCGCAGCGGCGGCACCGTTCTTCCACTGCCCCACCGCAGCAGGCCCGCGCCACCCGGACCGTCCTGAATCCGACACCCCCCGCAGGCGCCTGGCGTGGATAAGGTCGCTGGGCGTGGCGCTCAGCCGACTACCGATGATCAAGGACAGTTCATCAAGCCGTGCGTGCCGACGATGTGCTCGTTCCCGCCCGGGTCGCGTCCGCGCCCCAGCTGGCCAGCAGTCGCAGAGCCTCCGCCGACGGGGAGTTCGGTTCGGCGTGGTAGGTCACCAGCATCTGCTCGTGGGCGTCGGCCTGGTGGAACGACTCGAGGCGGAGGTCGAGTTCGCCGACGAGCGGGTGGTGCAGGCGCTGGACACCGTGGCACTTCTCCTTGACGTCGTGGGTGGCCCACAGCCGCCTGAACTCCTCGCTCTTGACGGAGAGTTCGCCCACCAGCGCGGACAGTCGGGGGTCGTCGGGATGGGAGCCGGCGTCCATGCGCAGCTGAGAGACGACGTCGCTGGCTTTGTGCTCCCAGTCCACGAACAGGTCGCGGTACTCGGGCCGCAGAAAGACCAGCCGCGCCCAGTTCTGCTCCCTGGCCGGCAGCTCGGCCCAGTCGCCGAAGACCGCCGCGGCCATCCGGTTCCAGACAAGGATGTCCGAGCGCCGCCCTACGAGGATCGCCGGAACACCGTCCATGGTGTCCAGCAGCGTCCGCAGGGGGCCCCGCACCTGCTGGGCGCGGCCGGCCGGCTTCTTCTGTTTCGGCTTCGCCAGGTGCGTGAGGTGGGCGTGCTCGGCGTCGCTCAGCCTGAGGGCGCGGGCGATGGCGTCGAGAACCTCTGGCGACACGTGCCGCCCGTTGCCCTGCTCCAGGCGTGTGTAGTACGCCACGGACACCCCGGCCAGCTGCGCGAGCTCCTCGCGGCGCAGCCCCGGCACCCGCCGGTACCGCCCGTAGTCCGGCAGTCCCACGTCCTCCGGCTTCAGCCGGGCGCGTCGGGTCCGCAGGAACTCACTGAGCTCGGCACGCGGGTCCAGAGCGCCGGCGGCGGGCTCGTGCACCGGTTCGGGGTATTCGTCCATGCCTCGAGTATCCCCGGTCGCACGCACACCATCCTGACCCAACCAGTGGTAGGCACCGCGCACGTACGCAAAGCCGTGACCTGGGTGGATGCCGGATCGTCCAGCACGCTGGCCACTGTGCCCGGCTAGAAGACGGCCAGGGCGTGGCCTGGATCAGGAACGGAGTACATCCCATGAGCGCAACACAGGGGATCGAGTCGAGAACGCATCAGAGCGAACCGGCCGCGGAGGTGGTGGGCCGCCTTCGTGCGACGTTCAACACCGGTGTCACCCGCCCATTGGACTGGCGCGTCGACCAGCTGCAGCGGCTGCGGGCCCTGCTGGTGGAGAACGAGCAGGAGCTGATCGATGCGCTCTGGGCGGATCTGAGGAAGAACGCCGCCGAGGCGAAAATGCAGGAGATCGACTTCACCGTCGCCGACATCGACGAGGCACTGGCGAACCTCGAGAACTGGCTTCAGCCCCGCCCGGTGGAGGTTCCTGCCCACTTCGGTCCCACGACCACGGCCTACACCACGTACGACCCGCTCGGGGTCGTCCTGGTCATCGCTCCGTGGAATTTCCCGCTGCACCTTCTCATCGACCCCATCATCGGCGCGCTGGCCGCCGGGAACACCGTGGTGGCCAAGCCGAGCGAGATGTCGGTGCACACCTCGGCGGTCGCTTCACGCCTGCTGCGCCAGTACTTCGACGCCGATGTGCTCACCGTGGTCGAGGGGGGCGCCGAGGAGACCACAGCCCTGCTGGCACAGCGTTTCGACCAGATCTTCTACACCGGCAATGGCACCGTCGGCCGGATCGTCATGGCCGCAGCCGCCAAGAACCTCACCCCGGTCACGCTTGAGCTCGGGGGCAAGTCGCCGGTCTTCGTGGCCCCCGACGCCGACGTGGACGAGACCGCGAAGCGGCTGGTCGGCGCCAAGTTCGGCAACGCGGGGCAGCAGTGCGTAGCCCCCGACTACGTACTGGCCGATCCTGCCACCGCCGCCGCGCTGGTTCCCGCCCTGCGTGCGGCGGTCGACGCCCAGTTCAGTGCCACTCCGCAGACCTCAGCCGACTTCGGCCGGATCATCAACGAGCGGCATTTCGACCGACTCACCCGTCTGCTGGATTCCGGCCGGGCGGCGGTGGGAGGCCAGCACGACCGCGACGACCTGTTCATCGCACCGACCGTGCTCACCGATGTCGACCCCGCATCGCCCATCATGCAGGAGGAGATCTTCGGTCCGATCCTCCCCGTCGTCGAAGTCGAAGACCTCGATGCCGCCATCGCCTTCATCAACGAACGCGACAAGCCCCTCGCCCTCTACGCCTTCACCACCTCCGAGGACATCAAGTCGCGCCTCGTGAAGGAGACGTCCTCCGGCGGCGTCGCCTGGGGCCAGCCGGTGATACAGCTGCTCATGCCGGGACTGCCTTTCGGCGGCGTCGGCGAAAGCGGCTTGGGCCGGTACCACGGCCGGTATTCCCTGGAGACGTTCAGCCACCTCAAGGCTGTCGCGGACGTGCCGCTCAGCTAGTCTCGCGCTTTCGTGGAGCAGGCTGTCCGATGGGCGATCGGCCGGCGGAAGTGCCTCAGGCCGATGAGAATGAGGAGCGCCGAGATCGCTGTTCCCGCCACCACCAAAGGCCCGTTCCAGGTGAAGTCGTGTATCGGTCCTTCGCGGGGGCGCGTCGAGGGAGTCGGTCGCGGCCCGGCCTGCAGACACCGATCCGTACCGACTCCGGCGGCGGCACCCGTGGCATCGTCACCTGGCTGACTGCTGATCGTGTGCAAGCAGCGAACGCCCGTACTGCGGCGGGCAGTTGCGCTTGACCGGCGTCGACGCCGACGGCATGCGGCTCTCACCGCCTTCGCCGCCGGCACCACCCACACCCCGATCGCGGTCGTGGAACCGCGTCACCGTCAGCGGGCCCGCGCCTGCCCGAGGACCGCATCCGCGCCTCCGCCGGGACAGCGTGGACCCCCTGCGTCGCAGGCCTTCATCCCGTTTCACTCCGTATTGCAGAAAGAAACCCATGACTGTCAACGTCTCAGAAGTTTCACCCGTCCCGTCGCTTTTCTCCCCCGTCTCCCTCGGGAAGATCGAGCTCGCCAACCGCATCGTCATGGCACCGCTGACCCGGGTCCGGGCCGGCTCCTCCGGCATCCCCGGGGACCTGATGGTCGAGTACTACCGGCAGCGGGCGAGCGTCGGAATGATCATCACCGAGGGCACCTACCCCGACCACGCGTCGCAGGGGTATGTCGGTGAGCCGGGCATCGCCACCGACGAGCAGGCGGCCGGCTGGCAGCGGGTGTTCGAGGCGGTGCACGCCGAGGGCGGCCGCATCGTCCTGCAGATCATGCACGCGGGCCGCGGCACCCACCCCGACATCAACGGCGGCCGCCGCATCCTCGCTCCCAGCGCGATCGCCATCGACAACAAGACGTTCACCGAGAAGGGCGAGCAGCCCTACCCCGTACCGGAAGCGATGACCACCGCGGAGATCCGGGCAGCCCTGGAGGAGTTCGTCTCCGCGGCCCGCCGGGCCATCGGGGCGGGAGCGGACGGCGTTGAAATCCACGGCGCCAACGGCTACCTGCTCCAGGAGTTCCTCTCCCCGGCGGCCAACCAGCGCACCGACGAGTACGGCGGTTCGCCGCACAACCGCGCCCGCTTCGTCGTCGAGGTCGTCACGGCGGTCGCCCAGGCCGTCGGTGCCGAGCGGGTCGGGCTGCGGATCTCGCCGGAGGTCGACCTCGGGGACGTCTTCGAGACCGACCGGGACGACGTCCTGGCCACCTACGGCACCCTGATGGACCAACTGCGCCCGTTGGGCCTGGCCTACCTCTCCGTGCTGCACACCGAGCCGGGCGGCGACCTTGTACAGGAGCTGCGGCGGCGTTTCGACGGCAAGCTGATCGTCAACAACGGCCCCTTCGGGGGGCAGACCACCCGCGAGCAGGCGCTCCAGCAGATCGAGGCCGACCACGCAGACGCCGTGGTCGTGGGCCGGGCCCTCATCGCCAACCCCGACCTGGTCGAGCGCTGGCAGGGTGGCCACCCGGAGAACGAGCCGCGGCCGGAACTGTTCTACGGGCCGGGCGCCGAGGGCTACACCGACTACCCCTTCCTCGAAGCGGCTTAAGGCCCACGGTCACGCCTGTCCATGCGGCAGCCCCACTCACACATGGACAGGCGCCCGACTGGCGACACTGTGCCCGCCCCTTTGAGCCCGCGGTCACAGCGGCGATCACCGGCTCGAGGACCGTCGGGTCCGTCAGGGCGTTGACGGTCCGCAAGTTCCTGGTCAGCAGCCTGCGTTCGGTGACCTCGACGAGCACATCGCTCTCGTACGTGGCCACCGCGGCGGCCTTCGGCCACAGCTGACGCCTATGACTGTTTTCCAGCGGCGGCCCACCCTGGCCTTGCCGATCACCAGAACCAATACCGGGAATCAGGCCGCGACGAGCTCCTGCTCGCGGTCCGGCGTCTTGATCTTGGGCTTCTTGTTCGGCAGCGAGAGCCGGAAGACCTTGTGCCACGCGGAGAACACCTGCTTGGGCAGCGGCCCGGTGACGTACTCCAGCTCGTACTTCTCGAACAGCGCGCGCACCTTCACCGCGACCTCGGCGTACCGGTTGCTCGGCAGGTCCGGGAACAGGTGGTGCTCGATCTGGTGCGAGAGGTTGCCGGTCATGAAGTGCATGGCCTTGCTGCCGCTGATGTTCGCCGAGCCCATCATCTGGCGCAGGTACCACTGGCCGCGCGTCTCGCCCTTGATCGACCGGCGCTCGAAGACCTGAACACCCTCGGGGAAGTGCCCGCACATGATCACCGAGTGGGACCAGATGTTGCGGACCAGGTTCGCGGTGAACGTGGCGGCGAGCGTGGGGAGGAACGACGGGCCCGACAGCAGCGGGTGGATCACGTAGTCCTTGAGCACCTGCTTGCGGATCTTGCGGCCCACGGCCTTGGCCCGCGCGCGGAACTCCGGGTTCTTGCGGCGGCGCTTGTGCAGATTCTTGCCGAGCTCCAGGTCGTACGCTGCGATGCCGTACTCGAAGAAGCAGGCGTTGATGAAGTTCCACAGCGGCTGGCCGAGGTGGAACGGGTGCCACTTCTGGTCCTCGTCGACGCGCATGATGCCGTAGCCGAGGTCGTTGTCCTTGCCGATCACGTTGGTGTACGTGTGGTGCAGCTCGTTGTGCGAGTGCCGCCACTGCTCGGACGGCGAGACGTGATCCCACTCCCAGGTGGTGGAGTGGATCTTCGGGTCCCGCATCCAGTCCCACTGGCCGTGCAGGATGTTGTGGCCGATCTCCATGTTGTCCATGATCTTCGCCACGGACAGACCGGCGGTGCCGACCAGCCACGCGGGCGGGAAGATCGAGAACAGCAGCACGCCCCTGCTGACCAGCTCGAGCTTGCGCTGCGCCGAGATGACCTTACGGATGTAGGCGGCGTCTTTCTCGCCGCGGCCGGCGATCACCTCGTCGCGGATCGCGTCCAACTCGCGGCCGAGCTCCTCGATCTGCTCCGCGGTCAGGTGGGCGGTGGGGTCGATGGCGGTCAAGGTGCTCCTACCGTTCGATGTCGCAGGGGCCCGCAGCGGCGGACACGCAGGTCTGGATGAGGACGCCCGGCTCGGCCTCGGTGATCTCGCCGGTACGCAGGTCGCGGACGGCGCCGGCCTTGAGCGGCGTGACGCAGCCGAAGCAGATGCCCATGCGGCACCCGGAGGGCATGAGCACGCCGGCCTCCTCGCCGACGTCCAGCAACGGCGTGGCGCCGTCCGCGTCGACGGTCGTGCCGGTGGCGCTGAACGTGACCTCGCCGCCGTCACCGGCGACGACGATGCTGGGGCGGAAGCGTTCGGTGTGCAGGCGCTCTTGTACGCCGTGCTCGCTCCAGTGCTCTTCGGCGGCGTCGAGCAGGCCCGCGGGCCCGCAAGCCCAGGTCTCGCGCTCGGCCCAGTCGGGCACGAGTTCGTCGAGACGGGCGATGTCGAGCATGCCGTCGGTGTCGGTGTGCACCTCGGTGAGCTGCAGCTTCTTGTCCGCGACCAGGTCGTGCAGTTCGTTGCGGAAGATCACGTCTTGCGGCTGTGGCGCGCAGTGGACCATGACGACGTCGTCGAACTCGGTGTCGCGCAGCATGCCCATCACGGGCGTGATGCCGCTGCCGGCCGTCAGGTAGAGCACCTTGGCGGGCCTGGCCTCCGGCAGCACGAAGTCACCGGTCGCCTGGTCAAGCTGGATCAGCGTGCCCGGTTTCGCCCTGCGGACCAGGTGGTTGCTGACCTTGCCGTCCGGGATCGCCTTCACGGTGATCGTGACCCGGCCGTCCCGGCGGTTTGCCGGTGAGGTGACCGAGTAGGCACGCCACAGGCGCACCCCGTCGACGTCGACGCCGATCCGCACGTACTGACCGGCCGTGTGGCCGCGCCAGCCCCGTCCCGGCCTGATCACGATGGTCGCGGCGTCACCCGTCTCGGGGTGCACGGCCTCGATGCGCCCACGCAGGTCAGCGCCCGCACGCAGCGGGCTGACCAGGTCGAGGTAGTCCGACGGCAGCAACGGTGTCGTGACCATCTCCAGCAGTTTCCACGCCCTACTGCGGAGGGCTGCACTCGTCATGACTCCAGCTTGCTGTGCCTCAAGGCGTAAAGTCCTGACCGCAGGACGTAAATCTGGTCGGCTGAATTGTTCACAGGGAACAAAACATGAGCCATGCAATCCGGAGGGCCAGCGAACTGGCCCTGGACGAGACGACGGTCACCGCGCTGCGGGCCGCACTGAAGACCACCGCCGACGAGGTCGTCCAGGCGATCATCGACGAGGTCCCTCCCTACGCCAACGCCCTTTCGGGCCACATGGGCGCCACCATCCGCCGAGCCGTCCGCACCGCCCTGGGGCACTACCTGGACCTCGCGAGCGGGAACGCCACAGGCGGCGACGCCGGTGACGCGGCCTACGAGTTGGGCCGCGGCGAGGTGCGCGACGGCCGTTCGATGGACGCCCTGCTCAGCGCCTACCGCGTCGGCGCCCGCGTGGCCTGGCGATGCCTGGCAGCCGGTGCCGTACCCGCAGGTCTGCCCGCCGCCGAGGTCGCCAAGTTCGCCGAGCTGACCTTCGCCTACATCGACGAGCTCTCCGCCGCGAGCGCCGCGGGCCACGCCGACGAACTGGCCGCCCGGGGCAGGGACCACGAGCGCCACCTGGAACACCTGGCCCGCGACCTCCTCGCCGGCGCGAGCCCGGACGTGCTGCGGGCCTCTGTTCAACGGGCGGGGTGGCAGCCTCCGGTTTCCCTGACCGCCGTCCTACTGCCCGCCGCCCAGGCCCGGCCTGCCTACCGCGCGCTCGACCCGAGCACCCTCGTCCTCGACGATCTGCCGGACGCCATCGGTGTGTTGCTCGTCCCCGATGCCGACCGATCACGTCTCTTGCGGCAGCTGACCGACCGCACCGCCGTGGTCGGCCCGGCCCGGCCATGGACTCGAGCGTCCGCCTCGTACGCACGAGCCGTACGCGCGCGCTCCCTCTCCTCTGATATCCGCGACACCGAGGACCACCTGCCCGAGCTGGTGCTGAGCGCCGACGTGGACGCGTTCGCAGACCTGCGTGCCCGAGCTCTCGCACCGTTGCGGACCTTGCCTGTCGCGACCGCACGGCGGCTGGAGGAGACGTTGCGGGCGTGGCTGCTGCACCAGGGCAGGCGGGACGAGGTGGCGGCGGCTTTGTTCGTCCATCCCCAGACAGTCCGGTACCGCATGTCGCAGCTGCGGGAGCTGTTCCCGGATCTCGCGTCGCCACACCGGGTCCTCGAACTGACGCTGGCGGTCGGTCTTCGGGGCAGCTGACGCGTACTTCGACCGTCCACGACCGCGTCCGCGAGCGGTCCAGGAATCGTGCCTCGTTCTCGGTGCCATCAGCTGGCTCATGCGGCCCGGGGTAGAGCGGTATGCGGTCCGCTACGCCGACCCCGACCAACACCCCGACTGGCCGACGTGCTGGATGCGGCCCCGCTGCTGCGGCCAGTCGACCGCTGGCACTTGGACGGCGGCGAACGCTGGTCCATGCTGCTTCTCTTCAAGCCGAACAGGTCGGGTCCCAAGGAAGCGGTCATGCTCGACGTGAGGTCGACCTGGTAGGGCGTCATGTACGCATCCCGCGCTCACGAGACGTCCACCGGCTTGATGGTCAGCAGGTTGGCGAACGCATCCTGGATGCCTGAAGGCTTGATGCCCACCATGGCGGTGCGGACTCGGCTGCGGATTGTGCGGCGTTCGCTCATGACCTGCTCGTCAGTCCCCCAGGTTTTCTGGCGGCACGGCTGCTGTCACCGCTGCGGGCAGCCGGCCGTTCAGGATTTGCTGGCGCGGCAGTGACAGCCCGAAGTGCTGCTGCAAGGCGGTCAATGTCGCACGCAACGAGTCGAACTCCTCGCTCAAGTCATCATCGAGGAGTCCGACTTCCTCGAACGCCGGGAGCAGGAACGCCATGCCCTCGTCCGGGGTGTCGCCGATGTCGAAGCGACCGACCGTTTGTCCGTCACGGTAGTACCAGCACTCCCTGGGTGGGTCGTCCGGCTTCGGCGTCAGGTGCAGGACTTCAACCCCGCCTGCGGAGACGTCGGGGTGAGCCCACCAAGCCTTGGAGGGCCAGCCCTGCTCCACCGCATATGACCAGCCCGCGCATTCACCGAAGCGGGCTACCCGGGCTGATTCCCGGTCCTTGAACGTCAACCGCTCGGCCTCAACGAAGGTGATCGGGTCGAGTACTTCCCCAGGCCGGGCACCAAGCCGGACAGCGAGGTCGCGTGGGCTGATGCCACGTGCGAAGGTGACGAACAGGATAGGGGCGTCTCCGAGCCAGGCGTCGGCCAGCCACGTGATGCCGTCGTTCAATGTCTTCTCCTGGTATTAGGGGTGCGACTGCGGCGGGAGGGTGCGGCCCTCCCGCCCCAGTCCGCGTCGTGTCCTACCAGCCGGTCACGGCCTCGGAACGGTGCATGACACGGTCGCCCTCGACGCGTCGCAGTGCGCGAACTCAGGGAAGGCCACCCAGTACTCGTCCTTGTCCAGCAGACGGTACTTCGATGCCGAGGAGAACGTTCCCGCGCGGCTGCGTCGACTGGGTGCCGCAGCATCCGCAGGTTTCCTTCCACGTCGGAGCAGCGCTACGGATGTCGCCGTACAGCCTCCAGTCGCCCGTCGCGATGCGAAGGCGTAGGTCTGCACGCAGTCGTTGCTGGTGTCCACCTCGCTCAGGCATCTTCTTCCCGACAAACGAGAGAAGGCGTGTGTGCCCATTCTGGCCGCCGGGTCCATGCGTTTCCCCTGAGCCAGGCTGGCGGTGGTCGGTGGCTGGCGGTCGCGCCGACCAATTTCCATGGCTGAGGTGACCGGTTCTCGGGGTACTCATGCTGGTCGTGGGAGGCAGCCTGAGAAGTAGATCGTCTGTCAGTGGGTCGGTCGGGTCGAAGAGAAACGCGATGCAGCAGCGTCGGCGGATGTGCGAGCCTTCATTTCCCAGACGCCGGCCGAGAAGACTCTGATGACCCTCGATGACGCCCTCAAGCAGCTCAGCCACATCGCGCGCGAGCGGGCCTTCGGTAGGCACGTCGGGTCCGACCGGCTCATCCAGGCAGGGCTCGACGCGCTCATTGCCGGGGTTGAGAGTCCCTCCCTCGCGATGCTGGCCGGCCTCCTCCGGAGCGAGGAGCCCGAAGCGCCGGCCCTCTTCGACCAGGTACTGGAGGAACTGGGACTGCTCTTCCATCCGCCCACTGATCCTCGGGCCGCAAAATGGGCGATGGCCTACTGGGTCGCTGGCCAGATCGCCGACGGAACCCTGGATCCCGCCACCGGCACCCACCTCATCCGGGCAGACGTCGCCTACGACCTCAACTACCCCGAAGAGCTGGAACCGCTTGTCCGTAGCGCGCACAACCTGGACGGCTGGGAGGAGAGCTGGGGAGTCTCCCTCGAGGAACTCAACAGGGAGGCAGTCGAGGTGGCGAAGCAGTTCCTGGACAAGCGGCCGGCAGCAGAAGCGGGGAGTTGACCGTCCGGTTCATGCTCGCTGCGGTTCGGTCGCCCCTACGATCCTGTCCATGCTCGACCCCGAGCTGCCGGAACGGATCACCGCGCGCCGTGCGGAACTGGACGAACGCGGAGAAGAGCTGGCCAACCAGCCGGCGGAGGTGCGGGACGAGCGCGACGAACTCGGCGTCGCCGGACGTGTACTTGAGCGAGCGAGCGAGCAACTCGCCGACGAACACGGCTCGGCCGCGCGGGCCCCGGGCCGGTGGGCGGCCGGGCGGTGATGCTGACGGCGCACCGCGAGGCTGGCGCTGAGGAGGCCAACGGTCAGCACGCCCGCGGATAAGGGCGAGGCGTATTGACGGGTGCCGTCGGTGACGCCACCCGCTCCCGGCGGCGACGAGGGGCGCCTACGGTGAGCTGCGGCGCGGCGGATAGCGTGCGGGCATGGTGATGACGGGGAAGCGACGGGTCCTGTACCGGCAGGGCAGCGGATTCTGGCGGATGACGGCGAAGTGGGTTCTGGTCTTCGGGGCCCTGTACCTGCTGGACGGCGGGCTGCTCCGGTCGTGGGGCGACGCTCTGGTCTGGCCGATGATCGGGATCCTGCTGTGGGTGCCGTTCGGGATCGGTGTCGTCTGGTACCCGAAGAAGGACCAGCGCGTCGAGCTGACGACGCGTGAACTGCGGGTGCGGCGCAAGCGGTTGCCGATGGAAAAGGTGAACCTGCTGCACGTGGCGCGGCTGTGGCTGGAAGGGCGGTCAACCGCGGACGACCAGCCTGTGCTGGAATGGACACGGTTCGACCGGGTGGTGTGGGTGCCGCTGCGGGACGGCCGAGCGTTCGGCGTGGAATTCCGCGACCCGGCCGCGTTCGCCAAGGTTTTCGGCGCCTTCGCGGTCGCGGCGTGCGGCGGTCCCGACATCGTCCGCGCAAGGGCCGCGGCGGAGACCTACCCGGATCCGCTCCCGATGCGGCCCCGTCCCGGCGGCGACTCAGGCTCGTGGCCGGACCTCCTGGACATATTCAACTGACGGCCGGAAACGCCGGCAAGGGGCAGCGCTCCCCTCAGGGCATGCGAGGCGATCTCATGGACGTGCTTGCTGCAGAGCTGGGAGTGCGCGCGAGAGAGGCACGCCGAGTTCGAACCCAAGAGGCGTGGTGCTGCTCGGCTTTCGGTGTGAGCCGGGCACGTGTCTCGACATATGGTTCCGAAGGCAAGGACGCCGTCGGCTGAACTCCACAGAAGGAACTGTTTCGTGAAGCTCATCCTGGAACACGCCGATTTCGCCCCCGCAGTCGCCGAGCAGAACCGCCAGACTCCGGTGTCAGCTCGACGCCCGCAGGTCGTGGATCAGCCGGGTCACCGCTTGGCTGAAGTGGAGATCGTCCTGCACCTGCGAGAAGTCCGGAATGAAGTACTCGCGAATCCTGCGCGCGACGTCTTGCCCGGTGTCGGCGTCGAATAGTTCCCAGGCACGGAGCTTGTCCATGCCGACCAGGCGAATGGGGAAAAGTTTCCGGGCTCCTGTCTGCTGCTCAGCGTTCCTGGCGCGGAGGATCTCGGTGGCGACCCAGTGGCTGGCCATGCTGGCCTCCGACAGAACCAGGATGACCTTGCTGCGCCGCTGAACCTGCTCCGTGAGCTGCTCCAAGATCGTCTGTCCGCCCTGCATGTCGTGCGGCGCGAACCAGGCATCTACGCCAAAGCTCTCCAGGTAGCGGTGCAGACGCGCAACGAACTCCTCGTCATGCGTGCTGTAGCTGAGGAAGGCCGTGGGATGGGTCACGGATTGCTGGAAGGAGGAGCCCTTGGCATGCGCGCGGACGGTCTCCGGTTCGACCCCGGCTGCGAGGAAGAACCGCTCCAGGCCTCGTAGCGCGCGCCTCAGGTCCAGCACGACCTCCTCGTTCCCTGGCGAGTTGACTGATTGGCCGAGAGCCAGGTTGTTGAGAAGCAGGGAGTCGGACACGGTCTTCAGATCGATGCTGCTGGGGCCGGCCATCTTGATGTCGTTCAATGTCGGAACGACGAAACTGACCTCTTCGAAGGTGTTCAAGCCGAAGATCGTCCCCTGGAACACCGATCCCTCGAACACTGTCTGCTTGAATGTGGCTTGGACAAAGAACGCCTCGCGGTAGTTGCCGGCCGACGTGCAGTCCATGAAGGACGCGCGGAAGAAGTCCGCCTCACCGAACGCCGCCTCACGGATCTCGCAGTCACGGAAGACGGTTCCTTCAAACGAAGCCCCGATAGCGTTGAGTTGCTGCAAGCGACAGGTCTGGAAGACGCACTCTTTAAACTGCGCCAGCGCGAAAATGCAGTTGAGGAACTCGCAGTCGGTAAACCTCGCTCCCGACAAGTCGCACTGGCCAAGACGCAGGTCACGCCACTTCCGGCCGATGAAGTCCCGGGTCCCTGCGGCGTACTCCGCGAGCAGGACCGCTGTGGCATCGTCGCCATTCACGTGTGTCACCGCCTCAGTATGCGGCGCCCAGGCCGCCGACGCCGCCCTGCAGGCGAGTGTGCCAAACGCCGCCGGGATAACGGCAGCGCGTACGGGGACCGGACGGTTTCCGAGATACGGCAACCAACGCGGCCAGACTTCTGACGTCACCTCAACCTCGAGTCTCAGTAGTAGCTCGACAGCATGGCTGTCACGCGCCGCCCCACAGCGCGGCGACCGAGTGACCGACGAGGAAGATGCCCACCACCGCCACCGAGCCCGGGAGCGCGAGGAGAAGGATGATGATCAGTGTGTCCAGGACGCTGACGCCCACCCTTGCGTCGCCGGGCCGCGCGGGATCGTAGATGATCTCGATCGGGTCCGTGCCACTGCCGGATGTCTGGTACGTGTAGCTCTGGCCGGTGGCCGTCGTGTAGGTGTACACCCGCCACTTGTTGGTGTAGTGCGAGAACTGGGCCACGACGGTGATGCCGTGCCGTTTCAGCCGCCAGTCCGCCACGTTCGCCCGGCCCCCGGCGTAGATCATGAAACACCCGGCGTACAGCGCGACCGAACCGCCGAGCAGTGCAGCCACCTGTTCCCCGCCCCCAGCCACGCCCACGGCCGCCACCAGCCCGGCATAGACCAGGGCGCCCACCGCGGCGACCGGTCTGCGCCCGGAGAACCACCCCCTGTTCCAGCCGGGCAGCGCACGCACGTCCACCAGCGACAGGCCGTCCACGGCCTCTGCGTCACCGTCGGGCGTCGGCAGCAACCGACCGACCGACTGCCCGAACGCGGCAGCGCCCGCCTCGGAAATCCCCTCGACACGGTAGACCACCGGTTCGGCTCCGCCCAGCAGTTCGATCTCGACGGCACGTCCCTCCGCCCGTACCTCCGCCATCGCTTCCACCGGTATGCGGAGCTCCTCGGCGGACCTCCGCAGTACCACCACCTGACCATCCAGGCGGAGCGCCGAACGTCTCTTTCCTCGCAGAACCAACGCGGCAGCCGTCGTCACCACTCCGTCACTCCCCCTCGACAGTCCCATCCCCAAAGCGCGGCACATCCTAATCGGGGCGACCGGCCATCACCCCCGCGCGACCTGGGGTGTGCAGAGGGAAGCGGAAGACGGTCAGCCGACTGCGGGGTGAAGGCACACGTCGTCTCCGCAGACTCCCGCGGCGAACGCGCGAGCACAGCAAAGCACCGGATGACCGTCACCTCGCAGGTCGAATCCGGCCCCGGGACCCACTGCGTGCGGACCGTTCCTCACCACCGTCGCGCTCGCGCACCTGGGCTTCGTGCCCGTCGTCACCGGCAGCGTCGCCTACTTCTCTCCCCCCTTGCTCCGACGGCACCAACGGGGCTGTCACCAGTCCTCCAGGGCCGCGTTGTCGGTGTCGGCTGACAGAATGAATGGATGGGGATAAGCAACGTGACGCGCCACGCAGTGAACCAGCAGCGCTTGGAGCAGGCCTTCGGGGACATGGCGGACCGTGTTCAGCGCCGTTTCGAGGACGTCTACTACAACGAGTACCCGATGCGCGAGATGTTGTCGGAGCTCGGCTACGAGCTGTTGGATCACGTTGCCGCACGCAGCGTGCAGGATCCCAGTCTGGAGGACGAACGCACCCGGCTCGCGCTGACGACGGCGGCCGAGTGCCTCTTCGGTGTGCTGGAGCTTGGCTGCTGCCCGAACGGTGACTGGGAGATCCCCTTCCCCCTGACACGTACGCGCTTCAGCAGCGAGGAGAAGGACTTCGACGAGATGCGGGACGCGACCGACACGGTCACCGCTCGCACCTGGGTTGAAGCCTTCAACCTCTGCGTGGCCAGCGGCCTGGTGTGGGACTGGGAGCGGGTGATCGGGCTGTTGCTTCGAAAGGACTACGCTCCGATGCTGCACGAGAACCTCCCCCACGCGCAGCGGGGCTCGATCTCCCAACCGGCCGACCTCGCGCACATGGACGCCCTCTGCGGCTACCTGGCCCCCGCCCAGGGCCACCTGCCGCGCGACTGGCCAAAGGTGACGCTGTGCAAGCCCTCCGTAGACGAGCGGCTGGACGCGGCCCTGGCTCTGGACGCGGCCGGCGCGACGAGCCCCGACCAGCGGCTGCTGCGCATCCTGCTCCGAGATGACCAGGGCGCCTTCGAGCACGCGCTGCACGAACGGCTTGTGGAGCACCGTGCGGGCGCCCGCGAGGACCCTGCGCCAAGGAGCCTGCTGCCCGTGGGCACGATCGCCCTGGCCGTGCTCGCCGTGCGGGTGCACGGCTGGGACCTGCAGATCGAGTCCGCCTATCTCCCCAGCTCGCTGCTGAATGCCCCTGCCTCAGTCGCCTCTTGAATGGCCCCGGCCTGTCCATAGCCGCGGGCAGGCCGGGTGCCGACCGGCACGGCGAGCCGCGCAGCCGTAAACCAAACACCCGCCGGGTCGTGGCCACTGCGCCGTGGGATGCCGACCCTCCGCTCCCAGACGTGTCACAGGGACCAGGATCCGGGCAGTTCCAGCGGAGGGTCACCTACGATCAGCCGCGGTCGCCGGGAGTGCCATGGCGCACTGTCCGCCTGGCCGTACAGGGGCACGGTAGCCAGTTCGAAGCGGGCATCCAGCGCGTCGAGCTCCGCTTGCCGCGCGGCCCGAATCCTGTCAGTGAACACGGGCCATGCCTCCGCTAGCCAGCGACGGCAACGAAGCATGTCCGCGTACTCCCAGATGAGTTCGACGTCGAACCCCTCTTCGACATCCTCCACCAACTCCTCCCACGCCTCCATCATGGCGTTGAGCGTCACCATCCCGTACCGCGCGGCCAAGCCTCGGCTTGCCCGGTGCACCGACTCGTAGTCATCTGCGCTGAGCGCCTCCATGCCCATGGACACAGCGTGCCAGCTGCGACGCGCCGGATTGGTGAGTCACTCAACAGGTGCAGGCTCCGTGGCCAAGACAACCACCAGAAGCTCCCGCCATGAGCATCGACCGCACAGCCGAACGCGACGCCATCCACGCGGCAATACAACGCCTCCTGGCCGGCACGTCGACCCGCTCCACCGGAGCCCTCACCGTCGTCCAGCTCACCGCCGAGGCCAGCGTCAAACGATGGATCCTCACCCACCACGAGGTCGTCTCAGTTGGTGGGGAAGTCACATACCTCGGTCTGGGCCGGATGCCTCGTGAGTGGGTTGGTCTGGTCCCGTGGGTGGGTACTGAAGCCGAACGGGGCCGGGGTGGAAGGCTGTGCTGTCCCAGCCGACCAAGGATCGCTGACCGGACCGAATCCGACCGACCGCGGCGAACCGGGATCGATCGGTTGGTACATGAACGCACGCCGCAACGCACGCGACTACGAACGTCTGCCCCAGCAATTCGAAGCACACCTGAACTGGGCACTCATCACCACGATGACCCGACGCCTCACCCGCAAGAGCCCCCGGCACCGACAACTGGGCCAAGAAGCGCGGCTCCACTTCGTGAACCGACCGTCTCTACGCCGGCATCACTCCGAGTCTTCAGCACGCCATTCCTCTTCGAGAATGCTGAACGTCAGGGAGTCCCGCCAGCCGTCCCGTATCCATGCCGTGTGTCGAAGTCGCCCCTCGTACGTCATACCGAGCTTGGCCAGCACTCGGGCGGAGCCGAGATTCCGCGGGTCACAGGTGGCGAAGATTCGATGAAGCCCCAACTCAACGAAGCCGCGTTGCAGAAGCTGGCGCCCGATTCCTGTGCCAACGCCTTGCCCCCATACCCGAGGATGCACGATGTAGGAGATCTCGCCCTGGCGCTGCGTGTGACTGCGGACATGCAGCTCGCCCACACCAACAACGTCGTCCCCGAAGCGCGCTACATGGGCGAACCTCTGCTGGGGTGTGCTCGACCAAGCCTCGACTGCGGCCTTCACGAAATCGCGTGTCTGGTCCTCAGTGTTCGGTCCCCAAGGCTGGAAACGACAAGCCTCTGGGAGACAGGCCCACGAGTGAATGGCCCGCCAGTCATCAAACGCGATCTTGTCCAAGGACACCGAGTGCTGACTCATGGGTTGATCTTGTCAACTGGAGTCAGACAGGGCTACGGGTTCAAGAACACCCACTCACTGATCAGTTGGGCCGCCATCACCATCATGATCAGGCGCATCACCCGCCGGGCCTCCCGCCGGAGCGGCCAGCCCGACTCCCGAGAAGCCGCACGGGACTGAAGGTCCTCAAGGACAGCGTCATCTCCTCGGCCAGAACCGGCGCAAACAACCAGCTGAGACTATGTCCTGGCTATCTCTTGCCGGAGCTGATGGGTGAAGCGGCGTAGCAGATCCTCCGTTTCCCTGTGCTCGGCCCTGCGATCGTCCCTGCCCTCGCTGGGCCGGGAGCTCCAGACCCGACGCGCGAGAGCGTCGGCGAGATCGACGGTGTCGTCGGCGCACAGTAGGTAGAGGGCCGACCGGGTGGCGTGGGGGGTGTGGGCGACCGGTGGATCGCGGACGCCTCCTACGAGACGGTTATGGCCTGCACGAGCGTCAGCTTCGGCTGTATCGCTGCCGCTGCAGTCCTGATCGTGCTCGCGGCACCTAAGGGTGCAGGTGCCCAGGCGGCTGGCCCAGTCGAACCACGGGAAGGCTGAGCAACGCCTTGCCGCGCCTGCCGCGTAACGGGGTGATCAGGCGGCCTGTGCAAGGGGCGTCGACGTTCCTGGAGGAAGACCCGGAGGGCCACGTCGACACCCATGCTCAGCTCAGCCCGTACCCCCGACATCGCACCGGCTCCCTCCTGCGGGGATGCCCGCGGCGGACGACGCCGACATCCCCCCGCGTCTGGGCTGAGCCGGTCATGCGAGTGTGGGGCCGACGAGTTCGGTCAGGACGTCTTCCATGGTGACGAAGCCGATCACGGTGCCCTTGTCGCCGGTGACGGCGGCGAGGTGGGTGCCGCCTGCCCGCATCGCGGTGAGGGCGTCGTCGAGCGGGGTGTCGATCTGCACGCGGGTCACGGGATGCAGTGCGGTGCGGGGGAAGGGCTTGTGCCGTTCGGGCACGCCGATGGCGTCCTTGATGTGCAGGTAGCCCATGATCGTGCCCCCGGGGCCGACGACGGGCATCCGGGAGTAGCCGGCACCTGTCGCGGCCTTCTCCAGCTGGGCGGGAGTGACGCGCTGGTCGACCGTGCTCATCCGGGCCAGCGGCACCAGGACCTCGCCGACCGGGCGGGTGCCCAGCTCCAGGGCGTCGTGCAGGCGGTCGGCGTCGGCGGGATCGAGGAGGCCGGCCTGACTGGAGTCGGCGACGAGGCGGGCGAGTTCGTCGTCGGTGTAGACGGCGGCGACTTCGTCCTTGGGCTCGACCTTCAGCAGGCGCAGCAGGGTGTTGGCGAAGGCGTTGATGCCAAAGATGAACGGCCTGAGCGCGCGGGTGAGGGCGACCAGCGGCGGGCCGAGGAACAGTGCCGTGGGCACCGGGGCGGCCAGGGCGATGTTCTTGGGGACCATCTCGCCGAAGAGCATGTGCAGGTACGTCGCGAGCGTCAGGGCGATGACAAAGGCGATCGGGTGGATCAGCCCCTCGGGCACCCCGATGGCGTGGAAGGGCGGTTCCAACAGGTGGGCGATGGCCGGCTCGGCCACGGCGCCGAGCACGAGGGAGGAGACGGTGATGCCCAGCTGGGCGGTGGCCATCATCGCCGACAGGTGCTCCACCCCCCACAGTGCGGTCCTGGCGCGCTTGTTGCCGGCCTGGGCCTTGGGTTCGATCTGGCTGCGGCGTACCGAGATCAGGGCGAATTCGGCGCCGACGAAGAAGGCGTTGGTCAGCAGGGTCAGGGCGCCGATGAGCAGTTGAATGGTGGTCATCGGGCACTCTCCTGCTCGGCACGGTCCGCGGCGGGGGCGGTGAGGGTGAGGCGGTCGGCGCGATGGTGGTCGACGTCGAGGACGGTGATGTCCCATCCGTCGAAGTGCACGGTGTCTCCAGGCTTCGGGATGCGCTCAAGGAGGGTGGCGGTCAAACCAGCGAGGGTTTCGTACGGGCCGTCCTCGGCGCTCAGGCCGATCTCGGCGAGCTCATCGGTGCGGACGCTGCCGTCGGCCTCCCAGACGGGCCGGCCGTCGTCAGTGTCGGGCCGCGGGAGCAGGTCGGGGGCCTCTTGGGGGTCGTGTTCGTCGCGGACCTCGCCGACGACCTCTTCGATGATGTCCTCGGCGGTGGCGACGCCGGCGGTGCCGCCGTATTCGTCGATGACCACGGCCATGGTGCGCGCCGTGCGCAGCCTGCCCAGGAGGGTGTCGACGGGCAGGCTGTCGGGCACCAGCAGCGGCGGCGTCATCAGGTCGGTGACCTGTGTGCCGTCGCGCTTGTCCTCGTCCAGGGCGAGGACGTCGCGGATGTGGACGGTGCCGATGATCTCGTCGAGGCTGTCGCGGTAGACGGGGAAGCGGGACAGGCCGGTGGCGTGCGTGAGGTCGACCGCGTCCGCGGCGCTGGCGTGGGCTTCGAGGGCCTTGACGTCCACCCGCGGGGTCATGACGTTCTCGGCCGTCAGCTCACCCAGGTGAAGGGTGCGCACGAACAGCTCGGCGGAGTCCTTCTCCAGCGCGCCCTGGGCGGCGGAGTGCCGGACCAGCGCCACCAGCTCCTGCGGGCTGCGGGCGTGGGCGAGCTCTTCGGCCGGCTCCAGGCCGAGGCGGCGTACGAAACGGTTGGCGGTGTTGTTCAGGTGCTCGATGAAGGGTCCGAACACGGCCGTGAAGCTGCGCTGCGGGGTGGCGACGACCTTGGCCACGGCCAGCGGCCGGGAGATAGCCCAGTTCTTCGGCACCAGCTCACCGACAACCATCAGCACCACGGTGGAGACGGCGACGCCGAGGACGGTGGCGATTGTGGAGGCCGCGCCCGCGAGACCGATCGTGGTCAGCGGACCGCGCAGCAGCGCGGCCAGAGACGGCTCGGCGAGCATACCGATCACCAGCGAGGTCACAGTGATGCCCAGCTGGGCACCGGAAAGCTGGAAGGTCAGCCGCTTGACCGCCTTCAGCGCACTGTCGGCGCCACGCTCACCAGCCTCAGCTGCGCGCTCGAGGTCAGCGCGCTCGACAGTGGTCAGGGAAAACTCCGCCGCGACGAATACCGCGCACGCGAGCGTCAGCGCCAGAGCGAGCAGGAGCAGCAGGATCTCGGTCACCGTGCCACCCCCGATTCGCAGCTCTCTGTCGGGCGGGGTATGGCACGGCTCGTACTGGGAGGCTCACCCATTGAGGGTCTGCCACTCCTTCATCTACTCAGCCGCCCCCGGCACCGGGGGCGGAACGTCTTCGTCGGGAGAGGGATTGTCCCCCACCCCATAGTAAAGGAACAGTAAAGCTGCTTCGGGGCGGCTGGGTCACGGTACGTCCCTGGACTTTTAACGCCCGTCGGACCCGGCCAGGCCTCGGGCGTTGTCACGGGTGGCTACCCGAGCCAGATGATGCCCAAGACCGGCAGGTGGGGCAGGGCGCGGTTCGCGAAGTAGATGACGGACAGAGGGTGTGACAGGTTCTCGCCCGCTCCGCATGCTCCCGGGGGCGCCATGGCGGACACTCCTGTATAGGGGCCGACGCATTTCGCGCCGGCCGTGGTGAAGGTGTTCGGCGTGCTTGAGGTCCCGCTCTGGCTGTGGGGGGCGTTCGCCGCGACGGTGATCGTGTCGCTGGCGGTAGACCTGCTGTCCCACCGCACCGCGCACGTCATCCTGTTCAAGGAGGCAGCCGCCTGGAGCGGCCTGTGGGTGAGCCTCGCCCTGATGTTCGGCGCGGTTGTCTTCCTCGTCCTCGGCGCCACGGCCGGCACCGAGTACACGACAGCCTGGCTGCTGGAGAAAAGCCTGTCGGTCGACAACCTCTTCGTCTTCGCCGTGATCTTCGCGTATTTCAAGGTGCCCCGCGCCTACCAGCACCGCGTGCTGTTCTTCGGCGTCATCGGCGCGCTCGTCTTCCGCGGGATCTTCCTCTCCCTCGGCGTGGCCGTGGTCAGCCGCTTCACCGCGGTGCTGTTCGCCTTCGCGGCGGTCCTCTTCTACAGCACCTACAAGCTCCTCAAGGACGAACAGGAGAGCTTCGACCCGGGAAAGAGCTTCGCCGTACGGATGCTCCGCAAGATCATCCCCGTGCGGGACGAGTACGCCGGGGCGAAGTTCTTCGTCAAAGAGGCCGGCCAACGGATGGCGACCCCGCTGCTCGCGGTGGTCGCCGCGATCGAGGCCGCCGACCTGATCTTCGCCGTCGACAGTGTCCCGGCCGTCCTCGCGGTCAGCGATGACGCCTTCATCGTCTACACCAGCAACGCGTTCGCCATCCTCGGCCTGCGGGCCCTCTACTTCATGCTCGCCGGCCTCCTGGACCGCTTCCACTACCTCAACAAGGGCCTCGCGATCATCCTGGCCTTCATCGGTCTCAAGCTCATCCTCCAGGCATCCCACAAGATGATCAGCCCCAGCATCCCGGAAATACCCTCACCGATCAGCCTCGCAGTCATCGTCATCGTCCTGGCCGGTTCCGTGCTGCTCAGCATCAGACGACCCGCCCCGGCAGGCACTCCCGAACAGACCGACGCACAGAACGGCGCCGCGAAAGCCACCGAGCAGCCCGGCTCACCACCTGTGGCGGAGGGGCCCGAGCCCCCCACCGGTTCATCAGGCCCGGACACTGAAACCGGCCGGCACTCAGGCCAGCGAGAAGACGGGGCACTTCCCGACACGTCGATACGGGCATATCGTAAAAAAATGGTCAAAGTGAAACGCAAGTCTGAATCGTACGCATGTCCGACCTGCAAGAAGCCCACACCGGCCGCGGTCCACCGCCACAAGACCCTCGGCGTATTCGTCCCCGTGTGGGGCCCGGGAGCATGCCAAAACCGCGACTGTCCCGACTTCCGGCTGGACCCCCACCGCAAGCACTCCACGGCCCAGTAACCAATACCGGCAGCCCGGTCCCCTCACATCAGGCAGCCCGCCGGGATCGTCGGCCAGCACGATGGCAGCTGATGCGCTTGCCCACCGGCTCACGTCGCTTCGCTGACCACCAGCGCCACCACGCCCATCGCACGCTCCGTCACCGGGAGCCCGTGAACGGCCTGCACCTCGGCCAGGAGGCCACAGGCAGCATCCCGGGCCTCGGCCCACCGGCTCACTGCCGGCGAAGGCCAGAGCCGACCGGATCGGGCAGTTGGCCAGGGCAGATCTTCGGCAAGGTCATCTTCGGCGTCGACTCCATCGACGGGTTCTTCGACCTCTCCACCTGGATCGCCGCAATCGCCGGGTCCGTCATCCTGCTCGCCCTTTACCGCCTCGTCACAGGCAACCGGCATTCGCACCGTCACGCGACCCGCTGAAGGCATAGCGCCTCCGGACCCACCTGGACGGCTCCCTTCCCTGTTCGCAGGAGGGGAGCCGTCAGCGTGTACGGCGGGCCACCCAGCGGCCCGCCGGTCGCCGTCGCCCCGGTCCCCCGCGTCCTGCCCGCCGTCCGAACAGGCGCCTTGCAGCTCGGTGGCATGATCGTGCTTCGCGTGGGCAGGCGATCTGCGTGTCGTGCACCCCGGCTGAACTCGTTACCCAGGTGAGCTCTTGCCTGGTCCAGGCCAGCTTCCAGGTGCTCGGCGACGTGGACAGCCGGGTTCCGGGACTGCGGGTGACCGAGGTGTCCGCAGGCGCTCTGGTCAGCTGGACGGCCTCGGACGGGTTCACCGCGCTCAGCCGTGACCAGGCAGGCCATGCAGCAAGCGACGACAGCATGAGGGTGATCGTGCAGGCCGCAGTAGCAGGGCTGCTGGTCCAACTCGGACACACCGTCACCGAAATGCCTGATGGCGGTGGCCTGATGGTGCTCACCGAAGCGGTCTTCCCACGGGGCAGCAAGAGCAACTGCGCGCCGAAGCCGTCGACTTCCCAGATGCCGCGTTCGGTGTAGCGGCCGTTGCGGCGGCACGTCGAACTCTCCGCGAGCGCAGGCCCCGCACGGCTCGGGGTCCGGGCGGCGCACCACGCCCCGGCGACAAGGTCACCGGCCGCGAAGTCGCTGCCGGGCGGCGACTGCCGCACCCGCCCGACCCTCATGGTGAAGCCCTCGGCCGCTGATGCAGGTGCCGAGGGCTTCAACCAGGGCTGCTTACGGTCCGACGGTCGGCGGGGACAGCAGAGGGGGAACGGTGTCCGAAGTGGCGTTGGGGGGGCTGCGAGTGCCAGGAGCGCCCGGTGCCCGGGGTGGGCGTGCCACGGTGAAGGCGTCCCGGAGGTGGCGTAGCCGTTCGGCGGTGAGGTCGAGGGCTTCCACGTCCGTGCGCGACTCCTTCAGGGCCCGCAGCGCCGTCAGGTCGATCGCCTCCGGGGGTCCGGTCTCCGGGTCCCGGTCGTCGTGCTCGGGGGCGGCGGCCGGGGGCGCGAGCAGTTGCTCGGGCATCGCCGCCTGCTGGTGCGCGACGACGTCGTGCGCCCGGCCCCGCAGCACGCGGGTGGCGGTGGTGGTGCGCAGCTGCTCCCGCACCACGGCACCGGCGAGGACAGCTCGCTCGTACTGCGGCGGGATGCGGGGTACTTCCCCCTTCCCCGCGTCCTGGCGCGGGGCCCGGGACGCAGCCGGCTTCAGCTCGCCGTCGTCGTCAACGGCGGTGACGTACTCGTGCTCCAGGTCCGCGAGGCAGGCGGCGATCTGGTCGCTGCGCCGGGCGGTCCAGCGGATCAGCTCGTGCGGCACCCCGGCGATCTCCATGACCGGCCGGCGCCCGGGGGTGACGGTGCGCGGCTCGGTCGCCAGCCCCAGCGCCTCGCAGACCTCACTCGATCGCCCGCTCGTGCGCGGCCTCGATCACCCGCCGGGTCTCCTCATCCCCCAGCGCCCACACGAGGTAGATCGTCGGCTGCGGCCGGAAGACGAAGTCGACGCCGTGACCGTCACCCGGCGACCGAGGGCACCGGCTCTGCACACAAGCCCATCCACCGTGCTGAGCCGCTACCGGCGGCGGCAGCAGAACTCTGCATGAGTGGGACGAGGAAAGGCGCGGGAGACTATGTCGAACCCGGCGCGTTGCAGCATGCCCTCGACGATCCAGGCGTAGGAGGAGAACTCCTCGCGGACATGGGCTTCGAAGTCGGCCTCGGTGAAGCCCTCGCCGTCCGGGCGGCCTGCTGCATCGATCCACTGTTGCAGGTGTGTCTCTGCGCTGGAGGGCTCGAAACTGAAGATCACGTCCCACAGGTAGAAGACCCCGCCACGACGGAGCATCCCGGCTGCGTTGAGCAGGGCCTGCTGCTTCCAGAAGTCCGGGAGCTGGTGCAGGGCCGACTTCGTGGTCACCACGTCGGCGAGAGGGCCTTGGTGGGCGTAGTCGAGAAAGCCGGCGTGGTGCCATTGCGGCGCAACACCGAACCGATCAGCCCGCGCCTTGGCGAAGGCCAGCATTTCCTCGGAGACATCCACACCATGCGCGACGGCCCCGCGCCGTGCGGCCTGGACAGCCAGTGACCCGGTACCGCACGCGAGATCGACCAGTTGGGTGCCTTCGCTGACGCCCAAGCGGTCCAGCAGCGCGTCGTCAGCTTGCGGGTCAGTGCCCTGGTTGCGGTCGTAGGCAGCGACTGCGGCTTTGCTGCCCAAGTCGATGCCGACCGGCGCATATTCGGAGAAGTACCAGACAGGACGGGGATGTGTGGTGTCGCTTCGTGGCATGCCCCGTTTGTAGGCTGCCCACAGGACTTACGGCAACGGCAACTTACGCACCGCGGCATTGCGAAAGGTGAAAGGTGCAGGACCACGACCAGTACCGGCTCTTCCTCCACCTCGCGGAGACGCTCAGCTTCACCCGCACCGCGGCTGACTGCCACGTCAGCCCTGCCACGCTGTCCCGGACCGTGCAGCGACTTGAGGCCGCCACCGGACATCGCCTCCTCGACCGCGGCCCTCACGGGGTATGCCTGACCACGCACGGCCGCGCCTTCCGCCAATACGCGGCCGAAGCCCTGGACCTATGGACCCGCTACCACAGCGACGGTGCAGCAGACGACGACCTCAGCGGACATCTGCGGGTGTTCGCCTCCGTCACCGCATGCCACACCATCCTGCCCGACCTGCTTACCCCCCTGCGCGACGCGCACCCGCGCGTGAGTATCTCCTTACGTACCGGCGACGCCGCAGCCGCCCTTGCCCTGCTCGACCAGGGCGAGACCGACCTTGCCGTCGCAGCCCTCCCAGCCCGGATACCCGCCACCGTGCTCGCCCGGCAGATCACACAGACCCCGCTCGTCCTCGTCCAGGCCGGTTCCGCGTTGGCCGACGAGGAGTTCACCACCGCGGCGGAGCCCTTCGTCCTGCCACGGCAGGGACTCGTGCGCGCTGCCGCAGACCAGTGGTTCCGAGACCTGGGTATCCATCCCCACATCGCTGCCGAGACCGACGGCCATGAAGCGCTGCTCACCCTTGTCGCTCTGGGCTACGGCACGGGCATCGTCCCCGATCTTGTCCTGCAACACAGCGGACTCCGCGCCAGACTTCGCCAGGTGACCGCCCCATCCGTACCAGATCGGCTCACCATCGGCGTCTGCATCCGACGGGCCGACGTACACCGCCCCTTGGCCGCCGCAGCCTGGGCGGCAACCCAGCCGGGCAGAGCGGACCGCCTGGCTCAGCTGTGAAGCGGTTCGAATAAACGCACCAAGAAGACGCCATGCGTGTGGACGGCGCGCGGGATGCGGGGATGAGCTCCGCCGGGTCGTCGCCCGGGTAGAGGCACTGGTGAAGTGTCGGTATTCGAGAGTCGCAGTATTCGGCCTTGGGACTGGTGGGCTCGCATGTTGAGGTGTCGCGTATTCGCGAGCCGCTTGGCGCGCCGGGCACGGTGAGTGATCGCTTGGGCATGGTGGCTGCCGCCGCGAGTAACGACTTCGGCTCGTCAGGGTGATGTTGGGGTGTCGAGGCTCAGGCCGGTGCCGGCTATGAAGCCGTCGAGAGCCGAGCTGTCCAATCTGCCCAGGGTGATCGGCGCGCCGATCACCGTTGCGTGGAACGCCAAGGAAGACCTCCTGGACCTGCTTGCCACCGCCCGGACCTGCCCGGACCGGGAACAGGTCCGCGATCTGGTGTACCGGTTCTACCGCCCATGCGCCGACGCCGACCTTCCCGAACTGCAGCGCCTAGCAACAACCGTCGAGACATGGCGGCCAGAGATCCTTGCGTTCCTGCACACTGGGATCGCCAACGCCGGCTCCGAAGGCACCAACCGGGTCATCGCGACCATCGCCCGCGACGCCTACGGCTTCCGCAACCCCGGCAACCAGCGCTTACGCACCCGCTGCGCGACCACCCGTCGAGCCCGTGGACACCTCGATGCCCGCTAATTTCGTTGAGCCCGCGCCCTGCAATCGTGTTGGCTAGCGGCACCGAACTGTCAGTACCGCAGGTGTCCGCTTGTCTGTAGCAGGGAGTTCAACGTGCAGGACATTGTTGTCGACCCAGTTGCCCACAATCGGGCAGCCTGGGACAAGTGTGTCCAAGAGGGCAACGAGTGGTCGAGGCCGGTGAGTGCTGAGGATGTCGGACGCGCCCGCATGGGCGACTGGTCGATTGTTCTCATCGGGCGTGAGCCAGTCGACCGCTCCTGGCTGCCGACGGACCTGACCGGCAAGGACGTGTTGTGCCTGGCCTCCGGCGGTGGCCAGCAGGGTCCGATCCTCGCCGCCGCAGGGGCGCGGGTCACCGTATTCGACAACTCACCCCGCCAGCTCGGCCAGGACCAGATGGTGGCGGCGCGCGACGGACTCGAGCTGCGCACCGTCCTGGGCGACATGCGCGACCTCAGCGCCTTCGGCGACGCAACATTCGACGTCGTATTCCATCCGGTCTCCAATCTATTCGTGCCAGACTTGGCACCGGTGTGGCGTGAGTGCTTCCGCGTCCTGCGACCGGGCGGAACGCTGCTCGCGGGCTTCCTCAACCCTGATGCGTACTTGTTCGACCACGAGGCGCTCGACGAGCGCGGCGAGCTGATCGTCGTGCACAAGCTGCCCTACAGCGATGTCACGCAGTACTCCGCCGAGGAACGCGCCACGAAGTTCGGCGCGGATGCCCCTCTTGAATACAGCCACACCCTCACCGACCAGATCGGCGGGCAACTCGCCGCGGGGTTCGTCCTCACCGGCTTCGCGGAAGCGCCGCACCAATCCAACGCATCCGCTCAATACATGTCGAACTATTTTGCGACGCTGGCGGTCAAGCCGGGCTGACCCAGCCGTGGGACCGGCCGAGACGGCCGTGTAAGCCTCATCGACCTCACCCGCGTCATCCTCGACACCGCCCACGTCAGGGCTAAAAAAAGGGGGCGAACACACAGGCCCGAGCCCCGTGGACCGGGGGCAGCCGGGTTCGAAGATGCACGTCTTGTCGGACGCGAACGGGCTGCCCCTCCTCGTCGGCATCTCGGCTGGCAACACCCACGGCAGCGAAGGACTGAAGCCCATGGTGACGGGCCACCGAACGAGACACGACCCCCAGCGCCTACACGCCGACAAGGCGTACGACCGACCCGGCCTACGACGATGGCTACGTGGCAAGCGAATAGGAGTGCGTAGCGCCCGCAAGGGCATCGAGTCCAGCGAACGCTGAGGGCGTCGAAGGTGGGTCGCCCCGGACGGCTCCGCCGTGAAGCTCGGGCCGACCTCACCGACGGACACCTGCCGGATCAGCCACCTCTCTGTCTGCCCGGGACGCGGCGCCTGAGCCGGGCCCGAACCCCCTGACGATCAGCCACCCGGCCAGCCCCAGCTCCCAGGCGAACACCGGGAGCGCGGCGGCCGACCCCGCCACGGAGAGCTGCGCGTAGGCCCCGAACATCACGGCTACGGCCGAGGCGCAGATCAGCGGCCCGCCAACCAGTCCGAGCACGGCGATGAAGCGCGGCACGAGCCGTGCGCGGTACGCCAGGTAGGCAAGCAGGACGGTGTTCAGGCCGAGGGCGATGTTGGGCCCGAGCAGGAACGTCCAGTCGTGCACGGCCACCAGCGCGACGTCGGCGCCTGCGCCTGCCCCCGCCCCCGCGTCCCGCCGCAGGGTGACGAGCGCCAGGACGGCGACGATCCCGAGGGCGATGACGGCCGCCTCCAGCAGCCGCCCGAAGGCGTACCCGAACGCGAGCCCCTCGCCGTGGCGCCGCAGGACGGGGAACAGCGCCGCCCCGGTACCGGCCACCGCCACCACCAGCACCACCTCGCAGAGCACCCCGAGCAGCGCCCGCGTGTCGACGCCCTGCGCGAGCCGACCGTCCGCCGCTCCCAGCAGGGGGCGGTACAGAACGGCCCCGGCTATCGCGGCGACTTCGGTCAGCAGGAACAGCGACCCGGCGGCCACCGCGGTTCTCCGGTCCGGACTCATCTTCTCGGTACCCCTCAATCGACGGTGGTGTACGCCGTACACCTCGTGGCGAGCATAGGTGTACGGCGTACACTGGTCAAGGAGAGGGTGCTGTCGAGGAGGGAAAGGGCCGAACCGGAATGACCCGGCAGGAAGCCGCACACACGCATCGGATCCCCCTGAACAGGGACCGCGTCCTGCGCGCCGCCGTCGCGCTCGCCGACGCCACCGGCATCGACGCGCTCAGCATGCGCAGGCTCGCGCAGGAGCTGGACGTCGTACCGATGGCCCTCTACAAGCACGTGGCCAACAAGGAGGAGCTGCTCGACGGCATGGTCGACACCGTGGTCGGCGAGATCGACCCGCCGGCTACGGGCCCCGACTGGCAACGCGTGGTCCGCGGGCGGATCCTCTCGGCCCGGCGGGTCCTGCTGTGCCACCCCTGGGCGGCCCGGGTCATCGAGTCGCGGACCGGCCCCACCCCGGCCGTGCTGGCGTACCTGGACTCGATGGCCGGGAGCTTCCGGGACGGCGGCCTCTCCGCCGACCTTACGCATCACGTCATGCACGCGATGGGCAGCCGCCTGCTCGGCTTCAGCCAGGAACTGTTCGACGCCTCAGGCCCCTCCGGCCCGCCGGACCCCGGGCTGGCGGCGCACTACCCGCACATCGCGGAGCTGGCCGCGACGGCCGCACACGACGGGAGTTCCACGGTCGGTGGCGGCTGCGACGACCAGTTCGAGTTCGAATTCGCCCTGGACCTCCTCCTGGACGGCTTCGAAGGCCTCCGCCGCCAAGGCTGGACGTCCGCGCGGAAGGCGTAGCGGGTGCGGGGGCTGATCTAACGTCGAGAGGGGGAGGAAAGCCCAACCGAGCCTGGAACTCGACGGCGATCCCTCAGATAAAGCGGAGCAAGCCCACGCTGACAGCCGCACAACGAGCTGCGCCGGACTGTGCGCCCGCCCACCGGCACGCGCCCGGTCGCCTCTGGTACGAGACGCGGGGGAGCGGACGTCTTCTCCGCACCACCCTCACGCGGCCCGGCCCGGCCCGGACAAGGTCAGCCTGAGCCTCCCGCGTTTGCTGCTCTTCGCGCTCCTGCCGCACCACCGCGCGGTCCGGCAGGACCCTGCCGGCCTCCAAGTCCCGGCGCACCACCCGGTGCAACGACGCCAGCGAGGGCACGTCGCCCCCGGCCTCCTTGAGATGCCGGTACAGCGCCGCCACGTTCCCGCCCGCGCCAGCACCTCCCGCGCCTGCTCGGACAACACCAGCCGGGCCCGCCGCCTGCGCTCGAGCGGCACCGCGTCCCCGCGGCCCTCCGTCCGCGCCGCATCCAGCCAGCGCCACACCGTGCAACATTCACCCCGACGACCCGGGCGCCCGCACGCACATGCGCCGTCGTCAACACCCCGGTGGTCAGGACTTCCGGCGCGATCTGCGCGCTTTTTCCTCACCGGTGATGGGCTCGTTGGTGAGTAGTTGCGGTCGGGGCTTCTGTGCGGCCAGTGACCGTCGCGACACCGACGAGGTTGGGCAGCAGGCCACAGGGGAATTCTCCGTCCGGCGGACCGTCGGCTGGAATGGTGACCCTGCGACGTCGCAGCCGCTGTGCGAGAGCAGGGACTTCAGGGGGAGTTGGTGCATGGTGGAGCGGCGTATGTCGGTTGCGACGCACTGGGGAAGTTTTATCGCGGTGGTCGATTCCGGTCGGCTGGTGCGGATTGAGCCGAGGGGCGATGACCCCGCGCCGTCGCCTATCGGCCCCGGAATGGTGACAGCCACCGACGATAGCGCTCGCGTGTTGCGGCCCGCCGTGCGCAAGGGCTGGCTGAACGGCTTGCCGCGCGCCCACGACACGGCCAGAGGCGCGGACGCCTTCGTGGAGGTGAGCTGGGACGACGCGATCACGCTGGTCAGTGATGAACTGCGTCGAGTGCGTTCACAGCACGGAGACAGCGCGGTATTTGGCGGATCCTATGGATGGGCGAGTGCGGGCGGGTTCCACAACGCTCAGGGGCAACTCCACCGGTTCCTGGCGTTGGGCGGGGGATATACCGACTCTCGCAACACGTACAGCACAGCGGCTTTGGAGGTCATCCTCCCTCATGTGATCGGTGGGCATCCGTGGAGCTACCAGTCCCGGATGCCGATGTGGGACGAGATCGCAGAGAACTGCGAGCTCGTGGTGGCGTTTGGAGGGCTGGCCCTCAAGAACAGCCAGATCAACCCTGGTGGGCTGGCCAGGCATCAGACGCAGGGCCTGCAGCGCCAGTGCCGTGAGGCCGGGGTGCGGTTCGTGAATGTCAGTCCCATCCGCAGTGACGTCGCCGGCTTCCTCGACGCCGAGTGGCTGCCCGTTGTCCCCAACACCGACACCGCCGCGATGCTCGGCATCGCCCACACGATGCTGGTCAACGGGTGGCACGATGAGGACTTCCTACGCCGGTGCTGCGTCGGGTTTGACCGCTTCGCTTCCTACCTGGTCGGCGAGCTCGATGGCGTCACCAAGGACGTTGCCTGGGCAGCGGAGATCACGGGCATAAGTCGCGACGCGCTCACCGATCTCGCACGCCGTCTCACCACGCAGCGTTCGCTCATCATGGTCAACTACGCGGTACAACGGGCAGACCACGGTGAACAACCGATCTGGATGTCCGTCGTGCTGGCCGCCATGACGGGCTCGATGGGCCGGCCTGGATGTGGCTGGGGCGCAGGCTACGCGACGATGGACGCGACCGGCGTTGCCAGAGGTCGTCCCTCCGTGGCGACGATTCCCAAGGTTTCCAACCCCGTTCCCGACTTCATCCCGGTCGCTAGGATCGCCGACACCCTGCTGCATCCGGGGAAGACCATCGACTACGACGGCCGGCGCCTCACGCTGCCCGAGCTTCGCCTGATCTACTGGTGCGGAGGCAACCCGTTCCACCACCACCAAGACCTGCATCGGTTGACCCGAGCCTGGCAGACCCCTGACACGGTGGTGGTTCACGAAGCCTGGTGGAACACCACGGCAAAGTTCGCGGACATCGTCCTCCCCGTCGCCACCAGCTTGGAGCGCGACGACTTCGCCGCCGGATTCTCGGATCCCCACCTGGTCGCGATGCCGAGAGTCCGCGAGCCGGAGGGCGAGTCGCGCACCGACCACCACATCTTCGCCGCATTGGCCTCCCGGCTCGGATACGACCAGGAGTTCACAGAGTCGCGCTCCGAGCTCGAATGGGTTCGACACCTTTACGAGCAGACGAGGGCCGAACTCGGCGACAATGCCGCCTTGCCGGGCTTCGACGACTTCTGGCGAAGCTCCACCGCTGAGCTACCGGCATTGACCGGACCGTTTCCCGGCAGCTTCGAGGCGCTCCGCTCAGATCCGCGGCGTTTCCCCCTGCCGACGCCGTCGGGCAGGATCGAGATCTTCTCCGAGGAGATCGACTCGTTCGGCTACGACGACTGCGCCGGGCATCCGACGTGGTATGAACCAGCGGAATGGCTTCGCGCCGATCTGTCGGACCGATTCCCGCTGCATCTGATCTCAAATCAGCCCGCCTCGCGCCTGCACAGCCAGTACGACAATGGCGGCCACAGCCTCAATTCAAAGATCCGTGGCCGTGAGCCCGTGACGATCAATCGGCTGGACGCCGCGTCGCGCGGCATCGAGAGCGGCATGATCGTCCGCCTCTACAACGACCGAGGCAGCTGTCTGGCGGGCGCAGTCCTGTCGGACGACGTCATGCCAGGCGTCGTACAACTGTCCACGGGAGCGTGGTGGGATCCGGTCCAGCCAGGCCTGAGCGGAACAATGGACCGCCACGGCAATCCGAACGTCCTCACGGCGGATCGGCCGTGCTCGCGCCTGTCCCAAGGACCAAGTGCTCTCAGTGCGCTGGTCGAGGTCGAGCTGTACGGCGGTCCCCTCCCTGATGTGCTCGCCTTTACACCACCAACCCTCGAACATTGACACGAAGGCTTCCTGATTCTTCGGGCTGGTTTCCGTGTCCGCCATGGTCAAGCGCGTAGCAGGCTGATTCTGGCCGGCGATAGGCTCTCCCCTTGCCGTTTGCTCTTGCGTGACGACATGAATACTGTGCGCAATCGTGACTGCACTTCAAGACCTCAAGTACGGCCAGTGGTTCAGGGGCGCCGACGTCGACGGCGACGGCTTCATCACCCAGCAGGACGTCCGCATGATGAGCGAGCGCTACATCGCCGCCCGCGGCACCGCGCCGGACTCCCCGACCTCCCGCCTGCTCACCGAGGGGATGGACGGGTTCTGGACGAACGTGATCGCCCCGATGGATCAGGACGGGGACGGGAAGGTCGATCTGCGGGAAATGACCGAAGGGTTCAGGCGGGTCCTGACCGACGCCGCCCTGTACCCGGAACAGATCGAGCCGGTGACCAACTGCTTCTTCGACCTCGTCGATCTCAACGGAGACGGCAAGATCGACCAGGCGGAGTTCCAGCAGATGTTCAACTCGGTCGCCGGCGTTCCCGGCGAGGACTGCGCCACGGTCTTCGCCGCTTTGGATCGGGACGCCTCCGGTGCTCTTGACCGCGCCGAATTCCACCAAGCGGTCACGGAGTTCTTCTACGGCAACGACCCGGACGCTCCCGCCAACCACCTGTTCGGCAGGATCACCGGCTGACTGCCCCGTATACATCCGTTTATGCCGTATGCCCGCGCCACTGCTGGTGTGGGCATACGGCGTGAAGACCTCAGGCCGGGCCTGAGTGTTGCCCGGACAACCACTCCAGAGGAACCTCGCGGCCCTGCGTCTGCCACACCCTTGCCACCCCCTGTCGGCCGGCCCAGGCCAGCGCCCCGACATCCTTATCGACGGACCCCCACCCAGCGCCCGCTCCCTTCTGAAGGAAGTCTCAACACCTCAACGCGGAAGAGGAACTGACATGCGTCACTTTCCGGGGTGCGGACGAGGTTCTCCCGGAACACCGCCAGCTCACGCCGCCGCCCGACGAACCCTCCTCTGCGCCGCCGGCGGATAAGTTCTTGCCGCGACACCGGCCCCTGAGCCATGCAGTCTCCCCCCGAGACCCGACCCTCAGAATGTCGCACCACAGCAAGCTCCGTGGGAGAAGCCGCACAACTGGCTCCGATGGGCGGCAGACACCGTACGGATGGATTTGAAGGTCACCGACGGAAACCCCCTTGGTGTACTACACGCCTCCTACCTGCCGGACTGCGACGTGTTCCTCACCGCCGACAAGATCTTCGTACTGGCGTTGGACCGCGTCGCGGAGCAGGCCCCGGTCCCCGTAGGCAGAGTCCATCGGGTGGAGCCAGCAGCCCACAACGGCATCGTGGAGGCGATTGAGGCCACGCTGCGCACCCTTTGAGGCGTTCGGCACCCGGCGACCCGCGCGGGGCTGGCCGAACTCAGACCTCTAACGCCCCGACCTCTGCGGGGAATGTGAAGCAGCCCGGCAATCCGTGCACGGAATGCCGCCGCGCTGGGGCAGCCACCAGCTAGGTCCTGGCCCGTCCGGGCGTCGAGAGAAGACCGACGGGATCACCGGCCTCCAGCCGCTGTCCCTCTGCATCGTGATCATCAAGGGCAGCCATCAGAAGCTGCGCAGGCAGGTCAAGGTTCCTCCTCAGAGGTCCCGATCAAGCAAAGAACACGGCCATGACACTCAGCTGGTGCGAGGGTCCGTTTCGCGCAAATGATCTACCGATGGAGACGTGATGAGAAGTATCCGCTTGAAGAGGAAGACAGCCGCCTGCGCTACGTCATTCGCGGCAGTGGCGGCCGTGATGGCGACCGCCGGCCCGGCGAACGCGGCGGAGTACACCGTCAGCGACAACTGTGACGTTCCGTGGATCAGCTGCTCGTACGGTGATCTGTGGCTGTTCTACAACTCGAAGGACATCGCCGTCCAGGACGGCTACTACAAGTCGGCCTTCACGACGTTCTACGGCGACGTGTCCGACCACTGGGGCACCAGCGAGTACCAGGGGTCGTCGCTGACGACCTACCGGTACGTCTTCGGCAACGGCGGCAATGGCAACGGCCAGTACATGAAGAACAATGCGGCGTCCGTGCAGAACTGCGCCGAGAACGACAACTACCGCGTCTACTACAACTCCGGCTACGGCGGCACGTCTCAGTACTTCGCGAAGAACGGCCCTTACGGAGACTGCAACATCACCGACCTGATCTCCGCCCTGAAGAACAACAACGCGTCCTCCCACTTCGCATAAGAAGGAACCGCCGTGAAGCACATCAAGCGGACAGCCGCCGCCGTAGCCTTGACCACTTCAGCACTACTGGTCAGTGCCTGCTCCTCCGGCACGAGTCCGGACATCACGAAGAACGCGGCCGACGGCAGACCGATCGTGAACAAGGAAAACTGGCCCAAGAGAGTTCCCACCAGTGGGCTGACCAAGGATCTGACCCTTCCACTGGAGGCGTACATGGCCTCCTACGAGGACCAGGTCACCGTCGAGCAGGCCGCCAACGATCTCCAGCAGTCCTGTATGAAGGACTACGGCATCGACCTGACGCTGCCGCGGGCGGGCGCCAACCCGCCTCCCAGTGACAACGACGCCAACATCGAACGCCGTTACGGCATTTCCGACCGGGCCGAGGCCGAGAAGTACGGCTACGAACTCCCTCCGGCACTGCAGGAGCACACCACGCAGACCATGCGTGATCTGTCCGGGGTCGAGGTCGAGGTCCTGACCGGCCACACCAAGCCCGAACCGCCCAAGGCCCCCACCGGAGTCAGGGCGGGAGAACCGGTCGCCGTCCCCGGCCAGGGCACCAAGCCCGCTCGAGCCGAGTACAACGGGAAGAAGTTGAAGACGGGCGGCTGCATCGGCTGGTCTAAGGACCAACTCGGCGTGAAGGAGGCCGACCCGACCTTCGTGGCGCAGCTCGCCGGGGACAGCCTGGTGCAGTCGATGAAGGACGACAAGGTCATCAAGGCCATCGCCGCGTGGTCTTCGTGCATGGACGGCAAGGGACACAAGGGACTTGCCGATCCCTACAAGGCGATGGATCAGGGTGTCAGCAACGACGGGAAGCCGTCGCGGGAGTCCATCTCTCTGGCGGTCGACGACATCGACTGCAAGAAGCAGACGGACCTGGTGAAGACGTGGTTCGGTGTGGAGTCCGCGATCCAGAACAAGCAGATCGCCGACAACAGGAGCCAGCTGACCGGCATCAAGGAGCAGCACGGCAGGGAAATCGCCGCGGCGCGCAGGCAGATGGCGGTATCCGCCCAGTGAAGGCTGTCGGAGTAGTGCCCGGATCGTGGATGGTTCGGGCACTGTGGCTGATCGCGGCGTGTGTGCTGTCCACCGCGTGCACGGACGGCGCCGTTGACAGGCCCCACGCGTCGCAGCGGCCGGTGACTCCGAGCGCTGAGCAGAGCAGTCCGGAGGTGCGTCCATCGCCTGTGGCTTCGGTGCACTCCGAAGGCCGTACGCGTGTTCTGGAGTACGGAGACCTGACCGTTCGTGCCACACCGGAAAGCAGCGGTGTGCGGACCGAGATCGAGGTAGCCAATACCTACGAGCGGGATGCGACGTACTCGGTCCAGATCAGCATCGCTGACGGTGAGGGCTGGACCGCGTACAACCGGTTCTGGCTGCAGGATGTCCCTCCGGGCAAAACCGGACGGGATGACGCGCTGATCGGATCCAAAGAAATGGGTCCGGTTCCGCAGGTGCCGAAGATTTACGTCGATGATTTCACTCCCCTCGTCGACCGAGAATAGAAACGAAGACCAGTGACGGACCGCCGGCCGCCGGGACACCGGCACTAACGACATCCATGTGCAGGCGCGCGTGACATAGCCCTGGACAGAGTCTCCTGGTGTACATCAACCCACGGAGAACGAGACCGGTTTGGATGCGGCACGCTCCAGCCGTATCCCGGATCCCCTGCCTCCAGCGCACCATTGACGCCCGTATCGCCCGTGTCCAGAAGAGAGATGAGGAAGACAGTTGATATCCGGCTGCAGAAGACACGCGGTGACGGTCCTCGCCGTCACCGCGGCCCTCACAGGGCTCATACGGATTCAGCCCGCATCCGCCCAACCCGCCCCCAAGCCAGAGTCCACGCCTTCCCACAGCGCTGCCGGGCGAGGTGTGAAGAGCCCTGACAAGACCCTCGGCCACGGGTGGAGGACGGCGACCGACCGGGCCGTGACCGCCGCCGCCGACAGTGACGGCCTCCATCTCCTGGTCGCCGACAGCAAGAACGCCTACGCCTGGAGGACCGCCGCAGTCCTGAGCGAGCCCCAGCTGCCGGCCGACACCTGGATCGGCAACCAGTGCGTCATGGACGACCACCACGCGGCCGTCGTCTACGCTCCGCGCACATTCACCAACAAGCCCGACCTGATGCAGGGCGGCGCCTTCACGGCGATCGTGAACCTCGATGACGGCAGCGTCACCAAACTGCCCTTCACCTCCTCCCTGGCCTACTTCGACCCGACGTGCAACCCGGCCACGCATACCGCCGTCTTCACCGCCCTCCGCGACACCAAGACGCGCCTGGTCACGGTGAACACGAAGGGCGCCACCGTCGCGGACACCACCGCGAAGGGCGAGATCACCTCTGCCGTGCCCACCAAGGACGGTGCGATAGCCGCCGCCGGCAACCGGCTCGTCCACGTCGACCGCAAGGGCAGGACGACCGAGCTCGCGGCCGCGAAGCACGCCCCCTACGGCATCCGTGTGGCCGGTGACGGCACGGTCAGCTACCTGGACCGGACCGGCGACACCCGGGCGAACGTCAAAACGTACGCGCACGGCAAGACGGCCACGGTCGCCGGCGGCAGGCTCACGGCGATGAACCTCCGCCAGGCAGCCGGCGGCGCCGTCTTCCTCACCGGCCACGCCACCCCAGCCAAGGGGTTCAAGGCCAGCGGCATCACCGCGCTGAACGTCTCACCGGACGCGGATCTCTCCAGTCACGGTCGCCTGGCCGTCAATCCGGTCGTCTCCCCTGCCGTCAAGGCGGGACTGGACCACATCAAGAACTCGGGCAAGAACTTCACCACGCCCAAGACCAAAGAACCCGCGCCCGAGCAGGAAAACGGCACCGTCAGTCACGTCCTGACCATCACCGGCACGGTGGCGGCCACCGGCAGGAACACCAGTCAGACGGCTCCGGAACCCACCACGACAGCGGGCGGCACCCCGTCGCCATCGCTGACCGGCTCGACCAAGCCGCAGCTCACGACGATGAGCATGATGACCACGGCTGCGGACAGCCCCAGCATCGAGCACAACCCCATCGACACGGACCGTTGGTGTTCCGTGCCCCGCAACGACGTGGAGACCCAGGCTCTCCAGCCGACCCCCAACCAGGTCGAATGGGCCGTGGACATGGCCATCCGCGGCAATCTGCGTTCGGGCTATCTCACTCAGGGCGGCTGGCGCTCGCAGACCGGGATCAGCACCATCGACCCGCAGGGCATGTTCCCCGCCCCGACCTTGAACACCGGCGGACGCATCCCCGCTCAGGTCGAACTGGGCATCCTCGCCCAGGAATCCAACCTGTGGCAGGCCGAATCCGGCGCCATCCCCGGCCAGATGGGCAGCCCCCTCGCAGCCGTAGACGGCTTCTACGGCCATCAGACCGGCGGATCCCTCTCTGACTACTGGACCATCCACTGGGACGAGTCCGACTGCGGATACGGAGTCGGCCAGGTCACCGACGGCATGCGGATGGCCGGTCACGAGAAGGATCATGAGACCGCGCGGGATCCCAACGAGCAGCGGGCCATCGCCATCGACTACGCCACCAACATCGCCGCCTCGCTGTACATCCTCGCCGACAAGTGGAACGAGGTGCACGGGTCCGGGCAGACGGTCGCTGTCAACAACGACGATCCCGCCAAACCCGAGAACTGGTTCACCGCCGTGTGGAACTACAACCTCGGCTTCAACAAGAAGGCGGACGAGTCAACCAACGGCAACTGGGGCCTGGGCTGGTTCAACAACCCGGCGAACCCCGTCTACCCGCCGTCCCGGCTCGCCTTCATGGACACCGACCTCGACCACGACGCCAACCAGGACGCGGCCCACCCGCAGAACTGGCCCTACGAGGAGAAGGTGATGGGCTGGTCCGCCTGGTCCATCGACACCGGGCACTCCTACGCGACCTCCGGCCGCCAGGACTGGCCGGGCGACCCCGGCTTCTCCTCCGCCGGCTTCTACCCCGCCTGGTGGAACACCACGGCCGAGCGCTCCGCGATCAAGCCGCCGCTGGACACGTTCTGCAACACGGCCAACAACTGCGACGTGTCCAGCCCCCCGGACTGCCCGGACGCCGGCTGCTACACCCAGTACTGGTGGAACGCCTCCAACGCCACCTGGAAGAACGACTGCTCCTCCACCTGCGGCAACGAACACATCAAGTACGTGAGCCTCATCAGCGAGCCCGGTCGCGGCTACCGCCTCCAGTACGGCACCCCCGTGTGTTCCGGAGCGCCTGCGGGTTCCCTCGTCGTCGACGACGTGCCGACCGGCACCGAGACCTGGAGCAACTGCGGAACGACAACCACGGACGGTTCGTTCCAGTTCACCTTCTACCCCGACCCGAACGCCACGGGTCCGGGGCTGGGGCCGTACGACGCGAAGGCCGATCTGCACCAGATCGGGGGTGGCTACGAGGGGCACTTCTGGTACGCCCACACACGCGACTACGCGCATCTGGGCGGTACCAGCGGGCGTATGACGGCCCTGGGAACCTGGAAGCTGAACGGCCCGGTCAGCGAGAAGCAGGCCGAGGTGTTCGTCCACGTCCCCGACACCGGAGCACAGACCCACGAAGCCATCTACAAGATCAACACGGCGTGGGGGGAAGCCCAGGTCCGTCTCGACCAGGACGCCAACGAGTCCGACAAGTGGGTCTCCCTGGGCGCGTACCGGTTCAACGACAACACCCCGCAGGTCACCCTCTCGAACTCCTACGGCACCGCATCCGGCGACGACGACATCGCCTGGGACGCTGTTGCCTTCGTGCCCGGCGACTACGGCATCAGCAACGACCGTCCCGTGGACCTGACCCTGCCCGACCCGAACGAGAACAGCCCCGATCCCGACCTGCTCGACCAGCCGGTCAGCACCGAGGCGACCGGAGCCCTGAACGAGGAGGCCTCCAACCCGGCACAGGACGGCAGCGTCGTGCCCTACGTCAGCAGCCATGGTGTGGCCCCCTGGTGCGACGACGGCAAGATCGTCGCTCGTGCCACCCGCACCATCGAGTGCGAGACTCGTGTCGTTCCCTACTACCTGCGGGTGGACGGCCAGGTGAAGGCCACCGCCTGGTTCCAGTTCCAGCGCACCATCGAACTGACCGGCACCAACTCCTTCACCGAACACCTCAGCGTGGCCGGTGAGGATATCCCGCCGGATTTCGCCATGATCCAGCTCGCGATCAACGAGCACCTGTGCGCATCACCGTGCCGGCCCGTCGAGGCAAGTATGAGCGCATGGCAGGGAACTCCCACGTGGACAGCCGGTGACACCCACGAGGCGTCCATCACCTCGTCGTACACCTGGGACACCTCCACCAGCGGACAGACCTACTTCTTCCACCCGGATGTCAAGATCGACGGTGACGAGTACCCGTCGGACGACAGCATCCAGTACCAGTCCACCGGCTACCAGTGGAGCGCGAGCACATCTCGGGCGACCGACCTCGACACGGTCCGCTGCGACACCGTCGTCACCGTAGGCGGAGGCTGCGTCTTCTCCAACTACGCCCCCACCTACACCTTCAACGGGGCCAAGTATCCCCAGGCCGCCGCGCATGCCTGGCTGATCCAGACCTTCTCGCCCAAGCACCCCGGGTCCAAGGTGACAGGCCAGCCCCTCTACTACCTGAGCGACACCAGCCAGAGGGACAGGAACCGGGGCCGCATGTGCCCGACCGGGTGGGCAGCCGACAACGGCGACCTCAGTGCCCTGGACGGGTCCAGCGATTCGATCCTCAACTGCGACGAGTTCGCCTTCGGCGCCAGCTACAACAGCGGCGGCATGAGCACCAGCGAAGGAGGTCTCAACCCGGCCATCCCCGACGACAGCACCACCGGAGTACCGAACGGGCGGGCCTGCATCCAGACCTACGCCACCGAGGTCAACGGCACGATGCACCTGTACAACCTCAACGGAACGGTTCCCACCTGGACCGAGGTCTGCGGGCGCTCCGCCATCTCCGACACGGACAACCAGCAGTCCATGTCGCCCTTCGGCGGATTCATCACCAAGATGCGCCTGATGGGCAAGGACGCCTACTGGCTCGACACCGCCACCTCCGGGGACTGCGGAACGCCCAGCGTCTCGACGTCCGTCAAGTGCACCCTGAGGGCAACCAGCTGACACCCGGAACCTGACACAGCGCACCCGCCTGAGCCCGCCCCCCAGGGGCGGGCTCAGGCGCCTTCCGGCAGCCGGATCCACGCCTCAGCCGCAAGCAGTCACTCCTCGCCCCACCTGAGCGACCCCTTCTCCACCCGTGCGGGCCACCCGCCCCAGCTGCCGCTCTCCAGGGCATCCGCGAACGAATCCAGTAGCGCCGCCAGCGACGGGGAAGCCGCCACCGGAACAGAGCCCTCGCCATACTCCAGCGCAGGGAAGCCGGACGTCCCAGAAGCATCCACGGCGTATCCGTAGTACTGCCCCTCAAAGTCCTGGATGACAGGGACCCAGGAAGCCCTCCAGTAGCCGTCGAGGCCGTTCTCTTCCTCAGTCCGCCGCCATTTGGCGTACTCCGTGGCGATCTCTGTGCATCCCAGGAGAATCTTTCCGTAGGGGAAGATCGCCGCATCCAGGTGACGGACAGGCACCACCCGCCCGTTGGGAAGGCTCCGGGTGGTGTCCTTCGCTGTGCTGCCGTTGTTCATCCGCAGCAACGCCTCAAGCACGTCGGGCACCTCGAAGCCCAACGCCGCACGCAGACCCTCGACGTCCTCATCCGTCGCCGGCCCGCACAGGGCCTGGGCACTGGCCGGCGCGTTCACCGTAAGCCAGTGCACTATCCGCCCCCACGCCGACTGCACTTCCTCTGTCTCGGACACTCCGGCTACACCGCCTCTGTATTCATCAGAGCTACCCACCAACACCGCACGCACCATCGGCATCCCGCCCAGCGTGCTGCGCCAGAGGCTCAAGGCCTCGCGGCGGCGCCCCTGCGCGTGGCCTGACTATAGATGCGCACTGAGACGGCGGTTTGAACGGGCTGGTCGAGGCGAACCTGCGCGCAGCCCGGCAGGTCCTGAACGCCTGACCACCCCCTACCCGGGCTGGTCCGGGGCTTCCGCTCGGTGCGGGCGCCGCTGCACCGCCGCATCCAGCTCCCGGCCCACCGGCCCCGGCAGCGGCTGCCCCAGCGCCCAGGCGATCACGGCTTCGGCGACCGTGTGCAGCTTGATGTTGGTGTGCTGGGAGACCTCGCGCAGTAATTCAAACCCTGCGGCCGGCGGTAGCCGGTGGGCCGCGACGAGGACACCAATGGCCTGGTCGACCGTCGCGTGAGAGTCGACCGCCTGCCGCAACTGAGCGTTCTCCTGCTCAAGACGGGCCACCGCGGCGTCACGCATGCCGCCGTCGTGGGGCCGCTGTTCGCGGGAGGTCGTCATGACAGGTCTCCATGCAGGGGGCGAGGATCTCCCTACGCCTGCCCCGGACGGGAACAGCAAGACATCCTCAGCGCGGCGCGAAGATCACATGAAGTACGGGAGGGCTCTTCGCCGCCCATGGACAGCGAAGAGCCCGAGAGGCTGTCTCCCCAACCCCTCCCCTACCGAGTCGCCCTCACTAACAGGCTCACACCTCCTCCGTACGATCCACGGCCACGGCAGCACTCTCAACACTCTCAACGCGTCAATGAGGCGAATGTCTGCCGCACAGCGCCGTCGCTGTCCGGCAGGACGCAGGACGCCGTGTCAGACCTTCCGGATGCGCCGTAGGCGTCGCCCGTCGGACCCGGTGTGGACTATGGGCATATCCAGCAGTACAAGCCGTGGCCCTGGCCGACGGCTCGCTCCGCGAGGGCAGCCAACTGCTGGAGAAAGTCGGCGAGATGGTCCTCGTCCGGTGGTGTCGAGAATCGACCGGAGCTGGCCCAGCTTCGTGCGACATCGTTCAGGAACTCCCGGTCGACGCTCGCGAGTTCGTCACGGAAGGCATCGGTGAGCGACACACTGACAACGTCACCTTCGCCCACCGTGGCTACCAGGTGGCCGTGCCGGGGGTCGGCCTTGATGACGCTCGCGGGTCGGCCTGTCAGGACGAATTCGACCGTCAACAGGTCGACGATCGGATCCACGCCCTTCACCACGAACTGGTCGTACCCGGTCCCGCTGGGTTCGCCGTCCGTACGAACGACCGCTCGCCCGGCATCCTGATCATCCGCAGCGGCGTAATAACCGAAAAGAACTCCCATGCGCCCGATCATGACACTCTCTGGTGAGAATCGGACCACGTCGCGCAAGTCCAGTGACCAGGCCCGACGTTCGTGCCACGGAGGTCGATCCAGCACCCGTCCTTGGCGGCACCGCGGTTCCTACCCGGACAGCCCTCTTGTGTTCCACCGCAATCCGATGAGGGGCGCGGAATTTTCCGGTCTCCTGTCAGGGAGCGAGGTAGCGTCCAGGTCATGACGGACCTGGTTTCGGTACCCCTTGACCTCCCGTGGCTCGGTGTGGGCTGCGGCGACGGAGACGGTGGACTGCCGTTGCGTTGCCGTCATCGCTGACCCGTCTGCGCTCGTGCGGTCGTGGGACCTGGCCGCCGGCCGCCCTCTGGCGAGTCTCGCTGGTGGGGCGTGGGCAGCGGCGACGAGCGCGGTGAACGGTCGGTCCGTGGTCCTTGTCGGCAGGCAGAGCGTTCCTCGGCTGCTGATGTGGGACCCGGTCACGGGAGAGGCTGTGGGCGACCTCGTGAGCGACCCGTCGGCGGGGCGCATCGGCGCCGTGGTGGCGGTGGCGACGGCCGTGGTTGACGGCTCCCCCAAGGCCGTCACCCTGCACGACGATAGTAGCGTCAGAGCATGGTGTCTGGCTGAGCAGCAGTATGAGGGCCTGGTCGCACCCCTCACCCATGGCAACCAGCAGCGGGTGTCGCTGACCGCCGCCGTCGTGGGCGGCCGGCTGGTCGCCATCACCGGCGGCTGGGAGGGCCAGGTTCAGAGGTGGGACGTGGCCGCGCTGCACGCAAGTGACGAAGTGTGCGCCACTGACCGGCCGCACCGGTCCGGTGTGGGCCCTCGCCACGGCCGTCGTCGGCAGCCGTCCCCTCCTCGTCACCGGCGGTGACGACCGGACGGTACGGGTGTGGGACATGGCCGACCACCGTCAGGTGGGCTCGGATCTGGTGTTCCCCACGGAGGTAACCGCCGTGACCATGGCGTCCGACGGACGGCTGGTAGTGGGGTTCGGCGGCGACATAGCGGTTTTGGCACCGCACCCACGTGCCTGAGCATGCCTGGAGCGCCGCCGCGGCAACTGCGGTCCCCCCGGGGCGGCCCCAGCGAGACGCCGACCGGCGCCGTGCGCAGCTCCCGTGAGACCGGTCTGGTGCAGCACGGGCGGCCCTCTGCGCCCGTCGCAGATGTAATGGTTGAATGTATTTGACCCATGACCACACTCTGGCGGACATGGCACGAATTTCAGACGTGCGGCGTGGATCGTGGTGGTGCCCCTCCTGTGGCCTCTCCTCCGAGCCCTGCCGCCCGGTATCCGAACACTTCACGTCCGAGGGAATGGTGCGGTACCTGTGGTGCACCACCAGTGGATGGTTCATCACCCGGTCCGACTTTCAGCTGATCCAGGTAAGTGAACAGAGCAGGGAAAACCCGTCCGCTGCGCGTGGGGCTTCGTAACGCCCAAAAAGGTCACGTGCTTCGTAACACCAAGAAGGTCACGTGCAGCAAAACCATTACGGCCGCCTGGGGGCGGTACTGTCCGCCGATTTGATCAATCTCCCCGAGTTGAGCGCGGCGAGCATTCAAGCTCTGCTCGAGGCACACGAGATCCGTCGCCCGGAGGTCGAGGATGCCGATGTGGAAGGTTTCGGGCGCTGGCGGGATCACCTGGCGTGGGTGTTCGACGCGAGGGATTCGGCTGAGCGGTGCTCCGCCGTCAACGATTTGCTGGTGGAGGCAACCATCCGTCCGTGGGTGACCACCCATGACGGTCTCCAGCCTCATCTTCACTTCGTACCGGACTCGGCTGACGTGCTCTCCCGAGTCAAGGCCGTCACCGCCGGCGGCCTCGCCTTCGTCCTGTGCTGGGAAGGGGGCGAACGGCTGGGGCGATGCATGCGCTCCGCGTGCTCCCGAGCGTATGTGGACACCTCCAGGAACGGACGGCGACGCTACTGCACAGCACGCTGCGGAAACACTGAAGCGGTGATGCGGCATCGTTCCCGACACTCACGCCCCAAGCCCTGACTCGGCTGGCCGGTTGTCCCTCTCGGGCACGGCAGCCTGTCGCACCCTTGGCGCCCGCGTGCTGTGGACGTCGCAGACGGGGTTTCCTGTCACCCGCCGACCTCGTGTGGGTTCCACGACGTGGTGAACCTTCGCTCCCGCCCGGCAGCGTGTCGGTTATCTCGGCCGCGCGGGAGCCGGGTCCCTGACGGGTGGCCGCGGCGTGCGACCTGCTGGACATGTCGATGCCACGGACAGCATGGGTTGCATCGGAGCCGGGTGGAGGTCCTGTCCGGGCACGACGACCACCCACCGGCCCGCGCCCTGTCAGACACACTGCGCGGGCACCGCTGGAGGCCCGCTCCAAGCATCGCGCAGGGCTTTCGCCGAGCTGTGGGCGGTCGTTGCGCCTGCTTTCTCCTACACCAGCACGTCGCCGGGATCCCGGGTGCGGATACGCGTTCGGTCAGGAGCGGACGATACGGCGTACGTTGTCCACAGCGCCGCAGCCTGCCTTCAGCTGACGCTCCCGTTCCTCGAGGAACGCCCCGCCCAGCTCCTCCCGGCGCTCCATGGCGACGTTCTCGCGCGCTCCGTTGAGGATGGTGCGCTCCTCCTCGTCGGCGTGGTGGGTGACGGCTTCTACGAGCTCTTCCAGCTTCGTGTCCCACTCCTCAGAGCCGACCTCGTCGACCTCCAAGAGTTCGAGGAGTGCCTTGTTGCCCTCCTCATGCTCCTCCTCGCCGTGCTCAACCTCTTCGTCCTCGATCTTCTTGTAGCGTTTGAGGGCGGGGTACACCTTCGACTCTTCCGCCAGCGCGTGCGCAATCAGCAGATCGGCGAACTCCCGCAGGGCGGCTGCCCGGTCAGCTTCGACGCTGCGCATCAGACGAAAGAGATCTTCCATTCTCCGGTGATCCTGGAGAATGAGTTCAACGACGTCTCGTGTCTCGGCCATGAGAACAGGCATCACTTTCGTACGAGGGAACCTTGCCGGAACCTATTGCCCCGCCCGCGTCGGCGTACTCACGCAAAGTGGCTCTGTCAAGATTTTCGTAGCCGGAGAGCACCGTGGCGCGGCGGGCGGCCGGTCCACGTAGCCGCGGCGTGGGTGGGCCATCAGCATGACGCGGTGGCACGCCGTGGGGATGCCGGCGCGTCCTGCCATGATGCGTTTGGAGTCCGAGGTCGGCGATGCGGCCTTCGTTGGCCTCGGCGTTGCGGGGTGGAAGCGTCGCGGACTGTCTCGGCGGCGGCGGCCTGGGCGTGGGCAGGGAGGCCGCAGACCACCGTCACGAGCGTCCTTCACCGGCCGTGGAGCGGATCCGGGTGCCGTCAGCCCAGGCTCGGAGGTGTCCACTGCCGGCATGCGGCGTAGGTGCGGCCAGTCGCGGGAGGGGCCGGCCGGAGAGCGTGTTCCGCGCTCGCACGTCCGTGACGGCTCGGCGTGCGGCTGAGTAGGGGGCCGACCTGCGCGGTCGCGCACGGCACGGTGCTGGGACATCGCCGGCTGCCATCGCCTACGTAACACAAGCGGCGACACCGTGCACAACATGCGCACTACGCCATTCGGCTCCATCCTGAAAAGCGGCACCATCGGCTGCACAGGCCGACCATCCCTCGGGAGGTCCTGTGATTCTGCTCGCTCTCCTTGTGCCCGCCCTGATGATGGCGTTTCTCTTCGGCATGGACGCTCTGGAGAATCTCCTCTTCCCCCGCCCCGCAGCGGCAGATGACGTGGGGACTCCCACCGACGACATACAAGCACGCTTGTCCTGACAGGAACGCGCGACGGAGCAGCACTGACGCGGCACCTGCGGGCCCGAGGGCATCGGGGTGACCGAGGGCAATCAGCCGACAGGGCCACCCGAGCGGACCGGCGGTGCAACGCCGCACGACTCGGCACGGTCTTCGAGGGGGTGTGCTTTACCTCAGGAGGACGTTCGTGGCGATCGGTACGATCCGCGAGTCGACGTCGGAGAGCGCAAGCTCCATTGCCCGGAACCCGACCTGCCGGAAAGGGACGGTCACGGAGGTCAGCTCCGGGATGAGGTTCACCGCTGGGCCGATGTCGTCACGGCCGAACACATTTGTACGCCCCCGCAGGCCCACGCGCCCCCTGGCATCCATGGTGATGCAGGCCGGCGTCACCGCCCTGGTGGAGAAGCCGACGACGCTGAGCCGCTCCGCTCCGGAGTGAGCCGAACCCGCTCACTCCGCAAGCCCCTGCGGTGTGCGCTCCCCGCCCACAAGGGAGTGCACACCCTCCTCGCCACCCCGGGGGCTGCGATCGCAATAGACGCGGGGGAAGTGTCTGCGAACGACCAACGACGGAAGGCCGGAGAAATACGAGCGGTTGATGACACCACACCGCCGGTGCTGCTGCTGGCCGACGTCAATGGCTCGGCGAAGTCGAGGCACTCCAGGTGACAGGGACACTCGATGTCGGCACGAGTGACAAGCGATCCGTGGCCCAACATGGAATCTCCAGACCTGCACCGGCTAGGAAGATCTGAACCCGACATCCGCCCGGCGCAACTCCCCGGCCGCAAAGACGACATACGCGGCTCCAGCAAGGATCAGGCCTGGGATCGCAAGCATGCTGCGCTGATCGCTCTCGAGGACGGCCAGGTACCGGCTGTGCGAGACCTCAATCGTGCCGCGCGCGTGGGGAGTCGTGTCGAAGACGAAGTATCGTCCGTCCTTGACCTCTGCCGCCTGCAGGTTTCCCGCGTCGACCGAGCTGAGAAGCATCAGCACGACGCCTGAGACGACCAGCGCCCCGAGCACTGCCTGCAGGTTGCCGGGCAGGCACCGAAAGGCGAGCCACACCGAGTGCCGGTCCGGTCCACTCAGGAACATGCGCACCAGGGCAGCTATAGAGATCGGGAAGAGAAGCACCACGATCACCACCATCGGCCACTTCGAGCCCACCAGCGGCAAGGTACCCGGCAACCACGTGAGCGCGGCGAGCAACAGCAGCACGGCGCTCAGCCCGGCCGCGGTCCCCCCGTGCAATTTGAAACTGCACCCCATATCCCCAGAGCCTGCCACACGCGCTGCTCCGCCTCATTGCCGTAACTCGGCAGAGCTGCCTGCTCCCCGATGCCGGGTTTCGCTTCGGGCCGGCAGACAAGGTCCGAAGGCGAGCGGCGCAGGGTCGAGGAGCAGCGATTGCCAGATGGTCGGACGCTCGGAGACTTCCACGCCGTCGGCCGCCCGCCCTCAGCGAGGCGGGTGAGACGGGAGGGCATCGGGGTCGGCGCGCTCGGCCTTGGCTGCGTCGGCGAGGGCTGCGGCAGCGGCTTCCTCGGCCTGAGCCGTGTCGTCGGCGGCCTGGGCGGCCATGTCGTCCGGGGGTTTCTCGCGGGTGGCCGGCGACTGGGGCAGTACCTCGGTGAAGGCGCGGGACACACCCTGGAGTGCGGAGGTGATCTCGCTGGGGATCACCCAGAAATTGTTGCCCGAGCCTTGCGCGAGTTGTGGCAGCGTCTGGAGGTATTGGTAGGCGAGCAGCTTGGGGTCGGGATCGTTGCGATGTACGGCCTGGAACACCTCGTCGATGGCCCGGGACTGGCCCTCGGCCTGGAGAATCGCAGCGGTACGGTTACCCTCCGCACGCAGAACCGCGGCCTGCTTGTCACCTTCGGCAGTGAGGATCTGCGACTGGCGTTGCCCTTCAGCCCCGAGAATCGCGGCCCGTTTGTCCCGCTCGGCTCGCATCTGCTTCTGCATCGCGTCCTTGATGGACTGCGGGGGGTCGATGGCCTTGATCTCCACCCGGTTGACCCGTAGCCCCCACTTGCCGGTGGCCTCGTCCAGCACACCACGGAGCTGGCTGTTGATGGTGTCCCGGGAGGTGAGCGTCTTTTCCAGGTCCATCGATCCCACGACGTTGCGCAAGGTGGTGACGGTGAGCTGTTCAACCGCCTGAAGGAAATTCGCGATCTCGTAGAAAGCTGCTCGTGGGTCGGTGACCTGGAAGTACAGAACGGTGTCGATCTCGACGACCAGGTTGTCCTCGGTGATGACGGGCTGCGGTTTGAAGGACACGACCTGCTCCCGCAGATCAATCACCGGATGAACGCGGTCGATGTAAGGGATCACGAGGCTGAGGCCGGGATTCAGGGTCCGGTGGTAACGGCCGAGCCGCTCGACATTACGTGCACGCGCCTGGGGCACGATACGGACCGCCCGCACCACGGTGAAAACCGCGATAAGCGCGACAATCAAGCCGGCAATGAGGAACGGCGAGGCTTCCATAGTTTCAGTCCCGTGGGTAGACGATCGCTGTGGCGCCGCTGATCTCCATGACATCGACGGTCTTTCCAGGAGGAATCACCAGCGTTTCGTCGTAGGCGCGTGCCGTCCACTCCTCACCCCCGATGCGGACCCTGCCGCCCAGGCCCGTCACCTCCGAGACGACATACGCACCCCTGCCGACCAGTGCGTCTACGCCGAATCTCTCTGTCTGGGGCCGGAGAACGTGGCGCAGCGCAATGGGCCGCACAAATAGCACGGTGACGGTGGCTACGACGGTGAACACCAAGAACTGCAGCGGCAATGGCAGCCCGACCGCGGCGGATCCCGCCGTGACCAACGCGGCCGCACTCAGCATTCCGAGCGCGGCAGTAAGGGTGAAGATCTCCGCCGCAGCCAACACGGCTGCGATGATCAACCAAATCAGCCATGGATCCATTGCGTGCCTCTTCTGACCGGTACGGGTGCGGAAGGGCCTGACTCCCACCATTGCACCCCGACACGGGACGGCCGCGATACCCCTGGGTAAGGAAAGCCTGCCGACCGATCGGAGGTGTACCAGCGCAATGTGCACGCCGAGCAAGCCGCTTCGTATCTTTGCGGCAATTTTACCCATTTGGCAAGATCCGCGAACTCCTCAGCACCGGCCGGCTGGGTCCGAAGATCAGCCACCCGCTGCCGAGCAGCCTGCCCTGGCCACGTATCCGCGTCAGCAGTTCCTTATCCGAGTCGAGGCGGTCGGTGGCCTCGATCAAGGCGCCCATCGCGTCGAGAGTGACAGCCGAGCGGCTTCAGACGGCGGATGACGATCCGGCGGCAACTCGAAACGGACTCCCGCAGCACCACGACGAGATCACCACACGGGGAGCCCGCCTCGTTGCCGTCTCCCCCGCAAGTCCCCGACGCGTCCCTCTCCCCGACAGAGAAGCACCAGCTCTCCTTCAGCGTCCTCAGCGACATCGGCTCCGACAACGCCAAGCAGTACGACCTCGCCCCCGACCTCCCCGACGCCCGCCACCTTTGTCATCGACGGGGACGGCGTCCTCCGCTGAGCCTTCGCGGACCCGTGCTACATGACTGCCCCACTGTCAGACCCGGGCGAGTTCGGCGGCGCCGAACGACACGTCGAATCGGTCGCACCAGATGCTCACGCTGCCGAAGCCCGACGGATTCACCTCAGCGGGCAGGGCGTAGTTCTGACTTCCCTTGTTGCCCTTCAGCTTGCCGAGGCTGACGTACTTCCCGTCGTCGAACACATGCCACCCGGCCCTCCCCTGCTTCACCGGCGCATCGGTCAGCCAGACGCGCAGGTCCGGTCCGTTGCTGGTGTTCAGGTTCTCCAGCCGCACGACATGGGAGCCGTCCCCCAACCGTACGAGTTTCACCGTGCCCGAGGTCGCGTGCTCGTGGCTGATCAGCTCGCCGCTCGCCAGCGTCTGCGGACCGGTGGCCGGGGAGGGCGGCGCGGAGGGTTCGTCCGAGGGTGCCGCGCCAGGAGGAGCGGAGCTCTCCACGACCCCGGGCAGCGCCTCTTGGACGGTCTCGTCCTGCCACAGCTTCCACGGCTGGAACCAGTACAGCCCCAACCCGACTCCGCCGACTGCCACCACCAGCACCACGATGACCAACGGCCCGGTCAACACCTTTCGCACGCGCCCCATCCCCGCTCGCTTCCTGAACTTTTCCGTCTGCTCTCCATTCAACGGAGACTGGCGGCCATCCCGCACCCCGCAGGTGATGACGGAATCCTTACGTCGCACCGTCAGCCACGGGGACGAGATACGAGCGGACAGCCCGGCTCGGTCGCGTTGGCTGGGCCCCTGCCGACGCCGACACACGGCCTAGGGTGGCCGCGCCGTGATCATTTCACTGCTGTCGCGCAGGACCGCGGAGCTTCACCCAGCCTCCCTGCCGCCCGCGAGTCGACGACGCCACCAAAGATCAGAGCACCACTGGCGGCGGTCGGCAGACGGATCAGGAAGAGTGCGCTTGAGGTACACAGTGTCCAGAGAGACCACTTGGCGTTCCAGCTCGGACCGGGCTCGGACAGGCAACTGCTCCAGGACCAGCTCAAGCACGTCGCGTGCATGCCTCACGTCGTCGAAGGAACAACCGCGGCACGAGCATTCCGCATCCTGCGGATAGAGGGGCCGGCGTCCAGGCGGCTTCAGGAACGTTTGGTAACGCCGCAGCGCACGGTCCGTGGCACCGGGATAGACGTAGTAGTCGGCCGATAGCCTCTCTACTCGATGTACCGCGAGGCTGGTGCGGGCAGAGAGCCCGTGGATCCGATCCGGCAGTGGGTCCTCCCAGGCGCGAGGACCATGCTGTTCGACGCGCAGAGCGCCAGGCCGTCTACGCGGCATCGGCCTTTCGGTATGCAGTCATGAACCTCATCATGCCAGCGCCCGCGCCCCCGCAGCCAGGAGTGACGGGGCAACCCTCAGCCGGTGAACCGAGGTCATGGACAGAGTCTGGGGCTGTCCGTCGTCCACAACTGACGGCGCCGTCGGGCCCGTTGGAGGAACGCGAAACCGATCAGCGCGGGCAGGACGAGGAGGACGCCGAAGGCGAGGACCTGGCCGCAACGCCTCAACCCACTGCCGTCCCGATAGCGATCTCTGGATCGTCAGCTTGGCGTCTCTTGCCCCGGCAGGCCTCCGCGTGCCCGGAACTGTGGCTTCCACCACGGCGAATGTGGTCTTGTCCTGGTGAGATCACTGGATGCTCGGTTTCCTCCTCCGTCTCCTGCCGTTCTGGGTCCGCGAGCCCCTACTCATCGCGGTCGGGTCCGTTCTCGGCGTACGCATCATGTATCTCGCCGTCCGCGATCACGACCGGGTCGCGGCCGGTCTCGGCGTGGTGTTCCTCGTGTTCACCGCGGTACGCGTCTACGCGGTGGTCCGGGCCCTGCGCGCACGCCGGAACCCGCTTCCGGCAACCTCCGCGGACGGGGCGACGGTCGATGCTGCCGCCCAGACCCAGGTACAGGCCCAGGTTCAAGCTCAGGCCCCGATTCAAACCCAGGCCCAGGTTCAGGCTCAGGCCCCGATTCAAGCCCAGGCCCAGGCCCAGGCCCAGGCCCCGGTTCACGCTCAGGCCGGAACCGGGCCGCGTCCCGGCCCGGGCACTCCGGAGAAGGAGCCCAACGCATGGGGCCAGGCCGCCGCGGCCCTGGCCCTGTTCGGGGCACTCGGGGTAGCGCTGTGGGTGGCCCCCCGCGTGATGCCGTCCGAAGACACCACCCCGCAGCCCGTCTCGTGTTCGGAGGGGGCACACGAGGAACTGCCGAAGGCCTACAAGCAGACACCCCAACCTGTGACCGGTGAAGAGCTGTGCAAAGCGCTCAACCGGCCAGACCTGGCCAAGCTCCTGGGAACACCCGGAGAGACCGCGACCACTGCTTCCGGCACAAGCGACACCGCTCCTCTGACTGATGGGAAGGTCGCCCAACCGGAGGCCCAGGTCGCGTTCGACACGTACACGGTGAACGTCTCGGCCACGTACAACGAGCTGTCGACGGACCAGTACGTGAACCTGATGAAGTTCGGGAACGAGAAGGACGTCAAGACGCTTACGCTGCTCGGTCGGCCAGCGGTCCTCTCCTCCGATCACACCATGAAGATCGAGATCAATCTCGGGAGTGTCGGATCAAGCGGACCGGTCGAACAAGGTCCCCTCGCCAGGACACTGTCCGTGGCCCTGGACCGAAACGACCGGGGCGGCTACTGCGACATCACTGTGTGGAGCACGTCCGGAGCCGTAGCCCTCCCGGACGACAGCGTTCTCCTCGACATCGCTGAGAGGGTTCTTCCGAGGATTCCCGAAGGGCCTGTCCGATGAGACGCCGAGAACACCCAACATGCGGTGAACTGCGACCGAGTAACCGGGCTGCCGGGCTGCCGGGCTGCCGAAGTGGGACGGTTCTCCGGACATCCCGAGATGTCTCGTTCGGGCAGGCCAGTAGAGTGGCGGGGACGAGAGAAGAGATCCTCCGATGGACTCCCGCATATCGCGCATACGCTCCAAGCTGGCGAAGGTCCCGTACCAGGGGCAGCGCAGCCACTCGATGGGCGCCCGCCGTCACGCGTTTCGCGTTGGCCCGCGCATCAGTTCCGCGCAGGCGGACGCCTTCGAGGGCGAAAACCACATCGAATTGCCGGCGGCCTACCGAAAGTTCCTAGTCGAACTGGGAGGTAGCGGAGCCGGCCCCTTCTACGGTCTGCTTCCGCTGGAGGAGTGCAGGCTGTACACCATGGACCGGCAGCCGCCGGACGGCACCCCGCGGGGATTCCATCACGTGGACCACCCGGACGCGCTGCAAGGAGATCTATTCCTCCACATCATCGAGATGGGCTGCACCGACCTGTGCCTCATCGGCGTGACTGGCCCCCTTACCGGCCGCATGCTCACCGGTAACGCGGACGGCTTCTGGCCCCCGAACGTCTCTTCGTCCCCGGACTTCCTCTCCTGGTACGAACGCTGGCTGGACCACATGCGGGACGGCAAGGACAACGTCGCTCTGGGGCTCACCTCCCCGGCTACCGTCGCAAGCACCCCCTGGGGCCCCCGGGCCAGAGCCCGGAAAGCTCCGTGGTCGCACACCACAGAGTGTTGAGGTCCGACGACGGGCCTGACCCGGGTGGCGGCGGGAAAGAGCCGGAGCCGGCCGATGGCCACGCATGCCCCGAGCCACCGTCCGTCGGCCCGACCACGATGATCGCAGGCACGGCGGTGTTCAGCGCTCAAGCACCCAGCCCGGTGCCCAGGTCCCGTCGGCGTCGTGGCCGGCCCCTGTGGCGGCGAGGTGGGCGCGGAGGGTGGCCAGCGCAGGGTGGGGGTTGTCGCGGCGCCAGAGGAGCGAGTGCGGGTAGACGGGCGCCGGGTCGGTCACCGGGATACGGCGCAGGCCGTGGCCGGCGGGCCAGACGAGGCGGGTCTGCTCGCCCATGAAGGTGGCCAGGGCCGGGGTGTCGGCGATGGTGTCCAGAAGCGCGTCGGAGCCGAAGTTGGGGCCGGTCGCCTCGATGGTGAGGCCGAACTCGGCGACGAGGTCGTCGTAGTAGGCGGCCCACTCGGTACCGGGGACGATGCCGGGCATCCAGATCCGGTGCCCGGCGAGCTGAGCGACGGTCACCGACCGGGCGCCGGCCAGCGCGTGGGCGGGGCCGGTGAGGAGCTGGAGCGGCTCGTCGAGCACCCGGACCGACTCGATGTCCTCGGGAAGGGGCCGGCCGGGCGCGGCGACGGCGCGGAAGGACGCGTCGATCTCACCGGACCGGATGGCTGCGACGGCCTTCTCGATGTCGAACAGCCACACCACGTCGAGCTCGATCTCGGGGTACGCGCGGTGGAAGCCGCGCATCAGGCCCGACACCGCGCCGCGCGAGGCGATCACGTCGACGCGCAGGGGACGGCGGCCGGGACGCACGGACGCGACCGCGCGCTCGGCGACGCGCAGCATTTCGCGCGCGTGGGACAGGAACGCCTGCCCGTCGATGGTCAGCTCGGCGCCACGCGCGGTGCGAGTGAACAGCCGCACGCCGAGGCTGCGCTCCAGCGCGGCGATTCGCTTGGAGACAGCCTGCTGGGTGACCGCCAGCTCGGCGGCGGCTTCCTGGAACTGCCCCGCGTCGGCGGCGACGACGAAGGTCCGGACGGTATCGAGGTCCACGCCGACACCCTACGGGTACAACCCTTGGTTGTGGCCGGATGGTCCTACGGTTGTTTGATCCCTGCTGCAGTGCTCGCTTTGATGCTTCCGATCGCGGATCGGTTGTGCGGGTGAGTGGCGAGGGAGCGTCGGATTTGAGGAGCGGGCACCGGCTGGGACATCTGCTCGGACATCGGCTGGGGCGGCGATTCGGGTGGCTGTGGGGAGCGTACGGGACCAGTGCGCTCGGCACGTGGCTCGCCTTCGGCGCATTCCCGCTGATCGCCATCCAGGTGCTGCACGCCGGACCGGCCGAGGTCGCCGCGCTCTCGTCCGTGGGGGCTGCGGTGGGGGCCGCCGTGGCGGTGCCGCTCGGCCCGTGGGTGGAGTTCCGCCGCAAGCGGCAGGTACTGATCGCGACGGACCTGGTGCGTTTCGCGGCGCTGCTGACGATCCCCACCGCGTTCACGCTCGGCGCGCTCAGCTTCCTTCAGCTCCTGCTGGTTTCCGTCGTCGTCGCGGCGGCCGACATCACCTTCCGCGCCGCCTCCGGCGCGTACCTCAAGACGCTGCTGCCGGCCGAGGACCTGCTCGTCGCCAACGCCCGGTTGGAGTCCACGGCTTGGACGACCACGATCATCGGACCGCCACTGGGCGGCGTGGCGATCGGGCTCCTCGGTCCGGTGGCCACGGTGGTGGCTGATGCGGTCAGCTACCTGCTCTCGGCCCTGGGCATCCGCATGATAGGCGGGCACGAGCAGCGGCCCGAGCGCCCGATAGGCGGGCACGAGCAGCGGCCCGAGCACCGGGAAGCCTCGCGCGTGCGGGCCGGAGACCTCCTTCACGGCTGGCGGTACGTCCTCGCGGACGCGGCACTGCGTCCGCTGTTCTTCAACACCGTCTTCTTCAACGGCCTGGTGATGGCCGCCCAACCGCTGCTGGCGGTCCTGATGCTCGGCCAACTCGGGTTCACACCGTGGCAGTACGGCCTCGCCTTCGCCGCGCCCTCGATCGGCGGACTGCTCGGTTCGCGGCTGGCCCGACCGCTCGTCACCCGGTTCGGACAGCACCGGGTCCTGGTCGTGACCGGGGCGCTGCGCGCGATCTGGCCCGTCGGCCTGGCCTTCCTGGGCCCGGGGACCGGCGGACTGTTCCTGGTGATGGGCGTCGAGTTCGGGCTCATCTTCTGTTGCGGGGTCTTCAACCCCGTCTCCGCCACCTATCGCCTCGAGCGCACCGCGAGCGACCGGGTCACCCGCACGCTGACCGCATGGTCGGTGACGACCAAGACCACGACCGCTCTCCTGACGGCCGTCTGGGGCGTGTTGGGCAGCCTGCTCGGCCCGCGTACGGCCGTCGGCCTGGCCGGCGTCCTCCTGCTGGCGACCCCGCTGCTGCTCCCCCGCCGCGCGGCAGCGCTTCCCTCCGAGCCGGAGCCGACACCGAACCGCGCCTGACGGGCCGCCATGGTTGTGGCCGCGATCGGGCAGGGCGTACTGCCCATGTTCGAAGCGGCTCACCCTCCGCGTACGGCCCCGAGAAGAGCGTGAGGGCTATTCAGGAAGGTGAGCCGCGGGCCCAGGGAGTAGGCCGTAGTCACAGTTCATGGCGTCCCGGGAGAGCCCGCATCTCAGGCGAAGCCAGGACGGCATTCACCCACGGGCCGGGACAGCCACCAGGGCCGATCATGAACCGTGCGCGCACGTCGGCCCTGACGCTGTATCACACCTGACGGACCCTACTGACCGACCGGTTCAGAAGGCGTGCGCCATCAGCTCGGCGAACAGCGCGTGCTCGTCGACCTCGAGGCCCCGCGAGCGGAACCAGCCACAGACGTTGGCGCAGTCGCGCTGGAGGAAGGTCATCCCGTTGAGGTTGCCTACCAGGTCGACGATCTGTGGCAGGTCGATGATGACCAGCCGCTCGCCCGCCGCCAGGATGTTGTACGCCGAGAGGTCGCCGTGCACGACGCCGTTCTGCACCATCGTCGCGAGTGCATCGGTGAGCTGCTCGAAGTACGCCGCCAGCAGCTCGGGTGAGGGTCGAGTCTGGGCTAGCCGGGGCGCGGTCTCGACGGCCCCGTCCTCGCCGACGACGCTGATCCACTCCATCAGGATCTCGGTGCCGTCGATCTGGACCGGGTAGGGAACCGGCAGCCCGAGGTTCCAGAACCGCACCAGTGCACCCCACTCGGACACCGCCCACTCACCGGCCGCGACCTGCCGGCCGAAGGTGCTCTTCCGCTTGAGGGCCCGCTCGTCACGTGAGCGCTTCATCGAGCGGCCCTCCGTGTAGGACGCGGAACGGTGGAAGGTCCGGTGCTCGGGAGAACGGTACCGCTTGGCCGCCATGACCACGCCGGCGGCGGGGTCGAGCGGGTCTGCGCGCTCGACGAGGTGGACGTCCGCCTCCTTGCCGGTCTTGAGGACGCCGAGTTCGGTGTCGATCGCGCCCTGCGAGGTCACCACCCAGTCCGGGAGCGGCTGGGGGCCTCGGCAGAGGGGTTCGACGCTGAGCCAGGTCGACCAGCGCTGGCCGTCCTCGAGGTCGTCGTAGGAACGGAAGTCGAAGACGAACCGGTCGTCGATGTCGCCCAGGTCGTCCAACGGCGGGACGTAGCGGGAGGGGGCGGTGGTGAAGTCGTCAGGAAAAGCCGGGTGCTGAGGGTGTCGAGGGTGCTGCGAGAGATCGTCGTGAGACATCGCTGGAGGTGCTCCATGAGGTGAGAGAAAGGCGGTCTGCGGGCAGGCCGAGGACAGTCGTCGTCACGGTCGTGCCTCCTCTCGTGGAGCACCGGGCAGCTCCCGGTGTGTGGGCCCATGGTGAAGGGCGGGCACGGGGAGCGGCAACCGAATTAGGTCGTGTGAGGAGCCGTCACACCGGCCCCTGTGGGTGGGGGTCACTCTGGGCAGGGTCGTAAGCGATGGTCGCGTACGTCATCACCCCCGGGATCGACGGTTCGGATGAGAGGCACTGGCAGAGTCCGTGGGAGAACCAGTGGGGGCCTCAACGGTCCGGACTGCACCGGCGCTTGGAGCCCGCCGGACCTGGTCGACCGCTACAGCCACCTCGCCTCTGCAACCACCTCGTCCCTGCAACCACCCCCGGCGCCGCAGCTGCCCGAGGAGCAGGCGCCGGCAGCCCGACTCCGAGGGGCGTAACCAACGTCTGGGGCTCCTAGACCTAGGCCCTGTCTCTTTGGAGCTCTGACGCCTTGGAAGATGGCCGATTACTCTGTCGTGATGGCCAAGAGGATTGAGTCCGAACTGGTGGTTGACCTGCGAGGTAGGCCGATCGAGACGCTCGATGATTTCTGGGACGCCGTGGCTGAGCCTTGCGGACTGCCGGAGTGGTTCGGCCGGAACACGGAAGCCTGGCGGGACACTATCCAGACGCGGGGCATCTCCGAGGTTATCGATAGCTATGACGTCCTGGTCGTGCACGTGGACAAACGAGGAGTCTTCGCTGCCCGGAACGGTGAGGCCCGAGCCCTGCGAAGCGCCTTCTCGGGGAAGCAGTCCCGCCTGGTCGTGCACGAGCTGCTCTGATCACCGCGTCGAGCGGGACCAGATCAGGATGGCTGCCAAGTGCAAAGCAGCCTCGTAGGCCAGGGCAAGCTTGTCCGTGCGCATTGCCAGACCACGCCATTGCTTCAAGCGGTTGATGCACCGTTCGACGGTGTTGCGCTGCTTGTATGCCTCCGCATCGAAACCTGGCGGCCGGCCGCCGGCTCGCCCTCTCCGCAGGCGGTGTCCGACCTGGTCGGCAGGCTGCGGAATGACGGCGCGAATGCCCCGCCGTCGGAGATGGCCGCGGATCGCGCGGGAAGAATACGCGCGGTCCGCGAGGACGGTCTCCGGCCGAGTCCGGGGCCTGCCGAGTCCGCGCCGGGGGACGCGGATCCTGGCCATGACGGCCTCGAATGCCGGAGCATCGCCCGCCTGACCAGCGGTGACGTAGAGGGCCAACGGCCGTGCCCGGTTGTCGCTGGCCAGATGTACCTTCGTACTCAGGCCGCCACGAGAACGTCCGAGTGCGTGGTCGTCGGGTTCTGACCGTCGCGCAGCCCCTTTTTCACAGCCCCAGCCGCGTGCTGATGGGCTCGGCAGATGGTGGAGTCCACCGAGACAGTCCATTCCACGTCGTCATCCGCGTCGGCGGTGGCCAGGACGGCGGCCAGGATCCGTGCCCAGGTGCCGTCAACGGCCCACCTGATGAGGCGTTTGTGGGCCGTCTGGAAGGAGCCGAGTTCCCCCGGCAGGTCCCGCCAGGGCGAACAGGTGCGGTACTTCCACGCAATGGCCTCAAGGGTGCGGCGGTGGTCGGCCCATCGCCGACCGCGGACCGGATCGGCCGGCATCAGCGGCTCGATCCGGTCCCACATCGCATCGGTGATCACTAACCGGATGGACACGTCCGATCAACTGACCAGCCCACCAAAGAGACACGCTCTAGATGTATGAGGGCTCGACGTTGGTGACCTCTCGGCCCTCGACGCTCAGGGGCGCATTCGCGTGGGGCACTCGTCGTCCTCTCGAAGTCAGACGACGGCAGGCGCGACAGCTGTCGTGCGCGCCTGCCGCAATGCGGCCTTTCAGCCCTTCGGTGCGACGCGGATACGGTTCCCGTCAGGATCGGCTGCGAGGAAGGTCAGCCCGAACCCCGCATCATGAGGCTCACGCAGCATTTTGACCCCCTTGGCATTCCACTGCTCAAAAATCGCGTTGAGCTCGTCGGGTCCACCGTCGATGGCCAGGCAGATTTCACTGGTGCGCGGGACGTCCGGTGACAGATCCTCGAACTGGCCAGACCACAGACCGAGGTCAGCGCCTGGCCCGAGGTCGAAGGTGATGTATCCCGAAGTCTCGAACGAGGGGCTCATGCCGAGGAGGTCGCCGTAGAAACGAGCTGCGGCGGGAGCGTCGTTCACGTAGACGATGGACACGACGGATGTGGTCATGGTTGTTCCTTCTCACAGGTGGTAGGTACGCATCCACCAGCCTGACCGGGATATGCGCCGCATCGTGTCGCAATTCGCTGAGAAAATTGGTGGGTGACCCCAGATCGCTTCTTCGCCCTGATGCTGCTCCTCAAGTCGAGGGATGCCGTGACCACACAGGAACTCGCCTCAGCGCTCGGGGTGTCCCTTCGAACCATCACCCGAGACCTGAACTGGCTCCGCGACGCCGGTCTGCCGGTGACCGCACACCGGGGCCGCCTCGGAGGCGTGACCATGCTGCCCGGGTCCGGGCTCGACCTCACGCGACTCACACCGGGCGAGCGTGATCATCTCTCGCTCACCGGGCTGGATGAGAAGCAACGTGCGGAGCTCAACGCATCGGCCGAAAGCAAGCGCGCGCTCTCCAAGATCGGCGCTACACAGCCACGTCGAGGTCATGAGCTCCTGCCGCTCACCGACGTAGTGCACGTGGACAGCCGTCCCTGGCGTGAGGCACGAGCTTCCGGCACGACTCCGGCTTCGCTGATCGGCGCGGTGCGGCGAGGTCGCCGACTACGGATCGAGTACGACAGCTCACGCGAGGCATGCCCACGCGACCTGGTCGTGGATCCCTACGGGCTGCTCGCCAAGGCCGGCATCTGGTACCTCGTCGCCGACTGTGCCCGAGTGCCACGGATGTACCGACTCGAACGGATCACGACGTGGAATGAAGTCGACCAGCCACGACGGATCCGCGAGGGCCGGACCCTGGCCACCGTCGCCGCAGCGCTCATTGATCAGTGGGAGCACAACCACGCGATAGAGGTCAGCGCCACCATCGACCGGACCCAGATCGAGCGAGCGCAACGGATCTTCGGCCTACCACTCGTCCCGGACAACCATGAAGAATCCGCCACCGGCCGCAAGGTAACGATCCGCTTCCTGCATCTGGAGGACGTGCGAGCACTGCTGCCGTTCGGGAGCGCCATCACTGTGCACGGCCCCACCGAGGCCAGGGCTCACCTCCGCGACCTCGCCACCAGTCTCGCCCACCACTATGCGCCGTCACCAACGTCCTGACCCGCAACACCGACGTACTGCTCGGCGTATTCCACCGTCGGGGCAATGGGCGTGATGATGTCGATCAGGACGCCGTTGGGATCGGCCACGATGAAGTGTCGCTGCCCGAAGTCCTCGCTGCGCAACTCGAGGACGGGCGGGAGCCCTTCGCGGGTGACGAGGCGGTGCCATTCCGCGTCTACGTCCTCGACTTCGAAGTTGAGCAACAGCCCCTGGGCGCGGCTGCGGTAACCCTCCGGGAGCGTTGGGTGGGTGTGGTCGAGGAGGGCGAGTTCGTAGCCGGCCTCCCCCGGATGCCGCAGGCTGACGTACCAGTCCGTCTCGAAGGTCGTCCTGAATCCCAGCAGGCGTGTGTAGAAGTCGCTGGACTCCTTCAGCCGCGCCGTGCAGATCACCGTATACAAGCTGGTCAGCATCATCACGGAACCCTTTCGCATACCATCGGTATGCGAAGCAGGCTATTGACGTACCATCGGTATGTCAACGAGGGGAGTGCGATGCGGCAGCAGGGCGTTCGGGCACAGCAGCGGGAACAGACCAGGCAGGCGCTGCTGCGGGAGAGCAGACGGCTGTTCTCGGAGCGCGGCTATGCCGCGGTGGGGACGGCAGAGCTCGTGCAGTCGGCCGGCGTGACCAAGGGAGCGCTCTACCACCACTTCCCCGGCGGCAAGACGGACCTCTTCCGGGCGGTGCTCCTGGAGGCCCAGCAGGAAGTGGGCCGACGGGTCGCCGCGGCCGCCGATGCGCAGGAGGATCCGTGGGTCCGGTTGACGGTCGGCTGCCAGGAGTTCCTCGCCGCGGCCACCGCACCGGAGACAGAGCGGATCATGCTGGTGGACGGCCCTGCCGTGCTGGGCTGGAGCGAATGGCGGGCGATGGACGAGGCCGCATCGGCCCGCCATCTCACCGAGGCACTGACCTCCCTCGTCGATGCGGGGATCATCGCCCCGCAGCCCGTCACGCCCCTGGCCCATCTGCTCTCGGGGGCGATGAATGAGGCGGCTCTCTGGCTGGCGTCCTCGTCCGCCGGCCCCGAGGACCTAGCAGACACCGCGGCCGCCCTGACCCGCATGCTCCAGGCTCTGCGCGCCGACTGAGCCTCTGCCGAGCCGCCGGACGACCAGGGCACCGTGCGGATATCAAAGGGATGGAATGCCGCCCCCGTCTCACCCACGCACTCGCCGCCAGGCCCGGACTCGATCCGCAGCGACGGATGAAAGGGGCAAGGGCGGGCAGAAGAAACGGATGGCTGACCTTTCACAGTTGTTGCAGCAGGGCATGCGCCGCCGCCACCTGAACGCGCAGGCCCTCGCCGAGCGCACAGGAATCCGCACCCCCCGCATTCGCGCCTTCGCCCAGGACGGCGCCCATGGCCCCGTTCATCCCACGCAAGCAGAGCTGGCCGAACTGGCCACTGCCCTGGCTCTGCCCCTGCCTGAGGTCCTTGCTGCCGCCCGCACTCCCCAGACTGCGTCGTCGGCCTGACCGTCCCGGCGCGCGTGCACGTCAGGCGGGCGGGCATGCCCTGAACGTCGACAGCCGCAGTGTCACCAGCGGCTTCCCGTGCGGGGCTCCGCGGACCGCTCGCTGACCAGAAGGGCAGTCCTTGAGGACTTGCCCTGGGCTCGGCGAGTGCTGCCGTCGAAATTCGTAGATCCCTACGACGCGGCCGCGTCCGGAGTCGGCCGAGCACACCAAGCTGTGGAGGCGGCGGCCGTGGTCTGGCCGCGTCTTCGTCGCCTCGCCGGGCTGCACCTGGCGGAAGCCACCCCGGTGGTCGACAGCGTCAACGGCGGGCCGCGAGAGCCTGCTTCAGTCCTGTGCGATCACGATCACCTCGTCGCGATCGGTCCAGCGCCGTCGCTCGCCCTTGTCCGGGTTGATACGTACTCCGTGGTCGGGAACGGCGGTTGCCCGGTCGTGGCGGCGGTAGCCGATGGCGCATTCGCCCCGCTGCCGCGCCGCTGCGACGACCGTGGCGAAGGACGTCTCAAAGCCGGGCAGGACGTACGACGCCGCCGGTCGCAGGTGGACCTGACTGCCGGTGAGGGAGAACAGTTCCTCGAACACGGCGGCCAAGTGCCGGTTCTGGGAGATCTGGGCCATCAGCAAGCCGATGAGTTTCCCGCTGATGATCACGTCGGCTCCGGGGCTGACGGGCGCGAGCGTCCGGTTGCGGTCGTCGGTCATCTCGGTGACCACCGGCAGTTCCCGTCCGGTCTCCTGTTCCAGTAGTTGCAGTACGAGGAGCGTGACGAGGGTCCGGTTGTCGGCCTCGTCGGGCTGTTGTCCCGGCAGGGGGTCCGGGCCGAGCACGACGACGCTGTCGTACGAGTCGATCTCCAAGCATCGAAGTGTCTCGGGCCGGGTGACGTCTCCAGGCCGGAAGGTGACGGTCAGCCGGGGTGCGAAGGCTGTACCGGCGTCGCGTACCTGCTCGGCGGTCACCTCCTTCCGGTCCGCCACCACGGCGATGACCGAGCCGTGCACGGCGTTCCGGCCCAACTGGTCGACCATGAGCGAGGCCCGCCGGTTCCAGCCGAGGATCAGAATGCGTTCGGGCCGAGGGCTCTCCGGCTGCCAGGACGTCATCACCGACTCGTCGACCAGCCCGGAACAGTCGCTGAGCCGCGCGGTGTCGTCGTCCCGCGTGATGACGATCAGCCGGTCACCGGGGCTGATCAGGGTCTGGGGCGATGGGTTCAGCAAGGGTTTGCCGTCGCGCAGCAGACCGACCACGCTGGAGGTGGCGTAGGCAAGCAGCGTGTCGCCGAAGGAGCGACTGGTCAGAGCCGGGTCGAAGGTGAGGTAGAACTCGTCCCCGGCGAAGTCCAGAAGGTCGCGGTACACCAGGGAGAGTCCGGGACGGCGAGCGGACTGGACGATCAGCCGGGCGGTGATCGCGTCGCTCTCCAGGACGGTTCCGTGGGTTCCCGCGGCGAGGGCTGCCGCAAGCCGGTACCGGTCGTCTCTGACAGCGGCCACGACGGGCGGACCTTCCGCCTCCCCGAGTGCGGACCGCAGCGCCAGCAGCGTCTTGACCACTTCCGGGTCCGCTGACGGATCGTCGTGGGGCAGCACCAGCACAGCACTGGCCGCGCCGGGGTTGGTCAGGGCGAGCAGGGCGGGGTCGGTGGGGGGACCACTACGGCAGATCAGCCGGGTTCGGCCGGTGGCCCCCACCTTGCTGCCGAGGGTCTCTTCCATGGTGGTCTTGTTCCGGTCCGCCAGTACGGCCACCGCGCCGTACCGCTGGTTGGCGTTGGCGGCCACCAGTTCGCCCACCACCGTGAACACCTGCTCGGACCAGCCCAGCACCACCGAGTGCCCCTGCTCGACGACGGTGGAGCGGCCCCGCCGCAGGGCGGTCAGGCGCTCGGTGAGCCCCGTGGTGATCAGACCGACGAGGGTGGAGACGTACACCAGGGCGACCAGCGCGAGCAGTACCGACAACAGCACACGCAGGAGCGGGCCTGTTGCCCCGCCGAGCCGCAGCGTCTCACCAGTGAGACGCCAGATCGCCACCATCCTCCCCGAGCGGGACTCGGGGGCATGTGGGTCCGTCCACACCAGCACGGCGCTCGCCGGGAAGACGACTACGAGGCAGCCCAGGGCCAGCCAGCCGACGAGTGCGGAGGTGCCGCGCGCCAACGTGGTGTCGAACCAGTAGCGTGCCCTGCCGGTGAGCGAAGCCCTACGTTCCACGCCTACCCCCTGTTCGGCTGCCCGTTTGCTCGGCTGCCCGTTTGCTCGGCTGCTCGGCTGCTCGGCCGAGGTACCGGCGGCGGCAGCCACACCGCTCCCGATTGCCCCGTCGCTCCCCCACCGGCCGCACACGGCCGCGCGGCCACCTGGAATTGTGCCGACGAGGCGGCCGTGACACGCGGATCACCGTCTGTCTTTCATCCCTTCGGGGACGTCCCCGAAGGGCACCGCTCCGCGGACATCCGACCTGGCGTCAGCGGTTTGACCTCGGCATCGCTCGTTCGGGGCAACGCCGCGGCACAGGTGGGCGGGTCGGGTCGGCCCACCGATACAAGTGCGTCATGACTGAAGATCATGAGGCCGTCGTGTCAGGTTCAGGCCTCTCAAGGCGCAGCTTCACTACGACGGCGGGAACGGTTGCCGCGGCCACGGCTCTGGCCAGTGGCACGCCTGCCGCAGCGAAGTCCGTACAGGCCGTCCCGGCCGCACCGGCGCCCGCCCGGGGCGCGGACTTCGACAGGTGCCTGGCTGTGGCCCGGGCCCTGCTGGTCGTGGACGACCACGACCGCCCCCTGGTCCCCCGCTACGAGCGCGTGCTCCGGGACGGACTGCCCGCCCAGCGGACGGCCACGCCCAAGAAGGTCCTCGTCGTCGGGGCCGGCCCCGCCGGGCTGGTGGCGGCGTTGCTGCTGAAGCGGGCGGGCCACCACGTGACCGTTCTCGAGGCGAACGGCAACCGGGCGGGTGGACGCATCAAGACCTTCCGACGCGGCGGCCACGAACGGGCGGCGCAGCCCTTCGCCGACCCCCGCCAGTACGCCGAGGCGGGTGCCATGCGCCTGCCCTCCAGCCACCCGCTGGTGATGGGCCTGATCGACCAACTGAACCTGAAGAAGCAGCGTTTCCACTACGTTGACGTCGACGGCGACGGCAGGCCGGCCAACCGCACCTGGATTCACGTCAACGGCATCCGGACGCGACGCGTGGACTACGCCCGCGCACCCCGCCGCGTCAACCGGTCCTTCGGGGTGCCGCGTGCCCGCTGGGACACGCCCGCCGCCGCCATCCTTCGGTCGGTGCTGGACCCGGTGCGCGACGAGTTCAGCACCGTGGACGCCGACGGCAAGCGGGTCGACAAGCCGCTGCCGGAACGAGTGCAGGGCTGGGCCAGGGTCATCCAGCGGTTCGGCGACTGGTCGATGTTCCGCTTCCTGACCGAGCACGCGGGGCTGGACGAGCGGACGGTCGATCTGATCGGCACCCTGGAGAACCTCACGTCACGCCTGCCCCTGTCGTTCATCCACAGCTTCATCGGCTCCTCCCTCATCAGCCCCGACACCGCGTTCTGGGAGCTGGAGGGCGGCACGGCGGTGCTGCCGGACGCGCTGCTGGCGCAGGTTCGCGACACGGTCCGGTTCGACCGCCGGGTCACCCGCATCGAATACCACCACCCCGACCGCGCAGCCTCCGACACCCGGCACGTCGGCCGCAAGGGCCCTCAGGTGTGGGTGGACACGGTCTCCGAGGGGCGCGACGGTCCGGTGGTGCGTGAGCAGTTCACCGCGGACGCCGCCGTGGTCACCGTGCCCTTCTCCGGCCTACGGCACGTACAGATCAGCCCCCTGATGTCGTACCGCAAACGCCGCGCGGTCGCGGAACTGCACTATGACAGCGCCACGAAGGTGCTGCTGGAGTTCAGCCGCCGCTGGTGGGAGTTCACGGAGGCCGACTGGAAGCGCGAGCTGGGCCGGATCGACCCGAAGCTGTACGACGCCTACCGCACGGGGCGCGCACCCGCCGACGGCAGCCTGCTCGGCGCCCATCCCTCCGTGCCCGCCGGCCACATCACGCCGGGCCAGCGCACCCACTACGCCGCCAACCGTGCCGTCTCCCGCGACCAGCCAGAGGCCGCACACGTCGTGGGCGGCGGTTCGGTGTCCGACAGCGCCAACCGGTTCATGTACCACCCCTCCCACCCGGTGCCCGGCAGTTCGGGCGGAGTGGTGCTGGCCTCCTACAGCTGGGCGGACGACGCACTCCGCTGGGACTCCCTCGATGACGAGGCCCGCTACCCGCACGCCCTGTGCGGACTGCAGCAGGTCTACGGCCAACGCGTCGAGGTCTTCTACACCGGCGCCGGACGCACCCAGAGTTGGCTGCGCGACCCCTACGCCTACGGAGAGGCGTCCGTACTGCTGCCCGGACAGCACACCGAGCTGGTGCCCTCCATCCCCGTGCCCGAGGGCCCGATGCACTTCGCCGGCGACCACACCTCTCTCAAACCGGCCTGGATCGAGGGCGCCCTCGAGTCGGCGGTCCGCGCCGCTCTGGAGGTCCACACCTCGCGACCTGACTGACGACCCGCCTAAGGGCTCGCGGATCGACCTGCTGTTCCGCACCCGGATTCGTTCACGTGGCAGCGGCGTCCCTGACACGACACTCAGTCGGTTGGCGCGCCTCCTTCGGCTTGGGAGGCCTAAGAACGAATGCGCGGACCGATTGCCCCTTGTACACGTCTACGACTCGGGAGCGAAGTAGTCACATGATCGGCCGGACAAGTCCAGGGCAGACGGGAGGTGTTGCGTACCTCGCGCTGTGAAGCCGATCGCTCACGCCCCTCACGCCCCAGGGGCGTCGCCTTCACTTGGTGCGCAGCATCCTCGGGACGAAAAGCAGGGTGCGGGTAACGGCCAGCCGCCTAGGAGTGGGCTGGCCGAGCCTCCCCGAGGTCTGAGGGGTGAAAGCGGGATCCGGCCGTTACGTCAGGTTCGCGGCCGCCCTCTCACAGCCGCAGCCTGACCAGCAGCCGGGCGAAGGTCCGATGCATTTCGGGGTGAAACGCCGTGCCCGTGTGGCTGCCCGGTCGCCCGGTGGGGTCACGGGGAATGGCAGAGGCCCACCGCATGTGCTTACAAGGCGAGGGTGACCGGACGGCCGGGAGGCTGGGGGCGTGGTCGTCGACGTGATCAAGGCATTGCCGCAGGCAGGCAGCGGCGGGCCCGAGGCCCCGGCTGCGTGCCCGCCGGGACGGCGTGTCAGACCACGGCGAGCCGGTCTACCAGCAGTTCCACCCTCGGCTCGACGTACTCCGGTGGCAGCCGTCCCGCCCGGGTCAGGGTCGCCAGGCCGTGCAGGGCCGCCCAGAACGTCTCGGTGAACAGCCCCGGGTGCACGCCGTCCCCGGCGACCTCGCCGAGGCTCTCCAGTAGGGCGGCGAAGGCGTCCTTGAGAGGTTCCGGGGTGTCCTCCTGCGCGAAGGCCAGGCCGCCGTCGAGCTGGAACAAGGCGTCGTAGACCGCCGGGTTTCGTGCGGCGAAGTCGAGATAGGCGCGCGCGAGGGCGGCGACCCGCTCGCGCGGGCCGTCCGCACCGGAGGCAGCGTCACGCACGGCCGCGGCCAACTCCGCGGCGCCTTCCAGGGCGACGGCGCCGATGATCTCGCGCTTGCCGCGGAAGTGGCTGTAGAGGACGGGCTGGCTGTACTCGATGCGCTCGGCGAGCCGGCGGGTGGTGACCGCGTCCCAGCCCTGCTGCTCGGCGAGTTCGCGGGCTGTCGCCACGATGAGGCGCTCGCGCTCCGCCCGTTCGCGCTGCTTGCGTTCCTGTACCGACATGATTCGATCCTAGCACTGCTAGACAATCAAGCGGCAGTAGTACTAGCGTTGCCTCATCATCTAGCAACACTAGATTTCAGGGGGCACCATGTTCAACGCACTCGAGGTCGTCACCACCGTGACCGTCGGCGTGATGGTGGGGGTCGAGTTCTCCGTCGCCTTCGTCATGAACCGGATCCTCAACGCACTCCCCGAGGACAGTCGCCAACTCGGCCATGCCCACGGGGGCCGGATGCTCGGCGCCGTGATGCCGGTCTGGTACATCGGCTCGGTCGTCCTCGTCGCGGTCTGGGCCATCGCCGGATGGCACCAGCACGGCACCGGCCTCGTCGTCACCGCCGGCGCGCTGCTGATCCTCAGCGTGATCATGTCGCTTCTGCTGCTCGTCCCGATCAACAACCGGAACAAGACGTGGACCCCTGACAACCGGCCCGCCGACTGGAAGGACCAGATGAACCGCTGGGCCCGCTTCCACTACGTCCGCGTCGCCGTCATCATCGCGGCCTTCACCCTGCTGGTCACAGCCCTCACCTGAGCCCGCGGACCCACCCGACACGCACTGGTTCGCCCCGTCATATCGACGGCTTTCCCCCGTCATATCGACGACTCTTGCCCCGTCAGTCGACGACTTTCGCCCCGTCGGGTGAGCGCGACAGGACCTCGGATTAGGACCCCGCGGGCCGACATCGCGCCGGTGGCGCGCAATCCCCACTCCCCCGGGCGGCAGCCGGCTACCGCGAAATCACGGCATCCGGGAATGCGGCTGCCGCCCGGATCCCGCAACGGCGATCCCGACAGACCGCGCCCCTCGATCAGCCGCGTCCGCGCGGCCTGATCAGGCTCCACACGACTCAGCAAGCTCCACGAAGCTCACCAAACTGACGAAGCCTCGCAAGGAGAAGAAGAATGTCGCTGAAGAAGATCAACACCCTCCTGGCCGCCGCCTTCATCCTCTTCATCCTCTGGTTCGGGGCGATGTTCATCCTGAGCCCGGACACGACGGCACCGGGCTTCGGCCTGCCGAGCTGGCCGTCCGGCGACGGCGGCGGCTTCCTGATCATCAAGGGAATCCGCGACGTCGTCCTGGCCCTGGTCCTGGGCGTCCTGCTGGTGACGGGCCACCGCCGGGCGCTGGGCTGGGCGCTGCTGGTGGAGGCCCTTGCCGCGTACGGCGACATGACCACCGTGCTGGCCCACCACGGCTCCGTGGCCACCGCGCTCGGCGTCCACTGCCTGACCGCGACACTGATGGTGGTCAACGGTCTGCTCATCATGCGCGAGACCCGCAAGGTCGCGCCCGCTCCGGCGACGCCCGCCCCGCAGCCCGTCTAACACCACCTTGGCCCGGTATTCCCCTGCCAGCGTCTGCCGGGGAAAGGCGAGGCGCCCGGCCACCAGCCGCAAAACGCCCTGAAAATGGCCCATCTCTCCCGAGATGGGAGCGGGCTCTATGCGGGAGAGGTCCAGCGCACGCTGGATGTCAGAACACGATCGAGCACCGCCCGGCCTGCGGGTCCCCACGTCGGCTTGCCGCCGGGAAGGCCCCGCTCCCCGTTCTGTCCCATGAGGATGAGGAAGAGGCTCTTCAGAGCGGCCAAGCCTCGGGCGCGCCGGACCGTCGCCTCGTCCGCATGCGCGTACACCTCGAAGAACCGTGAGGCCGCGCCTGCGGGAAGCAGCACCCAGGCGGCCGCGAGGTCCCACGCCGGATCACCGGCGAACATGGCATCGAAATCAATCACGCCCGCGAGCGTCCCGTCCGACACGACGACATTCGCGGGATGGAGGTCACCGTGCAGCCATACCGGCGGGCCCTCCCACTCGGGGGCCGCGACAGCATCGTCCCAGACGGCCCGGACGGCCCGGACGTCGGCGGCAAAGCCGCCGGGGGCAATGGCTTGCAGGAAATTTTCGAAGCCGTCGGTGCAGTTCTTGGGGTGAGCGCCGCGGTCCAAACTGGCCGGCGCCTCAGCGGGCGCCTCCACATGGAGCGCCCGGAGGAAACCCGCCAGAGCGTCGGCCGCGTGGTCGCCGCGACTGATCGAGGTGCAGTCGAGTGGCTCGCCGGGAACCCACGTCATGATGGTCCACGGCCTCGGGAAGCGCGCGGACGGTTCACCGATCCGCACCGGATTCGGAACCGGGAGCGGAAGACGTGGGGCCAGGACGGGCAGCCACCGGCACTCCTTGCGCAGGAGATCCGGGGCACCTTCCGTGCGAGGCATGCGCACGGCCAACTCATCCCCAAGGCGCCACATTTGGTTGCCCCAGCCGCCCGCTACCTCGCGGATGGTGAGCCCCGCGAGGTCCGGATGCTGCTCCTTGAGAAGAGCGTGCACCAGCTCTGCGGTGATCTCGATCTCGGACTCGGTCATGCGAAGCCACAGTACGTGAGACAGGCGGAGCGAACACCGATTCGGACGATCTTCCGGAGCTGGTCGTCGACCTTCAGGTCGTTCCACTGGATGACCGAGGCGCCCCTTACTGGCGGAGGACTGAGCCCCACCCAAACTGAGGCCGCTGTTCTCGTACTTGGCTTGCAGCCCGGCCGGGGCAGGGCTGCAAGCGGTCGAGGCGTCAGCGCACGTCGACGTAGTCGCCCGCTGCGCTGGCCGCCGACGTGGTGGACGTGCCCGCGAAGGACCAGCGCCAGTAACCGTCGGCCGAGGCGGTGACCGTCGTCGACAGGTTGCCGTAGTTGTTGGTGGAGACCGTCTTGACGGTCGTGTAGGTGTTGGTGCCCGCCTTGCGGAACTGCAGCTTCACCGGCTTGTCGGCATAGCCGGCGTAGGTGCGCTTGTCCCAGTTGGCGCGGGTCAGCTTGCCTGTCACCTTGAGCGGCTTGCCTTTGTACACCGGCTCCGGCGAGGCGTCGACAGTGAGCTTGCCGCGCCGCAGGACGGGGTGCTTGGGCTCGCCGGCGTTGTTGTACAGGTCGCCGTCCTTGGCCTGGAGCTGGACAGTCACGTCCCACGGACCCGCGAGGGCGTTGCGGGGCACGCCCCAGCCCGAGTCGAGCTTGACGGTGAGCTTGCAGGTGGAGGTGGTGGCGCTGGCCGCGGTGCACTTCGGGCTGCCGTGGTAGGACCAGTAGTCGTCCCCGGCCTCGCGGTCGATCGCCAGGAACGCCAAGTTGCTGCTGATTCCCGAGTCGTCCGAGGCGGTCACCGAGATGGTGAACGACTCGGTCTGGGAGGTGCCGAGCACGAGAGGCTTGCCACCGTTCACGGACAGCTTCTGGATCACCACACCGGTCTCCGCCGCGTACGCGACAGGGGCGGTGACGGCGGAGGCGGAAAGGACCAGGGCACCGGTGAGAACGGTATGTCTGGATGTTGCGCGCATGAATTCCCAAACGGTTAGAGCCGGCCGCAGACCGTGAGTCCCCCCGGTCGCGGGCATGGCGGGTGGCGTGAGGATACGTCACCCGCAAGGCTCAACCGTCGGGAGAGGCCCCGCCAAGTCCCCACGCCCGGTGCATCGCGTCGGCTCCGTCCGCCAGGGCGTGATCGACGGAGCTCTGTGAGATCGACCCGCTTCCGCGCGAAGGGGCGTCTCCTCCAGTCCGAAGCGGAAGGCGCGCCCATGTGGTTGGTCAAGGGCCACTACCGGCTCAGCGGACCCACCGCCCGGCTCGTCGTCGGACTGGTTGTCATCTACTCCGTGCGCGCCATGGAGGTTGCCCACCTCGACCTGGCGGACCCCCACCTCACCCACCGGACTCTCGCGGTTCGACGGGGCAAACGCATCCACACCGTCTACCTCAATGCCTTGCGCGGCGGACCGTGGCGGGTACGGCCGTTGGCCTAGTAGGCGGTGGACCAGGCTTGTGTGGTGTGCTGGATCCAGCGCTGGATGGTGGTGTTGATGCTGTCGGGCAGGGCGCTGAGGTGGTCGATGGCTTCCCGGTCGTTGGGGTGGGACGCCGGCCGTGGTGAGGGCTGCGCGCGGGTCCAGGCGCCGCCGGTCGCGCGGGCCGACCGCGATGTCGAGGCGCTGGGCGGGTTCGGGGACGGCAGCAGGTAGTCGTCCTCCACGCGGGAGCTGACCCGCGAGCCAGTTCGTGGGCGAAACCGACCGTTTCGGTGAGGCGGTCGTTGGCCGTATGGCGGTCGAGTTCGGCAACGAGGTCGGCGTCGAACTCGGAGGCACGATCGGCGAGCACTGAGGGCGGTAGGAACGAGGTAGACCGGAGGATGTGGCCGGCAAGTTCGGGAAGGTGAGATTGGACCCGACCTGCACCAGGGGACGGTGTCCACGCGACCACCGTGGCATGGGGCAGCAGCCCGGCCCAGGAAAGTGACCGGAGGGCAGCAGACCACCTCCGTAAGCCAATCGCCCGGCGCTGCAGGTGCACGGCGTCGGCCCGCTCGGAGTTCCCGGGCGGGCCGACGCCCACGGGCCTACAGGTGGCGTCCCTCCTCATCGTCGTCCACACCGTCGGTGTCGATGTGTTCCTTACGAATCCGGCCGCGCACCGTTTCCTCGTCGGTGTGCTCCTCGGTCGACAGGCGCACCCGCTCCACCGGCACTGCCTCGGTCTCCACCACGGGACGCTCTTCGTGCAGGGTGACCTCGTGCTCGGCCTCGCCGATGTCGTGCCCGGACATGGCCGCGTCCCGGTTGGCGTCCGTGATCGGCTCGCGCTCGACGCGGACCTCCTCTCGGCGCACCGGCACGGTCCGCTGCACTTCCTCGGTGACGACGTACTTGCGCAGCCGGGCCCTGCCGGCCTCACGGCGCTCGGTGCCGACGCGCATGCGCTCCTCCGAGCGCGTCATCGCATCGTCTTCGCCGACCCCGGTACCGGTCGAGCGGGACATGTCGCCGGTGGCGTCGGGGGTGGGCATACCACCGGTGCCGGTGTGTGCCCATCCGCCCTCGCCGGGCTGGTTGGCCTGCTGCCAGGCGTCGTCCCAGGCGATGCCGTAATGCTCGTACAGGCGGTGCTCCTCCTGCTCTGACAGGTGTCCGCCGGCGTCGACGTCGACGTTGGGCGCGTCCTTGACCTTGTCCTTGGGATAGGGCACCTCCAGGTGGTCCTCCACCACGGACGCGTCGCGAATGGGTACGAACGACTCGCTGGTGCCGAACAGGCCGGTCTTGACGCTCACCCATTCCGGCTGGCCGGTCGCATCGTCGAGGAAGACGTGCTTCGCGTCACCGATCTTGTTGCCCTCTGCGTCGCAGACCGGATGGTCCATGACGGATGAGATCTGCTCACGGGTGATCACAGGCTCCACCCTCTCCTTAATGTCCGATTTACTACTCTTCGCCCCTTTCGGTTCACCACTCCATCCAGGCCGAAACCACTGGATGGCAAATCGCAGGATTTGCCGGACGGCGAATTGAGCAGCGCATCGGGCCAGCTGCGGTCGCTCCGGTGGACGCCGAGCACGTCGATACGGGGGCTGGACTCGCGCCGCGCGGGTACCTCGGCGAACCGGCCGCATGTGCCGAAGCCGGCGGCGCCAGCACGTCCACGTCCTTGCCGGTCAGGTGGGTCAGCAGCGCGTCCGGCCGCTGTCGGTGGTGAGACTGCGAGTGCGTCTCGCCGGGGCCATGGACGCGGCCACCAACGGGTGAAACATCCGCTGGCATGGCACAGGGGTTCGGGGGTAGTCGTCGGACGTTGACGAGGATGCGGCGGGATGCCTGGGGAGGTCGAACGCCGCGTCCTCGTCCTTTCTGCCGAGTCCACCGTCAAGTCCCCGCGTGGGCAGTACCCCTCGACCCCCACTCGCGAGTACTGGTCCGTCCAGTACTGTGTCTCGGGAGACAAGGAGGGTCATGGAAAAGAATCCGGAAGGTCGCTCGGCCCGCAAGCGTCAGGCAATCCTGGAAGCGGCCACGGAGGTGTTCCTGAACAAGGGGTACCTGGGCACGAGCATGGACGAGGTCGCCGCCCTGGCCTCGGTGTCGAAGCAGACGGTCTACAAGAACTTCACCGACAAGCAACGCCTGTTCACCGAAATCATCCACGGCGGTCTCGACCGCATCGACGAACTCTTCAGCGGTGTCACCGGCTCACTGGCCGACACCCAAGACCTGGAGAACGACCTCACGGCACTCGCCCGCCAGTTCGTCACCATCCTCACCCAGCCCCGCATGCTCCAACTCCGCCGACTGGTCATCGCCGAGGCCGACCGGTTCCCCGAACTCGGCCGCACCTACTACGAACGCGGCCCCGAGCGCGTCCACGCCCTGCTCGCCCAAAGCTTCGGACGTCTCGCCCACCGCAAACTGCTGGCCCTGGACGACCCGCTGCTCGCGGCCAACCACCTGACCTGGCTCATCACCTCCATCCCGGTCAACAAGGTCATGTTCTGCGGCACCGGCGAACACTTCACCCGCACCGAACTCGACCACTACGCCGACGAGGCGGTACGGGTCTTTCTCGCTGCCTACCGCCACGACACGCGTTCCGCTTGACGGAAGGCTCCTCGGGTGGCGGCCTGAAACAGCGGATCCTGATCGCCCACTGAGCCGTCGGCCCCTGAGCGCAGCTCGTGAATCGGGAACGTCGCAGGTGAGAGGTGTGCCTCGCACCCCTCTCCGTGCAGTTCCTCCGGCCGCAACGCCCAGGCGATGGCCTCGCCCGCGCCGAAGTACGAGGGATCGAGGTGGAACGTGGTCCTGTTCCCGTACGGCCTCCGCGCGAGGCACTCCTCCCAGACACCGACGGGAGCCACCCCGGCCAGCTCCTGGCAGTAACCATGGCCGTCCAGCCAGACCTCAACGACCGTGCGAACGCTGAGCGCGGCTGCTGCCGCAGGAGCCCACCGGTCCTTGTCGAGCAGCGATGCACAGAACCCAGGAAGGGGCCTTCGCCGCTCGTCGACGCTGTGCGGTTGATCGTCCTCCACCGTGAAGCTGAGGTCAGATGTGATCTCGACACTGATCTGCCCGTGTGTGCCGTCACGGCGGTGCAGCGCGTCCCAGACCCCCCGCTGCAGCACCTCAGTGGGAAGCTCGGGACTATTCCGCTCGACACGGAAGTACAGAGCCGGACGGGCCCGTACGTGCTCCTCGAACGCAATCACCCGATGCTGATCGGCTGTGAAGCGCTCCACGCACCTCCCCGTCACCACCTCGTTCGCCAGGGCACGATCATGGCACCCGCTCAGGTCACGCTCCATGCCGTCCACTCTCAAACCGTTCGCTGCCCCTCCGCGGCGCGTGGTCGAGGCCGAGCGGCCCGCTTCCGACGCTCAGGGCGGGCTCCACTCGTGTGGGCCGCCGCCGCGCCATTCCACCCAGCGCGGATCGTCCAGCACGCCCTCGGGATCGACGACGCCCGCTCCTTCGAGGAAGACCACCAGGTCGTGGTCGCTGTAGGCGGTGCCGAGGATCTCGTCCCGACCGTGCGAGTGCACAGTGACGGGTCGGCCACCGGTGCGGGAGGGGTGGTGTACGACGATCGGCGCGCTGGTCACGTCTCCCAGCGTGCTCCCGGCAGCGCCGTACGGCGAGTCGGATACCCCGACAGGAGGGCGCCGGACCAGTCGAAGCGGCGCGAGACACCGGGACGCGGGTCCTCCAGCGTCCGCCCGCCGGACGACGAACGGCCCCGCCCTCTGGAAGCGACGCCGGTGTCGATTCCGTGGCCGAAGGTCACGCAAGCAGCCTTACCCGCACGTCACCACTCACGCGGTCCACCTGCACCGCATGACCGGCCTGTGTGAGGACCGCCAGCAGCGCCGACCGCAGAGCAGCGCGAATGCCCTCGAACTCGGCGTCCTCTCGGCCTGCGGGATCCAACTCGCTGCCGGGCACCCACACCACCATCACCGAGTCCGTTTCCCGCCGCACCCGCAGACCAGGGCTGCCCTCATCACGGGCCGACGCCACCTCGAAGCCGGCACGGGCCAACGTCCCGCGCACATCGGCGAGTAGCTTCTCCACGGCATCAGCAGTCACCACCAAAGCCTATACACACAACTCCTGACTGTTTTGGGCACGGGTGCTTCACGTACGGAAGAAGGGGGGGCCGGGCGCATGCAGTGGGAGCCGACGCGCCGGATTGTCGGCGAGATTGCGTGCGGTCGGTACACCGCGGCGCTGGCCCCGCTCAGAACGGCAAGCGTCCCCGCGCCCTGCGGCCGGCCGAGCCGCTGCGGCCCACGGCGCGCGAACTGGACCGGAAGGGCTTGCTCAGCAAGCGTCCCAGCGGACCAGGGGCCTTGGAACCGGCGCGCGATCCAAGACCCAGGGTGCGCTGGGCGCCGTTCTGAGGGTGCCGGCTCAGTCGCGGGACGACGAAAGCGAGCACGGCAAGGACTGCACAGACGGCGATCACGCCGACGATCATCATGAGGAGACTCCTGGGCCGGTCCGGACGAGTTCGACTGCGTGCCCGCAACGCGGACACTGTTTTCGTTCTCGGCCGAGTTCCCGCTCCGACATTCAGCACGCCCCGGGAGGGACGGAATCAAGGATGAAGCGCACTCACGAGCCCAGAGCGCCGTCGACGGAGGCGGGCATTTCGGCTTCGGACTGGCCGCGTCGGAGCACAGGTTGAAGGCCCATCCCTGGAGCCACAAGCGTCGTAGGTCCAACGAGTTCGCAGGACGTTCACCATCTCCCTGACACCGTGGCGCATCAGGGGAAGAGGAAGTTGGCGATGGTCGCGTCGATGACCTGTGAAACCGGGATGATCGAGGCGTCGTTGACGAAAGTCCGGTTCTGGAAGACCGCGACGAAGCGGCGGCCGGCCGAGGCCTCCTTGATGATGGCCGCTTCCGAGGCCACCTTGGCGCCGCTGTTCACCGGCCCCAGTCCGATCTTCGACTGGAAGGTGACGAACTGCACCGAGGTGTCGCGGTTGAGGAACAGGTGCAGACGCGGCACGTTCACCGCGTTGAACAGAAGCTTGAGCATGGCCTCGTCGGAGGCCGCGTCGACAAGCGGTGTGTTCTCAGGGTCGGGGGTCTGGCCCGGGTCGACGCCCGCGGCGCCCGCCGCACCGGGACTGGCGGCCAGGAAGGTGAACAGCCGGGCCATCTGCAAGGCGGACGTCGCCTGGGCTACCGGTGTGTCGTTGACGCACGGGATGCGCTGGGGTGGGAAGCCGTGCTGGAAGTCGCCGCACAGCCACATCCCGTCCGCGGTCTGCGGGGTGTCGACGGCACCGTCGTCGAAGAACTCGGCGGTGGCGGCGGCCTTCGTGAGATAGCCGAAGCCCAGTCCGTGGACCACCGCACCTGCCGCGCTGTTACTGCCGTCGACGATCGCGTCAAACAAACTCCCGAAGAAGTCGGGCGTGAAGTTGACCGTGGCATCGGGCTGCACCTGGAACACCTTGTCCCATCGGGGAAGCAGGAAGCCCTCGAGGTTCTTGCCCGCGAGCTGGGCGACTCGGTTTTCGTTGATCTCTCTGTCGAAGGTGCCGCGCAACAGCGCGAGGGTGTCGGCCGGCGCCGGATGAGCAGTCGAGATGAGCTCGTTGGCGGCCCTGCGGAGTTCGAACGCGGCCCACATCGCGGTGGCTTTCAGCAGGCTCGCCGAGTAGTGCACCTCCTCGACGAGCTGGCCGGCGAAATCGTGCGGCTCGGCATCAGCCAGGGAGACCAGGACGATCGGCGTCTTCTCCAGCCCGTGTCCGAAGGTGGCGATGGCGGCGTCGAAGGCCTGCTGGAGATCGGGGTCCGGGTCGATCAGTTCGGGTTTGGCGTCGGGAAACAGTCCCATACACGGCTCCCGGGATACGGCCGGGCGCACGCCCGGCTGCCGGATGGCGACAACGGCACAACGGGCCGCCAGAAGCTCATATCTCGATGCTGGCACGCCCGGGGATGCATCGCACTCCGGTGCCCCGACCCGCTCCAGGGCGCGTTCTCCTGGGACGTCGTCGCGGAGGGCCTGGCGGGACCGCCGAGCTCCCGGTCACCGCGGCCCGTCACTGCAGCTGCCCCACGCTGCGACCCGAAGCCGGCACCTGCTGGAGGTGCCAGGGTTCCCTTGCCGGCACAGGTACCGGCCCCGGGCCTGACCGGGCGCGTACCCGCAGACAGACCGGCGATACAGGCCGTTGTGTGTACAGGACGTGAGAGAAACCCGGACACGACGGAGGGGGCGCACCGGTGATCAGTGCGCCCCCACCCACATCTCGCGTCCTACCAACGCGACTTACTCACGCGCCTCACCAGCGATACCAGCGCCCTCGCTTCCCACTCGGTCCCGTCGAGCGGGCGAGGAAGCCGACCAGCCAGATGACCAGGACGATCACCGCGATCCACCACAGAGCCTTGAGGGCGAACCCGGCGCCGAAGAGGATCAGAGCGAGCAACAGAACTACTAGCAGGGGAACCATAGTTATCAACCTCCGTCCCGCCGTGTGCCCCCACCTGATCTCCACACACACCGAAAACTTATCTGTTTCTTATTCGCCACTCGGGGCACTTTGACAGGCCGCCCGCAGCGAGGCGGTCAGGTGGATTGGAGCCAAAAGTGCAGCACGTCGGTGACGTCAGCGGGGGCCGGTTTGCCATCCGCATCGGTCACCGCGGTCACGGTCAGGCCGACGACGGCGGCGAGTTCCTCGAACTGCTCCCGGGTGTACCAATGCATGATCCACGGGCGTTCTTCGATGGTGCCGGCTGAGCCGTGGTGCCGTTCGTAGCGTAGGAGCGACGTCTGGGTTCGGGCTGTTTCGTCGCGTTGCTCGGCGACGACGGATACTCGGAGTTCGGCGCCGTCGGGTGCGGCGGCTGTGCGCACCCGGCCGATCTGTTCGGCTGGGGTCGGCGCGGGGGTGAACAGGGGCACCAGGGCGGTACCACCCTCAGCCAGGTGAGCGCGGATGCCGCGCAGGGCGGCGAGCGCTGTGGCGTCGTCGGGGAGCAGGGTGAAGGTCGGCCCGGCGAGGAAGATCGCCCGGTAGCGGCGGGGCAGGTCCAGAGCCTCCATGCGCTGGTGGAACACGGTGGCAGCGATGCCTAGTTCGTCTGCCCGGTGCCGGAGCCGCTCCAGCATGTCGGCGGAGGAGTCGACGCCATCGACGTCCAGGCCACGCCGGCGCAGTTCGAGCAGGGGATCACCGTCTCCGCACCCCAGCTCCAGCGCCGGCATGCCGACTTGCTGGATGAAGGCCGCGTAGGGTTCGGGATCCTGGGAGTAAGACTTCAGCGGTGCGTAGAGTTCCGCGACGATGCCGGTGTAGAAGTCAGCTGGGTCCACGATGGTCACCCTACGCAGCCCGTTCCGTACCTTCACTCGAATATCAAGCGCTGCCCTGAGGGGATCGAGGTTCGCGGTCACCGCGCTCGCCGTGCGGGGTTCCGGTCGCTGCGGACCGTCTCCCCGCACGGCCTTGGCCACACGGATCAGCTCGGCTGGTCTCCGGTGTAGCGGTAGATACCGCCGGCGGAGTTGACGACCCAGACGGTGCCGTCTGCAGCGGCGCCGACGTCGACCGCGCCGCCCGGGATGCCGGTCCAGGGGTTCGCGTCGTGTCCGGTGTAGCGGTAGATCTGGTCGGAGGAGTTGATGCCCCAGACGTTCGTCCGGGAGCCGGCGGAGATGCGGGACAGGCCGCCCGAGACGCTCACCCAGTCGGTGGAGCCCTGGTCCCCGGTGTACCGGTAGATTCCACCGGCCGAGTTCACATGCCACACCGTCCCGTCCGCGGCCACGCCGATGTCCACCGCACGCCCCGGGATGCCGATCCACGGGTTCGCGTCATGCCCGGTGTAACGGTAGATCTGCCCCAGCGAGTTCACCCCCCACACATGGGTCCGCGACCCCACCGAGATGCGGGTTAACCCGCCGGCGACGCCCACCCAGTCGGTGGAGCCCTGGTCCCCGGTGTACCGGAAGATTCCACCGGCCGAGTTCACATGCCACACCGTCCCGTCCGCGGCCACGCCGATGTCCACCGCACGCCCCGGGATGCCGATCCACGGGTTCGCGTCATGCCCGGTGTAACGGTAGATCTGCCCCGAGGAATTCACCCCCCACACATGGGTCCGCGACCCCACCGAGATCGTCGTCAGACCACCAGAGATCTGCTTCCAGTCAGCCACGTCTGTGCCCCTTTCACGTCGCACCTTGCACCCGGAACATGCGGCACGACCAGGACACCCAAACAGCCCCATATGCTGATTGACCGCTGAAAACATCTAGAAATCGATGTTTGATGCCATCTCGCCCTCTGAGAGCACGGGAACCATAGGCTCGGCGTCAGTTCCCGAGAGGCCGGAAACGCTGTAACCCACATGGAGGTTCGGCGCCCACGCCCGCTCAGCCCTTCGCACGTCGCGAGCAATCCGCCCGACGCGTGACTACGAGCTGACGGGACTTGTGCGGGGTCGGCGAGCGCGCGGTCAGAACCAGTGCAGGCAGTGCGGGGAGCGCTCGGCGCGGAAGAGGGCGTCAGCGAGGGTGGCCGCGCCCGGGCGGTGGGCCCGGATGTGTCCGGCACGCACGAGCGTGCTCGGGGCCGTGCCGCCGAGGTAGACCGAGCCCAGGTCGCTCACGTCCAGGGACAGGTCGGGCTCCCGGTCTGTCGGGACGCAGTCGGCCTTGCCGTCCCGGACGGTCAGCAGGTAGCGGCCATGCTCGCCGAGGAAGGGGTCCTCGACGTCGAGGACGAGTTCGCCGTCCATGAACCACCCGCGCGCGGTCAGAGCACGCGGGACGTCCAGCAGCCGCACCCAGAGCCAGTCCATGTCGCCGCTCACCTCGCCGGCGCGGCGGTCCGCAAGCTGCCAGCGCAGCGGGTGCTCTGGCGGGACGTGCTTGAACACGACCTGAGAGACCAGGTCGTGTCCGAGTACGAAGCGGGCCAGGGCCGTGAAGACGGCGTCGTCGGTGGCGATGGTCTCGTCGACCGTCAAGGTGTTGGGCTCGCCGATCGAGTAGCTGGCGTAGCCGTCCGGGACGCCGTCGGCGTCACGGTGAACGGCGACGTAGCGCGGTGCCGGCGAGATCGGGGGCTGCCCCGCCCGCAAGGCCCACCAGCGGTGCGGCCGGGACAGCGCGCCGGGCTGGGCGCGCCGATACCGGTCGTAGACCACTTCCAGGATCTCGCCGCACTCGGCACGACGCAGCACTTCGACCGAGTCGTTGTCCGAACCGGTCGCCGGTGCGTCGGCCTCTCCGCGCGCCCGGGGAACGGCGAGGGCGGCCTTGTGGCGCGGCACCGTCAGCTGCGCGGTGTAGGTCGCCGGTCCGTAGCCGAACCTGCCGTAGATCGGGGCCTCAGAGGCCAGCAGCACGGAGAGGAACTCTCCGCGGGCCCGCGACTCGGCGAGCTGATGCCGCATCATCGCGCTGAGCACGCCCTGGCGTCGGTGTGAGGGGAGGACGCCGACGGCGGTCACTCCCGGGGCCGGGACGAGGGTGTCACCAGGCAGGGTGAGCTCGAAGGAGTGCGTGGCGGCGGTGCCGACGGGTCGCCCGTCCGCCGTCAGGGCGAGCAGGCAACGGTCCATTTCGAGCGCCGACCACCAGAGCCCGCCGCCCTCGACCGGGGTTTCCGGGAAGCGCCCGAACGCGGCATGGACAGTGTCGACGAAGACGTCAAAATCCTCATCGGCCGTGGAACGAATCTCCATTACTGGCGCTGCCTCCTCGAAATACCGGCACCACGACTCGTGGTGTCCCGCCACAGTGCAGCGTTGCCCCGTGGCTCGGGCAAGCGAATTACGGCCGGGCCCGCGGCCGGTTACGGCCCGGCCCGGTCCCAGCCCGGCACCAGGGGTGAGTAGCGGTGTTCGGGGTCGGCGGCGGTGATCCCCGAGCGCGAGGGAAGACGCCAGGCCGTCACTGGCGGTGGCCGCGGCGCGCCCCAGCGGATGCCCCTCTCGCTGCGGATGCGGCGCGCTCGAGGCGTTGGGCGCCTGCACGTAGGGGTGTCGGCGTTGGCGATGGACGTGGCAGTGGCGGTGGCGATGGCGATGCGCCGACGCGGGTTGCCGCCCAGGCTGACCGCCAGGGGCCCAGCCGCCTCCGCCGGTGAGCCGGAGAGCCGGAGAGCCGGAGAGCCGGAGAGCCGGAGAGCCGGAGAGCCGGAGACAAAGCTGCCCGAACTCGTCGACACGCGAACAACCGGTCCGGGAAGCGCTCCACCGCTCCAGGAACTACTCGATCCGGTCAAGCTTGGCGCCGCGGTCGGGACCGGGGACTCCAAGGCTCGGCCGCGGGTCTCGCCCGTCGGCGACCGGCCCTCGACCGGCGGGGACCCGGCGGCGCGGCCACACGGCGGCCGTCACCCGTTCGTGCCTCTGGATGGGCGCGGCCACCGGACGGCGGGCAGGCTCGGAGGCAGCTCATGTCAGCCGTCCCGGACGAAGGGATTCTCCATGGCAGTCAGCGACAAAGTCCGCACCATTGGCCGCAGTGGCCTGGAAGTGCTTGACATCGCCGTGTCCAGGCCGTGCACGGTCGAGATCAAGGAGCCCCGCGACACCCTCGCCCTCACCCGGCGCGTCAACGGCGTGAAGCTGGATGTCGTGGACGACCCCAACTTCGCGGCTCTCAAGAGGGGGCAGACCATCCCGTGGGGAAGCATCCGCGCTTCCGGGGATGAAGGTGTGCGGATCTCCTACCGGGTGCGGACCGGACGGGACGTGACGGGAGACCCCGAGTTCTGAGGCCTGCCCACACCAGGCTGTCTGGGAGAACGTGTCCAATTAAGACGGCCCAAAAAAAGGCAGCCGGTGGCCCCGACCCGCACACTGACACTGCGCCCGCCATGGCCTCTCCCCCGCCGGCCTCGCTCCCCCGCCGGCCTTGCCCCCCTGTGGCGGCGACGCTTCGCGGCAGGCCGTCAGGGAATGCCGTGGGAGTCCAGCGCAGGCCCCGGCTGCTGCTGGAGGCCGCGTCCGGTGACGTCTCCGCCGGGCTCCTCGGTCAGGGCGATGCGGGCGGTGATGCGTTTGCCGACCGGCTCCCGCTGGACCTCGAAGCCCTGAGCGACGGCCATGACGATTTCCAGGCCGTGCTGCCCGACTCTGCCCGCATCGGCGGCCCGGGCCACCGGCAGCACCGGATCGCTGTCCCACACGATCACTTCCACCACGGCCCCGGCGATGCGCAGCTCCATCAGCACGGGTCCGGGAGCGTACTTCCGGGCGTTGGTGACGAGCTCGCTGACCACCAGCCGCGTCAGATCCATCGCCCGTGCGGACACCAGGATGCCGTGCTCGGCCTGTGCACGGGCGAGGAAGTCAGCCGCGCGGCGGCGTGCCTCACCGATCACGTGCCCGTCACCGTCCAGGGCGACAGTGTCCTGCATCGGAGGGGCGCCAGGCAGCGCACTGCCCTCACCATCGGAGACTGATCCCGCCGGTTCCACCTTGTTTCCCCCGTTCACCCGCCTGCGCTTACCCCGCACTCTGCCTCGCATGCCCCTTGAGACCGCTTACGTAGAGGGCCGAACGGGTGTTCACCTTAATATCGGTGCAGGCTGGCAGCGCTCGTAGTGTCGGGGCCTCAGGTCCCTCATCAGCGAGCGCAGTCGAGGAAACGGTGACAGGAACCCACGGAGCAGCCCGGCCCGGCCAGTTGTCGATCGACCACTCAGGCGTCGACGGGATCCGGGTTGTCACGATGCGCGGTGAAATCGACCACACCGTCACGAGCGAGCTCACCGAGAACCTGCTGTCCTGCGGCAGCGCGACGCGCCGCGGACCGTGGTGGACCTCAGCGGCGTAACCCTCACGGACTCCAGCGGCATCAATGTCCTTATCGCCGCCCACCAGCCATGAGTGAAGCGCTGGGGTGGCCGGCACTTCCGCTCGCTATGCAATCCATGTGTCCGGGGCATCCCGCTCGAGTGACCGCCGCCGTACGGCCTTCTCCAGCTCCTGCCCCACCGGCGGTGGCGGTCCTTCCCCACACTCACCCGAGCTACCGTCCCAACCGCCGAGTGGGGCTTGGTCTTGGTGTGCGCCCTCCGTTTCTCGCCCTGCGCCCTGATCGCCCCTGAGCGGTCCCCCACCCGACCCGGAAATGCCCCTGACAGGGGCACCGTATGGGCGACAGTGCACCTACCGTGACAACGGTGCCCCGGCCGGGTCCGCACGCCTGAGACAACCACTTCCGTCACGAGGAGGATCCATGCCGTTAAGGGGCAGATCCGCACTGCGGCGCATCGCCACGCGGGGCGCGGCCATGACCGTGGGAGGCGCCATGGCGGTCATCAGCCTCGGCGCCGCTCCCGCGGTCCAGGCGGCACCGTCTGCCACCGCGGCCCTGCGGTGGGCACCGTGTGACGACCCGGCGAAGCCAGGAGCCGAGTGCGCCACTCTCTCGGTGCCGGTCGACTGGGCCTACCCGGACGGGCCGAGACTCGACCTGGCCGTGGCCCGCCGCAAGGCCACCGACCACGGCGCACGCGTCGGCTCGATGGTGTTCGGCCCAGGCGGGCCAGGCGACTCGGGTGTGGCGATGGTGGTGGGCCGTATCAGCAGGTTCAGCCCCGAGGTCCGCCGCAGGTTCGACATCGTCAGCTTCGACCCGCGCGGCGTGGGCGGCAGCAACCCGGTGACCTGCTCCGGCGACCTGCTTGCCGAGCGGCCGTCACCGGAGCTGAAGAGCCAGGCGGACTTCGACGCCACCATGGCCTACAACAGGCGGCTCCGTGCCGACTGCCGGGCCCGTACCGGCCCAGTGTTCGACCACCTTGACACCGCTCAGACGGTCCGGGACCTGGATGCCCTCCGGGCCGCCCTCGGCGAGCGGAAACTGACCTTCCACGGCAGCTCGTACGGCACGCTGCTCGGCGCCCAGTACGCCGAGACCTACCCGCGCCGCGTGCGCGCGATGGTGCTGGAGAGCGTCATGGACCACAGCGTCCCGACCACCCGTGAATTCCTGCGGTCCGAGGCGGCCTCGGCAGAGGATTCATTCCAGGAGTTCGTGAAGTGGTGCGACGGTGCCGCGGACTGCGCGCTGCACGGCCGCGACGTCCGCGCCGTCTGGCAGGGGCTGTTGGCCCGGGCCGGGCGCGGCGAGCTGGAGGACCCGGCGAAACCGGGTACCCCGCTGTCGTCTTCGGACCTTGTCAACAAGATCGCGTTCCGGAAGTTCTACGAGGCCGACTACGCGGGTCTGGCCACGGCGATCGCGGGGATGGACGCGAGCAAGCCGCTGCCCGCGTCACCCACCTCGACAGCGCCGCTGCATCCGGCCACCCCGGTCTTCTGCTCGGACTGGCGCCTGCCAGTGCGCGGCTACCAGGAGTATGCCTCGCTCGTCGCGACGATGGACATGACCGCACCTGACCTGCCTTACCTGCTACCGATCCACATGGCAGCGGCGTGTCTGGGCGCGCCGACAGCCAACCCCCAGCACCGCCTTGACGCACACGGTGCCCCGCCGATCCTGCTGTCCAACGCGCTGCACGATCCCGCCACCGGTTACCCGTGGGCGGTCTCGGTGGCGCGGCAGCTCGGTCGCAGCGGCGTGCTCCTCACGTACGAGGGCCGGGGGCACGGCAGCGTCACCAGCGGCCCGTGTATGGAGGATGCCGTGGACAGCTACCTCACCGACCTGACCGTCCCACCACGGGGCACCAGCTGCCCCGCCGTGCCCTCCTGACAGCTTGCCGATCCGGATCCGCCTGGAGGGCGGATCCGGTGGGAAGACGAGGGAGCTTCAGTACCGTCCGCGGCCTGCCCGACGAGAGGGCCAAGCTGCCGGCGGCCACCCCCGCTGACTGACCGGCACGCTTTAGTTGGCACTCACCACGAGGGGCAGCGCGCGCGCTGGTCGGGAATCATCCCTGGTCATCCGACGAGGGGTAGATCCGCCACAGCTGGGAGAGGTTCGGTCCGCCCCACATGCGGGTCAGGCCCACCAGCCGGTCGTTGCCCTGAAGGTGGTCGACGATGGCCAGGGCGTAGCGCGGGTGCACGACCGAGACCATGTAGTAGTCACCGCCTCGCTCTGCGTGCGAGACCAGCCGCCAGTGCTGGCTGAGGCTGTCCGTGCTTTCTCGAAGAGTCACGATGTCGGGCGGGTTGGCTCCCGCGGTCAGGCAGCGGTGGTTGGCGTACGACTCGATGCGCACGGTGCCGTCGGCGTTCTGTCGCAGGAACCACCGGTGCGAGTTGTTGTCCTTGGCGAACGGGTCCTGTGCCCAGGTCTGGGTGTGGTTGCCGACACCGTCGTGCCAGTCGTTGCACATGAAGTAGGTGCCGGTGACGTGGTGGGTCATCGTCACCGATCCGCCCGCGAGCAGTACGAAGTCGCTCAAGTCAGTGCTCCTCAGCCTCGAGAGTCCTTCACAGGAGAGGGCGCCCCTGAACTCAGCGTAGGCAATCGGCTGTTGCTCCACAGCATGGCAAACCGGTCGTTTCACGAGGCCAGAGGCTGTCTGGGAGGTCTCGAACGGGTGGACGGCACTACTCGAACCACCTGACAGAGCGTCACCCACAGGTCCCGCACGCGGCGCAACGCTGTGGCAACGCACCACTGGAATCGAACGTTCACGGCGACGCCACGCGGCCGGCGTGAGCGGCAGGAACGAGAAGCTGACAGCTATCCCGACAAGCCGGCTGTCTCATACTGTGGGCGGCGATGATCAGCGAGGGTCCACCGATCGGCTGCCTCTGGCTTGCGCGGCCGGGACTTCGTCCAGCCGAGGGCCCGTTTGACAGGCGGCGACAGGCTGAGGACAGGCCGTCGAGCACCAGCCGCGGCCGATCGACGTCGAACCGGCCCTCGTTGAGGCCGCGTCGTACCTCCCCGCGTGCCCACGGCCTGCCCGGAGTGATGGCGCTCTTTGAAAGCGGCCACCTCGTGCTCTGAGGTGGGCCAAACCTGCTCTTTCGATCTCCCCACCCTTCGTGTGACCTTGTCGGGTCTCTTCGCGTGATGTTGAGCGGCGTGTCGCACTGGCATGGGTGTGTCGTGGAGAGCTTGCGCGAGCTACGAGTTCGGCCTGGTCGGGGGCCTGGATGCTCACGCTGGAGGAAGACGTGGACGCTCACGCACTGCGTCGTCAGGGATGGACGATCTCGGCGATCGCGCGGCATCTGGGCCGTGATCGCAAGACCATCCGCTCCTATCTGAACGGTGAGCAGGTCCCAGGGCAGCGCCGTCAGAGCCCGGATGCTTTCGTGCCGTTCCTGGAGTACTGCCGGCAGCGACTGGCAGACGACCCTCATCTGTGGGCCTCGACCCTGTTCGACGAGGTCAAGGGCCTTGGCTATGAGGGCGGATACTCGACGTTCACCCGCGCGCTTCGCCGCTATCAGGTGCGCCCTCACTGCGAGCCGTGTCATGCCGAGACCGGCCGGAACGTCGCGATGATCGCGCATCCTCCGGGCGAGGAGATCCAGTTCGACTGGCTGGAGTTGCCGGACCCGCCGCAGGGGTGGGGAGTGGGCGAGCACGCTCACCTGCTGGTCGGGGCGCTCGCGCATTCGGGCAGGTGGCGGGCGGTGCTGGCGGAGTCCGAGGACTTCCCGCACCTGGTCCAGGCCCTCGACCAGGTGGTCCGCAAGCTGGGCGGGACGGCGAGACGGTGACGCTTTGACCGGATGGCGACAGTCTGCTACCCCTCCAGCGGCCAGGTCACGGCCTCCTTCGCCGCGGTCGCGAAGTACTACGGCGTCGGGGTGGACATCTGCCCGCCGCGTCGCGGCAACCGCTAGGGTGTCGTCGAGAAGGCCAACCACTCGGCTGCCCACTGCTGGTGGCGCACGGTCCCCGATGCGCTGAGCGTCGGCCAGGCCCAGTCCGGCATCGACAAACTCGCCGTCCGGATGGACGAGCGCCGCCGGACCCTGGACGGCCTCAAGGTCACCGTCGGTGAACTCGCGGCAGCCGAAAGGCTGTTGGACGTTCCGGTTCGCCCGTTCCCCGCCGAGCTGGAGGTCGAACGGAGTCAGCCCGCAGTGCCTGGTGTCCTTCGACGGGAATCTGTACTCCATTCCGCCGGGACTGGCCGGGGCCCAGGTCAGGGTCCGGCACCGGCTCGGTGAGGACCATCTCGACATCGCCACCGCCGGACGGGCTGTGATCGCCCGCCACCGCCGGGCTCCTCGCGGCGCCGGTCAGACAGTGCGGGACGCCGGACATGTCATCGCGCTGGAACGAGAAGTCCTGGCGGCCTTCTCGGACCGGGCGCCCTGCAAGAACAAGGTCCGCAGGCCGCCATCCCAGGCCGCGCTCGCCGAGGCCGAGCGGCTGCGCGGACAGCAAGCAGCCGCTGATCCAGCCGAACGGGTCGTGATCGACCTGTCCCACTATGCCGCCGTGGCCGACCGGCTGCGGTCCGTTCCCTCACCGAAGGAGGAGAACACGGAGTGAGTACGTCGCCGATGCAGATGAGCGAAGCACGCCGCTTCCAGCAGCTGCGAGGTCACCTGTCCTACCTCAAACTCAACGACGCCGCCGAGGCACTCAATCGGGTGCTGGACCAGGCCCGCACCGAACGGATGTCGCTGACCGCAGCCCTGGAGAGGCTGCTGGAGATCGAAGTCGAGGCCACCGAGGCCCGCCGGCTCGCCGCCCGCCTGCGGTTCGCCTGCCTGCCCGAACCCTGGACCCTCAACGACTTCGACTTCGCCGCCCAGCCCGGCGTCGACGAGAAGCTCATCCGCGACCTGGCCACCCTGCGCTTCCTCGACGACGCCTCCAACGTGCTGTTCGTCGGGCCGCCCGGCGTCGGGAAGACCATGCTGTCCGTCGCGCTCGGCCGGGCAGCAGTCGACGCCGGGCACCGTGTCTACTTCACCACCGCCGCGGAACTCGCCGCCAAGTGCCACAAGGCCGCCCTCGAAGGTCGCTGGAAGACCTGCATGCGGTTCTGCGTAGGCCCGAAGCTTTTGATCATCGACGAACTCGGCTATCTCCCGCTGCCCGAGGACGGCGCCTCCGCCCTCTTCCAGGTGATCAACCAGAGGTATCTGAAGTCGAGCACGATCCTGACCACCAACGTCGGCATCGCCGACTGGGCCGGCGCCTTCGGCGACGCCACCGTCGCCGCCGCGATGCTCGACCGGCTCCTGCACCGGGCCGCAGTGGCCGGCATCGACGGACCCTCCTACCGGCTGCGCAACCACCAGACCCAGGCCGACACCATCCGCAAGGGAGTGAACGCCCGTGTCTCCTGACGCCGACACCGCCCCGCCCTCCCCGCAGCCAGCCAACTGCCCTGTCTGCCAGGGCGAGTTCATCCCGCACCCCCGCCAGATCTACTGCTCTCCCCGCTGCAAATCCGCGGCCCACCGACTTCCACCCGCACCCCCCGCAGCCCACATCTGCCCCGTCTGCCAGGGAACCTTCACCGTCAACCCCCGCCTGCGACAGGTCTATTGCTCGCCCAACTGCCGACGCGACGCGGAGAAACAGCGCAACCAGGTTCGCGATGAACAGCGAGCCATCCGCCTCGGCGAGCAGGCACGACCGGAGCCCGCGGGCGTCCCCGCTTACGCTGAGCAGGCCCTGGCACCCACCGCGATCCGCAACTGCCCTCACTGCGAGCAGCCGGTCACCATCGTCGCGCTGCTGGCCACCCCCGGCGCAGCCCGGCCTTCGATCACGAACCGCGTCCCGGACATCACTCCGCTCAGACGGACACCGTGACCGGCGCAGGCAGCAGCTCCGCCTGACCGTCACCGATCAACAGGACCCCGGCGACCTTCGGCCGCCGGGCAATGCCTTCCGCAGGGCCACAGCACGCGCACGTCGCACGTCCCACGGGGCTTCGCGCACTTCCGGGTCAGGCATGCGAAACCCGTCGTCCTCGAACCGGGGGACGACATGAACATGCACGTGATGAAGCACCTGACCCGGGATGTGGTTGTTCTGCGTGACGGTGCTACCCACAGCCCCATAGGCGTCCTTCACCGCGGAGGTCACTCTCGCTGTGACCTCGAAAATCTCATGCAGGAGATCGACGGGGAGGGCATGCAAGCCGGTCACGTGAGACACCGGCAGGACAAGGGCGTGACCGGGGTTGTTCTGCCGCTGCTTGAGCGCGGGGACGACGAAGACGTTCTCCGAGCGATAGGCGACCAAGTCCTCATCGATCTCATCTCGCCCGATCCTGCAGAAGACGCAGTCACTCACCCTCAAGACCTCCGAAGTCACCTCACGCTGGCGCTGTCCAGCTGGAACGACGAGTCTGGCAGGCCATCGCCCGGGTGGGCATCTTGATTCCTCTGAGCTCATTCACCGCGGCAGCCCGCCCCAGTGCGACCACGGACCTGGCCACTCACGCTCTTGTTCCCCACATCGTCCGATACCTGACCAAGTGAGGACGAAGAGCAGGTCTGGTCGAAATCAAGAATCCTCATCAGGAGCGTCAGCTCCACCGCCGAGGACACCGCACCCGGCGCCCACAAACATGGTGATGCCACCAGGACGACCGCCGTGCCCGAAGCGCAGGCCTGACCGTGGGGCCGACCCGCCGACTCGTCGGCCCCGGCGGTGGGCGGAGATGGCGCAGCCTCTGCGAAGGAGGCCAGGAGCCGCTCGCGTAACCACCGCGCAGCCGCGTGTGCCCGGCCGACCTCCGGCCGGCTGCGCGCACCTACCAGGGCACGTAGGAACGGCCGATGCGATCCCCTGGCGGGGCCTGGGCCAGAGCCGAGGCCACTGCCACTGCACTGCACTGCACTGCACTGCACTGCCACGGAGTATGCGCTGGTAGGCGCCTGGGAACTGAACTCCAGACGTGGGGCCGCCGGCCTGTCTCTTGGAAGGCGGCGGCCCCCGCAGCGTCCCGGTCAGCCGCCGAGGATGCCGTTGGGCAGGATCGAGCCCGGGGAACCAAGCAGGGCACTGCCGTTGAGGATGGCCGACTGGATGTTGGCCACCTGCTCGATCAGGCTCGGAAGGAGATCTGAGGCAGTGGCGGACGGGGCGGGGGCGGCTGCTTGGGCACTGGTGACGCCCGAGATGAGAAGTCCTGTGGTGAGTGTGCCGACTACTGTTGTGCGTACCGCAGTCCGCCAAGCAGTCATAGGGGCGCTCATGTGTCCTCCGTGTCGTCGCGGGTCACGGGCGGACCGATTCCGCCCGACTTGATCAACCCGACAACTGCGCGGTGCGCCGAAGGTCACTCCACGACCAATGGGTTCAGGCGTAGGCACTAACGACATTGGGATCTATTGGCGGCAAGGAGGGGCGCTGCTTGAGGGGAGATGCCAGGTCGCCCCTGGGCTCCCATGGTCGAGGTGTCAGTGGCTCATGCAAGGGTGCTCCCATGGAACCTTCGGGAGTGGTTGAGGCATTGTGGGATCGGATCGAGGCGCGCGATTGGTCAGGTGTCGCTGACTTGGTCGCAGAGGACGTCGTGGTCGAGTGGCCGGTCAGCGCGGAGCGCATCGTTGGCAACAAGAACTTCGTCGCGGTGAACAGCGAATATCCTGGGGGCTGGTCGATTCGGGTGTTGCGGATCGTGGCTGACGGCAGCGAGATCGTCTCCGAAGTCGAGGTGCCGCACGACGAGTTCGGCGTGTTCCGTGTGGCCTCGTTCTGGACCGTCCAGCAGGGACGGATCGTGCGTGGCCGGGAGTACTGGACGAGTGTTGGGGCTGATCCGCGCCCGGAGTGGCGGGCGGCTCTGGTTGAGCCCATGTGAGGCGGTTGCCGCTCTCAGCGACGTCCCGGTTGATTTGGCCGAGGCGCGGCGGCGCCAGTCCCCTCGGCCTGGATCAGCGTCGAGCACACCAACGCCGAGCTGCGGCAGTGGGCACTCTTGCGGCGCTTACCGGACGCCGTGAGAATCCACGAGGAGACTCACCTGGCGATCGCCCGCCTGGTCTCCGACCGCCCAGCACGGCGGCCACCCGGCGCCGGACAAGCACGCACTCATCCTCGTCCGCAACGGCGCCTGCTGATCACACACCAGCCGAACCGCCAGGCCAGCACGTCCCGACCTCAATTTCACCCGAGGTCGTGAGCGAGCGGCCACCACTCCCCCGCGCTCAGGGCCGACCATGAACCCGACCACGGCCGCCGGAGGCCAAGACCACAGGCCTACCACGACAGGTCACATCGGTACGCGGTGACTGCATAGCGATGGCGCGAGCAATGCGCAGGTCCGGATGTCCGGAGGGCCGCGTGGCGATCAGGGACTGTCACCGGCCCACTCGAAACGGCCGGGATCGCCGGGACGCGGGTCGTACAGGGCGCGGCCACCGGCACCGAACTTGCCGAGCTCGGTGGGCAGAGCGGCGCCGGCGGCGATCTGGTTCGGTGTCCAGCCGGTGACGTCCAGGAACAGCCCGTCCAAGGGCCCGCCGACCAGGGCCACGTAGGTACGGCCCGGGCGCGGTCCGGGATCGGGGTCGTCGTGGTCGTGGCCGTAGACCCGGCCGCGCAGCAGCTGCTCGTCACCGTTCATGCGTCCAGCGTTCCAGGCACCACTGACACTGACACTCGTCAGCGGTTCCGGCGGTCGTAGCTCAGCCGCTGACTGACGCCCTGCTGGGTTGTCTTCGCGTTGCTGTGGCCGTCGGCGGCGCTGGAGGCGTGGCAGGCCGCCGACGGCGTACGGCAGCCTGCCACGGTCTGCGTGCCGAACTCGGCCGAGGTCGGCAGCGGTTGCGGTCAGAGACCGATGTCGGCCAGCCACTGGCTCGTGGTCCGGGGGGTGGCGCCCAGCAGCTTCTGGGCGGAGGTCTCCGGCGTGATCGAGCGGCGCGGCATGGCGCTCATCGCCTGGTAGGCCCCCGCTACATCGGCAGCCGCGCCCTCCCCGATCAAGGGCGCGACCGAGGTACGGAACTCCTCGGGGGAAATCTGCTGGAAGGCGACGTCCCGCCCGAGCCGGGCGCCGAACGCCTCGGCCAGGTCCGGCAACCTCCGCCCGGGGCAGACTGGTGAGCAGGTCGATGTCGCGGGTGACGACCGGCGACTTGGTCAGGATGCGCACCAGGCCGGGGTACTCGACCGTCTTCAGCTCGCGCAGGATGCCGCGGGTGAGCCGGTACTTCGTCTCATGGCCCTGATAGGGGTCGGTGACCGAGCTGAGCAGCATCGTTCCGCGACGCTTCTGCTCAGGCATCCTGGCCAACTCCTTGCGGGCCAGCTCTACGGCGTTCTTCTTCACGTACAGGTAGTCGCCCCACTCCTTGGCCGACCGGCCGAACTGCCGTCCCGCGAAGGACGCGAAGCAGTACGCGCAGCCGATCACGCAGCCGGTGTAGGGGTTGATGACGTAGTCGTCCGACGGGGTGCTCGACTTCTGGATCAGGGTCTTCGCCTCGATCTCGACCGGTTCCATGACGGGGTTCCTCTCTGCGGCCGGCCGCCGGCGTCCGGGCGGCCTGGTCCCTCCGCTGTCCACGGGGCCGGTCGACTGGGCGTCGACAAACCCGCATCACAGGGAACAATAATCCCCGGAAGTTGATTCCATGGAATCTAAATGGTTTCCTGGATGGCAGCTGATCCAGGGCATCTGGCGACTCGCCCAGCAGGTCGGGCTGCTGCGCCATCCCGCCGACAGCAGCCGTCACCCTCCGGATTCATCACGCCCTGGAGAGTTACCTCTATCCCCGTAAGGGGCTGTAAGGAGTGAGTGTCATGACCGTTCCCGCGCTCAACTCGGTCGCCTGGTTCGAGTTCGGCACCGACAAGCCGGAGAAGGTCAAGGAGTTCTACGGCGAGCTCTTCGACTGGAAGTACGTCCTCAACACCAACACGCCCGGCGTCACCTATCACTCGGTGATGACGCCGGGCGCCCAGCAGCCGGCGGGCGGCGTGTGGGAGTCGGAGGGCAGCTTCCCCAACTACGCGATCTTCTACGTTCACGTCCAGGACGTCGCAGCGACCGTCGAGCGTGCCGAGGAACTGGGCGCCACGGTGCTCATGAAGCCGGTCTCCGACGCCGCGGGCTTCACCTTCGCCCGGCTGCAGGACACGGCCGGTCACCATTTCGGCGTGTTCTCCGTCTCCGTCCGGTAACCGGCTCCGCAGGCCGCCGCACGGCACCGGCCCGGTGGCCGATCCCCTGCGGCCCGTCTCCCCCTTCGGCCCGTCTCCGCCTGCACCCTGTGTCCTGCCGGATCCACCCGCAGGGCTGCCTCTTCACCGTTCCCGACCGGGAGGTCCCCGATGTCCGGCGCCAGCGCCACCAGCGAGAAGACCGACGTCCGCGTGTACGGCGGCCCCACCGCCCTCATTGCGTACGGCGGGCTCAGGCTCGTCACCGACCCGACCTTCGACCCGCCCGGCGAGTACCCCATGCCCCTCCCCGGCGACCACAAGCTCGTCAAGACCGGTCCGTCGCCCGTCACCGCCGCCGACCTGGGCCGCGTCGACGCCGTCCTGCTCTCCCACGACGAACACGACGACAACCTCGACAACTCCGGGCGCGCCTTCCTGCCCGAGGTGCCGGTCGTCTTCACCACCGTCAGCGGCGCCGGTCGTCTGGGCGGTAACGCGCAGGGACTGGCCTTCTGGGAGACCGCCGAGCTCAAGCGGCCCGACGGCGGCACGGTGACCGTCACGGCTGTGCCCGCCCGGCACGGTCCCGTCGGCTGCGAACCGATCTCCGGTGACGTCGTCGGCTTCATGCTCACCTCCGACGGTCTTCCCTCGATCTATGTCAGCGGCGACAACGCCGCCCTGGAACACGTCAAGGAGATCGCAGACAAGTTCGCCCCGGTGGACACCGCGGTCCTCTTCCTCGGCGGCGCCCGCATGGACTTCGCCTTCGACAACGCCCTGCTCACCCTCGACAGCGCCCAAGGCGCCGAGGCCGCGAAGGTCCTCGGCGCGCGTCGGGTCGTCCCCGCCCACTTCGACAGCTGGGCGCACTTCAAGGAGGGCCGACACGAGATCGAGGCCGCGTTCACCGAGGCCGGTCTGGCCGACCGCCTCGACTTCGCCCGATAGCCGTTACCCCGGCACGAGACCCCGTGGAGCAAACAACATGACGAGCACCGACATCGACATCGCCCGCACCTACTTCCAGGCCGTTCAGACCGGCGACATGGCCACCCTCGGCGAGCTCCTCGACGCCGACATCGTCTGGCACCAACCCGGCGCCAACCGGTTCTCCGGCGAGCACAAGGGCCGTGACGCCGTCTTCCAGATGCTCGGCAGCATGATGGAGGCCAGCCGGGGCACCTTCGCCATCGACAAGATCCATACGCTCATGGGCAACGGCGATCTGGTCACCGCCACCATCCACTTCAGCGGCCGCCACGACGACGCGTCGATGAGCATGGACGGGGTCGACCTCCTGCGCATCACCGGCGGCAAGATCACCGAGATGTGGCTCTTCTCCGGCGACCCGGCCGCCGAGGACGCCTTCTGGGGCTGAATCCGTGGGTGCCCGATGCCGAGGCCGGCCTCGGCATCGGGCACCCGTCAGCCGATCGGCACGCATGCGAAAGGCACTCAGATGCGCAAGATGACCGAGCAGCAGTGGCGGGCGTTCGTCGCGCACGGCACGCGCACCGGCAAGCTGTCGACCGTCCGCGCCGACGGCAGGCCCCACGTGACACCGGTCTGGTTCCTCCTCGACGGCGACGACATCGTGCTCACCACCGAGAAGCACGGGGTCAAGGGCCGCAACCTCGCCCGCGACGAACGGTTCGCCCTCTGCATCGACGAAGACCGGCCACCGTACGCGTTCGTCCTGCTCGAAGGTCACGCCGAGGTCTCGGAGGACCCTGCCGACATGCTGCGCTGGAGCGTACTCCTCGGCACCCGCTACATGGGCGGGGACCGCGCCGAGGAGTACGCCGCGCGTAACGGCGGCCCCGGCAACCTCCTCGTTCGCGGCCACATCGACAAAATCATCGCCTTCGATGGCATCGCCGACTGAACCGTGGGCTGACGGGTCAGAGGGCCGGGACCGCGTTCCCCCGGCCCCGGCCCTCTGACCCGTCAGCCCTCCACCAACACTCCGGAGCGGCCGCGGCTCACGACGCCGGCCGGCCGGGCTGCTTCGGCGCCCTCATACCCGGCACCGGCGCCTGCCCGGCGGCCTTCCGCTCCGCATCCAGTGCGCGTCCGGCGGCCCGCAGCGTGCTGAGGACCGCGGTCACCTCGCGTACGGACTTCTCGGGAATCACCGACCCGATACGCAGTTCCAGCTCGTCCTCGAAGACCCTCAGCGCCCTGTCCACGAGCTTCCGCCCCTCAGGGGTGAGCTCGACGATCGAGGAACGGCGGTCGTTCGGATTGGCCCGCCGCCCACACAGGCCCGCCGCCTCCAGACGGTCGACCACCTTGCTCGTCCCGCCCACCGTGATCGAGAACGCCTCCGCGATGTCCTGGACCCGCCGCCCAGGCCTCCGCAGCAGCAGGTGCAGCACCTCGAACGAGGTCAGCGGCAGGTCGTACTCGGCGCGCAACCGCCCCTCGATGCCGTTCCACAGTTCGATCTCCAGCGAGACCAGCTCCCGGTACAGCAGCTGCAGGTCAGCGTCAGCCATCACTCATCTTCCGGAGAATTATCTTCTGTGAATGATTAATTGTAGGTGATGACCATGGCCCACCACGCGGACCGACTCGACGAGAGTCAGCCACGCACCCCGTCGCCTGAGCTACTCCAGACGCGTGCGCGTCGCCGGGGGAAGACGGCCTGGCTGTGCCACCGACGGAGGCCGGCGAGGCCCGGACCCGCTTCGGCTCATGGCCCGCAGGCCGAGCAGCCCCGACCGGCACTGGATATCGAACCTGCCCGCCACCACACCGGTTGAGGGCCTGGTGCGATCGGCCAAGAGGCACTGGTGCATCGAGCACGGCTACCGCGAACTCAGGCACGGTATGGGCCTGGACCACTTGCGGACGCCCCCTCACCCCAAGCAGACCCAGAGCCGGAACCTGACGAGGCACTGCTGGACAGTGTCCGGCTGACCATGTGACGGTCGGGTGTGGTGACGCCCGACCGACCTCATTAGGATCGCGGTGTGTTCGAGTACCACGGCTGGATCACGGTCAGAGAGACCGCAGTTGACGATGACGATGAAGCCCGACTACGGCAGATCGTCGACGAGCTCCGGCTTCGCATCGCCGAGATAGACAGCCCTTACCTCCTTGACCTCAGGTGGATGAACGGCGAGCCCTTCATCCACCTGGGAGGCCATTCCAATCACCGCTCGTCGCCTGATGTCGTCGGTCTGTTCGAGCATGTGGCGAGGGTTGCTCCTGGCTCCTACGGACTCCTCCATATGCGCGATGACGAGGACCCGGGACATGAGAACGACGTACGCGTGCTCAGGCTCGCCCGGGGCATGATCACTCATCACACGGAGGCGCTGCTGTCTCCATGCGTTCCGACTCTGGAGGACCCCTTCACCGATTAGAGGGGCTTGCGTAGGTGCCTGGTACGCCGCCCTCCCTCCGAACACGTTCAGGGCGATGTGGCCATCGGCGTACGTCGTGTCCGTCACGTCGATGATCCGGGTGCCGTTGAGGAACACCTGGATACGGTCGCCCTCCGCCAGCACCCGCACCGGGTAAGTCGTGCCGCGGCGGATCAGGGCCGGGACGCGGGCGAGGGCGGCGGCGTCGCCGAAGTAGCCGTTGGCCTTGGCGACCAGACGGATCACCGCGGCCCGCGCTGTCCGTCGACCAGCGGCCGGCAGGCGTGATCGTCAAAATGCCGAGGGCCGAGCGGCATTCGCCGCCGGTCGGAGCGGCCACCAGCGGCTTCACCCGGTCCACCAGCTCGGCGCGGACGGCTGCCTGCACCAGGCCCCGGTGCCGGAGCTGACCGAGCTGCGGCGGGAACTGGCGGCACCCCGCACCGCCTGGGCGCAGGTGTGCGTGCGCTCGGCCCGCCGGCCGCGCGATCGCCGAAGCACGGGGCGGTGGCTGCACGGCCACAGCCTCGGCTTGGAGAATCCGGGCAAAGACACCCACGTCACGGCAATCAGGCTGACCAGGGCGAGAATGCCGACCTGACCTCGCGGGGTCGAGCTGTCCGGCTCTCGTGAACAGCTCGGCGAAAAGATCGAAAAGTCCCCGTCGCTCACAACCTCGTCCCATAACCTCATGCGTAGAGACGTCAGATGCCACGGGTATCCACTTTGAGGAGGCGACGGTGCTCGGCAGAAACGTGCGTTTGCTCGCGGGCGCCTTGATCGTGGCCTGCACGGTACTCGTCGGCCCCAGCGCACCGAGCGGTGCCCTCTTCGCCAGGTCGCTGCCCGTCGAGCCCGTCAGGGATGTCGTGTCGAACCGGGTCATGACGTGGAACATCTGCAACCCCTGCGACGTAAGCAACGTTGACCGGGCAGCGGAGATCGCCAGGTACGCGCCCCAGGTCATCGGCCTACAGGAAGCGTGCGTGCGCGACGTCGAGCGGATCCGGGACCATCTGGAGAACCTGCACGGGCTGGTCTACCACGTCGAGTACGGTTCGGTTCTTCGCAATTGGGGCCGCTGTGGAGGGGCGCCGTGGAGTCCAGGCGCCTTCGGCCAGGCGATTCTCTCCGCGGCACCGATGACCGACCACGTGATTGCGGAGTACCCCGACGGCGGATCCGAAGACCGTGGGTACATGGCCGTCACCACCACTGTGGGGGGCAAGCCCGTGCGAGTCTTCAACACGCACCTTGCGGAACGGCGTCAAGAAACAGTCCGGGCCGACCAGACCCGCGTACTCGCCCCAGACGTCGCCCAGCACGACCGCGCGATCGTCCTCGGCGACTTCAACGCCGTGCCCGACGCCCCCGAACTCGCCGGGATGTGGGCTCTGGCGGCCGATACGGACCCCGCGTGCCGTCCCTCGCCCACCGGCGACTGCAAGGCGACCACGGACTGGCAGAGCAAGTTCGACTACATCTTCCTACGAGGCATCGCCCCGCTCGAGCACCACGTGCATCCGACCCGGTACTCGGACCACCACTTGCTGCGCACCGACCTGAACACAGCGTGAGTGAGCATCCTGATCGGCTCGGCTGGTGATCCCCGAGAGCCGGGAATCCGCTCCGCACGACCCGCCCCGACCGACCCGACCCGACCCGGCCCGGTCCGGGCCTTCGTGGCCCGCCGAGCCTCATCGCCACCCGGTTCCTTCGGCAGCAAGCGCCCCACCTGATCACCAGGTGGGGTGCGGTGTGTGCGCTGCTCAGGAACCACCTTCTACCACGCTAGACAGCGTCGTCCTCCGCTCGCACCCAGGCCAGCTGGACATCGCTCAGCGGTGGCTCGAACCCCTCCGGGAACATGCACATGCGTGGCTGCGGCCACATGCTCTCCGGCCCGTGCTCTTGGCAGTGCAGAGCGATGAGATGCGGCCCTTCCCCGCAGGACTCGTGCCGATAGGGGCGGTCGTGCGCCTGGCAGAAATACCCGAACGTTGAGCAGTCGTCATCGTCGCTCGGCTCATAGAAGCCGGGATCACGGACGATCAGGGTCACCGGCTCCTGCCGGTTGAAGCGAGGGATGGGCCGAGGATCACGCCACAGCAGTCGAGGAGGGAGCACCCGCCCATCCTGCCCGAGGCCGGCGGACGTGCACGGACAGCCGGACGCCGGGACGGCGCCTCCCTGGCCGGGGCCGACCACCGCGGTGAGCTCCCAACGCACTCGACGTCTGCCACGACACGCCCCGGCTCCACGATGTGCAGGCTGGCCATTACTGGCCCCTCTACGGGTCCATTTCTGGTCTACCCCGACAGGGAACAAGAGCACCGAGGAAGGGCCATGCGGGGTCCCCGGAGCTGTCAGCCTGCCAGCCGCGCCTTCCAGATCTCCTCACTGGGCCATTGCCGGGCCCATCCGGCGGAGACTTCGGCGTAGCCCTCGTGCGCGGTCTGCGGCGCCTGAATCTCGATCAGGTCCTCGACGACGAAGCCGCAGGACCGCAGCAGACGGAGCATTTCGCCATGCGGCAGGATGAACTGCACATGATTACCCTGGTCCAGCCGAGTCAGGCCGAATTGCCCGCGGGACAGGTTGGTGGACGCCGGCCCCTCGGACGGCACGCACATCGCGAACAGCGGTGAGTAGCGCATGAACACCAGCCGGCCTCCGGGAACGAGAAGCCGGGCTGCCTCCGGGATCCACCGGTAGGGGTCACACCACAACGAGGCGCCGTACTCGCTGATGGCCAGCCCGAACGTGTTGTCCTCGTAGGGCACCTTCTCGGCATTGCCGAGGACCAGGGGGAAGTCGATGCCGAACTCCCCCTGCATCGCGCGAGCGGTGGCGAGCTGCTTCTCCGAGACGTCGATCCCGACCGGCCGGGCCCCTGCTCTGGCCAACCAAGCGGAAACGTAGGCAGTGCCGCAGCCCAGCTCAATGGTGTTCATCCCGGACACGTCGCCGGGAAGCACGGAGACCTGCGACTCAGGGGTTGCCCACAATCCCCAACGCGGTTCCGCCTGTGACCAGTGATCACGGGCAAGCGGCCCGTGCCACGCAGCCGCCTCGTCATCCCAATAGCGTCGGTTTTGCTCCAGATGGTTCGAGAGAGCGTCATCACCCATGGCGACATTCGATCGGACAGGCTGGTGCTCCGACAACGGAATTACGGCCCCGCCAGGCTCCGTCGTCTTCGAAGACCACCGGGCAGTCGATCACCCGGATCTGGTTCTCATCCCCGAGCCGGCGGCGATCCTGCCTCGTCTGCTGGGCGCCAACCGATGCCAAGGCGGGTGCGGAAAAGGCTTACGCCTCCCGCTCGGCGTCGATCTCGGCGATGAGGGCCTCGATGCGGGTCCTGATCTGGTCGCGGATCGGACGGACGGCCTCGACTCCCTTTCCCGCGGGGTCTTCCAGGGCCCAGTCGAGGTACTTCCTGCCGGGGAAGATCGGGCAGGCGTCACCGCAGCCCATCGTGATGACGTAGTCGGACGCCTGGACAGCCTCGGTGGTGAGGATCTTCGGCGTGGCGGCGGAGATGTCGACGCCTACTTCCCTCATTGCCTCGACCGCGGCGGGGTTGACCTGGTCGCCCGGGACGGAGCCGGCGGAGCGGACCTCGATCCGGTCGCCCGCGAGGTGGCTGAGGAATCCGGCGGCCATCTGCGAGCGGCCGGCGTTGTGGACGCAGACGAAGAGCACGGAGGCGAGCGGAGCGGACATCGGTTCTTCCCTCACAGAATGCGGTGGCGGGTGGTGCGGTGGAGTTCAGGTGCTCGGCACGGTGGCGGGCACCTCGGTTTTGCGGGCGTTGATCTCCTCCTGCGCGATGTGCGGCTCGAGGACGATCAGGCGCCCGGCCTCGCGACAGGTGCGACGGCGCTCACCGCCGGTCGTGGTCGAGGCGGTTTCGACCGGAGCCCGGCAGGAGTCGGCGAGCAGGCCCTGCACACTATCGGCCGAGAAGCGGCCGGCCTGACGGGGGGCGAGCCCGGCCGTGTCGGCGGCAAGGCGGTCGTCGGGCAGGAGGGGCGGTGAAGAGAGGCCGGACATGAGAAGACCCTTCCGATGGGCCTACAAGTCAGTCTGGACTGGTATCAGCCCGAGGTGATGTGACAGTATCAGTCCATGCTGACGTCAGTCGACACTGAACTGATCCGGGTGCTGAGCGAGCCGCTCAGGCTCCAGATCGTGACCCTGCTGGCCCGCGAGACACTGTGCACCACGCATCTGGTGGAGGAGACCGGCGCCAAGCAGACGAACCTGTCCAACCATCTGAAGGTGCTGCGCGAGGCCGGAGTGGTGGAGACCGAGCCGTGCGGCCGGTTCACCTACTACCGACTCAGGCCCGAGGTCCTCGAGACGCTCGCCGGGCAGTTCACGGCACTTGCTGAAACCGCCCGCACCAACGCCGACAGCAAGAGGGCCTGCCCGTGACCACCGACGCCCCCGCGACGACCACCGAGGACGCCTCGGTCGTCGCCAAGCTCTCCACGCTGGACCGCTACCTTGCCGTGTGGATCCTGCTCGCCATGGCCGTAGGCCTCGGGTTGGGCCGGCTCATCCCCGGTATGAACGACGCGCTGGCGAAGGTCGAGATCGGCGGCATCTCCCTGCCGATCGCCCTCGGCCTGCTGATCATGATGTATCCGGTCCTGGCCAAGGTCCGCTACGACAAGCTCGACGCGGTCACCGGCGACCGCAAGCTCATGGTCTCGTCCCTGGTGATCAACTGGGTCGTCGGACCCGCTGTGATGTTCGCGCTCGCGTGGATCTTCCTGCCGGACCTGCCGGAGTACCGCACCGGTCTGATCATCGTGGGCCTGGCCCGCTGCATCGCCATGGTCATCATCTGGAACGACCTGGCATGCGGCGACCGTGAGGCAGCCGCCGTCCTGGTCGCCCTGAACTCGGTCTTCCAGGTACTGGCCTTCGGTCTGCTCGGCTGGCTCTACCTCGATCTCCTGCCGGGATGGCTGGGCCTGGGAGACGGTGAGCACCTCGACATCTCGATGTGGAAGATCGCCCTGAACGTGGTCATCTTCCTCGGTGTCCCGCTGCTGGCCGGGTTCCTGACCCGCCGTATCGGCGAGCAGAAGCTGGGACGCGAGAGGTACGAGTCCGACTTCCTTCCGCGGATCGGCCCGTGGGCGCTGTACGGCCTGCTGTTCACGATCGTCGTCCTCTTCGCCCTCCAGGGAAAGACGATCACCTCCCAGCCGCTGGACGTCGCCCGTATCGCGCTGCCGCTGCTGGTGTACTTCGCGGTGATGTGGTTCGGCACCTTCATGCTCGGCAAGGTGATCGGCCTCGCCTACGACCGCACCGCGACCCTCGCCTTCACCGCGGCCGGCAACAACTTCGAGCTGGCGATCGCGGTCGCCATCGCCACCTTCGGCGTCACCTCCGGCCAGGCCCTTTCCGGCGTCGTCGGCCCGCTCATCGAAGTCCCGGTCCTGGTCGCGCTCGTCTACGTCTCCCTGGCCTGGCGACGCAAGTTCACCGCCGCGCAACCGGGTGCGTGACACGGCACACCGATGTGGTGGTGGTCGGCGGAGGCCAACAGCATTCGCCGCCGGCCTCCGCTTGCGCCGCCGGCGCCTCGACCTCGTCATCCTGAATGGCGGATCCGCGTAGGGCGAGTCATGGCAGCACCGCGCCTGTTCTCCCCGGCGGAGCCGGCCGGTCGCACCGTCAGGGCGGTCAACCGTGAGGTCATGGGCCCCCTATGCTGCCCTGCCGCCAGGTGACCTCGATGAATGCGGCAACTTCGGCCGCGTGGAGGGGCAGAGCTCGTGGCGGCGTCCGCCAGCGCGGCGCGGCAGGGCCGGTGGTCCAAGTCCGCCGCATGCAGGCCGGCCGGCCCGGTTCGGCCCACCCTGATCGGCGTCGGCGGCCGGCCCGCGACGCCGTCTTCGCCATGGCCTCACGCCCGTGCTGCGCCCCTGCACAGGTCGGCACGTGGCAGGCACACCACGTCATGACGTGGTGTCTGCTCCCGAGGGCCGACGGGACTGGCCCTTGCCCCGTAGCACGAAGGCCTCGGCTCGCCGGGCAGGCCAGGCAGGCAATGAGCACCTGACCACCGCGAAGACCGGTAACGCGTACGGCGTCGCGGACCCGTCACTTCGGTCCGCAGTCGCGCTGCCCTGCGCCACCACTGTGGTGCGCCCGTGCTCAGGCATCGCCGTGACACCCGGGCCCTGCTCGACCAGCACCAGCGGGCACGGGGCTACCTCAACCCGGCCCTCGGGACCGCGACGGCCCTTCGAGCGCGACGGCCCTTCGAGCGCGGCGGCGGTCTGCACCGGCATGCCAGGCGATGTCGGTCAGGCCCTCGGAGAACACCGCCACCACGTGGTCGGCGATCTCCTGCCTGGGCCGACCGGCCCTCGGAGGGGGACCGACAGCACCTGCCACTTCCGGTCCCGAGGGCGGACCCTTGAGATGTACCCCGCCCGAAGCCCGACGGAGGAGACCGCGCCATGGTCCGTCTCGTGTACGACTTCGCATCAGGCGGGCGGGACATGGCCGCCCTGCTCGGCGGCAAGGGCGCGAACCTGGCCGAGATGACCCGGTTGGGTCTGCCGGTCCCGCCGGGCTTCACCGTGACCACCGAGGCCTGCCGGGCCTTCCTGGCCACCGGCACCGAGCCGGACAGCCTGGCCGGCGAGATGTCCGAGCACCTGAGCGCCCTGGAGCGGGCCGCGGGACGACGGCTGGGCCAGCCCGACGACCCGCTGCTGCTGTCCGTCCGTTCCGGGGCGCGGTTCTCCATGCCCGGCATGATGGAGACGATCCTCGACATCGGCCTCAACGACGACTCCGTGCTCGGCCTGACGAAGGCCTCCGGCAACGAACGTTTCGCCTGGGACTCCTACCGCCGCCTCGTGCAGATGTTCGGCAGCACGGTCATGGGCGTCGACAGCTCGCTGTTCGAGGACGCCATGGCCGACCTCAGGCGATCCCGCGGGGCGACGAACGACCTGGGGCTCAACGCGGCGGATCTGGCCAGGCTCGTCGGGACGTACAAGGACCTGATCCGCAGGCAGACCGGTGAGGACTTCCCGCAGCCCCCGGACGAGCAACTGCGCCGTGCGGTGCTCGCCGTCTTCGAGTCCTGGAACGGAGAGCGCGCCCGGCTCTACCGCCGCCGCGAGCACATCCCGGACGACCTGGGCACCGCGGTCAACGTGCAGATCATGGTCTTCGGCAATCTGGGGTCCGACTCCGGCAGCGGGGTCGCCTTCACCCGTGACCCGGCGACGGGCCGGCCCGGCCTGTACGGCGACTACCTGGCGAACGCGCAGGGCGAGGACGTCGTGGCCGGCATCCGCAACACCGTTCCACTGGCCGCTCTGGAGGAGCTGGACCCGCTCTCGTACGGCGAACTGCGGCGTCACATGGGCACTTTGGAGACGCACTACCGGGATCTGTGCGACATCGAGTTCACCATCGAGCGCGGTCGGCTGTGGATGTTGCAGACCCGGGTGGGCAAGCGTACCGCCGAGGCGGCGTTCGCCATCGCGACCGAGCTCGTCGACGAGGAGCTGATCACCCCGGACGAGGGTCTGGCCCGGGTCAGCGGGGACGGTCTGGTGCGGCTGATGTTCCCCCGGTTCGACACGTCGGCAGTCGGTGAGCCGCTCGCGCACGGACTGCCCGCCTCGCCGGGTGCGGCCGTGGGCGCGGCGGTCTTCGACTCGGCCGAAGCGGTCCGCCGGGCCACTGCGGGCGAGAAGGTCGTCCTCGTGCGCCAGGAGACCACCCCCGACGACCTGCCTGGCATGATCGCCGCGCAGGCGGTGCTGACCAGCCGCGGTGGCAAGACCAGCCACGCGGCCGTGGTCGCCCGCGGCATGGGCACCGTGTGCGTGTGCGGTGCCGAGGAACTCACCGTCGACACCGCAGCACGTCGCTTCACCGTGGGCGACACCGCCGTCGAGGAGGGCACGGTCGTCTCCGTCGACGGGTCCGAGGGCGCTGTGTACCTGGGTGCCGCTCCGCTCGTCGACTCCGCGGTCATGCGCTACTTCGAGACGGGCCGGCGGTCCGACGGGCTGGTCGAGGCCGTGGCCCGCACCATGGAGCGGGCCGACGACGCCCGGCGGATGGAGGTGCGGGCGAACGCCGACACCCCCGAGGACGCCGCCCGCGCCCGGCGCTTCGGCGCGCAGGGCGTCGGGCTGTGCCGCACCGAGCACATGTTCCTCGGCGAGCGCCGCAAGCTGGTCGAGGCGATGATCCTGGCCGACGACGAGGCGGAACGGGACAAGGCGCTGGGCGCGTTGCTCCCGCTCCAGCGGCGGGACTTCACCGGCATCCTGGAGGCGATGGACGGTCTGCCGGTCACGATCCGGCTCATCGACCCGCCGCTGCACGAGTTCCTGCCCGACCGCACCGACCTCGCCGTGCGCCTGGCGACCGCCGAGGCCCGGGGCGGTGTGCCCGACCCGCACGACACCGCGCTCCTCAAAGCCGTCAGCCGCATGCACGAGGAGAACCCGATGCTCGGTCTGCGCGGGGTGCGGCTGGGCCTCGTGGTCCCGGGACTGGTCGCCATGCAGGTGCGGGCGATCGCCGAGGCGGTCGTGGAACGCACCAGAGCCGGGGGCTCCCCCGAGGCGGAGATCATGGTGCCGCTGGTCGGCGCTGTCGAGGAACTGCGCATCGAACGCGAGGAGGTGGAGCGCGTCCTGGCCGAGGTCTCCGAGGAGACCGGTGTCCCCGTGCACTGCCCGGTCGGCACGATGATCGAGCTGCCCCGGGCCGCGCTCACAGCCGGCCGGATCGCCGAGGAGGCGGAGTTCTTCTCCTTCGGCACCAACGACCTCACGCAGACCACCTGGGGCTTCTCCCGCGACGACGTCGAGGCGGCGTTCTTCTCCGCGTACCTCGACAAGGGCATCTTCGCCACCTCGCCGTTCGAGACCCTCGACCGCGACGGAGTGGGCCGACTCGTCCGGATCGCGGTCGACGAGGGCCGCGCAGCGCGCCCGGGCCTGAAGATCGGCGTCTGCGGTGAGCACGGCGGAGATCCGGACTCCGTCCACTTCTTCCACGCGGCCGGCCTGGACTACGTCTCCTGCTCGCCGTTCCGCGTCCCGGTCGCACGCCTGGAGGCCGGACGGGCCGCGCTCCACGAGCCGGGAACGAGCGAGAGCAGGTGACAAGAGCATGCGGAGAGGGAGGTGGCCGGCACGGTTCTCAGCGTGCCGTCATCCCACCTCGGCGCATTCGTCGACGAACGCGCAAAGCCTACGAATGAGGCTCAAATAGGAGGGGGTGGGGTCCGTGTTGGGCTCCATGTGAGACGCATCCTGGAGCCACTGCTGCCACAGGCCGCCCGGGCCCAGGAAACGGTCGGCCTGATCACCTCCAAGATTCAGGTCGATGAACCGGAGAGCGCCCATGACTACGGTCTGGTCGTACGCGAGGTCAGGGCGGCGGAGGTAGCGATCAAGGTAGGCGGCGAGCAGATCAGCGTCGCGCGCCGTTCCGAAACTGGCCAGGGCCACGCTATAGGCCAGCCCGACACAGCAGGTCTCGCTGGCCAGCAGGAGTTCCCCGAGGCGCTCACGGAACCCGGTCCGGCGGGAGACAGCCACGAACCAAGCCGCGGTTCTCCGTTCTCGCCAGCCGCCCTCCAGAAGGGTGGCGATCTCATCCGCGGTGATGAGCCCCGCGTCCTCGCGGAGATCTCGCATGAATCGGTCGTCATCAGGACTTTCGTACTCAGGACTTTGCATGCGCAGCAAGCCGCCGCCGAGCTTCAGGTACCGCCGATCGGGCGTGACATAGCGGCGCACCAGGGCCGACAGCTCGGCATCGTCGTGGGGATGGCGTATCACACGGCCGATCTTGCCTTGGTTGTGAGAAAGGGGGCCAGCCCATTCCTGGCGCCGCACGTCCGGGGAAAGGCGACGGTCTACGCAGCGCGCCATGGCCACCCACCCACGCGCGCGAGGCTCCTGAGGTGACTTGGCACCGGAATACCGCGGCTACGGAACACGTGCCCTCCGCCAAGGCTCGGGGTCAGGGCGCTCCTCGATCACCAGAGGTTCACCGAACGTCGTACGACCGCCGCCTTCAGGTCTCTTCACCTCGGGAGGGGCGCGTCAGGCGTGGGGCACGACGGCGACAGGGACGGTGGAGTGGTGCAGAACGGCATGCGTGACATGGCCGATATGGGCGCCGAACGGGTTGCGGCGGATACGCCGGCCCACGACGACGAGGGAGGCGTCGTGGGAAGCGTCGACGACGTGGACGGCCGGGCTGCCGTAGCGGGACACCTCCACGACCTCCACGTCCGGGAACTTCTGCCGCCAGGGGCGCAGCACCTCGGCCACGGCCTCGGACTCCCGCGAGGCGAGCGCCTCGTGCAGGGCGGGGTTGGCGGGTGTGCCGTAGGCGTAGTAGGGCGGAAGGTTCCAGCCGTGGACGACCCGCAGGGACGTCGCGCGGCGCTTGGCGGCGTCGAAGGCGAACTCGATCAGTGTCTCGTCCGGGTGCTCGACGTCGAGGCCGAGCACCACCGGCCGGAACGGGGCCGCGGCAGACGGGACGCCCGCCGGGTCCAGCTCGTGCTCGTCGGCGGCCACTTCTCTCGCACGGACCAGCACGACCGGTCTGTCCGCGTGCGCGACCGTGGACAGGCTCACCGAGCCGACCATGAACCCGCCGATCCCGCCGAAGCCGCGCGAACCCAGGACGAGCAGTTCGGCGCTCTCGGCCGCCTCGGCCAGGGCGTTCCCCGGGTGACCGGAGACCTGCTCCGTGCGCACCTCGACACCGGGGTGACGCAGCCGGACTCCTTCAGCGGCCTCCCGGGGAATCCGCTCGGTCCAGTGCTGCTGAGTCTCGGCTCCCAGGAGCGGGGCCTGGGCCATGGGTTCCGGCACCGGCTCCCATACGTGCACGATCTTCAGAGGCAGGCCGCGCAGCTTCGCCTCGCGAGCCGCCCATTCTGTGGCGGCCATGCTCTCCTGCGAGCCGTCGAGACCTACGGTGATGGTGCGGAGCATGATCTCCACCTCCTCCGATGAGGGACCCATTCCAGAGTCGTCGTCGGACAGTTCGTCGTGCAGGGGCCATTGGTCCCGAGTCGGGGCCGACCGACCCCCGCACGGTTCGCCAGGGTGGGCCGGGTGACAGGCCCACTACGCCGGCGGTACTCAGCGCATCCAGCGGTGGTCGCGGACGAAGGGCGGCTTGGCCCAGAACCTGCCCGCGCCAGGGTGTCCCCGGCAGCGGCAGCGGCAGCGGCGAGGACGATCAGGGCGACGGCGTAGATCACGTGGTAGTCGAACGAACGGCTTCGTGGCCATGCTCGCCGAGCCGTCCGAGAGGTGCCTGCCGGCGGCCACTCGGCGATCCACATCAGCGCCATCATCAGCGTGCCGGCGACGGCGGCGACGGGCAGCGCAGATACCCGCGCGACCAGGGCGAGGGCGATCCCGAGCAACCCGAACATGAACTGCCACTTCGCCCACGGGTCGCCGGCCCAGGAGTGGAAGGTCGACTCCAGCGGCCACGACGGCACTCCGGGCCGAGCCGGCGAGCTCTTGACCGCGCGTGGGACATCCTCGCGCTGATCGGCGACGGCCTGACCAACCGTGAAATCGGCAAGGAGCTGTGCCCGTCGGAGAAGACCGTCAAGAACCACGTCTCCCGCCTGCCGGCAGGCCGGCCGGTCAGTGCCGGGTCCGGGCCGCGTCCTCGGCTCCCACCTGGAGCAGGCGGAGGGGGGCGGTCACAGGGCCAGGTGACGCGGGTGTCAGGAATCGGTGGGCATGATCTGCACCAGACCCACCCGGTTCCTCTCGTCCGCCTTGGTGTGCGTGGCTCGGACCCTCCAGCGGCCGGCGGACAGCAGAACCGTTGCCTGCTCGGGCACTCCGCCGCCGGGATACTCGACGTCCAACGTGGAGCCTGCCTCGGCGGAGTCCATGAGAACCGCGGGGCCGTCCGACTCCCACACGCCGCACTCCTCCCACGGGGTGTCCGGGTTCGCCAGGACAGCCTCGGCTGCGGCCCTCAGCCCGTCCTCGGAGTCGGCGCCAAGCCACCGCAGGAAGGCCTTGTGCTCCGGCAGGTAACAGCTGGTGGCCGGCTCGTCCGCCAGGACCAGTGCCTGCGCGCCGTTCTCACCGAAGGTGATCACGCCGGCCAGATCGTCCACCGCACAGGCCCGGTCGTAGTCGTCGGGGGCGGTGGCGTCTCCCGCCATGACCCCGGTATCCGTGCACCCGTGCCACGCGGCCAGCGCGGAGACGGGGACGACGACCAGAGGGCCGCCCATCGACTCGACCCAGACAGGGGAGACACGGGAGACATCCGTTCCAGCAGACGAGGAGGTACTCATGCCATCAGTGTGCCCCGCCCCACTGACAACGTCCGGCGCACACTGCGTCGGACCAGGCTCAGTCCGGAGTCAGGGGCCCGCCGCGGGAGCGTACCTGCCCAACAGGGCCCGCGTCGCCCCATGTCGAGGAGCAGTGAAGACGTCCACGGTGGAGCCGGACTCCACGACACGGCCCGCCTCCAGCACCGTGACAGAGCTCGTGCGGTCGGCGACGAGAGACAGGTCGTGGCTGATGAGGACGAGGGTCATGCCGTGCCGCTCGCGCAGGCCGGCCAGAAGGTCCATGACAGCCCGGCCGGTGTCGGGGTCGAGCGCGGAGGTGACCTCGTCGCAGATCAGCACGTCGGGCTCGGCGGCCAGGGCGCGTGCGATGGCGACCCGCTGGCGCTGTCCGCCGGACAGCTCGTGCGGGTAGCGGTCGGCGAAGACGGGTGCGAGGCCGACCTGTTCGAGGAGGCCCGCCACCCGCTCACGGATCTCGCCGGAAGGGCAGCGTCGGTGCAGGCGCAGCGGGCGCCCCACGGTGTCGGCGACCGTGCGACTGGGGTTCAGTGCGCCGAGCGGGTTCTGCGTGACGAGTTGCAGTCCGCGCCGCTGTTCACGGGTGCGGCCGAGCAGGCCCGTGCTCAAGGGGCTGCCGGCCAGGTGGATCGTGCCGGAGGTGCTGCGCTGGAGGCCTACGACGGTGCGGACCAGGGTGGTCTTGCCGGAGCCGGAGGCGCCCACGATGCCGACCGCGGCGCCGGGGGCGACGGTGAGGTCGACGCCGGTGAGCACCGGCGTCCCGCGGAACGTGACGTGCAGGTTCCGTACGTCGAGGGCCGAACGGCTCTGCGGAGCTGACCGGGCAGCGGGGGTGCGTGTAAACGGGGCGGGGTGCGGCGGGGGTGGCGGGGTGCCGAGTTCCACGACGTCGTCCGCGAACCGCTCGACGACGGTCGGGTCGTGGCAGGAGAACGCGACGGCCAGGTGGTGTTCGCGGGCGAGGTGGCGCAGCAACTCGGCTATCTCCTCCCGGAGTTCCGGGTGAAGGCCGGCGGTCGGTTCGTCCAGGAGGAGGACGTCGGGGCGGCGGGCCAGGGCGCGGGCGAGGGCGACGCGTCGCTGTTGTCCGCCGGAGAGGGCGCCGGGGCGGCGGGCGGCCAGGCGTCCGTCGTCCGGGAGGCGGACCTCGGCCAGCAGCGCGGTCACCGCCTCCGCGCTGCGGTCGGCCGCGAGTTCACGGACCAGGCTGCGGACCCGCATCCGGGGGTTGAGGCCGGAACCCGGGTCCTGTCCGACGTAGGCGAGACGGGTGCCGCGCAGGGTGCGCAGTTCTCGTTCGGTGAGGGCGAAGACGTCTTGCCCGAGGACGTCGACCTGCCCAGCGGTGCGGGCCGTGCCCGCCGGCAACAGGCCGGTCAGCGCGCGCAACAGGGTGGTCTTGCCGGCGCCGGAGGGGCCGGTGAGGGCGACCACTCGGCCGGGGTGGACGGTCAGCGACGCCTCCCGCAGCAGGTGTCGGCCGTCGGGCGTGGTCACCGTGAGGTCCGTGACCCGGACGGCGGGGGCGTCGCCCGGTGGGCCCTCCGGTTTCGCGTACCGGTCGCGGGTGTGGCTCACAGGACGGTCACCGCCTTCCGGCCGGTCTGGGGAGCGAGGGTCGCGGCCGCGAGGTTGACGCTGAGGGCGAGGAGGCCGATGGCGAGGCTGGGGGCGACGACGGCCCAGGGGTTGAGGAGGAGGCCGGAGGAGTTCTCGCGGATCATCAAAGCCCAGTCGGCGGCGGGCGGTTGGGGCCCGACCTGGAGGAAGCCGGCCGTGGCGACGAGGTACACGGCGGCGACGAACCGCAGTCCGAACAGGGCCAGCAGGGTGGCGCGCAGATTGGGCAGGATCTCGCGGACGACCAGGTACCAGAGGCGTTCGCCGCCGGCGGCGGCCGCTTCGACGTACCCGGCCTCGGCGACGGGCGTCGCCGCGCTCGCCGCGAGCCGGACGGCGTACGGCACACCCAGGACGACGGCGGCGGCGATGACGGCGAAGCGGCCGCCGTCGGGCCAGGACAGGGTGACGAGGAGGATGCCGAGCACGGCCGGGAGCAGCATCAGCACGTCCGCGGTCCGTTCCACCAGGCGGCCCACCAGCGGGCGTACGGCACCGATCGCACCGAGCACCGCGGCGGTGCCGGTGACGAGGACCGCGACGAGCAGGGAGGACAGGACGAGGTCGCGGCCGCCGGCCAGCAGACGGCTGAGTACGTCCCGGCCGAGCTGGTCGCCGCCGAGGACCGCGGCGGCGTCGGGTTCGGCGAAGGGCGCGGTCACCGGTGTGTCCACGGCGTTCGGGGCGATCCAGGGACCGACGAGGGCGAGGCTCAGCAGGAGCAGGGCCGGGGTGATGCGCAGGGCGGCCTTGATGGTCACCGTCGGACTCCCGTCACCAGGTCCCGGACCAGGTCGGCCAGGAGCAGCACCCCGGTGATGACGGCGCCGGAAAGCGCCGTGACGCCGGCGATGACCGGGCTGTCCCGGTCGCTGACCGCGGAGGCCAGTACGGAGCCGATGCCCGGGTAGTTGAAGATGGTCTCCACCACGACGGCGCCGCCGAGCAGCATGCCGGTGGAGGTGGCGAGGCCCGCGGCGATGGCGGGCAGGGCCCCCGGCAGCACATGGTGGGTGAGGACGCGGTGGGGCGGCAGCCCGTCGAGGACGGCGGTCTCCACGTGCGGGGCGCGGGCCTCGTCGGCAAGGGCGGCGCGCACGATGCGGATGTTCCAGCCGGCCTGCGGGATGGTCAGGGCGAGGGCGGGCAGCACGAGCATGTCCCAGGAGGCGGGGCTGCCGTCGGCGCCGGTGAGGGTGACGGCGGGCAGCCAGCCGGTCCACAGGGACAGCACCAGGACCAGGGCGACGGCGACCACGAACTCGGGCAGTGCGAGGACCGCGGTGGCCGTGCCGGAGACAGCCCGGTCGAGACGGCCGCCGGGGCGCAGTGCGGCCCAGCAGCCCAGGGCGAGGGACACGAGCGCGGTGAGCAGCAGGGCGATGCCGCCGAGCAGCAGGGTGTTGGGGAAGGCGCTGGAGAGCAGGTCGGTGACCTTCTCACCGCGTGCCGAGGTGCCGAGGTCGCCGGTGGGCAGGCCGGTCATCCAGTCCCAGAAGCGTTCGAGTACCGGGCGGTCCAGGCCGAGCAGTTCGCGACGCTCCGCGAGATCGGCGGCGCTCTCGCCGCGTTCGGAGGTGGCCGTGGCGGCGTCGCCCGGCAGCAGTTCGACGGTGCCGAAGACGAGGGCGAGGAGCACCGCGAGCAGGACCGCCCGGTTCAGCAGCACCATGCCGACGCGCCCCAGGACCAGGACAGGGGTGCGCGCCGACCGCCTGCCCGGGGAGACCGGGGAGGCGGCCGGCGCGGTGGTGTCGGGCGTCAACTGGCCAGCCACGCGCCTTCGAGCTGCACCCTTCCGTACCCGGGCAGCGTCGGCAGCCCGCGTACCTTGGCTCCGGCGAGGTCGATGCCGTCGGCCATGCCCCACAGCAGGTAGCCGGAGCTGTCGTACTCGATCTTCTGGAGTTCCTTCAGCAGCTGGGTGCGCTCGCTCGCATCGGAGGTACCGATGGCCTTCTCGTACGCGGCGTCGAAGTCGTCGTTCTTCCAGCCGGCCTCGTTCTGGCCGCTGTCGGAGACCATGGTCTTGCTGGCGAAGAAGACCACGGAGTCGTTGGTGCCCCAGTAGGTGGTGTAGAGGTCGCCCTTGAGCCAGGTCTTGTCCCAGAAGGTGGCCGACTCCTGCTTGACGACCTTCACCTTCACGCCTGCCTCGCGGACCTGGGTGGCGAAGAGGGTGGCCGACTCGGCGAGGCCGGAGATGTCCTCGGTGGTGTACAGCTCGTAGGTCTTGGAGGTGTCGAACTTCGCCTCCTTCAGCAGCTGCTTGGCCTTGGCGAGGTCGCGGGTGCGCTGCGGAAGGCTCTTGTCGTAGGCGGGGTCGCCGGTGCCGAGGACGTCGTTGGCGACGGTGCCGTAGCCGGAGAGGACCTGCTTGACCATGGCCTCGCGGTCCACGGCCAGGCGCAGTGCCTCGCGGACCTTGGCGTCGGCGAACGGGCCGTCGGCGGTGCGCAGGACGATGGGCATCGCCATGTCGTTCGGGCGGCGGACGGCCTGGATGTCCTTGCGGCTCTCGGCGGTTCGGGCGGCGACGGCGCCGACGTTGGAGGCGAGGTCGATCTGGCCCGCGAGCAGGGCGCTCGCCATGGCCTGCGGGCTTTCGAAGATTTTGACCTCGATGGCGTCGAGGTGGACCTCGCCGCCGTACCAGTCCTTGTTGCGGACCAGGCGTGCGTTGCCGCCGCGGAACCAGTCCAGCTTGAAGGGGCCCGTGCCGGGGGCCTTGGCTATGTCCTTGTCGGTGGTGCCCTTGGGGATGACGAAGGTGGTGAGGCGTACCAGCAGGGGCAGTTCGGCGTTGGCGTAGTCGGAGACGACGACGACGGTGTCGGTGCCCTCGGCGGTGATGTTCTTCGCCTGGATGCCGGGCAGGCGGGAGGCGCCCGAGGGGGTGGCGCGCAGCCGCTTCAGCGAGAAGACGACGTCCTCGGCGGTGACGGGGGTGCCGTCGTGGAACTTGGCGCCCTTGGCGAGGGTGAACCGCCAGGTCTTGAGGTCCTCGGAGGGCTTCCAGCTCGCGGCGAGGCGGGGCTCGGTGTTGGGCTTACGGCCGGGGACGGTGAGGGTGTCGTAGAGCAGGCTGATGATGAGGTAGTCGCTCTCGTTGGCCTGACTGCCGTGCGGGTCGCGGGTGATGGCGCCGGCGCGGCCGAGCGCTCCGACTCTCAGGGTGCCGCCCTTGCGGGGTTTGGCCGAGCCGCCGGTGGCGGACCCGGTGGGCTCCTCGTCACCGCCACCGCAGGCGGTGAGCATGACGCCCGCGCCGATGGCGCCGCCGGCCCAGAGCAGTTGACGTCGCGTCAGGTCCACTTGTCCCTCGTTTTCCCGCAGTTGGCTTAATTTACTTAGCCTTACCTACCCTGTGTGACACCTATGTGACAAGCGGTCCGGGGTGTGATCTAGATCCAACTTAGGTGAGCCTTGCCTGATTCCTGTGGGCTGGTTATGTTTCCGGAGGTCGACCGGAGCCGCACCCGCACCACGCGGCCCACATCGGGCGGCCTTCTTCGCCATGCCCGCCGACCCTCCACCGCCTCACCCGTAGACCACTGCACCGCGCCCGCACACGCAATCCGCACTGGAACGGACGGACCCCCCATGTCCACGGGTACCACCCCCGTACGCCTGCTCGATCAGGACGCGGCGGCAGAGCTGACCACCGCCGCCCACACCCTCCTCACCTCGCACGACGGCGACCCCACCCATCCGGGATTGTTGGCCCAAGTCCCCGCCGTCGCCGCCTCGTTGAGCGAACCGATTCGCCACGCCTGCCGTCCCGTCGACACCGCCGACGGCCTGTTCGTCCTCCGCGGCCTACATGTCGACGACGAGGCGATAGGCCCCACCCCCGGCCACTGGTCGACCGCCGGCCACGCCGGAGCCGTATACGACGTGGTTCTGCTTCTCCTGTCGACGGTCATGGGCACACCCATCGCCTGGGAGGGTCAGCAGGACGGCCGTTTCGTACACAACATCGTGCCCAGTCCCGGACACGAGGTGGAGCAGACCGGCGCCAGCAGCAGCGTGCTGCTCAGCCCGCACACCGAGGACGCCTTCCATCCGGGCCGCGCCCACCTGCTGGTCCTCGGCTGCATGCGCAACCCCGACCACGTCGCCACCACGGCCGCGGGAATCCGCAACACCAAACTGTCCGGCACAGACGTGGAGTTGCTGAGCCGACCGGTCCTGCCGATCCTGCCCGACGACGCCTACGAGGAGGCCCAGGCGTACCAGGGAGACCCTCCTGCCGTACCCACCCTGTGGGAGTCGGAGGAGGGCCTGACCCTGCGCTTCGACCCGGCGTACACCCCGCTCGACCGGGCGCCCGACGACCATCGCGCGGCCTACGCCCGCCTCGAGGACGAACTCGCCCGGGTCAGCGTGGCGGTGAGCCTGCGCCCCGGTGAAGTCCTCGTCGTGGACAACGACCTGGTCGTCCACGGCCGGGTCCCCTTCAAGGCGCGCTACGACGGCACGGACCGCTGGCTGAAACGTTCCTCCGTGCGGACGAAGGGCCGCCGGACGCGGCCGCCCGCCGAGGAGTCGGAGCACGGCTACGGCCAGGCCGCCGTGGAGGCCCACGCATGACCGGCATCGACCACACGGGAGGGACCACCATGGCGTCCGACGACACGACCCTGCGCATCCTCAGCACCAGCGACGTGGCCGGCATCGACATCACCCTGTCCGACGTGGTGTCCGTGGTGGAGCAGGCGTACCTCACGCTGGCCGAGGGTAAGTCCGACAACCCCCGCAAGCTCACCGTCAAGCCGGAGGACGGCCACTCGGTGGCGTACGCGATGCTGGGCCGCGACGGTGTGCGCGGAGTGGTCGCGGTGAAGACGTCGTACAAGTACGGCCTGCACGAGGACCGCGACAAGCAGCACTACTACACGACGCTGACCCTGTACGACGACGAGACCGGGCTGCCCGTCGCGATGCTGGACTGCGGCCGGGTGGGCGCGCTGCGCACCCCGGCGGTCTCGGCGCTGCTGGCCCGTGAACTGGCCGTGCCCGACGCCCGCAGCGCCCTGGTCATCGGCACCGGTACGCAGGGGCGGCTCGCACTGCCGTTCCTGCTGACCACACTGCCGGACCTGGAGCGGCTGATGCTCTTCGGCACGCATCCCGACGGCATCCAGGCGGTGCGCGAACAACTCCACACGTACTTCCCCGACCGCGAGCTGGAGATCGTGACCGATCTGCGCGCGGCGGCCGGGGACGCGGACATCGTGCTGGCCACGGCCGGCCCCAACACCCCGGCCTCCGTCGAGTCCGACTGGCTCAAGCCCGCCGCGCTGTCCGTCCTCATCGGCTACGGCATCGCCGCCTCGACCCTGCACCGCGCCGACCGGGTGATCGCCACCAGCGCCGCGCAGATGCGGGTCACCGGCGTCGACATGGCCGACGAGAACGGCGAACTGCGCGAGGTGCACGCCGAGTTCCCCGACGTGTTGGCGGGCCGCGCCGAGGGCCGTACGGACGCCGGGCAGCGCATCTTCGCCTACAACAGCGGGCTGGTGGTCACCGACATCGCGCTCGGGCACCGGTTCGCCCAACTGGCCATCGCCCAGGGGCTGGGCACGGCGGTGCCGCTGTGGAAGTGACGACGGCCCTCGCCTCGCACACCACGCCCGAGGTGCGCTCCCTGCTCGACGACACGCTGCTGCACGAGCTGAGCCACGGCCTCCTGGGCCCCTACCACGTGCTGTTCCCCGAGCGCTTCGACGCCAACGCGGCCGCCTTCCGGGAGGCGCTCGCCGAGGCGGGCGTGGAGGGCCGGGTGTACTACGCGAAGAAGGCCAACAAGGCGGCCGTCTACACGGAGCGGGCGGCCGTGGCCGGACTGGGTGTGGACGTGGCGAGCCGAGGCGAGCTGCGCGAGGCGCTGGCCGCCGGGGTGCGCGGTGAGGACCTGGTGGTGACCGGTCCGGCCAAGACGCAGGATCTGCTGCGCGTCGCCGTGCTCCAGAGCGCGCTGATCGCGGTGGACGCACTCGACGAACTGGACCGGGTTCTCGAACTCGCCGGCCACCTCGGCAGGACAGCACGCGTGTTGCTGCGCAGACTGCCTCCGGAGCAGCCGCACAGCCGGTTCGGCCTGGACGAAGGCGAGTTGGAGTCCGCCCTGCGGCGGTGCGTCGGCGCCCCCGTCCACATGGAAGGCTTCAGCTTCCACCTCTCCGGCTACGACGTCCGCCAACGAACCGACCTCGCGGCCGAGTTGATCGCCCTGTGCAGACAGGCCCGGGCGCTCGGGCTGCGCGCCGACCGGATCAGCATCGGCGGTGGCTTCGCCGTGGACTACGTCGGCGCAGACGACTGGCGGCGGTTCGAGGAGAGCAGACGGCCCGAGCACTTCCACGCGGGGAAGTCCTTCGGCGGCTTCTACCCGTACCACTCCCCCGTCGCCGGCGCCGACGCCCTCCGTACGATCCTGGCGGCCACCCCGACCGGTTCGGCCGAGGGCACGAGCCTGGCCGGGCTGCTGCGGGCGGCCGGTGTCGCGCTGCTCGTCGAACCGGGCCGGGCCCTGCTGGACCAGGCCGGCTTCTCGGTGTTCCGGGTGCAGGGCGTCAAGGAGCGGGACGGGTACGCGGTCCTCACCGTCGACGGCAGCAGTCTCAGCCTGTCGGAGCAGTGGTTCGACAGCGAGTTCCTGCCCGACCCGGTGCTCGTGCCGGGCGGTGCGAGGCCGGTCGCCGACGCGGGGCCGTACCCGGCCTGCGTGGGAGCCGCGACCTGTCTCGAGTCGGACATGCTGACCTGGCGCAAGATCCCCTTCCCGGTGCGGCCGGCCGTCGGTGACCTGCTCGTGTACCTGAACACGGCGGGCTATCAGATGGACTCCAACGAGTCGCCCTTCCACGAGCTTCCGCTGCCGCCGAAGGTCGTCGTCGAGCCTGCGGGATCCCGGTTCCGCTGGCGCCTCGACCGTCACCCCCACTGAAGGACCACAGGAGCTCTCATGGACGACCCCCTGTACCGGCCGCCCGTCGTGCGGCAGGTCTCCGAACTCATCGGCGCCACCCCGCTGTTCGAGCTGGCGCGCACGGAGAGCGACGCCCGGCTGCTGCTGAAGCTGGAGCAGTACAACCCGACCGGCACGGCCAAGATACGGATGGCCCGGCAGATGGTCATCGATGCCGAGGAGCGCGGCCTGCTGCGCCCGGGCGGCCGGATCATCGAGTCGACCTCCGGCAACACCGGTCTCGGCCTGGCCGTCGTGGCCGCCGAGCGCGGCTACACCTTCACCGCCGTGGTCGACCACCACGCGGCCGTCGACAAGCTGCGCGCGATGAAGGCGCTCGGTGCGGAGCTGGTGTACGTCGCCGACGACGGGGACGAGGAACTGGCCACCGCCGCCCGTGAGGAGCTGGCGGAGAAGATGGCCGCCGAGTCCGACAACGCCTACTTCACCGAGCAGCACAACAACATGGCGAACGGCGTGGGCTACCACCCGGTGGCACGGGAGCTCCACGCCGCGCTGGACGGTCGTATCGACATCCTCATCGGCGCGGTGGGCACCGGCGGCGCGTTGTTCGGGACCGGGGGCCCGCTGCGTAAGACCGTGCCCTCGGTGCGGATCGTCGGCGTGGAGCCCGAGGGCTCGATCGCGTTCGGGCCGCCCGCGCACGACTACTACCAGTCGGGCACCGGCACGCCCGAGGGCGCGACGATCGGCGCCATGGTCGACTACTCGCTGCTGGACGAGGGCGTGAAAGTCGGCGACGTCGAGGCGTTCGCCACCGCGCGGGCCGTCGCCCGGCGCACCGGACTGCTCCTCGGCGGGTCGGCGGGAGGAGTCGTGCACGCGGCTCTGACCCGGCTGTCCTCGCTGCCGCCCGACACGACTATGGTCGCGTTGGTCAACGACGGCGGGGAGAAGTACATGGACACCGTCTTCGACGACGACTGGATGGCCGCCCGTGACCTCCTCTCCCCGCAAGTGGAGCGCGAGGTAGACGAGTTGCTGACCAAACTCCGCCGCACCGCAGCACCCGAGCCCCCGCAGGAAATGAACTGATGCCGCCCGCCCTCGCCCGACTCCTCACCGACAGCCGTGCCCTGGGCACGCTCGCCGTCCCGCTCGCGCTCACCCAGCTCGCCCAGGTCGCGCTCACCACCACCGACACGGTGATGATGGGCCTCCTCGGCACGGAGGCCCTGGCCGCCGGCGGCCTCGCCATGGTGATCTTCAACCAGCTGCGGACCATGGGGGTCGGCCTGGTCACCGCCGTCGGCAACCAGGTCGCCGCGGCGGACGCGCGTGCCGAGTCCCAGGGCACGGAGGAGAGCGCCGACGCGGGGGCCCCTCGCGAGGAACTCCGGGACCTGGTCCGGGCGAGCCTGCTGCTGTCCACGCTCGCGGGGCTCGCGGGCGCGCTGCTGATGGTGCTCATCGGGCACGCCGTGGTGTTCCTCGGCCAGGACCCGGACGTCGTCGACGCGGCGCAGCCGGTGCTGTACGCGATGGCACCCGGTCTGCTGCCCTGCCTGTGGTTCCAGGCGATCCGCCAGTTCACGGTCGGCATGCGCCGCCCGCAGGCCCTGCTGCGCATCACGATCGCCTCGATCGCCGTGAACGCGGGCCTCAACTGGATCTTCATCCACGGCACTTGGGGCCTGCCGAAGCTGGGCCTGCCCGGCATCGGTCTCGCCACCACCTCGGTGTACGCGCTGTCCTTCCTGGCGCTGTACCTGTCCGCCCGCCGCGACCCGCAGCTGGCCCCGGTGCTGTCACTGAGCATCTGGAAGGCCCGCCCGGCCACCCTGCGCCGCCTGACCGGCCTGGGCACGCCGATCGCCGCCACATACGGTTCCGAGGCGGGCTTCTTCTCCGTGGTCGCCCTCCTGGTGGGCAGCTTCGGCACGGCCGCGCTGGCCGCGCACACCGCCGTCAACCAGCTCGTCTACATCGTCTTCCAGATCGCCGTCGGGCTCTCCCACGCCGCGTCCATCGGCGTCAGCCGTGAACTCGCCCTCGGCAACACGGCATCCGCCCAGCGGCTGAAGTCGACGGCACTGGCGTGCGCCGCCGCGGTCATGGCGGTCGTGGCGATCGTGTACGTCGTCCTGCCGGGTGCGGTGCTGGCACCGTTCTTCGAGGGCGAGAGCCGGACCGCCACCAACATCGCCACCCACCTGCTGCTGATCGCCGCGGTGATGCAGTTCTTCGACTGTGCCCAGAACATCGGCGTCGGGCTGCTGCGCGGTCTCGACGACACCAAGGGCGGCTTCCGCATCACCCTGGTCGGCTACTGGCTCGTCGGCCTGCCCGCAGCCATGCTCCTCGGCTTCGCCACGGGCTGGGAGACCATCGGCATCTGGCTCGGCCTGCTCATCGGCCTCGCCACCACCGCGCTCCTCCTGCTGCGCCGCTTCAACCGTGGTGTACGGCTCCGGGGTACGGCCACGGCGATGGCGAACACGTGAGCCGGGCGGTCGCAGCGGTCGCCCGCACCTTCGCGCCCCGGCCGACAGGCCGACGTCACGCGCCCCGCGTCCTGGGAGCTCAACGCGTCGAACCGGTGGCCCCGGCACCGCCGGGGTTCCGGATCATCTGCTGGAGCACTTAGCGCCTACTCACGCTCACCATGCACGGTGTCAGGCGCCGTCGACGTGCGGGACGCCCATGAGCTGGTGGAGCAGGCGGCGGTCGATGATGATGATCGGCGTGGTCAGGCGGGCGCCGAACTCAACCAGGGCTGTCTCGATGCCGAGCAGCGCGGCGGTGAGCCTGGCGCGGCCGATCACCCCGGCCTGCACGGCGGTCTGGCTGATCAGCGCACGCATCGCGGTGAGCACCCCGGCCAGCTTCGCCGCGGCCTCCCGGCCGTTGAGGGGCAACTGCCGGATGGAGTTGACCACGGGCTGGAGGGCGGACTGGGTGGAGGGGATCAGTCGGGGCTCGATTCCCCGGGCTGTCAGCTGCGCAGACATGGCGTTCAGCTGGTTGGTGACGAGGGCCTGCGGGGTGCGGCCGATCTCGGGACCGAGGCCGCCCTGCCCGAGCACGACCCCCTGAAGGCGGGTGGGATCGGTCTGCCGCAGCACAGTAGCCGCGTTGTTCGTCTCCCGGGCGATCCTCAGGTAGTCGTCCGCAAGCTTGAGGGCCGGGTCGCACAGGCTGCGTACGCGCACGCCGAGCGCGGGTCCAACGCCCTGCAAGCGGTTCAGGGCCAGCTCGGCCGCGTCACGGTTGCTCTGGATGTTGCGGGCCGTGTTCAGCACGTCCCCGAGGTGGTTGAAGCCGCCGGGGCCGATGACCCCGCCTTGGGCTTCGAACAGCGCGGCCTCGTGCGAACCCTGGTAGATGCCGTGCATCGCACCGCGTGAGGAGTTGAAGAGTGCGAGAAGGGCCTGGGAAAGCTCCAGGATGAGTTCTTCGGTCGGATCCACGGCCTGCGCTCCTACTCCGCGAAGATCGACTGTACGAGGGTCTGCAGCTCGGCGTCGTCGAGCACCGGGTCCTCCACGACCGGAGGCTCCTCCTCGACCGGCCGGTGGGAAAGCAGCAGCGCGAACATGGTGACGGTGCGCAGCTCGTCGAGCACCCCCGCCGTCTGCCCTTCGAGCGCCGTGATGGCCTGCGCTCCGGGATCGACCCGGCCGTCGACGACGCCCGTCACAGCGGTCTGGAACTCCTCGATCGCCCCGATCGTTCTGGGGCCGACGAGTCCATCGAGGTCCAGCACGGTCTGACCGCGCTCGGCGCGGAAGACGTTGAGCAGCGCTTGGACGTACTGCACTTCACGCCGCAGATTCGCGCCGTTCCGGCCGACCGACTGACTGATGGGCATGGGGTGGCCTCCACACAGGCTCTACTGGGCGTCAGTCGTACACGATGGCAGCGCCGCCGTCCGCGCACCGAGGCCCACACCCGGGGGTGTCACCCGAATTCCCCCGGCCGGAGCACGCCGGTCGCGAAAACCTGCCGGCCTCCGTCATCCGCGTGCGATGCCACAGAGGACGCAGCACATCCAGCACCCCTTTCCCTAGCAGCCGACCGTGGCCCAGAGCGCCACCTTCCGCATCAGCATCAGCACCAGCAGGACACCTCTCGCCGACCACGTTATGGAGTTCCTCAGCCGGGTCCCGCGCACTCCGGAACGGAGGTGAGCCGCCCATTGCCGCGGAGGAGCAAGGCCGTTCTCCAGCGCACTGAAGGCCCAGGCCGCGGACGCGGCCGCCGAGTAGCGGCTTCCGGTACGACGACGAGGGCGCCCGGTGTCATTCCGGGCGCCCCCCGCGTGTGCTCAGGGGCGGGCGCCGGGCTTGTCGACGACGCCCCAGGCGTCACGGGCGCTGACGATCTTCCCGTCAGCCTTGGTCTGCCCGAGGTAGGCGTAGCTCTCGGGATCGAAGAAGATCTCCTGCTTGCCCTGCCAGCCCGACGGGATCTTCTCGGCGTAGTTCACGCTCACACCGATCGCCGCACGGCCGAGCGGGTCCTTCACGCCGGTCGTCACCCGGGCGCCGGGGATCTTCGCGAGCGCCCGGAACAGGCCCGCCTGGACCTTCGGCGGGATCAGCACCGACCGGTACAGGACGTCGATCTCCCGCCAGTCGCGCTGCGCGCGCGTCTCCCCCTCGATGGAGTCGATGGCGTGCTCCTCGCGGATGCGCTTCATCATGCGGTCCGGGTCACCGGGGAGGGTGGCGAGGAAGCGGTAGAACTGCCGCTGGGAGCGGTCGTCGTAGCCCTCCTTCTTCCATTTCTCCTCCTGGTTGGGGCCGTACCAGACCTGGAGCTTGTCCGGGTCGAAGTCCGAGATGTCACCGGCCGGGGCGATGCCGGGCAGATTGGCGTGCCCGGTGCCGTCCCAGCGGGTCCACTCCTCGCTGGTCCGCGGCTTGCCCTGGCCGAAGACGGTGCTCTTCTCGTACACCCACTGCTTCGGGCCGGGTTCGGTGCCGTCGTGCTTCTCGACGGTCGCGGCGGCCAGTTCGAGGGCGTCGGCGGAGGCGCCTGCCGACAACACCTGGGGGCCCTTCCTCGCGGAGGCGCGGGTACTGTCCTCGGGCAGGGTCGCGACGATCCCGGCGGTCACGGCGAGGGCCCCTGCGGTGGCGGCGCCGACCAGGATCATCCGGCGCCTGGGAAGGGCGGCACGCTCAGGGTGGGTCTCCTGCCGGAACGCCGCGGTGAGCCGGGCCTGCGGCGCGGCGAGGCGGTCGGCGTCGGGAAGGGGTGCGTCGGCACGCAGGCCGCGGAGTTCGGAGAGCTCGTTCATGCGGGGTCACCTTCGTGTATGCGAGCTTCGATGAGGGGGCCGCCGGCCGCACCGGCCGCGGTACGCAGCTTCCGGCGGGCGCGGTTGAGGCGGGAGCGGACGGTGCCGACGGGAATGTCGAGGGCTTCGGCGATCTCCTGGTAACCGAGGTCGGCCCAGGCGAAGAGCAGCAGGACGTGCCGGTCGCCCGCGGAGAGATGGGCCAGCGCCCCGGCCAGTGGGCGGGCGGCGGCCTCGGCGGCGAGGCGGTCGTCGGCGGAGTCGGTCCAGCTGTCGGCGACCGGGTCGTGGCCGGTGCGGGCAAGCAGCTTCAACGCCCTGACCTCCTCCCGGCGGTGCCGGCCGATCTGCTTGGCGGCGATGCCGTACAGCCAGGGCCGGACGCCGGCGCGGGCCGGGTCGAACCGGGCCCGTATCCGGAAGGCCGTCAGAAACGTCTCGGCGGTCACGTCGTCGGCCGCGTCCCGGCCGAGCCGTCGAGTGACGTACTGGTGGATCGCCGGGGCGTGACGGTCGAAGAGCGCCGCGAAACGCTCGGGTTCCTCGAGTGAGGCCGCGATGAGCTCGGCGTCGCCGCCGGCCAGGTCGGTCATGGACAGTCCGTCCGTTGGTGGGGTCGGTGGGTGTCAGGATGGTGGTGGGTGTTCACACCCTGTACTTGCCACGTCGCGGCGAACAGGTTCACGCCGCCGCCCCAAGGCGCCGTACGCCTCCGCGGAGTGACCGTCGACGCCGAACCTCCCGCAGCCGGCACCTTTCCCACCGCGGCCCTCTCCTCGGCCCTCTCGCACACGGCCGCACCGCGACGTGCGGGACCGGGCGGCCTCGGCCCGCTCGAAGCCACTCCCGGCCGGCGCGTACATCGCCACCTGGGAGTCCGGCCGGGTACGCCCCCCGACGACGTGCGCATCTCGCCGGCTGGCTCGGTGGCGCGCTCGACGAGCCGGCCACCGCGCAATACGCCCGGCTCGTCACCGCGCTGCGGCTGCCCGAGGCGCAGGGGTCCTCGCCCTGGGCTCGATGAATCGGGCAGGAGCCGGTGGGTCATCGGGCGTCCACACAGGAATGGCTGACTTGCCGTAGATGCGGCTGGCATCTACCTCACCCAGGCTCTCCATGCTGAGTGGGTCGGTGCGCGGCTTGCCGGTGAAGGCCGGGCGAGATCCGGTCGCCGGTCAGCTTCAGCAGGCGGCACCCGGGCTGAGCTGATCGCCCAACCGCAGGCTCGCTGCGGTCAGTTCTCGGACGGGATCCGGGCAGCGATCTCCCGTCCCAGGCGCCCCGCTTCCGCAGACACGGGCCCGCCGTCCCGGGTGACAGCCAGCGCCATCGCGAGCATGTCGTGCGCCTCCTCCAAGGTCAGCAGCGCCAGCCGCTCCACGGTGTGCTCCACCGGTACGAAGTTCATGGCAGCGACCTCCAATCGTCGTAGGCACTCATGCCCGGGCAACGTACCCGCTCACCCGCAATCGCATACGGCTTGAAACGGCTGAGATCTGTCCGATTTATGGATCGAAGGGCCGAGTCGCCCCCTGACAGCGTCGTGCGGAGCTCCAAGCCTGTCTCGACCCGTGCGGGTCAGGTCGCGGTAGGGCTGCACCGCACCGCTGCCATTTTGGCCATCGCCAGGAGTCGCGCGAAGTAGGAGGCGCAGTACTCGTCGTCGATCAGGGGAACGATTTTGCCGAGGTCGGCGACGCACGCCCAGAGGAGGGACACGCCGCTGTCGTCGAGTCCGCCGTTCAGCTCTCGCTGGACGAGGCCGGCGACGTCGGCGTCCACGAGGACCAGCTCCACGTTCTCGATGTCCGCGCCCCGGAAGCCTGCGGGGAACAGGGCTCGCTCGTGTTCCTCCCACAGCCGGGCGAGTGGGTCTGCGGGTTGAGTTCCGCTCACGTGTGGAGCAGGCGGGCCGGGCGACGGTGGCAGGGTGTTCACCAGCGCAGTCTCGCCGCCTGACAGCTGTTTTGCCATCGCGTTTACTCGCAGCGGTCGGTGACCCTCTGCCGCCCGTCGCCTCTGCTGGGCGCTGCCCGCCGGACGGTCGGAGTTCACCTGCCGCCCGGCGTTCTGATCAGACCGTGGCCTTCGGCCGTGGCTCGCTGTCCTGACTGCGCAGTTGCTGGTTGATGCGCTGGGCTTCTTCGAGCTGGTCTTCGAGGATGACGATGCGGCAGGCGGCCTCGATCGAGGTGCCCTGGTCGACGAGTTCCCGGGCACGGGCTGCGATGCGCAGCTGGTAGCGGGAGTAGCGGCGGTGGCCGCCTTCGGAGCGCAAGGGGGTGATCAGGCGGTGTTCGCCGAGGGCGCGAAGGAAGCCGGGGGTGGTGCCGAGCATTTCGGCGGCCCGGCCCATGGTGTAGGCGGGGTAGTCATCGTCGTCGAGAGGGTCGACGGAACGGGTACTACGAGAGGGCATAGACCTCTTCTTCCAGGGGACGCGTCGGGGGGCCCGAGTGCCGTATCAGCACCCGGGCCCCGAGCTTTCAACACCATCTACCGGCTGACTGCGCCGGTCTCTGCTTCCGCAGGTTCCACCTGGGAGGGCGGGACTGCGAGGATCGCGGATGCGTGACCGGGGACCACCTTCCATTCCGGGGCCTGCGGTACCCGAGCGGACTTCTTCCTCGCCCGGGCGATCCTGATGGCGTCTGCTCCTTACTTTCGGTTACTCGGTTGTGCTGCTTGTACCGCGGGTAGTGCTCGCCGCCCCAACGGGGCAGCGTCCTGCTTTCACCTGCCTGCGCGGCAGTTCGTCTCTGCCGCGCCCTCTTCGACTTCCTGAGTACAGCAGAAACAGTAACCCTTGAGCACCTCCATGTCTACTCCCGTCACGACAGATTCCCTCCATGGCCGCCATCCGGAGTTCTGACAGAGCTGTGCCGGAAAGAGTGATGCCACAGGGCTGGGCTCTGGGCCGGCGGACATGTGGAGCCTGAGGCGCAGACGAGGTCCTAGAATCGGCTCATGAGCAGGACCGACCGTGCCGGCAGAGTGATCGCCGCCCCACCGGCGACTGTCTACGACGCCCTTCTCGACCGGGACTCCCTCGAAGCCTGGTTGCCACCGGAGGGCATGCGCGGGCAAATCCAGCGGTGGGATCCTCGGCCCGGTGGCGGGTTCCGGATGGTCCTCACCTACCTCGACCCGGCCGACAGCCCCGGCAAGACGTCAGAGGCGACGGACGTCGTCGACATCACGTTCGCCGACCTGACTCCACCACAGCGCGTGGTGCAGCAGGCGGTGTTCGAGGCCGACGACCCGTCCTACGCCGGCACCATGACCATGACCTGGCACCTCGTCGGCACCGACGACGGGACCGAGGTGACCGTCGTCGCCACACACATGCCACCCGGCATCGACCAAGCCGCTCACGAGGCCGGCATCGCCTCCTCGCTGGCCAACCTCGCGGCGTACGTCGAAACCACCCGCTGACCTGCCCCGTCAGGGCGGCCAGGGCAAGAAGCTCAGCCTTCGAGGGCACCGTGGTGCGACTTCCCCGGCACGCCGCGGAGTCGGGGCAGGAATCCAGAAGCCGAACTGCGCGGCGTGAGCGTGCGGGCGGCCCGGCCGAGTCCGGATGGCTGCTCGGCCATGGCCTTCACGATTCGGCGACCACCCGTCGTAGGTCCCGTGCATCAGCGAGGCGCGCGCCCCTCGTCGGAGCACGCCCGGCGAACACCACTATGCGCCCCCTGCCCGCCCGCCGGTCCCGGGGCACGATGAGCAGGCGTGCTGCGCAGCGCGCCGATCGCCGCCTCGGGGGAGGAACGACATTGCTCGATGTCACCAACACCGTGCTCACCGCTGATGCGATCGACTACTTACCCTGGGCGGCCAACCGGACCGTCGCGTCCATCTACTGCACGGCCACGGTCATCTTCTGCCTCTGGGCCGTTTCGGTCTTCCGTCGCAGCCACAAAGTGCCGGTATCCCTGCTCACTTGGCTGATCTGCCTGGCGGCGCCGACCCCGCTCTACCTGCTGCCGCTGTTCGGCGAACCGGTAGTCGGCCGCAGCGGCGTCGGCTACGGAGTGCTGGCCTCGCTCATGTTGACGAACTGGCTGTTTTACCGCAGCTCACGGCGGGACGTCCGCAGGGAGCAGTGGCGGCGGGACGCCGAGGCCAACCGTCTCGCCGGGCGGGCCATCGACTTCATCGAGGCGTTGCGCACCGGCCAACCTCTCGGGCAGCGCCCGCGATTCGCGGTCTACCTACGCCCCTTCGACTCCACGGACCGCCTCGCGAGCCAGCCCGCCTCGACGGGCCCTCACAGTTCCGGCTTCCCCGTCCATCAGGATCTGGAGACCCTGCTGTACGCGGCGCTTCCGGGCGACCTGCCGTTGATCGGGGCAGGCCGGGAGGGAGATGTGCTGATCGGTGCTGGAAGGGTCGTCCTGGCCGACGACGACTGGCAGCAGCCGGTCATGCGGCTGGCCGAGACCGCCTCGCTGATCGTTCTCGTCCCGGCGGCGAATCCCGGAACCCTGTGGGAGATGAAATGGCTCCTCGATCACGGGGCGCTGAGCCGCACGCTCTTCGTCATGCCGGAACTCCCGCTCGATCCCCGCATGCGGTACGTGACCCAGCCCTACCTCGGGCGGCCGTTCGTTCGGAAGTACGACGGCGGGGAGCACTACCGCGACCATGCGGCGCAATGGGACCGGGCCGTGCAGGCAGCCGCCCAGATCGGCCTTCGCCTCCCTCCCTACCGGTACGAAGGAGCGCTGTTCACCCTCGACGACGACGGAGCACTGCGCGCACTGCGGCCACTTGGGCTGATCCGCAGGGCCAGGCGGGTACGTCATACCGCGGCCGCGTTGCGCGAGCTCGACGTCGTGGGGACAGGGTGTCGCCCAGACCCGGTGCGTGCTGCGGCTGCCGCACCGGCCAGTCCGATGACATACACGCCGACCCTGCGTCTACGGCTGGGGCGGTCTCTCGGACACAATGTCGGACCGTTCCTGTTCGCGGGCCTGCTTACCTTCGGCGTTGTCGCGCTCCCCTCCCCCTGGCACTGGATTCCGCTGGCCGGCCTCGCGCTGGTCCTTCCGTACGGGGTACTGCGCATGATCCTCACGGCAGCCGGGTTTCCCACCCTGCGTGTCGACCGCACCGGAATATCCCTCGCCAGTCCAGCGGTCGGCCGCTGGCTCTGGGACTGGGAGTCCCTCACCACCGTGGAGATCCAGTCAGCGCCAGGCACCCGGGTGCTCACCGCCGTGCCGCTCAACGGCGCGGCTCCCGAGCCGGGTACGCCCAAGAGGTTCTTCTGGTACCGCGACCGCTATGCCATCACCGATCTGCACCTGATCGGCGCCGACGAGCAAGCGGTCGCCGCCGCCCTGACCCACTGCTCGGCGGGGCGGTTTCGCACGCCGTCGGCGCGCCTGCCCTTCCGCAAGGGACCCAACGTGACCGAACCGCCCCTGACACGGTACGAGGTGAGCCCGGACCAGGTCCCGTGCGGGGGCTCGGACCACTGGCGCCCCGACAGCAGCGGATGGCTGCGGGAACGTACCGCCTCACGGGCACGGCACTGTGCCGGGTGGCTACTGCTGGGCGGCGCGGCGCTCGGCGGGTGGATCGCTCTGCTCGGGGCCATCGACGGAGCAACTGAACTGCTCGCGCTGCCCCTTGCCGGTTTCGGGATCCACGCTCTGCTGAAGAAGGCACCAGTGGCCTGGGACGGAGCTCGACTTCGCGTGACCAGGGCGGGGCTGACCTTCCTCGCAGCCGACAGCGACACCCCCATTCATGAACCGTGGGCGAGACTGCGGGCCGATGGCTGGGTCGCATGGGCGGCCATGGCCGGAGTGCCGTCTGAAGCGGTGGCCGCGGAAGTGGCCCGTATCCGCCCGGCACGACGCAGTGGCGGATAGAGGTCGCTTTCCGTCTCTACGTGTGGTGGGCGCTGCTGCACGCCGGAGTCGCGCTGGCGGGAGGCGTTCTCTCCGGTTACGCGTTGGCAAAGTAGGAGTTCGGGGTGCTGCGGATGAGGCCACAGCACCCCGAACAGCTCTCGACGCCGCTCGGCTACGTGGAGCGCCGGCGAACAGACCGTGCCCGGCCGGGGACGTGTGAGCTGCCCAGCGGATCGCGGTCGGCACTCCCATGCCACAGGTCCTGGTCGGAGGCTGAAGTGGAGGGGCGGCGCGAAGGCAATGAGTCCATGGCGGGTGCGGCCGTTGGCCTAGTAGACGGACCAGGCTTGTGTGGTGTGCTGGATCCAGCGCTGGATGGTGGTGTTGATGCTGTCGGGCAGGGCGCTGAGGTGGTCGATGGCTTCCCGGTCCTCGAGTTGGGGTGGGACGCCGGCCGTGGTGAGGGCTGCGTGCAGGTCCAGGCGCCGCCGGTCACGCGGGCCGACCGCGATGTCGAGGCGCTGGGCGGGGTTCGGGGGCGGCAGCAGGTAGTCGTCCTGCTTGGACTGCGGCGCCGGCTCCCAGTACGGGGTGCTGGGCACGTCACAGGCGTAAGGGTCGAAGAATGCCTGCGGGGCGGCGGACTCGGAGGCTGTGGCAGTCAAGAGGATCTCCTCGCGTGAGGGGTACCGGTCTTGCTTGCCAGGAGGCGGTCCGGGCACTGGCCGGTTGCACTACGGGCCTCACACCACGCGGACGGCGGCATCGGCAGCTCATCCGTACGTCAGATCAGCCCGCCGCGACCTGCTCCTGGTCGTCCGCCACCGTTTTCAGCACCGCCGCCATACCGCAGAAAGCACCGAAGCCCGGTCCGCGGGACACCACTCCCCCGGGCGGATCGTGCGCGGCAGCATCCGAGCCCACAGCCATCGCCGGCGGAAACGGGGGGTGCAGGCCGTTCCTTCCGTACCCTGGCGGCATGCGCATGCGCCCTACCGTGAGCTGGACCCCTGCCGCGGACCTGCCCCCGGGCACCACAGATCTGGCGCCGGTCGCCGGTCTGCTGAGCACGGGTGGCGTGCTGGTGCTCAGCGGGGCGGGCATCTCCACGGAGTCGGGCATCCCCGACTACCGGGGCGAGGGCGGAAGCCTGAGCCGGCACACCCCGATGACCTTCCAGGACTTCACCGCGAGCGTCCAAGCCCGGCGCCGGTACTGGGCGCGCAGCCACCTCGGCTGGCGCACCTTCGGCCGCGCCCGCCCCAACGCCGGACACCAGGCCGTGGCGGCCTTCGCACGCCACGGCCTTCTCTCGGGCGTGATCACCCAGAACGTCGACGGCCTGCACCAGGCCGCCGGCACCGAGGGCGTCGTGGAACTCCACGGAAGCCTGGCACGAGTCCTCTGCCTTTCCTGCGGCGCTTTCAGTCCGCGCCGCGAACTGGCCCGGCGGCTGGAGGAGGCAAACGCGGGCTTCGAGCCGGTGGCCACCGGAATCAACCCGGACGGCGATGCCGACCTCACCGACGAACAGGTCGGCGACTTCCGCGTGCTGCCCTGCACGGTCTGCGGGGGCATCCTCAAACCGGACGTGGTGTTCTTCGGCGAAGCCGTTCCGCCGTCGCGGGTCGAGCACTGCCGCGGACTGGTCCGTGAGGCGGCCTCGCTGCTGGTCCTGGGTTCCTCACTGACGGTGATGTCCGGGCTCCGGTTCGTCCGTCAGGCAGCCCAGGCCGGGAAGCCCGTGCTGATCGTCAACCGGGACCCGACCCGGGGCGACCCACACGCCCTCACCCGGGTGGCGCTCCCCCTGGGAACCGCCCTCACCATGGTGGCCGGCCGACTGGGCATCCCCGTCGACGACGCGGAGACGCCGCCCGCAAGGGAGTGACGGTGACGCGCCACCGCGTCCGCGCTGACGCCGACCTTCGACGCCGCTCGCGCGACCGGCTCCGGGCAGGACTCCCGCGGATCCGCCTCGTACGCTCCGACCGGCACCGCTCCGGAGCAGGTCCGGCGCCTGACGGACGCGTGCCCGGATCGGCACTCGATCGTGCCGGCCCACCCGGCCTCGGCGTACCGCGTCGGTCCTACAGCGGCTACGCCGCATTCCGAGCAGCTGGCACAGGCTGAGGGGTTCGCTCTCTCCGAGATGTGGGGCTTCGGCGGAGAGCACCCCTGGAGAAGGACGTCGAACTCTGCTTCCTCTGACGCCCGGCAGCTCCACAGCCGCCCACCGCCCGCGGTCGCGGGACAACTCCTGGGCGCGTTCGTCTTCCGCGGTCCTCGGCTACGCGAAGTGCGGATCGTCATTGGTGATGGCTGTTGCCACTCCGATGAACTCGTTGCCGGTCGACGTGCCCAAAGCACCCTTGTAGTTGTAGATGGCCCACTGCATGCCGCTGAACGTGTTGTCGTACACGTTCGCGCCGATGTAGTAGTTGATGCCGACGCCGAACCTGTTCGCGTACCCGATGTCGTGGATGTTGTTGTTGAAGACGTTCACGTTCTTCGCGGCGTTGAACGGACCGCCGTTGATACCGATGATCAGGACGCCGTCCGTGAACCTGGTGCCACTGATGTCGTTGTCGTGGATGTTGACGTTGCTGGACGCCGCGTTCTGGAAGCCGCTGTAGACAATTCCAGGCAACGTGCCCGTACCTGCCGCCGAGCCGCCCACGATCGTGTTGTGGTGAATGAACACGTCGGAGAGGGTGTCCGTGGAGGTATTCGGCTCGAGGTCGATGGGACCAGGCATCCCGGAACGCGAACACCTGACAAAGGTGTTGTTGTGCACCTCGATCTGTGTGCCGGTGATGATGGACACACCGTTCCGGTTGGAGTAGTCGGACGTGAAGCTGTTGTTCGGCCCGATGGTGCAATTCTTGGCGGAACTCCCGAGGTTCACGTAGACACCGTCGCCGATGATGTTCCTGAAATCGCAGTTCTTGACGATCACGTTGCTGAGGCTTCCATGGATCCGCACGCAGTGGCGGTACTGGGACCAGGTGACCCCCTGGTTCGCGGCGCGCCCATCGAACGTGAGGTGGTCGATCGTGACGCCGGATCCACGAACCGCCACGATTTCGTCACTGTGCGTCGCCGACGTGGTCGAGTTGTCCGGGAACCGCAGGGTGGAACCGTTGCCCTCGACGTAGCAGCCGGCCGGGATGGACAGCGACGTGACCGTGTACGTCTTGCCCGCCGGGAAGACGAGGCGCTTCCCGGCGGCGGCGTTGGCCGCTTGCTGGAGCGTGGGGTAGTCCGCCACGAGCACCTTGCCGCTGTCGCGAGAGGGGCGAACTCCCGCGGCCAGAAGGGGGAGTGACGCCAACGCCAGCATCGACCTGCGGGATACGGATCCGGAACGGGAGAATATTTCCATCGGCGATCTTTGTGCTCCGAACAAGGCAAGAACTCCGTGCGTGTGCGAAAACCACAGCGGTCGGCGCCGCTCGAGTGGCGCACTCTACCTCAAGTATTTCAGAGCGCCAGAGCGAATGTCACAGGCGCTTTCCCTGTCTTGATCTCTCTCAGCCGTGCATCATTGCGGGCTGGGATCATGGGGCGGAGAGGCCGGATTCGGGGTCGTTCCGCCGAATGCATACTCGGTTCCGCGCAGCCGATGACAGCGCCCTTTCATGATTCCTCAAGGTGTCGGCCAAACCACACCGGGCCGGAAGCACTCGAATCGAGGATGCTTCGCGCGGGAGTGACGTCGGACGTGACGGCCGCGGGTGAGGCATCTGCGCCGGGCCGCCGGGCTCACCCCGACCGGGAGCCGTACCCCTGCTCTCGGGTCTCCCGGCATCCGCACTGCCCATGCCGCGCGGTGCGGGGACGCCGATGGGCCTGCCGAGCGTCCCGATCACCGTGAGTTGATATCGAGATATCGTGGTGTGTCGGAGTGTCTGGCGACGAGAGAGGTGGCCCATGGCCGCGACTGCGGGATCGGATCCGGGCGACCTGATCGAGGTGTTCAAGGCCCTCGGCAACCCTGCCCGCCTGCAGATCATGCAGTGGCTGAAGGATCCAGACGCGCACTTCGGCGAGTACGAACCGATCGCGGATCGCCGTTCGGTCGGCGTGTGCGTCACGCACATCCAGGCGAAGTCGGGCCTCGCTCAGTCGACGGTCTCCAGCTATATGAGCACGCTCGAACGGGCGGGGCTCGTGCGTCCCACCCGGGTGGGCAAGTGGACCCACTATCGGCGCGACGAACAGCGGCTTGCACAGCTGGCCCGAGCGATCGACACGACCCTCTGATTGACGTATCGCAATACGTCGATATGATCTCGTCATGTCGCCCTTGGACGCCGCTCCCACCGCTCTGATCGTTCACGCCCACCCCGAGCCCCATTCGTTCAGCACCGCCCAGATGGCCACAGCGGCTCAGGCGCTGCGCGATGCCGGGTACCGGGTCGACGTCCTGGACCTTTACGCCGATGCGTGGGCCCCGACTCTCGCCCGTGAGGAGTTCGCACCGGCGGAAGGTCACTTCAAGCCGCAGGCCGAGCAGATGCGCGCGGTCGAGAACGGGACGCTCGACGCGACCGTCAAGACACATCTCGATCGCCTGCTCGCCGCTGATCTCCTCGTCCTGTCGTTCCCCCTGTGGTGGTTCTCGCTGCCCGCCATCCTCAAGGGCTGGGTGGACCGGGTCTTCGTGATGGGCGCGGTCTTCGGCGGGGACTACGGACTCTTCGGCGACGCGGCACTCGCCGAGAAGCGAGCGATGCTGCTGTTCACGACCGGCGGGCCCAGTGAGTCGTTCCGGCCTGGCGGCGCGTTCGGCTCGATGGACGACTTCCTGTTCCACATCCATCGAGGGATGCTGGAGTTCGTCGGCTTCCAGGTACTCGACCCCGTGGTCACCTATGGACCGGCTCGCATGACCGACCAGGAACGAGCAGCGGCACTGGACGCGGTCAGAGCGTCTGTCGCGCTCATCGCGGCCGATTCCGGGACCATCGTGCGCTGACCCAGACGTCGGCCTGCGCAGCACCCGCGGCCGGGGAAGGCGGGGTGGGGCGGGGCTTCGAAGACCGCAGGCAGGAAGGCTCCGCGAAGACGGTCCGCACGTCGACGACGGTCCGCGCGTCGACCACGGTCCGCGCGTCGACCACAGCCCTCGCGTCAACCACAGCCCGCCCGTCGACCACAGCCCGCCCGTCGCCACGGTCCGCAGTCGGCGCGGCACCCGGATGAGCGAACGGCGGCAGCCCGCGGGGCCCCGCCTTCACGCCACTCCCTGACCCGGACACCGCGCGACGGCCCGCCCAGGTCCATCTGCGAGCGGCGCAAAAAAGTTCCGCGGCGATGTCGAGAACGCGCGATCGGCTCCGTCCCAGCAGTGAACGCGACCACAATGGACCGCACCAGCACCGAGGAGAAGCACCATGGCCAAGTACCTGCTGCTCAAGCACTACCGCGGCGCCCCTGCTCCTGTGAACAACGTGCCCATGGACCAGTGGACACAGGAGGAGATCTCGGCCCACATGCAGTACATGAGCGACTTCGCGGCGCGGCTAGAGGGGACGGGCGAGTTCGTCGACGGTCAGGCGCTCGCCCCCGAGGGGACATGGGTCCGGTACGACGGCGAGGGGCGCCCGCCGGTCACCGACGGCCCGTTCGCCGAGACCAAAGACCTCATTGCCGGCTGGATGGTGATCGACGTCGACGACCACGAGCGTGCCCTGGAACTGGCCGGCGAGCTGTCGGCCGCCCCCGGAGCGGGCGGGAAGCCGATCCACGAGTGGCTCGAGGTACGCCCGTTCCTGACCGCGCCGCCCACCATCACGGAGTGACCTCAACGATGAACGAGGCCCTCGTCCGCAGCCTCACGCCGAGCGTCCTCGCCATCCTCGTCCGCCGCGGAGCCGACTTCGCGGCGGCCGAGGACGCCGTGCAGGACGCGCTGGTCGAGGCCGTCCGGGTCTGGCCGGCCGACCCGCCGCGAGATCCGAAGGGCTGGCTGGTCACCGTGGCCTGGCGCCGATTCCTCGACGCGACCCGGGCGGACGCCTCCCGGCGCCGACGGGAGGACCTCGTCGACGAGGAGCCGGCGCCCGGGCCCGCACCCTCGGCGGACGACACGCTCCAGCTCTACTTCTTGTGCGCCCACCCGTCGCTCACACCGTCGTCCGCGGTCGCGCTCACCCTGCGTGCGGTCGGCGGGCTGACCACCCGCCAGATCGCCCAGGCCTACCTGGTGCCCGAGGCGACCATGGCCCAGCGGATCAGCCGCGCCAAGCGCACCGTCTCCGGAGTGCGGTTCGAACAGCCCGGCGACGTGGCCACCGTGCTGCGCGTCCTGTACCTGGTCTTCAACGAGGGCTACTCCGGCGACGTCGACCTCGCCGCCGAAGCCATCCGGCTCACCCGACAGCTCGCGGTCGCCGTCGACCACCCGGAGGTGGCGGGGCTACTCGCCCTCATGCTGCTCCACCACGCCCGGCGCGCCGCCCGGACCACACCCGACGGCAGCCTGGTACCGCTCGCCGAGCAGGACCGCGGCCGGTGGGACACGGAGTCCATCGCCGAGGGCGTCGAGATCCTCCAGGCGGCCCTCGCCCGAGACCGGCTGGGCGAGTTCCAGGCCCAGGCCGCCATCGCGGCACTCCACGCCGACGCGCCCACCGCCGGGGAGACCGACTGGGTGCAGATCGTCGAGTGGTACGACGAGCTCGCGCACCTGACCGGCAACCCGGTCGTCCGACTCAACCGCGCGGTGGCCGTCGGCGAGGCCGACGGGCCGCGCGCCGGCCTGGCGGCCCTCGCGGCGTTGGACGACACACTCCCCCGCCACACCGCGGTCGCTGCCTACCTCCACGAACGCGACGGCGACCTGACGACGGCCGCACGGCTGTATGCCGAGGCGGCCCGAAAGGCACCCAACCTCGCCGAGCGCGACCACCTGACACGCCAGGCCGCCCGGCTCAACGCCCGCCGCCATCGCTGACGGGTCGCGCTCGGGTCTGCTCGCGGCCCTGGGCGCGGCCCTGGGCGCGGCCCTGGGCGCGGCTCCGCAACGCGTCGCGGCAGCGCGTCGCACGGCTGCTTTCGACCCGTCGAGACCCGGGGCGCTCCCGCGCATGCACCGCGCCCGTGAGGGGCAGGGCCCGGGCCCGCCTGCCGCTACGGGCGGCGCCCCTGACCCCTACGCCCCGGCTGCCCTGCCGTACGCTCGAATGCCGCCCCGGCTGACCTGCCCTACGCGCGAATGCCGCCCCGGTCTCCGCCGTATGGCGATCAACGGCTCGGCGCACGACCATGGAAACACCGTCCGACCCCACACCGGGACCACGCAGCGGGCGGGACCGCGGTGCGTACCGGTCGAACTCCGATCCGACGCCCCCGGGGAACCGCTCATCCCCCAGCTGGTGCCGTGCGCATCCTGGCTTCGACAGCCGCGCACCAGGAAGGTGGTAGTCGATGTGCCGGTGGCTCGCCTACTCAGGAACGCCCGTCCTCCTCGACACCATCCTCTACAAACCGGCCCACTCACTGATCGACCAGAGCCTGCACTCGCGGCTGGGAGTCGAGACCACCAACGGCGACGGGTTCGGCGTCGGCTGGTACGCACCGCACATCGACACCCCCGCGATCTTCCGCGACACCGGCCCGGCGTGGAGCAACCGCAATCTGCGGGAGATCGCCGACCACATCCACTCGCCGCTGTTCTTCGCTCACATCAGGGCCTCGACCGGTACCGCGGTGCAGCAGACCAACAGCCACCCCTTCCGCCACGGCCGCTGGATGTGGATGCACAACGGTGCCATCACCGACTTCCACCTCATCCGCAGAGACCTCACGCTGGCCGTCGACCCGACGCTCTTCGCCGGCATCGAGGGATCCACGGACTCCGAGTTGATGTTCTTCCTGGCGCTCACCCTCGGCCTGGAGGAGGACCCGCCGGGCGCCGTCGCCCGGATGGCCGGGCTGGTGGAGCGGACGGGGCGCGAGCACGGCGTGGACTTCCCGCTGCAGATGACCATCGCCGTGACGAACGGTCAAGGGCTGTGGGCCTTCCGCTACTCCAGCCAGAAGACGTCGCGCTCGCTGTACTACAGCACGCGGGTACAGACCCTGCGCGCACTCCACCCCGACATGGCGTTCCTGCGGGAGGTCTCGGACGAGACCCGCCTCATCGTGTCCGAGCCCCTGGGGGATCTGCCCGGTGCCTGGAACGAGGTCCCCGAGAGCAGCTACGGCATCGTGCAACCCGGAGCGGACCAACTGCTTCCCTTCACCCCGCAACCCGTTTAGCGGCAGCGGTCGCGGTGCCGCTCCCCGGCCCACACGCCGGTCCGACCTGAGAGTTCGACTCATCCTGGCCAGTCACGTCCTCAGGCCGGCAGCGGGCGAGCAGGAGTTGCCGTGGAACAACCGCCGCGACCGCCGCGACCGCCGGTACGACGTCTCCCCCTGACCGTGCGACGACATGGTCGACCTCCGCCTCGACCTACGCCTCGACCAACGGCGAGCACTCTGACTTCCCCGACAAGCCTGAGGTGGCACAGCCACACACCACAGCGCATGACGGGTGCGCACACCCGGTAGGTCACGCCGACCGTTTACTGAAGAGCTTGGCTAGGTTGCCGCCGCGAAAGCGTCGACGCCCGTGAGGTCGGCCGACAGCGCCCACAGGCGTGCGGCTTGCTCGGGGTCGGTCGCGTGTGCGTGCACGCCGCCTTCCGAGCTCTCGCCGGCCGGCTCGGCTACGTCGCAGTCCTCGCAGTACACGCCGCCCATGCCGGCCAGCCTGGGGGAGGTCGCCGCCCATACCTGCGTCGCCGCGCCCTGCCCGGGCGTCTTGAAGGTGGGATCGGTCGGGTTGTCGTTCTCGTCGATCCAGCCCGCGTCGACCATCTCCGCCTTCGCGAGGTGGCGCTGCAGCGGAGTGAGGATGCTGCCCGGATGCAGGGCGAACGCTCTGACTCCGGCGTCGCGGCCGAGCGCGTCGAGCTGCACGGCGAACAGCACGTTCGCCGTCTTCGCCTGCCCGTACGCCTGCCATCTGTCGTAGCCACGCTCGAACTGCACGTCGTCCCAGCGCATGCCGGTGATGCCGTGGGCGCCGGAGGACACGGCGACCACGCGCGCACCACCGCGGGCGATCGCCGGCCAGAGATGGTTGACCAGCGCGTAGTGGCCGAGGTGGTTGGTGGCGAACTGCGCCTCCCACCCCGGGCCCACCCGCGTCTCGGGGCAGGCCATGACCCCAGCGTTGTTGATCACGATGTCGATCTTGCGACCCGAGGCCAGGAACCGCTCGGCGAAACCGCGGACGCTTTCGAGGTCGGACAGGTCGAGGTCGTCGGTCTCGACGCCGTCGATGCCCCCGACCGCCTCTTCAGCGGCCGCCCGTCGCCGGGCGGGGACCACGACGCGGGCTCCGGCGCCCGCCAGGGCGCGGGTCGTCTCCAGACCAAGTCCCGAGTAGCCACCGGTGACGATCGCGGTGCTGCCGGACAGGTCGATCCCACTGAGGACGTCGTCCGCGGTACTCCTGGCGCCGAAGCCCGATCCGATCTTGTGCTGAGGTGTCGTCATGGCGGAGACGCTAGGTGCTCGACAGCGCTCTAGGTCAAGGGCCGGTGACGGCGAGCGTCCGGGTCCAGCCGTGGCGTCTGTGCTCGAGCACCACAATCGCCGGCGGTGGCTGTCCCGGTACCCGACCTGTCATGCCCCGCAGGCGCGGCGCAAGGGCGAAGCTCTGCCCGGCTGGAAGGAAGCCCACCACACGCCGTGCTCAGCATCACGCGCATGCACCACCTCGCCCTCGTCGGGCAGGCGGGCTGGGGGCGGCCGACAACGAACAGCCACGTCAAGCCGACCTGAGAACCCTCTGCGGACCGCCCTTTAGGCTCGGAAAGCTGCGCGCCGGATGGCGTCGAGTGCGTGTGTCACGTCGTCGTCGGTCGTCGACCAGTTGCTCACCGAGATCCGCATGACGCGTCGGCCGTGCCAGGTGGATCCGCTGATCCACGCCGTGCCGTCGTCGAGCAGCCGGGCGAGTACCTGCTGTGTACGGTCGTCGTCGCCGAACTCGGCACACACCTGGGTGAACACCACGTCGTTGAGGACGGTCGCGCCCTCCATCTCGGCGATACCGGTGGCGAACGTCGAGGCGTGTCGGCACAGTCGCTCGACGAGGTCGGCCACACCTGATCGCCCGAGGGACCTGAGTGCCGCCCACACCGTGAAGGCCCTGCCGCGGCGGGAGAGCTCGGGAACCTTGTCGATGGGGTCGCCGTGTTCGTCCTGGATGAGGTAGTCACCGTGCAGGCCCATCGCGGCGCGGACCGCGAGAGGATCGCGCACGATGGCGAGACCGCAGTCGTAGGGCACGTTCAGGGTCTTGTGGGCGTCCGTCGCCCAGGAGTCGGCGTCCGCGCAGCCGGCCGTCAGGTGCGCGTGTTCCGGGGAGGCCGCCGCCCACAGTCCGAAGGCGCCGTCGATGTGCACCCAGGCGTTCGCCTCGGCGGCGGCACGGATCGTCTCGGCGAAGGGGTCGAAGGCGCCGGAGTGGATGTCTCCGGCCTGAAGGACCACGATCGTGGGCCTGCCACCGCCGGCCGCCAGGGTGCGCCGCAGGGCCTCGGGCTCGATGCGCCCCTGATCGTCGGCCGTCACCACCTCGGGTCTGCCGAGCCCCAGGTAGCGCAGTGCCAGGTCGATGGCCATGTGACGGTCCGCGCCGACGACGACGCGTACGGCCGGCCCACCCGTGAGTCCGTCGCCTGCGACGTCCCAGCCGGCCCGCCGCAGTACCGCGTCGCGTGCGGCGGCGAGGCAGGTGAAGTTCGCCATCGTGGCACCCGTGGTGAAGCCGACGGCGCTGCCACCAGGCAGGCCCAGGAGATCCAGCAGCCACGCGCTCGCGATGTCCTCCACCGCCGTGTACGCCGGCGAGACGGCACGCATCACGCAGTTCTGGTCCCAGGCACTGACCAGCCAATCCGCGGCCAGCGCGGCCGGCTCCGTGCCACCGACGACGAATCCGTAGAAGCGGCCGCTGGGAAACGCGGTGAGCCCCGGCTCACAGGCCGTGGCCAGCAGGTCCACGACGTCGGCGGGCGCACTGGGGCCGTCGGGCAGCTCGGCACCGAGCGCGCGCACGACCCCCTCGACCGAAGCGCCCGCGGGGACCCGGCGGTCGGACAAGCTCGCCAGCCAGCGGACGGCATGGCCGTACGCCTGTCCGAGCGCCGCCTCACGCGCGTCCATACATCGGACTATGGGACAGACCCCGCCCCCATGCAAGCCGCGCCCTGAGCGAGCGACTGCACGGAGGCGCCGACTCAGCCTGTAACCGGGCCCCGGAGATGTGCGGACGACCGTGACCGGTCACCCGCTGGGGCCTCCACCACCCCGTCCACGACCTGTTTCCCCTGCCGCGATCCCCGCATCAAGATCATTTCGCGTTCGAAGGCCTCTACCCGTTCCATGCTCCAGGCGTCCGGCCCTCGAACCTACGATGCCTGGATGCAGCCACACTTCACCGGTACCTCCCTGATCACCGATGACGTTCCGGCCCTCGCCGCGTTCTACGCCGCGGTCCTGGACGCAGATGTCGAAGGCGGCGCACCTTTCGCCCGGGTGCTCATCCCCGGTGCCGTGCTGTCGTTCGACTCCACTCAGGGAATGGAGTCGATGGTGCCGGGGGCGATGGCCGGCGCCGCGGGCGGAGGCTTCACTCTGGAGTTCCAGGTCACCGACGTGGACGCACGCCACGAACGGCTGTTGGCCCAGGGCATCGAGATCCTCAAGCCGCCGACAACGCAGCCGTGGGGGCGCCGATCGGTGTGGCTGCGTGACCCTGACGGCAACATCATCAACCTCTACCAGGAGGCATGACGCCGGGGCCGTCCCCAACCTCCGTGCGCCGTGCGGGAACTGCTCTCAGTCGGACACGGAGGTCCACGCGCTGTGCCGGGAACGGGAGAACCAGCGCGGGCGCCGTCCCGTAGGTGACCAGGGCGGGTTCGAAGACGTCCTGCCTCCAACGCCCTTGACCGGCATCCGAGTTCTGCTCGTGGCCGGTGAGAGCAGCGCGAACGAGACCCGCTCCGGGTGGAAGCCGGGGGCCGGACCGCTCGCGTACCGCCGAACCGCTCGCGTACCGCCGGACCTCCGGCCTCCCCGATCCCGTGCCGAGCCGTTCCCGATCGCCGCAAAGCACGTACGTACTTGACGGTGGCGGCCCCGGGCCGGTACTCGAAGGCGCGGAGCCCGGTGTGGGGCGATCCCGGGGGTATTCGCTCGTCATGACGGTTTATGGATTACACGCCTCGCACGAGCAGATACCGCCCGCGGATCTGCTCGACGCCGTGGTGCACGCGGAACGTGCGGGATTCACCGCCGCCATGTGCTCGGACCACTTCTCGCCGTGGAGCGTCCGCCAGGGGGAGTCCGGATTCGCCTGGTCGTGGCTCGGAGCCGCTCTCCAGGCCACCGACCGGGTGCCGTTCGGTGTGGTGAACGCACCTGGCCAGCGCTACCACCCCGCGATCATCGCTCAGGCGGTCGCCAGTCTCGCGTCCATGTATCCGGGCAGGTTCTGGGTGGCACTCGGCAGCGGCGAGGCCTCCAACGAGCACATCACCGGAGCACGCTGGCCCCGCAAGGACGTCCGCAACGCGCGGCTGCGTGAGTGCGTCGACGTCATCCGTGCCCTGCTGCACGGGGAGGAGGTCAGCCACGACGGGCTGGTGACCGTGGACCGGGCCCGGCTGTGGACCCTGCCACCGGCCGTGCCACCGCTGATCGGAGCCGCGTGCAGCACGGCCACCGCGGCCTGGTGCGCCGAGTGGGCGGACGGTCTGATCACGGTCAACGCCCCGCATGAACGGCTGCGCGAGATCGTCGGCGCGTACCGTGACGCGGGTGGCCGTGGGCCCATGCATCTTCAGGTGCACCTGAGCTGGGCGCCCGACGAGGACGAGGCCCTCGCGCTGGCGCACGACCAGTGGCGCACCAACGTCCACGCGCCCCCGGTCAGTTGGGACCTGGACTCGGCGGAGCTGTTCGACATCGTCAGTGAGGACGTCACGCCCGACCAGGTGGCGCGCACGGTCAACGTCTCGTCTGACCTCGGTCGGCACACCGCATGGCTTCAGGCGTATGCCGAACTCGGCTTCGACGCAGTGATGTTGCACCATGTCGGCCGTGAGCAAGGCCGGTTCATCGACGCGTTCGCGGCTGACGTACTACCTCGACTCGACGTCACCCGCCCGCTTCCCGCCTCGGCGAAGGAGTACCGATGCGTCTGACCCGTACGTCCGACCTGTGGTGGAAGAACGCGGTGGTGTACTGCCTGGACGTCGAGACGTACCAGGACGGCAACGGCGACGGGATCGGTGACTTCGCGGGCCTCACGCAGCGCATCGACCACCTGGTGCGCCTCGGCGTGACGTGCGTGTGGCTGATGCCCTTCTACCCGACGCGCGAGCGCGACGACGGATACGACATCACGGACTTCTACGGTGTCGACCCCCGCCTGGGAACCCTCGGCGACTTCACCGAGTTCGTGCGCACCGCCCGCGACCGCGGCATCCGCGTGATCGCTGACCTCGTCGTCAACCACACCTCCGAGGACCACCCCTGGTTCCGGGACGCCCGCTCCGGCCGGGACTCCGCCCACCGCGACTGGTACGTCTGGAAGGACGAGCCTCCCGAGGACGGCCCCCAGGGCGTCGTCTTCCCGGACGCGGAGGACAGTCTGTGGGAGTACGACGAGGGCAGCGGCCAGTACTACCTGCACCGCTTCTACAAGCAGCAGCCCGACCTGAACGTCGCCAACCCCGAGGTACGCGACGAGATCGCCCGCGTCATGGGGTTCTGGACGCAGCTCGGATTGTCCGGCTTCCGCGTCGACGCCGTACCGTTCCTGCTGGAGACGGACGGCCAGAAAGACGCCGGAGCGCTCCCGGACCCGCACGAGTACCTCGCCGACCTGCGTGCCTTCCTCGGCCGCCGCAATGGCGAGTCGGTGCTGCTCGGCGAGGTCAATCTGCCCTATGACGGCCTCGCCCGCTTCTTCGGCGACCCAGCCTCGGACCGCGGCGACGAGCTCACCATGTGCTTCGACTTCGTCGCGATGCAGCAGATGTACCTGTCGATGGCGCGCGAAGACGCGGGGCCACTGGCCGCCGCACTGCGGTCCCGTCCCGACGCCCCGCGGGACGCCCACTGGGCCACGTTCGTCCGCAATCACGACGAACTCACCCTCGACAAGCTGAGCGACGACGAACGCGCCGAGGTGTTCGCGTCGTTCGGACCGGACAAGGACATGCAGTTGTACGACCGCGGGCTGCGCCGGCGGCTGCCGCCCATGGTCGACGGTGACCGGCGCCGCGTCGAACTCGCCTACAGCCTCCTGTTCACCCTGCCAGGCACCCCCGTCCTCTTCTACGGCGAGGAAATCGGCATGGGAGAGAACCTGACCGTCGAGGGACGCCAGGCCGTGCGGACACCCATGCAGTGGACGCCGGAGACCGGCGCAGGATTCTCCACCGCCGGCCCGGAGGCCTATCCCAACCCGCTGGTCGACGGCGCGTTCGGACCGCAGAAGGTCAACGTGTACGAGCAGAGCCGCGACCCCGGCTCGCTGTTGAGCCGCATGCGGCTGTTCATCGAGCGCTACCGGGAGGCTCCCGAACTGGCGTGGGGTGACTACCGTCTCGTGGAGACCGGGGAGCGCCCCGTCCTGGCACACCTCGGTCGCACCACCGACGGGAGGGTCCTGGCCGTGCACAACTTCGCGGGTCGGCCGGTCACCGCACGGCTGAGGCTTCCCGAGGCCGGCCCTGGGGCAAGGCTGACGGATCTCCTGGACGAGGAACACATCGGTCTCACGGTGCCCGACGACGGGCTGCTCAGCATCGAACTGCCCGCCTATGGCTACCGGTGGCTGCGCGTGGGCACCCCGGCGGACGACCCGGAAAGGGTCGCCACCCACTGACACCGCGCCCGCGGGAGGACCTCCCACGTACGGCGTGACGAAAGGTGGGGAACTTCGCGTGGGAGAGGCCGGGTTGGACAGGGTCTTCACGCCCCTCCCACATGAACGTGACGGTGACGGGCTCGCCCACCGCCTCGGCCAGCCCGAGCACCCTCTCCACCTCATCGTTGATCGGGTATCCCGCCACTACATCGATCTGAATGCCCATGGTGCCCGAGGCTACTGGCCGCTTCCGACATGCCGCCCACAGCGTTTGCGCCTCGTGGACAATGCTCAGTCGATACAGAACTCGTTGCCCTCGATGTCCAGCATCGGGATGCACGAATCATTGCCGTCATACAGCGTTCGCACGTGTACCGCGCCGAGCGGGACGAGGCGTGCGCATTCGGCTTCGAGTGCGGCGAGGCGTTCTTCACCCACGAGTCCGGTGCCGACCCGCACGTCAAGATGCAGCCGGTTCTTGGCGGCCTTCCCTTCGGGGACGCGCTGGAAGTACAGTCGCGGACCCACACCTGAGGGATCGCTGCAGGCGAACCATGAATCCCGCTGCTCAGGTGGCTGCGAGCGCTGGAAATCGTCCCACGTGGCAAACCCCTCCGGTGGCGGCGGTACGACGTACCCCAACACCTCGCACCAGAAACGAGCCAGGCGCTCAGGTTCCGCGCAGTCGAAGGTGACTTGGAACTTCTTGATCGCTGCCATCGGCGCACCATACCAAGGGGACTCTGCCGCTCATTTCCCGCAGGTGGATCCGCCCGCAACCCCTCGCGCCCTGGGTCGACGCGACCACCCAGAGATGCTCCTCGGGGAGCGAAGGGTGTCGGCGAGAACGAGCTCCTGGGCCACTTCGGCATCATCGGCGGCGGCGCGGCCGGCGCCGAGATCGACTGCTGGAACCCGGCGCTCGGCTCGCCGCCCGGAACCCTGGCCCTGGCCACCTCCGGGCTCTTCTCCGGCAACTACCTGCTGGTGACCGAGGAGATCCTCGAGATGCTCCCGGGGATGGGCGGAACCGAGCAGCGGGCGGTCCGCTCGGACATGGTCTACTGCGCGCTGGAGGGCGGCGGCGGATTCTTCTCGGTGGGAGCCATCGCCTGGACCGGGCCGCTGTCCCACAACGGGTACGCAAGGCGCCACGACCAGCCTCGATGACCGCCCCGACCCAACCGGCGACTATGACCTTTGCAGACATCGTTCGCGACGCCCGCCAGGCGCTACCCGGTGCACGGCTGCACCGACGACTGTTTTGGCGCTACACGCTGGTCTGGCACCGGCACTAGGAGGTCGGCCTCACGGCTTGGGCTGGCGCCAAAGGCACCGCTCGGAAGGCCTTTGTGCTGTCAGTGGACCGACCAACCCTCCGGCGGACGACTTTCGAGGCAGAGAGGTGAACCGATGGCGATAGACGGTGGCTGCGCCCTCTGGTCCGCCATCGACCACCTTCTGACGCCCTGAACGGCCGGGCCGTGGTGCAGCCGCCCGTCGCGGGCCCTGTCGCGCGAGCGGCCCTCGTGTAACGTTCCACGAAGAGATGCCCCAAAGGTTGGAGCGAACAGACCGGAACCGTCAAGTCATCCGCGGGTAACGTTCCGGAAACGCCAACGGGGCGGGGCGGTGCATGACAGCGGAGGTGCGCACGAGTGCGACCGGCAAGCAGTTCGAAGAGGGCCACCATCACCGACGTCGCGCACAGCGCGGGGGTGTCCACCTCGGCGGTGTCGAAGGTGCTGCGCAACGCCTACGGGGTGAGCCCGGCGATGCGGGAGCGCGTGCAGACGGCCATGGACGAGCTGGGCTACCGTCCGCATGCCGCGGCCCGCGGCATGCGGGGCCGCACCTACACGATCGGCGTCCTCCTCGCGAGCATCCGCAACGCCTTCTACGCCGACCTCCTGGACGGTGTGAACGCTGCCCTGCGGGACACCGAGTACGCGCTGTTCCTCGGCTCCGGGGGTTCCTCCGAGAGGGAGGACCAGACCAGGCTGATCCACGCGATGGTGGACCGGCAGATGGACGGTCTGATCCTGATCGCGCCCACCGTCTCCCGCTCGGAGGTGGTGCACATCGCGGCCGAGGTGCCGACGGTGGTGGTCGGCCACCACGATCCCTCCCCGGCGTACGACTGCGTGGTCAACCAGGACGGGGTCGGCGTCGACCTGGTCGTCGACCACCTGGTCGCCCTCGGGCACCGGGACATGGCCCATCTGTCGCATCCGACGGTGCGCGGCACCCAGTGGGAGCAACGGCCCGAGCACCACGTCCGGGCCGCCTACCGCGCGGCGATGGCCCGGCACGGCCTGGCCGACCTGGCCCGGGTCGTGCACTCCGGGTACTCGGACGAGGGCGGCTACCGGGGTGCCATGGAACTGCTCACCTCCACGCGCCCGCCCACCGCGATCTTCGCCGGCGCGGACGTCGCCGCGACCGGCGTCTTCCGCGCCGCCGCCGAACTCGGCCTGCGCATCCCCGACGACCTCTCGCTCGCCGGATACAACAACACCTCGGTCGCCGCCCTCGCGCCGGTGAACCTGACCAGCGTCGACCAGGCGGGCGCCATGATGGGCGAGACCGCGGCCCGGCTACTGCTGGAGCGGATCGAGAAGCGGCGCGACCGCGCCGTCGTCATGGCGTCGACACCCCACCTCGTGGTGCGCGGCAGCACCGCACCGCCGCCCGCAGCCTGATCAGCCGACTCCCTCGCCGCAAGGCGTGCGACCTGTCCTGGGCGGGCGGACGTCGATCCCACGCGATGGACGCCACCAATTCACTCAGCTTCGCCTCTTGACGCGCCGGACATCTCCACCTCAGGGTTGAGTCGTTTCAAGCGTAGAACGTTGCACACGACGAGAAGCGAGGCGGCCGTCATGGGCCTTGAGCGTCCGGAACCCAACACCACGGCGTTTCCGTCCGGTTCGAGCATCGGGAGGACGCGCTCGGCGTCGGTACGCCCGAACACCGCTTGTCGTGTCAGGTCCGCACCGACGACCCCGCCTGGCGGCAGACGTCGCACGAGGTGGAACTGGACGGCGATGAGACGGCACATGTCGACTCCGCCGAGCGGGGGCTGGTGCCGTGGCCCTTCGCGCCCCTGATCTCGCACAGCGGGGCGAGCGTCCGGATCCGGGTGGCGTGACCCGCGGACGGCCGCCCCACCGCGTGGGGCGGCCGTCGCCTCGGGAACGCTCTGGAGACCCTGCTGAGCGGTCCGACGGACTGACCTCCGCCCCGCACATGGTGTTTCGCGGCGACACCAACCGCTGACACATACGGCCTGAAACGATTCATAGGAGGATGCCATGCGCCGTAAACGCTCGCTTCTGTTCGTACTCCTGAGGGGCTTTGTCGTATTCGCCGTGATCGGGGGCACCACGGCGGTCCTGCCTGCTTCCGTGTCCCCTGCCGCTGCCCCTACCGCGACGGCTTCGGACGTGCCGTTCTCCGTGAGGGCGTTGACCACCAACGGCCGGGTGAACCCCCTGGGCATCGGTGGTGAGGACCCGGTCTTCGGCTGGCAGTCGGCGTCGGACCGCCGGGCGACCTCCCAGAAGGCATACGAGATCCAGGTCGGACGCACGCCGGGATCCGCCGACGTGTGGTCGTCCGGCAAGGTGGCGTCCGACCGCCAGGTCGGCGTCCGGTACGGCGGTCCTGACCTGGAGCCGGCCACCCGCTACCACTGGCGCGTACGGGCCTGGGACGACAGGAAGACCGCGAGCCCGTGGAGCGCGCACGCGTACTTCGAGACGGGCCTGCTGGACTCCGGCGACTGGGACGGCGCCCAGTGGATCACTCGGCCCGAGGCCGCGAGTGAGCTGGACCAGTGGACCGACTACACCGCCACGGTCGAGTTCAAGATCGACAGCGCTGCCCTCGGCATGTTCCTGCGAGCCTCCGACGCGAGCAACGGTTACATGTGGCAGTTCAGCGTCACGGGATCGACCCCGATGCTGAGACTGCACAAGCAGGTCAAGGGCAACTACAGCGTGGTGAAGCAGGTGGACCTCGCGCCCTACGGCTTCACCAACGCCAGTCTCCTCGCCGCCCGGCACACCGTCCGCTACGACGTGGTGGGCACCACCATAAAAACGACCCTGGACGGCAAGCTGGTCGACACCTTCACCGACGCCACGTTCAGCAAGGGCTACATCGGCTTCCGCACCCACGGATGCTGCGGCGAACGGGGAACCGTCTACGACGCCGTCGTGACCAGCCCCGACGACGGCACTCTGCTCGACACCGACTTCGCTTCCGACCAGAACCCGTTCACCGGCGGTGAGATCGTCGACTCCGCCCTCGTGGTGTCCGGCACCACGGACGCCCTCTACGGGCCCCCGGCCCGGCCGCTGCCGCTGCTTCGCAAGGGCTTCGTGACCAGGACGGGCAAGAAGGTCGCCTCCGCGCGCATCTACGCGTCGGCGCTCGGCGTCTACGAGCTGGAGGTGAACGGCAAGCCGGTCGGCGACCAGGTGCTCGCTCCGGGCTGGACGAACTACCACAAGCGCATCCAGTCCCAGACCTACGACGTGACGAAGCTGCTCGACAGCGGCGACAACGCGATCGGCGCATCCCTGGCGACCGGTTGGTGGGCCGGCAAGGTCGGACTCGGCTGGAGCCGCCAGTACGGGGACGCCCCCGCTCTCGTCGCGAAGATGCGCATCACCTACACCGACGGCTCGGTCCAGTGGATCGCCACGGACGGTTCGTGGAAGGCGGCCAATGGGCCCTACGTAAAGGCCGACCTGCAGGACGGCGAGACCTATGACGCCGGCCTGATGCCCTCGGGCTGGAGCCGGCCCGGCTTCGACGACGCGAAGTGGGAGCCCGCCGCGAGCCTGGAGTCCCGGACCGCTCTCCTGGTCCCGCAGAGCGACGAGCCGGTGCGCAGGACCCAGGTGCTCAAGGCCCGCAAGATGACCGAGCCCACCGCCGGGACCTACGTCTACGACCTCGGTCAGAACATGGTCGGTGTGTCCCGGCTGACCCTCACCGGCTCCGCCGGCCAGACGGTCAAGATCCGCTACGCGGAGGTGCTCAACAAGAACGGCACCCTCTACACCGACAACTTCCGCACCGCCGGGGTCACCGACCGCTACGTCTTCGCCGAGACCGGAACGGTGACCTACGAGCCCACCTTCACCCAGCACGGGTTCCGCTACATCGAGATCACCGGGGTGAGCGAGCCTCCCGCGCTCGGGGACGTCAGGGGCGTCGTGTGGGGATCCGACCTCCCGTCCACCGGCACGCTGAAGACCTCGGACACCATGCTGAACCAGCTGGTGAGCAACATCTCCTGGAGCCAGCGGGGCAACTTCCTCTCCATCCCCACCGACACCCCCGCCCGCGACGAACGCCTGGGATGGACGGGAGACATCAGCCTGTTCGCGCCCACGGCCAACTACCTGGTCGACACCCGCGCGTTCCTCTCCCACTGGATGGCGGACGTCCGCAACTCCCAGTACGCCAACGGTGACCTGCCCGCGGTCGTCCCGACCCCGCAGGGCCAGTTCGGTGACAGCGGTGTCGGCTGGTCCGATGTGATGATCACCGTGCCGTACTCCGTGTGGCGCTCCTACGACGACACCAGCATCCTTCGGGAGAACTACCCCGCCATGCAGAAGTTCTTCCAGTTCGTGCGCGACAGCGCGGGACCGGACCTTCTCGAGCCCGGCCGCACCACGTTCTTCACCAACGACTGGCTGCACCTGAACGACCCGACCGAGCAGGGCATCCTGGGCACGGCCTACTACGCCGAGAACGCCCGCATGATGGCGGAGACGGCCAGGGCCCTCGGCGACGAAGCGGCGGCGTCCGACTACGGCAGGCTCTCCGCCGACATCCGCGACGCCTTCACCAAGGCCTATGTCGCAGCCGACGGCACCGTCAAGGGCAACTCGCAGACCGGGTACGCGATGGCCCTCGGCATGGACCTCGTCTCGGACCCGGCACTGATCGAGAAGGTCGGCGAGAAGTTCGTGGCCAAACTGGCGCTCACCGACTACCACCTGCGGACCGGTTTCATCGGCACACCGCTGCTGCTGCCCGCCCTGAGCAGGATCGGCCGGGACGACCTCGCCTACAAGATGCTGCTGCACAAGGACTACCCGTCCTGGGGCTACGAGGTCGCCAGCGGTGCCACCACCATGTGGGAACGCTGGAACTCGATCATGCCCAACGGCGACTTCGGCCCGGTCGACATGAACTCCTTCAACCACTACGCCTACGGCGCCGTGGGTGACTGGATGTTCCAGAACATCGGCGGCCTCTCAGCGATCGAACCCGGCTACAAGCGCTCCCGGATCGCGCCGACGCCCGGCGGAAACCTGACCCAGGGCTCCGGAAGCCTCAAGACCGTCTACGGCCTTCTCTCCTCGAAGTGGAGCACCCGCAACGGCGCGCTCGACCTGGAGGTGACGGTGCCGGTCAACACCGTCGCGGAGGTTCACGTGCCGTCGAAGACCCGTGGGGCGGTCACCGAGGGCGGCCGACCGACCGTCGCCGCCAAGGGAGTCCGCTTCCTTCGGATGGAGAACGGAGCTGCCGTGTTCGAGGTCGGGTCGGGCTCCTACCGCTTCGGCGTCCGCACCGACCTCGACTAGCGGTCTTCAGCCGCGATCGAGCAGGGGGTGGCTGCCGCCACGGACGGCAGCCACCTCGGTGGCCCACGGTGGCTCCGCGGATGCGAGCTCCCACTCCCCCGCTGCCACGAACGCTGCAGTGCGCACCGACAGTTCGCGACCCACCGACAGTGGAATTCCGGGCACACCGGACCGCGTAGGCCGACTGGAGCGTCACCCCGCTCCGGCGGTGTTGCCCGGTCGCGGCGGTGGCTTCCGAGGTGTGACGCTCAGGTGCCCGGTGACTTCCTCCGCGCCTTCGTCGAAGAGCCAGTTCAGCCGTCCCAGGCCCAGTCGGCGACTTCGGGCAGGTCGGTGCCGTGCTCTCGGATCCAGGCATGGTGGCGCAGCCGGGCGTCCTCCATCCGCTGGCGTACGGCGGCGGCGCGCACGGCGAGGCCGGGGACGCGGTCGATGACGTCCATGACCAGGCGGTAGCGGTCGAGGTCGTTGCGGACCACCATGTCGAACGGGGTGGTCGTGGTACCGATCTCCTTGTAGCCGCGCACGTGCAGGTTCCCGTGGCCTCTGCGACGGTAGGCGAGGCGGTGGATCAGCCACGGGTAGCCGTGGTAGGCGAAGACCACCGGCTTGTCCGGTGTGAACAGGCCGTCGTACTCGAAGTCGTTCATGCCGTGCGGGTGTTCCTCGCTCGGCAGCAGCCGGGCGATGTCGACGACGTTGACGACACGGACCGCGAGCTCCGGCAGGTGCCGGCGCAGCAACTGCGCGGCCGCCAGCACCTCCTGGGTGGGGACGTCGCCAGCGCAGGCCAGGACGACGTCCGGCTCCCGCCCGCCGTTCTCGGTTCCCGCCCAGTCCCAGATGCCGGCGCCGCGGGCGCAGTGGGCGCGGGCCTGGTCCATGGACAGCCAGTCGTAGCAGGGCTGTTTGCCCGCCACGATGACGTTGACGTAGTCCCGGCTGCGCAGCGCGTGGTCCGCCACCGACAGCAGTGTGTTGGCGTCCGGCGGCAGGTAGACCCGTACCGCTTCGGGGCTCTTGTTCAGGATGTGGTCGACGAACCCGGGGTCCTGGTGGGAGAAGCCGTTGTGGTCCTGACGCCACACATGGGAGGTGAGCAGGTAGTTGAGGGAGGCGATCGGGGCCCGCCAGGGCAGTCGGCGGGTGACACGCAGCCACTTGATGTGCTGGTTGACCATGGAGTCGACGATGTGCGCGAAAGCCTCGTAGCAGGAGAACAGACCGTGCCGCCCGGTGAGGAGGTAGCCCTCCAGCCAGCCCTGGCAGGTGTGTTCGGAGAGGATCTCCATCACCCGGCCGTGCCGGTCGAGGTCTTCGTCCACCGGAAGGGTCTGCGCCTGCCAGGCCTTGCCGCTTGCCGCGTAGACGGCCTGAAGCCGGTTGGAGGCGGTCTCGTCGGGGCCGACCAGACGGAAGTCGCGGTGGTCGGCCGTGCCGCGCATGACGTCTTCGAGCAGATCGCCCAGGACGCGGGTCGGTTCGTGCATCGTCGCGCCGGGTTTGTCGACGCTGACGGCGTAGCGCTCCAGCGGGGGGAGAGGCAGCTCGCGCAGCAGCAGACCGCCGTTGGCGTGCGGGGTGGCGCCGAGGCGCCGGGGGCCCTCGGGGACGCAGGCGAGCACCTGCTCGCGCGGGCCGCCCTGGTCGTCGAAGAGTTCTTCGGGCCGGTACGAGCGCAGCCAAGTCTCCAGCGCGCGCAGGTGTTCCGCGTTGTCGCGTACGGCCGACAGCGGGACCTGGTGGGAGCGCCACGTGCCCTCCACGGGCAGTCCGTCTACCTCCGCGGGCCCCGTCCAGCCCTTGGGGGTGCGCAACACGATCACCGGCCATGAGGGACGTTCGGTGACGCCGGCCTCGCGGGCACCGCGCTGGACGCGTGCGATGCGGTCCAGCGCGTCGTCCATCGCGGCGGCCATCGCCCGGTGTACGGCCGTCGGCTCGTCGCCGGTGACATGGATCGGGTCGTGCCCGTAGCCCTTGAGAAGGTCGTCCAGCTCCCGTTCGGGGATCCGGGACAGTACGGACGGGTTGGCGATCTTGTAGCCGTTGAGGTGGAGGATCGGCAGCACCGCCCCGTCGTGGACGGGGTCGAGGAACTTGTTGGAGTGCCAGGAGGCGGCCAGCGGTCCGGTCTCCGCCTCGCCGTCGCCGATCACACAGGCGACCAGCAGGTCGGGGTTGTCCAGGGCGGCCCCGTACGCGTGCGACAGGGAGTAACCCAGCTCGCCGCCCTCGTGGATGGAGCCTGGCGTCTCCGGGGCCACATGGCTGGGCACGCCGCCGGGGAAGGAGAACTGCCTGAACAGCCGGGCCATCCCCGTCGCGTCGCGGCTCACGTTCGGATACGTCTCGCTGTAGCTCCCCTCCAGCCAGGAGTTGGCGAGTACGGCGGGCCCGCCGTGCCCGGGGCCCCAGATGCACAGGGCGTCCTGGCCTCGGGCCTTGATGACGCGGTTGAGGTGGGTGTGGACGAGGTTCAGTCCCGGGGACGTACCCCAGTGGCCGAGCAGTCGCGGTTTGACGTGCTCCGGGCGCAGGGGCTCGGCCAGCAGGGGGTTCCCCATCAGGTAGATCTGACCGACGGACAGGTAGTTCGCGGCGCGCCAGTGGGCGTCCAGAGTGCTCAGCTCGTCGTCGGTGAGCTGGGTGGACGACCGCTGCGTGTCGACGGACATGGGCGTTCCTTCCGGGTCGGAGTGTCGGACGGAGGCACGTGCGGGTCCGCACCACCTCACCCTTCGTCCGGTGCCCGGGTGCCCGACAGAGCCGTTCGGGCCACACTTCTGGTCGGGCTGTCCCCTGTCCGGCGGACACCACCACGACGGGCAGACGAGACGAGAGCCGCACCGGGGGTCCGGTCTCGGTGCCGGGAGCGGCCACCGCCCCACATCGTGTGTCCGCCACCGAGCAGAGGAGCGCCGGCAAGCGGGCCATCGATTCTGCTCCTGGGGCAAGGACCCCGGCCGCCCGGCCGAGGTCCCGCCTACGTCCGCGCGTCCGGCGCCCGGCCGGCCGTCTCGCCGTTCCGGTCTGCATGGGTTTCGGGGGGCAGGCGCGTAGCACCAGGACGTCTGTATGCAACTCGTCGTGGTGGATGTCCAGACCGGCCCACTGCGCGGCAGCGGCGAGCAGGCGACTTGATAGGCAAGTCACCACTTGCCTATCCTCTGGTCATGGCGCAGGATGTGTTCAAGGCACTGGCCGACCCCACCCGTCGGCGCATCCTTGACGAGCTGGTGGAACGGGACGGCCAGACGCTGTTCGAGATCTGCGCACGGCTGGTGACCAAGCACGGTCTGGGACTGTCCCGCCAGGCGATCAGCCAGCACCTGGCCGTCCTCGAATCCGCGGGTCTCGTCGTCGTGCGGCGCCAGGGCCGCTACAAGTTCCACGACCTGGACACCGAACCCCTTGAGCGCATCGCGACCCGGTGGCTCAGGCCCGATGCACGGGAGGGCACCCCATGAAGATCCACCTGTCCAGCGTCTTCGTCGATGACCAGGACAAGGCCCTGCGCTTCTACACCGACGTGCTGGGTTTCACGAAGAAGCACGACGTCCCGGTGGGTACGGACCGGTGGCTGACCGTGGTCTCACCGGAGGAGCCCGACGGGACCGAACTGCTGCTGGAGCCCTCCGGTCATCCCGCGGTGCAGCCGTACAAGGCGGCGCTGGTCCAGGATGGCATCCCGGCCACCGCCTTCGCCGTGGACGACGTGCACGCGGAGTTCGACCGGCTGCGCGGGCTCGGGGTGCGCTTCACCCAGGAGCCGCTGGAGATGGGCACGGTCACCACGGCGGTGCTCGACGACACCTGCGGCAACCTGATCCAGATCGTGCACAGCGAGTAAGCGCCTCACCGCCCTCGCGGCCGACGCCGGACCGCCCTCCCCGCGTCGTCGGGGAGGGCGATCTCGTGGGCGGGGCTAGGGCCGACTGCGCTTCATCGCCTTGAGGGCATAGGCTCCTCCGCCCCACAGAAGCACGAAGAAGGCGAGCACCCCCCACCCTCGCGCGTTCCCGCTGGCGATGAGGAAGATGGAGAGTGCCACCCCCAGAGCGCAGAAGAAGGTAGCGAACTGCCACCAGCGTTTCACTCCAGCTTGTTGCTCACCGGTCCACCCCAGAGGCATGTCGGCTCCCTCTCTTCTGTGTCTCGTGCGTGTGTCGCTGTTCGTCTCTTCTGTCGGCCTTGAATCCGTGCGTCAGCCTCCGACCAGGTTGCCGACCGCTGTGCTGGCCCCCCACGACGCCGACCAGCACACGGCCTGCCCGTACACGGCTGATGCGCCGGCGGTCGCCGGGGCTCCCCCGATCATGATGGCTTCGCACACGGCGAGAGTCGCGGCTCCGGCCACGAATCCCGCCACGTCGCCCCAGAGCGCACGCGTATCCCCCTGAGCCAGGTGGATGAAGCCCTGCGTCGCGTCCCCCGCCATTCCCAGCCAGTCGAGAGCGCCGAGCCCCGAGGGGTCCGTGTGGTTCACGGGGTCGCCCGTGGCGTACAGGTAGGGGTTCTGCTCCTGACCGGAAGGGTCGGGCTGGTTGAAGCGGCCGATCCGGGGGTCGTAGAAGCGGGCGCCCATCTTGTACAGCCCCGACGGGTCGAGGTAGGCACTGGTGTAGCGGAAGGGCTGCTGCGTCCCGCTGTCGGTGCGCGGCTCACCGTACGGGCCGTAGGAGTAGGTGGCGGTGCGCTTGCCCGAGGCGTCGACCAGGCCGATGACGGAGCCCTGGGCATCCGTCAGGTAGTATTGGCCGGCACCCCCGTTTCTCATGCCCACCAGGGTGCCCGACGGCTCGCGGACGAAACCGGTGCCCGCCCCGGACACGGTCTGACCGGTCAGCCCGACGGCCGCGTTGATGAAGGCGGCGTTGCCGCGGGTCAGACGGTCGGTGTTGTCCACGCCGGCGTAGGTCTGGCTGGTGGTGGTGCCGGACTGGGTGTAGGAGCCGAGCTGGGTGAACGGCGTCCACGTCCCGTTCGTGCGACGGCCGTTGGGGCTGGCGGCGGCGGTCTCGTTGCCGGCGCCGTCGTAGGTGAAGCCGGAGTCGGCGTCGTAGGCGGTCAGTTCACCGGCGTCGTTGTAGCTGTAGGTGTGCTGGGCGTCCGCGCAGGTGGACGGGAGGCTGGTGCCGGTGGAGGCCGCGGTGCGGTTGCCGGCCTTGTCGTAGCAGTAGGACCAACCGGCCGTCGTGGAGCCGTCCTTGGTCTCCACCGCCTTGGTCAGGCGGCCGGCGCTGTCGTAGGTGTAGACGGTGGCGGCACCGTCGGCGGTGCGCTTGCGGACCTTGTCGGTGTCCTGGCCGCCGCTGCTGTAGTCGTAGGAGATCGACGACAGCGTTGTCGTCCCGGATTTCACCTCGATCTTCGTCGGGCGGCTGGAGTCGTCGGGTGTGACGGTCTGGGTGGTGCCACCGGGGAAGATCGTCTTGGTGCGCTCGCCGTCGTTGTTGTACTCGAACGTCGTCTTGGCGCCGTCGGGTTCGGTGACGGAGGTCAGTTGGTTGGCGTCGTCGTAGCCGTAGGTGACGGTGCCGCCCGAGTCGGTGGCGGTCGCCACGTTGCCGGCCGGATCGTAGGTGATCGACGTCGTCGCGGTGCCGGGCAGGGTGCGGACACGTTCGCGGTTCTGCTCGTCGTAGGTGAACGTCGACGTTCCGGTCGGGGTGGTGCGGGTCCTCAGATTGCCGTCGGCGTCGTAGGTGAAGGTGGCGGTGGCGCTGCCGGCGGTCTGGGTCCTGACGCGGTCGCGGTTGTCGTAGGTGTAGGTGGTGGTGACGCCGCGGCCGTCGGTGACCGTCTTCTGCCGGCCCAGATCGTCGTATGTGTACGTGGTGGGCTTGACCGGGGCGGGCGGGGTGACCTTGGTCAGGTTCCCCTTGGGGTCGTACTCGTAGGTGGTCTTCTTCTCACGCGGGTCGGTGGCTGTGCAGCGCTGGCCGGGCAGACCGCCGCATTTCATCGTCCCGGTCTCGGGGTTGTAGGTGTAGGTCCACTTGGCGGCGGTGCCGCCGGAGGTGGCGTCCTCCGAGGTGAGCAGGTTGCCCGAGGTGTCGTAGTTGTTTGCGGTCTTCTCCGCCGAGGCGGAGGTGAGCGTCTCGGGGAAGTAACCGCTGCCCTTCTTCACCCAGGTGGCGGTGGCCTGCGCGCCGGTGGGGATGGTCACGCTGGTGGGGTTGAAGGCCGAGTCGTACTTGTAGCTGGTGATGTTGCCGTCGTCCGGAGCCGTGCCCATGGCGTCCGTGGCGGTGGCGATGTCGTTGTCCGGACCCCACGACTTGGAGCGAGTGTGACCGAGGGGGTCCTCGGTCCTCTTGGTGCGCCAGTAGCCGTCCACGGTCTTGAGGGTGTTCTTCCCGCGCGGGTCGGTGATCCGTACGGTGCCCTCCGTCTCGGTGTTGTCCTGGCCCAGCAGCCAGCGGAAGGCGGTGGTGTTGCCGGCACCGGTGGCGTTGTCGATCACGCGCGTCAGGGAGGCCACCTTGGTGCTGTCCCAGGTGAAGGCGGTCTGGCGGCCTTCGGAGGTCGTGATCTTCGACAGGCGCTGGGAGGAGTCGTAGTCGAAGGTGGTGGTCTTGCCGTCGGTGTCCGTGAAGGACCTGATCAGGTCGCCGGTGTAGGTGTAGCTCACCGAGCGGCCGGTGCTGTCGGCGACCTTGGTGATGTGGGTGCCGTCGTTGGTGAACGTCAGCGTCCGACCGGACGCGGCGGTGACCTTCGCGGCGAAGGCCCCGGAGTAGGTGATCGTGGTGACGTTGCCGTTCTTGTCCTCCACCTTCGACACCCGCGCGTCACCGGTCGTGCCGGAGCGGGTGAACGTGGTCTTCTCCCCCGTACGACGGCTGGTGAGGGTGAAGGACTTCTTGTCGTCCGCCTCCGTGAGGTCCTGCTTGTAGCCCTTGGCGGGAGTGAAGCCTGCCCCGTCCCGGGCGAAGACGGCCATCGTGCCGCTCGGGCCCCTGACCACGACCGCGTCCGTGGCGGCCTCGACGACCCGGTAGTCGGCGCCCGTGGTGGTGTTCCAGCCCGCCTTGTTGAGACTGTTGAAGGTGTTGCCCCAGGACAGGCCCGGTCCCGCGTCGGCGATGTCGAAACCCTGGACGGTGACCAGCAGGTTGCCGTTGCCGTAGTTGACCTGTGCGCTGACGGCGTCGGACAGCTGGGCCGTGTAGAACTCCGACCACGGCACCTGTCCGACGCCCACGGGCACGACGCCCGTCGCGGCCTCGGCCGACTTCACCAACGGGCCGCGCAGGTCGGCGGCCTTGACGGGCGTGCTGGCCGGGGCCTTCGTCACGCCCACGGGCGTAGGTGTGACCTTGGCTGCGGCCGCCGACGGGGCCCCGGCGCGTGTGTCGCCGACCGGCTGGGCGGCTGACGGGAGGGCGGCAGTGAGGGTGGCGGTCGCGGTGGCGGCGGCCACGATCGACAGCGGCAGCCACCGTCTGCGTCGCCGTAACGCGGGCATGCGAGGATTCACGGGGTTCTCTCCGATGCTCGAGACAGCTGATGTGAGCAGGGCCCCACCGGGTGGCACCCGTGCCGGGGTGCCACCCTCTGCCCTGCGTAGGTGCGATGGTCCGGACGGGTGCGGCGCACACCGGCGGAGCCACTCGTGCTGATACCGGGCTCAGTCGTGCTGAAGGGTTGTCAGCAGCGTTTCTCGGTGCGGACCTCGTTGCTGGGCTCGTCGGTGATGGCGATCAGGCCGTAGCCCGAGGTGCACTCGCCGACGGTGTTGGCGGCGTTGCCCCAGAACTCCTGGCCGTGGGTGTCGAAGACCGTCCGCGTGCCCACCAGGGAGTCGCGGTCATAGGACCACACACCGACCGTCAGATCGAAGTTGATGTTCTTGTCCAGGAAGGACTTCCACACCCAGAGGTAGCCGTAGTTCTCGTCGCAGCCCGGCGAGTAGAACTGCTTCACCGAGGCGATCGTCTCGGTGTTCCGGTTGATGTAGGACGTCGTGCCGATCTGGTAGGCGTCCGAGCACACCCCGGCCGCCTGCGCCGCCGAACTGGAGGGGTTGCCGACCTCCGTGCCGACCGAGCCGGCTGCCGCACTCGGTCCGCTCGGCTTCGGCCCCGTACCCGCCGACGCCACCCCCGTTCCCAGCAGCGACAAGGCCGTACCCGCCACCGTCGCCGCGATCGTCATACGCGCACGTCTCACGTGCGTCCCCCTCTGCGAGAAAACGCGCAGCCCCCGACCACCCACACGAGCAAGCAGGCAGCTCACGCGGAATGAAGGCGCATCGATCGATGCGCCTTCACATCCTCACCACCACCCCGGACGGAACGAAGAATTCCATGGACGGAACACACGCCGTAGCCCATGTGACACTGAGTCAACTCACGGAGTTTCAGCCAGGTTTCCTGTGTTACTGAGCCAGATGGCGCCGCAATCGGCAGCAGTCAAGGACTCCTGCCACAGTAGCCACACTTTCCACACTCCCCCGGCCTGATGTGACAACCACGACAGGCATGCCCACGTCATCGGCGGGCACTCGAATCTGTTTTCACGCCGGAGTCGACCTGCCGAGGCGGATCGGCTGGTGTGGCCCTTGGAGGCGAACTCCGCAAGCGGGTCGAGCCACGATGCGCTCCGGTCGCACCGAGCACCGTCCGGCGGAGCACGGCGCGGGGCCGTGACCAGTCCCCTGTTCTGGTCACGGCCCCGCGCCGTCGGCGTTGAGGTGGGTATGGGTCATAGGCAGGTCAGGTCAGCAGCAACCGCCCGCCACGGCCGGTTCCTTCGTCTCGGGTTCGACTGTGGCGCAGCATGTGCTGTCCTGCTGCTTGGCCAGGGTGTCGGCGTCGGCCTTGACGACGTAGACCTCCCAGGGCTCCTGGCCGGGGCCGTGGACCCAGACCTTGTCCTGGAGCGCGTAGCAGCAGGTGGTGTCGTTCTCCGCGTCGGTGGCAAGTCCTGCCTCGCTGAGGCGGGTGGTGGCGGCGTGGACGTCCTCGGTCGTCCCGACCTCGACGCCGAGGTGGTCCATGCGGGTCGCCTCGCCTGCGGTGCCTTCGATCAGAACGAGCTTGAGCGGAGGCTCGGCGATGGCGAAGTTGGCGTAGCCGGGGCGGAGTTTGGCGGGCTCGGCGCCGAACAGCTTGCTGTAGAAGGCGACGGACGCGTCGAGGTCGGGGACGCGCAGGGCGAGCTGTACGCGGGACATGGTGAACCTCCGTTGATGGGTGGGGAGTTCAGCAGCCGCCGGAGACGGCCGGGGCGCCGATGCCGATCTGCAGGGTGGCGGGGGCGCCGCAGCAGCCGTCGCCGTCACCGCTCTGGGCGGCGTCGGAGTCGTCGAACAGGCCCGCGCCGCCGCACACGCCGGTCTCCGGCAGGGTCAGTTCGACGCGCTCGGCGGCTTCGTGGTCTCCGGCGATGGCGGCGGTGATGGAGCGGACCTGCTCGTAGCCGGTCAGCGCGAGGAACGTGGGCGCGCGACCGTAGGACTTCATGCCGACGAGGTAGACGCCCTGTTCGGGGTGGGAGAGTTCGTTGACGCCGTGCGGGTAGACCGTGCCGCAGGAGTGGACGTTCGGGTCGATGAGCGGCGCCAGCGCGGTCGGCGCCTGGAGTCGCTCGTCCAGGCCCAGGCGGACCTCGGAGAGGAAGGACAGGTCGGGACGGAAGCCGGTCAGGACGATCACCTCGTCGACCGGGTCCAGGCGGCGGCCGTCCTCGGCCACCAGGACGAGCTGGTCGTCCTCGCGTTCGACGGCGTGCGTACGGAACCCGGTGACCGCGTCGGCATGGCCGTTCTCGACGGCGGCCTTGGCACGCAGGCCCAGGGCACCGCGTGCGGGGAGCTGGTCGGCCTCGCCGCCGCCGTACGTGCCGTCGCCGATGCCGCGGCGCAGGATCCACACGGCGCGCGTCCCGTCCTTCTCCTCGGCCAGGTCGGCGAGGTGGGCGAGGGCCGTGAAGGCAGAGGCTCCGGAACCGATCACGGCGGTGCGCTTGCCGGCGTACCGGGCGCGTACGGCCGGGTCGCCCAGGTCGGGGACGCGGTAGGAGATGTGCGCGGTCGCCGCCCTCTCGCCCAGGGCGGGCAGACCGTCCGCGCCCATCGGGCTGGGCGTGGACCAGGTACCGGAGGCGTCGATGACGGCACGGGCGGCGATACGCCCCTCGCTTCCGTCGGCCAGCCGGATGTGCACCGAGAAAGGCTGCTCGTCGCGGCCGGAGTCGACGATCCGGTCCCGTCCGGCGCGGGCCACGCCGGTCACCGTGACACCGAAGCGGATCCTGTCACCGAGGGCATCGGCGAGCGGCTGCAGATACAGCTCGGCCCAGTCACCGCCCGTCGGGTACGAGGCTCCGTCGGGGCGGCTCCATCCGGTCGGGGCGAGGAGCTTCTCGGCCGCCGGGTCGGTGACCTCTGCCCAGGGCGAGAAGAGCCGCACGTGTGACCAGGCCCGTACGGCGGTGCCCGCGGACGGGCCGGCCTCCAGAACGAGCGGTTCGAGACCGCGCCCGACGAGGTGAGCGGCGGCGGCCAGGCCGATCGGTCCGGCTCCGACGACCACGACGGGCAGCTGGTCGACGGTGGGCACGCTGTGGATGGACACGGCCACGAGATTCCCCTTTGTTTCGACATTCGTCGATGGCTTGTAGGGCCAGGGTCCCACTTGATTCGACAGACGTCAACATAGACATTCATCGAATTCAGTGGGTCCTCGACCAGGCCGGGCATGCGCCCACCCGTCCCGCATCCGAGACGTCCGCCCCTCGCACCACTGGTTCGATGTATGTCAACATAGACGCATGTCGAATACGAGGGTGCTGCCGCTGCTGGAACCCGTCGGCGCCGAGGCGGTGGCGCCGTGCTGCCCGCCGCTCACCGAGCGCCCCTTCACCGCGGAAGAGGCCGAGACGGCCGCGCGGATGTTCAAGGCCCTGGGTGACCCGGTGCGGCTGCGACTGTTCTCCGCCGTCGCCTCACACGAGGGCGGCGAGGCGTGCGTGTGCGACATCTCCGACGTCGGCGTCTCCCAGCCGACCGTCTCCCACCACCTGAAGAAGCTCAAGGACGCCGGACTGCTCACCTCCGAGCGGCGCGGCACCTGGGTGTACTACCGGGTCGAGCCGTCCGTGCTGGCCGCGATGGGAAGGCTGCTGACCATCGCTCCGGCTGCGAGCTGATCCGTAGGCAGGCGGCGAGCGAGACACCTTGCGCTTCTGGTCGCCGGAGACGGCGTCGAGCCTCTCGTAACGGACCTCGGCCCCGGCGCGGAGCGACCGCACTCCTGTCGGCGGTACGGCAGCCAGTAGGGCAACGAGTAGGGCAGGGTGGGCACGGTGTTGCGCGGTAATTGCAGTGCGGCGCGAAGAGCGCGTACCGCAGACTGGCCGGGTGATCGTTCTGCAGCCCGTCCTCGAGATCTACGCCCCCGACAGCTTCGCCCTGTGGCCTGTCGCCGAGTCCGAGGCATACGGCTTCCTCCCGCTCAGCGGCGGACTCGATCCTGCCGAGGTCGGCACAGCGGTGATGCGCATTGCCGAGTGCAACAACGTCGATCCCGAGGCCGAAGGGCACCCGCCGCGGCCCACCGACCCTCTCGGAAGCTTCCTGCACGGACTGCTCACCATGGACGATCTCTTCGCATCCGGTGGCCTGCGTGTCACTGACACCGAAACCGGCACCACGCTGCTGCCGGGCTGCTGCAACGGACTGGAGGAGAGGCGCGACTGGCTTGATGTCCTCGACGGCAGCGGCTCGGCCGGCTTCGGACATGACCCCTTTCCGCTCGCCGAACGCCACGGCGACGTCGTCCGGTTGACTGTCGACGCCGACGACGACAACAGCCCGGTGATCGAGCTGCCCGTCACCGACCTGCGCCGCCTGCTCGCCGGAGCGGAGCGCGACCTGACCGACTTCCTCCAACTGGCCGCCATCTGGACCACCCGGCACCTGGAGGACTACGCGACCCCTGTCACGGCCGCCCTCAGTCGTGCTCTGGACCTGCCCGCACCGGTGATGTCCCCGAACCTGTAGGAGTACGTGGCGTCACCTTCGGCTGTCCTGGAGGCGGTCTTCAGAGGCGTTCAGATGCATTCAGAGCCACCGTTGTGCCGCCTCGACGCTGTCCCCGCCACTGGTGTTGAACGCGATCGCGGCCTGGGGTGCGTGGCTGCGAATCAGGTTCACGATCTGTTCGAAGAGCGGCAGCAGTTGCTCGGCCTTGCGGATCCCGCCGCCGACGACCACGACATCCCATGGGTGCCTGGTCAGCGACGCGACGAGGGTGGACTCGGCCGATTCGTCGAACACGACCAGCGTCATGGCCGCGTCGATGCCGTGCTCGCCGAACCGGACAAGTTCCGCGTCGAGGGCTGCGCGAAGTGCCTCCCCGTCGACGCCGGGTATCGCTTGCGGGTCGTAACCGATCACCAGTGCAGAAGACATGCGGGCAATCTATACGGCCTGCCGGAGCGTGATCCGCACGACGGGCTCCACATCTGCGGGTATCCATTCCGCGGGATCTCGCGAGGAGTTGGCCTGGAACTGGGGCAAGGGCCACGCCGACGGCGGAGCGAGCTGGCGGCGTCGGCTGTGGTTCTCGGCATCCCGGGGCGCGCGGCCTGTACTTCAGCGTCGCGTTCCGGTACTTCACCCGCGAGGCACCGACAATAAGGCCAAGGCCGTAGGCTGAGGTTGGTCGTTCGTGTGGTCGCGGTCGCCGACCAAGCCACGTCGGCTCTGGCGACGGGCCGGCGAAGGGGGCACGTGGCGTGGCCGGCAGGAGGCGCAGCACGGGCGTTCGGAAAGGGGGCCGATGATGGCGGCGGGCGACGTACAAGAGGCCCTCACCTGGAGAGGTCCGGCCTCGGTGAACGTGTTCGTCCTCGGTGCCGGCAGCACACCACTGCCGAAAGAGGCCTTCCATCTCGCCGGACTCGTTCCCGACAACGTGCTGCCGTACGTGCTGATGGAGCCGCCGCAGGACATCGCGCGGCTCGGTCTCATCTCGTACGACCTCGATTTCGATGACACCTCGCTCGATCTCCGCCGGTTCACGCGGGAAGCCCTCCGCCGGGTCTGCGAGGGCAGGCGGGCAGTCGCCTGGGCGGCGTTCGAGGGGTCGTTCCACTACGAGGAGCTTCTGACCGATCAGGTGGCCCAGCAGGTCTACGGCTACTGCGTGAGCGGCACCGAGCCGACGGCTGAATGGGACATCGCCACCTTGCGGAGTGAGGCGTGGAGGTTCCGCGTCTCAGAGGCCCGCGCGGCCTTGGAGGCGCTGCTTTCTGCTCCGGGGACCGTGTCGGCGTAGGCCGACTGAGGGCGACGGCTCCCATTCGCCGTCACGAAGGATGCTCAGTCGAGACAGAACTCATTGCCCTCGATGTCCTGCATCACGATGCACGACTCATTGTGGTCATCGGCAAGCAGCACTCGTACGCGGATCGCGCCGAGCGCGACCAGTCGTGCGCACTCGGCTTCGAGCGTGGCCAGGCGCTCTTCGCCCACGAGCCCGGTGCCGACCCGCACGTCAAGGTGCAGCCGGTTCTTGACGACCTTGCCCTCGGTGACGCGCTGGAAGAACAGGCGCGGGCCCACGCCTGAGGGATCACTGCAGGCGAACGCTGCTCCCTGCCGCTCAACCGGCAGGGAGCGATCGAAATCGCCCCACGTGGCGAACCCCTCCGGCGGCGGCGGTACGACGTACCCCAGCACCTCGCACCAGAAGCGAGCGACGCGCTCAGGTTCTGCACAGTCGAAGGTGACTTGGAACTGCTTGATCGATGACATCGGCGCACCATAGCAGGGGGACTCTGTTGCTCAATTCCCGGTGTGGATGCGCAGGTTGACGGGCGGACAGCCCCTGTCAGCCGCTGCTGTGTCCGACCGCGACACCGGCATGAGAGCGCGGGCGCGGGGCGTGTCGTGTGAGTCGGAGCGCAGCCACAACGCGATGGCCACGATGATGATCCCCGACGAGGAGCGCTCCGTCCGGGTAACGACGGCTGACGGCTGACGGAACCGGACGGCCCGCCGATCGATGAGTTCCGGGTCGGGCGGAGGTCACTACCTGCAGGACCTCTGGCGGTCTGACGCGCTCGTTCCCGAAGGAGACGCATGGCAAAGCTCATCTACTCGATGATCACCTCGCTCGACGGCTACGCCGAGGCGGCGGAGGGCGACCTCGGCACCGGGCCGGCCGACGACCAGGAGGTGCACACCTTCATCAACGACCTCTTCCGCCCCGTCGGCACGTACCTCTACGGCCGACGGATGTACGAGACGATGGTCTACTGGGAGACCGCGCACACCGAGCCTGACCAGCCGCCGCACATCCTGCAGTACGCCCGCGACTGGCAGGCCGCGGACAAGATCGTGTACTCCACGACACTCGAGTCGGTGTCCAGCGCGAAGACCAGGATCGAGCGGACCTTCGACCCGGACGCGGTACGCAGGCTCAAGGACGAGGCTGATCACGACCTCACGGTCGACGGCCCGAACCTCGCGGCCCAGGCGATCGCGGCCGGCCTGGTGGACGAGTACCACCTGTTCATCACCACGAGCGTGGTCGGCGGGGGCAAGCGGTTCTTCCCCGACGGCGTGCGCCTCGACCTCGAGCTGGTCGAGGAACGTGCCTTCGACAGCGGACTGATCTACGCGCGCTACCGGACCCGCTGAGCCGCACCTGTCGGTCTCACCTGCCGACGGCCGAGCCGGGGCGGGTGAGACCGGGCCTCAGGCGAGGAGCGGGGCGCCGGCGCGTTCAGACACCGCGTACCGCCTTCGCGCCATAACCGCACTAATGAAGGAGGCCGGGCCGCAGGCTGAGACGGGCTGCCGGGAACAGCCGGTCCGGTCGGCGCGGTTGCATCGACCGAGGGACCGGCGCCGCACGGGCGGGGAACACGGAGACCGCCAGGTCGTCCGCCCCACCAGGATCCGGGCCCCAGGGTCGCGGTACCCCGCCGCGCACTCGGACCACGACGTATTTCTGCAGGAGGACTGTTTTCATGACCGACCGGCCCTTGACTCTCATGGCAGTACACGCCCACCCCGACGACGAGGCCACCGGAACCGGAGGGGTCCTCGCGCGGTACGCGGCGGAAGGCATCCGCACGGTTCTCGTGACGTGTACCGACGGCGGTTGCGGTGACGGTCCGGGGGGTGTCAAGCCGGGTGATCCCGGGCACGATCCGGCGGCGGTCGCCTTGATGCGGCGGCAGGAACTCGAGGCGAGCTGCGGCGTCCTGAAGGTCAGCGATCTGGAGTTGCTGGACTATGCCGACTCCGGGATGGTGGGCTGGCCGAGCAACGACGCCCCCGGCTCCTTCTGGCAGACCCCCGTGGAGGAGGGCGCGGCCCGACTCGCGGACCTCATGCGGCACTACCAGCCCGATGTGGTCGTCACCTATGACGAGAACGGCTTCTACGGCCACCCCGACCACATCCAGGCCCACCGCATCACGATGGCGGCGCTGGAGATGACCACGCTGACACCGAAGGTGTACTGGACCACGATGCCCCGCTCGATGATGCAGCGGTTCGGCGAGATCATGCGCGAGTTCCATGAGGACATGCCGGAGCCGGATCCTGCCGAGGCCGCCGCACTGGCCGAGATCGGCCTCCCCGACGACGAGATCACCACGTGGGTGGACACCACCCCGTTCAGCGATCAGAAGTTCGACGCGTTGGCCGCGCACGCCAGTCAGGGCGAGAACATCTTCTTCCTCAGGATGGGCAAGGAGAGGTTCGGCGAGTTGATGGGCATGGAGACCTTCGTACGGGTCCAGGACCCCACCGGAGCGGCCATACCCGAGAACGATCTCTTCGCCGGACTGCGCTGATCCGCCCGCCCGACCGGCCGGGAAAGCGCATCGACCGCCCGGCGCGATCGAGCGGGTCGCACACCCGGAGGCTTCTCCACGCGAGTGCCGCTCCGGCAGCCCGTGTCCAGGCCCTCGCCGGCGGCGTAGACGCGTGCCCGCGCTGTCGACCCGGCACCGCGCTCGCCCCCACACCATCTGGCAACCGCACAGGTGGGAGACCTGCGGGCTGCTGACTCGGAAGGTGCTCGACAACCCAGGTCACTTCCTCGGCGGTCTGCTGCGATCTGGGCAGACCGCCGAGGAAGTGACACGAAACTGAGGCACCTATGAGCGCTTCGGCCAACGTCGAGGCGCTCTCCAGCGATGCCGGGTCGCTGGCTCGCCCGCACCGGCTCGTCTGCCACGTCCCGCAGGGAGCAGACGTGCGTGGCAACGGGGCCTCAGGCTTCGTTGCGGTCCAGTCAGGCTGTGGGATCGGGCAGGTGTTCGCTGCATGCCTTCAGCCACTCGTCCACCACGTCGCGGGACTCGTCCAGGGCAGGGTCACGGCTGCCACCGGGTGCGTAGGCCGGGGACCGGTTCGCACGCAGCGGCAGGTGTGCGCAGTACCAGGCCCGCTCGGCGCCTGCTCGCTCTGCGTCCGTGCCCGTCCGCAGATAGTCGAGAAGTGCCGTCATGACCCGACGGCGCCCGAATGCGTAGAGCGCCGGCTCGACGAACCAGCGGCAGAAGCTGGGGTCGGGGTCGTAGACAGCCGCGGCCATCAGCGGGGCGAAGAACTCTTCGGGCAGGCTGGCGCGTTCGAGCAGCGGCTTGCGTGCCGCGTGGGCCAGGTGCCGCGCACGTCGGTCTTCCGGCAGGTCGGCCGTGTCCCCGAGCTCCAGCAGCCGAGCCACCTCGGCCGCGCAGGACAGAAATGAGCGTGCTGCTGTCTCGTGTTGCTCGTCGTCGGCCATGGCTGCATTCTGGACCGGCTTCGGACCAAGAGGTACAGGGACGAGCCCATGTTGAGCACGTCTTCGCGCGTGTGAAGAGCTGGAGGATCCTCCGTGTCGTCCCGCTCAAAGGCGACAACGACGTCCGTCACGCCGTAGTCGGCATCGCTTACGACGTGGTGTGCGATGGGGGCTGTCCGTGGTGTGGCGGAGGATGGTGCCCATGCGCGCTCTTTTCGACACCCCTGAGCCTCGTCGCGTCTCGACAGGCGAGTACCCCGTGTGGGACCGGGCCCTCGCCCTCCTCAACCGGGACCTGGCGGTGACCCTTCCCGAGCAGGAGCCCCTGCGACTGCTGGCCCTTCCCCCCTGGGATGCGGACGAGCCGGAGAACGTCTACGTCGCTCTGGCCAACGGCGAGTGGCACGGCAATTGCCTGGACCCGGACTCGGCGGCCGGCCCTGCCTCTGCGCTGGCGATCGTTGCCGATGCCGCGCAGGAGACCGTCACCGAGCGTCTGTGGCAGGCGTGGCCCCTGTGTGCCGAGCATGGACTGGGCATGCATCCGAGGGATGCGGACGGGGAGCTGTCCTGGTGGTGCGCGGGAGAACGGTTGCGTCGCGGCCCGGCCCATATCCGTGCGGCCGTAGGCGCGCTCGACACGTTGGTCCGCCCACGTCGCCCCAATCGCAAGAGGCCTGGGCGGACGAGTTGATTTCCCACTGCGCCACGGTCGTTGAACGCGACGTGCCATTAATTTGCGTTTCACGCCGTGTGAGGATGCGCCCTATCGTGACGCTGTGAACACGCAGATGATCATTCTCAACGGTGGTTCCAGCTCGGGGAAGTCCGGGATCGTACGGTGCCTGCAGGCCGTGCTTCCGGATCCGTGGCTGGCGTTCGGCGTCGATTCACTCGTGGAGGCGATGCCCGCGAAGATGCAGGCGTCGGACGCGGGGATCGAGATCGCGGCGGACGGCGCGATCAACGTCGGCGCGGAGTTCATGGCACTGCAGGCGGCCTGGGTGGAGGGCATCGTGGCGATGGCCCGTGCAGGCGCCCGCGTCATCATCGATGACGTCTTCCTCGGCGGAGCGGCCTCTCAGCAGCGTTGGCAGAAGGCACTTGGCGATCTGACCGTGCTGTGGGTCGGCGTCAGGTGTGAGAGTGCGATCGCCGCAGGCCGGGAGATCGCACGGGGAGACCGGGTCCAGGGAATGGCTTCGCTGCAGGCGGATCTGGTGCACAAGGGCGTGATCTACGAGCTGGAAGTCGACACAACACGTACCGAATCCCTGGAGTGTGCGCGGACCATCGCCACCCACGTCAGCTGATCGCCGGTGCGGCTCCCGGCCATGCCGCAGTTGCGGGTACCGCCTGCGACTGCGACGAGAACGGGCGTGCGCCATGCCGAGCCCCGCCGCCGGGTGGCCGTAAGTCGACACCGCGACCCCACCCGATCGACGCGGCGGAAAACAGCTCGCGCGGGGACCAGCCAGTCGGCATCCTGGCGTTCTATGTCGAAGGGGACCGCGTGACACCAGCACGGGGATTCACGTACGAGGAGCGGGGCGACGGCTCCGTGGTGATCCTGCACCACGGCCGCATGGCGACCGTGGTGCGCGGGAACAGGAAGGCCCAGTTCGTACGGGAGGTGGCGGACGGGGATCCGCAGCTGGTGATGGCTCGCTGGACGGGCAACTACCGGCGCGGCAACGAGCGGACGGCGCGCCGGCATCCGCGCAATGCGCACTGATCGCCGTTGGTGGGGCGTCACGGCGAACGGTGGCCCTCGCTCACGGCTCAGGGCCGTCGTACGTGGATCCAGGTCCGTTGGTGACGTGGATCCACGTCCGTTGGTGACGTGGATCCAGGTCCGTTGGTGATCTCACCCCGGATACCGCTGTTTTCTCCTGCCCGCCCAACTGCCCGCCCCCGAGCCGGCTGACGGCTGCAGGGGTTGTCGCACCACGCGCCAGGGAGACACGTCGGCGGTGTCGAAAACTCGTATGACAGGGCCTCGGGCCTTTGGCAGGATCGAGCAGTCGCCCCAGCCGTTCTCGGAGGAACACCACGGCCATCTATGACGATCTCGCCCCTGCCCGGTTGCCCTGGTCCGCTGTCGACCCCGAGCGAAACGCCTTCGTGTGGGACGCGGAAGAGGAATCTCAGGTCGCCGCGCTGATCGCCTCTATGGTGCCGCCCGCCGACGCCGGCTGGGAAGCGCGGCATCGGTTTGTCACCGAGGTCACGGCGCTGCTGGTTGGCCGCTATGGCCGGTGGTCCTGTGGATGGCACTGGGCGGTGGGTGAGGGCGGGGGTGGCGGCGTCGTCTTCAGCTGGTGCTGCACCTCCGACTCCTTGGGCGAACCCGCGGAAACGGCCGCCAGAGTCGTCGCGTCGCTGCTGGAGTGGCGAGACTGGCTGGAGGAACTGGCCGAGCGGTTCGCACAGTTGGCCCCGCCCACCGGAGCGGATGCCGAGGACCGCAGCTGGCACCTGGAACGCGCGGCCACCCGCCTGGTGACGGTGGTCGTGGACCGCACGAACACCGAAACCGGCTGGTACGGGCTGTGTCACACCGTGCTGACGTGGTTCCTCTCTTCCACGGGCATGGGGCAGGAGAGCGCGAGGGCGATGGTCGAGACGGCGATCGGCGGACGGTTCAAGAGCTGGACGGAACCGTCACAGACCTTGATCAACTCTGTGGGAGAGGATCTCGCGGTAGTTCTGACCGGAGAGCGGCCCTACCGTGACCGGTGACGCCCTGGCTGCCTGGTGCGGAGTCAGGAGCCAGGTCGACTGGACTTCCGCGGCCGATGAGACGCCGTCCCCGGTCATGACGACCGTGGACGGCTTCGCTGCCTGGTGCGACATGGGTGACGTGGGAGTGCAGGCCACGGATCCGGATCGGGGCGCCCGACTGCGGGCAACGCTCGCCCGGTCACGCGCGGACGCCTCCCACAGTCGTCCGCTCACGATCCCCCTGTTGACCACATGGCAGCGGCTTGTTTTTGGCACGCCCGGTGTCCGGTTCCGCCAAGGCGATGCGTTCGCCAAGGGCGGCCGCGAGCGCTATGCACTCACCGCCCACACCGAGCGGGACTTCGAGCACTGTCTGCGCGAGAGCGCCGACCTGACGGTTCCCTTGGCCTCCCGCGCGGCGCGGGCCTACCTGGATGTCGCGTTCTTCCACCCCTTCCCGGACGGCAACGCACGCCTCGCGATGCTCACCCTCGCCTACGTCCTGGAGGTGGGGGCCGTCCGGCTGGATCAGGTCGGCCCCCTGCAGACCACGCGTTACGCGGACGACGCGGCCGGCGCAGCAGACCTGGCGGCTCTGGTCTCCGTCCTCATCCGTGCGACATACCGCCGGTCGACCAGCGTCCACCACCCGGATCACTCTCCGATCAGGTTCGCTGAGCGGTTGCCCGAAGACGGTTGCCGAGATCTGGTCAATGGGATGTACTCGAACCGAGAAGGACGTTGAGCTGCCGGCCGTGGCTGCCTCGCTCGACGGCTCGGCCTTCAGGGTGTCTGCGGCGCATCAGCCGACCGCGCGGGGATCATCATCCGATTCACCCGCTCGATCTGAAGCACCCGCCCCGCTCACCATCTCCCGCTTCGCAATGGCTCCTTGGTCTGCCGCGACGACGGACCCACGGTGCCCATGGGACTGTCTCGACCACTGTCGTGACCTCCAAGAAGGGGTTCTCACATCATGCGGCGGTACGTTCTCACCGGTACACCGGGGGCGGGCAAGACGACCATCCTGCGGCGCCTCGGCGAACTCGGATACCAGGTGGTCGAGGAGGCGGCAACGTCGGTCATCGCACGAGCGCAGGCCCGGGGCGAGGATCAGCCATGGACACGGGCGTCCTTCATCGACGAGATCGTCACGCTGCAGCGACAGCGACAGCTGGAGGCCACCGGCCCTCTCCAGGTGTTCGACCGGTCGCCGGTCTGCGCACACGCCCTCGCCACCTACCTGGGGCGGCCGGTGTCCCCGGCACTGGCCGCCGAGCTCGAACGGATCACGTCGGAGGACGTCTACGAGCGGCGAGTGCTCTTCATCCGCAATCTGGGGTTCTGCGAGCCGACCGCGGCCCGGCGCATCAGCTTCGAGGAGTCACTGGCCTTCGAGAAGGTCCACGAAGAGAGTTACCTCGCCTTCGGTTACCAGCTCGTCGACGTCCCCGCCGGCGACGTGGCTCGCCGAGTCGCCGCCGTCACCTCATTGATCTCCAAAAGCTCGTCATAGCAGAGCCGAACGCCTCGCACCCGGCCGGGGGCCATCGATGCTGCCAGCGCTGTCTGCGCTGCCTGCACTGTCTGCCCCGTCCTGCCCTGCCCTGCCCAAGAACACAGTGACCGACCCCGGAGACCATGCCCCTCCCCCGCCATCACGAGCCAGAGCTCACCCGGACGAGAACCGCCGTGTCAGGACGAGGCAGGCAGACGGTCAGTCTTCCCTCGGCCGCATCCCACACCGCCGTACTGTCCGTGGCGACGGGATGAAGCACGGTGGGGCGCTGGGCAGTGCCGCGCAGGTGCGGAAGTTCGAGAGTGCAGGCGGTGGCTCCTGATCCGTTCTGGTCCCGCTGGGCTTGGCGCATGTCCGCACCGCCGGACGGGGGCTGCCTCCGCCAGAGCGTCAGGAGCGTGGACTCCTGGCTTCGCAGCCCGTGGGCGATCCAGGTGTCCTCCCAGGCGGGCAGCCCCAGCGGCCAGAACGGGCGGGCTCCGCTGATCTCCGGCCGGATGTCCTTGTAGACGGAGATCGCCGAGCTGACGAGGGCGAACTGGTCGTCGTCCATGAGGTTGAGGAAGCCGGAGAGGTGGATGCGGCCGAGCAGCGCGCCGGTGAGAGTGAAGGCGATCTCGTCCTGGCTGTGGCCGGGCTGGGGGTAGGCCCACACCGCGGCCTGCTCGGGCGTCGCGGCGGTGGCGGCCGCGGCGGCGATGGGCGGGTAACGCAGGAGGTCCTGCTGGTCGCTGGTGGACTGCACCTGTGCCACCGCAAGTTGCGCGTAGTCCATGCGCAGGCCGCCGGACCCGCAGTTCTCCAGGACGAGGCTCGGGTGCCGGTCGAGGAGCGAGGCCATCCAGTCGAGGTGGGCGCGGTGGTGACCGAGCAGGCCGGCGCCCGCGCTTTCGAGGCCGTTCTCCGTGCCGGGGCCGATGTTGATGTTGTAGTCGAGCTTCAGGTAGCCGACGCCCCACTCGTCGACCAGTCGGTCCACGACCGAGTCGAGGTGGGCGCGGGCGGCGGGGTGGCGCAGGTCCAGGTGGTGCCGTCCGTGTTCGGTGACGCGGACGCCACCACGCCGGAAGAACGCCTCGGGCGGCAGGGTGTGAGCCAAGGGGCTGCGTACGCCGACGACTTCGGGTTCCAGCCAGAGGCCCGGCGTCATGCCGTGGCGTCGGATGGCGTCGAGAACCTCCTGTATGCCGTCGGGGAATCGGTTGGTGGCGGGTTCCCACGCGCCGACGGAGTCCCACCAGCCCTGCGCGTCGTCGTCGTACCAGCCCGCGTCGATGACGAAGACCTCGGCGCCGGCCGCCGCCGCCGCTTCGATGAGCGGCATGAGCTTCTCGGTGGTGGGGTCGCCCATGAGGGTGTTCATGTAGTCGTTGTAGATCACCGGGAGAGTGCGGTGGTCGGGGTGGTCTCGCCGGATACCGCGGCGGTAGTCGGTGAGTTCACCGAAGGCGGCGTCCAGACCGCCCGCCTCGGCCCGCACGAGGACGGCGGGGACGGTGTGGAAGTCCTCGCCGGGCGCGAGGGTGTGGCGCCACTGGTGGTGGGCGTCGTCGGGGCCGAAGAGGGCGACGTAGGCCGCGCCTTCGCGTTCGCCGGTCTCGAAGCGCCAGCCCGCGCTGGACTCGATCTGCCACAGCCAGGCGCGGCCGTCCCGGTCGGTGAGGGCGGCGACGGGGAGGTGTCGGCCGGTGGACCAACTGCCCTGTGAGTAGCGCTCGAAGCAGCCGCGGCCCTCGTGGCCGTGCGCGGACCTGCTCAGTGGGACGACCTGGTCGCGGAAGGCGGTCTGCCGCCAACGGCACTCGGCGAGCCAGTCGTTGTCCGCCCAGTGCAGGGTCAGGCCGTCCAGGGCGCCGTCGGCGTCGGTGATACCGCCGAGGGTCAGGGTTGTCACGCTCTCGACGCGCAGTGGCGTGCTGCCCTCGTTGACCAGGCGCACCCGGGCTCGCAGAGAAGCGGCGCCCGAGGTCGTCTCCAGGGTGACCTCGGCGGCGAGTTCGGTCACGGGGTCCGCCAGGCGGATCGTCGTACGTTCCCGGTTCTCGTCCTGGACCGTCTCGTGGCCGCGGTAGGTCAGGCGGTCGCCGATGGACGTCTCGATGAAGCGTTCGCCCGACCACATGCGCCCGTGTCCCGTGGCGGTGACCTCGACGAGGGGGACCAGACAGGCCCGGTCCTGCCCCGGTCTGCCGAGTCTCACCGACCCGTCGGAGTCCACCACGGCGTGCAGCCCGAGGTGCGGGTGCGACCAGATGCGGGACCTCTCGACTGCGGCGGCTGCGGTCAACACACGTTCCCCTTCCGGGATGTTGGGTACTGCGGTGGCTCTCGTGGGTGTTGAGCTGGGTGTTCATGCGTGCCGGGTGGGGATGTGCCGTGCGGCGGGAGTACTTGAAAGGTAAATCCCCGGTTACGGTCTCTTGACGCCCTCATTGTGACCGGTCACAATCCTCGCATGATTGTGACCGGTCACACAAGCTCCGGTGGACACACCGACCCCCCTCAGGGTCAGCAGAAGGCCGCCAGTATCCGCGACGTCGCCCAGGCGGCCGGTGTCTCCTACCAAACCGTCTCGAGGGTCATCAACGGCCACCCGAACGTCAGGGAGGAGACGCGCCTGCGGGTCGAGGCAGCCATCCAGGCCCTGGGCTTCCGGCGCAACGCCACCGCACTCGCGCTGGCCAGCGGTGTGACCCGGTCGGTCACGGTCCTCACCTCGAACACCGTCCTCTACGGTTACGCGGCCACCCTGCAGGGCCTGGAGGAGGCGTCCCGCGCCGCGGGCTACCCGCTCGGCGTACGGGTCGTGACCCCTGAGGACGACCTGGACCGTACGATCGCCTCGGCCGCCGACACCGGTGGCGGGCTGGTCGTCATCGGCTTCGACCGTCTCGGCGCCGCCGCGCTGGACCGCGTCCCGGCGCACGTGCCGTGCGCGGCGGTGGTCGAAGCACCCCCGCCCGGCCTGACCCCCGACCGTCCGGCGGTGTGGGCCGACGACCGGGAGGCGGCCCGGGCAGCGACGGAGCACCTGCTGTCGCTCGGGCACGAAACCGTCCACTACGTGGCGATCCCCACCTCGACCGGGACCCGGCGCTCGGCGGGGCCCCGCGCCGAAGGCTGGCGCCAGGCCCTGCGAGCGGCCGGTGTCACCCCTCCCACTCCGTCCGGCAAGGGGTGGGACGCCCAGGCGGGATACGAGGCCGGGAAGAAGCTCGGCCGGAACCCGGACGTCACCGCGATCCTGTGCGGCAACGACGACCTGGCGCTGGGTGTCCTGCGGGCCCTTCACCACGCGGGCCGGCGGGTTCCGGAAGACGTCAGTGTCATCGGGTTCGACGACGCCCCGCACTCAGGCTTCGTCACACCGTCGCTCTCCACCGTCCGTATGGACTTCCACGCGCTGGGCCACACCGCCTTCGGTCTCCTGCGTGCGCAACTCGACACCGGTCATCAGCCGCCCGCGACCACCCCGGCCGAACCGGTCCTCGTCCTCCGCGAGAGCTCGGGGCCGCGTCACGCATGAGCCACACCGGACGCTCCTGCTCTCCTCGTCCGTCGCCCGCCCCCGCCCCTCTCCGCAGCTCCCCTCTGCCTCCCTCCCGTCCGACCAAGGATCCCGCCATGAGAAGAGCCGTTTCCGTCCTTGCCACCGTCTGTATCGTCGGGCTGACCGCCACCGCCTGCAGCGACAACAGCGGTGCGACCTCCGGCGCCGCACCCGAGGGGACCGTCAACCCGACCGCGAGCCTCAAGGGCGTCAGCCTCACGATGTGGGTCGCCCAGAACAGCGTCTCGCAGCCCAAGCAGGCCATCACCGCGTTCGAGAAGGCCACCGGAGCCAAGATCACCACCGAGGTGATCCCCGACCCCTACGAGTCGAACGTCCCGACGAAGCTCGCCTCGGGCGTCAAGCCGGACCTGATGTTCTGGCAGCCCACGGGCAGCACCCTGCCGTTCATCCAGCCGCAGCAGAACCTGCTCCAGCTCGACAACGAGAGCTGGGTCCCCAAGCTCGGCAAGACGGAGCAGGGGCTCGGCCAGGTCGACGGGCACCGCTACGCCGCAATCGTCACCAGCCCCGCGGTCCTCGGCGTCTACTACAACAAGGACGTCTTCCGGAAGGCGGGCATCACCGAGATGCCCACCAGCTACGACGACATGCTCGCCGACGCCGCGACGATCAAGGCGAAGGTCCCGGGCGTGGCCCCGTTCTTCGAGGTCGGCGGCGACAAGTGGCCCCTGCAGTGGCAGGTCCAGGCCCAGATGACGGACCTGCCCCAGTCGTTCTGGGACAACCTCAACAAGAACAAGAACTCCTGGACCGACAAGACCATCGTCGACGCCATCACCAAGTACAAGACGAAGGTCCTGGACGGCGGGCTGGCCCAGAAGAACTACAAGACGGCCACGTTCGTCGACCAGGGCAAGGCGGTCATGGACGGCAGCGCCGCGATGGCCCTGAACGTCACCGCCCTGCAGGCGCAGATACAGGCCACCTCCAGCACGGAGGAGATGGACGAGAAGCTGGGCTGGTTCCCCATCGCCAACAGCTCCGCCAACGCCGAGTACTCCCCCGACCAGACCAACGGCGTCGTCGCCTTCAAGACCGGCGACACCAAGCGCCAGAACGCCGCCCGGCAGTTCATGGCCTTCTGGCTCGGTCCCGACTACCCGGCCTACATCAAGGCCAACAAGCTCGTCTCCGTGGAGCCTTCGGTACCCAACCCCGCAGGCCTGCCGCAGACCGCCATCGCCCAGTCCAAGGCCCTCGCCACCGCCACCGGCGTCTTCCAGGTCAAGGCGCTCACCGCCCCCGACATGCACCTCGCCCTCGCCGACATGATCTACGGCAAGAAGACCCCGCGCGAGGTCGCCCAGGCCGCCGAGGACCAGTTCGACCAGGTCCTGAAGGCGCGCGGCGTCTCCGGCTTCTGACCGGCGCCCCTTCGCCAGCCCCTTCCCCGGGCCGCCCGTCGGCGGCGCGCCCGGGGCACGTACCGGAGGTTGAAAAGTGGCGGACACAGCCACCCTCGGCGTCAGCGACGCCACGAGCGCGAAGGAACCGGACCGGCCTGGGCGGGATGGCCGGCGCGGGCGCTCCCGTCGTAGGGCCGACCAGCCGTGGTGGTTCGCCCTGCCCGCCCTCGCCGTGTTCGGCCTGTTCTTCCTGCTGCCGAACCTGCTGAACTTCGTCTACCCGTTCACCGACTGGTCGGCGTTCCACTCGCAGATCGGCTTCGTGGGTCTGTCGAACTTCAGCACCATCCTGAACGACGGGTCGATGGCCCGTGACATCCGCATCACCCTGGAGTACGCGGTCCTCGTGGCCGTCTTCCAGAACGGCTTCGGGCTCGGCCTCGCCCTGCTGCTGGAGCGCGACACCCGCTTCAACCGGTTCTTCCGCGCCGTCTTCTTCCTCCCCGTGCTGATCTCGGCGCTGGCCGTCGGCTACATCTTCCGGGCCCTGCTCGCCCAGGACGGGGCGCTCAACAGCGTGCTGTCCTCCCTGGCGGGCCACCAGGTCGACACCCCCTGGCTCGGCTCGACCACCTGGACGCTCGTCGTGGTGACCCTCATCCACGGCTGGAAGTGGATGGGCCTGGCCATGCTGATCTACCTGGCGGGCCTGAAGAGCATGCCCGGAGACGTCCTGGAGGCCGCCCGGATCGACGGGGCCGGTTCCTGGCGGACCTTCTGGTCGATCCGGTTCCCGCTGCTCGCACCCGCGGTGACCTTCAACGTGACCACCGCGCTGATCGGCTCCATGAACACCTTCGACATCGTCCAGGCCACCACCGCGGGCGGTCCCGGCAGCGAGACCGAGGTGTTCAACATCTACATGTTCCGCGTCTTCGGCCAGGGACTGTACGCCCAGGCCTCGGCGATGAGCCTCGTGCTCTTCCTCATCGTCGTCGTGCTCGCCGTGCCCGTCATCGTCGGCCTGCGGCGGAGGGAGAACAACCAGTGACCGCCATTCCCGCACTCTCCCCCGTCCGCAGGCGCCCCCTGCGCTGGATACAGCCCTTCGCCGTGCTCGTCATCGCGGCCGTCACCATCGGCATCCCGCTGTGGCTGGTGGCGGTCACCTCCGTCAAGCCCCAGGCCGAGGCCGTCAAGCCCAACCTGGCCCTGCCGCACCACGTGCAGGCCGGCGCCAACTACCAGCAGACCTTCGACGAGGGCAAGATCGTCCAGGGGTTCTTCAACAGCCTGCTCGTCGTCGCTCCGTCGGTGGTCCTCGTCCTGCTCCTCGGAGCCGCCGCCGCCTGGGTGTTCGCCCGCCGCAAGGGGCGCCTGGTCAACGCCATGTACGCGCTCAGCATCAGCGGTCTGCTGCTGCCCCCCGCGGTGATCACCATCGTCATGGAGCTGCGCCAGCTGGGCCTGGCCGGTACCCGGCCCGGCATGATCGGCGTCTACGCCGGGATGTACCTGTCCACGTCGATCTTCTTCATGACCGGGTTCATCCGCGCCCTCCCCGAGGAGTTGGAGGAGGCCGCGCGCATGGACGGCGCCGGACCGACGCGGATCTTCTGGCGCATCATCCTGCCGCTGCTGCGACCGGTCATCGCCACCGCGACGATCATGGTGATGCTCTTCGCCTGGAGCGACATCTTCTACTCGTTCTTCGTCCTGGGCGGCGGCGCCAAGGCCACCCTGCCGCTCAACCTCTACCAGGTGGCGAACGCACAGCTCTACCTCAACAACTGGCATCTGATCTTCGCCTACGTCGTGATGATGAGCCTGCCGATGATCCTCGTCTTCGTCCTCGCCCAGCGTCGCATCGTGTCCGGCATCACCAGCGGCGCCGTCAAGTAGCCCCCGGACGCGGCGTGTCCGCCCGCCCGGCCAGTTCCCCGAAGCACCCCCACAAGCCCTCCCGCATCGCCGCGGGAGGAGGAGGACAGCCATGCCTCGTACCTTTGTCATGTCTCAGCCCACTCGCAGAACCAGGCGCCTCGCCGGCGTCGTCGGCGCGGCCGCGGTGGCCGCGCTGACGGGTTCCGTCCTGACCGCCCCCGCCGCCCCCGCCGCCCAGGCCGCCGCCCCACAGGTCACCGTCGACCTCGGGCGGACCACCGGCGCCGTCATGCACGGCGCCAACGGCACGCTGTACGGCCTCAGCGACGACGGTGTCCCCGGCGACGAACTGGTCGCCCCGCTTCACCTGACCACCGTGGTGCAGAAGGCGCCCGACGGGGCGCAGCACCCCAACGGGGACGCTCTCGCGATCAAGAAGGGCTACGACCGCAACGGCGGCGGCGAGGTCCACATCTACATGCAGGACATCTACGCCCAGTGGCCGTACGAGAACCTCGGTCTGAGCGACTACCTGGCCAAGGTCGACACCATGGTCCGCAAGGTCGCCGCCCGTCCCGACGTCGACGACTTCGTGTGGGTGCCGTTCAACGAGCCCAACGGCAACTGGTATCCGGATCTGGGCAGTTCGGACAGCGCCAAGTACGCGAGCGCGCTGAGCAAGTTCCAGAGTGACTGGACGACCGTCTACCAGAAGATCCGCTCGATCATCCCCGACGCCCGGATAGCAGGGCCCAACGAGACCCACTACGACGCCAAGCTCATGGGCGACTTCTACCCGTGGGCCAAGGCCAACAAGGTCCTCCCGGACATCACCACCTGGCACGAGTTGGGCCCGGACTCCCTCAAGGACTTCGAGTCCCACCTCGCCGACTACCGGGCCATCGAGAAGAAGGCCGGCATCGCCAAGCTGCCGGTCAGCATCAACGAGTACGGCAACCGGCGCGACCAGTCCGTGCCCGGACAGATGGTCCAGTGGATGTCGATGTTCGAGCGCAACAAGGTCTACGCCGACCAGGCGTACTGGAACATCGCAGGCAACCTCAACGACAACGCCGCCCAGACCAACGTCCCCAACGGCACCTGGTGGCTGCTGCGCTGGTACGCGGGCCTGACCGGCGAGACCGTCAAACTGACTCCGCCGCAGCCCAACACCGTCGACACCGTGCAGGGCATCGCATCGCTGGACGCCGAGCGCAGGCAGGCCCAGGTGCTGCTCGGCGGCACCTCCGGCGCCGTGGACACCGTGATCCGGCACGTACCCCCGCGCTTCGGCAAGAAGGTCAACGTCACCGTCGAGCGGATCGGATGGAGCGGCTACGAGGGAGCGGCCGCCGCGCCGAGCGTGGTGTCCCGCACCACCGCCACCGTCGCCGGGAACGGCAGCGTCACCGTGCCGCTGACCGACCTGGACGCCATGTCGGCCTACCGCATCACCGTCAACCCGGACGGCAGCGGTTCGCCCAGCGCGGCGAGCCTGCCCTGGTCGGCGACGTACGAGGCGGAGAACGCCGCGATCACCGGCGGCACGGTCTACTCCCAGGGCTCGGTGACCAACCCCTACGGCTTCGCCACCTCCGGCACCAAGGACGTCGGCAGCCTGAACCAGCCGACCAGCAAGGTCGCCTTCACGGTCGACGTCCCGAAGACCGGCACGTACGACCTGGACGTCTTCTACGGCAACCAGTCCGGCGCCCCCGCCACCCAGAGCCTCACGGTCGACGGCGGCTCGGCCAAGACCCTCACCTACGGGTCCACGCTGAACTGGACCTACCGCGCCACCGCGAGCACACCCGTGTCCCTGACCGCCGGCAAACACACCCTGACCCTGTCCAAGGGGACGAACGAAGTCACCCTCGACAGGATCGACCTCACCGCGTCGACCACGCCCGACTCCGTCTACCCCGCGACCTACGCGGACATCAGCGGATCCCCGTCGTACGACTACAGCGCGTCCGGAACCAGCGGAGCCGGCGCCCTGGTGCTGGGCTCGGGTGACAAGGCCGCCCTCGACGTCTACGCCCCGGCCGACGGCTACTACACCGTGCACGCCGACTACGCCTCCACCCGCCGCTCCACCCTGAGCCTGGACGGCGCCACCGCCGCCACCCTCGCCCCCACCCGGGGCCGCGTCATCGACAAGTCCCTGCGGCTGTACCTGTCGGCGGGCAACAACCGCATCACCGCGGCCCCTTCCGGCAGCGGCAGGCTCACCCTGCGCGACCTGCGCGTGACCGGCGCGGTCGACACCAAGGGCGTCGCCGCCTACGAGGCCGAGGAAGCCACGCGCGCCGGGACCGCCGCGGTCGCCGACAACTCGTGGGCCTCCGACGGCAAGTACGTCGGCCACATCGGCAACGGCTCCGGCAACACGCTCACCTTCCAGGTGGACGCTCCCTCGGCCGGGCGCTACGTGATGAACGTCCGCTACGCCAACAACGAGGTCGCCGGCTCCGGGAACTACAACACCAACGTCATCTCCAGGGCGGCCGGCATCGACGTCAACGGCACCGCTCAGACGGTCATGTTCCGCAACAGCTACAGCTGGTCGAACTTCTGGGACCTTCCCGTCCCGGTCACCCTCGACGCCGGCTCCAACACCATCTCCTTCAGCAACTCGGGCGCGTACGCACCCGATATCGACCGCATCACCGTCGCGCCGCTCGCCGGCTGACGGCTGACGGCTGCTTCTCGTCGGGGCCCGGCACTCGAGCCGGGCCCCGACCGAGTTCGCGAGTGCGCCCGGTCCTCCCCCGTCCATGAACGCGAAGGAGCCGGTGGATAGAGTCGTCGCCTCAGCCGAACGAGACGGGGCGCGCCATATTCTCCTGACCGGTGGTCAGCCCCGGCGACGAAGGAGATCCCCACATGAAGCGCTTCCGCAAGCGGCCCGTAGAGATCGACGCCGTACAGCTGCGGCCCGCCACCTGGAGCGACGTCATCGAGTTCGTCGGGGACTTCCCCGACGGCATGCGCGGCGTGTACCTCGACGAGAACAACGAACCACAGGACTACTTCACCGCCGACGGCCCCGACGGCCGCGCGGCCCGCATCGGCCTGCTGATACCGACGCTTGAGGGCACGATGCTGGCCTTGGAGGACGACTGGATCATTCGCGGCGTGAGGGGCGAACTCTACTCGTGCCGAGCCGACATCTTCAGGGAGACCTACGAAGAGGTCGCTTCCTGACGGCCACCGGATTCTGGCTACCGGCTACTGCCCCGGGACATCCCCTCAGCTCATGGGAGGCAGCCCGGGCTCCGGCAGCACCTGCAGGGAGTTCAGGGTGAACGCCAGCAGGTGGTAGTGGCCCACCAGCATGGGGAGTTCGATCAACTGGCGCTCCGTCAGGTGCCGGCTCAGCCCTTCCCACGTGGGCCGGCCGATGCGGGCGCCGGAGTGCATCTCGTCCGCGGCCCGCAGCAGCAACGACTGCCGTTCCGTCCAGCCCGGCGCGTCGGGACCCGCCGCGACCCGCGCCATGTCGTCCGGCGACAGCCCGGCCTTCGCGGCGATCCTCACATGCTGGCCCCACTCGTAGGGCGAGTCGCAGTTGCGCGCCACGCGCAGGATGACCAACTCGCGCTCGTCAAACGGCAGTTCGCCAGCGAGCAGCAACTGGCTGCTGAACGGAAGCCAGGCGGCGAACAACTCCGGATGACGGGCCAGCGTCGTGAACACATGCGCCTCGCCGAGCGAAGACACGCCGAGACCCAGTGCACCGATGTCGGCGGACAGGGTCTCACGCACGGATTCGGCCCATTCATCCGCGGGCTGCGGAGGAATCCGGGGCACGGCGGGCGACAGCGGCGGCTCTGTCACGCCGCCACGCTACGCCAAGCGCAGGCGGGCGAGAACGCCGTCGACAAGCCATGTCGCTGACGGACTTTCGGCCACGCGCCACCGGTGTCGTCGCGCGCACGGCTCCTCGATCGGTCGCTTGTCCCGTGGGCCCGGGGCCAGGCGCACGGGCGACTGCCCGCAACGCGTTCTTGTCTGGACGGCGCAGTCGCCGTCGACATGCGGCGGGTCCGCACTCTCGTAGCGCCCCAAAGGGCCCGGTCACACCTAGCCTGACCTCCATGGACATCACCATTCACACGAGCGTCCTCCCGCATGTCGACCCGGACGCCTCCCTTGCCTTCTACCGCGATGCCCTCGGCTTCGAGGTCCGCAGCGACGTCGGACAGGGCCAGATGCGCTGGATCACCGTCGGCCCCGTCGACCAGCCCGGCACGTCCATCCTCCTGGCGCCGCCGGCCGCGGACCCCGGGATCACCGAGGACGAGCGCCGCACCATCACCGAGATGATGGCCAAGGGCACCTACGGGTGGATCCTGCTGGCCACCAAGGACCTCGACGACACGTTCGCGAAGGTGCAGGCCGCGGACGCGGAGGTCGTCCAGGAGCCGACCGAGCAGCCGTACGGCATCCGCGACTCCGCCTTCCGTGATCCCGCGGGCAACCTGATCCGCATCCAAGAGGTTCGCTGAGCCGTTCGCCGGCCGATCGGGTATCGGTGGCCCGGCGACGCCGAGAAGGGGGCCGTTCGTCGTCGGCCACCTCGCTCCGCGCGTGGCGGACCAGGTGGCCCGACTGGTCAGGAATCGAGAAGCGTCGGCGGCCGAGCCACAACTAGCGTGACGGACATGACCTACATCGAAACCGTCACCCTCGAGGTGGCCGACCCCACGGCCGCCGCCCGCTTCTACAGCGCCTTCGGTCTGGGCACCCAGGTGCGCCTACGGGCCTGTGAGGCACCGTCGACCGGCTTCCGCGGGTTCGTCATGGCACTCACGGTGTCCCAGCCGGCCGACGTCAACGCCTTCATCGACGCGGCCCTCGGCGCCGGCGCCACCGCGCTGAAGCCCGCCGCGAAGTCGTTCTGGGGTTACGGCGGCGTCGTACAGGCCCCGGACGGAACGATCTGGAAGGTCGCCACGTCGGCCAGGAAGAACACCGGTCCGGCCACCCGGCAGGTCGACGAGATCGTGCTGCTGCTGGGAGCCACGGACGTGGCCGCGAGCAGGCGGTTCTACGTCGGACAGGGGCTCACTGTGGCGAAGAGCTTCGGCCGCAAGTACGTCGAGTTCGCCGCCCCCTCCTCTGCCGTCAAGCTGGCGCTGTACGGACGCCGGCACCTTGCCAAGGACGCCGGTGTCCCCGCCGACGGCACCGGATCACACCGGCTCGTGCTCGGCAGCACTGCCGGGGCCTTCACCGACCCGGACGGGTTCGCCTGGGACGCCGCGTCGCTGACCCCTACGGCCTGATCAGTCGCCGTGTCTCCGGTTGCGTCCCCCACGTCTCTTCTGCACGCGACGTCAGGTGAGCGCGTCCTCGAACGTCGGATAAAAGGGGATGGCGGAGTCGAGCCCCACGAGCTCAAGGGTGCGCCGGACGGCGGGCCGGGGGCGGGCCAGGCGTAGCCAGCCCTGTTCGGGGAGGGCCTGCTGGGCGTTGATGAGGGCGTTGATGCCACTGGAGTCGATGAAGGTGACCTCACCGAGGTCGATCACCATGCGGGGGCCGGACGCCTCGTCCGCCGGAGGCAGCACGTCCTGGAGGGCCGTCACGGTCTGGAAGTCGATCTCGCCGCGGACGGTGAGGACCGTGATGCCGTCGATGGTGTCGCGTAGGACCGACAGGGTGCCCTGCCCCGCCTTGTCCGGGATGTCTGCCACAGTCTCTCCCTGTGCCTGTCGGTGAATCCCTGGCCAGCACTTCTGTGTCACCTGTGCCCAACGATCTTATGGCTGACGCCCATCCCGAGCGGATGCTCAAAAACTCACGCAGCTCCGAGTCGGCGAGCTGGCCGGGCGCTGCGCACTGGCCTCGCTGCCCGGGCCTCGCACGCTACGCCGACCAGCAGTACAGCCGGTCGTCGCGCCCCGTCTTCGGGGTCGGCGACGATCCCGGGCTCCCCCGCGGCCACGGGGCCAGCCGTGCCACGCAGCTTCGTGGCACGGCGCCACGAAGAACTTGACGATGATGCTCACCGCGGCACGATGCCCGCCCGGCCGACGCCGGTCCAGCCGGCCAGACTCGCCCCGTGAGGAGGCGAGGTCGGTCAGAGGTCAGTGATGACCATCCACAGTTCGAGGTCGGAGCGGACCAACCGGCCCGGTCGCTGCGCGGCGGTGTCCGGAACGACGGCCCGTACCAGAGGTGCGTCACCCTTCTCCACGGTCACCTTCGTGCCGTCGAACTTCGGCGACTCGTCGGCGACGACCGCACGCAGCTTCGCCGCGGCACGGTCGGCTGTCGCCTCGTCCTTGACCACGAGGCACAGCACCTCGGTGTTCTCGGCGACGGAGTCCGCCTGCTGGCCGAGAGCGGAGAGTCGTACGGGTTTGGTGGCGGTCAGGGCGAGGAAGTCGGCGCGGTATACGTCGCCCAGGCAGCCGACCGCCCGCCGATACTCCTCCTTGTCGGCCAGCGAGGCGCCCTGTTTCGGAGTGACGGCGGCCATGGCCGTGTCGCCGTGGGCGGAGTAGGCGATCTCGTCCTTCGTGACCTGGAGCGACACACCCTTGCCGTCGGCGGGCGTCCACGTCCTGTCATCGCCGCGCTGCCGGTAGCCGTTGGACTTCAGCGACGCGGTGATGGCCGCCGCGTCGAACGAACCCTCCCAGCGGCCCGCGCTCTTGGTGTCGACAGCCGTGTCGATCTGGGCGACGTTCAGGCTCTGCCCCCACGGCCCGGGTTCGTACGCGTTCAGCGGGCTGCCGCCCGGCTGACCGACCGCGGAGAACCGCTTCTCATCGCCCTTGCTCAACGCCCGCGTCTTCTCGGCGTCGAGGTAGGTCACCTCGTCAGCGGCGTTGTCGTCGGCCAGGGTGCCCAGCGCCTGCAGCACCCTCGAATCGCCGTCGCCCTGGCCGGAGTCGGACGAACAGCCACTGACGGCGGTCAGGACGACCGTGAGAGCGGTGGCACCGAGGAAGGGTCTGCGCGCTGTTGTGGGCATGACGAGGCAGCCTATCCGCGTGCCCCGCCGTCCGTGACGGTGGCCCGACGTCAGATCATGAAGACGCAAGGATGTCGGCGGGATCGCCCGCCAAGGGATATCGGAGAAGCGAACGCAATGATAGGGACCGTGTTCCGCAGCGAGGACGTGCCCGCGGAGGACAGGTTCGACTACTGGCGAGAGCTGGTCGGCCGGACGCGCTCCAGCGACTTCATCAGTGACCACGCCGCCGACTTCTGGGCGGAGTGCCGGCTGATGGAGCTGGGACCGGTGACGGTGTGGCCGTCGTCGTTCCTGCCCACGCGGTACCTGCGGAACCCGAAGATGGTGCGCCAGTCCGATCCCGAGCTGTATCACCTGACGCTGCTGCTCGACGGTGGGCTGGCCCTCGACCACGCCGGCCGGACCGAGGTGTTCGGTCCACGTGACCTGCACATCGTCGACAGCTCGCAGCCGTACGACCTCCGGCCCAGGGACGATCGTGAGAGCCGTGCCGTCAGGGGCGTCGCGGTGGACCTCCCGAAGGCACTGCTTCCGCTGCCGCCGCACCGGGTCAGGGAGTTGCTGGGCCGTGGGTTGTCCGGGCGGGAGGGTGTCGGCGCTCTGCTCGCGGAGTTCCTCGTCGGCCTGGACCGGCAGGCGGACACCCTGCAGCCGCTCGACGCGCCACGCCTGGGCAGAGTGGTACTCGATCTGGTGTCGGCCTGGTGTGCCCAGGCGCTCGCCGCGGAGGACACCCTGCCGCCGGAGACCCGGCAACAGGCCCTGGCACAGCGCATCCTGGAGTTCATCCGGCAGAACCTGCGCGACCCGACGCTGACGCCACCCGTGATCGCCGCCGCGCACCACATCTCCCTCAGCTACCTGCACCGGATCTTTCAGCAGCAGTCGCGGGGAGAGACGGTCGCGGTCTTCATTCGCAACCAACGCCTGGTGGGCGCCCGCCATGATCTGGCGGAGCCCAACTTGCGCACCATGCCCATCCACGCCGTCGCCGCCCGCTGGGGCTTCCCTCGCGCCTCCGACTTCACGCGCGCCTTCCGCGCCGCCTACGGGCTGTCCCCCAGGGAGTTCCGGCTCCAGGCGCTCTTCGAGGTCGAGCAGAGGTAGGCGGTGCGAGGCGGCCGCCGCGGACATAGGCAGCTGCCGTCCGTCGCCTGCCGGTGTAGACGCACAGACAAGGAAACGTGCACCGTGCGCCAACGACATCCGGGCGACGCCCCGGCATTCTCGATCACGTACGGGCCGGGGGTGTTCTTCGGCCACTTGGCTGGTCCGCCCGGTACGGGCGTCTGACGCGGGCCCAGCCCTGAGGGCCTCGTCGCGGCCTGGCCCGAGGACCTGGCCCGAGGACCTGGCCCGCCGCTACGGGGGAGCGGCGGGCCGGCCGGGCCTGCGTACCTTCGCGCCCGCCGCCGGGACTCTCGCGACAGGTCGGCCCGCAGGAGCTGAGTAGGTTGGGCACATGACGCATCTCCATCACCCGCTGCTGTCCGGGCTGGGACGGAACCAGGCCGCTCCGCAGGATGTCCTGGTGCGCCTGGCCGCACACGTGGCCGGCCGGCACGGGATATCGCTGCGCGGCGGACGGCTGGCGGACGCTGTCGTGGAGGCACTGCTTGAACACGGCGACGACGACACAGCGGTGCTTCTGCACGGGGACCTGCTCTCCCCGGAGATGCGGCGCAGGCTCGCCGAGCATCCCGATCCGGCGATCCGTGACGCGCACGCGGACTTCGTCCGCCACACCGTGGAGCGCGAGGTGCCGATCGGTGTCGAGGCACTGGAGGAGGCCTACGGCCTGCCGCGGACCGAGCTTGTCGGGGCCCTGGACCCTAAGGTGCGTGCCGCGGTCGCCCGGGGCTGGCAAGACCGGCCGGTCGCCGTGCAGACGGGACTGCTCGCCGACCCGGATCCGCGGGTCCGGGCAGCCGCCACCGAGCACAACCAGCCGGGTGTCCCGTCGGAATGGCGGGACCGTTGTCTCGCCGACCCGGCCACGCGTGTCAACGTGGCGCACTATGTCCCGCTCACAGCGGACCAGTTCGCACAGCTCATGCGGACCGGGGACGAGGACGTCCATCAGGCCGTCGCCGCGAATCCGCACCTGTCCGCCGACATGGTCGCCCGGCTCCTGGACGTCGACGACCCGATCGTGCGCGTCGCGGCGGCGGGCAGTCGCCATGTCGACGGGGAGACCCGGAACCGGCTGTTCGCGCTCGTGGAGGCCGAGCGCGCGGGCGGAAGCGTCGCGGCGGAAGTGGCGCTGAGCTGCGGTTTCGCCGAGCCGTGGTGGCTCCTCGACCAGCCCCTCGACGAGCGGATGACGTATCTGGACTCTCCGCACCGGATTTTCCGGCGGGTGCTGGCCTCCTGCCGCGACCTGCCCGAGGAGGCATGGCGTCAGCTGGACGACGACCCGGAACTCATGGTGCGCCGCGCCGCCGCACGCAGGCCGGACACGCCACCGGAGGTGCTGGAACGGTTGGTACGCGCTCACGGCGAGGTGTTCCACCTCCGCCCGCTGCTCGTCGAGCACCCCAACTTTCCGCGTCACGTCCTGCGCACACTTGTCGACGAACCGAGCCCGCACGTGCGCTACGTCGCCCTGCAGGACCCCGGACTGCCCGTGACGGCCCTCCGACAACTCGCCGCCGCCCCGGAGTCCTTCCTGCGCAGCGGGGTCGCACGTCACCCCAACATCACGCAGGCGCTGCTGGACCAACTGCTCTCCGACCCGGACCCCCAGGTCGTCGACGAAGCCGCCGCCCATCCTGCGCTACCGCTCACCGAGATGAACCGCATCCTGAGCCGCGCCGACCTGTGACTCCGCACGGGCACGAGGCGGCCAGGGGAGTCGTCCACCGTGCCGGCGTCGGCGGAGTTGCCCACCGGTCATGGTGATGCGGCCCTCCGGTGCGCTCGGTCTCACCCGGCATTGGTGAACCGCGCCCCCCAGAGGTCACGACAGCGTGGTCGACCTCTTCGAGCAGCGACCCCAGACGGCCGGTCAGCGCGTCCTCGGTACTCATGCCTGGCCCCTCTCGCGGTTCGGCCCGCGCCCCCGGCCCCACTGCGCTCGAACGAAAGTCAACGACTCACCGCGCGGGACGCGACCGCTTTCCTCTGGCCATCGCCCTCCCCGCTCCGGACTGAGGGCGGACGCGCGGGGACGACTTGTGTGAGCCAAGTGGATATCACGTGTACTTCTTGTGATTGTCACAACTCCCCGGATCGGCCATCCTGTTGCAGCAGACCGCAAAAGCCCAGTTCAGCAGGGGAGAACGTGGCGCTCCGGATACATTTCACCGAGATTGACCTCGCCAGAACCCGCGTGGCGACAGGGCCGGACCCGCTGTGGGAAATCGCCGCGAGCCTGCACCGTCTGCAGTCGCGGCGGGGCCGGTGGGCCTACGCGGAGTGGTTCCGAGGGGCCAGGGTGGCGGTCCACGAGCAGGGGTTGGAGCGGGCCCTGCGCACGACGTTGCTGCCTCTGTATCCGAGGGCCGCCTACTTCCCCGACTTCCTCACTCCCCCGCAGACGCTCGGCGACCTGAACGGCGGGCTCGATGAGCTCCTCGCCACCCCGCCCCGGCGCGTCGGCGAGGAGATCGAACTGCTCGACCGTGCCGTCGGAGCGCCCTCCTGGGCTCCCCGGCTCGCGGAGTTGCCCGAACGGGAGGCACTGGTGCGGGTGTTACGCGCCTACTACGAGGCCGTCGTCGCCCCCTACGAGGACCGGATGACGGCCCGCATCGAGGCGGAGCGCACGGCGCGATGCCGCGGGCTCATGGACGGGGGAATCGAGGGCATGCTCGCCGGGCTCGGCCCCACCATGCAGTGGCGACGGCCCGTACTGCACGTCCGCTACCCCGCGCAGGAACGCGACCTGTATCTCAACGGACGGGGAATCACCCTCGTCCCCTCCTATTTCTGCTGGGACGCCCCGGTCAGCCTCGCCGACCCCGAACTGCCGCCCGTCCTGTACTACCCCCTCCTGCACGAACAGCCGGTCCCGAGCGGAGCCTTGGTGGGCACCCTCGCCGACGCTTCCGATCGCGCCGACCGGTCACTGAGCGAGCTGCTGGGGCGGGCGCGCGCCGCCGCCTTCCACGCCACGGCCGCCGGGGCCACGACCAACGAGATCGCACGCGCCGCCGACGTGTCGGCGTCCTCCGCCAGCCGACACGCGACCGCGCTGCGCAACTCCGGTCTGATCACCACCACCCGGAACGGGGCGACCGTCCTGCACACCCTGACCCCGCTCGGTGCGTCCGTACTCCGAGCCGCGACCGGCGCGTCGACCTCCCGGACACAACGGGCACAGCCGTGACCGTCGCACCGACGCCCCGCCCGGCCCGCGCCACCCTCCTCGCGCACCGCCGAGCAGTCACGTCCCCTAGTTGACCTGCGCTTTTGCGGTGACACGCAAAGGCATGGCCCGAGGCCGCACCGCACGGAATCGTATGCGGCACACACCGCCACGAAGGCACCAGCCGTCGCAGCCGTATCAGAGGGGGACCGGAATGAAGCGAGCGTTCGCCGTCGCCTGCGTCGGTGCGGTGATCGTCGCCCTCACGTCGGTCGGCTGCAGCGCGACCGCGAGCCACGACGGCGGCCGCGCCGACTCCGGCGGCACCGGGGCGGGATCGGTCGACGCCACGCCCGGTTCCGAGGCCGTCGGCCGGGAGCTGACCGACGCCGAACAGATCCTGGTACAACGCGCCGAAGCGCGGCTGGTGAAGACGTGCATGGAGAGCAAGGGCTTCAAGTACTGGGCGTGGTCGCCCTTGACCGTCGACGACCTCAAAGGCGGCGGATACGTGCTCACCGACGTCACGTGGGCCAAGAAGAACGGCTACGGCGGGCGACTCGCGGACCGGCTTCAGCACGTCCAGCGCGACGACCCGAACAGCAAGTACGCCAACGCCCTTCCGGAGCAGGAGCGCATCCGTTACAGCCGTACGCTCGAGGGTGGCCCCTCGAGCGGGATGCTGAGCGCCGAGCTGCCCGCCGGCGGCACCGTCCGGACCCCGCGACACGGCTGTCAGGCCGAGGCCGGGAACCGGCTCTACGGCGACTTCGAGACCTGGTTCCGAGCGGAGAAGATCGCCACGAACCTGTCCCCCCTGTACGTACCGGCCCTCCTCAAGGACAGGCGCTTCGGGCGCGCGGTCGAGCAGTGGTCCACGTGCATGCGCCAAGCCGGTCATCCCTATGCCGATCCTCCGAGCGTTCGTCGACAACTCCCTTCGCTCACCCAGGGGTTGTCGTCCGCACGGGCCCACGCCGCCGAGGTCGAACTGGCGGTCGCGGAGGCCACCTGCGCGACCACGACCCCGCTGGGCGACACGGCGCGGACGCTGGACGCCGAGTACCGCGACAAGAAGCTCGGCCGGTACGCCGCGGACATCGCCTCCTATCGGCGCATGGGCCTGGCGGCACTGGCCCGCGCCGAGGACATCACCGGTTCCACCGCCTGACAACGGGTGATCCGGACCCCCACACGTCCGCAGCGCCATGCCTGCGGAGCACCCCGCACCACACCACCAGACCAAGGAGTGATCCCTCATGCGCAAGACCCTGGCGGCAGCTGCCACTCTCGGCCTCGCCGGCCTCGCGGTGATCGTCCCCACCAGCGGCGCCCAGGCCGCCACCCCGTGCGACAACGCGTGGAACAGCGCCACCAACGGCTACTTCTACGCCTACGCGAACGACAACTGCAGCGGCTACCTCGGCAGCGCCGAAGGCGCGGACTCGAACTGGGGCAACAGCCAGGGTTCGTTCCAGGGCGGTGACACCAACAACGCGGAGTCCATCCTGCACAAGGGGACCTCCGGTCTCGCCGTCCAGGTCTTCAACGGGACGGGTGAGGACTGGGCCGGCGGCCACACCTGCATCAAGAAGTCCGAGTACTACATGAGCAGCCTCAACGGGTTCTCCTTCACCAGCGGTTACGACGTGGACAACGAGATCAGCTCCCACCGCTGGGTGGCCGAGGGCTCCTGCGGGAAGTTCCTGGACTCCTGACACCGCTTCGCTCGCGCCTGTGGCCCACCGCATCCCGGTGGGCCACAGGCGCGCTGCGCGAGAAGTGAAAGGGAGCATCTGCGCCGAACCCAATCCCATGTTCACCTTTCCTGTCGCAATGACACCGCACGGGGCGGTGTGCCACTTCCCGCCCAAGGTGCAACCGGCTGCCAACAGCCCTGTCTTCGTTGGCAGATGAGGGGCACATGGGAAGAAATCGCCATCGTGTCGAGGAGTTGCGCGCGGGAGGTCTTGACGTCGCACTTCGCGACTGGATACTTGCCGACATCCGGCTTCCGGAGCGCCCGACGGAGAGGACGTCACGTCTGTTCAATATTTCGAACAACGTGCGACTCCTCGACGGTGCGCCACCACCGCCACCCCCCACGCTCGACACCCCACCCCCCACAGGAGGACCCATGCGTCCGCGACGAGCTCCGCACCCCACTGCGCGAACGACGTCACCCTGGCGCCACAAGGCGATCATGACCGCGCTGGCGGCCACCGTGCTGACCGGCCCCGGCATCGCCCAGGCCGCGCCGCAGTCCGTCCCGGCAGCACCATCGGCATCCACACCGGCACCCGAGTCGCCGCCCCGGGAACGCGCGGCGGCGGCCAGCATCACCTGGTCCCTCGAAAGGGCCGCCAACCCCACCGCCGACCAGCGGACGGCCTACGACCTCATCACGGCGGCCATGAACGCCGCCGTGAGCCGGTACAACAACCTCAGCGACCTGGGCAAGAGCATCACCGTCCGCTACGACCCGGGCGTACCCACCGCCGATGGCAGCATCAACGGCACCATCCGCTTCGGCAACCGCAGTTACATGAACGAGCGGACCGCACTGCACGAGATCGCCCACACCATCGGCGTGGGCACGAGCTCGGGCTGGTCCTCCCTCGGATCCGGGGGCACCTGGCGCGGCGCCCAGGCAACGGCGCTCGTCAAGCGGTTCGACGGGTCGGGGGCCACCCTGTCCACCGGAGGCGGGCACTTCTGGCCCTACGGCCTGAACTACGACAACGAGTTCTCGAACACCGCGGCCGACCGCCACGTCCAGATCGTCGCAGCCATGGTGCGTGACGGCCTGTAACCTCCCCGGCGGCGCCCGGCACGGGCCCCGCACCGACATCAGGCCGATCGGCGGGGCATCACACAGGTGCCCCGCCGATCGGCGGCGGAGCACCTCGACCCCATCGCGGACCGACGGGCTCCCGGGCCGGGCCCTGGAAAAAGCACGACATTCCGTGCAACCGCGAAGCGCTGTGACTGGTCTTTACCACCGTACGAACGAAACCGACGTTCCGGTATAACTCGTTCCACGGGGGAACACATGAACCTGGTCCGCGACCACCACAAGAACCGCACCCGCAGCGCCGCCGCCGCGGCTGTCACCCTCCTGGCGGCGGCCGCCCTAGGGACCGCCGGCGCGGGAGCCGCCGACGCCGGCACCGCAGCTCCGCAGACGCAACTCATCGCCTCGTCCGTCCTGGGCAGCGACTACAAGGTCACGCTGACCGCACTGCGGTCGACGGAGGACCAGTTCGCCGCCTCCGTACGGCTGCAGGTCTACACGCAGACCGGTGGCGCCTGGAAGGAGTCCGACCGGGTCACCGTGGGCGACGTCGAGGGATGGTTCTGGTACCCGGTCACGGGCAGCGGTGCCGTCTGCGAGTTCTCGACCGCGAGCACCGAGCCCGCGCCGCTCACCGTGAGTCTGAAGATCACGCCGTCCATCGGCTGCTCCCAGCCCGCGCACTACGTCGTGAAGGAGGGCCGGGTGTTCGCCGGCTGACCCGCGAGGCGCCCGACGACATGGGGCCCGCCGTGTGGGCTCAGGCAGACCGCCGGTCCACACGGAAGGGAACGCGGCCGGTCGTCGGGCCCCGGCCGCTCGCCCGTCAGGCAGCGAAACCGATGTTGGTGACGTACTCGTACTGGCCCCACTGCGAGCCGAGGTCCACCACCGCTTCGCTGACCCAGGCGTCGTCCAGGGCCCTTTCGTCGTCCTCGGCCCATGCCTCGACGATGCGGTCCCAGCGGCGGACGTTGAGCGTGCGGTACTCGACCGCGCGCTGGCGGGGCCGGTCGACCTGGGACTGGTTGAGCGGGTGGAACTCGACGCGCGTGCCACGGCCCTCGCGGTTGAGGCGCGCGAGCAGGTAGCGGGCGACGTTGTGCCGACGAACCGTCCGGTAGGCCGTCTCGATGCGTTCGAGGTTCCTCTTCGACGGGTTGCGCCTGCCCCGCAGCCACTTCTTCAGGGTGTCGTCGGTGACCGTGAGTCCGGCGTCCCGGGCCGCTTGGCGGGCGTGTTCGCTGCGGGTGAGGTAGTGCAGGCGGGCGAGCAGGCCGCGCCGGGCCGTGACCGGGGTGGCGACGAAGCCGGCGAGGGCGTCGAGTCGACGGGCTACGGCTTCGTGGCCTCGGATGCCGCGAGCTCCGTACTTACCGAACTCGTTGTTCCTCTCCGGCACCTTGTCTCCCTGCGCGGCGGGTCATTGAGGGTGTCTTCACAACCCCTGTGCGATGCGGATCGATCCTACTGGGAACTGACGCCTTGTCGGTGATCAGCGCTCCTGGTTCTCCTCGGAGCCGACGGTGTACGTGTCCTTGACCTTCACCTCGGTCACTCCGCGGCCCTCCGCGAAGACACCGCGCCAGTCACCGATCACGTGGAGCTCGTCGGTACCCATCGCGCGGACCACCGTCAAACCCTCGTCGTAGGCCTTGTACGCCTTCATCCAGAGGTTGGCGAAGGCCTGGGAGCGGATCAGGTGCATCCAGTCGGGGCGGTACAGCTCCCGGTTGTAGTTCGACTCCCCCATGGTCGAGACGAACTTGGAGTACATCGCCTTCACGTACTCCAGCGTCACCTCGTCCCCGTCGACGATGGCGCGGTCCCGCGCGTCCTTCAGCGCGACCCGGAACTTCTCCAGCAGGCCCTCCGTCGCCCCCGACGTGAACGACTCATGGATCTCGGGCGGGTCGCACAGGCCGTACTTCGGTCCGGACAGCCGCAACAACAGGCGCAGGGTCGGCTCGGTGACCCACAGCGGGCCCGGCTCGTCACGGTTGCCGATGGGGTTCGGCAGGACGTCCTCGTGCTCCCACCCGGGCGGGGTGATCAGGTGGACGCCGGCCCGGCGGCGGTCATGGCCGGGGCCGGTGGAGTGTTCCAACTGGCCGATCGGGAGATGGGTCTTGAGCGCGCTCAGGTACGCCCCGTTGATGTCGAGCGCCGTCACCTCGTGGTTTCCGGGCGGGAGTTGCGGGCGGAACCACTTGGGGCGGGCCTCCCAGATCTGGTCGGCCCCGCGAGCGGACTGCTTGCGCAGGATGTCCGGGATCCAGGGGTGCGCGACGACGTCGTACCGGCCGCCTCTGCGGGTGGCGTCCAGCAGTGCCATGGCATCCGGGATCGCGCGCTTCACCAGCGCCGCCGTGGCGGTGTCGACGTCACCCTGGTGCTGTGCGAGGGCGGCTGCGACGGCCTGACCGATCAGATCGGGGGTGTCGGAGGCGGCCTGCATCCGGCGGCCCACGGGGCGGACCGCGACGGACTCGGGCGTCGGCTTCCGCGACGCTGGGCGCTCGGGCTCGGGATCGGGCTCGATGTCAGGCCTGCCCCCTTCCGGCTCTGCCGCTCGCGCGGGCGGCGTGGCCGCTGTCCTACCGCAGTCGGCCGGGTCCAGGTGCTGGGGGAAGCCGGCGACCTGGTGGCGGGCGGGCCGTCCGCACAGCACACAGGGCTGAGGGCTGGTGAGAACCTCGACCTCGTCCGCGTCACCGTCTCCGCCTCCGTCTCCGACCGGGGCCACTGACGCGGTCTCGACGTCCTCGGCCTCCGCGGGGCTGCCCGCGTCCTGGACGGTGATCGCCGCTTCCTCGGCCGCCTGGGCCTGCCGCCGGGCGCGGGCCCCGTCGAGGAAGTACGCGTACTTCTCCCGTACCTCGCCGCCCGGGTCCCGGCCGGACTCCCAGCCGCCGACAGTGGACGGGCTCACTCCGAGCACCTGCGCCACCTGCGCACGCGACAGGTTCAGGTGCTCGCGCAGCGCGCGCCGTTCCTCGACGGGCGGCAGCGGCACCTCCGGCTTGGCGCCGGCCAGCAGCGCGTCGATCGCGTCGAAGTCCGTCATCGGGCCGCCTCTCCCTGCGCCACCGGGCCGGCGCCGGAGACCCGTCGGCCGGCCGCCCGGCGGCGGGCATCCGGCAGGGCTTCGGAAGCCTGCGTCGGCCCCGCCATGAGATCCAGCACGTCGATGCCGAAGTGCGCGGCGACCGCCTCGCAGTCCTCCAGGCTCCATGCGGCGCTTCCGGCCTGACGACGGCTCACCTGAGCCTGACTCACCCCGAGGGCGGTCGCGAGATCCGTCTGCGACTCCCCCGTGGCGTGCATGAGCGTCGCCACGGCTGATCGGACACGCTCCGCCAGCGTCATACGCATAGAGCTGAATCTACCACTGAAAACCTATGACGTATGCGACTGGAGCATAGATCGATCCAGGTTTCCAGCCGGATTAGGCACTAACCATCAGACAGTGCAGGCGTCGAAGTAAGGTATGGGCATGGGAGTGAGTGAGACGACCCTCGTGGACCGAGTGCGCAACGCCGACGGCGACTCGGTATGCCCTCACCGCCTGGTGATGGAGCACGTCACCAGCCGCTGGGGCACCCTGGTCCTGATCGCGCTGCTGGACCGCTCGTACCGCTTCAGCGAGCTGCGCCGGGAGATCGGCAAGGTCAGCGAGAAGATGCTGACCCAGACCCTGCAGACCCTGGAACGCGACGGCCTGGTCCACCGCGACGCCAAGCCCGTGATCCCGCCCCGCGTGGACTACTCCCTCACCGACCTCGGCCGCGAGGCCGCCGAGCAGGTCCGCGCCATCGCCCAGTGGGTGGATCAGCGGATGACCGCGGTCCTCACGGCTCGCGAGGAGTACGACGCGGCGAAGGCCTGACGCGCACGCGGAGGACCCGTGCGCGATCAACGGTCCGCAGGCACCCGTTGCCGCGTCTGTTGCACCTCCTCGGTGACCCGCGTCCCGGGGTGCATCAGCGAGCACAGGAACGCGATGCCGAGCGCGATGGCCATGCCGTAGAACACCCACTGGTTGGCCTCGGCGAAGTCCATGCGGACGGCGTCCATCGAATCCCGCATCACCGTGGCCACGGAGCCGTCCCCGGTGGGGGTCTTGGCGTCCGGGTTGCCGGTGACCGCTTGGGAGATGTCACCGGCGGCCTCCCGTGCCGGGCCGTCCGGCACACCCCTGGACCGCAGTGTCTCGACGACCTTGTCGGTGGTGACGTGCGTCAGGACGGTGCCGAACACCGCGAGCCCCACGGCCGCGGCGAAGTTGCGCACCGTCTGGGTGATGCCCGTGACCTCACCGTAGGAGGCGTTGAGGGACCGGTTCACGGCGTCCGTCGAGGCGGGCGCCAGCAGGAAGCCGATGCCGGCCCCCGCCAGAGCCGCGTACGGCCACTGGTCGTGCATCGAGAGGTCCGTGAGTTTGCCCGCCCACAGCGCGAATCCGACCGCGCCGATGGCCGTGCCCAGTTTCATCGCCGGCCGTGCGCCACGGTTGTCCAGGATGCGGCCGCCCCACTGGGAGGCGATGCCGAAGCCGATGAAGAAGTACAGGAGGAACAGCGCGGCCTGGTTGGGGGACGCGCTGAGCGAGACCTGGGCGTACACCGAGGCGAAGAAGAAGACCGGGACGAAGGCGAGCATCGCGAAGAACAGGACGGCCGAGTCGACACTGAACGCCTTGTCACGGAAGACCTGGAGCTTGATGAGCGGCTCATGGACGCGCAGCTCGTACGCGCAGAACACCACCAGTACGGCGAGCCCACCGAGGATGCAGGCCCAGGTGGCGGCGCTGCTCCAGCCCCACGCGGAGGCCTGTTGCAGGCCGAGCACGCTCAGGCCCATACCGACGGCGACGAGGACGGCGCCGGGCAGGTCGAGGCGTTCACGGCGTGCCTGGTGGGGGATGCGGGCGAGCGAGGTCAGGACGAGGGCGACGATCGCGACGGGCACGTTGACCCAGAAGATGGCGCGCCAGGTCCAGTCGGTGAGCCAGCCGCCGAGGAGCGGGCCGAGCGCCGTGAGGGCGCCGGACAGGCCGAAGAACAGGGCGAGGGCCCGGCCGCGTTTCTCCACAGGGAAGACCGCGACGACGACGGCGAGAGCGGCGGGGAACATCAGGGCCGCGCCCAGGCCCTGGGTGGCGCGGAAGATGATCAGCCAGGTCTGGGCGAAGCTGTCGTCGGGGACGCAACCGCACAGCACGGAGGAGATGACGAAGAGCAGGGTGCCGATCACCATCATCCGGCGGTGCCCGAGGATGTCGGCGAGCCGGCCGCCGAGCGCGAAGAACGCGGCCAGGGCGAGCAGGTAGGCGTTGACCACCCACTGCATCCCTGAGGAGGAGAGGTCGAGCTCGTCCACGATGCTCGGGGCTGCGATGGCGACGATCGTCTGGTCGATGAAGGTCATCGAGACGGCGAACAGCATCGCCGCCAGAGCCAAGGTCTGACGGGGCGAAGCAGAGTGGGAAGCGGCTGCTCCGGACACAGAACTGCCCTTTATGTCGGCCATAATCGGATTCTCCCCCGCCCTGGGGCGGCGCGCAGCCCGGAAGCAGGTCATGGAGCACGGCCGTCCCAACTTGCGGACCTAGCCTGCCTGTGCTGACGGCTCATGACGGGGCCGTCGGGCCTTTTCCCGGGTCGCCGGGCCCTTCCCGGGTCGCCGGGGTCGGGGCCGGGTCGCCCAGGCCGGGTCCGGGTCCGTCACCCCAGCAGGGCGAGGAGCGGTGCCGCGGGCAGGGGGTGGCGGGTGTCTCCGCGTGGGCCCGTGGTCGTGGTGGCGGTCAGCAGCGAGTTGAGGACGGCCTCCTCCACGGCGTCCAGCACGGCGACGAAGAGGGGGTCGAGTCGGTCGTCGGCGACCACGGACGGCCCGGCGGGCGTGCCCAGGCGACGGGTGCCGAAGGCCAGGCCGTAGTCGCCGCTGCCGTGGCCGTACGCGGCACCCACTCTGGCCAGCCCGTAGACGGCGCGGCGGGCCAGCCGGGTCAACTGGCGGGCGTCCAGCGGCGCGTCGGTGGCGGCCACGACCATGCAGGAGCCGGTCTGTGTGCCGGTTTCCGTGGTGGGAACACCGACGTCGGCAGGGGTGACCGTACGCCCCAGAACCCGCAGAGTGCCGCCGAAGTTGGCCTGGACGAGAACTCCCAGGGTCACCTCCTCGCCGGCGAGCGGCACGCGCCGCGACGAGGTTCCGATGCCGGCCTTGAATCCGAGCGCGGTCATTCCGGTGCCTGCCCCGACACACCCTTCGTCGACCGGCCCGCCGGCCGCGGTCTCCAGTGCGGCGCGGACGTGTTCCTCACGGACCGGACGCGACCTGATGTCGGAGAGGAGGCCGTCGTTGCACTCCCCCACCACCGGGTTCAGGCTCCGCGCGCTCGCCCCCTCGGGCCGCTCCAGGATCCAGCCGACCAAGGCGTCGGCGACCCGGAACGCGGACAGGGTCGAGGTGAGCAGCACGGGCGTCTCCAGCGCGCCGAGTTCGGCGATCTGCGTGGTGCCGAGCAGCTTGCCGTAGCCGTTGCCCGCGAACACCCCGGCGGGCAACGGGCTGTCTGGACCCACCTCGTCCGGCACGATCGCGGTGACGCCGCTGTGCACCCGGGGCGGACGGACCAGTGTGGTGTGCCCGACCCGGATGCCGGGCACGTCGGTCAGGGCGTTGTACGGTCCGGTCGGCAAGTCACCGACGGCCAGACCGAGTTCACGGGCTCTGCGGGATGCCGGGGGCGAGGGCGGAGGCGGTCCGGGGACGGGCGCGTGCATGGCCGGCACGCTACCGGGAACGGGAGCGCCACGGCCGGCTCACCCGCCCCGGGGCGTCCGCGGTCCGGTGACAGGCCTGCGCCCGGACGGTTCAGGACGCGAGCCGGTCACGGTAGTGCGCGGGAGCCATGCCGGAGTTGTCGGGGGCGGTCAAGACGTCCGGACGGATTCTCGGGGGACGGTCAGGGCTCGACGGCGGCGAGCATCCCGGCGGTGTCGTCGGTGACCACCTGCCGTTCCTCTCCCCTGGCGGCGAGGGTTACGCGCCCCAGGTCATCCATGGGGCGGTGTGGTCAGCCGGCCGCGAGCAGTTCGAGCGTGTCGATCACGCGGTTCGAGAAGCCCCACTCGTTGTCGTACCAGGCGACCACCTTCACATGACGGCCGTCGACACGGGTGAGGGCCGAGTCGAAGATCGACGAGGCCGGGTTGCCCGTGATGTCGGACGACACCAGGGCGTCGTCCGAGTACTCCAGCACACCGGCGAGCGGCCCCTGGGCAGCGGAGCGGTAGGCCTCCAGCACCTCGTCGCGCGTCACGTCGCGGGTGACGGTCGTGTTGAGTTCGACGATCGAACCCACCGGAACGGGCACGCGGATCGAGTCGCCCGACAGTTTGCCGTCCAGGCCCGGCAGCACCAGACCGATCGCCTTGGCGGCACCCGTCGTGGTCGGCACGATGTTGACGGCGGCGGCCCGGGCGCGACGGGCGTCGCGGTGCGGACCGTCCTGCAGGTTCTGCTCCTGCGTGTAGGCGTGCACCGTCGTCATGAAGCCGTGCTCGATGCCCGCGAGTTCGTCGAGCACCGCGGCCAGCGGCGCGAGCGCGTTGGTCGTGCACGAGGCGTTCGAGACGATCGTGTGCAGGGCCGGGTCGTAGGCGTCGGTGTTGACCCCGAACGCGAGCGTGACGTCGGCGCCGTCCGACGGCGCGCTGACGAGCACCTTCCGCGCGCCCCCGTCGAGGTGGGCGCGGGCGTCCTTGGCCGACGTGAAGCGGCCGGTCGCCTCCAGGACGACGTCGACGCCGAGGTCGGCCCAGGGCAGCCGCGCCGGTTCACGCTCGGCGAGCACCTGGATGCGACGGCCGTCGACGACGAGGGCGTCCCCGTCGACGGTCACCGGGCGGCCGAGGCGGCCGGCCGTGCTGTCGTAGGCGAGGAGCCGTGCGAGGGTGGCGGGTTCGGTGAGGTCGTTGACGGCGACGACCTCGAGGTCGCTGTCGCGTTCGAGCAGTGCGCGCAGCACGTTGCGTCCGATGCGGCCGAATCCGTTGATGGCGATGCGAGTCATGAGTGGGGTCCCTTCCCTTGGCCACCAGGCTCGCTCGCGGCATCCGCCCCTGACAGTGGCGTGATCGCCACGGTTCAAAAGGATCCCGCCAGGTGGCGCACCGCCCGGTCGGGCCCGCCGACGGGCTACTCGCCCTGGGTGAAGGTGCGCCGGTACTCGCTCGGGGTGGTGCCGAGGATGCGCTGGAAGTGCAGGCGCAGATTCGCGCCGGTGCCGAGGCCGACGTCGGCGGCGATCTGCTCGACGCCACGCTGCGAACGCTCGAGCAGTTCGCGGGCCATGTCGACGCGGGCGCGCATGACCCACTGCATCGGCGTGTAGCCGGTCTCCTCGACGAAGCGTCGTGAGAAGGTGCGCGGCGAGACCTTGGCCTGCCGCGCCATCAGGTCTAGGGAGAGCGGCTCGCCGAGCCGGTGCAGCGCCCACTCGCGGGTGGCCCCGAAACGCTCGCCGAGCGGCTCGGGCACGCTGCGCGGCACGTACTGGGCCTGACCGCCGCTGCGGTAGGGGGCCGCGACCAGGCGTCGGGCCGCGTGGTTCGACGCGGCCACCCCGAGGTCGCCGCGCAGAACGTGCAGGCACAGGTCGATGCCCGAGGCGGCGCCGGCGGAGGTCAGCACGCTGCCTTCGTCGACGAACAGCACGTTCTCGTCGACCCGGATCAGCGGGTGCTTCGCCATGAGCGCCCGTGTGTAGTGCCAGTGCGTCGTGGCGCGCCTGCCGTCGAGCAGGCCCGTGGCGGCGAGCGCGAAGGCGCCCGTCGAGATGGCGGCGAGCCGTGTACCCCGCTCGTGGGCGGCGACCAGCGCGTCGACGACGGCCTGCGCCGGGTCGTCGCGGTCCGGGAAACGGTAGCCGGGGATGAACACGATGTCGGCCCACGCGAGCGCGTCCAGACCGTGGGCGACGTGGTACGACAGGCCGTCGCCGCCCCTCACGAGACCGGGTGCCGCACCACACAGCCGTACCTCGTACGGCATGCTCGCCCGGGTGGTGAACACCTGCGCGGGGATGCCGACATCGAGCGGCTTCGCACCGTCGAGCACGAGAACGGCGACGCGGCGCAGTCGGGATGCTGACACGGGGACAGGGTACGCAGGACGTGCCCGCCGTCCTCCGTGCGGTCGAAGTGGCGGGGGCCAAGGGTCGAGAGGCGGGGGGCGAGAGGCGGGGTCGAGAGGCGGGATCAGCAAGCGGATCAGCGAACAGGGATCACGTGGCGGCGGCGGTCCTCAGCGCCGGCTGCGGACGAGCAGGTACAGGAAGTACGGCGTGCCGATGACGGCCGTCATCAGGCCGGCGCCGAGTTGGGCCGGTGCGATCACGGTCCGGCCGAGGGTGTCGGCGGTGCAGACGAGGGCGGCGCCCAGAAGGAGGACCACCGGTACGACGCGTACGTGGCGGCGGCCGACCAGGGCGCGTGCCGCATGCGGGGCGACCAGGCCGACGAAGCCGATCGTGCCCGCGGCGGCGACCGCGGTGGCGCTCAGCAGCACGCTGACCACAAGGAACCCGAACCGGGCGGGTGCCAGGCGTAGGCCGAGCAGCGCGGGCGTGTCGTCGTCGAGGGACACCAGGTCGAGTTCGGCGCGCCGCAGCACGGCCACCGCGATGCCCAGCACGAGGGCGCCCGCGACGGGCAGCGTGTCGGGCAGGGTCCGGCCGTAGGTGGAGCCGGAGAGCCAGGTGAGTGCCTTCGTGGCGTTGAACGGGTCGGTGAGCACGATGAACAGGCTGACCAGCGCGGTCGTGGCGGCGGCCACGCCGACGCCAACGAGGACCAGCCGGTTCTGTCCGAACCCGCCGCGCGCCGCGAGGCCGAACACGAGGACGGCGGTGACCGCCGCGCCCGCGAACGCCGCACCGGCCACACTCCAGGAACCGGCGGACGACACCGTCGTGACAAGGAGGACCGCGCCGAGGGCCCCTCCGCCGGAGACGCCGAGGATGCCGGGCTCGGCGAGCGGGTTGCGCGTGACGGCCTGCACCAGCGTTCCGGACAGGGCCAGCGCGGCACCCGCGAGGAGCGCCGCCAGGACGCGCGGTACGCGGGTGTCGAGGACGAAGGAGACGGACTGTCCCGCGGTGCCCTGTGCCCAGTTGGCCACGTCGCCCAGCAGCAGTTTCGTGTCGCCCAGCAGTACTCCGGCGACGATCACCGCGCCCAGGACGACGGTGAGCGCCACCGAGGTCACCAGGAACACCGCCCTGGTGGGGATGCGCAGCCGCTCCGGCGCGCTCGCGCCGGCGGTGTCGCGCAGCCGAAGGGCCATGGCGATCAGGAACACCGCTCCGAGAATGCTGGTGACCACGCCGGTGGGGACGGCGACCGCCGCCTCGGCCGACACCGTCGCGCGCAGCAGCACGTCCGCGCCGAGCACCACACCGGCGCCGACCACTCCCGCCACGGGCAGGCTCAGCCGGAGACGGGTGAACGGCCTGAGGCGCTTTGCCAGCGGCCGTACCAGGGCGGGGGCGCACAGGCCGACGAAGCCGACGGGTCCGGCGAGGGTGACCGCCGCCGCCGAGAGCAGCGAGGCGAGCACCACGACCGTGATCCTGGTGGCCCGCACCGGAACGCCCAGTCCGGCGGCGGCCTCGTCACCGAGGGCCAGGGCGTCCACGCGCCGGGCCACCAGCAGCAGCCCGACGAGGGCGACGACGGCGACGGGCACCATCTGCGTCACGCCGTCGAAGCCGTTCTGGCTGATGCTGCCCTGGTTCCACTGGTAGAGGCCGTCGGTCTCCTGGGGGAACAGCAGCAGCAGTCCCTCGGTGAGGGAGGTGAGGCCGAGGGTCAGGGCGCTGCCGGCGAGGACGAGGCGTACGGTGCCCGTGCCCAGCCCGGACAGGGCCAGGACCACGGCGGCGGCGGCGAGCCCGCCGAGGAACGCCACGCCGGAGGAGGCGAGCAGCGGCAGCGAGACGCCGGTGACGGTGAGCAGTCCCAGGGCCAGGTAGGAACCGGCGTTCACGGCCAGGGTGTCGGGCGCGGCGAGCACGTTGCGGCTGACGGCCTGCAGGGCCGCGCCGGCCACGCCGAGTGCCGCGCCGACCAGGAGACCGGCGGTCATGCGGGGCAGGCGTGAGGCGATCACGACGGACGCGTCGCGGGGGTCGGCGCGGCCGGTGAGGGCCTTCCACACCTCGGACGCGCCGACGGCCGCCGTGCCCTGGGTGATGTCGACGACCGCGAGGACGGCGACCAGGAGGACGAGCGCGGCCGTCACCGCCGCCGCGCCCGTCCGGGCGGCGACGGCCGGCGAGCCGGTGGTGGGAGCTGGTGCGGTGACGGTCATGGCGCTACTTCGTCAGGGCGGTGACGAGGGCGTCGATGTACGCCTCCATCGACTGCTGGCCGCCGAACATCCAGATGCCGTCGGGCAGTCGGTGCACGTTGCCCTTCTTCACGAAGGGCAGTCCCTTCCACACCGCGTTCTTCGCGAGGTCGTCCGCGAAGGGGTCGCTGCCGTCGACGTCGTTGCCGATGTAGGCGAACTCCACGTCGCCCAGGTCCGACAGGCCCTCGACGTCGGTGGTGGCCAGGCCGTACTTCTCGTCGCCCTTGACCTTCCAGGCGTTCTTCAGGCCTATCGCCTCGTTGACGTCCCCGATCAGCGAACCGCTGGTGTAGGGGCGGATGGAGACCTGGTTGGAGGCGACGTAACCGTCGGCGAACGCGATCTCGCGCCCGGCCAGCCCGGCGTCGGCGAGTGCCTTCTTGCCCTCGGCGACCTTGGCGTCGAAGTCCTTCCTCAGTTCCTCGGCCTTGTCCGTGGTTCCGGTGGCCTGGGCGATGAGGTCGAGGTTCTCCTCCATCTGCCCGATCTGGTCGGATGCCTTCGCCGACTGGATCTCCAGGACCGGTGCTACCTTCCGCAGCTGCTTGAGGACGGAGACCGACAGGTCGTTGTTGGCGACGATGAGGTCCGGGGAGAGCGAGGCGATGGTGTCCATGCTGGGCTCGCCGCGGGTGCCGATGTCCTTGGGCGAGTTCTTCAGCGGGGCGGAGGTGTCCCAGGCCGTGTAGCCCTTGATGTCGGCGACGCCGACGGGGTCGACGCCGAGCGAGACGAGGTGCTCGACGACGTCCCACTCGGTGCCGACGACCTTCTTGGCGGGGCCGTCGAGCTTCACCTTCGCACCACTGGCGTCGGTCAGGGTGATGCTCTGCGCGCTCGGCTCGGACGCGTTGTCCGCGGGCTCGGTCGTGCCGCAGCCGGCCAGGGCGAGGGCGGCGGACGCTGCGGTGAGGGCGATGAAGGGGCGTCTCATGAGGTGGTACTGAGCCTTTCCGTGCGGGCGTGGTGGCGGCCGATCGCGCGGGTGCGCAGGCGGCCCGTGAGGGGGTCGGTGTCGACGTCGATGCGGATGCCGTAGGTCGTGGTGAGACGTTCGGCGGTCAGCACCTCCTGGGGCGGTCCGTCGGCGACGATCCCTCCCGCGTGTAGGAGGGCGACGCGGTCGGCCACGGCGGCCGCCTGGTCGAGGTCGTGCAGGACGACACCGACCGCGATGTGGTGGTCGTCCGCCAGGTCCCGTATGAGATCGAGCAGTTCGACCTGGTAGCGCAGGTCGAGGTAGGTCGTGGGCTCGTCGAGGAGGAGGATTCCGGTGTCCTGGGCGAGGCAGCTCGCGAGCCACACGCGCTGGAGCTGGCCGCCCGAGAGGTGATCGGCGCCCCGGTCGGCGAGGGCCTCGACATCGGTCATGGCCAGCGCGCGCTCGACGGCCGCCGCTCCGTCGGGGTCCGCCCTGCCCCAGCGGCCCCGGTACGGATAGCGGCCGAACTCCACGATGTCCCGCACGGTCAGGCCGCTCGGTGTGGGCCGCCCCTGGGTCAGCAGTGCCACCCGGCGCGAGAACTCACGGGGTGTCAACGCGAGACCGTCGGTCGGGACGTCGTCGCCCGCGTCCAGGGTGAGCGTGGCGGTGCGGGCGGGCTGCAGGCGCGCCAGGGTGCGCAGCAGCGTGGACTTGCCGCTGCCGTTCGGGCCGACGAGGGCGGTCACGCGTCCGGGCCGGAGCGTGATCGCGGCATCGTGCACGACGTCCGTTCCGTCGTACGCCACCGTCACGCCGCGGGCGGTCAGCTCGTGACCGGGCCGGCCGGAGGGCTCGGTTGACTCTTCACCAGAACTCACGACCGGAAGGTTAGCCTAACCTTATCGACGTAACCCCATGGAGGGGCGTACTAAACTTAGGCTAACCTTCCTTCATGGCGAAGATCCACAGGCTGATGCCGCAGCACCCCCGGATGTTCCGCGCCGAGGTCGTGCGCAGCGAGCGCCTCTCCCCCTCCGTCCACCGCGTGACCGTCACGGGCACGGATCTCTCCGAGTTCCCCTGGCAGGGCTACGACCACTGGTTCCGCCTCTTCCTGCAACTTCCCCACCAACAGTGCCTGCGGCTGCCCGAGTTCACCGGCTCGCGGTGGTGGCAGCCCTACCTGGCCATCCCGGAGCGGGAGCGGCCGCACTGCGCGAACTACACCGTGGCGGACTTCCGTCCCGCGGCGGCGGAACTGGACATCGACTTCATCGTGCACCGCGGCCCCACGGGCGAGCTCGAGGGCCAAGCAGCCGTCTGGGCCTGCCACGCCCGCCCCGGCGACGCGCTCGCCATGCTGGACCAGGGGCTCTTGTTCGACTGCCCGCCCGACGCCTCGGAGGTCCTGGTCGTGGCCGACGAGACCGGGCTGCCCGCCGCCACGAACATCCTGCGCTCCCTGCCGCGCGACACCGTGGGCCGGCTCATCCAGGAAGTGCCCACCGCCGCCGACCGGCGCGCCCTCGACGCTCCGGCCGGCGTGCGTGTCACCTGGGTCGTCCGCGACGACAGCTCGTCCGTGCCCGGCACGGGTGCGCTCGGCGAACTTCTCCGGCACACCTCCGTCGACGCGGCCGGTTACGCCTTCGTGGTCGGCGAGTCGACCCTGGCCACCGAGGGACGCAGGCATCTGCACCACGCGGGCCTGCCCAAGAACCGCATCTTCTTCTCCGGCTTCTGGAAGCACGAGGTCCACCAGGCGGCCTGACCGAAGGCTCCGGCCAACCGGGACGTGGACGAGCTCGGGACTGCGCGCTCGGACCGAAGCCCCGGTCAGCCGAGTCGTCGCATGCGCGTCGGACCAGCCGCACGCCGTTCGCCGTACTGCCGTCGGTGCTCGGGCACTTGCCGCTCGGCCGGCCGGCGAAGTGGCGCCGCCCCTCCAGCTCCGCGCCGACGGCCGGACGCCTTCCGGATCGTCAGCCACCGCCGGTTGCCGCCGCCGTACGACCGCGGCCGCGCCTTGTCTGCGGTGGGCACGCCGGTGACGTCGATGGCCTGGCTCGGATCACCGCGGCTAGCGATCCGGACGAGACAACGGCGGGCTCGGTCGACGAGCTGTCTGCGGGACACCGGTGCACCGATCCTCACACCCGGCGCGTCTACCCGAGGCCGACCACCCGCTGCGCGGTGACGCCCCTACCTCAGACCTGCGCGCCGCCCTCCCGCCAGGAAGCAGGAGCAAGCGACCGACCGCATGACGCCGGGTCTCTTCTTCCCCCTGACGGCGTACACCCGGTAGTCGCGGCAATCCGCGCGGGCGAGAGTGGCACTGGCCGCGCGTGTCGTGCCGACAGCCTGCGCGTACCGCCTGCGAGGGAGATGCCGATGCCTGGGACCGCGGAACTGCCGACCGGGCGTCCGGCAGCATCGGCTCACTCCGCCGACCCGTCCGCCCGTCCACCGGTGGCAGACGGCCCTCACACCCAGGAGGAACTGATCCTATGGTTCTCGACCTGGTTGTGATCGGTACGGCCGTCACCCTGGGGCCTTTGCACAACAGCGCCTTCATCCTGCTGCTTTCCTCGCGGCACGGCGTTCGCCAGGGCCTGGCCTTCCTCCTGTCGTGGCTGGCCAACCTGATCGTGGTGATCGCCTGCGTGATTCTGCTGACCGGCGGCCAGCCGCCGGCCCGTCACACCGCGCCCTCAACCGCCGCTATCGACGCGAAACTCGTCATCGGCCTGGCACTGGTGCTCTACAGCGCACACCGGTACCGCCGGCCACCCCGCCCGCACGGCCCGCCACGCTGGACCGCCCGGATCGACGACGCCTCCCCGGCCGCGGCAGCCGGTCTGGCATGGCTGCTTCAGCCCTGGGCGCTGGTCGGCGCCGGCGCGGCGACCGCCGTGGATGCCAACCTCTCCACCCTCGGCGACTGGCTCGCACTGACCGGCTACTGTCTGCTGGCCACACTCACCCTCATCGTCATGGAGATGTACGTGGTCTGGGCGCCCACGTCCGCCCACGCCCGGCTGAACGCCCTGCGGAGCTGGCTGGAGGGGCACCAGGAGCAGCTGGTCGTCACGCTCTCCCTCCTCTTCGGCCTGTGGCTGACGGCCCGGAGCATCGCCGAGCTGGTCGCCTGACCCGGCGCCCCGTTACACGCGCCGCACTGGCCGGTACCCGGCGGGCCCGAAGCCGCTGTTCCGTCGCAGTGCGTCAGTAGCCGGTGCCACGCTTGATCTGATTGCGCTCGATCCCGTGCGCCGCGCCCTTGTCGTCCAACGTGCGGCACGCGTCGGCGATGTCCTGGCTCAGGCGATCGATCTGCTCGCGGCTCAGAGTCTCCTTGACCAGGGCGCGCAGGATCTTCACCCGCTCCGCGTTGGGCGGGAGCGTGTACGCGGGCACCATCCAGCCCCGCTCGGCCGCGAGCTGCCAGGCGATGTCCGACTCGTCGTAAGCGTGCTCGCCGGCGAGACGGAAAGCGACCAGCGGAAGCTGCTCGAGGTCGCTCCCGATCACTTCGAAGCGGCCGCTGTCCCGCAGTTTGCCCGCCAACGCGCGGGCGTTCTCCTGCATCATCTTCATGACGTAGGTGTAGCCCTGGCGACCGAGCCTGACGAAGTTGTAGTACTGGGCGAACACCATCGACGCACCGGTGGAGAAGTTCAGCGTGAACGTCGCGTCCGTCTTGCCCAGGTAGTTCTCGTAGAACACCAGGTCTTCCGCCAGGTCTGACTCCTCGCGGAAGACCAGCCATCCGATGCCGGGGTAGACCAAGCCGTACTTGTGTCCCGAGACGTTGATCGAACGGACCTGCTCAAGCCGGAAGTCCCATTCCGAGTCCGGGTAGAGGAACGGCCACACGAAGCCGCCGCTGGCGGCGTCGACGTGGATCGGGATGTCGAGGTCCCGCCTTCTGCGAACGTCCCGCAGGAGCTCGTCGATCCCGACGACATCGTCCTTGTGCCCGGTGAACGTGGTGCCGAGGACGGCGACGACGCCGATCGTGTTCTCGTCGAGGTGAGGCTCCACGTCCTCGGGGCCGATCGTGTACTTGCCCTCGGCAAGCGGCACGATCCGCGGCTCGACGTCGAAGTAGCGGCAGAACTTCTCCCACACGACGTGGACGTCTCCGCCGAAAACCAGGTTGGGCCGGTCGATCGACAGGGCGGCTGCCTGGCGGCGCTCGCGCCACTTCCACTTCAGCGACAGCGCGCCGAGCATGATCGCCTCGGATGAGCCCTGGGTCCGACATCCGGTCGTCTTGCCCGGCGCGTGGAAGAGGTCGGCGAGCATGCGCACGCAACGCTGCTCGATCTCGGCGGAAATCGGGTACTCCGCATGGTCGATGAAATTGCGGTGGAGGTTCTCGGTGATCAGCCGTTGCGCCTCCGGCTCCATCCAGGTGGTGACGAAGGTGGCGAGGTTGCGCTGCGGGTCGCCCTCCATGGCGAGATCCACGTCCACGAGCCTCATCGCGTCCGTCGCGGCCATGCCTTCCTCGGGGAAGGTCTGCGAGGGAGCGGGCACGGTCAGGAACCGATTACCGAAAAGAGCCGCATCGTCACGCTTGGTCATGCGGCGATTCAACCAGCGCCGGGACCTGACGCGGGCCAGGGACACACCCGAGAGGCCGGGCCGGTGACGCCGGGAGCTTTGCCGCAGGTGATCACACCGTGGAAGCGAGAATGCGTCGGTGAAGCGGTCATCCTAGGCTCGGGCCGTGGGACAACCCGAGCAGCGCGCCGAGGGCGCGGGACCGTTCACCACCCGGCTCACCTGGAACCTTCCCGAAGGTGGCACCGCCGTGTGGGAGTCCCGGCTCGCGCGGCGGCGTGGTGTGCTCGCCGTCCGTCCCCTCAGTGCCGCGAGCACTCGTCACATCCGTGCGGACGCCGTTTCCCTCGCGCGGCTGAGACGGCTCAACGTCATCGCCGCGACCGCCTTCGTCATCGGCGGGGCCCTGTTCGCGGCCGGCGCGGCTGCCGCCCAGTTCGGCTCCGCCGACGCCGCCGAGGGTGCCTCGATCTACTTCGCGGGTGGCCTCTTCTTCACCGTCGGGGGGTACGTTTCGCTGCTCCAGGTGGTCAACGCACCCCGCCACGTCGCCGGCGGCGAAGGACGGTTGGTCACTCGCCGCTGGCGATGGTGGAGCTACGAGCCGACGCGGGTGGACTGGCTGAGCACGTTCGTCCTCTTCGCGGGCACGCTCGTCTTCACCGTCGACCTGCTGGACTCCTTCCTGCGGGGCCTGAACGTCCAGCAGGTCAACCGGCTGATCTGGGCGCCCGACGTGGTCGGCTGCGCCCTCTTCCTGCTCTCCGGCCACCTGGCCTTCGTCGAGATCTGCCACGGCCGGCTCTGCGTCCGGCCGCACGACCTCGGCTGGTGGATCGTCGCCGTCAACCAGCTCGGGTCCCTCTTGTTCATGGTCTCGGCGCTCGCCGCCTACACCCGCCCCTCGTCCGGCAGCCTGGTCAACGCCGACATCGCCAACTGGGGCACTCTCGCCGGCGCCCTGTGCTTCGCCCTGGCAGGTGTCCTCCAACTCGGCGAACACTCATAGGCCCCGGAGAGGTGACGCCTACTACCGTGGCGGCGGACCGTGTGCCGGCCGAGAGCCGGCGAGCGGCAGTCGTGCGCCGAGCAGTGCGCCGCGCCGCCTCACGGGTAGCTCACGCGAGACTGAAGGCGGCATTCTGCCGGGCGATGTTGGGCAGATAACTCGGCCGTATCAACCCTGACATGAGGAGCGTCAAGGCCGTGACAGCCTCACCCACCACACTTGCCCCTGTCCCGACCGCGCCTGGAGGGCTCCCGCTGATCGGGCATGCCCATCATCTGATCCGAACCCCGCTGCCGTTCATCACCTCACTGCGCGACCACGGCAGCGTCGTCCGCATACGTCTGGGGCCGACCCCCGCGTACGTGGTCACCGACCCTGTGCTCACCCGCACCGTACTGGTCACCGAGGCAGCGCACTTCGCCAAGGGCGGAAAGATCTTCGACGTCCTGCGGGGCGTCTTCGGTGACGGTCTGGCCACGGTCTCCGACGGCGACACCCATTTGCGCAACCGCCGCCTGATGCAGCCCATGTTCAACAAGGCCCATATCGCCACGCGCCGCACCGCCATGATCGACCAGGCCAGGTCCATGGTCGGCGCATGGGAGGAGGATCAACCCCTCGACGTGTTCTCGAACATGAACGACGTCACCCTCGCCGCCTTCCTCGTCGCTCTCTTCGGCACGGATTTCCCAGCGAACCTGCAAGGGGAGTTCACCACCCTCATGCCCCCGCTCATGAAGGAGGCGATCCGGCAGGCAGTCCTGCCATCGTGGGTGACCCGGCTCCCGCTGCCCGCGAACCGAGCCCACAACCGCCGGATCGCCCGTCTGCGCGCCGTCATCGACCAGGCCATCGACCACCGCTCCAGCCGGTCGGCGAGCGCACCCCCCGCCAACGTCCACCACCCGGCCGAAGCAGCGGGATGCCCCCACCAGGCCGCCGCGGAGCATGAACAGGCCGGGCTGTTCGAAACCCTGATGGCGGCCGAGGACCAGTTCACCCGCCAACAGCTCCAGGACGAAGCCATCACCTTGATGAACGCGGCGATCGAGACCACCGCCACCGCCCTCGCCTGGACCTTGTACGAGCTCACCCGACACCCCGATATCGAACAGCGTCTGCGTGCCGAACTCGCTGCCGTCTGCGACGGCCGGCCCTTGTGTCAGGAAGACCTCGACCAGTTCCCCTACGCCCGGCAGGTCCTCCAGGAAGCCGTCCGCAAATACGGGCCAGCCTGGATGGTGACCCGAAAGACCACCCGGGACATCGACCTCGGCGGACACCGTATCCCCCGGGGCGCCGACATTGTGTGGAGCCCCTACCTCCACCAGAACGACCCCGCCCACTTCCCCGAACCGGCCACCTTCGACCCCGACCGCTGGGCCTCCGGTCGCGCACCCTCGACCCGCGATTCCTTCTTCGCCTTCGGCGACGGCCGCCGCAAGTGCATCGGGGAGAACTTCGCCTGGGTCGAAATGCACATCATCCTCGCAACCCTGCTGGAGGCCTGGCCCCGTCTCCGCCTCGTCTCCCGCCCGCCCCGTGCGGAGACAGCCATCACCGTCAAGCCAGACAAACTGGCCATTGCCTTCGGAACGTCTTGATCGCCCGACAGTTCGTGATTGCCGACAGCGACGGCGATCACGACCACTACGTGCAGGTCCACTGCGAGCCTCGATACAGACCCGCACCAGCCCTGCAGGCCGGCTGTCGATGCGATCCCGTTCCGCCGTAGGCCGGTCGATCAGCTCTGGCGTGGCCTCACCGTTCACGACACACGGCAGCAGATCCGCGATCGACTTGCTCGGCAGCCCGGCGGCGTACAACTGCTGTGAGGCGGACACCACTTCTCGCCTCTGACGTCGGCGTCACGTTCTGGCGTATCTCGCGACGGCTCACCCCCTCCACGAAGGCGAAGGACGCGACCGTGACCAGCTCGTTCGACAGCTTCCCCATCGGAAATGCGAAGAAAGATCTGCCCATGACCGCATCAGACGCAGCGGCCACGGACGTGGCCATCACCGCCCCCTCCCCCATCGTCTCGGTGAAGCCGGTAGTGCTGGAAGCACCGGGCCGCAGTGAGGGCCTGCGGGTGAGAATTTCCGCGCCGACAACCGGGAGCGAACTGCCGATCATCGTCTTCTCGCACGGCTTCGGGTCGTCGTTGAACGGCTACGGTCCTCTGGCTGACTTCTGGGCTGCTCACACGACGGACGAGAACCCCGAGCGCGTGGCCCTGGTCCAACGGGTCACCTGGGCCTACCTTCGCCACGCACTCGGCATCGAGGACACCAACTGGACGGCAGACCAGAAGGCTTTGTCGGCGAGCGTCGCCCCCATGGGGCGGATCGAATCCAAGTGAAGCTCTGAGAAGCGAACCACCCCCGGGGGTCGTAGCCCTTGACACGGCATCAGCCGTCCGAGCACGGCGTCGCGCACACGGGTGAACGAGCTCGGCGATACTCGGGGCCCGCAAGTTTGACCGCAGCAAGGTCGAGGCGGGTGTCCATGTCGAGGTTGACCTCCCCGTACGGCCGCACGTGGGACCAGAACAGCTCAGCAGGATGTTCACGTAGACGACCGGACAAGTCCTAGCTGATCGGTGCTGGTGGCGCCGTGAACGCGGTCTGTCGCGGAACGGGTTGGGATCTTTAGGCTGGGCTGTTATCGGCAGTGCCGGGCACGCTCTAACGATCTCGAAGCCCGTTGAGACGCCTGCGCACACGAGGTGGCGGCAGCGGGTACGTATCCCACCGCGATCAGGAAGGAAGATCCGTCCTGACACGGCCCGCGAAGCCAGTCCCCTGGCGGAGGTCACCTGGGGACTGGCGGCGTGCGACCGCAGCGGAGAGCCGGTGTTGCGGGTCAACGGTGAACGACGGCCCGCTCGAGGTCGCGATGGACGAGCTTCACGACCAGGCCCCTGTCGGCGAACGCCTTCGCCTCGTCGGCGAGCCGGGACGCGGCGGGCATCCTCGACGTCGCCGGAGACGACGGTGTGCAGATCTGCAGCGCGGTCGCCGCGAGGAGCTCGCGCACGTCCGGGGTCGCCCATCACGGTGTCGCGCACGACCTGGTCGTTCGAGGTCAGCTCGCGCAGGTCGGCGCTGACGTGGGGGTCCTTGAAGTGTTCTCCACCGGAAACCAGCGGGTTCGCGGATTCTGAAGGTTCATGTGGCAGGAATTCGCTGGTGGGGTGTGGGTTCTGGGGTGGGGAGACACGTGGGTTCATGCGCGATGTGTGAGGCAGGATGAGGCTCCAATCGGTTGGGGAGGGCTCGGGGTGGGTTACGAATTGCAGGCGGTCATCGCGGGTGACGAGGTGCTGCGCGTCGCGTCGCGGGAGGTTCCCGGATCCCACGTGGTGCCTCTTAGCCAGGGCATGTCGCTGATGCCGATGACCGATGAGGTCTTCGATGCCGTCACGGACGGCAGCGAGGTAGGGGACCTGGGGTTCTGGCGGCTGCCAGGGGGCTTCGAGTCGCTGCTGGCTCAGTGGTCCGTGGCAGGGCCGATCGCCTATGTGGAGGCCGAATACTTCGGCGGAGTCGGCGAGCAACGAGCCGCCGTCTGGGCTGACGGAGCACTGGAACTGGGGCCGCTGGATGAGCCGACAAAGAAGCGGTTCTCGCGAGCAGTCAGCCCCATCTCCCAGGCCCTGCGGCGGCTAGGCGCACAAAGGAGCCTGGGCGAGGACGAGTTCGAAGCCGTGGGGCTGGACCGCCACCGCAGCAACGAGGACTGGATCTCCAGCGCCTGCTAGGTACTGTCCGATGGATTGCGTGACCAGTGCCGGGCACGCATCGTTTCGGCTGATGTGGGGCGGGTTGATCTGTCTGACACGGAGTGGGGTCTGCTGGAGCCGCACCTTCCGAAGAACGTGGGCCGAGGCGGACGTTGGAAGAACCACCGCACCGTCATCAACGGCATTCTCTTCCGCCACCGGACCGGCATACCGTGGCGAGACTTACCCGCGCGGATCGGGAAGTGGAAGACCCTTCATGATCGCCACCGGCGATGGTCGGCGGACGGCACCTGGGACAGGATCGTGCGGGCCGTCCAGGCGGGCCGACGTGAGGGGCCGGATCGACTGGAGTGTGGTGAGCGTCGACTCCACCGTGTGCCGTGCCCACCAGCACGCGGCCGGGGCCCCTAACCGGCCAGCACGGATACCAGGGCGACGCAGTCGACCCGTCCAGCATCGGTCCGATGAGGCGGTGGGCCGCTCACGCGACGGTTTCTCCACCAAGATTCATCTGACAAGTGACAGCGGCTGCCTCCCGCTGAGTATCTTGATCACGCCGGGGCAGTGGGGAGACGCACTCCAGCTGATCCCGGTCGTCACCCGCATCCGAGTCCCACGCCGGGCAGGCGGGCATCCACGGACCCGTCCTGACCATCTGTGTGGCGACAAAGCGTACAGTTCCCGCCGGAACCGCCGTTATCTGCGGCGGCGTCAGATCCGGCACACCATTCCCGTGCGCAGAGACCAGCGGGCTAACCGCCAGCGGCGTGGCAGCCACGGTGGCCGGCCCGCAGGTTTCGACCGGCCGCGGTATGCCCGCAGGAACGAAGTTGAACGGACGATCAACAAGCTCAAGGTGTTCCGCGCGGTAGCGACCCGGGCTCCGGCCGTAACACGCCGGATAGTCCTGAGGGCTGACTCTCGCTGGCTGGGCCTTCGGCGAGGGCCCAGCGACACGGTCGGCCGGATGCTCTCCTTCCTCCCGGATGTTCGGCCAGGCGAGTGAAGGAGCGCGATGGAGCGGCAATAAGCTCTCGGACCCTTCCACCCTGAGCCGACGATGAAGCCATCCGACGCCGGTTAGGAAGCGGAATGTCCGAACAGCAGCATGACCCCGCCCTGTCATCGCAATTCACGGATGAACAGATCGTCAATTGGTTGATCGATGAATGCCGGGATGTGGGCAACCAAATTTCGACCCTGACGACATCCGGCGATCGCATCCTTGCCGCTGGCAGCACCGTGATCGCACTGGCCGCAACCGTCGCGATCGGCGGCGGGAAAGGCTACCTCCTCATGTGGCTACCGCTCGGCATCTCAGTCGTCGTCGTCCATGCGCTATATCTCAACTACGTCGCCTTGGGGATGATCGGGTATAAAAAGGGCTTGGAAAACGAGATCCTGAGGCGTACAGGTCTGCCGCTGATTGCCTTGCAGTCCCGCATCCTTCACGGAGGCTCTGGTCGCCGCCTCAAGGGCATGCTTTTCATCGGCGCTGCTGTGTATGCGGGAGCTATGGGGCTGGGCCTCGCTCAGGCGTTTCACGCACTGTCGCCGGGGGCCTGGGGCCACGAAAGGGCATGGCTCTACATCACGCTGACAATCGCCAGCGTAGCGGTCGGTCTTGGCGTCAACGGCTACTTCCTGTGGACACAGCGCGGTGCGGCTAGGATTGCCGAAGGGAAGGTCGCGCACATGTTCGGCTAATCGCTAGGGCCTACTGGTGAAGAGTTGTCCACTGCTGGTGTAGACGCCTTAGCCTCGATCTTGCATGAGGGTCCGTCAGCTTGCTGACGGACCCTTTGTGGCGAGTGTTGGTGGGGTATTCCGGAGTCTGGGCAGGTGGAGTGGTGCCCGGCTGTCGCGTCGGGTGTGCGCCGGGTTCCACGGCTGCGGTGGGCTGGTGCTGCTCGCAGGGGCGGGAAGGTACTGGTCACCCGGGGTTCGGTAGGGGCCTGGAGCCGGTCCAGGGCATCGGTGATCACGTCAGTCCAGGGCCAGTGCCCGGCGAGGCGGAGGATACGGCGGCGGCCGGTGGTGGCGAGTTGGGCGGCAGTGGAGAACAACCGAAGCCGCAGGCGGCGGGGCTCCCAGAGCCGGGCCTTTCCGGTCAGGGCGAACAACGGCATCCAGGCGAGCAGATCGAGGGCGATCTGGACGATCTCCAGCCAGGTCTGGTTCTGCGCGGCCTGGTGGAGGGGGAGGTTGCGCAGGCCGGTGGCGCGGGCGGCACGGATGCGGTCCTCGGCCCGGGCCCGCTGGCGGTGGCGCAGTTCCAGCTTGCGATGGGTGTGCCGGTGGTGTTGGTGGCAAAGCAGGTCAGCCGCATGCCGTCGGCGTCGGTGAAGCGCAACTGGGCGCCGGGATGCGGCCGTTCCTTGCGGACGATCAGCCGCAGCCCCTTCGGCCAGTCGTTCAGGCAGTCGCCGGCGAGTTCGGCCACCCAGGCGCCGTCGCGGATTTCGCCGTCGGGTTCGACGGCCGGGGTCCAGGCCGAGGCTGGGACCGCGAGGACGGCTTGGTGGATGGCGTCGGTGATGGTCATGCCGACCGAGTACGACAGCCACCGCCCGCGCTTGGCGAGCCAGGAGACGAACTCGTGCGTGCCGCCGCCGGAATTACGGATCAGCGTCTGCCGTCCCCGCCAAAACCGCTTCGGCAACTGGGCCAGGGCCAGCTTCGTGGCCTCGATGTGGTCCGCGGCGGTGTGGGAGCCAGCGTTGCCGGGCCGCAGCAGGCCCACGACCGGCTCGCCGGCCCCACTGGGGCCATGGTCGACGAAGCCCATCAGCGGGTGGTGCCGGAAGGTCTTCTTCCACATCGCGGCAGCGTCCTGCTTCTCGGAGTGCGCCAGGACAAGGACGCCGTCGATGTCCACGATCACCTGCCCGCCCGCGTCCGGCGCCGCATCCCCGGCCAACCGCCAGACATGTTCGCGTACTTCAGCACGGGCGGTGCGCAACGCGGCCAGGACCCGCTGCCCGCCCGACGCCAACTGGTCGACGAGCCGGGAGACCGTCGGGTCGGAGGCCACCGGCCCGAACACGGTCGGCTCGGCCCGCAGCAGACCTACATCTGCCAGGCAGTCCCCGCCCAGTGCGACCGCGAGCGCCACATCAGCAGGATCTAGCCCGGGTCGTGCACCGCCCGGGCCTTGCGCCATGGCGCAAGCGCCGCCGATATCGCCCCATGCAGGCCCGCCTTGCGGACCGTCTCGACCAGCAACACCGCTCCGGCCTGCGAGACGATCCCGCGGCCACCGCCCTCGACATGGGCATGCGGGTAGGACCCGATACGCTTCTTCACCTGGAAAATGCCTTCGACGGGTGCGGGAACAAGGACCTCAGCAATCCTCATTCTCGCTGGTCAGAGGCGCTTTCTGCTTACGTGATCGCTCATCGGACACCGCACTTCGTGAAACCCGAGGCTGGAAGTAGTTTCATGTCTTACGCAGACGATGTCACCTCATCGTGGACCAGGATCGTCCGGTGGCTGGAGAACAACGCCCCCGCCAGCGCACAAGCACTCAACCCACCGGCCACAGACGCCGACATCCAACACCTGAACGACTCCCTGGGATTCCGCATACCCGAGCCTCTGGAAACGTGGCTGCGCCTGAACAACGGCAGCACCGCCAAGGACGCCATAATCCCGATTCCCGGAGGCTTCCAGCTCATCCCCCACCTGGACTCCAAGCTCTTCCCCGGCGGTGAGGTCTTCCTCGACTGCCAAAGCACCATCAACCAGCATCAGGACTGTCTCCGCATCGCCCACGACATCGGCGACGAGGACTGGTGGAAGCCCTCGTGGGTTCCTGTGCTGGCCGAGGCGGATGCCCACTACGGGATGATCCTGGACGCCGGGCAGACCGACGGGAGCATCCCTGTGCTGGCCTACCGTGAGACCGAGTACGCCAAGGCTTACGCCTCATCGCTGGGAGAACTGCTGACCGGCGTGGCGGACATGCTGGAGGACCACCGGGGAAACAGTGCACTCACGCGTGGGTATCAGGCATCCGTCCAGGACGGGCGAGTGGTGTGGTACTGACTGACTCCGTACGCGCCAGCGGGGCCCGGTGATGGTTCACCGGGCTTCACCTGAACCGCTGGGAGACCAACGAACGACCGCCGCCCTCGATGCGGACACGCGGGTACGACCCGATTCGCTTCTTCACCTGGGAAGTGCCTCTATACCTCGCAGCCAACAGGACCCTCAGTAAGTCTTATCATTGAAGGAGCGGTCCACGATTCGATGTGCGTGGTCCATCGTCAGCGCCCTGGGCAGATGCGTCCAGGACAGCTGGCCGGGTATCTGCGGGGACAGGCTCGCGGATCGTCACGGACGGTCGGTGAGCTTGCTTCAGGTGACCAGGGGCGCCAGCGAGGAACCGGCAGCTCGGGGCCGAACCGGAAGACCACCTGACGCCAATGCATGCGGTCTGCCACTCAGTTGGGCGGAAGCCCGCGCAGGCCGCGGCCGTTGCCCGGGACGGGACGGACCGCGGCGCCGTGATCGGGCCGGCGCCGGCCACCCTGCGTTCGTTGTGCTCGCGGGAGGCGAGATACGACTCTGGCTCGGCCTGCATGAGGTCAGCGACGGTGCAGTCCAATGCCGCGCAGATCTTGTCCAGGTCCTCCAACCGGACCGTGACCGGCTTGCCGCTCCAGAGTGCCGCGACCGCACTCCCTCGCGGGGGCGAGTAGGCGAGGTAATCGGCTACCTGGCTGTTCTCGACGCGTCCGGCGGTGCCGGTGTACTGGTGCTGGACACCGACAGTGTCGGTGCCTTTCTTCACGTCGTCGGTCTCGTCGACCACCAGCACCGCCTCGTCGGCGTGCGGGTGCTCCACCACGTAGTCACCCACGTCGTCGCGGACCTGGTCGGCGTCACACTTGGCCCGCCCGAGCAGGTGCTGCATGCCGTCCGGGGTCCTGTCCCCGGCCCACTCGGCGATGGTCCAGCAGTTGTTGAGCGGCGGGTCCGACAGCAGGCCGAGCATTAACTTCCGGGCTCGGCGCCGGGATTCGACCCGCGTGAACCGTCCCGCTATCCGGCTCATCAGGCCCTCGAACGCCTCCTGCCAGTGGGCAGGGTTTACGCTGTGACCTGCGGCCACCGCGTGATCTTCAGTCTTCGCACACCGATGAGCAACGGTGGCCGCACCCGTCTCCACAGCGCGTCAGGCTCGCGCAGCGTCTGTCCGCCGTCCTGTGTCTGGAGGACTTGTGCAACGTGGCGAAGTCTGGTGGGTCCAGTTCGACGAGCGGAGGTTGGTCGTACTGCTGTCGGGAGACGACGCGTCCGGGATCCGGGTGATGCAGGTCGTCGCTCCGGCGGGCGTCGACATGAGCGGTCTGGGCATCGAAGTGATGGTGGGCGCCGATGAAGGAGTGCCGTTCGAAGGCGTGCTGCGGCTCGCGTTCCCGCGTCCAGGCTTCACCCCTTGCACGTGGCTGACCACAGTGTCACGGGACGACCTGATAGAGCGGGCGGCCGTCCTGTCCTCGGCGAAGCTCAGCGAGATTGACGATGCCCTCCGACTCGCTGAACAAGCGCAGGAGCAGACCCCGGCGACGACCGCGAAGCTCAGTGAGATGAGGGACGCCCTCCGTCTCGGTGAACTCGAGTAGAGGGAGAAGGAGCCGACGGCGTGGGCGGTCTCGGCCAGATGGTCGTCGCTGTCCGACTGTCGCCTCGGCGCCCCTCACCATCGAGATCACGATCTACGGCTGGAGTATGAGGGACGGTGGCCTGACCTCTCGTCAGCGTCTCCGACGGCGCCTCCCGGGCCCTGCTGCCCCCAAATCATCCGTTCCTCATCCGTTCGCCAAGGGGCAACAGTCATGCCGGTGCCGGAGGCCAGCAGACCTTCCGGAGCTGGGCCCCGCCAGGCTCGACCTCCGGCCGTCGCTCCCGGCCCCGCTCACGGGGCGCGGCCCGGCAGGAAGACGGTCGGGCCGCGCCCGTCGCTCAGGACCGGATCGGATCAGGCCGCGTCACGCGGTTGACCGGTACGGCCCCGGCAGGTCGGGCAGCGGGTCGACGAGACCGCCGCTCGGCGACTGCCGCTGGACGGAGGGCCCGGTCGGCCAGACCGCGGGGCAGTGGGTGCCCTTGCGGGGGGCCTTCAGGGTGAGGAGGTAGGTGTTGATGGCGTCCCGCGCGCACGGGCTTCGCCAGTAGGTACCGTGGCCGACACCGTCGTACGTGAGGAGCACCGCCTCGCGGCCGATCTGACGGGCCGCGTTGGAGGCCCAGTCGTGCGGGGTCGCCGGGTCGAAACGGCTGTTGGTCATGAGGATCTTCGGGGTCCCGTCGACGTGGAGCCTGCGCGGCGGGTTGGTCACCTCGGTCGGCCAGTCCTGGCAGCCGGTCTGGACCGTCCAGCCGAGGGGGCTGACGCGGGTGACGGGGGCGCGGCGGACGAGTTCGCGTTCGAAGCGCGCGAGGGTGGCGTACGAGGGCACGTCGAAGTCGTAGTCCTGGCACACCACCGAGAAGAACGGGAACTCCGTCGGCTCGCCGAACTTCCGGAGCGACCGTGCCGCCCCCGCGGCTGTGGCGTCCAGGTCGGCGAGATCCTGAGCCAACTGGAACCAGGTGGTCGGCCTGTACAGGGGGCCCACGATGAGGTTCTGGACCTCCTGGGGGGTGACCGTGTGGGGCTGGTCCCCCGGCAGTACCAGTTCACCGGCCTCCGCGCGTTTGTAGAGCGAGTCGAACAGGGCGCGGGCGTCCTGGTCGTGGAGCACGCAGGACGGCGTACGGGCGCACCAGTCGGCGAACTGGCCGTACGCCTCCTCCACCGCCCTGGTCTCGGTCTTCTGGAAGTCCCACATGCCCAGGCTGTGGTCCATGTTGGAGTCGAGGGTCATCGCGCGGACGCGGTGCGGGTAGCGCTCGGCGTACTGCTGACCGATCAAGGTGCCATAGGAGACGCCGTAGTAGCTGATCCGCTGCTCGCCCAGGCCGGCGCGGATCGCGTCCATGTCGCGGACGACACTGCCGGTGTCCATGTGGTCGACGAGCGGCCCGGTGAGGTCGCGACAGCTCTCGCCGAGCGCGCGGTTCGCCTCGCGGAGGGTGGCGAAGGAGGAGTCGCTGTCCGGGTAGAGCAACTCCCCCTGGGCCGTCAGCAGGTCCATGTCGCACATCACCGGGTTGCTGCGGCCGATGCCGCGTGGGTCGAAGCCCACGATGTCGAACCGCTCCAGCAGTTCGGGCGAGAAGGCTTCGGGAGCATCGAGCGCGAAGTCCACACCGGAGCCGCCCGGGCCGCCGGGGTTGATCAGCAGCGAGCCGATCCGGCGCTGGGGGTCGGTGGCCAGGTGGCGGGCCAGCGCCAGGTCGATGGTGGCGCCCCGTGGCCGCTTCCAGTCCACGGGCACCTTGAGAGTGGCGCACTCGAAGGTGCCTTGGCCGGAGGGCGATTCACAGGGTTCCCAGGCTATGCGCCCGGGCGACGGGGTGGTGGTGGCCGAGGGGGCGGCGACGGCGGTCCCGGTGAGCAACTGGCCGAACATCGCGGTGACCAGGGCGCCGACAGCCAGTCGTCTGCGCCCTTTCGAGCGCGGGGTCAGTGGGGGGTTGGATGACACAGACGTTCCTCCATGAATCAAGAGTTCACAGACGGAGCAAAGCTTGGTCCCAAGTTACTTGAGAAATCAAGTAACATGATGATCAATCAGATAGTGGCCGACTCAAACCCTGGGCGACGGGCCCGGAATGTGGCGTCCGGGCGGCCGGGACCGACCCAGCGCGACGGCGCGGACGGCAGCGAAACGTCGGAGTCGTCGCCCGCTCCGGATCCCGTCTGCCGTCCGACCTCACCGATCTCGCCGATGTCACTGGCCTCACCGGCGCGTTCGCAGACGCCACCGCGCAGGCTGCGATCGTGTGGCAACGGGCACTGTCCCGTGGGGAGGCGGTAAATCTGGCGGTGATGCTCGCCGGCGATGGCGAGCCGATGACCCTGCGTCATGACGCCGACCTTGCCGGCCAGGAGGCGCTGTCAGAGGGGGACGACATCATGACAGCCGCCACCGGAAAGCAAAGCACCGAGCCCCATCGGCTCACGCCCATCGCGCCGGACCACTCGGGTCGCACGCGGCTTCGGCTGCGCCGTACGGCCGCCGCCGTTCTTCTGCGCCGCCACCTTGGCGGCGCGGGCTGGGCACGAGCGCGGTAACGAGCCCTGGCGGACGCTTAGTTCAGTACGTGATTTAAGAAGTGAAGGATGAGCAGGTCATGACTTTGGTATGGACCAGATGCCAAACCATCGGCGGCCGCGACCGCGGGACGGAGCCGCGAGGCGGGTGGTGGTGACGTACACACGAGGGACTGTCACGCTGAGGCTCATGACCGACCGTCAGGGTCTTCGGAGGATGCATGAACAGGACGTTCCTGTCGTACGTCGGTGAGAACCGCACGACCGTCGTACGTCTCGCCCGGACACTCCGCGCCTTCGAGGTCGACGTCTGGCTGGACCGCGACCGTCTGGCGCCCGGCGTCCGGTGGGCGACCGCCATCCGGGAGGCCATCGCGCGCGGAGACTTCTTCATCGCCTGCTTCTCCCGGGAGTACCACGAGCGCAGCCGGTCCTACATGAACGAGGAGTTGGTGCTGGCCATCGACGAACTCCGGTGCCGCACGACGTCACGTGCGTGGTTCATCCCGGTCCTGCTCAACGAGTGCGAGGTCCCGGACCGCGATATCGGCGCCGGGGAGACACTGCGTTCCCTGCAGTGGGTCAACCTGTACGAGGACTGGGACCGCGGCATCGACCGCATCCTGGCGGTCGTGGCCCCCGCCCACGCGAAGCTCCACGCGGCGCAGCGTCAACTGGCGAGCGGATCAGCCCGTGAGCGCATCCGCGCGGCGGACGATCTGGCGGCCATGGGAAGCCTCGCGCGGCCTGCGGTGCCCGCCCTCACGGACGTCCTGAGCGACTCGAACGAGACGGTGCGAGCGGCGGCCGCGGATGCGCTGGGCAACATCGGTGCCGCGCTCGACGAGACCATCGCGCAGTTGCTGCGCGTCATGCGACGTGGGGACTACTACGACAGCAGGCACGCCGCGGGGGCGCTCGCCAAACTCGGGAGCCCGGCCCTGTCCGCGCTCCGGGAGGCGGCCACCTACCCGGGCTACGGAGTGGCGCACTCCGCCAGGGAGGCGTTGGCGGGCGTGCGCGACCCGGCGGCCGTGCCCGTCCTCCTCCAGGAGGCGCGCGACGGGTCCCTTCCCGCGGTGGACGGTCTGGGAGGCATCGGAGGCCCCGCCGCAGCGGCTGTCCCGTTCCTGGTCGAGATGGCCCGGCACCCTGATGCGGTCCGGCAGTGGCACGCGATCGAGGCACTCGGCAAGATCGGCGACGCGGCCGCCGTGCCGGCGCTTGCCGAGCGATTGAGCGCCCCGAACGCGCGCACCCGATGGGAGGCCGTCGCAGCGCTGGGGCGCATCGGTGCCCCGTCCACCCCGGCACTCGTCGCGCCGGCCCTTGCCGACCCCGACGGCACGGTGCGCAGCACCGCGGTCCAGACGCTCGACTGGACCCGGTTTCCCGGGGACACGCTCGCCACGCTGGCGCGACTGCTCCACGACACGGATCTCGTCGTACGGATGTACAGCGCGCAGGCGCTCGGCACCCTGGCTGACGTCCGGGCCGTGTCGCTCCTGGTCGACGCCCTCGACGACGACCCCAACGTCGTCCGGGCAGCCGCGCTGTCGTTGGGCTCACTGAAGGCGGACGCGGCCGTTTCCGCGCTGGTGCGGGTCTTGAGGCACGAGAGGGAATGGGTGCGCGACGCCGTGTCCGAGGCGCTCCTGCAGATCGGTTCGCCGGAAGCCGTTCGTGCCGTCCGGTCCCGTCGGTGATCCCGCCAGGGAGGCCGTGGCGGCCACCGCCATCAACCCGGACACCATGCCCGCCTGGAGCGGTACGGCCTCGACCGCCGCCGCAGACCGTGGGCCGTCCGTTCCGCTCCTGCCCTGATCCCGCGGGCGCGAGACACCGCGGCCGGCGGGTCTCACGCCGTCACAGGTCGCGCGGTGCTCAGTCGAGCCGGCCGGCGGTCCGGTCGGACTTGACCACGCACAGGGCCCAGATGATGAACGCCGAGAAGGCGATCATCACGATCGACCAGACCGGGTAGTACGGCAGGGAAAGGAAGTTGGCGACGATGATGAGCCCGGCGATGGCCACGCCGGCGACCCGGGCCCACAGCGAGGCCTGGAACAGTCCGAGTGCGATGATCACGGCGAGGGCGCCCAGGATGAGGTGGATCCAGCCCCAGCCGGTGAGATCGAACTCGAACACGTAGTTGCGGGTCGTGACGAAGACCTCGTCGTCGGCGATGGCCATGATGCCCCGGCAGATGTCGAGCACCCCTGCGATCATGAGCATGACGGCTGCGAAGACCGTGAGGCCTTCGGCCAGGGGCCGACCGGTCGTGTGCGCGTGCCCGGTGTGTGTCGCGGTCATCCTGTTGCCTCGTTTCGCTCTCGTTCGGTGTGCTCAGCGACCGGCGGCGGGCGTGTGGGCTCCAGCGCCCTCCGACGGACCCGCGCCGCTCAGGACCAGTTCCTTCGCTCTCCGGAACTCCTCGTCGGAGATGTCGCCACGGGCACGGATCTCCGACAGCCTGGCGAGCTCGTCGACACTGCTGGGGCGTCCGCCGCCCTGGGCCGTCTCCCTGATGTAGGAGTCGAAGGCCTTCTGCTGCTCACGCGCCTGTGCCACCTCCCGTTGGCCCATGTTCCTGCCGCGGGCGATCACGTAGACGAACACGCCCAGGAAGGGCAGGACCATGACGAACACCAGCCAGCCGGCCTTGGCCCAGCCACTCAGTCGGTCGTCGCGGAAGATGTCGACGACGATCCGGAAGAGCAGCACGAACCACATGATCCACAGGAAGAACAGCAGCATGGACCAGAAGACGCTCAGCAGCGGATAGTCGTACGCGAGGTACACCTGTCCACTCATTTCTCTCCTCCGTCCCGGGCGTCCGCCCAGCAACCGATCCGTGACGTTCTCAGCGTGCGCACGGCAAGGCGTGGCGGGCCTCACCCCCGGAGGGTGAGACTGACACCGGCCACGGCGCGTGACTCACGGCGACGGCGTGTGCGCCCATGCCACGTCTCAGCCCGGCCCGGTGCCGCCGGGCGACCGCTGTCCCGCCCTGCCGAGTGCGGACCGCCACGCGAAGGCGAGCGCCACCTCGACCAGACCGAGCACCACGAGCCACAGCCCGAGCAGTCGCGTCAGTACCCGGGCCGACTCGGCCGGCAGGGCCAGCACCACGATGCCCGCGACGATGCCGATCAGCGCGGCACCCAGGACGAACGTGCGATGGGGCAGGTCCTTGGCGGCGAGCGCCGTGTACAGGGTGAGGATGCCGGACACCAGCCAGACGACCCCGACGATCAGTGACAGCACGGCGATCGTCTGGAACGGGTTCCTCAGGCACAGCACCCCGGCCAGGACGTAGAGCACCGCGAGGAGCAGCCCGGGAAGCCGTTCGCCCAGGTCTGCGCGCGCGAAGGCCGCGACGAACCGGAACGCCCCGGTCACGAGCAGGTACAGGCCGACGAGGACCGCCACGACGTGCAGCGTCCCCTCCGGCCAGACCAGCACCAGGATGCCGGGCACGAGCGTGGCGACGGCCGAGCCGAGGATCCACGTCCAGGACCGCCCGAGTTTCGCCAGCACCTCCGCGGGGTCCGCCGGTGCGTAACCCGTCTCGGGTGAGTTGTCCGGTCCGGCCTGCGGTGCCGGACCACGCGACACGGTCATGGCTCCTCCTCGCGAGGTCGAAGGGGGCGCTACCGGACCACGGGCGGCAACGGCGTGCGGGACCTCGCCGGGCCAGCGTCCCGCCCGTCGCCGACCTCCGGATCACCCCTGACGGGTGATCCGTGCGGTACGCGTACGCCGCGGCGACGGACAGGCAGGCAGGCGACGTACCGCCGTGGCCACGAAGCACCCCGGCCACCCGCTCGTCGAGGCGCTCGGCGCTGTCGCCCGCTCCGGCGGGGTCTGCGCCGAAAGCCTTCCGCCGTCCCCTCGGATCACCGCGGCGGCTGGCGCATCTCCAGGACCCTAAGTCCCAGCGACCGACAGCGGGCGAGCAGCCCGTACAGATGCGCCTCGTCGACGACCGGCCCGAACAGGACGGTCTGACCGGACATGATCACGTGGTCAAGTTCCGGGAAGGCGGCCGCAAGTGTCTCCGACATCTGGCCCTCGACGCGGATCTCGTAGCGCATCAGCTGCTCTCCCCCGGGGTGGCGTGGGCAGGCGGGCTGTGCCTCTCGGCTCGATCCTCCGTCCCGGCACGCCGTCGGGCCTCACCCTGCGGAGGTGATACCGCGTTCGGCACACGTGCGGCACGACGACCCGCGAGCACGTTGCGTGGACACCACCGGTGCGGTCGGCACGCCACCGGCGCTCGGCACTGCGGGGCTCCGGGTGTCCGGTTGGCCGGGCCGGGGCGCGGGCCCTGAGGCCGCCTCGCGGGTTCAGTGGTTCGGGCCGGGCGCGTCGGCGGGGGCGGCGGTGTCGGCCTGCCCCTTTCGGGCTGTCCGTCCGGTCGGCAGGTGCGGGGTGACGACGAAGGCGGCCAGCGTGATGCCCCCGGCGGCGAGGATCGCCGCCTTCAACCCGTCCAGCTGCGCCGACGCGTAGGAGTCGACCAGGGCGTCGACCTCGGACGGTGGGAGTCCCGCGCGCTCGGCCGCCGCACGTACCTGGTCGGTGGGGACGAAGCTGATCCCGGCTTCGAGGGCGACACTCGTCTGCCGGCGGGCTTCCTCCGACAGCCGCGCGTCGTCCTCCACCTGCGTGGTGAAGGCGTGGGCCAGGGAACCGATGAGCAGCGATCCGATGAGCGCGGTGCCCAGGGCGGAGCCGAGGTTCTGCGCCGTGAACTGGAGCCCGCCGACCTCGCTGCGCTCCGCCTCGCCCACGCTCGACTGCACGACGTTGCCGAGCTGCGAGGCGAGCAGGCCCATGCCCACCCCGAGCAGGGCCATGGCTCCGGCGAACTGCCCGTCGTCGATGACCGGGTCGATGGTGGCCAGCAGCCACACGATGGCCGCGGCCAGGGTCAGCAGACCGATGCGGACCACCCGGCGCGGCCCCGCGACCCGCGCCAGCGGTGCGGCACACATGGAGGCCGCGAGCATGGTGACGGACACGGGGAGCAGACGCAGCCCCGTCTGGAAGGCGTCGAATCCCTGAACCACCTGCAGGTACAGCGGGATGGTGAAGAACAGGCCGAGCAGGATGAGGTTCTGGCAGAGCAACGCCAGCAGGCCGGAGCGCAGGGTGGGCTTGCGCAGCAGGGGCAGGTGGACGAGGGGATCGGTGCCGCGCGCCTCCCGGTGGTGTTCCCAGCGCACGAAGACGGCCAGTACGGCGATTCCCGCGCCGATGACGAACAGCGTCGGCGCGAACCCGAAGACGGTGAAGGGCGGGTTGCGGGGCTGCACCCACCCCCAGGTGCTGCTCTGCAGCACTCCGAGGACGCCCAGCGCCAGACCGCCCGCCGAGAGCGCGGCGCCTACACCGTCGAGCTGAGGGCGGGGACCGGTCCGGGGGGTCTCCGTGATCACCCGGCGGAAGAGCAGAACGACCAGGACGACCACGACCTCACCGGCGAAGACCAGCCGCCAGGTCAGGTACGTGGTGACCCAGCCGCCCAGCAGCGGGCCCACCGCGATCCCCGCCCCGGCCAGTCCGCCGATGACTCCGTAGGCGACGGCCCGGTCCCGCCCCCGGTAGGACTCGGCGACGAGGGCCGCCATCGCCGGCAGCACCATCGCGGCCCCGAGTCCCTCGATGACCGACCAGCCCAGTGCGAGCACCCACAGTGTGGGAGCCATTGCGGTCAGGGCCGACCCGATGGCGTAGACGCCGAGCCCGAGCAGGAAGAGGCGCCTTCGTCCCAGTACGTCGCCGAACCGGCCCCCGATGATCATGAAGGCCGCCATGACCAGCGCGTACAGGGTGATGACGGCCTGGATGGCGGTGACCTCGGTGTCGAAGTCCTCGACGAGCTGGCTGATGGAGACGTTCATGACGGACGTGTCCAGGACCATCAGGAACTGGGCCGTGCCCAGGACGATCAGAGCCCGCCAATGAGTCATGGTGTCCACCTCGCCGAGTCGACCCGGGCCGTCGGCGGGCGCGGCCGGCAGCGGCCGGTCCGCTTGCGTCCGCCACTCCCAGTGCATCCCGGAAGCGTCGTCTGCGCCTCACCCGCCAGGGGCGAGTCACAACGGCCGGAGCTCGCGCGCGGTGCACCGCGTCGCCTCGCCGGTTCGCCGCCGGCTTCCGGTGGAGGCACTTGAGGTGGGTCTGACCATGGTGCGCGGCCGCCCGGGGCTCGAGCCGGCCCGCCGCCGGCTCCCGCAGCGGCGCCGCCCACGGAGACGCTCGCGCGGATCGATCGCCGCGTCGCCCTCGCCCGCGGCGAGCCGGGCCCGCGCGGCTACGGCGGCACACGCCACCTGTTCCTCGGACACTCAGGTCACGTGCTACGACGGCACACGCCACCTGTTGCTCGGACACTCAGGGGCAGCTCCCCGTCTCGGCGTCCCCGTGTTCCGGCCCGTCCGCCTACCGCACCGCACTCGACACCGCGGTGGTGTGGCCGCACCGCACCTGGTCGGACGGGCCGGACGGGCCGGAGCACCGGCTACTCTCCGGCGCGCGGCACGTCCCAGCGGGCCAGGTCGCGCAGCCAGGTGTCCGCCGTGCTGTCGGACGGTGCGCGCCAGTCGCCACGGGGCGAGAGGGAGCCGCCGGCGAGCACCTTCGGCCCGTTAGGCATGGCGGAGCGCTTGAACTGCGCGAACCCGAAGAAACGGCGGCAGAAGTACTCCAGCCAGTGCCAGATCTCCGGCAGTTCGTACGCAGTCCGCTCGGCCTCGGGGAATCCGGGCGGCCATGCGCCGGCGTCCTTCTCGCGCCAGGCGTGCCAGGCCAGGAAGCCGATCTTGGACGGCCGGAAGCCGTACCGCAGGATGTGGAAGAGCGTGAAGTCGTGCAGCGCGTAGGGCCCGATCTTGGACTCGGTGGACTGCAGTTCCTCGCCCGGCACGAGCTCCGGACTGATCTCCGTGTCGAGGATCGCGGCCAGTGTCTCGTCGGTCTCCTCGTCGAACTGGTTGCTGCTGATGACCCATCGGATGAGGTGCTGGATGAGGGTCTTGGGCACGCCGGAGTTGACGTTGTAGTGGCTCATCTGGTCGCCGACGCCGTACGTGCACCAGCCGAGGGCCAGTTCGGACAGGTCACCGGTGCCGAGCACGATGCCGCCGCGCTGGTTGGCCAGCCGGAACAGGTAGTCGGTGCGCAGTCCGGCCTGCACGTTCTCGAAGGTCACGTCGTACACCGGCTCACCGGAGGAGAAGGGGTGACCGATCTCCTGGAGCATGAGCCGCGCGGTCGGGGTGATGTCGAGTTCGGTCGCGGTGACGCCGAGGGAACGCATCAGCTTGTGGGCGTTGCCCTTGGTGTGCTCGCCGGTGGCGAAGCCGGGCAGCGTGAAGGCCAGGATGTCGCTGCGCGGGCGGCCCGCGCGGTCCATGGCCTTGGCGGCGACGATCAGCGCGTGCGTGGAGTCGAGGCCGCCCGACACCCCGATGACGACCTTCGGGCCGCCGATCGCGGACAGGCGCCGCTGCAGACCCGCGACCTGGATGTTGTAGGCCTCGTAGCAGTCCTGGGCCAGGCGCGCGGGGTCGGCCGGCACGAACGGGAAGCGCTCGACGCGGCGACGCAGTCCGAGGTCGGTCGTGGGCGCGTCGAGCCGGAACGACACGCGCCGGAAGTCACCGGTGCGCGCGGCGTGGGTCCGGCGGTTCTCGTCGAACGTGCCCATCCGCTGCCGCTCCTGCCGCAGCAGGTCGAGGTCGACGTCGGCCACCGCGTACTGGTCGTCCTGCGGGAAGCGCTCGGTCTCCGCCAGCAGGACGCCGTTCTCGTAGATCATGGTCTGGCCGTCCCAGGACAGGTCGGTGGTCGACTCGCCCAGACCGGCCGCCGCGTAGACGTACGCGGCGAGGCAGCGTGAGGACGCCGAGCGGCACAGCAGCCGCCGGTCGTCGGCCCGGCCGACGGTGATCGGGCTGCCCGAGAGGTTGGCCAGGACGGTCGCCCCGGCCAGCGCCGCCTCGGCGCTCGGAGGCACCGGCACCCACATGTCCTCACAGATCTCCACGTGCAGCACCAGGCTGGGCACGTCGTCCGCGGTGAAGAGCAGGTCGGTGCCGAACGGCACGTCGGTGCCGCCGACCCGGATCGTCCCGCCGCGCTCGTCGTCGCCCGCGGTGAGCTGGCGCCGCTCGTAGAACTCGCGGTAGTTCGGCAGGTAGGACTTGGGGGCGACGCCGAGGATCCGTCCGCGGTGCACGATCACCGCGCAGTTGTAGACGCCCTGGCGGTGGCGCAGCGGGGCGCCGACGACGAGCACCGGCAGCAGGTCCGCCGATCCGGACACCACGGTCTGGAGCGCCGTCTCGACCTCGTCGAGCACGGCGTCCTGCAGCAGCAGGTCCTCGATCGAGTAGCCGGTAAGGCAGAGTTCGGGGAAGACGGCGACGGCGACCCCCTCCTGCGCGCATCGGCGCCCCTGCCGCAGCACGGCCTCCGCGTTGGCCGACGGATCGGCGATGGCCGCGTGACCGGTGCACGCGGCGACCCGTGCGAAGCCGTGCTGGTAGATGGACGAGAAGTTCACGATGCGAAGTGCCCCTTTCGGCATGCCGTTTCACGATGGGGTGCGTCCCGGCACCCGGCGGCGTCAGTCGGTGCTGACCGGCCGCTCGAAGAAGGTGTCCAGCACGATCGTCGCCTGTGTCCCGCTCACGCCCTCGATCGCGTAGAGCCGCCGCAGGACGTCCTGCAACTGCTCCGTGGTGGCCGTGCGGACCTTGACGAGGACCGCGGCGGCGCCCGCGATGACGTGGGCTTCCTGAATCTCCGGAATGGCGGCGAAGGAGGCGCTCGCCTCCCCCATCCAGGCCGACGAGTCGACCATGACGAAGGCGAGTACGCCCCGCCCGAGGGCGGCGGGGTCGACATCCACGGTGGTGTGGCGGATGACGCCGCGTTCGCGGAGCTTGCGGACGCGGTCGTGGGCCGCCGCGGCCGACAGACCGACGGCCTTGCCCAGCACCGCGTAGGCCTGTGTGGCGTCACGCTGGAGCTGGGCGATCAGCGCCCTGTCGACGTCGTCCACCGTCCCATTGACCATCCCCATGTTCCCCACCCTAACCGGTTCGGGCACACTATGATCATACCGAACGTCATTCGACTGAACCTGATGAGGGGTTGTCCATGTCCGGCAAGCTGCTCAACAATCTGTACGAGGTTCTGGACGAGCGCTTCCGCACCGGAAGGTGCGCCAACGGCGACGCACGGCTCGAGCGCCTGCATGACGACTGCCGTTGGGCCGAGGGGCCGCTCTATCTGCCCGCCTGGCGTCAGTTGATCTGGAGCGACATTCCCAACGACCGCCTGCTGCGGTGGGACGAGATGACCGGCACGACCGGGGTCTTCCGCTCGCCGGCGGGGCACGTCAACGGCAACACCCTGGACCGCGAGGGCCGGCTGGTGAGCTGTGAGCAGGGCAATCGCCGGGTCACCCGCACCGAACCGGACGGCCGGGTGACCGTGCTCGCCGACCGCTTCGAGGGCAAACGCTTCAACAGCCCGAACGACGCGGTCGTACGCTCCGACGGCTCGGTCTGGTTCACGGACCCGGACTTCGGGATCACCAGCGACTACGAGGGGCACCGCGCGGAGAGCGAGATCGGCAGCTGTGACGTCTACCGGATCGACCCGGTGACCGGCGGGGTGCGGCGGGTCGCGGACGGTTTCGGCGGGCCCAACGGGCTGGTGTTCTCGCCGGACGAACGCCGGTTGTACGTGGCCGACACGCGGGCCGGCCAGATCCGCGTCTTCGACGTGCGCGAGGACGGCGGCCTTTCGGGCGGCAAGGTCTTCGCCGAGTGCACCGGCGGCGACTACGACAACATCCGCTTCGACGACGAAGGCCGGCTGTGGGTCGCCGCGCTCGACGACGGCGTGCACTGCTACCACCCCGACGGCACGCTCATCGGGAGGCTGCACGTGCCCGAGCCGGTCTCCAACATCGCCTTCGGCGGCCCGAAGAACAACCGCCTGTTCATCACGGCGACGACCTCGCTGTACTCCCTGATGATGTCCGTGACGGGCCTGCCCCGGGTGCGGTGAGGACGACCCCGCCCCACGGAGGGGTCCCGGTGACGGTGCCGCCGGGACCCCTCCGGCCGTATCTGCGGGCCGGCTAGCGCGTGTGCCCTGCGGATCAGCCGATGTGGAAGCTGTCCCCGTACACCTTCCAGTCCAGCGGCGGATTCAGGTCGAGGTTGCCCTGGCGCAGGAAGACGCGCTGCGCGGTGTCGACCCGGCTGGTGTCGCTGTGCGCCTCCTCCTGCTTCATCGCCCACACGCGGGCGTCGAGGAAGGCGTGGAGGTACGCCGTCTCGTTGCCGCCCTGCGCCGGCGGCCTGGCCGTGCGCAGGGCACGCCTGCGGATGTTGCCGAAACTGGCGGAGTCGCCGCCGTCGCCGTGCATGACGATGGCGTCGTAGTAGGCGAACTGCCCCAGGACCCGCAGGCCGTCCGCCTTGCCCTGCCTGACGGCGGGGTTGAAGTAGACGCGGTCGCGCTCGTCGTTCTGCGCCTGCTGGAACACCGCGTCCTGGGCGGCCCTGCGCCAGTCCCTGGTGAAGTAGGGGTCGAGCCCGTCGTGCGAGTCGGTGCCGTCGACCCGGCGCAGCGCCGGCAGGTACGTGGCGAGTACGTTGCCGGGCCTGCGGTCGGCGTAGAGCTCCACCAGGTCGAGCATGTCGCCGGTGCCGGAGCAGAAGCCGATGATGCCGGCGGTGTAGCCGCGGCCGTCGCCGATGTCCTCGATGTACTGGTACTGGGCCTTCCAGTCGAGCGTGGAGTTCTCCGCGCTCGACACCAGCTTCATGGCGATCTCCTTCTTCGCCGGGTCGTCGAGGCCTGGTCCGGCCGCGGAGGCCGCCGCGACATGCGGGACGCCTATGGCGGCGGCGGAGGTCAGCGCGCCGAGCGCGGCGAGGACGCCGCGACGGGAGGGGTGAGGGTGAGCTGTTGTCTCGGGGTCCACGGAAACTCCAAGTGGGGGTGGGGGGTGGGGAGTTGGTCCAGACCTGATTCGTTAGGAAGGTTTCCTATCAGCTCACGCGCCTGACCGTAACCCGCCCCGCGACAACTTCGTAGGATCAGATGAAGAAACGTCGCCCGAGGGGTCGCGTTCGGAAGGTGCGGCGGTAGGTGTCCGGGGGCACGCCGACCGTGCGGTTGAAGTGCCGACGCAGTGTGGTGGCGGTACCCATGCCGGTGGCGGCCGCGATGGCGTCGATGCTGCCGTCGGTGGTCTCCAACAGCTCCTGGGCGCGGCGGATGCGTTGGGTCAGCAGCCACTGCAGCGGGGTGGTGCCGGTGGCGGCCCTGAAGTGGCGGCCCAGATGGCGCGAGCTCAGCCGCGCCTGGCGGGCGAGGTCCTCCACGGTCAGCGGCTCGTCGAGGCGTTCGATCACCCAGGGCAGCAGGGCCTCGAGCGGATGGTTGTCCCGCACGGGCACCGGGGCGGTGACGAACTGGGCCTGGCCTCCGGCCCGGTGCGGCGGGACGACCAGGCGGCGGGCGACCGCGTTGGCGACCGACGAGCCGTGGTCGAGACGGACGAGGTGCAGGCACAGGTCCAGGGCCGCGGCCTTGCCGGCGGAGGTGAGCACGCTGCCGTTGTCCACGTAGAGGACGTCCGGATCGACCTCCACCCGGGGGTAACGAGCGGCCAGGACGTCGGTGTGCGCCCAGTGCGTGGTGGCGCGTCTGCCGTCCAGCAGGCCGGCGGCGGCCAGCACGAACGCGCCGGTGCAGAGGGAGGCCACCCGCGCGCCCGCCTCGTGGGCGGCCCGCACTGCGGCGACCAGGTCGGCGGGCGGCTCCACGTCGATGTCCGCCCAGCCGGGGACGATCACGGTGTCGGCGTGCCGGAGCCGGTCGAGCGCGTGATCGGGCTCCAACTGGAACCGGCCGACCCGCACGGCGTCCGTACCGCAGACCTCCAGGTCGTACCAGGGGACGGTCACACCGTCCGGAGCGGCGTCGAACACCTCGTAGGCCACGGACAGTTCGAAGTGGAGCATTCCCTCGGTGACGGCCAGCGCGACAGAGCCCATGTCTGGAATTGTACGGGGCATGGCGTTCCAGACTCTCGTCGTGGTGCGCCGCACAGGACAGGATGTTCTCAGTGGATCACTCGAGTACGGGGAGAACTCATGGGAACGGCACAAGCGGTAGCGGTGTACGGCGCGTACGGGCACACCGGCCGGTTCGTGGTGGCGCAGCTGCGGGAGCGCGGGTTCGTCCCGGTGCTCTCCGGTCGTGACAGCGGCAAGCTGGAGGCGTTCGCGGCGTCCCTTCCGGGCCTCGATGTTCGGCCGGCGTCGGTAGACGACCCCGCCGCGCTCGACCGCGCCCTGGCCGGTACGGCGGCTGTGATCAACTGCGCCGGGCCGTTCGCCACGACAGCAGCGCCCCTGATCGAGGCGGCGTTGCGGGCCGGCATCCCGTATGTGGACGTGGCGGCCGAGATCGAGGCCAACCTCGACACGTTCGCGCACTTCGCCGATCGCGCCCGGGCCGCGGGAGCGGTGATCGTCCCCGCGATGGCCTTCTACGGCGGTCTCGGCGACCTGTTGGCCACCGCCGCGATGGGTGAGTGGACCACGGCAGACGAGGCGCACATCGCGTACGGGCTGAGCGGCTGGCACCCCACCGCCGGGACACGCGCCGCGGGCACGGTCTCCCAGGAGCGGCGGGGCGGGCTGCGTCTCCGCTACACGAAGGGGCAGTTGGAGCACCACAAGGACGACCTGCCCGTCGTCCAGTGGCCCTTCCCCGAGCCCATGGGCAGCCGGGCGGTCGTCGGCGAGTTCACCATGGCCGACGTCGTCACCATCCCCAGCCACCTGTCCGTCCCCGAGGTGCGCACGTACATGGCGGTCGAGGCGGCCCAGGAGCTGTCGGCCCCCGACACGCCGGCGCCGGCCGCGGTCGACGAGGACGGGCGGTCGGAGCAGACCTTCCTCGTGGACGTCGTCGTACGGTCCGGCGGGCAGGAGCGTAGGGCTGTGGCGCGAGGCCAGGACATCTACGCCGTCAGCGCGCCGCTCGCGGTGGAAGCGGTCCACCGCATCCTCACCGGGCGGACCCGGACCGTCGGTGTCGCCTCCGCCGGCGAGATCTTCGACGCCGCCGATCTCCTGCGCTCGCTGTCCGCGCACATCTCCTTCGAACTACGCCGGTAGGCAGTTCACGACGTCGGCTCGTCGAGGACGTCGACCGTCCACCCGGACGCCTGCGGACCGAACGCGTTCTCGGCGGCGAAGGCCGCCATGCGGGCGTCGCGCGCCCTGGCCTCGGGCCCGTCCGGCAGGTGGAAGTCCTCGCCCGCCCGGGCGGAACCGGCCTGCACGCCGGTGGCGGTCGGCAGGCGCCGGCGCACGTACCGGTGGAGTGCTTCGGGCACGTCCGCCGGTACCGCGCCCGTCAGGGTGTCGCCGAGCACGGCCGCGTCGAGAAGGGCCTGTGCCGCGCCCTGGGCCTGGAACGGCACCATCGCGTGGGCGCTGTCGCCCAGCAGGGTCACGCGCCCGACGTTCCACCGTGTCAGCGGGGCGCGGGTGTGGAGGCCGTAGCGGTACATCCGCCCCGCGCGTTCGAGGACGCCGAGCACGCGGGGGTCCCAGCCGTCGAACTGGCGCAGTTGCTCGCCGGGTTCGGCGCGGGCGGTCCACGACTCCGGTGCGGCCTCGGCCCGGACCACGGCCACGACGTTGAGCAGTTCCCCGCGGCGTACCCGGTAGTTGACGAAGTGGCGGTCCGGTCCGAGCCAGACGCCGTAGTCCGGCAGGTCCAGGTCCGACACCTGGTCGGACGGCAGCAGCGCCCGGTAGGCGGCGGTGTTCGAGAACAGCGCCTCGTCGGCGCCGAAGAGCCACCGCCGGGCCGCGGACCTCACCCCGTCCGCGGCCACGACCAGGTCCGCGTCCAGGCGCTCGCCGGTCGCCGTCGTCACCCAGGCGGACTCGTCGTCCTGGTCGATCCCCACCACGGCGGTGTCCAGGCGCACCGAGGACGGCGGGACCACAGCGGCCAGCGCCCGGTGCAGATCGGCCCGGTGGACCTGCAGGTAGGGCGCCCCGAACGCGTCCTCGGCCTCGCGCCCCAGCCGGTGACGGCAGATCTCGGCGCCGTCGGACCACGTGTGGAAACTCAAGTGGCCGGGTCGGACGGCGAGTTCGGCTACCGCGTCCAGAACTCCCAGTTGTCGCAGCACCCGGGTGGCGTTGGGCGCGAGCTGGATCCCGGCACCGACCTCGGCGAACTTCGACGCCTGCTCGACGAGGGTGACCTCGCATCCGGCACGCCGCAGACTCAGCGTGGCCGCCAGTCCCCCGATGCCCGCCCCCACGACGACCGCTCTCATGTCCCCCGCCTCACTTCGGGAGCCCCACGCACCACCCGCCTCGTGCGGCGCGCAGCCGGTGCCGGTGCCGCCACCGTCACCCGCGTTCTCCCGTGCCGCCCTCGACGAGGCCGCCGATGTGGGCGGTGACGGTGTCGAGGATGTCGTTCCAGACGGCTTCGTCGCCGAGTACCAGGTAGTTGAGGGTCAGGCCGTCGGTCATGGCGGCCAGGTAGTGGGCCAGCACGGGGACGGGAACGCGCAGTCGCAGCGCCATGGTCCGGCACAGGTGGTCGATGAGGTCGGCGTAGGTGTCGGCGTAGAGCTCGTACTGACGTCGGGCCAGGTGCTCGAACCCCGGTCTTCGCAGGGCGTACTGGGTGAGTTCGTAGGTGAGCATGTGCTCGTCGGGGTGGGCGCGGACGTGGTCCCAGTACGCCTGGAAGCCGGCCCGGACGGTCTCCTCGAGCGTGGCCCTGGGACGGATGGCACCCCGCACCAGACTCACCGAGTGGTCGGTGATCGTGGTGATGACGGATTCGATCAGGGCCTGCTTGGAGTCGAAGCAGTAGTGGAAGACGCTGAGGGACACGCCCGCCTCGGCGGCGATGGAACGGGTCGTCGTCTTGGCGACGCCGTCCCGGGCCATCGCCCTGATCGCCGCTTCGGTCAACTGGCGGCGCCGTTCGGCCGACGGCATCCGTGCCATGTGCGTGTCCCTCGTGCTCGTGGAGGCCTTCCGTCAGCTGCTGTGGACCCCGACCTCGTACAGCGAGTATCCCCAGTCGGTGCCGCGGTCCAGGCCGTGGACGCGGACGTAGCGGGCGGGCGTACCGGTGAACGTGGCGGTGTCCAGGCCGCCGTCGCCGGAGGTGGTGGACCATGCGGTCTGCCAGGTCGCGCCGTCCGTGGAGAGCTCCACCCGGTACGACCTGCCGTACGCGCGCTCCCAGTCGAGGGTGACCTTCCCGACCAGGTTGGTGGAGCCCAGGTCGATCCGCAGCCACTGGTCGTCGCTCCAGTCGCTGGCCCAGCGGGTGCCGTCGTCGCCGTCCACGGCCCGGCCGGGTGCGTAGCTGGTGAACGGGTTCGACTCCGACGAACTGGCGGCGGCCGGAGCGTTCTTGGCGAGGTTGACGCCTGCCCGGTGCCGCTCGGAGGCGCCCCAGGTGTCGAGGTAGGACTCGGCGCCGCGGAAGAGGTCGTCGACGACGTCCTGGCCGCCCACCAGCCGGATGTCCTCGATCCAGTCCGGGACCAGCCCGTAGTGCGCCGCCCCGTCGGTGTTGAGGTCCCAGGTGCGTTCACCCGTGGTCTGCCGGTCGATGACGGAGCCGCCGTCGACGCTGCGGTAGGGGTAGGTGACGGGGTTGGCGGTGTCCGCGCCGCGCGGGGCCGGCCAGCCGCCGACGCCGTTCATGTCCGTGCCGTAGCCGTAGCCGACGTCGTACTTGTCGCGCAGGGCGTCGGTACGCTTCGCCTCCGCGGAGAAGCCCTCGGAGCCGTGCATGTACTGGGCGACGAAGCCGCCGAGGCCGTAGACCCGCTCGGTCCAGTTGAGGTCCATCCAGCTGTGCGAGGACAGCACGCCGGGATACGAGGCGGCCTCGAAGATGTCGAGCACCCGGCCGGTGGCCTTGACGCTCATGTGGTCGATCTCCAGCATCATCTTGCGCTTCATCATGCCGCGCACCGCGTACTCACCGAGATCGGTCAGCCCGCGCACGTTGCACTGGGCGTTCTCGTCGTACGAGGGGACCTCCACGCCGCTCGGGAGGTCCTTCTCCGCCGCGGACGCCGCGCCGCCGATGGGGTTGTCGTGCTGGGGGCCCGTGCACTTCTCCGTCTTCCAGAAGGTGCCGGTCGACAGGAACTGCCCGACGTTGATGGCCGTTCCGAGTCCCTCCTCGTCGAAGCGGACACCGCACAGCGCGTTGTCGAACTTGTGGCACAGGAACATGCTGCGCACGCCCAGCCCGTACAGCTCGTCCAGTCCGGCGTCGATGTCGGCCTTGCTGCACTGGGCGATGTCCAGAACCTGCTTGCAGCCGAACGGCTCCGACGTCTCCACACCCAGGATGACCGCCAGCTTGCCCTGCTCGATCACCTGGCGGGCCTGCTCGCTGTCGAGGACGATCCGGAACCAGCCCTTGCCGGGACCGCCGTACATCTTGTCGATGTGGGCCTGCAGGTCGTACGTCAGCTTCGCCTGCAGCCTGATCGACGTCATCTCGTCGCAGCTGCGGTCCTTGAAGGGGTACACCGAGCAGATCACGCCGTTGGTGACGAGGTCGTTGACCAGCACCCGCTGGCCGCCGCGCCAGGCCCGCTCCACCCAGGCGTAGTAGTTCTGCTGGTGGGTCAGGGAGTCGTGCGCGGGCCAGTCCTCGAAGGTGGGCCAGCCGTCCGGATCGTGCTTGCCGTCACCGCCGTTGGTGATGTAGTCGAAGATCGCGAGTGAACCGTCCGGGTAGTGCTCGGGACAGTCCTTGAGCGCGTCCGCGATGCCCGCCTCGGAGAAGGTTTTGCCGCAGATCAGCCGTCCGCCGAAGGCCTCGTTGGCCATCAGGTGGTTGTGCGCGTCGACGAAGCCGCGTACCTCGCCCGCCGCGTTGGTGCCCTTGAACGGCTCACCGGTGACGTTGATCTGGGAGTCCGGCGCCGGGCGCGCGGTCGGCACCCACCAGTCGGTGCCGGCGGCCGAACTCGGCGTGGGGCCGAGGGCCATCGCCAGCACGAGGAGGAGCAGCGACACCACGGTCACGTCTTTGCGTCTGCGGTACGGGCGTCCGGCCATGGTCACTACCCACGTCCCTCGATCGGCGGGTCGGCGCGGTCGAGGAACCGGCCGTCGGGAAATTCCGAGGCGGGATTGTCATGACCGGCGCAAGATATGCGATGAGGATCGCGACTGACGGATTCCGAGTCAAGAGTCCGGGACAACTGACCTGATGGCGGCCCCGACGCGGGGAGCCGGACATCCGGCCCATCCCAGGCCTCTCGTTTAAAGAAACGCTTGCGTTTCGATCGGGCCCCCCGTAGCGTACGAGTACGAAACCGTTTCGTATTGATGGGAGTCGGCTCGTGTCCAGCCGCCGCAGCAGCACCCCGACCGCCGCGCGGACCGCCTGATGGCGGCCTCGCCGGTGGTCGTGGCCGTCGCGCTCTCCCTGGTCTCCGCGATCAGCTACGCCACGGCCGCGGTGGTCCAGGAACGGACCGCCGCGGACACCGGAAGCGTGCGCGGCGCGCTGGCCCGCGGCTCGTGGTGGTGGTCCGTGCTCCTCAACGCCACGGGCGCCCTGCTGCACGTGGTCGCCCTGCGGTACGGGCCGCTCACCCTGGTACAGCCGCTCGGCGCGCTGAGTCTCGTGGTCGCGGTCCCGCTGGGCTCGCTGGTCGCCCGCCGTCGGACGTCTGGCACCCAGTGGCACGGCGTGGCCCTCACCCTCGCCGGGCTGACCGCGCTGCTGACCGTCACCGCCTCGGGCAGCGCGCCGGACGACACCCTGGCCACCACCGAGATCCTCGCGGTCGCACTCGCCGCCGCCGGGCTCGTCACGGTTCTGGTCCGTTTCGCCTCGCACCGCTCCGACCTGGGCGGCCTCGCCCTCGCGGCGGCCTCCGGCGTCACCTCCGGGCTCGGTTCCACGCTGGCTCAGAAACTCGCGATCGGGCCGGCACTCTCCTGGAGTGTGGCCCTGGTGGCCGCCCTGACCGTGACGTTCGCCGTGGCCGGGCTGCTGCTCTCCCAGAAGGCGTACCGCAGCGGGCTGGGCGGCCCCCTCGCCCTGCTCACCCTCCTCAACCCCGTCACCGCGTCCGCCATCGGCATCGGCCTGCTCGGCGAGGGTTTCCGGTACGGCGGTACGGGCACCCTGCTCGCGCTCGCCGGTGCCGCGGCGGCCGTCCGCGGCGTGGTCCTGCTCAGCCGCCCCCAGCACGAGCAGAACCGTCCGCCGGTTCCCGGCCGTCGGGACCGGCGGCGCGTAGGGCACCACCAGCCGCGCGTCCTGACCGTGCCGGGCGCCGTGCCGGGCATGCGCCCCGCCCAGCTCCTGCGGTCCGGTCCGCCGCCCACCGGACCACCGCACCCCCTCACCGTCGACGTCACCGGCACACGCCGGGCCGTGTGAAAGGCAGAACACCGACATGACGCTTCTTCAGCTGACCCCGGAGGCCGTGGTGCGCGCGGCGGAACTGGTGGACGTACCCGCGGTGGTGCGCCTGTTCGCTCCGACCCCGGTCTCCTCCCGGCCGCCGGTCCCGGGCCTGGAGGACGTGGCGGCGGACTGGGAGCAGACGCAGCGAGCCATGCGGCTGATGCTGGCCCACCACGCCCTCGAAGAGGGCCAGGTGTGGGTGGCCGAGCGCCGGGACGGCACGCTCCTGGCGGCCGCCGTCTGGCTGCCGCCCGGCACCGGCTCGGGCCCGCCCGACATCCGCCTCACCACCCTCCTCTCCCGCGAGCTCGACACCGGCCTCCCGGGACACCCGGTGCTGCCGGCGGCTCTGCGGGCAGCCGGGAGGCCCGACGAGCCGCACTGGACGGTCGTGGCGACGTGCGCGTCGGACGACCCGGACGCCTGGGACCACACCGTGGTCGGCGACCTGCTGGCTCCGGGGCTGCGTGTCGTCGACGCCGAGCACGCCGCCGCCGTCGCGATCACGGTCAGCGCCCGTCACATGGACCAGCTGCGCCCTCTCGGCTTCCGCCGACCACGCGAAGCCGTCCTCGCACCGGGCGCGAGCCTGTGGCTGACGACCCGACAGCCGACGAGCCGGCCGGCCGGCTGACGCCGACTCGGCTCGTCGGCCCGGCCCGTGGCTACAGGCAGACCACCGGGACGCGCTGAACCAGGTTGTTGCCGAAACCACCGCGGTTCCACGGCTGGGCGAGTGGCTGAGAGGCGCCTTCTGCGTCCGTCGCGCGGGCCGTCAGGGTGTGCGGGCCGGGGGTCGCCGTCCAGGTCACGTGCCAGTGCCGCCACGACCACACACCGCCGTCCGGCGGGGAGAGCTCCGCGCCCGCCCAGGAGTCGCCGTCGTCCGTACTGACCTCCACCCCGGTGACCGGTGCGCGGCCCGACCAGGCCCTGCCCTCCAGCCGCAGCGGTCCCGGCCGTACGACCCGGGTGCGGGACATGAAGTCGGGAAAGCCCGGCGGGATCATCAGGGCTCGCGGCGCGATCCGGGTGACCGGGGCGCCCGGGTCGTCCGCAGACTGGCGGTAGCGGTACGCCACCGTCTGCTGGAACCCGGTGAACGGGGTGGCGGTCAGCGTGATGTCACGCAGCCACTTCACGTGTGCCATGCCGTACCAGCCGGGGGCCACCAGGCGGAGCGGGTGTCCGTGCTGCGGAGGCAGCGGGGCGCCGTTCATCGCGTACGCCACCAGGACCTCGGGAGCCTCGGCCGTGGCGTCCGCGAGCGGCAGTGCTCGTTGGTAGTCCTGCTCCACGCCGCGTTCCACGCCGTGGTCGGCGCCCGTGAAGACCGTGTCGACGGCGTCCGGCTCCACCCCGGCCTCGGCGAGGAGCGTCCGCAGGGGAACGCCTGTCCAGTCCGCCGTGCCGACCGCCTCGACCAACCAGGGCTGGCTCACGGGGCGTGGGGTGAGCCGGGCCCGGCCGTTGCCCGCGCACTCCATGGTCACGCGGTGGGTGACGGAGGGGAGGGAGCGCAAGGCGGCCAGGTCGAGGGTGAGTGGCGTACGGACGCGGCCGCCGACCGTGAGGGTCCAGGTGTCGGCATCGGTGAGCGGGATGTCGTAGTGGACCAGCACGTAGTGGAGGCCCGGTGGGGTCACGTCGTAGCGCAGGGCTTCCAGTGGCAGGCCGTGGTTGCGGGCGGCGAGGGCGAGTTCCTCGTGGCTGATGCCCTCCTCGGGGCCGGCCACGCGCCCCGGTGCGCTGACGTCGGCCAGTGAACGCGCCTCTCCCACCGGGCTGCGACTGTCCATGACTCCATGGTGCTCCGCCCGTCCGGCCCCGGCACCCCCGCCGCCGTCTGTCCTTCCGGTCGCCGGTCCTTCCCGCCGTCCGTGCTTCCGGCCGTCCGTGCTTCCCGCCGTCCGTGCTTCCCGCCGTCCGTGCTTCCGGCCGTCCGTGTTTCCCGCCGCCGGCCCCCGCCGTCGGCCCTTCCCGCGGTCGGTCTCCACCGTCGGTCTCCGCCGTCGGTCCATCCCGTCGGCGGTCCATCCCGTCGGCGGTCCATCCGGTCGGCGGTCCTTCCGGTCGGTGGTCCCTCCGGTCGCCGGGAGCCGTGGCGTCGGCGAGCCGCGGCAGTCGGGGGAGCCGCCGCCCGTGCGGAGACATCACCCGCGCCGGTGACCCGCCGCGTCAACACCCGGAGCGCGGGTACCTGTGCCGGAAGCGATCGGCAGGGAGGCACAGGTGAGTGATTCTTCGCTTCGGGCGGTGGGGTGGGCGCGTTCGCTGCCACTGGACAGCAGCATCAAGTCCGCGCGTGACTGGGTGCGTGACCATCTCGCGTCGCTGGGCTGGACGGAGTCGGCGCCGGATACGGTGGACGCCGTCCTGTTGACCGTCTCCGAGCTCGTCACCAACGCCCACAAGCACGCCCACAGCGGCGCGCAGGTCGTACTGACCTGGGACCAGAGGTGCCTGCACGTGAGTGTTCACGACACCTCTTCCCGGATGCCGACTCCGCGCTCGCCGAGCACCGAGCAGGTCGGGGGGCGGGGGATGCTGCTCGTCGACGCGCTGGCCGACACCTGGCAGGTCCGCCCCTGCCCGCACGGCAAGATCGTCTATGCCTGCTTCGAGTCGCACGGGTCGGCTTCGCGCGGCGATCACTGACCGGGCGCCTCCACGGGCGGCGGGGTCACTCCCCCGCCGGCGGGTGACGCACCCCCTCCGCGCCCTTCGACGGCCGGCCGCGCGGGGTGTCACCCGCGGTGAGGTGCTCCAGGACCTCGGCCAGGTCCTGGCACGCCTGTTCCACCGAGCGTCTGGTGTTGCGCTGCTCGGTGATGACGGCCGACAGCAGCAGCGCCGTCAGCGCCATGGAACCGTTGAAGGCCTGGAGCTTGATCATCACCTCCACCTGGGTCAGCCGCGCGAACGGACCGGTCTCGTCCGTCGCCGCGACGGTGGCCGCGGTGGAGGCGAAGAGAGCGCACAGGATGCTGCCCGCCAGCTGGAACCGCAGGGCGGCCAGGATCAGCAGCGGATAGACCAGGAACAGCAGGCTGATGCTGCTGTAGGCGGCCAGCGGTACGAGAGCGCAGGCGATGAGGGCCAGGCCCGACGCCTCCGTCCACCGGGACAGGTTCTCGGGGCGCCGTGCCGTCCGCAGCAGGAGCAGGATGGGGGTGACGATCAGGACGCCCATCGCGTCGCCCACCCACCAGGCCAGCCAGACGGGCCAGAAGCTGGACGCGTCGATCTTGTCCAGCAGGACCAGGAGACCGACGCCGGCGGTCGCGCTGATCAGCATGCTGGTCAGGGCCGCGAGGAACACCAGCGCGACGCCGTCCCGCAATCGGCTGAGGTCCGTCCTGAACCCCACCCTGCGCAGCATGAGATACGCGCAGACGGGAGCCGCGGTGTTGCCGACCAGTGTGCCGATCACGGCGGGCTGGAGCGTGGTGATCGACATGACCACGAGGAGCACGCCGAGGGTGATGCCGAGCAGGGAGCGCATCCCGAAGATCAACAGGCTCGCGACCGCGACGCCCGTGGGCGGCCAAATGGGTGTGACCACGGCGCCCTGGACCACGAGCTGCCGCATGAGACCCAGCCGCCCCGCCGCGAAGTAGCACGCGGCGACCGCCAGCGTCTGGAGGGCGAGGAGGCCCGGTCGACGCAGATCCTGGATACCCACCACAGCAGCCATCAGATACCGCTGCCGCCGGTACGGCGAGCCGAGAGCCGGGGCGCGCCTCCTACCGTCGTACGTCGGGGGCGTCGTGCCCGACGACCAGTACGGCCGCGTCGTCCTCGTGTCCGACCCGCTCGGCACCCTTGATCACGGAGGCGGCGAGCGCGCCGGCGTCCAGGCCCGCGACGGCGGCGACCCCGGCAAGCTTCACGACCTGCTCGAGTCCCTCGTCCACGCTCAGTGACGGCCCCTCCACCACACCGTCGGTCAGCAGGACGAACACGCCGCCCGTGCTGAGCCGGTAGCGGGTCACCGGGTACTCCTGGCCCTGCTGGACCCCCAGCGGCGGACCCCCTTCGTCCTCGGCGATCCCGGACCTCCCGTCCGCGGTGGCCCAGACGCAGGGGATGTGGCCCGCCCGGGCGCTCTCCAGGACCCCGGTGGACGGGTCGAGCCGCATGAAGGTGCAGGTCGCGAACAGATCGGTGCCGAGGGACAGGAGCAGCTCGTTCGTCCGGGACAGCAGCTCGCCCGGCTCGCTCGTGACGGAGGCCAGCGCGCGCAGCCCGACCCGGACCTGCCCCATGAAGGCGGCGGCCTCGATGTTGTGCCCCTGTACGTCGCCGATGGACAGGCCGATGCACCCGTCGGGCATCCGGAAGGCGTCGTACCAGTCGCCTCCCACGTTGAGCCCGTGGAAGGCGGGTGCGTACTGGACGGCCAGGTGGAATCCGGGGGCGGTGGGCATGTCTCCGGGCAGCATGCCGCGCTGCAGGGCGACGGCCAGCTCGACGAGGGACCGCTGGAGCTCGGCTCGCTCACGCGCCTGCGCGGTCAGCGTCCCGAGCCTGGCCAGCAGTTCGTCACCGTCATCCGTTGCGCGCTTGTGGGGCATCGACCACTCCGTCAGGTTTGTGTCTATTTGAGTATAAGAACCTATTTGATCCATTAGGGTGAGGATGGTCGGCGGCGAACGCCGATGAGACGCGCTCGCGCCGAGTACGCCCAACCGAGTACGCAGGGTCACTCCCGCCGCCGGACGCCCGCGCCGCTCCCACCCGGCACCGTGGTGCGGGTGAAACTCAGCCGCCCCGCACGCCGGGCCCCACTCGTCGTCCATGTCGCCGCCTCGGCCGGATGGCTCGGGCTCACCCTCGGGCTGCTCGCGCTCGGAGCCACCGCGGCCACCACCGGGTCCGCCGTGACCGTGGAGGCCTCGGTGAGAGCCATGAAGCCCTTCGCCGACTGGCTGCTGCCACCTCTCGCGTTCCTCACCCTGCTCGGCGGCCTGTTGCCGGCCCTGGGCACCCCGTGGGGGCCGGCGAGGCACCGATGGGTCCACACGAAGTTCTGGCTCACCCTGGCCACCACCGCGGCGACCGTGTTCGCACTGCGCCCCGGCGTGAACTCCGCGGTCTCGGCCGTCGCCGCGGGGGAGGCACTGCCGGACGCCGGTGACGTCCTGTTCGAGGCCGGCCGTCCCTCTGTCCGCCTACCTCTTCATGACGGTGATCCCGGCCTTCGAACCCTGGGGCCCGACCCGGCGGGGCCGGAACCCGCGCGCGTCCAGCGGCCCGGCGCGGGACTTCAGGCGCGCCCGGCAGTCCGCCTGACCTGTCGGGCGTCCAGCGCCCCTCCTCTTCGTCCCCAATTTCGTCCCCAATTGGCGTGCATGACAGAGGCGTTGACCGGACTCACGCGTAACAGCACAATGAGCGCACTCGCTTGAGAGCGCTCTCAAGACGAGCCGCGCCTCCATGTCCCCCGCATCGTGTTCACACCTTCGAGGAGTCCAATGACCGGCAGCCAAGGCCCGGGATTCAGCCGCCGTGCGCTCATCGGGACGGGCCTCGGTGTCGGCGCCGCCGTCCTCACCTCGGCCGGTACCGGCCCGGCCCTGGCGGCGGATCGCCCGTCCGGCGGCGGGTCGGCCACCGCCCAGCGCAGGGCGCGCGCCTTCCTCGCCGCCGCCATGGACGCCTATCCGGAGCATGGCAGCATCCGCCTGACGCAGAGCTACACCGACCAGGCCGGCCTGTTCAGCACGGCGTTCACCTACGACAACGCCCTCGCCGTCCTGGCCCACCTCTCCTCCCGCACCGACGACGGCCGCGCCAGAGCCGTGACCCTCGGAGACGCGCTGCTCTACGCCCAGGCCCACGACCCCGCGTACGACGACGGGAGGCTGCGCCAGGCCTACAACGTGGGGCCGTACACCTTCTACGACGGTTCGCCGCAGCCGGACGGCTTCGTGCGGGCGGACGGATCGGCCAACGTGGGCACGCAGTTCGGGTTCACCGGCACGGCCGTCGGGGACATGGCCTGGGCCGGCATCGCCCTCGCCGCGCTCGCCCGCCGGACCGGAAAGCGCCGCTTCCTCGCCGGCGCCGTACGGATCGGTGAGTGGATCGAGCGCGTCGGCCGTACCGACGAGCCCCTGGGCGGTTACAAGTTCGGGGTCGACGGAGCCGACGAGAAGCTGCCCTTCACCTCCACCGAGCACAACACCGACCTGATCGCCCTCTTCGGGCAGCTCGCCCGGCTCACCGGAAACCGGGGCTGGCTGGAGCGGCGCGCGCGAGCCGGGGCCTTCGTCAGGAGGATGTGGGAGCCCGACGGCGGCTTCTTCTACACCGGCACCAACGACGGTGTGACGGTCAACAGGTCACCGATTCCCGAGGACACCCAGACCTGGACCCAGCTCGCCCTCTCCTCCCCCGCCCATTCCCGCTCCCTCGACTGGGCCACGAGCGAACTGGCCGTCCTGGACACGGCCGAGCGACGCAACAGCACGGTGCCCGCGGGCCAGTCCTACGAGGGCGTCACCTTCAGCTCCGCCAGCCTCCTGGCGAACGAGGACGCCCCGATCGCCGACGGCCAGCCCAAGCCCGACCGCAACGGCGTCTGGTTCGAGGGGACGGCCCACCTGGCGCTCGCCCTGCGCGACCGCAGCACCCGCGGCGACCAGGCACACGCACGGCGGCTGATCGCCTCCATCGAGCGGGCGCAGGACCTCCTCGGCGGCGGTCAGACCGTCGGAGGCGAGGCGATCGCCCCGAACAGCGGAATCGTCTCCGCCAGCAGTCCGATCGACACCGGCTTCGGGTTCGGCTACTACCCCTACCGGCACACCGGCGCCACCGCCTGGTACCTGATGGCGGCGGCACGGGCCAACCCGCTGCGGGCCTGACCGGACGGCGGCGCCGCTGCCGAAGTCCCGGCAGCGGCGCCGGCTCCGTGCACCCGGCGGTGTACGGAGCCGGTGGCTTCAGAGAGTGCGGCCGAAGTCGACGTGCGCGGCGTCCACCGTCCCGGCCGTCCGTCCCGGTGCCGTCTGGTAGGTCCAGTACAGGTTCGTGTGCGCGATGACCTGGGCCGGGGGCGGCGCTCCCCAGGCCGTCTGGTCCCCGGTCGTGTGGGCGTCACCGACCAGCGTGGCGTCGTACCCCCTGACGAACGCGCCGTGCAGCGTCGAGCGGATGCACGCGTCACTCTCGGCGCCCACGATGACGAGTCGCCCGACCCCCAGGCCCGACAGCACGGTCTCGAGAATGGTGTCCTCGAAGGAGTCGCCGTAGTTCTTCTCGATGACCGGCTCGCCGATGCCCGGGGTGAGTTCGGGGACTATCTCCCACTCCTCGCTCCCCTTCACGAGCTGCGCGTCGGAATGCCGCACCCAGACGACGGGGATCCGATCTCTGCGCGCCTTGTCGACCAGGCCCGCGATGTTCGCCACGACCGCGTCGCGCTCGTGGGCCTCTTCGACGACGCCTTGCTGCACGTCGACGACGAGGAGCGCGGTGTTCGGCCGGTTGTCGAGTGTGGTCATGGTCCGCCCCTGCTCGGTCAGTCGGTTCTGTCTGCCGACACGCTAGCCCGGCCCACCGACATCGCCGGCCGCCGCACAGACCGTCGCAAGAGACAGGTTTACGTCCGCCGGAAGTGGTCAGGCGGCTGGAATGCCGCTCTCCCCCACCACAGCCGCAACTTTCGTAAGACGCGTATACCTCCGTACGCGTTCCCCCCAGGATGCGTGGGGGCTCTGGTGAGCGAAACCACGCAGGCCGTGCACGACCAGGTGACGGCGCAACCCCCGCGTGGCACGACCGCCGACGGCCCGGTGGTGCTCGGGACGGCGGCTGCGGCACGCTCGGTGCCGGGACGGGCGAAGCAGCGCGACTCCTTCTTCGACAACGCCAAGTACCTGGCGATCGTGCTGGTGGCGATGGGTCACGCCTGGGAGCCCCTGCGCTCCGACAGCCGTACCGTCACCACGCTCTACACGATCGTCTACGCCTTCCACATGCCGGCGTTCATCATCATCTCGGGGTACTTCTCGCGCGGCTTCGACGCGAGCCCGGAGAAGATCAAACGGCTGGTCACCGGCGTCGTCGTCCCGTATGTCGTCTTCGAGACGGCGTACACCGTGTTCACGCGGTGGACCGACAACGTCCCGGACCGCCCGGTCAGCCTGTTGGACCCCCTGTATCTGACCTGGTTCCTGGCGGCGCTGTTCATCTGGCGGCTGACCACCCCCCTGTGGAAGAGCGTGCGCCATCCGCTGCCCCTGGCCCTGGGCGTCGCGGCGCTGGCGACGCTGTCGCCGTCCATCGGCAAGGACCTCGACCTGCAGCGGGCCCTGCAGTTCCTGCCCTACTTCGTGCTCGGTCTGTGCCTGAAGCCGGAGCACTTCCGGCTGGTGCGGCGCCGCGAGGCACGTGTCCTGTCCGTGCCGGTCCTCGCCTGCGCTCTCCTCGTGGCGTACTGGTCGGTCCCGCGCACGGGCTACGCCTGGTTCTTCCACCGGGCCGCCGCGGAGGACCTCGGCGTACCCGCCTGGTACGGGCCCCTCATGACGCTGGCCGTCTTCGGGTGTTCGCTGACGCTGGTCGCCTGTTTCCTCGCCTGGGTGCCGGGGCGGCGGACGTGGTTCACCTCGCTGGGCGCGGGCACGCTCTACGGCTATCTGTTGCACGGCTTCGTCATCCAGGCCGCCAACCACTGGCACTGGTCCCACCTCGACTGGACTCGCGAGCCGCTCGGCAAGATCGCCGTCACCCTCGTCGCCGGTGCGATGGTGACCGTGCTGTGCACGGGGCCCGTGCGGCGGGTCTTCCGGGGCGTGATGGAGCCGACGATGGCATGGGCCTTCCGTCCGGTCAGCGACCGGAGGGCCCGGGCAGGCGCGTGATCCCGCCTGGCAGGCCCGGAGGCGGCGGGAACCGAAGAGGGCCAGGATCGTCTCCCCCGGCTCCACCGTCACGTGACCTCCCGCACACCGGTGATCACCCCCGCGGTGGGGGTGATCACCGGTGAGGTGATCCCCGGTGAGGGTGATCCCCGGTGGGGGTGATCCGCGTTCGTCCGGTCCCTCAGCCGCTCTTCTCGGCCTTCACGGAGAGGTCGTTGTCGACGGTGTAGTAGGGACTCATGACGACGCCGCCGACCGTGACGCCGGGGTAGACGAACACTTCCTTGCGGTCCGCCACATCGTCCAGAAGGCGGCCGACCCTGATGGCGGACGCCTGCGCCGCCGGCTGGACGAAGACGTCCCAGACCCCGCTCGCCGCCCCCGTCCCGGCGGCCAGCTCCGCGTAGTCGACCGTGAAGGAGAGACCGCGGCCGTCGTCGGCGGGCCGAGGCTCCACGGTGTGTTCGGTGCCGCTGCCGCCGCGCGGGCGCAGCCGTACGACGGCTCCCTCCTGGAGGGACGCGCCGTGCAGGCGTGCGCCGACCGTCATCGACCGGTCCGTGAGGTCGACGGTGTGGGCCTCCGCGTGCGCGGGCCGCAGCCATGCCCGTACCGCGAGGTAGCCGTCCTTGGTGGCGTAGGGGATGCGGACGGCTAGAGGTGACTGCCGGTCGCGGAGGTGTCCGTCGACCAGGGCCCGGGTGTCGCGCGGCCCCGGCCGCAGTCGCTGCCGCTCGGACCCCGGCCCGTCGAGGAGGTACACGTCCCAGCGGCCTTCGGCGAGGACGGTCCGCGGGCCGAGGACGGCGCGTCGGTACCCGTCGTCCGCGGGCTCCGGATCGAGGAGGTGGAGGGTCTGCTCGGGCTGTCCCTTCTTGGGGCGCAGCCGCAGCAGCACCTGCTGCCGTCCTTCGGCCGGGTCCGGCGGGAGGTCGAAGGTGATCCGGCCGTCCGCGTCGACCACGCAGCCGACGCGTGGGGGTGCACCGTGTTGCTCCGTGCTCACCGCTGTCCCTTCCGTACGATGCGCAGCGCCCCGCTGGCCGCGGTGAACGCGGCGTCGCGGGCGGCGAAGCCCTGGCTGACCAGGGCGCGGCGGGCGCGGGCGCGTTCCTGTGCGGCCGGCCGGCCGGCCGTTCTCACCGAGACCGCCTCGCCGAGAAGCCGTTCGGCCTGTTCGAGCACGGGGCCGGGGGCGAACCGCCGCGCGTTCTGAAGGGCCTTGCGGCCCATACGACGGCGGCGCTCGTCGTCTCGGACCAGTTCCAGCAGCGCCGCGCCCAGCGCGTCGCGGTCTCCCACGGGCACGAGGCGGCCGTCGACCCCGTCGTCGATGATCTCGCCCGGCCCGTAGGGGCAGTCGGTGCTCACCACCGGCAGGCCGCAGCGCATCGCCTCCACGATCGTCATGCCGAACGGCTCGAAGTTGGAGGCGGCCGCACCGATGGATCCCTTGACCCACTCCGCCTCCATGGGGGCCGCGGCGCCCATCAGGAAGACGTTGTTCCACAGCCCGAGTTCGTCGACGAGCCTCCGCAGCCGATCGTGTTCCTCGCCCTTGCCGTAGATCCTCAGCTGCCAGTCGGGGTGCTCGGCGGCGACCGCGGCGAAGGCGGATATGAGCAGGTCGTAGCGTTTCACCGGCACGAGTCGGCCCGCCGCGACGATCACCTTCGCGGTGCTGTCCGCGGCCGGGAGCACGGGGTCGGGCACGCTGTTCGGGAGCGCCTCCACGCGGACGCCGGGAAGCGTCATCTTGCGTCGGTAGGCGGCGGCGTCCGCCTCGGTCACCGTGGTGATCACGTCGAGGCGGCGGTACGCCCGGCGCAGCGTGTTGCGCAGCCGTGGCGGGTGGTTGTCCAGAGTCAGGTGCTCCTGACCGATGCGTCCGACGTGTGCCGGGGCCTGGAGCGCGAGGTGCACGTTGAGCCCGGGGCGGGTGCCGATCACCACGTCGGCGTCGATCGTGGCGAGGCACTCACCGATCCGCTGGTCCGTCAGCTCGCTGTACTGCTGGTAGCGGTACTCGGCTCGGGGGAACACCTTCGCCGGGCGCAGGTGTAAGGGATGCTCCTTCTCCTGCCTGAGGTCCACCAGTGGTCGCAGCCGCACCCTCGGATCCAAGGTGAAGTTCGGGTGCTCCCGGTGCCGCAGCACGGACACGATCTCCACGTCGTGCCGCTCGGCCAGTGCCTGCGCCAGGTTGAAGGTGGTGGTGATCGTGCCTCCGATCCCGTAGGCGTTGTGCAGCAGGAAAGAGATCTTCATGGCTGACTAGACCATGCCAACTCCCCTTTCGGTTGCCGCCTGTTACCAGTTCGTAGTGTTGATCGTGGCCGCACGGAAAAGGAGTTGCCTCGGCCGCGGGGGCGTGGATAGCGTCGCACCGCGCGAGAAGCGTGTGATCACCGTGTGGGCAAGGGGGTTGATGAATATGGCTGCCGTGGGCCGTGTTCCGCATGCCCTTGTCCGGTCCGCGCCTCGCTGACGCGTGGTCCGGGTCGTATCGACGACCAGGAGTCCCACATGTCTTCGCTTCCCCCGTCCCCGCACGCAGACCTTCCCCCGTCCCCGCACGCAGACCTGCTGACCGATCGCCTCGTCCTGCGGACGTGGTCCACCGCCGAGATCGAGGCCGTCGCGCACGGGACGCGGCTCGGCCACTGGGCCGAGGACTTTCCCGCGGAGGGCGACCAGGCCATCGCCGGCCTGCTCGCCGGGCACCCCCAGTGGCTCGGCGAGTACGGCCACCGCCTGATCATCGAGCGTGAAAGCGGCCTGGCCGTCGGCTCGATCGGCCTGTTCTGGCCGCCCGCCGACGGCCGGCTCGAGCTCGGCTACGGCGTCGTGGCCACCCGCCGCGGACGCGGATACGCCGCCGAGGCCACCCGGGCCCTGACCGCGTTCGCCCTCGCCGCGCCGGGCGTCCACACCGTCTGTGCCGACATCGAACCCTCCAACCCGGCCTCGGCCCGAGTGCTGGAGAAGGCCGGCTTCCGACGGGTGGGTTCCGACGACGGGCTGGTCCGGTTCCGGGCCGACAGGGCGGAGGGGGCGCTGCGGTAGTCCCCGTCCCACCGGGGCCGGGAGGCGGCGTTTCCCTCCACCGGGCCGCACACACTACTCAGGCCGCTGACATCGACCTTCGGTGCGGATTGCTGGGAGTGACTACGTAGGTCAAGCAGCGAGTTGGGAGTGGGCCTGGTGGTTGCGCTGGTGCTCTGGGGCCAGTTGGCAGGTCCAGGAGCGGTCGAAGTCGCTGTAGGCGAGCAGTGAGCGGATTTTCAGGACGGCTTCGGCGCCGGCGCTGCGCCCGGCGTCGAAGCGTTCGTCCGACAAATTCGCTACCCGGCGGTCGGAGCGCCGTGATACACAACCGCCGTGCAAAACATCTTGGAGTTCCCCGAGGTCCTGCGGCTGATCGAAGACCGCTCGGCCGCGTTCCGCGCTGCGATCGCGTCCGCCCCCGACCTCGACGTCCAGGTCCCGACCTGCCCGGACTGGACGCTGCGTGAACTGGCGCAACACCTCGGTGACGGCCGCCGCCGTCAGGCCGCCATCGTCGCGGCGGGCCCGGGCGCTGAGCCCCCGGCGAGGACGGACCCGAAGGGCGCCCCGACCGCGCCCCGCGACCACGAAGCCCTGGACGCCTGGCTCGCCGAGTCGACCGAGCTCATGCTCGACGCGATGCGCGAGGCCGGCCCGGACCGCGGCTGCTGGACCTGGTGGGGCCGCTCGCAGGCCCCAGAGACCAGCGGAGCCGTGGCCCGGCACCAGATCCAGGAGATCGCCGTCCACACCTACGACGCCCAGCTCATCCAGGGCGCCGCACAGCCGCTGCCGACGGACGTCGCGGTCGAGGGCGTCGACGAGTTCCTGACGACCGTCTCGGCGACGACCGTCCCCTGGCCGTACAAACCAGCAACCATCGACCTGCACACGACCGAGGGCCGCTCCTGGCGCCTGACCCTCAACGCCGACGGCGTCCGATGCGACGACCTCGCCGCCGACGCGGAGCCGGGCGACATGGCGATCCGAGGCGCAGCGAGCGAACTGGTCCTCTACTTCTACGCGCGCGTCCCGCTCGACGGCCTGGAGATCACCGGCGACACCGAGCCGATGGAGCAGCTCGCGGACTGGGACCCGAACGCGTAAATCGCGCACTTGTGATGCATCTGTCGGTGGTGCGCGCGCTCCTGCGGGCGCCACTGGGCCCGGGGTTGCCGACATCGCGCTGCGGACATCGCGCGGCTGCGGGCACGCTGCGGGCCTGCTGTTCAAAGGGCGAAAGGCGCACCTGCGGGCGGCTGCCGCTGCGCGGGGACACTGCGCTGCGCCGGTGCCGCCGGGGGTGTTCCACCCGGGCTCGTGCCCGGCGTTGGACGGCATTCCCTGCCTCCTGCTGCGGGCTGAGCTGTAGCTGACCTCGTCGTCTTGCGATGTGGGATGAGCAGACCGGTGCCCTGGTATCCGCCGTCGGCAATGGTCGGCGTGCCGCGGCAGACCCGGTCGATGTCGGACTCGGCGAATGCCCGGCAGTCGTCACGGCTGCCGGGCAACGGCAGGCCGATCGCCACCACCAGGCGGCTGTTGGCGTCGATCACGACTTGCAGGTTCGTCGAGTACCGGCAGTTCTTAGCCGACGCCGTGACAGCCGAGCCGGCGCCAACGCGCACACCCTCCTGAGGCGGGGCAGGCGCTTGCGCTGTGGCCGACGCTGAGTTTCGAGGCCATCATCTGAAGCCGGCAGGTCACCGGGAGCCGCTAAGGCGACTGCCGGGCGGGGCGGCCCCGACGGCCGCGTTCGGCGCGACGGACCTGGACCGCTCGCGCGACCTGAAGCGCTCGCTCGACCTGGACCGCTCCACTCGCGACTCGAAGCGACCCGACGACAGAGGTGGCGCCGGCAAGCGGCTTCCTGGCGCTACTGGGATATGAGCCGGCGCCTCGACTTGGAATCTGTAAACTGATCGGTTTACCATGAGCTTGAAACCGGCCGGTTTCACCAGTCGGAGTCCAGGCGGGGTGTTGCGTCCCCGGTTCCGCGTCGACGGCCGTGGGTGCCGAGGTGGAACGTTCCGAGGGTCACCGGACCGCAATGAAGCTGTCCGCCCTCCTCCGGATATAAGTGTGTTGTCCGAGACCGGAGTAAGTCATGAGTGGGATTCACCCGTTCCGCGTCCTGCGCGCCAAACCCCTGTGGATCGCCAACGGCGTCATCACGGGCGTCCTCGCGCTGCTGTTCACAGTGTTCTACGTCGGGGCCAACGTCGATCCCGTCGATCACATGAAGAATCTGCCCGTCGGCCTGGTCAACGCCGACAAGGGGGCCACTGTCGGCGGCGAGCAGGTCAACCTGGGGGCTCGGATCACCGAGTCGATCAAGAAGTCCACCGCGGGCGGGGACAAGATCGACTGGAAGGTGATGGACGAGAAGGAGATGAAGGCGGAACTCGGCAAGGGCAAGCTGTACGGCGCGCTCGTCGTCCCCGCCGACTTCACCTCCGCCACCACCGCACTCACCGGCGCCGCGACCGCCGGGACCCCGACCCGTCCGACGCTTACGGTGCTGACCAACCAGTCCGCCGGCAGTGTGGGCTCCAGTCTGGCCCGGGCGGTGACGACGCAGGCGGCCGAGAGCGCCTCGCTCCAGGTGGGCAAGGAACTGACCGCCCAGAGCGGGACCAGGCAGGCGGAACTGCCCGCCGCGGCACGCATCCTCCTGGTCGACCCGGCTGCCGTCACCGTCGAGGACGGCCATCCCCTCGACTCGCACAGCGGCTTGGGCCTGACGGCGTTCTACTACGCCCTGGTCCTCGTGGTCTGCGGCATGCTCTCCGCCAACGTCATCAGCGGCCAGGTGGACCACGCCCTCGGCTACACCCACAACGACATGGGTCCGCTGCGCCTGCACCGCCCACTGATCCGGGCGACGCGGGTGCAGACCCTCGCCGTCAGCAGCACCCTCATGGCCGGGCTGTCGCTGCTGATGGGGAGCCTGGTGATGGTGGGCGCGGTCGGCCTCATGGGGATGCACGCCGCCCATCTGCCCCTGCTGTGGCTGTTCTCGGTGTGCGCCATCGCGGTCTCCGGGATCGGTGCGCTCAGCCTGCTCGCCGTCTTCGGCACGCCCGGCATGTTGGTGGTCACGCTGGTCTTCATCGGGATGGCGGTGCCGACGGCCAACGCCACCACGCCGATCCAGGCGCTGCCCGGCTTCTACCGCTTCCTGGCGGAGTTCGAACCGCTGCGGCAGATCACCGGCGGCATCCGCTCGATCCTCTACTACGACGCCCAGGCCGACGCCGGCCTGAGCCGGGGCTGGGTCATGATGGCCGTCGGTCTCGCGGCAGCCGCCCTCTTCGGTTTCGGCATGACCGGCTGGTACGACCGCAAGGGGCTGCACCGCATCCCCGCCGGGACGGAGCCCGAGAAGACCGCTGCCCCGGCGTAGCGGAAGGCAGCTCACCCGAGGCCGGGCCATAACTCGGAGTGACCCCGGTGTACGTCGCCCCCGTGGGGACGAGAGGCGCGTGCACCATCAGGGCTCGGCGACGGCCTCTTCCCCAAGACCGTCGCCGAGCCTCTGGACGGCCTGCAGGTGTCCGCCCGGCGGCGGGCGCCTCCTCGACACCCCATGGAAACCGATCGGTTTCAATTTCGTCCTATTCGAGTTAACCTCGCGGTATGACCACCGAAATGAAGCCAAGTTCCCGGGAGCGGCTGCTGGAGGCAGCAGCCACGCTCACCTACCAAGACGGCGTCAGCATCGGCGTCGAGGCGCTGTGCAAGGCGGCGGGAGTGTCGAAGCGCTCCATGTACCAGCTGTTCGAGAGCAAGGACGAACTCCTGGCAGTGAGCCTGAAGGAGCGCGCCTCCGCCTTCGCGGCCGGGCTCCTGCCGGCGGCGGACGACGGCCGGTCACCCCGCGAGCGGATCCTGCACGTCTTCGAGCGGGTGGAGTCGCAGGCAGGGGCGCCCGACTTCCAGGGCTGCCGGTATCTGGCTGTGCAGATCGAGCTCAAGGATCAGGCCCACCCCGCGAGCCGGGTGGCCCACCAGATCAAAGCAAACCTGACGGCCTTTTTCCGTTCCGAGGCCGAACGGGGTGGGGCGAGCAACCCCGACCTGCTTGCCCGGCAGCTCATCCTGGTCTTCGACGGTGCCAGCGCCCGCGCGGGGATCGGTGCCGACAATCTGACCGGGCTCATCGCGCCCACTGTGACCACCCTGCTCGATTCGGCAGACATGCACTGATCCGCTCCGTCTTCGAGCAGGATCGGCGACCGATGCGCTCTTTCGGGTTGATGCGCGACTCCGGCAGCCGAAGCAGCGCCCATGGCCTCACGCCCCCGCTCCCCGCAATCGGAGGGAAACCCGACGGCCGTAAGAGTGTTGCCGAGCATGCCGCGAGCAAAGAACCTCGTGGTCGCGTGAGCATCGGCACCCAGCGACAGGTGCACGGTTTCGCACAGTCGCATCCAGCCGGCCCGGACGAGCCCGCCCGTCCCGTCATCGCCCTCTGCCGCAGCGGCCGCGACGACGGCGTATCCCTGCATCTGCATCAGGGGCGCTTCGGGGCGCGTCGAGATCAGCCGCGCGTACGCCCCCGCCATGGCGCGCCCAGGGCCTGCCCTCTGTCGCATCCCCTCGGTCGCCTGCTCGAAAGCCAGGCGGGTGCGCTCCAGGCTCCAGACCAAGGCGGCGACGAAGATCGCCTTTTTGCCCGGGAAGAGCCGGAAGAGGTACGGCTGCGTGACGCCGACGCGTTTGGCGATCGCCTCGGCGGAGGTGCCGTAGTAGCCCTTGAGTGCGAACCCGGCGGCCGCTGCGCGGACGACGCTTTGACGTCTCTCCTGCGCACTGATCCTGGCGATGCCGTCATTGCGGCAGGCGCCGGTCGGTGCGCTTCCGCCGGCAAGGCGCCTGACCGGGCGATGGTCCGCAGGGCCCTTGTGGCGGCCGACCGCCATGCGCCGGGCTCCTGTCTGCCACGCGTCACCAACAGCGCTCCGCCCCACCTTGGGCGCGACGCCGCAGTCGCCGCGCAGCCCGATCGGCCGCAGCGTGCAGACGGTGGCGCGGCCCGGATCGAGTTGGCGTTTGAGCTTGCACATGGAAACCGATCGGTTTACTGTGGTAAGAAACTGATCAGTTTCCGACGAGTAGGGCATTCATGATGACGACAGATCGGCCGGTGGCACTCGTAACGGGTGCGTCCTCCGGCATAGGCAGGGAAACCGCGCTCGCACTGGTCGCAGCGGGTCTCGACGTGGTCGGAACAGGCCGCGACACCTCACGCGTCACCCCGCTCGGCGGTGTGACGTTCCTCGACCTCGACGTGGTCAGCGAAACCTCGGTCACCGCGGTGGTCCAGGAGGTGAGTGAGCGGTTCGGGCGGATCGACGTCCTGGTCAACAACGCCGGCGTCGGCTCGATGGGTGCGGCAGAGGAAACCTCCCTCGCGCGGGCCCAGGGCATGTTCGACACCAATGTCTTCGGGGTCATGCGCATGGTGAACGAGGTCCTGCCGCACATGCGCGCCCAGCGACGCGGGCGCATCATCAACATCTCGTCCGTACTCGGGTTCCTGCCCCAGCCCTACATGGCCGCCTACGCCGCCTCCAAGCACGCGATCGAGGGCTACACCGAATCCCTGGACCACGAGGTCCGCGACCACGGCATACGGGCGCTCCTCGTCGAACCCGCCTACACCAGGACGGGATTCGAGGCCAACAGCACGAAGCCCGACACCCCCCTGCACGCCTACGCGAAGCAGCGACTCACCGTCGACCGCGTGATGGCGGAGGCCGTCAGGGGCGGCGACGCCCCCACCGCCGTCGCCCAGGCGATCGTCGCGGCAGCGACCGCCCCGAAGCCGAAGCTCCGCTACACCGCCGGGCCCCTGGCCGGACGCGCGCGCATACTGCGCCGCTTCGCTCCCGCCCAGGTTTTCGACAAGCAGATCCGCAAGATGAACCAGCTGGCCGGCTGACGCCTGCCCGCACTCATGCACCCCGCAAGCAAAAAGACATGCAGACGTAAGACGTAATGGAGCGGCACATGGCGGAGATCCAGATCGAGTTCGACGTTCCGGTAGAGATGCGTGACGGCACGGTGCTGTGCGCGGATGTCTACCGGCCCGGCGGTACGGGACCGTGGCCGGTGCTGCTGAGCCGGCTGCCGTACGGCAAGCAGACGCCCATGATGGGCGTCGTACTCGATCCTCTGGCGGCGGCCAGGCACGGCTTCATGGTGGTCCTACAGGACACTCGTGGCCGGTTCGCCTCCGAGGGCGAGTGGGAGCCGTTCACGTATGAGGAGAGCGACGGTTACGACACCGTACGGTGGGCCGCCGCCCTCCCCGGCTCGAACGGCTCCGTCGGCATGATCGGCGGCAGCTACTTCGGCAACACCCAGTGGATGGCGGCGCTGTCGAAGCCACCGGAGCTGAAGGCCATCGCGCCGATGATCACCTGGTCCGACCCGGACGACGGGCTGTGGACACGTGGCGGTGCGATCGAGCTCGGCCTCAGCGTGCCCTGGTCGCTCCTGCAGGGGGCCGACACCCTGATGCGCCGTCACTCCACCGACCTCGACGGGCTCGTGAACAGCATCACCGGGCTCGTGCAGGATTTCGACGGCCTGGCTAGCGGCGGTTACGGTGAACTGCCCGCCGGGCGGTTTCCCGCGTTCGCCCGTCACGACCTGCCCGAGCTGGGCTACGAGCGTTCCCGGCGCGAGCCCGAGTGGGCGGCGTCCTGCACTGTCGCGGGCCGGCACGGCGAGGTCGATCTGCCCACCTTCCAGGTCGGCGGCTGGTTCGACGTCTTCGGCCAGGGCACGCTCGACAACTTCACCGCCATGCGTCGCGCCGGCCGGTCCGCCACGCTGGTCATGGGCCCGTGGACCCACACCAACTGGCGGCACGTGGTCGGGGACGTCAACTTCGGGTTCGGCGCGCACTCCGACTACATGGGCATGCGCGGACGCCTGCACGACATGCAGTTCGACTGGTTCCGGCGCACCCTTGGCGACGGCGGTGGCGACAGTGAAGCTGTGGAACCGGACACGGGCACGGTGCTGCTGTTCGTCATGGGTATCAACCAGTGGCGCGAGGAGACGGAGTGGCCGCTGTCGCGGACGGTGGACACGGACTTCCACCTGCGCGCGGACGGACGCCTGACCCTGGAGCCACCGTCCGCCGCCGAGCAGGCCGAGGAGTTCACCTACGACCCCATGGACCCGGTGCCGACCACCGGCGGCGCGATTCTCATGGGCGGCGGGCTCCTGAACACCGACGAGTTCCGTCCCGGGCCGCTCGACCAGGCGGCCGTCGAGGCGCGCGAGGATGTCCTGGTCTTCACCACCGAACCGCTCACCGAGGACGTCGAGGTGACCGGCCGGGTCCGGGCGGTGCTCTTCGCCGCCACGGACGGACCCTCGACCGACTGGGTGGCGCGCCTGTGCGATGTCGATGAGAACGGTGTCTCCCGCAATGTGGCCGACGGCATCGTGCGGGTGCGTGCGGCGACCCCGGGCGTGGTGGCCGAGCACGTGGTGGACCTGTGGTCGACCAGCATCGTCTTCCGGGCGGGGCACCGGATACGGGTCCAGGTCACATCCAGCAACTTCCCCCGCTGGGACCGCAATCTCAACACGGGCGAGCCCGAGGAGAGCGCGACCACGGCCCGAGTGGCCCGCCAGCGCGTCCTCCACGACCCCACCCGACCCTCCCGCATCGTCCTGCCGGTGGTTCCGGTCCCATAAGAAGCACCTGAGATCCACACGGCGGCCGGCCTCATCCGTTTCCCTCCCAACGCATCAGCGACCGGGGCGCGTTTGCCTGCGGCGTCGAGGCGCTCGGCGACCGGCGCGGTGTCGCCGCGGCGACAGGCGACACAAGGAAGGCCGGATCGGGGCCGGATCATCCCGCGACTCTGGTATGTGGGCTCACGCAGGGTGCGTGACCCGTCCGTACGGGGCCGCGCCGGCCCCCGCGGACTGAGCTCTCGTCGCTACAAAGGTCGTCGGGCCTGTGTTCCTTGTCGTCGCGCGCCTCGCCGACCCGCCCGCCGTACTTGAGCCGCCCCTGGTCGCCGGCCCCAGGCCGGCCCGCAAGGGCCCGCCCGCCGAGCACGTCGGCGACACCGAGCCGTACGACACGCCACTCCTCAAGTCACTCCGCTGATCTCCGCCTGAGGTCCGCCAGGCCACGTCGATCACTGTCGGCGGACTCGCGGCTTTCACCGCCCTGCGCCCGGCGAGTACGGACTTCGTCGATGGACAGGAGGCCAACTCCCGAAGCCTGAGTTCCGCCTGACTTGCATGACAAAACCGATCGGTTTACTGTGGTGAAACCGAACGGTTTTCCTTTTCGTGGAGGTAGTCATGACAGCAATCAAGGGCGCCAGCGTCTTCGTCACCGGAGGCAGCCGTGGCATCGGCAAGATGCTGGTCGAGGAGCTCTATGCGCGCGGGGCCGGCAAGGTCTACGCCACAGCCCGTGACCCGCGCACGGTGACCCACCCCGATGCCGTTCCGCTGGCGCTCGAGGCCACTGACCCGGCATCTGTGGCAGCCGCCGCCGAGCAGGCCCAGGACGTCACCATCCTGATCAACAACGCCGGCGCGTCCGCTGGCGCCTCCTACCTCAACTCCGCGATGGAGGACGTGCGCCGGGATCTGGAGACCAACTTCTACGGGCCGCTGCTGGTCACCCGGGCCTTTGTGCCGGTCATCGAGCGCAACGGCGGGGGCCACATCCTCAATGCCCACTCCGCCCTGTCCTGGCTGGCCGACGGCACGCCCTACGGTGCCTCCAAGGCCGCTTTGTGGTCGCAGACCAACTCCCTGCGCCTGGAGTTGCAGCCGCGCGGCATCGCGGTGACCGGGCTTCACATGGCCTACGTGGACACCGACATGACGTCGGGTGTCGACGCGCCCAAGGCCGACCCCCGCGACATCGCCGTGGCCGCACTCGACGGCATCGAGGCGGGAGCGCACGAGGTGCTGGCCGACGACACCACCCGCTGGGTCAAGTCCCAGCTGTCCTCCGACCTGGAAGCCATGTACGCCCAGCTGAAGAAGTGACACCACCCGCCAGGCCCCGTGTGGACAGCTCGCCCACCTACCGCTTCGCCGATGTGATTCGGCGTACGCGGAGGACTTCGTCCTAGACGGCGAGCGGGCGTTCACTGGAAACCCTGCTCGGACGCCCGCCGAAGACCGTGCGGTGGGCGCTTCAGAACCACCCGCGCATCCGCAGGCCGGCGTCTGCCTGAACCGCCAGCGATCCGGCCCACCTCTCCAACTCGTCGGATCCCGCCCTCATACTCCAGCTGTAGATCGTGACCTTGGTCGTGAATGAAAGCGCTGCGAGCGGCCCGCATACGCTGAGGTGGCCGTCCCGGCTGATCACTTGCCGGGGCGGGTGATGGTGATGTCGATGGCGTCGGCGTCCGGCCCCGGCGAGTTCACTGCGACACGCACGTCGTACTCGCCGCGGTCGCCCACTCGATGCACGAAGCGGGTCAGTTGCTCGACATCGCCGACTGCGATGCGGCCGTCAGGCAGCAAGAGGGAGCCGTCGAAGACTGTGGTGAAATCCGGGTTGGGCCCTTCGGCCTCCGGAACTTGGGGCTGTGTGAAGATACGCACCTTGATGAGTGCCCTCTGCGGGGCCAACCGGCCGTCTACGCGCCCCATGAGGGCCTCGAACGCCTACTGGCGGTCGTGCCGTCCCGAACCATGCGATCGTTGGTCCGGTCGTGCCGTTGACCGAGGACTCCTAACGGAATGAATTCGGGGTCGGCTCCTCGTCGTGCGGTGCCGTCGGGCAGCATGGGGCGATGGACTTCGATCAACCGCTGCCTCGCGAGCTGAAGGCTGTTGACTCCGCCTCGCTGTTCAGGCTGGAGGAGCGGGCGTGTGACCTCGGCCTGAGCCAGCGGTTGGACCCGGCCTGGGTGCAAGCGAATGCGGCGCCCGACGGCACCCACTACTTGTGGCCGGCCTTGTGGCACAGCCTGTCCCACCGCCCGGACGTTCCTCGTCAGCTGCGGTGCGAGCTGTTGATCACTCTGCGTGCGGGAGACCGCGTGATGAGCCTGCTGGACGTGCTTCCCGACGACTTCACCCCGCTGTCGCGGGTGACCTCACGCGAGGAAGGCATGCAGGTCGGTCAGCTCTTTGGCCATGCTCCCTCGGTCAGGGAATGGCTACTGCGAGAGGGCGAGGGACCGGGGCGGCTGTGACAGGCGTCGCCAGCAGATGAGCGCGCTCCCGGACCAGCCAATTACGGACCGGAGTCAGTGCGCACCAGGTTCCGGAATGGCGCATCTAGTGCGCATCTCGCACCTGCATCGCGCACTGACCCACGGGTCCTACACCGGGGAATCAGGCCTGCGGGGCCGGGTAGGTCGGGTACTCCACTCCGGAGACGTGCTGGACCACTCGGATGACCTGGCAGGAGTAGCCGAACTCGTTGTCGTACCAGAGGTAGAGGATCGCGTTGTCGCCGTCCACCTTGGTGGCGCCGGCGTCGACGATCGAGGCGTGGCGGGAGCCGATGAAGTCGCTGGAGACCGCGTCGGGGGCGGTGGTGAAGTCGATCTGGCGCTTGAGCGGCGAGGTCAGCGACACGTCACGGAGGTGGTCGAGGACCTCCTCGCGGGTGGTCTCGCGGCCGAGCCGCAGGCTGAGGATCGCGATCGAGACGTCCGGCACCGGGACACGGATCGAGCTGCCGGTGATCGGCGCCTTGAGGTCGGGCAGCGCCTTGGCGACGGCGGAGGCCGCGCCGGTCTCGGTGATGACCATGTTGAGCGGCGCGGAACGGCCCCGGCGATCGGCCTTGTGGTAGTTGTCCAGCAGGTTCTGGTCGTTGGTGAACGAGTGGACGGTCTCCACGTGGCCGCGCAGCACGCCGTACTCGTCGGCCATCGCCTTCAGCGGCGGGACGATCGCGTTGGTGGTGCACGAGGCGCAGGAGATGACCTGCTCGTTCGGCTTGATGGTGTCGTGGTTGACGCCGTGCACGATGTTGGGGACGTCGCCCTTGCCCGGCGCGGTCAGGACGACCTTGTCGATCCCGGGGCGCAGGTGCTGCGACAGACCCTCGCGGTCGCGCCACTTTCCGGTGTTGTCGATGAGGATGGCGTCCTTGATGCCGTACGCCGTGTAGTCGACCTCTGAGGGGTCGTTGGCGTAGATCACCTTGATCTCGTTGCCGTTGGCGACGATCGTGCTGTTCGCCTCGTCAACGGTGATCGTGCCCTGGAACTGGCCGTGGATGGAGTCGCGGCGCAGCAGCGAGGCGCGCTTGACGATGTCCTGGTCGCCGCCGCCGCGGACCACGATGGCGCGCAGCCGCAGGCCGTTGCCGGAGCCCGACTTCTCGATGAGCAGGCGGGCGACGAGGCGGCCGATCCGGCCGAATCCGTAGAGGACGACGTCGCGTCCCTCACGGCGCTCGATCTTGTTGGCGCCCGAGGCACCGGCGACGGCCTCGGCGGTGAAGGCCTCCACCGACAGACCGCGGTCGTCGGTCCGGTACGTCGCGGCGAGCATGCCTATGTCGATCTGGGACGGACCGAGATCGAGCGTGGTCAGGGCCTGCAGGAACGGCAGCGTCTCGGTGACCGAGAGTTCCTCACCGGCGATCTGCCGGGCGAACCGGTGGGTCTTGAGAATGCTGACCACTGACTTGTTCACCAGGGAACGGCTGTGGAGCAGCACGGTGACATCCCGCTCCCGGTGCAGCCTCCCGATGATCGGGATCATCGATTCCGCGATCTCCTCGCGGTTCTTCCAGTTGGTGAACGAGTCCTCGTTGACAGTCACAAGTGTTCTCTTTCGAGCTAGGTGGCGCTCATATGCTAATGCCTCCTGTTTTCGGTCATGCGGCCGGGTTCCGCTGGTAGCTCATGGCCATGGTGCCGGGCCTGACCGTGACCACGGCCTGGGGGCGCGGAGGCCGGGAGACGAGCTTCGGAACAGGTCAGGTTCGCAGCCCCGTGGCCAGGGTGATCTGGAGCTCGGCCCCGGCGAAGTTCTCGCCGATGCACTCGCGCCGACCGTCGCCGAACGCGAGGAAGGAGCCCCGGGTGCCCGCCGCCCGGCCCGGCTCCCAGTGGTCCGGGTCGAAGGTGAGGGGGTCGGGGAAGGGGCCGGGGTCGTGCTGGTGCGGGTAGGGGCTCCAGGACGAGGAGGGACAGGTGAAGGGACGCTCGGCATCGGGTGACGCCCAGACCTTCGCCTGCGCCCCCGCAGCAGCGCGAGGACGCACAACACGTCGTCAGCTGTCATCACCCGACGCAGGCCAGGGGCCCCGCCTCACCGGGCCAGTGCGCGTCACGACAGGTCGCGCAGCGCCTGGCCGATCGCCGCCACTCCGTCGGCGATCGCGCCGGGCGGGGTGGCCGCGTAGCCGAGGACCAGGCCGGGGCGGCCGGGGAGCTGGCGATGCCAGGAGAGGGGCTGGCACTTCACGCCCCGGCCGAGCGCGGCGGCGGCGAGGTCGGTGTCGGACACCTGCGGCGCGTACGTGACGGTCAGATGGAGGCCGGCCGCGGCGCCATGCACGGTCGCGCCCGGCAGGTGTGCGCCGATGGCCTCGATCATCGCGTCGCGACGGCGTCGGTGGCGCCCGCGCAGCAGGCGCAGGTGGCGTTCCAGGTCGCCGGAGTCCATGAGCCGGGCGAGCACCAGTTGCGGCAGGACCGCGTTGCCGAGGTCCGTGAAGCGTTTCGCCTCGGTCAGCGCGGCCCGGTGACGGGGCGGAGGCACCAGCCAGCCGATCCGCAGGGCGGGGGCGAGGAGTTTGGACACGCTGCCCGCATAGCAGACGTGGTCGGCGAGCAGCGCGCGCAGTGCGGGGACGGGCGGCCGGTCGTAGCGGTGTTCCGCGTCGTAGTCGTCCTCCACGATCAGGCCGCCGTCCTCGGCCCACCGCAGCAGTTCGCGCCGGCGTTCGCCGCTCATGACCACGCCGGTGGGGAACTGGTGGGCGGGCGTGAGCAGCGCGGCGCGGGCACCGGTGGCGCGCAGGGCGTCCACGCGGACACCGTCGTCGTCGACCGGTACCGGTGGTGTGGCCAGGGCGCCGTGCAGCAGGTGCTGGCGGGTGCCGAGCGAGCCCGGGTCCTCCACCGCGACGGAGTCGATGCCCTCCGCCCGCAGCACCGGGTGCAGCAGGGTGAGGGCCTGCGCGGTGCCGGCGACGATCAGGACCTCGTCCGGCTCCACCCGGATGCCCCGGCTGCGCGCCAGCCAGCCGGCGACCGCGGCGCGCAGTTGCGGGGCGCCGCGGGGGTCGCCGTAGCCGAGGTGTTCGGCGGACAGCTCGGTGAGTACGGCCCGTTCCGCGCGCAGCCAGGCCGTACGGGGGAACGCGGCGAGGTCGGGCTGGCCGGGGGTGAAGTCGACGCGGGCGCGGACGGCACGCAGCGCGTCGAAGATCTCGGCGCCGGGCACGCCGTCGAAGAGCGTGCCCGGTTCGGTGTCGGCGACGGTGCGGGCGTGGTCCGCCGGGGAAGGGGGCGGGGACGCGGGCGGTGCCACGGCGGGGGCGGCGACCACCACCGTGCCACCGCGGCGACGTCCCTCGACGTGGCCGTCTTCCGTCAGCCTCCGATACGCCTCGGTGACCACCCCGCGCGAGACGCGCAGCTCGGCGGCGAGCACCCGGGTGGGCGGCAGCCTGCTGCCCACCGCCAGCCTGCCGTCGGCTATCGCCTGCCGCAGCCGCAGCGCCAGCCAGTCGGCCTTGCCGGCGCCGGAGGCGTCACCGGCGTCGAGCTGGAGGAAGTCGGAGCCGTAGGGCGGCGCGTCCGGTGTCCGGTCCCCCTCGTTCACCCGGCCCATGGTGTCATGTGCCGTTCCGCGCCTCGGCGCCCTCCTCGCCGAAGGTGAACTCCGGTGCGGAGCGAGTGAGGACGGCCGAGGCGATGGTGGTCGACCAGTGCGCGGTCAGCTCCTCGGCGACGGTCTTCAGCAGTTCCGCCACGGTCTGCGGGCCGTCGTCGTGCATGGCCTCGGTCACCACGAGGATCCGGCCGGTGTGCTCTTCGACGGCGGAGTGGCCGCTCTGCCGGTTGGTCCACCGGCGGGCGTGTGCCCGGCCCTCGGAGTCGACGAAGGTCACCTCGCCCGGGGCCGGGTGCTCGGTACCGCCGCCGAAGGACGTGTAGTGCTCGTCGCTGTGGGCCCGGCGCACCTCGAGCAGGGGACCGGAGACGCGGTCCACGTCGAGGACGGCGACCGGGACTCCGTAGGCGACCGAGAGCGCGTTGCACAGGTCGACCACCGGGTGGATACGGGGCAGCTCGCCCTCCTTCCGCAGCCGCCGCAACAGCGACTCCGAGGCGCACCGGTACTGGGTCGGCTTGAGCCCCATCCGGGAGAAGGCCCGCCGCCAGGCCAGGACTTCGGGAAACGTGCTCTCGGGCGCGCCGGCGAGGCGGGCCGTGGCGCGGCCGGAGTACTCGGCGACGCGCGGGCCGACGTCGACGGCGGCGTCGACGCCGGTGGCGTACAGGGCGCCCGCGCAGAGCTCGGGGTAGTCGGCCCAGAGGGCGTCCGCGTGCCGGAAGCGCATGCTCACGCCACCGCCAGTCGGGCACTCAGGCCCACGAAGCAGACGGCGAACACGCGGCGGAGGCCGGTCAGGACCTGGGGCCGGGCCAGCACGCGGTGGCGTACGGCGGCGGCGCACATGCCGTACGCGGCGAAGACGACGAAGGTGAGGGCCATGAAGACGGCGCTGAGCTCGAGCATCGCGCCGAGGGAGCCGGACTCGCCGACGGGGACGAACTGCGGGAGGAACGCGACGAAGAACATCGTCAGCTTGGGGTTGAGCAGGTTGAGCAGGACCCCCGAGGCGATCACGCGGGTGGCCGGTCGTGGCGCGGAGTCCGTCTCGACCGTGAGCGCGTCCTTGTCGCGCAGCGTCGCCCAGGCCATGTACAGGAGGTAGGCGACGCCGAGGTACTTCACCGTCTCGTAGGCGACGGCGCTGGTGTGCAGCAGCGCGGCGAGGCCGGTGATCGTCGCGATCAGGTGCGGCACCGTGCCGAGGGTGCAGGCGAACGCGGCGACGACGCTCGCGCGGCGGCCGTGGGAGAGGCCGGCGGCGAGGGTGTAGACCACGCCGGTGCCCGGGGTGACCACCACCACGAGGCTGGTCAGCAGGAACGCGATGCTCAAGGAGGGCCTCCGCAGGGTTCGGTGTGCTCTCACCCTGTCGCGGTCATGGCCCGGCCGACAGAGCCAAAGACGGCCCGGTCGAGCGGTCCATAAATTGCCCGGACGACGCTCAGTGGGGCCCTGGCGCGGGTCGGGCGGGGCCACTGAACGGGTGCCTCCGGGCCTCCGAACCCCGGCGTTGCGCCGTTCGAGTGGTGCGCCGGCGGACCCGGTCGTAGCGTCTGCAGAGGGACCTGTGCGAACGGCGGGGAGCTGACATGCGGAGACTCGCGATGACCAAGGCGGCGGCCCTCTGTGCCGCGGTGGCGTTCGCGGCGGCCATGGGGCCGGCCTCCGCCGCCCCGGCCGGGGCACCGGCCACGCCAGCACGGGCCGTGGCGCAGCCGCCCCGGGACACCGTGCTCGTCGACTGCTTCGCGAAGCCGCAGGTGCGTCCCGCCGACTTCGTCCTGGCCTGCGGCGACGGCAACAGCCGTCTCGCCGCGCTGCGCTGGACGCACTGGGACACCACGTCCGCGCGGGCGAAGGGTGTCAACTGGCTCAACGACTGCGAGCCGTACTGTGCGGCGGGGACGTTCCGCTCGTATCCGGTCGTCGTCCGCCTCGACCAGACGCAGTCCTGGAAGGGGCATCCCCCGCAGCAGCGCTACGACCGGATGACGCTCACCTACACCGGCGACCGGCCGGAGCGGTCGGCCCGCACGGTGACCTACGCCCTGTGGGACTGACCTACGCCCTGTGGGACTGACCTACGCCCTGTGGGACTGGTCTACGCCCTGTGGGACTGAGCGGCGCCCCACCGGCCGCCGCTCCCACCGACCAGGCCGCCCGTCGTGTCACCCGGCCTCGTCCGGCTCCCGCCCGCCGAGGTCGGCCAGGAGCTGCTCGCTCGTCACCGTCACGTCGTCCTTGTGCGCCCGCCAGCGGTCGAAGGTCTCGGCGGCGGCGTCGGCGAACGCACCCGACTGCCCCCTCCCCCGCCAGGCTTCGGCGATCTCCCTCATCTCCGGCTCCCAGCGCCAGGCCTTGGGGCCCGCGCCCGCCAGCTGCTGCGGCCGGGCCAGCGGGGTGTCCGGCAGCATGTGCCGGGCGACATCGAGGAGATCCGCGAGCACGCCGTGCCCCTCGGCGAGAGCGCAGGCCTCGGCGGCGAGCGCGTAGGAGATCTTGTTGTAGGCGGCGAACGCCAGCTTGAGCGCGGAGGCACGGCCGACCGGCCCGGCCACCGTGACCGGGGTCAGCAGCGTTTCGTCGAACAGGGCGGCGACCTCCGCCACGACGTTGTCGTCGCCCGAGAGGTACAGCCGGGTCGTCACGGGCTCACGGGGAGGCGGTCCGATGATGCCGCCGTCGACGAGCCTGGCCCCGCCGCCTCCCAGCACCTCGGCGATCTGGGCCATGCGGTCGGGACCGATCGCGTTGGCTTCGACGTAGACGCCGTCGAAACCCGCCGTCGCCACCTGGCGGGCGACGTCGAGGGCTGCCGCCGGAGGGCACACGCTCAGCAGCACGGCGCACTCGGCGGTCAGCTCCGCCATGCTTGTGGCGGGCCGTAGCCCCAGCTCCTCGGCCCGTTGCCGGGTCGCGGCCGACCGCCCGCGCGCCAACCACCAGACCTCGTTGCCCGCGGCCACGGCCTGGGCCGCCACCTCGGCGCCCATGGCACCCGGGTGCAGGATCCCCACGTCGGTACGAACCATGCCGGGACCCTATCGCCGTCGTCGGAGACCACCCCACCCAGCATGCGCTTCACATTTTCCCCACACTGCCGCCACATCGTGTTCATGGACGCGATACGCTCCTCGCGCTCCAGTCGCACCACCGAGGGGGGATTCCTCATGCGTATACGCCTTGCCCTGGCGATGGTCACCGCCGCCGGCTCGATAGCCGCCGTCTCGGCCGCACCGGCGCACGCCGCCGAATACACGTCCGCGCTGAAGGTGAAGGGCGTTCAGTACGACGCGCCCGGCTCGGACTCCAACAACTGCCGTACCGGCAACACCAAGGACGAGTATCTGACGATCAAGAACTACTCGGCCTCGAAGACCGTCAACCTCAAGGGCTACGTCGTCGAGGACACCGTCGGCAACTTCTTCGACTTCACCGCGAACCACTATCTCCAGCCGGGCGACTACGTGAAGCTGCGCGGCGGCAACGGCACCGACTCGGACGCGAAGAACGTCGTCTACCGCCAGAACTGCAACTTCATCTGGAACAACGACAAGGACACGATCTACCTGTACAAGCCGTCAGGCAGCCGGGCGGACGTGCACTCGTACACCCAGAGCGGCTCCGACCGCGACCGCAACGGCTACATCACCTTCCACAGCTGACAGGCCGTCACGGCCGCGTCGGGCCGGTCACCGGCGGCTGCGCCACTTGCTCAGCAGCCGCTGCGCCTGGGCGCGGCGACGCGGGTCGGACGCGGTACGACGCGCGTGGTCCATGGTGCGGCGCCCCTGCGGGCTCCTCGTGAACTGCTTGATGCGCTGAATGACGCTCGGCATGGTCGTCTCTCCTCCGGTCGGCGGTTTCGCTCCCTCACCGCCGCGACTACCCGGTCGCGGACGGTTCAGACGCCGAATCCGCCGACCGTCGGGAGCACTGTGCGGAAAGCGGGGTGACTGACTTGTTCCGGCACTCCGGAAAGGCCCGTCTTCCCTCTAGAATTCCGGTGACCGACACGGGGGAAGAGTGTCATGGACACCGTTATCGTGCAGTTGCCCGACGAAACCAACTCCCACTCCGGGGAAATTCGCCGAAAACCGCGGCTCCTGCACATGGGACCGGGTGAGACCAAGGACTTCGGGCGGGGAGCTCCGGGCAGATCGCCGGCCATCGTGCTGCCGGACCCCGGCGTGTCACGGCATGCGGGGCGTATCGAGGCCGCGGGGGACTTCTGGCGACTGTCGAACTTCAGCGCGACGGCGACGTATGTCGTGGAAAACCTCGAGGGCGCGGGCGAATACCTCAAGGTCGCGCCGGGGCGTCTCGGCGCTCCGGTTCCGTTCGAATTCTCCCGTGTCGTGCTGCCCGCGCTGGACAGCACGGCGAGTTTCAAGGTGTTCGCACCTCAGCACGCCTACGCGCAGGACGGGACGGGGCCCGACCACGGGGAGCGCACCATCAGCCCGTTCTCCCTGGACCCGACCTCCAAGTACTTCCTGGTCCTCGTCGCGCTGTGCGAGCCCCGGCTGCGCACCGCGGCCCGGGTGGCCCTGCCCGGCGCCGGGGAGATCGTGGAACGGCTGCGGCCCCTTGAGTCGTGCCGGGACCTGACCCGTTCCGCGGTGAACTACCACATCGACTACCTGACGTCCGCCAAGCTCCGGCTGCGCGACGGCAGCGAGGACGACGCGCGGGTGGGTGCCAAGCGGGAGGACCTCGTCACGCTCGCGCTGCGGTTCGACCTCGTACGCGAGGAACACCTGGCGCTGCTGCCCCACCGGCTCTCGGGACACGCGCCCTGACCCCTGACATCTGTCAGGGACCATGCCACCACCCCTCTCCCTAGAGTGCTGAGTGCCGGCCAGAGGCCGCGCAGCGACACATCAGTACAGGGGGAAAACACACCATGCCCATTCGCAGCTTCGCCAGGGCCGCGCTCGTCGGCGCCGGCACGCTCGCCCTGCTGGGACCGCTCACCGCCGCGACCGCCGTCGCCGCCTCCGACGCCGGCCAGGGCTCCGCCCGCATCAAGGCGGCGCCGTACGGGGTGGAGCCGTACGAGGCGGTCAACGTCCGCAAGGGACCGGCCAGTTGGACCGAGAAGGTCGGCAAGGTCGAGGCGGGCCAGACGCGCGGCGCCTACTGCTGGGTCCGCGGCGAGACCATCCGTGACAACGGCTACACCAACGACGTCTGGGTCCAGCTCCTCGAGGGCTACGTCAGCGCCGTCTACCTCAAGGGCAACGAGTACGGCGGCCTGCCCGCCTCAGCGACCTGCTGACGCGGAACGATCACTGGCAAGGAGGCAGAAGCGATGCGTAAGAGGATCGGACTGCTCGCCGCCGCCGGGGCCCTCGCCCTGGTGGGCGCCACGGCTCCCACCGCCGCCGCGGACGGCCACGGAAAGGGCTACTACGGCGTGTGGGCGAGCAACGTCAACGTCCGCGAGGTCTACCCCGACGCCTGCTGGAACTACCCGTCACCGACCAACTGCCCGGGCATCCTCGGCCAGGTCAGCGCGCCGACCCAGGTCTTCGTGAGGTGCCAGTTCGCCGGCCAGCCGGTCGGCGGAAACCCGTACTGGGTGGTCGTCGAGGTACCGGGCTGGACCCACTACGGGGTGATGGCCAGCTACTACATCGACAACCGGACGAACTGGATCGACGGCGTGCCCACCGAATGCGTCTGGGCGGGCGGCTGACCGAACCGCCACCGCCACCACAACTCGTCAGCACACGAACGCACATGGGGGAACCACACATGCAGAAGCTGATGCACCGCTCCGTCGTGGCGCTGGCCGCCGCGGCCGCGCTCACCGTCGGCGCCCTCGCCACCACGGGCGAGGCCGCGCCGGCCCGCGCGGACGCCGGCGACCCGACGCTCACCGACGTCTACATCTGGGCGACCGACGTCAACCTCCGCTCGCAGCCGACCAGTGAGTCGCCCCGGCGGGCGGTCCGCTCGCAGTACTGGCTCGACGCCATCTGCCAGACGCAGGGCCAGACCGTCACCGACCCCGCCGTCGGCACCAACAACTGGTGGACCGCCGTACAGGAGTTCGCCGGCAGCGACGTCGCCTTTGTCAGCAACCTGTACATCCGGGGCGGCGTGAAGATCGCGGGCGTCCCGGACTGCTGAGGTCCGTCGCAGCAGGACGTTCGTGGGGTGTACCCGGGTGACCGGGTACACCCCGTCGGTCGTGAGCCTCAGTGTCCGCCGCGCAGCAGCGCGCAGACGAAGTTCTCCTGGATGTCCCGCAGTTGGCGCAGCTTCTCGGGCGCCAGGGTGCGGTTGATCTGGGTGGTGACGGAGAAGGTCAGCGAGCGGCTGCCGTCCGGGGTGGCGGCGATCAGCTGGGTGTAGCCGGGGAAGTTGCCGGTGTGCCCCAGCACGACACCGCACCGGGTCGCGTAGCGGAAGATGGCCAGCCCCGCGGTGTTGCGTCCCGGACCGGCGGGCTCGGACGCGCCGGCGATCCAGCGGCGCTGTTCCCGGACGACCGCCTTGCCGTAGAGCGCGCCGGACGCGTAGCCGCGGATGAAGCGGGTCATGTCGGCGGGGGTGGAGACGATGCCTCCGGACGCCCACACGCCGGAGGCGCTGAGGACCTCGCTGACGTCCTCCGGGGGCCCCGGCGGCGTCACGTCGTAACCGTGCAGATAGGGCTCGGGCATCTGGTAGCCGCTCGGCAGGCTGGTGTCGCGCAGCCGCAGCGGCTCGTAGACCAGCTCGCGCAGCAGTCGTTCGTACCGGGTGCCGGTGACGGCTTCCGCCATCAGGGCTACGGCGATGTTGTCCGAGTTGGAGTAGAGGTACCGCGTGCCCGGCCGGAACCGCAGGGGTTCGTCGGCCACGTAGTCGAGCAGGCGGCGCGAGTCGAAACGGTGACGGGGGTCGGCGAGGAGTTCCTCGACGAACGCGGGGCTCTCCGTGTAGTCGGGCAGGCCGCTGGTGTGGTTCAACAGCTGGCGGAGGGTGACGGAGCCCCAGGCGTCGGGAAGGTTCGGCAGCCGCCGGCGCAGGGTGTCGTCCAGCCGCAGGGCACCGCGGTCGACCAGGGACAGGGCCACCGCCCCGCTGAAGGCCTTCGCCGTGCTCGCGATGCGCATGTGGTCGTCCGGGCGGGGTGGCCGACCGGTGGCGAGGTCGGCGACCCCGGCGCGCACGATCTGCTGGTCGTGGCCGCGCCGCAGCACGGCGATGGCGCCGGGCGGGCCGCCCGGGCTGCGCACGAACCGGTCGAGCTGCTGTCGCAGCTCGCTGTCGCCGGGCGACGGCGGGCCGGCGTCGGCGGCGGTGCTGACGGCGGCCGGGGCCAGGGCGGCCAGGCAGACCGCGAGGACGGACACCGCCCGTAGCCGTGGGCGGCGGGACGGTGCGGGGCGCAGGGACATGGCGGCTCCTGAGGGTGAGGCTGGGTCGCGGAACCCAGCCTCACCGGAGACGTGTGCCGACTGCCCCTCGTGCTGCTGCATACGGCCCATTCGTGGCGCCGCGCGTGCCCCGGCGGGCGGGTGGCGTCAGTCGGTGACGGGCAGGCAGTGCACGTTGTCCGCCCCGCCGCTCTGGCTGCCGATCCGCCCCCAGTAGCTCACGCAGTGGCCGGGGTGGCCGATGTACACCGGACCGGCGTAGGTGGTGTAGTTCCCGCTGTCGAACTCGGCGTCCACGTCCACGGCGTCCGTGACCGCCGCCAGCATGTCCACGGCGCTGCCGGCTCGCGCGCGCACGGTGACCACGCAGTCCCGTCCGGTCGACGGGTTGTACGTGAGGAACACCGTTCCCGCCGTGCCGACCGGTGCCGAGTCGACGACCGCGTAGCCGGTCCCGCAGACCCCGTTGTACTTGGCGACGGTCGCCGCGCCCGCCTGCGGTGCGACGAGCGCCGTGCCACCGACCACCGCGGCGGTGACGGCTCCCACGGTCGCGGCACGCTGAATGACGTTCATGTTCTCCCCCGTTTCCCGACGGCTCCTGCAGCTGTCGAGTCACAGGGTTCGACCCACGTCCCCCGGGCCCGGTTGTAGGCCGGCGAGGTGCGTTACGGAACGCGGACGCGGAGTGGACGACTCCGTCGAAGTGGCTGGTCAGTCACCGGAGTTGAGGAATCGATCGAGGACGGAGGTGAGTTCGGCGGGCTTCTCCACGGGGAGTTCGTGACCGGCGTCCAGGATGCGGACGACCGCGTCCGGGTAGGCCTTCGCCATCCGCAGCATCTGGGCGACGGGCAGTTGGACGTCGTGGTAGCCGTGCACCAGCAGGGTGGGGGCGGCGATCTCGGGCACGCGGTCCAGGACGTCGAAGGCCCGCATGGCCCCGTAGAGCGTCATGACGACCTCGCGCGGGGTGGCCGCCGAGGCGCCGATGTAGGACCGGATCTCCTCGCGGGGGTGGCCGGGGGCGAAGGCGCGCTGGATGTTGGCGGCGACGAACAGCTTGAACGGGACCAGGGTGGAGGCCGCCATCAGCAGGCCCCTGCCCCGGCTGTAGGTCATCTTGCTGATGGAGTTCACCAGCACCATGCGTTCGACCCGCTCGGGGTGGGCGAGGGCGATGGTCTGCGCGATCATGCCGCCCATGGAGTGGCCGACGGGTACGAACCGGTCGACCTTCAGGTGGTCGAGGAGGGTCAGGACGTCCGTGGCCAGGTCGTCGATGGTGCGGGCGCCGGATCCGCGGCTCTCGCCGTGGCCGCGCAGGTCGAGTCGGATCACGCGCCGTCGCGGGGCGAAGTGGGCCATCTGGTGGTCCCAGCGGTGGCGGTCGGCCGTCCAGCCGTGGAGGAAGACCAGCGGGATGGCCTCGCTCTCGCGGGGACCCTCGTCGTCGTACGTCAGCGTGGCGGCGTCGAGGGCGAGCTGGGGCATGGCGCCTGGCCTCCTGCGGTGTCGAGGGAGTTACTGCCGAGTACGGTAGCGGGCGCAGGGGCGGCAGTCATCGTGTCGCACGACACCGAAAGGCCCTGTCGCCGTCCTCCAGGGCACCCGCCCAGGAGAACGGCGACAGGGCACACCACCCAGCAATTCCGACAGTTGCCACAGAAGCGAACAGAGCTCGGACACTTTCGGAACGATGTGCCCATCGACCGTGCGAGACCGGTCGATGACGGTGTGTACTGTGCTGCGAGCGCCACGTGTGGAGGCTTCGTGCTTCGTGCTGCCCGACTTCTCCACGCCTCCCCCGGACCTCTCCCCGACTTCCCCTTGGAACCGATTCGATGATCGAATTACCGGACCTGGTGACCGGTGGTCTCGCGGCCGGCACGCTGTCCGCGCTCGCCCTCGGCGGCGGGCTCATACGGTCGCGACGCCAACGGGCCGCGCAGCGCACGGAGATCACCGCCCTGCGCAGCCAACTTGACGGCCTGGCGCGGGTGTTCACGGTCGAAGTGGAGCATCTGGCGGCGCAGCGCCTGCCCGCCGCCGCCCGCCGTCTGGCCCACCCGCACGTGGCCGTCCCCGGCCCCCTCCGACCACAGACCACCGGAACACCGCTGGGCCTCGCCCTGGAGAACGTGCTGCGGGCCTCGCGGGCCGAGCTGGCCGCGCAGCGCACCCGCGTCGACGCGGCCGCGCAGGCCGGTATGCGCGGGGCCACCCGTGAGATCCAGGCGGCCCTGTACCGGCTCCAGGACGCGTTGCACGAACTCCAACAGCGCTACGACGAACCGGAGTTGGCGCAGACACTGTTCCGTCTCGACCACGAGAACGAGCAGTCGCTGCGCCGGGCGCAGGTGGCCGCGGTGGTGTGCGGGGCCTGGGTCGGGCTGGCCCGCGAGGAGTCACATCTGGTGGACGCGGTGACCGGCGGACAGGCCCGGCTCGCGGGGTACCAGCGGGTGCGGGTCCACAACCATCTCGAAGCGGGCACCGCGCTGGTCTCGCACGCCGTCGAACCGGTCGCGATCATCGTCGCGGAGCTCCTCGACAACGCGCTGCGGCACTCCGCGCCGGACACCGACGTCGTGGTGAACCTGGAACACGTGCATCACGGCGTGTGCGTCACCGTCGACGACGCCGGTGTGGGCATGACGCAGGACGAACGGGCCCGCGCGCAACGGCTGGTGGCCGGTGCCCAGCCGATCCTGCTCACCGACCTCGGTGATCCGCCCCGTATGGGACTCGCCGCGATCGGACAGCTGACCCGGCAGTTCGACCTGGGCGTGGACCTGTCCTCGCCGTCACCGTACGGCGGTGTGCGTGCGGTGCTGCGGGTGGAGAGCCACCTCCTGAGCCGCATCGACCCCGTCGAGCAGCCGCCCGCGGCGAGCGCCCCGCGCTCGACCCGCGACGCACGGGAGACCACCGGCGCGCCGTCCCACGCGTACGGTACCGAGCAGAGCCACGCCTACGGGCCCGAGCGGAGCAGCGAAGCCTCCGCCTCCGAACCGGGACATCGCACTCCGGCGCCGGACGGGGGCGGTCTGCCGCAGCGGCGGCGCCGCGCCCGGGCCTCCGCGCCGGCCTCCTCCGCCCCGGCCCCCTCTGTCCCCGTCGCACCCGCCGCGGAGCGTTCGACGCGTCGCCCGGAGGACGCCGCGGCCGCGCTCGGCGCGCTGCAGTCCGGCACCGCCGCGGCCCGCGCGGACACCGGCGGCGCCCACGGAGCCCCGCGGGAGGAGCCCTCCGTAAGAGAACACAGCGCGTACGACAGCGAACACACCGACCACGAAGGAGGGGCGGCTCGATGACCAGCCGCGATGCGGGCGACTCGGCATGGGTGCTCGAACCGATCCTGCAGGTACCGCACGTCGTCGCCGCCGTGCTGCTGACCCGGGACGGACTGGTGACGGGGTACACGGAGGCGCTCTCGCAGGCCTCGGCCGAGCGGGTCGCCGCCATCACGAGCACCGTGCAGGGGGCGTGCCGTACGGCCGCCGCCGCGTTCGCCGACGCCGACCGGGCCGAGGTACGGCAGGTGGTCGTCGAGTCGGACCACGGCTACGTCCTGATCGTGCCCACGGACCACGGCACCTGCGTGGCCGCCTACGGGGACGGCGAGGTGCGTCTGGACCTGCTCGCGCACCGGGTGCACTCGCAGGTGGCGCGGCTGGGCGAGAAGGCGATGGCCGCGGCGGCCCGAGGGGCCGACGGCGGCGCGCCGGCATGACCGGCCGCCGGGCCGGCCGTCCTCTGGTTCCCGCCTACCTGTCGACCGGTGGCGTGACCCGCTCCAGCCGTCCGCAGCTGGAGCGGCTGTCGGTCCTCACCGGCAGCCGTCTGCCGGTGCCCGCGGGCCCGTCCGCCGGGCTGCCGGCCGCCGCCCTCTCCCTGCTGGACGCCCTGGACGGCGGATCGCTGACGGTGGTGGAAGCCGCGGCCCTGCTGCGGCTGCCGGTGTCCGCGGTACGCGTCCTGGCCGCCGACCTGATCGACCGTGACCTCGCGTCGGCCCGTGCGCCCATCCCGCCCGCCCGACGCTTCGACCCCGACCTGCTGAAGAGAGTGGCCGATGGCCTCCGCGCCCTCAAGCACCACTGACGGCATCCACCTGCCCGACACCGCCCGCGACCTGGTGAAGATCCTCGTCGCGGGCCCCTTCGGGGTGGGCAAGACCACGCTCATCGACTCGGTGTCGGAGATCCGCCCACTGCACACCGAGGAACTCCTCAGCGAGGCGTCCGCGCAGGTGGACGATCTCGACGGGGTCAGGGAGAAGTCGACCACCACGGTCGCCATCGACTTCGGGCGGATCAGCCTGCCGGGCGGGATCGTGCTCTACCTGTTCGGCACCCCAGGACAGGAGCGGTTCCGCTCGCTGTGGGAGGACATCGCCTACGGGGCGCTCGGCGCCCTCGTCCTGGTCGACAGCCGCCGGATCGACGCGTCGTTCGACGTGCTCGGGCTGGTGGAGGAGACCGGGCTGCCGTACGCGGTGGCCTTCAACGCCTTCCCCGACGCGCCCGACCACCACACCGACGCGCAGCTGCGAGCGGCCCTGGACCTGGAGCCGGGCACGCCCATGGTGACGTGCGACGCCCGGGACGCGAACGCCTCGATCGACGCGCTGCTGGCGCTGGTCCACCACCTGATCGACCGCCACCCTCCGGAGCACCGTTGACCACCTACCCCCCTGGCCGGCATCTCCCGCTCCGCGCCCGTGCGGCTGTGGGAGGACGGCTTCGCCCTGGACCCGTACCGCTACTACGCCGACCTGCGCGCCCAAGGCCCGGTCGGCTGGGCGGAGTTGGCGCCCGGTGTGCCGGCGTACGTCGTCACGGACCGGCGGGCCGCGCTGAACCTGCTGCACGACACGGAGACGTTCTCGCACGACCCGCGGCCCTGGGAGTCGACGGTCGCCGACGACACGCCGGTGCTGGGCATGATGCGCTGGCGGCCCAACTCCCTGTTCGCGGACGGGACCGCCCACGTCCGCTACCGCCGCTCGCTGATCGACACCTTCGAGCGGATCGAGCCGCACGACCTGCGGGCACGGGTGCACGGGGCGGTGCGGGTGCTGGTCGGCCGGATCGGGCCACGAGGCCGGGCCGATCTGGTGGGCGAGTTCGCCCGACCGCTGATGGCGCTGGTGTTCAACAGCCTCTTCGGGCTGCCGGACAGCCAGAGCGACCGGCTCGAATCGGCGCTCGGCAAGATGATGGAGGGCGGCTCCCAAGCGGCTGAAGGCGAGGCCGAGTTCGGCGGCTACGTCCTCGGTCTCATCGCCGCCAAGGCGGAGCGGCGCGGCGACGACCTGCCGAGCTGGCTCCTGGACCACCCCGCCGGGCTGACCCCGGAGGAGGTCACCTGGCAGGTGTTCCTCACCCTCGGCGCCGGGCACGAGCCGACCGCGAACCTGGTGTCCAACGCGCTGTCCCGGATCCTCGGCAACCCGCTGTACTACTCCACCCTCACCAGCGGTGCCCGACCCGTGATGGACGCCGTGGTCGAGGTGCTCCACCACGAGACGCCGCTGGCGAACTACGGCATCCACTACGCCCGCAGGCCCGTGACGTTCCACGGTACGTGGATCAGGGCAGCGGTCCCGGTCGTGATCTCCTACGGCGCCCTCGCGCACACCGCCGAGCAGGAGGTCACCGACGGCCGCCACCCCAAGGACGCCTCGCACCTGTCGTGGTCGGCGGGCCCGCACGCCTGCCCGGTCAGACAGCACACGCTGCTCATCGCCACCGAGGCGATCGAGCGGCTCACCCAGTGGCTGCCCGACCTGGAACCGGTCCTGCCCCGCGAACGGCTCAGCTGGCGGCCCGGCCCCTTCCACCGCTCACTGACCTCACTGCCCGTCCGCTTCAGCCCCCGTTCACCCGACCAGCCAGGAGATCCGTCGTGACCGTGACCGACCGCATCGCCCTCGACCCGTTCGGCGCCGACATCGCCGGCGAGAGCGCCCGGCTGCGCGCCCTCGGCCCGATCGTGCCCGTCGAACTGCCCGGCGGCATCCCCGCCTGGGCGCCCACCGGGTACGACACCCTCAAAAGCCTCATACTCGACCCGAGGGTCAGCAGGGACCCGCGCAAACACTGGCGGCTGTGGCCGGAGGTCGGCGAACACCCCTCCTGGGGCTGGGTGCTGGGCTGGGTGGGCGTGGTCAACATGCTCTCCACGTACGGTGCCGACCACGCGCGGCTGCGCCAGCTGGTCGCGCCGAGTTTCACGCACCGGCGCACCGAGGCGATGCGGCCACGGGTGGAGGCCATCACCGCGGAACTGCTGGACGCGTTGAAGGGCTCCGACGCCGAGGTCGTCGACCTCAAGGCGGCGCTGGCCCACCCGCTGCCGATGCAGATCATCTGCGAGCTGTTCGGCGTGCCCGAGGAGCTGCGGGCGGACACCGGGCGGCTGATCGCGGCGATCATGGACACCTCGGACCCGAGTCCGGAGCACGCCGCGTTCGTGCAGCAGCAGATCGGCACCGTGCTGCCCGCGCTCATCGCCCACCGCAGTGAGCACCCCGGTGACGACCTCACCACGGAGCTGATCCGGGTCCGGGACGAGGACGGCGACCGGCTCAGCGACGAGGAGCTGCTGTACACGCTGCTGCTGGTCATCGGCGCCGGTTTCGAGACCACCGTCAACCTCATCGGCAACGCGGTCGTGGCCCTGCTGCGGCATCCCGAACAGCTGGCCGCCGTACGGTCCGGGGAGATCGGCTGGGACGCCGTCGTCGACGAGACGCTGCGGGTCCATCCCTCCATCGCCTCGCTGCCGCTGCGGTTCGCCGTCACCGACCTCACTGTCGGAGACGTGACCGTGCCGGCCGGGGACGCCATCATCACCACGTACGCCGCGGCCGGACTGGATCCCGCGCACTACGGCCCTGACGCGGACGCCTTCGACGTGGCCCGGGGTGCCGACGACCACCTGTCGTTCGGGATCGGAGTGCACCGGTGCATCGGTGCGCCGCTGGCCCGTACCGAGGCGCTGACGGCGCTGCCGGCGCTGTTCGAGCGGTTCCCGGACCTGCGGCTCGCCGTCGACGCGGACGAGTTGCGGCAGGTTCCGTCGTTCATCGCGTTCGGCTGGCAGGAGATCCCGGTACGCCTGGACGGCTGACCGGACGTGCGTCCGGCTCAGCGAGAACAGAGGCGCGGGAGCGCGACCGGTCCCCCGTTCCGGTCGTGCCCCCGCAGTGCCTAGAACCTACGTGTGAAACGGAACCGTTGTGAATCGCGGCGATGCCCGCTGTGCGGGGCACATGGCTCACCCGTGCACAGGTGAGTCCGGATGGCCCGGATTCGCCCGGTCGAGGAGTGGCGGTTGGAGGTCGCCGATGACCAGATGGGCCAGGACGACCTCGTAGAGATCGCTGCCGGCGGCCAGGAGCTGTCGTTCGAGCACGGGCTCCGCGCCCCGTACGTGTTCGCGCACGGTCTGCGCGTGCATGCCCAGCGTCTGGGCGGCCCGTTCGGAGTTGCCGCCCGCGGCGATCCAGGTGCGCAGGGTCCGGCGCAGGTCCCGGCCGTCCGTGTCCAGTCGGCCCAGCAGGTCCTGTGCCCAGGCCCGGACGGCGGGTCCGGCGAGCAGGTCGGCGAGCCGGGTGGGGGCCGGTTCGGCGGCGCCCCGCACGGCCGGTATCTCCGCGAGGCCGACCTGGGTGTTGAGGGCCAGGTGGGCGACGGCACGGACCGTCAGGTCGGAGAAGTCCGTGCCCAGCAGGCCCTCGACGCGCTCCATGCGGGCGCGGACGGTGTTGCGGCTCACGCCGAGGACCTTGGCCGCGCTCACGGCGGTGAACTCGAGGCCGAGGCGGGTGGTGGCGAGGAGTTCGGCGCGGGTGTGGTGCGGCAGGGTGTCGAGCGGGTGCAGCACGTGGACGGTCCAGTCGCAGAGGGCGACGGGGTCCATCAGGCGCTCGGGGTGGGAGCGTTCGGCGTAGACGGCCGTCTTGCCGGGCCTGAAGTGCGCGACGGCCAGGGCGCTGACGGCCTGTCCGTAGGCGGTGGCCGTGCGGGCCAGGCTCTGGCGGGCGCTGCCGCCGAGGAAGGAACCGGGCGTGCGGTCGACGAGCGACCGCAGGGCCGCGACCGCGGCCTCGCCGGGGCTGACGACGATCACGTGCTCGTCCACGGCGGGGCAGCGCACCACGAGGGCCTGCTCCTCGGTCACGTGGACGCATTCCTCGGCGATGCGGTCACGTTGCTCGGCCTTGGCCTCGAGGACGTAGACCCAGGCCGCGTCCGTGTCTAGGAGTCCGGGCCACAGTCCCGCGGCGACCCGGCGCGCGGACACGGTGTCCTCCACCATGAGCAGTTGCAGGATCGCCAGCCTCAGGTCGGACGTCGCCTGTCGGAGCCGGCGTCCGGCGGCGGCCGTCTCACGTGCCCGCAGCAGTACCTCGACGACCTGCGCGGTGTGCGTCACGATGTCGGACGCCCGCCGGTCGAAGGGGGCGCTGCGGGCCACGGCGAGCACTCCGGCCGAGGCCGGGGCGGGCCGGTCCACCCTGACCAGCCGCAGGTACCGGCCCTCCCCCTCCCACGCGGCGGAGGCGATGCGCCCCGCGACGATGTCGGCGACCAGGTCCGCGACCGCCGGTACCCGGGAGCCGGCGAGGAGTGCGCCGGTCTCGTCATGCAGCGAGGCCTCGCCCCGCACGGTGTCGGCGAGCCACGCGACGACCCGGCGCACATCGCGTCCGGTCGGCCGCAGATGGTCCAGCAACTCCTGGGCCCACGCCACGTCCTGAGTGCCCCGCACCTCCGTACGACGAGGCTCGTCCGTAGGACGGAATCCGTCTCCTGGGCCTGCCACGTCGACGTTCTCCTCGCCCCTCGTATCGTCCGGTATTCCGGTCGGGGACGTTACCTCACGTCCGCCAGAGGGTCGCCCTGCGATCATGCCCCCTCCGCACCGGGCCCGAACGCGCCGGCGGCCGCGGCCCTCGGCGGAGCCGGTCCTGAAGGGCGGGCGGAGCCGAGCCCGGTAGGACAGGCGGACCACGCCCGTCCTGAGGTGGCGGAGCCCGTCGCCGCGTTCACGCCGCCGCCCTGGCGGACGCACCGTGCCGGGCCTGCGCGGCTCTCCGTCCCCCCAAGGCATAAGCTCGACGGATGGCCAAGTACTTCGACGTGCACCCCGACAACCCGCAACCGCGCACCATCTCCCAGGTCGCCGAGAGCGTCCGCTCGGGCGCGCTCATCGCGTATCCGACGGACTCCTGCTACGCACTGGGCTGCCGGCTCGGCAGCCGTGACGGCATCGACCGGATCAGGACGATCCGCCGGCTGGACGACCGGCACCACTTCACCCTCGTCTGCCAGGACTTCGCACAGCTCGGCCAGTTCGTACGGGTCGACAACGACGTCTTCCGCGCGATCAAGGCGTCCACGCCCGGCAGTTACACCTTCATCCTCCCGGCGACGAAGGAGGTGCCGCGCATGCTCCAGCATCCGAAGAAGAAGACGGTCGGTGTGCGCATCCCCGACCACGTCGTCACCCAGGCCCTGCTGACCGAGCTGGGCGAGCCGCTGCTGTCCAGCACGCTCCTGCTGCCGGACGAGGAGGAGCCGATGACGCAGGGCTGGGAGATCAAGGACCGGCTGGACCACGTCCTGGACGCGGTGGTCGACTCCGGGGACTGCGGCACCGAGCCGACGACGGTCATCGACTTCTCCGGCGGCGAGGCGGAGATCATCCGCAAGGGCGCGGGCGACACGTCCCGGTTCGAGTAACGGGCGCACCAAGGGGCCTTCATGACCAGGTCAGGAGGCCAGGGGCGCGCGGGGTGCCCCTGACCGGTCATGCCACGATGGCCACGGTCCGCCCGGGTGTCCGGGTGGGTCCGCAGGCCGACAGCCACGCAGAAGGGCAGCCCCAGCCATGAGCGCCGTACAGGGAACCGCAGTCGACATCCCCACCGCCGACGGCACCGCCGACGCGTATCTGGCGCATCCCGGTGACGGCGGCCCGCATCCGACGGTACTGCTCTACATGGACGCCTTCGGGCTGCGACCGCAGCTGACGTCCATGGCGGACCGGCTGGCCGAGGCCGGTTACACGGTCCTGGTGCCGAACGTGTTCTACCGCCACGGGCGTGCGCCGGTGGCCGAGCTGCCGGAGTTCATCGACCCGGGGGCGCGGCCGGAGATCTTCGAGCGGCTCGGCCCGATCATGCAGACGCTGACTCCGGAGCTGTCGATGCGGGACGCGGGAGCGTATCTGCGCTGGCTGGCCGAGTCTCCCGTGGCCGCGGACGGCCCGGTCGCCATCACGGGCTACTGCCTGGGCGCACGGCTGGCTCTCCTGACGGCCGGCACCTACCCGGAGCGGGTCGCGGCAGCGGCGGGGTTCCACGGCGGGCGGCTGGCCACCGACGCCCCGGACAGCCCGCACCTGGTCGCCGGCAAGGTCACCGCCGAGCTGTACTTCGGGCACGCCGACCAGGATCCCTCACTGCCCGTCGAGCAGATGGAGCGGCTGGAGGAGGCGCTCACCGCGGCCGGTGTCCGCCACACCTGCGAGGTCTACGCCGGCGCCCACCACGGCTTCACGCAGGCCGACACCGCGGCCTACGACAAGGCGGGCGACGAGCGCCACTGGACTGCTCTGCTCGACCTCCTGAAGCGCACGTTCTGACCGACGGCGTCGCCACGCCGGGCAACGGGCCTGGCGAGGGTTTCACGGTGTACGTCCCGGCGGGCGCCGATGGCTGGAACTCGCCTCTGTATGACCGGAGTCGGACCTCGTCGACCGGCAGTTAAAAGCGGACCCCCGGTAACCGCTTGCCATTTGCCGCGCTCACCCGTAACTCTTCCCCCACAACCAGCCGTGACTCTGGGGGGAGTTGGCACATGGAAGGCACGGTTGACGGGTTCCGCTATGGCTTGGTGACACCTGTCGCTGCATTTGTGATGGCGTGTCTGGGAGGGGCTCTGGGGCTGCGCTGCACGGTCCGGACCCTGCTCGACCCACAGTCGTGGAAGGTCGGCTGGCTCGCGCTCGGCGCGGCCTCGATCGGCTGCGGCATCTGGACTATGCACTTCATCGCGATGATCGGTTTCCAGGTCGAGGAGACCCGGATCCGCTACGACGCGGGTCTGACGGTGCTCAGTCTCGCGGTGGCGATCGTCGTGGTCGGCATCGGTGTGTTCATCGTGGGTCACCGCGGCACCAGCACCGCCACGCTGTCCGTCGCGGGAGTGATCACCGGTCTCGGAGTGGCCGCGATGCACTACCTGGGCATGGCCGCGATGCACGTGAACGGGGAGGTGCGCTACGACCCGCTCGTCGTCGTGCTCTCGGTACTGATCGCGATCGTCGCCGCCACCGCGGCACTGTGGGCGGCCGTCACCATCCGCGGCTTCCTGACGAGCCTGGGGGCCAGCCTGATCATGGGCGTGGCCGTGTCCGGGATGCACTACACGGCGATGGCCGCCGTCAGCGTCCATGTGCACGGCACCGGGGGCGGCACCTGGGCCGGCGACTCCCCCACCTCGCTGCTGCTGCCGATGCTGGTGGGGCCGGTCATCTTCCTCGTCCTCGCGGGGGTGGTCGTGATGTTCGACCCGCTGCTGGTCCTGGGCGACGGCGACCGGGGCCGGTCCGCGCCGGTCGAGCGGCCCGCTCCCGCCGATCCGCCCCGGCCGCACGTCGGGGCGACCACGAGCGCCGTTCCGCGGCCGCGGGCACCGCACGACACCGTGCAGCGCGCCCGCCGTCGCTGAACCGCCCCAACTCCGGTCCGGTTCGAGATCGTTGTTACGGTGCGACGGTGTCTGAATCCTCACGTGATACCGCCGAAGGCGCCGGCTGGGGCTCCACCGAACGCGGCGCGTACCGGCAACTCCTGCCGCAGCGGGTCGAGAAGAGCTCCTGGCTGAACCCGAGGACGCTGTGGGCCGCCCGCAACGGCGTCGTGGCGTCCTGGTTCGGCGACCCCACGGGCCGCACCCGCAGCCGGTGGGTGGCGCAGCGGGCGGCCGCGGGCCAGCCCGCCGACAAGGTGATCCGCCGTGACGACCCGGACCGCTTCTCCTTCATGGTCATCGGCGACACGGGCGAGGGCGACGACCCCCAGTACGCCGTCGTGCCCGGCTTTCTGAAGACGGGTCAGGACACCCGCTTCGCGATCGTGGCCAGTGACGTGATCTACCCGGTGGGCAGCGCGGACGACTACGGCACGAAGTTCTTCCGCCCGTACCAGGACTACCGCGCCCCGATCTACGCGATACCCGGCAACCACGACTGGTACGAGGACCTCGGCGCCTTCATGCGCGTCTTCTGCGACGACGCCCCGCCCCTCGAACCGGAACCCGCGCCCCGCCCCCTCACCCGGGCCTGGCTGCGGTCCCTGCTGTGGCACCGCCCGAGCGCGCACGACGGTGAACGTCTCGACCAGGCCCGGGCGTTGCGGCCCGCACCGGCCCAGCAGGCCGTCCAGCCGGGCCCCTACTGGGCCGTGGACGCCGGGCCGGTGCGGATCATCGGTATCGACACGGGGCTGCTGGGCACCGTCGACGCCGAACAGGGCGCCTGGCTCCGTGAGGTCTCCCGGGGCCCCCGCCCGAAGATCCTGATCACCGGGTCGCCGCTGTACGTGGACGGCGAGCACCACCCCTGCGCTATCGACGGCGGCGGCACGGTCGACGACATCGTCCGCGACCCCGACCACCACTACGTGGCGGCGATCGGCGGGGACATCCACAACTACCAGCGCTATCCGGTGCGGGTGGACGACCGCACGATCCAGTACGTCGTCTCCGGCGGCGGCGGAGCGTTCATGCACGCCACCCACACCATCCCGCACATCGCGGTCGCGGGCGTGACCGAGAAGGACTTCCGCTGCTACCCGCTGCGCGGCGACTCCCTCGCCTTCTACAGCCGGCTGTACGGCCGCCGGCTGCGGATGCCGCGCTTCTTCACGCTCACCGAGGCCGAGGCGACGGCCGTGATCGCCGAGCGGCTCGGCATCCCGCCGACCCGCAGCCCGGGCGAGCCCCCTCGGGTCACCCTGCGCACGCGGCTGGTGGCGAGCCTGCTGGGCGCCGGCGGCCGCCCCGACCGCACCTCACGGTTCCGCCTCCCGGTCCGCAAGATCTACACGCAGCTGTTCTCGCCGAGCTCGGCCACCTACAGCCCACCGTTCTTCAAGTGCTTCCTGCGCCTGGACGTCACCCCGGAGACGATTCGGCTGCGCTGCTACGCGGCCACCGGCAACCGCGCCCAGGAGCTCGATCCCCCCGTCGAGGACGAGGTGACCATCCCGCTGCCCGCTCCAGGGGCCTGACAACGGGGTGCGATCAGGTGCCGACTGCTGCCACGATCACGGGCCCAGGTCACGGGCCCAGGTCACGGGCCCAGGTCGCGAGCCCTGGTCACGAGCCCTGGTCACGGTCGTACGGCCGGCGCCTGCGACAATCCAGCCGCAACCGTCGTACGACACCACCGCCGGAGGAGCCCGTGCCGCCCGCCTCTCGACCGCTGCGCAAGCTGGGCTTCCTGACCATCGGGCTGTTCGACGAGGCGGATCCGGTCCGGGGTCACGAGTCCACACTGGAGATCATCGAGCTCGGTGAGCGGCTGGGCTTCGACAGCGCGTGGCTGCGCCACCGCCACCTCCAGTACGGCATATCCTCCCCGGTCGCCGTCCTGGCGGCGGCCTCGCAGCGCACCCGGCGCATCGAACTCGGCACCGCGGTCATCCCGCTGGGCTGGGAGAACCCCCTGCGGCTGGCCGAGGACCTGGCGACCGTCGACCTGTTGTCGGGTGGCCGGGTCAACCCGGGTGTCAGCGTGGGGCCTCCGATGCACTTCGACCAGGTCAAGGGCGCGCTGTACCCGGACACCGCCGACGCCGAGGACTTCGGGTACGGGCGGGTGCGGCGGCTGCTGGACTTCGTACGCGGCAGGCCGGCCACCGACTTCAGCGGGGTCGAGGGGTTCGAGGCCACGCGGCGGGAGCCGCAGTTCGAATACAGCTCCGACCGGGTGCAGCCGCACTCGCCGGGCCTGGGCCGTCGCCTGTGGTACGGCGGCGGCAGCCTCGGCTCGGCCCGCTGGGCCGGCGAGCACGCCATGAACTTCCTGACCAGCAGCGTCGTCAAGGCCGAGGGCGACGAGGAGTCGCCTGACTTCGCCGAGGTCCAGCTGTCGCACATCCGCGCCTTCCGGGCCGCCCACCCGGACGGGGAGGCCGCCCGCGTCTCCCAGGGCCTCGTCGTCGTCCCCACCGACTCCGCCTCGCCCGAGCAGCGCGCCAAGTACGAGAAGTACGCGGCGAAGCGCACCCCGCGTACCGGCTCGCCGCAGGGCCCGGCCCGTCTGATGTTCGCGCCCGACATCGTCGGCACCTCGGACGAGATCGCCCAGCGGCTGCGGGCGCACGCCGCGTTCCGTGAGGTCGACGAGGTCGCGTTCGCGCTGCCGTTCACCTTCGAGCACGAGGACTACGTGCAGATCCTCACCGACATGGCGACGCGGCTGGGCCCGGCGCTCGGGTGGCGGCCCGGCGTCTGAGGCGCGCACCGCCCGAGGGCGGTCACCAGCGGCCCGGCTCGGTCCCGGTGACCGCCTCCGACGGCCGGCCGTCCACCCCGACCGGTACGTCGCCGGTGAGCATCACCCGGTGCATGGTCCGGGGGAAGCCGAGTTGGGCGTTGTCGCCGGGCGCCAGGTGGATGGTGGCCCGGTTGTCCCAGAAGGCCACGCTGCCCGGCTCCCAGCGGAACCGGACCGTGTACTCGGGCCGGGTCGCCTGTTCGAGCAGCATCTGCAGCATCGCGCCGCTCTCGGCCCGGGAGAGGCCGGCGATCTGCTCGACGTAGTAGCCGTTGACGTACAGGATCCGCTCCCCCGTCTCCGGGTGCTGCCGTACCAGCGGGTGCAGCGAGGCGACCTGGTGGTCCAGCAGGTGCCGGAGGTACGCGTCGTCGCCGGGCCTCGGCTGGTAGCCGACGCCGAGCCGGTGCTCGGCCCGCAGGCCGTCGACGAACTCCCGCACCGGGCCGGACAGTCCGGCATAGGCGGCGGCCAGGTTGGACCAGGTGGTGTCGCCGCCGTACGGCGGGACAGTCTCGGCCCGCAGGATCGTGGCGGCCGGCGGGTCGATGCGGGCACCGTGGTCGCAGTGCCAGCCCCGCAACAGGGTGTGCCGGCGCCGCTGGAGCCATTCTTCGTGTTCCATGCCGAACCTGCCGCCCAGCTCCAGCCGGTCGGCGGTGGTCTCGATCTCCGGGAAGTCCTGCGGGGACGCGCTGCCACGCCTACGCGGCACCACCGGTTCGCCGAACCGCCGCGCGAACGCGATGTGCCCTGCGTGGTCGAGGCGTTGTTCCCTGAAGAACACCACCTTCCAGCGCAGGACCGCCGCCCGGATCGCGGCGACCTGGGCGTCGTCGAGTCCGTCGGCCAGGTCGACGCCGGTGATCTCGGCGCCGATGTGTCCGGCGACCGGACGCACCTCGATCCCCGAGCTTCCCGAACTCCCCGACCTCCCCGAACTCCCCGAGGCTTCGTCCGAGCGGTTGGCGGTGGCCCTGTCCGTCGTCATGCGCGCTCCGATGGTCCGTCCCTGCCGGGCCCGGTGCGGTCCGGCTCCAGGAAGATCGTGACAGCGTTCTCCGTGCCTGGCGACAGGGCCCCGACGGGGTGTCACCTCCGTGCCGTGCAGGCGGGTCCGGGCGCGGTCCGCCGGTGGGCGGGGCCGCCGGGGGCCGCCTTCTTTCGCACGGCAGGTGAGGGGGCGGCGTCGACGTGCACCCACGGGGCGACGCGACGCGTTCGACCGCGTGGGCCCTGACGTGCGGGTTCGGACCGTCGTGCAGGGCGCGCACGGCACGGGCAGGAGCACGAGCCGGTCGCGGCGGCGGGCGTCGGAGTCCGGTTCGCGGCGTGCGCGGGACGGGGTGTGCAGGGCGGCGATCCGCACCCGGGCGTCGGTGTCGTCGAACCGGGCGACGCCTGCCGGGTCGTACCCCGCCCGGCCCGTCCGGTTGATCACCGCTCACCCCGTACGTGACGCTGGGTTCACGACACAGTCAAGGGAAGGTCCCGCAGTGATCAGCATCCCCACCCGCACGCTCAACGACGGTTCGACCATCCCCGCCCTCGGCCTCGGTACCTGGCCGATGGACGACGCCCAGGCGGAGCAGGCGGTCCGCACCGCCCTGGAGACCGGCTACCGCCTGATCGACACGGCGACGAACTACCGAAACGAGACAGGCGTCGGCCGCGGCGTGGCCGGCGGCGGTGTCCCCCGCGAGGACATCGTGGTGACCACCAAACTTCCCGGCCGGCACCACGGCTACGAGGAGACCCTCGCCTCCTTCGAGGAGTCCCGCGCCCGGCTCGGCCTGGACCATGTGGACCTGTACCTGATCCACTGGCCGCTCCCCCGCGTGGACAAGTACGTGGACTCCTGGAAGGCCATGATCAAGCTGCGCGAGGAGGGCCTCGTGCGCTCGATCGGCGTCTCCAACTTCACGGCCGGACACATCGAACGGCTGGAGAAGGAGACCGGCGTCCTGCCCGCCGTCAACCAGATCGAGCTGCACCCCTTCTTCCCGCAGGACGAGCTGCGCGCCTTCCACGCCGACAAGGGCATCCTCACCGAGAGCTGGAGCCCGCTGGGCCGGGGCACGACCCTGCTGGACGACCTCGCCGTCGCCACCGTCGCCGAGGCCCACGGGGTGACCCCCGGACAGGTGGTCCTGCGCTGGCACGTCCAGCTCGGCGCGATTCCCATCCCCAAGTCCGCGGACCCCCAGCGCCAGCGTCTGAACCTCGACGTCTCCGGCTTCGAGCTGGACCCCGCCCAGATGGCGACGATCGCCGACCGCGCCCACCGGCGGATCGGCGGGGACCCCGAAGTGCACGAGGAGTTCTGACCCGTACGACACGGCGCGACGCCGTGCGGGGAGCCGGTCCGTCGGTGGCTCACCGTACGGTCGTCGCAGGGGTACCAACCTGCCTTCTCTGCCTCTAGGTTCGCAGCGGTACGACCTTCCGCGCGCCCACCGAGCCAGGAGGCCCTGCGCATGCGTATCCCGTTCCGCACCACGCTCACCGGCGCGGTCGCCGCCGCCACGCTACTCGTCGGCGGCACCGCTCACGCCACCCCGCCCGGACCGGGCGTCTCCGCCCGGCTGATCGGGCAGAAGACCGTCGGAGACACGGACTACGTCCTCAGAGAGATCACCATTCCCCCCGGCCAGGCCACCGGCTGGCACTACCACGACGGCCCCCTCTACGCCGTCGTGCAGCAAGGCACCCTGAGCCACTTCGACGCCACATGCGCCTCCGACGGCGTGTACCCGAAAGGCAGCGTCATCGAGGAGCCCGCCGGGCCGGGCAACGTCCACATCGGCCGCAACCTGGGGGCGAGCGCCGTCGTCCTCGACGTGCTCTACGTGCTGCCGCACGGCGCGCCGTTCTCGCAGGACGCCGCCAATCCCGGCTGCCCCTTCGAGTGATCAGAACGACAGCGGTTCCAGCGACTGTTCGGCCCAGATCGTCTTGCCGCTGCCGGTCTGCCGGCTGCCCCAGCGCTGGGTGAGCTGGGCGACCAGCAGCAGTCCGCGGCCTCCTTCGTCGAAGGCGTGGGCGCGGCGCAGGTGCGGGGAGGTGGAACTGGCGTCGGAGACCTCGCAGATGAGGGTGCGGTCGCGGATCAGCCGCAACTGGATGGGTGGTTCGCCGTAGCGGATCGCGTTGGTGACCAGCTCACTGACGACGAGCTCGGTGACGAACGCGGCCTCGTCCAGTCCCCACGCGGTGAGTTGCTCGGTGGCGGCCTGCCGGGTCTCCGCCACGTGGGCGGGGTCGGGTACGACGTCCCAGGTGGCGACGCGGTCCGCGCCGAGCGCCCGGGTACGGGCCAGCAGCAGGGCCACGTCGTCGCTGGGCTCCTCCGGCAGTACCGCCTTCAGCACGGTGTCGCACAGTTCGTCGAGGGTGTCGGTGCGGACGGTCAGCGCGCGGCACAACTCGGCGGTGGCGTGGTCGACGTCGCGGTCCCGGCCCTCGATGAGGCCGTCGGTGTAGAGGGCGACGACGGCTCCCTCGGGCAGTTCCATCTCGCTGGCCTCGAAGGGCAGTCCGCCGACGCCGAGCGGGGGGCCCGTGGCGAGGGGGACGAGGGTCGTGGTGCCGTCGGGCAGGACGACGGCGGGCGGGGGGTGGCCGGCGGCGGCCATGGTGAGGCGGCGGGAGACGGGGTCGTAGACGGCGTAGAGGCAGGTGGCACCGAGTTCCGCGGCCTGCTCGTCGGAGTCGTCCGCCGCCAGGTGGGTGACCAGGTCGTCGAGGTGGGTGAGGAGTTCGTCCGGCGGGAGGTCGACGTCGGCGAGGGTGCGGACGGCCGTACAGAGACGCCCCATGGTCGCCGACGAGGGGATGCCGTGGCCGACCACGTCGCCGACGACCAGGGCGACCCGGCTGCCGGAGAGCGGGATCACGTCGAACCAGTCACCGCCGATGCCGGCCAACGACCCCGACGGCAGGTAGCGGTGGGCCACCTCGACCACCGCCTGACCGGGCAGACCCCGGGGCAGCAGGCTGTGCTGGAGGGCAAGCGCGGTGGTGCGTTCGCGGGCGAAGCGGCGGGCGTTGTCGATGCAGACGGCGGCGCGGCTGGCGAGTTCCTCGGCGAGGACGACGTCGTCGTCGCCGTAGTCGTCCGGGTGGGCGATGCGGATGGCCACCGCGACGCCGAGCGTGGTGCCGCGGGCCCTGAGCGGCACCGCCAGCATCGAGTGGACACCCCTGCGGTGCGGGCGGCCCTCGGGGGCTCGTGCGTTGCGCTCGGCCACCCAGCGCATGAAGTCCGGCTCGCCGGCCTGACCGACCACCGCCCGCCCCTGCCGCAGCGCCTTCGCGGGCGGCGAGTACGCGGGATAGACGTCGGCCTCGCCCAGGCGCACGGCGGCCTCCGGGGTGCCCTCGGTGCCGGAGCCGTGGGCCACCCGGCGCAGGACGACCTCGCCGTCGAGGGCGATGGGGGACTCCTCCGCGCCGAGGACCCATTCGAGCAGGTCGACGCTGACGAAGTCGGCGTATTTCGGGACCAGCAGTTCGACGAGTTCCTCGGCGGTGCGGACCACGTCCAGGGTGGTGCCGATGCCGGCCGCCGCCTCGTTCAGCAGTACGAGGCGCTGCCGGGCCCAGTACTGTTCGGTGCTGTCGATCGCTGCCAGGGCGACGCCGGTCACCTTGCCGGAGGAGTCCCGCACGGGCCACATCTCGGTGTTCCAGGCGTGCTCCCGGTTGAGGGAGGGGGCACCGGTGTAGCTCTCGTAGTGGACCGGGCGGCCCGTCTCGGCCACCTGGCGCAGGTTGTTGTTGAAGCCGCGGCTGTGGACGGCGTCCTCCACGGTCTCCAGGAAGTACCGGCCCAGCAACGTCTCCTCCGGCACACCCATCACCCGGCAGGCCGTGTCGTTGAGGCGCAGGTAGTGCTGGCGGGTGTCGAAGACCGACATCGACATGGACGCCTGCTGGAAGGCCTGCCCGGCGAGCGTCGTCTCGCCGTCGCCGGGCACCGCCGCGGTGATCATGTAGCCGTTCGGGACACCGTCGCCTCCGAGGACGGGGTGTGCGGTGAGGGTGAGCGGGACGGCGGAACCGTCCCGGTGCCGCAGCACGACGGTGCCCGCCAGCGCCTCCACGGCACCGTCCGGCGGGGGCTCGGCGAGCAGCTCCCCCGCCGCCCGGCCCACGACCTCCTGGGCCGGGTGGCCCGTCAGCCGGTGAGCAGCGTCGCTCCACCCCGTGACGATGCCCCGTGCATCGGTGATCGCCGCAGCGGCGGCATGCTCCATATCATCAGGATGGTCCCTTTGTGGCATCGCATCAACCGCGATGCCCCCTTTGAGGCCCTGCCCTTCAGGCGCGGTGGGCGCGCAGCGCGTCCAGAGCCCGGTCGGCGTGGGTGTTCATCCGTAGTTCGCTGCGGACGACCTCCAGGACCGTCCGGTCCTCGGCTATGACGAAGGTGATCCGCCTGGTGGGCGCGAGGGAGAAGCCCCGCTTCACACCGAACAGCTCCCGGATCCTCCCGTCGGCGTCCGACAGCAGCGGCATCCCGAGGCCGTGCTGCCCGGCGAACTCCTGCTGCCGTTCGACGGCGTCGCCGCTGATGCCGACGGGCCGGGCGCCGACGGCGGCGAACTCGGCGGCCAGGTCCCGGAAGTGGCAGGCCTCCGCGGTGCAGCCGGGAGTGAGGGCGGCCGGGTAGAAGAACAGCACGACAGGTCCGTCGGCGAGCAGCCCGGTCAGGCTGCGGAGCGTGCCGGTCTCGTCCGGCAGCGTGAAGTCCTCGATCGTGTCGCCGATCTCCGGGCGCCCGCTCACGACCGGCCCTCCGCGCTCCGCGCGACGCTGCGGGCCCACAGGACCAGGGGCACCTGGAGCGGCAGCCTGCCGACGGCGGCGGCCCGCTGAGGGGCGGGACGGTGCCGCCAGTCCACGGCCATCTTGACGTTGGCGGGGAACACGCCGACGAAGAACGCGGCGCTGGCCAGGGCGGCGACCCGCCGGGTACGCGGTGCGGCGAGGCCCGCGGCCAATGCCAGTTCGGCCACCCCGCTGGCGTACGTCCAGGCCCTGGGCGTGCCCGGGAGGCTGCGCGGGACGGTCGCGTCGAACTGGCGTGGCGTGGCGAAGTGGGCGACACCCGCGGTGGCCAGCAGGCCGGCGAGCAGCAGGGGCGAGCGTTCGGACCGGGACACGGTTCCTCCTCTGATGACCTGCCGCGCGATATTACTGGACGGTAGAAGCCGGTTGGCTCGCAGGGTCCTCGCCCTCCGTTCGAGGCCGGCACCGGTGCATGCCCGGGGCGTAGCCGACGGCGCGGTGGAAGACGTCGAAGACGTCGATGAAGGCACCGGTGCGTGCCCAGGGGTGTAGTCAGGGCGCGGTGGACGACATCGACGAAGGCGCTCACGCAGGACCGGCACGGGCGGCGGCGCGGTGGCCGGACGGCTGCCCCGGACCGGCACGGGCGGCGGCGTGGTGCGAGCACCCGGCTGCCCCGGCGCGTGGGCACCGCGAGTGGTGTGACGCCGGGCCTGGCCGTGAGCGCCGGCGGGCTCGCGGCACCGGCGCCGGAGCCCTGGCCGTCGCCGCGGATGACCCTCGTCCCGTTGGTGGCCCTGACGGCGCTGAGGCGCTGGAGCGGCCCACTCCTACCGTGCGGTCTGCGCGAGCCCGCCCCGCCCGGGGAGGCGGCACCGGTCCGCCGCCTGCGCGCGGCGTCGGCGTGAGGACGGCGGGATCAGGCGGTGCCGGACGGCTCCGGGGGCTGCTGATCGGCGTCGTCGTCGATGGCGTGCGCGAGGAAGTCGTCGACCATGCGATGGAAGAGCGTGGCCAGTCGACGCAGCTCGTCGGGTGACCACTCGGCCAGCGCCAACTGCATGCCGCGGGCGCCGGCATCGCGGATCCGGTCGATGGCCTGCCGACCTGTCTCGGTGAGCTCGATGCGCTGGGCGCGGCGGTCGCGGGGGTCGGGAACGCGGGTGACGTACCCGGACTTCTGCAGCTGCTGCACGGTGCGCGTGACATGGGAGGCCTCCACACCCAGCCGGTTGGCCAGTTCCCCGGGCCGCAGCGGCTCGGAGTCCGCGATCTGCCGCAGCAGCGCCACCGCGGCACGATCCAGCGGGACCTCGGCGAGGGCCATCAGGCGGTCGTGCTGCCGGGCGCGGGTACTCAGATAGGTGATGCGGGTGAGCGCGCGCTCGATGTCGATGACTTCCGGGGACGCGGGGACGTCGGGGAGCGGTGGTGTGGACATGGAGCCACTTTACCATATTGTTGCGTAACTCAAGTAACTTACTGCCCGCGGGTGAGCGGTGCCGGACGGGAGTGTCCGTCCGGCACCAGAACTCACGCCCCGTTGGCCGGGATCGCCGTGCGCACGGCCTCGCTCCAGGCCACGCCACCGGCGATCGCCTGGCGCCACAGCCGGATCGTCTTGGGCGGCACACCGACGGCGAGGGCGCCGCTCACCCGGTCGCCGGTGCGGTACAGGGCGACGAACCGGCGCTCGGCGAGGCTCCCTTCCACCACGGCGACCTCGTCGTGCCCTCGCAGGAAGCCGTACGCCTGGACCTTCACGTCGTACTGGTCGGACCAGAAGTACGGCACCGGCGCGAACGGCTTGCGGGCCTGCGGGCGCAGGAGGTTGCGGGCCGCGGCCATGCCCTGTTCGGCGGCGTTGGTGCGGTGCTCGATCCGCATCGACGTGCCGAACAGCGGGTTGTACCAGCGGGCGACGTCCCCGGCCGCGTACACGCCCGGCGCGGCCTCGCAGAACTCGTCGCAGACCACGCCGTCACGCAGGGTCAGTCCGCTGCCGTCCAGCCACTCGGTGTTCGGCAGCGATCCGACGGCGACGAGCACCTCGTCGGCGTCGATCGCCTCACCGTCCGCGAGCCGCACGCCGTCCTCGGTCACCTCGGTGACCGTGACGCCGCAGCGCAGGTCCACGCCCCGCTCCGTATGGGCCCGCGACAGCACCTCACCGACCCTCGTGCCGACGGCGTGCGCCAGCGGCACGGGGGCGGGCTCGAGGAGGGTGACCCGGGCACCGAGCCGCCAGGCCACGGCGGCGGCCTCCGCGCCGAGGAACCCGGCCCCCACCACGACCAGACGCCGCCCCGGCGTGAGACGGTCCCGCAGGGTCAGGGCGTCGTCGAGGGTGCGCAGCACATGCGCGCCCTCGCCGGGCAGCCGGCGCGGACGGACGCCGGTGGCCACCACCAGTCCGTCGTAGGGCACTTCCTCGCCGTTGGCCAACTCCACCAGACGGTCGCCGAGTTGGAGGCCGGTCGCGGCGACGCCGAGCCGCAGGTCGAGACCCAGGGCGGCCAGGTCGTCCGGTGTACGCAGGGCCAGCCGGTCCGACTCCCACTCCCCCGTCAACAGTTGCTTGGACAGCGGGGGCCGGTCGTAGGGAGGAGCGAGCTCGTCGCCGACCAGGGTGAGCGTGCCGTCGTAACCCTCGCGGCGGAGCGTCTCGGCCGCCGCGAGTCCGGCGGCCGAGGCGCCGACGACGACGATTCGCCTCACTGGTCGACCAGTCGGATCGCCGCGGCCGGGCAGACCGCGACGGCCTCCCGGACGTCGTCGAGGAGTTCGGCCGCCGGCCGGTCCGCCAGCAGGATGGCGATCCCGTCGTCGTCCTGGTCGAACACGTCCGTCGCGGCGAGCACGCACTGCCCCGAGGCGACGCACTTGTCGGCTTCCAGCTCCACCTTCATGGAAATCCCCTTCATCACGTGTGGTTCTTGTCGGTTCGCGGGACGGGGAGCCGTCACCAGGTGACGGGCAGTTCGTGCACGCCGTAGATGAACGCGTCGTTCTTGAACCGGACGTCCTCCAGGGCGCAGGCGAGTTCCAGCGTGGGGATGCGCCTGTAGAGGGTGCCGTAGACGACCTGGAGCTCCATCCGGGCCAGTGGCTGGCCCAGGCACTGGTGGACGCCGAAGCCGAACGCGATGTGCCGGCGGGCGTCGCGGGTGATGTCGAGCCGGTCGGGATCGGGGAAGACGTCGGGGTCGCGGTTGGCGACCTCGTTGACCATGATGACCCCCTCGCCGGCCTTGATGACCTGGCCGCCGATCTCGATGTCCTCGGTGACCGCGCGGCGCCGTCCCAGGTGGGTGATGTGCAGGTAGCGCAGCAGTTCCTCGACGGCGGAGGCGACGAGTCTCGGGTCGTCACTCTCGCGCAGCAGGGCGAGTTGGCCGGGGTTCTGCAGGAGCGCGAGGGTGCCGAGGGCGATCATGTTCGCGGTGGTCTCGTGGCCTGCGATGAGCAGGAGGAGCGCCATCTCCGTCGCCTGCCCGTGGTCGAGCTCACCGGCCGTGACGCGCCCGGCGATGGCGGAGAGCAGGTCGTCCTTCGGTTCGGCGAGCCGCTTGCCGATGAGGCCGGCGAGATACCCGGCCACCTCGCGGCTGGCCTGGCCCCGCTGTTCGGGTGTGGCGTCCCGGTGGACCATGGTCTTGGTGTTGTCCTGGAAGAAGGCATGGTCGTCGTAGGGCACGCCGAGCAGTTCGCAGATCACCAGTGAGGGGATCGGCAGCGCGAAGGCCTCCACCAGGTCCACCGGCCGAGGTCCGGCGAGCATGTCGTCGATCAGACCGTCCACGATCTGCTGCACGGCGGGCCGTAGCGCCTCCACCCGTTTGATGGCGAACGGTGCCGTCACCATCCGGCGCAGGCGGGCGTGTTCGGGGTCGTCCATCATGATGAAGCTGAGCTTGCCCTCGCCGGCGTCGGGCGAGGCCTTGGTCGGATAGCCGGGCCGGTCGGTGTCCGCGCTGACCCGGGGGTCGCCCAGCAGGGCCCGCTGATCGGCGTATCGGGTCACGAGCCACGGCTCGCTGCCGTCCCAGAGCCGCACCCTGGTGAGGGGCGCCTGTTCCTGCAGCTCTTTGAGGGCGGGAGGCGGGTCGAAGGGGCAGCGTGCCGCCCGGGACATCGGGAACTCGGGTGCCTCGTCCGGGACTTCGGGCACGGGTTGGACCAGGGTGTCGGCCATGGTTCTCCTCGGGGTGGGGGGCTCCGCTCTGCGGGCGGAGCGCCGGGGTGAAGTGGTCGAGGCCTCGATGAGCACATGCAAACAGAGGGGGCTGACGCCTTCCCGTCAGTTTCCTGACAGAAGCCTGACGTGACCCAGATCACAGCACGTTGGAGGCATGTAAATGCCTTGCTTTGTAAGGGAGTTGTACGGGCAGAGGCTTCTCGGCGCGGCGCCTCAGGCGGCGGTCTCGGCACTCCCCAGCCAGTAGCCGAAACCACGGCGGGTGTGAATCAGCACAGGCTCCTCGCGGTCCACCTTGCGCCGCAGCCGGGAGACCAACTGCTCGATGGCGTTGTCGCCGCGGAAGTCGCCCCAGACGTACCGGCCGATCTGCTCCTTGGACAACACCCGGTGCGCGTTGACCAGGAGGTGACGCAGCAGCCGGTATTCGGCGGGCGTGAGGTCGAGTGTCCGTGCGCCGCGGCGCGCCTCGCACCGGGTGTCGTCCAGGACCAGGTCGCGGTAGCCGAGCGCGGCGTCCCGCGGCCGGCCGGGGCTCGCGCCGCGCAGCAGGACCTGGACGCGGGCCAGGAGCTCGGCCATCCGGTAGGGCTTGGTGACGTAGTCCCGTTCACCGAGGCCCAGTTCGGGGACGAGCCGGTCCAGGGAGTCGTAGTCGGTCAGTAGCAACACCGAAGGCCGGTGAGCGAGGACCGGCCCTTCCCGGACGAGGCTTTCCATGTCCGGCAGTGCGGCGTCGAGGACCACGAGGTCGAAGCGCCGCTCGGCAAGCCGTGCGAGCGCCTCGGCTCCGGTGCCGGCCACGCCGGTCCGGTAGCCCGCCAGCTCCAGGGTGGTGGAGAGCAGCTCCTCGGCGTCCGGCTCACCGACGACGACCAGGAGGTGCTGACCGGCCCCGCGGACGGGCGCCGGTTTCTCACGGGTGCTGCCGTACATGCGACCCACCCTACCGCGCTGCTTGCCTAACTCAAGTAATTCGGCTTCCTCGGGTGACCGGTGCCAGCCACATGCCGACCACCGCGTCCACCAGCCCGGTGGCGGCGTCGTCCCAGTTGGCGCGGGGGGTGGGGGTGTTCTCGGCGAGGGCGCGCTCCCGCTCCGCGGACACGTGCACCACGAGATGGCGGACCATGTCACCGCGCTCGGCCTTGACCTCGGCGGGCAGCTCGGGCAGACAGCGTCGCACCCCCTCGACGATCTGCCGCATGGAGGGCGAGGCGAGAGACTCCTCCGCCATGATCTGCCGCAGCGCCGGATCGGTCATCACCTGCGCGCAGAACCGCGCGTACCAGGTGGGGCTGCCCAGCGCCGCGAGGTGTTCGGGGACCGGGCGCACCAGGCAGTCCACCCAGTCGCGTACGTCGGTGGAGTCGCCGATGCCGGCCAGCAGCCGGGCGCGGATCTCCTCGATCAGCGCCGCGTGCTTGCGGATGATCGCCCGCACCAGGTCGGCCTTGGTACCGAAGTGGTAGCCCACCGCGGCGTTGTTGCCCTGCCCGGCGGCCTCGCTGACCTGACGGTTGGACACCGCGTACACGCCGTGCTCGGCGAACAGCCGCTCCGCCGTGGCCAGGATCAGCTCCCGCGTCGCGCTGACCTGTTCGGCCCGTACCGTCCTGCCCGCCATGACCACCCATCACCACCGCACCGGGACCTCTGACACCCGCGGGACGGCCGGCCCTTCGAGCCGCCCCCGGCCTGCCGCCCGAGCGGCGGCACCGGTACCGAAGCCTACGCAAGCGGACGGAGCGTCTAAGGTAAGTCAGTCAGTTGATTTAATTCTTCCCGAGTTCCCTGTCCGCGCGCCTCCGGAGGCTTTGCATGTCCGACGCCCTTGCCACACCGACCGACACAGGGAGCGGCACGCCGCCGGGTTCCGGCGCCGTCGTGGCGGTACTGGCCTTTTCCGGGATCGTCGTCGCGCTGATGCAGACCCTGGTCATCCCGATCGTCCCCGAGCTGCCCAGACTCCTGGACGCCCCGGCCTCGGACACCGCCTGGGCCGTCACCGCCACCCTGCTCGCCGCGGCCGTCGCCACCCCGGTCGTCGGCCGGCTCGGCGACATGTTCGGCAAACGTCGCATGCTCCTGGTCAGCGTCGTGATGCTGGTGGCCGGGTCGGTGGTCTGCGCGCTCAGCGACTCCCTGGTGCCGATGATCATGGGCCGGGCGATGCAGGGGCTGGCCTCGGGGGTCATCCCGCTGGGCATCAGCATCATGCGGGACGAGCTGCCCGCCGAACGGCTGGCCGGCTCGACGGCCCTGATGAGCGCCTCCCTCGGCGTGGGCGGCGCCCTGGGCCTGCCCACGGCCGCGCTGATCGCCGACAACTTCGACTGGCACGTGCTGTTCTGGGCCTCCGCCGCGATGGGTGTGATCGCCTTCGCGCTCGTCGTGTCGCTGGTCCCGGAGTCGAAGGTGCGTGCCGGCGGCCGCTTCGACCTGGTCGGCGCCCTCGGTATGGCGACGGGGCTGATCTGTCTGCTGCTGGCCATCTCCAAGGGCGCCGACTGGGGCTGGACCAGCGGCACCACGCTCGGCCTGTTCGCCACGGCCGTGCTCGTCCTGCTCGCCTGGGGCGTCTTCGAGCTGCGCACCCCCCAGCCGCTGGTGGACCTGCGCACCACCGCCCGCCGTCAGGTGCTGGTGACCAACCTGGCGTCGATCGCGATCGGTTTCTCCATGTTCGCGATGTCCCTGGTGCTTCCGCAGCTCCTCCAGCTGCCCGAGCAGACCGGTTACGGTCTCGGCAGGTCCCTGCTGACCGCGGGTCTGGTGATGGCCCCGTCCGGCCTGGTGATGATGGCGACCGCCCCGGTCTCCGCCGCCGTCTCCAAGGCCAGGGGGCCGAAGGTGACGCTGATGATCGGTGCGGTGATCGTGGCCTGCGGGTACGGCCTGAACATCGTGCTGATGTCCGAGGTGTGGCACCTGGTCCTGGTCTCCTGTGTGATCGGCGCCGGCATCGGCTTCACGTACGGCTCGATGCCCGCCCTGATCATGGGCGCGGTGCCCGCGAGCGAGACGGCCGCGGCCAACAGCCTCAACACCCTGATGCGCTCCATCGGCACCTCGGTCGCCAGCGCCATCGCGGGCGTCGTCCTCTCCCAGATGACCATCAGCCTCGGCGGCTACGCCCTGCCGTCGGAGAGCGGGTTCAAGACGGTGATGGCCATCGGCGCGGGCGCCGCCCTTCTCGCCTTCGTGATCGCCTCGTTCATCCCCGGCCGACGGCCCGAGGCCACGGCCGGCGTCGCGCCGGCGACCGTGGAGCCGACGGCGGGCGCGCCCTCGGCGAAGTGAGGGCGCGCGGCTGATCCCGGCCGGACGGACTTCCCACGGGCCGGTGGTGCGGCTGCCGCACCACCGGCCCGTGCCGTACTGCCCGCGAAGGAGGCGCGCCTCGCCCCGTACTGCGTTTCGAGTAGCGCGGAACGCCGACCGGCGCACGACGACGTGGCGGCCTGCTCCCAGGGAGGCTTGGGGTGCGGCCGGGACCCGGTGGGAAGACCTCCGCGCCATGGCCACCGACGGCGCCGAGGCGGTCGACCTGGCCCGGCTCCACCGCCCCGACGTCGTCCTGATGGACATCCGCATGCCCGGCACCATCGGGCTGACCACCACGTCCGTGATCTGCGCGGACCCCGAGCTGTCCGGTACGCGGGTGCTGATCCTCGCCACGTTCGAGATCGACGAGTACGTGGCTCAGGCCCTGCGGGCCGGCGCGAGCGGCTTCCTCGGCAAGGACGTCACCGCCAAGGCGCTCCTCGCCGGCGTCCGCACCGTGGCCGCCGGCGACGCCCTCCTCACCCCCCGGCGCCACCCGCACCGTCATCACCCGGTTCCTGGCCGCACCGGGGCTCGGGACCCGGCTGGTGGCGTCGAAGGACCTCGCCGTGCTCACCACCCGCGAGCGCGAGGTGATGGCCTGGGTCGCGGAGGGGCACTCCAGCGACGAGATCGCCGAGAAGCTCCACGTCAGCCCGCTGACCGTACGTACCCACGTGCATCGCGCGATGACGAAGCTTGGCGCCCGGGACCGGGCCCAACTGGTGGTCATGGCCTACCAGTCGGGCCTCGTGCAGGCGCTGGCGCCGACCACGGACCGCTGAGGCTCAGCTCTCGGTGAGTTTCCCCAGCCACTGCTGCAACAGGGCTGATTCCGCGGGCGTGAAGGCCGGCGGGACGTCGGCGCGTAGCCGGGCGGCCAGGGTGGCGGCCGCGACGGGCACCGGGTTCTCCGGCACCGGCGCGGCCCCCTCGGCGGGCCGGGTCAGCGAATCGAGCACCGCGTCGCGCAGCCGGTCGGAGAACTGCGCGTCGGGGTACTGCTCCGGTCTGGTGAGCATCGACAGCGCCGCTCCGACGTTGGCCGACATGACGATTCGGGTGGCGAGTACGGGCGGCACGGTCAGCCGCCCGGCGGCCGCGCACCGTTCGAGGATGCCGTGCAGCAGGTCGTGCGCCTCACGGGCCGCAGCGGGCGGCGCGGTCAGTTCGGGCGAGTACATCAGGCGGTAGTGGTTGGGGTGCTCCAGCGCGAAGCGCATGTGGTTGTCCCAGCCGCTTTTGAGGTCCGCCACCGGGTCGTCACCGGGGCGGGCCGCACGCTTGGAGGCGAGATACCGCTCGAAGCCCCGGTCGACGACGGCTGCCAGCAACCCGGCCTTGTCGCCGAAGAGCCGGTAGAGCATCGGCGCGCCCACACCGGCCGCCTCGCACACGGCACGCGTGGAGACATCGGCGACCGGTGCCTCGGCCAGCAGCTCCGCGGCCGCTTCCAGGATCTTTTCCCTCGCGTCCATGCCCTCACGGTACGCCATCCGTAGCGGCGATACGAGAGAGGACTTACCACCGCTACGCCCTCGTGTTACTGTCGATACGAGAACACCGTAACGTCGCTAACAAGGGATGCGGTCATGACCACTCACTCCGACACGGACCGGCGCGTCGCCCTCGTGACCGGCGGGTCGCGCGGCATCGGCCGACAGATCGCCCAGCGGCTCGCCGCCGACGGATTCGCGGTCGTCGTCGGATACGCGGGCGACAAGGACGCGGCGACCGACGCCGTGCGCACCATCGAGGCAGCCGGCGGCAGGGCCATCGCCGCCCGCGCGGACGTCGCCGACGAGACCGAGGTCTCGGCCCTCTTCGACCTGGCGGAAACCACCTACGGCGGAGTCGACACGGTGGTGCACTCCGCGGGCCGGATGCTCCTGTCTCCCGTGGTAGACCTCGATCTCGCGGAGCTCGACGCCCTGTACCGCACCAACATCCGCGGCACCTTCGTCGTCGACCAGCAGGCCGCGCGCCGACTGCGCCCGGGCGGAGCCCTCGTCAACCTCTCCAGCTCGGTCGTCGCACTGGCCTTCCCGGGCTACGGCGCCTACGCCGCGAGCAAGGGCGCGACCGAGGCGCTGACGTTGGTCCTCGCCCGTGAGCTGCGCGGCCGTGACGTGACCGTCAACGCCGTGGCGCCCGGCCCCACCGCCACCGACCTGTTCCTCGACGGCAAGGACGAGGAGACCGTCGCCCGCCTCGCCGCGCAACCCCCGCTGGAGCGCCTGGGCACGCCGGAGGACATCGCCAACGTCGTGTCCTTCCTGGTGAGCCCGGCGGGCCACTGGATCAACGGGCAGGTGCTGCGAGCCAACGGCGGCATCATCTGACCCGGACGCCCCGCCTGGAGGGCGCACGCGAGTCCGGGCCCGGCCCGTGGACAGCACCCGTGGACAGCGCCGTTCAGGGGAAACCGGCGGGGAGGGCGCGTGGCGGCGGGCGGCCCGGTCGACAACTGACCCGTGAGCCTCCCGCTGATCGCTCCCATGCTCGCCACCCCCGGCACCCTGCCGCCCGCCGCCCAGGACGCGCGGTGGGCGTACGAGACCAAGCAGGACGGCCAGCGGGTGGTGGTCTACCTGGCCGGGGACGGCACCGTCGTGCTGCGCGCCCGGTCCGGGGAGGTCGTCACCGTCGCCTACCCCGAGCTGCTGCCCCTCGGCCACGCGCTCGGCGCCACGCCGGCCGTGCTGGACGGGGAGGTCATGGCGCTGGACGAACAGGGCCGCGCCGACTTCCAGTTGCTCCAGTCCAGGATGGGACTCGTGCAGGCGCCCGGCAGGGCGGCCCGCCGGGCGGCGGAGGTCCCCGTCCACCTCGTGCTGTTCGACGTGATGCATCTGGGCCGGCGCCCCCTCGTCGCCCTCCCCTACACGCGTCGGCGGACCGCGCTGGAGGAGCTGGGCCTGACCGGCCCCTACTGGTCCACTCCGGGCGCGCTCGTCGGCCACGGCGAACAGGCCCTCCGGGCCACCCGCGAGCACGGCCTGGAGGGTCTGGTCTGCAAGCGGCTGGACTCGGTGTACGAGCCGGGGGTGCGTTCGCGCGCCTGGATCAAGATCCGGAACATGCGCAGCGAGGATGTCGTCGTGGGCGGCTGGCTGCCCGGCAAGGGGCGGCTCACGGGGCTGCCGGGAGCCGTGCTCGTCGGCCAGCGGGCCGGCGGACGACTGCGGTACGTCGGCGGTGTCGGCACCGGCTGGAGCGAGACGGAGCGCGAACAGCTCGCCGCCCTGCTGCGCGCCGCGGAGACGGACCGGTGCCCCTTCGATCCCGCACCCCGGGTTCCGGGCGCCCGCTGGGTGCTCCCCCGGCTGGTCGGCGAGGTCCGCTACAGCACCCGCACCCGCGCCGGGCTGCTGCGCCAGCCCTCCTGGCTGCGACTGCGGCCGGACCTCGCACCCGAGGAGTCGGCGGCCGACCTGCCGGACGACCTCGTCTGACACCTCGTCGAGATCCAACTGTTGGGACGACCGTAACCGGAGTGACGCTCCCACCCCCTTGGCGTGGACATGAAAACCAGGGAAGCTGAACCTCCCTTTCCGCAACAGCCGTTGGGCTGCGCCCGCACCAGGAGGAGGACGCAGTGTCGTCTACGTCGTTCAAGGCACACCGCAGGCGATGGGTCACCGGACTGGTCGGGGCCGCCACGCTCGTCGTGGCCTTCCCCGGCGCCGCCTTCGCGGCCCCGCCCACCGCGTTGCCCGCCAACGCCGAAGCCGCCGAGAACACCTATCTGCCGGCCTTCGACTACGACACGGACGGCTGCTACTCCACGCCGGCCATCGGCCCCGACGGCACGGTCAACGGCGGCCTCAACCCGACCGGCGCCCTCAACGGGCAGTGCCGCGACGCCTCGGACCTCGACAACACCAACAGCTACTCGCGCTCCAAGTGCAACAACGGCTGGTGCGCCTACATGTACGGCCTGTATTTCGAGAAGGACCAAGCCGTAGCGGGCAGCAGCATCGGCGGGCACCGCCACGACTGGGAGCACGCCGTCGTCTGGGTCCAGAACGGCCAGGTGCAGTACGTCTCGACGTCCAACCACGGCTCGTTCACCGTCACCGCGGCCTCCGGGGTCCGCTTCGACGGCACCCACGCCAAGATCGTCTACCACAAGGACGGCGTCAGCACGCACTGCTTCCGCCTGGCGAACTCGAGCGACGAGCCGCCGGAGAACCACAAGGGCACCTGGCAGTACCCGCCGCTGGTCGGCTGGAACGGCTACCCGTCGGGCCTGCGCGACAAGCTGAGCGCGTACGACTTCGGCAGCGCCAACTTCGGTCTCAAGGACGGCAACTTCAACGCCCACCTGAGCTCCGCCAAGCCCTCCGGGATCGCCTTCGACCCGAACGCCTGAACGGACCCCGGTCCGAGCGCGGCACGTGGGCACCACCGCTCACGTGCCGCGCCGCACGTACGCCCGGGAGGCCGGGGTGCCGTGCGGCACACAGATGCGCAGCGAGGGGCGATACGGCACGAGAGCACCGCCGGGAGGGTCTATCGTGGCCGCATGTCCGTGCCCGAACTGATCCGTATCGTCTCCCGCGACTCGCCCATGGCGCTCGCCCAAGTGGAGCGAGTCCGCGCCGAGTTGACAGCCCTCCACCCCGGTGTGCGCACCGAGGTCGTGCCGGTGAAGACGACCGGCGACAAGTGGATGGGAGATCTGTCCCAGGTCGAGGGAAAGGGGGCGTTCACCAAGGAGGTGGACGCCGCGCTGCTGGCCGGCGAGGCGGATCTCGCGGTGCACTGTGTCAAGGACGTGCCCGCCGACCGGCCGCTCCCGGCCGGCACCACGTTCGCCGCGTTCCTGAAGCGGGACGACATCCGGGACGCCCTCGTGCACCCCGGCGGCCTCACCCTGGACGAGCTCCCGGCGGGCACCCGGATCGGCACCTCCTCGGTGCGCCGGGTCGCGCAGCTGGCCGCCACCCACCCGGAGCTGGAGTGCGTGCCGTTCCGCGGCAACGCCAACCGGCGGCTGGCGAAGCTCGCGGCCGGTGAGGCGGACGCGCTGCTGCTCGCGGTGTCCGGCCTTGAGCGGATCGAACGGCAGGACGTGATCAGCGAGATCCTCTCCCCCGAGACGATGATGCCGCCGATCGGCGCGGGCATCCTCGCCCTGCAGTGCCGCCAGGACGACAGCGAGCTCATCGACGCGGTCAGCGGGCTCGGCGATCCGGACACCCACCGGGAGGCGACCGCCGAGCGCATGTTCCTGCACGTCCTGCAGGGCCACTGCAACAGCCCCATCGCCGGGTACGCACGTGTGGACCGCAGCGGGGAACTGTCCCTGCGGGCCTGTGTGTTCACCCCGGACGGCAAGGTCCGGCTGAATGCCCACGAGTGGGCGGGCCGTCTCGACCCTGCCACCCTCGGCACCTCGGTCGCCGTGGCCCTGCTGCGTCAGGGCGCCCGCGAGATCATCGACGGCATTCCGCACTGACGCCGTCGGCCGTCAGGCGGTGCCTTCCTCGGCCTGGTCCCGCAGGAAGTTGCTCACCTGGCAGGCGAGGCCGTCGCGCACCGGCCCGGTGCCGACGGCCCCCTCGTGCAGTCCGATGCCGCCCGCCCACAGCCGTCGGTCGGCCCACTCGTCGTCGACGCGCAGCTGGATCTGGACGTCCACCAGGCTCAGGGATGCCTCCGGGCCCGCCGCGTACAGCAGGGCGGTCGCCCGGCGCAGCGGATAGACGTCGAAGCCCTCGATGAACTGCGAGTTGCGCCAGTCGATGAAGGCGCTCTCCCCGTCGGGGCCGATCCGCACGTCGATCTGGCCGTCCTCCAGGTGGATGGTGGAGTGGCGGCTGCCTCGGTTCTCGACGGTCACACGGAGCCGGAAGTACCTCAGCCCCTCGGCTGCGTCGTCCCGTCCGCGGGGCGGCTCTGCCGCCTCCAGGCGATGGACGCGGACACGCAGACCGGCATGCTCGTCGTACTCCTGCCAGTCCCCGACCACGTTCGGCTCGTACACAATCCACCTCTCGACCCTCAGAGAGCTGCTTCCTATCTGTGTGCTCAGCGCACTGTCAAATGAGCGGAATGCGCTGTGGCCAGCCGATTCATCCCCTTGATCGGTGATCAAGCCGTGCGCAGGAAGAATCCGCCAACCGGTCGGACGGCCGGATTCGCCCGCGTGCCGCACATCACTTTCCGGCCGCGTGTTCAGCGAGCCAGTCGCCCCAGGAGGGAGGAGGCCGCGGTGATGCCGAGAGCGGCGGCGACGATCAGTACCGCGAAGTCGAGCGCGAGGTGCGCGGGCGTACCCAGAAGGAGGCCGCGCAGGGCGTCCACTTGGTAGCTCAGCGGGTTGACCTTGCTGACCGTCCGGAGCCAGCCCGGCATGACGGACAGCGGGTAGAGGGCGTTGGAACCGAAGAACAGCGGCATGGTGATCGCCTGCCCGATACCCATCAGCCGGTCGCGGCTGAGGACGATGCCGGCGATGGTCATCGACAGACAGGAGAAGAAGACGGACCCGAGGACCACCGCCGCCGCCACACCCAGGAGTTCGAGCGGGTTCCAGGTCAGGGACACGCCGAGCAGCGCGGCGATGACGACGACCACGACGGCCTGGATCAGCGACTTCACGCCGGCCGCGAAGGCCTTGCCGGTGACCAGTGCCGAGCGCGGGGTCGGGGTGACGAGCAGCTTGTTCAGAATCCCGGCGTCCCGCTCCCAGATGATCTGGATGCCGTAGAAGATGGCGATGAACATCGCCGACTGGGCGATGATGCCGGGGGCGAGGTAGTCGACGTAGGGGATGCCGTCGGTGGGGATCGCCTTGATGCGGGTGAAGGTCTGGCCGAAGATCAGCAGCCACAGGGCCGGCTGGATGGCCCGGGTGTACAGCTCGGTGCGGTCGTGGCGCAGTTTCTGCAGTTCGACGGCGCACATCGCCACCACGCGGGTGGGCAGCAGCCGCCAGCCCGCACGGGGCTCGGGCGGGCTCAGCAGCAGGCCGATGCCCTTCTCACGGGCGCGGTCAGCCGACGCGACGGGCGGTGCGACGGGTGCTTCGGACATCGCGGAACTCTCCTGACTGGTCGTCGAGACCGCTGCCGGCGACGTCCCGGAAGACGTCCTCGAGGGTGGGCAGCGGGTCCGTTGCCTTCGCGCCCCGGCGCTCACCGAGTCCCTGCCGCAGTTCGCTGGGGGTGCCGAGGGCCCGGACCCGGCCGCGGTGCATCAGACCGACCCGGTCGCAGTACTGGTCGGCCTCGTCCATGTAGTGGGTGGTCACGAGCACGGTCATGCCGGTGGCCGCGCGCACGGCGTTGATGTGCTCCCACACGCCGGTCCGGGCGATCGGGTCGAGGCCGATGGTCGGCTCGTCGAGGATCAGCAGACGCGGGGCGCTGACCAGCGCCTGTGCGAGTTCGAGGCGGCGGATCATGCCGCCGGAGTAGGTGCCGGCCAGCCGGTCGGCGGCCTCGGACAGGTCGACCGCGGCCAGGGCCTGTGCGACGCGTTCGGCGCGCTCGCTTCGGTGCACGTCGAAGACGCGGGCGAAGAGGGCGACGTTCTCGCGGCCGGTGAGGCCCGCGTCGGCGGACAGCTGCTGCGGCACATAGCCGAGCAGACGGCGTACGGCCATCGCCTCCCTGGCGGCGTCGCGGCCGAAGACGTGGACCATCCGGGCCGGGACCGGCAGCAGGGTGGTGATGCAGCGGATGGCGGTGGTCTTCCCGGCACCGTTGGGCCCCAGCAGCCCGAAGACCTCGCCCCGCACCACGGTGAGGTCGAGCCCGTCGACCGCGTTGGTCTCACCGAAGGAGTAGGTGAGCCCGGTACAGGCGACGGCCTCGTCAGCGTCCCGTGTCATGACTCCTCGGCCTCCTCGCGCACGTTGACGGCGAGCTCGCGCAGCGCCGGGAGCGCGGCCCGCAGCGCCTCCCGGTCGGCCGCGTCCAGCCGGGCCACCTGGCGTCGTACGAGATCGGCGCGGCGCTCGCGCCACTCGTTCAGCCGAGCCCCCGCCGCCGGGGTGGGCATCAGTCGGGCGGCCCGCCGGTCGGCCGGGTCGGCCTCGCGCACCAGGTAGCCCTGCCGGGACAACTGGTTGACCAGCGTCGAGACCGAGTTGCCGGCCAGGCACAGATGCCTGGCGGCGTCGGAGATCCCGATACCGGGGCGGTCCACGACGAGGCGCAGCAGCTCCACCCCGGCGCCGCGCAGCGGAGGGCCGGACATGTCAGGGCGCAGGCGCCGCCGGATCAGCCGCTGGACACCGACGAGCGCGTCGGCCAGTTCCTCGGGAAAGGTCTCTGGTTCCACGCCGAGGAGATTATCTCTTTAGCAGAGGTAACTACCCCAACGACGGGTCAAGGCCCGGCCATCACTCGGCGATACGCCTTCCGTCGCATTCCGTCACCATATGGGGTGAATTGTTTCGATCTCGCCCGTGGCGGGAATTGGCTCATCAGTGCTTCGGACAGGAGGCACGTCCGAGGGAGCCGCCCTACCCGGCCCCGGGTGTCCTGCCGTCAGGGTCCGAACCCGCGCCTCCCCCGGTGTCTGTCCATCCAGCACCTGCTGAGGGAGGCGCGCAGTATGCCTGTCACTGGCAGAACGAAGCCGCACCCGCACGAAGACGCCCCCGACACCGCCGCCGACTTCGCCCGGCTCGCGGATCTGCCCGACGGCCCGGTCCGCAAGGCGCTCCGGGACGAGCTGATCGAGCTCTGGCTGCCCATGGCCGAGCGGATCGCCGTCCGCTTCCGGGGGCGCGGCGAGTCCCTCGATGACCTCTACCAGGTGGCCGCCCTCGGACTCGTCAAGTCCGTCGACCACTACGACCCGGAGCGGGGCTGCGCCTTCGAGGCCTACGCCGTGCCGACGATCACCGGCGAGATCAAGCGCCACTTCCGGGATCACATGTGGACACTGCATGTGCCCCGCCGCGTCCAGGACCTCCGCAACCGGGTGCGCCAGGCAGCACGGGAACTGTCCCAGACCACCCCGGGCCGGGCGCCGACCCTGGCCGAGGTCGCCGAGTTCGCGCACATGAGCGAGGACGAGGCCCGCACCGGGATGGAGGCCCTGGAGTGCTTCACCGCACTGTCGCTGGAGGCCGAGATGCCCGGCACCGACGGGTACGCCCTAAGCGACGCACTCGGCGGCCCGGACCCCGCCTTCGACACCATCGTCGACCGGGTGGCCGTCCGCCCCTGCCTGGAGGCACTGCCCGAACGCGAGCGGACCATCCTCTACCTGCGCTTCTTCCGCGGCATGACCCAGAGCCGGATCGCGGAGCAGCTCGGCATCTCGCAGATGCACGTCTCCCGGCTGCTCAGCAGCTGCTTCGACCAGCTGCGCGACGAGATCCTCGCCGAGACGGAGGTCAAGGCCGAGGCCGAGACCGGGTGAGCCCGCGGGACGCCCTCCGTTGCGCCGTCACTCCTGCGGCGCCCCCGGAATCTGCGTGGGTCCGTAGCGGTCGAGGGCGTCCTCCAGCTCGGCGCGGATCTCCGGGGGCATCTCCCCGGCCCGCCCCCACAGAAGGATCATGTCGGCGACGTTCCGCAGCTTGATGTTGGTGTGCTGGGAGACCTCCTTCAGCACCTGCCAGCCCTCGTCGGGCGTGACCCTGCCGAGCACCACCACCATGCCGATCGCCTGGTCCACGACGGCGTGCGAGGCGACCGCCTCCTTGAGCTGGTCGATCTCCTCCTGCAGCGCGAAGACGCGGTCCGACTCGTCGGCGGGTTCGTTCGGGGCTCCTGGCACCGTTCCATCCTGTCATCGAGCGCACCCCGCGCCACCTGGGCGGGCGCGCGAATCGCGTCGTTTCGCCGCCGCCACCGGGGTACTCGGCAGGCGCCCCGGGCGGTTCCGGTCGGACACTGGAGGAAGGACCCGTGGCCCCCGGCCGACGCGAGCAGGACAGGACTGTCATGAACCACGACGTGCGACCAACCAGCGCCACCAAGGACGTCCTGTCCACGCACTCCGTGTTCGGCGCGCCCTGCTGGGTGAGTCTGACCAGCCGTGACCAGAAGGCCACGGAGGAGTTCTACACGGCCGTGCTGGGCTGGGAGTGGCAGTCGGCCAAACTCGGCGACCGTTTCCGGGTCGCGCTCGCGGACGGCACTCCGGTGGCCGGGATCGCCGCGGTCGCCTCCATGTGGCAGATGGCGGTGGCCTGGACGCCGTACTTCGCGGTCCCCAGCGCCGACGAGGCGGTGGCGCGGGCACAGGAGCGCGGCGGTACGACGGCGGTGGGACCGCTGTCCTTCCCGCCCGGGCGGGCGGCGCTGCTCGCCGACCGGGACGGCGCGACCTTCGGCATCTGGGAGGGCGAACTCGTCGCCGACTGGGAGAGCTGGCGCGAGGCGCAGCCGGCCTTCATCCGGCTCCACACGCGTGACGCCTTCGACGCCGCCATCTTCTACGGCGAGGTCTTCGAGTGGGCGTCGGATCGGCCCGGCTGCTGCGAGGTCCGCTACGAGGGCGGCGAGGTCGTCCTGCGCAGCCGGGGCGACGTGGTGGCGCGCATCGAGTCGGGCGCGCTCGGCTCGGCACCCGACCCCTCCATCCGGCCGCACTGGCAGGTCCACTTCGCGGTCGCGGACGTGGCGGCCTGCGCGCGGGCCGCCGAGGTGCACGGCGGCAGCGTCCTGTCGAAGGGCCTCGAGGAGGCCGTGCTGCGCGACCCTGACGGCGCGCAGTTCACGGTGACCTCGCGGCGCGAGCGGTGACCGCCGGGCGCTGAGCGCTCCCTCCAGCGGGCGTTCGTCCCTCACCCCGTCCGCTTCACACGCCGCCGAGCGCCCGCACCACCAGGCCTGGCAGCCGCCCGGGCGCCCGCATCCGGCTCCGTCCCGCGCATCGACGCCTCGGTCATCACACGTGCCCCCGAGCGGCTTCCGCTCGGGGGCACGTGGTCGGTGGGGTCAGTCCGCCGCTCGGGGCGCTCGCCGCCCTCGGGAACGAGGAGAAGTCGGGGTGGCGACCGTCGGTGGTCTCGACAGCAGGACCAGGCTGCGGGCCTCGACCGTCATCACCGTGCCGGCCTTGTGCTCGGACTCGTCGGCGCCCTGGGGTTCGGCGGTGTCGACCAGGGTCGTCCACCGTTCGCCGTAGGTGGCGTCGGGCAGGCGGAAGTCCACCGGTTCCCAGTACCCGTTGAGCAGGAGCAGGAAGGAGTCGTCGACCACGGGGTTGCCGCACGGGTCGGGCTCGGCGATGGCGTCGCCGTTGAGGAAGACGCCGACCGAGTGCGCGTCGGAGCGCTGCCAGTCCTCCTCGGTCATCTCGCGTGCGTCCGGCAGCAGCCACACCAGGTCGGGCAGCGGCTGGCCGGCGTGGGTCGGGGTCTCGCCGCGGAAGAAGCGGCGCCGGCGCAGCACCGGGTGCTCGGTGCGCAGCCGGATGACGTGCCGGGTGAAGTCGTTGAGCGCGCTCTGTTCCCCGCTCAGCCGCCAGTCGATCCAGGAGATCTCGTTGTCCTGGCAGTAGGCGTTGTTGTTGCCGCCCTGGGTGCGGCCCAGTTCGTCGCCGTGGCAGAGCATCGGGATGCCCTGCGACAGCAGCAGCGTGGCGAGGAAGTTGCGCTGCTGGCGGGCGCGCAGTTCGAGCACGGCGGGGTCGCCGGTGTCGCCCTCGGCGCCGCAGTTCCAGGACCGGTTGGTGCTCTCGCCGTCCGCGTTGTCCTCGCCGTTGGCCTCGTTGCGCTTGTCGTTGTACGAGACGAGGTCGCGCAGCGTGAACCCGTCGTGCGCGGTGACGAAGTTGACGCTGGCGCGCGGTCGGCGACGGCTGTGCTGGTACAGGTCGGAGGATCCGGTCAGCCGGGAGGCGAACTCGCCGAGCGTGTGCGGTTCGCCGCGCCAGAAGTCGCGTACGGCGTCCCGGTACATGCCGTTCCACTCCGACCACAGGGGCGGGAAGTTGCCCACCTGGTAGCCGCCCTCGCCGACGTCCCACGGCTCGGCGATGAGCTTGACGCGGCTGATCACCGGGTCCTGCTGGATGAGGTCGAAGAACGCCGACAGGCGGTCCACCTCGTGGAACTGCCGGGCCAGGGTGGCCGCGAGGTCGAAGCGGAACCCGTCGACGTGCATGTCGGTGACCCAGTACCGCAGCGAGTCCATGATCAGCTGAAGGACGTAGGGGTGCCGCATCAGCAGGCTGTTGCCGGTGCCGGTGGTGTCGTAGTAGTGCCCCCAGTCGCCGTCCACCAGACGGTAGTAGGAGGCGTTGTCGATGCCGCGGAAGGACAGCGTGGGGCCCTTCTCGTTGCCCTCGGCGGTGTGGTTGTAGACGACGTCGAGGATCACCTCGAGGCCCGCCTCGTGCAGCGCCTTCACCATCGACTTGAACTCGGTCACCTGCTGGCCGCGGGTGCCGTGGGCGGCGTAGGCGTTGTGCGGGGCGAAGAACCCGATGGTGTTGTAGCCCCAGTAGTTGGACAGGCCTCGGTCCATGAGGACGCCGTCCTGCACGAACTGGTGCACCGGCATCAGCTCGACGGCGGTCACCCCGAGCGTGGTCAGGTGCTCGACGACCGCCGGGTGTGCGAGACCGGCGTAGGTGCCACGGAGCTCGGGCGGGACGTCGGGGTGGGTTCGGGTGAGGCCCCGGACGTGGGCCTCGTAGATCACACTGTCGGCGTAAGGCCGCCGCAGGGGCCGGTCGTCGCCCCAGTCGAAGGCCGGGTCGGTGACCACGCCGAGCATGGTGTGCCCGGCGCTGTCGCCCGGGGACGGCCCGCCGGGGGTCCGCTCGAAGAGCGAGGCGTGGTTGTCGACCTGCCCGTCGACCGCCCTGGCGTACGGGTCGAGAAGGAGCTTGGCCGGGTTGCAGCGGTGCCCGAGGGACGGCTGCCAGGGGCCGTGCACCCGAAAACCGTAGCGCTGGCCGGGTCCCACGCCGGGCAGGTAGCAGTGCCACACGAAACCGTCGACCTCGGTCATCGGTACGTCGCGGTGCTTGCCGTCGTCGTCGACGAGAACCAGGTCGACCTGCTCGGCGACCTCGCTGAACACGGCGAAGTTGGTGCCGTTGCCGTCGTGGTCCGCGCCCAACGGGAAGGGGTGCCCGCTCCAGACGGGCACCCCTTCCCGGTGCGGTCGGCGCGCGGTCACCGCGCGTCCTCCAGCACGCCGTCCGGTGTGCTCGCGGGCCCGGCCAGGGCCGCCACGGGCACCTCGCGCGGCACCTGGAGCACCTCGCGCAGGCTGGGCGCAGGCGCCGTCGGCACGAGCGGGACCCGCTCGCCGGCACGGGCGCGCTGCGAGAACCAGATGACCTTGCTGCCGGTGTCGGTGGCGCAGCAGCCCCAGCCGTCGCTCATCGCGGCGATGCTCTCCAGGCAGCCGCGCAGGTCCTGGTCCGGGCGCAGGTCGCAGTCGTTCTCACCGATGGCGGTGATGAGGTGCTGGCCGTTCCACCACATCTCGATCGACGTGTTCTTGTCCGTGGCGTGCTCGTCGATGGCCCTGAGCAGCAGTTCGGCGCCGTGGCAGACGGGTGACACCAGGATCTCCAGGTCCCAGTACCGGAGGTGTGCGGCCAGGATGCGCGTGACCTGTCCGACACGTTCCGGACTCACCTCCACGTCGAGGTGGTAGTAGCAGGGCGATGCGGTCTTCATCGTCGTTGGCTCCTCACCGGCGAAGCTCTCGCTTCCCCTCGCCCCCTGCGGGGCCTTGGGCCCCGAACACGAAGCGTGAGCACTGATCGCTTCCGAGTCACCACAAGAGTGGGGGTGGTACGCCATTCGTGCAACACGAGCGAGTGGCGAGGTGACGGGAGCCCCTGTGCTGGTTGAAGCTCCAACAAGACGCTGAGTCGTTACCCGTGCACCATGTGTGAAGACCTCGATGCCCGTAACGGATCCGTGTGCGCCCGCGCGCGGCCGCCGCCCGACGGTCGGGAGACGCGCCATCGAGCCCTTGGAAGGTGAACGGCACCATGCTGCTGCCGGCCAAAGCCGAAGTGGCCCGCCAACTGCGGCGGTACCGGGCGTGGGAACGCATGATGCTCGCGTCCCCCTCCGACCGCAGGCTGCGGGCCACGTTCGAGGACTCGGGCTACACCCTCTGCGTGCTGATGGGCAAGCGCTGCGCGCGTGAGGCCGCGGACGCCGCCGAACGCTATCTGCGGAGCACTCTGGTCGCCTACCTCCAGGAGGAGGGTGAGCGGCCCCGTACCAGGGCCCTGGCGAGACGGGGCCCGCCGGTCGTGGACCGGCGTTCTCCAGCGGGGAGGTAGCCACCTTCCGGCGCAGCTTGGATCCCCGGCCGGGCCACGGGCCCGGCCTCGAGCACGGCGGAGGTGTATTTCATGAGTTCGACCCAGGCCGTCGGCCGCATTCCGGTACGTGACGTCCGGCCTGTCGTGGACAGCGGCAGGCGTCCGGCGAAGGCAGTCGTGGACGAGACGTTCGAGGTCACCGCGACCGTGTTCCGTGAAGGCCACGACGCGGTCGCCTGCAACGTGGTCCTGACCGACCCGGAAGGCGGCCACGGCCCGTGGACGCCGATGCGGGAACTGGCCCCCGGCTCCGACCGCTGGGGCGCGGAGGTGTCCGCCGGGGCTCCGGGCCGCTGGACGTACCGCGTCGAGGCGTGGGGCGATCCGCTGACCACCTGGCGCCGCGTCGCCGGCATAAAGGTCCCGGCCGGTATCGACACCGGGCTGGTCCTGGAGGAGGGCGCCGACCTGTACGAGCGGGCGGCGGCCGGGGTACCGCAGGGCCCGGAGCGCTTGGCGGTGCTGGCCGCCGTGGAGACGCTGCGCAACGACATCCTGCCGGTCGCGACGCGGCTGGCGGCGGCA
>NZ_KQ948995.1 GCF_001514265.1 Streptomyces resistomycificus | reverse complement strand
GGTCGACAGGCACGCTGATCGGGCACGTCGTATACTGGTCGGTCCACCGCAGGCCGGTTCCCTTCATGGGAGCCGGCCTGATCGTCCCTCAAGGAGGTGCGCCCGGATGACCAGTACGATCCCTGCGCCAGACACCCGTACGGCCGAAGGTTCAGCGCTCCAGGCCGTGCTCCTCGACATGGACGGAACCCTGGTGGACACCGAGGGCTTCTGGTGGGACGTCGAGGTCGAGGTCTTCGCCGGACTCGGCCACACGCTCGACGACTCCTGGCGCCATGTCGTGGTCGGCGGCCCCATGAGCCGCAGCGCGGGGTTCCTGATCGAGGCCACCGGCGCCGACATCCCCCTCGCCGAGCTCACCGTCCTGCTGAACCAGGGCTTCGAGGCCCGGATCGACCGTGCCCTGCCGCTGATGCCGGGAGCGGCCCGGCTGCTCGCCGAACTGGCCGCGCACGAGATCCCCACGGCCCTGGTCTCCGCCTCGCACCGGCGCATCATCGACCGTGTGCTCACCTCGCTCGGCCCGCAGTACTTCGCCCTGTCCGTGGCCGGCGACGAGGTGGGGCGCACCAAGCCGTTCCCCGACCCGTATCTGTTCGCCGCCGCCGGGCTCGGCGCGGATCCGGCCAGGTGCGCCGTCGTCGAGGACACCTCCACCGGTGTCGCGTCGGCGGAGGCGGCGGGCTGCCACGTGGTGGCGGTGCCGTCGGTGGCGCCGATCGCCCCGGCCGCCCGGCGGACCGTCGTGACCTCGCTCGAAGAGGTCGACCTGGCATTTCTGCGCGGCCTGATGACGGAAATGCGCTAGGCGTTCACCCAGCGTGCGGAGCTGATAGGACGTTAATTCCCCGACGGTAATTCGGCCGTACCGGATGGCCGAATTCCGGCACCGAGGCGGACCGTTGAGAATGTGACGTTGCCCACTCGCTCGAGGGCTGACGGCGGCTGGGGCGCCAGGCCGTCACCCCCGCGAGGGCTGTCAGGGCGTGCCCTTGTGTCCTGATTCGTGAAACCGTGCACCAAACCTTCCGGCCTCGGGTTTTCGGTCTGTCCGCAGCCGGTTTCGCTGCGTGATGAGGTCTCAACTCCGGTGGCCGCGAACCGTCGTGCAGGTGCGGACTAATCTCCTAGCGAGAACATCGCCCTTACCCCGTGGCCCGCCGCAACACCCATGCATGCCGGGTACACGGACCCAACAGCTGTGGAGAAACTCGAGCATGAACCGCAAGACTTTGGTGCTGCCGGCCGTGATCGGTCTGCTCGCGCCGGTGCTCGCCGCCTGCGGCGGGTCCGACAGCGGGAGCGGCGGCGACGGCGCGATCGTCGTCGGCACCACGGACCGGTTCACCGCCTCGAAGGACGCCCCCGCGCCCCTCGACCCGGCGTACGCCTACGACGTCGGCAGCTGGAACATCCTGCGCCAGACCGTGCAGACCCTGATGATCCAGCCCAAGGGTGAGGGTGAGCCGGTCCCCGAGGCCGCCCAGAGCTGCGGTTTCACCGACTCCGGCAACGAGCGCTACGCCTGCAAGCTCCGTGACGGCCTGAAGTTCGCCAACGGCGACGCCATCACGGCCCAGGACGTGAAGTTCTCGATCGACCGTGCCCTCGACATCAAGTCCGACAGCGGTGTGTTCGCCCTGCTGTCGACCATCGACACCATCGAAACGCAGGGCGACAACGAAGTCATCTTCCATCTCAAGACCGCCGACGCCACCTTCCCGTTCAAGCTGTCGACCCCCGTCGCCGGCATCGTCAACCCCGACGACTACGAGAAGGGCAAGCTCCGCGAGGGCTTCGACGTGGACGGCTCGGGGCCGTACACGATGAGCGCCGAGGTCAAGGACGACGAGCTCGTCGACGCCGTGTTCACCAAGAACCCCAACTACAAGGGGACGCTCAAGGTGAACAACGAGAGGGTCGAAATGCGCTCCTTCGAGGGCGCCGACGCCATGGGCGCCGCCCTCGAGAAGGGCGACATCAACGTCATGACCCGCACCATGTCGCCGGAGCAGATCGACAAGCTGACCAGTGCCAACGGCGGAGACATCGACGTCGTGGAGACGGCCGGCCTGGAGATCCGCTACCTCGGCTTCGACACCGACGCCCCTTCGGTGAAGTCGAAGGCGGTGCGTCAGGCGATGGCCCAGATCATCAACCGCAGCGAACTCGTCTCCAAGGTGTACGGCTCCCAGGCCGAGCCGCTGTTCTCGATGGTCCCGGCCAGCATCACGGGTCACTCCAACTCGTTCTTCAACCGGTACGGCGACCCGAACGTCACCAAGGCCAAGGCCATGCTGTCCCAGGCCAACATCACCGCCCCGGTGAAGCTGACGCTGCACTACACGACCGACCACTACGGTCCGGCCACCAAGCAGGAGTTCGAGATCCTGCAGAAGCAGCTCAACGACAGCGGTCTGTTCGACGTCGACATCAAGGGCACCCCCTGGTCGACCTTCCGCTCCGCCGAGCAGAAGGGCGAGTACGACGTCTACGGCATGGGCTGGTTCCCCGACTTCCCGGACGCCGACAACTACCTGGCGCCGTTCCTGGACAAGGACAACACCATCGGCTCGCCGTACGTGAACAGCGAGATCCGCAACACCCTGATCCCGGAGTCCCGCCGTGAGGCGGACCGCCTGTCCGCGGCCACCAGCCTGACGGACATTCAGGACATCGTCGCCGACGACGTTCCGGTGCTGCCGCTGTGGCAGGGCAAGCAGTACGTGGCCGCCAGTGACGACGTCACCGGGACCGCGTACGCGCTCAACTCCTCCTCGACGCTTCAGCTGTGGGAGCTCGGCCGCGGTGTGAGCGGCTGACCCTCCCGTGCCCGGGGCCCGGGAGGGTGGCCCCGGGGTCCGAAATCGACGACAAGGCACCCGCAAGTGAACATGCGTAACCAGTGGCCGGTCCTGCCCATCGTGGCGGGGCTGGCCTCCGGCCTTCTGACCGGCTGTGGAACGGAGTCCGGCGGCTCCGGGGACAGCGGCTCCTCGGTGGTCATGGGGATGTCCGACGACGTCCTGGCCACCGACCCCGCCTCCGGCTACGACCCCGGATCCTGGCTCCTGTTCAACAACGTCTTCCAGTCGTTGCTGAGCTTCCCCAAGGGCGCCACGGAACCGCAGCCTGAGGCCGCCGAGGAGTGCTCCTTCACGGACACCCGGACCCAGGTCTACAAGTGCACCCTGAAGGACGGTCTCAAGTTCAGCAACGGTGACTCGCTGACGTCCCAGGACGTCAAGTTCTCCTTCGACCGCATGCTGAAGATCAACGACGACGCCGGTCCCGCGATCATGTTCCCGATGCTGGAGAAGGTCGAGACCCCGGACGAGAAGACGGTCGTCTTCCGTCTGAACACGCCCGACGCCACCTTCCCGAGCAAGATCGCCTCGGGAGCCGGGTCCATCGTCGACCACACCCAGTACGACGCCGACGGGCTGCGCGAGGACGGCGAGGCCGTGGGCTCCGGCCCGTACCGGCTGGACTCCTTCGGCGAGGACGAGGCCGTGTTCTCGGCCAACGAGAACTACAAGGGCACCGCCGACCCGCAGAACACCGGCGTGACGCTGAAGTTCTTCCACGGCGACCAGTCCGCCCTGAAGTCGGCCCTGCTCGACAACAAGGTCGACGTCGCCTACCGCGGTCTGTCCGCCGACGACATCGCCGACATCGAGGCCGACGACAGCTCCGGCGTGGAGATCGTCGAGGGCAGCAGCGCCGAGGTCCAGCACCTGGTCTTCAACATGGACGACCCGGTCACCGGACAGCTCGGCGTCCGCAAGGCCATCGCCCACCTGCTGGACCGCGACGCCCTCATCGAGGACGTCTACCAGGGCACCGCCACGCCGCTGTACTCGATCATCCCGGCGGGCATCTCCGGCCACAACACGGCCTTCTTCGACACCTACGGCGCCCGCCCCTCCAAAGCCAAGGCCGCCGCGGCCCTGGCGGCAGACGGCATCACCGACAAGGTGAAGCTGACCCTCTGGTCGACGCCGTCCCGCTACGGCCCCGCCACCGACGACGAACTCCAGGCCATAGCCGGACAGCTCAACGCCAGCGGCCTGTTCGACGCCGACGTGCAGTCCGTCGCCTTCGACCAGTACGAGAAGGACATCGCCGACGGCAAGTACGGCGTCTACGTGAAGGGCTGGGTCCCCGACTACCCGGACGCCGACAACTTCACAGCCCCCTTCTTCGGCAAGGGCAACGTGCTGAGCAACAACTACGCCAACAACACGATCACCGGCTCGCTCATCCCACAGACCGCCGCCCAGGGTGACCGCGGAGCGACCGACGACGCCTACGGCAAGCTCCAGGACATCGTCGCCGAGGACCTCCCCGTGCTGCCCGTCTGGCAGGCCAAGCAGTACGCCGTCACCCGTGACGACGTCTACGGCCTGGAGTACTGCCTCGACGCCTCGACCGTGTTCCGGTTCTGGGAGCTCAGCAAGGGCTGACGGACGCCGTACGAACGCCGAGGGCGCCCCCTGCTCGCAGGGGGCGCCCTCTTCTTGTCGCGGTCGTCCTACTGCGCGCCGGGGCGCACCAGCCCGCTCTCGTACGCGTACACCGCCGCCTGCACGCGGTCGCGCAGGCCCAGCTTGGTCAGGACGTGCCCGACGTGCGTCTTGACGGTGGTCTCGCTGACGAAGAGGTCGGCGGCGATCTCCGCGTTGGACAGCCCGCGCGCCACCAGCTTCAGCACCTCCACCTCGCGGTCGGTGAGCGTGTGCAACGTGTCCGGCACCGGTTCCTCGCCGGACGGCAGATGCGTGGCGTACTTGTCGAGCAGCCGGCGTGTGATACTCGGCGCGAGCATCGCCTCGCCCGAGGCCACCACCCGGATCGCCTGGACCAGTTCGTTGGCCGGGGCGTCCTTCAGCAGGAACCCGCTGGCTCCCGCACGCAGCGCCTCCACGACGTACTCGTCGAGGTCGAACGTGGTCAGCACCAGCACCTTGGCCGGACCGTCCCGGCCGGGGCCGGTGATCTGCCGGGTCGCCTCCACACCGTCCATCCGCGGCATACGGATGTCCATCAGAACCACGTCGGGCTGCAGGGCCCGCACCTGGTCGAGCGCCTGGAGGCCGTCTCCGGCCTCGCCGACGACCGCGAGGTCCTGCTCGGCCTCCAGGATCATCCGGAAGCCGGTGCGCAGCAGCGGCTGGTCGTCGACCAGTAGGACGCGGATGGCCACGTAAGTCTCCTTCGCTAGTCCGGCCCCATTCTGCCCTGTGCCGCGTCCCCCGACTCGGGCGCCCTCACCGGCAACGGATAGGGCGGGGGAGTGCCGCCGAACTCCGGGCAGTGGGCCTGGTGGTCGCACCAGCCGCACAGTTTGGTGGGCCGGGGCCGCCACTCGCCCGTCTCCGTGGCCTGCCGGATGGCCTCCCACAGCGCGTGCAGCTTGCGTTCGACCCGCTCCAGGTCGGCGAGGACGGGGTCGTACGTGAGGACGTCGCCGCTGCCGAGGTAGACGAGCTGGAGCCGGCGTGGGACCACGTTCTTCAGACGCCACACCACCAGGGCGTAGAACTTCATCTGGAACAGGGCGCCTTCGGCGTACTCGGGCCGGGGCGCCTTGCCCGTCTTGTAGTCGACGATCCGCACCTCGCCGGTGGGCGCCACGTCGACCCGGTCGATGATCCCGCGCAACTTCAGGCCGGAGTCCAGCTGGGCCTCGATGAACAGCTCGCGCTCCGCGGGTTCCAGCCGGGTCGGGTCCTCCAGCGTGAACCAGCGCTCCACCAGCCGCTCCGCCTCACCGAGCCAGCGTGCCAGCCGCTCGCCCTCCGGGTCGTCGGCGAAGAGTTCGACGACCTCGGGGCGGCTCTCCCGCAGCCGGTCCCACTGGCCCGGGATCAGCGACTTGGCGCGCGGAGCGGTCCGCTCCCCGGCGGGGGCGTCGAACAGCCGCTCCAGGACCGCGTGCACCAGCGTGCCCCGGGTCGCCGCCTCGCTCGGCTTCTCGGGCAGCCGGTCGATCACCCGGAACCGGTACAGCAGCGGACACTGCATGAAGTCACTGGCACGCGAGGGGGACAGGGAGGCCGGCGCTATGGCGGTGGCCTCGACGACGGTGCTCGTGGCAGTCGTCGGTGCCGGTTCCGGTGTCGGTGCCTCCGGCGCGGCCGACGCCACGGCGTCGTCGCCGGTGGGCTCGGCGGAGCCCTCGGTGCTTGTCTCCATGACCACAGACCATACGGCCCGCCACTGACAGTGACCCAGTCGCCTCGTGGCGGCCGTGCCGCTGTGGAAACACGGGGGGTGCCGGGGCGGGCCGCGTCGCGACGGCCGCATACCATCGACCCGAGACCCTCCCGTCCGGCAGGCGCGGGAGACGCTTCGAACGAGGGGACATCGTGGACGAGAGCGGCGGTAGCCGGCAGCCGCGGCCCGGCAACGACGAGTCGGCCGAGCAGCACGCAGCACCTGCGACCCCGGCCCCCGACCCCGCGCCCCCGATCCCCGACGAACCGACCATGGTCGTACGCCGGCCGGACCTCCCCCAAGGCGACGGCACGACGGGCGACGCCGGGACGCGAAAGACGAAGCCGGTCCAGGCGAAAGCTGCCGAGGGGCCGAAGGCTGCCGAGGGGGCCGGGGAAGGAAATCCCGAAGCGAAGACGCCCGACGCGAGGACGCCCGAAACCGAGCGACCCCGAGAAGGCGCCTCGGAGTCCCCGCAAGCTCACGGTCCTGCCGAGAACCACCCCCAAGCCCAACCCCACCCCCACGCCGGCGACCGGACCCTCGCTCACTCCGATCCCGTCAAGGGCCGTCCGCCCCGGCGTCCGAAGGACCCCGGTGGTGGGCTGCTGATGGGACGGCCGTTCGGCGTGCCGGTGTACGTCGCACCCAGCTGGTTCCTCGTGGCGGCGCTGATCACCTGGGTGTTCGGCGGCCAGCTCGACCGCGTGCTGCCGGAACTCGGCGCGGCCCGCTACCTGGTCTCCCTCTTCTTCGCGGTCGCCTTCTACGCCTCCGTCCTCGTCCACGAACTGGCTCACACGGTCGCGGCCCTGCGCTTCAAGCTGCCCGTCCGCCGCATCCAGCTCCAGTTCTTCGGCGGGGTCTCCGAGATCGAGAAGGAGGCCGAGACCCCGGGCCGGGAGTTCTGGCTGGCCTTCGTCGGACCGCTGCTCTCCCTCGTGCTCGCCGGCCTCTTCTACCTCGCCCTGCAGCCCGTCGAACCGGGCACGGTCCCCGGCGTGCTGCTGGCCGGCCTGATGATCTCCAACCTGATCGTCGCCGCCTTCAACCTCCTGCCCGGCCTGCCCCTCGACGGCGGCCGGATGCTGCGCGCGATCGTCTGGAAGATCACCGGCAGGCCCATGACCGGCACCGTCGCCGCCGCCTGGGTCGGCCGCGCCCTCGCCGTCGCCGTCCTCATCGGCCTGCCGCTGCTCACCCAGTCCGGAGCCCTCGGATCCAGCGCCGAGGACAACGTCGGCATGGACACCGTCATGGACGCCCTGCTGGCCGCGATCCTCGCCGCGATCATCTGGACCGGCGCCGGCAACAGCCTGCGCATGGCCCGCCTGCGCGAACACCTCCCCGAGCTGCGCGCCCGCAACCTCACCCGCCGCGCGGTCCCCGTGGAGTCCGACACCCCGCTCTCCGAGGCCCTGCGCCGAGCCAACGCCGCCGGCGCCCGCGCCCTGGTCGTCGTCGACCCGGACGGCCATCCCCTGTCCCTGGTCCGCGAGGCCGCCATCGTCGGCGTACCCGAACACCGCCGCCCCTGGGTCGCCGTCAGCGGTCTCGCCCAGGACCTCACCGACGGCATGCGCGTCTCCGCGGAGCTGGCCGGCGAGGACCTCCTCGACGCCCTGCGCGCCACCCCCGCCACCGAGTACCTGGTCGTCGAGGAGACCGGCGAGATCTTCGGCGTCCTGTCCGCCGCGGACGTGGAGCGGGCCTTCGTCAAGGCGATGGCCCGCCCGAACTGAACACCGCTCTCCCGAAGCGCCGCCAGGCCGTGGTCGGCGGCCCCCGTAAACGCCGGTAGGCTGTTCACATGTCCGAACCGACCGGTGCCGCCCGCAGGCGCGGGCCCTTCAAGGTCGGGGACCAGGTTCAGCTGACCGACCCCAAGGGCCGCCACTACACGTTCACGCTCGAGGCCGGGAAGAACTTCCACACCCACAAGGGTTCCTTCCCGCACGACGAACTGATCGGCGCTCCCGAGGGCAGCGTTGTCCGCACCACCGGGAACGTCGCCTACCTCGCGCTGCGCCCCCTGCTCCCCGACTACGTCCTGTCCATGCCCCGCGGGGCAGCCGTCGTCTACCCGAAGGACGCGGGGCAGATCCTCGCCTTCGCCGACATCTTCCCCGGCGCACGCGTGGTCGAGGCCGGCGTCGGCTCCGGCTCGCTCAGCAGCTTCCTGCTGCGTGCCATCGGCGACCAGGGCATGCTGCACTCCTACGAGCGCCGCGAGGACTTCGCCGAGATCGCCCAGCAGAACGTGGAGCGCTACTTCGGCGGCCCGCACCCCGCCTGGCAGCTCACCGTGGGCGACCTCCAGGACAACCTGTCCGACGCCGACGTCGACCGGGTCATCCTCGACATGCTCGCCCCCTGGGAGTGCCTGGAGGCCGTCTCCAAGGCGCTGGTCCCGGGCGGCATCCTGTGCTGCTACGTCGCGACCACCACCCAGCTCGCCCGGACCGTCGAGTCCATCCGCGAGATCGGCTGCTTCAACGAGCCGACCTCCTGGGAGTCGATGATCCGTAACTGGCACGTCGAGGGTCTGGCCGTCCGCCCGGACCACCGCATGATCGGCCACACCGGCTTCCTGCTCACCGCCCGCCGCCTCGCCGACGGCGTCGAGCCGCCCATGCGCCGCCGCCGCCCCGCCAAGGGTGCCTACGGCGACGACTACACCGGCCCCAACGCCGACGGCGGCGCCGGCCGCTAGAGCCCGCCCGAGGCGGACCGGTGCCGTCGCCCGGTGCGCCGACAACGTACAAGAGCCGTGGCCCAGTTCCCGCAGACGTCGGGGAACTGGGCCACGGCGCTTTTGTGTTGACGCAACGCCGGCAGCCGCGTCGACCGTGGCCGAAACCGCGCGGCTCCTGCCCTGGAAACCGTCACCCCGCCGTTCCGCCGCACTGTGACGTGTGGCACCATTCTGGCCACCCCCACCACCGGTACAGCCCTCGGGAGACACCCCTAGTGCAGCAATCCGCCGTCCCGGAACTGGCACACACGCACACCCGTCCGATCCACTGGCTCGCCACCGCCACCGCGCTGGCCGGCGTGGTGGCCCTGTCCTCGGTCCTGCAGCCCAACCCGGCGACGGCGGCGCAGGCGGCCGCCCCCGGGCCCGGAACCGCCCCGGCCGTCACCACGGCGCCGGACCCCGCGGGCGTGGACTTCCCGCTCGAGTGCGGCCCGGTCAAGGAGCTCGTACTGAAGAAGGTCTCAGGAGACCTCGACGGGGACGGCAGGCCCGAGACGGTGGTCGTGGTGCACTGCGACGCCCCGATGGGAACCCCGCCCGACGGCGTGTACGTCCTGACCCGGTCCGCGGACACCGGCAGACCCCGGGTCGTCGCGACCCTGGTCGAACCCAAGGACCGCATCACCGTGACCGACTTCGCCCTGCGGGACGGAGCCGTGCTCGCGACACTCCTCGGCTACTCGTCCGCCGACGTGCCCAGTTGCTGCCCGGACGTCAAGGACAGCGCGAAGTGGGCGTGGAAGAACGGCGCGTTCGTCCGCTCGACGCCCGCCGGAGCGCAGACCGTCTGAGGCGCGCCCCCGGCGTGTGTGACTCATCGGACAGCACGACAGTAGTAACACCGGGTAGCGGAAGGGTCACTCGGCGTCCGGGCCGTAGATCTCGACCCTGTCCGAAACCCGACGGACATGGATGCACTCGCCCGGACACTCCTTCGCCGAGTCCACCACATCCGTGAGGAGCGGCAGCGGCACGGGCGTTGTGGCGCCCTTGTCCTGCAGCAACTCGTCGCCGGAGCTCTTCACATAGGCCAGTCCGTCGATGTCCAGCTCGAACACCTCGGGCGCGTACTGGACGCAGATGCCGTCACCGGTACAGAGATCCTGGTCGATCCAGACCTCCAGGTCCTCGCTGCCGACCGCGGCCTCCTGCTGCACGCTCATGGTCTCCTGCCGTTTCGATGCCGAGCCTTACGGGAATCCGGCCAGCTCTGACGGGTGTTGAACGCTTCGACCCTACCTCCGGCAGCTTTCCAATCATGTTCGGTGGGTATTCCCCTGGCGTGAGGGAGAGCGCAAGGGTGAAGATCGGACACACCCCGACAGTCTTTGTGATCTAGGGGTTTCAATCGACACCCACCCAGGTAGGGTCTGGAAGCGTCCAGCTCCCCTTGGAGGAGGTGAGGACCGTGGCAGCCCACGACGACGACATGAACCGCGGCATCCGCCCGGGACGAGGGTCCGAAGACCCCGCCGGGCAGGTTGCCTACCTTGAGCAGGAGATCGCCGTCCTGCGACGTAAGCTCGCCGACTCTCCGCGACACACGAGGATTCTCGAAGAGCGGATCGTCGAGCTGCAGACCAACCTGGCCGGCGTGTCCGCCCAGAACGAGCGACTCGCCAACACGCTCCGTGAGGCCCGAGACCAGATCGTGGCCCTCAAGGAGGAAGTCGACCGGCTCGCGCAGCCGCCGGCCGGCTTCGGCGTGTTCCTCACGGCGAACGAGGACGGCACCGCCGACATCTTCACCGGCGGCCGCAAACTGCGGGTGAACGTCAGCCCGAGCGTCGAGGTCGAAGAGCTCCGACGCGGCCAGGAAGTAATGCTCAACGAGGCTCTCAACGTGGTCGAGGCCATGGAGTACGAGAGCGTCGGCGACATCGTCACCCTCAAGGAGATCCTCGAGGACGGCGAGCGCGCCCTCGTGGTGGGGCACACGGACGAGGAACGGGTGGTGCGGCTCGCCGAGCCGCTGCTGGACGTGACCATCCGTCCCGGCGACGCCCTGCTGCTCGAACCCCGCTCCGGCTATGTCTACGAGGTCGTACCGAAGAGCGAGGTCGAGGAACTCGTCCTCGAAGAGGTCCCGGACATCGGCTACGAGCAGATCGGCGGTCTGGGCGGCCAGATCGAGGCGATCCGCGACGCGGTCGAGCTGCCGTACCTCTACCCCGACCTGTTCAAGGAGCACGAACTGCGGCCGCCCAAGGGCGTCCTGCTGTACGGGCCCCCTGGATGCGGCAAGACGCTCATCGCCAAGGCCGTCGCCAACTCGCTGGCCAAGAAGGTCGCCGAGGTCACCGGTCAGGCCCAGGGCAAGAGCTTCTTCCTCAACATCAAGGGCCCCGAGCTCCTGAACAAGTACGTCGGCGAGACCGAGCGGCAGATCCGCCTGGTCTTCCAGCGTGCTCGCGAGAAGGCCAGCGAGGGCACCCCCGTCATCGTCTTCTTCGACGAGATGGAGTCCCTCTTCCGCACCCGTGGCTCCGGTGTCAGCTCGGACGTGGAGAACACCATCGTCCCGCAGCTGCTCGCCGAGATCGACGGCGTGGAGGGCCTGCAGAACGTGGTCGTGATCGGCGCCTCCAACCGCGAGGACATGATCGACCCCGCCATCCTGCGGCCCGGCCGACTCGACGTGAAGATCAAGATCGAACGTCCGGACGCCGAGGCGGCCAAGGACATCTTCGGCAAGTACCTCACCGAGCGCCTCCCGCTGCACTCCGACGACCTCGGCGAGCACGGCGGCAGCAAGGCCACCACGGTCGGCAGCATGATCCAGACAGCCGTGGAACACATGTACGCCGAATCCGAGGAAAACCGCTTCCTGGAAGTCACCTACGCCAACGGCGACAAGGAAGTCCTCTACTTCAAGGACTTCAATTCCGGCGCCATGATCGAGAACATCGTGGGCCGCGCCAAGAAAATGGCGATCAAGGACTTCCTCGAACACAACCAGAAGGGCCTCAGGGTCTCCCACCTCCTCCAGGCATGCGTGGACGAGTTCAAGGAGAACGAGGACCTGCCCAACACCACCAACCCGGACGACTGGGCCCGCATCTCCGGTAAGAAGGGCGAACGGATCGTTTACATCCGTACGCTCATCACCGGAAAGCAGGGTGCGGACACCGGCCGCTCCATCGACACGGTGGCGAACACCGGTCAGTACCTGTAAAAAGCAGGGCGGCTGCGGGTGCCCTCACCGGGTACCCGCAGCCGACTGTTTTTCGGGTGAAGCTGGAGCAAGGCAATGACGCAAATGATCTCCCCACCAGCGCAGAGCCGTTCTAGGCTCTTCGGTACCGCCGAGTCGCGCAGTGCGGGGACGGGCACCGCACACGCACCGGAGCGCCAGCGGTACTTGAGCGGCGTCCCCGACCGAGGACGCCGCCGGGCAAGGAGGGCCGCATGACCGTACGGCGAGTAATGGGCATCGAGACGGAGTACGGGATCTCCGTCCCCGGTCACCCCAACGCCAATGCCATGCTCACCTCGTCCCAGATCGTCAACGCCTACGCGGCGGCGATGCACCGGGCCCGGCGGGCCCGCTGGGACTTCGAGGAGGAGAACCCGCTGCGGGACGCGCGAGGCTTCGACCTCGCCCGCGAGGCGGCCGACTCCACCCAGCTCACCGACGAGGACATCGGCCTGGCCAACGTGATCCTCACCAACGGCGCCAGGCTCTACGTCGACCACGCACACCCCGAGTACAGCGCCCCGGAGGTCACCAACCCGCGCGACGCGGTGCTGTGGGACAAGGCCGGCGAACGCATCATGGCCGAGGCGGCGGAACGGGCGGCCCAGCTCCCCGGCGCCCAGCCGATCCACCTCTACAAGAACAACACCGACAACAAGGGCGCCTCCTACGGCACGCACGAGAACTACCTGATGAAGCGGGAGACCCCCTTCTCGGACATCGTGCGCCACCTGACGCCCTTCTTCGTCTCCCGCCAGGTCGTCACCGGAGCGGGCCGCGTCGGCATCGGCCAGGACGGCCACGAGCACGGCTTCCAGCTCAGCCAGCGCGCCGACTACTTCGAGGTCGAGGTGGGCCTGGAGACCACCCTCAAGCGCCCGATCATCAACACCCGTGACGAGCCGCACGCCGACGCCGAGAAGTACCGCCGGCTGCACGTGATCATCGGCGACGCCAACCTCTCCGAGATCTCGACCTACCTCAAGCTGGGCACGACGGCGCTCGTCCTGTCCATGATCGAAGACGGCTTCATCGCCGTCGACCTGGCCGTGGACCAGCCCGTCCGCACCCTCCACCAGGTCTCCCACGACCCGACGCTCAAGCGTCTGGTCACGCTCCGCAGCGGCCGGACACTCACCGCGGTCCAGCTGCAGATGGAGTACTTCGAGCTGTCCCGCAAGTACGTCGAGGAACGGTTCGGCGCCGACGCCGACGACCAGACCAAGGACGTCCTGGCCCGCTGGGAGGACACCCTCAACCGCCTGGAGAACGACCCGATGAGTCTGGCCGGCGAGCTGGACTGGGTAGCGAAGAGGGAACTCATGGAGGGCTACCGCCGCCGTGACAACCTCGACTGGGACGCGGCGCGACTGCACCTGGTCGACCTCCAGTACGCCGACGTACGCCCCGACAAGGGCCTCTACAACCGGCTGGCGGCCCGCGGACGCATCAAGCGCCTGCTGGACGAGAACGAGGTCGAGCGGGCGCGTACGAAGCCGCCTGAGGACACGCGCGCGTACTTCCGCGGCCGCTGCCTCGAGCAGTACGCCGACGACGTGGCCGCGGCCTCCTGGGACTCCGTGATCTTCGACCTGCCGGGCCGGGATTCGCTCCAGCGCGTCCCAACCCTCGAACCGCTTCGCGGAACGCGAAATCACGTCAAGGAGCTCCTGGACCGCTGTCGGACGGCGGAAGACCTGGTCAGGGTGCTCTCGGGCGGCTGAGTGGGTACTCGGGGCCGACTCGGCCCCACAGGGTGGAATGGTCGGCGTCCGGGAATCATCGAGGTGGTCCCCGGACGTTGAGGGAACTGCGGGGCCGATGTCGGACCCTGCTTGTAGGGTCTGATCAAGAAGGTCGAACCGAGCGGGGTGAGGGTTATGGCGACCAAGGACACCGGCGGCGGACAGCAGAAGGCGACGCGCAACACCGAGGAGGTCGAGGAGGCGCCCGAGGCGCAGGCATCCGAGGACCTCAAGGAGCGCCAGGAGAAGCTGAGCGACGACGTCGACTCGGTACTGGACGAGATCGACGACGTCCTTGAGGAGAACGCAGAGGACTTCGTGCGTTCCTTTGTGCAAAAGGGTGGCCAGTAGGCCTCTTCCGCCTTCGAACTGAAGGTGCGGGGGATGGGTCGTCTGCGTGCGGGACAGTCTTCGGCGTGACGGCCTCCGGTGCACTGCCGGGAGTGCGTGGTGGAGCACAGCACCACGCACGCCCGGTGGCCGTGTGGCGTCACCGAAGCCGAGCGCGACGAGTCGGTCGCCTCCCAAGTGGGCGTCCGTTGTTTATGTCTTGCGGCTCCCGCCGAGCATGTGGATCACTGCCGCAACACGGGTAGGGTCCGAGGCGTACTGCTGCTTACGTGGAAGGAATCGCGTGGAAGCCAACACTCGTAGCACCGGGCGTCTACCAGCTGCCTTCCTGACGCCTGGGTCGTCCTCCTTCATGGACTTCCTGTCGGATCACCAGCCGGAGATGCTGCCCGGCAACCGGCAACTGCCTCCCACGCAGGGCGTGATCGAGGCGCCGCACGGCACCACGATCGTGGCCGTGACCTTCCCCGGCGGTGTCGTGCTCGCCGGTGACCGGCGCGCCACGATGGGCAACGTGATCGCACAGCGCGACATCGAGAAGGTCTTCCCGGCCGACGAGTACTCGGCCGTCGGCATCGCCGGCACCGCCGGCCTCGCCGTCGAGATGGTCAAGCTCTTCCAGCTGGAGCTGGAGCACTTCGAGAAGGTCGAGGGTGCGCAGCTGTCGCTGGAGGGCAAGGCGAACCGGTTGTCGACCATGATCCGTTCCAACCTCGGCATGGCCATGCAGGGCCTGGCCGTGGTCCCGCTCTTCGCCGGGTTCGACGTGGACCGGGCCAAGGGGCGGATCTTCTCCTACGACGTCACGGGCGGCCGCTCCGAGGAGCACAACTACGCCGCCACGGGCTCCGGCTCGATCTTCGCGCGCGGAGCCATGAAGAAGCTCTTCCGCGAGGACCTGACCGAGGAGCAGGCCACCACCCTGGTGGTACAGGCCCTCTACGACGCGGCAGACGACGACTCGGCGACCGGCGGTCCCGATGTCGCCCGCCGGATCTACCCGATCGTCACCGTGATCACCGAGGACGGCTTCCGCCGCCTCACCGAGAGCGAGTCCTCCGAGATCGCCCGCGCGATCCTGGAGCGGCGCCTGGAGCAGCCCGACGGCCCGCGCGCCGCGCTGCTCTAGCGGCCGCCCGTTCTTCTCACCCAGGTGATCCAGTGACTTCGACAGAAAGGGACGGATAACCGGTGTCGACGCCGTTCTATGTCTCACCCCAGCAGGCCATGGCCGACCGGGCGGAGTACGCCCGCAAGGGCATCGCCCGTGGCCGCAGCCTGGTCGTGCTGCAGTACGCCGACGGCATCGTCTTCGTCGGCGAGAACCCGTCCCGCGCGCTGCACAAGTTCAGCGAGATCTACGACCGGATCGGCTTCGCCGCCGCCGGCAAGTACAACGAGTACGAGAACCTTCGCATCGGCGGGGTGCGCTACGCCGACCTGCGGGGTTACACCTACGACCGGGACGACGTGACCGCCCGCGGTCTGGCCAACGTCTACGCCCAGACGCTGGGCACCATCTTCTCCAGCGCGGCCGAGAAGCCGTACGAGGTGGAGCTGGTCGTCGCCGAGGTCGGGGAGACGCCCGAGGGTGACCAGATCTACCGGCTGCCGCACGACGGTTCGATCGTGGACGAGCACGGCTCGGTCGCGGTCGGCGGCAACGCCGAGCAGATCAGCAGCTACCTGGACCAGCGTCACCAGGACGGCATGAACCTGTCCGAGGCCCTCAAGCTCGCCGTCCAGGCCCTGTCCCGCGACACCAACGGGAGCGAGCGGGAGATCCCCGCGGAGCGCCTGGAGGTCGCGGTGCTGGACCGTACGCGCCCGCAGCAGCGCAAGTTCAAGCGCATCGTGGGCCGCCAGCTCGGCCGGCTGCTGGAGAGCGGCGGCGCGACCACCGAGGCGGAGAGCTCCGACGAGGAGTAGCGCACCTCTCGTCACTCGTCGCGCTCCTTGTGTGCCCCGGCCGATCCGTCGACCGGGGCACAGGTGCGTCAGGAGGGCCCAGGAGGCGCCGTGGAGCCCCGTACGACCAGCTCGACGGGAATGTCCCCTTCCTGCGGCACACGGCCCTCCAGAACCGCCAGCAGGGCCCGCATGCCCCGTTCGCCGAACAGCTCGGCGTCCAGTCGTACGGTCGTCAGCTCGGGGTCGAGGGCGGTGGCCAGCGCGAGGTCGTCGAGTCCGGTCACGGACACGTCGTCGGGGACGCGCAGCCCGAGGCGGCGCAGGGCCTTGTAGGCACCGGCGGCGAGTTTGTCGTCGTCGCAGACCAGTGCCGTCGGTCGCGGGCCCGGGACCTGGAGGGCGGCCTCGGCGGCGGCCACGGCGCCCTCGATGGAGATCGGTGCCCGAGCCGTGCGGATCGAGGTGCCGGGCACGGAGCCGACCCGGGCGGCCAGCTCGTCGGCGCGCACCTCGAAGGTCCAGGACGGCACATCCGCCGCGAGGTGCAGGAAGCGGCGGTGACCGAGGCCCAGCAGGTGTTCGGCGACCTGACGGACGCCGTCGGCGATGTCCAGGTTGACCGTGGCCGCGCCCAGGCTTCCCGAGGGGTCGCTGTCCAGCATCACCAGGGGGAGCTGGTCGCCGCGGATGGCGGTGAGGGCGTCGGCGGCCATCGAGGAGGCGATGACGCCGTCCAGGGCGGCCTGTGCGGACGCGAAGGGGTCCCTGGCGGGGCCGATGCCCTCGGGGGAGGGGTAGAGGACCACGCCGAAGCCGTGTTCGGCGGCGACCCGGGCGGCGCCCGTGTAGACCCCGGCGAAGAACTCCGTGGTCAGTGCGGGGACCACCAGGAGCACCGTGCGGGTGCGGCCCAGACGCAGGTTGCGGGCCGCGAGGTTGGGCCGGTAGCCCAGCTCGCGCGCGGCCTGGCGTACGCGCTCGGCCGTGGTCTCCGACACCCGTCCGCGCCACTTGTCGCCGAGGACCAGGGAGACCGCGGCCTGGGAGACGCCGGCGGCCTGGGCGACGTCACGGCTGGTGGGGCGGGTGCTGCCTCGTGCCACCGGCTGCCTGCTCTTTCGTCTGGACGCGTGAACAGCGCACATGGTACGTATGACGGAGGAAGTTATACGTACAACCTCACGCGCCACCGGCGCATCGGGCGAGCTGGAGAGCAGGACATGGCTGCGGGATACCTGGACATCCTCAGGGCGAGGCACGCCGCCCGGCTGCTCGTCGGCACGCTGGTGGGGAGGCTGCCCAACGCCACCGCCGCGATCGCGATCATGCTCTTCGTCCGGGCGGAGGGCGGCTCCTACAGCCTGGCCGGCGGACTCGTGGCCGTGTACGGCGTGGCCAACGCCGTGGGGCAGCCGGTGCTGGGGCGTCTGGTGGACCTGCACGGCCAGCCGCGCGTCCAGCTGTCGGCCGCCGTCCTGTCGGGCCTGGCGATGGCCGTCTTCGCCTTCACGGGCACCGCGCCCCTGCCGCTCGCCTACGCCGCCGTGGCCGCCGCCGGACTCTTCACACCTCCCCTGGAGGGCGGCCTGAGGGCGCTGTGGCCCTCCGTCCTCGGCAAGGAGGACAAGGTCCACACGGCGTACGCCATGGACGCGATAGCGCAGGAAGTCATGTTCGCCGTCGGGCCGTTGCTCGTGACGCTCTGTGTGTCGCTGTGGTCGGAGATGGCCGCGCTGCTCGCCCTGAACGTCGTCGGGGTGCTGGGCGCGCTCTCCGTGGTGGTGTCGCCTCCGTCGCGCGCGTGGCGTTCGGCGCCGCGCGAGGCGCACTGGCTCGGCGCGCTGCGCTCGACCGGACTCCTCGCGCTGCTCGGCGCGTTCCTGTTCGTCGGTATCGCGCTCGGTTCGATCACGGTGGCGTCGGTGGCGTACGCGGACGGCCACGGCGGCGACACGGTCTACGGCTGGCTGATGGCGGCCCTGGGGATCGGGGCCCTCGTGGGCGGCGTGTTCTACGGCGCGCGGCAGTGGACCGGTGAGCCGGCGCGGCGACTGCAGGCCCTGGTGGCGTTGCTGGCGGTGTGTTACGTGCCGCTGATGCTGCTGCCGGGCGCGCTCGCCATGACGCTCCTGACGGTTCTCGCCGGCGTGTTCCTCGCCCCCGTCATCGCCTGCGCCTTCGTTCTGGTCGACCGGCACGCGCCGCGTGGCACGGTCACCGAGGCGTTCTCCTGGCTTGTCACGACATTCACCGTCGGCGCGTCCGTCGGAACGGGCCTCACGGGGCCGGTCGTAGAGGCGGGCGGTGCGCTGTGGGGCTTCGCCGTGCCGGGTGTCGCGGGGGCCGTGTCACTGCTCGTGCTGCTGGCCACCGGGCGGGTCCTCGCGGCTTCGGCCGGGGGTGCGGTGGTTGCGTCTTCATCGGAAAATGATCCAAACCGTGCCGTCGAACCCCGTTTCAGCTCGGGGGATCGGGCGTAATGTTCACTCATGGACCGCCGCATTTTCGGGCTGGAGAACGAGTACGGCGTCACGTGTACGTTCAGGGGACAGCGCCGCCTGTCTCCCGACGAGGTGGCGCGGTACCTCTTCCGCCGTGTCGTGTCATGGGGCCGCAGCAGTAACGTCTTTCTGCGAAACGGCGCCCGCCTTTATCTCGACGTCGGGTCACATCCGGAATACGCCACACCGGAATGTGACAACGTGACCGAACTGGTCACGCACGACAAAGCAGGCGAGCGCATTCTCGAAGGACTCCTGGTGGACGCCGAACGACGCCTGCACGAGGAAGGAATCGCGGGCGACGTCTACCTCTTCAAGAACAACACCGACTCGGCGGGCAACTCCTACGGCTGCCACGAGAACTATCTCGTCGCGCGCCACGGGGAGTTCTCCCGGCTCGCGGACATCCTCATTCCGTTCCTCGTCACGAGGCAGCTGCTCTGCGGTGCCGGCAAGGTGCTGCAGACCCCGCGCGGCGCGGTGTACTGCGTCAGCCAGCGCGCCGAGCACATCTGGGAGGGCGTCTCCTCGGCGACGACCCGCTCCCGGCCGATCATCAACACCCGCGACGAACCGCACGCCGACGCCGAGCGCTACCGCCGCCTGCACGTCATCGTGGGCGACTCGAACATGTCCGAGACGACCATGCTGCTCAAGGTCGGTGCCACCGACCTGGTGCTGCGCATGATCGAGGCGGGCACCGTGATGCGCGACCTGACCCTGGAGAACCCGATCCGGGCGATCCGCGAGGTCAGCCACGACATCACCGGCCGCCGCAAGGTCCGCCTGGCCAGCGGCCGTGAGGCCTCCGCCCTGGAGGTGCAGCGCGAGTACTACGAGAAGGCCGTGGACTTCTGCGAGCGCCGAGGCATCCGCACCGGCACCGTGGAGCAGGTCCTGGAGCTGTGGGGCCGCACGCTGGACTCGATCGAGGCCGAGGACCTCGACCGGATCGGCACCGAGATCGACTGGGTCATGAAGTACAAGCTCATCGAGCGGTACCGGGCCAAGCACAACATGACCATGTCCCACCCGCGGGTCGCGCAGATAGACCTCGCCTACCACGACATCCACCGCCGTCGTGGCCTGTACTACCTGCTGGAGAAGAAGGGCCAAGCCGCCCGGATCTGCAACGACTTGAAGATCTTCGAGGGCAAGTCGGTTCCGCCGCAGACCACTCGGGCGCGCCTGCGCGGCGACTTCATCCGGCGGGCGCAGGAACAGCGCCGTGACTTCACGGTCGACTGGGTCCACCTCAAGCTCAACGACCAGGCCCAGCGCACGGTGTTGTGCAAGGACCCCTTCCGTTCAGTGGACGACCGGGTGGAGAAGCTGATCGCCGGAATGTGATCGACCGTTCCGGAGGAAGTACCGGAACGCAACACGGGCGCCGTACGTTTCACGTACGGCGCCCTTCTCACGCCGTAGAGTTGCGCGCACGCCATCACAAGATCGACCGATTACGAGGCCCCCACCGTGCGCCGACGCTCACTCATCATCGCCGTACCCACAGGACTGGTCGCTCTCGCCGGATGCGGCGACGACGAGTCCGGCTCGAGCGAGGCGAGCGACAGCGCCTCACCCTCGGCGTCGGCCTCGGCGTCCGTGCCGCCGCCGAAGATCGTCGACGGGCCCCTTCCGGCGATCACGGCGGGCACGAAGTTCGGTGAGAAGCCGACGGTCGCCAAGGGCAGCGGCGACCCGTCCAAGGACCTCGCGGTGAAGACGATCACCCCGGGCAACGGCACCACGGTCGCCGAGAACGACTACATCCAGGCGAACTACCTGGGCCAGATCTGGGACACGGCGAAGGTCTTCGACAACTCCTACGACCGCAAGACGCCCCTGCTCATCCAGCTGGCCCCCAGCAGCATCATCGACGGCTGGCGGTATGCCCTGGCCGGCAAGAAGACCGGCAGCCGCGTCCAGTTCGCCGTGCCGCCCACCTGGGGGTACGGCAAGGAGGGCTACACGCAGGGCGGCATCAAGGGCACCGACACGCTGGTGTTCGTCGTCGACCTGCTCAAGACGTTCAACGCGAAGAGCTCCGCCAAGGGCAGCGAGGTCGCCCAGGACGACGGGGACCTGCCCAAGGTCGGCACCAACACCGACGGCAAGGCGCCCTCCATCGAGGTCCCCAAGGCCGACGCGCCGACGAAGCTGGTGGCGAACTACGTCATCGAGGGTGACGGAGAGGAGGTGGCCGCCGAGAACACGGTCCTCGTCCAGTACAAGGGCGTCCTGTGGGACGGCGGCAAGGAGTTCGACTCGACGTACAGCCGCAAGGCGCTGACCTCGTTCTCGCTCCAGCAGGTCGTCAAGGGCTGGTCGCAGGGACTGACCGGCAAGAAGGTGGGTAGCCGCGTGCTCGTCGTGGTCCCGCCGAACCTGGGCTACGGCGACAGCCCGCCGGCCGGCAGCGACATCAAGAAGGACTCCACGCTGGTCTTCTCGGTCGACATCCTTGCGAAGATGTGACCGTGCCGAGATGTAAGACTGTGCCTGTTGCCTTTCCGTACACACGCAGGAGCTAGAGACGTGAGCATCGACAAGCCCGAGATCGACTTCCCGGGCGGCGAGCCCCCGGCGGACCTGGAGATCAAGGACATCTGGGAGGGCGACGGCGAGGTGGCGCAGGCGGGCCAGACCGTCACCGTCCACTACGTCGGCGTTGCCTTCAGCACCGGCGAGGAGTTCGACGCCAGCTGGAACCGCGGCAACCCGTTCCGCTTCCCGCTCGGTGGCGGCCGTGTCATCAAGGGCTGGGACCTGGGCGTCCAGGGCATGAAGGTCGGCGGCCGCCGCCAGCTGACCATCCCCGCCCACCTGGCCTACGGCAACCAGAGCCCGACCCCGGCCATCAAGCCCGGCGAGACCCTGATCTTCGTGGTCGACCTCCTCGGGGTCTGATCGTCGTACGACCGGTCTCGATCACCTGGGGCCCATGCCTGTCCGGGCATGGGCCCTCGGCTTTTGCCGCGCCACCGCGGGGCGGTACGGTCATCGTCCGTAACACCATAGGGAGGCGAAGGGCGTCGATGGCCATTGCCAAGGCCGAGCGACTGATGAACCTGGCGCTGTGTCTGCTCGGGACGCGGCGGCCGCTCAGCAAGCGCGAGCTGCGTGAGTCCATCGAGGCGTACGTCGAGGCCTTCGGGCCCGGGAACGGTGCGACGGGGAGCGACGACTCCTTCAACCGGATGTTCGAGCGGGACAAGGACGACCTGCGCGAACTCGGTCTGGTCATCGAGACCGTGGAGAACCTGGACGGCGAGGTCGGCTACCTCGCCCGCCGCGACAGCAACCGGCTCCCGCCCATCACCCTGGACGCCGAGGAGGCCGCCGCGCTGGGCCTGGTCGCCAAGGTGTGGCAGCAGGCCCGGCTCGCGGGCGCGGCCAGCGGCGCCCTGCAGAAACTGCGCGCGGCGGGACTCCCCGAGGACGTCGACCCGTACGGGTCGCACGGCGCCCTCGAGCCGCGCATCCCGGTGCACGAGGCCGCGTTCGAGCCGCTGATGCTGGCCTGCCGCGACCGCCGCCCGGTCGTCTTCGACTACCGCAAGGCCACCGCCGCCCGTCCCGAGCCCCGGCTTGTGGAGCCGTGGGCGCTGGAGTGCTGGCGTGGCCACTGGTACCTCGCGGGCTGGGACCGCGACCGCAACGCCGAGCGGGTGTTCCGGCTGTCCCGGATCACCGGCAAGGTGCGCACCCGCGGCGCCCGCTTCACCGCCCCCGTGCCCGACGTCGTCACCGTCCGCGAGACGGTCGCGAGCTGGGCCGGTGAGACCGCCGACCGCTCGGCGCTGATCCGGCTGCGCTCCGGCGCGGGATACCCCCTGCGGGCGAAGGCCGTCGCGGTGAGGGAGCTGGCGGACGGGTGGGACGAGTTGGAGATTCCGTACGGCCACGGCCTGGACGCCTGGCTGGTGGAGTTCGGGCCGGATGTGGTGGTCCTGGAGCCCGCCGAGCTGCGGGCCGACGTGGTGGACCGGCTGCGTGCCGTGGCCAAGGGCTGAGGGGGACGTAGAAAAGTGGTGGGAAAACCTGCCAGGCCGACGAACGCCATCGACCAGACCCGGCGGATGCTCTCCCTGGTGACCTATCTGCGCGAGCGCCCCGGCGCCCGGGTCGAGGACGTCGCCCGGGCCTTCGGCATCACCGAGGACGAGCTGGTCTCCGACCTCGACGTGCTGCCCATGTGCGGCACCAGCTTCCGTGGCGGCGATCTGCTCGACATCGACACCGACGGCGAGCGCATCTGGTGGCACAACCCCGATGACGTCGCCGAGCCGCTGGGACTGGCCGCCGACGAGGCCACCGCGCTGCTGGTCGCCGCCCGGGCCGTCTCCACGCTGCCCGGCCTGCGCGAGAGCGACCGGCAGGCGCTGCTGCGGGCCACCGCCAAGGTGGAGGCCGCGGCCGGCGAGCAGGCGGGGGCCAGCTCCCGGCTGTCGGTGACCTTCGAGTCCGAGGGCGGCGTCTTCGCGGACGTCGACCGGGCCATCTCCGAGCGGCGCCGGCTGTGGATCCGTTACTACTCGCCGGCCCGCGACGAGGTCACCGAGCGCGAGATCGACCCGATCCGCCTGGTCAGCGTCGGTCACACCTATGTCGAGGCCTGGTGCCGCCGCTCCGAGGCGCGCCGCACCTTCCGGCTCGACCGGGTCGCCGAGATCAAGATCCTCGACGAGCCGTCGGCGCCGCCCGAGGTCGAGCTGCGGGACCTGTCCGAGGGGCTGGTGCAGCCCGCCGCCGAGGACCCGGAGGTCGTCGTCGAGGTCGGGCCCGGCGGCCGATGGGTCGCCGAGTACTACCCGCACGACAGTGCGGATGAGCTTCCGGACGGCGGACTGCGTATCACCCTGCGGACCCCGGATCCGGCGTCCCTGCGGCGGCTGGCGCTGCGGCTGGGGCGCGACGGCCGGATCGTCTCGCCGCACGACCTCGCCGCGAGCGCCCGCGACGCGGCGCGCGAGGCGCTGGCGGCGTACGACGGGGTCGAGGCGCACGGCGCTCACGGAGCGCACGCGGTTCACGACAGCGAGCGGTACGAGGGGCAGCACGACAGGCGGGAGCAGGGGCTTTGAGCGAGTCGTCGACGTCTGGCGCGGACATGACGGTGGACGCGGAGAGGCCGATCGGCGCGGGAGCGACCGCGGGGCCGGGGGTGACGGTGGCCTCCGCGTTCGCCGGGATGAGAAGCGTGACCCCGGTGACGTTCAAGGCGGGCTGCCCGGACTGCCGGGGCCGCTTCGAGCTCGCCGCGAGTGCCCTGCGCCTGGCCATCGGCGCCTCGAGCCGCACCACCTTCTACTCCTTCACCTGCCCCGACTGCGGAACGGCCGTCCGCAAGCCGGCCGGCGAGCGGATCGTCGAGCTGCTGACCGGCGGCGGGGTCAGCACGCTGCGGCTCCACTCCACCCTCTAGGCTCGGCTCCATGTTCTGGCCGATGTTCGCGGTAGCTGTGGGTTTCCTGGGTCTCGCCGTTCTCGGTGTGCTCGCCGTACGGGTCTTCCTGGAGGCGCAGCGGCTGGGCAGGCAGGTCACGGACTCGGCGCGGCGCATCAACCGGGCCGCCGAGGAGCTGGAACGCGCCTCCATGAGCGCGGCCCGCTCTGTGGACTCCCTGTGAGCTGACCAGGGTGCTCCCTGTGAGTTGCGGGTGTGATGCGCTTTGGGTCACTTCGGCCTGTCAACTTGGTGGTCCCGGCAGGTACGCTGCTGGTCGCGGCCCGGAGAACGAGGCCCGAGCCGCTGACCGGGAGTACGCACAGGGATTGCCAGGCGTTTACCCCTGAGCGTTACGATCGCTGTCAGCACGATCGTTCGGACACATGTCCGACCGGTCGGACAGCACCCCACCCCAGCCGCCTCGGTGAGAAGGTAAAGACTTATGTTCGGAAGGCTCGGCGCCCCCGAGATCATTCTCATCCTCGTCGTCATCATCCTGCTGTTCGGCGCCAAGAAGCTTCCCGACATGGCGCGTTCGCTCGGCAAGTCGGCCCGCATCCTCAAGAGCGAGGCCAAGGCGATGAAGTCCGAGGGTCAGGACAACGCGTCCACTGCCGCGGCGCCTCCCCACGACGACCAGCAGCCCCCCGCCCAGCGCACCATCCAGGCCGCCCCCGGTGACGTGACGAGCTCGCGCCCGGTCACCGAGCCGACGGACACCACCAAGCGCTGACGCAGGGCCGGTGACCTCCGGCCCGCCGCACGAGATGGGAACGTGGGTTGCTGAAGTCTGCCCGCAATGAGGAGAAGGATCCCGAGGGGCGGATGCCCCTCGCGGAGCACCTTCGTGAGCTCCGCAACCGGCTCGCGAAGGCGATGCTGGCCATCGTCGCCGTCACCATCGTCGCCGCCTTCTTCTACAACGACATCATCGACTTCTTCACGAAGCCGGTACTGGACTCGGTCGGATGCCCGTCATCCTTCACCGAGCTCGCGCAGCAGGCCAAGAGCGGCGACGAACCCTGCGCTCAGATCACCATCAACGGTCTGCTCGCCCCCTTCACGCTCGCCCTGAAGGTGTCGCTGATGGCCGGCGTCGTGCTGGCGTCGCCGGTCTGGCTCTACCAGCTCTGGGCGTTCGTCGCTCCGGGACTGCACAAGAACGAGAAGAAGTACGCGTACGCGTTCGTCGGCTCGGGCGTTCCGCTCTTCCTGGGCGGCGCCTACTTCGCCTACAAGGTGCTGCCGACCACCGCGAAGGTCCTGATCGAGTTCACGCCGTTCGGCGTCGACAACCTGCTGCCGCTCGACGACCTGCTCGATCTCGTCACGCGCATGGTCGTCGTCTTCGGCCTCTCGTTCGAGCTGCCGCTGCTGCTGGTCATGCTCAATCTCACCGGGGTCATCACCGGCAAGCGGATGCTCGGCTGGTGGCGCGGCATGATCATGGGCATCACCGTCTTCGCGGCCCTCGCCACGCCCAGCACCGACCCGCTGACCATGATGGCGCTCGCCGGACCGATCTGGCTGCTGTACTTCACCGCGGTCGGCATCTCCCTGTTCAACGACCGGCGCAAGCGGCGCCGTGAGGCCCTGGAGCCCGACGACGACGAGGCCTCCGAGCTCGACCTCACCCCCGAGGAGATCGGCGAGGTGGAGACCGTCTCGGCCAGCCGGGCGCTGCCCGAGCAGGCGAGCGCGGAGCGGGTCAACGGTTATGACGACGTGACCTGATCGAGCCGGTCGCCCTTGTAACGTCCGGGGCGTGACCAGCGAGATCACCCTTTTCGTCAACCCCACCGCGGGGCGCGGCCGGGGCGCCCACGCGGCGCAGCCGGCCGCTTCCGCTGTGCGGGCGGCCGGTTTCTCCGTGCGTACGATCCTGGGCGCCGACGCCGAGGACGCCCTCACGCGCGCGCGTGCCGCGGTCGCCGACGGCACCGGCGCCCTGGTCGCCGTCGGCGGCGACGGCATGGCGAACCTCGCCCTCCAGGCGGTCGCCGGCACCGGCACCCCCTTCGGCCTGGTCGCGGTCGGCACCGGCAACGACCTCGCCCGCGCCCTCGGTCTGCCGGTGCGCGACCCCGCAGCCGCGGGCCGGGTGATCGCCGACGCCCTCAAGGGCGGCCGACTGCGCGACATCGACCTCGGGCGGGTGGACGACCGCTGGTTCGGCACGGTCCTCGCCTCCGGCTTCGACTCCCGGGTCAACGACCGCGGCAACCGCATGCGATGGCCGTCGGGGCGGCTCAAGTACGACCTGGCGATGCTCGCCGAACTGGCCTCCTTCCGCCCGTTCCCCTACCGCGTCACGCTGGACGACGGCGAGGCCATGGAGGTCGAGGCGACTCTCGTCGCGGTCGGCAACGGGTCGTCGTACGGCGGCGGCATGCGGATCTGTCCGGGCGCCGACCTCACCGACGGGCTGTTCGACGTCACGCTGGTCGGGGACTGCAGTCGCAGGACGTTGCTCAGGGTGTTCCCGGCCGTGTACCGGGGTCGGCACGTCGACCACCCCAAGGTCACCGTGGTGCGGGCCGCCAAGGTAGAGGTCGACGCGGCGGGCATCACGGGGTACGCGGACGGGGAACCACTCGGGCCGCTGCCGTTGACCGCGCGCTGTGTACGGGGTGCGGTGCGTGTCGTAGGGCCGTGAGCTGCGGGGATTCGATGTTTATCGGAATCGGATCCGGATAATGATCGTCCTGTTGTCAGTGGGGCCCGGTAGTCTCGAAAGCACGATGACAGAGGACCTCTCACCGGCCGAGCGGTACTCGGCAGCACGTAGGCGCGCTGCCGAGCAGGCCACCGCGCTCGCCACCTTCCGCGAGATGTACGACTTCGGCCTCGACCCCTTCCAGATCGAGTCCTGTCAGGCGCTCGAGGCGGGCAAGGGCGTCCTGGTCGCCGCGCCCACCGGCTCCGGCAAGACGATCGTCGGCGAGTTCGCCGTCCATCTCGCCCTCCAGCAGGGCAAGAAGTGCTTCTACACGACACCCATCAAGGCGCTGTCGAACCAGAAGTACGCTGACCTGTGCCGCCGTTACGGCGCGGACAAGGTCGGGCTGCTCACCGGCGACAACAGCGTCAACTCCGACGCCCCGGTGGTCGTGATGACCACCGAGGTGCTGCGGAACATGCTGTACGCGGGCTCGCAGACCCTCCTCGGTCTCGGGTACGTGGTCATGGACGAGGTGCACTACCTCTCCGACCGCTTCCGTGGCGCCGTATGGGAAGAGGTGATCATCCATCTTCCCGAGTCCGTCACCCTGGTCTCGCTCTCGGCGACCGTGTCGAACGCCGAGGAGTTCGGCGACTGGCTCGACACCGTCCGAGGCGACACCGAGGTGATCGTCTCCGAGCACCGGCCCGTCCCGTTGTTCCAGCACGTGCTGGCCGGGCGCCGGATGTACGACCTGTTCGAGGAGGGCGAGGGCCACAAGAAGGCCGTCAACCCCGACCTCACGCGGCTGGCCCGCATGGAGGCGCAGCGTCCGTCGTACCAGGACCGCAGGCGTGGCCGTGCCATGCGCGAGGCCGACCGTGAGCGTGAGCGCCGTCAGCGCTCCCGCGTCTGGACGCCGAGCCGGCCCGAGGTCATCGAACGCCTCGACGCCGAGGGCCTGTTGCCCGCCATCACCTTCATCTTCAGCCGCGCCGCCTGCGAGGCCGCCGTCCAGCAGTGCCTGCACGCGGGCCTGCGGCTCAACGACGACGAGGCGCGGGAGAAGGTGCGTGCCCTGGTGGAGGAGCGCACCGCGTCCATCCCGACGGAGGACCTGCACGTCCTCGGGTACTACGAGTGGCTGGAGGGCCTCGAGCGCGGCATCGCGGCCCATCACGCGGGCATGCTGCCGACGTTCAAGGAAGTCGTCGAGGAGCTCTTCGTGCGCGGCCTGGTGAAGGCCGTGTTCGCCACCGAGACGCTCGCCCTGGGCATCAACATGCCCGCGAGGTCGGTGGTGCTGGAGAAGCTCGTCAAGTGGAACGGCGAGCAGCACGCCGACATCACGCCGGGCGAGTACACCCAGCTGACGGGGCGTGCGGGGCGGCGGGGCATCGACGTCGAGGGCCACGCGGTGGTGCTGTGGCAGCGGGGCACGAGTCCCGACCATCTCGCGGGGCTCGCCGGCACGCGTACGTATCCGCTGCGGTCCAGCTTCAAGCCGTCGTACAACATGGCGGTCAACCTCGTCGAGCAGTTCGGGCGGCACCGCTCGCGCGAGCTCCTCGAGACGTCCTTCGCGCAGTTCCAGGCCGACAAGTCGGTCGTCGGGATCTCGCGCCAAGTGCAGCGCAACGAGGAGGGGCTGGACGGCTACAAGGCCTCCATGACCTGCCATCTCGGCGACTTCGAGGACTACGCGCGGCTGCGCCGCGAGCTCAAGGACCGTGAGACCGAGCTGGCCCGGCAGGGTGCCAGCGAGCGGCGTGCCGAGGCCGCCGTCGCGCTGGAGAAGCTCAAGCCGGGCGACGTCATCCACGTCCCCACCGGCAAGTACGCCGGTCTGGCGCTGGTGTTGGACCCGGGCCTTCCGGCCGGACGGTCGAACGGGCACCGCGGGTTCGAGCAGCACGACGGGCCGCGGCCACTGGTGCTGACCGCCGAACGGCAGGTCAAGCGGCTTGCGTCGATGGACTTCCCGGTGCCGGTCGAGGCGTTGGAGCGGATGCGGATTCCCAAGTCCTTCAACCCGCGGTCGCCGCAGTCCCGTCGGGATCTGGCGTCGGCGCTGCGTACCAAGGCCGGGCACATTCCGCCGGAGCGGGCGCGCAAGAAGCGGTCCCAGGCCGCCGACGACCGGGAGATCGCGCGGCTGCGCACGGCGATCCGGGCGCATCCGTGCCACGGGTGCAACGACCGTGAGGATCATGCGCGTTGGGCCGAGCGGTACCACCGGCTGCTGCGGGACACCTCGCAGTTGGAGCGGCGTATCGAGGGCCGGACCAACACGATCGCGCGGACGTTCGACCGGATCGTGGCGTTGCTGACCGAGCTGGACTATCTGCGCGGTGACGAGGTCACCGAGCACGGGAAGCGGCTCGCGCGGCTGTACGGCGAGCTGGACCTGCTGGCGAGCGAATGCCTGCGGGCGGGAGTGTGGGAAGGGCTCAGCCCCGCCGAACTGGCCGCCTGCGTCTCGGCGTTGGTGTACGAGTCCCGGGTGGCCGACGACGCGATGGCACCCAAGGTGCCGTCGGGCAAGGCGAAGGCCGCGCTGGGCGAGATGGTGCGGATCTGGGGGCGGCTGGACGCCCTCGAGGAGGATTTCCGGATCACGCAGACCGAAGGCGTGGGGCAGCGTGAGCCCGACCTGGGGTTTGCCTGGGCCGCGTACATGTGGGCCTCCGGGAAGGGGCTCGACGAGGTGCTGCGCGAGGCGGAGATGCCGGCGGGGGACTTCGTGCGGTGGTGCAAGCAGGTCATCGATGTCCTGGGGCAGATCTCGGCGGCGGCTCCTGTCTCCGGTGGGGAGGGCTCTACTGTCGCCAAGAACGCTCGCAAGGCTGTGGGGGAGCTGCTGCGGGGTGTGGTGGCTTACTCGTCCGTGGGCTGAGCCTTGCGCGGTTGAGCCACGGTGTCGCGGCTCGGCTGTCGCCTCTGGGGTGAGCTGCGTTGTGGGGGTGCCTGTGGCGGCCCGCGGGTGTGGAAAGGGGTGCGCGTAGCGCCCTGGGTTCGGGGGTGGGCTGGGGCCGTGTCGGGGGTCTCCGTCCTCGGAACGTCGCGGAATCGGTCTGCCATCGAGGTGCCCGTGTTGACGCGACAGCCGCTGCGGGCGGACACCCTCGACACGGCCCCTTGCCGCCGTGCGCGGGTTCCGCTCCGTGGCGGCGTCGCGCGCGACTTCGTCAAGATCGCCTCTGTGGCGGGGGCACTTCACTCGTCACGGTGAGTGTTTTCGCATGTCTGTACGCCGTTACTCAGCGTGTGTGAATGAAATCGCTGCGTGTAAATGGGGTTGAGCGTACTCCTCTCGTTGCTGCCGTTTCAGGCGCTTGCTGAATATGACACGGCGATGATCCGGTCGGACTAAGCTCGCCCGCAGCGCACCGAGTTGAGATGTATTCGGGCGCTTGTTCCCAAAAATACCGAAGATCCCGACAGATCCATGACAAACCCCCCTGCAAGCTCCCCCGATCCCCAGCCGATTTGTTTCAGAGGGCCCACATGGTGAGTGTTCAATCTCCTCCAGGTCGCCGTGAACTTCCGTACGCGCGCGTGCTGTTGCTGCCGGCCATACTGATGGCCGCGGTGACCGGGGCCGCCGTCGCCGTGGTGACGGAGCCGGCCCGGGTGGCCGTCGGCTTGTGCGGAGCCGTCGCCACGTTGCTGGTGATCGCGACGGCGGCCGAAGCGACGCGGCGGCGCCGCGAAGTACGAGACCTGCGCACGGACCACGTCCGTCACACCGCGTATCTGGAGCGGCGGATCGCCGCCCACGACGAGGAGATGACCCGCCTCGCCCAGGAGATCGCGCCGGCCGCGCTCGACCGGCTGCGTCGCGGAAATACCCCCGGAGAGGTGATTCGCGACCTCGGCGACATGGACCCCGCCTGGCGTCACCTCCCCGACGCGCAAGTGTCGTTGATCATGACGGTGCTCAAGATCGTCGACCAGGAAGAGATCCTGCGCGACTCCACGCAGCGCTCCTTCGTCAACATCGCCCGCCGCGTCCAGGCGATCGTCCACCAGCAGGCCAGTGAACTCCGCGAGATGGAGGAGGACCACGGCCGCAACCCCGAGGTCTTCGACGACCTGCTGCGCATCGACCACGGCACCGCGCTGATCGGCCGGCTCGCCGACTCCATCTCCGTCCTCGGCGGCGGTCGGCCCGGCCGCCAGTGGCCCGAGCCGGTCGCGCTCTACAGCGTGCTGCGCGGCGCCATGTCCCGCATCCTGGAGTACGGGCGCATCGACCTGTCGTCGATCGCCAAGGTCAACGTCAAGGGCACCGCCGTCGAGCCCGTCATCCACGCCGCGGCCGAACTCCTCGACAACGCCACCCGCTACTCCCCGCCGCAGACCAAGGTGCACGTCACCGCCACCGAGGTGCAGACCGGCGTCGCCATCGAGATCGAGGACGCCGGCGTCAGCCTCAGCGAGGAGACCCGCGCCCGGGTCGAGGGCATGCTGGAGCGTGCCAAGGCGGGCGTCGACTTCCAGGACCTCGGCGAGTCGCCGCGCCTGGGTCTCGCCGTCGTCGGCCGGCTCTGCAAGACGTACGACATGCAGGTGTCGCTGCGCGCCTCCGCGTACGGCGGCGTCCGCGCCATCCTCGTGGTGCCCAGCGACATGCTCACCTCCGAGCCCGGCGTCGGGCTCGCCCACGGCATCGGCGCGACCGCCGTGCCGCAGGCCGAACTCGGTGCCCTCCCGGGCCCCAAGCGCACGATCAAGAAGCGCCGCCCCACCAGCCCGAAGTTCATCGCCGCGCTCTCCACGGAGGACGACGTCCCCGAGGTCACCGAGTGGACGGCCAACGGACTCCCGCAGCGGCGCAGCCGGGTCAAGACCTCGCTCACTCAGCGGTACGCCGAACAGGCGGCCATCGAGCAGGCGGAGCGGGAGGGGCGGCCGACCATCTGGTCGACCTCCCAGCCCGAACCCGAGCCCGAGCCCGAGAAGGCGCCCGAACCGCCGCCCGGCCTGTGGGTCCAGGCGTTCATGGACGGACTCAAGCGCCCGAGCCGTACCACCCAGCCGACCAACGAACCGGCCCATGTCGAGGCCGACGACGAGGGGAACCTCAAGTGATCCAGCAGCGAGGCAACTTCGACTGGATGCTCCAGGACCTCGCCAAAGGCGTCCCCGGCATCCAGATGATCGTGGTGCTCTCCGCCGACGGCCTGCGCATCGCCCGACACGGCGACGACCCGGACGCCGCCGACCGCGTCGCCGCGGCTTGCGCGGGTCTGCAGAGTCTGGCGACCGCCGTCGCCCAGGAGATCCCGGGCAGCGACGGCGAGATGAAGATGGTCCTCATCGAGATCAACGGGGGTTACTTCTACCTGATGGCCGCCGGACCCAACGCCTATCTCGCGGTGCTCTCCGACGTGCGCGCCGAACCCGGCTTCATGAGCTCCCGCATGAGTGACCTGGTCATCCGGATCGGCGAGCACCTCACCAGCAGGCCCAGGCGCAACGGCCAGACCGTATGACTGCTCCGCGACGCCAGAGGCGCTTCCCCCAGCAAGAACACGTGCCGGAGCCTCCGCAGGAGGAACAGCAGCCCCCGGAAGGGCAGAAGAAGAACCCCGAGCGGCTGTACGTGATCACGGGTCCGGACGGCGTCGAGCGCGTCGAACTCGACCTGGTCACCTTAATCGTGGCGCACGCCGACCCACCGCCCTCCGCCTCGCCCGAGCAGGCGGCGCTGCTCCGGCTGTGCACGGCACCCCTGTCCGTGGCCGAGCTGTCGGCCTACCTCAGTCTGCCGTTCAGCGTGGTGACGGTCCTGCTCACCGAGCTGCTGACGGCCGAACAGGTGACGGCGCGCGCCCCGATCATCCGCCAGGCGCTGGCCGACCGTTCCCTCCTCGAAGCGGTGATGCATGGACTTCAAAAGCTCTGACACCATCCCGGGTCCACGGACCGAGGACCAACTCCCGCACACCGCCCAGGCCGCGGTCAAGATCGTCATCGTCGGCGGCTTCGGCGTCGGCAAGACGACCATGGTCGGCTCGGTCAGCGAGATCAAACCGCTGACCACCGAGGAGACCATGACGCAGGCCGGCGTCGGCGTCGACGACAACTACGGGTCCGACACCAAGACGGCCACCACCGTGGCCATGGACTTCGGCCGTATCAGCATCACCGACCAACTGGTCCTGTACCTCTTCGGCACTCCCGGCCAGGAACGCTTCTGGTTCCTGTGGAACGGCCTCTTCGAGGGCGCGCTCGGTGCGGTCGTGCTGATCGACACCCGCCGCCTGGAGGTCAGCTTCGACGTGATGGGACGCCTGGAGGAGCGCGGCGTCCCGTTCGTCGTCGCCGTGAACTCCTTCCCGGACGCGCCTCATTACCCCGTCGAGGAACTGCGTACCGCGCTCGACCTGAGCGAGGACATCCCCATCATCGAGTGCGACGCACGCCGCCGCGCCTCCAGCCGGGACACGCTGATGACCCTCATGCGGTTCCTGCACTCCCTCGCGATGACGGGCGCGCTGCGGTGACCTCCCGCCCGCTCGTCCCCGCGGACCACTGCCCGCCAGACACAGACACCGGATCCACTTCGGAGCGACCACTGTGACGCCTGAATCCCACTCCCTGACGGGTGCGGACCCCTCCCTCGCCCCGCCGCCCGGCTGCCCCGCCCACGGCCGCGGACCCGGCGGACTGCACCGGCTCTACGGTCCCGAGGCGGAGGACCTCGGCTCCGTGTACGAGCAACTCCGGGAGGAGCACGGCCCGGTGGCGCCGGTGCTCCTCCACGACGACGTCCCGATGTGGGTGGTGCTCGGCCACACCGAGAACCTCCACATGGTGCGTACGCCCTCGCAGTTCTGCCGGGACAGCCGCATCTGGACCCCGCTCCAGGAGGGCATGGTCAAGCCCGACCACCCGCTCATGCCGCACATCGCCTGGCAGCCCATCGCCTCGCACGCCGAGGGCGACGAGCACCTGAGGCTGCGTGGCGCGGTCACCGGGGCCATGTCGACCATCGACCACCGTGGTGTCCGCCGCCACATCAACCGCCACACCCAGCGGCTCGTCAACCGCTTCTGCGAGGAGGGCACGGCCGACCTCGTCAGCGAGTTCGCCGAGCACCTGCCGATGGCCGTGATGTGCGAGATCCTCGGCATGCCCGACGAGTACAGCGACCGCCTGGTGCTGGCGGCCCGCGACGCGCTCAAGGGCACCGAGACGGCGATCGCCAGCCACGGCTACGTCATGGACGCGCTGAGCCGGCTCACCGCCCGCCGCCGCGCCCGGCCCGAGGAGGACTTCACCAGCCATCTCATCACCCACCCGGCCCGGCTGACCGACGACGAGGTCAGGGAGCACCTGCGCCTCGTGCTCTTCGCGGCCTACGAGGCCACGGTCAACCTCCTGTCCAACGCGCTGCGCATGGTCATCACCGACCCGCGCTTCCGCGCCCAGCTCAGCGGCGGACAGATGACGGTGCCGGAGGCGGTCGAGCAGTCCCTGTGGGACGAGCCGCCGTTCAGCTCGGTCTTCGCCTACTTCGCCAAGCAGGACACGGAGTTGGGCGGCCAGCGCATCCGCAAGGGCGACGGACTGCTCCTCGGCATCGCGCCGGGCAACATCGACCCCCGGGTCCGGCCGGACCTGGCCGCCAACATGCAGGGCAACCGTTCCCACCTCGCCTTCGGCGGCGGGCCGCACGAGTGCCCCGGCCAGGACATCGGCCGTGCCATCGCCGACACCGGCGTCGACGCCCTGCTGATGCGCCTGCCGGACGTGGAACTCGACTGCGACGAGGAGGAGTTGAACTGGGCCGAGTCGATCTCCTCACGCCACCTGGTGGAGCTGCCGGTGAGGTTCGCGCCGAAGCCGCAGCAGGACGTGATGGCCAAGCCCGGCCATGCCGCGGTCCCGCAGCAGCGGTCCACCTGGCAGGTCGGCACCCACCCGGACCCCGCCCCCGTGACCGCACCCGAGCCCCAGCCGGCCCCGGCCCCGCCGCAGGCCCCGACGGTGCAGACGCCCCAGCCGGCCCGCCCCATGGGCGCCTGGCGGCGCTTCGTGCGCTGGTGGCGCGGTTACTGACCTGCCCACGCGTCGTACGAGGACCACGCCTCGAGCGTCCTCGGACTGCGGAACCGGTGGGCGGCCCCCGTGACCGGATCGGTGAACTCCAGGCTCCGCGCCAGCAGTTGGAGCGGGCGCCGGAAGTCACCGGCCGGTACGGGGTCGGCCACCACCGGGTAGAGCGGGTCTCCGAGGATGGGCACCCCGAGGGCGTTCATATGGACCCGCAGCTGGTGGGTCTGCCCGGTGGCGGGCGTCAGCCGGTAGCGGCCCAGGCCGTTCTCGCCCCGCTCGGACAGCTCAACCAGGCTCACCGCGTTCGGCTCGCCCTCGACCTCGTACGCGGCCAGCACCCCGCGTTCCTTCACGATCCGGCTGCGTACGGTACGGGGGAGCGCGAGCGAGGGAACGTACGGCGCCACGGCCTCGTACTCCTTGCGCACCAGCCGGTCGCCGAACAGCGACTGGTACGCGCCGCGCTCCTCGGGCCGTACGGTGAACAGCACCAGACCGGCGGTGATCCGGTCGAGCCGGTGTGCGGCGCCCAGCGTGGGGATGCCCAGTTCGCGGCGCAGCCGGGCCAGCGCGGTCTCGGTGACATGGCTGCCGCGCGGGGTGGTGGCCAGGAAGTGCGGCTTGTCGGCGACGACGATGTGCTCGTCGCGGTACACGACCTCGATCGGGAACGGCACCGGCACCTCGGGCGGCAGGTCGCGGTGGAACCAGACGAACATCCCCGGCACGTACGCCGCGTCGGGCGCCACCGCCTGTCCGTCCGCCCCGACGATCCGCCCCGCGTCGAACATCGCCTCGACGACACCGGCACCCGCTCCGGAGAGCCGCTGTGTCAGGTAATCGCGCACGGTGGCCCACGGACCCTCGACGGGCAGCCGCACCCGCACCGGGTCCACCCCTTCGCGTTGCGGGAGGGGGGAGGGCGGCACCCGGTGGTTGCGTGTCATCACCGGCAAGCGTATGCCGTACTAGGCGGCGGGTGCCGCGCCCTCCTGCTCCGCCTCGATGCGGGCGTTCCACTCCTGCTTCGACGCCTGCCAGCCGTCCTCGTTGTGGCCGAGCCGCCAGTAGCCGGAGATCGACAGGTCCTCGCGCGCGATGGAGCGCTCGACCCGCAGCAGATGGCGCAGTTGCTTCACGAAGTGCGCCTCGCCGTGGACGAAGGCGTGCACGCGGCCCTCCGGGAACCGAAGCGCCCGTACGGCCTCGGTGAGCGCCTCGCCGACGCGGCGGTCACCGCGGTGCAGCCAGACCACCTCCACGTCGGAGTCGATCTTCTGCTCCTCCTCCGGACCGGCGACCTCGATGAAGGCGTGCGCACGGGCGCCGTCGGGCAGCGACTCCAGGGAGCGGGCGATGGCGGGCAGCGCGCTCTCGTCACCGGCGAGCAGGTGCCAGTCGGCACCCGGGTCGGGCGCGTAGGCGCCGCCGGGGCCCATGAAGTGCACGGTTTCACCCGGTTGGGCGCGCAGGGCCCACGGTCCGGCCAGGCCCTCGTCGCCGTGGATCACGAAGTCCAGCGTCAGTTCCAGGTGCTGGGGATCCCAGTAGCGAACCGTGTAGGTACGGGTCACGGGCCACTGCGCGCGCGGGAAGTCCTCACGGATCCGCTGCACGTCGAAGGGCTCGGGATAGGTCACGCCCTGGGGCGGGAACAGGAGTTTCACGTAGTGGTCGGTGCAGGTGTCGGCAGTGAAGTCGGCCAGGCCCTCGCCGCCGAGCACCACGCGCTGCATGTGCGGGGTCAGCCGTTCGGTGCGGACGACCTGCGCCGAGCGGGACTTCCTCGGCTGTCGTCCCGGTCGTTCTGCCATGGCGGCCTCCCTGTTCCCTATGCTTAGGCTAACCTAAGTTAACATCTCCCCCCATTGAACACCCCCCACATGAGAGGTCTCTGAACCTCTCCCGGGGACTTCGGACCCCTCCGGCACATCTCCTACGCCCCGAGCGTCGCCAGCAGCCGATGCAGCGAACCGCCCAGTCCCCACCGCGCCGCCAGCTCGTCCAGCGCCACGGAGTCGCGCGGCACGCGCGGCAGGACCGTCTCGACGTCCGGCAGGGGAACGTCGTCCGCCACCTTCACCACCTTCGGCGCCACCGCCAGATACGGCCGTGACTCGTCGAGGCGCTTGCGCTGCGTCGGTGTGAGCTTCGCCCTCGGATCGTCGACCGCGGCGATGATGCCGGCCAGGTCACCGAACTCGGCAAGCAGCTTGGCCGCCGTCTTCTCGCCGACGCCGGGCACCCCCGGCAGGCCGTCGCTCGGGTCGCCGCGCAGCAGCGCGAGATCCGCGTACCCCCGGCCGTCGACCCCATACTTCTCGCGCAGCCAGGCCTCGTCCGTCAGTTGCAGGGTGCCCACGCCCTTGAGCGGGTACAGCACGCGCACCCCGCGCCCGTCGTCCACCAGCTGGTAGAGGTCCCGGTCGCCGGTGACGATGTCGACCGGACCCCTGGCCCGCGCGGTGAACGTCCCGATCACGTCGTCCGCCTCGTAGTGCGCCACGCCGACGCGGGCGATGCCGAGCGCGTCGAGCACGGCCTCGATGACGGGTACCTGCGGCGAGAGGGTGTCCGGCACCTCCTCCTCGTCGGGGCCCGCCTCGCGCTCCTCGGCGACGCGGTGCGCCTTGTAGGAGGGGATGAGATCGACCCGCCACTGAGGCCGCCAGTCGGCGTCCATGCAGGCCACCAGGTGGTCCGGGCGGTGGTCCTTGACCAGACGGTCGATGAATTCCAGCAGCCCGCGCACGGCGTTCACCGGCGTGCCGTCCGGGGCCTTCACGGACTCCGGCACCCCGAAGTAGGCGCGGAAGTAGAGCGAGGCGGTGTCGAGGAGCATCAGTCGTCCGGTCACGCCACGCATCATGCCGTACGCCACCGACAGAGACGTGTCGGCAACGCTGCGCGCGACCTGCGTGAACGTCCTGTGAAGTCGCCCACCTGCGCGTTTGGCCTCGAGGGGTCAGGGCAGGCGCCGCCTCGGAGCGACGCCGGTTGCACATTCAACTGCTCGTGGCCTCTCGTCTCCCCTTCCCGGTTGTCAGACGAGAGGTACACGTGTCATCCAGACTTGAGGCCGAAGCGCTTTACAAGGTGTTCGGCAGACGACCGGACGCGGCGGTCGAACGCCTCCGGCAGGGAGCCGACCGGGAGGAGCTGCGTGCCGACGGCGCCACGGCGGCGGTGATCGACGCCTCCTTCACCGTGGAACCGGGACAGATCTTCGTGGTGATGGGCCTGTCCGGGTCCGGCAAGTCCACCCTGCTGCGCATGCTCAACGGCCTCCTGGAGCCGACCGCGGGCAGCGTCCGCTTCGACGGCGACGACCTGACCGCACTGTCCGACCGGGACCTGCGGGTGGTCCGGGCCCGGAAGATCAGCATGGTCTTCCAGCACTTCGCGCTCTTCCCGCACCGCAGCGTGCTGGAGAACGCCGCCTACGGCCTGGCCGTCCAGGGGGTGCCCCGGCGCGAGCGCGAGGCCAGGGCCGCCGAGGCGCTCTCCCTGTGCGGTCTGGCCGGCTGGGAGAAGTCCTGGCCGGACGAGCTGTCCGGTGGCATGCAGCAGCGCGTGGGCCTGGCCCGCGCCCTCGCCACCGACGCCGACCTGCTCCTCATGGACGAGTCCTTCAGCGCCCTCGACCCGCTGATCCGCCGTGACATGCAGGACCAGCTCCTCCAGCTCCAGCAGACCCTGAAGAAGACGATCGTCTTCATCACCCACGACCTCAACGAGGCCATGCGCCTGGGCGACCGCATCGCCGTCATGCGCGACGGCCGCATCGTCCAGACCGGTACGGCCGAGGACATCCTCCTCCGCCCCGAGAACGACTACGTGGCCTCGTTCACCCAGGACGTCGACCGCTCCCGAGTCCTGACGGCCTCCGCCGTGATGGACGGCGACGTACGCGGAGACGAGGCCGACTGCGGCTGCGAGACGGCGGCGCCCGACACGCCGTTCGGTGAACTCTGCGCGATCAGCGCCCGCCTGACGCATCCGGTGGCCGTGCTCGACAAGAAGGGGAAACTCGTCGGCGTCGTACCGAGACAACGCCTCGTCGGGTTCCTGGGCGACGAGCAGAGCGCCCCCTCGGTCTGCGCGTCCCCGCGCGACAGGGGCGGCGACAAGGGCGGCGACAAGGTGGTGACCCGTGCCTAGGATTCCGCTCGGCGACTGGGTCAACAGCGCCGTCGACTGGCTGCTCGGCCACATGGCCTGGCTCTTCGACTTCCTCAAGGCCGTCTTCACCGGCACCTACGACGGCATCAACGCCGTCCTGCAGGCGCCCGAACCGCTGATCCTCGCGGGCATCTTCGCCGTGCTCGCCTTCTGGCTGCGCGGCACGCTCGCCGGTCTGCTCACCTTCGTGGGATTCGCCTTCGTCGACTCCCTCGAACTGTGGGAGGACGCGATGGTGACCCTGTCGCTCGTCCTCGTCGCCACGATCATCGCCCTGCTCATATCGGTGCCCGTCGGCATCTGGGCCGCCCGCTCGAACCGGGTCAGCGGCCTGGTGCGGCCGGTCCTGGACTTCATGCAGACACTGCCCGCGATGGTCTACCTCATCCCGGCGATCCTGTTCTTCGGCAGCGGCGCCTCCGCGGGCATCGTCGCCACCCTGATCTTCGCGCTCGCCCCCGGTGTGCGCATGACCGAGCTGGGCATCCGGCAGGTCGACAGGGAACTGGTCGAGGCAGCCGAGGCGTTCGGCACCTCACCCCGCGACACCCTGCTGCGCGTCCAGCTGCCGCTCGCCCTGCCCACCGTGATGGCCGGCGTCAACCAGGTCATCATGCTCGGCCTTTCCATGGCCGCGATCGCCGGCATGGTCGGCACCGGAGGTCTCGGCGGCCGCGTCAACGAGGCCATCGGCCAGCTCGACGTCGGCCTCGGCTCCGAGGCGGGCGTCGCCATCGTGATCCTCGCGATCTACCTCGACCGTATGACCGGCGCCCTGGGCACGCAGGTCTCCCCGCTGGGCCGCCGGGCCGCCGCCCGTGCGCGTGCCGCACAGGGCGTGAAGCTCTGGTCGTACCGGCCCCGCCCGCAGATCGCCGTGGTCGGCGTCGTCGCCCTCGCCCTGGTGGCGGGCGGCATGAACGTCTTCGGCGGGACCGGCGCCCCCGCCGCCGTCGCCGACGGCAACGACGTGGGCCAGGGCAAGAAGGTCAGCATCGGCTACATCCCCTGGGACGAGGGCGTGGCCTCCACCTACCTGTGGAAGGAGATCCTGGAGGAGCGTGGGTTCCAGGTGGACGCCAAGCAGTTCGACGCCGGCCCGCTCTACACCTCCCTCGCGCAGGGCACCGTCGACTTCCAGACCGACGCGTGGCTGCCCACCACACACGAGCAGTACTGGAAGAAGTACGGCGGCAAGCTCGACGACCTCGGCGCCTGGTACGGCCAGACCTCGCTGGAGCTGAGCGTCCCCTCGTACATGAAGGGCGTCGACTCCCTGGAGGACCTCAAGGGCAAGGCCGCCACCTTCGGCGGGAAGATCACCGGCATCGAGTCCAGCGCCGGAATGATGTCCCTGCTGAAGAGCAAGGTCCTCGGCGAGTACGGCCTCGACAAGGAGTACAAGGTCGTCGACAGCTCCACGCAGGCCATGCTGGCCGAGCTCAAGCGCGCCTACAGCAAGAAGGAACCGATCGTCGTCACGCTCTGGTCGCCGCACTGGGCGTACAGCGACTACGACCTGAAGAAGCTGAAGGACCCCAAGGGTGCCTGGGGCAAGGGCGACGGAGTGCACACCATCGCCCGCAAGGGTTTCGCCGACGAGAACCCGGTGGTCGGCGAGTGGCTGAAGAGGTTCCGGATGAGCGAGCAGCAGCTCACCGGCCTGGAAGCCGAGATCAACAAGGCGGGCAAGGGTGAGCAGCAGGACGCCGTGCGCGCCTGGCTGAAGAAGAACCCCGGCGTCGTCGACAAGCTGGCCCCGGTCCCCGGCGGCTCGGGCGCCACCGCCGCGGAGGCCGAGCGGCCCATCGACGTGGCCTGGTTCCCCTGGGACGAGGACATCGCGGTCACCTACCTCTGGAAGAACGTCCTCGAGCGGCGCGGCTACAAGCTGAACCTCAAGCAGATGGACGTCGGCCCGGTCTACACCGGACTCGCCTCCGGAGACCTCGATCTCAACTTCGACGCGTGGCTGCCGTACGCGCAGAAGAACTACTGGGACCGGAGCAAGGACAGACTCGCGGACCTGGGCACCTGGTACGAGCCGACCTCGCTGGAGATCGCCGTGCCGTCCTACGTCAAGAACGTCAAGTCCTACGAGGACCTCAAGGGCAAGGCCGACCTCTTCGACGGGAGGATCATCGGCATCGAGCCGGGCACCGGCGAGATGAACCTGCTCAAGACGAAGGTGCTGCCCGGCTACGGGCTGGACGACGAGTACGAGGTCGTCGACGGCTCCACCCCGGCGATGCTGGCCGAGCTCAAGCGGGCCTACGCCAAGAAGGAGCCCGTCGCGGTCGTCCTGTGGTCGCCGCACTGGGCGTACAGCCAGTACGACCTCACCAAGCTGAAGGACGACAAGAAGCTCTTCGGCGAGGGCAACACGATCCGGACGATCTCCAACGAGAAGTTCCCCGAGCAGTACCCGCGACTGACGAAGTGGATCAAGAACTTCAGGATGAGCGAGGACGAGCTCGGCAGCCTGGAGGCCGAGATCAACAAGCGGGGCCACGGCCACGAGGAGGCGGCGGTCGCCGCGTGGCTGAAGGAGCACCCGGACATGGTCGACCGGATGACACCGCGGTAGCCGCCGCACCGAAAGCCGCCTGAGGGGTGGGCCTTCCCACGCGACCTGACAGCGCGTGGCGGGGCCCGCCCCTCGGGCATGTCCGGGCCCCTTTCGTCCACGGGATGGATCCGGCCAATCACACAGCGCTACGCTGCTCTGGCCTCGACCGCGGCCCGGCCTGCTGGTCGGTCCCGGGGCACGCACGGCACACGTCTGCCCTCCGGGTCCCGGGAGGCCGATCCACTGGCGCGATCCGTGAGGTCCGTCGAGACCCGGTGTGACGTGGATGTGACAGGCGCATGAAACGGTTTGCCGAACATGCGTAGGGTGCAGAGACCCATCATGGGAAGTGTGCGGAACGCGTCGCGCACGGGAGGCGCACCCACGAGCGAAGGAGGGAGCCGGAGCGATGGGCGACCACAAAGAACAGCCCCTTCGGGTGGGCGCCGCCGTGCGGCGCCGGCGCCGGGCCCTCGATCTCACGCTCGCCGCCGTGGCCGAGCGCAGCGGCCTGTCGGTGCCCTTCCTGAGCCAGATCGAGAACGAACGTGCGCGGCCCAGCCGAAGCTCCCTGGAGAAGGTCGCCGACGCGCTGCGCACCACCGCCGTCGAACTCCTCGCCGCCGCCGACCCGGCGTGCAGTGTCGACGTGGTCCGCGCCGAGGAGACCGAGGATCCGCCGCTCGTACCGCGGACGCGTTCCCTGGTGCGCGGGCATCATCAGATGCATGCCTCGGAGTTCGTCGGCGACCATGACGCGGGCCGTGAGTTCCAGCACCGCAACGACCAGTTGATGTACGTCGCGGACGGCGCGGTGGAGATCGAGGCGGAGGGCCGCGCCTACCGGCTGGGCCGCGGCGACACGCTCTACCTCACCGGCGGCGTACGCCACCGCTGGCGGGCCACGGTGGCCGACACCCGCGTGGTCGTCGTCGCCGTGGCCGAGCACATCGAGGCGGTCCGGGACCGGCCGCGCCGGTGAGGGTCGTCTCGCTCGTCCCGTCCTTGACGGAGGCCGTGGCCGCGACCGGCACCCTGGTCGGCGCCACCGACTGGTGCACGCACCCGGCCGGCCTCGACGTCGCCCGCGTCGGCGGCACCAAGAACCCGAAGACCGACCGGATCGCCGCCCTCGCCCCCGACCTGGTCATCGCCAACGAGGAGGAGAACCGCGCCCCCGACCTGGCCGCTCTGCGCGAGGCGGGCCTCGAGGTGCTGGTGACCGAGGTGCGGGACGTGCCGCAGGCCTTCCGGGAGCTGGCGAGGGTGCTGGACGCGTGTGGGGAGCCCACCCGACCCCGCTGGCTGGACGAGGCCGAGCAGGCCTGGACGGTGCTACGGCCGCCCGAACGCCGGACGACAGCGGCCGTACCGGTCTGGCGGCGCCCGTGGATGGTGCTGGGCCGCGACACCTTCGCCGGTGACGTGCTGAGCCGTCTCGGCGTCGACCACCTCTACGCGGGCCACGCCGAGCGCTACCCGACGATCCCGGTGGAGGAACTGCGGGCCGCCGCCCCGGACGTCGTCGTGCTCCCCGACGAGCCCTACCGCTTCACGGCCAACGACGGCCCGGAGGCATTCCCGGGCCTGCCCTGCGCTCTGGTCAGCGGGCGGCACCTGACGTGGTACGGACCGTCGCTGGCCGAGGCGCCAAGGGTGCTGGGCGAGGCGCTGCGAGCAGCTCGCCGCTGAGCAGGCCCCGTGCCGTGAGCGCGGCGGCGGTGACCCAGGCGGCGACGAGCACGCCGTACAGGCCTACCGCGAGCCAGTCGTACACGAGCAGTCCGGTGTGCCGGGCCAGCGCCTCCGCACCGGTGACGCAGGTGCCCACCGGGAAGGTGAACGCCCACCAGGTCATCGCGAAGCCCATGCCGTGCCGGCGGGCGCGCAGCACGTGGGCGGTGGCGAGCCCGGACCACAGCAGGGCGAAGCCCATGACGGGAACGCCGTACAGGACCGCGAAGACGGCGAAGCCCTCGCTGTACGGCGCCGCCACGACCCCGGGCGCCACGTCCGCGAACGTGCCGACGGCGGTGGTGGACTGGCCGAGCGGACCCAGCACCAGGAACAGCGTCGGGGTGAGCGCGAGCGGCAGCGGACCGCCGGTGAGCAGCCGGGTGAAGATCACCGGCAGCATCGTCAGGGTCGCCAGCAGGCTCAGGCCGAACATCGCGAAGCACGCCAAGAGCAGGGTCTCCCGCGGCTGGCCGGGCGGCAGGTGCGGTACGAGCAGAGGCCCCAGCGCGGCGGACACCATGGGTGCGACCACGGGCAACAGCCAGACGGGCGTGGCCTGCCCGGGCTCCACCCGATGGCGTACGGCCATCAGGTACGGCACGGCGACGGCCGCGGCCAGTCCCAGGGCCGTGCCGGCCGTGAACAGCACGGCGTCCAGGACGACCGCGGCCTCGGTGCCGATCCAGGCCTGGCCGACCGTGAGGGCGCCGCCGCCGACCGCGAGCAGGGCCATGGCCAGGCAGCCGTAGAAGGGGGCCGTCGCCGGATCGAGGAGGTGGGCGCGGGCCTGGTCGCGGTGGTGGTGCCAGTGCAGGGCGCGGGCGCCCAGCAGGGCGAGGAGCAGTGCCAGGGAGAGGGCCCAGACGGCGAGGCGGAACGTGTGCAGGCCCGGGACCTGGGAGGGAAGGGTGGCGCCGGCGGTCGCGACGATGGCGGTGCCCATGACGGAGGCGTACCAGTTCGGTCCGAGGTGACGGACGGCGAGGGCGCGCCGGGGGTGTGCGGTCGCACGGGGGAGGGGCCGGGCTGCGGTGACCATGTGTCCACCGTCTCGCCGCGGGAGCGCTGCTACCAGGGAGTATGTCTCTATGAGGGCATAAGCTGCCTTTATGAGCGGCGATGGGGAACAGGAGAACTCCCGGTTCGAGGTGGGCGGCTCGCTGTCCCACCGGGTGCCGGATCTCGGGGCGCTGGAGCTGCTGCTGGCGGTGGCCCGGCTCGGGAGCCTGGGCGGGGCGGCGCGTGAGCTGGGCATCACCCAGCCGGCGGCCAGCAGCCGGGTCCGCTCGATGGAACGCCAGCTGGGGGTGGCGCTGGTGGACCGTTCGCCGCGCGGCTCCCGGCTCACCGACGCCGGGGCACTGGTCACCGACTGGGCGCGGCGCATCGTGGAGGCGGCGGCCGCCTTCGACGCCGGGGCGCAGGCGCTGCGGGACCGGCGGGACTCCCGGCTGCGGGTGGCGGCGAGCATGACGATCGCCGAGTACCTGCTGCCGGGCTGGCTGCTCGCACTGCGCGCCGGACGGCCGGACACCGCGGTGTCGCTGCTCGCGGGCAACTCGGCGGCGGTCGCGGAGCGGTTGCTGGCCGACGAGGCGGACCTGGGGTTCGTGGAGGGACTCAACGTTCCGACGGGTCTGGACTCCGTGGTCATCGCCCACGACCACCTGATAGTGGTGACGGCCCCCGGACATCCCTGGGCGCGGCGGCGCCGGGCGCTGGAGGCGTCGGAGCTGGCGACGACGCCGTTGATCCTGCGGGAGGAGGGCTCCGGGACCCGGCAGGTCCTGGATGCCGCGCTGGGGGGTCTGGCCCGCCCGCTGATCGAGCTGTCGTCCACCACGGCGGTGAAGGCGGCGGCGGTGAGCGGGGCGGGGCCGGCCGTGCTCAGCGAACTGGCCGTGGGGGAGGAGCTGGCGATGCGGAGGCTGGTGAGCGTGCCGGTGGAGGGAATCTCCCTGGCCCGCGACCTGCGGGCCGTATGGCCGACGGGGCACCGCCCGGTGGGACCGGCGCGGGACCTGCTGTCGCTGACCCGGGGGTAGACGGGCGGCGGTGACCCGGGGTGGGCGGGCGGCGGAGACCCGGGGTGGGCGGGCGACGGTGACCCGGGGTGGGCGGGCGACGGTGACCTGGCGGTAGACGGGGAAGGCTGGGCCGGGGGGTAGCCGGGCGGTGGTGACCCGGGGGTAGACGGGCAAGGTTGGGTCGGGGAGACGGGCGGCGGTGACTCGGGCGGGTGGCGGTGGGGCTTGGGTGGGAGGCCGGTGTGGGTTCCGGCGGGAGGCCGGTGACGCTCCGGTCAGGTAACCGCCGCGGGCCTGGCCGGCTCAGGCAGCCCGGCGATGCGCCGCCTCCACCAGTGCCCGCATCACGCGCAGGTCCTCGCCCATCTCCGGATGCCACTGCACGCCCATCACCCAATGAGAGCCGGGGAGTTCGACGGCCTCCACCGTGCCGTCCGCCGCGTGGGCCGACGGGACCAGGTCCGTGCCCAGCCGGTCCACGGCCTGGTGGTGGTAGGTGGGGACGGACGTCTCCTCGGGGACGACGTCGGCGTACGACGTGCCCGGCACGGGCTTCACGGGATGGTGGCCGAAGACGCCGGGCGTTTGCGCGTGGCCGTCGAGGTGCTGGACGAGCGTGCCGCCCAGGGCGACGTTCAGCAGCTGCATGCCCCGGCAGATGCCCAGCAGGGGCACCCCCGACGAGAGCGCCGCGTCGATCAGGGCGAGTTCCCAGGCGTCCCGGGCACGCGCGGGCGGCCCGGTGCGGGGGTCGGTCTCGGCGCCGTAGCGGACCGGCTCGACGTCCGGGCCGCCGGCGATCACCAGGCCGTCGAGGCGGGCGACGGTCGCGGCGGCGTGTTCCGGGGCGTCCGGCGGGAGCATCGCGGCCAACCCGCCCGCACGCTGGACGAGCCGGTGGTACCCGGCGGGCAGCAGCGCGGCCTCCAGCTCCCAGACGCGCCAGCGCACCTCCGCCTCCAGATACGTACTGACCCCGATCAGCGGCCTGACCGCCATGTGTCCCTCCGGTCCTTCAATGGATTGCCGCCATACCTTTTCGTCACGCCAGGAACCCCCTGAGGAGCGCCCCCGTTCCCGCGCAGTGTTCCCGCATCATCTCCCGCGCGCCGTCCGCGTCCCCGTCGAGGACCGCCTCCACCAGTGCGGAGTGCTGGCGCTGCGAGTGCTCCAGGTTGCGTACCAGCAGCGGGATGCAGTCGAGCAGGTCGTTGACCGAGGCCCGTACGGCCGCGTACTGCGCGGTCAGCGTCGGCGATCCGCACAGCTCGGCGAGCGTGAGGTGGAGCAGCGTGTCCAGTCGACGGTACTCCGACAGCGGGGCGTCCTGCGTGGCCACCAGTGCCTCCCGCAGCCGGCCCTCCTGCTCCGCCGACAGCCCGTGCGTCGCGCACAGCCCGGCCGCGCCCACCTCCAGCACCTCCCGGAAACGCAGGACGTCCTCGATGTCGACCTCGGTGATCCGCCGCCGCAGCTCGTCCTCGCCGCCGGCGTCCGCGCGCGGCAGCACGAACGTGCCGCCGTACCGCCCGCGCCGCGACTCCACCAGCCCCTGGTCCTGGAGCACCTTCAGCGCCTCGCGCAAGGTCACCCGGCTGATCCCGAGCCGCTCCGCGAGCTCCCGTTCGGCCGGCAGCCGCTCCCCGCCCGGCACCAGACCGAGCCGCACGACCTGAAGGATCTGTTCCAGTGCCTCCTCGAAGCCGTTGCCCGCCCGCACCGGCCGCAGCACCGGGGTCAACCGGTCCTCGCCGCCGCCGTCCGCATCGAGCGACATGAAGCGGTGCCCCCTTCCCAAGCAATGGTTCTCCGCAATACCTTATGGCTTCCGGCCCGGCCGAAAAAGCGAAGAAGCCGAAGGAGCTCTCCCGTGGCAGACCGCACACCCCCGCTCGGCATCGAGGAGCTGCACGCCCTCGTGGCGAGCGGTGAGATCGACACCGTCGTCCTGGCCTTCCCCGACATGCAGGGGCGGCTCCAGGGCAAGCGGTTCGCCGCCCGCTTCTTCCTCGACGAGGTCCTCCACCACGGCACCGAGGGCTGCAACTACCTCCTCGCCGTCGACACCGACATGAACACCGTCGACGGCTACGCGATGTCCTCCTGGGACCGCGGCTACGGCGACTTCGCCATGCACCCCGACCTGTCCACGCTCCGCCGCGTCCCCTGGAACGCCGGCACGGCGATGCTGGTGGCCGACCTCGCCTGGAACGACGGCTCCCCCGTGGTGGCCGCCCCCCGCCAGATCCTGCGCCGCCAGCTGGAACGTCTCGCCGAACACGGCTTCACCGCCCAGGTCGGCACCGAGCTGGAGTTCATCGTCTTCAAGGACACCTACGAGCAGGCGTGGGACGCGAACTACCGCGGGCTCACCCCGGCCAACCAGTACAACATCGACTACTCGGTGCTCGGCACCGGCCGTATCGAGCCCCTGCTGCGCCGCATCCGCAACGAGATGGCCGCCGCCGGCCTCACCGTCGAGTCCGCCAAGGGCGAGTGCAACCCCGGCCAGCACGAGATCGTGTTCCGCTACGACGAGGCCCTGGTCACCTGCGACCAGCACGCCCTCTACAAGACCGGCGCCAAGGAGATCGCCGCCCAGGAAGGCGTGTCGATCACCTTCATGGCCAAGTACAACGAGCGCGAGGGCAACTCCTGCCACATCCACCTCTCGCTCGCGGACGCGGACGGCAACAACGCCATGGCGGGCTCGGCGCAGGAGCCGGGCGGCATGTCCGAGGTGATGCGCCACTTCCTCGCCGGACAGCTCGCCGCGCTGCGCGACTTCTCCCTGCTCTACGCCCCCAACATCAACTCATACAAGCGGTTCCAGCCGGGCTCCTTCGCCCCGACCGCCGTCGCCTGGGGCGTCGACAACCGCACCTGCGCGCTGCGGGTGGTCGGCCACGGCCGCTCCCTGCGCTTCGAGAACCGGCTGCCCGGCGGAGACGTGAACCCGCACCTCGCCGTGGCCGGGCTGGTGGCGGCGGGTCTGTACGGCATCGAGCAGAAGCTTGAGCTGCCGGAGGTCTGCACGGGCAACGCGTACACCGCCGAGTACGCGCACGTGCCCACCACGCTCCGCGAGGCCGCCGAGCTGTGGGAGAACAGTCCGATCGCCAAGGCCGCCTTCGGCGACGAGGTCGTCGCGCACTACCGCAACATGGCCCGCGTCGAACTGGACGCCTTCGACGCCGCGGTGACCGACTGGGAGCTGCGCCGCTCCTTCGAACGCATGTGAGGCCCTCTTGTCTGCCGAGTACACGCTGGACGTACTGAACCCCGCCACCGAGGAGGTCGTCGCCACCGTCCCCGGCGCCACCGCCGCCGACGTCGACGCGGCCGTCGTACGCGCCACGAACGCACAGGCCCGGTGGGCCGCCCTCGCGCCCGGCGACCGGGCCCGGCTGCTGCGCCGGTTCGCCCTCGCGGTGGACGACCATCTCGAGGAGCTGGCCCGGTCCGAGGTCCGGGAGGCCGGCCACACCATCGGCAACGCCCGCTGGGAGGCGGGCAACGTCCGCGACCTGCTGGACTACGCGGCCGGGGGAGTGGAGCGGCTCACGGGGCGTCAGATCCCGGTGCCCGGCGGCCTCGACGTGACCATCCTCGAACCGCTGGGCGTCGTGGCCGTCATCGCGCCCTGGAACTTCCCGATGCCGATCGCGGCCTGGGGCACGGCCCCGGCGCTCGCGGCCGGCAACGCGGTGATCCTCAAGCCAGCCGAGACGACCCCGCTCACCGCCCTGCGCCTGGCCGAACTCGCCCTGGAGGCGGGCCTGCCCGAGGGTCTCTTCCAGGTGCTGCCCGGCCACGGTCCGGTCGCGGGCAACGCGCTCGTCGAGCACCCGGGTGTCGCGAAGATCGTCTTCACGGGGTCCACGTCCGTGGGCAAACAGGTGTTGGCGAGAGGCTCGGCCCTGCTCAAGCGGGTCACCCTCGAACTCGGCGGCAAGAGCCCCAACATCGTCTTCGCCGACGCGGACATCGAGGCCGCCGCCGCGGCGGCTCCCATGGCCTTCCTCGACAACTCCGGCCAGGACTGCTGCGCCCGCACCCGCATCCTCGTCCAGCGCGGTGTGTACGACCGGTTCCTGGACCTGCTGGCCCCGGGCATCGAGTCGGTCCGCGTCGGCGACCCGGCCGACGAGCGGACCCAGATGGGCCCGCTGATCTCCAGGGCCCAGCTGGACCGGGTCCGCTCCTACGTCGACCAGGACGCCCCCGGCCTCCGCGGCAAGGCCCCCGAGGGCCCCGGCTTCTGGTTCCCGCCCACCGTCCTGACTGGCACCGACCCGCACGCGCGCGTGGCCGTCGAGGAGGTCTTCGGGCCGGTCGCCGTGGTCCTGCCCTTCGAGGACGAGGCGGAGGCCGTGGCCCTGGCCAACGCCACCGACTACGGCCTCTCCGGCTCCATCTGGACCCGGGACGTGGGCCGCGCCCTGCGCGTCTCCCAGGCCGTCCGCGCGGGCAACCTGTCCGTCAACTCGCACTCCAGCGTCCGCTACTGGACGCCCTTCGGCGGCTACAAGCAGTCCGGTCTCGGTCGCGAGCTCGGCCCGGACGCCCTCACCGCCTTCACCGAGACCAAGAACGTCTTCATCAGCACGGAGGGCCCCGCACAGTGACCCCATCGACCGAGGAAAACATCTGCCGGCGTCTCGTCGGCCGTACCGCCGTCATCACCGGAGCCGGCAGCGGCATCGGTCTCGCCACCACGCGCCGGCTCGCCTCCGAGGGCGCACACGTCGTCTGCGGCGACGTCGACGAGGCCCGCGGCAAGGCGGCCGCCGAGGAGGTCGGCGGAACGTTCGTGAAGGTCGACGTCACCGACCCCGAGCAGGTCGAGGCGCTGTTCAGGACCGCCTACGACACCTACGGCAGCGTCGACGTCGCCTTCAACAACGCCGGCATCTCCCCGCCCGACGACGACTCCATCCTGGAGACCGGCCTGGAGGCCTGGAAGCGCGTCCAGGAGGTCAACCTGACCTCCGTCTACCTGTGCTGCAAGGCCGCCATCCCCTACATGCGGCGGCAGGGCAGGGGGTCCATCATCAACACGGCGTCCTTCGTGGCGAGGATGGGCGCCGCCACCTCCCAGATCTCGTACACCGCCTCCAAGGGCGGCGTCCTGGCCATGTCCCGTGAACTGGGCGTGCAGTTCGCCAGGGAGGGCATCCGGGTCAACGCCCTGTGCCCCGGCCCGGTCAACACCCCGCTTCTGCAGGAGCTGTTCGCCAAGGACCCCGAGCGGGCCGCCCGCCGGCTCGTGCACATCCCGGTCGGCCGGTTCGCCCGGGCCGAGGAGATCGCCGCCGCCGTCGCCTTCCTGGCCAGCGACGACTCCTCCTTCGTGAACGCCACCGACTTCCTGGTCGACGGCGGAATCTCGGGGGCGTACGTCACACCGCTGTAGGCGGCGCCCTACAGTGCCGGGATGAGCATGACGCCCTCGCCCGGCTGGTACCCCGACCCGTCGGCGCCCCATCTGGAGCGCTGGTGGGACGGGGCCGTATGGACAGAACACCGGCGCGTACCGGAGGCAGTCGAGACGCCCACGCCGCCCGCGCCGTCCGAGCCGGGCGGCGCGGCGTCCGGGCGGGCGAAGGCCGTGGCCCTCACGACCGCGGCCGTCGTCCTCGTCGCCGCGATCGTCACCGGAGTGGCCGTGCTCGGCGAGGACGACGACAGCGGCCCCGTGGCGGACGCCCTGCCGACGGCCGTCACCTCCCCGCCCGTCACCCCGACGACCGGCCCGCCGACCTCCTCGGCGCCGCCCGGCGATCCCGACGTCGTGGTGGACCAACTCAACGGCATCACCCTGCCGTTGCCGGACGGCTGGACCAGGCCGGAGAACGTCGCCGAGGACGACGTCGTGATGACCACCGACGACGGGACCTACGACTGCCCGGCAGGCATCGGCACCTGCCGCCACGGCCTAGTCCTCACCCACACGGTCACCGAGAACGACGAGCGGTCGCCGCGGGCCCTCGCCGAGCAGGACATCGCGGACGCGGCCGACGCGGCGTACGAGCACGACACCCTCGACCGGCGCGTCCACGGCGGCATCGAGTCGCACCGGACCGTCAGGTCCGGGCAGGTCGCGGTGGCGGGACGCGCCGGCTACCTCGTGCGCTGGCGGGTCAGGACGGCCGAGGGGCCTGGTGGTTACGTCCAGTCCCTCGCCTTCTCGTCCAGTGTCGGCAGCGAGTCACCGGTGATCGTGCGGTTCGTCTTCGACGCCGGTCCGGACGGGCCGCCGCTCGCCGACATGGACCGGATCACCAAGGGAATCCGGCCGGTCGGCGACGCGGACACCGGCGGAGGCGTGGGCAGCAGCATCGGCCCCACCGGCTGACCCCGGCCTACAGGAACGTGTGGCCCTCCCCGCGATACGTCGGCACGGTCCCCGTCACCGCGTCCCCCTCGATCAGGTGCAGCGCGTCGAACCGCTCGCACAGCTCACCGGCCTTCGCGTGGCGGAACCACACCTTGTCGCCGAGCAGCAGGTCGTCGGCCGGCGAGCCGAGCAGCGGCGTCTGGACCTCGCCGGGCCCCTCCTGCGGGTCGTACTTCAGTCCCTCCGGCAGATACGGCACCGGCAGCCGGTCGGGCCCGGCCGCACCGGAGGCGGGATACCCGCCGCCGAGCACCGTCACGACCCCGACACCCGGCCGCCGTACGACGGGCTGGGCGAAGAGCGCGGCCGGACGCCCGCTGAAAGACGTGTAGTTGTCGAACAGCCGCGGCACGTACAGCCCCGATCCGGCGCCGATCTCGGTGACCGCGTCCTCGGCGGCGGTGTGCTGCACACTGCCCGTGCCGCCGCCGTTGACGAACTCCAGGTCCGGTACGACGGCCCGGACCGCGCGCACCACCCCGGCGCGCCGCTCGGCGAGCTCCCGGCGGGCGGTGGCCTGCATGAGCCGCACGGCACGGGAACGCAGCGGCCGCCCGGCGACCGCGTCGCCGACACCCGCGATGTGCCCCTCGTACGCCATGATCCCGGCGACCTTGAACCCCGGCCGCCGGGCCACCGCACGGGCCATGTCGGCGACCTGGGCGGGGGAGTGCAGCGGCGAGCGCCGCGCTCCGACGCGCACCCGCCCGCCGAACATTTTCAGCGAGGTGTCCAACTCCAGGCAGACCCGCACGACTTCGCGACCGCCGCCGCGCGCCTCGTCGATGAACCGGAGCTGTGCCGGGTTGTCGACCATCACGGTCACGGCGGCGGCGAGCTTCGGATCGGAGGCGAGCTCGGCGAACCCGGCGCGGTCGGCGGAGGGATAGGCGAGCAGGATGTCGTCGAACCCGCTCCGCGCCAGCCACAGGGACTCGGCGAGGGTGAAGGACATGATGCCCGCGAAACCGTCCTTGGCCAGGACGCGTTCCAGAAGGGCCCGGCAGCGTACGGACTTGCTGGCGACGCGGATCGGCTTGCCGGCGGCGCGGCGGACGAGATCGTCCGCGTTCGCGTCGAAGGCGTCCAGGTCCACGATCGCGAGGGGGGCGTCGAGATGGGCGGTGGCCCTGTCGTAACGGGCCCGGTCGGCGGCGCGCGCAGTCATGGACGCAGCCTGCCAGACTGGATTACCGCAGGGTAGGGGGACGTTCCGGGCAGATGCCCCGGCCTCGCGGACTGGTTCCCGTTCGCGCAGGAACAACCCGTAGAGTGACGCGCACGCACGGAGGATCGCTCCACCGCCGGTCGCAGGCCGCGGGATGCCGGTCCGGCCGTGCGGGTATGCGTGCCCGGACGGCCTCGTCCGCACCGGGCGGGCCCACGACATCCGCGGCCCGCGTACGAGGAGACGGCCCGGGCACGAGGAAACGGGGGGTGGCCCGCATGAGCACCGAAGCACGCCGCCCCGCCGTCCCCCCGCGCCCCTCGACGCCACCCCGCCCGCCCGGGCCGCCCGCGGTGGGGGAGGGCGAGCCCGACGACTCGGGCCGGCCCGGCTCCTCGGACGCGCCCCGAGGCCGCGCCGATCACGTGAACGGGCGGGACATCGGCACCGACGGCGACGCGGCCCGGCGGAGCGCAGGCACCGACGGCGACGCGCGGCCCGACAGTTCTCCCCGAGACTGGTTCGGCGGCGACAGGGGCCGGGGCGCGACCGACGGGGCGGGCCGGGGTTGGTCCGAGGGGGAAGGCCGAAGCTTGACCGACACGGCACGTCGTGGCTGGTCCGACGCGGCAGACCGGGGCTGGTCGGCCGGCGCGGGCCGGGCGAGCGACGCGGAAGCGGGCGGGCACCGGCCCGACGGGACGGGCTCCACCGCCACCTCCCCGGGGCGACAAGGCACGGTGCCGGGAGGGTTTTCCGCCGCCCGTGGTCCGGTCGCCTCCGCGAGCGGTGACGGCTACGGCGCGGTGACGTCGCCCCGGCGCGCCGCGGAGAGCGACGGGACCGGCGCGACCACCACGCCCCGGACCGACCGACCCCGCATCCCGAGAACCTCCCCCCGGCCCGCGGGCTCCCCGCCCCCGCCACCGCCCCGGGCCTCGGCCCGCTTCCCGGACACCCCGCCGACAGCGGGCGGCGACACGGCACGAGAGAACGTCCACCGGACGAGCCCGGGCCCGATGCCGCCCCGCCCTCGTTCCGCGCCGTCGGGTTCGGGTTCGGGTTCGGGTTCGGGTTCGGGTTCGGGATCGGTTCCGTCAGGCCCGGCCTCGGAATCGGTGGCGTCCGGCGCCGGTTCCGCGCTGTCGCCTTCGGGGTCCGTGCCACCGCGCCCGAGCACCCCGCCCTCCGGGTCGGGCCCGATTCCTCCCCGTCCTGGTGCCGCGCCCGCCACACCGCATCCCGTGCCGCCCCGGCCGGGCCATCGCCCGCCGATACCGCCCCACCGCGCCGGCGTGCCCGCTCAGACCGCCGCGGAGACGACCTTCCGGATGCGGCCGATTCCCGTGGAAACGCCGTCCGAGACGGACGCGCGCCGGAGCGCGGAGTCGGGCGAGCCGGTACGCCGGCCGGACGCCCCGTCCAGGCCGCCCCGCCCCACCCGTCAGGCGCAGGCCGCCGATCGCGCCGCCGGACCGCGGGCGGGCTCCGCACCCGCCGAGGCCGCGGGCGCCCCACGCACTCCCATGGCGTCCACCGGCCCTGACGCCGATCCGCACACGCCCTCGGCGTCCGGCGGCCGTCCCGGTGGAACGCGCATGACCTCCGGGCCCGCCGCCCCGGCCGACAGCCCGCGTACGCGCCCGGCGTCCACCGGTCCTTCCGGTCACCCGCGCACGCCCTCCGCGTCCCTCGGCGGGCTTCGTGCCCCGTTGCCCCCCGCCGTCCCCGTCGAGGACCGGCGAACGCCTCCGGCACCGGCCGCCCCGCCGTCCGTCACCCCCGGTGCGGGGTCCGCGCCGACGAACCCCGACCCCGCCCTCTCCTGGAGCGCCCCCATGGCGCCGGGCGGGACGGCCGGTGCGAGCCGGCCCGTGATCTCGTTCGGGGAGCCGGAGGGGTTCGACGAACAGGCGCCGTCGCGGTCGCGGTCACGGACGTTCGGCGTGCGGGTACGGCCGCGCATCGCCCTGGTGGCCGCCTGCGTCGTCCTCGGACTCGGGCTCATCGGCGGTGCCGTGACCGGGACCTGGCTCATCGGGGAGCCGGGGGAGAGCGGCACCCGCGACACCTTCGCCGCCGCGCGCGGCCTGTGGCACAACATCCCGGTCGACCAGCTGTTCCCGCCCACGGTCGAGGGCCAGGGCGCGGGCCCCGGCGGCTCCGACCGGGCCTGGACGCGGATCGCGGTGGCCCCCGACAGCGGCTGTCAGAACGCCTTCGACCCGCTGCTGCGCAAGGCCCTGTCGACGGTGGGCTGCAGCCGTCTCCTGCGCGCCACCTACACCGACGCCACCCAGAGCTACGTCACCACCGTCGGCATCCTCTTCACGAAGGCCGACGCCGCCGCGACGACCACCCTGAACAAGAGGTTCGAGGACGAGGACCTCGGCAGCCGCGACGACCTCATGCCCCGGCCGTACGCCGCCAAGGGCACCGTCGCAGCCGGCTTCGGTCCCGAGCAGCGTGCCTCCTGGACCATCTCGGTCCTGACCGACGCCCCCGTCGTGGTCTACGCCGTCTCCGGCTGGGCGGACGGCCGTACGGTCGACGCCCCGGAGCCCGCCGCCGAGGCCATGAAGTCCGGCGCCACCACCGCCCCCGCCCAGGCCGGCCTCGGCAACGAGGCCCAGGGGCTCGCCGACCGCGTCGAACGCGGACTGCGCAAGACCGTCAGCTCGCCCACGGAGAAGACCTCATGAGCCGCGTGCGCCGGATGAGCAGCAGGACCCGCAGAGCCGGAACCCTGAGCGTCCTGCTCGCGGCGTCGATCGCGCTGGTCCCGCCCACCGCCGCGCACGCCGACGGCATACGCGCCAAGCAGTGGGCCCTGGACGCCATGCACACCCAGGAGGCCTGGCGCACCACCAAGGGGGCGGGCGTCACCGTCGCCGTCCTGGACACCGGTGTCGAGGCCGACCACCCCGACCTGGACGGCAACGTCCTCACGGGCAAGGACATGGTCGGCTTCGGCGCGAAGGAGGGCGACCGCTCCTGGGCCCGCCACGGCACCGCGATGGCCGGCATCATCGCAGGCCACGGACACGGCGTCGGGGACGGCGACGGCGTCATGGGTATCGCCCCCGAGGCGAAGATCCTTCCCGTCCGGGTGATTCTCGAGGACGGCGACCCGGCGCGCGCCAAGGCCCGCAGCACCCGCGGCAACGCGCTCGCCGAGGGCATCCGCTGGGCCGCCGACCAGGGTGCCGACGTCATCAACCTCTCCCTGGGCGACGACTCCGCCTCCGCCCACCCCGAACCCGCCGAGGACGAGGCCGTCCAGTACGCCCTGAAGAAGGGTTCCGTCGTCGTCGCCTCGGCCGGCAACGGCGGCGAGAAGGGCGACCACATCTCCTACCCGGCCGCCTACCCGGGCGTGATCGCCGCGACCGCCGTCGACCGCCTGGGCACCCGCGCCTCCTTCTCCACCCGCCGCTGGTACGCCACGGTCAGCGCCCCCGGCGTCGACGTCGTCATCGCCGACCCCGACCACAAGTACTACGAGGGCTGGGGCACGAGCGCCGCCTCCGCCTTCGTCTCCGGCGCGGTCGCGCTCATCAAGGCCGCCCACCCGGACCTCACCCCCGCACAGGTCAAGAAGCTCCTGGAGAGCACGGCCCGCAACGCCCCGGCCGACGGCCGCGACGACTCCCGCGGCTTCGGCTTCATCGACCCGGCCGCCGCCCTCGCCGCGGCCGACCGCCTCAAGCCGGAGGGCCTCCAGGCCGCCGCCTACGGCGACCGGTACTTCGGCTCGGGCCCCGACGCCGCCACGGACGAGAACACCACCGCGGACTGGGCGGCCCCCCTGGCGGGCACCCTCGGCGGACTCCTCCTGATCGCGGCGGTCCTCCTGTGGCGCGGCCGCCGAACCCGCTACGACGACGACTTCTAGACCGAGCGGGCCGGTCTGCCCGCGTTCCCGTGCGCGTCCAGAATCTGCGACTCACCGACTGCGCGAGGCGATCGACGCCGCCTCGTATCCGGCAGCGGGCGATCCTCGACACCGCGGCGGCCATGCTCGAGGAGATGCCGGTGAGTGCGGTCAGTCTCAACGAGCTGAGCCGGCGCGTGGGCCTGGCGAAGTCCAACGTGCTCAGGTACTTCGAGTCGCGCGAGGCCGTCCTGCTGGAACTGCTGGACCACAACTGGCGGCGATGGACGGCCGAGCTCCCCGCCCAGCTGGACGCGGCGATCGCCTCCGACGCCACGGCGCAGCAGCGTGGTCAGGCATTCGCGGCCGTGCTGACCCGTTCCGTCGCGCAGAACCGGGTGCTGTGCGACCTGCTCAGCGCACAGGCCGGCGTCCTGGAGCACAACGTCTCCGCCGACGTGGCCGCCCGCTACAAGCGATCCGCCCTTGACAACGTCGCCGCGCTGGCCGCCCTGGCCCGCCGTCACCTTCCCGAACTGGGCGACCGGGCCGGGCAGCTGAGCGCCCAGGCCGTCATGGTGATCGGCGCGGTGTGGACCCACGCCCGGCCCTCCGCGGCCATGCTCGCCGCCTACGCCGCGGACCCCTCGCTCGCGGCCCTGCGCATGGACTTCACCGGCACCCTGGAGGAGATGCTGGCCACGCTCGTCGCCGGGACCACGGCCCGGGCGGAGGGCTGATCACGCGGGGTCATCTGCCGGAGCCGGCGCCGGGAGCACACAGTGGCGACGACTCAACCCGCTTGCCGTGACCTTGTAGGCGGCCTTGGTTCACCCGGGACTCACCGCGTGACCGCCACCGAGGCGGAGTCCGAAACCGGTTCGTCCGTGTCGGTGGCCGTGCCCGTGGATGGGGCCGTGGACGGGGCCGTGCCCGTGGCCGTGGATGGGGACGTGTCCGTGTCCGTGAACACCGACAGCGCCGCCTTCGCCACCCGCTCCACCAGCGAGATTCCCGCCGCCTGCGTCGAGTTGCCCTTCGACAGGACGGCCACCAGATAGTCGGAGCCGTGCGCCGTCACCCGTCCGATGCTGTTGATGTCCCACAGCCCGGTGGTGCTGCGTGGCAGCCAGCCGTTCTTGAGGGCCCACCCGGAACCGTCCGCCGCGGCGGAGACCCCCCAGTCCTGCCCGGTGGCGATCCGCCCCATGAGTTCCCGCAGGTACGTCCGCGAGGCCTCGCTCAGTTCCGAGTCGGCTCCGAAGACCTGCCGGAGCAGGGTGAGCTGGTCGGTGGCCGTGGTCTGGGTCAGTCCCCACAGCATGTCGTCGCCGCCCTCGGTGTCCGCGAGTCCGAGGCGCACGTTCGCCGCGTCGAGGCCGTCCGCCTTGCCGATGGCCCGCCACAGGGCCGACGCGGAGGTGTTGTCGCTGTGCTCGATCATCGCGGTGGCGTACGACCTCTCCCGCGCGGTGAGAGGCCGGTCGGCGTCCTGCGCCTGGAGCAGCAGGGCCGCCAGGATGTCGACCTTGACGATGCTCGCCGTGTCGAAGAGGCCCTCGCCGTACGAGGCACCCACGCCGGAGTCGAGGTCGAGCACGGCCGCGGACACCTCCGCGTCGTCCGCCCCGCCCACCGACCGCATGGCGGCGGCCAGCAGACCGTCGTGGTCGACGGCCGGCGCCGCCACAGGTTCCACCGATGCCTCCTGGTCCGACGAAGCGGAAGTCGCGGCCGACGACGAGGCCGACGGCGTCGCCGCCGACGATACGACGCCCCCACCCGAGTGCGCCCGCGCCTGCACGTAGACGGTCCCGGCCGCCGTACCCCCGAGGACGGCGACGGAGGCGAGCGCGGTGTACAGCAACGGCCGGCGTCGGAAGGGCCGGGAGGAACGGGAGCGGCGGTTGCGGGGGGCTCTGGAAGACTCCATGCCCGCGATGGTCGGGGCGCCGACTGTGCGGGCCGTTAGACGGACGTTAGATGTGGGTCAGGGAAATCCGAGAAACCTGTGAAGTGGGTCACGGCCGCGTTTCCGGGCCCGCACAAGCCCAGCAGCATCCCCCCTATAGGGTCGGTGATCGTGGCGAACAAGAACATTCCCGACCCCGGCTTCTCCGACGACGACGGCTCGGCCGACCCCCGGCTGAGCGCGGCGCTCGCCGCCTGGGCCGAGGACGGCTCCGCCGTCGGCCCTGTCCTGGAGGCCCTCAAGGGCGCCCGGCTCCTAGTCCCCGTCGTGGCCGTGCTCGGCGAGGTCGAGGAGGACGAGAACGGACTGCGCCGCGAGAAGACCAGCGACATGGCCGTACCCACCCTGAAGGCCGGCCACCGCACCGCCCTGCCCGCCTTCACCTCCACCGAGTCGCTGGCCCGCTGGGACGCCTCGGCCCGCCCGGTCGCCGTACCGCTGCACCAGGCGCTCCAGGCCGCCGCGCACGAGAAGGCGGACACGGTGGTGCTGGACATGGCCGGGCCGGTTCCGTTCGAGCTGACGGGGACCGCGCTGCTGGCGCTCGCGGAAGGGCGTACGACCACGGATCCGCTCGCCGACCCGGCCGTCGTCGCGGCGGTTCGGGACGTCGTGGCCGCCGAACCCGCCGTGCTGCGTGCCCACCTCGGCCCCGGGCAGGCCGACGGCACCCTCGCCCTCGTGCTGGACGCGGCCGCCTCCCCGCCCGAGGTCGCCCGGGCGGTCGCCGAGCGGCTCGCCGCCGACCGGACGCTGAGGGCCCGCCTGGTGCGCGGCCTCGACCTGGCACTGCTGCCTGCCGGGGCGACGCCACCGGGCGAGCCCTTGTACGTACGCGGCTGAGAAGCCGTGGCCCGGACTAGCCGTAGATCGGGCCGGTGTACTTCTCGCCGGGGCCCTGGCCCGGCTCGTCGCGGACGAGCGACGCCTCGCGGAAGGCCAGCTGCAGCGACTTCAGGCCGTCGCGCAGCGGGGCGGCGTGGAAGGAGCTGATCTCGGTCGCGCTTCCGTCCAGCAGACCGGCCAGGGCGTGGATCAGTTTGCGGGCCTCGTCCAGGTCCTTGTACTTGTCGCCCTCCTCGGTGAGGCCGAGCTTCACCGCGGCGGCGCTCATCAGGTTGACGGCGACCGTCACGATCACCTCGACGGCGGGGACCTCCGCGATGTCGCGGGTCATCTCGTCGAAGTCGGGGGCATCGGGGGACTCAGGAGGGGTGTCACTCATGCCCCACACGATAGGCCCCGGTGTACGCCGGTTAGCACCACCCCCGGGTAGCTGCTAACCTTGTGTGACGACCGGCCGGACACGCGTGTGTAAGTGTGACTGGCCCACAAGTGGAGGCTCCGATCTCCCACCTGACCGTCCCCCGGGACGGCGGGTCACCCCGGTCAGGCGGCCACCATCGTTCCGTACGGACGATGGAGTCGTCCGAAAGCGCGCCCCGCGGCATCACCGCGGCGGTGCTCCGGTAGTGCTTGGAGCCCCGCCTGTGATCGTCCGGGGCATTTTTTGTGCTTCGGCGCGGTTAGGTCTGTCAAAAGAGACATACGCGGCCGTCCGCCAGATGGCCGTGTGGTGCTAACCGAGGAGGATCCATCAGCGCCGAGCCCCGCATCAACGACCGGATTCGCGTTCCCGAGGTGCGACTTGTCGGTCCCAGTGGCGAGCAGGTGGGCATTGTCCCGCTGGCCAAGGCACTGGAGCTTGCGCAGGAGTACGACCTGGACCTGGTCGAGGTCGCGGCGAACGCCCGTCCGCCTGTGTGCAAGCTCATGGACTACGGGAAGTTCAAGTACGAGTCGGCCATGAAGGCCCGTGAGGCGCGCAAGAACCAGGCGCACACGGTCATCAAGGAGATGAAGCTCCGGCCGAAGATCGACCCGCACGACTATGACACCAAGAAGGGTCACGTCGTCCGGTTCCTCAAGCAGGGCGACAAGGTCAAGATCACGATCATGTTCCGTGGTCGCGAGCAGTCCCGGCCCGAGTTGGGCTACCGACTGCTGCAGCGTCTCGCGGAGGACGTCCAGGACCTCGGTTTCGTCGAGTCGAACCCGAAGCAGGACGGCCGAAACATGATCATGGTTCTCGGTCCGCACAAGAAGAAGACCGAGGCGATGGCCGAGGCCCGCCAGGCGCAGGAAGCCCGCAAGGCAGAAGCGAAGGCCAACCCCGGCAAGTCGCAGAACGCCGCGGAGTCCGACCACGTCGAGGAGGTCGAGGCTCCGGCCGAGACTTCCGTCGAGGCTCCGGCCGAGGCGTGACCCCGGGGGACGCGAGTCCCCAGGACGTAACCGATACAAGAGCGACGCTCCACCGTGCCCGGTTTTCGTGACCGGGCACCGGAGCGCCACCGACGAGGAGAGAACGGCGCTATGCCGAAGAACAAGTCGCACAGCGGTGCCAGCAAGCGCTTCAAGATCACCGGCTCCGGCAAGGTGCTCCGTGAGCGTGCCGGCAAGCGCCACCTGCTCGAGCACAAGTCGTCCCGTGTGACGCGTCGCCTCACCGGCAACGCCGAGATGGCCCCGGGCGACGCCGCGAAGATCAAGAAGCTTCTCGGCAAGTGACGCGACGGCGCCTCCACTGAGCGCCGTACGTCAAGACCGGGACCCAATCGATACCGGGCCGCGTGAGTCCAACCGCGGCCCCGCTACAAGGAGTTAACAAGTGGCACGCGTCAAGCGGGCAGTCAACGCCCACAAGAAGCGCCGGGCGATCCTCGAGGCGGCCTCCGGCTACCGCGGTCAGCGTTCGCGCCTGTACCGCAAGGCCAAGGAGCAGGTCACCCACTCGCTGGTCTACAACTACAACGACCGCAAGAAGCGCAAGGGTGACTTCCGTCAGCTGTGGATCCAGCGCATCAACGCCGCTGCCCGCGCCAACGGCATCACCTACAACCGCTTCATCCAGGGTCTGAAGGCCGCCAACGTCGAGGTCGACCGCAAGATCCTGGCCGAGCTGGCCGTCAACGACGCCGGTGCCTTCGCGGCGCTCGTCGAGGTCGCCCAGAAGGCGCTGCCGGCGGACGTGAACGCGCCCAAGGCCGCGTGACGCCGCGCTGGGCCTAGGCCGACGTGACTGTACGGACCCGTGGGTTTTCTGCCTGCGGGTCCGTTGCGTTGAGCGGTGCGGCGGGTTCGGCACCGCCGTAGTCCGCCGTCGTGGTTGATCGCCGTAGCGGCGGAGCACTCTCCGCCCCCCGGCGGAGAAGAGTGCTGAAAGTGAGTCCGATGTCTGCTGCCTCCGAGCTGATCTCCCCCCGTTCCCCCCGCGTCGCCGCCGCCCGGCGGCTCGCCCGGCGGAACTTCCGGGGGAAGGAGCGGCTGTTCCTCGCGGAGGGACCGCAGGCCGTGCGGGAGGCGGCGGCGCACGACTCCACGCTGGTCGAGCTCTTCACCACCCCGGAGGCCGCCGAGCGCTACGCCGACATCATCGGCGAGGCCCGGGACGCCGGGGCCCGCGTACACCTCGCCGACGAGCAGGTCATCGCCGACATCTCCACCACCGTCACCCCGCAGGGACTCGTCGGGGTCTGCCGGTTCCTCGACACGCCCTTCGAGGAGATCCTCGCGGCCCGGCCCCGGCTGGTCGCCGTGCTCGCGCACGTCCGGGACCCCGGGAACGCCGGGACCGTCCTGCGGTGCGCCGACGCCGCCGGCGCCGAGGCCGTCGTCCTGACCGACGCCTCCGTCGACCTCTACAACCCCAAGGCCGTACGGGCCTCCGTCGGCTCGCTGTTCCACCTCCCCGTCGCCGTGGGCGTCCCCGTGGAGCGGGCCGTCGAGGGCCTCAAGGAGGCCGGCGTCCGCATCCTCGCCGCCGACGGCGCCGGGACGGACGACCTCGACGGCGAGCTCGACAAGGGCACCATGGGCGGGCCGACCGCCTGGGTGTTCGGCAACGAGGCCTGGGGGCTCCCCGAGGAGACCCGCGCACTGGCGGACGCCGTGGTGCGCGTCCCGATCCACGGGAAGGCCGAGAGCCTGAACCTCGCCACCGCCGCCGCCGTATGTCTCTATGCGTCGGCCCGTGCACAGCGCGCCTCCGGAGGGTGCCGCTCCGTCACCGAGAGCTAGTAGGGTGACCAGCTCGGGGGCCCCTCAGACGCCTGAGAGGTGGGGTACGGGGATGAGTGTCGGCACGAGCAGCGCACCGGGAGCACGGGACGTACGGCGCCCGCCCGCGCCGCGGCCCGGTGATCTCGCCGAGCTCGGTATCGATCCCGACCAGCTGCCCGACGGACTCGTCGTCGCGGACGAGCACGGGCACGTGGTCTGCTTCAACGCCGCGGCGGCCCGGATCACCGACCTCCCCGCCGAGGACGCCCTCGGACAGCGGCTGGAGAAGGCCCTGCCGTTAGAGGACCTGGAGGGCCGGCGGTGGTGGCAGCTGACCGACCCCTACGGCGGTCTCGCCATCCGGGTCGGACAGCCCGAGCGCAACCTGCTGCTGCCCGGCGGCCGTGAGGTCCTCGTCTCCGCGAAGTTCGTCCGGACGCGGCCCACCGGACCCGTCCACCGGGTCGTCGTCAGCCTCCGCGACACCGAGGCCCGCCGCCGCACCGAGCGCAGCCACGCCGAGCTGATCGCCACCGTCGCCCACGAGCTGCGCTCGCCGCTCACCTCGGTGAAGGGGTTCACCGCCACCCTCCTCGCGAAGTGGGAACGCTTCACCGACGACCAGAAACGCCTGATGCTGGAGACCGTCGACGCCGACGCCGACCGCGTCACCCGGCTCATCGCCGAGCTGCTCGACATCTCACGCATCGACTCCGGGCGCCTGGAGGTCAGGCGCCAGCCCGTCGACATCGGCGCCGCCGTCGGCCGGCACATCCAGGCGTACGTCGCCGCAGGCCTCGCCGCCGACCGGTTCCTGCTGCGGATGGCACAGCCGCTGCCCGCCCTGTGGGCCGACCCCGACAAGATCGACCAGGTGCTCAGCAACCTGCTGGAAAATGCGGTGCGGCACGGCGAGGGAACCGTCACGATTGACATCACGCCCACGGCGTCCCCCCGCGAGGGCGAGGACACCGGCACGTCGGTCACGGTGAGCGACGAGGGGTCCGGCATCCCGGAGGAGTCCATGAACCGCGTCTTCACCCGCTTCTGGCGGGGCAGCAAGCGCGGCGGCACCGGGCTCGGGCTCTACATCGTCAAGGGCATCGTCGAAGCCCACGGCGGCACCATCACGGTCGGCCGCGCCACCGGCGGTGGCGCCGAGTTCCGATTTACGTTGCCCGTGAGCGCTCCGGCCTACCTGACCTGAGCGGCCCGCGGGCGCATTCGTCCACCCCCACCCCGTTAGACTCGGCCATTGGCACCTTTGCGTCCCCGTTCAGGGACGACGCGTCCCCCGAGTCGGGACGGGGACCATCCGCCAGCAATCGGAAGCACGGGAAGAGATGTCGGCACCGAATAAGTCGTACGACCCTGTCGAGGTCGAGGCGTTGAAACCGGAAGAGATCGAGCGCATGCGGGACGAGGCGCTCGCCGCCTTCGCTGCCGCGGACTCCCTCGACGCGCTCCAGGAGGCCAAGGTCGCCCACACCGGCGGCACCTCCCCGCTGGCCCTCGCCAACCGCGAGATCGGCGCGCTGCCCCCGCACGCGAAGGCCGCCGCCGGCAAGCTGGTGGGCCAGGCCCGCGGCGCCGTGAACAAGGCCCTCGCCGCCCGCCAGGCCGAGCTGGAGGCCGAGCGCGACCAGCGCGTGCTGGTCGAGGAGGCGGTGGACGTCACGCTGCCGTACGACCGCGTACCGGCCGGCGCCCGCCACCCGCTCACCACCCTGTCGGAGCGCATCGAGGACGTGTTCGTGGCCATGGGCTACGAGGTCGCCGAGGGCCCGCAGGTCGAGGCCGAGTGGTTCAACTTCGACGCGCTGAACATCGGCCCGGACCACCCGGCCCGCGGCGAGGCCGACACGTTCTTCGTGCAGGGCGAGGGCGGCGGCACCGAGTCCGGTGTCGTGCTGCGCACCCACACCTCGCCCGTGCAGATCCGCTCCCTGCTCGACCGCGAGCTGCCGGTCTACGTGATCTGCCCCGGCGTCGTCTACCGCACCGACGAGCTGGACGCCACGCACACGCCCGTCTTCCGCCAGGTCGAGCTGCTCGCCGTGGACGAGGGCCTGACCATGGCCGACCTCAAGGGCACCATGGACCACATGGTCCAGGCCCTGTTCGGCGAGGGCATGAAGACCCGGCTGCGGCCGAACTTCTTCCCCTTCACCGAGCCGTCCGCCGAGATGGACATGGTCTGCTACGTGTGCCGCGGCGAGTCCGTCGGCAACCCCGACCGCCCCTGCCGCACCTGCTCCAGCGAGGGCTGGATCGAGCTCGGCGGCTGCGGCATGGTCAACCCCAAGGTGCTGACCGCCTGCGGCGTGGACCCGGAGAAGTACAGCGGCTTCGCCTTCGGGTTCGGCATCGAGCGAATGCTGATGTTCCGCCACAACGTCGAAGACATGCGAGACATGGTCGAGGGTGACGTCCGGTTCACCCGGCCGTTCGGGATGGAGATCTGATGCGGGTCCCGCTTTCTTGGCTGCGGGAGTACGTCGACCTGCCGGCGACTCAGACCGGACGTGACGTCCAGGCCAAGCTCATCTCGGCCGGTCTCGAGGTCGAGACCGTCGAGCACCTCGGCGCCGACCTCAAGGGCCCCCTCGTCGTCGGCCAGGTGCTGACCATCGAGGAGCTGGAGGGCTTCAAGAAGCCGATCCGCTTCTGCACGGTCGACGTCGGCCAGGCCAACGGCACCGGCGAGCCCCAGGAGATCGTCTGCGGCGCCCGCAACTTCGCCGTCGGCGACAAGGTCGTCGTGGTCCTCCCCGGCGCCACGCTGCCGGGCGGCTTCTCGATCTCCGCCCGCAAGACGTACGGCAAGACCTCCCACGGCATGATCTGCTCCGGCGACGAGCTGGGCATGGGCGACGACGGCAGCCACGGCATCATCGTGCTCCCCCCCGAGACCGAGGTCGGCAAGGACGCCATCGAGCTGCTCGAACTGGTCGACGAGGTCCTGGACATCGCCGTCACCGCCAACCGCGGCGACTGCCTGTCCATCCGCGGCGTCGCCCGCGAGACGGCCATCGCCTACGGCCTCCCGCTCAGCGACCCGGCCCTCCTCGACGTGCCCGGCCCGAACGCCTTCGGCTACCCGGTGCAGGTCTCCGAGCCGGTCGGCTGCGACCGCTTCACCGCCCGTACCGTCTCCGGTCTCAGCCCCGAGGCGCGCTCCCCGATCTGGCTGCAGCGCCGACTGCAGAAGGTCGGCATGCGCCCGATCTCGCTCGCCGTCGACGTCACCAACTACGTGATGATGGAGCTCGGCCAGCCGCTGCACGCGTACGACCGCTCGCTCGTCCAGGGCACCATCGGCGTCCGCCGGGCCGAGGAGGGCGAGCAGATCGTCACCCTCGACGGCGTCACCCGCACCCTGCACGCCGAGGACCTGGTGATCACCGACGAGCGCGGCCCGATCGGCCTCGCCGGCGTCATGGGCGGCGCCGACACGGAGATCGCCGACCACGAGGACGGTGCCACCACCGACGTGGTCATCGAGGCCGCCCACTTCAACGCGGTCTCCATCGCCCGTACGGCCCGCCGCCACAAGCTGTCCTCCGAGGCGTCCAGGCGCTTCGAGCGCGGCGTCGACCCGCAGGCGGCCTCCGCCGCCGCGCAGCGGACGGTCGACCTGCTGGTGCTGCTCGCGGGCGGCACCGCCGAGGCCGGCGTCACCGAGGTCCTCGCGCCGTCCGCGCCGCACACCATCACCATGCCGGCCGACCACCCGGACCGGGTCGCGGGCATCGAGTACGGTCGCGAGACCGTCGTACGCCGTCTCCAGGAGATCGGCTGCGACGTGTACGGGCAGGACGAGCTGATCGTCACCGTGCCGTCCTGGCGGCCCGATCTCGGCGAGGTCAACGACCTGGCCGAGGAGGTCATCCGCCTGGAGGGCTACGAGAACCTGCCCTCCACGCTGCCCAAGCCCCCCTCCGGCCGCGGCCTCACCCACCGCCAGCGGCTGCACCGCCGCGTCGGCCGGGTGCTGGCCGGTGCCGGCTACGTCGAGGCGCCCAACTACCCGTTCGTCTCCGAGCAGGTCTTCGACCAGCTCGCACTGGACGCCGACGACCCGGCCCGCCGGGTCGTCAAGCTGGTCAACCCGCTCAACGACGAGGAGCCGGCCCTCCGGACCTCGCTGCTGCCCGGCCTGCTCGGCGCGCTGCGGCGCAACGACGGCCGGGGCTCGCACGACCTCGCGCTGTTCGAGACCGGCCTGGTCTTCCTCCCGCGCGAGGAGCAGCGGGCCGCCGTCTCGCCGCCCGTCGACCGGCGTCCCACCGACGAGGAGATCGCCGAGCTGAACGCCGCGCTGCCCGACCAGCCACGCCACGTCGCCGTCGTCCTCGCGGGCGCCCGCGAGCAGGCCGGCTGGTGGGGCAAGGGCCGTCCCTCCGACTGGGCCGACGCGGTCCAGGCGGCGCGCGCGGTGGCGGGCGAGGCCGGTGCGGAACTCGTGGTGCGCGGCGGGCAGTACGGGCCGTGGCACCCCGGGCGGTGCGCCGAGCTGGTGATCGTCACCGACGGTGCGGAGCGGGTCGTCGGTCACGCGGGTGAGCTGCACCCGCGCGTGGTGAAGGCCCTGGGCCTGCCCGCGCGTACCTGCGCGATGGAGCTCGACCTGGACGCGGTGGAGCGGGTGGGCGACTCGACTCCGCAGGCGCCGGGCATCTCCACCTTCCCGGTCGCCACGCAGGATGTCGCGCTGGTGGTCGACAAGTTCGTACCGCACGCCGACGTGGAGGCCGCGCTGCGTGACGGGGCGGGTGAACTGCTCGAGGCGATCCGGCTGTTCGACGTGTACGAGAACGCCGAGCAGCTCGGTGACGGGCGGAAGTCCCTGGCCTACGCGCTGCGCTTCCGGGCGGCTGACCGGACGCTGACAGTGGACGAGGCGTCGGCGGCCCGGGACGCGGCGGTGGCCCTCGCGGGCGAGCGTACGGGGGCAGTGCTGAGGGGCTAGCCGTTGCGGGGGACATGCCCCCTACAACCCCCATACCGGTCACCTCACTCGATGGGGTGACTTCTCCCGGTGATCGGGCCCTCTCGGGTCATACGATCGACAGAATCGGACCGGCCCTTCGGGGTCGGTCCGATTGCGCTTGCAGGGCCTGATGGGGGGCCGTCGGCATGATCCGTACCAAGGCTGGGGTGCCCCGCCGGCCGCTGCGGCGGGCCCTCGCGCTGGGCCTGCCCACCGTCTGGGGAGCCGTCGCGATCACCTACAAGCTCGGCTGTCCGCTCGCCCGGCAAAGCGGCCTCGAGGCACGCGTCGCCACCAGTGCCGTCTTCTTCGTCGTCGGCACCGGACTGATACTGCACGTCCGGCACGCCCTGCTGCGCGAGCTCCGGCAGGCACGGCAGGTCGCCGGCGCCGCCCAGAGCGCGCTGCTGCGGCCGCTGCCCCCGCGCATCGACGGGCTGGACGTCGCCGCCGCCCAGTTGTCGGCGGACCGGGGAGCCACCATCGGCGGCGACCTGTACGAGGCCGTCGCCACCGAACACGGCGTGCGGGTCGTGATGGGCGATGCGCGCGGACACGGACTGGCGGCGATCGGCACGGCCGCGGCCGTCCTCGGCAGCTTCCGCGAGGCCGTCCACGACGAGGCCGGACTCGACGGTGTGCTGCGCCGATTGGAGCGCGCCCTGGCCCGGCATCTGCGCGAGCAGGCCCGCGCGGAGCACCCCTCGGCCGGCCCGGAGCCGGATCATCCGGCCGCCGAGGAGTTCGTGACCGTACTGCTGCTGGAGATCCGTCGGGACGGGGAGGTGCACGCCCTCAACTGCGGGCATCCATGGCCGTATCTGATCAGCGGCACCCAGGTCGAACCCCTCGCCAGGGCGGACCCCCTGCCGCCGCTCGGGGCGTTCCCGCTGCCGTCCGACCTCGCGCCCGCCCACCGGGGCCGTCTGCTGCCGGGCGAGGCACTGGTGCTCCACACCGACGGTGCCGAAGACGCGAGGGACTCCCGTGGCCGGTTCTTCCCCCTCTCCCGAGCGCTGGCGGACGCCGTCCGGGACCGGCCCTCGGCAGGTCCCCAGGTTGTCCTGGGATCGGTCTTCACCGCGCTCCTGCGCCACACGGGAGGCGCCCCCTCCGACGACGTGGCCCTGCTGGTGCTGCGCAACGACCGGACGGCCGGGTGCGTTTCCGGGGTACCGCCCGGGACCGCGCGGGCCGCCACGACCGACCCGCAGCCGACCAACCACCTCTGAGGCCACCGGCGTTGCCAGTGCGCCGCCCGCCCCGCCACGGAGTGTCGGGCAGGCAGCCGGGCGGACGGCGCGGAGTCGGGCCGCCGCACTGTACGAGGGGGAGCCGGCGGCCCGGCCGGCCTCTTGCGAGGCATTTCAGTCAACCGGCTGGAAACTCTCCGCAACAGTGTGCACACAGCGCGGATTCGAGTACTCCGTTCACACCCCGTGTGAAGGCGGACCCACTACTCTGACGGCACCGAGCCACCCGGGGGGCCATCCCATGCAGCCCAACACTCTGCTCGACGCGATCCTGGACGAGGCGGGCATCTCGCACGCGGGACTCGCCGCCCATGTGAACCAGGCCGGCCGGGCGCGCGGACTCGCGCTCAGGTACGAACACACCGCGGTGGCGCGGTGGTTGAAGGGCCAGCGGCCCCGGGGTCAGGTGCCCGACCTGATCTGCGAGGTGCTCGCCGGCCGGCTGCACCGGCCGGTCACCCTCGACGACATCGGTCTCGGCGTGCCGGGCGAACCCTCCGCCCCGCACGGCACCTCGCTGTCCGGGTTCGTGGAGCGGGCCACCGCCCTGTGGCGCTCCGACGAGCAGCAGCGCCCGCACATCCTGGGCGCGCCCGCGGTCACCGGTACGCCCGCCGTGATGCCGGTGTGGGAGTGGGAGAACCCGCCCGAGGACGTCGACGTGTCGCGGGGCGGCCGCCACCGGGTCACCCCCGCCGACATCGAGATGCTGCGCGCGGCCCGTGCCCACTACGAGCAGATGTACCGCAAGGCCGGCGGTGTGGCGACCCGTACCCGGATCGTCGGCTTCCTGAACGCCGAGGCCGCCCCGCTGCTGCGCGGCAGCTACACCGACGAGACGGGCCGTCAACTGCACCGGGCCACCGGCGGGCTGGTCGCGGTCGCCGGGATCTGCGCGTACGACTCGGACGCGCACGGGCTCGCCCAGCGCTACTTCCACCAGGCGCTCAGGCTGGCCAAGGCCAGCGGGGACCGCGGCCTGGGCGCCTACGTGATCGCGCTCCTCGTCAACCAGGCACTGTTCATGCGCGAGTACCGGCAGGCCGTCGCCTTCGCCGAGGCCGCGCTGCGCGCCGCCGGCCCGCACATCACCCCGGCGCTCGCCTCCGACCTGTACGCGATGCAGGCGAAGGCGTACGCGCACCTCGGCGACGGCACGAGCGCGCTGTCCTGCATCCGGCGGGCCGAGCAGGCCGCCGACCGCATCCGGCGCGGATACGAGCCGGCCGAGACGGGCTATGTCCAGCCGGGACTCGTCAACGTCCAGGTGGCGGAGGCGCTGCTGAGCCTCGGTGAGGTGGCGGCGGCGCGGGAGCACGCCATGGCCGCCGTCGACAACCCCGCCCACGACCGGGGCCGGGTGCACCGGCTCGCCATGCTCAGCACGATCGAGCTGCGCCAGGGCAACGCCGACAAGGCGGTGGTCATCGCGGTGCAGATGGCCGAACAGGCCCGCGGAATGGAGTCCCAGCGGCTGCGCGACAGACTCCGGGCGGTGCGCGAACACCTCGTGCGCAGCGGCTGCGCGGGCACGGCCGAGGCGGCCGAACTCATTGACGGGGCACTGCGCGTACCGCTGTAGACCGGAACGTGGGCACCGACACCTCATCGTCCCTGCTGCGATATTGCCACTTACTCGACGGAAGGTGGCAGAACCTTGCAGTGGACGAAACAGAACGAACAAACTGTGTATGAAAACCGCTGGTTCACCGTCAACCTGGCAGATGTGGAGCTGCCGGACGGACGGCACCTCGATCACTTCTTGATACGGCTGCGGCCCGTCGCCGTGGCCACGGTGGTGAACGAGGCCAACGAGGTCCTCCTCCTGTGGCGCCACCGCTTCATCACCGACAGCTGGGGATGGGAACTCGCGGCGGGCGTCGTCGAGGACGGCGAGGACATCGCGGCCGCGGCCGCGAGGGAACTCGAGGAGGAGACCGGCTGGCGGCCGGGACCCCTGCACCACCTCATGAGCGTGGAGCCTTCCAACGGGCTCACCGACGCCCGGCACCACATCTACTGGGCCGACGAGGGCGAGTACCTCGGACACCCCGTGGACGACTTCGAGTCGGACCGCCGGGAATGGGTTCCGCTCAAGCTGATCCCCGACATGGTCGCCCGTGGGGAGGTCCCGGCCGCCAACATGGCGGCCGCGTTACTCCTGTTGCATCACCTCAGGCTCGGCCAGGACACCTTGCCCTGACGTCCCCCCACCGCGTCCTGGACCTCAGTGGCCGAGAGCCTGCCAGACCGTCACGACGAGCGCGCCCACGGCGGTGATCACCGCGACCGCGGGCAACGGCCAGCGGGCGTGCTCCAGTGCGACGACGCGTGTGCTCAGGTCGTCGACTTCCTTGTCCGTCTCCTCGGTTCGATGACTGAGCAGAGCCAGCCCTCCCTCGACACGCGCGTAGGCGACGTCGAGGCGTCGGCGTAACTCTGCGAGTTCGCCATGGACGACGGGATGCTCTGGGTCGGTGTTCACGAGTCCACTCCTCTCGGTGGTCGGGTCATCCCTTGCATGCGCATGAAGAGTCAACTCGCCTGGTGGGCGCGTGGGGAGAGTGTGCGAGGGGCATATGCGAGCCCACGGCGCACACGCCGTGTGAATACAGTGAGCCCGGCACCATATGAGGTGCCGGGCCCACGTGTTGGCTGAATTCTTACGGTACGTAATCAGCCGCGGGACGCTCAGCCGTACGTGTAGAAGCCCGAGCCGGACTTGCGGCCCAGCCGGCCGGCGTCGACCATGCGCTGCAGCAGCGGGGGAGCGGCGTACAGCGGCTCCTTGTACTCCTCGTACATCGAGAAGGCCACCGAGGCCACCGTGTCCAGGCCGATCAGGTCGGACAGCTTCAGCGGGCCCATCGGGTGGGCGCAGCCCAGCTCCATCCCGTTGTCGATGTCCTCGCGGCTGGCGATGCCCGACTCGAACATCCGGATGGCCGAGAGGAGATACGGGATCAGCAGCGCGTTGACCACGAAGCCGGAGCGGTCCTGTGCCCGGATGGCGTGCTTGCCCAGCAGCTTCTCGGCGAAGGACTGTGCCCGGCTGAGCGTGCCCTCGGAGGTGGTGAGCGCCGGGATCAGCTCGACGAGCTTCTGCACGGGGGCCGGGTTGAAGAAGTGGATGCCGATGACGTGGTCGGGCCGCGAGGTGGCGACCGCCAGCCTCACCAGGGGGATCGAGGAGGTGTTGGAGGCCAGGATGGCGTCCGGCCGGGTCACGACCTGGTCGAGCACCTGGAAGATCTCGGTCTTGACCTGCTCGTTCTCGACGACGGCCTCGATCACCAGATCGCGGTCCGAGAACTCGCCGAGGTCGGTGGTGAAGCTGAGGCGCGCCATCGTGGCGTCCCGCTCCTCCTCGGTGATCTTGCCGCGCTCGGCGGCCTTCGTCAGGGAGTTGAACAGCCGGGTCCGGCCGATCTCCAGGGCTTCGCCGGTGGTCTCGGCGACCCGCACGTCCAGTCCGGCGCGGGCGCACACCTCGGCGATGCCCGCTCCCATCTGGCCGCAGCCCACCACTCCGACGCGCTCGATGTCGGTCACATCGTCCCTTTCGCTGGTCTACGGACATCGCAGGCTCCGTGGGTCCGGTGCGCTGCTCCGTTCGTGCACGTTACCGCCAAGTATCGATGATCGATCGCCGGGGTCGGGCATCCGTCGGGCATTCTGGGGCCCGGAGACGGTCCGTGACCGTGCGGATCCGTGGTGTTCGGGGGTGTGCGGATGGGACGTGTCTCACGTCTTTCACGTCGGGCTTTCGCGCTGGCGGCGCTGTCGACGCTCACGACGGCCTCGGGCGGTGCGGCGGTGGCCGTGCCGGACCGCCGGTCCGCCGTGCCTCGCCGGGTCACCGAGATGCGGGGTGTGTGGCTGGCGGCCGTGGAGAACCGGGACTGGCCCTCCCGCCCGGGCCTGAGCGCGGCCGAGCAGCGCGCGGAACTCCTCGCCCACCTCGACCACGCCGCGGAGGCCGGCCTCAACACGGTGTTCTTCCAGGCGCGGCCCACGGCCGACGCCCTGTGGCCCTCCCCGTACGAGCCCTGGTCGCGGTACCTCACCGGGACCCAGGGCGAGAACCCCGGGTGGGACCCGCTGGGCACGGCCGTCACGGAGGCGCACGCGCGCGGCCTGGAGCTGCACGCCTGGTTCAACCCCTACCGGATCGCGATCCACGCCGACCCCGGCCGGCTCGTGGAGAACCACCCGGCCCGCCGCAACCCGGGCTGGGTGGTGCCGTACGGCGGGAAGCTGTACTACAACCCGGGGCTGCCCGAGGTCCGCGCCTTCGTCCAGGACGCGATGCTCGACGCGGTGGAGAAGTACCCCGTCGACGCCGTGCACTTCGACGACTACTTCTATCCGTATCCCGTGGCGGGCCAGACCTTCGACGACGGTGACGCCTACGACCGGTACGGCGGCGGCTTCCCCAGCCGGGCGGCGTGGCGGCGCGACAACATCGACCTGCTGGTGCGCGAGACCTCGGCCCGCGTCAAGAAGGTCCGGCCGGGTGTGCGCTTCGGTATCAGCCCCTTCGGGGTGTGGCGCAACGCCACCACCGACCCTCGCGGTTCTCACACCCGGGCCCTGCAGACGTACGACGACCTGCACGCCGACACCCGCAGGTGGGTCCGCGAGAACTGGATCGACTACATCGTCCCGCAGCTGTACTGGCACATCGGCTTCGCCGCCGCCGACTACGCCGAGCTGCTGCCCTGGTGGGCCGAGGTGGCACGGGGCACCGGCACACAGCTGTACGCCGGTGAGGCGCTGTACAAGGCGGGGGCCGATGGGCAGCCCGCACCCTGGCAGGACCCCGCCGAGCTCTCCCGGCATCTCACGCTCGCGCAACGCCATCCGGAGGTGCGCGGGCATGTGTTCTTCGCCGCGAGGGAGGTCGCGGCGGACCCGATCGGCGCGATGGCCCGGGTGGTCGCCGACCACTACGGTCAGCCGGCGACGCCCCCGCGCTGAACCGGCCGGACGGGGCTCAGTGGTCCATTTCGCGGTGCCGGATCTCGGTGTCGGGGCCGGGTGAGCACACGCCCTCGTGCCCGTCCTCGAAGCGGACGCGGTACGGGGGAGTGCCCTCGTGCCCCATCACTTCGACGATCTCGCCGACCTTGTCGTGCTGTCCGACCACCCTGCCGTGCTGTACGAGCTGGTCGCCCACGGTTGCACGCATCTGTCGGGCCTCCTCACCAGGTGCGGGAGCATCGGTCCGTGGCCTTGAGTCTACGGCGCAGGGGCCCGGTCGGAACCGGTGCGTGCGCGCCGCTCAGCCTCGCGCCCGCTGGGTGACCGCGATGCACACCAGCACCGCCGCGGCCGTCAGCGGTGCGGCCACCGTCAGGTGCTCGCCGAGCAGCAGCACCGACCACACCAGTGTGAGCAGCGGCTGGGCCAACTGCAACTGGCTGGCCTTGGGGATGCCGACGGCGGCCATGCCCCGGTACCAGACGACCAGGCCGAGGAACTGCGAGCCCGCGGCGACCCACAGCAGCCCGGCCACGCTGTGGGCGGTGAGGTGGACGGGTTCGTACGACAGCGCCACCGCGGCGGCGGGGACGGCGAGCGGCAGGCACAGCACCAGGGCCCAGCCGATGACCTGCCAGCCCGGCATGACCCGGGCCAGCCGGCCGCCCTCGGTGTAGCCGGCCGCGCACACCAGAAGCGCGGCGAAGAGGTAGAGGTCGGCGGTGCCGAGGGCGCCGCCGCTCTGCTGCACGGTGAAGGCGGCCACCGCCGCCGCGCCCGCGAGCGCCGCCGCCCAGAAGGTGCGGGACGGGCGGGTGCCCATGCGCAGCGCGGACCCGAGGGCGGTGGTCAGCGGGAGCAGACCGACCACCACGGCGGCGTGCGCGGTGGTGGAGGTCTCCAGGGCGAGCGTGGTGAGCAGCGGGAAGCCGACGACGACACCGGCGGCGACCACCGCGAGGCCCGGCCAGTGCCGGCGGCCGGGCAGCGGGACGCGCAGGGCCAGCAGACAGCCGCCCGCGATCACCGCGGCGAGGACGCCGCGCACGGCGACCAGGGACCAGGGGCCGAAGCCCTCCAGGCCCCAGGCGGTGGCGGGGAAGGTGAGGGAGAACGCGACGACGCCCAGGGCGGCCTGCAGGGTGCCGGCTGCGGGGGTGCCTGGTGCGGGCGTGCCGGGTCCGCTCGTCCCGATCGGGGTGGTGACCGCTATCCGGTGCGGCGCGGTAGCGCTACTCTGTGCTCTCATGCAAGAGCGTAGCAGCGTGGATGACCTGGCGGAACGGTTGCGCAGAGAGCTGGACCGCTACTCTCCCGGTGAGAAGCTCCCGTCGAGCCGTGCCCTCGTCGAGCGCTTCAGGGTCAGCCCGGTGACCGTCTCGAGGGCCCTGGGGCAGCTCGCCGCCGAAGGGCTGGTGGTCACCCGGCCCGGCGCCGGCGCCTTCCGGGCCCGGCCGCGTGCGGAGACCGGCGCCGTGGGGGACACCTCCTGGCAGGAGGTCGCCCTCAGCGCGGGCGACACCGCCGACCTCGTGCCGCGCTCGGTGGACGCCTCCGGGGTCCTGGTCTCGCTGGCCGCTCCGGCGCCGGGCGTCATCGAGTTCAACGGCGGCTATCTGCACCCCTCCCTGCAACCCGAGCGGGCGATGGCCGCGGCCCTCTCCAGGGCGGGCCGCCGCCCGGGAGCCTGGGGGAGACCGCCCATGGAAGGGCTGCCGGAGCTGCGGGAGTGGTTCGCGCGCAGCATCGGCGGGGCCGTCACGGCCGCGGAGGTGCTGATCACCTCGGGCGGCCAGTCCGCGCTGACCACCGCCCTGCGCGCGCTCGCCCCGCCCGGCGCGCCCGTGCTCGTCGAGTCGCCCACCTACCCGGGCATGCTGGCGATCGCCCGCGCGGCCGGGCTGCGCCCGGTCCCGGTGCCGGTGGACGCCGACGGTGTACGGCCGGCCCTGCTCGCGGACGCCTTCCGGGCCACCGGCGCCCGGCTCTTCGTCTGCCAGCCGTTGTTCCAGAACCCGACCGGAGCCGTGCTCGCGCCCGAGCGGCGCGGTGAGGTGCTGCGCATCGCGCGCGAGGCGGGCGCGTTCGTCGTCGAGGACGACTTCGTACGACGGCTCGTGCACGAGGACGCGGGACCGTTGCCGCGTCCGCTGGCCGCCGACGACCCCGACGGCGTCGTCGTCCACGTCGGTTCGCTGACCAAGGCCACCTCGCCCAGCTTCCGGGTGAGCGCGCTCGCCGCGCACGGGCCGGTGCTGGAGCGGCTGCGCGCCATCCAGGTCGTCGACACCTTCTTCGTGCCCCGGCCGCTGCAGGAGGCGGCGCTCGAACTCGTCGGCTCGCCCGCCTGGCCGCGCCATCTGCGCGCGGTGTCGGCGGAGCTGAAGGCCCGGCGGGACGCGATGACGGCCGCGCTGCGGCTGGACCTGCCCGAACTCGCGCTCCCGCACATCCCGTCGGGCGGCTACCACCTCTGGCTGCGCCTGCCCGACGGCACCGGGGACACCTCCCAGGCTTTCGGCTCCGGGGGCGAGTCCGCCCTGGTGGCGGCCGCCCTGCGCGCGGGCGTCGCCATCACCCCCGGCCGCCCCTACTTCAGCGCCGAACCCCCGGCCGGGCACATCCGGTTGAGCTTCGCGGCGGTGGCCGGTCCGCAGGAGATCGCGGAAGGAGTACGGCGGCTCCGGGCCGGCTGTGACGCCGTGCTCCAGTCGGGTCGCCTGTGACGTCGTGCTCCAGTCGGGTCGCCTGTGACGCCGTGCTCCAGCCGGTACGCGTCCGCGGCCGCAGACGCGAGGCGGGGCGAAAACCGCTCGACGCGCTCGTGCGCGACCTGCGAATCTCCCCGCATGACCGACACCCCGCCGCTCGCCGAGGGCTACGAGATCTCCGCCGACACCGACCGCATCGACGCCGAGCGCGTGCACCGCTGGCTGTCCGCTGACGCGTACTGGGCGATCGGGCGGACCCGCGAGAAGCAGGACCGGGCCGTCGACGGATCACTCAACTTCGGGGTGTACGAGGCGGTTTCCGGCGATCAGGTGGCGTATGCCCGGGTCGTCACGGACCGGGCCACCTTCGCGTGGCTGTGCGACGTGTACGTCGACCCCTCGGTGCGCGGCAAGGGCATCGGTACGGCGCTCGTCGCGGCCGTGCGCGAGCACCTGCGGCCGTACGGGCTGCGGCGGATCCTGCTGGCCACGGACGACGCCCACGGGGTGTACGGGAAGCTCGGGTTCGCGTCGCTGGAGAAGCCGGACCAGTGGATGGCGCTGGTCCTTTGACGGCCGCTCGGATAACTCCCAGGTAACACCCCTTGACCTGCGCACTTTCGCGACTCACCATCGCCGCATGCAACTACGGGTCACGTTCGTCGCCGCCGCGCGCAGCTCCCCGCTGCTCGCCGAGCGCTTCGAGGACGACCGTCCGCTGGACCAGGCCGGCTGGGGCGAGGTGCAACAGGTCGCCCAGGACCTGATCCCACTCGCGGCGGCCGAGCTGCGCTACTGCTCGCCGACCCCGCGCAGCCGCGCCACCGGGGACGGCCTCGGGTACGCGCCGCTGGTGCAACTCGCCCTGCGGGACTGTGACATGGGGCGCTGGCGCGGGCTCACGCTCGGGGAGGCGATGGCCCGGGAGCCGGAGGCCGTGGACGCCTGGCTCGCCGATCCGAACGGCACGCCGCACGGCGGGGAGTCGCTGCTGGAGTTCATCAACCGGGTCGGCGGCTGGCTCGACACCCGGCCCGTGGAGGACGGCGGCCGGATCGTCGCCGTGGCCGAGCCCTCGGTCATCCGTGCCGCCCTGGTGTACGCCCTGAAGGCGCCGCCCTCGACGTACTGGAACATCGACGTCCGTCCGCTGTCGACGACTGTCGTCACGGGGCGGGCCGGACGCTGGAACCTCCGCCTCGACGGTGTGTCGACTCAGCTCTCGCGGACGTAGTCGGTGGTGAGGACCAGGTCCTTCGCGGGGCCGCCCACCCGCCACACGGTCCGCCAGTGGTCCCCGTCCCGGACGGTGAACTCGCCGCGGTAGAGGTCCGCCGCGCAGGGGTGGTCGGCGACATGGCGGCCGGAGGTCAGGTCCAGGTCGTGGAAGGGCCTCCCGTCGGCGAAGCACACGTCCGCCGTGCCGGGCGAGCTGCCCGGCAGGTACCGCAGGGCGCGTTCGGCGGGGCGGGAGACGCCTTGCCAGGTGAAGATGCCGGACTCCCGGTGCAGTAGTCCGCCGCCGTCCAGTGGGCCGAAAGTCGTCGTGCCGGCGAACCGGCCGTCCGCGCCGCTCGCCAGATCCCGCACGGAACGCCGCACACGCCAGCTCCCCGCCAGATACGCCAGTACGTCCGGCACTGGCCAGAACTCGCCCATCCCTTCCCGCCCTCCGTCCCCTCCGGTCTGGTGCGACCCATTGACGCGTCCCTGCCTCCTACCTATCTTGCCGTTCGAAGTGCTGATCATTGTCCGAGATCTCGAACTACTCTCGAACCACTGCACCGCACACAACTCCACACCCCCAGAGCCGCGGAGTATCAATGTCACGCAATTGCACCCGCTGGAGACTCGGTCTCACGGCCACCGCCCTCCTGGTGGCCGCCGGCCTGATCCCGGCGCCCGCGCATGCCGAGGACGTCACCGACTACGCGATCACCGTCGATCCGGCCGCCCAGGGCGCGAAGATCGACGACTCGATGTACGGCGTCTTCTTCGAGGACATCAACCGGGCAGCCGACGGCGGGCTGTACGCCGAGCTCGTGCAGAACCGGTCCTTCGAGTACTCCACCGCCGACAACACCTCGTACACGCCCCTCACCTCCTGGACCGTCGACGGCACCGCGCAGGTCGTGAACGACGACGGCCGGCTCAACGACCGCAACCGCAACTACCTGTCCCTGGCGGCCGGTTCCTCCGTGACGAACGCCGGCTACAACACCGGCGTCCACGTCGACGAGGGCAAGAAGTACGACTTCTCGGTGTGGGCCCGCGCCACCGGCGCCGCCACCCTCACCGTCACCCTCCAGGACGCCGACGGCACGCTCGCCACCGCCCGCAGGGTGGCCGTGCGCAAGAACGGCTGGGCCAAGTACACCGCCACCTTCACCGCGACCCGCACCAGCAGCAACGGCCGGCTGTCCGTCGCGTCCTCCGCCGCCGCGGCCCTGGACATGGTGTCCCTCTTCCCGCGCGACACCTACAAGCACCAGTCCAACGGCCTGCGCAAGGACCTCGCCGAGAAGGTCGCCGCCCTGCACCCGGGCTTCGTGCGCTTCCCCGGCGGCTGCCTGGTCAACACCGGCTCCATGGAGGACTACAGCGAGGCCTCGAACTGGCAGCGCAAGCGGTCCTACCAGTGGAAGGACACCATCGGCCCGGTCGAGGAGCGCGCCACCAACTCCAACTTCTGGGGTTACAACCAGAGTTACGGCCTCGGCTACTACGAGTACTTCCGCTTCTCCGAGGACGTCGGCGCGATGCCGCTGCCCGTCGTCCCGGCCCTGGTGACCGGCTGCGGCCAGAACAAGGCCACCGACGACGAGGCGCTGCTCAAGCGGCACATCCAGGACGCCCTGGACCTCATCGAGTTCGCCAACGGACCGGTGACCTCGACCTGGGGCCGGAAGCGGGCGCAGATGGGCCACCCCGAGCCCTTCCACCTCACCCACATCGGGGTCGGCAACGAGGAGAACCTGCCGGTCGAGTTCATGGCCCGGTTCAAGCAGTTCCGCACGGCCATCGAAGCGAAGTACCCGGACATCACCGTGGTCTCCAACTCCGGTCCCGACGACACCGGTTCGACCTTCGACACGGCCTGGCAGCTCAACCGCGAGGCCAAGGTCGACATGGTCGACGAGCACTACTACAACAGCCCGCAGTGGTTCCTCCAGAACAACGGCCGCTACGACTCCTACGACCGCAACGGGCCCAAGGTCTTCCTCGGCGAGTACGCCTCCCAGGGCAACGCCTTCAAGAACGGCCTCGCCGAAGCCGCCTTCATGACCGGGCTGGAGCGCAACGCCGACATCGTCAAACTCGCCTCCTACGCCCCGCTGTTCGCCAACGAGGACTACGTGCAGTGGCGCCCGGACATGGTGTGGTTCAACAACCACGCCTCCTGGAACTCCGCCAACTACGAGGTCCAGAAGCTGTTCATGAACAACGTCGGCGACCGGGTGGTGCCCTCCACGGCCACCGGAACACCGTCGCTGCTGGCCCCGATCACCGGCGCCGTCGGCCTGTCGACGTGGGCGACCACGGCGGCGTACGACGACGTGAAGGTCACCGGCGCCGACGGCGAGACCCTGCTCACCGACGACTTCTCCGGTGACGCCTCGCAGTGGACCCACACCGGCGGCGGCAGCTGGAGCGTCCAGGACGGGCAGTACGCGCAGACCGACGTGGCCGCCGAGAACACCATGGTCTCGGCCGGCGACCCGTCCTGGCACGACTACGACCTGCATGTGAAGGCCACCAAGAAGGCCGGCAAGGAGGGCTTCCTCGTCGCCTTCGGAGTCAAGGACACCGGGAACTACTACTGGTGGAACCTGGGCGGCTGGAACAACACCCAGTCCGCCGTCGAACAGGCCGTGGACGGCGGCAAGTCGACGCTCCTGTCCAAGGCCGGTTCGGTCGAGACCGGCCGCGCCTACGACATCGACGTCAAGGTGCGGGGCCGGCAGGTCACCCTCTACCTCGACGGTCAGGAATGGGGCAGCTTCACCGACGACAAGCCGGCCGAGCCGTTCCGGCAGGTCGTCACCAAGGACAGGAAGACCGGTGACCTGATCGTCAAGGTCGTCAACGCCCAGTCCTCGGCCGCCCGTACGGCGATCGACCTCGGCGGTGCCAAGGTCCGCTCCCGGGCGAAGGTCACCACGCTGGCCGCCGCGCCGGACGCGGTGAACACCGAGACGGCCACCGCGGTGGCACCGGTGTCGTCCACCTACGAAGGAGTCTCCGACCGGTTCACGTACACCTTCCCGGCGAACTCGATCACCTTCCTGAGGATCAGGCAGCGGTAGCCGGAATCGTGGGGGCCGCCGTCCGAGGGCGGCGGCCTCCATCCCGGCCCCCACCCCGGCTTCCAGCAGGAGACACAGGCAGCCGATAACTCGCTTGCCCACTGCCGGCGTCGGTGTCACGATCTCCGCATGATGATGCGAAAGGCGGACCTCGAAGTCCTCCGGTGAGCCCCGTGACCGCTCGTCCCCGCTCCTTCCAGGAGTGGGAGGCCTCGGCCCGCGCCCTGTGTGACGACTGGCTGAGGGACGCACTCTCCACCCGCCCGGCCGACCGGGCCACGGCCCAGGCGGCCGTGACCGATCTGTACCGCCTGCTCGGCAGCTCACCACCCCGGTTCGTCTGGGTACCCTCGCCCGCCGCCGCGGTCCGCACGGTCCTGGACAGCCCGGGCAGGTTCAGCCCGGCCGGCCTACGGGCCGCCGACGCGCTGCCGGGCGGCCCCGGCTGGCCGGTGGCCGCGCGGCTGGCCTCCCTGGCCGCCGAGCTGCGGGACCGCATGGACACACGGCTGCGACGCCCTCCCCGCCAACGGGGCCTGGAATCCGTCGCCGACCCGGGCGGCACCCGCCCCACCCCGCAAGCGGCGCTCGCCGCCGGTGCCTCCTGGGACACCGTGCTGCGCGGCCTGCTCGACGGACCGCTGACCGCGAGCCTGCGAGACGCCGTCCGGGCCCCGCTGCGCACCGCCCTCCTGCCCACCGACACCGACGCGCTCGGCCTGACCTGGCACGGACAACACGACGCGTACTGGATCGCGGCCTACGACGCCCGGGCCCGGCTCGGAGTCGCCCGCTACCACGAGGAGGACGTCCGGCAGCTCGGACTCTGGACGGACCTTGCCCGGTCCACGGGCTGGTGGTGGGCAGGCGACGGCGTCTGCGTGATGGCCGAGCGCCCGGCCGAACTCCACACCGAACGCCTCTCCGCGTTCGGCGCGGAACTGCGGCTGCACCGGATGGACGGCCCCGCCGTACGGTTCACCGACGGCACCCGGCTGCACGTCCTGCACGGCACACCCGTGCCCGAATGGGTCGTCACGGGGCCGACGGTCGAGCGCATCCACGCCGAGCGCAACGTCGAGGTGCGGCGCAGTGCCATCGAGCGGCTCGGCTGGGCCGCGTACATCGAACAGGCCTCACTCCGGCTCGTCGCCACGGCCGACGACCCCGGCAACCCCGGCTCCCGACTCCAGCTCTACGACGTCCCGCTCGCCCTCTGGCGCCGCCCCGCGCGTCTGCTGCTCACCGTCAACGGCTCCGTCGAACCGGACGGCACCCGCCGACGCTACGGCCTGGGCGTCCCGGGGCACCTGGACGACCCGGTCGCGGCGGCCGGCTGGACCTACGGCTTGTCCGGTGGACAGTACGCGCGGCTCGTGCGCCGCACCTGAGGCAGACCCCCGCACCACACCCACGCCAACCGAGAACCCAGAGGTGAAGCCCATGTCCACGCCCATGACCACGACCTTGTCGGACCTGACCGCCCGTACCGGCCTCGGCGTCCTCGACCACCTGGAGCGGCAGGTCGCCGTCCCCGTCGTCGACGGCCTCCAGGCCCAGGGCGACCTGATCGTCGTCCCGTTCGCGTTCGTCGCCGACTCCGTGCGGCTGGCGGCGTACGTGCAGTGGCAGGAGGTCCCCGCCGCCGGCATCGAACTGCTGCGCAGTGCCGCCGGAGGCAACCCGCACTCCCTGGTCGCGGACCCCGGCACCTGCCTGTGGACCCCGCATGTCTTCGACGACACACGACTCGCCCTCGTGGTCGTCGACGTCCGCGAGGTCGCCTACCTCATCCACCCCGAGCACGGCGCCACCGGCCTCGCCCCCGGCCGGTACGTCGTACGCCGTCAGCGGGAGCGCAACGGGGAGCGGGGGCAGCGGATGATCGCCGACTGAGGCGTCGTCCGGGCCGTCAGACCCGCCGACCCGGCGCTGCGTCATGATCGCCGGATGGTCGTCCCCGGCCCCGAAAGTGTTCCCCATGACCGGCAGGGTAGGACCACGTGCGAACCGGCCCCACGTGACCGTCGGGTACCTGAATCAGATTGCATAAACGTGCATCGAAACGTATAGTCATGCCATTACGAGGAGGGTGGAACCCATGGCGGTACGTGCGGCAGTGGCCGGAGCGAGTGGATACGCGGGCGGAGAGCTCCTGCGTCTGCTCCTGGCGCACCCCGAGGTCGAGATCGGCGCCCTGACCGGCAACTCCAACGCCGGGCAGCGGCTCGGCGCGCTGCAGCCGCACCTGCTGCCGCTGGCCGACCGCGTGCTCCAGGAGACCACCGCGGACGTCCTCGCGGGACACGACGTCGTCTTCCTCGCGCTGCCGCACGGGCAGTCCGCGGCCGTCGCCGAACAGCTCGGCCCGGAGGTCCTCGTGGTCGACATGGGGGCCGACTTCCGGCTCGCGAACGCCGGTGACTGGGAGCGGTTCTACGGCTCCCCGCATGCCGGTACCTGGCCGTACGGCCTTCCCGAACTGCCGGGTGGCCGCGCCGCGCTGGAGGGGTCCAAGCGCATCGCGGTACCCGGCTGCTACCCGACCGCCGTCTCCCTCGCGCTCTTCCCGGCGTACGCCGCCGGGCTCGCCGAGGCGGAGGCCGTGATCGTCGCCGCGTCCGGGACCTCCGGCGCGGGCAAGGCACCCAAGCCGAACCTGCTGGGCAGTGAGGTCATGGGCTCCATGTCGCCGTACGGCGTCGGCGGTGTCCACCGGCACACCCCCGAGATGATCCAGAACCTCAGCGCGGCCGCCGGGGAGCGGGTCTCCGTCTCCTTCACCCCGACCCTCGCGCCGATGCCCCGCGGCATCCTCGCCACCTGCAGCGCGAAGGCCACCGCGGGAGTGACGCGGGAGTCCCTGCGGGCCGCCTACGACAAGGCCTACGCCGACGAGCCCTTCGTCCACCTGCTACCCGAGGGCCAGTGGCCCGCCACGGCGTCCGTCTACGGCTCCAACGCCGTCCAGGTGCAGGTCGCCTACGACGAGGCCGCCGGCCGCGTCATCGTGATCAGCGCCATCGACAACCTGACCAAGGGCACCGCGGGCGGTGCCGTCCAGAGCATGAACATCGCCCTCCGGCTCCCCGAGGAGCTCGGTCTTTCCACGATCGGAGTCGCACCGTGAGCGTCACGGCAGCACAGGGGTTCCAGGCCGCGGGCATCGCCGCCGGAATCAAGGAGAACGGCAACCCGGACCTGGCCCTCGTGGTCAACACCGGGCCCCGCCGCGCCGCCGCCGGCGTCTTCACCTCCAACCGTGTCAAGGCGGCGCCCGTCCTGTGGTCCGAGCAGGTCCTCAAGGCCGGCCAGGTCTCCGCCGTGGTCCTCAACTCCGGTGGCGCCAACGCCTGTACGGGAGCGAAGGGCTTCCAGGACACGCACGCCACCGCCGAGAAGGCAGCCGAGGTGCTCGGTCTGGGCGCGGTCGAGGTCGCCGTCGCGTCGACGGGGCTGATCGGCGTCCTGCTCCCGATGGACAAGCTGCTGCCGGGAGTCGAGCAGGCGGCGGGCGCCCTCAGCGAGCACGGCGGCGAGAAGGCCGCCATCGCCATCAAGACCACCGACACCGTCCACAAGACGTCCGTCGTCACCAAGGACGGCTGGACCGTCGGCGGCATGGCCAAGGGCGCGGGCATGCTCGCCCCCGGCCTCGCCACCATGCTGGTCGTCCTCACCACCGACGCCGACCTCGACAACGCGACCCTGGACCGGGCGCTGCGCGCCGCCACCAGGGTCACCTTCGACCGCGTCGACTCCGACGGCTGCATGTCCACCAACGACACCGTCCTCCTGCTGGCCTCCGGCGCGGCCGGAGTCGCCCCGGAGTACGAGGAGTTCGCCGAAGCCGTGCGCACGGTCTGCGACGACCTCGGTCAGCAGCTGATCCGGGACGCCGAGGGCGCCGGCAAGGACATCAAGGTCGAGGTGATCAACGCCGCGACCGAGGACGACGCCGTCGAGGTGGGCCGCTCCATCGCCCGCAACAACCTGCTCAAGTGCGCCATCCACGGCGAGGACCCCAACTGGGGCCGGGTGCTCTCCGCGATCGGGACCACCCGGGCCGCCTTCGACCCCGACCAGCTCAACGTCGCCATCAACGGCGTGTGGGTGTGCAAGAACGGCAGCGTCGGCGAGGACCGCGAGAAGGTCGACATGCGCTACCGCGAGGTGCACATCGTCGCCGACCTCGCCGCCGGCGCCGAGACGGCCACCATCTGGACCAACGACCTCACCGCCGACTACGTCCACGAGAACAGCGCGTACTCCTCATGAGCACCACTCGCAAGCACACCGCGCTCCCCAAGGCACAGATCCTCATCGAGGCCCTGCCCTGGCTGGTCCGGCACAACGGCAAGACCGTCGTCATCAAGTTCGGCGGCAACGCCATGATCGACGAGGATCTCAAGGCCGCGTTCGCCCAGGACGTCGTCTTCCTGCACCACGCCGGCCTCAGGCCCGTCGTCGTGCACGGGGGCGGCCCGCAGATCAGCGCCGCCCTCGACCAGCACGGCATCGTCAGCGAGTTCAAGGCGGGCCTCAGGGTCACCACCGAGGACGCCATGGACGTCGTCCGGATGGTGCTGGCCGGACAGGTGCAGCGTGAGCTGGTCGGACTGCTCAACCAGCACGGCCCGCTCGCCGTCGGACTGACCGGCGAGGACGCGCACACCATCACCGCCACCAAGCACCAGCCCGAGATCGACGGGGAGTTGGTCGACATCGGGCGGGTGGGCGAGATCACCGCGATCGACACGGGCGCCATCGAGGCACTGCTCGCCGACGGCCGGATCCCGGTCGTCTCGTCGATCGCCCGTAGCCAGGACGACGGACATGTCTACAACGTCAATGCTGATACGGCGGCTGCGGCACTCGCTGCTGCTCTGGACGCCGAAACCCTCATGGTCCTCACGGACGTCGAGGGACTCTACGAGGACTGGCCGCACAGCGACGAGGTGATCAGCCGCCTCACCGCCTCCCAGCTGGAGAAGCTGCTGCCGGACCTGAGCTCCGGCATGGTCCCGAAGATGGAGGGCTGCCTGCACGCCGTACGCAACGGCGTCACCACGGCCCGGGTCATCGACGGGCGGGTCCAGCACTCCATCCTGCTGGAGATCTTCACCGACGAGGGCATCGGCACGATGGTCGTGGCCGACGCCGAACAGGGGGACGCCGTATGACCACGAACGAAGAGCTGACCCAGCGCTGGCAGGGCTCGCTCATGAACAACTACGGCACCCCGCGACTGCCCCTGGTACGTGGTGCGGGCACCAGGCTGTGGGACGCCGACGGCAAGCAGTACCTCGACTTCGTCGGCGGCATCGCGGTCAACGCGCTCGGTCACGCCCACCCGGCGATCGTCGAGGCGGTCAGCACCCAGGTCGCCGCCCTCGGCCACGTCTCGAACCTCTTCATCGCCGAACCGCCCGTCGTCCTCGCCGAACGGCTCCTGCAGCACTTCGGCCGTGACGGCAAGGTGTACTTCTGCAACTCCGGCGCCGAGGCCAACGAGGGCGCCTTCAAGATCGGGCGGCTGACCGGGCGGACCCACATGGTCGCCACCAGCGGCGGCTTCCACGGCCGGACCATGGGCGCCCTCGCGCTCACCGGCCAGCCCGGCAAGCAGGAGCCGTTCCTCCCGCTGCCCGGTGACGTCACGCACGTGCCCTACGGCGACGCGCAGGCGCTGGCCGCCGCGGTCACCGACGAGACGGCCCTCGTCATCATCGAGCCGATCCAGGGCGAGAACGGGGTCGTGGTGCCCCCGGCCGGCTACCTCAAGGCCGCCCGGGCGATCACCGCCGCCACCGGCTCGCTGCTGGTCCTCGACGAGGTGCAGACCGGGATCGGGCGGACCGGCCACTGGTTCGAGTACCAGGCCCACGAGGGCGTCCTGCCGGACGTCGTCACCCTCGCCAAGGGCCTCGGCGGCGGGCTGCCGCTCGGCGCCACCGTCGCCTTCGGGCGGGCCGCAGAGCTGCTCGGGCCGGGCCAGCACGGCACGACCTTCGGCGGCAACCCGATCGCCTGCGCGGCCGGACTCGCGGTCCTGGAGACGATCGCCTCCGAGGGGCTGCTGGAGAACGTCAAGCGGCAGAGCGAGAAGCTGCGCGAAGGAATCGAGTCGCTCGGGAACCCGTTGATCGCCCATGTCCGGGGCGCGGGCCTCCTCCTGGGTATCGTGCTCACGGAGCCGCTCGCGCCGAAGGTGCAGCAGGCGGCTCAGGACGCCGGGTTCCTGGTGAACGCGCCCGCCCCAGATGTCGTACGGCTGATGCCACCGCTGAACCTCGGCGACGACGAGGTGGACGCGCTCCTCCAGGCGCTGCCCGGCATCCTGGACGGGGCCGAGGGGGACCGATGATCCGGAGAATGAGACGACGATGAGCCAGGCGCAGGATCACGAGCAGACCGCAGGGCCTGCCGTACCGCAGACCCGCACCGCACGCCACCGCCGGATCGTGGACATCCTCAACCGGCAACCGGTGCGCAGCCAGAGCCAGTTGGCGAAGCTGCTCGCCGATGACGGACTGAGCGTCACTCAGGCGACGCTCTCCCGAGACCTCGACGAGCTGAACGCGGTGAAGATCCGCAACAACGACGGCGACCTGATCTACGCGGTGCCGAGCGAGGGGGGCTTCCGTACGCCCCGCGTGCCGCTGGGGGAGTCGGCCAAGGAAGAGCGGATGCGTCGGCTCTCGGCGGAGCTGCTGATCTCCGCGGAGGCCTCGGCGAACCTGGTGGTCCTGCGGACCCCGCCGGGGGCCGCGCAGTTCCTGGCCTCGGCCATTGACCAGGCCGAGTTGCACGACATCCTGGGGACGATCGCGGGGGACGACACGTTGCTGCTGATCAGCAGGGAGCCGACGGGTGGTCAGGCGCTGGCCGATCATCTGCTGCGGCTGGCTCAGAACGGGCACTGAACGCCCGGCAGGTCGGGTACGGGTGCGTGGGGGCCGGTCGTGCGGTTCCCCGCGCACCTCGGACGAGCTCGGTCACCCCAGTCGGGAAGCCAGGCCTTGGGTGCACCTCACCTCGTCGCCTGCGGTGATGAGCAGGGCCTCGACGTCCGGCAGGGACTCCAGCCAGCTCAGGCCCTCTCGCGAGCCCATGGCGAAGGCCGCTGTCGCCCAGCAGTCCGCCCAGGTGAGGGAGGGGGTCACCACGGTCACGGCGACCAGGTCGGTGACCGCCGAGCGGCCGGTGCGGGGGTCGACGATGTGGGCGCCGCGTTCGGCCGTACCGGAGGTGGCCACGGCCAGTTCGGCCGCGCCGGCCGCCGAGACCACCGCCGCCAGCCCGCCCGGGCGCAGCGGGTCCGACACGCCGATCCGCCACGGGCGTTGCGGGCCGGGCACGCCCAACAGCTGTACGTCCCCGCCGCCGTTGACGCTCACGCCGCTCGCCCCCGCCTCGGCCATCCGCCGGGCCGCGCGTTCCACCGCCCAGCCCTTGACGATGCCGGTCGGGTCCAGGCGTCCCTCGTAGCGCATGCTGAACCAGTGGTCGCTGGCCCGTTCGGCCTCGGCGCCCAGTTCCAGCACCTCGGCGACCATCGGGTCGCACTCCTCGACGCTCAGCTCACCGCGGGCCAGCCGGGAGATCTGGCTCTCGTCGCGGTAGGTGCTGAACACCGCGTCGACCCGGTGCAGTCCGGCGACCGCCTCGCGCAGCGCGCTGTGGACGGCCTCGGGGTCCCCGCCGCGGACGTCAAAGGAGAAGACCGTCCCCATGACCTCCTCCGCATGACGTACCGCGGCGGGAGCTTGTGCCGAGTCGGCCACCGTGTCAGCCACCGGCCTGGTCCAGGGCCGACTGCAGCGACTGCTTGTAGCCGGCGCTGGTGTAGGTGGCGCCGGAGACCGCGTCGATGTCGGCGGTGCCGGCCGCGACGGCGGCCTGGTTGAGCTTGGGTACGGCGTTGGCGGTGATCTGGTCGCTCTGGCCGCCCTTGGGGGCCTGGACGGTCTCGGCCTTGGTGATCTTGCCGCCCGCCACCGTGATGCGGACCTGGACGGCGCCGTACTGGGTCTGGGCGGCGGTGCCGGTGACGGTCTTGGCGGCCTGGGCGCCGCCCGAGTCCTCCGCCGCCGCTCCCGACCCGGAACCCGCCGAGGCGTTCGCCTTGTCGAGTGCGGACTGGAGGGACTGCTTGTAGCCGGCGCTGGTGTAGGTGGCGCCGGAGACCGCGTCGATGTCGGCGGTGCCGGCCGCGACGGCGGCCTGGTTGAGCTTGGGTACGGCGTTGGCGGTGATCTGGTCGCTCTGGCCGCCCTTGGGGGCCTGGACGGTCTCGGCCTTGGTGATCTTGCCGCCCGCCACCGTGATGCGGACCTGCACCGCGCCGTACTGGGTCTTGGCCGCGTCCCCGGTCACGGTCCGCGCCTGGGCCGAACCCTCCGCGGCACCCGCCCCGGTGTCGGCCGAGGCGTTCGCCTTGTCGATGGCCGACTGCAGCGACTTCTTGTAGCCGGCGCTGGTGTAGGTGGCGCCGGACACCGCGTCGATGTCCGCGCTCTGCGCGGCCACCGTCGCCTGGTTGAGTTTGGGTACGGCGTTGGCGGTGATCTGGTCGCTCTGGCCGCCCTTGGGGGCCTGGACGGTCTCGGCCTTGGTGATCTTGCCGCCCGCCACGGTCAGCCGGACCTGGACCGCGCCGTACTGGGTCTGGGCCGCGTCCCCGGTGACCATGCCGGTGCCGGCGGCCTGGGCGCCGCCCTGGGCCGACGCGGCCGGCGGGACGGCCCCGTTGCCCGCGGCCGACGCGGAGCCCGGGTCGGACGGCTTCAGCGACAGCAGCAGCACGACACCGGAGACGGTGGCGGCGGTCGCGAGCACGACACGTCGGACGGGGTGACTCTTCCTCATCGCTTCTACAGCTCCTGAAGTCCGTCGCTCACATCTCGAACGACTCGTGATGGATGCGGCGGGCGGGTACGCCCGCCCCGCGCAGTGCTTCGTACACGGACTGCGCGAACCCGGGCGGGCCGCACATGAACACGTCGTGGTCGTCGATGTCCGGCAGTTTCTGCCGCAGCCGCTCGGCCGAGATGTCGGGACGTTCCCCTTCCGGGCTGTTCACCGCGTACATCAGCCGGGCCCCGCGCTCGTCGGCGATCGTCGCCAGCTCGTCCCACAGCGCCAGGTCCTGGGTGCTGTTGGCCCGGTAGAGCAGGGTGATGTCGCCGGTCCCGCCGGGCAGCGTCTCGAACAGCGCCCGCATCGGGGTGATCCCGACGCCGCCGGCGACCAGCAGCACCTTGCCGCGACTGCGGCGGGAGGCGGTCAGCGCGCCGTACGGCCCCTCGGCCCACACCTTGGTGCCCGGCGTCAGCTCGCGCAGCCGTTCGCTGTGGTCGCCGATCGCCTTCACCGTGATCCGCAGCATGTCCGGGCGGGGCGCCGCCGACAGCGAGTACGGGTGCGAGCTGAACCGCATGCCCGGCGCCAGGAACCGCCAGCGGAAGAACTGCCCCGCCTCCGCGCCCATCCGGTGCAGCTTCCGGCCGCCGATCAGCACCGACACGATGCCCGGCGTCTCCTCGATCACCGCCACGACGTACATGCGGTGCCGCAGGTTCAGCCGGACCGGGGTGAGGATCCGGTACCAGACCACCAGGGCGGTGACCGACCCGTACAGCCCGTACCAGACGGTCTTCGCGACCGGCTCGACGGCGAACTCGTTGCCCGTGGTGAGCTGGTGCCAGAAGGTCAGGAACACCGCCGCGTACGTCAGCAGGTGCACGTGGTACCAGGTGTCGTACGGGATCAGGCGCCGGACCGGTCCGATGGAGATCAGCCCGATGACGAACAGCAGGCCGGTGCCGATGGCCGCCTTGCCCATGTCGGGCAGCTGGTTGATGGAGTCCATGGTCTGCTGGACGATGTCGCCGAGGCCCTTGCCCGCCTGGAGGGCGTAGCCCCACATGATCAGGAAGACGTGGGCCACGGTCAGACAGAGCGTGTAGCGGCCGCTCATCGCGTGCCACCGCGCCACCCGGTCGGAGCCCACCCGCCGCTCCAGCGCGGGCACCCGGGCCATCTGGAGCACCACCAGCGCCATCAGGTACCCCGCGAGCAGACCGGTGATCCGGCCCGCGTTGAGGATCTTGCCGTTGTTGTCGCTGATCGACGGAGTGTTGGCCCACCACAGCCACAGCACGCCCGCGGCGCCGGCCCACACGGCCAGCAGCAGCAGGGTCGCCGGGGAGCGGCGCGGGCGGATGCGGCGCATCGTCTGGCGGCGGGCGGCGCGGCCGCCTGCGAGCGTCGTGGTCACGGTTCCTCCGGGAGCGGGGCAAGGGGGGCTTGGTCCCTTGGTCCACTCATACGTGCCGCGACGCCCGTGTGTTCAGCCGCCTCCCGAGTCCGGTGCGGACCGGTGTGACTGGCGGTAACTCAGCACCCGGGCACCGCCTCAGTACCGGGTGATCGCGGTGGCCCCGCCCGCCGTCCCGATCGCCATGTGCGGCTCGGCCCCGGGCCGCGCCCACCTCAGGATCCGCCGCATGGCGTCCGACGGGACCGAGACGCAACCGGCCGTCGCCCCACGCCCGTCGACATGCAGGAAGATGCCGGCGCCGCGTCCACGCACCGGCTCGGCGTAGTTGAAGCCGATGACCATCGCGTACGCGTACTGCGTCCGGTACGAGATCAGCCGCTCGGCCTCGGCGGCCGCGCAGTGCCTGGGACGCGGCTCGACCCAGCGGTTGTAGGACCGCGAGTCGTTGTCCTGGCACCACCAGGAACCTTCGCGCACGGGGCGGTACTTGTACGTCGTCCCCTTCGGCGCCGCCTTGATCCCGAAGGCGTACGGCAACTCGTACAGCCCTGTCGGGGTGGTGTTCGTGCCCTGCCGACGGGAGGTGCCCTCGACCAGCCCCCTGGCCCCGAAGCGGGCCTTCGCGGAGCCGGTCCTCACCCACCCGCCGTCGCGCCGGTCCCACCAGGTCACCGTGCCCGAGGTCGAGCCGGTCCGGGCGGCCACCGCGGTGACGAGCTGGGTGCCGCCCCCGGTGTCGGCCATCCTCGCGGGCAGCGGCGGGTCGGCCGTGGGCGCGGCACCGAGCCCCAGGAGGGACAGGGACAGGAGGGCGGCTACTACACCAGGGCGCATGGCCCAGACCGTAGAGGCAGAGGGCGGCGACGGCAGCCCGGGTGAGCCGTTCAGGGCCCGCGCAGGGCCGCGTCGGACGGACGAGGCTAGATCGGGCGCAGCGGCAGGGGGAGTCCGGGCAGTCCGTCCAGGCTGGTGGCGATGTGGTCCTTGCCGGCGAAGTACTCGCTCAGCGACTCGTCGTCCTCGCGCCCGAAGCGCTTGCCGTGCAGTTCCCGGTCCGAGTCGTAGGACATGTACGGCACCGCGAACCCGCAGGAGTCCCGGATCAGTTCGGCCCGAACGACGATGATCGCGCGCAGCCCGTGCGGCTTCGGGTCGATGTCCGGGAAGTGGGTCAGCAGCTCACCGAAGCGCGGGTCGTCGCGGAAGACCGGTTCGCCCCTGCCGTGCACCCGCACGATGTTCGGCGGGCCCTGGAAGGCGCACCACATCAAAGTGATCCTGCCGTTCTCCCGCAGATGGGCGACGGTCTCCGCGTTGGAGCCGGCGAAGTCGAGGTAGGCCACCGTGAGTTCGTCGAGGATCACGAAGGATCCCTTGAGGCCCTTGGGGGAGAGGTTCACCGTGCCGTCGCCGGAGAGCGGGGCGGACGCGGTGAAGAAGACCGGCTGCTCCTCGATGAACGTGCGGAGTCTGCCGTCGATGCGCTCGTAGGTCGTTCCCATGTCCGACCATTATGGACGCAGGTCGTTTGTTTGTCTAAGGAATTATGGCATCCACTCGCGGGGAGACGTCCGTGGCCGCCCCGGGCGGTACCCGGGGCGGCCACGGACGTCTGTCATGTCACTGGTTCAGGGCGCAGGGCGCGAGGGCGTCGAGGCCCTGGGGCTTCTCGGCGGTGCGGCCGATGGAGGTGGCGATGCGGTTGATGGCGGCGACGCGCTTGTCCTCCAGCGGGCCGAGGATGGCGTTCTGGACGAAGTTGGGGCCGCCCTGGCCGACGGTGTCGACGAGGCGCTTGTTGGCTTCGGCGATCTGGGTCTGGAGCTGGGTGAGGTTGCGGTCGACCTCGGCCTGCGCGGAGGCCGGGATCGCGGGCAGCTGGGAGGCCACGTCCGGGCAGCTGATCGTGCCCACCGCGCCGGCCTCACCGGTGTCGCCCGCCTCGCCGGCGTCCCCGCCGGCCTCCTCCCCGCCGGCTTCGCCCGCGGCGGTCTCGCTCGGGGTGGCCTCGACCTCACCGCCGGCCTCCTCGCCCGCGCCGGCCTCCTCGCCGGCGCCCGCTTCCTCACCCGCGGCGCCGTCCGCGTTCAGGGCGCAGGGCGCGAGGGCGTCGAGGCCCTGGGGCTTCTCGGCGGTGCGGCCGATGGAGGTGGCGATGCGGTTGATGGCGGCGACGCGCTTGTCCTCCAGCGGGCCGAGGATGGCGTTCTGGACGAAGTTGGGGCCGCCCTGGCCGACGGTGTCGACGAGGCGCTTGTTGGCTTCGGCGATCTGGGTCTGGAGCTGGGTGAGGTTGCGGTCGACCTCGGCCTGCGCGGAGGCCGGGATCGCGGGCAGCTGGGAGGCCACGTCCGGGCAGCTGATCGTGCCGGGGCCGGCCAGCGTCCGGGCGTTGGTGGCGCTGCTCTTCGAGCTGCCCGGCTCCCCGGCGAGGGCGGTGCCGGCGATGACCGCACCGGTCAGCGCCACCGCGGCGGCGCCGCCGATCAGCGTGACGCGGCGCTTGTTGTACTTCGGAAGAGCCCTGGACATGGGGATGCCTCACTCGGGTCGGGGGGTCTCGTCGTTGACGAACGCGGCGCCTGCGTTCGGCGAGAGGTACGGGTAAGCGGTTTCCCGTGTTCAAAGGATCTTCAAATTCGTGATGACCCGACCGAGATTGACGAATCATGCAGACCACTGCATACTCATGCATGTCAGTGAAGGCACCATGAGGAGCATCCCGTGACCGAGCGCGTCGTACTCGCCTACTCAGGCGGCCTGGACACCTCCGTCGCCATCGGCTGGATCGCCGAGGAGACGGGCGCCGAGGTCATCGCCGTCGCGGTGGACGTCGGCCAGGGCGGCGAGGACCTGGACGTCATCCGCAAGCGCGCGCTCGCCTGCGGTGCCGTGGAGGCCGAAGTCGCCGACGCCAAGGACGAGTTCGCCGAGGAGTACTGCCTCCCGGCGATCAAGGCCAACGCCCTCTACATGGACCGCTACCCGCTGGTCTCCGCGCTCTCCCGGCCGACGATCGTCAAGCACCTCGTCGCCGCCGCCCACAAGCACGGCGCCACCACGGTCGCCCACGGCTGCACCGGCAAGGGCAACGACCAGGTCCGCTTCGAGGCCGGCATCGTCGCCCTCGCCCCCGACCTGACGTGCATCGCCCCGGTCCGCGACTACGCGATGACGCGGGACAAGGCGATCGCCTTCTGCGAGGAGAAGAACCTCCCGATCGCGACCACCAAGAAGTCCCCGTACTCCATCGACCAGAACGTCTTCGGGCGCGCGGTCGAGACGGGCTTCCTGGAGGACATCTGGAACGCCCCGATCGAGGACGTCTACGAGTACACCTCGAACCCGGCGACCCCGCGTGAGGCCGACGAGGTGATCATCACCTTCGAGGAGGGCGTCCCGGTCGCCCTCGACGGCAGGCCCGTCACCGTCCTGCAGGCCATCCAGCAGCTCAACGAGCGCGCCGGTGCCCAGGGCGTCGGCCGGATCGACATGGTCGAGGACCGCCTGGTGGGCATCAAGTCCCGCGAGGTGTACGAGGCCCCGGGCGCGATCGCCCTGATCACGGCCCACCAGGAGCTGGAGAACGTCACCGTCGAGCGCGAACTCGCCCGCTACAAGCGGCAGGTCGAGCAGCGCTGGGGCGAACTGGTCTACGACGGTCAGTGGTTCTCCCCGCTCAAGCGCGCCCTGGACGGCTTCGTCAACGAGGCCAACCAGCACGTCACCGGTGACATCCGGATGACCCTGCACGCCGGCCGCGCGGTCGTCACCGGCCGGCGCTCCCAGTCGTCGCTGTACGACTTCAACCTGGCGACGTACGACTCGGGCGACACCTTCGACCAGGCCGCGGCCAAGGGCTTCATCGACATCTACGGCCTGTCGTCGAAGATCGCGGCCAGGCGCGACCTGGCCTAGGGCCTCTCGCAGAGGCCTCTCGCGCAGGCCCTCGCACAGGCCTCATGGCGGCCTCATGCGGCCTCAAGGCCTATAAAGGTCACCGGTCACATCCACACCTCTCTAGGAGCAACGCAAGTGAGCAGCAACAGCGGTGACGTACGGCTCTGGGGCGCCCGTTTCGCCGACGGTCCCGCCGAGGCCCTGGCGAAGCTGTCCGCGTCCGTCCACTTCGACTGGCGGCTCGCGCCCTACGACATCGCCGGTTCGCGTGCCCACGCGCGCGTGCTGCACAAGGCGGGGCTGCTCACCCAGGACGAGCTGACCCGGATGCTCGCGGGCCTCGACCAGCTCGAAGCGGACGTCGCCGACGGCTCCTTCGTCGGCACCATCGCCGACGAGGACGTCCACACCGCCCTGGAGCGCGGCCTGCTGGAGCGCCTGGGCCCCGACCTCGGCGGCAAGCTGCGCGCCGGCCGTTCCCGCAACGACCAGATCGCGACGCTCTTCCGGATGTACCTGCGGGACCACGCCCGCGTCATCGGCGGTCTGATCGCCGAGCTCCAGGACGCGCTGATCGGTCTCGCCGAGGCCCACCCGGACGTGGCGATGCCCGGCCGGACCCACCTCCAGCACGCCCAGCCCGTGCTCTTCGCCCACCACGTCCTCGCGCACGTCCAGCCCCTGTCCCGGGACGCCGAGCGGCTGCGCCAGTGGGACGAGCGCACCGCCGTCTCGCCGTACGGCTCCGGCGCGCTCGCCGGGTCCTCCCTGGGCCTGGACCCGGAGGCGGTGGCCAAGGACCTCGGCTTCGAGCACGGCAGCGTCGGCAACTCCATCGACGGCACGGCGTCCCGTGACTTCGTGGCGGAGTTCGCCTTCATCACGGCGATGATCGGGATCAACCTCTCCCGGATCGCGGAGGAGATCATCCTCTGGAACACGAAGGAGTTCTCCTTCGTGACCCTGCACGACGCGTTCTCCACCGGCTCGTCGATCATGCCGCAGAAGAAGAACCCGGACATCGCGGAGCTGGCGCGGGGCAAGTCGGGCCGCCTGATCGGCAACCTGACCGGCCTGATGGCCACGCTCAAGGCCCTCCCGCTCGCGTACAACCGCGACCTCCAGGAGGACAAGGAGCCGGTCTTCGACTCCTGCGACCAGCTGGAGGTGCTGCTCCCCGCCTTCACCGGCATGATCGCCACCCTCACGGTCCACCGCGAGCGCATGGAGGAGCTGGCCCCGGCCGGCTTCTCGCTCGCCACCGACGTCGCCGAGTGGCTGGTCAAGCAGGGCGTGCCCTTCCGGGTCGCGCACGAGGTGGCCGGCGAGTGCGTGAAGGTCGCCGAGGCGGAGGGCAAGGAGCTCGACGGTCTCACCGACGAGCAGTTCGCGAAGATCTCCGCCCACCTCACCCCCGAGGTCCGGACGGTCCTCAACGTCCCGGGCGCCCTGGCCTCCCGTAACGGCCGTGGCGGCACGGCCCCGAGCGCGGTGGCGGTGCAGCTGGCAGAGGTGAAGGCGGACGTGGCGGCCCAGCACGCCTGGGCGACGGCCAAGAACTGAGCACTCTCAGGAGGCGGAGCCGCACAGTTGTGCGGCTCCGCCGCGCGGGTGACCGGCCACGAGGCGCCCGTGCCCGCCCGGGAGGCCCACCGCCGGCCTCTTGGACGCCCCGGCCTCACCGAAGGTCATCGCGGGTTACGTTGGTCAGGAGCCGTACCGGAGCCGACCACGACGGAGCCCGCGATGCCCTTCGCCCGACTGGCCACAGCGACGACCCCCACCTGCCACATCGGCCTCGGTCTGGCCGCCGTCGGCCGCCCCGGCTACATCAACCTGGGCAGGGACGCCGACCTCGGGGACAACCGCAGCGTCGACCGGCTGCGCACCCGCACCCACGAACTCCTCGACGCCGCCTACGCCCAGGGCGTCCGCTACTTCGACGCGGCCCGCTCCTACGGCCGTTCGGAGGAGTTCCTCGCCGACTGGCTCAACGCCCGCCCCGACGTCGACGACATCGTCGTCGGCAGCAAGTGGGGCTACACCTACACCGCGGCCTGGAGCACCGACGCCGAGCAGCACGAGGTCAAGGACCACACGCTTGCCACCTACGAGCGGCAGCGCGCCGAGAGCGACGCAATTCTCGGCGACCGGCTCGACCTCTACCAGATCCACTCGGTGACCCCGGACAGCCCAGCCCTCACCGACAAGGAACTCCACGCGAGGCTGGCGGAAGCCGCCGCGCAGGGCCTGACCGTCGGCTTCTCCACGAGCGGCCCCGCCCAGGCCGACGCGATCCGGGCCGCGCTCGCCGTCACGGTCGACGGCGAGCCCCTGTTCCGTACCGTCCAGTCGACCTACAACGCCCTGGAGACCTCGGCCGCTCCGGCCCTCGCCGAGGCGCACGCCGCCGGACTCACGGTGATCGTCAAGGAGGCCATGGCCAACGGCAGGCTCGCGGCCCCGCACGCGCCGGACGCCCTGAAGGCGGTGGCCGAGGAGACGTCTCTGGGGTGCGACGCCGTGGCGCTCGCGCTCGTCCTGCGCCAGCCGTGGGCGGGGGTGGTCCTGTCCGGCGCGGCCACCGCCAACCAGCTCGCCTCCAACCTGCACGCGGCGGTCGTCGACCTCGACGACGACCAGCTGGGCCGGCTGGCGGCGCTGGTCGAGGGCCCGCAGGCCTACTGGGAGAAGCGCGGGCAGCTGCCCTGGCACTGAGAAAAGCCTGAGACCGACCCCACATGAGACATCCATGCCCATGGTGAGACAGTCATGTCTCACATGGGTTATCGTCGTCTCATGGCCGTCGATCGTGACCACGTACTGCGCAGCGCCGCAGCCCTGCTGACCCGCAAATCCACCGCGACCATGGACGAGGTCGCCAAGGCGGCCGGGATCAGCCGGGCCACCCTGCACCGTCAGTTCGCCGGGCGGGACGCACTGGTGCGGGCGCTCGAGGCGCTCGGCATCGCGGAGTGCGAGGCCGCCCTGGACGCGGCCCGGCTGGACGACGGACCAGCCGAGGACGCCGTGCGCCGCCTGGTGCACGGGATCGAGTCCGCCGCCGGTCTGCTCGCCTTCCTCTACACGGAGAACCAGCTGTTCGAAGGCGAGGAGCAGAACGCGGGCTGGGCCACCATCGACGACCGGATCTCCGCCCTGTTCCGGCGCGGCCAGCTCGGCGGCGAGTTCCGCATCGACCTCACCCCCGCCTGGCTGACCGAGGCCCTGTACGGCCTGCTCGCCTCCGGCGCGTGGATGGTGCAGAGCGGCAAGGGCGCCCCCAAGGACTTCACCCACATGATCGCCGAGCTGCTGCTCGGCGGCGCACTACGGAGAGAGGAACCATGACCAGCACCCTGCAGCCGGTGACCACGACCGAGGCGGTGAAGCGCCCCGGCCGTTGGCTCGCGCTCTCCGTCCTCGTGCTCGCCGTGCTGCTGGTGGCCGTGGACGCGACCGTCCTCGGCCTCGCGACCCCCTACATCAGCGAGGACCTCAATCCCACCGGCACCCAGCTGCTGTGGATAGGCGACGTGTACTCCTTCGTCATCGCCGGACTGCTCGTCTCCATGGGCAGCCTCGGCGACCGCATCGGACGCAAGCGGATCCTGCTCGTCGGTGCCACGGCGTTCGGCGCGGTGTCCGTCCTCAACGCCTACGCCACGACACCCGAGATGATGATCGTCGCCCGGGCGCTGCTCGGCGTCGCGGGCGCGACCCTGATGCCGGCCACGCTCGCCCTGATCCGCAACCTGTTCCACGACCCGCGCGAACGCAGCCTCGCCGTCGGCGTCTGGGGTGCCACCGCTTCCGCGGGCACGGCCATCGGCCCGATCGTCGGCGGCTTCCTGCTCGAGCACTTCTGGTGGGGCTCGGTCTTCCTGATCAACCTGCCCGTGATGGCGGTCCTCGTCCTCGTCGGCGTCAAGCTGCTGCCCGAGTCGCGGAATCCGCGTCCCGGACCGTGGGACATGCTCAGCGTGGTGCTGTCCCTGGTCGGCATGATCGGTGTGGTGTACGCCGTCAAGGAGGCGGCCACCCACGGCCTCACGGGGGAGACGCTCGCCGCGGCCCTGGTCGGAGCGGGCGCGCTGTACGGCTTCGTACGCCGCCAGTTCACCCTGCCGACCCCGCTCCTGGACATGCGGCTGTTCGGCAACCGTGGCTTCAGCGGGGCGGTCCTGGCCGACCTGCTGACCATCCTCGGCCTGTCCGGACTGGTGTTCTTCCTCTCCCAGTACCTGCAACTCGTGCAGGGCAGGGGTCCGCTGGAGGCCGGCCTCGCGGAACTGCCCGCCGCCGTGGGCGCGGTGGCGGCCGGTCTGGTGGCCGGGTCCGTGGCCCGTCGCTACTCGGTGCGGTCCGTGGTCGCCGGCGGTCTCGCCGCCGTCGGCCTCGCGCTGGCCTCCCTCGCCGTGCTCGACCAGTCCACCGGCTACCCGCTCCTGGGTGCCGCGCTCCTGGTCGTCGGCATCGGCGCCGGCTTCTCCTTCACGGTGACCGCCGACGTGATCCTCGGCTCCGTCCCCAAGGAGCAGGCGGGCTCCGCGTCCGCGGTCTCCGAGACGGCGTACGAACTGGGCGCCGCCCTCGGTATCGCCGTGTTGGGCTCCATCGTCACGGGCGTGTACCGCGGCTTCACCGGTCCGGCGGGCACTCCGGCTCAGGCCCACGAGTCGCTGGGCGGCGCGGTGGAGGCGGCGGAGGGCCTGCCGACGCAGACGTCGGAGGCGTTGCTGGACGCGGCCCGCGGCTCCTTCGTGGACGGCCTGGCCCTGGCGGCCGGCGTGGGCGCGGTGGTGCTGCTGGCGGCGGCCGTCGCGGCATGGTTCCTGCTGCGCGGCCAACGGCTGGACAGCGCGTCCTGATCCGGGGGCGGCCTCTGGACCACGACGCCCCGCGCCGGATCGTCCGTGGAGCGGCCCGCCCCGCGAGAGGCCGACGGTGGCCCGCCGCGCGAGACGCCGACGGCGGGCCGCCCCCAGGGGCAGCCCGCCGTCGGCCGTGCCGTAACCGCCCTACGCGGCCTTGGCCTTCGTGGCGTACATGTCCACGTACTCCTGTCCGGACAGCCGCATGACCTCGGTCATCACGGAGTCGGTGACCGCCCGCAGGACATAGCGGTCGCGGTCCATCCCCTCGTACCGGGAGAACTCCATCGCCTCGCCGAAGCGGACCGTGACCCGGCCGGGGCGCGGGATGCCCGCGCCGCCCGGCTGCAGCTTGTCGGTGCCGATCATGGCGAAGGGCACCACGGGCGCCCCGGTCATCAGGGTGAGCCGGGCGATGCCCGTGCGACCGCGGTACAGGCGGCCGTCGGGGGAGCGGGTGCCCTCGGGGTAGATGCCGAAGACCCGGCCCTCCTCGAGGACGCGGCGGCCGGTCATCAGCGCGGCCACCCCGCCGCGCCCGCCGTCACGGTCCACCGGGATCATGCCGACGCCGATGAAGAACCAGGCCATGAACCGGCCTTTGAGGTTCTTGCCGGTGACGTACTCGTCCTTGCCGATGAAGAAGACCTGCCGGTCGCACACCAGCGGAAGGATCATCGAGTCGATGAACGTCAGGTGGTTGCCGGCCAGGATGACGGGACCGTCGCCCGGGATGTGCTCCGCACCCTCCACCCGTGGGCGGAACATCAGGCGCATGATCGGTCCGAGCACTGCCTTGATGAGCACGAAGCGGGACAACGAGCCCTCCGATGTCAAGAGAACGGTCAAGGAATCTGTATGAGTCTGTGCAGGTGAGGACATTACTCGCGGCCCGGGGGGTCGCGCACATCGGGAGCGCCGGGTTCACCGAGGTCTTACGTACTGTTGACGTTCGTTTACCTGCGGTGGCACGGCGTTTCCCGGCGGTAACCCGGCCGGAACGGTGTGACGGACCTCGCGCGGGGCCCTCTGCTGGACGCGTACCCCCGCCCGGCGGGGTGAAGCCGACAAACCGTCAGACATCTGTTCCCATACGACATCCTGAGTCACCCGCGTGTTCCGCCCGAGGTCTCCCGCCCGTCACGTACCCGCACCTACGATCGGCCCGCATCGAGGAGCCGACGGCAGGAGACGCCATGGGAACGCAGGCATCGGGCAAGTCGCAGGAGTCGCACGAACGGACGCAGGGCACCGCACGCCGGGCCCTCCTCGGCGCGGCGGTGCTCGGCGCGGGAGGGGCGGTCCTCGGACTGTCCGGCACGGCCAGAGCCGCCGACGCGGGCCACGGCGGCCGGGGCGGCGTGAAGAGCCTGCCGGTGCCCACGATCATCGGCCACCGCGGGGCAAGCGGCTACCGCCCCGAGCACACGCTCGGCTCGTACCAGCTGGCCCTCGACATGGGGGCCCACGTCGTCGAGGCGGGCGACCTGGTGCCCACCAGGGACGGCCACCTCGTCTGCCGCCACGAGCCCGAGATCGGCGGCACGACCGACGTGGCGAACCACCCCGAGTTCGCCGACCGCCGGACCACCAAGGTCCTCGACGGCGTCTCCACCACCGGCTGGTTCACCGAGGACTTCACCCTCGCCGAGCTCAAGACGCTGCGCGCGATCGAGCGCATCCCCGCCAACCGGCCGCACAACACCCTCTACGACGGCCGCTGGGAGATCCCCACCTTCGAGGAGGTCCTGAGGTGGCAGGACGAGCAGACCCGTCAGCGCGGCCGGCAGGTCTGGATCTACCCGGAGCTCAAGCACCCCACCTACTTCCGCAAGCTGGGCCTGGGCCTGGAGGAGCGGGTGGCGAAGCTGCTGCGCAAGTACGGCAAGGACCGGTGGAAGTCGCCCGTCATCCTGCAGTCGTTCGAGCCGACCAGCATCCAGCGCCTCAACAAGCTGGTCGACAACCCGCTCGTGGTCCTCCTGTCCGGCGCGAGCACCCGCCCCTGGGACTTCGTCGAGACCGGCGACCCGCGCACGGTCGCCGACCTCGTCAAGCCGGCCGGCCTCAGGGAGATCGCCTCCTACGCCCAGGGCATCGGCCCCACCCTGGACCTGGTCATCCCGAAGGACTCCGCGGGCAACCTCACCGCGCCGACCACGCTCGTCGCGGACGCGCACAAGGTGGGCCTGATCCTGCACCCCTACACGATGCGCAACGAGAACCCCTTCCTGCCGCCCGCCTTCCGCAAGGGCACCGACGCGGACGCCTACGGCGACGTCTTCGGCCTCTACGAGACGTACTTCGCCACGGGCATCGACGGCGTCTTCACCGACCAGCCGGACACCGGCCTGCTGGCCCGCGAGGACTTCGTCAACGGCTGAGCCGACGGCACCGGTTGGGGTGAACAGCCGGCCGCCCGGGCAACCCACGACCCGGGCGGCCGCGTCGCCCTGCATATGACGCACGACCTCGTCACCACCCTGCGCCCCCTGCTCACCGCCGAGGCCTTCGCCGAGGCACATGCCACCGGTACCGAACCGGGCGACCTGGAACAGGCGGTCTGGGTCCGCCTCCTGGAGCACCTGGACACCCAGGGCCCGCCGCCCGACCCGCACGGCTGGCTCCGCCGCGCCGTCCGCTCCGAGTCCCGCCGCACCCGCCGTACGACCCGGGTCGAACGGCCGTACGGCATGGAGCCGGCCGACGACGGCGGCCGCACCCCCGAACAGCTCGCCCTCGCCTCGGCCCGCCGCCGCGCCCTCCACGACGCCGTACGCCGGCTGCCCGGCCGCTGCCCCCGGCTGATGGCGGCCCTCCTGTCGCCCAGGGACCTCACCTACCGGGAGATCGCGGGGGAGTTGGGTATCTCACAGGGCAGTCTCGGTCCGGAACGTTCCAGATGCCTGGGATGTCTGCGGCGATTGCTCGCGCCGGAGGTTGCGGCTCACGGAGCACGGGGATAGGAGTGAGGACAACAGGCGATCAGGTGAGCGGGAGGCGTGCGCACATGGGCATGAGCGTGACCATCTCGGCGGCGACCGAGCAGGACGCGGAGCAGATCTTCAGGCTGCAGTACCTGTGCTTCCAGAGTGAGGCGGCGCTGTACGGCAACTACCGCATCGACCCGCTGGTCCAGAGCCTGGACTCGGTCCGGGAGGAGGTCGCCGGGGACTGCGTCTTCGTGGCCCGGCTCGGCGAGGAGGTGGTCGGCTCGGTACGCGGCGCGGTGAGCGAGGACGGTGCCGCCGCCATCGGCAAGCTCTGCGTCCACCCCCGTCTCCAGGGCCACGGGATCGGCGCCCGGCTCCTGCGGGCGGCCGAGTCGGCCCTCGCGGAGGAGCGCGGCGCCAAGAAGTTCCGCCTGCACACGGGCCACCGCAGCGAGGGCAACCTCCGGCTGTACCGCCGGGTGGGATACCAGACGGTGGGCACGTCCGAGGGCGCCGACGGCGTGCCGATGATCGTCCTGGAGAAGCCGGCGGGGGCCTACGTCGCCACCGCCTGAGAGGTTCTAGGCGGTTCGCGCCCTGCGCAGCCAGTAGATGGCCGACAGGGGCAGCAGCACCGGGATGAAGACGTACCCCATGCCGTAGTCCGACCAGACGGTCGCGTCCGGGAACGCCGAGGGGTCCACCAGCGTCCAGGTGCCGACCGTCAGCACGCCCACCAGCTCGGCGGCGCAGCACACCAGCGCCGCCCTGCGGGCCTTCTCGCCTCCGCGCACCAGGGTGTAGGTGATGAAGCCGTAGACGAGACCGGCCAGCGCGGACAGCGTGTACGCGAGCGGCGCCCGGTCGAACTCCGTCGCGATCTGGTAGATCGAGCGCGACACCGCACCGACGACCATCACGCCGTACAGCCACACGAGCAGTGTCCCCGGACCGCTGGTCAGTCGCGTCGGCCTCTCCTGTGTCACGACCACCTCAGCCTCCCCAGATGTCATAGAGCCGCACCTCCAGCACCGCCAGCACCACACCGCCGGCGGCGACCGTCACCGACCCCCACCGCGTCCGCTCGCCCAGGGACATGAACCCGGCCGCGGGGACGCACGCGAACGCGCCCAGCAGATACGCCACGAAGATCGTCGTGCCCTGCTCCGGCTTCTCGCCCCGCGCCAACTGCACGATCCCCACCACCAGCTGGACCAGGGCCAGTACGGACACCACGGCCATGCCGATGAAGTGCCAGTCCTTGGTCGGCTGGTCACGGTACGCGGCCCAGCCGCACCACGCGGCGAGCAGAAGCGCGGCGACGCCGGTCACCAGCGTCAGGACAGCAAGCATGCCGCGACCCTATTACGGGCCAAAAGACCCGATGCCGCCGACCCCGGCCTGCACCGTAGGGTCGAGGGCATGAAGATCCACGCCCAAGCCCTCCTGTTCGACAACGACGGAACCCTCGTCTCCTCCCTCGCCTCGGTGGACCGCTGCTGGACCCGGTGGGCCGTGGAGTACGGGATCACCGCCGAGGAGTTCGCCCGCGTCGAACTGCACGGGCGGCCGGCCGTGGAGATAGCCGCCGACCTGTTGCCGACCGACGTGGTCCCGCAGGCCCTCGCGCGGATCGAGCAGCTGGAGGTGGAGGACGTGCCGAACGACGGCGTCCACCTGCTGCCCGGCACCAAGGGGTTCCTCGACGCACTGCCCGCCGAGCGCTGGGCCGTCGTCACCTCCGCCACCCGCCGCCTCGCCGAGGCCCGCCTCGACGCCGTCGGCATCCTGCCCAAGACCCTGATCGCCGCCGACGACGTCACGCACGGCAAGCCCCACCCCGAGCCCTACCTCCTCGCCGCCCGCGAACTGGGCGTCGACCCGGCCCGCTGTGTCGTCTTCGAGGACGCCCCGGCCGGTCTGCGGGCGGGCCGCGCCGCCGGTATGACCACCGTGGCATTGACCACAACCCACCAGGCCCACGAACTCGAGGCCGACCTGGTGGTGAAGGACCTGTCGGCCTTGTCCGTCCTGGTCACCGACGGGGGAGTGGAGATCTCCGTCCGCGCCTGACCCGCGTCCGCCGCTGTCCGGCATCCGGACAGCGGCACTTTGTCAGGACCGTACGTCTGCTTTACTGATCGCATGACCACGACGAGCAGCCGCACCCTTGCGACCGAGGCGACCATGACGCCCGGTGCTCGTTGTATGTGTCGAATGTGCGCCTTCTAGAGGGCCCCCGCACCACCCCGAGCCTCGCGCCCCGAAGCGAGACGCCGTGGCATGTCCGTACGCCGTGAAGCCCGTACGTGACTGACGCCGCCCCGCGCACATGTTCTCCCCGGTTCCCCACGCCACCGCACGAGAACCGTGCCGCGTTCCCGACCGAATGCACCCGCCAGGGCACACCCACGCCCTGCACTCGACAGTGACGGAAACCCACGTGATCACCACCTCGGGCCTGACGAAAATCTATCGGGCTGACCGCTCCCGCGGCCGCGAGGTCACCGCCCTCGACGGCGTCGATCTCCATGTCCGCGAAGGCGAGGTCTACGGCGTCATCGGCCAGTCCGGCGCCGGCAAGTCCTCACTCATCCGCTGCGTCAACCTCCTGGAGCGCCCCACCGCAGGGACGGTGACCGTCGCCGGGCAGGACCTCACCGCCCTCGCCGGGCGCGGGCCGCGCGCCGGCCGTGAACTCCGCCGGGCGCGCAGCCGCATCGGCATGGTCTTCCAGCACTTCAACCTGCTGTCCACCCGGACCGTGCGGGACAACGTCGAGCTGCCGCTGGAGATCCTCGGCAAGTCGGGCAGGGACCGCTCGCGCAAGGCCCTGGAACTGCTCGACCTGGTGGGACTCGCCGACAAGGCGGGGGCCTACCCGGCCCAGCTCTCCGGCGGTCAGAAGCAGCGTGTCGGCATCGCCCGCGCCCTGGCCGGCGACCCCAAGGTCCTGCTGTCCGACGAGGCCACCAGCGCCCTCGACCCGGAGACCACGCGCTCCATCCTCCAGCTGCTGCGTGACCTGAACCGGCAGCTGGGCCTGACCGTCCTGCTCATCACCCACGAGATGGACGTCGTGAAGTCGATCTGCGACTCGGCCGCCCTCATGGAGAAGGGGCGCCTCGTGGAGTCCGGCACGGTCAGCGAGCTGCTGGCCACTCCGGACTCCAAGCTGGCCGCCGCCCTGTTCCCGGTGGGTGGCGAGGCCTCCGGCAGCGACCGGACCGTCGTCGACGTCACCTTCCAGGGCGAGGCCGCCACCCAGCCGGTCATCTCCCAGCTCTCACGCACCTACAACATCGACATATCGATCCTCGGCGCCGCCATCGACACCGTCGGCGGCCTCCAGGTCGGCCGGATGCGCATCGAACTGCCGGGCCACTACGAGGACAACGTCGTACCGATCGGCTTCCTGCGCGAGCAGGGCCTGCAGATCGACGTGGTCGGCGAACCGGGCCAGGAGCCCGTGCTGGTGAAGGAAGGTGCCAAGTGACCTGGTCGCAGATGCAGCCCCTGCTGGAGCAGGCGTGTTGGGACACCCTCTACATGGTCGGCTGGTCCACGCTGATCGCGGTTGTCGGAGGCCTTCCGCTCGGCATCCTGCTCGTCCTCACCGACCGCGGCGGACTCCTGCAGAACGTGGTCGCCAACAAGGTCATCGGGCAGGTGGTGAACGTCGCCCGCTCGATGCCGTTCATCATCCTGATGGTCGCGCTGATGGGCTTCACCCGCTCGATCACCGGGACGACCATCGGCCGTGAGGCCGCGATCGTGCCGCTCGCGATCGGCGCCATCCCCTTCTTCGCGCGCCTGGTCGAGACGGCCGTCCGCGAGGTGGACGGCGGACTCGTCGAGGCCGTCCAGTCGATGGGCGGCAACACCTGGACGGTCGTACGCAAGGTCCTCGTACCCGAGTCGCTGCCGTCGCTGATCTCCAGCACCACGACCACGGTCGTCGCCCTCATCGGCTACTCCGCGATGGCCGGCACGGTCGGTGCCGGCGGCCTCGGTGACATCGCCATCCGCTACGGCTACCAGCGCTTCGAGACCCAACTGATGTGGATCACCGTGGCGATCCTCGCCGTGGTCATCTCGGTCATCCAGTTCGCCGGCGACTACGCGGCCCGCTCCCTGCACCGGCGCGCCGGGCACTCCGGCCCCGGGCCGAGGCTGCGCCTGCTGAGGGCCAAGGAGCCGGCGACGGCCGAGGTCGGCAAGGTCGCCTGAACACCCCCGCCCACCCCCGCAGATTTCCCCGTCACACCCACCACGGGGTCGCTCCACCCATAAGGAAAGGCACTTTTCGTGCGTAACACCGCCAAGTTCACCACCGCCGCCCTCGCCGCCGGAGCCCTCACCCTCGGGCTCACCGCCTGCGGTTCGGGCGACTCCGCCTCCGACACCAGCGGACCGCTGGTCGTCGCCGCGAGCCCCACCCCGCACGCCGAGATCCTGAACTACGTCAAGGACAACCTGGCCGAGAAGGCGGGCCTCGACCTCGAGGTCAAGGAGTTCCAGGACTACATCGTGCCGAACACGGCGACCGAGGACGGCTCGGTGGACGCCAACTACTTCCAGAACCAGCCCTACCTCGACGACTTCAACAAGAAGCGCGGCACCCACATCGTGCCCGTCGTCACGGTGCACCTGGAGCCGCTCGGCCTCTACTCCCACAAGGTCAAGAGCGCCGACGAGCTGAAGAGCGGTGCGACCGTCGCCCTCCCCAACGACGCGGTCAACGAGGCGCGCGCCCTGAAGCTGCTGGCTGACGACAAGCTCATCACCCTCAAGGACGGCGTCGGCAACGAGGCGACCCCGCAGGACATCGTCGGGAACCCGAAGAAGCTCAAGTTCAAGGAGGTCGAGGCGGCCCAGACCGTGCGCTCCCTCGACGACGTGGACGCCGCCGTCGTCAACGGCAACTACGCCATCTCCGCGGACCTGAAGCCCGCCACGGAGGCCCTCGTCCTGGAGTCCGCGAAGAACAGCCCGTACGGCAACTTCCTCGCCGTCAAGGAGGGCAACGAGGACGACCCGCGCGTGAAGAAGCTCGCCAAGCTCCTCACCTCCGCCGAGGTGAAGAAGTTCATCCAGGACAAGTACGCCGGGTCCGTCATCGCGTCCTTCTGATCGGCCTGCGCGCCGCGACAGCGCCCAACTGCCGCGCTCGGGGCGTATACGGCGTATCGCCACGCACGGGGCTCACTCCATGACACGGAGTGGGCCCCGTCGTGCGACGGGGTGCTTGCATGCTGCATGCTGGGCAGTTCAGCAGGCTGAAGGTTTCCCGACGGTTACGGAGCGGCGCATGACTGGCACCTTCCCCAACATCTCCATCAGCACGGAGCGGTTGGTGCTGCGTCCCCTCGACGAGGACGACGTGCCCGCGCTGGCCGCCATGATGAACGACGAGCAGGTCGCGGCGTGGACCGACGTCCCCCAGCCCTTCACCGAGGACGCGGCCCACACCTGGATCACCGAGCACGCGCCCGCCGAACGCGAGGCCGGCCGCGGCCTCGACCTCGCCGTCACCGAGTTCCTCACCCAGCGCCTGGTCGGCATCGTCCAACTCGGCAAGACGAACTGGCACATCAGGTCCACCGAACTGTCCTACGTCATCGCCCCCTGGGCCCGCGGCGAGGGCTACGCCTCGGAGGCCGCCCTGGCCACCGCCCAGTGGCTCCTGGGCGACCAGAAGCTCGAGCGCATCGAGTTGCGCACGGCGGCCGACAACACCGCCTCCCAGCAGGTCGCCCAGAAGATCGGCTGCATCAGCGAGGGCGTCCTGCGCAACGCCTGCATAGCGCACGTCCGCACCGAGGACGGCACCTGGACCGACGTGCGCACGGACTTCATCGTGTGGAGTCTCCTGCCGGAGGACCTCGACGGCGCGGGCGAGCAGCTGGCCGACTCCGACGGTTTCACGTCGTTCTCGGACTGGAACTGAACGAGGGGGACACGAGACCCGCCCGACTTCACCAGGTACTCTCACCGAGCCCCCTCCGGGCTCCCCCTGACAATCCGCGCACCTCCCCAGGAGACTGAGAGACGATGGCCGACCGGGTCACGGTGATCGGCTGGGACGGCTCGCCGCTGACCGCCGCGGCACGCTCCGCCCTGGGTGCCGCCACGCTGGTGGCCGGTGCCGCCCACCACCTGGCGCTCCCCGAGGTGCCGCCCGGCGCCGAGCGCGTCCGCCTCGGAAGTGTCGCCCTCGCCGCCCGCCGCGTCGCCGGCCACCGCGGCACCGCGGTCGTGCTCGCCGACGGCGACCCCGGCTTCTTCGGAGTCGTACGGACCCTGCGCGCACCGGAGTTCGGCCTGGAGGTGGAGGTCGTCCCCGCCGTCTCCTCCGTCGCCACCGCCTTCGCCCGCGCCGGGATGCCCTGGGACGACGCACAGGTGGTCGTCGCACACCGACGCACCCTGCGCCGTGCGGTGAACGTGTGCCGCGCCCACACCAAGGTCGCCGTCCTCACCTCGCCCGGCGCCGGCCCCGCCGAACTCGGTCTCCTCCTGGAGGGCGTCCACCGCACCTTCGTCATCTGCGAGGAACTGGGCACCGACCGCGAGCAGGTCACGGTCGTCACCTCCGACAAGGCCGCCGACCACATCTGGCGCGACCCGAACGTGGTCATCGTCATCGGCGGAACGGCCGGACCGGGTGGCGCTGGAGACGGCGGCTGGATCGCCGGACGCGACCCGGGCACCGGCCCGCGCGGCTGGGTCCTGCCCGCGAAGGCGTACGGCGGCCGGCTCGGCGAGGGCGAGACCGAAGTGCTGCGCGCGGCCCAACTCGCCCGGCTCGGACCGCGCGTCGGCGACCTCGTCTGGGACATCGGCTGCGGCAGTGGCGCCTTCGCCACCGAGGCGGCACGGGCCGGGGCGGCCGTCATCGCCGTCGACCGGGAACTGGAGGCGTGCGCCCGCACCGAGGCGGCCGCACGCGGCCTCGGGGCGCAGGTGCAGATCGTGCGCGGCGCCGCCCCGCACATCCTGGAGAACCTGCCCGAACCGGACGTCGTCCGCGTCGGCGGTGGGGGAGCGGCCGTGGTCTCGGCCGTGGCCGACCGCCGCCCGCAGCGCATCGTGACGCACGCCGCGACCCGGGACGCGGCCGAACTCGTCGGCCGCGACCTGACCGAGCACGGCTACCAGGTCGAATGCGCCCTCGTTCAGTCCGTCGAACTCGACACCAGGGCCTGGACGGAGACCGAGCGGAGCGTCGCGTTCCTGCTCAGCGGCCTGCTGCCGGACCGCACGGCCTGATTCCTGTTCCGTCCCGGATCGTGTCCCCGTGATCCTGTTGTCGTACTGCGCGCGGTAGGCTGGCCGATCGTTGTACCGCACTCGGACGCCCGGCGCTTCGTAGGCCAATGTCCGGAAAACACGCCCCTTTTGGGGTGGGTGTGGTACTGCGAAAACCGGAGGACGCGCAACGTGGCGCAGTCCACAGCGGGCCGTCGCGGATCAAGCTGTCGCGATGGCGCGACGGCCGCGACAATGCCAGTTAATGGCTTTGTCGTCTTTTGGCGACGGGTCGTTCGTGCCGCTGGGCACGCACGCTCGTTCTTCACTGCGGGGCGGTCGGTGCGCCGTTCCGGGTGAGCCGGCCGTAGGAGCACTAACCGATGGGCGAGGGGTACGCATGACCGACACCGGCCAGGTTCCGGGCGAGGGACTGCCGGAGAACGCAGGCATGGTGGAGCAGCCGGGCGTCTCCGCGCACGGTGCGTACACCTACCTCTCCGAGACCACCGCCGAGGACGAAGACCTGTTGCTGCTGCCGGGCGCCCAGAGCCCCTGGGGCAACGAGGTCGCCCCACCCGCGCCGGAGCCGGTGGTCGAGACGGTCCACGAGCCCGGCCCGCACGAGATGTCCGGCCGCGACAGCGGCTCCGTCGACCTCAACGGCGTCCGCCTCCCCAACCCCGTTCCGGCATCCATGCCGGTCCCGCCCCGCCGCCCGCTGCACCTCGGCCCGCCCATCCCGGACACCTCCGCGAGCCCGGTCCGCTCCCTCGCCGACCGTGGCGCCGTCGGAGCGCCGGCACGTCATGCCGGTCCGCCCACGAGCGGCCCCGAGTACCTCGACGTCCCGCAGCAGCTCCGCGAGATGCCGCCCCAGGGCGCGACGCCCTGGGGTGCCGCCCCCGTCCCGGGCGCGGTCCAGGCACCGGTGCACGCTGGGGTGGCGGCTGCCGAAACGGTTGTTCCGGCGCCGGGCCCCGAGCCCGAGCCGGTGGGCGCGGCCCAGGCCGCGGTGGCCCGCCTCGCGACGGAGGCCGCGACGACCGCGCAGGCCGCGGGCGTTGTGGACGCTCCGCCGGTCGAGGCGACGGTTGCCGAGGCGGAGGCGCTGGGCGACCCGTCGGACGCGGCGGCTGCGGAGGCCCGGAGCGGCGTCGTCCCTCAGCCCGCGGAGGTGCAGAGCGCCGGGATCGAGCAGGTCCCGGACGGCCAGGCCGCCGGTTTCGCACAGATGCCCGACAGCGGCTTCGTACAGCTGCCGGACGCCGGCGAGGGTGTCGGGTTCGCCGAGGCCCCCGGCACTGAGGACGTCGCGGTGGCACCGGTTCCCGACGGCCAGGGTGGCGAGCTCGCCCAGGAACCGTCAGGTCAGGACGCCGGGGGGCACGGAGTACCGGACGCGGAGGTCCAGGAGGGCGAGTACGCCGCTCAGGCTCCGCAGGGCGGCGACGCACCGGCCGGTGAGGCGGTGCCGGGCGGCGACGTTGCGCAGGTTCCCAGAGCGACGCCGGCCCCGGAGGCCGGGCAGGTGCCGGTGACCGTGCCGGCCGCTGGAGAAGAGCACACGCCGGACGCCGTGGTCGAGGCCGCTGCCGCCGTGGACGCCGAGCACGTCGCGGCGGAGGAGGTGCCGGCCGAAGGCGCCGAGCTCGTCGGCGAGGTCACGCCGGAGCAGGGCGCGGACTCGCTCGTCGACCCAGGCCAGCCGGGCGTCGATGCCGCGCAGGTACCCGCGGCCGAAGTCCCCGCGGACACCGAGCCGGCACCGCAGGCCGCTCCTGTCCAGGAAGCCGCCCCTGCCCCCGCCCCCGCCGCGGAGCCGGTACCGATGCCGGAGCACGCGCTCCCTGTCGAGGCGGACCCGGTGGCCGAGACCGACCTGGCGGCCGAGACCGACGTAGCGGCCGAGGCGGACCCGGCGGCGGAGGCGGCACCGGTGGCCGAGGCCCTGCCGGTGGCTGAGCCCGCGACCCCCGAGATCCCGACCGCGCCCGATGCCGTCGACCCCGATGCCGTCGACCCCGATGCCGTCGACCCCGATGCCGTCGACCCCGAGCTCGTCCAGGCGCCGCAGCCCGCTCCCGCGCCGCAGCCCGACCCCGTGCCGGAGGCCACCGCCCCGCAGCCCGCCCCCGCCGAGCCCGCCCCCGACTTCGAAGCGGCCGCCGAACAGCCCGCCGCCGAGCCCGAAACCATCGGAGCCGACACCCTGTCGGCCCCCGCGCCGACCCCCGAAACCGTCGCTCAGGAAGCCGTGCCGCTTCCTGAAGCCCCCGCTCAGCACGCCGTTCAGCCTCCTGCGGCCGACGGCGCCGAGCACCTACAGATCGTCCCCGAAGCCGTCCCCTTCCCGGACGCCGCGCAGGCCCCGCAGCCCGTGGACGTCTCCGCCGGGGCGGCGCCCGTCGAGGAGGCCCCCGTGGCCATGACTCCCGAGCAGTCGCCCCAGCACGGCGAAGCCGACCCGACCGCGCCGGAGCAGTGCCTGCCGCCGCTCGCGGACGCGCAGCCCGGCCAGGACGCGCAGGGCCCCCAGCTCGTCACGGACGCGTCCCTCGCGCAGGAAGGCGTCGCGGACGCAGCCGCCACGCTCATCCCCGCGGACGCCCCGGCCTCGGCCCCGGCCGCCCCCGACGACTCGGCGGACGCGACCGCCCCCCACCCGTCGGGTGCCGAACTGCCCGAGGCGCAGGCCCGGTTCGTGGCCGCCGACGCTCCGGCGGGACCGCTCCCGCAGCCCCACGCCGACCAGCCCCTGGGCCAGTTCGTGCCGGTCGAGGGCTCGGTGCCGACGACTCCGCATCTCGCGCCGGCTCCCGCGCAGGCCTTGACGCTCCCCCCGGAGGCACTGGAGGCCCCGGAGGCGGCCGAACCGGTGGCCGCCGTCCCCACACCCCGCGAGGGCGACCCCGAACTCGTACAGCACGCGGAGGACCTGGACACCAGGGCCGCCGACCAGGAAGACCCGCAGGATCCGCAGAACCCGCAGGACCCGCAGGACCAGGAAGAAATGAGCACGGCGCCCGTGGAAGACGTACGACAGTCCACCGGCCCGGCCGCGCCCGCCTACGACGACGCCGAGCGCGAGGCCGTCCTGAAGGTCATGCGCGAGCGGCGCGACATCCGCAACGGCTTCCGCAGCGACCCGATCCCGCACGAGGTGCTGCTCCGCGTCCTGGAGGCCGCGCACACCGCTCCCTCCGTGGGCCACTCGCAGCCCTGGGACTTCGTCGTCATCCGCTCGGCGGAGACCCGCGGCAGCATGCACGAACTGGCCATGCGCCAGCGGGACGCCTACGCCAAGTCCCTCCCCAAGGGCCGTGCGAAACAGTTCAAGGAACTGAAGATCGAGGCGATCCTCGACACTCCGGTCAACATCGTCGTCACCGCCGACCCCACCCGCGGCGGCCGCCACACGCTCGGTCGGCACACCCAGCCGCAGATGGCCCCGTACTCCGCCGCGCTCGCCGTCGAGAACCTCTGGCTGGCCGCACGTGCCGAAGGCCTCGGCGTCGGCTGGGTCAGCTTCTTCGACGAGCGCGAGATGGTCCGCGCCCTCGGCCTGCCCGAGCACCTCGAGGTCATCGCCTACCTCTGCGTGGGCTACGTCGACGAGTTCCCGGACGAGCCCGAGCTGATGCAGGCCGGCTGGTCCAAGCGCCGCCCGCTGTCGTGGGTCGTCCACGAGGAGACGTACGGCCGTCGCGCACTGCCCGGCGAGGAGCCGCACGACCTGCTCGGCGAGACCGTCGCGCAGATCCGCCCGCTGGACGCCAAGGCGCTCGGCGAGGCCTGGGAGCGGCAGAAGCGCATGACCAAACCGGCCGGCGCGCTCGGCATGCTGGAGATCATCTCCGCCCAGCTGTCCGGCCTGTCCCGCCAGTGCCCGCCCCCCATCCCGGAGCCCGCGGCCGTCGCGATCTTCGCCGGCGACCACGGCGTCCACGCCCAGGGCGTCACCCCGTGGCCCCAGGAGGTGACGGCCCAGATGGTCGCCAACTTCCTCGGCGGCGGCGCGGTCTGCAACGCCTTCGCCGCGCAGGTGGGCGCCGAGGTCTGCGTCGTCGACGTGGGTGTGGCGGCGGACCTGCCCGCGACACCCGGCCTGCTGCCCCGCAAGGTCCGCGCGGGCACCTCCGACATGACCACCGGCTCCGCGATGACCCGCGAGGAGGCCAAGCAGGCCATCGAGGTGGGCATCGAGACCGCCCGTGACCTGGTGGCGGCAGGCAACAAGGCCCTGCTCACCGGCGAGATGGGCATCGCGAACACCACCGCGTCCGCCGCCCTCATCTCCGTCTTCACCGACGCCGACCCCGCCGAGGTCACCGGCCGCGGCACCGGCATCAACGACGAGACCCTCGCCCGCAAGACCGAGGTCGTCCGCCGCGCCCTCGAACTCCACCAGCCGGACCCGGCCGACCCGATCGGGGTGCTCGCCGCGATCGGCGGTTTCGAACACGCCGCCATCGTCGGCCTCCTGCTCGGCGGCGCCTCCCTGCGTACGCCGGTGATCCTGGACGGGGTCAGCGCGGGCGCCGCCGCCCTGGTCGCCCGCGCGATCGCGCCCGAGGTCCTCGCGGCCTGCATCGCCGGCCACCGCAGCGCGGAACCCGGGCATGTGGCCGCCCTCAACAAGCTGGGCCTGCGCCCTCTGGTCGACCTGGACCTCCGCCTGGGCGAGGGCACGGGCGCCCTGCTGGCACTGCCGCTGGTACAGAGCACGGCACGGGCCATGCACGAGGTGGCGACGTTCGACTCCGCCGGGGTGACCGAGAAGTAGACCTGCGGTCACCCGGGACTCCGGTTCCGGGTGGCCCTGCGCTCGGGTGCGGCGGCCGACGACGTCTTGACGGCGCCGCGTCGCACCGTCACCGCACCACCACCGCCCCGCTCAGCCCGCGCCAGGCGTCCCGCTCGGCGGAGCGGGCCGGCACGACCGTGCACGGCCCCGCCCCCCAGGCCACACGCCCAGCCATCGGACACCCGAAGACGCCCCCGCGCCCTCCCCGTAAAATCCGCACGTCAGGGCTACCGCACCGCCGCAACAGGAGCCGCACCTCATGGCCGAACACCCCGCCTACCCCGTAGGCCTCCGCCTCACCGGCCGCCGAGTGGTCGTCCTCGGCGGCGGCCAGGTCGCCCAGCGCCGCCTGCCCGCACTGATCGCGGCGGGCGCGGACATCCACCTCGTGTCCCCCGAGGCGACCCCGTCGGTGGAAGCCATGGCGGACGCGGGCGAGCTCACCTGGCACCGGCGCCCCTACGCCGAGGGCGACCTCGCCGAAGCCTGGTACGCCCTGATCGCGACCAGCGACGCCGAGGCCAACGCCCACGCCTCGGGCGAAGCGGAGCGCCACCGCGTCTGGTGCGTCCGCTCCGACGACGCCGACCAGGCGACGGCATGGACCCCGGCCACCGGCACCAGTGAGGGCGTCACGATCGCCGTCCTCACCTTGAACGCGCGCGGCCGCGACCCCCGCCACACCGCCGCCATCCGCGACGCGGTCGTGGAGGGCCTGCGGGACGGCACCCTCGTCGCCCCCCACCACCGCACCCGCGCCGCCGGTGTCGCCCTCGTCGGCGGCGGCCCCGGCGACCCGGACCTGATCACGGTCCGCGGCCGCCGTCTTCTCGCCGAGGCCGACGTCGTCATCGCCGACCGCCTCGGCCCGCGCGACCTCCTCGCCGAACTCCCCCCGCACGTCGAGGTGATCGACGCGGCGAAGATCCCGTACGGCCGCTTCATGGCCCAGGAGGCCATCAACAACGCCCTGATCGAACACGCCAAGCAGGGCAAGGCCGTCGTACGGCTCAAGGGCGGCGACCCGTACGTCTTCGGCCGCGGCATGGAGGAGCTCCAGGCGCTCGCCGAGGCGGGCATCGCCTGCACGGTCGTCCCGGGCATCTCCAGCTCGATCTCGGTGCCTGGCGCGGCCGGTATCCCGGTCACCCACCGCGGGGTCGCGCACGAGTTCACGGTGGTCAGCGGCCATGTCGCCCCCGACGACGAGCGCTCCCTGGTGGACTGGGCCTCCCTCGCGAAGCTCACCGGCACGCTGGTGATCCTGATGGGCGTCGACAAGATCGGCAGGATCGCCGAGACCCTGGTCGCCCACGGCAAGTCCCCCGACACCCCGGTGGCCCTCGTGCAGGAGGGCACGACGGCCGCGCAGCGCCGGGTCGACGCGACCCTGGCGACGGTCGCCGAGACGGTCCGTACGCGGGAGGTCAAACCCCCGGCGGTCATCGTCATCGGCGAGGTCGTCGACGTCGGCCGGCAGCCCTCTGAGTAACCGCGGGTAACACAACCCGTTCCCAGCCGTTGGCACCGCACCCAGGACAAGGCAGTATCACCTCTGTGGCCGATCTCATCACCGTCGAGGACCCCGACGACCCGCGCCTGCACGACTACACGGGCCTGACCGACGTCGAACTGCGCCGCAAGCGCGAGCCGGCCGAGGGCCTGTTCATCGCCGAGGGAGAGAAGGTCATCCGACGGGCCAAGGACGCCGGGTACGAGATGCGTTCGATGCTGCTGTCCGCCAAGTGGGTCGACGTCATGCGCGACGTCATAGACGAGCTCCCGGCCCCCGTGTACGCGGTCAGCCCCGAGCTAGCCGAGCAGGTCACCGGCTACCACGTGCACCGCGGCGCGCTCGCCTCGATGCAGCGCAAGCCGTTGCCCACGGCGGCCGACCTCCTGCAGACCGCCCGCCGGGTCGTCGTCATGGAGTCGGTCAACGACCACACCAACATCGGCGCGATCTTCCGCTCGGCCGCAGCGCTCGGCATGGACGCGGTCCTGCTCTCCCCGGACTGCGCCGACCCCCTCTACCGCCGCAGCGTGAAGGTCTCCATGGGCGCGGTCTTCTCGGTGCCGTACGCCCGGCTCGACTCCTGGCCCAAGGGCCTGGAGTCGGTGCGCGAGGCGGGCTTCACCCTCCTCGCCCTCACGCCGGACGCCAAGGCCAGGTCCCTCGACGAGGCGGCCCCGCACCGGATGGACCGGGTGGCCCTGATGCTTGGCGCCGAGGGCGACGGCCTGTCCACCCAGGCCCTGGTCGCCGCCGACGAATGGGTCCGCATTCCCATGGCCCACGGCGTCGACTCACTCAACGTGGGAGCGGCGGCCGCGGTCGCGTTCTACGCCGTGGCGACGGGCCGGCCCCAGCTCTAGACGACGGCCGAGCAGCCCGAGGCCACGGGGCGGCGCACCTGGTCAGTCACCGCAGAACGTGATGTGCAGATCCCGCTCCGCCCGGCATCGCAGCCCCCAGGCCAAGAGCCGCTCCATCACGGCACGTTCGGCGCCGCTGAGCCGGGCGGGATCGGCTTCCTGCAACTCCCGCACCATCCGCTCCACCGCCGCTCCGCGCAGGGTGGTGTCGGCGTACGCGTCGAGGCCGGCCAGGCTCGGCACCTGCCGCGGGTCGAGCCGCGCGACCGCTCCCCAGAACTCCTCGTCCTCGTCGTCGACGACGTACGTCTCCAGCACCCCCACCACCGGTCGCGGCCCGGCCGCCCGCCCCGTCCGCGCGGTCGACGCCCCGCGCCGAAGCTGAATGGTGAACCCCACCCCGCCCCCTCCGAGAATGTCCTAGTCGGACGTCGTGAACGTCGACTCGTGCCGCTCCGACATCAGCGGCGCGTCCAACGGCTCATAGCCGGGCTGCCCGCTTCGGAGCGGTTGCTCCTGCTGCTCCTGCTGCTTCCGTACGACGTCCCCCTCGCCGCCGAGTCCGCGCGGGGGCCCCTGACAGCCCTGGGCCGCGGCGATGGCGAGGGCCACCAGCAGCGTGACCACGACGAACACGAACAACCGCTGGCGCAACAGCCGCGGGTTGGCGGGCCGCATCCCCGTGCCCGTGCCCCTGGTCGGCCGTCCCGTACCACTGCGCGGCGCCGGGCGGTTTCCGCCGCCGGAACGGGTCGTGCTCCGTCCGGCCGACGAGGGCCGCGCCCCTCCGGACCGAGACGACGGATTCCCGCCCCGCGAGGCACTGCCACCCCGCGACGGCGCCCCGCCGCGCGCCGGAGCGGAACCACGCGACCCCGTACCACTCCGGGGCGGGGGAGTGCCCTGGCCGCCCGGGCCGCCCTGCTGTCCCTGCCCCTGTCCCTGCGGACGGCGCTGCGGCGCCCGCTCCGGATAACTGTCCGCGAGCCGCCCGGTGGGCCGGTCCGCCTCACCACCGCGCGGCGCGGGCGGCCGTACTTCCGCGTGTCCCTGCGCCTCCCGGGCCGCGATCTCCTTCAGTCGCAGCGACAACTGGAGCGTGCTGGGCCGCTCCTCCGGGTCCTTCGCCAGACAGGCCCGCACCAGCGGAGCCAGAGCGTCCGGTACGCCGTGCAGCTGGGCCTCCTCGTGCACCACGCGGTACAGCATCACCTCGGAACTGCCGTGCCCGAAGGGCGAGTCGCCCATCGACGCGTATGCCAGGGTCGCGCCCAGCGAGAACACGTCCGTGGCGGGCGTGACCGTGGCGCCGCGCACCTGCTCCGGGGCGAGGAAGCCGGGGGAGCCCACGGCGGTGCCGACATGGGTGAGCGTCGAGGCGCCCGTCGCCCAGGCGATGCCGAAGTCGATGATCCGCGGGCCCTTGGGGGAGAGCAGGATGTTGGACGGCTTGAGGTCCCGGTGCACGACGCCGGCCTCGTGCACCGCCACCAGCCCCTCCGACAGGGCGGCCCCGACGGCGGCCACGTCGGCCGCGCCCAGCGGCCCCTCGTCGACGACCTTGTCGTGCAGCGAAGGTCCGGGCACGTACTGGGTGGCGAACCACGGCCGGTCCGCGTCGAGATCGGCTGCGACCAGCCGCGCCGTGCAGCCGCCACGGATCCGCCGCGCCGCCGACACCTCACGCGCGAACCGGGAGCGGAACTCCTGGTCCTCGGCCAGATCGGGCCGGATCACCTTGAGCGCGACCCGCTGCCCCTTGCGGTCGGAGCCTAGATAGACCACGCCCATCCCGCCCGCGCCGAGCCTTCTGTGAAGCTTGAACGAGCCGACGACGCGCGGGTCCTCGCGCCTCAGGCGCATCATCGCCATGTTCATCCCCGCTGCCCGGTCCGTGTGACGAGCCACAGCTTACGTTTCCACGGCCCGCCGCGCGCAGAGGCCGCGCCCTCTCGGCCCGATCGATTGTCAGTGCCGGGTGGGAGAATTGAAGAGTGGTCAGGGAGCTCGCGAACAGGGCGACTTGGGGCGTTCTGTGATCCCAACCACCCGTCGCAGAAGGGGGATTGAACCCGTGAAGGGTGATCGCGTGGAGATAGTCGTGGATGCCGGGGACACGACGCGTACCTATGAGGTGGTGGCGAGCAGGGCGGGCCGCCGGGTGGAGACAGCGGTGCGCCGAGGCGTCGTGGAAGTGAGCGAAGTCACCCGCAACGGATCCGTCGTCCGCACGGCCCGTTTCATGGCGAACCGGGTCCTGGCCCTGGTCGAACAGCCGATCCCGCGAGAGGACAGCTCGGAGAAAGCGGGGCACAGCGGGCGCCCCCTCCGGGAAGACCCCGAGACCTAGGCCCCCGTCTCCACCCACGGGAGTACTCCGCAGGTCACGGCTCATCCTCCGGGAGGCCCGGCAATCGGTACGAGGGCATGACGTGCGCCGACCGCCCAACGCCTAGATTTGAGGTCAAGCGGCGGGTGCAGCACTCGTCCCCCGAGGTCAGACACCCGCCGCTGCAGACGACAACAGAACGGTCAGGAGAGGGACCATGGCCCACACGGCACCGCGGACACCGCTCCGCACCCAGGGGCGCCTCGCGCCCCGTCCCCGCCGCACGGGCCGTCGCCACCCCTTGGTGGCGACGCTCATGGCCCTTCCCCTGGCGGCCCTGCTCCTCCTGGTCTTCGACGGCTGGGAGACAGTGGCCACACAAGCGTCGTCCGTGGGAGTGATGCTGGGGCGCTGAGCGGCGACCCCAGGCCCGGAAGAGCGGTCCGGGCGGGGACATCCACCCATGAAACCCCGTGGGGACGGGGGTGCGGCGGACGGCAAGAAATGCCGGCGCAGCTGGGGAGCTGCGCCGGCATTGCCATGCCCGCACGTACGGAGCCGCCAGCGAGGCCGGCGCCGACGCGGGGTTCGCGGCAACTCAGGTCACCGGGCTGCGTACCCTCACGAACGAACCGCCCGCACGTGCCAGGAGCCGCAGCCCCGTGACCCACCCCCTGCTGTCCCAGCTCAGCACCCGAGTCAAGGCCAAGGCCCACTCGGCAACCTCCGCCTGCCCCTGCGGAGCAACCGGCACGGCGACCGCCACCCTCGCCGACCGCCCCGACGCCACCGTCGTCCGTCACGCCGGCACCGTCGCCAAGGCCCACGCCCCGGACACCACCCACGCCGACCTGACCCCCCGCCTCACCACCGCCTCCCGTCTCCCCGGCATCCTCCTCCCCCCGCTCGCCCCGACCCCGGCCGACCTGCACGGCAGACTCGTCACGTTCTGGCCCTACGGCACCCCCGTGGACCCGGAGAACCCGGACGCGGCCCCCTGGGAGGAGGCGGCGACCCTGCTCGCCCGCCTCCACCGGGCGCCCGCGCCGACCACCCCCCTGCCTCCCATGCGCGGCCCCGTGAAGGCAGCCCTCGCGGTCACCCGCCTCCGCATGACGGCCGCCCACCACCCGGCCACCGGCCCCGTCCTGCGCGCCTGGTCCACCCTCCCCGCCTGGGCCCGCGCCGAGGCCCCGATGCCGGACGCCACCACGCTGTGCCACGGCGACCTCCACCTCGGCCAGCTCGTCCGGCATCCCGCCCCCGACGGCCCGTGGCTGCTCATCGACGTCGACGACCTCGGCGTGGGCGTCCCCGCCTGGGACCTCGCCCGCCCCGCGGCCTGGTTCGCCTGCGGGCTGCTCACACCAGACGAGTGGACCCGTTTCCTGACCGCCTACCGCGCGGCGGGCGGCCCGGCCGTACCCGCTGACGGCGACCCCTGGCCCGCTCTGGACACCCCGGCCCGCGCCCTCACCGTGCAGACGGCCGCGCGGTCGATCGCCAAGGCCGTCGCGGCGGACCGCGCCCTGGACGAGGTGGAGCGGGAAATGGTCGACGCCTGCGAACGAATGGGTTGTGCCCCACCGGAATCGGAGCAAGGTTTCCCCAAGTAGGGTGCAACCGACCGCAGCCGGACAGAGTCTGTCCTGGCGTAACACGAAGCAGGACCTACCGGCGAGGAGTTGAGCCGACCATGCAGTGTCCGAAGTGTCATGCGCCGATGCACACGTACAACCGCAACGGCGTCCAGATCGAGCAGTGCAGCGGCTGTCGCGGCATCTTTCTCGACTACGGCGAGCTGGAAGCGCTGACCCGCCTGGAGTCCCAGTGGGGCGGCGGCCCCGCCGTCCCGCCGCCTCCGGCCGCGCCGCAGTACCCGGCGGCTCCCGGCGCTCACGCGGCCCCGGCCTGGGGCGCCCCGCAGGGCGGCCACTACGGCCACCAGGGCCACCAGGGTCACCACCGCAACAAGGGCTTCGGTCGCATGCTGTTCTCCAGCTGACCGCCGACCGGCAGACGAAGAAGCCCCCGGCCGCAAGGCCGGGGGCTTCGGTGTGTGGACGATACTGGGATTGAACCAGTGACCTCTTCCGTGTCAGGGAAGCGCTCTCCCGCTGAGCTAATCGTCCTCGGGACCACGATCGTTCCTCATCACTCCGAGGAGCGGATCATGGGCACTGCGTGCGCGATACTGGGATTGAACCAGTGACCTCTTCCGTGTCAGGGAAGCGCTCTCCCGCTGAGCTAATCGCGCGGAGGATCCGAAGATCCGGTGGACGATACTGGGATTGAACCAGTGACCTCTTCCGTGTCAGGGAAGCGCTCTCCCGCTGAGCTAATCGTCCTTGGAGGTGGAGACGGGATTTGAACCCGTGTAGACGGCTTTGCAGGCCGTTGCCTCGCCTCTCGGCCACTCCACCAGGAGTGTAGGGGACCGGGAAGACCCCTGTTCCTCGAGCGGACGACGAGGTTCGAACTCGCGACCTCAACCTTGGCAAGGTTGCGCTCTACCAACTGAGCTACGTCCGCCTGTCGTTTCGGTCGGCTCACGCGTCCCGGCGACGTGTTGAACTCTAGCGGATTCCCGTGCCATCACAAAAACGCGTTTGCGCAGCGTGCTGCCCTGCGCCTGCCCACAGACGTGCCCGGGGGTTTCCGGACGGGCACGGCCAGGTCACATGCCCGACACCCGCCCTAGACTCGACTGCGTGCTCGACCTCCCTCCCCTCGCCCGGTTCGGCGACCGCGTCGCCACCGGTCTCCTCGACGTCACCAGCGATCCCGCCGCCCTCGACTCGACCGGTTTCTGGGCCGTCTGCGCGGACTTCGAGGGCCGGGTGACCTGTGCCCGCTTCGGGGACGTACGAGAGGAGCCGGTGCCCGCCCCGGTGCCCGGGAAGTGGCGGGGACCCGCCGCGGGCGACTGGACGTCGTCCCTGGACCGCGCCGCGTACACGGCCGGGGTCCGGCGCATCCGGGAGCACATAGCCGCCGGCGAGGTCTACCAGGCCAACCTCTGCCGGGTGCTGTCCGCGCCCGTCCCGCCGGACGCCGACGTGGACGCCCTGACGGCTCTGCTGGCGCGCGGCAACCCGGCACCGTATGCGGGGACGATTCGGCTGCCGGAGCACGGGGTGGAGATCGCCACCGCCTCGCCCGAGCTGTTCCTGCGGCGGGCGGGCCGGGTCGTCGAGTCGGGTCCGATCAAGGGCACCGGACGCACCGAGGCGGACCTCCTGGACAAGGACTACGCGGAGAACGTGATGATCGTGGACCTCGTCCGCAACGACATCGGGCGGGTCTGCGCCACCGGGAGCGTGACCGTCCCCGACCTGTGCGCGGTGGAGAAGCATCCCGGTCTGGTCCACCTCGTGTCCACCGTCCGCGGCGAGCTGCGCGAGGACGCCGGGTGGCCCGAGCTGCTCGCCGCCGCGTTCCCGCCCGGCTCGGTCACCGGCGCGCCCAAGTCGAGCGCGCTCGGGATCATCGACGCGCTGGAGGCGGGGCCCAGGGGCCCGTACTGCGGCGGCATCGGCTGGGTCGACGCCGACCGGGGCGTCGGTGAGCTCGCCGTCGGCATCCGCACCTTCTGGGTCGAGCGTGCCGAGGGACAGCTGCGCTTCGGTACGGGCGCCGGCATCACCTGGGGGTCGGACCCCGAGGCGGAGTGGCGGGAGACCGAACTGAAGGCGGCCCGGCTGCTCGCGGTAGCGTCGGGAACGTACGAGGTGGCTTGAGGAACCCGACGTGGAGTGCCCAGCCGGGGACGCCCCCGGGCCCCGGCCGACAGGACGAGCCGGACGACGTGTCCAGCGCGATCTCGCGAGGTGGAAGACCAGTGAAGCTATGGCTCGACGGCGGGCTGCAGGACATCGAGTCCGCCCGCGTCTCCGTCTTCGACCACGGGCTGACCGTGGGCGACGGCATCTTCGAGACGGTGAAGGCGGTGGACGGCAGGCCGTTCGCGCTCACCCGGCACCTCGACCGCCTGACCCGCTCGGCGCGTGGCCTCGGCCTGCCCGACCCCGACCTCGACGAGGTGCGTCGCGCCTGCGCCGCCGTCGTCGAGGCCAACCCGATGCCGCTCGGCCGGCTGCGGATCACGTACACCGGCGGCCACGGCCCGCTCGGCTCCGACCGCGGTGAGCACGGCCCGACCCTGGTGGTCGCGCTCGGCGAGTCCGCCCGGCGCCCCGACTCCACGGCTGTGATCACGGTCCCCTGGACCCGCAACGAACGCGGCGCGCTCACCGGCCTCAAGACGACCTCGTACGCCGAGAACGTCGTCGCCCTCGCCCGCGCCCGCGAACAGGGGGCCTCCGAGGCGCTGTTCGGCAACACCGTCGGACAGCTGTGTGAAGGCACCGGGTCGAACGTGTTCGTGGTCGTCGACGGGGAGCTGCACACCCCGCCCCTCGCCTCCGGCTGTCTCGCCGGCATCACCCGCGCCCTGGCCGTCGAGTGGACGGGCGCCAAGGAGACCGACCTGCCGCTGGACGTCCTGGAGCGGGCCGACGAGGTCTTCCTGACCTCCACCCTGCGGGACGTCCAGGCCGTGCACCGCGTCGACGCCCGTGAACTGCCGGGCACGGCCGGGCCGGTGGCCGCCAAGGCCATGCGGATCTTCGAGGAGCGGGCCGGGAACGACCTCGATCCGTAAAGGCTGCGGATATTCGGCTGCCCCGGGGCCCGGGGAGGGGTAGAACACCCCTGATGACCACGACCCTGCGGCCCAGCGAGCCGCTTCAGCGCAACGCCGACGGGACGCGTTCACGCCACTACCAGGTGTGCGTGAACAGCCGTCCCGTGGGCTCGATCCACCTCGGCACGTCGCCCGCCTTCGGCGACTCGGTGGCCCGCGTCCACAACGTGCGCATCGAGGAGCCCGACCGTCGGCGCGGCCGGGGCACGGTGGCCATGCTCGCCGCGGAGGAGGTGGCACGCGGCTGGGGCTGCCGGCAGATCGAGATCGGCATACCCGCGGCAGCCGAGGCGGCGCTCGGGCTCTGCAGGACGCTCGGCTACGTGGTGCGCAACCGCGGCATGGAGAAGCAGCTCGGCGGCACCCCGCCCGGCCTGCCCGCCGGCAGCCGGGCGCGGTCCATGACCGAGGCCGAGTTCGAGGCGTGGCGGGCACACGAGTCCGAGGACTACGCCCGCACCTGGATCGAGCGGGGGGTGCCCGAGGCCGAGGCGTACGCCAAGGCGCGGCGCGACCACGAGACACTCCTGCCGCGGGGCCTCGCCACCGAGAACACGCGCTTCAGCGTCCTCGAACACGAGGGGACGCGCGTGGGCGTCCTGTGGGTCGCCCTGCGCGAGAAGAACGCCTTCGTCTTCGACGTCGAGGTGGACGCCGCCCACCGCGGCCGGGGACACGGCCGAACGCTCATGCTGCTGGCGGAGGCCCAGGCGATCGGTGCCGGCCGGCGGGTCCTCGGCCTCAACGTGTTCGCGGGCAACACCCCGGCCGAACGACTGTATGAGTCACTCGGCTACGAGACCACCCGGTACTCCCTTTACAAGACCCTGCTCTAGGCCCGCCGAGGTCTCGGCTCAGGCGTCCTGCCCGGCCAGCAGCCGGTCCGCGATCGCCTCGACGCGCTCGCGCAGCCCTTCCTGGCTCTTGCCGCCGTCGAGCCGCTCGCCGTCGATGACATAGGTGGGGGTGCCGGTCACGCCGATCGCCTTGCCCTCCGCCTGGTCGGCGTCGACGATCAGGATGTGTCGGCCGTCGATCAGCGCCGTGTCGAACTCCTCGGCGTCCAGACCGAGTTCCCGGGCGACCTCGACCAGGAAGGACTCGCCCCCACGGTCCAGCTCCTCCACCCGGCCCAGGACGGCCTCCACGTACGGCCACCCCTGCCCCTGCTCCATGGCCTCCTCGGCCGCCTGTGCCGCGGCGAAGGCGTGCTTGTGCTTCTCCAGCGGGAAGTGCCGCAGCCGCAGTTCCAGCCGGTCGCCGTAGCGGGCTCGCAGGGCGCGGACGTCGTCCAGGGCGCCACGGCAGTCCGGGCACTGGAGTTCGCACCAGACGTCGAGAACGGGGGCGGCGGACCGCGCGGGGGAGGAGTCGTTCATGCCCTCAGTCTCCCAGCCCCGGCCTGGGCGGCCCAACCGGTGTCCGTCCGCCACCTGCGTCGGTACGACCGCGACCCGGCACCTGCGGAGGACCCGACCCGGAGATGTCCCTGATGTCCTCTCGGAGCATGGCCCGGCGGGGCGCCGGGGTGCAGGATGGAAGGGACGAAGCACCGCCGACCGACGGACCCTGCCCTGGAGGACCGGATGATTGCCGAGACCGTCTGTTCCGCCGTCGCCGCGGCCGGCCTGGGCATCGCGGCGGTCACGGCGTACCGCAAGCGTTTCCTCTCGGCGACCCGCATCGCCGCGTACTCGCTCGTTCCCCTCGGCCTGGTCATGACCGGTGTCGTCGAGTGGCTGGCGGACACCGCCTTCAGCCCGACGGCCTGGGCGGGCTTCGCGGTCCTCGGCGTCTCGTGGCTGCTGTTCGCGAGCACGCGCGCGGTGGAGCGCCGCCGGGGCGGTACCCGCAAGGAACGCAGGGCGGCGGCCAAGGGGGCCGCCCGGCGCGAGGCGGTCGCTCCGGCGGCCTCCGCGCCCTCCCTGGGGCCGGGGTCCCGCCCGGCGTCCAAACCCGCCGCCAAGCCCCGCACGGAGACCGCGGCGGACGACTTCAGCGACATCGAGGCCATCCTCAAGAAGCACGGCATCTGAGACCCGCGGGGCACGGCGTACGACTCCCGCACGCGTGGTGAAACGACACAGCGGGTCCCTGTGCGGCCGGAAGTGATCACGACCCGAACCGGACCTCACGGAATCCGGCGAACTCCCGCTCATCGCGTGCGTGTTGATCGCGTCAGGCGGGCCGGCTGCGCCATCATCGGCCCGAGATGCTGGACACGACACAGAGCGATGCCGCGCCGCCGCAGGACGAGCCGCGCGGATGCCTCTTCGCCCTTTCCCAGCCACCGCTGATGATCTTCCTTGCGGTGATCGGGTGTCTGCTGCTCACGGCTGCGCTGCACGACCTGCTGTTGCTGTGAGCCGTACCCGCGGTCCCCCGGCGCCACCCGCCGGGGACCGCGAGGACACCGGTGTACTGCCGCGGGGCCGTCCGGACCGTCCGCCCGGGTCTCAGCCGGCCGCCTCCTTGCGTCGCGCCCGGTACGCGGCCACGTGGAGCCGGTTGCCGCAGGTGCGGCTGTCGCAGTACCGCCGGGATCGGTTGCGGGAGAGGTCCACGAAGGCCCGACGGCAGTCCGGCGCCTCGCAGCGGCGCAGCCGCTCCTCCTCGCCGGCCACCACGAAGAAGGCCAGCGCCATCCCGCAGTCGGCGGCCAGGTGGTCCGCCACGGAGGCGCCCGGCGCGAAGTAGTGAACGTGCCAGTCGTAACCGTCGTGGTCCGTGAGCCGCGGCGTGGTGCCCGCGGCGGCGACCAGTTCGTTGATCAGTCCGGCGGCGGCACGGGCGTCGGGAGCGGCGAAGATCGCGGCGAACCGGCCGCGGATCTTGCGCACCGCCGAGAGATCGAGCTCCGAGAGGACCCCGACATCGCTGATCTCGTGGTTTCGTACGAAATCGGTGAGGCTCGCGAGATCCGGCAGCGCGTCCTGAGCCGTGTCGTCCTCCGGCGCGGTGTTCACCAGATCCACCACGGTGTCGAGGGCGCACCGGGTGTCGTGGGTGATCAGCACGTTTCGCTCCCTGGCCTGAGGATCGGGCGCACGCCCGCCGATGCTGGCCGATGGTAATGGGTCGCGCGCACCGGGGAGCCGACGGCGGGGCGACGCACACCGGCGCCGCCCCCGAGAGGGGACGGCGCCGCTGCATGCCCTATTCGGTTGTCTGGGCCCGAGCCGTCTCCCCGAGTGGACGGCGCCGGGCGGCTCTGTGCGGCCTCGCCCCTAGCTCTCCGCCAGGATGTGCGAGAGCTCTTGGTCGAGATCGAAGTGCCGGTGTTCCGTGCCGGGAGGCACGGCGGCGTCCGTCCGCTTCAGGAACGACTCCAGGGCCCGCGCCGGGGCCTCGAGCAGGGCCTCGCCCTCCGGGGAGCTCAGGGCGATGCAGACGACGCCCTGACCATGGCTGCGCGACGGCCAGACACGGACGTCGCCGGTGCCGGTGGGCCGGTGGAGGCCCTCCGCGAGAAGGTCGCGGGCGAACACCCACTCGACGGTCTCCTCGGCTCCGGTGTGGAAGGTGGCGTGCACGGCGTAGGGGTCGGCCGTGTCGTACCGCAGGCCTGCGGGGACAGGCAGGGAGGACTCGCTCGACACAACGAGGCGCAGGTGCAGCTCGCAGCTGACCGTGGTGTTCATAAGCGCCAGGGCCTTTCGCTCAGTGTGCGCTCGGGGATTCGCACGTCGGCGAAATCGACATGCCACCTACGGTGCCGTTGTAAACCCCTCTGAGCGTTTTGCGTGCCTTTACGTAACTCTTCCGGCCGAGTGTGCGTTCGCACCGTACGCCCATTTCAGTGACCGGTTTACGTCCGGTAAGGTTTGGCTGTATGAATACGGGGAGTGACGAGCCGGGCGAGGTTGCCGTGGCGGCGGACGAGACGCAGACCGACGGGGCGCAGGGCGAGCAAGGGCTGGGTTCCAGAGCGCCCGAATTCGTCAAGGCGCGCCGCGCGCTGCACCTGAGCTGGCAGGTGGGCATCTTCACGGTCGGCCTCGCGGTCGTGGTGCTCGGCATCATCATGCTTCCCCTGCCCGGTCCGGGCTGGGTCGTGATCTTCGGCGGCATGGCGATCTGGGCCACCGAGTTCGTCTGGGCCCAGCTGGTGCTGCGCTGGACCAAGCGCAAGGTCACCGAGGCGGCAGAGCGTGCCCTCGACCCCAGGGTCCGGCGGCGCAACATCATCCTGATGTCGATCGGCCTGGTGATCGTGGCCGCGATCGTCGGCGTCTACCTGTGGAAGTTCGGCTTCGAGATGCCCTGGAAGATCAAGAACCAGTAAGCCGCGACGGGGGCGCGATGGCCGGTCGGTGCCGGTCACACCCACCCCCTGACATGGGGTAATGTTCTCCCTGCGTCCGGGCGATTAGCTCAGTGGGAGAGCGCTTCGTTCACACCGAAGAGGTCACTGGTTCGAACCCAGTATCGCCCACCCGGATACGGCGGCCCGTCTGCGACAGAGCAGACGGGCCGCCGTCGTGTGTGCGCCCGGCCGCCAGGCAGCCGGCGGCGGCCCCCGGCCCCTTCGACGGCCCCGTGATCCTCCGGCGAGTTTTGGTCGATCAACATCCGCGTGTGGACGGTCGGTTCGCGTTCGGGGCGTCGAACGCACGTGCCTCACCTGCGGTGTTGGCCGTTCTGGCGCCCGTCCTGAGGCTGAGGCGTCGTCAACTCGCCGAGCCGGCCTGTGAGAAATTCCTGTCCGAATCATTGACGCACCACGAGGCCCTCCGTAACTTGTGCCAGCAAGCGCTTACTTGAAACGATTCATGCAGGCGGCAATGACGCTGCGGGGAGGGGCCCGACTGTGGGAACCGGGAATGTTGAGAGGCGTACGGTCCTGAAGGTGGCCGGGGCCTCGGCGGCCGCGCTGGGGCTGGCCGCGACGACGGGCTGTGGCGGCGACAGCGGGTCGGGCGACGGGAACGTGACGCTCCGTTACGCGTGGTGGGGTGGCGAACCGCGCACCATCGCCATCAAGAAGACGATCGCGCTCTTCGAGAAGAAGTACCCGAAGATCAAGATCAAGCCTGAATTCACCGACTACGAGGCGTTCTGGGAGAAGTTCCAGACCCAGGCCTCCGGCGGGAATCCGCCGGACGTTTTCCAGAATGCGGTCGGCTTCCTGCGCAAGTACGACAAGCGCGGTGTTCTCCTGGATCTCAAGACGCAGGCGGACGCGGGGAACCTGAGCCTGGAGAACTTCCGCAACGGCGTCCTGGCGAACGGTCAGGTCGACGGCAAGCAGATCGGCATACCCGTCGGCGCCAACACCATGGCGCTCGTCATCGACCTCAAGGCCTTCAAGAAGGCCGGCGTCGAGGCGAAGTTCGGCTGGACCTGGGACGAGTACTTCGACGCGCTCCAGACGATCCAGGACAAGCTGAAGATCGCCGGTGACACCGGCTACTTCAGCATCATGTACCTCTACGACCTGTACCTGCGCCAGAACGGCAAGGCGTTCTTCACGGACTCCGATCTCGGATTCACCGAGGACGACCTGACGCAGTGGTGGGAGGACGGCTACAAGCGCGTGAAGTCCGGGCTGGTCGCCGACCCGAAGAAGATCGAGCAGGTCAAGCCGAAGTCCGGTCTGTCGGCGGGGCTCGCCGCGTCCGAGTTCACCTGGGACAACTTCTCCATCCGCTACGAGGGCGAGGGCGAGTCGGACTACGGGCTCGCGCCGATCCCGACCACCGACGGCAAGGACACCGGCCAGTACCTCGGTTCGCTGATGCTGAGCGCCTTCTCCGGGACCAAGCACCCCAAGGAAGTCGCCCAGTTCATCAGCTTCATGGTCCATGACCCCGAGGTCGGAGAGATCATGGGCTACGACCGCGGCATCCTCGCCACGACCGAGCAGTACGACGCGTTCAAGCCCACCGACGCCAACAACAAGGGTGTCGCGGCCTACGAGGACGAGGTCGCCAAGGCCGGCGTCCTCGGGAAGATCACCCCGCACCCGTCCGGCACGGATGTCATCGAGGCGGCCTTCCTGCGGATCGGCGGTGAGGTCGCCCAGGGCAAGACCAAGCCGGCCGACGCCGCGAAGGCGTTGTTCAGCGAGGCCAAGGCCGCGTTCGCGGGCTGAGGGGACGTACCACCATGACGCTCGTCAAGGAAGCGCCCGTGCGCCCGGCGCAGAAGCGGTCCGCCGCTCCTGCCGCCGGGCGGCGCGGGCGGCGCCGCGAGAACCTCGCCGGCTATCTCTTCATGTCGCCGTGGATCGCGGGGTTCCTGCTGCTCACGGCGGGGCCGATGATCGCGTCGCTGTACTACGCGTTCACCAGCTACAACCTGTTCACGCCGCCCAAGTGGGTGGGGCTGGACAACTTCACGACGATGTTCCAGGACCCGCGCTGGCAGAAGTCGGTCGAGGTCACGCTGAAGTACGTCGTCGTGGCCACTCCGCTGAAGCTGCTCCTCGCGCTCGGCGTGGCGCTGCTGCTCGCGCAGAAGCGGCGGGGGCAGGCCCTGTACCGGGCCGCTTTCTACATGCCGTCGCTCATCGGCGCCAGTGTCTCTGTCGGCTTCGTGTGGCGGGCCCTGTTCTCCGACGACGCCGTCGTGGACCGTACCCAGAAGATCTTCGGGCTCGACGTCGGCGGCTGGATCGGCAACCCGGACTACGTCCTCTACTCCCTGGTGGCCCTGAGCATCTGGCAGTTCGGCGCGCCGATGGTCATCTTCCTGGCCGGCCTCAAGCAGGTGCCGCAGGAGCTGTACGAGGCCGCCGAGGTGGACGGAGCCGGTCCCCTGCGGAGGTTCTGGAACATCACGCTGCCGATGATCTCCCCGGTGCTGTTCTTCAACGTGCTGCTGGAGTCCATCCACGCGTTCCAGGTGTTCGGCTCCGCGTACGTCGTCTCCGACACCCGGTGCGGGCCCGCCGACGCCACGCTCGTCTACACCTGCTACCTCTACCAGAAGGGCTTCAAGGAGGCCCAGATGGGCTTCGCCTCCGCGATGGCCTGGACGCTGGTGATCGCGGTGGCGCTGGTCACGGCGGTCCTGTTCTGGTCGCAGAAGAAGTGGGTGCACTACGAGGAGGCCGCCAAGTGACCAGTGCCATCAGCCCCGACGTGCGTGCCACGAACGAGCGGCGGCGCGCCGGATCCCTCGCCTGGCACGTGGGCGCGCTCCTCGTGCTCGCGGTCGTCCTCTACCCGGTGATCTGGGTGCTCGGCGCCTCCTTCAAGCCGAGCAAGGACATCATCGCCAGCCTCGACCTGCTGCCCACCAAGCCGGTCTGGGCGAACTTCTCCGGGCTCGCCGACGGCATCTCCGGCATCTCGATCACCAGCTTCTTCACCAACTCGCTGATGTACGCGGGCCTGGCAGTGGCCGGCGTGGTGCTCTCCAGCTCGGTGACGGCGTACGCCTTCGCCAAGATCCGGTTCGCCGGGCGGAACCTGCTGTTCACTCTGATGATCGGCACGCTGCTGCTGCCGTACCACGTGCTGCTCATCCCGCAGTACGTGCTGTTCCGCAACCTCGGCTACATCGACACGCTCGTGCCGCTCGTCGCGGGCAAGTTCCTGGCCACGGAGGCGTTCTACGTCTTCCTGATGGTGCAGTTCATGCGCGGGCTGCCGCGCGAGCTGGACGAGGCCGCCAAGCTCGACGGCTGCGGACACCTGAGGACCTACTGGTCCATCGTGCTGCCGCTGAGCCGCCCCGCCATCATCACCAGCGCCATCTTCACCTTCATCAACGCGTGGAACGACTTCATGGGGCCGTTGATCTACCTCAACACCCCGGAGAAGTACACCGTCTCGCTCGGCCTGATGATGTTCCGCGACCAGGAGGGCATCTCCAACTACGGCAGCATGATCGCGATGTCGCTGGTGGCGCTGGTGCCGGTCATCGCCTTCTTCATGGCCTTCCAGCGCTACCTCATCGACGGTATGGCGACCTCCGGACTGAAGGGCTGAGGCGGTCACCATGGCGCAAGCACGCGTGAAGGCACGCTCCCCGCGCAGGGAGTCCGTGTTCGGCGAGCGCTTCGCGGTCTTCGCCGAGTGTCTGCTCACCGGTGTGTGGATCGCCGTGGCCTGCCTCGGGGTCGTCACCTACCCGGCCGCTTTCGCCGCCGGAGCGCGGCATCTGCGGCGTCGTACGACCCACGAGGCCGGCGGCTGGCGGGAGTTCGTCGCGGACTTCCGGGCGGCCGTGCGCGGCGGGTGGGCCGTCGGGCTCGCCGGGTGGGCGGCGGCCGCCGCCGTCTGGGTGGACGTCCTGGCCGCGCGGGCCGGGATCCCCGGTGGGCCGTTCGTCGGAGCGGTCGGCATCCTCGCGCTGATCGGGCTCGCCGTGGCCCTGCTGCGGGCGGCGGCGGTCTGGACGCCGGGTGTCGCCTGGCGGGCGTTGCTCGCCGACGCCGGGCGGCGGACCGTGTGCGATCCCGCCGGGTCCTTCCTGGTCGTCTGCGGGCTGGCCGTCGTGGCCCTGTCCGCGGGGTTCCTTCCGCCGCTGGCGGTCCCCGTCCTCGGGGCGGTCGCGGCGGCGGCCGTCGCCGTGGAGGAGCGTTACCGGCACCGCTGACGGGCGGCGCCCCCGCACGAGGCCGGCGCCCCGGGTGCCGTGCCTGCCTCTGTCATGCCCCTGGCAATCCTGAGTCCCACACGGAAAGGAAAGGCCATGTCCCCCATTCCCCGCAGGTCCCTTCTCAAGGCGGCCGCGGTCGCCGGAGCCGCCGCGCAGTTCAGCTGGGCACTCGGCGCCAAGGACGCGCAGGCGGCACCGAGAGCCGCCGACGCCGACGCGGATCCGGTGACCCTGGACTGGCTGGAGGACGGCGGCCTGGGCGCCGCCCCCGGCTCCACCCTCGGCGTCCCCTGGCCGAAGGGCGCGTACCAGGAGGACCAGGACTTCGCGGTGACGGACGCGGACGGCAAGGCCGTGCCCGTGCAGTCCTGGCCGATCGCCTACTGGCCGGACGGCTCCCTCAAGTGGACCGCGCACGCCGTGAGCTCGGGCAACGGCAAGCTCACCCTGGCCGCGGGCCAGGCGGCCGCTCCCGAGAAGAAGGTCACCGTCGACAAGAGCGGCGGCACCGTCGACATCTCGACCGGCGTCATCACCGCGAGGATCGGCAAGTCCGGCGCCACGCTGATCAAGTCGGTCAGGCGCGGCTCGACGGAGATCGCCAAGAACGGGCGTCTCGTGCTGATCCGCCAGCCCGAGATCGAGGACGAGGACCAGGGCTCGGTGAAGACCGAGCGCTTCGAGGGCGCCATCTCGAAGGTCACCGTCGAGCAGGAGGGCCCGGTCCGCGCGGTCGTCCGCATCGACGGCAAGCACCGGAAGGGCAGCCGCAGTTGGCTGCCGTTCTCGATCCGGCTCTACTTCTACGCGGGCGCCGACTCCTTCCGCATGGTGCACACCGTCACCTTCGACGGCACGCAGGAGCCGGGCAAGGCGAGCGGTGACTTCATCCGTGGCCTCGGCGTCCGCTTCACCGTGCCGATGCGCGACCACTCCTACGACCGCCACATCCGCATCGGCGGTGACGGCACCGGCCTGCTGCGCGAGGCCGTCAAGGGCATCACCGGACTGCGCCGCGACCCGGGCGCCGCCGTGCAGGCGGCCCAGTACGCCGGCGAGAAGCTCCCCGACCCGGCCACCTGGGACCAGCGGGTCACCACCCGGCTCCAGTACATCCCCGAGTGGGGCGACTACACCCTCTCCCAGCTCTCCGCCGACGGCTTCGGCCTGCGCAAGCGCACCAAGAAGGGCCACGGCTGGATCGGCGCCGGCGGCGGCAAGCGCGCCTCCGGGTTCGGATACGTCGGTGGCGCGAGCGGCGGACTCTCCTTCGGCCTGCGGGACTTCTGGGAGAAGTTCCCCGCCCAGCTCGACATCCGCGACGCCCAGACCGACGAGGCCGAGGTCACCCTCTGGCTCTGGTCGCCCGAGGCGCAGCCCATGGACCTGCGCTTCTACCACGACGGCATGGGCCAGGACACCTTCGCCGAACAGCTCGAGGGCCTCAACATCACCTACGAGGACTACGAGCCCGAGTTCGGCACCCCCTACGGCATCGCCCGCACCTCCGAACTCCTCTTCTGGGCCAACGAGTCCACGCCCAGCGCCGAGAAGCTGGCGGAACAGGTCGAGGCCGTACGGGTGCTGCCGCAGCTGGCCGCCCCGCCCAAGCAGCTCATCAAGGCCGGCGTCTTCGGCCCCGGCCTCTACGCCGAGCCCGACCGGTCCACGCCCGCCAAGGCCAAGATCGAGGACCACCTCGACTTCCTCTTCACCTACTACAAGGACCAGGTGGAGATGCGTCGTTGGTACGGCTTCTGGGACTACGGCGACATCATGCACACGTACGACACGGTCCGGCACCAATGGCGGTACGACGTCGGCGGCTACGCCTGGGACAACTCGGAGCTGTCGCCGGACCTGTGGCTGTGGTTCGCGTACCTCCGCTCCGGCCGCGCGGACATCTTCCGCTTCGCCGAGGCGATGACCCGGCACACCGGTGAGGTCGACGTCTACCACCTGGGCAAGTGGGCCGGCCTCGGCACCCGGCACGGCGTGCAGCACTACGCCGACAGCGCCAAGCAGCAGCGCATCGCGAACACCACGTACCGCCGCTACTACTACTTCCTCACCGCCGACGAGCGGGTCGGCGACCTCATGCACGCCAACGTGGACTCCGACGAGACCTTCCTGGTCCTCGACCCGATCCGCAAGATCCGCACCGAGCCGTACACGCCCGACCGGCACGCCCTGTCGATCGGCTTCGGCACGGACTGGAGCGGCCTGGTGTCGGCCTGGCTGACCGAGTGGGAGCGCAAGGGCCCCAAGTGGGAGAAGGCCAAGGCGCGCGTCCTGTCGACGATGGAGACGATCGCCGCCCAGCCCAACGGGTTCGTGCAGGGCACCGGGCTGTACGACCTGGACACGGGCAGGTTCGCGGTGGCCCCGGCCCCCGTGGTCGGCGTCTCGCACCTCTCCGCCGTGTTCGGCCTCAACGAACTGTGCGCCGAGCTGATCGACCTGGTCGACATGCCGAAGTTCAACGAGGCCTACTTCGACTACTGCCGCTACTTCAACGCCACGAAGGCCGAGCAGGCGGCGCGCTACGGCTCCAACTTCGGCTCGCTGCTGCTGTTCCAGGGCCACTCGCGTCTGGACGCGTACGCCGCCGTGCAGACCGGGGACGAGAAGCTCGCCAAGCGGGCCTGGGAGAAGTTCTACAACTCCGACGGCTACAAGGAGTCGGCCCCGTGGAAGACGGAGAAGCTGAGCGGCCCGGCCACGCTGGTCCCGGGCAGCGAGGCCGCCTGGGTGTCCACGAACGACACCGCGCTGTACGGCCTCGCAGCCATCGAGAACCTGGCGCTGCTGGGCGACAGGATGCCCTAGCCGAGGGCTAGTTCATCCTTCCCAGGACCTCCCGCACCCGTCGGACATCGCGGATCCGCCGCTCGTACGTCGCCCCGAGCGCGAGCAGCAGCAGTCCGGCGAGGGCGGGAGGCACCCAGCGGGGGAGCGCGTCGGTGACCTGGACGAGGTAGGGCGCGAGTTCGTGCAGCGCGACCAGGGCCAGCACCGACCCGCCGAGCAGGAGCGGAGCCTGGAGGTGGTGCCGGGCACCCAGCAGGGTGACCAGCAGCGCGGCCGCGCCCAGCAGCAGGGGGCGCGTCCAGTGCGTGTCGCCCCAGGCCGCGACCAGGCTCGGCAGGAGGGTGGCGGCCAGGCCCGGCCCGTATGCCGTCCAGGAGGACGTCTGCGGGTCGCGGCGCCGGCGCAGGCCGCCGATCAGCAGGGCCGGGACGGTGACCGGGAGCGTGTAGGCCTCGGGGGTCACGACGTCCGAGGCCGCCAGGCGGACCCAGGTGGCCAGGACGAACAGCGCGGCGGCCGCGTAGCCGACGGGGCGGCGGTCCGGACGGATCGCCGTGCCCGCGGCGATCACCGCGCACAGAGCCAGGACCAGGGCCAGCAGGGGCGGATCGGTGGCGGCGAGGCCGGCGGCGAGCAGGCCCGCGGCGGCGCCCGCGACCTCGACAGGCACGGTGGCCGTGGCGCGGCCCAGCCGAGCGGCCCACACCGCCGCGGCCGCGGGGACCGTCAGGACGAGCAGCGCGATGTGTGACGGCTGCCAGTCCAGGGCGGCCCCGGCCGCGCAGGCGAGCGCGGTGGCGTGGGCGAGCGCGGCCGGAGCCGTGGCGGGGGCGAGGCGCGAGCGCCACGAGGCCGCCGCGAACAGCGCGGCCGAGGCGGCCAGTACGGTCAGCGTCGCGGACCGTGAGGCGAGGGAGAGGAAGGCGAGACTGAGCGAGGTGACCAGGGCGAGGACGAGAGCGGTGAGGCCCGGCGGCGGGAGGAGACCGCCGGCGGTCGTCGCCGCGGGGGCCTGAGCGGGTGCGCCCGGCGGGGCGGCCGCGGTGGGGGCTCCCTCCGGCACAATCCGTACCGGCACCGCTTCGAGGGCCAGTGCCGCTGCCGCGAGCGCCGCGACCGTCGTGACCCCGAACGTCACCAGGCCGACCGCGTACGGCAGTTCGAGTACCGCCGGAAGGCTGAGTGCCGTCGCCCAGGCCAGGCCGAGCGCGCCGCACAGCGCGCGAGGGCGCCACTCCCCGGCGCGGACCCCCAGCACGAGCACGGCCGCGACAGCGGCCAGTACGAGGGGGACCGTCCCCGTGTGCGGCGGCCAGGGCGCGTCGAACGTGACCGCCGCGCGGGCGTCCGACGGCGCGCCGGTCCAGGCGCGTTCCACCCAGCCGACCGGTCCCAGCAGTGCCAGACCGGCCACGGGCAGGGCCCACAGCACCGCCAGCGCCTGTACGGTGCCCGAGGCCCACGCGCAGCCGTGCCGCACCGGCTCCGGGAGCCGGACGGCCCGCACCGCCGCCAACAGGGCGATCCCGAAGGCCAGATGGACCGGGACCGTCCATGCCTCAGGCAGTGCGGGGCGTACCGCACCGCCGAACGCGGCGACCGTGAGCAGCCCGGCGGTGACGGCCAGGCCGAGGGCGTCCTTCCTGCCGTGTCCCCGCTCGGCGCCGGGCTCGGGGCTCTCGTCGCGGCCCGCCGGGGCGCCGCCCGCCCCCGCGGCGCTGCGTCCCCCGTACCAGGCCGCGGCCAGCGTGATCGACGCTCCGAGGAGGAGGAGCGCCGCCGCACGGGCGGCGGCGCTCGGGCCGGAGGCCGTCCAGGACAGCCAGCCGGCGGCCAGTACGCCCCAGGCGCCCGTGCCGTACGCGCCGACGGTGGCGGCGACACGGACGGACCCGGCCCTCGCCCGCAGCGCCACGCCCGTGTCGAACCCTGCCGTGACCAGCAGTGCGGCCGTCACCCCGTAGGGCGAGGCGTCGGCGGCCAGCGCCCACAGCAGCAGCGGGAGTTGGGCCGAGGCCAGGGCGGCCGGGAGAGGCAGCCGCAGGCCGCCCGTGACCGGCAGCAGACCGTACGCGGCCCACGCCACCGCGAGCACGGCCGCGGCGACCGCCGCGTACCCCGTGCCGTCCACCCCGGTGAGGGCGACCTCGTGCAGGGCGTACGCGTCGAGCACCGTCAGCGCCAGCCCGAGGCCCGCCACCGACTCGGCCGTCGAACGCAGGCCGCGCTTCAGCAGCGGCACCGGCGCCGCGAGCGCGGCCAGCGTGACCGCGCCCAGCACCGCGGACCGTCCGGCGATGCCCAGATGCCCCCAGCTGACCAGGGTGAACACGATCGCCGCGATGGTGAGCAGGACACCGCCGAGCACAAGCAGCACGTTCTGGACCCGGGGTGCGGGAGCCTCGGACCGGGGCGGCCCGAGGGGCGTGGGCCCGGACGGTGCGAGGGGCGCCGGCCGCGCCGACTGCAGGGCCGCGACCAGCCAGGCGCGGCGCGCCAGCAACTGGGCCCGTCGGGCGTCCAGTTGCCACAGTTCGGCATCGAGGAGCCGCAGTTCCTCTGCCGGGGGCGGAATGTGCGTCATGCCTTGGAGTGTGGGCCGGGTCACGCCGTAGGGCATGAGTGCGGGTACTCAGTACGTACTCATATGCGGCACGAGGGGCCCCCGCCCGGGCAGACTCCTTCCATGGACTGGACCCGCTACCGCTTCCACAGCCGATGGCCGCTGCCCGAGCCGCCCGCCACCGTGTACGCCGCGCTGGAGCAGGCCGAGGACTATCCGCGCTGGTGGCGCCAGGTGCGCGAGGTGGAACGCGTCGACGGCACCAGCGCGGTGATGCGCATCCGCTCCCTGCTGCCGTACGACATGACCTTCACCGCCCGCGAGGTGCGGCGCGACCCGGCGGCCGGGGTCCTGGAGAGCGCGCTGTCCGGGGACATCGACGGCTGGGCGCGCTGGACGGTCACCGCGGACGGCACGGGCAGCCTGGCCCGCTACGAACAGGTGGTCGACGTGCGCAAGCCGCTGCTGAGGCGGTTCGCCGTACCGGGACGGCCGGTGTTCCGCGCCAACCACTGGCTGATGATGCGGGCCGGACGGCGCGGTCTGGCCGGGTACCTGCGAGCGGTTTGAAGGAAGGGCGCTCAGGCCTGTATTGTTCAGTCCGTTCCCGGGCGATTAGCTCAGTGGGAGAGCGCTTCGTTCACACCGAAGAGGTCACTGGTTCGAACCCAGTATCGCCCACCGGGAAAAAGCCGGTCCGCGTCGAGCGGGCCGGCTTTCCTCATGCCGCGGCCGGCAGATCCGGACGCAGCGGCCACGACGTGTCCACCACCTCCTCGGTGCCGCTGCGCGCGAACCACGCCTGCAGGCCCCGGGCCTGCGCCGCGTGCCACACCGCCTGCTGGCTGTGCAGCTCGGCGGGGCTCAGCCGCTCCAGCCGGGCCGCGAACCTGCGCCCCACCGCCCGTACGACATCCAGCGCCGCCAGCGCGTCGGCGCCCGCGTCGTGCGCGCCCTCCAGAGAGACCCCGTAGTGCGCGCACAGGTCCGTGAGGGTGCGGCGGCCCTTGCGATAGCGGTCCAGATGCTTGTCCAGGACCCGCGGGTCGAGCACCAGAAGGGGGGAGGACTCGAACCAGCGCTCCAGCGACGAGGCACGGTGCCGGCGCAACTCCCGGTCCAGCAGCGTCAGATCGAACGGCGCGTTCATCACCACCAGGGGACGGCCCGCCGCGGCCTGCTCGGCCAGCGCCTCGGCTATCTCGTACATCACCGGAGCCGGCCAGCGGCCGTTGCGCTGCAGATGCTCCTCCGTCAGTCCGTGCACCTCCGTCGCCCCGGCGGGCACCGGCACCCCCGGGTTCACCAGCCACCGGGTCACCCGCGGCCGGGTCCCCGGGGCGTCCTGGACGACGACGGCGGCCGACACGATCCGGTCGGTCTGCACGTCCACGCCCGTGGTCTCCGTGTCGAAAGCGGCCAGGGGCCCTTCGTACCAACAAGCCATAGCAACACAACCCCTCGTTCACCCACGGCAGCTGACGCCCCGTCTTCTGCCCCGTTTGGTGATACCCGGGCTGTTTGCGCCGTACGCCGGAAGGACACAACAGGAGTACGGGTCTTTGCAGTTCAGCGACCCGGTGTGGGATTCACCCGGCCCAGGTCTGGGCATATCACTTGGCTTGGAAGGCTGTTCGTCATGGCGATAGCCCAGCCCGAGCGGGGCGGGCTGCTGCCCGAACGCACCAGCCCTCATCGCGGCACACTCGCCACCACCGCCTGCATGGAGACACTGCAGGTCGGCTACCTGCACGCGGTCGCGGCGGCCGCAGGCTGCTCGCTGTCCCAGCCCTTTCCGGACAACGGCATCGACTGGCACGTCAGCCACGGCTCGCCCGGGCACACCGTCGACGACGAGGTGACCATCAAGGTCCAGCTCAAGTGCACGTACCAGATCCCGCCGAACCCTCCCGGCCGCTCCTTCTCCTTCACGCTCGACAACGACCATCTGCGCAAGCTCGCCCGCACCCCGGTCTCGGTGCACAAGATCCTGGTCGTGATGCTCGTGCCACGGTCCCAGGACCAGTGGCTGCGGGCCGGCCACGACCGGCTCGACCTCAGGCACTGCTGCTACTGGGTCAACCTCGCCGGGCACCCCGTCACCGGCCGGAACCGGACGACCGTGCGGATACCGACCTCGCGCATCTTCGACGACCGGGCGCTCTGCGAGATCATGACGCGGGTCGGCACGGGAGGCAGACCATGACGCACCGCCCGCTGGAAGAGCCGCTGCGGCCCGTACGACCGCATCCCGCCGAACCCCTCGGCGCGGCCTGGAACCGTCCCCCCGAGCCCGGCGACGTCGACCCCGCCGTGCTCGGCGCCCTGCTGCGCCGGCACGGCTGGCAGCGGCGCGGGGGAGCGGCCGGACGGTACGGCCGCTGGACCCCGCCCGGTCCGGGCGCCGGTGCGACGAGCCTGCTGGTGCCCGAGAGCCGGGCCTTCCCCGACAGCGAGGACCTGCTCGCCGAGGCGTTGCTCGCCCTCGCCCGCAGCGGGACGCCCTCCGCGCGCGAGGTGCTGGTCTCCCTCGCCGTGCCCAGCGACGAGATCCGCTGGTGGCAGGACGTCCCGACGGGCCCCGCCGAAGTCACCGCCTGGACGGTCGAGGAACAGCTGCGCGCGGCGGCCCGCCAGATGCTGCTCGCCGGAGCGCTCGCCACGCGCGCGCGTGCGGGCTACTACGGCGCCCGCTACCGCCGCACCGCCGCCGCCTCCCTGGCAGACGTCCTCGTGGGCTCCGCGAGCGGCGGTCGCCTCACCGCCTTCGCGCCCGTCGCGACCGCCCGTCCGCTCGCCGTACGCCTGCACCAGGCCCTGTACGCCGCCCGCGAGGCCGTCGACTACCAGCGGGCCACCGGCGGCATGGACGCCTTCGACGGCGCCGTCGAGGCCGGCGTCAGCCGCGAGCTCACGGAGGCACTGATCGCCCTCGTGCGCGGTACGGAGGGCGCGCGTGTCGGCGTGGACTGGGCGCCGGCGGCCGGTGTGCCCGCAGGGTGCGCGGCCCGTGCCGAGGCCGTCGAGTTCTCGCCCGGCGACCTGCCCGTGCTGCGTGAGGCCGGGGCCCGCTATCTGCGTGCGGAACCCTCCGTGCCGGTGCGGATCACGGGCGCGGTGGTCCGGATGCACCGGTCGGGGGCGCGCGGCGAGGGATCGGTACGGCTGCGGGTGATCGCGGGCGCCGAGATCCCGCACCTGCGGCTGACGCTGGACGAGGAGTCGTACCGGATCGCCGGGCACGCGCACCTCGTCGGGCTGCCGGTGCGGGTGCACGGGCGGCTGGAGAGCCGGGGAGGCTTCCGGCGGCTCACGGACGCCTCCGGGGTCGCACCGGTGCAGGTCGACGAGGCCGAGCGGGACCGGCTGATGAAGTCACTGCAGGACAACTCCGAGATCGCGGCCTTCTTCGAGGAGGCCTGCGGAGGGGACTGAGGCGGGCGGAGCGGGGCGGCGGTCATCCGTTTCGCGGTGCGCGGTGCCGGGTCGGTACGATCCTTCTCATGCGCGCGCTCCCGGTATGGCGCCGCACCCCACCTTCAGTCAGGAGAGACCGGTGTCAGACGTCCGTGTGATCATCCATCGCGATTCCGAGCGGGAAGAGCGCGTGGTGACGACGGGCACTACGGCTGCCGAGCTCTTCGCCGGCGAGCGCTCGATCATCGCCGCGCGCGTGAGCGGGGAGCTCAAGGACCTGTCGTACGCGCTCCAGGACGGCGAGTCCGTCGAGGGCGTCGAGATCTCCTCCAAGGACGGCCTCGACATCCTGCGCCACTCCACCGCGCACGTCATGGCGCAGGCCGTGCAGGAGCTCTTCCCCGAGGCCAAGCTGGGCATCGGCCCGCCGGTCAAGGACGGCTTCTACTACGACTTCGACGTCGAGAAGCCGTTCACGCCCGAGGATCTCAAGGCCGTCGAGAAGAAGATGCAGGAGATCCAGAAGCGCGGCCAGCGCTTCGCCCGCCGTGTGGTCACGGACGAGGCCGCCCGCGAGGAACTGGCCGACGAGCCGTACAAGCTGGAGCTGATCGGCCTCAAGGGTTCCGCTTCGAGCGACGACGGCGCGGACGTCGAGGTGGGAGCCGGCGAGCTCACCATCTACGACAACCTCGACGCGAAGACCGGCGACCTGTGCTGGAAGGACCTCTGCCGCGGTCCCCACCTGCCGACGACCCGCAACATCCCGGCGTTCAAGCTGATGCGCAACGCGGCCGCCTACTGGCGCGGCAGCGAGAAGAACCCGATGCTCCAGCGCATCTACGGCACCGCGTGGCCGACCAAGGACGAGCTGAAGGCGCACCTCGACTTCCTCGCCGAGGCCGAGAAGCGCGACCACCGCAAGCTGGGCTCCGAGCTCGACCTGTTCTCGATCCCCGAGCAGATCGGCTCCGGCCTCGCCGTCTTCCACCCCAAGGGCGGCATCATCCGCCGGGTCATGGAGGACTACTCGCGCCGCCGCCACGAGGAGGAGGGCTACGAGTTCGTCTACACCCCGCACGCGACGAAGGGGAAGCTCTTCGAGACCTCGGGCCACCTGGACTGGTACGCCGACGGCATGTACCCGCCCATGCAGCTCGACGAGGGCGTGGACTACTACCTCAAGCCCATGAACTGCCCGATGCACAACCTGATCTTCGACGCGCGCGGCCGCTCGTACCGTGAACTGCCGCTGCGCCTCTTCGAGTTCGGGACCGTGTACCGGTACGAGAAGTCGGGCGTCGTGCACGGCCTGACCCGGGCCCGCGGCTTCACCCAGGACGACGCGCACATCTACTGCACACGTGAGCAGATGTCCGAGGAGCTCGACAAGACGCTCACCTTCGTCCTCGGCCTGCTGCGCGACTACGGACTCACCGACTTCTACCTGGAGCTGTCCACCAAGGACCCGGAGAAGTTCGTCGGCTCCGACGAGGTCTGGGAGGAGGCGACCGAGACGCTGCGCCAGGTGGCCGAGAAGCAGGGGCTCCCGCTCGTGCCCGACCCGGGCGGCGCCGCCTTCTACGGCCCGAAGATCTCCGTCCAGACCAAGGACGCCATCGGCCGCACCTGGCAGATGTCGACCATCCAGCTCGACTTCAACCTGCCGGAGCGCTTCGAGCTCGAGTACACCTCGCCCGACGGCTCCAAGCAGCGCCCGGTCATGATCCACCGCGCGCTGTTCGGCTCCATCGAGCGGTTCTTCGCGGTGCTCCTGGAGCACTACGCGGGCGCCTTCCCGGCCTGGCTGGCCCCGGTCCAGGCGGTCGGCATCCCGATCGGCGACGGCCACGTCGAGTACCTGGAGAAGTTCGCCGCCGCGGCCAAGAAGCAGGGGCTGCGGGTGGAGGTCGACTCCTCCTCGGACCGTATGCAGAAGAAGATCCGCAACGCCCAGAAGCAGAAGGTGCCCTTCATGGTCATCGCGGGCGACGAGGACATGTCGAACGGCTCGGTGTCCTTCCGCTACCGCGACGGCTCGCAGGAGAACGGCATCCCCGTCGACGAGGCCATCGCGAAGATCGTGAAGGTCGTGGAGGAGCGGGCGCAGGTCTGATCCGCCTCGCGCGTGGGCCCTCGGCGAGTCTCAGCTCGCCGGGGGCCCTTCGCCGTCCTCCCGCGAGAAGACCTGGAGCAGCCAGGCGGAGAACGATCCGGTGACCGCGCCCAGCAGGGCCAGCCCGCAGCCCATCAGCCCGACGGCGATCACCCGCCCCGCCGGGGTCACGGGAGCGACGTCGCCGTATCCCACCGTCGCCAGCGTGGCGCACGTCCACCACACCGAGTCGCCGAACGTCCGGATCGTCGCGTGCGGGGCGGCGTACTCCTGGTGGTACACGGCGAGCGCCCCGGCGAACCCGAGCAACGCCACCGACAGGCCCGCGTACACGATCACCCGGGCGTGCAGGGAGAGGCGGGGGTGGCCGTGGCGACGCTGTACGGCGTCGTAGACCTTGACGATCTGCACCGGGCGCAACAGGGGCAACAGCACGACCACCGTGTCCAGCCAGCGCCGGCTGACGAAGCCCGGGCCCAGGCCGCTGAGCCGCCAGCGCACCCCGTAGTCGATCAGGAACAGCGCCCAGCTCGCGCAGGTCAGCGCCAGTGCCGTGTCCCGCACCGCCTCCGGCAGGTCGTGACCGAGGACGCGCACCGCGTACGAGGTCAGGAAGAGCAGCGAGGCGACGCCGAGCGGAACCTCGGCGCGACGCTCCCAGTCGGTCAGGCGGCTGTCGTTGCCCATCCGTCCAGCTTGGCCCGGGACGCTTTCGCGTGAACCCCGGCGACACGGCGCGAACGGGCGAAGCCATATGCTGCATGGCATGACGAGTGAGCCGGAGCAGCAGTGGGGCGTGGGGACCCAGGACGCGTTCCAGCGTCTGTGGACGCCCCACCGGATGGCCTACATCCAGGGTGAGAACAAGCCGACCGGCCCGGGTGCCGACGACGGCTGCCCCTTCTGCTCGATCCCGGCCAAATCCGACGAGGACGGGCTGGTCGTGAGGCGCGGCGAGCAGGTCTACGCGGTGCTCAACCTCTACCCGTACAACGGCGGCCACCTCATGGTCGTGCCCTACCGGCACGTCGCCGACTACACGGACCTCACCGACGCGGAGACGGTCGAGCTGGGCACGCTGACCAAGCAGGCCATGACCGCGCTGCGCAGCGCGTCCGGTGCCCACGGCTTCAACATCGGCATGAACCAGGGCTCGGTGGCGGGGGCCGGTATCGCGGCCCACCTGCACCAGCACATCGTGCCGCGCTGGGGCGGCGACACCAACTTCATGCCGGTGGTCGGTCACACGAGGGTGCTGCCGCAGCTGCTGGCGGACACCCGGAAGATGCTGGCGGAGGCCTGGCCGGTCTGAACGAGGCCGTTCAGACCGCAGGGGCTTGGAGGCTTGCGGGCTGGGGTGCCGCGCCCGATGACGGCGCAGCAGCCTGACCCGCACGCCCCCGCCCCACCGACGGAGACCTACGCGTCGTAGACGTCCGCCTTCCGCGGTGACGCGTCCTGCACCGCGGTGCTGAGGAACGCCGACCGGTTGCCGAACTTCTCCGTGTCGACGCCGTTCTCCTCCAGGACCCGGATCGCCGCCGCGTGCACGACCCGCAGCACCGGTGTGGCCGCGCGCAGCGCGTCGTCGGCCATGAAGCGGTGCCGCCACGGCTTGTCCGCCCAGGCGTGCCGCAGCCCGAAGGGCTCGGGCAGGGACAGCCCGCCGCCGAGCCAGTTCAGCAGCGGCGGATACCGGGTCAGCGGTGCCCGGGCCGCCAGCCGCACTACCTCGTCCGCGTCGACCAGCGGGAGCTTCACCTTCCGGGTCTCCCAGAACCTGACCGACTTGGCGACCTCCTTCTCCTTGGCCGCCGGCTTCGAGGTGAACAGCGAGTGCACCGGCCCCAGCGCGTGCCCGGTCACCTCGATGCGCAGCGTCTCGTGCAGCACGGTCACCGTGATCAGCATGGTGATGACCAGCTGCCCGTCCCACAGCGTCCACTGCACGCCCAGGTAGTGCCGGTCACCCGCGCCGAACTGCTGCTTGTTGCAGATGTCCTGTATGGCGTGGTTCTTGACCTGGTACGCGTCCACGTCCGTGCCCTCGGGCCGTGACACCGCGTCGGCGTTCTCCCCGACGGGGGTGACGATCCAGTGCCGTACGGACGGCTTGGGGAAGCCGCCCGTGTTCAGCGTGTTCCGCTCCATCATCCGCAGCTTGTCGTGGATGGAGCGTATGACGTCCCAGCTGCGGAACGGGTGGATCTCCCGGGTGGGGTCGGCGGCCACCAGGTCCTCGGCGAGCTGCCAGCTGCCCCAGCGGGTGCCCATGCCGAGTATGCCCTTGGGGCCGGCGTAGAAGACCGAGTTGGACTGCTGCTCGGCGCTCAGCTTGGCGAGGGACTGGCGCAGCTGCTCGGCCGCGGTCTCGCCGGGGCTGCTCGGCACCGCCTCGGGCACCTTGGCGCCGACGCTGCTGCCGGACAGCAGACTGTTCCAGCGCTCCCTGAGGTCCCGGGCGGTCCGCTCGCAGATCTGCTTGGCCCAGAACCAGCCGACGACCGGCAACACGATCGACGCTCGCGCGTACCAAGCCCAGAACCCGTCGAACGGGGTGCGTACGAGGAAGATCACGGCGAGCGCGCCGACGCCGACGAGCAGGGTGGTGGCGAGGGCTCCGGCCTGCTTGTTCTCGGTCTTCGCCACGGTGGTGCGGATCTGGAAGACCAGCAGCCAGATGAGGAGCCCGGGCAGGAACAGCAGACCGCACAGCACCGTGACGATCGTCAGCAGGTTGTCGCGGTCCCTGCGGATGTTGTTGGCCGCGAGACAGTGCTCGACGACGACCTGCGGCTCGGCGCCGAAGGACTGGATGAGCGGCTTGCGGCCGGCGCCCAGCATGCGGGCGATCACGGCCGCGGAGAAGGCCTCGCCCAGGTTGGGCCGGAAGATCCGCGCCCATGAGCGGCCGTCCTTGACGGTCGACTGGTGCCACTCGCTGTTGGCCTTGAGGATGTCCTTGACGTCGTTGTCCCGATAGGCCGCCGAGGCCAACGCGAACGTCGACGTCTGGCCTCCGTCACCCGTACGCGGCACCTGCGGACCGAAGATGTCCGCGTAACCGCCGTCAACGGTCATTCCCGCCCCCGATCGCCGCCTGCCTGCTCATGCGGCCTTCCCGACTTCCTTGCTTCGCACACCTGTTGATCAGGTCATCAGCGTATCCGCAGGCACGGACATCCGTCGGCGGACGTATCAACCCGCCGTCCACGCGGACTCCAACAGGCTGTCCCACGCGGGCTCCAACACGCCGTCGGCGGACGGCCGCAGCCGCCCGCCGACGTGGAGGGGAGCGTTCCGAATACGTCGTTCGTACGGCTCCCGGCAACCTCACCTGTACGGTGCCGGACGCCAACTACAGGACGCTGCCCGCCTCTTCACGGACCCTCTCGGCGACCTGCGGCGGCATCGGCTCGTGCCGCGCGTAGGAGCGGCTGAAACGCGCCGTGCCGTGGGACAGGGAGCGCAGATCGACGGCATAGCGCCCGATCTCGATCTCGGGCACCTCCGCGCGCACCAGCGTGCGCCCCCCGTTGGTCTGTTCCGTGCCGAGCACCCGGCCACGCCGCCCGGACAGGTCGCTCATCACCGCGCCCACGTACTCGTCGCCGACCAGGACGCTCACCTCGGCCACCGGCTCCAGCAGATGGATCCTCGCGTCGGCCGCCGCCTCCCGCAGCGCCAGCGCGCCGGCCGTCTGGAACGCGGCGTCCGAGGAGTCCACGGAGTGCGCCTTGCCGTCCAGCAGGGTCACCCGGATGTCGATGAGCTGATGTCCGGCGGCAACTCCCTTGGCCGCCTGGGCCCTTACGCCCTTCTCCACGGAGGGGATGAACTGGCGCGGCACCGCCCCGCCGACCACCTTGTCCACGAACTCGATGCCCGAACCACCCGGCAGGGGCTCCACCTCGATCTCGCAGATGGCGAACTGCCCGTGCCCTCCGGACTGCTTCACGTGGCGGCCACGGCCACCCGACTTCGCCGCGAACGTCTCCCGGAGGGAGACCCGGTGCGGGATGACGTCGACCTGTACGCCGTACCGGCTGCGCAGCCGCTCCAGCGCCACGTCGGCGTGTGCCTCGCCCAGGCACCACAGCACCACCTGGTGGGTGTCCTGGTTCTGCTCGAGGCGCATCGTGGGATCCTCGGCGACCAGCCGGGACAGCCCCTGGGAGAGCTTGTCCTCGTCCGCCTTGCTGTGTGCCTGGATGGCGAGCGGCAGCAGCGGGTCGGGCATCTCCCAGGGCTCCATGAGCAGCGGGTCGTCCTTGGCCGACAGGGTGTCCCCGGTCTCGGCCCGTCCGAGCTTGGCCACGCACGCGAGATCGCCGGCGATGCAGTGGGTGAGCGTCCGCTGGTGCTTGCCGAACGGCGCGGACAGGGCGCCGATCCGCTCGTCGACGTCGTGGTCCTCGTGCCCCCGGTCGGCGAGACCGTGCCCGGACACGTGCACGGTCTCGTCCGGGTGCAAAGTCCCCGAGAAGACCCGCACCAGCGAGACCCGGCCCACGTACGGGTCGGAGGACGTCTTCACGACCTCCGCGACCAGGGGCCCGTCCGGATCGCACAGCTCCAGCTCGCGCGGTGTGCCGTCGACCGTGGTGACCCTCGGTGCCGTGCGCTCCAGCGGGGTCGGGAAGCCCCGTGTGACCAGTTCCAGCAGCTCGACCGTGCCGAGTCCCTGCCTGGCCCCGTCGGCGGCCGGCGCCGCGGCCAGGACCGGGAAGAAGACCCCGCGCGCGACGGCCCGCTCCAGGTCCTCGATCAGCGTCTTGACGTCGACCTGCTCACCGCCGAGGTAGCGGTCCATGAGGGTCTCGTCCTCGCTCTCCGAGATGATCCCCTCGATCAGCCGGTTGCGGGCCTCCTCGATCAGCGGCAGCTGGTCCTCGACCGGCTCGGACTCCTCGCGCTCCCCGGACGCGTAGTCGAACAGTTTCTGCGACAACAGCCCGATCAGACCGGTCACGGGCGCGTGCCCGTCCGGCGCCTGCGGGCCGCGCAACGGCAGGTACAGGGGAAGTACGGCATCGGGGTCGTCGCCGCCGAAGGCCTCGGCGCAGATCCGTGTCATCTCCTCGAAGTCCGCCCGCGCGGACTCCAGGTGCGTGACCACGATCGCCCTCGGCATGCCGACGGCCGCGCACTCCTCCCACACCATGCGCGTCGAGCCGTCCACGCCGTCGGAGGCCGAGACGACGAAGAGGGCCGCGTCCGCCGCTCGCAGACCGGCCCGCAGTTCTCCGACGAAGTCGGCGTATCCGGGGGTGTCGAGAAGGTTGATCTTGTACCCGTCCCATGCGACGGGCACCAGGGAGAGCTGCACCGAGCGCTGCTGCCGGTGCTCGATGTCGTCGTAGTCGGAGACGGTGCCGCCGTCCTCCACGCGGCCCGCCCGGTTCACCGCTCCCGCTGTCAGCGCGAGAGCCTCCACCAATGTCGTCTTGCCCGATCCGGAGTGGCCGACCAGCACCACATTCCGTACGGACGCGGGTTGGTCGGCCGCCGTAGCCCTGCCGGCGGCTCCGGGGTGTGCGTTCGCCTTGTCGCCCATGGTCCTGCCTCCCGTGCACGGTGAGGTCACTGTGGGCGCGGGCATGCGGATCCTCCCCCAGACTCAGTCCGGGGCACCCCCAGCGGTGGCGGCTCCGTTGACGCCCGCGGTGTTCTTCGAGCTTTCCACTCCGGTCACGGTGCGTCCATACGAGGGACGCGGATCGCGCCGCGCACCGTCGCCCGCGAGCCATCCGCCGCTTCGCGGGACGGGCGGCGGGTGCCCGGCCGTCAGCCACGCGCGCGCGTGGCTACGATGGGCCAGCCGGTGGCCAGCAGGGGCCGCTCGGCCACACCGACCCTCGGGAAGGCCATGCTGAACAAGTACGCGCGTGCATTCTTCACGCGTGTCCTCACACCGTTCGCCGCGTTTCTCATCCGGCGGGGCGTGAGCCCCGACACGGTCACGCTCCTCGGCACGGCCGGTGTGGTCGCGGGTGCGCTGGTCTTCTACCCCATGGGCGAGTTCTTCTGGGGCACGGTAGTGATCACGCTCTTCGTGTTCTCCGACCTCGTCGACGGAAACATGGCCCGCCAGCTCGGCCGCTCCAGCCGCTGGGGCGCCTTCCTCGACTCCACGCTGGACCGGGTCGCCGACGGCGCGATCTTCGGCGGCTTCATCCTCTGGTACGCCGGCGGGGGCGACGACCTGGTCCTGTGCGCCGTCTCGATCTTCTGCCTGGCCAGCGGTCAGGTGGTGTCGTACACCAAGGCCCGTGGCGAGTCGATCGGTCTGCCGGTCGCCGTCAACGGCCTCGTCGAGCGCGCCGAGCGCCTGGTGATCTCCCTGGTGGCGGCCGGCCTGGCGGGTCTGCACGCGTTCGGGGTCCCGGGCGTCCAGTACCTGCTGCCCGTCGCGCTGTGGATCGTCGCCGTCGGGAGCCTGGTCACGCTGATCCAGCGGGTCGTCACGGTCCGCCGGGAGTCCGCCGAGGCGGAGGCGGCCACCGCCCAGGAGCAGCGGGAGCAGTCCGGACAGCAGGAGCAGTCCGGACAGCAGGAGAAGCCACAGCAGCAGGAGAAGCCCGAGACCCAGGGGAGCGAGGCCGCGAAGTGAGTGCCCAGGAGCGGGTCGCCGACGCCCTGTACGGCCTCGGCTGGGCAGTGGTGAAGAAGCTCCCCGAGCCGGTCGCCGTGCGCCTCGGCCGGAGCATCGCCGACCTCACCTGGAAGCGCCGCGGCAAGGGCGTCCAGCGGCTGGAGAGCAACTACGCGCGCGTGGTGCCCGACGCGGGCCCCGAGCGCCTGGCCGAGCTCTCGCGCGCGGGCATGCGCTCGTACCTGCGTTACTGGATGGAGTCCTTCCGGCTGCCCGCCTGGAGCCCGGAGCGCGTCAAGGGCGGCTTCGAAGGCCAGGACCTGCACCACCTCATGGACGGCCTGGCGGCGGGCAAGGGCGTCATCCTCGCGCTGCCGCACATGGCCAACTGGGACCTCGCCGGCGCCTGGCTCACCACCACACTGAACCGGCCGTTCACCACGGTGGCCGAGCGCCTGAAGCCGGAGACGCTCTACGACCGCTTCGTCGCCTACCGGGAGGGCCTCGGCATGGAGGTCCTGCCGCACAGCGGCGGCACCGCCTTCGGCACCCTGGCCCGCCGGCTGCGCGACGGCGGCCTGGTCTGCCTGGTCGCCGAGCGGGACCTGTCCTCCTCCGGCGTCGAGGTCCGGTTCTTCGGCGAGGCGACGCGGATGCCGGCCGGACCGGCGCTGCTCGCCCAGCAGACCGGCGCGCTGCTGCTGCCGGTGACGCTCTGGTACGACGACACGCCCGTCATGAAGGGCCGGGTGCATCCCCCGGTCGAGGTCCCCGAGACAGGTACGCGGGCCGAGAAGACGTCCGTCATGGCACAGGCGCTGGCCGACGCCTTCGCCACCGGGATCGCCGACCATCCGGAGGACTGGCACATGCTGCAGCGCTTGTGGCTCAAGGATCTCGACGCCGCGCGTTCTCCCGCCGGGGGGACCGCGTGAGAATCGGCATCGTCTGCCCCTACTCCTGGGACGTCCCGGGTGGCGTCCAGTTCCACATCCGCGACCTCGCCGAGTACTTCATCCGCCTCGGCCACGACGTGTCCGTCCTCGCCCCGGCCGACGACGACACCCCGCTGCCGCCGTACGTCGTCTCGGCCGGCCGCGCGGTGCCGGTGCCGTACAACGGCTCGGTGGCCCGGCTGAACTTCGGCTTCCTGTCGGCGGCCCGGGTGCGGCGTTGGCTGCACGACGGCTCGTTCGACGTCGTGCACATCCACGAGCCGTCCTCACCGTCCCTGGGCCTGCTGGCCTGCTGGGCCGCGCAGGGCCCGATCGTCGCCACCTTCCACACCTCCAACCCGCGTTCCCGCGCGATGATCGCCGCGTACTCGATCCTCCAGGCCGCCCTGGAGAAGATCAGCGCGCGGATCGCGGTGAGCGAGTACGCCCGCCGGACGCTCGTCGAACACCTCGGCGGTGACGCCGTGGTGATCCCCAACGGCGTCGACGTCGACTTCTTCGCCAAGGCCGAGCCCAAGGCGGAGTGGCAGGGCGACACGATCGGCTTCATGGGCCGCATCGACGAGCCACGCAAGGGTCTGCCGGTGCTGATGAAGGCCCTGCCGAAGATCCTCGCCGAGCGCCCGCAGACCCGGCTGCTGGTCGCCGGACGCGGCGACGAGGAGGAGGCGGTCGAGTCGCTGCCCGCCGAACTCCGCCCGCGCGTCGAGTTCCTCGGCATGGTCAGCGACGAGGACAAGGCGCGCTTCCTGCGCAGCGTCGACCTGTACGTCGCCCCCAACACCGGCGGCGAGAGCTTCGGCATCATCCTGGTCGAGGCGATGTCGGCGGGAGCCGCCGTGCTGGCCTCGGACCTGGACGCCTTCGCCCAGGTCCTCGACCAGGGAGCGGCGGGCGAGCTGTTCGCCAACGAGGACGCGGACGCGCTGGCCGACTCCGCGTTGCGCCTGCTCGGCGACCCGGCCCGCCGGGCCGCGCTGCGCCAGCGCGGCAGCGCACACGTACGGCGCTTCGACTGGTCGACGGTCGGAGCGGACATCCTGTCCGTGTACGAGACGGTGACGGCGGGCGCGGCGGCGGTCGCCGCGGTGGACGACGAGCGGACGACGGGCCTCAGGGCAAGGTTGGGGCTGACACCGAGGGCGTGAACGCTTGACGCCGGGCGGGGTATGAACACCTCGTCCGGCGTTTGCGGAGGCGGGGCACGAACTAGCCCGTCCGGCGTCTGAGGACGAGGCCGTCCAGGCCGAAGCGGGGGACCGGGGCGGCAGCCCCCGGAGCGCGCCCCGTCCAACACCCGCACGACACCCCGCCAACCCAGCGGAGCGCACCGGTAGCCTTGCCGCCCGTGAGCGCAACCCTGATCTGGATCCTCGTCGCCCTGGTCGCGATCGGCCTCTACCTGAGCTGGACCGCCGGGCGGCTCGACCGGCTGCACGCCCGCATCGACGCCACCCGCGCCGGCCTCGACGCCCAACTGCTGCGCCGCGCCTCGGTGACCCAGGAACTGGCGACGTCCGCCGTGCTCGACCCGGCCGCCTCGATCGTCCTGTACGAGGCCGCGCACGCCGCCCGGCAGGCCGAGGAGGAACAACGCGAGGTCGCCGAGAGCGAGCTGAGCCATGCGCTGCGGGCCGTGTTCGCCGAGCCGCAGCAGGTCGAGGTGGTACGGGCGGCGCCCGGGGGAGAGGAAGCCGCCCGGGAACTGACCGAGGCCGTGCGCAGGGTGCCGATGGCTCGGCGCTTCCACAACGACGCCGTACGGGCGGCCCGGGCACTGCGCCGGCACCGCAAGGTGCGCTGGTTCCGACTGGCCGGCCACGCCCCGTTCCCGTTGGCCTTCGAGATGGACGACGAGCCGCCCGCCGCACTGGCCGACCGCCCTTCCTAGGCCCCTGCGCACGGGGAGCCGGCCGGAAAACGATCCACCGGCTCTCCATTGGCCCTTGCTGTGGCCTGGTGCTCTCGCGTTTCCTCAGTGCTGCAGAAATCCTCTTTCACTTCAGCGAGGTCACCCGTGTCCAGCACGATTTCCGAAAACCAGGCTCCCGAGACCGGCACCGCCCGCGTGAAGCGCGGTATGGCCGAGCAGCTCAAGGGCGGCGTGATCATGGACGTCGTCACGCCGGAGCAGGCGAAGATCGCCGAGGACGCGGGCGCCGTCGCCGTCATGGCCCTGGAGCGCGTCCCGGCCGACATCCGCAAGGACGGCGGTGTGGCCCGCATGTCCGACCCGGACATGATCGAGGGCATCATCGAGGCCGTCTCCATCCCGGTCATGGCCAAGTCCCGCATCGGTCACTTCGTCGAGGCCCAGGTCCTGCAGTCCCTCGGCGTCGACTACATCGACGAGTCCGAGGTCCTCACCCCGGCCGACGAGGTCAACCACTCCGACAAGTGGGCGTTCACCACCCCGTTCGTCTGTGGTGCCACCAACCTGGGCGAGGCCCTGCGCCGCATCGCCGAGGGTGCCGCGATGATCCGCTCCAAGGGCGAGGCCGGCACCGGCAACGTCGTAGAGGCCGTCCGCCACCTGCGCCAGATCAAGAACGAGATCGCCAGGCTGCGCGGCTTCGACAACAACGAGCTGTACGCCGCCGCCAAGGACTTGCGCGCCCCGTACGAGCTGGTCAAGGAAGTCTCCGAGCTCGGCAAGCTCCCCGTGGTCCTGTTCTCCGCGGGCGGCGTCGCCACTCCCGCCGACGCCGCGCTGATGCGCCAGCTCGGTGCCGAGGGCGTCTTCGTCGGCTCCGGCATCTTCAAGTCCGGCGACCCGGCCAAGCGCGCCGCCGCCATCGTGAAGGCCACCACCTTCTACGACGACCCGAAGATCATCGCGGACGCGTCCCGCAACCTCGGCGAGGCCATGGTCGGCATCAACTGCGACACCCTCCCCGAGTCCGAGCGCTACGCCAACCGCGGCTGGTAACCACTCATGAACACTCCTGTCATAGGCGTCCTGGCCCTCCAGGGCGACGTACGGGAGCACCTCGTCGCCCTGGCCGCGGCCGACGCCGTGGCCAGGCCGGTGCGGCGCCCCGAGGAGCTCGCCGAGGTGGACGGCCTGGTCCTCCCCGGCGGCGAGTCCACCACCATCTCCAAGCTGGCCGTCCTCTTCGGTGTGATGGAGCCCCTCCGCGCGCGCGTGCGGGGCGGGATGCCGGTCTACGGCACCTGCGCCGGCATGATCATGCTCGCGGACAAGATCCTCGACCCGCGCTCGGGCCAGGAGACGATCGGCGGCATCGACATGATCGTGCGCCGCAACGCCTTCGGACGTCAGAACGAGTCCTTCGAGGCGGCGGTCGACGTCCGGGGCGTCGAGGGCGATCCTGTAGAGGGCGTGTTCATCCGGGCCCCGTGGGTGGAGTCCGTCGGCGCCGAGACCGAGGTGCTCGCCGAGCACGGCGGCCACATCGTCGCGGTCCGCCAGGGCAACGCGCTCGCCACGTCGTTCCACCCGGAACTGACCGGCGACCACCGCGTGCACTCCCTGTTCGTCGACATGGTGCGCGCGAGCCGGACAGCGGAGTCCTTGTAGGATCTCTGGGGTTCGTACGGAGTTGGGTTACGCGAAGGAGACAGGCAGATGTCCGGCCACTCTAAATGGGCTACGACGAAGCACAAGAAGGCCGTGATCGACGCCAAACGCGGCAAGCTCTTCGCGAAGCTGATCAAGAACATCGAGGTCGCGGCCCGGATGGGCGGCGTCGACATCGAGGGCAACCCGACGCTGTACGACGCCATCCAGAAGGCGAAGAAGCAGTCGGTCCCGAACAAGAACATCGACTCCGCGGTCAAGCGCGGCGGCGGTCTCGAGGCCGGTGGCGCCGACTACGAGACGATCATGTACGAGGGCTACGGTCCGAACGGCGTCGCGGTGCTCATCGAGTGCCTCACCGACAACCGCAACCGCGCCGCCTCCGACGTCCGCGTCGCCATGACCCGCAACGGCGGCTCCATGGCCGACCCGGGTTCGGTGTCGTACCTCTTCCACCGCAAGGGCGTCGTCATCGTGCCCAAGGGCGAGCTGAGCGAGGACGACGTCCTCGGCGCCGTCCTGGACGCGGGCGCCGAGGAGGTCAACGACCTCGGCGAGTCCTTCGAGGTGCTCAGCGAGGCCACCGACCTGGTCGCGGTCCGCTCCGCCCTCCAGGACGCGGGGATCGACTACGACTCCGCCGAGGCCAACTTCGTCCCGACCATGCAGGTCGAGCTGGACGAGGAGGGCGCGAAGAAGATCTTCAAGCTGATCGACGCGCTCGAGGACAGCGACGACGTACAGAACGTCTTCGCCAACTTCGACGTCAGCGACGAGGTCATGGAGAAGGTCGACGCGTAACGCTGCCGCGCGCAGAGCAGGTTCGGCGGGCCGGATGGGACACACGTCCACCGGCCCGCCGCTGTTGTCGGTGGCAGCGGATAGCCTGGCGTGAAGTCAAAGATCACCGTCCACGGATCGCGGCCGGCCGCCCAGCCCCTCGAGGGTGCTCGGCCGGGTCCGCGACAGCGGCGGCGGTCCGGTTGCCAGGAGGGGAGGGGCGCGTGCGCGTACTGGGGGTCGACCCGGGACTGACCCGATGCGGTGTCGGCGTGGTGGAGGGCGTCGCCGGACGTCCACTCACGATGCTGGGTGTCGGCGTCGTACGCACGCCCGCGGACGCCGAGTTGGGGCAGCGCCTCGTCGCCGTCGAGCAGGGCATCGAACAGTGGCTGGACGAGCACCGGCCCGAATGCGTCGCCGTGGAACGGGTGTTCAGCCAGCACAACGTGCGGACCGTGATGGGCACGGCCCAGGCCAGTGCCGTCGCGATGCTGTGCGCCGCCCGCCGCGGCATCCCGGTCGCCCTGCACACCCCCAGCGAGGTCAAGGCCGCCGTCACCGGCAGCGGACGTGCCGACAAGGCCCAGGTGGGTGCCATGGTCACGCGCCTGCTGCGGCTCGACGCCCCGCCCAAGCCCGCCGACGCGGCCGACGCCCTCGCCCTCGCCATCTGCCACATCTGGCGCGCCCCCGCCCAGAACCGACTCCAGCAGGCCGTCGCCCTGCACGCATCGAAAGGCCGTACGGCATGATCGCCTTCGTGAGCGGCACGGTCGCCGCACTCGCCCCCGACGGAGCCGTCGTCGAGGTCGGCGGTGTCGGCATGTCCGTGCAGTGCACGCCGAACACGCTGTCCACGCTCCGCCTGGGCCAGCCGGCCAAGCTCGCCACCTCCCTCGTCGTACGGGAGGACTCGCTGACCCTCTACGGCTTCGTGGACGACGACGAGCGCCAGGTCTTCGGGCTGCTGCAGACAGCGAGCGGGGTCGGACCGCGGCTGGCACAGGCGATGCTGGCGGTGCACACGCCGGACGCACTGCGCCGAGCGGTGGCCACGGGTGACGAGAAGGCGCTCGTCGCGGTTCCCGGCATCGGGAAGAAGGGCGCGCAGAAGCTGCTGCTGGAGCTCAAGGACCGGCTGGGCGAGCCGATCGGTGCTCCGGTCGTCGGCGCCCCGGTCACCAGCGGCTGGCGCGACCAGTTGCACGCCGCCCTGATCGGCCTCGGCTACGCCACCCGCGAGGCCGACGAGGCGGTCGCCGCCGTCGCCCCGCAGGCCGAGGCCGCCGACGGCACCCCCCAGGTGGGCCACCTGCTGAAGGCCGCCCTGCAGACCCTGAACCGCGCCCGCTAGGAGAACGTCAGTGAACTGGGACGACACGTCCGAAGAGACCGCCGCCGAGCGGCTGGTGGGCTCTGTCGCCGACGGTGAGGACCAGGCCGTCGAGGCCGCCCTCCGCCCCAAGGACCTGGACGAGTTCATCGGCCAGGAGAAGGTCCGCGAACAGCTGGACCTCGTCCTGCGCGCCGCACGCGCGCGGGGCGCGACCGCCGACCACGTGCTGCTCTCCGGCGCCCCCGGCCTCGGCAAGACCACCCTGTCGATGATCATCGCGGCCGAGATGAACGCCCCGATCCGCATCACCAGCGGCCCGGCCATCCAGCACGCCGGCGACCTCGCCGCGATCCTCTCCTCCCTCCAGGAGGGCGAGGTCCTCTTCCTCGACGAGATCCACCGCATGTCCCGGCCCGCCGAGGAGATGCTCTACATGGCGATGGAGGACTTCCGCGTCGACGTCATCGTCGGCAAGGGCCCCGGCGCCACCGCCATCCCGCTCGAACTGCCCCCCTTCACCCTGGTCGGCGCCACCACCCGGGCGGGCCTGCTGCCGCCCCCGCTGCGCGACCGCTTCGGCTTCACCGCGCACATGGAGTTCTACGAGCCCGCGGAGCTGGAGCGCGTCATCCACCGCTCCGCGAACCTGCTCGACGTGGAGATCGACGCCGACGGAGCGGCCGAGATCGCCGGCCGCTCCCGCGGCACGCCCCGTATCGCCAACCGCCTGCTGCGCCGCGTGCGCGACTACGCCCAGGTCAAGGCCGACGGCGTGATCACCCGCGACATCGCCGGGGCGGCCCTCGCCGTCTACGAGGTCGACGCCCGCGGCCTGGACCGGCTCGACCGCGCCGTCCTGGAGGCCCTGCTCAAGCTGTTCGGCGGCGGACCGGTCGGCCTGTCGACGCTGGCCGTGGCGGTGGGGGAGGAGCGTGAGACCGTCGAGGAGGTGGCCGAACCGTTCCTCGTCCGGGAGGGCCTGCTCGCCCGGACCCCGCGCGGGCGGGTCGGCACACCGGCGGCATGGGGGCATCTCGGCCTCACCCCGCCCCGCTCCGCGGCCACAGGAAACGGACAAGGGGACCTGTTCGGGGCGTGACGGCGAGCGCGCTGGCCGGGCCAGGAACCCTGGTGCCATGCTGAGCGTTGTTCCATGCGCGCGGACTCGCTTAGACTCCGCCGATGCCGCCTTTGTCGGCGGCGCACACACCCCCAACCATCAGGCCGCTCACCATCGCGGTCACGTGAAGGAAGTACCGACCCGTGAGTCTCGTGACCCTCCTCCCGTTCATCGTGCTCATCGGGGCCATGTTCCTGATGACCCGCTCCGCCAAGAAGAAGCAGCAGCAGGCCGCGAACATGCGGAACGAAATGCAGCCCGGCAGCGGCGTCCGCACCATCGGGGGCATGTACGCGACGGTCAAGGAGGTCAGCGAGGACACGGTCCTCCTCGACGCCGGTCCCGGCGTCGACCTCCTCTTCGCGAAGAACTCGATCGGTGCCGTCCTGACGGACGACGAGTACAACCGCATCGTCCACGGGATCGAGCACGACCTGAAGTCCGACTCCGACGTCGTCCCGGACGACGCCTCCTCCCTCACCGAGACCGACGAGCCCGCTGACGACGCCGCCGCTTCCGACGACAAGTCCGTCGACCTCGGCAAGAAGGACATCACCGAGGAGTCCGCCGCGACCCCGGCCGACACCGCGGCCGTCGAGGCGAAGACGGACGAGGAGCCGAAGAAGACCGACGGCGAGTCCGAGGCGAAGTAGCCGCACTCCCGGGCGGCTCCGCGCGCCCCGGAACGTGCACAGCTCGCACGGGATCCGACACCATGTGATGGCCGCCCGCCCGCAGATCCGGCGCGAGGCGGCCCGAGAGGGAGTACGAGAAGGTGGCAGCACCTAAGAAGGGCCGGAGCGCGAGCGCCCAGAGCAAGCCAGGGCGCTCGCTGGCCCTCATCCTGATCGCCATCGTGGCGCTCACCGGGGGGATGTTCCTCTCCGGGCACACCACTCCGCGTCTCGGCATCGACCTTGCCGGTGGTACGAGCATCACGCTGCGGGCGGTCCCGGAGGCCGGCCAGGAATCCGCGATCAACAAGACCAACATGGACACCGCGGTCGACATCATGAACCGCCGTGTCAATGGTCTTGGTGTCTCGGAGGCCGAAGTTCAGACCCAGGGCCGGGACAACATCATCGTCAACATCCCCAAGGGCACGAACTCCGAGGAGGCCCAGAAGCAGGTCGGCACCACCGCCAAGCTGTACTTCCGGCCGGTCGTCGCCACCGAGGTCTCGGGCGCCGCCGCGACGGGCAGCCCGTCGCCGAGCCCCTCCGGCAGCGCGTCGGGTGACAAGGCGACCGACAAGGCGACCGACAAGGCCACGGAGAAGGCCACGGATCCGTCGACCTCGTCGTCCTCCCCCTCCGCCACCCCCACCTCGCAGGGCCGCGCGGTCACCGACGGCCTGAAGGCCGACGCGACGCCGTCGACGAGCACCTCCCCGGCGGCCAGCGCCTCCCCGTCCGCGAGCGGCGGCGCCGCCGACACCGGCAAGCTCGAGGCCCAGTACGCGGCACTCGACTGCACCGACAAGAAGGCCCGCGCGAAGGCCGGTGACGGCAGCAAGCCCACCGACTCGACCGTGGCCTGCGGTCAGAACTCGCAGGGCCAGTGGCAGAAGTACATCCTGGGCCCGGCCGAGGTCGACGGCACCGACGTGGACAAGGCCGAGGCCGTCCTCAACACGACGACGGGCGCCGGCTGGACCGTCACCATGAAGTTCACGGACGGCGGCTCCAAGAAGTTCGCCGCCATCACCGGCAAGCTGGCCCAGAACCAGTCTCCGCAGAACCAGTTCGCCATCGTCCTGGACGGCGAGGTCGTCTCCGACCCGTACGTGAGCCAGGCGCTGACCGGCGGCAACGCGGAGATCTCCGGCAACTTCACGCAGGAGTCCTCTCAGAGCCTGGCCAACATGCTCTCGTACGGCGCCCTCCCGCTGACCTTCAAGGAGGACAGCGTCACGACGGTGACCGCCGCCCTCGGTGGTGAGCAGCTGCAGGCCGGTCTGATCGCCGGCGCCATCGGCCTCGCCCTGGTCGTCCTCTACCTGGTGCTGTACTACCGCGGCCTGGCGCTCATCGCCGTGGCCTCGCTGCTGGTCTCCGGCGCGCTCACCTACGTGATCATGGCGCTGCTCGGCCCGACGATCGGCTTCGCGCTGAACCTTCCCGCCGTGTGTGGTGCCATCGTCGCGATCGGCATCACAGCGGACTCGTTCATCGTGTACTTCGAACGGGTCCGGGACGAGATCCGCGAGGGCCGCTCGCTGCGTCCCGCCGTCGAGCGGGCCTGGCCGCGTGCCCGGCGCACGATCCTGGTCTCCGACTTCGTGTCGTTCCTCGCCGCCGCGGTGCTCTTCATCGTCACGGTCGGCAAGGTCCAGGGCTTCGCGTTCACACTCGGTCTGACCACCCTTCTCGACGTGGTGGTCGTGTTCCTGTTCACCAAGCCGCTGCTGACGCTCGTCGCGCGCAGCAAGTTCTTCTCGAGCGGTCACAGCTGGTCCGGCCTCGACCCCAAGCGGCTGGGCGCCCAGCCCCCGCTGCGCCGCACCCGCCGTCCCGCCCAGCCTGCCGCCGGCCCTGTCGACCCGAAGGAGGCGTGAGATGTCGAAGCTCGGCAACCTCGGCGCCCGACTGCACCGTGGCGAGGTCGGCTACGACTTCGTCGGCAACCGCAAGATCTGGTACGGCCTCTCGATCCTGATCACCATCACGGCCATCGTCGGCCTGGCGGTGCGCGGCCTGAACATGGGCATCGAGTTCGAGGGCGGCGCCGTCTTCACCACCCCGAAGAACACGAGCGTCTCGGTGTCGCAGGCGGAGACGTACGCGGAGGAGGCCTCCGGGCACGACGCGATCGTCCAGAAGCTCGGCGACGGCAGCCTGCGCATCCAGATCGCGGGCATCGACACCGACAAGTCCGGCCAGATCAGGCGGGAGCTCGCCGACGACCTCAAGGTCGACAGCGAACAGATCGCCGCCGACCTGGTCGGCCCCAGCTGGGGTGATCAGGTCGCCAACAAGGCGTGGCAGGGCCTCGGCATCTTCCTGGTCCTGGTCGTGATCTATCTGGCGATCGCCTTCGAGTGGCGCATGGCGGTCGCCGCGTTCGTCGCGCTGATCCACGACATCACCATCACGGTCGGCATCTACGCCCTTGTGGGCTTCGAGGTCACACCGGGCACGGTGATCGGTCTGCTGACCATTCTCGGTTATTCGCTCTATGACACGGTCGTCGTCTTCGACAGCCTCAAGGAGCAGACCAAGGACATCGCCAAGCAGACCCGCTGGACCTACAGCGACATCGCCAACCGGTCGATCAACAGCACCCTGGTCCGCTCCGTCAACACCACCGTGGTCGCGCTGCTGCCCGTCGCGGGCCTGCTGTTCATCGGTGGCGGTGTCCTCGGCGCCGGCATGCTGAACGACATCTCGCTGTCGCTGTTCGTCGGTCTCGCGGCCGGTGCGTACTCCTCGATCTTCATCGCCACGCCGCTCGTCGCCGACCTCAAGGAGCACGAGCCGCAGATGAAGGCGCTCAAGAAGCGCGTACTCGCCAAGCGCGCGCAGGCCGGCTCCCAGGGCGAGCCCCTGGACGCCCCGGCCACCGAGGCGTACGACGACGAGCCCGAGGACGACGAGGCGACCCCCGCGGTCGTCGGCCCGCGCAACCAGCCCTCCTCCCGCAGTCGGGGTCGGGGCCGTCCTTCGGGGAAGCGCCGATGACCGACATCGAGGAGCTGCTGCTCAGCAGGATCCGTGACGTGGCGGACTACCCGGAGCCGGGCGTGATGTTCAAGGACATCACCCCGCTCCTGGCGGACCCGGCGGCCTTCACCGTGCTCACCGACGCGCTCGCCGGGATCGCCGAGCAGACCGGAGCCACGAAGATCGTCGGCCTGGAGGCCCGCGGCTTCATCCTCGGTGCCCCGGTCGCCGTCCGCGCGGGCCTCGGCTTCATCCCCGTGCGCAAGGCGGGCAAGCTCCCCGGAGCGACCCTCAGCCAGGCGTACGACCTGGAGTACGGCTCCGCCGAGATCGAGGTGCACGCCGAGGACCTGAGCGGGGCCGACCGCGTCCTGGTCGTCGACGACGTCCTGGCCACCGGCGGCACCGCCGAGGCCTCGATCCAGCTGATCCGCAGGGCGGGCGCCGAGGTGGCGGGCCTCGCCGTCCTCATGGAGCTCGGCTTCCTGGGCGGCCGGGCCCGCCTGGAGCCGGCCCTCGCAGGCGCCCCGCTGGAGGCGCTGCTCAAGGTCTGAGCTCCCACCCGTACGAAAACCCCTGCGCGGGCCGCACACAGCCCGTGTGCCACCCGCAGGACACCGCGGAGGCGGGCCCCGGAGGAATCCGGCGCCCGCCTCTCGCGTTTCACCGGTAGACGGTCCTCACATCGGCCTGAAGGCGATCCTGGGACGCAGGATCGCTACCATGGGGTCTCCGGAGCCTGACCGGGGGACCCGGATCGCGCACGAGGAGTCCTCTTGCCAGACGAGGCCCAACACCTGACCGCCGCCAAGCCCGACTCCGCCTCGGGCCCCGTGGCCAAGCCCGCGCCGACGAACTCGCCCCAGGCGAAGAACGACACCCGCGGGCCGGTCGAGCACGCCCAGTCGGCGCCCGTCGACAAGTCGGAAGAGCAGACGCGCCCCAAGCCGGCCCCGCCCCAGGGCCCCACGGACACCCCCGCGGCCCGGCCGAACACCGGTCAGCCCGCGCGCACCGGCTCCTCCAACCGTGTCCGGGCACGCCTCGCCCGTCTCGGCGTCCAGCGCTCCAACCCGTACAACCCGGTCCTGGAGCCGTTGCTGCGGATAGTCCGAAGCAACGACCCGAAGATCGAGACGGCCACGCTGCGCCAGATCGAGAAGGCCTACCAGGTCGCCGAACGCTGGCACCGCGGCCAGAAGCGCAAGAGCGGCGACCCGTACATCACGCATCCGCTCGCGGTGACCACCATCCTCGCCGAGCTGGGCATGGACCCGGCCACGCTGATGGCGGGCCTGCTGCACGACACCGTCGAGGACACCGAGTACGGCCTGGACCAGCTCCGCCGCGACTTCGGCGACTCCGTCGCCCTGCTCGTGGACGGCGTCACCAAGCTGGACAAGGTCAAGTTCGGCGAGGCGGCGCAGGCCGAGACCGTGCGCAAGATGGTCGTGGCGATGGCCAAGGACCCGCGTGTCCTGGTCATCAAGCTCGCCGACCGCCTGCACAACATGCGCACCATGCGCTACCTCAAGCGCGAGAAGCAGGAGAAGAAGGCGCGCGAGACCCTGGAGATCTACGCGCCGCTCGCCCACCGCCTGGGCATGAACACCATCAAGTGGGAGCTGGAGGACCTCGCCTTCGCGATCCTCTACCCCAAGATGTACGACGAGATCGTCCGGCTGGTGGCCGAGAGGGCACCCAAGCGTGACGAGTACCTGGCCATAGTGACCGACGAGGTCCAGGCCGACCTGCGCGCGGCCCGCATCAAGGCGACCGTCACCGGCCGCCCGAAGCACTACTACAGCGTCTACCAGAAGATGATCGTCCGCGGCCGGGACTTCGCGGAGATCTACGACCTGGTCGGCATCCGCGTCCTGGTGGACACCGTCCGCGACTGCTACGCGGCCCTGGGCACCGTCCACGCCCGCTGGAACCCGGTTCCGGGGCGGTTCAAGGACTACATCGCGATGCCCAAGTTCAACATGTACCAGTCGCTGCACACGACGGTCATCGGGCCCAACGGCAAGCCGGTCGAGCTCCAGATCCGGACGTTCGACATGCACCGCCGCGCCGAGTACGGCATCGCCGCGCACTGGAAGTACAAGCAGGAGGCCGTCGCCGGTGCCTCCAAGGTGCGCTCGGACCAGCCGAGGACCACCGGCAAGGACGACCACCTCAACGACATGGCGTGGCTGCGCCAGCTCCTCGACTGGCAGAAGGAGACCGAGGACCCGGGCGAGTTCCTGGAGTCCCTGCGCTTCGACCTGTCGCGCAACGAGGTCTTCGTCTTCACTCCCAAGGGCGACGTGATAGCGCTGCCGGCCGGCGCCACCCCCGTCGACTTCTCCTACGCGGTGCACACCGAGGTGGGTCACCGCACCATAGGAGCCCGTGTCAACGGTCGGCTCGTACCGCTGGAGTCGACCCTGGACAACGGCGACCTGGTGGAGGTCTTCACCTCCAAGGCGGCCGGTGCCGGACCGTCCCGGGACTGGCTGAACTTCGTCAAGTCGCCCCGCGCCCGCAACAAGATCCGCGCGTGGTTCTCCAAGGAGCGCCGCGACGAGGCGATCGAGCAGGGCAAGGACGCCATCGTCCGCGCGATGCGCAAGCAGAACCTGCCGATCCAGCGCATCCTGACCGGTGACTCCCTCGTGACGCTCGCCCACGAGATGCGCTACCCGGACATCTCCGCGCTGTACGCCGCGATCGGCGAGGGACACGTCTCCGCGCAGAACGTCGTGCAGAAGCTCGTCCAGGCGCTCGGCGGCGAGGAGGCCGCCACCGAGGAGATCGACGAGTCGGTCCCGCCGTCCCGCGGGCGCGGGCGCAAGCGCCGCTCCAACGCCGACCCGGGCGTCGTCGTCAAGGGCGTCGACGACGTGTGGGTCAAGCTGGCCCGCTGCTGTACGCCCGTGCCCGGCGACCCGATCATGGGCTTCGTCACCCGCGGCAGTGGCGTATCGGTTCACCGCAACGACTGCGTAAACGTCGACTCACTGTCCCGTGAGCCCGAGCGCATCCTCGAGGTCGAGTGGGCGCCCACCCAGTCCTCGGTCTTCCTGGTCGCCATCCAGGTCGAGGCCCTGGACCGCTCCCGGCTCCTGTCGGACGTCACCCGCGTCCTGTCCGACCAGCACGTCAACATCCTCTCCGCGGCCGTGCAGACCTCCCGCGACCGGGTGGCCACCTCCCGCTTCACCTTCGAGATGGGTGACCCGAAGCACCTCGGGCACGTCCTGAAGGCGGTCAGGGGAGTCGAGGGCGTCTACGACGTGTACCGGGTGACGTCGGCCCGCAGCCGGTAGGAGGCACGCACAGACGAGAGGGCTCCCGCACCGGCAAGTGCGGGAGCCCTCTCGTCTCGTCCTTTCGAGGGGCTCGGCGTCAGCCGCCGAACTCCTGGAGCCCCTTCAGAGCCTGGTCCAGCAGTGCCTGCCGGCCTTCCAGCTCGCGCTCGAGCTTGTCGGCCCTGGCGTTGTTGCCCTGGGCGCGCGCCTGCTCGATCTGGCCCTTCAGCTTGTCGACCGCGCCCTGGAGCTGACCGGTCAGGCCCTCGGCACGCGCGCGTGCCTCCGGGTTCGTCCGGCGCCACTCGCTCTCCTCGGCCTCCTGGAGAGCCCGCTCGACCGCGTGCATCCGGCCCTCGACCTTCGGCCGCGCGTCGCGCGGCACATGGCCGATGGCCTCCCAGCGCTCGTTGATCGAGCGGAAGGCGGCCCGCGCGCCCTTCAGGTCGCCGATCGGCAGGAGCTTCTCGGCCTCCTCGGCCAGCTCCTCCTTCAGCTTCAGGTTCTCGGTCTGCTCGGCGTCCCGCTCGGCGAAGACCGAGCTGCGGGCGGCGAAGAACACGTCCTGGGCACCGCGGAAGCGGTTCCAGAGGTCGTCCTCGTGCTCGCGCTGGGCGCGGCCCGCGGCCTTCCACTCGGCCATCAGCTCGCGGTAGCGCGCGGCCGTGGGACCCCAGTCCGTCGAGCCGGACAGCGCCTCGGCCTCACCGACCAGCCGCTCCTTCGTCTTGCGGGCCTCCTCGCGCTGCGCGTCCAGCGACGCGAAGTGGGCCTTGCGACGCTTGGAGAACGCCGAGCGGGCGTGCGAGAAGCGGTGCCACAGCTCGTCGTCCGACTTGCGGTCGAGGCGCGGCAGCCCCTTCCAGGTGTCCACCAGGGCGCGCAGCCGCTCACCGGCCGCCCGCCACTGGTCCGACTGCGCGAGCTCCTCCGCCTCGGTGACCAGCGCCTCCTTGGCGTGGCGCGCCTCGTCGGACTGCTTCGCCCGCTGCTGCTTGCGCTCCTCGCGGCGCTTGTCGACCGTCTCCACGAGCCTGTCCAGCCGGCCCCGGAGGGCGTCCAGGTCGCCGACCACGTGGTGCGCGTCGACCTGCTCGCGGATGTGGTCGATGGCAGCCTGCGCGTCCTTCGCCGACAGGTCGGTGGTCTTCACCCGCTTCTCGAGGAGGCCGATCTCGACAACCAGGCCTTCGTACTTGCGCTCGAAGTAGGCCAACGCCTCCTCAGGGGAGCCGGCCTGCCAGGAACCGACGACCTGCTCGCCGTCGGCCGTACGCACGTACACGGTCCCCGTCTCGTCGACGCGGCCCCACGGGTCGCTGCTCACAGCGCCTCCTCCACATGATGCCTGCGAGGGGCCTCAGCACCCCCGAGCATCGTCCACAGTTTCGTCACGGCCAACATAGGCGACCGGCGGGTTGCCTGTCCGCATCCCGCGCGACCGAAATTTCGCAGTTGGGGGTCAGGATTTGGTGACCGTCGCCTTGTTGATCACGACCGTCGCGTTCGGCGCTCCGTCGCCCGCTCCGGTGCTCTCTCCGGCGGCGGCGATCTTCTTCATCACCTTCATGCCGGCCTCCGAGATGGTGCCGAACGGTGTGTAGCTGGGCGGCAACTGGCTGTCCTGGTAGACCAGGAAGAACTGGCTGCCGCCGGTGTTGGCCTGGCCGGTGTTGGCCATCGCGACCGTGCCCGCCGGATAGATGTTGCCCTTCAGGCTTTTGTCCTTCAGGTTCTCGTCCGGGATCGTGTAGCCGGGACCGCCGCTGCCGGAGCCCGTGGGGTCGCCGCACTGCAGCACGTAGATGCCGTTGGTGGTGAGCCGGTGGCACTTGGTGTGGTCGAAGTAGCCCTTGCCGGCGAGGAAGTTGAACGAGTTCACGGTGTGCGGAGCCGCCGACGTCTTCATCGCGACGTCTATCTCACCGCACGTGGTGGCCAGCTTCAGCGTGTACTTCGCCGACTTGTCGATGGTGACCGCCGGCTCCTTCTTCCAGGTCGCCGTCTTGACCTTGCCGGCGGCGGCCTTCTCGCACGGGTCCGGCGCCTTGCTGGTCGGCTCCGCGCTCGGGGTCGTCTCGGCGCTCGCGTTGGTCTTGTCGTCGTTCTTGAGGGCCCCGGTCGTGTACAGCGCCACGCTGCCGATCACGATCACGCCGAGTACCGACGCGATCACCGAGTTGCGCATGCGCGCCTTGCGCCGCGCGGCCGTACGCCGCTGCTGCTGCCGCAAGAACTTCTCCCGCGCGAGCTGCCGCTTCCGCTGTTCCTGGGTGACCACCGGGGTTCTCTCCTCATGCGTCTCGTACGCCAACTGGGACGCGTGCGTCTAGTGAGCCGACCGCGTGCGTGTGCCCCGTACCGTATATGGGTTCGCTGAGGAATCGGCAGCGCCGGTAGGCTCTGACCACAGGCGCAGTCGCCGAGCAGCCCACCCGTATCGACACAAACGAAGGACGATCGTGCTCATTGCCGGGTTCCCCGCCGGGGCCTGGGGGACGAACTGTTATCTCGTCGCCCCCGCCGCCGGTGAGGAGTGCGTGATCATCGACCCCGGCCACCAGGCCGCCGAGGGAGTCGAGGAAGCGCTGAGGAAGCATCGGCTCAAGCCCGTCGCCGTCGTCCTGACGCACGGCCACCTCGACCACGTGGCCTCGGTCGTCCCGGTGTGCGGCGCACACGACGTGCCGGCCTGGATCCACCCCGAGGACCGCTACATGATGGCGGACCCGGAGAAGGCGCTCGGCCGTTCCATCGGCATGCCTCTCCTGGGTGAACTGACCGTGGGGGAACCTGACGACGTCAGGGAGCTGACCGACGGCGCGAAGCTGGGGCTGGCGGGACTGGAGTTCTCCGTCGCGCACGCGCCGGGCCATACCAAGGGGTCGGTGACCTTCCAGATGCCCGAGACGACCGACATCCCGTCGGTCTTCTTCTCCGGGGATCTGCTCTTCGCCGGCTCCATCGGACGCACCGACCTGCCCGGCGGTGACATGGCCGAGATGCTCGACTCGCTGGCCCGCGTGTGCCTGCCGCTCGACGACTCGACCGTGGTGCTGTCGGGCCACGGCTCCCAGACGACCATCGGCCAGGAGCGCGCCACCAACCCGTATCTGCGGCAGGTGGCCGCCGGCCAGGGAACGGGTGTGGACACCCCTCCCCGACGAGGAATGTGACGAGACCTTCCGTGAGCACCTTCAAGGCCCCCAAGGGCACGTACGACCTGATCCCGCCGGACAGCGCCAGGTACCTGGCGGTCCGTGAGGCGATCGCCGCGCCCCTGCGCAACTCCGGCTACGGCTACATCGAGACGCCCGGATTCGAGAGCGTCGAACTGTTCGCGCGCGGTGTCGGTGAGTCGACCGACATCGTCACCAAGGAGATGTACGCCTTCGAGACCAAGGGCGGCGACAGGCTGGCCCTGCGCCCCGAAGGCACGGCGTCCGTCCTGCGCGCCGCCCTGGAGGCCAACCTGCACAAGGCGGGCAACCTCCCGGTGAAGCTCTGGTACTCCGGCTCGTACTACCGCTACGAGCGCCCTCAGAAGGGCCGTTACCGCCACTTCTCCCAGGTCGGCGCCGAGGCGATCGGCGCGGAGGACCCGGCGCTGGACGCCGAGCTGATCATCCTCGCCGACCAGGCGTACCGCTCGCTGGGCCTCAGGAACTTCCGCATCCTCCTGAACAGCCTCGGCGACAAGGAGTGCCGCCCCGTCTACCGGGCCGCCCTGCAGGACTTCCTGCGCGGTCTGGACCTCGACGAGGAGACGCTGCGCCGCGCGGACATCAACCCGCTGCGCGTCCTGGACGACAAGCGTCCCGACGTCCAGAAGCAGCTCACCGACGCCCCGCTCCTGCGCGACTACCTCTGCGACGCCTGCAAGGCGTACCACGAGGAGGTGCGCGAGCTGATCACGGCCGCGGGCGTCGCCTTCGAGGACGACGCCAAGCTGGTGCGCGGCCTGGACTACTACACCCGGACGACCTTCGAGTTCGTCCACGACGGTCTGGGCTCCCAGTCCGCGGTGGGCGGCGGCGGCCGCTACGACGGTCTGTCCGAGATGATCGGCGGCCCCGCGCTGCCGTCCGTGGGCTGGGCGCTGGGCGTCGACCGCACGGTGCTGGCGCTGGAGGCGGAGGGTGTCGAGCTCGAACTCCCCGCCACCACCAGCGTGTTCGCGGTACCGCTCGGCGAGGAGGCCCGGCGGATCCTGTTCGCGAAGGTCACCGAGCTGCGCAAGGTGGGGATCGCGGCGGACTTCTCCTACGGCGCCAAGGGACTCAAGGGCGCCATGAAGAACGCCAACCGCAGCGGCGCCCGCTACACGATCGTCGCCGGCGAGCGGGACCTCGCCGAGGGCGTCGTCCAGCTCAAGGACATGGAGTCCGGGGAGCAGACGGCCGTCGGCGTCAACGAGATCGTGGCGGAGCTCGAGGCGAGGCTGGGCTAGGGGGTTCCCCCCCCGGGACGACCCAGGCGCCGGAGGCCTTTCAGGGCACCCGGCGCCCGGGTCACTGGTCGAGCAGGCCGTGGCGCATCGCGCTCGTCACCGCCGCCGTCCGGTCGTCCACCCCCAACTTGCCGAAGGCCCGCAGCAGATGGGTCTTCACGGTCGACTCCCCGATGAACAGCCGGCGGCCGATCTCCGCGTTGGTGCAGCCCTCCGCCACCAGCCGCAGAACCGCCGTCTCGCGCTCCGAGAGCCGTGGGCGTTCCGGCCTCGTCCGCAGCTGGTCCACCAGCCGCGCGGCCACCGACGGCGCCAGCACGGTCTCGCCCCGCGCCGCGGCCCGTACCGCCTCCGCCAGTTCGCCGCGCGGCAGGTCCTTCAGCAGGTAGCCCGCCGCTCCCGCCTCCACCGCCCGCAGGATGTCCCGGTCCGTCTCGTACGTCGTCAGGACGATCACCCGGCACGACAGCCCGGACTCGGTCATCCGCACGATGGAGTCCACGCCACCGCCCCCCGGCATCCGCAGGTCCATCAGCACGATGTCGGGCCGCAACTCGGCGGCCAGCGCCTCCGCCTGCGGCCCGCTCGACGCGTCGGCGACCACCTCCAGGTCCGCTTCCGCGCTCAGCATCGCCCGCAGTCCCTCCCGTACGACGGGATGGTCGTCGGCCAGGATGATCCGGATCACGATGAACTCCTCGGGCACGGAACGGGCAGGTGGACGGTCACCGTCGTGCCGTCACCGGGGGCACTGCGCACCCGGGCCGTCCCGCCTACCTCGGTGACCCGGGCCCGCATCCCCGCCAGACCGTAGCCGCCGGCGCCGGCGGCTGCCGGATCGAAGCCGCGCCCGTCGTCACGTACGGACACGGTGAGCGTGTCGTCGCCGTACCGCACGGTGATGCCGACCGCTGCCGAACCTCCCGCGTGCTTACGGGTGTTCGCCAGCGCCTCCTGGCAGGCGCGCAGGGCCACCACCTCCGCACCGGCGGGCAGCGGGCGTACCGGGCCGGTGACCTCCAGCGCCGCCTCGTGGCGGGCGGCCAGTCTGCGCAACGCGTCCGGCAGGGAGGCGCCGTCCAGGTCGGCGGGCGCGCCCCCGGCGACCAGGGCACGGGCCTCGGCGAGGTTCAGGCGGGCCGTCTCGTCCATCAGGGCCAGATGCCGACGGGCCTCGGGCACGTCGTGGTCGAGCTCGGCCTCGACGGCCTGGATCAGCATCAGCAGGCTGGTGAAGCCCTGCGCGAACGTGTCGTGGATCTCCCGGGCCATCCGCTCCCGCTCGGCGAGGGCGCCGTGCGCGGCCGACAGCCGGGAGACCTCGTGACGGCTCGCGTCCAGTTCCGCGATCAGCTCGGCCCGCTCCTGGCTCTGCTCGATGATCCGGATCACCCAGGTACCGACGGCGACCGAGAAGACGAGGGTGACCACGGCGAACAGCCCGTTGAAGAAGACGTCCTGGTCGCTCGGCCACCACAGCACGGCCCAGCCGACGACCGGCGCGAGATTGATGACCGCCACCGCCAGCAGCGCCCGCCGTATCCGCAGCGACATGAAGCACTGGGGGACCAGCGCGAACGTCATCAACCGGGTCTCGCCCACCAGGATCGCCGACGGCAGGAACAGCGCCATGGCCGCCACCAGGTAGCCGAGCGCCTGCCGTTCCTCGGGCGGATCGCCTCGCAGGATGGGCCGGCCCACCCACACGAACAGAGGGATCAGCGGGACGAGCAGCGCCGCCGCGGTGAGGCGGACCGGCCACCCCGGGTTGTCCGTGCCGAGCACGAACACCAGCGTGGCCAGCCAGATGAGCGCGAAGTACGTGTCCCAGATCCGGAACGACCGCGCCCAGCTGTAGGCGCCGACGACGTCGTCCGGCTCGGGACCCGTCACCCCTCGCGCCGGTTCTTCCACCGGAAGGTCAGCAGACACAGCAGCAATCCTCCGACGCACCACGCCGTGAGCACCAGGGCGATCCGCCCGAACTCCCAGTCACCGGCCTGTTCCAGTACCTGCGCTGACTCCGGCAGGAACACCCCGCGCAGACCCTGGCACATCCACTTCAGCGGGAACAGCGCGCCGATGTTCAGCATCCAGTCGGGGATGGTGTCGATCGCGATGTACACCCCGGAGATGAACTGCAGCACCAGGAACGGCAGGACGACCACCGAGCTCGCGCTCTTGCCGGTCTTCGGCAGTGAGCTGACCGCGATGCCGAGCAACGCACACGCCGTCAGCCCGAGGACGAAGATCCAGGCGAAGGCGAACCAGCGTCCCGCGCTCGACGGAAGGTCGATGTCGTAGAAGGTGGTGCCGACGAGCAGCAGGATCGCCGTCTCCAGCAGGCCGCTGACCAGAACCAGCCAGATCTTGCCGAGGAAGTACGACGCCGGCGGCATCGGCGTCCCGCGCAGCCGGCGCAACACCTTCTCGTCCCGCTCGATCGCGATCGAGATGCCGAGGGACTGGAAACTCGTCGACATGATGCCGGCGGCCATCATCGCCGGGACGTACAGCTGCGAGGCGTTGATGCCCGCGCCCCGCACGTCGTCGCGGAAGATCGACGCGAACAGGAACAGGAACACCACCGGGAAGGCGAAGGTGAACACCACCTGGTCGCGCTGCCGGAAGAACTGCCTGAGCTCCAGCACGCCCCGCTCCAGGCCGATGCCCCAGGCACCGGGCAACCGGTCGGCGAGGGCGTCCGACCGGGGCCGTACGCCGGTCGTGGTCATCGCGCGTCCTCCTGTCCGGTCAGCCGGAGGTAGACGTCCTCCAGCGTGGGGCGGGTCACCCGCAGCCCCGGGATCTCGCCGTCGAAGCGGCGCATGAGCTCCGCGACCGCCCTGGTCGGCTCGTCGGTGTGCGCCGTGCGCCCGGTGCCGTCCGGCTCGGTCCAGGCGACGGTGGCGCCCGTGCCGTACCGCTCCCGCAGGCCGGCCGGTTCCCCCTCGGCGACGACCCGCCCCCTGGCGACGACCGCCAGCCGGTCGGCGAGCGCCTCCGCCTCCTCCAGGTAGTGCGTGGTCAGCACGATGGTCGTGCCCTCGGCGGACAGCTTGCGGATGAGATCCCAGAACCGGCGGCGGGCCGCCGGGTCGAAACCGGTCGTCGGCTCGTCCAGGAGCAGCAGCTCGGGGCAGCCGATCACGCCGAGCGCCACGTCGAGCCTCCGGCGCTGGCCACCGGAGAGCGCCTTGATCCGGCTGCCCGCCTTGGCCTCCAGACCGACCAGATGGATCACCTCCTCCGGGTCCCGCGGCCTCGGGTAGTACCGGGCGAAATGCCGTACGGTCTCGCGGACCGTCAACTCCGCGGGCGCGGATTCGTCCTGCCAGACGATTCCGACACGTGAGCGCCACGCGCGCGTGCCGTGTGCCGGATCCGCCCCCAGCACGGAAACCTCGCCCGCGTCCCGGGCCCGGTTGCCCTGGAGGATCTCCACCGTCGTGCTCTTGCCCGCCCCGTTGGGTCCCAGCAGGCCGAACACCTCGCCCCTGCGGATACCGAGGTCGACGCCGTCGACCGCGGTCACGTCGCCGTACCGCTTGCGCAGCCCCCGTACGACCACCGCGAGTTCGTTCGCGTGTGTTGTCATGTCGAACAGGCTCGTCCGGAATCGAACGCTCAGGGACGACCAGGTGTCCTTGCTTATGTCCACCGAACGGTGGACAGGCGGGTGCGTACGGCACAATGACCCCTGTCCGGGGAAGGTCCAACTCTCAAGTGACGGAATCGGCGTGATGAGCAAGACGACGGTCAAAGACGTCTCCACCGAACCCGAGCCGGAGCGCGCCGAGGCAGCGCCGCGGACGGTGGGCGGCAGCCGGGCGTTCGCACTGCTGTTGGTGATCACCGGTGCGGCGGGTCTGCTCGCCGCGTGGGTCATCACGATCGACAAGTTCAAGCTGCTCGAGGCCAAGGTCGAGGGCACGTCCTTCACACCCGGCTGCAGCCTGAACCCCGTCGTCTCCTGCGGCAGCGTCATGGAGAGCGACCAGGCCTCCGCCTTCGGCTTCCCGAACCCGATGCTCGGCCTCGTCGCCTACGGCATCGTCATCGGCGTCGGCATGAGCCTGCTCGCCCGGGCCCGCTTCCCGCGCTGGTACTGGCTCACCTTCAACTTCGGCACGCTCTTCGGTGTGGCGTTCTGCACCTGGCTGCAGTTCCAGTCCCTGTACCGGATCAACGCGCTGTGCCTGTGGTGCTCCCTGGCCTGGGTCGCCACGATCCTGATGTTCTGGTACGTGACGTCGTTCAACGTCCGCAACGACCTGCTGCCCGCCCCGCGCTGGCTGAAGAGCTTCTTCGGCGAGTTCACCTGGGTCATGCCGGTCCTGCACATCGGCATCATCGGCATGCTGATCCTCACCCGCTGGTGGGACTTCTGGACCAGCTGACGGCCCCGGGCCCCGGGCCGTCAGGCGGCCCCGGCCGGATTGTCAGTGCGGTGACATAGGGTTTTCGTGTGGAGCCCGACCTGTTCACCGCCGCAGCAGAAGAACGCCAGGAGAAGGACCCGTCCAGCAGCCCCCTGGCGGTTCGGATGCGCCCGCGCACCCTCGACGAGGTGGTGGGCCAGCAGCACCTGCTGAAGCCGGGCTCCCCGCTGCGCAGACTCGTCGGCGAGGGCTCGGGCGGCCCCGCCGGACCCTCGTCGGTGATCCTCTGGGGCCCACCCGGCACCGGCAAGACCACCCTGGCGTACGTCGTCTCCAAGGCCACCAACAAGCGCTTCGTGGAGCTCTCGGCGATCACCGCCGGCGTCAAGGAGGTCCGCGCGGTCATCGACGGCGCCCGTCGCGCCACCGGCGGATTCGGCAAGGAGACCGTCCTCTTCCTCGACGAGATCCACCGCTTCAGCAAGGCCCAGCAGGACTCCCTGCTCCCGGCCGTCGAGAACCGCTGGGTGACCCTGATCGCCGCGACCACCGAGAACCCGTACTTCTCGGTGATCTCCCCGCTGCTGTCCCGCTCCCTCCTGCTCACCCTCGAACCCCTCACCGACGACGACCTGCGCGGTCTCGTCCGGCGCGCGCTGACCGACGAGCGTGGTCTCAGGAGAGCCGTCACCCTCCCCGAGGACACCGAGAACCACCTGCTGCGCATCGCCGGCGGCGACGCCCGCCGCGCCCTGACCGCTCTGGAGGCCGCCGTCGGAGCCGCCCTCGACAAGGGCGAGACGGAGCTCGGCCTCCAGACGCTGGAGGAGACCGTCGACCGGGCGGCCGTGAAGTACGACCGCGACGGCGACCAGCACTACGACGTGGCCAGCGCCCTGATCAAGTCGATCCGCGGCTCCGACGTCGACGCCGCCCTGCACTACCTGGCCCGCATGATCGAGGCGGGCGAGGACCCCCGTTTCATCGCCCGGCGCCTGATGATCTCCGCCAGCGAGGACATCGGCCTCGCCGATCCGAACGCCCTGCCGATCGCGGTCGCCGCCGCCCAGGCCGTCGCCATGATCGGTTTCCCCGAGGCCGCCCTCACCCTCAGCCACGCCACCATCGCCCTCGCCCTGGCCCCCAAGTCCAACGCCGCGACCACCGCGATCGGCGCCGCCCTGGACGACGTACGCAAGGGACTGGCCGGGCCGGTGCCCGCGCATCTGCGTGACGGGCACTACAAGGGGGCCGCCAAGCTCGGTCACGCGCAGGGGTACGTGTATCCGCACGACCTGCCGGAGGGCATCGCCTCCCAGCAGTACGCCCCGGACGAGATCCACGAGCGCGAGTACTACACCCCGACCCGGCACGGCGCCGAGGCGCGCTACGCCGACGCGGTCGAGTGGACCAGGAAGCGCCTCGGTCGAAAGCGGTCCTGAGCACCCTGTAGAATCGCCCGCAGTGCTGAGTCCCGTGCAGTCAGAACGGGACAACCAGCCGGAGCACCGGTCCCTCGTGGACCGACTCCAGGAGCGTCGCGCACCGTCGATCGGTGTCGCGGGCAGCCCACCACCACCCGAGGTTCCGGGACGGTCGGTGGGCCACTCGCGTGCTGCACGTATGTGCCCAGACCAGGGGAGCGGCTGCCCGACAGGTTCCCTGCGGAACCGGCGGGTTTCCCCGGCTGCGGATGCGACCTCCCTCAACTCTGACAAGCCGGAAAACTAGGAAAGAGACAGACAGTGGCGAACCAGTCCCGCCCCAAGGTCAAGAAGTCGCGTGCCCTCGGCATCGCGCTGACCCCGAAGGCCGTCAAGTACTTCGAGGCCCGCCCCTACCCGCCGGGTGAGCACGGTCGTGGCCGCAAGCAGAACTCGGACTACAAGGTCCGTCTGCTGGAGAAGCAGCGTCTGCGCGCGCAGTACGACGTGTCCGAGCGTCAGCTCGTCCGCGCCTACGAGCGTGCCTCCAAGGTCCAGGGCAAGACCGGTGAGGCCCTGATCATCGAGCTGGAGCGTCGTCTCGACGCGCTGGTCCTGCGTTCGGGCATCGCCCGCACGATCTACCAGGCCCGCCAGATGGTCGTCCACGGCCACATCGAGGTCAACGGCCAGAAGGTCGACAAGCCGTCCTTCCGTGTCCGTCCCGACGACGTCGTGATGGTCCGCGAGCGCAGCCGCGAGAAGACCCTCTTCTCGATCTCCCGCGAGGGCGGCTTCGCCCCCGAGGGCGAGACCCCGCGCTACCTCCAGGTGAACCTCAAGGCCCTGGCGTTCCGCCTGGACCGTGAGCCGAACCGCAAGGAGATCCCGGTGATCTGCGACGAGCAGCTCGTCGTCGAGTACTACGCCCGCTGATCACCAGCAGGCTGTAGCACCACCTCGCAGCCCGCCGTCTCCCCGCCCTTTCCGGTGGGCGAGGCGGCGGGTTCGTGCATGTCCGGGCGCAGGGCGACCGCCACGTCCCCGTCGGCACCCTGGGGTCCGGTACGCGGAACCCGGCACCCCGCACCCGGCGCAGCGGCTCGCCGCAGCCGAGTGCCCCACCGGACCGGCGAGTTCGGCCGCGCCGCCCACGAAAGCGTCGAGTTCCAGGGGCAGAACGCCGTTCACCGGGCACGGCCGGGCCGAGTAGCGCGCGTGGGGCACGGAGCGTGCTCGACCGTATTCACTTCGTACTATCGCTCCGCGCAACTCGGCTACGCGCGGGCGGTAATCCGGTTCGGAGCCGGACCCCCGGCGCGATAGGCTCGGCGTACGACTTTTTCGATATGCAGGCACGTTTCAGGGAGCGGGTGCACACAGTGTCCGGTGGAGAGGTGGCCGGGATCCTGGTGGCCGTCTTCTGGGCGATCCTGGTCTCCTTCCTCGCCGTCGCACTGGCGAGGCTGGCCCAGACGCTCAGGGCGACCACCAAGCTCGTGGCGGACGTGACCGACCAGGCCGTCCCGCTGCTGGCCGACGCCTCCTCGGCGGTGCGCTCCGCACAGACCCAGATCGACCGGGTGGACGCGATCGCGTCGGACGTCCAGGAGGTCACGTCGAACGCCTCCGCGCTGTCGACCACCGTCGCCTCCACCTTCGGCGGCCCCCTGGTCAAGGTCGCCGCCTTCGGCTACGGCGTGCGCCGTGCCCTCGGTGGCCGCAAGGACGACGTGCCCGCCAAGGCCCCCCGGCGAACCGTGATCGTGGGCCGCACGGTCTCTCGGCGGGACAAGCGGAAGAAGGACTGAGAGCCAGCGATGTTCCGCCGTACCTTCTGGTTCACCACGGGCGTCGCCGCCGGTGTCTGGGCCACCACCAAGGTCAACCGCAAGCTGAGGCAGCTGACTCCCGAGAGCCTCGCCGCGACCGCGGCGAACAAGGCACTCGAGGCAGGTCACCGCATCAAGGACCGCGCGGTGGGCTTCGCGCTGGACGTCCGCGACAACATGGCCCAGCGGGAGGAGGAACTGGGCGACGCGCTCGGGCTGAACGCCTCCGTCGACCAGGAACTCCCCGCACCCCGGCGGTACGCCGCCATCGAGAACCGCAACAACCCGAAGTACGTCACCGGCGACCGGACGACGTACTCGCACAACCGGAATGAGGACCACTGATGGAGTCGGCCGAGATTCGTCGCCGCTGGTTGAGCTTCTTCGAGGAGCGCGGGCACACCGTCGTCCCTTCGGCGTCGCTCATCGCGGACGACCCGACTCTGCTCCTGGTCCCCGCCGGCATGGTGCCCTTCAAGCCCTACTTCCTGGGTGAGGTCAAGCCGCCGTTCAGCCGTGCCACCAGCGTGCAGAAGTGCGTCCGCACGCCGGACATCGAGGAGGTCGGCAAGACCACCCGCCACGGCACCTTCTTCCAGATGTGCGGGAACTTCTCCTTCGGCGACTACTTCAAGGAAGGCGCCATCAAGCACGCCTGGGAGCTGCTCACCGAGCCCCAGGACAAGGGCGGTTACGGCCTCGACCCCGAGCGTCTGTGGATCACCGTCTACAAGGACGACGACGAGGCCGAGCGCATCTGGCACGAGATCGTCGGCGTGCCCAAGGAGCGCATCCAGCGCCTCGGTATGAAGGACAACTACTGGTCCATGGGCGTTCCCGGCCCGTGCGGCCCCTGTTCCGAGATCAACTACGACCGCGGCCCGGAGTTCGGTGTCGAGGGCGGCCCCGCCGTCAACGACGAGCGGTACGTGGAGATCTGGAACCTCGTCTTCATGCAGTACGAGCGCGGCGAGGGCATCGGCAAGGACAACTTCGAGATCCTCGGCGAACTGCCCAGCAAGAACATCGACACGGGCCTCGGCATGGAGCGGCTCGCCATGATTCTGCAGGGCGTGCAGAACATGTACGAGATCGACACCTCCATGGCCGTCATCAGGAAGGCCACCGAGCTGACCGGTGTCGAGTACGGCGACGCCCACGACTCGGACGTCTCCCTGCGCGTGGTCACCGACCACATGCGGACCTCGGTCATGCTCATCGGCGACGGCGTCACCCCCGGAAACGAGGGCCGCGGCTACGTCCTGCGTCGCATCATGCGCCGCGCCATCCGCAACATGCGTCTGCTCGGCGCCACCGGTCCGGTCGTCAAGGACCTGATCGACACGGTCATCGAGATGATGGGGCAGCAGTACCCCGAGCTCGTCACCGACCGCGAGCGGATCGAGAAGGTCGCCGTCGCCGAGGAGAACGCGTTCCTCAAGGCCCTCAAGGGCGGCACGAACATCCTCGACACCGCCGTCACCGAGACCAAGCAGGCCGGTGGCAAGGTCCTGTCCGGCGACAAGGCCTTCCTGCTCCACGACACCTGGGGCTTCCCGATCGACCTCACCCTGGAGATGGCCGCCGAGCAGGGCCTCTCCGTGGACGAGGACGGCTTCCGCCGCCTGATGAAGGAGCAGCGGGAGCGCGCCAAGGCCGACGCCCAGGCCAAGAAGACCGGTCACGCCGGAGCCGGCGCCTACCGCGAGATCGCCGACAAGGCCGGTGCCACCGACTTCATCGGCTACTCGGACACCGAGAGCGAGTCGACGATCGTCGGCATCCTGGTCGACGGTGCCTCCTCCCCGGCGGCCACCGAGGGCGACGAGGTCGAGATCGTCCTCGACCGCACTCCCTTCTACGCCGAGGGCGGCGGCCAGATCGGCGACACCGGCCGCATCAAGGTCGACTCCGGTGCCGTCATCGAGATCCGCGACTGCCAGAAGCCGGTCCCGGGCGTGTACGTCCACAAGGGCGTCGTCCAGGTCGGCGAGGTCACCGTCGGCTCCAAGGCCCAGGCCTCGATCGACGCCCGCCGCCGCACGGCCATCGCCCGCGCCCACTCGGCCACCCACCTCACCCACCAGGCGCTGCGCGACGCCCTCGGCCCGACGGCCGCCCAGGCCGGTTCCGAGAACCAGCCCGGCCGCTTCCGCTTCGACTTCGGTTCCCCGTCCGCCGTGCCCACGGCCGTGATGACGGACGTCGAGCAGAAGATCAACGAGGTGCTCGCCCGTGACCTGGACGTCCGTGCCGACGTCATGGGCATCGACGAGGCCAAGAAGCAGGGCGCCATCGCCGAGTTCGGCGAGAAGTACGGCGAGCGCGTCCGCGTGGTCACCATCGGCGACTTCTCCAAGGAGCTGTGCGGCGGCACGCACGTCCACAACACCGCCCAGCTGGGCCTGGTGAAGCTGCTCGGCGAGTCCTCGATCGGCTCGGGGGTCCGTCGTATCGAGGCCCTGGTCGGCGTGGACGCCTACAACTTCCTCGCCCGGGAACACACGGTCGTCGCCCAGCTCCAGGAGCTGATCAAGGGCCGCCCGGAGGAGCTTCCGGAGAAGGTCTCCGCCATGCTCGGCAAGCTGAAGGACGCCGAGAAGGAGATCGAGAAGTTCCGCGCCGAGAAGGTGCTCCAGGCCGCCGCCGGTCTCGCCGAGTCGGCCAAGGACGTCCGCGGTGTCGCCTTGGTCACCGGTCAGGTCCCGGACGGCACGACCGCCGACGACCTGCGCAAGCTGGTCCTCGACGTGCGCGGCCGGATCCAGGGCGGCCGGGCCGCCGTGGTCGCCCTCTTCACGGTCAGCAACGGCAAGCCGCTCACGGTCATCGCCACCAACGAGGCCGCCCGCGAGCGCGGCCTCAAGGCCGGCGACCTGGTCCGTACGGCCGCCAAGACCCTCGGTGGCGGCGGTGGCGGCAAGCCGGACGTCGCCCAGGGCGGCGGCCAGAACCCGGCCGCCGTCGGCGAGGCCGTCGACGCCGTCGAGCGGCTCGTGGCGGAAACGGCCAAGTGAGCGCAGAAGTTCAGACGAGTGGCGACGGCCGGGGCATGCGCCGCGGCCGTCGGCTCGCGATCGACGTCGGGGACGCCCGGATCGGGGTCGCCTCCTGTGACCCCGACGGCATCCTGGCCACCCCGGTGGAGACGGTCCCCGGCCGGGACGTTCCCGCAGCTCATCGCCGGTTGCGGCAACTGGTCGAGGAGTACGAACCGATCGAGGTCGTCGTCGGCCTTCCCCGCTCGCTCAAGGGCGGCGAGGGCCCGGCCGCGGTCAAGGTCCGCGGCTTCGCCCAGGAGCTCGCCCGGAGCATCGCCCCCGTCCCGGTCCGGCTCGTGGACGAGCGGATGACCACGGTGACGGCCAGTCAGGGACTGCGCGCCTCGGGTGTGAAGTCGAAAAAGGGCAGATCGGTCATCGACCAGGCAGCGGCCGTGATCATCCTTCAACAGGCGCTGGAATCCGAACGGGTGTCAGGTAAAGCACCCGGCGAGGGCGTCGAAGTGGTTGTCTGATCGCGATACGGTAACGTTCCGCGCGATGCGGAGGTGTTCGAACAGCCACCGCACAAAGAGAGGCGGAACGGGAGCAGAGCCGAAAGGCGCTCGACCGGTCCCCTCGCGGCTCTAGGGGATCGATGACTGAGTATGGCCGGGGCGAAGGCTCCGAACCGTGGCATCCGGAGGACCCGTTGTACGGGGACGGCGGATGGGGCGGACAGCAGGCCCACACGGGCCGGCAGTCCCCCTACGGCGGCCAGCCACAGCACTATCCAGAGCAGTCGCAGCAGTCGCAGCAGCCGCAGTACGACAACGGAGGCTGGGGCGACGGCCGGCAGGCCGACTACGGTCAGGCGCAGCAGCACTACCAGCAGCAGTACGGCGAGCAGCAGCAGTACGGCGAGCAGGGGCAGTACGACCAGCAGCAGTATGACCAGCAGCAGTATGACCAGCAGTACGGTCAGCAGTACGACCAGCAGCAGTACGCCCAGCCCCAGCAGCAGTACGACAACAACGGCTGGGCCACGGGCACGCACCCGAACGTCCCGTACACCGACCCGTCGGACCCGTACGGACAGCAGGCGATGGCCTACGGCGCCCAGCAGCCCGACTACTACGGCACCCCGGACGCCTATCCACCGCCGGAGCCGCCCGCCCGCCGGCGCGCCGAACCCGAACCTGGACCCGAACCCGAAGCCACCCCGCGCACCGACTGGGATCCCGGCCCCGACCAGGGCGAACACGCCTTCTTCGCGGGCGGCGACGATGACGAGGACGGCGACGACGAGGCCGGCGGCCGCGGCGGACGCGGCGACCGGAAGGGCCGCGGCGGCAAGCCCAAGAAGCGCCGCAGCGGCTGCGCCTGTCTGGTGGTCCTGCTGGTGTTCGGTGGCGGACTGGGCGGAGTCGGCTACTTCGGCTACCAGTTCTACAAGGATCGTTTCGGCTCGGCTCCGGACTACGCCGGCGACGGCACGAACACCACGGTGACCATCGAGATCCCCAAGGGGGCGGGCGGCTACGAGATCGGCCGCCGGCTGAAGGACGCCGGAGTCGTCAAGAGCGTCGACGCCTTCGTCTCCGCGCAGGAGCAGAACGCCAAGGGGAAGACGATCCAGGCGGGCGCCTATCTCCTGAAGAAGGAGATGTCGGCCGCGAGTGCCGTCGAGATGATGCTCGACCCCAAGAGCCAGAACAATGTGCTGGTCCGTCCGGGTGAGCGCAACCTCAGCGTCTACAAGACGATCGACGAGCAGCTCGATTTGTCGTCCGGCACCACCCGGAAGGTCGCCGAGAAGAAATACGAGAGCCTCGGACTTCCGAGCTGGGCGAACGACAACGAGGAGATCAAGGACCCGCTGGAGGGCTTCCTCTACCCGGGCACCTATCCCGCCGCCAAGGGCATGAAGCCCGAGACGGTCCTCAAGGAGATGGTGACCCAGGCCGCGAAGAAGTACGGCGAGTACGACCTCGACGCCAAGGCCAAGGCGCTGGACCTGGACAGCCCGCTGCAGGTCATCACGGTCGCGAGCCTGGTCCAGGCCGAGGGCAAGACCCCCGACGACTTCCGCAAGATGGCCGAGGTGGTCTACAACCGCCTCAAGTCCTCCAACACCGAGACCAACCAGCTGCTGCAGTTCGACTCGACCTTCAATTACCTGAAGAACGAGTCCAACATCAACATCAGCGAGTCGGAGATCAACAGCAACCAGGACGCGTACAACACGTACACCCAGAAGGGCCTGCCGCCCGGTCCGATCGGAAACCCCGGTGACGACGCGCTGAAGGCGGCGCTGAAACCGACCGACGACGGCTGGCTCTACTTCGTGGCGACCGACGGTGTGAACAAGACCGAATTCGCGAAGACCTATGCGCAATTCGAGAAGCTCAAGGACAAGTTCAATGAGAGTTCGGGCAGCTGACGCCCGCCGGGCCGCGGTGCTCGGCAAGCCCATCGCCCACTCCCTCTCGCCGGTGCTGCACCGCGCCGCGTACGAGGAGCTGGGACTCGCCCAGTGGTCGTACGACCGGTTCGAACTCGACGAGGCGGCCCTGCCCGGCTTCTTCGCCGAGCTCGGGCCGGAGTGGGCCGGGCTGTCGCTGACGATGCCGCTGAAGCGGGCCGTCATCCCGCTGCTGGACGAGATCAGCGAGACGGCGGCCTCGGTCGACGCCGTCAACACGGTCGTGTGCACCGAGGACGGCCGCCGCGTCGGCGACAACACCGACATCCCCGGTATGGTCGCGGCCCTGCGCGAACACGGCATCGAACAGGTCGACTCGGCCGCCATCCTCGGCGCCGGCGCCACCGCCTCCTCCGCGCTCGCAGCGCTCGCCCGGATCTGCACCGGCGAGGTCGTCGCCTACGTCCGCAGCGAGGCCCGCGCCGCCGAGATGCGGCAGTGGGGGGAGCGGCTGGACGTCGAGGTCCGCACCGCGGACTGGTCGGACGCCGCGCAGGCCCTGCGTGCCCCGCTCGTCGTGGCCACCACCCCCGCCGGTGCGACCGACGCGCTGGCCTCGGCCCTGCCGGAACGGCCCGCCACCCTCTTCGACGTGCTCTACCACCCCTGGCCGACCACTCTCGCGGCCCGCTGGTCCGCGTACGGCGGGGCCGTCGTCAGCGGCCTCGACCTGCTGGTGCACCAGGCGGTCCTCCAGGTGGAGCAGATGACGGGCCGCGCCCCGGCCCCGCTGGACGCCATGCGTAAGGCGGGCGAGCACGCGCTAGCGGCCCGTTAGGACCCACCGGCCGCACCCGCCCCGGCCCCGTCCCGTCCGCCCAGTGGACCGGCGGCCGGTTCCCGCGCCCGGACGTGGGAGGATCGTGGGTGGCGGGCCAGGGCCGCGCACCTGGTCGGGCCGTCACCGTACGCGTGGAAGCGCGTACGAAGGGCAGTACCAGGGCGCGAGCATGGAGGAGCACCGTTGAGCAGGTTGCGCTGGCTGACCGCGGGGGAGTCCCACGGCCCCGCACTCGTCGCGACGCTGGAGGGCCTTCCCGCCGGCGTGCCGATCACCACGGAGATGGTGGCGGACCACCTGGCCCGGCGCCGGCTCGGCTATGGACGCGGCGCCCGGATGAAGTTCGAGCGTGACGAGGTCACGTTCATCGGCGGTGTGCGGCACGGCCTCACCCTGGGCTCCCCGGTCGCGGTCATGGTGGGCAACACCGAGTGGCCGAAGTGGGAGCAGGTCATGGCGGCCGACCCCATCGACCCCGAGATCCTCGCGGGCCTCGCCCGCAACGCCCCGCTGACCCGCCCCCGCCCCGGCCACGCCGACCTCGCGGGCATGCAGAAGTACGGCTTCGACGAGGCACGGCCGATCCTGGAGCGCGCCTCCGCCCGGGAGACGGCGGCCCGGGTCGCGCTCGGCGCGGTGGCCCGGTCGTACCTCAAGGAGACGGCCGGCATCGAGATCGTCTCGCACGTCGTCGAGCTGGCGGCCGCCAAGGCGCCCTACGGCGTCTACCCCAAGCCCTCGGACGTCGAGAAGCTGGACGCCGACCCGGTGCGCTGCCTGGACGCGGACGCCTCGAAGGCGATGGTCGCGGAGATCGACCAGGCCCACAAGGACGGCGACACCCTCGGTGGCGTGGTGGAGGTGCTGGCGTACGGCGTGCCCGTGGGCCTCGGCTCGCACGTGCACTGGGACCGGCGTCTGGACGCCCGGCTGGCCGCCGCCCTCATGGGCATCCAGGCGATCAAGGGTGTCGAGGTCGGCGACGGCTTCGACCTCGCGCGCGTGCCCGGCTCCAAGGCGCACGACGAGATCCTCGCCACCGACGAGGGCATCAAGCGGGCCACCGGCCGCTCCGGCGGCACCGAGGGCGGCCTGACCACCGGTGAGCTGCTGCGGGTGCGGGCCGCGATGAAGCCGATCGCGACCGTGCCGCGGGCGCTGCAGACGGTCGACGTGGCCACCGGTGAGCCCGCGCAGGCCCACCACCAGCGCTCCGACGTGTGCGCGGTGCCGGCCGCCGGCATCGTCGCGGAGGCGATGGTCGCGCTGGTCCTCGCGGACGCCGTCGCGGAGAAGTTCGGCGGCGACAGCGTGGCCGAGACCCACCGCAACGTGCGGTCGTACCTCGACAACCTCCCGGTCCGATGAGCGCTGCGCCCCTGGTCGTCCTGGTGGGCCCGATGGGAGTCGGCAAGTCCACCGTCGGCCGGCTGCTCGCGGAGCGGCTCGGCGTCGGCTACCGGGACACCGACGACGACATCGTCGCCGAACAGGACCGGAGCATCGCCGAGATCTTCGTGGACGAGGGCGAACCGGCCTTCCGCGCGATTGAGAAGCGGGCGGTGCACCGGGCGCTCGCCGAGCACGACGGCATCCTGGCGCTCGGCGGCGGGGCGATCCTGGACGAGGACACGCGGGCGCTGCTCGCCGGGCAGCGTGTCGTCTACCTCTCCATGGACGTCGAGGAGGCCGTCAAGCGCACGGGCCTCAACGCCGCCAGGCCGCTGCTCGCGGTCAACCCGCGCAAGCAGTGGCGCGAGCTGATGGAGGCGCGGCGGCACCTGTACGAGGGCATCGCCACGGCCGTCGTGTCCACGGACGGCCGTACGCCCGAAGAGGTCACCCAAGCCGCCCTGGACGCTTTGGAGTTGAAGGAAGCATGAGCGAGGCAGTCACCCGGATCCAGATCGGCGGCACCGCGGGCAGCGAGCCCTACGAGGTCCTGGTCGGCCGGCAACTCCTGGGCGAACTCGGCGCGTTGATCGGCGACAAGGCGCAGCGGGTCGCGATCGTGCACCCCGAGGCGCTGGCCGAGACCGGCGACGCGCTCCGCGCCGACCTCGCCGAGCAGGGCTACGAGGTCGTCGCCATCCAGGTGCCGAACGCGGAGGAGGCCAAGACCGCCGAGGTCGCCGCCTACTGCTGGAAGGCGCTCGGCCAGTCCGGGTTCACCCGCACCGACGTCGTCGTCGGTGTCGGCGGCGGCGCGACCACCGACCTCGCCGGGTTCGTGGCCGCGACCTGGCTGCGCGGGGTGCGCTGGATCGCCGTCCCGACCACGGTGCTGGCCATGGTGGACGCGGCCGTCGGCGGCAAGACCGGCATCAACACCGCCGAGGGCAAGAACCTCGTCGGCGCCTTCCACCCGCCGGCCGGCGTGCTGTGTGACCTGGCCGCGCTGGACTCCCTCCCGGTCAACGACTACGTCTCCGGGCTCGCCGAGATCATCAAGGCCGGCTTCATCGCGGACCCGGCGATCCTGGAGCTCATCGAGTCCGACCCCGAGGCCGCGCGCACCCCGGCGGGCCCGCACACCTCGGAGCTCATCGAGCGGTCCATCCGCGTCAAGGCCGAGGTCGTCTCCTCGGACCTGAAGGAGTCGGGCCTCAGGGAGATCCTCAACTACGGCCACACGCTCGCGCACGCCATCGAGAAGAACGAGCGCTACCAGTGGCGCCACGGTGCCGCGGTCTCGGTCGGCATGCACTTCGCCGCCGAACTCGGCCGTCTCGCGGGCCGGTTGGACGACGCCACGGCGGACCGCCACCGCACGGTCCTCGAGTCCGTGGGCCTGCCGCTGCACTACCGCTACGACCAGTGGCCCAAGCTGCTGGAGACCATGAAGGTCGACAAGAAGTCCCGGGGCAACCTGTTGCGCTTCATCGTCCTGGACGGTCTGGCCAAGCCGACCGTCCTGGAGGGCCCCGACCCGGCCGTCCTCCTCGCCGCGTACGGCGAAGTGGGCCAGTAGGTCCCCGGCCACCCCTTCCGCCCCGATTCACCTGCGCTTCCGGGCACTTCGGGCCGCCCCCGGCCGTTTCACCAAACAACGACCGGGGGCGGTACCGTTCGGTTGCGGGCTGGTCCCGTGGTCAGCGCCCATCGCCTGCGGCGAGTTGAGCCGAAGGGGCGCCGGTGTCGAGGGAGCGAGCGCGCGCAGGCCCCAGGGGGCTGAGCGCGGCCGGGCCCGCGAGACCGGCCGCAGCGCCCCGGAGGTGAACCGAGCCCAACAGAACGAGACGGAGTGGCACCGGATGCAGCACGCAGTGGGTTCTCCGCTGCCGCCGCCCCACCAGCCGGGGCACGGACCGGCCGACGGCTGGTCACCGGCCGCACACCACCCGGGTCCGCACCACCCGGGCGCACAGCAGGGGTCCGCCCCCGTGCCGCCACCGCCCGCGCCGGGCTTCACGCAAGCGCCCTCGGCGCCGGTCCCGCCGGCACCCCCGCACGCCCCGGCTCCGCCCGCGCCGGAGACCACCGGCCATGTGCCGCTGCCGCCAGGCGGTCAGTTCGCCATGCCGAGCGCGCCGCCCGCCACGGCCAACGCCCCCGATCCGGCCGGCACGACCCTGGCCGTCCTGCTCATCGGCCCGGCCGGTGCCGGCAAGACGAGCGTCGCCAAGTACTGGGCGGACCACCGCCGGGTCCCCACCGCCCACATCAGCCTCGACGACGTCCGCGAGTGGGTCCGCTCGGGCTTCGCCGACCCGCAGTCCGGGTGGAACGACCACTCCGAGGCCCAGTACCGCCTCGCCCGCCGCACCTGCGGCTTCGCCGCCCGCAACTTCCTGGCCAACGGCATCTCCTGCATCCTCGACGACGCGGTCTTCCCCGACCGCCCGGTCGTGGGCCTCGGAGGCTGGAAGCGCCACGTCGGGCCCGGCCTGCTGCCGGTGGTCCTCCTTCCGGGCCTGGAGATCGTCCTGGAGCGCAACGCCGAACGCTCCGGCAACCGCCGCCTTCCCGACGAGGAGGTCGCCCGCATCCACGGCCGCATGGCGGGCTGGTACGGTTCCGGGCTCCCCATCATCGACAACTCCCAGCTGGACGTACCCCAGACGGCACAGATCCTGGACGACGTACTGGCACGTTCGATAGCGAGCCCGCCGAAGTGGTAGGCGACCGGTAGGAGCGGCCGCTGCCCCACTCGGCCTCTCTCGACCGGCGCCCGAACTGCGAAGCTCCTACGCTCGTGTCATGTCAGAGGTGTACGCAGCACGCCGAAACCGGCTCCGGGAGCGCTGTCACGCGGCCGGTGGTGCGGCAGCACTCGTCTCCCGCCCGGCCAACGTCCGCTACCTCGCAGGCACCGCCCCGTACGGCGCCGTCCTGCTGCTGGGCAGGACCGAGGACCTGCTCGTCTGCCCCGGCCCGCCGGAGGACCGCCCCGCCGAAGGCCGGCCCGACGAGGCGCTGCGCGTGCAGCGGCTGCCGGGCCCCGGCGGTGATCCCGCCGTCGCGGCGGCCGACCTCGCCGCCGCGCAGGGCGGCGACTGCCTCGCGGTCGAGGAGCACCACCTGACCGTCGACCGGCACCGGGCCATCCGCTCGGTCGTGCCCCGGCTGCGCCTGGCCGACCTGGGCGGCGCGGTCGAACAGCTGCGCGTGGTGAAGGACGAGGAGGAGATCTCCTGCCTCAGGATCGGCGCCGAGATCGCCGACCAGGCCCTCGGCGAGCTGCTCGAGTCCATCCTCGTCGGCCGCACCGAACGTCATCTCGCCCTCGAACTGGAGCGCCGCCTGGTCGACCACGGCGCCGACGGCCCCGCCTTCGCGACCTCCGTCGGCACCGGCCCCAACTCCGGCAGACGCGGCCACCGCCCCACCGACCGCCGGGTCGAGGAGGGAGACTTCCTCTCCGTCTGCCTCGGCGCGACCTATCGCGGCTACCGTTGCGAGATCGGCCGTACCTTCGTCATCGGTACGTCTCCCGCGGACTGGCAGATCGAGTTGTACGACCTCGTCTTCGCCGCTCAGCGAGCCGGCCGGGAGAGCCTGGCACCCGGCGCCTCCTACCGTGACGTGGACCGCGCGGCCCGCCAGGTCCTGGACTCGGCGGGGTACGCGGAGGGCCTTCCGGGCCTGACGGGGCACGGTGTGGGACTCGAAATCGACGAGGACCCGCAGCTGGCCCCCGCGGCCATGGGTAAACTGGACGCTTGCGTGCCGGTCACCGTCGAACCGGGGGTCCACCTCCCGGGCCGGGGCGGTGTCCGGATCGATGACACGCTCGTCGTCCGCCCCGAGGCGGACGGCGGCCCAGAGCTACTCACCATCACGACCAAGGAGCTGCTCGCGCTTTAGCCCGCGCGTGCGCCGGGGTCGTCCACGTCAGTCCAGGAGATTCCGCAACCGTGGCTTCCACGAACGACCTCAAGAACGGCCTGGTGCTCAAGCTCGACGGAGGCCAGCTGTGGTCCGTCGTCGAGTTCCAGCACGTCAAGCCCGGCAAGGGCCCGGCCTTCGTGCGCACCAAGCTGAAGAACGTGCTTTCCGGCAAGGTCGTCGACAAGACGTTCAACGCCGGCGTCAAGGTCGAGACGGCCACGATTGACAAGCGCGACATGCAGTTCTCGTACATGGACGGCGAGTACTTCGTCTTCATGGACATGGAGACCTACGACCAGCTGATGGTCGACCGCAAGGCCGTCGGCGACGCCGCCAACTTCCTGATCGAGGGCTTCACCGCCACCGTCGCGCAGCACGAGGGCGAGGTGCTCTTCGTGGAGCTGCCCGCCGCCGTCGAGCTCGTCATCCAGGAGACCGAGCCGGGCGTCCAGGGCGACCGCTCCACCGGTGGCACCAAGCCCGCCATCCTGGAGACCGGTCACCAGATCAACGTGCCGCTCTTCATCACCACCGGTGAGAAGATCAAGGTCGACACCCGCACCAGTGACTACCTCGGCCGGGTGAACAGCTAACCGTGGCTGCCCGCAACACGGCCCGCAAGCGCGCCTTCCAGATCCTCTTCGAGGGCGACCAGCGCGGCGCGGATGTCCTGACGGTCCTCGCGGACTGGATCCGGCTCTCCCGGGACGACACCCGGCAGCCGCCGGTGAGCGAGTACACGATGCAGCTGGTCGAGGGGTACGCGCAGCACGCGACCCGTATCGACGAGCTGATCGCGCAGTACTCGGTCGGCTGGACGCTCGACCGGATGCCGGTCGTCGACCGCAACATCCTGCGTCTCGGTGCCTACGAGCTGATCTGGGCGGACGAGACTCCGGACGCCGTCGTGCTCGACGAGATGGTGCAGATGGCCAAGGAGTTCTCCACGGACGAGTCGCCCTCGTTCGTGAACGGCCTGCTCGGCCGGTTCAAGGACCTCAAGCCCTCGCTGCGCCGCGAGGCGTGAGAGGGAACGACCGGGCGGCGACGTCACGTATTGCCAGAGGGCCCGCAGCGGTGACGCTGCGGGCCCTCTGGCGTGTCCGCGACCATGCGGGGCGTCCGTGTACCCAGGAGCCCCTCCAGGCCCGCAGAAAGCCGCCGGGGTGGCCGGAACCGTGAAGTTCCGGCCACCCCGGCGGCACGTTTCTGCTGAGGTGGGGAGCGGGTCAGCTCTCCTCGTGCGACGCCACCGCACGGCGCGCGTCGGCGTCCAGGACGCCCCAGCTGATCAGCTGCTCGGTGAGGACCGAGGGCGACTGGTCGTAGATGACGGCGAGTGTGCGCAGGTCGTCCTGACGGATCGAGAGCACCTTGCCGTTGTAGTCACCGCGCTGGGACTGGATCGTGGCGGCATACCGCTGCAGGGGGCCCGCCTTCTCGGCCGGCACGTGGGCCAGCCGCTCCAGGTCCAGGACCAGCTTCGGCGGCGGCTCGGCGGCGCCGCCCGGAGTGGTGCCCGGCAGCAGCTCCTGCACGGGAACCCCGTAGAAATCCGCCAGCTCGGCAAGGCGCTGTACGGTCACGGCGCGGTCACCGCGCTCGTAGGAACCGACGACCACGGCCTTCCAGCGTCCCTGGGACTTCTCCTCGACACCGTGGAGGGAAAGGCCCTGCTGGGTGCGGATGGCCCGGAGCTTGGCCCCGAGCTGTTTGGCGTATTCGCTGGACATATAGCTCCCCGGACACTGTGTCGACGCGGTCCGGCTTGGTTCCGTGCCGCGCGGCTGGTAACTCACTGTGAGGTTACGCAGCGTTACTCTGCCGCGTCAAGCCGAATGGTCCGCACCGGCGCTTCCGTGGTATCGGTCACCGGTTGGGCCAAGGGGGTGATCAGGGGCGTCGTTTGGGCCTGCTACCGTGGATGGCGCAAATCCGACGTCCTTTAAGGTCCGTCCCGTGAGGCGGAGAAGGAGGTCCGTTTCTTATGGACACTCAAGCGTCCGATGCAAGGCCGGTGCTCGAAGGCCCTGACATCGCACGGGTACTGACCCGCATCGCCCACGAGATCGTCGAGCGCGCCAAGGGCGCCGACGACGTGGTGCTCCTCGGCATCCCGACCCGGGGCGTCTTCCTCGCCCAGCGGCTCGCCGCCAAGCTCGAGGAGATCACCGACCGCAAGATCCCGGTCGGCTCCCTCGACATCACCATGTACCGCGACGACCTCCGCATGCACCCGCCGCGTGCGCTGGCCCGCACCGACATCCCCGGTGACGGCATCGACGGCAGGCTGGTCGTCCTCGTCGACGACGTGCTGTTCTCCGGCCGCACCATCCGAGCCGCCCTCGACGCCCTGAACGACATCGGGCGCCCCCGCGCGGTCCAGCTCGCGGTCCTCGTCGACAGAGGCCACCGCGAACTGCCGATCCGCGCCGACTACGTCGGCAAGAACCTCCCCACGTCGCTGCGGGAGACGGTCAAGGTCCAGCTCGCCGAGGAGGACGGTCGCGACACCGTGCTGCTCGGTGTGAAGCAGACCGCCCCGGGCGAGCAGCAGTAGCGCTCAGTCGTACGCCCCTGAGCGCGCCGCCGCGCGCCCGCATGCCCGAATTCTCCTGAACTGCCTTACGGAGCCTGACAGATGCAGCGTCATCTCATCTCGGCCGCCGACCTCACCCGCGACGACGCCGTCCTCATCCTCGACACCGCCGAGGAGATGGCCCGGGTCGCCGACCGGCCGATCAAGAAACTGCCGACCCTGCGCGGCCGTACCGTCGTCAACCTGTTCTTCGAGGACTCCACCCGGACCCGGATCTCCTTCGAGGCCGCCGAGAAGCGCCTGTCCGCGGACGTCATCAACTTCACCGCCAAGGGGTCGAGCGTCTCCAAGGGCGAGTCCCTGAAGGACACCGCCCAGACCCTCGAAGCCATGGGCGTGGACGCCGTCGTCATCCGGCACGGCGCCTCCGGGGCCCCCTACCGCCTCGCCAACTCCGGCTGGATCGACGCCGCCGTCATCAACGCCGGCGACGGCACCCACCAGCACCCCACCCAGGCGCTGCTGGACGCGTTCACCATGCGCCGCCGGCTCGTCGGCCGGGACGCCGGGCTCGGGCAGGACCTCGCCGGCAAGCGCATCACGATCGTCGGCGACATCCTGCACAGCCGGGTCGCCCGTTCCAACGTCGACCTGCTGCACACCCTCGGGGCGGACGTCACCCTGGTCGCCCCGCCCACCCTGGTGCCGGTGGGCGTCGAGACCTGGCCCTGCGAGATCTCCTACGACCTGGACAGCACGCTGGCGAAGTCCGACGCGGTGATGATGCTGCGCGTCCAGCGCGAGCGTATGAACGCGGCATTCTTCCCCACCGAGCGCGAGTACGCACGGCGCTACGGACTGGACGGCGAGCGGATGGCGCGGATGCCCGAGCACGCCGTGGTGATGCACCCCGGTCCGATGGTCCGAGGCATGGAGATCACCGCCGAGGTCGCCGACTCCGACCGATGCACCGTCGTCGAGCAGGTCGCCAACGGGGTCTCCATCCGGATGGCCGTCCTGTACCTGCTGCTGGGCGGCAACGAACCCGCCGTCTCCCACACCCGTATCGAGGAGAAGTAAGACACATGAGCAAGATCCTGATCCGTGGTGCGAAGGTGCTCGGCGGCGAGCCGCAGGACGTCCTGATCGACGGCGGGACCATCGCCGAGGTGGGCGCCGGTCTGTCCGCCGAGGGGGCCGAGGTCGTCGAGGCCGCCGGCAAGGTGCTGCTGCCGGGGCTCGTCGACCTGCACACCCATCTGCGCGAGCCCGGCCGCGAGGACTCCGAGACCGTGCTGACCGGCACGCGCGCGGCCGCCTCCGGCGGATACACCGCCGTGTTCGCCATGGCCAACACCTTCCCGGTCGCCGACACCGCCGGCGTGGTCGAGCAGGTCTACCGGCTCGGCCAGGAGCACGGCTACTGCGACGTACAGCCCATCGGCGCCGTCACCGTGGGCCTGGAGGGCAGGAAGCTCGCCGAGCTGGGCGCCATGCACGAGTCGGCCGCCGGCGTCACCGTCTTCTCCGACGACGGCAAGTGCGTCGACGACGCCGTGATCATGCGCCGGGCGCTGGAGTACGTGAAGGCCTTCGGCGGCGTCGTCGCCCAGCACGCGCAGGAGCCGCGCCTGACCGAGGGCGCCCAGATGAACGAGGGCGTCGTCTCCGCCGAGCTGGGGCTCGGGGGCTGGCCCGCGGTGGCCGAGGAATCGATCATCGCCCGGGACGTCCTGCTCGCCGAGCACGTCGGCTCCCGCGTCCACATCTGCCACCTGTCGACCGCCGGATCGGTGGAGATCGTGCGCTGGGCGAAGTCCCGCGGCATCGACGTCACCGCCGAGGTCACCCCGCACCACCTCCTCCTCACGGATGAGCTGGTGCGCACCTACAACCCGGTCTACAAGGTCAACCCGCCGCTGCGCACCGAGCGGGACGTGCTCGCCCTGCGCGAGGCCCTCGCCGACGGCACGATCGACATCGTCGCCACCGACCACGCCCCGCACCCGCACGAGGACAAGGACTGCGAGTGGGCCGCGGCCGCCATGGGCATGGTCGGCCTGGAGACCGCCCTGTCCGTGGTCCAGGACACGATGGTCGACACCGGACTGCTCACCTGGGCCCAGGTCGCCGACCGCATGTCGTTCAGGCCCGCCGCGATCGGACAGGCCAAGGGCCACGGCCGTCCCGTCTCGGCAGGTGAGCCCGCCAACCTCACCCTCGTCGACACGGAATACCGTGGGTCCGTGGACCCCGCGGGCTTCGCCTCGCGCAGCCGCAACACCCCCTACGAGGGTCGCGAGCTGCCGGGCCGTGTCACGCACACGTGGCTCAGGGGCAAGGCCACGCTCGTCGACGGGAAGCTCACGTGACACCTGCAACTCTGCTCACGACCGGACTCGGTGCCTCACTCGCGGCCGAACAGAAGTCGGCCGAGGTGACCGACTGGGCCGCCCGCGTCGGCTGGCTCGTCGGACTCGCCCTCTTCGTCGCGCTCGTCTACTGGCTGATGCGCGAGGGCTGGAAATGGCGCGGCACCCTCCAGGGTGACCTGCCCGAGCTGTCTGCCGCGCCGGAAGAGCCAGGCGAGGCGAGACTGACGATGAGCGGCCGCTACCACGGCTCCACCACCGCGGGACAGTGGCTGGACCGCATCGTGGCGCACGGCCTGGGCACCCGCAGCAGGGTCGAGCTCACGCTGACGGACGCGGGCCTGGACGTCGTACGCCCGGGAGCGGCGGACTTCTTCGTTCCTCGCGAGGTCCTGCGTGAGGCCCGGCTCGACAAGGGCATCGCCGGCAAGGTCCTCACCGAGGGCGGGCTCCTCATCGTGACCTGGGCACACGGCGAGAGGCTGATCGACTCCGGGTTCCGCTCCGACCACGCGGCCGAGCACAACGAGTGGGTCGAGGCCATCAACTCAATGATCAACAAAACGGAAACGGAAGGCGCACGATGACGACCTCCACAAGGGGAGCCGCCAAGGCTCCCGCGGTACTCGTCCTGGAGGACGGCCGGATCTTCCGCGGCCGCGCCTACGGGGCCGTGGGGGTGACCTTCGGCGAAGCCGTCTTCTCCACCGGCATGACCGGCTACCAGGAGACCCTCACCGACCCGTCGTACCACCGCCAGGTGGTCGTGATGACCGCCCCGCACGTCGGCAACACCGGCGTCAACGACGAGGACCCCGAGTCGAAGCGGATCTGGGTCGCCGGATACGTCGTGCGCGACCCCGCGCGCGTGCCGTCCAACTGGCGCTCCCGCCGCTCGCTCGACGACGAACTGCGCGAGCAGGGCGTGGTCGGCATCTCCGGGATCGACACCCGCGCGCTCACCCGCCACCTGCGCGAGCGCGGCGCCATGCGCGTCGGCATCTTCTCCGGCAACGCGCTCCCCGACGACGGCACCATGCTCAGCGAGGTGCGCCAGGCCCCCGAGATGAAGGGCGCGAACCTCTCCGCCGAGGTCGCCACCAAGGAGCCCTACGTCGTCCCCGCGATCGGCGACAAGAAGTTCACCGTCGCCGCCGTGGACCTCGGCATCAAGGGCATGACCCCGCACCGCATGGCCGAGCGCGGCATCGAGGTGCACGTGCTGCCCGCGACGGCGAGCATCGAGGACGTCTACGCCGTCCGGCCCGACGGTGTGTTCTTCTCCAACGGGCCCGGCGACCCGGCCACCGCCGACCACCCGGTCTCCCTCATGCAGGGCGTCCTGGAGCGCGGCACGCCCCTGTTCGGCATCTGCTTCGGCAACCAGATCCTGGGCCGCGCCCTCGGCTTCGGCACGTACAAGCTGAAGTACGGCCACCGCGGCATCAACCAGCCGGTGCAGGACCGTACGACCGGCAAGGTCGAGGTCACCGCGCACAACCACGGCTTCGCCGTCGACGCCCCGCTCGACGGGGCCGCCGAGACCCCCTACGGCCGCGCCGAGGTCTCCCACGTGTGCCTCAACGACAACGTGGTGGAGGGGCTCCAGCTCCTCGACCGCCCCGCCTTCAGCGTCCAGTACCACCCCGAAGCGGCAGCCGGCCCGCACGACGCCGCGTACCTGTTCGACCGCTTCGTATCCCTGATGGAGGGCCAGCGTGCCTAAGCGCACCGATATCCAGTCCGTCCTGGTCATCGGCTCCGGCCCGATCGTCATCGGCCAGGCCGCCGAGTTCGACTACTCCGGCACCCAGGCGTGCCGCATCCTGCGCGCCGAGGGGCTCAGGGTCATCCTGGTCAACTCCAACCCGGCGACGATCATGACCGACCCGGAGATCGCCGACGCCACCTACGTCGAGCCGATCACGCCCGAGTTCGTCGAGAAGATCATCGCCAAGGAGCGCCCCGACGCGCTGCTGCCCACCCTGGGCGGTCAGACGGCCCTCAACACGGCGATCTCGCTGCACGATGCCGGAACCCTCGACAAGTACGGCGTCGAGCTGATCGGCGCCAACGTCGAGGCGATCAACAAGGGTGAGGACCGCGACCTCTTCAAGGACGTCGTGGAGGAGGTCAGGAAGAAGATCGGGCACGGCGAGTCGGCCCGGTCCGTGATCTGCCACTCCATGGACGACGTCCTCAACGGCGTCGAGACGCTCGGCGGCTACCCCGTCGTCGTCCGCCCGTCCTTCACCATGGGCGGCGCCGGCTCCGGCTTCGCGCACGACGAGGAGGAGCTGCGCCGGATCGCCGGCCAGGGCCTCACGCTCTCCCCGACCACCGAGGTGCTCCTGGAGGAGTCCATCCTCGGCTGGAAGGAGTACGAGCTGGAGCTGATGCGCGACAAGCACGACAACGTCGTGGTCGTCTGCTCCATCGAGAACTTCGACCCCATGGGCGTGCACACCGGCGACTCGATCACCGTGGCGCCCGCGATGACGCTGACCGACCGCGAGTACCAGACACTGCGGGACATCGGTATCGCCGTCATCCGTGAGGTCGGCGTCGACACCGGCGGCTGCAACATCCAGTTCGCGGTGAACCCCGAGGACGGTCGGGTGATCGTCATCGAGATGAACCCGCGCGTGTCGCGCTCCTCGGCTCTCGCCTCCAAGGCGACCGGCTTCCCGATCGCCAAGATCGCCGCGAAGCTCGCCGTCGGCTACACCCTCGACGAGATCCCGAACGACATCACCGAGCAGACCCCGGCCTCCTTCGAGCCGACGCTCGACTACGTGGTCGTGAAGGCTCCCCGATTCGCCTTCGAGAAGTTCCCCTCCGCCGACTCCACCCTCACCACGACCATGAAGTCGGTCGGCGAGGCCATGGCGATCGGCCGCAACTTCACCGAGGCCTTCCAGAAGGCGCTGCGCTCGCTGGAGAAGAAGGGCAGCCAGTTCACCTTCGTCGGCGAGCCCGGCGACAAGGCCGAGCTGCTCACCGAGGCCGTGCGCCCGACCGACGGCCGCATCAACACCGTCATGCAGGCCATCCGCGCCGGCGCCACGCCCGAGGAGGTCTTCGAGTTCACGAAGATCGACCCGTGGTTCGTCGACCAGCTCTTCCTGATCAAGGAGATCGCCGACGAGCTGACCGAGGCGCCGGAACTGACCCGCGAGCTGCTCGCCGAAGCCAAGCGGCACGGCTTCTCCGACCAGCAGATCGGCGAGATCCGGGGGCTGCGCGAGGACGTCGTGCGCGAGGTGCGGCACGCGCTGGGCGTCCGCCCGGTGTACAAGACGGTCGACACCTGCGCCGCCGAGTTCGCCGCGAAGACGCCGTACTTCTACTCCTCCTACGACGAGGAGAACGAGGTCGCCCCCCGCGAGAAGCCGGCCGTCATCATCCTCGGCTCCGGCCCCAACCGCATCGGCCAGGGCATCGAGTTCGACTACTCCTGCGTCCACGCGTCCTTCGCGCTGTCCGACGCCGGGTACGAGACCGTGATGGTCAACTGCAACCCGGAGACCGTCTCCACGGACTACGACACCTCCGACCGGCTGTACTTCGAGCCGCTGACGCTGGAGGACGTACTGGAGATCGTCCACGCGGAGTCGCTGGCCGGCCCCGTCGCGGGCGTGATCGTGCAGCTCGGTGGCCAGACCCCGCTGGGCCTGTCGCAGGCGCTCAAGGACAACGGCGTGCCGATCGTGGGCACCTCCCCGGAGGCCATCCACGCCGCCGAGGACCGCGGCGCCTTCGGCCGCGTGCTCGCCGAGGCGGGCCTGCCGGCCCCCAAGCACGGCACCGCCACGACCTTCTCCGAGGCCAAGGCCATCGCCGACGAGATCGGCTACCCGGTCCTCGTACGGCCGTCCTACGTCCTCGGCGGGCGCGGCATGGAGATCGTCTACGACGAGACCCGGCTGTCGTCCTACATCGCCGAGTCGACCGAGATCAGCCCTTCCCGGCCGGTGCTGGTCGACCGCTTCCTCGACGACGCGATCGAGATCGACGTGGACGCGCTCTACGACGGCCAGGAGCTCTACCTCGGCGGCGTCATGGAGCACATCGAGGAGGCCGGCATCCACTCCGGCGACTCGGCGTGCGCGCTGCCCCCGATCACCCTGGGCGGCTTCGACATCAAGCGCCTGAGGGCCTCCACGGAGGCCATCGCCAAGGGCGTCGGGGTGCGGGGCCTGATCAACATCCAGTTCGCCATGGCCGGCGACATCCTGTACGTCCTCGAAGCCAACCCGCGTGCCTCCCGCACCGTCCCCTTCACCTCGAAGGCGACCGCGGTGCCGCTGGCGAAGGCCGCCGCCCGGATCTCCCTGGGGGCGACCGTCGCCGAGCTGCGGGCCGAGGGGCTGCTCCCGGCGACCGGTGACGGCGGCGAACTACCGCTGGACGCGCCGATCTCCGTCAAGGAGGCCGTCATGCCGTGGACCCGCTTCCGTGACATCCACGGGCGCGGCGTGGACACCGTCCTCGGCCCGGAGATGCGTTCCACCGGTGAGGTCATGGGCATCGACTCGGTCTTCGGCACGGCGTACGCCAAGTCGCAGGCCGGAGCCTACGGCCCGCTGCCCACCAAGGGCCGCGCCTTCATCTCCGTCGCCAACCGCGACAAGCGTTCGATGATCTTCCCGGCGCGCGAACTGGTCGCCCACGGCTTCGAACTGCTCGCCACCTCCGGCACGGCCGAGGTCCTCAAGCGCAACGGCATCAACGCCACGGTCGTGCGCAAGCAGTCCGAGGGCATCGGCCCGAACGGCGAGAAGACCATCGTCCAGCTCATCCACGACGGCGAGGTCGACCTCATCGTCAACACCCCCTACGGCACCGGTGGCCGCCTCGACGGCTACGAGATCCGTACGGCGGCGGTGGCGAGGTCGGTCCCGTGTCTGACGACGGTCCAGGCGCTCGCCGCGGCCGTCCAGGGCATCGACGCCCTCAACCACGGTGACGTGGGCGTGCGTTCGCTCCAGGAACACGCGCGACACCTGACCGCGGCCCGCGACTAGCAGCCCTGAGGGGGACACCGGAAACGGTGTCCCCCTCTTCATGAGGCGCATCGAGCTTTAGAGGACACGCAGAGATGTACAAGCTTTTCTTCCGCCTGGTGTTCACCCGGATGGACCCGGAGCAGGCCCACTACCTGGCCTTCCGCTGGATCCGGCTGGCCGTCCGCATCCCCGTGCTGCGCACCTTCGTCGCGGCGGCCCTCGCGCCCCGCCACAAGGAGCTGCGCACGGAGGCCTTCGGGCTGCGGATGCACGGCCCCTTCGGGCTCGCCGCCGGCTTCGACAAGAACGCCGTCGCCATCGACGGCATGTCGATGCTCGGCTTCGACCACGTCGAGATCGGCACCGTCACGGGGGAGGCCCAGTCGGGCAACCCCAAGAAGCGGCTGTTCCGGCTCGTCAAGGACCGCGCGCTGATCAACCGCATGGGCTTCAACAACGACGGCTCCCTGGCCGTCGCCGCCCGCCTGGCCTCCCGTACGCCCGTCTTCAGGACGGTCGTCGGCGTCAACATCGGCAAGACCAAGGTGGTCCCGGAGGAGGAGGCCGTCGGCGACTACGTGAAGTCGGCCGAGCGGCTGGCGCCGTACGCCGACTACCTGGTCGTGAACGTGTCGTCGCCGAACACCCCGGGGCTGCGCAACCTGCAGGCGGTGGACCACCTGCGTCCCCTCCTGAGCGCCGTCCGCGAGGCGGCCGACCGCACGGTGACCTCGCGCCGCGTCCCGCTCCTGGTGAAGATCGCGCCCGACCTGGCCGACGAGGACGTCGACGCCGTCGCGGACCTGGCCGTGGAACTGGGCCTGGACGGGATCATCGCCACCAACACCACCATCGCGCGCGAGGGACTCGGCCTGACCAGCGACCCCGGCCTGGTGAAGGAGACCGGAGGGCTGTCCGGGGCACCGCTCAAGGCCCGCTCCCTGGAGGTGCTGCGCCGCCTCTACGCGCGCGTGGGGGACCGGATCACCCTCGTGGGCGTCGGGGGAGTCGAGAACGCCGAGGACGCCTGGCAGCGCATCCTGGCGGGCGCCACCCTGGTCCAGGGCTACAGCGCCTTCGTCTACGAAGGCCCCTTCTGGGGCCGCGCCATCCACAAGGGACTCGCCGCACGCCTGCGTACGAGCCCCTACGAGAGCCTCGCCGACGCGGTCGGCGCCGACGTGAGGAAGACGGCATGATCGAGTCCTTCGGTGCCCGGCTGCGCCGCTCCATGGACGAGCGCGGCCCCCTGTGCGTCGGCATCGACCCGCACGCCTCCCTGCTCACCGAGTGGGGTCTGAACGACGACGTGGCGGGCCTGGAGCGGTTCAGCCGTACGGTCGTGGAGGCGATGGCGGACCGGGTCGCCGTCCTCAAGCCGCAGAGCGCCTTCTTCGAGCGCTTCGGGTCGCGCGGTGTCGCCGTCCTGGAGAAGTCGGTCGCCGAGGCGCGGGAGGCCGGCGCGCTGGTCGTGATGGACGCCAAGCGCGGCGACATCGGCTCGACCATGGCCGCGTACGCCGAGTCCTTCCTCCACAAGGACGCCCCGCTCTTCTCCGACGCGCTGACCGTCTCGCCGTACCTCGGCTACGGCTCGCTGGCGCCGGCCGTCGAGCTCGCGCGGGAGAACGGGACCGGACTGTTCGTGCTCGCGCTGACCTCGAACCCGGAGGGCGGCGAGATCCAGCACGCCGTCCGCCCGGACGGCCGGGACGTCGGAGCGACGATCCTGGCCCACCTGACGGCCGAGAACGCGGGAGAGAGGCCCCTGGGGTCCTTCGGGGCCGTCGTGGGCGCCACGCTCGGCGACCTGTCGTCGTACGACCTGGACATCAACGGCCCGCTGCTGGCGCCCGGCATCGGCGCCCAGGGGGCCACCCCGGCCGACCTGCCCGGGGTGTTCGGCACCGCCGTGCGCAACGTCGTGCCGAACGTCAGCCGGGGTGTGCTGCGGCACGGTCCCGACGTGGCAGCGCTGCGCGCCGCGGCGGAGCGGTTCGCGGAGGAGATCAGGGCCGCCGTCGCAGCCGTCTGAGGCTTTCGTGACGGTCGTCGCCGGCGTTCGAGCCGGTCGCCCGAGTCCTCCGATGAGTGGCTCGGAGTCGACTTGAGCCTGAATACATTCTCAAATCCGGGGCATTATGTCTGAAATGTCCGTCCTGACGGAGGCTGACCAGGACTTTTCCGCTGTTCTCGCTGACTCTGGCGGACTTGGCCGCTAGTCTCCGACGAGTGGGGGCACCTCCCACGCTTTTAAGGCAGTGGGGGAGAACGGGCAAGCGTGTTGCTCGTAGCTCCCCAGGTGTGGGGCGACTAGGTTCCTCACCGGTCCGTATCCGACAGTTCGACATCCGAGGTGACGTAGGCGTGGCTCTTCCGCCCCTTACCCCTGAACAGCGCGCAGCCGCGCTCGAAAAGGCCGCCGCGGCTCGCCGGGAGCGGGCCGAGGTCAAGAATCGACTCAAGCACTCCGGCGCCTCCCTGCATGAGGTCATCAAGCAGGGCCAGGAGAACGACGTCATCGGCAAGATGAAGGTCTCCGCCCTGCTCGAGTCGCTGCCTGGCGTGGGCAAGGTCCGCGCCAAGCAGATCATGGAGCGACTCGGCATCTCCGAGAGCCGTCGTGTACGCGGCCTCGGTTCCAACCAGATCGCTTCCCTGGAGCGTGAGTTCGGCAGCACCGGCTCCTGATCCCGGGGGGTACCCCGAGGGGTACTCCGGGAAGGGAGTCCCGGGCACTCCGGGATTGCTGGAATAATCGCTGCATGAGTGAACGTCCGCGGCTGACCGTGCTCTCCGGCCCCTCCGGGGTCGGCAAGAGCACGGTCGTCGCTCATATGCGCAAGGAACACCCCGAGGTCTGGCTCTCGGTGTCGGCGACGACCCGCAAGCCCCGCCCCGGGGAGAAGCACGGGGTCCAGTACTTCTTCGTCACCGACGAGGAGATGGACAAGCTGATCGCCAACGGTGAGCTGCTGGAGTGGGCCGAATTCGCCGGCAACCGCTACGGCACGCCGCGTGCGGCCGTGCTGGAGCGCCTGGAGGCGGGCGAGCCCGTGCTCCTGGAGATCGATCTCCAGGGCGCCCGGCAGGTCCGTGACTCCATGAAGGACGCCCAGCTGGTGTTCCTGGCTCCTCCCTCCTGGGAGGAACTCGTGCGCAGACTCACCGGACGGGGCACCGAGCCGCCCGAGGTGATCGAGCGCCGCCTGAAGGCGGCCAAGGTCGAACTGGCGGCCGAGCCGGAGTTCGACGTGACCCTGGTCAACACCTCCGTCGAGGATGTAGCGCGCGAGCTGCTAGCCTTGATGAAAGTTGTGTGATCATGACTGATCTTTTCCCATCCATCGGAAGGTAGAGCGTGTCCTCTTCCATCTCCGCGCCCGAGGGCATCATCAACCCGCCGATCGACGAGCTTCTCGAGGCCACGGACTCGAAGTACAGCCTCGTGATCTACGCGGCCAAGCGGGCCCGCCAGATCAACGCGTACTACTCGCAGCTCGGCGAGGGCCTCCTCGAGTACGTCGGTCCGCTCGTCGACACCCACGTCCACGAGAAGCCGCTGTCGATCGCCCTGCGTGAGATCAACGCGGGTCTGCTGACGTCCGAGGCCATCGAGGGCCCGGCGCAGTAGTATTTTCAGCTTGCGATGAGCTTTTCCACAGGCCCGGCAGCACGACTGTCGGGCCTGTGGTGTGTGATGGAGTCGTACGGCGGGAGCCGCGTCGTACGTTTCCGACGTGCGGGGAGAGACGGTGGACAAGCCGAAGGTCGTTCTCGGGGTCAGCGGTGGCATCGCCGCGTACAAGGCCTGTGAGCTGCTGCGCAGACTGACCGAGTCCGGGCACGACGTCCGGGTGGTGCCGACCGCCTCGGCCCTGCACTTCGTCGGAGCCGCCACCTGGTCCGCGCTCTCCGGCAAGCCGGTCTCGACCGAGGTCTGGGACGACGTCCACGAGGTGCCGCACGTCCGCATCGGCCAGCACGCCGACCTGGTGGTCGTCGCCCCGGCCACCGCGGACACGCTCGCCAAGGCGGCCCACGGCCTCGCCGACGACCTGCTCACCAACACCCTGCTCACCGCCCGTTGTCCGGTCGTCTTCGCCCCCGCCATGCACACCGAGATGTGGGAGCACCCGGCCACCCAGGAGAACGTGGCGACACTGCGCCGCCGGGGCGCGGTCGTCATCGAGCCGGCCGTCGGCCGCCTCACCGGCGTCGACACCGGCAAGGGCCGGCTGCCCGATCCCGCCGAGATCTTCGAGGTCTGCCGCCGTGTGCTGGCCAGAGGCGTGACGGAGCCGGACCTCACCGGGCGGCATGTCGTCGTCAGCGCCGGCGGCACCCGCGAGCCCCTCGACCCGGTCCGCTTCCTCGGCAACCGCTCCTCCGGCAAGCAGGGATACGCCCTCGCCCGAACCGCCGCCGCGCGGGGCGCCCGGGTCACGCTGGTGGCCGCCAACACCGGTCTGCCCGACCCGGCCGGCGTGGACGTCGTCCCCGTCGGGACCGCCGTACAGCTGCGCGAGGCGGTGGTGAAGGCCGCCGCGGACGCGGACGCGGTCGTCATGGCCGCGGCGGTCGCCGACTTCCGGCCCGAGACCTACGCGGCCGGCAAGATCAAGAAGAGGGACGGTCAGGACCCGGACCCCGTCGTCCTCGTACGGAATCCGGACATCCTCGCGGAGATCTCGGCCGACCGCGCCCGCCCCGGCCAGGTGGTCGTCGGCTTCGCCGCCGAGACGGACGACGTGCTGGCCAACGGGCGCACGAAGCTCCGGCGCAAGGGCTGTGACCTCCTCGTGGTGAACGAGGTGGGGGAGCGCAAGACCTTCGGCTCGGAGGAGAACGAGGCGGTGGTGCTGGGCGCCGACGGCAGTGAGACCCCGGTGCCGTACGGCCCGAAGGAAGCCCTGGCCGAAACCGTGTGGGACCTGGTGGTCGCACGGCTGGGGTGAATGTTTCATTCGTTTCGCGCTCCCCCCAAACCTCACACATTGGGGCGTGGCCCCCTGGCCAAGCCCGCTCGGGACCGGGCAGAATGCCCGTGCCGCAGGTCACAGCCCTCCCGAGAGGCGAGACAGGGGGGCCGTCGGCCGAGCGCGACCGATAAACTGTTCTCGGACGACGCCGGGCGCAGCCCCCGTCCCGTCCGCCCATGATCAGCCAGCAGCCGCTGCAACCCCAGGGAGCGTTGTGTCCCGTCGCCTGTTCACCTCGGAGTCTGTGACCGAGGGCCACCCCGACAAGATCGCTGACCAGATCAGCGACACCATTCTCGACGCGCTTCTGCGCGAGGACCCGACCTCTCGCGTCGCCGTCGAGACGCTGATCACGACCGGCCTGGTGCACGTGGCCGGTGAGGTCACGACCAAGGCCTACGCACCGATCGCCCAGCTGGTCCGCGACAAGATCCTGGAGATCGGCTACGACTCCTCGAAGAAGGGCTTCGACGGCGCCTCCTGCGGTGTCTCGGTGTCCATCGGCGCACAGTCCCCGGACATCGCCCAGGGCGTCGACACCGCCTACGAGTCCCGGGTCGAGGGCGACGAGGACGAGCTGGACCGCCAGGGCGCGGGTGACCAGGGTCTGATGTTCGGTTACGCCACCGACGAGACCCCCACCCTGATGCCGCTGCCGATCTTCCTCGCCCACCGGCTGTCCAGCCGCCTGTCCGAGGTCCGCAAGAACGGCACGATCCCCTACCTGCGCCCGGACGGAAAGACCCAGGTCACCATCGAGTACGACGGTGACAAGGCGGTCCGTCTGGACACGGTGGTGGTCTCCTCGCAGCACGCGTCGGACATCGACCTGGAGTCGCTGCTCGCCCCGGACATCCGCGAGTTCGTCGTCGAGCCGGAGCTGAAGGCGCTGCTCGATGAGGGCATCAAGCTCGACACCGAGAACTACCGGCTGCTGGTGAACCCCACCGGCCGCTTCGAGATCGGCGGCCCGATGGGTGACGCGGGTCTGACCGGCCGGAAGATCATCATCGACACGTACGGCGGCATGGCCCGCCACGGTGGCGGCGCGTTCTCCGGCAAGGACCCGTCCAAGGTGGACCGTTCGGCGGCGTACGCGATGCGCTGGGTCGCCAAGAACGTGGTCGCCGCGGGTCTGGCCTCGCGCTGCGAGGTGCAGGTGGCGTACGCGATCGGCAAGGCCGAGCCGGTCGGCCTGTTCGTGGAGACCTTCGGTACCGCCAAGATCGACACCGAGAAGATCGAGAAGGCCATCGACGAGGTCTTCGACCTGCGTCCGGCCGCCATCATCCGCGACCTCGACCTGCTGCGCCCGATCTACGCCCGCACCGCGGCGTACGGTCACTTCGGCCGCGAGCTGCCCGAGTTCACGTGGGAGACGACGGACCGGGTGGACGCGCTGCGGAAGGCCGCGGGGCTGTAGGTCCATCCCCCTGACTGCTCAACGGGTCCGGCACACTCCCACGGGAGAGTGCCGGACCCGTCCGGTTTCTCACCCGCGAGAGGACTGCTTGCGTCCCGCCGCCGGCGAACCTCGGGCACCGTCGGATGTCAGAGGGGTTTGGTAAGAATGCAAGGGTGAGCAGCGAGGACGGGTCGGTGGACGGTGGGGCGGGGGCGCCGCCTGAGCAGCTTGCGCTGGTTCGGGAGAGTGTGCGGAAGGCGAAGGAGCCCCGGGCCAAGCCGCGGACCTGGCGGGGGGCCGCGCTCGCCGAGGAACTGCCGGTGGCCCGGGTGCTGGTCGACAAGGGTGTACTGCACCTCGACCGGTACTTCGACTACGCCGTGCCGCGGGAGCTGGACGCCGACGCGCAGCCGGGGGTGCGGGTCAGGGTGCGGTTCGGGGCCGGGCGGCATCGGGTGCGGGACGGGCGGCGTGAGGGCGGCGGGCTGATCGACGGGTTTCTCGTCGAGCGGCTGGCCGAGTCGGACTACTCCGGGCCGCTGGCCGCGCTGGCCCAGGTCGTGTCGCCGGAGCCGGTGCTCGGCGGGGAGCTGCTGGGGCTGGCCCGGGCCGTGGCCGATCGGTACGCCGGCAGCCTCGCCGACGTGCTCCAGCTCGCCGTGCCGCCGCGCAGCGCGCGGGCCGAGCAGCGACCCTCGCCGGCGCCGCTGCCACCGCCGGGCGCGCCCGACGCGGGGTCCTGGGGGCGGTACGAGCACGGGAGCGCGTTCTTGGAGGCGTTGGCCTCCGGCGGTGCGCCGCGGGCCGTCTGGAACGCGTTGCCCGGGCCGCAGTGGAGCGAGGAGCTGGCGCGGGCGGTGGCGGCGACACTGGCATCCGGGCGCGGTGCGCTGGTCGTGCTGCCGGACGGACGGGCGGTCGCGCGGGTGGACGCCGCGCTGACGGCGTTGCTGGGGGAGGGGCGGCACGCCGTGCTGACCGCCGACGCAGGGCCCGAGAAGCGGTACCGGGAGTGGCTGGCCGTGCGGCGGGGGGCGGTGCGGGCCGTCGTGGGGACACGGGCCGCGATGTTCGCCCCCGTGCAGGATCTCGGTCTGGTCGCCATCTGGGACGACGGCGACGACAGCCACAGCGAGCAGCACGCCCCGCAGCCTCATGCGCGTGAGGTGCTGCTGCTGCGGGCGGCCCAGGACAAGTGCGCTTTCCTGTTGGGTAGTTGGAGCTGCACTGTCGAGGCCGCCCAGCTCGTGGAGAGTGGATGGGCCCGGCCCCTGGTGGCCGGGCGGGAGCAGGTGCGGGCCGCCGCTCCCCTCGTGCGGACCGTCGGGGACCAGGATCTCGCGCGGGACGAGGCCGCCCGGGCCGCCCGGCTGCCCACCCTCGCCTGGCAGGTCGTCAGAGAGGGGCTGAAGCACGGGCCGGTGCTGGTCCAGGTGCCGAGGCGGGGATACGTGCCCCGGATGGCGTGCGCTAACTGCCGGGCGCCGGCCCGCTGTAGGCACTGTGCCGGGCCTCTGGAGGCACAGGAGTCCGGGGCCGCCCTGCGGTGTGGCTGGTGCGGGCGGGACGAGGGTGCCTGGCACTGCCCGGAGTGCGGGGCGTTCCGGCTGCGGGCGCAGGTCGTGGGGGCGCGGCGGACCGCGGAGGAGCTGGGGCGGGCCTTTCCTGCCGTACCGGTGCGGACCTCCGGGCGCGAGCAGGTGCTGGACACCGTGACGTCGGCGCCCGCACTGGTGGTGAGCACCCCGGGGGCCGAGCCCGTCGCCGAGGGCGGGTACGCGGCCGCGCTGCTGCTGGACGGCTGGGCCATGCTGGGGCGGCCCGACCTGCGTGCTGGTGAGGACGCGCTCAGGCGGTGGATCGCGGCGGCGGCCCTGGTACGGCCGCAGGGTGCGGGCGGCACCGTCGTGGCCGTGGCCGAGCCCACCCTGCGTCCCGTGCAGGCGCTCGTGCGGTGGGACCCCGTCGGCCACGCGGTACGCGAGCTTTCCGAGCGGGCCGAGCTGGGCTTCCCTCCGGTGTCGAGGATGGCGGCCGTGTCGGGGACCGCGGAGGCGCTCGCCGAGTTTCTCGGAGCGGTGGAACTGCCTTCGGAAGCCGAGGTCCTAGGGCCTGTGCCAGTACCTTTCACGGCTGCGGGGCGCCCGCGCCGGGTGGGGGCGCCGCCTCCCGGCGAGCACTGGGAGCGGGTGCTGATCCGGGTACCGCCGGGGACGGGTGCGGCGCTGGCGTCCGCGCTGAAGGCGGCGCAGGCGGCGCGGATGGCTCGTGGAGGCGGTGGCGGGAGCGGGGAGACGGCGGTTCGGGTGCGGGTCGATCCACCCGATATCGGGTGAGGGAGACGGGGCGCGCGGCCCTGGCGGGTCATCGGCCGGAACATGCGACTGCCCTCCCGGATGCGCCGGGAGGGCAGGGAGGGCAGGCAGGGAGGGGAGAAACGGCGACCGTTAGCCGTTAGCCGTTAGCCGTCAGCCGTCAGCCGTCAGCCGTTGCGCGGGGCCGGGAAAGCCGTGGGCCTCGCCTCGTCCCGGAGGGACGGGCTGCCTGCCGTCGGCTGGGTCGGCATCGAGCGGGCGGCGGGGACCGTGGGCACGGCGGGGATGCCGGTGCTCACGACCGTGCGGGAACCCGCAGGGTCCGGCGTCCGCTCGGGCTCGGTCGTCGTCTGGGCGGCGGCGCGGCGCGCTCCGTAACGGCGGTGCACCGCCTGCTTGGTGACTCCGAGGGCTGAACCCACCGCGTCCCAAGAGAAGCCGAGTGAGCGGTCGAAGTCCACGGCGGCCGTGACCAGGGTCTCGACACTGTCCCGCAGCTCCTGGGCGAGACGGACCGTCGGGGCGGGAGCACGTCCGTAGACGACGAAGCCCGTGGAGGGTCCGGAGCGGCGCGGACGGTAGACGTTGCCCAGCTGGGCGGTGAGCGTGCGCAGCGCGTCCACCTGCCGGCGGACCCGCTCGATGTCCCGCACCAGCAAGTGCAGGCTGGCCCGAGCCTGGGCGTCGTGGGTTGCGTGGTCGGCCATGAACAAGCCTCTCGAACCGGCGATGAAAAGGATGGGCCGCGCGATGTGCGGCCCGTTGTGGTCAACTCTGTCTTGACCAACGCGTGGGCGCTCCGCTGGTCACGCACCGGGGGCGTATGGGCATATTCGTGCGCCGGGGGCTAAGGGTTTGCGCCTCGGCCCCGCGGTCCCGCACTCCGGCGACGCACCTCGCCCCACGGGCGGCGACACCTCGCCATACACTTGTGCGTTGCCCGCGATCCCCGCCCGAGAGGCCCGAACCCACCCATGAAGCTCGTCTTCGCCGGCACCCCCGAGGTCGCCGTTCCCGCTCTGGACGCTCTGCTCGCCTCCAAGCACCACGAGGTGGCCGCCGTCGTCACGCGGCCCGACGCGCCGGCCGGCCGTGGGCGGAGGCTGGTCGCGTCTCCCGTCGCCCAGCGGGCGGAGGAGGCCGGAATCGAGGTGCTGAAGCCGGTCAAGCCGCGGGACCCGGAGTTCCTGGAGCGGCTCAGGGAGATCGCCCCCGATTGCTGCCCGGTCGTGGCCTACGGCGCCCTGCTGCCCAGGGTGGCCCTGGACGTCCCCGCCCACGGCTGGGTCAACCTGCACTTCTCGCTGCTGCCCGCCTGGCGCGGGGCCGCGCCCGTGCAGCACGCCGTGATGGCCGGGGACGAGCTCACCGGTGCCACGACCTTCCTGATCGAGGAGGGCCTCGACTCCGGGCCCGTCTACGGGACCGTCACCGAGACGATCCGGCCCACCGACACCAGCGGTGACCTGCTGACCCGGCTCGCGTTCGCGGGCTCCGGGCTGCTCGCCGCGACCATGGACGGGATCGCGGACGGCACCCTGAAGGCCGTACCGCAGCCCGCCGACGGCGTCACCCACGCCCCGAAGATCACCGTCGAGGACGCCCAGGTGGACTGGGCCACCCCGGCGCTGCGGGTGGACCGGGTGGTGCGGGGCTGCACGCCGGCTCCCGGTGCCTGGACGGTCTTCCGGGGCGAGCGGCTCAAGCTCGTCCAGGCCCGATCCGTGCCCGAGCGGACCGACCTCGCGCCCGGCGCTCTCTCCGTCGGCAAGAACGACGTGTACGTCGGCACCGGCTCGTACGCCGTCGAGCTGCTGTGGGTGCAGGCGCAGGGCAAGAAGCCGATGAAGGCGGCCGACTGGGCGCGCGGGGTGCGCATCGGCGAGGGCGAGACCCTCGGCGCGTGAGGCCGGGGCCGGCGGACTTACGCTTGGTGGGTATCCCCTCTGAAATCCGGAGCACCTTTTTCGTGAGTGAGCAGCCCCGCCGGCCCCGCGGCACCGGCAAGCCCTACCGTCGGCCACAGAAGGACCCCGTCCGTATGCTCGCCTTCGAGGCACTGCGGGCCGTGGACGAGCGGGACGCGTACGCCAACCTCGTCCTGCCCCCGCTGCTGCGCAAGGCACGGGAGAAGGGCGACTTCGACGGGCGCGACGCGGCGCTGGCCACCGAGCTGGTGTACGGGACACTGCGACGGCAGGGGACGTACGACGCGGTCATCGCGGCCTGCGTCGACCGGCCGCTCAGGGAAGTCGATCCGCCGGTGCTGGACGTGCTCAGTCTCGGCGTGCACCAACTGCTCGGCACCCGCATCCCGACGCACGCCGCCGTGTCTGCCTCCGTCGAGCTCGCCCGGGTGGTGCTCGGCGACGGGCGGGCCAAGTTCGTCAACGCCGTGCTGCGGAAGGTCGCGCGGGACGACCTCGACGGCTGGGTCGCGAAGGTCGCGCCACCCTACGACGACGACCCCGAGGAGCACCTCGCCGTCGTGCACTCGCATCCCCGCTGGGTCGTCTCCGCACTGTGGGACTCGCTCGGCGGCGGGCGCGCCGGGATCGAGCAGCTCCTGGAGGCCGACAACGAGCGGCCCGCGGTCACCCTCGTCGCGCGGCCCGGGCGGTCCACCGCCGAGGAGCTGCTCGGCGAGGAGGCCGCCGAGCCGGGGCGCTGGTCGCCGTACGCCGTACGGCTGGCCGAGGGCGGTGAGCCCGGCGCCATCGAGGCGGTGCGGGACAACCGGGCCGGCGTGCAGGACGAGGGCAGCCAGCTCGTGGCGCTCGCCCTGGCCAACGCGCCCCTCGAAGGGCGGGACGAGAAGTGGCTCGACGGATGTGCCGGGCCGGGCGGCAAGGCGGCGCTGCTCGCCGCGCTCGCCGCCGAGCGCGGGGCGTTCCTGCTCGCCTCCGAGAAGCAGCCGCACCGTGCCGGGCTCGTCGCCAAGGCGCTGGACGGCAACCCCGGGCCCTACCAGGTCATCGCCGCCGACGGCACCCGGCCGCCGTGGCGGCCCGGCTCCTTCGACCGGGTGCTGATGGACGTACCGTGCACCGGCCTGGGCGCCCTGCGGCGGCGTCCCGAGGCGCGGTGGCGCAGGCGCCCTGCGGACCTCGACGGGTTCGCCCCGCTGCAGCGGGGCCTGCTGCACACCGCGCTGGACTCCGTTCGGGTCGGCGGGGTCGTCGGCTACGCCACCTGTTCGCCGCATCTCGCCGAGACGCGGGCCGTCGTGGACGACGTGCTCAAGCAGCGTCCCGAGGCCGAACTGCTCGACGCGCGGCCCCTGTTGCCCGGGGTGACCGACCTCGGAGAGGGCCCGGACGTGCAGCTGTGGCCGCATGTGCACGGGACCGACGCGATGTATCTGGCGCTGCTGCGGCGGACCGGCTGACGTCGGGCGCCCCGCGTCACGACTGGGACGGGTACCAGGTCCGCGGGTCCTCGGTGCGCGGAACCCACGCCGGGGTGCCCTGCTCGGTGTTGACGCCCTTCTCGATCACGGCGAGGTTGTGGTGCACGTGGATGCCCGTCACCGTCGACTCGGTCTGTGAGGGCGGCTGGTCCGGTGTCCGGATCTGCTCCTGGTGGTTGAGCCCGTCGAGCAGTGTCTTGACGAAGCCCATCGAGGTGGCGGAGGCGTTCAGGTCGGTGCTTCCGCCCCAGCCGGGCCAGTAGCTGGACTGCATGTCCTCGATGACGTACAGCCCACCGTGCCGCACCTGGGGAAAGAGCACGGAGAACGAGGTGAGGACATGCTGGCTGAAATGGCTGCCGTCGTCTATCACCACGTCGAACGGACCGTACTCGCGCGCGAAGTCGGTGAGGAACGCGGCGTCACTCTGGTCGCCCTGGACGGTGCGCAGGCGGGGCTCGGTGACACCCTGCTTGGGGTAGAGGTCTAGGCCGTAGACCTGGCCGCGCCAGAAGTAGTGCTTCCACATGCGCAGCGACGCGCCGCCGAGATCCGGGGCGTCGTAGCCGCCGACGCCGATCTCCAGGACCTTCACCCGGCGGTCCCGCAGGGGCGCGAAGTACTGCTGGTAGTGCGGGGTGTACCAGTGGCCGCCCCACTTGTCCGCGTCGAAGCGCACCGCGAGTTCCGTGAGATCGGTGAACCGCCGGGAGACGGCATCCGTGGCCTGGTGGGCGGCCAGCACGGCAAGGCGTCGCTGCCGTAGCCACGGGTCGTCGGCGGCCAGGCCGTGCGGCTCGTCGGAGTCCTTGACGACCAGCTCACGGGTGCCTTCGTGACGGCCCGGTGAGAACACCGCGCGCAGTAGTTCCGACAGGTCCTGGCGGTATGTCACCGGCGCCAAGGGGTCGTGGCCCGGCTCCACCTCCCGGGTACCCGGGCCGAGGGCGAGCAGGTAGTGCAGCCGCTCGCCGCCGAAACCGAGATCGAACTGCACGGCCACCTTCTCCGGGGGGTCGGAGAGCAGCCGGGCCCGCGAGGAGACCTCGGCCAGCAGCGCCTCGGCGACCGTCGAAGCTCCCAGGTCGGCTATCGCGGCGTCGGCCTCGCCGGGGGGACGGTCGGCCAGGGTGATCAGGTCGGCGAGCCGGCGGTCGTCCAAGACCGGTTTCATGAATCACTCCTCGAAGATCGTCCGGTGCGGCCGCACAGCCGGCGCGGACGGCGTCCGCGCCGCCGGTGCCGGCCGTCCTGGGACGGTAGGACCGTCGCCTCGGACGGCACTCAAGGAGGGCTCGACCGCCGCCCGCTGTTCGAGGGTTCTTAGAGGACCCTTCGAGCACCGCGGGTCACAGTCGGGACGTGGAGATACGGACGCACAGTGAGCTCGGCCGGTCCCTGCTGACCGAGCGAGGTATGCAATGGCTGCACGCACACGGCGGAGATCCCTACGCCCGGCTGCTGCGGGCGGAGGAGGACGACCCCCGGGCCCTCGCCGAGCGGATCCGCGCACTCGGACCGCTGTACCGCAGCGGCACCGGTGCGTGGGTCACCGGAAGTCGTGCGCTGGGCGCGGAGATCCTCGGTGATCCGAGGCTGGAGCCCCGTGTGCCGGAGTTCGGCCTCGGCGCGGTGTGGGGGCAGGGGGTGGCGGGTCCCGAACCGGTGAGCACGGATGTCGGCGAGCCCGCCGGGGCGGCGGTCCTGAACCCGCGGGCGGGCGATGTCGAGCGGCTGTGCCGTGCGGAGTTGGGCCGGGCGGGCAGCACCTTCGACCTGGTCTCCGACGTCGTGCGCCCGGTCCTCGTGTCACTGGTCAGCGAGCTCCTGGCTGTACCGCCGGGACGACGTGACACGTTCGAGCGGTGGTGCGGCGCGGCCTCGATCGCGTTGGACGCGGTGCTGTGTCCGCCGACGCTTCCCCGGGCCCTGGCCCTGAACGGCGCGGTCGAGGGCCTTCGAGATCTGCTCGCGGAGTCGGCCGGTTCCGATGACGGCACGATCGTCGCGGGGACGCGGGCGTGTGTGGTGGGCGTCGAGGTGACGACGAACCTGATCGCCAACACCATGCTCGCGCTGCTCGAAGATCCGGAGCAGTGGCGGCTGTTGGGCGCGCGTCCCGGGTCGGCGGAGGCCGCCGTGGAGGAGACGCTGCGCTACGACCCGCCGGTCAGGCTCGACAACCGTGTCGCGCGAGAGGCCCTGGACCTCGCGGGCCGCACCGTCACCGCGGGCGACGAGGTCGTCGTGCACATCGGCGCGGCGAACCGCGACGCCGCGACACTTCGCTCCCCCGACCGATTCGACCTGCGGCGCGAGACCACGGGAGGCCACCTCTCCCTGTTGGGCGGAACGCCTCTCGGTTCCGTCGCACCGATGGCCCGGAACTCGGCGGCCGCGGTGCTCCGGGTCCTGGCCGCATGCCTGCCCGGCCTGCGGCGGACCGGCCCTGTGGTGCGCCGGCTGCGTGCCCCCGTCACGCGGGGCATCGTCCGGTTCCCGGTCGGCGTCTGAGGCTCGTGGCCATGAACACCCACCCCCTGGAAGGGCATGCACCATGCGCGTTCTGATGACGTCGCTCGCCGTCGAAGCACACTTCAACGGCGCGGTGCCGCTGGCGTGGGCGTTGCGTGCGGCGGGGCACGAGGTCCGGGTGGCCAGCCAGCCGGCGCTGACCGGGACCATCACCCGGGCCGGCCTGACCGCCGTGCCCGTGGGCACCGACCACGTCCACCACGACCTCGTACGCCATCTCGGCGCCGAACTCACCGGTTTCTACCGCGACATCGACTTCACGGGGGAGCGCGGCGACGACTACCTGTCGCTCAAGGGCGCCAACACCCTGCTCACCGCGACCTTCTACGCGCAGGCCAACAACGACGCGATGGTGGACGAACTCGTCGACTACGCCCGGTACTGGCAGCCGGACCTGGTGATCTGGGAACCGTTCACCTTCGCCGGCGCCGTGGCCGCACGGGCCAGCGGGGCCGCGCACGCCCGACTGCTGTGGGGACCGGACCTGTTCCTTCGCATGCGCCAGGCGTTCCGCCGGCACATGGAACTCCTGCCGGAGGAACTGCACGACGACACCCTCGAGGAGTGGCTGACCTGGACGCTCGACCGCTTCGGCTGCGACTTCGACGAGGAGACGGTGGTCGGCCAGTGGAACATCGACCAGATGCCGGAGGGTATCCGGCTGCCGTTGGGGCGGCCGACGGTACCGATGCGGTACGTGCCGTACAACGGCCGGTCCGTCATCCCGGACTGGCTGCGCGAGCCGCCGCGACGACCGCGGATCTGTCTCACGCTGGGCATCACCTCCCGCGACATGGCCTATCCGAATCTCGTCTCGCTCGACGAACTGTTCGAGGCGGTCGCCGAGTTGGACGTCGAGATCGTCGCGACGCTCACCGAGGCCCAGCGCGCCGAAGTGGCGCGGGTGCCGGACAACACCCGGGTCACGGACTTCGTGCCGCTGCACGCCCTCCTGCCGAGCTGCTCGGCCGCGGTTCACCACGGTGGTGCCGGGACCTGGTCGACCGCGGCCGTGTACGGGGTGCCCCAACTGGTGATCGCCGACATGTGGGACAACGTGTACCGGGCGCGGCGGCTTGCTGATCTGGGCGCCGGCCTGTTCCTGCCGCCGGACGAGCTCACGGTGGCCGGCCTGCGCGACGGCCTGGAACAGCTGCTGACGAAGCCCTCCTTCCACGAGGACGCGCAACGGCTCCGGGAGGCGATGGTGGCCGAGCCGAGCCCCGCCGGTGTGGTGCCCGCCCTGGAGGAACTGACCCGGCAGCAGCGGAACTGACCCGCAGCAGCGGAACTGACCCGGCAGCACCGGACGCGAGGGGAGTGCTCCCCGCCGACCGCGGATCTCGAGCCGCGTTCGATCGGTCCTGTACGGCGTCCCCATATTTTCTGCTGGACACGTGGCACAGAACGGCTGTCAACGAGGAGGATGAATGGCGTTGTTCGCGGTACTGGCGACGCAGGCCCCCGCGGCGGGCGAGCGCGAGGTGTTCCTGCGCCGGCTTCCCGAAGGGTTCGCCTACACGAAGGAGTTGGTGGACAAGGGTGTGATTCGGCACAGCTGGATCCGGGTCGGCGCGTCCGGCGGACTGAACATCTACGACGTCGACTCGCACGAGGAGTTGCTCTCCGTCCTGTACAGCAACCCGGTCAGTCCCCACCTGAGGTTCGAGGTGATCCCGCTGGCCGAACCGGAAAGCTTCGACCCTGCGGCCTACCTGTCGAAGTGGAACGCGAAGACGCGGAACGACTCCGTGGGAGAGGCCGCACATGTCCACTGAAAGCGACCTGCTCGATCGTGTCATCCAGGCCGGGACCGCGTCGGACGCGGAGATGTCCGGGCTCCTCAAGGACGCCGGTCTCGAAGCGGTGGTCCGCGTCCTGGTCGACGAAGTGCTGTTCCGTTGTGACGAGCCGGTCAACGCGATCCCCGTGGACATCGCGCTGGACATCACGCACGAGACCGAGCGGCGACGGGTTGTCTTCCGTATCGTCCGGGACAGGCCGATGGAGATCGTCGGCTCCGAGGAGTCGGTGATCCGGCGCGAACTGCGCATGGACGTGAAGGACTTGCTACGGCGGCTGTTCGGGCATGCGGACCACCGTCGTACCGGGGACTTCTACGACTCCTTCCTGCCGACCCGGCCCGACGACCTGTCGGAGCTGCCGGCGATCCTCGCGGCGACCAACCTGGCCTCCGGCACCCTCCTGTCCGGGTGCACCGTCCGGGACGTCGATCTGGGGGCCCTCTCCGTCGCATACGGATCGGACAAGTGGGCCAGCTTCCACTGGTACACGGCCCACTACCAGAGTCAGTTCGCCGCGTACCGGAACCAGCCGGTGCGCCTGCTCGAGATCGGGATCGGCGGGTTCGACGGGGAACTTGGTGGATCCTCCCTCAAGATGTGGAAGAAGTACTTCCATCGTGGCGAGATATTCGGGCTCGACCTGTTCGACAAATCCGCTCTGAACCAGCCCAGGCTGACCGCTCTGGTGGGAGACCAGGGAAATGCCGAGACGCTGGTCGCCATCGCTCGGGAACACGGTCCGTTCGACATCGTCATCGACGACGGCAGCCACGAGAACGAGCATGTCCGCGTCTCCTTCGAGGCGCTGTTTCCGTATGTGCGCAGTGGTGGCCTCTACGTCATCGAGGATCTGCAGACGTCCTACTTCCCGAGGTTCGGCGGGACCGCGGGCGCTGAGGCCGGGCCCGACACCTCGGTCGGGTTGCTCAAGAGACTGCTGGACGACCTGCACCACCAGGAGCAGGAACCGAAGAGCGGTGAGCAGCCGACCGTGACACAGGACGGCGTGGTCGGCGTGCGGGTGTTCCGGAACATCGCGTTCATCGAGAAGGGCGTCAACGGGGAGGACGGGATTCCCGGGTGGATGGATGACGAGGCGTGGGTCGCTCTGGGCGCGATCCCTCCGACGACGGACTGAAGCAAGGGAGAAGCATGATGGGCCGTTCCCTCGACACGGGAATACCGGGCGGCGTCGCCCAGGAACCGTCGGTCGCGGACATGGTGGAGGAGCTGCGGTGCTATCTCCGGCCGGATCCCCCCGCGCTCAGCCTGCCCCCTCGTCTGTTCACCTCGCCGCGGCTCTACGCATCGGAACGCGCCCGGATCTTCGGACGCTCGTGGATGATGGTGGCGCACCGGGACCAGCTCGCGAGCCCCGGCGACTACGTCGCCCTGGAGATCGCCGGCGAGCCCGTGGCGATCACCCGGGGCACCGACGGGCTGCTGCACGGCATGTCGCCGATCTGCCGGCACCGCATGATGCCGCTCGTGGCATCCGGTGCGGGGCAGACCAAGGACTTCACCTGCCCCTACCACCTGTGGCGTTACCACCTCGACGGCACTCTGCTGGCCGCCACGCACATGCGCGGAAACCCCGACTTCGACCCCGCGGCCTGCCGGCTCCCGGCCTTCGCCGTAGAGGAGTGGCGGGGGTTCGTCTTCGTCAACCTGCAGGCCGACGCCGCTCCGCTGGCCGGCCATCTGGCCGGTGTGGACGGGGACTTGGCCAACTACCGCCTCGACGACATGGTGCAGGTCTCCACCTGGACGGAGGAATGGCGGTGCAACTGGAAGGTCGCCGTGGAGAACAGTTACGAGAACTACCACGCGATCGGCTTCCATCCGAACACGGTGAAACCGCTCATGACCGGTGGGATCGACATGGAGGTACACACCGACTCCCCACTGATCACGCGGCTGCTCACCCGGACCGGGGAGCCGATGGAGCCTTCCGTCCTGCCGTTGACCGAGGAGGAGAAGCAGGTTCTGTACAGCTTCCGGATGTTCCCGTGCAGCAGTCTGGCGACCTTCGGCGAGAGCGTCGCGTGGATCACCCTCATCCCGCTCTCCATCGACCGCACCGAGGTGCGCGGTGGGACGCTGATGCCGGCGGCAGCGCTCGAAGGCGCCGACGTGGAGGCGATCCGTAAGCAGACGGAGCAGTTCACCGGCGTGATCAACACCGAGGACCGGCTCGGACTGGAAGCCGTCCAGCGCACCCTCGGCTCCCGGTTCATCGAGCGCGGACATCTCAGTCCCAAGGAGCCCGGGGTCCTGGCCTTCTACCGCAACCTGGCCCTGGCCCTGGCGGAGGACGAAGCCGAGCCCGAGGGCCGCTGACACACGGCGAAGGGGCCGCGCGATCCGGAAGCGGATCGCGCGGCCCCTTCGCCGTGAGGTGTGCCGGTCGTCAGTCCGGCGGCCGGATCGAGAGACTGTGCCGGAAGACGTCGCGAGGGTCCCAGCGAGCCTTCACCCGTTGCAGCCGCGGGTAGTTGTCCTTGTAGTAAAGGGTGTGCCAGGGCGTGCCCGAGGTGTTCCACCGCGGATCGGCCAGATCGGTGTCGGGGTAGTTGATGTAGGAGCCGTCACTGATCTCTCCGGGGACCGGGACGCCGCCGGTGTCGGCGAAGACCTCCCGGTAGAACTCGCGCATCCACCCGATGTTCCGCTCGTCTGCCGCCGGGTCGGTCCACGTGTCGAAGAAGAAGGCCTTGAGCACCGCGTCCCGCTGCGCCGTGGCCGTCGCGTCGGGTGGTACCGCGGACACCTTCCCGCCGTAGGCGGCGAAGAGGATGCCGGCGGCCGGGTTGTCGTAGTCCTCGTCGGTCAGCCTGCGGTAGACGGTGTCCGTCTGGGTGTCCGCGAAAGCCTTCCGCAGGTAGGCCGCCTTGCACTTCGCGCGGAGCCCGAAGACGTTGTCGGCCACCCGCGGATACAGCATCGAACGCAGCCACGGCGTCGTGCGCACATCGTGCGTGTACGGGACCGGGACACCGTCCGTGACCGCCGCCACGTAGTCGTTCACCATGCCCTCCGCGTCGGGGAGCGAGGCGTCGAGCTGGGTGCTCAGCGAGAACACCCCCGACTGCTTGCGCAGGGCCGTCAGGATGCTGAACAGGGCGGCGTAGGGCGAGTTCGGCGCGCTGTGCCGTTCGTGCCAGCGCCCGTGGTTGCGCAGCAGCCGGCGGAAGGCATCCTCCGTCATGTCCGCCCACGACCACTGGAGGTAGCTGTCCAGCACGGCGGCGGGCGGGGCGGGCAGCAGCCGGGTGGGGTCGGTGCCCTCGGCCCCGGGAGTGCGGAACCAGTAGCGCGTGACGATGCCGAAGTTCCCGCCCCCGCAGCCGGTGTGCGCCCACCAGAGATCCCGGTTCGGGTCGGCGGCGTCCCGGGTGGCCACCACGGCCTTCGCGGTGCCGGAACGGTCCACCACCACGACTTCCACGCCGTACAGGTGGTCCACGACGCAGCCGTGCAGCCGGGTCAGCGGTCCGTAGCCCCCGCCGAGCACATGCCCGCCGATGCCGACCGTCGAGGTCAGGCCCGCGGGAATGGTCACGCCCCAGCCCTTGAGCAGGGTGCGGTACACGTTTCCGAGGAGGGCGCCGGGTTCCACGGCGAAGGCGGCGCGCTTCCCGTCGTAGCCCACGGCCGTCATCTCGGACAGGTCGACGAGCAACTGCGTCGTGGGGGAGTCGACGAAGTCCTCCAGGCAGTGACCGCCGCTGCGCGCCACCACCCTGGCCCCGGACCGCACCGCGTCCTGGACCGCCTGCACGACCTGAGCGGTCGAACCGACGACCCGGATCTGCCGGGGGCGGCAGCGGAATCTGGCGTTGCCCGCGGTCGACAGTTCCGCGTACCGCGGGTCGCCGGGGGTGATCGTCACCGGTCCTACGGCCGGCACGCAGTCCCGGGCCGGGGCGGCGGCCGGGGTGGCGGCCGAGGTGGCGGGACTCATGCCCGTCGCCAGTCCGGCCAGTACGGCTCCGTCGGTCATCACTCTTCTCCGCGAGATCTCAGCCATGGGACGTCCCGTGCCGCCTCACGCGGCGACCAGATCGAGGGGAAGCCGTTTGGCACCTTGGAAGCCCCGTGGATCGTGGTAGACGATCGGCTCGTCGACAGACACGGCGAAGTCGCGGTACCTGTCCAGCAGGGCCTTGAGGGCGATCCTGACCTCCAGCCTGGCCAGCGGCGCGCCGAGACAGAAGTGGACGCCCATGCCGAAGGCCAGGTGGCGGTTGGCGGTCCGATGGATGTCGAACGTGTCCGGATCCTTGAACTCGTCCTCGTCGCGGGAGACCGAGACCAGGGCCACGCTGACCTGTGAGCCCGCCGGTATCTCACACCCACCGAGTCGGACCGTCTCCTTCGCCCGGCGATCGAGCCAGAACAAGGGCGACCGGTAGCGCAGGACCTCCTCGATCATGTTGGGGAGCAGCCCCGGGTCGGCCCTCAACTGCCGGGTCGCTTCCGGGTTCTCGTCCAGGCAGAGGATCGCGTTGCCGAGCAGGGTGCTGGTGGTGAGATGGCCGGCGATCAGCAGCAGGGCGAGAAAGCCCACGATCTCCTGGTCGTCCAGCTTCTTGCCGTCGGTCTCCGCCGCGATGAGGTCGTGTATCAGGCCCTCACGGCGCGAAGTGCGGTACTGGCGTACGTGGTTGAGCAGATACGCGTTCATCTCACGGATCGCCGGGGCCATCGCGGCCACACCCTGCTCGCTGAAGATGGCGTCGATGCCGTTGTCCACCAGCAGCGCGTCCGCCCATTTCCGGAAGAGGGCGCGGTCGGAGACCGGCAGGCCCATCACCTCGGCGATGACGGTGACCGGCAGGGGCTGTGCGAGGTCGGTGACCAGGTCGATGTGGTCGCGGCCTCGCATCGCGTCCAGCAACTCGTTGGTCACCGCCTCGATCCGGGGCGCCATCCCCGCCACGAACCGGGGTGTGAAGCCCTGGCTGACCAGGCCGCGCAGCTCGCGGTGGCGCGGCTGGTCCATGTTCTGGAAGTTGCCCTTCGAGAACGTGTTGAGGTCCTCGTGGTCCGGAATGAACTCACTGAGATCATTGGAGAAGGTGTTGGCATCGGTAGCGACGGTCATCGCGTCGGAATAACGGAACACCTGCCACCGGCCGGTGTCCTTGTCCTGGCTGACCGGCTCGGTCCGGCGCATCTGACGGTACGAGGTGAGCATGTCGCGCACCTCGTCGGGAACGTGCGGTCCACCCATCGAAATCGCTCCTCGCGTTGCTGACGGAGATCGCGTTTCGGTGCATTGCACCGGAGCGGGCTCGAACACCGGTGGAATGCCGCTGGACCTGGGGTGCTCCTGTCGACCGCGGACCCGTGGCGCTACTCGTCGGGTTGCGCGGAACGCAGCCTGTCCACCTCCGCGATCGCGCTGTCGCGGGCCGCCTCCACGAAGCGCAGCAGCGTACGCAGCTGGTCGTCGTCGAAGTCCGCCAGGTCCCCGTGGGTGCGGGCGGTCAGACCGGCGTAGTAGGTGGTGATCCGGTCGAGGCCCTCGGCCGTCGGCTCGATGACGATCCGCCGTCGGTCGCCTGGGTCCGGCACCCGCTTGACGCAGCCCGCGTCGGCCAGCCGGTCGATCATGCGCGACGTCGAGCCGGGGGTGAGGCCGACGCGCCCGGCCAGGACGCTGGCCGTGGCCGGCCCGTCCTGGTGCAGCGCGTGCAGACAGTGGAAGTCGGTCGCCACCACGCCCATGCGGTTGGCGATCAGCGTGTTGATCTGGATGAGCTGGGTGATCCACTCCGGCAGCGTGCCCACGACCTGGGCGGCCAGCGACTCATCGACGTCGTTCTGGGCGGTTTCCTGCTGCTTCTTCGTCATGTTGACACGACCCGACCGTCTCGTTAGATTGTGTCGCGCAATTGTTGCGTCGCACACTACGTGTGTGACGCACTATAATGACGTTCCTGTCCGAGGAGCAAGTAGTGTCCAGCACTCCTACGGCATCGATGGCGAAGCGAGGCCGAACACTGGCCTTAGTAGTCATCCTGCTCGCGATGTTCATCGACCTCATCGGTGTCACCATCCTCAATGTCATCCTGCCCTCCATCCAGACGGGGCTCGACGCGAGCCCGGCCGCTCTGCAGTGGATGCAGGCCGGCTACACCCTGGCTCTGGCACTGGGCATCGTCTGCGGGGCCAGGCTGGGGGACATGCTCGGCCACAAGCGCGTCTTCGTCGTCGGCATGCTGGGGTTCGCGGCCGCGTCGGCGCTGTGCGCCCTGTCCGTGGGTCCGGAGATGCTGGTCGGCGCGCGGGTGGTGCAGGGCGCCTTCGCCGCCGCGGTGATCCCGCAGGTGCTCTCCCAGATCCAGGTCATGTACTCCGCGGAGGAGCGAGGCGGCCCGATGGCCGCCTACGCGTCGCTCTCCGGCCTCGCCGCCACCCTGGGCCCCATCGTCGGTCCGGCGCTGCTGGAGTGGGACCTCGCGGGAGCGAGCTGGCGCATGGCGTTCTGGGTGAACGTGCCGCTCTCCCTCCTCGTCGCACTGACCTCCGTGAAACTGCTCCCGGACAGCCGTACGGCCGACGCGGTGCGCATCGACGTGACGGGCGTCGTCATCTCGACCGTCGGCCTCCTGCTGGTCCTCTACCCCCTGATCGAGGCCGCGGACCCGAGCCGGCGGACCGTGTGGTCGTATCTGTCCATCGCGGCGGGGGTGGTCGTCCTCGGCGGGTTCGCCGCCTACGAACGCCGGGTCAGCGCCCGGGGCGGGTCACCGCTGCTGGAGATGTCGTTGTTCAAGTTCCGCTCGGTGCAGGGCGGTCTGCTCGTGCAGCTGCTGTTCTTCGTCCCGGCGATGGGCTTCTTCCTCGTGTTCATGCTCTTCCTCCAGCACGGAATCGGCATGAGCCCGATGGATTCGGGTCTGATGATGCTTCCCTGGTCGATCGCGGTCCCGGTGTTCGCCACCGTCTCGGCGGCGGTGCTCCTGCCCAGGATCGGCCGGCTCACCGTGCAGATCGGGCTGGTCGTGATGGCGGTCGGATTCGCCCTGATCGCGTTCGCGGCCGCCGGAGCCACCCAGGACACCGGGTGGACGGACCTGTTCTGGGGTGTGCTGGTCGGCGGCGCGGGTATGGGCATGCTCGTGGCGCCCCTGATGCAGCTGACGTTGAGCGACATGCCGGTGGAGTCCGCCGGATCCGGCTCGGCGCTGTACAACACCATCACGCAGCTGGCCGCGTCGGTCGGTGTGGCGGTGGTAGGGACGGTCTTCTTCACCAGCATCGAGGATGTCGCGCACACACCCGCCGCGGTCGCCGAGGGCTACGGCGACGCGCTGGCCACCTCGCTGTGGCTGGGCGTGGGCCTGCTGGCGGTCGCGTTCGTCAGCAGCTTCCTGCTGCCGCGCGGCCCGGTCGCGACGACCGAGGAGCCCGCCGGCGAGGTGGTCAGTGCCTGAGCTGCCCGGCCGACTGCAAGCCACCTTCGTTCCCGCGGAGGGCGCCATGGCCTGGTGGGGCGTGGCCGATCTGGACGCGGCGGTGCGGGACCACCGACTGCCCGCCGGCCGGGCCGCCACCTGCCGCCTCGCGCTTCCGGAACCGGACCACGTGGCCCCGGCGACCGTCGACGTCCAGTACGCCGACCTCGACGTCGCGTTGCCCGCCCTGCGAGCCCTCGACCCCGACCGGACGGCGTACAGCGCCTCCGTGCGGGCGTGGCGCGAGGCCGCGACCCTGCCGGACGAGAAGGACGAGCCCTTCGCCGACCTGAGCACCCGGATGCCCACGGCCGCCCACGCCGTACTCAACCCGGAGGGCACCGCCGTCACCTCGGCGACCGCCCTGCTGCACCAGTTCCGGCAAGTGGTGAGCACGCGGGGCGCGCTGCGATCGACCACCGTCCAGGCCGAACTGAGGCCCTATCAGGTCCACGGCGTGGCGTGGCTGCGCTCCCTGCCCGGCCTGGGCGGCGGGGCGATCCTGGCCGACGAGATGGGACTGGGCAAGACGCTCCAGGCGATCTGCCTGCTGGCCACCCGGTCTCAGACCGGTCCGCACCTCGTGGTGTGCCCGACCTCCCTGGTGGGCAACTGGCGACGCGAACTGGCCCGCTTCTCGCCGACCACCCCCGTGGTCGGCTATCACGGACCGCGTCGGGCGCTCCCGGACTCCTTCGCTCCCGGAACCGTGGTCATCACCAGCTACCCGGTGCTGCGCATGGACGAGACGCTGGGGAAGACCGACTGGGACGTGGCGGTCTTCGACGAGGCGCAGCAGATCAAGAACCCGGACGCCCTGGTCAGCAAGGCCGCCGCCCGGCTCCGCGCGGACGTGCGGATCGCCATGACCGGCACTCCAGTGGAGAACCGGCTCGAGGAGCTCTGGTCGATCTTCCACGTGACCAGCCCCGGCCTGCTGGGCAGCCGCGCCCGCTTCCGTCAGCGGTTCGCCACGCCCATCGAACAGCGTCGCTCCGCGCCCGCGGCGGCGGCACTCAACGCCCTGGTCGCCCCGCACCTGCTCCGACGCACCAAGGCCGAGGTAGTTGCGGAACTGCCGGCCAAGCAGTACTCGACGATCGTGTGCACGCTGTCCGACGAACAGGCCAGGCTCTACCGGGAAGCCGTCGACCGTGCCTTCGACGACGGGCTCGGCGGCGGGATCGAGCGGCGCGGCCGCGTCCTGGCCCTGCTCACCTCTCTCAAACAGATCTGCAACCACCCCGCCCAGTACCTCCGCGAGGAGGCCGCGGAGACCGGCCGTTCCGGCAAGTTCGACAGGGCCGCCGAGATGCTGGCCGAAATCGTCGACGACAGTGATCGGGCCCTCGTGTTCACGCAGTACCGGGCCATGGGCGAGTTGCTGGCCGGTCACCTCTCCAACACCCTGGGAACCGGGCCGATCCCGTTCCTGCACGGTGGCCTGTCCACGGAGAGGCGCGACCAGCTCGTGCACGCGTTCCAGGAGGACGACGACGCACCGCCCGTCCTGCTGCTGAGCCTGCGTGCCGCGGGGTTCGGGCTCAACCTGACGCGGGCCAACCATGTGATGCACTACGACCGCTGGTGGAACCCGGCAGTGGAGGAGCAGGCCACCGACCGCGCTCACCGCATCGGCCAGCAGCGCACCCTCAACGTGCACGCGCTCGTCACCGGCGGCACCATCGAGGACTACATCGCGCAGATGCACGAGACCAAACGCGGGTTCGCCGACGTGGTCTCCGGCAACACCGAAGCTGCCCTGGCCAACCTGTCCGACGAGGAACTGCACGCCGTACTCGAGCTCGACCTGGGAGCCCTCACCTGATGTCGGCCGAATTCGGAGCCACCCCCTGGGGCCGAGTGTGGGTGCGCACGGTCGAGTCGACGGTCGCGGCCGCGCCCAACCCGGCGCTTCCCAAAGCGCGCAGCCTCGCCCGCAACCACGCCGCCACCCTGTCCGTCGAAGCCGGACGGGTCGAGGCCGAGGTGGTCGTGTCCGGTGTGACCCACCAGGTCCGGATCGACCTGCCGAACTGGTCCGACCGCGAGCAGGCGGAGGCCGAACGTCTCATCGGCAAGGCGCTGGGCGACCACCTCGGCCTGGCGGCCGGAGATCTGCCCGACAGTCTCGAGGCGGACCTGAGGCGCGACAACATCGGCGTCGCGGTACCACTCGACGAGATGGAGGCCGTGTGCCCCTGCCGCACCAGGCGCAGGCCCTGCGTCCATGTGCTGGCCACCCTCTACACGTTGTCGCAGCGCATCGACGAACGCCCCATGCTCGCCGTCGAGTTGCGTTCTCCGGGGTGGGAGCCGACCGCGCCCTCGGATCCTGACTGGACGCCGCTGGGCGACCTCGACGCGGAGGATTTCTACGGAGCCTGAGAGGGGCGCCGCCGACGGTTCGGGAGCGCGGGACGAAGGCGCGGGACGAAGGCGCCGGCCAGAACGGCGAGACGGAAGCGCGGGCGGGAGGTCTGGCCTCCGCCCGCGCTTGCGGCTTCCGGCTGTTCAGGCAGTGGCCTCGAACAGCGCCACGGACCCCCGCACGGTCAGCCGGTAGTCGGTGAACCGGCTGTCGAGTTCGGCTTCCAGGCCGCCGAGGGAGTCACCGCGGTTGTCGAACGTCCCCTTCTCGTTGAGGGAGTCCAGCAGCTTGTACGCCCGTTTGCCGTGCGGCACCCCTTCGGCGAGTACGGTACTGCCGAAGATCCGGCCGCCCGGCACCACATGGGGCCTGACATGGTCGAACACCTTCGCCTTGTGCTTCATGCCGCCCGGCAGACAGTGCAGGAGGAAGTTCAGCCCGGCGGATTCGTACCGCTCCTCACCGAGCTCGAACGGGGAGAGCACATCGCGTTGGAAGGTGCGGGGACGAAACCGCCGCAACCTGGCGGACGCCTTCTGCAGGACCAGCGGATTGAGATCCACCAGGGCGATCCGAGGCCGGGGCGAGCGGTGTTGGCACCGGTCGAGGAAGAAGCCGGTGCCCGGGCCGAGGTCGAGGTGTCGCTCGCCGATGTTCCGGTCGTACCCGGCCAGCATCTCCGAGCGGTCGCACCGCCAGACCCGCCGGCAGATGATGCCGAGCACGAGAACGTCGTACATGGACAGCACCCGGCGGGTGTAGGTGGCCGTCCCGGTGAAGATCTCGTCCCGGGTGGGGCCGGCCTGCGGTCGGTCAGACACCGGCGCGCTCCTCGGCGAAGGCCTTCGAGAGCCGCAGGTTGCCCATGCTGTTCGCACTGAGCACCCGGCGCAGGTACTTGCGCGCGTCCAGTACCGAGGTCCCCTCGCCGAGGATCGGCAACGCGGAGGGCTTGATCGTCGCGGTGTGCCGCGCACCGAGAACGAAACCCTCGCGGGTCGGCGTGAACCTCCAGTGGCCGGTGTGCCCGGTCAGGAGCTTCGGCAGATGGATCTGCTTGTACACGATCTTGTGGCCGGGCAGGCAGACGCGCACCGACCGGGTGGTGTGCGCCGAGCCGTCCGGGGTGGTGGTGTCCATGTCGAAGAACTGGATGTTGGGCACGTCCTCCTCCAGCACCAGCCGGGAGACGTGCGGGATGCGTTCCGGCCACTTGTCGGCCTCGTACAGGTAGGCGTACGCGTCGTCGATCGCGCCCGCCACGAACAGCGGGTCCTCGAAGTCCACCACCAGGTCCTGCCGTTCCTCGTGGCGCTCGGCGGCGTCCGTGACACAGGCGAGGAGTTCGCGCAGTTCGCGATCGGCGAGAGCCGCCTCGCGCTCGTCGCCGAGGGTCTCCTGCTCGACCCGCACCTCGGTGGACGCGTCGGACAGCGCACGGAAGGCCCATTCCCCGCGCTGTCCGGCCGCCGCCGGTTCGGCCGGGTCGAACTCGTAGCCGATCCGGAGCGCTTCCCGGTCGAACCACCAGCGCGCCCGCCAGGTGCGCACCGTCCGGTCGTCGATCACCCACCAGTGCCGGAACTCCTCGGCCCCGTCGTCCCGGCGACCGAGCGGCTCCGCGTGTACGGACGGACCATGGAACTGCGACCAGTCCCCGAGCCCGGCCACCAGATCGAACACCAGATGCGCTGGCGCGGTGACGGACACGGTGTGCTGGAGTGCGTCTTTGCCCAGAGTCGGCATGGCCGAATACCTCCACATGGTTGCCGGCGGTCAATGACCCGCCACCAAGATTCGGGGCTCCGGCTTGAGTACCCGTGGAACATCACTGGACGAACCGGTGACATCGGCCCGGCACGGATTTGCCCGTCGGCACGGTTTTTTTGAGCAAAGGCCCCGGTGATCCACCGAGCGATTCCCGCGACCCACCCAACATGCACAAATCCTTCACATGAAGACATGTAAGCAGGTCAGACGCCCTACTTTTGCGGTCTTTTCATGCACCGAGACGGCCGTCTACTGTCGGGACGTGACTACCGGAGCCCGCCCCACCGGGTGCAGAGCGATCGAGCCGGGAAGACCACCCGGCCAAAGCCTCCGGTTACTCGTTTCAATTCATCGGGTGCGGCGGTGAAATCCAAAAGGGGGAAGAATGGTCCGGGTGTTGATTGCTGAAGAAATGCCGATGATACGCGGCGCATTGGCCGCACTTCTGAGCCTGGAGCCCGACATGAACATCGTGGCGGAGGTGGGGCGTCGGGACCTCGTCACCTCTGCCGCCATAGCCAGCAGTCCTCATGTGGCCATACTGAATACCGACGGAATAGAGATAGCCCCGGAGCTGAGGCGGAGGACGCCGGACCTCCAGCTGCTGGTCCTCTCCGCGACGGCTCAGCCCAGGCTGCTCCGCCAGGCGCTGTCCGCGCAGGTATCGGGGTTCATCCTCAAGGAGGAGCCGCCGGCCCAGCTCGCGGAGGCGGTCCGTAAGGTCGCGGCAGGGGAGAGGATCATCAATCCCAAACTGGCGCTGAAGGCCCTGGACGCCGACGAGACTCCGCTGACGGCCAGGGAACTCGAGGTCTTACGGCTGTTCTCCAGGGGTTTCGAACCCACCGACATCGCCGGGTTCCTGTCTCTCCAGGTCGGTACCGTCCGGAACTACCTGACGTCGATAGTGACGAAACTCGCGGCGAGGAACCGGGTGGACGCCATCAGGATCGCGAGCCGGGTCGGCTGGCTGTGAGGGGTGGGGCGCCGCCCGAGGGTTGACGCCCGGCTCCTCAGGACGCTCGCAGTGACACACCGGGTCGTACGCTCGCGCTCGGCGAGAAGTCGCTCCTCGGGCGTCTCGGCAGCGGGTCGCCGACGGTCCGGCGCTCGAAGTCCAGTCCGTCCGCGACCTCGGGCGAGTCGAGAAGCGGGTCCCCCGCGAGCACGGCCTGGTGCAGTCGGCGCAGCCTGGCCGACGGTTCGAGGCCCAGCTCCTCGATCATGGTGTCCCGCAGCTTCTGATAAGCCTCCAGGGCGTTCCAGGAGCGGCCGGAGCGGTGCAGCGCGATCATGAACTGGGCGCACAGGTTCTCGTGCATCGGGTACTTCATGGTCAGGACGGTCAGCTCGCTGAGCAGCTCCGCGTGCCGGCCCATCCTCAGGCGGGCGGTCAGGCGCCCCTCCACCGCCGCGATCCTGGCCTCCGCCAGCCTCATGACCTCTGGTTCGAGGATGCGGCCGGCCTGCACATCGACCAGCGCGGGGCCGTTCCACAGGGAGAGCGCCCGGGTGAACAGGTCCGCGGCCCTCGCGTCGTCGCCCGCGGCGGCCGCCGAGCGGGCCTCGCCGGAGAGCCGTTCGAATTCGTGGACGTCGATGTCTCCGGGGCGCGCCCGCAGCAGATAGCCGTTGTGCTGAGTGACCAGGATGTCCTTGGCCGTCTGCCCCTGGCCCTCGCCCAGCGCGGCGTCCAGGTTTCTGCGCAGCTGGAATATGTACGTCTGGAGTGTCGTGGCAGAACTGCGCGGCGGATTGTCTCCCCATATCTCTTCGGTGAGCGTTCCCACGCTGATGATCCGGTTCGCGTTCAGAGCGAGCAGGGAGAGTACTTGCCTCGGTTTACTGGCGCTGGGCACCAAGGAGACCCGGTTTTCCTGGGCGACGAGTGGTCCGAGAGTCTTTATCTGCATGAGAGAGAATCCTTCTTCTCAGCCGATACCGTCCGTCCGGGGAAAGGATTCGCCCGTCGGGAATTCGCGTACAACCTCTGTTCGCCCAATCCTTGCACGCGAATGGCAGCCACGAACAGTGGTGCCTTCATCTCTCGTATGTGACTGTTGAACAGCGACCCATGAGGGCGTCATCAGTGGGGAATGAGCGGTTCACCTTTCTCCGCACCGCTCAAGGCGGGCACGCGGCGGCGAGCCCGTCCTGGTGGCCGAGACCTCGGCCGTGGCGGAGCCGGTCCGCGTGCCGTCCGGGGCGAAGATCAGCGACACACCCGAGCCGGTGAAGGTGTCCAGGACCTGGCGGGCCCGCTGGTTCACCTCCACCGAGCCCAGGAAGGTTCCCTGCGGGTCGTACAGCCCGTGCCGGATCCCGAAGGAGAAGCGGTCCCTCGCCGTCGGCCACCAGGTGCCCGAACCGCTGCCACTGACCTCGCCCGGACCGCCGAGGGTGAGGTGGGCCCCGCCGTCGGCGGCGAAGGACAGCGTGGCCCGGTGACGGTTGTCCGGCACGTCCACCGTGGCGTCCCAGACGCCGACCGGCGTCGAGCCGCCGCACGCCCCCGCGAACTTTGTGGTGTCTGCGGCCGCGGGCGTGGGAAGTACCGCGCACAGGCTGACCGCCAGCAGCAGCGCCGACGCGGAGGCCGCGGTCCTGGCCCGTGGCGCGCTCCTCGGGGAGCGAAGCGACTCCATCATCTCCTGTCCCCTCCCCTCAGTCCTCGACGATCGCGACGGCCCTGGTCCAGCCCGCGCCGGCGCCGGTGATCTTCACGGGGAAGCAGGACACCATGAACCCGTACGGTTCGGGCAGCGCCCCCAGGTTCGCCAGACGTTCGATCTGGCAGTACTCCCGGTCGCGGCCGACGAAGTGCGCCGGCCACAGGACCGACCGGTCGCCGCTCTCCTGGTAGCGCTTGATGATGTTGCCGAACGGCGCGTCCAGGCTGAAGGCGTCCGTGCCGATCACCTTCACGCCCAGATCGAGCAGCATGTGGACGGCGTCGCCGTCGAGTCCGACGAAGTCCGTGAAGTACTCCGGGGTGCCCGCCCGCCGGTCGGCGCCGGTGTGGAGCAGGACGATCTCGTTCGGCGAGGGCACGTACTCGATCCGGGAGAAGGCCTTCTCCAGATCGGGGGTCCCGATCACCCCGGTGCCCTCGTCGGTCAGGTCCAGCACGACACCCCGGTTGTGGAACCAGTCAAGCGGCATTTCGTGGATGTGCCGTGGAATCCCGGTTCCGTACGTCGATCGGGACCCGTAGTGTGACGGGGCGTCGACGTGGGTCCCCGTGTGCGTGGTGAGTGTCATCCGGTCCAACGACAGGAATTCACCCTCGGGAAGGACCGCCGGATCGAAGTCCATCCCGAAATGCTCTTTCATCTCCGCGCTCATGTGCAGGGCGCCGTCCCGCGGGCTGAGTATCTCGTGTGTCACGGGGTCGGGCTCGTATGCGTCGGCATTCACCGGTGAGGACAGATCTATGATGCGCACGGCTACCTCCCAAGAGCGGTGTCACGGTGTCATGCACGGTTCTCCGCATCCTCTTTGTCTTTGCTAGAGACGCGTTGGAGCGTCGCTTTACCGGTTTCTCGAGCAATGCTCGAACCCGTTGTGCCAGCGTGCCGACAGGCAGGATTTCCCTCCGGCGCGACGACACAGAAGGCAGGCGGTCATGTCCGTGACGACCGAACACCAGACGTTCGAGAGGATCTACGCGGAGGTGCAGCAGTTCTACGCCCGTCATATCCAGCTGATGGACGAGGGACGGGCGGAAGAGGCGGCCATGACCTTCACCGAGGACGCTTCCCTGGTCTCCCCGCCCAAGATCACGGAACCCGTCCGCGGACGCGCGAAGCTCGCTGCCGGCCTCCGCAAGGCGGCCGACGAGCTCGACGCGGAAGGGATCCGCTACCGGCGCTGCCACACGATGATGACGGTGGAGCCGCAGCCGGACGGCCGGTTGGCCGTCCGGGCGTACGTACAGGTGGTCCGCACCCGGCGCGGGGGCGAGGCGAAGCTGCACGCGATGTGCGTGTGCGAGGACGTGCTGGTGCGTGAGGACGGTGAACTCAAGGTCCACCGGCGGGTGGTGACCCGCGACGACTGCCTCTGAAGTCGACCGCGGCTCTAGCGGCGGTCTCTAGCTTCGGCGGCGTGACCAACTTCGAAGGCAACTCATCGTCGCGCGGTGTGATCGTCACCGGCGGCGGCACCGGCATCGGCCGGGCCACCGCACGGGCGTTCGCCGACCGCCAGGACCGGGTCCTTGTGGTGGGCCGGTCCGAAAGCACGCTGACGGAGACCGCCCAGGGCCACCCGAACATCCACGCCCTGCCCGTCGACATCACCGAGCCGGGGGCGGCCGAGACGATCGTCGGTACCGCGCTGAGCGCGTTCGGACGGATCGACGTGGTGGTGAACAACGCGTCGATCGCCCTACCGGCGCCACTGGAGAAGACGGACACGGCAGCGGCCGGGGAGCTGTTGGACGTCAATCTGTGTGCGCCGATCTCTCTCACGCGATGTGCGCTCGACGCGCTGACGAAGACCCGCGGCACGGTGGTGAACCTCAGCAGTGCCGGATCACTGGGGCGACGCGCCTGGCCGAACTTCTCCCTCTACGGCGCCAGCAAGGTCGCCCTGGATTTCCTCACCAGGACCTGGGCGGTCGAACTCGCCCCCCGTGGCATTCGCGTGGTGTCGATCGCCCCCGGGGTGATCGAAACGGGAATGGGCATACGCATGGGCTCCAGTTCCGAGGAGTACGCGCAGTTCCTCGAATGGATGAAAACGGTCACCCCGCTCGGCCGCGTCGGACAACCGGAGGAAATCGCCTGGTGGGTCCTCCAGGTCGCCGAACCGGAGGCGGGTTTCGCCACGGGCGCGGTACTGGCCGTCGACGGCGGAGCGAGCATCGTCTGAAGAACGGCCGGCCGAGCGGGAGTCGAGCCGACCGCGAGAGCCGCCCGGCAGCGTTGACCTCAGCGAGAACCGTACACAGAGGAGCAACTGACATGTCGACACGGAAATACGACGCCACCGACAGCGGAGTGGTCACGTTCGTCAACCGGTTCACCGTGCACAGCTCGCCGGAGGAGTTCGAGAAGATATTCGCCGAGGTCTCCGAGTTCATGGCGGAACAGCCGGGCTTCGTCCAGTACACGCTCTCCCGGAGCATCGACCGGGAAAAGCAGGACAGCTACATCAACATCGCGTTGTGGACGGACGTGGAGTCCTGGGAGAAGGCCGTCGCCCACCCCGGTTTCCAGGACCACGCCAAAGAGATCCGTGCCCGCACCACGAACGTCGGGGAGCTGTATGCCCCGCGGCAGTCCTTCTCGGTGAAGTGACCTCGCCCCAGCCCGTCCGCCGAGCCCGCCGGGAGGTGGTCCAGAGATGAATCGACGTGTCGTGATCACCGGAGTCGGTGTGGTCGCACCTGGCGGCACCGGTGCCAAGAAGTTCTGGGATCTGGTGTCCGCTGGACGCACCGCGACCAAGCGCATCACGTTCTTCGACCCGGCGCCGTTCCGGTCGCAGATCGCCGCCGAGTGCGACTTCGATCCGGCGGGCGAAGGACTCTCCCCGCAGCAGATCCGGCGGATGGACCGGTCGGCGCAGTTGGCGGTGGTGAGCGCGCGGGAGTGTCTCGACGACAGCGGTCTGGATCCGGGGGCCCTCGACCCCACGCGGACCGGCGTCGTCGTGGGCAGCGCGGTCGGCTGCACGATGGGGCTGGAGGAGGAGTACGTCGTCGTCAGCGACGGCGGCCGTAAGTGGGAGGTCGACGAGCGTTACGCCGTGCCCCACCTCTTCAACTACTTCGTCCCGAGCTCCCTCGCGGCGGAGGTCGCCTGGGAGGTCGGTGCGGAGGGCCCGGTGGCGACGGTGTCGACGGGGTGCACCTCGGGCCTGGACTCCGTCGGACAGGCCGTCGAGCTGATCGCCGAAGGAACGGCCGACGTGATGGTGGCGGGCGCGGCCGACGCGCCGATCTCGCCGATCACCATGGCCTGCTTCGACGCGATCAAGGCGACCACCCCGCGAAACGACGACCCCACGACGGCGTCCCGCCCGTTCGACCGGACCAGGAACGGGTTCGTGCTCGGCGAAGGATCAGCCATGTTCGTCCTGGAAGACCTCGAACACGCGCGCCGGCGCGGGGCGTACGTGTACGCCGAGATCACCGGCTTCGCCTCGCGCTGCAACGCCTTCCACATGACCGGCCTGCGACCGGACGGGAAGGAGATGGCCGAGGCGATCCGGGTCGCCATGGCACGCTCCGGGACGGCGCCGGAGGACATCGACTACATCAACGCCCACGGCTCGGGCACCCTGCAGAACGACCGGCACGAGACGGCGGCCTTCAAACGCAGCCTCGGGGAACGCGCGTACCGGACACCGATCAGCTCCATCAAGTCCATGATCGGGCACTCGTTGGGCGCCATCGGCTCCCTCGAGATCGCCGCCTGTGTGCTCGCCATGAAGTCCGGCGTCGTTCCTCCCACCGCCAACCTGCACGAGCCGGACCCGGAGTGCGACCTGGACTATGTGCCGCTGGTCGCGCGGGAGCGGCGAGTGGACACGGCGCTCAGTGTGGGCAGCGGGTTCGGCGGGTTCCAGAGCGCGATGATCCTGCGGAAACCGGAAGGGAAGGCGGCATGACGGCCACCGTGGTGACCGGCATGGGCGTGGTGGCGCCGACCGGGCTCGGTCCCCGGGAACACTGGGAACGCACGATGCGGGGCGAGTCCGCCATCGGCCCCGTCACCGCCTTCGACGCGGAGCGGTACTCCAGTCGGCTGGCGGGTGAGATCACCGCGTTCGTCCCCGCCGACCACCTGCCGGCCCGGCTGCTCCCGCAGACCGACCACATGACGCGGCTGGCGTTGGCGGCGGCCGCCTGGGCCATCAAGGACGCGGCGGTGGACCCCGCCGAACTGCCCGAGTTCGGCATGGGAGTCGTGACGGCGAGCTCGGCCGGCGGATTCGAGTTCGGCCACCGTGAGCTGGACAAGCTCTGGCGCAAAGGGCCGGAACACGTCAGCGCCTACCAGTCGTTCGCCTGGTTCTACGCGGTGAACAGCGGACAGATCTCCATCCGCCACGGAATGCGCGGTCCCAGCGGAGTGCTGGTCACCGAGCAGGCGGGCGGTCTCGACGCGGTCGCTCAGGCGCGGCGCCGGGTGCGCGACGGCACCGCGGCCATGGTCTGCGGATCCGTCGACGGATCGCCCTGCCCCTGGGGTTGGGTGGCACAGCTCGCCGGCGGCCGGATCAGCACGGCCGACGATCCCGCCCGGGCGTACCTGCCCTTCGACGTCGACGCCGGCGGACACGTGCCGGGCGACGGTGGCGCGCTGTTCGTCCTGGAGGACGAGGAAGGGGCGCGGGAGCGCGGCGTGACGTCATGGCACGGCGAGATCGCCGGATACGCGGCGACCTTCGATCCGCCGCCCGGCTCCGGTCGGCCGTCGTCGCTGCGCCGGGCGATCGAACTCGCCCTGGCCGACGCCGAGACGGAGGCGGACGCCATCGGCGTGGTGTTCGCGGACGGCGCGGGACTCGCGGAGCTCGACCGGGTGGAGGCGGAGGCGTTGCGTGCGGTCTTCGGGCCGTACGGGGTGCCGGTGACCGTGCCGAAGACGATGACCGGTCGGCTCAGTGCCGGCGGTGCGGCGCTCGACCTGGCCACCGCCCTGCTGGCGCTGCGCCACGGCAGGATCCCGCCCACGGTGAACGTCTCCCGTCCCGTACCGGAGTACGAGCTCGACCTCGTGACACAACCCCGGCGCAAGCCGCTGTCGGCGGTGCTCGTGGTGGCTCGTGGTCAGGGCGGCTTCAACGCGGCCATGGTCGTGACCAGGCGACACAGTACGAGCGGAACACGGTGAGAGGTGGACGACATGAGTGAGCTGACGCTGACCGAACTGACCACGATCCTGCAGGAGTGCGCCGGTGAGGACGAGACGTCGGCCCTGCGGGGTGGTGACGTCCTGGACACGGACTTCAAGGACCTGGGATACGACTCGCTCGCCATGCTGGAGACAGCGGCTCGCATTCAGATCACGTACGGAGTGGTGCTGGCGGACGACGTGGTGGTCGAGGCCAGTACGCCGCGCCAGCTGATGCGCCTGGTCAACCAGTCGATCGTCGAGGGTCCGTGACCACGACCGGTCCGGCGCGGCGCGCGGGGCCGCGGGCACGGCGGCCAAGTGCGCCGCCACCAAGTGCGTCGCGACCAAGGGCGCCGAGGTCCCACGCGTCCCGCCGCCGGCCTCGGTTCCCGCGCGCCGCGCCTCACCCGCCGGCCTGACCGACCCGTGCCGGCTCGGCCTCCGCGGGGGGCGCCCCGCCGTCCTCCCTGGCCAGCCGGTGCGGCCACCACACCTTCGGGCCGACGTCCAGGAACAGGGCCGTGACCAGCACCGAACGGACGATGAACGTGTCCAGGAGGACGCCCAGCGCCACCGCGAACCCGATCTCCGCGAAGGCGACCATCGGCAGGGTGCCGAGGGCGGCGAAGGTGCCGGCCAGGACCAGACCGGCGGAGGTGATGACCGAGCCTGTCGCGGCGAGACCCGTCACCACGCCCTTGCGGGTGCCCTGGCGGGCGGCCTCCTCCCGGATGCGGGTGGTGAGGAAGATGTTGTAGTCGATGCCCAGGGCGACCAGGAACACGAAGACGAACAGCGGGAAGTCCGTCGACTCGCCGGCGTAGTCGAAGACGTACCGGAAGGCGAGCGCGCTGATGCCGAGCGCCGCCGCGAACGACAGGATCACCGTCCCGACCAGCAGCAACGGGGCGACCAGTGCGCGCAGCAGCCCGCACAGGATCAGCAGGACGACGATCAGGACCAGCGGGATGATCAGCAGGTTGTCGTGCGTGGTCGCCTTGTCCATGTCCAGCAGGGCCGCCGTGCCGCCGCCCACCTGGGCGTCGGCGTCCGGCACCGCGTGCACGGCGTCCCGGACCCGCTCCACGGTCTGTTTCGCGGCCTCGCTGTCGGCGGGCGCGGTCATGGTGGCCTCGAACAGCACCTTGCCCTCGAAGGAGGGTTTCGTGCCGGGCGGCAGGCCCAGCGACTCGGGCACGACGCCGGCCGTTCCGGCGACCGCCTCGCCCACCTGCCGGGCCTGGGCCTGGTTGCTGACGATGACCAGGGGATCGCCGCTGCCCGCCGGGAAGTACTGGGCCGAGATCTCCTGGCCGACGACCGAGTCGGGTTCCCCGGTGAACGCGTCCGCGTTGCTGATGCCCTCGGCGCGCAGCTGGATCAGACCGAGCGAGCACACCGCGAGCGCCAACGCCGTGACGCCCCAGACCATGCGCGGGCGGACCGCGAACCGGCGGCCCATGCGGGCCCACAGACCCGTGTCGGCCGGGTTCTCGGTGCCCAGGTGCGGGATCGCCGGCCAGAAGATCCAGCGGCCGAAGACCACCAGCAGTGCCGGGAACAGGGTCATCATCGCGAGCAGGGCGACGGCGACGCCGATGGCGGCGACCGGGCCGAGACCGCTCGTCGAGTTCATCTCCGCGACCAGCAGCACCAGCATGCTCAGGACGACCGTCGCGCCCGACGCGAGGACGGCCGGGCCCGCGCGGTGCAGAGCCAGGGCCATCGCCTCGTGCCGGTCCTCGTGGCGGCGCAGTTCCTCCCGGTAGCGGGCGACGAGCAAGAGGGCGTAGTCCGTCCCCGCACCGAAGACGAGGACCGTGAGGATGCCCGCGCTCTGCCCGTTGACGGTCAGGCCGGCGTGCTCCGCCAGCAGGTAGATCAGGGCCTGCGCGGTGAACAGGGCGGCGATCACCGACAGCAGCGGGACCAGGAGGAGGGTGGGACTGCGGTAGGTGATCAGCAGCATCACGATGACGACGGCCATCGCAGAGATCAGCAGCGTGGAGTCGATGCCCTCGAAGGCCTCGGAGAAGTCGGCGGACGTACCGCCCGGGCCGGTGATGTGCACCGCGAGCCCGTCGCCGCCCTCACCGACGATCTCGCGCATGGAGTCGACCGCGGGCGCGATCCGCTCCCAGCCCTTCTCGTCCATCGTGATCGGCACCAGGACCTGGGCGGCCCGCGGGTCGTCCGGCCGGTCGTACACCGGGCCCCTGGTCTCGGCCCCGCGGATGCCGTGCGCGGTCAGCTGCTTGAGCTCGGCGGTGTCCTCGGCGATCTGCGCCCGGTCCTGGGCCGTGAGCCCGCTCTCGCGGGCGTACACCACGATCGCGGGGATCTGTTCGGGTCTGAAGTCCTCGGAGATCTCCAGCACCTGGGTCGACTCGGCGGACCCGGGCAGCCACGAGGCCGCGTCGTTGTCCTGGGCGTCGGTGAGCTTCTGCGCGAAGGGCGCCGTCAGGAACAGCGCCACCAGCCACAGCACCAGCACGACCCACTTGGCGCGCCGTCCGCACACCAGGTGCGCGATGCCGCGTCCCTTCGTCCCGGTCTCAGTCATGGCCACCCCCGTAGCCGTGGGCGGCCCAGCATGGCACGGGCGGGCGCGCCCCCGTAAGGGGCGCGGGGCGTCGCCGCTCGTGGCACCGCCACCCGGGCGCGCTCAGCCACATACAGCCCGCACCGGACAATTGACCGTGCCCGCCCCGGACCGATGCGGCCGACCCCCGGAGGGCATGGCAGGCTTGGGTCATGGCCGCGCAGATCAATCCCAGCATCCTGTCCGCCGATTTCGCCCGCCTCGCGGACGAGGCGAAGGCGGTCGGAGGAGCCGACTGGCTCCATGTCGACGTCATGGACAACCATTTCGTCCCGAACCTCACGCTCGGTGTGCCGGTCGTAGAGGCGCTGGCCCGTGCGACGGACACTCCGCTGGACTGTCATCTGATGATCGAGGCCCCCGATCGGTGGGCGCCCCAGTACGTGGAGGCGGGGGCCGGTTCCGTCACCTTTCACGTCGAGGCGGCCGCCGCTCCGGTCCGACTCGCCCGGGAGATCCGGGCCAAGGGCGCCCGCGCCTCCATGGCGCTGAAGCCCGCGACACCCATCGAGCCGTACGAGGATCTGCTCCCCGAGCTCGACATGCTGCTGATCATGACGGTCGAGCCGGGATTCGGGGGACAGGCGTTCCTCGACATCATGCTCCCCAAGATTCGCCGCACCCGCGAGTTGATCAGCAAGCACGGCCTCGAGCTGTGGCTTCAGGTCGACGGCGGCGTCTCGGCCTCCACCATCGAGCGCTGCGCCGACGCGGGCGCCGACGTCTTCGTCGCCGGCTCGGCGGTCTACGGGGCATCGGACCCGGCGGAGGCGGTACGTGCATTGCGCACCCAAGCCGAGGCGGCCACCGCCAAGGCGAGCTGGGCGTGCGACCACTGAACCAAGGGAACGTGAACGGCTCTCATCAGGACCGATCAAGCGCGCCGGATCTGCAAGGATGAACGGCGAATCCAGAAATGTGAACAGCAGTGAAGGAGATCGCCGTGTCGGGTATGTCGGCGGGCCGGTCAGCCATGCGGATGGGACCCGCTGAGCTGGTGCAGGCGGCGGCCATGGCCCGCCGCTTCTACCTCGAGGGCAAATCCAAGATCCAGATCGCGGAGGAGTTCGGCGTCAGCCGATTCAAGGTGGCCCGGGTACTGGAGACCGCTCTCGAACGGGATCTCGTACGGATCGAGATCCGCGTGCCGGCCGAGCTGGACGCGGAGCGCTCCGACGCGCTCCGCGCCCGCTACGGCCTCAGGCACGCCGTCGTGGTCGAGTCCCCGGCCGAGGCGGAGGAGACGCCCGACCCCGAGAACCTGGGGGAGGTGGCCGCCGACCTGCTCGCCGAGCTCGTCAACGAAGGTGATGTGCTGGGCCTGGCCTGGGGCCGGTCCACGATTCACATGGCGGCGGCGCTCGACCGGCTGCCACCGTGCACGGTGGTGCAGTTGACGGGCGTGTACGACGCCGGGACCGCCGAGCGCGGCTCGGTGGAGGCGGTGCGGCGCGCCGCCCAGGTGTCGGGCGGGGACGCCCACCCCATCTACGCGCCGATGCTGCTGCCGGACGCGGCGACCGCGGCGGCGCTGCGCAACCAGACCGGGATCGCCCGGGCCTTCGAGTACTTCGACAAGGTCACGGTCGCCTGCGTCTCCATCGGCTCCTGGGAGCCGGGCATCTCGACGGTGCACGACATGCTCAGCGACGAGGAGCGGGCGCACTACGCCTCGCTCGGTGTCGCCGCCGAGATGTCCGCCCACCTCTTCGACTCCGACGGCCGTCGGGTCGGGCGGGACCTGGGCGAGCGGTGCATCACCGTCAAGACCGACCAGTTGCGCCGGGTCCCCGAGGTCGTCGCGATCGCGGGCGGGCAGCGCAAGGCGGCCGCGATCGACGCGGTCCTGCGGTCCGGGCTCGTCACCAGCCTGGTGACGGACACGTCGGCCGCGGACTACCTGATGGCGGCGGGGCCGGCGCCCAAGCCCGCGCTGAACAGGGCTGACCCGGACGGGGCCTGACGGATGGTCACGAGGGGGCGAGTCCGTGGCGGCATGCCGCCACGGACTCGCCCCCTCGGCCGTCCACGGACGGCGCGACCCGCCACACCGATGATCACCACAACTCCTCCCGGGCGGTGCTGAGATGACGGAACTCGTGGTCACGCTGGACCTCGACGGGGTGACGAACAAGGCGAGCCTGATGGACCGCTGTGCCCGGGCCCTGGAGCTGCCCGACTGGTTCGGGCACAACTGGGACGCGCTGGCCGACAGCCTCGGCGACCACACCGTCTGGCCCGAGGGGGCCGTCGAGAGGGGGCTGCTGATCGTCGTACGTCACTGGCAGCCGTACGCGAAGGTCCGCCCGGACGAGTGGGAGATCGCCGAGGAGGTGTTCTCCCAGGCCACGGAGCGCACCGAGGCCCTCACCGTGGCGCTCGCCCTTGGAGGTTCCTCCTAGGACCCCTCTGACCTGCCTGGATGATTCGCCCGGGCATCGCATTCCGGCAGACATGGGACAATGAAGTACGTGCTCTTCCCCCTGGCTGACCTGTCCGGGGGCCACCTCTGAACGACTGGGATGTGCAGCACGTGCGTTTCCTCAACGACATCCAGCCCCCGTACGACCTGACGTACGACGACGTGTTCATGGTCCCCAGCCGTAGCGCGGTCGGCTCGCGGCAGGGCGTGGACCTCAGCTCCCCGGACGGCACGGGCACCACGATCCCGCTGGTCGTCGCCAACATGACCGCGATCGCCGGGCGCCGCATGGCCGAGACGATGGCCCGTCGCGGCGGACTGGTCGTCATCCCGCAGGACATCCCGATCGAGGTCGTCACCGAGGTCGTCTCCTGGGTCAAGAGCCGCCACCACGTCCTCGACACGCCGATCGTGCTGGCCCCGCACCAGACCGTCGCCGACGCGCTGGCCCTGCTGCCCAAGCGCGCGCACAACGCCGGTGTGGTCGTCGACGAGGAGCAGCGGCCCGTCGGTGTGGTCACCGACCAGGACCTGACCGGCGTCGACCGCTTCACCCAGCTCGAAGTGGTCATGTCCAAGGACCTGCTGCTGCTCGACGCGGACATCGACCCGCGCGAGGCCTTCAACCGGCTGGACCACGCCAACCGCCGCTACGCCCCCGCCGTCGACAAGGACGGCCGCCTCGCGGGCATCCTCACCCGCAAGGGCGCCCTGCGCGCCACGCTGTACACGCCCGCCGTCGACGCGCAGGGCAAGCTGCGCATCGCCGCCGCCGTGGGCATCAACGGCGATGTCGCGGGCAAGGCGAAGCAGCTGCTCGACGCGGGTGTCGACACGCTCGTCATCGACACCGCGCACGGCCACCAGGAGTCGATGATCAGCGCGATCAGGCTGGTGCGCGACCTCGACCCGCGGGTGCCGATCGTGGCCGGCAACATCGTCGCCGCGGAGGGCGTGCGGGACCTGATCGAGGCCGGCGCCGACATCATCAAGGTCGGTGTCGGACCCGGCGCCATGTGCACCACCCGCATGATGACCGGCGTCGGCCGGCCGCAGTTCTCGGCCGTCGTGGAGTGCGCGGCCGAGGCGAAGAAGTACGGCAAGCACGTGTGGGCCGACGGCGGCGTCCGGCACCCGCGCGACGTCGCCATGGCACTCGCCGCCGGCGCGTCCAACGTGATGGTCGGGTCGTGGTTCGCGGGCACCTACGAGTCGCCGGGCGACCTCCAGCAGGACTCCAGCGGGCGTCTCTACAAGGAGTCCTTCGGCATGGCGTCGGCGCGTGCCGTGGCCAACCGCACGTCCGAGGAGTCGGCCTACGACCGCGCCCGCAAGGCCCTGTTCGAGGAGGGCATCTCCACCTCCCGCATGTTCCTCGACCCGTCCCGGCCGGGCGTGGAGGACCTGATCGACTCGATCATCGCGGGCGTCCGCTCCTCCTGCACCTACGCCGGCGCCGGCTCCCTGGAGGAGTTCGCCGAGAAGGCGGTCGTCGGCATCCAGAGCGCGGCCGGCTACGCCGAGGGCAAGGCGCTGCACGCCAGCTGGAGCTGACCCGTCAACGTCACTGCGTACGGCCCCCGTTGATCCCGCCCGCCGGGAGAACCGGGGGCCGTACGCGTGCGCGGGGCGGTGCCGGTCGCCCGTGGAGATCACCGGCTGCGTGCCGCGCGACGACCGGGCCGACGCCTGCTCGTCCCGCGTCGGAGATCCGCTCCGGGCAGCCCCCGCGCAACACTCCGAAGCCCCCGCGCAACGAACACCCACACCCCTGCGATGAACGCAACGATCTTGCGGGTAGGCGCAAGGTTGCCGCATTACGACCGTGATGCCCTGGCTCGTAGGGTCATGCGCTGTACGTGGCGTGGCGGGGACCCCGCTCGGTGGGTTCCTGCTCGCGCAGGGATGCCGCCGGTCCCCGCCGCCCCCAGAGGCAGCGACAAAGGAGTCAGCGCGTGCTCGACCAAGGCGCACCCCCGCAACATCCCCGTCAGACCGCCCCCTCGTCCCCGGGGCTCGGTGCGCGCCTCATGCGTCGCAAGCCGGTGGAACGCCTGGTCGCGGAGGGCGGCCAGGGCGAGGGAGGCAGCCTGCGCCGCTCTCTCGGCCTGTGGCAGCTGACCATGATCAGCATCGGTGCCACCCTCGGCACCGGCATCTTCGTCGTCCTCGGCGAGGCCGTCCCCAAGGCGGGCCCGGCCGTCACCCTCTCGTTCGTCATCGCCGGCCTCACCGCCCTGTTCTCCGCTCTCTCCTACGCCGAACTGGCGGGCACCATCCCGGTCGCCGGATCCTCCTACTCGTACGCCTACGCGACGATGGGCGAACTGATCGCCTGGATCTGCGGCTGGTGTCTGGTCCTGGAGTACGGCGTCTCGGTCGCCGCCGTCGCCGTCGGCTGGGGCGAGTACCTGAACGAACTGCTCGACGGCACCGTCGGCGTCACCATCCCGGCCGCGCTGTCCGCCCCGCCCGGCGACGGCGGCGTCTTCAACCTGCCGGCACTGATCGTCGTACTCCTGGCGATGGCGTTCCTGCTCGGCGGCGCCCGCGAGTCCGCCCGCGCCAACACCGTCATGGTCGTCGTGAAGATCGCCGCGCTGGTGCTGTTCTGCGCGATCGGCGTCCAGGGCTTCCGCTCCGGCAACTACGAGAACTTCATGCCGCTCGGCATGGCCGGGGTCAGCGCGGCCGGGGCGACGCTCTTCTTCTCGTACATCGGCTTCGACGCGGCCTCCACGGCCGGCGAGGAGGCCAAGGACGCCCAGCGCGACCTGCCCCGCGCCATCATGCTGTCCCTCGTCATCGTGACGGCTTTGTACGTCCTGGTCGCCGCCGTGGCCGTCGGCGCGAAGCCCTGGCAGCGGTTCACCGACTCCGAGGCCGCGCTCGCCCAGATCATGCGCGAGGTCACCGGCCAGACCTTCTGGGGCACCCTGCTGGCCTTCTGCGCCGTCATCGCCATCGCGAGTGTCGTGCTGACGGTGCTCTACGGCCAGACCCGCATCCTCTTCGCGATGTCCCGGGACGGGCTCATGCCCAGGGTCTTCGGCCGCGTCCACCCGAAGACCGGCGCGCCCCGCGCCAACACCGTGATCGTGTCCCTGTTCTGCGGTGTCCTCGCGGCCGCCGTCCCGCTCGGCCAGCTCGCCGACGCCACCAGCATCGGCACCCTCTTCGCCTTCGGGCTGGTCAACATCGCCGTCGTGGTGCTGCGCCGGACCCGCCCGGACATGCCGCGCACCTTCCGGGTGCCGCTGTCGCCGGTGCTGCCCGCCCTCGGCCTCGGCTTCTGCGTGTGGATGATGGGCAGCCTGTCGGCCGTCACCTGGGTGGTCTTCGGAGTCTGGATGGCCGTCGGGCTCGTGTTCTACTTCGTGTACGGCCATCGCCGCTCCCGTCTCGCGGCAACACCATCAGCAGAAGCACCAGAAGTGAAGTGAACGACCCGCAGTGCTGAACGATCTCGACGAACGCATCGTCCACGCCCTCGCCGAGGACGCCCGCCGCTCCTACGCGGACATCGGGCACCTGGTCGGCCTGTCCGCGCCCGCCGTGAAACGGCGGGTGGACCGGCTGCGTGCCACCGGGGCCATCACGGGCTTCACCGTACGAGTGGACCCCTCGGCCCTCGGCTGGGAGACCGAGGGGTTCGTCGAGATCTACTGCCGGCACAACACCTCGCCGGACACCATCCGGCGGGGCCTGGAGCGCTACCAGGAGGTCGTGGCCGCGTCGACCGTCACCGGCGACGCGGACGCGGTCGTCCAGGTCTTCGCCTCCGACATGCGCCATTTCGAACGGGTGCTGGAGCGGATCGCGGGGGAGCCGTTCGTGGAGCGGACGAAGTCCGTGCTGGTGCTGTCGCCGCTGCTGCGCCGTTTCTCGTCGGGTTCGCCGACCTGAGCGAGCCGGCCGGCCCGGGCTACTCGGTGCGCCGGCGCACCGCCGACAGCAGCCGCCGTACGCCGACCGCGTGCCCGCCCGTGCCGATGACGAGCAGCCGGTAGAGGCGGCCGGCCGGGCCGGGGAACCGGGCCCGCGTCTCGGCCCGCAGCCGGGTGCGGCCCGAGCCCGCCGCGTCGAGGCGGAAGACCAGGGCGTACGTCGAGAAACGGTGGCGCCCGACCAGGACCAGCTCCCGGCCGGGCGCGGCGGAGGCCACCCGGAAGCCGGGCACCGTCGAGCCCTCGGCCGGCGGGCGGGGCCCCGACGCCGTGCGGTCCGCGCAGCCGACCAGGCGCGCGTACCCGGCCGGCCGGCCGCCGGAGAACGCCTGGTCCAGCACCTCGCCCAGCCCGCGCCAGACGGCGTCGGCGTCCGCCGCCACCAAGGTGGTGTGCTCGTCGACGTGCGGAAGGGCGGCGATCTCCATCGGGACTCCTTCGGTCGGCCGTCTCCCGGGCGGGGGTGTTGTTGCCCGTCCGGCATTCTCGCTGGGCAGCGGGTCGCCCACTGGCTACCATCGGTGCCATGACCTGGCGACATTGATCCACCAGCCGTGCCTCCCGAGGGCCGCCTCGGACGCCGTACCCCCGGTGTCCGATTCGTCCCTGCGGGAAGGCCTCATGACACTCTCACCTGCGCGTGTGCCCGACACCACCGGCACACGGCGGCTCACGACCACGCTGTACGGCTACGCGTTCCTCGACGAGTTCGTCCTGTTGTACCCGGTGTACGCGCTGCTCTTCAGTGACACCGGTCTGTCCCTGTGGCAGATCTCCTCCCTGTTCGCCCTCTGGTCGATCACCGGCGTGCTCCTTGAGGTCCCCTCCGGGGCCTGGGCCGACGCCGTGTCCCGACGGACCCTGCTGTGGGTCGGCCCGCTGCTGACCGCCGCCGGCTTCGCCCTGTGGGTGACCGTCCCGTCGTACGGGGCCTTCGCGCTCGGCTTCGTCCTGTACGGCGTCGGGGGAGCGCTGGGCTCCGGCGCGCTGGAGGCGCTGGTCTACGACGAGCTCGACCGGCTCGGCGCCGCCGACCGGTACGCGCGCGTGATGGGCCGGGCCCGGGCGGCGGGCCTGGTGGCGGTCATGGCCGCGATGGGACTCGCCGGCCCGGTGTTCGTGTTCGGCGGCTACCCGGCCGTGGGCGCGGCGAGCGTGCTGGCCTGTGTGCTGGCCGCAGCCATCGCGACCCGGTTCCCGGAGCACCGGGTGCCCGGGGCGGCCGGCCACGACAGCTGGACCGCGTCCCTGCGGGCCGGACTGACCGAGGCCCGGCGGGATGGCTCCGTACGCGGCGCCCTGCTGCTCGTGCCGGCCGTCGCCGCGGTGTGGGGCGCGCTCGACGAGTACACCCCGCTCCTGATCCGGGACACCGGGGTGGCCGACCAGACGGTGCCCTACCTGCTCCTGGTGGTCTGGGCCCTGGTCTCCGTCGCCGGTCTGCTGGCCGGCGCCGCCGAGCGCCTGGGCACCACCGGGCTGGCGGCGGTGCTGGCCGGCGGTGCGCTCGCCCTGGCCGTGGGCGCCGCGGCACGCACCCCGGCCGGCATCGCCCTCGTGGGCCTCGCCTTCGGCTGCTTCCAGCTCGCCGAAGTGCTCGCCGACGTCCGGCTCCAGCACCGCATCGACGACACCAGCCGGGCCACCCTGACCTCGGTGGCGAGCCTGGGCACCGAGCTGGCCACGATCGCCGTGTTCGGCGTCTACGTGGTGATCGGTACGTCGGCCGCGCACAGCACGGTCTTCGCGGCGCTCGCCGTGCCCTACCTGCTCACCGCGCTGGTCCTGGCGGCTAGAGGGCGGGGTGCCAAGGCACGACGGTGAAGTTCCCGGTGCCCTTCCTGACCTTCTCGAAGGGCGCCGACCCCACGCACTTCGGCAGGTCCTTCGGGCCCAGGCCCTCGGTCGTCGCCCAGCTGTAGCCGAGCCGGTCGCGGCGGCCGAGGTCGTGCACCGTGATGCCCACGCGGGTGCCCTTCGCGCCGGGCAGGTCCGTGTCGGTGACGACTCCGGACACGACGGCCACCTTGCCGCCGGTGACCAGGCAGTCGACCTTCGCCTTCGCCCGGGCACCCTCGCCGTCGAGGTAGTGGCTCCACTCGAAGGTGCCGGTCGCCTTCATCGGATCGTCCTTGTGCTTCGCCGAGAGGTGCGCGTCGAAGGAGAAGGTGATGTCGTCGCCGGCCGAGCGGTAGAGCTTGGCGGTGCCGGTCAGGGCGGCGGCCTCCCGGGTCCCGCCGTCGGCCGTGGCGGCCGAGGCGGTGTGACGCAGCTTGCCGCCCGCGGCCGTGGCGGCCTCACGTGGCTCGTCGTCGACGGCGGCGGCCGTCGCACCGGTGGTGAGCAGCAGCGCGGCACCGAGCACGGCGATCTTCGCACGGCGGTTCATGGTGTTCCTTTCCGCAGGTGAACCGGACAGCCCTCACTCTTCCGGCGCCCGCCCTCCGCCACATCGCACCAGGGACGGCACCTCCCCTCCGCCGCCCGGCGGGGACGCCCCCGGCGACCTGAGCCCGAAGGAGGAGCCGGGCTACGACCGAGGCACGCAACGAATCGCCGCCGCAGGCCTCGCGCACGCAACGATCCGCTCACCGGCGCGCAACGGCTCCTTCTTGTCCGCCCGAGCCCGCCGCCCGTACCGTCTACGTGGCCCCCACAACCACTCCTTTCGCCCGGTGAGGAACACGCATGCGCACCGCCCTGCTCCAGAGCTCCGGCCGCCCAGGCTCGAGCGTCGGGAACCTCAAGGTCCTCGACGAGGCCGCGGGCCGGGCCGCCGCCTCCGGGGCCGCGCTGCTGGCCGCGCCGGAGATGTTCCTCACGGGCTACGCCATCGGCGAGGACATCGGCCGCCTCGCCGAGCCCGCCGACGGCGAGTCCGCCGACGCGGTCGCCGAGATCGCCTCCCGACACGGCCTCGCCATCGCCTACGGGTACCCCGAGCGGGCCGCGGACGTGGTGTACAACTCCGCCCAGCTGATCTCCGCCGACGGCACCCGCCTGGCCAACTACCGCAAGACCCACCTCTTTGGCTGCTTCGAGCGCGACCACTTCACGCCGGGCGAACAGACGGTCGTACAGGCCGAACTCGGCGGTCTGCGGGTCGGCCTGATGATCTGTTACGACGTCGAGTTCCCGGAGAACGTCCGCGCCCACGCCCTCGCCGGTACCGACCTGCTGCTGGTGCCGACCGCGCAGATGCACCCGTTCCAGTTCGTCGCCGAGTCGGTGATCCCGGTGCGGGCCTTCGAGAGCCAGATGTACGTGGCGTACGTCAACCGGGTCGGTGCGGAAGGGGAGTTCGAGTTCGTCGGGCTCTCCACGCTGGCCGGCCCCGACGGCGTCGCGCGGACCCGTGCCGGACGCGAGGAGCAGCTGGTGTTCGCCGACGCCGACCCCGTCTTCCTGGCCGCGTCCCGTGAGGCGAACCCGTATCTGCGGGACCGCCGCCCCGGCCTGTACGGGTCCCTGGTCTGACCTTCCTGACCTCCCTGATCTTCCCCGCATCTTTCGCGCAAGGAGTCCGCACCCCATGACGTCCACCGTGCCCAACGCCGTCGAGCACGCAGACGAGCAGCAGCCGCCGATCACCATGTTCGGCCCGGACTTCCCCTACGCGTACGACGACTTCCTCGCCCACCCGGCGGGACTCGGCCAGATACCGGCGACCGAGCACGGCACCGAGGTCGCGGTCATCGGCGGCGGACTGTCCGGCATCGTGGCCGCGTACGAGCTGATGAAGATGGGCCTCAAGCCGGTCGTCTACGAGGCCGACCGGATCGGCGGCCGGCTGCGGACCGTCGGCTTCGACGGGTGCGACCCCTCCCTCATCGCCGAGATGGGCGCGATGCGCTTCCCGCCGTCCTCCACGGCCCTCCAGCACTACATCGACCTCGTGGGACTGGAGACCCGGCCCTTCCCCAACCCCCTCGCGGAGACCACCCCTTCGACGGTCGTCGACCTCAAGGGCGAGTCCCACTACGCCGAGACGGTCGACGACCTGCCGCAGGTCTACCGGGACGTCGCGGCCGCCTGGAACAAGTGCCTCGAGGAGGGCGCTGACTTCTCCGACATGAACCAGGCGATGCGCGAGCGCGACGTGCCGCGCATCCGCGAGATCTGGGCGAAGCTCGTCGAGAAGCTCGACAACCAGACCTTCTACGGCTTCCTCTGCGACTCCGAGGCCTTCAGGTCCTTCCGGCACCGCGAGATCTTCGGCCAGGTCGGCTTCGGCACCGGCGGCTGGGACACCGACTTCCCCAACTCCATCCTGGAGATCCTCCGCGTCGTCTACACCGAGGCCGACGACCACCACCGCGGCATCGTCGGCGGCTCCCAGCAGCTGCCGCTGCGGCTGTGGGAGCGCGAGCCGGAGAAGATCGTGCACTGGGCCTACGGCACCTCGCTCGCGAGCCTGCACGAGGGCGGCGAACCCCGCCCGGCCGTGACCCGGCTGCACCGCACCGCCGGCAACCGGATCACGGTGACGGACGCGAACGGCGACATCCGCACCTACCAGGCGGCGATCTTCACGGCCCAGTCCTGGATGCTGCTGTCGAAGATCGCCTGCGACGACTCGCTCTTCCCGATCGACCACTGGACGGCGATCGAGCGCACCCACTACATGGAGAGCTCCAAGCTCTTCGTCCCCGTCGACCGGCCGTTCTGGCTCGACAAGGACGAGGAGACCGGCCGGGACGTCATGTCGATGACCCTCACCGACCGGATGACGCGCGGGACCTATCTGCTCGACGACGGCCCGGACAAGCCCGCCGTCATCTGCCTGTCGTACACCTGGTGCGACGACAGCCTGAAGTGGCTGCCGCTGTCCGCGAACGAGCGGATGGAGGTCATGCTGAAGTCGCTCGGCGAGATCTACCCGAAGGTCGACATCAGGAAGCACGTCATCGGCAACCCGGTGACGGTCTCCTGGGAGAACGAGCCCTACTTCATGGGCGCCTTCAAGGCCAACCTGCCCGGCCACTACCGCTACCAGCGGCGCCTGTTCACCCACTTCATGCAGGACCGGCTGCCCGAGGACAAGCGGGGCGTCTTCCTCGCCGGTGACGACATCTCCTGGACGGCCGGCTGGGCCGAGGGCGCCGTCCAGACCGCGCTGAACGCGGTGTGGGGAGTCATGCACCACTTCGGCGGAACGACCGACGCGACCAACCCGGGCCCGGGCGACGTGTACGACGAGATCGCGCCCGTCGAGCTGCCGGAGGACTAGACCGGGGAGCCGGCTCAGCGGTCGGGCAGCGGCGTGAGCAGCATGCGGCCCGCCAGGCCCACCGCCGCGTCCAGGCGCTCGGTGAACTCCTCGGCGACGTCGGGCAGTCGGCGCAGCACCCACAGCGCCCGCGCCGCGGTCCAGGTCGCCTCCCGGGCGCGCTCCAGGCTCCACGAACCGAGCAGATGGGTGAGCGGGTCGGCGATCTGGAGGAGGTCGGGACCCGGCATCAGCTCTTCGCGGATGCGCTCCTCCAACGACACGAGGAGATCACCCACGCGGTCGAACTCACCCTCCACGTCGGCGGGTTCGCAGTGCAGGGTACGACAGGTGTCCACCACGGCGAGCGCCAGGTCGTGCCCGATGTGCGCGTTGATGCCCGCGAGCGCGAACTGCAGCGGTCGTACGCCGGGATGGCGGCGGAACTGGAACAGCGGCCGCCAGCAGGCCGGCGGGCGCCGCTCGTCGGCAGCCGCCTCCACGGCCTCCAGGTAGCGCTCGGCGAACCGCACGTCCAGCGTGATCGCCACCCGCGCGTCCCCGAACCGGCCGCTGTCGATACGCCGGTCGACCGCCTCGGTGACGGCGAGGTAGACGCGGTTGAAGACCGCGAGCCCGTCGCCCTCCGGCAGCGTCGCGTCGAGCGCGCGCATCCGGGCGACGACCCCGTCGACGGGAGTGGTGACCGGCTCGACGGGGGCGGTGACTTGTTCGCATTGCACCATGTGGGCAGAGTCGCAGCTTTAGGCTGGCCCGGGTACCGGCGGGCCCGACGCTTCCCCAGAACGGGGGAACGCGCCCGCCGTGGGGGAGCACGAGGGGGGGCTGCACCGTGTCAGGCTTACGTGCGCGGCGGCTGGCCGCACGGCGGGCCGAACGCAGGCGGACCGCGTGGCGCGGCGCCATGGTCGCGGCGGCCTCGGTGGTGGTCGCGATCGGCACCGCGACCGGGATGCTGTCCGCCCTCGACGACCGCCGCGACGCCGACGAGGCGAGGGGCGGGGTGACCAGCTCGCCGTACCTGGCACCGCTGCCGGCCGTACCGACGCCGTCCGCCTCCCCCGCCGCGAGCGGCTCCGCGTCGCCGTCCCCGAAGAAGAAGGCGAGTCCCACGCCGTCCCCCACGCAGAGCGAGAAGCGGGAGGAGCGGCGCACCGCCGCCGCGTCCACCCGGCTCTACCGCCATCCCGAGTCCCAGGTGCTCGACTGGGTCCGCGCCCACGACGGCGACGCGCGGCACGCGGTCATCGCCTCCCGGATAGCCGACCAGCCGGCGGCGGTCTGGTTCGCCGACTTCACGCCGTCGACCATCACCTCCCGGGTCCGCGCGGTCACCTCGGGCGGCAGCGCACAGGCCCGGGTGCCCGTCGTCGTGCCGTACGCCATCCCCGCTCGCGACTGCGGCGGCGCCTCGCAGGGCGGCGCGCCCGACCTCGCCGCCTACGACGGCTGGATCGACGCCTTCGCCGCGGGGCTGGGCTCCGGGGAGGTCATCGTCATCCTGGAGCCCGACTCGGTGGCCCAGGCCGAGTGTCTCTCGGCGGGCGAACGCGCCCGCCGCTTCGCCTCGTTGGCCCGCGCGGGCCGTGTCCTCAAGGCCGCCAACCCCAAGGCACGGGTCTACTACGACGCGGGCCACTCCGGCTGGCACGCCGCCGCCAAGCAGGCCGGCTGGCTCCGGCAGGCGGGCGCGTCCTCGGCCGCCTCCTCCGACGGTGTCTTCAGCAACGTCTCCAACTTCCACCGCACGGCCGACGAGATCGCCTACGACCGGCAGGTCCTCGCCGCCCTGGGCGGACCGTCGAGCCTCGGTGCCGTCATCGACACCAGCCGCAACGGCAACGGCGCCCCGGCCGACGGCGAGTGGTGCGACCCGTCCGGCCGCAAGATCGGCCGCACGCCCACGCTGAACACCGGGGAGTCGCGGATCGACGGCTATCTGTGGGTGAAGCTGCCGGGGGAGTCGGACGGTTGCAAGGGGACACCTGGGACGTTCACGCCGTCGTACGCCTACGAGTTGGCGCGCTGAGCGGACCGCCGTGGCTCACCCGCGCGCACCAGGGCAGGGCCGTCCGCAGCCGACGGAGCCGGACGTCCCCACCCGCGATGCTCGTCCCGCTACGAACCGTCCGCCCGGCCCGCCGCCTTCTCGTCGAGCGCCTTCTCCTCGTGTGCCTTCTCGTCGTGCGCGTTCTCGTCGTGCGCGTTCTCGTCGTACGACGATGTCCCCTCGTCGAGCAGGGGCTGCTGTGTCTTGAGGTGGGCCGGCGCGAACGCGCGCAGCGCGTGGTAGCCGATGATGACGACCAGGGTCCCCAGGGCGATACCGCTCAGGGAGAAGGTGTCGGTGAACTCCATGGTGACGTTGCCGACGCCGATGATGATGCCCGCGGCGGCCGGCACCAGGTTGAGCGGATTGCGCAGATCGACCTTGGCGGTGATCCAGATCTGCGCACCGAGCAGGCCGATCATGCCGTAGAGGATGACGGTGATGCCGCCGAGGACACCTCCCGGGATCGCGGCCACGACCGCGCCGAACTTCGGGCAGACGCCGAAGAGCAGGGCGAAGCCGGCGGCGGCCCAGTAGGCGGCCGTGGAGTAGACGCGGGTCGCGGCCATCACGCCGATGTTCTCGGAGTACGTGGTGTTGGGCGGGCCGCCGACCGCGGTGGACAGCACGGAGCCGATGCCGTCGGCGGAGATCGCCGTACCGAGCTTGTCGTCCAGCGGGTCGCCGGTCATCTCGCCGACCGCCTTGACGTGCCCGGCGTTCTCGGCGACCAGGGCGATGACGACGGGCAGCGCGACCAGGATCGCGGACCACTCGAAGGACGGCCCGTGGAAGGTCGGAAGGCCGATCCAGTCGGCGTGGCCGACGGCGGAGAGGTCGAGCCGCCAGTGGTCGGTGAGCTTGCCGCTCGCGTCCACCGAGTGGATCCGCCCGAAGACCCGGTCGAAGACCCACGAGACGCCGTACCCGAACACCAGGCCGAGGAAGATCGCGATCCGGGACCAGAACCCACGCAGGCAGACGACGGACAGAGCGGTGAAGGCCATGACCAGCAGGGCCGTCCACTGGTCCTGCGGCCAGTACGTCGAGGCGGTGACCGGCGCGAGGTTGAAGCCGATCAGCATCACCACCGCGCCGGTGACGATCGGCGGCATCGTGGCGTGGATGATCCGCGCCCCGAAGCGCTGCACGGCGACACCGACCAGGAACAGCGCGACACCGACGACCAGGACCGCGCCGGTCACCGTGGCGCTGTTACCGCCGTCGGCGCGGATGACCGCGGCCACGCCCACGAAGGACAGCGAGCAGCCCAGATAGCTGGGCACCCGACCCCGGGTGGCGAGCAGGAAGATCACGGTCGCGACGCCCGACATCATGATCGCGAGGTTCGGGTCGAGTCCCATCAGGACCGGCGCCACGAACGACGCCCCGAACATGGCCACCACGTGCTGGGCGCCGAGCCCGACCGTGCGGGGCCAGGAGAGCCGTTCGTCGGGGCGGACCACCGCTCCGGGCGCCGGCGTGCGTCCGTCGCCGTGCAGTTTCCAGCGGACGCCAAGATCCATGGTGCGGTTTCGCTTTCGTCGTGCGTGCGGGTCCGGCCCATTCTCACGTGAGAGAGCCCGGGCCATTCTCACGCCCTGCGCACCAGCACCCGGGCGCTGGTGCGCAGGGACGCGGAATCCCTGTGCCCCGCGCCGTGGAGCGAGTGGTTCAGGGCCGCGGGTCGGCGACCGCCGCGGACCGCCGGCTGACCTTGGGCCGGTCCCGGTCCCCCGAGCGCAGCACGCCCGCGAAGACCACCAGCCCGCACGCCAGCACCGTCACCAGCCCGAACGACACCGTCAGGCTGGTCGCCTCGGCCAGCCCGCCGATGGCGCTCGGCGCGATCAGGCCCGAGGTGTACGTGATGGTCGCGACACCGGCGATGGCCAGGCTGGGGTTCGACCCGCTGCGGCCCGCCGCGGCGAAGCACAGCGGTACGACGACCGCGATGCCGAGGCCCATCAGCGCGAACCCGCTCATCGCCAGGGCCGGGTGGTTCGCGACGACGATGAGCACTCCGCCGAGGACCGCGAGGACTCCGCCGACCCGCACCGTGCGCACGGAGCCGTACCGGTCCACCACCTTGTCGCCGACGATCCGGGCGATCGCCATGGTGAGCGTGAAGCCCGTGGTGCACGCGGCCGCGAGGCCCGCCGAGCTCTCCAGCTGCTCGCGCAGGTACACCGCCGACCAGTCGAGGCTCGCCCCCTCCGCGAACACCGCGCAGAACCCGACCGCGCCGATGAGCAGCGCCGACCGGGGCGGCAGCGCGAACCGGGGCGGCGGGTCCTCGTCCTCGGCGGGTTGCAGGTCGAGCACCCAGGAGCACGAGGCGACGCCGACCACGGTCAGCACCCCGGCCGCCAGCGCGTGGTGCAGCCGGGCGTCGGCGCCCAGGTGCGCGGCGAGGGTGCCGGCCGCCGAGCCGATCAGGGCGCCCGCGCTCCACAGCCCGTGCAGGCCGGACATGATCGACCGGCCCAGCCGGTTCTCGACCTCGACGCCGAGCGCGTTCATCGCGACGTCCGCCATGCCGGCCGTGGCCCCGTAGACGAACAGGGCCAGGCAGAGGGTGAGGAGGTTGGGGGCGAGGGCCGGCAGGACGAGGGACAGGGTCCACAGGGCGATCAGGCCGCGCAGGGCGTTCCGGGCGCCGAACCGGTGGGTGACGCTGCCCGCGAGCGGCATCGCCAAGGACGCGCCGAGTGCGGGGAAGGCCAGGGCGAGGCCCAGCTGTCCCGCGCTCACCGACGCATGGTCCTGGATCCACGGCACCCGGGTCGCGAACGAGCCGGTGACAGCCCCGTGCACGGCGAACACGGCGGCCACGGCGTACCGGGCCCGCCTCACCTCGACCTGCTCGTAGACCACGTCACTCATTCTCCGGTCCCTCCCGGGTTCTCGGGTCCCCACTCGCGATCGCGTAAACTATCAGGAAGCCTGCCTGATAGATAGCGGGATATCCGGCCCCCGGCTGCCAGGCCCCGCCGATCTGGAAGGATCCCGGCATGCCCGCATCCCCGAGCACCGCCCGGGCCATCAACGACCGAGTCGCCCTGCGCCTGCTGCAGCAGGAGGGCCCGTTGACGGCAGGGCAGCTGAAGCAGCTCACCGGCCTGTCCCGGCCGACCGTCGCCGACCTCGTCGAACGGCTCATCGCCTCCGGCCTGATCGCGGTGGTGGGGGAGTCGGGCGAGCAGCGGCGCGGGCCGAACGCGAAGCTGTACGGGATCGTCGCCGACCGCGCCCAGTTGGCGGCGCTGGACGTCCGTACCGAGGGAGTCGCGGTCCTCGTCTCCGACCTTCTCGGCCGGGTGCTCGCCGAGGCGTCCGTGCCGATCGGCGACGACGCGGGCACCGGGCCGGCGGTCGAGCAGGCGGTCGCCCTCGTCGAGCGGGTGGCGAAGGAGGCCGGCGCCGACCGGCTGCACACCCTCGGCATCGGCGCGCCCGGTCTGATCGACCCGGTGAGCGGCGACCTCCGCGACTCCTCGGGGCTGCCCGAATGGCACCGGCAACTGGTGGCCGCGCTGCAGGAGAGGTTCCCCCAGGCCCGGGTCAGCGTCGAGAACGAGACCAACCTCGCCGCCGTCGCGGAGCAGCGCGACGGCGCCGCCCGCGACCGGGACACCTTCGTGCTGCTGTGGCTCGGCGTGGGTATCGGCGCGGCGGTCGTCCTCGACGGGGCCCTGCGCCGGGGCGCCTCCGGCGGGGCGGGCGAGATCGGCTTCCTGCCGGTACCGGGGACCGTCGGCCTGCCCTCGGCGACCGGCTGCGACGGCGGCTTCCACTCCGTCGCCGGGGCGGGCGCGATCGCCGCACTCGCGGCGGAGCACGCGGTGACGGCGCCCTCGTCCGCGGCGGAGCCGCACGCCGCGGCGCTGGTGCGGACGGCTGTCGAGGCGGTGGCGGACGCGGCCCCCGAGGCCGATGCCGCGGCGGACGGCTTCCTCGACGCGCTCGCCGACCGCGTCGCCCTCGGCGCCGCCGCCGTGATCTCCGTACTGGACCCCGGCTGCGTGGTGCTGGCCGGCGAGACCGGCCGGGCGGGCGGCGAGGTCCTGGCCCGCCGGGTCCAGGAACGTCTGGCCCGGCTGTCCCCCCTGCCCACGGAGGTACGGGCCAGCGCCCTGGGCGGCCAGGCCGTGCTGCGCGGTGCGCTGCTCACGGCGCGGGACCGGGCGCAGGACGAACTGTTCGCGCCCCGCGGAAGCGGCTGATCCCGACGCCGAAAGCCGAAGACGGGGGTGCGAAGGGCTCTGGCCGCCGCCGAGTCAGCCGGTCGCCGCCGCGGAGGAAGCCGGTCGCTGCCCCCGAGGGAACCGGGTGCCTCCGCCGGGAAGGCGGCCGGTCGCTGCTGCCGGGGAGCCGGTTGCTGCCGCGGAGGAAGCCGGTCGCTGCCCCCGAGGGAACCGGGTGCCTCCGCCGGGAAGGCGGCCGGTCGCTGCTGCTGGGGAGCCGGTTGCTGCCGCGGGGGAAGCCGGTCGCTGCTGCCGAGGAGCCCGTCGCTGCCCCCGAGGGAACCGGGTGCCTCCGCCGAGGAGGCCCGCCGCCCGCTCCTGCCCACCAGCCCGCCGCCCCCGGGCGGCCGAGCTACCCTGCCCGCTCCTGCCCCAGCCCGCCGCCCCCCCCGGTGGCCGAGCTACCCCTCCCGCCGCGCCAGATACTCCTCGAACGTCCCCTTCCCCACGGCCCGTTCCGGAGTGAGGTGGCCGCCCGTCCGGAACCCCCGGTACGCCTTGCCCGCCAGCGGCACGTTCACCACCGCCCGCCGTCGGCCCGCCGCCCTCAGGTACGCCCGGGCCAGCGACTCCAGCGACCGCACCTCGGGTCCGCCCATGTCCTCCACCCGCCCCGAGGCCGGGCCCGCCGCCAACTCGGCCAGGCGGGCCGCGACTTCGGTCACGTCGATCGGCTGGTCCGGCACGCCCGCGGGCAGCGGCATCACCGGCGCCTTGGACAGGGTCTGGAACAGCTGCACGAGCAGATTGTGGAACTGCGTCGTCCGCAGCACGGTCCAGCCGAGCCCCGACTCCTCGACCTGCCGCTCCACGGCGAGCTTGGTCCGGTAGTAGCCGAGCGGCACTCGGTCCACCCCGACGATCGAGACGTACGCCAGGTGGGACACCCCGGCCCGCCGCGCCGCCGCGATCAGTTGTGCCGCCGCCCGCTCGTCACCGCCGCGCGGCGATGTCGCGCAGTGCGCGACCGCGTCCACGCCGGCGACGGCCGCGTCCAGCCCCGAGCCACCCTCGCGCAGATCGACGGCGTACGGCTGCGCGTGCCGACTGAGAACCCGCACTTCGTGGCCGTCCGTACGCAACCGCTCGACGACGAGCCGGCCGAGTGTTCCGGTACCGCCGGTCACCAGGATCGTGGTCATGCCGTTCAGTTCACCACGGCCGGCTCCCGCGTGGACGACCTCGTCCCCTCGAGGGGAGGGGAGACCCGGCGGCGGGCAAGGGCCGTCGTCACCGCCGCCGGGCCCGTCTCAACGGGTGTCCACACATCGCGACCCTAAAAAGGACTAGACCATTACGTCAAGGGATCCGGACCGAGGTCAAGGTCCGGCGTGCGGGCGGGAATTGGGAGGTCACGGCCCGGCCGATAAGTCCATCGACACACTCTGTGAGCCACCCCACACTGTTCGTCCGTATGGACGACGATCAGGCGTGGCAGACTGGCCCTGTACCAGAAGCAGCGCACTCCGGGGTCGGTGAAAGTCCGAACCGGCGGTTACAGTCCGCGACCCGGTCACTTCCAGTGGCCGGTTGACCAGGTGAAATTCCTGGACCGACGGTTAAAGTCCGGATGGGAGGCAGTGCGCGGCGGGCGGGCATTCATGCGCGCCGCCGTACCGGTTCGTCGATGAGGCGAGCCCTGTCCGGCGTCGCCACCGGTGTCCCTGCTCGTCCTTTCTGTCGTCATCGACAGCCCCGGAGTCCGTGCCCGAAGAGGCAGGAGGACCCGGGAAGTGTTCACCGGAATCGTCGAAGAGCTGGGTGAGGTCACCGCCGTCGAGAACCTCGGCGACGCCTCCCGCTTCCGGCTGCGCGGCCCCGTCGTCACCGAGGGTGCGAAGCACGGCGACTCCATCGCCGTCAACGGCGTCTGTCTGACCGTCGTCGAGCACGAGGGCGACTGGTTCACGGCCGACGTGATGGCCGAGACCCTGAACCGCTCCAGCCTCGGTGCCCTCGCCGTCGGCTCCCGGGTCAACCTCGAACGCCCCATGGCCCTCGGCGCCCGCCTCGGCGGCCACATCGTGCAGGGCCACGTCGACGGCACCGGGCAGGTGCTCGAACGCAAGCCGTCCGAGAACTGGGAGATCGTGAAGATCTCGCTGCCCGCGGACCTCACGCGCTATGTCGTCGAGAAGGGCTCCATCACCGTCGACGGCATCAGCCTCACCGTCGTCGACGCCGGCCCCGACTACTTTACCGTCAGCCTCATCCCCACCACCCTCGACCTGACCACCCTCGGCCGCAAGCAGCCCGGCGACCCGGTCAACCTCGAGGTCGACGTCATCGCCAAGTACGTCGAGCGGCTGATGGGCAGTCAGGGGGACGGCAAGTGAACTGGCTGAACTCAGAGGCGTTCGTCCTCTTCGACCAGCACATCCTCTGGTCGGACATGGTCGGCAACATCCTCGGCCTGGTCGGCCTCGCCCTCGGCTGGCGCCGGTCCATCTGGAGCTGGCCCGTCCAGTTCCTGTCCGGCCTCATCCTCTTCGGCGCCTTCTTCGGCCACCTGACCGGCAGCGCCGGCAAGCAGGCCGTCGTCATGACCGTCGCCCTGTACGGCTGGTGGCAGTGGAACCGCAGCAAGGGTGAGGCCGGGGACGGCCACATCGTCCCGCGCTTCGCCAGCTGGCGCGAGCGTGCGGCCATGGTCGGCGCCGCCGCCGTCGGAACCGTCGCCGTGGCCCTCCTCTTCAAGGCCTACCCGACCCTGTCCTGGGACCCCTGGCCGGACGCGTACATCTTCGTCGGCACCATCGTCGCCATGTACGCGCAGGCCCGCGGCATGGTCGAGTTCTGGTTCGCCTGGCTGCTGGTGGACCTGGTCGGCGTCCCGCTGAACTTCGCCAACGGCTACGCCTTCTCCGGCTTCGTCTACGTCATCTACGGCGCGCTCGTCCTGTGGGGCATGCGCGACTGGTGGCTGCGCTCCCGCAACGGCGCGCGGCCGACCCTGGAAGGAGCGCCGGCATGAGCGCCCACCCGTCTCCCGCCACCACCCCGAACGAGACTCCCCCAGAGCAGAAGGCCTGGGGGGACCCCCATCGCGCCACCCCCTCGATCTCACCGATCCTGTACAGCACCGACGGTTTCGAGGACTTCGCGCTCGACCCCGTCGAGCAGGCCATCGCGGACATCGCGGCCGGCCGCCCGATCGTGGTGGTTGACGACGAGGACCGGGAGAACGAGGGCGACCTCGTCGTCGCCGCCGAGAAGGCGACCCCCGAGATCGTCGCCTTCATGATGAGCGAGTGCCGCGGCCTGATCTGCGCCCCGATGGAGGGCGACGAACTGGACCGGCTCCAGCTCCCGCAGATGGTCGACGACAACACCGAGTCGATGAAGACCGCGTTCACGGTCTCCGTCGACGCCTCCGCCGCGTACGGCGTGAGCACCGGCATCTCGGCCGCCGACCGCGCGACTACACTCCGGCTGCTCGCCGGCGGCACGGCCGAGCCGTCCGACCTGGTCCGCCCGGGCCACGTCTTCCCGCTCCGCGCCCGGCCCGGCGGCGTCCTCGTCCGCAACGGCCACACCGAGGCAGCCGTCGACCTCGCCCGGCTCGCGGGCCTGCGCCCGGCCGGCGCGATCGTCGAGATCGCAGGCGAGGACGGCCGCATGCTGCGGCTGCCCGAGCTGATCCCCTTCGCCCGCAAGCACGGCCTGACGATCATCTCCATCGAGGACCTGATCGCCTACCGCCGCAGCGCCGAGCCCACCGTCCGCCGCGAGGCCGAGACCCGCCTGCCCACCGTGCACGGCACCTTCACCGCGTACGGCTACCGCTCCACCGTCGACGGCGTCGAGCACGTCGCCCTCGTCCACGGCGAGATCGGCGACGGAGAGGACGTCCTGGTCAGGGTCCACTCCGAGTGCCTCACCGGCGACATCTTCGCCTCCGCGCGCTGCGACTGCGGCCCCCAGCTGGACGCCTCCCTCAAGCGCATCCAGGACGAGGGCAGGGGAGTGGTGGTCTACCTCCGCGGCCACGAGGGGCGAGGCATCGGCCTGCTGTCCAAGCTGCGCGCCTACGAGCTCCAGGAGCAGGGCCACGACACCCTCGACGCCAACCTGGAACTCGGCCTGCCCGCCGACGCCCGGGACTACGGCGCCGGCGCGCAGATCCTCCAGGACCTCGGCGTCCGCAGCCTGCGCCTGATGACCAACAACCCCGACAAGACCGACGCGCTCGTCCGCCACGGCCTCAAGGTCACCGGCCGCGAGCCGATGCCGGTACAGGCGGGCGAGCACAACCTCCGCTACCTGCGCACCAAGCGGGACCGGATGGGGCACGACCTGCCCTGGCTGGACACGGCCCCCGTGTCCACCTGCGGCAACCAGTAAGCAAGAGCAACGAGGAGAGACGTGAGCGGCAAGGGTGCACCGGAACTGTCCGTACGCAACGTGGGTGACCTGCGGGTCGCCGTCATCGCGGCACAGTGGCACGAGAAGGTGATGGACGGTCTGGTGGACGGCGCCCTGCGCGCCCTGCACGACCTCGGGATCGACGAGCCGACCCTGCTGAGGGTCCCCGGCAGCTGGGAGCTCCCGGTCGTAGCCAAGGTCCTCGCGGGCCGCGGCTACGACGCGATCGTCGCCCTCGGGGTCGTCATCCGCGGCGGCACCCCCCACTTCGAGTACGTGTGCCAGGGCGTCACCCAGGGCCTCACCCAGGTCTCGGTCGACACCGGCGTCCCCGTCGGCTTCGGCGTCCTCACCTGCGACACCGAGGAGCAGGCCCTGGACCGGGCCGGCATCGAGGGCTCCAACGAGGACAAGGGCCACGAGGCGGTGACGGCGGCGGTGGCCACGGCGGCCACCCTCCGCTCAGTATCTGAACCGTGGCGATAGGTCGGCCGGCACACGCGTAAAGTGGGCGCCACCATGTCCAATAAGACGTTCGAGGAGCTCTTCACCGAGCTCCAGCACAAGGCCGCCACCGGCGACCCCGCCACTTCCCGCACCGCAGAACTGGTCGGCAAGGGCGTCCATGCCATCGGCAAGAAGGTCGTCGAAGAGGCCGCCGAGGTCTGGATGGCCGCCGAGTACGAGGGCAAGGACGCGGCAGCCGAGGAGATCTCCCAGCTGCTGTACCACGTCCAGGTGATGATGGTCGCCCGCGGAATCTCCCTGGACGACGTCTACGCCCACCTCTGAGCCGTCACCGCACCCCACCACCGTACGCACGAACAAAGGAAGCCGACCTCATGCTGCGCATCGCCGTCCCCAACAAGGGTTCCCTGTCAGGCCCTGCGGCGGAGATGCTGCATGAGGCCGGCTACCAGCAGCGCCGCGAGAGCAAGGAACTGCGGATCGTCGACCCGGTCAACGAGGTCGAGTTCTTCTACCTCCGCCCCCGCGACATCGCCATCTACGTCTCCTCCGGCCGCCTCGACATCGGCATCACCGGCCGTGACCTGCTGATCGACTCCGGCGCCAAGGCCGAGGAGATCCTCCCGCTCGGCTTCGCCCGCTCCACCTTCCGCTTCGCCGCCAAGCCCGGCACGGCGAACGACGTCGAGGACCTCAAGGGCAAGACGGTCGCCACCTCCTACGAGGGCATCGTGGCGGGGCACCTCGCCGACCGGGGCGTCGACGCCTCCGTGGTGCACCTCGACGGTGCCGTCGAGACCGCCATCGAGCTCGGCGTCGCCGAGGTCATCGCCGACGTCGTCGAGACCGGCACCTCGCTGCGCAACGCGGGCCTGGAGGTCTTCGGCGAGCCCATCATGAAGTCCGAGGCCGTCGTGATCCGCCGCACCGGCGCGGACACCGAGGAGCCCAAGGTGCAGCAGTTCCTGCGCCGGCTGCAGGGTGTCCTGGTCGCCCGGACCTACGTGATGATGGACTACGACTGCCGGGTCGAGCAGCTCGAGAAGGCCGTCGCGCTCACGCCGGGCCTCGAGTCCCCGACCGTCTCCCCGCTGCACAACGAGGGCTGGGTCGCCGTCCGCGCGATGGTCCCCGCCAAGGAAGCCCAGCGGATCATGGACGACCTGTACGACATCGGCGCCCGGGCCATCCTGACGACGGCCATCCACGCCTGCCGTCTGTGAGGGGCCAGCCACCATGTCCGACCTGCCCGCCCTTCCCGTCACGTTCCGGCCCGGCCGCACCCGTGCCGTCCTGCTGACCGCCGGCGTCGCGATCTTCGTGGTCATCACGACGGTCGCGATACTGCTGGAGCAGCTCAGCGGCGGTGAGCGGCTCAGCTTCGTCTTCACCGCGGCACTCCTGTTCGGCGTGCTGCTCCTGTTGTCCCGGCCGAAGGTCGTCGCCGACGAGTCCGGCGTCACCGTCGTGAACATCACCGCCAGGCGCCGTCTGGAGTGGGCGGAGATCATCCAGGTCAACCTGCGCCCCGGCGACCCCTGGGTGTTCCTCGACCTGAGCGACGGCACCAGCCTGCCGGCGCTCGGCATCCAGCCCGGCATCGCCAAGCAGCGCGCCATCGCGGACGCGCGCACACTGCGGGCGCTCGCCGAGGCCCGTTCCACGGGGGATCTGCCGTAACGGGCCATGTCTTGATTAATCTGTTGGCGGAGGCGTTCTCGTTGCGCCTCCGCCGCTGATGTTCCGCCCGGTCCTCAGAGGCCCCCCTGCAACCAAAGGAGTGACTCCCTCCAGCGATGGACGGATCGTCCTGTAGTACCTGCGCCGCCCCCTCCCGACCCACCGAGGCGGCGGCATGACCATCCCCCTGTTGCTCCTCGGAGCGGCGTTCCTGCTGATTCTCGCCAACGGATTCTTCGTGGCGGCCGAGTTCGGCCTGGTGACGGTCGAGGCGACGGACGCCGAGAAGGCCGCCGCCGAGGGCGACCGACGGGCCCGTACGGTCGTCGAGTCCCTCAAGGAGCTGTCCTTCCAGCTCTCCGGCACCCAGCTCGGCATCACCATCACCTCCCTCGTCGTCGGCATGCTCGCCGAACCGGCGCTGGCGGAGCTGCTGCACGGCCCCGTCACCGCGGTCGGCATCCCCGAGGGTGCCGTCTCGGGTGTCGCCGTGGTGATCGGCATGCTGCTGGCCTCCGCCGTGCAGATGGTGATCGGCGAACTGGTGCCCAAGAACTGGGCGGTGTCCAAGCCGATGCAGGTCGCGCGGTTCGTCGCCGGCCCGCAGCACGCCTTCGCCCGCCTGTTCCGCCCGGTGATCGCGGCCCTGAACGCGGTCACCAACCGCCTCGTGAGAGCGATGGGCATCGAGCCCGCCGACGAGCTGGCCTCCGCCCGCACCCCCGGCGAACTCGTCTCCCTGGCCCGGCACTCCGCGCAGGCCGGCGCCCTGGAACAGGACACCGCCGACCTCTTCGTACGGACGCTGTCGCTGGCCGAGCTGACCGCACAGCACGTCATGACCCCGCGGGTGAAGGTCAGCGCCCTGCAGTCGTCGGCCACGGCCGAGGACGTGGTCAACCTGACCCGTGCCACCGGCCTGTCCCGCTTCCCCGTGTACCGCGAGAAGATCGACGAGATCGTCGGCATGGTGCACCTCAAGGACGCCCTGGCCGTCCCCGCCGGCGACCGGCTGCGCACCCCGGTGCGGCGCATCGCGCGGCCGGCGCTGCTCGTGCCCGAGACCCTGCCCGTGCGACCGCTGCTCGCGCGGCTGCGCAGCGAACAGCCCATCGCCGTCGTCGTCGACGAGTACGGCGGCACGGCCGGCGTCGTCACGCTGGAGGACATCGTCGAGGAGCTCGTCGGCGAGGTCCGCGACGAGCACGACGGGCAGGACCTGCCCGAACTCGCCGCCGCCGCGCCGGAGGACGGCAGGCCCGCCTGGGAGGCCGACGGCAGCTGCCGCGTCGACATCCTCCAGCGCATAGGACTGAACGTGCCCGAAGGGCCGTACGAGACCGTCGCCGGGCTGGTCGCCGACCTGCTCGGCCGCATCCCGGCCGTCGGCGACAGGACCGAACTGCCCGGCTGGCGGCTGTCCGTGCGCCAGGTCGGGCACTACCGCGCCGAGCGGGTCCGCCTGGTCCGGACCCTGCCCGCCGCGGAGGCCACCAGAGAGGCCACCGCCGTTGCCGTGGAGGCGGCCCGATGAGCGTGCTCCAACTTCTGTTCGCCGCCCTGCTCGTCCTCGCCAACGGCTTCTTCGTCGGCGCCGAGTTCGCGCTCGTCTCCGTGCGCCGCAGCCAGATCGAGCCGCTCGGCACCGTCCGGGCCCGCCAGGTCCTGTACGGCCTGGAGCGACTGCCGCAGATGATGGCGGCCGCCCAGTTCGGCATCACCGTCTGCTCACTGACCCTGGGTGCCGTAGCCGAACCGACGGTCGCGCACCTGTTGGAGCCGGTGTTCGAATGGATCCACCTGCCGCACGGCATGATCCACCCCCTCGGGTACATGATCGCGCTCGCCGCGGTCGTCTTCTTCCACCTCGTCATCGGTGAGATGGTCCCGAAGAACCTCGCGATGGCGGCTCCGGAGAAGGTCGCGCTGTGGCTCAGCCCTGGCCTGGTCGCGTTCGCCCGCCTGTGCCGGCCGATCACCGTGGCCCTCGGCGCCTGCGCCGGCGGCATCCTGCGGCTCTTCGGCGTCGAGCCCAGGGACGAGGTCGAGGCCGTCTTCACCAGCGAGCAGCTCAACCGGCTGGTGGAGGACTCCGGCCAGGCCGGCCTGCTCGACCCCGAGGAGCAGGAACGCCTGGAGGACGCCCTGGAGCTGGGCTCCCGCCCGGTGACGGACGTCCTGCTCAAGCGCGAGTCGCTGGTCACGGTCGCCCCGTCGGTCACCCCGGGCCAGATCGTCGAGCTCACGGGCCACACCGGGTACTCCCGCTTCCCGGTCGCCGCGGAGAACGGCGCCTTCATGGGGTACGTGCACGTGAAGGACGTCCTCGATCTGGAGGAGTCCGAGCGGGCGGTGCCGCAGCAGGTCTGGCGGCCGATGACCACCCTCAGGTCCGAACTGCCGCTCGACGACGCCCTCACCGTGATGCGCCGGGCCGCGACCCACCTGGCCCAGGTGGCGGACGCGTCCGGCAGGGTGCTCGGCCTCGTCGCGCTGGAGGACGTACTGGAGATGCTGGTGGGCGAGGTACGGGATCCCGCACACCGGGAGGTGCCGGAGGTACGGGTCGCGGAGCCCCGGGTCAGCGGTGAGCCCGAGGAGGCGCTGGCGAGCTAGCCGGTGCTCGGGGTGGGGGCCGAACGGGCGCGGGCGCGAGCGGCCCCCACCGGCCCGCGGCCGCACCACGACCCGCGGGCCGTCCCTCACATGGCCGACGGATCCTGCGGGCCCCGCCCCGACAGCACCTCGCCGTACGCCTGCATCAGGTCGGGCAGCCGCAGAGTCGACAGGTCGTCCCGGGTCAGCATGCCCGGGTAGGTCGACAGCCGCAGATCCCGGTACGCGCAGCTCTTCTCGTACAGCGTCCGCAGGAACCGCCCGTTGCCCAGCTCGTCGATCCACCCCTGGTCGACCACGTGCCCGGCGATCGACCGCAGCTCGTCCAGCGCCTCCTCGTCCCAGACGTCGCCGTTCTCCGTGGCCAGCACCTCGCCGATGGAGGTGAGTTCGAGGGGACGGTAGGACGGGAAGTCGACGCGGGTCGTGAAGCGGGACGACAGCCCGGGGTTGGCGGCCAGCAGGCGGTCCATACCCTCCGGGTAACCGGCCAGGATCACCACCAGGTGGTCGCGGTTGTCCTCGGCCCGCTTCAGCAGCACCTGGAGCGCCTCGTCGCCGTATGCGTCGCCCTTGCCGTAACCGGAGTTGGACAGCGAATAGGCCTCGTCGACGAAGAGCACACCGCCGAGCGCGGAGTCGATCAGCTCGTTGGCCTTCACCGCGGTCTGGCCGAGGTACTCACCGACCAGGTCGGCCCGCTGGGCCTCCACGAGATGGTCGCCGCCCAGGAGGCCGAGGGCGTAGAACACGCGGCCCAGGATGCGGGCCACGGTGGTCTTGCCGGTGCCCGAGGGGCCGGAGAAGACGAAGTGCCGCTTGGGCGGCTGGACCGGAAGACCCTGCCCGGCGCGCAGCCGGGCCATGTTCAACTGCGCGGACAACGCCTTGACCTGGCGCTTCACCGGCTCCAGACCCACCATGCGCTCGAGCTCGGCGAGAGCCTCCTCGAGTAACCCGGGGTCGGTGGGGCCGGCTGGCAGCGACGGCGACGGTCCGGCCTTCTCGCGCACGGCGGGGTCGGTCACCGACGGCAGCGGACCGGCCGGCGGCAGGTCGGGACCGGTCAGCTTCAGGTCACGCTCCTCCATGCCGAAGAGCGGGTCGAGTCCGTCGGGCCCGTCCACGGCGTCCTGTCCGGCCCCGGCGAGCGTGAGGGCGGCGAGGTCGGTGGAGTCGTCGTACCCGTCGCCCTCGGCGATCGCGGCGAGCCGGGCCGAGGTGTCCATGAAGGCGGGGTCGACACGGTGCACGGCCCGGTACAGCGGCAGGGCGGCGGCGCTGCGGCCGGTGCCCTCGTGGGCGCGCGCCAGCCAGTAGCGCAGCTCCTTGCGCTGCGGCTGCTCACTGCGGCAGCGCATCAGGGCGGACGACAGAAGCGGCTCCGCCTGCCCGTACATCTCGAGGCGGACCCTTGCCATACCGCCGAACAGGCCCGCCTCGATACCCAGCATGGGGTCGTTGATCAGCGGGTCCGTGTGCCGGACCAGTTGTTCCCAGTCCTTGACGAGGTAGGCGCGGCAGGCGTGCAGGAAGCGGACCTGGTGGTCGGCGTCCACCGGCGGCAGGCCCGCGAGGGCCCGGTCCAGTTCCGGTACGTGCCGGCCGTCCAGCCAGTGCGAGGCGTGCGCGAGGAGCAGGTCGCGGGGGCTCTCCAGGACCGGCTGCACCCACCAGCCCAGCCAGTACCAGGAGTTGAGGGTGCGGCGGTGCCGGGTGCGCTGTTCGCCGAAGCGGTCCCGGTGCCGGAACATCCGCAGCAACGCGGTCGTCGTGTCCACCCGCAGCGCGTGCAGTCCCAGCCAGCCGTCGGCCATCCCGGGATCGATCCGCACCGCGGTGCGGAACTCCTCCTCCGCCTGCGGATAGGCGCCCATCGTGTAGGCGTCCACGCCTCGCAGCCAGGCGAGGTCGGCCGGGGCCTCGGGGCCCCGCGTGCCGAAGTCCATCACGTCCCCCACAAACCGTGCCCCCGTTTGGTTGGCCGGCGGGCCGGTGCCCGTCAACCGCCTTGGTCCAACCACTGTGCCGCGGACCGGAGTTGCGACGGTGCGCGGAGCAGCCGTCCGCAGGTCGCACCGAGGGCATCGTACCCGCGAGGGCGTCGTCCACCGAAGGGTGCCGCACGGCCCGTTTGACGAGGTGGGAGGGGAGGGGCACCACCGCGCGTGGTGACCGAGGGTGAGCATCCCGTGTCTCGCGGCGCCCGAAAAAGAGGGAAAAGGGCAGAACGAAGCCCCCGATCACGGGGGAACAACCGGGGGCTTCGCGACTGCGGGGGCGGCCTCGAACGGCCGCACATTCAGAACGTAAGACCTGTACGGCCCCTGGGTCAAGCCGAGTTGAAGCACTCCGGAAAGTTCCTCCGCAAGGCCCTTCACAAGTTCAGCACATTGCCGATGGCCCGTCACCGTACGTGACGGACTGGTCCGGGCCAACCGTCCCGGCAGGCCCCGGCAGCACCTCGTACCCCTTCCGCCCCTGGCTCACGAGGAGGTCGGCGAACGGCCGGGAGGGGTCGTCCGCGAAGTGCCGTAGTTCCGCCCGGACCCATCCGGCCCAGAACTCCCGCTGCTCCTCCCCGTCCCGCGACCGCCCGCGTGCCCAGGCCTCCTCGCGCGGCAGCTCCATCCACAACAGGTGCGCCAGGTACGGCCGCAGCGCACGCCGGCCCGCGCCGACCCCCTCGACGAGGACGACCGGTGCCGGCGGCAGCGCCAGCGGCGCTCCGAAGTCACGGCTGTGCCAGTCGTAAGGGGTGTAGTGGGCCGTGTCCCCGCGGCCCAGCGGTTCGATCACCTGGGACCGCAGCCGCCCCGTCCAGTCGAACAGCTCGTCATGGCTGGCGATGTCGTCCAGGCGCAGCACCGGCGCGCCCTCCAGCGCCCGGGCCAACCGCCCGGCGAACGTGGACTTTCCGGAGCCTGCGTGACCGTCGATCCCGATCAGACGGACCGGGCCGCAGGACGGGGGCAGTCGGCGGAGCCGGGTGGCGAGGTCGCGGATGGCCGTTCCTCAGGGGGAGGGGGAGCAGGTTTCCTCCGGTCAGTCTAAGACGGCGGTCACGCCAGTGGCCGAGACCAATATTGCCGGGCGTGGCATGGCCCGAAGTGCTGGCAGGAGCATGCCCCCTGCTCCATAGTTGGCGCACAACCGTGCATTGGACCTGCCCCGACTCGGACACCTGGGGGTCATTCCGCCCATGAGCAGAGCTGAACAGCCGTCCCGCAGAACCGTACTGGCCGCCGCCGTCGCCGCCGCCGTGGCCGGCAGCGCGGGCCCGGCGGCCGCCGACACCACGAGCAGTGCCGTGACCGACACCGTCCACCCCGACCGGGCCCGCCTGACCCGACCGGTCGACAACCGTTTCTGGACCACGTACGCCCACTGGCGCGCCGGCACCGCCAAGGGCACCCGGGCCGTCGCGGGCGTCCGCCCCGGAGTCGTGATCGGCAGCCCCGCGGGCACCGCCGACTACACCGACCCGCACACCCAGAAGACCGCCGCCTGGGAGTACGCGACCTGGACGTCCCCCGTCCACGTCCTCGCCGTCCCCGCCACGGAGGCGATCGCTTCCTGGAACGCGCACACGCCGGCCGGCACCTGGCTCCAGGTCGAGCTGAAGGGCACGTACTCCGACGGCACGAACACGCCCTGGTACGTGATGGGCCGCTGGGCCGCCGGCGACCAGGACATCAAGCGGACCTCGGTCGACGACCAGGGAGACGGCAAGAGCAGCATCTGGACGGACACCTTCGCGATCGACGACCCGGCGACGGGCCTGCGCCTGGTGTCGTACCGCCTCAGGCTCACCCTCTACCGCAAGCCCGGCACGAAGACCACGCCCACGGTCTGGCGCCTCGGCGCCATGGGGTCCGACGTCCCGGACCGCTTCACCGTGCCCGCCTCCGCCCCCGGCCTCGCCCAGGAACTGGTCGTCCCGCGCTACTCGCAGGAGACCCACATCGGGCAGTACCCGGAGTACGACAACGGCGGCGAGGCCTGGTGCAGCCCCACCTCCTCGCAGATGATCGTCGAGTACTGGGGCGGCCGGCTCACCGAGGACCAGCTGGCCTGGGTCGACCCGTCCTTCGCCGACCCGCAGGTCTGCCACGCGGCCCGCTTCACCTACGACCACCAGTACGCGGGCTGCGGCAACTGGCCGTTCAACGCGGCCTACGCGGCCACCTTCAAGGGCCTGCAGGGCGTGGTCACCCGGCTCGGCTCCCTCGCCGACCTGGAGACGCTGATCGCGGCCGGCATCCCCGCCATAACGTCCCAGTCCTTCCTCAAGGAGGAGCTCACCGGGGCGGGCTACGGGACGTCCGGGCACCTGATGACCGTGATCGGCTTCACCGCGAGCGGTGACGTGATCGCCAACGACCCGAACTCGCCGGACAACGAGGCCGTGCGGCGGGTCTACCTGCGGCGCGAGTGGGAGAACATCTGGCTCAGGACCAAGCGGTACAACGCCGCGGGCAAGGTGGTCTCCGGCACCGGCGGTGTCTGCTACCTGTACTTCCCGGCGCTCCCGACCCCGCGCCAGCGCAAGGCGCTCGCGGCGGTGGGCGTGCGCTGAGCCGACGGACGCACGGCCCCCGGCACGGTCCGGGGGCCGTGCGCGTGTGACCAAGCTCTCTGCCGCAAAAGCCGCCAGGGGTGGCAAGGTGGACGAACCGGTGGGGGGAGTCCACCCGTACGTCCGACCTCAGCGAGAAGCCATGACCGCAACCGCAGCCTCCGCCGTCCGCGCCCGTACCGGCGGCCCCCAGGAAGACGGTCCGAAGACCGTCGAGCACGTCATGGGCTGGACGCTCGTCGTGGTGATCGCCATGCTCGTCACCCAGCTCGGCCTGCTGTGACCTGACCCATTACCGACCTGACATACTGCGGGTGTCCCGCCGCCCGTTGAGACCAGGGTCGAAATTGAATATCAGTCAACAGCGCGAAGCCGTCCGCCCCCGGGCGCGCGGCACCGAGCGCTCGGTCGCACGTCGTGCCGAACTCATCACCATCGGGCGGAAGTTGTTCGCCGACACGTCGTACGACGCCCTCTCGATGGACGACATCGCCCGGCAGGCCCATGTCGCCAAGGGACTGATCTACTACTACTTCCAGTCGAAGCGCGGTTACTACCTGGCGATCATCCAGGACTCCGTCGCCGACCTGGTGACCTACGCGGCGAGCGGCCTGGAGCTGGAACCGGTGGACCGGGTCCACCGCACCATCGACAGCTATCTGCGCTACGCCGAGCACAACCAGGCCGCCTACCGCACCATCGTCAGCGGCGGGGTCGGCTTCGACGCCGAGGTGCACGCCATCCGGGACGGCGTGCGCGAGGCCATCGTCGCCACCATCTCCGAAGGGGCGTACGGCCGCACCGACATCGCGCCGCTGGCCCGCATGGGTCTGCTCGCCTGGGTGTGCAGCGTCGAGGGAGCCGCCCTCGACTGGATCGACCGCCCCCAGCTGCCCCGCGAGACGATGAGTGAGCTCCTGGTCAAGACGCTCGGCGGATCCATGCGGGCGATCGAGGAGATGGACCCCGGCTACCCGGCCCCCGTGCCGGCCCGCCGCGACGACGCCTGACAGCCCGCGCGACCGGGGGCGAAGGCTTCTGGCCCCCGCCCCCGGCCCCCGTTGGCCCGGTCAGTCGATCGCCCTGATCAGTTCACCGTCCGCGGTGTCCCCGCTCAGCTCCCAGAAGAACGTGCCCCCCAGGCGCTGCGCTTCCTTGTACTTCATCTTTCCCCTGATCGTCTTCGGGGTGTCGAAACTCCACCAGTCGTCGCCGCACTTGGCGTAGGCGGTGCCGCCCACGACCCCGGTCGCCGGGCACGTGGTCCTCAGCACCTTGTAGTCCTCGAAGCCGGCCTCGTACGTGCCGGCCGCCGGACCGGTGGCGGCGCCGCCCGGCTTCGCCTGTGTGACGCCGGTCCAGCCGCGCCCGTAGAAGCCGATGCCGAGCAGCAGCTTCGAGGACGGGATGCCCAGGCCCTTGAGCTTGGCGATGGTGGCGGCGGTGTTGTAGCCCTCCTGCGGAATGCCCCGGTAGGACGTCAGTGGGGAGTGCGGCGCCGTCGGGCCGGCGGCCGCCCAGGCGCCGAAGTAGTCGTACGTCATGGGGTTGTACCAGTCGACGTATCGCGCCGCGCCCGCGTAGTCCGCCGCGTCGATCTTGCCGCCGGGTGTGGCGTCGGCGGTGATCGCCGCGGTGACCAGCTGCCGCCTGCCGAACTCGGCGCGCAGCGCGGCCATCACGTCCCCGAACGCCTTCCGGCCGCTGGTGTCGCAGGTCAGCCCGCAGGCGTTCGGGTACTCCCAGTCGATGTCGATGCCGTCGAAGACGTCCGCCCACCTGGAGTTCTCGACCAGGTCGTGACAGGACCGGGCGAAGGCCGCCGGGTCCTTGGCCGCCTCGCCGAAGCCGCCCGACCAGCTCCAGCCGCCGAAGGACCAGATGACCTTGAGGTCGGGGTGGAGCTTCTTCAGCTTGCGCAGCTGGTTGAAGTTGCCGCTCAGCGGCTGGTCCGCGGTGTCGGCGACACCGTCCACGGACTCCTGTGCGGTGAAGGGCTTGTCGGTGTCCGCCCAGGCGTCACCGAGAGCGCACTTGCCGTCGGTGACGTTGCCGAACGCGTAGTTGATGTGGGTGAGCCTGTCGGCGGAACCGGAGGTCTCGATGTTCTTGACGAAGTACTGGCGGCCGTAGATGCCCCAGTCGGTGAAGTAGCCGACAACCTTCGAGCCGGGTGCGCGGGCCTCGGTGACCTCCGAGGCCTGGGCGGGGCCGGGCTCCGTGGCGGTGGCCGTGCCCGCGCCGGCGAGCAGGCCGGCGCCGAGGGCGGCACAGCAGGAAGCGGACAGCAGGGCCCTCAGCCGGGCGCGGGGGCGGGGTGGGGTGTGCATCGGGTGTCTCCTCGCAGGGACAGGGAGGGGATCGCACGCCGATTGGCATGAACGCGGGGAAGCGTTGGATCGAAAGGTAAGAGGACTAGACCACTGCGGTCAATGGTTCGTACCAATCCGGGCGTGTCGCGCACTCCGGGAACTTCCTGAAGTAAGCGGTCGTTAACTGGTGACGGAGTGCCTCCGATCGGGCATACTCACAGCGCACAGCCGCTGGTCAGCAGCTTCCGCGACCCGGAAGTGCGACCATCGGCGGCACCCGTGAGACCCGGCGGGGCCGCCCCACGAAAGGCGCGTCCGCCAGTTCCCGACAGGGAGGAGAGCGACGCCATGCCCGACCGCGCCCCGCAGCCGGTGGACCGTCAACTGCCCACGGACGAGGCCCGGGATCTGATCTCGCTCGTCCGCGACATCGCGCAGCGTGAGATCGCCCCGAAGGCGGCCGAGGAGGAGGACGCCGGACGCTTCCCGCGCGAGGTCTTCACCCTGCTCTCCGAGTCCGGACTGCTGGGCCTGCCGTACGACTCCGAGTACGGGGGCGGTGACCAGCCGTACGAGGTCTACCTCCAGGTCCTCGAGGAACTCGCCACCGCCCGCCTCACCGTCGGCCTCGGCGTCAGTGTGCACACCCTGGCCTCCTACGCGCTGGCCGCCTACGGCACCAAGGAGCAGCAGGTGGAGCACCTGCCCGCGATGCTCGGTGGTGGCCTGCTGGGCGCCTACTGCCTCTCGGAGCCCTCCTCCGGCTCGGACGCGGCCTCACTGCGCACCAAGGCCGTGCGCGACGGTGAGGACTGGGTGATCACCGGAAACAAGGCGTGGATCACCCACGGCGGCATCGCCGACTTCTACACGGTCATGGCGCGCACGGGCGAGGAGGGCGCGCGCGGCATCACGGCCTTCCTGGTGCCCGGCGACTCGGAGGGCCTGAGCGGCGCGATGCCCGAGAAGAAGATGGGCATGAAGGGTTCACCGACCGCCCAGGTCCATCTCGACGGTGTCCGCGTCCCGGACGGCCGGCGCATCGGCGAGGAGGGTCAGGGCTTCGCGATCGCCCTGTCCGCCCTGGACTCCGGGCGGCTCGGCATCGCGGCCTGCGCCGTGGGTCTGGCGCAGGCGGCGCTCGACGAGGCGCTGGCGTACGCGACCGGACGACTGCAGTTCGGGCGGCCGATCGCCGACTTCCAGGGCCTGCGCTTCATGCTCGCCGACATGGCGACCCAGATCGAGGCAGGCCGGGCGCTGTACCTCGCGGCGGCCCGCCTCAGGGACGCGGGCCGGCCGTTCGCCAGGCAGGCGGCCATGGCCAAGCTGCACTGCACCGACACCGCCATGAAGGTGACCACCGACGCCGTGCAGATCCTCGGCGGGTACGGCTACACGGCCGACTTCCCGGCCGAGCGGTACATGCGGGAGGCCAAGGTGCTGCAGATCGTCGAGGGCACCAACCAGATCCAGCGGATGGTCATCGCCCGTCACCTAGCGGGTCCCGAGACCCGCTGAACTGGCCTTTCGTCACCTGGGGCGCCGCCAGCCGGACCCACTCCGGGTCGTGGCGCCCCGGCAGGGTGCGGCCACCGTCGGCCCAGGTGCGCATCAGGGCACGGTAGATGGGCGGGTCCTGAACCTGCGGCGGAGCGAGCGGAACCGATTCTCCGTGAGCCGGAACCGGTGCGGGGACGAACACCCGACGCTGACGCCCGGTCGTCGAATAGGTGGGGGTCATACCGGGGAAACGCGGTGTCGGCGGACAGGTCACCCGTTCCCGGAATCGGGAGTGAGTTCGCGGCCGTCCGAGGCGTGGACGGCCGCCTGCCCCGACGTCTTGTCCGCCCGCGGGCACACCGAACCGCGCCACGGCGGTCTGCCGACCGTGGCGCGGCGCGGTCACGGAGTGGAGGCGAGGCCGCTCAGGCGGCCTGGCGGCGCATGACGGGCACCCGGATGGGACGCGAGCCCGGGCCGCCGACGTGCGAGAACGGCTGCGTCCGCCAGTCGAGCCCCTGAGGGAGCGTCAACAGGAGGGCCATGTCCTGCTCCTGGGGCTCGGCCGACTCGTCCGCCGACCGGGCCTCGGAGGCGCTGCGGCCGGTGCCGGCGCAGACCGTGAGGCCGAACGGGTTCCACGGCGAGGCACACAGCGCGTGCTCCGGCAGGAACTCCTCGTCCGCCAGCAGGGCGATGGGCTGCGCGCAGTCCGGGCAGATCACCCGGTACATCTCGAAGGTGTCGTAGGCGTCGGGTTCGTCGCCGAGAGCGTCGGGTTCGACGCCCTCCGGCTCGGGCTCGACAACCAGCTGCGGCCGCTTGGGTGCGGCACGACCAGGGCGCTTAAGACTCTGCATTGGGTTCTCCCCCTCGGGCTGGGCCGTATCGGCACTGCGGCCTCGACCACAGCAAGCACTTCCCGCCCCGTCTCGGCGGTAATCACGAGAACATCACGGAGGCTGTTCGGGGGGTGTGGTCTTCGTCACATGCCATCCGCAGGTGCCCGACGCGGTCGTTTTGTCCCCCGGACGGCCCACAGCCGGCTCCCGGCACATCACGAACCGGGCATGACCTGCGCCGCTCAGGTATCGGAGGAGATCAGCCGCACTGTAGGTTCTTGCGCCATGGAGGAGCTCGACCGACAAATCGTGCAGTTGCTCGTCAAGGACGGGCGGATGAGCTACACAGACCTGGGCAAGGCCACCGGCCTGTCCACGTCGGCCGTGCACCAGCGGGTGCGGCGGCTGGAACAGCGCGGCGTCATCCGCGGCTACGCGGCGGTCGTCGACCCGGAGGCCATCGGGCTGCCCATGACCGCCTTCATCTCGGTGAAGCCGTTCGACCCCAGTGCCCCCGACGACATCGCGGACCGCCTGTCCGGCGTCCCCGAGATCGAGGCCTGCCACAGCGTCGCCGGCGACGAGAACTACATCCTCAAGGTGCGGGTGGCCACCCCGCACGAACTGGAGGAACTGCTGGCCCGGCTCAGGACCCTGGCCGGGGTGTCGACGCGGACCACGGTGGTGCTCTCCACACCGTACGAGGCGCGGCCGCCGCGGATCTGACGGACCTGCGTGCCGGGCGCTGTGCCCGAGGCGCGAAACTGTCCCTCATGAGTGAACGCACCGCCGAACCGAGCACCGTCCTCCTGCGCCGCGGCGAGGTCCACAGCCCCGCCGACCCGTTCGCCACGGCGATGGTCGTGGAGCGCGGACAAGTCGCCTGGGTCGGCTCCGAGGGCGCGGCCGACGCCTTCGCCGACGGCGTCGACGAAGTGATCGACCTGGACGGCGCCCTGGTCACCCCCGCGTTCACCGACGCACATGTGCACACGACGTCCACGGGCCTCGCCCTCACCGGCCTCGACCTGTCCGACGCCCCCTCCCTCGGCGCGGCACTCACCCGCGTACGGGACTTCGCCGCGGCCCGTCCGGACGACCGCGTCCTGCTCGGCCACGGCTGGGACGCCGCCCGCTGGCCCGGCGGCCGTCCCCCGACACGCGCCGAACTCGACGAGGCCACCGGTCACCGTCCCCTCTACCTCAGTCGGATCGACGTCCACTCGGCCGTCGTCACGACCGCCCTGCTGGATCTCACCCCCGGCCTCGACGCCCCGGACGCCCCGCTCACCGCCGACGCCCACCACGCCGTGCGCGCCGCCGCGCTCGGCGCCGTCACCCCGGCGCAGCGCACCGGGGCCCAGCGCGCCGCCCTCGCCCGTGCCGTCTCCCTGGGCATCGGAACCGTTCACGAATGCGCAGGGCCGGAGATCTCCTCCGAGGACGACTTCACCGGGCTGCTCGCACTCGCGTCCGCGGAGGCCGGCCCACGTGTGGTCGGCTACTGGGCCGAGCAGGACGTCGAGAAGGCCCGCGCGCTGGGGGCGACCGGCGCGGCCGGCGACCTGTTCGTCGACGGGGCCCTCGGCTCGCACACCGCCTGCCTGCACCAGCCCTACGGCGACGCCGACCACACCGGCACCTCCTACCTGGACGCCGCCGCCGTCGCCGACCATGTCACCGCGTGCACCGAGGCCGGCCTCCAGGCGGGCTTCCACGCGATCGGCGACGCCGCCGTGAGCGCCGTCGTCGAGGGCGTGCGCGCCGCCGCGGAGAAGCTCGGCCTCGCCCGGGTCCGGGCCGCCCGGCACCGCGTGGAGCACGTCGAGATGCTCACCCCCGAAACCGTCGCTGCCTTCGCCGAGCTCGGCCTGACCGCGTCCGTCCAGCCCGCCTTCGACGCGCTGTGGGGCGGCGAGGACGGCATGTACGCCCAGCGCCTGGGTGTGGAGCGGGCCCGCACCCTCAACCCCTTCGCGGCCCTGCTGCGGGCCGGCGTCCCGCTCGCCTTCGGCTCCGACAGTCCCGTCACGCCCCTCGACCCGTGGGGCACGCTCCGGGCGGCGGCGTTCCACCACACCGCCGAGCACCGCATCTCCGTGCGCGCCGCGTTCACCGCGCACACCCGGGGCGGCTGGCGGGCTATCGGACGGGACGACGCGGGCGTCCTGGTGCCGGGCGCACCCGCGGACTACGCCGTGTGGCGCACCGACGAACTCGTGGTCCAAGCTCCGGACGACCGGGTCGCCCGCTGGTCGACCGACCCCCGCTCCGGCACCCCGGGGCTGCCCGACCTGACCCCGGGCCGTGACCTGCCGGTCTGCCTGCGTACCGTCGTGGGTGGACGGACGGTGTTCGTACGGCCGGGCGAGTGATCTACCGGGGTGGCGCACCGCCGATCGGTCGGCGCCGCCCCGTCGCGCGACCTGCGTATCCTCTGCCCTGACCAGCGGTTTGATGGAAGACCCGCAGGTCAAGCGACTGTTGACAGCCGACGGCAGCGGGCCGGTAGGTTCGGCCGAGTCCACCCCCGGACGCCCGACCGGGGAACGTCCGCGCACTCGCCGCCGCGCCGCTGGGTCAGGGACGGTGTGCCGCACCGGGGCACCGCCACTGGGAGCCAGGCTCAGCGTCCGCTCCACGACGAGGGAACGTTCAGGCCGGTCGGGGAGGTGTGACCCGGGTGGGGCCCGGGCGCTCAGTAGACAACGGCTTTAGGTCGACCCGCAGCCAGCGGGCCCCAGGTCGGCCCGAAGAGCGCCGGGCCCCCATCCGCAGCACGCTCAGCCCTGTACGCGATACGCACAGTCCCGAAGAGCGCACTCATACCCCGTTTTTGTGGAAACGACACCACCATACTTACGTCCTGTCACGTCATCGCAGGCAGCGGCCACTATGGTGGACCTCTGCGTACGGACTTGAAGGGGCAGCAGTGAACGACGGCGACGGGACCCTCGCGGCACAGGACCGGGGGAGACAGTTCGGCCCGCTCGGCACGACGTTGGTGATCATTCCGACCTACAACGAGGCGGAGAACATCAAGGCGATCGTCGGCCGGGTGCGCGAGGCCGTCCCCGACGCCCACGTGCTGGTGGCCGACGACAACAGCCCCGACGGCACCGGCAAGCTCGCCGACGAACTGGCGGTCGACGACGACCACGTCCAGGTCCTGCACCGCAAGGGCAAGGAGGGCCTCGGCGCCGCCTATCTCGCCGGCTTCCGCTGGGGCCTGGAACACGGCTACGGCGTCCTCGTCGAGATGGACGCCGACGGCTCCCACCAGCCCGAGGAACTGCCCCGGTTGCTGACCGCCCTCAAGGGCGCCGACCTGGTCCTCGGTTCCCGCTGGGTGCCCGGCGGCCGGGTCGTGAACTGGCCCAGGTCCCGCGAGATCATCTCCCGGGGCGGCAGCCTCTACTCCCGCGTCGCCCTGGACCTGCCGCTGCGGGACATCACCGGCGGTTACCGCGCGTTCCGCCGCGAGACCCTCGAAGGCCTCGGGCTGGAGGAGGTCGCCTCCCAGGGGTACTGCTTCCAGGTCGACCTCGCCCGCCGCGCCGTCAAGGCCGGTTACCACGTGGTCGAGGTGCCCATCACCTTCGTGGAGCGCGAGCACGGCGACTCCAAGATGAGCCGCGACATCCTCGTGGAGGCGCTGTGGCGCGTCACGACGTGGGGCGTGGGGGAGCGGGTCGGCAGGATCGCGAGCCGGGGCAAGCCCTCACGGCCGTAGCTCCCCGGCCTCACAGGCACGGCTGATCACCCGCTTATGTCCTGCTGAGCCGCGCCCAGGCACACTGGACGCATGACGACTGGCGCTTCGACCCCCACGTACCCGGCCCGGCCCCGGCGCTCCCGGCTGCGCACCTTTCTGCCGCTGGGTGTCGCCGCCTGGCTGGTGCTGGAGATCTGGCTGCTGACCGTGGTCGCCTCAGCGACGAACGTGGTCGTGGTGCTCCTGCTGCTGCTCGCCGGCCTCGTGCTCGGATCGGTGGTGATCAAGCGGGCGGGCCGGCGCGCCTTCCAGAACCTGAACGAGGCGCTGCAGCGCGGCGGGGCCCCCTCGGGTTCGTCCAACGGCGGTGGCAACGGCCTGATGATGCTCGGCGGCCTGCTGCTGATGATCCCCGGCATGATCTCCGACGCCGTGGGTCTGCTCCTGCTGATCCCGCCGGTCCAGAAGGCCCTCGGTCGCTACGCGGAGCGGACCGTGGACCGCAAGCTGCGCGAGGCGGCCGCCCAGAGCCCTCTGGGGGACGCCTTCCAGCAGGCCCGGATGCAGCGCCCCGACGGCAAGGTGGTCCAGGGCGAGGTCATCAGGGATGAGCCCCGGGACACCCCGCAGGACCCGCGGCCGCCGCTGACGCGCTGAGCCGGGAGGCAGGGGCTGCCCTGGTCCGAAGGGCAGCCACCTCCGGACACGAAAACCGCGGGCGCCGTACGTGAAACTCACGTACGGCGCCCGCGGTTACTCGCTTTGCGGTGTGTGTCCGCCCAGGCCCCGAAGGGACTACGCCGACTTCCGGCTGTCTCGCGGATGGACCGCGATGTTCATCGCGCCGGAGCGCAGAACAGCCAGACGCTCCTCGAGGACCTCTTCGAGTTCCTCGCGGGTGCGCCGTTCCATCAACATGTCCCAATGCGTACGCGCGGGCTTGGCCTTCTTCTCTTCAGGGCCGTCGCCGTCAACGAGGAGTGCCTGGGCCCCGCAGACCTTGCACTCCCACTCCGGCGGGATCTCCGCCTCGACCGAGAAGGGCATCTCGAAGCGATGTCCCTTCTCGCATGCGTACTCCACGGCCTGGCGCGGGGCCAGGTCGATGCCGCGGTCCGTCTCGTAGCTGGTCACCACGAGGCGCGTGCCGCGAAGAGCTCGCTCACTCATGAATCGTGCCTCCCGGGCTTGTCGCCCACAGGACAGGTGTCGCTGTCGTCGTCATCCGGTCAACGTCCGGTCGGCGGTAAAGATTCCCGATCCGTGTCCCGTTCCGGGGCCATGCGTCGCCGTCGTAGCCGCCCCTTGTTGTACCCACCAGCGCCCGGTTTGTCACATCTGCTAGCAGATGTCACCCAGCGTTTCGGCATCATTGACGCGCAGTAACGGTACGCCTGGCAGGCCAAACGCGTACACTACAGCGCTTTCGTGTCGAACGCTAAATCCTCTCAGGAACAGGATTGCCCGCGTCGCCGATCGCCCGCCGCACCGGCACCCGCGCGAGCAGCACGAATCCCACGACGAAGAACGCGACCAGCGAGATGATCGCGTCCCGGTAGCTTCCGGTCACCTGGTAGGTGATCCCGAACAGCAGCGGGCCCAGCCAGCTCATGCCGCGGTCGCTCATCTCGTACGCCGCGAAGTACTCGGCCTCCTTGCCCGGCGGCACCAGGTGGGAGAACAGCGACCGGGACAACGCCTGGCTGCCACCGAGGACGAGTCCGATCCCGGCGGCCAGGACGAAGAACCACACGGGTGCCCCGGCCGGCAGGAAGTATCCGGCGCCCAGGGTGAGCGTCCAGGCGACCAGGGAGCCGAGGATGGTGCGCTTCGCGCCGTAGATCCGGGCCAGCCGCCCCATCGTCAGCGCTCCCGCCACCGCGAGCACCTGGACCAGCAGCACGGCCCCGATGAGCGTGGACTGCCCGAGACCGAGCTCCTCGGAGCCGTAGACCGACGCCTGCGAGATCACGGTCTGGATGCCGTCGTTGTAGACGAGGTACGCCAGCAGGAAGGCCAGGGTCAGCGGGTGGCGGCGCATGTCGCGGACGGTCGCGGCGAGCTGCCGCACTCCGGGGGCGGTCGCCTTGCTCGTCTCGTTGCGCCGGTCACGCAGCCGGCGCAGCGGGATGAGCGCGAAGGCGCCCCACCACAGACCCGCACACGCCAGGCAGATGCGGACCGCGGCGCTCTCGGAGAGCCCGAAGGAGTCGTGGGCGGTGTAGAGGACCAGGTTGGCGACGAGGACCAGGGCGCCCGCCGCGTAGCCGAAGGCCCAGCCCCGGGAGGAGACGGCGTCGCGTTCCTCGGGCGGGGCGATCTGCGGCAGGTAGGAGTTGTAGAGCATCATCGCCACCGACTGGGCGGCGTTGGCGACGATCAGCAGGGCGCCGCCGAGCAGGTAGCGGTCGCCGTCGAGGAAGAACATGCCCGTGGTCGCCGCGGCCCCCGTGTAGGCGGCGGCCGCCAGCAGGGGCTTCTTGCGGCCGGTGCGGTCGGCGGCCGCGCCCACCAGGGGCATCACCAGCACGGCCGCGATCACCGACAGGGACACCGAGTACGCGAAGAAGGAACCGGCCCGCACCGGGATCCCCAGCGGGTGCACGAAGCCGTCCGCGTCCGCCGCGGACTTGGCGACCGAGGTGAGATAGGGGCCGAGGAACACGGTGAGCACGCTCGTCGAGTAGACGGAGCAGGCCCAGTCGTAGAAGTACCAGCCACGCTGTTCGCGCCGCCGTTCGGCGGCCTCGTCCGCCGAACCCGCCCGCACGGTGTCGGTGCCCACCCGTGCCCTCGCTTCCCCGTGAAGGTGCCGTGCGCGGGCTGGAAACGGGACGGGTCAGACCCAGATGCCCCGGTCCTCCATGACCTTGCGCAGTGTGTCGATGTGATCGGTCATGATGCCATCGACTCCCAGGTCCAGGAGCCGGTGCATGCGCTCGGGTTCGTTCACCGTCCACACGTGCACCTGGAGCCCGAGCGCGTGCGCGGTGCGCAGGAAGCGGGGGTCGACCACCTGGATGCCCGACTGGACCTCCGGCACCTGCGCGGCGACCGCGGAGCGGCGGACCGCCGACGGCAGGCCCCAGGAGCGCAGCCGCAGGCCGAGGACCCCGCGGGTGCCGTACGACGTCGCCAGGCGCGGCCCGGCCAGCCGCTGGGCGCGGACCAGCCGGGCCTCGGAGAACGAGCCGACGCAGACGCGGTCCCAGGAGTCGGTGCGCTCGATCAGGTCGAGGAGGGGCAGAAGTGCCGGCTCCGCCTTCACGTCGACGTTCCAGCGCGCCTCGGGGAAGGCCTCCAGCAGCTCTTCGAAGAGGGGTACCGGTTCCCTGCCCGCCACGCGTGCGTGCCGCACCTCCGTCAAGGGCAGGTCGGCTATCCGGCCGGCCCCGTCCGTCACCCGGTCCAGGGTCGTGTCGTGGAAGGCGACGAGCCTGCCGTCCGCGGTGGCGTGGACGTCGGTCTCCAGATATCGGTACCCCGCCTCGACCGCGCGCCGGAACTGCAGCGCGGTGTTCTCCAGGCCGTCCGCGGCGCCACCGCGGTGGGCGAAGGCGATCGGACCGGGATGGTCGAGGTAGGGGTGGCGTATCCGCGGGGTCACGGTCGAAGTATCGCCTGCCGCGGTTGCCCGCCGGCAACGACCGTGCTGCCTTCGGATGCCGACGGGAGGGCGAAGACGCGCAGGAAGATCTGGGCGAGCGGTCCGATCGAGACCGCGTACAGCAGGGTGCCGATGCCGATGGTGCCGCCCAGCGCGAAGCCGGTCACCACGACCGCCACCTCGACAGCCGTCCGCGTCAGCCGGGTCGAGCGTCCCGTGCGCTGGTGCAGGCCGGTCATCAGCCCGTCCCGCGGCCCCGGTCCCAAGCGGGCCGAGATGTAGAGGCCGGTGGCCACACCGTTGAGGAGGATCCCGGTGAGCAGGAGCGGGATCCGCACGGTGAGGGTGTGCGCCTCGGGGAGGGCGGCGAGCGTGCCGTCCATGGCGACGCCGACCACGAAGACGTTGGAGACCGTGCCGAGCCCGGGGCGCTGGCGCAGTGGGATCCACAGGAGCAGCACCGCCGCGCCCACGAGGATCGACACCACGCCGATCGACAAGCCGGTGAGTTCGGCCAGGCCCTGGTGGAGCACGTTCCAGGGCTCCAGGCCCAGCCCCGACTCGACGAGGAGCGCCGAACTCGCCCCGTACAGTGCCAGCCCGACGTACAGCTGGATCAACCGGCGCCCGAGACGGCTCGGGCTCTTCGTGGACAAGTGGTTCCTCCTGTGTGGTGGCAGTGGCCTGACCCGTGCCACCATGTGGCTTGGGTGGAAACTTCATCCATGGCCAATTCCGGGAAGGTGGACTGATTTCCATGGGGCAGTGGACTTCGGCGATGGGGGCCGCGCAGCTCGCCCGGCTGCTCAACTCCCAGCAGGACCGCCCGGCCGGTCCGGGGACGCGCCGTCCGCCCGCCTACCGGGCGTTGGCCGACGGCATCCGGCTGCTGGTGCTCGAGGGCCGGGTCCCGGTCGCCGCCAGGCTGCCCGCGGAGCGAGAGCTGGCGCTCTCCCTGTCCGTCAGCCGTACGACGGTCGCGGCGGCGTACGAGGCGCTGCGCGCCGAGGGGTTCCTGGAGTCCCGGCGTGGTGCCGGCAGTTGGACGGCGGTCCCGGCCGGCAACCCGCTGCCCGCGCGCGGCCTGGAACCCCTGCCCCCGGAGGCCCTCGGCTCGATGATCGATCTGGGCTGCGCGGCGCTCCCGGCCCCGGAGCCGTGGCTGACCCGGGCCGTGCAGGGCGCCCTGGAGGAGCTCCCGCCGTACGCCCACACGCACGGCGACTATCCGGCCGGGCTGCCCGCACTGCGCGCGATGATCGCCGAGCGGTACACCGCGCGGGGGATCCCGACGATGCCCGAGCAGATCATGGTGACGACCGGCGCGATGGGCGCGATCGACGCGATCTGCCATCTCTTCGCGGGCCGCGGTGAGCGCATCGCCGTCGAATCGCCCTCGTACGCCAACATCCTGCAGCTGATGCGGGAGGCGGGCGCCCGGCTGGTGCCCGTCGCGATGGCCGAGGGGCTGACCGGCTGGGACATGGACCGCTGGCGGCAGGTCCTGCGGGACGCCGCCCCTCGGATCGCCTACGTCGTCGCCGACTTCCACAACCCGACCGGCGCGCTCGCCGACGACGACCAGCGGCGTCGGCTGGTGGAGGCGGCCCGGTCGGCCGGGACGGTGCTGGTCACCGACGAGACGATGAGCGAGCTGTGGCTGGACCCGGAGGTCGAGATGCCGCGGCCCGTCTGCGCCTTCGACCCCGCCGGCTCGACGGTCGTCACGGTCGGGTCGGCCAGCAAGGCCTTCTGGGCCGGGATGCGGATCGGGTGGGTGCGTGCCGCTCCGGACGTGATCCGCAGCCTGGTCGCCGCGCGGGCGTACGCCGATCTGGGCACGCCGGTGCTGGAGCAGCTGGCGGTGAACTGGCTGTTCAGTACGGGGGGTTGGGCGCAGGCGGTGGAGGTGCGGCGCAGTCAGGCCCGGGACAACCGGGACGCGCTGGTGACCGCGGTCCGGCGGGAGCTGCCGGAGTGGGAGTTCGAGGTGCCCCAGGGCGGGCTCACCCTGTGGGTGCGGACGGGCGGGCTGTCCGGGTCACGGCTCGCGGAGGTGGGGGAGCGGGTGGGCGTCAGGGTGCCGTCGGGGCCGCGGTTCGGGGTCGACGGGGCGTTCGAGGGGTATGTGCGGTTGCCGTTCACCGTGGGGGGTGCGGTGGCCGAGGAGGCGGCGGCGCGGCTCGCTGCGGCGGCCCGGCTGGTGGAGAGCGGGAAGGCCGGGGGCGGGGAGGCCCCGCGTACGTTCGTGGCGTGAGGGGCCCTCGTACGTTCGTGGCGTAAGGGGCCCCGAATGCCTCGGGCGCGGCTACGACGGCGTCTTCTCCGCCATGGCGGCCTTGGCCGACAACGCCTCCGGCAGGCTCTCGGCGTCCGCCGGAACCGTCTCCGGGAGGCTCTCGGCGTCCATGGGCACTGCCTCCGGCACGGCCTCGCCGTCCATGGGCACCGCCTTCGTCAGTACGCCGCCGTCCGTCGGAAGGGCTTCCGGCAGGTTCTCGCCGTCCGCCGGCGTCGTGCGCGGCGGCAGCAGGTCGAGTACCGCCTGACGGTCGGCGTCGCTGGTCGCGTCGTCGTACGGGTCCGGGGTGGCCGGGACCTGGAGCCGGTGGACCGGGCCGGTGCCGAGGCGGGCGTAGCCGCGACCGGGCGGGACCTCGGTGACCGGGGTGGTGCGCGGGAGCGCGCCCAGGACCGCTGTCAGCTGGTCGGTCGTGGCCGGGCCGAGGACGACACGCGCACGCGTGTGCTGGCGCACGGCGTCGGTCAGGACGTCCGCGCTGTCGAACTGGTCGGCCACGACCACCGTCACGTTCGCCGCGCGGCCGTGCCGGAGCGGGACCTGGAGCAGGGACTGCGGGTCCTTGCGGCCGTCCGCGGCGGCCACGTGGGCGAAGGCGCTCGGACGGTCCAGGAGGATCCACAGGGGACGCTTGGTGTCGTCCGGCGGCGGGTGGCCCGCCTGACGGGCGTGGTTGACCGCGATCAGGCGGCGCTCCGTCTCGGTGGCCGCCCACTCCAGGCTCGCCAGCGCCCCGGCCAGCCCGCACTCCACCGCGAGGACGCCGTCCCGGCCGGTCAGGCAGGCGTACTCACCGGTGGCGCCGCCGTCGACGATCACGAGATCGCCGTGCTGGAGGGCCTGCAGGGCGATGGAACGCAGCAGGGTGGAGGTGCCGGTGCCCGGCTGGCCCATGACCAGCAGGTGCGGCTCGGTGGAGCGGATACCGGTGCGCCAGACGACCGGCGGCACGTCCCGCTGTTCCTCGCCGTAGGCGAGCGGAAGCGTGCGCCGGACCTGGGTGGGGTCGGTGAAGCCGAGGACCGTCTCGCCGGGGGAGGTGACGAAGCGCTGCGCGGCGATGTCGACGGGCAGTGGAGCGAGGACGGTCACCGTGAGCTGGTTGCCCTCCTCGTCCCACGCGAAGTGGTACTCGCGGTCGCGGCCTGACTTGGCGTGCAGCAACTGCTCGATCCGGGCGCGGGACTCCGCCTCGCCGTCGGTGAAGTACGCCGGGTAGCTGATCAGCAGGTGGGTGATGCGGCCGCTGCCGTCGAAGTCGTACGCGGGGAAGGCCTTCTCCCACTCGCCGCCGTGGGAATAGAGCGGGGCCGGGTCCTCGGCCGCCGAGAAGTACGGCACCAGGGCCTCGTAGAGCGCCTGGAGGCGCTGGATCTGCGACTCGTCGGGGCCGTCGGAATCCGGCTGCCCGCGGTCGCGGCCCTGCCATGCTGCCGCCGTCATCAGGGTGATGACGGCGAGCAGCGGGCCGTACGGCACGAGCGCCACGACCAGGATCACCGACGCCACCAGGAAGAGCAGCGGACCGCGCTTGTCCTTGGGGGTGTCGGCCCACTTGCGCCGCCCGGCCGAGGCCAGCCGGCGCAGACCGCGAGTGATCGTGATCAGTGGGTGGAGGACGTCGGTGGCGCTGTCTGCCGCCGTCCGGGCCAGCTCCCGGCTCCGGGCGATCTGCGCGCTGCCTGTGCTCAGGATGCGGGGGAGGGGGCGCCGGGCCACAGCTGTCTCCTGATGGTGCGTACGGACGGGACGGGCGTCAGAACTTGATTCCGCCGAGGAGGCTCGCGAGGCTCTCGCCGCCGGCCTTGATGCTCGGGGCGATGGCCGTGCTGGCCAGGTAGAAGCCGAAGAGCGCGGCCACCAAGGCGTGGGAGGCCTTGAGTCCGTCCTTCTTGAAGAAGAGGAAGACGATGATGCCGAGAAGGACGACACCTGAGATGGACAGGATCATTTGGGTTCTCCTGGTTCGTGGGGACAGTCACCATGAGTACTTCCAGGATCACAGGATGTATCCATACGATAAAAGGTGCAACTGAGTGATTTTCTGGAGATTTCCCCCAGGTGGCGGAGCCGTCTTGGACCCTCCTGCGCCGCCCTCTTGCGCCCGGCCGGGTCTGCGGTGATCTTTACCTCCGGCACATCGGGTCATGTGCCGCGCGAGCCAGTACCCTGGCGATTCACCTGAACGGTTGTACTGAGAGGCGGACGGTCCGATGAGCGAAGCCCCCGACCCCGAGGTCGTGGAGCTGGCGACCAAGATCTTCGATCTGGCCCGGCAGGGGCAGACCGAGGCGCTCGTGGCGTACGTCGACGCGGGCGTTCCGGCCAACCTCACCAACGACCGGGGCGACTCCCTGGTGATGCTCGCCGCCTACCACGGTCACGCCGGCACCGTCCGCGCCCTCCTTGCCCGGGGCGCCGAGGGCGACCGCATCAACGACCGAGGCCAGACCCCGCTCGCCGGGGCCGTCTTCAAGGGCGAGGGGGACGTCATCAAGGCACTTCTGGAGGGTGGCGCCGACCCTGCCGCGGGAACCCCGTCGGCCGTCGACACCGCCCGGATGTTCGGTAAGACACAGCTGCTCGAACTGTTCAACGCACACTGACACGCCCGCTCTGACCAGGGCGGACACGGAAAACGGGGGAGGCGGTAACAGGCCGCCGAAATTTCGGTCGCGGCAGATGGAACTGCCGAGTCATCATGACGTCGTGATTCACGGACGCGATGGCCGGGCAGGTGATGCCGCACCGCGCGGGCCGTGACGGTCCGCATGGGCCACCGACGAGAGGCAGAGGAAGATGGCTTACAGCAAGCAGGAAACGGCGGGCGCCCCGACGTGTTGTCACGCGGCCAGGTAATGCAGGATCCCGGTTGCGTCGACGCTTGATGTGAGGCTGTTTCCCATGTTCGATCCGGTCATAGCGCCCAGCGGTACGCTGCTCGGCCTGCTCCAGCGGGGCCGCGGCGACGGCACTCTGCACGCGCTCACCGCACCGCGCGCCGAAGCGCTCGCGGCGCTGAACCACTGCGTGCTGCGCGATCCCCGCCACGACTGGCAGGTGGAGAACCGCTCCCTCTACTACGCCCGTCTCTACCTCGACCTGAACGGCGAGCTGGACGAGATCGAGGCCCACCTCTTCGACGTCGAGGACACCCTGGACACCGAGGAGTCCCGCACCGGGCTCGCCCTCGCGGTCCTCGGACACCTCGCCTCGTACGGCAGGCGGGACGCGCTCGAACTGCTGCGCAGGTACGCCGCCTCGGGCTCCAACTGGGCCTGGGCCCTGGACGAACTGGCGCTGCGCGACGACGACGCCGGACTGCGTGCCCTCGCGGCACCCGTCCTGGCGCGCTTCGCGACCGATCCCGAGGGCGAGGCCGAACTGGCTGCCGTCGTGCGCGACGCCTTCGAGCCCCGGCCCTGGCGGCTGTGGGCCGACGATCCGCGCGAATCCGTCGCCACGCGCGTGCGTGCCGCTCAGGAAGCCGGCTCCTTCGACCGCTGGCAGCGGCAGATGCGACCATCCGGGCCCCGGCCGGGGTGGAGTGTGCAGGCGGTCTTCGAGTGGGCCCAGCAAGGCATGGAACGCGGCGCCGCCCTCCATGTCCCCGCCGCCCGCTGTCTCACGGCCGTTGCCGGCCCCGAGGACCGGCCGGAGATCCTCCGGGCCGCCGAGGACGGCACCGACGGAGCCCGCTGCACCGCCTTGCGCTATCTCGCCGACAGCGACGATCCGGCCGCCCTCGAACTGATCGAGGTCGCCGTGGTCACCGGCTCGGCGGTCGTGGTGGACGCCGCCGTCGACGCCTTCGAACGCATGCGCAGTATCGCCGCGGTCGACCGGGCGCGCGGCTGGGCCCGACGCCCCGATCCCCTCGGCGGTGCCGCCGCCCGCATGCTCGCCTGTCTGGGCGGCTCCAAGGACAGCGAACTCGTCCTCGCCGCCCTCAGGGAGGCGGTGCGTGGCGAGGGCCCCGACGCACCCACCCTGTGGACCCTCGTCGACGGCACCGGACGGCTGGGCATCACGTGCGCCGCGCCCGTGCTCCGGCACGTCTACCGCGAGACCGCCTCGTCCCATCTGCGCGGCCGGGCCGCTCGCGCCCTCGCCGCCACCGACCCCTCCTTCGCCACCGGCTTCGCTGTCGAGTGCCTCTGGGACTGCGAGGAGACCACCCGCGAGATCGCCGCCCGGCACGCCGAGACCGGAGACACCCGGGTCGTCGAGCGGTTGCGGCGCCTCGCCGCGGATCCGGCCGAGGAGGCCGAGGTCCAGACCGCCGTACGCAGCCGGATCGGACCGGACGCGGCCGCCATGTGAGAGCGGTGTCGGTCCGCTGCGGGCCGGGTCGGAATCCGGGCACGGGGGAGCCCGCCCTCCGAACTCGCCGGGCGCGGTCGCGCGCACCGGGTGAACTCGGGGTGACCCACGGGTCAGGGGCGCGTGGACACGGCCTGACCTGCGCGGGTGCGCAGCGCAACGCTCACGGGACGTTCCTCGTCCGGAAAGATCCACGTTGACGCGGCCACGTCCAGCACGGAGACAACACCCTTATGCGTGTCGTCATCGTGACCGAATCCTTTCCCCCCGACGTGAACGGCGTGGCCCACTGCGCGTTCCAGACCGCCCGGCACCTCGTGGATCGCGGTCACCTCCCGCTCGTCGTCGCGCCGGCCACCGCGGCCGGTGCCGGGCCCGGGGCCGATGCCCTGGCGCCGTGCCCCGTCGTCCGTGTCCCCTCCCTGCCGCTCCCGGGTTACCCCCAGGTCCGCGTCGCCCTCCCCAGCCGACGCGTGGCCGCGGCGATCGTCGAGCACCGTGCCGACGTCGTCCACCTCGCCAGCCCCTTCGTCCTCGGCGTCCGCGGCATGGCAGCCGCCGCCCGACTCGGTGTCCCCGCCGTGGCCGTCTACCAGACCGACCTCGCCGGATACGCCCGCACCTACGTCCACGCGGGCGAGGCGGCCGCCTGGCGCCGCATCCGCTCCGTCCACACCGCCGCCGACCTCACCCTCGCCCCGTCCAGCGCGGCCCTGCACGACCTGGAGGCGCACGGCGTGCCCCGGGTACGGCTGTGGGCGCGGGGCGTGGACACCGCCCGTTTCCGGCCCGAACTCCGCGACGAGGCGCTGCGCCGCGCACTCGCCCCCGACGGCGAACTGATCGTCGGCTACGTCGGCCGGCTCGCCCCCGAGAAGCAGGTCGAACTGCTGGCCGGCGTCTGCCGCCTGGACGGTGTCCGGGTCGTGGTCGTCGGCGACGGCCCGAGCAGGCCGAGCCTGGACCAGGCGTTGCCCGGCGCGGTCTTCCTGGGCCGCCGCACCGGCGACGAACTCGCCCGGATCTTCGCCTCCCTGGACGTCTTCGCCCACACCGGCCCCTTCGAGACCTTCTGCCAGACCGTGCAGGAAGCCATGGCCAGCGGGGTGCCCGTCGTCGCGCCCGCGGCCGGCGGCCCGCTCGACCTGGTCGCTCACGGGCGCACCGGGCTCCTGGTCCCGCCGCGCGACCCCGACGCCGTACGGGACGCCGTGTGGTCCATGGCCGCCGACCCCGGTCTGCGCGCCGCGTTCGGCGCCGCCGCGCGCGCGACGGTCGAGGGGCGCACCTGGGCAGCCGTCGGCGACCAGTTGGTCGGGCACTACGAGGATGTGCTCGGCGCGCGGCAGACGACGGTGGTGGCGGCATGAGCGGCCGGTCGCTGCGGCTGGTCCGCCTCGCGAACTTCGTGGCGCCCGCCTCGGGCGGTCTGCGCACCGCGCTGCGCGAGCTCGGCAAGGGCTACCGGGCGGCGGGACACGAGCCCGTGCTGATCGTGCCCGGTGAGCGCGCCAGCGACCGGGAGACCGAGCAGGGACGGGTGATCACCCTGCCCGGCCCGCTGCTCCCGGGCACCGGCGGCTACCGCGTCCTCACCGACCGGCGGCGTGTCGCCGGGCTGCTGGAGGAGCTGGGCCCTGACCGCCTGGAGGTCTCCGACCGCACGACGCTCCGGTGGACCGGCAGGTGGGCGCGGCGCGCCCGGGTCCCGGCCGTGATGGTCTCCCACGAGACCGCCGACGGCGTGCTGCGCACCTGGGGACTGTCCGAGGGGGCGGCCCGTCGCACCGCCGACGCCCTCAACGTCCGTACGGCGCACACGTACGCGCGCGTGGTGTGCACCACGGAGTTCGCCGAGCGGGAGTTCGTGCGGATCGGGGCCCGCAACGTCGTACGGGCGCCGCTCGGCGTCGACCTGGTGCAACGGCATCCCGCGCTGCGCGACCCCGGGCTGCGCGCCCGGTACGCGCGCGAGGGCGAGGTCCTGCTGGTGACCTGCACCCGGCTGTCCGTGGAGAAGCGCCCGGGGACCGCGCTGGACGCCCTGGAGGCGCTCGTACGGCGTGGGCGGCGGGCCGTGCTGGTGGTGGCCGGGGACGGGCCGCTGCGGCCGCGGCTGGAGCAGCGGGCGCGCGAGCGCGGGCTGCCGGTGACCTTCCTCGGGTACGTCGCCGACCGTGGGCTGCTGGGCGCGCTCCAGGCCTCCGCCGACGTGTGCCTGGCACCGGGGCCCGCCGAGACGTTCGGGCTGGCCGCCCTGGAGGCGATGGCCTGCGGCACGCCCGTCGTGGCCAGCGCGTCGTCCGCGCTGCCCGAGGTGATCGGCTGCGCAGGGGCCGTCGCGGCCGACCACGGGGGCGCCTTCGCGGACGCCGTGGAGATGCTTCTCGGACAGGCCGTGCGGGAGCGGCGGGAGGCCGCACGCGCGCGTGCGGAGTGTTTCGGGTGGGACACGGCCGTAGCGGCGTTCCTCGACGCGCACGACACGGTGCCCTCCGTGCGGTCCGTCGCGCCCAGGGGCGCGACATGAGACCGCAGCGGTTCGCGGCCCTCGGCGACTCGCTGACCGAGGGAGTCGGCGATCCCGTCGCGCAGGGGTGGCGCGGGTGGGCCGCGCTGCTCGCCGGCGGGATCGCCGAGCGGCCGGTGGAGTTCACCAACCTGGCGGTGAGCGGGGCGCAGACCCGTGACGTGCTGGAGCGCCAGCTGCCCGCCGGCCTGGCCCTGCGGCCGGACGTCGCGTCCGTCGTCGTCGGCGTCAACGACACCCTGCGCCGCACCTTCGACATCCAGGCCGTCGCCGCGCGCCTGGACACGGTGTACTCGGCCCTCACCGAGCAGGGCGCGGTCCTGCTCACGGCCTGTCTGCCAAACCCCGGTGCCAGTCTCGGGCTGCCGGGCGCCCTGGCCCGTCCACTGGCCCGGCGGCAGCGCGCGGTCAACTCCGTGGTGCACGCGCTGTCCGAGCGGTACGGCGCCGTGCACCTGCACGCGTCCGAGGGCGCCTGGCTCACGGACCGCGCGATGTGGAGCGCGGACCGGTTGCATCCGGGAGAGCGGGGACACCGGCAACTCGCCGTGCGCTTCCACGCGTTGCTGGCGGGGCACGGCCTCGCGACCGGGATGCCGCCCTCACCCGAGCCCGAGTTCCCCGCGCCCACCAGATCGGCGAACCTGCGGTGGCTGGCCACCGCCGGCACCGGCTGGGTGGCCCGGCGGTGCACGGACCTGCTGCCCCAGCTCCTGACGCTCGCCGCCGACGAACTGCGGCACCGCGCGCGTGGCACGAGCACCCGGCTGGATCTACGGGCGTCCGCGGCGGTGTCCGCGGCGCTGGCGGCGCTGTCGGTGGCGTGGTCTGAGCAACAGCCGGACGCTGCTTAGAGGTTCAGCGGCCTGCCGCTTCAGGAGGTTCACCCTCGGCGCCCAGGTACGAGGTTCACCGGCGCCGGACGGCCACGAAGCGCACCGGGGTGCCCGGCACGGCCTGGGCGGCGGCCGGGAGGTCGGCCGCGCGGACCACCGCGATCACCGGGTAGCCCCCGGTGGTCGGGTGGTCGGCGAGGAAGACCACGGGCCTGCCGTCGGGCGGGACCTGGACGGCCCCCAGCACCATGCCCTCGCTGGGGAGTTCGCCGGGCAGGGCCCGATCGAGGGCGGGCCCTTCGGTGCGCAGTCCGATGCGGTTGCTCGCGGACGACACCCGGTAGACGCACGAGGTGAAGGTCCTGGCGGCCTGCGGCGTGAACCAGTCGTGGCGCGGGCCCGGCGTCACCCGCAGGACGAGTTCGGCCGGGGGTGCCGGCTGGGGGGCGAGGCCCACGCGCGCGTGGAGCGCCTCGGGGCTCCCCAGGGGCAGCACCGTGCCGTCCGTGAGCGGTGGGGGGCCCAGTCCCGACAGGAGGTCCGTGGAACGGCTGCCCAGTACCGGTTCCACGGCGACACCGCCGGAGACGGCCACGTAGCCGCGTACTCCGGTGACGGCAGGTCCGACCTCTAGGAGTGCTCCGGCGGGCACGCGCACCGGGGCGCCCCAGGCGACCGGGCGCCCGTCGACGGCCACCGCACAAGGGGCGCCCGTCACGGCCACGGTGACCGTCGAACGGGGCCGTAGCGCGCAGCCGTTGAGCGTGGTCTCCAGGACGGCGGCATCGGGTCCGTTGCCGACGAGCCGGTTGGCGAGCGCGGCCGCCGGGCCGTCCAGGGCGCCGGAACGGGGGACACCGAGGTGGGCGTGTCCGGGGCGGCCCTGGTCCTGGACGGTGGTGAGCGCTCCGGCGCGTACGACCGACAGCGCGCGGTCCGTCATGCCGCGCCCGCCGGTCCTGTGGGCCCGCTGGGAACGAAGCGCACGCGCGTGCCCGGTGACAGCAGGGCGGCCGGTACGCGCGCGTGGTCCCACAGGACGGCGTCCGTGGTGCCGATCAGCTGCCAGCCGCCCGGTGACGAGCGCGGGTAGACGCCCGTGTACGGGCCCGCCAGCCCGACCGAGCCCGCCGGGACGGCCGTGCGTGGGGTGGCCCGGCGAGGGACGTCGTAGCGGGACGGCAGGCCGGTGAGGTAGCCGAAGCCGGGGGCGAATCCGCAGAAGGCGACACGGAACTCGGTGGCGGCGTGAACGCGAGCCACCTCCTCCTCGGGGACGCCCCAGTGGGCGGCGACGTCGGCCAGGTCGGGGCCGTCATAGCGCACCGGCAGCTCGATCACGTCCACCGCGCGCGGGGGCGCCGGTGGGACTGCGGAGGCCGTCAGTTCGGACGCCAGGCGGGCCGGGTCGGCGAGGCCGTCCAGGAGGACCGTGCGGGCGGCGGGGACGATCTCACGCACCGACAGTGAGCCCTCCGCGCGCCGGCGCAGCAACTCCGCGTGCAGGGCCTGGGCCTCGTCGCCCGACGCCACCTCGACGAGCAGGGCACCGTCACCGACGGGCAGCGCCCTCATGCGAAGGCCTCCACCCGGACGCCCGACGTCTCCAGCTGTTCCCGGACCCGGCGTGCCAGGTCCACCGCGCCGGGCGTGTCCCCGTGCAGACACAGGGAGCGCGCGCGTACCTCCACGGACGCCCCGGAGCGCGAGACGACCCTGCCGAGGCGGGCCAGGCCCACCGAACGCTCCACCACGGCCTGGGGATCGGTGAGTACGGCGCCGTCCTCACCGCGCGGGACGAGCGTGCCCTCATCGGTGTACGCCCGGTCCGCGAACGCCTCCGTGACGGCCGGCAGCCCCGCCTTGCCGGCCAGCTCCAGGAGCCGCGAGCCGGGCAGTCCGAGGACGGGCAGGGCGGCGTCCGCGAGGAGGACGCCCTCCACGACCGCGCCGGCCTGTTCCTCGTCGCGCACGAGCCGGTTGTAGAGCGCCCCGTGCGGTTTGACGTACGACACGCGTGAGCCGGCCGCCCGCGCGAACACCTCCAGGGCGCCGATCTGGTAGGCCACCTCGGCCGCCAGTTCGGCGGGCGGCACGTCCATCGCGCGCCGCCCGAACCCCGCCAGGTCCCGGTAGGACACCTGGGCGCCGATCCGCACCCCGCGCCCGGCCGCCAGCTCGCACACCCGCCGCATGGTGGCCGCGTCCCCGGCGTGGAAGCCGCAGGCCACGTTGGCGCTGGTGACGACGGTCAGCAGTTGCTCGTCGTCGGTCAGCCGCCAGCGCCCGAAGCCCTCGCCGAGGTCGGCGTTCAGATCGATGGACGTCATGGATCCTTCGTCTCTCCTTCTGAAGGGACTTCTCAGGCCACGCGGTACTGCTCGTCGCGGGCGTCGGTGAGGAACATCTGGCCCGGTGCGTGGGTGATGGCGAACGGCGGGCGCGAGGCCGTCACCGCGGCCTGCGGGGTCACTCCGCAGGCCCAGAACACCGGGATGTCGTCCGGTTCGGCCTCCACCGCTTCACCGAAGTCGGGACTGGCGAGGTCGTCGATGCCCAGTGCCGACGGGTCGCCGCAGTGTACGGGGCTGCCGTGCACCGCCGGGAGCAGACTGCTCTCCCGGATGGCGGCCGCCAGGTGCTGGGGCGGCACCGGCCGCATGGACACCACCACGGGGCCGTGCAGCCGTCCCGCCGGCCGGCACTCGCGGCTGGTCACGTACATCGGGACGTTGCGGCCCTGCTCGACGTGCCGGATCGGCACCCCCGCCTCGGACAGTGCCCACTCGAACGTGAAGCTGCAGCCGATCAGGAACGACACCAGGTCCCCGCGCCAGTACGCGCGCACGTCCGTCGGTTCGTCCACCAACTCGCCGTCCTGCCACACCCGGTAGCGGGGCAGGTCGGTGCGCAGGTCGGCGCCGTCCGCGAGGACGGTGCTCCAGGAGCCGGCGTCGGTGACGTCGAGCACCGGGCAGGGCTTGGGGTTGCGCTGGCAGAACAGCAGCATGTCGTAGGCCCAGTCGGCGGGCACCGAGATCAGGTTGACCTGGGTGTGGCCCGCCGCGACCCCGGCGGTGGGGCCCGTGAGCCCGGCGCGGAAGCGGGTCCGGGCGTCCCGCGGGCTCCACGCGTGCGCGTGGTCGTCGACGAGGGTGAGGGGGAGGTCGTTCGTCATCGTGCGAGGGCGGTCTTCCGTGCGGTTCACGTGAGTTCCCTTCCGCGGGTCTCCGGCAGCCCCAGCAGCGCCAGGGCGGCGAGTCCGTAGCCGATCGCGCCGAAGACCAGCGCGCCACCGACACCCCAGCTGTCGGCCAGGAAGCCGACCGTGGTGGGGAAGACGGCTCCCACCGCGCGGCCGGTGTTGTAGGTGAAGCCCTGTCCGGTGCCGCGGATCGCCGTCGGATACAGCTCGCTCAGGAAGGACCCGAAGCCGCTGAAGATCGCCGACATGCAGAACCCGAGCGGGAAACCGAGCACCAGGAGCAGGGTGTTGGCGCCGCTCGGGATGTTCGCGTACGCCAGGATGCACACGGCCGACAGCAGCGCGAAGAGCCAGATGTTGCGGCGGCGGCCCAGCCGGTCGGTGAGGTAGCCGCCGGTGAGGTAGCCGAGGAAGGCGCCGGAGATCAAAAACGTCAGGTAACCGCCGGTGCCGACGACGGACAGGCCGCGTTCGGTCTTGAGGTAGGTCGGCACCCAGGTGGCGAGGGTGTAGTAGCCGCCCTGGACGCCGGTGGAGAGCAGGACGGCGAAGAACGTCGTGCGCAACATGCCGGGTTTGAAGATCGCCGCGAACGAGCCCCTCTGGGTGCTCCGCTCCCGTACGGCGATCGCCTCCGGCGCGTCCTGCACCCGGCGCCGCATCCAGATGACCAGCAGTGCGGGCAGCGCGCCCGTCCAGAACATGATCCGCCAGGCCAGGTCGTCGCCGACGAACGAGAAGACCAGCGTGTACATGATCGCGGCGAGCGCCCAGCCGACCGCCCAGGAGCTCTGGATCGCGCCCAGGGTGCGGCCCCGGTGCTTGGCGCTCGCGTACTCGGCGACCAGGATCGCGCCGACGGCCCACTCGCCGCCGAACCCGAGGCCCTGCAGGGCACGGAAGACCAGCAGGGTCTCGTAGTTGGGCGCGAAGCCGCAGGCGACCGTGAAGACCGCGTAGGTGATCACCGTGATCATCAGCGCCTTGACGCGTCCGATCCGGTCGGCCAGCACGCCCGCCAGGGCGCCGCCGATCGCGGAGACCACGAGGGTGACGGTGGTGAACAGGCCCGTCTGGCCGCTGTCCAGCCCGAAGTAGGCGGCCAGCGCGACCATGCTCAGCGGCAGGGTGAAGTAGTCGTAGGAGTCCAGGGCGTAGCCGCCGAACGCGCCCGCGAATGCCCGGCGGCCGCGCGGACCGAGGGCCCGCAGCCAGCCCAACGCCCCGTCGTCGGCGGGGCGTTCGTCTGTCGCGGGCTGCGCCTGGGTGGTCAGGGCCTGCGGTGGAGGGGTCGTGCTCATGGGCACCTCGCAGAGGGAGGACGGAGGGTGCGTGAGGGACTGAGCCGTGCCGTGCGGAATCCGGTGGCGTCGCGGTGCGGAAGGCGACGCCGTTCGTAGCAAGGTAGAGGATCGTTGAACGATCCCTCAATACCCATGTTGTTTCGTTCTTGTATCTGCGATTGAATTCCGGGCATGGCAGAGCAGCTGGCGGGACTGGCCGACGACCGCGCCCTCCTGGGCCGCACCAGCACGGCCGAACGGGTCTCGGACATCCTCAGGAGCCGTATCGCCGAGGGGTTCTTCCCGCCGGGGACCCGCCTGTCGGAGGACAGCATCGGCGGCGCGCTCGGCGTCTCCCGCAACACGCTGCGCGAGGCGTTCCGGCTGCTCACCCATGAACGCCTGCTCGTCCACGAGTTGAACCGCGGCGTCTTCGTCCGGGTGCTGACGGTGGAGGACGTCGAGGACATCTACCGGACCCGCGCCCTCGTCGAGTGCGCTGTCGTACGGGGTCTCGGTGAGCCGCCGTACGCCCTCGACGGACTCGCGGAGGCTGTGGCCGAAGGCCGACGGGCGGCCCGCGAAGGTGACTGGAAAGTGCTGGGCACGGCCAACATCCACTTCCACCGGGAGCTGGTCGCGCTCGCCGGCAGCGACCGCACCGACGAGCTGATGCGCAGTGTCTTCGCCGAGCTGCGCCTCGCCTTCCACGTGGTGGACGACCCCAGGGCGCTGCACGAGCCGTACCTCGCCCGCAACCGGCAGATCCTCCAGGCGCTCGAGGCCGGCGACAGGGCCGAGGCGGAGAAGCTGCTCGCGGTGTACCTCGCCGACTCCCTGGGGCGGGTGGTCGAGGTCTACCGCCGCAGGGTCGGCGAGGACGGCGCCCCTTAGGGACGCGGGGCTGCCCCGGCCCTCCCGCCGGAGGCGATCCGCGTCGTTTGGGTCCTTGTCAGACCGAGGACCTAGTCTGTGCACCGTGACTTCGCCTGCATCGACGGACAGCGTTCCGCCCCAGCTCAGCGCGGGGCCGCGCCCCGCGCCGGGCCCGGCCGCCGACGAGGGCCTGGCGCGGCGGCTGCGCGCGCTCGCCTGCACCGCGCCGCTGCACGACCTCGACGCACGCAAGTCCAACCTCGCCGGCGAGTACTCGGTGTACGGCATGGCGGAGGTGGCCCTCGCGGCCATCGACCTGGTCACCCTGAACATGGACTTCGACACCGGCGCCGACCACGACCAGATCGTCGCCCGGCTCATCCCGCGCATCGCCGCCCAGGCCCCGCAGCGGCCCGTCACCGAACACGAGCGGGTGGCCCGCTGGGTCCTGGAGAACCTGATCAACGTCGGCAGCGTGGACCGCGGCTTCCGCGCGGTGTACGGCACGTTCGCGTCGGACGGCACCTATGTGCGCCGCGACTACGACTTCAAGCTGATCGAGGAGGTGCCGGGTCCGGGCGGTGCCGTCTACCTCCGCACGACGGACGAGGCCGTCAACGTCCTCGTGGGCGCCCTCGACACCGACGTCACCAGCGCGCAGATCGCCGCCGAGGTCAAGCTGGAGGTGCTGATCAGCCGGGGCCGTCTCGCCGACGCCCAGCTGGCTGCCGAGCAGGCCCGGTACCGCACGGTGCAGTACTCGGAGACCCTGCGCAGAGCGCTGGACGCGACCCGGCGCAACGTCCGGGCCGTCGACTGGCTCAACACCGTGCCCGACATGATCGCCGAGGCCCTTGACCACGTCGCCGACCGGTACCGCCACGAGAACGCGATCCTCACGAACATCCGCAAGGCGCGTGACGAGTCCGAGGACGCGGAGCAGAAGCGCCGCGCCGCCGAGTTGGTGGACATCGTCAAGGACTGCATCCGGCGCCACACCCAGCTGCAGTCCCGGCTGCTGGAGGCCGGGCCGCTGTTCCGCGCCGAACAGGACCGGCAGGCCTTCGCGACGCCGATGACGACGTCGGGGATCGACCTGTACGGCCATCTCGTCGCGCCCGTCCTGCCGTTGGCCCTGGAGCAGGCGGTCCGGGTCACCGACGCCTTCTTCGCACGCGGGACCGGCCTGCGTACGCCGGTGTCCGTGCGGGTGGGTGACCTCGTCGACATACTGCTGACGCCGCCGATGGAGCGGGAGCACCTGGGGGCGGAGATGCCCGAGCCGGAGCTCATCGCGACGCCGGACGACAGCCGGTTCAGCGAGGAGCAGCTGTCCTCGGCGATGGAGCTGCTCGATCTGCCGGCCGACGCGCCGCGGAGGCTGTCGGGACTGCTCGCCCAGGCTCGTCGGCTGGATCCGGATCTGCCCTATCTCGTCGCCCTGCTGGCGGTGCACGCGGCCAGTCCGCCGGTCGGTACGGCTTACCGGCAGGGGGAGGAGAAGCTGCTGTTCGCCGTGGACGACGGGACGGAGTTGGACGATCCGGAGTTCGGCGGGGCCGACCTGATCGTGGGAACGGCCTTGTTGGATGCGGTGGGGATGGCTGCGGGTCGGACGGAGGCCGCGTGATGTCGTTCTTCGGCTGCGGGCCGGCTGTGGTCGCCCGCGCAGTTCCCCGCGCCCCTGGGTGGGTAACCCGCCCCTCCGTTTTCAAGTTCGAGGAGTTGCCGTCGTGACTGAGCACGTCGAGTGGAGTGAGCCGGAGGCCGGTGCCCCGCCGGTGAGCGCCGCCGTCACTCCCGCCGACGCCGCCGACGCGGCTCGGCTGGTCGCCTTCGGGCTGCAGCCCAAGCTGCAGCCCGCCCGCGACCAGGAGTACACGGAACTGCTGCGGCGCTACCGCGAGGACCCGCCGTTCGCGCGGCTCGCCGACGCCGTCGCCACCGGGCTCGGGCTGGTCGTGCTGGAGGTGTCCCCGCGCGCGGGCATGGCCGTCACCGCCGCCGAGGACTCCGTGTTCGCCGTGCGGATGGGCGACTACGCGCGCCGTACGTCCGCCGACGGCGGGGACCGGTTCCTGCACGGGCTGGCGCATCTCGCCGTCGCCGCCATGGCGTTCCCGCGGCCGGAGGACCTCGCCGACGACGGCTACATCGGGCGGGTCTCGGTCAACGGCGTCGACGCGTTCGTCCGGCAGGCCTGCCGGCGCCTGGAGGAGCGCGCCGAGGAACAGGGTGAGAACACCGACCCGGCGACCGACGCGCCCGGCCTCGAGGCCGCCTGGCGGATTTGGGTCCGACGCAGCGCGACCGGCGCCACCAAGGACGCGCGCCGGCTCGCCGGCTCTACCACCGGCATCGTCGGCAAGGCCGTAGCCTTCCTCACCGAGTCCGGGTTCCTGCAACGGACCGGCGACGACAACGGCGGCACGTACCGCACCACGGCCCGCTACCAGCTCCAGGTGCGGGACATGGCCGGCAGCGCCGCGATGGCCGAGCTGCTGGAGCTGGGCGTGGTCCCCGTCACCGACGGGACACCGACCCTGCTGCCCGCCGAGGACACCGACGACCTGGAACTGGTGGCCGACGCCGGGCTGCCCTTCCACTCGCCCGCCCAGTCCTGACCCCCTGACCTGCCGAAGACTTACGAGAGTCCGCCATGTACGAGCTGTCCCGGGTCCGCCTCTACTCCATCGGGCCCGCCGGTGCGCGCTACGCCGACACCGTGCTTGACCTGCGGGGCGTGGGCGACATCGTGCCCGACCCCGCGCCCACCCAGGCGGAGTTCTTCGAGGACGAGCCCGTCGGCCCGCCGCGCCGCCCCGCCCCCGCCGGCGTGCTCTTCCTGGAGAACGGCGGCGGCAAGTCCGTCCTGCTCAAGCTGATCTTCTCCGTGATGCTGCCGGGCCACCGCAACACCCTCGGCGGCGCCAGCTCCGGCGTGCTGCGCAAGTTCCTGCTCGCCGACGACTGCGGACACGTGGCGCTGGAGTGGCAGCACGTGCTGACCGGTGAGTGCGTCGTCGTGGGCAAGGCGAGCGAGTGGCGGGGACGCCAGGTCTCCAACGACCCGCGGAAGTTCGCCGAGGCCTGGTACTCCTTCCGGCCCGGGCCCGGACTGAGCCTGGACAACCTCCCGGTCGCCGAGTCCACCGCCGTGCGGCCGTCCGTCGAGGGCCAGTCGGGCGCGCAGGGCCGGCGGCGCACCATGAAGGGCTTCAGGGACGCCATCACCGAGGCGGGCAAGGCGTATCCCCATCTGGAGGTGCACTGGGAGGAGATCCACGACCGGTGGGTCGAACACCTCACGGACCTCGGGCTCGACCCCGAACTCTTCCGCTACCAGCGGGAGATGAACGCCGACGAGGGCGAGGCCGCCGGCCTCTTCGCGGTCAAGAAGGACTCCGACTTCACCGACCTGCTGCTGCGGGCGGTCACCGACACCCGCGACACCGACGGCCTCGCCGACCTGGTCAGCGGCTTCGGCAACAAGCTGGGCCGGCGCGCCGAGCTGATCGCCGAACGGGACTTCACCGCAGGTTCCGTCGACCTGCTCGGCCGGATCGTCGAGGCGGCCGAGGCCCGCTCCCGCGCGCGGGACATCCACTCCGCGGCCGAGCGTCGTACCAGGACCCTGGCCCGGCGGCAGTCCGCTCGCGGGGCGCGGGAACGCGTGCGGGCCGCCGACCTCGCCCAGCGGGTCACCGCCGCCGCGTACGCCGTCACCCACTCCGAGGGGGCCCGCGAGCGCAGCGCGCTGATCGCGGCCGAACTGGCCTACCGGCACGCCTCGTTGGCGCTGGCAGCCGCCGAGAAGTCGGCGGCCGCGCAGAAGCGCGAACTCGCCGACGCGCGCACCCTGCACTCCGCCTGGCAGGCCGCCGAGGCCGTGCTGCGCCACCGTGCCGCCGCCGACCGGGTCGCGCGGGTGGCCGCCGCGATCCAGGAGGCCGAGCGGGACGCGGCACCCGCGCTCGCCGCCCGGGCCAAGGCCGCCGTCGACCTCGTACGGGCCCTGCACGCGGCCGCGGAGCGCGCCGAGACCCTCGCCAACGAGGAGGAGGAGCGGTCCGCCGCCCTCCAGGAGGTCAGCGACTGCGCGTACCGGGACTCGACCTCCGCCGCGACCGAGGCACAGCGCGCCCGCAGCGAGATCGGGCATCTGCGCCAGCGGTTGACCGAGGTCGAGCAGGAGACCGCCGAGGCGGTGCGCGCGGGCTGGCTCGACGACAGCGCGCCCGACGCCGACCCCGCGCGCGCGGCCCTCGCCGCCAGCGACGCCGAGAAGGCGACGGTGGCCGCCTGGGACACCGCACGTGAGGCGTCACGCCGGGCCACCGAGCACGCGCGTGAGGCCGCGGCGGCCGAGTCCCGCGCCGAGCTGACGGCGGCCCGCGCGGAGGACGCGGCCACGGCCGCCGAACGCTCCTACGAGGCAGAGCGCCGACTGGCCGAAGCCCTGGCGGCCGAGGAACGACTGTCCGAGCTGCTCAGCCTGACCGGCGCCGACGCGCGCTCCTCCGTGGTCCCGCAGCCCCGCCAGGACGACGGCGACGCCGACCGGCCCGCGCTCACCCCCGAGGACCTGGACCGCTTCGCCGACGAGCTGCGCGAGCTGCTCGACGACGCCGTCTCCGCCGCGGAGCGGCAGCTCTTCGAACTGCGGACGGCCGCCGCCGACGACTCCCGTATCCTCGGTGCGCTCGGTGAAGGCGGACTGCTGCCGCCCGGCCCGGACGTGCTGGCGACCGTGGAGTTCCTCGGCGAGCACGGCATCCCCGCGCTGCCCGGCTGGCGCTATCTCGCCCAGGCCGTCGACCCCGTCGACCACGCGCGGGTGCTGGCCGCCCGGCCCGAGCTGGTCGACGGTGTGATCATCACCGACCCCGCCACCCACGCGCGTGCCCGGGAGGCGCTGAGCGACGCGGCACTGCTGCCACGGTCCGCCGTGGCGGTCGGTACGGCGGCCGCCCTGCTCGCCCCCACCCCGGCACCCGACTCGGACACCGGCGACGTCTTCCTCGTACCGCCGAACCCGGCCATGCACGACGAGCACGCCGCCGACGAGGAACGGCAGGCGCTGCGCGCGCGGGCCACCGAGCGGGACGAGGAGATCAGGGCCCTCGCGGCCCGGCTGGGCAAGGACCGGGAGCTGGCGGCACGGCTCACCTCCTGGCGCGCCGGCTGCCCGTCCGGACGGCTCCTCGAGCTGTCCCGGGCCGCCCAGGACACCCGGGTGTTCGCCGAGGAGTCCGAAGCCGAGCTGACCGAGGCACGGACCGTGCGGGCCGAGGCCGACGAGACCGCCGCGGAGGCCGCACAGGTCCGGGACGAGCGGCAGGAGGCGGCCCAGAAGGCGCGCCGGGCCGCCGACGCCCTCGCCGGCCTCGCCTTCCGGCTGCGGGAGCGGGTCGGCTGGCAGGTCAAGCTGCGTGAACTCGCCGACGACGCCGCCGAGTCGGAGGCCCGCGCCCAGACCTGCCTGGACCGTGCCCGTGCCGCCGACGAGGACCGGCGCGCCGCCCAGCGCGCCGCCGACGACGCCCGCCGCACCGCCCGTGCGCTGCGTGCCGAGCGCTCCGAGATCGCCGGCGCCCCCGATGACGTACCGGACAACGAGGCGGAGGATCCGAGGGCGTCCCTGCCCGCACTCCGGGAGGCCTACCGGGCCGCCTCACAGGTGTACGAGAAGGTCGGCGTCGGTGCCGACCTGCGGGCCGAGCAGGCGCGCGCGGAGAGCGACGAGAGCGCGGCGCGCGCGGACCTGGACCGGCTGAGCAACAAGGTCCGCACGCGCGCGGAGCAGCTGCTCCAGTCGCCCGACGGCTCCGACGGACCGTCCCGGCAGGCCGCCGTCGCCCGCGCCGACGAACTGGTGCAGCTCCTGGAGACCCGGATGTCCAGCGCGAGCGAGCAGCTGGGCCGCCTGCGCGGTGAGGCCGAGCGGAACGCGCCCGAGGAAGGCGAGGCCCACACCGACCTGCCCGAGGAGCAGCAGCCGCGCGACGCCGAGCACGCGCAGGCGCTGCTGCGGACGGCGACCACCGAACTCGCCTCGCGCACCGAAGCCCTGAGCCGGGCCCGGGAGGCGCACGCCGAGCTCCTCGACGCCCACCGCGCCGCCGAGGACGCGGCCGGCGGCTTCGACGAGATCGCCGCGATGTTGCGGGACCTGCTGCGGGAGCACACCCCGGAGGAGGAGCCGGAGGAGACCGAGGCGTATCCCGGCAGCCCGGAGGAGGCCCGGCAGTCCGCCGCCGAGGCCCGCCGGTCCCTGCGGGGCTGTGCCGCCGACCTGTCCGCCGCCGAGGCCGCCGTACGCGAGGCGAGCGACGTCCTCGTCCGGCACGCCAACTCCACCCGCTACGAGCAGGTCCGCACCCCGGCCCGGCAGCAGATCCGCGAGCTCCCCGCCTCCTCGCTGCCCGAGCACGCCCAGAAGTGGGCGGACGCCTTCGCACCCCGACTGCGCGTGCTCACCGACGAGTTGGCGCAGCTGGAGCGGAACCGGGACTCGATCGTGGACCGTCTCCGGGGGCTCGTCGAGTCGGCGCTCGCCACGCTCAGGTCCGCCCAGCGGCTGTCCAGGCTGCCCGAAGGGCTCGGCGAGTGGTCGGGCCAGGAGTTCCTGCGCATCCGCTTCGAGGAGCCCGACCAGGCCACGCTCACCGAGCGGCTCGGCGAGGTCATCGACGAGGCGACCCGGGCCGCCGTCAAGAAGAACTCCGACCTGCGGCGCGACGGGATGTCCCTGCTGCTGCGCGGGGTCGGCGCGGCGCTCCAGCCCAAGGGCGTGGCCGTCGAGATCCTCAAGCCGGACGCCGTACTGAGAGCCGAGCGCGTGCCCGTCGGGCAGATGGGTGACGTGTTCTCCGGCGGGCAGTTGCTCACCGCCGCGATCGCCCTCTACTGCACGATGGCGGCCCTGCGCTCCAACGACCGGGGACGTGACAAGCACCGGCACGCCGGCACCCTCTTCCTCGACAACCCGATCGGGCGGGCCAACGCGACGTACCTGCTGGAGCTCCAGCGAGCCGTGTCGGATGCGCTCGGGGTCCAACTCCTGTACACGACAGGCCTGTTCGACACGACCGCGCTCGCCGAGTTCCCCCTCGTCATCCGGCTGCGCAACGACGCCGACCTGAGGGCGGGCCTGAAGTACATCAGCGTGGAGGAACACCTCCGCCCGGGACTGCCACGGCAGCCCCAGGCGGAGGAGGCGGTGCACAGTGAGATCACGGCGACGCGGATGTTCAAACGGCCCGCGCCCGCCGGGAGTTGATCAGGCGTCCTCCTTCGGGAGATCCACCCGCACTTCCCGCCGATCATCATCATCGTGACGCACGGGTTGACGGTGACGAGGTCCGGCATGACGGACCCGTCGGCGACCCGCGGCCCCTCGATCCCCTTGACCCGCAGCCGCGCGTCGAGCGGGGCCGAGGGGTCGTCCTGCGCGCGCCCCATTCCGCCTGCGGCACACAGGGGTGGTAGTCGTTGATCCAGACCGTCCCGAGCCCGAGCCGGCCCGCGACCCGGGCCGCCTTGGCCTCGTCGGTGGTCCAGACGGCCCCGGCCAGGCAGTAGATGGTGTCGTTCGCGACGCGCACCACCTCGTCCTCGCTGGTGAAACGCTCGACGGTGAGCACCTGCCCGAAGGACTCGTCCTGCACCACCGACATCCCCGCGGTGCACTCGTCCGTGGGGGAACGCAACCGAACGTGCTGTGAACGGGTCGGCCACATGACCCGAACGCGCCATCCGTGCGACAGACCGGCCCCCGCGGACGGTCGTCGCCGCGGGGTCAGGAATGCGACAACTGACCCGCCCCGCCCTGCCGGCGTATCCGCCTCTGGGTCCGCTCCGCCACCCGTGCCTGTCGCCGTGCCCTGCGGCGCTCGCGCCGCAGGGCACGAGCGGTGCTGCTGGGCGTCGACACCACGCCGTGGCGCTGGTTCCACACCTGGCGGGTCACCCAGACGTCGAGGGCGCCCCAGGTGGCCACCACGGTGCTGGCGACACTGCTCAGCACCATCGGGAACGCCAGCCAGGAGCCGGCCATGGTGCACAGGAAGGCCACCATGGCCTGGATCAGCGTCACGGAGATGATCAGCACCGCCCGCACCGCCGACGTCCGCACCGGATCGGGCAACCGGCGCCGTCGCGCGGGCTCCTCGATCCACAACGGCTGGTACCGGGGCTCCTGTCGGGCCTCTCGTACCGCGCCGCGCTCGTCGGCCCCGGCCGCACCCTCGTAAGGCGCCGCCCTGCCCCCGTCACTCCTGTTCGTCGGAATGTCGAGATCCGGCGCGTCGAGGACCTGCTGTGCCGTCATCTGCGCCGTCCCGTCGTCCGGCAGCGTCTCTTGTCGCTCCGCCGTGCCCATCACCGTGTCACTCCCCACCGCCAGCAGACCGCTCGCCCCGCGTCCGAAGACCCGGCTCCCCAGTGGCTGCCCGGCTTGCGCTGTTTTACGCCGCCCGGGTGCGGGATGCGGCTCCAGTGGCCGATTCCGCCCCCAACTCCCATGAAGAACGACGAACGAGTCACCCTCAAGATTCCCGTCGAACGCAAAATTCAGGCCAACTGGTCAACCGGGCCGACCGGGTTCGATCCCGCACTCGCCGAGGAAAGACGGGAGATGATCTCCTGTCATGAGCGGACAACTGCGTATCTCTTGCCCCCGGTGCGGTAGTTCGGCTTCCGGACCGGTCTTCGAGTTACCTGTGCGTCAGTAGTAGGCTCGCCGCGTTTGTTGACGCACATCTGTACCCCTGCCGGTGGGGGTCGAGCTGGGGGAGGCCATGCGCTTTCGCGGGAAGTCGATCCGCCGGAAGATCGTGGCGCTGCTTCTCGTGCCGCTGGTGTCCCTGGTCGCGATCTGGGGTTTCGCCACGGTACTCACGGGTCGTGAAGTCGCCCGGCTGTTCCACGTGTCGTCCGTCATCGAGAAGATCGGCTACCCCACCGAGGACACCGTGCGGGTCCTCCAGCAGGAGCGCCGGCAGACTCTCGTCTACCTCGCCGACCCCAGGGCGTCGGACGCGCTGTCGGCCCTGCGCACCACACGCGGCGCCACCGACGAGGCCGTCACCAAGATCCGTGCGAACGCGCAGGACCCCGACGTCCGCGACGGAATGGACGCGGACGACGACGAACACCTCACCACGATTCTGGACGCCTTCGAGGGCATCGACTCGCTGCGCCGGAGCGTCGAGGAGGGCACGGTCGACCGGTCCCAGGCACTCAACCAGTACAACCGGCTCATCGACCCCTGTTACGCGCTGCTGGCCTCACTCGACGGAATCGACAGCGTCGAGCTGGACAAGCAGGCCCGGGCCCTGGTGGACATCACCCGCGCCCGCGAGCTGTTCTCCCGCGAGGACGCCCTGCTGGGATCCGCGCTGGTGGTGGGCAAACTGACCCGCGAGGAGTCCCGCGAGGTCTCCGACCTGGCCGCCCAGCGCACCATGTTGTACGACATCACCCTGCCGGTGCTGCCCGCGCACGAGCGCGAACGCTACGAGCGTTTCTGGAAGAACGCGACCACGGCCCCGCTGCGGTCGGCGGAACAGGCCGTGATCTCCTCCGAGCCCGGCACCATTCCCAGCGCGGTGAGCGCCAAGAGCTGGGACGCCGCGGCAGGGAGCGCGCTCGACGAACTCGGCGCACTCAACGACGAGGCCAACGACCGCTACCAGGACCGTGTGCGTCCCGACGCCATGGGCGTCATCATCAAGGCGTCCGTGGCCGGCGTCCTCGGCTTCGCCGCCCTGCTCTTCTCGCTGGTCGTGTCCGTACGGGTCGGCCGCGCCCTCATCCGCGACCTGCGGCAACTGCGCCTGGACGCCCATGAGGCGTCCGGCGTCCGGCTGCCCAGCGTGATGCGCCGCCTCTCCGTGGGCGAACAGGTCGACGTGGAGACCGAGGTCCCGCGCCTGGAGTACGACAAGAACGAGATCGGCGAGGTCGGCCAGGCCCTCAACACCCTGCAACGCGCCGCCGTCGAGGCCGCCGTCAAACAGGCCGAACTGCGGGCCGGTGTCTCCGAGGTCTTCGTGAACCTCGCCCGTCGCAGCCAGGTGCTCCTGCACAAGCAGCTCACCCTGCTCGACGCCATGGAGCGACGGACCGAGGACACCGACGAACTCGCCGACCTTTTCCGCCTCGACCACCTGACCACCCGAATGCGCCGACACGCCGAGGGTCTGGTCATCCTCTCCGGCGCGGCCCCCTCCCGGCAGTGGCGCAAGCCCGTCCAGCTCATGGACGTCGTACGCGCCGCCGTCGCCGAGGTCGAGGACTACGAGCGCATCGAGGTACGCCGGCTGCCCCGGGTCGCCGTCACCGGTCCGGCCGTCGCGGACCTCACCCACCTCGTCGCCGAACTCCTGGAGAACGCCACGGTGTTCTCCCCGCCGCACACCGCCGTGCAGGTCGTCGGCGAGCGGGTCGCCAACGGATTCACCCTCGAGATCCACGACCGTGGTCTCGGCATGGCCGCCGACGCGCTCCTGGACGCCAACCTGCGCCTCGCCGAGACACCGGAGTTCGAGCTGTCCGACACCGACCGGCTGGGCCTGTTCGTGGTCAGTCGGCTCGCCCAGCGGCAGCACGTACGGGTCTCCCTGCAGCCGTCCCCCTACGGGGGCACGACGGCCGTCGTCTTCATCCCCGACACCCTGCTGACGGACGACGTCCCGGACACCAACGGCCTCGGCTTCCGTCTCGACCGGCCCCGGCCCTCCAAGGAAGCCGAGCTGGAGGAGGCCCGCCGCGCCGAGCACGCCCTGGCGCCGACGCAACTGCCCGGCCTGCCCGCCGCGCTCCTGGACGGTCCGGTAGAGCTGGAGTCCCCCGTCGACCTGGACGCCCTGGACGGCTTCCCTGGTGCCCTGGACAGTGAGGACAGCGAACGCGGCGGACTGTTCCGGCCGCGCCGCTCCCTCACCCGTACGGGCGATGAGACGGCCCCCCGGCACGGCGAACAGCGGCACGAGGGCGCCGCGCCGCTCGGTGCCGACGAGACCGACGAGGACCTCGACGCCCCGGTCCCGCTGCCCCACCGCCGGACCCCCAAACTGGTCAGCTCCCATGGACGCCCGGTCACCGAGCAGCGGGGGCGGCGCGAGGAGGCCGACGAGGAGTCCCCGGGCGGCCCGAACCGGTCCCGTCCACAGCCGGCCGCACCCCAGGGACCGGCGCCCCTGCCGACCCGCCGTCGTGGCGCCAACCCGCTGCGCCGCGGCACCGGTGTGGCTGACCGCCTGGACGACCAGCGCACCGAATCCCCCACCGCCTCGCGCCGCGAACTCGACGAACGGCACAGCGCCGCGAACGGCGAGGGCCGACCGCTCGACGATCGGCGCACCGGGTCTCCGGCCGCCTCCCGCCTCGGCCACGTGGAGCGGCCCGAGAGCACCCCTGCCCTTCCCAGGCGTACCCGCCACGCCGAGATCACGTCGGGCGGCCCCGGCGCGCCCGTCGGACGACCCGGCACCGCGCCGCAGAGGCCCGGCCAAGGCTCCGTGACACAGGAGGTCGGCTCCGACTCCGCAACGGCTCCGTTGCCCCGCCGCGTACGCCAGGCCAACCTGGCCCCGCAGCTGAAGCAGAGCCCCGGACGACGCGCCGACAACCCGGCGGAGCCCGTCGAGCGGGACGCCGACGAGGTACGCAGCCGGATGGCCTCGCTCCAGCGGGGCTGGCAGCGCGGCCGCGAGGAGAACGCCGCGGGCGACGACGCCCACAGCGGCACAGCACAAGGAACGACAAAGGGGGACGGTCGATGACCGCACCGAAGGCGACCGGCCACACCGCGGGCAAGTCGGGTGAGCTCAACTGGCTGCTCGACGACCTGGTGGACCGTGTGGCGAGCATCCGTAAGGCCCTCGTGCTCTCCGGCGACGGCCTGCCGACGGGCCTGTCCCGTGACCTGACCCGGGAGGACAGTGAGCACCTGGCGGCCGTGGCCTCCGGGTTCCACAGCCTCGCCAAGGGCGTGGGCCGCCACTTCGAGGCGGGCAACGTCCGGCAGACGGTCGTCGAACTCGACGACGCCTTCCTGTTCGTCACCGCCGCCGGTGACGGCAGCTGCCTCGCCGTCCTCTCGGACGCGGACTCCGACGTGGGCCTGGTGGCGTACGAGATGACACTCCTGGTGAAGCGGGTCGGCGTACATTTGGGCGCCGCTCCGCGCACCGATCTGCCCGCGGGCGGGTAGTGGGATGGCATGAGCACTGAGGGTCAGGGAAGAAGTCACTGGTTCGACGACGAGGCCGGACCGGTCGTCCGTCCGTACGCCATGACGCGCGGCCGCACCACCAGTGCGGGCCAGCACCGCCTCGACCTCATCGCGGTGGTCGTCACGGAGAGCCACGCGGACGACCCGGAAGGCGACCACTCGCTGTCCCCGGAGCACGTGGACATCGTCGACCTGTGCCGTGACGCTCCGCAGTCCGTCGCCGAGCTGTCCTCCGAACTCGACCTGCCCATCGGGGTGGTCCGGGTCCTGGTGGGCGACCTCGTGGACGCGGAGTTCGTCCACGTCAACCGCCCCGTGCCCCCCGCAGAACTGCCCGACGAGAGCATTCTGCGGGACGTGATCAACGGCCTCAGGGCGCTGTGACCGACCGCCCGCCCCCGGGGGAGGCGGCCCGGTCGGCGCCGTGAGGCGGTCACCGACGGCCGGGCCCTCGGGTGCGGTCACCTGCCGTTGGGCCGGTGGCTGCCCGGAGCGATGACCGGCCGACTCCGACCGGTGCGGACCAGGCGCCGGAACACCCCTCCGGATATGATCTGACTGATCGTCGACGACCGTCTGCGGCAGGTCCGCCCCCGGCCCGCAGACACGGTTCCGAGCAGTGCGACCGGGGAGACGGATGTGACGACAGGCTGGCAGTTCTGGGTCGACCGAGGCGGCACCTTCACCGACATCGTCGCGCGTCGCCCGGACGGCCGACTGCTGACGCACAAACTGCTCTCGGACAATCCGGCCCGGTACTCCGACGCGGCGGTCGCCGGCGTCCGTGACCTGCTGGAGGGATCCGGGGCACCTGTCGAGGCCGTCCGCATGGGGACGACCGTCGCCACCAACGCCCTCCTGGAACGCAAGGGCGAACGGACCCTGCTGGTCGTCACCCGCGGCTTCCGCGACGCCCTGCGCATCGCCTACCAAAACCGCCCCCACATCTTCGCCCGCCGCATCGAACTGCCCGAGCTGCTGTACGAGCGGGTCGTCGAGGTCGACGAACGGATCGCCGCCGACGGCACCGTCCTGCGCGCCCCCGACCTGGACGCCCTCGCCGAGCCCCTCCGGCAGGCCTACGACGACGGGATCCGCGCCGTCGCCGTGGTCTGCATGCACAGCCACCTCCACCCCGCCCACGAACAGGCGATCGGAGAGCTGGCCGCCCGCACCGGCTTCCCGCAGATCTCGCTGTCGAGTGAGGTCAGCCCCTTGATGAAGCTCGTGCCGCGCGGAGACACCGCGGTCGTCGACGCCTACCTCTCGCCGGTGCTGCGCCGCTACGTCCAACGCGTCGCCGGTCAACTCGAAGGCGTGCGGCTCATGTTCATGCAGTCCAACGGGGGCCTCGCCGAAGCCGGGCAGTTCCGCGGCAAGGACGCCATCCTCTCCGGCCCCGCCGGAGGCATCGTGGGCATGGCCCGCATGTCGCAGCTCGCCGGCTTCGAGCGGGTCATCGGCTTCGACATGGGCGGCACCTCCACCGACGTCTCGCACTTCGCGGGCGAGTACGAACGCGTCTTCACCACCCGGATCGCGGGCGTCCGGCTGCGCGCCCCCATGCTGGACATCCACACCGTGGCGGCCGGCGGCGGCTCGGTCCTCCACTTCGACGGCTCCCGCTACCGCGTAGGGCCGGACTCGGCGGGAGCGGACCCCGGCCCCGCCTGCTACCGGGGTGGCGGACCGCTCGCCGTCACGGACGCCAACGTCATGCTCGGCCGTATCCAACCCGCCCACTTCCCCAAGGTGTTCGGCCCGAACGGCGACCAACCCCTCGACGCCACGCTCGTCCGAGAGCGCTTCACCGCCCTCACGAGCGAGATCCGGGAGCGGACCGGAGACGACCGCACCCCCGAGCAGGTCGCCGAGGGCTACCTGCAGATCGCCGTCGCCAACATCGCCAACGCGGTGAAGCGGATCTCCGTCCAGAAGGGCCACGACGTCACCCGCTACGCCCTCACCACCTTCGGCGGTGCGGGCGGACAGCACGCCTGCATGGTCGCCGACTCGCTGGGCATCCGCACCGTCCTCGTACCGCCCATGGCCGGTGTCCTGTCCGCCCTCGGCATCGGCCTCGCCGACACCACGGCCATGCGCGAACAGTCCGTCGAGGCACCCCTGGCGCCCGCCTCCATGCCCGGCGTCCTCAAGACCGCCGACGACCTGGAGAGCGCCGCCCGCGCCGAACTCCTCGCCGAGGACGTCCAGGAGAGCCGAATCGAGATCACCCGGCGCGCCCAGCTGCGCTATGACGGAACCGACACCCCCCTCACCGTCGAGCTCACCGACCCCGACACCATGAGGCACGCCTTCGAAGAACGTCATCGCGCCACGTACTCCTTCACCCTCGACCGCCCGATCGTCGTCGAGGCCCTCTCCGTCGAAGCCACCGGCATCACCCAACCCCCCGATCTCTCAGCCCTGGCCACCTACCAGGGCCACACCACCGCACCCCACACCGTCCGCCTCCACACGGGCGGTGCCTGGCGCGACGTACCCCTCCACCGCCGCGAGGAGCTGCCCCCCGGCGAGACCCTCACCGGCCCCGCGATCATCACGGAGGCCGGTGCGACGACCGTCGTCGACGACGGCTGGCGAGCCGCTACGACCGACGACGGGCATCTGGTCATGGAACGCGCGACGGTTACGCAGAGTTCCGATCTCGACACGCAAGCGGATCCCGTTCTGCTCGAGGTCTTCAACAACCTCTTCATGTCCATCGCCGAACAGATGGGCGCCCGCCTGGAGTCCACGGCCCAGTCCGTCAACATCAAGGAACGGCTGGACTTCTCCTGCGCGCTCTTCGACCCGGACGGAAACCTGGTCGCCAACGCCCCCCACATCCCGGTCCACCTGGGGTCCATGGGTACCAGCGTCAAGGAGGTCATCCGGCGGCGCGGCTCACGGATGCGCCCCGGGGACACCTACGCGGTCAACGACCCGTACCACGGCGGCACCCACCTGCCCGACGTCACAGTGATCACCCCGGTCTTCGATGCGAAGAGCGACCGCGTCACGGAGGGTGACGGCAGCCGGGAAGTTCTCTTCTACGTCGCCTCCCGCGGTCACCACGCCGAGATCGGCGGCATCGCCCCGGGCTCCATGCCCGCGAACAGCCGCACCATCGAGGAGGAAGGAGTCCTCTTCGACAACTGGCCCCTCGCCGAGGGCGGCCGCTTCCGCGAGGAGGAAACCATCCGCCTGCTCGCCGACGCCCCCCACCCCTCCCGCAACCCCCAGACCAACCTCGCCGACCTCCGTGCCCAGATCGCCGCCAACCAGAAGGGCGTCGACGAGGTCTCGCGCATGATCGAGAACTTCGGCCTGGACGTCGTGCAGGCGTACATGAAACACGTCCAGGACAACGCCGAAGAAGCCGTCCGGAGGGTCGTCGACTCCCTCGACGACGGTGAGTACGCCTACGAGACCGACTCCGGCGCCGTCATCCGCGTCCAGGTGCGCGTGGACCGCCGAAGCCGCTCCGCCACCGTCGACTTCACCGGCACCTCGCCACAGCTGGCCACCAACTTCAACGCGCCGTACGCGGTCGTCAACGCGGCCGTCCTGTACGTCTTCCGCACCCTGGTCGCCGACGACATCCCGCTCAACGACGGCTGTCTGCGCCCCCTCGACATCGTCGTACCGCAGGGATCCATGCTCGCGCCCGAGCCGCCCGCCGCGGTCGTCGCCGGCAACGTCGAGACCTCCCAAGCCATCACCGGCGCCCTCTACGCGGCGCTCGGCGTCCAGGCCGAGGGCTCCGGCACCATGAACAACGTCACCTTCGGCAACGACCGCCACCAGTACTACGAGACCGTCGCCTCCGGATCCGGCGCGGGCGACGGCTTCCCCGGCGCCCCTGTCGTCCAGACCCACATGACCAACTCGCGGCTGACCGACCCCGAGGTCCTCGAGTGGCGACTGCCCGTGCGGCTCGACGAGTTCGCCCTCCGCAAGGGCAGCGGCGGCACCGGACGGTGGCCCGGCGGGGACGGCGCGGTACGCCGCATCCGCTTCCTCGAGCCGATGACCGTCTCCACGCTGTCGCAGCACCGAAGGGTTCCGCCGTACGGTATGGCGGGCGGCCTACCCGGAGCCCTGGGCGCCAACCGCGTGGAACGCGCGGACGGTACGGTCACCGAACTCGCCGGAAGCGACGCGGCGGACGTCCGTCCCGGCGACGTACTCGTCATCGAAACCCCCGGCGGCGGAGGCTACGGACCTCCGTCACCCGACCCCCACCAAGCAGGAGAAGAAAGCGATGATCTTCGGGCGTTCTGAGCGCGGCAAGCCCCCGGTCGAGCCCGTCACGTTCAAGATCCTGGTGGCCGGCGGATTCGGCGTGGGCAAGACCACCCTCGTCGGCGCGGTCAGCGAGATCCGGCCGTTGCGCACCGAGGAACTGCTCACCGAGGCAGGGCGCCCGATCGACGACACCAGCTGCGTGGAGGGCAAGCACACCACCACCGTGGCCATGGACTTCGGCCGCATCACCCTGCGCGAGGACCTGGTGCTGTACCTCTTCGGCACGCCCGGTCAGGAGCGCTTCTGGTTCATGTGGGACGAGCTCTCCGAGGGCGCCCTCGGAGCCGTCGTCCTCGCCGACACACGCCGCCTGGAGGACAGCTTCGCCGCCGTCGACTACTTCGAGCGGCGCTCCATCCCCTTCGTGGTCGGCGTCAACTGCTTCGAGGGATCGGCCCGTTATCCGATCCAGGACGTTCGGATGGCCTTGGACCTCGACGAGAACGTGCCCCTGCTGCTGTGCGACGCCCGCGACCGGGAGTCCGTCAAGGAGGTCCTCATCGGCGTGGTCCAGCACGCGATGGCGTACGCGGCGGAACGCCGTCAGACCGTCACGACGTGAGGGGCGCGGCCCGTACCCCCGCCGACAGGGGTACGGGCCGCTGTCCGTGGCGCACGCCACGCGCGCGTGCGACTAGCCCTCGCCGTCCTCCAGCCAGCCGAAGCTCTTCTCCACCGCCTTGCGCCAGTTGTGGTACTCACGGTCGCGCACCGACGTCTCCATGCCGGGTGTCCACTCGACGTCCTTCTGCCAGTGCGACTTGAGCTCGTCCAGGTCGTTCCACACACCCGTGGCGAGACCGGCCGCGTAGGCGGCGCCCAGACAGGTCGTCTCCGACACCTTGGGCCGGATCACCGGCACGCCGAGCACATCCGCCTGGTGCTGCATGAGCAGGTTGTTCTTCGTCATGCCGCCGTCCACCTTCAGGGTGGTGATCTGCACCCCGGAGTCCTGGAACATGGCGTCCACGACCTCCCGCGTCTGCCAGCTCGTCGCCTCCAGCACCGCGCGCGCGAGGTGCGCCTTGGTGACGTACCGGGTGAGTCCGGTGACGACACCGCGCGCGTCGGAACGCCAGTAGGGCGCGAACAGACCCGAGAACGCGGGCACGATGTAGGCCCCGCCGTTGTCCTCGACGCTCGCCGCGAGGGGCTCGATCTCGTCGGCGGTACGGATGATGCCGAGCTGGTCCCGGAACCACTGAACCAGCGCGCCCGTTATGGCGATCGACCCCTCCAGGCAGTACACGGGTGCCTCACTGCCGATCTTGTAACCCATCGTCGTCAGCAGCCCGTTCTTCGACGGCACCGGCCGGTTGCCGGTGTTGAGCAGCAGGAAGCTGCCGGTGCCGTAGGTGTTCTTCGCCGTGCCCACGTCGTAGCAGGCCTGCCCGAACACCGCTGCCTGCTGGTCGCCCAGCGCCGACGCGACGGGCACGCCGGCGAGTTGGCCGACCGCGGTGCCGTACACCTCGGCCGAGGACCTGATCTCGGGCAGGACGGCCTCGGGCACGTTCATCGCGGCGAGGATGGAGGTGTCCCACTGGAGCGTCTCGAGGTTCATCAGCATGGTCCGGCCGGCGTTGGTCACGTCGGTGACGTGCTGCCCGCCGTCCGTGCCGCCGGTGAGGTTCCAGATCAGCCAGGAGTCGATGGTGCCGAAGGCGATCTCGCCCCGTTCGGCGCGCGCCCTGAGGCCGGGCACGTTGTCGAGCAGCCAGGCCGCCTTGGGGCCGGAGAAGTAGCTGGCCAGGGGCAGCCCGGTCTGCTCGCGGAAACGGTCCTGCCCGTCCGGGCCGCCGAGCTGGTTGCACAGAGCGGCCGTACGCGTGTCCTGCCACACGATCGCGTTGTGCACGGGCTTGCCGGTAGCGCGGTCCCACAGGACCGTGGTCTCGCGCTGGTTGGTGATGCCGAGCGCGCTGATCTGGTCGGCGCGCAGACCCGCCTTGGCGATCGCCCCGGCGACCACGGCCTGCACCTTGGACCAGATCTCGGTGGCGTCGTGCTCCACCCAGCCCGGCCTGGGAAAGATCTGGCGGTGTTCACGCTGGTCGACGGCGACGATCGCGCCGTTGTGGTCGAAGACGATGCAGCGGCTTGAGGTGGTGCCCTGGTCGATTGCGGCGACGTACTTCGCGGCGTTGTCCGTCATGGCTACCCCTTGGGCTGGATTTCAGAAGGCTGCGTTGTAGATGAGGCCGGCGAGCACTCCACCGATCAGCGGTCCGGCGACCGGGATCCAGGCATAACCCCAGTCGGAGGTGCCCTTGTTCGGGATCGGCAGGAAGGTGTGCACGATGCGCGGGCCGAGGTCGCGGGCCGGGTTGATGGCATAGCCGGTGGGTCCGCCCAGGGACAGCCCGATACCGACCACCAGCAGCGAGACGATCAGGACGAGGGTTCCGGACTCGCCCAGTCCCGTCGTCAGCCCGAAGGCGAGGATCGGCAGGACGAGCGCGATGGTCGCGATGATCTCCGTGACCAGGTTGGCGACCGGGTTCCGGATCTCCGGGATGGTGGAGAAGACGCCGAGCGTCGCCAGCGGCTCCTCCGCCGTGCCCTCCGTGGTGCCCGTCTCCCGGACATTGGCCTGGAACTGGGCGAAGTACGTGAGGTAGCACAGGACGGCACCGAGCATGGCGCCGACCATCTGGCCCAGCAGATAGACCCAGACCTTGCCCCACTCGCCGGTGTCGACGGCGATGCCGAGGGTGACGGCCGGGTTGAGGTGCCCGCCGGAGAGCGGGGCGGCGGTGTACGCACCCGCCAGCACACCGAATCCCCAGCCGAACGCGATCACGATCCACCCCGAGGCGCGGGCCTTCGAATATCTCAGGGTGACGGCGGCGCACACGCCCGCTCCGAACAGGATCAGGATCGCGGTCCCGATGATCTCGCCGACGAAAATGTCTCCGTTGCTCATGGCGGCTCCTAGGCCCCGGGCCCGGGACGGTCGGCCCCGGTCCTCCGTGCAGGGTGCGGTTACCTTGGCGAACTGCCGAGGACAGGGAGAAATCCCGCGCCCCGCCCGGCGTCCACGACGAGCGTGCCGTCGCAGCCGAATCGCCCGTGGGGGTACGGGCCTCGGCTCAGGGGGGACCCGCGCGGCGCAGTGCCTGAATACGCCGAGAATGTACGGCGATGTCGACCGACATCGGAAGTGTTCACCGGCACCCAGGGAGCGTCAAGGTCGCCGACGGCAACGGTTGCGAGCCGCCCTCTTCCCATCCACTCCGGCCACTACCCCGCCCGCACGGTCGCCGCGCCCGACCCTCGACGGACCTCGTGCCCCGGCAACCCGGCGCGGCCCAGCACCCAGCTCGCCCCGTCCAGCGACTTCGCGGCCTGCTTGAGCGGTGCCAGACACGCCGCGGCCTGCCGGTGGTCGGCCACACTGCCCGGCACGCACAGCACCGTGGCCAGGGACAGTGTGACCGGACGTCCTCCCGCCGACCACGGGACGTCCAACACGGAGGCGGCCAGCGGCTCCAGCTCCCCAGGTTCGGCGAGCACCAGGAAGTCGTCCCCGCCGATATGGCCCACCCGCGCGGTCCCGGACGCCGCGTGCTGCAGGGCCCGGCCCACAGACCGGATCAACTCGTCCCCCGCCGCGAAACCGGCCCCGTCGTTCACCCGCTTGAAGTGGTCGACGTCGAGCCAGCTCAGCACGAAGGGACGCCCGTTCGCGATCCACCGGTCCACCTCGCCGGTGATCGCGTCCGAACCGGGCAGCCGCGTCAGCGGATTGAGCCCGGCCGCCTCCTCGACCCGGCTCTCGGCAAGCGCCCGTACAAGGTCAGCGAGGCGTACGACGCCCACGCACCGGCCGTACCGGTCGACCACGGCCACATCGTCCGACGTCCGGTCCCGGTCGCCGACGGCCACCACGTCCAGAACCTCCCACGCGGTGGCGTCGACGCCCACCGTCCGGGGCGGATCGCCGAGCTTGGCCGCGGGCCGGTCGGCGTACAGGGCGTGGCCGTAGCGCCCCGACATGGACAGCAGGAAGCGGGATCGGTGCAGCGACCGCACGGGCGCCCCGTCCCGGTCCACCAGCAGCACGCCCGACACGTCCCAGGACCCCGTCAGCAGCGCCCTCACCTGGCTCGCGGAAGCGGTCGCGGGCAGGAGGGCGGCGGGCCGTACGAACTCCCGCACCGTCGGACCTGAGCGCGGCGTCCCGACGACACCGGGGGAGCGGGACGGAACGTATACGTCCGCGGCCGGCAGTCTGGACGGCGGTGCGAACAACTCGCCCTGCGCGAGCTGCGCACCGGCCGACAGCGCCGCGGCGCACTGCAGCTCGGTCTCCACACCCTCGACGCACAGCAACGCACCCAGCTCGTCGCACATGGTCCGCATCGCCCGCACCGCCGCCGGCCGAGCCAGCAAAGAGGCGTCGAGTTTCACCAGGTCGGGTTCGATGTCGATGAGCAGCCGCAGCGGTACGTCCCCGTCCCCGACGCCGTCCGCGCTGATCCGGAACCCCTGCTCCCGCAACCCGGCCAGCGTCTCCAGCAGAGCCTGCTGCGGCACGTGGGTGTACGGCGGGCAGACGTCGATCGTCACCTCCCACGGCAGCCGTCCCCCTTGGCGTACGGCGTCGTGCAGGGGAGTGAGCTCACCGAGGTCGGCCAGGGTGCCGGCGAACACGTTGACGTGCAGGGGGAGCAGAGTCTCCCGGCGCAGCGCCGAGCGGATCGCCGACACCGCCAGCCGAGCGTCGAGTTCGGGATCGCGGCGGGCTTCGGCCAGGACGTCTCCGGTCTCCGGGCGCGCGAGTATCTCCAGCCCTGTGACTCCGCCGGTCGTCAGGTTGACCACCGGTTGGAAGGCGAAGCGGAGAGTGTCCGTCCAGGTGCGCACGGCAGCATGATGGCTCCGTCGGCGCACGCCCAGGCCCAGTTCATAAGACGTTCACGCAGGATTTCCGGGCGGTCACACAGCGTACGGGAGGGCCCTTGCGTACGTGGTCAGCCGCGCGCCCGCCCCGAGCCCGGCCCGCATCCGATCCCCGTGGCCGACCGGCCCCCCGTCAACCCCTTCTGCCCGCGCCCGCCATGGCTCCCGGCGCACCTCACCGCACCGCGATCACCGCCGACCCGTGCCCGAACAACCCCTGGTTCGCCGTGATCCCCACACGCGCTCGCTCGACCTGCCGGTCACCCGCGGCGCCCCTCAACTGCCAGGTCACCTCGCACACCTGGGCGATCGCCTGGGCGGGGACGGCCTCGCCGAAGGAGGCGAGCCCCCCACTGGTGTTGACCGGTATGCGCCCGCCCAGTGCCGTCGTGCCGTCCCGCAGGAGCTTCGCACCCTCGCCCTCCCCGCACAGCCCCAGGTCCTCGTACCACTGCAACTCGAGGGCGGTGGACAGGTCATAGACCTCGGCCAGTGCGAGATCCTCGGGCCCGATGCCGGCCTCCTCGTAGGCCGCCCGCGCGATGGACGCGCGGAAGGTCGCGGCGGCCGGCTCGGCCGCCACCGCGGAGTCCGTCGCGATGTCCGGCAGATCCGGCACGGTCGTGGGATAGCGCGGTGTCACCGTGGACACGGCTCGGATCCGCACCGGATCAACAGCCCCGTGGCGGCGGGCGAACCCCATGCTCGACAGCACCACGGCGGCCCCGCCGTCCGAGGTCGCGCAGATGTCGAGCAGCCGCAGCGGATCGGCGACCACGGCGGAGGCGGCGACTTCCTCGGCGGTGACGCTCTTGCGGTAGCGGGCGTACGGATTCAGCGTGCCCAGGGCGGAGTTCTTCACCTTCACCTGTGCGAAGTCCTCCAGCGTGTCCCCGTGCACGGCCATCCGCCTGCGTGCGTACAGCCCGAAGTAGGTGGGGTTGGTCGCGCCGAGGATCCGGAACCGCAACCAGTCCGGATCATCGGGCCGGTCTCCGCCCGCCGGCCGGAAGAACCCCTTGGGTGCGGCGTCTGCGCCCACCACCAGCACCACGTCCGCGAGGCCCGAAAGGATCTGCCCGCGCGCGGTGTTGACGGCCTGCGCCCCCGACGCGCACGCCGCGTACACGCTGGTGACCCGTGCCCCCTGCCAGCCCAGCGCCTTCGCGAACGTTGCCCCGGACACATACCCCGGATAGCCGCCACGCACGGTGTCCGCGCCGACGACCGAACCGATCTCCCGCCATTCCAGGCCCGCGTCGGCCAGTGCCGCGCGGGCCGCCGCCACCCCGTACTCGACGAAGCCGCGGCCCCATTTGCCCCACGGGTGCATGCCCACGCCGAGCACCGCCACCTCACCGCTCACACCGTCACCCCCGTCGGCCGCCACTTCCACGTCGTCCAGATCGTCTCCGCGTCCTCATGAAGCACTCCGGGCACGGCCTCCACCTCCATGCCCACCGTCAGATCGGCCACGGTGACCCCGGGCGCCGCCTGTCCCAGCACCACCATCCGCTCTGCCTTCAGCTCCACAGCGATCAACGTGCACGGCTCCCACGGAAGTTCCGGATCGGTCACATAGGGTGACGGTGGGCGGTAGCGGCTGTCCGTGAACGACCAGACGCGCCCACGCCGGGAGAGGGGCACCTCGTCCAGATCGCCGCCGCCGGGGCACCCGGGATTGCGGCAGTGGAATTCCTCGCGGGGGAAGAAGACCGAGGCGCAGGCGCGGCAGCGCGTGCCGAGCAGCCTGAAGTCGTCCCCGTCGCCGGCGAACCACCCGGCGACCACAGGAGTGCGTGTGCGCGACAATTTCCCTCCCCGGAAATAAATCTGACGGAACGTCAGAAGTGTGTCACGGGCGGCGCCGCATGGGCAGGGCCGTCGCAGCGATGCCTCCGTCGAGGCGAAATCGCGTCCGATCGCTTCCCCGACGGAACGCGCTCCTGATAGATGCAGGAGACATGACACGACTCTCGCGCGCAGTACGCGGGCTGTTCACCGCCTTCACCGCACTGCTGGCCGTGACCACCGCCCCCGCCACCGCCCGGGCGGGCACCGAGCCCAAGGCGCCAGGGGACTTCGTGGCCCTGGCCACCGTCGACCGGACGATCGTCCAGGAGATGCGCTACTTCACGCCGCACAACTTCGTCGGCGAGCGCATCGACGGCTACCGCCAACCGATCTGCATCCTCACCCGACCCGCCGCCGAAGCGCTTCACCGCGCGCAGACCCGCCTCCTGCGCCAGGGGTACACCCTCAAGGTGTACGACTGCTACCGACCGCAGCGAGCCGTGAACCACTTCGTGCGCTGGGCGAAGAACCTCGACGACCAGGCCATGAAGGGCGAGTTCTACCCGGACGTGGACAAGACCCGTCTGTTCGCGGACGGCTACATTGCCGAGAAGTCCGGCCACAGCCGCGGCTCGACCATGGACCTCACGATCGTGAGGCTCCCCGCGCGGCCCACCAGGCCGTACGTCCCGGGCGAGCCCCTGGTGCCCTGTCACGCCCCCAAGGAGGAGCGCTTTCCGGACAACTCCGTCGACATGGGCACCGGCTTCGACTGCTTCGACACCCTCTCGCACACCCTCGACCCGCGGATCCAGGGCGAGCGGCGCGCCCACCGCCTGCTCCTCAAGACCACCCTGGAGAGCCTCGGCTTCGTGAACCTGGCCGAGGAGTGGTGGCACTACACCTACAAGCCCGAGCCCTTCCCGGACACCTACTTCGACTTCCCGGTGTCCGTGAGGTCGCTGACCACCCCCCGCTGAACCCCGTACGACACCAAGGGGGACACCTCCGGAAGACGACCTTCCGATGATCGGATACAGTCCGCCGCGTGTCCGAAACTCAGCACCCCAACCCCAACTCCGCGCCCGGCTCACACTGTTCGGCCTGCGGAGCTCCCTACGGAGAGGGCGTCTCCGGCTGGCCACGCACCTGTCCGGCCTGCACCACCGTCGCCTACCGCAATCCCCTCCCGGTCGCGGTGGCCCTCCAGCCGGTGTACGACACCCAAGGCACCGCCCTGGTGGTCATCACCCGAACCGTCGCCCCCGCGCGCGGAGGCATCGCCTTGCCCGGCGGCTTCGTCGACGACCGCGAGGACTGGCGCCACGCCCTCGTCCGTGAGCTCAAGGAGGAGACCGGCATCGACGCGGCGAGCCGCGACGTACGACTCGTCGACGCGCTGAGCTCGCCCGACGGGCACCTCCTCCTCTTCGGCGTCCTGCCGGAACGCCCCGCCGAAGGGCTCCCGCCCTCCGAGACCACGGACGAGACGGAGGGCTGGCACCTGTTGCGCAGGCCGGAGGAACTCGCCTTCCCGCTGCACACGCTGGCCGTGCGCGCTTGGTTCGAGGGCCGGTACGTCTGACCTCAGCCGGTCTGCAGCCCCCGTACGCGCACCGGGTGAGGCGGCTCGCTCACGCCGTCCTCACCCTCCCGCTTCACGACCACCCGCGAGCCCACCCAGCGCGCGACATAGCGCTCGATCTCCGGCTCGTCCCAGCCGTCACCCGCGTCCGTCACGACCAGGCCGCCCCCGGTGCGACCCCGGGCGGGCGCCCAGGCCTCCAGTTCCACGCCGCCGTCGTCACCGCGCACCGGGATGACGGCACCAGCCCGCGCGAGCACCGGAATCCGTGACAGGGGAGCGTCCACGAGGACCTGCCCCGGTCCCTCGTACGCCTGCCCTGTCGCGGTGTCGTACCAGCGCCCCCGAGGCAACTGCACCGCACGCCGGTCCGCGCCCGGATCGAGCACTGGAGCCACCAACAGACAGTCGCCCAGCAGAAACGCGTCCTCGCAGTCCCGCAAGGCCCGATCCTCGGGTGCCGACCACCACAACGGCCGCACATAAGGCGCCCCGGTACGCCGGGCGAGATGCGCCAACGTCACGAAGTAGGGCAGCAACCGCCGCCGCTCGACCAGCGCCACGCGCGCGTGCTCCAGCACATCGTCACCGAACTCCCACGGCTCCCGGCGGCCCGCCCGCAGACTCGCGTGCGTGCGGAAGAGCGGCAGGAACGCCCCGAGCTGGAACCACCGGAGATACAGCTCGGGCGACGGACTCCCGTCGTAGCCGCCCACGTCCGGCCCCGAATACGGCACCCCGCACAGCCCCAGCCCCATGACCAGCGACAGCGACGCCCGCAGGCCGGGCCAGCCCGTGGCGACGTCACCGGACCACGTACCGCCGTAGCGCTGCATTCCCGCCCAGCCGGAGCGCGAGAAGAGGAAGGGGCGCTCCTGGGGGGCCAGCTCGCGCAGCCCCTCGTATCCCGCCCGGGCCATGCTCAACGCGTACACGTTGTGCGCCTCACGATGGTCCCCTCCACGCCCCTCCAGAGAGTGCCTGGCCGAGCGCGGCAGAGTCGACTCCCCGAAGGCGGTGAACGAGGTCGGCTCGTTCATGTCATGCCAGAAGCCGACGAAACCCTGCGCGAGCCGCTCCTCATAGAGGCGTCCCCACCACTCCCGCACGCGTGCGTGCGTGAAGTCCGGATAGACGGTCTCCCCGGGCCACAGGACGCCCCGTACGATTCGCCCGGCCGCGTCCCGCACGAACGCGTCCTCGGCCGTCCCCGAGTCGAAAACCGCGTTGCCCGGCTCGGCCCTGACCGCCGGATCGACGATCGAGACCAGCCGGATCCCGTCCCGCCGCAGTTCCTCGGCCAGCACCGGCAACTTGGGGAAGCGATCCTCATCGACGGTGAACACCTGGTGCCCGTCGTGGTGGTCGATGTCCAGGTGAACCGCGTCGAGCGGCAGACCGCGCTCCTGATAGCCCGCAACGATCCGCCGCACCTCCAGCTCGCTGCCGAAGCCCCAGCGCGCGTGGTGGTGACCGAGCGCCCATGCCGGAGGCAGCGCCGGGGCCCCGGTGAGCGAGGCCCAGCCGAGCAGCACGCGCGCGGGGGTGCCCACCATCACCCAGCAGCGCAGCGGGCCCCCGTCCATCCGCAGCTCGCAGGAGCCGGCACGGTCATGGCCGGACCCGGCACCCTCCGCACCCTCCCGCAGCGTGACCGTGCCGTCCCACGAGCTGTCGTGAAACACCAGGTGCGTGGCGGCGTCGGCCACCACCAGCTGCACCGGCATCGTCACGTACAGCGGGTCGTCGTCGGGGCCGAAGGGGCGGCCGGGATCGGTGTTCCACAACCGGTACGTCCCGTCGCGCAGCCGAGGCCCCGAAGCCCGCCCGCCGAGCCCGAAGAACCGCGCGTCGGCAGCCACCTCCGAGCGCTGCATCCACCGTGCCGGCCCACCGCCGACCGGCTCCCACCACCGGGGCGGCAGGTCCCGGCGCAAGGTCACCCCGCCGGGCGTGAGGACCTCGACCGCCCCGTGCCGGGAGACGACGACCGTCACCCGCTCGGCCACGACCCGCCAGCCACCGTCCTTGTCCGGCTCCAGCGCCGCCCGCGGATCCGGCTCCGGGCAGCGGTTCGCGAGCGCGTAGGACGGCTCGGGCCCGGCCCCGTCCCAGCCCCAGAACACGGCCCCGTTCACGGCCACGATGATCCGCAGCTCCGACCGGTCGAACCGGACGACACCACCACCCGGCCCGGGCTCCACGTCTCGAACGGGTCCGGGCACCCTCGCCCGTTCGGCCCCCCGCGGCGGCAGCCCGGAGGCGTCGGCACGCCTCCTACGCCACGCGGCCCGCACGGTACGCAACCCCTGGGTCGCCCCCGCCGAACCGACCGCCTTCACCGAACGCACCAGGTCACGACCGTCCATGCTGCTCAGCCTGCCATTGACCGGCCCGCGCGCGGGTGTCGTTCAACTGCCGTTCACCCGTGCTGGGACCACATCTTCACGACACGGACTATGTGGGGCACACCCTGGTGCGGGAATTGATCACATGGCATCGTCCATGTCACCGCGTCACGCGCACACCCCAGCCCGTGCGCGGATGACGCACACGACGCGCACAGTCCGGGAGCCGCCCCATGTCGACCGTGAACCCCCAGCCGCTGTGGCGGCCCGATCAGGAACGCATCACCGAGGCACAGGTCACCGAATTCCAGGCCTGGGCGGCCCAGCACCACGGCGCCCCTTCCGAGGGCGGCTACCCCGCACTACACCGTTGGTCCGTCGACGAACTGGACACGTTCTGGCAAGCCGTCACGGAGTGGTTCGACGTACGGTTCTCGAACCCGTACGCGCGCGTGCTCGGTGACCGCTCCATGCCCGGAGCCCAGTGGTTCCCCGGAGCGACCCTGAACTACGCCGAGCACGCCCTGCGCACCGCCGAGACGCACGCGGACGAACCTGCCCTCCTCCACGTCGACGAGACCCACGACCCCCGCCCCGTGACCTGGTCCGAGCTGCGCCGCCAGGTCGGTTCCCTGGCCGCCGAGCTGCGCGCCCTCGGCGTACGCCCCGGGGACCGCGTCAGCGGCTACCTCCCCAACATCCCGCAGGCCGTCGTCGCCTTCCTCGCGACGGCCGCAGTGGGCGGCGTCTGGACGTCCTGCGCCCCCGACTTCGGCGCCCGCAGCGTCCTGGACCGCTTCCAGCAGGTCGAACCGGTCGTCCTGTTCACCGTCGACGGATACCGCTACGGCGGCAAGGAGCACGACCGCCGCGACACGGTCGCCGAACTGCGCCGCGAACTGCCCACCCTGCGTGCCGTCGTCCACATCCCCCTCCTCGGCACCGAGGCTCCCGAGGGCGCTCTGGAATGGTCGGCCTTGACGGCCGCGGACACGGAGCCCGTCTTCGAGCAGGTGCCCTTCGACCATCCCCTGTGGGTGCTGTACTCCTCGGGCACGACGGGCCTCCCGAAGGCCATCGTGCAGTCCCAGGGCGGCATCCTCGTCGAGCACCTGAAGCAGCTCGGCCTGCACTGCGACCTGGGCCCCGGGGACCGCTTCTTCTGGTACACCTCCACCGGCTGGATGATGTGGAACTTCCTCGTCTCCGGCCTCCTCACGGGCACCACGATCGTGCTCTACGACGGCAGCCCCGGCTACCCGGACACAGGCGCCCAGTGGCGGATCGCCGAGCGCACGCAAGCCACCCTCTACGGCACCTCGGCCGCGTACGTCATGGCCTGCCGCAAGGCCGGCGTGCACCCCGGCCGCGACCACGACCTCTCCAAGGTGCGCTGCGTCGCCACCACCGGCTCGCCCCTGCCGCCCGACGGTTTCCGCTGGCTGCACGACGAGGTCCGCGACGACCTGTGGATCGCCTCCGTCAGCGGCGGCACGGACGTCTGCTCCTGCTTCGCGGGAGCCGTACCGACTCTCCCCGTGTACATCGGCGAGCTCCAGGCGCCCGGTCTGGGCACCGATCTGCAGTCCTGGGACCCGAGCGGCAAGCCCCTGGTCGACGAGGTCGGCGAGCTCGTCGTCACCAACCCCATGCCGTCCATGCCGATCCACTTCTGGAACGACCCCGACGGCAGCCGCTACCACGACAGCTACTTCGACACCTACCCCGGAGTGTGGCGCCACGGCGACTGGATCACCGTCACCTCGCGGGGCTCGGTGGTCATCCACGGCCGCTCCGACTCGACGCTCAACCGCCAGGGCGTACGCATGGGGTCGGCCGACATCTACGAAGCCGTCGAGCGCCTCCCCGAGATCAGGGAATCGCTCGTCATCGGCGTCGAGCAGCCCGACGGCGGCTACTGGATGCCCCTCTTCGTGCACCTGACCCCCGGCGCGGTCCTCGACGAGGCCCTCCTGGACCGCATCAAACAGACCATCCGCGAACAGCTCTCCCCCCGCCACATCCCCGACGAGGTCATCGAAGTGCCCGGCATCCCGCACACCCTCACCGGCAAGCGCATCGAAGTGCCGGTGAAGCGCCTTCTCCAGGGCACCGCCCTCGACAAGGCCGTCAACCCGGGCTCCATCGACAACCTCGACCTGCTCCACTTCTTCGAGGACCTGGCCCGCAAACGCGCCTGACCGCCCCCGTAGGCGGCCTCGGGCTCACGCCGTACGGCAGCGAAGTCCGAGGCCGACCTCGCTCTGAGCTCGTTGTCGGTGGTGCCGATTACTGTGAGTGAGCATTGATCGACCGCTCACAGGGGGAACCATGGCGCACACCGACCACCAGACCATGCGACGCGTTCTGCGCCGCGAAATCGCCGGCACCATCGGTCTGCTGACCGACGAACACGACTTCCGCGCCATGCGGCGCTACGGCAGCTTCACCTTCGAAGACCACCCGACCTACCTACGCCAAGTCGAAGAGATCCTCAGGACCCGCGCCGCCCAGGGCAGCCACACCACAGTCGCCCTCTTCGACCCGCAGGAGTACGCCGACTTCTGCGACGAGGCAGGACTCGACCCCGACATCCAGTCCAGCCGCACCCGCTTCACGGCCCAACTCGCGACCACCGGCCCGACCATCCCCTATGACGGCCGGCCCCTGGCCGACCTCGTACCCGCCCTGGTGGACGAGGCCGTCCGGCAGGCCACCTGGGAATACGCGAGCACCCTGCTGACCCGACTCGGCGCCTGCGCGTCCTGCGGCGAGGACATCGGCCGAGCCGCCTTCACCCGCGCCTCCCACCTCCTCGTCCGTATCCTCCACACGGCCCAGCAGGGAGACCGGCACCTCGTCTGCAGCGTGACGGGCACCCCCGAATCACTCCTGTCCGCACTCCACGTGGAGCAGGACACCGACGGAGCCGCCCGGTTCGACGAGGCCGAGGCGCTCGAATTCACCACCGTCCTTGCCCTCGGCCTCGCCACCCAGGGCCCCGGCGGCCTGGTCATGCGCACCAGCGCACCCGGCGCCCCGGACCGCATCTACGGCTGGCGCCTCCGCGGGGAGGGACTCGAACCGCTCACCGCCGGAGAGGTCTTCGACGCCTACTGCACCGACATCGACTCCGGAGACCTCATCTCCCCGGAGTCAGACGTCGACTACTGCGTGCCGCCGGACCTCGGAGACACAGGGATCACGCCGGGACACCACCACTGAAGCAGGAGGGGCGCCCCACCCGTAGGTGGAGCGCCCCTCACACAACCGAAGATCGGCGGTGTGCCTCCTGCTACTCGCCGGACAGCACCGCCTGAGCCGCGCCGCGCGCCTCCTCGGCGCTGTCGGCAGCCCGCGCGGCCGCCGCGGCACGCTCACACTGCGCCAGCGAGTACTTCGCCAGCGTCGCCCGGACGTAGGGAATCGAAGCGGCACCCATGGAGAGAGAGGTGACTCCGAGACCGGTCAGCACACAGGCGAGCAGCGGGTCGGAAGCAGCCTCACCACAGACACCACAGCTCTTGCCCTCGGCCTTCGCCGCCTCCGCCGAAAGCGCGACGAGGTCGAGCAGCGCGGGCTGCCACGGATCCTGCAGACGGGACACCGCACCGACCTGCCGGTCCGCGGCGAAGGTGTACTGAGCGAGGTCGTTGGTGCCCAGGGACAGGAACTCGACCTCCTGCAGAATCGAGCGCGCCCGCAGAGCGGCCGAGGGAATCTCCACCATGGCGCCGAACTTCGCCCGCAGCCCCGCCTCACGGCACGCGTCGGCGAACGCCTTCGCGTCGGCGCGGTCGGCCACCATCGGAGCCATGACCTCGAGGTAGACCGGGAGCCCTTCGGCAGCCTTGGCCAGCGCTGTCAGCTGCGTGCGCAGCACCTCGGGGTGGTCCAGCAGCGTCCGCAGCCCACGCACGCCCAACGCCGGGTTCGGCTCGTCGGCCGGCGTCAGGAAGTCCAGCGGCTTGTCGGCGCCCGCGTCCAGCACCCGCACCACGACACGTCCCTCGGGGAACGCCTCGAGCACCTGCCGGTAGGCGTCGACCTGCTTGTCCTCCGACGGAGCGTTCTTGCTGTCGTCGAGGAAGAGGAACTCGGTACGGAACAGACCGACACCCTCAGCCCCGGCGTCGAGGGCCGCCGGCACGTCGGCCGGCCCGCCGACGTTGGCCAGCAGCGGCACCTTGTGACCGTCGGACGTGACACCCGGACCGGTCGAAGCGGCCAGCGCTGCCTTGCGCTCGGCAGCGGCCGCGGCCATCCGCGCCTTCTTCTCCTCACTGGGGTTCACGAAGATCTCGCCGGTGCTCCCGTCCACGGCGATCACCGTGCCCTCGGCCAATTCACCCGCGCCGGGCAGTGCCACCACGGCCGGCACCCCGAGCGCACGAGCCAGGATCGCGCTGTGGCTGGTCGGGCCGCCCTCCTCGGTGACGAAACCGAGGACCAGCGTCGGGTCCAGCAGCGCGGTGTCGGCCGGTGCGAGATCCCGCGCAATGAGGACGTACGGCTCGTCACTGTCCGGGACACCCGGCATCGGCACCCCGAGCAGGCGGGCGACGATACGATTCCGCACGTCATCGAGGTCAGCCACACGGCCGGCCAGGTACTCACCGGCACCTGCGAGCAGGGCGCGGTAGGCGGCGAAGGCGTCGTACACCGCACGCTCGGCCGTGCTGCCGACGGCGATACGCCGCTCGACGTCCGCCATCAGCTCGGGATCCTGGGCCATCATGGCCTGGGCCTCGAGCACCGCCTGGGCTTCGCCCCCCGCCAGATTGCCGCGCGCCATCAGATCGGCCGCCACAGCCTCCACGGCCTTGCGAGCGCGCCCCTGTTCACGCTCCGCGTCCTCCGCGGGGATCTGCTTGGCAGGCGGTTCCAGGACCGCTGTTCCCATGTGCCGAACCTCGCCGATCGCCACACCGTGGCTCACGCCGACGCCTCGCAGCGTTGTCTCCATCTCACCCGTCTCCGATAGTGCGGCGGGTCCCGCCGCCGCGGTGGTTGTGCCTACTGGCCGTCTTGCGACGGCACCGACGTCACTTCCAGAGGAAGAGAGCGTCGCCCGACTTCACGTCGCCGTCCTCACGGAGCTCGGACAGGGCCTCCGCCGTGGCCTCCAGCGCCACGACAGGGCACACCGGAGACTTGCCGGCGGCCTCGACGTCGGCCGGGTTCCAGCGCACCACGCTCTGACCGCGCGTGACGGTGTCGCCCTTGCTCACGAGCAATTCGAAGCCCTGGCCGTTGAGCTGCACCGTGTCGATGCCGAGGTGGGTGAGTACACCGTGTCCCGCTTCGTCGACGACGACGAAGGCGTGGGGGTGCAGCGAGACGATGACTCCGTCCACAGGTGCGACAGCCTCGGAGGGCTCACGCACGGGATCGATGGCGGTGCCCGGGCCGACCATGGCCCCGGAGAAGACCGGATCAGGCACTGCGGCCAGTGCGATGGCGCGTCCGGCAAGAGGGGACGTGACGGTGGTCATGGGAAGCCTCCCAGGGGTGGAGATCTACAGGGCCGTCTCTGCCTGTCCCGGACGGCGCACTGTTCAGCAGGGTATGTCACGTGTAGTGACGGTTCCGGACGAGAGCTTACGGATTGGTGGTCTAGACCACAACCCCAATCGATTTGCACCCGTCTCTCGGCCCCGTGTACAGTCGTACCCCTGCCGCGGGCTGAGTGACGCACCTTGTTCTTGCCCGGCAGCATCCAACTTGTCAGATCCTATCTCGGGGTCATCTTCTGCATGTCCGCAGGATGGTGGTCAGAGGGTCGGAAAAACACTGATAGAGTTTGGAACACCGAAGGGAAGCGCCCGGAGGAAAGCCACGAGAGAGC
>NZ_KQ948994.1 GCF_001514265.1 Streptomyces resistomycificus | reverse complement strand
GCGGATTCTGTGAGGCGCTGTGCCGGCTTCTTGGTGTCATGCATTGCGAGCCTCCTCGGCAGGAACATCGTCGCCGTGGACTTCGTCGGCTTGTTCGGGCGCTGTGGTTGTCCGGTGCATGCGTTCGCCCAGGAGCGACGCGGCCCCGAGGACGAGAGTGATCGCGGTGCAGGCGAGGAACGCGGTCCCGGCGTCCGTGACGCTGAGCAGGACGGAGGAGAGTATCCCCGCGATGCCGTAGCCGAGTCCGGCCGCGGCGTACAGAGTGGAGAAGCCGGTGGCCCAGGCCGTCTGCGGGAGAGCCTGCTGCAAAGCGAGGTTTCGGATGACCATGAGTGGGCTGTAGAGCAGTCCGCCGAGTGCGAAGGCGGCCGCGAAGAGGACGGGCTGCGAGGTCACTCCGGGGATGGCGAAGGCCACCGAGATGGCGGGCAGCAGGACGAGGGTCTGGCTGCGCGGGGTTCCGGGCCAGTGGCGGCTTCCGTACAGCAGGGCCGCGATGACGCTGCCTCCCGCGAACACGGCCATCACCGGTCCGGCCCAGGCGGCGGAGGCGTGGACGCTGTCGAGGCGGGCCGGGAGCAGGACGTCCACAGTGCCGATGAGGGACATGACGGTCGCCGAGAGCAGAGCAGTGGGCCACGCCATGCGCAGGACGTCGATGGTCCGCATGGGCGCGGCCTTCGCGACCTTGGTCCCCGGCGTGATGTCGGTGTGCGGGATCCGGCGTGCGAAGAAGGCCGGCGCGACCGTGATCACGGCCATGACCACCAGTACCGCCTGCGCTGAGGAGATCGCGTAGAGCAGCGAGACGAGGGAGGGGGCGAGGGCCCAGACGGTCTGCCCGAGGGTGCTCTCGAGGCTCAGTGCGGTGGGCCGCTGCGCTGATGGAGTGGTGGCGGACAGCTGGGCGCGCATTCCTCCGGAGACGCCGGCGGCACCGGCTCCGGCGAGGAACGTCAGGGCGATCAGTACGGGAACCGGAGCGAAGGCCGCGCTGACGGCGAGGGCCACGAAGGCTGTGCCTTCGAGACCGAGCGCGAGGCGGAGCTCCCCGACGAAGGGGCGGGTGTCGAAGCGGCGTCCCATGAACGGGGCGCCTGCCGCCTCGCCGAGGGCGTATGCCGCGGCGAGCAGGCCGCCAATGGCGAAGGAACGGGTGCTGTGGCCGATGAAGACCAGGGCCAGGGGCGCCATGACGACTGGGGCCCTGACCAGCATGGCCGCTATGTACCAAGTGGTGTGTCCGGGCAGTTGCAGAACGGCTCGGTAGCCGGTCGAGGGGGTACTGGTCATGTTGTTACCGGTCATAGAAATAGATGGTAACCAGGATAGGCGGCGTGTTTACCACCTACTCTGGACGGTATGTCGAAGACTGCTGTCATCTCAGAAGCCGAGGAACTGATGGCGTTCCTCAACACGTGGTTGATCCCCAACGACACCCGTCAGCCGACCGAGACACTGCCGGACCTTGCCACCGACCGAGATCGCTGGGACAAGACGTTCGCCCGCGTCCCCGCGCCGGTCACGCCGGCGGAGCGCGAGGAGTTGCTCGGGCTGCGGGACGAACTGCGCGCCGACGTCGAGGAGCGGGGGTGGGGCCGGCTCGATACCTGGCTGCAGCGTTCACCGCTGCGAGCACGCGTCCAGGAAGGACACCTGGTCCACCGCGGTGCGGACACTCCCACGGGGGAGGTGCTCAAGCTGGCGGTCGAACTGGTGGCACAGGGCAGGTGGACACGCGTGCGCGCCTGTCCCGACTGCCGCTGGGTCTTCTACGACCAGTCGCGCAACAACTCAAGAGTCTGGTGCAGCATGTACGCCGGAGAAACCGGAAGGGCCTGCGGCAGCATCGCCAAGGTCAAGGAGATGCGCTCCCGCAGTGCGGGGTGACGGCGCCGGGGCGGGTGACCGCGGCGTGTTCCGGTGTCCGCCGGAACACCCCACGGCCGTCGCGGTTCGTACGTCAGCAGGTGGTGGCGAGGTTCTGCAGCCGACGCTCGGTTTGTGCGGCGGTGGCTGCGTCGTCGCCGTAGACCAGGTACTGGACGGTTCCCGTGTAGGGGACGTCGTCGACCAGGAGGAGCGCTCCGCTCACCCCGCCGCGTCCGCTGAGCTGCTCGTCCTGCTCGATGGCCCACGCGAGCTTTTCGAAGGAGCTCACCTGCAGGTCGTTGCGCGTCAGAAGGGTGTACCGCTGCAGGTAGTCGGGACCCAGCACCCTACGCGCCGCGAAGTGCATATGAGTACAGCCACCGACGCGAGCGTTCACTTCGTTGAAGAGGATCGTGCCGTCGGCAGTGAGGATCGAATCGCAGTTGAGGTAGCCGCGGTACCCGGTCTGCTGAAGGTACTCGGCCATGGTGACGGACCAGTCCAGCATGGTGGCCTGCGCCTGTTCGGGCAGCGAGATGGGCGGGACGGCGAAGCCGTTCCAGACCGGCTCCATGCGCATGTCGCCGTAGTTCAGCACGACCGGCGCCGTCGGCGGGTCCGTGATCTCCACCTCGCTGTAGAGGGTGCGGCTGTGCGGGTAGTACACCTCGACGATGGTCTCGCTGGGGCGCAGGCCGGCGGGGAAGTCCCGTACTTGGTCCACGGCGGGGAAGGAGGACGCCAGCAGGGACTTCACGGCGTCGGGCGAGACAGAGGGATCGACGACGTGAGTCGTGGTGGCGCCGAGAGCGGGGACCGAGGCGTCCTGGGTGAACAGGACATTGCCGTAACCGCTGGCGCTGAAGTCCTCCTTGACGATGACCGATCCCGTGTGAGGGAGCAGTTCGACGACCGCGTGGGCGATGGCCTCGCGGTTGCGGCAGACCTGGCCGGGAGCCACGGGGACACCGAGGCCGGTGGCCCAGATCCGGAAGAACGACTTGCTGTTGAAGGCGTCGCTGCCGCCCTGGGCGAAGAACGGCGGGTTCTTGGCCGGGCTGTTCAGACCGAGAGTCCGGGCGAGCGAGGCGATGGAACGGTCATAGAGGTAGGGGGCGAGAGACCAGCTGTCGTCGACCACCTCGCGAAGGCGACCGATGACGTCAGGTGACTGGAGGCTGCCCTGGTCCATGAAGCGCTCCGTGGGATGCAGCGCATCCATACTCAGGAACGTCACCGAGTCCAGGTCGAGGTCGAGCACCGAGGCCAGGTAGGTACGGAACTCGGGGGTCAGAGGGCGATGAGTCAGCATCGCGTCGCCGTTCTCCAGCAGCCACGCGGTCCGAGTGGAGATCGCATGCTGCTTGTGGGCTCCCTTCGTGCCGAAGCTCTCCAACGAGCAGCCGAACATGTACTCCGAGGTGACGTTGCCGATGACGAGTTGAGGCATCGGAGGTCCTTTCAAACGGTTGGGCGGTGCGGGAGGGCCGGGCCGACGCGGTGTGCGGCCCGGCCCTAACGGTGGCGATCAGGCCGTACGAGAGGCGAGCTTCGCGGTGAACCTGTCGCGGTCGACCACAGCGCGGGTGTGCTCCCCGCGCAGCACCGTGCCGTGTGCGTCGTGACCTTCGACGGCGAAGGTGAGCTTCTTGCCGTCGACGCGGGTCAGCGTGGCGGTGAGGGTGACGCTCTCACCGGTCACCGTGGGGGCGAGGTGCGCGGAGTCGTGTGCGAGGCCAACCGTCATGGCGGGATCGGTGACGGCCGTTTCCACGACCTTCATCGCGGCGATCTCGCTCAGCCACAGAAGGACGGGAGTCGCGAGGACGTCCAGTTCGTTGCCCCAGTTCCTGGCGGAGTCCTGGGAGGTGACTGTGTGGTCCAGGGAGGCGGACGTACCGACCAACTCGGTGAGATCGAGGGTCTGTGCGGCGCTGCCGGTGGTCATGGTGCTCCTTGAGCGCGAGAAGGGGGACACGGGAGGATCAGGCAGCGGCGGGCACGGCCAGGCGGCGCATCTGGTTGAAGACGTTCTTGCGCTGCATTTCGGCGGTACCGCCGGCGATGACCGTGCCGAGGGCGTCCTTGAGGGCCTTGGTGTACGGGCCTTCCATGTACCCGAGGTGCCCGAAGACCCGCAGTGCCGTTTCCGTGCCGAGCTTGAGTGTCTCGGCGGCGTGGTACTTGGCCACCGAGCACATCATCGACGCCTGCGCGGACCCCTGCAGCAGGCTGTCGAGGGCACCGTACGAGACCCAGCGCGTCGCCTCGATGGCGAACTTGGCGTCGGTGACGCGCCCCTGGACGTACTGGTGCTCAGCGATGGGCACGTTGAAGGCGTGCCGCTGCTCGGTGTACGCGAGCACTTCGTCGAGCAGCGGGTCGAGGTAGGCGGCGGCAAGGATCCCGTACAGCAGACGGTCGAGAGAGATGGTGTTGTACACGGCTTCGAGCCCGCCCCCGACACCGCCGATGATGTTCTTCGCATCGACCACCACCTGGTCGAGGAGGATCGGGCCGGTGGGGCTGGTCTGGTTGCCCATCATGTCCTCGACGGGGCCCTGCTGGATTCCCTCGGCATGGAGATCGACCATGAACAGGGTGATGTCGCGGTCGCCGTGCTCGGGAACCCGGCCCAGGATCAGGGCGACGTCGGCTACTGGCCCGTTGGTGATGTGGTCCTTGTGGCCGGTGAGAACGTAGTGATCTCCGTGCGACGTGGCAGCGGTGCGGATGCGGGTGACGTCCGACCCTCCCGTGGTCTCGGTGAGCGCCGTGGCACCGACCTCGCCGTTGAGGAGTCGGGGCAGCCAGTACGCCCGCTGCTCGTCGGTCCCGTAGGTGATCAGCGAGCGAATGAGGCCGGCCTGCGCCACCATGGACAGGCAGAAGCCGAGGTCCCTGCCGCCTGTGGCTATGCCTTCGAAGGCTGCCACGAAGTCCCACCACGTGCCGTCGTCTCCGCCCCACTTGGACGGGACGGCGAGTCGCCAGACCCCGGCGTTGCTCATCTCCTGCCAGGACTCGCGGTCCAGGCGGCCTTCCTTGGTGCATGCTTCGGCTCGTTTGGCGACCGTGTCTGCGGCCAGCGCGGCGAAGCGATCGCGGATGTCGAGTTCGGAGAAGTGGCGGATCATCAGAAGAACTCCGGGTGGTTGAGATGAAGTCGGGCAAGGGGCGGGACCGTACCGGCGGTCGGATCGGGGCCGCCCCTGGTGTCAGACCGCTTGGAGGGCCTGCTCCTCGACAGCTGGGCTGGAGGAGATCCGCGAGAGCGCACGGTCCAGGCGGCGGGTCAGCTCGTCGAGCTCTTCGTGCGAGGCGGTCAGCGCGGGCGTCACCAGGACCGACTCCAGAGCCGGTGTCACTCCGGCCGGATAGATCAGCAGACCTTCTTCGCGGGCTGCCTCGGTGAGATCCAGGCAGCGGCCGGGGAAACGGGCCGGGTCGGGGTGCAGCCCGAGCGCCAACTGCATGCCCACACCGCGGACATCGCTGACGATCGGATGACGCGAGCGCAGAAGGTCCAGCTTCCTGCGTAGGTACTCCCCCGTGTGTCGAGCCTGGGCAGGAACCTCGTGAGCGCGCAGGTAGTCGACGACGGCGAGCCCTGCCGCGGCCGCCAGCGGATTGCCGGCCATGGTGTGGCCGAACAGCACGGTGTTCAACGGCTGCCCGAGTTCGTTCACCACCGCGTCGGACACCATCAACGCGGAGATGGTGGCGTACCCGGCGGAGATGCCCTTGCCCAGCACCATCACGTCGGGCGTGACATCGGCGTGGTCGCAGCCGAACCAACGGCCGGTTCGGCCCAGGCCCGTCATGACCTCGTCGGCGATCAGAAGGAACTGGTGCTCGTCGGCCAGCTCCCTGAGCCGGCGCATCGTCTCGGGGGCGGTGGGCACGGCTCCGGAGGAGGCGCCTCCGACCGGCTCGATGATGACGGCACTCAGGTTCGCCGGGCCGATCCGGTGGATGGCCTCCTCCCAGTCCTGCGTGCTCGCCCGCAGTGCGCCGTGCTTCGGTCGTACACGGGACACGGTGACCTGGTTGGCGAGCAGCGGTGTCAGGTGCCGGCGGCGTAGAGGATGACCGGAGGCTCCCAGCGCTCCGGACGTCATGCCGTGGTAGCTGGGTTCCTCCGTGAGGACCGTGCACTTGAAGGGGCGGTAGGCCTGGGCGTTCCTCAGCGTCGCCAGGCGGAGCGTCATCTCGATGGCTTCGGAACCGGAGTTGCAGTACTCCACGTGTGACAGATCGCCCGGCGCGAGTTCGACGAGCTGCTGGGTCAGCCGGATCAGGGGGTCCGAACGGAACTGCGTCCGGTAGGCGAAGCACGCCTTGTCCATCTGCTCCCGCATGCGGTCAAGGATCTCGGGCACCCCGTGCCCCACATTGACGTTGACCGCCCCCGAACAGCCGTCGAGATACTCCTGGCCGTCCTGGTCGTAGACGTACACGCCCCGGGCGTGACTGATGATGGGCAGCACGAATGGCTCCTGTTTCTGTGGTGAAGCGTTCACAGCGGACCAAGGGCGAAAGGCCCCAACGCCTCCTGAAAGGAGGCCGGCTCCGCCGGACAGGGAAGAAGAGGCCGTCAGTACCAGGTCAGCACGGTGGCTGCGGCTGTCATGCCGCCGCCGACGGCAGCGAGAAGGAGACGCTCGCCGCGCTGGAGGGGCCGCCGCTGGTGCTCCTGAGCGAGTGTCAGGGGAATGGAAGCCGCGGCCGTGTTGCCGAACAGCGGAGCGCTCATCGCCAAGCGGGACCGGTCGACCCCGATCGCGTCCGCCAGGCTGTGGACCAACCTCGTGTTTCCCTGGTGCAGCACCACGCGGTCGATGTCACCGACGCTCATACCAGCCTGTTCCAGGGCCTGGTGGACCGCCTTGGGTACGAACTGCAGTCCCCAGTCGCGGACCGCTCGCCCTTCCATCCTGAACAACTGGTCGCCGGAGTCGAGCCCGTTCTCGGTCAGCGGCCGCCGCGTGCCGCCGCCCTCCACCCGGACGAGGTCGGCCGCAGTGCCGTCCGTGAGCATGGCCGAACCCTGGATGCCGTATCCCTGGGGCACGCGGCCCAGGAGGACGGCGCCCGCGCCGTCGCCGAACAGGGAGACGGTGCGACGGTCGGAACGATCCATGATCGTCGAATACTTGTCGGCGGCCACCACGAGTGCGTGCGGAGAGCTGACGCGCGTGGCCATCAGAGCCTCCGCGACGGACAGTCCGAACAGGAAGCCCGAGCACACGGCGTTCAGGTCGAACGCGGGAATGCCGTCGAGACCCAGCCGCTGCTGCACCACACTCGCGGTCGCGGGTTGCGGCTGGTCCGGTGTGGCCGTCGCCATGACCAGCGCTCCGACGGTCTGGGCCACTGCGGCATCCGCAAGTAACGGCTCTGCCGCCCGCACGGCCATGTCGGAGGTCGCGGTGCGGTGATCGGCGTACCGGCGCTCCGAGATTCCGGTTCGAGCCTCGATCCATTCCGGATCCACCCCGGCCCATCTGGCCACTTGGTCGTTGCCCACCACCTGGGAGGGCGTAAATCCTCCGACGGACACGATCCCGATCGGCACGAGTACCTCCTGTGCTCTGTGGACGCCGTAGCAAACCTCGGTCAGCCACGGCGATCGAACTAGTGCAGCTGTCAGCGGTGTTGACACACCCTCGGGGGCAGCCGGCGGCGCCCCGCCTGTAGCTACGGGAACCATTCTTACCAGCATCGGCGAACACCGGTAAACATCAGTTTTCACCTTCAGTAACCAAGCGATAAGTGATGCGTGGTGATGGATGGTCGAATCATCCAGTTTTCTTGTGACGCAGAGTCACAAACCGTGACGTTCCTCATGTGTAGCGGCCACCCATATCACTGGAGGCATCCACCGACCTCCCATACGGCAACGGCGGGCCTCCGGATGCCCGATCATCAATCGTCGCTATCGCAAACACCTTGCGGAGGCTGCCGGTCGGGCCTGGAGGAGCCGCATCTCAGCCGATCAAGGGAACCTGCGGGTCGAACAGGCTGTCCGGCGGCGTGATCTTCCCGTTGCCCGCGCAGGAAGGCAGGGCCCCTGGCAGCTTGAGGATGCGAATCCGGGGCCAAGTCGTCAGCGAGGGCCGCAACCGCGTCCGGGACGATGATGTGCATCGTCTTCCCAACGGGCCGACCTCCGTGCAGTGACGAAGATCGGCCTGTTGGCGCTGATGGGAAGGGATGCGGCTCGCGTCCCTCCCGTCGCATGTTCCTCTGGGGGGACTCCTTGACCACGACACCGTCCGGCAGCCGTCACAGACGCCGGATACGCATTGCCCTGCCCGTCGCCGCCGCCGGCGTGGCCGCGGCCGTCGCCGCCATGCTGATGACCCCCTCCGCCGGTGCGGCCACCGCCATGCCGACCCCGACGGTGAAGCCGTCCCTCGACTCACCCTCGCTCTCCACCCTGGAGAAGCGCGTCGCGGGCGCCCTCGCCGGCGACGACACCGCAGGGCAGACGACCGAGAAGTCGTCGCTGAGCTCCGGCACGAACACGTCGAGCGTGGAACCGATGATCATCGGTGGCAGCGAGACCACCATCAGCACGGCTCCGTGGATGGCCCAGCTCTGGTACCACGACGACAGGAACACCACCGACACCGGCGACGACGTGAACCTCTTCTGCGGCGGCGCGGTCGTGGCGCCGACGAAGATCCTGACCGCCGCCCGCTGCCTCAGGAACGACAACAGGGACTACGACTGGCAGGCCCACGGCGCCGTCGTCACGGGTACCGACCAGCTGCCCACCACCGACTCCACCGGCACCACGGACCTGCACGGCGGGCAGGCCACGGCCGTGCTGCGCCAGTGGTGGCAACCGGGGTACGACCCGGTGGACAAGGAGGTGGGGAGGAACGAGAGCGACCTCGGCCTGCTCACCCTGGCCGTCCCGGTCAAGGCCACGCCGATCCGTATGGTCGGCTACGGCGACACCGGCTCGTACGCCGCCGGCACCCAGGCCAAGGTCTACGGCTGGGGCCGTACCAGCTCCACCAGCCAGGACAGCTCCCAGACGCTGCGGACGGCCACACTGACCCTGCAGTCCGACACCACCTGCTCCGGCGTCTACGACACGGCCTTCGCCGCGGGAAACATGGTCTGCGCGGGCACGCAGAGCGGGGGCGACACCGGTACCAGCGCGATGTGCGACGGCGACTTCGGCGGCCCGCTCGTGGTGGGCGGCAGGATCGTCGGCGTGGCCTCCTGGGGCTATTACAACGACTGCGTGGCGAAGGGCTACTACAGCGTCTTCACCAAGGTGAGCGCCTACGTCGGCTCCGCCTATCCCCGGATCGACGACACGAACCTGAGCACCTTCAACGGCAAGCCCGACGGCAAGGCCGACATCTTCGTCCGGGCCTCCTCCACGAAGACCGGCTACGAGAAGGACTCCAGCGGCAGCTCCTTCGGCGCCCGCGCCTCCTGGGGCAACTGGAGCGGCGTCAACCTGGTCCTCCAGACGGACCTCAACCGGGACGGCTACCAGGACCTGATCTACCGGGTCAGCTCCACCGGTGACGTGCGCTGGAAGCACTTCGTACTCAACAGCGCCCGCACGGACGGCTCCTGGACCGACACGAAGATCTTCACCGGCTGGAAGACCCGCACCCGGATCATCGCGCCGGGAGACGTCACCGGCGACTACCTGCCCGACATCCTGTCCGTGGACTCCGGCGGGTCGCTGTGGATCTACCCTGGCAAGGGCAACGGCACCTTCGGCTCCCGCTTCTCGGTGCGCACCGGCTGGAACCAGTACAACTCCGTGCGCGGCCACGGCGACCTCACCGGTGACGGCAAAGCCGACCTGCTCGCCCGTCAGTCAAGCACCGGCGACCTGTACCTGTACAAGGGCACCGGCAAGGCCGGCTCCGAGGCATTCTCCTCCCGGATCAAGGTGCGCAGCGCCTGGACCGGCTACAACGCCTTCGACGCGGTCGGCGACATCAGCGGCGACGGCAAGGCCGACTTCCTGGCCCGCACGTCCGGCGGCACGCTCTACCTCTACAAGGGCACCGGGAAGGCGACCACGGACATCTTTGCGCCACGGGTCTCGGTCGGCACCGGTTTCCAGCAGTACGACATCTGGGGCTGAAGCCGCAGACCGGCGAGGCTCGCCTCCGGAAAACGGTCACGCACAGAACGGGAAGCCGAACGTTCGGGGACGCGTAGGCAAGGTTGCGGCGGAACAGATGAGAGAAGAGATGAGACGCGATGACCGGCATGACAAAGGTCTGGCTGCCCTCCGCCGTCTGGGTCGTCGCCGCTGCGGCGAGTCTATGGACTGCGAGAGCACTCGCGACGGGTGACCTCACGGCGATCCCGTTGCTGGTCGTCTTCATCGTGGTCGGCGTCCTCGGCTTCCCCCTGGGCGTCGGCCTCGGCCGCCTGGGCGCCCGGCGGGAAGCCGTGGCGGCGGCCGCCCTGGCGGCCGTCTCCACGACGGCGACGTGCGCTGTCCACCTCCTCGGAGACGGCGCCTGGTGGACTCCAGGTGAAGGGATGGCCCTCATCCTGGTGGGCGTGATGTTCGCGGTGACGGTCCTGCCCTTGCTGGCGCTCGGGTTCTTCATCGGCTGGGCGGTGCGCGTTCACAGACGGTGAGGCTCCACACCAGGCGCGGCGCTGCTGCGGGGCCGCGGTGGCGGTGGCGGTGAGGGAGGTCGCTCGGTCGATCACAGCGGTTCGAGCAGCGCATGCCGCCCCCTCGATGAGCGAACCGCAGACGGTCACGCATCGGGTTCATCCCGATCCAGGCCGGCCCGTCACGCAGGGACTAGGCCGCCACAACCTGTTGCTGCGCGCACCACTTTGCACCTCTACGCACCTCTACGCACCTCTACCCATGCGTCGACGGCGCGGGTTGCCGACGCTGTTCCAGCCAGCCGCGGCTCAGGTCGTCCCAGATCGTCTGATACCGACCGAAGATCTCACCCAGCTGATCGAACGAGAGCTCGTCGGCGGCCGTCGACGCCACGAGATACTCCAGGTCATCGGCAAGCCGCTGGAACCGGTACTGCGCTTCCTCCATCAGAACCGACCGAGAGCGCCAGTTGAAGAACGGTTCGACGGCTCCCAGCAACGTCACCAACGCCACACACGCCAAGGCCAGACCAGCCCACGCGTTGAGATTCTGCAGGCCCAGGATGACGGTGGACGCAGCGGACAGTGCGAGCGTCGCCACCTTGGTGACGGAGGCGCTACGGCCGAACCGCCTCTTCTTGCCGCGAGCGTAGCCGTTGCCCTGACGAATCTTGTCCAGCAGGAGGGCGGCTGCCTCCGCCGGGCTGAGCCCGACACCTGGTCCACCGTCCGGCTGCACTCCGCCCCCAAAGTTCCGTCGCCAGCTCGCAGTCGCCCCCCGGCACGCGCTGTCCTGGCATGCCTCCCCTGCGCCGCCGCTCGATAGCCCCAACCGCGGAGGGTGATCGAGTGGTCAAGTCATGTTGGCACACGGTCAGATGCTCTGGCACAGGGGCCCGTCCACCACACACGGCCGTTCCGTGGCAACCCGCGGAATCAGAGGAGTCGTCAACTCCCTGTCGTCTGACAGTCCGCGGTCCCGCCAACGGGACCGATCGAGGTCATGGCGGCACCGGCTTCCGCTCGATCTCTTGACGCTGAACCGTTTCATTGCTTATCTCGAAAGGCTGTCTATGGGAGCGCTCCCACCCCACACGTGAAAGGGATCCCCATGCAGACCACCCCCCACCGCACCCCCTCACGCCACGCCAGACGCAGCGCAGCGGCCCTTATCACCGCTGCACTTATCGCCTGCCTGCTGTCCTGGGCGGGCGGCTCACCGGCTCAGGCCGCGCCGGGTGACGGCTCGGTGTCCGACCCCAACATCACCTACGTCGGCCGCTGGGACACCGGTACGGGCACCGCGGCGGTGCCCGGCTGGACCGGCGCGTATCTTCAGACCGCCTTCACCGGAACCACGGTGAAGGTCAAGGCCAGAGACGCGGTCAACCTCTACGTCAGCATCGACGGCGGATCCGACGTCTTCTACGCAGGCGTCCGCGGGACGGTGAACCTCACTCCCCGGCCCCTGTCCCCCGGCACGCACACCCTGCGTATCTCCTACCGCTCCGGCGACACCGTCTTCCAGGGCCTGGTGCTGGACTCCGGTGCGCGCACGGTCAGCGCGAACACGCCGTCCCAACTGGTGGAGTTCGTCGGCGACTCGATCACCGCCGGTGCCCTCACCGACCGGCTGGCGCTCGACTCGTACGCCTGGAAGACCGGCGAGCAGTTGGGGATGCGCCACACCCAGATCGCCCGCTCCGGCTACTGCCTCGTGGCCCGGTCCGGGTGTACGGGCCTGAGCACGCAGTTCTTCAAGACCAGCAGTACGGGCAACCAGGACTGGGACTTCTCCCGCTACCGGGCGAACGCGGTGGTCGTCAACCTCGGCACCAACGACATCGGTCACGGCGTGACCGGCGCCGCCTTCCAGTCGGCGTACACCGCCCTGCTGCGCGACATCCGCGCCAAGTACCCGAACGCACACCTCTTCGCGGTACAGACGCTCAAGAAGCGCTACGTCACCGAGACCAAGGCAGCCGTCGGCGCCCGCACCAACTCCGGTGACTCCAAGGTGCACTACGTCGACACCACGGGCTGGCTCACCGACGGCACCGACTACGAGGACGGCAACGGACATCCCAACGAGGCGGGCCACACCAAGTTCGCCAACCGGCTGTCCCCCGTGATCAGCGCCCGCCTCGCCGGCACTGCCACCAACTCCGCGCGAGCAGCGGCGCCCGGCCAGCCCGGTGACCCCAACATCAAGTTCGTCGGCCGCTGGGACACCCAGAGCTCCGCCACCGCCTACACCCCGTACTGGGCGGGCGCCTACTACCGGACCGGCTTCACCGGCCGGACCGTCAAGCTCAAGCAGCGGGGCACGATCGACTTCTGGGCGAGGATCGACAACGGGCCGGTGAAGTTCTACGACGACGTCAAGGGGACGGTGAACCTCACCCCGTCGCCACTGGCCGCCGGCAATCACACCCTCCAGGTCAACTACCAGGTGGTCGCTGGCTCCTACCGAGGGGACGCCATCTTCCAGGGGCTGGTTCTCGACAGCGGTGCCACGACGTTCGCGCCATCGGCGCCGGGCAAGCTGATCGAGTTCGTCGGCGACTCGATCACTGTGGGGACGACGTCCTCGCAGAACGCCCGTACCGCGTACGGCTGGCTGATCGGGGAACGGCTCGGCACCGAGCACACCCAGATCGCCCAGGGTGGCGCGTGCCTGGTCGCGGCGGCGGACGGATGCGTGGGACTGGAGCAGCAGTTCGGCAAGCTCAATCCGAACGCGGCCACGCCCGCCTGGAACTTCTCCCGCTACCAGGCGAACGCGGTCGTGATCAATCTCGGCACCAACGACGTCGGCCACGGGGTCAGTTCGACTCAGTTCCAGTCGGCGTACAGCAGCCTGCTGCGCAAGGTCCGGGCCGCCTATCCGCAGGCCTGGATCTTCGCCTTGGAGACCTTCCGCGGCCGGTACGTCCCACAGACCGAGGCGGCCGTCCGTGCTGCCGTCAGCGGCGGCGACTCCCGGGTCTCCTTCGTCGACACCACTGGCTGGCTCGGATCCGGCGATCTCACGGACTCGGTCCACCCCAACGACAAGGGCCACCGCGTCATCGCCGACCGCCTCGCACCGATCATCTCCGCGAGAATCGGCAGTTGAGGGAACCGCGAAGGGGGCCCCTTCCAGAACGCATCCAGGATGGGGCCGCCTGACCGGCGTCGGTTCTCATCGACATTCACCGGTCCCGTGATGCACCGACTGCTCCCCGAACACCGGGACATGCGGGTTCGCAGTAGCGTCAGTCGCGAGGCCAACCGCCCGTGCCCAGCGGGCGGCGGGCCGGTAGAGGGCCTTCCACCGTCGCATCGCCGGGTACCGGCGTGAATGGTTCGGCGGCGGCCCGCTCCGCAACGGTCCGGCCTCGGGTCTCGCTCATCGGCGGCTGGTCCTCAACGGGGCGAGGACCGGTGCCCAGGGGACGGCGTCTGACGTGCATGGGGTGAGTCTGGCAGGCAAACGATCAAGGCGGAAGCCCAGTAGGGGCCAGCGGGTGCCACAGTCGGCTCGGGGATGACTGCGGCACCCGCTGGCGCACGCAACCGGGATCCATCAGGGAGACCACATCCCGGCACGCGCAGGTCCTGGTGCCCCGTCAGGCCCCAGGTACACAGGGCCAACCAGGTGATCCGCGGCGCCACTGGACGACTGGCGCTGTGGCCGAATGGGTTCGCCGGGTACTTCAGGGCACCTGCGGGAGAGGGGTGCGCCGCCTCAGCGTACGCCCGTACGCCCGTACGCCCGTACGCCCGTATGCCCGTATGCCCGTATGCCCGTATGCCCGTATGCCCGTAATGCAGTACCGCACCCGGCGCCCGACCTACGGTGGCACCATGAGCGACCCGGAGAAGAACAAGGACACGGCTCAGGCCTTCTACGACCTGATGTTCAACCAGTGCCGCCCCGCCGAGGCCGTCGACCGGCACGTCGGAGAGACCTACATCCAGCACAATCCACACGTCGGCGACGGCAAGCAGGCTTTCATCGACTACTTCGAGCGCATGGCCACCGAGTACCCGGGCAAGCGGGTGGAGGTCAAGCGCGCCTTCGCCGAGGGCGACCATGTGATCCTGCACTGCCACCAGACCTGGCCCGACGAGGAGTACGCCGGTATCGACATCTTCCGTTTCGACGCAGGCGGCAAGATCGTCGAACACTGGGACGTCCTCCAGGTGATCCCACCCACCTCCAAAAACGACAACACCATGTTCTGACCATCACCCATTGTGGGCGCTGCCGGCTGTGGGGCAGCGGCGGAGCGACGCAGCCCCACAGCTCGTCAGGTACGGGATGCGTCTCGGTAACGGGTGGCCATCGCGGCGGCGCGGTGGCGTAGGGAGGCGCGCAGCGACTGCGGAGCCAGGGCTTCCGCGTCCGTGCCGAGCTGCCACATCGCCCATTCGGCGTGTCGGGAATCCTGGAAGGTCACCTCCAGGCGCAGCCAGCCGTCTGCGTCGGATGCTTCCGCGCGGACAGCCAGCGCGGTGTCCAGCAGTTCCTCCCGCCGCGCCGGGTTCACCCGTACCAGCACGGTGATGTGGTCGCCGCCGGAGAGAAACCGCGCGGAGCGTTCCCGCCAGATCCGGTCCAGATCGACCCCGTTCGGTCGCTCAGCCGCTTCGGGGAGTTCCTCGGCGTCCAACACCCGCGACAGCCGGTAGGTGCGGTCAGCGCCAGATCTCGTGGCCAGCAAGTAGACCCGGTCGCGTACGGTGACCAGGCCGATCGGGTCCACCGTGCGCCACTGTGGTGTCTGGCCTGTGGCCGCGTAGTGGATGCGCAGTTTGTGTCCGGCGAGCACCGCGCGCCTGACCTCGATCATGGTGGTGTCGGGTATCTCCTCGGTGGCCGGCCGACGGGAGAGCAGGTCGGTCTCCGGGTCGACGAGAAATCTCTGGGCCGCGTCGCTCGCGGTGGCCCGGTGGCTTTCGGGCAGCGCGTCGACCACCTTCCGCATGGCCGAAGCGAGCGCCGAGCCGAGGCCGAACACCTGCTCTCCGCGTCCCGACCCCGCTGTCAGCAAGGCGAGAGCCTCGTCGTGGTTCAGTCCGGTGAGCTCGGTCTGGAAACCGGGCAGCAGGGCGAACCCGCCGTGCCTGCCGCGTTCGGCGTAGACCGGGACGCCGGCCGCGGACAGCGCCTCGATGTCGCGCAGCACGGTGCGGGTGGACACCTCCAGCTCGCGGGCCAGCGTGTCAGCTGTCAACCGACCGCGCTGGCGCAGCAGTAGCACCAGTGAGACCAACCGGTCGGCACGCATACGAGAACTCTAGAGGAATACGTGACTGAGGGTGTCGTGATTTGTTGGGAGGCTCGTCGACGCGACGTCAAGAGCTGGCGGCTAGCGAGCCGATGGACGTACGGACTCCCTATGAATCGAACGGAGCTGATGTGGCAGTGGAACGAACGGCGGTCAACCCGGTGAAGTGGTCGGTGGAGATGGGATTCAACCAGGGTGAGGTCGTCTCCGGGCACACACGGACCCTGTACGTCTCGGGGCAGACCGCCATGAGCGACGACGGCAAGCCCCAGCACGACGGTGACATGGCGGCGCAGTTGACGCTGAGCGTCGACAACCTGGAGGCCGTGCTCGGCGAGGCCGGCATGTCTCTCGCGAACCTCGTCCGGCTCAACGTGTACACGACCGACGTCGATCTGCTCCTCCAGCATTACGGCGTGCTGGCGGCGCGGTTGGGTGCCGCCGGGGTGGCGCCTACGTCCACGATGCTCGGGGTGACGCGACTGGCGATCCCCGGCCAGATGGTCGAGTTGGAGGGAACCGCCGTCGCCTGATGCGACGCCGTCGCCCCTGCGGCTCGTGCCGGGTGAACCGGCACGAGCCGCAGGGCGATAAGCCGAACGAGCTGGACAGCCACGTCTCCCGCTGTCCCCCGTCGATCCTCCCTCGGAGGGCCTCGACCACCGCCTCGGTCGATGTCGGCACACCCCTGCCACCATCGATCATCCAGGTTTCGATCATGAGCACGACGATCTCACGGCCGACCCAGGGACGTTCCCGGCGGACCCGCCCTTGGCCCCGGCCAAGACGCGAACGGACTCCCCTGAAAACGCCACTCGGAAGGTCCGTCCGGGGTTGTGCCTGGTCAAGGGGCGCCGGTGCTCATCTCTCGGGGTCGGGCCAAGTCGCCACAAGTGCTCGCCGATCCTGAAAGCGGGGACCGGGGACCATCTCCTGGAGGGTTTCGCCGTTGAGCCAGCACACCTGCTCGGGGCCGCCGTCGCCGGTGTCGAACAGGCAGCACACTCCGCCGCTGGCGGCGGTGAGGTCGGTGAACACCTTCCTTACGTTGGTCGACCGCGCGAACAAGCGGCTCATCTCCGACGTAGCTGCCCAGCAATCCACCGACGCGTAACCAGGGTGCAGGAAGGACTCGAACCGGATCGTCGCGTAGACGTATCCGATCTGGATGCGCCCGTCCGCCTCAGGTTCAGGGCCGCCCGTCTCCGCGTACTCGCGCAACGCGTCATCGACGTCGAACATGATGGACGTGTCGAGATCGAGCGTGCTGCTCATGGAGCAGTCGACCGGCTCGCTCTTGAACTGGGACGTGAACGGGAGGACGAGCCGGTCACCACCTGGCAGTGTGACCTCGAGCGGCGGCACGGCACGGGTCGGTGGCGCCAGCTCGGCCAGATTGGCCAGCGCCCTGGCGACGTTCCTGGGACGCAGGTAGATGTCGTAGCTGTAGTCCAGCCCCAATACTTCCCCCTATGCCGGATCGAACTGCACCCTCTCATGACAGCTGCGCGAAGTCGTGGCGTTTTCCTCCGGTCAGCAGGACCAGGACCGCGAGTGAGTGGAGTCGACCACGCGCCGGGACCAGTCCCACTGGAGGGCATGCCGAGCGAGAGCGGAAAATGAGTACGGGACTGCCTGCCGTCAACCGATCATGTGGGTATGACCGGTCAGCTGACGATCAGTACTTTGACTTTGCAGCACAGGATTCCGGACGACTGGGCGGCGGACCCCTGGGCCGAGGTGCGGCCCCTGGTCGACGGCGTGGACGTCCTGAGGGAGGTCCACCCGGAAGGGATGGCACCGAGTTGCCGATACTGGACGGGGCCGGCGGGGAGCTGGCCACTGGCGGTCACCGAGGAGCCCCGCCGGATCATGATCACCGAGCCGGTCTGCACGGCCGGCTGCTGCGGTGCCCTGTACGTCACCGTGCGCCGCGAGGGCGATCGGGTGATCTGGGACGCCTGGGAGAACACCAGCAACGTGAGTGCTGTGCCGGCGAACTTCCGTTTCGATGCCGTCCAGTACGAGGCTGAGCTCGCGCGGGCAGCGGCGGACCGTAGCTGGGAGGAGCCCGTGGACACTGTCGCCCGGCTCCTCGAGCTGACCCTTGCAGACAGTGGCTGGTTCGAACGCTGAGACTGCGTCCTGACAAGTGTCTCGCCACGACGCGAAGAACCCGGCCTCCCCCAGGAGTTCACCAGCCCCGAGGGTGTCGACGTCGAGTTCCACCAGGTCCAGGGGCCGGGCCGGCGTGCAGAACTCTACGGGTATGTGTTCGCAGTCACCCGCGACCGGACCGTGGAAGAGCAGGTACGGCGACTCACGGAGCATATTCTGGCCGACGATCCGCGGAAGACTGCTGAGATTCAAGGAAGTTGAGAACATGGCGACAAGTGCGCGCGCGTCGTCACCGACGGGGCCGCCCCCCTCTTGTCGAGCCGGTGAAACCACGGTGCCTCTACGGGCATCGGCAGGTAGCGTGCGGGCCATGTCGAGCCCCGAGTCGGACACGGGGGGAGCTTTCGGTCACGCCGTCAGCCCACTGCCATCACTGAGTTCGTAGCGTTTCCCGCCCCGCGTCACTCGATGTCTCTTCCGCTGTACCTCCTTGCCATGGCCGTCTTCGCCATGGCGCGCGGTACGGCACCGTCCTGCCAGCGGTAGAGGTCGCGCAGCAGGGAGATCTCGGCGCCGTGATGGATCAGCTCCCTGTTGACGTGCAGGACCCTGTTCTCCATGGGAAACCGCTCGGGACCCACCGTGGGCGGATTATCCAGGTCAGCGTCCGAGAGTTCGCGGACCCCCGCGTTCCATCTCCCGTACACCTCATCGAGCTGTTTTAGCGCCTCGTCAGCGGTCCCCGCGTAGGCGAACGTCCGGGAGTCGACGTCCTGGCCGCCGAAGTACCACCCGACCCGATAGCCCAGGCAGGAGACGATGATGTGCGCCAGCCGCCAGGCAATCGTGGTCACCGGCGCCGGCACCGGGTCAGGGGACGCGGAGTCCATCGTCCATTCCCCCGAGCCTTCCGACATCGGTGCGGCGGACGTGCCACGTGGGCGGACGCTCCAGCAGCCGCGCACCGGCTCCCAGAAGTACTCCTCATCGGTAAGACCGTCCAGCCGCGGCCGCAGGTTCTTGTGCCAGTACCAGTCCAACTGCTCTGCGAGCCGCTCGCTTCTTGTCATTTCCGCACACTACATACGCCGGAGACCGGGCTGCGACCCTCGCGGACGCCGCCGGCCGTGGGCCGCGAGAGCATACCGCACGGGGAGATGACGCTGGGGCTGATGTGCCCTTCGGGTGGCGCCGCCGCGAGCGGCTGTTTGACATCAACAACCCGGCTGGCTGGGCTGGTTCAATGACCCGGATGGGACAGTCTCGACCGATGACATGACGGATGATCAAGACCGCAGACTCCCGCCCGAGATCAGCATGAGTATCCCGAGCGAGCGCCACGCCAGAGCCTCCGGCCTGCATGTTCGAAGGTGGCGAAGACTCTCTGTTCGGTGACGGCACCTGCGGATGTCGTTGCAGCGTCGGCACATAGGATCGCCGGTATGGCACTGCGACCTGTTCAGGTGAACATAAAGGCCCTTGACGACTCGGCGGTCGGCCGGTTCTGGGCGGAGGCGCTCGGCTGGGGTGTTTCCAGCGAGGGACCCGGCGTGACCAACGTCGAACCCGTCGGCGGCTTCGTGTGGCCGGACCCGGTCGCCGTCTGCATCGACGTCGTAACCGTCCCGGAACCCAAGACGTCAACGAAGAACCGTGTGCATCTCGATCTCGCCACCACCTCGGCGACCCATCAGGCGGAGCTGGTCGCACGCCTCCGGGCACTCGGTGCGACGCCCGTCCACGTGGGCCAGGGCGACGTGCCGTGGACGGTCCTCGCCGACCCGGAAGGCAACGAGTTCTGCGTGCTGGAGCCTCGGGAGACCTACCGGGACACCGGGCCTATCGCCCGGGTGGTGGTCGACTGCGAGGATCCGCGGGCCATGGCCCGGTTCTGGGACGAGGCGATGGACTGGACCCTGCACGAGGTGACCGACGATCACGCGGTGTGGCGCTCCGCCAAGGGCGTCGGACCATATCTCGAGTTCCTCCGCACCGGCGTGAAGAGCGTGCCGGACCGCGTCCATCTCGACCTGCTGCCGTACCCCGGTGACGATCAGGCAGCGGAGGTGGCCCGGTTGCGGGACCTCGGTGCCACCGACCTGGACCTCGGCCAGGGCGACGTCCCGTGGAGGTGCATGGCCGACCCGGAGGGCCACGAGTTCTGCGTCCTCGCCCTGTCCTGACGCAGAGCCCTGACGACACCAACCTCGCTGCTCCGTTCGTCGGTTGGGCCTCAGTCGACGGGAAGAGACTGCTCGGCCCAAATGATCTTGCCGTTGGTGATGTGACGGGTGCCCCAGCCTTGGGTGAGTTGAGCGACGAGGAGCAACCCGCGTCCGCCTTCGTCGAAGGTGCGGGCCCGCCTCAGGTGGGGCGCGGTCGCGCTGCCGTCGGAAACCTCGCAGATGAGGGTGCGGTCGTAGATCAGTCTGAGCTCGATGGGAGGCCGGCCGTACCGGATGGCGTTGGTGACCAGTTCACTGACGACCAACTCGGTGACGAACACGGCATCGTCCAGGCCCCATTCGGACAGTTGCCGGCTAGCGGCCTTGCGTGCCCCGGCGACCGCGGCGGGGTCGGGTGGCAGCTGCCAGGTTGCCACGCGGGAGGCGTCGAGGGCGCGGGTGCGGGCGACGAGGAGAGCCACATCGTCGGAAGGGCGATCCACGAGCATGGTGCGCAACAGGGCGTCACAGATGGCCTCCAGGCCCTGAGCGGGTCGGCGCAGCACCTCGCGCATGGCGTCGATCCCTTCGTCGATGTCACGGCCGCGGGCCTCCACGAGACCGTCCGTGAAGAGCACGAGCAGGCTGCCCTCGGTCAGCTCCAGCTCGGTCGACTCGAAGGGCAGGCCACCCAGGCCGAGGGGCGGACCTGCCGGGACCTCGAGGAACTCGACGGTGCCGTCAGGTGCCACCAGGGCGGGCACGGGGTGGCCGGCCCTGGCAATCGTGCAGCGGCGGGAGACCGGGTCGTAGACGGCGTACAGGCAGGTGGCGCCGATGTCGCCGTCGAGCAGGGCCATGCTGTCCTCCCCGCCGGCCAAGTGGTTGACGAGGTCGTCGAGGTGGGTCAGCAGCTCGTCGGGAGGCAGGTCGACATCGGCCAGTGTGCGTACGGCGGTGCGTAGCCGTCCCATGGTCGCCGAGGCCTGGATGCCGTGTCCCACGACGTCACCGACGACCAGGGCGACCCGGGCGCCGGACAGTGGGATGACGTCGAACCAGTCGCCGCCGACACCGGCTTGCGCGCTGGCGGGCAGATAGCGGGAGGCGACATCCAGGGCCGCCTGCTCGGGAAGACGTTGCGGAAGCAGGCTGCTCTGCAACGTGAGAGAGGTGTCGCGCTCGCGGGTGTAGCGCCGGGCGTTGTCGATGCACACGGCGGCGCGGGCGGTGATCTCCTGGCCCAGCAGCAGGTCGTCCTGCTCGAAACGCTTGGGGTGTCGGTGGCGGGAGAACGTGGCCACTCCCAGGGTGAGGCCACGGGCGCGCATGGGTACCGCCAGCACCGAGTGGAACCCGAACTGCCGCATCCGATCGGCCCGTTGCGGGGCGGTCCGGTCGAGATTCTCCAGGACGGCGGGCGTGACGTGCTCGATGAGCGGCCGTCCCGAGGCCAGACAGTCCGCGGCGGTGGAACCCTCCGGGTAGGCGGCCACCGTCCCGTGCGGCACCACCGTTTCGGGACAGCCCTCTAGCACCGACTGAGAGGCGACCCTGCGCAGCATCACCGGACCGGACGGAGCGCCCTGCGGCGGATCCTCACCCCCCTCGATCGCCGGCAGGAGATCCACCGTCACGAAGTCCGCGAACCGCGGGACCGCCACGTCGGCGAGTTCCTGAGCGGTGCGGGGCAGGTCCAGGGTGCTGCCGATCCGCACGCTGGCGTCGTTGACCAGGACCAGTCGCTGCCGTGCGAGGTACTGCTCCGTCACGTCGTGCGCCGACAGCAGGACTCCTTCGCTCCGCCCGTCAGAGTTCCGCACCGGGACGAGGGACACCGACCACACGCTCTCCCGCTCGTGGCCGGCGAGGTGCAGTGCGGCTCCGAGCTCCTGAAGGCGGCCGGTCTCCAGCGCGGTTCGCATGCCCTCCTCGGTCCGTTCGCTCTCCGGGTCGAGGACGATCTCCGTAACGCGCAGGCCGCGCATCTCCTTCTCGGACAGGCCCATCACACGTTCCATGTCGGCGTTCGCCCAGCGCAACCGCAGTCCGGTGTCGTACAGGGCCATCGTGTAGGGAGCCTGGGCGAAGCTGCGCCGCACGAACGAATCGTCCTCGGGAGTCGGGGCCGGCTTCGACACGGCTGACACCAGCAGCCAGTCGTCGTCCCCGTCGTTCTCCCGGTGATGGGCCAGCAGCCCAACGGTGAGCCGGTGACCGTCCCGGTGCAGCAGCGTGGCCGTCCCGCTCCACCTAGGCAGACCGGTCAACGAGTCCAGCACGTGCGTGTGAGCGGCGTCCGCGAGCAGCACGGACCCGTTCCGGCCGACCACCTCGGAGGCCCGGTATCCGAGCAGTCGCCGGGCCCCCTCGTTCCACGCCGTCACGACACCATGGCCATCGACGACGACCCTGGCGGTGGCCGCCTCGTCGACCTGTTCCTGCGACCAATCGCTCGGAGGGCCCTCGTCCCGCGCGGACGCGGATCGGATCATGACGTCATCTCGCCTCACTCACGCCCTGGGGCCGTCTCTCCGCGAGCGCCCTGAACCCGAGGTGCGCCGCACCTTCACTTATTACGACACTAGACACAAGAGTGACAGATGGGCGGGTATGGGTCCTCGTGGCAGGACGGCTGGCAGGACGGCGACACCGCCCCCGGACGGAGGCGGCACCCATGGCTGGCAGCGGCACGAGGTGGCCGGATCAGGACGAGTGGGCCGGGAAGATCTACAGCGCGGGCTGGCGCGAGCCCCACGGTGGCACGCGCCAGGTGATCGAACCTGCCACGGGGCACGTGCTGGCCGACATCGGCGTCGCCTCCCCCGCGGACGTCGCCCGGGCCGGCGCACGGGCCGCCCGGGCCGCCGGGGACTGGGCCGCGGCAGCTCCTTCCGATCGCGTCGAGGTCCTGCTGCGTGCGTCCGCCGCCCTGCGTGAGCACAGCGATACTTTCCGCGACTGGATCGTCCGTGAGTCGGCCGGCGTCCCCGCCAAGGGCGACTACGAGATCAACGCCGCCCTGGCCCAACTGACGCACGCCGTCGGACTCGCGTCCCTGCCCCGGGGTGAGGTCCTGGCCCCTCAGGTCCCCGGTGGAGCCAGTCTCGCGTGGCGGGTCCCGCTCGGCGTCGTCGGTGTCATCAACCCCTGGAACGCGCCGCTCCTGTTCGCGGTGCGCGCACTGGCGCCCGCCCTCGCGCTGGGCAACACCGTGCTGCTCAAACCCGACCCGCTCACCCCCGTCTCCGGGGGTGTCCTCGTCGCGCGGCTCTTCGAGGACGCCGGGCTGCCCGAGGGAGTGCTGCATGTCTTGCCCGGCGGCGCGGAGACCGGGCAGGCGGTCGCGGCGGATCCCCACGTCGCCATGGTCGCGTTCACCGGCTCCACCGAGGCCGGACGCGCCGTGGCCCGTGTGGCAGGCGAGGGGCTGAAGCGGGTCTCCCTGGAACTCGGCGGCAAGAACCCTCTCGTCGTGCTCGAGGACGCGGACGTGGAGGCGGCAGCCCTGGCCGGAGCCATGAGCACCTTCGGCTACCAGGGACAGGCGTGCGTCGCAGCCGGCCGGCACCTGGTCCACGCCGACCTGGTCGAGGCGTACACCGACGCGCTGGTCGGGCACGCGCGGACCATGCGCGTCGGCGACCCCCGCGAGGAGGGCGTCAGCGTCGGCCCGGTCATCAGCGAACGGCAGGCCACCAGGATCGAGCGCATCGTCGACGCGAGCGTCGCCGCCGGGGCGCGGGTGCTCACGGGCGGCCGGCGCGACGGCCTCTTCTACCCGCCCACCGTCCTGGACCACGTCGACCGGACCATGCCCGCCTTCACCGAGGAGATCTTCGGTCCCGTCGCCCCGGTCATCCCCTTTCACACCGAGGCGGAGGCCATCGAGATCGCCAACGACACCGCGTACGGTCTGACGGCTGCCGTGCACTCCGGCTCCGTACCGAGGGCGACCGCTGTCGCAGAGCGGCTGCGCACCGGCATGGCCCACATCAACGACGTCTCCGCCAAAGACGCCGCGAACGCCCCGTTCGGAGGCATGGGCATCTCCGGAAACGGCTCCCGCATCGGCGGCACAGCCAGCCTGGAACAGTTCACCCAGTGGCGCTGGATGACGGCACCGGGACCGGTGTGACATCGGAGCCGGGCGGAGGCCTACGAGTACTCGCAGCCGGGCGGAGGCCTACGGGTACATGGCGTGGCGCCGCGCCACGCCATGTACCCGTGATCCGCGCTCCGCTGTCGTCCCACGGTGGCGATGTCGCCGCCCCCGATAACGGATACGATGAGGCCGAAAATGGATTTCCGGCGCGCTCAGTGCCGCATCGGCCGCTGAAAGGGTGACCGTCTCATGGCTTCGGCGACACCACCCGTCCCCGGTAGTCCTGACTGGTGGGCGAGCCGGCCGCCGACTCCCGCCTATCGGCGCGGGCGTCCCCCGATGGACGTCGACCGGATCATCGAGACGGCGTTGAAACTCATCGATGAGGTCGGGGCCCAGGCGCTGACACTGCGGATGCTCGCCGACGCCCTCGACTCGGGTACGGCGACGCTCTACCGGCACTTCAACGGCAAGGACGAACTTCTCGTTCTGGTCGCCGACAGAATCCTGGGCGAGGTCCGCGTCCCTCCTGCCGAATCGGCAGGCAAGTCCTGGCGGGAGGCCGCGACAGTCGCCGCGGAGGCTTTCCACGACACCTTGCGCCGACACCCCCGAGCGGTTCCTCTGCTGTCGGCTCAGGTTCCTGTCGGCCCCAACGGCCTGCGCGCCAGGGAACGGCTGCTCACGCTGTTCCTGAGCCACGGGTTCTCGGTCCGGCTGGCAGCCCGCGCCTACACCGCGCTCGGACACTACGTGACGGGCTTCGCCATCCAGCAGTACGGCCCCGGCACACCCCGCCCCGAGGACCAGGTGCGCCTGCGGGGCTACTACCGTGCCCTGGACCCGGCCACCCACCCGGCCACGACGGCCGCAGCCGACGACCTCACCTCCGTACCGCTCCAAGAGGAGTTCCGGTTCGGCCTGGAGCTGCTCCTCGACGGTCTGGAGCAGGCCAGGCTCAGAGAGTCTCAGGTGTGCGGCGATGCGGCCGGGCGCTGACCCTGGCAGGTCACGGGGTGCGCGTCGGAACAGGTCGATGTCGCCGACGCCGATCCTGGCGGGCGGCACCCCGGTGTGGTCGGCGCGCCGTGTCGCGCCGGTGCAGGGACGCTCGTCCACGCCCCTGGGACAGCGGCCGACATACACGGTTCAGGCGGATCACTCGTTCGCGAGCACGCTGTCTGTCGGACCGAAGATCACACGTCCGGCTGTCCTTGGCGCCGCTCGGGTACGGCGTCCCGCCGCGGGAAGCCGGGCGGCCGCCGCACCACGGGCCGATCGTCGTGGCCGGAAACGGCGATCCCGCTCAGCGGCGAGGCAACTTCAGCCGAACGGATCCGCGCCTCCAGGCCCGGCTCGATCTGCGTGTCCGTGCTGTTGAGGAGTCCGGCAAGCATGAAGTAGTGACCGGCCAGCATCACCGCTTCGACGGCACCCTTCGTTCCGTACCGTGAGGGCAGGCCCGCCCACTGCCGCTCGGAGAGCCGGCTGGTGGCCGGCAGGGTATCCACGTCGGCCAGCAGTTCGGCGTCCTGAAGGTCCCAACCCCCGAGGTCGATCCGTGTGGCGTGCGCCGTTTCCCTGAGCTCCTACCGGTTGGGCGGCGGAAGGAAACCGCCCCTGGACTCCGCTGCGTATTTATGGATACAACGTAACCATAAAACGGCTGGACCTCCACTGTGGTCCGCGTCAGGACATTCCATGTGGCCGTCCCGGAAAGTTGCGGGCGGCCAGCCGGATGACGGGGCCGTAGGCGATCCGTCCGAGGCTGGGTCGTCCTCGTCGGGCTGGACACCGACGAACGTGTTGTCGTCGTCGTTGAGTTGGCCGACCAGGTGGAACAGGCCTCTTCCGACGGGTCGTCGATGTGTGTAGTCCTCGCGACCGAAGCCCGCGGGACTCGGCCGCGGCTGCAGCGGTGCCTTCGACGGCGGTCTGGTCGGCCGGTTCCTGACAGTGGAGCGGGCCCCGCGCCTGCGTAGGTAGGCACGGTTCGCCCGGCGTCTGTTGCCAGCCGGGGAGGCAGCCGCCTCGGGAGGGCCTGCGGGGGTTGCCGGCCGCTGGTTGGACGCCGGGGTTGCTGGTTCCAGCGCGAGGCCACCAGCAGGCTTCTTCTACGCCGGCGGCCTTGCCCGTTGGCCCTCCGCCATCACCAGCCCGCGGATCGTTTCCTGACTCAGCGCCGGGTTCGCAGCCGCGGCATGGGCCAACTCCTCGTCGTCGAGGAGCTGTGCCAGCCGAGACTGCGGAAGCTTCGGGTGGCGCGTCGCCGCGGCCCTCACGGCAGGGTCCGGGTCCAGGGTGAGCCGCTCCACGGCTGCCGGCTCGGTTTCGAGGTCGCATGCGGCCAAGGCCCGGACCTCAGGGTCCTCGTGGTCGGCGAAGGCGGCCAGTCCGCCGGTCGGGAAGTTCGGCCGGGTGGTGAGGTGGCTGCGCTCGGGGCCGGTGTACTCGAGGAAGCTGCGCAGCAGAAGTGGCGCGGGGGCGTCTGGATGATGCTGGGCCAGCAGGACGCGTACGCCGAGGTCGTCGTCGGCCGCCAGGCGTGCGACGAGGTCCGGTGGCAGCAGGTGATCCCTGGCTGCCTGCCGACGCAGGAGTGGGTGGCTGGAGAGCGCCTTCCGGCGGACCGTCTTCGGATCCTGCGGGACCTCGGGCGGGCGATGGAAGACGAAGACATGGTCCATGGGGGCTTCGTAGTCGATCCGGGCCCGTTCCTCCTCGCTCAGTGCGGGGTGGACGGACACGGCCAGCCGGACCTGCGGGGCGGGGTCCGTCGCGAGCGCGCGGCGCTCCGCAGCCCCGAGGTCCGCGCGGTGCGCGACCCTCGTGCGCACGTCCGGGTTCGGATCGGCGACGAGCGCGTGGCGCTCGGCAGGTCCGAGGTCCGCGCGGTGCGCGATCAGGCCCCGTATCTCCGGGTCCGGATCCACGGCCAACAGAACCACAACGTCGGGAGGAAGGGAGGGGTTGACGGCGATCATCGCCTTGTCCTCCTCGCCGACGGGACTCTCGAGGACACCGTCCACTACAGCTCTGCTGAGGGCGTGATGGAGCAGCATGTCGTTGCGGGCGTGGCACGGCCGGTCAGGGAGCGCGCTTTCCACCCACGCCGGATCCTGTCGGCGCGCGTGTCGCCGCGCCGTCTCCCGGACCTCGTCATCGGGATCCGTGAGCAGTGCGGCCCGCGTGTCGGCGGACAGTGACGCCCACTGGTTGACGCCCCAACAACGAACCTTCGGGACCGGATGCGTGGGCATGGAGCGGCGCAACGTGGTGGAGATCTGCTGGTAAAAGCCGTACCCACCCAAGAGTTCGCCCTCGTACGTGCTGATCATATGGACGACGGCCTCGTCTGGCAGGGGCCTGGGCTGCGCCGGGGCGGCCCACCGGGGTCCCCCGGCGAGGTGGGCACGGACGAACCATTCGGGGTCGTCCAGCAACCGAACTCGCTGGGCCGGATCGACATGGGGGTTACGGGCGAAGAAGCTGCGGGTGTAGGCGTCGGGGTGCTCGATCACCGCGTCGACGACGGCGTCGGGCAGGATCCGGTCCCGGCACAGCACCATCCGTACGGCAAGCGGAGCGTCGGCGAGCAACCGCAGCAGGATGCTCTCTGGAGCGGACGGGTTGAGGGCCAGCCCCGCGAGCCGACGGGCGGGAAGGTCCGCGTCTGACCAGATCTGCTCAGGCGTAGGCATGCTCCGTCTCCCCCCAATGTGCCAACCGGCCTCGTGCGCGACTGGTTGACGACCCTATCCGCCTCACACGGTGACGGGCCAAGCGTCAAGTAGCACTGACGAAGGCGTCGGCGAAGGCATCAGCCAGGGTGCCATGAGGGGGAAGCCGCGCGCCTGGCCCGGCGTTGCCGGTCCTATATCCCGTTGACGGGCGCGCCGCCCAGCCCCAACGATCAGGCGCATGTGTGCCGCCCTGGCGCCTCTGCGCCACCGCCCGTTCCGTCACCTCTTCATCGGTACGACGGCCAACCTGCTCGGCAACGGGGTGGCGCCGATCGCCCTGGCCTTCGGCGTGCTCGACGCCACTGGCTCGGTCGGTTCGCTCGGGTTGGTGGTCGGCGCCCACTCCCTCACCAGCATCCTCTTCCTGCTGTTCGGCGGGGTGTTGGCGGACCGGCTGCCGCGCGGCCCGCTGCTGGTCGGCAGCAGCATGGTCAGCGCCGCGAGCCAGGCGGTGATCGCCGCCCTGATCCTCACTCACAGCGCCGCCATCCCCCTGCTCATGGTGCTCGCCGCGGTCAACGGGGCGTCGAGCTCCTGCTACCAGCCCGCCGCCCAGGCCCTGCTCCCCCAGACCGTGCCGGCCGAGTCCCGCCGCGCCGCCCTCGCGCTCTCCCGGATCGCGGGCAGCAGCGCGATGATCGTGGGTGCTTCGCTGGGCGGCCTACTGGTCGCCGCGGTCGGCCCCGGCTGGGGCCTGGCCGTCGACGCGCTCAGCTTCGCGCTCGCCGCCGCGTCCTTCGCGCTGGTCCGCGTCCAGGCCGCGCCGCCCGCGCCCAGCCCAGGCGTGGTGCATGAACTGCGCGTCGGCTGGCAGGAGTTCACCTCCCGAAGCTGGGTGTGGGTGATCGTGGTGGCCTTCTGCTTCCTCAACGCCGGCGGCACCGCCTCGTTCACCGTCCTCGGCCCGGCCGTCGCCGACACCACCGGGATCGGCCGCACCGGCTGGGGCCTTGCCCTCGCCGCGGGCTCGCTCGGCGCGGTCGCCGGCGGCGTACTGTCGCTGAGATGGCGGCCCCGGCGCGCGATCCTGGTCGGCTGCGCGCTCATGAGCCTGACGGCGATGACCCCGCTGCTGCTCGCGCTCGCCCCCTACACCTGGGTTCTCGTCGTGGCCAACTTCGTGACGGGCGTGGGCGTCGAGCAGGCCGGTGTCGCCTGGTACTCGACCCTCAACGAGCAGATCCCCGAGGACCGCCTTGCCCGCGTCTACGCCTACGACGACCTCGGCTCCTACCTCGCGCTCCCGCTCGCCCAGTTCGCCACCGGACCCGCCGTACTCCTCCTCGGCCTCCATGCCACCCTCTACGCGGCAGCCGCACTCATCCTCCTCGCCACCCTCGCCATGGTCGCCACCCCCTCCGTCCGCGCCCTCGTCCCGAAGACCGCAGAACCGCTGTCCGCCTCCGACGATCCGGTGCCTTGCTGAGCTCGATCCGACTCGTGAACAACCAGAGGTGGGTGGTGTTCCGGGCGCGATGGTGCGCCGCGCTCAGCGGGTCCGTGCCCGCTGGGCTGCGGTGGTGCCAGGTGCCACGCCCCTCGGTCCGTACGCCCACGACGCCGCCGGGGAGTCGGCATCAGCTCCGAGAGCGTGCGCGCCTGGGTGAACGGGCGTGTATCGAAGATGCCTGGTGAGGATGACGGAGAACCTGTTTGTGATCCAGAATGATTGGATGGTCACGCTTGAGACTCCCCGTTTGATCCTGCGTCGCTGGCGCGAGGAGGACATTGCGCCCATGGCTGCCGTCAATGCCGACCCCGAGGTCATGCGGTGGATCCGTGATGGCAGCGTCCGTGACGAACAGCAGACTCGCGGTGGGATCCAGGCATGGGAGAGCGAGTGGGAGTCAGAGGGCTTCGGCCTGTTCGCGGTGGAGATCAGGTCCACTGGCGAGCTGGCCGGGTTCACCGGACTTTCCGTGCCCCACTTCTTGCCGGAGGTACTGCCGGCGGTCGAGGTCGGCTGGCGGTTGGGACGTTCCCACTGGGGGCAGGGTTTGGCCACCGAGGCCGCTGCGGCCGCTGTACGGTTCGGGTTCGAAGAGCGAGGGCTGGAGCGGATCGTCAGCATCGCTCAAGTGGGCAACGCCGCCTCCGAACGGGTCATGACCAAACTGGGGATGCAACCGGTCCGTGAGACCGTCAGTCCCACCTGCGGTCGGCAAGTACGGGTGTTCGAGTTGTCGTCGGACGAGTACCTCACCACCAGTCGTTGATGAGGGCGACGAGGACGGTAGCCCGTAGCGGACCGCGAGTTTGGCGTACCTGGTAGCCACAGCTCGATGTCTCTCGGGGCGATTGGTGCCGCACTCGACCGCGTGCCGGACCTAGTAGTCCTCTGGGTCGAACTTCGGTGGCCGGCCACCGCTGGACCCGCGCTTCTTGCGGTTGCCGGCATGTGGCACGTGGAGATCTGACGGATGAGCAATGGGCAATGGGCGTTGCTGGAGCCGTTGTTGCCGAGGGCAAGAAGCCCGGCCGCCCGCTGAGGTGGCCCGGCGACAGCTGATCGACGGCGTATGGTCCCGGCCCGCGACCCCTGTCCCGCGCCACGAACCAAGGTCACCCCACGACCAACGACCCGGAGAGCGAATACCGGTGACGGTTGGTGGGTCAGGGCCGCGTGACGTTGAGCGGCAGATCTCGGTGGAAGACGGCCATGGCCCGGCCGGGGCCGTTGTAGTCGTCGACGATCTCCGTGTCGAAGCCGAGGCTGCGATGGAAGGCGATCGAGCCGGTGTTCTCGACTGACGTGATCGCCTTCAACTTCCGTGCACCGTGACGTTCCGCTGCTTCAGCGAACGCCCTGTACAGACAACGCCCGAGACCGGTGCCACGGGCATCGTCCCGCGTGGCGATCAGATGCACGTACCCGATGCCGTCCGGGGTGACGAACCCGAAGATGTACCCGCGGATACCGTCCTCTGCCCGGGCAACCAAGCAGGTGGAACCGAACTCCTGCACCAGGGCCAGAAGGTGCAGCGACCGAAGATCCCGTTCGCCCCAGTAACGGGAGTGATCAGTCAGGACCTCGTGGAAGTCGGTCACTCCGGCCGGTGCGATGCGTATCCCCATGACGACGATCATGGCAGGCAACCTGGCAGCTACAGGCGAAGGTCCGTACCGGTTGGGCAAGTTGTGACGCAGTCCCGGGCCCCGCGCGGGCTGTTCCACCCTGCCCTAGCCGGGGTCCCCCACACTCCGCTCGCGCACAGGTGTGCGGCGTAGGCCGCTCCACCGTCTCCGCAGACCTCAAGGCGAGACAGGGAAACCAGTTCGAAGGCCGTGGTCGTGAATCTGGGGCGTCCTGGCGTCTGCGAGATGTGTTCGGCGAAGTGCCGTGCTGCTGAGCGGAGTTGTACGCGTGGCGTCCCGACAGAGAGATCTTGACAATTACTCCCAGTGCCACGGGATGATCCCCCCATGGCAGATGTGATCTTCTTCGATCTGGACGGCACCCTGGTCGATCACCGAAGCGCAGTCTGGGAAACGATCGGCCAGATCATTCAGGCCGCGCCGAACGCGACGGCTCCACCGGAGGAGCTGGCGACGCTGTGGTGGACGCTGGAGGCGCGCCACATGCGGGAATACCTGGCCGGTCAGTGCTCATTCGCTGAGCACCACCGGCGCAGACTCCGTTCCTTCCTGCCGATGCTGGGCGAGCCGATTCCTGAAAGCCCCGGCCTTCTGGACGCCTGGATCACCGAGCACTACCTCACCGTGTTCGAGGAGTCCTGGCGGTGCTATCCCGATGTCAAGCCCTGCCTGGAGGCCCTGAAACATCTGCCGCACGGGCCGCGTCTCGCCGTCCTCACCAACGGGGACCCTGAACAGCAGCGCGCCAAGCTCGCCCGCTTCGGCCTCCTCGAATACTTCGAAGCCGTCCTGACCCCGACCGACCTCGGTGCGGCCAAGCCCGCCGCCTACGCCACCGCCTGCCGGCGGATGCGGACGGACCCCGCGCAGGCGATCAACGTGGGCGACATGCTGGAAAGCGACGTGAACGCAGCCGCCCTCGCCGGACTCACCGGCATCTGGCTGGACCGAGGCATCGACTTCGTCACCGGTGGACCATCGCCGACAGCAGACGAGACGGTCCCCCGCATCGAGCAGCTCACCGACCTCCCCGACCAGCTGGCGGTCACGCCGGCCTTCCCGGAGAGATTTTCCGTGTCGCCACAGACGGGGCAGCGCATCTAGCCTGTAGGTCATGCATCAGGATCGGAGGCGCGACCGGCGACCAGTTCGCCGCATGGGGCTGGTGCGGACCCGGCTCCAGGTTCCGGCCTTGGCGGTCGAGGGTGCTGATGTGGTGATCGTCGGCTGTTTCTCCGGCAAGCAGAAGGACTTTGCCGCGTTGATGGACACGGCGGCTCAGGAGATGACCAGGCGCGGTGCACGGGTTGTGGGTCGCATCGTGCAACGGCGTGGCGTCTCGGGCGGAGGGGCCGAGAAAATGGCCCTGCCCTATTCCTCGCGGACGCTCCTGAGCTACGGCAAGGTTCGTGAAGCAGCTGCGCTCTGTGAGCAGACCAATGCCGACGCGGCGGTCTTCTTGGCCTCTCTGACAAAGCGCCAACGTCGGGTGCTGACAGAGATACTTGGCTGCCCAGCTGTGAGTCTCGTCGATGCCCTGACCGCAGATTGAGCACGTACGTCCAGCAGCGCCTCCGCCATCGGGCAGGACGTTGCGCGAGATGGTCTGTTTCAGGATGCGGGCCACTTGCCCGACGGAGAAGCCGCGCTGACAAAGGAAGAGGACGAACACGCCGCGCTGGAACAGCGTGTTGGCGAGCACGGCGTATACGTAGAACGGGCGCGTGACGCTTCGTGCTGCATCGTCGACTGCAGCCGACCCGCCAAGGGCCTCCGTGGTGCCGGTCAGGCTGCGAGCTCCCCCTGGCGACTCCGGTGAACATTAATGCGTAGCGGGGACGGCCGCCTGTCGTTCCTCGTGTCTGCCCAGCGCCGCGAGGATCAGGGTTACGGTGACCGATCCGGCCGCCATCATCGTCATCGCCTGGGCCGGGGAGGTCAGTTGGGCCAGCGTGCCCGCGAGGACAGCGCCGATGCCCTGCATGGCCGCCATGCCGGTCGCGTGCAGGCCGAGGGCCTGGCCCGCGAGGTCGTCGGGGGTCAGGGACATCAGACGTTCCTGCAGGACCAGGCTGGCGGCGAAACCGACGGAGGCGACGGTGACGGCCACGGCAGACAGCGCCACGCCCGGCTGGAGGACGAAGAACAGGTAGGGAGCCGCCAGCAGCAGGCGCAGCGGGGTCGCGAGACGGGGGCGCAGCGCCGGCGGTACCAGGCGGCCCACCAGCATGTCGCCCGCGAACATGCCCACTGCCCCGCACGCGTACAGCGTGCCTGCGGCTGAGGGGGCGTAGGAGACGTAGAGGGAATCGCCGCCGACCACCAGGCCGTTGGGGACCCACAGGCCCAGGTACGCCAGGCGGCGGGGGCGTGAGGACCACAGGAGGGCGTTGGTGCGCCAGGTCGCCGAGAGGGACGGGCGGCCGGCGGAGCGCGGCTGGCGCGCGGTGAGGCCCAGGCGGGTGACGAGGGCCGACAACGCGTACAGCGCCGCCGCCAGGAGCAGGCACATCCGCGGGGACAGGAACGTCAGCAGCGCGCCGCCCGTCGCGAAGCCCGCCATCTGCACCAGGCCCCAGATCATGTTGGACATCGAACGGCCCAGGACATAGCCGTCCTTGGAGAGGATCTCGTTCAACAGCCCGCCTCGCACTCCCCCGCCCAGCGACGCGACCAGACCCTGTAGGAGGACGACGGTGAAGACCGCCCAGACCGGTAGGCCGGGCAGCGCCAGTACCGCCGTACCGGCCGCGAAGGCGACGGCCAGGCCGGACAGGGCCGCGCGCGGGGGCAGGCGGTCGGCGCCCGAGAGCAGGAACGCGCCCCCCAGTAACTGCGCCAGCTGCGGACCGAACATGCTCACCGCCGACAGGAGCGGGGAGCCCGTGGCCCGGAAGACCAGCGTGGCCAGGGCCAGGCCGCCGATCGTCTGAGCCGCGGCGAAAGCGGCGAAGGAAAGCAGGTACGGAGTGAACTCCGGGGTGCGGAACAGGGTTCGGTAGCTGCGCATGCGCCGGAGTCTCGGGCCGGCTCGACGCCGTGTGTACTGTTTCGCCGACACACGAAAGGTCGTACGCATGGGCCTCTGGCGGATCGACACCGACACCCTCGCCCGCAGCCGCTTCGTGCTCTCGCCGTTCGCCGAGACCTTCGCGAGCCTGAGACTGCTGCACGCGGGGAGCGGAGCCCATCCGGGCGAGGAGACCTGGCTGCGCGCGCACCTGCCTGGCTACCGCGCGCACCTGGCAGCCGACGTGGTGGTCGCGCGCCTCGTGCAGATAGCCATCGGCTCGTCCTGGATCGCCGACTTCTTCTGCCCCACCTCGTGCGAGGGCGAGAGCTTCGAGGAGACCGTGGCCCGGGTGCGGGCGACCGGAGCGGAAGAGGCGCGGGCCAACCTCCGTGTGTGCCTCAAGGGCCCGCTCCCTGCCGCTCTGGAGCGGGACGACCTGCCCGAGCGGGCTACCACACTTCTGACGTATGTCTGGGAGGAGACCGTGCGGCCGTACTGGGAGCGTCGGCGGCGCATCCTGGAGGCCGACATGAACGCGCGGACCTCGCGGGTGAACCAGGGCGGCTGGGCAGCCGTCCTGGACTCGCTGAAGCCCGGCACGCGGTGGCTCGGGGAGAGCCGGTTCCAGGTCAACGTGAACGCGTATCCGCCGCGGGAGATCGCCGCCGGGGCCGATCTGCTGTTCATGCCGGTGACGCCGAAGACCAGTTGGGTGTCGTGGGAGGGGAAGGAGCGGTACGCCGTCGTCTACCCGTGCCTCGGGGTACTCGCCGAGGACCACGACCGTCGGGCCGTCCCGGCCGGGCTCGGTGCGCTCATCGGGACCGCACGGGCCGGGCTGCTGGTACTGCTGGGGACTCCCGTGAGCACGACCCAGCTCGTCGCCCTGACCGGGCAGAGCCTGGGGTCGGTGGGCGGGCATCTTCGGGTTCTGCTGGACGCGGGGCTGGTGGAGCGGTGGCGGGCCGGACGGTCAGTGCTGTACGTGCGGACGGCTGCTGGGGAAGTGCTGGTGGAGGCGTCCGCGGGTGAGCCTGCCTCGCCTTCGACAGCCATGCCGGGGTCGCCTGTTGCGCACCAACCACCACCGCGTCAGCGCCAGTTGAAGGATCGGTGAAAAACCGTCAGAAAGGGGGCTACGGCCCATGCTGCCGCCCTCTGCGCGCACGGCAATCGGTCAGGTGGGGACGAAACTCGGCCACCAGGGCGGGACGTGTCCCGGGCATCGAGCCGCAGGGTAGGAGTCCACCACGCCAAGCCACGTCACCAGGAACCATGTGACGTACACGGTGAGGACGAGGCCTGCGGTCAGCGCTGCGCGTCGGTGGCGCCTTCCCAGGGTGCCGTACAGGACGACCCAGGAAACGGCCACGGCGATCCATATGAGAGGGGCGAGAAGCAGCAAAGTCATGCTGTCGGCCGCCGCGTTGACGCCGACGTCACACGCAGCCCAGACCCTCCCGATGGTGACGACGCAGACCACGGAGGCCAGGCCCCCGAAGAGGACGCCGCATGGAATCCCTCGGGACCAGGGTCCCGAAGGTCCCGCCGACCCAGCCTCCACCATCACCTGTCCCCCGTCGACTGTCCCCCACCGCCGGTCTCCATCGCCGGAAGGGCAGAGACTATCGGGGTGCTGGGAGTGGTCGTCATCTGGCCCGCGTGAAGGCCGGTGCGGTGGCACGCGGGCGCGCCCTCCTGGTCGACCGGTGCCGCTGCGGGAGGAGCCCTGGGGCGAACGCCTCTTCCAGATCACCGACCCCCAACGGCGTGATCGTCCAGTTCGTCGAGTGGGCCTCACCGGCGACCCACTGATCCCCCACGACTCCCGCCGTCGCTCCCTGCCCCCGCGGGGGAGAAACCTCACCGACAACGACTCCGGAAAGTCCATGCGGCTCAGACCCGTCGCCCGGTAGGAGCTGTTCGAGAGCGGCGAGTTGAGCGTGGCGGCGCCCACCTCACCGGACACCTGGCCCACTGGAACTCCGACCTGGACGACGAACCGCGATCGTGGCTCCAGGAGTCCCACGATGCGATGTGCCTCCAGAGGGACCCGCGATCGGCCGAATGCCGTCTGTTCACGGGTGGGTGAACGCCCATAGCGTGTGCGACCTTCGCGCCCTGGGGGGTCTCGTGAACGGTCTCCGTGCGGTCGTCGTCTGCCTTGTGATCGTCTGTGCCACGCTGGTGTCGCCGGCCGCGGCTGTGACGCCGAGTTGGTCCGCGCTGCCGGTACCCGCGGCGGCCCCTCCGGTGACCGTGTCCGATCTCGCCGCCCGCGGGCCGGGCGAGGCGTGGGCGACCGGGTACGAGCACGCCACCGATGGACTGCGGCCGATGCTGTACCGGTGGGACGGCAGGGCGTGGAGCCGGGACACCACCTTCCCCGGCGCCGGTGAGCTGGGGTGGCTCGGCAAGGTGCAGTTCGTCGGCGAGGAGGTGTGGATCTTCCACAACCGCGTAGGGCTGGGTGAGATCCTGCGCCGGTCGGCGGGAGGAGGGTGGAGTGCCGTCCCGCTTCCGCAGACCCTCTGGGTCCATCAGGACTTCGCCGCGGTAGCGGGTGCCGCGTGGGTGGTCGGTGAGGACGACACCGGACTGAAGGTGTTGCGCTACGACGGTTCCGGCTGGACCACACAGTCCACCCCGGACGGCGTGCTGTACCTGATGGGGATCACCGCGCGTACCGCGGCCGACGCCTGGGCCTGGGCTGACACCAGCACCGGGACCACCGTCCTGCGCTGGGACGGCACGGTGTGGCGGGACGCGAAGGTGCCACTGCCGTCGAACGCCAACGTGCACACGGTCATCCTCGAACGGTCCGGCCGCGTCACGATCGGCGGCAGCCAGTACACCGACGGCGTGGCCCGCACCTACCTGATGACCTGGAACGGGCACGCCTGGCGCACCACCCACCCACCGCTGGGCGACACCCACACGGAAGCCATGGTGCGAGGTCCTGACGGCACGCTGTGGCTGCCTGTGCGCAGCGACCGCGCGTTCCAGTCGAAGTACGCACGGGTGGACGGCTCCCGCACCGCCTTCTCCTACGGCCCGGAGCGCACGAACGCGATCGACGTCAAACCGCGTGCGCTGGCGAAGGCCGGATCCGCACTGCTGTCCTTCGGGACCGTCGAGATCTACGGCTCGGGGCCGAACCTGATGAGCGAGCGGCTGGGAGGCTGACCATGGCACGCAGACTTGTCGTCGCGGCGCTCGCTGTCGCCATGACCATCGTGACCATCATGACCCCGGCCACGGCGCAGACCCTGTCCTGGCAACACGTTCCGGTACCGGCACAGGTGCGACCGCAAGCCGGGCTCAACGAGGCCGTCGCGTTCGGGTCGGACCAGGCGTGGGCGGTGGGCACCGACGCCGTCGGTCGCGAGGCGCCGGGCTTCCCGCTGGTACTGCGCTGGAACGGAACCGCCTGGCAGCGCCAGAGTCTGCCGGGGATCGGCTGGCAGGGAGACCTGCTGTCCGTCGCCGCGACCTCACCGACCATGGTCTGGGCGGTCGGCCGCGACTCGGCGGGCAGCGCCCGACTGCTCCGCTCCGACGGCAACTCCTGGTACGAGAGCCGGCCGCCGCGCGGCGTCGTGCTGACCAAAGTCGTCGCCGGCGGCGGTGAGACCTGGCTGATCGGTTCGCGGGACGGTGCGCAGGTGCTGCTGCGCTGGGACGGGCACGGCTGGCGGGACGTGCCGGTGCCGCCGGGGGCCGTGTACGGCCTGCACATCCTGGCGGCCGACGACGTCTGGGCCGCGGGCGCCACCGACTCGGGTGCGGCCGTGTCGCACTGGGACGGGCAGGCGTGGCAGCAGACGATCGTGAACGGGTTCCCGCGGTCGGCCGTGGGCAGCGTGCTGGCGGTCTCGCCGACGGAGGTGTGGGCGGGCGGCACGGCCGGGTTCGTCGGCGGTCCGGTGGGCCGGCCGATTCCGCCACTGCTGGTCCGCTGGGACGGGCAGGCGTGGAACCGGGTGACCGTGCCCACCGACTTCGGCTCGGTCACCTCACTGGCGCCCGCCACGTCCGGTGCGCTGGCCTGGGTCTCGGTCGCCCGCTCGCAGAAGTGGGGCCCGCCGGGCAGCTATCCGCCGTTCGTCTCCGGGCCGGATTTCCTCGCCTGGGACGGACAGTCGTTCACCGAGCACAGCGAACCGGCCGTGGCCGGGGAAGGTGACTCCTCATTGCTGCGGCTGGCGCCGGTGCCAGGCACGTCGGCGGTGTGGTCGGTCGGCCGCGCCGACGGCCCCGAGGGCACTTTCGCTCCACGCATCATGCGATTCGGTTGAGTTGCCGAACGGGGCCGCGTCCGAAGTCGAACGTCTCGACGCCGTCCAGGCCTGCGAGCCCCTCCAAGCCGTTCGCCACGAGCTCCTGCTGCTCCGGGGAGTCACCGTCTTTTCCCTGCACTGGCCGCAGCAGGGGCGTGCGGCCTTGGTGGGACTATTCCGTCAGGGTGCCCATCGCACGGTCGAGCAGCACGGCCAGGGGAACGGTGCCCTCACAGGCCACCCAGCCCGTCGCGGCCGCGTCCAGGCAGGCGAGCGCGGACGCGGCCAGCGCGTTCGGCCTGATCTCCTCCGGCCGGTCAAGGCTGACATCCAGCCGCCGGGCGATCTCCGGCACCAGCATCTCCTGCCAGCGCAGCTGCTTCTCGAAGTGCCGGGCTCGCAGTGACGGAGTCTCCTGGAGCATGCGCAGGTAGCTGAGTGCCCGCTCGGGCGCTGCCTCATTGCTCCGCGTCAGCACGTCGAACGCTCGGCGCAGGCTCTCCCAGGGCCGCTCGTCCTCGGGGCGGGCGGCGAACTCCTCCGCGATCTGACGGCCGGACTCCTCCAGGCCCTGCAGGACCATGTCCTCCTTGGTGCCGAAGTACCGGAACAGGCTGGCGCGCGACAGCCCCACCTCACCGGCGATCTGGTCGACGGTTGTCCGGTCGAACCCTTGCTCGACGAAGAGCCTCAGCGCGACCTCGACGACTTCCTTCCGGACCGTCGCGCGCATACGTTCCCGCAGGCCAGGGGGCTTGGCTGCGGACTGGGCGGAGGTACTGGCGGCGGAGTCGGTCATGAGAAAAGGGTACAGCAGCGACTCAAAGTGATACTGAGCATCAGAAGGCACCACCTCGTCCACCGCCATGGGGCGGCTACCTGGTGAACCGGACCGCTCGTCACGTGATGCCCCTCCGGCGCAGACGGTGCCGCCGCGGCCCCCTCCCGTCACCCCGGTGGAGGTGCCGAGGGGAGGGAGCCGGCGGTGCACTGCGGCCCCTTAGCGGACTTCGAGGGCCGCGAGCGGGGCTGCCCACCAGGTGCCGTGCGCGGCTTCAGGCCGCGGCACCCTCGGCCTCGGCGGAAACCGCCGCCCACTCCTCCCATATCTTCAGCCGCTCGGCGTAGACCTGGGGGACGAGGTGAAGGGGGGCGGTGCCGAAGAAGACGCGCAGCGGAGGGTTGTCGGCGTCGACGATCTTCAGCAGGGCCGGACCGGTTGCGGCGGGGTCGCCGGACTTGACGTCGCCCCAGGAGGCGGCCACGGCAGCGCGCAGGTCGTCGTAGGCGGACAGCTGCCCCGCGAAGGTGGCGGAGGCGCCGGCCCAGTCGGTTTCGAAGCCGCCGGGCTCGACGAGGGTGACCTTGATGCCGAATCCGGCGACCTCCTGGGCGAGGGCCTCGGTCAGGCCTTCAAGAGCCCACTTGGAGGCGTTGTAGCCGCCCAGGTTGGGGAAGGAAACGACGCCGCCGACCGTGGAGATCTGCACGATGTGGCCGCTGCCCTGGGCCCGCAGGAAGGGCAGGGCGGCCTGGGTGACCCACAGGGCGCCGTAGAAGTTGGTCTCCATTTGGTCGCGGACCTGCTGCTCCGTCAGCTCCTCGACCGCACCGAACAGGCCGTAGCCGGCGTTGTTGACGATCACGTCCAGGCGGCCGAAGTGGTCGTGCGCCCGCTTGACGGCCTGGAACGCGGCGTCCTTGTCGGTGACATCCAGAGTCAACGGCAGGACCGCTTCGCCATGGGCCGCCACCAGATCCGCGAGGGAATCGGCGTTGCGGGCGGTGGCTGCGACCTTGTCACCGCGCTCGAGGGCCGCCTGGACGAACTGACGGCCGAAGCCGCGCGAGGAACCGGTGACAAACCAGATCTTGCTCATGAGGGTACTCCCGTTCGAAACGAACTTTCTAACCGAAACTCTAGACCATGGTGAGACGCAGTATCAAGTAGCGCCTATGAATCTCCATGAGCATGAGTAACGGCGCGGTGTGCGACTCGATCGAGCTGCGCAGGAGAGCGGTGCGCGAGGACAAGCCGTGCGGCGCAGGCTCGGCGGCACTACAACACCCGGGCCATGCGGCCTACTTCACGCCCGGAGCTGCCCCGATCGTCGCCGTGGGCCACGTCGTCAGCGCCAGAACCTCACCTCTCCGTTCCCGTACAACCCTTCAGGCCCACCAGAGGTCATCTCTGGGTCCCCACGTATGCCCTTGAGAGGAATCCGATGTCCCGGCCTCACCACAAGCGCTCCCGGCGTCCCGTCGTCCTGGGCGCCACCGCCGTCGCGGCCGCCCTGGCCGGTGGCCTGCTCATCACGCTGCCCGGCGGCGCGAGTGCCGCGGCGTCGGGACTCGCCGACGACTTCAACGGTGACGGCTACCGCGATCTGGCGACCGGCGCACCAGGCGCTGTCGCGGGCGGCAAGGCGAAGACGGGCGCCGTGGTCGTCAACTACGGCTCGTCGAGCGGTATCAGCGCCGCGCGCCACAAGACCACGTCGCAGAGTTCCTCCGGAGTGCCGGGCGATTCGGAGACCTCCGACCGTTTCGGCACCGAACTCGCGCACGGCGACCTCAACAAGGACGGCTACGGCGATCTCGTCGTGGGCACACCACTGGAGGACGTCGGCGGCGATGTCGACGGCGGTTCGGTGACGATTCTGTGGGGCGGCTCGTCCGGCCTGTCAGGCGGTACGACGATCGGCGACCCGAACGCGTCGGGCCACGACCGGTTCGGCCAGTCCCTCGCGGTCGGTGACTTCACCGGTGACGGGAAGGCCGATCTGGCGGTCGGTTCCACCGGCAAGGACGTGTGGATCTTCAAGGGCGGCTTCACCAAGTCCGGCGGCGCGGCCGGGAAGCTGCGCTTCGACGCGCAGATCGAGTCGGGCGCGTATCCCAAGGGCGCGGTCCAGCTGACCGCCGGGGACTTCGACGACGACGGGGCGGCCGACGTCGTGGTGGGGTCCTCCGCGGGCAACTTCGTCTACCGGGGCGCCTCGACCGGGCCCACGTTGCAGACCGAGGTGGGTACGGGGTACGCGGGCGCGCTCACCGCGGCCGACTTCGACCGCGACGGGCACGACGACCTGGTCGTCGGCTCCGACTTCGTCTCCGTCACGGACCAGACGGCGAAGGGCGGCTACGCCACCGTGTTCTACGGCGGCGCGGCGGGCGTCGACACCACTCGCAGCGCCGTCTTCAGCCAGGACAGCGCGGGCGTGCCGGGAGCGGACGAGTCCGACGACTCGTTCGGTGGCACGCTCGCCGCGGGCGACGTCAACGGTGACGGTTACCCGGACCTCGCCGTCGGTGCGGACTTCGAGACCATCGGCTCCGCGACCCACGCCGGCAGCGTCTGGGTGCTGCGGGGCGGCGCCTCCGGTCTGACGGGGACCGGCGCCCAGTCCTTCAACCAGGGCACCTCGGGTGTCCCGGGCGCCAACGAGTCGTCGGACCTGTTCGGCGACGCCATCCACCTTGCCGACCACGACAAGGACGGCCGCGCCGATCTGTCGGTGGGCGCGGGCGGCGAGAACAGCGACGACGGCGCGGTGTGGGTCCTGCGCGGCTCCACGCGAGGTGTCAAGGCCACCGGCGCGGTGAGCTTCGGTGCGTCGTCCGTCGGCATCGGGAAATCGGGGGACGACCCCATGTTCGGGGACGCCATGTCGGGCTCCTGAGCATGTAGACAGACAGCCGGAAGGGGCACCGGAATCCTCCGGTGCCCCTTCCGTTGAGGGCCCGTCCGTTGAAGGGCCCGTCCGTGTTCGGATCGGGGCCCCGCGCGCTTCAGGCCTCCGTGCGGATTACGAAAGAGTCCACTTCTGGTTGTTGCCGCCGTTGCAGGTCCACAGGACCAGCTTGGTGCCGTTGGCCGTCCCCGCGCTCGTGGAGTCCAGGCAGAGGCCGCCGTTCACGTTGGTGATGGTGCCGTCCGCGTTGACGTTCCACTGCTGGTTGGTCTGGCCGTTGCAGTCCCAGATGACGACCCGGGTGCCGTTGGTCGTGCCGCGGTTGTAGGCGTCCAGGCACTTGTTGCCGTAGACCACGAGCTCCTTGCGGGAGGTGTTGTTCCAGGACTGGTTCTCGCCGCCGTGGCAGTCCCACAGCTGCGCGTCGGTGCCGTTGGTGATGGTGTTGTTGTTGATGTCGAGGCAGCGGTTCGACTGCTGTCCCACCACCCGGGCGCCGTTCGCTCCGGGAAGCGGACGGACTTCGATGGCGTCGAAGTCCGGTGTCCAGGCAGAGGAGTTGGAGAACGTCAGCGTGTTCGACGAACCCTTCGCCAGGGAGACCTCCACCGAGACGGTGCCCGGCGTCGTCCAGGAGCCTGTCGGCGGGAAGGAGACCGTGGTGGCCTGCTGTCCGTTGACCTTGAGGACGGCCGTACGGGCCGCGTCGCTGCCGTTGGTGTAGGCGATGTCGACGACCTTGGTGCCCGTGGCGCCGACCGTCACGTTGTTGAAGCGGAGAGTGTTGGCGGAGCCGTTGCCGACGCCGCCGACCTTGGTGCCGCCGGAGCAGTTGGCACAGCTCGCGTTGACTGCCGAGCCACCCTTGGTGTTGGCGCCGGCCTCGGCCTCGTACGTCGAACTCGCGGCCTCGGTGCCACCGGTGACCGTGAGCATCACCGAGTCCCTGGCGGGGACGTTGACGGTGTAACTGGTGCCGAAACTACCCACGTTGGAGCGCGTCCAGAGATTGCGGACCGTGGCGGAGGCGTTGGTCAGGCCGAGGTCGGACCACCGCACGGTCATGTTCTGCGCGCTGCCCGTACGGTTGAGCAGGACGACGGCCCGCTTGCCGGTGCCGGACAGGACCTTGCCGTAGACCTGCAGTCCGCCGGCGTCCTCGGCGACCTTGACGCCCTGGAGGCCGCGCGGGTCCTGGTCGACCGCGATGACCTCGGGGTTGGTGAGGATGTCACGGGTCTGCGTGGACATCGTGGTCAGGTTGTTGCCGGCGAGGAGCGGGGCGCCGGAGACGGCCCACAGGTTCATGTGGCTGCGGTTCTGGGCGGCGGTGAAGCCGTCCAGGCCGACCATGAGCATGTCCGGGTCGTTGTAGTAGCCGGTGTGCTGGGCCGAGGGGTGCACGTTCGTGTCGAAGTTGGTGAGCATGCTGTTCCACGACGGCGAGTTGCCGTGGAAGATGATGTCGGTGTTGGTGCGCCACAGGGCCGCCATGCCGGCGCCCCAGTTCCACGGGTTCTGCTTGCCCCAGTTGCAGATGGACAGTTTCAGCTCGCGGCCGGTGGTGGCGGTCGCCTTGGCTGCCGCGTCACTGATCGCCTGGTAGGTGGACTTCGCGTCGAGGCCCTCGACGTCGCCGCCGCACCAGTCGACCTTGACGTAGTCGAAGCCCCACTTCGAGAACTGGAGCATGTCCTGCTCGTAGTGGCCCTCGCTGCCGCTGCCGGGCGCGGCCGGGCGGCCCGTGGGGAAGTAGTAGCCGCAGCCGTCCTTGCCGGCGTCGGTGTAGATGCCGGCCTTGAGCCCCTTGCTGTGGATGTAGTCGGCGATGGCCTTCATGCCGCCGGGCCACTCGGCCTCGTCGATGGTGATGTTGCCCTGGCTGTCACGGGTGCCCTGCCACCAGCCCTCGTCGAGGTTGATGTACTCGTACCCGGCTTCCGGCATTCCGGCCGCGACGAACGCGTCCACCTGCGACTTGATCACGTTGTAGTCGATCTTCGCCGCGAACGTGTTCCACGAGGCCCAACCCATCGGCGCGGAAGGCACCGCGATCTGGCGGGACGTCACCGCGACCGATTCCGCCCGGCCGAGTTCGGTTGCCTGCTGGTGCTGGAGGCCGACCAGCGCCCCTGCGGCCGTCGCGAGCACCGCCGTACGGACAAGGACGGCTCTGCACAGGCGTCTTGCGCGGGGGACGAACTGCTGAAGGGACATACGGAATTCCTTCCGGAGGACGCGGCAAGGCGAGCACACTCAAGAATTTGGCCGAGATATCGAACAGCGCACGAAACGTCGAACCACCCGATCGGCGCTGAAGCTAGGGCCCCGCCACACGGAAAGTCAACGGCTCGTCACCACTGAATTCACAGCGACCACAGAACCCGAGACGCCGGCGCGCACGAAGCCCCCCCATGTCGCACGGAACCGCCGACCGGCTCCGGCGTTTCCCGGACCGACGGCGGCCGTGGTCTGATGCGGCACTAGGTGAGCGGCAGCCTCAGTTCGAACAAGGCACCACCGCCGGGGGCGTCGGCGACCGTCAATGTGCCTGAGTGGCGTATGGCGATGTCCTTCGCGATGGCGAGGCCCAGACCGGCGCCCCCGTCGTCCCGGGCTCGGGATTCGTCGAGGCGGACGAAGCGTTCGAAGATACGGTCGCGGTCGGCGAGGGGGACGCCCGAGCCGTCGTCGGCGACCTGGAGGACCACCTGGTCGGCGTCCGTGCGCAGGGTGACGGCGACGCGGTCGCGGGCGTGCCGGCGGGCGTTGTCCAGGAGGTTGCCGAGGACGCGGCAGATCTGGTTGCGGGAGCCGCGCACCTCCACGGACTTGACGCTGTCGAGGGTCACTCCGTCCCGGGAGGACACCTCCTCCGCCACGACCTCCGCCAGGTCGAAGCGTGCCTCCGGCGGGGGCCGCTCCCCCGCGTCAAGGCGGGCGAGCAGCAACAGGTCGGCAGCGAGGCTCTGCAGTCGTACGGTGTCCTCGACGGCCCCTTCGAGGTCCAGCAACTCCGGGTGCGCGGAACCGACTTCGAGCTGCGTGCGCAAGGACGCGATGGGGCTTCGCAACTCGTGTGAGGCATCGGCGACGAACGCTCGCTGTCGCTCGACCGAGGTCTCCAGGGCGGCGAGGGTCTCGTTCGTCGTGCGGGCCAGGCGGGCGATCTCGTCGTGTGTGTCCGGCTCGGGAACGCGCCGTGACAGGTCCTCGGAGGCCGTGATGGCGGCCATCTCGGCGCGGATGCCCTCGACCGGGCGCAGTGCCCGCTTGGTGACCACGTACGTCACCGCGCTGACGGTCAGCAGCAGCAGCGGCAGCCCGATGAGCATCGTCGTCAGCGCTACGTCGACGGCCTCCTGCTGGGTGGAGAGCGGAGCGCCCGCGTAGACGGTGAGCAGGGCACCCCCGGGCGTGATCACGTCGACCGCGGCGAACCGGTACTGTGCCGTCACCCCCTCTACGGTCGCCGTCCCCTCGCCGTACCAGGTCTCGTCGGTGACCTCCCCGGCGGTGAGAGCGTCGTTGTCCTCGATCTCCCGATCGCCCTCCGCCCTGTCGTCGGCGTCGTCGTTGGTCTCGGAGTTCAGCCGGTCCGAGGCTGCGGCGGTCACGTTCATGCCCTCGACGTCCTCACCGACCGCGACGGGCTTCTCCTTCCGGTCCAGGACCTCGACGGGGTTCTCGTCGCCGTCCGGCAGGTTCAGCTCGTCGTACGCGAACCCGTTCGCCAGCGCCGAGGCGGCGTTGCGGGCCACGGAGTCGGCCTCGGCATCCGCCTTGTCGGTGAGGGTGAACCTCAGCGAGAGCAGGACGGCGGTGCCTGCGGCGACCAGGGCTATGGCGACGACGACCGTCGTGGCGAGGGTGGCGCGGGCCCGCACGGAGCCGAGACGGCGCTTCACGGGCGGGTCTCCAGTCTGTATCCGGCCCCGCGTACGGTCTTGATGAGCGCGGAGCCGAGCTTGCGGCGGAGCGTGCTGATGTAGACCTCGACGATGTTCGGGTCGCCCTCGTACGCGAAGTCCCAGACGTGCTCCAGGATGTCGGACTTCGACACGACCTCGCCGGCTCTCATCACGAGCTGTTCGAGGACGGAGAACTCCTTGGTGGTCAGGGTGATCTCGTCCTTCGCGAGGAACACCCGCCGGGCGGCGGTGTCGACCTTCAGATCGCCGACGGTGTGCACGGGCGAGGCGCCGCCCGCCGGCCCGCGCCGCCGGAGCAGCGCCTTCACGCGGGCGACGAGGACGACGTAGGAGAACGGCTTGGTCAGGTAGTCGTCGGCGCCCGTGTCGAGGCCCTCGGCCTCGTCGTACTCGCCGTCCTTGGCGGTGAGCATCAGGATCGGCACGTCGTGGCCGGCGGCGCGCAGGGCGGCGCACACGCGGTAGCCGTTCATGCCGGGCAGCATGATGTCGAGGATCACCAGGTCGTAGACCCCCTCGCTCGCTCGGTGCAGGCCCTCGATCCCGTCGTGGACGACGTCCACGGCGTACCCCTCGGCCGTCAGGCCCCTGGCCAACGACACGGCGAGCCGCTTCTCATCTTCCACGATCAACAGGCGCATGCCATTAGCTTGGCAAACCGAACCTGAAGCGACCTTCAGGGGACTTCAGGTCTGCTTCAGCGTCGATCGGCCAGATTGGTTCCCGTCGAAAGCAGACGAGGCAGACGAGCCAACTGCAGCCCGCGACAACATCCGTTACTTGTCGCACCAGTCGCATTCCGGAGGAATCCCATGAAGCGCAACGTCGTGATCGCTACCGTCACGGCCGTCGCCCTGATCGGCGGCGGCACCGCGACCGCCATCGCGGTCTCGGGTGACGACGAGGCGCCTGCGAAGAAGTCCGTGTCGGTGTCGAACGACGACAACGACCGCGACGACGTCAACGACACGGACGAGTCGGCCCAGGACCGGGCCGAGGACCAGGCCGCCCGCGACACGGACGAGGACACCGAGGACAGGGCCGAGAACGCCGCCGACGCGAAGGCCGGGAAGACCACGGCCGCCGACGCGATCAAGGCGGCGCTGAAGCACACGGCCGGAACGGCGGTCTCGGCCGACCTCGACGACGAGGGCACGGCCCACGTGTGGGAGGTCGACGTGCTGACCAACGGCGGTGCCTGGCACAGCATCCAGATCGACCCGGCCAGCGGCAAGGTCCTCGGCTCGCACACCGAGAAGGACGACGACGGTGACGACGCCGCCGAGACCGCGCAGATCCGTGCGGCCCTGAAGGGCAGCTCGGTGACCGCCGCGGAGGCAGCCGAGGCCGCCGCCACCAAGGGCACGGTGTCCTCCGTCGACCTCGACGAGGAGAGCACGGACCATGCCTGGGAGGTCGACACCACCGCCGCCGACGGCACCGGCAGCGACTGGCGTGTGGACCCCGGCTCCGGCAGGGTCACCGCCGACCGCTCCAACGACTGACGCGGGCACACGGACCACGGGGAGGCGTGACCCGGTCCGCCGACGGTCCCCCCAGAAGGGCCACGTCTCCCTCTTCCCCACCCCCCAGGTAGGGGCACCCCGATACCGGGTGCCCCTACCGTCGCGTGCGGGTCGCACAGCGCCGAAGCGACGGTCGACGGCGATCACCGGCGCATGTCAGGCCACCGGATCAACTCTCCGGGGGGCGGCTCCAGGGCAGCGCGCGGCGCCGTGACAGGATCTCCTCATGTCTACAAACGTCTACTTCGACATCAGCATTGACGGCGACGCCGCGGGCCGGATCGTCTTCAAGCTGCACGACGACGTCGTCCCCAAGACGGCGCAGAACTTCCGTGAGCTGGCCACCGGCCAGCACGGCTTCGGATACGAGGGCTCGGGCTTCCACCGTGTCATCCCTGACTTCATGCTTCAGGGCGGCGACTTCACCCGTGGCGACGGCACCGGTGGCAAGAGCATCTACGGCGCGAAGTTCGACGACGAGAACTTCAAGCTCAAGCACGACAAGCCGTTCCTGCTGTCCATGGCGAACTCCGGCCCCAACAGCAACGGCTCGCAGTTCTTCATCACCACGGTGCTCACGCCGTGGCTGGACGGCAAGCACGTGGTCTTCGGTGAGGTCGTCGAAGGCCAGGACCTGGTGAAGAAGATCGAGTCCCTGGGCTCGCACTCCGGTGCCACCCGCGCGAAGATCGAGATCACTTCGTCGGGCGTCCTGGAGAAGTAACACCTCCGCCCCCGGGCGGCGGGACCGGCTCGACGCAGGCTGGTCTGGCCGCGCATCCCCCCGCTCGGGCCGGTCCTCCCTCCCCAAACCAACGCACCCCGGTCCAAGGACCCCGCACCCCGGTCCTCGCACCCCGCACCCCGCACCCCGCACCCCGCACCGGGACGTTCGCGCCCCGGCCGCGCCGCTCAGCTCGAAGAGCCCGCCCCTCTGCCGCCCGACATACCGTGGCAGGCAGGCGGGCCGTGGTCGCGAGGTAGCGGATCCCACGCCCGCGGGAGAGCCCGGCCGATCGTGTGGGGAACGCCGAGCGGCCTGCCGTTCGGGCGGCTGCGGAACCGGCCGCATTCGAACCCGTGACAGTCGCTGCGTTTGAAATCTCCGACTCGGTACAGACGGTTGCTAACACAGCCTTTATACGACCAGGTAGGGGAGACAATCATGGGCATCATCGCCTGGATACTCATCGGTCTGCTCGCGGGCCTCATCGCCAAGGCGCTCATGCCGGGCAAGGACCCGGGCGGCATCATCATCACGATGCTCATCGGTATCGCGGGAGGCCTCCTCGGCGGCTGGCTCGGCAAGGTCATCTTCGGCGTCGACTCCATCGACGGCTTCTTCGACATCTCCACCTGGATCGCAGCCATCGTCGGCTCGATCATCCTCCTCGCCCTGTACCGGGTCTTCACCGGAAACCGCCGCCGTACCTGATCCCGCCCCCACTCACCCGTACGACGGCTCCGCCCTCCCACCCGGGGGGCGGAGCCGTTTCGCGATGAGCACCGGTCCGGTGTCCGGCGGTTCGGCGATCGTCTGCGCGGTGCGGACACGAACGGGCCCTACTCGACGCCCGTCGTTCCGGAACCCTTTCGAAACATTCGAAGCCGTGACCTCACATATTTGATCTTTGCTGAGTGAACATCACTTGTACGGCGGCATCCGTACGCCCAAGAGGGCTTTCACCAGGCGTTATCGCGCTCACGCACAGCGCACCTTTCACGAATGTTTCGTAATCAAGGGCGAAAGTCTTGACGCTTGACGGGGGCAGGTCAACACTGTTCGACCAAGCCCCGCCCCGTGGAAGACGGAGGAATCCCGCCCATGAACCTCATACCTGCACAGCCGAGCCGCAGGCAGGCCTGCGCCATGATGCTGGGGGCCACGACCGCGCTGGCTCTGCCCGGCACGGCTCATGCCGACACGGTCGTCACCACGAACCAGACCGGCACCAACAACGGCTTCTACTACTCGTTCTGGACCGACGCGCAGGGCACGGTCTCCATGAACCTGGGCTCCGGCGGCAACTACGGCACCAGTTGGCGGAACACGGGGAACTTCGTCGCCGGCAAGGGCTGGCGCAACGGCAGCCGCCGGACCGTGGCCTACTCGGGCTCCTTCAGCCCTTCCGGCAACGCCTACCTGTGCCTCTACGGGTGGACGTCCAACCCGCTGGTCGAGTACTACGTCGTCGACAACTGGGGCACCTACCGGCCTACGGGAACGTACAAGGGCACCGTCACCAGCGACGGCGGCACGTACGACATCTACCAGACAACGCGCTACAACGCCCCCTCCGTCGAAGGCACGAAGACCTTCAACCAGTACTGGAGCGTCCGCCAGTCGAAGAGGACCGGCGGCACCATCACCACCGGCAACCACTTCGACGCATGGGCGCGAGCGGGAATGCGCCTCGGCAGCTTCAGCTACTACATGATCCTCGCGACCGAGGGCTACCAGAGCAGCGGCAGCTCCAACATCACGGTGGCGGCATGAGCACCAGGCCGCGGACACGTCCCGCGTCACGCCCCCTGACGACGACACTCGCCGCCGTCGCGCTGGCCGCCGCGGGCACGCTCACCGCCAACGCCGCCCCGGCACAGGCAGCCGCCTGCAACGGGTACGTCGGCCTCACCTTCGACGACGGCCCGTCCAGCAGCACACCGGCCCTGCTCAACGCTCTGACGCAGAACGGACTGCGGGCCACGATGTTCAACCAGGGCCAGTACGCCGCCGCCAACCCCTCCCGCGTGCAGGCGCAGGTCAACGCCGGCATGTGGGTCGGCAACCACAGCTACACGCACCCGCACCTGACCCAGCTCGGCCAGTCACAGATCGACTCGGAGATCTCCCGGACCCAGCAGGCGATCGCGGCCGCGGGCGGCGGCACGCCGAAGCTGTTCCGGCCGCCGTACGGCGAGACCAACTCGACGGTCAAGGCGGTCACGGCCCGGTACGGTCTGACCGAGATCATCTGGGACGTGGACTCCCAGGACTGGAACGGCGCCGGCGCGGATGCCATCGTGCAGGCCGCCGGGCGACTCGGCAACGGTCAGATCATCCTCATGCACGACTGGTCCGCCAACTCGCGGGCCGCGCTCCCACGTATCGCACAGGGGTTGGCCGCCCGCGGCCTGTGCGCCGGCAGGATCTCCCCGCAGACCGGCCGCGCCGTGGCCCCCTGACAGGTCGTGGGGGCACAGTGCCCTCTGTACGACCCGTGCGCGTCACCATGAGAGATCGCCCCGGCGACACGCCCGCGGGCGACGGCCGGCCTCGCGCCGGCCGTCGCCCGCGTGTCCGCTGCGCATCTCACCTTCGCGTCTCACCGAGCCCTTGGTCATGCGCGTGCGATCGGGGTCCCCGCGGGTCGGGTCTCGCGTCGAACCACCGTTGCGAAAGGCGTCCGAGTGGTACCGCGGTCAGCCACCTGACGGCTCTCTCGCACACCCCCGGCATCCCCCACCACCGGGGCGACGAGGTCATCGAGCTTGCCGGACTGAGCAACGTGGCCGGCATCGTCTCGTCCGTGTGGGGCGGTGCCGGCCGCCGCGGAGTCGGCCGTCCTCACCGTAGGGTGATCCAGACACGCATGTGATCGTGGCACGTGTGCAGTTGAGGCCAGGTGCGCTCTCACCTCCGGGACAAGGGAAAGCAGGTCGTGATGTCGGCGGACGAGCCGTTGCGGATGTCGGTCGACGGGGAGGAGTTCGAGGTCAGGCAGCCGGACGACAGCCCGGGCACCTACCACTTCACCTGGCTGACCGGGCCCGACCCTCAGTACGGGTTCATGTCCGCCAGCCACCCTCCGACACAGGCCGGCAGGGCCGATCTCGAGGAGGCCATCCGGGACTTCCTCTCGCAGGTCGACCCCGACACCGGCTACATCGAGTAGTGAGGCATGGCGTTCTCGGCGTCATTCCGGGCCGAGCTGCGTCAGCTCGAAGGTGAAGCCGGCTGGTCCGAGCTCCAGCCGGTGGCGCGGCATTACGCCGCCGGCGCCGTCGCCGATGGCCGCCCAGCGGACGTCCGTACGGTTGCCTTTGTCCTGCGGGCGTACGTACGGCGTCTGCATCTCGTCCACTGTGACGCGGAGGCGACCGACGCGGTCCGCCTGCCGGGAACCCCGGGTAGGCCTCACCGGGGCCGCGCCCCGAACCACTCCACGGGCGACCATTCCTCGGACGACGCGGTCCATGAAGGCGTCGTGCCGCGCGAGTCGCCGGAAGGGTTGCGCTGCCGGCGCTCGTCGGCGTGCTCGAAGCCGTGGGTCTCCATGATCGGGATGTCGACGCGACCGTAGTGTCGAATCTTCCTGCGGGAAGCGACTCTGCTTCAGCCGCCCGAGCCTGTCGCCCCTGGGCCGGGTACGGCCCCGGACCCTTGCTGGGTCACGGGCCGGACGTGGTCCCCAGTGGTCTGGGCGGCTCGGATGCTGCGCGGGGCGGCGCCGAGCTCACGGCGACAGGCCTTGTTGAACGCCTGCAGGTCGGGAATTCCGACGGAGGCCGCGACAGCGGGGATGGTCAGCGTGGTGGCCCGCAGGAAGTGGCGCGCCCGCTCCATCCGCCGGGCTCGGATGTAGCCGACGACCGTCTCCCCGGTGGCGGCGCGGAACAGCCGGGTCAGGTGGTTGTGCGAGACGCCCGCCGCCTTCGCGATCTCGGACACTGTCAGCGGCTCGGCCAGCCGGGCCTCGATCAGTGCCACCGCCGCCGCGACCGCGGGATGGGCGGCCTGGGTGTCCCGTGTCGTCGGCGGGGCGAGATGGGCGACCCGCCAGAGCGCCGCCCACACCTCGGCCGCCGCCCGTGCCGCCGTATTCGGCCAGACGGCCAGTGCCTGCCGCAACTGCGCTGTGAGCAAGGCCAGTTCCGGCCCCGCGTCCTGGATCACCGGGACGCTGCGGGGCGTGCCGGACGAGCTCAGGCGCAGGTGGACGTAGAAGTGTTCGGAGCGGCCCCGGTAGCGATAGCGGACCTCTGTACCGGGCGGAACGAGGCTGACCCTGCCGGGGCGGATCGCGTGCGGGGTTCCGTTCACCATCAGGTCGGCCTCATAACCGTAGAGGTGGAGCTGCCACAGATCCGGCAGCAGGAACTGGTCCACCTGGCCGGCGGGGCCGTGCACGCCGATGCCGACGGCGGCGAGAGTGGGAGGCTCGTCGAGATGGACGAGGACCGTGTGCATGGGCACGTGTTCTACCACGACGCCCGTGAGCGCGCACCGGGTTCGCCGTCTGCGTCCCCTTGCCGGTCTTCATGGTGAGAATCGACCAGTGGAGGGTGAACGTGACCCACGCGACGAGCGGCGGGCGGTGCCTAGCGTGGCGGTCATGGAGAAGAGGCAGGAACTGCTCAGCTCGGTCGAGATGGCGCGCTTCGTGGCGCAGGGGTCGCTGCGCCTGGACGCGGTGGTCCCGGCGGAGATGAACGCCGAAGGCCTGACGGTGCTCGCGGACGGGGTGCCGCCGGTGCCGTACGGGACGCCGCTGTCCGAGGCATACGCGGCGGACTCGTTCGTCCGCAGGTTGCTGGACGTTCCACGGGTGGCGGGGGCCCTGCACAGTCTGGTGGGCCGGGCGCCGACGGTGGACCACCACTTCGTGCACGTCCGCGAGCCCCGTGGCGGGGACGCGCAGCCGCTGCACGGGGACGCCGTCATCGACGTCCGGCCGGACGCCTTCGACGTGCAGTTGATGTACTACCCGCAGGCGGTGACGCTGGAGATGGGCGGCACTCTCAGCGTGCCGGGAAGCCATCTGCGGCGCATCAACGAGTCCGACACCGGCCGCTACCAGAACCTGCGCGGCCAGTCCCGGCTGGTCTGCCCGGCCGGTACGGTGGTGTTTCTGCACCACGGGCTCTGGCACGCCGGCAGGCGCAACAACAGCGACACGGTCCGCTACATGTTCAAGATCCGTTTCAACCCCACGGCCCGCCAACAGCGCCTGTGGGACACCTCGGATCTGGACGACCCGCAGGTGACCCGGGAACTGGACGTGACGTTCCCCTGGTACGAGCCGGCCACGGGACGGCTGGAGCGGTACAACCGCATCCTGCTGTGGCGGGCACTGACCGGCGACGACTCCTTCGACATCGACTACTGGGTGACCCGGGTCTCCAACCGTCCGCAGGAGGCCGCGGTATGACGAGCGAACCCATGTCCCGTGCCCAGTCCCCCCAGGCGGAGCTCACCCCGGTGCTGCGGCAGCAGGTGCTGGTGCTGTACCTGGCCAGCTCCGCCCTGGACTCCCACGTCGTGGGCTGGTCGCAGTACGACGGCACCGGGCGCACCTCACCCACCACGGGCGACAGCGACGAACCGCCCTACGAGTCGGGGGTGGCGGCGCTGCGGGACGGCTGGCGGCTGATCCAGGCAGCTCAGCTGATCCCGCCGTATCCGGGCCACGAGTACGACGTCTCCTTCCTCAAGCACGAGTTCTTCTTCGAACGGATCGTCGACATGGCCGCAGGGCTTCCGTAATCGTCCTTTTAGAAGGCCTGAACAGGTGGACCGAGCGGTCGTTCTCCCGACCAGGGAGCGTGGGATCCGCCGGGATCCGTCCCTCGGCCCTGCCGAGCCGGACCGACCCCGGCGGTCACACACCGCGTCAGCAGGTCACGACAGCGGCGGGTACGCGTTCTTCACCAGCTGCTGGAACTGGGCGGAGAACCAGTGCCCGGCCAGCGGTGAGTTCGGCAGCGAGCCCGGGGGGTTGTTGCCGTTGCGGGCGTTGCCTCCGTACGTCGGGTCGCACATCCGGTCGAAGCCCTTGCCCTCGTCGTTGGGGACGGGGGCGCTGTTGCCGTCCGACTCCCCCGGCGGCTTGACCCACACATAGGCGTCGATGCCGGCGGCCGGAGCCGCGGTCGGCCGTTCGCCGATGCCCGCGCCGCTCTGGTTGCACCAGTTGCCGGCATGGATGCGACGGTCGATGCGGCTGGCGTCGACGTAGCCGTCCACGGAGGTCTGCGATCCGGGGCCGGTGGGCCGGGCGGAGCCGCCCCAGCCGTTGCGTGAGGTGTCGATCAGCATGCCGAGGCCGGAGTTGAATCCGGCCGCGACGAGCTTGTCGCGCAGCGCCTGGGCGAAGGACTGCTCGTCCACGTACTGGTTCCAGTCCACCCACTTCGACTGTCGTACGGTCTGGCCGTTCACCGAGTCGGTGACCTTGAGGTACGGCTCCTTGGTCGGGCTGTAGTTCGCGGTGTTGACGATGAAGCCGGCCACGTCGTTCACGCTCGCGCCGTTCGTCGTCGCGACCTTGTGGAACTGCTGCACCGCGGGGCCGAGGTTGCTGTCCCAGCCGAGCCAGCCGTGGTGGGCGGCGTCGACGTAGTTGTAGACGTTGGGGATGGCGCCCAGTTTGTCCAGGGCGTAACTGACGCCCTTCTCGTAGTTGCCGTTGCTCTTCATGTTCACGCAGGCGTCGGTGGTGGTGTTGGTCCCGCCCGCGTTGGTGACCAGGTTGGGCAGCGAGTCGGGCTCGATGACGGTGGCGATCCGCAGGCCCGCGTACTTGGACTCGGACAGGATCGACGTGATGGGGTCGATGTACTGGGACTTGTACTTGTCGAGCTCGTTGGGCCCCAGCTCGCCGTTGGAGGCGAGGGCGGCGCAGTCGCGGCCGGGCAGGTCGTAGATGACGATCTGGACGACGAGATCACCGGAGCCCTTCTGCTTCAGGGCCTCGTCGAGGTGGGCGCGCAGTCCCATTCCGCCCTTGACGCCGTTGATCGCGGCGATTCTGTCGAGCCAGACGGCGGTGGGCTGATCGGCGATGCTGCTGCCGCCCGGTTCGGCGGCGGCCTTGGCGGACCACTCGGGGTTCACGTACACCTTGGCGCCGGTGTAGGGGTTGTCAGCGCGGCTGCCGGTGCCGCCACCGCCATCGCCGCCTCCGGTACCACCACCAGTGCCACCTCCGGTACCACCACCTGTGCCACCGCCGGTACCACCACCGCTGTCGACGTTGCAGGCGACGCCGTCGAGCGTGAACGTGGCGGGCACGCTGTTGGTGCCGCTGTAGGAGCCGTTGAAGCCGAAGCTGACCGAGCCACCGCTTGCGAGGTCGCCGTTGTAGCTCTCGTTGGCGGCGGTGACGTCGGCACCGCTCTGACTGATCTTCCCGTTCCAGCCGTTCGTGACCTTCTGGTTGCCGGAGTACGACCACTTCACCGACCAACTCGACTTGGCGGCCGAGTTGTTGGTGATGGTGACGGCGGCGGTGAAGCCGGTGTCCCACTGGCTCTGCACCTTGTAGTCAACGGTGCAGGGAACGGCCGAGGTGGCAGCGCCGGCCTGGCCGACGAGGAGCGCCGTCCCCGTCGTCCCGGCGACCAGCGCCAGGGCGGCGAGCAGCGATGTCCTGCTGTAACTCATGAGTGCGGGTTTCCTTCTCTCGATGGGGCCTTACGGATGGAGGGCGCGCCAAGGGGCGCGCTGACCGAGGCACTGCACGGCGGCTGTGCCGTCGCAGGCTGAGTTCAGGGAGGGACCGCAGGAGCGGTCCCGCGCGTGCAAGGTCCGGTTCAGAGCAGGACGGCTCGTGGTCGTCGGACCACTTCACGCCCAGGTCGACGAAGGAGTGCGATTCCCTTCGTCACCGCGGCGCCGCGCTGACCGCCGACGCCCGGTGGCTCGGAGCGTGGTCCTGCCGGCATCGGCTTCCGGCAGACGGCGTGCGCGTCCGAGTAGTCGGCCGCTTAGCACGCTTACTGGCCGCGGGATTTGTACGGTTCGAGCGGGATTGCTCTTCGGCGACACGGTCGTTGATCGGCTCGAAGCTCCGAAAACCGCTGATCCACCGGCTGGTGACAGTGTGTCCCACCGTGCATGCGGCCGTGGCTTCCCGGGCCGAGACCACCGGCAGGACCGCGCTCGGGACGAGTGCGACCGAAGCGTCACTGACTAAAAGTACTGAATGCGGGGGGTGTCGCATGAGCGAGTCCTTACAGCTTGGCGCGCCGCTACGGACGCGTCGAGTGATGGAACCGCTCCCACTGGTGAGGAGGAAGTTAGCGGCAACCGGTGAAGTTTCATAGGGCCCTTGCGAAACTTTTCGCTCCGTCAGCTCAGTTCGAACTTTGAACTCCGCAACATCTTGACCGCGCCCGTCTTCATCCTCACGATGGGAGCGCTCCCACTGGATTCAGGCCCTTGGCATCTCTCCGTGAGTCGCATGACGCAAGGAGGAACAGCACATGGATCCCGGACGCAAACCCACGAGACCACGTCGGAGGCCTACAGCTACCTCCTGTGGCTGCAGGCCATGTACAGCAAGGTCAACGTGGGTCACCAGCGCCTTGAGCAGCGAGTTCCGCTCCCGACCACCAGCGACAGCACCCATGACCTCCCACTCCATACGGGAGCGCTCCCAGCCTTTGTTGCGGGGCGACCGCCCGTAACCATGCCACTGGCGAAGTCGTGTGCTCGATCCCCTCCGGCCGGTAAGATCGGTGATCTCTTGGGGGGAGGTGGTCATGGGCAGGCGACGCCCGGGGACACCGACGCTGGAGGAGGTGGCCGCCCACGCGCGGGTGGGACGGGGCACGGTCTCCCGCGTCATCAACAACGCGGCGGGCGTGAAGGAGTCGACGCGTCGGAACGTACAGCGGGCCATCGAGGAACTCGGCTACGTGCCCAATCTCGCGGCCCGTTCCCTGGCGGGGCGCCGGGCCGACGCCGTCGCGCTGGTCATGACGGAGCCGGACTGGCGGCAGTTCGCCGAGCCCTTCTTCTCCGAGATCGTCCGCTCGCTCGGAGACGCGCTGACAGACACCGGGATCCAACTGCTGCTGACCCTGGTCCGCTCGGACGCCGAGCGGCAGCGCTTCCTCGAGTACGCGCGCGGCGGACGGGTCGACGGGGTCCTGCTGATGTCCGTGCACGCCGGTGATCGACTGCCGGACATGCTCGCCGAAGCCCGGTTGCCGACCGTACTGCTGGGTCGCCGCTCGGGGGAGGAGTACGTCAGCTACGTCGACGCCGACAACATCGGCGGAGCCCGCAGCGCCGTGTCCTACCTTCTGCGGCAGGGCCGCAGAGAGATCGCGACCATCACCGGGCCGCTCGACCTCTACGCCGCACAGTGCCGCTTGCGCGGCTACGAAGAGGCCCTGGCGTCGGCGGGCCTGGAGTTCGAGCAGACCCGGGTCGCCGAGAGCGACTTCACCGCGGAGAGCGGACGCCACGCCATGGCCGAGCTCATCCAACGGCATCCGGACATCGACGGCGTCCTAGCCGCGTCGGACACCACGGCCGCGGGGGCTCTGGAGGCCCTGCGCGCGGCCGGCCGTCGGGTACCCGAGGACGTCGCCGTGATCGGCTTCGACGACTTCTCGCTGGCACAGCGGACCGAACCACGACTGACCACGGTGCGGCAGCCGATCGAGGAGATCGGGCGGGCCATGGTCCGGTTGCTCCTGGAGGAGATGGAGGAGGGCGCCGTGGCCTGGCGTCACGTCATCCTCCGTACGGAGCTGGTGATCCGCGAGTCGACCTGACCTTCGTCAGGCGACTCGTGCGGGGAGCGCTTTCGGAGCCAGGCGATGCTTTCGGAGACGGGCGATGCTCTCGTCTCGGTACCCCCGTCCGACCTGCGCCCCCGAAATCAGTTCGGCATGTTCATGCCGACAGTCTTGCCAGTGACCTGAACCATCCCTACAGTCCGTGCCGAACCCAGGATTGGGAGCGCTCCCATTCACAAGGTTCCGGGAGCACTTCCGTTGACCCCCCTCCCCCTGAAGAGGATCCGCATGCGTCCTTCCCCGCACCATGCCCACAGCGCGCGTGGCCTGCTCGGCGCGCTGCTCACCTCGCTCGTATCGCTCGCCGCGCTTCTGACCACGACGTCCGTGGCGCAGGCCGACACCACGATCTGTCAGCCCTTCGGTTCAACGACCATCCAAGGCCGCTACGTGGTGCAGAACAACCGCTGGGGCACCAGCGCCACCCAGTGCATCGCCGTCACCGACTCGGGGTTCAGGATCACCCAGGCTGACGGATCCGTCCCCACGAACGGCGCTCCGAAGTCCTACCCGTCCGTCTACAACGGCTGCCACTACACCAACTGCTCGCCCGGCACCAAGCTTCCCGCTCAGCTCAGCACCATCTCCAGCGCCCCCACGAGCATCTCCTACAACTACGTGAACGACGGGGCGTACAACGCCTCGTACGACATCTGGCTCGACCCCACGCCCCGCACCGACGGCGTGAACCGGACCGAGATCATGATCTGGTTCAACAAGGTCGGATCGATTCAGCCCATCGGTTCCCCGGTCGGCAACGCCAGCGTGGGCGGGCGCGACTGGCAGGTGTGGTCAGGCAACAACGGCATGAACGATGTGCTCTCGTTCGTCGCTCCGTCGGCGATCAGCAGCTGGAGCTTCGACGTCATGGACTTCGTCCGGCAGACCGTGTCCCGGGGACTCGCGCAGAACAACTGGTACATGACGAGTGTTCAGGCAGGGTTCGAGCCGTGGCAGAACGGTGTGGGCCTCGGCGTGAACTCGTTCTCCTCCACCGTCAACACGGGCTCCACCGGTGACCCGGGCACCCCCGGAGGCTCTACGGCGTGCAAGGTGTCGTACGGGGCGAACGCCTGGCAGGGCGGGTTCACAGCCGACGTCACCATCACCAACACCGGTTCCTCCCGCGTGAGCGGCTGGAAGCTCGCGTTCACCCTCCCGTCCGGGCAGCAGATCACCAGTGCCTGGAACGCGACCCTGTCCGGGTCGTCAGGAGCTGTCACCGCGAGCAACGTGGCCCACAACGGAGAGGTGGCGGCCGGTGGCCAGGCGACCTTCGGCTTCCAGGGCACCTCAAGCGGTGCCTTCGCCAAGCCCTCCGGTTTCAGCCTGAACGGCACCGCCTGCACCACCGTCTGACACGCGTTCACCCTGCGGGGACCCGCCTGGTGCCTCGACGCCGGCCGACGGGTCCCCGTAGGCCGCACAGCACACCGGCAGCAGGTCAGTGCCGGGCGAACTGTACGCGCGTCGACTGCACGGCATCCGCCCGCAAGGCGATCCCGTTGATGGTCAGCTGTTCTCCGTAGATGTCGGTGAGCCTGATCGCGCCGCCGCACCCGCTCCCGTCGGGGGAAAGGAAGTAGTTGTAGTCGGTGCGGGTCAGTTGGCGCCAGCCGCCGCCGGTGCGGACCTCCAGCCGAGCGAGCGGGTTGCGGTGGCCGATCGCCTGTATGCCGCACCAGTAGGGGCTGGAGCCATTCTTGTAGCGGATCGAGATCGTGCCCGCCGGCTCGGGGCTCACCAGGCTCCAGGTGATCGCGAGCCTCCCGGTCGAGACGGGGGCCAGTTTCGCGAAGGCCTGTTCGCTGAGGTCGAGTTGCCCCGGTGCACAGGGCAGTGGGCATTCGTTGGTGATCCGGACCGTGACCGAGGCACCGCTCGCCGCGCGAACGAGTACGTACGCGCCGCAGGCCTTGGACGTCTCGTAGTCGGTGGTGTTCATCGCCGCGATCATCATGTCGGCGCTCGGACCGTACGAGCAGGCGCCGTCCCCGACCCCGGCCTCGTAGACGGTGGCGACTCCCTGATAGGTGCTCTTCGGGCGGATCCGATCGGCCAGGGAGGACGTGGCAGGAACCTTCCGCGCCGAGGCCGACGCCGACGCCGACGGAGACCCGGAAGCCTTCGGCGTCGTGGCGTCGGCCGACGGGGACGCGGAGCCTGCGGACGGGGAAGGTGTGGAGGACTTCTTCCCCGGCGATGTCGGCGGGCGGGATTCCTGGGAGTTGGCTACGGCCGTGGCCGGGGCACGCCCGGCGTTCTCCTCGCGGTCTGGTTGCATCGTCATGACCAGGCAGACGAGGAGACCTGTGACGACCAGCCCAGCGGTGGTGCCCACCATCAGCCGGCGTCTGCGCCTGCGCTGCCGCGCGGCCTGGCGTGTCTCTTGCATGTTCATCCGTTCGGAAGGGCGTGTCGTCGTTCGCACTGTCCAGTGGCCGCCGGTGGCGAAAAGGTTGCCGCCGATTTTCGGTCCGCTCGGGTCGGGTCGGGTCGCTGGAACGACATCCGGATGCCGCCGTGCTCCCACCCGAGGCCCTCAGGTGGGAGCACGGCCTGCTTCCGGCGCGGGTCACCGCTTCCGCGACTGTCGCGTCGGTGCCGGGTGAGCCGGGGTGGCGGGCCCCGGGCACGCCACCCCGGGGCCGGTCAGCTGGCCTTGGTCATGTTCCACTGCTGCGCGGCGCCGCCGTTGGGGGTCCACTGGATGGCCGGAGTGCCGTCGCCGCCGGTGGCCGTTGTCGAGAGCCTTGCCGCTGTGGGCGCAGACCAGCCGGTAGACGCCGCCTGCCAGGACGGCCGGCATGCCGCCGACCTCCACGCAGACCACGGAGTCGTTCGCGTCGGGCGCGCTGGTGGTGTCTGGCCCTGGGGGAACTCCACGGTGTGGCCGAGGCGTTCCAGCAGTTCGGTCACGGCGCGACCGGTGCAGGGGAACACGGTGTCGTTGAAGCAGGTGATGAAGAGGGCTAAGCGCATGGGTCTTCCTGAGGCGGGGCCGGCCGTGCGGCGACGGACAGGCCGTAGGTCCGCGCGGCCGTGCCGGTGAAGACGTCGTGGCGCTCGGCCGCCCCGAGCCCGGCCGTCAACTCGCGTGCGGCGGCGATCACTTCGGCGTACGTGGCGGCGAGCCGGCAGACGGGCCAGTCGGAGCCGAACATCAGCCGTCCGGGTCCGAAGGCGTCGAGCACGGTGTCGGCGTACGGCGCGAGGGCCGCGACGGTCCAGGAGTCCCAGTCCGCTTCGGTGACCATGCCGGAGAGTTTGCAGACGGTGTTGGGGAGGGCGGCGAGGCGACGGATCTGCCGCGCCCAGGGGTCGAGTTCACCGGAGGCGATGGGCGGCTTGCCGAGGTGGTCGAGGACGAAGGTGAGGCCCGGCAGGCGCTCCGCGGCCTCGACGGCCGCCGCGAGTTGGTGGGGCTGGACCACGAGGTCGTAGACGAGTTGCGCGTCGGCGACCGCGGAAAGGCCGCGCAGTACCTCGGGGCGTACGAGCCAGCGAGGGTCCGGCTCGCCCTGCACCTGGTGGCGGATGCCCACCAGGTGTTCCCCTCCGGGGCTCGCGCCCAGACTCGCGAGGGTCTCGGCGACCTCGGGCGCGGTCAGGTCGGTCCACCCGACGACCCCGGCGACGAGGTCGTTGCCGGCGGCCAGGGCCAGGAACTCCGGGGTCTCCTCCGCCACGGTGATCGTCTGCACCAGCACGGTGGCGGTGACGCCGGCCGCGCGGGCCTCCGGTACCAGGTCAGTGAGGCTGAAGTCGCGTCGCAGCGGGGCGAGTTCGTCCCCGCTGATCCAGTCCTGGTCGCGGACGGACAGGTCCCACACATGGTGGTGGGCGTCCACGACGCCGGGCGCGGTCTCCGCTCCGGTCACAGTTCCCACACCACCGGCAGCGAGGCGTCCGCGCCCTGCGCGGAGTAGTCGTGGACGACGTCGAGCAGGTCGGCCATCCGGGCCTGCCAGGCGATGTTGACGGGCAGCTTGTCGAGTTCGGCGATCATCGCCTGGTAGTCCTCGACCTCCAGCACATGGAACAGGTCCGTGCCGCTGCGCCAGATCGTCCATTCGCTCACCCCCGCGGCGCGGATGGCGGCGGTGAGTTCCTCGGGCACCTCCCGGTGCGCGGCCTCGTACTCCTTCACGCGGTCGGCACGGACCTTGGTGTGCAGGGCGACCCTCATTACGGCTCCTTCGACGGCTCGGGTTCCCCGGTCGACGCGGCCCGGCCGGTTGGTACGGGGACGGGGGTGTCCGGGTGCAGCAGGCCCTCGGCGCGCATCTCGTCCCACAGCGTGTCCGGAATCGGGCGCCGCAGCTGCTCCACCGTGTCGCGCACCTCCTCGGGGGAGCGTGCCCCGCTCAGGACGCTCGCGACCGCGGGGTGGCCGAACGGGAAACGCAGCGCGGCGGCCCTCAGCGGCACTCCATGGCGTTCGCAGACCGCGAGGAGCCGTAGCGCCCGGTCGAGGACCGGCTGCGGAGCAGGTGCGTAGTCGTACGTGGCGCCGGGCCGGGGTGCCGTCAGCAACCCGGAGTTGAACACCCCGCCGATGACGACACTCCGGCCGCGAGCGGCTGCCTCCGGGAGCAGTTCGGCGAGCGAGTCCTGTTCCAGGAGCGTGTAGCGGCCGGCCAGCAGCACCACGTCGATGTCCGTCTCACGCAGGAACCTGGCGGGCAGGGCGGACTGGTTCATTCCGACGCCGATCGCGCCGATCACGCCTTCGGCACGCAGTCGCTCCAGCGCCGGGTACGCCTCGCGCAACGCCTGGTCGGCATGGTCGTCGGGGTCGTGCAGCAGGGCCACGTCCACACGGTCCAGGCCGAGGCGTTCCAGGCTGGCTTCCAGGGAGCGCAGCACCCCGTCGGCGCTGAAGTCCCAGACACGACGGTGGGTGGCCGGGACGGCGAAGCCGTGGGCGAGGTCGTCGCCCGCGCCGCCCTCCGGGTCCGGCACGAGAAGCCGGCCCACCTTGGTGGAGAGGGTGTAGGTGTCACGGGGTCGGTCGCGCAGCGCGGCGCCGAGCCGCCGTTCCGACAGGCCGAGACCGTAGTGGGGCGCGGTGTCGAAGGTGCGGACGCCGGCGTTCCAGGCCGCCTCCACCGTGGCGTGGGCGGCCTCGTCGGTGACCGGGTGGAAGAGGTTTCCGAGGGCGGCACAGCCCAGCGCCAGTTCCGAGACCGGTACCCCGCTGCCGCCCAGCCCGGTGGTTCTCACGACCGGTCCACCGGGCGCATCCGCAAGCCCTGCATGCCTCCGTCCACCGCGAGTGCGGTGCCGGTGACGGACGCCGCGGCCGGACTCGCGAGGTAGACGATGGCGGCAGCCACCTCGTCGGCGGTCACCAGGCGCCCCAGGGGCTGGCGGGCGTTGAGGGCGGCGCGCTCGGCCTCGGGGTCGTCGGCGGCGTCGAGCAGCCGGGAGACCCACGGTGTGTCGGCGGTGCCGGGGTTGACGCAGTTGACGCGGATGCCCTCGCGGACGTGGTCGGCGGCCATGGCGAGAGTCAGCGAGAGGACCGCGCCCTTGCTGGCGCAGTACAGGGCGCGCTGGGGCAGTCCCGCGGTGGCGGCTATCGAGCAGGTGTTGACCACGGCCGCGTGCGCGGAGCGGCGCAGGTGGGGCAGGGCGGCGCGCGTGGTGCGCACCATGCCCAGGACGTTGACGTCCAGCACCCGGTGCCACTGCTCGTCCGGGTTGTCCTCGATGGTGCCCACCGCGCCGATGCCCGCGTTGTTCACGAGGATGTCCAGGCCGCCGAGCCGCTCTGCGGCCTGTTCCACGGCGGCGCGCACGGAGGCGTCGTCACTGACGTCGGCCTGGAGGCCGAGCAGCGGTTCGCTCACGCCGCCCGGCTCGAGGTCGAGCACGGCCACTGCCGCGCCCTGCCCCGCCAGTGCGCGGGCCGTGGCGAGCCCGATGCCGGACGCGCCCCCGGTGACGACGGCCCTGAGTCCTGACAGACCGGTCATGCCTCCTGCTCCCGTCCAGCGAGGTCGGCGGCCCAGAAGGTGCCGTCCGGATAACGGTATTCGGCGAGGGAGGCGGGGTGCATGGTGGCGGAGAAGCCCGGGGTCAGCGGCGCGGTGTAGTGACCGTCGCGCATCACCACGGGCGCGGTGAAGTGCTCGTGGAGGTGGTCGACGAACTCGATGACGCGGTTCTCGGTCGTGCCGGACAGCGCCAGGTAGTCGAACATCGACAGATGCTGCACCAGCTCGCACAGCCCCACTCCGCCGGCGTGCGGGCACACCGGCACCCCGAACTTCGCGGCGAGCAGGAGGATCGCGAGGTTCTCGTTGACCCCGCCGACCCGGGCCGCGTCGATCTGCAGGACGTCGAGGGCGCCGACCTGGAGGAGCTGCTTGAAGACGATGCGGTTCTGCACGTGTTCGCCGGTGGCGACCTTCACGGGGGCGACGCCCCGGCGGATGGCTGCGTGGCCGAGGATGTCGTCGGGGCTGGTGGGCTCCTCGATCCAGTACGGGTCGAACTCGGCGAGCGCATTGGTCCACTCGACCGCCTCACCGACGTTCCAGCGCTGGTTGGCGTCGATGGCGATGCGGATGCTGTCGCCTACGGCGGCGCGGGCGGTGCGCATGCGGCGGACGTCGTCGGCGAGGTCGGCGCCGACCTTCAGCTTGATCTGGGTGAAGCCGTCGGCGACGGCCTGCTTGGCCAGCAGGGTGAGCTTCTCGTCCGAGTAGCCGAGCCAGCCCGGAGAGGTGGTGTAGCCGGGGTAGCCGCGCTCCAGCAGGTCGGCCTCACGCTCCGCGAGCCCGGTACGGCCCTCGCGCAGCAGGTGGAGGGCGTCCTCGGGGGTGAGGGCGTCGGCGATGTAGCGGAAGTCGACCTGGGAGACCAGCCACTCGGGGTCGGCGTGGGCGAGCAGCCGCCACAGCGGCTGCCCGGCGCGCTTGGCGGCCAGGTCCCACACGGCGTTGACGACGGCGCCGATGGCCATGTGCATCACGCCCTTCTCGGGACCGAGCCAGCGCAGCTGGCTGTCCCCGATCAGGTCCCGGTTGACCGAGCCCGGGTCGCCGCACAGCTCCTCCACGGAGCGGCCCACGAGGTGGGGCCGCAGGGCGCCGATCGCGGCGACCTGGACGTCGTTGCCGCGTCCGATGGTGAAGGTGAAGCCGTGGCCCTCGTGTCCGTCGGCCGCGTCGGTGCGCAGCACGACGTAGGCCGCCGAGTAGTCGGGGTCCGGGTTCATGGCGTCCGACCCGTCCAGCTCCCGCGAGGTGGGGAACCGGATGTCGTAGGTGTCGACCGCGGTGATCCGGGCGGAGGTTGAAGTCAAGGTGGTGCTGCCTTTCACGCTTGGGCGAAGGTCTGACGCTGGCTGCCGAGGCCGTCGACGGAGAGCTCGACGGTGTCGCCGGGGCGGAGATAGGGGGTGCCGCTCAGGCCCAGGGCCACTCCCGCGGGGGTACCGGTGTTGATCACGTCACCGGGCTCCAGGACCATGTACTGGCTCAGGTACGACACGACGTGATCGACCGGGAAGATCATGTCGCCGGTGTGGCCGTCCTGCCGCTTCACACCGTTGACGCTCAGGTGCAGGCCGAGGTTCTGCGGGTCACCGGCCTCGTCGGCGGTGACCAGCCAGGGGCCGAGCGGGTTGAAGGTCTCGCAGGACTTGCCCAGGTCCCACTGCGAGGAGTACTCCAGTTGGAACTCGCGCTCCGAGACGTCATGGCTGACCGCATAGCCCGCGATCACGTCCCGCGCGGCGTCAGGTCCTCCGAGGTAGCGGGCCCGCCGTCCGATGACGACCGCCAGCTCGACCTCCCAGTCGGTCTTGACCGAGCCACGCGGGATCAGCACCTCGTCGTAGGGGCCCACGACCGTGCCCGGGTCCTTCATGAAGACCACCGGGCGGGGCGGGATCGCGGCGCCGGTCTCGGCGGCGTGGTCGCGGTAGTTCAGCCCGACGCAGATGATCTTGCCGGGGCGGGCGACGGGGGCGCCGATCCGCAGACCCTCGGTGTCGAGCTCGGGCAGTCCGCCCGCCGTGACGGCCGCGCGGGCCCGGTCCACTCCCCCGGAGGCGAGGAAGCCGCCGTCGATGTCCCGGGTCACGGAGGACAGGTCCAACAGCCGGCCGTCGTCGGTACGGGCGGCGGGTCGCTCCTCACCGGGGGCGCCGACTCGTAGCAGTTTCACTGGGGGGGCTCCCTTGCCATGCGGGTTTCGTCTGAGTGGTGGTCGGCCGTAGGGCCGGGCCGCCTGTGGTGCGCCGGGCCTGACGACGGGCCTGCTGATGGGCCGGCCTACAGGCTTCCTTCATCCGCGTCTCCAGTCATCGGAGGAATGGCGGCACAGTGACACTAGATGGGGAGACAGCACGTGACAATGGATTCCTCGGATGTATTTCCCTCGGCCTTGCCAGCGATAGGCCCACAAAGAACAGATTCACCCTGGTCAGGCGCGGCAATGAGGTCGACATGCCACCCACCATCCGATGAATCCGGTGCGGAGCCACAAGGTCATCTCCACTGGTGACGGCGCCGCAAACAGGCGTACCAGCGGACCACCCGGAGAGGATTCGGCCACTCCGAGCGCCCGCCTGACCCCCTCCTCGTCCGCCCAGGGCGGCTCCGTTGTCGAATCGTGAGCTGCCGCAGCACCTCACCCGCCACTCACAACCTCGGAAACTCTGCAGCTCACAGGGCGTGTCGGCGCGGAGCCCCGCCGCCGGGACGGCACCTCGGGGCCCAAACGCCCCGATGTCTGGCAAATCTCTGGCCGTGAACCCTTGTCAACGTCGGCAACGTCGTCGTAACGTCCTCGACGTCCGGGATACATCGGAGGAATGGTTCACCATTCGGTGCGGCCATTCGGCTCGCCTCCATGCGGTCGCTCCGCCCCCGCATCCTCGGTCCCCGGCTGACCCTCACATCCCACCCTCAGGGCACGATTCACGCGTTCTCCGCGCCGGATCGGCAGGTGCCCGCCCGGCGACCTCGCCCCTCCCCGCAGGCAGGTACGCCCTCCCACCGTCGCCCTGCGGCCCCGCGCCCCTGGCTTAGGAGAGAACACGGCCATGAAGCTCGCTCGCACCCGTTCCACCGCCGCAGCCACCGCCGTGCTCGCGGTACTGGCCCTCGCCACCGCGTGCAACCGCGAAGGCACCGACTCGGTCGCCTCGGGCGGCGACAAGCCCGCCATCGGGATCGACCTGCCGCGCTCCGACTCCGACTTCTGGAACTCCTACGCGCAGTACATCGAGAAGGACGTCAAGTCCGACGGCGTCAACGCGCTGCCGATCAGCAACTCGCAGAACGACGTCACCAAGCTGGTCGCCAACGTGCAGGTGTTCCAGAACACGGGCGCCAAGGCCGTGGTCATGGCCCCGCAGGACACCGGGGCCATCGCCTCCACCCTCGACACCCTCGCGTCGAAGAAGATCCCCGTGGTCAGCGTCGACACCCGCCCCGACAAGGGCGACGTCTACATGGTCGTACGCGCCGACAACCGGGCCTACGGCACCAAGGCCTGCGAGTTCCTCGGCAAGCAGCTGGGCGGCGAGGGCAAGGTCGCCGAGTTCCAGGGAGCGCTGGACTCCATCAACGGACGTGACCGCTCCGAGGCGTTCGCCGCCTGCATGAAGGAGAAGTTCCCGAAGATCAAGGTCTTCGAACTGCCCACCGACTGGAAGGGCGATGTCGCCTCCGCCAAGCTGCAGAGCCTGCTCGCCCAGCACCCCGACCTGAACGGCATCTACATGCAGGCGGGCGGTGTCTTCCTGCAGCCGACCCTGGCGCTGCTGGAGCAGAAGGGCCTGCTCAAGCCGGCCGGCCAGAAGGGGCACATCTCGATCGTCTCCAACGACGGAATCCCGCAGGAGTTCGACGCCATCCGCAAGGGCCAGATCGACGCCACCATCTCGCAGCCCGCCGACCTCTACGCCAAGTACGCGCTGTACTACGCCCAGGCCGCGGCCGAGGGCAAGACGTTCAAGCCGGGCAAGACCGACCACGACTCCACCATCATCAAGATCGCCAACGGCCTCGAGGACCAGCTGCCCGCCCCGCTGGTCACCAAGGACAACGTCGACGACAAGACCCTGTGGGGCAACAACGTCGGCTGACGACCGGCACTCCCGGCGACCGGCACTCCCGGCGACCGGCCCTTCCCGCCCGCCGCGCCGGGGGACGCGCGGCCCTCGTCCCCCGACGCCCACCCGCCTGCGCGTACACCCTCCCGCGCTCCTCGGCTCCAGCCTCCGTACACGAAGGACGGTATCCCCCATGGCGGACACCGCGACCGGCCCGGCGATCGGCCTCGGCACTCCGGCCCCCGTCGCCGACGCGACCGGCATCAGCAAACGATTCGGCGCGACCGTCGCGCTGCGCGACGCCCGCATCGCCGTCGCCCCCGGCGAGGCGCACGCCCTGGTCGGACGCAACGGCGCCGGCAAGTCGACGCTCGTGTCCATCCTCACCGGCCTGCAGCAGCCCGACACCGGCACCCTGCGCTTCTCCGGCGCTCCGGCGCCCGCCGTCGGCGACATCGACGCCTGGCGCTCGCGCGTGGCCTGCGTCTATCAGCACTCCACCATCATCGGTGAGCTGACCGTCGCCGAGAACCTCTTCCTGAACCGGCAGAGCGCCGGGGCGGTGCAGCCCATCCGCTGGAAGCAACTGCGCCAACGCGCCGCGGAGTTGCTCGGCGAGTACGGCGTGGCCGTCGACCCGGCCGCACGGGCCAGGGATCTCACCGTCGAGCAGCGGCAGTTCGTCGAGATCGCGCGAGCGCTGTCGTTCGGCGCACGCTTCATCATCCTCGACGAGCCGACCGCGAAGCTCGACGCGCGCGGCATCAACCGCCTCTTCGAAAAGCTTCGCGACCTCCAGCGGCAGGGCGTCGCCTTCCTCTTCATCTCGCACCATCTGCAAGAGGTGTACGACCTCTGCACCACCGTCACCGTCTACCGCGACGCGGCGCACATCCTGACCGCGCCCGTCGCCGAACTCGGGCACCGGGCGCTGGTGGAGGCCATGACCGGCGAATCGGCCTCCACGGTCACCGCCTCCGTCGGCGGGTCTGTGGCTTCGCGGTCCGATGGCACCGAACTGCTGGCGATCGACGGCCTGACACTGCCCGGCGTCTGCGAGGACATCTCCCTCTCGGTCCGCTCCGGAGAGGTCGTCGGGCTCGCCGGAGCCACCGCCAGCGGCAACGTGCAGGTGGGTGAGACGATCGCCGGTCTGCACCGCGCCAAGGACGGCCGGATCACGGTCGGCGGCAGGACCGTGCGCACCGGCAGTGTGCCGTCCGCGCTCGCCGTCGGAGTCGGTCTGGTCCCCGAGGACCGCCACCTCCAGGGTCTGGTGACCAACCGCAGTGTGGCGGAGAACGCGACGCTCACCGTCACCGGCCAGCTGGGTCCGTTCGGCACGGTGCTGCCCGCACGTACCAAGGCCTTCGCCGGGCGCATGATCCGCGACCTCGACATCAAGACCCCGGGAGCCGCCACCCCGGTCTCCGCCCTCTCGGGCGGCAACCAGCAGAAGGTCGTCGTCGCTCGTGCCCTGGCCACCGATCCGCACGTCCTGGTGGCCATCCGGCCCACCAACGGGGTGGACGTCAAGTCCAAGGAGTTCCTCCTGGGGCGCATCCGGCAGGTCGCGGACGGCGGGAAGGCCGCGCTGATCGTCTCCGACGAACTGGACGACCTGAAGGTCTGTGACCGGGTCGTCGTCATGTTCCACGGGCGCGTGGTCGCCGAGTTCGACCGCGGCTGGAAGGACGAAGTCGTCGTCGCCGCCATCGAGGGCGTCAGCGGCGGCACGGCTCCCGCCCCCGCTTCCCCCGCATCCGCCGTACCCGCCTCAACCGGCGCAGACGAGCACGGAAGGTAGTCATGTCCGCCACCACAGATCTCACCGAGCCCGCTGTGATCACGACCGAGCCGACCACCGCGGACGCCACGCGCCGCCGGCTCGTCCTCGGGCGTTTTCGTGACCTGTCCCTGGTCCCGGCGATCCTCGTCCTCGGCCTGATCGGGTTCATCGTCTCGCCTGCCTTCCTGACCGGCGACAACCTCATCGGCGTGGCCCAGCAGTCCACCGAGCTGAGCCTGCTGGTGCTGGCCACCGCGCTGATCCTGATCTGCGGCCGGATGGACCTGTCCCTGGAGTCCACGATCGGCGTGGCGCCCGTCATCGCCGTGTGGCTGGTCCTGCCCACGAGCGGCGCCCGGTTCACGGGCCTGGGGCTGCTGCCCGAGTGGACGGCGGTGCCGCTCTGTCTGCTGGTGGGTGTGGTGATCGGGGCCGCCAACGGGTTCCTGATCCTGAAGCTGCGCCTCAACGGCTTCATCGTCACCCTCGGCATGCTCACCATGCTGCGCGGACTCCAGGTCGCCCTCTCCGAGGGCCAGTCCATCGTGGAACTGCCGTCCTCCTTCACCTACCTGGGCAAGTCGTCGTGGCTGGGTGTCCCGGCCGCGATCTGGATCTGCGTGGTGCTGTTCGCCCTCGGCGCCGGCGCGCTGGCCTGGCTGCGGCACGGCCGGGCGCTCTACGCGATCGGCGGCAACCCTGAGGCGGCCCGCACCGCCGGTATCCGCGTCGACCGCATCGTGTGGATCGTCCTCATCCTCGGCAGCGTCCTCGCCGCGTTCGCCGGCATCCTCTACAGCGGCCACTACGGCTCCATCTCCGCCACCCAGGGCAGCGGCTGGATCTTCCAGGTCTTCGCCGCGACCGTCATCGGCGGAGTCAGCCTCAACGGCGGCAAGGGCTCGATCTTCGGCGCGCTCACCGGTGTGCTGACGCTGCAACTCGTCGTGAACGTCATGACCTTGGCGGGTGTGCCTCCGCTGTGGAACCAGTTCCTCAACGGAGCCATCATCATCGTCGCCTTGATCATCTCCCGGTTCGCCTCCGGCGAGAAGCAGGAATAGCCCCGTACCGCAAGCCGCTCCGGCGGCCCGCGCGCAGGCCAGGCGGGCCACCGGGCCTGCGCGTCCCCGAATCAGAGAGGCACCTCGTGGCACTGACGGACGAGGCGATCGACAAGATCAAGGCGATGATCGTCGCCGGCGAACTCGCGCCCGGCTCCCGGCTGCCGAAGGAGGAGATCCTCGCCGGACAGCTCGGGCTGTCCCGGAACTCCCTGCGGGAGGCGGTCCGGGCGCTGACCGCGATGCACATCCTGATCACCCGGCAGGGCGACGGCACGTACGTCTCCAGTCTGGAGCCCCATCTCCTGCTGGAGAGCCTCTCCTTCGCCGCCGACGTCTCCCAGGGCCACACGGCTCTGCAGTTGCTCCAGGTACGACGTCTGCTCGAACCGCAGGCGACAGGGCTGGCCGCCTCGCTGCTGAAGCAGGAGGACCTCCGGGAACTGCGCGACATCCTCGACCGGTCCCGGACCGTCGCCACCGTGGAGGAGTTCGTCGCCCACGACATCGCCTTCCACCTCAGGATCGTCGAAGCGGTCGGCAACCCCGTGCTGTCGATGCTGCTGCGAGTGCTCTCCACCCGCACCCAGCGCGTCCGCATCGTCCGCGGCAGCCAGACCGGTCACGCCCTGAACGCCGCCCACCAGGACCACGAGCAGATCCTCAGCGCCCTTCAGTCACGGGACGCCCTGCTCGCCGTCTCCGCGGCGACCGTCCACATCACGGCGGTGGAGCAGTGGCTGGCCACCAGTCTGACCGACGACCCGGTACTCGCGGTCGACGCCTGACCTCGCGCTCCCCTCCACCCCCGCCGCCATCCGGTCTCCCCTCCCACGCCCCGACCGGGTGGCGGCGGGCCATGTCCTCGACAGGAACGGTGGAGAGTGTGCCCTCCGCTCTCGGGGTCACTCCGGTGAACCCCCCGAAAAACGGCACGGGCCGTGCCGCTGAGGGTGTAGGAGCCCGGCGGGGCGGTACCGCCGGTGTGGGTGGCCTGGAAGCCGATGGTGACGGACGCGCCCGGCGCGATCTGATCTGCGACAGCGCGAACTGCTACCTGTCCACCGGCCGCACCACCATGGGAACCCGCTGGACCAGGTGGGTCATCGCCAGGCCGCTGCCGACGGTGCCGGCCGTGGCGGGCATCCTGCCGGCGCTCACCCTGCCCGCCACGGACATGCGCCTGGCTCTTCCCGACAACGGCTCCGCTCCGCACACGTCCACCGAGCGCAAGGCCCACGACACGATCGAGGCCAAGTTCGGTCCCGGCTTCAACGGTCCGCTCGGCGGACCGGTCACGAGGATCCACCTCGCCTGCGGCGGGCAGGGCCGGAGGGCTCGGCTTTGCGCTTGTAGCGCCTGTGCGGGCGGCGGCAACCATCAGGCGAGGGGGGCGGGGACGGCGCCGTGGCGGCGTTGGCGTCCGCTGTATTCGGTGATGGCGTCCCACAGGTCACGCCGGTCGTTGTCGGGCCAGTAGCCGGGGGTGAAGTACAGCTCGGCATAGGTGGCGTGCCAGGGAAGGAAGTTGGAGGTGCGCTGCTCGTTGCCGGTGCGCCACAACAAGTCCACGTCCGGCATGTCGGGGTGGGGCAGGTGGCGGGCGAAGTCGTCCTCGCCGAGGAGGTGGGGGTCTACTTCACCGTCTCGGGCTGCCTGGGCGAGTGCCGCGGCGGTCCGGGCAATCTCGTCGCGGCCGCCGTAGTTGATGCACACGGTGAGGGTCAGTCCGGTGCGGTTGCGGGTGCGATGCTCTTCTCGCCGGAGAGCATGGACGAGGTCCTCGGGCAATTTGTCGGGCCGGCCGGACCAGCGCTGGCGCACGTCCAGGTCACGCAGGGGGCCCTCGTCGAGTTCGCGTTGGACTGCCTCCAGGATCATCGTGATTTCCTCTGTGCCGCGTTTCCAGTTCTCGGTGGAGAGCGTGTAAAGGGTCAGGTGGGGCAGGCCGATCTCCAGAGCGCCGTAAACCATCTCGTGCGCGGCGGCGGCCCCGGCGCGGTGGCCTTCGTGGCGGGGCAGGCCGCGCTGCTCGGCCCAGCGGCCGTTGCCGTCCATGATGACCGCCACATGGCAGGGCATGTGGTGGGCGGCGATCTGCGGGGGCCGGATGCCGTCAGGGTGCGGAGGCGGGGGCCGGAGCCCGGTGTCGTCGGCTGCCGGACCCGGATTGCCCGCCTCCGTCGCGGAGGGCCGGGGGCCTGGCACGGTCAGGGGCGTCAGGCTCCAGGCCAGGGCCGAGCGGAGGCGGGCGGGGCCGAGCACGCGAGTGCGGGCCATGACGGAGGGGCGTGGGGGGCGTGTCAGCAGGGTGGGGCCGGCCGCGTCGATGGCATCGAGTTGGGCGCGCATCAGGTCGGCCGCCGTGTCGAGCACAGTGGCGGGGCCCGGGTGCATTCCTCTCGTCATGCCGGGCCTGGTCACCTGACGGCGCGCCAGGGCTGTCAGCTCGGCGATCAAGGCCGCCACGGCTGGACTCCAGCGGCCCTGCGCCAGGTCCGCCTCGGCGTCGGGGAAGGGCTCCAGGGCTTCCCGCGGCAGGAGCAGGTGGCCGTCGGCGAGGTCGGTGCTCAGGTCGGTGAGGGTGTCGGTGAGCTGGCTGCCGTCGACGAAGTGCCGGTAGTCGGCCTGCCGGTCCAGTCGGAGCGTCATCGGCGCGCCGGCCTGCTCGAACAGGTGCCGTACCTGGTCGACCCAGGGCACGACGCCCTTGTTGCACCAGGCCCGCCACGCGGCCCAGTCGGGGAAGCGTAGACCGTGGGCGTCGTCCCGCGTCTGAGCCATGGCGCCCTGCAGACTGGTCAGGTCCAGACTCCACCGCCCCGCCGTGTCCAACAAGGCGTACCGGATCGGATCGGTGCTCCTGCCCACCGCCAGGTCGTGCTTCAGTGCCCTGGTCCACGCCTCGACGTGCGCCGCGCGCTCGGCCGGCGCCGCGCCGCGTTCGTCCGCCAGATCGTCAAGGACGCTGGCCGCCGCCCACAGGGCCCAGCACGCCGGGCGCAGGACGGCCGGCACCAACTGGACGAGGGCGTAGATCCCGGGATCGTGCTGCCGGGTGGTGCGGCGGCACATCTGGTACGCCGCACGAAGGACGGGATCCTCGCCCATCAGGGCACGCGTGCCGGCTCGGCCTCGCCGTCGCGCGTGCGTGGCCGTGTCGAGGGGTGCGGCGGTGGGCTGCGGTTGCTTGCGCATCTTGGGACGTGGACCTCAGAGTGCTTCCGTGTCGGATGCCGAAGCCGACGGCACGGCAGTTCGGCGCGGCGCGGGAAGGGACGGAGCGCCACTACCCGGCACAGGCTCAGGGGGCTGTGCGTTGACGTACAGGGCGCTACGGGTGCTGCGGCGAAAGCCCATCAGGGCGATCAGGGCCGCTCCCGCGAACCAGGTGAGCTGGATTGCCAGGTGTCGCGGCACCGGGCTGGTGGAGAATCCCGCCGCCGTGCCGGCCTGCATGGCTCCATAGGAAGGCAGGTAGCGCATGACCGGGTTGTCGGCCCCGGAGCTGGTGATCGGGTTCTGCAGCGCGAGGTCGATGATGCTGGTCATCACGATGGCGAACATGCCTTCGACCTCCCGGCGCAGCACCGAGCCGAAGCCGACGCCGAGGGCGCCGTAGGTGAGTCCCGCGCTGAACAGCGCGGCGGCGAGCAGCAGAGGCTGGCGGGGTGTCCAGACCAGGCAGGTGACCGCGGTGGCGTAGGCGGCGACGGCAGCCGAGATCAGTGCCAGTGCGGTGACCTTGGCCAGTACGAGGTGGGCGCGGGGGTAGCCGGCCAGCGCCAGTCGGCGGTCGAAGAGGTTCCCGGAGAAGGTGGCGGCGAACATCATGAATCCGGTGATCAGGGTGACCGCGTTGAGCGCGCCGCTGATCTCGGTCAGTTCGTTGCCGTGGGGCGCCAGCGTCTCCCCGGTGGCGCGCAGCCGCATGTGCGCAGGGGTGTCGGGCATCGCCAGGTAGGCAAGGGTCGTCCACAGGGGGACGAACAGGATCACCAGGACCATGGCGAACCGGTTGCGGCCGTGCTCGGTCAGCGCGAATCCGGTGGCGAGTGCGAACCGGGTCAGGTGATACCTCACGCGGCCACCGCCTGGTCCGGGCGGAGTACCCCGCCGTCCAGACGCCACAACTCGTCCAGGCGCTCGGTGTCGTACGCCAGGTGGGAGACGACCAGGACCGAACGTCCCGCATCACGCAGGCGCACAGCGAGATCCCAGAAGCGCTGGTACGTGTCCCAGTCGAACCCCTGATACGGCTCGTCCAGCAACAGCACCTGGGGATCGTGCATCAGCGCCAGCGTCACGTTCAGCTTCTGTCGCGTCCCGCCGCTGAGCACCCCGGCCCGCTCATCGGCGTAACCGGCGAACCCCAGCACGTCCATGACCTCCTCGGCATACCGCAGATCTGCCAGGCGGTATGCCTTCTGGAAGAACCTCAAGTGCTGCCGGACCGTCAGCGCGTCGTTGAGGACCACGTGCTGCGGGCAGTAGCCGAACCGACCACCATGACGGACCGTGCCGCGTGAGGGCCGCAACTCACCGGAGAGGATCTTCAGCAGCGTTGATTTACCGGCGCCGTTCTCCCCGACGATCCCGCACAACGTCCCCGCTCGAAGCAGCACATCAATGCCCCGCAGGACCTCACGCTGACGGTAGGCATGATGCACATCCCTGACCTCCACGCCCGCCTCCCCCCATACAACCGGACTAACCACGACCGGGTTTCCCAACGACCACGGCGCGGAGAAGATACGGGCCCCATGTCGGCGGTTCGACGTCGGCGTGCCGGCCGGCATCTGTACGGGGAGCGCAGAGCCTTCGCCACCTAGCGCAGAGCCTTCGCCGCCTTGCGGTCGGCACTGAGCACCGGGCGAGTCCGCGCCTTCCAGGCTCTGCCCGTGTGATTGACCTCGCACGCGACAGAGCCCCACGCGGGCGGCGGACCCGTCGAATCCCCCCACGACGGAGTCGGCCGACACCGCCCGCTCCGACGCCCCGACCGAGTCGTCCCGGACCTGGGCCTCCTCAGGCAGGCGGGCCTAAGCGCCGTCCACCTCCGCCGTCCACCTCCGCCGTCTGCCTCCCAGCGAGCGGATCGTTCATGCACCGTCTGCCACGGCCATGGCGGTCCGGCAGGTCACGCCGCGGGGCACCCGTCCGTAACCGCGCCCACACCCCGTTGACTACCTGCCGGTGGGGTCCGGCTTCCAGCCCTGGACGAGGAGCCCCAGCAGTCCGTCGTGCCGCCGTCCAGCTCCACCACTGAGAACGGGAGGCCGCCCTTCGATCGCGCACCGGGACCGCCTCAGTGACTGCCGCGGGCCCGGTGGCCTTCAGTGGAGGCAGAAGCAGAACGGATGGCCGGCCGGGTCCGCGTAAATCCGCCAGTTGGCCTCCGGGCGGAGCTGGTCCGTCCGCTCCAGTACGGTCGCGCCGAGGGCGAGCGCCCGCTTCTCCTCGCCGTCGAGGTCGTCCACGTCGAAGTCCAGGTGAAGCTGCTGCGGGCGTTCCTGGCCGGGCCACTCGGGCGCTCGGTAGCCGTCCACCCGCTGGCAGGCCAGCGGCGTCCCCTCGAACCCCTCCACCTCGACCCAGTCGGGATCCTCCGGATCCGGGACCACCCGCCCGCCGAGCAGCTCCGCGTAGAACTCCGCGAGCCGTACCGGATCGGCGCAGTCCAGCGCGACCGCCTGCAGCTTTCGAATCACTTACGACACCCCTCGCTCTTCAGCCGCTTCCGCGACGCCCCCGTACGGGAGTGGTCGTACCCGCCGCGGCGGCGGGCATGCGCGGCGGCACACCGGACCGCCGCCGCGCTTTCACCCCGCTGCGCGCAGAGCCACCTGCCCACCTGGCTTCCATCCGGCGCAGGCCGGTTCCACCGGATTCGGGCGGTCTTTCGCTAACGGACGATGACGGGGCGGGGTGTCGTCGCCGACAGCACGCCTACCTGGTCGACGCGCGGGTGCGAGGCCCGTCGGACGGGGAGTGCCTGGCACTGTTCGATTGCGGCAGCACGGTCACCGGAAAGGCAGGTGATTTGGCGTCGGCGCCTTCTGCCAGCCGGGGCAGAAGAGGCGGGCCCGCATCGACCGCAGCTCGGCAGCAGCCCGACCAGCCTGTTTCTCGCAGGCGTCGAGGCCGGGTGCTCTGTACCCGGCCGCGGCTGGTGGACGCCCGTGCGCACCCCGTTCCGCCTGGACCCTCCCCCGTGACGGGTGAGGCGCGCGGCAGGTCCATCGGATGTGATGGGGCGAGGGGCAGGACATGCGACATGTGCAGGCCGCTTCCCGGCCGTCTCGGAGGAGGAACCCGTGCCCAGGGCCCATCCCAGTGTGACTGCCGGACGTCGCGCTGAGCGCCGGACGCAGGCCGACTACACGGGCGGCGTCTACGGCTCCATGCTCGCGGCTTCGGTGGTGATCGGCGCCGGCACACTGGGTTCCTTCCCGCGCACCGAGCTGGTGCTGCTGCTGTTGCTCACCGGCATGGTGTTCTGGATCGCGCACGTGCACGCCCAGCTGTTCGGGGCGCGCCTGGCGCAGCAGGTCATGGACCGCCAGACCGTGTGGCACGTATGCCGCGACGAGTGGCCGATATTCAAGGCCGCCGTCCCACCGGCCGCCGCGGTGGCGATCAGCCCCCTCCTGGGCCTGGACCTGGAGGGCACCGCCTGGCTGGCGGTCTCCGTCGCGGTGGCCGGGCAGGTCGGGTGGTCCGTGGCCGCGGCCCGCCGCGCCGGTGCCTCGTGGCGGCTCCTGACCGTCACTGCCTCGGTCAACGTGCTGCTCGGTTTGTTGATCATCTCCTTCAAGATCGCTCTGACGCACTGATCCGGGTCACGCGGGGGCCTCTGTCGGGGGTACCGGTACCGGGTGGGGCCGGCGCAGATGTCGGGGCCGGCGCGCAGCGGTGCGTTGTTACTCGCGGCGACAGGTGGTCACGGGCAGCGCTACTTGGCCACTGAAAGGTGCCGTCGACCTTTGAGCGCGTGGCATTCGAGTGGTCAGAGCCTCTTGTGGTGGGCACAGCGATGAGTTTCGGAAACTTGCCGGGTCTATGGGTGCGACGGTCGGTTCGTCCCGCCCGATGCGTGACGAAGCGGAAGCGCCTACGCAACGCGGTGGCCCGTCCAACGGTGACGCGTTTCGCCGCGGGACGGGTCAGTACCCGCACCGATCAACCGCGCCCGAGGAGTTCGACATGACCGCTACCTACACCTTCGACGTCTTTTCCAGCCTTGACGGTTTCGGCGCCGCCGGCGGCGACTGGACCGGCTACTGGGGTAAGCAAGGCCCCGAGCTGCTCGACCACCGCCTTGCTGTGTACGGCGAGGAGCAGCGGATGGTCTTCGGGGCCAACACGTATCGCGCATTCGCGCGGATGCTCGCCTCGAGCACCGCCGAGTCCGAAGTGCGTGACCCATGGGTCACACGGATGACGAGCCTGCCCGCCACGGTGGTGTCGACCACGCTGGAAGGGCCCCTCGACTGGCTGGACGCGGACCTCGTGAGCGGCGACGCCGTCGACGTCGTCGCTCGGCTCAAGGAGGAGTCCGAGGTGCCGTTGCGCTCGCACGGCAGCCTGTCGATGAACCGGGCGCTGATGGCCGCCGGCCTGGTCGACCGCTTGCACGTGACGCTCTTTCCCGTCATCACCGGTCGGACCGGGCTGGACGCGATCTTCCAGGGTGCGGCCGACTTCGACCTGGAGCTGCTCGAGAACCGGACGCTCGACGGCCGCATCCAAGAGCTCGTTTACCGACCCACCCTCCATTGAGCTGGACGCATGCGAAGAGGTTCTTCGGCGAGCCTGCAGCGGGGCATTCCGTCGCCGCACCACGAAGGGCGGACAGTGCCACACTGGCGCCATGGGAAAGCCGCAGACGGTCGATGAGTACATCGGGGGTTTCGCGGGGCAGGGCCGCGAGCTGCTTGAGCAGGTACGGGCGCTGGTCCTCGATGCGGTCCCCGCGGCGAGCGAGGCGATCAAGTGGGGCCATCCCGCGTGGGTCCACCCGTCCGGGACGATCCTGTTCATGGTCAGCGGCCACACCAAGCACGCCAACGTCGTGTTCACCCCCAGCACCCGCGAGGCGTTCGACGCCGACCTCGCCGACTTCGCCACCGGCAAGGGGTCGGTCAAGCTTCCGTACGGCCGGCCCGTGCCCGGCGATCTGCTGCGCCGGATGATGGCCTTCCGCGTACGCGAGCACGAGGACGACGGTGTGCTGTGGATGTGACAGGCGTGGCGGACGTGAGCCCGATCCGCGGAGGCAAGGGACCGGCCCGTCACCTCGGGGGAATGTGACGGGCCGGCCCTGCGCCCACGGTGCCACACTCCGGTGCGTCGCGCGTCTTTCCATGGCGGGCGGAGCAACGTCGACGACCCTTGCCCACCAGCTCGAACAACTCGTCCCTGCGTGCGGTCAGGCAGCTGATACAGAGGAACTTCGCTGGCCGAGATGAGGCTGTGTCGGGTAGACACAGGTCGGCAGGGGCACCGCAATGGCAGTGGGTAGGGCCCGGGCTCTCGTCACGATGGCTGCACCCGGCGTGCCAACCTGTGGCCCCAGTTCTGGCTCGGAGCTTCGATGTAACGGTAGGACAGCAGGCACAGGGGCAGCAGCACGCTGAAGAACGCCACTTCGAGCGCGAGACTGTCCTGCCGACGTCGGCCGACCGTGCTGTCGATGACCGTCAGCAGCACCGGATGCACCAGGTACACCGAGTAGCTGATCGTTCCCAGTCCGGTCAGGACGCGCGGCAGGCACCGGCTGCGCAATGCCAGTCCAGCGCCAAAGGTAAGCACAGCCAGCAGAAACGCGGCAATCCAGCCGCGCCTCGTGAAGTGGTCACCATTGCCCCACAAGTACGCGCTCCCCACAGCACAGGCGGTCACGATGACGGCGGTGCAGGCCGTGAACCGCCAGGTGCACTGGCCGTTCTCGGCACGGTAGACGGTGGTGCCGAGGAACATCACGGCCAGGATCACCAGGCCCTCCCACAACGGGACAGTGCCGTTGAACGGGACCAGTGCGAGCGCCAGCGCCCCGCCCAGCGCACCCCCGAACCCCCGGAGCACGGCTGACCCGGCACTCGCACAGCAGAGGGCGACTCCCATGGCGGTCGAGGCGAACGCGATCACTAGGCCGGTCCCGAAGAGGCCCGACAGAGCGGAGGGCGGCAGCGCCACCCCTGCCGCCACGCTCCCGGCCGCGAGCACGGCCAGGATGACCGCGACCGCCGCCGACCGCCGGTGGAGGCGGACCGTGAAGAGAGCGACCACCAGCAGGTAGAAGGACATCTCGTAGGAGAGCGTCCACAGGACGAGCAGGAGACCGGGTGTCCCCAACAGCTCCTGGAGCATGGTGACGTGGGCGACAGCCGCGGTGGTGGCGCTCTGCGGACCGACGTCACGTATCTCCGCGACACCCAGGGCGTTGAGGGCCAGGAGCACGGTGACGACAGTCGCCCACAGCGGGTACACACGGAAGATCCGTCCGATCCAGAACGTCCGGACGCAGCCCCGGCGCTCCAGCGAACTGGGGATGATGTAGCCGCTCACCAGGAAGAAGACCATGATGCCGTAGCGACTGGTGTTGAAGTACGGCATCAACTCCCGCCGGAAGTCCGCCATGAAGGTGTACGACGAGTGGTCGAACACCACGACGAGTGCGGCGATACCGCGTAGCGCGTCTAGCCAGCCCAACCGCGACGGGCCAGCCACCGAGAAGGCCGCAAGCAATCGCGACATTACAGAAAGTGACTGTTTCGGTGAAGCGGTGACGATGAGTGGGGATTCCATGTGTGAGCAGAGTCCTCTTCGATCAGGCAGGCCCTGGTCGGGGTGCACTGATCACCGAGTTCACCGGCTGGAGCATTGTTCGGCAGTACCGTTCTGGCGGTCGAACAATGAACGGGGTGAGGGTGTGGCGGGGCGTCGTGAGGTGCCGGTGGATCCGGCGGCGGGACCGGTGCAGCGGTTCGCATTTGAGTTACGCAAGCTGAGGGCGGAAGCGGACGGGATCACCTACCGGTCGCTGGCCCAGCGGGCGGGCTACTCGGTGACCACGCTCTCGCAGGCGGCGGCCGGCGAGCAGTTGCCGACACTGCCGGTGGTCCTGGCCTATGCGGGGGCGTGCGGTGGAGACCTGGCCGAATGGGAGGCCCGGTGGAAAGCGGCGGTCGAGGAATTCGCCGGTGACGACTCCCGGGACGAGGACGGAACACTCGCGCCGTACCGAGGCCTGGCACGGTTCGAGACCGGGGACAGCGGCCTGTTCTTCGGCCGGGAACAGCTCACCGCCGACCTGGTCGACCTCCTGCGCCGTCGGCGGTTCGCCGCGGTCTTCGGCCCCTCCGGCAGCGGCAAGTCCTCCCTGCTGCGGGCCGGCCTGATACCCGTCCTCCGGCACGCTCAGGAGCCGGGCCCGCGCCCGGCCGCGATCCGGATCCTCACCCCGGGCGAACATCCCGCCCGCAGCCACGCGCCCCTCCTCGCACCCGCGATACCCCGCGACGGCAACACCGAGGCGGACACCTTCGTGATCGTCGACCAGTTCGAGGAGGTCTTCACCCTCTGCCACGACGCGGCCGAGCGCGCTCACTTCATCGATCTGTTGCTGACAGCCCGGCAGCCCGAGAGCCGCCTGCGCGTGCTGCTGGCGGTGCGCGGCGACTTCTACGGCCGCTGTGCCGAACACCGTCACCTGGCCGACGCGCTGCGCGACGCCAACCTCCTGGCCGCAGCGATGAGCCCGGCGGAACTGCGCGACGCCGTCGTAAAGCCGGCCACGGCCGCCGGGCTGACCATGGAACGCGCTCTGACCGCCCGGCTGGTCAAGGAGGTCGCCGACGAACCCGGCGGACTGCCGCTGCTGTCCCACGCGCTGCTGGAGACCTGGCGCCGCCGCCGCGGCAAGACACTGACCATGGCGGGGTACGAGGCAGCGGGATGCCTGGACGGCGCGATCGCCAGGACCGCCGAGGAGGTCCACGGCCGGTTCACCGAGGACCAGGCGGCTGCCGCCCGCCGGGTGTTGCTGCGCATGGTCGTCCCCGGTGACGGCACTCCCGACACCCGCCGTCCCGTCCAGCGCGCAGAACTGCCCGGCACCGGCCGGGGCGACACCGCCCAGGTGGTGGAAGCACTGGCCGGTGCCCGGCTGCTCACCCTGGACGGCGACATGGTCGAGATGGCCCACGAAGCCCTGATCACGGCCTGGCCCCGGCTGCGCGGCTGGATCGAGGACGACCGCGAACGAATGCGTGTGCACCGGAACCTGACCCAGGCGGCCCACGCCTGGCAGGAACTGGGGCGCGAGGAGGGCGCTTTGTGCCGGGGAAGCCGGCTCGCCGCCGCCCAGGAACACTTCGACGGAGCATCCCGCGAGGAACTGACCGACTTGGAGCACACCTTCCTCGACGCCAGCAGGAACCACGAGCGGAAGGGCCGCCGTCGCTATCGGCTGGTGCTCACCGCGGTCACCGCCGCCCTGTGCCTCGCCCTCGTCGCCACCGGCCTCGCCGTGGGGCAGTGGCAGAACGCGGTCACCGCCCGGCACCAGGCCCAGTCCCGCCAACTTGCCGCCCAGTCCAGTGCACTGCTGCACTCCGAACCAGACCTCGCCGCACTGCTCGCTGTCCATGCCTACCGGACCAGCCCGACCCGCGAAGCCACCACCGCCGTGTATGCCGCCGCGGCGCTACCGCTGCGCAAGCGCCTGATCGGCGGCACCGAACCGGTTGGTTCCCTCGCCCTCAGCCCGGACGGACACACCCTCGTCACTCACAGCAGGAACGGCAAGATACGGATCTGGGAGCTACCCGGAGGCCGGCTCCGCCACACATACACCGAACACAGCGTCAGCGAGGTCGTGGCGTTCAGCCCCGACGGACGCACCCTCGCCGTCGCCACGGCTGGTGACAGTGGCGGCGGGCTGGCCCTGTGGGATCCGGTCACCGGCAGAACCCTCAGAACCTTCGCCGTCCCCGACGGCGCGGTACGCGGGATGGCCTTCAGCCCGGACGGGCGTACCGTGGCCGCTGCCTCCGCGCTGGCGGTACGCGTGTGGGACGTGGCCACCGGTCGAACGCGGCACCGCTTCACCAGCCACCCCGACCCGCAGGCGGTCGCCTTCGGCCCCGACGGACGTACCGTCGCCGTGGCGGGCCGTGACGGACTGGTGCGGGTGCGGGACGTGGCCACCGGGCGTATCCGGACCACCCACGACAGCCAGGTCGAGGGCGTCTCGGTAGGTTTCAGCCCTGACGGCCGGACCTACGCGGTGGTCCGCACCGACGGCTCGGTGCAACTGCGGGAGACGGCCAGCGGGATCGTCCGGCACACCTTCAACGACGTTCCCGTCGGGTTGAACGAAGTGGCCTTCGCCCCGGACGGGCGGACGGTAGCTGTCCCCGGCCCCGGGGACACGGTACGACTGTGGGACACCGCCTCCGGCGCGGCGGTGGCCACCGTGACCGTCGGCCACCGCGGACGAGGAGTCATCCAAGTTGCCCTCGATACGGACGGCCGAACCCTGGTCACCAGCAGCAACCTTGACCCCGACGTCCGTGTCCACCGCCTGCCCGGCGACCGTCCCCGGACCACTCTGCGCGGCCCTTCCGGCACGTACATCGCGGGCATGGCGTTCAGTCAGGACGGACGCGTGGTGGCCACGGTTCGGCAAGGACCGCCCGGGCGTGGGTCGGTACAGCTCTGGGACGCCGGAACCGGCGAGCGCGCAGCCGCGCTAGCGCTCGACACCGGCCCGGCACTCCGGGGAGAGGAGATGGACCTCCCGGTCAATCGCCTCGGGGCCGTGGGATTCAGTCCGACCGGAGGCGCCCTGGCTGCCAGGGCCGGCAAGGACAGGGGGATCGAGGTACGGGACATTGTCACGGGCCGCCTTCACCAGAGCCGTGCCCTCGGCGCCGTCGACACGGCGGTCTTCAGTCCCGACGGGACACGGCTCGCCGTCGTCGGTGCGGAAGGCCCGGTGCGGATCTGGCGCCTGTCAACCGGGGCACTGCACACCGCCCACACCGCCGATGGTGGACCCGTCAGGGCGGTGGCGTTCACCCCGGACGGCCACACACTTGCTGTCGCGCACATGGAGGCCGACAGAGAACAGGTCACTCTGCTCGACACCGCGACCGGCCGTACACAGCGCACCATCGAGCCGGGTGGCCGGAGCCCGCTGTCCCTCGCGTTCAGCCCGGACGGGCGCACCCTGGCCACCAGCAGCAACAGGTCCGTGAAAACCTGGGATGCGCGCACCGGCCGGCTCCTGGACAGCTACAGCGCCGTCGGTGCGGTGGCATCGCTGGGCTTCAGCTCCGATGGACGCACCCTGGCCGTAGGCAGCGCCGGAGGGGTCCAGCTCTGGGACCTCGCCACCGGCCAGGTCAGAATCACCATGCCGACCCGCTCGCCGGAAACAGTGGCGTTCAGCCCTGACGGACGGACCCTGGCCATCGGCACGGACGGTTCCGTCGGACTGTGGACCGTCGACCTGCCCGACCCGGCCCGCGCAATCCGCACCATCTGCGAGGCCATCGACACCACTCTCACCCCCCTGGAACGCTCCCGCCACCCGCACATCCAGTCCGCTCAAGACGACTGCCATCCAGCCATGTGACCGGACCACACCGCATCAACACAGCACCCTAACGCTCGCTTGCGGGTCGGTGCCGGCAGTTGCCGCGGTCGCCATCCCCGTTGTGAAAGCCGGCGAGAGCCGCCTCGACCTGCTCGGTGAGCTTCTTCTCTGACGCGGCAGTGGGTTTGGCGGTCGCCGTCGCTGTAGGGGTGGGAGACGGTGACGTCTTAGCGTCTGTGCTGTCCGAGGTGCAGGCGGTGAGCAGGAGCGCGGACGTTGTGACGGCGCAGGCGGTGAGGAAGTCCCTGCAGGTCAACGAGGTCATGAGGCAGTCTCCCAGTACCTCCAGCCGATCTCCTTGGTGGGTCTTTGGCACTGGCCACGCTTGCATTTCAGTCGGCCAGTTGAGGGCTCTCGAGGTTCCGGCAGAATCGGCGGTCACGCTCGGCGATCCGTGTCCGTGGACCAGCTGAGCGCAGGACGACGTCCAGGACCCGGTCAGGATCGGCGGCATAGCAGTTGCTGAACCAAGCCATGTTCGCCTCGACCACCGCCCACTGGTCGGCGGCGCCGTGCTCAGGTGTGGCCAGGAGCCCGATGTCCACAACCACCGCGCTGGGCAGCCCTTCGCCGCACGTGGCCAGGAGATCGTCCGCGAACTCCAGGACAGGGTCCTCATGGCGGTGCCCGGCCAGCGGCGCGGCGTCGAGATGGCCGAAGGAGGCGTATTGCGAACCCGTGCGGACCTCGCCGTCCAGGAGGTACAGGCGGAACTCCGCTGCCCAGCTCACCACGTCGCTGATCTGTACCGGCGCGTCCGGTGCCAGCTCCGGCCCTTGCGGGAGACACCTACCGCTGGCGTAGACGGCTGCTGGGAAGCTCTTGTCTCTCGGCGGCTTGACGAATGTCGGCCGGGACAGACGGCGCGCCTCGCCCAGGGTCACCAAGGCAATACGCCGTCCGGTGTACTCAGACGGCAGTGCGGTCAGCCAGTCGTCAGTGGGTTCCAAGAGCGCGATCTCAAGGTCGTCCACGACGCGCGCTGCGAAATTAGGGCCGCCATAGTAGTGGCCGCCATGCCCCAGGGCGGTGCCCGCACCGCCCTGGGCAGGGAGTACTTCTACATCCATGCCCCGCCGACGCGCCGCCCTCGAGAGCAGCTCACAAGTCGAGGTGTACTGCGGCGCCAACGCCAGGAAACCGTGCTCCGTCACGATCACCGACGATGTCACCGATTCGGTCGAACAGTCCACCGCATTCGGCCCCCCACTCCGGGATCAACTGGCCTACCAAGGCGCTCACTGGCGCTCGGTCGTACCTGAAACGATGACTACCGGCCGTTGACGTCAGCCCCTTAGATCCGTGGCATCTACCGCGACTAGGTCCCGTCCGGTGGGTCGTCCACGCGGTCTGAGAGGATCGGATGGACGGATCGAGTAGGGGGTGCCGGTTGCCGAGCGCGCTGTGGCTGCCATATGACGCGAGTTCTCTCGCGCGCATGGGTGTGGGCGGCGAGGCGGCGTGTGGGCTGGTCGAGCGAGGGTTGCCGGCCGACTGCAATCGCATGTTCGTGCGGGACTCAGGTCGGGAGCTGGATGTCCGCGACCTTCCGCCGGGTCGGGCTGCGTTCCTCGGTGTGTTCGAGGACGGCGTCAACACGTACTGGCTGCTGATCGACAGCGGTGAAGTGTGGATGGTCCGCGGCTACGAAGGCGATGGGGACCAGCAGTACGGGCTGGTCAACTCTTCGGTTGCTGGTCTGCAGAACGTCCTGGAGGTGTGGGAGGCGTTCGCCTGCTCGGGAAAGAGCGAAGCGGACGACGACTACGATGACTACGTCGAAGACGTGATTGAGCGGGCCCGGCAGAGCGATCCGAGGGTGTTCGAGGATGACGAAGCCTGGTGGTCACGCGTTTTCGAGGAAGTCGAGCTCGGCGTCTTGGTCCCGGAAGAGGTATAGCCGCGGACGCGGTGGTCATGCGCGGAGCCACCGTCGGATCGCCGCGACCGTGACCGTCCGGTGGAAGACGTAGGCCCGCTTGTCGTAGCGGGTGGCGACCGCGCGGAACGTCTTGAGCCGGTGAAATGGTGCGCTCGACCTCATTGCGGCGCCGATAGACCGTTGTGTCGAAGCCGGTGGGCCGGCCGCCCTTGCTACCCCGCCGTTGGCGGTTGGCTCGCTGGTCCCTGGGTTCAGGGATCGTGTGCTTGATCTGTCGGCGGCGATACGGTCGACGGGCGGCAGCGTCCCGTCGAGGATCACGAACACCTTGCAGGCCGCCGTCCGGACAGCAGCGGCCAGATCCCACGCGCGGGCCGCAAGGATTTCGACGGCTTCGGCCACGTACCGGTACGCCCTGGTGGTCCCGACGCCGAAACCGGCGGGCGAGCTGGGCGTAGGTGTGTCCGCACCGCAGATGTGCCAGTACGAGCAGGGCCTGCCGGCCTGTTGGAAGCCGGCGCCACCGCGTCCCTCGCTCGCGCTGTCGCGCGACCAGCAGGTCGGACAGGCACCGCGGGGTCGAGCTGGACAGATCGAAACCCGGTAGGTAGACACGCACTCGAAGCTCCGAGCGGACAGGTTGCTCTTGGTCGACAACCCATCTACCAGGAGCTGTACCCCCTTTCGCACGCAGCCCCTGTCAACTGAGCCTGCACACAGCCAGATTGGCAAGGACTCACTGCTTCTCCCACACGGGTACCGATGGCAGGCCGAGTTGTGCGCGAGCACGGTCGGTGAGTTCCTGCACCAGCACCGTCTTGGCTCGCGCATACTCACCCGGTCCCGTACCAGCGACGACAATCGCCCGCTTGAGGTGCGCGTACCGGGTCGCGTCCTCGGGATGGGCGCGCAGGTAGTCCCGGAAGATCCGCTGGTTCCGGGTAGGCCAACTCTCCAGGGTCACCACGTGCAGGATATGGCTGCGGACCCCACTATCTGCGCGGACGTACGGCAACCGGTCAGTCATCCTGTTGTCGTGAGGGTGGAAGCCGAGTTCGGCGAGCGCCGCCTGGTGGGGGGCAGCGTGCGTGAGGTCGTGGGCGGCAGCCATCAGGTCGATGACGGGCTTGGCTGACAGTCCCGGGACAGCGGTCGAGCCGATGTGTTCGATCTTCAGGAGCAGCCCAGGCGCCGCTGCCCGGAGAGCATCGATGGCGGTGGCGGCCTGCCGGGGCCAGCTCGGGTCATAGTCGGCTACGTGGATGCCGCTGGGCTCTGACACGGCCGTGATCCTGGTCAACGCACGCTGCTATGTCCACCGGAATTCCGCCCAGCCACCACGCCCGCCGTCACCATCCGACGTTGGAAAAGGCTCAGAGCCCATTCAGCGGGGATGCTCCTGGGTGAGGACGGCTGCGGCAGTTGACGACAGACGATTCGTGCTGCACACGCTCTTCGGAAGATGCGCCAGGACCTCGGACGGGCCGCGCCTGCTCCGTTCCACCGGAGCTCGCGTTGCGGAGAGCGCGCGGTTGACCAGGCGCCCGGCCGGCGATCTTGAGCGGGTCTCAGTTGACGCGAACTTCCGGCAGGGAGCCGCGCGGAGCGTCACTGGTAGCCATTGGAAGAGCGCCCAGGTGCCGTTTGGCGGCGTTCTGGGCATGACTGACGTCGGGCGGCGGTAGCGCGTTTGGGGGCGGCGCAACTGCTACAGCGGAGGACCGGGGGGCGGTCGATGACGGTCGAGGAGCTCGTGGCGGCAGTGGTCGCCTTGGCGATCGTGTCTGCGAAGAGGCTGGGTGCCGGTCTGGCGGATCGCGCGATGGAGAGTGTGGAGCAGTCGGTGGCCGACCGGCTGGGGTGGCTGTACCGGTGGATCGCCGGCCGGCTGCCCGGCGAGGAGGGCGCGGCTCTGGTCGAGGAGGCGGGCCGTTCTCCGGCTGCACGGGCTCTGCTGCGACGGCGTCTGGTACGGGCTTTGGGTGAGGATCCTGCAGGCGTTGAGGAGCTGCGGGTGCTGCTGTCGCCGCACACTCCGGTCCTCGCCCATAGCGATTCCCTTCTCCCGGAATCGTCCGGCATCCCGCGTCAGCTGCCGCCGGCGGTGGCGGATTTCACCGGTCGCGGCCAGGAGTTGGTGCGGCTGGTGGAGGCTGCTGAGCGTCCAGGCGGGGGCAGGGTGTGCCTGGTGCACGGTCCGGGCGGGATCGGCAAGACATCTGTCGTGGTGCAGGCTGCTCATGAGCTGATGCCGTCTTTCCCCGACGGCCAGCTCTTCGTCGACTTGAATGGGGCGGAGGAACGTCCTGCTGCCGTGGGCGATGTCCTGGGTGACTTCCTGGTGGCTCTGGGAGTACCGCGCGGACGAATCCCCGATGACGAGGCCGGACGGACACGTCAGTTCCGTACGGAGTCGGCCGACCGGCGTGTACTGATCGTCCTGGACAACGCCGCCAGTGAACAGCAGGTGGGTGCGCTGACGCCTGGTGGGTCTTCGTGCGCTGTCCTGATCACCAGCCGCCAGGTACTTGCCACGCTGGCCGTGGATGAGCGCGTCGCATTGCCGGGGCTGGACGAGGGCACCGCCTGGGATCTGTTGAGACGGATCGGCGGCGGGGACCGGGTGGACGAGGACCCCGAGGCAGGTCGCGACGTGGTCCGTCTGTGCGGCGGGCTCCCGCTGGCCCTGCGCATCGCGGGAGCGCGACTGGCCACGTTTCCCGCACGTACCGTGGGCTCGTTCGCCCGCGATCTCGCCGACGACCATCGGCGGCTGGATGTGCTGAGCCTGGGCGAGCGCAGCGTGCGCGCGGTCTTCCTCGCCTGTTATCAGGCGCTCCCTTCATTGCAGCGGTGTGCGTTCAGACTGTTGTCGGCCCTGGACACTCCCGACCTACCGGCCTGGGCGCTGTCGCCTTTGCTGGGCGTGGACCCCGATACGGCCGACGAATGCCTGGAGGGACTGCTGCTGGTGCATCTCGTGCAAGCTCGCCGCGGCGAGACAGGCGGCCAGCGCATCGTGCTGCACGATCTCACGCGCGGGTTCTCCAAGGAGCGAGCGGCCGAGCAGCCGGCGGACGAGGCCGATAGCGCCGTGCGGCGTCTGCTGGGGGCTCTCCTCAGCGCGGCCGACGCAGCCGACGCGCAGTTACGGCCGGCCGGTGCCCGGCACAGCAGCCGCGACGGGGCGGTCCGCCGTCCGCCGCCGGAAGAAGCTGTGGCGGGTGACGTGTGGGAGGCCGTCGAGTGGTTCGAAGCCGAGCGTGCCGTGCTGGTGGCAGCTGTCGCCCACGCTCACGCTCGCGGGTGGTGGGAGCTGTGCTGGGAGATCACCGACGCGATGAGTATCGCTCTCGAGCATCAGTGGCGCTGGGACATCAGCAGCCAGGTCCATGAGCTCGCTCTGGACGCGGCCGACCGTCTGGGGGATGGCGGGGCCCGTGCCGCGCTGCTGCGCAACCTCGGCGAAGCCTTGCGTGACGGCGGCAGTGACGTGGGCAGGGCCGCAGAGTGCTTCAGCGAAGCGATCGCTCTCTTCCAGAGCTCGGGCGACGCATACGGCGAGAGCGACGCCCTGGGCAACCTGGGAATCCTGCAACGCCAGCAGGGCGCGCTGCGGGTAGCGGCGCGAACGCTCACCGCGGCCGAGAGACTCTTCAGAGCTTTGCCGCTTGAGCGCGGGCTGGCCTGGACCCTGCGGGAGAAGGCGGTGATCAGTCGGCACCACGCTCACTACTCCGAAGCCCTCGCCCAACTCGACGAAGCGGAGGCCCTGTTCGCCGGCAACGAGGAGAGCCGCGGTGTCGGCTGGATTTTACGCACCCGCGCCGACACCGAGAAGGAGAGCACGGTGGGCGGCTGCCCGCTCCCTCGCCGCTGGTACGCAGGCCCCTGGCCCGGGCGCCACGTCACAAGCCGTGACGCACAGGATCCGCGGTGGGCCGCGGCCCGCGCCCACTACGAGCACGCCGCCCAGCTCCTACACGCTGTCCGGGACCACCGCGGGCACACCTGGGTCACCCTGGGGCTGGCCGACATGGCGCTCTACGAGGGCGACCACGCTGCCGCCGAACTGATCAGCCGCGGGCTTCAGGAGACCGACGCCTGCGGCGACCATCGGGGCCGCAGCAGGGCACTGACCGTGCAAGCCCTTTTGCACGCCGAGGCAAACCGCCTCAGCGAGGCCATCACGCTGGCAGAGCAAGCCCTCGCCGGCCCCCGCGACCATGTCGGCGCCGCTCAAGCCAGCTTCCGCCTTGCCCGCCTCTACGGCGCGGCAGGCTGGCACAACGACGTCCTCCACACCCTCCAGCAGTCCCGAACCCATCACCACGCCGCCGGCATGCCCTTCCCCGACCTCGCCGACAGCGAACTAACCAGGACACTCACCCTCCCCGCGCCCCGCGCCCGTCGCTTCCGTCGCCGTCAGTGAGCGATTTCAGCGCACCCACTGATCGGGTGATGCTCGCGGTGTGGGCAACGCATGAGGCTCCCGTGCCGTCGGGGAAGGCGTTCGAAGTCTCAACCTACTGGCGCAGGAGCCGCGTTGGTTCCGAATTCTGCCGCACTCGACCTGCCCCACGCGCTGGTCGAGTGGCCCACCGTGCTCATCGTCACCGGCGAGGGTGGCCGCCGATGCAGACTCCCTGCGCACCACGTGGACTGGTCGCCTGGTTTACCTGGTGCAAGCACGAGACCCTCAATGATCGCGGCGGCGTAAATCAGGCGTGGGACGGAGCATCCCGCATTACTCTCTCGTTCACGAGATCGGCTGCTCAGCTGCATCGCCGACGACCACGGGAGCAGAGTGCCGCCGTTTGTTTACCGGATCACGAAGTACGACCCTGCCGACCGCGACGAGCACGGCAGTTACCTCGGCGCTGAGGACACGGTCAGCGACCACGGGCCGGTCGAGGCGGCCTACCTACAGGCGGTTGCCGCGTTCGCCGAGGACACCGGCGTCGACCGTCTGGACATACGCGAGCCGGGGGTTGCCGGCCTCGCCCACTTCGGCCTGGAGCCGACCGTCCACGGCCACGGCCTCGCCGGGCTGTTCCCGCCTGACCTGAGCGGGTTCCACGACGGTGCAAGAGTGCCTCTCCCGGTCGGTCTGGAGCTGGTGCGGGTCATGCTCCGCGACAACGGCGCCTGGTGCTGCCTGGAGGTGGAGGGCAGGCTCACCGTGCGCGTCGGATGGGATCAGTACGTCTACGTCACCAGCGACCAGCCCTGCGAGGCAGCCGTCTCCCGCACGCGGGCGCTCGGGCTCTTCGCGGAACGGCTGGAGAACTCCCCGTACGACGAGGATTTCGATGAACCGGGCGTACAGCGGCCCGCCGACGAGGACTTCTGGGCCCGTCTGCGCTGGTCCGTCGCCACAGGGCAGGCAGCGATATTGGAGGAGGAACACCTCTACAACGCCTCCCGCTGGCACCGCCTCACCGAGGACACGCTCGACGCGGTACGCGGTCGGCTCACCCCCCGTGCCCGGTTGACCGTCTGGCCGGACCTGTCCACCGACGTCGACACGGTCCTCGCCACGCTGCCCGAGGGCTCGGTAGAAGTCGTCTGGGAGGACGAGAACGGGTTGATCACCAGCATGACCGCCGACGAGTCGGAGTACCGGGAACTGACCGCCCAAGTGGCAGGTGCACGTGCCGCTTCGGCTTTGTCCGTGTACGTCGACGAACGTCATCCCCTCTTCACTGCCGTCCTTCCCGACAACGACGGCGTTCTGCGGGCCCGGTGGCGGACCGAACCGACACCGAGTGACCGGAACTGGGCGTTTCTGAAGACTCTCCGGGTGGGGGACGTCTGCACGGGCACGGTCACGGAGATCGCCTGCTCCGGCGTGACCTCTGTGGACATCGGGGGCTTCACCGCGAGGATCGATCTTCCTGAGCTGTCCCGGCGGCACGTCGATCATCCCGCCGACGCCGTCCGTGTCGGCCGACGAATCTCCGCCGAGATCCTTGAAGTCGACCTGGTGAGGGAACGCGTACGCCTGTCCCCGAGGACACTGCGATGACGTCGGCCTTTCGCCACGTCGTGCCGCCCCCTACGTGCAGGCTGTCGCAGTTCGAGAATGCCGCCACGGCGTCCAGGGCCCCCTCCCTGAAGCGCACAGGGGCGGCCGCCTCGATCAACCGCCTCCTCCGAGCGGGCAACCCACTACGGCTGGCAGGAGCCACAAGCCGTCACCGCGACCCAGATCCTCCGATGGCAGCGCGCCGAACAAATCACCGATGAACTACAGGCGCCGCTCTACGCCACCCTGAACAGCCGGCAACGAGCCGAATTCGCCGAGCTCGTCGCAGCGTTGACCGCGCCACTGAACCTGTGACGGACCCGCGGGCTGCGGTCTCCAGCGGTCGCCGATCAGGGTCAGCGAGGCTTTTGGTGCTTACGGCCGCGGTGACGCCGCACGGTGACGACGCAGGCGAGTACGCCGAGTCCCCAGGCGATCAGGAGGGCACCCCACAGCGGCATGGTCACCTTGGGGATCAGCAGACGGATCTCCGTCTCCGCGCGGTTCTCGAAGATGAAGACCACGGCGACAGCGGTGATCAGGAAGAACGGCAGCACGCGGCGGACACTCGGGCGAGAGAAGAAGGGTGTGCGCTGCTTGTGCTGGTGGTGTGGTTCTGTGCCGGTAGGAGCCATGGGACATCTCCATCGCGTTTGCCCCCTTCCCTCAGCGTGCTCTTCCCGCACGCAGCCCGCGACCGCCGGACACAGCCGTCACGATCGGCCGTAGTCGCTGACCACCTCCCACCCACCGCCATCGAACAGCAATTCGATCCCGCGGGGGTGCAGGCGTGGATCATGGGCATAGAATCAAAAATGTGTTCGACGACCTGCCTCCCGACCTGGACCGCCTCAACGCCCTGCGGGTGTGGCATGCCATGTGGCTCGAGCGCATCGACGCGAAGATCGCAGCCGTGCGGCAGCGTCAGCTTGAAGCAGAGCACGGTCGACGTCGCCGGCCCGAACAGCCTGAGTGGATCGTCGAACTCGGCATCGGCACCGGACATCCCCCCGTCCAGGTCCACAGCGGCGACTGCCGCATGATGGGCAAGCGCCGCCGGCCCGTCGGCCGTGACGAAGCCCGCCGCCTGCTCACCGCGGGCCTGCGCGCCTGCACCCACTGCCAGCCCGACACCGCCCTGGACATCCTCGGCTTATCCACTCGCCCGGCCTGTGCCGCGGCGCGGTGATCGAACGCCTGTACCTCACGGTCGTATGCTGCGTTTGCGGTGATTCATCCACTGATCACCCGGAACGGAACCCACAGATGACCGTCACTCCCCCGCCGCCCGTCAGCGAGCCGGACCCCTCCACGTTCACCTGCTCCAGCAGCCTGGTCGGCCCCTGCTCCGGCTGCCAGCGCCCCACCCACAAATACGGCAGCGGCGGCAGCCCCCTCTGTCAGTGGTGCATGGCCCCTGTCCAGGACCGGTGGGGTCCGGCCGTGCGCTTCACGAGCACGCGCTCCCCCGGCTGACACGGGCGACGGACCGCAGATCGTCGAAGCCCGCGGACCGCCGTCACCTGAGCGGCGGACCGTGCGGCTCATCGCCCCGTACGCGGCACCTGCGGCTCGTCGGAGGATGTCGGTGAAGGGGATGCGTTGGCGAGATCCGCCCCGGTGTCGGCGTTCCGCCGGGAGTGACGGACGCCGTGCCAGTCCAGGCACATGATGGTGGCGTCGTCCTGGAGGTGACCGTCGTTGGCGGCGACGACCTTCGCGATGACGGTGCGGGCGGCCTCCCGCGGATGGAGGTCGCCGGTGCGCACGATCAGGCTCGCCAGGTCCACCTTGCTGGCGCGGTGCTCGAGCATGCCGTCGGTGAGCATGAACAGCCGGTCGCCGGCCCTCAGATCCAGCCGCTGGACCCGGTAGGTGTGCGGGAACCGGAAGCCGAACGGCATGTCGACCGCGACCTTGAGTTGCTCCACTTTGCCCTCACGCAGGCGCAGCGGCCATGGGTGGCCCGCGTTGACGAACTCGGTGGCACCGTCGAGCAGGCTGATGCGCAGGAGCTGACCGGTGACGTAACCCTGCCGGCCGTGGTCGAGCATCGTCTGATGCGCCTGCCGGGCCTGTTCGACCAGATCGGCGCCCGCCCGCCTGGCCCCGCGCAGCGCGCCCACGGCGAGGGTGGCGAGGAGTGAGGCGGCGACGTCATGGCCCATCGCGTCGGTGACGGACAGCTGCACGGTGTCGCGGTCGATCACGTAGTCGAAGGTGTCACCTCCGACAAGGTCGGCGGGCTCCAGTGCGCCGGCCACCGCGAACTGTGCGGCCTCGCAGGCGAGGGACGCGGGAAGAAGCCGGTGCTGGATCTCCGCGGCGAGACTCAGCGGCCTGGTGCGGCGGCCCCATTGGTACACATCGGTGTACGACCGGTTCGCGATCACGATGTAGGCCAGGGCGTGCGCGGTCTCGCCGATCTCCCGCATCGCGCTCTCGTCGGGCGCCGACGGGAGGAAGAGTTCCAGCAGACCGATGGCGTCTCCCCGGTTGGTGACCGGGGCGACGACCCGCACCCTGCTCCGGCCGTCCTTGGTCTGGGTGGCCGGCTGCTGGGTCCGGATCACCTCGTCGTACAAGGTGCCGGGCAGGTCTATGCGCCGGGCCGGGTCGTCGGTCTCCACGTCCCCGGCGGCGCCGAGGCGCACCACCGATGTACCGGTGAAGTCCGTGATGAGGAAGGAGACCCCGGTGGCGTCGAGGCTCTGCCTGAGCATGTGGGCGACGACGTCGAGGGACTCCACCGGTGGCGCAGCTTCCGCCGCGGCCAGTGCCCCGGCGAGCCCCACGGTCCGGCGGCTGTCGTCGTCCGAGGGATGCCCGGAGTCGGCCGCCCTGCCGGCGTCCGGCGGATGTGCGCTCACCTGATACGTCTCCCGTTGTCGATCGCCCGCACTCACCTCACCAGAGGAGACGTGCCGACGGTCCGGCCGCGATGGCCTCCCAGGCAAGCACACATCCGCACCGCGCACGTCTGTTCCCGGGACCCGCGCGGACCGTGTCCCCTTGTTCCGGTCTCCAGCGGGCCGTGGGTGTACGTCTTCGCCTCGTCTCCACTGCCCGGTGGAGGGCCCATGATGCCCCCGCTGTCCGCAGTCTATTGGCGGGGCGGGAGCAAGGCCTGTCCTGGAGAATCACCGGCCACGGCCGACCTGCCGACCTCGGCGAGGGCGACGCACGGGCTCCGAAATACGGTGGCGTTGCCTGATGCCGGTTGCTTGGATGCCCGGCGTGACCTCTACCTATCTTGCCGATCATCCGGAGCGGGCCTTGCTGGACCTGCTCGAGGAGTACTACGACGCGGTCCCACGCCACAGCGCCCGTGTCGAGGACCATGGGCCGCTCACCTTGTTCGTGCGGGAAGGCCAGGGCTGGCCGTTCTACGCACGTCCCGCGCGGGGGCGGTCCGGATCCCCAGCTCCCGCAGACGTGCACAAGGTCCGTGCCCGCCAGCGGGAGCTGGGGATCCCGGAGAGTTTCGAATGGGTCGCCGAGACCACGCCCACGCTGCGGGCAGCAGTCGAGGAGTCGGGGCTCGTGGTCCACGAACATCCGCTGATGGTGCTCGATCCGCGCACTCCGGCAGCGCTCGCGGAGGAGTGGTCCGGCGGCGTATCGGTGCGGATCGTGGACGCGGACGATCCGGTGCTGCCCAGCGCACTGGCCGTTCCTCACCTCGCCTTCGCCGAACCGGGAACCCACGTCGGCCTCGCGGGGGAACCGCAACTGGCGGAAGCGGTCGAGGCCCGTGGCGGCGACGGATCGGTCCAACGCGTGATCGCGCGTATCCGGGCAGGTCTGACGGTGGTGGCCGCGGCGGTCGAGCACGGTTCGGCACTGTCCGCGGGCCAGCACCAACCGCTTGCGGGAGTCAGCGAGATCGTGGGCGTCGGAACGCTTCCCGCGGCCCGCCGTCGCGGTCTCGCACTGGCGGTCACCGCGGCTCTGGTGGCCGACGCCCGGTCGCGGGGAGCGGAAACCGTCTTCCTGTCGGCAGGTGACGACGACGTCGCGCGGATCTACGCCAGGCTCGGCTTCCGCAAGATCGGTACGGCGCTGATCGCCGAGCCTGCCGAACAGGTCCGATGACGGTGCCGCCCGCGCCCCAACTCCACCTCCGGCTCCTTTGGGCGAGCCCCACCTGCAGTCGGTGTCGACACCAGTCGCGTTCTGCATGTCATGACGGCGTCTCGCATTGACCAGAGGCCCTGGGTCGTTCATAGTGCTGCGAACACTCTTCGAGCCTGCGGCCACCCGGTCCGGAAGGACCCAGGCACCGAAGCCGGAGTTCGGTACTGGGGAGAACTGGATGAACACTGATCCCACCTCGAGCCTCACCGGTGACTTCATGCTGGCCGTCTACCTGGACGGACAAGGCCGGGTTCCCGGCTATCGCACCGGCCTCGACTTCGGTCTGAGCGCGGCGATGCTGATGGAGCTCGCCCTGGACGGCTTCATCCGCACCGTCGACGGATACGTCGTCGCCGTCCAGGGTGCGGAGCCGCGTGACCCAGAGCTCCGCGATGTGCTCGCGCGGATCCGGTCGTCTCGCAGACGGCGCAGGACATCGGAGTGGGTCAGGGCGCTGAGCGGCGGCGCGCACAAGCGTCTGACCGTCGGCCTGATCACTGACGGTGTCCTTGTTCGCGCGCCGAGGCGGTTGCCGTTGCCGACCGGGGCGGCTCGTCGATACGACGTCCGTGGAGAGCGGCGGGACGCCGCGGTCCGGTCCCTGGGTGGTGCGTCAGATCGCTCCGTCGCACTGGCCGCCCTGGCGAGTGCGTGCGGAGCCACCTCGGACGGTCGCGAGTGGAGCGAGTCCGAGTCGACGCCGCACCCCCTGAACCTGACCTGCACCGAGATCCTGACCTCGGTCGCCGACTGCGTGCGTCCGCTGGCGTTCTCCTCCTGGTAAGAGCAACCCTCGTACACGTACTGCATTACAAGATGCCGTCTCGCCCATTGACTCGCACTTCGAGCCTCCCTATGGTGGAGACACTTCTTGAAAGGACGGGACCCGCATGAAGCCAGTCGCCCTGATCGGCGTCTTGCTCGTGTCGTGCGCTGGCCGCCGGACCTACGACGAACCGCTCAGGTACTCCCCGCCCCGGGAAGGACTGCGCCCCGGCACGGCTGTCGGCGAACCTCAGACTCCCTTCTGAGCGCCTGCGTCGCAGCGCGACACCGCGCCGCCGCAACGAGCCATTCGCCGTCCGCCGTGTCATCGCCGGCAGGCCTTTCCACCACACTCGCGAGGAGTGCATCACCATGACCACCACCGCCCCCCATCAGCAGATTTCCGGGCCCTCCGCCTGGCGCGGCGACGTGCTGTCGAACTCAACCGCCTGGATCTACGTCCTCAGCGACGCCGAGCGCACCGAGCTGGAGGACCTGGGACGGCGCTTCGTCGCCGACGACCCCGACCTGCGCACCGTCACCGCCGCCGACTACCCGTTCGAGGCCTGCCGGGCTCTCAACGACGAGTGCGCGCGGCAGATGGACGCCGGCCGGGGCTTCGTCCTGGTGCGTGGACTGCGCACCGAGGAGTACGGCGACGCCATGGCCGCGGCCGTCTTCTTCATCATGGGCCTTCACCTCGGCCAGCCGATCGGGCAGAACCAGAGGGGCGACCTGCTCGACCACGTGATCGCCACGTCGAACAAGACGCTGTCCGACGAGGGCGCACTGCCCTCCCGCGTGCGGGACCGGCTGCCGTTCCACTCGGACAGCTCCGACGTCGTCGCCCTCATGTGCCTGCGCGGCGCGAAGGAGGGCGGAGCGTCGAGCCTGGTCAGCGGCACCACGATCTACAACGAGATGCTGAGCCGTCGGCCGGACCTCGCGCCGCGGCTCTTCGACACCTACCACTGGGACTGGCGGCGCCAGGACCCCGACTCCCCGGAGCTGACGTACACCTCACCGATCATCAGCTACGTCGACGGCGTCTTCAGCACCTACGCCGGCAGCTCGATGATCTTCAGCGCCCAGGAGTACCCCGGCGTTCCCCAGCTGACGCCCGACCAGGCTGCCGCGATCGCCCTCTTCGACGAGATCTCGCAGGAGCCTGGCCTGCCGATCGACATGGATTTCCAGCCGGGGGATGTGCAGTGGCTCCTCAACTACGCCGCCCTGCACTCGCGTACCAGCTACGTCGACCACACGGAGCCGGAGCGCCGACGGCACCTGCTGCGGCTGTGGCTCAAGCGCGACGTCGGCCGCCCGCTGGCCCCGGAATTCGGCAAGCACGTCGTCGAAATGGGTGAGCCCACCACCCCGTTGGTGCCCGGCGGCCGGTTCCGCATCGCCGACGCCGTCACCGTCAACGACGACTGGGGGGTGTGACGCCGCACCCTCTGGGTGACAGCCGGCAGGGAAAGAACTCTCGCAACCGCCGCAGCCATGAAGACACCGGGCTGCGGCGGTTGTCTGACGTCCTCCTTGCGCGCGGCACCGGGCACATCGGATCACTGGATCAGGTGCCGTCGCGGGGCATCACCGGAAAGCCGAAAGCCGGCGTCACCGTGCGGTGACGCCGACGCGCTGTTGGCCTTGGTGTCGGCCTGGTTCACGTTTCGGGGATGAGGACCTTCGCCGCCGTCCTGGCGGTGATCTCCGCGGCGGTGACACCGGGGGCGGTCTCGACGAGGAGCAGGCCGTCGTCCGTGACGTCCAGGACCCCGAGGTCGGTGATGATCCGCTCCACGCAGCCCTTTCCGGTGAGTGGCAGGTCGCACTGCTCCACGATCTTCGGCGTGCCGTCCTTGGCGGTGTGGGTCATGGTGACGATCACCCGACGGGCGCCGTGCACGAGGTCCATGGCTCCGCCGATACCGGTCACCATTTTCCCGGGGATCGCCCAGTTGGCGAGGTCGCCCCTCGCGGAGACCTGCATGGCGCCGAGCACGGCTGCGTCGATGTGGCCGCCGCGGATCATGCCGAACGACAGGGCGGAGTCGAAGAAAGCCGCGCCCGGCAGGACGGTGACGGTCTCCTTGCCCGCGTTGATCAGGTCCGGGTCGACCTCGTCCTCGTACGGGAAGCGGCCGGTGCCGAGGATGCCGTTCTCCGACTCCAGTACGACGTGGACACCTTCGGGCAGATGATTGGGGATCAGTGTCGGCAGCCCGATGCCGAGGTTGACGTACTCACCGTCGCGCAGTTCACGGGCCGCGCGGGCGGCCATCTCATCGCGTGTCCAAGCCATCAGGCCCGCACCTCCCCAGACGTCACCGTGACGTTCTCGATCTTCTTGTCGGCGGCCTGCTCAGGGCTGAGGGCGACCACCCGCTGGACGAAGATGCCCGGCAGGTGGACTTGGTCGGGGTCGATCGCGCCCGGTTCCACCAGCTCCTCCACCTCCGCGATCGTGATGCGGCCCGCCATGGCGGCGAGGGGGTTGAAGTTGCGCGCGGACTTGTTGAACACGAGGTTTCCGTGCCGGTCGCCCCTCGCCGCGCGCACCAGGGCGAAGTCGGTGGTGATCCCGCGCTCCAGGACGTACGCGGCGCCGTCGAACTCACGGACCTCCTTGGCCGGTGAGGCGACCGCGACGCCGCCCTGGCCGTCGTAGCGCCAGGGCAGGCCGCCGTCGGCGACCTGGGTGCCCACCCCGGCCGGCGTGTAGAAGGCCGGGATGCCGCAGCCTCCCGCACGCAGCCTCTCGGCGAGGGTTCCCTGCGGGATCAGCTCCAGCTCGATCTCGCCGCCCAGGTACTGGCGGGCGAACTCCTTGTTGCCGCCGATATAGCTGCCGGTGACCCGGGATATCCGGCCCGCGGCGAGCAGCACGGCGAGGCCGGCTTCCATCGCCCCGCAGTTGTTGGAGACGACGTCGAGCCCTGTGACGCGGGCTTCGTGCAGGGCCTGGATCAGGGCCCCCGGAACTCCGCTGAGCCCGAAGCCGCCGACAGCGAGGGACGCCCCGTCGGGGACGTCCGCGACCGCGTCGGCCGCGGAGGCGACCACCTTGTCCATTCGCCTGCCCACTTTTCTGCAGGGCGCATGCGTCCTGCGCTGATCGAACTCGACGAGTTCGGATTGGTTCGTCTGAAGGGTGGCCCCGGAGCCGGAACCGGAACCGGAGTCACTGCGGTGCGCGCCCGGCCGCGCTCGGCACGGGCGGCACGGGCGGCACCGGGATCTGCGGCGCTACGCCGGCAGGTCGCTCAACAGCCTGCGGTAGATGCCCGCGTAGGCCGTCAGCTGCGCCAGCGACAGTTCGTCGCGGCGCGGATCGTCGGCGGCCGGCCTCGCCTGCGGGCCGAGGCGCACGGTGTCGACGCCTCGGGCGCGCAGTGCGACGCCGTCGGTGGATCCCGTCCAGCCGGTGATCGGCGGGGGCTGCGCGCCGAACTGGTGGCGCCAGGCCGCCCGGGCGGTTGTCACCACCGGGGCGTGGGCCGACGTGGCCGCGGCTGTCGCGACCGGCTCGGCCTCCACGTCGACCGCGCAGTCCCGCAGCGCCGACTCCGCGCACCGCGCCCGCAGCCGGCCGGCCAGCTCGGCCGCCAGCGCGGCCGGCTCCACCCGGTCACCGGCGACGACGTACAGATCGATCCGCAGCTGGGCCGGCAGCAGATCCGGCTTGTCCGGCCATCCCCCGCTGATCGCGCCGATGCCGCACGCCCGCCCGGTCTGCCCCACCCGCGGGTCGGAGGCCAGGTAGTCCGTGCGCCAGCGGGCCAACTCCGCCAGCACGACGCCGGCCTGGGCGACCACTCCCCCGGTCGGCGTGGCGGACTCCGCCACCATCGCGGCCCCGGAACGACCGGTCACCCGGACGGTCAGGTAGAACGCGCCCGGCTCGTGCCACAGCAACGTGGGCGGACCGCACTTGGCCACGATCGCCGACCGCGGCAGCGGGTACGCGTCGGCATAGGCCTCCAGGCCGGTGACGTGGCTGGAGCGGCGGTGCGTTCCTGAGCCGGCGAGCAGCAGCCGCCCGGCTCCCGCCTCGGCGAAGGCGACCAGCGCGGCGGCCGCCGGGCCGCGGGCGACGCCGAGACCGAAGCCGGTCACCACGTCGTCGTCCACGGTGAGCGGACCGACCGGCGCGGGGTCGCCGGTGACGAGCCGGTTGGGCGCGTCACCGTCGTCAAGCGACGTGTCGAGGTGGGAGTACAGCAGCGGCCCGGCCCCGTGTGCGGCGATCAGACTGCCGCCCGCCGGGCCGTGCTCCAGCACCTCCCACTCGACCCGCGGCCACCGGTCCGCGCACCAAGCGCGCAACCGGTGGGCCGCCGCCCGCTCCCCGCCCCGCGGGGAAGGGGTCTCGTCGAGCAGGTGCAGGACGTCAAGCAGCTGCTGTCTCAAAAACGTCCCCAGTCGTCGGACGCCGGGCGCCACACGTCGATGTTGCGCGGGTCGGCCGGCATCCTGCGGGGCCGGTGCGTCTCGTGCTCCTCCGGCGTGAACACCCGATGCCGGTCGCACAGCTCGTAGCGCGGGCCGAAGCGCGTGTCGTGCATGTAGAACGCGATCGACGTCGACGCCGAGTGGTTGACGATGTCGGAGGCGATCGGCGCACCCTTGTACAGCGCGCGGGCGCGCATCCGCATGACGTGGTCGAGGCTCTTCATCGCGAAGCACAGGTGCGCGACGTAGTGCTCGGTGTTCTTCTGGATCGCGAGGCTGTGGTGGTAGCGGTCCTCGCCGCGGAGAAACGTGGTGGAGCCGACGACGTAGTCCGAGGGCAGGAACTTCAGGACCCTCTGGTAGAAGTCCAGCGACTCGTCGTACTTCACGGTGGCGATGAAGGGGTGCACGAGGTCCAGCGGCCGGATCTCGATGTGCGGCGGCTCGGCGTACTCCTGGAACTCGGTGAACAGCTCGACGATGAGGCCGTTGGGGTCCTTCACCGCGAAGCCGTTGTCGCACAGCGCCTGCTGCCGCTCCTGGAGGTCCAGAATCTCGAGGCCGGCGTCGGCGACGCTCTTGCGCAGCTGCTCGAGTACGTCCTCGCTCTCCACGCTGTAGCCGACGGCCGTCGTCCACCCGTCGGTACGCTCGGGCGCGTTGATCAGCTCGATCGCGTGGTGCTCGATGTCGGCACGCAGGTAGGCGTACTCGTCGGTGCGCTGCTCCAGTTGCAGCCCGACGTGGTACTGCAGGAAGTCGATCGCGGCCTGCATGTCCGGAACCTCGATCCGGGCGTACTCCATGCCGTACGGCCCGTGCGGGCGTGTGCTCACGGGGGATGTCCTTCCTGCAGCGAGCGACAGACGCTCGGTGTACTCGAACGAGGTGATGGCCTGCCGGTCGATGACCGGGCGCCAGCGGGTGCGCACGAAGCTCTCGTGGGACTCGCTGCCCAGATAGGCCAGCAGATCGTCCTGGCTGTCGAAGTCGACGGCCATGGTGTGGGTGAAGGTCTGGTCGCGGGTGGAGACGTTCTCGCCGAGGACGAAGCCGCGCATGGCGGGGTACCGGTCGGGGAACGTACGCAGCTCGGCCAGCACGGACTCGCGTGTGGCCTGGTCGACTCCGTCGGCGAAACGGAAGGACAGGGTGTGTCGGATCATCGGGGTCACCTTCCGCCGCCGACTAGAGGATGAAGCTGAGTCGGGCGCCCGCCGCGAGCGACTCGTGGCCGAGGACCGAGCGCCGCAGCCGGAAGCGGAGTCCGTCCTCGGCCGGCACCAGCAGGTGGTCGTACCACCCGACGTAGGCGTCGAAGCGCCCGTCGCGGGCGCGGTGCACCACGAAGGACGCCGCCACCCGGAAGGAGTCCTCCGTGTGCGCGGACAGCCGCACGTTGGACACCAGCCGGTGCGTGCGCGAGTGCGGGTTCTCGGCGTGCGCCTTGCGGGACTTCAGGCGTTTGACCCGCGCGTTCAGCAGGTCCCAGTCGTCGTCGACGAACGATCCGGTCTCGTGCGGGGACCAGCCGGGGCGGTGGTCGGTGGTCGGGATCTCGTAGCGGGCGCCGGGCTCGAAGAGGGCCAGCCAGCCGTCGTAGTCCCAGTGATCGAGGATGTCCGCCTCGGTGTAGAGGAAGTCCTCCACCTCCGGCCGGGTGACGGTGCGTCCCGCACACTGCACCGAGGCGCGGTTGCCGATCGTCGTCATCGCACGTCCCTCCCCGTCACGAAGGCCGCCGGTCGCTCGCCCTGGATCTGGAGGCCGTCGTCGAGCCCCGTGGCTTCCACCCATTGCCGCCAGAAGCCCCGCATCGCGCCCTCGTCGATCGATCTGCCCTGCACACCCTTGGCCTCGTCGGCCATGCCGCGGGACATGTCGCTGTAGTCCAGCTCGGGTGCGCCGGCGCCCGCCGTGGCCTGGATGCCGCGTTGGACCGCCTCGTACGCCTCGATGTCGTCCGGCGTGGCGAGGCCGCCCGGGCCGACGAAGCTGACGACCGTCTTCATGCGCAGGGCGCGCGTGTCCGGGTCCTCCTCGCGCGGGACCAGCTGCCAGGCACGCACATCGGTCTGGTCGGGCGCCACCGGCTCCAGCTGCCGGATGGACAGGCCCTCGATGTCGAACAGCAGCAGATTCGGGAACACGAACAGGATGTGGCTCTCGTCGGCCACGAACCGGGCGCGTTTCTCCCCCAGCCGCTGTGTCATCTCCGCTCGGTGCTGCTCGGTGCGCACTCGCTCGTCCTCGCCGAAGCGCGGCTCCCAGACCATGCTGATCCGCCCGCCGTGGCCGGTCAGGACCAGTAGCCCGTGGCCGTTGCCGAGGTTGTAGGCGTACTGGTCGTCGTCGGTGACGGCGTAGCCGCTCTCCCGCAGGTAGCCCACGAACGTGTTGTGCGTCGGCGCGAAGTGGTACCCGTCCATGGCGTTCTCGACGGCGAGTTTCCAGTTGCCGCGCACGCTGTAGAGCTGCGTGCCGGGCAGCGTGGTCATGCCGCCGAGGTGCTGCTCCTGGATCATGGTCATGTAGTCGGCCGCGTCGCCGAGGTAGTCGAGCAGCGGCGGCACGTCGGGGTCGAAGGAGACGAAGACGAATCCTTCGTGGATCTCCAGGCGCGGCACGCCGCGCAGCCCCATCGACTCCCGGAACTGGTCGCTCGACTCGTAGGCCCCGGCGTCGGGGATCGCGGCGACCTCGCCGTTGTTGCGGAACGTCCAGGCGTGGTAGAAGCACTGGAAGAGCCTGGTCGAGCCCTCACTCTCACGGCACAGCACGGTGCCGCGGTGCGGACAGGAATTCAGGAACGCGTGCACCTCGCCGGCGCTGTCCCGGCAGAAGATCAGTGGCCGACCGCCGAGGGTGCGGACCTTGAAGTCGTTGGGGTTGGGGATCTCGGTCTCGTGCCCGAGGTAGAGCCAGGTGTGCATCCACACCCAGCCGCGTTCCCGGGTGAAGACCTCCGCGCTGCGGTAGGCCTCTCGGTTGACCCGGAAGGTGAGCTGGTCCCAGTCCTCGATGATCATCGGTGCTGAGACGGTCCGGGGGTTGCTTCCCATGGGGAGTTTGCCTCTCACAAGTCCCGACCCGAGTGGCGTGCTGTGAGACGCCATCTCGTATGTCGCATTAGAGTCCCCCGCGCATCCGGCACTGTCAAGCATGTGCCCAACTGTTGACACCTCGGCCCGACGCGGCCATCATCGCATTCCACATTGAAATACACCGTCTCGCATGCTGTGCGACCGTGTGAAGGGCAAAAGCTCGTGCCGTACGTCATCACTCAGGCCTGCATCGACGTCATGGACAAGTCATGCATGGAGGAGTGCCCGGCCGACTGCATCTACGAGGGCGACCGGATGCTCTACATCCAGCCCGACGAATGTGTCGAGTGCGGGCGCTGCGAACCCGTCTGCCCGCAGATCTCGATCTTCCACCACGAGGACCTGCCGGAGGAGAGCAAGCACTTCGAGCGCGTCAACGCCGAGTTCTTCACCCTCGGAGCCCAGCCGCTCGGATCCCCCGGCGGGGCGCGCAAGGTCGGCCAGGTCGGCCACGACCACCCGGAGGTGGGCGCGTGACGGGCCTTCCGACCGCGGGCGTCGGCCCCGAGGTCTCCGTCGACCTGCTCGTCATCGGAGCGGGCCCCACGGGACTGTACGGCGCGTACTACGCCGGTTTCCGCGGCCTGAGCGTCGCGGTCGCCGACGCGCTGCCCGAGGTGGGCGGCCAGATCGCGGCGCTGTATCCCGAGAAGCTCATCTACGACGTGGCCGGCTTCCCCGCCGTGCGCGGTCAGGACCTGGTGGACCGGCTGGCCGAGCAGGCCGGGCGGTGGGAGCCCACCTACCTGCTCGGGCACGGGGTCGTCCGGCTGGACGACACGGGCGAGGGCATCCTCGCCGTCACCGACGCCGGCGCGCGGATCACCGCGCGCGCGGTCCTCGTCTGCGGCGGGATCGGCAACTTCATCCCCCGCGAACTGCCGGTGGGCTCCGAGTACCTGGGCCGGGGGCTGCGGTACTTCGTGCCGCGACTGGACGAGCTCTCCGGACAGGACGTCGTGGTGGTCGGCGGTGGGGACTCGGCACTGGACTGGGCGCTGTCGCTGGAGCCGATCGCCGCGTCGGTGACGCTGGTGCACCGGCGTACGCGGTTCCGGGCCCACGAACGCAGCGTCGAGCAGGTGCACGCATCCTCCGTGCGGGTCCTGACGCCCTACGAGGTCGAGAAGATCTCCGGTGACGGGTCGGTGTCGGAGGTGGCGGTCGCGAGCACGGACGGCGGCCGGATCGTTCTGCCCGCCCAATCCGTCGTCGCCGCACTCGGCTTCATCGCCGATCTCGGCCCGATCGAGCAGTGGGGACTGCGACTGCGCCGCCGGCGCATCCTGGTGGACCCCACGATGCGCACCAGCCGGGAGCGCGTCTTCGCGGCCGGCGACATCGCCGACTACGACGGCAAGGTCAGCCTCATCTCCATCGGCTTCGGCGAAGCGGCCCTGGCCGTCAACCACATCGCCGCCCTGCTCGACCCGGCATGCTCGATCACGCCGGGCCACTCCTCCGATGCATGACATATCCACACGGGGCGGCGCGGCGAACGGTGGCCCTTCCGCGGCCGCCGGCCGCGACCGCCCCGGTTCGCGGGCGATGAGCGCCTCGAAACGCTGCGCACCAGATTGCGCTCCCCCTTACCATTACTTCACTCGATACGGCGTTTCATTTAATGTCTTACTTTGACGAGCACGGACGAACAGGAGCGAGGATTTCATGCCCACGAAGGCGGAGCGCGGAACCGGCGAGCAGGATGGCCAGGAGAGGACCGCACCGACCATTCAGACGGTGCAGCGTGCGGCGCTGATCCTCGGCTCGTTCACGGTCGGCAAGCCCCACATGAGCCTCAACGAGATCACCGCGCGACTCGGGGCGAGCAAGGCGACAGCGCACCGCTACACGAAGGCGCTGCGGGCAGCGAACCTGCTGCGGTACGACGAGCGCACCTCGCTGTACTCCCTCGGCCCCCAGGTGCTCACACTCGCCACGGCCGCGCGTGCCGGCCTGCCGATCGTCGCCGCCGCCGAGCCCTACATGGAGGACCTGGTCAGGCGCATCGACGAGACGATCGTCCTGTCGGTCTGGGACGGCGAGTCGGCGACCGTGGTGCGCTCGGTGGACAACACCGATCACATGGTGCGCATCAGCGTCCGGGTCGGCTCGCGCCTGAGCCTCACGTCCTCGGCGCAGGGTCGCGTCTTCCTCGCGTTCCTGCCCCCGGAGCAGGTACCCACGCTGCCCCGCTCGGTCCGCAAGTCGGAGCTCACCGAGGAGCTGGATGCCATCCGGCAGCACGGTCTGTCGGTCAACTCCCCCATCGTCAACGGCGTCCGTACCGTCGCGGCGCCGATCTTCGAGGGCGACAAGATCAGCGGCACGCTCGCGATCGTCGGCACGACGGCGACCGTCTCCGACGACGTCAAGTCAGAGATGGCCCAGGCCCTGCTGGAGACTGCCCGCGCGTTGTCGCAGCGGCTGGGCACCTCCGACGACGGAGCCAACGGCAGCTGACTCCGCCGCAGCGACACGGGACGGCTCACCGCGCGAAGCGGTGGGCCGTCTGTCGTGACGCCCACCCGAGGGACGGCCGGGTGGCTGGACGGCGGCCCGTCCTGACTCCCTTGGCGGGCGATCCCGCCGACATCCTTGCGTCTTCATGATCTGACGTCGGGCCACCGTCACGGACGGCGGGGCACGCGCCCGCACGCGGGTCCGCCCCCCGCGGTGTACCCGTGGGGGGCGGACCCGTATATCGGGTCAGGGCAGCAGGTCGGCCCGGGGCGGGACGAAGAAGTCGATGTTCACGCAGGGGGTCTCGGTCGGCTCCACGTAGTGTTCGCTGCCGCGGGGAACCAGCAGGAAGGATCCGGCACGCATGTCGTGCGCGACACCGTCCACGTAGTAGTTGGCACGCCCCTCGGCGATATGGACCAGTTGGTCGAAGTCCTCGTGCCGGTGCGGGTTGAGCGTCATGCCGACCTCGAGCTCGTGGTGGCAGATCATCACCTCGTCCGTCGCGTAGACGCGACGCCGGACCCCCGGCCTGACCTGGGTGACCGGCAGTTCGTCCCAGTGGACGACGGTGCCGAACAGCGCTGCGTTGCGGGTGCTCACGGTGTTTCCTCTCCGGCGGCCGCTCGCAGGCCGGCCGCCAACATCTGCAGATCCGAACCGACGACCAGGTAGTCGGCGTCACTCAGGCCCAGGTCGGCCGCTGCACTGCGGGCCGGCACCCAACCACCGAACGCCACCCCCGCGGAGCGGGCGGCGTCGCGCACCCGGTCCACCGCGGCGCGCAGGACCCTCGGGTCCGCCGGCAGGCCCAGGTCGACCGCGAGGTCGGTGCTGCCGACGAAGCACACGTCGAGAGCGGCGACCAGATCCGGCAGCGGATCCGTCCGCGCCGTCTCGATCTGGCCGACCAGCACCGGCGGGTCGTCCTGCTCGGCGCGCAGGAAGCCGGCCAGCGGGATCGCACCGAACCGGGCGGCCCGGTTGGCCAGGCTCACCGACCGGCGACCGGCCGGCGCGAACCGGGCCGCGGCCACGAGTGCCTCGGCCTGGGCTAGGCGGGTGAGCATGGACAGCTGGATTCCCGCCGCTCCGGCCTCCAGCAGCCGGTTGACGGCGGCGGCGTCCACCTCGGGCACGCGGACCAGGGCCGGCAGTCCGCACGCGTCCGCGTGGCGCACCAGGTCGACGGCACGCTGCTCGGTGAGGGTGGAGTGTTCGAGGTCGACGACCACGAACGCGAACCCGGCCGCGGCCGCCAGTTCCACCACGTCGGGCGACGCCAGCTTGACGAACGTACCGACGGCGGGTCCCCCCGCCGTCAGGGCCGCGCGCAGCCGGCGCCGCAGCAGATGGACGTCACCTGCGGTCATCGGATCCTTCTCTCACGGTGGGGGGTGTCAGGCCGACTGCAGACCCCGCCACGGCACGATGTCGACCTCGGCGCCACCGTGCAGCACCACGGTCGGCTCCAGGCGCGGGGCGACGATCGTGTTGCCCGCGGCGTCGGGCAGGGTGACCTCGTCGGTCTCGGTGACGACCGTGACGTCCGCCCTCCCTCCGACCTCCAGGCGCCCGTAGCCCTCGGCATCGAGTCCGAGCAGCCGGGCCGGCGCGACGGTGGCCCGCCTGACGCACTCCTCGAGCGGCGCGCCGAGCGCGACCAGCTTGGAGATGCTGGTGAGCAGGTCGAACACCGGACCGCGCCAGTTGCGCGCACTCGTGTCGGAGCTGAGGATGTCGGGCAGGAACCCGTCGGCGATGGCCCGGCGGGCCACCTCGAAGCTGAGGTTGCTCTTGCCGTGGGCGGAGTCGAACAGCACCCCGCGCTCGCGGGCCGCGGTGACGGCCGGCTGCACGCGGTCGCCGTCGAGAATGCCGTGCGGCTTTCCGGTGTAGCAGTGCGCCACGATGTCGCCCGGTCGCAGGTAGTCGAGAACGACGGGCAGCGGCTCCGCGGTCTCGCCGATGTGCAGCATCAGCGGGAGGCCGGCCTGTTCGGCCAGCGCCACGGACTTCTTCAGCAACGGCTCCCAGTTCTCGCCGACGACGTCCTCGGAGAGCCGGATCTTGAAGCCGCGCACGATGTCGGGATGGGCTTCGGCGGTCGCGAGCGCGTCCTCGGGGACCAGGGTGTCGGGGTTCAGCAGCTCGCCGAACCTGAAGTCGATCAGGCCGAGCACCGAGACGTTGAGGAAGTTGACGATGCGCAGCGGGTTCGCCTCGACCACCAGCTTGCGGAAGGCCGCGAACGTCGAGGCGCCGGCCGTGCCGGCATCCGCCGCCGCGACCACACCGCGGCGCAGATGGGCCTCCTCGGCCGGGGCGCCGACGGCGGAGACATACTGGAAGATGTGGGTGTGGCCCTCGACCAGGCCCGGCAGCACGGTGGAACCGGTGACGTCGATCGTGCGCGACGCGTTCGCTGCCAGCCCCTCCCCGATCGCGGCGATTCGGTCACCGGTGACCGCCACGTCGAGCCGGGCGTTGGTGCCCGACGCCGGGTCGATGACGGTTCCGCCGGCCAGGACGAGGTCGTAGGGCGACTCGGACGATATGGACATCGGTATGGCTCCCAGGGTGAAGGGCGGTCGGCTGACCGGTTCGGTGAACGGGGTGGTCGCGCGGTGTGGCGTCACGCGGGACGCACCACGCGGGTGACGAGAGGCAGCACGCCGTCCACCTCGACGCGGACCTCGTCGCCGTCGGCGAGGAAGCACGCGCGGTCCTGGCCGGTGCCGGCCGGGGTTCCGGTGAGGACGACGTCGCCGGGTTCGAGCGCGGTGAACCACGACAGCCTGCTGAGCAGCTCGGGGATCGGGAAGATCATCCCGGCGCTCGTGTCGTCCTGCAGGAGTTCGCCGTTGACCCGGGTCCGTACGCGGATCGCGTCACGGTCGGCGAGCTCGTCGGGTGTGCGGATCGACGCGCCGAGGGGCGTGAACCCCGGATAGCTCTTGGCGAGGGCGGGCGCGGCCGTGGCGCGCATGACGTCACGTGCCGTCATGTCGTTGGCGGCGGTGATGCCTGCGACGGCCGGCCACACCTGCGCCTCGGACGCCTGGTAGAGCCGGTGCCCGACGACGACCGCGATCTCCCCCTCGTAGTCGGGTTCGGTCACGGACTGCGGGATCACCACCGGCGCACCGGGTGCCAACACGCCGGATGACGCGGCCAGGTACAGGATGGGCTGCTCGGGCAGTCCCCGGCCGGTTCGGGCGGCCTTCGAGACGTAGTTGAGGCCCACGCCCCACACCGCGCCGGGACGGCCCAGGGGCGCCGTGAGCGTGGTCTCGTCGAACGGGACTCGCTCGCGCACCGCGCAGGACGCGAGGCCCCGCAGTGAGTGCTCCTGCGCGAGGACCGCGCCGACGTGCGGAAAAGCCGTGTCCAGCAGGGCGATGGTCCCGCCCTCGATCCGGCCCAGGCCGGCCTGTGTCGTTACCACTTGCATGACGGCATCTTTCAGTGCGAGACGACATCATGTCAAGCAATGCGAGACGGCATCATGCACAGTGATACGAACTCCGGGAGGGGGCATACGTCGACACCCCGTCCGCGCAAGGGCGGACGGGGTGTCGGGGAGGCCGGCTCCGGGCAGCGGGGCGGGGCGTCAGGCGAGCTGCCGCTGTACCTCGCCGCTGTCCCAGTAGTCTGTGCGGCGCGTGATGAGGCCGTGGGCGACGGTGAACACGAAGACCCCGCGCACCCGTACGGGGCGGTCGCCCGCCGAGCGCATCCGGAACGTCATGACGTACGGCACCGCGGCCGACTCACCGTCGACGAGGAAGCGCTCGGGCAGGTAGTGCAGGTCCCCGAAGTCCTCCAGGAACCCGGTCAGCGCCGCGCGGTACTCGGCGCGGCCACTGCGGCTGCGTCCCAGCGACGAGGTGTGTTCGTTGACGAAGTCCTCGGCCACGCAGGCGGCCACGGCGTCGGCGTCGTGCGCGTTCAACGCGGCGAGGTACGCCTCGACCGCCGCGCGGGTGTCCTTCAGCGCGTCCCCCACTTCTTGCGGACCGAGTCGAACACGCGCTGGTCGTGGGAGATCTCGACGACGTTGCCGTCGGGATCCTTCAGGGCGCAGATGTAGCCGATGGGATCGGGCATCTGTCGGGGCTCCCAGTGCAGGCAGCCCAGCTCGCGCGCCTGGTCCGCGAGCGCGTCGACGTCCTCGCGTGCCGGCACCTCGATGCCGATGTGTGCGAACGGGTGCAGCAGGCCCAGCTGGGCGCCCTTGTCCTTGTTGAACGACACCAGGACGAGTACGAACGGCGTCTCGGCCTGCTGGTCGTTGGAGAGCCAGACGCTCTCGCCGTCGGCGTCCTTGAACCGTTCGACCACGACCAGCGGGGTCAGGGTGGTGTAGAACGCGATCGCCTTGTCGAGATCGCCGGTCGGCAGCGCGAGGTGAGTCCAGCGGGCCGAGGTGAGACCGGTGGCCACGGTACCTCCATCATGAGTGGGTGGGATTTCTTCGAGCCTAGGTGTGCACGCGTCCGCGGGTCGATGTGCTGCGGACACAACGCGTACGCCGGGGACACCGGCCCCGCGCGACCGCGGTGCCGCGCCGCCGGTGGGTCCGGGGACGCGCGCCCACGGCGGATACCGGCCTCGCGCGTCGGTGGTCGCGCCCGCCGGGTCCCGGCCGTCACGTCGACCCGCGCTGGAAGGGCCGGCCGAGCGCGGCGGGTTCTCGGTGCTGGGTGGTGAACAGCAGCATGGCGAGGAGCGCGAGCAGATACGGCGCGGCGACGAGCAGCTGGGCGTTGAGGGTGACACCGAGCGCGGGGAGCGCCAGGCGCATCGCGTCTGACAGGCCGAACACCAGGCAGCCGAGCAGGGTCCGGCCGAGCCGCCACGCCCCGAAGATCACCGCGGCGATGACGATGTATCCGCGCCCGGCGGTCATGTTCTGGTTGAACGATCCGACCTCGCCGACCGCGAGGTAGGCGCCGCCGAGACCGGCCAGTGCCCCGCACCACAGCAGGGCCTGTCGGCGCCGCGCGTTCACCTTGATGCCGGTGACGTCGGCGGCCTGGGGGTTCTCCCCCACCGCCCGCAGCTCCAGGCCCCAGCGGCTGCGCTCCACCAGCCACCAGGTGAGCGGCACCAAGAGGATCAGCAGGTACGCGGGCCAGCGTTCGGAGAACAACGGCTTGCCGATGAGTGGGATGTCCTGCAGCAGCGGGATCGACAGCACTCCGACCTGGTGCGAGGCGAACTGGTCCGTCGTGATCAGGTAGCTCGTGAGCCCGAGCACCAGCGAGTTCAGCACGAGTCCGACGACGAAGGTGTTGATCTGCGCCCGGTGGGAGAGGTTGCCGTGCACGAAGCCGAGGACCAGGCCGGTCAGGACGCCGGCCACCAGGCCCACGGTGGCGCTGCCGGTCGCGCTGGCGGTGGCGACCGAGGTGAACGCGGCGCCGAGCATCATCGCCTCGACGGAGATGTTCATCGCGCCGGCCCGCTCGGCCAGGTACTCGCCGCAGGCGGCGAAGGCCAGCGGAACGGTCAGCCGGACCCCGCTCGCGAGAATGGTCGTGGTGCTGTCGAGAACGCTCATGCGGCTGCCTTCGTCTCGGTCGGGACAACGGACACGGCGGGCGCGGTCGACGGCATGGCACCGCGGCGCCCGCGGAAGAGGTCGACGAGGACGGGCGGCGCGACGAACGCGAGGACGAGCAACGCCTTCACGATGTCGACGAGGTAGGACGGCACGCCGGTGGCCGAGAGGAAGTCGCCGCCCGCACGCAGCACGGCGAACACGAACGCCACGGGGATCGCCACCAGCGGCCGGTTCCGCGCGACGAGCGCGACGAGCAGGCCGTCCCAGCCGACGTTGTCCGAGAGCCCGGCCTGCAGCCGGTTGGTGCTGACCGGGCTGGCCAGCAGCAGCCCTCCCGCCAGCCCCGCGAACGCACCTGACAGCGCCAGGGTGAACCCGCCGAGCGCGCCCACCCGGACACCGGCGTGCTTGGCCGTCAGCGGGTTCAGTCCGACCATGCGCACCCGGAAGCCCCACCGGCTGCGGCTCAGGACGAGGGCCACGCCGACCGCGGCGACGAGCGCGATGAACAGGCCCGTGTTCAGCTGCAGAGACGGATACTGGCCGAAGCCGGCCAGCTGGGCGTTCACCGGCAGGGGGTTGGACTGGGCGTCGGCGATGCCCGAGGAGCCCTGCGTGCTCTCCTGCAGGCCCCACGGAGTGCTGACCGCGAACGTGACGAGCTGGATGGCGAGGAACGTCATCAGCAGAGTGCTCACCGGCACGTTGACACCGCGGAAGCGGAGCATCAGAGCACTGAGCGCGGCCCAGGCACCGCCGCCGACCGCGGCGGCGATCAGCACCACGACGATCAGCATCGGGCCGGGCATCGCCAGCCGCAGCCCGACCCAGGCTCCGGCCAGGCCCCCGACGAGCACCTGCCCCTCCTGGCCGATGTTGAAGGTGCCGGCCGACGAGCAGATGCACGCGCCGACCGCGACCAGCAGCAAGGGCGCCACGTTCAGCAGCGTCGTCGTCCATCCGGTGGTGTTGGCCAGGGACCCGGTCCAGATCGCGGACAGCGAGGCGCTCGGCGAGGCACCGGTCAGCATGAGCAGCAGCGCGGATGCGCCAAGGGAGACGGCGACGAGCACGACGGTGAGGCCGGCTGTCATCCGACTGTCGCTCCCGGGTCGGAGCCGGTCGAGGAGGCGGCGGCCCAGCTCGTCCGGGGCCGACAGCGAGGCGGCACTCATGCGGCCTCACCGCCGACCAGCATGCCGAGGCGCTCGGAGGTCGCCTCCGAGACGGGCAGGACTCCGGTGATCCGCCCGGAGGAGATCACCGCGATCCAGGTTGCAAGCGCCATGACTTCCTCGAATTCGGTGGAGATGAGCAGCACTCCGACGCCTTCGGCGGCCGCCTTGCGCAGCCGGGAGTACATGTCCTCGATGGCACCGACATCAAGCCCGTGGGTGGGCTGTGCCGCCACGAGGACGCGGGTGTCACCGGACAGTTCCCGGGCGAGTACGACCCGCTGCTGGTTGCCGCCGGACAGGCTGCGCACCGGCGCGTCCAGCGACGACGTGACGATGTTGAACTCGTCCGCGAGGCGACGGGCCTCGGCGCGCATGACGCCCCGCCGAAGCAGGAACCGGCCGCTGACCTTGTCGAGCGACTTCATGGTCAGGTTCTCGGCGACGCTCATGTCGAGGACGACGCCACTGTGGTGCCGGTCCTCGGGCACGATGCCGAGACCGGCCTTGGCGAGGGCGCCGGGCCGGGTCACGTCGACCGTGCTCCCGGCGACCTCGACGGTGCCGGCGGTCGGCGGGAGAAGCCCGGCGAGGATCTCGCCGAGCGTCGCCTGCCCGTTGCCCTCGACGCCGTAGAGGGCGACGATCTCGCCCGCGCCCACGGTCAGATCGACGTCTTCGAGGACCCTGACGCCCCCTTGTTCGACCGTGAGGCCGGCCAGGCGCAGGACGGGCTGCTGCCGGTCGCGGTCGCCTGCCTGGCCGGTGCGCGCCTTCTGCACCGGCAGCAGACCGAGGGCGGCACCCTCCTCCCCCAGCGACACGTCACGGCCCACCATCTGCTGGGCGAGCAGCTGGGGAGTGGTCTCGGCGGTGGCCGCCCGGAAGGCGACCCGGCCCTTGCGCAGGACCGTCACCCGGTCCGTGGCCTGGGCGATCTCGGCGAGCTTGTGGCTGATGAGGATGACAGCGCGCCCCTCCTCCTGCACCACCCGGCCGAGCACGCCGAACAACTCCTGCGACTCGGCCTGGGTCAGCACCGAGGTGGGCTCGTCCAGGATCAGGATCTGAGGGTCGCGCCGCAGGCATTTCACCACCTCGACCCGCTGCCGCTCGCCGGCCGAGAGCGACCCGACCTGCGCCTCGGGGTCGATCGGCAGTCCGTAGCGCGCGCAGACCTCGGCGATGTCGCTGCAGATGGCCTGCTTGTTGACCTTGCCGGTGTCGCCGAGCGCCACGTTCTCCCACACGGTCAGCCCGTTGATGAGGCTGAAATGCTGGTGCACCATGCCGATGCCCAGCTCTGCCGCTTCCTGCGGGCTGTCCAGCGCGACGCTTTCACCGCGCACCAGGACGGTGCCGGTGTCTCGCCGGACCAGCCCGAGCAGGACCTTCATGAGGCTGGACTTGCCCGCCCCGTTCTCGCCCAGGAGTCCGTGGATCTCGCCGGCGTCGACCCTGAGGTCTACGGCGTCGCAGGCCGTGACGGTTCCGTAGGACTTTGTGATGCCGCGCAGCTCGAGTATCGGAACCGCTGAGGTCGTCGGTGTCATCGCTGATCTTCCTCGTGTCGGCTCGTCAGCCGAGGCGCTTGACCTCGGCCTCGGTGTTGATCTTCTTGCTGCCGATGTCCTTCATGAACTGCGCGAGCTTCTGCTCCTCGTCGCCCTTGGCGTCGCAGATCCTGACGGTCGGGTAGGGGTCGCGACCCAACTGCCACACGCGTGTCGTGCCCATCTTCAGGTTGTCCTTGGCGAACTCCTCCAGCGCGGCGCGGAAGTAGTCGCCCGGGCTGAAGATCACCGAGATGTCGTATTTCGGGCTGGTCGAGTCGCACCGGTCGGTGCCGGGCGTGAGGGTCAGGGCGTCGTTGGCGTTCGCGAGTTGTGCCGCCGCGTCGGTCGCGCCGCCGAGGTAGGGGTAGATGACCTTGATGCCCTGACTGATCTGGGCCTGGGTGGCCTCCTTGGCCTTCGCCGAGTCGTTGAAGTCGCCGGTGTAGGTGCTCGTCAGGGTGGCCTTCGGGACGACCTCCCTGATCCCGGCCAGGAACGCCTTGGCGGCGGCGACGCTGAAGCCTGCCTTGGCGCCGGTGATGAAACCGGCCTTGGTGTAGCCGGCGGCCTTCATCTTCAGGCCCGCGGCGTAGCCGGCGGTGAACAGCGACTGGTTGGGGTCGTCGGTGGACAGCAGGACCCGCGGGGCCTGGTCGATGTTCGCCGACGACGGCACGTACCAGGCGGTCTTGGCGCAGACCGGCTCCTCTGAGGCGGGGATGGCGGTCTTGAGTTCACTCGCGCCGAGCGCGACCATGTCGACGTGCTGCTGGCACAGTGCGCGGGCCGCGGTGAGGGCGTCACTCGCGGGCACACTGCCCCGCTTGATGACCGTCCACCCCTTCTCCTTGGCGAAGGCGTCCGCCGAGTCGACGAAGCTCTGGTAGTAGCCGTGGTCGTTGATGTCGCCGGGGCTGAGGACACCGATGACGACCTTGCCATCGCCGTTGACATCGGGTTCGCTGAGGCCCGAGCCGCTGCTGCCGCCGGCCTGGGTGGTCGCCTTGGGCGCTGTCGCCGCGTTGCTGGCGCAGCCGGAGAGCGCGAGCGCCCCCGCGAGGGCGAGGCCGGCTGCGGCCCGACGAGGCCGGAGCATTCTTCCTGTGGTCATGTGCGTGGTCCGTTTCTGGGTGACGCCGTCCCGCCGGGGCGGGGGTGACGTTCGGGTCGGGGTCGGCTGAACGGTCTGGGTCCTGGTCGTGTTCGGCGCCAGGAGACGTGCTCCCGGTCGGAGAGGGGCTCCTCACCCGCGGCGACGAGCCACGGGCAACCGGGGCCGCCTGACCGCTCGGACCCGGGTGGGGTCGATGCGGTCGCGGGCGGAGAGGGTCGAGTCGTCGGCGGTGATCCGGACGGCCTCGGCGGGCAGGGCGTGTACGCCTGGGAAGCAGATGGTGGTCGGCGCCGCCTCGTGCGGGCGACGCTCCGGGTTTGCGGGACTGTCAGCAGCCGATGGTCTGGCGGCGGGCTACGAGGGCGCCGGTCGCCGGTCCGCTGTGCGCCTCTCGCCGGTGTCGCGGGCGTGATCGCGGGGCGCCGCCTCGATGTGGTCGGCGTGCTCGGCGATCGTGACGTGCGCGAAGGACCGGCCGGTGCGTTCGGTGTCGGGCAGGCGTTCTTCGGCTCGGGGGTGTGGTGCCGCTCGGCCCCGGCGGTGGCCGCGGTCGGCGGCGCGTCGGCGCTGACCGGGGTGCGGGAGCCGTGCGGTACGGCGTCGCCTCCCGCGTCCGGGTGGAGCGTGATGATCACGCAACCAGGTCGAGAGTGGTGATCACGCGTCCGGGCCCAGCATGGTGATCAGGCGTTCCGGATCGAGCGTGGTGATCATCGCGGTCGGCGGTGGTGCCGCCGGTTGCGGCAGCAGGCCCTTCTTCGCCGGCGAAATCCCGGACGTGTCGAAGACGTTCAACGGCGGGTCTCCTCTATCGGCTGGCCGCCGGTTCCGTCGGCCAGGTGGGGCGGGGCGTGATGCCGGCGCGCCGCAGCAGGGCGGCTGACCGCTCGGCGGCGGCCGCGGCCACGGCCGCGAGGTCGACGCCGGTCGGTCGCCGGTCGCGGACGACCACGCGGCCGTCGACCAGAACGTCACGGACGGTCCGCGACACGTGGCCCCACACGAGTTGGCGGGCGAGGTCGCCCCGGGGCATCCAGGCGGGGTCGGCGGTGTCGAGTACGACGAGGTCGGCAGCCTTGCCCACCTCGAGGGAGCCGATCCGGTCGCCGAGGCCGATCGCCCGGGCGCCGTCGATCGTCGCGAGGGCGAACGCCTGCTCGGCTCGGACGGGATCGGGCAGATCCCGGTCGCGTTCCAGGCCGGCGAACAGGTAGGCCGCCAGGAGGACGTCCGGGGCGTCGCCGGCGTTGTGTGCGTCGCAGCCCAGTGCGACCCTCCCGCCGCGCCGCACCAGTTCGGCGTGGCGGGAGGCTCGTGTGTAGCCCTGGGCGAGACGCAGGTAGGCCCCCGGGCAGGCGGCGACCGCGGTATCGGTCTCGAGGATCGCGTCCACCTCCGTGTCGTCGAGCCACACGGCGTGGCCCAGCAGCAGGCGCGGGCCGAGCACTCCCAGCTCGCGGAAGTGGACCACCGGCCGGCGCCCGCAGCGCAGCGCGTACGCCTCGATGTCGGCGGGCCCCGGCGAGATGTGCCAGGTCAGTTGGACGTCGAGCCGTTCGGCCAGACTCGCCGCTCCGGCGAAGAGCTCGTCGCTCGCGAGGTCGTGGCCCACGAGCGTCACCCACCCGGTGACCGGCCCGGTGGCCGGCAGGGACCGGACGATGTCCTCCTGCCGGGCGAGTACCTCGTCGACGGGCGCGCCGAACGGCACGTTCTCGGCGTCCCAGCCCCAGCCCCCGACGCGCGCGCGGACACCCGCGGCGCCGAGCCCCGCCGCGACGCGTTCCGGGTAGGCCACTGTGCCCGGCTCCAGCACCGTGGTGATGCCCCGGGACAGACACTCCACCGCGGTGATGGTCGCGGCCAGTTCGTCGTCGTCGCCGTCGGCGTGGGCGTGCAGCGGGACGATCCAGTCGAAGATCGACTCCTGCGAGCCGATGTCGTCCGGAATCATGCTGCGCACGAGGGGATCGACGGTCGTGTGCTGGTGGGCGTCGACCAGACCCGGGATCACGACACAGCCCGACGCGTCGATCTCCCGCGCGCCCGGGAAGCGGGCGCGCAGGTCCTCGGCCGTGCCCAGCGCGGCGATGCTGGTCCCGGACACGGCGACCGTCGTTCGGGTGAGGACTCGCCGAGCGGGGTCCATGGTGACGACGTCGCCGCCCACGATCAGGAGATCGGTCATGGCTTGATCACGACCTTGCCGATGGTGTCGCGGGCCGCGAGTACGGCCCAGGCGTCGGCCAGATCCTCGAGCGGGAACCGGGCGGCGGTGGGCAGACGCAGACCGCCCGCGAAGCAGGCTGACGTGGCGGCGACGAAGTCGGCGGAGCTGTAGCCGCCGGTGCCCAGCAGTTTCAGGCCCCGGTGGAAGACCTCCTGGAGCGAGAACGACACCTGGTCGCCGCTGGTGTTGCCCATCAGCAGCAGACGCCCCCGGATGCCGAGGCAGTCCAGTGAGGTACGCCAGGTGTCGGTGCCGACGTGGTCCAGGACCAGGTCCGCCCCTGCTCCGTCGGTGAAGACCGACACCGTTTTCACCGCGTCCGGGTCCTCGTTGCGCAGCACCAGGTCCGCGCCTGCCGCCCGGGCCGCGGCCCGCTTCGCGTCGCTTCCGGCGAAGGCGACGACCGAGGCGCCGGCTCGCTTGGCCAGCGCGATGGCCGCCAGGCTGACCGAGCTGGCGCCCGCGTGCACGACGAGGGTCTCGCCGGCGGCGAGTGACCCGACGGTGTGCACCGCGTGCCAGGCCGTCGCAAAGGCGGTGGGCAGGGTGACGGCCGCGCTGAGGGGCACGGAATCGGGGACCTGAACAACCGACTCCGCGGACGCCAGCACGTATTCGGCCAGCGCGCCAGGGGCGTTGCCGCCGAGAATCCGCGGTCTGACGCAGTACGCGCGATCACCCACCGCGCAGCGCGGGCAGCTGCCGCAGCCCTGGGTGGGGTCGACTGTGACCCGGTCACCGGGCACCACCGAGCTCACCGCGGATCCGGTCGCCGCCACCGTTCCGGCGAAGTCCATGCCCGGCACGTGGGGAAGACGGAAGCCGGGGATCAGGCCGGGTCCCTTGAGCTGCAGCAGGTCCAGGCGGTTCAGCCCGCAGTACGCGACCTCGACGACGACATCGCGCGGTCCGCACACCGGCTCCTGGACGTCCTGCAGGAACACGGCCTGGGGCCCGCCGAAATCGGTCTGCACCATGGCTCGCACCGCGGCCTCCTTACCCTTACCCGTCTCGCATTGCGAGGCGGTGGAACGTATTGCGAGGTACTCTGCCCCTGCCGAACGGTGCTGTCAACGCCCTGGTGCTACATCTTGGTTTCGCGGGCGTATCGCCTGCGGTGAGGCTCAACAGCCCAGGCTGCGGCAGGGTCGAGCAGGTACACGAACAGGCGACGCCGCACCACTCGGGCGCGGCGGAAAAGCCTGATGTCGGCTCGGTCCGGAGGACGTGCACGGGATGCGGTCGGGTCAGTGTCACGCCGGGCAAGCGGGGCAAAGTCGGGTCGGTGCCCGACCCGGCAAGCCCAGGGCGAAGTCAGGTCAGTGCCCGACCCGGCAAGCCCAGGGCGAAGTCAGGTCAGTGCCCGACCCGGCAAGCCGAGAGCGCATGCCGGATCAGCGTCCGGCGGACACCGGCTCGTCCTCGCCGCACACCTGGGGGTCGGCGGCGTGGTCGTCGGCCGCGAGCAGGTCCAGGGCCGTGAGCGCCAGGTGCAGTCGCGCCGACGCGGCGGGCAGCAGCGGGTCCGTGCCCAGGAGGTTCTTGATCTGGCGCACCCGGTAGCCCACCGAGTTGCGGTGCAGATGGAGTTGTTCGGAGACGCTCTGGCGGCTGCCCCTCTCGGCCAGCCAGGCACGCAGAGTCGCCATCAGTTCCGGACGCTGCCGGATCGGCCCGAGGTGCGCCTCGGCGTACGCCTCTAGTCGCGCGCGCGGGAGAGGCAGCAGTACCTGGACGACCCCACAGCGGTCGTAGGTGAGCAGCGGCTCCTGCTGGGCCCGGGCCAGGCCCAGCAGTCTTTCGGCCTCGGTGAACGACCGGGCCAGGTCTTCGGGTGAGTCGGTTCGGGAGCCGCTCGCCGCGACGACACGGTCAGCGGACTCGTCGCCGGTCATCAGGCGCAGTCGGTTCCGCAGGCGGGCGAGCACGGTCTCGTCCGGCACCACCGTCCACGCCGTGCGCCCGTCCTGCTGCACCGGGTGCTCCAGCCAGGCAAGGGCCGTGGACCAGGCGCGCAGGCGGGAACCGTGGTAACGCAGTACGGCACCGGCCTGCGGTCGCTGCAGATCGATCCCCAGCCCGGCGGCCGCCGCGCACACCGAGGCGCTCACCGTCGTGGACCGCAGCGCGGCGACGACGTCGGCCGGCGTGTGCCGCACCGAGAACTCGACCGGGTCGCCCCCGGCACGCACGGCGTCGATGAGCAGTGCGGTGACGGCGGCACCGGCCAGCGCTCGCACGCGCGGATCATCGGCACCGACAGTCAGCAGCACGCCGGCCACCGTGGTGCCCGCACGCACGGGTAGTGCAGTGGCCCGAGATCCGTCGAGCGTGTCGACCGCCGGTGCGGCCCCGCCGGCGAGTACGCCCTCAGCCACCGCGGCCGGCACTCCCGCGCCACCGTCGGTGGTCGCCAGAGGCACGCCCTCGACGGACAGCAGGCGCACATGCGTGCCGGTCGCACGCCGGAGGGCGCGGAGCACGTCCAGACAACCGGCGCCGGCGAGTACGGCCTCCGACAGTTCCCGCTCCAGTACAGCAGGCTCGGCGTCCGGCCCTGGCCCTTGTCGGGCCGGTCCCGACCACGTTCCGGCGGAGGTGCTCATGGTGTCCTGTTTCAGCGGGCCAGCAGCCTGATGGCCACGCCCTTCTCCTGGGTGTACTCGCGCAGCGCCGTGTACCCGCCTCCCCGGCTGAAGCCGCTGTCCTTCTGCATGTTGAACGGGAAGCCGATGACGCCGGCGTCGTGGAACTGGTTGACCGTGACCTGGCCTGAACGCACGTCCTTGGCCAGCCGCAGGGCGCGGGAGATGTCGTTGGTCCAGAGACAGGCCAGCAGGCCGAAGTCGGTGTCGTTCATCAGCCGGGTGGCCTCGGCGCTGTCGCGGAAGGACTCCACGGCGAGCACCGGGCCGAAGATCTCCTCGCGGGCGACGCGCATGCCCGCGTCCACGCGGTCGTACACGGTCGGCCTGACGAACCACCCGTCTCCGACGGGGGCCCCGCCGGTGACCAGCCGCGCGCCCTCGCGACGCGCGTCCTTGAGGAAGCCGCTGACCCGGGCGAACTGTGCGGCACTGACCAGCGGTCCCATGTCCAGGTCGGCTTCCCACGGGCCGCACTTGACCGCGGCCATGCCGGCGGCGACCCGCTCCACGACCTCGTCGTGCACCGAGGCCTCGACGAGCAGCCGGGAACCGGCGTAGCAGTTCTGCCCCGCGTTCTCGGTGATCGAGGCGACGATGGCCGGGATCGCGGTGTCGAGGTCGGCGTCGGCGAAGAGCACGTTGGGCGACTTGCCGCCGAGTTCCAGTTTCACGGGGACGAGGTTCTGTGCGGCGGCCGCCATGATCGCCCGCCCGGTGGCGGTGGAGCCGACGAAGCTGATGTGGTCGACGTCCGGGTGCGAGGTGAGCGCGACGCCCGCCTCGGGGCCGAGGCCCGCGACCACGTTGATCACACCCGGCGGGAAACCGGCTCGGCGGGCGAGTTCGGCGAGCGCGAACGGCGACAGCGGAGCGATCTCGGACGGTTTGAGGACGACCGTGTTGCCCGCCGCGAGCGCCGGCGCGACGTTCGCGGCGGTGAGCACGGCAGGAACGTTCCACGGGATGACGACGGCGCACACGCCGTACGGCTCGGGAACCGTGTAGCCCAGGTAGTAGGGACTTCGGGTCGGCAGCGTGACTCCGGTGAGCTTGTCGGCCGCTCCGGCGAAGTAGTCGATGATGCCGTGGGCGATGTAGATGTTCGTCCGGCCGCCGGACAGGGGCTTGCCCACGTCCCTGGCCTCGATGGCCGCGAGGGCCTCGACGTCGGCCATGATCAGGTCGGCCCAGCGCCGGATCAGTGCCCCGCGTTCGCTCGGGTTGGTCGCAGCCCAGCCGGGGAAGGCGCGGCGCGCCGCGGCGACCGCGTCATCGACGTCGGCCCCACCCGCCCGGGCCACCGTGGTGATCACCTGCCGGGTTGCGGGATCGACGACATCCAGTGTGCCGCCGTCGCGGGCCTCAGCCCACTCGCCGTCAAGGAAATGCTGGGAGGAAGGAAAGTCAACAGCCGCCATAGTGCGAACCTTGACCGACCCTGTCGCGCATGTCAAGATGCGATCTCGCAATGCGAGTCACAAAGGAGACCTGGTGCGCGCTACCGCCGCTCTGCTGGAGCAACCCGGACAGCCCTTCGTCCTGACCGAGGTGGACCTGGACGAACCCCGCCCGGACGAGGTGCTCGTCCGTGTCGTCGGCGTCGGCATCTGCGGTACCGACCTGGAGTTCGCCGGCTTCTTCCCCACTCCCGCGCTCCTGGGGCACGAAGGGTCGGGCATCGTCGAACAGGTCGGCGCGCACGTCACGTCCGTGCGCCCGGGTGACCATGTCGCCATGTCCTTCGCGTCGTGCGGCACGTGCGGGCTGTGCAGGACCGGCTCACCCGCCTACTGCCGCGGTTTCGACGCGTTGAACTTCTCCGGCCGCCGACCCGACGGCTCCACCGCGGTGACCCACCAGGGGCGTGAGGTCAACGCCCACTTCCTCGGCCAGTCGTCGTTCGCCGACCATGTCGTCGCACCGGAGCGGGCGGTGGTGAAGATCGACCCGTCACTGGACCTGCGGCGAGCCGGGCCCTTCGGCTGCGGCTTCCAGACCGGTGCCGGCGGCGTGCTCAACGTACTGCAGCCGAGCCCCGGCTCGTCGATCGCGGTCTTCGGGGCAGGAGCCGTCGGCGTGGCCGCGGTCATCGCCGCCTCGCTGAGCGGCTGCGAGGTCGTCGCCGCCGTCGACGTGAACCCGGCCAAGCTCGAGGCCGCCCGCGGCTACGGCGCCACACACACCGTGGACTCCTCGACCGGGACTGTCGCCGACCAGCTGGCAGCCCTGGTCCCCGGAGGCTTCGACTTCGTCATCGACACGACCGGGCGCGAGGACGTCCTGCGTACCGCTGTCGAGGCTCTCGGGCCGCTCGGTCGCGCCGGAGTCATCGGCATCGGGCCCAGCGAGTCGATGAGCTTCGAGTGGCGCAGCATCCTCAACGGGCGCACCGTCACCGGCATCATCGCCGGGTCCAGCCTGCCGCAGCTCTTCCTGCCCCGGCTGCTCGAGCTCAACGCCAAGGGCCGCTTCCCGGTCGAGAAGATGATCACCTACTTCCCGTTCGAGCAGATCAACGAGGCCGTCGCGGCCGTCCGGTCCGGCTCGGTCGGCAAAGCTGTGCTGACCTTCTGAGACGTCGCCCACCATCCGTTGTCGCACACGGCGGCAACACCTTAGGGTGGCCGACGCCGACGAGGCACCAGACATCCGGTGGCGCGGCCGGACAACACCGCGCACAGGTCCGAGCACGTGGAGCGTGCCCACCATGTCCGCCGACATCGACTTCGACCACCACTCCGACGAGGCCAACGCCGATCCCGTCGCCTACTACGCGCACTTCCGCGAGAGTTGCCCGGTAGGCCGCTCGGACGCCCACGGCGGGTTCACCTACACGACGCGGTACGCCGACGTGGCCCGCATCGCCCGCGACGACGCGACGTTCTCCTCGGCCCGCAGCGACAACGGCGGCTCAGGGGTCGGCATCGTCATCCCCAAGGGGCCGGGACTCGAGCAGTATCCGATCGAGCTCGACCCGCCGCGTTCGACCGAGTACCGGCAACTGATCAACCCACTGCTGACCCCGGAGGCGGTCGGGCAACTGGTACCCATGATCGAGCGCCACGCCGCCCGCGTCGTGGACGACTTCATCGAGCTCGGCTCCTGCGACCTCGTCCGCGACCTCACCAACCCGCTGCCGGCCGCGGTCACCCTGGACTGGCTCGGTTTCCCCGAGGAGGACTGGGCGAAGCTGGCCGGGCCGATCCACGACATCTTCGCCGCGCCGGCCGGCAGCGAGCGCGCCGTCCGCGGGGCCGCCGGACTGGCCTACATGGACCAGCGTATCCGCGAGCTGATCACCGAGCGCCGCTCGGCACCACAAGCCGACGCGGTCAGCACGCTGGTGGCCGGCCGGCGTGCCGACGGCAGCGAGTTCGGCGAGGACGAGCTGGTGTCGGTGATCGGCCTGCTTATCGCCGGCGGCGTCGACACCACCACCTCCCTGACCGGATCGACGCTCGTCCACCTGGCTCGCCACCCCGAACAGCGTCAGCGGCTGATCGACTCCCCCGACCTGCTGGACAGCGCGACCGAGGAGTTCCTCCGCGCGTTCGCCCCATCGCAGTCGATGGCGCGCACCGTCACCGGCGACGCCGAGGTCGGTGGCTGTCCGATGCACGCGGGCGACCGGGTGCTGATCCCGTGGGTCGCGGCGAACCACGACCCCGCCGTGTTCCCCGAGCCCGAGCAGGTACGACTCGACCGCGACGCCAGTCGCCACCTCAGCTTCGGGATCGGCTCGCACCGGTGTGCCGGCGCGCACCTCGCCCGAGCCATGTTCCGCGCGATGATGACGCAGGTGCTGACCCGGCTGCCCGACTACCGGGTGATCGAGGAAGGCCTCGTCCCCTACCCGACACGCGGCAACCAGTCCGGCTGGGACGCGGTCCCGGCGGTCTTCACGCCCGCCCCCCGGGCGACCGCGACGGCGGGCACGGCCCGCGCGCTGAGCACGCCCACCCCGCTGCGGGTGACCGCGGTACGCGGCGCGGCCGACGACGTGGTCGCCGTCGACCTCGGCCTGCCGGACGGAGGCGCGCTCCCCGCCTGGCGGCCCGGCGCGCACGTCGAGCTGCGTCTACCCTCGGGCAGACTGCGTCAGTACTCGCTGTGCGGTGACCCCGCCGACGCCACGACCTGGCGCATCGGCGTCCTGCGCGAGCACCGGGGCCGGGGCGGCTCGGCCGAGCTCCACGAACTGGCCCGCCCGGGAGCCACGTTCGCGGTACGCGGGCCACGCAACCACTTCCCGCTCGCCAAGGCGCCGTCCTACCTGTTCCTCGCCGGCGGCATCGGCGTCACACCGATCCTCGCCATGGTCCGCGAGGCCGCCGGACGCGGCACGCCCTTCACCGTCGTGTACGGCGGGCGCACCCGCTCGACGATGGCGTTCGCCGACGATCTCGCCGCCGTCGCCGGCGACGCGCTCACCCTGCTCCCGCAGGACGAGGCCGGGCTGCCGGACCTTCCCCGGCTGCTGAGCGGGCTGGACACGGGCACCGCCGTCTACGCCTGCGGTCCGGCGCCGATGCTGGCGGCCGTCGAGCGCGAGTGCGCCCGCCTGGACCTCACCGACCGACTGCACCTGGAGCGCTTCTCCGCCGGCGACGACCTGGAGACGGCGTTCGACGCCGCGGAGAACCGGCCCTTCGCGGTTCAGCTGGCCCGCACGGGAGTCACCCTCGCCGTGCCGGCCGACCGCCGCCTCATCGAGGTCCTGCGCGACGCCGTCAGCGGCCTGTCCTACGACTGCGAGAAGGGCTACTGCGGTGCCTGCGAGACCCGTGTGCTCGCCGGCACGCCGGAGCATCGGGACTCCGTGCTCACCGACGAGGAACGCCTAGCCGGGCGCACGATGATGGTCTGCGTCGGCCGCTGTCAGGGCGACCGACTCGTCCTGGACCTCTGAGGTCTGGCCGGCCCGCGGACCACGTCCGCCGGCCGGCCTCCGGGCACCAGCCGACCGGCCACCGAGCACAGGTAGGCAAGGGGCTACGGCACGGCCACAGACGCGATGGCCCGTGAACGAGGGCCGAGCGACGCGAACGCGATGCACGATGCGCGATGCGTTGTGCGCTGCGGTGTGCGTGCCGCCGTACGGCTTCACGACACGACGGCGCGGTGACGGGAAGCTCCCGAGCCAACTCTTATGCGAGATGTCATGTTGCGATACGAGACAACTTCACGGCGCGGACCTCCCTGTGAAACAGCACGGCAACGAGACGTTCATAGCGTCGAGGCCTCCTTCCACGAAAGGTGGGCCATGCCAGCCATCGACTCGCCCCTCCTCGACGTCGCCGCGACCGGCTTCCCGATCCTCCAGCCCGGCCACGGAGCGATCCCGTCGACTACCTACGTCCCTGCCACGCCCGCGAACACGCTGTGGGGCCGCCTTCCGTGCGAGGCGGACTCACCGTGCGCGGTCGTGCCATCGGGTTCCGTCGTCACGGTCGACACGATCAGCCACGAGGGGCTCCTCGAGGATCAGGGCCGCGACCCGCGGGCGTTCTTCGCCCGCTACGGCGTCAGCGGCGCCCATGTGCTCGACGACGCCCAGCAGATCGCGGACTCCGGCGTGCCGCATCACTTCGATGATGACGGGCCGCACCTGGTCACCGGTCCGATCGCGGTGGCCGGCGCCCGGCCCGGGGACCTGCTCGCCGTGAGCGTCCTCGGCCTCACACCGCGGGTTCCGTACGGCATGATCTCCGCACGGCACGGCTTCGGCGCGCTCCCCGGCGAGATGCCGTCGCTGCCCGGTCCCGCGTTCACCTTCGCCACGGCACACGCGGATCGTCACGGCGCGTGGGGCCGGCTGGCGGTGGATCCCTCCGAACCCGCCCGTGGCTCCCTGCGCTTCCCGCTGCGGCCGTTCCTCGGTGTGATGGGGGTGGCGGTACCCGGGGACGAGCGGCCGCACTCGGTACCGCCGGGGAGCCACGGGGGCAACATCGACATCTCCCTCCTCGGCGAGGGCGCCACTCTGTTCCTTCCGGTGCAGGTCGACGACGCGCTGGTCTACTTCGGCGACCCCCACTTCGCTCAGGGCGACGGCGAGGTCGCCCTCACCGCGTTCGAGGCGTCGTTGCGCGCCACCGTCAAACTCGAGGTGGTGCCCGGTGGTGCGGCTCTACGGCCCGGCCACGGACGCGTCGCCCCGTTCGCCGAGACGGACGACTATCTCGTGGCGATCGGACTGGACGAGGATCTGGACGTGGCGATGCGGGACTGTGTGCGTTGCGCGCTGGACCTGCTCGTGACGGACTACCGCATCGACCGTCATCTGGCGATGGCGTACCTCAGCGCCGCAGGCGACTTCGCGGTCTCCCAGGTCGTGGACGGCGTGAAGGGCATCCACGGAAAGATCCGCAAGTCCGACTTCCGCGAGGTCGACGTGCCGCGCTGACGGGCAGACACGCCGTCGGTTCGACGCCGGGGACGCCGACCAGGTTCACGGATCGCGGTGTCGCCGCGGACTCACCCCACGTCGGGTTCCACGACGGCACCGGACATCTCGAGCACACCGGGCGCCCGGCTCTCACGGGCCGGGGGTCTCAGCGGAAGATGCCGACGTTCTCCGCAACCCACTGGCGGAACGGTCTGGCCGGGGAGCCGGTGACCCGTGCGACCGTGTCGCGCACCGCGAGCAGTTCGTCGTTGACGTCTCCTCCCGTGACGTCGAGCACCGCGTCCGCCGCCTCGTCCCCGAAGACCGCGGCCATGTGGGTGTGAGCCTCGTGCCGACTGATCTCGGTGAAGGGAACATCCCGCCCGAGTGCCGCCGCGATGGCCAGGACCTGCTGCCGGGCTGTCACCGGCTCCGGACCGGTCAGGGCATACGTCCGCCCCCGGTGGCCGGGCTCGGTCAGCGCCACCCGCGCCACCGACGCGATGTCCGCCGGGTGGATCGTGGGCAGCCCGGTGTCCGCGTACGGCGCGCGGACCGTCTCACGGTCGCGGATCGACGCCGCCCACATCAGAGCGTTCGATGCGAACTGTGTCGGCCGCAGGATCGTCCAGGCCATGCCGCTGTCCGTGAGCAGCCGCTCGACCGCCAGGTTCTCGTCGGCGGGGCCCAGGTGCGGATGGGTCTGGACGGTAATGGACGACACCAGCACCACGTGCTCCACACCCGCCAGCCGGGCGGCCTCGATGATGTCGGCGTCAGGACCCAGCCGCGACACGAGGAACAGCGAACGCACGCCCTCCAGGGCGGGCTTCACCGACACCGGCTCCACGAGGTCCCCCTCGACGGTCTCGACCCTTTCGGGGAACGTGGCCCGTGCGGCGTCACGGGTCAGCCCTCTCAGCGGCCCCGCACCGCATGCGTCCAGCTCCCTCAGCAGTGCACGTCCTATGTTGCCGGTGCCTCCGGTCACGAGGATCACGAGCGCGTTCTCCTGCCGTCAGATGATCAGCTTGGGGGGAACGCTAGGAGCTCAATCGCACTTCAGGTCAAGGGACATGAGGCACCTGCACGGCCTCGCGATCAGTTTGTGGTCCGGCGCCGGCCGAACTCCCGCTCCGGAGCTCCGGCGAGCGCCTCCCTGGTGGCCAAGGGGGCATGAACGTGCGTCGGCTGCGTGGCCGCCCAGGCGCATGATCGGATCGAACCGCTGCGGTCGGGTACGGCCCGTGTTCTTCCGGCAGGGTTGACCTTGAAAGGAGGCCTCGTGATCTCGGCACTCAACCAGCTTGTCGACCTCGTCGAAGAGCACCTCGCTGAGGAGCTCGACGTCCGCGGATTGGCCAGTGGGCTCGGCACGACGGAATACCACCTGCGCCGGATGTTCTCGTCCTTGGCCGGCATGCCGCTGTCGGAGTACGTACGCCGACGCCGCATGACCGTCGCCGCTGCCGACGTCGTCCGGGGTGAGGACGATCTGCTGAGCATCGCCGTCCGCCACGGATACGGCTCCGCCGAGGCGTTCGGGCGCGCGTTCCGCGCGGTCCACGGCGCCGGCCCGAGTGACGTGCGCTGCGACGGAGGCCCCCTGCGTACACAACCGCAGGTCAGGTTCCGCCTGACCGTAGAAGGGAGCACCCCCATGGACACCCGACTCGTAGACCGCCCCGCGTTCCGGTTGATCGGACACGCGGCCCGGGTTCCGCTCGTCCACCAGGGCGTCAATCCGCACATCCGTCAGCACATCACCGCACTGCCGCAGGAGGAGCACCTCCGGTTGAAGGCACTCGGCGACACCCAACCGGAGGGCCTGCTGCAGGTCTGCGACGACCTGGACCCGGACGGCGAAGAGGGTAGCGAACTGACCTACCTGCACGGGGTCGCTGTCTCCCAGAGCACGCCGGCCCCCGGCGACCTCGACGCCATCGAGGTTCCGGCCGGCAGGTGGGCGGTCTTCCGCACAGCCGGACCGTATCCGCAGACCCTGCAGTCGACCTGGGCCGCGACCGCGACCGAGTGGTTCCCCTCCAACCCCTGGCGTCTCCGGCCAGGTCCCTCGATCGTCGCGGTCCTCGAGCGCGCGGACGACTTCAGCACGGCGACCTGCGAACTGTGGCTGCCCGTCGAGCCGGTATGACGGGCCATCGTTGATGGATCCTTCGTGACGGCTCGCCGGTTCATCTGACGGGCCGCTCCGGCTTGTTGGGCAGGGTGAGGGACCGGCCGTCACGTCGGGTGGGCGCCGGGCTCCACGGCTCCGGAGGGGTGGTCCGGGTCCGTCGGGACGGGTGGGTCTGCTGGTCAGGGTCTAGGAAGGGCGGAACCGCGATCTGAGGGACCACGGTGAGCGGGAAGGGCGGTGGGTGTGGAGGACGAGCAGCGCCAAGGCGGCGGTCGTTGCGGACCAGGTGAGGGAGAGCAGGCCGTGGGACCAGGGGACGTGTGGGGTGAGGGCTGAGCTCAGCGCCAGCTGGTTCACGCCGTACAGAGGAAGCGCGGCCACGCCTGTCACGTCCATGAGTGTGTTGAAGACGGGATTCTGCAGGCCGGTGTCCACCAGGCTGAGCATGATGATGAGGAAGAACCCCTCCAGCTCGCCGCGGACCAGAGAGCCGAGCAGCAGGCCGATGCCGCCGTAGGCGAGCCCGGCTCCCGCAAGGGCCAGCGCCAGGGGGCCTGTGTGGCGTACGGGCAGGGAGATCCACAGCAGGATCGTGGTGTAGAAGGCCAGCAGGGAGGCGGTGAGGGCGACGGCGGCAAGCTTCGCCAGCAGCATCGGCAGTCGGGGGTAGCCGGCCAGCAGCAGGCGGCGGTCCATCTGCCGCGATTGGAAGGTCTCCGTGAAAGTGATGAAGCCGGCGACCATGGTGATGGCGCCCAGAGCGCTGGCCACCTGGCCCACCTGGCTGGCCCGGGCGGAGACGGGCGCGCTGACGGCGTCCAGCCAGACGCGCACCACTACGTCGGACGTGCACAGGCGGGCCACGGCGATCCAGACCGGGATGAACGCGACCGCCAGAACCAAGGCCAGCCGGTTGCGCAGGTGGCCCAGCAGAGTGCAGCGCAGCAGTTCGGTGAACGCCGTCCAGGAGAGCCTCAACGGTTGGTCTCCTCGAAGTGCAGGCGCCCTTGGCGCAGTTGGGCGATCGCGTCGAAGTGGTGCAGGTCGTGCAGCAGGTGCGACACCACGATGATCGACCGGCCCTGATCACGCAGATCGGCGGCCAGGGTCCAGAACCGCTGATGGGTGTCCCAGTCGAAGCCCTGGTAGGGCTCGTCCAAGACCAACAACTGCGGATCGTGCATGAGGGCGATCAGCAGGTTCAGCTTCTGTCGCGTTCCGCCACTGAGCTCGCCGACCCGCTGTCGGCGGCAGCCGGTCAGTGCCAGCAGTTCCATCAGCTCGCCGGCGCGCTCCAGCGTCGCCAGCCGGTAGGCCATCTGGAACAACCGCAGGTGCTGTCCGACGGTGAACGCGTCGTTCAGTACCGCTCGCTGCGGGCAGTACCCCACCGCGCCTGTCCGTGTCACCGTTCCGCGGTCGGGTGCGAGGTGTCCTACGGCGATGCGCAGCAGAGTGCTCTTGCCCGCCCCGTTCTCGCCGACGACTCCTACCAGCGTCCCGGCGGGCACATCAAGGTCGACGCCGCGCAGGACCTGCCTGCCGCCGTACTCCTTGCAGACTCCGCTGATCGACAGCCGTGGCCGGTGACGCGTCGTTGCTCCCTGCACATGAGCCCCTCGAAGGATCGGATTGGCGTAGCGAGCCGGCCCGGAGGAGAAGCCCGCCACAGGGGCCGGGGCCACGCAGGCTTTTGCTCCCCCGACACGTCCGACTCCTGGCCGATCAGCTGCGCTTGGCCCGGACGGCCCCTGGGCTGGCCGATCGCCTGCGCGAGGTGGCGGCGCGCTGACACCCGGTCTCAACGAGTCCGTACGGCCGGTGTAACGGCAGCCGCCCCAATTCTGGTGAACAGGTCGGCATCGTCACTCCGCAGGCCTGGTGCCGCCACGTTGAGCGTGACGTGAGCCGCGATCCGCCGTTGTAGGAGGCGATGCCCCCGACACCACAGCGAGACTTCAGCGCTTTCACGATCGTGGTCGGAGCCGGTCCCCACGGCCTGGCGGCCGCCGCGCTGCTGGGCCGCTCCGGCGCGCCGACCGTGATCCTGGAACGGTCTGACCGAGTAGGAGCGAGCTGGGCACAGCGGTATGACCATCTGAGCCTGCACACCACCCCCGGCACCTCGAAACTCCCCGGTCTGTCGGTGCCGCGCCAGGCGGGCCCATGGGTGAGCCGGGACGACTACGTGCGCTACCTGGAGAGCTACGTCGCCCACCACCGACTCGACGTCCGGGTGACCACCCCGGTGCAGCGCATCGAACGGGCCGAGCCCGGTTCGCGAGCCCGGTGGCTGCTCCACACCCCCGACGGCCCCGTACCCACCGGCGCGGTCGTGGTGGCCACCGGCCGCTGCCATACCCCGAACCTCCCCCGCTGGCCCGGGCGTTCGACCTTCACCGGCACGCTGCTGCACTCGGCCCACTACCGCTCTCCGGTCCCCTACCGCGGGCAGCACGTCCTGGTGGTCGGCGCCGGTAACAGCGGTACCGAGATCGCCGGCATCCTGGCCGGGGCAGGTGCCGAGCGGGTACGGATCGCAGTCCGAACCCCACCCAACATCCTGCCCCGCTCCAGCGCCCGATGGCATGCGGTCGGCCGGCTGACGGAGGCCCTCCCGCTCGGGTGGCGCGACCGTACCTCCCTGCTCACGCAACGTCTCGCGGTGCCCGACCTGACGTCACGGGGACTGCCGCGGCCCCGCACGGGTCTGTACACCCGCAATGTCCGCGAAGGGGTCAACCCGGTGCTCGACCACGGCTTCGTGGACGCTGTCCGGTCTGGGCGGGTGGAGCCGGTCGCCGCCGTCCAGGCTTTCGACGGCCCCGACGTGTTGCTGGCCGACGGCACCCGGCTGCGACCCGACACGGTCATCGCCGCCACCGGGTACCAGCCCAACCTGCACGGCCTGGTCGGGTCCCTGGGCGTACTCGACGAGGCCGGGCTACCCCTCGCCGTAGGGGCACGGACCAATCCCGAAGCCGTGGGCCTGTACTTCGCCGGATACACCAATCCCCTCACAGGTGTCCTTCGCCAGGCGGGCATCGAGGCGCGCGCCATCGCCCAAGCGTTCCGACGCGAGACGGCGCGGGCCGCCCTTCTCACCCCCCACGTTGGCGACCGCACGGCCGACATACTCCGCAGAGGGCGGCCTTCGGGCTGACGGGGCCTCGGAAGCTCGGCCCTCCGACGGAAGGCTGCCGATCAGCCGTTCACGACGTTCAGGGCCCGGGCGCACGTCGGCCGCTTCTGTACTCGATCGCCTTTTGGCGTCCGGGCAGGTGGGTGAGGCCGGGGACGCGGTGCAGGAGACCTGGCCGCGTTTCGACGGCTCGGCGACCCGGCCCACGCCGGCCACCACGGGCGTGGCGGCGTAAATTGAGGATGCGGTCAGTAGACGATGGACACGATCTGGCAGACGGACTCGGCCAGTTCGCGGTCGCCGTCGATGCGGGCGCGAGCGAGGGCTGTGTCCGGCTGGATGCCGCGCGTGCACAGGCGCCAAGCGGTCTCCGCGTCCAGCCGTACGAGAGCCGCGGGACGTCCGGCGTCCGACTGGGCGAGTGACCAGCGGGGACCGGTGGCCGTGACCGTCCAGCTGCCGCCGGCCGGCCCGTCGATCTGCACCCGGACCTGTGTGCCCACCGGCGCGGCGGCCTCGCGCAGGGTGTGGGGCAGGGCCCGCATGAAGGTGTCCAGCACCACGGACAGGAACCGCGGATCAGGGTCGGTGCCCTGGCCTACCGCGCGGCCGATCTGTTGGCGATGGGTCCAGAACTCGGTGAACTCGCGGGCGCTGTCCAGCCACATCGGCGCCGGGTCGACGCCGGCCCAGGACACACCCAGTGACGGCGAGTCGGGGTCGGTGGCCTCGAAGAACGGGGCGATCTGACCGCCGATGAGGCCGAGGGTGTCGGTGAGCGCGGCCGGACTCACCCGGGAGAAGGCTTCCACCCACTCCTGGTTGATGCGGTGGATGAACGCCTCCAGCGTCTCGCCCGGCGCGACGGCGGGACCTTCCCGGCGAGAGTCGCGGCCACGGGCGAGGCGCCCGTAGCAGTCGCCCAGGATGTGTGCGGCGAGATCGTGGACGGTCCAGCCCGGCACAGCTTCCTTGCTCCAGTCGGAGGGCGCCAAACCGCGCAGCGTGGCCATCAGTGCGGTGTGTTCCGGAGCGAACAGAGGGCGGGCGTCGATGGGGGCACCGAGCCAGGACTGACTCGGCACGTCGTTGACCTGGGAGTCCATGACCGGAGCCTGCCAACCGAATGACCCGATGGCCAGCGAATATCTCTCGGACTCAGGAGGGCACCACAGGGCCGTGACTCACCCGGACAGGTCCTGCGTCGCCCTGCAACGTCACAGTCAGCCCGGCGGACAGGTCTCTCTCAATCGTCGGCAGCGACTACGAGGGCCAGGCCGGCTCGTCGTCCGGCAGCCTCGGGCCCAACAGCTCACGGTCGACCGAGGTACCGGGGGAAATTCTCTCGCGCTGCTGCCGGAACGGGCTGAGACTCGTCCCATGACTGACATGGAGGCGTTCCGGGACGCGGTCACCGCGTGGGCGGCGGGTGGCCCCGGCGCCCCCGCGCGCGAGCTCGCCGCGCGGCTGCCCATCCAGGCAGCCGTCCTGCTCGAAGGGCCGAGCGACGTCGCCGCGGTCAACACGCTGGCAGCGAGCCGCGGCCGGAACCTGGCTGCCGAGGGCGTCTGCGTCCTGTCGATCGGCGGCGCGATGAGCGTCGGGCACTACGCCGGTCTCCTAGGTTCACCTGGACTGGGCCTCCGCCTCACGGGACTGTGCGACGAGGCGGAGCGCGGCTACTACGCCCGCGGCTTCGAACGGGCCAGTGCGCCACCACAAGGCTTCTTCGTCTGCGCGGCGGACCTGGAGGACGAGCTCATCCGTGTGTTGGGCGTGTCACGGGTCGAGGAGCTTGTCCGGGCGGAAGGTGACCTGCGCGCGCTGCGGACCTTCCTGCGCCAGCCCGCGCAGCAGGGCCGTGCCCCACAGCAGCAGTTCAGGCGCTTCCTCGGAACGAAGAAGGGACGCAAGATCCATTATGGCCGCGTCCTCGTCGAGGCACTCGACCCCGACCGCGCCCCGGCCCCACTGGACAGCCTGCTCGCCAGCCTCTGACCGCTGGGGACGTCGGTCCCGATAGGCAGGTCGCGTACGGCACCGGAGATGACGAGGGCCTGCCAGCTGTGGCGGTGAGGCGCTCGAAAACCGGTGGAGCGGCGCCCCTGTGCGCTACTACCGTGCTGGCGAACCGAGTTGTCGAGGCAAGGACCTGCCGTTGTACACCGTGTGAGACCTCCCGAGTGCTGAATCGTCGCGCGTCGCGCCTGTGCGCCGCGCTCCTTTTTGCTGCGGACTTCTCACTGAAACCGGTGTACTTCTGTGCTCAAAACCTGGGTGGTCGTGCCCACCTGCCTGCCGCTCGTTCTCCGGCGTTGCCACACATGCGCGTCCGAGCGATTCCGGGCCAGCGGCAAATTCCGCGTCAACGCCCACCACAAGCTCATAGACGCCTGGCTGCTCGTGCTGTGTACCGCTTGCGGCGTGACTGCGAAGCTCACGCTCCTGGAGCGGATGAACGTGCGCTCCGTACGACCTGAGCTGCTGGACCGACTGCATGACAACGACCCTGGCCTGACCGCTGAGTTGCTCCAGGATCCGATCGTGCAGCACCGTAATCGCATCGCCCTCGACTGGGACAACGCCTGGCGCCTCGACACCGACGGACCGGATCACCTGGACCGCGAGGTGATCGACGTCTCGGTCCGCTTCGCGGCGCGGATCCCTGTCCGGCCGACGCGACTGATCGCTGAAGGATGCGGCCTTTCGCGGGGCGAGGTCGAGAGACTGATCACGGAGGGGAATGTCGTTTCGGCAACCCGGCTGAGCGGCAAGCTCTCCGGCGACTTCAGCTTCACGCTCAAGCGCTGATCCCTTCTCGCGTCAGGGGCCTGTCCGGCAAGCTCCGCCGGACAGGCCCTGGCTGTACTGCCCCACGGGCAGTGGGCGGTCAGACGGGCACTACGGTGGGACAGGAGGGCCTCCGTGCGGTGCAGTCCTGGACAGCTCCACCACACCGGAGGTCTTCGCCAGTCTCCGCCAGGTCTTCGCCGTGATCACGCCCGGTCGGCCCTACCGCTGAGATGGCTCGTCCCCTGCGGGACCGTCGCCCGCAGTTCCCGCACCAAGGCGCGCACGACAGCGGATCCGGCCAGTTCGGAGGTGGTGACATAGCCGACCTGGCGTGTCGGGCGCTCGGCGCCGAGGTCGGTGATCCCCACCGAGTCCGGTGCTCCGGCCAAGGAGAGCGCCGGCATGATCGCCATGCCGTGGCCTCCGCTCACCAAGGAGAGCACTGCTCCGTCGTCCTCGGCCTCGACGGTCGCCTTCGGGATCCAGTCCTGTGTCGCCCACCAATTGCGGGTGTACGAGCCACAGTTCTCGGCCCAGTCGACCAGGGGGAGCGAGCGCGGGGCGGCGTGACCCGTCGGGTGTACCAGGGCATACGGCTCTTCGAGGAGTCCGCGCGCGACGAGAGCGGGTGGAAGCGGCACGGAGCCGCCCAGTGTGGCGATGGCTACGTCGGCTTTCCCGTCGGCCACTTCGCCCGCGGTACCTCGCCCCACCTCGCGTACGATCCGCACCCGAGGCTCGATCCCGGGGTTTCGGGCGCGTAGCCGCTGCAGGACGGGCGGCAGCAGGTGCAGGGCCGCGCTGCGGAAGGCCGCGATCCGCAGCACCCCCTCAGCAGCATCGGGCCGCGCGGCGGCGCGCGCCTCGGAGGTCAGGACGTCCAGCAGGCGGAGCACCCGGCGGGCGTGCGCGACAGCCTTCTCTCCGGCAGGGGTGGGGCGGGCGCCGGTGCGGCCGCGTTCGAAGAGGACGGCACCGATCCTGCGCTCGCTGCCGCGAACCGAGTGGGAGACCGCTGACTGCGTCAGACCGAGTGTGCCGGCCGCGGCCGAGAAGCCGCCCGTGTCCGCGACCGCGACCAGGACGCGCAGTTCCCGCGGGGCGAGATCGGAGTCAGTCGTACGGGCCACGGGGCGCTCACCTCAAGGTATGAGAACTGCTCATGGAACGGTGTGTCGCATGAGCCCAACAGGCTGCCCCGGTGGCGCATTCCCGCCTTACGGTCCGGGCATGAACGAGACCGCTCTCACCGTGCACCAGACCGCCCGCCCCCACGGCTTTCCCACCGCCGAACACTTCGCCTTCGTCGAGTCCACGCTTCCCGACCCCGCACCCGGCAGCGCGCTCGTGGAAAACCTCTACTGGTCCGTCGACCCCTACCACCGCGAGATGATGGACGATGTGCCCGGCGGCTTCGCGCTCGACGCACCTCTGGAAGGCCGCACCATCGGGCGGGTGATCGCCTCGCGCACGCCTCGGTTGGCCGAGGGCGAGATCGTTTTCCATCGGCGGGGCTGGCGCACGCACGCGGTGGTCACGCCCGAGGAGATGCGGCAGCTGCCCCGCTTCGACGCGGTACCCCTGACCGCGTACTTGAGCACCCTCGGCGGTACCGGCCTGACCGCCTATGTGGGCCTGACCCGGATCGCCCGGCTCCAGGAAGGGGAGGACCTGTTCGTGTCGGCCGCCGCGGGCGGGGTCGGCACGGCGACCGGACGGTTCGCCAAACTACTCGGCGCCGGACGGCTCGTGGGCAGCGTGGGGTCCGCGGAGAAGGTCCGCCACCTCACGCGGGAGGTGGGTTATGACGCCGCCTTCGACTACCACGACGGGCCCGCCGCCGACCTTCTCGGCAAAGCGGCGCCTGGCGGTATCGACGTGTTCGTCGACAACGTCGGCGGCGAGCAGCTGGCCGCGGCGGTGGGAGCACTGCGCGAGTTCGGGCGCATCGTCCGCGTCGGCACGATCAGCCAGTACAACACCCCCGACGCGACGTCGCCGCGCTTCGACTACGCGGACATCGTGGAGAAGAGCATCCGCATGGAGGGCTTCTTGGTGAGCAACTACCGTGACTTGCAAGAGGAGTTGTACGAGTTCGCGGTGCCGCATATCCAGAGCGGCCGGCTCGCTCCGGACGAGACGGTGGTTGACGGTTTCGATGGCATCGTGGACGCGTTCCTGGGAATGTTGCACGGCGAGAACACCGGGAAGATCATCGTGCGAGCCCGCGCACAGGCCCCCACGCGAACTGGCGGCCGAACTTCGGTGTCATGAGGCGAATCCGGCACCCCGCTTCACCAATGAACTCCCAGACAGCGGGCCGACGGGGCGTTACCTGTCACCTGTACGGGGCATAAAAGGCCGAGCAGGCTGCCCTGGCACACAGAGCGGCTGGGGGCGGACCGCGGGGAGAGCGCGTGGAACTGACAGAGCGGGAGCTGACCCATCCGTGGGAAGGCGTTCTGATCGCTCCCACCCTCGGCGCTGACGTCGGCGTTCTGGTCCTGGCGGGCTCCAGTGGGCGCATCGAACGGGAGAGGGCGCGCATCCTCGCCGAGCAGGGCTTTGCGGCCTTGGCGATCCGTTGGTTCGGCGGGCCCGAACAGTCTCCGGGAATCTGCGAGATCCCCCTGGAGACGTTCGTCGACGGCGTCGATCTTCTCCGCTCGGGCGGGGCGCGGCGCATCGGCATCCTCGGCACCTCCAAGGGGGCTGAAGCCGCCCTGCTCACCGCGGTGCACGAGCCGCGCGTGGACGTGGTCATCGCGCTGTCGCCGACATCGCGGGTCTGGTGCAACATCGGACCGGGCCGCGACGGCGAGCAGCTGCCCTATCGGTCGTCATGGACGTGGAGGGAGCAGCCGCTTCCCTTCCTTCCGATGGACGATTCCTGGACTCCCCCACACACGTCAGGCGGTCCCATCGCCATCCGCGCATGGTACGAGCTCAGCGAGAGAACCCTCGTCCATCGACTTCCCCCCGCGGAGATACCCGTGGAGAGGGCCCGGGCCGATCTGTTGCTTGTCGCGGGTGGTGACGACGCGATGTGGCCATCCCTGCCCTTCGCCGAGGAGTTGGCGCAACGCCGGCGCTCGGCCTCCGCTCCGGTGAGACTGATTACCCGCCAGGACGCCGGCCACCGGCCACGACTTCCCGGTGAGAGCACGGCCTCGGCCTCCTCGCGTTTCCAGTACGGAGGCACGCCCGAAGCTGACGCGCTCCTCGGCGCGGCCGCGTGGCCACACATCCTCGACATGCTCGGCGACTGATGCGGTCGGCCGTCGGCGGGGCGGAGTGCTGATCTCGCCGGCCGCAGTGAGTCCGCGCAGACCGTGGACCGGGATCCTTGGGTGGTGTCGTCACAGGCAAGCATGCCGCCGTCCGCCGTCCTGGCCGCACACGACCGTTCGCCGCACACGACCGTTCGCCGCGTGTCCGGCTGTCCGGCCGAGCTCACGGGGCCCGCCATGCCTGTTCGTCCGCGGTGCGAACGCCGACTGGGCCAACTCCACCCCGTGCGGGGCCTCTACGGCCATGCGACTTGGCCATCTCGAACGGTCAGAGGTTCGAACCGGTCCGCTTCATGGAACCGGGTCCAGCCCAGGTGAACCGCCTCGGCGTCGGGACGGTGCCGGTCGTCCGCCCTACCGGCCAACCAGGTGAGGAGTTCGGCCGTGATGTCGAACTCGTCGGGGTGGATCTCCTGGCGGATGGTCAGGACCCATGCCCCGTGCGTGGGGTCGTCCGGTCGCAGAAGTACTGCCGTGAGTGCCCCACCCACCTTCCACGCGGCGCCGTGCCGGCCAAGAAGGGGCACGGGATGGTTCTCGATGACAGGTTCGCCGGCGTCGTCTTCCACCACGATGGGGAACTCGGGCACTATGCGGAGGACTTCCGGCCGGGGTCCGAGCCCCAGATGCCACCGAAGCTCCGCAAGTTCTTCGTCGGACAGGTCCTCGCGCAGGTTGAGCACGACGGAGAGCTCATAGACGTCAGCCATGACGACCCACGCTATCGCGTTCGGAAATGACGCGGTCTTCGGCAGGTAGCGGTCCGCGAGCGGCGTGGGCGCCACTGCCTGTCCCTCTGCGAGCGGGACCTGGTCTGCGTCTGCCTGTCAGCGCGACGGCCTGTTCTCGTGCGGCTGAAGGCTCCCTCACTCGTGGGGACTTGGAGTAGTGCGCAGATGCAGACGATTGAGGTCTCCCGCGAGCTCTGCGACAACCTCCACGACCGCGTCGTTCTTGAAGCGGAGGGTGAAGACCGGGCTGAGGTCGATGAGGAAGGCGAGGCTGTCTCGCGTCTCCGGGTCGAGCTCGGGCAGCGCGGTCGCCCTCCAGGCATCCCCGGTCGCAGCCTCGACGCTGACGGGTATGCGGGCGAGGCAGGTTGAGGTGTTCGCCCACCACTCCAGATGCGCCACAGCTTCGCTGTTCATCCTGGTGAGGGTATTGCAGGAGCGATGTCCTGTCCGTCGTCTGTCAGGGGTGGTTGAGCAGGTTTCCGGTGGCCGACATGCAGAGCGTTGGTCACTGAGCCATCCTCGATACAAGGGAAGAACCACCCGACCCAGCGTTGGGAGGGAACATGCAACCCACGTACGGCCTCACAGACGCCGAGAAGAAGGCGTACGCAGAGAACGAGGCGGACCTCAGCACGCTCGAAGAACAGCTACGCAGCTTCGACAAGGTCGCCAACTCACGGCTGGCCGCCATCGGCCGGCGTTTCGACCCCGACGCCCAGTACTGCTATCGGTGCCCCTGCGACCAGTACGAAGGCGCCAGCTCCAGGTGTGCCAGGGACACCTGCGGTCATTCGAGGACCGGCCACCACGGATTCATCTGACCACATGGGTCACGGTCGCGGCCACGCTCACGCTCAGACGCCCGCCGAACGACCAATGCCACTCGACACTGATGTCACCCACCAGACCAACGCCACTCGACGCTGATGTCACACACCACGCGAGCCAGGTCGCCGATGCCATCGGACGTGGTCGACTCGGCGATGGCGCCACATTCCTTCAGGTGCGATTTGCCCCAACACGGCGGACGGCACAGACTGGAGGAAGGACGTGGAGCCACCGTCGGTCCGACTCTGCGCCGCCCCTGCTCGCTGAATTAGGGGGCTGACCCGGTGGACAAAGAACTGCAGATCCTCCTTTCCGAGGAGGGAGCGGAACCCGAGCGCGTGGCCGAGCTGACCGGCTATCTGCGCGATGAACTGCTCCAACTCGACGTGGACGACGTGACAGCCCCGGCGGCCGAAGAGGTTCCGCCCGGTGCGCGAGCCGTGGACGTGGCCTCGATCGGATCCCTCCTGGTCGCCCTGGGCGGTTCGGCAACCGCTCTGAGCCAGGTGGTCACCGTGCTCCGGGGCTGGCTGGGCCGATGCCAGCACGCCCGCCCGTCACTGCGCCTGACGCTGGACAACGACGTGCTGGACATCTCGGAGGCGTCGGACGAGCAGGTCGCACAAGCCTTCGACCTCTTCGTGCAGCGCCATTCGACAATGGAGCGCCAGACATGACGGAATCCCGGCATGCGCTGATCATCGCCAACGACCGCTACGACGATCAGGGGCTCAAGAAACTCCGGGCACCGGCGCAGGACGCCGCGGCCCTTGCCGAGGTCCTGCACGATCCCGAGATCGGTGACTTCGAGGTAGATGTCGTACGCAACGAGCCCGCCCACGTGATGCGCCGACGTATCCAGGGGTTCTTCACCGACCGCCGACGCGGCGACATCATGCTGCTGCACTTCTCCTGCCACGGCATCAAGAGCGAGTCCGGCGAGCTCTATTTCGCCGCCAGCGACACCGACCCCCGGCTGCTGGACGCCACGGCCGTCCCGGCCCAGTTCGTCCGGCAGTGCATGACCCGCACCAGAGCCGGCAGCACCGTCCTGTTCCTCGACTGCTGCTACGGCGGAGCCTTCTCCCGGGGGTCGGCCTCGGTACGCGCCTCAGGGGAGGTGAACGTCCTCGAATCGTTCGAGGCGGAGACGTCACCCGGCGGGCGGGGCTGGGCGGTCATCACGGCGTCCAACTCCATGGAGTACGCCTTCGAGGGCCCCGACCTGGCCGAGAACTCCGCCCCCCGGCCGTCCGTGTTCACCCACGCCGTGGTGCAGGGCCTGGAGTCCGGCGAGGCCGACCTCGACGAGGACGGCAAGATCTCATGCGACGAGTTGTACGAGTACGTCTTCGACCACGTGCGGGAGCAGAACCCGAACCAGACGCCCAGCCGGACCATGGAGATGCAGGGAGACCTGCATCTGGCGCACAGTCGGCGTGGCCGCATCAAGATCGCCGGGATCCCCTCGCCGCCCTACCTGCTGGACGCGATCAACAGCGAGAACCCCCTGACCCGGCAGGGCGCCGTCCAGGAGTTGCGCTCGCGTCTGCGTGACGACTCCCTCCCCATCGCGGAAGGGGCCCGCCAGGACCTGGAGGAGATCGCGCGCAACGACATCCGGCAGATAGCCGACCAGGCGGTCGGCGCCCTGCGTGAGATCCGGGTGGCTCCCTCCCCTGAACACCTGGACTTCGGTTCGGTGCCGGAGGGCTCGGCCCCGCGGCGCCAGTCGGTGACCCTGGGCGGCCCGCCCCTCGCCCGCCACTGCGTGGCCCAGTCCAAGGAGTCCTGGCTGCGGGTCGAGCCGTCGACGACCGGCCTGAACATCCGCGTGGAGACCTTCACACAAGGGCCCCTTGCCGGGGACGTCGTGCTGAAGGGCGTCGCCGGCGAGGCTGTGGTTCATGTCGAGGTGGTGGTGGAGCCGGCGCACGAGCCCGAAACGACGTCCGAACCGCCGGCACCCGAGGGGACCGCCTCGCCGCCGACGGAGACGCTCGTCGTCCACACCCCGCCGCCCGAGGCGCCTGCGGCCACCGATCCGTCGCCGTCTCCGGTCCCCGCCCAGTCGCCGCCTCCGGCCACCGCTCCGTCACCGTCTCCGCTTCCGTCGCCGACCCCCGCTCCGACATCCGGTCCGACATCCGGTCCGGCACCCGGTCCGGCACCCGGTCCGTCGTCAGCTCCATCGTCAGCTCCGTCATCGACCAAGGCGCCAACCGGCCGGGAGGAGCAGACAAGCCGGGTGGCGTCCACGTCTCGCCGCGCTCCGGCCTTCGCCACCGTGGCCATCGTCCTGGCCGTCACCTCGGTCGTCGGGTTCGTCGAGGCCGCCGCACGGGCGGTTGACGCCATCGACCGCCGCGCCGACGAAGGCCAGGGAGGCGACCTCAAGACACACATCAGCGATCTCGGGGTGCTCACACCACTCATATGGTCCCTGGTCACCGCTGCGGTAGCGCTCGTCCTCGTCGCGCTCGCCCGCCACGACCTGCGCGAGCGACGGGACCACTACACAAAGTCGGCGTCGAACGTCACGTGGGCCCTGACCACGCTGGCGAAGAGTTTGGCGCTCCCGGCGCTGCTCCTGGCCGTCCTGACGGGGCTCGCCTGCCTCGTGGGCCAGGAGCTGTGGTGACTCGGTGCCGGCGACGGCACCCGCATGTCGGTCGATTCAGGATCTGATGAATTCAAGCTTTCATGTACCGTAGTCGGTGTGCTGACTCTCGCAACCGACATCGAGGTGTTGGCGCGGTTCGGCCGCGCCCTCGCCGACCCCATCCGCTGCCGGATCCTTCTCGCCCTGCGTGAGGCGCCCACCCATCCCGCGGACCTCGCCGACGCCTTGGAGATCTCCCGGACCCGGCTGTCGAACCACCTGGCATGCCTGCGCGACTGCGGCCTCGTCGTCGCGGTGCCGGTCGGCCGGCGTACCCGCTACGAGCTCGCCGACGAGCGCCTCGGACGAGCGCTGGACGACCTGCGCGCCGCCGTGGTGTCGGTCGAGGCGGACAAGACGTGCCCGGACGCGGAGACGCGAGGCTGCTGCTGATGACCGCGGAGATATCCGTCGGCACGGGTCTGTCTCCGATCCGCCGCGACGCGCTTGCGAAACGCATACGACTGCTGGTCGCGGCCACCATCGCCTACAACGTCGTCGAGGCGATCGTCGCGATCACCGCCGGTACGCTCGCCTCCTCCACCGCGCTGATCGGCTTCGGCCTGGACTCCGTCATCGAGGTGTCCTCCGCCGCCGCGGTGGCCTGGCAGTTCTCCGCCCGCGAGCACGCGGTGCGCGAGGCGCGGGAGCAGACCGCCCTGCGGATCATCGCCCTGTCCTTCTTCGCGCTCGCCGCGTACGTCAGCGTCGACGCGGTCCGGGCACTGGCCGGCACCGGGGAGGCCGAACCCTCCGTCCCTGGCATCGTCATCGCCGCCCTGTCCCTGGCCGTGATGCCGTTCCTCTCCGCGGCCCAGCGCAAGGCCGGCCGTGAACTGGGCTCAGCCAGTGCGGTCGCCGACTCCCAGCAGACCCTGCTGTGCACCTACCTCTCCGCCGTCCTCCTGATCGGCTTGGCCCTCAACGCCGTACTCGGCTGGTCCTGGGCCGACCCCATCGCCGCCCTCGTCATCGCCGCCATCGCGGTCAGGGAAGGCCGCGACGCCTGGCAGGGCAAGGGCTGTTGCGCGGTTCCGGCCGCCGCTTCGCCGGGACCGGCGGCCGCGACCGACGTCTGCGGCTGCGGTCCCGGGTGCGACTGCTACACATGATCACGTGGGGCATCCGTCGCGTCATGTTCGCCGTAGACGACATCGGGAGCCATCCGCTCCGCTACGCCCGCAGCCCCGAGCGCATCCTCGCGGCACCTATGCGGCGCCGGGTCCGTCAAGCAAGCGAAGCAGCACAGCCGCCTCCGCGCGCAGCCGCGCGACCCGATCCGCGTGCGCGGGCGCGGTCAACTGCGCCGCGGCCTCCAGTCGCTCGGCGGCCTCGGCGCGCACGACGTCCACCACACCGCCCTCGCTCAGCTCCCGCCGCGCCGCTTCGGTAGCACCGACACCCGGCGACTGCTCAAGGGCCACGCCGCGGAGCTCGGCTTCGCCCACGGGAACCGCCTCAGCGTTGTCCAGTGCGGCAAGCGTCGCGCGCAGAGCACTCACCGCCGCCTTGTCACGGGCACGCATCGCTTCCGGCAGTGCTTGACGCATACGAAGACGTAGAGACATGCCGGTGACCCTACGGCGGTGCCCCTGGCCCCACAACGCGATATACGTGCGGCACCACGCCTGTCGCCACCGGTGGCGACAGACCGGAGCAGGGCCAGGCCCACCGGTCGTCCTGCGATGATCCAACCAACACTTCTAGCGGTACGGTGGCTGGACTGTGACCGAGGTGGGTGGTGGCGATGGAGTGGCGTGAGTACGCCGAGCAGATGGCGCTGCTGGCGCGGGATCTGCTGGCCCAGGACTCGGTCCAGGCCACCCTGGACGCAATCGCGGCGGCTGCCGTGAAGCTGGTGGACGGCTGCGACGCGGCGGGGATCCTCGCGGTGCGCAAGGGCCGGGCCGTGACGCTGGCCGCCTGCGGGGACATGGTCAAGGAGTCCGACCGCCTACAGGGGGAGCTGGGCGAGGGACCGTGCTTCGATCTTGCCCGCCGCAAGGACGGCGACCGCGTGTACCGGATCCCGGACATGGCCCAGCCGCAACCCACATGGCAGCGGTACGCCACAGAAGTGCGCAAGCTGGGGGTGGGCAGCATGACCGGCGTCCTGCTCTACACCGACAACGAGGACTTCGGCGCGCTGAACCTGTACTCCCGCCGCGCTGGAGCGTTCGGCGAGGACATCGAGACGGCAGGCTGGCTGCTCGCCTCGCACGCGGCTGTGGCTTTGGCCAGTGCCCGCACCATCGACCAGCTCGAACACGCCATGGACACCCGGCACGCCATCGGTGAGGCCATGGGCATCCTCATGGAGCGTCACCAGATGAGCGAGGACGACGCCTTCAACGTGCTGCGCAGCATCTCCCAGCACCACAACATCAAGCTGCACGACGTCGCCCAGCGGGTCCGGGCCGAAGGCACCGAACCCGCCTGACCTCGGCTCCGCCGTCTTCCTGTCGCGATCACGCTGTCCCCGGGGAAGGGTGGCAGCCGTGCGCCCGCGCACCGGGCCCACCAGCGGATGCCCCGTCGAACGGTGTGCATGGTCGGCTCCCGGGTATACGCACGACCGAAAGCCGCCCGGAGCGGCGACCACAACGAAAGAACGCACATGGTCATCCCGCTTATGAAGCAGGCGGCAGATGAGCAGGGCAGGGACGAGAACGCCACGCTGCGCTGCAGCGCGGTGTGGGCCGAAGGCGCGGCCCGCGCCCTCGACGCGCGCCAGGTCCTGCGCGCTCTTCTCGCCCGCGTCCGGCATACCGGCCGGACCCCTGTCCCAGCCCCTCTAGCCCTGGACGCCGAACTCACCGTCAGCGAACTGGTCACCAACGCGATCCGGCACGCCCCCGGCCGCTGCGGGTTGATCGTGCGTCTGACCAGAGCAGAACTGACGATCACCGTGTGGGACACGTCCACCGACGAACCGACGGTCAGGCACAACGACCCGTCCCGCATCGGTGGCCACGGGCTGCACCTCGTACACACGGTCAGCGACCGAGTCGTCGTCTCACCCCACGCCCGAGGAAAACGGATCACCGCTCATCTCGGCCGGACACCCACCGAGGTCACCGCCGGTGGCAGGAGCGTTCTGCCCACATCGCTTTCCGGCAGAAGGTGACGTGCTGTGTCGGTTCTGATGAACGTGCGGCCTGAGGGCTCGCGCCGCCGAAACCACGAGGTGCCCGCCCCAATTCTCCGCGCCGATTCATGGCCGGCAGCGAACAGCACTCCAGCCGCGTGAAGCCTTGGAACGGCGCTGCGCCGATTGGCGCCCGCCTCCTGGAGCGACCGTCGGCAGCGGCATGTTTCGTGCTTCGCCGCCGAGGTCGGTACCGCCGGCCGGAGCGGGCAGGCCGTGTCGGGTGCCTGCCCGCATCAGTCGGGTGCCTGCCCGCATCACCGGACGCATCACCTGACCTGGTGTGTCGCGTTCCGCCGCGACTCGGCCAGGTTAGGCCGCGGCAGGGAGCTGCCGTCGCCGCACCGTTGTCAACGCGGCGGCGACCTGCAGGAGTTGTGCCCGTCCCCGGGCCGGTGCCGGCCCGGGGACGGCCAGGGGTCAGGCGGGGGTGATGTTCTCCGCCTGGGGGCCCTTCTGGCCCTGGGTGATGTCGAAAGTGACGGCCTGGCCCTCGGTCAGCTCACGGAAGCCGGAGGCGTTGATGTTGGAGTAGTGCGCGAAGACGTCCGGTCCACCGCCGTCCTGGGCGATGAAGCCGAAGCCCTTTTCGGCGTTGAACCACTTGACGGTTCCGCTGGCCATGCTGGTGCCTCTCAGTCGGTGTCAGGAACCGCACCGCGCGGTCCTGGAGGTGATCGCCCTGGTCCGGCACTGCACAGCAAAGCGCCCGCGCCAAAGCGCGGGCAGGTCCTGCGAACCACGACAGCTGGAAGCGACGCTACACCGGGAAACCGGCCCCCACCAGAGAGCAACGACCATGAACCACAACGAGTTTGGGAGAAGCACTCGGACTGGGGAATCCAGGCAGCCGACATCAGGGCGGGAAGGCACGCACGGACTTCCGGTGTGCGGCCCGGCCCGTCACCGGCCGACGGGCCCCCGGCGGGCCGGGGGCGCGTCCGGCTCGCCGAACCGCCGGCATGCGTGCCTCCCCGAACTCTCGGACGTCCCCGACGAGCGGGCACGGCACGCGTCACTGTGCGTACTGAGGGCTCCATTGGGCAGCCTCGACAGCCGCACGCAGTTCCTCCTCCGTGGCCTTCGGAGCAACGCCGTCCTCCACCGCCGCCCTCGCTGCGGCCACCGCGATCTCCCGGGCCGCGTCCCGCATTTCCCGTAGCGGCGGCAGCAACGGAGCGGGGGCGTCACCGTCGTCCGGGGCGAACCGGGCGGCGCAGTCACCTACCGCACGGGCGGCAGCCACCATCATCCGGTCCGTGACCCGGGTGGCCCGGCTCGCGGTGACCGCCAGGCCGATGGCCGGGAAGACGTACACGTTGTTCGCCTGCGCGACCGGCACCTCGCGGCCGTCGACCGTCACGGGCGGGAACGGGGAGCCTGCGGCGACCAGCACCCTGCCGTCCGTCCAGCGCACCAGGTCGGCCGGGTCGGCCTCGGCGTGGGAGGTCGGGTTGGACAGGGGGAAGATCACCGGCCGGTCGCAGGAGGCCGCCATCCGCCGCACGATCTCCTCCGTGAAGGCGCCATGGGCAGTGGACAGCCCGATCAGCACGGTCGGCTCGACCCGGTCCACCACCTCGGCCAGGCCGTACGACTCGTGCTCGTCGGCGCGGGCGTAGACCCGCTGTTCGTCGGTCAGCCCGTCACGGGAGCCGGTCAGCAGCCCGTCGACGTCCACGAACCAGAAGCGGGAGACGGCCTCCTCCTCCGGCACGCCGTCGTCGACCAGCGCGCTACGGATCATGTCGGCCACGCCGATCGCGGCGGAGCCCGCGCCGAGGATCACGATCCGCTGGTCGGCGAGCCGGGTCCCCGCCACCCGCGTCGCCGTGGTCAGTGCGCCGAGCGCGACCGCGGCGGTGCCCTGGATGTCGTCGTTGAAGGTCAGCAGCCGGTCCTGATAGCGGGTGAGGATGCGCCGCGCGTGCGCCGTCGCGAAGTCCTCCCACTGCAGCAGCGTCCCCGGCAGCTCGGCCTCCACGGCCGCCACCAGCGCCTCCACCAGTCCGTCGTACTCGTCCCCGGTCACCCGGCGCTCGCGGCGGCCCAGGTAGTGCGGGTCGTTCAGCAGCTCTTCGTTGTCCGTCCCGGCGTCCAGCAGGATCGGCAGCGTACGAGCGGGGTGGATGCCGCCGATCGCCGTGTAGAGGCTGAGCTTGCCGATCGGGATGCCCATGCCGCCCACTCCCTGGTCGCCCAGGCCCAGGATGCGCTGGCCGTCGGTGACGACGATGACGTCCACGTCGTCGTGTGGACGGTTGCGCAGGATCTCCCGGAAGCGGTGCCGGTCCTCGTACGACAGGAACAGCCCACGCGGGCGGCGGTAGATCTCGCTGAAGCGGCGGCACGCCTCGCCGACCGTCGGGGTGTAGACGACCGGAAGCATCTCCTCGAGGTGGCGGGTGACCAGCCGGTGGAACAGCACCTCGTTGGTGTCCTGGAGCTGGCGCAGGTAGATGTGCCGGTTCAGCGGCTTGTCGTAGCCGAGGAACGCCGCGTACGCCCTGTCGGCCTGGTCGTCCAGGGTCTCCACAGCAGGCGGCAGCAGCCCGTCCAGGCCGAGCTCTGCCCGCTCCGTCGCGCTGAACGCGGTCCCCTTGTTGCGCAGAGGGTCGTAGAGGAGTGCGGTGCCTTGGCGGGAATCGTTCGCTGTCATGCTTCCCGCGTGCCCCGCATGCCGTGACCCTCACGCCAAGCCATGGGAAAGGCGCAGGAAAGGATCGGTCACCAGGCCGCCGGCGTCCCCGATGTTGCACCTTCAGGAGCCACCCCCGCCGAGGGCGCCGACGGCGCACTCCTCGGCTGTCGAGGAGTTCCAGGGGCGGTGGGGCCGCACGGGCTCGGCGGCGCCGTGGCCGTGGGCACCGAGTACAGTCGGCTGGCTGCTCCGCCCGCGCCGGACCGGGCACCGCGGCCTGCCACGTTTCCGCCTCGCGTTCCGGCCGGGGGATGCCATGACCAGTACGCAAGAGCCGCCCGAGCTGACCCCCGAAGTGCCGGGCACACCGTCCGCCGAGTACCGCGTCGCGCGGATACGTCGACGTCTGGAGCGTCTGATAGGGGTCGCGGCGACCGAAGGCAACGCGCTCACCCCGCTGCGTAACGGTGATGAGATCTTCGCCGCGATGCTGGACGCGATCCGCCGTGCCGAGCACACGGTGGACATGATGACGTTCGTGTACTGGAGGGGGGACATCGCCCGCGAGTTCGCCCAGGCCCTCGCGGAGCGGGCCCGCGCCGGTGTGCGGGTGCGGCTGCTGCTGGACGGGTTCGGCAGCCGGCTGATCGAGACCGAGCAACTGGAGACGATGGAGCGGGCCGGAGTGCAGGTGGCCTGGTTCCGTAAGCCGCTGTACCTCTCACCGCTCAAACAGAACCACCGCTGTCACCGGAAGGTCCTCGTCGTCGACGAGGAGACCGCGTTCACCGGCGGGGTGGGCATCGCCCAGGAATGGTGCGGCGACGCGCGCAACGAGAACGAGTGGCGCGACACGCACGTCGAGGTCCGCGGGCCCGCGGTGGACGGAATGGCCGCGGCCTTCGCGCAGAACTGGGCCGAATGCCACGAAGAACTCTTCGACGAACGGGACCGGTTCGTCGAGCACCGCCCGCAGGGCAGCGCGATCGTGCAGGTGGTGCGCGGCTCTGCGAGCTTCGGCTGGCAGGACATGCAGACCCTGATCCGCGTCATGCTGGAATCCGCCGAGGAGCGATTCCGCCTGGCCACCGCCTACTTCTCGCCGGACGCGTACTTCGTCGAGCTGCTGTGCGCCACCGCCCGGCGCGGGGTCGCGGTGGAGATCCTGCTGCCTGGCCCGCACACGGACAAGCGTGTCTGCCAGGTGGCCGGCCAGCACCACTACGAGGAACTCACCGCCTGCGGCGTGAAGATCTACCACTACCAGCCGACGATGATGCACGCCAAGGTCATCACCGTCGACCGTGTCGCCGCTCTGATCGGCTCGACCAACTTCAACCGCCGCTCCCTCGACCACGACGAGGAGGTCATGCTCGCCGTGCTCGACGAGGAGTTCACCGCCACCCTCGACGAACACTTCGAAGCGGACCTCGCGGTGAGCGAACCCATCCGGCCCGGCCGCTGGAGAAGACGCTCCGTCGTGCAGAGAGCTCGGGAAGCGGCCGTGCAGCCGATCCGTCGGTTCCTGTGAGCTGACGCCCGCCGCAGGGTCGGCCCGCGGGGCCCGCGGGTGTGATCGCCCAACAGACTGACGCGTTCCCGACCACGGCGACTCGGGGCCGGTGAGCCGACGGTAATTCGGCCGCGGCGGGGTATTGGGACGTCGATCAGTCCCTGTCGAGAGTGAGCCGAGGATGACCGACGACGCCTACCTGTTCCTGCTCGAAGACCCGTCCGCGCCGCTCGGCGTGACCCCCGCCGCCGTCGACGATCTCGCGTGCATGGAGACTCCCGCGGTACGCGCGTGGCTGGACGCGCAGGGAAGCACACCGACCTCCCCGCACCTGCGTCTGCTGCCGCCGGAGGAGACAGCGGCCATCCCCGAGGGAGCGGAACGGCTGCCCGTCCCGTTGAGCGACGAGGAACTGAGCCGTGTCCGCCACCGGCTGGTGCCGGAGCCGCTCGCCCAGGTCGAGGAGGAGCTGCTCGCCTACCGCGACAGCGCGGAGGGCCGGGACGGCCTGATCGGTCGCGCGCTGGCCGCCGGCGTGCCGCCGCACCGCGTCGTCGAACTGACCGGGGTGGACCCCGCGGAGGTGACCCAGGCGGCGGGCGGCTGAAAAGCGGCTGACGAGCGGCTGGCGAGCGACTTCGCCCAGTTCCGGGCTGCCGGTGTGAGTCAGGGCGTGTGGAGGGGAGCCGCGCCTACCCAGCGATGGTAGGCGTCCACGTCGACGTTGCTGCCGCACACGATGGTGACGACATGTCGGCCGGCGAAGCGGTCTCGGTCTTCGAGGATCGCCGCGATGCCGAGCGCGGCCGAGGGTTCGACGACCAGGCCGGCGTGGTCAAGGAGCATCCGCATTCCGGCGATGATCGACGCCTCCTGGACCAGGACGGCGTCGTCGGCGACCAGGAGGAGGTCGTCCAAAACGGCCGGGATGGGACGCCGCCCCGCGACGCCGTCAGCGATGGTGTCGGTCGAGTCGGTGGTGACGACACGTCGTCCACGCCACGAGTGCGTCAGTGCCGGTGCGCCCAGCGGCTGGACGCAGATCACCTCCACTGCGGGTGCCAGTGCCTTCATGACATGCCCCACGCCGGTGGCCAGCGCCCCACCGCCGAGAGCGATCAGGACGGTGTCGAACGACGGCTCGGTGTCCACCAGTTCCAGGCCGATGGTCGCCGCGCCCTCGCAGGTCTCGATGTCCAGGCTGTCCTCGACCAGCCGGATGCCGTCACACCGTGCGATGGCCGCCGCCCGCTCACGAGCCATCTCGTGGTCGCCGTCCACCAGCTCCAACCCGGCGCCCCATGCGCGGATGCGATCGAGCTTGGCCCGCGTCGCGAAGCGGGATGCGACGACGGTGACGTCGAGCCCCCGGCCGCGACCGGACCACGCGAGGGCTTGGCCGAGGTTGCCCGCGCTCGCGCACACCACGGCTCGCGAGGCATGCCCGGCGAGCATGCCGGCGACCAGCTCGGTGCCGCGGGCCTTGAAACTGCGGACCGGGTTCGCCGTTTCGAGCTTGATGCTCACCGTGCACCCGAGGCCGGGTTCCAGCGCCTCGCAGCGGTACATCGGAGTGTCGAGAAAGACCGGGTCGATCACCCGGCGGGCCGCCCGGATCCGAGCAGTGTCGAGACGCGTCTGCTGCACGAGACAGCAGCGTAGCGGCCGCTGGTGCCGGCTCCATGAGCAACTGCCAGGCGGCAGTCGCCCTCGCGGGTACGGCGGGCGCGTGGGTGGCGTGGTGTGGCGTCAGGGCCGGTGGCGGTCGGCGGGGTGGGCCAGGTCGTAAGGGCGTGGGTACTGCGCGGGCCGGTAGGTCGCGTAACGTGCCGCCCCGGACGGATCGGCCTCCGCGGCACGGGCGTTGAGGTTGGCAGGGTCGGCTCCCCGCCAATGGCGCGTGGCGATGCGGGTCTCCAGGGCGTGCAGAGCGGCCACCCCTTCGCCTGCGCTGAACGTGCAGTGGCCGGCGTTCTCGACGAAGGCCTGCCGCAGCAGGGGTGCGGCGCCCGCAGCGCTGACGGCGCGACGATAGGCGCTCTCCGCCTGTACCGGGATGAGGCCGTCGCCCGTGGTGTGCACGGTCAGCTGCGGCTTGGCCAGCCGGCCGGGAGATCAGTTCGCTGCGTATGCGGGCGCCGGTCCGGCCCGGGGACGTGCTGCACGGCGCGATGGAGATCATGGAGGTCCGGCCCCGAGACGACGGCACCGCAGTCGTCCGCAGCAGAGGCACCCTCACCAACGGTTCGGGCACCCTCGTCATGGAGGTCCAGGGAGAGTCGCTCTGGGACACCGGCCGGCCAACGGGAACGAGGACGGGGCGACTTGACCACCGCGTGGCGGGCCGGTGCGCCGGACAGCGCCCTCGGTGAGCGGGACGAGACGAATGCCCCTGTGCGGCCCTCGGGAACCTGCCCTCGATCCGGTTGGCGGCGCTGGACACGACCGGTCGCCCACGACAGGACCAGGTCTGCGCGGCACGACGCACATGACCGGCGCGCAAGCGTCGCGCATCGGAGCGGCGTGGCGACCGCGAGCACCATGGCCTGGGCGTGCCCTGTCCGCCGCTCGCGGAGCGTTTCGAACGGCTGGAGGAGGCCCTGCGGATCTGCCGGCAGATGGGGGACCCGGACAACAACGGCCCCTTCGAGGGCCGTTACTACCAGCTGGCCGAAACCCTGTGCGTGCCGCCGCCGGTGAGCGCTCCGCATCCGGAGATCATGATCGGCAGCGGGGGCGAGAGGAAGACGCTGCGGCTCGTCGCCCGGTACGCCGACGCGTGCAACCTGTTCGCCACCTCGCCCGAGGAGGTCGCGCACAAGCCGGACGTGCTGCGCGCCCACTGCGACGAGACGGACCGCGACCACGACACCATCCGCCGCACCATCACGTACTCGGGATCGGCCGCCACCCGGGAGGACCTGGACGCCTTCACCCATGACGTCGAGCCGTACGGCAAGCTCGGCATCGACACGGTCATCATCTCGCCGCACCTGGACGCCACGTCTCGGTGGATGGAGACCTTCGCCGCCCCAGCCGTACGGCGACTGGCCGAACTGGGCTGAGCAGCCCGGGAATCCGAGCTCTCCGTCCGGCGGCGGGAGGGCGTAGGCCCTGCCCGCCGGCCATGCGGCGGTGCGCTCCGTACGACAGCTTCAGCGCAGGGTGAAGAAGATCATGGGGTTGTCCCTGCTGTCGCGGAGGGCATGGCCCAGAGCGAGGCTCCGCTTGACGTCGTTCAGACGGTGGTGGATCTCGGGGGCGTGCGCCCGGGAGGCGGTGAAGCAGGTGTTCTCCTGTTCGGCGAGCCAGCGCAGGACGACCGCGCCCTCGGTGAACGGCAGCGGCCTGCGGCCGTGGAAGACGTCGTGGACGCACACCGGGATGCCCGGCCTCATGCGCGGGAACAGCTCGCGTATGTACCAGCGGGCGAAGCTCGCGGAGTGCGCCGCGTCGATGAACAGGAAGTCCGCGGTGTCCGGGATCTTCTCCAGGTTCTCCCGCGCGTCGCCCTGCGTGAACGTCCAGCGGCCGGTGGAGAGCCGCTCCGGTACGTTGCGCGCGACGTGGTCCACGATGTCGTACGAGTAGAGGTGGCCGGTGCCGTTGTCCTTCAGTGCCTGGAGGATCCAGGTGGTGGACCAGCCGTGGAAGGTGCCGATCTCCACCACCGTCTCCGGGCGGGCCTCGCGCAGCAGGAGGTAGGTGATCTCCGCCTCGATGTCGTCGAGTTGGGCCTTCAGCGAGGTCGGCGGCGCGAGCAGCTCCCGCTGCTGCTCGCGGACGCGGTCGAGATCGTGGGCGTACGTGCGGTAGAGCCGGACGATGTGGTCGATGTCGATGATCTGGTGCATGAGCGCTCCGTGCGAAACCGGTTGGTCAGGGCGCGGTGACGCTAAAGCCCGGACGGGGCACGGCACGTCACACCCAGGTGCCAAATCCGGTGTCACACCGGGGTGCTACGTGCGCGAGGCCGGGTGGGGCCTCTCCGGGGTGACCAGCCCCGACTCGTACGCCAGCACGACGAGTTGCGCCCGGTCGCGGGCACCGAGCTTGGCGAGCAGCCGGCTCATGTGGGTCTTGACGGTCTGCTCGGCCACCACCAGCCTCGCGGCGATCTCCGCGTTCGACAGGCCCTGCGCGACGAGCACGAGAACCTCTGTCTCACGAGGCGTGAGACCGTTCAGCCGCACGCGCGCGTCCCGGCGCTGGGCGGGGCGGCGCCGTGCCACGTCCTCGATGAGGCGTCGGGTGACGGACGGGGCGAGCAGCGCCTCACCGGCCGCGATCACCCGTACCGCCTGCACGAGTTCGGCGACCGGGGCGTCCTTGAGCAGGAAACCGCTGGCCCCGGCGTGCAGGGCCGCGTAGACGTAGTCGTCGATGTCGAAGGTGGTGAGCATGAGCACCTTGGGGCGGTGCACCACACCGGGCGGCGGATCGAGCAGCTGCCGTGACGCCTCCAGCCCGTCCATCTCCGGCATGCGTACGTCCATCAGCACCACGTCGGGATGGGTACTGCGGCTGACCTCGACGCCGAGCCGGCCGTTGGGCGCCTCCCCCACGACGTCGATGTCGCTCTGCGCCGACAGCAACGCCGCGAACCCCGAACGCACCATGTCCTGGTCGTCCACGACGACCACCCGGATCACCATGCTCATCTCCCCTGTTCCGGTCATCTGAAGAGCCCACGCGGCCGGGCCGCGAGAGGGCGGAGGCATGCGTGAACCGCCGTCGCCGTACGCATACGGTCGGGCACGTGGACAGGGCTCCACTCTTTCCTCGCGAGGGGACCGCCGCCTCGGTCGAACGGCCACAAACGATCGGCTCGCAGGGGCGGGCCCTCGGCCGAACGGTGGATGGAGGAGCGTCAGGGTCCCGCTGACAGGGCCCCGGCGGTTCCGTCGACGCGAGCGGCACGGCATGCGCCGCGCGTACGACGGGGAACGCCAGGCGGAGGAGTCCGCTCACCGAGTCGGAGGCTCCCGCCCGGCCGGAGGCAGGCCCGCAGGGGCTGCGCCGCCGCGCGCTGGTCGCCTTCACACGACAACGGTCACAGCAAGGAGCGGCCGCCCTGCCGCCGTCTGCGGCGTGCCGCCGTCGGGCCGAGGCGGGCGGTCACGACAACGTCTTCCCCACCGGCAGGATCGCCGTGATGTCCCAGCCCCGGCAGTCGGAGCGGGGTCCCGTACGGAGTTCGCCGCCGAGCGCGGTGACGCGCTCGGTCAGCCCGACCAGGCCGAAGCCGCCGCCGCGTGCGGCAGGTGGCAACCGGGTGCCGCCACGGCCGTCGTCGCGCACCGTCACCTCCAGCGCGCGGCCGTCGTAGGCCAGAGCGACCGTCACCTCGGTGGCGTCGGCGGCGTGACGCCGCACGTTGGTCAGCGCTTCCTGGACGACCCGGTAGGCGGCGGCCTGCACCTCGTGGGGCAGCTGGTCCGGCACCGCGGGGTCGCGGCGCAGCGTGGCCTTGGGACCGACGGGCCCGCCGAAGCCCTCCACCAGCTGGGGCAGGGCGGCGAGATCGCCCCTCGGGCCATGGTCGATGCTCCCGGCCTCAGTGGCCTCGCGCACGAGAGCGACAGTGCGACGCATGGAGGTCAGCGCCTCGGTTGCGGCGCGCTCGACATCCTTCAGGATCCCGCTCAGACGCTCCGGGTCCGTCATGGCCAACTGCTGGGCCACCTGCGTCTGCACCAGGATCCCTGTGACGTGATGAGCCACGAAGTCGTGCAGGTCGGCCGCCATGGCCAGGCGTTCGGACCGCTGGGTCTCGGTGATCGCCACGCGGCGACGGTGGTCCAGCGCACGCAGGTAGCCGGCGAGGCCGGCGGCCGCTCCGGCCGGCCACAGCATTCCCAACGGGTTGACCGACGGGTCGCCGGGTGCCCACCTGTAGGGCAGCGCCAGAAGCGCCACACCGCCCACGACACCGCACATCACCGCCCACCGCACGGGGCAGTCCCGCACCGCGATCACAAGCAGGCAGAGCAGGACCGCGAGCTCACCGGGTCCGGCCACCGCCTCCCTGCCCCACAGGTACACGGCCGCCGTCACGGCACCGGAGAGGAACGCGGGCACGCCGGTGCGCACCGGCACGGTGAGCCACTGCGGCCGTCGGGCTGCGGGCCACAGGAGCGCCGCCAGACCGATCGGCAGCACCACCAGCTGAGGCCACCACGAACCACCCTCGACGCCGGCCCACAGCAGGTCGACAGCTGCCGCTGGCAACAGGAGAGCGACACCGAACGCCTTCGGGAGGCCCCGCCGACGGCCGTCCGGTCCGGGAGACAGGCCGAAGGCGCGCACGCTGCTCAGGAGATCCACGGCGCGACCCTAACCTCGCGTCGACACAGCGGGATCAGCCGAAAGGCCACCATCCGCGACGCGGCGGCCCGCACACACCGGCTGAACGGCCGATTCCTCGCACGAACAGAGGCTGCTCCGGTTTTTCAGTACCCGTGCGGGGCTACTGACCAATTTTCCGCAGGTCGAGACTCGATCCCAGCCGACGGCACTCCCCCCGCCGACGGCTCGGGCGGCCCCCAACCCACGCGCCCCCTGTGTGGGCCGGGGCCGCCCGTGCACCCGTGCGGGCAGCCCTCATCAAGGCCATCGACCTACCTGACCCACCTGACCGTCCCGCGGCCCTACGCGCCGCACCGCACTGGCGAGAGCAGTCACCTGCACGCCGAGGGGGCACGGCGCTCGGCATCGCGCCTGAGCACCTGGCGCCGGGCCTGAGAACCTGTGGCGTTCCAGCGGGCCGGGCCAGGCTGACTGAGCGCAGTCACGCCATCCCGGAGCGCCTGCGGAGAAACTCGACGCCCTCGCCTTCCAGGTCGTCGCAGTAGGTCGAGCGCCCGGTCTCTGTGGCCAGGAGGCCCGCCAGCACATCCGTCCCGCCAGAGCACCGAACCTCGCCAGCCGGGGGCCCGGACGGCGACCCGGTACGACGAGCAGGAGCCGGGCGCCCCGCTGTGACGTGGGTAGAACCGTCCGACGCGAGAAGACGCTGATCGCCCTACAACGGTCGAGGAGTTGAGGAACCAGTTCAGCGATCCGGCCACATCTGGACAACCCATACCTCAAGTGGATCCTCGTGAGGCCCGTCTGGCGGGAAGGGATCGAGGGCGAGCGGGGCTTCCAGGTGATCGCGCCCTCGGCAGAGCAGGCGTAGGTGGTACCGCCCGGGCCGCAGCGCGATCTCTCCGTAGTCGACACCGTTCAAGTCGACGACCGCGAGGCGGTCGGCCATACGAGAACGGAAGGCACGTTCGTAGTTCCAAGCTCCCGTCGGCTTGGGCGCGGGGCCGTCCCACGTCTCCAAACGCACCAGAGGGTAGAAGTCGTTGTCGCTGGACGTCAGGCTCCAGCCGTCCCCAGGGATCTGAACCACGTCGTCTTCCGCCGGCGTTTCCTCGAAGAGGATGGGGCCGATCTGGATGGTCCGGTATGACACCCGCGGACGGACATCAACAGTGCTGATCAGGTGGGGCACCTACGCTCCTCACCAGGTTGAGTTCGCAGGCGGCATCAGGCTGACCACTGCCGCGCTCCAAAAGCCGTCAACTTGTCATGCTAGAACCAGATCCCAGGGGTTGAAAGATCCCCTCGCCCCACACCGAGATCATCACGGCACGAGGCGAGACACGGACCCCGGTTCTCAGCACGGCCTAGCCGAGCGGCAGGTTCCTGGTCGTAAGCGCCGGAGTACAGCAGATCCCAACGCAGGCGCGGCAGAGCCGCTCACGTGCCCGACGGCCGCGGCTGCTCCGGCGGAACCGAGCTCTCGGCAACCGCCATCCACTGGTCCAGGTCGGTCTGGGTGAACTCTTCCCACGGTGGGATTCCGGGGAGCTGGCGGAGGAGGTCGTAGGCCTCGGGGATCTGGGCTCCGCGGAGGACCGGGCAGTGGCAGCCGGCGATGACCTCGGCGTTCAGGTGTTGGAAGTCGGTGACGACCGTCCCGAACTTCTGGGCGTCCAGCAGGGCGACCCAGGGGGAGACCAGTCTTCCGCCGAAGAACTGGCCGTCGCGGAATTCGTCCCGCGACAGCGCCGCCATTTCAGGCATAGGGGTCGGCACGTTCGTGGCGAAGGTGTCCACCGCCCACAGGACGCTGGCCTTGGGGTCGAAGAGGGCCCGGGTGGTGGGGTTGTCGTACAAGGGTGGTCGCTTGGCGACCAGGGTGCGATCGCCCACGTCTATCGTGTCGCCATCGGTCATGAAGCGGCACCGGTTGATGGGAGTCTCCCACTCGTCGGCCATGCGGCCGATGGAGAACCATGTCGTCAGCAGGGTCGCGTTCGGGCATTCCGCGAGGACCGCCAGGAGGTTGCCGGCGTGGTCGCGGTCGTCGTGGGTGAGGAAGATCCACCGTACGTCCAGGGGATCCACGATGGACCAGGCTGCCTCCAGCCACTGGGAGCGCACTGCGGGCGCCCCGGTGTCCACGAGGACAGGTTCGGTCCCCCGGATCACCATCGAGTTCATCGGGAAGTGGCCGACCGGCGGGGCCTCAAGGGCCCACGGGATGACGAACGTCTCCTCGGCGATCTTGTACGGCTGCAGAAGGTCGAAACTCTCCAGGGTAGTCATCGCTGCTCTCCCTAGGACGGAGTCACCACAGCGTCCATGAATCCAGTGCAGCCCCGCGCCGGGCTGTCGTCAAACGCAGAACTCGTAACGGTCGGCTCCGGTGAGCGCATCTCCCACGCAGCCCTCTACCGGACCTGGGGCCACCTCAAGGACGAGTTCGATTCCTGACCAGGGGAACGACGCCAGAAGTGGCACTCATCCCTCACTCCGCCGATCTGGGGTTTTTGCGCTGGTTGGCATGGAAGCGCGCCTTCTTCTGACGATTCCCACACGTGTTCATGTCACACCATTTGCGAGTGCGGCTTTGGCTGGTGTCGAAGAAGGCGGCCAGGCAGGTCGGTGATGCGCACAAGGCCAATTTTCCGTCTCGCTCGCCTGCGATGATGCTGATCGCGTCGGCGGCGATCACGCTGAGGGCATCCTCCACGCAGGAGGCCGAGCTGAGCCGCCATCGCCGCTCGCCCTCGGGCGTCAGGATCGCCGCGGCCCGACCCTGAGCGCTGCGGTCGTTGATGACTTGGACAGCAGACGCAGGGAGAGCGTCCTGGAGCGCGGCCGCTGTCGCGGTGGCGTGAATCGACTCCCTCAGTTCCCGTGCGAGGTCGAGCTGGGCAGTGGTGCAGGAGTCCACGGCGAGGCCGTTCACTGCCAGCCAGTCGATGAGTCGGTGTGGTGTGGGAATGCGCTCCACAGCGTTGCCATGACGCTCCGACAGAGTCCCCGTGAAGCTGGTCGCCAGCACGTTGCCGAGGCGGAAGTCAGGGAACGCAGCACGCATGGAACCACCTTAGCGGGTTGCCGCACGGCTCGAAGAACTGCTAGAACCGTCTTAGCCGGTTCCCGACAGATCGTAGCCGGTTCCGCGACGGCCAGGAGGCCTCATGCCCCTTCCAACCAGCGAGGTCCAAGCATTCGAAGCCCACGAAACTGACGCTGATCTCGACGATCTGCGCGCGCGACTAGCCGCGGCACGGCTGCCGGAGGCCGAGACGGTCCGTCGCGCCGCGCCTGACCCTCGCCGATGGGAACAAGGTGTTCCTCTCGCCGACCTCGTCGATGTCGTGAACTACTGGCGCACCGGCTACAACTGGCGGTCGTTCGAAGAGCGCCTCAACCGTATCGGCCAGTTCCGCACGACCATTGATGATCTGGGAATCCACTTCCTGCACCGCCGATCCGCGCGCGCAGACGCCACTCCTCTGATCCTGACGCACGGCTGGCCGGGCAGCATCGCCGAGTTCATCGATGTAGTAGACGAGCTGGCGGATCCGAAAGATGCAGCCGCACCGGCGTTCCACGTCGTGATCCCGTCGCTACCAGGATTTGGTTACAGCGACAAGCCGGCCACCACCGGGTGGGGGACCGAAAAGATCGCGGCCGCGTGGGTGGAACTGATGGGAAGGCTCGGCTACAGCAAGTTCGTAGCCCAAGGCGGCGACTGGGGAGGCAATATCACCACGGTTCTCGGCGGCAGGTTCCCGGCGCACGTTCTCGGCATCCACACGACGTTCGCGGAGGCACCGCCCGGGTTGACAACGGACGGGCTGACGGCGGTCGAACGCAGGTGGACCGAGGAAACCCGCGATTTCTGGCGCCACCGCGCGGCGTACGCGAAGCAGCAGGCGACCCGACCGCAGACCATCGGCTACTCACTCGTCGACTCACCGGTCGGGCTTCTTGCCTGGATCCTAGACAAGTTCGCCGAGTGGACAGACACCGAAGACAGCCCGTTCGAGACGATTTTCATAGACAGCGTTCTTGACAACGTCACCCTGTATTGGCTGACGCGGACCGGCGCATCGTCGGCCCGCATCTACTACGAAAGCCACAACTCGCTGGACCCCGAACTTCGGGTCGACGTCCCGTCAGCAATCAGCATGTATCCCCGCGACATCGAGAAGTGTCCCCGCCCCTGGGCACAGGAGCGGTATCGACAAATCGTCCGATGGAGTTCGCCCGACATCGGAGGGCATTTCCCGTCGCTGGAGGTTCCCGAGTATTTCGTCAAAGATCTGCAAGAGGGCCTCGCGGCAGTGCTGGCCGCGGCTGCCTGACATCAGGACACCGCGGACAGGCATGTGACTCCCCCGTCGCCCCCACCGGCCGACCTATGATTCGACCTCGGGCCTCCAGAAATCCTTGGAGAAGACGCATGAGTGATGTGAGCACCGGCATCGGCGCCAGCACCGGCAAAGTGGTCGTGAACAGGGCGATGTCGCTGGACGGGTTCATCGCCGGTCCTGGTCACGCGATGGACTGGATCGCCGAGTACCTCACCGCGGATGTCTTCCCGGAGGTCATGGCGGCCACGGGCGCCATGCTCGTCGGCCGGGGCACGTACGAGGTCGCCAAGCGTATGGCCGAGCAGGACACCGCCTACGACGGGGGAGCACAGTTCGTCCTCACCCACGAGCCTCCCGACAAGCCGGACCCTACCGTCACGTTCCTGACCTGCGGACTCGAGGAAGCCGTAGCCACGGCACGCAGCGCCGCGGGCGGCAGGAACCTGGAGATCCTCGGTGCTGACGTGGCCGCCCAGTGCCTGCGGCGCGGGCTCGTCGACGAGATCCTGGTGTACGTCCTACCGGTGCTGCTCGGCGACGGTGTCCGCTTCTCGCCCCCAGGCCTCGACAGGATCGACCTGGAACCCTTCAGCAACACCCAGGCGGGCGCCGTCACGATGCTCCGCTTCCGCGTGCGAAAGCAGGCGCAGCCCTCCGGCAGTTGACACCCCCACCAGCGGACACCCTGACGTCCGGCTCGGACCGGACATCGGCGACGTGCCGCGTGCGCCTGCCGCGATCGTTCGACGAGCGGGTTGATCATGCCGCCGCGCGGCGAGGGCGGCCCAGCGGTGCCGGCGTTCGGACGGACGCGTGGGCGTTCGCGACTGTGGACTTCCACCCTGCGCATCACCGGAATCCGAGATCAACACACCCCCACCGGGAACGGGTGCGTGACGTGCCTCGTCCTCACAACGGGCGGGAATTGCCTCCGCCGGCGGTCGAGCATACGTTGAGCGCCGATCACCCGAGTGTTTGCAGGTCGAAAGGTACCGCCCGGTGGGACGACGCGAGAAGCCGGTGGACCCCCACGCCGGCCCCGTGCAGCGGCTGGCGCACGAACTGCGCCTGTTGCGCGAGAAGGCCGGAAAGCCGCCGTACCGCGAGATGGCCGCGCGTGCGGGTTACTCGACGACCGCCCTGTCCCAGGCGGCGGCCGGCGACCAGTTGCCCTCACTGGCGGTGGTGCGGGCGTACGCCCGGGTACTGGACGCCGACCCGGACGAGTGGGAGCGGTACTGGCGGGAGGCGGATGCGCAGGTGCGGGCGCCCTCTGCCGAGGACCGGGCCCCGTACCGGGGGCTGGCCCGCTACGAGCCAGGTGACAGCGACCTGTTCTTCGGCCGGGACAAACAGGTCGGCGAGCTGCTGGAGCTGGTGCGCGCACGCCGGTTCGCGGCCGTGTTCGGCCCCTCCGGCAGTGGCAAGTCGTCGCTGCTGCGGGCCGGTTTGATCCCGGTGCTGCGGCAGGCCCAGGGCACCGACCGCCCGGCGGTGATCCGGGTGGTCACGCCCGGGGAGCGGCCCTCGCGTACGCACGAGGAAGCTCTCGTCCCCAAGGACGGTGACCTGGACACCTGGGTGATCGTCGACCAGTTCGAGGAACTGTTCACCCTCTGCCACGACCGGGCGGAACGCGATCGCTTCCTCGACCTGCTGCTGCGCGCCCGCGCTCCTGAGAGCCGACTGCGCGTGGCCATCGCCGTACGCGGTGACTTCTACGGCCACTGCGGCGCCCACCCGAGGCTGGCCGAGGCGGTCAGCCGCGCGAACCTGCTGGTCGGACCGATGAACCGGGACGAGCTGCGGGACGCGATCACCGGCCCCGCGACCGCCGAGGGCCTGAACGTGGAGCGGGTGCTGACCGCCCGCATCATCGACGAGGTCACCGACCAGCCCGGGTCCCTGCCGATGGTCTCGCACGCCCTGCTGGAGACCTGGCGCCGGCGCCGCGGACGCACCCTCACCTTGGCCGCGTACGAGGAGGCGGGAGGCGTGCGGGGCGCGATCGCCGGCACCGCCGAACAGGTCTACGGCGAGCTCACGCCGGAGCAGGCCCGCATCGCCCGCCGTATCCTGCTGCGGCTGATCGCACCCGGAAACGGCTCGGCCGACACCCGCCGCCCCGCATCGCGAGCGGAGCTGGGGCCCGACGCGCAGGACGTGCTGGAACGCCTCGCCGCCGCCCGCCTCGTCACCTTGGACGGGGACACCGTCGAGCTGGCCCACGAGGTGCTGATCACCGGGTGGCCCCGGCTGGCCGGCTGGATCGACGAGAGCCGGGAGCGGCTACGGGCACAGCGGATGCTCGGGGAGTCGGCGCGTGCCTGGGAACAGTTGGACCGTGACGCGGGAGCGCTGTATCGGGGGGCGCGGCTGACCCAGGCCGAGGAACTGTTCGCCCGGCAGCCCCATGACGACCTCGCCGGACCGGAGCAGGCCTTCCTCGACGCCTCCCGCGCCGCACGTGACACCGAACGGGAGGCCGGGAATCGGGCCGCCCGCCGTACCCGCCTGCTCAGCGTGGGGCTCTCCGCCTTCCTCGTGCTCGCTCTGGGAGCAGGCCTGCTGGCCTGGCAACGCGACCGGGCGAGCGACGCCGAGGCGGCCGAGGCGGCCGCCCGCCGCCTGACCACCGTGGCCGACAGCCTGCGCACCGCCGACCCCCGTACGGCCGCCCTGCTCTCCGTCGCGGCCTGGCGGCTCGCCCCCCTGACGGATTCCCGCTCGGCCCTGCTCGACGCCCTGGCCCGACCGGAGCGGGACGCCTTCACCGACCCGCAGACGGGCGAGAACGCCCGGCGTTTCCTCACCGATCAGGGCCGCGCCCTCATCACCGTCACCGGCGCCGAAGCAACCGTCCGCGACGTGGCCGGCCACCGTGTCACCGCCACCTACCGCCTGCCCGGCGGCACAGAGGTCTCGGACGCCCTCGACGCCCGCTCAGTCGTTCTCATGGGTCAGGGCGGCGACGAGGTGTGGGACCTCGCCGCCCGCAAACCCGCCGCCGAGCTGGGCGACGCCGTCCACTGGGCGGCTCCCGACGGCAGCGCCTACGCCACCGGCCCGTTGGAAGGTCCCGGTCCGGTGCGGGTGTACCGGACCGGCGACGGCAAGGTCGTGTACACCGCGCACACGCCCCGCTCCGTCACCACCGCCGCCATCGGCCCGGGCGGTCGCCTGCTCGCCCTGTGCCCGGCCGACGGCGCACCCCAGGTGTGGGACACCGTCCACGGCAAGAGGTTGCCGGGCGCCTGGGAGAAGGCGGGCGGCACCGTCTGCGGCACCGGCTCGGGGGCGGACGGCGGCCTCCGTCTGCTGCGGTTCAGCGGGGACGGCCGGCGTGTGGCCATGGTCTCCGGGAACACGGCCACGGTCTGGGACGTCTCCGACGGACGGGACGTGGCCGACTTCGCGAGCGGCGGCACCAGCGGCTTCACCCAGGCCGACCTCTCCCCGGACGGACGATTCCTGGCCACCGCCGACGACCGGGAGATCGCCGTGTGGCAGCTGGACCAGGGAGGCGGGCAGGTGTTCCACGCACCGCTGGCCGGCGCCGAAGTGGGCAGCCTGACCTGGACCCCGGGCAGAAAGCGGACGCTGCGCTATCTCGACGGCGCCACCGTCCGCACGTACGACCTGAGCGACCGCCTGGACGCCCGCTGGCAGAGCACCACGGCCGACTCGACCGCACTCAGCCCGGACGGCACCACCCTGGCCACCGCCACCCCCTCCGGCTCCGGCTACCGCTTCGAACTGCGCTCCACCGCCACCGGCGCCGTGCTCGCCCGCACCCGGCTCGGTCCCCTGCCGGCCGAGACCGACGACGGGCACCCACAGCTGGCCTTCAGCCCGGACGGGCGGGCTCTCGCCGTCGCCGACACCGTGTCGTCGCACGGCTCGCTTCGGCAACGCTTCAGCGTCTGGGACGTCCCGGCGCACCGGGTTCGTACGTCGTTCGAGACCTCCGGTGCGACGGACCGCGCCGTCTCCGCGCTCGCTCTCGGCACCGGCGGCAGGACGCTGCTGGTCGCGCGCTCCCCCAGCGGGGACGGCACGGCCGAAGTCTGGGACACCTCCGCCCGCCGCCGCACGGCCACCCTGCGCGCCCTCTACGCGGACAGGCTCGCCCTGCGGCCCGACGGCCGGCTGCTCGCCGGTTCCGCGGACCGGTACGCCGAGCTGCCGTCCGGTCGCGTGAGCGGAGTCGCCCTGGCCGACGGCCGACAGGTCACGGCACTGGCCTTCAGCCCCGACGGCACCCGCCTCGCCGTCGGCGACTCCACCGGGCACGTCACCCTGTGGGACGGCGGTCTGCGCCACCGCATGGGAATCCTGACCGGCACCTCCGACACCGTCTCCCAGGGCGAACCCGAGACCGTGGGCGCGCTCGCCTTCTCCCCCGACGGCGACACCCTCGCCGTGGGCGGCAACAGGGGCACCCTGCGCCTGTGGGACACCGCCGGGCAACGTCTCCTCGGCAGCGACCTGCCCACATCCGGCACCGAGATCGCCACCCTGGCCTTCACCCGCGACGGCGCCACCCTGTACGCCGGCGGTCCGGACGTGCTGCTCCAGCGCCACCCGGTCGCCCCGGACGACGTCGTCCGCACCCTGTGCGAGCGGGCCGGCGCGGGACTCACCAGAGCGCAGTGGCGGACCTACGTCCCCGACGCGCCGTACCAGCAGGTGTGCCCCACGGCACACTGACCGGCGGCGCGTCCGGAGACGGGCACGCACAGGGCACCCGCGCGTCCGTAGACGCGCACACACAGGGCACCCGCTTTTGTTCAGAGTGACCCCGGCGGTCGCTGAAAAACGCTTCTGACCTGCACGATCGGAACCCGGTAAGCCCCCTAGCCCAGGTTCTGGTCCCATGCGTACACGCCTCCTGTTCCCCTCCCTCCTGCTGCTCGGTTCGCTCTCCCTGACGGCAGCCTGCTCGTCCGGATCCTCCGGGACGTCGGACACGGCGACCGACGGGGGGCGGCCCGGTTCGTCCTCCGGCACCGCGTCGGTACGAGCCGTCGACCCCTCGAAGATCAAGGGTCTTGAGATCGTCAACAACAGCAGCGAGGACACCTCCTGCCCCTTCGCGACCAGCTACCCGGACGTGCCGGGCGCCGAGGCGATGACGGCCGCGATGAAGAAGGACGTGGAGCAGCGCCTGACCACCTTCCGCTCGGCATGTGACGACGGCGGCGGGGCGGGCGAGGCCGGCGAACTCAACATCAGCCACCAGTTCCTGGTCGCCTCCGGGGACGTCCTCGGCGTCCGGCTCACCAGCCAGGACCACACCGCGGCGGGGAGCGGCGTGGGCGTGCGCACGTACTGGTACGACGGAAAGGCCGGCGCGTACCGGCCCGCGCTCGCGCTCGTCGACGACGAGTCGCGTAACACCTTTCTCGCCGCCCTCGGGAATCAGCTCAAGGGACGGGACGGCACCGACGCCGACGAGGTCGACAAGGCGCTCGCCGACGGGACGAACCTCACCGACACCTTGGACGACATCGCCTTCACCACTGACGGGGGCCTGCGGGTGACCTTCGACCGGGGCGAGGTCGGCGCCCCCGCCGCCGGCTCCTATGTGGTGACGTTCTCCAGGGCGACGGTCACCCCCTGGCTGTCCGGCTTCGGCAAGCGCGTCCAGCAGCAGACCGTACGCCCCTCCGGCTCCCTCGATCTCGGAGCGGCCGCCACCCCCGCTCCCGCCGTGCCGACCCACACGGCGTCCGGCGACGACGACACCGACTGCGAGAAGGTGAAGTGCATCGCCCTGACCTTCGACGACGGCCCCGCCGTCCCGGAGACGGCGACCCTGCTGACGTACCTCACGCAGAACAACGCCCGGGCCACCTTCTTCACGGTCGGCCAGAACGTCGCCGCCCACCCCGACCTCGTCCGCGCCGAGGCACGCGCCGGCAACGAGGTGGGCAACCACTCCTGGAGCCACCCCGATCTCACCAAGCTCACTGCCGGGCAGGTCGCCTACCAGCTGAACCGCACGAGCGCCGCGATCAAGGACGCGACCGGGAAGGCCCCCACCCTCTTCCGTCCGCCCTACGGCGCCGTCAACAGCACCGTCCGTCGGGCCACCGGGCTCTCCCCCGTGCTGTGGACCCTGGACACCGAGGACTGGAAGTACCCGGACGCCGCGAAGGTCGCCCAGAGCGTCGTGGGCAAGGTGAAGCGCAATGACGTCGTCCTCATGCACGACATCCACCCCACGTCGGTCGCCGCGGTCCCCGAGATCCTGCGCACGCTGACCGCCCGCGGCTACCACTTCGTCACCGTCAGCCACCTGCGCGCCACGATGTGACCTCCGACAGGCCGCACCTCGTCGTGGAGTGCGGCGGCAGCGAAGGCTGGTCAAACCGCCGGAAGGTTCCGTCGACGACCTGCTCGGCGCGGACGAGGAACTGTCTCCTTTCGCCCACGTCACCGTCGTACGGCGCAGCCGACGCCGTTCTTCCGATCCTCAGGTCGCTCCCCCCGGCAGGAAAGCTCAGCGGAAGCTCTGAAGATGCCGACCGACGGTTGTGCGCCGCCGTGGCGGGTGACATGCAGGTGTAGACGCGGTATCCGAAGGGGGAGTCGGCATGCGGACGGGTTCGCACAGGAGGTCGGCGGCGGACGAGGCCGGAGCTCTGGACACGTACGACCTCGCCTTCCTCGCCGGCAGGGAGCGACGCGTGGTGGACAGCGCCCTCATCGCGCTGTCAGAGCGTGGACTGCTCGTCATACGTGCCTCGCGGGTGCGTGCTGTCGGCGACGAGCAGCCCGACCACCCGATCGAGCGTGCCCTGGTCGCGGCCTGCCCGGGCAGCAGGAGCATCCTGGCCACCCGGCAGTCCCTGGAACACTCCCCGGAGGTCGAGGAGATCAGCCGTCGGCTCACCGCTCGGGGCCTGCTGAAGGGCTCACGACGTCGGACGACCCGGGCGGGCAGGCGACAACTCGACGCAGCTGCGCGGGACGAGAGCCTGCCCGCCTATGTTCTCGACGGTCCCGCCACCCTCCGGTCAGGCCCTGTCCGACGCGGTGTCCTGGGCACTCACCCCACTCCCACCGGTCTGGGCCGGTCCCTGATCCGCCTGGGCAAGGCCCTGGAAGACGACACCTCCGGTACCGCGCCGGATTCGGGCGGCGGCTTCGGCTGCGGCGGAGGCGGAGGCGGCGGGGACTGACGCCCACGGGAACAAGCCTGCAGCCGGATGAGTCCCGGTGGGCCCCGTGTCGGACCTCATCGCCGGGCCAGCGCCAGCACACTCAGACCGAACATCAGGACGCCCAGGGGAAGATGGACCGACGGGACGTGCGCGATGCCGAGCACGACCTGGACCGAGGCGAGGGCGAGGAAACCGGACGCGTGCCAGACAGGCCTGAGTGAGCCGCCGCCCGGCTTCCACGCCAGCACCGCCGCGAGGACGTACAGCATCGACGCCCCGTACATCACACGGGCTCCGACGCTGTGCAGCGTCTCACCGTAGGAGGAGTTCAACAGCAGTCCGGCGGAGACCGCCTGAAGGAAGATGGTCAGGGTCTGCAGAGCGATCGTGATCCGCAGGAACGAGGAGCCGCGCCCTGCGTCCACCGTCGCCGTCACCTGAGTGGCCATGTCACAGTCCCCTTTTCCGCCCTCGGGCAGTGGATCGATAAGGTCTCACCAGCCCGACGACGCGGGCCTGCGAAAGGTAAGGCGAGGGAGCTGCCGGAAGCATGGGGACGGTCGGGACCAACGCGGATGAGATAGCCGGCGAGCGACGCCAACTCATCAATGTCGCCTACCGGTTGCTCGGTTCGGTGACCGAGGCCGAGGACGCCGTACAGGACGCCTACACACGCTGGTACGGGCTGTCGCGAAGCCGACAGGAGGAGATCCGGTCCCCCGGCGCCTGGCTGACGACGGTGACCAGCCGCATCTGCCTGGACCTGCTCGGCTCGGCGCGGGCCCGCCGTGAACGCTATGTCGGCGCGTGGCTTCCGGAGCCGCTGCCCGACCGCGCCGAGTGGGACCACGCGGGCGGGGCCGCCCCCGCCGGCCCTGCGGACCCCGCCGACCAGATCGTCCGGGACGAGTCGGTGACCATGGCCTTCCTCGTCGTCCTGGAGTCGATGACGCCTGCCGAGCGGGTCGCGTTCGTCCTGCACGACGTCTTCCGGTACCCGTTCGCCGAGATCGGGGACGTTCTCGGCCGGACCCCCGCGGCATGCAAGCAGCTGGCGGCCTCCGCCCGGCGGCGGGTGGACGCCGAGCGCGCCCCGGCAGCGGCGGCCAGCCAGGCCGACGTGGTGAGGCACGTCAAGGAGGCATGGGAGACCAAGGACATCGCAGCCCTCGTCGGTCTCCTCAACCCGGCGGCCGTGATGACCGCCGACGGCGGCGGCATGGTGGGCACCGTTCTGCGCCCGGTCGAGGGCGGTGCGCGCATCGCCCAGTACATGATCGCCATCGCCGACAAGGCTCCGGGGCTCGAACTCCTGGAGAGGTCGGTCAACGGTGTGCCGGGCCTGGTGGCCCAGCACACCGGCGTCGTCATGACCGTCGCCTCGTTCGACGTCTCCGACGGGCGCGTCACCCGGATCTGGGCGGTCCGCAACCCGGAGAAGCTGCGGCCGTGGGTGCGGGCGGGCTAGGGGGCGCCGTTGGGATCCGGCGGGCTGGGCGCGGCGCCTGAACCGCCGGGCCGAGCCCGGCCTGGTGCGCCCAGTGGCCGGTACGACGATCACCAGGCCGCCGCGGTTCATCCGAGCCGTAGTGGGGCGCGCTTTCCGGCCGAGCGGGTGCCTCGCAGCCCGCCGCGAGAACCGACGGGAGACCGTCCGGCGATAGCCGCTTCCGTCGCGGCACGCTCCCCCACGGTTAAATCGTTTCAGACCGCCGACGAGCACAGTTTCGACACAAGCATTGACCACCTCGCCGCGGAACCCTAACCTCCGGGCAATCGCATTGAAACCTTTCACGAGCCGAGGGTGCACCATGGCCTGGGACCTGTCGCGTCGAAGACTTCTCCAACTCGGTGGCACCACGGCCGCCTCGGTCGTACTGACCGGGCCCCGGGCGTTCGCGGCCGGAAGCGCGGGCCCGACCACACCCCCCGGCAAGCCGCCCGTGCCGACCGGGACGCTGGCCGATCTCCTGCCGCAGGCCCTCGGCACGAGCGCCGGGCAGAGCCCCCGGTTCAGCTGGCAGGTGCCCGACTTCGGCGCCGGTACGCTCCAGCAGGCCTACCAGCTGCAACTGGCCACGGCCCCGGGCGGTTTCGCGGACGAGCGGCTCGTCTGGGACTCGGGCAAGCGCAAGTCCGCCGACTCCACCGCCGTGCCGTACGCCGGGCCGCCCCTGAAGCCCCGTACCGCCTACTGGTGGCGGGTCGCCAGCTGGGGCGAGACGCGCTCCGCCTGGTCAAAGCCCGCCCTGCTCGCCACCTCGGTCGACGACGAGTGGAAGGCCGAGCCGATCTGGGCGCCCGCAGGACCGGTCATGACCGACGGCACCTTCGCCGCCCGGCTGAAGATCACCACTGTGGCCGCCGGAGTGTGGTTCCGCGCCTCCAACACCGCCAACAACTACATGTGGCAGCTGCGCGCCGGCAGTCCCGGAATCCTGCGCAAGCACGTCTGCGTGAACGGCACGTACACCGTCCTGGGCGAAGTCCGGCTGCCGTCCGCGGTCACCACCGGGGAGTGGCTGGACCTCGCCGTCACCATGGTGGGCTCCACCTTCACCACCACCGTCAACGGCACCGTCGTCGACACCACCACCGACACCCGCTACGTCTCCGGCAACGTCGGTCTGCGCAACGGCCTGACCGAGTCCCAGGTCTACGACCGGATCACCTTCACCACCGCCGACGGGACCACGCTCCTCGACGACGACTTCGCCTCCGACAAGGGCACCTTCTCGGCCGGCACGGTCTCCGGCGGCACGCTCACCTTCCCCCCCGGCGCCAACTCGCTCTCCTCCTACGGGGCCGACGACACCTGGGCACTGCTGCGCCACGAGTACGACACGGCCGCGGGCAAGGAGATAACCGCGGCCGTCCTCTACGTCGCGGCCGCCTCACCCGACCCCGCCCGGCAGTACGCGGCCAAGGTGTGGAGCAACGGCACCGTGGTCGGGCACGCCTCCGTGCGCTCCGGCACCGGAACCGCCTACCAGGCATTCGACGTCACCTCGACCCTGCGGGGCGACGGCGGGCCGAACGCCCTGGCGGCGCTGTGCTGGACCACCTCGCAGCAGAAGTTCCTGGCCCAGCTGGAGATCACGTACGCCGACGGCAGCCGGACCACCGTCGCCTCGGGAGACCACTGGAAGGCGCGCCGCCAGGCCGGGTTGCTGCCGGCGAAGGGCAGCGCGGGCAGCAGCTACTACACCGTCCCGCAGGAGTACTGGGACCTGCGCCAGGAGCCGGTCGGCTGGACCCGGCCCGGTTTCGACGACGGCGGCTGGCACACTCCCGTCGTCCGCACCGCGATCAGCGGACTCGTCCCGGCCCCGATCGAGCCGCCGCGGCTGCACGACGTGACCCCCGCCTCCGTCACCAAGGTCGCCGACGGCCGCTGGCTGGTGGACCTCGGCCGGGAGATCGTCGGCGGACTGTCCCTGGAGGTCACCGGGAGCGCGGGCCAGACCGTCGAGGTGCGCCTGGGTGAGGAGCTGAACCCCGACGGCACCGTCAGGTACCAGCTGCGCGCCACCAACACCTACCGCGAGGTGTGGACCCTGCGCGACGGGGAGCAGAGCTTCGAGCACTGGGGTTACCGCGGCTTCCGCTGGGCCGAACTGCGCACGTCCCTCGACCTGTCCCAGGCCGTAGTCACCGGGCGGGCCTGGCGGCTCGACTGGGACGACACGGACGCCTCCTTCCGCAGCTCCGACCCCGCTCTGGACCGGGTCTGGGAGCTGTGCCGGTACTCCATCGAGGCCACCCGCGGCGACCTCTACACCGACACCCCGACCCGGGAGCGCGGCCCCTACGAGGGCGACGCGCTGATCAACCAGCTCTCCGAGTACGGCGTCCAGCGCTCCTACGCCCTGGCCCGCTGGTCGAACGACTACCTGGTCCGCAAGGGCACCTGGCCCACCGAGTACCGGCTGATGTGCGCGCTGTCCGCCTGGGAGGACTACCTCGCCACCGGCGACGACCGGCAGCTCGCCAAGGACTACGACCTGCTCGCCGCGAAGAACCTCACCGCGTACCTGGACTCCCGGGGCCTGGTCCGCAAGGCGCCCGGCAGCAGCAGCCAGGACCTGGGTGACCTCGTCGACTGGCCGACCGCCAGCCGCGACGGATACGCCTTCACCAACGTCAACACCGTCGTCAACGCCTTCCAGTACGCGGCCTTCGACGCCCTGGCCCAGTGCGCCGCGGTACTCGGCAAGGACGATGACGCCAAGGCCCTGCGCTCACGCGCCGACACCCTCGCCACAGCCATGCGCACCACCCTGCTCGACAACTCGGCAGGCCGGTTCGTCGACGGTGAGGGCACCACGCACAGCGCCCAGCACGCCACCGCCTTCCCGGTCGCGCTCGGCGTCGCGGACCCCCTCGACGACGAGGTGCGCACCCGGCTCGGGGACACCCTCACGGCGGGCGGCATGCGCGTGAGCGTGTACGGGGCGCAGTTCCTCCTCGACGCCCTCTTCCGGCTCGGCCGCGCCGACGCGGCGCTCGCACTGCTCACCTCCACGGCCACCAACTCGTGGCTGCACATGCTCGACGAGCTGAAGGCCACCATCGTCACCGAGGCCTGGGATCCCGCGCTGAAGTCCAACATGACGCTCTCCCACGCCTGGGCCTCGGCGCCGGCCAACGCGATCCCCCGGCACGTGCTCGGCGTCCGCGTCACCACTCCCGGAGCGGCGGAGTTCCTGATCCGCCCCAGGACCGGTGAACTGACCGACGTGGCGGGAACGGTGCCGTCCCTGCGCGGCCCGGTGAAGGTCTCCGTGCACCGCTCGGCGGACGCCCACACGGCACGCGTGACGGTGCCGCCCAACGCACGCGCGGTGCTGGAGGTGGAGATCGGCGACGCCGACCCGGCGGAGTACCGGGTGACGGCGACGGCACCCGGGGGACGGAGCCGGGTGGAGGTCGAGCCCTTCACCGACCTCACCGGGACCGTGCTGCGGATAGGGCCCGTGGGCTCCGGCACGACGAAGGTCGAGCGCACCGTCTCCTGACGGCGAAGGCCCCCGGGTTCCGGCCCGGGGGCCTTCCTTGACCCGCCTCCGACCGGGCGGGCTTCCTCCGCACCCGGCGCCTGGCCGACCATCCCGACGTGCGACCCGACGTCCCGAAGTGCACAGGAATCACAAAAGACTGACAGGACGATTGACGAGCACATGTCCAGGCCCTACGTTCTGATCGATTTTCCGAACCCCGTTCGAAATTCCGGCCACACCTGGCGCCCCCGCACGCCACCCTGGAGCACAAGATGAGCGAGATCCCCCGTCTGTCCCGTCGCACCCTCCTCGGCGCGACCGCCGCCGTCCCCCTCGCCCTGACCCTCGGCACCGGCACCGCCCACGCCGCCGACTCGGCCTACGCGATGGTCTACTTCACCGAGTCGACCAACCTCGGCGACGGCACCGACTACGGCCTGCACCTGGCCGTCAGCCCCGACGGGCTGAACTGGACGCCTCTCAACCAGAACAACCCCCTGGTCACCCCCACCGCCGGCGCGCTGGGCCTGCGCGACCCGTTCCTCATGCGCAAGCAGGACGGCACCTTCGTGGTGCTCGCCACCGACCTCAAGGGCACCGACTGGAGTTACAACAGCCAGTACATCCACGTCTGGGACTCCGCCGACCTGCGCACCTTCACCGGCTACCGGCGTCTGAAGCTGCACGACATGACCACCCACAGCTGGGCCCCCGAGGCGTTCTGGGACGCCGGCCGCGGCCAGTACGCGGTCATCTACTCCTCGGTGAACTCCAGCGGCCACAACGTGATCATGGTCAACTACACCAGTGACTTCGTCACCGCCTCCGCCCCTCAGGTCTTCTTCGACCCCGGCTACGACGTCATCGACGGCGACATGGCCGTGGGCGTCAACGGCTACAACTACCTCTACTTCAAGAAGAACCAGACGCTGGTGGCAGCCAGATCCACCTCCCTGAACCCGGGCAGCTTCACCGAGTTCAGCGCCGGTGTGGCGCACGGCGGCACCGAGGCCCCGACGGTGGTCAAGTCCCTGACGTCCGGCAACTGGTGGCTCTGGGGCGACACCTACACCCCCAACGGCGTGTTCTACGCCTGGCAGTCCAGCAGCCTCGCCTCCGGCACCTGGACGGCCCTCGACCAGAAGACCTACACCCAGCCGGTCAACTCCAAGCACTGCGGCATCACGACGATCACCACGACCGAGTACAACAACCTGCTCGCGAAGTGGGGCGCCCCCGCCTGGAACCGCCTCAAGTCGTACAACTTCCCGGCCCGTTACGTCCGCCACTCCAACTACGCGGGACGGATCGACGAGTACCCGATCGAGCCGTACAAGGACTCCCTGTGGACCCTGGTCCCCGGGCTCGCCGACAGCTCCGGGGTCTCCTTCCGGTCGGTCAACTACCCGACCCGCTACCTGCGGCACTACAACTACGCCCTCCAACTGGACGCGAACGACGGCACGTCGACGTTCGCCGGCGACGCCACCTTCTACCGCACGGCGGGCCTCGCGGACGCGAGCTGGGCGTCGTTCCGCTCGTACAACAACCCGACCCGCTACATCCGCCACGCCAACTACGTCCTGCGCATCGACCCGGTCTCCACGGCCACGGACCGACAGGACGCGACCTTCCGCGTCGGTTACTGACCTCGAGAGGCTCCCCTCATGTCGTACAGCTTCGCCCGCGGTTGGGCCAGACGCGTCACCGTGCGCGTCCTCGCCCTCTCCCTCGCCCTGGCCGGCCTCACGGCCCTGGCCGACCGCGAGTCGTCCGTGCCCCTGTCCGCCGAACCGGCCGCGGTCAGCACCACGCAGGCCGCCGTCACCCCGCCGTCGATGGGCTGGGCATCCTGGAACAGCTTCGCCAGCAGCATCGACTTCGACGTCATCAAACAGCAGACCGACACCCTGGTCTCCTCCGGCATGGCCGCCGCCGGCTACCGGTACGTCAACCTCGACGACGGCTGGTGGCAGGGCGACCGCAACTCCGACGGCACCATCGCCGTCGACGCGGACCTGTGGCCGGGCGGGATGAAGGCCGTCGCCGACTACATCCACAGCAAGGGGCTGAAGGCCGGCATCTACACCGACGCCGGCAAGCAGGGCTGCGGCTACTACTACCCCACCACCCGACCCGCCGCGCCCAACACCGGTATGGAGGGCCACTACCAGCAGGACCTGGAGACCTTCCAGCGCTGGGGCTTCGACTACGTCAAGATCGACTGGTGCGGCGGCCGCGTGGAGGGCCTCGACCCGGAGACGACGTACAAGGCGATCGCCACCGCCAACGAGGCCGCCACCGCCGTGACCGGCCACAAGCTCGTGCTGTCCTTCTGCGAGTGGGGCAGCGGACTGCCGTGGAACTGGGCCACCGGACACGGTGACCTGTGGCGCACCAGCACCGACGTCATCCTGTGGGGGCAGACCCCCACGACGGCCATGATGCTCACCAACTTCGACCGCGGACTGCACCCGGCCGCCCAGCACACCGGCTACTACAACGACCCCGACATGCTGATGGTCGGCATGAGCGGCCTGACCGCAGCCCAGAACCGGCTGCACATGGGCCTGTGGGCGATCTCGGGTGCCCCGCTGCTGGCCGGCAACAACCTGGCCACGATGAGCACCACCACCCGCGACATCCTCACCAACCGCGAGGTCATCGCCATCGACCAGGACCCCCGCGGACTGCAGGGCGTCAAGGTCGCCGAGGACACCCGCAACCTGCAGGTGTACGGCAAGGTCCTGGCCGGCACGGGCAAGCGCGCGGTGCTGCTGCTCAACCGCACCGGCTCCGCCGCCTCCATGACGGTCCGCTGGGCCGACCTGGGTCTCACCCCGGCCGCCGCCTCCGTACGCAACGCCTGGACCGGCACCAACGCCGGCTCCCTCAGCACGGGTTACACCACCACCGTGCCCGCGAACGACGCGGTCCTGCTGACCGTCTCCGGCACCGAAGCGTCCGGTGCGACCTACGAGAACACCACCACGGCCACCACGCCAACGTTCACCGGCGTCACCGCCGCCTCGGCGGGCACCAAGCTGGTCGACATCACCTACGCCAACGGCGGCAGCACGCCCCGCAAGGCGACCATCCAGGTCGGGGGCCAGTACACGTCCGTGGTGGCCTTCCCCCCGACGGGCTCGGCCTCGACGTACCGGACCGTGTCCGTACTCGCCCACCTGGCCAAGGGCGCCAACACGGTTCGCTTCGCGGCTGTCTCCGGTGCCGCCACGCCCGACATCGACGCCGTCCGCGTCCAGGGCATCCCCGGCACCGACGGCACCGCCCTCGTCGGCACGGCCTCGAACCGCTGCGTGGACATCGACAAGAACACCATCACCAACGCGACCCAGGCACAGATCTGGGACTGCTCCGGCGGTCGGAACCAGACCTTCACCCACACCGCGCGCAACGAACTCGTGGTCTACGGCAACAAGTGCCTGGACGCCGACAACAACGGCACCACCAACGGCACCAAGGTCATCATCTGGGACTGCACCGGCGGCAACAACCAGAAGTGGACCACCCACACCGACGGCACCATCACCAACAACCTCTCAGGCCTCTGCCTGGACGCCTCGGAGGCGGCGACCGCCAACGGAACCAAGCTGATCCTGTGGGCCTGCAGCGGCCAGGCGAACCAGAAGTGGACCCTCACCTGACCCAAGCCACCACGGCGTGACGTCGCCGTACCGATGACGAACCCGATCCCGGCGACCGGCCACCCGGTTGCCGGGATCCGTCCGTCCGTGCGACGGGCCGGTCAGAGGACTGCCAGGGCGTAGCTCGCGAAGACCGCGGCGAGCACGGCGACGGCTGCTCGGCTGGAGCCTCGGATGCCCGTCCAGGGCACCTCGAAGCGGTGGGCCAGGCGGCCGACGCCGAGCAGGGTGATGGCGATGAGCGGCAGCAGGGCGAGCCGGGCGAGAAGCCAGCCGGCGGTGTCCGGGGGTGTGGTGAGGCCGGGGAGGGGGATGTCGAGGAGAGAGCCGGGTATCGCCAGGGTGAGCAGGGCTGTCTGGTGCCAGCAGAAGATCGTCATCGCGGAGAGGTTGACGGCCACGACCGCCGCCCACAGCGTGAGCCGTCGTCGCAGCAGGGCGTCGAGGCGGTTCCGCAGCAGGATGGCCGCCCCGCACTGCACGGCGGCCAGGGCGAGCACCAGCAGAGAGGGCGGATGGGAGTTGGTGCGGTCCGTTCCGGGCACGCCCACCATGCTGGCCGGGTAGTGGAAGACGAGGAGCAGCACGGCGAACAGGGCACCGCCGCCGCACAGCACCAGCCGTGCGCCCCGTCCGCCGAGCCGTCCCTCGCCCCAGCAGACGCCCAGTTGGTAGGCGAACAGCCAGCCCGGGCCGAGGTTGAGCAGGCCGAGCCAGGAGGGCATGGAATGCGCCCAGGGGCCGTAGCGCAGCAGGTCCACCGCGGCGACCCAACCGAGCAGCGGTAGGACCGTCCACCCGCCGAACGCGCGAGCGGCGCGCACGCACCAGGGCGTCAGGGCGGTCACCAGCAGGTAGATGCCGACGAACCACAACGGCTGGACGACCAGTACCGCCGCTGTGCGCAGCGTCGTGCTCGGCACTCCTGCCGCGTACAGCACGGGGAGGAGCACCGCCCATACCGCCGCGACGCCGACGACCGGTCGGCCGAGCCGGACCAGCCGTCCGCGCAGCCAGGCGCCCGTCGACCGGCCGCGCCCGGCCGCACGGCGCAGCGACAGTGCGGAGGAGTAGCCGCCGACGAGGAAGAAGATGCCGAGCATCTGAAGGAACCAGCTCGCCGGTGCGAGGAAGCCGAAGGTCGTGAGCGGGCTGGCGTTGTGCAGCGCGCCGCCGGGGTCACGGGTGAGGCCGCCGAGCAGCCAGTGGCCGACGGGCACCGAGAGCAGGGCCAGGGCCCGCAGCCCGTCCACGGCACGGTCACGGTGCGCGGGAGTGCGCGTGTCGACGTCGTGGGCGGTGGCGCGTACAGTGCCGCGCAGCCGCTCCACGGCTGTCGGACGCCCCACCGATCGACCGGGGTGCGGACCAGGGCCCGTGCGTGGCTCCGACGGTCGGGCGGACGCCGGGCGGTTGCGTTCGGACCGGCGGGGCCAAGCGGTGGCGACCAGCGGGTGCACGGGCGGTGAGGGTGTTGCGCGCTCGGCGCCGCGCGCGGGATCGGCCGGTGCGGGGACGTCAGACCAGGCCATGACGGCAGTCCTCCGCGATGGACGAGGCGGGGTAGGCACAGCTGACGGCCTGGTAGCGGCCGAGCGCGATGTCGGCGAAGTTGCGCAGGGAGGCGGTGCCCGGGGTGAAGTAGCCCGTGTGTCCCTCGGCCCGGTCGGAGGAGACGACGCGGGCACCGAAGTCGCGATCGGTCGGGTCGGTGCCGTGACCGATGCCGAACAGTTCGATGCCGGGGACACGCCTGATCCAGTCGGTCGCGTCGCGTGCGGTCGCCCACAGCCGCGTTCCGGAGGGCAGTCGGCCCGCGTGGTCGGTCCGCATGCCGGGCGAGGCCACGACCACGAGGTCGGACACCTGACGTCCGGTCAGCCGGTGGTCCGCCGCTCCGCACAGGACCGAGCCGTAGCTGTGGCAGAACACGGCAGGTGGGGTCTGGGGACGTGTCGTGGCGGCCAGACCGTCGAGGAAGCGGACCAGCCGGGGCGCCCCCTGCTCCGCGAGGCGGCCGGTGGCGGCGTCGTAACCGACGCCGACCGGTGTGGTGTAGCCCGTCCACGCGATCACCGCGGAGTGGCTCGAGGGTGATCGCCGGGTCATTTCGGCGCGCAGGTGGCGCGCCATCAGGGCCAGGGTGTCGTACGAACCCAGATCGGTGTCCGAGCCCGGCACGACCACCGCGATCCGGCGGGCTTTCCGCAGGTCTCCGTACACCTCGGCCACCTGTCCACGGCCCCGTGGGTCGAAGGAGAGGATCCGGCGGCCCGCGGACAGCAGCCCGGCGTCGGTCTCGGCCCGGGCGCGGGCCTGCCGTCGGTCACCTGCGGGCAGTGCCGGGTCGGCCGCGCGGGCCAGTTCACGGTCGCGTTCGATGCTGATCGCACGGTTGTTGGCGGCGTAGCGCAGGCCGTTCGGCGCGCCGTCGAGGTTGCCCACGACGAGTGGATGACGGGTGACCAGCAACTCGCGCTGCCGCTCCGTCAATCCGGCGAAGAAGCTCGCGATGCGCGCGGGTGAGGCCGAGGCCGGGTCAGGCAGCTGCCTGCCGAGGACCTGGTCGGTGCGCCACGCGACGGCACCCGGTGGCGGGCCGGTGACCGCGGTCTGCACATCGCCCCACACCCAGCCCACCGTCCCCGCGGCGGACGCGCAGACGAGCGCGCAGGCGGCCAGGACGCGCTTGGAGCGCCGCATGGTGTGTCTCCCTGATTCCGTCGGCCGCCGCTGCGGCGACCTGCACGGCAGGAAGGTATGGAGACGGTGCGCCGGCCGCCGTCACCCCAGGGAGCCAACTCTCGTGTGGCACCTGGGTAGGGGGTGGGCTGCGAGCGGCCGGGCGCGGACGGGAGTGCGATCGGGAGTCGTCCCGTGCCGACTCGACGCCGCTGCCCGGCATCGCCCGCTGACGGCAGACACGCGGTGCTTCAGCGCCGCCTTCTGCTCACCGCCAGGCCGATCCCGACGGCGGCCAGCACGACAACGACGACCACGAACCAAGTGGGCATCGTGTCGAGTCCCTTGTAAGCGAGGGGCACAGCGTCAGCCGGCAGCATGCAAGCCTCCTGGGTCGGATGCCGCTCAGTGGGGGATCAGCGGGCGGCGGTGTCACTGCTCGGTGTGTCGGACAGGGCGATACGGGCCGTGATGCGCTTGCCGACCGGTTCCTGCTCGGTGAAGAGCGCCTCGGTGACGGCCTTGACGATCTCCAGGCCGTGCTGGCCGATCCTGTCGGGATCGGCGGCACGCGCCGCGGGGACGGTAGGTTCGCTGTCCCACACGACGATGTCGACACTGACGGCGGTGATGCGCAGTTCCATCAGGACGGGGCCGGGGGCGTACTTGCGGGCGTTGGTGACCAGCTCGCTGACCACCAGCTGGGTGAGGTCCCTGGCGCGCTCGGACACCGGCAGGTGATGGCCGGTGCGGGCCTGGTCGAGAAACGTGACGGCGTGGTGGCGGGCATCGGCGATGCAGCCGTCGTCTCCGCCCAGGGCGTAGCCGGCGCGCATCAGGTACTCGTCCGGTGCCGTACAGCCGTCTCCGTCGGCATGGGATCCCACGTCTCTCGCCCTCACTCCCCCTTCACGGGCGTGCCAGTACCCACGATGGTGTCATGCATGCCACCAAGGGTGTCGTTCGGCACAGCCGCCTGGGTGCATCCGGCCGCCGCGGTGGGGCAGAATTGTCCGCGCAGGCCCTGACCGGGCAAGCCTATGCGCAGTCGAGGAGACGGTGAGCGACAACCAGAAAGCCGACCGGCCGAACCGGCTCTTCGTCGAGTCCCATGTGGCCGACGGCGTCCGTGTCGTGACCGTGCGGGGCGAGATCGACCACGACGTCAAGGACGTCCTCGGCGAGGCCCTGCTGTCCGAGGAGGGCGCGGTGCCGCCGCTGCGGGTCGTCGTGGATCTCAGCGGCGTGACCTTCATGGACTCCAGCGGGATCAACGTGTTCGTCGCCGCCCACCGGCAAGTGAGCGACGTCCAGGGGTGGCTCCGCATCGCCGGCGCCCAGGAGTCCGTCCTGCGTCTGCTGCACCTGGTCGGAATCGACGCCCTGATTCCCTGCCACCCCACCATCGAGCAGGCCCTGAACGCCTGACCGCCCCTGCCCGGGCTGGCCTGGGCAGAGGGCGGCGCATCCTCGTGCGGCGAGCGCCGCCGGGAGATTGCGCAGCGGAGCGAGTGGGCCGCCGCGGTTCATCGCCGGGGGCCCGGTCTGCGCTCGGCCGATCGGCGACGTTTGCCGTGCCAGTCCAGGATCAGGACCGTGGCGTCGTCCTTGAGGCTGCCACGGCAGGCGTCGAGCACCGCGGCGGTCAGGCTTCGGACGGCTTCTCGTGGGTGCAGCGCGCGGGTGTCGTGAGCGACCGAGGCCAGGTTGGCGGCCGCGGCACCGCGTTCCAGCATTCCGTCGGTGAGCAGGATCAGGCGGTCTCCGGGACGCAGGTGAATTTCCTGTACCTGGTAGGAGGCGGGAGCAGCCACACCGAACGGCAGGTTGACGGCGAGTTTGACCTCTTCAACGGTGCCGTCGCGCAGCCGCAGTGGCCAGGGATGGCCGGCGTTGACCAGTTCGCACAGGCCCGTCTCGAGGTCGACGCACAGCAACTGCCCGGTGGCCAGGCCTCGGCTGTGGCTCAGCATCGCCTGGTGGGCGTGGTGGGCCTGCTTGAGGGCGTCACAGCCGCTGCGGCGTGCCCTGCGCAGTGCGCCGACCAGCAAGGTGGCCAGCAGGGCGGAGTTCGTGTCGTGCCCCATGGCGTCGGTGATGGACAGGTGCAGGGTGTCCCGGTCGAGGGTGTAGTCGTAGGTGTCGCCGCCGATGTCGTCGGCCGGGACCAGTCCGGCGGCGAGGGTGAACTGTGCCGCCTCGCAGCAGGGAGCCGAGGGAAGCAGCTGGTGCTGGATCTCCGCGGCCAGGCTGGTCTCGGTGGTGCGCCGGCCGAGGTGGTACAGATCGGTGAAGCGGCGGTCCGTGACGATGATGTAGGCCAGCGCGTGTGCCGCCTCGCGGACCTGGCGGAGCACGGTGTCGTCGGCGGACTGCAGGGTCAGCTCCAGGACGCCGATGCAGTCGCCGCGGTTGGTGACCGGCGTGATGACGCGCCGACCTCCCTGGTCGTCCGGTTCCACGTGCTGGCGCTGGCTCTGCAGCACGCTGTCGTAGACGCTGCCCTGCAGATCGATCGGTCCGGCCTGGTCAGCCGCGTCCGCGTCGGCGGCGGCGAGCCGTACCAGCCGCTGACCGATGAGGTCGACGAACAGGAAGGACACACGCTCCGCCCCGAATCGCTTCTGCAGGTCGTGTGCCACCACGTCTACGGACTCACCGGGCGGCGCCGCCTCCGCAGCGGCCAGCAACTCACCCAGTTCCAGATCTTTGCCCTCCACGGCAACCTCCCATCGGCTGCCGCAACTTCTTCCCCGAGTCTCCGCAACATCACCTGATGGGCCGAACTCCGGCGTCGACGCGGTATGCCTCCGGCATGCCCCAGGGCCTCGTCGATGGGCCGGCTCCCGCTGTCCCGGCTTCACTCACCCCCCGGCCCACCAGCACTGTCCGCGGCGTTCGTCGGGGCGGGTCAGGTGGCCGCCTGCCCGGCAGAGGCGAGAGCGGCGGTGTACTGCTCGTCGGTGACGGGCTCCAGCCAGGTGGTGCCGTCGCCGGTGCCGTCCCCGACCACCAGGGCGATGTGGGCCATGAGAGTCGTGTCGGTGGCGCCGTGCCAGTGCTCCTCGCCGGCCGGGCACTTGACGGTCTCGCCGGCACTGACGCGGACGACGTCGCCGTCGCGGGTGCCCACCAGGCCGACGCCGTCGGTGACGTGCAGGACCTGCCCCCGGGCGTGGGAGTGCCAGTTGGTGCGGGCGCCGGGGGTGAAGCGTACGAGTGCGGCGGCAAGGTGGGCCGGCTCGGCGGGGGTCTCGATCATGTTGAGGTAGACGTCACCGGTGAAGCGCTCGGCCGGGGCCTTGAGGGTGGGGGTGTGCGTGATGTGTTCCATGGTGGGAATCCTTGGTCGAACGGACGGATGCGGTGCCGCGGAGCTGGTGGTTCCGGGTTCAGGCGCCTCGCTCGTCGGCGATCTTCTTGAGCTGGGTGATCGCGGTCATGGCGTTGGGCCAGCTCGCGTAGAAGGCCAGGTGCGTGATCGCTTCGGACAGTTCCTCGACGCTCAGTCCGTTGTCCAGGGCCACGCCCAAGTGGTAGCCGAGCTGCTCGCCGCGGTAGAGAGCGGCCAGCACGCTCACGGTGACCAGGCTGCGGTCGCGGGGCGACAGGCCGGGCCGCTCCCAGACGTCACCGAACAGGACCTCGTCGGTGACCTCGACGAGCTTCGGCGCGATCCCGGCCAGCTGCCGGGGTGCGGACTGCTTGGGCATACGAACGACTCCTTGATCAAACCGTGGTGAACCGGCCGCCCCACTGTCTGCCGGGTCGGCCTTCGGCAGCCGCCGGGGCCCGTTCCGCGCTCGGTCTCAGATGCCTGACCGCTGCCGAGACCGAGGAAACCGCAGGGCAGGGAGGTGGAGAAGGGTCTGCCGTTACAGGTACTGACAGGACCCCTCTCAGGTGTGCCGTCCGGCCTAGCCTGGAGTGCGTGAGTACCGAGAGCGACATCCGCGCATTCCTGGCCTCCCGCCGTGCCAAGATCACCCCGCGGCAGGCCGGCCTGCCGGCCTACGGTGGCCATCGACGCGTGCCGGGCCTGCGTCGCGAGGAAGTCGCCCTGCTCGCCGGCGTCAGCATCGACTACTACGTCCGCCTCGAGCGCGGCCGCCTCGCCGGCGCCTCGGAGGAAGTCCTGGACTCCGTGGCGAACGCCCTCCAGCTGGACGATGCCGAACGGGCCCATCTCCACGATCTCGCCCGCGCCGCCGCCAAGCGCCCTGCCCGCCGCGGCAGGCGCGCCCGCGGTCCGCTGCCGGACGGCGTCATGCGCGTCCTGAACTCCATGACCGACTCGCCGGCCTTCATCCGCAACGGCCGCTTGGACATCCTCGCCGTCAACAACCTCGGTCGTGCCTTGTACTCCCCGTTGTTCACCGACGACGCCGCTCCGCCTGTCAACATCGCCCGCTATCAGTTCCTCGACCCCACCGGCCGCGACTTCTTCCCCGACTGGGAGGAGTCCGTGAACACCACTGTCTCCCTGCTGCGCACCGAAGCCGGGCGCGCCCCGCACGACAGCGACCTGACCGGACTGGTCGGCGAACTCGTCACCCGCAGCGAGGAGTTCCGCACGGCCTGGGCCAAGCACAACGTGCGCCTGCACCACACCGGCCGCAAGTCCTTCCGTCACCCGGCCGTCGGCACGCTCACCCTTCACTTCGACGCCATGGAGCTGCCCGCCCTGCCCGGCCTGACCCTCACCGCCTACAGTGCCGCCCCCGGCACACCCCACCACGACGCCCTGCGACTCCTCGCCACCTGGGCGGCGACCGAACAACCTGACGTCACCGGTGCCGAGGCGAAAGACGGCACCGGCAGCTGACACGTCGTGCCGACGCCCTCGACGAAGGCGCGTCAGTGGTGGTGACCGTGTCGGCCCAGGGTCTCCTCGGGGGTGGCGCCGGGGCGGGTCCACTGCGGCACGGGGCGTCTGGTCAGACCCCAGGTGGGGTCCCCGTCGCGCAGGAAGGAGGCGAGGTAACCCATTTCCCCGCCGACCGGCGCGTCCGCGTCGCGCACCGAGTACCCGGGCTGGGTGTCGCCCATGAACTCGACGTGGGAGGCCACCTTCTCCCAGCGGCCCGTCGTCAGGATGGCGAACGAGACGCCGCGGGCATTGGGGTAGACGGCGTCCTTCAGGTGCCAGGCCGTGGTGGTGCACCCCTCGCACTGCCCCCGGTGCGGCGCCCCGTCGTACCTGGTGTCCTCCGGGGTGTCTCGTGCCGGTGACCGTCGTAAGACCGTCGTAAGACGTCCTACGACGGTCACCAGAACAGACCGGCGACCCGGCCGGAACTCATCGCAGCGGGGCCCCTTCCCGCACGCCGGCCGGCCGGGAGCCGCGCGTCTGACAGCGTGCCTACGGTTCCGCTCAGGAGGGAGTGGAGGACCGCAGGTGCCAGCGCCGCTCCGCGTAGGCGAGGTCGTCGCGCCACAGTCGGCCCGCAGCCGCGCGCATCGCGGGCCTCAGCATCGGCGCCAGGCGGCGGGCCAGGGCGAAGCCCCGCCGGTCGGAGGCGGCGACCACGGCCTCGATCACCGCGGTGCGCGGCCTGCCCCGCTCGTCCACGCCGAGTGGCGTGGCGTGCGTCTCGACGAGGGAGCCCTTCCCCTCGCCCTCCGTGATGTGCATGACGACCGTACGCGGCTCCGGTGCCGTGAACACGGCCCGCACCGGCACCACGAGCCGACCGGCCACCTTGAACGACACGTCGACGGCGAACCCCTCGTCGCCACCCGCCGCGTCCTGGCCGGGTACGTCGACGACCGTGAGGTCCACGAAGGAGTAGGGGTGGAACCATGCCCCGTGCCAGGGGTCGAGGCGGTTGGCCACCACGTCTTCCGGCTCGCACACCCCGACGGCCGTATAGACGGCCTCCACGGCGCCGGGCAGTGCGGGACGGGCGGGGACGACGGGTTCCGGCAAGGGGGTCTCGCCGCCGACCTGATCCAGCCGCACCCAGACGAGGACACCGTCGTCGTGGGCCGGCAGGGGCTTCCATCCGGCGAACGGGCTGCCGTTCAGGGACAGTCCGTGCCAGTGGCAGACGAGGGTGCCGCAGCGGACGGGGCTGTCGCGCAGTGGTGCTCCGAGGTGGGGGCACGCCCCGGGTCCGGCGACCGGCTGCCCGTCGGAGGTACGCCAGACGACCACCTCCCGGCCGTCGACGGTGCGGCCAAGGGGCCGGTCGTCGCGTACGTGGCGACTGGCGGCGACGACGTACCAGTTGCCCGACGGGCGCGACTGAGCCCGCTTCAACGCCTCGGCGATCAGCGCGGGACGGGCCTCACGCCAGGTGGGCCGCTGGTGCTCCCAGGCCACGGGGCGAGGACTCAGGCTGAGCGGGTAGCGGCCACGGCCGGCCGGGCGTCGGGGGCTCACGCGGCCTCCTCGGGGACGGCGGGCGCCCTGCGGGAGCGCGGCCGCGGGGCCGGCGCGACGCTGTGGGCGCCGGGGGCCCGAAAGGCGGGTCCGCTCCGGCGGCGCACGTCGGCCCGGGCCGACAGCCGTGCCGCGGTCACGGCCACCAGCCCTCCGGAGGCGACCGCGAGACGTCTGCGGCACGGAACCGCGGCACGCCGGTGCACGACGGCGTACCCGTCCTCGGCGATGGCGTCGAGGATGCCCGCGTACAGGACGAACGCCGTACGGATGCACGGCCGGGCCAGCGGGTCGAGCATCGCGATCCCGGGTGCGGCCCGGCGGTAGACGTCCCGGGTGAGGTCTTCGGCGGCCTTGAGCGCCTTCGTGATGCGGGCGTCGGCTCGTCCGGTGCGGCGGCTCCAGTACAGCAGGTCGCGGTCGACGCCGTGCGCGGTCAGCAGGTCCGCGGGCAGGTAGACGCGTCCGCGGTCGAGATCCTCGCCCACGTCCCGCAGGAAGTTGGTGAGCTGGAAGGCCACGCCCAGGGCGGCCGCGGGCCCGGCCGCCTCCTCACGCGGGACCACCGTGCCGAGGACGGGCAGCATCTGCAGCCCTATCACCGCGGCGGATCCGTACATGTACCCCTGCAGATCGTCGTAGGTCGGGTAGTCGGTGACCTCCAGATCGCTGCGCATGGAGGTCAGGAAGTCGGCGAAGTAGCGGTGCTCGATCCCGTAGCGGCGGGCGGTGTCGGCCAGGGCGTGCACCACAGGCTCGGGGCTGTACCCGTCGCGCAGTCCGCACTCCAGCCGCCCCTGGAGCCGGGACAGGCACTGCGCGCGTTCGGCCGTGGACATGTCCGTGTCCAGGGAGTCGACGATGTCGTCGGCCCAGCGTGCGAACCCGTACAGGGCGTGCACGGCCGGTCGGCGCGCCACCGGCAGCAGCCGGGTGGCGAGGAAGTACGTCCTGCCGTGCCGGGCGTTGAGCGCGCGGCAGCGGGCGTAGGCGGCGCGCAGGGCGGGATCGGTGACGGCTGCCGCGTCGAGTTCGCGGGCGGTCATGACGGCGTCCCCTCGGTCGTGGAGCGCACCGCGCGGAGGCCGGTGCGGTGCGGTGGCTGCCTCCCGGTGACCCGGGCGGCGGCGAGTTTTCCGGACAGCAGCACGGTCGGCACGCCGACGCCAGGTGTGGTGCCGCAGCCGGCGAGTACGGCGTTCTCGGTGCCGCTGACGAGGTTCCGCGGCCGGAACGGGCCGGTCTGCGCGAAGGTGTGGGCGGCCGAGAAGGGGGTGCCGGCCGCGTGGCCCTGGGCGTGCCAGTCGGCGGGAGTGACCAGGCACTCCTCCTCGACGGAGGCTCCGAAGCCGGTCAGGCCGCGGCGCTCCAGCTCGGTGACGACGCTGTCGCGGTAGGCGGGCCCCAGGTCTGACCATGCGGTGGCGTCGGGCCCGATGTCGGTGTTCGGGCACGGGGCGAGGACGTAGTGCAGGTGGCGGCCGGCCGGGGCGAGGTCGGGGTCCGTGACGGTCGGCCGGGTGATCAGCAGGGACGGGTCGCTCATGAGGCGGCCGGTGCGGGTGAGTTCGTCGAACGTGCCGTGCCACGCGCCGCCGAACGACAGGGTGTGGTGGGCGAGTTCGGGCCAGGTGCGGTCCGTGCCCGCGTGCAGCACCACTGCCGAGGGGGCGTGGGTCAGGCGCAGCGGGCGTCTCGGCGTCCGTCCCAGCAGCCGGTAGGTCACCGGCAGGTCCGGGGTCAGCACGACGGCGTCGCAGGGGATCCGGTCGTCATCCGTCACCACCGCCGTGATCCGTTCGCCGGTGCGCTCCAGCCGGGTGACGCCCTGTCCGAAGCGCAGGTCGGCGCCCGCCTCGGCGGCGGCGTCGGCCATGGCCCGGGGCAGCGCGTGCATGCCGCCGCGGGGGAAGTACACCCCGGCGACGGTGTCCATGTAGGCGATCACCGCGTAGGCGGCGAGGGCGCGCTTGGGGGGCACGCCCGCGTACAGGGACTGGAAGGAGAAGACGCGGCGCAGCCGTTCGTCGCTCAGGTGGCGGCCGATGCCGGGAGCGAGGCGGCCGAAGCCGCCGAGCGCGGCGAGGCGGACGAGATCCGGGCCGAGCAGGTCGAGGGGCGAGTCGAAGTTGGCGTCGATGAAGTGACGCGTCTGGGCCCGGTAGAGGTCCTCCAGCCAGCGGCGGAGGCGTCGGTACCCGGCCGCCTCACCGGGACCGGCGAACCGCTCGACCTCCGCCTCCATCGCCTCGGCTTCGGTGTGTACGTCGAGGGTGCTGCCGTCGGCGAACCGGGCGCGGTAGGCCGGGTGCAGTGGGATCAGGTCGACGCGGTCGTACAGGCTGTCGCCGACGGCGGCGAACGCCTCGTCCGCGAGGTCGGGCATGGTCAGCACGGTCGGTCCCGTGTCCACCCGGTAGCCGCCTCGGTCGAGGCGTCCGGCGCGGCCTCCGGGCTGCGGGTCGCGTTCGACGACGGTGACCCGGCGTCCGGCGCCGAGGAGGTGGAGGGCGGCCGAGAGACCGGAGAGACCGGCGCCGACGACCACCACGTGGTCCGTGCGCCCGGGCACCGTCCTCATCGCACGGCTCCCTCGGACTCCGCGGCCAGGGCCAGGGAGACGGAGACTGCGTGGCCGGGAGGAGGCGGCGCGCCGCTCCCGTCGGGCAGCGGCAGGCCGGCTGCGGAGCGCAGCAGCCGGTCGAGCCGGCGGCGGGGGCCGGTGTCCAGGACGGCCCGGTTCAGGTGACGCGTCCCCTGCTCGGCCAGCCGGGCGATCTTGGCCTCCACGGTCGCGCGGGCGCCGGTCGCGACCAGCACCTCACGGACCTGGTCGAGGTCCGTCTCCGTGAGGTCGGCCGAGCCCAGACGCCGACGCAGCACGGCCAGTGCCCGGTGGTCGCCGGCCGCCTCGGCCCGCGCCTGCGCGACGGCGACCAGGTAGGTGGGTTTTCCGTCCCGGACGTCGCCGCCGGACGGCTTGCCCGTGCTCCGGGTGTCTCCGAACACGTCGTGCAGGTCGTCCCGCAGCTGGAAGGCCATGCCGACGCACCGGCCGGCCGAGCACAGTGCCCGGGTGGTGGCGACGTCGGCACCGGCGACGGCGGCACCGAGCGCCATCGGGCGCTCGACCGTGTACAGGGCGCTCTTGAGACACGCGGCGCGGACGGCCCGCGCCACCGACCGCACCGAGGTCGCCTGCCCCTGTACGTCGAGGTACTGCCCGGCCACCATCTCCGTGCGCATGGCGCTCCAGACGTCCCGCACCCGACGGTCGGTGGCGGGTGCGGTCACCGCGGCGGCGACCAGGTCGTCCGCCCAGGCGAGGGCGAGGTCCCCGGCGAGGATCGCCGCGGCTTCTCCGAGGCGTTCACCGCCTCGGTCGGGAACCGCGTAGGCGTACTGCGCCGTGACGTCGGCGTGCAGGGAGAGGCGGCCGCGGCGCAGCCTGGCCCCGTCCATGACGTCGTCGTGGACGAGGGCGCATGTCTGGACGAGTTCGAGGGCGGCGCCGATGTCCAGGACGGCCCGGGCGTCGGCGGGATCGGTGCCGCCGCAGGCCCGCCAGGCCCACCACGCGAACTGGGAGCGCAGGCGCTTGCCGCCGTCCTGGGTGAAGCGGGCCACCCGGTCGGCGATGTCGCGCTTGAACACCGGGTCCAGGCCGGCCGCCCTGGTCAGATGTTCGTCGAGGGCGGCGTCGAGGGCCCGGGTCACGGCGTACGGGACGTCCTGGTCGGCGCCGCGCACATCGCGGGCGTCCGCCGGGTAGGGCGACTGCGGGCGGTCGACGGACGCGTCGGGAATCTCCGGCGGCGACGGCAGAAGGAGACCGGGAGGAAGCGGGTCCGTGGTGCGCGGAAGCTGACGAGAACCGCTGCGGGGACCGGGCGACGGCCCGGCAGCGCCATGGTCCTTCGTGTCGGTCGAGCGCATGCCGCTTCCTCTCGTTGTCCGGTGGCCGGTCGTCATGCATTCCGTGCGCGGGCCACCGGCGGATGCGCGCGGAGCGAAAAGAATCGACGCCCATGCGGAGGCGGCGGCGCCCATGCCAAGCGGTGGCGCCCATGGCTCGCGGGCGTGCCGACGGTCTCTTTGCAGCGAGCACGTTCCGCCACGCCCCTCTCGCGATGCCAAGGAGCGGGGTGCCCTCTCGCGATGCCAAGGAGCGGCGTGGGCGAGGCCTGACGGCCATGGCCACGGCCTCGCTGCGCCGCGCCCGCCGGGTGTGGCGGTGACGCCGCGTGCGGAACCCGCCTTCGCCCGTGGTCGGTGGCAGAGCGGGAACCTGCGCCTCGGCCGCATCCGAACCGCGGTGTGCGGCGGAATGTTCGTGGCAGGCGCTCCTGCGCGGTCGCGCCGGAGACGTGTTCGTGGCAGGCGCTCCTCCGCGGGCGCGCCACAGAGGGGAGACGTGGTGATCGAGGCGGACGTCGCCGTCGTCGGCGCGGGAGCCGCCGGCCTCTCCCTGGCCCACCGGCTGGCACGCCCCGCACCCGGTGCTCCGCCGCTGACGGTCGCCCTGATCGCGGCGCCACCGGGACCACTCCAGGCGCCGCGACGCACCTGGTGTTTCTGGGAGGCTGGCACCGGCCCCTACGAGGCCGCCGTCACGGCGTCCTGGCAGCGCCTGCGCGTACACGGCCCGGATGGCCGTGCCCACACGAGGGACATCGCGCCGCTGCGGTACAAGATGATCCGCTCCGACGACTTCGAACGACTGGTCACCCGTGACCTGGCGGCGGCTCCCACGGTCCGACGGGTGGAGGCCGCCGTTGACACCGTGCAGAACGTGCACGGCGGCGCCGAGATCCTCGCGTACGACGCGGCCGGCGACCCCTGCCCGGTGAGCGCCCGCTGGGTGTTCGACTCCCGTCCGCTGGGCGGTCTCCCCGCCGCGCGCACCACGCTCCTGCAGCACTTCCACGGCTGGTTCGTGCATACCGAGCGAGTGGTGTTCGACCCACTGGTGGCGGAGTTCATGGACTTCCGCACGCCCCAGCCCGCCAAGGGTCTGTCGTTCGGCTACGTGCTGCCCACCGGTCCCCACCACGCCCTCGTCGAGTACACGGAGTTCTCCCCCACCGTGCTGTCCCCGCGGGGATACGAGTCGGCGCTGCGCCGCTACACGCAGGAGGTGCTCGGACTCGGCCGTTTCGCCGTCGTGGGGACCGAGACGGGCGTGATCCCGATGACCGACGCGGTCTTCGCCCGCCGGACCGGCGAGTCCGTCTTCCGTATCGGCGCCGCCGGCGGCGCGACCCGCCCTTCGACCGGCTACACCTTCGCGTCCGTGCAGCGGCAGGTCGAAACCGTCGCGTCCGCGCTGCGGGCAGGCCGCCACCCGATGCCTTCCCCGGCGCACTCGGTGCGCTCACGGGCGATGGACGCCGCCCTGCTGCGGGCTCTGGACACCGGCCGCATCGAGGGGGCCGCGTTCTTCACGCGGCTCTTCTCCCGTGTCCCCGCCCAGCGGCTGCTGCGCTTCCTCGACGGCGGCACAAGGCTGCACGAGGACCTCGCCATCGGCGCCCACGTCCCCGTGCTGCCCATGCTCCGCTCGGTCGCGGAGCTGCCCTTCCTGCCCCGCCGCCCCTCCGACCGGCCCTGACCGCCGCTGCCAGGGGACCCATCCCCCCACCTCCCCCCAGGAGTTCGAATGACCTTGTTGCGCGACGCGGATCTGGCCGTCGCCTTCGACCACGCCGCCCGCAGTTACGACGCCCTCGTGGCCGCCAATCCGGGCTATCACTCCCATCTGCGCCGCTCGGTCCGCCGACTCGGCCTGGGGCACGGTGAGGGCCGCCGCGTGCTCGACCTGGGGTGTGGCACCGGCGCCTCGACGGCCGCTCTCGTCGCGATGCTGCCGGGCGCCGAGATCATCGCCGCGGACGCCTCCGCGGGCATGCTGGAACGGGCGGCCGCCAAGCGGTGGCCGGAACGGGTCACGTTCCTGCACACCCCGGCGGAGCACCTCGACCAGGTCGGCGTCCGCGGACCGCTCGACGCGGTCTTCGCCGCCTACCTCTTCCGCAACACCGCGGATCCCGACGGAGTGCTGCGCGCCGTGCACGGTCTCCTCGCCCCCGGTGGACGGCTCGGCGTCCACGAGTACACCCTCAGTGGCCGCCTGATCGACCGTGCGGTGTGGACGGCCGTGTGCGGGGGCCTCGTGCTTCCCGTGGGCAGTGCCCTGGGAGACAGTCGTCTGTACCGCCATCTGTGGCGCAGCGTCGTCGAGTTCGACACCGTCGAGGAGTTCGCCGCCCGGGTGCGCTCCGCCGGGTTCGACCACGTGCGGGTCCTGCCCTTGCCGGGCTGGCAGACCGGCATCACCCACACGATCGTCGCGCGGCACACCGACACCGCCCCGGAGGGGAGTTGATGAGCGAGCGGATCGCACCCACCGCACGACGCGGCCGGGACCGCCGGGCCCTGATCCTGCCCGCCCACCCGGGCGCCGACCGGGTCGGCGGTCCGGGCGCCCCCACCACCGCCGTCGTCGGCGGTGGCATCGCGGGCCTCGCGGCCGCGACAGCCCTCGCGGAACGGGGCGTACGGGTCACGCTCCACGAGCGCGAACCCGCCCTCGGCGGACGGCTCTCCGGCGCGCCGGTGACGCTGCGCGACGGCAGCACCGCCACCATGAGCCGCGGCTTCCACGCCTTCTTCCGCCAGTACTACAACCTGCGCGGACTGCTCCGTCGAACCGACCCTGGCCTCCAGCGTCTGGCGCCCCTGCCCGACTACCCGTTGCAGCACGGCAGCGGACTGCGCGACAGCTTCCGCCGGGTCCCGCGAACACCGCCCTGGAGCGCACTGGGCTTCGTGGCACTGAGCCCCACCTTCGGCGCCCGCGACCTGCTGCGCATGAATCCCGTCGCCGCACTGCCCCTGCTCGACGTCCGGGTCCCCGAGGTGTACGGGCGTCTGGACTCCGTCAGCGCCCATGACTTCCTGGCGGCCATCCGCTTCCCCGAGGCCGCCCACCACCTGGCGTTCGAGGTGTTCTCCCGCAGCTTCTTCGCCGACCCACGACAGCTGTCCGCAGCCGAGATGGTGCTGATGTTCCACATCTACTTCCTCGGCTCGGCCGAGGGCCTGCTCTTCGACGTGCCCAACGAGCCGTTTCCGCAGGCACTGTGGGAACCACTGACCGACTATCTGTGCCGTCACGGCGCCGACATCCGGACGGCGACTCCCGTCGAGAGCATTACGCCGACTCCCGACGGCGGGTTCACCGTCGCCACGGCGGAGGACGAACGACCGTACGACACCGTGGTCCTGGCCATGGACACTCCGGGCCTGCGGGCGGTGGTCGGCCGTTCGCCGCGACTCGGCGACGCCCGCTGGCGCGAGCGGGTGGGGCAGTTGCGCAGCGCGCCGCCCTTCCTCGTCTCCCGCCTGTGGCTGGACCGGCCGGTAGCGCACGACCGGCCGGGATTTCTGGGCACCGCCGGTTACGGCACCCTCGACAACGTCAGCGTGCTGAACCGCTGGGAGGGCGAGGCCGCCCGGTGGTCGGCCCGCACCGGCGGTTCGGTGGTGGAACTGCACGCCTACGCGCTCGCGGTGGACTCGGGGCAGGACGTGGAACGCAGGCGTCTGCTGGATCAGTTGCACCGGGTGTACCCCGAGACCCGCTCGGCTCGGATCGTCGACGAGCGGCACGAGTGGAGGGCCGACTGCCCGCTGTTCACGGTGGGCTCCTACACGGACCGCCCTGCCGTCCGCACCCCTGACCCGGGACTGGTGGTGGCGGGGGACCTGGTGCGCACGGACCTGCCCGTGGCGCTGATGGAGCGTGCGGCGACCAGCGGCTTCCTCGCGGCCAACGCCCTGTTGAGGCGGTGGGGCGTGCGGGGACAGACCCTGTGGACGGTGCCGAACGGGGGGCGGGGGGCAGTCCTGCGGGCCTTGGCGCGCGTCACGGAAGGGTGAAGGCAGCACGACAGGTGCGGCCCGGCACAGTGCGCCATACGCAACAGATCCCGCCCCCTGGGTCAGGGGGCGGGATCTGCAGCACAGAGCGCCGGGCAGGCCTTGCACCTGCATCTCCCCGCAGGAAGCGGGACGTCTTTCCTTGGACCACCAACGCACAGTCGGACACCGGGAGTTCCGGCAGCCAGCTCAAGATCGAGTATAGCGGGAGAGAGGGAGATCCATGCCACTCACGCCCGGCGACCCGCGCGGCCCGCCGGGCCCGCCCGGCACACGGTCAGGCGGCGCGGCACAGCACCGCCGAACCGGCCGGTGTCGCCGCGCGGGTCACCGTCGCGTGCACGGGTCGGGCGGGGCCGGCGGTGGCCGCGACCTGCGAGTGGTTCCGTGCGAAGACGACGAGGCGCAGCACCGCGAAGCGTCCGATACCGGCGAGTGCGGAGGCGGACAGGTAGACGGCCTGCTCGAGCACCGCACCGGGTGCCTCCACCAACCGCTGCAGGACAAGCATCGCCCCGCAGGTCACCGCGTACGCGGCCGTCGCGGATCCGGCCGACTGCGCATGCTGGCTCCAGGTCGCGCGCCCGCCCGCGCCGAAGGTGAAGCGGGCGTGCAGCTCGGTGGCCAGGAGCGTGGAGATCACGGTGACCAGGGCGTTGGCCAGACCCCAGGGCATCCGGGAGGCGAGGGCTGCCACGGCGAAGCTGGAGGCGAGCCCCACTCCGCCGCCGCAGAGCACGAAGCGGGCCAGGGAGGTGAAGGCGCCGGGTGCCACCTGCTGCCGGCTCTGCGCTGTCTCCATGATCCGACTCCCTTGGTCGCCCACTCCGCGAAGCACGGACCCCTGGACCTGCGAGGCCCTCGGCCCGTCGTTTCTCATGACAGAAACGCTACGTTGCATTCACAGAACGGGCAACAAAGTATTTGCGAAAGCTCAACATAATCCCAGGTCAAAGCAGATAAATCATTGCAATGGTCCGGAGCTAACGCAACAAGCCCCACTCATAAAGTTGCAATGGAATGAAGGTGAACGCTAGCCGGTCACACCGGCCACGGCTCGATCCGGGGCGCGGCGTCACAGCCGACAGCTCGGGGACGGGTCATCGCGGGTCATCGCGGGTCATCGCGGGGCTTCGCCGGGTTTCCATCCCCAGACGGTCAGCATGCCGGCCGACAACGCGGCGCATTCGTCGGAGTCCAGGTACCGGATCGCCTCGTCGACGCCCGTGCCGTCAACCAGGCCGGTGGCGAGCATCGCCTCTCTGCTCCGTTCCCACGTGTCCGCCCAGAAGCGGCTGAGGGGACTGCCCGGCAGCAGCGGCGGCACATGGATCTCGGCAGCGATGGACTCGAGCCCCGCCCCACGCAGCAGATGTGGGTACGACGGCACCCAGGAGACATCGGTACCGATAGTGGCCCGCAGCCCCTGCCACATCGCCCGCATCGCCGCGCCGTACGGCGTGCCGGGCACCCGGTCACTCGTCAGGTCGACCGCGTCGCTCAGCACCAGCACACCGCCGGGCGCGACGAGTTCGGCCAGAGCTGTGATCAGGCGTTCGCGCTCGGGCAGGTGCATCAGCACGAAGCGTGCGTGGACGAGCGAGAACCGGCCGGGTACGGCATCCGGGGCCGTGATGTCGGCCTCCAGCACGTCAAGCCCGGGCACGGGCCGCGCGCTCACGAAACGCACGTCCCGGTCCACCGCCAGCACGCTCTCCGCCCCGGCCTCCTCCAGCAACCGGCGAGAGACCGTGCCCGTTCCGGCACCCACGTCAAGACAGCGCCACCCCGGGCCGACCCCGAGGGCCCGCAGCCGCGCCATGGTGATGTCGTCGTACGCGAGGGCACCGAAGTCGATGCGCTCGCCCTCGCCCGCCTGTTCGGGACGGAAGACGGCCTCGCCGTAGCGGCCGCCATCCGACGCGTCCCCGCGCGGAGCGGTGGTCACGTCGCGGTCGGCGTGACGCCGAGGGTGTCGTCCTGGACGGGTTCCAGTGCCGGGTGGGCGAGGGACTGCGACATCGGGTCGTCGAACGGTGTCATGGCCGGACCTCTTCACACGGTGGGCTGTGCCGGGCAGCCCCTCCCACGGCCGCCAGACCGATCCTGCACCGGCCGCCGCCCACACAGCCGAGGCGCGCCGCACCTCAGCCGATCGGCCCTGGAGCCCGGCCCACGCGGCAGTCGAGCCGGCAACCCGGTCACGGCCAGACGGCGGCTCGTGTGAACAACGCTTCAGGTCAATCCATCTAGCGCGCGTGGATGAGCAGCAGCGCGACGTCGTCGCTCTGGAGCGCGGGCTGCCCGGCGTGGTCCACCAGGCTGTTGGCGAGGATCTCGATGTCCCGGGTGCGGGCCTGGGCCAGCCGGTCGGCGAGGCTGTGGATGGCGTCCTCGATGTCGACGTCGGGCGCTTCGATGAGTCCGTCGGTGTACAGCGCCAGCACGGAGCCGGGTGGCAGGCAGATCTCGGTGGTGGGGTAGTCGGCTGCGGGGTCGATGCCGAGCAGGAGGCCGGGCTGGAGGGGGAGGACTTCGGTGTGGCCGTCGGGGTGGCGCAAGATCGGAGGTGGATGGCCGGCGGTGGCCAGACAGGCGTGGTGACGGGCCATGTCGAGGGCGATGTAGACACAGCTGGTGAACAGGCCCGGGTCGAGGTCGACGAGCAGGCGGTTGGTACGGGCGAGGACCTCGCCGGGGGGTTCGCCGGCGGTGGCGTGGACGGCGGTTCGGACCTGTCCCATGAGGGTGGCGGCCTGCACGTTGTGGCCTTGGACGTCACCGATGGCTGCGGCGGCGGTCGTCTCGTCGAGGCGGATGAAGTCGTAGAAGTCGCCGCCGATACCGGTGCCGCGCCCGGCGGGGAGATAGCGGGCTGCCACCTCGAGGCCGGGGATGCGGGGCAGCGTACGGGGCAGCAGGCCGGCCTGGAGATTGTGGGCGAGCTGGTGTTGGGCGTCGTAGAGATGGGCGCGGTCCAGGGCCTGTGCGATCAGTCCGGCGAGGGCGGTGAGGACAGCACGTTCCTGCGGGGTGGAGAGATGGGGCTGGTCGTAGGCCAGAACCATGGAGCCGACGGGGCGGCCGGTGGTGATCAGCGGCAGGAACGCCCAGGAGGCCATGCCGTCCACGAGGACGGCGGGGGGATGGACCCGTTTCAGCTCCTCGAAGCTGGCGAAGAAGGAGGGGATGCCGGTGGTCAGGACATGCACGGCAGGGGTGTCGGCGCTCAGGGGGGTGGCGTCGAAGCTGTCCATGAGGTCGGCGGGATAGCCGCGGTGGCCGATGATCCGCAGTCGCCCCTCCTGTGTGGTCATCAGGGCCAGGGCCCGGGCGCCGAAGGCCGCCAGGACCTGGTCGGCGACCCGGTCGACGACATCGCGCACGCCGACGGCCTCGGTGAGGGCGACCGCGAGATGCGTCAAGGCGTAGAGGGCGGTGGCCCGGCCCGGTTCGGCGGGCGGCGCGGGGTGGACCAGCCGCGGAGGGTCTGCGTTCTGGGCCGCAGGAGTGGGGACGATGCGCACACTGATGCCGCTGGCGTCCGGGTAGAGGTGGAAGGACAGCCAGTGCCCCGGTGGGCGCAGCGTGGTGAAGGACGTGGGCTGGCGGCTGAGCGCTGCGGACCGGTAGCGGTCTTCGGCGACGGGGTTGTCCAGCCACGGCAGCGCCTCCCAGGGCCGTGCTCCCAGCAGGTCGGACACGTCGACGCCGAGGAGGTCGGCCGCGGCGATGGTGATGAAGGTGATCCGGCCGTCCACATCCAGCGAGCAGCAGCCGTCGGGAAGACGCTCGGCGAAGCCGACCGCGGCCTGTGCCTCGTCGTGCCCGGCGGTGCGGGTCCGCGGCGGAGGGAGTATCCGCGGCTCGGAACCCGGCAGCACGGGACGACCGCTGTCGGCGGCCTGCCGAAGGATCACGCCGAGGCGGTCGCAGACGCTCCGGATCTCCTCACGTTCGTGCATGCTCAGCGTCGGGGGGTGGGATGCGGGCCAGTGCAGCACCAGGCCGCCCCACAGGATCGGGCCGGTCGTGATCGGGGCGGCCATCATGGCGAAGGGGTGGGGCAGGACGAGCGCCAGTTTCGGGTAGTGGCGTGCCCGTTCCTCTTGGGTGCCGATCCACACCAGGCGGCGCTCCCGCACGGCGTCGGCCACCGGGGTCGACGCGTCCAGCTTCACCCGCGCCCACGGAACGGCGATCCGCCACGAGACTCCGCTCAGCAGAGACAGCTGCATTACGGGCTCGTCCGGTGACGGCAGGTAGAGCCCGCATACGCTGGCGCCGATCTCCCGCACGAACTGCAGCAGGACGGACTCCAGCGCCTCCGGGCCGAAGCTCTCAGAGGTATCGGTGGACGCGGCATCGGTCACGCTCTCACCTGCCTCTGCAGATGCCGGGTGATCCCCCCACACGCCCGGAGCGACTTCGAGCAGCCCGTGCGTCGGTGCCCATCGGGAACCCGTGCGACGCGGCTCCGGTCCGACAACACCGACCATCTCCCATATACGGACAATACGCCTGCAAGGCGTCCTTCATGGGCGTACGGCGCTTCCCCGACGCTCCGACGGCTGCACGGTGCCACTCCCCCGGCCCGCGCCCGACGCGCGCTCCGGGTCATGAGGTGCCAGCGTGGTGTCGACAGGAGCATCTGCGCTCGTCGCGCCGATGAGGACGGACGGACTGGAGTGTGCGGTCATGGCACGTGCGATCTGGACCGGTGTGATCACCTTCGGGCTGGTCAGCGTGCCGGTCGGTCTGTACACGTCGACCCAGGACCACACCGTCCACTTCCACCAGCTGCAGCGCGGCAGCGCCGACCGGATCCGCAACCGTCGGGTCAACGAACGCACCGGCGAGGAAGTGGACGGCAAGGACATCGTGAAGGGCTTCGAGGTGGCCGACGGCGAGTACGTGGTCGTGGAACCGGACGAGCTGGACCGGATCGCGCCGGGTCGCTCCCAGACCATCGACATCAGCGACTTCGTCGACCTGGCCGACATCGAGCCCGTCTACTTCAACCGCACGTACTACATCGCCCCGCGCGGCAAGGAGTACACCAAGGTCTACGAGCTGCTGCGTGCCGCCCTCGCCGAGGCGGACAAGGTCGGGATCGCCACGTTCGTGATGCGCGGCAAGCAGTACCTGACCGCCCTGCGCGCGGAGGACGACATCCTGGTGCTCCAGACTCTGCACTGGGCCGACGAGGTACGCGACCCGGACAAGGAACTGCCCGAACTGCCCTCCGGCCGGGCGGGGAAGGGCAAGGAGCTGGACATGGCACTCCAGCTGGTCGACACCCTCAGCGGCCCGTGGGACCCGGCCCGGTACCACGACACCTATCAGGAGAAGGTGCGCGAGCTGGTGACGGCGAAGGCCGAGGGCCAGGAGATCGAGGCGGCGGAAGGGGCGCCGACCGCCACGAACGTCATCGACCTGATGCAGGTCCTGCAGGGCAGCATCGACCAGGCCCGCGGCGACCGTAAGGCGGCAGGTGAGCCGGGGCGGAGGAAGGCGGCCCCGACGCGCAAGGCGGCGCGCAAGCCGGCCGCGAAGGCGGCGAAGCAGACCGCCCGCAGGCAGGCGCCGCCGAAGTCGGCCCGTGCCTCGGCCACGGCCCGCGGCCGGCGCGCCACAGGCAAGAGCGAGCTACGGCAGCTGAGCAAGGCGGAGCTGTACGAGCGGGCCACCGAGCAGAACATCACCGGCCGCTCCAGGATGAGCCGGGAGGAGCTCGTCGACGCGCTGGCCGGAGCGGCCGGACGCCGCAAGAAGAGTGCTGCCTGACACCTGGTGAGCGAGGCGGCCGGGCGGTGATGCCGGAGTAGCGTGTGAAGCGGAGGCCACACCGCGCCGCGCTTGCACGGGCGTAAGGCCGTGGCCGCACTGGAGGCGTGCCTTCGGATCCTGGACTCCGAAGCCCCGGTGGCAACGACCGATGCCGACCCAGGGGGCCGTGGGCCTTGCGAAGGAACACATGATGAATGGCCATGACAGGTACGACAGCAGCCAGATCCATCAGTGGGTACTGGAGACCGACTCGGTGGAGGACTTCCTGCAGACGCTGGCCGACGCCGCCCTGGAGCTGTCCCTCGCCGAGGGGGCCGGAGTGACCCTGGAGGGCGACGGCCGGCCGGTCACCGTGGTCAGCGTCGGGCCCCCGGCACCGAAGCTGGACGAGAAGCAGTACGGCCAGGACGAGGGGCCCTGCCTGCAGGCGCTGCGCACCGGTGTGGAGATCGCCGTACACGACATGCTCGGTGAGAGCCGCTGGGGCGACTACCCCGCCTACGCCGCCGCCTGCGGGATTCGCTCCTCCCTCTCGCTGCCGATCGCCCCGCACACGCACACAGCCGGCGCCCTCAACCTGTACTTCGGTCCGCCTGCCGCGTTCGAGCACACCGACCTCGCCGCTCTGCGCTCTCTGGCCGCGCAGGCCACCGGTGGCATCGCCCTGGCCCGACGCATCAGCGACACCCAGGAATTCGCCGACCAGCTGCAGACCGCCATGCAGTCCCGCAGCGTCATCGACCAGGCCCTCGGCGTGATCATGGGCCAGCGACGCTGCACCGCCCAGGAAGCCTTCGGCATCCTGCGCTCCGCCTCCCAGCACCGCAACATCAAACTCCGTGACCTGTGCACACAGATGATCACCAACCTCACCGGTGAGTCCCCCACCCTCCCGGAATTCCGCCCCAGTGCGGGCGATGCCGGAACCGAGGGGCCGTCGGGACGCTGAGTAGGTGCTCGCGGAACGGCGTCACGGAAACGCCGTGGCCTCGAACACCCCCTGTCTGCACTACTGCGATGCGACGGCTTTGACCCAGTCCGCGACGGCGACGACATCCGCCCACTGCGGGAGGGCGATGATCATGATGCGGGCGGCAGACCGCGGGATCACCTCGCGGAGATGCCCAAGCGCGACGCCTTCGCTTCCTGCCCCCTACCCCCGCACCTGACGCCGGCAACTCGCGCAGGTCGATGTCGAAGTCGGTCAATGCCCCGTGTCAGCGACCGCGTCACTGACCGCGTCACTGACCGCGGACCGCGTCACTGACCGCGTCACTGACCGCGTCACTGACCGCGTCAGCGTGATCGGTGAGGTAGTCCCGCACCACGGACACGAAACTCGGGTCGGGCCGCAGACCGAGGCCTGCGGCGCGCCGGTTGTCGAAGAGGGCGGGCCACGAGCCGACGACTGCTTCCACGGCCGGGTCGGGGGCGAGGGTCACCAGGTCGGCGATCGGGTCGCCGGCCAGCTCCCGGAGCGTGGCGAGCATCTCGGCGACCGAGACCGTCAGGGCGGGCAGGTTGACCGGCATCGCGCCGTCCAGGCGCCCGGGCCCGGTGCCGAGTTCGGCCTCGGCTATGCGCAGGATGCCCTGGACGGTGCGTCGCGGCGAGGACAACGCCACCTGCAGGCCGGGGTCGACCGGGCAGACGGCCGGCCGTCCCGCGAGCGGCTCGCGGATGACGGCGGAGACGAAGCCGGAGGCGGCCGCGTTCGGCCGGCCCGGCCGTACCGCGACGGTCATCAGCCGGGCGATCCGCCCGTCGACGAAGCCGCGACGCGTCATGTCCGCGATCAGGTGCTCGCACATCAACTTCTGTGTGCCATAGCTCGATTGGGGCGTCGGCAGCGTCGTCTCGCTGATCACCGGGGCCGGCCCCGGTGTCGGGCGGGTGCCGTAGACGGCGAGACTGCTGGCGAAGACCACCCGCGCCACCGGCCCACCGGCCACCGACTGCGCTCTCGCCGCCTGGAGCACCGCGCGGGTGGTGTCCAGGTTCACGCGCATGCCGAGGTCGAAATCGGCCTCGCACTCGGCCGACACCGCCGCCGCGAGATGGAACACCACGTCCACCGGTTCCGCGAACACCTCGGTCAGGCGGTCGACCACATCACCCTGCACCACCTCCACCAGCGGATCAGCCGTCGACCGCGGGTCGGGCCATGCGACGCGGTCGACCAGCACCAGCCGGGTGACCGGCTCGCCGGCGAACACTTTCCTCTTCAGCAGTGCTCCGGCCAGCAGGCGTCCCAGGAAACCAGACGCTCCCGTCACTGCGATCCTCAACCGCACACCCCCGTACTCGCGACCGACACCCCACCATCCCGCAACCGGCCACTTTCCCGAAAGCCCACCGCGAGGACGTAGGCGGCGAAGTGCACGCAGCGCCAAGGAAATGTGGACCGGCTGCCAAGGACAGCCCGTGATCAACCAGATGTCCGCCCTGACCGGAATCCCGCACCTCTGAGCGGGCTGCTCACACCCGCGATGCCTGAACCCCCGCCCACCCACCCGGCAGTCCCCTGTACGCGGGCCGTCCGCCTACAGGGGACACCTCTCGGGCAGCGGCTCAGCCCTTGACCGCGGAGCTGGCCACGCCTTGGACGAACCAGCGTTGGAAGAAGACGAAGACGATCAGTACGGGCAGGACCAGGAGGACGCCGAAGGCGAGGGTCTGGCCGTAGTCCGGGGGCAGTTGGGCCTGGAAGACGCTCATCTCCAGGGGGAGGGGGCGTACCGAGGGGTCGGAGACCATCAGCACCGGCCACAGGAAGGAGCCCCACTGGGTGAGGAAGGTCAGGATCGCCACGGACGCGAAGGCCGGCTTCGACATGGGGACGACGATGGCGAAGAAGGTGCGCCAGGGGCCCGCCCCGTCGATGCGTGCGGCTTCCTCGATACTCGGCGGGATCGAGCGGAAGAACGTGTGGAACTGGTAGACCGAGAAGGCGTTGGCGATGAACGGGAGCGCCAGGATGTAGAGGGTGTTGCGCTGGTCGTTGAACAGGTAGAAGAGCGGGACGGCCACCGACTCGAACGGGACCAGCATCAGCAGCAGGACGAGGGTGAAGACGGCGTTCCGGCCGCGCCACTTCAGCCGTGACAGCCCGTACGCAGCCATCGAGTTGACGAACAGACCGCCGGTGACGACGACGAACGCCAGCAGCAGCGAGATGCCCATGAAGCGCCAGAAGTAGCCGGTGCTGTCTGAGTTGAGGCTGTCGAGGACGGCTGTGTAGTTGTCGAGGGACAGGTGGGTGGGCAGGAAGCCGGACAGGCCGTCGAGTACCTCGTCCGACGGCTTGAGGCTGCCGACGAACAGGTAGAGGACGGGCAGCGCGAAGACGAACGCCAGGACGGACAGGACGGCGTAGTCGAGGAAGCGTCGCAGGGGTGTACGGGTGAGGCCCGTGGTGCTGCTCATGGTCAGTCCTCGTTGTCGGGCCGGACGACGCGGCGCTGGATGAGGGTCAGGGCGACGACGATCAGGAAGAAGACGACGGTGATCGCGGACGCCTGGCCGATGTTGTTCTGGTCGAAGGCGGTGGTGACGGCCTGGTACATCACGGTGCGGGTGGCGTCCTCGTTGAGGCCGCCGCCGTCGATGAGGACGTAGACCTGGTCGAAGACGCGGAAGGAGAGCACCGAGGTGAGCAGGACGACGAAGACGAGGGTGCCGCGGATTCCGGGCAGGGTGACGTGGCGGAACTGCTGCCAGCGGCCGGCGCGGTCGAGTTCGGCGGCTTCGTAGAGCTCGCCCGGGATCTGCTGGAGTCCGGCGAGGAGGATGACCATCTGGAAGCCGACGCCCTGCCAGATGGACAGCACGATGATCGAGGCCATCGCGGTGGCGGAGTCGCCGAGCCAGTCGAGGGCGCCCCAGTTGCCGAAACTCACCGCGTGCAGTGCGGAGTTGAGCATGCCCTGGTCGCCGCGGGCGAGGATGAGCCGCCAGATCACGGCGACCAGCGCCATCGGGAAGACGACCGGCATGAAGAAGAAGGACCGGAACAGGCCGATCGCCTTGAGCTTGCGGTTGAGCAGGATGGCCAGTCCGAGGGCCAGGGCCGTCTGTACGGGGACGACGACCACGGCGAAGGTGAGGTTGTTGAGCAGGGCCCGCAGGAAGGGGCCGGACAGGTCGGGGTCGGTGAACAGCCGCCGGTACTGCTCCAGGCCGAAGAAGGTCGGTGCGAGCGGGGAGCCGAGGCGGACGTTGTAGAAGGAGAGGACGACGGCGTAGCCGAACGGGATGGCGACGAAGGCTATGAGTCCTGCGACGGCGGGCGTGGACATGAGCAGTCCGTGCAACCAGTCGCGGTTCTTGCACACGGTGCGCGCCTGACGCACCGGACGCTCGGGCTTGACGGCGGTCACGGGTGGGGCCTTCTCCCGGGCGTGGGGCGCGGCGTGCGCCGGTTCGGCGGAGGTCACGGATGGGTCCTGTTCCCGGCCGGGGCGGGCGCGGCACATGCGGGCCCGCCCCGGCCGACGGTCCTACGGGATCTGGTAGCCGGCGTTGTCGGAGAAGTCCTGGTCTATGGCGCGGGCGGCCTTGGCCAGGGCTTCCTCGGGGTCGGCGCCGCCGTAGATCGAGTTGAGGGCCTCACCGAACTTGGCGGTGACGGTGGGGTATCCGGCGGTCACCGGGCGGGTCACCGCGACGCAGGACTTGGTGATGTCGCTGTCACCGCAGGGCTTGGCGAGCTGGTCGGCGAAGAGCTGGAGCGGTCCGCCCTGCTTGTACAGGGGGCTCGCGGCGAGCGCGCTCGTGGTGGCGGGCGGGGCGCCGTTGGCCGTCGTCATCGCGGTGACGTTGGCGTCGTTGAGCAGGTAGTCCATGAAGGTGCCGGCGGCCTTGGCGTTCTTGCTGTCGGCGCCGATGCCCCACGCCCAGGAGCCCTGGCCGGTCTTGGGGCCGTCCCCGAAGTCGGGCAGTGGCAGGACGACGAGGTCGTCGCCGAGGGCCTTGCTGTAGGTGGGGTACATCCAGTGACCGACCCAGCTCAGGGCGACCCGGCCCTTGGCGAAGGCGTTGCCGTCGGTGTTGGGGTCGACGTAACTCTTCCAGAACTGGAAGGTCTTCAGCGCCGACACGGCTCCGGGCGAGTCGAGGGCGCCCTCGGCCTTGCCGTCCTTGAGCAGCGAGCCGCCGGCCGACCAGACGATCGGGGCGAAGCCGTAGGTGCCCCACTCGGTGGCGAATCCGTTGTTCTCCTGGACGTCGAGGGTCTTGCCGTCGGAGTCCTTGGCCTTGAGCGCCTTGAGCGCGGCCGTGAACTCGTCCGCCGTCCAGGCGTCGTCCACGCTCGTCGGGTACTTCACCCCGGCCGCGTCCAGCAGCTTCTTGTTGCCGTAGACGCCCAGGCCGGAGTCGTACATCGGCAGGCCGTAGTGCTTGCCGCCGATCTCGCCCTGCGCCTTGCCGGCGGCGGTGGCGTTGCCCATGGTCTTGACGGAGACGTAGGAGTCGATCGGGGCGAGCTTCTTGTTGTAGACGAAGTTCGCCATGGTCGGGCCGTCGAACTCCATCACGTCCGGCAGCTTGGAAGCGTCGGTGGTGGTGATCGTCTTGGTGTAGTCGTTGCCGGGCAGCAGGGTCAGCTCGACCTTGATCTTGCTCTGCGCGGAGTTGAAGGACTTCACCGCGGCCTGCAGCGCGGCGTCCTCGCTCTTCTGGCCCTGGTGGGCCCAGACCTTGATGGTGCCCTTGCCGCTGCCGGCCTCCGCCGACGCGTCGGTACCGCTGCCCCCGCCGCAGGCGGCCAGTGCCGCCAGGGGCAGGGCGAGAGCCAGGCCCGTACAGGCTGTGCGGCGGAACCTTCTGCTGGTCGAGCTCATGATCTGTGCCTCCGTGCTGTGGCGAGGGTCAGTGGTGCGGGCGGGTGTGCGAGGCGTGGGGGTGTGGGGCTCGGAGAAGGGGTCGTGGTCACTGCGGTCCGCGCGGCCGGGGTGGGGCCGTGGTCTCGCGCAGGACGAGGCGGATGGGCATCTGGACGTGCCTCGGGGGCTCGGCGCCGGGTTCGTCGAGCTGGCGCAGCAGCAGCCGGGCGGCTTCGGCGCCCTGTTCGGCGACCGGCTGGGCGACGGTGGTCAGGCCGACCACGTCGGCGAGTTCGTGGTCGTCGAAGCCGACGACGGACACGTCGTCCGGCGCTTTGAGACGGTGGCGGCGCAGGGCGCGCAGGGCACCCATCGCCATCTCGTCGGACTGCGCGAAGACGGCGGTCGGCGGGCGGGAGGCGGCCAGCAGCTCGGTCATGGCCCGCTCGCCGCCCTCGACGGTGTAGTCGCCGTCCGCCTCCAGGGCCGCGTCGTGCTCTATCCCGGCCTCGGCCAGGACGTCCAGGTAGGCGTTGCGGCGCTCGATGGGGGTGGTCCAGTGCAGCGGCCCGCTGGCACCCGAGATCATTCCGATGCGGCGGTGGCCGAGGTTGACCAGATGGCGTACGGCGCTTTCGGTGCCGGCCCGGTCGTCGATGCCGACGACGGTGAAGCCGGGCCGGGTGCCGCCGACCGTGGTGGCCAGCGGCACTCCCAGTGAGCGCAGCGCCGCCGACTCATCGTCGTCAGGGATGAGAAGTGACAGTACGGCGTCCACCCGCTTGCGGACCGGCAGTTTGGTGAAGAACCGCTTGCGGGTCTCCGGCGAGCCCAGGTTGTACAGCAGCACGTCGTAGCCGGCGGTGCTGAACACCTTCTCCGCGGCGTCCAGCACCGTGCCGAAGAACCAACGGCCCACGTAGGGGACCAGCACGCCGATGGTGTAGGTGCGGCCGCTGGCCAGGCTGGAGGCGGAACGGGACGCGGTGTAGCCGAGCTGGGCGGCGACGGCCGCGATCCGGTCGCGCACCTCGTCGGACACGCCAGGGCGGCCGCGCAGGGCGCGGGACACGGTGGACGCGGAGACGCCGACCGCCTGAGCGACGTCGTTGATGCTGGCCGTCACGGCGCAGTTCCTCCCGTTGGTTTCACATCGGTGTGATCTGTGAGTGACGTGACCGTAAACCCGACTACCTTGTTGCGCAAGCGTTTGCGTTCATATTTACTTGGGCCGATTCCGAAGAGAGTTCGTTTTGATCGATGGTCAGCGCATGCGTTTGAGCGCTGTGATCCGACAGGAAATGCGCATGCGATACGCCCCGCCCGGCCTCTGCGTGAACGACTTCGCCCTGCTCCGGGACGAGGACGGCACGTACGCGGTGCTGCACCTTCAGGGCCCCTGGACGGCCGAGTTCGACCACCTGCGGATGGAGACCTCCTTCGGCCGTGCCACCTCCACCGACCTGGTCGGCTGGAAGCCGCAGGGGCCCGTGTTCGGGGTGGGCCTGCCGGGCCGCTTCGACCAGCAGGCGGTGTGGACCATGCACCCCGTGATGCACGGCGCGGGAATGGCGATGTTCTACACGGGCGTGAGCGGGCTGACGGCCGACGGCTGGCCCGTCCAGTCGGTCGGCCTCGCGTACTCCGAGCGCACCGACGGCACCGGCTGGCGGCGCCACGGCACCGGACCGGTCGTCGAGGCCGACCCGCGCTGGTACCGCACCGGCGCTCAGATGGCCTGGCGCGACCCCTTCGTCGTGCGCGACGACGAGGGCGACGGATGGCTCATGGCCGTCTGCGCCAACGACGCCTCCCTCCCGGTCGAAACCGGCGGCTGCGTCGGCTGGGCCACCTCCGACGACCTGGAGCACTGGACGGTCCAGCCGCCGCTGGTCTCGCCGGGCGACGTGGACGAGTTGGAGTGCCCGGTCCTGGAACGCCTCGACGACGGGAGCTGGCTGCTGATCGGCTCCATCGGCGCCACCCGTGGCTTCGAGTCCTGGACGGCCCCCCGGTTGCGCGGTCCCTGGACCCGCCGCGGCCCACTCGGACCCACCGGCTCCTACGCCCCCCGCGTCATCGCCGCCCCGGACGGCTCACGCGTCGTCCTGCACACCACCCCCCGCCAAGTCGGCCTGACCGACACCGGGGACCGCTGCCGAGGCATGCTCGCCCAGCCCAAGTCCCTTGTCGTGCACGGCGATCGCGCGCCGCGCCTGGAATGGTGGCCCGGTCTCGACGCATGGCTCGGCGAGAAGACCGACCAGCCAACCCTGCACGCGGTGGGCGACATCGACATCACCGGACCCGTCGAGGTCACCCTGCGCAGCCACACCGACGGCAGGCGCTCCGCCCTCGCCGTGGGCTGCGACGGCGAGAACCTCTGGATCACCGGCCCCGACGGCACCCGCCTCGGCGAGACCGTCCTGGCCGCACCGGCCACCACGCTGCGCGTCCTCATCATCGGCGAGTACGTCGAGGTCTACGCCGACAACGTCTTCGCCCTCACCACTCTGTGCTACTCCGGGCGCCCCGCCGCGTGGTCGGCCGTGACCGGCGACGACCGCCGTACGATCCCGGTCCGCCCGATCAGGCTGCCCGACCCCGAACGCGACGACGCCTCCGCCATCTGGCCCGGCCCCTGAGCGACGTGCGAGTGGTGGGATGCAGGTACTGGTGCTGATCTAGCCTCCCTGGCTCTCCCTGGCCGTCCCTGGTCACCCCTGGTCGCGCTTGGTCGTTTTGGTCGTATTGGGACGTCGTCCCTGGACGACCTCCCAAGTACCGGAATCGGGGACCTCAAGGGCGTCGGAAACAGGGGCGTGCACGGCTTCGACGGGCCCCCGGGCGCACTGTGGGCACGGTGCGTGGCTCCTGGGTCGACCGCACCCTCGCAGGTCCTCACCCACCCGTCCACGCCCTTAGCGAAACAGCTCTGACCTGGCCTTTTCCTCGAATTCGCCTAGGCTGGGGACGTCTGCCTGACGCCCATGGGAGGGGACTTCGTGAGTGGGGAAGGTATGGGGTACGACGCTGCCCGTATCGAGGTGCTGGAGGGACGGGAAGCCGTCCGGAAGCGTCCCGGGATGTGGGTCGGCTCGACCGGCGAACGCGGCTTGTACCAGATGGTGTTCGAGGTCGTCGACTGGGCGGTGAACGAGGGACTGGCCACGGGTTCCGGCTTCGTCAGCGTCACGCTCACGCCCGACGGCGGTGTACGCGTCACGGACGACGGACCAGGGGTTCCCTTCGAGGCCGGGGTTGTCCGGGGCACGGACGCCCCGGGTCTCGAAGCGCTGCTGACCACCCCGCGCCCCGGGCCCGAGCGAGAAGGTCGGCACATCGTGGCCGTGAGCCATCCTGGTGCGGGACTCCTCGTCCCCAACGCCCTGTCGAGCCGGCTGACGGCCGAGGTGCGGCGCGATGGAGTCCTGCGAGTACAGGAGTACGCGCGCGGTGTCCCGGTCGCCCCGCCCGCCACCGTGTCACCCGCGACCGGAAGCGGGACGACCATCACCTTCTGGCCCGACGCCGACATCTTCGAGACGACACAGTGCTCGTTCGCCGTGCTGGCGGAGCGTTTCCGGCAGGTGGCCTTCCTCAACCGGGGTCTGGGGATCTCGTTGACCGAGGAGCGTGCGGCGGGCGATGCCCGCGCGGTGCTGTTCCGCTTCCCTGACGGAGTGCGGGACTTCGTGGCCGCACTCGACGCTGAGACAGGCGCGGGCATCCATCCGGACATCCTCTGCTTCGAGTGCGAGGACCCGCGGATGGCAGGCACGATGGAGGTCGCCCTCATGTGGATGAGCTCCCACAAGAGACCGGTGCGGGGTTTCACCAACAGCCGGGCCACTCAGGAGGGCGGCACGCACGTGGACGGCTTCCTCGACGGGGTGGTGGGCGCGGTCACCGCGTACGCGCGGCAACGCGGACTGCTGGGTGCGGCGGACCCCGGCCCCGACGCCGTCCGGATCGGCGAGTGCTGCACGGCAGTCGTGTCGGTGAAGCTCGACCGTCCCGAATTCCTCGGCGCGACGCGCGGCCTGTTGGGCAACGCCGACGTGCGGGGCTGTGTCGATGAGGCCGTCCGGCGACACCTCGGCGACTGGTTCGAGGAGCGGCCGGAGTGGGCCACGAGGGTGGTCAACCGGGTCGTCGGGGACGATCACCGGGACTGAAGGGCAGCGGAAGGCTCCGCGGACAGGCCGCGGCAACGGCCGACGACCAGCCGTCCGGACCCCACCCAAGTATGTACAAGTGTGAAAAAATTGCAGGCGAGGCAGAAGGAGGATCCCCGTGAGCAACCCTGCCGACGAGCTTGGCTACGGGAGCATGCGGCTAGACCGCACCGGCCAGGCCGAGGCCTTCGACGCCATCGGCGACGAGTACGACGACGCCTTTCCCCACAAGGAAGGGCAGGTCGCGTCCGCCGAGTGGCTCGTCAGGTCCCTCCCGGGCGGGTCCCGGGTACTGGACCTGGGATGCGGCACCGGAGTCCCGACCGCCCGCCGACTGGCGGAGGCGGGCTTGCAGGTGGTCGGTGTCGACCTGTCGGACAGGATGATCGGGCTTGCCCGTGAGCACGTGCCGACCGGGGTGTTCCACCAGGTGGACATCGCGGACCTGCGGCCCGGAGGATCACGGGACCTCGGCCGGTTCGACGCGGTGACGGCCTTCTTCTCCCTGCTCATGCTGCCGCGCGCCGAGATTCCCCTCGCGCTGCGGACCATCCACCACCTGCTGCTTCCCGACGGCCTGTTCGCGCTGTCGATGGTGGAGGCCGATGTGGACGACTTCTCGATCCCGTTCATCGGAAAGACCATCCGGGTGTCCGGCTATCTGCGGGAGGAACTGCGCGAGGTCGTCGAGGCGGCGGGCTTCGAGATCGTCGAGGAGTCCTCGTACACGTACGCTCCGGCGACCGCGGACGTCCCGCCCGAAGTGCAGATCTTCCTGCGCTGCAGACGACCCGCCTGACGACGCCTGATCTGCCCGCCCCCGACGCGGGCTCGTACGGCCGGAAGGACAACACGTGACGAAGCGTCTCGGAGTCGACGGAGACACCGGCGGGCAGGCAGCCGGGGTGCCTGGACCTGCCACCCGCTCGCATCGACGGCGACCACCCGCTCCGTCACCCGGGTCCGGCGACCAGGCCGACAAGGCCCGTACGCAGTCAGGTGAGGATCCCCGTTCCCAGGACAGCGGCCGAGCGAAGCGCAGGTCAGCCGCGCAAGCTCCCACAGGACAACCGAGCGGCACCCCGAACGACCTCACCGAACCGCAGACCGACAGGCTCCGGTACCTCGACGCGGCGACCCGACAGATCGCCCGGGGCATGAACCTCGACGAGACGTTGCACGAACTGTGCCAGGCGGCCGTACCGGCATTCGCCGACGTGGCGTTCGTTCACTTGTACGCCCCACTGCCGGTCGGTGACGAGACCGCCGCGCCCCACGGCGTCCTGCGACTGCACACCACGGACCGCGCACCGCCACGGAAGGCGGCCACCGGTGGGACCGGGCCACTCCCCCCAGCCGCCGACACCGTCCAGGCGGCAGAGGCCGTGCGACCGGCTGCCACCGGTCCGCTCGCCAAGCTGCTACGGGCCGGGCAGCCGGTGTTCGGAGACCGCCCGGGCATCCGTTCCGTGGTGGCCGAGCTGCTGGGGGTGGCGAACGATCCCGCCGCGGTGCCGCCCGGAAGACGGCTGATCCTCGCTCCGCTGCACGGCCGCAGCCACGCCATGGGCAGCGTCGTCCTGATCCGCGGACCCGACCGGGCGGACTTCACCGCCGACGACCTGATCGTCGCCTCACAACTCGCCACCCACACCGCACTCGGGATCCACAAGGCGGTGCTGTACGCGCATGAGGCGTCCGTCGCGGACACGCTCCAGCGCACGATGCTCCCGCCGTCGCTGCCCAAGCCGGCCGGAGTCCTGCTGGCCAGCCGCTATCTGCCCTCCTCGCGGACCGCGCAGGTCGGCGGTGACTGGTACGACGCGATCCCGCTGCCCGGCAACCGGGTCGCGCTGGTCATCGGTGACGTGATGGGCCATTCCATGACCTCGGCCGCGATCATGGGCCAGTTGCGCACCATCGTGCAGACCCTGGCCGGGCTCGACCTGCCGCCGGACGAGATCCTGCACCACCTCGACGAGCAGGCGGAGCGTCTGGGCAGCGAACACACGGCGACCTGCCTGTACGCGATGTACGACCCCGTACTGCACCGGTTGCTGGTCGCCAACGCCGGTCACCTGCCCCCGGTCCTCCTGCACCCCGACGGCAGCACGGAGGTCCTGCTGGTCCCGCCCGGAGCTCCGATCGGTGTGGGTGAGGGTGAGTTCCAGTCCTTCGAGATGCCCGCGCCGACCGGAGCGACCCTGCTGCTGTACACCGACGGCCTGGTCGAGTCCCGCGACTCGGACGTGCTGACCGGCGTGGACCGGCTGCGCGCACGACTGCGAGCAGCCACCTCGGGCTCCGCGCCCCCCGCGCTGGACGAACTGTGTGATCAGGCCCTCGGCACTCTGGGGGCGGGAGGCCGGGACGACGACATCGCGCTCCTCGCCGTCCGGTTCGAGGGCATCCTGCCGGAGACCGTCGCCTACTGGTACCTGGCTCCGCGTCCACAGACCGCGCGACAGGCCCGTCGGCTGACCCGCAGGACACTGCACGGCTGGGGACTCGACTCCCTGGCGGAGTCCACCGAGCTCATGGTCAGCGAGGTCGTGGCCAACGCCGTTCGCTTCGCCTCCCGACCGATCACCCTGCGCCTGCTCCGCACGGACGTACTGCGCTGCGAGGTGGGTGACGACTCGTCGCTGGTGCCGAGGATGCGGCACGCCCAGCTGAACGACGAGGGCGGCCGGGGCCTGTTCCTGGTGGACCGGCTCGCACAGCGCTGGGGAGCGACACGGGTGAGTACGGGCAAGGTGGTCTGGTTCGAGCAGCCGCTGCCCGTCAGCTCCCACACCGCATCCGTCACGTCCATCAACGACGGATCAGACCGCCGTTCCGCAATCGATCCGGTGGTGTAGACCACGTTGGCCACGTCCCGGACGGCGAGCAGTTGCACCGCGTACCTGCCTATTCGCCGGTGGCGCCGTTGACCCGCACGCCCCGCCCCGGTGCGGGGCGATGTGATCGACAGCGGCGGTGGCGGCAGCGCGGTGGCGGTGGCGGTGCATGGCCGACCGCGCGGTGGCGCCAAAGGCAGCGCGGCGGCGGTGAAGTCCAGCCCGGCCGGCTCGGCCACGCCGGTGGCAGCAGACAGCAGCGCGTACTCGGCGAGCTGTGCCGGACCGGATCGGCGAGAAGGCCGAGACGATTGGCGGCGATCGTCACCTGACCCCGGCAGCCCTCACTTGGCCATGTACGGCGCACCGATCGGCGGGAACTGGGGCGGCCTCTTCTCCGACCTGGTCCGCGTCCCGTGGGCGGACGCCATGCTCGTACCCCTGCCCGTCGGACTCGACCCGGTAGCCATGGCCTCGGCCAGCGACAACTGGTCCCTGTCCTGGCGCCTGGTCGCCCCGCACCTCAGGAACAAGCCCGGCGCCCGCGTCCTGGTCGTCGCCCGCGGCAGCATCGGCCTCTACGTGTGTGACATCGCTCGCGCGCTCGGAGCCTCCGATGTCCTGTACGTCGACCCACTTTGCCCGTGGCCGCCCAGGTCACGGAAGTCGAGGACCGCAAGATCCACGTCACCGGCTCCATTCACCACCGAAGCGGCCCCCTCCCCCTGCCGGGCACATGAATCGTTCCGCCGGTCCCGCAGGCCGCCTGGAGAAGCGCCCGTGAAGCATCTGTGCAGGGTAGATACAACTTTAAACCTCAAGATTCCATTTGGCTGCGACTCCTGTGACAGTGGATCCATGGGGAGATCACACATGTCAAGTCGACCGATTGGGACCCAAGTTGACCTCCAACCACCAGCATCGCGGGACAGTGGGCGCACTTCTGATACCCGTCCTGGCCGGAACCCTGGTATTCAGCGGTGCCGTGCTGCCCGCGCTGTCCGAGGCACCGGCCGCGGGACAGCAGAACGACTCGGGCATCTACGTCGTGCAGCTCAGTGATACGTCGGCCGCGTATGACGACGGCGCGCTGGACGCCGTCCCGGACGGGAAGAAGCTGCACGCCTACCATTACACGGCCCACGGTTTCACCGCCCGTCTCACCGGTGAACAGGCCGCCGCGCTGGGCGCATTGCCCTGCGTGACGTCCGTGACCCGTAGCACGCTCGAGGAACCGCCCTCATCGGTGCCTGCGAACCAGGGGCACGACCTGGCGCCCCCAGCTCCCTCGCCCGCTCCGCTGCCGGCACCTTCTCCTCCGACGCACCACGGCGAGGTTCCCGCCCCCGCGCCTCAGTCCATGGGCGGGCAGCCCGCATAGGTCCGCCGGCCGCCCGACGCGGCACCCGGGACAGCTCGCCACGGCGGTGGACGACGCTCCCATCGGCGGCCGCCAAGCCTGCACCGGCGCCAAGGCAGGGTCTGGCTCCACCTCAATCCGACCGACCGGCGCCGAGTCGTGCCGCCGGGGTGGTGTCGCCCAGATCAGCACCCTGATGCTCGACGACCTCGACGGCGGCAACCTGCTGAGCAGCAACCACACAACCACCAAGACCAGCCGCGCCGGCAACCACCGGATCAGCGCCACGTCGCGCGGACAGGACGCGACGCTGGACCGCTCCGCGTCGACCGGCAACTGGAACAGGCCGCCGAACAGCAGCTTCGGTGACGTCCGGGTTCTGCCGTCAGCTCTCCGGGAGTTCAGGGAGCCGCGGCGGCACGGGTTTCAGTCCGCCCAGAGTGAGGTCGAGGAGGGGGAGCAGCCGGTCCCAGTGGCGCTGCCGTGCGGAAGGGCTGAAGGCGTCGGTGTCGCACATGGTGAAGCCGTGGACGGTGCCGGGGTAGATCTCGGAGGTGTAGTCGACACCTGCGGCGTCCAGGGCCTGGTTGAGCTCGCCGAGGGCCTCGGGCGTCACGTCGGTTTCGGCGTGGCCGAGGTGGACCTGGGCAGTGATCTCGGCGAAGGCGTCGGGCCCGTCCGCGCCCACGGGGCCGTGGAACGCGGCGAGGGCGGCCACTGCGCCGGGGTGGGCAGCTGCGGTGCGCATCGCCAGGAGGCCGCCTATGCAGTAGCCGGTCACCGCGACCGGTCCGGCGCAGACCTCGGGCTGGGTGGTGAGGAACCTGAGGTAGGCGTCGGCGTCGCTCAGAACACGTTCGACGGTGTGCGCCTCGATCAAAGGCATCAACTGGGCCATGAGCGCGGGCCGGACCTCTTCTCCGATGTATTCGGGAAGTGCGATCAGCGGTGCCGGGCCCTGGCGGTAGAAGACGTTGGGGACGAGCACGTAGTACCCGTGCCCGGCCAGTTCACGGGCCATCTCCCGCAATGCGGGCCGGACGCCGAAGCCGTCCGCATACATCAGCACCCCTGGGTGCCGCTCGCCGTGGTCGGGGAAGGCGGCGAAGGCATCGGCCTGGCCGTCTGTGGTGGGGATCTGCAGTGTTCTGGTAGGCAAGAGCGTCCTTCATCGGAGTTCACTCGATAAACGTTCGTCGCACTAACGTTTTCGGCGCGAATGAACGTACATCGTTAGTCGGACTAACGCAATGGATAGGATGGGCGCCATGATCAGAGCCGAAGCCGCGGACCTGCCCGACGACGGCGCGCTCAAGACGCCCGACAGGCTGAGTCGGCGGGCGAGCCGACTGTTGTCGCAGCTGACCACGCGGTCGGACCGGCTGATCACCGAGGGACTGGCCCTGGCCGACGCCCGCAAGTGGCACTACGCCGTGCTCGCCTCACTGCAGGAGCACGGGCCGGCCAGCCAGGCGGAACTGAGCAGACGCTCCGGTATCTACCGCAGCGACATGGTCGGCGTGCTCAACGAACTGGCCGAGCGTGATCTTGTCGAGCGGGCGCCGGATCCCGATGACCGACGCCGCAACATCATCACGATCTCAGCCCGAGGCCGCATTCACCTACGCCGCCTCGACAAGGTCCTGGACGACCTCCACGACGAACTGCTCGCACCGCTGAGCCCGGCCGAACGCGACCAGTTCGTGCAGGTGCTCACCCGCTTGCTGGACCACCACACCGGGACCGCCTGACCCCGCGTTCCTACCGAACTCGCGCTTACCCCCGACTGATACACACGGAGCCTGAGCAGCGGCCGGCCCCGGCGCACGACCCTCACTCCGGGAAGTCCTGATCGGCTCCGCCATCGCCCTCGGCGTCATGACGGCGGTCTCGGTCGGCCTCGGCTGGTTCGTCGCCCGCCGGGTGCTGCGCCCGCTGCGCGTGATGAGAGCGGCCACACGGTGAAAGACCGGACAGCCAGGCACCAGCCCATCGAGCACCACGTGCGTCTCGCGCTGAAAACAGCAACACAGCGCTGAGAGGGCCCGCGACGCGTCCGTTTTCGCGGCAGTGGCCATGCCCGGCGCAACCGATCTGCCCCCTTGGCTCTTGGCCCCAGCCCCGTCACCGCAGCGCAAGTGGGGCGACAAACCGGGACACGACCAGCGCCGGCCCGTCTGCGGCAGCGATGGCCGCGGACGGGTCCGGCCGGTGGCTCAGCGCATACCGGTCACCGGCATTCCTGACCGGTGTTGATGCACTCCACCATGGTGTTCATCAGCTGCTCGTCGAAGACGTTGACGAAGTCTCCGTGGTCGGTGATCGGCTTGTGCATCTGCTCCGGGAAGCCGTCCACCGCGTAGAAGGCGCTCGACCGGCCGTTGTCGTTCAGGCTCGGCGCGTCCACGTCGTACACCAGGCGCTGCACCAGCTGCGGAATGGCCTTGAAGCCGGTCGGGCAGGCCCCGGTCTTCGGGTCGGTGAAGGCGACGTGCGCGCGGTGGTTGGCGCTGTCGGTGTTCCGGCCGTCCCAGCAGCTCTGGAACTTGGAAGTCCGGACCACACTGCTGCCCTCGGGACAGGTCGGGTACTTGTCCGTCAACTGCCGGTCCTCGAAGCCGGTGCAGCTCCAGGCGGCGTTGGCGTTGGCCGTTCCGTTGGTGAACGCCTTGGCGTCGCCGGTGATGATCCGCAGGAACCTGGGCATCGCCACGACCTTGCTGCTCGCGTTGCCCACGTACTCCAGGGTCACCTGGGAGGCAGTGAGGATCCTTCCGGTATTGCCCTCGGCACCGCCGCCCGGCTGATCGGCGTCGAACTCCTTGGTGCCGTCCTGCAAGCGGAGCACCGGCCAGTAGTACGACGACTTGTCGCCCTGGTTCTGGCAGCTGGTCTCGCCGCCCGCGAAGTCCTCGTCGCCGGCGAAGGCGTCGTTGGCCTGGTTGCCGACGTAGTCGTGCGTGTGGTGAGCTCCGTTGTCCACACCGGGCGCGACGATGATGTTGTCGCTGTTGTACAGCTTGTTCTCGTTCACCCCACAGTCCGTGGTGAACTTGCCGAGCGAGGCGTTCTGTTGTGTCTGAGGGCTGCTGACGTCGGGCTGGACGGTGGTGATGTCCACGAAGTCGGCGGCGAACGGACCGTTGCCGAACTGTCCACTGTTGGCGGGGTTCTCCTCTTCGTTCCCCGGGCCCGGGTCCTGGCCGTTCTGGTTTTCGCCGCCCTCGCCGGTGCCGGCCTGGTTTCCGGCGGCTTGGAGGGTGCAGGCGGCAAGGGACTCCAGTCCCTGTGGCCGGTCGGCCGTGCGGCCGATGGCGATCGCGATGCGGTCGATGGTCGCGGTCCGCTTGGCCTTCAGCGGGCCCATGATCGCGTTGTCGGCGAAGTCGCCGTCCTGTCGTATCGCCTGGGCCGAGTTCCGCAACCGCTGGTAGGCGTCCGCGACTTGCTGGTCCAGCGACGCGAGTTCCCTGTCGACCTCAGCCCTGGCACTGTCGGGCACCTGTCGCAGCCGGGGACTGACGTCGGGGCAGTCGATGGTGGCGGCCCCCGCCGCCATGGCTTGGCCGATTTGGTTCCGGGGCGAGCTCTTGGTCGTGTTGCCGCTCCCGTTCTCACCGGCCGAGGCATACACGTTCACCACTACGAGCCCCCCGGCCCCCAGCGCGGTCGCCGCCACGGCGGCGATGGCCCGGCGGGTCGTCTTCGAGCGCTTGCGGGTGTTGTGGCGCATGGGACTCCTCTGAGATCGCTGGATCACGCGCTGCTTCAGTGCTGCTTCAGTGCTGCTTCAGTGCTGCTTCAGTGCTGCTTCGGTGCTGCGTCAGTGCTGCTCGCGCTCACCGCAGCCGCGCGTTCGATGCTGGTGTCGTTCCGGGAGGGGGAGGCCCAGCTCCGCCTGAAGGGCAGCCGGGCAGCACGGGGTTCGCGTTCGCACTCACGAGCACACTGCTGGTCGCGGCCGATGCCGGCAGCGCCGGGCACGTGCCTCCGCCCTACGTGACTTCGTAACCAGAGTTACGGATGGGACGAGTGAGGTGCGAGAGTTCGTCAGACCTCGTCAGGCTCTCGTAAGGATTCGGGGAGCCAGGTCCCGCCCTCGCGCTCGCTGACGCGAACGTAAGTTCTTACGAGAAGCTGACGCGGGCTCGAATCACCTTCGCCCCACCTGCCCCACAGACAACTCTGGCTCTGCACGTCACCGACCGGCGGTGGCGGCAGGGTACGAGGAGTCAGGCGTGAGCAGGCATATCAGGCGCAGGTCGAAGCTGAAGGTCCGACTGACCGTTGCCGGGGCCGGCGTCCTCGCCTCGGCGGCCGTGGCGGCGACAGTGGCCATCGCGTCGGCGGGGGAAGTCCCCCGGACACACGAAGGCGCGACGACGAAGACGGCGAAGGCCGGAGCCGACCACGCGGTCTTCGTGCAGGGCAACGAGCTCGACGGCAACACCATCCACGCCTTCAAGCGCGGTGACGACGGAAAGCTGACGGCCGCGGGCACCTACGGCACCGGCGGCAGGGGCGGGGACCAGGTCGACGCGCCCACCGACTCCCTCGCCTCCCAAGGCTCGCTCGTCTACGACCGCAGGTCGCATCTGCTGCTGGCGGTCAACGCGGGCAGCAACACCGTGACCTCGTTCCGTGTCGCGGGGCAGAAGCTGACGGACCGACGGGTGGTGCACTCCGGCGGGGACTTCCCCGCCTCCATCGCCGTGTCCGGCAAGCTCGCGTACGTCATGAACGCGGGCGGTGCGGGCAGCGTGCAGGGGTTCGAGATCACATCCAGGGGCCTCAAGCCCCTGGGCGGTTCGCATCGCACCCTGGGGCTCGACAACGAGAGGGTGCCGCTTTTCAGCAGCTCGCCCGGCCAGGTCGCCTTCACCCCGGGCGGCCGTGAACTGGTCGTCACCACGAAGTCGGCCAACACGATCGAGGTCTTCCCGATGCGGCGCGACGGGCGTCCCGCGCGTCAGGCGGTGGTCAATGACTCAGCCGGTGGCGTGCCGTTCGCGATCACCTTCGACAAGGCGGGGCGGATGCTGGTGGCCGAGGCCGAGAAGTCGACGGTCAGCACCTACAAGGTGCGCGCCGACGGCCGCCTCAAGGTCGTCCAGAAGCCCCTGGCCAACGGCCAGAACACGCTGTGCTGGCTGGAGCGCGCGGGTGACTTCTTCTACGGCGGCAACACCGGCAACTCGACGGTCACCGGCTACCGCACCGACGCACACGGCAGGCTCGCGCTCACCAACGAGGTCGGCATCGCCACCCCGCCGTCGGCCATGTCCCAGGGAGTCATCGACCTGGCGGTGACGCAGGACGAGAGGTTCCTGTACGTGCAGAACGGGACCTCCGGCACCGTGGACGGCTTCCGTATCGGCCGGAACGGCTCGCTGACCAAGGTCACGACCGTGACCGGACTACCCGCCTTCGCCGAATCCGGCATGGAGGGCATCGCCGCGGTGTAAGAACCCTTGTTCCGTCCCCAGCTGAGGCCTGCCCGACCGTTCGCCGCCCCGTCCGAGAGCGCACGGCGCTTGCCGGACGCCTCCCGGTTGCCCACCGTCGCGGCCCTCCTGGAGCACCGCGACCTCTCCTGGCCGCGGTTCTTGCGGCGGCGGACGCCGACGACGACCTCGACTGGACGGTGTCGGTGGACTCCACGGTCGTGCGGGCCCACCAGCATGCTGGCACACCCCGCCGCAACCCGTTCCCACGCCAGGCGGTCCTGCTGCCCGCGCCGGCCTGCGCCCTGGCCGGCGCGGTCGTGGGCGGTCTCGCCCTGACCGACCGTGACGGGAACTCTGCCTGGCCACCGGGCGCGCCCTGACGACCCGGATCGGCACCGCCGACGCCCGGGGCGCCGACCGCTGCTCGACTTCCTGCCCGTGGCCCGACCGGCCCTGTCGGCGACGAAGGAACTGCGGGTGAGTGTGCGGGCGGTGGAAAGCCGGTGGTCAACGACGAAGAGCCGGGCCTATGCTCGCGGCCTCAGCGCCAGTCGGGTACACCGGAGACGGGTGGCAGGCGGGTTTCGATCTTCACTCGTACCTCCTGCATCACGGAGATGATGCGGGCCTCATGTTCCCTGGTCAACCGGGCCACCGGCACCGAGCAACTGATGGCGTCGGTGGCCGGTGTGTCGTACCGCAGGGCAAAGCCGAAGCCGGCGATACCGGGCACCGTCTCCTCGCGGTCGATGGAGTAGCCGCGCTCGCGCACCTGGGAGAGGTCGGCGAGCAGTGCGGCACGGTCGGTGTGCGTGTTCTTCGTGAGGGTGGTCAACAGCCCGTCCGCGAAGGGCAGTTCGTCGTCGGCACGCTCGGCGAGCAACGCCTTGCCCAGCGCGCCCGCATGGGCCGGGACGCGACGGCCGACCCGGCTGATGGTGCGCAGGTACTCGTGGGACTCGCGGGTGGCGAGGTAGACGACGTCCGTGCCGTCGAGTCGTGCCATGTGGATCGTCTCGCCGAGCGCGTCCGACGCCTCGTCGAGGTACGGGCGGACCAGGCGGATGCGCCGGTCGCCGTCGAGGTAACTGGTGCCGGTGAGCAGCGCGCGGATGCCGATGCCGTAGAGGGAGCCGGTGGCATCGGTGCGGACCCAGCCGTATTCGACGAGGGTCTGGAGCAGCTGGTACATGCTGCTGCGCGGCACACCAAGCTCCTGCGCGAGCTGATCCAGGCGCGAGGGCTGCTCACCCCGCTCGGCGAGGAGTTCCAGCAGCACGACGGTCCGGGCCGCTGACTTCACCCCGCGAACGCCTCTCGTCTCTGACATGCGCTCATCGTAAATCCGCGTCTATTCGTGTCCGCGCACCCATTGACCCATCGGGTTCATGGTTCTAGCCTCCATCTGCATACATAGACAGCATCTGCATACAGGGACAGGCAGGCATGACAGCAATCAGCATCGAGACCGCAGGGGTCGTCCAGCGGCTCCGCGAGGGAATGGCGAGCGGGGTACTGTCCTTCCCCCTCACGAGCTTCCGGGACGACGGCCGCCTCGACCTGGACGCCTACCGGGCATACCTGGCCGACCGGTTGGACAGCGCACCCGGCGCGGTGTTCCCGGCCTGCGGGACCGGGGAGTTCTTCTCGCTGGACGAGGACGAGTACCGGGCCGTCGTACGGACCACGGTCGAGATCGCCGACGGACGGCTGCCAGTGGTCGCGGGCATCGGCTACGGCTGGGCACAGGCGCTGCGCTTCGCCCGCATCGCGGAGGAAGCCGGTGCGGACGCCGCGCTGGTACTGCCCCACTACCTTGTCGGTGCCCCACAGGACGGCCTGGTGGAGCAGCTGCGCCACATCGCCGACGGCACCCGGCTGCCACTCATCGCGTACCAGCGCGGTCAGGTCGCCTTCACCGCCGACAGCCTGCGCCGGATCGCACACATCCCCACCGTCATCGGCCTGAAGGACGGACACTGCGACCTCGACCGGCTCCAGCGCCTCACACTAGCCGCGCCCGACGGCTTCCTCTTCTTCAACGGCGCCTCTACCGCCGAGATCCAGGCCCGTGCCTACGCCACCGTCGGCGTGCCCGCCTACTCGTCGGCCGTCCACGCCTTCGCACCCGAGATCGCGAACGCCTTCTTCGCCGCTCTGCGGGAAGGCGACGACGCGGGCGTGACCAAACTCCTGCGCGAGTTCTACGTCCCGCTGGTCGAACTGCGCGACCGGGTGCCGGGTTACGCCGTCTCCCTGGTCAAGGCCGCCGCCCGGCTGCGCGGCCTCCCGGTCGGCCCGGTGCGCGCCCCGCTCACCGACCCTGGCCCGGTCGACCTTGCCGATCTGGAGAAGGTGCTGGACCACGGCCTGAGCCTGGTCGGCGCCGTACGACGAACCGCTTGACGAACCCGGTCACCTCTCGTGCCCGGCCGCTCCCGGCTCTGCCACACGCCGGCGCCCTCTGCCTTCCGAGACCTGCGGCCGTTCTCGCCGTACGCCGATCGGGCCGCCCAGAGCCGACGGAGCGTCCGACTGCCAGCCAACAGTTCAAAGGGGAACTGTCATGCCCATACTCGTAGTCGGGATCAGTGTTCTGATTCTGCTGCTCCTCATGACCAAGCTGAAGGTCAACGGCTTCGCGGCCCTCCTGCTCGTGGCTGTCGGCGTCGCACTGGTCCAGGGAATCCCGGTGGCGACCATCCCGGACGTCCTCTCCGGAGGCATCGGGGACCAGATCGGCGACACCATGCTCACCATCGGACTCGGTGCCATGGTCGGCCGCATCATGGGGGACGCGGGCGCCGCTCAGCGTATAGCCGGCAAGCTCCTGGACGCTTTCGGCCCCCGTGGGGTTCAGGTGGCCATGGTGGTCACGTCCATGCTGATCGGCGTCACCATGTTCTACGAGGTCGCGTTCGTCATCGTGGTGCCCATAGCCTTCACCCTGGTCAGGGTCACCGGAACGAAGCTGCTGTGGGTCGGCCTGCCGATGTCCATCGCCCTGTCGACCATGCACAGCTTCCTGCCGCCGCACCCCGGCCCCACCGCGGTCGCCGCGACCTTCCACGCCTCCGTCGGGCTCACGTTGTTCTACGGCCTGTTCATAGCCGTTCCCGCCGGTGCGCTCATCGCCCTGACCTGGCCTCGTCTTCCATTCATCAAGGCGATGAACCCTTCCATCCCCAAGGGACTGGTCAGCGAGCGCGAGGTCACCGACGAGGAGATGCCCGGGCTGGGTTGGTCGCTGTTCGTGGCGCTCTTCCCCGTGGTGCTGATCGTAGCCGCCGCCGTGACCGACATGGCCACCTCCACCGAGAGCCCGCTCCTGCACGCCGTCGCCTTCATCGGCTCGGCCCCGATCGCGTTGCTGCTGACCCTTTGTCTGGCGGCGTGGGCGTTCGGACCACGGATCGGCCGAAGCCTGGACGACGTCGGCGCCTCCTGCACCTCAGCGGCCAAGGCGATGGCAATGATCCTTCTGGTGATCGGCGCCGGCGGGGCCTTCAAGAACGTCCTCGTCGAAGGCGGGATCTCCGACTACATCAAGGACGCCACGGACGGCTGGTCCATCTCGCCGATCGTCCTTGCCTGGCTCGTCGCCGTCATCCTCCGCATCGCGCTCGGCTCGGCGACGGTCGCCGTCGTCACGGCCTCCGGCGTGGTGCTGCCGCTCCTGGCGGGCAGCGGGGTCCACCCGGAGATCATGGTGCTCGCCGTCGCCTGCGGTTCGATCGCGTGCTCCCACGTCAACGACCCTGGATTCTGGCTGTTCAAGGAGTACTTCAACCTCTCCGTCGTCGAGGCGATCAAGGTCCGCACCACCTACACGACGGTACTCGCCGTGCTCGGCCTGGGCGGCGTCCTGGCGGCCGAGTGGGCCCTCGACATCCTCAACCTCTGAACCGGAACCCCCTGAACCGGAAACCTCCGATCACCCGCACCGTCTCACCCGCAGAAGGACACCCGATGAGTATCGGACAGCCGACCGTCACGGCGCTCTCCGTCTACCCGGTCGCAGGCCGGGACAGCATGGCGCTGAACCTCTCCGGCGCCCACGGCCCCTACTTCACCCGCAACATCGTCGTTCTCACCGACTCCGAGGGACGCACCGGACTGGGCGAAGTACCCGGTGGGGAGAAGATCACGCAGACGCTGCGCGACGCCGAACCGCTGGTCGTCGGGGCGAAGGTGGGCGACTACAAGCGCGTCCTGCGCGAAATCAGCGACCGGTTCGCCGACCGCGACACCGGCGGACGGGGCGCCCAGACCTTCGACCTGCGCACCACCGTCCACACGGTCACCGCCATCGAGTCCGCCCTGCTCGACCTGCTCGGGCAGCACCTCGACGTGCCCGTCGCGGCGCTCCTGGGCGACGGGCAACAGCGGGATTCCGTACGGGTGCTGGGCTACCTCTTCTACGTGGGTAACCCAGACCGGACCGACCTGGAGTACGTCCGGGAACCCGACTCCCCCGTTGAGTGGTACCGGGTCCGGCACGAGGAGGCCCTGACGCCCGAGGCGATCGTCCGTCAGGCCGAGGCGGCCTACGGCCACTACGGATTCCGGGACTTCAAGCTCAAGGGGGGCGTCCTCAACGGCGCCGAGGAGATCGCGGCCGTACGGGCCCTCAAGGACCGCTTCCCCGAGGCCCGCATCACCCTCGACCCGAACGGCGCGTGGTCACTGAGTGAGGCGGTCGAACTGTGCCGTCCGCTGGTCGGCACGCTCGCCTACGCCGAGGACCCCTGCGGAGCCGAGGACGGCTACTCCGGACGGGAGATCCTCGCCGAGTTCCGCCGCGCCACCGGCCTTCCCACCGCAACCAACATGATCGCCACCGACTGGCGCCAGATGACCCACGCCCTGGCCCTCCAGTCGGTCTCCATCCCGCTGGCCGACCCACACTTCTGGACCATGCAGGGCTCTGTCCGGGTGGCGCAGCTGTGCAACGCGATGGGACTGACCTGGGGCTGTCACTCCAACAACCACTTCGACATCTCCCTGGCCATGGTGACCCACTGCGGCGCCGCGGCCCCCGGCGAGTACAACGCCCTGGACACCCACTGGATCTGGCAGGAAGGGCTGGAACGCCTCACCACCACCCCACCGCTCATCACCGGTGGCGAGATCGCCGTCCCGGACGCGCCGGGGCTGGGAGTCCACCTCGACATGGACCGGCTCCTCGCAGCCCACGACCTCTACCAGGAAAAGACGTTGGGGGCCCGCGACGACGCAGTCACGATGCAATACCTCATTCCTGACTGGAAGTTCGACAGTAGGCGCCCCTGCCTGGTTCGGTAGGCGACTGTTCGTGGACCCGCCTTCGTTCGATCCTGGTGAGCGCACCCCCGTCCTCAGGACCGCGACCACCGGGAACCGCGCCTGGTGCTCCTCCTCCTCGCCCTGGTGGCGGGGCTGCTGATCACCGCGGCACCATCCGGAGCTGATCGACTCCGGTTCGACGCGTCACACCGCTCCAGCGATCGCCGCAGACCTCGACGCTGAACCCGCTACTTCTGTACGAGCGGTGCGGCGAAAGGGGTCGCTGGGATCCTTTTCATTGTGGTCGGCGGGTTCCGTTCACGCTGGATGCCGGCCCGCGTCCACTGCCGACCGGACACGGGCCCTCGGCATCCTCGACCAGAGCGTGTCTCTTTGATGGATTGGTCGGTTGATCGGATGGGCCTGTCCGATCAACCGAGGAGACAGAACCTAGGCTGCGCTCATGGAGCAGCGAGAGACCATGCAGAAGGTCGTCGGCATCCTCACCGAAGCACTCGAGCTACGGCGACAGGCCCGCGAGAACCCCAACAGCCAGACCGCTCTGACCGGAACCATCTCCACCCTTCTCGCCGAGACACTCCCGCACATCCGGCTGCCTGCGAGCGCCGACGGCCGTGCGGCGGCAGACATCGTCGCCGAGGAGCTGGGGCCCGCCATCGTGGGCATCGCCAACTGCTTCTCGTTCGCCTTCGTGCAACTGGCCGAGGCCCACGACGAAGGACGCACCGACACCTCCGCCGCGGACATCCTTCGCAGCATCTCCCTGCAGTTCGCGAACAAGCCTGGGCTGTAGCCCGTAACCCGAGGTGAGTGGGCGGGCGACAGTCCGGTCACACGATCTTCATGGATGATCCGCCCCTGGGCCCGTCGCCTCAGCGACCGGCTCGGGGGATCATGAGCACACGTACGCGACGAAGGGTTGGACGATGGAATACCGGCACCTCGGCAACAGCGGCATGATCATCAGTGAGATCGCCTACGGCAACTGGCTGACCCACGGCTCACAGGTCGAGGAGGAGGCCGCCGCCGCATGCGTGCGAGCCGCTCTCGACGCGGGCATCACGACGTTCGACACCGCTGACGTCTATGCGGAGACACGCGCCGAGTCGGTGCTCGGGCGGGCGCTGAAGGGTGAGCGTCGCGAGGGCATCGAGATCTTCACCAAGGTGTACTGGCCCACCGGCCCCGGGAAGAACGACCGCGGGCTGTCGCGCAAGCACATCATGGAGTCGATCGACAACTCCCTGCGCAGGCTGGAGACTTCTTACGTCGATCTCTACCAGGCGCACCGGTTCGACCGGTTCACGCCGCTGGAGGAGACCATGGAGGCGTTCGCCGACGTGGTCCACTCCGGCAAGGCCCTGTACATCGGTGTCTCCGAGTGGACGGCCGACCAGATCCGGCGGGCGCACGCGCTGGCACGGGAGCTGCGGATCCCGCTGGTGTCGAGTCAGCCCCAGTACTCGATGCTGTGGCGGGTCATCGAGGACGAGGTCGTGCCGACCTGCGAGGAGCTGGGCATCGGGCAGATCGTGTGGTCGCCGATCGCCCAGGGTGTGCTGACCGGCAAGTACCTTCCCGGGCGGCAGCCGCCGGCCGGGTCGCGGGCGACGGACGACAACGGCTCGGCGATGATCAGCCGCTTCCTGCGCGACGAGGTGCTCGAGGCGGTGCAGCGGCTGAAGCCGCTGGCCGACGAGGCCGGCCTGACCCTGGCTCAGCTGGCGGTCGCGTGGGTGCTGCAGAACGGCAACGTGTCCGCCGCGATCGTCGGCGCCTCCCGTCCGGAGCAGGTGGCGGAGAACGCCAAGGCGGCCGGTGTGACGCTGGACGCCGACCTGATGGCACGCGTCGACGAGCTCGTGGCGCCGGTGGCGGTGACGGATCCGCATCTCGTACATCAGGGCGTGCCGGCGCAGCGTCCCTGAACCGCCGTGGCGCAGCGGGCCTTGGGGTGTGCGCCGGGCACACCCCACAGCCCCGTACGACCGGGCTCACGGCAGGTCGTACGGGGCTGTGCCCCCTGCACCGGGATTCCGCCTGCTTCACCGGGGTGACGACCCGCTCGGTACTGGTTCTGCCGGAAACCAGCCGCGGAACGTCAGCTGTTCCAGGCACCCGCCGAGGCGGCGCTCTTCGCACAGTCCACGAAGTCCCGGGGAGTCCGGCCGAGTGCTCGCTGAACGCCGTCGCTGAGGGTGGCCAGGCCGCCGGAGCGGACGTACTCGTACAGGCCGGTGGAAGTCCGTACCCATTCCTCGGGTACGCCCCGCGCCCGCTGTTCGTCCGCGTACGCCTCGGGAGTGAGCGGCACGTAGCGGACATCCCTGCCGGTTGCCCGGGCTATCTCCGCCACCGCGTCGCCGAAGGTCATCAGCCGGGGCCCGCTGAGCTCGTAGTGCCATCCGGCATGCCCTGCCTCGGTGAGCGCCGCGACCGCCACCTCGGCGATGTCCTCGGCGTCGACGAACGCCTCCTTGCCGTCGCCGGCCGGCAGCCGCACCTCGCTCGCCCCCATGCGGGCCCAGGTCAACAGGTTGCCGAGCGCGTCGGCGTTGCGGGCGACGTGGGCGATGACGTGGGCTCGGCTCCAACCCGGCAGGTACGAGGGCCTGGTGAGGTTCGCGTGGGCCGCACAGCGGACGGCGGCCTCGAAGGCACACCGGTGCGCCCCAGTCGATCCCCGCCGTCGGGGGTGCGATGGACCTCGCGATCGGAGCCAGGAAGGTGTTCGTCATGATGACGCTCTTCGCGAAGGACGGCGCACCCAAACTGGTGCGGGAGTGCGGTTACCCGCTGACCGGGCTGGGATGTGTCGACCGCGTCTACACCGACCTCGCGACCTTCCGGGTCGGCCCCGAGGGCGCCACCGTGCTCGAGACCTTCGGGATCACCCACGCCGACCTCTCGGCGCGCCTTGATGTGCCTCTCGTACCGGCGCATGAAGCCGGAACCCCGCCGTCCGGTCAGTCCCGAGCATGACCGCTTCATGGTTGCCGTGTCCGTCAGTAGTCCGCGAGCACCAGTTGGCACGTCTCCCCCGGCTCCACGCCGACCGAGCGGTCAGGCAGCCGGATGTCGATCGGCGGGCGGTCCGACGGCGGCACCGTGATCTCCATCCGGCCGTGCTCCAGGCGCAGGTGTACGCCCCAATGCCCCTGGTACTGGATGGAGAACCGGTACGACGACAGCTCCGGCAGCGGCACCGGATCGAGCCACAGTGCGCCGGCCCGGGTCTCCAACCCGGTCAGCCCACGCTGGACGAGGTCCAGGGTGCCGGCCATGGCACCGAGGTGGATGCTCTCCCCCGTGGTGCCACCCTGCAGGTCGGCGATGTCGCCCCGGAGGGCCTCGAGGCAGAACCGCCAGGCCTCGGCGCGCCGGTCCCGGGCGAGAACCCAGCCGTGCACCAGGCCGCTGAGTGTGGAGCCGTGGCTGGTGCGGTTCAGGTAGTAGTCGACGGTGCGCCGCCAGACGTGCTCGTCGAGTCCGTACCCCAACCGGCGGAAGAGTGCCTGCAGTTCGGCGGGTGAGAAGAGGTAGCCGAGCATGAGTACGTCGGCCTGCTTCGACGCCTGGTAGCGGTTGACCGTGTCACCCTCCGCCTCCAGGATCCGGTCCAGGCGCCGGATGTCGTCGTACCGGCTTCGGTAGCCGCTCCAGTCGAGTTCGGCGAGGTCGCCGTAGCCCTCGAACTGGCTGATCACGCCGGCGTGGAAGGGCACGTGGAGCCTGCGGGACACGTCCTCCCACAGGGAGAGCTCGGCGCCGTCCAGGCCGGTTCGCTCGACGAGCTCCTCCCGGCGCGGTTCGGGCAGGCTGCGCAGCACGTCCAGGGTGCGGGTGAGCACCCACGCGGCCGTGACGTTGGTGTACGCGTTGTCGTCGAGGCCCGGGCGCTCCGCTTCGGGGTAGGCCTCGTGGTACTCGTCGGGGCCGACCACGCCTTTGACGCGATAGCGCCCGAGGTTCTCGTCGTAGGTGGCCGCGTCCGCCCAGAAGCGGGCGATCTGCAGCAGCATCTCGGCGCCCTCGGTGTGCAGGAACTCGGCATCGCCGCTCGCCTCGCAGTACTGCCAGACGTTGTACGCGATCGCCGACCCGACGTGGTGCTGGAGGTGGGAGTGGTCCGGGAGCCAGCGCCCCGAACGGGGGTTGAGATGCAGCTGCTGGGTCTCCTCGCGACCGTCGCTGCCGCTCTGCCAGGGGTACAGGGCACCGCGTCCGCCCACCGCCCGGGCCGCCGCGCAGGCCTGGTCCAGGCGGCGGTGACGGTAGCGGAGCAGCGCGCGGGACACCTCCGGGAAGTGCAGGTTCAGGTAGGGCAGGACGAACAGCTCGTCCCAGAAGACGTGCCCGCGGTACGCCTCGCCGTGCAGCCCCCGCGCCGGCACTCCCACGTCCAGGTCGGCGGTGTGCGGGGAGAGCGTCTGGAGCACGTGGAAGAGGTGCAGGCGCAGGATGCGGCCCGCCTCGCCGGGGACGTCCAGTTCCGCGCGCCGCCACAACTGGTCCCACGCCGTCGTGTGCGTCTCCAGCAGCTCGTCGAATCCGGGGGCGGCGCCCACGCGGTCGACGGCTGCGCGCAGCGGGTCGCTGATCGCGGGATCGTGCGAGGTGTGCAGGGCGACCGTCTTGTCGACGGTGAGCGTGCGGCCGGGCGTCAGCCGCAGGCGGACCCGCTGCAGGGCACGCGCGGGTTCGTGCCGGTCCGACACCGGCGCGTCGACGGTCAGGCGGGCGGCCATGCCGATCCGGATGTCCGAGGTGCGGGTACGGCACCTCAGCCACACCGTGTCGGGTGCGTGGGGGCCGGTGTGCACGTGGGTCAGGTGCCGGCCGTCCAGTTCGCGGTAGCGCGGCACCCCGGCGTTGGTGACACCGCCGTCGAGCGCCGCCTCGACGTCGAGTTCGTCGGCGAAGCCCTCAGCCGTGAACTCCGTGCGCAGGACGGCCAGATGAGGGTCGGCCATGTGCACGAGGCGCTGCTGCCGCACGAACAGCACCCGCCGCTCGCCGAGCGCGTACCGTGTTCGGCGCTCCAGGAGCCCGAAGGACAGGTGCAGGACCTGCCGGTGGTCGAGCACCGTCGCGGTGTCCGGCGTGAGCCAGTCCTGGCCCCTTGGGCGGAAGCGGAGCGGCAGCCAGTTCGGGAGGTTGACCATGTCCTCGTTCTCGACCCTGCGTCCCGCGACGGCCGAGGTCAGACGGTTGTAACAGCCGGCCACGTAGGTACCCGGGTAGTGCACGGCGTCCGCCGCGCACTCCGGCAGCGCCCCGCGCGTGGCGAAGTAACCGTTGCCCACCGTGCACAACGACTCCCTGAGGCGCTCGTCGGCCGGCTCGTAGCCGTCGTACTCCCACGTCCAGCCGTTCATCTCGGCGGCCGCTCCTCGGGCAGCCGGACGAGACCGGGTTGGACGCCCCGCAGCACGGCTGCGCGCACGTCGCGGGGCGGACCGGGCATCGCTGCTCCCCTCATGGCCGAACACCTACAAGGTCACACCAGCTGCGGCACGATCGCCACCGGGCAGTCCGCGTGATGGAGCAGGGTGTGCCCCACCAGGCCGAGCTGGAGGCCGCGGTGGCCCTGCCGGTGCCGTGCCCCGATGATCACGAGGTCGGCCGCGGCCGAGCGGTCCAGGAGGATCCTGCGGGCCGGGCCTTCGACCGTGACCCTGCGCACCCGGACGGCCGGGTGGTCCGCCATGGCGTCGCGCAGCAGCGCGTCCAGCTGGGCCGATGCCCGCTCCTCGTGGTGACGCGCCGGTTCCTCGGCGAGCCGTCCGGGACGGTTGGTGCCGCCCTCGTGCGCGGGGCTGCGCCAGGCGCGCACCGCGTCGAGGGTGCACGCCCGCGCCTCGGCCTCCTGGAACGCGAACCGCACGGCTTCGCCGCCTGTGTCCGGGTCTCCCACGCCGAGCAGGATGCGCTCGTGGCCGCCGGAGAGACCCGCGGTGTCCCCGCGGACCACGATCACCGGGCAGTGGGCTCGGGCCGCCACGGCCAGCCCCACCGAGCCGAGCAGCAGTCCTTTCAACCCGCCGCGACCGCGCGAGCCCGTCACCAGGGCGGTGGCGTTGTTGCCCTCGTGCAGGAGGGCGGACGACGCCTCCTCGGGCACGATCTCGGTGGTCACCTTCACATCCGGATCGCGCCGCCCCGCACGCTCCGCGGCGGAGGCGACGATGTGCTCCGCCAGTACCCGCGCGGAGGGGCGCTTCAGACTGTTCGGCAGTACGGCGCCCTCGTAGCGCTCCCAGAGATAGGCATGGACCAGGCGCAGCGGCAGACCGTGGCGGGCCGCTTCGTCCGTCGCCCAGTCGACCGCCAGCAGGCTCGAATCCGATCCGTCGACGCCCACGACCAGGGGGAGCGTCATCGTCCTCACCGCCTTTCGTCGGGCTGCCACGTGGTGCAGCACGGGCCTCCTACCTCAGCGTCGCATCCGTCGGCGGGTGGCACGAGGGGCAGGTCGGCCCCTGCCGGGCCCGTTCGGCCCATGTGGCGCAGGTCTTCAGTTCTCCGGGTCTTCAGTTCTCCGGCAGCCGTACTCTCCACACCAACGTGGTGCCGCCTTCGGGCGGACTGCTCAACTCCATCCCGCCCCCGAGCTGCTGGGCCCGTTCGGCCATGTTGCGCAGCCCGCTGCGCCGACCCTCGGGTGGGACACCCACACCGTTGTCGGTGACCGTCAGCCGCACCTCGCGGCCGCCTGCCGTCAGTACGACGTCGGCGCGGCCGGCGTGAGCGTGCCGGGCGATGTTGGTCAGTGCCTCGGAGAGGACGGCGACCACATGGTCGGCCACGTCCTTGGGCACGTCGGTGTCCACCAGTCCTTCCATGCGCACGCTGGGGGCGAAGCCCAGCACCGGCGCCGCCTCACCGACGACCCGCACCACTCGTGCGCGCAGCCCGGATCCGGCGGCACCCTCACGCGAACGCAGGCCGAAGATCGTCGAACGGATGATCTTGATCGTCTCGTCCAGGTCGTCCACGGCCCGCAGGACCCGCTCGGAAGCCTCCCCGTGCTCGATGAAGCGGCCCGCGCTCTGCAGCGTCATCCCGGTGGCGAACAGTCGCTGGATCGCCAGGTCGTGCAGGTCCCTGGCGATCCGGTCGCGGTCCTGCAGCACCGCGATCTCCTCGGCGTCCTTGCGGTGCTCCGCCAACTCCATCGCGATGGCCGCCTGCGCGGCGAAGCCCTGCAGGAGCTCGGTCTCCTTCTCCGAGAACACCATCCGGCCGGCCTCGCGGACCAGCAGGACGACTCCTCGTACGCCGTCGCCCGTGCCGATGGGGGCCGCGACCGCCGGGCCCAGGCCCGAAAACCGTGGTGGGCCGGCCGCGACCCGCCTGTCGAGGGAGACGTCCGTGCTGGTGACGGGGGCCGCGGTGGCGAACGCCCTGCCGATCAGACTCTCGTCGACGGGCACCACGAGTCCACGATGGGCTTGTGCGTTCCGCCCGATGGCGAGCTCCACCGTGAGTGATCCGGTGTCCTCCATCGGCACGGCGACCACGGCGAGGGCCGCGCTCGTGATCTCCCTGGCCCCCTCGGCGATCAGACCCAGCACCTGTGCCCGCTCGCTGCCGGACATCAGACTGTGGGTGATCTCCGCACTCGCCCGCAGCCAGCGTTCACGCAGCCGCGACTCCTCGTACAGGCGGGCGTTGTCGATCGCCACACCGGCCGCAACGGCCAGCGTCGACGTCACCGAGACGTCCTCCTCGTCGAACTGCGCGCCGTCCCGCTTCTCGGTCAGGTAAAGGTTGCCGAAGATCTGGTCCCGCACCCGGATCGGGACGCCGAGGAAGGTGTTCATCGGCGGATGGTTCGGGGGGAACCCGTACGAGGACGGGTGCTCGGAGATCTTGGCGAGGCGCAAGGGCTCGGGATGGCTGATCAGCTCTCCGAGGATGCCGTGGCCCTCCGGGAACGGGCCGATGCGGGCGATCTGCTCCTCGCTGACCCCGACCGTGTGGAAGGCGGACAGTTTCCTTCCGTCCGGTCCGATCACACCGAGGGCGGCGTACTCGGCGTCGACGAGCACCGCCGCCGCCTCCACGATGCTGCGCAGGGCCTGCTCCAGGTCGAGTTCCCGGCCGACGGAGAGCACCGCCTCCAGCAGGCGGTGCACCCGGTCACGAGTGCCGCGGGCCGCGTCCAGACGCGCCTGCAGCTCCTCCAGCAGCTCGTCCAGCTTCAGCTGCGGCAGTCGTACGCGGGGCCCTCGGAACTCGTCGGAGCGTCCCACCTGCGTACCTCCGGTCCCTCGACACGCGGCCACCGACCGCGCCGGTCACGTGCCACGTTAATCGCCCGTGGCGGGTGAGGGTACGGAATCGGATGCGGCGGCTCCTGGCGTGGGAACGGGGCCGGGAGCGGCCCTCCTTCCAGGTCGGGGCGCACCCACCTCACACAGTGATCCGGCGGCCGCTGATGGCGATCGGGTCCAGGCGCACCCACAGGTCGCGGCGGCCTCCGGCCCAGGGCGTGCTGTAGGCCCGCCGGTCGAGCCGGCGTGCCTCCTCGGGATCCGTCACCGACCGCGCGTCCCCACGCACCAGCACGCTCCAGCCCCGGCTGAACACCTCGTCGATGCGGTCGGCCTCGAAGGCCACCCGGCAGCCGACCGCCAGCGCCGGTGTCGCGCCGGCGGCTGTCCTGAAGACGACCGCGCCGTCGACGACGCTGTAGTTGACCGGCACGATGACGGGTCCCTCGGCGGTGGACAGCGCGAGTCTCCCGACTCCGTGCGTCGAGAGCAGTGCTCGGCACTCGTAGGTGCTCAGCTCCCTGAACTCAGGGGTGCGGGCGGCCTGTCCGCGGCCGGGTGGCAGATCGGCGTTGCCGCCGGTCAGCTCCGTCACGGTGGTCTCCAGGGCGTCGGCCAGCTTCAGGAGTACGCCCGCGCCGGGTGCGGCGACGGAGTGCTCCTCGAGGTGCGAGAGGTAGCTGGCCGCCATGCCCGCCCTGGCCGCCGTCTCCTCGCGGTTCAACCCGAGTTGCTCGCGTCGCGCGACCAGGCGTCGCCCCAGGTCGCCCAGAGGCTGTCCGTCCCTCTCGTTCGCCTGTGTCCGTTCGGTCATGGACGATCACGTCCTCTCGTCAGGTCGCGTCGACGGCGACGAGCTCGTCGTGCTGCTGTCCGCCGAGCACGATCTTGAGTGCGCCGGTGTCGGCCGCGCGGGAGAAGACGTCGTAGGCCTCCTCCATGCGGTCCAGCGGGAAGGTGTGGGTGACCAGCTGCGAGGTGGGCAGCCGGCCGGCGGCCGCCATCCGCAGCAGGGTGGGGGTGGAGTAGGTGTCGACCAGGCCGGTGGTGATGGTCACGTTCTTGATCCACAGGTCTTCGAGGTGCAGTGTGGCCGGCTTGCCGTGCACGCCCACGTTGGCCACGTGTCCGCCGGGCCGCACCACGCGGGTGCACAGCTCGAAGCTCTCCGGCACACCGACCGCCTCGATGACCACGTCGGCGCCCAGCCCGTCGGTGAGATCGGCGATCAGTTGCTCCGGGGCCTCCGCGGCGTCGGCCACCGCGTCCGCACCGAGCCGCTTGGCCGCCTCCAGCCGGGCCGGGTCAAGGTCGACGGCGACGATCCGCTCGGGTGCGAACAGCCGCGCCGTGGCGATCGCGGCCAGGCCGATGGGCCCGGCCCCGACGACGGCGACGGTGTCGCCCGGACGTACGTGTCCGTTGAGCACGCCCACTTCGTACGCGGTCGGGAAGATGTCGGCCAGCAGCACGGCATCCTTGCCGTCCACCGCGCTGGGCAGCGGGTGCACCGACAGGTCGGCGTACGGGACGCGGACGTACGAGGCCTGGGTGCCGTCGATCAGGTGGCCAAGGATCCACCCCCCACCACCACGGCACTGGCCGTACATCCCCTCCCGGCAGTAGGTGCAGCGCCCGCAGGAGGTGATGCAGGAGACCAGCACCCGGTCCCCCGGCCGCACGGTCCGTACGTCGCTGCCGACCTCGACGATCTCGCCGACGGCCTCGTGCCCCAGCACCGTGCCCGGGCGCACCTCGGGTACGTCGCCCTTGAGGATGTGCAGGTCCGTGCCGCAGATGGTGACCGCGCCGACGCGCACGATGGCGTCGGTGGGATCCTTGATGTCAGGGTCCGGCACCTCTTCCCAGGCGGACTGCCCGGGACCGTGGAAAACGAAGCCTTTCATGATGCAGCTCACCCCACTCGGTCTCCTGCGGGGCCCAGACGGCCCGGCGAACCGTCGGTTGCCGGTCGGCGCCTGCCACCGGCGCCGCGTCGCGCTTGCCCCACACCTCCAGCTTGTCCGGCAGCCGCGGATACCGCATGGGCCGATCGGCCCCCATCGCCGGCTGGACGGGGTCGTGGGTCGCGGCCGCCTGCGGCCGGTCACCGACAGCAGCCGCTTCCTGTGGACGCCTCGGGCCACCGGTCCGGACGGGTTCTTCGGGATGCGCCCCCACCTGCCGGGGGCACCGGCCGGGGCGCGGGCCTCCGCCGCGGCAGGTCTCCGGGTTCCCGGGACCCGGGGCCGAACGGCCTCGCCGCCGGGAGTGTCACCCGCACAGCGTGACGACGAGGAGGAGGTGCGGACCCATGCGCGGCAACGAGCGGGCGAAGGACCGGCTCTGGCGGTGGCGGAGCAACCCGATGCGAAGGCGCGAGGACATCGTCGAGGCCTGGGTCGTACTGGCCGTATGGGTGGTCGTCGCGGTGGGAGGCACGGTCGCCGGTCTGGTGACCGCTCATGCCGCCGACGAGGTGCTCTCACAGCAGCGCGCCGAGCGCCGCTCCGTTCGCGCCGTGCTCCTGACCGACGTACCGCACCGCGAGGTGACGGTCAGGGCGGCCGACGACAAGGCCCTGGCGAAGGTCCGCTGGACGGCCCCCGACGGCTCCACCCACACGGGCAGGACGTTGGTGAACACCGGGCAGAAGGCCGGAGCCGGGCTGACGGTCTGGCAGGACGGCCGGGGCACGCTCACCACCCCACCGCCGAGTCCCACGGGGGCGGCAGTCGAAGCAGGTGTCCTGGGCACGGCCGCAGGACTCGCCCTGACCGGCGCCACCCTCGCGGCCGGGGCCGTCGCACGGTGGCGACTCGACCAGCGGCGTATCACCGCGTGGGACCGGGAATGGGAGTCGGTCGGTCCCACCTGGGGCCACAAGACCGGCTGACACCCAGCCCGGGCTCGCTCTTCCGCTACTGTCCGTGCACCAGCTCGTCGGCGACACGCGCCGCCCACTGCTCGATCCGAGCGAAGTCCCTGAAGTCCCCGCCCTTCCCGGAGCGGATGATCATCCGGGCGACGCGTCCCTTCGCGCCTTCCTCGAGACGGCCGCCGAAGGTGACGTGCTCGTCGACGTCCAGCCGCGTCATGATCCGCCGCACGCCGGGCACGGGCGGGATGTCCCGCTCGGAGGCCGAGGCGTCGAGCGGACCGCTGCTGAAGAGCCAGAGCGGGCGTTCCGCGAGGGTTCGGCGGTGGCGCCGGACGAAGCGGCGGGCGTCCTTGTGCCAGCGTCCGACGTAGAGCCCGCCGCCGACCACCACCGCGTCGTACGGTGCGACGGTCGCCACGGACCGGGCCGGCAGCGCCTGCGCCGTCAGGCCGTTCTTGCACAGGACCTCGGCGATGGTCTCGGCTATCTCCGCGGTCGCCCCGTTCGTCGTTCCGTAGGCCACCAACACGTTGCCGGTCATGGCGGTCCGCCTCCTCTCACAGCCGGCGCGGCCAGTCCTCGGCCACGCCGTGCAGGGCTTGCTCGTCCGGCTGCCGCCGGGCGTCGTCCAACCGGTAGGTGAGCTTGTCCACGACGGCGACCACGCCGTCGACCTGCCGGGTCATGGCTACGGCGATCTCCGTCTCGCTTCTGCGCTCCATGTGGCCGGCGAGCGTGACGACGCCTTCTGTCACCAGGACCTCGACTCCGCTGGGAACCGGCCACAGCGCGCGCGCCAGAACCTCCTTGATCACCTCGCTCCGGATCTCCGGGTCGGGCCGCAGGAAGACCCGGAGCAGGTCGCGCCGGGTGACGATGCCGACCAACCGGTCCGCCTCGTCGAGGACCGGCAGCCGCTCCACGTGCCGGTCGGCCATGGTCCGGGCGGCCTCGACGATGGTGTCGTCGGCGTGCACGGTGACCGGCGGTTCGGTCATCAGCCGACCGGCTGTACCGGCCTCCGCCGCCGCGGCCCGTCGCCGGACACCGCGGGCGCGGGCCGGGAACCTCAGGCGGCGCCGTGGCTCCTCGTCGGGGTCGGGGGCTGTCGCCTGGCGCAGTGCCAGGTCTCTTTCGGAGACGACGCCGACGACCTTGTCGTCCTCGTCGACCACCGGCAGACCGCTGACGCGGTGATCCGCCAGCAGCCGTGCCACTTCCTCGACCGGGGTGTCGTACTCGGCGCGGACGACGTCCATGGTCATCACGGAGCCGACCTTGTCGTGCTTCATATCCGTCTCCTCCTTCGACACGTCGAGCATCCAGCGGATCGGAGGGGGTGTCATGAGCTGTCAGGGGTCGTGACGAGGGCCGGTCGGCCCAACCTCTCGCGGCGTCCAGGGTGCGCGGTCCCTCGTCGGTAAGTACGGTGGCGTCCTGGTGTTCGGCCCTGGGCACGGGTGACTCGTAAGTCGTCGGCGTGGATGAATCGGGTGGTGGAGGCGGCATGGCCGACAAGAAGGCGGCGACGCTGCCGCGCAAGGCGTACGAGAAGGAACTCCTGCGCCTGCAGACGGAGTTGGTGAAACTCCAGGAGTGGGTGCGGGCCGAGGGCGCCCGCCTGGTCGTGGTCTTCGAGGGGCGGGACGCGGCGGGTAAGGGCGGCACCATCAAGCGGGTCGCTGAGCACCTCAATCCGCGCGTGGCGCGGATCGCCGCGCTGCCCAAACCGACCGAGCGCGAACGCACCCAGTGGTACTTCCAGCGCTATGTCGAGCAGTTGCCGGCCGCCGGGGAGATCGTGCTGTTCGACCGCTCCTGGTACAACCGGGCCGGTGTCGAGCACGTGATGGGCTTCTGCACGAAGGAGGAGCACCAGCTCTTCCTTCGCCAGTGTCCGATCTTCGAGCGGATGTTGGTGGAGGACGGGATCCAGCTGCGCAAGTACTGGTTCTCGGTGAGCGACGCGGTGCAGCAGGAGCGGTTCCGGCGCCGGCTGGACGATCCGGTGCGACGGTGGAAGCTGTCGCCGATGGACCTCGAGTCGATCACGCACTGGGAGGCGTACTCCCGGGCCAAGGACGCGATGATGGTGCACACCGACATCGCCGAGGCACCGTGGTACGTCGTGGAGAGCGACGACAAGCGCCGGGCCCGGCTGAACATGATCGCCCACCTGCTGAGCACGTTTGCCTACCACGAGGTGCCGCCGCCCGTCCTGGAGCTGCCCCAACGGCCGCCGTCGACCGGCTACCAGCGTCCGCCGCGCGACCTGCAGACGTACGTCCCCGACCACGCGGCGGCGCTCTGAGCGATTCACGCCCGTCGGGGTACGACCGCGACGGGACACGCCGCGTGGTGCAGGACCGCGTGCGCGACCCGGCCGAGGTGTCCGTGGCGGCGTTGCGCGCCGATGACGAGGAGGTCGGCGTGGCGTGAGGCCTCCGCCAGGACCCTCCAGGCGTGGCCCTCGGCGGTGCGCCCGCGGAGGTCGACGGTCGGCGGGGCGTCGCGCAACGCCGCCTCCAGCGCCTGTGCGGCCCGCTCCTCGTGCAGCCGCGCAGGGTCACCCGCGAGCAGCGGATGGTCGGCGGCCTCGTGCCCGGGGGACCGCCAGGCCCGTACGGCCTCCAGACGCACCCCGCGCATTTTCGACTCCTCGCAGGCGAAGCGCACGGCTTCCGACTCCTTGCCGTCCGCTCCGACGCCTACGACCACGCGGCCGTGGAGCGCGGGCGGAGCCTGGTCCTCGCGGCTGCCGCGGACCACGATCACGGGGCAGTGGGCGTGGGTGGCCACCGTCAGGCTGACGGAGCCGAGCAGCGCCTCGGCGAGGGCGCTGCGGCCGCGGGTGCCGACCACCACGGCGGTGGCGTGGCGTCCCTCCCGCGGCAGGGTGTACTCCGGCTCCTCCGGTACCACGTCCGCCGAGACCACCAACGCCGGATGCCGGCCGAGGGCCCGCCGGGCGGCGACCGCGACGATGTCGTCGGCCATGACCTGCTCCGAGGGCCGGCCGAGATCCGCGGCGATCGCGGCGCCCTCGTAGCGCTCCCACAGCGAGGCGTACACCACCCGCAGCGGCAGCCCGCGCAGCACTGCCTCGTCGGCCGCCCAGTCCACGGCCCGCAGGCTCGGCTCGGAGCCGTCCACGCCCACCACCAGGGGTCGCTCCGTCATCGTCGTCACTGCTCCAGGTCCAGGTCCGGATCCAACTCCAGGTCCTGGTCGAAGAGACCTGGGTGGCGCAGCCGAAGCACTTGCGCCGATTCTCGGAGAGCCCGCTCGTGCCGGTGCCGGTACGTCACAGCGGCGAGCAGCAGTGCCTGCGCGACGGGTTCCGGGACCGGCTCCCGGACGTGCGCCGACTGCAACGGCAGATCGAGCATCCGTGTCTCGCTCGCTGCCCATTCCGCTGCGGCCCGGCTCTCGGGTGAGCCGTCGAGGCCTGCGGTGACGGTGCGGGTCATGCTCTCCACCTCCTGCATCGGGGAGCTCCGGTTGGACCATCGCCTCCGGGCCGGCTCGCCCGCAGGGGCCACAGGTCCCCGGTGTGGGCGCCGATCGGCCCTACCGCGCGGACCATGTGGTGGTCGGCGCAGCGCCTGGCTGCGAAGGGAAGCCGGGCGGCGCACGCGAGGGTGCCGTCCGGTCCCGGGACGAGGGCCGGGTGGCCCATGGCCTGCCGTACGGAGCGGATTCACGCTGGAAGTGGCAGTTCGTAGGCTCCATCGGGAGGCACGCCATGATTGCTCCACCCCCCACCCCCAGCATGCTGCGCGCGCTGCCCGCCGAGCACCGGCAGCGGCTCATGCGCATCGCCCGGGAGGTGTCCGTCCCCCAGGGGACGCGCCTGTTCGAGGAGGGGGCGCGCGCGGACCGGTTCTGGATCGTCCGTACCGGCACCGTCGCACTCGACATGCACGTACCCGGCCGCCGCGCGGCCGTCATCGAACGGCTCGGTCACAACGAACTCGTCGGCTGGTCCTGGCTGTTCGCACCGCGGGTCTGGCACCTGGGCGCCGAGGCGACGACCCCGGTCCGCGCGTACGAGTTCGATGCCACCGCCGTGCGCGCGATGTGCGACGAGGACCCGGCCATGGGGCGTGCCGTCGCCGAGTGGGTCGGCGAGGTGCTGGCCCACCGTCTGCGTTCCGCGCGGACCCGTCTTCTGGACCTGTACGCCCCCTACGGAGCCGGCAGCGCGGTGTGACCAGCCCGGGTCCGTGGCCGCGACGAAGGAGTCAGCGATGCACGGGACGCCCTACATCGTCAGCGACGTCATGACCCACACGGTCACGGCCGTGGGTCGTCAGGCCGCGTTCAAGGACGTCGTGCGGCTGATGCAGGACCGGAAGGTGAGTGCCCTGCCCGTCCTCGCGGGCGACGGCCGCGTCGTCGGCGTCGTCTCGGAGGCCGACCTGCTGCCCAAGGAGGAGTTCCGCGACAGCGACCCCGACCGGTACACACAGCTGCGGCGCCTCTCGGACCTGGCGAAGGCCGGCGCGCTGACCGCCGAGGAACTGATGACCTCCCCCGCCCTCACGACCCGTCCCGACGCGACGCTCGCCCAGGCCGCGCGGACCATGGCACGCGCCCGGGTCAAACGACTTCCCGTGGTCGACGCGCAGGGCGTGCTGAAGGGCATCGTCAGCCGGTCGGACCTGCTCAAGGTGTTCCTGCGCGACGATGAGGAGATCGCCGAGGAGATCCGGCGGGAGGTCGTGGCCCATCTCCTCCCCACGCCTGCGTCAGCCGTTCGCGTGGAGGTGTGCGACGGAGTCGTGACCCTCGCCGGACGCGTCCGGGACACGTCGCTGGTCCCCGTGGCCGCGCGCCTGGTACGCGCCGTCGAAGGCGTGGTGGACGTCCGGTTCACACCGGCCGGGTGACACGGCGCGTGCCGTCGGCAAGGCTCACCTTCAGGACTCCGGCGCCCTGCCGCGGGCGGCGAACGCCGGACAGCGCACCCGATTCGGTCCTGTTGTCGTGGGCCGATGGGGCCGGTCGGCCCTAGTGCATCAGGTCCCGGCGAGTAATGATCGTCGTCACGGGCAGTCCGCATTCCGCACGTCGTCGGAGACGAGGGGTCGTCATGACCGAGGAACACAGGTTCAGCGAGCAGAACCCCGTCCGTGTGTTCCTCCTGGACGACCACGAGGTCGTGCGGCGCGGCATCACCGACCTGCTCGACGCCGAACCGGACATCTCGGTGGTCGGCGACGCGGGCACGGTCGAACACGCGCTGGCACGCGGCCCCGCGCTGCGCCCCGACGTCGCCGTGCTCGACGTGCGGCTGCCGGACGGCGACGGCATCACGGTGTGCCGGGAACTGCGCAGCCGGATGCCGCACCTGGCCTGTCTGATGCTGACGTCGTTCGACGACGACGACGCCCTGCTCGACGCGATCATGGCCGGCGCCGCCGGCTACGTCCTCAAGCAGATCAAGGGTTCGGACCTGGTCTCCGCGGTTCGCACGGTCGCCTCGGGCCAGTCGATGCTGGACCCCGCCACGACGGCTCGCCTGATGCGCTCGCTGCGCGCCGACCCGGCCGAGAGCCCGGGCATGTCGCCCGAACTGGCGAGCCTGTCCCCGCGTGAGCGGGACATTCTCGCCCTGATCGGGGACGGGCTGACCAACCGCGAGATCGGCAGGAAGCTGTACCTGTCGGAGAAGACGGTCAAGAACCACATCAGCCGGCTGCTGGCCAAGCTCGGTGTGCAGCGCCGGGTACAGGCCGCGGTCCTCGCCTCCCAACTGGAGAACCGCGCTGCGGGCGAACGCCCCACGCACTGAGGAGCATCGCATCTGAGCCGTCGGCGTCCCCGCAGGGCGGTGGGACGCTGCCGGGTATGCCGTGGCCAGGCCCTCCCCTCGGCGCGGGCGGCCCGGAAGGCACGCCCGCCGGGGGTGATCAGCGCGAGTCGCGCCCGTGCAGTGCTCCCGCCTGCCGCTTGCCGTGGTAGCGCTCGGCGAGGCGGCCGAGTGCGACGGCGCCGAGGAGGAGGCCGAAGTCGCGCAGCGCGATGTCGTAGTAGTCGGGGATGGTCAGGAGGTTGACGATGATGCCGGCCAGCCAGCCGGCCACCAGCCAGGCTCCGAAACGGGGTGCGAGGGCCACGGCGACACCGGCCACGATCTCGATCACGCCGACGGCGTACATGGCCGCCTGACCGCTGCCGGGAACGAGGTCGTTGACCCACGGAGCGAGGTAGGCGGGCCAGTCCACGAGCAGGTTGGCGAACTTGTCCAGCCCGAACAGGATCGGCGCCACCGTGAAGGCGGTGCGCAGGATCACGAACGCCTGATAGCCGGGATCGGCGAACAGCGCACGCCGCGGGGTCGCGGACGTGGCGCTGGTGGTTGCGGAGGACATGAGAACCACTCCCTCTATCGACAACTCTCGTTATTTATAGAAGCTCGGAACTCTTCTTTAGTCAATGGCTGTGGGTTTTACACTGGTGTTCGTGGACGACACGAGGGAAGTACGCGATGCCGATGTCTCCGCGGTCGCCGCTCTGGATGAGCCGACGCGCAGGAGGCTGTACGACCATGTGGTGCGTCAGCCCGGTGCCGTCAGCCGGGACGAGGCTGCCGCCGCGCTGGGGCTGGCGCGGCAGACCGCGGCGTTCCATCTCGACCGCCTCGCCGATGAGTCCCTGCTCGACGTGGTCTACGAGCGACGCAGCGGTCGCGCGGGGCCGGGAGCGGGCAGGCCGGCCAAGCTGTACCGGCGCTCGGCGAAACAGTTCGCGGTCAGCCTGCCGGACCGGCGCTACGAGCTCGCCGGGCGACTCCTCGCCCAGGCCGTGGAGGAATCCGGGGCGACCGGTGAGCCGGTGCAGCAGGTACTGCACCGCAAGGCCGAGGAACTGGGCACGCAGCTCGGCGACATGGACGGCGCAGGCCTTCTCGACCTGCTGGAGCGGTACGGGTTCGAGCCACGGCACGACGACGGCGCGATCGTGCTGGCCAACTGCCCCTTCCACGCCCTGGCCCGTGAGCACACGCGGACGGTGTGCGGCATGAACCTGCACCTGCTGCGCGGTGTCCTCGGCGGGCTGGGCGAGACCGGCTACGAAGCGTGTCTGTCACCCGGACCGGGCCGGTGCTGCGTCCGGTTGGAGCCCGCCGCCTGATCGCCTCAGGCGACAGGGCTGGGCCGTGCCCGCGTCGGCGAAGGGCTCTGCTCCTGCCGATCGGCCGTGCGGCCCTGCCCGCGGGCCCGCCGTGGCAGCCGTGGCAGGCCGGTGGTGTACGGCCGGCCGCGGCGCGGGCGCGGAAGACGGACCGGACCGGGCGCCCTCGCGGTGGCGCGGCTCATCTCCGCAGGCGCCGCATACACGACAGTGCCGGGCGGCGGCATGCCTCCTGGGCCCGATGCGCAGCCTCACCCGAGACCGCCCCTCAGGCCGCTGTCCTTACCGCTCGGCCGAGGTGCCGGGCGAAGAACCGGACCGCGCCGTCGGCCTCGAACCTGGGCAGTTCCTTGTGCCTGCCCGCGTTGGCGTGCAGCGTCTTCTCCGTCGAGGCGAAGGCGTCGAACAGGGCGAGTCCCGACTCCCGTGGGATGTGCTCGTCGTCCCACTGGAGCATGTACTCGATCGGGATGGTGATCCGCTGCGCCTTCTCGGCCAGCGCATCGGGCCAGTGGAGACCGAAGACCGCGGCGGTGATCCTGGGATCGGCCGCCGTCAGCGGCACCCCGATCGCGGTGCCCATGTTCAGGCCGAAGTAGCCGACCGGCCCCTCGGTGCCGATCTCCGGAAGCGCCTGGAGGGCGTCCAGCGCCTCCTGCCACTCGGGTACGGCGCGCTCCGCCAGGTGGGCGTTGTAGCGGACGACGATCGGGCCTTCCGGCTCGCCCGCCTCCCGCGCCCGGTACAGCGCGGCGATCTCCTGCTCGTCGTACGCCGTACGCGGCCGGTCACCGTGCCCGGGCGCGTCGATGCAGGCGACGTGGAAGCCGCAGCCGGACACGAGGAGATGTGCACGGCCAGTCATCGCCGGCCACTTCTTGTGCGTGCCGCCACCGTGCCCCAACAGCACCAGGGGCGCCCGGTCGGCGTCGGCGGATGCGGGCGACCAGAGCACGCCCGGAATCCCGCCCACGGTGAAATCGCGCTCGACGACGCCGTTCGACGTGGTCTGCGCGGTGAACTGCACAGAATGCATGGGGTGTTGCCTTTCGGGAGTGCCTTTTCGTCGGGGCACTCCCGGCGACACCTACGCCAATCGCCGGACCGTGACGACGAGGGGGAGCACCCTTGCGAACACAGCGTTCATGGGTCTCACCTCCCTGGGCGGGGTCACGGTCAGCTGCAAGCTAGCAGCCCGATCGGCACCCCGCCCAACCCTTTTCCCTCTCACACGATCAGAACTTCGTACGGCCCTGGGTGCGTTGGTGCAGTTGGATGGCCAGCGGTGTGGCCGTGAACATCGAGGAGTAGGTGCCGACCACGAGGCCGACGAGGAGGGCGAGGGCGAAGTCCGTCAGGGTCTCGCCGCCGAGGACGGCCAGTGCGGTGAGGATGAACGCCGCGCCCATGCCGGTGTTGACGGTGCGGGGCAGGGTCTGCAGGAGCGCCTCGTTGGCCACGCGGGCGAGGGGCGCCTTGCCGTCGCGGCGGCCGAGTTCCCTGATCCGGTCGAAGACGACGACGGAGTCGTTGACGGAGTAGCCGATGACGGTCAGCAGCGCGGCCAGGAAGACGCCGTCGATGGGCTTGCCGAGCCACGCGAAGATGCCGATGAGGATCACGACGTCGTGCGCGAGGGCGGCGACCGCGGAGGTTCCCAGCAGCCAGCGGAAGCGTGCCGCGAGATAGACGAGCTGGGCGCCGAGGGCGACGACGAGGGCGATGAGGGCGCCCTGGCGGAGTTCCTTGCCGAGGCTCGGACCGATGGCTTCGTCGCGGATCTTGTCGGCCTGGTGTGTCAGGCCGGTGATGGTGTCGGTGACGGTCGCCGCCTGGGCGTTGCTCAGCTGGTGGGTGCGGACGGTGAACTGGTTGTCGCCGGAGGTCTGGACGACGGCCCGGGGGAATCCGGCGTCGGCGAGCGCGGTGCGGGCCCGGTCGGGGTCGACGGGGGTGGCCGTGGTGTATTCGATGAGGCGGCCACCGGTGAACTCGACGCCGAAGTCGAGACCACGCACAGCGATGCCGGAGGCGGCCAGGACCAGGACGGCGGCGGAGGCGGCCAGCCACCGGCGCGGGTGGCGCATCAGGTTCGGGTGGGTGCGGGTGAGGCGGTCGCGGACGGTACCGGTGTGGGCGATGCCGGTGAGGTGGGGGTGGCGACGCAGGCGGGGACGGGCGACGGCGTGGTCGGCGAGGGCACGGGTGATGACGAGGGCGCTGACCATGGAGGCGAGGACGCCGATTCCCAGCGTGACACCGAATCCGCGCACGGGTCCGGAGGCGAGGAAGAACAGCAGGCCGGCGGCGATGAGGGTGGTGATGTTGGAGTCGGCGATCGCGCTGAAGGCCTTCCGGAATCCGACGGTCAGGGACGACCGTGGGGTGGGACGGTGGCGCGAGGCGTACTCCTCACGGGCGCGTTCGAAGACGAGCACGTTGGCGTCGACCGCCATGCCGATGGCCAGGACGAACCCGGCGAGGCCGGGCAGGGTGAGGGTGGCGCCGAGGGCCGCGAGGGCCGCGTAGGAGATGAGGCCGTAGCAGGCCAGGGCCACGGTGGCCAGGGCGCCCACGAGCCGGTAGACGGCGATGATGAACAGCGAGGTCACAGCGGTGCCGATGACGGCGGCCCAGGCACTGGCGGTGATGGCCTCAGCGCCCAGGGTGGGGCCGACGGTCCGCTGCTCGATGGTCTCGACCGGCACCGGCAGGGCGCCGCCGTTGACGAGCAGGGCCAACTCCTTGGCTTCGCTGCTGTCGAAGGTTCCGGTGATCTGGGTGGAGCCGCCGCTGATGCCCGACCGGCATGCGACGGACGGGTCGACCTGCGGCGAGGAGACGATCTTGTCGTCCAGGACGATCGCCACCCGGCGGGCCGGGTCCCCGGCCGGGTGGCAGGCCGCCTCACCGGTCAGGCGGGCCCATCCGTCCCCTCCTGATCCCTTGAAGTCGACGGTGACGTGCCATCCGGTGCCGCTCTGCTGGTCGAGGCGGGCGGCCGCCTTCTCGACGTCCTTTCCGGTCATGGAGGCCGCCTCGAGGCGCAGAAGTCGGCCTGATTCGTCGGCCATCACCTGCTGGTGGGATCGTTCGGGCAGCGGGTCGTCGGCGCCGGCCGCGGTGCCGAGTACCTGGTGGAAGGTGAGCTGGGCGGTGCGGCCGAGTACGTCGGCCGCCTCCCGGGGGTCCTGCAGGCCGGGCAGTTCGACGACGATCCGGTCGGTGCCGGAGCGGGCGATGGTGGGTTCGGCGACGCCGAGCGCGTCGATACGGCCGCGCAGCACCTCCACGGTGCGGTCCGTGGTCTCGGCGCCGGCGTCGGTGTCGGCGGTGGGGCGGGTCTCCAGCACGATCTGGGTGCCACCCCGCAGATCGAGTCCGAGGTGGACGGGCACGGTGAGCGCGACGTACAGGGACAGGACGACAGCAGCGAGGGCGATCAGCCCTCTGATGGGCATGGATCGGTTCACGGTGGGCCTCCGGCAGGCACACCGCGGCCAGCACAGTGGCCGCGGTCAGGAAAGGAGAGAAGAGATGTGGGTGCCGGAGAGGGAAGGCGGGGCCCGCACGCCGTGACAGGCCGCCGGTTGCCGCGAGCGAGGCGGGCGGACCGCCGACAGCGGGGTTCGCGCGGACTGGAGGAGGCCGACCGCGGTGCGACTCGGCTCGTCGGGGGCGGGGACCGGCGGAACATGACGCTCGCCGGTGACGTCCCGTTGGATCAGGACGGCGGCGGTGCAGACCACTGGGTCCGCGTGCTTCACGAACGGCTTGCACGGTGCCGACGTGATCTCGGCGGCGGACACCGCGCCACTTGGCGCATGAGGGTGCGAACTGCCGAGCACAGGCGGGCTGAGCAAGGCGACGAGGACGGCGAGCAGGGAGAGGAGAGCCGCCACCGGACGCGGTCCGACCGCGCGCGGGACGGTGCGCGTGCAGCGTGCCATGCCACCGTCCCCCTTCCGTGTCGGCGGTCCGCCCTGAGCAGCCCGACGTTTCACAGCCCCGGGTGGCAGTATGCAGCCTGAGCCCGCGTCAGTCAGCCGGATCAGGCTTCGATGAGCCCGGCGCGGATCGCGTAGCGGGTGAGCTCCAGCCGGTCACGCAGGCCGAGTTTGTGCAGCAGGTTGGCCCGATGCCGGTGGACGGTCTTGATGCTGATGAAGAGTATCCGGGCGATCTCCTTGGAGGAGTGGCCCTCGGCCACGAGCTTGAGGACCTCCTCCTCACGCGCGGTCAGCACCTGGTCGGGCGGCTCCTCGCCGTGGCGGACACGGTCGAGGTAGTTGCGGATCAGCGCGGTGACCGCGCCGGGATACAGGAACGGCTCGTCGCGCATGGCGGCCCGGCATGCCGCCACCAGGTCGCGGTCGGCCACGGACTTCAGCACGTATCCGCTGGCGCCCGCCTTCAGCGCCTGGAAGAAGTACTGCTCGTTGTCATGCATCGTCAGCATCAGCACCCGCACTTCGGGCTTCAGCGCGACGAGTTCGCGGGTGGCCTGCAGGCCGGTCATCCGGGGCATGGCGATGTCCATCACCGCCAGGTCCACCTCATGGGTGCGGGCCAGGTCGATGGCCTGCGCGCCGTCCCCGGCCTCGGCGACGACCTCGAGGTCCGGCTCCCGGTCGAGGATGAGCCGCACCCCGCGACGTACCAGCGCGTGGTCGTCGGCGAGCAGGATGCGGATCGCGGGTGTGTCGGGCGTGGTCATGGCTGCTTCCTGAGGAGTGGCACGGTCAGCCGGACCGTCGTACCGGCCTGCGGCTGGGAGGTGACGTCCAGCGTGGCCCCGATCAGCAGAGCGCGCTCGCGCATGCCGCGAATTCCCGCTCCTTCGCGCGCGACGCCGGTTCCGCGGCCGTCGTCGACGACGGCCAGCACCACCGCTTCCCCGGCGTGCTGCAGGCTCACCTCGACCTGGCCGGCCTCGGCGTGGCGGGCCGCGTTGGTCAGGGCCTCCTGGGCGACGCGGTACAGCACCAGTTCCGTCTGCTGGTCGAGGACGGGCAGGCCGGTGTCGAAGCGGCGCACCACGCGCATGCCGACATGGGTGGCGAACTCGGTGGTCAGCGAGGTCAGGCCACTGACCAGACCGAGGTCCTCCAGCACGCCCGGCCGCAGCCGACGCACCAGCCGACGCACCTCGTCCAGGCTCCCCCGGGTGATCTCCTGGACCTGCCGCAGTTCACCGCGCAGGGGCTGGTCCGCCTCGTCGGCGGCCCGCTCCAGCGACAGCAGGATCGCGGTCATGCTCTGGCCGACCTCGTCGTGCAGTTCCTGGGCGATGCGGCGCCGCTCGGCTTCCTGGGCGAGCAGGACCCGGGCACTGCTGGAGGCCCGTTCGTGTTCGAGGCGCTCCAGCATGGCGTTGAACGTGCGGATCAGTTCGGCGGTCTCGGCGCGGCCGTGCTCCGGCAGTCGTTGCCCGGGCCGCAACAGGTCGACGGTGGCCATCAGCCGGGTGAGCCGGTCGAGCGGGGCCAGGCCGATCCGCAGCAGGGCCGCGTTGGCCACCAGCATGACGGCCAGGCCGGCCACGAGGATCACCGCCTCGGTCAGCACCACCGGCACGGAAACGGTCACCGGAGCCCACAGCAGCAGCGCGGTGGCGCTCCCCAGCACAACCGCGTTGAGCGCGAAGATCCGCCAGAACAGGGACACCGGGATGACGCCTTCCTCTGCGTGACACGGCTGTGTCTCTACTGTCGGTCACCGCGCACCCCGAGCGTGAGCTGCGGCCACTGGTCTCGACCGGCCTGCCGCCAGCGTGCCCGCTCCCGGCTCCACCGTCGATGGGCTCCAGTACCCATTTCCCGGACCTGGCCTGCCCACCCCGCGATGGGCTCCGGGTCACGCCGGAGATGGGTATCGCGCCCGATGGGTTTCGCGCTGCGTCGCGGCCACGGTGGAGACACGGACCGCCACCCGTGATTCCCGGCCCTCGTGCCCCTCTGCCCTGCCCGCCGCGACCCGACCAGTCGAAAGAAGGACCCGCCATGTCGCTCGACACGTCCCCGACCGAAACCCGCCCGGAGCGACTGACGGCACACGAGGCCCGCCGGCGCCTCGAACACGAACGTGCCACCCGCCTCACCCAACTCCAGGTCATCGACGAGAGCGGGCCTGACGCGGAGGAACAGGTGATGGCCGCGCAGAAAGACACCATCCAGCGGGTCCTCACGGAGGTCGAGGCCGCCTTCGCCCGCGTCCGGGACGGCAGCTACGGCGTCTGCCGGAACTGCTCCAAGCCCATCCCTGTCGAACGCCTGGAGATCCTGCCCTACACGCGTTTCTGCGTCCCCTGCCAGCGCGCCACCGCCTGACAGCCGTCCGTCCGACCTCCGTCTCCCGCCCTGCCCGAGGGGTGAACCGGTGAACCATCAGACCATCGACGACCGCCACACGACTCTGTCGATCGAGGACCTCGCCGCACTGCGCGAGAACCTGCACGAGCAACGCGTCTTCCGCAAGGAACAGCTGCAGCAGCTCTCAGCAGCCGCCACGCCCCGCACCGACGCGTTCCTCGACCGGCAGGCCACCTCGCAGATCGAGGTCCGCGTCAAGCTCGCCGCCTCCGCCCGCATGGTCCTCGCCGACGTCGAAGCCGCGCTCACCCGGATGGACCAGGGCCGCTACGGCACCTGCCATCTGTGCCGAAGGCCCGTCGGCCGCGAACGCCTGATGATCGTGCCGCAGGCCCGTTACTGCGCCCGCTGCCAACAGGTGAGGGAGGCCGGCCGGTGACCACCCCGCCCAGGCCCCGACCCCGTGCCCGCACCGGGCCTCGGCAAGCGCCCGGTGAGGCTGCCACGCGCCCTAGCGCCCACGCACATACGGAAGGAGAAGCACCGTGGTCCGCGCGACACCCCCGGCCCACCCTCCCGAAGGCCCCCCGCGCGTCCTGCTGTGGCGATGGCGGCGCAACCCCCTGCGCCGCCGAACGGATCTCGCGCAGGCATGGATCGCCGTCGCCCTGATCCTGGCCGTGCCGGCCGCCACCCTCACCGCCATGTTCCTGGTCGGCGACACCGCCTACCGCCACCACGAGGCGACCGCCCAGCACCAGGCCGCCACCCGGCACCACACGACCGCCGTACTGCTCGACGGCTCCCCCCGTCACCCGGAACCGGGATCGGACGAGGCGAAGAAGGCGCTGTACCCGGTCCCCGTCCGCTTCACCGACCCCCGGGGACTCACCCGCACCGCGGAAGCCGACGTCGAGCCCGCCCTGCCCGCCGGCAGCACCGTCCGCGTGTGGATCAGCACCGAAGGAAAGGTCACCGACCCTCCCCTGACCGCGGAACAGGTCCGCGACCGCGCCGTGGGCTACGCCGTCCTCGCCACCCTGGCCGTCCCCCTCCTCGGCGTCGCCGCGTACGGCTACGCCAACCGCAGACTGGAGCGGCACAACCTCGCGCGGTGGGAAGCGGCTTGGGCGGATACCGCGCCCCGGTGGACCACGTCTCGCTGAGCCGCCGGCCCGCCATCCTGACCCCCGGAACGGTGCTCCATGCGCAAGTCCTTGGTTCTGGCAGCCGACCCCGTCCACTCGATCGCGCCCCCCGACGATGTGAGCGGGTCACCCCGGTTCAGGGCTTGGCGAGGAAGTCCAGGAGCACTCCGTCGAGTTCGGCGGCTCGGGTGAACGGGATGCTGTGGTGCGATATGCCGGGGAGTACGGCGGTTTCGGCGTCTGGCAGGTCCCGTCGCGCCGCCGCCTCCACACGCCGAACGTCATGTGCCCTGCTGTCCCCCGCGAGCAGCACCAGCGTGGGGACCGTCGAGCCCCGCAGTCGCCGGGGCCGCGGGCGTCTGCCGACGACGACCTTCGTGTGCGGGAACTCGGCGGCCCGTGCGTACAGCTCCAGCCACGCGGGGTCGACATCGGCGCCGTCGGTCTCCCAGGCGATGAACGCGCGGGCCCGTCGGGCGGTGGGCCGGATGAGGGTGGGGAGGGCGCGCAGCAGGTACGTGGCCCTGAATCCGGCGAAGCACTGGGTGGGGTCGAGGAGAGCGAGCTTGCGGACCCGGTTCGGCGTACGCAGCGCACAGGTGAGGGCGATCCAGGCGCCGTAGGAGTGGCCGCACAGGTCGGTGCTGCGCAGGCCCAAGCCGTCGAGTACGCCGTCCAGCCAGTCGAGGAGGTCGTCGACGGACCGGACGGGACGGTCCCCCGGCCGGCTGCGGCCTGCCTCACCGATCCGGTCCACGGCGTAGACGCGTCGGGTGCGACTCAGGTCGCCCACGTTGGCGAACCACACCGCCGAGGTGGCCCCGCCACCGTGCAGCAGCACCAGCGGCTCGCCACCGGCGGGGCCGCACGCGGTGACCCGGGTCGTGCCGTACTCGGACGTCAGGTCCATCCGGTCGACGGGCACGGGCCATTGGTCCAGGACGGCGTCGTACGCCGCCAGGAAGTCGGTCAGGTCTTCTGCCATGGGACACCCTCGGAGAAATAGGTCGCTGAGCAAGTATCTCGCCGAGCGAGATACTATGTGGGTGGGATCGATCCCGGAAGGGCGGAGTGGAATGGTTGAAGGAGAACCCGGGCTGCGGGTCGTGCATCAGCTACGCGCCATCACCGTCGAACTCGACCTGCTCGGAGCCGAGTTCGCGCAACGCAACGGCCTGCACCCGACCGACGTCCGTGCCCTGATCTGCCTGCTGGACGCCGCTCGGGCGGACACACTCGCGACGCCCGGCTGGCTCGGGAGACAGCTCGGCCTGAACTCCGCGGGCACCACGGCCCTCGTCGACCGACTCGAGAGACTCGGTCACGTGCGGCGCACACGCGACAGCCGCGACCGACGCCGTGTGCTGCTCGAGGTCGACGATCAGGCAGTCGCGCTCGGCCAGTCGTTCTTCGGTCCGCTGATCACAGAGGTCGTCGCCGCGACACGGGCCTTCTCCGGCACCGAGCTGGCGACGGTCGAGCGCTTCCTCCAGAACGTGCGCGAAGCCGTGGCCGAGCAGCGAGACCCCTCGGCCTGACTCACCCGAACTCTCCTCAGCGCTCGCGGAGGTACGCCTCCAGCTCCGCGGCCCCGGTCAGCATCGCCCGCCCACGGGCGGACAGCCGACCGTGCCAGTCACGCAGTGCGGCCTCCAGCGGCTCCAGCCCGCCGGCCGCCCGTACCCGCGCGATCAGCGGGGCGATCTGCTCCAGCAGATAGCCACCCCGCCTGAGCTGGTGGGCCAGCCGGGCGTCCCGTACGTCGGCCTGGTCGTAGACGCGGTACCCGGTCCGCGGGTCGCGGCGCGGCCGTACCAGCCCCGCGCCCTCCCACTTGCGCAGCGTCGCGGGCCGGATTCCGAGCTTCTCGGCCAGCGGCCCGATGAACATGCCGCCCGGCCCGGACACCGCACCCGGCTTCACACCCGGCTCGGGTGCCGTGACGGGCTCCAGGTCGCTCAGGGCGCTCTCCACGGCCTGGAGGGTCCGCCGGTCGTCGAGGAGTTGGGCGTGGCTCTCGTCGATGAGACGGAACGCCTCCTCGACCGCGCCCTGGTTCACGGCCCGCATGATCTCCGTCGCCGTCCGGTGGCCATGGCCGGGCAGCAGGGCGAGGAACGCGCGCAGGGCCCCCGCGTGCAGCGAGGTGTAGGTGCGGTAGCCGTGGGGCGTGCGACCAGCGGCCGGAAGAATGCCGGCCTCCTCGTAGTTCCTGATCGCCTGTGTGGACAGACCGTGCCCTCGCGCCAGGTCGACCGGCCTCAGCCGCTCACTGCTTTGAAGGTTTTGACCCATGCGATCCACGCTATCGCGGCGATGTCGGGAAAAAGTTTCAACCGAAAGTTCAACGATACCGTTGAAGGCATGGATGTTACCGACATCAAGGACACCGCTCGTGCCGTCGATGCTGCCGCCGTCATGAGGCTGCTCCCGGCCCGGCCTCGGCTGCTCGCCCTGGGCGAGCCCACCCACGGCGAGGACACTCTGCTCGACCTGCGCAACGACCTCTTCCGGCAGCTCGTCGAGCAGGAGGGTTACCGGACGATCACCATCGAGAGCGACTGCATGATGGGCCTGACCGTGGACGACTACGTCACTTCGGGCACGGGCACCCTCGACGACGTCATGGACAGCGGATTCAGCCACGGGTGGGGCGCGTCCGCGGCCAACCGCGAACTCGTGCGTTGGATCCGGGCCTTCAACGAAGGCCGCCCCGCGTCCGAGCGGCTCCGCTTCGCCGGATTCGACGGCCCGTTGGAGATCACCGGCGCCGCGAGCCCCCGGCAGGCCCTCACCGCACTCCACGACTACCTCTCGGCACGGGTGGGCGCGGACCTTCTCCCCTGCACCGCGGACACGCTCGACGGCCTGCTCGGTACCGACGACCGGTGGACCAACCCCGCCGCGATGACGGACCCTGCCCAGTCCGTGGGGCAGTCCGCCGAGGCCGGGAAGCTGCGGTTGCTCGCCGACGATCTGGTGGCGGTGCTCGACACGCAGACACCGCACCTGATCGCGGCGACCTCGCGGGACGACTGGGACCGGGCCCGCCTGTACGGGCGCACCGCGACCGGCCTGCTGCGCTACCACTACTGGATGGCCGACACCTCGCCGGTCCGCATGAGCCGGCTGGTGGGTGTGCGGGACCAGATCATGGCCCACAACCTCCTCGCCGTCGCCGAACAGGGCCCCGCACTCGTCCACGCCCACAACTCCCACCTCCAGCGGGAGAAGAGCTCGATGCGGATGGGCGGTACGGCGCTGGAGTGGTGGAGCGCCGGCGCGCTGGTGAGCGCCCGACTCGGCGAGGCGTACGCCTTCGTGGCCACGGCGCTCGGCACCATCCGGCACCAGGGAGTGGACACACCGCCGCCGGACACGGTCGAAGGTCTCCTGTACGCACTCCCGGAGGACCGCTGCGTCATCGACGCCGGGCGGCTGGCCACCGCCCTCGGCCCCACGCGGCCGTCCCACCGGGTATCCCCCTGGTTCGGCTACGCCCCGTTCGACCCGGCCCACTTGGCGGACAGCGACGGCCTCGTGTTCGTCAAGGACGTCTCGCGGAGTTAGTGCCCCGTCAGCGGTTGCGCGGGGCCACCAGCCCGGACTCGTAGGCGTGGATGACGAGTTGGGCGCGGTCACGGGCTCGGAGCTTCGTCATGGCCCGGTTGATGTGCGTTTTCGCGGTGAGCGCGCTGATCACCATGCGGGCGGCGATCTGGTCGTTGGAAAGGCCCTGCGCGACCAGGGCGACGGCTTCGCGTTCCCGGTTGGTCAGCTCTTCCAGCCCTGCGCTCGGGCCGGTGTGGAGTGGCTGGTCGACGTACCGGTTGATCAGCTTGCGGGTGATCGACGGCGCGAGCAGGACGTCGCCGCGCGCGGCGACGCGGACGGCGTGGAGGAAGTCTTCCGGCACGATGTCCTTGACGAGGAATCCGGCCGCGCCGGCGCGCAGCGCGTCGAACACGTACTGGTCGAAGCCGTAGTTGGTCAGGATGACGACGTGAACCCCGCTCAGGTCCGGGTCCGCGGCGATGCGCCGGGTCGTCTCGATGCCGTCGACGACGGGCATCCGGATGTCGATGAGAGCGACGTCGGGCAGGTGTTCCCTGGCGAGGGAGAGGCCCTCCTCCCCGTCGCCGGCCTCGGCCACCACCTCGATGTCGTCCTCCAGGTCGAGGAGCGCGCGGAATCCGCTGCGTATGAGTGGCTGGTCGTCGACCAGCAGGACACGGATCATGACGTCTGTTCCACGGGCAGTTCGACCTGGACGGTGAAGCCGCCCGTCTCGCGCGGCTCCGCTCGCAGCCGGCCGCCGAGGGCGGTGACACGTTCGCGCATCCCGAGCAGCCCCACGCCGGGCTCCGGGGCGGTGTCCGGTGTGGCCTTTCCGTCGTCGTCGACGCGTATCGCGAGAGCGTCCGGACGGCAGTCGATCCGGACCGATGCCGTTGCGGCGGAGGCGTGCCGGGCGATGTTGGTGAGCGACTCCTGAACGATCCGGTAGACGGTCCGGTCCACCGCGGCCGGCACGTCCTGTCGGTCTCCCTCGATCGTCAGTGTCGCGTCCAGGCCGGACGCACGGGCCCGTTCCACCAGTTCCACGAGGTGATCGAGTCCGCGAGGCGGAGCCGTGCTGTCGTCGCGCAGCGCCTCCAGTGTGGCGCGCAGTTCCCGGGAGGCCTCACGTCCGGCCTGCTGGATGGCCAGCAGCGCCTCCGGCACCTGCTCGCCCCGCCTGCGGGCCACGTGGACGGCGACTTCGGACTGCACCTTGATCACCGAGATCTGGTGGGTGAGGGAATCATGCAGTTCCCTGGCGATGTGCAGCCGTTCCTCGTCGGCACGGCGCCGCGCGGTCTCCTCCCGGGTGCGCTCGGCCTCGTCGGCCCTCCGCTCGGCCTGCCGCAACGCTTCCCCCGCGGCGCCCGCCGCGATCAGCCAGGCCAGCTCGAGGGCGCCCCGGGCCTGTGCGAAGGCCGCGCCCGTGTCGTGCGGCCCCGAAGCCAGGGCCGCGAGAGGCAGAACGGCCACCATGGTCACGCTCGCCACCACCGTGATGGTGCGGCGTCCCGCCCGTACGGCCGCGTACACCGCGAACAGGTACGCGACTGCGGGCACGTCGAAACCCACCGCCTGGTAGCCCACCGCACACAGACCGGTGACGGCCAGGACGGCGACCGGAGCACGGCGCCGCGCTGCGAGCCCCAGGCCACCGGCCGCCAGGAGACCGTAGCCGAGCAGGTCGCGGCCCGGGTCGGAGTGATCCCCTGACACCCCGGCGACCGCCAGAGTCGCCGCCACACCGACGGCGATAACCCAGTCCATGGCTCCTGCCGGGACACCGGACCGTCCTGTAGTCATGCGCGCACCCTAGCCAGATGCCGCCGCGGGCGAGTCCCACTCGCGGAGGAGCGGCCGACTACCGCGCCCGCAGTAGCTTCTGGGCGCCTGCCGCCGCTGCGGCAACCGCGGGTGTCCTCCGCGGCAGCGCGAAGTGCCTCCGGCTGCGGGACGACGAGGGGTGGGCCCGGCGGCCATGATCGGACGACATCCCGGTCGGAGAGAACGAGGAGCCCTCATGTCGGTCCGAACTGTGTTTGCCGCGACGTCAGCCGCCCTGCTCGGAGTGTTCCTGCTTGCCGCGCCGGCGGCCGCCGACGTCTCCGTCCAGCCGACCGCCGCCGACGCCTACGAGATGAGCGCCGGGCGGCTCGGGGCCGGCGCGGCCGCCGTGCTGGGGCTGATCGGCGCGGTCGTCGGCTGGCTCGCTCTGACCCGTCCCGCCGGGCGTTTCGGCACCGGCTCCGGGCGACTCGGAGTGATCGTGGCCATGGCGGCCGGAGCGGCCGGCATGGCCCTCGGCGGGCTGGTCACGGCCACCGCGTCCGGTGGTCTCGGTACGGGTAACGGGCTGGGCGGGGCTCTGGTGGCCCTGGTCGTCGGACTGGTCGCCTTGGTCCTCGGAGGGCTGGCGCTGACCCGCTCCCGCCACACCGGCTGACCGCCACACCGGCTGCCCGGCTGACCGCCACACCGGCTGCCCGGCTGCCCGGCTGCCCGGCTGCCCGGCTGCCGCAGCGTACGCGCCCCGCAGTCACCAACCCCCACGGCGAGGCACCTACTGTCGGCCCCGCCACCGAAACCCACAGCACCGCGCCGCACGGTTGTCATCCAACTGCCCTACGACAGAACCCCGTTCGGTCACAGCTACGGCCGCCACACGTTCACCGTCGGTGTCTTCCCCCCCGGCGGGCCAAGAGGAGAGGGGCCCCAACGTCAACCGGCCATGACCCCGTCCGCCCAGGTCCGGATGAGCCCGACCGTGCGCTCCATCCGCTCCTCGGGCAGGTAGTGGCCGGTGCGGGGCCAGTACTCGACGCGTGAGCGCGGTACTCGTAGCGTGCCGCGCTCCCACTCGGCGGCCTTCTCGGACGTCCATACCGTCAGCGCGGGCTGCGGGCGGCGGCGCAGGTACGCCTCGCTGTGCGGGCGGACGCCCACCGCGCCGGGGTCGGTGTACATGCCCGCGTTGGCCTGCGCGATGACGTGGTCCGGGGTGCCGAGCACGGTGCGGATGTGCGCGGTGCGAAGGCGGCCGGGCGGAGCCTGCGGTGAGGACGCGCCGGCCACGAACGCGGCGGCGGCCCGGGCGCCGTGCCGGCGGTACTCGGCGAGGCGGGCGGGGACCGTCGCGGCCTCGGCTTCGTCCGCGCCGCGCGCGGGGTCGAGAGCGATGACCGATCGTACGGTGGACTTCGGCAACGATGCCGGTAATCTCCTCGCGTTCAGGCGAGGGTGACCTCGACGGGCAGCTTCTTGATGCCGTTGACGAAGTTCGAGCGCACTCGGGGCACGTCGCCGGCCAGGCGGATGCCTGCCAGGCGCGGGATGAGCTCCTCGAACATGATGCGGATCTCGGTGCGGGCGAGCAGGTTGCCCAGGCACAGGTGCGGGCCGCCCTTGCCGAAGGTGACGTGGTCGTTGTGCTGCCGGGCGACGTCGAAGTCGTAAGGGTTGCCGAAGACCTCCTCGTCGCGGTTGCCGGAGGCGAACCACATGACGACCTTGTCGCCCTCCTTGACCCGCTTGCCGCCGAGTTCGACGTCCCGGGTCGCGGTGCGGCGGAAGTGGTAGACGGGCGAGGCCCAGCGCAGGAACTCCTCGACCGCCGTGGGGATCAGGGAGGGGTCCTCCTGGAGGCGGGCGAGCTGCTCGGGGTGCTGGAGGAGGGCCAGCATCGAGTGGGTGATGGTGTGCCGGGTGGTCTCGTTGCCGGCCACGACCAATAGCAGGAAGTAGTTGTCGAAGTCCTGGGCGGAGAGCGGGACTCCGTCTCGTGGGGTGGTGTTGACGAGTTTGGAGACGAGGTCGTTCCCGTCGCCGCCGCGTCGCTGCCGGGCCAGCTCCCGTCCGTACTCGAAGACTTCGAGGGAGGCCGGCGAGCGGAACGGGAGGTCGCGGTACTTCTCGCTCTCCACACTGTGCAGCAGCACGTCGGCGTAGTCGGGGTCGGTGTTGCCGATGATCCGGTTGCCCCAGTCGATGAGCTGCTGGTTGTCCTCGGCCGGTACGTCGAGGAGTCGGGCGAGGACGTTGATGGGGAAGTCGGCGGAGACCTCCTCGACGAAGTCGAAGCTGCCCTTGGCTAGGGCCGCGTCCAGGGTCCTGGCCGTCAGACCGCGCAGGAAGTCGCCGTAGCTGTTGATGACGGCCGCCCCGAACTGCCTTTGGATCACGCTGCGCAGCGCGCGATGGCGGACGCCGTCCAGCTCCAGGATGGAGGCCCGCTTCTTGATCTGGTCGTCGTCGACCTCTTCGAGGTTGACGAACCGGGTGGAGGTGAAGGTCTCGGCGTCGCGGTCGACACGGGCGATGTCGGCGTGCCGGGTCACGGCCCAGAAACCGGAGTTGGGGGCCTCCTCGGGCTGCCAGTGGACGGGGTCCTGGTGGCGCAGGGTGTGGAACATGCGCCACGGCGTGGTGCCGTCCGCGAAGTGGTCGAGGTCGGTGAGGTTCACCTGGTCGAGCGGGAGCGGCTCGGCGAGGGCGGCGCGCAGCTCGGCGCCCGTGCTGGGAGTCGTGGACGTGGTGGCGGGCGTGGCGGGGCTGGTCATGGGTGGGAACTCCTGGGCGGGCTCGGGCCTTGGGGAACTGGCTGGGCGGTCGAAGGGGGCGTCCGGCCTACAGGTGGTGGGCGTACTCGGTGAACTCCCAGTCGGTGACGTGTCGCCCGAAGCGCTCGACCTCGTCCCGCTTGTAGGTGAGGAAGGACGTGGTGAAGGCCTTGCCGAGGAGGCCGGTCAGGGCGGTGTCCGCCTCCAGCGCGTCGAGCGCTGCGGACAGGCTCATCGGCAGTACGGCCGACTTGCCGGTGTCGTAGCCGTAGCCCTCCAGCGGGGCCGGCGGCTCCTCGCCCGCCTCGATGCCGAGCAGCGCCGCGGCGAGGGTTCCGGCGATCAGCAGGTAGGGGTTGGCGCTCGCGTCCCCCAGCCTGAGTTCCAGCCGGGAGCCGGAGCCGCGCTCGGGCGGGATGCGGACCATGGCGCTGCGGTTGTCCAGGCCCCAGTCGACCAGCCAGGGGGCGAGGGTGTCGGGGCCGAAGCGTTTGTACGAGTTGACCGTCGGGTTGGCCAGCGCGGCGAGGGCGGGTGCGTGCGCGAGGATGCCGGCGACGGCGTGCCGGGCCTCGGCCGAGAGGCCGTAGGCGCCCGCGGGGTCGTCGAAGGCGTTGCGGCCTTCGGCGTCCTCGCACGAGAGATGGAGGTGGAAGCCGGAGCCGCCGGCGTCGTTGAAGGGCTTGGCCATGAAGGTGGCGAGACGGCCCTCCCCGCGGGCCAGCTCCTTGACGGCGGCCTTGAAGCGGAAGGCCCGGTCGGCGGCCGACAGCGCCTGGGAGTGCCGCAGGTTGATCTCGAACTGTCCGCCGTCGAACTCGTGGTTGCCGCTGAGCACACCGAGGTTGAGGTCCCGGACGTGCCGCAGTGTGCGCAGGAGGTGGTTGTCGGGGTCGGCGCGCAGCCCTGCCGTGTAGACGACACCCGTCTCCCGTCCGTACCGGCGCCAGCCTCCGGCGGGGTCCGGCTCGCACAGGAAGTACTCCAGCTCGGGTCCGACGACCGGCCGCAGGTCCAGTTCCCGGCACCGGGCGAGGACGCCCCGCAGGAGGTCGCGCGGTGACTCGGGGGCCGGCGATCCGGTGGCCGGGTCGACGACGTCCGCGAGACACGTGGCGACGCCCGGCTCCCACGGCAGTGCGGCCAGCGTGTCGAGATCGGGTCGCACGGTGATGTCCGGCAGTCCGGCGTCCAGGCCGCCGCCGACCGGGACGACGTCGCCCTGCGGGCTGGTGTGATAGACGGCCCGGCAGAAGGCGAGCCCGTGGTCCATGGCGCGGGGCAGCTCCTCGAGCAGGACGTCACGGGCGCGCTCGGTGCCGAGGAGGTCGGGGTAGGTCACCCGGACCACGTCGATGCCGTCGGCGGCGAGCCGCTCCATGTGCCGGCGGATGTCTGGGCTGTCGTGAGCGCTCACCGATTCTCCTCGGGCGGATGGGGTGGGTGGCGGGAGGACGACGCGAGAGCCGGAGTGCGGGGGCGGGAAGTAACTCCGAGCCAGTCGTTTGACTCCGAACGGTATGGAGGGTGCTCGCCGTACCGCAAGAGGGTGCTCCAGAAAATTTATCCACCTGGACAGGTATTGACCAGGGCCCTGCCGCTTCCTATGTTGTTTGAAGCCAAACGAGCTAGGGGTGCAGCTCCACCGCACCCCTTTGGCCGAGGGGCCCGGTCGCTTTGGCCGGGCCCCTCCCCACCCCCTTCGCCCTGCTCCGACGCCCTCACCCTCTGGAGGAACGGCCATGAAGGTCGTCGTCGACATGAACAAGTGCCAGGACCACGGTCAGTGCGTCTTCGCGGCCCCGGACGTCTTCTCGATGGACGACGACGGCCACCTCGCCTACGTCCCCGACCCGGACGACGCCCTGCGCGAGGAGGTCGAGGAGGCCGCCGACGTGTGCCCGCTCCAGGCCATCCGGATCGAGGACTGAACACCGTGACCGCACGCATTCTGGTCGCCGGAGCCTCTCTGGGCGGCCTGCGGGCCGCGGAACAACTACGCGCGGCGGGCTGGACCGGCGCCGTCACGGTCGTCGGGGACGAACCCCACATGCCGTACAACCGGCCACCGCTGTCCAAGGAGGTACTCGCCGGAAAGGCGCCGTTCGCGTCGCTGGCCTTCACACCCAAGGCGGCCGCGCAGGACGTGGAGTGGCGCCTGGGCACGAAGGTCGTCGCGGCCCGGCTCACCGAGCGGACGGTCACACTCGACGACGGCTCGACGGTCGCCTACGACGGTCTGGTCGTCGCCACCGGTGTACGGCCCCGGCGGCTGCGCTGCCCGGGCCCCCTGGACGGCCGTCATATGGTCCGCACGCTCGCCCAGGCCCGGAACCTGCGGGACGAACTGACCCGGCCCGGTGCCCGCGTGGTCGTGGTCGGCGCCGGCTTCATCGGCTGCGAGGTCGCCGCCACCGCCGTCGGGCTCGGCGTCGCCGAGGTGACGGTCGTCGACCCGCTACCGCTGCCCATGGTCGGGCCGCTCGGTCCGCTCCTCGCCCGCGCCCTCCTGCGGCGGCACGAGGAGCGCGGGGTGCGGTTCGCGCTCGGCGTCGGCGTGACCGGCTTCGAGGGCGAGGACCGGGTCACCGGCGTGCGCCTCGCCGACGGAGCCGTGCTGCCCGCCGACGTCGTGGTCGAGTCCGTCGGCTCGGTCGCCAACGTCGAGTGGCTGGAGGACAACGGGCTCGACCTGTCCGACGGCGTACTCACGGACGAGCAGCTGCGGGTCGGGGGGCGGCCGGAGGTGATCGCGGTCGGTGACGTGGCGCGTTTCCCCAACGCCCGCTACGACGGCGTACCGCGCCGGGTCGAGCACTGGTCGATCCCGACCGACACCGCCAAGCATGCCGCGAAGGCCCTCGTCGCCCATCTCGGCGGGAGCGACAAGGAGTTGGCTCCCTTCACCCCGCTGCCCACCTTCTGGAGCGACCAGCACGGCTTCCGGCTGCAGTCCTTCGGGGCACCCGTCCTCGGCCTGGACGACGTCCGCGTCCTCGACGGTGATCCGGAGGGTGACGTCCTGGTCGGCTACCACGTCGACGGACGGCTGACCGGGGTCGTCGCGCTCGGCGGCCACGCCGTCGCCACGAGCGCCGCCCGTTACCGCGCCCAGCTGCTGAAGCAGCCCGCCCCCACCTCGTAAGGAGTCGCGCCATGACCACCGTCCGCGGTTACCTCCACCCCAAGACGGCGACGGGCACCTCGTCGCTGATTCCCTCGCCGCCGTGGCACTACTCCGGCGACCTGCTCACCGTCGAGTACCGCACGGATCCCGCGCGGGTGCGTGAACTGCTGCCGGAGCCACTTGAGTTGGCCGAGGAGGACCCCGGTGCGGTGGCGTTGATCTGGGCCGACTGGCAGTCCTGCTCGGGGTCCGGCAAGGAGCTGCTGGATCCGGTGCGCTCCCAGTACAAGGAGGCCTTCGCCGTCGTGCGCTGCTCGTTCCGGGGGCAGACCTACTCGCGCTGTGTGTACATCTGGGTCGACAAGGACTTCGCGATCGCGCGCGGGCTGCACCAGGGCTATCCGAAGAAGCTCGGGTCGATCCATCAGACCCGTCCGCACCCCTACGGACCCGCTCCGCGGATCGCGGCGGGGGCTCGTTTCGGGGCCACGCTGGCCGCGGCCGACCGGCGTCTCGCCCAGGCCGTGGTGACGCTGCGGGAGCCGTCGGAGACGAACGGGTTCGTCAACGCCCATCCCATGGCGCATCACCGGTGGCTGCCGTCCGTCGAGAAGGGCAAGGGGCTTGCCCTGGACGAGCTGATCGAGACGGGGGCGGCGGCCTTCGAGGCCGGGCAGGCGTGGGTCGGTGATGCCGAGCTGGAGCTTTTCGAGGCACCCACCGAGGAGTTGGCCAGGCTGGAGATCCGGGAGCCGATCGCCGCGTACTACCGGCAGGTCGGGGTGGTGTGGGACGGCGGCCGCCTGCTGGAGACCGGTACCTCCGGCGCGGCTGCCGAGTGAGGCCGGTGGTCGGCCGCGCCTTCGTCGTGCCGGCTCGCGCCCGCGCGGCGAAGCCGCAGATCTGATCCGGCCCCGCGCCTCCGGGCGGGTCGTCCTTCCCTCGTACAAAAGGAACTCTTCTGATGCCTGACAAGATCACCGTCGCCGGAGTCCCCGTCGACACCCGGCACTGGATCGGTGGCCGGCGGGTCGCCTCCGGGGACACCTTCACGGACGTCTCACCGATCGACGGCAGCGTCCTCGGTGAGATCTCCCGGGGTACCCCGGCCGAGGCCGCCGCCGCGGTCGCCGCCGCCAAGGCCGCCTTCCCCGCCTGGGCCGCCACCTCCCGGGCCGAACGCGCCCGCATCCTGCACGCCGTCGCCGACGGCGTCGACAAGCGTCTCGAAGAACTCGCCGTCGTCGAGACCACCGACAACGGCGCCCTGCTCCGCTCCCACCGCCGCGGCGTCATGCCCCGCGTCGCCCACAACTTCCGGTTCTTCGCCGACTGGCTGCTCACGCTGGAGCACGAGGACTTCGAGACCCGCGGTCACCGCAACCACGTCAGCTGGGACCCGGCGGGCCCGTCCGTACTGATCACCCCGTGGAACGCCCCGCTGATGCTGGCCACCTGGAAGGTCGCGCCCGCCCTCGCCGCCGGCAACACCGTGGTCCTCAAGCCCGCCGAGTGGTCTCCGCTCACCGCCTCGCTGCTCGCCGACATCGCGGCGGCGGCCGGGCTGCCGGCCGGTGTCCTCAACGTCGTCCAGGGCTACGGCTCGGAGATCGGCGACGCGCTCACCTCCCACCCGGACGTACGCCGGATCAGCTTCACCGGTTCCGTGCCGACGGCGCGGCGGATCGCCGCGTCGGCCGCCACCCAACTCACCCCGCTGAGCCTCGAACTCGGCGGCAAGTCACCCCTGTTGGTCTTCGCCGACGCGGACCTCGACCTGGCCGTCGATCTCGCCGTCGAGCAGTACGACAACGCCGGGCAGGTCTGCCTCGCCGCGACCCGTCTCCTGGTCCAGGAGTCGATCGCCGAGGAGTTCACCCGCCGCTTCGTCGAGAAGGCCTCCCGGCTCACCCAGGGCGACCCACGCGACGAGGCCACCGACATCGGCCCCACCATCCACCCCCGCCAGCTGGAGAAGATCGACGGCTTCGTGCGGCGGGCGACCGCGGCCGGAGCCCGCGCGGTCATCGGCGGCCACGCCGAGGACGGCCGGTACTACGCGCCGACACTCCTCACCGATGTCGCCCAGGACAGCGAGATCGTGCAGGAGGAGGTCTTCGGCCCGGTGCTCACCCTCCAGACCTTCACCACCGAGGAGGAGGGCGTCCGGCTCGCCAACGACACCCGCTTCGGCCTGGCCGCCACCGTCGCCACCGGCGACCGCGCCCGCGCCGACCGCGTCACCGACCGGCTCGTCGCCGGCACCGTCTGGGTCAACTGCTTCTTCGTACGTGACCTCCAGGCACCCTTCGGCGGCTCCCGCCTCTCCGGCGTCGGCCGCGAGGGCGGCACCTGGAGCTTCGACTTCTACTGCGACCTGAAGAACACCGTCACCGCGCCGGAGGGATGGCAGGACCATGGGTGAAATCGTCGGGGCGGGCCTGCTCGCCCACGTCCCCACCATCGTGCTGCCCGAGGCGGACCGCCTGGAGCTCAACGAGGGCAAGGAGATCACCCTCGTCACCGGCCTCCGACAGCTCCGCAGGGAGGTCTTCGAACGCGACGCCGCCGACGACTACGACACCGTCGTCGTCCTCGACTCCCACTGGGCCACCACCGTCGAGTTCGTCGTCACCGCGCAGACGCGCCGCGCCGGCCTGTTCACCTCGGAGGAGCTGCCGCGCGGCATGTGCCGCATGCCGTACGACTTTCCCGGCGACCCCGAACTCGCCCACAACATCGCCTCGTTCGCCGACCGGCACGGCACCTGGATCACCCCGATCGAGGACGACTACCTGCCCGTCTACTACGCCACCATCAACCTCTGGAAGTTCCTCGGCGAGGGACTGCCCGACAAGCGGTGGGTCACCATCGGGGTCTGCCAGACCGGCGACATGGAGGACCACCTGCGCCTCGGCCGCGCGCTGGCCGACGGCATCGCCGCCACACCCGGCCGCCGCGTGCTGGTGATCGCCTCCGGCGCGCTCTCGCACACCTTCTGGCCCCTGCGGGAGATCCGCGACCACGAGGCCAGCGACCCCGTCCACATCCGCACGCCCGAGGCCCGCGAGGCCGACTACGAACGCATCGCCTGGTTCAAGGAAGGGCGGCACGACAAGGTGCTCGCCACCATGGACGAGTTCTGGAAGTACAAGCCCGAGGCGAAGTTCTTCCACTACCTGATGCTGGCCGGCGCCCTCGGAGAGCAGGCGTGCACCGCGCGGGCCCGGCAGTACGGCGAGTACGAGAACTCCGTCGGCACCGGCCAGGTGCACCTCTGGTTCGACCGCCCCACGGACGGCTGGACCGGCACCGGTGTGCCCGCGCCCTCCTCACCCCACACCCCGCACAGCCGCGACTAGACGCCCCCGAAAGAGGCCAGCCATGCCCGAGTACCGCCGCATCCTCCTGGACGGCGCCGTCGTCCAGGTCACCGTCGAGGGCGAGGAGCTCGTCGCCGGCGACGGCCGCCGTGTGAAGATCGAGGAGGCGCACCACCTGCCTCCGGTCGTCCCCTCCAAGGTGATCGCCGTCCACCTCAACCACCGCAGCCGTGTCGACGAGTTCCGCATCGACCTCCCCGACACACCCACCTACTTCCACAAGCCGACCTCCGCCCTCAACGCCCACCAGGGCGCCGTCGTACGCCCCGAGGGCTGCAAGTGGCTCAACTACGAGGGCGAGGTCGCCATCGTCATCGGGAGGACCGCCCGCAACATCTCCCCGGCCGAGGCAGGCGAGTACATCGCCGGCTACACCGTGGCCAACGACTACGGCCTGCACGACTTCCGCGACACCGACGCCGGCTCCATGCTCCGCGTCAAGGGTTCCGACACCCTCTGCCCGCTGGGCCCCGGCCTGGTCACGGACTGGGACTTCCACGGCAAGCGGCTGCGGACCTACGTCAACGGCGAGGTCGTGCAGGACGGGTCGACCGACGAGATGAAGTGGGACATGCACTACCTCGTCGCCGACATCGCCCGCACCATCACCCTGTATCCCGGCGACGTACTGCTGTCCGGCACGCCGGCCAACTCGCGGCCCGTGCGGCCCGGTGACGTCGTCGAGGTCGAGGTCGAGGGCCTCGGCAGGCTCACCAACCACGTCGTCACCGGCCCCACCTCCGTCCGTACCGACGTCGGCGCCCAGCCCACCGAGTCCGAGGAGGTGCTGTCCACGGCGCTCGGCGGCGACTGGGAGTTCCGTGGCGTCCGCCCGCCCCGGCGGTGAGCGGACGCGGCGCGGCGGCGCGGCGACGCGCGTTGGGGAGACAGGCCGGGGCGGTGCCGCGGCGCCGCCCTCGGCGCGCGGAAGGCCAGGTAGGGTCGCAGCCATGACCGAGTCCGCGCCGCTGCCCGAAGGCCGACAGCCACGCCGGCGCATGGGCTACGGCGAGGGCCGGGAGGCCCTCCTCAACGCCGCCGTGCGGGTCGTGGCCCGGGGCGGGCTGCGCAAGCTCACCTACCGGGCCGTCGCGCAGGAGGCGGGAACCACGCACGGACTGGTGGTCCACCACTTCGGCTCACGGGACGCGCTGATCGAGGAGGCGCTCGCGCACGCGATCCGCACCTCGCTGAACACCAGCGCGCTCGAACCCGAGACCGGCGAGGTAGCCGACTTCTCGGTCGGACTGTCCGAGATGGTCACCACCGATCCCGACATACAGGCCTTCCAGTACGAGCTCCTGCTGGAGTCGCGTCGCCGACCCGAACTGCTGCCGCAGATCCGGGCGTTGTACGACGGCTACTTCGACGCCACGAAGCGGGAGCTGTCCCGGATCCTCCCCCGCGACGCGGGTCATCCCCTGACCCGACTGGTCTTCGCCGCCCTGGACGGGCTCGTGCTGCACCAGCTCGTCTTCGGCGAGCCCGAGGTCACGGACGCGGCCGTCGAGGAGCTGCGCCACCTGATCCGGCTGCTCCAAGCCCCCGAGTCCACCCGCCGGGAAGCCGGCCCGCAGAGCGACGACTGACCCACCGGCCGGGTCCTGACGCGAGACAGGACGCCTGCCTGCCGTCCAGGGCTTCTCGCGCCCCGCCTCCGGTGCCCCGCCGTCCCGCCCCCAGGACCGGGGCACGTCTTCGGACGCCGCCTCGGCGACAGCGCCGCAGGGGACCGGCATCCGGCAGGGAATCCCCACCCGACCCCTTGCCAAACGGATAGTTCCCGCCCACCATGAGGCAACTCGTTTGGCCCTAAACGACCCTCCCCCTCCCTGGCAGGTGATCCGAGTGGACAGTCAGACAGCGGTCGACAGCCAGACCGCGGCCGGCGCCTCCACCACAGGCAAGCTCAAGCCCAACTCCCTCGGCGTTCTGGGCATCCTCTTCTTCGTCCTCTCCGCCCAGGCGCCGCTCACCGGCATCGCGGGCTCCGTCCCGATATCCGTCGCCATCGGCAACGGCCCCGGCGCCCCCGCCGCCTACGCGGCGGCCGGCGTCGTCACCCTGCTGTTCTCGGTCGGTTTCGTGGCCATGGGCCGCCACGTGGTGAACGCCGGCGCCTTCTACACGTACATCGGCAAGGGCCTCGGCCGTCCTCTCGGCACCGGAAGCGCCGGGATCGCGCTGTTCGCCTACTGCGCGATCCAGGCCGCCATGTACGGCCTGTACGGGGCGACCGTGAGCGGCCTGCTGGCGGATTACACGGGGGCGGACGTGCCCTGGTGGGTGTGCGCGGTGGTCACGATGGCGGCCGTCCAGGCCCTGGGGGCTGCGGGGATCGAGATGGGCGCCAAGGTGCTGGCGGTCCTCGTGCTGGCCGAGTTCAGCATCCTGGCCGTCTTCGCACTGGTCACCTTCTTCAAGGGCGGCGGACCCGAGGGGCTCGGACTCGCCCGGTCCTTCTCACCGGAAGCAGCCCTGGAAGGGGCACCGGGCGTGGCGCTGATGTTCGCCGTGGCGTCGATGGTCGGCTTCGAGGCCACCGCGATCTACGGCGAGGAGGCGCGCGAGCCGCGCAGGACGGTGCCGCGGGCCACCTACCTGGCCGTCGCCCTCGTCACCGGCTTCTTCGCCTTCACCTCCTGGATGCTGATCTCCGCCCACGGCGCCTCGAACGCGACCGCGGCCGCCGGCCGGGCACTGGAGAGCGGCGACTCGACGGGCTTCGTCTTCGCGCCGATCGCGGACCTGTTCGGCCCCTGGGTGAACGACGTCCTGCCCTTCCTGCTGGCCACCTCCCTCTTCGCGGGCGTCCTCGCCTTCCACAACTCCGCCAACCGCTACCTGTTCTCCCTCAGCCGCGACGGGCTGCTGCCCCGCCGGCTGACGTCCCTCAACCGCCACCACTCCCCCGGTGTGGCGGGCTGGGTCCAGACCGCCGTCGCCGTCCTCCTCGTCGCGCCCTTCGCGCTGGCCGGCAAGGACCCGGTACTGACCCTGTTCTCGTGGGGCAGCGGCGTGGCCGTCCTGGGGATCATGCTCCTGTACTTCCTGACCTCGGTCTCCGTGCTCGTCTTCTTCCGCCGCGAACGCCTGGACACCCGGCCCTGGAACACCCTCGTCGCCCCCGCCCTGGGCGCCCTCGGCATCGTCGGAGCGATCTGGCTCGTCGTCGAGAACTTCACGACGCTCATCGGCGGGGAACAGAGCACGGCCACCTGGCTGGAACTGACCGTCCCGGCGGTCCTGCTCGCGGGGGTGATCGCGGCCCGGCTCACCCGCGACAGGCTGGCGCCCACGGCTGACGGCTGACCGGCATCGTCCGCCGCGCCCGGAGCGGGGACCGGTCGCGGCGGACGAGGTCACGGCGGCCGGCGTCACGGCCAGCGCGCGGCGGCGGCCCCACAGGCCCTCAGTCGGCCGCGTATGCCACCCGGTCCAGGAAGCCGTCGACGAGGTGGCGGGCGTTCGCGCGGGCAGCCGGTTCCATCGCGCGGCTGCGGGCGAGCAGTTCGTCGGGGTCCAGACCCTGCCGCACGCACTGCTCCGCACCGCCCAGCGCGAGCCAGCCGCTCACCATCCGCGTGGTGATCTCCGGATGGAACTGCACGCCCAGACTCCGTCCGGCCCGGAACGCCTGCACACACACCTCGCTGCGGGCGACGACCTCGGCGTCGGGCGGCAGGACGCAGCGGTCGTAGTGCCACTGGAGCCAGGGCCCGCGGACCACCAGGGAGGGATCGTGCGTGTCGACCTCCGTCCAGCCGATCTCGGGGCGCGGGGAGGCCTCGACCGACCCGCCGAGGGCGGTGGTGAGCGCCTGGGCGCCGAAACAGACGCCGAGCACGGGGACGCGGAGGTGCTGTGCCTTGCGCAACAACGCCAACTCGCCCCCGATCCAGCCGCCCACCGCCGTCTCGTCGTAGACCGACCAGGGAGCGCCGAGCGACACGATCAGATCCCAGTCCGCGGCATCGGGGAAGTCGAAGGTCACGTCCGTCGCGTGGTGACGCTCCTCGGGCACGACCGTCACGGCGGTGAGGTCGTATCCGCGCTCCGCGAGCCGGGCACCGACCAGCCCCGGCTCCGTCACGTGGTCGTGCTGAATGACGAGTGCGCGCACGGCGGGCACTCCCTCCCGGTCCCGTGGACCTGCTGAACGGCTCCCCATGGCCCCTTGTGGCGGCCTCACCATCGATCATATCGTTTGACTTCAAATGTCTTTCTGGAGGCCACGACATGCTGGACATCGCCCATGACGAGTGGCTGCGCCGGGCCAAGGCCCTGGAGGTGTCCGGCGCCCACCACATCGACGGCGACGACGAACCCGGCGCAGGAGCGACCTTTCCGGCCGTCTCGCCCCGGGACGGCCGCGTACTGGCGCAGATCGCCGACGGGGGCGCCCCCGAGGTGGACGCGGCGGTGGCGGCCGCCCGCCGGGCCTTCGACTCAGGGCCGTGGCCACGCCTGGCGCCCGCCGAACGGGGCCGGGCCCTCGTACGGGTCGCCGAGCTGCTGGAGGAGCGGCGGGAGGAACTCGCCCTCACCGTCAGCCTGGAGATGGGCAAGCCCGTCACGGACGCGTACGAGATCGAACTGCGCGCGGCCATCACCACGTTCCGCTGGTACGGGCAGCTGGCCGACAAGCTCACCGACGAGTCCCCGCACACCGCCCCCGACGCCCTCGCGCTCGTCACGCGTGAGCCGGCCGGCGTGGTCGGCGCGGTGGTGCCCTGGAACTTCCCGCTGACGCTGGCGGGGTGGAAGGTGGCCCCGGCCCTGGCGGCCGGGTGCACCGTCGTCCTGAAGCCGTCGGAGAACTCGCCGCTGTCCGCGCTGCTGCTGGCGCGGATCGCGACCGAGGCCGGGCTGCCACCGGGCGTGCTGAACGTGGTCAACGGCAAGGGTCCGGTGGCCGGACGGGCGATCGGACTGCACCCCGGCGTCGACGTGCTGGCCTTCACCGGCTCCACCGCCGTAGGCCGCCACTTCCTGCACTACGCCGCCGACTCCAACCTCAAGCGCGTCTGGCTGGAGCTCGGCGGCAAGTCGCCCAACATCGTCCTTCCAGACGCGCCCGACCTGGACCGGGCCGCCGCCACCGCCGCCTGGGGCATCTTCTTCAACCAGGGCGAGATGTGCACGGCTCCCTCCCGGCTGCTGGTGCACTCGTCGATCGCCGAACGCGTCACCGAGGCCGTGGTCACCAGGGCGCGCGAACTGCGCGTGGGCGACCCCCTCGACCCCGCCACCGAGATGGGCGCGCTGGTCGGCGAGGACCACCTCGGCCGGGTTCTGGACCACATCGGCACGGGCCGGGACGAAGGCGCCCGGCTGCGGACCGGCGGCGAGCGCGTCCTCACCGGTACGGGAGGCACGTACCTGGAACCGACCGTCTTCGACGGCGTCGGTCCCGGCATGCGGCTGGCCCGCGAGGAGATCTTCGGCCCCGTCCTGTCCGTGCTCACCTTCGACGACCTGGACGAGGCGGTACAGCTAGCCAACGCCACCGAGTACGGCCTCGCCGCCGGGCTGTGGACGTCCGACCTCTCCACCGCGCACAGGGTCTCGCGGGCGTTGAAGGCGGGCACGGTCTGGGTCAACTGCTACGAGGAGGGCGACCTGACCGTCCCCTTCGGCGGCGTGAAGCAGTCCGGAAACGGCCGGGACAAGTCCGTCCACGCCATCGAGAAGTACACCGAGCTCAAGACCACCTGGATCCAGCTGTGACCGGCGCCGCCACCCGACCCCTGATCGCGGTACCCGCCCGCTTCTCCGCCACGACCTCCGCCCTGCGGTACGCCGCCGAGGTCAACGCCCGCGCCCTGATCGAGGCGGTGTGGCGGGCCGGCGGCGAACCGGCGAGCATCCACCCGGCGGACAGCGAGGTCGCCGCCAGACTCGCCCGCTTCGACGGGGTCCTGCTCCCCGGCGGCGGAGACCTCGCCCCCCACCGGTACGGCGCCGCCGACACCCACGCCAGCGTCTACGACGTCGACGACCTCCAGGACTCCTTCGACCTCCAAGTCGCCCGCCACAGTGTGGAGTCGGGCCTGCCCATGCTGGCGATCTGCCGTGGCCTGCAGGTGGTGAACGTCGCCCTCGGCGGCACCCTCGACCAGGACATGGGCGGACCCGGGCGCGAACACCGGCACGTCGTGCACCCGGTGGCGATCCGACGCGGCACGTTCCTGGAACAGGCCACCGGCGCGGAGAAGACGGAGGTCTCCTGCTACCACCACCAGCGGGTCGACCGCCCCGGCACGGGCCTGGAGGCCACCGCGCGCGCCGCCGACGGCACGGTCGAGGGCCTCGAACTCCCCGGCGGCCGCGGGTGGTTCACGGCCGTGCAGTGGCACCCCGAGGACACCGCCCACGAGGATCCCGCCCAGCAGGGGCTCTTCGACGCCCTCGTACGGGCCGCCCGCGACAGACGCTGACGGCGGCGTCCTTCTCGTCCGGCCTGGCGCCGAGCGAGCCCGCAGTCGCTGGAGCGATTCCCGGACCGGTCGGACCGGTCGAGACTCGGCTTGAGCTCATCGACGAGGACAGGCTCGGCACGGAGGTCACCCCGCTCACCGCGCCCCCGGTCCCTCCCGAGGACCGGGCGCGTGTGCAGGCGACACTCCAGGCAGGCGCGACCGACACGCTTTCAGGCCAGGCTGCTCGCGCTCAGGTCCGTCCGGAGGGCGGCCGCCACATCCGCAGCCAGCCGTGGGATCTCGTCGAGCCCCAGCGTGGAAACGGTCACACGCAGGCCAGGCCGTGATCCCAAGCGGAAGCGAGCACCGGGCGCGACCGCCCACCCCCGCCTCATCAGCCCCACCACCGCCACAGTTTCGTCCGGCACCGGAATCCACACGTTGAAGCCGCTGCGCCCGTACGCCCTGACTCCCTGCTCGGCCAGGGCAAGGATCAGCGCCGCGCGGCGCTCTCCATAGAATCCGGCCACCCGCGTGCGGTCGACCGCCTCGCCCTTCCACAGCTGCGCGACAGCCCGCTGAAGCACGTGACTCACCCAGCCGGCCCCGAGGCGCTGCCGGCCTCGGATCCGGTCCACCGTGTCGGAGTCGCCCGTCAGCACCGCCAGCCGCATGTCGGGCCCGAAGATCTTGGTCACCGAACGGATCACCGTCCAGTGTTCCGTGACCGGGCGCCCATCCTCGGCGCAGAGCGGGTGGTAAGGCGCGTCGGCGATGGCATGGCCGAAGTCGTCCTCGATCACCAGGACGCCGGGGCTGGGCCGCAGCACCTCCCGCAGTTCAGCCGCCCGGTGAGCCCCCAGCGCCGCCCCGGTGGGGTTCTGCGCACGTGAGGTGACGACGAGCGCGGCGGCCCCGGACGCCAGCGCACGAGCGACACCGTCGGGCCGGGGTCCGTCGTCGTCGATCCCGACACCCACGGCCCGCAGCCCCAGCGCCGGCAGGAGATCCAGCAGGCTGCCCCAGCCCGGGTCCTCCACGGCCACCAGGTCACCGGGCCGTAGCCGGGCCTGCAGGACGCGTTCGAGGGCGTCGAGCGCACCGGACGTTACGGCGATCGGCCCGGGCGGCACACCGTCCGCGAGGAACTCGCGCCGGACCAGGCCCCACAGCTGTTCGTCCACGGACGCCCGGCCGTAGAGGACGGGGTCGCGCAGCTGCTCCGCGGCCGCATGGTGAAGTGCCTCGGTCAGCGGGGGCAGTTGCTCAGCCGAGGGATTGCCGTGCGACAGGTCACGCGCGTCGTGGGGAATGTCGAGCTGGATCTGGTGGCGTGGAGTATGGGCAGTCCGGGGCCGCACATGGCTGCCGCGTCGGCCGCCGGTCTCGATGACACCCCGCTCCCGCAGCAGACGGTACGCGGAGGCGACCGTGTTGGGGTTGACGCCGAGTTCGGCGGCGAGGTCCCGCAGCGGAGGAAGGGCACTGCCCGGAGCAAGTACACCCGCCGTCACGGCCTTCTCAACGCTGCTCGCGATCTCGGCGGCCCGCCGGCCTCGAATACGGTAGACCTCTGACATGATGAGCATTCTGCACGACTGCGGCCCGCCCGACCGCGTCCCGCGCGGCCGTCGGCTCGCCGACGGACCCGGGTCCGCGCGGCAGGGCTCTTCGCGCCAACACGTGGAGTGAATCAGATGCGCAACGCGCAGGTTCTCGTTTTCGACGCCGATGACACCCTGTGGGAGAACAACGTCCTCTTCGAGCGGGTCATCGACCTCTTCCTGGACTGGGTCTGCGCGCCGTCCGAGCGCGTCCGTGTGCGAGCCGCACTGGACCGGATCGAGGCCGCGAACGCGCTCACCCTGGGCTACGGTGCGAACATGTTCCGGCAGAGCCTTCACGACTGCCGTCAGCAGCTGCTCGGTTGTGCGCTGACCGCCGACGACATCGCCCGGATCGAGGAACTCGTCACGCCGTTGATGCACCGGACCGTCGAGCTCATCAGCGGAGTCCCCGAAACGCTCGCCGAGTTGTCGGATCGGCACGACCTGCTGCTGCTCACCAAGGGCGATCCGGCGGAGCAGCAGCGCAAGGTGAACGCCTCGCAGTTGGCCCACCACTTCCGCAGCATCCACATCGTCGAAGAGAAGAACGTCGACACGTACCGCGGGCTGGTGAACCAGCTGGGTGTGACGCCCTCGGAGACCTGGATGATCGGCAACTCTCCCAAGTCGGACATCATCCCGGCCCGTCGCGCCGGTCTGAACGCCGTCCACATCCCGCACGAGCACACATGGGTGCTCGAACACGAGGAGTTCTTGGACGACAAGGCGACGCTGGTGCTGCACAGCTTCCCGGAGTTGCTGAAACACTTCTGATGTGCGGCGCGGTGCACGGGGGGGTGCCGTCGGCCCGCCCCGCGCGGGGGTGCCGGGACTCGGCTGGAAGAAGACCACATCGTGTGACGCGTCGGCAGTGGCGTGGGCGGACAACAGTAGGATGCTGATGATCTTCAACTGGTTCGGTTACGGCATCTTCGGCACGGAGGCCCGTTATGTCTGATAAGCCCGCTGGGCAGTGCACGGTGGACGTGGTCCTGGTCAAGGCAGGCCGCACCAAGATCCGCTACCCGGCGCAGTTGCTCGCGGACGACGGCGCACGGATCACGGTCCGCGCGGACTGGGCCGCTCCGGGCGTAAGGGATTTCGGCTTCGTACGCTTCGAACCGGGCGATGTCTTCGTGGAGCGCTACTGGCGCGATCGCTGGTACGCCATCAAGGAGGTGCGCGCGGCGGACGGTGCCCTCAAGGGCTGGTACTGCGACATCACCCGGCCGAGCGTCCTGGACGGCGGTGAGCTCCTCGTCGAGGACCTCGATCTGGACCTGTGGGTGTCCGCGGACGGAGCCACCGTACTGCGGCTCGACGAGGACGAGTTCGCGTCGAGCGGTCTGAGCGAGCGTGACCCGCAGGCAGCGCGCAGTGCCGTGGACGCGCTGGACGAGCTGGAACAGGCAGCGAAGAGTGGGCGGTTGACCGCACTGCTCAACTGATCCGAGGCAGGGCCGGCTCACGCCGGGACTCAGGTGTCGGCCGTGTCCTGGCTCAGGCTGGCGTGCAGGTACAGCGACTGGTCGGCGCACAGACGGATGGCGACGGCCGCCGCGGCGATGAGTCGGCGGTACGGCAGCCCGGGGCGGAGCAGGGTCCAGACCCAGCCGGAATCGGGGTCGGCGTGCCACTGCGCCATGCTCGTCGTGGACAGGGTGCTCCACGGGTAGCGGTGCCGCTGCTGCTGTGGCAGGCCGCGGGTCAGCGGGAGCGGGGCGCCGGGCAGGTCCACGGCCATGACCTGGTCGTACGCGTCGAATGTGAGCCAGACCTTGCCCTGGTAGGTGATGTGCGTGGCGGTGTCGGGCGGCTGCTCGTGGTCGAGCGGCTCGACGCTGAGCAGACGGTTCTCCGGGTCCCAGCGCGCGCCCGCCCCGGCCCTGAGGGGCCGGGGCGGGCGCGGCCCGTGGGAAGCGGTCACGCCTGCGCGCCGAAGAGGGCGCTCACCGAGGCGTCGTACGCGGCACTGATCTCGAAGGCCTTCTCGGCAAGGCGGAGGCGGTGGCTCATGGGTACGGCCGAGGCGGCGCCGCCCTCCTGTCCGAGGAGGCCCAGGACCTGTTCGTAGTCGTCGGGATCGCTCAGCGGGATGACGTGTTCGCAGTTCTTCGCCGCGCCACGCAACATCGCCGGGCCGCCGATGTCGACCCGCTCGCGGAACGCGGTCAGGTCCATGCCGTCGACGAGTTCCGGCAGGATGTAGTAGTTGCAGCACACGAGATCGACGCGGGGGATGCCGTACTCGGCGATCTCCTTGAGGTCGGTCTCGGTGTCGCGGGCGAGGATGCCGCCCATGACCGACAGGGTCAGTGTCTTGACCCGGCCGCCGAGGAGCGTGGGCACCCCGGCGAGGTCGGCGACGCGGCCGACGTCGTGGCCCTCATTCCGCAGCAGCCTGTGGGTGCCTTCGGTCGCCACCACGTCCCAGCCGAGGCGCAGCAGTCCGCCGGCCAGGGTTGCAATGTTCCGCTTGTCGCTCACAGCGAGGATGGCCAGCATGTCAGTTCCCCTTCCCGACGTGGGTGACAGCGGTGTCGATCAGTGCGTCCCGGTGGGAGCCCACCGAGACGTAGCGCACGGGTACGCCGAGGAGTTCCTCGACGGCCGCCACGTACTGCCGGGCGGCGGGCGGTAGTTCGCCGAGGGTGCGGGCGTGGGAGATGTCCTCTTCCCAGCCAGCCAAGGTCTCGTACACCGGCTTGGTGCGGTCGAGTTCGGCCGGGTGGGGGCTGAAATCGCTGGTGATGCGGCCGTTGTGTTCGTAGGCCGTACAGATCTGGAGCTCTCCGACGCCTGTGAGCTGGTCCAGGTTCGTGAGGGCGATCTCGTCGGCGCCCTGGATGCGGGCGCCATAGCGGGTCGCGACCGCGTCGAAGGCGCCGAGGCGGCGGGGGCGGTTGGTCGTGGCCCCGTACTCGCCCCACTGGCGGCGCAGCAGGTCGGCGCGTTCCTCCTCGAACTCGGTGACGAAGGGACCGGTGCCGACGCACGAGGAGAACGCCTTGGTGACGCCGACAGTGCGGTCCAGGCGGGCCCAGGGCACGCCGGAGCCGACCGGTGCGTGGCCGGCGAGGCAGTTGGTGGAGGTGGTGAAGGGATAGATGCCGTAGTACAGGTCGCGCAGGGCGCCGAGTTGTCCTTCGGCGAGCACGGTGGCGTCCTCGTTCAGCGCTTCAGTGAGCAGACCGCTCACGTCGGCGACGTACGGCTCGAGCCGGGCCGCCGTCTCCTCGATCCAGCGTTCGATGTCGGCAAGGACGAGTGGCCTGCCTCGGTAGATCTTCTCGATCCGTTCGTTGGCCCAGGCCACGACACCGGCGAGGCGATCGGCGAGGGTCTCCTTGTCGAAGAGTTCGCGCACGAGGAGCGTCTTCTTCATGACGCGGTCGCCGTAGGCGGGGGCGATGCCCTTGCGGGTGGAGCCGTAGCGGCCGGATCCGAGACGTTCCTCCTCGGCGCCGTCGAGGGCGCGGTGGAAGGGGAAGTTGACGGAGGCCTGGTGGGAGACGACAACACGACCGGTGGTGTGCTCGGCGAGGTCCGTCAGTTCCTGGAGAACTCCCTCGACGTCGATCGTCATGCCGGGGCCGAGCACACTGGTCACACCCGGTCGCAGCACGCTGCTGGGCAGACTGTGCAGTTTGAACCTGCCCGCGTCGGTGTGCACTGTGTGCCCGGCGTTGCCGCCGCCGTGGTAGCGGACCACCACGTCGGCGTCAGCGGCCAGGTTGTCGACCATCCTTCCTTTGCCCTCGTCACCCCAGTTGAGGCCCACGACCGCCATGAACACGTTGGAACTCCTCTGTATCAGCCTGCTGAGTGCCCTGGGCGGTCCGGCGGCTGAGTGGCCGCCGGGTCGACAGGGCTACGACGATCGCCGGCGGGGCGCCTGCGATCGTCAGAAGAAATGCGGTGTGCGACGACCGGGCGTCGATCAAGGGCACGGGTCGAGGGAGAGCAGCCGCGGCACCGGCGCCGCCCGACGAACGGTGACATCGGCCGGGATCCGTGCGGCAGGCCCATGAGAACGAAGACCTGGTCGCCTGCAGATGCCCGAGAACGCCGCGCCACCGCTTGATCATGTCCTGATCTCTCCTGTCGTGGTGGCGGTCAGCCGAGCATGGCCTGTCGACGCTCGGCGACGCGGGCCCAGACCTCCGGGTTGAGCGCGGCCGACGGTTGCTTGCCGTTCAGGGCGGTGAGTAGCTGATTGGCGGCGGACAGCGCGAGCGCCCGCTTGGTCTCGACGGTGAAGTCGGCGATGTGAGCGCTCAGTACGACGTTGTCGAGCTCCAGCAAGGGGCTGTCCTTGGCCAGCGGCTCGTCCTCGTACACGTCCAGGGCGGCACCCGCCAGGTGGCCCGAGCGCACGGCTTCGACCAGGGCGCCGGTGTCGACAACGCGTCCCCTGGAAGTGTTCATGAAGTAGGCCCCGGGCTTCATCTGGGCAAAGGTCGTCCTATTGAACATCTGCTCGGTCTCGTCGTTGAGTTCGGGGTGCGCGGTGACGAAGTCGGCCTGGGCCAGGAGGTCTTCGAGTCGCTCGACCTTGATCGCGCCCACCTCGGCCATCTTCTCGGCCGAGACGTAGGGGTCGTAGGCAAGGACGCGCATGAGGAAGCCGCCGTGAGCGCGCCGGGCCATCCAGCCGCCCACGTTGCCGAGGCCGACGATGCCGAGGACCTTTCCGGTGAGCTCGACGCGGTGGGTGGTCAGGCGGGCGTCCCAGGCGGCCTCCAGGCCGAGGCGGTTTACGGCCGTGAGGCCGCGGGTGGCCATCAGGAGCAGTCCGAGCGCGTGCTCGGAGACGGGCTTGCCACCCAGGCCGGGGTTGTTGGCGACGACCACGCCTGCCTCGCTCGCCGCCTCGATGTCGATGTTGTCGACGCCGCGGCCGCTCGACAGGACGGCGAGCAGGTGCGGCGCGGCGGCGAGGAGTTCGCGGTCGACCGGGGCCGGGTAGCGGGCCACCAGGCCGTGGGCGTCGGCGAGGGCGGCGAGCACGGCCTGCCGGTCCTGCTCGTCGACGCGCCGGACGTCGGCGTGCTGTTCCAGGAGCTCCTCGGCTTCGGCGGCGTACATCGAACCGATGAGGACTACGTTCGGACGCATGGGGTTGGGCCTCCTGTGAGAAGGAAAGAAGGGGCGTCGCCAGGGCCTGTCCGGCGGAGCGCCTCGGTCTCGTGGGCCGGACGCCGTCGGACAGATCGGACCACGGGGTGCCTCAGACCGCGGTGGGCCGCGGCCGGAACGCATCGGGCAGGGACGGGGATCGGGTCAGGCCGCCATGCTGGCCACCAACAGGGTTTCCAGTGGCTTGAGTTCACCGCCACGGCTGGCGGCGAGCAGGCGTTGGGTGAGTTCGGCGTGCTCCACCGGGGCGGCCGTGAAGCGGCGTCGCCCGTCTGCCAGGCGAGCGGTCGCGCGGCTGTACAGCTTGCGGCAGTACGGTTCACTGATGTTCAGCACTTCGGCGATCTCCCGGTAGCTGTACTCGAAGGCCCCGCGCAGCACCAGGACGGCGCGCTCGGCCGGGCCCAGCGTCTCCATCAGCCAGGCGACTCCGCGGCGGAGTTCGTCCGCGCGCTCCACGTGGTGGGCCGGCTCCTCGGTCCCGCTGGTGGGCCAGAGTGCGGCTTCCTCCACCAGGACGCCGACGTAGGAGACCCGCTGCGTGCGGGCGGACTTGCGGTAGTCCGCGCACAGCCGGATCACCACGGTGGCGAGCAACGCTCCGTGGTTCTGCACGTCCGTGGCCATGACCCAGCGCAGCCACGCCTCGGAAACGATGTCCTCGGCCTCCTCGGCGGAGCCGGTCCGCCGGTAGGCGAGGGCCAAGAGGCTCGCCCGGCGGCGATGGAACTCGTCTTGATCAGCTGTGAACATTGGTGTCGCCTCCAGGCCGACCCGGGCGCAGCCCGAGTCTCCGCTCAGGCCCGGCCCTCGGCGAGCATCTGGCGCAGACTCTTGTCGAAGGCCTCGGCGTACTCGGTGATCTCCGCGTCGCCCATCGGCGTGGAGACGCAGCCGAGGCCGCTGTCGCCGATGTGGACGCCGTTGTCGAGCAGAACCCAGTAGAGGCGCTTCATCGCCGCGGCCCCGCTGGCGTAGCCCTCGGGCGCGCTGGTGGCGATCACGCGGAACAGCGAGCCGAGGCCGTTGACCTCCCAGTCCAGGCCGGCCTCGGCGATGCCGGCGCGCATCGACTGCCGGATCCGCTCGCCGAGTTCACCGATGCGCTCCATGACCTCGGGGGTGAGCAGCCGCAGCGAGGCGACGCCGGAGCTCATGCTGACGGGGTTGGCGTTGTAGGAACCGGAGTGCGGCAGGGCGGGGGCGCCCTGGCTCGGATCGAAGACACTCATGTACCTGCGGCGGCCGGCGACGGCACCGATCGGCATGCCGCCGCCGATGACCTTGCCGAGGACCGTCAGGTCGGCCTCGCTGCCCAGGACGTGCAGGGCGCCTTGGTACCCGACGCGGAACGAGCCGACCTCGTCGGAGATGAGCAGGGCGCCACTGTCGTCGCAGAACTCGCGCAGGGCGTCCAGGTACTCCTTGTCGGCGGGCACCAGGCCGATGCGCCACGGCACCGGGTCGATCAGCACGCAGGCGAGGTCCGCGGCGTGCTCGCGCAGGACGGCCAGCGCGCCCTCGGCGTCGTTGAAGGGTATGACCACCGTGTTGGCCACCACGCCCTCGGGGTTTCCGGTCACCGCGTGGCTGATGAGCGAGCCGGACCCGTCGTTGTTGACGGCGACGGCGTCGTAGGCGCCGTGGTAGGCACCGGCGATCTTGGCGATCTTCGGGCGCCCGGTGTAGGCGCGGGCGGCCTGCACCGCCATCATCACGGCCTCGGTGCCGGAACTGGTGAAGCGCACATGCTCGAAGGTCGCGTTGCGGGCGGTCAGCGCCTCGGCGTACTCGATCTCGACCGGGGTGGGCATGCCGAAGCTGGTGCCGCGCCCGACCGCGGCGGTGACGGCCGCGACCATCTCCGGGTGGGCGTGGCCGTGGATCAGAGTCGTGCTGTTGTTGAGGAAGTCCAGGCGCTCCACGCCATCGGCGTCGGTGACCCGGGCGCCGCTGCCCGACTGGATGTAGATCGGGTACGGGGAGCTGTAGACGGCGGTACGGCTGTTGCCGCCGGGCAGCACCTCGACCGCGCGAGCGTACAGTTCGGCAGACTTCTCGGAGTTCACAGTGTGGCCTTTCAGGAGGAGGAGGAGCCGGAGGGAAGACACCACATCGCGCTTCTTCAGCGAGCGGTCTTGATGGACACGTCAGGGGTGAAATAGGGGCCGGTCAGCGTGACTTCACGCCCGACCGGCACCCATTGGGGGGCGTCGCCGACGGCCCCGTCGATCCCGAGCTGTGTGGCGAGCCGGGCGGCGAGGACCGGCAGCAGGGGCTCGGCGGTCTCCGCGAGGGCGCGTACGGCCATGAGTTCCAGGGCCATGCAGGTGCGCGCGTCGCCCGTGGGGGGCTCTGCGGTCAGCACGTCCTCCGAGACCTCGGCGAAGCGGCGGGCCCGGTCGACGAAGGTGTGCAGTGTCTGTGCCGCGGCCCGGGCGTCGAACCGTTCGGGTGCGAGGTTCCCCGGCAGCTGGGTGCACAGCTCGCGGATGTGGCCGTAGAACCGCTCGGCCTCGGTGTTCCAGCTGCCCGCCTCGGGAACAGCGCCCCCGAAGTGCTTGCGCAGCCGGGTGTCGACGGACTGCAGCCAGGTCTCCCAGCCGCCGAGCAGCTCGGCGCGCACGAACCGGGCGTACTCGTCGACGACGAAGTCGCGGCGGCGGATGTCGGGGCGGGTGCCGGCCAGGTACAGCCGGAGCTGGTCACGGCTGTCCTCGGTGAAGGCGTCGCGGCCCCAGATCGCGTGCTGCCGTCCGGTGGAGAACTTCTGCCCGTCGAGTGTGTAGAACTCGTTGCAGATCATGGTGTCGGGCAGCGCCACCGAGTCGGTGAAGGAGGCGAGGACCGCGGGGAAGACGATGGTGCGCAGGAAGGCGTTGTCGAAGCCGAAGAACAGCACCGTGCGCGGGTTGTGCGCACGCGCGTACTCCTCCCAGCCCGTAAGGCCCTGATCCCGGGCGAGCCGGTCGAGGGCCGTGATGTAGCGGGCGGCCAGCTCGAAGGCGGAGTACATGCGCTGGCCGTCGGTGTCACCGCCGGCGTCGGCGGGGATCAGGATGCCGTCGGGGGCGACGGTACTCACCGGCAGGTCGGGCAGCGGACCGGCCAGGACCCGGTCGACGTAGGAGCGTAGCCGGGCACTCATGTGGGAGGTCCGCAGGTGGGTGGTGAGTTTCTCGCGCAGCGGCTCCAGCGGCAGGTAGTAGCGGGTGAGTTCGCGCCGCTCGGCGGGGGTGCCGCAGGTGGCGCAGCTGGGGTCGCGCAGGTCCTCGTCCGCGAAGGGCAGGGCACACGCCTCGCATTCGATGCCGGCGGTGTCGTGGGAGCCGCAGTGCGGGCAGGCACCCGCGACGAACGCCTCGAACAGGAAGGTCCCGCAGGGGGCGCAGTGGTTGGCCGTGACCGTCTTCTTGATGACGTGGCCGCTCCGCCGGAGCCGTTCGAAGACATCGAGAGCGATGTGCGGGTACTCGGGGGCCGACGGGCGGATGAACACGTCCCAGCGGATACCGGCCGCGGTGAGGGCTTCCTGGATGGCGTCGGTGTTGCATTCGGCGAGCTCGTAGAAGGAGAGGCCTTCCTTGATGGCGGCGGCAGCCACCTGGCTCTGGTGGCCCACGGTGCCCAGCAGCAGGTGGGCCTCGGTGCCCTGCCGGGCCAGGCCGCGACGGACCAGGTCGGCGCCGAGGAACGGCCCGACGAGGTGGCCGAGGTGCAGTTCGCCGTTGGGGGTGGGGAACGAGGGCAGCAGCAGGACCGGCCGGTCGCCGGGGGCCGCGGTGGCCGTGCGCTCCTGATGTTCCTGTTCCAGCGCGGCCATGTCCTCCCACCAGGTGGTGAGGAACGACAGCGGCTGCTCGGCGGAGGTGTTGCGCAGGGTGTGGACACCGAGGGGCGGCAGCCGGACGGTGTCGCCGCCGGTGACGGTCGCGGTGGTGTCGTCCGAGGTGACCTCGCCCTCGCCGGCGAGGATCACCCACACCTCGGTGTCGTGGTGGTTGTGGGGTGCCGTCGTCTCGCCGGGGCGCAGGGTGACTCGACGCAGGTTGAAGGGGAGCCTGCCCTCCATCGCCCAGGAAGGTTCGACGCTGCGTACGAAGTCGGGCAGTTCGAGCTCGCCGACCGTACGGGGGATGCGGATGACGTGCATGACGTGGCACGGGGCGGCACGCGGCGGGAAGCCGTGCGCGCTCCGTTGCTCCTCTCGTGGATGTGAGGGTGCTGGGGGGTCAGGCCTGGCCGACCGCGCTCAGGGGCTCCCAGTCCAAGGCGGTACTGACCGCTCCGGTGTCGTAACGCTCGTAGCCGAGCACGCTGTTGGCGATGACGGCGCTGCGCCAGGCGAGCAGGCTCAGGTTGGGGTCGGCGACGCCGAACTCGCGCCGGGCGGCGTTCTGGACATAGATCCGGTTCTGGGCGGGGCCGTCCCAGTCGAGGCTGAAGTCGGGGCGGACGAGGGGGGTGCCGTGCTGGAGGGTGAGCCGGTCTTTCAGACCGAGGAGGAGTTCGGACATGCCGTGCTCGTAGCCGGTGGCGCACACGACCAGGTCGACCTCTTCACGCAGGGGTGTGCCACCGCGGGCGGGCTGCCAGGTGGCGAGCAGTGCGCCGTCGGTCTGCTCCAGGGTGGCCAGGTACTGGTCGAGCAGGATGCGGCAGGGGCGCTCCCCCTCCAGCAGTTCCAGGTCGTACAGCCGCCGGTACAGGTCCTGGAGCAGGGAGAGCGAGATGCCGTCGCTCGCCATGCGCAAGCGCCCCACGACCTCTTCGCGCTCGGCCTCGGGCAGGGTGTAGAAGTAGCGGCTGAAGTCGGGCAGGAACAGTTCGTCGATGAACGGGCTGTCGTCGAGCGGCAGCAGATTGGTCCGCCGGGTGCCCCAGATGATCTTCGCGGGCCGCTGGGCCTGCGAACTCAGCAGATAGTGCACGACCTCGGCTCCGCTCTGGCCGCCGCCCACCACGGCCACCCGCTTGCCGGCGAAGTCCTGGGGCCGCTTGAGCAGTTGCTCGGAGTGGAAGACCCGCTCGGGGTCGTGACCGGTGGCGCACTGCGGCAACTTGGCGGGCAGTCCGGTGCCCACGGACACGTTGCGGGCGCGCAGAACTCCGTCGGTGGTGTGGACGAGGAACGCGCCGCCGTCCCATTCGACGGACTCACTCGTGACGCCGAAGCGGAGGTTGTCCATGCGATCGGCGGCCCAGCGGCAGTACTGCTCGAACTCGCGACGCGGCACCTTGGAGCGGCCGGTCACGAGCAGCCGGTACAGGCGCTTGGTGTCGACGAGGAACGCCGGGAAGGAGTAGGGGTTGGTCGGGTCGACCGGGCTGACCAGGTCCTTGAGGAAGTGCACCTGCATCTCGGCGTCGGGCAGCATCAGGCCCGGATGCCAGTCGAAGGCGGGCTTGCGCTCCAGGAACACGGTGGACAGGTCGGGCTCCCGAGCCGTCAGCGCGGCGAGACTGAGGTTGGCCGGTCCCGTGCCGACGCCCACCAGGTCGTACGTCTTCGGCGTGGTACTCATCAATGATTCCCCTTACGGGCGCGGGTGATCGTTACGCAACGACGGGATGCGCCGGCGCCCAGTGCATTCCGCGCTCGGTCAGTGACCGCATCACCCGCTGCGTCTGCTCCTGGGACAGGGCGAGATGCGGCTTGAGCCAGCCGGTGCCGGTGATCGCGCGCCGGGCCACCAGCTCAGTGGCGGCGGCCAGCGTGAAACCGGTCGTGCGAGCCATGGCGGACAAGCCGGTGTCCTCGTCAGCGAGGTCCATCACGGTGGTGCGCAGGGAGGCGGGTCTGCCGTCGAGCAGACCGTGCGCGGTCAGTTGCAGGACCACCACGTCCCTGTCCCGGGCCACGGCGCGCATCTGCGGGGCGAGGACCCGCTCGACCAGCCGGCGGGGTGCGACCAGGACGCCGTCCACGTCGACGGCTTCCTCGGCGAGCAGGCCGAGCCGGGCCAGGTCGGTCACCACCTTGGCGAAGCCAGGCCAACGCAGCGTCTTCTGAACACAGTCGACGCCGCGCAGAGCCGGGTGTTCGCCGAGCCAGGGCGCCATGCCGTCGTGGTAGGCCTCCAGCCGGCCGACGCCCTCGATCTCGCGCTCCTCGAGCCCGGAGAACCGCGGGTGGGAGACCACCCGGCCCCCGCGCAGGGCGAGCGCCTCACGCTGGCCGATGGGCAGGTGGTGGCTGTTGTCGCCGCCGAAGAAGCTGGTGTGCTGGAGCGGTTCCCGGGGTGTGCTCGGGATTCCCCCGCAGGAGATGTCGAGGCTGTCGATGCTGTCGAGGCGTCCGGCGAGGTCCACGGCGAGCAGCTCGGTCAGACCGGGCTCCAGACCGAAGGGCAGGACCGCGGTGCCGCCGCCCGCCCGGACGTCGGCGTCCAGCTGGTCGAGCCGGTCGGTGGGCGGCCGGGTGATGGCGGTGACCGGGACCCCGGCCCGCACCGCCGCGCGGACGGCGGTCTCGGTGGCGTCCCACGGCATGGCCATCGCGACGGCGTCCCGGTCGACGAGGGCGTCGTCGAGCGTGGCGGCGATCCGGACGCTCGTGGAGGTGCGGGCCCTGAGCCAGGCCCGCAGCTCCGTGGCGAGCGCCGGGTCGCGGTCGAGAAGGACGAGGTCGCTGGTGTCCGCGTGGGTGGCCAGGGCGTACGCCGCGGCGCGGCCCATCTGCCCGCAGCCGAGTACGGCCGTCTTCATAAGCGCGTCCCCAGGGGGGTGTTGCCCCTGGTCATTCGGCGTGCCCGACGACGGGTGCCACCCGGGCCCTGACCTCGCCGGAGATCCGGCCGAGGAGGGCTTCCAGGCCACTGCGCTCGGGATGGCTGGCGATGACGGCCGCCACCCGCTGCTGCCCGAAGTTCTGCGGTGGCAGGGCCACTTCGGTACCCGCCGCCACCTCGTAGAAGACGTGGTCGAGGCCCGGGTCGCCGCAGACGGCGGGCAGGCCCTCGATCTCCTCGAAGCGTCCGGCCCGCTCGGCCAGGACGAACTTCAGGCCCACGTTCAGCTTGCGGTCGTGGTCCAGGCTCAGCGGCTCTCCGGTGGCTACCCGTACCACGTTCTCGAAGTAGTCGACGCCGGTGGCGAGCGGCACCAGGTGCGAGCCGATGTAGTCGCCGGCCGGGCGGGCGGCGACCTCGATGAAGCGCAGGCCTCGCTCGCCCCACTTGGCCTCCAGATGGAAGGCGCAGTTGTCGAACTCCAGGCCCGCGATGATGTCCTTGGTGGTGGCCTTGATCTCGCCCCAGGCCGTCTCCGGCAGGGCACTGGGCACCTTGTGCTCCAGCTCCAGGTGGAAGGGGACGCTGGTCACCTTGTCGGTGATGGTGACGACGTGGACCTCACCACCGGACACGAACCCCTCGACGCTCAGCTCGTCGCCTTCGAGGAATTCCTCGACGATGAATTCGGCGCCGAACTGGCGGAACACCGGGTCGAAGTCGGGCTGGGCGATCTGGGTGAGCCGCTCCATGGCTGCGTCCAGGTCATCGGGCTTGCGGAGCTCGAAGATACCTTTCGAGCCGGAGGCGCCGGTTGGCTTCACCACCGCGGGCAGGCCTATTTCTTCGACGGCTGCGCGTAGTTCGGCGAGATCCTGGACCTTGGCGAAGCGTGGGAGAACTCCGTCGAGGTGCCGCAGGGCGTCCTTCATGGCGTATTTGTTGCGGCCCCGGAGCGCAGCGGTCTCCGACATCCCAGGAAGTCCGAGATCAGCGGCTATCGCGGCGACCAACTGTACGTCGATTTCCGTGAAGTTCGCGACGCCCGCCAGGTCGTACTCGGCAGCGATTTCCCTGGCCGCGGCGAGGGAGGCTTCCCGGTCGTACGTGTCCACCTGCCGGAACTCATGCACGAGAGGTTTGGCGAACTCGGGAAGGGAACGCCCGAGAAGAACCGCCTTATAACCGAGCCGGCGGGCGGCGAGAAGAGATTCCCTACCCTCCCTCTGAATGCGACGGAGATTAACGAAAAGAATGGTGCGGACTGTCACAAAATGCCCTTCTCGCAATTGACGCACCTTTGGCGGTAACCAGCCCCGACGGTATTAATCCAAGCACAGGGCCACCCGCATTGGGAAGGGTGTCTTGCTTAACAAGACACCAACTGACCCTCAGCGAGAACGGTCGGCAAAAGGTCCGATTGACGACTTCGAGTGGACGTACCGATCCCCGCTATAAACGCGGGAGCGCAGAGAAATCCATTCAGGTTTTTCCGGTGAGGAGGACAACGGACTCGGAGCGGGCCGCTACGAGACGACCGCGGGCGTACGGGTGTCGAGGACGTCCGAGAACCGGACGGCCAGCCGCTCGATCGCCTGCGCGGACTTCTCGGCGAGGACCGCGCCGCCACCGGCGTCCAGTGCAATGTCCTTGTCGAGCGTGAACCAGCCCGGGGCGATGTGCGCCGCGCCCATGGAGGCGAGCACCGGTCGCAGCGCGTAGTCGATGGCCAGCACATGGGCGGTGGTGCCGCCGGTGGCCAACGGCAGGACAGCCTTGCCGTCGAGCGCGTGCTGGGGCAGCACGTCCAGGAGAACCTTCAGCAGCCCGGAGTACGCCGCCTTGTACACCGGCGTACCGACGACGACGGCGTCGGACCGTTCCACGAGGCCGATCACCTCCGCGATCGCCGGGTGGAGGGTGTCGGCGCGGAGCAGCGCCTCGGCCGGCAGGCCGCGTGCCTCCAGCGGGACGACCTCGTGTCCACGGGCCACGAGCAGGCCGTCGACGTGCCGCAGCAGCGCGGTGGTCCGGGAGACGCTCGACGGACTTCCGGAGAGGGACACAACAGTTGCCATGGGGACGTGGGTTCTCTCTCTGCGCGAAAGCGGGGACGGACCCTAGGAGACGGCGGTGCGCCAGTCCTCGCCGGCGGGCACGACGACCGCGGCCGAGCGGACCGTGCCGTAGTCCACGTCGAGGCCGAGGCCCGGCGGGGTCTCTCCGTCGGCGTGCGCCTTGAGCGCGTCGAGGAGGAAGCGGCGGGCTCGGACGATGCCGCGGTCGCTCTTGCCCGGGTTCTCGATGGTCCGGTCGACGATCGGGCCCATGCTCTCCTGCACGGCCACGTCCTGCAGGACCAAGCCGCGGATGCCGGAGAAGCTTCGCCCGTCCACCATGGCACTGCGGTCCTGGCCCCAGAGGTTCTCCGGGCCATACCCCGCACGGATGTTGTCGGGGTTGAGATGGTCCAGGTCGAGGCCGAACTGCTCGCTGAAATAGGCCGGATCGACCGGCTGGTCGTCGTTCCACCACAGGTACCACATGATCGTCTGGTGGTCGTTGACCGGAACCCACGCATGCCACAGCCGGTCCCCGTTGGGCAGTTCGGGCACCACGGTGTACCAGGGCATGGCAAAAGGCTTGACGCGCGCCAGGGTGTCTCCCGAGGACAGGCTGCGCAGCGCCGCGTACCGGAGCCCGTACGGCTGCGGGTCGATCTCGTCCCGTGGGGCGGTGTCGTCGAGGAGGTCCTTCAGCGGGCCGTTGCGGGCCTCCGTCTCGTGCAGCAGCGAGACGTGCGCGGAGTCGATGTCCGCCTCGACGCCTTGGAGCCAGTTGCAGTCGACCAGGGCGATGGTGGCGAAGATGTTCTCGGCCGGGACCTTGGTGAAGGGGAACTCGGGGAACGGCCGGGCCTCCCGTCCGGTGCCGCCGAGCCACACCCAGATGACGCCTCCGGCCTCGCGCACCGGGTGGTGCGGCAGCTTCACCCGGCTCGCGAACCTGCCGCCGTCCTCCGGCTCCGAGGGGGTTTCGAGGACCTCGCCCGAGACGTGGAACTTCCACCCGTGGTAGACGCAGCGCAGCGAGCAGTCCTCGTTGCGGGCGAGCGCCAGGGACGCGCCCCGGTGCGGACAGGCCTCGTCGAAGCAGCCCACCGTGCCGTCGGCCCCACGGAAGAGGACGTACTTCTCACCCAGCAGCTCCACCGGCACCGGCGCCCCACCCGGCTCGGCGAGACGCTCGGACCGCATGACGGGCAGCCAGTACTCGCGCAGCAGCTGTCCCATGGGGGTGCCTGGACCGACTCGGGTCAGGGTTTCGTTCACCTTCTGCGTGGTCACTTCTGGGCCTCCGTTTCAGCCGGTGGGACAAGACGCTCGGGATCCGGCCCCACTCTTGAAGACGATCGTGTGTCGACGGGCGTGACAACTGCGGGCGCGGGGGCCGCAGATGTGATGCGGACCTCCAGGGCGCGGTGTGCCGGTCAGGGACTCAGGACGTCGTACGGGGAGGCCCCGTCGCCTCCTGCCGCCAGGAACCCGGTGGTCAGCTCGCTCGCCTGTTTCAGAGCCGGTGCCCATTCCAGGCCCGCGAGTCGGCCGGCCAGCAGACAGCCGAAGAGCACGTCGCCCGCCCCGACGGTGACGACCTCGCCTGGGCCGGCGACAGCGGGCTGCACCACCACCTCGGAGCCGTCGGCCGGGACCAGCAGCGAGCCCAACTCCCCCAACGTGACCAGGCAATGACCCCCGGGGGCGGGCAACCGACGCGCAGCCTTGACCAGTTCGTCCCGTCCGGTCAGCTCCTCCTCGGCCCACAGGGCGAGTTCATGCCGGTTCAGTGCCACGAGATCGGCGCTACGACCGTCCGGCCGGAGCTGTGCCACCGTGTTGGGGTCGGCCGACAGCAGCCAGAACGGCACGCCAAGCGCATGGGCGGTGTCGGCGAGCCATGCCAGCGTCCCCGCCTCGCTGTCCGTGCCGGCGACGATGACGCTCGCGTCCTCGAACGCGCCGCGGAACCGGTCGAGCAGCGCCGGGCTGAGCAGGCTCTGGGCCTGCGCGGCGAAGAATCTCTTGTCCGCGACCGACCCATCCACCAACTGGGCGTGGAACACGGGGAGGTTGGAGCGCACTGGAAGCCGCAGCCAGCCGACCCGGTTGTGGGCCAGGTGCCCCCCGACGGCGGCGCCGAGTTCACCGGCGTACTCCGCGGTGACGAAGGTGGGCCGGGCGCCCCGCGCCCCCAGCGCGCAGGCGGCGTTGTGCGCGACCCCGCCCCAGCGCAGGACGGCCGGATCCCTGCCGTCCCCGAGCGGGCCCTCGTGCAGGAAATCCAAGGTCACCGTGCCGAGAAGAATCGGCCGGCGCCTGGAAGAGCCACCGGGCATCGGAGTTCTTTCGTCGTTGACTGACATCACTCGCTGCTGCCGGGCTCGACATCGTAGAAACCCGTTCCGTCCAGATGGCGCGCGGTCATGAGGTCATGCATGACCGTGCTGGCCGTCTCGTGCACCAGATAGACGCGCATGGAATAACTCCAGTCGTCCACCGTCGCGCGAATCCGCCCGCCGGGGACAACCGCCATCGCCACGTCGTGAAAGCTGTCGAGATCACGCAGATCAGCCAGCTTCGGATAGCTGCGAAGCACACCGCTTTCTGGCGAGATCATATTCACAAGACCGGCGTGCTTGACCAGTTCGTAGCCACTGTCGGCACGCTCCATGAACCCGTCGGGATCCACGTATGAATCCACGGTCCATTCCATTTGACTCTTCCCGATCGCGGCCCTCACCGGGACATGGAGGTCCGCGCCGCACACTCGAGCTGCGGTCTCGATGAGGCGCGGCCCCTTCGGGGTCAGCTTGAGTTCGGTGTGCGCGGCGCCGTCGAGCACACCGAGTGCGTCCAGGACCTGCGATGTGTAGGTGGCCAGCTCGTCCTGGGGGTCGCCGTGCCGGGGCAGCAGGAGAGCGCTGGCTCCCAGGTCCCTTACCCCGTTGGCACTGATGTGGTGCATGCTCCAGATGTCTGTGACATGGTGCCGGCCTCGGCAGCTCACCGTGTTGACGATGTACTCGCCGCCTTCGAGGTATTCCTGGGCGAGGACGGCCCGGTTCCTGTCACCGAGGGCGCTGCCGGCACCGATCAGCCGGTCGAAGGCCGCGCGCACCTGTTCCGCGTCCGCGCAGAAGGAGACGCCGTCGTTGCCGGCGCTCCGCACCGGTTTCAGGACCACCGGGCCCTCGGCCCGGGAGTACCAGTCGAGCAGGCCATCGATATCCGTTGCGAGCAGCTGCTCGGCGGTCGCCACCCCCGATGCGCGCACCGTTTCCAACATCTGGTACTTGTCCCGGCGGGCGCCGCTCAGTCTCGTCCCGTTGGTCCGGACCCCCAGAGCCTCACTGAGGATGTCCGCCAGCTCGACACCGCTCTCCATGCCCGGGACAACGAATTCCGGGGCATGGCGCGCGACGGCTTCGACGGTTTCAGCGACGTCTCCCGCATGCAGAATTTCGGCCTTGAAGTCGTCCGGAGTGAAACTGCGTTCGTAGGTGGGATTGACGACTTTCGCACTCCGCACGTGCACACAGTCGAATCCCTGCTCTCTGAAGACCGGTGCCAGGCAGCGGCCGCTGGAGAAGGCGTCGACGATCACGACGACACGGCGTTCTGGCGATGTGCCAGGCATACGAACCTCACTGTCGGTACTCGGCACTGCTGGTGAACTCACTTGGACCACAGGGATTCTGCTTCACGGCAGGTCCAGGCCGGTATGCCGGGCAAGGAACGCGAGAGTGTCCCCGGCCAGCCCGGCGACTCGGCTCAAGGACCTTCCCTTGTGCCCGACATCGGATTCACTGCGCAACAGGACGGGCGCCTCACTGCTGGTGGCCCGCTGCAGGGCGGCGCACATCTTCCGGGCGTGCATCGGATCGACCCGGGCGTCGTTCTCGGACACCGTGAAGAGAACGGCCGGATAGGCGGTCCCCTCACGCACGTGGTGATAGGGGGAGTAGTCGAGCAGCCAGCCGAGCTCTTCCGGGAACTGCGCGGATCCGTACTCGGCGGACCAGAGCCGGCCCTGCCCGAACAGCTCGTACCTGACCATGTCGAGCAACGGAGCCTCACACACCACGGCCCGGTAGAGCTCGGGCCGCTGAGTGAGCGCGGCACCCACGAGCAGGCCGCCGTTGGAGCCTCCGTGGATCCCGAGCTGGGCCGAGGTGGTCCAGCCACCGTCGATCAGGGCTTCCGCGGCCGCGTGGAAGTCGTCGAACACCCGCTGTTTGTTCTCCCGCATTCCGGCCCGGTGCCACTCCTCCCCCTCTTCGCCACCACCCCGTAGCCCGGCCACGGCGTATACGCCGCCGGCCTCCACCCAGGCGAGGACGGACGGATCGTATTCAGGGACCATGGACGCGCCGAAGCCCCCGTAGCCGAAGAGGATCGTCGGGCTCGGACCCGTCCGGTGAAGGGGCTCGATCACTCGCATGTGAACGGTGGTCCCGTCGCCGGAGCAGTAGCCGACCTGGGAACTCTGCACCGCGGGGAGGTCCACCGCCCCGGGAGCGTCCGCCCACGTGTCCGTGGTCCCGAGTCGCGCGTCGTATCGGAGAATCACGCCCGGCGAGGTGCTGTCGGCGTAGGAGAACCACGCCTCGTGACCGCCTTCGGGCCTCTCGAACAGGCCCCCCAGGGTGCCGACACCCGGGGTGGGCACTTCTCCGATCCGGCCGCCGGTCTCCAGGTCGTGCACCGTCACCTCGTTGGCGGAGTGCCGTGTCCAGCAGACCAGCAGAACCGAACGGTCCACGCCGGGCCCGTCCAGGATGGCGAAGTCGGTCAGAACCGCCTCGGGGTCCTCCGGCACCAGATCACGCCAGGCACCGTAGGACAGGTCGGAGAACGGGGCGACGCACAGCCGTGAGCGCGGGGCGTCCCGGTCCGTGAAGATGTAGGCACGGCCGTCCCGCCACATGTAGATACCGCTGTCGGCATCGACGCCTACCTGGACCGCACGGAACACAGGAGCCTCGGGGCTCCCCTCTGTCAGGTCACCGACCCAGAGGTCACTGCGGTTCTCGGTGCCCTGCGATGCTCCAAGACTCAGCCATCGCCCGTCCGGGCTGACGAGCATCCCGTAGTCATAGGTGTCGGGCAGGTCTTCTCCGAAGATCAGGACGTCGTCCGCGTCGGGATCGGTACCGACCCGGTGCAGGTACACCCGTCGCCCGGGCCCGGTTTCGGTCACCGGCCCGTCGCCGACGGGGAGTTGCCGGACGTAGTAGTAGGCACGGCCGCCGGGGAGCCAGGCTATGGCCGAATGACGGACGCGTGGAAAAGGTCCTTCCAGGAGTTCGCCGGTGGCGACGTCCATCACCTGGAGACTGGACTCCTCGGTGCCTCCGCGAGAGGTCTTGTAGGCGAGCCGGCGGCCCTCCATGTCCGGTTGCCACGAATCCAGGGTGGTGCTGCCGGTGGGGTCCAACCGTAAGGGGTCGAGAAGGACGCGTTCTTGTCCTGTGGCATCCACCGTGAGCAGAACCGCACGCTCCTGGTCGGGCCGGCGGCGGGTGAAGAACTGACGCTCGCCTCTCCAGACAGGAGCGCTGATCGTCCCGGCGCCCATGAGTTCGGTGATGCGTGCGCGCAGCTTGGCGCGACCGGGCAGTCGGCCGAGCGCCCGGTCGCACAGGTCACGCTGTGCAGCCGACCATTTCCGGGTTTCCTCGCTGTCCGCGTTCTCCAGCCATCGGTAGGGATCTTCCACCGTGCGCCCGTGCAGGATCCGGGGCTCCAGGTCCTGGTGGGCGAAGGGGTACTCAATGTTCATGGTCCGGCTCCTGGGATCCGACCTGTACTGCGACGGCTGATGCGATCGGCTCGCCCCGGGTGGTGAAGTCCCCTCCGTGGAAGACCAAGGGGTCTGTCCCGCACTTTTCCGAGGCGGTGAAGGACACGGGTCGGGCAAGGACGACCGAGTGGTCTCCGGCCTCGACCACGGTCTGTACGACGCACTCGATCCACGCCGAGCCGCCTTCCAGCAAGGGGGCGCCCGTGTATGTGCCTGGTTCCCAGGGATGTCCCTCGAACTGTTCCTTACCCGGCGGACGGTCGGTCTCGGCGAAATGTACGGCTGCGTCGCGCTGTTGGGCCGCGAGGACGGTGATACCCAGCGGGGAACCCTCGGTGATCAGGGATTCGAGTCGTGAGCCGCGTTTGACGGACACCATGACGAGCGCCGGATCCAGCGAGACCGTGGCGAAGGAATTGATGGTGGTCGCGTGCGGAGTTCCGTCCACGATCGTCGACGTGACGGTCACACCCGTCGCGAACGACCGCCCGGCCTGCCGCAGGAGCAGCGCGGCCGCCTCTGCCTCCTCGGCCCGCGGCGGTTCGGCCTCGGCCGGGAGGACCTTGTCGCCGTAGCGGCGCAGGGCGGCACCGCCGATCAGGGCCGAACCCAGGACGACGAAGGCAGCGGCGATCAGCAGGGCGGGAAAGGCGCCGCGCACGGAGCCGATGCTGGTGACCCCCAGGAACAGTCCGACACTGACAGCAACACCGGCGAAGGTCGCCAGGGTGAAGAGGCCGGAGACCCGCCCGGCCACATCGACCGGTTCGTTCTCCAGAATCCGGGACTGGAACGCCACCGCGAACACCTGACCGCCCAGGAGCATGACGGAGCTGGCGAGCATCGCGGCCCACGCATGGTCCATGAACGCCATGCCGGCCAGTGCCGCGGCAACGACGAACGCGGCGAGCACTCCCGGCCGCAGCCCACGCTCCTTGGCCAGCCGCCCGGCGAGGGTGGCGCCGATCAGTGCGCCGACGCCGTTGGCCAGGTTGATCGCGCTCAGCCATGCGGCGCTGCTTCCGAGGAAATCCCTGGCCACCACGTTCGGGTACACGTTGATGAGTCCGGCACCGACGTTCAATGCGAACACGGTGACCAGGAGCAATCTGCTGCCGGCCGTCAGGCCGGACCTTCTGGAACCGTCCGATCCGGTCCGGGTCCCGGCGTCGGTCGGCGTGGGTGCCGGTGTCAACCGGATCAGCAGCAGACCCGACACGCCGAACGTGACGATGTCCAGTGCGATCAGCACGGGGAGATTCGCCGCCTGCAGGACAAGGGGCCCGGCAGCGGTGCCCAGGATGAACATCGACCAGTCGATCCTGGACACCGCGGCCAGAGCCTGGGGGATTCGCTCGGCCGACAGGGACCTTCGCAGATAAGCGGTCTGCGCGGCGGTGAAGAGCGGAGTCAACAGGCTGAGAATCGCCATGACTCCCACCGTGGCCGCAGAGGTGAACCCCGCCCCGCCCCCTACGGCCGCCAGGAGCACGACAAGCACCACAGCGCGCAGTACATCCAGCCCGATCAGTGTGCGCCGGGTGTCCCCGCGGTCGGCCAGAGGGGCCAGCAGCCTCGAACCGAGCAGGATCGGCAAGTACACCAGGATGATCGCTGTGGCCAGCGTCGCGGTGGAGCCGTGGCTCTGGTTGTACGCGTAGTAGACAACCCCGGTACGAAACAGCCAGTTGCCGAACTGGCTGACCCCGTAGGCCGACAACAGGGTCCACAGCGAACGCCGTTCCAGGCGTTCCCGGTGCGCGACCGATGACATGCGGTGCTCCTTTGCGTACGCCGAAACCGTCAGTCGGACGCGGAGGCCGCGGCCTGTGCCAGACGGGTGCGCAGATCGGCGAGATCGTCGGCGGCGGCACCACGCTCGTCGGCGAGCTCGGTGTCTGCCTGTGCGCCGGCTTCGTCTCCCTGTTCGAGACGCAGCAGGGCACGGTTGTACACGTAGTCCGGGTCACGGGAAAGCTCGACCGCGCTGTCGAGACACGTCAATGCCTCCTGGGTGCGCCCGCTCTCGTGGAGCACATGAGCCAGGTTGTTCCATGCCTCGGCATGCTTGGGATTGCACGCCAGCGCGTTCCGCAGGCTTTCCTCCGCCTCGTCCGGGTGCCCGAGTTCCAGGTGGGCGACGCCGCGGTTGCTCCAAGCCTGGACGTTCTTCGGGTCGTGATAGACCGCGGCGTCCAGACTGGTCAGCGCCTTGGCCGGTTCCCCCTGCTTGAGATGCAGGACACCGAGTCCGAGATGCGCCTTCGCCTCGTCCGGCTTGAGTTCCAGCACGCGCCGGAAATCACGCTCGGCCGCTTCCGGGTTTCCTGTCTGCACATGGAGCCGAGCACGGTTGAGGTGGGCTTCGTAGTAGGGCGGGCACAGCTTGATGGCCTGGTCGTAGTACTCCAGAGCCTCTTCGAACTGCCCGGTCCGCTGCAGCATATTGGCCAGGTCATTGGCGTACTCGCCATAATTCGGGTCGAGGCTGATGGTCCGCTGGTAGACCTCGTACGCCTTCGGGAAGTCCTTGACCATCTCGTAGATCTGCGCGGTGTTGTACACGAGGATCGACTGGTGCAGCGTGTACTTCTCGTCACCGTAGATGCTCTGCATCCGCTCCATGCCTTCGGTGCAGAGCCTGAGCGCCTCGTCCATCCGGCCCTGCCGAGCGCGAATATAGGCCAGCGCGTTTTCCGCGAACACCTTGATGTACTCGTGCTTCGGATGGTCCTGGAAGTCGTTCTCTATCCGCTCCAGGTTGAGCAGGGCGAAACGCTCCGCGGTCTCGAGGTCCGGCGGAGACTGGTACCTTCCGTGCGCCATGCTCTGCGAGTAGAGAACCGTGGGCGTGTAAAGACTCTGCGGGAAGTGCTGGTAGAAGGTGTCCAGATAGGGAATGGACACATGCGCCAACCCGAGCGAGTACAGCACGAAGGACATGCGGAGGTAGACGAGATTGTGCATCTGTCCGCCGCCGGGAAGAGTGCGCAGCTGGGGGTCGGCCCAGAAACGGGAGAAGAGATCGAACCAGGTGTCGTAGAGCCCGATTTCCTGAAGCGAGATCGAGAGCGGAGCGAGCGCGACCACCTGGTCGGATACGTCCCGGAGGCCGAGGTGGTGTACCGGATGGAAAACTTCTTCGGGCTTTCCACCGAATTCGGCGAGGAACTCCCGGTGCACCCGCTCCCGGGTGCCGGGGTCGTACGTCTCGTAGTTGCGAACCACGACCGGGTCGTCGTCCGAGCAGTGCCCTTGCACGTACTGTTCGAGCAGGTCGTACCTGGACCGCTCGCCGAGCAGGCTCAGATGCAGGTCGAGGTGCGTCTCGAACGAGAGGTAGTCGGGCAACGAGACCTTCGTGTCGAGGCAGCGCATGAGCGCCGAAAGCCGGGCGGGCCTGCCCCGCGAGAGCCTCCACAGACTGTCGAGCTGCTTGGCGGCCGGCGGCTCGAATCCCCAGGACCGGATCAGGTCCTTGGCCTCTGCCTTGGCGAGCGGCGGCAGCGTGACCTGCGCCGCGCACTCGGCCAGCGCCAGGTCCGGTTCTCCGTTGACCAGCAGGACCACGGTCAGCCGCCGGCCCAAGGACCTGCGGCGGGCCACTGTGCCGAGGAACTTCAGGACCGTGGGCGACAGGCGCTCGGCGTTGTCGATGACCAGGGTGTACGGCTGATCGGCCCAGGCCAGAAAGGCGTCCAAGAACTCATGGACCCCGTTGAGCAGCTTGTTCTGGTACTCGTGGAAGTAGAAACGGGTGCGCTCGTCCCGGCTGGCGATTCCGGTGAGGTCCTTCGGCACCTGGTACGCCGGGGAATCACGATGCGGGAAGAGCCTCTTGAGTGACTGTTCCGCATCCGCGATCAGTTCGGGCGCTTTGTCTTCCGCGATGGCGACGGCGTGGTCGACCAATGGCTGCAGCCCTGCGAAATAGCCGTGGGTCAGCTTGTCTCCGTCGCCGGCCACCACGACGCCGGCCGGGTGCTCGCTTTCGCCCCCGTCGAGCCAGGCGTGAACAGTGTCGGCCTTCCCGCTGCCGTCCGGCGCGTTGACCATGAGGAAGAGCGGACTGTCCGGGTCGGCATAGTCCAGGCGCCTCCTTGCGTTACTCAGCTCCACAAAGAAGGCCGGGCGTACGCGCGAATGAACAACGGACATTCCAGAAATCTCCCCACGGCTCACAACGTACCGGCTCAAGAAAGTGGGGGGCCGATTCAAGGCCCCCCACTAAGAACGCCTCACATTCGCCTTAGCCGGCGACGTACGGCGTGGTGGTGCGGACGGTGTCCTGCTTCTCGGAGACCTTGACCTTCATGTAGTTCACCCCCCAATAAAGCTTGTTCTTGACGCCAGCGGCGTCTGACCCGAGCAACCCTGACACTTTGAACAACAACGCGTCAACAGTTGAATTCCGGCCATGAACTGCGCACCTGAATGAGCCGGATACACGGAACGCAAAACAGCCTTCCCTGATTCAAGAAATTCAAGGGAAGGGTGCGGCACCCTCGGCACTGCGGGGAAAGGCCAAGGAGTGGGGAGCCCTCGCCGTTGAGGGCTGCACGGGTGCATCTAGGCAAGCAGAGTCGCGCCAGTGAACATGCACCGATGGCCATCATACGTGGATCCACCAACGAGTCCAGGGTCCTCGAGTCGTAGAATCCCACAACTTCTCTTGTGCAGTTAGATGTTTGAGAGCCCGTCAGCCCCAATTGCCCGGCACCTCAGACGAGTTCAGTGAGCGTTCATCGGAGTCCCTTGATGCCGGGTTCAAGATCGTGTTAGCTTCTCCGGCAGAACTGACGGGACGCTTGGGCGCCGGCCTTCATCGGCTCAGCCGCTGATACGCGTCTTCTCCCGCAGCCGGCCACCCGAGCCGCGAACGCGACAACTCAGCCTCACCCCAGACGACTTCCCAGTCCGGCCCATGTGGATCCTTCCTCCGGCGAGTCGAGGGACGCGCACTCTCCATCCCTCACCTCATACGCGGACGACTCATGCGGGACGACGCACTCGAGGGGAAACACCAGCATGATCCTCGGATACGAACTTCCAGGAACGGGGTTCAGGGACCCCGTTCGATCACTCGTCACAGCGGCCGGAGCAGCCGAGGCGGGTGGGGTCGACTACCTCGTCCTCGACGACCGTCCCGCCGCTCGGCCGGCCGGCACCGGCGCCCCGTGGTCGATGGTCACGGCGGCGCTGCTGGCGGCGAAGACGACGCGGGTCGGCCTGGTCACCAATGCGGCGATCGCCTACTGCGAGCCGTACCACCTGGCGCGTACTGTCGCCTCGCTCGACCACATCAGCCACGGCCGGTCGGGCTGGCAGGTGATCAGCGAGCCCGACCCGGCGGCCGACGCCAACCACCGCAGGGAAGGCGTGGATCCGGCCGTCGACCGCGACGCCCGGGCCGCCGAGTTCATCCCCCTCGTCCAGGACCTCTGGGACACCTGGGAGGACGGGGCGTTCATCCACGACAAGGCAACGGGCCGGTTCATCGACCCCGCCCGCATCCATACGCTGACCTCCGAGGGCCAGGTCTTCAAGGTGCGCGGGCCGCTCAACGTGGTTCGCCCGCCCCAGGGACACCCGGTCGTGTTCGCGCCCGCGGCCGACCGGCAGCTCGCGCCCGCGGCCGACGTCCTGACCGTCGGGGATCCGGAGTCGGCGGCCACGGCTCGCCAAGCGGCCGGATCGCGCCCGGTGGTGGCCGTCGTCAGCCCCTTCGTCGCCGAGACCGAGGCGTACGCCCACGAACTCCACGCGCGCGCGGGGGCACCCGCCTCCGACGCGACCCGGGGCGTTGTCGTGGGCGACGAACTGCAGGTCGCCGAGCGCCTCGCGGGCTGGATCGAGCGGGGTCTGGTCGACGGGTTCACCCTGCGCTTCCCGCCGTCCGTCCCCCTGGAGACCTTCACCGACCTGGTCCTGCCCAGGCTGCGGGCCGACGAGCGGTTGCGCAACGAGTTCGCGGCCGCCGACACGCTGCGCGGGCGTTTCGGCCTGAGCAGGCCCGCGAACCGGATCGTCGAACGCTCGGCCGCGGCCGGCACCACGAGAGGCTGATGAACATGCCCACTGAGCGAACGCTGCATCTCGGCCTGATGTTCTGGGCGACCGGCACCCACGCCGCGGGCTGGCGCCACCCGGAGGCCCAGGCCGACGCCGCCTACGACATCGCCCTCATCCAGGAGGTCAGCGCGGAGGCGGAACGGGCCAAGTTGGACTTCGTGTTCCTGGGCGACCGGCTGGCCTGCGATCCCTCCCTGCAGCACAGCAACCCGGCGCAGATCTCGCGCCTGGAGCCCTACACCACGGCCACCGCGATCGCCGCCGCCACGACGCACATCGGCATCGTGGTCACCGCCAACCCCACCTACTCCGACCCCTATTCCATCGCCCGCCACCTGGCCTCGCTCGACCTGGTCAGCGAGGGCCGGGCGGCGTGGAACCTGGTCACGGGCGCCGATGCCGCCGCCGCCCTCAACTTCAGCCGCGACGCCCACTGGGACACGGGCAAGCGTTACGAGTGGGCCGAGGAGTGCCTCCAGGTGGTGCGCGCCCTGTGGGACGGCGCGGCGGAACTGGAGGGGCAGGAGCCGCTCCCCATCGGCCACCGCGGACCGTTCTTCTCCGTGGACGGCCCGCTGGACGTGGCGCGGCCGCCGCAGGGGCATGTCGTGCTGTTCAACGCCGGCACCTCCGACCAGGCGCGGGAGCTGGCCGCCCGGGCCTCCGACATCGTCTTCGCCGGACCACAGGCGACGTTCGCCGATCGCAAGGCGTACTACGCGGACATCCGCGCCCGCGCGGCCCGTTACGGCCGCGCCGACCAGGTCAAGGTGCTGCCCGGTCTCACTCCTATCGTCGCGCCGACCACCGAGGAGGCGGTCGCGCTCCACGACCGGCTCAACGACCTGTACGTGCTCGACCCGGAGCAGGAGGTCGGCGAGCTGATCCGCAAGGGCGGCATCGGAGAGGGGTACCGGCGCAACCTCAGCTCCGCGAGCCAGGCCTTCGGCGTGGACGTGCGCGGCCACGACCTCGCAGCCGAGGTCCCCGCCGACACCCTGGCCCAGGTCTCCGAGGAGGGCGCCCGCAGGCTGGCCGAGATCACCCGGCTGACCCGGCGCACCGCGAACGGGCCGCAGCGGATCACCTACGGCGACCTGGTGCACGCCACCCCCACCCAGCTCTCGCACGTCGTGGTCGGCAACCCGGAGGAGGTCGCCGACATGATCCAGGAGTGGTGCGAGGACGGCGCCGCCGACGGTTTCAACATCTACCCCGCCTATGTGCCCGGTTCCGTCACCGCCTTCACCGAACTGGTCGTGCCGGTGCTGCAGCACCGTGGGCTGTTTCGCAAGGAGTACGCCGGGCGCACGCTGCGCGAGCAACTCGGCCTGCCGGTGCCGCCGTCCGCGCGGGCAGAGAGCGAGGGATGACGCGATGGGCACGCTCGCCGTCACCGGCGCCGGATGCCTGTTCTCGGGCGACCTCGCCGACCCGCGGATCGAGGGAGCCGACACGGTCCTGAGCACGGACGGGATCATCACCGCGGTAGGGCGGGCGGCCGAGCTGCTGGAGCCGCTCGCCGCAGCCGACGAGGTGCTCGACGCGGCAGGCGCCACCGTGGCTCCCGGCCTCATCGACTCGCACGGGCACGTCACCTTCGGCGACTACTCGCCGCGACAGCGGGCCGTGGACTACCTGGCGGGGTACGTCCACGGCGGGATCACGCGGACCATCTCGGCGGGTGAGGTGCATGTGCCGGGCCGACCCCGGGACCGGGCCGGGGTGAAGGCGCTGGCCGTGGCCGCGCACGCGAGCTTCGAACGGTTCCGGCCCGGCGGGATGCGGGTGCACGCCGGGAACGTACTGCTCGAACCCACCCTGACCGAGGCCGACTTCGATGAGCTGGCACAGTGCGGTGTGTGGCTGGCCAAGTTCGGGTTCGGCGCGTACGAGAAGGCCCGGGACGGAGTGGAGCAGATCCGCTGGGCCAAGGACCGCGGCATCCTCGTCATGTGCCATGCGGGGGGCGCCAGCGCGGCGGGCTCCGCGTCGCTGGGCGCCGATGATCTGCTGGCACTCGACCCGGACGTGTGCGGGCACGCCAACGGCGGCCCGACCGCGCTGCCCGACCACGACGTGGACCGGCTGTTCGCCGAGAGCGGCATGGCTCTCCAGCTCGTCCAGGCCGGCAACGTGCGTGCCGCCCTGCGCATCGTCGAGCGCGCCCACGCGGAGAACGCGCTGGGCCGGATCGTGCTGGGCTCCGACACCCCGTCAGGCTTCGGTGTGATCCCGCTGGCCGTGCTGAAGACGGTCGTGGAGCTCTCCGCGCTGTCCCCGCTCGCACCCGCGGAGGCCTGGGCCCTGGCCACGGGCAATGTCGCGGACGTCTGGGGACTGCCCGCCGGCCGCCTGCGGGTGGGGGCGGAGGCCGATCTCGTCGTCCTCGACGCTCCCCGCGGCTCCACCGCCACGACCGCCGCGGACGCCATGACCCTCGGCAACATCCCCGGCATCTCCGCGGTCGTCACCGACGGCGTGCCGCGCTTCCTGGCCAGCAGCAACACCCCCCGGGCCGCCCGCCCGGCCGAACTGACCCGCCGCCTCACCGCCTGACTCGACGCCGCCGCCCCGGTCTTCCCGTACGGGAGCACGGGGCGGCGGCGTCGTATGCGGGCTGTTGTCCATGACTGCCGTAGTCACGCACGGGCCGGCGCACATGCGGGCCAGGGGGCCTCCGCAACGCCTCAAGCCCCCGTGCCCAAGGGATTCCTCGGGCACGGGGGCTTCGTGCTTCGCGTCAGTACTGCCCTGGGGTGGCGAAACGCTCGGGGCGGAACGCCTTGGCCAGTGAGGACCGCTCGCCGCGGACCTCCTGGGCGACGATCTCCCCCAGCAGGGGTGCGAGGGTGAGGCCGCTGTGCGTGACCACCACGTACAGCGAGGGCACGTCGGGGACCCAGCCGAGGACGCTCATCCCATCGGCCGGCATCGGCCGGACACCGGTGTACGCCGACTCCACCTCGACTCCGCGCTCGGCGCCGGGGAGTACGTCACCGAGCCGGCCGAGCACCCGCCGCGCCGCCCGGCGGCCCTGCGCGGCCAGCTCCTCGTGCGTCCCGGGGACCAACTCGTGGTCCACGTCGTGGCAGTGCAGGACGAGTCGGCCGTCGCTGTGCGGCCGCACGCTCAACTCCGGTGCGTGCAGGATGCGTTCCACGCGTACCGGAACCGGCGAAGTCCGCACCAGCAGGCCCAGCGTCAGGGCCCGCGAGTCCCCCGGCTCCACGAGCGGAACATGCGCGCCGACCTGCCGCAGCAGCTCCGCCGTGCCCCGTCCCGCACAGGTGACGACGGCGTCGGCGGTCACCGTCCCGCCGGAGGCGAGCCTGACCCCGCGCACCGGGCCGACCCCGAGGAACCCGGTGACCGGATCCCCTGTGCGGATCTCCACGCCCGCCCGTCGGCCCTTGTCCTGCACGGCGGCCAGGAAGCGGTCGCTGATCACATGCGCGTCCGCCGGGTAGTGGAACAGCGGGCCGTGTACGCCGTCCAGGGCGAGCCCCGGTTGCAGGTCCCGCCGGGCGTACCCGGCGTCGACCTCCTCGACGGGGTAGTCGAGCGCGCGGTAGCCGTCCGCTACCGCGCGCAGCCGCAGGGCCTGGTCCGCCGTGTGCGCCCAGTGCAGGTTGCCGTGCCGGAACAGCCAGGGCGCGCCGTCGGTGCGGGCGGCGAGCCGGTCGTGCGCTCGCTGGCTCTCCAGGGTGAGCGCGTAGTAGGGCGCCGACCCGTTGTCCACCGCGTTCACCCAGCCGAACCCGTGCGCGGACAGGCCCGTGCCGAGGTCCTGCCCGTCGACCAGGACGACCCGCACCCCCTGTTCGGCCAGGTTGAGCGCCACGCAGCTGCCGATCGCGCCGGCGCCGACCACCACGGCTCTCATCGGCGCTCCCCACCACGCGCGGCGGCGGCTCCGCACAGATAGCCGCCCACGAGGGCTGGGCCGAGGGTGCCGCCCGAGCCGGGGTAGCCGGGGCCGAAGGGGCCGGAGGCCACGTTGCCGCAGGCGAACAGGCCCGGGATCGGGGCATCGTCGTGGTCCAGCACCCGCCCGTCGGCGTCGGTGAGCAGACCGCCCTTGGTGCCGATCATGCCGGGCTCGACACGGATGGCGTAGAAGGGCCGCTCGGTGAGCGGTCCGAGGCACGGGTTGGGTGTCCACCGGTGGTCGCCGTAGTAACGGTCGTGGCTGGTGGCGCCGCGACCGAACTCCGGGTCCTCGCCCTCGGCCGCGTACCGGTCGAAGGCGGCAAGGGTGGCGGTGAGGCCGTCCGCGTCTACGCCGATGCGATCCGCCAGTTCGGCCGGGGTGCCGCCCCGCTCGTACCAGTCGGGAACGGGGTCCGAGGGCTGTACGCCGGCGAGGGCGTAGCGGCTGCGGAACCCCTCGTCGAACACCAGCCAGGCGGGTGCGTTGGGGTACTCGTGCCGGGTGGGGTCGAAGGTCAAAAACGCCTTGGTGATGTCGTTGTAGTTGACGGCCTCGTTGACGAAGCGGCGGCCCTGCCGGTTGACCATGATGGACCCGGGCAGACAGCGCTCGGGGACCAGGTGCCGCGACAACGGCTCGCCGTCGTACGTCTCCCCCGGTACGCCGATCGCGGGCACCCACCAGGCCTGCCCCATGTTGTCCAGCGCCGCCCCGGCGCGCAGCGCCATCAGCAGGCCGTCGCCGTGGTTCCAGGGCGGGCTGATGGGCCGGGTGCCCGCCACGCCGAGGTGGGTGCGCTTGAGCCGCTCGTGCCACTCGTAGCCGCCACTGGCCAGTACGACCCCGTCACGCGCCCGGTACTCCACGGGCCCCTCGTCGGTCTCGGCGCGTACGCCGGCCACCCGGCCGTCCTCGACGAGCAGTTCCCGGCCCCGGACGCCGGTCACGAACGTCACGCCCCGGTCGTCGCAGCCCGCCACGAGGGCCGCCGCGAGCGCGGCGCCGACCGTGAGCACGCCCTCGGCCCGGCGGCGGGCGACGAGTTCGTGGTCGTACAGCTCCGGGTCGCGCCAGCGGTTGCGCTCGTCGTAGGTGATCGCGTCGAAGTGACTGCCCTTGCGCAGACGTTCGGTCAGTCCGGGGCGGTCCGCCGTCGGGAAGGGGACGTTGTCCAGGGTGCGGCCGACGTCCCGGGCGCCCGGCCAGTCGGAGTGGTAGTCGGGCCGGTCGATCGGGAAGAGCCGCACCGGGGTCTTGGCGTGCAGGTAGTCGACCATCTCCGGCGCGGTCTCGACGTACCGCTCAAGGCGCCACCGCTCGACCGCGCCCTCGGTGACCAGCTCCAGATAACGCAGGGCGTCCTCGGGCGAGTCGGGCAGGTCGTGCTCGCGCATCACGGAGCTGTTCGGTACCCAGATCATGCCCCCGGACACGGCGGTCGTGCCGCCGAGCACCGGTGTACGTTCGAGGACGACGACCCGCCGTCCGGCGTCGGCGGCCCGGCAGGCCGCGAGCAGCCCGGCTCCGCCGGAGCCGAGCACGATGGTGTCGGTTTCGCGATCTCGCACGGAAGCCCGTTCCTTCGAAGTGAATTCAGGGGACTCGAGATGAGAGGAGAGAGGGGAGGAGGCTCAAAGCCGGACAGGCTCTAGAGCAGCTGCCCCGGCATGTACCGCGCGGCCTCGGGGCGCCGCCCGGCGATCTCGTCGATGCGGGACGTCACGGTGGCGATCTGCTCGGCGGCGGAACCGGTGAACCCGACGCGGTCGGCGAGGAGTTCGTCCAGTTGGGCCCGGTCGAGCGGGAAGCGCTCGTCGGCCGCGAGCCGGTCGAGGAGCAGGTTGTCCGCACCTTCGGAGCGCATCGCCAGCGCGGCGCCGACCGCGTGCTCCTTGATGACCTCGTGCGCGGTCTCCCGGCCCACCCCGGCGCGCACGGCGGCCATCAGCATCTTCGTCGTGGCCAGGAACGGCAGATACCGCTCCAGTTCGGCGTCGATCACCGACGGGAACACCTCGAACTCGTCGAGGACGGTCAGCAGGGTCTCCAGCATCCCGTCGAAGGCGAAGAACGCGTCGGGCAGGGCGACCCGACGGACCACCGAGCAGGACACGTCGCCTTCGTTCCACTGATCGCCGGAGAGCTCGGCGGCCATGGACGCGAAGCCGCGCAGCACGATCATCAGGCCGTTGACGCGCTCGCAGGAGCGGGAGTTCATCTTGTGCGGCATCGCGGAGGAGCCGACCTGCCCCTCGGCGAAGCCCTCGGTGACGAGTTCGTCGCCGGCCATCAGCCTGATCGAGCGGGCCAGCGAGGACGGTCCGGCCGCCAACTGCACGAGCAGGGTGAGGACTTCGTAGTCGAGCGAGCGCGGGTATACCTGGCCGACACTGGTGAAGCGGTGCGTGAAGCCGAGGTGGGCGGCGATGCGATCCTCCAGCCCGGTCAGCCGTTCCCGGTCGCCGCCGAGCAGGTCGAGCATGTCCTGGGCGGTGCCGACGGGGCCTTTGATGCCCCGCATGGGATAGCGGCCGATGAGCTCCTCCAGGCGCGCGTAGGCGACCAGGACCTCCTCGGCGACCGTGGCGAAGCGCTTGCCCAGAGTCGTGGACTGGGCGGCGACATTGTGCGAGCGGGCCGCCATGACCTGGGCGGCGTGCTGCCGGGCCAGTCCGCCGAGCCGGACCAGGAGGGCGACACAGCGATCCCGTACGAGCAACAGGCTGTCGCGGATCTGGAGTTGCTCCACGTTCTCGGTCAGGTCGCGGGAGGTCATGCCCTTGTGGATGTGCTCATGGCCGGCGAGGGCGTTGAACTCCTCGATCCGGGCCTTCACATCGTGCCGGGTGACCCTCTCTCGCCGGGCGATGGACTCCAGGTCTATGACGTCGGCGACCTTCTCGTAGTCGGAGATCACCCGGTCCGGCACGTCGATGCCCAACTCGCTCTGGGCGGTCAGGACGGCCAGCCACAGCCTGCGCTCGAGCATGATCTTGTGCTCGTGCGACCAGAGGGTGGTGAGTTCCTTGGAGGCGTAGCGGGACGCCAGGACGTCGGGGATGTGCGCGTTCATCGCTTCGTGTTCCGATCCGTGTCGCTGCGGCTGCCTCGTGCGAGGCAGTGGTGCGCAGTCCGTCGTGTGCGCCGTCCTCACTGCGAGGCAGTGGTGCGCAGTCCGTCGTTGTTGGCCGTGGTGAACCAGAAGTCCCGGATCAGACCGCGGCGTTGCAGGTCCTTGGCCCAGCGTGCGGCCACCTCGGTGTCGTGCGGGAAGGCGAAGCAGGCGGGGCCCGTGACACTGAGCGCGATCGCGCCGATCGACGGCTCGGCGCGCCCCTCGTCGAGGACCTTTGTCACGGCCTCGCCCTGGAAGGCGATCTGGGCCTGCTTGAAGTGACCGGTGAAGGTGATCGCGTCGACGGCGGCGCAGAAGGCGTCGAAGTCCCGTTCCAGGACGGCCGGGGCGAGCCCCATGAAGACCAGGTGGGAGGTGCGCCACGACTCCTCGGGCGGAATCGGGGTGACCCGCTGGAACCAGGCGAGTTCCTCCTGGCCGCCCAGGTGCCGGCCGTGGGTGAGCATGACCAGGACGGGCCAGTCGGGGAAGTCGAGGCGGACCACGGGTCTGGGCGGGGGGACGTCCTGGGCGAAGCGGCTGGGCCTGAGGTAGGCGTGCGGATCCTTCGCGAACTCCGGCGGGTTGACGTGTCCGCCGTCAACGAGGAAGCCGCCGTACTCGGCAAGCCCGGTGCTGGCGCCGGAGGTCCGGCCGCGGCCCAGGATCCGGGCCAGTTCGCGCAGTTCGGGCCGACGGCCGCAGAGGTTTCCGTAGGCGCGGCCGATGGCCAGGAGGGTGTTGGTCTTGGAGCCGAAACCGCTGTGCTGGGGCAGCGGTTCGGTCACCGTGACCTCGGTGGGCGGGCCGTCCCACAGCCGCTGGAGAGTCGTGAGGGCGTTGGTCAGTTCGCGGGCCGTCTCTTCGGCGACTCCCCGGACCTGGGTGTCGCCGTCGGCGCGGGCGCGTACGTCGGCGGTGAGCCCAGGGCGGTCGACCGCCATGGCGGCGATGCCGTTGCGGCGCATCGAGGTGCCGTCGAGGCTGATGAGGGTGAAGCTGAGGCGGGCGGGCGCACAGACCCGTACGGCGGGTTCGTAACGGTTCACAGTCCGGTCCGCTCCTCGAGCCGGGCGCCGGTTGCGTCGGTGAACTCCCGCACCGCGGCCGTCAGACGTCGTCGGGCCGGGTCACCGGGTGTGGTCCATACGTCGGTGAGGGCGGCGTAGACCTCGGACACCGCGGCGATGGTGGTGCGGGCGAGGGGTTCGGGGCGCGGCCAGTTCGCGCGGGGCAGTCCGTCGCGGACGCAGGACTGGACGACCTCGCGCAGGCCGGGGTGGAGATGGCGCAGGAGTTCCTTGCAGACGGGTACGCCGTCGTAATAGAAGCGGTTCTCGTCGGGAGTGCCCGCGTGGTCGATGACGATGGGGGTGCCGGTCTCGTCGAAGCCGAACTCGGCTTTTCCGTCGACGAGTTGCATGCCGGTGCTGGCGCAGTGCGCGGTGAGGAGGGCGGCCAGTTGCTGCGCCCGCTTGACGATCGCGGCGATGTCCTCGTCCTCGATCCGGCCGACGGCCGCCGCCTCCGTGCGGGTCACGAAACGGTCGGTCTCCTCGAACTTGGTGGTGAACTCGACCATCGTCTCCGCGAGCCAGGGCGAGCCGGGCTCGCGCCGGTCCGGTACGAGGGCGGCGTCGAGGCGCCCGGCCGCGACGCGGCGGTGCACGGAGGACTCCCGGGGCAGGGCGTTGCGGTACACCACCTGCAGCGGGATCATGCCGCCCGGCCCGGTGCGCGCCCGGCGGCCCTCGAGGTCGATGTCGAGGAGCTTGACGCGGATGGCGTTGTCCGAGACCTGCTCGAGGAAGTGGGTCGGGATCCCTGCGTCGTGCAGCAGTCCGAAGGACTTCACCGCCATCGCGCAGGTGGCCCGTCCCTTGCCCGGTATCTCGTCGGGCATGACGCCGAAGTCGAAGACGGAGTAGCGGTCCGTGAACGTCAGGATGGCGTCACCGGGACGGCCGTCGGCGGGCGGTGTCAGTGTGTACAGATCCTTGGTGGACCAGCGTTTCATCGAGTTCCACTTCCGCTGAGACATCACGGGCACACTCCTGAAGACGATTGCGTCCCCACGGATGTGACAGTCACGGCCGATGGTTCGCACGGAGCGCGTCCGCTGGTAGCGCGCGGACCCCTCGAATGCCCCGGTCGGCGTGTCCACGGCCGTGAAGCAGGAGCTGCCCCGGTTCGGGGAGCAGACCTTCCGTGCCTGGTTCCGGACCCGCTCGCCGGCCGGTGACGGGCAACGGGGGCCGGTGCTGCTGTGGGTCGAGTCGTTCAACGATCATTTCACGCCTGATGTGTTGCGATCCGCGGTGACCGTGCCGGAGAACGCCGGTTCCTCGGTTTCCGGGTGTCGCGCGGGAACCAGTGCCGCGGGCTGACCTTGATTCCACCGCCCGGCTGGGGAGCGCCCAGGTCGCCCGGCGCACGGTGCGGGCCCTGGCGCCCGCGGTCCGCACGGGCGTGCCGGTCGTCGGCCACCCTGGTCCTTGCCGACGGCTTCAGTTGCCGCACCCGGATCGCGCAGCACACCGACCGGTCCGCCAGGCATCTGGCCCAGCGGATCGCCGGCGCCCTGAAAGCAGTGGCGATGCGTCCTGACGTACCGCCTCACGGCGGGCGCGGACCGGCCGGAACTGTTCCATCCGCCCCGGACCCGCTCTTGACAGGACTCTCAGCCAGGCAGAAACCTTACGAAATGATCTCCCCTGCCGGTGGTGCGCCACCGGCACAGTCAGGTCCGCGGCCGGAGACCGGCGCTCACCGACCCGAGGAAGACGCATGCCTTACCTGCACGTAATCCGACGTCCCTCGGTCTTCCGGCTCCTGACGGGCAGTTGGGTGGGACGGCTGCCGTCGGCGATGGCCGCGCTCGCCATCCCGCTGGCGCTGCGCGACAGTGGCGCCTCGTACGGCTTCGTGGGACTCGCGGCCGGTACGTTCGCCGTCTCGTCGGCGCTGGGTGCGCCGGTCGTGGGCCGCTGGGTGGACCGGCGCGGACAGACCGCGATCCTGGCCGCCACGGCACTGTTGGCCGCGGTCGGGTTCATCGCCATCGCCGCGACGCCCGACCGCGAGGCACTGGTGATCATCGGTGCCGCGCTCGCCGGTGCCGCGACTCCGCCGCTGGAACCCTGTCTGCGGGCACTGTGGCCGGACCTCGTGCCGCAGAAGGACTTGGAGTCCGCCTACGCGCTGGACTCCAGTGCCCAGGAACTGGTCTTCGTGGCGGGCCCGTTGGTGGTGGCGGGCACGCTGGCCGTGGCCACGCCCACCGCGGTGCTGTGGGCACAGGCGGTGCTGGGCCTGGTCGGCGTGCTGATCGTGGTCACGGCCGAACCCTCCCGGCGGTGGCGGCCCATGGCGAGGTCGGCCGACTGGCTGGGCCCGCTGCGCGAACGCGGCCTGGTCCTGCTGCTGGTGTGCCTGGCCGGCGTCGGCTTCGCCATCGGCACCCTCAACATCCTCGTCGTCCACTACGCGGAACACCGCGGCTTCCCCGGGGGTGCGCCGGCGCTCCTCGCCCTGCACGCGGGCGGCTCCCTCGTCGGCGTCCTGGTCTACGGCGCGCGCACCTGGGCGACTCCGCTGCCGCGTCGCGCGCTGGTGATCGCCCTGGGGCTGCTGTCGGGCTACGCGCTCCTGGTCCTGCTGCCCCCCGCACCGCTCATGGCTCCCCTGATTGTCCTCACCGGGCTGTTCCTCGCGCCGCTGCTCGCCACCACCTTCATGCTGGTCGGCGACCTAGCGCCGACCGGCACCACGACAGAGGCCTTCGCCTGGCTCATCACCCTGTTCGCGGCAGGCACGTCCGCGGGCTCCGCGGTCACCGGAGGCGTCCTGCAACGCGCCGACGAACACTGGGGCGCGGCCTGCGGGGCCCTTGGGGTCACGCTGACGGTGACGCTGCTGTTCCTGGGCCGTCGCCAATTGCACGCGAACAAGGACGTAAACGCGATTACGGCGCCGGCGGAATCCGTTTGAGGTTTATTTCTCGATATCCCACAAGCAGGTTGACGAGCAATCGACAGCGCGGCTAGGGTTCATGTTGAAATACGCTTGAGGGGCCTGATCGACCAGCGCCTCTCGCGTATCGCGAGACCTTCACCAAAAGTTACGCGCTTCTTCTGCGCGCCTTTCCCATGAGCCTTTCCCTTCGGCTTTCGAACCGGTGAGCCGTCGTTCCCCCTGCTCGCATGCACCACGTCTCAGAATGGATTCCGCCATGAATTCTGATGTGATGTCCCGCACACCCGACATTGAGGGACGCAGCAAGAAGGTATGGCTGCTCGACGACGACACCTGTCTGGTCGAGATGATTCCGTCCCTGCGGAGCTTCACCTACGACCGCGACGAATTGATCGACGGCACGGCCGAACTACGCCTCGATTTCTTCGAGTACGTCTCGGGCCGACTGGCCGCCGAGGGCGTGCACACCGTGTTCCGCGAGCGGACCGGCCCGCTGTCCTATCTCGCCGACTACCGGCCGGCCTCGCCCTTCGAGGTCATCGTCAAGAACCGCGCCACCGGATCCACCATCCGCAAGTACCCCGGCCTGTTCACCGAGGGGCAGCAACTCGAACGCCCCGTTGTCAAGTTCGACTACCGCACCGACCCCGAGGACCAGCCCATCGGCGAGGACTACCTCCGCCTGCTCGGCGTCGACGTCGACGTCCACCACGCGCTCGCCCAGCGCTGCAACGCGGTGCTCCGCAGTCTCCTGGCCCCCCTGGACCTGTGGGACTTCTGCCTGGTCATCGCACCGGACAAGGAGCGGGGCGCGGTCATCAACTCCGAGATATCTCCCGACTGCATGCGCCTGCGCACCACCGCCGGCGAGTGCTACGACAAGGACCTGTTCCGCCAGGGCGCCAGCGGTGCGGACATCATCAAGCGGTGGACCGAGCTCATGCGGATCATCACCCATGCGTAGGCGACAGGCCCTGGTGACGGGCGCGAACCGGGGCACGGGCCGCGGCATCCGCGACCGGCTCACCACGGACGGCTTCCAGGTGCACTGCCTGAACCGGCGCTCCTGCCCCGACCACACCGACCCCTTGACGGCCGACTTCGCCGACGGGCAGGCGGCATACGACGCGGCCCGCGCCGTCCTCGCCGACGTGCCCGGACTCGACCTCCTCGTCCTCAACGCCGTCACCCGCAGCCTCGGCACGCTCGGCGAACTGGCTCCCGCCGACTGGGACAGCGCCGTCGCGGTCAACCTCACCGCCAACGTACGCATCATCCAGGCGGCACTGCCCGCGCTGCGGGCCGCGGGCGGCCACATCGTCCTGATGGGCTCCCACGCCGGCGACCGGCCGTTCGAGGGCGGGGTGGCCTACTGCGCGACCAAGGCGGCGCTGCGCTCCATCGCCGAGGTGCTGCTGATGGAGGAACGCCCCCGGGGCGTGCGCACCACGCTGCTCAACCCCGGCGCCATCCGCAACTTCGACGACGACTTCGCGGAGACCAAGATGAGCGTCGAATCGGTCGCCTCAGTGGTGTCCTGGGTGGCCTCGACCCCTCCGGACACCGTGCTCGGCGAGGTCGAACTGCGCCCGGCCCGCCTGGGCACCCCACCCGCGACGGGTTTCGAACGCCTTCAGCACGTGTGACGCGGGGCGTGATCCCGCCACCTGATGGGAGCCTTGCCATGGCGCAGCACAGTTTCGTCACCCAATGGGACGCGGATTCAGGTGTTTTCCAGGCCGAGCAGCCCCAACCGGGTGGCAGGGAAGGCCGCTCAGCGACGTCGGTGCGAACCCGCGTCGAGTTCCGGGCCGAGGTCTCCGTGAGCATCGCCGAAGGCGACCAGGTCTGCGCCATCGACGTACGCGAGTTGCCCCAGCACGTCGCAGCGGCCATGCCGCAGGCCCGCGACGAGGAGACCGTGGGCCATGCCTGGCTGGACACCGGATGGCTGTGGATACCGCTCAGCCATCGCCCGCCCGACACCGAACTGACCGGTGTCGCGGACCTCGTACTGCACTTCGAGCAGGACGTGCTGGCCGGCCTCTCCCTGCGCTTCCTCGAAGGGGAACCCACACCGTGAGCTATCTAGGGCTGCTGCGCAGACCGTCCGTTCCGCGCGCCCTCGGCGGTTCGCTGATCGGACGACTGCCCACCGCGATGACGGCGCTCGCCATGACGCTCACCCTGCGCGCCCACGACGCGGACTTCCGGTTCGTGGGCATGGCCACCGCGGTGCTCGCCGTCGCGGGCGCCGTCGGCGGACCGGTGCTCGGCCGCCTGGTCGACCAGCGCGGCCAGACCAACGTACTGATCGTCGGCGCCCTGCTGTCGGTCTGCGGCACGCTCGTCGTCGCCCTGCTGCCCACCGAGCCGGTACCGGTGCTGCTGGGCGCCGCCCTGGCCGGGGCGGCGGCCCCGCCGCTCGAGCCGTGCCTGCGCACGCTCTGGCCTCATCTGGTCGGGCAGGACGACGTCCAGCGTGCCTACTCCGTGGATGCCGCGGCCCAGGAACTGGTCTTCATCGGCGGCCCGTTGCTGGTCGCGGCCACCGTGGCGCTCGGCAGGCCGGAGGCCGCGCTGATCCTGGCCGCCGTCCTGTGCCTGGCCGGTACGGCGATCATGGCGACCTCGCGCCCGTCCCGCGACTGGCGGGGCGAGCCCGGCAGGCGCGACTGGCTCGGTCCGCTGCGCAGCCGCCCGCTGGTCCTGCTCTTCCTCGGCCTCGCCGGGGCGGGCGCGGCCATCGGCGGCCTGAACATCGTGGCCGTCGCCTACGCCGAACGTCACCAAGTGCCTGGCGGCGCAGGCCTGTTGCTCGCCCTGTCGGCGTGTGGGGCTCTCATCGGCGCGTTGGTCTACGGCCGCCGCACCTGGTCGCTGGCCGCCACCGCCCAGGCGGTGCTCTTCGGCGTGGGCCTGACCGTGACCTACCTGCTCGTCGCCACCATGGCCACGGTCTGGCTCATGGCACTGATCTGCCTGTCCACCGGCCTGTTCCTGTCCCCGCTGCTGGTGGTGTCGTTCACGGTCGTGGACACGCTCGCGCCCGAGGGCACCGTGACCGAGGCGTTCGCATGGCTGATCACACTCCTCACCACGGGCTCCGCGCTGGGTTCGGCACTCGCCGGAGTGGTCCTGGAGACCTCGGGACCATCCCCGGCCGCCGCCTCCACCGCCTGCTGCGCCCTGATCGGCGTCGCCTTCCTGCTGCTGTGCCACCTACGGCCGGAGAACCGCCGCCGGGCTGCGATCCCGACCACGGCCGGATGAGGGCGGCCGGAATCATGGAAGCAATGGCGCCCCGCCTGCTCGCCAGCGACCTCGACGGAACCCTGCTGGACTCGCTCGGCAGGCTCACCGATCCCGTGGCCGCCGCACTCCACCAGGCCCATGACGCGGGGCTGGCCCTCGCCGTACTCACCGCCCGCCCTCGCCGTGACGTGCCCGCGGCGGTGTACGACCGGATGCCCGCCGCCACGTACTGGGCCTACAGCAACGGAGCGGTGATCCACGACCCCGCGTCCGGCGCACCGCACGTCACGGGCTTCGCCCCGGAACAAGCCCTGCGGCTCGTGGCCGCACTCCGCTCCGCCCACCCGACCTGGTCTTGCGCCCTGGACCTGGTCGACCGCACCCTCCTCATCGACCCCTTCCCACTCCCGGCCGCGGCCCGCTGGAGCCACGTCGTACGCCTGCGCACGACCGCCGAGGCGCGACTGCCCGACGTCGTACCGAAGATCCTCGTGCACACGGCGACGGCCTGCGACGCGGCCGTAGTGGCCGAGGCCCAACGAGTGACCGGCCAGGAGGCGCTGGCCACCGCCTCGGGACCACACTTCGTCGAACTCATGCCACCGGGCGTCGGCAAACCCCAGGCCCTCACCCACATCTGCGTCCGTCTCGGCATCTCCCTCGACGCGGCCGTGGCGGTCGGCGACGGCCTCAACGACCTGGCCATGCTGCGCTTGGCGGGCCTCGGCGCCACCCCGGCCAACGCCCCCCCGGAGGTGCGCCGCGCCGCAGACCTGGTCCTGCCGTCGAACGACCAGGACGCGGTGGCCGTCCTGATCGGCCGACTGCTCGCCCGTCACCCCACGCCGCCGCCCTCCCCCGCACGCCCGACGAGGTGAAACCGTGTCACAGTCCAAAGAACCGATTCCCTACGGCAGTTGGCCCTCCAGCCTCAGTGCCGCCGACGTCGCCGAGGGAATGCCGTCGCCGGAATGGCTCGGCTTCGTCGGCGACGAGGTCTGGTGGACCGAGTCCCTCGCCCACGACGGCGGCCGCAGCGCTCTGATGCGCCGCGCCCCGGACGGCGTCGGCGCGCAGGTCCTGCCACCCGGCTGGGACGTGCGCACCCGCCTCCACGAGTACGGCGCACGCCCCTGGCGCGCCCTGTCCGCCCACCCTGCCGACGGCATCGTCTTCACCCACTGGACCGACCAGCGTGTCTACCGGTGGCGGCCGAACACCGACCCCGAGCCGCTGACGCCGCCCGCGACCGTCCAAGCCACCTGTCGCTACGGCGACTTCGCCGTCCGCGGCGACGAGGCCTGGTGCGTGCGCGAGACCATCCGCACGGAAGGCGACACCCCCGCGCAGGTGCATCGCGACCTCGTGGCGCTGCCGCTCGACGGACGCGCCGCCGGGGACCGGAGCGCCGTACGCGTCCTGGCGTCCACCCACGACTTCATGACCGGCCCGCGGATCGAACCCGGCGGCCGGCGCGTCGCCTGGATCGGGTGGAACCACCCGGCAATGCCCTGGGACAGCACTGACCTCATGGTCGCCGAGATCTCCCCCGACGGCACACTGCACAACCTCACCCGCGCACTCGACGGCGGGCGACAGCAGTCCGTCACCCAGGCGGAATGGGCCGCCGACGGTTCGGGCCGGCTGTACGCCGTGACCGATCCCGAGGGCTGGTGGAACCTGTACGAGGTCACCCCCGGCGGGCCCGCCCGCAATCTGTGTCCGTTGGCCGAGGAGTTCGGCGAGGCGCTCTGGCGAATGGGGACCAGCTGGTTCCAGCCCTTGTCCGACGGCGGGATCGCGGTCGTGCACGGCACCAGCGAACGCAGACTCGGCATCCTCGCCCCGGACGGCGATCTCACCGACCTCGGCCCCGGCGGCCAGTACACACAATGGAGCACCCCGGCCACCGACGGGCACCGCATCGCAGCGGTCGCCGCAGGCCCCGACCACAGGCCCACGGTCGTCCTGGTCGAACCGCACCAAAGGGAACCGGAGCCGCTGCGCACCGATCGCCGGACGCTCGCCGCCACCCCCTACCTGCGCACCTATCACGGTCCGGACGGCGAGCCGGTACACGCCCACGTCCACCCGCCGCACCACCCGCGCGCGACCAACCCCGACGGCGAACTGCCGCCCTTCGTGGTCTTCGCGCACGGCGGCCCCACCAACCGCAGCCCGCTGGTTCCACTCGACCACATCACGTACTTCACCAGCCGCGGGATCGGCGTCCTGGACGTCCAGTACGGCGGTTCGACCGGTTTCGGCCGGGCCTACCGGGACCGGCTGCGCGGCGCCTGGGGCGTGGTCGACGTACAGGACTGCGCTGCGGCGGCACGCGGCATCGTCGCCGACGGACTCGCAGACCCGGACCGCATCGCCATTCGCGGGGCCAGCGCGGGCGGCTGGACGGCGGCGGCCTCCCTGATCGCCGAACCGGACCTCTACCGCGCCGCCGCGATCTACTTCCCGGTCCTCGACGCCGACACCTGGCGGCGCACCACCCACGACTTCGAATCGCGCTACGCCGAGACCCTGATCGGACCCTGGCCCAAAAGCCGGGAGCTGTACGAGCAGCGTTCACCCGTGCACCGCGCGGACCGCATCCGCGCCCCTTTCGTGCTGTTCCAGGGAACCGAGGACGCGATTTGCCCACCCGGCCAGGCCGAACAGTTCCTGAAGCAGCTGGAGGGCTCGGACACCCCCTACACCCACCGCCTCTTCGAGGGCGAGGGCCACGGCTTCCGCGGCGCGGCGACCGTCATCCACACCCTGCAGGCAGAACTCGCCTTGTATTCCCGGGTCTTCGGCTTCCACCTCGCCCCCGAGTGACCGGCAGCCCGCGCCCGGAGTCCGTCGCCGCCCAGGCTCCCCTGACGACGTCCCGTCCCGGCGAGCCCGAAGGATCTCCCACAGCCGTGGAACCCCGCGCCCACCCGACGCGACAGCGGGCCCTCACCCTGCCCGTCACCGCCCCCACAAGCCGAAACCGCCGACCAGGGGTGAGGATCGCGGCGGAGACTGTCATTCCCAGCCAATCGTCCCCGGCGGTTTCGACGTCACGTCCAGGACGACCCGCTTGATTTCGGGCACTTCCGAGCAATGGTCACCTCGCCACCCAGTTGGCGGCGCTTCTCAGGCGAAGTTCTGAGGAGTCTCCTCGATCTTGAGACTGCCGTCGGCCTCGTAGCTGTAGCGGATGAAGCGAACGGCCCCACGGGGAGTCTCATTGACGACCGTCGGGATCAGCCACGGCAGATCCTCGACGAGCGGCAACTCCCCCAACCGGTCGATGCGGTGCCAATCGGGCACGCCCTCCTCGGACGAGCCCGTCTCCTGTTCGACTGTCTCCGCGACGAACGTGAACAGCATGATCCCGGGGTCGCCCGGACCCATGTCGATGTTGATGAGCGCGGCCAGCCGGAAGGCGTCCGGCTTGAGGATGATCCCGCTCTCCTCCTGCAACTCCCGCTGCGCAGCCGTCAGCGGATCCTCGCCCCGTTCGATATGGCCGCCGATTCCGTTGTAGAGACCCGGCCAGATCTTTTTGTCCGGGGCCCCACGAAGCAGGAGGACACTGTCCTCGCTGCGTGCGAAAACGAGAACACGGGGGACAATCTGATGCCGAGGACCTTTGCCGAGACCTTGGTTCTCCGGTCCACTTGCCACTGACTGCCTCCCGCTCGAACGTGAAACCGACTCAGTCGGCGGTCGCCCGTCCTGTGGATAGATCCAGCGACGCGACCGACTGTTAGCCTGATCATTTTCCAGGGTAGGTGGGTTCGCTTGGAAATGCTCCTGATCGGCCATCCGGTGCTGGATCAAACGGACTTAGCCACTCCGCCCGCCATCGGACACATGGGACTCACGCTGGGCGAAACGGTTCGGCGCCCCCACGCCGACTTGGCCGCGCATTTTCCCGGGCGACGGCTTACGCCGGGAGAGGTCCGTCTACATCAGAGCGCACTGCGGAAAATTGTCCCCCGCTGCCAACTCGTCCTCGGTACGGAGGAAGAGTTCGCGGAACTGGCGGAGGCCGGCCCCCTCGTCCTGCTGACCGACATGTCGGCTGCGGGTCCGAAAGTCGTGATGACCCGCGGGAGCCTGGGCGCCGTGGTCGCGGAGAACGGCCGCCTGCGTTCGTACACAGCGGTCATACCGCCGTCGGTTGTCGACACCACAGGCGCAGGAGACGCGTTCGCCGCCGGTTTCCTCCTGTCCACGACGGCGGGAGGAGACACGGATGACGCGATGACTTCGGCCGCCACGCTGGCCGCTCACATGGTGGGCCACCTGGGCGGCTGGGCATGCGACTGCCGAGAGCCAGGCGGTGTCCCGCGCTAGCCTCGTGCTTTCGCGAGACGGCTTGTCCCGGGGGTTGACGAAAGAGGGCCCCTTCGGTGGTCCCCCCAGGCCGGGGCCATGTTGCTGGTGGAGACGCGAGACCCGTCTGGCTGCGGCGATATCGGCGGCGCCGGCACCGGGGCGCAAGGCAGGGCGGGCGGCTCGGATCACCTCGCCGGCGGCCGGACCGGTTCTTCAGACCGCCGGGGTCGAGGCGGGCCCTGCCGGGCTTCAGGCCTTCGCGCGGCGTCCGCTGCGGCGGGGTGCGGGCTCGGCGCCGTCGAGCAGAGTGACGCGGCGCTCCTCACCCTCTTCCTCGACCTGACGCACGACCCTGCGCAGCCCCTCCGCGACGCTCCGGCACTCCTCGTCGCTGAGCCGGCCCGCGACGAAGGCCTCCTCCTCGTTGAAGGCCGGGAACAGCCGCCGCATCAGCTCCTCGCCCTCCTCGGTCAGGCTGAGCAGCACCAGCCTGCCGTCGGACGGGTGGCCGGCCCGCCGCAGCAGCCCCCGCCCCTCCAGCGTCCGGGCGACGCCGGTGAGCGTGCCCTTGGAGATCCCGGCCTCCTCCGCGACGTGCCGGGTCTCCGACTCGCCCCACACCCAGACCACCCAGAGCACGACGAACGCCGTCCAGGTCAGGTCCGCCCCGCGCAGCACGGAGTTCTCCAGATGCTGCCGGACGGCCGAGGCGGCGCGGTAGATGTTGGCGACGACGGCCATCTGCTCCCGGCGCAGCGGGATGCCGCCGAGCTTGGCCTCGGCCAGTTTCTCGGCTTCGGCGATGGATCGCTGGCCCGGCATGGGCACACTCCTTCGGCCACAGGGTGCGTGGGTCGCGGATGTTGTTCGGACTCAAATTGTACGAAAGGACGTACCGACCGAGAGTCCGCTCCCCGCGAGGCCCGACCGCTTCACGCAGTGAGCGCCTCCACGCGGCGCATCACGTCACGGCAGAACGCGCCGATCGCTTCCGGGTCGTCGATGAACTGGTTCGGCTTGACGCAGAACGTCGTGAAGCCCTGTTCCAGCTGCTGCGGGATCACCGCGAGCGCCGCGCCGAGGTCCGCCGTGGAGTGGTCGTCGGGGAACGTGGCCTGGGTACCGCCGATCATCTCCAGCTCGGCGATGTCCCGGCCGGCCGCGGCCATGGCGTCCTTGAGCACCTGCATGTCCTGCGGTGTCGGCCGGCCCAGCGGGTGGAATCCGTGGCCGAAGCGCACGAGTCTGCGCAACACGGGGCCGTGCAGGCGCTGACCGCCGAACCACAGCCTCGGCCCCTCGGGACGGAAGGCCTTGGGCTCGAAGTAGACGTCGCGGAACGGGTAGTGCTCGCTGTCGTGCGAGATCGGGGACGGCCCCCAGGCCTTCGCCCAGACCTCCAGGTGCTCGTCGAGCAGTCGACCCCGCTTCCCGAAGGGCACTCCCAGGGCGTCGTACTCGTCCTTGCTCCAGCTGACCGTGGGCTGCACCAGCAGCCGCCCCTCGCTGATCAGATCCAGGGTGCCCAGCTCGCGTGCCATCAGCAGCGGATGACGCAGAGGTGCCAGCACCGCGGCGGCGGCCAGACGCAGGCGCTCGGTGACGGAGGCGATGGCGGCGAGCAGCAGCAGCGAGTTGGGCCAGGGGGTGTACGGGTCCTGGTTGCCCGGCAGGGCGTAGTCGCGGGGGTTGCCCATGATGCCGTCGGCGGCGGCGTCCGGGCCGAGCACGATGTGTTCGCTGACCATGACGGAGTCGAATCCGGCGTCCTCGGCCTCGCGGGCCCACCGCACGGCGGCGGACAGGTCCGCCCGGCCGCCGGTGAGGGTCCAGTTCTCGCTGAGGACGAGCAGCATGCGGGGCGTGTCGGTCATCGTGGGCATCCTTCGCTTGCGGCGACCGTGAGGGCGCCGACAGGTCATGTGCCCCCTACTCGGGGGGGGGGTGATCGAGCGGTGGGGCCGGTGCGGCCGACGGCGGACAGGCGACGGCCACGGACGCACCGGCCGCCCTCAGCGCTCGTGGACGACGCGCCCGTCGAACACCGTGAGATCGACCTCGGCGTCCGTGATCGCGTGCGGGTCCAGGTCCAGCAGCGGGCGGTCCAGCACGCACAGGTCCGCGACCTTGCCGACCTCGACGGTCCCCTTCCAGTCCTCGGCGAAGTCCTGTCGGGCGGGATGGACCGTGTAGGCGCGCAGTGCCTCGGCGAGCGGCACGCACTGCTCGGGCCCGCTCGGCCGGCCACTGGCCTTCGACTCGCGCAGCATCATCGCGGCCACGCCCTGCCGCCAGTCGGGCTCGGTGATCGGCGCGTCGGAGCTGGCGCAGACCGTGACCCCGGCGTCGAGGGCGGACCGTACGGGCCACTGGTAGGCGGAGCGCTCGGCGCCGACCACCTCGTCCATCAGGTCGGAGATGGTCCACTTGATGGCCGGGTTCATGTTGACCCCGTAGCCGCGTGAGGCCAGCTTGGCGAGGCTGTCCGCGCCGACGAAGTCGCCGTGGATGACGTAGTGCCGGGCATCGGGGCGCGGCACGGCAGCGTCCGCCGCGAGGAAGGCGTCGACCACCGTGTCGATGGCCAGGTCCCCGGTGACGTGCACGCCGAGCTGGAAGCCCGCCTCGTGGGCGACACGGATCATCTCGAACAGTTCGTCGACCTGCAGCGCGGGGCTCTCGCCGTGCACGCACAGCGCGCCGTGGCCTCCGTCGGCGTACGGTTCACGCATCCACGCCGTCCGGTTGGGCGGCACCCCGTCGGCGAAGATCTTGACGCCGATGGCGTTGAGGAGGCGCGGGTCGGCGGAGGCCGGGCGGCGCAGCTCGGCCAGGCCCTTGCGCACGTCGTCGGCCGAGCCGCCCATCGGCGCGGGCAGGAGAAGGACGCTGACCCGGGCCTGGAGGTCGCCGCTCGCGGCGAGGTCGGCGTAGGCGGTCCAGTTGTCGGTGCTCAGCCCGCCGAAGAAGGACGTGGCGCCGCCCGGGCCGAGACCGGGCTCGGTGTAGCTGGTGATCCCGCGGGAGTGCAGTTCGCGTACCACGCCCTGGATGGCCTGACGCCGTTGGGCGACGGTCGGCGAGGGAAGTTCGGCCTGGACGAGCTCCTGCGCCGCCTCCCGCAGGATGCCGGTGGGCTCCCCGTCGGGGTCCGTGTCGATGACGCCCCCGGGCGGTGGCGCGCTGGCGGGGCCGATGCCGCACCGGCGCAGCGCGGCGCTGTTGACCCACACCAGGTGTGAGGAGAAGTGGGTCAGACAGACCGGGTTCTCCGGCGCCACCGCGTCCAGGTCGAGACGGTGCGGGAACCGCCGGGCGTCGGCCAGGCACTCCGCCAGATAGCCGGCGTCCCAGCCCAGCCCCACGATCCACTCGCCCGGCCGGGCCTCGCTGACCGCCCGCTCCACGGCGGTGGCGATGTCGGTGATCGAACCGACCGCCGGATGGCCGACGTCCAGGGCGAAGGGTGGCTTCGTCATGCCGTAAGCCGCCCCGTGCAGATGGGAGTCGTTGATGCCCGGCAGGACGGTCCGGCCGGCGAGTTCGACGACCCGGGTGCCCGGGCCGGCCAGGGCGCGCATCTCGGCGTCGCCGCCGACCGCGACGATGTCCCTGCCGTGCACGGCCACGCCTTCGGCCACGGTGAAGTCACCGTCCATGGTCAGGACCTGACCGCCGGTCAGGATGAGGGAGGGGGCGCTGTCGTTCACGTGGGTCCTCTCGGGGTGGGGGGTCATCGCGTCAGCCGCGGACCGAAGTAGGCGAGTGCCGCGCCCGCCACCAGGGCGGTGCCCTGGGCCATCTGCTGCCAGAACGTCGGCACGCTCAGCAGTGTCAGCCCGTTCTGCAGACAGCCGAGGAAGAGCACGCCGAGCAGCACCCCGAGGATGGAACCGGAGCCGCCGGTGAGTGCGACCCCGCCCAGGAGCACCGCGGTGAGCACGGTCAGTTCGAATCCGGCCCCCGAGGTCCCGGCGACCACGCTGTCCAGCACCGACGCCTTGATCGCCCCGGCCAGCGCCGCCGCTACGCCCGTGACGACGAACAGCGCGTACGGCGTCCGGCGGATGTTGATGCCGGAGAGGTAGGCGGCCTCCCGGTTGACGCCGATGGCGAAGACGTGCCGCCCGGACGGGGCGAGCGCCAGGAACAGCGCGCCCGCCACGAGAACGAGTGCGGCGATGAAGACCGGCGCGTCGATCCCGGCGATCCGCGATCCGCCGAGCCAGGCGAACCCGGATCCGAAGCTGCTCAGCGGCAGGGGGAAGAGCTGCTGTGCCAGTCCGCGCACCGCCGTCAGCATGCCCAGGGTCACGATGAAGGCGGACAGCCCGAAGTAGCAGCACAGGATGCCGTTCACGGCGCCCACCGCGGCACCCACGGCCAGCGCGCCGAGGACGGCGACGGCCGGCGACTGGTGCTGCTGCCCGGCGAGCCAGCCGGCCACCAGCCCGCCCAGCGCGAGGGTGGAGCCGACCGAGAGGTCAAGGTAGCCACTGATGACGAGCAGGGCCAGCGGTACGGCCACGATGGCGAGGGTGGCCGCGTCCGTGGCGATCCCGCGCAGGTTGCCGGGGTCGAGGAAACTGCCGGTGGTCAGCTGGAAGACCAGCACCATGAGGGCGAGGACGAGGAGCAGCGGGTGTCGCCGCAGGGCGTTCAGTCCGCCTCCCGCCAGGGCGCGGGGGCTCGGTGTCAGGCGGCCGGCGGGGGCGGTGGTCGCGGTGGTCATGCCGCTCCTTCCGAGGTCATGGGGGCGGAGGTCGTGGGGGCGGAGGTGGCGGGGGCGGAGGTGGCGGGGGCCGAGGTGGCGGGGGCCGAGGTGGCGGGGCCTGTGTCGTCGGCCTCGTGGACGGCCGACAGGAGGGCGGCTTCGGTGAGTTCGGCGCCGCGGAGTTCGCCGGTGATGCGGCCCCGGGAGACGATCAGGCAGCGCTGGGCGAGCGCGACGACCTCCTCCGGGTCACTGGAGGCGAACAGCACGGCCGTTCCCCGCTGGGAGGCGAGTGAGGAGACGACCTGGTAGATCTCCTGCCGGGCGCCCACGTCGACACCCTGGGTGGGCTCGTCGAGGAGCAGGACCTCGACACGGCGAGCCTGGTTGATCCACCGGCCCAGGACGAGTTTCTGCTGGTTGCCGCCGGAGAAGGCGGCCGCCGACAGCCGCGGCCGGGCGGGCCGCAGCCCGACCGCCTGGGACAGCGCGTCGAAGACCCGCCGCTCGGCGGCCAGCGCACGCACCCCGCGCCGGGCGAGCGGACGGATGCTCGGCAGCAGTGCGTTGTCCTGGGCGCTCAGGACCGGGAAAAGTCCTTGTCTGCGCCGGTCCGCCGGGACGAGGGCGATCCCCGCGGCCAGGGCGTCGGAGGGCTTGGCCGCCGTGACGGCCCGCTCCCCCACCCGCACCGATCCGCCCGAGGCACGGCGGCTGCCGAAGAGGGTCTCCAGGATGCGCGTACGACCTGAGCCGATCAGCCCGTACAGTCCGACGATCTCGCCCTCGGCGACGCTGATCTCCACGGGACCGAACCCGGGACCTCGGAACCCGTGCACCGTGAGACGGGGGGCGCGCGTGATGCCCTCCACCACGTCGTCGGCCGCCCCGTGCTCGTCGGTCCTACCGAGCTCGTCGGCCCCACCGGGCTCTTCGGCCCCGCCAGTTGTCCTGCCCGCTGCCGTGCCGTGCGCCACGGGTTCCGGTCGGCCGACGATGGCGTCGACCAACTCCCGCCGCGTGTGGCCCGCCACCGTCGAGTGGTGGGCGACCCGGCCGTCGCGCAGCACCGTCACCGCGTCCGCCAGCCGCTCCACCTCGGCCAGCAGGTGGGTGACGTACACGATGGCCAGCCCCTGGGTGCGCAGGTCTTCGACGCGTTCGGCCAGGGCGGCGCTCTCGGCGCCGGACAGAGCGGCAGTGGGTTCGTCCAGGACCAGCACCGAGGCGCTGCGGCTGAGAGCCTTGGCGATCTCCACCAACTGCCGCTGCCCCATGGGGAGATCGCCCACCCTGTCACGTGGCGAGCAGGTCGCCGCGACCCGCTCCAGCAGGCCGGCCGCCACCTCCTCCTGGGCACGGCGGTGCACGGTGCCGTACCGGGTCCACTCCTGCCCGAGGAAGATGTTCTCGGCCACGGTGAGGGAGTCGACGACGCTGAGTGTCTGGAAGATGATCGCCACGCCCGCGGCGATCGACTCGCGCGGACTCAGCCGGGTGTGGGAGCTCCCGCCCACCTCGATCGTGCCCGCGTCCGGCGGGAAGGCGCCGCCGAGGCACTTGATCAGGGTGGACTTGCCGGCACCGTTGTGGCCGAGGAGAGCGTGCACCTGACCGGCCGGGACGGTGAGATCCACGCCGTCGAGGGCTTTGACACCGCCGAAGGACTTGCTCAGCCCGCGTATCCGCAGATTCGGATCCGTCATGGCGGGCCCTAGGCGTTCTGCGCGAGCAGGTCGTCGATGCTCGCGGTGTCGCCACGCCCGACGAGCGTGATCGGTACCTGGGCGCTGGGGTTCGACTTCCCCGCGGCGACCGCGAGGGGCACGTCGACGACGGCGTTCGCGATGTCCTGCGGGGCCAGGGCGGCCGAGGCGCGGTAGAAGGTGCCCTGCTTGATGGCGAGGAGGGACGGGGCCGCTCCGTCCTGCCCACCGACGAAGGTCTTCGCGTCGGTCGCCTTCCGGCCCGTCTGCTGCAGCGCCTTGAACCCGCCGTACGCGGCGGCGTCCGTGACCCCGAGGATGAGGTTGAGGTCGGGGTGCTTGGCGAGGACGGCACGGGACTTCGACAGTCCGGTGTCGGGGTCGATGGCCTGCTCCTGGGCGACCACGTCGACGCCGGGCGCGAGCTTCGTGAAAGCGTCGATCATGCCCTTGGTGCGTTCCCGGCCGAGCTGGATCGTGCTGTCGGTGAGGAAGGCGACCTTGCCCTTTCCGCCGAGCTCCTCGTTGGCCCACTTCGCGGCGGCCTCCCCGAGCAGCGTGCCGCCCTTGAGGAAGCTGAACTGGATGTCCGCGCTCTGGTGCTCCAGCGAGCCGCCGTACGTCACCCAGATCAGCCCCGCGTCCAACGCCCTCTTGGCGATCGCCTCCGTGGCCTCGAAGACCATCGGGAACGACACGATGGCCGGGACCTTCTGCGTGACCCACGTGGTGAGGTTGGTGGCCTGGGTGTCGGCGCTGCTCGCGTCACTCGTGGTCAGCAGCGAGACGTCGCGCTTCTTCGCGGCGGCCGTGGACAGCTTCACGAGCGTCGCGTAGAGCGGGAGCTGGGTGAAGGGATAGTCCAGACCGATCTTCGTGAGGGTCCTGCGCCCTTCCGACGCGCCGGCGGCCTCAGCCGCGCTCGCGCCGTCGCCCGGTGCGGAGCAACCCGCGGCGGCCAGCGCGGTGGTGGCGGCGACGCCCGCGGAGAGAGCCAGGAACTGCCGGCGTGAGGCCGAGGAAGCGTACGGGGATCTGGTCATGGCGGGCTCTCCGTGGGGATGCGGCCCGATACGGCTGTGTCGGGCATCCGGCTGTGCCGAACAGGAAAGACCCGGGCGTCCCGCCCCGCCATCCGTAGAAATACCGACTCCCGCGGGGCCCGGCGGCGGCCGGCGGAAAGCCGGTCACGAAACGGTGAACGCCTTGTCCGGTCCACCCGGAACCCATATCGTTAGGAGTCAAACGACATCCGTGGTCGTGGGTTCCCGGAGGCCCGCATGGTCAGCCACCATCAGCTCGCGGCAGCGACCCGCATCGGCATGCTCACCCGCGAACGCGACACCGCTTCCGCCTGCGCGCAGGCTCTGCACGAACTCGGCCGCGCACTGCCCCTCGACGCGGCCACCCTGCTCACCATCGATCCGATCACCGGTACGCACCTGCAGGTCGCCGGCATCGGCTACGCCGCCCTGACGTCCGAGGCGCTGGCCGCCGAGTTCGTCTCGACCCCCTGGTACGCCAACGTCGTACGGCAGACGCTTCCGCCCTCCATCACCGAGGACGCCGAGGACGCGGCGTCCGTCGGGCAGCGCTTCCGCAACGGCTGGTTCTACGCCGAGCGGGTCCGGCCGGCCGGGTTCCGCGACGCGCTCACCGGTGCCCTGCGCCACCACGGCCGTCTGGTCGGTCTGGTCAACCTGTCCATCGAGGGATCGGGCACGTACGACACGGAGGCGCGCTGCCTGCTCGCCTCGGTCCTGCCGGCACTGGGCGCCCTGGCCGACCCGACGGCCCACACCGGCGACCTGCACGACCTTCCGGTGGACGCGGGAGCGAACCTCGTCACGGCCGAGGGCGTCATCGACCTCCCGGGCCGAAACCCCGCCGAAGTCCTCGGCGACGAGGCGTTCCGGCCTCTGGTGGAGGCGTTCGCCGGCTCGGGCGGCCTGCGCTTGCGGGTCCTGTGGCCGGTCGGCCAGGGCTGGCACCGTGTGGTGCTGCGCCGGTGCACGGCAGGCTCGCCCCTCGCGCGCAGGGCGGTACTGGTGTCCGCGGCGCCCACCCAACTGCCGTACGGCCTGAGCCCCCGCGAGCTGGAAGTACTCACCCGGGCCGCCAGGGGCCAGACCAACCAGGCCATCGCCCAGGCGCTCTTCCTGTCCCCACGGACGGTGCACAGCCATATCGAGCACCTCCTCCGCAAGACCGGCTGCGCCTCGCGCGCCGAGGCCACGGCCCTGGCCGTACGCGACGGCGTGCTGAGGCCCAGCCCTGAAGATCTGGAGCACTTCGTCGAGGGGCTGCCCGTCAGCTGAGAAGACAGGACAGGCAGGTGTGTCGGCGCGTCGGCGTGTCGGCCGGGTCCGTTCCGGTCCCCTTCCGACTGCGCCCAGGAGCCGAGTCATCTCGGCATGGCGCCCGCCTCCGCCGTCCCGCCGGGCCGACCGGGCTCGGCGGGGCGTCTGCCCCGAGCGGCGCTGCCTGCATAACGTGGGCAGAGGTCACCACCTGCCCGGGAGTCCCCATGATCGGTACCCGCCGAAAGAGGCCCACCGACGCCCTCGACGCGATCGAGCCTCCGAACAACACCGAGCTGGCCACCGGTGTGGTGTCGGTGACGGCCGTGGTGGAGATTCTCGGCGTCCTGTCCGAATCCGAAGTATGGCTACTCGGCCTCCTGATCTTCCTGCCGGGAACGGCGTCAGCGCTGTGCACCGTCCAGCAGACAAGGTTCGTCGCCGCCTGGACCACTGTGTTCGTCACCCTCACCGTCCTGCTGCGAGGCGGTGACGTGGACCGGTGGCTCGACCGTGCCCTGCTCGTGCTGCTCACCCTCACCCTGGCCGTGACCTCCGTCTACGCCTGCCACCGGCGCGTCAAGCGTGAGGGCGAGATGCTCCGCCTGCGTTCCACTGCCGCCGCCATGCAGCGGCACATCCTGCACCCCTTGCCCCTGCTCACGGACGACGTCCTGGTCAACGGCGTCTACGAACCCGTGCAGGAGGACAGGCTCGTCGGCGGCGACATCTACGAGGTCGTCGCCTCGCCCTGGGGGACGCGGGTGCTCATCGGTGACGTACAGGGCAAGGGACTGGCCGCCGTGGGCGCCGCGTTCGCCGTCATCGGTGCCTTCCGTGAGGCGGCCCACCGCGAGCCCACGCTCACCGCGCTCGTCGACGTCCTGGACGACTCGGTCGTCCGGCACAACACCTACGCCGAACAGAGCGGAGACGACGAGCGTTTCGTCACGGCGCTGGTCATCTCCGTCGACCCCGGCGCCGAGGCACAGGTCGTCAACTGCGGGCACATCCCGCCGCGGTTGCTGCACGACGGCATCGTCACCACGCTCTCGCTGGACTCCGGCGTCCCGCTCGGTCTCGCCGAACTGGCTTCGGAGCCGACCACCGTGGGCTGGTTCACGTTCCCGGCGGACTCGACGCTGCTGCTGACCACCGACGGCCTCACCGAGACCCGGGCCGCCGATGGCACGTTCTACCCGGTCGACGATCGGCTTGCGAAGTACCTCAACCTGTCCCCCACCGAACTGCCACCCGCACTGTACGAGGACTCCCGCGTCTTCGTGGGCGACCGCGGCCAACACGACGACGTGGCCATCCTGACCGTCCGCCGTTCACCCAGCCGCTGAGCACGCCCCCGCAGCCCTACCCCGTCGGCCTTCCCGGTTCGTGTCGACGGTCGAACCGGGCACGAGAGGCATCGTGGGCGTCACGCAGCAGCCGCACGACCACGTCGGTGGCGTTCTCACCGGGATTGACGACACAGACCCAGCCGAGCTCGCCGTAGACCGGGTGCGGCAGGACGGTGTCGGCGGCCGCGTGGTCGCGGCGGCGGCTGAGAAGGCGCGGTTCCTCCCCGGTGAGCTCCCGGAAGGTCGCACGGTCGACATGGATGTTCACCCGCCAGCGGCCGGGAGGATCGAGGTCGGAAGCGGTGTCGTCGGGATAGTTCCTGGTGACGATCGTCCCGTAGGGCTGGACGTTCAGCGGCATTCGGCCGTCAGGGGCGTAATAGAAGAACGCATCTCCCCATGCCAGTTCGGGGGCGTCGCTTCCCGGCCCCGGGACGACCACGAGCGCGCCGTCGAAGCCCCGTACGGTCGCGATGATCTGTTCCATACTCATGGTTCAAGCATGACCTTCAAGTGCTTATGTGGGGTTGGCGATGGACGGCACGGAGAGCGGCTCACCGCGGGCAGGGCTCCGCACAGTCGATGTCGCCAGGGAGTCGGGGTACTCGCTGCAACAGGTTCGCGACCTGGAGCGGCTCGGAGTCATTCCTCCAGCCGCTCGATCCGACAACGGATACCGCTCCTATGCGCCGATTCACGTGCAGGCCCTTCGCGCCTACCGAGGTCTCGCGGCTGCCGTCGGTCCCGTCGCGGCCAGACAGATGCTCGCGGAGCTGCGGTCCGCGACGATCGTGGAGGCGGCTTCGGCGGTGAACGCGGTCCACGTTCGGCTCGCGCGGGAACGTGAAGAGGCTCTGCGCGCCCAGCAAGCGCTGCGTGCGATTCAGTCCGAGGCGACACCCGAGAGCGAGCCCGAGCCCGAGTACGAGCCCGAGCGCGAGCCCGAGAGCGAGTGCGACGCGATGACGATCACGGAGCTCTCCCGAGCGCTTGACGTACGTCCCTCGACACTGCGGTTCTGGGAGCAGGAAGGACTCGTCCTCCCCGAGCGGGTGACCTCACTACGCGCCCGTCGCTACGGCCTCGCGGCCATCAGAGCGGCCCGAATCGTCGCGGCCCTTCGCAGCAGCGGCCACGGCATCCCGGCGGTCCGCGAGATCATGGACTCCCTGGACCGGTTCGACGGTCCGGGCGAGATCCAGCGCGTCCTGCGGCAGCGTCTTGAACAGATCGCCGCACGGAGTGTGGCTCTGCTCCAAGCGGGCGCAGACCTGGCGGCCGTGGTCGTGTCCGCCCGGGAACCACCGTCCGGCGGCTAGGTATTTCACCCCTCGACGAGGTCCGGTTGGTCGGCCAGGTCGGTCAGGTCGTCGGCGTGCAGGTCGAACCTGTCCGAGGGGGCGGGCGGGTCGCCGACCGGGCCAGCGCCGCTACGGCGTCCGGGTCGTCGACTCCGGCGGCGTCGGCGACGAGCCGGGCGGCCTCCAGGTCGAGGGCGTCGCTGGTGACGTAGGGACGTACGCCGTCGGCGATACGACGTTGCTCGCGGTCGATGTGCTGCTGCCGCAGCGCCGACAGCCGCTCGATCCCGGAGTCGCCGAGCGCAGGGTCGACTTCACGGATGCCGGCGCGGATACCGGCGGGTTCGTCGACGAGTGTGCCGAGCACGTCGAACACGACGGCGTCGATCGCCGGCTCTGGCATGAGCGAAACCTCCTGGACGATGCGTGGGGGCAGGGGGGTGGCTGTGGGCCGAACAAGGCGAGAGCGTTCCGGAATTCCCGAACCGCATCGGCCTGTGCCGTCGGAGAGGCCTTCATGTGTCCGGCTTCCAGCTGACGAACCGGCTTGTGATTGTCAGGCGGAGCCGCGAAGCCGGGCCCGCCGTCAGCCGACGAGCAGACCCGCGGCCACGTCCGAGGATGCCGAGTCGCTGAGCTCCGCCACCGCCAGCGCGTGGACCACGTCATGGATGCCCGTGCCCGTGGTCAGCAGGTCCCGCTTCAACAGACGTTCCGCGGTGCGCAGTCGTGCGCGCACCGTGTTACGGCTCAGACCGAGGCGGACGGACGTCCGCTGCGCGTCCGTGTTGGCGTCGATCCAGGCCGCCACGGTGGCGTACACCTCGCGGTACCGGGCCTCGCGGAGGGGAAGCAGAAAGATGTCCGCCCAGGATACGGCCGCATCGCTGCGCAGGAGCTCGTCCAGACTCGGTGGCACCTGCGCGACCGCGACGGCCGGGTCCGGTTCGAGGCCCGTGAGCGAAAGGGCGAGGTCGAGCGCGGCGCGCGTGCGAATGTCCCCGAGGTTGACTCGGAGCGCGGCCTCGGCCTTGCGGCAGTGCGCGGCGACGGTGGTGCGGCTGATGCTGAGCAAGCGGGCCGTGGCCGTGCGGGGGAAGGCGACGACCAGCCGCGAGACGTCCACAGTGGGCTTCGGCAGACCGCTGAGCGGCCCGGTGAGCGCGCGTGCCCAGGCCAGGCCGGCGCCTCGAGGCAGCACCTCGACCAGCGAGGACTGTCGCTGGTGGACGGCCACACGGTCCGGGGAGTTACGGGCGACAGCCAGAGCGTGCACAGCCTCCCCGTAGGCGGAACGCGTCTCGGCGAGAGGATGGGGGCGGCTGATACCGAGGGCGTATCCGGGAGTCTCGCGCACGAGCCGGCGTAGCATTTCGCCCTGTGGTGAGCGCCCGCCCGGCTCGGCGGACTCGGGGGCCAGGCAGATGAGTTGCTCGTCGAAGGCCGGGCACTGGACCATCAGCCCTCGCCCGTGGAAGCCCGAGGAGTCCAGCGACCTGACCAACCGGTCACGGTCGGCCGGGGGACAGTGCAGCAGGTGGATCCGAACCCGCTCGGCGTCCAGCAACGGCGGAACGTTACCGGTCGTCATCCTTCGCGCGAGGGTGACCTCGCCCGTCATCAGGGCGGTGAACACGGCGAAGAGCAACTGGAGAGCCTTGTCCTCGTACGCGTGCTTGCTGCTGTCGGCGGTCACCGCCCGCCCCATCAGTTCGAGGAGCCCGCCGGTCTGCGACGCCAGGGCCGCGGACTCCTTCGGCAGCGAGGTTGCGCTCAGCGTCACCAGGACCCTGCGGGGTTCATGCGGACCGAAGCCCTCCAGCCGGACCTCACGACCGTCCAAGTAGGCCGTGGAAGCCGCGAAGCGCGCTCCGGCCACCTTCGACAGAGGCTCCGCCAGCGCCGTCAGTACATGGACGGGAAACCCGGCGGTCGCCACGGCGGCGCCCGGTCCTCTCACCCACGCGATGTCAGCCCCTATCCGCGAGCCGAGCCAGGCCAGCACCTCGTCCGGGCACGCCTGACGCCGCACCGCCCGCAGAAGTTCCTCAAGGTCCTCCCGTCCCCCTACCATCCGCACAGCCCGTCCTCACCCCTCCGGCCCGCCCACCCCTTGCTCGCCCGAACTTTACGACACCTTTACAAGACGTATGGGTGCGGGATACCGGCTGCGCGGATTCAGGGTGCGCGAAGGGGTGGTCGGAGGGCTTGCGCTCCCCGGCACGGAATCGGCTTTGCTCGGGCGCCTCGGCGGCCTGCCCGCACCATGGCGAGGCAGACCGCCATCTCGGCACCGCCCGTCACACGCCCTTGCAGGCCGGCGTGTCGTCGGCGGTGCCCGGGACCGCCGCGGCCGTCACCGCGGTGAAGTTGGCGACGTACCGGTCGTGGACGGTGGTGCTGTCGATCTTCAGCAGCGCCTCGTCGTTCTCCCGCAGGGCCGGGCCCGAGTAGTTGTGACTCCCCGTCCACACCAGCTTGTTGACCGCACCGGCGTACTTGCCGTCGATCAGCAGGTACTTCGAGTGCACCGTGGAGTTCGTGGTCGTGGAGTCGCCGTCCTCGTCGTGGTTGTAGCAGCGGACGGCGGGCCCTCCGGCCGTGTGCAGGGTGTCCCAGGTTCCGGGGCTGCCGGTGCCCTCGGCGCTGGACGACTCCGCGTAGACGATCTCGACGTCACAGCCGGCCTTCTTCAAGGCAACGAGCTTCTCGGCGACGCCCTTCCGCGTGATCTTCAGCACCGCTACCCGGACCTTGCTGCGCAGGGTCGTGGATCCCTCGGTCCAGGTGCAGGTCACGTCGTCGAGGATGTTCCAGATGGTGTCGGAGCTGTTCCCCGTGCCCGGTACGTAGGGATAGAAGTACACCTTGTACGGGGAGAACGTGGCCGTCGTGTACGCCCACGAGTCCCAGTCCTGGGACGCGAGCTTGCCGAAGTAGGACCGGTAGGCGGTGTAGATGCCGGTGTTCTGCAGGAGCACGGCGTCGTTGGGCATACGGCTGTACTGGGAGGGCGTCAGGTTCGACGAGGTCTGGACGACCAGGTTCGACGCACCGTCGACCTGGGAGAACAGGAAGAACTTGTTGTGGTTGATGGACGCGCCGTTGGCGGGGTCGCCCAGGCAGGCCCGTCCCTGCGGGCACAGACCGACGAATGAGCTCTGCGCACGGTCGGTGCCCAGGGCGTCCCGCAGGATCCCGTAGGACGGGTTCGACGGGTTGCTGCTGACACTGGTGGAGTCCAGCAGCACCCGCACATTGACCCCGCGCTCGGTGTGCGCTGTGGCGAGGGCACGGGCCGTCGTCTCGTCCCACATGTGGTAGAGCGCGACGGTTATCTCGGAGCCCGTCGCGGCCGAGTTGATGAGGCTCTGGAGCTGGAGACGTATCGCCTGCTGCTCCTGGGTGGTGCCGGCCGGGTCGTTGAAGACGGTGCTGATCTCGGGCAGCGCGGCGGCCGCCTCGGGCGCATTCACCGTCTGCAGGCCCGTCGCCAACAACAGGGCGCTGAGGACGGTGGCGGACTTGCGTGATCTGAAGCGTGACGCGACGAGCATGGCTTCCCCTCCCCGCCAGAAGTCGGTGCGCGGGCGGCCGTTGACCGGTACCGCCCGCGCGTCCTGGAGTTCTGGCGTTTCACTGATCTCTGACGTAACCGCTGGATCTTGTCAGACGCGAATCCTGAAAAGCAGGGGTGAGAAGGGGGATCGAGGTCCACCGGCTCCGCCGACGCCGGAGGACTCGCGTGAACTGTGCCGTTTGACCCACCTCTGCACCCGCGGAACTGGTCATCGTGCACAGTCCACCGCTGAATCTGGTCACCGTGCACCGTGGCCGGACGATAGGCCTCCCCTTAGCGTGCGCATGACGGGCAGGCAGTTCAGTGCCCTGTTCCGGTCGTTGCGGCCGCCTCCGGACAGGTTTCCCCGTCTGTCGGCGTCGCGCAGTCGTTCCTCATCTCCGGGTTGGCGCACGGCACGGCCGCCCGGGGACGACGACCGGTGAATGGTGGTGCCGGGTATATGTCGTTGATGTGAGATAGGAACCTCGTGAGACGTTTTCGTTCGCGAACTCTCGCCGCGCTGGTCAGCAAGGGACTGCTGGCCGGATTGCTCTCGGTGGTGGTGTTCGCGCCCAGTGCGGCCGTAGCGCTGCCGGACGGCAGGAAACCGAGCGTGCCGTCAGGCGCACTGGACTCCCCCGTGCCACAGCCGGCGGAACCCACCATGACCGAGGCGCCGAAGGTGACTTGGCCCAAGGCGGGTCGGAAGACCATCGACCTCGGCGAGGCGCCGGCCGCGCGGCGTGCCGCGCGGCCGGTCGCCGGCGAGGTGTCCGCCGTGTCGGTCCGCGAGACCCGCGCCGGGAACCGGTCGGCGGGCGGGGCGCCCGGCAAGGTGGACGTCGAAGTCCTCGGCCGGAAGAAGGCCGAGGCGGCCGGCGGCATCGGCCTGGCACTGAGGGTGGCCCGAAAGGACGGAGGGGAAACCTCCGGCAAGGTCGACGTCTCCATCGACTACTCCGGCTTCGCCCACGCCTACGGTGGTGACTTCGCGGGCCGGCTGCGCCTGTTGAAGCTGCCCGCCTGCGCCGCCACCACGCCGGAGCTGGAGCGCTGCCGTGACGGCAAGTACGTCGCAGCGGTCAACGACACCCAAGCCAGGACGCTGACCGCGACCGTGGTGGCGGCCCCCCAGGTGGAGCAGATCTCCGGGATGGCGGCCCTGTCCGAGCCCGCGGTCTACGCGGTCACGTCCGGCTCCTCGTCCGACGACGGCGACTACCGGGCCAGCTCACTGTCACCCACCGGCAAGTGGGACGTGTCGCTCGGCTCGGGCGCGTTCACGTACTCGGTGCCGGTCGAGGTGCCGGAGCCGCCGATGGGCGAGGCTCCCTCGCTGTCGCTGAACTACAACTCGCAGTCGATCGACGGTCGTACCTCCGCGTCGAACAACCAGGCTTCGTGGACCGGCATGGGCTGGGACCTGAACGCGGGCGGTTTCATCGAGCGGCAGTACAAGAACTGCACCCTGGACGGCCACCCGGCCTTCGGTGACCTGTGCTGGGACTCGCCCAACTCCTCCGCCGAGCCCTCGGGTGCCGTCTACGTCATCAATCTGGACGGGCTCTCCTCGGAGCTGGTGCAGGACAAGACCGGCGACGGCTCCTACCACGTCAAGGACGACCCGGGCTGGCGCGTGCAGCGGCTCACCCACGACGCCGACGACTGGTCCAAGGACTACTGGGTCGTCTCCCATCAGAACGGCACCCGTTACTACTTCGGCTGGGGCACTTCCCAGCGCACCGGCGCCGCGACCAACTCGACCCTGCGCGTGCCCGTGATCGGGGACGACACGGGTGAGCCCTGTCACGGGCAGTACCCCGAGCCGTGCCAGCAGACCTGGCGGTGGGGCCTGGACCGTGTGGTGACGGCCAACGAGATGGAGAACGCCTACTTCTACGAGAAGGACAAGAACCACTACCGTTCGGTCGCCGCGGCCGACAAGGCCCGTTCCTACGACAGCGCCGGCTACCTGAAGCGGATCGAGTACGGCTGGTCCTCGCAGATCGCGGGGGCGCAACTGCCGGCGAAGGTGGAGTTCGAGACTCTCAACCGGTGTGTGGAGCGGATGGAGGAGAAGGACCCGCTCGACAACACCACCCCCGACTGTCCGACCATCGACGCCAAGCCGGCGTCGTACCCGGACGTGCCGGTGGATTTGATCTGCGACGGGCCCGAGGACGGCGAGTCCTGCGTGGGCAAGACGTACTACCCGACCTTCTTCCAGCGGAAGCTGCTGTGGGACATCAAGACCTATGTGCGCGACAACGACGCCGCGGACTGGGACCTGGTCACGCAGTACCAGATGAAGTACGCGCTGGTGAACCCGTCGGGCACGGTAGGCGGGCAGTTGTGGCTGGACTACGTCCAGCGCCGCGGCTACTCGGGCACCGACGTCACGCTCCCCACACTCAACTTCAACGGGGAGTGGCAGGACAACAAGGTCGGCGACGGCGAGCTGCACTTCCGTCGTATCAACAAGGTGTTCACCGACACCGGTTCGACGATCACCGCGACCTACGGGCACGCCACGGACAACGACGGCGCTGTCTCCCGCCAGTGCGACGAGAACAACCTGCCCTCTCAGTCGGACAACGCCTTCGAGTGCTTCTGGCAGAAGTGGACACCGGAGGGCACCGAGACGGAGAAGACAGGCTGGTTCAAGAAGTTCGTCGTCACCAAGGTCGTCGTCGACCCCGGGGACCTCACCGATGGCAACCCGTCGATGACCACGACCTACCAGTACGACGGCGCGCCCGGCTGGCGCTTCACCGCCGACCCGCTGGTCAAGGACGAGGACGAGAGCTGGTCCGAATGGCGCGGCTACGGCCGGGTCCTGGTCACCACCGGCGCCGGCGCCAACAAGCACTCCACCTACCACTGGCTCTATCGCGGACTCGACGGCGACCGCACCTCCAAGACCGACGCCTCGCAGACCCGTTCGGTGAACATCACCGATTCGGAGGACGTGAAGTGGAAGGACTCCGCCTGGCTCGCCGGGAAGACCCTGGAGACCTCCGCCCGCGACCACGAGGGCAAGTCGCAGCAGCGGCAGTGGCACAAGTACTGGGTACACACCACCGCCCAGTACACCGGCCTGCCCGACGCGCGATTCGTCCGTGAGTCTGAGGTGCGCATCCTGGAGAAGGTCCACACCTCGACCGACTCCGACACCGCCACCTGGCGCGAGCAGGTGACCCAGTACGAGTACGAGGACACCGAATCCGCCAGCAGCACCTTCGGTCTGCCGCTGCGCACCGACGAGTGGGGTCAGACCGGGGTCTCCGACAACCACTGCACCGAGTACGGCCGCGCGTACAACACCAGCACCCTCGACGCGACCGGCACGCAGCGCTGGATGGTCTTCCCGGACGACGAGCGGCACTACACCGTCTCCTGCACCACCCAGGCGGAGGACCAGGCAAGCGGCCAGGACACCCTGCACCAGGACCGGCGCAAGGTGACCTTCTACGACGGCGCGGGCTCCTTCTCCGAGAACGACACCAAGCTCAGCGACGGCAACGCGACCCAGATCCGCACCTACACCGACGCCACCACCTACCGCGGCACGCGGGCCGAGTACGACGGGGCCGGACGTACCGTCAAGGCGTGGGACGGCAAGAACAACCTGACGACGACCACCTACACCCCGGCCACCTCGTGGCCGCTCGACGGCGTGGCGACGACCACCCCCGACCCGGACGGGACGGGCGGCGCCGACCCCACGACCACGACGGAGTACATATCCCGGCACTTCGGCCAGCCGTGGAAGGTCGTCGACGTCAACGGCCGCACCAGCCGCGTCGTGTACGACGCCGTCGGCCGCATCTCACAGGTCTTCAAGCCGACCGAGGCGGCCAACTACCCTGACGGCAACCCGTCGATGCGGTTCGCCTACAACATCCCGACGGCGGCCTCCGCGACCGGGGTACCGGATGTGGCGACCGGCGCGGCGACGAGGGCGACCTCCGAAACCCTCCAGTCCGGCTCGTCGTACATCAAGTCGGTCGGCTACTACGACGGGCTGGGCCGGGCCCGCGAGACACAGACGCCGGCCCCGTCGGGGACCGGCCGACTGGTCACCGTCACCCGCTACGACTCGTCCGGGAACGTCGCGGGCACGTCCTCGGCGTTCCACAACTCCGGCGCCGTCGAATCCGGCCTGGTGAACCCGGCCCTCGCCGACATCCCGTCCTACACCGACGTGGTGGCCGACTGGGCCGGGCGCACGACCCTGTCGCAGGTCCAGGTGAAGGGGGTGCCCCAGGAGGCCGGGAAGAACGTCACCCGCTACCTGGGTGCCGACCTGGTGACCGAGTTCCCGCCGGTGGGCGGCTCCTCCGACACCTACACCGATGTCTACGGGCAGAAGGCACGCCTGGTGGAGCACATCGGTGCCGAATCACTGACGACTCGCTACGAGTACACCCGCAGCGGTCAGCTCAAGTACATCCACGACTCGCGGGAGAACACCACCCACTACACCTACAACTGGGCCGGTGAGCGCGTCGGCGCGGCCGACCCGGACGCGGGCGGCTCCACGGCCGCGTACGACGACAACGGCAACCTGAGCGTCACGACGGACGGGGAAGGAAGGGTCCTCACCCGGGAGTACGACACGCTCAACCGGCTGAAGAGGACGCTCGAGGGGAGCACGGTGGTCGAGGCCCTGGGCTACGACTCCGCCACGGGAGGCAAGGGCCTCCTCGCCTCCTCCACCACCTACTCGGCCGGCAAGGCGTACGTCTCCAAGGTCAACTCCTATGACGCGAGGGGAAGGATCACCTCCAAGTCGGTGACCGTGCCGGACGACGGATCCGGACTGAACGGCACCTACACCTTCGGCTACGGCTACGACGCCGCCGACCACCTGACCTCCGTCTCGCACCCGGCCGTCGGCGGACTCCCCGCCGAGACAGTCACCACGGGCTACACCGGGCAGGGCCGCATCACGTCGCTCACCAGCGGCCTCGGCACCTACCTGGCGGGGACCGCTTACGACGACCACGGCCGGGTCACCTCCCGATCACTGGGGACGGCCGGCAGTGGCACCTCCGTGACCCGGGCGTACGCGTACGACGACGCCAACGGCAGCGGCTGGCTCAGGAACATCACCACGAGCACCCTGACGGCGGGCGCCACCGCGAAGGTGCAGGACGACACCCTCAGCCGCGACAATTCCGGACAGGTCACGGCCGCACGGGAGAACGTCGCCGGTCAGCAGGAGTGCTTCCGCTACGACGACCTCAACCGTCTGACGGACGCCTGGACCACCGGGTCGACCACCTGCGCCGCCACCCCGGCTTCGGACTTCACGGGTCCGGATCCCTATCAGGTGAAGCACGCCTACGACCGGCTGGGCAACCTCCAGTCCGTCACCGAGACCACCGGCTCCGGGAGCTCCACGAAGGACTACACCTACCCCGGCTACAGCGCGGACGAGCAGACGTACACCCCGGACCAGCCCCGGCCGCACGCCGTCGGCAAGGCCGGCGACGACAGCTTCTCCTACAACGACGCCGGTCAGATGACGAGCCGGACCGTCGACGGCGTCTCCTCCGTCCTGGAGTGGAACGGCCAGAACAGGATCAGCAGGATCACCCAGGACAAGGAGACCGGCGACGAGGTCTCGACGTACGTCTACGACGCCGACGGCAATGTCCTGCTGCGGACCACGCCGACGGAGAACGTGCTCTATCTCGACGGGCACGAGCTGCACCGGGCACAGGGTGGGACGCCGAAGGCGACCCGGCTGTACACGGCGGACGGTACCTCGGTCGCCATGCGCGTCGCGGACGGTTCGGCGAACGGGACCCTGACCTGGCTGCTGGGCGACACCCAGGCCTCCACCAGCCTGCTGATCACCATGGCCGGGGTGGTCACCCGCCGCCGCTACAAGCCCTTCGGCGAGGACCGAAGTGACAGCAGCGTCCTGCCGTCCAGTACGGACCGGGGCTTCCTCGGCAAGCCCGAGGACGAGGGCACCGGGCTGTCGCTCCTGGGCGCCCGGATGTACGACGCGTCACTGGGCCGGTTCCTCAGCTCCGACGAGATGGCGGACCCGTACAACCCGCAGGGTCTGAGCGCGTACACCTACTCGCTCAACAACCCGGTGAACTACACGGACGCGACGGGTCTCTCCTCGAAGGCCTCCGACGCCGTCAAGCGGGCCGCCCGTGCCATTGCCAACAGAGCCAAGAAGGCCGCGGTGCGCGTTTCCGCGTACCGCAGGTACGTGGCCGCGCGCGACCGCGCGAGCGCGATCAGCAGCAGGGTGCCCATCAACGTGGGGCCCTACGAGATCGTCGCCATTTTCGCCACCGGAGGCCCCCCGAAGCTGCGGATCAGCAGCGACAGCGCCCTCGTCGAGGACCTGCGCTACGAGGACCACTTCAGGAAGTTCCGCCGGATCATCGAGAAGCTGGTCAGGGACAAGGGCATGGGCGCGGCCGGTGTGTCCGGCCACTACCACAAGAAACACTCCAAGCGCACTGACATCGAGAAGGCGTGGGAGGGCCTCACCGACCTGACGGGATACCTGACCGCGGGCATCTACGGAGGTCGGCCGTCCAGCTTTGCCCTCGGCTCCTACAGCCTCGACTACAAGGTGCTGGGACTGAGCTGCTACAGGACCACGTCGGAATGGGACAACGGCGGCACGAAGGCCTCGGTCGAGGTGACCGTGACCAACCCGATGACGATCGAGTCGGCGACCCGGTCCCTGTCCGACGCCGGTTACGAGAAGGGTGAGAGCAACTCCGTGATGAAGGGCTTGTCGGACGCCGTGAAGAAGGTCTTCCCCGACGGACAGCAGCCCATCGACATCGTGATGACGTGGACGGAGGAGGTGTACGTACGTGACTGACATCGCCGCCGTCACGGCACGCTCGTCCTGGACCGACCGGTAGCCGGGAAGAGCCGCACATGAAGCGGTGACGTGGCGGCACACGCCAGCCGAAACCGAACGCGCGGGCCGACGCACTCCGTCGGCCCGCGCGTTCTCGTTTTCCCGCCGGTCGGCGGAAGCCGGGCCGCATCCCCGCCCTCACGTAGGGCGTGACCGGCCCGGTGGGGTCATGGCCCAGCGGATGGTCCGGGTCAGCGCCCATCCCGTGGGACGTACGGCGAGGTCCTCGACGACCGGCACCCGGGGCAGCCACAGCATGCCGCGGGCCCAGGGCGGGAGCAGTGCGACGGCGTTCGCCGCCAGCCCGCCGTAGAAGGGGCGGAGCGCGAGGGGCAGGGGAGGCTGGAACAGCAGGAAACGGGCGGTGGACCGGGCCTCGGACGTGGCCCTGAGCTCGTGCCGGTAGGCGGCCAGGCGCTCGGACAGCTCGCGGCGGTCGCGCGGCGGGTCGCTCACCCCCAGCGCCTCGGCGACGCGCGCGGTGTCGGCGACATAGGCGTCGTAGGCGGCCGCGTCCAGCGGGCGGGCTCCGTAGCGTTCGTGGGCGCGCAGGAAGCTTTCCGCCTCGGCGACGTGCACCCAGCCGAGCAGGTGCGGATCGGCCGCGTGGTACGGCACGCCCTCGTCCGTGGTCCCCCGGATCCTCTCGTGGATGCCGCGGACGTGGTCGACCGCCCGCTGGGCGTCCTCGGCAGTGCCGTAGGTCGTCACGGCCAGGAAGGTGCTGGTGCGCTGGAGCCGGCCCCACGGGTCGCCGCGGAAACCGGAGTGCCCGGCCACCGCTGCCATCGCGAGCGGGTGCAGGGACTGCAGCAGCAGGGCGCTGAGGCCGCCGATGAACATCGAGGCGTCGCCGTGGACGGTGCGGATCGGGCGGTCGGGTCCGAACCAGCGCGGGCCGGGGGTGTCGTGGATGCGGGCCCGCGTCTCCGGCCCGTCGGGGCCCGCGACGCGGCGGAACAGGGCCTGGCCCAGCTGTTCACGGACTGTCGTCAGCACGGTCGGCCTCCCCTCTGCTGCTACCCAGTGTCCGCGATGTCCGCCCGAAACCGGGCACGCCTCCCAAAGCGTGCGTTCGTGGTCGCCGCGGCCGAGGTCATGGTGTTCACCCTGCTGCTCACCGTCCTCGGCTTCGCGTGGGTGAAGATCATGAAGAGCACCTCCGCACGCCGGTCAGCCGTGCGATGTCCCTACCCGCCTTACACGCCCTGCCCGCGCCTCGACTGGTCGATGCCGTGCTCCGGATCCGGGCGTGGCCGGGTGCCGGCCGGGCTGGCCAGGCCCAGCCGGGTGAGGAAGTCCTGCAGGGTGAAGGCCGCCATGCCCAGGGAGACGGCGTTGCCCGGTACCTGGGACGGACCGACGATGAGGCCTGCCAGTGAGCCCGGCATGACGTGGTGGACGAGTTCGTCTTGCACGGCGGGCACGAGCCATTCGGCCAGGGCGTCGGAGGTCCAGCCGGTCAGGGTGATGTGGGGGAGGTTGAGCAGGTTGACCAGGTCACCGAGTGCCGCGGCGAGGTAGCGGGCGGTGCGGTGGGCGAGTTCTGTCGGCGCGGGGTCTCCCGTCGCGAGGGCGTCGGCGACCGCTTCGACGAAGTCGCGCTGTCGCCTCTGGCGCAGCGCTGGGTGTTCCGGGTCGATCTCGGCGAGTGTCGTCCGCAGACCGGGGGCGCCGAGATACGCCTCGACGCAGCCGCGCCTACCGCAGCGGCACTGTCTGCCGTCGAACCGGAGGAGCGTGTGGCCCCATTCGCCGGCGTTGTTGGTGGTGCCGCGGACGAGTGCGCCGTCGATGGCGATGCCCGCGCCGACGCCGGTGCCGAGGTTCACGACGGCCATGCTGTCCTCGGTACGCCCGGCACCGAACCACATCTCCGACAGGACGACCGCCTTGAGCGGGTTGTCGACGTACACGGGGATCGAGAGGCTCTCCTCCAGCAGTTTCTCGACGTGGACGTCGTGCCAGTCCCAGTTGGGGGCGAAGACCGACACGCCGGCTTCGGGATGGACGTGACCCGGCATGCTGACACCGACGCCGATGACGTGCTCGCGTTCGGTCGCACCGTCCTGGACGGCCGACTCGATCGCGCGGACGATCCCGTCGACGACGTAGTCCGGGTCGTTCTCGTGCTCGTCGAGTGCCACCTCTCCGTGGCCGAGCCCTTCGAGCGCCAGGTCGTACACCGTGGCGTCGACGTAGGTCTCGGCGACGTCGACGCCGACGATGCGACCCCGGTCGGGGTTGATGGTGAGCCGCTCCTGCGGCCGCCCACCGGTGTTGCGCTCCACGGCGGCGACATGGAGCACGGCTCCGGACAGGAACTCGGTGACCAGTGTCGCCACCGTCGCCGGACTGAGGCCGGTGTGCCGCGCGAGTTCCTGACGGGTGGACGGCCCGCGCTCGAACAAGGCGTGCAGAACCTCGAAACGGTTCTCGCTGCGAAGATCCCGGGCCGTGCGCCGCGCCACCTTGCTCCCTCAGCCGTCAGGAGACTCCAGCCACAGTGTTCGGAGCTCCGCGTTGCCAGGCCCGGCGGCGCCCTTCACCAACAAGGTCAATCCGGACCATCCCGACGGGATCCATATTATGTTCGAATCTCCGCCAGAGAAGGCAGGTCGGTCACCGACCCAGACGCGTCCCACGCACTCTCCCTGCGCCCACCCGGTCACACGGATCTGTGAGCCTTCCATCCGCACCAGGTAGCCGTCGTCGGACGGCGGCACGTCGACGTCGAGCCACGCCTCCTCTCCCGGGTCCAGGGCCAGCGGCAGCTCGACGCCCTGCGCGGGGCCTCCCTCCGCCGCGAACCCGGTCAGCAGGTCGTCGTCCTGCACGGCGCACGACCAGTCCGTCACCGGTTCCAGACGCAGCAGCTCGGCCCGCAGGCCGCCGCCACTGGGGTGGTGCGGCAGCGTGATCGCGACCTGGTGGGCTCCCGCCGGCAACAGCACCCAGGGGTCCTCGGTGTGGACGGTGCGCGCCTCACCGCTGTCCACACTCACGCGCAGCGGCTCGACCACCCCCGACAGGTGCAGCGCCGACGCAGTGGACGAACGGATCTCGCGGGTGTAGGTGACGGGGAGGCCGACGCGGGTGCTGCTCCAGCCGCCGAGTGCACGGGTGGGAGCGGGCAGGCCCGCCCACTGGCCACGCACCGACCACAGGGCCGACACGTCTTCCGCCTCCCGGACCTTCCACAGCGTGCCGAGTCCGCGCAGTGCTCCGAGGTGGAGCGCCGGCAGGCGTGAGTCGTCGAAGTTGGCGTGGCCCCAGATCTCCACGACGGCCTCGACGGCGGCGGCACCGGTCGCTTCCCGGACGTCGATCCGCTGCACCGCGCCGAAGCCGGCGATCGTCGGACGGACCCGGCCGGCGACCGACAGGTCGACGATGTCGGCGGCGCCGACGAGCAGCAGTTCGTCGACGCCCGTCAGATCCGCCGTGGTGCGGTAGGTGCCGCGCCCCCGGTAGACGCCGAGCGACTCCAGGGTCGGCGGCAGCTCGTGGGTACCTGCCGGTCGCTCCGGGGCGGTGGCCGGTCGCCGCCGTACGGTGCGCACGGCGGTGGGCGGCGGCGTGTCCCGGCGGGGTGGCGCCTCGGTGAGGTGCACCGTGCCGTCGCGGTCCGTGGCCCGCAGGCGGGCGGCGTCCGGCGGAGCCAGCGCGACGAGCGTCGCTCCCCCGGCGGCCGCCGTCGTGGGGGAACCGGGCTTCGGGGCGGGGATCTCGACCCGGGTGCCGTCCACGACGACGGTGACCGGCACGTCGGAGGAGAACGTCAGCACGCCCTCCGCGGCCGCGACCAGGTCCGCGGACGCCAGGGTGAGGGTGGCGTCGACACCGTACGGCCGCAGGGGTACGTCCACGAGCATCAGCGGGCACGAGTCCGCGGCGACGGCGACCGCGACACCGTTCACGACCGCCGTGCCCGGTGCCGTGCCCAGGTGCGGTACGCCGACGAGTTGGCCGCCGCCGTCGAGGTCGAGGGCCGAGGGTGACGAGCTGGTCGGGAAGTCGGCGGTCACCGGCACGCCGGGGACCGTCGAGGTGGCGAGTGCCAGCCTCGGTCCCAGGGTGTCGATCACGCGGGCGAACACCTGAGCCTCGGTGAACTCGGGGCGTTCGGCGCCGGTGGACGAGACGTAGCCGCCGAAGTCGTAGCCGTGGCTCATGAAGTTGCCGGGCTCGCCCCAGTTGCCGGTGGAGGGTGTGAACCCGAAGTTCCAGCCGGAGGACTGCAGATAGGGCGCGATCATCGAGGCGCCGCTCGCCAGGAGCCTGCGGAGCGTCCGGTGGCGCCGGTTGGTCTCGGTGATCAGCAGCGGCAGGTCGCGCTCCGCCAGCAGCTGCGCGTAGCGCCGCACCTCGGGCTCGATGTCCGGGGAGTCGTCGTCCGGGTAGAAGTTGCAGGCCGGTACGACGCCTTGGACGTCGCCGGTCGCTCCCTCGATGTCACCCTGTCCGGCGCAGGCGATCAGCGGCACGGTGATGCCGTGGCGCAGTGCCTGGTCGCGCAGGGCGGTCAGATAGCCCGTGCGGTCCTCGCAGTCGAAGAAGTCCAGCTCGTTCTCCAACTGCACCATGATGACGGGACCGCCCGCCGGGTACTGACGGCGTGCCAGCAGTGGCAGCACCTGGTCGAACCACGCGGTGACCTGTTCGAGGAAGCGCGGTTCGTGCTGCCGTACCCGCACCTGCGGGTCGAGACCCAGCCAGGCCGGCAGCGCGCCGCCGTCCCACTCGGAGCAGATGTACGGGCCCGGCCGGGCGATGACGTACAGCCCTGTCTCCCGCGCGAGGTCCAGGAAGGCGGCGACGTCCCGCCTGTGCTCGAAGGACCAGATGCCGGGTGCCGTCTCGTGGAAGTTCCACGGCAGGTAGACGTCCACGCAGGTGTAGCCCGAGGCGCGTACCTGTTCCAGCCGGGCGCGCCACTGCTCCCGCGGCAGACGGAAGTAGAACAGCGACGCGCACAGCACGACGCGTGGACTGCCCTCGGCCCGGATGCCCCGGGCGTCGAGCTCGATGCCGCTGTCGAGGACTGTCGGACGACTCACTTGACCCCCGCGCTTCCGCCGCTGATGTCCATTTCGTACAGGTACCGCTGGCCTAGGTAGTAGACGGCGATCATCGGCAGGGTGAGCAGGATCGAGCCGACCATCACCAGGTTCCACGGTGGCGGCTGGCCCGCCACCGCTGTGGTGGTGATGTACTGCACGCCCAGCGCCAGCGGCATCTGGGACTCGTCGTTGAGGTAGATCAACGGCCCCATGAAGTCACCCCAGGAGTACGTCAGGGTGAAGATGCCGATCGCGATCAGCACCGGCCACAGCATGGGGAGCATGATGCGCCGGTAGATGCCGAAGAACCCGAGCCCGTCCACCATGGCGGCCTCGTCCAGCTGGTTCGGCAGCCGGGACACGAACTGGCGTACCAGGAAGACGTTGAAGGCGTTCGAGAAGAAGTTCGGCACGATCAGCGGCAGATAGGTGTTCACCCAGCCCAGGTCCTTGAACAGGATGAACTGCGGAATCATGGTGATCTGCGTCGGGATCATCATCGTCGCGATGACGACGAGGAACATCGCGTTCTTCCCGGGGGCCCGCAGCCGCGCGAACGCGTAGCCGACCAGACCGCTGGACACCATCTGGCCGATCACCGAACCGACCGAGATGATCAGCGAGTTGATCAGGAACCGCCCCATCGGCAGGTCGGTGCCGAAGACCTTGGTGAAGTTCCGCCACTCGAACTCGTGCGGGAGGATCGTGAACGTGTTGGTGGTCACCGTGTGGTCGCTCGCCAGCGCGATCGACACGGCGAACACCAGCGGCGTCGAGAGGATCGCCGACACCACGATCAGGGTGGCGTAGGTGAAAGGAGTCGCCCGGAACACCCTCAGGACCCGGGGCGGGCCGCTGTCGTGGCTCTCGCCCTCCTGGCGTTTGCCGCCCTCGTGCTGCGGCTCAGCGGTGGATACCACGGTCGCCATCACTTCACCTCGGTCTCGTAGAACACCCAGCGGCGGGTGGTGCGGAAGGCCAGCAGGGTGAACACCAGGATCACGGCGAACAGCAGCCACGAGATCGCCGACGCGTAGCCCATGTGGTAGTAGGAGAACGCCTGGTCGAACAGGTACGGCACCGTGGTCTGGCTCGCGTTGTAGGTGCCGGGCTGGGACGCCTTCGGGGTGAGGATGTACACCTGGGAGAAGACCTGGAACGCCGCGATCAGCCCCATCACCAGGTTGAAGAAGATGACCGGGGTCAGCTGGGGGACCGTGATGCTCCAGAACTGCCGCACCGGGCCGGCGCCGTCGATCTCGGCCGCCTCGTACAGCTCCCGCGGGATGCCCTTCATGGCCGCGAGGAGCAGGACGGTCGCGCTGCCGGCGCTCCACACCGACAGCAGGATCAGCGCGTACTTCACCCAGCTCGGGTCGAGCAGCCACTGCGGCCCGGAGATGCCGGCCCACCCGAGCGCGTCGTTGAGCGGACCCGACGGGGCGAGTACCACCCGGAAGGCCATCGACGCGGCGACCAGGGGCACCAGCGTGGGCAGGTAGATCAGGGTGCGGAACAGCTTGCGGGCGCGGACCTGCTTGTTGAGCAGGTTCGCCAGCCACAGTCCGACCAGCAGTCCGAGCGGGACGGAGATCGCCGCGTAGTGGAGGGTGTTCCCGAGGGCCTTCCAGAACACGGGGTCCTCGGTCAGCAGCTTGACGTAGTTGTCCAGGCCGACCCACTTGGGCGGGGTGAAGGAGTCCCAGTCCGTCATCGAGAGGTAGATCGACGAGATCATCGGTCCGAGCAGGAACGCGAGGAACCCGATCACCCACGGCGAGACGAAGAGGTAGAACCAGAGCGCCTCACGGCGCCGTTGCTTCGACATGGCCATGGGGCGGTCATCCAGCGGACTTGATGATGGACTCGAGGTTCTTCTGCAACGCGGTGAGCGCGGTCTTGGCGCTCCTCTCCTTGCCGAGCCAGAAGTCGGCCGTCGCGGTGTCGATCGCCGCGAGCATCTCGTTCCACTCGGGGATGAAGGGCGCCTTGAAGAGGAACTCGCTGGACTCGGCGAACACGCCCATGTTCACGGGGGTCTTCATCCACGCCGGCTTGAGGAACGCGTCGCTCTGCTGCACCTCGAGGTTGGCCGGCACGTCCTGACCGGTGGCGATGATCTGCTGCTGGGCCTCGGGCGAGGTGAGGAAGTCGATCGCCTTGAACGCGTTCTTCGGGTTCTTCGCCGTACGGGAGATGGCGAGGCCGCTGCCGAAGGAGGCCACGGCCTGCTTCTCGCCGCGCCACATCGGCGCGATGTCCCACTCGAACTTGGTGTCCGTGAGACCGGCGATGGCCCAGAAGCCGGTGGCGTTGACCGCGACCGTGCCGTTGGCGAAGGCCTGGTCGCCGCCGACGTCGGTACCCATGTCGGCGTACTGCGCCTTCGTCGGCACCACACCGTGCTTGAAGACCAGGTCACCCGCCCACTGCAGCGCCTCGACGACCTCGTCGCTGTCCGCCGTCGGCCTGCCGTCGGCGTCGATGATGGCGCCGCCGTTCTGGTACGCGAAGCTCCACCACTGGGGCCACCAGCCCGCGCCACCGTAGCCCCACGTCTTGCCCTTGGCCGTCAGCTCCTTGAAGGCGTCCAGGGCGTCGTCCCAGGTCCACTCGGCCGTCGGCGCCTTGATGCCCTTCGAGTCGAACAGGGTCTTGTTGTAGTAGACGATCATCGCGCCGGAGCGGTCCGGTATCGCGTAGACCTTGTCCTCGTACGAGTAGAGCGACCCGATCGGCCCGAACCGCTTCGACAGGTCCAGTCCCGCGCCCTTGGCGAGGTCGTCGAGGGGCATCAGCTGGTTCTTGCTCGAGTAGACGTTGACGTTCTCCGCGACCTGCATGATGTCCGGGCCCTTGCCGCCCGCGATCATCGTCTGCACCTTCTGCGGGTACGAGTCCGACGGGATGAGCTGGAGCTTGACCTTCAGGTCGGGGTACTTCTTCACCAGCAGGTCGATGCGCTTCTGGTACGTCGCCCGGTCGGTCTCCCCGCCCCACACCGTCATCACGAGGGGGTCGTCGTCCGAACCCGCGCCGGACCCGCATGCGGTGAGCGTGATGACGCCCGCCGCGACTCCCAGACCAAGAAAACCGCGACGAGAAAACTGCGCTCTGTCAAGCGTCATGGCACTGCCCTTCCCTGAAGTGTGCACACGCCGTGGAGGTCACCCGACGATCGGCTCGGGCTTCGAATGGCCGTTAAACTAACCCTCGTTTTAAGACACCGACAACCCCCTGTTTCGCACACGTTTCAACAGGCACTCCCGCCACGCGACGGCACGGAAGCGGACATCTTCTATGTCATCCCAGGTGGGGTGGATGCCACGTGAAGCCAAGTGTCGACAACTGGAGACCGGAATTCCGACGCCCCACACCGCGCGGCGGCTGGGTGCGCGCGGCCGGCTCGTGACAACGCACGATGTGCCGCGCGGGCTCCTGCTCGAAAGTTTCGGTACCGGTGTGACGTGGTGGTCCGCAAGCCAACGTCGGTAGCGTCAGGCGGGCGGGTCGTCGTGCCGGAAGGCGCAGGTGAGGCGACCTGGCCATGGGTCGTCGCCAAGGGAGTCCGAACAGCACATGCGTTATCGCGAACTCGGCCGTACAGGGCTGACCGTGTCCGAGATCGGCTACGGGGCCTGGGGGCTCGGCCAGGGCGCCTGGGTCGGCGCCGACGACGACTCCGGGGTGCGCGCGCTGCACCGTGCCGTCGACCTGGGCGTCACCTTCGTCGACACCGCCAGGGCGTACGACCGCAGTGAGCGCGTCGTAGGCCGCGCGCTGAGGGAACTGCCGGGCGGCGGTGACGGCGTGCACGTGGCGACGAAGGTCGGACCGAAAATTCCCGTCTCCCTCGCGCCCAGCGGGCTCGACCCCATGGAGGCGTTCCCCGGCTCGCACCTGCGCGAGAGCCTGGAGACCAGCCTCCGCGAGCTCGGCCGCGACCACGTCGACCTGCTCCAGCTGCACACCTGGGAGGACGAGTGGACCGGGCGCGGTGACTGGCTGGAGACGGTGGACGCCCTCAAACGGGAGGGGAAGATCAGGTTCTTCGGAATCTCCGTCAAGGACCACCAGCCCGAGAACGTGCTCACCGTGCTGCGCACCGGAGTTCTGGACGCGGTCCAGGTCATCTACAACATCTTCGAGCAGGCGCCGTCCGACGCCTTGCTGCCCGCCTGCGAGGAGCACGGCGTAGGGGTGATCGGGCGGGTCGCGCTCGACGAGGGGGCCCTGACGGGCTCGATCCGCGCGGGTGTCACCTTCCCCGAGGGAGACTGGCGCCGCTGGTACTTCAGGGACGATCGGCCCGCCCGGGTCGAGGAGCGCGTGGACGCCCTCGCCGCCGATCTGGGTATCGGCGTCGACGAGCTCGCGTCCACCGCGCTGCGGTTCTCCCTCGCCGGTCGGGCGGTGTCCACGGTCATCGTCGGGATGAGGTCACTGGCGAACGTGGAACGCAACGCGGCGGTCACCGACGCACCGGCGCTGACCGCTGACGAACTCTCGCTGCTGGCCAAGCACCGCTGGCAGAAGAACTTCTACAGCTGATCCGCCGGGCTCGGGCTACGTTCGTCTCCGCCGGGACCGCCAACGGGGTGGGCTCGGCGTCGGTGGGCGCGGGCCTCGGACCGCCGGTCGCAGGCCTCGGGCCATGGGTCGCGGGCCTCGGACCGCCGGTCGCAGGCCTCGGACCGCCGGTCGCAGGCCTCGGGCCATGGGTCGCGGGCCTCGGGCCGCGTGGGCCGTGGGCCGCGCGGGCCGCCGATCGGACGCGTCCTCGTCCAGCTTGCTCACCACTCGTTCGGTGATCTCGGCCCACTCGCACTGCCGGCCGCCCGGGAGGTGCGCGCCTCGCCGCATGCACGGATCTGTTCCGAACTCTTGACGGCCACCCTATGACTGCGTAGACATGACTGCGTAGTCAGCCACGGGGAGTCTGACATCATCGGGCTCTACCGTGCGGCGATCCGGAGGCACCATGACACGAGAGACAGGGCGGGGCCGGAGTGCGGCCACGCCGCGCAGCGTGGACGTGGCCCGCCTGGCCGGGGTTTCGCAGAAGACGGTGTCCAGGGTGTTCAACGACGAGCCGTACGTCTCCGCCGACGTACGCCGACGTGTCCTCGACGCCGCCGAACAGCTCGGATACCGGCGCAACAACGCCGCCCGGGCGCTGGCTTCCGGGCGGACCCGCTCGATCGGCGTCGTGTCGCTCGGCACGGCTCTGTACGGCCCCGCCTCCCTGCTCATAGGGGTGGAACGGGTGGTCCGGGACACGGGCTACGCGCTACGCGTGGTCAACACGATGGAGGGCGATCCGGCGGGCGTCGCCGGCGCCGTGGACTCGCTCCTCGATCAGGGCGTGGACGGCATCGTCATCTCCGAACCCATCGACGAGGCGGATGCCGACGGACAGGCATCCCTCCGCGCCGACGTGCCGGTTCTCGTCCTCGGCGCACCCTCGCCGGTCACCGCACCCACCGTGCTGACCGCTGGGGACGGTGCCGACCTGATGGCCCGCACGGCCACCCAACACCTGCTGGACCTGGGTCATGTGACGGTTCATCACCTGGCGGGTCCGCACCGGTGGTACGCCGCCCGGGACCGTCTGGACGGGTGGCGCACGACGCTGACCGCCCAGGGGCGGGACACACCTCCGGTCGTCGAGGGCGACTGGTCGGCCGCGTCCGGATACCGCGCGGGGCGCGAACTGGCCGAGGACGGTGACGTCACCGCTGTCTTCGCCGCCAACGACGACATGGCGATCGGCCTGATCCGTGCGCTGGCGGAGGCAGGACGGCGCGTGCCGGAGGACGTGAGCGTCGTCGGCTTCGACGACATCCCGGTCGCCGCCTATGTGACGCCTCCGCTGACCACGGTGCGGCAGCCGTTCGACGCCGTGGCGCAGGAGGGGCTCAAGCGTCTGGTGCACACCATCGAGAATCCCGACGCGGACCCCCTGCCCCCGAGCGACCCACCGGTCGACCTCATCGTCCGCAGCTCCACCGCGCCCCCGCCGTGCCGGACGCCCCCGGCACGCGGGCGTCGCACCGCCTCCCGTTCCGACGGGGGCACGCACCGTCCGTCCTCGCCGAACGGAGGCCAGTCCACCCAGGGTTGAACAGCACTTGTCGGTCCGGGCAGCAGGAACACGGCGGCTGCGTGACCCGGAACGAGCCGCCGTACCGGTCACGTCCACGCTCTCCCGTACGCCCCCGTCAGTAGGGGCGGCGAAGCGACACCCATGAACACGCGACACCCTTGAACGCGGCGGGCCGTGATCCACGTCCCTGGCTCTGATCCACGTGCCGGGCCCTGATCCACGTCCCCACGCTCGTGCCCGCACCACCTTCACCGGATGGTCCGACCACGTCGGCTACAAGCCTCGGTCGTCACCCCCGCGCCTTCCCACCATGCCTCCGCACGCCCTCGCCAGGCGTGTCTTCCCCTTCCCTTCGCCACCGGCGGGAGTCCACCATGCGCACTTCCACGTCCCTGCCCGTCCCCTCCCCCATGAGCCGTCGACTGTTCCTCACCGCGACCGGCGCCCTGTCACTGGGAGCCGCCCTCACCGCGTGCGGCGGCGACTCCGGCGTTTCCTCCGCAGCCACCAAGCCGGTCAGCCAGGCCGACATCGACAAGGCGATGAAGACGCCCACCGAGCTGACGTTCTGGACCTGGGTCCCGAACATCGCCAAGGAGGTCGCGCTCTTCGAGAAGAGGTACCCGGCCGTCAAGGTCAAGATCGTCAACGCCGGCCAGGGCACGCCGCAGTACACCAAGTTGCGCACCGCGCTCAAGGCCGGCAGCGGCGCCCCCGACATGGTGCAGATCGAGTACCAGGCCATCCCGACCTTCACGATCACCAACAGCCTGCTGGACCTGCGGCCCTACGGTGCCTCCGCGCTCAAGGACCAGTTCGTCGACTGGACCTGGGGTCAGGTCAGCGGCGGCGACGGCGAGGTCTGGGCGATCCCCCAGGACACCGGCCCGATGGGCATGCTGTACCGGAAGGACATCTTCGACAAGCACGGGATCGAAGTGCCAGGAACCTGGGACGAGTTCGCCGAGGCCGCCCGCAAGCTCCACAGGGCCGACCCCGACGTCTATCTGACCAACCTCGCGGCCAACCAGCCCGCCGCCTGGCACGGCCTGCAGTGGCAGGCGGGCGCCAAGCCCTATGTGACCTCAGGCAAGAGCGACATCACCATCAGCGTCGACGACGCCGTCTCCAGGAAGCTCGGCGAGTACTGGGGCGGACTCGCGAAGGAGGGGGTCATCGGGGTCGAGCCGGACTTCACCGACGCCTGGTACACCGCCCTCAACAAGGGCAAGTACGCCACCTGGATCACCGCCGCCTGGGGCCCGGTCTTCCTCTCCGGCTCCGCCAAGGCCACCGCGGGCAAATGGCGGGCGGCCCCCCTGCCGCAGTGGGACGCGGCCAAGCCGAGCTCGGGCAACTGGGGCGGCTCGACCACCGCGGTCATCCGCTCGACCAAGAACCCCATCGCGGCAGCCGAGTTCGCGAAGTTCCTCAACACCGACCCGGCCAGCGCGAAGATGTTCGCCACCGAGCAGTTCTTCTTCCCGGCGACCAAGTCCCTGCTCACGGACCCCGAGTTCGTCGGACAGACACCGTCGTTCTACGGCGGCCAGAAGGTCAACCAACTGTTCGCCGACATCGGCACCACGGTCAACTCCTCCTTCCAGTGGCCGCCGTTCCTCGACCAGGCGGCGACCGACTGGACCGAGACGGTCGGCAAGTCCCTCGCCGACAGGACCGACACCGTCCGCGCGCTCGGCACCTGGCAGTCGCGGCTGACCACGTACGCCGAGGGCCAGGGCTTCACCGTCAAGGGGAGCTGAGATGGCTGCCACCACCGCGACCTTGGCCAAGGGGAGACGCCGTGCGGCAGGGCCGCTGTTCGTCGCACCGTTCATGGTGCTGTTCCTCCTGCTCTTCCTCACGCCGCTCGGCTACGCCGCCTACCTCAGCCTGTTCCAGGAACGCCTCGTCGGCGGCACGGCGTTCGTCGGACTGGACAACTACGTCAAGGCCGTCCAGGACCCCCTGCTCATCCAAGGCGTCGGACGCGTCGCGCTGTTCTTCGTGATCCAGGTCCCGGTGATGCTCCTGCTGGCGCTGGTGTTCGCGCTCGCGCTCGACAGCGGTCTGCTGCGGCTCGCCCGGGTGATCCGGCTGGGCATCTTCGTGCCGTACGCCGTGCCGAGTGTGGTCGCCGCGCTCATGTGGGGCTATCTGTACGGTCCGGACTTCGGCCCCTTCGCCCAGCTGAGCCGGGCGCTGGACCTGCCGGTGCCCGGCTTCCTCAGCGAGGGCTGGATGCTCGCCAGTCTGGCGAACATCGTGACCTGGGAGTTCGTCGGCTACAACATGATCATTCTGTACGCCGCCCTGCGCACCATCCCCCAGGAGCTGTACGAGGCGGCCTCGATGGACGGGGCCGGCGCCTGGCGGACCGCGTGGTCGGTGAAACTCCCGGCGCTCAAACCCGCGTTGATGCTCACCCTGCTGTTCTCCGTCATCGGCAGCTTCCAGCTGTTCAACGAACCCAACCTGCTGATGAAGGTCGCCCCGGACGTCATCAGCAGCTCGTACACCGCCAACCTCTACGCCTATTCCCTCGCCTTCACCGGCCAGCAGGTCAACTACGCGGCCACGGTGTCCTTCCTCCTCGGCCTCGTCATCGTGATCGCCTCCTACGCCATCCTGCTCACCGCGAACCGCAGGAGGACCCCGTGACGACCACCGCCCCTCCCCCGGCGGCCACGAGCACCTCGCCGAAGGAGCGCAGGCCCGCGACCCTCCGCCGGCGCACGCCGTCCTCCCGGCGCCGCAGCACCCCGCTGACCATCGCCATGCTGGCCGCCCTCGCCTACTTCCTCCTCCCCCTGTTCTGGCTGCTGATCGCCTCGACCAAGAGCACCCAGGACCTGTTCAACAGCTTCGGCCTGTGGTTCTCGCACGCCCCGCAGCTGCTGACGAACGTCAAGGAGACGTTCGCCCAGGACGACGGGGTCTTCGTGCACTGGCTGCTCAACACGGTGATGTACGCCGTCGTGAGCGCCATCGGTGCGGCCCTGCTCGCGGCCGCGGCCGGGTACGGCTTCGCCAAGTTCCGCTTCCGCGGCGACCGGGCCGCCTTCAACCTCGTCCTCGGCGCCGTCATGGTCCCGACCACCGCCCTGGCGATCCCGACCTACCTGCTCTTCGCCGAGGCGGGCCTCGTCAACACCCCCTGGGCGATCATCCTGCCCTCCCTGGTCAACCCGTTCGGTCTCTACCTCATGCGCGTCTACGCGCAGGACGCCGTCCCCGACAGCATCCTGGAGGCGGCCCGCATCGACGGCGCCGGAGAAGCCCGGATCTTCTTCACGATCGCCCTGCGACTGCTGGCGCCGGGCCTGGTGACCGTCCTGCTGTTCACCCTCGTGGCGACCTGGAACAACTACTTCCTGCCGCTGATCATGCTCAACGACCCGGAGCTGTACCCGATCACGGTCGGGCTCTCCTCCTGGGCCGCGCAGGCCCAGAACGGCGGGGCCGGGACCAGCAGCGACATGCTCGCGCTCGTCGTGACCGGTTCCCTGATCTCGATCCTGCCCCTCGTCGCCGCCTTCCTCCTGCTCCAGCGGTACTGGCAGAGCGGCCTGGCCGCAGGCGGCGTCAAGCAGTAGGGCACACAGCCCTCTTCACTCCCCCTTCTCCGGAGGTTCCTTTCATGGCGGCTCTGCCTGCCCGCGTCCTCTTCGGCGCCGCGTACTACCACGAGTACACGCCCACCTACGACCCGGATCCACAGCCCGACGAACGGCTGAAGACCGACCTCGACCTGATGGCCGAAGCGAACTTCACCGTGATCCGGGTCGGCGAGTCGGTCTGGTCGACCTGGGAGCCTGAGAACGGGAAGTTCGACCTCGACTGGCTGCAGCCGGTCCTCGACGGCGCCCACGAACGCGGCATCTCCGTCGTCCTCGGGACACCGACGTACGCGGTGCCGCCGTGGCTGGCCCGCCAGTACCCGGAGATCACGGGCGAGCGGCGGAGCGGTGAACGCATCGGCTGGGGCGCCCGCCAGGAAGTCGACTTCACCCACCCCGCGTTCCGGTTCCACGCCGAACGGATCATCCGCAAGATCGTCGCCCGGTACGCCGACCACCCCTCGGTCATCGGATTCCAGGTCGATAACGAGCCCGGCAACGAACTCCTCCACAACCACGGCGTGTTCCAGCGTTTCGTCGACCACCTGCGCGCCAGGTACGGCGACGTCGAGACCCTCAACCGCGAGTGGGGGCTGGTCTACTGGTCTCACCGCCTGTCGACCTGGGCCGACCTGTGGACGCCGGACGGCAACGTCCAGCCCCAGTACGACGTCGCCTGGAGGGAGTTCCAGGCCCGTCAGGTCACCGAGTTCATCGCCTGGCAGGCCGACATCGTCCGCGAGTACGCCGGCCCGGAGCAGTTCGTCACCACCTGCATCTCCTACACCCGCCCCGCGGTCGAGGACGACGAACTGACCGACGGTCTCGACATCGCCTCCGGCAATCCTTACTACGACATGCAGGACGGCCTCCTGCTCCCCGACCCCACACCTGACGACCACGAGCAGAAATGGAAGACCACCGGCGTCTGGTCCCTCTACCAGACCGCCGACTGGATGTTCTCCTCCCGCCAGCAACCCTTCCTCGTCACGGAGACCAACGCCGGTTCCATCGGCGAACCGTGGCACAACCGTCCCGCCTACGACGGCCAGTGGCGGCAGGCCGCCTGGGCGCTCGTGGCACGTGGCGCCCGCATGATCGAGTACTGGCACTGGCACACGCTGCACTTCGGCGCGGAGACCTACTGGGGCGGCGTCCTGCCGCACACCGGTCGGCCGGGCCGCACGTACGCCGAACTCGCCCGGCTGGGCGCCGAGTTCGAAGCGGCCGGCCCGCTCGTCGCCGGGCTCGAACCGGACGCCGACATCACGATGGTGTACTCGACGCCGAGCAAGTGGCTCATGCAGAAGTACCCGCCGCTCGCGACCCCTGACGGTGAGCCCGACCCCACCGCCTACCACCGCCTCTTCGACCCCTTCTACCGTGGCGCCTTCGACGCCGGACGCCAGGTACGCATCGTCCACGCCCGCCAGTTGCACGATCCGCGCGGGGAGAGGGAGGGCCTGTCGGCGGAGGAGGCCGTCCGCCGCCACCCCGTCCTCGTCGTCCCGGCGCTGTACATGGCCGCCGACTCCATGCTCGACTGGCTCGCGGCCTACGCGGAGGCGGGCGGGCACCTGGTGCTCGGCCCGCGCACCGGTTACGCCGACCACGAGGCCAGGGCCCGGCACGAAGCGGCGCCCGGACGTCTCACCGAGGCCGCGGGCGTCGCGTACGACGAGTTCAGCAACCTCGTACGGGAAGTCCCCGTGCGGTCCGCGCCGGGCGGCCCGCTCGACCTGCCCGAGGGTGCGACGGCGACCCGCTGGGTGGACGGCCTCACCGTAACCGACGCCGACGTACTCGCCGGCTACGACCACCCGCACTTCGGCCGCTGGCCCGCCGTCACCACCCGCCGCCACGGCGCGGGCCGCGTCACCTGTGTCGGCACCGTCCCCGGCCGCGACCTCGCCCGGGCGCTGGCCGCCTGGATGGCACCGGCCGCCCGCGGCGCCTGGCAGGACCTCCCGACGTCCGTCACCGCGACCTCGGGCACCTCCCCCGACGGACGCCGCGTCCACATCGTCCACAACTGGAGCTGGGAACCGGCGCGCGTACCCGCGCCGGTGGACCTCTCCGACGCCCTGAACGGCATGTCCTACCCCGCGGGCACGGCGCTGGAGCTCGGCGCCTGGGACGTCCGCGTGTTCGTGTCCTGATCCATCCCCGGTGAGCATCACCGGGGTCCATCCCCGAGGAGGGGCTGTGCACAGAAGAAGGCTGGGACAGACGCTGGGAACCTTCGCCGCGGCATCCGCGATGCTGGCGATCCCGATGACCAGCGCCCAGGCGTACAACCCGACGGGCGGGATCCTCTACCAGCTCGGCAGCGAACCGTGTCTGAAAGGGCGGGGCAACTGCGCGGTCTACCCGAAGTCGGCGCAGCTGCCGAGCGGGCGTCTGGTCGCGTCGTTCGAGAGGTCCACGGTCGTGTCCGCGACGGGCAGCGCCGACAGACAGACGCTCCCCGTCCACAAGAGTGACGACCTCGGAACGACGTGGCAGTCGCTGTCCGAGGTCAAGGCTCCGGCGTACCTGTCCACCGACCCCAAGTACGCCAAGTACACGAGCAACTGGACGAACCCGTACCTCTACACACTGCCGCAGGACGTCGGGAACCTGAAGCAGGGGACGCTGCTCCTGGCGAGTGTCGTGTCGGGCGACGACTACTACTACAAGGAGCACAAGGCAGCCGACCCGAACTGGACGCCGTCCAACGACGGCGACCGCAAGGACCTGGCGATCGCGCTGTACTCCAGTACCGACGAAGGCGCGACGTGGAAGGTCCTCAACGTCGTCGCGACGGGCGGCTGGCAGGGCGGCAGCGCCGGGGCGACCGGTCAGAACATCGCCAACGCGAACACCGGCAGGCAGGTGGATCCCCTGTGGGAGCCGTACCTGATGGTCTACAAGGGCAAGCTCGTCTGTTACTACTCCGACGAGAACGACTACACCGGCTTCGATCCGGCGACCGGTGTCCCGACACCGGATCCCGCGAACGGCACCGCCAAGGACTCGCTCGGCCAGATCCTCGTCCACAAGACCTGGGACGGTCGCAGCGCGGCGTGGAGCGCTCCCGTCGTCGACCTCGCGGGTTTGAACCAGGACATGGGCGGCGGCAAGACGGAGATCGGCGGCGGGCGGCCGGGGATGACGAACGTCGTCCGGACGACGGACGGCAAGTGGCTTCTCACCTACGAGTACTGGGGCGGCGGAGCCAACACCAGATACCGGATCGCCGACAGCCCGTTGGAGTTCTACCGAGGCTCCCCCACCGGCGAGTCCGTCACCTCGCTGCCGGTCGCCGCGGGCTCCCGCACGCTCGCGACCGGCGGCAGTCCGGTGATCATCAGGCTGCCCGGCGGGGGCCTCGTCTACAACGCCGCCGGCAGCGGCAACGTCTGGGTCAACGAGAGCGGACGCGGCGACGGTGTCTGGAAGGAGTACCAGACGACCTCGTCGGCCGGCTACAGCCGCAACCTGCAGTACGTGGAAGGCACCGGCCGCATCGCGATCCTCAACAACCAGGGCACCTCGACGCTCAGGTTCGCCGAGGTGGACCTCGGCCACTCGGACGGCCCCTACCACCAGTTGGTCAACCGGAAGACCGACCAGGTCATCGGCACCGGGAACAAGACCAACGACGCGAACATCGGCAACGGAGACGTTCCCGACGTCCGCCTGGAGGAGCCCGGTTCGGCGGCGAACCCGGACACCCAGTACTGGCATGTGGTGACCGCGCCGCAGGGCGGTGTGACGCTGCTGAACAAGTCGGGTGGCCGCGCGGCGGCCATCTGGACCGGCAACGCGACGGCCGGCCAGCGCATCGGCCAGTGGGTCGACGACAGTTCCACCGGCAGCTGGAACCTCGTCAGGACCGACGACGGGTTCTACAGACTGCAGGCGGTCAAGAACACCGGCCTGTACCTGACCGGTGCCTCGGACGGGGCGCCGCTGACCCTGCAGAACGCGGCCACGGACGGCTCGCAGGACTGGGAGCTCGTCCGGTAGGCCCTGGCTGTGCGGAGGGACCGGCCGCCGCGCTCGTCGCCGACGGCCCCACCGGGGCGGGGCCGTCGGCGGCCGGTCACGCCCGCCTGCGGTCGTCGCGCGGCCGGGCCCCCCGCACGGCACTCAGCAGGGTGTCCCAGGACTCCTGGAACCTGCGGATGCCCTCCGTTTCGAGGGCGTTCACGACAACGGCGTACGGGATGCCCAGTTCCGCGACGGCGTCGAGATCGGCGCGGGACTGCTCGTAGGTGCCGGCGATGGTGTTGCCCGTGATCTCACCGTGGTCGGCGACGGCTTCCAGCGTCGCCTCGGGCATGGTGTTGACAGTGCCCGGTGCGACCAGCCCGGTGACGTACATCGTGTCCTGGTACGCCTTGTTCTTCACTCCGGTGGAAGCCCACAGGGGACGCTGCCTGTTGGCGCCGGCGTTCTCCAGTGCCGACCAGCGGCCGGCGGCGACGAACTCCTCGTACGCCTGATAGGCGAGGCGGGCGTTGGCGAGGGCGGCCTTGCCGCGCAGGGCCTTGGCCTCGGGCGTGCCGAGCGCGTCGAGCCGCTTGTCGATCTCGGCGTCGAGACGGGAGACGAAGAAGGAGGCCACCGAGTGGATCCCGGACAGGTCCAGGCCGTTGGCCCGCGCTCTTTCGAGACCCGTCAGGTATGCGTCCATGACCTCGCGGTATCGCGTCAGCGAGAAGATCAGCGTGACGTTGACGCTGATGCCCAGTCCGACGACCTCGGTGATGGCCTCGATGCCCGCCCGGGTGGCCGGGATCTTGATCAGCACGTTGGGGCGGTCGATCAACCAGGCGAGGTGCCTGGCCTCGGCGACCGTCGCTTCCGTACCGTGCGCGAACCTGGGGTCGACCTCGATGGAGACCCACCCGTCCCGGCCGCCGGTGACGTCGAACGTCGGCCGCAGGATGTCGGCGGCGTCGCGTACGTCCGCCGCGGTGATCATGCGGACCGCCTCGGCGACCGTCACCCCGCGCAGGGCCATCTCGTGCAGTTGGTCGGCATAGTCGCCACCGTCACCGATCGCCTGCTGGAAGATCGTCGGGTTGGTGGTGACGCCCACGACGCGCTGCCGTGCCACGAGTTCGGCGAGGTTGCCGGACGTGATCCGCCGTCGGGACAGGTCATCCAGCCAGATCGCGACGCCCTGCTCGGAGAGACGCCCGAGCCTGTCGTCCGGCTCGGGAGACACGTCCTGTCCGGCGGTGAGGCAGTCCCGGGCGGCGGCGGCCACGTTCTCGGCGGTGAAGCCGAACTCGCGGAAGAGCACCTTGCCGTCGGCCGAAGCACCGAAGTGCTCCAGGGAGACGATGCGACCGGCGTCACCCACGTACTTGTGCCAGGTGAGACCGATACCGGCCTCGACCGCGACGCGCGCCTTGACCGCCGGCGGCAGGACACTGTCCCGGTAGTCCCGGTCCTGCTCCTCGAACCACTCCACGGACGGCATGGAGACGACCCGGGTCCGGACGCCCTCGGCCTGGAGCTGCGCCCGGGCCGCCACTGCCGGCTCGATCTCCGAACCGGTGGCGATCAGCAGCACCTGCGGCTCGCCGCCCTCGGCCTCGAACAGGACGTAACCGCCCTTGGCCGCGTCGGGGTTGGGGGCGTAGGTCGGCACGCCCTGGCGGGTCAGTGCCAGGCCGTGCGGAGCGGGGTTCGTGGCGTGTCGCCT
>NZ_KQ948993.1:361992-387945 GCF_001514265.1 Streptomyces resistomycificus | reverse complement strand
CTACCCCGGTCTGTAAGTGACAACCTCCCGCAGGGGCGTGCCCGCGACCACTCGGCAGGCTCCTCCAACCCCCCGGAGTATGGCGTGGCAATCAGCGTCTTCGACCTGTTCTCCATAGGCATCGGCCCGTCCAGCTCGCACACGGTCGGTCCGATGCGCGCGGCCGGGATGTTCGTGGCCCGGCTGAAGCAGGACGGCGTGCTCGCCCAGACCGCCGCGGTGAGGGCGGAGCTGTTCGGCTCCCTCGGTGCCACCGGCCACGGCCACGGCACCCCCAAGGCGGTACTGCTCGGCCTGGAGGGCAACGAGCCGCACACGGTCGACGTCGCCCAGGCCGACCTGGACGTCGAGCGGATCAGCGGAACCGGGCGCATCCGCCTCCTCGGCGCCGAGATCGGCCCGGCCCACGAGATCGACTTCGACGTCTCGACCCAGCTGGTCCTGCACCGCCGACGCTCGCTGCCGTACCACGCCAACGGAATGATCCTCTTCGCGTACGACGCCGGCGGCGTGCCCCTGCTGGAGAAGACGTACTACTCCGTGGGCGGCGGCTTCGTCGTCGACGAGGACGCGGTCGGCGCGGACCGGATCAGGCTCGACGACACGGTGCCGGCCCACCCGTTCCGCACCGGCGACGAGCTGCTGCGGATCGCCCGGGACACCGGCCTGTCGATCTCCGCGTTGATGCTGGAGAACGAGAAGGCCTGGCGCACCGAGGAGGAGATCCGCGCCGGCCTGCTGGACATCTGGCGGGTCATGGAGGCGTGTGTCTCACGAGGGCTGGGGCGCGAGGGAATCCTCCCGGGCGGGCTGAAGGTCCGTCGGCGGGCCGCGGCAGCGGCCCGGGCGTTGCGCAGTGAGGGCGCCCCGGCACCTCGCGCCATGGAATGGGTGACGCTCTACGCGATGGCCGTGAACGAGGAGAACGCCGCGGGCGGCCGGGTCGTCACCGCCCCGACGAACGGCGCGGCGGGCATCATCCCCGCCGTACTGCACTACTACCTCGACTTCGTGCCGGGCGCCGACGAGGACGGCATCGTCCGTTTCCTCCTCGCCGCCGGCGCCATCGGCATGCTCTTCAAGGAGAACGCCTCCATCTCCGGCGCCGAGGTCGGCTGCCAGGGCGAGGTCGGCTCGGCCTGCTCCATGGCGGCCGGTGGTCTCGCCGAGGTCCTCGGCGGTAGCCCCGAGCAGGTGGAGAACGCCGCCGAGATCGGCATGGAACACAACCTCGGCCTCACCTGCGACCCGGTCGGCGGTCTCGTCCAGATCCCGTGCATCGAACGCAACGGCATGGCCGCGGTCAAGGCCGTGACCGCCGCCCGGATGGCCCTGCGTGGCGACGGTCGCCACCACGTCTCCCTCGACAAGGTCATCAAGACCATGAAGGAGACCGGCGCCGACATGAAGGTCAAGTACAAGGAGACCGCCCGCGGCGGACTCGCCGTCAACGTCATCGAGTGCTGAGGAGGCGGACCGGGCAGCAGGAAGAGCCCCGGCCATGCTCATCGACATCCTCGCTCGCGTCGCCGCCCACCCGCGGGTCTCGCCCTTCGCCCGGCAGGAGCCCGACCCGTGCGGAGCGCTGACCTCGGGGGCTGACGCCCCAGGCGTGGAAGCGGAACGACGTCCACAGACAGAACCGGGAGTGAGGCCATGGGACGGGTCACGGAGCGACGGCGCGTACTGCGGATCAGGGACGGTGCGCCGAGTGCGCGCACGGACACCCTGGTAGCCGAGGAGCCACTGGAGATCCGGCTGAGCGGCAAGCCGCTGGCCGTCACCATGCGCACGCCCGGGGACGACTTCGCGCTCGCCGCCGGATTCCTGGTGAGCGAAGGCGTCGTGGGCCGGGCGGAGGAGGTGGCGAACATCGTGTACTGCGCCGGTGCCACGGAGGGGGGAGGTTCCCCTACGTACAACGTCGTCGACGTGCGACTCACCCCAGGCGTGCCGGTGCCTGACATCACGCTCGAACGCAACGTGTACACCACGTCGTCGTGCGGACTGTGCGGCAAGGCCGGCCTGGACGCCGTGCGGACCACAGCGCGGTGGCCGATCGCCGACTCACCGCCGGTCCGGGTCGGTCCCGACCTGCTGACCGTGCTGCCCGACCGACTGCGGGCCGAGCAGCGGGTGTTCGACCGCACCGGCGGTCTGCATGCCGCCGCGTTGTTCTCACCCGAGGGCGAGCTGCTGGACGTGCGGGAGGACATCGGCCGGCACAACGCCGTCGACAAGCTGATCGGCCGCGCGCTGCTGTCCGGCCGGCTGCCGCTGTCGAGGAGCGTTCTGCTGGTGTCCGGGAGGGCCTCCTTCGAGCTTGCGCAGAAGGCGGTCATGGCCGGCATCCCGGTGCTGGCGGCGGTCTCGGCGCCGTCCTCGCTCGCCGTGGACCTGGCGGTGGAGACGGGGCTCACGCTCGTCGGCTTCCTGCGTGGCGGCTCCATGAACGTGTACGCGGGCGAGCAGCGCCTCGACCTGCGCTCCGAGGCAACGGCGGGAGCCGGTACGTGACCCGGCTCGAAGGACTCCACCGCCGTGCCCACGGCAGCACGCTCGTGGACCCGCCCAGGTCGCGGCCGCCCGGCACCCACAGTCGCCCCCGCCGGGTCGCGATGCTCAGCGTGCACACTTCCCCGCTGCACCAGCCCGGCACGGGCGACGCGGGCGGCATGAACGTCTACGTCGTCGAGCTCGCCAAGTGCCTCGCGGCCATCGGCATCGAGGTGGAGATCTTCACCCGGGCCACCTCCGCCGCGCTCCCGCCCCACGTCGAACTCGCGCCCGGTGTCCTGGTGCGGCACGTGGCCGCCGGACCCTACGAGGGCCTGGCCAAGGAGAACCTGCCCGCACACCTGTGTGCCTTCGCGCACGGCGTGACGCAGGCCTGGGTCGACCACCGCCCCGGCCACTACGATCTGGTTCATTCCCACTACTGGCTCTCCGGTCACGTCGGCCGACTCGCAGCCGGGCGATGGGGCGTCCCGCTCGTCCACGCCATGCACACCATGGCCAAGGTCAAGAACGCCTCCCTCGCCGAGGGTGAGACCCCCGAGCCCGCGGTTCGGGTGACCGGCGAGACGCAACTCGTTCGGGCGGCCGACCGGTTGATAGCGAACACCGCGAAGGAAGCGGACGAACTCCTGCGGCACTACGGCGCCGACGCCGACCGGGTCGCCGTCGTCCACCCCGGTGTCGACCTCGGGCGCTTCCGGCCCGACGCCCGTGGTGTCCAGGCCGGCCGGTCCGCGGCCCGCTCCCGCCTGGGGCTGCGGCAGGACGCGCTCATACCGCTGTTCGTGGGCCGCATACAGCCACTGAAGGCGCCGGACGTCCTGCTGCGCGCGGTGGCCCGGCTGCTGGAGGAGCGGCCGGGGCTGCGTGAACGGCTCGTGGTGCCGGTCGTGGGAGGGCCGAGCGGCAGCGGGTTGACCGAGCCGGAAGGACTGCAGAAGCTGGCGGCCTGCCTGGGCGTATCGGACGTCGTGCTGTTCCGGCCGCCGGTCGGCCAGGACCAGCTCGCCGACTGGTACCGAGCGGCGTCCGTCCTGGTCACGCCGTCCTACAGCGAGTCCTTCGGCCTGGTGGCCGTCGAGGCGCAGGCCTGCGGCACCCCGGTGATCGCCGCCGAGGTCGGCGGCCTGCCGGTGGCGGTACGGGACGGGGTGAGCGGTGTCCTCGTACCAGGGCACGATCCGGCCGACTACGCGCGGGCGTTGCGCGCCTTCGCCGACGACCCCGCCCGCTCCGCCCGGATGAGCGAGGCAGCGGTCCGGCATGCCCGGTCCTTCGGCTGGGACACGGCCGCAGCGGCGACGGCGGACGTGTACGCGGCGGCTCTGGATGAGCGTCGGATACGGCTGGTGTCGTGACTCCCTGCGGACGGCGGTCATCCAGCAGCGCGATGTCGTGGGGATGGGGTCTCCTGGTCGCTCGTGATGCGGCCGAGCCTCGGGCCGCGCGGACACGGATGCCACCAGTCCGGAAGTACCGGTGCCGCTCAAATCCGCACACTGCCGGAAACATATAGCGACATAATTCTTGACGGTCCATCGACAAGTATTTACTCTCGCTAGCTGTGGGAGCGTTCCCATGTGTCGCGTGAGCCGCAGTGCTCACGTTCTTAGGCCCGGGCACCGCGTTCGCTCCCTTCCCCCCACACGGAGGTCATGGTGACCGACTCGAACGGGCGCTGCCGTGCAGCGCCGATCCCACGGCAAAGGTGTCGCCCGCCGGTACTCCTTTGAGCCGGTCCTCGCCAAACGGCAGGGACAACGGCCTGCTGAACGCCGCCCCGTCCGGCGACCGGCTCGTGGACATCGGGCCGCCCACCAGGAGTGACAGCGGATCGGCGCCACCCGTCCGACCGGCTCTGTTCGGAACCTCTCGGCGACTCGAGACAACAAGCCCCTGGCGGTCAACTCGGGGGAGTCCGGCGCTTCCCGCCGGGCTACGCCGCGTCAGGCCGCCGGCCAAGCCATCCGGCGTCGGCAGGCTCATGTCGTGGCCCGCCGAGGCCGACACACTGATCACCTCAACGGTCTGGGGAAGGGAAGAACGCTTCCGGCAGTCCGTCTCCGGAAGGAGAAGACATGGTCTTCGGACGCCCGATGGGGCAACGGCTCGCGAGTCGACGGCTCGTCATACGCGCCGCAGTGACCGGTGCCGTGGCAGCCTTGCCCGTCGCTCCATTGGCCGGTGCGGGGGCGAGTGCCTCGGCGGCGACCCCCGTCCGTGTCTACATCGCGGGAGACTCCACCGCCTCCACCTACGTGTCCTCGCTGGCTCCCCGGGCCGGCTGGGGCCAGGCGCTCCCCGTGTTCCTCACCTCCCATGCCGCGGTGGTGAACGTGGCGAAGTCCGGGGCCAGTTCCAAGAGTTTCATCGATCTGGGCCGGCTCGACCACATCCTGGCCGTGATCAAGCCCGGTGACCGGCTGCTCATCTCGTTCGGCCACAACGACCAGAAGATCGACGACCCGACCCGCTACACCGAGCCTTCGACGACGTACAAGCGATATCTCTCCCAGTACATCGACAAGAGCCGGGCCAAGGGAGCCGTGCCGATTCTGGTCACGCCCGTGGAACGGCGCCGCTTCAACAGCGCGGGCCTCGTTTCCCCGTCACACGGCGCCTATCCGGCAGCGATGCGCGAACTCGCGGCGGCCAAAGGCGTACCGCTGATCGACCTGACCGCCTCCAGCACCACGCTGTGGAACCGCGTAGGCGTGGAGGGAACGAGGAAGTACTTCATGATCCTGAGCGCTGGGCAGTACCCCAACTACCCCAACGGCAGCCAGGACAACACGCACTTCCAGGCCTTCGGCGCGATCCAGGTCGCACGACTCGTCGCCACTGCCCTGCACGACCAGGGCGTCCTGCCGTCCGCCGATTTTCAGCGGCTCACCGACACCATCCCCACCAGCGCGATCGTCTGGCCCACGACCGCGCCGTACTGAGGCTCACCGGCCACCGCCGTCGCCGGCAACTCTTCCGAAGAACGACGAAAGGGTCACACATGCACCCGCTCGGTAAAAGCCGGACCCGCGTGGTCGCCGGGGTCCTCGCCGTCCTGCCGCTGACCGCCCTCGGGCTGACCGACCCGGCGAGTGCCGCCACCACGATCACGGTGGCGAGTGACGGATCCGGAAACTACACCACCATCCAGGCCGCGATCGCAGCGGCCCCGTCCGGCGCGTACATCAACATCAAGCCGGGCACCTACCGTGGCCAGGTCTCCATCCCGGCGAGCAAGCCCAGCATCACCCTGCAGGGTACGACCGGGACCTCGACCGACGTCGTGATCACCGGAAACACCCCGGCCTCCACCGCCGGTACCGCGGGCAGCGCGACCGTACTCAACATGGCCAAGAACACCACGGTCAAGGGCGTGACCATCGCCAACACGTACGACCGGCACGACAGCCAGGCACTCGCCCTGTACGCCGGCGGTGACCGGCAGGTCTACCGCAACGTACGCCTGCTGGGCTACCAGGACACCTTCCTGTCCTGGGGCGGTACAGGCAGTTCGCAGGTCCGCCAGTACGTCTACAAGAGCTACATCGAAGGCGCCGTCGACTTCATCTACGGCAACGGCGCCCTGGTCATCGACTCCACGACCATCCGCTCACTGGACCGTGCCAGCAGCAACAACGGCTACATCACCGCCGCGGCCACCAACTCCAGCAATCGGTACGGCATCCTGATCACCAGGTCGACGCTGCTGAGTTCGGCCGCGGCGCGGTCCGTCGCCCTGGGGCGCTGCTGGCACGCCGGCGGGGCGGCCGACGCGATCGGTCAGGTGCTGGTCCGCGACTCGACGCTGGGGGCACACATTCGCCAAGCCGGAGCCTGGCAGGACATGGGCGGCTTCTCCTGGAAGACCTGCCGGTTCAGCGAATACAACAACACCGGCTCCGGAGCCAGCACCGGCACCGGCGACCGCCCGCAGATCAGCAGCGCAACCGCGGCGAACTACACCTCGCAGAAGTACCTCGCCGGAAGCGACGGCTGGAACCCCGTGCAGTAGCGCGCCGGCCTGCCTCGGGGGCGGCCGTCGCACCGCCGGGCCCCGGTCACCGATCTCTACGCACTGTTCACCGGTCGGGTCCGCGAACACCCGGGCCGACAGGCGCTGGTGAACGACGGGTCAGCAACGGGTGGTTGTGTCCCGGCGTTGCTGACTTCCAGGCCGAGGAGTGACCCACCCGGGACGGCGTTTTCGGTGACCAACCGTGACGCTCACATGGCCAACTGGAGTGGCCGACTCCATTGCAAACGGCGAGGAAACCAGCACCAGTTGCGCTGATCTTCCTCGCCGTGCTGTCGGCAGCCTCTACGCGTCCCGGGCGACCGGCTCGGCAGCGTAGGCGCCGTCGTGGAGGAGCACGGCGGTCAGCCGGCGGCGGGCCGCAGGGCGTCGGCGCAACAATCAGCCGCCACTCTTACGCCGAAACGACCGCTGGCTCGCGGCCGGACCGTGCGTGCCGCGGATCTTCGACGCATCCGCGTGCGCGGCACCCTGCACCTGCTCGCTGCGCTTACGCTCCAGAGCCTCACGGAACTTGCGCTTGAGGTCGTCGTCGCCCTCCTCCTCGGGTGTGAGAGGAGAGCTCTCGGGCTCGACCGGCTCCGGACCTTCGTGCGATGAAGACTCGCCAGTCATGATGACCTCCTGGGATCGGACAGTAACAACGCACAGCCTGCCACGCCAACACCCCGAACCCGAATCCACACCGTGATTGCCGACAGCGGCGGGCGGTCACGCACCGCGCGACAGCGCGCTGTCCGATCAGAGCCCGGCGACCTTGGCGCTCGCCGACAGCTCGTAGACCAGCGTGACCGTGCGCCTGCCGCCGGGCGGAAGGGGGACGTCCCAGCGGAGGATGCCTTCGGCGTCGACCACGTCGGGCGGCGGGGAGCATGCCTCCCTGCGCAGCCGTACCTCCACCGCCGAGATCTCGGAGACCGGGATCCGCTCCCGCAGGACGACCATCCGTCGGTCCTGTTCCCCCGGGGCGGAGAACCGGGACAGGTGCAGGTGAACCGTGCGGGTGACCACGGTCCGCTGGGTGATCCCGGTGGTGTCGCGGGACTCCTCGGCCTGCCGTACCACCCGGTAGTCGTCGCAGCTGCCGAAGGCGAGTTCGAGCGGGGCGCCGGGGGCGGTGAAGTCCAGCGTGCCGCGGCCGCTGAATCCGCTGTCGCGGACCAGGTCCACGGGCCCGGCGAGCAGTGCGTGGCCGGACGCGTTGTCGCACCGCACCACCTGCGTGACCAACGGGGACAGTTCGGGTGAGCAGGCGTACTCGCTGCTCACTGTCGTGCTGAAGACGGACAGCGGTACCCGGTGGGCGCGGCCGTCCGACGGCACGGAGACGGGCGCGGACGCGTGCAGCACGCGCGCCTCGCCGCCGTCGTCCACGCCGGGGAGGCCGAGCACCGCGGCCGGGCCGAGCTCCGCGATGTCCTGCTCGCGCGTCTCGACGTCGACAGTGCGCCGCTCGGCCGCGGAGCGCTCCTTGAGCGTCAGCCGGTCCTCCCGCAGCCGCGGTGGCTCGGTGGCCGTCGCCGACCTGGCCGTCGAGAGCGTCAGTCGTACGTCCGACCAGTTTTCGCCGGTGCGCTGCCAGACCATCACGTCGGTCTCCAGCGTCAGCGAGTCCCCGTCGAGCACGGCACGGTAGGCGGGCCGCCACAACGCACACGGGGTGAGGTGGGTCAGCCGCAGCCCGACCGGCCCGGCGGCTTCGGACCGCACGGTCAGCTCGATGTGGCCGACCAGCTCGGCAGGCTCCTCCACGCAGAAGGCCAGGGTTCGCTCGGCTTCCCTGAGCTCGACGGCGAGGACGGCCAACCGGGCCTCCACGGTGTGTAGTTGCTCACCGTACGAGTCGCGTTCGCCGTCCACCCGGTCCAGCTCGCGGGCCCAGCGGGACCTGTCCGTTTCCCCGATACCGGCGCCTTCGCCGATCTCCCGAAGCAGGTCGGCGGCGAGACGGCCGAGCAGGTCGAGACGGGCACGCAGCCGGTCGCGCCGCTGCTCCAGGGCGAACCGCTCCTCTTCGAGTGCGTGCACGCGCTGGCGCAGGGGTGCGTCGTCGGTGGACGGCCGTGGCCCGCGCGGCGTCCAACTGCGGACGATCCGCACGTCGAGCACGGTCGCGGGGTGATCGGCGGTGAGCTCGGCGTGGAGGGTACGGTCGACGGCCAGCCCACTGACCGGCCCGAAGCGCAGCCGCTGGACTCCGGCTGTCAGCTCCAGCACGGTGGCGCGCTCGATGTGGGCGCGGTCCTCCAGGCAGGTGACGGCGGTGACGGGGAGGGGGATCGGCTTCAGGGCCGTGGACATGGTGTGTCAGCTCCTGCGGTTGCCGCCGACCACGGCCTTGCCGGCCGGGATGCGGATCTCGTAGCCGCCGTGGAGGGCGGCCCTCCCCCCGGCGGGCAGGCTCACCCGCCAGACGCGGGTGCCCGGGGCATGGTGATCGCGCCCCGCGTCCTCCTCGGGCGCCGTCCAGTCGGCCCGTTCCTCGATCCGGACGTCGGGATCGGAGGTGACGGGCACCTGCTCGCGGACCTCGACGGTGACGGGCTTCGCGAGCAGGTTGGCCAGTTCCACCTGGACGCGGTGGTCGAGCACGGTGGTGTTGTTGCGCAGGCCGGAGGTCGACTCGTGCAGATTCGTGCGGCGGGTGACCTGGATGCCCTCGGCCGGTCCGAGCCCCACCCGTCGGACACCTCCGGGGGCGAGGGTGGGCAGTGCGGCGGTCAACAGGAAGTCGTCGTCGACGGTGACCTCCACCGGGCCGGCCAGCAGCGCCTGGTCGGTGGCGTTGGACAGCAGCAATGTCGCGTACACGGTCTGCTCCACGGACGGCACACAGAGGTACTCGGTGTGCAGCTCCACCGGGATCTCGGTCACGGTGACGGTGTGCCAAGTACCGTCCGAGGGGATGTCGACGCGGGCGACGGCATCGAAACGGTGGTCGAAGGAACCTGCCGACTCGCGGGGCCGCACGGCGTGTTGGGGCAGGGGCAGCCCGGACACTGATTCGGCGCGGCGACGGTGTTCGGCCGCCACCGGGTCGAAGGGAGCCTCCGGGAACAACCGTCCGCGGCGATCACCCTGCTCGTCGGGGCCGGTCAGGACGAGAGCGGCGTAGTCGAGTTCGGCGCCGCTCGGCTGTGGCGGACCGGCCACCGGTGCCGGTCGTGGTGGCGATGGCGGCGCACCAGCCGCCGCTGGGACAGACGCGGGACCGGCCATCGGTGGCGCGGGCGGTGGCGGCACGGCCGCGCCCGGAGCCGCGGGCGCCATGACGGCGGGCGCCGGGAGGAACCCACCGCCCGCACGCGGCCTGCTGCTGGTCCGCGACTGGGCCGGCTGGGCCAGGTCGTACCTCCCGCCGTCGAAGGCCTGGGGGACCTGGGGGTAAGGGCCGCCCGCGGGGCCGGAGCCCTCGGGCTCGGCGGGCGGCCCGCCGTAGCTCTGCGGTGCCGGCACGAGGGGACCGGACGACAGCCCACCCACGGCGGCAACGGCAACGGGCGTACCCGCGCGGGCCGAGGCGGGGCGGGGGCCCACCGCGTCGTACCCGGTGAAGAGGTCGGCGAGCCCCGCCGGGGGCTCACGCCAGCCGGAGGGAGCCGGGGCGGCTTGACTGCGCCCGATCCGTATCGAGCGGAGCTTCGGCAGGGCGGTACGGCGCCACAGGTCGGCGGTGGCCAGAGCGATGCGTACGCTGTTCCAGTCCTCACCGGTTCGCTGCGCGACCGAGGCGCGCAGCACCAGGCGGCCGTTGGGTTCGCCCTGCCGGTGGGTGAGACGGTAGGCCGGCACCCAGACGGCGCCCGGCACCATGTACTCGAGCTCCACCTCCGCCTCACCGGTGCCGTCCAGGGTCAGCACGGCGTTGACCGACGTCCGTACGTGCGTTGAGGGCGTGTCGGTGGAGGCGCGGGTCAACTTGTCCTCCGCTACCGTCAGTTCGTGCTCGACCAGACGCAGCGCCTCCTCCAGTTCGACGAGACGGGTGTGCAGTGCCGTCAGCCGTTCGTCGACGAAGTCAGCGAGTTCGAGCCACGCGTCGGCCGGGGTGACGCGGTGCGGATCCTCGCGTCTGCGGGCCGGCGGGACCGGGTGCAGGGCCGTGACCTCCTTGATCAGGCTCAGCTGCCGGTCCCGGCGTCCCTTCGCCTTTGCGCACTCGTCACGCAGCCGCTCCGCCTCGCGCCGCAACTCGTCGGCCGTGCTGGTGTCGAGCGGCTCGGCGTCGATCTCCACCCGGACCTCGGTGCTCCGCACCCCGGAGGCGCCGATGACGCGGGCCCGCACCGAGCCCGGATCCATCGAGCGAGGCAGTCCTGTCACCAGTACCCGGCCGCTCGGTGGCACGGTGCCCCGGGCCACGCGACTGCAGAGCGCACCCTGCGCGTACACCACGACCGCGTCGAGGGTCGATGCCCAACGCGGCGTCGTCTCGGCCTTCATGTGATCCGTCCCGTCCCCCGTGTCCGTGCGAACCGAAGCCTACGCCGGAGCCGTTGGGCACGGCACGCGACATCGCACGGGACATCATGACCGACTCCCGCGCCTCCGCGCCGCTGTCAGCGGAGTACGGGGATCAGGCGAGCCTCCCGGAGGCCGCCGACACCGCCAGGTAGCACCACGACCAGGTGAAGCGCGCTGAATCCTCGCGGATTCCGTGAAGCCGGACGATCTCCGGTACCAGCGCTCCCACGACGTACAGCGCAGCTACCGTCGATCCCCACGACAGCAGCCCGCGTCTCAGTCGTTTTCCCGGGCCTCTTCGAGGTGCCACAGCCGGAACGCCGTCTCTCCACGACGCGTGGCAGGAAGCCGAACTCCCGCCGGCCGCGCCCGGCCAGGTACAGCGCCAGCCGGGTCGTCACAAGCGTGCGGAGGGCCAGCCGGCGGCCACGGCGCCAGTCGCGTCCGGCCACCAGCGCCGCCGCCTCCGGCGACACCCGCGGCCTCGGCTTCAACGGCGACTTGATATTCCTCGGTGGGCGCTACTCGGTGCGCAGGGCCGTGGCCGTACGGGCCCTGGCCGCCCAGCCGGCCGGGAGCATCGCGCCCAGCACCGCGAGGACGACGCCGCCCAGACCCAGCAGGAGCAGCTCGACCGGCCCGTACACGTCGAGGACCGACGACGGCATGCCGGTGCCCACGGCGCGTCCCATCACCGGCATGACGATGCCGTGCAGCATGTACCCCACCGGCACGCCCAGCAGCCCGCCGATCACGCCGATTGCGCTCACCGAGGCGAGCACCAGGCTCACGGTCTGCCGCGGCGACATGCCGATCGCCTTGCAGACGCCCAGGTCGTGGACGCGTTCCCGGGTGTCCAGGACGACGGAGTTGAGCACCCCGAGGCCGGCCACGGAGACCAGCATCAAGGTGAGCAGCACTGCCATCGCGTCCATGACGAGGATGACGCTCTTCTGCTCCGCGGGCGGGACGGTCGTCGCGTCACCGCCCAGCGGCCGCACCACCGCCGCGAGCTTCTGGGCGAACTCGTCGGCCGAGACGTCGGACTTCACCTCGACGAGGAACGTACTGGGCTCGGCCGCCGGGAAGTTGGCCATGTCCGCGTGGACCTCCAGCTCGTTGCCCGAGGTGTCGAAGGACTCACCCACGATCCGAAGGTCGGCGCTCTCCTGCTCGTAGGTCATCCGCACCGTGTCACCGACCTTGGTGCTGGTCCGTTCCAGGAAGCGCGAGGGCACCACGACCTGCCCCTTGCCGGTGATCCAGTGCCCGGAGAGCATCTCGTAGCTGCCGGAGCGCGAGTCGCCCTCGTAGAGGCCGGCCTCGACCGAGCCGGAGACCCCGGCCACGGCGACCTCGGTCCGGAGCTTGCCGTAGTACGACTCCAGCCCCGCCTCGGACTTGACGGCGGCCCGGACCTTCGCCGGGTCGGCGACCTTGGGCTTGGACGTACCGGCCGGGCTGCTGACGACGGGAGACGGGCTTGCCGCGGCACCTCCTACCGGAGGCGGCGGGGGAGCGGTGTTGTTCAGCTTGACCGTCGCCACTGTGACCGCGGCACGGCTCTCGGGATCCTGCGAGGCGCCGACCGCGCCCAGGGACGAGGTCAGTCCCACCGCGAAGGTGGCCGCGATCGTGCCGAACGCCACCGCGAGCAGCATCGCGAGGGCACGCACCGGGTGCGTGAAGGGGGTGGCGAGGCCGTAGGTCACCGGCCGTGGCAGCGGCAGCCGCCCCAGCACTCGGTGCGCCCACTGCCCGCGCCCGGTGCGCGGCGCCCGGCCGACCGCGATGGCCTCGACCGTGTGCAGCCGTCCGGCGCGCAGTGCGGGGATCAGCGCTGCGAGCCCCACGACCAGCAGTGCGGCGGCCGGCACCGCGACATCCACCCACCAGGCCACGGAGAGCGAGACGGCGCCGTACACCGACTCCGACTCCGCCAGCAGCGGCACCGCCAGGAGGTTGCCCAGCACAACGCCCACCGCGATGCCGGCACCGGCCGGGATCAGCGCCTGGGCCACATAGGCGCGGACGACCTCGCGCGGAGTGAAGCCGATGGCCTTGAGGATGCCGATCCGGCGAAGACTGGTGCCGACGGCACCGCTGATCACACTGCTGACGATGATCACCGACATCACGATGCCGAGTACGCCGAAAGCCATCACGAACGGGACGGTCGCCGCCGCACCCTGATCCGCGGCACGCTTGGTGTCCAGCCAGGACTGCGTCCCCAGCAGCGCCCCGGACTCCACGGAGGCGGCGAGCTCGGCCCGGTGGGCGAGGATCTGCTTCTTCGTGCCTGCGGTGTCGAAGCGGTAGAGCATCTGACTCGTGGCGGGGTTGCCCAGCGCCGCCAGCGCGTCGACCTGTGCGGGGGTCGCCCAGGCGTCGGCGGACCTGCCGGCCGACACGGCGAAGCCGACGACCGAAAGGGTCGGGGCGTCAGCGGTGTCCGACGCCTCGAGGGTGGCGCCGATCGCGACGGAGGGTCCCTCGATGGACGCGCTGAGCACGATCTCGCCCGGCTTCTGCGCCCACCGGCCGGACTTCAGTTCCACGCGGTCCACGTCGCCGTCCGGACCGGACCGCCCGACCAGGGTGAGCGTCGGCATGGGGAAGCCCGCCTGATCCACCGGACGGAACGCCGTGGACGGGTACGGCCCCGAACTCGCGGTGACGCCGGCCGGCTCTCCGGTCTCCGCCAGCTGCGCCGCGTTCGCCTTGGCCGGATCGAACTGCGCGGTGATGTGCGCGCCCTGCTGCTTCTTGAAGGCGTCGTCGAAGGGGGCGGCCGCGGCGACCATCAGCGCACCGGCGACCACGGCCGAGGCCACGGCCATCATCGTGGCCACGGCGATCACCAGGGTCTGCGCCCGGCGCCGGCCCACCCCGGAGCGGACGACCCGGCCCATCGCGCCGGTACCGAACAGGCTCATCGGACGGCCCGCGCGTACGTGTCGAGGGCGAGGTGACCGTCGACCAGATGGATCGTGCGGCTCGCGCACGCCTCCGCCAGCGCCAGGTCGTGCGTCACCAGCACGATGGTCTGGCCACCGCGGTGCAGATCCATCAGCAGATCGCGGACGTCGTGGCCCGAGGCCGAGTCGAGCGCACCGGTCGGCTCGTCGGCGAGCAGCAGCTCGGGCCGGTTGATCAACGCCCGGGCGACACCGACCCGTTGGCGTTCACCTCCGGACAGCCGGCCCGGGTAGGCGCGGGCGTGCTTGTGGATGCCGAGCATCTCCATGAGCTCACCGGCACGGGCCGCGGCCGCGCGCCGGCTGGTCCCGGTCAGCTGGGCCGGGAGCTGGATGTTGTCGGTGACGGTGAGGTCGTCGAGCAGATTGAAGAACTGGAAGGCGATGCCGATGTGCTCGCGACGGAACTTGGCGAGGGCGTGCTCGCTCAACTGGTCGATACGACGCCCGGCGACCATCACCACGCCGGCGGTCGGCTTGTCCAGACCGGCGATGAGGTTCAGCAGCGTGGACTTGCCGCTGCCGGAAGGGCCCGTCACGGCAAGTGCCTCACCCTTGGCGACGCTGAGTGTGAGCGGTCCGAGCGCCGGCGCACCGGCGGTGTCGTGGCGCTTGGCCACACCTTCCAGCTCGATCACTTGATTCATGCGGGTTGTCCGTCCTTGCGGTCGCGAGAGGCACATGCCGTTGCCGGCCCTGTGAACCTAGGACTGCCGCCCGCGGAGCGCGTCGGCCGAGGAACCAACATCGGGCCCTTCCTGCGGATGAATCCTCCGTGGACTGCTACCTGAGGAGTAGGCCTCGGGGACAACGCCCTGACCAGACAGGGGGACGCGGACCGGGCGCGCGGCGCCTCACAATGGGCGGATGGAGACGGAAGGCCGGCGCGACCGGCGTCGACAGCTCATCGACGCGCTGCGCCCCGAGACGAAGGCCGCCCCGCTGTCGAAGCGCGCGGTGGGCGCCGATGTGGTGCTGGCGGTCGTCCTGACCTCGGTCGCCCTGTTCGTCGCGGTGCGGTATCCCGGTAACGGGCCGGTGGACCTGAACCCCCCGAAAGCCGACGTCGGGACGGGTGTACCGGCTCCGCCCCCGCCGCCCGGCCCCGACGAGGCACCCGTGGAGGAAGAGTCTCCACCCGTGCCCTGGGCCCTGGTCGTTCTGTCGACCCTTCCGCTCGCACTCCGGCGCCGGTACCCGCTGGCCACGTTCGTGACGGTGCTGGGTTCGGCCGTCGCCATCGGCGGTTCCGCCTCCTGGATCACCGTCGTGGCCTGTGTCATCGGTGCCTACAGCGCCGTCGTGTACAGCCGTTACCGGATACTGGCGATCGCCGTCCTGGTGCTGGGCGCCGCGCTGTCCGGCTTCGCCTTCCGCAACGCCGACCCCCTGCTCCCGGGCTGGTCCAGCCCGGGATTCGTGCTGCTGGTGGCCGGGATGCTGGCCAGCCTCGTCCGCTTCCTGCAACTGCGGCTGACCTCCAGCCGGGATCGGGTCACCGAACTGCAGGAGGCTCAGGAGGAGGCCATGCGCCGGGCCGTCGCCGAGGAGCGTGCCCGTATTGCCGCCGAACTGCACGACGTCGTGACCCACAACGTCAGCGTGATGGTGATCCAGGCGGGCGCGGCCCGCAAGGTGATGGACGTCGTGCCCGAGCAGTCCAAGGAGGCGTTGCTGGCCGTCGAGGCCGGCGGGCGGGCCGCCATGGCCGAACTGCGCCACATGATGGGCCTGTTGGCCGCCCCGGACCATGAAAGGCCCGACGGTCTGGAGCCGCAGCCCGGGCTCGCGCAGCTCGACGCGCTGGTCGCCCGGGTACGCGCCGCCGGGACGCCGGTGAGCGTCGGGGTGTCGCTGCCGCCGGAACCGTTGCCGCCGGGGGTGGACCTCGCGGCGTACCGCGTCGTGCAGGAGGCGCTGACCAACACGATCAAGCACGCGCGCGGCGCGGAGGCGTCCGTCGCCTTCGGCTACACGGACGACTGGCTGGAGATCGAGGTCACGGACACCGGCGGCGCGAAGCACTCCCCGCCGGTGGAGAGCAACGGTCGCGGCCACATGGGGCTGCGGGAGCGACTGGCCGTCTACCAGGGCGAACTGACGGCCGGTCCGAGACCCGACGGCGGCTACCGGGTCATGGCCCGCATCCCGAGGAGCGCCGCATGACCGGGGACGGGCGACCGCTGCGCGCCGTCATCGCCGACGACCAGGCTCTCGTACGCACCGGTTTCAAGATGATCCTGGCCGCGGAGGGCATCGAGGTGACGGCCGAGGCGGCGGACGGCGTCGAAGCCGTCGCAGCGGTCCGCCGCACACGGCCCGACGTCGTGCTGATGGACATCCGGATGCCGGAGATGGACGGCATCGAGGCCACCCGGCGCATCCTCGGCGGCGAGGGCCCGCAGGAGACCCGGGTCGTCATCCTCACCACGTACGACCTCGACCACTACGTCTACGCCGCGCTCACGGCCGGCGCCAGCGGCTTCCTGCTCAAGGACGTGACCCCCGAACGTCTGGTGTCCGCCCTGCGCCTGGTGCAGTCCGGTGACGCTCTCCTCGCTCCCACGATCACTCGTCGGCTGATCGAGCGCTTCGCCCAGCGCGACGAACCGCAGACCACCGCCCCGCACCGCGACCTGTCCGGCCTGACCCCACGTGAACTGGAGGTGCTCCGCCTGCTCGCCACGGGTCTCAGCAACGCTGAACTCGCCTCCCGGCTGTTCCTGAGCCCGACGACGGTCAAGAGTCACGTCGGCCGCATCCTGTCGAAGCTGGACCTGCGCGACCGCGTCCAGGCCGTCGTCTTCGCCTACGAGACGGGTCTGATCGCCCCGGGCGGGGACGCCTAGCCGGCTGTTCGGAGGGTGAACTGTGGGGCCGTGACGGAAAAGCCTGAGTAAACCGCGCGTCCTGGATTCTGTGAATGTCCGTTCACGCATTTCCGCAGCGGCGAGGATCGCCAAGTCGCATCCTCATCTGCCGGACCGGGCGGTCGCGCGCGCCTCCGGTCGCGGAGCCAAGACCGCGGCGGCCATCCGCCGGCCGTCCGACGGCGTGCTGCAACTGCACGCGAGGGCGGGCAGGGACGGCAGGGTCCGCCCGCTCAGCAGCGACGAGGGACGCAAGCGGGCGGCGGAGCTGATCACCGAGCGTCCGGACGCCTCACTGTCCCCCGCACCGCGGTGCCCTGGTGATGAACCCCCGCCAGTATGCGGAGACCTGGCAGCAGTTCGCCCAGAACCCCGACGAGCAGATGCAGTCGTCGGGCCGCCGGACCGCGGGCGAGTAAGCGGGCGGCGGCCGCCGAGCAGGTCCGTCCCGGACCCTCGATGCGCGCCGAGAAGGGCGCCTGACCGGCTTCGGCCCGGTCAGGCGCCCTTCCTGCAAGTGCTCGGACAAGCCCACTTCACGGCATCCGTGAGGGGTTACTCCGTGCGCAGGCCCGCTGGGCGCATCATGCGCAGGAGCGGCGGCAGGCTGAGCAGCGTGACCATGCCGACCACGGCCGCGCCCACGCCGGTCATGGTGAGCACGCTCGCCCAGTCCATGGTCACCGGTGTACGGGTCATCTTCAGCAGTACGGCGCCGAGGGTGACGCCCACCGTCGTGGCCAGCACGAGACCGAGTCCGACCGGGAGGGCTGTCTGCCACAGGACGGACAGACTGAGTGTGTGGCGCCTCGTGCCGAAGGCGACCAGCGCGGAGAGCAGCCTCTTGCGTTCGCGCAGCTGTTCCAGCTGGGAGACCAGCAGGCTCGCTCCGATCAGTGCCAGCACGAAGGCGGAGCCGATGAACAGGCCGGTGCGGATGGAGGTGTACTTGACGTCCTCCTGGCTCGCCGACCAGCCGAAGGTCTGTGCCAGGGGGTCGATGCGGGCGGCGACGTTGCGTACGTACTCCCGTGAGTTCGGCACCGAGGGGTCCAGACGCAGGTAGACACCGTCCGAGAACACCGCGGGCGCGGCCTTGCTGGGCAGGGCGGCGGGGGTGACCAGCAGACTGGTGTACTCCTGCAGTGAGTCCTTGCGCGCGTCCACCTCCCGAATGTTCGCCGGAACGGTCCAGGGCACCTCGAGCCCGCGCTCGTCGCCGTCGTAGGACGGGTCGATGTAGAGCTGCCGACCGGGCTTCACCAGGGCGATCTCGGATGCGTTGTCGGTGTCCTCGTAGCCACTCCGCGTTCGCGTGATGAACACGTCACCGTCCTCGCAGGAGGGCAGTGTGGCGAGTTCGCGCAGGGCGGCGCAGTTGGCCACGGTCAGACCGTTGGTGTTCTCCGGGTTGCGACGTGAGTCCCCGTACTCGGAGCGGGCCAGGGCCACCGCGGCCCGGACACCCTTGGTGCCGGTGAATTCGCGCTCGACGCCGGACAGCGGTTTGGGGCCGCTGAACTCGACCTGCATCTGGACCCGGCCGGGGTCCATGCCGGTGCTCTCGGTGTACTGGCTCTGCGTTCCCGTGAAGAGCATCTGCAGCGCGATGGCCCCGGCCACCGCCACGGCGATGCCGTTGACCATGCGGGCGGCGGTGCCGCTGCTCAGCTGCAGCCGTCGCACGGCCAGCTGCCAGGACAGCGGGCCCTTGCCGAGCCGGACGACGACCGTCTCCACGACCCAGGGCAGCAGGGCGGTGATGCCGATCAGCAACATCAGGACGCCGCCGATGACGAGATACTGGTTGAAGTCTCCGTTCTCGTGGCCTTGGCCGATCATCGGGTAGAGCATCCCGAGGCCGGCCAGAGTCGGCAGCAGCCGCCACCACAGCCGGCGGCGGCTCTGCTTGGCCGCGCGCACGACACCGAGGGGTTCGACGACCACGCCGCGCATGGCGAGCAGCGTGACCAGCACCGCGGCGACCGGCACCGCCACCGCGACCATTGCGGCGAGCGTGGGAGTGGGGTCGAGGTAGCTGGGCCAGACGCTCACGCCCAGCAACTCACCGGTGCCCAGCTTCTGGCGGCCGAGCAGGAAGAAGCCGGTGCCCACGGCCAGGCCGAGCAGGGCTCCCGCCAGTGCCTCGCCCGCCGCGATCCGCCGGGTCATCCCCCGGTCGGATCCGACCAGGCGCAGCGCGGCGAGGCGGCGGTCGCGGCGTTCGCCGCCGAAGCGGACGGCCGCGGCGATGAACACGGCGACCGGCGTCAGCAGCACCACGAACACGACCAGGACCATCAGCAGCAGCACCGGGTCGGTCTGCTCGGGCGGCGCGTCCGGCTTGCCGAACTCGGCCAGCCGCGTCACCAGGGAGGAGTCCCCGAGCTTCAACCCCGAGGCGCCCGCGTAGTAGAACAGTTCGTGCGAGCCGACCAGCCCGCTCGCGCCGATCGTGCCGGTGACCTTGTACGGCAGGCGCTCCCGCAGCAGCTTCGCGTCGTCCGAGTCCAGCAGGTTCTTGAGCGCGGGGGAGACCACCATCCGGCCCTTGCCCGGGAAGTGGTCGACCCCCGGGGGCAGCGGCGCCCGCCTGCCCTCGGGTTCGATGAAGCGGCCCTGGATGTCGTCGTCATGCCAGGTGGTGTCGGCGCCGGCGATCAGGAGAGTGTTGTCGGCCTTGGGCGGGACCGTCTGGGAGTACAGGTTGGCGTAGCGGGCGTCCTCCACCTCGCTGCGGGAGGCGAACACGTTGGGCATCGCGGTGCACAACAGGAGCAGGGCCACGCCGAGACCGACGCCGACCGCTGTCAGCGTCATTCGGACCCAGCCCTCGCGGCCGCCGGTGACGGCGAACCGGGCTCCCAGGGCCAGGTCTCTGGACCTCCCCCACTCTCGGCTTCCCTCGCGCGGGCGGTGCCCCCTGCGCGGACTCATATGGCGCGCTCCATGTCCCGGGACTTCCCGTCGCGTACGACGACCTCGCGGTCGGAGTAGGCGGCCACCCGTGTCTCGTGGGTGACGAGGACGACGGCGGCGTTGGTGGAGCGGGCCGCGTCGGTGAGCAGTTCCATCACGCGCTCGCCGTTGTAGGAGTCGAGCGCGCCGGTCGGTTCGTCGGCGAACAACACCCGGGGGCCGGTGACCAGCGCGCGCGCCACGGCGACGCGCTGGCCCTGGCCGCCGGAGACCTCGCCGGGCCGCTTGTCCTTCAGGTCGTCGACCTCCAGGCGTTCCATCCAGCCGAGCGCCGCCCGTTCGGCTTCCTTGCGGGAGGTGCCGTTCAGCCTCAGCGGCAGGGCGACGTTCTCCGCGCAGGTCAGTTCCGGCACGAGCTGACCGAACTGGAACACGAAGCCGAACTCGGAGCGGCGCAGCGTGCTGCGCTGGGCGTCGCTCATCGTCGTCACCTCGCGCCCGTTGTAGGTGATCGACCCGGAGTCGGGCGGCAGGATGCCCGCGAGGCAGTGCAGCAGCGTCGACTTGCCGGAGCCGGAGGGGCCCATGACGGCGACGACTTCGCCGGGGTGGATGGGGAACTCGGCGCCGTCGAGGGCGTGGGTGTGCCCGTATGTCTTGCGCAGGCCCTGCGCCGTGAGCAGGGAACCAGGGGGAGAGGTGGTCATCGGGCCACAGCCTCACGGAGTTTGTCGAGTCGGGCGGCGGTCAGTTCCAGCCAGCGCAGGTCGGCCTCGAGATGGAAGAGGGCGTGGTCGCAGATCAGCTGGTCCGCCAGATCGCCCTTGCGCTTACGGTCGGTCAGGATGCGCATGCTGCGCAGGTGTTCGGAGCGTTGGGTGTCCAGGATGTCCGCGGCGTCCCGGTGGGTGAGCAGCGCGAGGACGACCTTGGTGTAAAGGGCCGACTGGAGGTACTCCTCCGGCTCCTGCGGGGTCGCGAGCCACTGCTCCACGTCGGTGATGCCGGCGTGGGTGATCGCGTAGCGCTTGCGCTCTGGGCCGCCGCCGGCCTCGATCCCGTCGACCTCGACGAGGCCGTTCTTCAGCAGCCGGGACATCGTCGAGTAGACCTGGCCGTAGTGAAGCGGCGGTCGTGACCGAACGTCTCGTCGAAGGCCCGCTTCAGGTCGTAACCGTGTCGCGGGCCGGACTCCAAAAGCCCCAGAAGGGTGTGAGCGATGGACATGAGCACACTATACACATCGTGTATACGCTGCATGTATACATCGAGTGTGTAGCTCGAGATGTTCGGCGAACCGGTCGCGCGCCTCGGGTGAGAGGAGGATCAGCCGGGCCACGCTCCGCTCCATGGGCGGCAGTTGGGCTCAGTCCCCGGGGAGGTGTTGGACGGTGGGCCGAAGCCGCTGCGGCGGGGGTGCCGTCTGCGGTGTTCGGTTCCGGCCGGGGCTGGGTCGGCCGGATCGGACGGTCCCGTTCCTCCTGGTCGAACATGCCGGCTGATGCGAAGCAGCGTGGCTTCTCCGACTGGTCGGCGCGCAGTTGGACGAGATCGCCCACCGTGTGGCATCGCCTCCACCCGGCCGAACTGCGCGCCCACCGATGTCCTTCGTGCCCGTCGCCGAGTCTCTGGTCCCGCTAGGAGTCAGACGGAAGGCCCGAGCCGGCAACGCGGGTGCCGACGCCGCTCATGATGGCGTTGATGATGCCCTGCTGGGTCACGGTGAGGGAGCGCCGGTCGAACAGTCCGAACCCGTACCGTCCGTTTGTGCCGTTGTCCCAGTAGACGCTGGCTGCCCCGTATTTCTTGGCAGTGGCCGCGACGGCACGCGCGAAGTCCGCACGGTACCTGTTGTTCGATGCATCGAACGAGGACTTGTCGATCGCACCGTATTCGCCGACAACCACGGGATACCCCTTCGTGACGAACACGTCGTACATCTTCTTCAGCTGCGAGTCCAGATAGTCTTCCTGTCCCCAGGTCGACGTTTTCGATGGGTTGGTAGCGGCTCGTCCCCACTGCGTGATGGTGCCGCTTTCCTCTCCGGCGAAGTCCCACGGGCTGTAGTGATGAACGGAGATCATGATCCGCCGCTCGTTGGCGGGAATGGAGGGGGATCGATACTGATCGGACGGAAGCGCGAAGCCGTAATTCCCCGCGGTGTAATCGATGTTCGTGTTCCAGCCGGGAACGAGCAGCCACCTCGAACTGTTGTTTCCGCCCGTCTTCCGCACGGTGTCCACGAAGATCTGGTTGTAGCTGTTGATGTTTGAGTAGCACGGTTGGGTCGGGTTGCCGTACTGCCCGTCAAACTCCTCGTTCATGGACTCCAGGATCAGGCGCTGGTCGTAGTTCTTGAACCGGTTCGCGACCTGCTGCCAAACTTTCTCGTACTTGGCCTTGATCGTCGACTGGGAGGATGAATCGCAGATCAACCAGGAACCGTTGATGCTCTTGTAGCCGTCACCATGCATGTTGATCATCACATGCAGGCCCCTGTTGTAGGCGTAGTTGACGACTTCTTGGATTCTGTTCAGCCAGGAGGAGTTGATCGTGTAGTTCGGGCCGGGGCCTATGTATCCCAGGTAGGAGACCGGGATTCGGATCGTCTTGAACCCTGCCGCCCTCACTTTGTCGATGAGGGCCTGCGTTACGGCCGGCTGGCCCCATGCCGTTTCGCTGGGGTATCCGTTGGCGGTGGCTTCGAGTTGGTTCCCCAGATTCCAGCCCGCGCCCATGTCGGCCACGATCTGCGCAGCGCTCGACGATGCCGCGGAATCGGCCGATGCCTGATGCGTCGCGCCGTACGCGGATGCCGCAACCGTCAACAGGACGGCAAGGAAAACGGCTCTGATCTTTCCTGCTAGTGAAACCATGAGATTTCCTCTCTTCCAGCCTTGAGGGTGTCGGCCCCCAAGTGGACCTATCTGCCCGAGTGCGAGCGGCCGGAGCCGCCGGGTGTTCGGGGGTGCGGTTCCCGCGCCGCGCAGCGTGGGAACGTACACAGTCAATGCCGCCGCGACTGACCTCGCAGCGGTCCGTGAGCACCTGCCTGTCCCGCGCCGGGCAAGGACATGCCCGCGCCCGCGGCTCCGACTGCGCTCAAGGTCAGGAAGCTATGTCGTTGCATGGGCATGAAGACTCCTGGTGTGGGGGGGGGCGGAGCGCTGCTCGGTCAGGCCGGGAAGACGCATCGGCGATGCTGCGGAGGTGCCGCTGACCGAGGTGGTGGGGGGGGGAAGTGGCCGTGGGGGGTGGTCAGGTCGGCGTATCGCGCACGGTGGAGGACGATCCCGTCTTGGCCGTGGCAGCGACCGTGGTGGTGAGCGATGTGGTGCGGCATTGCGAGCAGAGGGGCGGCGAGCCGCTCAACACCGGCCGACCGGTGACTCGATCATGGGAGAAGCCCTTCGCGCCCGCCTGCCCGCCCACCTGTTGGGGAGGTGGGAATTCCGCGGAAGCGTCGCAGAGGTGCCTTTCCTTTCACTCGTCGTGTACTGCGCATCTGGGAGCGTTCCCAAATGGTCTTGCAACAGTTAGATTCCCGACCGGGTGCCGATCTGTCAATCATTGGCGCCCAACTCCGTTGCCTTCGACGCGCATTCGACAGATTGCGGGGCCGGGGAGCGTTGGGTGGCTTCTCCGCGGCCCCCCGGTAACGCTCGCGGCGGCCCGTCAGCCGTGGCCGATAACCTCAGCGCACCGGTGAACGCGTCCAGGCAGTGCCCAGGTGTGCTGCACCGGTGGCTTGCAGGGCGGCGGCAGCGAACGCGCGCTGGAGCCGCTGGCGTACGAGCCGGGTCCGCTCCAGATGGCGGATACGGGGGAGTGGCGCCTGAAGTCGAAGGCTCGGCTTCTCGTCTGAGGGTTGCGGATATCGCGATGGGCCGGGCTGCGTTCCGGTGGCGGCATGTCGTTACCTGACGGACCGCCGGATCGAGATGTGGGGAGGTTGAGGGCCGCGCGGACGCGACGGCGTACCGGGCAGCCGGGCCGTGGACGTGGTGACGGCTGCGGTCGCGGAGCAGTGAAGACCACGGCCACCGCCGAAGGGCACACCTGGCGCTACGTCGTCAACGACGCCTGCCAGATCGTCGCCGAGACCGCCCCCCATCTGCGCGGTCACCCACTTCGAACGCGACCGTTACCACTGCCTCCTCTCCCGCACCGACCCCCTCGGCCACCGCACCACGTCCACTACGACGATTCGGACAACCTCCTCACGACGATTCGGGCAACCTCCTCACAATGAACGCGAAGCCATGGCCATGGGCCGTGCCCCTCTGGATCCCGACCCGGAAAGCGCCTCATGAGGCAGAGTCCGCAGACAGAGGAGTACGTTCGTCACCGGGCGGAGTCACGCGCGCTGTTCGGTGAACCGGACCCGGCGGACAAGGACCTCACCCGACTCGCTCCACACACCGACCAGGCGCCCCGTGAACCCGCCCGCCACTTCGGTGGAGAGATAACGTCCGTCCAGGCGGACGAGAGCATCGGCGTCGGTGCCGCCGATGCCCAGTTCGATGTCGTCCGGCCCGTTCCAGGTCGCCTCCGTGGACCGGATGCGGAGAGTGACGGGGGAGTCGGGCAACGGGCGGGAGTCGAGGACTGTCTGGATCTGTCCGATCCGTGCGACAGCCGTGACCTCGCCGTCGGCGACGCGCAGCCCGTACCAATGAGCACCGTCGAGCCGTAGGGCGATGGTGAAGACACCCTCCCCCGGATCGACGAGGAAGTCGGCCTCCCAGTGGTCTCCGCCGACCCGGGTGAACAGGCCCGAGGGCTCACCGGTCTCGCTCGGTGCGTGACCCACGACCACCCCTTCCGGCTCGCTGCGGAGGAAGCGGTCGGGACGCTCGCCGGGCGAAACCCACCTGACATGCAGTTGGGGCGCGGAGAAGTCGTCCTCGAAGTCCCGCTGTCCGGTGGGGACGCGCCCGCTCGCCGGCGTGAAGTGCGGCCAGTCCTCCACCCAGGAGACCTCGGCGAGGAACGTCTCACGCCCGTTGACGTGGAAGCGGGGACTGCGGCCTCGGGGCCGTGTGCCGAGATACACGGCTGCCCACGTCCCGTCGGGGCGCTCGACCAGATCGGCATGACCGACGTTCTGGACGGGATGCGCCGTGCTGCGATGGGTGAGGACCGGATTGTGCGCGGCAGCCGCGAACGGTCCCCGCGGGCTGCGCGAGCGCGCGACCGACACCACGTGGCCCCGGTCGGTGCCGCCTTCGGCGATCACCAGGTACCACCAGCCGTCGCGCAGGTACAGGTGCGGTCCCTCGGAATGGGCCAGACCGGTGCCGTGCCAGATCCACCGCGGCTGCTCGAGGACCACGCCCCGCTCCGGATCGACCGCGGCCTGCCTGATGCCGATCTCGGTCTCCGACCACGAGCAGTAGGTGACCAGGCACGTTCCCTCCTCGTCCCAGGCCAGGTCGGGGTCGATGCCGTCCAGCTCGGTCAGGCACACCGGCGCGGACCACGGCCCGGCCGGATCGGTCGCGTGGTAGATCTGATGACCACCGCGAGCATCGTCGATGTTCGTGGTGATCAGCCAGAACCGTCCCTCGTGGTGGCGCAGCGTCGGGGCGTAGACGCCGCGGCTCGACGGCGACCGGCCCGCGGGGAACTGCTCCTCCGTCGTCAGGGCGTTGCCGATCTGACGCCAGGACACCAGGTCCCTGGAATGCCAGATCGGGACGCCGGGGCTGTACTCGAACGACGAATTTGCCAGGAAGTAGTCCTCGCCGACCCGGCACACCGATGGATCCGGGTACATCCCCGACAAGATCGGGGTGGTCGCAGCGTCGGCGCTCCTACCGTCCTCCGGCAGTATCGAACTCATTCGAAACACCTTCCTCAGTTCAACCAGGACGGATCAACCGCCGGTCGGACACGTTCTTCAACGGCAGCCGCGAACACGGGCTTGTCGCATTCCGACAAGCGAGGTGTCGACATAGGAGACGGACGTCCCGAAAGGCCGACCAGTCTGCTGCGGCGGCCGCGCGGGCGTCCGGTGCCCACGGGCCGTCCAGAGCGACGGTTCCGAACGTCGACCGGCTGCCGCGGCGAGGAAGCCCCGCTGGCTCAGACGACGGTCATGCGATGTCATCGTTCAGATTTTCCCGCGTGACGCGCTGTGAGACCCGGAACCGGGCGGGTGACGGGT
>NZ_KQ948993.1:202786-361262 GCF_001514265.1 Streptomyces resistomycificus | reverse complement strand
CAGGTACTCGGGGGGGAAGGTCATGACGGCGTCGCCTGCTTCGGGGAGGCCGCTGTTCTGCATGACGACGATCACGTGCAGGTTCTCGTCGTTGATGGCTCGGTGGATCGTGCCGGGGGTGAACCAGACGACGTCTCCGGGGCGTAGTTCGGTCGTCGTGAGTCCCTTGTGGTTGAGGGTCTCCAGTCGGCCGCGGCCGCTGATGACGATGTAGCACTCCGTGCAGGTGAGGTGCATGTGCGGTGAGCCGCCGTGTTCGTCGTCCGCTGTGGGCCAGGGGTATGCCTCGAGCTGGCTGAGTCCCACGGCTCCGGGGAAGTCGGGGAGTGAGGTCACAGCGCGAACTCCTGCGCGATCGGTTCGAGTTCGTGGCGATCCACCATGCGGTCGAGGAACACGAGGCGGTGGTTGAGGCGCAGCGTCTGACCGGGTTCCAGCTTGATCTCCGTGTCGAAGGCCGGCGAGGGGTTGAGGCAGGCGAAGGCGCTGGTGCGGGCGAACCACGTCAGTGGGGTGGAGGCGCTGGTGGTGCCTGCGTAGGCGAGGACCGTGGCGCCGCCGTCGAGTTCATCGTGCTCACCGGTCTGGTAACCGTCGGCGATGGTTTCTGCGCCGACGATCGCCACCCGCGCGGGCTGGCTGTACTCAGTCATGTGGCTCTTTCGTGGAAGATCGGGCGGTGCCTGGGCGCGGCATCGGGGGTTCGTCAATCGCTGACGAACCAGGTCGGTTCGACCTGCTTGCCCAAGGCGTGCGCGCGTCACCGTGCAGTCGAGGAGAGCGGCTCTGTCGGACGAACTCGGCTCTCTTGCCGACGTGAACGCGGCGGCAGAATGAACGTAGTGAACGGTCACCTTGACGGTCAAGAGTTGCGTAGTGATCGTTCACTTTTTCGCGTGACGTCCCGGGGGGACACCGGAGGGACTCAGCAAGGGGCCGGACCGCTCGACCCACGCGGCACGAGGTGGAACAGATCCGTGACCTCGCCCTCCGGCTCGGGCTCGCCACGCAGAAGAGCGAGCAGCGACAGCATCGACTGGCGGCCAGTACGGCCGTCACGCCGGAGTCGGCGGGCAGGTCCCGCGGCCTCGTAGCCGGAGCGCACGGACCAGTCGCCGTCGGCGACGCCGTAGGACTCCAACCCAAGTCGCTCGATCGCCTCCACGTAGACCGCCCTCCGGTTGCGTGCCGAGGCCCAGTCCTGCGAGCCGGCGACGTGGAGGAACCGGCGGTGTCCCCGGTCGGCGAGGTGGCGCAGGATCTCCTCGGCGGGCCGTCCGTCGGCCAGCCGTCCCCGGGACTGGAGGTTGTCGTCGTACTCGCCCAGCACCACCACGGGCCGCTGCCCGGCGCCCTGGCTGCCGGCGAGGTCCCCCAGCGGCACCGGGGACAGCACCCCGTCCGCCGACCGCGCCATGTGGTTGAGCCGGTAGTCCAGCTCGGCGACGGCCCGCTCGATAGGAACCGGTCGATTCGTGGCCGAACCACAGGAGTTCCCGCCTGAGGCCGTACTCCTCGCACCAGGCCAGGTCGGAACCGCTCACAGCCGGATCGTCAGGACAGGAACCCTTCCAGGACGAGGGTCGCCGCGCCGAGGCTGACCGGGTTGCGGTCGATGGGGCAGAGGCTGATCTCGGTGCCTTCCCAGGGTTCGGCGAGTGCGTAACGGGCGGCGGTGGCGCGCACGTGCGGCAGGACGGCGCTTCCCAGTGTGTCGGCGACCCAACCGGTGAGCACGATGGTCTGCGGGTTGCACAGGTTGATCAGGTTGGCGATGGCGATGCCGAGGTAGCGGCCGGTCGTGGCGATCACCTGCTGTGCGGTGGGGTCGCCGGCCGCGTGAGCGGTGGCCAGGGCGTGGATGGTCGCCGTCTGGTCGGCGGGGTGCAGGAGCGGGCTGTCCGGGTCGGCCTCCGCTAGGTGCTGCATGATGCCGGGTGCGCCCACGTAGGTCTCCACGCATCCGACGCATCCGCGGCGGCACTCGCGGCCGTCGATGACCAGGTTGGTGTGGCCCCATTCGCCGGCCGTGTTCGTGGCCCCGCGGTAGAGGGCTCCGTGGACGGCCAGGCCCGCGCCGACGCCGGTTCCCAGGGTGAGGACAGCGACGTCGTCGCGGCCGCGGGCGGCACCGAACCACAGTTCGGCGACGGTGCTCGCACGCAGCGGGTTGTCGAGGAGGACCGGCACATCAGGGACCCGGTCGGTGAGCAGGGCCAGCAGTGGCACGTCGTTCCACTGCCAGTTCGGGGCGAAGACGGAGGCCGTGCCGTCCGGCCGTACCTGGCCGGGAATGCTGACGCCGATCCCGAGAACCCTGCCGCGCTCCACCTTGGCCTGCGCGATCGCGTCGTCGACTCCGCGGACGATGTGGTCCACGACGTAGTCCGGTGAGTTGGCGTGCGGGTGCAGTTCGTACTCGGCTCTGGCCAAGACCCGCAGAGCGGGATCGAAGACCTCGACGTGGACGTAGGTCTCGGCGATGTCGACGCCGATGAGTCGGGGTCCCTCGCGGGCGGGTGCGAGAAGGTTCCGCGGGCGTCCGCCCCCCGAAGCCTGCTGTCCGATCTCGGCCAGAAGTCCCAGCTCGTGCAACTCGCTGACGATGTCGGAGGCGGTGGCCACCGACAGGCCCGTGGCCGCGGCGATGTCGCGCCTGACGACGGGCGCCGTGGCGATGAGATGCCGCATCACCGCGAAACGGTTGGTCCGACGAATGTCCTGGTACGTCCGCTTCAACGGCGCCGTCCTGTGCTCGATCGGGGTGGGACGCCCTGATCGTAACCGCGGCGTGCACGCCGTTGGAACTGCCCGGCAAAGACTTTTTCTGGCTTGTTGACGAAGGGGTGTAGCGCGCATAACCTGCGTCTCGCTCCGCTCGGTGCAACCCCGTCAGCGGCAGGAATTCCCCCTTCCGATTGCGTGCCCCTCACCCCGCGGGCTTCGCGTCGCGCTCTTCCCGGCCGCACTCCGCGGCTGTCCACAGCGTCATCACCCGCCGTCGCGGCCCCGCCGCCAAGGCCCGGTCCCACGCCCGTTCTTCACAGCAGAGGTAGCCATGTCCCCTGAACAGAACCCCAGCAGATCGTTCGGCCGCAGATCCCTCCTGCGCGCCTCCGGCACCGTGGCGGCGGCGGGATTCCTCGCCGCGTGCGGCGGGAACACCGGTCGCGGCAGCGGCTCCACCGGCGGTAAGGCGGCGATCAGCCAGTGGTACCACCAATACGGCGAGGCGGGCACCCAGCAGGCGGCGCTGCGGTACGCGAAGGCGTACACCAAGGCCGACGTGTCGGTGCAGTGGATCCCCGGTGACTACGCCTCCAAGCTCTCCAGCGGCCTGGTCTCCAGCAACGGCCCCGACGTCTTCGAGTTCCACCCCGACGTCCAGATGGCCAAGTCCGGGCAGATCGTGCCGCTGGACGACATCATCGCGGACGTGAAGTCCGACTTCACGGAGAAGGATCTGGCCGCCAACTCGGTGGACGGCAAGGTCTACGGCATCCGCATGATCGACGACCCGCAGTTCCTGTACTACCGCAAGAGCCTGCTGGAGAAGGCGGGCGTCCAGCCCCCGACCACCTTCGACGAGCTGATAGAGGTCTCCCGCAAGCTCGACAAGGGCGGAGTCAAGGGCCTGTACCTCGGCCTGAAGGGCGGCAGCGACATCCTGGCCAGTCCCCTGATCTGGGCCACTGGCAGTGAGCTGCTGACCGCCGACCACAAGGTCGCCTTCGACACCCCGGCGACCGTCGAGGGTCTGAAGAAGATGCGCGAGCTCTACACCAGCAAGACGCTGCTGCTCGGCGCCCCCACCGACTGGTGGGACCCGTCGGCGTTCATCCAGGGCCTGACGGCGATGCAGTGGTGCGGCCTGTGGGCGATGCCCGGCATCCAGAAGGCACTGGGTGAGGACTTCGGCATCGTCCCCCTGCCCGCCATCGGCAGCGCCGGCCGCCAGGTGGTCTACAACGGCGGCTGGTCCACCTACGTGAGCGCCAAGGCCAAGGACGTCGACGCGGCCAAGGCGTTCGTGAAGTGGCTGTGGATCGAGCAGACGAAGTTCCAGGAGGACTGGTGCACCTCCTACGGCTTCCACATCCCCCCGCGCAAGAGCCTCGCGGCGAAGGCCACCAAGCTGCAGAGCGGCACCGCCGCCGAGGCGGTGAAGCTCTTCGACACCAAGGGGCACTATGACGACCCGTACTGGACCCAGGGCATGATGACGATTTCCCAGGACATGGTGAACAACGCCGTGGTCAGCGGAAAGAACCCCGAGTCCGAGGTGGCCAAGGCTCGCACTCGGGTCGAGGCCGAACTCAAGAAGATCGCCTGAGGGGCCCTGACAGGCATGACAACCACCACCACCGGTGGCGCCCGTCCGGGCGCCATCGCGTCACCCGGCCCCGCGGCGAAGGCGAAGGCGAAGGCGAGACGTGTCGGGCACGGGGTGCGAGGCAGCACCCGCACCTTCTGGCTCTTCGCGGGTCCCTTCCTGGCCGGTCTCCTGCTGTTCGTCTACGTGCCGGTCGGCTGGAGCTTCTACCTGAGCCTCTTCCAGGCCCAGAACACGGTCACCCCGACGAAGTTCGTCGGCCTGGACAACTACGCGGACATCCTCACCGAAGGGCCGTTCACCGACAGCCTGTGGACCTTCACGCTCTTCGCGCTGATCGTCGTCCCTCTCACCTATGTCCTGGCTCTGGCGCTAGCGCTGCTCGTCCATCGCATCCGCGTCGCCCGTGCCTTCTTCCGTTCGGTGTTCTTCATACCCACCGCGTGTTCCTACGTCGTGGCCTCGATGGTGTGGAAGCTGTCGATCTTCAACGGGGTGCGCTTCGGTCTCGCCAACACCGTCCTGGGCTGGTTCGGGGTCGAACCCATCGCCTGGATCGGCACCGTCTCCCCGCCCTGGTACTGGATGGTGCTGGTCACCGTACGGCTCTGGCTCCAGCTGGGCTTCTACATGATCCTCTTCCTGGCCGCCCTCCAGCAGATCCCCAAGGAACTGTACGAAGCGGCCTGGACGGACGGCGCCCGACCCGGCCGGCAGACCTTCCGGCACATCACCCTGCCGCAGCTGCGCACGACCTCGGTCGCCGTGGTGCTCCTCCTGCTGATCGCGGCCTACCAGGCGTTCGACGAGTTCTACAACCTGCTGCCCAACACCCCTTACGCAAGGCCGCCGTTGGTCTACCTCTACTACACGGCCCTCGGTCAGGGGCAGGACTTCGGCCACGGCAGCGCCGGGGCGTTGGTGCTGTCGGCGCTCATCACGATGGTGACGCTGCTGCAGGGCAGGATCTTCGGCTTCGGAAAGGCGGACGGCTGATGGCCACCTCCTCCACCACCCACGTCCGCGGCCGCCCCCGCACAGCGAGGGAACGGGCCGGCAACGCCGCCCTCTACACCGTCGCCGTCGTCACGGCGCTGCTGTTCCTGATCCCGTTCTACCTGCTGATCCGCAACAGCCTGGCCACCGACGCCGACATCACCGGGACGAACTGGAAGTTCTTCCCGACCGAGCTGCACTGGGAGAACATCCCCGAGCTGTTCAACGACCCCGCGGTTCCCATGGCGCGCAGCATGTGGAACTCCCTCGTCGTCGGGGTGCTCGGCACCGCCGGGCAGCTGCTGGTCTGTTCCCTGGCCGGCTACGCCCTCGCCCGCGTCCCGTACCGGCACGCCAACAAGATCTTCTACGCGGTGCTGGCCACCCTCATGATCCCCAGCGCGGTCACCTTCGTGCCCAGCTTCGTCCTCGTGTCGTCACTGGGCTGGGTCTCCTCACTCCAAGGCCTGATCGTGCCCGGCCTGTTCAGCGGCTTCACCGCCTTCCTCTTCCGGCAGTACTTCCTCGGCTTCCCCAAGGAACTGGAGGAGGCCGCCCGGATCGACGGTCTCGGCAGCTGGGGCACGTACTGGCGGATCGTCGTCCCCAACTCCCGTGGCTTCTTCTCGGCGATCGCGGTGATCACCTTCATCACCAACTGGAACGCCTTCCTGTGGCCGCTGGTCATCGGCCAGGACCAGTCCAGCTGGACCGTGCAGGTGGCGCTGTCGACCTTCACCACCGCGCAGACCGTCAACATCCACGAGCTGTTCCTCGCCGCCACCGTGTCCATCCTGCCGCTGGTGCTCGTCTTCCTCTTCCTGCAGCGATACCTGGTCGAAGGCGTCGCGCACACCGGCATCAAAGGCTGACCGCGGAGCACCCCGGCAACCGTACCGAACGCCACTCTTCGCACCGATCCAACACGGAGTGACCCATGCCCAACCCCGCCGGCCAGCCGCCGCTCGCAGGGTCCATACATCTGGACCCCAACTTCACCGTCGGCGAGGTGAATCCCCGGCTGTTCGGATCCTTCGTCGAGCACCTCGGCCGCTGCGTCTACACCGGCGTCTTCGAACCGGACCACCCGAGCGCCGACGAGGACGGACTGCGCACCGACGTCCTGGCCCTGATCCGGGAACTGGGCGTCACCATGGTCCGCTACCCCGGCGGCAACTTCGTCTCCGGCTACCGCTGGGAAGACGGCGTCGGTCCGGTGGAGCAGCGGCCCCGCCGGCTCGACGGCGCCTGGCGGACCGTCGAGACGAACCGGTTCGGGCTGAACGAGTTCATGCGCTTCGCGGCCAAGGCCGACGTCGAGCCCATGCAGGCCGTCAACCTCGGCACCCGCGGCCTGCAGGAGGCACTCGACCTGCTGGAATACACCAACCACCCCGCCGGCACGGCCTTCTCGGAGCTGCGCCGCTCGCACGGCGTGGACAAGCCGCACGGCATCCGGCTGTGGTGCCTGGGCAACGAGATGGACGGCCCCTGGCAGCTCGGCCACAAGAGCGCCGACGAGTACGGCCGCCTGGCCGCCGTCACCGCCAAGGCCATGCGCGACGTCGACCCCGGCCTGGAACTGGTCGCCTGCGGAAGCTCCAACCGCTCCATGCCGACCTTCGGCGCCTGGGAGGCGACGGTCCTGGAGCACACCTACGACCTCGTCGACTTCATCTCCTGCCACGCCTACTACGAGGAGAGCGACGGCGACGTCGACAGCTTCCTCGCCTCGGCCGCCGACATGGAGGCCTTCATCGACGGGGTGGTCGCCACCGCCGACCACATCGGGGCCAAGCGCCGCTCCGGCAAGCGGATCAACCTCTCCTTCGACGAGTGGAACGTCTGGTACCAGAGCCGACCGGTCAACAACACCGACACCCCGGACTGGAGCGTGGCCCCGCGCCAGCTCGAGGACGTCTACACCGTCACCGACGCCGTCGTGGTCGGCAGCCTGCTGATCACCCTGCTGCGCCACTGCGACCGCGTCACCGCGGCCTGCCTCGCCCAGCTCGTGAACGTCATCGCCCCCATCATGACCGAGCCCGGCGGCCCGGCCTGGCGGCAGACCATCTTCCACCCCTTCGCCGACGCGGCCCGCCACGGCCGCGGCCAGGTGCTCCGGCTCGCCCTGGACAGCCCCGTCCACGACACCGCCCGCTACGGCGAGGTGCCCCTGCTGCACGCGACCGCCGTCCAGCAGGAGGACGGGACGCTCACCGTCTTCGCCGTCAACCGGGACACCACGAAGCCGCTCGAACTCACCGCCGACCTGCGGGCGTGCAACCCGGTGGCCGGGCAGGTGACGCACACCGCCCTGGCCGACCCCGACCGCCACGCGGCCAACACGCTCCAGCACCAGGACCGCGTGACGCCGAAGTCGGTGACCGGCACCGTCACGGACGGCGGACGGCTGAGCGCCCTGCTGCCACCGATGTCCTGGAACACCCTCACCATCCCGCTCGCCCCCTGAGCGGCCCCAGGATCCCACCGCTCGACCCGCACCCCCCGCACCATCCCCGAACCTCGACGGAGAGGTGACACCATGTCCGACACCACAGCACATCGCACACCGCCACCGCGCGCCCGATGGCGGACCGCCATGGCCACGTTCCTGACCCTGCTGGGCAGCCTCGCCGCCCTGCTCGTGCCCGCCACCCAGGCACACGCGGCCACGGTGACCTTCACGACGGGCGCCGCACGAACCGACCAGAACGGCAACACCCTGCAGTTGCACGGGCTCGGCATCGTCAAGGTCGGCGACACCTGGTATGGCTTCGGCGAGGACAAGACCGGCAAGACGTCGGCGGACACGTCGTTCCAGAACATCACCTGCTACTCCTCGACCGACCTGGCGAACTGGACCTTCGAGCGTCAGGCCCTGAGCCGGCAGACCAGCGGTGACCTGGGTCCCAGCCGCATCGTGGAGCGGCCGAAGGTCATCTACAACAAGTCGACCAGCACGTACGTGATGTACATGCACATCGACAGCACCAACTACGCCGAGGCCAGGGTCGGTGTGGCCACGAGCAGCACGCCGTGCGGCCCGTACACCTACCGGGGCAGCTTCCGGCCGATGGGCAACCTCAGCCGTGACATCGGCCTGTTCCAGGACACCGACGGCACCGGCTACCTGCTGAGCGAGGACCGCAACAACGGCCTGCGCATCTACAAGCTCTCCGCCGACTACCTCTCCGTGGACAGCGCGGTGGCGGTGCTGGGCAGCGCCGGCAGCAGCGGCAGCGTCGAGTCGCCCGCCATGGTGAAGATCGACGGGATGTACTACGTCCTCGGCTCCCGCCTGACCGGCTGGAGCCTGAACGACAACGTCTACGCCACCGCCACCTCGCTGAGCGGCCCCTGGTCGGCGTTCCGGAACTTCGCCGCCCCCGGCACCCGCACCTACGGCAGCCAGACGGCGAACATCATCACGGTCCAGGGCACTTCCGGCACCACGTACATCTACGCGGGCGACCGCTGGGACGCCACCAACCTGGGCGCCTCGAAGCTGATCTGGCTGCCGCTGACCATCCGGGGCACGACGGTGAACCTCGGTCAGTACCCGACCTGGTCCCTCGACGTGGACGCGGGTACATGGACGGCCGGCAGCGGGATCCCGTCGGAAGGGGTCCACACGCTGAAGAACGTCGGCAGCTCGATGCTGATGGACGTCGCCAGCGGCTCCACCGCGAACGGCGCCAAGATCATCCAGTGGCCGTCCACCGGCGGTACCAACCAGCAGTGGACCCTCAACCGGGTGGCGGACAACATCTTCACGCTCAAGGGCGTGAAGAGCGGCCTGTGCCTGGATGTCCCGAGCCGGTCGACCACCGCCGGCGTCCAGTTGCAGCAGTGGACCTGCAACGGCGGGACGAACCAGCAGTGGGCCCTGGACCTGACCGGCAGCTACACCGGCAGCAACTACATGCTGGTGAACATCGGCAGCGGCCTGCACATCGGTGTCGCGGGCTCGACCACCCAGGGAGCGGCGGTGGACCAGGAGCTCGGCGGCAGCGCGAGCGTCAACAGCGAGACCTGGACTCTCTCCTGACCGCGTGCCCCGGCGACCCCGCCATCGAAGGGGGCGCCGGGGCACTGCCGTACACCGAAGTGATGCGGCGCCATTCGTGACAGGCAACGGGTGGGCAGTGGGTCGCCACGGGGTCACCCCTTACGACCCGCCGCGGCCGGCCCCGCCGGATACGAAGGCGCGGCCCGATTCGGACACCCCTACCACTTTCCCGACACCTTCAGACGTCTACGACCGGTTGGTTCCATTCGATGTGTGGTCCGCTGTCATGCGGTCCTCAAGGAAGAGGCCCCACTCATGATGCGTAGTGCAGGCGAGCAGGAAGAGCCCGATGTGGATTCCGTCGAGAACTCGGCGACCGTCTCCCGCAGGGGAATACTCAAGGGCGTGATCATCACCGCCGGAACGGCGGCGGGGCTGGGGGCGACATGGCCCGCCTACGCCGCGGACGCCTCCGTCAGAGCGACCTCGCCGGACGGCAGGACGGTCCTCACCTTGTCGGTGGTGGGCGGAGCGCTCCGGTGGTCCGTCCTGCGCGGCGGCACCACGGTGATCGCCACCTCACCCCTCGGTCTCAGGCTGGGCAACGGGACGACCCTCGGCAGCAACGTGACGGTGACCCAGAACCAGCACTGGACCACCAACACCACCTGGAATCCGGTCTACGGCCGCAACTCGACCGTCACCGACCACTACCAGGAGCAGCGCTGGAACCTCGAGGACACCGTCTCCGGGGTCCGCTTCAGCGTCCAGGCCCGCGCCTACAACGCCGGCGTCGCCCTCCGCTACGTCCTGCTCGGCGCCGGCACCGCCACCATCTCCGACGAGCTGACGACGTTCACCTTCCCGGACAAGACGCTGGTCTACAGCGCCCGTGACGAGGCCGACTACATCCCGCTCGCCCCCGGTTCCATCCCGGTCACCGGCACCTCCGGCACGGACAACGGCCCTCTGACCGACCTGCCGCTGACCGCGACTCTGCCCAGTGGGGTCATCGCGTGCGTCTGCGAGTCCTCCCGGGTGAACTTCCCCCGGATGATGCTCAGTTCCGTCTCCGGGCAGCCCAGCGCCCTGTCCGCCTTCCTGATGGAGCACACCGCACGCGGCAGCGGCCCGGTCGCGACGACCTCCACCGTCACCACACCGTTCGCGACGCCGTGGCGCGCGGTGGTGATCGGGTCGACCCACGCCGAGCTGGTCGACAACGCCGAGCTGGTGCTCAACCTGGCCCCGCCCAACGCCCTCGCCGACACCTCGTGGATCAAGCCTGGCAAGGTCTTCCGCTGCGAACTCACCACCGCCGCCGGCATCCAGGGCGTCGACTTCGCCGTCGCGCGCGGCTTGCAGTACATCGAGTACGACGGCGGATGGTACGGACCGGTCACCTCGCCCGCCAGGCAGCCGATTCCCGAGATCGACCTTCCTTCGGTCATCTCCTATGCCACCGACCGCGGCATCGGGGTCATCCTCTACGCGGACCGCGCCGCGCTGGGCGACGTGGACTCCCTGTTCGCGCTGTACAAGAGCTGGGGCGTAGCGGGCGTCAAGCTGGGTTTCGTCCTCGACGGCACCCAGGCCATGACCAACCAGATCACCGGCTGGGCGAAGACGGCCGCGAAGTACCAGCTGCTGATCGACATGCACGACAACATCCGCCCGTTCGGCTACGAGCGCACGTACCCGAACTTCCTCAGCATGGAAGGCGTCCGGGGCAACGAGCAGTTCCCGACCGCCACCCACAACGTGACCCTGCCCTTCGCCCGCAACATCGGCGGCCCCCTGGACTACACGATCTGCTACGGCCAGTCCCGCAACAAGACCACGAACGCCCACCAGATGGCGATGGCCGCGGTGTACTACCAGCCGCTGAACTTCCTCTTCTGGTACGACAAGCAGACGTCCAAGTACGCCAACACCGCCAACTGGCCGGGACTGCCCTGGTTCAACGCCGTCCCCACGACCTGGGACGTGAGCCGTACCCTGGCCGGATCGATCGGCCAGTTCGTCGCCGTGGCCCGCCGGCGGGGGACCACCTGGTACCTGGGGGCGATGACCAACGAGGCGGCCCGGACGCTGTCGCTCCCGCTGTCCTTCCTGGACAGCGGGGTCAGTTACACCGCCACCGTCTACGCCGACGGCACGCCGGGCACCAGCCCGTACCAGACCCCGGTCGTGGTCAGTACCCGAACCGTCACCTCGGCCACCACGCTGGACGTGGCCATGGCCCCCGCGGGCGGTCAGGCGATCATCCTCAAGCCGAGCTGACAGGCCCTCCTGAGGGCATCGGCCCTTGTCACGCCCGCTGCCGGGCCTGGGCTTCTCCGCTCCGGCCCGGCACTCGCCTGAGGAGGTTCGTACGCCCTCGTCGCACACGAAGGCACTCCGCCCGCTGGGCGGCCGCGGCAGCCGGCCGCCTGGCGGCCCACCGAACCCGTGCTCTTCAGCTGCCGACGCCACCGTGAACAGCTCCGGCGCAGCGGCTGTGCAGCCGCCCCTATCGCTCCCGGACCATGCCGCGCTCCCATGCCCAGGCGGCGATCTCGACCCGGTTGCGGGCGTCGATCTTCTGCTGGATGTTGGCCAGGTGCGTCTTGACGGTGGACAGCGACACCACCAGTTGGTCGCAGATCTCCTGGTTGGTCCGGCCCACCGCGACGAGCCGGGCCACGTCCAGTTCCCGTTCGGTCAGCGGGCAGGCGGCGTCCGGATCGGGCCGCGTGGAGGACAGTTCCTTCAGCAGCCGGACGGTGACGGCGGGGGAGACCAGCGCGTCGCCACGGGCGGCGGCCCGCACCGCCTCGATCAGCAGGCTGGGCGGGGCGTCCTTGAGCAGGAAGCCGCAGGCCCCGTTGCGCAGCGCGGTGTGCACGTAGTCGTCCTGGTCGAACGTGGTGATCACGACGACCCTCATCGGGGTGTGGACTCCGGGGCCCGCCAGCGCCCGGGTGACGTCCAGACCGTCCAGTTTCGGCATCCGGATGTCGACCAGGCACACGTCCGGCCGCAGCCGGCGGGCGAGTTCCACGCAGGCGGCGCCGTCGGCGGCCTCCCCGATCACCTCGATGCCGGGCTGGGCGCCGAGGATCAGCCGGAAGCCCATGCGGACGAGCTCCTGGTCGTCCGCGATCAGCACCCGGATCGCCGCAGCGTTCACACCGGTGATCCTGCCACAGCGGCCAGCACCGGGAAGGCGGCGGTCACCCGCCAGCCACCGTCGTCGGTGGGGGCGGCGGTCAGCGTGCCCTCCACCGCCTCGACGCGTTCCCGCAGGCCGACCAGGCCGAAGCCGCCACGCCCGCCGACCGGGCCGGAGTGGGGCGCGGCCGGTGCCGTGTTGTACGCCTCGACCCGCAGCCGGTGCCCGTCCACATCGACCCGTACGGTGACCGCGGCGCCGGGCGCGTGCCGGCGTACGTTGGTCAACGCCTCTTGCACCACGCGGTGCACGGACGTCTCCACCTCGGGGGCGAGCCGCACCTCGCGGGCCGCCGCCGCCACGTGCAACTGGGCGTCCTCTTCGTCTCCGGAGAACGCGGAGACCAGGCGGGCGAGTTCCGCCCAGACCTCGCCGGGCCGCACGCCCGCGTGGTCGTCCTCGCGCATGACCCGCACCAGACGGCGCATCGAGTCCAGTGCCTCCGATCCGGACCGGGTGATGTTCTGCAGCAGCGGTCGGACCTGTTCCGGTGCGGTGTGCTGAAGGGCCAGCGCGGCATTGGCCTGGACGATGATGCCGGTGACGTGGTGGGCGACGAAGTCGTGCAGGTCGTGGGCGAGTTCCAGGCGCTCGCGCTGGCGTACGGCGGCGATGTCGCGGGCCCGCCGCTCCTCCAGCAGCCGTTTCCGCAGGCCCCAGGCGAGAGCCAGGCCGGCGCCGAGCGCCATCAGCAGGGACCCGTCGGGGGCGTTCTGGCTGTCGCTCTGGATGTCCGCCGGCAGCAAGCGCAGCGGGATCACGATGGCCGCCACGCTCAGTGCGGCCGAAACGGCCGCCGCGGTCCTCGGGCCCTGCACCGCCCACACCGCGCGGGACAGCAGCACCAGCAGAGCGACGCTCTCCAGCGCCCCGAACGTAGTGGCAATGTCCGGGCCCGCCCACGTGGCGATCACGGCCGTGAGGACCAGCGAGCCGCCCGCGACGAGCACGGCACGTACCTGCACGCTCGGCCGACGAGCGGGCCACAGCAGCGCCATGCAGGCAAGCGGGCCGGACACCATCGGCAGCAAGCTCGTCCAGCGGTAGTCGGGCGTCCCGTTGGCGAACACGTCGAGCAGTCCCAGCAGGCCGAGGCTGATCCAGCCGACGGCGGTCAGCGTCCGGCGGAGCAGCGGAGTCTTGGAGTTCACGCCCGGCAGGATACGGAAGCGGCGATTCCCGGCGGACTCGGCCGAATGGCCGATGTCCGGCCACCACAATCGGCCGTCCGGCCGAGCCTGCCGGGAACCGGGCGCCCCGATCGTGGACGGCATGCACCTGACGCGCACCCTCGTCCGACAGGTGCAGGCTGGTTTGATGACGCTGGGCTTCCTCGTCCGTGCCGGCTTCTTGCGCGATCACCCCGGTGTGCCGTCTTTGCGCAAGGTGACGGGTCTGTTGAGGGGGTCTGCCGGTTGCACCTGTTGTATCGCGTCGGTCACCTGGTCGAGAAGAGCCTTCAGTTGGCTGGAGCTCTTGGTGTCGAGCTTCTCGGTGATCTGTTGTTCGATCTCCGCGATCACGGAGTCGGCCTTGCGCAGCGCGTCGCGGCCGGCGTCGGTGAGGTGGAGCTCCTGCACGTGACGGTGGCGCGGGTGTGGCCGGCGTTCCAGTTGGCCCCGGCCCTCCAGTCGGGCCACCAGGGAGGCCACCGCCTGCGGGGTGACGTTGAGGCGGCGGGCCAGTTCCGCTCCGGCCAGGCCGGGATCGACGTGGACGGCGATGAGCAGGGAATAGTGTGCCGCCGCCATGCCCAGCGAGCGCAGCCGTTGCTCCTTCAGGGCTGTCACGGCCAACTCCGCCCGCCGCAGTGCCCAGGTCACTCGGTCCAGGGCGTCGGCGCCGACGGGGCCCTCGTCATGCAGCGTCATGCGGGGAGAATACGACACTGGCCAACCATCAAACGTTTGACATGACGCAGGCGTTTGAATAAAGCTGTCCTCATGTCTCGTACTCTTGCTCTCATCACCGGCGCCTCTTCCGGTATCGGCGCCGCCTACGCCCGCCTCCTCGCGGCCGACTGCGACTTCGTCCTGGTGGCCCGAAGGGCCGACCGCCTTTCCGCGCTCGCGGACGAACTCCGCGCGGCCGGCGCCGCCGTGGAGGTCCTTCCCGCGGACCTCGGGAACCACGACGGCCTCACTGCGGTGACCAAGCGCCTGGCAGCCGGTGATGTCCGGCTGCTGATCAGCAACGCGGGAGACGGCGGCTACGCGCCGCTCGCCGAGGTCGCCCCGGAGGAGATCGACCGCCTGCTCACCCTCAACGGCGTGGCGTCCATCCAGCTCGCGCGCGCCGCCCTGCCCGGCATGCTGACCGCGGGGGAGGGGACCATCGTCACGGTCGCCTCCCTGCTGGCCTTCAGCGCCGGGCAGAGCAACCCGCACATGCCGCCCCGCACCATCTACAACGCCGCCAAGGCCGCCACCGTTGCCTTCACCCGCACCCTCGCCCATGAACTCGCCGACACGCCCATCCGCACCCAGGTGGTCTGCCCAGGCATCGTGGCGACGGAGTTCGCCGGCGGATACGGAAACATTCCCTCCGCCATGACTGCGGAGGGCGTGGCCGGAGCCAGCCTCGCCGGCCTGCGCCTGGGGGAGACGATCTGCGTACCGGGCCTGGAGGACCAGACCGCCGCGCTCGAGGCCTTCCTGGCCGCCGAGGCCGCCCTGCTCGCGGGCGGCAACCGCCCCACTCCCGCCGCTCGCTACAGCCACCCGCACCCCCAGCCCACACGCTGAGGGCCGGGCCCGCGGGAGGAGTCCAGCAGCGTCGCTGTGACCTGCGTGATCCCCCCTGATCGCCGACGCCGCCAAGGCCCGTCAGCGGAGTGCCTCCGGCCACCCGTGCGGCACGCTCATCCGCCTGTTGTGAAGAGCTCGGGGCCCGCCCGGCGGGCGGGCTTGCAGCACCTGGTGCAACAAGGTCAGTCGGTGAGCCGGCGGAACCGGACGAGGGCGCAGGCGGCGGCATCCGGTCAGGCAGGAGGCGGTGCGTTCCGTCGTTCAGCGGTGGCGGCCCAGGCGGCTCGAGGGCTCCATGCCCTTGCGGGTGACACCGCGCTTGCGGGGCGAGTGGCGCGGGCGGTCGTAATATCCCTTGTCAGCGTAGAGGTTGGTCAGCCGACGGTGGCGCGGGCGGCGGCCGGGGCGGCAGGGATTCCGTAGACGTTCCAGCGTCTGACTGTCCTGCGGGTTCCCGCCGGACCGGTCATGCGGTCGGCGTGTGGTGGCCTGGCGGCCTGTTGCCCGGGGAGGGGCCGGCCACTGTGCCCGGGAGCCGACAGCGTTAAGGCGTGGAAGGGCTGGGGAGTTCCGCTACCGTCGATTCCGGAGATCCCCATGGTTCCTCCAGCGCGACCCGAAGTGCGATGACGGCATCCGCACCGACGCGCTCGGCGAGTGCGGCTTCGAGCCCGGCCAGTATCTGCATCGTCTCCGCGCGGCGCCGGACACCGGCCTCCGTGAGGAGTACGAGCTTCGACCGGGCGGAGTGCGGATCGCTCTCCACGGTCACCACGCCCAGGGCGACAAGTTCGTGGACCCACTGGTGCGCTGTCGGGGCGCTGACGCCCAGACGCCGGGCCAGCTCGGCGATGCTCGCCCCTTCTGGCGGGAGCTGACTGAGCAGGGTCACGTGTGCCGCGCTGATGGCGGACCCGTCTTCCTGGGCCTCGAACGCAGTGGTCAGGGCGGCTCGGAACCAGTTGTGTGCGCGCCACAGCAGCCGGATGAGCGGCTCGGGGTCAGGCGGGGAGGAGGGCATGTGGTTCTGCTTTCGCGGTGGGCGGTCGGTTCGGCGCGGTCTGTCGATCGTAGGCCGGTCAGGTCTGGTGCCCAACATCGCCGGAGCTTCCGAGGTCCTTCTTTATTAGGTAGCCTATGAGTAGGTTACCTAATGGTGGAGTCCGAAATCGAACCCCACCTATCGACCCATGCGCCTGCTTCCCGTAAACCGATGGAAAGGCATGACGATGACGCCAAGATCGTCTGAATCCCCCCTCACCGCAGGCACCTCGCGGCGGCGCCTGCTGGCCGCCGCGGCCGGCACCACCGCCGGCGGGGCAGCCCTCGCCGCCTCGCCCGCCCCCGCGCAGGCCGCCCCCTCCACGTCGGCCGGGACCCCCGCCGGCGGCCCGGGGCGCCGCATGAAGGTGATCGCGGTCGAAGAGGCGTTCTCCGTTCCGGAGCTGATCCCGTGGCCAGGCGAAGCCCGGATGCCTCCCGGCTGGGGGCAGGAGTGGGGGCGCCGGCTCGCCGACCTCACGGAGTTGCGGCTGGCGGACATGGACAAGCATGGCGTGGACATGCAAATCCTGTCGCTCACCTCACCCGGCGTGGAGGCCATCGAGGACCCCGCCGAGGCCGTGGCCACGGCCCGCCGGGTCAACGACCACCTGGCCGACGTGGTCGCCGCCCACCCGACACGGTTCGCCGGCTTCGCCACCCTGCCGTTGCAGGACCCGAAGGCCGCCGTGGTCGAGCTGCGCCGGGCGGTGGAGCAACTCGGACTCAAGGGGGTCCTGCACAACGACCACGTTCTGGGCCACTACCTCGACGAGCCGCAGTTCCGGCCGGTGTGGGCCGAGCTTGAACGGCTCGGCGTGACGCTCTACATCCATCCCGCGCTCTTCCCCGCCGATCAGTGGCGGGTGTTCCAGGGGCACCCCGTGCTGAGCGGGCCGTCCTGGGGATGGACAGCGCAGGTCGGTGCCCACGCACTTCGCCTGATCTACGGTGGAGTGTTCGACGAGTTCCCCGGAGCCTCGGTGACGCTGGGGCACATGGGAGAACTGCTGCCTTTCCAGTTGGCCCGGCTCGACAGCCGCTACCACCAGGCCGGCCCCAAGAGCAGGCCGCGACAACTGCCCTCCCACTATCTGCGGAACAACCTCTACGCGACCACCAGCGGCGTCTTCTCCCACGCGGCCCTCCTCGGAGCCGTCCAGGCCCTCGGCGCCGACCGGCTGCTGTTCGCCGTCGACTACCCCTACGAATCTACGGCCGAGGCAGTCGAGTTCCTCCGCACAGCGCCGTTCTCCCGCGCCGACCTCAAGCGCATCGCGCACCGCAACGCGGCACACCTGCTGAACCTCTGATCAGGACCGCAGCAGGTGAGGAGTGTGGTTGGGTTGACGGCGCACACGTGTGCGCCGTCAACCCAACCACGCGAGCACTCGCGGTGTGATTGATCTGGCCGCTTGTGCCTCGTGGATGCGATCGTGGCGGGCGTCGCAGGCCACGACCGTCTCGCGGCGCCGGCGAGCCACCATCTCCTGGCGCGACCCGATACCTCTGGATCAATCACCAGTTACGGGATGAAGCACCGGGGCGAAAACGCCCTCCGAGATCCCGACGAGAGTCAAGTAAGCCGCCGGGAGTCCTTCTTGCTGCTGACGAGCCGCCGAACCCGTGGAAGCAGACGCCGGCCGGAGATTCGTGGCGTGGGGCCGCCGTCCCGGTCAGCGCCCGGGGTGCAGGCCGAGCCAGCCCGGGGAGGGTGTCCCGGTCGCCTCGCCGGCGTAGAGCGTCAGCTGTTGCCTGAACTACTGGAACGCGCCCTCGCCGCGCATGGCCCGCAGGTCACCGCCGACCTCGTGGAGCCGCTCACCCTGGTCGAGCGGCTGGTCCTGCACGAGCTGGTGACCAAGCTGTTGGCCCACTCCGCACGCGGCCCGGTGCAGGGGCCCGCACGGTCGTAACCGTCCAGCCTTTCCCCGCAGCCCTCCAGCTCCTCTTTCCCCGGAACGCATCCGGAAGCGGACGGAGCGCCGCTGGGAAGGCCCTCTTGACCGGCGCCATCGGCATGAGCCGGCTCCCTTCGCGACGGAAGGCCGAGCCGCGGCCACGAGGGACCGCCGCCAACCGCCGCAGGTCGGTCGGTGGCGTCAGGCGGGTGCGCTGTAGAGGGTGGCGAGCTCGGCGACCACGGCGGCGAGTTCGGCGCGGGCCTCGGGCGGGTCGAGGACCTCGACGGTGGCGCCCAGGGAGAGCAGGCCGCGTACGTCGGGAAGTTCGCGGAAGGCAAGTTCGGCGCGGGCCCAACCGCCGTCCGTGGGGTGGGGCGGCGCGACCAGCTGGGAGGCGAACAGGCGCTGGAAGAGCTCCAGTTGCTCGCGGTGTACGCGGCAGTGGACGCGGAGGCCGTCCGGCAGGCTCTCGAAGCGCTCGCGCAGCAGGGCCCAGACGGTGGCGAGGTTCTGGCCGGGACGGCGGTGGACGGGTTCGTCGGTGACCGCGGCGGCAAGGACGCGGTCGGCGCGGAACAGCCGGGGCTCACCGTCCCGGTCGGCGACCAGGTACCAGACGCCTGCCTTGCTGACCAGCCCGTACGGGTCCACGGTGTGACCGCGCGGTTCGCGGGCGTCGCCGCTGCGATAGGTCAGCCGGAGCCGGCGGTCGGTGAAGGCGGCGTGCTGGAGCTCCGCGAGATGGGCGTCGGAGGCCGTTTCGATGCCGTGCATCCAGCGGACGGGGTCGACGAGGACGCGCTCACTGGTGCGCTCGGCCTCGCCGCGGTGCGGGGCGGGCAGCGCGGCCATGACCTTCCGCAGCGCGGAGCGGATCGCCTCGCCCAGGCCGAGCGCGTCGTGCGTGCCCTCGGCGGCGAGGACGAACAGGGCGCGTGCTTCGTCGTTGGTCAGCCCGGTGACGTCGGTGCGGTAGCCGGGCAGCAGCCGCACACCGCCGCTGCGTCCGCGCTCCGTCCACACCGGGACACCGGCGGCGGACAGTGCTTCGACGTCCCGGTAGACGGTGCGGACCGAGACCTCCAGGCGTTCGGCGAGCTCGACGTGGGAGATCCGCTCGCGACTCTGGAGGAGCAGCAGGATGGACAGCAGTCGGTCGGCTTTCACGAAAACGAGCGTAAATCCTGACGGACGATGTCACGTAGGGGTGGAATGCTCACCTCCGCCCACCTGACCTCGCATCCTTGGGAAGGCCGCTCACGCCCATGACAGACACACTTTTGGCTGATACCGCCGCGGGCACCGTTCGCGGATGCGCACGTCCCGGCGGGGGTCGTCTCTTTGCCGGTATCCCCTTCGCGGAACCCCCGGTGGGCGAGCTGCGGTTCCGCCCGCCCCAGCCGCCCCGGCCGTGGCAGGGTGTCCGCCGGGCCGACCGCTTCGCACCGGCGCCCGCGCAGGGCGCGTCTTCCCTCGTGCCGGGGGCGAGCCAGGAGTCCTCCTTCCCCACCTTCCCCACGGCGGAGATCCGGGAGACGTCCGAGGACTGCCTGTATCTCAACGTCTGGACCCCCACGACGACGGCCGAGGACGCTGTCCGCCCCGTCATCGTGTGGGTCTACGGCGGCGGGTACGACGCCGGCTCCGCCGCACCCCCCTACAGCGACGGGGCCGCGCTCGCCCGGCAGACCGGCGCGGTCGTCGTCACCGCCAACTACCGCCTGGGAGCCCTCGGATTCCTGCACCTGGCCGACCTCGGCAGCCAGTGGGCCGGGTCCACCAATCTCGCCCTGCAGGACAAGATGACCGCTCTGCGCTGGGTGCGGGAAAACATCGCCTCCTTCGGCGGTGACCCCGGCAACATCACCGTGGCGGGGCAGTCCGCCGGTGCCTTCTCCATCGGAGCCCTGCTGGCCGCACCCGCGGCCGCCGGCCTCTTCCACAAGGCGATCCTGCAGAGCGGCAGCACGTCCCGGATCTTCGACCGGGCCACCGCCACCACCATGGCCGAGGATCTGATCACCGCACTCCGCCTCGATGACGCCGAGGACCTGCTCACCGTCACCTGTCAGCGGATCCTGGACGCCCAGGGCACTGTCGTCACCGGCGACATCGGGCGCCGCAACCTGCCCGGCGGCCGTTCCTGGGGTGCCGTACTCGACGGCGGGGTGCTGCCCGTCGCCCCGCAGCAGGCCGTCGCCGACGGCGCCGCCGCCGACATCCCCCTGCTCGTCGGCGCCACCCGCGACGAAGTCCGCGTCTTCCAGATGATCGGCGGTGACTCCTTCCGCCCCGAGGGCGAAACAGCCCTGTACACCGAGATGCGGCGCGCCGGTGTCACGGAACCGGAGAAGCTCCTCAACGCCTACCGGAGCCGCATCGCTGACCCCGACGACCTGTCAGCCCTGCGCGGTGCCTTCCTCACCGACGCCCTCTACCGGATCCCGGCCACGCGTCTGGCTCAGGCCCAGGCAGGGGCCGGAGGCCGCGCCTACCACTACCTCCTCCTCGACGAACCGTGCGGACCGGCCATGGGCGCCTTCCACGGCGCCGACCTGCTCCACGTCTTCGACAAACTGTCCCTCGTCGGCGCCGACACGCCCGAACACCTCACCGCCCGCGACACCCTCGTCGGCTCCTGGGCCGCCTTCGCCGCCACCGGCTCCCCGGGCTGGCCGCCGTACGCCGCGAAAGCCGAGGGCAACTCCCGGGCCATCGGCGGCTCCCCGGCCGACGCCGGCCGCATGATCACGGAACCTCCGGCCGACGACGTCACCGCCCTCTGGCCCACCCCGTCAACCTGACGCACCGGGGGATCCCATGCGACCGGCCGCCTTCACGGAAACGCCGCGGGGATGCTGACGCTGGGTGTCACCTATGGCGCGGGGCGCTGGCTGCCGTCCCGACGATCGCGCGGGTGAGAGGTTTCCGAGGAGCAGAGAACCATGTCCTACGCCTTCGAAGCCGAGCTGGCCCCCTGGGTCCCGGCGATCAACGATCTGTCGGTCTCCGACATTGCCGCCGCTCGCGCGGCCGAGAGGGGGATGACGGCGAACCTGCCCGTCTACGCGCCGACCCGGCTGGTAGGACGTCCGCGACGCTCTCGTTCCTGGGCCTGAGGGCGGACCTCAGGTGCCGGTCGGGCATGTCGTGCCGGCGTCGCCGGCGGGACGGGAACGAGGTCGGCCGGTGGCGGCGGCTGCACGAGGCGTGCCGACGTCGGTGCTGGTGCGCTCGCCACGAGGGTGGACGCGCCCGCCACCGAGGCCACTGCCGCACCCACCGTCAGGCAGGCCGCTCGACTCCCGACGCTCAACGAGGAGCCGCTCGTGTTGTGTGCTGAGAGGCCGCCCATCTGGACAGTCCGAAAAGGCTGTCCGAACAGATGCCGGATCAGCGCTGTCACGGCAGCCAGTCTCTCGTGAAAGTGCAGGTGGAGAGCCTTCTCGTGAGAGTCAACCGATGTTCCTCGATATCTTCGAGTTCAACGCGTGCCCGTGTACAGTGAACGATGCCTTTGACCTGCACAAAGCAGGCAGGGAGCCGTCTTCCAGGAGTCCAAAGTGCTGCGTACTCTGTTCAAGTCCAAGATCCATCGGGCCACCGTCACCCAGGCCGACCTGCACTACGTGGGATCGGTGACCATCGACGCCGACCTCCTCGACGCCGCCGACCTGCTGCCCGGCGAGCTCGTGCACATCGTCGACATCACCAACGGCGCCCGACTCGAGACGTACGTCATCGAGGGCGAGCGCGGCTCCGGTGTCGTCGGGATCAACGGGGCGGCCGCCCACCTCGTCCACCCCGGCGATCTGGTGATCATCATCAGTTACGCTCAGGTGACCGACGCCGAGGCGCGGGCACTCGAACCCCGGGTCGTGCACGTGGACCGCGACAACCGCGTCGTGGCCCTCGGAACCGACCCCTCCGAACCGGTGCCGGGCTCGGACCAGGAGCGCAGCCCGCAGGCCGTGGTGGCCTGACCCCGACCTCCGGACCAGGAGCGTGCCCATGAGCGACATCGAGATCCGCGACGACCGGGCGGCGGGCCGCCTGGAGGCGGTCGGTGACGGTGAAGTCGTCGGCCACATCGAGTACTTCGTCCTCGAGTCCCCCGCGGGCGCGCTCGTCCCGGTCCACACGATCGTCGAACCGGCCCACGAGGGGAAGGGCATCGCGGGCTCGCTGGCGCGGGAGTTGTACGCCGTCGCGAAGCGCGAGGGCGTCGTCGTCGCCCCGCTGTGCCCGTACGTCGTCAAGTGGGCCGAACGCCACCCCGACGAGGCACCGGCCGCCGACCCCGAGCTGCTGCGTTCGGCGAAGGCGTGGCTGGCGGCGCACCCCGGACGGTTCTGAGCCGTCCGGAAGGAGATCCATCCGTGCTCGCACTGCTCCAGACCTCGTTCCTGCACGTCCCGGTCTTCGACGCCCTGCGCGACGAGACCCACCAAGGGCTGGAGCTACGGCACTTCGTGGACGAGGAGCTGCTCGCCCGGGCCCGCGTCGAGGGCCCGGACGCGGTGGCGGACGACGTCCGCGCCGTGCTCTCACAAGCCGTCGCCGAGGGCGCCCGGGCCGTGCTGTGCACCTGCTCGACCATCGGTGGCATCGCTGAGGCGGCCGCCGCGGAAGCCGGGGCCCCGGTCCTAAGGGTGGACCGCCCGATGGCGGCAGCCGCGGTGGCCACCGGCCCTCGCGTCGCCGTCCTCGCCACCGTGGAGAGCACACTCGGTCCGACGGCGGACCTCATCGAGGAGGAGGCCCACCGGGCCGGACGCCCCGTGGCCGTACGCACCCATGTGGTGCCCGGCGCATGGCAGCGCTTCGCGGCGGGTGACACCGACGGGTGCGCCCGACTCGTGGCGACCGCCGCCGACGCGATCACCGACGCCGACGCGATCGTCCTGGCCCAGGTCTCCATCGCCCCGGCCGAGCGCCTGACGACCACCCGGGTTCCGGTCCTGTCCAGCCCACGCCTCGGCCTGGCCGCGGCGGCGAGGGCCGCGCACGCCAAGCAGGGCCCGGCCTGAGCGCGCCGTGCACCGCGCCCCGCGCTCGGTGAGCAGTCCGGCCTAGGCGCGGCGAGCGGTGAGACCCGAGCGCGCCGTGCACCGCGCCCGCGCTTCTCAGCGAGTAGTCCGGCCTACGCGCACCGAGTAGTCCGGCCTACGCGCACCGAGAGTCCGGCCTACGCGCACCGAGCACCGCGACTCGCGCCCGCCATCCACCGCGCCCCGCGCCCGCCGACCACCGCGCCCCGCGCCCACCACCCAGCCCGCCCCCGGTGCTCCGGCCCTCGCCGCCCCCGGACACGGCGACGACCGACGTCGCGCCGCATGTCGGCAGACCCACCCGGCTCACCCCCTTCACGCGGCCGGGTGAGTGGTGGCGCCGCCCTCGGGTACGCGGGGGAGTAGTCCAGAGCCGACGTCGACCGATTGGCCGGAGGACGCCATGACGCACCCGTACCCCGACCCCGTCCACCCGGACCCCGTGCCGGGTCCCGGGCCGGGGCCCGCACCGGGCCCGGACCCGCAGCCCCCGGAGCCCTACCCCGATCCGGTCCCGGAGCCGGTGCCCCAGCCGCCCGCGCCGGGACCGGTTCCCACCCCGCCGCCCGATCCCGCTCCGGGGCCGTCCCCCGTCCCGCCGGGCCCGGAACCCGTGCCGGCCCCGGAACCGGGACCCCCGCTCAGCTGAAACACGCAGGGGTGGGCGGCGAGTCGATCGCCGCCCGCCCCTGCTCCCGTGGACGAAGCGGCGCGGGGAAGTGCGGGAACCGCCCGCACGCCACCCGCACCACCCGCGGACCACGTCAGACTTGCGTCACAACCACGTCAGAACCACCTCACAACCACCGCACCCGGTGGGTGCTACGCGGAGATCTCCGAGCGGTCCCCGCCCCACAGCGTGTGGAACGAACCGTCCCGGTCGGTGCGTCGGTACGTGTGCGCGCCGAAGAAGTCCCGCTGCCCCTGCGTGAGCGCCGCCGGCAGCCGCTCCGCGCGCAGCGCGTCGTAGTAGGCGAGGGCCGCGGCGAAGCCCGGCGTCGGGACGCCCTGGCGGGTCGCGGCGATGATGACCTCACGCCAGTCGTCCTGCGCCGCGGCGATCTCCTGCGCGAACGTCTCGTCGGACAGCAGGCTGGGCAGGTCGGCGCGCGCGTCGTAGGCGGCGCGGATCCGGTCCAGGAAGGCCGCACGGATGATGCAGCCGCCCCGCCACAGCGCGGACACGGCGCCGAGGTCGATGTCCCACCCGTACTCCTCGCTGCCCGCGGCGATCTCGTGGAAGCCCTGGGTGTACGACACGATCTTGGAGGCGTACAGCGCCTGCTCCACCCGGTCCGCGAAGGCGCCCGCCTCCGCCTCGCTCAGCGGCGTGGCCGTCGGCCCGGCCAGCCCCCGCGAGGCGTCCCGCAGCGCGGCGTGACCGGACAGGGAGCGCGCGAAGACCGCCTCGGCGATGCCCGACACCGGCACACCGAGGTCCAGCGCGATCTGGACGGTCCAGCGACCGGTGCCCTTCTGCTCGGCCTGGTCCACCACCACGTCCACGAAGGGCTTTCCGGTCGCCGCGTCCACGTGCGACAGCACCTCGGCCGTGATCTCGATCAGGTAGGAGTCGAGCCGGCCCGTGTTCCAGGTCCGGAAGATCTCGGCGATCTGCGCGGGCTCGTACCCGGCGACGTCCCGCAGCAGCTGGTACGCCTCGCCGATCAGCTGCATGTCGGCGTACTCGATGCCGTTGTGCACCATCTTCACGAAGTGCCCGGCGCCGTCCGGACCCACGTGGGTCACACACGGAGCCCCGTCCGCCGCCTTCGCGGAGATCTTCTCCAGCATCGGACCCAGCGAGTCGTACGACTCCCTCGGCCCGCCCGGCATGATGCTCGGTCCGTGCAACGCGCCCTCCTCGCCGCCGGAGACGCCCATGCCGACGAAGTGGATGCCCTGCTCACGCAGTTCGCGCTCGCGGCGCCGGGTGTCGGCGAAGTGCGCGTTGCCACCGTCGATGATCATGTCGCCGGGCTCCAGCAGCGGGGCGAACTCCTGGATCACCGCGTCCGTCGGGTCCCCGGCCTTCACCATGATGACCAGGCGCCGGGGCCGCTCCAACGCCGCCACGAACTCCTTGGCCGTCTCGGCCGCGACGAAGTCGCCCTCACTCCCGAACTCCTCCACCAGCGCGTGCGTACGCGACGCCGTCCGGTTGTGCAGGGCGACCGTGTAGCCGTTGCGCGCGAAGTTACGGGCGAGATTGCGTCCCATGACCGCGAGTCCGGTGACGCCGATCTGGGCTGAGTCAGTCATTCGGTTGGCTCCTGTTAGTGCGGGAATCGGTGATGCCGGTCGTGTACGCCCCATACTGCCCCCTGGCCGTCCTGACGCGCCCGGCACCCACCGGCACGTCCGGCTTTTGCCGGAGGTGCGTACGCAGATACGGATCCGAGCCCCGCGTGGCTCAGTACAGGAGGGAGTCCGGCAGGACGAACGAGGCCCTGCGGGGGAGCGGGCGGTCGGCGGGCAGGCCCAGCACGAGGCGCGCCAGGTGTTCGACCTCTCGCACATAGGTCATCGGGGAGCGCGCCCCGCCGAAGTCGACGTAGGGCTGCTCGACGACGAACTGGGGTGGGTGGGGCTCATCCAGGACCACGGGGATCACCCGTTGCCTCTGCCGCGCCTCGAGGAACTCCTCGACCGCCCACTGCGACCGTGTCCAGTGCGGTGTCACCACGGACACCAGGACCTCGGAGTTCGCCAGCGCGTCCTGGAGCCGGGACGTCCACTCTTCCCCCGGCACCCTGTTCCACTGGTCCACCCACACACTGACCCCCAGCCGCTGCAGGTTCTCCGCGAGGGCCAGCGCCCAGTCCCGGTCCGCGTGCGCGTAGGAGAGGAAGACGTCGAACCGGTGCTCGGCGGTACGCCGGGGCGCACCGAACTCCTCGTCCGGGTCCTTTCGCAGCTGGGCGGCGACGGCACGGGCGGCCAGGGCCAGGGTGCCGTGCTCCAGGTTGAACGCCTGCAGTGACCGGGCGATGTGCGGCAGGTTCTCGAACGCCTCGGACGAGGTCACCACGGGCAGCGTGAGCCGTGGGGTGACCCCGCTGACGGAACGGCGCAGGAAGTAGCCGAGGTCCTGTTCCTGTTCCGAGGAGGAGTGCCCGTCCACCAGCATCGCGAAGTGGCGGCACTCGTCCATGAGTTGCTGTCGGCGCTCGGGGGACCAGAACATGTCCTCCGGTCCGTCGGCCCGGTGGGGACGCGTCGTCACCCCGTTCTCGTGCAGCAGCGCGAGGAACTGCCGGGCCAGCTTGGCGGTCGTGCCGCTGTAGCTGACGAAGAGGTCCGCCTCGTAGGTCCGGCGCGCCGCCTGCCGCGCACTGTCGACGTAGGAGTCCCGGTTCTCGATCAGCAGGCCCGCGTCCTCCAGACGGCGGGCGAGCAGCGCGGCGAGGGACGCGATGCTGTAGGTGACCTGTTCGGAGTTGCGATGGCTCTCGGTGAGGGCGGGCAGCGACTCGCCGAAGGACCAGACGGGGAAGTAGGGGATGGTGACGCGCTGCAGGAGTTCGGCGGCGGTGCTGCCCCGCGGGGCCCAGTCCCGCAGCCGCGGTTCCATCTGTTCGGCCAGTGTGCGGCGCCAGGTCTCGCCCTTGCTGTACTCGGGCTGCGCGTCGAACCTGCTCAGCAGCGGCACGGTCAGCAGGCGCGGCCGGTCGTAGGGGAGACCGTCCCTGGCCTTCATGGCGCGGTCGACGATGTCCAGGACGCCGTCGACGTTCTGCTGGTTGGCGGTGAAGGCGAAGACGAGCACGTCGGGGACCTGCGAGGTGCAGATGCCTCCGGAGTCGGTGATGCCGGTGCGGCTGTCGACGAGGACGATGTCGTAGTTCTTCATCCACTCGGCCCGCCACGCTTCGAGGGTGTCACCGAAATCGTGGTCGGTGTACAGCTTCTCCCAGTCGACCTCCTGGAGGCGGGAGATGTACGTGGCGTCCTGGCGGCCCGCGGCGATCAGATCCAGCCGCACCTCGTCGGGCAGCCGGACCGCGGTGCGGTACTTCAGGGCGAGGGACGGGCCCACCGACGTGTCGCGGGCCTCCTCGACCATCTCCAACAGGCCTGCCCGGGGCGACGAGTCCGGGTGGAGGTCGAAGAAGTACGAAAGGCCCGGCGCCTCCAGGTCCCAGTCGACGCACAGCACCCGGTAGCCCCACCGCGCGAGCAGGACAGCCGTGTTGGCGAGGGCGAAGCTGCGGCCCACGCCACCCTTGTAGGAGTAGAACGTGACGATCTGGCCGGTCTCCAGCAGGCTCCGAACCGGGGAAGCGGGGCGGGCCGGCGTTCGGCGGCCGCCGGGGTCAGGGTCGGCCAGTCCGCATGCCACTCGGGCACCTGTTCCAGCCGTTCGCGAATGTCTCGCGCGAGGCGCTGCACCTCCCGGTGGAAGGCCGGATAGGACTCGGAGTCCCGGTACTTGGGGTGCGGCACGCTGTACTTCTTGAACGCGTTGTCGAGCTGCCGGTCGTGCACCTCCGGCGGAAAGTTCTCGCCGTCCGCGAACACCACGGGGAAGATGAGCCCCCGTCGCCGGGTCAGCTTCTCCCGCTCCTCCATCGTCCCCCACTCGGCCGTGCACCACTCCGAGTGGAAATAGGGGGCGGACAGAACAGGTACCAGCAGTTTGCTCCGGTGCAGCGATCCCCCGAGTTCGTCGGGCCACGGAATGCCGATCTTGTCGTTCAGATTGCGGTCGATGAAGATCTCGGCCTTCCCGAGCTCGTCCTCCAGGCATCCCTTGAGGATCGGGAAGAAATGATTCCAGACCCATTCCCTGACGTGTCCCGCGCTTCTTCTGTAACTGATGAACACGTCGAACTCGTAGTCCACCGCCGCCCCATTCCCGTGCTCAGGAACCCCCCTGAACGCGACTCCGCCCCTGGTGGGACGGAGTGTAACCGCCCCATGGTCGATCAACTGGGCTTTCCCGCAACCGGTTTGACTGAGGGGGGAAGTCGGGGGGTAAAGGAGGGCGGCCGATTGCCGCCTTGTCATGGCCTGTTCGCAGCGCTTACTTTTGCCCCTCCTGACGCATGTCGAGGGGGACCTTTCATGGCCGTACGCGGCCGGCACCGCCGGTATCAGCCGAACAGGATCAACCGTGCCTCGCTCACCGTCACGGCGGGCGGCGCCGGGATGGCGATGCCGCTCATCGGCGCCGGGGTGGCTCAGGCCGCCGACGTGGACACCTGGAACAAGGTCGCCGCGTGCGAGTCGAGCAACGACTGGAACATCAACACCGGCAACGGCTACTACGGCGGGCTGCAGTTCACCCAGTCCACCTGGGAGGCGTACGGCGGTTCGCGGTACGCGCCGCGGGCGGATCTGGCCACCAAGGACCAGCAGATCGCGGTGGCGGAGAAGGTGCTGGACGGCCAGGGCCCGGATGCCTGGCCGGTGTGCTCGGTACGGGCCGGGCTCACGCGGGGCGGCGACACCCCGGACATCCGGCCCGCCGGGAGTGGCCAGAGCACCGCGAAGACGTCGGGCCGCGGCTCGGTGGCGGACGTACAGCCCCAGACCACGCCCCAGTCCCGGGCCGGGACCGCCGAGATGTACACGGTGGTCCACGGCGACTCGCTCTCCGAGATCGCCGACACCCAGCGGGTACGGGGCGGGTGGCGTGGCCTGTACACGGCCAACCGGAAGGCCATCGGACCGGACCCCGACCTGATCCTTCCCGGTCAGCGTCTGAAGCTGCGGGGCCAGGAAGCGGCCGGTACCACCACGACGACCTCGACCGGCGGCAAGTCGACCGGCGAGAAGGCGTCTTCGGGTACACAGGGCTCGCAGGACACCAAGGACACCAAGGACACCGAAGACAAGGCCACGTCCGGCGACGCGCTGGTCTCCCCGGTGAACGCCGCGGCCGGCACGCCTTACCACAAGGCGGGGTCCTCCTGGTCGAAGGGCTACCACACGGGCGTCGACTTCGCCGTGCCCACCGGCACGTCCGTGAAGGCGGTCGCGTCCGGCAAGGTCGTCACCGCCGGGTGGGGCGGGTCGTTCGGCTACCAGGTGGTGGTGCGGCACTCCGACGGCCGCTACACCCAGTACGCCCACCTGTCGGCGATCTCCGTGAAGACCGGGCAGACAGTGGGCGGCGGACAGCGGCTCGGCCGCTCGGGCTCCACCGGCAACAGCACGGGCCCGCATCTGCACTTCGAGGTGCGGACGGGGCCCGGTTTCGGTACGGACATCGATCCGGTCGCCTATCTCAGGGCCGGCGGCGTCAGGATCTGACGCGCGTACGGTGTCGGTCGAGGGCCGGCAGCGGGATGAAGGGGCCGCCGTAGAAGGGGCCGTAGAGGTACGCCGGGATCCCGGGCTGCGCCGGCTCCCCGCCGTCCGGGGCGTCGGTGCCCCGGAAGGCCGGCGGGATCGTGTCCCGCAGCTCGCCTCCCGGGCCCCGGACCGGGGCCGCCGCGGCCGCCGGGCTCGGGATGAACACGTCTTCCAGTACCCCCACCGCGACCGGCTGCTCGGGTACGGGCACCCGCGCCGCCGGCCCTTCGACGAGGACCGGTCCGGCGGAGGTGGTGACCGCCCCCGCCGCGAGCGCCGGCCGGAGCTCCACGGGCTGGACGACGAGATCGGCGGCCGGGGTCCGGGCCGGCTCCGGCTCCCTGTCCGTCGCGGAGTCGGCGTGCGCGCGCTCCATCCGCTCCGTCGTCAGCAGGATCAGACCGCCCGCCGCGACCACACCGCAGCTCAGCGCGAGAGCGGTGCCGGTCGTGCCGTAGCGGAAGGTTTCGCCGAACATCGTGATGCCGACCGCGGCCGCCACCACCGGGTTCACGACGGTGAGCGTGGCCAGCGGGGCGGCGAGCCCCGCGCCGCGGTAGGAGGCCTGGGACAGCAGCATGCCGGCCGTGGCCAGGATGCCGATCACGGCCAGCGACGGCACGTCGGCCGTGGAGACACCGCCCGTCCAGTCGACGGCGACGGTCTTCGTGAACACCGAGGACATGCCGAACGCGATACCGGAGGCGGTCGCGAGCAGGATGCTGCGCACCGCCGGGTGCCGGTGAGCGGCCCGGCCGGCGATCATCAGCGCGACCACCGCCACGGCGGTGACCACGGCCACGAGTACCCGCTGGGTGGTGTCCAGGGACCGCGCGTCGGACGCGCCGACCAGGGACAGCAGACCGGCGAGGCCGACCGTCGCCATGATCGCGCCGCGCCACGCCGTGGCGCCCGCCCTGCGGCCCACGAACAGCGCGGCCATGGGGAGGGCGAAGACGATGGTGAGTGCGCCCAGCGGCTGGACCAGGCTCAGCGGGCCGTAGGCGAGTGCCACCACGTGCAGCAGTCCGCCCAGGCCGTTCAGAGCGACCGCCGCCCACCAGGTCGGCCGGCGCAGCGGCGCGTACTGCTGGGAGGGAGAGGACACCGCGACCTGCTCCTGCACGATCGCTCCGCCCGCGTAGGCCACGGCGGAGACGAACGACAGCAGCACGGACAACGCGAGGGCACTCATGAGCGGCTCCTCTGCGTGAGGCGGGGGCCCTGGGCCCGGCGCGGCGTACGGTCGGCTTCCATGACCAACACGATCCCGCGAAAAGTTCTTCCCGTCGTCGTACCTGAGCAGGCAATGGGTCCTACTGCCGATGGAGTACGAATCGGACCCCATCATCCCCAAGGTGGGTGACCCGGAGCGCAGACCCCGGGGTCGCACCCCCTAGGGGCCTTGGTACTACTGCTCTTCGTGGACCTCGACCCCGATCTCGCCGCGCTTCGTCCGCTGGGCGGATTCTTCGTACTGCGCACCACCGGAGCACCGCATCCGGCGCCGCCGACGCTCGCTCACGTGTACGAGATCGGTTTCTCGGACTTTTACGAGAATTCTATGACTTTCCGGGTCAGGAAGGTAGCGAAAACGCTGGCCGCCCCCGAGTCCCGGATCGCCGCCTCGGTCGCGCAGCAGGGTTTCGCGGCCCGCCTGTGGTCGGCGGCCCTCGGCAGTGCCGCCCTCTACGGCGGGGTCCCCGACCTCGACCCGCGGCTGCTGCACTGGGATCCCGACGGCAGCGCCCCCGACGACCTGTGGCTGTCCACCGTACGGCCCCTGCCCGGCGACGCGAAGACCCTCGCGGACGTCGTCCTGCACGCCCACCTCCAGCCGCTGGCCGATCACCTGCACGCCCGGTACCGGGTCGCCCGGGGCCTGCTGTGGGGCAACGCCGCCTCCGCGCTGGCCGGCGCCGCCCGGCAGCTGGACGGCTGGGCGCGCGCTCACGGCCGTACGGACGTGGCCGTGTCGGCCGGCGCCCTCACCGGGCAGCTCCTGGCGCACCCCCTCCTCGCCGGCACCGGCACCCTCACCGGCACCGCCTTCCGGCGCCGCAGCTGCTGCCTCTACTACCGCGTGCCCGGTGGAGGCGTCTGTGGCGACTGTTGCTTCACACGACCCCCGCGGTCTTCCGCGCGCGGCGCATCTGGGTGACCATGAAAGCAACCAGCCGACGAGACAGGGGGTTCCGGGTGCGAGTGGGACTGCTGACCCGGGAGTACCCGCCGGACGTGTACGGCGGCGCGGGTGTCCATGTCGAGTTCCTCGCCCGGGAGTTGAGGTCCCTCGTCGAGCTGGACGTGCACTGCTGGGGCGAGGGCCGTACGGAGGGCGTGATCCGCCACCGGCCCTGGTCGGCGGTGGACAGCGCCAACGACGCGCTGCGCACCTTCTCCGTGGACCTCGCGATGACCGCCGGCCTCGAGGGCCGCGAACTCGTCCACTCCCACACCTGGTACGCCAACCTGGCCGGCCACCTCGGCAAGCTCCTGTACGGCATCCCGCACGTGATGACCGCGCACTCCCTGGAGCCCCTGCGCCCCTGGAAGGCCGAGCAACTCGGCGGCGGATACGCGCTGTCCAGCTGGGCCGAGCGCACCGCGATCGAGACCGCCGACGGGGTGATCGCGGTCTCCGGCGCCATGCGTGACGACATCCTCGGCTGCTATCCGGCACTGGATCCGGCCAAGGTCCACGTCGTCCACAACGGCATCGACACCACGCTCTACCGCCCCGACCACGGCACCGACGCCCTGCGTCGCGTCGGACTAGACCCGGCCCGCCCGTACGTCCTGTTCGTCGGCCGCATCACCCGCCAGAAGGGCGTGCCCCATCTGCTGCGCGCGGTGCGGGACATCGACCCGGCCGCGCAGGTCGTGCTGTGCGCCGGCGCTCCCGACACCCCCGAGATCGACCAGGAGTTCCGCGAGCTCTTCCAGGAGCTGAGCCGGGTCCGCGAGGGCGTGCACTGGATCCCGCAGATGCTGCCGCGTCCCGAGGTGATCCAACTGCTGACGCACGCCGCGGTGTTCGTCTGCCCTTCGGTGTACGAACCTCTGGGCATCGTCAACCTGGAGGCGATGGCGTGCGGGACCCCCGTCGTGGCCTCCCGGGTCGGCGGCATCCCCGAGGTCGTGGAGGACGGCAGGACGGGAGTGCTCGTGTCCGTGGACGACGACTTCGAGACGGGGCTCGCGCGCGCACTGGACTCGGTCCTCGGCGATCCGGCGGCCGCGCGGGAGATGGGCGAGGCCGGGCGGGAGCGCGCGGTGGGCGAGTTCGGCTGGGACGCGGTCGCCCGGCGCACGGTGCGGCTCTACGAGGAGATTCTCAAACAGGGTTAGTGCGACAGGAGTTCGCCGAACAGGCGTATTCCGTGGTGCGCGGGGGCAGGCATGGATCAACCAGGGTGAGGGGAGAGGCCATGCGTCGTGGTGGTCCTTCGGTGCTCGGAATCGTGCTGGCGGGCGGAGAGGGCAAGCGCCTGATGCCGCTGACCGCGGACCGCGCGAAACCCGCGGTCACCTTCGGCGGCACGTACCGCCTGGTGGACTTCGTGCTGTCCAACCTCGTCAACGCGGACATCCTGCGCATCTGCGTCCTGACGCAGTACAAGTCGCACTCCCTGGACCGGCACATCACCACCACCTGGCGGATGTCCAGCCTGCTCGGCAACTACGTCACCCCGGTCCCGGCCCAGCAGCGCCTGGGCCCGCGCTGGTACCTGGGCAGCGCGGACGCGATCCTGCAGTCCCTGAACCTCGTCTACGACGAGCGGCCGGAGTACGTCGCCGTGTTCGGCGCCGACCACGTCTACCGCATGGACCCGCGTCAGATGCTCGCCCAGCACATCGAGAGCGGCGCGGGTGTGACGGTGGCCGGGATACGCGTCCCACGCGGCGAGTCGTCGTCCTTCGGCGTGATCAGCCCCGCCTCCGACGGCCAGACGGTGGAACGCTTCCTGGAGAAGCCCGCCGACCCGGCCGGTCTCGCCGACGACCCCGACTGCGTGTTCGCCTCGATGGGCAACTACATCTTCACCACCAAGGCCCTCATCGAGGCGCTGCAGCGGGACGCCGAGGACCCCGGCTCCGTACACGACATGGGCGGCTCGATCCTGCCCCAGCTCACCGACCGCGGCGAGGCCCAGCTCTACGACTTCAGCGCCAACCACGTGCCCGGCGAGACCACCCGCGACCAGGGCTACTGGCGGGACGTCGGCACGCTCGACGCGTACTACGAGGCGCACATGGACCTGATCGCCGAGCGCCCCACCTTCAACCTCTACAACCGGCAGTGGCCCATCTACACCCACTCCGGCCAGCTGTCCCCGGCCCGCTTCAACGCCGGCGGCATCGCCAGCGAGTCCATCATCAGCGCGGGCTGCCTGATCCGCGGCCAGGTCACCCGGTCGGTGCTCTCCCCGGGGGTCGTGGTCGACCCGGGGGCGGTCGTCCAGGGCTCGGTGCTGCACGACAACGTGCACATCGGGCGGGGCGCGGTGGTGCGCGGGGCGGTACTGGACAAGAACGTCGAGGTGCCGCCGGGCGCGACGATAGGGGTGAACCCGGAGCGCGACTCGGAGCTGTACACCGTCTCCAAGGGCGGGGTGATCGCGCTGGGCAAGGACCAGCAGGTGCCCTAGGGCCGGCCCCTGAGGAGTCCCGGTGGGCGCGCCGTCCGCCGCTGCGGAGGCGGCGTGGTGTACACCGGGATCGCGGACGGCTGAGGCGACACGCGAAACATGAGTCCCGCCCTTCCCAGGGGGCGGGACTTAATGCGTTGTTAACTGTGCGTAGCTTGATCGTACTTGACCGTAATCGCCAGTGGGCGATTGACTGCTGACTCACCCTTCGTCGACGCGAGGCAAGCCATTGACTTCTGACCTGCTCGCACCTCTCGACCTGGCGTTCTGGAACATGGAGTCCGCCGAGCACCCCATGCACCTGGGTGCCCTCGGTGTCTTCACGGCGCCCTCGCCCGCCGCGGGCGCTCACGCGGCCGATCTGCTGGCCGCCAGGGCCGCCGCGGTGCCCGGGCTGCGGATGCGGATCCGGGACGTGTGGCAGCCGCTCGCTCTGCCACCCGTGCTCGGCGGCGCCGCCCGCGTCCCTGACCCCGGCTTCGATCCCCTCCACCACGTCCTGCTGCACGCCCCGACGGCCGACTTCCAGGCCGAGGCGGGCCGGCTGATGCAACGGCCGCTGGACCGGGACCGGCCGCCGTGGGAGGCGCACGTACTGCCGGGGGAGGACGGGGTCTCCTACGCCGTGCTGTTCAAGTTCCACCACGCCCTCGCCGACGGGCTGCGCGCACTGACGCTCGCCGCCGCGATCCTGGACCCGATGGACGTGGCGCCCCGCCGTCCCCGCCCCGCCGCGCCGGCCCGCGGCCTTCCCGACGTCCGCGAACTGCCGGACCTGGTGCGCGGTGCCCTCTCCGACGTGGGCCGGGCCCTCGACATCGGCACCTCGGTCGCCCGCTCCACCCTGGACGTACGCAGCTCGGCCGCCTTCACCGCCAGGGCCACCGGCACCCGCCGCACCGCCGGGGTGGTCGTCGACATCGACGACGTGCACCGCGTCCGCAAGGCCGTCGGCGGCACCGTCAACGACGTACTGATCGCCGTCGTCGCGGGCGCCCTGCGGCGCTGGCTGGACGAACGCGGCGACGGCAGCGACGGCGTGGCGCCCCGCGCCCTGATCCCGGTCTCCAGGCGCCGCCCGCGCACCGCCCACCCACAGGGCAACCGGCTCTCCGGGTACCTGATAAGGCTTCCCGTCGCCGACCCGGACCCGCTGGGCCGGCTCGCCACGGTCCGCACGGCCATGGACCGCAACAAGGACGCCGGACCCAACCGGGGCGCCGGCGCCGTCGCGCTGCTCGCCGACCACGTCCCGGCGCTCGGCCACCGGCTCGGCGGCCCGCTGGTCAGCCAGGCCGCCCGGCTCTGGTTCGACATCCTGGTCACCAGCGTGCCCCTGCCGGGCATCGGGCTGAAGCTCGGCGGCAACCAGGTCACCGAGGTCTACCCCTTCGCCCCGCTGGCCCGCGGACAGTCCCTCGCCATCGCCATCTCCACGTACCGAGGACGCGTCCACTACGGCCTCGTCGCCGACGCCGAGGCCGTTCCCGATCTGGACCGGCTGGCCCGCGCGGTCTCCGAGGAGGTGGAGACGCTGATCACTGCCTGCGACCCATGATCGTCGCGGGTTTGGCGCTGCGGCCCGGTGCTCCGTAAAATTCCCCGTTCGAAAGCGGTCGTCGTCGGAGCGCCGCGCGAAACACCCAGGGAACGGCAGCGGCCATGACGGTGACAGACAACGGCTCGGCGACCACGGACGAGATCGTCCACGGTCCCGGCATCGACCCGGAGCGGCTCGCCGTCTGCCTCAGCGTGCTCGACGAGCTCGACAAGCTGGACGTCGACCACCCTGACGCGATCGCCGTCCGCCGCGCCACCGCGGGCATCTACCGGACCGTGAAGCAGCGCCGCCGTCAGGAGCGCCGGGCCGCCAAGACCGCGCACGACAAGGCGGTCACGGAGGCCACTGCGACCGGCTCCGCCCAGCGGATCGACGACGAGACGGAGGGCATCCTCCCGTCGTCGGGCACCGAGGAGGGCCAGGTCGCGGGGATACTCCAGCGCCCGCGCTCCTGCTACACCTGCAAGACCCGGTACGTCGAGGTCGACTACTTCTACCACCAGCTCTGTCCCGACTGCGCCCGCCTGAACCGCGCCAAGCGCGACGCCCGCGCCGACCTCACGGGCAAGCGCGCCCTGCTCACCGGCGGCCGCGCCAAGATCGGCATGTACATCGCGCTGCGGCTGCTGCGGGACGGCGCGCACACCACGATCACCACGCGCTTCCCGAAGGACGCCATCCGCCGCTTCCGGGCCATGGACGACTCGGCGGACTGGATGCACCGCCTCGAGGTCGTCGGCATCGACCTGCGCGACCCGGCCCAGGCCGTGGCCCTCGCCGACCAGGTCGCCGCGGCGGGCCCCCTCGACATCCTCATCAACAACGCGACGCAGACCGTGCGCCGCCTGCCCTCCGCCTACGCCGCACTGGTCGAGGGCGAAAGCGCCCCGCTGCCCGCCGGAGAGCTCCCCGCCCACCACGTCATCGGCGCCTTCAACTCCGGCGCGGTCGACGGTCTGACCGGGGCGGCCGCGCTCCCCGTCGGCGCCAGCGACCTCGACGCGCAGAAGGTCGCCGACCTCGCCCTGATCGCGGGCAACGCCAGCGTCGCCCGGCACCTCGACGGCACCGCCATCGACGCGGGCGGCCTGGTCCCCGACGTCGTCGACAGCAACACCTGGGTGCAGACGATCGAGCAGATCTCCCCGGTGGAGCTTCTCGAGACCCAGCTGTGCAACTACACGGCGCCGTTCATCCTCATCAGCGCGCTGCGCCCGGTCATGGCCGCCGCCGCGAAGAAGGCGACGAGCGGGCGCGCGTACGTCGTGAACGTCTCGGCGATGGAGGGCGTCTTCGGCCGCGGTTACAAGGGCGCGGGCCACCCGAACACCAACGCCGCCAAGGCCGCGATGAACATGGTGACGCGGACCAGCGGCCAGGAGATGTTCCAGACCGACGGCATCCTCATGACCTCGGTCGACACCGGCTGGATCACCGACGAGCGCCCCCACTACGACAAGCTGCGCCTCGCCGAGGAGGGCTTCCACGCCCCCCTCGACCTGGTCGACGGCGCGGCCCGCGTCTACGACCCGGTCGTGCGCGGCGAGGAGGGCGAGGACCTGTACGGCGTCTTCCTGAAGGACTACGCGCCCGGCAAGTGGTAGGCCGCTCATCCGGTGGCCGGCCCGCCCCCCGCCTGTTCGCCCGGTCGGGCGCGGCCGTGCGGCCGCCTCGTCCTCGGGCACCCGCGCATGCGGCGTCAGCGGCCTGAGGGTGAGCCCGGTCCGGTGTCCGTAGGCGCCCCGGACCGCAGCCGGTCGTGGACCGCGTACGGCGTCGACGCGTACGCGGCCCGTACCCGCGTCCCCCCGTCCACCAGCAGATCGGCCCCGGTGACCCACTGGGCCGCGTCAGACGCCAGCCACACCACGGCCCGGGCGACGTCCTCCGGTTCCCCGATCCGGCCGAGCGGGAGTCCCGCGGCCACCTCACGTTCGCCCGGTTCCCAGACGAAGCGCGCCATCTCGGTGCGGACCAGGCCGGGGGAGACGGAGTTGACCCGCACTCCGGGCGCGAGTTCGCCGGCGAGCTGCCGCGTCAGGTGGAGCAGGGCGGCCTTGGTGGTGCCGTAGGCCCCGACGTTCGGACCGACGTGGGCGGCGCCCTCGGTGCAGACGTTCACCACCGCGCCGCCGTGTTCGGCCATCCACGTCCGCCAGGCGCACTGCACCAGCCGCAGGGGTGCCTCGACGTTGAGGGCGAACGCCTCGCGCCACTCGTCCGGGTCCGCTGCCATCAGCGGTCCGTACGGGCGGTTGGTGGCCGCGTTGTTGACCAGGACGTCGAGCCGTCCGAACTCCCGCAGGACCAGCTCCGTGACCGCCCGCGGATGGGCCGGGTCGGCGACGCTGCCCGCCAGTCCGACGCCGCCGAGCTCCTCGGCGGTCCGGCGCACGGCGTCGGCGTCGCGGGCCGTCACGCACACCAGCGCCCCCGCCTCGGCCAGCTGTCCGGCCACGGCCCGCCCGATCCCGCGTGTGCCCCCGGTGACGATCGCGGCCCTGCCCTGGAGCCCCTGAAGCCCCTGGAGCCCCTGGAGAGGATGCTGGCCGCGAAGTCCGTACGACGACGTCATCGGCGTACCGTCTCATGACGGACCGTCAGTCGACAGCCCCGAGGCGCGAGTTCCGTGCCGCCACCAGTTCCAGCACGGTGCGCCAGTCCTCCAGGACACCCGCGTCGAACCCGGCCGTGCGGGCCTCCTCGCCGGCCTGGCGCAGCCGCAGCAGATCGTCGTCGGCCAGGCCCGCGCCCGGGGCGCGGCCGCGGACCAGGCGGTAGACGCGCTCGCCGAGCAGGGCGCGGACCGCGTCGGCGGCGCAGTCCGCCTGGGCGAAGCCGTCGCCCGGCCGCAGCAGCGGGCCGATCGCGTGCACCAGCCCCGCCACCTGGAGCTCCTTGTCGGCGGGGCGGCCGCGCCGCAGCAGCGCGGCGGTCCGCAGCGCGTGCTGCTGCGGATCCACCCGCCCGTCCCCGAGACCCGGCGCGGCCCGCGCGCCCCGACAGGCGCTCAGCAGATCCATCAGCTCTTCGACACTGCGCAGCTCCATGCGTCAGTCCTCCCGCCGGACAGGCCGTTGCCGTCCGTCAGCAGACCATGGACGGCTTGCGATTCGGCCAACGGGATCTGAACTACGTCGCCTGTTCGGCTCAGTAGGCCATACGGGCGACTCTCAAAACGGTCATGATGTGCCGGACAGGTGCATATCCTGCTTGGTGGAACACGGGATGACTTCGGATAGTTACCCTTTGTTTTCAGCGCTATCGAGCGGACGGCCGCTCATTTGGTTAATCTGTAGCCGACGGACAGCAGTACCGGGTTCTACCCACACCCAAGGTCCGTCATGGGACCGCCGCTTCACAACGGCCTGATCTCCACGAGATACCGGCGCCACCGCGTCCGAACTGCCTTGAGCCAGACCCGAGCGGGCGCCGGGAACCACGCCGTCGAATGGACCGGCCCGCCCCGAGGGTGACCCGACACATAAGGAGTGCGCGGTGACACCGGAGAAGACGAATCGCGAGCAGCGCCCCAAGGAACGCACGGAGCGCGCGGGCCGCCGGCCCGGAGAGATCGGCAGCCTCGACGTGTGGGCCCGGTCCGCCCCCATCCGCCTGGCGGGCTACGAGGACGACCTGGCCGAGCCCCACATCCTGCCCAGCGTGGACTGACCCCCGCGCGGGACAGGACCCGTCGCGATCGCCGATGGCATGGGCGTGCGAGACTCACGCCCATGCTGATCAGAGAAGCCGTGGCCGAGGACTGGCCACGGATCTGGCCTTTCTGGCACCGGATCGTCGCCGCCGCCGAGACCTACACCTGGGACCCGGACACCTCCGAGGAAGCGGCCCGCGCCCTGTGGATGGCCCCGGCCAAGCGCGTCTACGTCGTCGAGGACGAGACCGGGGCCCTCGTCGCCTCCGCCTACCTCACCCCCAACTACGCCGGGCCCGCCGCCCGCATCGCCAACGCCGGCTTCATGGTCGACCCCGGGCAGGGCGGCCGGGGCATCGGCCGGGCCCTCGCCGAACACATCCTGGCCGCGGCCGAGGCCCAGGGCTACCGGGGCATGGTGTTCAACGCCGTCGTCGAGACGAACCCGGCCGTGAAGCTGTGGACCTCCTTCGGCTTCACGATCCTCGGCACGGTCCCGGACGCCTTCGACCACCCCCGGCACGGCCGGGTGGGCCTGCACATCATGTACAAGGCCCTCTAGACGCCTTCACCGCAGCGGCGCCGTCCGCTGCCACGGATGCCGCTCCTCCACCTGCTGTGCCAGGGCGAGCAGATCCGCCTCCGAGCCGGGCCGCCCCACCAGCTGTACGGCGCACGGGGTACCGGAGGGCAGAGTGCCGAACGGGACGGACATCGCCGGCCAGCCGGTCAGGTTCCACGGCGGGGTCAGCGGCGAGTAGTTGGTGTTGGCCAGGACGTTGCGCAGCCAGCCCCGCTCGTGCCAGGCCGCGGCCTGGGGGGAGCGGCGGGCGAGCGCCGGGGTGAGCAGCACGTCGTGCTCGTCGAAGAAGGGGGCCAGGCGCCGCCGCAGCGCCTCGCGGCTTCCTCCGGACCGGGCCGTGTTAACGAACCGGCGCCCGATGGTCGCGTGCACCCGGGTGCGCCGGGTGAGCCGCCGTCGGTCGAGGTCCCGGGCGTCCAGTGCCGTGCCCGCCGTCCAGTGGGCGAGCGAGGTGAAGCTCAGCGACAGCGGGTAGGGCGGATCCGCCCGGCGCACCTGGTGGCCCGCCTTCATCAGCAGCTCCGCCGCTTCCCGGACCGCGTTCGTGTACGGCCGGGTGATGGCGACCCCGGCGATCGGGCTGCGCAGGGAGACGGCCACCCTGTGTGTGGCGGGCGCGTCCCGTCGTACGAATCTGGTGTCCGCGAGGACGGAGAGCATCAGGCGGGCGTCCTCGACCGTCGTGGCGAGAGGGCCGTTCTCCGACATGCCGAACCAGGTGCTGGTACCCGCGGGGACCACGCCCGGGCCCGGCTTCAGGGTGAGCAGTCCGCAGTTGGCGGCGGGTATGCGCAGGGAGCCCATCCCGTCGTTGCCCAGGGCGATCGGAACCAGGCCGGCCGCGACCGCCGCCGCACTCCCGCCGGACGATCCTCCCGCGGTGCGCGAGGTGTCCCACGGGTTGCGGGCGGTGCCGTGGACGCCCTCCGAGGTGCCGAACACGCACAGTTCGGGAACGGTGGTCAGCCCCACCACCACCGCGCCCGCCGCCCGCAGCCGGGCCACGGTCACATGGTCGTCGGCGGCGGGCGTGTCCGGCGTCGCCGCGGAACCGACCCGCATGGTCTCGCCGCGCACGGCGAGGTTGTCCTTGACGGCCACGGGGACGCCGGCCAGCGGCAGTTCCCCCAGGTCGTCCCGCGCGGCCACCGCGTCGGCCTCGACGAGTGCGGCCTCGGCGCGGACCACCCGGAAGGCGCCGACACGACCGTCGAGCCGCTCGATACGGGCGAGATGCTCGGCCACCACCTCGCGGGGCGTGACCCGCTTCTCCCGTACGGCGGCGGCGATCTCGGCGGCGGTCCGGCCGACCCAGCTGGTCACGGGCGCTCCTCGGCGGCTACTGGTGGGTACGTAGGGAGAACTCTGCCCGGCAGTGGACGCCGCGTCGAGAGCGATCGCGCTTGGACATTCAGGCCGGTTCTCTTGGACCTTTCGCGGTCCGGCGGCCGACTGTGTCCGCTGACCCGCAGGTCATCCGATCAATACCCCAACCTCTGTGCTGTCGGCCCCCATTGACAGGCTGAGGGCCCGAGCCAATCATCAGCCCTCCGATGAATGGGGAGTCGCTCATGAGGAAACGGCTGAGACTGGTCGGCGTCACGGCGGCGCTGATGTTGCTCCTGGCACCGGTTCCGGCGGTCGCGGGGCAGGAACCCGGACCGCCGGTCACCGTGCCCGCCCTGTTCGACTGGACACCCGCCTCCGGCAGTTACGCCCTCGGGCCGGGCGCCCGTCTGGTGGCGGACGACCCCGCAGAACGCCGGGTCGCCGGCACCCTGACCGACGATCTGCGGGCGGCGGCCACGGCACGGTCGCGCTCGTGAAGGGCGGCGCCCGCACCGGTGACATCGTTATCGACATCCGGCCGTCCCGGGCGGCGCTCGGCGACGAGGGCTGCGAACTGCGCGCGGGACGGCGTCTCGCCGTGACCGGCGCCTTCTACGGCACCCGGACCCTCCTCCCACTCCTCGCGCGGGGCGACCGGATCCCCGCGGGACGCACCGTCGACGTGCCCCGCTACCAGGAGCGGGGGGTCGGCGTCTGCGCCTGCCACCGGAATTGGCGGGGGTCACGGGGCGAGCCGGATCAGGATCCCCGCGCGCCCGTTTCTCACGTGCGGCCGGGTCGGTGCGCCTGCCACGTGATCATGAACTGGCAGAGGCCGCCGCTTGTCCAGGTCCAGGGTGGAGATGCGTCCGTCGGCCAGGTTGACGGGGATGGCGTGGCGGCCGTATTCGGCGGTGCGGTCGTCGTAGTCGTTGCGCGCCGAGGAGACTGACACCACGTCCGCGATCAGCGGGACGTCCTCGACATGTTCGCCTCGACGCTCATCAGCGGTTTCTTCCCGTCGCCCCCGCGATACGGTCGGAACACGCCTCGGCAACGAGCGTCACCGGCAACTCCGAGCCACCCAGGTTCGAGCTGCGGTAGCGGTGGTCCCTGAGCCGTGCTCCCGGCCGACCGGTAGGCGAGGGGCGGCAGATAGTGTCACCTGCCACCGGGCACCTCTCTCACGCAGACACCCACCCACCAACCCACCGGCCTGGGTTCTCTCACCACTCAACCAGCGCGAATCCCGCCGACATGCCGCCGCCGAAGCCGGCGATGAGGATCAGGTCGCCGGGGGTAAAGACACCGGCGCGGGCGGCCGCGTCCAGGGTGATGGGGATGGAGGCGGCTGCCGTGTTGGCGTAGTGCGTCACTGTGCGGTGCATGGTCGCGCGAGGCAGTTCCAGGTCGGCGAAGACGGTGTCCAGCATGGTGCCGTTGGCCTGGTGCGGTACAAAGTGGTCGACGTCGTCGGGTACGACATCGCATTCGTGCAGGATCCCTTGACCAGCTGCGGCAGGTGGTCACCGACGAAGTTCCGCACACCTCGCCCGTCCATCGCGAAGTACTGAAGCCCCGCGTCGAGGACTGTCTGGTCCACGGGCATGCGGCTGCCGCCGGCGGGCACCTCGATGAGACCCGACAGTTCGCCGAACGAGTGCAGCGCGAGGTGCCGGATACGTGGTCCGTGGCCGACCGACGGCCCCATGACCACCGCTCCGGCGCCGTCCCCGAACAAGATCACGGTCCTGCGGTCGGCCCGGTTCAGGATGCGGGAGTACAGGTCCGCTCCGATGACCAGTGCGTGGCCGCCGGTGCGGGTGAGTACGCCCTCGGCCGCGGAGAGCGCGAACACCATGCCGGAGCAGACCGCGTTGACGTCGAACGCGGCTGCACCGATCGCGCCGAGCCGCTGCTGGACGTAGGCGGCGGTGGGCGGTTGCGGCCGGTCGGGTGTGGATGTGGCGACCACGATCACGGACAGGTCCTCGGCGGTGAGGTCGGCCGACCGCAGCGCGGCACGCCCCGCGGCGGTGGCCAGGTCCGAGGTGGCCTGGCCGTCGGCAGCCCATCGCCGTTCCCGGATGCCGGTCTTGCCGGTGATCCACGCGTCGTCGACCCCCGCCGCCGCGGCGACCTCGTCATTGGACACGATTCGCTCCGGCACATGATTCTGACATATGACCTGCATCGCATGACTAATTTCGACCGCAGGCCGGAATCGGAATTGCCATCCGCCGGTTCCGTGGAGCCGCGGACCGTGGCCCAGGGCGGGAAGCCATCCGGGAGGTGGCGCCACCGGACCCGGTGCGGTCCGCTCAGGAGATCGCGGCTCGGACGGCCTGGACGGTCATGCCGCGGCGTCGATGTCTCAGCGAGGGGTACGGCCCGTCCGGTGCGACGCGGTCCGTGACGATCAAGGGTGCTCGGTACCGGTGGCCCTCGGTCCTGCCGACGCAGGAGTTCCGGTAGAGCGATTCCGAGGCGTCGGGCCCAAGCGGGCTCCGCGCCGTGCCGCCCCGGAGCCCAGGGCGGACCGTGGGCGCAGTGCTCAGCTTCCCTCATGAGTCGTTCAAGGGCCGCCAGACCAAGCAGCCCCCCAAGGTGTGACCGTCGGCGCGGGCGCGCGACGGCCCCCCGGGGGGCTGCTTCCTGTTCGAGGTTGGAGAGGACTTCGTGGAGCAGGTCGTCACATGGCGACGGTCTTCGCCGCGTCGGGGGACTTTTCCCGAACGCCGGGGCGGTACAGCAGGAAGGTCACGACGAGGCCGACGGCTGCGAGGCCGGCCGCCCACCAGTACGCGGTGGAGTAGCTGTGCAACGCCGCCTCGGCGATCACCTCGGGCGTGGCCTGCCGGCTGCTGAGATAGCTGCCCGCGGCGCTCGCCGCGATCGTGTTGAGGACGGCGATCCCCAGCGAACCACCGATCTGCTGCGTGGTGTTGACCGCCGCAGAGGCCACACCGGAGTCGTCCTCGTGCACCCGGTAGGTGGCCAGGTCGATCGCCGGCGCGTAGACCATGCCGAGACCGAGGCCCAGGACGACCAGCGGCGGCAGGATGCCTCCGACGTAAGTGCTGTCCAGCTCCAGGCGGGTGAACCAGACCATACCCACACCCAGCAGCGCCATCCCGAGGGGGATCACGATCTTCGGTCCCACCCGGGGCATGAGGACTCCCACGGCCAGGCCGGAGGCAACGACCAGGGCGACCGGGATGGGCAGGAAGGCGAGTCCCGCCTCGACCGGGGTGTACATGAGTGTCTGCTGCATGTAGTAGGCGAGGAACAACGCGACCGCGTACATGCCTCCGGTGGCGACCAGAATGGCGATCTGCGAGGCTCCGCGGTCCCTGTCGAGGAGGATGCGCAGTGGGAGCAGCGGCCGGTCCGTCGTCGACTGCCAGTACGTGAAGACGGCGAGCAGGGCGAGACCCCCGACCAGCAGACCCCAGCTGGCGGGAGAACCCCACCCGTGCGACTCGGCGTTGGAGAACCCGTACACCAGGCCGAAGAGTCCCAGGGTCACCAGCACCGCGCCGGGGACGTCGAGCTTGGCGCGTTGGGTCGCCCGGGGCTGACGCTCGATCAGCAGCAGACCGCCCAGGAACGCCGCCGCCGCGAACGCCAGGTTGATGTAGAGGGTCCAACGCCAGGTGAGGTACTCGGTCAGCACGCCGCCGAGCAGGTTGCCGAGCGCCCCGCCGGCGCCCGCGATGGCACCGAAGATCGCGAAGGCCCGGCCTCGTTCCTTGACGTCGGTGAAGATGGTCGTCAGCAGAGAGAGAGCCGCCGGCGCCAGCAGGGCACCCGAGACGCCCTGGAGCGCTCTGGCCAGCACCAGGAGTTCGAAGTTGCCGGCGGCTCCGCCGAGTACCGAGGCGGCGGCGAAACCGACGACACCCGCGAGGAAGGTCTCCTTGCGGCCGAAGAGATCGGCGATACGCCCGCCGATCAGCAGCAAGCTACCGAAGGTGAGTGCGTAGGCGGTGACGATCCACTGCCTGTCGTTGTCGGAGAAGCCCAGGTCGGCCTGTGCGGACGGCAGCGCGATGTTCACGATGGTGGCGTCCAGCATGATCATCAGCTGGGCCAGAGCGATCACGGCCAGCGCCCACCACCGCCGCGAGGACCGCGGGGACGATGGTCCTGACCCGGGCGGAACGCTGGTGGATTCGCCGGTGGATAACGACATGGCGGGGCCACTCCGTTCGAAATATTTGACTAACTAGATGGTTAGCCTTCTGGCGCAAGGCTGCCGGAGATTTGAGGGCCCGTCAACAAGGGTTCGGACGGGGATGTGAGGGCCGGACACGGCCAGGGGTCGCGAGGGTCACTCCGTGAGTCGGATCCGGATGCCCACCGTGCGGTGCCCGGGCCCTTTCAGTCGACTACCGAGCAAGCCGACCCGCGCGACGAGACCGTACTTGCGCTTCATCAAGTCGAGGTAGTGAAGGGTGTCCTGCTCCGCGGGCAGCTCGGCGACACCCGACACGGACTCTCCCTTCGGAGTCCCCCTCCAGTCACACGGGGCGACGGTCACCCGGCCGCTGTTTCGGATCCGTTTGACCTTGCCGGCGTCGGCTACGCTCCACACCGCCAGGCAGTCCCCGTCCCTCATCACCCACACCGGAGTGGGCACCGCCCGCCCGTCCCTGCGGAATGTCGTGAGAAGTACGTACTTGCATGCCGCCAGTCGCTCAACGGAGCCGCTCGGTAAGGGTGCTGAGGGGAATGGTGAGGTGGTCACCGCGCTAGCATAACTGGTTAGTTAACACACTGTCGCCGCAATCCGACGCGGCTTCCGTCCCACCCGACGAGGAGCGATACGTGCTGAACTTCGCCTTGGCCGTGCTCGCCGGATTCACCCTGGGTACCCCGGCCGTGCCGTTCGGCCTCTCGATCTCCCTCGCACCGCCCATCGCGCTCCTCGCCGTGCTTCTCGGCGCGGCCGGGTGCCTGCTGTCCGCCGTCTTCACGGTCGGATGGCTGCGTACCCGCTGGCAGGTCTGGCGCTCGAAGCGGCGACCCGTCACCGCCGGGGCACCGCCGGGGAAACGTCGGAACCGACTCGACGGCCCCACCGGCCGACGGGCCCGGCGCGTGGTGAACCGGTACGGCGTCATCGGCTTCGGCATCATCGGGCCGGCGCTCTTCGGCACCTGGGGATCGGCCATGCTGGGCACGGCGCTGGGCCTGCCTCGGTGGCAGCTGATCGGCTGGCTCATGGCAGGCGTCACCCTGTGGTGCACCGTCATGCTGCTCGCTTCCGAGGCACTGATCGACGCACTCGGACTGAGGTGACGACACCCGCCGGGCCCACGACGGCGTCCGCCTTCACCGGCCGGGAGTCGATCACACGGACACTCGGCGCCGAGCCCGGCCCGCCTTCGCACGGAGTTTCCCGCGCGGCCAGTCGTGGAACTCGATGACCGGACCATGGTCACGCCGGCGTAGGAAGAGGGCGTGGGCCGGGAGGATTCCACGGCGGGGCGCCCAACGGCATCGCTCGCCACTTGACGCCGTGTCCACCAGGTAGTGGACCGCGTGCGACATCGCCGGAGGCAGTACGCCTCCGGCGAGCCACCTCGTCCTCCCTGGTAACCGGAGGCGATCAGGGCCTGCACCCGCGAACCGCGGCCGGTCTCGATCCCCACTACCACCCCGGCCGGAACCAGGTCCCCCCCGCCGTGCCGCGCGACGAGTTGGTGCGGCTTCACGATGCCCTCCACTCCCTCGGGCAGCTTCGCTGTGGCCTTGCGGCCCGCCTCGTCCCGGTCTCCACATCGCGTCGGCCTTCGTCCCAGCCATCGCCGATCAGGGGCAACTCGGCTGCTCTTTCCGGCACTTCGCTCTCCGCGGCCTACGTGAGGCGGCACACGGCCTCATGGATTCAGTGCTCACACCACCAGGGGCAGGCACGCCACCCCATCAGCGGTCCGGCCTCCCGGCCGACCATCGGGGCACGGTCTGACCCCCCGAACTCACCGGTTCCGGCGGCTGGAGCGCTCATCTGCCGACGGCACCGGCACCGAGTCTCTTCGCCACGGCAAGACCCATTAGGCGCTGTTAACATGACCCCCATGTCCCGAGCCGAAGCCACGAAGGCGCGCATCCTCCAGGCGGCGACGGAGGAGTTCGCGGCATACGGGATCGCGGGAGCCCGAGTCGACCGGATCGCCAAGGCCGCCTCGGCGAACAAGAACCTCATATACGTCTACTTCTGCAACAAGGACGGGCTCTTCGACGCCGTCTTCGACGCACACGTCGGGCGAGGCCTCGACATGGTGCCCTTCACACCTGACGACCTGCCGGACTACGCCGGGCGACTGTTCGACTTCTACCAGAAGCACCCCGAGGTGCTCCGCCTGGCGACCTGGCACCGACTGGAACGCGGCACTGCCGTGGAACGGGACCCTGCCGTCGCCGAGCCGACCCGCAACAACAAGCTCGCCTCGTTGGAAGCGGTCCGGAAGGACCAAGTGGGCACATCGGGCTTCGCCCCGGCCACGCTTCTCACCCTCGTCCTGGCCATCGCCTCGGCCTGGAGCCCGACGAATGCCGCGAGCATGCCGGCGACGACTCTCCTGACGTCGGACCCGGCGGAATGCCGGAGCGCGATCGTGGAGGCCGTGCGGCGCATCCTGTGACGGACAGCGTGCGTCACTCGCCTCCGCCGCGTACGAGAGGTCCGCGGCCGCGTGGTGGGCCGCCGCGGCCGGGCCTGCCGCAGCGCGCGCTGTACAGCGCGACGAAGGGTGCCGTGCACTCCCTCACCCTCGCCATGGCCGCCGGCCACGTCCGCGAGGGCATCCGCGTCAACAGCGTCAACCCCGGTACGGCCGACACCCCGTGGATCGGCCGCCTGCTGTCCAAGGCCGCCGACCCGGCCGCGGAGTGGGCCGCCCTGGAGACCCGCCAGCCCACCGGCCGCCTCGTGACGGCCGACGAAGTCGCGAGCGCGGTCGCCTACTCGGCGAGCCCGCTGTCCGGCGCCACCACCGGCACCTCACTGGCCGTCGACGGCGGCATGCAGGGCCTGCGGATGCGGCCGGCGGGCCGGTGAGCACCCTCGGTCGCAGCGGCGTCCAGGTCAGCGCGCTCGCCTTCGGCGCGGCCGCGATCGGCAACCTCTTCACCGAGGTCGGCGAGGAGCAGGCGCACGAGGCGGTCACCGCGGCCTGGCAGCGGGGCGTCCGCTATTTCGACACCGCCCCGCACTACGGCCTCGGCCTGTCCGAGCGCCGACTGGGTGCGGCCCTGCGCGCACACCCCCGCGCCGAGTACACGGTGTCCACGAAGGCCGGCCGCCGGCTGGAACCCACGACGGCGGGCGGCGACGACCTCGCGAACGGCTTCGCGGTCCCCGCGGCCCACCGCCGCGTCTGGGACTTCACCGCCGACGGCGTACGCCGCACCCTGGAGGCCAGTCTGGAACGGCTCGGCCTCGACCGCGTCGACGTCGTCTACCTCCACGACCCCGACGACCACGCCGAACAGGCCTTCCGTGAGGGCTATCCGGCCCTGGAGAGGCTCCGCGCGCAGGGCGTGGTCGGCGCGATCGGCGTGGGCATGAACCAGACGGAGATGCTCACCCGTTTCGTCCGCGACACGGACGTCGACGTGGTGCTGTGCGCCGGCCGCTACTCCCTGCTCGACCAGGACGCGCTGACCGAACTGCTCCCGGCGGCCGTGACACGGGGCATCGCGGTCGTCGTCGGCGGCGCCTTCAACTCGGGTCTGCTGGCGGACCCGAAACCGGGAGCGACCTACAACTACGCCGAGGCGCCAGCCGAGTTGCTGGAACGCGCTCTGCGGCTCAAGTCCGTCGCCGAACACCACGGCACCACCCTGCGTGCCGCCGCGCTGGGCTTCTGCGCCGCCCATCCCGCGGTCGCGAGCGTCCTCGTCGGCGCCCGCTCGGCGGCCGAGATGCACGACTGCGCCGACCAGTTCGCGGCCGCCGTCCCGGCCGCGTTCTGGCAGGAGCTGCGCGAGGCCGGCCTGCTGCCGGCCGACGCCCCGGTCCCCACCGACGAGCCGTCGTGAGCGTGCCCGAGGACCAGGGCCGGCCTCCTCGCCGAGCCGGAGAAGGTGCCACCCCCTCCGCCTCTACGACCTCTGAGCCACCCCCGCCAGCCGCGTCGGCGGCAGATACTCCCGCACGTACGTCCGCTCCCAACAGGCGCCCGTCTCCCGCAGTTCGTCCCAGGTCGTGTAGCGGTACCGGAACAGGCGGGCACGGATGTGGCGGGGCGGGGAGTCGGGCGGGAACGGGGAGCGGCGCAGCAGTCGCAGGGTGTCGCGGTCGTTCTCCAGGAGCCGTTCCACCATCGCGCCGAACCACGATCCGGCGTACGCGGGGGACAGCGCGGCGAACCACATCATCCAGTCCAGCCGCAGGTGGTACGGCGCGAACTGACGGGGCCAGCGCCGGGGATCACCCGGCTTGCCCCTGAACTCGTACTCCCGCCACTCGGAGTCCTCGCGCGGGACCTCGTCCGCCGTGCCCTCGACGATCACCTCGTAGCGGATCCGGCTGACGCTGCCGAAGGCGCCGTAGGTGTTGACCAGGTGGAGCGGGTCGAAGGAGCGGTTCATGACCTGGCGGCGGGAGAGCATGTTGCGGGCCGGCTGGTAGCTGAGTCCGACGAGCAGCGCGGCGACCGCGAGGACGAGCACCTCGTACCAGAGTGGGGTGCCCGGGAGGGGCGGTGGATCGCCGGGGAGTCTCACCGCCGACAGCGCCAGGACGATCGTGATCCAGTTCAGCCAGGAGAAGTTGCCCGACAGCACCAGCCACAACTGGGTGAGGATCATCAGGGCGGCCGCCGCCGTGGCCGCCGGCTGCGGGGTGAACAGCAGGACGGGCACGGCGAGTTGGGTGACGTGGTTGGCGGCCACCTCCGCCCGGTGCAGGGGCCGGGGCAGATGGTGGAAGAACCAGCTCAGCGGGCCCGGCATGGGCTGCGTCTCGTGGTGGAAGTCCAGGCACGTCAGCTTCCGCCAGCACGCGTCGCCGCGCATCTTGATCAGACCCGCGCCGAACTCGACGCGGAACAGGATCCAGCGCAGCAGGAACAGGACGACGACCGGCGGGGCCACCTCGTCGTTGCCGAGGAAGACGGCGAGGAACCCGACCTCCAGCAGCAGGGACTCCCAGCCGAATCCGTACCAGGTCTGGCCGACGTTCACGATCGACAGATACAGCAGCCACGGCACCAGCCACAGCACCATTGCGGCCCACAGCGGGAGTTGTGAGTCGAGGCCGGCCACCAGCGCGGCCGACACCCCGCAGCCCGCCCAGGCGCACGCGGCGAAGAACCGGTCCGAGTAGTGCAGGTGGAAGAGGCTCGGAGCCCGCTTGAAGGGCGTCCGCTCGACGAAGCGGGGGACGGGCAGCATGCCCCGCTCGCCCATCAGTGCACGGAACTGCAGGGCCGCCGTCACGAACGCCACGACGTACAGGGCGGCCAGGCCCCGCTGGAAGACCAATCGGCTCATCCAGAAGTCCGGTGCGTTGAACCAGTTCACGTCCGTGCGCTCCTCCCGTCCATTGTCGCGCCGGAAGCCCGTGTGACGCTCCGTGTACCGCGGCCTCCGCTTGCGTAACCCAAGTGAGTGAAGCAGACAATAGTGACGAACTGCCCGGGATGGACGGGAGAGAGTGGTGCGCAAACCCACCGGAACCCTCGTCGCGGCCTGCGCGCTCTCGGCGGCGTTCCTCGTCGCCGGCTGCGCCGCCGCCGGGGGCGAGGACACGGAACCGAGCGGAGAACTCCTTCTCCAGCCGGCCGCGGCCCAGGGGCCGGATCCCTTCACGGACTCCACCGCGGCCCCGACGGCCCCGTCGCCCGCGCTCACCCGAACGACCCAACCGGGTCCCTCGGCTGAGACCGGCGTACGGTCCCTGTCCGGCGGGACCCCGGGCCTCTACGGCGGGACCGCGCGGGTCGCCAGCTGCGATGTCGCCCGGCAGGCCGACCACCTGACCCGTGACCCGGCCCGGGCGCGCGCCTTCGCCGAGGCCGAGGGCATCTCCTTGGAAGCGATCCCGGACTTTCTGCGCGGACTGGCCCCGGTCGTGCTGCGCGCCGACACGCGGGTCACCAACCACGGCTACCGCGAGGGCCGGACGACCTCCTACCAGTCCGTCCTCCAGGCCGGCACCGCGGTCCTCGTCGACAACCGGGGCCTGCCACGCGTGCGCTGCGCCTGCGGCAACCCCCTGAAGCCGCCGGCGGTGACCCCGGGCAACCCGGGCACCGGCGGCCGCGCCTGGCCCGGATACCTGACCACCCGGATGGTCGCGGTGGTCCCGACCCCCCAGGTCGTCACCGATGTCACGATCATCGACCCGGTCCACCGCACCTGGATCGAGCGGCGCATCGGTCACGACGTCCGCCACGACCGCGTGGTGCCCGTGCCAACCCCGCCGGCGCCGACCCCCGACGACAGCGCGTCCGGTACCTCGCCGAGCGGGTCCCCCACGGACGAGAGCGCCTCCCCCGGGGCGACCGACTGCGTGACCCCCACGCCCACCGTCGCGCCGGAGAGCGCCGGAGAGGCGCCGGTCGACCTGCCGACCGGTACGCCCACCGCCACGCCGACCGTCACGCCCACCACCGACCTGCCGACCGGCGCTCTCACGGACACGCCGACCGGCCCTCTCACGGACACCCCGACCGGCCTGCCGACGTGGGAGCCCCCGACGGAGCCGACCGACTGCCCCACCGGAACCGTCCCCGGCACCCCCACCGCCACGCCACCCCCCACCGTCCCCGGGACCCCCCTCGCCCCCTCGGGCGGCACCGCCGTACCCGACCTCGGAACGGCGATCCCCGACGCCCCGCCCTTCGACGAGCCCACTGTGGCGGACCCCGGCACCTCCCCGGACTCCCTCGACGCCACCGACGAGGTCGGCCCCGAGGCCGTACCGGACACCCCCGACCTGCCCGACGGCGGCGGACTGATCCCCGACGACCCGGCCGGCACGGACAGCGTCTTCGGCAGCCCCACCGACGTCTTCGACAGCTGACGGCATCCCGCCGGCAGCCGACCGCACCGACCCCTCGCCCCATGTCCCGCACGCCTCCCCCCGGTCGAAGAATCGGGCAAATCCTGGCAAGGTGGCCCCATGGTTGATCGGGGAGCGAGCGCCCTGGCACTCCCGGACGACTGGCCCGCCCACCCGGATCCGATCCTGGCGCTCAACCGCATGGGCAGCTTCGACTGGGACCTGGACAACGGCCTGTTCCACATGGACGCCCAGGCCCACGAGGTGTTCGACCTGCGCCCCGACGAGTTCGACGACCACCCCGAGACCCTGGTCGTGCGGATCCCGCGCGCCGAAGGGCATCGGCTCGACGCCCTGGTGGCGCAGGCCATCAAGGACGGCAGCGAGAACTACGGCACCTACTTCCGTATCCGCTGCCGCGACGGGACCCTGCGCTGGACCCACACCCAGGGCTACATCCGGCGCGACGAGACCGGCCGCCCGCGCCGCATCATCGGCATCGTCCGCGACGCCACCGACGAGGTCGGCGAGCTCGAGGACCGCCGGGAGCAGGCAGCCCAGGACGAGGCCCGGCGCCGGCAGACCAACGTCGTGCAGCTCACCACGGCCGCCCTCGCCCACGCCCGTACCGTCCAGGACGTCATCGACATCCTCAAGGACACCCACGGCCTCACCCACCTCGGCGCCACCAGCCTGGTCTTCGGACTGGTCGAGGCCGGCCGCATCCGGCTGATCGCCGAGGGCCCCGAGGGCAGCTTCGTGCCCGGCACCGACATCACCCGGATCGACGAGCCCTATCCGATGAGCGAGGCCGTCCGCACCCTCAGCCCCCGCTTCATCGAGTCGCCGGAGGAGTTCGCGGCCCGCTACCCGATCCTGTGGCCGCACATCACCGGCCTCGACATCACTTCGGCCGCCTACCTCCCGCTCATCGCCGAGGCCCGCCCGATCGGCGCCATGGGCCTGCTCTACAGCGACCGGCGCGGCTTCTCACCCGAGGACCGCAACGTCCTGATCGCCCTCGGCAGCAGCATCGCGCAGAGTCTCATGCGGGCCATGCTCTACGAGCAGGACAAGGACCTCGCCACCGGCCTCCAGCAGGCCATGCTGCCGCGCACCATCCCCAGCGTCCCCGGCGCCGACGTGGCCGTCCGCTACCGTTCCGCCTCGCTCGGCCGGGACATCGGCGGCGACTGGTACGACCTGATCCCGCTGCCGGGCGGACGCGTCGGCGCCGTCATCGGCGACGTCCAGGGGCACGACACCCACGCCGCCGCCGTCATGGGCCAGCTGCGCATCGTCCTCAAGGCCTACGCCGCCGAGGGCCACCCCCCGGCCACGGTGATGGCCCGTGCCTCCGTCTTCCTCCACGAACTCGACACCGAACGCTTCGCGACCTGCCTGTACGCGGAGGCCGACCTGACCACCGGCGTGGTCCAGGTGGTCCGGGCCGGGCACATCGACCCGCTCGTCCGCCGCCCCGACGGCAGCTGCCGCCGCGTTCCCGTCGACGGCGGCATGCCGCTGGGACTGTCGGCCGAGTTCGGCTGCCTCGAATACCCCGTCGCCACCCTGGAACTGGACCCCGGTCACGCCCTGCTGCTGTGCACCGACGGCCTGGTCGAGCAGCCCGGCGCCGACCTCGACGACGGCATGCGTACCCTCGCGGCGCTCATCGCCGCCGGACCGGACGACGTCCGCGATCTCGCCGACTGCCTCATCGACGTGGCCGAGAACCGCGGTGGCGACGACGACGTCGCCCTGCTCCTGCTGCGCCGCCGCGGCGGCGACACCCCGCGGCCCGTGGGACGGCTCCAGCAGCACGTGGCACCCGGCGACCCCGAGGCACTCGCCGAGGCCCGGCACATGATCCGCGCCGCCGTCGGCGCGTGGGGCGACCGTCACCTCTCCGACGAGATCGAACTCGCCGCCGACGAACTGATCACCAACGCCCTGATGCACACCGAGGGCTCGGCGATCGTCACCCTGCGGGTCCTCAGCGGCAGTGACCGCCGGCTGCGGGTCGAGGTCGAGGACTCCTCCAGCGCCCTCCCGCGCCGCCGTGAGGCCGGTGAGTCGGGCGTCTCCGGCCGGGGCCTGCTCCTCGTCGACCTGCTCGCCGACGTGTGGGGCGTCGAGGCGCGGGGCGGCGGCAAGTGCGTGTGGTGCGAGTTCGTGGTGCCCGACCGGGGCTGACCTGAGCCGCCGGGCATGCGGTGGCACTCTGGACGTATGCCGGAACTTCCCGAGGTCGAAGCGCTCAAGGACTTCCTGACCGACAACCTCGTCGGCCTCGAGATCGTACGGGTGCTGCCCGTCGCGATCAGCGTCCTGAAGACCTACGACCCTCCGCTCACCGCTCTGGAGGGCCACCAGGTCAGCGCCGTGCACCGGCACGGCAAGTTCCTCGACCTCCAGACGGACGGCGGCCCGCACCTGGTGACCCACCTGGCCCGTGCCGGCTGGCTGCACTGGAAGGACCGGCTACCCGACGGCCCGCCCCGGCCCGGCAAGGGCCCCCTCGCGCTGCGCGTGGCCCTGGAGACGGGCGCCGGCTTCGACCTGACGGAGGCGGGCACGCAGAAACGCCTGGCGGTGTACGTGGTCCAGGACCCCCAGGAGGTGCCGGGTGTGGCCCGCCTCGGCCCGGACCCGCTCGCCGACGACTTCGACGCGTCCCGCCTGGCCGCCCTGCTGAAGGGGGAGCGGCGTCAGATCAAGGGCGCCCTGCGCGACCAGAGCCTCATCGCGGGCGTCGGCAACGCCTACAGCGACGAGATCCTGCACGCCGCGAAGATGTCCCCCTTCAAACCGACCTCCTCCCTCACCCCGGAGGAGACGAGAGCGCTGCACGAGGCTCTCCGGACGACTCTCTTCGAGGCGATCGAGCGTTCCCGCGGTGTCGCGGCGGGCCGTCTCAAGGCCGAGAAGAAGAGCGGCCTGCGCGTCCACGGCCGCACCGGCCAACCGTGCCCCGTCTGCGGTGACACCATCCGCGAGGTCTCCTTCAGCGACTCCTCGCTCCAGTACTGCCCCACCTGCCAGACCGGCGGCAAACCCCTGGCGGACCGCCGCCTGTCACGGCTCCTGAAGTGAGCTAGTCGGACTCCAGCGTCGCCAGGTGTTCGCCGCCGGTCGTGCGGAGCTCGTAGCGGGCGATCTGGTCGGGGTGCATGGTCGTGCCGCCGCGCATGGTGTTGGGGCGGGCGTCGTGGTCGGGCACGTTCCAGTTGGTGACCGTCTGTTCGGAGCCGTCGTGGCCGACGGCGACGAGGAGGCAGGCGCGGGGACCCGCACCGTCCTTGACCTTGAGCTGCACCTGGCTGCCCCAGACCTCGTCCTCGGTCGTGACCTCGGCCCACACACCCGAGCGCTCGTCGGTGGCGGTGACCCGTACGGCGCTGTCGGCGTCGCCCGCGAGGAGCACGACGCCGGGCCCCGCCACGGCGAGCACCACCGAGGCGGCCAGGGCGAACCACAGCCTCCTGCGCCGCGCCCGGTGTCGTGCGGCGACCTCGGAGACCAACCGGTCCAGCAGCCGGGGACCGGGCTGGGTCAGCGGGCTCACCACCCGGGGCGTGGCCCGCCGGTACAGCATCAACTGCCGGGTCGCGGGCCCGAATTCGGTCACGTGTGCCGCACAGCGGGGGCACTCCATGAGGTGGTCCTCGAAGCGGAAGGCGTCCGCCTCGTCCAGCACGCCGAGCGCGTACGCGCCGACGTCGCGATGCCTTTCCAGGGACCTCATGCCGAATCCTCGTACCTTTGGGTGCGGGTGGGGTTACTCCTTGCTCCCACCGGTACGCACCCGGCAGCCGAATCACTCAAGGCCCATACAGAATCGTAACCAAGGAGTTCGGAGCGGCCGGGCCCCCGGATTGGTCCGGATCGAAACGAGGCTAAAAAAGGTGGATGGCCAGGTGTCCCAGGGGCAACCCGAGCTGCCAGGCCGGCGTCCATACCTTGGGTCCGTCGTCCTCGCCGACCACCGGACCACCGCCCGGTACGGCGTTCAGATCGGGCGCGAGCAGCTCGGTCTCCTCCAGCCAGCGCCAGGCCGCCCGGGCCAGGTCCAGGTCGGGTGAGGGGCCGCCGTCGTCGACGCAGTCCGCGGCGAGCGCGGTCATCCGTTCGTCCACCCAGTCCTGCCACGGCTGGTCGTACGCCGTCAGCGACAGCCAGTTCTCCAACTGGGAGACCACCTGGATGCCGGAGAGCTCGCCGTCGGTGTCGGACAGGAAGATGGTCAGTGCCAGGGCGTCCCGTCCCGCGCGGAACTCGAAGGACGTCGGCGGCATCAGATCCCCCGACCGCAGCAGTTCGTCGGCGATGTACTCGGCGTACAACCAGGCCATGGGGACGGTGAGTTCGCCGCCACCGGCGCCGTCCGTGCTCTCGTGACCTCTGTGCAGCATCCCTTCCTGCCTTCCTCCGGTGCGTGCGCGCTGCCCGATGCCGGGCCCCAGTGCGGAACACGGATGAGGACAGCGGATTACTCAACCGGGGTCAGCGGCAAGGCGCTTTACGGAGGTTTGACTCGGCCATGGGTTTCACCGCAGGTCGGCCGCGTATCCGGGAAGCACCCGGCGAAGGGCGCGCAGCGCGTAGTAAGCGCGGGACTTCACGGTACCGGGCGGGATCCCGAGGATCTCGGCGGACTCCGCCACACTCGCCCCCTGGAAGTACACCAGCACCAGGACTTCACGGTGCTCGGGAGTGAGTGTCTTCACAGCCTCGCGCACGTCGAGGGCGGCGGCCGCCCGCTCGGCGTGGTCGCCGCACACCCGGGCGTTCTCCAGGACGGCGTCGCCGACCTCCGCGGGGCGCGCCTGGCGGGCCCGCCGCGCGTCGATGGCGAGCCGCCGGCCCACGGTCAGCAGCCACGGCCGTACGGACTCGAAGTCGTCGGCGCGCAGGGCCTCGGGATGCTGCCAGGCGCGGACGAGGGTCTCCTGGACGAGGTCCTCGGCGCGTTGCCGGTCGCCGTCGCAGAGCCGGAGCAGGAGCGCGAAGAGGGGCCGGCCGTGCTCCCGCTGCAGTGCGGCGAGCTCGTGCTCGGCGGTCGTCCCGTTCGTGAGAGTGGTTCCGGCCGTCATGGCCGTATGGCACAACAGGGGACCGTTTCTGGACAGTGCGGGCGCACGGCTCTGCGGCGGACGGTCGATCGCGTCGACGAACGGTTCGACGAACGGTCCGCATCCCGCCGTTCGCGCGCACCGGACGGGTTAAAGAGGGCCTTCGGGTTGTTTGGGGGTGTGCTCCGCATCGTACCTATTTGTGAGTAAATATGATCACAGTGGGGTGAGCGGATGATTGCACGCAGACGGCAGGTTGCCCTGGCCCTCACGGCCCTCCTCGCGGCGGGTGCCGCCTGCCAGGCCAAGGACCACGGCCCGCCCACCGGGTCCGGACACCCGGCCCCGTCCGCCGCGGGACCCCGCGGCTTCACACTCGTCGCCTCCGGCGACGTCCTCCCGCACAGCTCCATCATCGACCGGGCCCGCTTCGACGCCGGCGGCACCGGGTACGACTTCCGGCCCATGCTCGCCGGCGTCGAACCGGTCGTCTCCCGCGCCGATCTGGCGCTGTGTCACATGGAGACCGTCTACGGCGCGAACGGCGTCTACACGGGCTACCCCACCTTCAAGTCCCCGCCCGAAGTGGCCGCGGGCCTCGCCGCCACCGGCTACGACAGCTGCTCCACCGCCTCCAACCACAGCCTCGACGACGGCGCCGAGGGGATCAGCCGCACCCTGGACGCCCTCGACCGGGCGGGCGTACGGCACGCGGGCTCGGCGCGCACCGAGAGCGAGGCGAGTACGCCCACCCTCCTGCGGGCCGGTCCGGCGAAGGTCGCGCACCTCGCGTACACGTACGACACCAACGGCTTCCCGCTGCCGCAGGGACAACCCTGGGCCGTCGGTCTGATCGACGAGAACAAGATGATCGCGGACGCCCGGGCGGCCCGTGCGGCGGGCGCCGACGTCGTCGTCGTGTCCGTGCACTGGGGCACCGAGTGGCAGGACGAGCCCGACGAGAACCAACTCGCCCTGGCCCGCGCCCTCACCGCCGCCAGAACCGGGGGCCGACCGGACGTCGACCTGGTCCTCGGCACCCACGCGCATGTCCCGCAGGCGTACGAGAAGGTCAACGGAACCTGGGTGATCTACGGGATGGGCGACCAGATCGCCGGCGCGATGTCCAACCACGACGGCGTCCAGGACCCGCGCGGCAACCAGTCCACCCTCGGCCGCTTCACCTTCGCCCCGCCCGCCCGGCCGGGTGAGCGCTGGCGGGTCACGAAGGCCGAGTTCGTGCCGCAGCTGTTCGACGTGGACGCCGGCCGGGTGGTCGACCTGAACCGGGCGCTCGCCCAGGGGGCGGAGGTGCGCGGGGTGCGCGACCGGATCCGGGACGTGGTGCTGAGCCGGGGCGCGGCCGCGGACGGGCTCGTGATGGGGAAGTAGCCGGGCCGCCGCCCCCTGCGCGGCCGGGTCAGTCCACGTCCGCGTGGTCGAAGGTCCTCGGCATCTCCGTACGCCGCCCCCTACGGAACCACCGTCACCGGCCACCGCCCCGCCTTCACCAGCCGGATCGCGACCGAGCCGATGATGCGGTGGCCGGCCTGTTCGGAGGCGCCCACGACGACCGCGTCCGCCTTGAGGTCGTCCGCCGCCTTCACCAGGCCGTTGTAGGGGTCGCCGCGGAAGGTGTGGAACTCCCAGCGCACGTCGAATATCCCCTTGGTCCGCTCGGTGGCCTCCCGGATCTGCGCCACGAGGTCCTCGGCGATGGCGTCGGTCGTGTCGGTGACCGGCGCCCCGAGGGCGGCGCCCGCCGCGAGCACCGGCTGCACGTACACCACGGCGAGCAACGCGTGTTGGCGCCGGGCGAGGCCACCGGCATATGCCGCCGCGCGGAGCGAGGAGTCCGAGCCGTCCACACCGACCACGATGACCTTGGGTCCGTCCGTGCCCCGCTCGAACCGGTGCGCGGGCGAGTGCTGCTGTTCCGTCACGGCTGCGAGGCTATCGGAACCCGCAGGTCCCGCAGCCGCCCCGGGACGTCTCGACGGGCGGCGCGGCCGGGCTGTTCCTACAGTCGGAACATGAGTGCCACCGTGGAGGCCACGCCGGCCAAGGACACCACGGGCCCGACACGGCCGCCCGGGACCGGATTCCTCGGCAGGGTGCCGGAGGCCTTCGCGGCCTTCTTCGGAGCCCTCGCCCTGCTCTGTGTGCTCCTCGCCCTCATCCCGCCCCTGCGCACCGCGCTGCGCCCGGTCGTCCGGTTCCTGGACCAGCTGCTCGTCCCCCTCAGCGCCAACCTCGCCTACGCCGTCTTCCTGTTCCTGCTGGCCGCCGCGACCGCCGCCCGTAAGAAGATCGCCTGGTGGCTGGTGGTCGTCTATCTCGGCCTGCTGGTCCTGGCCGACGCCCTCGGCATCGCCGTGGGCCTGTACGGTGACTCGATCCCGTCCCTCGTCGTGTGCGCCCTCGCGCTCGCCCTGCTGATCGTGGCCCGCCGGGAGTTCTACGCCGCCTCACGCCGGGCCGCCGTACGCCGGGCGCTGGTCGTCCTGTTCGCCGGGCTGGCGGTGGGGATCCTGGCCGGATGGGGGCTCGTCGAGCTCTTCCCGGGCACACTGCCGCGCGGCCGGCGCCTGGCGTGGGCCGCGGACCGGGTCTGCGGCGGCCTGGCGTCCAGCGGCTCCTACGACGGCCGCCCGCCCCGCCCCCTGTTCTTCCTGCTCGGCCTGTTCGGCGCGCTCGCCCTGCTGAACGCCGCCGCCACCCTGTTCCGCTCCCAGCGTCTCGAAGCGGCCCTGCACGGCGACGAGGAGGCCCGCATCCGCGCCCTGCTCGGCCGGTACGGCGACCAGGACTCCCTCGGCTACTTCGCCACCCGCCGCGACAAGGCCGTGGTCTTCTCGCCCAGCGGCAAGGCCGCCGTCACCTACCGCGTCGAGGCCGGAGTGTGCCTCGCCAGCGGCGACCCGGTGGGCGACCGGGAAGCCTGGCGGCACGCCATCGACGCCTGGCTGGACGTCGCCCGCCGGCACGCCTGGGCCCCCGCCGCGATGGGCGCCTCCGAGGACGGCGCCAAGGCCTTCGCCCGCGCCGGACTCGGCGCCCTCCAGCTCGGGGACGAGGCCGTCCTGCACGTGTCCGACTTCGATCTGAACGGCCGTGACATGCGAGTGACCCGGCAGGCCGTGCACCGGGTCCGCCGCACCGGCGCCACCTGCCGGGTCCGCCGGCACTCGGCCCTCACCGACGAGGAGATGGAGGAGGTGATCGACAAGGCCGACGCCTGGCGGGACACCGAGACCGAACGCGGCTTCTCCATGGCCCTCGACCGCCTCGGCGACCCCGCCGACGGCGACTGTCTCCTCGTGGAGGCCCTCGCCCCGGACGGCCACCTGCTCGCCCTGCTCTCCCTGGTGCCCTGGGGCCGGGACGGCATCTCCCTCGACCTGATGCGCCGTGACGGCGGCGCCCCCAACGGCGTCATGGAGTTCATGGTCGCCGAACTGTGCGCCGCGGCCCCCAAACTGGGCGTCCGCCGAATCTCCCTCAACTTCGCCGTCTTCCGCTCGGTCTTCGAGGAGGGCGCCCGCATCGGCGCCGGACCGGTGCTCAGACTCTGGCGGCGGCTGCTCCTCTTCTTCTCCAGGTGGTGGCAGCTGGAAGCCCTCTACCGCTCCAACGCCAAGTACCGCCCCGTCTGGTACCCGCGCTTCATCTGCTACGGCGAGACGGGTGCCCTAGCCCGCGTCGGCCTCGCCTCCGGCATCGCCGAAGGATTCGTCTCCGTACCGTCGTTGCGCAAACTCTGGGGAAAAGGGCACCCGAAGGGCGGGCACCGGCCGGCCACCACTCAAGGCCTGCCGTCGCTCTCGGCACTCGGCCTCGACGGAGGGGACGAGGCCGGGGCCGGCGAGCCGGATGCGGACCTGCCCGAACAGGTCCGCATCCGGCACCGCACCCTCGACCGGCTGCGCGCCGACGGCACCGACCCCTACCCGGTGGGCGTCACGGCCCGCACACACGCCCTCGCCGACGTCCGCCGGGGTGAGCCGGTCACCGTCGCGGGCCGGATCATGCTCGTGCGCGACTTCGGCGGCATCGTCTTCGTCACCCTGCGCGACTGGTCCGGTGACCACCAACTGGCCCTCACCCGCGAGGACTCCGGCCCCGCACTGGACCGCTTCACCGCCGACACCGACATCGGCGACCACATCACGGCGACCGGCACCGCGGGCACCAGCGACCGGGGCGAGCCCACGGTCTTCGTCACCTCCTGGCAGCTCCTCGCCAAATGCCTGCGCCCGCTGCCCGACAAACACCGCGGCCTGACCGACCCCGAGGCAAAGGTCCGGATGCGCTACCTCGACCTGGTCGCCGGCCTGGACGCCCGCGAGGTGGTGCGCGCCCGCTCCACCGCCGTACAGGCCCTGCGCCAGGGCCTGCTGGAGCGCGGCTACCTGGAGGTCGAGACGCCGATGCTCCAGCAGATCCACGGCGGCGCCAACGCCCGCCCCTTCACCACCCACATCAACGCCTACGACCTCGACCTCTACCTGCGTATCGCCCCCGAGCTGTACCTCAAGCGGCTGTGCGTCGGCGGCCTGGAGAAGGTCTTCGAAATGGGCCGTACCTTCCGCAACGAGGGCGTCTCCTACAAACACAACCCCGAGTTCACGATGCTGGAGGCCTACCAGGCGTACGCCGACTACGACGTGATGCTCGACCTGACCCGCGAGCTCATCCAGGGCGCCGCGAGCGCCGCCTTCGGCTCGCCCGTCGCCCGCAAGGACGGCGAGGAGTACGACATCTCCGGGCCGTGGCCGGTCAAGACGGTCTACGGGGCGATCTCCGAGGCCCTCGGGGAGACGGTCGACGCCGACACGGAACTGCCCGCGCTGCACCGGCTGTGCGATCGCGCGGACGTGCCGTACACCGACGACGACGGCCGCGGGGACGTCGTCCTGGAGATGTACGAGCGGCTGGTGGAGGAGCGGACCCAGCTGCCGACCTTCTACAAGGACTTCCCGACCGACGTCTCCCCGCTCACCCGCCAGCACCGCACCGACCCGCGGCTCGCCGAACGCTGGGACCTCGTCGCCTTCGGCACCGAACTGGGCACCGCCTACTCCGAGCTCACCGACCCCGTCGAACAGCGCCGCCGCCTCACCGCCCAGTCCCTGCTGGCCGCCGGGGGAGACCCCGAGGCGATGGAACTGGACGAGGACTTCCTCGACGCCCTCGAATACGCCATGCCACCCACCGGCGGTCTCGGCATCGGCGTCGACCGGCTGGTCATGTTCCTCACCGGCCGGACGATCCGGGAGACCCTGCCGTTCCCCCTGGTGCGCCGCCGCTGACCCACTCGCTGCGCCGGGCGGGTGGCGGCACGTCCCTCCGAGGTGGGCCGGCCGGGTGGATTCGTGCCGCCGCACCGGTGTTGTCGTGGTGCGTCGGGTCCGCCTTGGGCGACTCATGAGTCATGACGAAGGATCAGTTGCTCACACGGCTGCTCACCCGGCGCGGGGCGTTGCTCACCGGCGCTGCCGCCGTCGGGGCCGCCGGCGCCGCCGGTGTGCTGGCCGCGGTCACCGGCGAGCCGGTCCGGCGCGCCCTCCCCGCCGCCGGCCCCAAGGCCCGTCGCGCGCTCCAGCCCTCCGCCTACCGCCTCCAGCCCCTGACCGGCTACGGTCCGCCCCGTACCGCCCCCGGCCGGCCCCTCGTCCGGCGCGAGCCGTTCCTGCGGGTGTCCGGACGCGGCCGTTTCATGGTCCTGACCTTCGACGACGGTCCTGACCCCCGCTACACCCCGGACATCCTGGACACGCTGGCCGAGTACGACGTCCGCGCGATGTTCTTCGTGTGCGGGGAGATGGCGGCCGACCACCAGGACCTGCTGGCCCGCATGGCCGACGAGGGACACGTCGTGGGCAACCACACCTGGTCCCACCCGCTGCTGACCCGCCTGAGCCGCGCGCGGATCCGCTCCGAGATGGAACGCACCTGCGACGTCATCGAGCACGCGTACGGCGAGCGCCCCCTGTGGTTCCGCGCGCCCTACGGAGCCTGGAACCGGGCCGCTTTCCAGCTCGGCGCCGAACTCGGCATGGAGCCGCTGGCCTGGACCGTCGACACCCTCGACTGGACCACCCCGGGCACCCGCACCATCGTCGGACGGGTGGAGAACGGCGCCGCCCCCGGCGTCGTGGTGCTCTCGCACGACGCCGGGGGCGACCGCACCCAGAGTGTCCGGGCGCTGCGTGACTATCTGCCGCGACTGCTCGACTCCGGCTATCACATCACCGTCCCGCGACGGCAGTTCACCTGAGCGGATCGCACCGCCCGCCGGGACCGGGAACGCTCAGCGGACCTCGACCAGGCGGGCGAAAGCGACGACGTTCCCGTCGTAGCCGTTCTGCTGGGAGAATCCGCCCCCGCAGGTGATGACGCGCAATTCGGGACTGCCCTTGGAGGCGTAGACGCGGTCGCCGGGAAAGTTGTTCTTCTCGAAGACCTCGATGCCGTAGACCTCGAAGACCGCCGTCTTTCCGTCCTTGCGGACGATCTCGGCGAGACTTCCCTTCTTGAGGGCCCCGAGTCCGTAGAACACGGCGGGGCCCTGATTGTTGTCGACGTGCCCGACGACGACGGCGGTGCCCTTCTCGCCGGGGGTCACCGATCCGGTGAACCAGCCGGCCAGGTTCGGGTCCTCCGGCGGGGGCGCGCCGACCCAGCCGTCCGCGTCCAGGCCCACCGGGATGACCGGCGCGTCGACCTGGATCGTCGAGAGCCTCACCCGGTCGGGAAGGGAGTACGCCAGCGGCGGGGGCGCCTTGCCGAAGGTGCCGTCGGACAGGCGGGTACCGGCCGCGGCCGCCGACGCGGGCTGCGGGGGCCCGATGTCGAATTCCCCCGAGCCGTTGCGAATGAGCGCGAGGCCGGTCAGCAGAACAAGCGCTATTACGCCCCAAGGAGCGCGCTTCTTCCGCCGCTCCTCCTCTTCGGCCAGTTCGGCCAGTTCGGACGCAGACATTCGACTTCCCCTCTCGACGAGGCCGTCGCCCCGTCATTCGCGCATACGAGAACGCTAAGTGCCGGCAGGGAATCCGGCGACGGCACGGACGCGAACGGGTGGCCCGCGCCACCCGTGGTGCGCCATCCGAGTTGCAGCCCCCAGGAATTTTCTGACGGTCCGTGACCTGCGGTGATATCGGACTGTCGGGTTTTCGTTCGGCGTGTCGCCTCACCAGGACGGACCATCGCCGAAATGCGGGCGCGCGCAACGCGTCTGAGGGTCTTTCTGGGAGGCGCTTTCTCGCCGATCGACCGGGGACGGGTCCCGGGGTGTCTCCCGCGGAGGATCACATGCGTACTACTCGTGCCCTTGCGGCCGCAGGCGCCGCCGTCGCCGCCCTCGGGATCGCCGCACCCGCGGCCGTCGCCCGCGACGGCATGCCCACCAGCCCGAGCAACATCGTCGCCCTGCCCAGTGTCATCGCCCGCGGCGGGCAGCTGACCGTCACCGTCGACGGCTGCCCCTCCGGAGGCACCATGACCTCCGACGCGTTCCGCAGCACGGCGCTGACACCGATCAGCGGCGCCAACCAGACGTCGAGAGGCACCGCGACGGTCAACCACAACGCCCGCCCCGGTTCGCACAGCATCACGGTCAACTGCAACGGCCGTACCCTGACGAACCCGGCGGCGTTCACCGTCATCGGCGGTGTCCAGGGCGGTCTCGGCGGCAGCAGCTCCAGCGGGGCCACGCCGACCGACATGGCCATCGGCGGCGGGCTGGTCGCCGCAGCCGTCGTGGGCGGCGGAGTGTTCTGGATGCGCCGCCGCGCCGAGCGGCGGATCTGACCTCCGTCCCCTTCGGAAGGCCGGTCCGTAGCGGCGAGGTCAGGCGCCGTCCTCGCCGCTACGACGCCGGGAGAAGTGGTACGCCGCCCCGAGCGACCCCGCGATGAGCGCGGCCCCCAGGCCGATCAACCTGCGTGCGTCTGCGCGATCGCAGTCGCGCGAATGGGGCAAGCGTGTGGGCCGCTCGGGGAATCGTGTTCCGGCGACCGGGGGACGCCCGCGGTGTGGCGGGCGTCCCTCCGGCCGACCTTGTGGCGGGGGGCCTTTCCGCGGCCGTCCGGATGAGCCGCTTGGGCCGCCGTCAGCCCTTGATGTCCGGGAAAAGGCTCAGGAACGGGTCGGCCGACGCCGTCACGCCGCGGCTGTAGGGCGCGTCGAAGTCCCAGATCAGGAAGAGCAGGAAGGCGATCAGGGCGGAGAACAGCCCGGCGAGGATCAGCTCGCGCGGGGTGCGCCGGATCTGCAGCGCGAAGATCATCCCGATGGTGACGACCCCGCCGCCGATCAGCCCGAACCACACCACGCCCGGCATGGTGGGCGCGGCCGAGTCCGCGCGGGCGTTGCGTGCCTGGTCCGCGGCGGCCATCTGGTCGAGGACCGGCTGGTAGGCCTGGGCCTCGAAGTCGGTCTTCGGCTCGTAGTCGGTGACGTCGACGCGGACCTGCCCCAGCAGTTCGGCGCCCCGGTCGGTCACCTGGCCCGTGTCGGCCATCGCCTTCCACTCGGTGTTGACGACGTGTCCGACATAAGCGTTGACATCGCCCCGAATGCGGTCACGGACATCGGCCGGATAGACCCGGACACGCTCCGAGATCTCGTGCAGCGCCTGTGCTTCCGCCTGGACGTGGTCCTGTGCCGCGCTGCGCGCCTCCCAGACGCCGGCGATGGCCAGACCCAGGACGATGGCGTACACCACACCGATCCACATCGTCATGTACTCGATGACGTCCGGTGTCTCGCTGGGGTCCTCGTCCAGGGGTGCCGTGCGGTGCCTGACGAGGGTGATGAGGACCACCACGACACAGGCGGCCAGCATCGCGAGGGTGAGAACAAGCCATTCCGGCAAGGGATGCCTCCAGGGTCGGCACTAGCGGGGCCGCAGAGCGGCGACGGCGGCCACCGCGGGCGCGGTGATGAGCAGGACGTAGGTGACCGGCGACGTGGTGCCGTTCGACGGTCGTGGGCGGGTGGTGGTGGCCTGGTAGCGCGGATAGGTCACCGCAGAGGCGGAGGGGCGCGGGGTCGGCTCGGCGGACTTCGTCGGGGTGCGGGTCGGTGTGGGGGTGGGAGCCGAGGACGGCGGGGTCGGTCGCGGGCGGGGTGGCGCCGGCTGCGGTCGTGTTTGTGGCGGCGGTGTCGGCTCGGGTGTCGGGGTGGGCCGCGGCTTCGTCGGGGTCGGCGTCGGGGTGGGTTGTGGAGAAGAGGGCGGCGGGGTGGTCGGGGTGGGTGTCGGGGTGGGTGTCGGGCACGGCGGGGGCGGGGGCGGGGGCGGAGGTGGCGAGCACGGCGGGGGAGTCGGCCAGGTGAGGCTGCCGGCGACCGCGACCGCCTGGGTGCCGTCCGGCCCCGTCGAGGCGTAGGCGCAGGCGTCGGCCTCGGCCACGCCGGCCGGAGCGCCCACGAGCATCCAGGTCAGTGTCACCAGGGCAAACACCCGTATGGCCGGGGCGGATTGGGTCGGTTCGGGTCGATGCACGACCGAGATCATGAGGCTTAACGCGCCGCCGCGCGCTCGGGCACGGGGGGATTGGTCCGAAAGAGGGAACGGCGGCGACACGGGTTTCGGAAAGAAAAATGCGAGGCGGTTGAACACAACCGCTGCTCCCCTGCGTATCCATGGTCGTGCGGCGGCGCAGCAGGGCGTTGCAACACCTTGGAAATTATGAGGAGTTGACGATGAAGACCTCCTGGCGGAGCGCCTCACTCGTGGCGAGCGCTGCGGCGGTGCTGGCGCTGACGACGGCGTGTGGCCAGGAAGGCGGCACACCGTCGACAGGCAGCCAGAACGTCGGCGCGACGGCCGCTGCGGGCGACTACGGCGTCGGTGGCACCGGCATCGGTACCGGCACTGGCGCCGGAGCAGGCGCGGAGGCCAGTCCGAGCGCCGCGCCCCAGAACGGGACCGCGGGCGAGCTGAACGTCTCCACGAACGCGGAACTCGGCAATGTCCTGACCGACAGCGCGGGCCTGACCCTCTACCGGTTCGACCAGGACACGGCCGAACCGCCGAAGACCAACTGTGACGGCGACTGCGCCACCGCCTGGCCGCCGGTCCCCGCGGACGACGCCGAGGCCGGCGCCGGTGTCGACGAGGCACTGCTCGGCGAGGTCACCCGCGCCGACGGCAGCAAGCAGCTGACGATCGGCGGCTGGCCGGCGTACCGCTACGCGAAGGACACCAAGGCCGGCGACGTGACCGGTCAGGGTGTCGGCGGCAAGTGGTACGCGCTGGCCCCCAGCGGCAAGAAGGCGAAGCTCAGCGACCTTCCCGGGCTGTCCACCCGCAAGGACCCGACCCTCGGCGAGATCGTCGTCGACAAGAACGGCATGACGGTCTACCGCTTCATGAAGGACGAGGCGTGGCCCAAGCCGGTCTCCAACTGCAACGGTGCCTGCCTGGAGAAGTGGCCGGCCGTCGCGCCCGTCGCGACCAACGACACCAAGGACGTGCAGAAGAAGGGCCTGATGAGCTTCACCCGGTCCGACGGCGTCAAGCAGATGACGGTCAACTGCTCGCCCATCTACACGTTCGCCGGTGACAAGGAAGCCGGCGACACCAACGGTCAGGGAGTCGGCGGCACGTGGTACGCCGTGGCCCCCGACGGCAAGCCGGTCGGAGCGCCTGAGCAGGACTAGTCAGGAGTGCCCGATCAACCGGTCCGCCCCCTCCGCGCCGCACGGAGGGGGCGGACCGGTCTGTCGTCGTTCACCCCAACTCCCTACGATTCGTGGCTTGGTTCGCCTTCTGGCCGAAACGCTGCGGAGTGTCGCCGGTACTTTTCGTGGTGGAAGCGGCGGGGCATCAATGCGGCACGTGCCGCAGGCAGTGACCGGGAACGGACGGTCAATTTCCGTTTCTGCTCGCTCCATTGGCGGGCGATCAGTAGCCTCTGCTCGAACACCGGATCGCCTACGCCTGTCGCCTACGCCTTGGAGAGATAGATGGAGCGTCCCGCCTGGGCCCCACGAAGCATCGACATCTCGGTGCCGAGCGTTTCGCGTATCTACGACTACTACCTGGGCGGTTCGCACAACTTCGAGGTCGACCGGGAAGCGGGACGCAGGGCCATGGAGTTCATGCCGGGACTTCCCAAGGTCATGCAGGCGAACAGGGCGTTCATGCGCCGCGCGGTGCGTTTCGCGGTCGACGAGGGCGTCACGCAGTTCCTGGACATCGGCTCCGGCATCCCGACCACCAAGAACGTCCACGAGGTCGCCCAGGCGGCCCGGCCCGACGCCCGCGTGGTGTACGTCGACCACGACCCGGTGGCGGTGGCGCACAGCGAGGCGGTGCTCGCCGGGACCGAGGGCACGGGCGTGGTCGCGGCCGACCTCCGCAAGCCCCAGGAGATCCTGGCGAGCCCCGAAGTACAGCGGCTGATCGACCCGAACCGGCCAGTGGCGCTGCTTCTCGTTGCCATACTGCACTTCGTGGAAGACGCGGACGACCCGTACGGAGCGGTGGCCGAACTGCGCGAGGCGTTCGCGCCCGGCAGCCTGCTGCTGCTGACGCATGCCTCGTACGAGGGAATCCCGTTGCCGCCCGAGCGGGCGGAGGGCGCGGTGGACGTATACAAGGACATCCGCAACCCGCTGACCATGCGTTCGCGCGAGGAGATCGCGCGGTTCTTCGAGGGGTACGACATGGTGGAACCCGGACTGGTGCCGCCGCCGCACTGGCGGCCGGACACCGCACCGGAGGACGAGGATCCTTACGCGTTCTCCGGTTTCGCCGGCGTGGGACGCACGGCGTGAGCGCGGAACCGGACGGGACCGAGGACAGACTGCGGCGGTTCGCGACGATCTGGAGCCGGGCGGTGTTCCCGGTGACCTCGACGTCCGCGACCCGGCCGGAGTTCGAGGAACAACTGCTGCCGCTCGCGAGGCGGTTGAGTCAGGCGTTGAGGGCGAGGATCTTCGACGCGGACGAGGCGAAGGCGGTGGGCGCGGCTCTGGTGGCCGCGCACTGTACCGACCCGGACGCGCTGACCTGCACCCTGGACTGCGTCGACGCCTACCTGGTGCTGTACTGCGGACAGGACGGCGTCCAGGACGACCTGCGGGCGCGTGCCGCGCGCATCCAGCACGCCATGGCCGCCGGGTTCGCGCAGGCGCTGCGTGAGCGGACGCTGGCGGAGCAGGAGGCCATCGCCCAGGCGGCGTTGCAGGCGCAGGGCATCGTCGCGCAGGCCCTGCACGCGAGCGAGGCCCGCTTCCGCGCGGTCTTCGAGGGGGCCGCCATAGGCATCGGCATGGCCGACCTGGAGGGCAACATCCTTCAGGTCAACGGCGCGCTGCTGCGGATGTTCGGGCTCACCGACACGGCCATGCGCGGGCGCCGGGTCCCGGAGTGGACCCACCCCGACGACGCGCCCCAGGTCTGGAAGCTCTACGACGAGCTCGTCCGCGGCGAACGCGAGCACTACCACGTCGAGAAGGCGTTCTACCGCCCCGACGGAACGGTCCTGTGGACCAACCTGACGGTCTCCCTGCTGCGGGACGCCGACGGCAACCCGCAGTACCAGCTGGCCCTCATGGAGGACACCACCGAGCGCCGCCTGCTCAACCTGCGGCTGCGCTACGAGGCCACCCACGACGCGCTCACCGGCCTGCCCAACCGCACCTTCTTCTTCGAACGCCTGGAGAAGGCGCTGGGCGCCGGGGCCGGCCAGCGCTTCGGGCTGTGCTACCTCGACCTCGACGGTTTCAAGACCGTCAACGACAGCCTCGGGCACGCGGCCGGCGACCGGCTGCTCGTCGAGGTCGCCGACCGGCTGCAGTCCTGCGCGACCGCCCCCGGCGAGATGGTCGCCCGGCTCGGCGGCGACGAGTTCGTGGCGCTGACCACCGGACCCGACACCGAGCGCGAGGTCGACGACCTCGCCGCCCGCATCATGAACGCGATGGTCGCCCCCATCAGCGTCGACGGCCGTGAGCTGACCGTGCGCGGCAGCATCGGCATCGTCGAGGGACCGGCAGGGGAGCGCAGCCCGGCGGAGGTGCTGCGCAGCGCCGACATCACCATGTACCGGGCCAAGTCGGCCGGCGGCAACCGCTTCGAGCTGGCCGACCCGGAGGCCGACGCCCGCGCGATCACCCGGCACGGGCTGACCACGGCGCTGCCGACCGCCCTGGACCGGGGCGAGTTCTTCATCGAGTACCAGCCGCTGGTCCACCTCGGCGACGGCAGCGTGCGCGGTGCGGAGGCGCTGGTGCGCTGGCTGCATCCGCAGCACGGTGTCCTGGGACCCGACCGGTTCATCCCGCTGGCCGAGCACACCGGCCTCATCGTTCCGCTGGGCCGCTGGGTCCTGGAACAGTCGGTGCGCCAGGCCCGGGACTGGCGGGAGCGCTACGACCAGGCCGGACCGCTCCGCATCAACGTCAACCTCTCGCCCTGCCAGCTCACCCACCCCGGCCTGGTGCAGGACACCGTGGACATCCTGGAGCGGATGGGCGTCGAGCCCGACGCGCTCTGCCTGGAGGTCACCGAGTCGGCGCTGATCGGAGCCGACGACGACCTGCTGAAGCCGCTGCGGCGGCTCGCCGAGATGGGCGTCGACATCGCCCTGGACGACTTCGGCACCGGCTACTCGAACCTCGCCAACCTCCGCCGCCTCCCGGTGAGCATCCTCAAGCTCGACCGCTCCTTCACCCAGAGCATGCAGCAGTTCCCGGCCGACCCCGTCGACCTCAAGATCGTCGAGGGGATCGTCGCGCTCGCCCACAGCCTGAACCTCGCGGTGACGGTCGAGGGCGTGGAGACCGGCGCCCAGGCCGAGCAGCTGCGGATACTGGGCTGCGACACCGCGCAGGGCTGGTACTACGCCCGCCCGGGCCCGCCGGAGAGGCTGCACGAGCTGGCGCTGGTGGACGCGACCGGGTGAGGCCGTAACCCGGTTGCGGGGACACCGGGGGTGCACGCGATCATGTGCGGGTGAACCAGGACTCAGCCGACGTGAACGAGGCGATCGCCGCCGAGTTGCGTCTCATGGACCCCGCGATCCGTGCCTCCGCCGAGGGCGCCCGGCTGCTCGACCCCGAGTTCGTGGAGGTCGGCGCCTCGGGCCGGCGCTACACGTACGAGGAGACGGTCGCCGAGCTGCCCGACAAGCCCGGCAGCTCGGCGGACGGCCCGCGCTACGAGCCGTCGGCGATCACGGGCGTCCTGCTGGCCCCCGGCCTGGTGCACCTCACGTTCGAGACGGTCTTCGACGGCCGGCGCGCCCGCCGCAGCTCCCTGTGGCGCAAGCGCGACGAACGGACGGGCTGGCGGATGTACTACCACCAGGGCACCCCGGTGCCGCCCGAGGTCGCCTGAGCACCGCTCACCGCTCCAGCAGCATCCGCTGAAGCTCCCTGGCGGCCCGCGGCGGCGCCACGTCGCTGCGGTGCGCCAGCGCGATCGTGCGGTGCAGACCGGGCCGGGCCAGGGGGGTGACCCGGAGCCCGCGCCCGGACCGGGCCGCCACCATGCGCGGCACGACGGCCAGGCCGAGACCCGCGCGCACGAAGCCCAGCACGGCGTCCATCTCGCCGCCCTCCACCGCGAGGTCCGGCTCGAAGCCCTCGGCGCGGCACGCGGCCACGGTCAGCTCCCGCAGGTCGTAGCCGTGCCGGAACATCACCAGGCGCTCGCCCTCCAGGTCGGCGACGCGTACGCCGCGTCGGCTGCGGCCCGGCCTCGGGGCGTCCGGTGACGACACCACGACGAGATCCTCACGCAGCAGCTCCACCGTGGTCAGCGCGGGGGACGGCGTCGGCAGGGGGAGGACGACCAGGGCCAGGTCGAGGGCGCCGCGGGCGAGTTCCCGTACGAGATCGTGGGAGCCGCCCTCCTCGATCAGCAGCCGGATGCCCGGATAGCGGTCGTGGAAGGCACGCAGCACGTCCGGCAGCAGCCCCGTGCACAGACTCGGGGTCGCGCCCAGCCGGATCCGGCCGCTGCGCAGCTGCACCAGCTCCAGCACCTCGTGCCGGGCGGTGTCCGCGTCGGCGAGGATCCGCCGGGCCAGCGGCAGCAGCGCCTCGCCCGCGTCGGTGAGCGTGATGTTGCCCCGCGCCCGCAGGAACAGATCCGCGCCCAACTCCCGCTCCAGCGCCTTGATCTGCTGCGACAGGGACGGCTGGGCGACATGGACCAGCTCCGCGGCCCGGGTGAAGTGCCGGGTCTCGGCGACGGCCACGAAGTACTGGAGCTGCTGGAACTGCATGGCCACACGATAGCCGCAGCCTATGGATTCAAGCCGGACCATGTCTTGGACCGATCGGGCAGCGCGCCCGTAACGTCCTGTGACATGGCTCTGGCAACGCGGACGGACCGACGGCCGTCGATGGCGCGAACCGTGTGGGACTCCTCCGTCGGCAAGAAGACCGTGATGGCCGTCAGCGGCCTGATCATGCTGCTCTACCTGGTCGTGCACATGATCGGCAACCTGAAGATCTTCTTCGGGGCGGGCGAGTTCAACCACTACGCGCACTGGCTGCGCACCGTCGGCGAGCCGTTCATGCACTACGAGTGGACGCTCTGGCTCGTCCGGATCGTGCTGGTTCTCGCCGTGGTCGCGCACGCCACCTCCGCCTACCAGCTCAGCCGCCGCGACATCAAGGCGCGGCCCGACAAGTACGTGCACAAGAAGCCGCGGGCGAGCTACGCGACGCGCACCATGCGCTGGGGCGGGATCATCCTGGCCCTGTTCATCGTCTGGCACATCCTCGACCTGACGACCGGCACCGTGCACTCCGGCGGCTTCCAGGAGGGGCACCCGTACCAGAACGTCGTGGACACCTTCTCCACGTGGTACGGCAACGTCATCTACGTCGTCGCGATGCTCGCGCTCGGGCTGCACGTCCGGCACGGCTTCTGGAGCGCCGCCCAGACCCTCGGCGTCGGCAGCCGCGCCCGCGACCGCGCCCTGAAGACCGTCGCCAACGTCCTAGCGCTGCTGCTCACGGCCGGTTTCATCGCCGTACCCGTGGGCGTCATGACCGGAGTGGTGAGCTGACATGAGTACCTACGCCAACTACCCGACCGGCGAGCCGGTCGTCGACACCAAGGCCCCCGAGGGCCCGGTCGGCGAGCGCTGGGACAAGCGCCGCTTCGAGGCCAAGCTGGTCAACCCGGCCAACCGGCGCAAGCACACGGTGATCGTGGTGGGCACGGGCCTCGCCGGCGGCTCGGCGGGTGCCACACTCGCCGAACAGGGCTACCACGTCGTCCAGTTCTGCTACCAGGACTCCCCGCGCCGAGCCCACTCCATCGCCGCGCAGGGCGGCATCAACGCGGCGAAGAACTACCGCAACGACGGCGACTCGGTCCACCGCCTGTTCTACGACACCGTCAAGGGCGGCGACTTCAGGGCGCGCGAGTCCAACGTGCACCGGCTCGCGCAGATCTCCGTCGAGATCATCGACCAGTGCGTGGCGCAGGGCGTGCCCTTCGCGCGGGAGTACGGCGGCCTGCTCGACACCCGTTCCTTCGGCGGCGTCCAGGTCTCCCGGACCTTCTACGCCCGCGGCCAGACGGGCCAGCAACTGCTGCTGGGCGCGTACCAGGCGCTGTCCCGGCAGATCGCGGCCGGGAACGTCGAGATGCACCCGCGTACCGAGATGCTCGACCTGATCGTCGTCGACGGCAAGGCGCGCGGGATTGTGGCCCGGGATCTCGTCACCGGCCGCGTCGACACGTACTTCGCGGACGCCGTCGTCCTGGCGAGCGGCGGGTACGGCAACGTCTTCTACCTGTCGACGAACGCCATGAACTCCAACGCCACCGCCATCTGGCGGGCGCACCGGCGCGGCGCCTACTTCGCCAACCCGTGCTTCACGCAGATCCACCCCACCTGCATTCCGCGCACCGGTGACCACCAGTCCAAGCTGACGCTGATGAGCGAGTCGCTGCGCAACGACGGCCGGATCTGGGTACCGAAGGCCAAGGGCGACGACCGTCCGGCGAACCGGATCCCCGAGGACGAGCGCGACTACTACCTGGAGCGCATCTACCCGTCCTTCGGCAACCTCGTGCCCCGTGACATCGCCTCCCGCGCGGCCAAGAACGTCTGCGACGAGGGGCGGGGCGTCGGGCCCGGCGGACAGGGCGTCTACCTCGACTTCGCCGACGCCATCGAGCGGATGGGGCGCAAGGCGGTCGAGGCCAAGTACGGCAACCTCTTCGACATGTACCAGCGGATCACGGACGAGGATCCGTACCAGGTGCCCATGCGGATCTACCCCGCCGTGCACTACACGATGGGCGGCCTGTGGGTCGACTACGACCTCCAGACCACCGTCCCGGGCCTGTTCGCGATCGGGGAGGCCAACTTCTCCGACCACGGCGCGAACCGGCTCGGCGCCTCCGCCCTCATGCAGGGCCTCGCCGACGGCTACTTCGTGCTGCCGGCCACCATCAACGACTACCTCGCGCGCCACCCCCACCACGACGAGATCGACGCCGAACACCCCGTCGTGCAGGAGGTGTTGGCGGAGACCGGGGACCGGCTGAACCTGCTCCTCGCCGTCGACGGCGACCGCACACCCGACTCCTTCCACCGCGAGGTCGGCGAACTCATGTGGGAGTTCTGCGGGATGGCCCGCACCGACAGCGGACTGCGCAAGGCCCTGGAGCGCATCCCCCAGATCCGCGAGGAGTTCTGGCGCCGCATCAAGGTGCCGGGCACCGGCGAGGAGTTCAACCAGTCCCTGGAGAAGGCCAACCGGGTCGTCGACTACCTCGAGCTCGCCGAACTCATGTGCCTCGACGCGCTGCACCGCGCCGAGTCCTGCGGCGGCCACTTCCGCGAGGAGTCCCAGACGCCCGACGGCGAGGCCGCCCGCAGGGACGACGAGTTCGGTTACGCCGCCGCCTGGGAGTTCACCGGTACCGGTGACGCCCCTGTCCTGCACAAGGAAGACCTGGTCTTCGAGTACGTCCACCCCACCCAGCGGAGCTACGCATGAAGCTCACCCTGCGCGTCTGGCGACAGAAGAACGCCGACGCCGAAGGCGCCATGTCCACGTACCAGGTGGACAGGATCTCCTCCGACATGTCGTTCCTGGAGATGCTCGACACCCTCAACGAGGAACTCATCCTCAACGGCGAGGACCCGGTCGCCTTCGACCACGACTGCCGGGAGGGCATCTGCGGGGCGTGTTCGCTCGTCATCAACGGTGACGCGCACGGGCCCGAGCGGACCACGACCTGCCAGCTGCACATGCGGTCCTTCGAGGACGGCGACACCATCGACATCGAGCCGTGGCGGGCGTCCGCGTTCCCGGTGATCAAGGACCTGGTGGTGGACCGGTCGGCCTTCGACCGCATCATCCAGGCCGGCGGCTACGTGACCGCGCCGACCGGTGCCGCACCGGAGGCGCACGCGACACCGGTGCCGAAGCCGGACGCCGACTTCGCGTTCGAGCACGCGGAGTGCATCGGGTGCGGGGCGTGCGTGGCGGCCTGCCCCAACGGGGCGGCGATGCTGTTCACCTCGGCGAAGGTCAACCATCTCAACGTGCTGCCGCAGGGGGCGCCCGAGCGGGAGACACGGGTGCTGGACATGGTGGGGCAGATGGACGCGGAGGGATTCGGCGGCTGCACGCTGGCCGGGGAGTGCGCGACCGCCTGCCCGAAGGGGATTCCGCTGGTGTCCATCACCGGGATGAACAAGGAGTGGCTGCGGGCCACGCGGAAGGCGGGGAAGCGGTAGCACCCCGGGGGCGGTGCCTTGAGGGGCGGTGCCTTGAGGGGCGGTGCCTCGAGCGGCGCCGCCCCGGGGTACCGGGGCCGACCGACAAGTGAACGTTCGCCGACAGGTGCGGACGGGCGGGACCGGGTGTGGTGCTCATGCCCGGTCCCGTCTCGCTGTCAGGGGCTTCTGGCATTCAACAACCCCACATCCGCTCTCCTGGCGCTGGTCACGTACACGCCAACCGCCGTCGGCACAACTGGAACCACGGCACCGCTCGCCGCCTCCGGCCCGTGACCAGGAGTAAGCCATGACCGGCGTTTCCACGCTCGACCGTCCCCCGCAGTCGACCGCCCCCACCCGCTACACCGTCGCCCTGGCCGGCGACGAGGCCGACGTACGGGCCGCGCAGCGGCTGCGGCACGACGTCTTCGCCGGGGAGATGGGCGCCCTGCTGACCGGCCCGCAGCCCGGACTCGACGTCGACGCCTTCGACGCGTACTGCGACCACCTGCTCGTGCGCGACACCACCACCGGCCAGGTCGTCGGGACGTACCGGCTGCTGCCGCCGGAGCGCGCCGCGGTCGCCGGACGCCTGTACTCGGAGGGCGAGTTCGACCTCACGCCGCTCGACCCGATCCGCCCGGGCCTCGTCGAGGTCGGCCGCTCCTGCGTCCACCCCGACCACCGGGACGGCGCGGTCATCGGACTCATCTGGGCCGGCATCGCCCGCTACATGGTGGACCGCGGCCACGAGTGGCTCGCCGGCTGCTGCTCGATCCCGCTGTCCGACGGCGGAATGGCCGCGGCCGGTGCCTGGGACCGGGTGCGGGAGAGGCATCTGGCGCCGGAGGAGTTCCGGGTACGGCCGCTGCTGCCGTGGGTGCCGAACGACGTGACCGTCCCCCCGCGCACCGAACTCCCCGCGCTGCTGCGCGGCTACCTGCGGCTCGGCGCCTGGGTGTGCGCGGAGCCCGCCCACGACCCCAACTTCGGTGTCGCCGACCTGTACGTGCTGCTGTCGATGCGCCGGGTCAACCCGCGCTACCTGCGGCACTTCCTCTCCCTCGTGCCCGCCTGATGAGCGTCTGGCTGCCCTGCGCGCCCTGCACTCCGCGAGCGTGCGTGGAGCCGGCCGGGCCGGTGGTCGCCGCGCCGCTCGCCGTGCTGCGACTGGCGGCGGTCACGGTCCTGGTGGGGGCCGGCGTCCTGCTGTCGCCGCTCGCCGGGCTCGTCCCCGCCGTCGTGGTGCGCCGGTGGTGTCGGGCGGTCGTGCGGGCGGCGGGAGTGCGGGTGAGGATCACCGGCTCCGCAACGCCCACCGGCGGGCTCCTCCTGGTCGCCAACCACATCTCGTGGCTGGACATCCCGCTCCTGGGTGCCGTGCGTCCGGCCAGGATGCTCGCCAAGGCCGAGATCCGGCGGTGGCCCGTGGCGGGGCCGCTGGCCGCCCGGGCCGCCCTGTTCATCGAACGGGACCGGCTGCGCGCCCTCCCGGCCACGGTCGCCCGCGTCGCCGAGGCACTGCGCGGCGGCCTGGCCGTCGTCGCCTTCCCCGAGGGGAGCACCTGGTGCGGACGCGCCCAGGGCCCCTTCCGCCGGGCGGTCTTCCAGGCCGCGCTCGACGCGGGCGTCCCCGTCCAGCCGGTCCGCGTCCACTACCGCACGATCCGGGGCACGGCCAGCACGGCACCCGCCTTCGTCGGCGAGGACACCCTCCTCGCCTCGCTGTGGCGGGTGGCCTCGGCACGCGACCTGGTGGCCGAGGTCGAGGTACGGCCCGCCCTCGCCCCCGGCGCCCACCCCGACCGACGCGCACTCGCCCGGGCGGCGCAGCGGCACACGCTGCCGGAGTCGACGCGATCGCATGGGGCCCCTTCTCCAGGGCCGGTCGCCTGCGGGGAGACCGTCGAGGAGCTCGGTCGCCCGCTCGCGCGCGTGGCCGATCGGGTCGGGGAAGAGGCGTAGTCCCTGGGCGACCGGCGCGCCCTCATGGAGCAGCATGAGGGCGTGGGTCCGGGGCGACGGTTCGATGGATCCCTCCGTCCAGCGCGCGATCGGCTGGCTCAACAGCTGGGACTACGCCGTCGCGTTCGTCAGCCGCCGAACCACCGTCAATCCCGACAACTCCGGTAAGTGGCAGGAGAGTCACAGCCCCTTCGACCCGTCGGCGGCTGCGGATCCTCGCTTGGTTTCACCTCTTTACTCGGTTGTGCGGATGGTGGCGACGCCCTCGTCATCGATTGCGCAGCTCTCGGCGCCGGCTTTGCGCTCGATCAGCACGAACCGCGCCTCACGAACTGAAATTTCGTCGCTCTGGTCACCTGCTATGCAGAACTCCGCCCGGAGAGGAACGGTCCCGTAGTACTGCCCGTTGTCGTTCGGGCAGTCGAAAAGGTTGGGGTCGGGCGCAGAGCAGTTGCGGCCGGGAGGCGGTCTGCGCCTCACGGGGTGTGTGAACCCGGCGCAATGCATCATCTCGTGAATGAGCGTCTGAGATATCTCCTCATTTCCCTGTGGGAACAGGACACTGAAGTTCACATTGAGAGTCGAACCCCCGACAGTCGCGCTGGCATTCGCATTCGGGTCGTTGAGGATCGTGTGGTGAATCGCACGTCCGTACACCGTCTGGAGCGACTGCTTTTCCGTCGCCGACAGAATGCTGGTCGAAATGCCGCGAGACAATGCAATCCAGTGTCGAGCGATCAACGTATTTCTGTTTTCGCTTGATATGTTGTCGTCGAAGGTGAAGCTGGACAACGCCGCGCGCGCTTGATCGTGAGCACCGATCAGGGCCACCAGGCTGGAGACGTCATACCGCTGAACCAAAGTGGCCAGGCTCATATCGCCCTGCAGGCCTTCGTCCTGGGCGAGCTGCCTCATGCTTCTCATGTGCCGCCTACCTTTACGGTTGAATGTGCATTCGAGGTCTTGCGTGTCCGCACAGCTCTACGTCTCCTTTTGTGAAATGACGGAGGGCGGCGGTGACGTGTCCCAGGTCATCAGACGGTCGGATCAGGCAAGACCGACGAGCACGAGAACCAGGCCTGCACCCGTTGCGAGGGGCGTCAGTGCTTTGCCGAGTACGGCTCCGAAAGCCGCCTCGCGGTCGACGGCGGTCATCGCGTGTCCTGGCGTGGAGGAAGTGGTCAGCAGATCGCCGACTCGGATGGCCCGATCGAACGCGTTCGCCTGACACCACACCTTGCCCATGACAGCGACTTCTCGCTGCCCGGCGCCTCCGCCGGCTTCGGTCGGCTCGTCATGACGGTCGAGAATGAGGGCCGGCACACGGTCGCCCGCGCCTGAGACCACACCGGCCACGCACGAGTCGTACGGCTGGGTGCATGGCGCCAGCGCGCCCTCGTCATCGAGGACGACGACCGTTCCCGGACCGACCTCGTCAACGCTGCGGAGGGCCGTGGCGACATCGAACTGCTCGGCCACATCGCCCCCCGTCAGGATCAGGTCGCCAGTAACCGCTACGTCACCTACGAATACCCCTGCTTTTCCTCCCGGCATTCCCTCGGCGAACACACCGTTGTGGCCCCTTCCGAACAGGCCGTTGCCGCCGTTGTCGTTCACGCCGGCCACGCCGGCCTTGGCGGAGATTTTTCCTATCCCCAGGACTCCGTCTCCCGTCTGGCTCACCCCGACGACGCCACTGCCGCCTCCGCCCGTTCCGTCTCCGAACACACCGTTGTGGCCCCTCCCGAACAGGCCGTTGCCGCCGTTGTCGTTCACGCCGGCCACGCCGGCCTTGGCGGAGATCTGCCCTATCCCCAGGACTCCGTCCTCCGTCTCGCTTACTCCGATGACGCCATTCCCTGCCTTGCCGTGGCCCACGACTCCACTGTGACCCCTGCCGAATACACCGTTACCTCCGTTGTCGTTTGCGCCGGCCACGCCTGCCTTTCCGGTAACCTTCCCGAAACCGAGTACTCCGTCCTCCGTCTCGCTCACTCCGAGCACTCCTGCTTCGTTCTGTCCTTCTCCATGTACCTGAGTCATCGCTAATTCCTTTGACTGGAGTTCCTAGGCCGCTGATCATGCAGTGATGAACGCGACACCCTAGGAGAATCGAAAAGCAGATGGCCGACCTTGCAGAGCAAGGGTATTTAAGGCGTACTGGAAACAGGCAGTCTTGTTACGGCTGGCCCTCGACCGGCCTGAGCGGCCGCTGACGGTTTTTGAATCACGGGAATAACCAGCCTCTGCATGCGCCCCCCGGGGATCCCGGGGCCGCCCGGCCGGGGTGTCCTCCGGCCGAAATCCAGAGGTTGCCAAGCCTGCTCTTTGATGGTCCTACCGTCTAATACGTGGTGCAACTGGGCAGACGGGTACGGCAGTCAACTGCGGTTTGAGTGAGTCAGTTCGCCAACCTCAGGGTGAGACAGCCGAGCATGGCGTACCGCTTCTGGCGGCTCGCCGAGCGCATCGAGCCGTGCGGTCGGTGTGCCTGCTCGGCCGGCCGGCCGGTCCTGCGGGCGGATCAGCGCAGACCGGCGAAGAGGCCGTTCTCGGGGCGTGGCCGCTCGGGCCTTCCAGGTGTCGGCGTTCGACGCGAACGAGGTAGGCGCGGCCTGCGTTTCACAGCGCCACGTCGGATCCGACGTCCCTCCGGCACCAACAGTGAGGACGCCCCACCGCACCCGCTCCCTCGGCCTCCCGGCGCCCTATCGAAGCACCCGACCCAAGTAGGCCGCCGTGACGCTGCCCTCCGCCCGTGCCACCTCCCTGGGTGCCCCCGCCGCCACGATCCGTCCGCCCTCGTCGCCCCCGCCCGGACCCAGGTCGATCACCCAGTCCGCGCCGGCGACGACCGCCATGTCGTGCTCGACGACGACGACGGTCTGGCCGGCGTCGACGAGGCCGTGCAGTTGACGCAGCAGGACCTCGACGTCGGCCGGGTGCAGGCCGGTTGTCGGCTCGTCCAGGAGGTAGAGGGTGTGTCCGCGGTGTCCCCGCTGCAACTCGCTCGCCAGCTTGATGCGTTGGGCCTCGCCACCGGACAGCTCGGTCGCGGGCTGCCCCAGACGCAGGTAGCCGAGGCCGACGTCGAACAGTGTCGTGAGGCTGCGAGCGACCGCCGGTGTGTCCGCGAAGAACTCCGCCGCCGCCTCCACGGTCAGGTCCAGCACCTGGGCGATGTTCCGGCCCCGGTAGGTGACTTCGAGCGTCTCGGGGTTGTACCGCGCCCCACCGCAGTCCGGGCACGGCGTGTAGGTGCTCGGCAGGAACAGCAGCTCGACGGTCACGTACCCCTCGCCCTGGCAGGTCCCGCAGCGCCCCTCGGCGACGTTGAAGGAGAAGCGGCCGACGCCGTAACCGCGGGAGCGGGCCTCGTCGGTGGCGGCGAACACCTTTCTCACCACGTCGAATAGACCCGTGTACGTCGCCAGGTTGGAGCGCGGAGTGCGGCCGATGGGCTTCTGGTCGACCGAGACCAGCCGGTCCACGCCCTCGAGGTCCTCGGTGATCTCCCCGATGAGCGTGGACTTGCCCGATCCCGAGACGCCCGTGACCGCGGTGAACACGCCGAGAGGGAACTCGGTGGTCACCGCGCGCAGGTTGTGCCGGGTGACCGGACCGACCTTCAGCCGGCCGCGCGGCGGACGGACTTCGCGTACCGGAGCCGGGGAGCGGTCGAAGAGGAAGCGGGCCGTCGCCGAGTCGGTGACGTCGGCCAGCCCGGCCACCGGACCGCTGTGCAGCACCCGCCCGCCGTGTTCGCCCGCCCCGGGCCCCACGTCCACCAGCCAGTCCGCGCCGCGCATGACGTCGAGGTGGTGCTCCACCACGAACACCGAGTTCCCGGCCGCCTTCAGCCGCGCCAGCACCGTCAGCAGCGCCTCCGTGTCCGCCGGGTGCAGTCCGGCGGACGGCTCGTCGAGCACGTACACCACCCCGAACAGTCCGGACCGCAGCTGTGTCGCGAGGCGCAGTCGCTGAAGCTCACCCGCCGACAGGGTGGGGGTCGCGCGGTCCAGGCCGAGATAGCCGAGGCCGAGTTCGACGACCGGCGCGATGCGGGACTTGAGGTCGGCGGTGAGGACGCGGGCGGCCTGCGACGTGCCGGCGTCGAGGAGCGTGGCCAGCTCCACCAGCGGGAGGGCCGCCAGCTCGGCGATCGTACGGCCCGCGAAGGTCACCGCCAGCGCCTCGGGACGCAGCCTGCTGCCGTCACAGGCAGGGCAGGGCGTGCTGATGAGGAAGCGCTCCGCCCTCGCCCGCAGCGCCGGGCTCTTGGAGTCCGCGAACGTCTTCATGACGTACCGCCGGGCGCTCATGTACGTGCCCTGGTAGGGGCGTTGGATGCGGTCCGCGTCCCGGACCGGGTGCACGGTGACGACCGGCTGCTCGTCCGTGAACAGGATCCACTCGCGCTGTCCGGCGGGCAGTTCGCGCCACGGCCGGTCCACGTCGTGACCCAGCGCGTCCAGGATGTCCCGCAGGTTCTTGCCCTGCCAGGCCCCCGGCCACGCGGCGATCGCGCCCTCGCGGATCGACAGTGACGGGTCAGGGACCAGCGACTCCTCGGTCGTACGGTGGACCCGCCCCAGGCCGTGGCACTCCGGGCAGGCACCCACCGCGGTGTTGGGGGAGAAGGAGTCGGAGTCGAGCCGCGGAGCGCCCGGCGGATACTCGCCGGCGCGGGAGAAGAGCATCCGCAGGGAGTTGGAGAGGTTGGTGACCGTGCCGACCGAGGAACGGGACGTCGGCGCCGAGCGGCGCTGCTCCAGTGACACCGCGGGCGGCAGCCCGGTGATCTCACCGACCTTGGGCGCCCCGACCTGGTGGATCAGCCGGCGCGCGTACGGCGCGACCGACTCGAAGTAGCGCCGCTGCGCCTCGGCGTAGATCGTGCCGAACGCCAGCGACGACTTCCCCGAACCGGACACCCCGGTGAACACGGTCAGCACGTCCCGGGGAACGTCGACATCCACGGCTCTGAGGTTGTGCTCGCGCGCACCGCGGACGCGGACGTACGGGTCGTGAGGGCCGGGGGCGTGGTGCGGGTCCGGGGAGACCTGAGGGTCGTTCGGGTCGGGCATGGGGGAACTCCGTACGAGGTCTTCTGGCCGAACCTGGCCGAGCCGGGGACAAACCACACAATTCTACGTGATCGGTGCCGGTGGCAGTCTCCAGAGGCTACCCGGCGGTGATCCTCGCGAGCCGCCGGTAGGAGTCCCGGAGGGCCTCGCGGTCGTACGTGCTGGTGGTGACCAGGACCTCCTGCGCCCCCGTCTCCTTGAGCAGGGACTCCAGCTCGTGGGCGACCTGCTCCTCGGTGCCCGCGAGCTGGCCGACGAGCCCGGCCTCGTAGAAGCCGCGCTCCCTGCCGCTCATCGTCAGCGCCTCCACCCGCTCGGCGGGCGGCAGCGGAGGGAAGGTGCCGTGGGTGCGCGAGTGCGCCATCGACCAGGCCTCGGGGATCAGCAGCCGCCGTGCCTCCTCGGGGGTGGCGGCCACGGCGACGGTGCCCGAGACGACGACGTACGGCTCCCGCGCCCAGGGCGAGGGCCGGAAGTGCGCCCGGTAGTGGTCGATACCGCGCCGCATCTTCTCGCGGCCGCGCAGATCACCGATGACCATCGGCAGGCCGGCGCGCGCCGCGATCGTCGCGCCCTCGCCCATGGCCAGCACGAACGGCGGCACGGTCAGCCCCTCCGCGGGGCGCGCGTGCACACCCGTCGGGGAGGTGCCTCGGAACCAGCCGAGCAGTTCGTCCAGCTGCGCCGCGAAGTCCCCGGCGTCGCCCTTGTCGCGCCCGAGCGCCCGGCGCACCCCGTCGGTGAAGCCCACCGAACGCCCGAGGCCCATGTCGATCCGCCCGGGGAAGAGCGACTCCAGCACCCCGAACTGCTCGGCCACGACCAGCGGCCGGTGGTTGGGCAGCATCACTCCGCCGGTGCCGACCCGGATCGTCCGCGTCGCGGCCGCCACGGCGGCGGCCAGCACGGTCGGCGCCGAACCGGCGACGCCGGGCACCCCGTGGTGCTCCGAGACCCAGAACCGGTGGTATCCGAGCTCCTCCAGCTCCTGCGCCAGCCGTACGGTGTCGCGCAGCGCCTCGGCGTCCGGGCGGCCCTCGCGGGTGCGGGAACGGTCGAGGACGGAGAAGCGGGTGCCGGCGATCGAAGAACTCACAGGTGGTTCAACGCGTGAGGGGCGGCGGCATTCCCGCGCCCCGCGGAAAACCGCGTGACCGCGATCGGGCAGGTCACCACAATGGGGCAGGTCCCCGCGGCGGCCCAGGTGCGTCCCGGTCTTCGCGGTGGCCGCCCGTCCGCCCAGGTCCGCGTGGCGGCCGCTCGTCCCTGTCATCCCGCACCGGAAGGCGGCCCGCCGTGACCGTCCCGAACATCCTGCTGTCCGGCATCGTCGGTTCCACCGCGTACGGCCTCGCCCACGCCGGATCCGACGTCGACCGGCTCGGCCTCTTCGCCGCGCCCACCGCCGAGCTGCACGGCCTGCGCGGCCCGAAGGAGTCCCACGTCACCACGGCACCGGACCGCACGCTGCACGAGGCCGCCAAGTGGTGCCGGCTCGCCCTCGGCGGCAACCCGACCGCCATGGAACTGGTGTGGCTGCCTGACGAGCTGTACGAGGTGCGCACCCCGCTCGGCGACGAACTGATCGGCATCCGCACGTCGTTCCTGTGCGCACAGCGCGTCCGGGACGCCTACCTCGGCTACGCCACCCAGCAGTTCCGGCGCCTCGAGAACCGCGGCGACGGCTCGTTCTCCGCGGACACCCGCAAGCGGACCGCCAAGCACGCCCGGCACCTGAAGCGGCTGTGCCACCAGGGGCTGGAGCTGTACGCCACCGGGCGGCTGGCGATCCGGGTCGAGGATCCCGAGGAGTACCACGCCTTCGGTGAGCGGGTCGCCGCCGACCCGTCGGCCGCGCTGCCGCTGCTCAGGTACTACGAGACCGCCTTCGACGAGGCGACCCCGGCGCTGCCGGAGCGCCCCGACGAGACGGTCGTCGAGGCGTGGTTGCACCGGGTGCGCGACCTCTTCTACACCTCTGCGTGGTCGCAGGCCTCGTCGATGCCGTAGGTGTCCCAGCCGGGGAACGGATCGACGGGCGGAAGGGGCTCATCGGACCTCACCAGGCAGCCGGCCAGGGCGTCCTGGAGCGCCTCGGCCTCCAACCGGGTCCCGATGAAGACCAGTTCCTGCGCGTACGGAGCCTCCGGATCGCGGGCGGCGGACGGCTCGAACCGCGCCACCGAACCGGCCTGGGACCACAGGCCCGTCACTCCCGGACGGCTCGCCAGGGCGAAGAAGCCCTTGGAGCGCAGGATCCGCCCGTACCTGCCGCTGTCCAGCTCCTCGGTCACGAAGTCCCACAACCGGCCCGGATGGAAGGGAAGTCCGGAGCGGAAGACGATGGAGGAGACCCCGTACTCCTCGGTCTCCGGCACGTGGTCGCCGTTGAGCTCCCGCACCCAGCCGGGTGCCTGCTGGGCCCGCTCGAGGTCGAACAGGCCGGTGTCCAGCACCTCGCCGAGGGCGACCCGGCCGTGCAGCGCCGGGACGATACGGGCCAGGGGGTTGAGCCGGCCGAGCGCCGCCCTCAGCCGGTCCGCTGAGTCCTCGTCGACGAGGTCGAGCTTGTTGAGCACGATGACGTCGGCGAACTCGACCTGGTCGACGAGCAGGTCGCTGACGGTGCGTTCGTCCTCCTCGTACTGGTCGAGTCCCCGCTCGGCCAGTTCGTCGCCCCGCTCGAGTTCGGGCAGGAAGTTGGCGGCGTCCACGACCGTGACCATGGTGTCCAGACGGGCGAGGTCCCCGAGGGTGGCGCCGTCGTCCCGGGCGAAGGCGAACGTGGCCGCCACGGGCATCGGTTCGGAGATGCCGGACGACTCGATGAGCAGGTGGTCGAAGCGGCCCTCGCGGGCCAGTCGGTCGACCTCCTCCAGGAGATCGTCCCGCAGGGTGCAGCAGATGCACCCGTTGGTCATCTCCACCAGCCGTTCCTCGGTCCGGGACAGGGCCGCCTCGCCGCCCCGCACCAGGGCGGCGTCGATGTTGACCTCGCTCATGTCGTTGACGATGACGGCGACGCGCAGTCCTTCGCGGTTCGCGAGGACGTGGTTGAGCAGGGTCGTCTTGCCCGCTCCGAGGAACCCGGACAGCACGGTGACGGGCAGCAGGTCGTGCGGCACCGGCGCTCAGCCCTCGGGGCGCAGCAGCCCGCGCTCGTACGCCCTGACCAGGTTCTGCGGTACGAGGTGACGCACGCCGTCGATCGTGACGGGTACGAGCGTGGGGGTGGCGGCCTTCCACTGCGCGCGGCGGTGGCGGGTGTTGCTGCGGGACATCTTCCGCTTGGGTACGGCCATGACGGTCCTCCTCGGTGGGTGAGCACCGAGGACGCTACATGAAAATGGATCCCATTAACAATTAGCGGGGTCCGGCGGGGCCGGGCGGGGCCGGGCGGGGCCGGGCGGGGTCCGGCGGGGTCCGGTGGCCTTCAGCGGCGGGAGCGCACCCGCGCGTCCCGAGGCGGCTTGATGAACTGCAGCTCCAGCGTGGGCGGCGGCTCGGCGACACCGGGGCCCCCGGCCGCCGCCCACCGCACGACCTCCTCGGTGCTGTCGTCGTCCATCACGAACCCCACCCACACGGCCCGTCCGCCGGCCCGGCGCCCGGCGGTCGAGGGGCGCACGACGATCACGTTGGCCTGGTCGCAGGGGCCGAGACAATCGGTCGTACGGACCTGGAAGCCGTGCTCGGCCGCGCCCGCGCGCAGCAGTTCGAGCTGCCAGACGGGGTCGGTGCCGGGCTGCTTGCGGGCGTTGCCGCAGCAGCAGCCCCGGCAGACGACGAGGGTGCAGGAGCCGGAGCCGGTCAGGAGCGTACGGGGCGTCGAAGGCATGGGAGAAGCATGCGTCCTCCACTGATCACCCGGTGCCGCCGGGGTGGTCTGGACGCGTTCGCGGTCAGAGGCGTGCCCCGACGCTCGCCCCGTTCCGCGGAACGAGGAACGACGGTGCCGACGGCAGCGAACCGTCCGCCGTCCGCGCGCCCGTGAGCGGGGCCGGGTCGGTGCTCAGCACCGAGGCCGCGTTCCAAGTGCCGCCGAGATTCCAGGAGTTGCCGCTGGACACGGTCGCCGAACCGAGCGCCACGGCACGCGCGTCGGCGACCGACAGGTTGGCGGTGAGGGAGGCCTTGCCGCCCGAGACGTCCACGTCGAAGCCCGTACCCGCGTTGCCGTAGGTGGAGTTGCGGGTCAAAGCCAGCGCGCCGGGGTTGCCGTTGTCCGTGACACCGTGCGCCGCGTTCTTGAAGGAGACGCTGTTGCGCAGGACGTGGGCCACGGCCGGCGCCGGGCTGCCGCCGCCGAGCTTGAAGCCGTTGCCGTCGCCCGCGAAGTCGGGGAAGCCCCAGCGGTTGAAGCCGTTGCCGTACGCGACGGTGTTCTCGACCAGGATCGGCGAGGTGAACTTCCAGTTGTCGAAGCCGTCGTCGACGTTGTTCCACAGCCGGGCGCCGCGCACCACGTTGCCCGTACCGCTGCCCTCCTTGACGGCGAGACCGTCGGCGCTCTCGCCGTTCTTGCGCGGGTCGCGGTTGGAGTGACTGTCCAGGTTCAGGATCTGGTTGTTGCTGGAGGCACCCTGGAGCTGGAAGCCGGACTCGTAGTTGTCGTGGGTCCTCAGGCGCGCGAAGACGTTGTTGTCGCAGCCGTCGCAGTACACGCCGTAGGGGCCGTTGACGATCTCCAGATCGGAGATCCGCCAGTACGACGCCTCCTGGTGGATCGCTCCGCGTTCGGCTCGCGGGATGCTGCCGCCGACCGGGGTGTGGCTCGCGGGCAGCTGCTCGCCGTCGATGACGACCCGCTCGCCCTGGTAGGCGCCGAGGGTGATGGGCTGGGAGGCGGTGCCCGAGGTGGTGAGGGTGATGTTGTCGGTGAGGGTGTACGTACCCCCGCGTATCGCGATGGTGTCACCGGGCCTGGCCAGGTCCACCGCCCGCTGGACGGTGCGCAGGGGCTGGGCGAGGGTCCCCGCCGCGGAGTCGCTGCCGCCCGTGGCCACGATCAGGGTGGTCGCGGCGGCGGACGCCTCGCCCACGGGCGCGGCGGACGCTGCGCCCGCGGGCCCCAGGCCCGTCAGCAACGCCGCGCTCGCCAGTGCCGCCGTCCAGATCGACGTGTTGCGCATGGGATCTCCCGCCCTCGCCGTGCCTGCCGTGTCGCACAGCAGTGGTCGCCCGGGGCGGGAAGGTTGCCGGGGGTGCGGGCCGGTCTAGGGTGGGCACCGTGACCGACAGCAACAAGCGCCCGCTCGCCGTGTTCGACCTGGACAACACCCTCGCCGACACGGCCCACCGGCAGCGGTTCCTGGAGAGGAAACCCCGCGACTGGGACGCCTTCTTCGCCGCCGCGCCGCACGACCCGCCGATCGCCGAGGGCATCGCGCTGGCCAAGGAGAGCGCGCGGGAGTGCGAGGTCGTCTACCTCACCGGGCGGCCCGAGCGCTGCCGGCGCGACACGCTCGACTGGCTCGCCGCGCAGGGGCTGCCCGAGGGCAGCGTGTACATGCGGCGCAACGACGACCGCAGGCCCGCCCGGCGCACCAAGCTGGAGATCCTCCGCCGCCTCGCCCGCACCCGCGAGATCCGGGTGCTCGTGGACGACGACGAGCTGGTGTGCGAGGACGCCGAACGGGCGGGTTTCACCGTCGTGCGGGCACGCTGGGCGGCCCGGTCCGCGGAACTCGAGGCGGCACAGGAGCGGGAGGGCCGGACCTGAGGGCCCGGCCCGTCGACGCTCCGCAGAACCTCGCGCCCGTCAGTCCGACTCGTCCAGCCGGAAGCCGACCTTCAGGCCGACCTGCCAGTGCGCCACCTGACCGTCCTCGATCTGGCCCCGCACCTGGGTGACCTCGAACCAGTCGAGGTTGCGGAGGGTCTGCGAGGCGCGGGAGATACCGTTGCGGACCGCCTGGTCGACGCCGTCGGGCGAGGTACCGACGATCTCCGTGACCCGGTAGGTGTGGTTCGACATGCGGGGGCTCCTCTCCGCGGTGACGACGGTGTCACCTGTGTCGGGTGTGTCGGGCGCGTCTGGGCGCGTCATTTCCACCGTGCCCCAAGCCGTGGCGGAGCGCGAGACGGCCCGTCGCCCGCTGTCACCGCGCCACGCTGAGGGACAGCGCGATCCGGCCCTCGCCGTCCGTCCACCAGTGGGCCAGATCCAGGCCCGCCGCGGACAGTTCCGCACGGACACCGTCCCTGCGGAACTTCGCCGACACCTCGGTGCGCAGTTCCTCCCGCGCCGCGAAGTCGACCGCGAGGTCGAGCGCGGGGATCTTCACGGTCTGTGCCGTACGGGAGCGCAGCCGCATCTCGATCCACTCCGAGGGACTTGATGGCACCTGTGATGAATGTGGTCGTCATGCGTTCACTCTCGGCTGACGCCGAGAGGAGAGCCAGTGCCCTCTGCGACGGTAGGACTGCCGGTACCAGGCACAGCGGCCGTCCGGCGGACACAATGGCCGAGTGGACGAGACCCTTGGCACGGCACTGCGCCGCTGGCGCGACCGGCTTTCCCCCATAGACATCGGGCGGACCGCACGGCCCGGACGGCGTGCGGCGGGGCTGAGGCGCGAGGAGCTGGCCGAGCTCGCCGGACTCTCGGTCGACTATATGTGGTGCGGCTCGAACAGGGGCGCGCCACAAACCCTTCGGCACAGGTCGTCGCGAGCCTGGCCAGAGCACTGCAGCTGGAACCCGAGGAGCGCGACTACGCGTACCGGCTGGCCGGCCTCCTGCCCCCGCACGACGGGGCGATCTCCACGCATGTTCCGGCGGGGGTCCAGCGGATGCTGGCTCGCCTCGGGGAGTTCCCCGTGGGCGTGTTCAGCGCCGACTGGACCTTGCTGTCCTGGACTCCGGCATGGGCGGCGCTGCTGGGCGACCCCAGCGGGCGGACACACGCGGAGCGGAACCTGGTGCGGGCGGTCTTCGCCTCGGGGCCCACCGGGCTCGCCGCCTGGCCCGTGCAGCAGGAAGGCGACACCCTGACCTCCGCCCTCGTGGCCGATCTGCGCACCGCTCTCGTCACCTATCCCCACGACCGTGGCTTGGTTGATCTCGTGGAGGAACTGCGCTCCACCAGCGCGGAGTTCGCCCGCCTCTGGGACGAGGGCGCGGTCGGTCTGCATGTCTCGGCCCGCAAAACCGTCGTGCACCCGCAGGTCGGCGAGGTGACGTGCGACTGCGATGTGCTCACCGTCCCGGGCTGCGACATCCGCCTCGTCGTCTACACCGTGGCCGCGGGCTCCCTCGATGCCGAAAGGCTGGAGTTCCTCCGGGTCACGAACGGAGCCGGCGCCGACGGGTCCCCCCGTCCGGGGCCCGGACTGTTCTCGGCGCCGTGACCACCCGACCGGCCAGACCCGTCAGGCGGCTCCAGCACCACGTACCACGGCTGGACCCAGCGGACACCAGTGGAACCAACCTCATGAGATGGCACAACTAGCCGATCGTGATCGGGCGTGCAGCCGCGACGAACCGAAGTATCGACAGCGGCCCTCGACCCCACGGCGAAATGGGCCCCGCGCATTCAAGGACGGGTACGGCCTCGCGCCCCGACATTGGGCGGGAGGCCGTACAGCACGGCCGGACTACGGTCCGGCTGCTGCGCCGGGCAGGCTCTTGCAGGGGGCCTTGGCGGTCACGATCGCAGGGACTCCTGGAGTGCCGCGTCGGCCGCCTTGAGTACCTCGGCGGCCACGGCGACGCCCTCGACGCGGTCGAGTTCGGTGTCCTCGTGTTCGATGTTGACGAGGATGTCCGGGTCGACCTCGTGCAGGGCGCGCAGGAACTCGGTCCAGTAGGAGACGTCGTGGCCCTTGCCGAGGGCGACGAAGTCCCACGCGGACTGCTTGGGCCACTCGTTGGCCCACTCGTCGCCGCCGAGGTTGGTGCGGGGCTCGTCGGGCGACAGACGGCGGAAGCTGTTGTCGAGGACGCCGTTGAGGGCGGCGTACTCGGGGTTGATGCGGACGTCCTTGGCGGCGGCGTGGAAGACGAGCTCGCCGAGGTGGCGCACGACCGCGACGGGGTCCATCTGCTGCCAGAACAGGTGGGAGGCGTCGAGCTCGACCCCGACATGGGTGGCGCCGGTGAGGTCGATGAGCTTGTGCACGTCGGCGGAGTTGAACACGAGGTTCTGCGGGTGCAGTTCGAGGGCGACCTTGACGCCGTGGTCGCGGGCGAGGCGGTCGGTCTCGCGCCAGAAGTCCGCGGCGATCTTCCACTGGTGGTCGAGGACGTCCAGGGCCGCGGAGTTCCAGGCGTTGACGATCCAGTTGGGGCGGGTCGCGCCGGGCTCGCCGCCGGGCAGTCCTGACATGGTCACGAGGCGGTTCTGTCCGAGCCGCTCGGCCAGCCGGATGGAGCGGCGGATGTCCTCGGCATGCTTGTCGCCGATGACGGGGTTCGGGTGCAGCGGGTTGCCGTTGGCGTTCAGTCCCGCGATGGAGACGCCGGTGCCCTCGAAGAGGCCGAGGAAGTCGTCGCGTGCGGTGTCGCTGACGAGGATGTCGTCGAACGTCTGCACGTGGACCGCCGGCAGGAAGCCACCGGTGTTGAGTTCAAGGCCGGTCAGGCCCAGGTCGGCGACGACTTTGATCGCTTCCGGCAGTGGGCGGTCGTGCAGGACCGCGTTGTAGAGGCCGAGCTTCATGGTGTGTTTCCTCAGTCCTTCTCGGGGCCGGTGGCGTCGGCGGCAGGGGGGGCGCCGGTGGGGAGCCGGCGCCGGACGTGCGTGTTCCGTCTGGGTACGGGTGGGTTCAGGCGACGGGCGGGACGGCGGTGACGGCGCCGTCGTTGAGGGAGGAGTCGACGACGGCCCGGATGATCTCCATGGTCCGCAGGCCGTCGGCGAAGGTGGCGCAGGGCGGCAGCGGCTCGGTGACCCCCGCGACCTGGTCGAGGAAGGCTCGGGCCTGGTAGGTGAAGTTGTCGCCGTTGCTGGCGCCGACACCGGGTGCCTCCATCGGGACACCGCCCGCGAAGTACGGCATCTGCGGGCCGGCGATGATCTGCCGGGCGCCGCGGGTACGGGCGTCGGGCTGGGCGTCGTCGAAGAGGTACTCGGCGGGCCGGTGCTGGTCGAATGCGGCCCGGCCGCCGACGCCCAGGACGTCGAAGGCGAGCCCGTTGGGCAGCCCGAAGCCGGTGCGGGTGACGGAGAAGGTGCCGACCAGGCCGGACTCGAAGCGGGCGGTGAAGGAGGCGGTGTCCTCGTTCTCGACCTCGCCGAACTCGTCCGAGACCGGGGCCGCGTTGTGTCCGATGACCGCGCCCAGCGGCAGGGGCCGCTTGGTGATCTGCGTCGACAGCACGGCACCGGAGACGGAGACGATGGGTCCGGCGACGTACTCGGCGGCGTCGATGACGTGCGAGCCGACGTCGCCGAGCGCACCCGAACCCGGGCCGCCCTTGAACCGCCAGCTCAGTGGCCCGTTGGGGTCGGTGGCGTAGTCGCACCAGTAGCGGCCGCTGAAGAGCGTGAGGTCACCGAGCTCGGCGCGCTGGACATGCTCGCGGATCGCGGCGATGCCGGGGGAGCGGCGGAAGGTGTAGCCGACGGCGGTCACGACGTCGGCGGTGCGCTCCAACTCGGCCATGGCGCGGGCGTCTTCGAGCGACCCGGCCAGCGGCTTCTCGCACAGCACGTGCTTTCCGGCGGCGACCAGCGCCTCCGCGATCGGGCGGTGCAGAGCATTTCCTACGACGATGCTGACGGCGTCGATCGTCGGGTCCTCGGCGACGGCCTCCCAGCTCGGGAGCGCCTTCTCGAAGCCGTACCGGCGGGCGGCGTCCTCGCCGAGGGCCGTGTTGGCGTCGGCTATCGCGGCCAGTCGGACCGGCGGCAGACCGGCCCCGAAAACGGTGTTGACGTTGCGGTATCCGGCGGCGTGGCTGCGGCCGGCCATACCGGCCCCGATCACCGCGACGGAGATCGGCTTGCTGGACGAGGTCATGGCGGTGCCTTTCAAAAGGAAGAGTGATCAGGCGGCGTATTGCCGACGGAAGTAGGACTCGATGGCTTCCATGGAGCGGCCCCTGGTCTCGGGGACGGCACGGAGGTAGTAGACGAACGTGGCGGCGTTGACCGCGGCGAAGAGCAGGAACGTGGTTCCGCCGACCGCGTCGATGAGCGGCGGGAAGACCAGAGTGACCACGAAGTTGGCCATCCAGGTGCCGAAGACGGCCGTGCCCATCGCGAAGCCGCGCAGCCGGAGCGGGAAGATCTCCGAGAGCATCAGCCAGAACACGGTCGCGATGCAGCCCTGCATGAACAGCAGGAAGGTCAGCATGGCCCCGAGCACCAGATAGCTGCGGGCGGGCGACTCGGGCAGCACCATGAAGAAGAACGCGATCAGCAGCAGCGAGAACGTGACGCCGACCTGCCCGGTCAGCAGCATCGGGCGCCGGCCGTACCGGCCCAGCAGCCACATGCCGGTCGAGACGGCGAGCACGGCCACGACGCCGTTGGCGATGGTGGCGGTCAGGGCCGCCTGGGTGCCGAGGCCGGTGTCCAGCAGGATCGTCGGTGCGAAGTACATGATCGAGTTGACGCCGGTGAGCTGGGTCAGGGACGCGAGCGCGAAGCCGAAGACCACGATGCGCCGCACCCACGGCGTGCCGAGGTCATGCCACCCTGCGCGCGGCTCCCCGGCATCCGCCGTGACCCGCCGCTTGATCTCGGCGAACTCCTCGTCGACGTGCCGTGCGTCGCGGATCAGGCCCAAGGTGCGCTCGGCGTCCTCGAACCGGCCGCGTGAGGCCAGCCAGCGGGGGGACTCGGGCACGAAGAGCATCCCGATCCACAGCAGCACGGCGGGGATCGTGGCGATCGCGAGCATCCAGCGCCACACACCCCCCTCGCCCACGGTCCGGGCGATGACCGCGTTCGAGGTGTACGCGAGCAACTGCCCGGTGACGATCATCAGTTCGTTCTGGGTCACCAGCCGGCCACGACGGTCGGCCGGGGCCAGCTCGGCTATGAACACGGGAACCGTGGCCGACGCGCCACCGACGGCCAGCCCGAGCAGCACCCGGAACAGCACCATCGTCCAGAGTTCCGGCGCGAGCGCGGTTCCCAGCGCACCGACGAAGAACAGCACCGCGAGCCCGAGAATCGTCCGCCTGCGCCCGTGCCGGTCGGCGAGCCGACCACCGAACAGGGCACCGCAGGCGGCGCCGAGCACGAGCGACGAGGCGACGACCCCCTCGGCCAGCGCGGTGAGCCCCAGCCCGCCCTCGTCGGGCGAGCGTGACATGAAGGGGAGCGCACCGGAGATGACACCGGTGTCGTAACCGAAGAGCAGCCCGCCGAACGTGGCGATGACGGTGATGGTCCGCAGCCGCCGGTAGACCTCGGGCGAGGCCTGTCCCGTGTCGGCCGCGTCGGTGGTGGGGGCCGGTGTCGTGTCGTCCCTGACGTCCATGGCCACCTCCTGTGAGTCGAAGCGTGTGGGGGACAGGGGTCAGCTGGAGGTGGGGAAGTTGAAGCCCGCGGCGACCTGCTGGGACTGCTGGGGCCAACGCGTGGTGACGACCTTCGGCCGGGTGTAGAAGCGGATGCCTTCGGGGCCGTGGATGGGGTTGTCGCCGATGAGGGAGTCCTTCCAGCCGCCGAAGGAGTAGTACGACATCGGGACCGGGACCGGGACGTTGATGCCGATCATGCCGACCTTGATGTTGCGCTGGAATCGGCGGGCGGCTTCGCCGGAGGCGGTGAACAGGGCGGTGCCGTTGCCGTAGGGGTTGCCGTTGATCAGGTCGATCGCCTCGTCCAGGCTGTCGGCGCGGACGATGACGAGGACCGGGCCGAAGAGCTCCTCCTTGTAGGCGTCCATCTCCGCCGTCACGTGGTCGAGCAGGGACGGACCTGTGAAGAAGCCCTCCTCATGCCCGTCGATCTTGAGGCCACGGCCGTCGACGACGACGGTGGCGCCCTGCGTGGCGGCCGTGCCGACGGCGTTCTCCACGCGCTCCTGAGCGGCCTTGGTGACCAACGGCCCCATCTCCACACCCGGCTTGTCACCAGGCCCGACCTTCACCTCGCGGGCCTTGCGCTCCAGGATCTCGGCCAGGGCGTCGGCCGCGTCGCCGACGGCAACGGCCACGGAGACGGCCATGCAGCGCTCGCCCGCGGAGCCGTAGGCGCCGGCGGTGATGTGGTTGGCGGCGAACTCCAGGTCTGCGTCGGGGAGGACGACGGCGTGGTTCTTGGCGCCGCCGAGGGCCTGGACGCGCTTACCGTGCGAAGTGGCCTGCTCGTGGACGTACTTGGCGATCGGGGTGGAGCCGACGAACGACACCGCTTCGATGCCGGGGTGGGTCAGGATCGCGTCGACCGCGTCCTTGCCACCGTGCACGACGTTGAAGACGCCGTCCGGGAGGCCGGCCTTCTTGTAGAGGTCGGCGACGAAGTTGGCGGCGGAGGGGTCGCGCTCGCTGGGCTTGAGGATGAACGTGTTGCCGGTGGCGATGGCGACGGGGTGCATCCACAGGGGCACCATGGCGGGGAAGTTGAAGGGGGTGATGCCGGCGACGACGCCGAGGGGCTGGCGGAAGTTGTGGACGTCGATGCCGCGGGAGACCTGGTCGGAGAAGGATCCCTTGAGTACGTCGCCGAGACCGCAGACGTACTCCACGACCTCCCGGCCGCGGGTGATCTCGCCGCGGGCGTCGTCGACAGTCTTGCCGTGTTCGGCGGAGATGATCCGGCCCAGCTCCTCCTCGTGCTCCACGAGCAGCTGACGGAAGTTGAACATCACCTGGGTGCGCTGGGAGAGGGAGGACTCCGACCAGGTCTCGAACGCCTTCGCGGCGGCCGCGACGGCGGTGTCCACGTCGGCGGTGCCGCCGAGGACGACCTGGGCCTGCTCGGCGCCGGTGGCCGGGTTGAACACCGGCTGGGTGTCCGAGGTGGAGCCCTGGGTGGGTGAGCCGTCGATCCAGTGCTGGATGGTCTTCACGGTGCGGGTTTCCTTTGCGGGGACGGGACTTACAGGTAGTGCCGCTGGGCGCGCTTGTTCGCGGCGTAGGTCTCGTACGCCGCCTGGGTGGAGTCGAGGGCGGAGACCTGGCTGACGGGGACGTCCCACCAGCCGTGGCCGGGCGGGTTCGGGCCGTACAGGTCGGTCTCGACGTGGACGACCGTGGTGCGACTGGCGGCCTTGGCCTTCTCCATCGCCGTACGGAACTCGTCCACCGACGTGGCGTGCAGGACGTCGGCGCCGAGCGAGGAGGCGTTGGCGGCGAGGTCGACGGGCAGGATGCCGCCGTCCAAGTGGCCCGAACGGTCGTCGCGGAAGCGGTATTTGGTGCCGAAGCGCTGGGAGCCGAGTGATTCGGACAGGGCGCCGATGGAGGCGAAGCCATGGTTCTGGACGAGGACGATGATGACCTTCAGTCCCTCGGAGATCATGGTGACGATCTCCTGGGCCATCATCAGGTAGGAGCCGTCGCCGACGAGGACGACGACTTCACGCGTCGGGTCGGCCATCTTGGTGCCGACGCCGGCGGCGACTTCGTAGCCCATGCAGGAGTAGGCGTATTCGACGTGGTAGGCCTTGGGGTCGCGGGCCCGCCACAGCTGTTGGAGGTCGCCGGGCATGGACCCGGCGGCGTTGATGACCACGGCCCGGTCGTCCAGGGTGTCGTTGAGGGCGCCCAGGATCTGCGTCTGGGCAGGCAGCTCGCCGGTGTTGCGGTCCGGGGCGAAGCACTCCTCCTCGATCTCCCGTGTGCGGGCGATGAGTTGGCGGGTGCGCTCCCGGTACTCCTCGTCGACCTGCCAGTCCGTGAGCGCGCCGGCGAGTGCCTGGACACCGAGCCGGGCGTCGGCGACCAGTGGCTCCGCCGAGTGCTTGACGGCGTCGAGGCGGGCGACGTTGAGGTTGACGAAGGCGACGTCCGGGTTGCCGAACACGGTGTGGCTGGCGGTGGTGAAGTCGGAGTAGCGGGTGCCGATGCCGAGCACGACATCGGCGTCGCGAGCCAGCTCGTTCGCCGCGTAGGCGCCGGTGGACCCGACACCGCCGACGGCGCAGGGGTGGTCCCAGGGCGCCGCGCCCTTGCCCGCGTGGGTGTCGGCGACCGGGATGCCGGTGGCCTCGGCGAAGGCCCGCAGGGCCGTTTCGGCGCCGGAGTACACGGCCCCGCCACCGGCCACGATCAGGGGCTTCTTCGCGTTGCGAAGCAGCGCGGCCGCCCGCTCGACGGCGGCGGGCTCCGGCACCGGCCGGCCGACGTGCCACACCCGCCGCCGGAAGAAGTCCACCGGCCAGTCGTAGGCCTCCGCCTGCACATCCTGCGGCAGGGCCAGAGTGACAGCGCCGGTCTCCACCGGGTCGGTGAGCACCCGCATCGCCGCCAGCGCGGCCGGGATGAGCTGTTCGGGTCGCTGGATGCGGTCGAAGTACTTGGACACGGCGCGGAAGGCGTCGTTGACGGTGACGTCCCCGCCCCGGGTGTCCTCCAATTGCTGGAGTACAGGGTCGGCGACCCGGGTCGCGAACATGTCCGAGGGGAGCAGAAGGACCGGGATGCGGTTCGTGGTGGCCAGTGCCGCACCCGTGATCATGTTCGTCGAACCGGGACCGGTGGAGGCGGTGCAGGCGAAGGCGGCCAACCGGTCGCGCATCTTGGCGTACGCCACCGACGCGTGGACCATGCCCTGCTCGTTACGGGCCAGATAGTAGGGCAGGTCCGCCTCTTCGGTGACCGCGGCCTGCAGCAGTGCCTGGCCGATGCCGGCGACGTTGCCGTGCCCGAAGATGCCCCACACCCCGGGGATCAGGCGCTGCTCCTGGCCGTCGCGCTCGCTGTACTGGGCGGCGAGGAAGCGGACCAGGGCCTGCGCGGTGGTGAGCCGGATCGTTTCCATCAGTGCTTCTCCTCGGCCCCGAACGGCAGCCGGTCATCGATGTCTTGCGTGTCCCAGGTGACGCGGACCCAGCCGTGGGCGGGGTCGTCGCAGATCAGCCAGGCACGGTCCTGGCCGGGGCCGGCCATGACGTTGAGGTAGTAGAGGTCGTAGCCAGGCGCGGCGATCGAGGGGCCGTGCCAGCCGTGCGGGATCAGCACGGTGTCGCCGGAGCGGATCTCGGCGAGCACCTCGATGGGCCGCTCGGGGGTGCCGTAGACCCGCTGGTAGCCGAAGCCGTCCTCGCCGCCGGAGACCTCGAAGTAGTAGATCTCCTCCAGCTCCGACTCCACGCCCGGATGGGCCTCGTCGTGCTTGTGCGGCGGGTACGAGGACCAGTTGCCGCCGGGTGTGAGCACCTCGCACACGAGCAACTGCTCGGCCTCGAACGTCCCGGGCAGGCAGTAGTTGTTGACCTGGCGCGAGCAGGCGCCCGCGCCTCGCAGTTCGACGGGAACGTCCTCCTTGCGCCCGTACCGAGCCGAGTGACCCCCTTGCTCGGTACGGGCGGAGGGCAGCGCGAACGTTCCACCGGTCGCGCTGCTGATCAAGGCCTCCGACTCGCGGGGGAGATACGCGAAATCGGTGACCGAGGCGAACACGCCTGTCCGGCCCTCGAGCTCGAAAGCCTTGCCGTCCGTGGTGACGGTGCAAGACCCCGTCAGCGGCAGGACCAGGAACTCGGAGTCCTCGGTGGACAGGGCGTGCGCCTCGCCCGGCTTCAGGGTCAGGATCCTGAGGCCGGAGTATCCCCAGCCCGCCGACTCGGGCGTGACCAGGAGGTCGTAGGGGCCGTCGGCCGAAGTCCCCTTCGGCAGGTGGTACTTGCTTGCAGCGGTCACAGCAGGCTCACCGCCTTGTCGACCGCGCCGGCGACGTCGCCGCCCGCGGGATAGAGCAGCGAGCGCCCGACGACCAGCCCCTGCGCGGTGGGGAGCTTGAGGGCCTTGCCCCAGGAGGCGAACGCGGCCTCGGCGTCCTTGACCTCGCCGCCCAGCAACACGGCGGGCAGCGTCGAGGCGGCCAGTACACGCTCCATGTCGGGCACGACGGGCAGCTTCAGCCAGGTGTAGGCGGTACGGCGGCCCAGGCCGGAGGCGATGGTGACCGACTTGATGACGGCGTCGGTGGACAGGTCGTTGCGGATCTTTCCGTCCTGCCAGACCGACAGGAACGGCTCGACCATGGCGATGAGTTGACGGTCATTGAGCTCGCTGACCGCGCGGGCGGTGTTCTCCAAGACCGACGGGGTCGCCGGGTCCTCCAGAGCGATCCGGGTCAGCGTCTTGCCGCCGTCGAAGCCCATCGCCGCGATCGTCTCGGCGTCGTAGCCGGTGAACCGGTCGTCGATCTCGAACACCGAACCGGCCAGCCCGCCCCGGTTCATGGAACCGAAGACGCTCTTGCCGTCGAGGACGCCGAGCAGCAGCAGGTCTTCGAGGATGTCGGCGGTGCCCAGCACACCGGTCACGCCGGGCCGGTCCAGGGCGATGCACAGCCGGTCCAGCAGCTCGGCGCGGTCGGCCATCGCGTTGGGGTCGCCGCCGACGCCGTTGGCGCCGCGGGCGGGGTGGTCGGCGGCGATGATCATGGTCTTGCCGTGCTCGCCGAACAGCGAGGTGGCCTTGATACGGCGGGCGGCGGCGGCCGCGATAGCGCCCGGGTCGCTCACTCGGGCGGCCACGATCCGGCTCACGTTGTCGGACAGCACGTCGTCACGCCTTTCGTTCGGTGGACGCCTCGGCGGAGGCTTCGGTGGCGGCTTCGGCGGAGGCGAGAGAGGCCTCCTGAAGCTTGGCGTCGACTTCGGCCTTGGTCGGCATCGCGTCGGAGCAGGACAGCCTGCCCGCGACGATCGCGCCGGCGGCGTTGGCGAAGGACACCGTGCGTGCGGAGTCCCACCCGGACAGCAGCCCGTGGCACAGCGCCCCGCCGAAGGCATCACCGGCCCCCAGGCCGTTGACGACGTCTACCGGCACCGGCGGGATCTCGGCGGTGGTGCCGTCCCGGTCCATGGCCAGGACCCCCTTCGGGCCCTGCTTCACGACGGCCAGTTCCACACCGGCGGCCAGCAGTGCCTTCGCGGCCGCGTACGGCTCACGCTCGCCGGTGGCGACCTCGCACTCGTCGAGGTTGCCGACCGCGACCGTGGTGTGCCGCAGGGCTTCGGCGTAGTAGGAACGCGCCTCAGCGGGGTCGCTCCAGAACATGGGACGCCAGTCGAGGTCGAAGACTGTCGCCCCGGCCTTGGCCCGGTGAGCCAGCGCGGCCAGCGTGGCCGACCGGCTCGGCTCCTCGCTCAGCCCGGTGCCGGTGAACCAGAAGATCCGCGCGTCCCGCACCGCGTCCAGGTCCAGCTCAGCTGCCTGGATGTCCAGGTCGGGTGCCTTCGGCAGCCGGTAGAAGTACAGCGGGAAGTCGTCCGGCGGGAAGATCTCGCAGAACGTCACCGGCGTCGGCGCGATGTCCGACGTACCGACGTACCGACTGTCCACCCCATATCCGTTCAGGGCCGTCCGTACGAAGTCGCCGAACGGGTCCCGGCCGGTCTTCGTGATCACGGCCGCGGAGCGCCCGTAGCGGGCGGCGGCCACCGCCACGTTCGTCGGACTGCCGCCGAGGTACTTGCCGAACGAGGTGACCTCCGCCAGTCCCACGCCTGTCTGGAGCGGATACACATCCACCCCGACGCGGCCAAGGGTGAGCACTTCGAACGGCATCGTTCTTTCCTTCGTTTCGGAGGAATCAGCAGGTGGAGCGAGGGCTTAAAGCGCTTTAAAAACGCCTTGTGGAGGACCTTGCCCTCCCTTAAATGTCATGTCAATAGGTTGTTACGACGAGAATTCGCCGACGGGAGGCAGAGCTCCCACGGAGGTCAGCGCGCCAGGTACTCCGCGATCTTTTCGCGCATGAGCACCGAGGACTCCTTGGCCCGTTCCTCCCACGCGAAGACGCAGGCGGTCAGCGTGCCGTCGAACCCGTGGGTGCGCAGCTCGCGGAAGAGCTCGTCGAAGTCGACCTCGCCCTCGCCCATGTCCAGGTGCTGGTGGATACGGGCCGTGGTGCCGGGCGGGTTGAGGATGTAGCGGTTGCCCGAGGAGGCGGTGTGGTCGAAGGCGTCGGCCAGGTGGACGTGGGTGAGCAGATCGCCCGCGTACTCGATGATGCCGGGGGCGTCGTTGCCGATGTGGAAGGTGTGCGGGGCGCAGTAGAGGAAGGTGACGTTGGGGTGGTTGATGCCCCGGATCAGATTGATCGCGTCGTAGCCGTTCTCGATGAAGTCGTCCGGGTGCGGCTCCAGGGTGAGCTTGATGCCCTCACGCTCGAAGACCGGCAGCAGCTCGTCCAGGGACTTCCAGAACTGCGCCTCGCTGCGGTCGGGGTCCTCGGGGCGGCCGTTGAACTCCGAGATCATGCTGTCCACGCCGAGGTCGGCGGCGATCTGGATGGAGCGCTTCCAGTACCGTACGGCGGCCTGACGGGCGTCCTCGTCCGGTCCCGACCAGCGGAACAGCGGCAGCAGGGAGGAGATGCCGACGCCCGCCGAGTCCAGCGCCTTACGGAACTTGCGGACCGTTGCGTCATCCACGCGGGGGTGACGGAAGAAGGGGATGAAGTCCTCGCGGGGGGACAGCTCGATCCACTCGTAGCCCAACTCGGCCACCACGCCTGGCAGTTCGAGCAGCGGGACGTTGCGGATCATGTAGGGGTCGAGGGCGATCTTCATGGGCGTTTGCCTTCGGGTCGGGAGGAAGGGTGGATCATTCGTGGGATTCAGGCTGACCCGTCCGGTGCGGTCGCCGCGGGGGTGGTCACATCGCCCTCTTCCGGGAGCTCCTCGGTGTCGACACCGCTGACCTGTGCCAACTCGTGCTTGAGTGCGGCGAGTTCGGCGCCACCGGCCATGTGGTTGGTGAGCTCTTCGAGGCTGACCTCGTCGCGGGAGGCGGACAGTTCCAGGGTGCCCAGGCGCAGGACGCTGAAGTGGTCGCCCACCATGTAGGCGTGGTGGGGGTTGTGGGTGATGAAGATGACGCCGAGGCCGCGGTCGCGGGCCATGGCGATGTACTTCAGGACCACGCCGGACTGCTTGACGCCGAGGGCGGCGGTCGGCTCGTCGAGGATGAGGACGCGGGCGCCGAAGTAGACGGCGCGGGCGATGGCGACGCACTGGCGCTGGCCGCCTGACAGAGTCCCGATGGGCTGTTCGAGGTCGTCGAGGACGATGCCCATGTTGCGCAGTTCCTCGTCGGCGGTCTTCTTCATCGTCTCGATGTCGAGGCGACGCAGCGGCCAGGGGCCCTTGGTCATCTCGGAGCCGAGGAAGAAGTTGCGCCACACCGGCATCAGCGGGACGACGGCGAGGTCCTGGTAGACGGTGGCAATACCCGCGTCGAGGGCCTCGCGCGGAGTGGAGAAGTGTACCGGCCGCCCGTCGACGAGGAGCCCGCCCTCGGTGTGCTGGTGCAGCCCGGAGATGATTTTGATCAGGGTGGACTTGCCGGCGCCGTTGTCGCCGAGGACGCAGGTCACCTTGCCGGGGTGGACGGACAGGCTCACGCCGTGCAGGGCGCGGATGTTGCCGTAGGACTTGCCGGTGGCCTTGAGTTCGACGACCGGCTTGCCGTCCTCGGGCACCGTCTCGGCGGGCTGGGTCTCGATGGTGGTTGTCATGGGATGGTCACCTCCGGGTCGCCGCGCGGCTGACCCACAGATTGATGAGCGTGGCGCCGAGGAGCATCACGCCGAGGAAGGCCTTGAACCAGTCCGGGTTCCAGCCGGCGTAGACGATGCCCTGCTGCACCATGCCGAACATGAAGGCACCGAAGACGGGCCCGATCGCGCTGCCGGAGCCGCCGGTGAGGAGACAGCCGCCGATGACGGCCGCGGCGATGTAGATGAGCTCCTGGCCGACGCCCTCGCCGGACTGGACGGTGTTGAAGGCGAAGAGCTGGTGCATGCCGACGAACCAGGCGCCGAAGCCGACCAGCATGAACAGGGAGATCTTCGTGAAGGCCACCGGGACACCGACGGCCCGGGCGGAGTCCTTGTTGCCGCCGACCGCGAAGATCCAGTTGCCGTACTTGGTACGGAGCAGCACCCAGGTGGCCAGTGCGGCGAAGGCCAGCCACCACACGACGGTGATCTTGACCTGGACGACGCCGACGTCGAAGGACGAGGAGAACAGTGCCTTCGCCTGGCTGAAGCCGTCCATGTCGCTTATGTCGTCGGTCGCCACATTGCCGGTGATCAGCTTGGTGACGGCCAGATTGACACCCTGGAGGATCAGGAACGTGCCCAGCGTGACGAGGAAGGAGGGCAGGCCGGTCCTCATCAGCAGCCAGCCGTTGAGGAACCCGATGCCCAGCGACGCGACGAGCGCGACGATCACGCCCACCCAGACGTTCATGCTCAGCTGGTAGGCGACCATGCTGGCGGTGAGCGCCGAGGCGATCACGCCTACACCGGCCGAGAGGTCGAACTCGCCGCCGATCATCAGCAGCGCGACCGGCAGCGCCATGATCCCGATGGTGGACGACTGGTAGAGGATGTTCGCCATCGAGCCGCCGTCGCGCACCGGCGGGGCGGATATCAGGAAGAACACCCATACCGCGACGGCGCCGAGGAAGACACCGATCTCGGGTCGGGCCAACAGCCGTATGGCAAGGGGGCGTTCGGTGGTCCGCCCGTCCTTCTCCGTGCCGGGGCCGGGGGCCGGCGGTGTAGTCACCGCCGCCGCAGCCTGCTGGGTCATGCTCATCACCGGGTGCCCTTCGCGGCGAACGCGGCCACGGTGTCGACGTTGGCCTTGTCGACGAACGCCGGGCCCGTCAGGATCGGCGCCTCGCCGCCGCCGCTGTAGTTGCCGTTGTTCTTGTAGAGCCACAGCGAGTCGACGGACAGGTAGCCCTGGAGGTAGGGCTGCTGGTCGACCGCGAACTCGATGGAGCCGCCCTTGATGGCGGAGATGAGCTCCTTGTTGAGATCGAAGGTGGCGATCTTCGCCTTGCTGCCCGTCTCGTCGACCGACTGCGCGGCGGTCAGTGCGATCGGGGCGGCGAGCGTGACCACCTCGTCGATGGAGGAGTCCTGCTTGAGCTTGGCGGTGATCGTCGACTTTACCGACGGCATGTCGGCGCCATTGACGTAGAGCTTGGTGGTCTTGCCCTTGAAGTTCTTCTCCACGCCGGCACAGCGCTGTTCGAGGTTGACCGCGCCCTGGACCTGCACCACGCACAGGGCGTGCTGGGCGCCGGTGGAGTTGAGCTTGGTGCCGAGTGCCTGGCCGGAGACGGCCTCGTCCTGGCCGAAGAAGGAGAGCAGGCCCTGCTCCTTCCAGTCGGACATGCCGGCGTTGAGGCCGACGACGGGGATACCCGCCTTGACGGCCTTGGCGACGACTTCCTTCATGGCGTCCGGCTTGGCGAGGGTGACCGCGATGCCGTCGACCTTCTGGTCGATGGCGTTCTGGACCAGGGCAGCCTGGTCGGCGGCGCTCTCGTCGTTGGAGTAGATGAGCTTGAGGTTGTCCTTGGCCGCGGCGGCCTCGGCGCCCTTGCGGATGGTGTCCCAGAAGGTGTCACCGGAGGGCGCGTGGGTGATCATCGCGACCGTCATACGGGGGGTGTCGGCCTTGCCGGCGGAGATGTCGCCCGCTTCCTCCTCGGCCTTCTTGCCGCCGGAACTGCTGGAACAGCCCGCGAGGATCAAGGTGGCCGCGGCGGCCACGGCCACGGCGGGGGCGATCTTGCGGGAACGGGAACGCGCTGTGCGGTTCATGCGTGCACCTCACTGTGCAGCTGGAAGGAGGTCGGAAAAGCGTCTGGGGGACCGGGATTATGCGCCAGCCACTGGGTGTGCTCCGGGAGTGCGGAGTGTCTGGAGGCGGAGTGTCGCGGGCAGTGGGGGTGGCTGCCGCGCCGTGCGCCCGCGTCGTTGCTCTTGAGCTGGCTTCGTCGGAACAACAGGACAATTTAAAACGCTTTAAGTTCTGGTACTATCAACCTTGTTTTGTGAGCGTGTCAAGGGTGTTGCTCAAGGAGATTTGCCGTGGGGAGGCGCAGGTGGACGACGGCGGTACGGCACGTCACCGCAACGGCGCGCACAAACGTCCCAGGTTGGAGGACGTGGCCGCAAGGGTGGGCCTGTCCACGGCCTCGGTGTCACTGGTACTGCGTGGAGTGGCCGGCCCGAGCGAGCGGACCCGGCAGCGGGTCCTCAAGGCGGCCGCCGACCTCGGCTACCAGGTGGACCGCACCGCAAGCACCCTGGCCAGCAGGCGCAGTCGGCTGCTCGGCGTCATGGTCGACATCCACAGCCCCTTCCACGCCGAGCTGGTCGAACATCTGCACACTGCGGCCGAGGAGGTCGGCTACGACCTCGTCCTGTCCACGCTGACCCGCACCCGGGACGAGCAGACCGCCGTGGAGACGCTGCTGGCCTTCCGCAGCGAGGCGCTGATCCTCCTCGGCCCGACCTCGCCCGCGGACGTGCTCGCCGTCCTGGACAACAAGGCGCCCGTCATCACCGTCGGCCGCCGGATCGCCGACGCCGCGCTGGACGTCGTACGGACGGCGGACGACGAAGGTGTGGGGCAGATCGTCGACCACCTGGTCGGACTCGGTCATCGAGAGATCGTCTACGTCGATGGCGGCAAGGGTGTCATCGCCACCGACCGCCGCCGCGGCTACCGCACCGCCATGCGACGCCACGGACTGGGCGACCGCATCCGGGTCCTCGCCGGGGACAACACCGAAGCGGCCGGTGAACGCGCTGCCCGCCACCTCCTCGACGGCCCCGAACTCCCCACCGCGGTCGTCGCGTTCAACGACCAGTGCGCCATCGGCGTCCTCGCCGCCTTCACCCGGGCCGGTGTCTCCGTCCCCGGCCGGATCTCCGTGGTCGGCTACGACGACGACACGCTCTCCCGGCTGAGCTGCTTCAACCTCACCACCGTCAGCCAGAGCGCCCGCGAACAGGCCCGGCACGCGGTGACCGCGGCCGTCGAACGCCTCGACCAGGACCGCACCGAACCCCGAGAGGTCGTCCTCACCCCGCGCCTGATCGTGCGCGGCACCACGGGCCAGGCTGTCTGAACCCCGTTCTCCCGCGGCGGCTGAGGTCTCCCACCGTCAACCGGCGTCGCCGACGCGTCGCGGCACCGTCTCCGGAGCTGCCTTCCGGGCCGCCCTGGCACTTGGACGAAGATCCAAGTTTTGGCTGCCTGGGGCCTGTGGACTTCTATGAAGCCGGACTTGATTCATAGTGGCCGACACGTTGCGGAAACTCAGTATCGCTCCATGGAAATGCTGCTCGCCCTCGATACCGCCTCCAGCGAGACGGTCATGCCGCGCATGATGCAGAAGCTGCGCCACGCGGGCTGCCGCGACGACGCCGTGGGTCTGGTGGTTCCCACCGGCTACTCCTTCAACCTCGACGGGGCCTCGATCTACCTGTCCATCGCCACCCTGTTCATCGGCGTCGACCTCACCCTCGGCCAGCAGGTCACCGTCGTACTGATGCTCATGCTCACCAGCAAGGGCATGGCGGGCGTGCGGGTTCGGCATTCCTCGCCCTGTCGGCGACGGCGTCCGCGCTCGGGGTCATTCCCGCCGGGGCCGTGGCCCTTCTGCTGGGCGTGGACCGCATCATGGACTCGATGCGGGTGGCGACCAACCTTCTCGGCAACTGTGTGGCGGCCTTCGCGGTCTCCCGCTGGGAGGGCGCGCTGGACCTGGGGCAGGCGAAGAAGGCGCTGAACGGCGAGGCCGCCTTCGTACCGGACCCCGATCGCCCGGCGACCTCGGCCGATCCCGTCGTCCGGCCCGAGCCCGTCCGCTCCGCGGAGAAGCCTTACCACTGAGGCCTTTGTGAGGGTGGCATCGCGATGCCGTACGCGGCTTCGTACTCGGAGGAGATCTGGTAGAAGACCGGCTCGTCGACCGCGAGGCGAGTGAACTCGCCCTGCTGCCGCAGACATCCGCCGTTGTCGGCGTGCAGCCAGGGCGAGTACGCGATCCGTATGGTCACCGAGCCGGGCTTCGGCAGGTATACGACGAGGTAGGCGTCCGAGGCGCTGACGACCTCCGCGGGCGCGGTCACGAGCGGTTCCGCGTTCCGTACCCGGTACAGGTGCCAGTGCGCGTCGCTCCACACCGGCTCCAGCCAGGCCGGGCCTGCGCGCACCAGGCGCGCCTCCGCCGCTCCGTACCGGTCGGGCTCGGCGTCGGAGACGGCCACATAGCCGACGGCCCACCGGTCCAGCCAGGCCCGGTAGGCCGTCGTGGTCAGGGTGCCGTCGTAGATAGAGCTGGCCGCGTTCCATGTCCAGTGGGGTGTTCCAGCCGCGGGCCATGTTGACGTGGGAGGAGAGCAGGGCGGCCTCGCGGTGGTCGTGGGCCGGGACGACCTCGACCCGGGTGCGGTTCGCGTCGAGCCGGTCGAGTTGGTGGACGAGCCCGTGGGTGTCGGCGGCCCATGCCGGGACCGCGTCCGAGCCCTTCAGAAAGGAGGCGGGTGTGCCCGACCCCAGCCAGAACAGGGAACCGGCCAACGCCAGCGCGAGGCCGCCGCGCTGATACCGGGCAGGCCGCTCCACGCTGAGCAGGCCGGCCAGCAGCACGGCGGGAGCGAACAGCAGCGCCAGACGCCCACGTTCGAGCCGATGGGGGAGGGGGTGAAGTAGGTGAGGACGACGCCCGCTCGCGTACACGGCGCCGCCCAGCCGGACGACCCGCCAGCGACGCGGAGCGCACACCGCCACCGCGACACCCAGCACGACGGGCCACAGCATCGCCCCGCCGCCATCGGCTGTTCGCCGTCGAACGGAAACAGCAGCGTGATCGCCCTGACGACCAGGAACGGCGGAACCGTGAGCACGGCGGCCCGCCGCCAGTCGCGGACCTGAGCGTAGGCCGCACCCGCGACGACCAGGAACAGCCCGGCCACCGGGCTGGAATTCTTCGCCGTCGCCCTGCCGTCGACATCAGCCGTCGGCCGAAGTGAGTGCAGGGGGCTGCTGGAGGCAGGGGCTTCGCGAGGTCGCGTCGACGAGGGCGACGGGCAAGCCCTCCTGGGTCTGAAAGCCCAATGCTCCTACGGAATGATCCCACGATGTGATCAGCGAACTGCTTAAAGCGATTTAAACGCTGTTACTATCAGCGGCCGCGCAGGGGCATGCCAAGGGTGTTGCCGTAAAGCGACGGGAGACCAAATGGACGACCTCAACCCCGCTGACCCGGCAGGTGGCGACGGTGCGACTCCGCGTCCCCGGCTGGAGGATGTCGCCGCGCGCGTCGGCCTGTCCACGGCGTCGGTGTCCCTGGTGCTGCGCAACGCGGCCGGCCCCAGCGAGCGCACCCGCCGGCGCGTCCTGAGGGCCGCCGCCGACCTCGGCTACCGCCCCGACCGTACGGCCAGCGCCCTGGCCAGCAGACGCAGCCGGCTGCTCGGTGTCGTGGTCGACATCCACAGTCCCTTCCACGCGGAACTGGTCGAGCACCTGCACGGGGCCGCCGAGGAGGTCGGCTACGCCCTCGTCCTGAGCGCCCTGACCCGCACCCGCGCCGAGGGCACGGCTGTCGAGACGCTGCTGGCCTTCCGTTGCGAGGCGCTGATCCTCCTCGGCTCGGTGTCACCCGCCCCCGTGCTCGCGGCGCTCGGCCGCCAGGCGCCCGTCATCTCCGTCGGGAGCCGGACGGCCGAGGCCGATCTCGATGTCGTACGGACCGCCGACGACGACGGGGTCGGACAGATCGTCGACCACTTGGCGGGCCTGGGGCACCGGTCCATCGCCTACGTCGAGGGCGGCGTGGGTGTCATCGCCACCGACCGCAGCCGCGGCTACCGGGACGCCATGCGCCGCCACGGGCTCGACGAGCACATCAGGGTGCTGCACGGCGACCGCACCGAGGCGGCGGGCGAGCGGGCCGGTCGCCAGCTCCTGGGCGGAGGGGATCTTCCGACCGCCGTCGTCGCCTACAACGACCAGTGCGCCATCGGTCTGCTCACCGCCCTGCGGCGGGCGGGAGTCGAGGTCCCCGGCGCCGTCTCCGTCGTCGGCTACGACGATGACGCCCTGTCCCGGCTGGCCTGCTTCGACCTGACCACCGTGAGCCAGAACGCCGAGGAGCAGGCGCGGCAGGCGGTGGCCGCGGCCATGGAACGCCTGGAGCGCGGCCGCACCGAGCCTCGCGAGATCGTCCTCGCGCCCACTCTCGTCGTGCGCGGGACGACGGCCCTGGCGCGCTGACCGCCGCAGGGACGCGGGGCGCGCGTGGCCGAGCTGTGTATTTCGGAGCGAACCCTTGACACCTTCCCGAAACGCAAGCATGCTCTGCCGCACCGCTTAAAGCGATTTAAAGACATTGCGGAACGAATGGCTCCCCATTGCCGCAAGCGGTTTCCGGGGCACGCCCGGAAAGTTATTCCGGCGTAACAATTCGGGCCGCACAGCAGGCCCGCCGCACGGACGGCCGACGGCACCTGCCGCACAGCAGGCCCGCCGCACGGACGGCCGACGGCACCACCGACCCCGCCCCACCCGTTGCCGAGGGTGCCCCGTCCCCGGGGCGCGGCCCACCTCCCCTGCCCGGCCGCGCCCCGGCACGTCCGTCGACGTACCGCATCACCACCGCACCGACACTGTCGGCGCCACGCTCCCCACGCCACCTTGGCATCGCACGAAGGAGTACCCAGCACATGGAACGCAAGCAGTCCGGCAGACCGCTCGGTCGCCGCCTCTCCGGAAGAACCATGACAGCGGTGAGCCTGCTCGCACTGACGGCGGCCGCGCTGACCGGATGCGCCAGCGGCAAGGCCACCGGCGGCGACGCGGATCAGGCGACGGCGTCGGCCGGGGGCGGGACGGCGTCCGGCACCAAGAGCAGTGGCAAGAACAACATCTACGTCATCGGCGGAAAGTCCGACGACCCGTTCTGGTCCACCGTCAAGCGCGGTGTCGACGACGCCGCCAAGCTTGTGAAGTCCGGTGGTGGCAGCGTCACTTACCTCGGCCCGCAGAACTACGACAACCTCGGCCCGGACGTCGCCAAGCTGACGCTGACGGCCATCTCGCAGAACCCGTCGGCGATCCTGGTCCCGGACTGGGTGCCCGAGAACCAGGATGCCGCCATCAAGCAGGCCGTGACCAAGGGCATCCTGGTGCTCACGTACAACGCTGGCGGCACCGAGGCGGCCGAGAACGTCGGCGCCGTGAAGTACGTCGGGTCGGACGACTACGAGGCGGGCAAGGCCGGCGGCGCCAAGTTCGCCGAAGAGGGCGCCAAGAACGTCCTGTGCGTCAACACTGTGCCCGGCTCGGCCAACCAGGAGGCCCGCTGCAAGGGCATCAAGGACGGCGCCGTCAGCAAGGGCGCCTCGTCCAGGCAACTCCCGCTGCCCTCCTCGAACTTCGGCAACCCGTCCGCGGTCACCCAGGCCATCAAGGGCGCGTTGCTGAAGGACTCCAGCATCGACGCCGTGGTCACCATCGGTGTGGCGGACGCGGACAGCGCCGCCTCCGCGATCAAGCAGGCCAAGGCCGGCGACAAGGTGAAGCTCGGCACCTTCGACCTCTCGCAGAGCCAGCTGGACCGGATCAAGGACGGCTCCCAGCTCTTCGCCATCGACCAACAGCCCTACCTCCAGGGCTTCTACGTCGTCTCGATCGCCGACCAGTACCTGTCCTACGGCGTCCTCCCGCCGCAGAATCCGATCCTGACCGGACCGCTGCTGGTCACCAAGGACAACGTCGCCGCGGCGATCGCCGGTACCAAGGCCGGCGTGCGCTGATCCGCCCGCAGGTGCCGGGCTCTGCGCGGGCCCGGCACCACTCCTTGAGTTCCTCCCTCGCACCGCATCCTGATCCACGAAGGTGACACCACTCCGATGACAACCTCAACTCCCGACACGACGGCCGAGAAAGAGACCGCCGCCGCACCCCCGAAGCAGACCGAGAGCCCGCTGGGGCAGCTGCGCCATCGTCCCGAGGTCGGCGCGCTCATCGGAACGATCAGCGTCTTCGTCTTCTTCGCGATCTTCGGCGGCGAGAAGTTCCTCGCCACCGGCGGCGCGGCGAGCTGGCTCAACATCGCCGCGGAACTCGGCATCATCGCCATCCCGGTCGGCCTGCTGATGATCGCCGGCGAACTCGACGTCTCCGTGGGCTCGGTACTGGCCGGCAGTTCCATGACGCTGGCCATCGTCTCCGGGTACTGGGGCGCCCCGATGATCGTCGGCATCCTGTGCGCACTCGGCCTCGGCCTGCTGACCGGCCTGCTCAACGGCATCCTCGTCACCCGCACCAACGTGCACTCCCTGGTCGTCACGCTGGCCACGCTGTCCGGCCTGGCCGGGCTCACCCTCGGCCTGTCCCGGGTCACGACCGGCACCACCAGCGTGCCGGTCAGCCCCGACCCGCTGTCGAAGGCGCTGTTCGGGAAGCTGATCGCCGGGCAGTTCGAGGTCGCGATCTTCTGGTGGCTGGGTCTGGCCGCGGTGGTCACCGTGGTGCTGCAGGGGATGAAGTACGGCAACTGGATCTTCGCCATCGGCGGTGACAAGGAGAGCGCCCGCGCCACCGGCATCCCGGTGAACAGGGTGAAGATCGCCCTGTACATGGCCAGCGGCTTCGGTGCCGCCCTGGTCGGGGTGATCCAGACGATCCTCTACAACGGCGCCCAGGTCGCCAACGGCCAGTCCTTCGTCTTCAACTCCATCATCGCCGTGGTCATCGGCGGTGTGCTGCTCACCGGCGGCTACGGCTCCGTGGTCGGCGTCGTGCTGGGCACCCTGACGTTCGCCATCGTCAACCAGGGCATCTACTACACCGGTTGGAACTCCGACTGGGCCAGCCTGATCCTCGGCATCCTCATCCTCGCCGCGGTCCTGATGAACAACACCTTCCGCCGCCTCGCCCTGTCCTACAAGCCCCGCACGAAGAAGGCCTGATCATGACCGCACCCCTCCTTCGCCTGGACGGCGTCAGCAAGTCCTTCCTCGGCACCAACGCGCTGCAGGACATCTCCCTCGAAGTGCACGCCGGGAAGGTGCTGTGCCTGCTCGGCGACAACGGCGCAGGCAAGTCCACCCTGATCAAGATCCTCGCCGGCTTCCACAAGCCGACCACCGGCACCATCGAGATCAACGGCGCCCCGGTCGTCTTCGACAGTCCCCGGGACGCCAGCTCCCGGGGCATCGCCACCGTCCACCAGTTCGGCGGCACCTTCCCGCTCATGGGCGTCGGCCGCTGCTTCTTCGTCGGTGCCGAACCCACCAAGGGCTTCGGCCCGTTCAGGCTGTTCGACAAGAAGCTGGCCGGTGAGATCGCGGTCCGGGAGATGCAGTCCCTCGGCATCACCCGGGTCACCGACGGCAGCCGCCTGGTGGGCAGCCTGTCCGGCGGTGAGCGCCAGGCCCTCGCCATCGCGCGGGCCGTCTACTTCGGCGCCAACATCCTCATCCTCGACGAACCCACCGCCGCGCTCGGCGTCAAGGAGGCCGCCCACGTCCTGCGGATCGTCATGCAGGCCCGCGCCAAGGGCGTCGCAGTCATCCTCGTCACCCACAACGTGCGCCACGCGATGATGGTCGGCGATCACTTCGCCGTCCTCATCCGCGGCCAGAAGGCCGACGACTTCCGCAAGGGCGAGCGCACCCGCGAGGAGATCACCGACCTCATGGCCGGCGGCGAGGCCATGGCCGACCTGGAAGCCGAACTGGCCCAGCTCCAGGCCGACGCCTGACCACCCCGGCCGTCCCTGCGCGGGGCGTCGTCTCCGTCGAAGTCCGGTGGCGACGCCCCGCCGTCCCCTGACCGAAGCCGATCCACGGCGCCGAGCAGGCCGCCGACGACCTGGACAGCTGTGTACGGGTTCCCGACGGGTGTGCCGTTGGCGTTCACGGCGCTCGGGACCACAGCGGACAGGACAGCGCGGACGGGCACGAGCGTGCTCGGAGCGGCGCGTGGAGGCCGTGTGCCGTGAGGCGACGTGGACGGTATCCGTACAGCTCAGGGCGGGCTTCTCCGGTCAATTCGGTCGCGCACGGCGACAGCGTCACCCACGGCCGTGCCCATGAGTTGCTCGAACTCGTTGCGAGTGAGGTAAAAAGCGGGTTGTTCCAGGGCTGGCCGCAAGAGGTGCGTAGGCAGTCTCGAGCCCGGTCGAGTGAAGGGAGGGCGACCCCGGGTGGTAACTAGAGTTCCGACCTCCGGAGACAGGCTGCCGTATGGTGCGTTCCGCAGGAGCCTGCACAGCGAAGTCATGTCTTGGTAGCAGGCGCCCGCGGCAGTCATTGTCCTCCGGATGGTTACGTATTGCCCAAGATGCCGTTCGCGCAGGGACGACAGCGAATCCAATGGTTCGCCCAATGAGTCCAGGAAAGCCAGGAAGCGCCGTACGGTGGAGAAGTAAGCCTGAGCCGTGGGCAGTGCGCCTACCGATTTCAGCACCCCGGCCAGGCCCTTAGCCATCTCCAAGTGCAGGTCGGGGCACGGTAGTTCGGCCAGCCTGAAGGTGTGCGTCCGGCCGTCAGTGGCCCGGAAGGCAACCGCCGTCGGAGACACGGTGGGAGGTTGGGGTGGTTCACTGCCGTCAGAGAAGAGCGCATTGCATGGGCAACACCTTTCGTGCGGCAATCACGCACAGAGGAGCCCCCGCCGTCAACCAGGGGGCCGGGCAAGGACCGGATCCGATTTAAGGATCATTCGAAGGTCTGCCCCGTTGTCCCGGAAATCCCCATACGGGTGACCCCCTGACGCCGCGTTCGAAGATGAATTCGAACGACGGGTTGCCGCACTCGTGCGTAGTTGGCGGTGAGGAACTGCGTCATGCGTCGATCATCGCCCACCGAATGGCAGGATCCTGCCGGTCGATGTGGCCGTTGGAGCTGGGGTCGCGAGCACGCGTCGCTTACCAGCAGTCGCTGCTCTGCTGTCCCGTCAGCAGAGCAGCGATCTGGATTCATAGAGAATCGTGCACCAGCTTGTTCAGTGAGCGGTGACGAGAATGAGTGCAAAGCCGGCGTTGGTGTCGGCCCAGAGCTGATTCGTACGGAGACCCGCCCCAGTCATTTCTTCCTGGAGTCCGTCCTGCGTGAATTTCGCGCTCCGCTCGGTGATCCATTCTTCTCCGCGTGCGAAGTGCACTGCCAGGTCGAGGTCTCGAATCTTGACGAGCTGTTCAGCTCGGCTGCGCAGCCGCATTTCGATGTGGCTTTCCGTGCTGTTCCACACCGATACGTGGTCGAAGGTGTCCGGGTCGAAGTCGGCGTTCAGTTCGCGGTTCAAGACGTGCAACAGATTTTTGTCGAACGCAGCCGTGACGCCTTGAGCGTCATCGTAGGCGGCAGTCATTTCCTGCTCGGTCTTGACCAGGTCGGCGCCGATCAGAAGGAAGTCCTCGGGACGCATGATGTCTCGGAGCCCGCGGAGGAACGGGCCACGGGCGGGTCGCCGGAAATTCCCAAGCGTGCTGCCGAGGAAGGCGATGAGGCGTGGGCCGTCCTCGGGCAGCGTCGGTAGGACGAGGGAAGCCGTGAAGTCGGCGCGGAGGGCGTGCAGACGGATCCCCGGGTAGTCCTGGACGAGTTGGGCGCTGGCCTGATGGAGGGCGTCCGCGCTGACGTCGACAGGGACGTAGTGCAGCCCGACCGGATCCAGTGCCTCGATGATCAGCTTGGACTTCGTTGAGCTCCCGGACCCGAGCTCGACAAGGCTGCGGGCGCCGGTCCGCACGGCGATGTCCTGGGCATGGAGTTGGAGCAATCCCAGTTCGGCTCGCCACAAGGGGTATTCCGGCAACTGGGTGATCTCCTCGAAGAGCTCGCTGCCCCGGGCGTCGTAGAACCACGTGGGTGCCGTGGACTTCGGGGTGCGGGTCAGCCCGTCGCTGATGTCGGCGCGAAGTGCTTTGGCGTAGTGCTCGGCCTCGAGAGTGTCGGTGTAGCCATAGGCCCGGTTGTCGGTCATGCGTGCCTCTCTTCGGTCGACGCCACATCGGCGGAGTGCCGGGATCGCAGTTTCCTTGTCGAACGCGCCACGCCGGCAGCAGCGGGCACCCTTCCCATCGCCGGGCCGCTGGGTGCCCGGGATGACCGACGGGGCCGGGAAGCAGGCCGAGTTCTTCCCTTGCTGATCCGGCTTCTCTGCCTGGGCTTGGGCACGCGAGTGGGCCTTGCGGTGCGGACAACGGACAGGATGAACGACCCACATAGCGCGGCCGTCACCCCGGACGCGTCGTCGTACGCCCGCACCAGGACCTCCTCGTCCTTGACCAGGTCGGTGCCGAGCAGCAGCGCGTCACCGGGGGAGAGCAGGGCGCGGACGGCCGCGAGGAACGCGGCCCGTTCGGCCGGCAGCAGATTGCCGATGGTGCCGCCGAGGAACGCCACCAGCCGGGGCCCGGGGGTGTCCGGCAGCGCCAGCCGTGCGGTGAAGTCGGCGATGAGGGCGTGGACCTCGAGGCCGGGCCGCTCGGCGATGAGCGCGTGCCCGGCCTGGGTGAGCGCGCTCTCGCTGACGTCGACCGGGACGTAGGTGTGCAGAGCGGTCAGGGCGTCGATGAGGTGGCGGGTCTTCTCCGGAGAGCCCGAGCCCAGTTCGACCAGGGTGCGGGCGCGGGTCGCCGCGGCGATCTCCCCGGAGCGGGCGACCAGGCTCTCCCGCTCGGCGCGCGTCGGGTAGTACTCGGACAACTCAGTGATCTGCTCGAACAGTTCACTGCCGTGGGCGTCGTAGAACCACTTCGGCGGCAGGGTCTTCGGGGTGTGCGTCAACCCTTGCAGGACGTCGGCGCGCAGGGCGGCGTCCGTGGCGTCCTCGGGCAGGGTGCGGGTGAGAAGGAACGGACTCACGTGCTGGGCTCCTTCGGTGCCGGGTCTCCCTCCGCGCGAGCGGAGCCGGGAGTTGGGGTGTGCGCCAGGGCGTCGCTCGGGTCCTTGAGCGGGGTGAGCAGCACGTCCGTGCGGCTCGCCGCGAGCAGGGTGCGGTCGGGGACCTCCTGCCAGTGCGGGTCGTCGTCGTAGGGCTCGGAGGCCACGACGGTGCGGCGGCCGGGCTCGGCGAGGTACCAGAGGGTGTCGCCCCAGGCCGTCGCCATGACGGTCTCGCCGTTGGTGAGCAGCAGGTTGAGCCGGGAGGCGGGAGCCGCCGCGGCCACGTCGAGGACCGTGTCGGCCAGGGCCTGCCCCTCCTCGTCGCCCCCGCGCAGCCGGGCCAGCACCAGCGCCCACACGAGCGCCGAGTCGTTGCGGGCCTCCAGCGACAACAGGTCGGCCGCGGGCAGGGTCTCGGCGAGGGGCGCGAGGGACCGCGGCCAGCCCGCCACGGCGCCGTTGTGGCTGAACAGCCACGGGCCGGCCGCGAAAGGCGCCGCCGCGGCCTCCGCGTCCGCGCCCGCCAGGGTCGCGTCCCGCACCGCGGCGAGCACCGCGCCCGAGCGCACGACCCGCGCCAGGTCGGCGAGCGACTGGTCGGCCCAGATGGGCCCGGCCCGGCGGTACCGGGCAGGCACGGGATCACCGTCCGCGTACCAACCGACGCCGAAACCGTCGGCGTTGACGGTCCCGTACCGCTGCCGCCGGGGGGCCCACGACTGCCGGTACAGACTGTGCGCGGGCTCGATCAGGAGGTCGCCGAGCCGCTCCGGAGGGCCCAGGTAGGCCAGGTGACGGCACATCAGACGGCCTCCGAGCGGGCCGTGCGGAACCCGGAGAAGATCTGCCGCCGGATCGGGTAGTCCCAGTTGCGGAACGTCCCCCGGCAGGCCACCGCGTCCACGGCGAACGAGCCGCCGCGCAGCACCTTGTGGTCGGGGCCGAAGAACACCTCCGAGTACTCCTTGTACGGGAACGCCTGGAACCCCGGGTACGGCAGGAAGTCGCTCGCCGTCCACTCCCACACGTCGCCGATCAACTGTCGTACACCCAACGGGGATTGGCCCTCCGGGTAGCTTCCCGCAGGTGCCGGTTGAAGGTGTCGCTGGCCCAGGTTGGCGTGCTCGGGCGCCGGGTCGGCGTCACCCCACGGGTAACGCGTTGAGCGGTCGCCCACCGGGTCGTGGCGGGCCGCCTTCTCCCACTCGGCCTCCGTGGGCAGCCGGCGCCCGGCCCAGCGGGCGTAGGCGTCGGCCTCGTACCAGCACACGTGCACCACCGGCTCGTCGGACGGTACGACCTCGGTGACGCCGAAGCGGCGCCGCAGCCACTGCTTTCCGTCCCGGCGCCAGAACAGCGGGGCGTGGATGGAGTGTTGGCGGATGTGATCCCAGCCCGCCGGGGTCCACCAGCGTTCGTCGTCGTAGCCGCCGTCCTCGATGAACCTCTGGTAGGCGCCGTTGGTCACGGGGGTGGTGTCGATGTAGAAGGGCGCCACCTCGCGCCGGTGGGCGGGCCGTTCGTTGTCCAGCGCCCAGGCTTCGGTCGAGGTGCCCATCGTGAACGGACCGCCGGGGAGCAGGACTTCGGCCGGACCGGTGAACAGCGGCACCGGTTCGGGATCCGGCGCGGTCAGGGCCTGCGGGCCCTTGCGGAGCTGATGGGTGATCAGCATCGTCTCGTCGTGCTGTTGTTCGTGCTGCGCGATCATCCCGAAGGCGAAGCCCGCCTCCGTCAGCCGCGTCCCGTGGAACGCCGTGCGCTCCAGTACGTCCATCACCCGGCCGCGTACGTCCGCCGCGTACGCGCGTGCCTCGGCGGGCGCCAGCAGGGGCAGGGAGGGCCGCTCCGAACGCGGGTGCTCGAAGGCGTCGTAGAGGCTGTCGATCTCGGGCCGTATCGCCTCCTGCCCGGCGACGGCCCGCAGCAGCCACTGCTCCTCCTGGTTGCCGATGTGCGCGAGGTCCCACACCAGCGGCGACATGAGCGGCGAGTGCTGTGCGGTGAGGTCCGGTCCCTCCACGCAGCTGGTCAGCAGCGTCGTACGGTCCCGCGCGGTGGTCAGGGTGGTCAGCGCCCGGTCGCGGAACGCGTCGACGTCGACGGCGTCGCCGACGTCGGCAGCGGTGTCGAGAGCGGGGTCGCTCATGTGCGGAGGTCCTTCCCGTGGGCGGTGTGGGCGCTCCCGGTCGACCCGGGCCGAGACGCGGAGAGGCTCATGTCGTGCAGGCGTTCGAGCAGATCGTCGGCGGGGCAGCGGCCGGGGACCACGTAGCGGTCCCGGTACTCCGTGACGGCGGCCGTGACCTCGGCGGTGGCACCGAGCCGGGGCAGGGCCTCCAGGGCCACCCCGAAGCACGCGACGGCCGCCTCGTGCAGCTCGGGGTCGGTCAGGCCGCGTCGGGCCGCGTCGGTCCACAGCGGATTGTGCGGCGCGGGCAGTGCGTAGGCCCGTTCGGCCAGCGGCTTGACGATCCGGTATGCGGTCTCGGCGGCCTCCGGGTCGTCGAAGAGCGCCGTCGTCACCGCCAGCGGCACGATCCAGCCGTCGTCGCCGGGCTGGGCGTCGATCATGCGCAGCTCGAGGTGGCCCCGCGGTCTGATCGGCGGGAACAGCGTCGTGACGTGATAGTCGAGATCCTCCCTGGTCGGTGGCCTCGGCACCCCCGACCTGGTCCACTCCCGGAACGTCAGCCCCTCGGGCACGTCCCACGGGCCGCCGTCCCGCCGTACGCACATCACCGGGGCGTCCAGCACGTGCCGGGCCCAGGCGGTGCGCGGATCCACGTCCATCGGGGGAGCTCCGGCGCGGCCGGCGCCTATCTCCATCCACAGCAGCTGCCGGGAGGAGCGCCAGCCGGTGGGCCTGCGTCCGGCCACCGGAGAGTTCGCGAACGCGGCCACCAGGACCGCGCCCAGCTGGTGCGCCAGCCACCAGCGTCGCCCGAGACCCAGCGGGCCGGGCTCCTCGTGACCGGCGTCCAGGCAGACCTGGACGGAGGCGGAGGTGCACATCATGGCCCGGCCGGCCGGGCCGGTGCGGTCGAGGCAGGTCTCCATGGCGTCGTACCGGGGCTCCCGCAGGAACCTGCGGGGCGGGTGCCAGGGGTCCTGGCCGACGCCGACGAGGGCGAGGTCGTCCTCGGCGAGCACCGCGCGGACGGCGGCGAGGTCGGCGGAGACGGTACCGATGCACTCCATCAGGGAGGCGGCGGGCGGCGAGCTCAGTTCCAGCTGGCCGCCGGGCTCGACGGTGAGCGCCGACCTCAGGGGCACGGTACGCAGTGCGGCGTAGGCCGCTTCGAGTCGTTCGGGTGTCACGGGGAGCTGCTCGGCGCGCAGCTCGTGGACGAGCCATTCCACCTCGACCCCTACGGTGCGGGGCGGGCCGGTCTTGAAGCAGATGCCCCGGACCAGGGCCTCCACCTCGGCTTCGGTGACCGCGGAGCGGGGCTCCGTACAGCCACTGTGTGTATCGGACATGTCGGGATCCTCCTGAGATTCCACCATGTCACCGGCCCGGGTTCTGGTGGGTCGGGCCGATGTCACTCGTCCCACCCAAGACCCTCCCGTCCGTTCGCACAAGGGTGCACATCGGCGCAATCGGGGCCGAGGATGTGTGTTTCCGGGGTGTTCTCGAGAAGTTCGACGGACGCCTCCGGGGCCGGAAAACTCTGTTGCACGGCCTCTCCAGAATCGCTCAGGATGCGTGTATGAGCACGACGGGGGAGTCCGCGCGGCGCGCGGTCATGGGGCGTACGGGGGTCGCACCATGAGCGCGCGTCTGCGCGGCATCGCGCAGCAGACCGAAGAGATCGTCGCCGCGGGTGTCTACCGCGCGCGGGACGGCCGCGAGGTGTCCGTCGCCGCGGAGACGGACGCGGCGCGGGCGGGGACCCGCATGTACGGGCCGGAACCGGTGCCGGTGCCGCCGGTCGACCCGGTGAAGACGTTGTTCGAGGTGACGGGCGAGAGCAGCCTGGAGGCGGCCCGTCGGCTCACGGGTCCGGTGGCCGTCCTGAACTTCTCCTCGGCCCGCAATCCCGGCGGCGGCTACCTCAACGGCGCCCAGGCCCAGGAAGAGGCCCTGTGCCGGGCCTCCGCGCTGTACACGTGCCTGATCGGGGTCCGGGAGTTCTACGACCACCACCGCGCGCATCGCGACCCCTTCTACACCGACCGTGTCATCCACTCCCCGGCCGTTCCCGTCTTCCGCGACGACCGCGGCCGGCTCCTGGACGAGCCGTACACCGCGGGTTTCCTGACCGCGGCGGCGCCGAACGCCGGGGTGGTGCTGCGCACGGCTCCGGAGCGGGCCGCCGAGCTGCCGGGTGCCCTCGCCGCACGCGCCGGGCGGGTGCTGGAGACCGCCGTCGTCCACGGCTACCGACGGCTGGTCCTGGGCGCGTGGGGCTGCGGGGTGTTCCAGAACGACCCGGTCCAGGTCGCCGGCGCGTTCCGAGCGCTGCTCGGCCCCGGCGGCCGGTTCGCCGGGGCCTTCGAGCACGTGGTCTTCGGCGTCCTCGACCGGACGAAGGGTGCGGTGGTGCGGGAGGCCTTCGTCCGGGCGTTCCCGGAGCGGGAGCTTCAGCCTTAGCCGCCTGGTGGGTGTCAGCAGTCAGCTCCGGGCGCGGCGGCCGCCGGGTCCGGTTCAGCTCCAGCCGTAGCGTTCCCCCAGCCGGTGTCGGACGAGGTTGAACCGCATCCGGTCCAGGGCGCACGCCTCCCGGCGCATGCCGTCCTCGTGCAGCCGCAGCACGCGGTCCACGTCCACCCACGAGTCCCGGCCCGAGCGGTCCCAGGGACCGCTGCCGATCGGCACCCACTCCCGATCGCCGTGGTGCCGCTTGCTCGACAGCTGGACGGCCAGGAAGGTGCCGCCAGCCTCGCGGGCGACGACGAGAACCGGGCGGTCCTTGCCCCGGCCGTCGTTCTCCTCGAAGGGGACCCAGGTCCAGACGATCTCGCCGGGATCCGGGTCCCCGTCGTGCGCGGGCGAGTACTCCGTGCGTACCCGGCCTACCCTGCGGGTGTCGGCCTCGACGGTGGCGGAGGGGCCGAACCGGCCGGGGACGTTCTCATCGGTGGTCGCAGTCACGGGGCCAACGTTAGAACGCCCCGTCAAAGCCCGTGCCCTCGCCCTCCCCGGCACGTCGGCCCTCACCTTTCGCCGCTCACCCCCCGTCCTTGTCCACCGGCACCTTCCGCGCCGGGGGAGGGGTGACCCCGTTGAGGGACGAAGTCCCGTTCGGCACCTGACCGTTCTGGTTCATCGAGGCGAGCAGCTGGCGGGCCAGGCCGAGACCGGTGCCGCCCATGGTGAGCGCCTTGGCGAGCATGTCGGCCATGCCGTCGGCGCCGTTGAGCACCACCATGTTGTCCACGCTGCCGAACGCGGACGCGCCGGCCTTCACGATCTCCGGCCAGTTCTCCGCGAGTTGCTGGGCGACGACCGCTTCCTGGTTCTCGGCCAGGGCAGCGGCCCGTGCCTTTATGGCTTCCGCCTCCGCGAGCCCCTTGGCCTTGGCCGCCTCGGCCTCCGCGAGGCCCCTGGCCTGTGCCGCGGCGGCCTCCGCCTCACCGGTCGCGCGGGTGGCCGCCGCCATGGCGGTGCCGCGAGCCCTGGTGGCCTCGGCCTCCGCGCCCGCGGCCGTCTTGACCCGGGTCGCCTCGGCCGCGGCCGCGAGTTCCGTCTCCTTCGCCTTGGCCTGCGCTCCGGAGATCCGCGCGTCACGCTCCGCCTCGGCCAGGGTCCGCTTCTCGTACGCCTGCGCGTCCGCGGGCTTGCGGACGTCCGCCTGGAGTTGCTGCTCGCGCCGGTGCGCCTCGAGTTCGGCGACCCGCGTCTCCTGGACGACGACCTCCTGCCGGGCCGCGGCGTCGGCCAGCGGACCGGCCTGGCGGGCCTTCGCGCCCGCCTTGTCCCGCTCGGCCTGGTAGCCGGCCTGCAGGATCTCGCTGTCCCGGGTGGCCTCGGCCATGCGCGCGAACGACTGCTGCTCGGCCTCGGTGGCCAGCCGGTTCGCCTCGGCCTGCGCGATGCGCGCGTCCCTCTGGACGGCTGCCGCGTGCGGCATCGCCAGGTTCTGGATGTACCCGGTCGGGTCCTCGATCTCGTGGATCTGCAGCGAGTCCACGATCAGGCCCAGCTTCTCCATCTCCGTGCCGCAGGCCGCCCGGGTCTGCCCGGTGAGCTTCTCCCGGTCCCGGATCATCTCCTCGACCGTCAACCCGCCGACGATGGACCGCAGATGACCGGCGAAGACGTTGTGCACCCGCTCCGACATCAGCTTCTGCTGGTCGAGGAACCGGCGGCCCGCGTTGGCGATCGACACGAAGTCGTCGCCCACCTTGAAGATGACCACGCCCCGCACCTTGAGCGGAATGCCCTGGTGGGTCACGCAGTCCACATGCAGTTCGGTCTCGTTGAGGTCGAGCGACAGCTTGCGCACCGCCTGGACTCCGGGCAGCACGAGCGTGCCGCGCCCGGTGACGATACGGAAGCCCATGCCCGCCTCAAGGCCCTCCGTCTTGTGCTTGGAGCCGGAGATGATCAGTGCCTCGTTCGGTTCCGCGACACGCCACATCATCTTGAACAGACCGATCACGACGAGGACGGCGGCAACCGCCACCCCCGCAACGACGCCGACAACCATCGGCATACGCCCCCTTTGGATGGTGCCCTTTCGGCACCGAACGAAGGGAGTGTGCGCCCGTGCGAGGCCTTGGGTACAGACGCTTGCGCAGCCTTGTCGAAAGCTTGGTACAAACCCGGTCTCACCTGCGGGGCAGCGGGCTCAACTGTCGTACGCCGCCTGCACGTAGACCGTTCTCGGCGGCAGGTACTCCACCACCATGACCACCGTGCCCCGCTCGATGCGGTCAGTGCCGGAGGCGGGGTAGGCGAGGAAGTGCTCGGCGCCGCCGCGCACCCGGACGATCACCTCGCCGACCAGCCCGGGCCCGATCGTCCCGGTGACCCGTCCCATGAGCCCGACCATCGACGCGTCGTCCATGGTCACAGGGTACGGGCCGAACGCCGTTACGTGGCCGCGGAGTCCGTGACCGTGTGCTCCGGCGGCCGCGCCGAGTGCCAGCGCAGCTCCGCCTCCAACTGCGCCGCGAGGCAGATCAGCAGCGGCTCACTGTTGGCCGGTCCGAGCAACTGGGCGCCGACCGGCAGACCACCGCCCACGAAACCGGCCGGCACGTTCACCCCCGGCCACCCCAGCACGTTCCACGGCCAGGCGTACGGACAGGCCGCGATCATCGCGCGGTCGGTGGCCAGGCCGCCGAGGTTCAGCAGGGCGCCGACGCGTGGCGGGGGAGCGGCCGTCGTCGGCGCGAGGATCACGTCGTAGGACTCGAAGAACCGGCCGATACGACGGTGCAGGGCCGCCTCGGCGCGCCGGGCCACCCGCAGCGGCGGGCCGCCGAGCAGCCCGCCCAGCCGGGCGGCGTCACGGGTGCGGCGGTCGAGAAGGGCCGGGAAGGGCGCCTCGCGGACGCGCTCGGCGATACCTGCCGTGGCACGGGGGACGAAGGTGAGCCCGATCTGACCGTACGGCGGATCCGCCTCCTCGACCGTGTGGCCCAACCGCGCCAACTGTTCGGCGAGTTGGAGGATCCGGGCCCGTACCTCCGGCTGGAGTCGCGCGGGCAGCGCGGTGAACGGCGGCTTCAGGGAGAGCGCGATGCGCAGCCGGCCGGGGTCGCGGTGCACCGCCGCCGAGGCGTCGACGGCCGGTGGCCGGTGGGGGTCGCGTTCGTGGTTGCCGGCCGCCGCGTCCAGGAGGAGGGCCGCGTCGGCGACGGTGCGGGCCAGGGTGCCGTTGACCGTGATGCCCTGGAAGGACTCGCCGCGCGGCCACGTGGAGATCCGGCCGCGCTGCGGCTTGATGCCGATCAGATGGGTCCAGGAGGCGGGGATCCGCACCGAGCCGGCGCCGTCCGAGCCGAGCGCGGCCGGCACCAGACCGGCGGCGACGGCGGCCGCCGAACCGCCGGACGAGCCGCCCGGGGTGTGCTCCGTGCTCCACGGATTGCGGGTCGCGCCGAAGGCGGGCCCCTCGGTGAACGGCCACTGCCCGAACTCGCAGGTGTTGGTCTTGCCGACGATCACCGCCCCGGCCGCGCGCAGCCGCCGGACCGCCTCGCCGTCCTCGGCGACCGGCGGGAACTCGCCCCGGCAGCCGAACGCGGTGGGCTCGCCGGCCACGTCCATGTCGTCCTTGACGGCCACCGGCACCCCGAGCAGCGGCTTGCGCACCCCGGCCGCCAGCTCCTTGTCGGCGGCCTCCGCCTCGGCGAGCGCCGCCTCGGTCCGTACGATCCGGAAGGCGTTCAGCGAGGTCCGGGTGGCCTCGATCCGCGCCAGCGCCCGCTCCACCAGCGCACGGGACGTGACCTCGGCGGCGGCGAGCGCGCGGGCGGACTCCGCGAGGCCTGCGAAACGGTCGAGCGGCATGCGGGCACCTCCGGGACGACGTCGTCTACCGAACGGTAACGTCCGGCGGGGCGCCGCGGTACGGGATCTCGAACATCGCTGGCACCTGCGGCGCGTCGCCAGGCGGATCATCACGCGGCACAGCGTTCACACAGGCGTCATCGGGTCGTGTGCGAAGCATTGACGTGCGCACGCCTCACCTCTACCTTCTGACCGACTTGCCGAACTGTGTTCGAAATGCTGGACATCGAGTCTTCGGTTGGACCTAGGAGCCGCACGTGACCTCATCGCCGCCCACGCCGTCCCGTCGCGCCCTGCTGCGCGCGATGGCCGCCCTGCCCGCCTCGGCCGTACTGCTGGGCCAGACGCCCGGCCTGCTCGGTACGGCCTCGGCCGCGGCCCCGCCGAGCGGCTCCGCCACCCGCTACACGATCGTGCCGTTCCTCAACAGTAACGACGGCACCGTGAACGTCTACCAGTCCGACGACGCCACCGACTTCCGGCTGGCCAAGTCGTCGGCCTACACACCGCCCAGCAACCGCATCCGCGACGCGAGCATCTTCAAGCACACCGACGGCTACTACTACATCACCTACACCACGCACACCTGGCAGGACGTCAGCACCACGATCGGCTTCGCCCGCAGCTTGGACCGGGTCAACTGGACCTTCCTGTACGACTACACGGTCCCGATCGCCAACCTGTCCCGGGCGTGGGCGCCGGAGTGGTTCGTCGACAGCGACGGCAGCGTGAACGTCATCGTGTCCTGCTCGACGGCCAACGACCAGTGGATCTTCACGCCCTACCGGTTGAGAGCCACCAACTCGAGCCTCACCGCGTGGAGTTCACCGGTCGCCCTGTCCGGCATCGGTGCCAACCACATCGACACGTACATCGTGAAGATCGGCTCGACCTATCACGCGTTCACCAAGAACGAGACGACGAAGTACATCGAGTACGCGACGGCCTCCAGCCTCAACGGCCCCTACACGATCAGCCGCACCGGCAACTGGGCCGGCTGGGGCAGCTACCGCGAGGGCCCGGCTCTGGTCCAGCTCGACAACGGCGGCTGGCGGATCTTCTTCGACGGCTACGGCGACGGCACCTACTACTACAGCGACAGCTACGACACCTTCGCCACCTGGTCCGCGCCGGCCGCGCTGCCCGTCGTCTCCGGTACGGCCCGCCACTTCACCGTGATCAAGGAGACCGTTTCGGGCGGCCCGAGCCTGGCGCGCAACGTCACCCGCTCGTTCCAGTCGGCCAACTTCTCCACCCGCTACTGGCAGTCCCAGTCGTCCCTGCTCAACCTCCCCGTGGTGAGCGGTTCCAGCACCACCGCGGAGAAGCAGGCCGCCACCTTCACGGTCGTCGCCGGCCTCGCCGACGCGGGCGGCTACTCCTTCCGGGACGCCGCCGGCAACTACCTGCGCCACTGGGACTTCCGCGCCCGCTTCGACGCCAACAACGGCACGTCGACGTTCGCGAAGGACGCCACGTTCATCGCCCGCACCGGCAGCACGAGCAACTCGCTCCGCTTCGAGTCGTACAACTACCCGGGCTACTACCTGCGCCACTACAACTACCAGCTCCGGGTGGACCGCACCGACGGGACCGCCCTGTTCCGGCAGGACAGTTCGTTCGTGCCGGTGACCGCGCTGGCCTGACCAACCCTGCCCGGATGAGTGCGGGCTGAACGCGGGCGGGCCCCGGCTGTCGAGCCGGGGCCCGCTGTCCGCTTCCGTCGAGCCGGGGTTTCGTCCGCTTCGGTCGGTCAGTGGCCGGGCGTGAGTTCGCCGCTGAGCCTGCCGTGGAGGTGGGCGCTCGGATCGTTCAGCCCGGTGATCTCGACGGTCTTGCCGCGCTGCGCGTACCTGGTCTCCACGGCGTCGAGGGCGGCGACGGAGGAGGCGTCCCAGATATGGGCGGCCGACAGGTCGATGACGACCTTGTCGGCTTCGGTGGCGTAGTCGAACTGTCCGACGAGGTCGTTGGAGGAGGCGAAGAACAGCTCGCCGGTGACCCGGTAGACGACGGTGGCGCGGTCGGGGCCGGGGGCGGCGGTGACCTCGGCGAGGTGGGCGACGCGCTTGGCGAAGATGACCATCGCGGTGACCGAGCCGACGACCACGCCGACGGCGAGGTTGTGGGTGGCGACCACGCATACGACGGTGACCACCATGACGGTGATCTCCCCGGCCGGCATGCGTTTGAGGGTCTCCGGGGCGACGGAGTGCCAGTCGAAGGTGGCCACCGACACCATGACCATCACCGCGACCAGCGCCGCCATGGGGATGTCGGAGACCACCGGCCCGAAGACGACGCACAGCACCATCAGGAACGCGCCCGCGAGGAACGTCGACAGGCGGGTGCGGGCACCGGAGACCCGTACGTTGATCATCGTCTGGCCGATCATCGCGCAACCGCCCATGCCGCCGAAGAACCCGGTGACGATGTTGGCGACGCCCTGCCCGACGGACTCGCGGGTCTTGGAGGAACGGGTGTCGGTGATGTCGTCGACCAGCTTGGCGGTCATCAGCGACTCCATCAGACCGACCAGAGCCATGGCGAGCGCGTACGGGGCGACGGTGGTGAGCGTGTCGAGGGTGAACGGCACGTCCGGCAGGCCGGGCACGGGCAGGGACGACGGCAACTCGCCCTTGTCGCCCACGGTCGGGACCGCGATGCCGGCCGCGAGGGTGATGGTGGTGAGGATGACGATGGACACCAGCGGCGCCGGGACCACGGTGGTGACCTTCGGGAAGAACACCATCAGCGCGAGCCCTGCCGCGATCAGCGGGTAGACCGGCCACGGTACGCCCGTCATCTCCGGCACCTGGGCCATGAAGATGAGGATCGCGAGGGAGTTGACGAAGCCGACCATCACGCTGCGCGGCACGAACCGCATCAGCTTCGCCACCCCGAGCGCGCCGAGGACGATCTGGAGGACACCGGCCAGGATGACGGCCGCGACCAGGTAGCCGAAGCCGTGCTCCCGGTTGAGCGGGGCGATGACCAGGGCGACGGCGCCGGTGGCGGCGGAGATCATGGCCGGTCGGCCGCCGACGACGGCGATGGTGACGGCCATGGTGAACGAGGCGAACAGGCCGATCGCCGGGTCGACCCCGGCGATGATCGAGAACGAGATCGCCTCCGGGATCAGGGCGAGGGCGACGACGAGGCCGGCCAGCACCTCGGTGCGCAGCACCTTCGGGTCGGACAGCCAGGACGGACGTCGGGAGCCACGCAGCCACGCGGCCGGGGACAGTGCGGAGGAGGACAAGACGAGAGGAACCTGTCGTGCTCGGGCACACCCGGTGTCAGGCGGGCGCGCGGAAGGCGTGGAGTGCGTCAGGGGCACGGAGTCCGCGGAGGGCGGGGATCCTCCGGCAGGTCCGCGGGCGGCGGACGACGGGCTCCACCGGGGGCGTCGTCGGCCCCGGTACGACCGACGGACGGTCACGGGACGGAACCCGCGCCACGGAAACGGCGCCACGGAAACGGCGCCACGGAAACGCCACGACACCAGCCGGCCCGGCACCCCGGGAACTCTACCCTAACGTTAGAGTAGAGATGGCGCCCGCGTCCGCGGCGCCGCGGCGAGACACGAGAAGGGCACCCCGCGTGAGCAGCGAGCACATGCAGATCGGCGAGGTCGCCGCACGGACCGAGCTGTCGCTGCGCACCATCCGGCACTACGAGGACGCCGCGCTCGTGATCCCGTCCGCGCGCTCGCAGGGCGGCTTCCGCCTCTACACCGAGGCCGACGTCACCCGCCTGATGGTCATCCGCCGCATGAAGCCGCTCGGCTTCACCCTCGACGAGATGCGCGCCCTGCTCGACGCCGCCGACCGGCTCGACTCCGGCGAGGAACTGCCGCCCGAGGAACGCGGGGAACTGCTGGAGCGTATCCGCGGCTTCGACCAGGCCGTCCAGCGGCGGATCGAGGACCTGCGCGTTCAACTGGCCAGGGCGGAGGAGTTCTCCTCCACCCTGACCGCACGCCTCTGATCACTTCACGAAGCGGTACTTCAGGTGGGTGGCGAGGGGGGTCTCGACCACCCGGACCGTCTCGAGATTCCGCCGGGCACCCAGTCCCTCGAAGAGCCGCAGCCCCTCCCCGAGAAGAGCGGGCACCACGTGCAGTTGCAGCTCGTCGATGAGCCCCTCCTCAAGGTACTGCCGCACCGTCCTCGCGCCGCCCGCGATGTCGACGTTGGCGTCCCCGGCGGCGGCTCTCGCCTGTTCGAGGGCGCTGTGGATCCCGTCGGTGACGAAGGTGAAGGTGGTGCCACCCTCCTTGACCAGGGTCGGCCGGGGGCGGTGGGTGAGCACGAAGACGGGGGTCCGGAACGGCGGGTTGTCGCCCCAGAACCCCTCGCCCGTGTCGTACATCATCCGCCCCATGACCACCGCTCCGGTGGCGTCGAACCACTCACGCATCAGCTCGGAGTCACGGTTCTCCTCCCCGCCCGTCATGCCCTGGCGCTCCCGCCAGCTCGCCAGGTTGTGGATCCACTCGAAGAGCGGCTCGGCGCCGTCACCTCCGGGGTTGTCGACGGAGACGTCGCTGCCGGCGACGCAGCCGTCGAGGGAGATGGCCAGATCCGCGGTTACGGTCACGATGGGATGCTCCTGGGGTTCCGGGTTGTCCTGCCTTCACCCTCGCGTCGATCGGGATCCGGCGCATTCGACACCCTGCCCCGGGCGATCGGCAGCCGCCGATGCGGGGCAATCGAGTCACCGCAGGCTTACAGGCTCATAAGCTGCTCTACTGTGTGACCAGCTTGAAGAGCAGTGGCCGGGGGCGCTCACGTCGCGGGGGCCCGGTTCGGGGGTGCGGTGTGGCTGAGGTCCGGCGGTTCCATGCGTTCGTCTCGTATGCGCACGAGGATGTGCCGTGGGTGACCACCCTGGCGGACAACCTGCATCGACTGGGCCTCGACCTGTGGCTGGACCAGTGGGAGATGGTCCCGGGCCATCAGGTGGCGACACGGTTGCAGGACGGGCTGACAGAGGCCGGCGCCGTGGTGGCTGTGGTCAGTCGGCGCTGGGTGGAGTCGGGGTGGTGCGGCCTGGAATTCGCAGCCGCCGTGACCGCTGCCGTGGAGCAGGGCAAACCTCTCATCCCCGTCGTGGTGGGCGAGGTGGACCTGCCGCCCTTCATCGCTGCCCGTCTGTACGTCGACTTCCGCCACGTCGCCTCTCCGGCCCAGTACGAGAGCCTGGTACGGCAGTTGGAGCGGGCCCTGCGCGGGCGACCGTCGACGCGGCGCCCGGAGCGTGGCGGGCCGCTGGTCATTCCCGACGCCGTGGCCTACCGGCCGGACGGCCCCACGCAGGCGGAGTTACGGATCGGCACGTCGATGGTGACGTTCTCCACCGCGAGCGGCGAGGCATCCTGCCGGCCGCGCGGTGTGGATCACCTTCTCGAGCAGCGGTTGTGGCTGCTGCAGCGGTCTCGCGACCGGGCCTCGTTCGGCCTGGCCACGCGGCAGCTGCCGCCGGCGGAGGACGTGACCGCTTCGGGAGGGCCCGCCGGGATGCTGACCGCTGTGGGCGAGGCGTTGAGCGAGCGGTTCGTGTGCGGTGAGGTGGCGGCAGCGCTGGCCGAGCAGGAGGAGCTGGCAAGGGCGCGTCATGCGTCGTTGCGGATCGGACTGGCGGTGGACGACCCGCAGTGGGTGGACCTGCCGTGGGAGACCCTGTCCGTCGCGGGGACAGGGCCCTTGGTGCTGTCGGAGCAGGTCGAGTTGTACCGCGCCGTCGCACGGGAGAGTGCTCCGGTGGCGGTGCAGGTGCCGGGTCCGCTGCGGATTCTGGCGGTGGTGGCGAGTCCGGAGGCCGGCGGTGGCGAACTCCTCGACTACGAGCGGGAGCTGGGCCGGATCCTGGACGCGGTCGACCCGGCGCGGGCAGGCCACGGCGCGTATGTGCGGGTGCTGAACTGGGGCAGCCTGGCCGAGATCCGCGCCGCCCTGGAACGGGAGCGGTTCCATGTCCTGCACCTGTCCTGCCACGCCGGCCCCGGGGTGCTCCTGCTGGAGGACGAGCGGGGCCAGGCCGACGAGGTCGACGCGGAGCGCTTTCTGACGGAAGGCCTGCCCACCGGTCGGGTCGTGCCGCTGGTGGTGCTGGCGGGCTGCTCCACGGCCCGTACCCCAGCTCCCTCTGTCGCTGCGGAGGAAGGATCGGACTCCGGCGCTGAAGGACCCGCGGTGGAGGACGCGCGTGAGCAGGGGCGGGCTCGGGCCGGTCTGGCACGTGAGTTGCCGGCGCGAGGGGTGCCGGCGGTGCTGGCGATGACCGAATCCGTCACCGACCACTACGCCACCGAGCTGGCCGCGGAGATCTACAGGACGCTGGCCCGTGCGGAGCACCCCGATCCGCTGACCGCGCTGTCCCAAGCGCGCCGCACCCTGGAGGCGCGGCGCCGGGAGCTGCCGGAGAGCGATCCGTTCGCCGCGTGCACGGAATGGGCGACTCCAGCCCTGTTCCTGGCCGGTCCGCCGCTGCCGCTGTTCGACCGCACCCACAGCGTCGGCCAGGTGCCGCTGGAGCCGGAGGCGGTGTTGGAGGAGGGCATGGTGGTCCGCAAGGTCGGCGAGTTCGTCGGCCGCCGCACCGAACTGCGCCACCTGCTGGCCGCGCTGCGCGACCCCCAGACGGCCGGAGTGTTGGTGCATGGCATCGGCGGCGTCGGCAAATCAACCCTGGCCGCCGAACTCCTGCACCACTACGGCACCCACAACCGGCTGATCGTGCCGGTCTCCGCCACTACGACCCGCACCGTCGACGCCGTCCTGCAGGCCCTCCGGCTGCGCCTGAGCACCTACTGTTCGACCGAAGGCCTGCCGGAGAACGACCCGCTGCGGCGGGCAGCGGTAGAGCTGACGGACGCCCGAGCGCCGTGGCAGGAGCGCTGGGAGCTGATTCGGCAGATCGTGCTGCCGCGCCTCCAGGCGGTGTTGATCGTGGACAACGCCGAAGACCTGCTCACCCCCACGCCGTCCGGTGACGGGCGGCAGCCTGCCGACCCGGAGCTGGCGGATCTGCTGGCCGCGTGGACGGCAGCCAGTCCGCGATCCCGGCTGCTGGTCACCAGCCGCTACCCCTTCACCCTGCCCCGGCGCGCCCACCGGCGCCTCACCACCCATCATCTGGGACCGCTCTCACTGGCGGAGACCCGCAAGCTCATGTGGCGGCTGCCCGGCCTCGACGCCCTCAGCCCCGCAGACCAGCACCGTGCTTACGCCGATGTCGGAGGCCACCCGCGCGCCCTGGAGTACCTCGACGCCCTACTGCGTGGTGGACAGGCACGCTTCCCCGACATCGCCGACCGCATGGAAGCCGCACTGGAAAGCCGCGGCATATCCGATCCCGAACGCTGGCTGGCGGGCGTGGGAGGCGACCTGGACACCGCGCTGGCCGAGACCGTCACTCTCGCTGTCGACGACATCCTCCTCGACACCCTGCTCGCCCAGATCGAACAAGTGCCGGGGGCACGGCCGCTGCTGGACGGGCTGGCCGTCTACCGCACCCCGGTCGACCAGACCGGGGCCGCCTGGCAACTGTCCGATCTCACCGCGTTCCCCGAGCCCGACCCCGCGGTCCGGCAGCGCGTCCACTCGCTGAACACACTCATCGAGCAGGCGCGCGCGACAGGAGCGGGACCGGAGGACGACTACGGCCTGCCACCTGAGACGATCGCCGAATACACGGCGGTCTGGGCGGAGCTGCAGAGACCCCCCGTCGACTGGGACACCAAGGCAGCGAATGCTTTGAACCGACTGCTGGACCTCGGGCTGGTCTCCCCGGCCCCCGCCCCTCAGGACGAGCCGGGCAGCCTGCCCAGCGGGCTGACGGTGCATCACTGGACCGCCGACGCCCTCCGCCGACGCGCCCGGGCCGACACCCTCGACGCCGCTCACCGGCGGGCTGCCGCCTACTGGCGATGGCGCGTCAACGTCTGGCCCCAGTCCCGAGCCGACGGCGTCATGCAGCTGATCGAAGCACGCCACCACCATCACCAGGCCGGCGACATCGACCAAGCCCTCATCCCCACATGGCACGTCTGCTCGCAGTTGCACACCTGGGGAGCCTTGGACTGGGAACAGCGGTTGCTTGAGGAAACCCTCACCTGGCTCCCCGCCCGCTCCCATCCTGCCGCCGTCTGCACGCACCAACTAGGCATCGTCGCGCAGGCGCAGGGGGACTACGGTCAGGCGGAGGAGCGCTATCGCGCGTCCCTCGCCATCTTGGAGGAGGTCGGTAACCGGGCCGGTATCGCCAGTGGTTACCACCAGCTCGGCATGATCGCGCACCTGCGGGGCGACTACGAGGTGGCGGAGGAGCGCTATCGCGCGTCCCTCGCCATCGAGGAGAAGCTCGGTAACCGGGCCGGTATCGCCAGTGGTTACCACCAGCTCGGCATGATCGCGTACCAGCGGGGCGACTACGAGGTGGCGGAGGAGCGCTATCGCGCCTCCCTCGCCATCGAGGAGAAGCTCGGTAACCGGGCCGGTATAGCCACCAGCTACCACCAGCTCGGCATCATCGCGCACCTGCGGGGCGACTACGAGGTGGCGGAGGAGCGCTATCGCGCCTCCCTCGCCATCCTGGAGGAGCTTGGTGATCGGGCCGGTGTCGCCGGTGGTCACCACCAGCTCGGCATGATCGCGTACCTGCGGGGCGACTACCAAGGGGCGGAGGCGCGCTATCGAGCCTCCCTCGCCATCTTGGAGGAGGTCGGTGATCGGGCCGGTGTCGCCGGTGGCTACCACCAGCTCGGCATCATCGCGCACCTGCGGGGGGAGTATGGTCAGGCGGAGAAGCGCTTTCGCGCCTCCCTCGCCATCTTGGAGGAGCTTGGTGATCGGGCCGGTGTCGCCGGTGGCTACCACCAGCTCGGCATGATCGCGGAGGAACAGGGCGACTACGAGGAGGCGGAGGAGCTCTATCGCGCCTCTCTCGGCATCGAGGAGGAGCTCGGTAACCGGGCCGGAATCGCCACCAGCTACGGCCAGCTGGGGGTGCTCCGTACCAAGCAGCGACGCCCCGCAGAGGGTGTGCATTACACGCTGCAGGCACTGGAGTTGCAAATGGAGATCGGAAGTCCGCCCGACATATCCCTCCACTGGCTCTGCCGACAGAGGGCTGCCCTCGGCGACGGTGCCTTCCGCCGCATCCTCGACGAGCTGCTGACGGAAGACGTGGCCGCGGTGCTCATGCAGGCCACGCGACCCGAGGAGGAGTCTCCGCTCTGAAGGGTGACCGGACCGGGTGCCGATGGCCTCGTGGCCGACCGCGACCCGCGCTGCCGTCCAGGCCCGCTTCCAGGCCCGAGCCGTGCCGCACCCTGACGGACGAACGGGCCGTGCTGGGTAAAGCGGCTCTGCGTTCGGGGAAAGCTGCTGGTCAGTGCCTCTGAGGTGAGGGGAGGGCGAGGGGAAGTAGCCGCGGCACCGGTTGCGGCGGGCCGGGGTGCTTTCCACGGTGATCGCAGGAACAGCGATTTCGAAAGGAACGTGCATGCGCCCCCTGGTATCCCGCGGTCTCCTGCTGCCGCCACTGCTGTGTTCGGCCCTGCTGCTCGTGCCGGCCGGCACGGCCGCCGCCGTGAGCGACATCTCGTCAGAGGCCGCGGACCGGGCCGCGGTCGCGTGGTCCGCGCCCGCGGCGGACGCGGTCGTGAAACGGCTCGACGCGCTGGAGCGTGCGGACCGCGCCGAGGTGGTCACTCCACTGGTCGACGCCGTGAGCTCCATCGCCGCGACGAACGGCGGCCGTCTCGACGCGGCCGAGGCGGCGGCGTACGCGAAGTCCGTACGGACCGCGCACACCGCCGTGCAGCAGCGGTTGGCGGCCTCCGCCGTCCCGGCGACCGCGGCGGCGGCCGCCGACCCCGTGTCGGACCTGCTCACGTCCCTCCAGTCGGCGGTCGACGGGCTGGTGAGCTCGCTGACCTCGCTCGACCTGGGCGCGGTGCTGGGCTCGGTGACCGGGCTTCTGACGCCGGTGATCGGACTGGTCACGGGGCTGCTGGGCGGCGGACTGCCCGCGGCAGAGCTGCCGGTGGCGGAACCTCCGGCGGCGGAGCTGCCCGTGTCGGAACTCCCCGCAGCGGACCTTCCGGCAGTGGCACCTCCGGCTGCGGAGCTGCCCGTGGACGCACTGCCGGCCTCCTGAGCAGCAGGCGGCTCACGACCATCTCGCCGCGAAGGCCTCACGACAACGGCCCAGGCGGCACACGGCGACCTCGTCGTGTGCCGCCTGGGCCGTTTCTGCCATGTTCACGGCAACCTGTCGGCGGTCGGTGGCGACCTGAGGGGGAAATCCCGTACCCCCACCAAGGGAGTTCACCATGCGCACCCGCATTGCGCGTCTGGTCGCCGTCTTAGCCGCCTTGGCGGCGATCCTCGCAGCGCCGGGCCTGGCGATCAGCCCGGCCCAGGCCGCGGCGCCCTCGGCACCGACCGCGGCGTCCCCGGTCGCGGCCGCATCCGCAGCCGCTGCCGGACAGGCCGCCGCCGCCGCCGGACAGGCCACCGGCACCCCGGTCATCGCAGCCGTCCCGCCAGGGCAGGCCGCCGACACCTGGAACCCGCCCGCCAACCTGGTCCAACCCCTCAACGAGGTCTGGAACCACGTCCAGTCGACCTACCCCAACCTCTACGGCTTCCGGAACTACGGCTGGGACCAGGTCATGGCCAACAGGGGAAGCGTCAACTACTGCGTCCGCTGGGAGTCGGACGCCCCCGTCAGCGCCGCCCTGCGCGACCGGATCCACACCGCGCTGAAGAAGCAGTTCGGGAAGTGGATGTCGGTCATGGTCGAGGGCGGCACGGGCCACAACGCCTGGCCCTACACCAACGTCCCCGTCAACATCGTCGGCTGGGCGGTGAAGAACCGGTCGACCCTGCAGTGGACGGACAACTCCGTCGACATCTACGCCGGGAACCTGGACGAGGGCGGCGCCCCGCAGTGCGCGCCGGACTGCGGGCGCTTCTTCCATCAGGACGGCAACTACTCGAAGTGCCCGGGCGGCGCGGCCCGTCACTACGACCAGTCGCTGTGGCTGACCAAGGGATTCCAGGGCGGTGCCGGCGGCGACTGGGGGCAGCGGGTCGGACAGGAGTACTTCACCGGCGCGCTGAACCAGGAGAACATCCACATCTACCTGCACGAAGTCGGCCACACCTTCGGCCTCGACGACTTCTACGACTGGACGCCGACCGGCCAGTGCTGCTTCCTCATGAAGGCCGGCAGCGCCGCGCAGATCACGGAGTTCGACAAGTGGATGTTCCGCGACTTCTGGCGTCACCTCAAGAGCCGTTACGGCCTCTGATCCGACGCCCCGATGATCCGTCGCCGGGCGGGCCGGTCCAGCTGGCCGGTTTTTAAGTCAACTGCTTGACTTTGCTCCTGTGGGGTGGCTTGGCTGGGCTCTCGGAGCCCCACCTCTCCCCCCACAGGAGGCCCACTTGAGCGACGTACCCATCGAGCAGCCGCTGGACTACCCGCTTCCCGCCCCCGCCGCCCTGGAACCGCCCGCGGAGTGGGCCCGGTTGCGGCAGCAGTGCCCGGTGGCGCGGGTGAAGCTGCCCAGCGGTGACGAAGCGGCTCTGGTCACGCGGTACGAGGACGTCCGGAGCGTGCTGGCCGACCCCCGGTTCACGCGCGAGCTGAACGCCCCGGGCGCGGCCAGGATCATCGACACCGAGTCGGGCGGGCTGTTCAACAGCCCGGTGGCGAACACCCTCGCCGCCGAGGGACACGCGCGCTGGCGCCGGATGGTCGGCAAGTGGTTCACCGCCAGGCGGATGGCCGCCCTGCGTCCCGGCATCGAGGCGACGGCCGACCGGCTCGTCGACGGGATGCTCGAACACGGCCAACCGGCGGACCTCGTCACGCACCTGGCCTTCCCGCTGCCGGTCTGGGTCATCTGCGACATGCTCGGCGCCCCGGAGAGCGACCGGGACAGGTTCGCGCACTGGTCCGACGTCACCCTCAGCCTGACCGAGTACAGCGGGACCGAGATCGACGCCGCGCAGCACGAGTTCACCGCTTGTCTCACCGACCTCGTCGACACCAAACGCGAGCAGCCGGGCGACGACCTGCTCAGCGAACTCCTCGCCGTCACCGATGCCGAGGGTCGGCCGATGAGCGACGCGGGGCTGGTCGCCACCGCACAGGCACTGCTGGTCGCCGGACACGAGACCACCGCGAGCATGATCGCCAAGATGGTGGCCATGCTGCTGGCCGACCGCCGGCACTGGGAGCGACTGGCCGCCGACCGGACCCTGGTGCGGACGGCCGTGGAGGAGATCCTCCGCTTCGACCCCAACGGCGGCTTCGGGCTGCCGAGGTTCCTGCACGAGGACGCCGAGATCTCCAGCGGGCTGCTGCCCTCCGGGACCACCGTGGTGTGCAGCATGGCCGCGGCCAACCGGGACGACTCCGCGTTCGAGAGTGCCGGCGAACTCGACCTGGGCCGCAGCCCCAACCCGCACCTCGCCTTCGGTGCCGGCGCCCATTCCTGCCTCGGGCAGCCACTGGCCCGCACCGAACTGCAGGTCGTGCTCGACGTCCTGCTGCGCCGCCTGCCCACCCTCGACCTCGCGGTCGGGGCCGACGAACTGCGCCGCGTCGAGGGCCTCGTCGTCGGCCGGCTGCACGAGCTGCCGGTGCGGTGGTGACGGGCACGTCGGGACCAGGAGGGGCGCGATGAGGATCACCGTGGACGAAGTGAAGTGCTGTGGCGCCGGGCAGTGCGTGATGGTGGCGCCCGACGTGTTCGACCAGCGTGACGAGGACGGCGTGGTCGTCCTGCTCGACGCGGAGCCGCCCGCGGTACTGCGCCCGGCCGTTCACGAGGCGGCGAGCGTCTGCCCGGCCGCCGCCATCGCGCTCGACCGGAGAGGCTGAACTCTCGGCTCAGGTCTGCGCGGAAGGGCGACGAAGGTCGAGGAAGGGCCAGGAGCGCCAGGAGTGCCGGGAGTGCCGGGAACGGCGAGGAACCGCCCTGGGGAGGCCGCCCGCCGGGTGAGATCATCCGCGGGTGGACACGAACCCGGAGCACGAGATGGTCGCCGTACCGGCGGGACAGGTCACGTTGTCGGACCGGCGGACCGAACGCAGGTGGGAGGTGAAGCTCGCACCCTGCCTGCTGGCGGCGCGTCCGGTCACCCGGGAGCTGTACGACCGGGTGACCGGAGCCCGGCCGGGCGGCGCCGCGGGCGACCGGTTCCCCGTCGAGAGCGTGTCCTGGACAGACGCCGTCCGGTTCTGCAACGACCTGTCCCGACTGGAGGGCCTGGCACCCGCCTACCGCGTCCACCCCGACGGTGAGACAGCCGAGTGGGACGCGGGCGCCGACGGCTACCGGCTGCCGACCGAGGCGGAGTGGGAGCACGCCTGCCGCGCCGGCACCACCGGACCGCGCTACGGGCCGCTCGACGAGATCGCCTGGTACCGGGGCACCTCCGAGGAGCGGATCCACGAGGTGGGCACCAAGCGGCCCAACCCGTGGGGCCTGTACGACATGCTCGGCAACGTCTGGGAGTGGTGCTGGGACCTCTACGACCCCGAGGTCTACGGCAGTTACCGGGTGCTGCGGGGCGGTGGCTGGTTCGACGAGCAGTGGAGCTGCCGGGCGTCCGTACGGCGCCGCAGCCACCCCACCTTCCGTGTCGACGACGTGGGGTTCAGGGTCGCGCGCAACCAGCCGACGAGCGTCTGACCACCCGGTACTCCGACGCCGAGGTCGCGGTGGCCCGGTGAGCCCCGGCCGCGGAGGACCGCTCAGACCACGGCGTCGGCACGCAGCGCCTCGATGTCGGCGGCGTCGCGTCCGAGTTCGGTGAGGATCGCCTCGGTGTGTTCGCCCACGGCGGGCACGGGGTCCATGCGCGCGGGCAGGCCCGCGAGGTCGGCCGGTGGCACCAGCGCCTCCACCAGGGCCCCGCCGGGCACACCCACCTCGCGCCAGCGGTCCCGGCCGGCCAGGACCGGGTGGTCGAGGAACGCGGCGACGTCGTTGACGCCGGCGCAGGCGATGTCGATGCCCTCCAGGTCCTCGAGGATCTCCGCGGCGTCGGAGCACGCGACCCGCTCGGCGACGACGGTGTTGAGCTCCTCGCGGTGGGCGACCCGGGCGGAGCCGGTGGCGAAGCGCGGATCGTCGGCCAGCTCGGGCCGCCCGAGGAAGCCGGCGCACAGGGCCACCCACTCCCGTTCGTTCTGGATGGAGAACAGCACGTCCTTGCCGTCGGCGGCGGTGTAGGTGCCGTAGGGGGCGATGGTGGCGTGCTGGGTTCCCAGGCGGGGCGGCTGGGTGCCGCCGTAGCGGGTGTAGTAGGCGGGCTGGCCCATCCACTCGGCCAGCGCCTCGAACAGGGACACCTCCACGGGATGTGCCGTCCCGGTGGTGGCGCGGGTGTACAGGGCGGTGAGGACGCCCGTGTAGGCGTACATGCCGGCCGCGATGTCGGCGACGGAGACTCCCACGCGGGCCGTCTCGTCGGCGGTGCCGGTCAGCGAGACCAGCCCCGTCTGGCACTGCACCAGCAGGTCGTAGGACTTCCGGTCGGCCCACGGGCCGCTCGTGCCGTAGCCGGAGATCGTGCACGGGATCAGCCGCGGCCGGCGCTCCTGGAGGGCCGCCGCGCCAAGGCCGAGCCGGTCGGCGGCGCCCGGTGCGAGGTTCTGCACGAATACGTCGGCGCCGTCCAGGAGTTCGTGCAGGATGTCGAGGCCCCGGGGGTCCTTGAGATCCAGCGTGAGGGACTCCTTGGAGCGGTTGAGCCACACGAAGTAGCTGGAGTGGCCGTGCACGGTCGTGTCGTAGCGGCGCGCGAAGTCGCCGTCGCCAGGGCGCTCCACCTTGATGACCCGGGCGCCGAGGTCGGCGAGTTGACGCGTGGCGTAGGGGGCGGCCACCGCCTGCTCCAGGCTGACCACGGTGATCCCGGACAGAGGAAGCTGCGGCAGGCTCATACGGCCCTTTGTACGGCCGCGCCCGCGAGCTGGTCAACGGTGATCAAGGCCACTCACCTGGGCGGAGGGGTCCCGGGGAGGGGCGGCGGTCGAGAGGTGGCGGGTAATTACAGGCGCGGGTTGATTGCAAACGCCGTTTGCTTTCATGGAGGGATGAAGGCAATGACACTGCAGAAGTACGGTCAGCCCGATGATCTGAAGCTCGCGGACCACCCCGACCCCAAGGTGGCTCCCGGAGAGGTCCTCGTCCGCGTCAAGGCGGCCGGTGTGAACCCGGTGGACTGGAAACTCGGAGAGGGGCTCCTCGACGCCCTCATGGAGACGCACTTCCCGATGATCCCCGGCTGGGACGTGGCCGGGGTCGTCGAGCGCGTCGGACTGGACGTCGAGGAGTTCGCACCCGGCGACGAGGTGTTCGGCTATGTCCGCAAGGACTCGGTGCAGCTCGGGACCTACGCCGAGCTGGTCTCCGCCCATGTGCGCATGCTGGCGCGCAAGCCCGCCTCGCTCTCGTGGGAGCAGGCCGCCGGAGCGCCGCTGGCCGGCCTGACCGCCTACCAGTCGATCCAGCGCGTCGGTGTCGTCGCCGGCGAGACCGTCCTCGTCCATGCCGCGGCCGGCGGCGTCGGTATGTTCGGCGTCCAGATCGCCGCCGCGCTCGGTGCCCGGGTCATCGGCACGGCGAGCGAACGCAACCACGACTTCGTACGTTCCCTCGGCGCGGAGCCCGTGACCTACGGGGAGGGCCTCGTCGACCGGATCCGCACACTGGCCCCGGACGGCGTCGACGCGGCCCTCGACTTCGTCGGCGGCGACGCGGTCGACGTGTCCCGGCAGGTCCTGAAGCGGCCCGAGCGGCTGGCGTCCATCGCCGACCACACGGCGTTGGAGAACGGCGGCCACTACGTGTGGGTGCGTCCCGACCCGGCTGACCTGACCGCCCTCGCCGAACTGTCCGACCAGGGCCGGCTGACCGTCCACATCGACCGGGCGCTACCGCTCGCGGAGGCCGCGGAGGCCTGGCGCATCAGCCGCGACGGGCACACCCGCGGCAAGCTGGTGCTGACCGTGGACTAGGGCCGTCGTTTGGATCAGGCCGGCTGGGAGGCACCGCGCCTCTCGGCCGACCCGAGCGGGGCGTGGTGCCTGCAGCTGCGAGGCGGAGGAGGGCGGCGACGCGGTGGGGGCACCCCCGGCCGAAGGCTGGGGGACGTCGACAATCGACGTGGGGGACGTCGACAACCGACGTGGGGGACGTCGACAACCGACGTGGGGGACGTCGACAACCGACGGCAACGCGGCAGATGCGCGTGCCACGCCCCGCGACGCCGGCATGATCCAAACGACAGGCTCTGGGGCTCACCCGGTCCCTGTCCCGCTGACCTGCGGGGCAGGGGCTCAGGCGGGGACCTTGAGGGTTTCCACGGCGTGGACGAGGGGCGCGAGTTCGGGGGTGCGGGCGGCCGTGTCGAGGGCTTCGCGCAGGGCCGTCTCGTTGGTCGGGCGGGCTTCTTCCAGGAGCGTGAGGCCGGCCTGGGTGACGTTGGTGTAGATGCCGCGCCGGTCGGTGGGGCAGAGGTAGCGGGAGAGCAGACCGCGGTCCTCGAGGCGGGTGACCAGGCGGGTGGTGGCGCTCTGGCTGAGGACGACGGCGTCGGCGACCTGCTTCATCTGGAGGTGGCCGCCCTCTCCGTCGTGCTGGCGGCTGAGGACGTCGAGCAGGGAGTACTCGCGCACGCTGAGGTCGTGTCCCGCCTGCAGGGCGCGCTCGATGTGGGCCTCGATCCTGCCGTGCAGCAGGGAGAGGGCGCACCAGCCCTGTGCGAGAGCGGTGAGTGCGGGGTCTGTGGCGGTCATGAGGCGTGCTCCTCCGGCCCGAAGTGGCTGGCCATCCAGGATAGGGCATGTGTGAAAGTTCCAGCGGGTGCGGTTATAGCGCGCATGCAAGGACCTCCGTAACCCAGTGGCCCTCGCGAAGGCGGCCTCGATACCGTCCAGGTCCGAACCGGCCGTACAGGCGGCCGGACCGAGTACGGAGTGCGATCCCCATGACCGGCCGTCGAGCCACGACCACCCTGTGGCGCCCCACCGGACCCGCGGAGCTGGCCCTGGTCCGTGAGCTGGACTGGCGGGCCTGGCCGCCGCGGCTGCCCGAACAGCCGATCTTCTACCCGGTCCTCGACGAGGACTACGCGGTCCGGATCGCCCGCGACTGGAACGTCAAGCACGACGGCGCGGGCTTCGTCACCCGCTTCGAAGTCGACACCGGGTTCCTAGGCCGCTACCCCGTCCGGCAGGTGGGCGGGCGGACGATCCTCGAACTGTGGGTGCCCGCCGAGGAACTCGACGAGTTCAACGCCCACGTCGTCGGCCGGATCGAGGTCGTGCACGAGTTCCACTGACCGCCGAAGGGGCGGGCCGCCGGGCCCGGCGGCCGGGCGTCGGTGCGACCGCTACGACCGCGACAGATGCCGCATCGTCAGGGCCAGATGCAGCCTGAGCCGGCCCTGCGGCGTGCGCAGCGGCCAGCCCAGCAGGTGTTCGGCGTGGGTCAGCCGGTCCTGGAGCGTGGAGTGGTGCACGTTGCTCTCGGTGGCAGCCGCGCGCAGGCTCGCCGTCGACGCCACGGCGTGCAGCGTGGCCAGCAGCCAGGGTGTGGTCGCGGCGGCCGCCTCCAACGCCCGGACGTCGGGCGCCGGTTCGGAGCCGGGGGCGACGAGGTCGGCCAGCAGGGCGATACCGCCGAGCTCGTCGGCGTACACCACCCGTGGTCCGGGGTCCTGCGCGGTGCCGTCGGCGGTGAAGCGGAGGGCGACACGGGCGGCGGCCCAGGAGTGCGGCAGCTCCAACACCGGTCCGGCGGGGCCGACGCCGAGCCGGCCGGCGGGGAGTCCGGTCTCCGGGTGCGCGGGGACGATCCGCGGGCGTCCGTCGTGCGGGGCCAGCGCGCGGGCCGGCGCCGCCGGGTCCAGGCCGAGCCCGCGGACCGCGTGCAGCCGGGCCGGTTCCGGGGCCGTGGCGTCCAGGACCGTCTCGACCAGGGCGGGATCGTCGGCCGGAGCCCGGCCCCGGGTGCGGTCCAGGACCAGGCGCACGGCACCGGCGGCCCGCTCGAGGATCACCGCGTCGACCACGCTGGGCGTCGCCTGCGCCCGCTCCAGCCACAGCGCCGGAGCCCCGCCCGGCGTCAGCGCGGCCGACGGCCAGGCGGCGTCCGGCGGGAGGTCCGTCTCCCGGCGCGTGCCGTCGGCTTCCACGCGGACCCGCACCCGCCGGTCGGCGTCGACCAGCCGCGCGGGCACCCCGGCCAGCACCGCGGCCCCGCGCACCAGTGCCTCCAGACCGGCCCGGGACTCGGCCAGTCGGTCGAAATAGGCGATGACCTGGACGGCGGCACCGGCGTCCGGATCCAGCGCGGTCAGGCGCCCGGCCAGCTCCTTCATAGGTCCATGGTGCGCCATGCCGTCGTGTTTTGTGGAGCTTGTGGGACGGGGCCGGATCGCTTCCGGCGTACGGTCCCTGAGGCGAAGGGACCGGACCACCGTCGGCGTACGGCCCCGAAGGCGCGGGCGAAGGCGGGCAGCCCGGCTTCGGTCAGTCGCCCAACAGCCTCCGCAGCCACGTCAGCTGGGCCGCCCGGGCCGCCTGGGAGAGGGCCGCCTGGGGGGCGAAACCGTCGAAGCCGTGGAAGCCGCCGGGCCACACGTGCAGCTCGGCCCGCCCGCCCGCCTGCCAGAGACGGGAGGCGTAGGCGACGACCTCGTCCCGGAAGGTCTCCGCCGAACCCACGTCGAGGAAGGCCGGCGGCAGGCCGGACAGGTCCTCGGCCCGGGCCGGCGCCGCGTACGCCGGCACGTCCGGGCCACCGCGCAGGTCGCCCAGCAGCGCGCCCCAGCCGGTCTCGTTCGCCGTACGGTCCCACACGCCGAGGCCCGCCATCTGGTGCGAGGAGAGAGTTTCGTTGCGGTCGTCCAGCATCGGGCACATCAGCAGCTGCCCCAGCGGGCGCGGCCCCTTGCGGTCACGGGTGAGCAGGGCGAGCGCCGCGGACAGGCCACCGCCCGCGCTGGCGCCCGCCAGCACGATCCGCTCCGGGTCACCGCCGATCTCCGCCGCGTGCGCGGCCGTCCACACGAGCCCGGCGTAGACGTCCTCGATCTGGGCGGGATAGGGGTTCTCGGGGGCCAGCCGGTACTCGACCGACACCACCACCGCGCCCAGCTCCTTCGCCCAGGCCAGCGGACCGTCCACGCCGACCCTGTTGTTGCCGAGGACCATGCCGCCGCCGTGCACGTGGTAGAGGACCGGCTGCGCTACGCCCACGAACTCCTGGGCGGTCGGCCGGCAGATCAGCAGCGAGATGTCGGGAGCACCCTCGGGCCCCGGCACCGTGCGGTCCTCGACCTTGAAGCAGCCGTCCAGGGTGAGGTCCAGTTCGGCGAGCATCTGAATGCCCGGGCCCTGCCGTACGGCGTCGATCTCGTCCGGGGCGAGACCGGGGGACAGGACGTCCTTGATCAGGTCCAGGGCTGCGGCGAGCTCCGGGTCGAACGGGGGCGGAACGTGGCTCATGGGGGTTCTCCTCACGCGGGAACGCGGCGGCTCGTTGCGCCATGGTCCGCGCACCGGCGCTCCTCCGGGGCGCCGCCGGACGGCGGAAGCTGCCCGCCGTCCGGCGGGTGGGCGCCCGCGACTTCCGGCCATGCCCCGATATGACCTGCTGTTCTTTACCAGGACATGGCCTGTTCTTCACCTGCTGTCGGTGGAAGGGTTCGGATGTGCTGACAACGCTGTCGATGCCCCCCATGTACCAGGAGTATCTGTGAACGTCTCTCTGACTGTCTGGCTGTTGACCGTGGCCGGTCTGTGCGCGTTGGTCGCCGTGGACTTCTTCATCGGCCGAAAACCGCACGAGGTGTCGATCAGAGAGGCCGGGACCTGGACCGTCGTCTGGGTCGTCCTCGCGTGTCTCTTCGGCATCGGGCTGTTCTTCTACGGAGGAGCCAAGCCCACGGGCGAGTTCTTCGCCGGCTATGTCACCGAGAAGTCGCTGAGCGTCGACAACCTCTTCGTCTTCGTCCTGATCATGGCGAAGTTCGCGGTGCCGTCCCAGTACCAGCAGCGCGTCCTGATGGTCGGCGTTGTCATGGCCCTGGTCCTGCGCACCGCGTTCATCGCGGCCGGCGCGGCGATCATCTCCACGTTCTCGTGGGTGTTCTACCTCTTCGGCGCTTTCCTGATCTGGACCGCCTGGAAGCTGATCCAGGACGCCCGCAAGGAGGAGCACGAGGAGGAGTACCAGGAGAACAAGCTGCTCAAAGCGGTGGAGAAGCGATTCGGCGTGGCCGACCGCTACCACGGCACCAAGCTGTGGGTCGAGGAGAACGGCAAGCGGGTCATGACCCCGATGCTGGTCGTGATGCTGGCGATCGGCTCCACCGACGTGCTGTTCGCCCTGGACTCCATCCCCGCCATCTACGGGCTGACCCAGGATCCGTACATCGTCTTCACGGCCAACGCGTTCGCGCTGATGGGGCTCAGGCAGCTGTACTTCCTCATCGGCGGACTGCTCAAGAAGCTCGTCCACCTCAGCTACGGCCTGTCGATCATTCTCGGCTTCATCGGCGTCAAGCTGGTCCTGCACGCACTGCACGAGTCCGGCGTCCACGTCCCGGAGATCAGCATCCCCTTCTCGCTCGGGTTCATCGTGCTGGTCCTCGCGGTCACCACCGTCACCAGCCTGAGGGCCTCGAAGAAGCAGGAGGAGGCCGAGGCGGAGCGCGTGGTTTGACCGGCGGGTGCGCGGGCCGGCTGTCGGTCGGCCACCCCAGGTCCGGGCGACCCCAAGTCCGCGCGACCCCAGGTCCGGGCGACCCCAGGTCCGGGCGAGGTCGGACGGGGCAGGCGCGTCGCGGCCCGCGGCGGCCCGGGCATCGACACGGTGTCCTGGCCCCGCGCGTCGGGGAGCCGCCGAGTGGGTCGAGGGCTGCGCGGCACCGCCCGGTCAGCGACAGGTCGAGCTCGGCTGAGCCGCCGCCGGACGGCTGCGGGAGACGATCCGGGTGCCCCGGCCGTCGACGATCCGGACCTGGAGCGAACCGCAGCCGCAGCGGGTCCACACCGTGCCGCCCGCCGCCGTGCCGTGCCGGGACACCACCTGGAAGGGCTCGGCGTCGTCGGGCCAGCCGCAGTGCGGGCAGACGGTGCCGGTCGTGCTGATCATGGGAACTCCTTCGTGCGGAGGGCTGGTGGGCCGTCGCGACACAGCCAGGGTGCGTCGGCACCTCCGTACACGTCCAGGTTGACTTTCTGGAGCCGACCTTGAAGCGTGGGCTTCATGATTGATCTGCGCCGACTCCATGTCCTGCGGGCGGTGGCGCACTACGGCACCGTCACCGCCGCGGCGGGCGCCCTGCACTTCACGCCGTCCGCCGCCTCCCAGCAGATCCGCCAGCTCGCCCGCGACCTGGGCGTCGACCTCCTCGAACCACAGGGTCGCGGGGTGCGGCTCACCCCGGCCGCCGAGAGCCTGCTCGCGCACGCCGACGCCATCCAGGCCCGCTGGGAACAGGCCGAACTCGACCTCCGTGCCGACCACGGCGAACCCGCGGGGCCGCTGCGTGTCAGCGGATTCCCGGTGGCCGTCTCGGTGCTGCTGGCCCCGATGGCGGTCCGGCTGCGGGAGCGGCATCCGCGGCTCGCGGTCCGGATCCAGGAGGCGGTGGTGCCCGCGAGCTTCGACCTGCTCTTCGAGGGCGAGACCGACCTGGCGGTGGTCGAGGCGACCCCGCACAACCCGCCGCTCGGCGACGCCCGCTTCGACCAGCAGCCGTTGCTGGACGACCCGTTCGACCTGGTCGTCCCCGAGGACCATCCGCTGGCCGGGCGGGCCCGCGTCGACCTCGCGGAGGCGGCGCACGAGCCCTGGATCGCCCCGGTGCCGGAGAGTCCGTGCCGTCCGCATGTGCTCTCGGCGTGCGGTGAGGCCGGGTTCACGCCCGACGTGGTGCACCACGCGCTGGACTGGAACGTCACCGCTCATCTGGTCGCCCACCGGCTCGGCGTCGCGCTGATCCCGAGGCTGGCCCACCTCACCCCGCACCTGCCGATCGCACGGGTGCACTGCACGGGCGACCCGCACCGCAAACTGCTCACCTGTACCCGCACGGGCGGCCGCACACGCCCCGCGGTGGTGGCCGCGCTGGAGGAGCTGCGGGACCTGGCGCCCACGGCGGTGGCGTGACGAGCAGGGCGACGCAAAGGAGGGGGCCGGAGCCCCGCGCGGGCTCCGGCCCCCTCTGGGACCTGCGGTGATTCGGCGGTTCCAGCCCCCTGCCGGGGTCCGGTACGCGTCAGGCGGCGACCGCCTCGCCGGCGTGGCCGTGCAGACGGGCGACCACCTCGGTGAGCTGCTCGGCGACCTCGGCGTCGTCGGCCGGGTGGGTCTCGGCGAAACGGGTCAGGGAGCCCGGGATGGAGAGCTTGAGGTCCTCGATCACCCGGCCGCCGGCGATGCCCACGGCCTTGCGGGCCTCGTCCTGCGCCCAGACGCCGCCGTACTGGCCGAAGGCGGTGCCGACCACGGCTACGGGCTTGCCGCCGAAGGCGCCGGCGCCGTACGGACGGGACAGCCAGTCGATGGCGTTCTTCAGGACGGCCGGGATGGTGCCGTTGTACTCGGGCGAGAAGAGCAGGAAGGCGTCCGCCGCGCCGGCGGCCTCGCGCAGCTTGGCCGCGGCGGCCGGGACGCTGCCCTCGACGTCGACGTCCTCGTTGTAGAAGGGGATCTCGGCCAGGCCCTCGTACAGCACCACGTCGGCGCCTTCGGGAGCGTGCTTGGCGGCCGCCTCGGCGAGCTGGCGGTTGGTCGAACCGGCGCGAAGGCTGCCGACGAGCGCGAGGATACGAACAGACATATGAAACTCCAGGGTACTGAAAACACTGCCGTTTACGATCCGGACCGAGGTCCGTTTAACTTTCTAGCATCCTAACCGGACCGCGGTCCAGTTCTGTTCCGATGCTTTACGCTGTTTTCATGTCCGCCGTCCTGCCTCCGATCCCGCAGTCCCAGGAGCCTGTCGAGCGGCCCGGGTTGCTCCAGGTCGGGACCGCCGAGGAGGAGCCCTGCCTGCGGGCCGACGCCGCGCGCAACCGGGCCCGGCTGCTGGAGGCGGCCGCCCGTCTGGTCGCGGAGCACGGCGCCGCCGGCGTGACGATGGAGGCGGTGGCCACCGCCGCCAACGTCGGCAAGGGGACCGTCTTCCGGCGCTTCGGAGACCGCACCGGCCTGCTGACCGCGCTGCTGGACCACTCCGAGAAGAAGTTCCAGGCCGCCTTCCTCAGCGGCCCCCCGCCGCTGGGCCCCGGAGCGCACCCGGCCGAGCGGCTGCGGGCGTTCGGCTGCGCTCTCCTGCGCCGCTCGGCGGACGAACTCGAACTGCAACTGGCCGCCGAACCGAGCCCGGAGCGCCGTTTCTCCGTCCCGGCCCGCCGCGTCCTGTTCAGTCATGTCGCCCTGCTGCTGCGGCAGGCGGCCCCGCACGCGGACGCCGAACTCCTCGCCCACACCCTCATGGGCTATCTCAGCCCGGTCCTCGTCCATCACCTCACCAGGCAGTGCGGGATGCCCCTGGAGCGCCTGGAGTCCGGCTGGTGCGACCTGGTCGACCGGATGACGGCCACGGAGACCGGGCCGCCGTCGGCCCCGCACTAGGCCGCCGCGCTCACCAGCGCCTTCGTCACGAAGGTTCCCCCAGACGAAAGTCGTGCGCACAGGTTCTGCAAAGATGCGGTACGTCATGGTGCAGATACCGAAAACGCCCGCCCCCGCGTCGCCCGTACCGCGCTCCGTGCCCACGAGCGCCGATGTGGCCCGCCTGGCCGGCGTGTCGCGCGCGACCGTCTCCTACGTCCTGAACAACACCAGCGCCGTCCGGATCAGTGAGCCCACCCGCCGACGGGTCCACGAGGCCGCGAAGGAACTCGGGTACGTGCCGCACGCGGCCGCCCGCAGTCTGCGCGCCGGGCACAGCAGGATGGTGCTGATGCCCGCGCCGAGCTTCCCGGTCGGCCCGCTCTACAGCCAGTTCATCAGCGAGCTCCAGTGGGCCCTCGGACGCCTCGACTACACGGTCGTACAGTTCGGCACGGTCGGTGTGCACGGCGACGAGGCCGCCCGTGCCTGGGCCGAGCTCAGGCCGGTCGCGGTGCTGGTGCCCGGCTCCGGTCTGCATCCCAAGGGTGTGACCGTGCTCAAGCGCTCCGGTGCCCGGGCCGTGGTCACCCTCGGCCCCGAGGCCGTGGACGGCGCCCACGCCCTGCTCATGGACCACGAGGCCGTCGGGCACTGCGCCGGGACCCACCTGTATGCCCGCGGCCGGCGCCGCATCGGCGTCGTCGTGCCCGAGGAACCGTGCCTCGGCTCCTTCTCCACGCCCCGCCTCGAAGGCGTACGACGGGCCCTGCACGGCACCGACGCCACGGTCACCGAGCTGCCGCTCGCCTACGAGGAGTCCGCCGCCGCCCGGCTCGCCGCCGGCTGGCGCGAGCTCGGCCTGGACGGCGTCTTCGCCTACAACGACGAGTACGCGATGCTGCTGATGCGGGCCCTGCAGGACGAGGGCGTCGCCATCCCGGACGAGGCGGCGGTCATCGGTGCCGACGACCTGATGCTCGGACGGTTGCTACGGCCCAGACTGAGTACCGTGCACATCGAACTGCCGTCCGGCCGCGACCTGGCCGAACTGGTCGACCGCGCGGTGCGCAACCCCGGTGCCGCGCCCGAGACGCACACGGTGCTGGGAGCCACGGTGGTGCACCGCGACTCCAGCTGATCCCCAGGGAGGCGGGCCATGCGCACGACGGTCGGCATCATCGGCGGCGGCCCCGCAGGGCTGCTCCTGGCCCGACTGCTGTACCGGGCCGGCATCGACTGCGCGGTCCTGGAGAGCAGGACGCGGGAGTACGTCGAACAGCGCCAGCGGGCCGGAATGCTGGAGCAGGGCACGGTCGACGCCCTGCACGAGGCCGGGGCCGCCGACCGGCTCGACACCGAGGGGCTGGTGCACCACGGCATCGAGCTGCGGTTCGCGGGCGAACGCCACCGCATCGACTTCCCGGCTCTCACCGGCGGCCGTACCGTCACGATCTACGCCCAGACCGAGATCGTGAAGGACCTCGTGGCGCTGCAACTCGCCGACGGGCCGCCGCTGTTGTTCGAGGCGGAGGCGCTGTCGGTCGAGAAGCCGGAGAGTGAGCAGCCCGTCGTCCGTTTCCGTCACGAGGGCCGGGAGCGGACGCTGGCCTGCGACTGGGTCGTCGGCTGTGACGGCTTCCACGGCATCGCCCGTGACGCCTTCCCGGCGGCGGGCAGCCGGACGTACGCCCACGACTACCCGTACTCCTGGCTGGGCATCCTCGCCGATGTCCCGCCGTCCTGCGACGAGTTGATCTACGCGCGCGGTGAGCGCGGGTTCGCCCTGCACAGCATGCGCTCCCCGTCCGTCTCCCGGCTCTACCTCCAGGTTCCCAACGGGACCGACCCCGGGGACTGGCCCGACGACCGGATCTGGGACGAACTCGCCGCCCGTTTCGCGATCGACGCCGACTGGACGCTGGGCCGCGGCCCGGTCACCGCCAAGTCCGTGACGCCGATGCGCAGTCACGTCCACGAGCCGATGCGCCACGGACGGCTGCTGCTGGCCGGGGACGCCGCGCACATCGTCCCGCCGACCGGAGCCAAGGGCCTCAACCTCGCGGTGTCCGACGTCCGCCTCCTGGCCCGCGCCCTCACCGGCCTGTACGGCACCGGGTCCACGCAACTCCTGGACCGGTATTCCGAGTTGTGTCTGGCCAGGGTGTGGCAGGCCACCCGGTTCTCCGACGACATGACTAGGATGTTGCATGCTCAACCAAACGGGGATGCGTTCGAGAACCGGATGCAGCTCGCACGGCTGCGCCGCATCACCGCATCCCGCCACGCAGCTGCCGAACTGGCCGCCCACTACACGGGACTTCCGCTCCCGCTGTGAGTCCCACCGGTGATCGAACGGAGAGCCGTCATGCCGTTGCTCGACCCCAAGACCTGGCAGTCCCGCACCCTTTCGGGCCCTGAACACACCATCACGGAGCCCGCCACCGGCGACACGCTCGGCACCGTCACCCTCGCCTCCGCCGAGGACGTCGGCACCGCCGCCGAGGCCGCCCGCTCCGCCCAGGCGGAGTGGGCCCGCGTTCCCCACTTCGTCCGCGCCGGCGTGCTGCGCAAGGCAGGCGACCTGTTCGCCGAGCACGCCGCCGAACTGCGCGAGTGGCTGGTCCGCGAGTCCGGGTCCATCCCGGGCAAGGCCGACTTCGAACTGCACGTCGCCGCCCAGGAGTGCTACGAGGCCGCCGCCCTCGCCTCCCGCCCGGCCGGACAGATCCTGCCCAGCGAGGCACCCCGACTGTCCTACACCCGACGCGTCCCCGTCGGGGTCGTGGGCGTCATCGCGCCCTTCAACGCCCCGCTGATCCTCTCGATCCGCTCCGTCGCCCCGGCGCTCGCCCTGGGCAACGCGGTCGTCCTGAAGCCGGACCCGCGCACGGCCGTCTGCGGCGGCCTCTCGCTCGCCGCGGTCTTCGCCGAGGCGGGCCTGCCGGAGGACCTGCTGCACATCCTGCCCGGCGGCCCGGACGCCGGCCAGGCCCTGGTCGCCGACCCGCGGGTGCCGGTGATCTCCTTCACCGGTTCCACCGCGGCCGGCCGGGCCGTCGGCGAGGCCGCAGGCCGCCACCTCAAGCGCGCACACCTGGAACTAGGCGGCAACTCCGCCATGATCGTGCTGGAGGACGCCGACCTCGACGCGGTGATCTCCACCGCCGCCTGGGGGTCCTTCTTCCACCAGGGCCAGATCTGCATGACCACCGGCCGCCACCTCGTCCACCGGTCCGTGTACGCGGAGTACGTCGAGCGGCTCGCGGCGAAGGCCGACTCGCTGGCCGTCGGCGACCCCTTCCGCGGTCAGGTCCATCTCGGCCCGGTCATCGACTCCGGCCAGCTCGCCAAGGTGCACGGCCTGGTGCAGGCGAGCACCGCCCAGGGCGCCAGGCTGGCCGCGGGCGGCACGCACGAGGAGCTCTTCTACCGGCCCACGGTCCTCGCCGACGTCGGCGACCGCACACCCGCGTACGCGGAGGAGGTGTTCGGGCCGGTCGCGCCCGTACGGCCCTTCTCGACCATCGAGGAGGCCGCCGTCCTGGCCGCGGACAGTTCGTACGGCCTCTCGCTCGGCATCGTCACCCGGGATACCGCCCGCGGGCTCGACCTGGCCGAGCGGATCCCGACCGGCATCGTCCACATCAACGACCAGACCGTGAACGACGAGGCCGTCGCCCCGTTCGGCGGCATCGCCGCGTCCGGCACCGGCGCCCGATTCGGCGGCGAGGCCAACCTGGAGGCCTTCACCGACGTCCGCTGGACGACGGTGCGCGGGGACGTCGCGCCGTACCCGTTCTAGCGGTCCGACGGGTCACCCACGCTGCTCGGCAGGGTCACGCGCCGTTCTGCTCGGCCTGTGCCTGCTGCTCCGCGACGGCCTTGCGGACCTCGTCCATGTCGAGCTTGCGGGCCTGCCCGATGACGTCCGTCAGGGCGGCCTCGGGCAGGGCGCCCGGCTGGGCGAACACGGCGACCTGGTCACGGACGATCATCAGGGTGGGAATCGACTGGATACCGAAGGCCGCGGCCAGCTCCGGCTGCGCCTCGGTGTCCACCTTGCCGAACACCAGGTCCGGGTTCTCCTCGGCGGCCTTGTCGTAGACCGGCGCGAACTGACGGCACGGCCCGCACCAGGACGCCCAGAAGTCGATCAGGACGAACTCGTTGTCCGTGACCGTCTGGTCGAAGTTCTCCTTGGTCAGCTCCACGGTGCTGGTCATGGCGTGATCCCTACTTCCTCGGTGTGGGGGCGAAGCCGTGGGCACAACACGGCGGCGCTGGTCCGTATTCCGCGCGCGTACCCATGTGGCCTGTGCGCACACCACCCACCAGACTGACCCCATGACGGAAACGGAATCCATCGCGTACGACGTCGTGGTGCTCGGTGCCGGGCCCGTGGGGGAGAACGTCGCCGACCGCACCCGTGCGGCCGGCCTCTCCACCGCGGTCGTGGAGAGCGAACTGGTCGGCGGCGAATGCTCGTACTGGGCGTGCATGCCCAGCAAGGCCCTGCTGCGCCCGGTCATCGCCCGCGCCGACGCCCGCCGCACACCCGGCCTGAGCCAGGCGGTCCAGGGCCCCCTCGACACGGCCGCGGTCCTCGCCCACCGCGACTACTACACCTCCCACTGGAAGGACGACGGCCAGGTCGGATGGCTCGACAGCATCGGGGCCGACCTCCACCGCGGCCACGGCCGCCTCGCCGGGCCCCGCACGGTCACGGTCACCGGCCCCGACGGCGAGCGGAAGGTCCTGACCGCCCGGCACGCCGTGGCCGTCTCGACCGGCACCCGGGCCGTCCTGCCCGACCTGCCGGGCCTCGCGGAGGTCGGGCCCTGGACGAGCCGCGAGGCCACCAGCGCCAAGGCGGCCCCCGGGCGGCTGGTCGTCGTCGGCGGGGGAGTGGTCGCCACCGAGATGGCCACCGCCTGGCAGGCGCTCGGCTCCCGGGTCACGCTCCTGGTCCGCGGCAAGGGTCTGCTCAACCGCATGGAACCCTTCGCCGGCGAACTCGTCGCCGAGGCCCTCACCGAGGCCGGCGTCGACGTCCGCACCGGCACCTCCGTCGCGTCGGTCACCCGCGAGAGGGGCACGGTCGTGGTCGTCACCGACGCCGGCGACCGGGTCGAGGCGGACGAGATCCTCTTCGCCACCGGCCGAGCCCCGCGCACCGACGACATCGGCCTCGACACCGTGGGTCTGGAGCCGGGCTCCTGGCTGGAGGTCGACGACAGCCTGCGGGTCACCGGCCACGAGTGGCTGTACGCCGTCGGCGACGTCAACCACCGTGCCCTGCTCACGCATCAGGGCAAGTACCAGGCCCGGATCGCGGGCGCCGCCATCGCCGCCCGCGCCTCCGGGACCGCGACCCTGGAGTCGGAGCCCTGGGGCGCGCACACGGCCACCGCCGACCACGCCGCCGTCCCCCAGGTCGTCTTCACCGACCCCGAGGCCGCCTCCGTGGGGCTCTCTCTGGCGGAAGCGGAACAGGCCGGACACCGGGTCCGCGCCATCGACCACGACCTCGCCTCCGTCTCCGGAGCGGGCCTGTACGCCGACGGCTACCGGGGACGCGCCCGCATGGTCGTCGACCTCGAACGCGAGATCCTCCTCGGCGTCACCTTCGTCGGACCCGGCGTCGGCGAGCTCATCCACTCCGCGACCATCGCGGTCACCGGCCAGGTCCCGATCAGCAGGCTCTGGCACGCGGTCCCGTCGTACCCGACGATCAGCGAGGTGTGGCTGCGGCTGCTGGAGGCGTACCGGGACAACTGACGCGCGTCACCCGGGCAGCTCGAAGCCGAGGGAGGCCGCGGCCTCCTGAGGCGTCGGCTGCGCCCACCACCGGGCCATCGCCTCGTTCGAGGACAGCGAGCGCGGCTCCGCACGGTCGAGGTAGAGCGTGCCGTCCAGGTGGTCGGTCTCGTGCTGGACGATCCGGGCGGGCCAGCCGGTGAACACCTCGTCCACCGCGCGACCCCTCTCGTCCTCGCAGGTCAGCCGTACCTCGGCGGGCCGGGCCACCACCGCCTGCCAGCCCGGCACGCTCAGACAGCCCTCGAAGAACGCGGCCCGGGTGCCGCCGACCGGCGCGTAGGACGGGTTGACCAGCACCCGGAACGGCTGCGGCACCCGTCCGCGCACCAGCCGCACCTCCTCCGGCACCGGTGCGGGATCCTCGATCACCGCGATCCGCAGCCCCACCCCGACCTGCGGTGCCGCCAGGCCCACGCCCGGGGCCGCGTGCATCGTGATCCGCAACGCCTCCACGAAACGGGCCAGCAGACGGGGCCCCAGCTGTCCCTCGAAAGGCTCGGCGGCGCGCCGCAGCACCGGATCACCGGCCGCGACGATCGGCAACGGGCCGTCCGTCGCCAGGAGTTCCTCGACCAGTTCGGCCAGGGGCGCGCGATCACGGGAAGCAGCCATCGCGCCAGGATGCCACGGAGCCCCGAGCCGACCCCCGCTCTTCCGTGTGACGCAGGCCACATGATCCGCCGGGAACTCGGCGCTGCTTCTTCCCGACTTCTGGACCGCCACCACCGAGAAACGTCCCCTGCCCCGGGAGAAGCCCGCCGATGTCCACCGCTCCCTCGACCACCACGGACGAGGCCCCGCAGCCCGCCGCCCCGGCGCCGAAGCCCCGCGGCAGCTGGGCGCCGTTGCGCCCGCTGGTCCTGCGCCTGCACTTCTACGCCGGTGTGTTCGTCGCGCCGTTCCTGTTCGTCGCCGCCGTCACCGGCTTCCTGTACGCCGGCGCGTTCCAGGCCGAGAAGATCGTCTACGCCGACGAGATGACCGTCTCCGCCGTCGGCGACGCCAGGCTGCCTATATCCGAGCAGGTGGCCGCCGCCAGGGAGGCTCATCCCGGCGGCACCGTCTCGGCCGTCCGCCCCTCGCCCGAGGACGACGCGACCACCCGGGTGCTGCTGTCCGGCGTCGAGGGCGTCGACCCGAACCACACCCTGGCCGTGTTCGTCGACCCGTACACGGCGAAGGTGCAGGGCGCGCTGGAGCAGTACGGCGCGACCGGCGCTCTGCCGCTGCGTACCTGGATCGACGAGTTCCACCGTGACCTGCACCTGGGCGAGAACGGGCGTCTGTACAGCGAGTTCGCCGCGAGCTGGCTGGGGGTGATCGCGCTCGGCGGTCTGGTGCTGTGGTTCTCCCGCCGTCGCGCCCTGCGCAAGCTGCGCGGCACCAGCGGGCGGCGCCGCTCGCTCGGGCTGCACGGCACGGTCGGGGCCTGGGCGGCGGCCGGGTTCCTCTTCCTGTCGGCGACCGGGCTGACCTGGTCGACGTACGCCGGAGCGAACATCGACGAACTGCGCACGGCGCTCGGTCACTCCACCCCGTCGGTCACGGCGTCCGCGGGCGGTGACCACTCGGGCCACGGTGCGTCCGCCTCGGCCGGGGACGCGGAGCACGGCGTGGGCCTAGACAAGGTCCTGGCTGCCGCCCGCGCGGAGGGCCTCGGCGACCCCGTCGAGATCGTCCCGCCCGCCGACGCCTCCTCGGCGTACGTCGTGAAGCAGACGCAGCGCAGCTGGCCCACGAAGCAGGACGCGGTCGCGATCGACCCGGCATCCGGCGAGGTCACCGACGTCCTGCGGTTCGAGGACCATCCGGTGCTGGCCAAGCTGACCCGCTGGGGCATCGACCTGCACACGGGCGTGCTGTTCGGCCTGGTCAACCAGATCGCGCTGATGCTGCTCGCGCTCTCGCTGATCGTGCTGATCGTGCTGGGCTACCGCATGTGGTGGCAGCGCGGCCGCGGCTCCGCCTTCGGCCGGCCGATACCGCGCGGCGCCTGGCAGCAGGTGCCGCCGCAGATCCTCCTGCCGTGCGTGGCGGCGATCGCCGTGCTGGGCTACTTCGTCCCGCTGCTCGGCATTCCGCTGGCCGCGTTCATCGCCGTGGACGTCGTGCTCGGCGAGATCGACCACCGGCGGGGGCGGCGCGCGCAGGCGAGCGGCGTCGACGCCGGGTAGCGGGTCCTGGCGAATCCGAGGGCGGCGTGACACGGCTCGGGCCCGGCTCCCTACCTGGGGGCCGGGCCCGAGCCGTCGTCGTTCAGCGCTCTTCGAAGTCGCCCGCGAGTGCCGAGGCGAGACGCAGGTGCGGCTCGGCCTCGTCGTCCCGGCCCTGCCGCTGCAACGTGCGGCCGAGCATCAACCGCGCGTAGTGCTCCACCGGGTCCCGCTCGACGATCACGCGCAACTCGCTCTCCGCGCGCCGCAGTTGGGCCGAGTGGTAGTAGGCGCGGGCCAGCAGCAGCCGCGGTCCGGTCTGCTCGGGCACCTCCTCGACCAGTCCGCCCAGGACACGCGCCGCGGCCGCGTACTCCTTCGCGTCGAAGAACATCCGCGCGCGCTCCCAGCGCTCGGCCGGCGTTCCGTGGTCGTAGTACGTCATCTCCACTGTCGACCTCCTTCGCGGGCTTCAACCGGGCGAGGTGGTCAAACATTCCACTACTTCGGGCGCTCCCCGGCGAGCGCGGTCAGCTCCGCGTTCGCACGCTCGGTGACCAGGGCGAGTACCCGCCCCGCGGCCGCCAGGTCCGCCGCGGGGACACCGGCGTAGATCCGGGCCGAGATCTTCGAGGTCTCGGCGCTCGCGGTGGCGTACAGCTCCCGTCCGGCATCGGTGGCCAGCAGCTTCGGCCCCTCGGCTGTCACCAGTCGCCTGGCGGTCAGTTCCTCGACGACGCCGTGCACTTCGGCGGCGCCGACCTTGAGCGAGTCGGCGACCTGTCCGACGACCGCGTCGCGCTCGACGGGGGCGTCGGAGACCGCGACGAGTCGCAGGGTCACCAGGTGCTGGAAGGACAGGTCGTACTGGTCCACGACGCTCTCCAGGACCGCGCGTCCGGCGTAGTGGGCCAGGCCGATGACCCGGCCGTCGACAGTGGGTGCGGGGGTGGTCATGACTGCTCCTCGGTGCCTTGACGGTTCCTCTGTGGTGTCTCTTCGGACCTCGGTGATGCGAATAAAGTACATGACTACTATATCCATGGCTACTAATTGCCCCGGAGCTCGTCGACCTGACGTGGAAGCCCGCGCGGGGCTAGGTTGAGCGCCATGAGCAATCTTGATCGCGAGGCGGCCCCGACCCTGTGCGGTGGCCGCGGCTTCGTGGTGGCCGAGCCGGTCCGGGAACTCCTCAGCCCTCGCCGCGTGAAGCTCGGCGAGTCCACCGAGGTCCGCCGCCTGCTGCCCAACCTGGGCCGCCGCATGGTCGGTGCGTGGTGCTTCGTCGATCACTACGGTCCCGACGACATCGCCGACGAGCCCGGCATGCAGGTGCCTCCGCATCCCCACATGGGCCTGCAGACCGTGAGCTGGCTGCACCAGGGCGAGGTGCTGCACCGCGACTCCACCGGCAGCCTCGAGACGATCCGCCCGCGCGAGCTGGGCCTCATGACCTCCGGCCGGGCCATCAGCCACTCCGAGGAGAGCCCCAGGTCCCACGCCCGGTTCCTGCACGGCGCCCAGTTGTGGGTCGCCCTCCCCGACGGCCACCGCCACACCGACCCGCACTTCGAGCACCACGCCGAGTTGCCCCAGGTCACCGCGCCGGGCCTGACGGCCACGCTCATCCTCGGCTCCCTCGACGGCGCGACGTCGCCCGGCACGACCTACACCCCGATCGTCGGCGCCGACCTCAGCCTCACTCGTGGGGCGGACGTACGCCTGCCGCTCGACACGGACTTCGAGTACGCCGTGCTGTCCATGTCGGGCGAGGCCCACGTCGACGGTGTACCGGTGCTTCCCGGATCGATGCTGTACCTCGGCTGCGGCCGCACCGAACTCCCGCTGCGCGCCGAGTCGGACGCGGATCTGATGCTGTTGGGGGGCGAGCCGTTCGAGGAGGAACTCATCATGTTCTGGAACTGGATCGGACGCACCCAGGAGGAGATCGAACAGGCTCGCGCGGACTGGATGACGGGGACCCGGTTCGGCGAGGTCAAGGGGTACGACGGCGCCCCGCTGCCTGCTCCTGCGCTGCCTCCGGTGCCGCTCAAGCCGCGCGGAAGGGCTCGCTGACCTGCAGGAATGGCTGACGGGCCGGTGACAGTCCTGTTGCCGGAGTTCGTCCAGGGCAGCAGGGCGTCCACCGGTGGCATTGCGGACCACCCGGAGTCGGACGTGACTCCCGAGGGAGCCTGACCCCGCCGTCTGGTCCGGCGTCGGGAATGACTCGAACTGGGTCGCTGGCCCGGGCATTCTCCGGACGCTGAGGCGGCCATCAGCGACATCCAGAACATGGGGACGTTCTTCAAGGCCCGGCGCGAACA
>NZ_KQ948993.1:0-202761 GCF_001514265.1 Streptomyces resistomycificus | reverse complement strand
GAGGTACTCGGGCGGGAAGGTCATGACGGCGTCGCCTGCTTCGGGGAGGCCGCTGTTCTGCATGACGACGATCACGCGCAGGTTCTCGTCGTTGATGGCTCGGTGGATCGTGCCGGGGGTGAACCAGACGACGTCTCCGGGATGCAGCTCGGTCGTCGTGAGTCCCTTGTGTGTGGTTGAGGGTCTCCAGTCGGCCGCGGCCACTGATGACGATGTAGCACTCCGGGCCTGTTAACCGAACTAACTCAGCTGTCTTCGCAGGTCAGACCAGGTATCTGCTAGCTTCCCGAGGTGCTTGATGAGCAGCGGTCCGGAAGGGACCTGAGGAACTTTGTCCTGCCTGAGTTAGGCCAGTTGCTGAAGACGGGAGATCCCTGGGAGCCGTACAGGGTGCTGGATGGTCTCGGGAGGCCGGTCGCGCCCGCTGCGCTCTACCTCAAGGAGCTGATGGCGAGGGACAGCTCGCCGTTGACGCCGCGTTCGTACGGCATGGATCTGCTGCGCTGGTTCCGGTTCTTATGGGCGCTCGGGATCGAGTGGGATCGTGCGACCCGGGAAGACGCCCGGGACTTCATGTTGTGGATGAAGGTGGCGGACAAGCCGACGCGCATCCATTGGCGCCATCGCGGCAAGGCTCTCTCCAAGGTCCCGCCGCCTCGCACTGGCAGGCCGGCGCCGGGGACACCGAATCCGGTGACTGGTAAGCCCACGGTCGGGGCCAAGTACTCGCCGGCAACCCGGGCTCATTGCGAGACGGTGCTGCGGGAGTTCTACAACTTCCATCTGGATGAAAGCACCGGTTCGTTGCTGGTGAACCCCTTCCCGTTGGTCCGTGGGCGCCGATTGTCCCAGCTCGGGACACAGCGTGATGGTGGGAAGAAGCACCGCAACCGACGCACGGGCCTCTACCGGCCGACCGTTCCGCAGCGGGTTCCGCGGCGGATTCCCGACGAGATGTACACCAAGGTCTTCGCCGGGCTCCGTTCCTATCGTGACCGCGCCTTGCTGGCCTTCTGGGTCGCCACTGGCGCCCGCGCCGAGGAGCTGCTCACGGTCAAGCAGGGCGGCGCGATTGTCGGCGAGCAGACCATCAGTGTGATTCGCAAGGGCACCCGCGACTACCAGGACCTGGCCGCCACCCCTGACGCGTTCGTCTGGCTGCGGCTCTACCAAGAGTCCGCCTGGAAGAAAGGCGTCCCTCGGGACCGTCATCATCCGCTGTGGTGGACGCTGCGGCGCCCATGGCGGCCGCTGGAGTACGACGCGGCGCGCATGATGTTCAACCGCGCCAACGATCTCCTGGGCGCTAACTGGACCCTTCACGATCTGCGGCACACGGCGACGTTCCTGATGCTCGATGACCCGAACATGCCGCCGGTTTACGTGCAGAAGATCCTCGGCCACAAGTACCTGTCGACCCTGGACATCTACAACCGTCCGACCGGAGACGACGTCATCAGAGCCGGCCTTGCCCACCACGCCCGCCAGGAGAAACGACGCGAGGCGACCCCTGTGCCTGTTGACGAGCCGTCCTACAACCCCGACTCCTTGTCCATCCTCTTCGGTCGGGACGAGTCATGACGAGCACTGCGACTCACGTCGGCTCGAGCTTCGTTCCGCGGGTCACCAGCATGGTGGGCGCCGAAGAGCTCAAGCTGATGAGCCGATTCCCGCATCGGGAAAGACCAAGCACGTGGGAAGCGACCGCGGTCACGCGTGAAGAGGTCCTTGAGCGGCTGGCTCGCCCACCGCTACGAGCTGTGGAACCCAGGGCCCAGGCGAATCGGATGTTCGGGGCCCGCCTCCTCCTCGACTGGCTAATGACCTTTCCGGGAGAAACCTGGCAACAGCGCTGGCAGAGGAGCCCTGCCCACGGCCAGCACATTGCGTCGCAGGGGTGGGGGGATGCCTTCGCAGCCTGGGCCCGCCCGGAAGGGCGAGTATCTCGCCGTGAAACGCTCCTCGTCGGGCTGCTGTCGCTGCTCTGCGCGGATGCCGTCAGACCCGACCCGGAATTCCTCATCGGGTCAAGATCGCGGCATCTTCGGCCGGCTCTGGAGACCACACGCGACCCCGAGGGGTTCGCCCGCTTGAGAGCTTCACTGCCGACCAACATCTCGGCTGCGAATGTCTCGTCCGGACTGAAGACCATTGCGGAGATCATGGCCTGCCGAGGCGGCGCCATCGAGGACATCGTCGTCGGCGACCTGCTGCTCTGGCAAAGCAAGAATCCGCGCAACAGCAATGGTCGGATCCAGCTCGCCTATACCTGGCTACGCGACTTGGGTCTCTTTCCAGCAGACGCACCGCACACGCTGTTCCGGATCTCGAACCGTACGGGGCAACTCACCCCGGCGGACCTTGTCGACCGCTACGAACTGCAGTGCCGTCCGATCCGCGATCTCTTGGTCGCCTACCTCTCCCATCGGTCCGTAGGGCTCGACTTCACGACGCTGCAGGCGCTCACGATCTCGCTGGCGCTTCGGTTCTGGGGCGACCTGGAGCGGCATCATCCGGGCATCGACTCTCTTCGGCTGCCTGCTGAGGTGATCACTGCTTGGAAGGTCCGCCTGGCTACGAAGACCGTCCGCAAGCGTCTGCCCGACGGATCATTTCGTGAGTTCACAGAGCCACGCCGAGGTGCAATCGGGATCAAAACCCAGGTCAGAGCCTTCTACCTGGACCTGGCGGAGTGGGCAGTGGAGGACCCCGGCCAGTGGGCTGCCTGGGTGGCGCCCTGCCCGATCAGCGAAGCCGAGTGCTCGGGGAGAAAGGCTGAGAAGCAGCTCAAGGCCCGCATGGACCAACGTACTCGCGAGCGCCTGCCGGCGCTGCCCACGCTGGTGAAGACGGCTCACCGCCTGCTGAAAGAGGCCACTGCACGTCTCGATGCACTCAACGCTGCCCCGCTCGGTTCGGATTTCAGCGTGCTTGGTGAGACCTTCAGAGTCCCGCGCTTCAGTAAATGCGCTGACGGGCGCCCGATCCATGCCTGGGATGCGAAGGGCACCCGGCGCTCATTCGCGGGTGAGGAGCGCAGCGCATTCTGGGGGTGGGCTGCCATCGAGATCTTGCGGCACACCGGCATTCGTATCGAGGAACTCCTCGAGCTGGGGCATCACAGCATCGTCAGCTACAAGCTCCCCACCACCGGACAGACCGTTCCGCTGTTGCAGATCGCCCCGTCGAAGACCGACCAAGAGCGACTTGTCTTGGTCGCGCCGGAGCTGGCGGATGTGTTGAGCACGGTCGTCTCTCGAGTCCGAGGCTCGGACGGGAGAGTCCCTGTTCTTCGTAGCTATGACCACTATGAGCGGGTCTGGAACCCGCCGATGCCTCTCCTGTTCCAGGATCGCTCTGGTGGCTACCTGCGTCCGCTGTCACGAGCGACGATCCGTCGGGGACTTGACGTCACCTTGTTGGCCTCAGGTCTGACGGACAGCGCGGGTGACCCACTCATCTTTCAGCCCCACGACTTCCGCCGGATCTTCATCACGGACTCCATCCTCAACGGCCTGCCGCCTCACATCGCCCAGGTCATCGCTGGTCACGACCACATCGGAACGACGATGGGATACGCCGCGATCTACCCCACTGATGCCATCGAGGCACACCGAGCGTTCATCGCCCGGCGCCGGGCTCTGCGGCCTGCCGATGAATACCGCACCGTCACACCTGAGGAGTGGGGAGAGTTTCTCGGGCACTTTGAGCGCCGCAAGCTCGCCCTGGGCGACTGCGGTCGCGCATACGGAACTGACTGTGCTCACGAACACGCTTGTGTCAGATGCCCCGTCCTGATCGTCCACGCGACAGAGCGTCCCCGGCTTGTCGAAATCCGCGACAACCTCCTCACGCGCATCCTGGAAGCCGAAAGGGAAGGCTGGCTCGGCGAGATCGAGGGGCTGCAGAGCAGCCTGACCCACGCCGAGGAGAAGCTTGCCCAACTCGACGCCCAGATCTCCCGGAAGCAGGAGTCTGTCGACCTGGGAATTCCTACCTTCCGGGAGATCGTTGCTCGCACCACTGCGGCGGCCACCCCGCCGGGGCCTGCGTGACTGAACGGCTGTCAATCCGGCGTGCTCAGCGGACACCGCCACAGAACGCGGCGTTTGGACGAGCTTCGTCCACGCGGATGATCTACACCACCCGACCCCGGCCACGGGCCACGTTCTACGGGCGGCGGGCCAGCAGGTGGGTGTCGAGGAAGCCCCGCTCGGACGCTGGGTCGTGGAGCAACCGAGCCACCGTGACGAGTCCGGCACCGGCCAGCAACTCGGCAAACCGCTCCGCCGGCCAGCTATAGGCAGGCGCCACCTTGTGGTCGAAGCGGACAGGCTCCGGCCCCTCGGTTCCGAAGAAGGACGCCAGGAGCAGGCCCCCTGGTGCCAGGACACGCACCTGCTCAGCGAGCAGCGCGGGCAATTCTTCAGGTGGGGTATGGATCATCGAGTAGTGGGCCAGCACTCCGCCGAGCGCGCCGTCCTCGACCGGCAGGGCCTCCATTCTCGCTTCGTCGAACCGCAGCGCCGGATGGGCCCGCCGGGCGTGGGCGACCATAGCCGGGGAGAGGTCGAGCCCGAAGGCGTCCAACCCCAAGTCGTGCAGCATGGCCGTCAAATGGCCGGGCCCGCACCCGACGTCGGCTGCCCGCAGGTTCCCCGTGCCACGCACGAGCTCGGCGAAGGTGCCGATCATGTTCCGCGCGAATGGCTGCGTCTCCAACCGATTAGCGAACATCGACGCATACAGTTCGACGACCCCGTCGTAGGCCGCCCTGGTCTCGTCCTGGTGTTTTAACACGGGAGGGAAGCTAACACCCGCGCCGTTCACAGCAGCTCTCCGGCCCCATACCGGCCCCTTCCCCGCAGGACTGATCGTCCTGTCACCTGACCACGGGACGCCCCGGTAGTTCGGAGAATGCAGGTGAGGTGCATGTGCGGTGAGCCGCCGTGTTCGTCGTCCGCTGTGGGCCAGGGGTAGGCCTCGAGGTGGCTGAGTCCCACGGCTCCGGGGAAGTCGGGGAGTGAGGTCACAGCGCGAACTCCTGCGCGATCGGTTCGAGTTCGTGGCGATCCACCATGCGGTCGAGGAATACGAGGCGGTGGTTGAGGCGCAGCGTCTGACCGGGTTCCAGCTTGATCTCCGTGTCGAAGGCCGGCGAGGGGTTGAGGCAGGCGAAGGCGCTGGTGCGGGCGAACCACGTCAGTGGGGTGGAGGCGCTGGTGGTGCCTGCGTAGGCGAGGACCGTGGCGCCGCCGTCGAGTTCATCGTGCTCACCGGCGATGGCCGCCCAGGCGCCCCGGGTACCCATGACGGCGTCGCCCTCGTGGCCCCCGTCGGCGATGACGTCCGCACCGGTCCAGGCCCGGGGCCCGCGCCAGAACAGTCCCGTATAGCCGGCGTTGGGGCGGCCGTGCGTGGAGGGGCTGCCCATCTCCAGTGGTGCGCGGTGCACGTTGGTCAGGGCGGTGGTGAAGTCCAGCGCCCAGACACCGCCGGCGGTGTCGGCACTGTGAAAACGGAGCGTGCGCGTCTCGTCGATCCACACCTCGTCCCGGGAGGAGATCCAGTCCAGGCTCTGGACGACGGACACCTCGCTGCCACCGAGGTCCTGCGGCTCGAAGGCGCGGTGCACCTGCCGGCCGTGGTTCTCCTGCCAGACGTAGCCGTGGCCGGGCGCGCCCTGCTGGAAGGTCGGGCCGCCCCAGAAGTTGTCGCCGGACAGGTGCGACCAGGTCATCTGCAGGCCCTTGTGCCAGCGGTGGTCCCAGGGCCGGTAGACGCCCACGGGCGCGCCGGAGAGGGTTCTCAGCGGATAGAGGTAGGGCTTGGGGGATTCTTCGAGGGGGGTGTCCGGCCGGTAGACGTACGTGGCGAGGTCCGTGCCCGCGGCCGAGACCACGAACTGGCTTCCGGCGGCGTCGTGGTCGATGCGGAAGTGATTGTCAGACACCGGTCTTCTCCTTGGCGGCGTTGTCCCGGGCGGCGCCGGGGCGACCGCTCATGGAGTGGTAGAAGGGGCTGGCCGGGCTGATCATGTCCGGGGTGACGGGGCACCCGGTCCGCGCCGACTCGTACAGGGCGGCGATGAAGGCCAGGGCGCGGCGGCCGTCGTCGCCACTGGCCTCGGGGCGCTCCCCGGCGCGCAGCGACCGCAGCAGCACACGCAGTTGCGCGGCGTGCGAACTGGCTTCGTCGTCGAGCGGTGCTCCGAGCTGCACGGCCGTGGCGCCGGCCCGGTGGGGTGCGGGGGTCCACGTCCAGTGGGAGTTGTCGTAGCCGTAGAGGTGGGACAGTTCGACCGTGGCCTCGGGGAAGTCGAAGCGCAGGTAGCTGGTCTCGCGCGGGGAGAGGAGGCTGTTGACCATGGACACCATGGCGCCGCCGGCGAAGCGGACCATCGCCATGGAGACGTCCTCGGTCTCCACCTCGCGGGCCAACGTGCCCATGGCGGCGCGGACTTCGGTCCACTCGCCCATCAGGGACAGCATGAGGTCCATCTGGTGGATGCCATGTCCCATGGTGGGGCCGCCGCCCTCGGTCTCCCACTTGCCGCGCCAGGGGACCGCGAAGTAGGCGTCGTCCCGGTACCACAGGGTGTGGCAGACGCCGACCAGGGGAGCGCCGAGGCGGCCGGTGCGGATGTGCTCCCGCAAGGCCCGGGCGGCGGACCCGAACCGGTGCTGGAACACGTAGGAGACGTACGGGCCACCCTCGCGCTCGTGGGCGGCGACGGCGTCGTACTCGGCCACCGAGAGGGTGGGAGGCTTCTCGCACCACACCCACGCGCCGGCGTCCAGGCAGGCGGTGATGGCCTCGCCGTGGGCGATCGGGGGCGTGCAGACGATGACCAGGTCCGGGTGCTGCTCCTGGAGCATCCGGTCGAGGCTGTCGTAGGCGGCGGGTATGCCCCAGCGGGCGGCGAAGGCCTCGGCGCGCTGCAGGTCGACGTCTACGACGGCGATGACGGTGGCGTCGCCGTCCTGGGCCTGGACGGCGGGCATGTGGCAGCCGTCGGCGATGTTTCCGGCGCCGACGATCGCCACCCGCGCGGGCTGGCTGTACTCAGTCATGTGGCTCTTTCGTAAAAGCTCGGGCGCTGCCTGGGCGCGGCACTGGGGGTCGTCAAACCGCTGACGAAGGAGGTCGGTTCGAGCTGCTCGGCCGAGGGCGCGCACGCAGGGCCGTGCGGTCGAGGGGAACGGCTCTGTCGGACGAACTCGGCTCTCTCGCCGATGTGAACGCGGCGGCAGAATGAACGTAGTGAACGGTCACCTTGACGGTCAAGAGTTGCGTAGTGATCGTTCACTTTTTCGTGTGACGTCCCGGGGGGACCGGAGGGACTCAGCGAGGGGCCGGGCCGCTCGACCCACGCGGCACGAGGTGGAACAGATCCGTGACCTCGGCCTCCGGCTCGGGCTCGCCACGCAGAAGAGCGAGCAGCGACAGCATCGACTGGCGGCCGACCTCTTCCTTGTTGATGTGGACCGTCGAGATGCTCGGCGAGAAGTACTGGGTGAACTCCTCGTCGTCCCAGCCGAAGACGCTCATCTCCTCGGGCACCCGCGTACCGCGGTCCTGGAAGCCACGGAGCACACCCAGGGCGACGTAGTCGTTGGCGGCCAGGACGGCCGTCACGCCGGAGTCGGCGGGCAGGTCCCGCGCGGCCTCGTAGCCGGAGCGCACGGACCAGTCGCCGTCGGCGACGCCGTAGGACTCCAACCCAAGTCGCTCGATCGCCTCCACGTAGACCGCCCTCCGGTTGCGTGCCGAGGCCCAGTCCTGCGAGCCGGCGACGTGGAGGAACCGGCGGTGTCCCCGGTCGGCGAGGTGGCGCAGGATCTTCTCGGCGGGCCGTCCGTCGGCCAGCCGTCCCCGGGACTGGAGGTTGTCGTCGTACTCGCCCAGCACCACCACGGGCCGCTGCCCGGCGCCCTGGCCGCCGGCGAGGTCCCCCAGCGGCACCAGGGACAGCACCCCGTCCGCCTGCCGGGTCTCCAGCAGGGACAGCACGCTGCTGGCGCGCCGCGACTCGCCGCCCTCCAGCCCCACGACGTCGGTCATGTACCCGGCCTCGTGCGCCGCGGCCGAGGCGCCCCTCAGCAGAGGGATCGGGACGAAGCCGCGCAACTCGGGCAGCACGATGGTGATCCGGTGGGACCGCTGCGTGCGCATCGACCGCGCCATGAGGTTGGGCCGGTAGTCCAGCTCGGCGACGGCCCGCTCTATCCTCGCTCGCGTCGCCGGCTTCATGCCGCTGTCGTTCTTCAGGAACCGGGACACGGTCTGGTGCGACACGCCGGCCCGCTTGGCGACCTCCCATATGGTCGGCCGCTTCCTCTCCGGGCCGGCGGCCGCCCTCGGGCCGGCGGCCTTCCCGGCGGGCCGACCGGCCTTCCGCGCCGGCAGAGGACGCCCCGCCTGCTCGCACAGAAACTCCAGCAGGTCCGTGCCGGATGCCTCCGCGGGCAGCCCGTAGGCACCGGCGAAGGCCGCGACCCGTGGCGCGAGGTCGTCGAGGCGTACCAGGTTCCGGGCGGCGGCTTCGGCGACGAACGTGCCCGTACGGGCCGCGTCGGCACGGTCTTCCAGCAGGTCGACGACGGTGCGCGGCACGGTGGTGACGGGCAGTCCGTCGACGACGGTGATGTCCTCGGCGTCCGTGTGCCTCCGGTGCAGCACGACCGTCTCGTCACGGGTGGTACGGCGTGAGGAGACCGTCAGCTCCACGAAGTCGGCGGGTGGGCCGGCCAGGCCGTGCACCGCGCACGCGGAGGTGTGGGAGACGACGCCCGACCCGGCGCCGTCGGTGCGGCGGTCCCGCGCCGGGGTCCCGGGGTCCAGCCGCAGCCACGCGACCTTGATCCTGAGGTGCTCCGGCGGGGGAGAGGCGGCCAGGCGGTAGACCCCGTGGCCGACACTCTCCAGCGCCCCGGAGCGCTCCAGCCGCAGGAGCTGGACGCCTTGCACGCCGTCCAGCTTCGCCTGGGCGGTGGTCACCAGGCCCCACTGGCCGGCGGCCCTGGCGTCCAGAGCCCGCAACACGTCGGCCTGAGTCATGCAGCAATCATTACACGGGCACCCTTCGCCGCCCCCTCCCCCGTGTGGACGGCCTTTCCGGCCTCGCGGGAGAAGGGACGGCGGGGGCGGCTACTTCGGCTGGAACTCCCAGACCGTGTTCGCGTCCTGTGTTCCCGTGTTCCACTTCGCCTCACCCGCGGAGTTCCCGTACAGGTAGGCCCTTCCCGTGTGGGTGTTCCGGACGCGGAGCCCGCCTGTCGCGACCCCTTCCAGGTTCCAGAGCGAGGCGTCCGAAACAGTGCCGGTGTTCCATATGACGTTGTTGGCGCCGGCGCTGGTCTCCAGATAGAAGCGTCCCGTCCGCGCGTTCTTGACGGTCCAGGAGCCGGACGAGTCCTTGGCGACGATCCAGTCCTGGTCGTCGTAGGTGGTCGCGGCCGAGAGGATGACCGCACCGTTCGCATCGGTGTCGAGGTACTTGCCCGAGGACGTGTTCCTCAGCTTGTACCGCGCGCCGCTGACAAGGTACGAGACCCGCACGCATTCCTCGGCCGCCAGGGTGATTTCGGTGTTCCCGGACACGGTGCTGTACGCCTTGGTGCCGGACTTCACCCAGTTGTCGTTCGCGTCGTACTGTCCGGTTTCGACGGACCGTACGACGCCGATGGTTCCCGGCAGGGTAAACGTGGCCTGGGTCGTGGTGGCGAAAGCGAACTCGGCCGCACCGCGCCTGACGCCGAATGCCTGCGCACCGTTCGATGTCGCAAACGTGATGTTGACGCCGCCCACGGGCTTGACGGCAGTGGTGCTGGCGGTCGCGCCCCGGTTGAAGGTCTGCAGGTTGGTTCCGCCGCGTTCCACCGGAGTTCTGCTGGCGAGGTCTCGGTGGATCTTGTTCAGCGCGTGATTGAGCCGGGCGACCTTGTCCGAGACGGCCTGGCGGGTGACGACCTTGGTGGTGGGGTTGAAGTCGTACAGACCATGGTCGCTGCTGCCCGTGCTGGAGTCCGGGTCCAGGGCGGCGTACAGATTGTGGGCGGTGTTGCCGGCGATGGCGTTGAACTTCTCGACGTCCGCTGCCGGGGTTCCGCCGAAGTTCTCCATGATCATGGGGAAGTTCTTCCCCTGGGCCCAGGTGGCGTCCCTGCCGTAGTTGTAGAGCGTGTCGAGGCCCGTGGTGTACGGGTCCTTCCCGAAGAAGTCGATGGTCGCCGTCCCCTGGGCCCTGAGGACCTCGTTCTCGGCGACCGGCACCGTGTCCCCGCTGCCGGCGATGTTGGTCCGGGTGTACACCGAGTGGTCCGACTGCTTGATCACCTGTCCCAGCTGGGTCAGGTAGTTCAGCAGCACGTCCTTGCGGAACTTCGTCGCGTCGGTGTATCCGCCGCTGTTCCACAGGTTGGTGCTGTAGGTGCTGTAGCTCCGGTCGATGGACTGGCCGCCCTGCTGCTTCGACACGTTCGGTTCGTTCAGCACCTGGACGCCGATGAGGGTGTGAGCGGTGTCGACGGACGCGATGTGGGCCATGAGCTGACCGAGCACATGCTTCTCCCTGGCGAGCATGTTCGGATCGGTCTTGTCCAGGAGAGGGTTGCCGTTCAGGGTCAGCTTGGTGCCGTCGGACCTCACCACGGCCTGGTAGTCGTTCATCACGTAGGCCGGCATCCGGGCCGCCAGGGACGAACCGGTCGATTCATGGCTGAACCACAGGATTTCCAGCTTGAGGCCGTACTCCCCGCACCAGGCCAGGTACTTGTCGATGTCGGTGAAGTCGAAAACATCCTTCGAGGTCTCCACCTTGGACCACCAGATCGGGATGTTCACGACGGTGAACCCGTCGTCGCGGATCATCCCGAGCACCGGCTTCAACTGGGCGTCCGTCCAGCCGAACGTGTACTTGTGCTTCTCGTACCGGAACTGGACGCCACTGTGGAAGAAGGGCTTCCCGTCGACCATCAGGGCGATCTTGTCGTACGTGGACCTCGATGTGTCGACGTAGGACACCACACCGCCGGCCGCGGCTGCCCGCGGGAGGCCGCCGACGAGGTTCAGCGCCATGCCCCCGAGGGCTGCCGCCCCGCTCGTGGCGAGGAATCTGCGGCGCGACCAAGTGCCGGTGTTCGACTTCATTGCACTACCTCCGTGTCAGGTGAGAACTTCAGCCGGATAGTGAACGATCACGATTCGGGGTTCGATGGCGCCCGTAGGAAACCTTCGAGGCAGGGATGTCGGGCGCAGCGCGATCGAGCCGACAGGCGATGGCGGGGCCCTGGCGATCGGAGGTTGACTGAAACCAACGATGGCGCACATAAGACTGTCTGAAACGCTTGTGTGTCAATGGTGTGAACGGGGAGAGTTTCGTCGCAGTCCAGGGCGGGTGGGCTCCGGTCGTGCCGGTGGGACTCCCGCGAAGTGAACGATCACCCGCAGACCTCTTGACCGCCAAGGTGAACGATCACTAAGTTGCCCCTGCTGTTGTCGGACACCTCATCACTCCCGGTACTTCGTGGCTTTCTGTGCGGCCCTCGGGCCGAGCCGCGGCCGGGATCCCCCTCTTCCCCGCCGGGCACCGGTCGGTATCACCAGATCAAGGGAGATCAACGTGTATACGGTCATGCGCAGAACGGGCCGTCGGCCCCGAAGATGGGCCGGCTCCCTGGCCGCCGGCATCCTGCTCCTCGCCCCCTTCCTCGCAGCTCCGGCCGCCTCCGCCGCCGAAACGCCGGGCGCGACGTTGATCAACGAGACGTTCGACGCTCAGACGACCCCTGCGAACTTCGGTTTTCCTGTCGGGGCCGCCGTCGGCAACGGCGTACTGGATGTCACGAAGGGCATGGGCAACTACACGACGTCCGTGCGGCCCTTCGCGTCGTCGATCACCCAGGAGAAGACACTCGACCTGCGGTTCGACTGGAAGACCGCCATCAGCAACACCGGGATGAAGACCGGTCTCGAACTGCGCGACAGTGCCGGGCGCCTCGTCTTCGGCATCGCCGCGACCGGCGCGGAATTCCGCTACGCCGCGACGGGCCCCGACTCGGACTCCACTTCCGCCCCGGACTCACTCAATCCCGCCTGGACCAAGATCAGCTTCGACCGGACCAAGTGGTACACGGTCGATCTGCACATGGACTTCACCCTCGGCAAGGTCCAGTACACGGTCACCAGCAAGGAAGCCGCGCCGAAGGTGCTGGTCTCCGCCACGAAGAGCATCACGGGACAGAACCTGGCGAAGCTCGTCGCCTGCAACTACTACGGCACCGGCGTGCAGTCGATCGACAACTTCCGCCTGACCCGCCCCGCGAACCCCGCCTACGGATCCCTCGCCGGCTCGTCCGTCTACGCCTTCGGTGACAGCATCGTCTACGGGCACCAGTACGCGCGCAGCTTCGTGAACTTCGTCGCCGAACGCGAGGGCATGACGCTGACGAAGTACGCGCGCAACGGCGCGACCGTGGGCCCGGCGCCCACCGCCACCGGTGGACAGATCCTGAACCAGGTGAAGTCGGCGAGCTCGCAGGCGCCCGACTTCGTCGTCTTCGACGGCGGCACGAACGACGCGATGGAGATCCACGACTCGCACACCTACGAGGTCGGCACCGTCAGCGGCTCCCAGGACCCCGCCACCCTCGACCCCGGCACCTATGCCGGGGCACTCGAAACCACCATCTACACGATGCGGCAGAAGTGGCCGACCGCCCAGCTGGTCTACGTGGCCGCCCACAAGATGGGCTCGCGCGACTGGGACACCCAGCTCGCCCTGCGCCAGGTGCAGTTGCAGGCCGCCCAGAAGTGGGGCGTCGCGGTGGCCGACGTCTTCGGGGACGCGACGCTCGACACGCGCGTCGACGCCCAGCGGGTGGCGTACACCTTCGACGGACTCGTGGGCGGCTACCCGGGCAGTGGCGGCAGCGGCACGCATCCGAACATCGCCGGGATCACCGACTTCTACGTCCCCGTGCTCTCGTCGGAACTGTCCCAGCTGGCCGACACGACGACGCTCAAGGCGCGGCACTCGGCCAAGTGCGCCGAGGCGGTCGGCTCCTCGACCACGGCCGGGGCCGCGATCGAACAGGCCGGTTGCTCGGGCGGTGACGACCAGCGGTGGCAGCTGCACGAAGTCGGCGGGGGCTACTACCAGATCCTCTCCCGGCACTCGGGACTGTGCCTCGACGTGGCCGGCTCCTCCACGGCGAACTCGGCCGCGATCGTCCAGCAGACCTGCGACGGCCGCACCAGCCAGCAGTGGCGGCTGAGCGACACCGGCACCGGCTACGTCGAGATCATCGCCCGGCACTCCGGCAAGTGCCTCGACGTGGACCGGGCCTTGACGACGGACGGGGCGCGGCTGCTGCAGTACACCTGCTGGAACGACGAGCAGCACACGAACCAGCACTGGACTCTGCAGGTCTGACATGAGGAACGCGTGCCGCCCGGTGACGGCGGACTCGGCGGCCGGCCGCACGTCCCGGACAGGGATGATGCGGCCGGCCGGGCCGGACGATCAGCAGGGCAGCCGGGCAGGACCGGCTGATGCGGTCGGCTCCGGAAAGACAGCAACAGTCAGGGGCCCGGCCTGCCCTGGAGAACTCGGCAGTACAGTACCGATGGGCGTGCGGGGCGCGGAGATGCGGCGGGGGGCGGCACGGTGGACGCGGACACGGGACCGGAGAGATCGGAGCGGGACGTGAAACGGCCGAAGCCGCCGTCCAGGAAGCGTCCCACGATTCTCGACGTCGCGGCGCACGCGGGAGTGTCGCATCAGACCGTCTCGCGCTTTCTGCGGGGCAACGGGGGCATGAAGCCGCAGACGGTGGCCCGCATCGAGCAGGCCGTGGCCGACCTCGACTACCGGCCCAACCTGGTGGCGCGGTCGATGCGCACCCGCAAGTCCAACCGCGTCACCGTGGTCCTGCCGGCCATGACGACCTTCGTGCCCTCGCAGATCCTGCGGGGAGCGTCCGCCGAGGCACAGGCGGCCGGCTACCAGCTGGACATCGTCGGCCTGGAAGGCGACGAACGGGTCAGGGGGGACCGTGTCCGTGCTCTCCTCGACTCCGGTCAGGCAGACGGAGTGCTGACCTTCACCCCCATCGGCGACCTGGAGAAGCTGGGGCTGGACCACACTCCGACCGTCGTCATAGGTGAGTACGACGACCAGATGCGGTCGAACGGGATCACGGCTGACGGCGAGCCCGCCGCCATGATCATCGATCACCTCGTCTCCCTGGGCCATCGGCGTTTCGTGCATGTCGCCGGCAGTACGGACTGGATGTCGGCACGAAAACGACGCGAGGTCTATCTGCGGACGGTCGCCGAGCGGGGCCTGGAGAACTACGCCGTCATCGACGGTGACTGGTCCGTGCGGTCCGGATACGACGCGGCCCAGAGCCTGTCGGCGGACTCCGGTGTCACCGCGGTTCTCGCCGCCAACGACGACGTCGCCATGGGCGTCATCCGTGGCTTCCAGGACCGCGGGTGGCGGGTCCCCGAGGACGTGAGTGTCTTCGGCTGGGACAACCAGGAGTTCACCGCGTACTTCAACCCGTCCATCTCCACCGTGGATCTCGACCGCGAGGCCATGGGTCGGCGGGCCATGCAGGCCCTGCTCGGCCGCATCCGCGAGGAGACCGAGCCGGAACTGCATCTGGACCTCGACTGCAGCCTCGTGCTGCGCGAGTCGTCCGGACCGGCGAGGACGAACCACACCCTGTAGCCCGTCGGCCCCACCAACCAGCCGTCGCGCAAGGGGCGTTCGGGCGGATCGGAGCACCCGGACGCCTCGTCCACAGCCGGCGGAACGTGCCGACCCGGCATGTTCCCGCGCGGTCCGTGCCGCTCCCGTATCGGCCCGGAACCAGTGAAGTCTCACTAAGCACCCAAGTGTTACCAACAGAACCCTTGACCGAGATGTGGTCGATTACTACGCTCGCCGCGTGAACGTTCACTATTGCTGACGCACACAGCCCCGCAACTCGGTGCGATGCTCGCGGTCAACCCCGCGGATCAGCTCGGCACACCGACCCAAGGCTCCAGCGTACGTTCACGAAACCCCCTGTCAGAGCCGCTGCAGCCCACCCGGGATCCCGATGAGCCGGGCCGGCTGCCAGCACCCGGACCGCAGGTAACTTTCGCGGCCCGCAAAGCAGCCGAGTTGTGCAGTCCGCCGCCACGCGGCGAGACGGGCCGGCGCGCACGTCGGCTTCTTGAGACGAAGTTTCCCCCCGTCTGGGCGCACCGCCCAGTGATGGCAGCAGAGGAGCCCCAACATGAACCACTCGTCCCGTCTGAGCAGACGCTCTCGACTCCGGGCGGTCGGGCTGACCTGTTCGGTCTTCGCCCTCGCCCTGACCGCGGGGTGCGCCGGAGACTCCTCCGGGAGCAACGGCGGCAAGACCGTCATCCGGTTCAACTGGTGGGGATCGGACTCCCGGCACGAGATGACCAAGCAGATGATCGCGGTGTTCGAGAAGGAGCACCCGAACATCGACGTCCAGCCCGAGTACTCCAACTGGGACGACTACTGGAAGAAGCTGTCGACCAGCGCGGCCGCCAGTGACATGCCCGACGTCCTGCAGATCACCGACCCGTTCATGTACTCCTACATCGACAACGGGCAGCTGATGGACCTGAAGAAGGTCAAGGACGTGCTGCACACGGACAAGCTGCCCGCGAACTCGATGGCGATGACGACCGTGAAGGGCGGCCTCTACGGTGTTCCGGCCGGCGACAGCGCGTTCGGCATCGCCGCGGACCCGGCGGTGTTCAAGAAGGCCGGTGTGCCCATGCCCGACGACACCAAGTGGTCGTGGGACGACTACGTGAAGGTCTCGAAGGCCGTCTCCAAGACGAAGGGTCTGGTCGGCACGGTGATGCCGCTCTACCCCAACGACCTGGGGCCGTGGCTGCGGCAGCACGGCGAGGACTACTGGACCGAGGACGGCAGCCAGATCGGTTTCACCGAGGGAACCATGGCCGGCTACTGGGAATGGGTCGTCAAGCTGCGTGACAGCGGTGGCACGACCAGTGCGGACGCGGCGGTCGAGGCACTGTCGTCGGGAGCCGGTGTCGAGCAGAGCCTGGTCGCCCAGCACAAGGCGGCCATGACCGACGTGTCCGTGACCCAGCTCGGCGCGCTCGAGGGCGCCAGCGGACGCGAGGCGAAGCTGCTCCTCTTCCCCGGAGAGAAGGGGGCTTCCCAGGTCGGCGCCTACACCAAGCCCGGCATCTTCTTCGGCGCCTCAGCGCGGACCGAGCACCCCAAGGAGGCCGCGGAGCTGCTCGACTTCCTGGTCAACTCGCCCGAGGCGGCAAAGATCCAGAAGTTCGACCGCGGCGTTCCCAACAACCCCGACGTGCTCAAGGCGATCACGCCGGAGCTGTCCCCCGCGGAGAAGCGGATCGCCGACTACCTGGGCCGTGTCAACGCCCTGAAGCCGACCGCTCTGCACATCCCCAACGCGAAGGCCGGTCCCGCTGTCCCCGAGATATTCCAGCGGCTCAACGAGGACGTGCTGTTCAACCGTCTGTCGCCGAAGGCGGCGGCCAAGAAGTTCATCTCCGAGATCAAGTCCCAGCTCTGAGCAGTCACGCGTAGCAGCACTTTCGAAAGGAGTCTCCGCTGTGTCCGATCCGCGCATGAACACTTTTCACCGTCGACTGCCGGGAGTCGTCTACGGCGGGGACTACAACCCGGAGCAGTGGCCGAGGGAGGTGTGGCAGGAGGACGTCCGGCTCATGCGGGCCGCGGGAGTGCGGCTCGTGAGCCTGGGCGTGTTCTCCTGGTCCGTGCTGGAGCCGGCCGACGGCCGGTTCGACTTCTCCTGGCTCGACGAGATCATGGACCTGCTGTGGACGAACGGCATCCACGTCAACCTCGCGACCCCGAACGCCGCACCGCCGCCGTGGCTGGCCACGGACTTCCCCGAGATCCTGTCGGTCGACCGGCAGGGGGTGCGGCACGCCATCGGAAGCCGGGGGCACTTCTGCCCGTCCTCCCCGGTCTACCGGGACCGCAGTCGGCGCATCGCCACCGAGCTTGCCGAGCGGTACCGGAAGCATCCTGGTCTGGCCATGTGGCACATCGGCAACGAGTACCACTCCGACTGCTTCTGCGACCGGTGCGACGACCGCTTCCGCGCGTGGCTGCGGCAGCGGTACGGCACGCTGGACGAGCTCAATCGCCGGTGGGGCACGACATTCTGGAGCCAGCGCTACAGCGACTGGTCCCAGGTGCACCTGCCCCAGCCCGTGCGCGGCTGGGTCAACCCCTCCCGTGAGCTGGACTTCTCCCGCTTCACCTCCGACAACCTGCTGGAACTCGTCACGCAGGAGCGTGACCTGCTCCACGCGATCACCCCCGATGTGCCGGTGACCACCAACTTCTTCGGCTGCCGGCTGACCGACAGCCACCGGTGGGCGAAGGAACTCGACGTCGTCGCCTTCGACTGCTACCCCGACCCGGGCAAGCCCCACTCGCTGGCCGTCGCCGCCTTCCAGTACGACCTGATGCGCTCGCTCGGCAATGGCCGGCCCTGGATGCTGATGGAACAGGCGGCCGGCGCGGTGAGCCAGTGGAAGACCAACCAGGTCAAGCAGCCCGGCCGGATGCGCCTGGGCTCCTACCAGGCCGTCGCGCACGGCTCCGACGCGGTCATGTTCTTCCAGTGGCGGGCCTCGCCCCAGGGCCAGGAGAAGTTCCATTCGGCGATGCTCCCGCACGGAGGTGAGAAGACCCGTACCTGGCAGGAGGTCAAGGCGCTCGGCAACGAGTTGCGGGCCATCGACGAGGTCGCCACGGCACACACCGGCGCGCAGGTCGCGATCGTGTGGGACTGGCAGAACTGGTGGGCCGTGGAAGGCTGCGCCCACCCCGACAACGCCTTCGACTACCGGGACACCGTGGCCCGGCACTACCGGGCCCTGTGGCACAGCCAGGTCGCCGTCGACGTCGTCACCCTCGACGACGACCTGTCGCCTTACCGCGTCCTGGTCGTCCCCAACCAGTACCTGATGACACGCCGGCAAAGCACGGCGGTACGGAAGTTCGTGGAGGACGGCGGGCATCTCGTCGTCTCGTACTTCTCCGGGATCGTCGACGAGGACGACCGGATCCACGAGGGCGGATACCCGGGCGCCCTGCGCGAGATCGTCGGCGCGCACGTCCAGGAGTTCTCTCCGCTGCCCGCCGAGGCCGCGGTGCCGGTCCAGGCGCCGGCCGAGAAGGCCGCGCTGAGCGGATTCTTCGCGACCGCCTCGGTGTGGCAGGACGACCTCGAAACGGAAACCGCCCGACCGCTCGCCGTCTACCGCAAGGGCCATCTCGCCGGCAAGGCGGCGGTGACCGAGCACGAACTCGGCCGGGGCCGTGCCGTGTACATCGGCACACGTCTGGACGACGACGCCCTGGAGGCGCTGGTGCAGCACGTCCTGGACCTCGCCGGGGTGCGACCGGTGCACGCCGCACCGCGGGGCGTCGAGGTCACCGAGCGACGGACTCGGACGAGCGCGTACCTGTTCCTGCTGAACCACCGGCAGGACAAGGCGACCGTCACCCTCGACCGCTCCGGCACCGACCTGATCACCGGACGCCGCGTCGAGGCCGGGGAGACCCTCGTCCTCGACGCGGCGGACGTCGCCGTCGTGCGCAGCTCACCGGCCACGTCGCTTCCCTCCGAGCCGCCGTCGGGCGACTCCTGATTCCCGCACCCGCTCCAAAGAACCCGAGGACGATGACTGTGCTTCGCAGACCCCTGAGCCGGGCGGCCAGAAAAGAAGAACGGACCGCATGGGTCTTCCTGTTGCCGTGGTTCGTCGGCATGGCCGGCGTCACGCTCGGTCCGATGATCGCCTCGCTGTACTTCTCGATGACGGACTACAACCTGCTGAGCTCTCCGAAGTGGGTGGGCTTCGAGAACTACGGCAAGATGCTCGACGACCCCCGGTTGCGCCAGTCCCTGAGCGTCACCTTCATCTACGTCGTCCTCAGCGTGCCGCTGCTGCTCGCGGTCGCCCTCGCCCTGGCGATGGTCCTCAACCGGGGCATCAAGGGACTGGCCTTCTACCGGTCCGTCTACTACCTGCCCTCGCTCCTCGGCGCCTCGGTCGCGGTGGGCATCCTGTGGCGGCAGGTCTTCGGCACCGACGGCCTGGTGAACAAGTTCCTCGGACTGTTCGGAGTCGACGGGCCCGGCTGGATCTCCAACCCGGACACCGCGCTGTACAGCCTCGTCATCCTGCACGTGTGGACCTTCGGTTCCTCCATGGTGATCTTCCTGGCCGGCCTGCGGCAGATCCCCGAGCAGTACTACGAAGCCGCCGCCCTCGACGGCGCCGGCCGCCTGCACCAGTTCCGGCATGTCACCCTGCCGCTGCTCACCCCGATCATCTTCTTCAACCTCGTTCTCCAGGTCATCAGCTCCTTCCAGTCCTTCACCCAGGCGTTCGTCGTCAGCGGCGGGACGGGAGGCCCCTCGGACTCGACCCTCTTCTACTCGCTGTACCTGTACGACGAGGGCTTCGGCCGGCTTCACATGGGCTACGCCTCGGCCATGGCGTGGCTGCTCGTGGTCATCGTCGGCTTCCTGACCGCGATCAACTTCTACTTCAGCAAGAGATGGGTGTTCTACGGTGACGGTAAGTGAGATGACACCCTTGAAGGCGGATGCCGCCCCTTCGCCCGCTCCGGCGCCTGCCGCGTTCCGACACAGGCGGGCGGCCCGTATACGCGCCAGGCTCAAGCACGTCGTGCTGATCGCCTTCGGGCTTGTGATGGTCTACCCGCTGTTGTGGATGATCGCCAGCTCGATCAAACCCGACGCCCTGATCTTCCGTGATCCCTCGCTGCTGCCCACGAAGACCGACTTCGGGCACTACTCCGAAGGCTGGAGCGCGCTCTCGCACCCGTTCGGGGTGTACCTGCTGAACTCGGCGATCGTCGTGCTGGGTGCGCTGCTCGGCAACTTGGTCAGCTGCTCCATGGCGGCCTACGCCTTCGCGCGGCTGAAGTTCCGCGGGCGGCCGTTCTTCTTCGGCATGATGATGCTGACCCTGATGGTGCCGGTCTACGTACTCATCATCCCGCAGTACGTGATGTACTCGAAGATCGAGTGGGTCAACACGTTCCTCCCGCTCATCGTCCCCAAGTTCCTGGCCACGGACGCCTTCTTCATCTTCCTCATGGTCCAGTTCTTCCGGGGTCTTCCCACCGAGCTCGACGAGGCGGCCAAGATCGACGGAGCCGGGTACTGGCGCATCTACTTCCGCATCCTGCTGCCGATCTCGTTGCCCGCCCTGGCCACCACCGCCATCTTCACCTTCATCTGGACGTGGAACGACTTCCTGAGCCAGTTGATCTACCTGACCAAACCCGAACTGCAGACGGCGCCCGTTGCCCTGCGCAATTACGTGGACGCCACCAGCGGGGCGTCGTGGGGCTCACTGTTCGCGATGTCCGTCGTCACCCTGATCCCGGTCTTCATCGTGTTCCTCGTCGGCCAGCGCTACCTGGTCAAGGGGATCGCCACCACGGGAATGAAGTAGCCGCAGCGCACGACCGGGTCGGCTTACCGCCCTCATCGCTGCCGGACTCACCGTCGCCGGTGTGGCGTCCCTCGACATAGGGGCTGTGACGTGTTGTCACGTGCCGGACAGGGCATACAGACGCCTCGCTGGTGAGGACGGCCGACGCGGATGCCTGAGGTGCGAAACCGCTCGTGGAAGCGCACCATTTGAAGCAGGGGGCCGAAGCCGTACAGGTGGGGATACGGCCACAGCAATCTGCAGACATTCGCTGTCGCATCCGCGGAGGTGTCGTCATGCCCATGTTGCTCATCAAGGGCTTCTACGACGTCAAGGGCTCCCAGCCGGACGGGGATACGGTGCGGTTCACGGCCGACGATCCCACGGAGTGGAGCCTGGTCGGCGGCGGGCTGGGCCGCGCCGTCGAGCACAACGCGGGCCGCGCGAGCCTGCGGCTGGACGCGGTGGACGCACTCGAGACGCACTACGGTCCCAACCGTGTCCACCAGCCACTGCAGTTCGCCCACGCCGCACGCGACGAACTGCTGAGCTGGCTGGGCTTCACCGACGTCGAGCACGGATCAGGCGAGACGGTGACCGCCACCACGCCGGCCACGGTTCCCGGGTTCGTCCTCACCCGCGGTGCCGATGTCCACGGCCGCTGCATCGCCCTGGCAGGGCGCGGCACACCTCCGGGGGCCAGCGGCATGGAGATCAACGTCGACGAGGCAGTGCTGAGGACGACGGTGAATCACCATCTGCTGACGTCCGGACTCGTGTACCCGACCTTCTACCGCAGCCTGTTCACCAGCCTGCGGGTCGAGATGACCACCGTGACCAAGGAGGCCAGGGAAGCGGGACGAGGTCTGTGGCCGAGCGACGTCACCACGACCGGCGCGAAGATCACCGGCCTGGCCTCGGTGACGGACGATGTGGTGCTGCTCCCCAAGCTGTTCCGGCGGCTGGTGGACTACCTCCGGCTCGGGATGCCGCTGCCGTGCTTCCCGGCCTACCTGGCCGGCGGCGGTGACCGCTTCTCCGTTCTGTCCACGGGCGAGCGGTGCGTGGGCCTGCACCGGGTCGTGGAGACCACGAACGGCGCGACCGTGAGGATGACGCATCCTCCCGAGGATCTCCTCTTCGAGGACTCCTGAGCACGAACTCCGTGAGGCCGCCCGGGACTTCGGGCGGCCTCACGGCGTGCGTACCGCGCGTTCCCGCGCGTTCGTGCCGCGCGCTCACCAGCTGGGCTTGGCCACGTCGCCGTAGGACCAGCTGCGGCCCTTGGACATCTCGAAGTGCAGGTGCGGACCGGTGGAGTTGCCCGAGCTGCCGACCTTGCCGAGCTCCTGGCCGACGCTGACACGCTGACCGGTCTTCACCCGTCGCTGCGAGAGATGGCAGTACGTGTAGACGTGACCGTTCTCCGCCGCCAGCCCGACCCACTGGCCGTACGCTCCGCCCTTGTTGTTCGACCAGGCGATGGTGCCGTTGCGTACGGCGACGACGGGGACACCGGCATCCGCGGCGAAGTCCTGCCCGGTGTGCCGGCCGACGCCGTCGGGCTTCCAGGCGTAGTTGCCGCGCTCGAAGAACTGGAAGGTGACCTTGTGGCCGGGCACCGGTGAGGCGACGCGGCCCTTGGCGGGGCGTCGTGCCGCGGGGCGTGCGCCCTTGCAGTCGACCTTGAAGCCGCCGAGGCGGCCGAGGGTGGTGAGGGAGGTGCAGCCCGGTATGCCGTCGGCGTCGGCTCCTTTGAAGCCCTGGGCGATTTGCTCGGCGCGGTAGGCGGCGCGGGTCTGTGGCCCGAAGAGACCGGTGGCGCCGTCGGGGATCTTGCGGCCCCGCTTGATGAGGGCCTTCTGTACGGTGCGTACGTCCTCGTTGCGCTTGCCGGGCTGGACGTTGGACAGAGCGACCATGAGGGACTCCTAGTACCAGTGAGGAGGCCGGCGCGGGTCGGCCTGTTGGACGCGGGCGGCGAAGTTCGAGCCGGACTGGTTCACGTCGTAGCGCCGGCGTACGTAGTTGACCGTCGCGCACATGCAGGCGACCACGTCGTAGGGCGTGGTGGCGGTGCCCGCCTGGTGATGGGTGGCGAACGTGGACGGAATGCACTGGGTGGCGCCCCGGGAGCAGTTCAACGGGTGGCCGTCCGGAGCGATCCGGCCGTGCGCGTTGACGTCCGTCCTGTTCACGCGGAACTTCGGGTGGTTGTAGATCGATTCGCGCTTGGCGATCGTGGTGAGCGCCGGAACACCGAACTGCGGGTCCATGCGGGTCAGTTCGCACGCCTTGCGCGCGTAGCGCCGCATCGCCGCCTCGCCCGCCTCGTCGCCGGGATCGCGGAAGGTGACCTGCGCCAGGGGGATGCCTCCCCGGCCGTCGGCCGACGTGCTCTTGCAGTCGACCTTGAAGCCGGTGTGGCGGCCGAGGGTGGTGAGGGAGGCGCAGCCCGGTTTGCCGTCGGCGTCGGCTCCTTCGAAGCCCTGGGCGAGTTGTTCGGCGCGGTAGGCGGCGCGGGTCTGTGGCCCGAAGAGTCCGGTGGCTCCGTCGGGGATCTTGCGGCCCCGCTTGATGAGGGCCTTCTGTACGGTGCGTACGTCCTCGTTGCGCTTGCCGGGCTGGACGTTGGACAGGGCGACCATGACCGCTCGCTCCCGGTCTCTCCATACGCCTGGCCGGGCGGATGCTCGGCCGACGTGGTGTGGGGCTGTTCCGGCTGCCGGTGCCGACCGGTGCCGATCCGTTCGTCGTCTTCGAAGGTACGGAAACGGCGTCAGCGCGGCGTCATTCCGTCGTCATCGGGGCTTGCGGGGGTCCCGAGTTGCCGCGTGTGAACGAGGAGGCTGAGAATGGTGACGGGAACGTCCCGTCGGGAGGACGCGGCGGCTTCCGGCGCCGTACCTCACGAGCGCGGTCCACGCGCCGCGCCGTCGACGAGGCGCCGGACGGCCTGCCCAGGCGTAAGCGCGGAACACCGACCGTGAGGCGGTCAAGGTGGTGTCTGCTCCCCCTCTGCTGCGGCTGCTCGGCCAGTTCCGGCTGGAACTGGGCACCGAGACCGTCGAACTGTGCCGCAACGGCCAGCGGCTCCTGGCGTTCATGGGACTGCGGGGGCGGGTGTCCCGCACGGTCCTCGCCGGCACCCTGTGGCCCGAGGTCACCGAGGACCGCGCCAGGGGCAGCCTGCGCACCACCCTGTGGAAGCTGCCACGAGACGACCCACCCCTGATCGGCTGCTGCGGGGACACCCTGCTGGTCGCCCCCGCCCTGCGCGTGGACGTCCACGCCCTGACACGGACGGCGCTCGGTGTGGTGCGGGGCGAAGACTCCCCACACCAGGCTCTGCCTCCACTGGACCTGCTGACCGGAGAGGACCTGCTGCCGGGCTGGGACGAGGACTGGGTCCTGCTGGAGCGTGAGCACCTGCGGCAGCTGCGGCTGCACGCTCTCGACGCACTGGCGGAGGCCTTGGTACGGCAGGGGAGACCGGCCCTGGCGATGGAGGCGGCGTGGGCGAGCGTACGCGCGGAACCACTGCGGGAGAGCGCGCACCGGGCCGTGGTGTCGGCACATCTCGCGGAGGACAACGTGGCGGAGGCGGTGCGCCACTACGAGGCGTTCCGCCGCTTGCTGCGCGAGGAACTCGGCGTCGAGCCCTCGCCCCGGTTCGCCCGGATGCTTCCCGAGCGTCCCTGAGGCAGGACGGAGGCGGGAAGGCAGCACCATGCACCAGGGCGTTCGCGACTGCGGCGAACTCGCCTCCTGGCCGCCAACGCGCAGTCGGCGTCCCGCAGGTCGTGGACGACGAGTGCGGGTCACGCGGCTTCGGTCCGAGCGGACCCGCGGTGTCATGGGGCGCGGTCGAGACCGCCCGGCGCGTCGGCGGTCGCCCCCCGGCCCGACGACGCGGGCGGCAGGGGCGGCAGGCCGGTGGCGAGGTCCGGCAGCAGCACGGGCTCCAGCCGGATCCGGTCCTGAGCGGTCAGATACCGCTCCAGCTGCGGCGGCCGGTAGCCCGCGTCCCGGTCGTAGCGCTCCTTGGCGGGCACCGCCAGGAACTCGTTTCCGTCGGGCACGCCCCTGCTGTCGGCCGCTTCTGCCAGCGGCCGGTGCAGCGGCTTGGCCAGCCGGTACATTCCCGTCCGTGAGGAGTGCAGGGCGCCCGCGGCGTCCGGCCGTACCCGGAAGGCGGTGCTCTCCTCGGGCGACATCACCTTGGGGCCGGCCTTGCCGAGTGCGTCGTCGTCGAACCGCAACCCGATCCTGCGGGCCTGGTCGACCATCCACAGCAGGGGGATGTCGGACAGCCCCGTCTCCTTGTAGCTGCCACCGACATCGCAGTGCACCCCGGCGAACCAGACCTGCTTCAACTCCTGGCCCTGTTCGGCGGCGCCGGGCTGCTGATGCCACAGGGTCGGCCGGAACGCCGAGCGTTGCTCGTCGATGGCCAGTGCGTGGAAGGCCGCCCTGACCCAGCTGCTGAGTTCGGTGTCGTGGAACGCCCAGCGGCGGTTGAAGCGGCCGGCCGCCGACTGGAGCCCCGCGGTGGCGGGGACGGGGATGCCGAGGGAGCCGACCGTGTCCCACACCCCGATGAAACGGATCTCCGTCTCGCGTGCGTAGGAGCGGCGGAACAACGTGGCGGCCGCGCCGTTCGGTTGCTCGATCCGGTCACGGTAGAGGGCCCAGGCCTGCGGTATCCGGTCGGCGTGCTCGCGGCGCAGGATGCCGCCGTTGCGCACCAGCCCGGCCAGACTGCGGGCGGTGAACGCGCCCCGGCTGAAGCCGAAGAGGAACAGCTCGTCGTCGGGCTCGTACGTCTCGACGAGGAACCGGTAGGCGTCGAGGATGTTCCGGGACAGACCCCAGCCGAACGCGCCGCCGCGCAGCCGCTCCCTCCGCCGGGTGCCTACGCCGCTGTTGTAGTAGACACGCTGCTCATGCCCGGCGGCGGACACCGGGAGCACGGACAGGGCGACCTTGGCGACGTTGGTCTTGCTCGGCTGGTCGGCGAAGTTCCACGTGCCGTCGCAGCAGACGACCAGGCTCTTGGCCATGACGATCCCTCCTCGCCAGAGCGCGGAACGGGCGCACAGCACCACAACAATGCTGGCACCACTCGGCGGGCCACGCCATGCGGAGGCCGCGCGCCGCGGTGCCGCCCCTGTGCCGCGACTCCTCTCATATGTGGCGAACGTCAATATTCCGGCTAGGCTGGTGAGTTGCAGCAAGCGCATGCAGCCGCAGGTGAGACACGGCGGTGGACCGTGAAGGGACCGCCGCTCCAGCGCTTGATCTCCGAGGAGAGCGGGACGCGATCAGCCGGCCGAGGCCGGCCCGTCCGTCGGCCTCCGGCCGACTCCCGCACCTGACCGATCAGCGGTGGGCCGACCAAGGTCGCGCTTCCGCCGCACACGGTCCCCTAGCCAAGTCACCGGGACGAGACCGAGGAGCCGGTCATGAGTGAGCCGGGAACCGTGGCACTCCCCGTCGATCACGAAGGCTCGGTGCAGGCCATCGCCTTCAGCCCGGACAGCACCCGCTTCGCCAGCGCCGGCAGCGACACCGTGCTGCGGGTGCGCCCGGTCGAGATCGGCACCACGCTGGACGTGACCGTCGACGGGTCGGTGACCGGCATCGCCTTCAGCCCGGACGGCGGCAAGCTCGCCGTCGCCGACTTCGAGCAGGTGTTCCTGCGGGACAGCGCGAGCGGCACGGCACTCTGGCAAGGGCGGCTCGCCCCGGGCAACTCGGTGAACACCGTGCGGTTCGTGCCGGACGGACAGCTGGTCGCGGCCACCGACACTCTGGTCGCCGTACTCGAACAGGCAACGGGGAAGATCACCCGACGGATCACCGTCGACCCGCCGCTGATCGCCGACCTGGACCTGAGCCGCGACGGCACCCGGCTCGCGCTGGCCATCGACGAACGGCACGGCGGAAACCACCGGCGCGCCGGGTCAGCGCGGGTGCTGGAACTGGCCACCGGCACCGAAACCACGCGGCTGACCCCGGACAACGCCGTCTTCGCGGTCGCCTTCGACCGGGACGGGAAGCGGGTGCTGTGCTGCGCCGCCGACGACACCACCCGGCTGTTCGACGCTCAGGACGGCAAACAGGTGTGGTCGACCGCCGACGACGTCGACGTCGACGGGCGGGCAACCGCCCCGAGCTGCCTGGACTTCGACCCCAAGGGCCAGTGGGTCGTGGTCGGCGGCTCCGACGGATTCGCCCGCGTATTCGACGCGGACACCGGGGTCGAGAGATGCCGGGCCCCGAAGCTGGCCCCCGGCGGCCCCGACCCGGGAGCCGTCACGCACGTGGCGTTCAGCCCCAACGGCAAGCTGGCGGCCAGCGCCTCCATCGACAACGTCGTCCGGCTGTTCAACCTCGACGGCAGGGAGCTGTACGCGGTGCCCACCGACGAGGTGCTGACGATGACGTTCAGCCCGAACGGCCGCTGGCTGGGCGTCGGTTGCTTCGACCGCGCGCTGGTCATCGACAACGGCGAGTCCAACCAGGGGTGACAGCCATGGATCCGCAGCAACTCCTGGACCACCTCGCCGGCCAACTGCGCACGCTGGCCAAGGACGCCGTGGCCGGCCTGGTCGGTCAACTGCCCGAACTCGGCGAGGATCCGTCCGCAGCCGGCACCGTACTCGCCGGACGGCTGCTCGCCGTGCACGACCGGCTGCCCGCGGGCAACTCCCTGGTGGAGCTCGTACGCGAGATGCTCGGCGACCTGGCCGCCGACTCACCGGCGCCGCTGCGGCTGCACGGCTGGCGGCGGGCGCCCGGCGCGCCCCTGGGAGTGGCGCTGGTGCTGACTGACCCGTCCGGGCCCGCGCCCGGGCGCGCCGTGCTCGGAGTGACCCCGGACGGCCCGGTGTTCGACGTGGTGGTCACCCCGGGGGCGGCCCTGTCCCTGCCGCCGACGGCCGCGCAGTCGTGGAGCGTGGAGGCGACCATCACCGCCCCCGAGGGCTGGGACGCCGCCTTCGGCCCCGGGCTGCCGCCCGCGCCGCCCGGCGGCACCGCGACGATCAAACTCCAGCGCACCGGCCGGATGACCGCCGGAATGTCCGAGGGGCCGGGCATCGGCGTCGACGGCATGGCCCTCACCGTGACCGCGGCCCCCGGCACACCCGCCGCCGTCGAGGTCGAGCTCCGTCGGCTCACCGCCGCCGTCCTGCCGGCCGCGCTGGCCAAGCTGGTCGGCGTCGGCGGGGCGAGTCCCATGGCCGGCGGAGCCGAGCCGGTCGACGTCACCGTACGGGCGGACCGGACCGGCGGTCTGCGCTTCGCCGGGGGCGCCCTTCGCGTCCCCCTCCCGCTGCGGCTGAACGCACCGCACGTGTCCACCCGGGGGGCCGCCCTGGAGCTGACCTCGGACGGGGGCGAGCCGCTTCTGGCGCTGTCCGTGTCGGCCACCGCCGGGCTGCCGGGGCTGCCGCTGCGGGTCTTCCTGGACGGGGCCGGCTTCGCCCTGCCCCTGACGTTCTCGAACGGGGCCCGCCCCGGCGTCGACCCGCGCCCGCGCGACCTGTTCCCGGAGGGCATCGGCACCGAGCTCAAGCTGCCGCCGGTGTCCGGGGGCGGTGTGGTCCGGCGCGCCCGCCCACCGGACCAGGGCTACGCGGGGCTGATCTCGATCGACCTCGGCGTGCTGCGCCTGCAGGCCGTCGCCCTGTTCCGGCCACCGGACGAAAACACCCCCACCAGCTTCCTGGTGCTGCTCTCCGCCCAGTTCCCGCCCCCCGGCATCCAACTCGGGCTGGGGTTCGCGCTGGACGCGGTCGGCGGACTGGTCGGCGTCAACCGGCGTGTCGACATCACCGCACTGCAGCAGATGGTCTGCGACGGCAACGCCGACCACGTGCTGTTCCCGGACCGCGCGGTGGAACGCGCCCAGGAGATCTTCACGTCCCTCGGTTCGGCGTTCCCGGTGGCCCCCGGCCGGTTCCTGGTCGGGCCGATGGTCCGCATGACCTGGGGCGGACGGATGGTGTCGCTGTCCGGCGCGCTGATCCTGGAACTGCCCGCCCCGGCGCGGGCCGTTCTGGTGGGACGGCTGCTGGTCGGGCTGCCCGACCCGGCGGTGCCGCTCGTCCGCCTCCAGGCGAGTGTGCTCGGCCGGATCGAGCCTGCCGTCCCCCTGGTCGAACTGCTGGTGTCGCTGTCCGGCTCGTGGATCGTGGGACTGGCCGTGCGCGGCGAGATGTACCTGCTCGTACGCGGCGGGCGGCAGCCGGAGTTCGTCCTGTCCGCCGGTGGCTTCCACCCCCGCTACACCCGCCCCGCCAGGGTGCCCGCGCTGAGCCGGCTCCAGGTCGACCTGGCCCCGGGCAACGGCTTCGGACTGCGCATGGAGGCCTACTTCGCCGTCACCTCCAACGCGGTGATGTTCGGGGGCCAGGTCCAGTTGGACGCGTCGATCGCCGGCTGCGGGGTGCAGGGCTGGCTCGGACTGGACGCGCTGTTCGCCTTCGACCCGGTGTTCGCGTTCGCCGTACACGTACGGGCCGGGGTGGCGGTGCGCGCGTTCGGCCGCCGACTGGCCGGCATCGCCCTGGACTTCACCCTGGAGGGCCCGGCTCCCTGGCACGCGTTCGGCACCGGCAGCATCTCGGTGCTGTTCTGGGACGTCGAGCTGGACTTCGACGTCCGCTGGGGCTCACCGCCGGCGGTCGCACAGCGGGCCGGACGCAATCCGATCGAGGCGCTGACCGTCGAGCTGGCGCAGACCAAGGCCTGGGCCGCGGAGCGGCCGGCCGCCGAACGGACCGCGCTGGTGTTCACCCCCGCGGCGAACGACAAACTGAACAACGGCAGCCTGGTACACCCCGACGCCGGGTTGCGCGTCACCCAGCGCGTGGTTCCGCTGGGCGTGCCGATCTCCCGGTTCGAGCGGCGGCCGGTGCCGGTGCAGACCTGGACGATCGCGGAGGTCACCCTGGGCGCGCCGCAGCCCGCCGCCGGACTCCCCCCGCTGGCCGAGCGTTTCGTGCCCGGCGAGTTCTTCGACCTCACCGAGGACCAGCAGCTCACCGAGCCCGCGTTCGTCAGCCACGCCGGCGGACTGCGGACCCGCGCCGACGACGGCACCCGGCTCGGCGCCGGCCACCACGTCGACGACGGGTACGAGACCGGCTACGAACCGCCCCTGCCCGAGCGGCGGTTCTCCTTCTGGCCGGGCCTCTTCCGCCTCGAAGCCGTCCACGCCGTCAGCGCCGCCGAGCGGTTGGAACGGTGGAGCACTCCCGCGGCGGCCGTCCGGGTACGCCCGTCCACGCTGAGCGTCGCCAGGGCCGACGATCTGACGCCCCTGCTCGACGACGTCAGCCTGGTCAACGCGACGACCGACGCCTGGGAAGCGGTACGCGGACAACTCGACGAGCCGCAGCAGGCGCTGCGGCTCGTCGAGAGCTGGGAGCTGCCCCGATGAGCGCCCCCTCCAGGCGACGCACGCCACGGCCCCTCGACCCCGCCGGGAGCGACGTATGAGCACGCGATGGTTCTTCTCCTCGGCGCGGGTCGGCGCCGCCGCCTCCGTCACCGGTCAGGAGCTGGCGACATCGGTGCGGTTCGTCCGTGACATCGGCGGCGGGCGCGAGGAACCGCCACCGGTGAAGGGACCGACGCTGTCGCTCGTGGGGCCCGGGGACGTGTTCGGCTTCGACCGCACCATGGTGCTGCGGGAGGAACCGCCGCCCGGCACGCCCGACGCCGCGGAGAACGTGATGGCCGGTGTCGAGCTGGCGCACGCCGACCTGCCCTGGCTGCTGTCCCCGGGCACGGCGGTCGCAGGGGGCGGACCGACCCCGCAGCCCTGGGTCGTGCTGGTCGTGCTGGCCGAGGACGAAGCGGCCCCACCGCGCGACGCGCACCCGCTGCCGGTGCTGACCGCCCCGGTCGCCGCGCTGCCTCCCCTCGCCGAGCGGTGGGCGTGGGCCCACGTGGAGGCACGCCTGCCCGCCGACGTCACCGACGGTGAGAGCGCTCGGCGGCTCGTCGAGCAGAAGGTGCGCCACCACGCGGCCGACGTCGTCGGACGGCTGCTGTGCCCGCGCCGGCTGGCGCCGGACCGCGGATGGATCGCCGCCGTGGTGCCCGCCACCGCGGCCGGACGCGACGCCGGCCTGCGAGCGACGCCCGTGGGAGCGGCCACGGCGGACGCCTGGCCGGTCGCCGGCAGGGACACCGTGGACCTCCCCGTGTACCACTGGTGGACCTTCCGCACCGGAAAGGCGGGCACCTTCGAGGAACTGGCCCGTCGACTGCGCTTCACACCCGCGGCCGCGGCCGGGCTCGGCACCCGGACCATCGACGTCGGCCGCCCCTGGCCCGCCGAGGAACCCCTCGCACCAGCGACCGTGGCCATGGACGGAGCTCTGCGGGCGCCTGGCACGGCGGCGCCCGAGACCTGGACCGACCCCACCGCTCAGGACCGGTTCCGTGCCCTGCTCGGCGAGCGCCTGGACGCTCCGGCCCGGCGCCGCGAGGAGATCGTGGAAGAACCGGCCGACGGACAGGAGGAGGGGGATGGGCAGGGGGCGGAGCCCGTCGGCACCCCGGACACCGTCGCCGTCGCCCCGCCGCTCTACGGCAGCCACCACACCGGTCGGCAGACCGTGCCCGCCGAGCCGGACAGCTGGATGAGCACGCTCAACCTGGAGGTCCGCCGCCGGGTGGCCGCCGCCCTCGGCACCCGCTACGTGCAACTGGAGCAGGAGTTCCTGATGGCCCGGGCCTGGGAGCAGGTCGGCGAGATCCGGCAGGCCAACCGGATGCTGGCGGCCGGCGAACTGGCCGCCGTCGCGGCCGAACGGGCCCAGCACAAGCACCTCGACCCCCTGGGAGTGGCCGACCTGGTCACGGTCATGGCGCCGGTCAGCGGACGCGTGCACGTGGCCGCCCCCCAGCAGGACGCGGAGGCGCCAGGGGTCACCCTGGCCGGCCTGCTGGCCTCGGCCGACAAGGTGCCGACCGGAGCCGCCGACACCTCGTTCGTCCGGCTGACCCGCACCGGCGGTGCGCTGGCCCGCCGCGTGGGCCGCGTCACGGAACCTGACGCCCCGGTGCCCGAACCGGTACTTGTGCAGGGCCTGATGGACATGGGCATGAACCTCTCGGGCGACGCCGACAACCCGGGCCTGCCGGTCGACCTGCGACGGCGGATCGACCCCATGCGGCTGCAGGTGCTGCGGATGACCGACCGCATCCCCGCCGACTTCTGGGCGCGGCGCGACGAGGACGACCGTCCCCTGCGCCCGATCATGGCCCACCCGAGGTTCACCGTGCCGATCGCCGAGGAACTGCTGGCGCGTTGGCCGGAATGGGCGCTGCCCGGCATCAGCGCGCTGCCGCCGGACTCGGTGACCCTGCTGGAGACCAACCCCGAGTTCATCGCCGCGACTCTGGTCGGGCTCAACCACGAGTTCAACCGGGAGCTGCTGTGGCGCGAGTTCCCCACCGACCAGCGCGGCACCCCGTTCGCCCGGTTCTGGCCCGGCGACGACGCCGACGTCGAGGAGATCGCCCTGTGGTCGCCCGACGCCCCGCTGGGCAGCCACCTGCGCACCGGAGGCGCGGGCAACCTGGTCCTGCTCGTACGCGGGGAGCTGTTGCGCCGCTTCCCCGGCACCGCGCTGCTCGCCGTACGCGGAGTGGGGGGCGAGCTGCCCCCGGCGTTCGACGGAGTGACGGCCACCCCGCTGGCGCTGGACGAGTCCACCGTGCTCTACCTGTTCGCCGGGCTCGACGCGGCGCGGGCCCGCGCCGAGGACTGGTTCTTCGTGTTCCGCGAACCGATGCGCGGGACCCAGTTCGGGTTCGACTCGGGCACCCAGCCCGCGCAGATGAAGTCCTGGGCGGACCTCACCTGGGAGGGCGTCCGCGTGGCCGTCGGCGCCAGCGTCCTGCTGGGCCATGTCCCGCCCCAGCCCACCCCACCCGCCGACGAGCCACCACCGCCCGATCCGCCGGTATGGGGCCGGGACGCCGCCGACATGGCCCGCATCGCCTTCCAGCAGCCGTTCCAACTGGCCTTCCGGGCCACCGCGCTGCTGGGCGGCTGAGGACCGTGCCGAGGAGAGGAGCACCCCTGCCATGACCGATGTGTTCGCCGCCCGCGCGCAGTTGGACCGGGCCCGCACCGAGGCGGACACCGCGCAGGCCCGCGCGGATGAGCAGCTGGCCGTCGTGCGGCGTCTCCAGGACCACATCAGGGCCGGTCTCCCGGACCCCGTCCAGATCGGCCAGCGTCCCAGCTCCGAACTGCTCGCCGAAGCAGAGGCGGCGCTGCCGGAGCTGCAGCGGACGGCCGACGATCTGAAGGGTCTGGTCGCCAGTGCCGAAGAGGAACTCACGCGCGCGCTGGGCGAGGGCGCGGCCCTGTTCCCCGACGACAACACCGCCCCGATCGCGCTCCTGCCGGTCCGGGTGGAGACCATCTGGTGGGAGCCGAGCACACTGCGGGTGCGGATCTACCCGGACGACATCCTGCTCTCCCCGTTCGACCCCCGGCTCACCCCCGCCGAGGCGGCCGCCGCCGCCGCGTACTGGCGAGACCCGGGCCCACAAGCCTGGCAGCAGGTGCTCACCGAGTTGCGCCCGGCCCGCGCGTCCTGGGCGGTCCGGGCCGCCCGCCCAGGCTCGCCGCCGCCCGTGACGCGCCCCGACGACCCGCGGCAGCACCGGCCGCAGTCGGTCGTGATGCCCAAGCGCTGGCGCTTCCTCGGTCTCCTCGACGGCCAGGTGGTGGTGGACAAGCTGGGCCGCCCGGTGCCCGACCCGCTGCCGATCGGCCTCCTGCGGGCCGAGGAGGAGGGCTGGGAGACGGACTGGTTCGAGGCGGTCACGGCCGGCATGGGCGTCGAGCTGCTCCTCCCGCCCGGCGCACCCGAGCAACTGGACGAACTGCTGGTCGTCGGGGTGCGGGACGACTCGACCGCGGACGGAGCCGCCCGGCTGGGTGACCTGCTGCACGGCCACAGGTTCGCCGGCGGCCTGGGCCTGCTGCCGTCCGGCACACCCACCAACAACACCCCGCACACCCGCTCCGGCTGGTCCTCGGCACCCGCCTACCCGGGCCCGGAGCCCGACCCGGAGGCGGGGGAGCGGCCGGTGGCCGACGCGCTCGCGGCAGCCTTCGGCCTGCCGGACCCCGGGTTCCTGCGCGGCTGCTCCGGCGCCGACGACGCGGAACCGTCGGCCGTCACCGCGCTGACCCTGCTGACCTGGCCCACCCTCGGCAAGGGCTTCGCCGAGGCCGCGCTGACGACGCTCGACCTGGGCACCAAACAGGAAAGCACCGCTCCGGGACGGCCGTGGCGCGCCGTCCGCGACCATCTCTGCGAGCATGTCCGCGGTCGCGGGCCGCTGCCGATGCTGCGCGTAGGCCGGCAGCCGTACGGACTCCTGCCCGTGACCGCGCTGGAGGACTGGCGCCCCCAGACCGGCGGCAACGTGGACGCCCTGATCGCGCCCTGGCTGCTGCGGCTGCGGGAACGCTGGCGCGCGGTGGTGGACTCACGCACGGAGCTGGACACGGGCGAGGAGGAACCGGCCATCCCCCGCGTCGAGCCGGGCAAGCCGGCCGACCGGGTCGCGGTGGACGCGCTGCAGCGGCTGCCCGTGGCGACCGGCCTGTCCATGCGCCGCATGGACAGCCCGAACTTCGCCGTCGGGAAGACCTCGCGCGACGAGCCCCCGGCACGGCCGGGCCTGCCCGGCCTTCCTCCCGACGGAGCGCTGCGCTGGACCACGAGCGGCGACGGCACGACGTTCTTCGGCTGGAGCCTCGACGACAGGACCGGCACCCCGGACTTCGTCCCCCGGCTCACCCCGGACCCCGACGCCTTCCCGGCCAGAGCGACGGCCACCGCGGACTACCTGGGTGCGGTACGAGCGTTCCTGGCGGGCGAGTTGGACGCCGAGAACTACGACCTTCAGTGGCCGGTGGAGCTGTCCACGGGGCGGGAGATCCCACCCCGGCGCAGCACGTTTTACGACCTTCCGGCAGCGGAGGAAGAGGCCCCGGGGGAGGAGACGCCACCCCCGGAGGACGGCCAGGCGCCGGAGGACGGCGAGGCGCCCCCGGACCTCCAGCCGGAAACCCCACCGGACGCCCGCGGATTCCTCGACGCGCTGCTGTTCCTGCCCAACTGGTCGGCCTTCCTGGGCGACGACGACACCGAAGCCACCGACGACCCCCTGCGCCGGGCCCTGGCCGTCCCCTCCGAGGTCGATCAACTGGTCGCCGACGTGCTGGAAGGACTGGGCGAGCAGGAGCGGGCCGAACGGGTCGCGGCCGCCGCGCAGGCCGCGGGCGCACTGCCCCGGCTGGAACAGGCGCTGCGCACGCTGGCCGCCGTGCCGGTGACGCGGCTGCCAGAACTGCTGCTGGAGGTCATCGACGTCTACTCGCACCGGCTGGACGCGTGGATCACCTCGATGGCGTCGCTGCGCCTGGCCGAACTGCGGGCGTCCGGTGTCGAGGGCGTCCGGTTCGGCTGCTACGGCTGGGTGGAGAATCTGGGCGCCCCCCAGCAGAGGGAACAGGCCGACATCGAACTGGACGACGTGGTCACCACCGTCGAGGTGTCCGACAAGGACGGCTACATCCACGCACCGTCACTCCAGCACGCGGCCACGGCGGCGGTCCTGCGCTCGGGCTTCCTCAGCGACCCCCACGAGCAGACCTACGCGGTCAACCTCACCTCCCGCCGCGCCCGCGTCGCCCGCTGGCTGCTCGGCGGCGTACGCCAAGGCCAGAACCTGGGCTCCCTGCTGGGCTACCGCTTCGAACGGGCCCTGCACGACGCGCGCCTGGACCACCTCGTCGAACGGTTCCGCCGCCAGTTCCCCCTGCCCGTCGTGCCCGAACCACAAGGGGAGGAACCCGAGGCGCAGTTGTGGGCGCGCAGCGCGGAGGCCATCTCCGCCCGCAACGTCGTCGACGGCATGGCCCTCGTGCGGGCCGGGGCCGACGCTCCCGACCGGCCCAGCGTCATCGACGCGGCGCCGGTGGTCCCACCGGACGACCGGGCGGCGGTGACGCCGCTGCTGGAGGACCTCGCGGACGCCCTGGACGCGGTGGGTGACCTGGTGCTGGCCGAGAGCGTGCACCAGCTGGTGGGAGGCAACCCCATACGGGCGGGCCTCACCGCCGACACCCTCGGCCGCGGTGAGGACGTGCCGGACACCTTCCGCGTGCTGCGTACCCCGCACCGAGCCCGCGCACTGACCCACCGGGTCGGCGCGCTGCTGCCGGCCGAACCCGCTTCCCCCACCGGCTGGCCCGCCGATCCGGTCGCCGCGCTGCAACCCGCGCTGGAGGCCTGGGCCGCCCATCTGCTGGGCCCCGCGGCGGGCTGGACGCTGACCGGGGTGCTGGGCAGGCCCGCGGCCGGCGACGGGCAGGACGACACCAGCCCGTTCGAACTCACCGCCGACCGCCTGGGGTCGGGCGCGCTGCGCACCGTACTGGACGCGGCCGCCGTCGAACCGGCCGGACTGCGCCGCGCGGTCCAGAACGCCATGGGGGTCACGCCGGACACGCCGGTCACCTTCGACGGCCCCGGCTGGAGCGGACTGCGCGGTCGCGCGGTCCGGATCCGGGCGCTGCTGTCCACCGCCCAACCGCTGCTGCCGCCCCACCTGCCCGAAGACCCGGCCGGCCGCGCGGTCGACACGACCGGACTGCGGACACGGCTCGCCGCCTTCGCCGCGAGCCCCCTGGTCGCCGGACACCCCGCCGAGGCCAAGCTGCGCGAACTGGCCGCGGAGCAGGTCACGCCGGACTCGGTCGAGTCCTGGCTCTCCCGGGCCAGGACGGCGCTGACCGAGGTGCTCGGCGCGGACGTCCCGCTCCTGCCCGCGCTCACCGCCACGACACCGCCACCGGCCGGCCGCGGCGGTCTGCCCGGCGCCGACGTCGAGGACTGGCTGCGGCGCAACGCGGCCGTACGACCGATGGTGCGCACCCTGCACGAGACCCTGCTGCTGGCCGGAACCCGGGCCGAGCGGTCCGAACGGCTGTGTGCGGCACAGCATCCGACGACCGAAGCCGACGCATGGATCGGCGGCACCTTCCCGGCCGGGCAGCGCCCGCCCGCCACCACCCACCTGGTCTGGCACGCACCGGCCGACACCCCGCCCGGCGCCGCCGTCACCGGAGTCGTGCTCGACGAGTGGATCGAACTGCTGCCCGGCTCCGACCAGCCGCCGCCCCCCACCCCCACCACGCCCGCCGGGGCCGCGCCGCAGACCGAACTGACCGGCGTCGCCTTCCACTACGACCGTCCCGACGCCAAGGCCCCGCACAACGTGCTCATCGCGGTGCCCCCGAACCTCGAACGCGGCTGGACCTCCGACGGCCTGGTCCAGGTACTGCGCGAGACGCTGGAACTGGCCAAGCTGCGCGCCGTCGACCGCGCCGACCTGCCGATGCTGGACGACCTGGTCCCCGCCATCCGTATCTCCCAGCACAACGCGACCGGCAGGGCCCTGGCCAGGCTCGAGACGCGCCGGCCGAACACCGACCCCGACGGCCCCTTCCGGCTGGAGCCCAACCACCGCACCGACGAGGTCGAATCCGGACTGGCCGCCCGGGTGCACGACCCGCTGTGGCTGCTCACCCGGCAGTGGCAGTTCGGGGAGTTCGCCGCCCAGGACGCCGGTTCCCCGGCCGTGGTACGGATGACCGGCAGCAGCGCGCCCATCGACGCCTGGCGGTCGGCCGGCGCCCAGGAGTGGGTGCCCTACGATCCACGCCTCGGACCGCTGGACGGCCATGTCGAGGACGAGCCCGTCCTCGTCGACGAGCGACTGCGTGCCGAGGGCGGCGCCGCACTGCTGCGCATGTGCGACGACGCCGGAGTGCTCGGAGCGGCCCTCACGGCACTGGCTCCCCACCGGCTCCAGGACGGCCGGCCCGACACGAGCCTGGTCGGGCTGCTCGACGGCCGGATGCCGGACGCGGAGTCGGTGACGGCGGCGCTGGACGCGGGCACCTTCGACAGCGGACCGGACCCGAGGGTCGGCGAGGTGGCCGCCCGGTGGCGGAGCTGGTGGGCCGGACAGCTCGCCGAGCGCGGGCCGGACTGCTTCGACCCGCACCGGTTCGAGTACGCCGCCGAGGTGTCCACCGGCGGGACGGTGCTGCGCGCCCAGGAGTACCAGGGCGACGGGCTGGACTGGTACAGCCTGGACGTGCACCCCGACCCCGACAGCGAGGCGGCACCCCAGGGGCCGGCCGTCCCGTTCAGCGAGGAAGGCCTGCCGTCGACCGTGCGCTACGGCGGGCTGCCGGCCGACCGGTTCTGGGAGATGGAGGACGCGCGAGTCGACCTCGGGGCGGCGGACGTGTCCACCCTCGACACCGGCCGACTGCTGCTGATCTCGTTCGCGACGGTCTTCGGCAACGACTGGTTCCTGGTGCCGCTGGAGGTGCCCACCGCGTCGCTGACCGTCCTGGACCGGCTCCTGGTACGCGACGTCTTCGGCCGCCATCACCTGGTCCGCCGCGCGGGCCAGGACGACCCGGCCTGGTCGATGTTCACCCTGGACAGTCCGGACCCGGACCATCCGGCGGCGTCCGGGCTGCTGATGCTGCCCACCGAACGCGGTCAGGCGGGGCAGCCGCTGGAGCGCGTGGTGCTGGCCCGCGACGAACTCGCCAACCTGGCATGGGCGGTTCAGCACCACTACACCGACGGCCGGGGGGAGCCCGTCGACCGCCGGGACCGCTGGGCACGCAGCGCACAGGCCGAGCCGATCGTGCCGGGCGAGCTGCCCGCGTACGCGGTGCAGACCATCGTGCCGGACTACTGGTTCCCGCTCGTCCCGGAGGCGGTCCGCACGGCAGAGATCCGCTTCCGGCTGGCCGACCTCACCGCTCCCGGCCTCGACTCACGTCCCGAAGGCCGCCTGATCACGCCCCGGCTGTGGGTGCACGAGGAGGAGGTGCCGCGCGACGGCGCCTACGTCACCCGCCGCCCGGTGCTGGCCCGCTGGTTCGACGGTTCCTGGCACAGCTGGGTACGCCGGGAGAAGGCCCCCGGCACGGGGGAGAGCTCGAGCGGGCTCGCCTTCGACACGGTGCGGCCCACGGAACCGTGGCCGTGACGACGGTACGGCCGCTGCGCCGCGGCGGCCTCTGAGACTCGCCGCTGCCGCTGCCGCTGCCGCTGCCGTCGCCGTCACCGAGCCGAGGCGGGTGTGCACCCTGACCCTGCGGCTCGGTGTCGAGGCGGACCGGGTCGGGCCGTCAGGGCTGCTTCGTCGCCAAGGGGGTGACGGCGACGCGGTCGACGACCGGGGCGTACGGGGAGCGCTGGTCGTACTGGTTGTAGGTGTCGCCGTCGAAGTCGGGCAGCTCGTCCGCCGTGAAGGTGAGCCGGTTGGTGCCCTTCTTCAGTGTCGTCGGGACGGTGAGCTCCCAGAAGTTGTTGAAGTGGAAGGTGGTCGGGAACAGCACCCGGCGGGCCGGTCCGCCGTTCACCGAGAGGTCGGCGTGGCGGGCGATCGGGTCGGGGTTGTAGTGGGTGGCGGGCGCCTGTTCGGCGTTGGAGTAGCGGATGGTCACCGCGTGCCGCCCGGCCTTCGAGGCGACGACGTCGACGCTGAGGGCGTTGGCCTTGCCGTCGCCGATGCCGGTGACCGCCTTGCCGCCGGAAGCGAAGGTGTAGGCGTCGGTCACCTTGGCGGCGCCGGTCACGGTGCCGGCCTCCGCCTGGTACACCTTGGTCGTCAGGGTGCCGCTGGTCGGGGTCACCCGCAGCCGGTCCAGGCCCAGTTCGCGGGTGGCGCCGGTGACGGTGATCTTGTTGATGCCGCCGGACAGGAACATCCGGACACGGTCGGTGCCCTTCCTGGCGCCGCCGACCTGGGACACGTCGAGCTTCTCGCCGTTGAGGGCGAGGCTCGCGCCACCGCCGCCCAAGTGGTCGACGGACACGGTCGATTCACCGTCGGCGGGGGAGTAGACCCAGAAGGTCGCGGAGTCACCCTTGGCCAGCGGTACGGCGCCGGGGCCGGAGGCGCCGGGGTAGGTGTAACCCGGCCCGGTCCCGGAGAGGGTGGCGTACTCGGCCTCGTAGAGGGCCGGCGCGGTCACGTCGGCGTCCCGCAGTGACAGGTCGACCTTGTCGACGATGGCGTCACCCTTGGTGACCCCCAGATCGGCGTCCTTCGCGGCGAGCGTGATGCGGTGCCTGCCCGCGGTCAGCTTCACCGTGGTGTCGGTGTGGCCCCAGACGACCCACTTGTAGCCCAGCGGCAGCCGCAGCTCCTGGGGGTCCTTGCCGTCGACGCGCAGGAAGACGTTGGTGGGACCCTGCTGCTTCACCATTTCGTACAGGTTGTAGGAGTTGGCGAAGACGCTCAGGTCGTACGTGCCGTCCCGGGGCACGTCCACGTCGAAGGACAGCACTCCGTCTGAGCCGGTGCGCAGACCGCCCACGTTGTAGCCGCCCGAGGTCGCGAACTTGCCGACCTGGGAGGGCGATCCCTCCGGGCCGTTGCGGGAGTAGCCGCCGCCGGTGTAGGTGGCGTTCTCCGCCTCGTACGTCCGTCGCCAGCTCACGGAGGGTTCGGCCGGTACACCGCCGTTGCCGCCGGGCGCGAGGATGACCTGGTAGGCCGACATCTCGTTCATGCCGGTCATGGGGAGGGTGACGGTGCCGCCCGCACCGACGGTGAGCTCCTGGTCGGCCAGTCGCCGTGGCTGGGCGGAGTCGCCGACCTGGCCGGTCCAGGGGATCTCCTGCACGGTGGCGTGCACGGTCGTGCCGAACAGCTTCGGATCGATGTTCTCGAAGACGACGTCGGCGTCGCCGCTCTTGCCTCCGAAGATCGCCCGGGACTGCTTCTTGTCCTCGTCGAGGGTGGCGACGCCCTGGAGGGTGTACTGCTGGTTGGGGTGCGGGGCGGTCACCTCGACCGTGTGGCCGGACATCTGGCCGTAGGCGTTGAACAGCCACCACTGGCCGTTGCCCTTGTTGGCCTCGACGGCCGAGTCGTTCAGGTTGCCGTCGATGTTCCAGTACGCCAGATCGGCGTCGATCTTGGACTCCTCGATGGCGGAGACCCACTGCACGACCTGCCCGGGCACGGAGAGGTGGAAGTTGTGGCCGTACTCGTTGACGTTGATCGGCAGCGGGCCGACGCCGACGTCCTTCTCCATCTGCCGGTACTTCGCCACGTTGGTGCGGACGGCGGCGGGGCTGGACAGCTCGTGCCAGCTCATCACGTCCGGCACCACGTCGTTGGCCTTGGCGTACTGCAGGAAGCCCTTGACCTGGTTGTACAGGACGCTGGTGTTGGGTCCTGCGATGCGGGCGTCGGGGTCGAGGCCCTTGATGAGGTGGTAGACGTCCTTCCAGGCCGCGAAGTAGTGCTGCGGGTCGTTCAGCCAGGAGACCCTGTTGTAGCTCCACTCGCCGGTGCCGAACATGTTCCCTTCGGGTTCGTTGAAGGGGACGTAGACGACGTGGTCCTGGTACGCGTCGTCCATGCTCAGGACCTGCCGGACCTGCTTCCTGATCTTCTCCTTGAAGTCCGCGAGCCGCGCCGGACCGTCGGCGCCCGGCCACTGGTACGGGAAGCCGCGGTAGATGTCGGTCATGTAGATGTAGACGTCCTCGCCGCCGGAGTCCACGAACGGCGGCAGCATCTCCAGGGCGTCCGCGCCCGGGTGCTGGGGACCGTCCTGGGCCTTGGTGGACACGGTCCGGACGTGCATGCCTTCGAGGACGTTGCGGCTGGGCACGCCGTCGCCGTAGACGCCGTACAGCGAGCCTGAGGCGCCGCCGTGGAAGGCGCCGGTGTCGGTGGCCAGGTCGATGGTGAGCCGCTCCGGTTCCGCCGCGCCGGCCGTTCCGGCGGAAGGCAGCGCGAGGAGGGCGGCCAGGGCCGTTACGGCGGTGGCGCCGGCGGCGGCTCTGGTTCTGCTGCGGGTGCGTCGCACTGAGGTCTCCGTGGGGTGATCCGCCCCTGACTCGAACCGGTTCGATCCATGTCGAGCGGGGTCGGTCTTGTGTCCGGGGGCCCGTCCATGGATGCCGTCGGGGCTCGATACGGCTGTGTCGAACCGGTTCGCCGGAAGCTAGCACCGCCGCAAAAGGGCCAGCAATACCCTCGACACGGATTCCCCGTCGGCTTTCGGGAAGTGTGCGCAAGCCATTGACAGTCACCGTGAACCGCTCCTAACTTCCCTCCAAGCGAACCGGTTCGACAGACCGGCTCGTGTTCGAACCGGTTCGACGAAGGAGCGCCGTGAACATCGGGGAGATCGCCAAGCGGGCCGGTGTCTCGCGGAGCACCGTGTCCTACGCCCTGAGCGGCAAGCGCTCGGTGTCGGAGGAGACCCGGCGCAAGATCCAGCAGGTCATCGACGAACTGGGCTACCGGCCCAACGCGAGCGCACGGGCTTTGGCCAACGGCCGGACCAGCACGATCGGCCTGGTCTTCCCGCCGGCCGGCAACCACTACACCGGCATGCAGCTCGACTTCATCGGCAGCGTGGTGGAGGCCGCGGCAGCCTACGACTACGACGTGCTGCTGTCCCCGAGCGGTGTGGACAGCGACCGCTCGTTCCAGCGGCTGCTGGCCGAGCGGCGGGTCGACGGCGCGATCCTGATGGAGATCAGGCTCCAGGACGACCGGGTCGACCACCTGGGCGAGGCGAACTTCCCCGCCGTCTGCATCGGCCGTACCGCGAGCTCGGACGGTGACTGGTGGGTCGGGCTGGATCACACCGCGCTGGTGGCGGCGTGCGTCCACCACCTCGCCGACCTGGGCCATCGCCGGATCGCCTTCGTCAACCGGCCCGAACACCTGCTGCGGGCCGGCTACGAGTCGGCGCACCGCGGCCTCGACGGCTTCACCAAGGCGGCGGCCGAGCGCGGGCTCACCACACGCACGTACTGCTGCGGCGACGACGCCCCCTCCGGTCAGACCTGCCTGGAGCGGATCCTGCACGACGACCCGGCCACCACGGCACTGGTCACCCTGAACGAGGCCGCCCTGGGCGGTCTGTACCGGGGCCTGTCCGTGGCGGGCCGCCATGTACCGCGCGACTTCTCCGTCACCGGGGTGGTGGCCGGCCGGTGGGCCGAGACGGTGACCCCGCAGCTCACCGCGGCCGACGTGCCGGCCGAGCAGATGGGGCGCCTGGCCGTCGAACTGCTCGTCGAGCGGCTCGACCACCCCGACGCGACGCCCCGCCACCACCTGCTGGCGCCGCCCATCTCCCTGCGCGCCAGCACCGGGCCCGCCCACGCCGGCACGGACCTCCGTTCCGGCTCCGACGACTGACCGATCCCTCCACTCCTCGCACCTCGGCGGCACCTCCGCTCGACCGCCGCCTTTTCACCGGCTGTGCCAGGCCGGAGCTTCGCCGGCTGCTTCCTCGGCATGCCGTTGCCGAGAACCTGCCGAACAGGCGGACGCGCCGGACGTGTCGAACAGGCCGGACGCGCCGCACCCGCCGAACAGGCCGCACACGCCAGACGTGCCGCACCCACCGGACGCGCACCCACCGGACGTGCCGCGCGCGCCCGACGTGCCCAAAACATGCCAAGAAACGTGCCGAGACCCGAAGGACATCCCATGAACAGAGCTCCCGGACGACGTCTCACCGCCGCTGCCCTGACCGTCGTCGCCCTCGCCACCGGCACCACCGCCTGCTCGTCCGGCGGCAGTTCCTCCGCGAAGGGCGAGGACAGTGGCACCTTCACCATCTGGGACCCGTACCCGCAGTTCGCCAAGGACTCGGCCTGGGCGAAGTTGCTGGACGACTGCGGCAGCGAGGCCGGCATCAAGGTCAAGCGCACCGCGTTCGACACCAGTGACCTGACGAACAAGGTGCTCCTGGCGGCGCAGCAGGACAACTCCCCGGACGTGCTCATCGTCGACAACCCGGTGGTGTCGACCCTGGCGGAGGCCGGCGTCCTGACCACGACCGACGACAACAAGCTCGACACCTCGAAGGCGGACCCGAACCTGCTCGCGGCCGGCCAGTCCGGCGGGAAGACCTACGGCACCCCGGTCGGCGCCAACACCCTCGCCCTCTACTACAACAAGGAGGTGCTGAAGGAGGCCGGTGTCGACGTCGCCTCGGTCAAGGACTGGAAGTCGCTGACGGCAGCGCTGGCGAAGGTCAAGGAAGCCGGCAAGAAGGGCATCACGTTCTCCGCGATCGGCACCGAGGAGGGCAGCTTCCAGTTCCTGCCGTGGTTCTGGGGTGCGGGCGCCGAGCTCACCGAACTCGACTCCGCACAGGGAGAGTCGGCGCTGGCGCTGTGGAGCGACTGGCTCAAGAAGGGTTACGCCCCCAACTCGGTCATCAACAACACCCAGACCACCAGCTGGCAGGAGTTCGCCGGCGGTGAGTACGCCTTCGCCGAGAACGGCACCTGGCAGCTGGCCAACGCCGAGAAGGCCGGCTTCGACTACGGCGTGCTGCCCATCCCCGCCTCCGGCGGGGGCAACGCGGCGGCCCCGACCGGCGGCGAGTTCGTCACCCTCCCCGTCCAGGGGGACACCGGCCGCTACGCCACCTCCCAGAAGCTGGTGTCCTGCCTGACCAGCACCGAGAACCTCTACGCCACCGACACCACCCTGTCGTACGTGGCTCCCACGACCGAGGTCCAGGACAAGCAGGTCGCGGCCGACCCCAAGCTGAAGCCCTGGGTCGAGGCGGTCAAGGCGGCCAGGGGGCGCACCAGTGACGACCTGGGCACCAAGTACCCCAAGATCTCCGAGCAGTTGTGGAAGGCGGTCCAGTCCGCACTCAGCGGGGCCGAGGCCCCGAAGGACGCGCTCGCCGCGGCCCAGGACGCCGTCAAGTAGCCGAAGCACAGGGGCTGTTGATGAACCACACGACACACCCGCCGGACCACACGGTGCGAGAACGGACCGGGGCGGCCACCGCTGCCCCGCCCCCGGCCCGCACCGCGGCCCGCCGCCGTCCGACCTCCCAGCAGTGGGCCGCCTGGGCCTTCCTCGCCCCGGTCACCCTCTACCTCGTCCTCTTCTACGCCTATCCCCTCTACCGCAACCTCGACCTGAGCCTGCGTGACTACACCGTCCGCTCCTTCGTCCAGGGCAACGCGCCGTTCACCGGGCTGGAGAACTACCGGAAGGTCCTCGACGACCCGACCTTCGGCCCGGCCCTGGTGCACACCGTGGTGTTCACCGCCGTCTGTCTGGTCTTCCAGTACGCCGTCGGCCTGGCGCTGGCGGTCTTCTTCAACCAGCACTTCCGGCTCTCCGCCACACTGCGGGCCCTGTTCCTGGTGCCCTGGCTGCTGCCGTTGATCGTGTCGGCGTCCACCTGGTCGTGGATGCTCAACAGTGACTCCGGCATCGTCAACTCCCTGTTGAGCGTGGTCGGTGTCGACCCGGTGCACTGGCTGACGTCGCCGGAGTGGTCGCTGACCTCGGTGATCATCGCGAACATCTGGATCGGCGTCCCGTTCAACCTGGTCGTGCTCTACAGCGGCCTTCAGTCCATCCCCCACAGCCTCTACGAGGCGGCCGCCCTCGACGGTGCGAACGCCTGGCGGCGCTTTTGGAGCATCACCCTCCCGCTGCTGCGCCCGGTGTCCGCCATCACCCTGCTGCTCGGCCTCGTGTACACGCTCAAGGTCTTCGACATCATCTGGATCATGACCAAGGGCGGCCCGGCCGACGCGTCCACCACCTTCGCCACCTGGTCCTACCGGCTCGGCTTCGGCAACCTGCTGCCCGCCTTCGGTCCCGGAGCGGCCGTCGGCAACCTGCTCGTCGTCGCCGCGCTGGTCTTCGGCCTGGTGTATCTGAGGGTCCAGCGAAAGCAGGCCATGGCATGAACTCCCCGCACCGACGCGGCCGTACGGCGTGGAAGACCGCCCTCGGCCTGGCGCTGACCGCGCTCATGCTCTTCCCGGTCTACTGGATGCTCAACGTGTCCCTCACCCGCGACCAGGACATGCGCAAGAGCCCACCGAACCTGTTCCCCACCCACGCCACCCTGGAGGGCTACCGGGCCGTCCTCGACCAGCAGTTGCCCTACCTCGCAACCAGCCTCGTCATCGGTGTCGGCACCGTCGTCCTGACCGTGGCGCTGGCCGCGCCCGCCGGCTACGCGCTCGCCAAACTGCGCCCGCGCGGCGGCGGCATCCTCAACTTCGTACTCCTGGCCGCCCAGATGATCCCCGGCATCATCATGGCGATGGGCTTCTACGCCGTCTACCTCCAGCTCGGCCTGCTCCAGTCGGTGCCCGGCCTGATCGTCGCGGACTCCACGCTGGCCGTCCCCTTCGCGGTACTGATCTTCACCGCGTTCATGTCCGGTATCCCCGGCGAACTGCTCCAGGCCGCTCAGATGGACGGAGCCGGACCCCTGCGCACCTTCCGGTCCGTGGTGCTGCCGATGAGCCGCAACGCCGTCGTCACGGTGTCGCTGTTCGCGTTCCTGTGGTCCTGGTCGGACTTCGTCTTCGCCAGCACGCTCGCAGGTGGCGGCGCGCACGAGCCGATCACCCTCGGCATCTACCACTACATCGGCAACAACAACCAGGAGTGGAACGCGATCATGGCGACCGCCGTCGTTGCCTCGCTGCCCGCCGCGGTGATCCTGGTCCTCGCCCAGCGGTACGTCGCCGCCGGCGTGACCGCCGGAGCCGTCAAGGACTGACCGACCGCCGTTCCCGCCGAAGAAACGAGTAGCCCTTCATGACCGCCGCCCCCTCCGGCCCGGCCTTCTCCCTCCACGACATCCCGTTCAGCACCCACGGATCCTGGTTCGACATCTCCCCGGTGCTGGCGGAGAAGGTGTACGCCGACGACCTCCACCTGGTCTCCCACCAGAACGGCATGCACGCGGTCCTGCGCCTCGTGCCCCTCGAACCGCTCACCGGCGGCCGGGCCGACACCCGGGTCAGCGCGACACCGGGTCTGCTGAGCTGGACCCACGAGAGCGGACACGTCGACCTCGCCTACGACTCGCCGGACACCGTGCGCGTGCGCGGGACCGGGCTCAGCCTTCGCGTCAGCGCGGCGGCGACCACCCTGACACCCTTCACGGGCACGTACTTCTTCCGTGACCCGGTGGACGGCGCGTACGTGTTCACCTCGTACGAGACCGGGCGCCGCTACCGGGTGACCGTCCTGTCGGGCGTCGCGGGGGAGGTGCTCGGCAGCGCGGCGCTGGGGGAGGCCGACCGTGGCCTCACCGTCACCGCGGACGGCGGCGGATCCTGGGAGGCCGCCATCGAGGAACTCGACAGCGCCCGGCGTCCGTACAGCTCCCCGACGACGTTCGGTGAGGTCGTGGCGGCGGCGGAGCGGGCCTTCGTCGGCTTCGCCGACACGGTGGCCCCTTGGCGCTCCTCCCACACCCCGGCCGCCGAACTCGCCGCCTACGTCCTGTGGTCGGCGACGGTCGGCCCGGCGGGTCTGGTCACCCGGCCCGCGGTTTTGATGTCCAAGCACTGGATGGACAAGGTCTGGAGCTGGGACCACTGCTTCAACGCCCTCGCCCTGGCGCCGGGAGCGCCCGGGCTGGCGTGGGACCAGTTCTCGCTGCCCTTCGACCACCAGGACGAGAGCGGGGCGCTGCCCGACTCGCTGACCCACTCGGAGGTGCTGCACAACTTCGTCAAACCCCCCATCCACGGCTGGGCCCTCTCCCACCTGCGCCGCCGCCTGCCCGAACCTCTCGGCAGAACCGAACTCGCCGAAACATACGACCGGTTGCGACGATGGACGGACTTCTGGCGCACCGCGCGCCGCGCTCCGGACGCCGCCCTGCCGCACTACCAGCACGGCAACGACAGCGGCTGGGACAACGCCACCACCTTCGACCCCGAGCGGGTGGTCGTCACGGCCGACCTGGCCGCCTTCCTCGTCCTCCAGCTGCACGAACTCGCCGCCCTGGCAACGGAACTCGGACGGGACGACGACGCCCGCCACTGGACGAGCACGGCGGAGGCGACCCAGGCGGCGATGCTCGACGAACTGTGGACGGGGGAGCGGTTCGTGGCCCGTGGCGCCGACAGCGGCGACACCTGGGGCAGTTCCAGCCTCCTCGACCTGATGCCCATCACCTTGGGCGAGCACCTGCCCGAGCACGTCGCGAAGACCCTGGCCACCCGGATCGAGGCCCACCTGACCCCGTACGGGCTGGCCACCGAGCTGCCCACCTCGCCGCACTACCGCTCCGACGGGTACTGGCGCGGCCCGATCTGGGCGCCCGCCACCGTCCTCGTCGAGGACGGCCTGCGCCGCGGTGGCCACCAGCGGCTCGCGGACGAGATCAGCGCCCGCTTCCGGAACCTGTGCGAGGCCCACGGCTTCGCCGAGAACTTCGACGCCCTCACCGGCACGGGTCTGCGCGACCGGGCCTACACCTGGACCGCCGCCGCCTACCTCCTGCTCGCCGAAGGGCACGCGCTGCGGATCCGTGTTCCCGGCTAGTACCCGGTGCTCAGTCGGCGATCCGCAGCAGCAGCTTGCCCGTTGACGTGCGTCCACCCATGAGCCGGTGGGCCTCGGCCGCGTCCGGCAACGGGAACTCCGCGGTGACGGGAAGGTCCACGGTGCCGTCGGTGACGGTCCGGAAGGCGCGCTCGGTGAGCGAGCGGAGCGCGTCGGGCGCCGACCCGGCGAGGGCCAGGATGGAGAAGCCCGCGACAGAGCGGCCTCGCGCGTACAGCTCGGGCTGTCCGGCCTGCCAGGGCTCGGCCCCGCTCGCGTTGCCGAACGACACCAGGCGCCCGAAGACGGCCAGCGCGTCGAGGCCGCGGCGCAGCGTGTCACCGCCCACCGGGTCGAGGACCAGGTCGACACCCCGGCCGCCGGTCGCACGGCGGACGTCGTCCGGGAAGGAGTCGCTGGTGAAGACCTCGTCGTAGCCGTACTTGAGAGCGTGCCCGGCCTTGGCCGTGGAGGAGACCACGCCGTACACCGCGCCGGCACCCGCCGCCCGGGCCAGCTGCCCGGCCGCCGTGCCGATGCCGCCCGCCGCGCCGTGCACCAGCACGCTCTCCCCGGCCCGCAGTCGTCCCACCTCGTGGAGCAGGGCGTGCGCGGTCGGCAGCACCGTGGGCAGCGCGGCCGCCCTCCGCAGGTCCAGGCCCTCGGGCAGGGGGAAGACGGTGGCGGTCTCGGCGACCGCGACCTCCGCGTAGGCACCGCCGCCCACGAGCGCGGCGACCTCCTGCCCCGGGCGCAGCCCCGTCACGTCCGGGCCGACGGCCCGGATCCGCCCCGAGACCTCCAGGCCCGGTCGGAAGGGCAGGGACTCCACCCGGTATCCCTCGGCACGCGCCTTGAGGTCGGCGAAGTTCACGCCCGCGTAGGCGACGTCGATGCTCACCTGGCCCGGCCCCGGCTCGGGGGCCTCGGCCGTCACGACCTTCAGTACCTCGGGACCGCCGTACTCCTGGAACTCGACTGCGCGCATGGCAGACGCACCCTTCGGCTGGTGTTCAATGAAAAGCGAACACTCGGACTGTAAGATACGCATCGAACACTCGGCAAGGGGCCGCGTCACTCGGCGGGGCGCCCGGCGGGGACACGTCGGACGAGGAGCGGGCATGTCGAACCAGGCCGCGGGCGGCAGTCACCGTGCGGCGCCGGTGCACACGGACCCCGAGGACGTCTCCGTACTGACCGCGCTGTCCGCGCTCGCCGACCCCGTACGCATCCAGCTGGTCCGCGAGCTGGCGGGATCCGCCGACTGGACACGCAGCTGTGGCAGCTTCGACGTACCGGTCGGCAAGGCCGCGCTCAGCCACCACTTCTCGGTCCTGCGCGGCGCGGGCCTGGTCGAACAGCGCGACCAGGGGCCCAAGCGGGTCAACCGACTGCGCCGTGAGGAGTTCGAGGCGCGCTTCCCGGGGCTGCTCGACCTGCTCCTGCGCGGCGACGGCACCGACTGAGCGGGCGGCCGCGCGAGCCCAGTGGCCCGTGGTCACCGTCGGCGAGCACGGCCGGCGAACGCCAGGACCCCTTCGCACGCTCACCCGGCCGGCGGTCGCCGACGGGGGCGTCCACCGGATGGGGGGCGTCGTACCTCGCGCCCTCGTCCTCCTCGTCGGACCGTGGCCGCTGCTGACCCCTCCGGGCCGGCCGCCCGCTGTGGTCGACGGCTCAGCGCGGTGCCGGGCCGCTGCTGCGCCGGACGACGAGGTCGACCGGGACCACCGACTCGGGCGGGGCGGGCGCGCCGGGGCCGTCGATACGGTCGAGCAGGAGCCGCAGGGAGCGCGTGCCGATCTCGGCGAAGTCGGTACGCACGGTGGTCAGCGGCGGCAGCAGATGCGCGGCCTCGGGGATGTCGTCGTAGCCGACGACACTGACGTCTCCGGGCACCGAGCGGCCGGCCTCGTGGAGGGCGTGCAGGACCCCGAGAGCCATCTGGTCGTTGGAGACGAACACCGCCGTGACGTCCGGGCGGGCCGCGAGCCGACGGCCCAGCTCGTACCCGGAGTCGGCGCTCCAGTCGCCGACCAGCGGTTCGGGTACGTCGGCGCCGGCCGCCTCGAGGGTCGAGCGCCAGCCGTCCAGCCGGTGGTCGGCGGAGGTCCAGCCGGTCGGGCCCGCGACGTGCCACACGGTTGTGTGGCCCAGCCCGAGGAGATGCTCGGTGGCCTTGCGGGCCCCGGCCCGCGAGTCGCCGGTGACCAGCTCCGTGTGGTCGTCCAGACCGTTCTCCAGCACCACCAGCGGAGTGTCGAGAGAGGCGTCGGCCAGGGCGCGGCCCACCCACAGCTGCGGGGCGATGGCGATCACGCCGTCCGCGCCCTCGGCCGACAGCCGGTCCACGGCCGCCACGACCGTGTCGTGGTCGGCCGTGTCCAGCGCGATGGAGCTCACCAGGTACCCGGCCTCCTGGGCCGCGGTGTTGATCGCCGTGAGGATGGCGGCCGGCCCGTACCGGGCGGCGTCGAAGGAGATGACCCCGAGCATCCGGGTCCGGCCGCTGGCCAGGGACCTGGCGCTGCGGCTGGGCCGGTAGCCGAGCGTGCGCATCGCCACCAGCACCCCCTCGCGGGTCTCCGGACGGACGGAGGGGTGGTCGTTCAGCACACGCGAGACGGTCTGCTTGGAGACACCGGCCAGCCGGGCCACGTCGTCCATCACGGGACGCGAGCCCGCGAAGTTCCGTCTGCTGCGCCCCTTCGGGACGGTCCCGTCGGCGGCGCTTCGGGTCATGGTGGCAGTTTCCTCGACGTCGTCACGGCGGTTGGGTCCCGCCCGGCAGGACCACAGCATAGGCGGGGCGGACCCGAGGGCCCCGGGTGTCGGACCCTCGGGTTTCGGTGCTCGCGCGGGCCTCAGCCGGCCCGCACGCTCCGGGTGCGGGCGATGACCCACTCGGCGTCCACGACGGCCGCCGTCAGCCCGGCGCCGCGCGCCTCCTCGGGCACGTACACCGGGGCGTCGGCGTGCAGGGGCAGCACCCGCAGGCGCAGACCCTCCGTGCGCGGGACGCCGGCGGGCAGCCGGTCCAGGCCGATGTCCCAGACGCGCCCCGAGAAGAACTGGTCCGCGACGAGGGTCCCGCCCACGTACGCCCGCCCCACGTCACCGGTCCAGCGCAGGCGCAGCAGGGTGCCCGGCGGCAGGTCGTCCGGCACGTCGACGCGGTACTCGGCGGCGACGGTGTCGAAGTACTTGTCGGCGGGCGCGCTCGCCCGGCCCTGCACTCCGGTCGCGGTCTCGGGCGCGGGACCGGCGGGCCGCACCAGCGTGACGCGGGGGGTGGCCCGAGCGCGCCCGCCGGAGGGGACCGCGTAGTGGGTGAACACCCCGTCCGCCTCCGAGGCCGCCGTCGCCCCGTCCACCAGCGGTGCCCGCTCCGGGGCGGGCAGCACCGCGAACGACACGGGCGCCTCGGACCCGTGCAGCCGTACCTCCTCGTGGTCGAACACGACCCCGTCCCCGCACAGCACCAGCCGCTCGGCACCCCAGGCCTCGCCCCGGTACGCGGTACGCGCCGTCGCCGCGTCCAGGACCAGCAGCCCCACCCGGCCCCCGTCCGCCGTCTCCACCTCGACCAGGGCGTCGGTGCCCGGCCGCAGCCCGGTCACCAGCAGACGGTCGCCGACCGGCGTGACCTCCCCGCTCGGAGTTCCGACCGACGCCACCGTCCCGGCGTCCAAGGCGAGTTCGGGCGCGATGCCGTCGGTCGCCGCCAGCACCAGGACCGTACGGCCGTCCACGTCGAGCGTGCACACCGGCTGCGCGGTGGCCCACTCCAGGCGCAGGCCCGCCACGTCGAGCCGCAGCGGCCAGCAGAAGTACGCGCCGCCCGGGACGGTGACGGGGGTGCTCGGCAGCTTCAACGCGCCGCAGTCGTCCGGGAACTCGACGGTGAACGAGGTGTCCGGATGGTCCGGCAGCGGTTCGTGCGGCTGGTGGTTGTTGACGAACAGGAACCCCGAGGTGCCGTCGGCGCGCACGGCCCAGCGCAGGGTCTCGCGGTCGTCCTGCCCGTCCGGCCGAAGCTCGGGCAGCACGGACTCCATGGGCGCCAAGAGATGGCCGAAGTCCGCCAGCAGCAGGTGCTGGAGGCGCAGTTCGTGGTACGTCGGCCGGTACTGGCCGTACTCGCCGAGCGGGGCCTGGAAGTCGTACGTCAGCACGGGCAGGTCGTTGGGATAGCCGGTGGCGTGCGACTCCTGCAAGGTGGTGCGCTCACCGGCGGGGTTGGTGCCGCCGTGGAACATGTAGAAGCCCTGCCAGACCGAACCACAACCGATCTTGGTAAGGCCCAGCGCGCCGATGTCGTCGGCGTCGACGCGCGGCCGTCGGTGGTACGACACCGCCATGCCGCCGCCCAACTCGCAGGTGGCCCAGGGGAACCGGTCGGCGAAGGCGTCCGGGGCACCGCCGCGCACGGTGGTGGGCCGCAGGTCGGCGCCGATACCCTCGTCGTCCCGCTGGTGGGTGAAGAAGAAGTGCTTGCGGCAGGTGTCGGGCCAGCCGCCGTCCGCCTCGGTCCAGAAGGTCTCGGTGTAGCCGCCGTACAGCGGGAGCAACTCGTCGGGCGGGAGCTGGACCCCGCCCCACGCGGTCGACGTCCACAACGGGGCGCTCAGTCCGGCCCCCTGGGCGATCCGCTTGAGGGTCAGGAGGTGGCCGGGCTGGTCGTAGAGCTCGTTCTCGATCTGGATGGCCACGATCGGGCCGCCGTGGGCCCGGTCGAGGCCGCGCAGCTGTTCGGCGATCGCCGTGAACCAGGCGCTCACGGGTTCCAGATAGGCGGGGTCGTCGGTGCGCGGGACGCAGTCGCGGGCCAGCAGCCAGTCGGGCAGGCCGCCGCCCCGGACCTCCGCGTGCGACCACGGGCCGACACGGGGGATGAAGTCCAGCCCGTGACGGGCGCACAGCTGGGCGAACCGGCGCACGTCGCGGTCGCCGTCGAAGCGGACGCGGCCCTCGATCTCCTCGTGGTGGATCCAGATGAGGTAACTGGCGACGGCGGTCACTCCGGCCGCCTTCATCTTCAGCAGTTCCTCCTCCCACTCCCCGGCGGGGTAGCGCGAGTAGTGGAACTCGCCGGAGACCGGGAACCAGGGACGGCCGCCCCGCGTGAGCCAACGGCTGTTGACCTCGATCGGGTCGGACACGCCCGGAGCGTCGCGGAGGGGCAGGTGCCCGGCCGCCGGTGGCCCGGCGGGGGCGGGGACGCGCAGGCGGTGCGGCTGGGCCATCAGCTGTTCTCCGGTCCGAGGTCGGGAGTGTCGGTGAGCCGGGCGCGGGTGCCGGTGGTGGCGTGCAGCTCCAGCAGCACGAGTTCATTGGTGCCCGGCCGCAGCACCGGGCCGGGGACGTACAGGGTGCCCTGCGGGCCACGGTTCCAGTAGCGGCCGAGGTGGAAGCCGTTGATCCAGGCGTGGCCCTTGGTCCAGCCGGGCAGCGCGAGGAACGTGTCCGCCGGGCTCTCCACCTCGAACGTGCCCTGGTGGAAGGCGGGCACGGAGTCCGTGGCCGCGTCGGACGCCGTGAACGGCACCGCGCCCAGGTCACCCGTCGGCACGGGCCGGCACTCCCAGCCGTGCAGGGCGACACCCTGGAAGGACACCGGCCCGAGCAGGCCCTTGGACGCGCCGATGCGGGGCCCGTAGTTCACCCCGCCCTGGTTCTCCACGAGCACCTCGATCACGGCACCGGGCTCCGGTACCCGCACCGGCAGGGTCTCGTCGTGGCGCTCGCGTTCCAGTACGCCGACGGGGGCGCCGTCCACGAAGACCTGCGCCCGGTCGCCGACACCGCCCGCGAAGCGCAGCAGTCCGTCGCCGGAGGCGGGAACGCTGGTGCGGTAGAGCACATGGCCGCCGTGCACGCCGAGTTCGGCCATGGTCACGGGGTCCTGCGTCCGCACCGCGGGCTCCAGTGTCCGCAGGTACGGCAGGAGTGCCGCCCGGCGCTCCAGCCGTACCTCGGTGGGCGGGAGCTTGCGGCTCGGTGCCGGGGCCGGCTCGGCGGGGACGGGCGCGTGTCGGGCGATGACCTCACGGAACGCGTGGTACTTGGGGCCGGGGTCGCCGCTCTCGGTGAGCGGGGCGTCGTAGTCGTAGGAGGTGACCGTGGGCGCGTAGGTGTGGTGGTGGTTGGCGCCGTTGGTGAAGCCGAAGTTGGTGCCGCCGTGGAACATGTAGATGTTCACCGAGGCCCCCGCCGACAGCAGCCGGTCCAGGTCGGCCGCGGCCTGTTCGGCGGGCCGCACGTGGTGCGGCCCGCCCCAGTGGTCGAACCAGCCGATCCAGAACTCCGCGCACATCAGGGGCCCTTCGGACTGGTGGGCGCGCAGGGCGGCCAGATGTTCGTCGATCCGGCCCCCGAACGTGCCGGTGCTGAGCGTGCCGGGCAGACCGCCCGCGGCCAGGTGCTTGGCGTTGGCCTGGTCGCAGGTGAACAGCAGCTCGTCGACGCCCCGGGAACGCAGGGCCTGTTCGACGTGCTTGAGGTACGCGGTGTCGTCGCCGTAGGCCCCGTACTCGTTCTCCACCTGTACGGCGATCACCGGACCGCCGTTGGCTGCCAGGTACGGCGACAGCGGCGGCAGCAGCTGGTCCAGGTAGCGGTCGAAGGCGTCGGTGAAGCGGGGGTCACTGGTGCGCAGCCGGATGTCGGGGTCCGAGACCAGCCACGCGGGCAGCCCGCCGTCGTCCCACTCCGCGCAGATGTACGGGCCGGGGCGCAGCAGCACGTGCAGCCCCTCCGCCTGTGCCAGCCGCAGGAAGCGGGGCAGGTCGAGAAGGCCGTCGAGGACGAGGGTGCCGGGCTCCGGCTCGTGGAGGTTCCACGGCAGGTACGTCTCCACCGCGTTGAGACCCATCAGGCGTGCCTTGCGCAGCCGGTCGGACCACTGGTCGGGATGGACACGGAAGTAGTGCAGGGCCCCGGAGATGATCCGGAACGGCTCGCCGTGCAGGAGAAAACCGTCGGACGAGGTCGTCAGAGCGGACATACGGGGGCTTCCCTTCGAGTGCGGTGTGGCGGCCGAATTCCGGCGGGTCCGGCGGTCCGGCGGGTCCAGCGGGTCACTGGGGCCGGCGGGAGGTCCGGCCGGAGGGCCGGGGGACCGGCGCGGGGTCGTGGTTTCGGGTACTGCGGATCAGCCAGAGCGTCGCGGCCAGACACAGGGCCGAGACGCCGGCGAGGACGAGCGGGACCGATCGGATGCCGGACATCTCGATCGCCTTGCCGAGCGCGGGGCCGGCCGCGACGCCGCCGACCATGGACGCGGCGATGACCAGGGCTCCGGCCCGCCGGGCGCGCGGGGCCGCCCGGTTCAGCCAGGGCAGGCCGGTGGGGAAGATCGGCGCGATGAACAGACCGACACCGGCGTACGCGTACGGCGCCAGCCCGGGGACGGAGGCCAGCAGCAGACAGACCGTCATGCCCGCGCAGGAGACCGTGATGATGGCCTGTGCGGAGAAACGCAGGGCGATCGGGGCGGTCAGGAAGCGGCCGACGGTCATCATCAGCCAGTACACGGAGGTCGCGGTGGCGGCGAACCCGGCGCCGTACCCCACCGTCTCCAGATGGGTCGGCTCCCAGCCGCCGACGCCCGCCTCGATGCCCACGTGCAGGACGTAGAGCGTGACGAACACCCCGAGCACCGAGCCCAGGCTCCGGCCGAGGACCCGTGGGTCACCGGCCGCGGGGTTGCCGTCGGTGGGCCCGGGCACGTGGTCGCGTACGCCCTTCAGGCACCACAGCAGGGGCAGGTTGGCGAGCGCGAAGGCGAGGAACACCGCCGGGTAGTGCGTGGAGCCGATGGCGCCGATCAGTGCCGGGCTGAGGATCGCGCCGATGCCGAAGTGCGCGTGGAGGATGTTCAGCATCGCGGTCGACCGGCGGCCGAAACCGACCGCGAACAGCTGGTTGAGGCCGTAGTCGATGCCGCCGAAGCCGAGCCCGGCGAGCAGCGCCGCACCCAGTGCGGCCGGCCAGTTCGGCGCGAGCGCGAAGCCCGCCGCGCCGATCGCCATGAGCAGGTACGACGTCCCGAGGATCCGCCGGTGGCCGATTCGGCCGAAGAGCCGGTCGAACAGCAGCACACCCGCCACACCCCCCACGAAGTGGGCGCTGAGCCCCAGCCCCGCGGCCGAGGGGGAGAGCCCGAACTCCGCACGGAACGCCGGGATGGCCGGCCCGTACAGCGCCTGGAGCACGCCGATGAGGACGAAGCCCACGCAGGAGGCGACCACCGCGGAAGGGCTGAAGACCGGGGTGTCCGGCCTGGCCCGAGGGGACGACGACACGGGCGTGCTGCTGTCCACGACGCGTTCTTCCCCCGGCACGGCACACCTCTCGTTCGCTCCCCTTCGCTGTGATGTTACCGGTAACATCCAGGCCGTCAAGATCCCGGGAAGGTGCGGGTTCCGGGGTGGCCCCTGGATCAGGCTTTGGACTGTTGATCCAGGTTCTGGACGTGTAGTCTAGGTGGCCTGGTCGCGGCAGGGAGGTGGGCGCCGGTGAGCGAGGCGGCTGTGGAGGCGGAGCGGGACGCGGTCATCGCCGCGCTGGTCCCGGTGGTCGAGGGGATCGCGGCGACGTTCGGCCCGGTGTGCGAGGTGGTGCTGCACGACTACCGGCGCCCGGAGAAGTCCGTCGTGGCCGTCGCCGGCTCGGTGACGGGGCGTGCGGTGGGCGGAGCCATGAGCGAGATCGGCATGCGGATCGTCGCCCGGGGCGACGAGGCGCGGGACGAGCTGAACTACGTCACCCGGACCCGGACGGGACAGACGCTCAAGTCGTCCACCATGGTGCTGCGGGACTCCACGGGCGCGGTGTTCGGCGCGGTCTGCGTGAACCTGGACGTCACTTCGCTGACCGAGGCACACACCGTGCTGGGAGCGCTCGCCGGAATCGGCCGTCCGACCGCCGAACTGCCGGTCACCACGTTCGGCAACGACATCGACTCCGTCGTCGACGTGATGCTCGACGACCACCATCTCGGACAGAAGGGGCCGTGGGCGGTCCTCGACCGCCCGGCACGGCTGGAGCTGTTCCGCAGCCTGGACGAGCGCGGGGTCTTCGCCGTGCGCCGGTCGGTCGAGCAGGTCGCCGCCCGGCTGGGCATCTCCCGCGCCTCCGCGTACAGCTACCTCGCCCAGGCCCGCGCCGCGTCGGACCCGAGCCCCGACCCCACAGGAGGACACGCGTGACGACCACCACCCCACCGGTCACCTTCGACGACGTCCGTGACGCGGCCGCCCGGCTCAAGGGCGTCGCGCACCGCACCCCCGTGCTGCGTTCGAGAACCCTCGACGCCCTCGTCGGCGCCGAGGTCTTCCTCAAGTGCGAGAACTTCCAGCGGGTGGGGGCGTTCAAGTTCCGCGGCGCCTACAACGCGGCCTCGCGGCTGACGCCGGAGCAGCTGGCCCGGGGCATCGCCGCCTACTCCTCCGGCAACCACGCCCAGGCCGTCGCCCTGGCCGCCCGCGAGCTGGGCACCAGCGCCGTGATCGTCATGCCCGACGACGCCCCGGCCTCCAAGCGGGAGGCCACCGCCGGCTACGGCGCCGAGATCGTGACGTACGACCGCTACACCGGCGACCGTGTCGCCATCGCCGAGTCCCTGGCCGCCGAACGGGGCCTCGCGATCATCCCGCCGTACGAACACCCGCATGTCATCGCCGGGCAGGGCACGGCGGCGCTCGAACTGCTCGAAGAGGTGGGGGAGCTGGACGCGCTGCTGACTCCGGTCGGCGGCGGCGGCCTGATCGCCGGGAGTGCCACAGCGGCCAAGGGGCTGTACACGGACCTGCGGGTGATCGGCGTCGAGCCGGAGGCCGGGGACGACACCAAGCGGTCCCTGGAGGCGGGGCGGCGCATCGAGATCCCGGTGCCGCACACCATCGCCGACGGCCAGGCGCTGCACACCCCGGGCGAACTGACCTTCTCCCTCAACCGGCTGCTCGTCGACGCCGTCACCCTGGTGTCCGACGACGAGATCCGTCAGGCCATGCGGTTCGCCTTCGAACGCCTGAAGATCGTCGTCGAACCGAGCGGTGCGACGCCGCTGGCCGCACTCCTCAGCGGCCGGGCGGGTCCGCTGCCGCGCCGGGTCGGCGTGATCATCTCCGGGGGGAACGTCGACGCGGACCGCTTCGCCCGGTTGTGCGCCCGCGAGAGCTGACGGAGCCGCTCCGGCACCGGCCTCACCCGAATGGCGTCGCCGGGTGGACGGGCGGACGATGGAATGGTGGGGCCCGGCCCCGCCTGCGCCGCTCGCGGTGAGCGGGCGACGGTGACCGGCCCCGGCCGTCTCGAGCACGGCCGGAAGGGAGAGCCATCATGATCGAAGTGAAGGCGCTGGAGAAGCCGGACGAGCGCCGCGATTTCCCCCGGGGGCACCTGGAAGCCGTCCACCTCACCGGGCTCGACTTCGCCGTGGCCACCTTCGAACCGGGCTGGCGCTGGTCGGAGTCCGTGGCCCCGATCGCGGGCACGGACAGCTGCCAGATCCACCACAACGGCTATGTCGTCTCGGGGCGCATGCACATCCGCATGGACGGCGAGGGCGGCGAGAGCGAAGTGGGCCCCGGTGACGTCTTCGTCTGCCCGTCCGGGCATGACGCCTGGGTCGTCGGCGACGAACAGTGCGTGGTGTACGACTTCGCGGGAGGCATGGCGCAGGAGTACGCGAAGGCCGACTAGCCGACTAGCCGACTAGCCGACTAGACGGGGTGTGGGTCGAGTCGAGCACCCTGGCGAAGCCTCTGGTGGGAACGGGACTGCGCCTGCAGCCACCGCCGTACCGCCAGAGGCTTCACACGCCGACCGGTGACGCCACCCGGGTCAGGGTGCCGTTCAGTCGACGAAGTCGGCGACGAGCGTGGCGAATTCGTCGGGCGTGGCCAGGCGGATGCCGAGGGTCTCGGCCTTGGCGCGCTTGGATCCGGCGCCCTCCCCGGCGACGACGAGGCTGGTCTTCCTGGAGACGCTGGAGGAGGAGCGGCCGCCGGCGCGTTCCACGAGTTCGTTCATCTGGTTGCGGCTGAGCTTTTCCAGTACACCGGTCATGGCGCCGGTCACGACGACCGTCATGCCGCTCAGGGGCAGGTCCGCCGCGTCCGCGGCCGCCGGACCGTCGCCGTCGGCGGTGTCCTGGGTCGCGGGGGAGGGCGGGGTGGCGCCGGGCTCGGTCATGTTCACCCCGGCCGCGGCGAGTCTGTCGATGAGCGGGGCGAGTTCGGCGACCTCGGCCACGATCGACGGGGCCTTCTCGGTGCCGATGCCCTCCACCCGCTGCATCGCCTCCGCGTCCGCCGCCCGGATGGCGTCCATGGTGGCGAAGTAGCGGGCGATACGGCGGGACATGGACCGGCCGGTGCCCCGGATCCCCAGCGCGCACAGCACCCGCGACAGCGGCTGGTCCTTGGCGGCGGCGAGCGCGGCGAGGAGGTTGTCGGTGCTGGTCTCGCCCATCCGCTCCAGGCCCAGGAGCTGGTCGCGGGTGAGGGCGAACAGGTCGGCGAGATCCGCCACCAGCCCGGCCTCCACGAGCTGGACGACACGGGTGTGGCCGAGGCCCTCCATGTCGAGCTGGTCGCGGCCGGCGGCGTAGGAGAGAGCGGCCACGAGGTGGCAGTTGCGGCCGTTCTCGCAGCGCCAGCGCTGCTCCCCGGTGTCGATGCCGGAGCCGCACCGCGGACACGCTTCGGGGAACGCGATGGGCTGTTCCTCGCCGGTGCGCAGGTGCGCGACGGGGGCTTCGACGCGGGGGATGACGTCGCCGGCCCGGTGGACCATGACGTGGTCGCCCAGCCGCAGGTCGCGACGGGTGATGTCGGCGGGGTTGTGGAGGGTGGCGTAGGTGATGGTGGAACCGTCGATCTCGACCGGCTCCAGCACGGCGCGTGGGGCGATGATGCCGGTGCGGCCCACGTTCCACTCCACCTCCAGCAGCCGGGTGATCTTCTCCACCGCGGGCAGCTTGTAGGCGATCGCCCAGCGCGGGGCGCGCGAGCCCGACCCGGCGGCCCGCTGGTCGGCGGCCAGGTCGGCCTTGATGACGATCCCGTCGATCCCGAACGGCAGCTCGGCTCGCAGCGCCGCGATCTCCTGCACCCGGGCCATGACCTCTTCGGGAGTGCCGGCGGTGGTGCCGGGCACCGCGGTGGTGGCGGTGGTGTTGACCCCGTATGCGGCGGCCCGCGCCATCAGCTCGCTGTGCGGGAGCTCGCCCAGCCGCGCGGCCAGGTCCGTCCCGGTGTCCGGCATGGGCAGCAGGCCGTAGCCGAAGAACGTCATCGGCACGGTGTAGGCGCGCTCCCTGGCCCGCAGCGTGCCCGCGGCGGCGTTGCGCGGGTTGGCGAAGGGCTGCCCGCCGTGTGCCGTGCGCACCTCGTTGGCGTGCTCGAACTGCAGGGTGGTCATCAGGATCTCGCCGCGCACCTCCACGGTCACCGGCTCGGTCAGCTGCTCCGGCAGGCCCTCGATGGTGCCGATCGCGTGCGAGACGTCCTCCCCGGCCGTCCCGTCGCCACGGGTGATCAGCCGGCTCAGGCGGCCACGGGTGTAGCGGGCGGCGACCGCGAGTCCGTCGAGCTTCGGCTCGACACTGAAGCGGTCCGCCTCATGGCCGATGCGGCGGGCCAGCGAGGCGGTCCAGGCGGTGAACTCCTCGGCGGAGAACACGTTGTCCAGGCTCAGCATCGCCACGGTGTGAGGGACGTCCCCCAGGGCGGCGCCGGCGGCGACCTTCCCGGTGGGGGAGTCGGTGAGCACCTGGTCGGGATGGCCGGCCTCCCAGGCCGCGATGCCCCGTACCAGTCGGTCGTAGGTGTCGTCGTCCAACGGGGAGGTGCCGCCCGTGTAGTAGGCGGCCGCGGCCTTCACCGCGTCCTCGACCGCCTGCGCGTAGGCGGCGGCATCCACGATCTGTACGGCTGGTGTCGTCATACCCGTCATCCTGCCTGCCACCACTGACAACGCCCCTGGCCGTGGCCCTCGCCTGTCCTGCGGAGACCGATCGGTCCTCTCGGTCGTCCGCCCTGCTCGCCGCCGACCGGTACGAACGCGGCGCGAAGAAGGTCTTGCGCCCGCGACCCGCGCACCGTCACGCACCCCGACGTCGTGCCGCCGGCCATGGAGGTGAGTGGTCCCGCATCAGTCGCCGCGGCCGCCGAACAGACGCAGGACGTCAACCCGCTCACGGCCGGCCTCGCCGTGCCGTACCCGCGGCCGGCCACCCGAGTCAGACCGGCAGCAGGCGTCCCACCAGGGCGCTGAGCTGCCGGGCGTTACGGCACTCGTGCATCTCGACGAGCTCCGCGTAGGCGGAGGCGGCGGAGTCACCGGTGTCCCACTGGGAGCGTGCCTCGGGGTTCAACCAGTGGACGCGGCGGGCCTGTTCGGCGATCCGCCGTACGGCGGGCAGGTTCGGGTCGCTCATGTTCGTACGGGCGTCCCCCAGGACGAACACGGTCGTGCGCGGGCCGACCGCGTCCGCGTACCGCTCCGCGAACTCGCCCAGGGCCACGCCGTAGTCGCTGCTGCCGTGCCAGCCGGTCAGCGTGGCCTGGGACCGGATACGGGCGCCGAGACCCTCCGGGTCGGCCGCGCCGTGCACCAGCAGCCGCGTCACCTCGTCGAGCCGGTTGACGAAGGCGAACACGCGCACCTTGCTGAACTGGTCGTTGAGCGCCTGCACCAGCAGCATCGTGAAGTCGGAGAACCCGGAGACCGAGCCCGACACATCGCACAGCAGCACCAGTTCGGGCCGGGCCGGACGGCGTCGGCGCAGCACGGGCCGCATCGGCACCCCGCCGGTCGACAGCGAGCCGCGCAGCGTCCGCCGCAGGTCGATGCTGCCGCGCGCGGCACGGCGCCGCCGGGCCGAGAGGCGGGTGGCGAGCTTGCGGGCGAGCGGCTGAACCGTCCTGCGCAGCTCGGCCAGCCGGTCCCTGCCGGCGAACAGGAAGTCGACCCGGTCGGCGGTCGGGGCCACGGCCCGTCGCGCGATCTCGTCCCGGCCGCGCCGCTCGGCGACCCGTCGCCGGGCCTCCGCGCCCACCATCCGGCGGAACACCTCGATACGCTGCCGGATCTCGTCCTCCAGCAGCCGGTCGGTGAACCCCGGAGCGCCGCCCGACGCCCGCACGCCGTCGCGCACCCGGGCGAGCAGCGTCTGTGGGCGGAGCCGGTCCAGGGTCTGGTGCGCCGACCAGCCGTCCGACGACGGCGAGGAGCCGTAGCCGCCGAACCCGTCGACCGCCTCGGCCGCCAGCCGGCCCATCAGCGCCCGGTCGTTCGCGGCCAGCGCGGCGGCGAGCCGCTCCCGCAACGCGTCCCGGTCGGCGGCCGCCGTCTCCGGTCCGCCCACGCCGCGCGGGAAGTACAGGTCGAAGACCGGGTCGAACACCGGCCGTTGGGCCGTCCCGTGCAGCAGCGTCGCGGCCAGGCCCTCCCGCAGCAGCTCGCGGTCCGCGAGACCCAGGGCCGCCACCGCCCGCGCCGCGTCGACCGTCTCGCCGGTGCCGACCCGGATGCCGTGCGCGCGCAACGCGCCGACCAGGGACGTCAGCCGCTCCGTGACACCGGCCGGGGTACTCACACAGCCGCCAGGTCGAGCTTGGCGCCCGCCTTGAGGACATCGTCCTGGTGCTTCAGCAGCACGCCGAGGGTGTCCCGTACGACGCCCTCGTCGAGGGTCTCGGCGCCCAGCGCGAGGAGCGTGTGGGCCCAGTCGACGGTCTCCGCGACCGACGGGACCTTCCGCAGGTCCATGGCCCGCAACGCGCCGACCACCCTTACCACCGACTCGGCCAGCGCCTCGTCCAGGCCGGGCACCTTCAGACGTACGATCCGCCGCTCCAACTCCTCGTCGGGGAAGCCGATGTGGAGGAACAGACAGCGGCGCCGCAGTGCCTCGGACAGCTCGCGGCCGGCGTTCGAGGTGAGGACGACGAAGGGGCGTCGGGTCGCGGTGACCGTGCCCAGTTCGGGGACGGTCACCTGGAAGTCGCTGAGCACCTCCAGGAACAGGCCCTCGACCTCGACGTCCGCCTTGTCGGTCTCGTCGATCAGCAGCACCTTGGGCTCGTCGCCGCGGATCGCGGTCAGCAGCGGACGCGGCAGCAGGAACTCCTCGCTGAAGATGTCCGTGCGCGCCTCGTCCCACGTCTCGTCCCGGCCCGCGCTGATACGCAGCAGCTGCTTGGCGTGGTTCCACTCGTACAGCGCCCGGGACTCGTCCACCCCCTCGTAGCACTGCAGACGTATCAGGCGCGCCTCGGCGACCTGTGCCACCGCCTTGGCGAGTTCCGTCTTGCCGACCCCGGCGGGGCCCTCCACGAGCAGCGGCTTGCCGAGGCGGTCGGCGAGGAAGACGGTCGTGGCGACGGCGGGGGAGGCGAGATAGCCGGTCTCGGCGAGGCGGGCGGAGACGTCGTCGACGGAAGTGAACAGCAACGGGGCCTCCAGCTCGGCACGGGCGAGTTCGCGCCACTATCTAAGCGCTTGTTCACCTCCGGTGTCACGCGGTTCCGGCCCCCGCCCCCGCTCGAATACCAATCCGTCGCCCCGCTGCCGCGACGGAGGAAACCAAGCCGTTCGGCCACGACAGACAAGGCGTGCGCAGGTGCCGGGGTCGAGACGCCGGACGGACCGGCCACCGCCACCGGGAGGGCACTGCCGGCCGCGGCCGGTGTGAAGTAGTGGAGCGCGAACGGCGGATGGGGGGCGGCTGTCGGAACGGCCGCCCCCCACCTCGTCCTCGTCACGTCTCGCCCTCACGCGGCCACCGCGACCGCCCCCACGGCCGGAGTACGCAGTACCCGCCGCGCGGTGAGCAGGCTCGTCCCGAGCGTCGCCGCCGCGGCGACCGACACGACCGCCAGCCAGATGCCCAGGCCCTGCCCGGGCAGCACCGAGTCGGTGCGCACCAGAGTGAACGGGATGATCCCGGCGAGCGCGGCGAGGGTGCCGAAGGCCAGGCCCGTGACCGTAAGGATCAGCCCCTCCGCGCCCACCGTGCCGAGCACCTGCCCCGGCGTCGCCCCCGCCAGGCGCTGTTGCCCGAACTCCCGGCTGCGGTACGTGGTCGCCGCGTACAGCGTGTTGACCAGCATCACGCACACGAACACCACGATGATGCCGACGACCGTGAAGTTGAGCGTCTCCAGGTTCTTGGCGTCGACCGACCTCGTCAGCCCCGACGCCTCGACCGCGTCGCTCTCCACCGCCTGCATGTACAGGGTGGCCGTGGCGACCGCCGTGAACAGGATCAGCGACACCAGGATCCCGGCGAGACCGTCGGCCCGGTGGCGCAGGTTGCGCACCGCCAGCCAGCCGCTCCCGCCGGACAGCGGCAGACGCTCCAGCACACCCTTCAGCAGCCGCGGCGACAGCAGGGCGAAGCCCACCGACAGCAGGATCGCCCCGTACGCCGGTGCCGCCATCAGCGCCGCGTCCGTCGCCGAGAAGGCGAAGGTGGACAAGGTGCCCAGGGCACCGGCCAGCAGGGCCGCGCCGGCGAGGAACGTGCGGGCCCCGCCCCGCCGCCGGGAGCCGCGACCCGCCCGCCGTACGGCGAGGAACGCGGCACCCGCCGCCGCGAGCAGCGTGATGCCGGCACCCGACACCAGCGCGAGGGCACCGAAGGAGTGGTCCACGGACCGAGCCACCTGGCCACTGTCCTGGAACACCCCCAACAGCACCTGCCCGCCGAGCATCGCCGGGCCGACCGCGAGCGACGCCCCCACCAGCGCCACCGCCACCGCCTCACCCACCACCATCCGCCCGATCTGCGCCGGAGTCGCCCCCGAGCAGCGCAGCAGCTCCAGTTCGGCGGCGCGCTGACGGACGTTGACGGTCAGCGTCGAGGCGACGGCGAAGAACACCAGGAGGGTGCCGTAGCCGCCGACCACGCCCGCCGCGGTGGTCAGCGTCTGCGCGCTCACCGGGTCGACGCCGCTTCGCGCCGCCGTGTCGTGCATCGAGTTGAACGTCATGATGATCGCCGCGCCCAGGAAGGCGGACAGCAGCGTCGCGAGGAACCGCCCGGGCCGCTGCCGGATCGACCGCATCGCCAGCACGAACATCGCTCACACCCCCGCCATCGTGTCGTCGCCCAGGTGCGCCAGCCGCTCGGCGACCGCGTCCGCCGAAGGCGTGTCCATCCGGCCCGCCAGCCGGCCGTCCGCCAGGAACAGCACGGAGTCGGCGTAGGACGCGGCGACCGGGTCGTGCGTCACCATCACCACGGTCCGGCCGTGCACCCGCACCGCACGCCGGAGCAGCCCCAGCACGTCGCGTGCGCTGCGGGTGTCCAGGGCGCCGGTCGGCTCGTCCGCGAAGATCACCCGGGGCTCGGTGACCAGCGCGCGGGCGATCGCCACCCGCTGGCGCTGCCCGCCGGACAGCTGGTCGGGACGGTGGCCCAGACGGTCACCGAGCCCGACGGACACCAGCACCTCGCGGGCCCGCTCACGGTCCACGCGCCGCCCGGCGAGCCTGAGCGGCAGCACCGTGTTCTGGGCGACGGTGAGTGTGTCCAGCAGGTTGTACTGCTGGAACACGAACCCGATCCGGCCGCGCCGGAACCTCGTCAACTCCGCCTCGCCGCCCCCGGTCAGCTCCGTGCCGTCCACCCGCACGATGCCGCTGTCGGGCACGTCGAGGCCGGCCGCGCACTGCAACAGCGTCGACTTGCCGGAGCCCGACGGTCCCATCACCGCGGTGAAGGTGCCCCGGCCGAGGGTGAGCGTGACGCCGTCGAGGGCGGTCACGGCGTTCTCGTCCGTCCCGTAGGTCTTGGTGACCTTGACCAGCCGCAGTGCCTCGGTGGCGGGTCCCGTGTCGTGCGGGTGCCGCGAACCTGCGCGAAACATCGTCATCACTCTCCGTCCGGCACTCCGTGTGCCCCGCACAAGAAGCTACGCAGACGCGGGCGGCGGCACATGGGGCGCAGAACCCGTATCGGTGGGTGTACCCAGCGACACCCGGCGGCCCGATGCGCCAAGGTGATCCCCATGACTGACGGAATAGCCTGGCTCGCCGCGCCCGAGTCCGTCGCCTGCGGCGGTTACGGTGTCGTGATCGCCCGCGACCTCGCCTCGGACACGCTCGCCGCGCGCGTCGCCGCCACCGTGTCCGGCCCGCGCCGGGAGACGAAGTCCATCGGGGAACTCACCGGCACACAGGTGCGGGACCTGCTGGAAGGTCTCTTCGGGGACGTCCACGACGGGATCGCCCTGCGCCACGGGGAGATCGACGAGTGGGCGTACGTGGTCAAGTACGGCGGATGGCAGGGGGAGTTCGCCCGGACGCCCTCGGTGTCCCGCGGCGGCGCGGACGTCTTCCTGCTGGAGTACGAGGAGCTCAACGGCAAGCCGGTGCCGCCGCACTTCACCTACCTCCACGACGAACGCCTGATGTGCGCCCTCAACCTGCACCTCGACCACTCATGGGCCTATGGCGAGGCGCACGGGGACCTTGAGGTGGCACCCGCCGTGCAGGAACGGCTGACCGCGGCCGGGCTCCCCGACGAGACACTGGAGCGGCGCGTCGTCCACCGAGCCGCCCTGGAGGTGCTTCAACGGCACTTCGGCCTCACCCTGCCCCGGCGTCCGGTCCTGGAGGAGACGCTCCCGACGATGCTCCTGCAACAGCTGTGACACGCCTGTGACCGGAGCTGTGGCCTCCACCACAGCACCTTCGCGCGCGTGTTGATCGACTCGGCGGATGCGCAGAAGCATGCTGACCGCCGTGGCGGTCCCCGTCGCCGTGGCCGCCCTCACCCTGGCCGGCTGCGGCCAGACCCGCGCAGGGGCGAAGGCCGCGTCCGCCCCGAGCTCCGCCTCGCCGACGTCGACCTCGTCGGCGACGCCCCGTCACATCAGCGCGGAGCTGCGGGAGGTGGAGGACTCGACCTGCGGCACCACGACACCACGACCCTCGGCAGCAAGGACCTCCGCCTCGCCGTCCCCCCGGGTCGGCGAGGACCGGCCTCCCAACTACGGTGACAACAACGCCTATCGGCGCACCCTGCCACTCAAGGGCCTCGCGGTGTGCCGGGGCGAGGCACACGTCAGGCGGCTCACCGAGCAGCTCCGCGGCGTGCCCGTCGACAGGGCCGAGGTCGACGCCGCGCTCTCCCGCCTCGGCTACGGCGACCAGGTCGAGCGGGTCGGCAGCGACGGTGACGGCGTCCGGTTCGTCATCGGCCTCGACGGCGTGTGCGTCACGGGAACCCTCGGGCCGAGCCACGACGACACGGTCGAGGCCCACGGGCCCTACATGGAGGGCGGCTGCGTCGAGCCCGCCTACGGACACTGAGGACGCCCGGCCCGCGGGGCTGCCGGCCGTGACACCGACGCCGGACCACCCGCGATCCGCTCAGGCCGTCACCAGCACCACCTCCAGGGTGCGCGGGCCGTGTACGCCCTCCACCCGGTCGAGTTCGATGTCGCTGGTGGCCGACGGCCCGGAGATCCAGGTCAGCGGGCGCGCCGGGTCGAGCCGTTCGAGGGCCTGCGGCACGGACGACACGACCTGCTCGGGGACCCGTACGACGACGACGTGGTGGTCGGGCACGAGCGTGATGCGTCGGCGGCCCTGGTCCGGGCTCCCGTCCAGGACGATCGTGCCGGTCTCGGCGACGGCCACCGCACACGCGGTCACCACGCTGTCCACCCGGTCCAGTTCGTACGGAGTGCTCTCCGCCCGGTCGGCGAGCCGCTCGGCCTCGGCCGCCGACAGCCACTCCGGGTCGAGCCCCGGCGGCCCGAGCACGGTCCGTGAGCCCCGCGCGGCGAGCATCCCGGCGATCGTCGCCGCCAGGTCAGCGGCGGTGCAGCGGTGCACGATCGCCCGGTAGTCCGCCAGGTTCTCGGCCAGCAGGTCCACCCTCTGCTCGACGTCCAGGTCGCCGTGCTCACGCAGATAGTCCCGCGCGAACGCCTGCTCGTACGGCCTGTCGTCCTGCTCCACGTCCGCCAGGGCGCGCCGCACCCGGCCCAGGATCCGTTCCCTGCTGCTCACTTGGCGCCGTCCTTTCCACCGTGCGTCCGCTGCCACCAGTCGCGGAACGGCTCCGCGGGCACCGGCGGCAGATCCCGCGTCCCGCTCCACGCGCTGCCCGGTCCGGGCAGCGTACGGGGATGGAAACGCCGGGTGCGCGAGGCGAGCCGCTGGCCGGTGCGCAGCGCACCGGGGCGGGAGAACGCCCAGCGCGCGGCGCGCATCGCCGCCCGCTCGGCGGCGTGCCCCTTGGCGGGCTTGAGCACCACCCGGTTTCCCTCCCGGGTCACCGGGCCGCCCTCCACCACCCGCTCCCGCAGATGCACCAGCACCTCGGGGATGTCGATGGCGACCGGGCACACCTCGTAACAGGCCCCGCACAACGACGAGGCGTAGGGCAGGGAGGCGTCGATGTCGCTCGCGATGCCCCGCAGCTGGGGGCTGAGGATGGCACCGATCGGACCCGGGTAGACGGAGCCGTAGGCGTGGCCGCCGGCCCGCTCGTACACCGGACAGACGTTCAGACACGCCGAGCAGCGGATGCAGCGCAGGGCCTGGCGCCCCACCTCGTCGGCGAGGGTGTCCGTGCGGCCGTTGTCCAGCAGGACCAGGTGGAAGGTCCGGGGCCCGTCCTGGTCGGTGGTGCCGGTCCACGTGGACGTGTACGGATTCATACGCTCGGCGGTGGAGGAGCGGGGGAGGGTCTGCAGGAAGACCTCCAGGTCCTGCCAGGTCGGCACGATCTTCTCGATGCCCACGACCGAGATCAGGGTCTGCGGAAGCGTGAGGCACATCCGGCCGTTGCCCTCGGACTCGACGACGACCAGGGTGCCCGTCTCGGCGACCATGAAGTTGGCGCCGGAGATGCCGACCTTGGCGCGCAGGAACTTCTCCCGCAGGTGCAGGCGGGCCGCCTCGGCGAGTTCGGCGGGCGTGTCGGTGAGGCCCTCGGGGGCCGGGCGGCCCCACTCGCTCATCTCCCGCGCGAAGATGTCCCGGATCTCGCCCCGGTTGCGGTGGATCGCCGGGACGAGGATGTGCGAGGGCCGGTCCTTGCCCAGTTGCACGATCAGCTCGGCGAGATCGGTCTCGTAGGCGTGGATCCCCTCGGCCTCGAGGGCCTCGTTGAGCCCGATCTCCTGCGTGGCCATCGACTTGACCTTGACGACCTCGGACTCGCCGGTCTCCTTCACCAGCCGGGTGACGATCCGGTTCGCCTCGTCGGCGTCGGCGGCCCAGTGGACGACGCCGCCCGCGGCCGTGACGGACTCCTCCACCTGGAGGAGATACCGGTCGAGGTGACGAAGGGTGTGGTCCTTGATCTGTTTGCCGGCCTCCCGCAGCTCCGCCCAGTCCGACACCTCGGTGACGGCCTTCGCCCGCTTGGCGCGGATGGTGTGCGTGGCGTGGCGCAGATTGCCGCGCAGGGTCGGGTCGTTGACCGCTTCGTGCGCGGCCTCGGGGAAGGCCGGCATCCCCACGAACGTGCCGCTCATACCGTCGCCTCCCCTTCCGTGCCCGCCAGGATCTCCGCGATGTGCACCGGCCGCAGGGCCGTGCGCAGCCGGGTCATCGTCCCGCCGATGTGCATCAGACAGGAGTTGTCGGCCGCGCACAGCACGTCGGCGCCGGTCGACTCGGCGTTGCGCACCTTGTCCGCACCCATCGCCGCCGAGACGTCGGCGTTCTTCAGGGCGAAGGTGCCGCCGAAGCCGCAGCACTCGTCGGCGCCCGGCAACTCGACCAGCTCCAGTCCCTTCACCGCCTCCAGCAGCCGACGGGGCCGGTCGCCGAGACCCAGCCCGCGCAGTCCGTGGCAGGTCGGGTGGTAGGTGACGGTGTGCGGGTAGTACGCCCCGACGTCCGTCACCCCCAGCACGTCCACCAGGAACTCCGTGAGCTCGTACGTCTTCGGCACCACCGGCGCCAGTGTGGCCGCGAGGGAGTCCCCGCGCCCCTCGGCCCGGGCCCGCTGACCCATCCTCGGATACAGCTCCCGCACCATCGCCCCGCACGATCCGGACGGCGTCACGATGGCCTCGTAGTCCCGGAAGACATCGGAGAAATGCCTGGCCAGCGGCTCCGCCTCATGCCGGTAGCCGGTGTTGTAGTGCGCCTGCCCACAGCAGGTCTGCGCCATCGGGAAGTCGACCTCGACGCCCAGCCTGGTCAGCAGTTTCACCACGGCGCGCCCGGTGTCCGGATAGAGCGTGTCGTTGACACAGGTCAGGAACAGGGCGACACGCATCGCGGCTCCTTGCGTTCGATCATCGGATGAGTTCAGCCTAGTGCGGGCCGACGGCCCGGGGGAGTGCCCGTCACCGCAGGGTGAGCCGGTCCTGCGCCTCGCGCCACCGCTCCGCGTCGCCCCGCGGCTCGTACCGGGTGAGCGGCTGGGTACGGGTGAGCAGGCGTCGCATGCCCGCCAGATCGCCGACCAGCCCGTGGGCGCGCGCCTGGACCAGCACGTTGCCGAGGGCCGCCGCCTCCGTCGGGCCCGCCACCACCGGAAGCCCGCAGGCGTCGGCGGTCAGCTGGCACAGCAGCGCGTTGCGGGTGCCGCCCCCGACGACGTACACGACGTCGACCGGGTGGTCGGCGAGCCGCTGCGCGTCCTCGACGGCCCGGCGATGGGCCAGGGCCAGGGAGTCGAGAATGCAGCGGGTGACCTCGGCGGGCGACTCGGGCACCGGCTGCCCCGAGGCACGGCACGCCTCGGCGATCCGGTCCGGCATGCGCCCCGGCGCCAGGAACGCGGCGTCACCCGCGTCCACCACCGACCGCAGCGTCGGCACCTTGGCCGCGTCGAGGAGCAGTGCTCCCAGGTCGGGGTCCCCCCAGGCCCGTACGCACTCCTGGAGCAGCCACAGGCCCATGATGTTGCGCAGGTAGCGGACCGTGCCGTCCAGCCCCAGCTCGTTGGTGAAGTTGGCGGCGCGGCTCTCCTCCGTCAGCACCGGCGCGTCCAGCTCGAGCCCCGCGAGGGACCAGGTGCCGGTGCAGATGTACGCGAACCGCTCATCGCCGGCCGGTACGGCCGCCACCGCGGACGCCGTGTCGTGCGACCCCACGGCCGTCACCGGCACCGGGCCCCTCAGCCCGGTCTCCTCCAGTACGTCCGGACGCAGCACGCCCGCCGGATCGCCGGGCCGGCGCAGCGGCGCGAACAGCCCGAGGTCGATGCCGAGCCGGGAGGCCACGTCCCGCGACCACTCGCGCGTCCGGGGGTCGATCAGCTGGGTCGTCGAGGCGTTGGTGAGCTCGGTGCCCTGCTCGCCCGTCAGCCAGTAGGTGAGCAGGTCGGGGATGAGCAACAGGCGCTCGGCGTGGGCCAGCTGGGCGGAGGAGCGGGCCGCGACCAGCTGGTACAGCGTGTTGAAGGGGGCGTACTGCAGCCCGGTGGCCGCGTACAGCTCCTCGGCGGGCACGGTCGCCCACACCTTCTCCGCGACGGACTCGGTCCGCGCGTCCCGGTAGTGCACGGGGTTGCCGAGCAGCGCTCCGTCGGCGTCCAGCAGGCCGTAGTCCACGGCCCAGCTGTCGATGCCGACGGAGTCGACCTGGCCGGCCGCCCGCAGCCCCTCCAGGACACCCCCGTACAGACCGAGGATGTCCCAGCGCAGCCCTTCGGGCGTCCGCACCGGCCGGTTGGGGAAGCGGTGCGCCTCGGTCAGCTCGAGGCTGTCGGGGCCGACGCGGCCGACCATGACGCGTCCACTGGAGGCGCCCAGGTCGACCGCGGCGTACGACTTCACGGCCGCGCTCATCGCAGGAAGGCGGCCGCGACGCCGGCGTCGACCGGCACGTGCAGCCCGGTGGTGTGCGTCAGCTCCCCGCCGGTCAGCGCGAAGACCGCGTTGGCCACGTGGTCGGGCAGCACCTCGCGCTTGAGGATGGTCCGCTGGGCGTAGAACTCGCCCAGCTTCTCCTCCGGCACGCCGTACACGGCCGCCCGCTGGGCGCCCCAGCCGCCCGCGAAGATCCCCGAGCCGCGCACGACCCCGTCCGGGTTGACCCCGTTGACGCGGATGCCGTGCTCGCCCAGCTCGGCGGCCAGCAGCCGCACCTGGTGGGCCTGGTCGGCCTTGGTGGCGGAGTAGGCGATGTTGTTCGGGCCTGCGAAGACGGCGTTCTTGGAGGCGATGTAGACGATGTCGCCGCCCAGCTCCTGCGCGATCATCACCCGGGCCGCCTCGCGCGAGACGAGGAAGGAGCCGCGGGCCATGATGTCGTGCTGCAGGTCCCAGTCCTTCGCCGAGGTCTCCAGCAGCGGCTTGGAGATGGAGATACCGGCGTTGTTGACCACCAGGTCGACCCCGCCGAACGCCAGCGCCGCCGCCTTGAAGGCCGCGGCGATCTGCTCCTCCGAGGTGACGTCCACGGCCACGGCGACGGCCTTGTCGGCCCCGCCGAGCTCGTCCGCGACGGCCTGGGCGTTGCCGGCGTCGAGGTCCGCGATCACCACACACGCGCCCTCGGCGACCAGCCGCTGCGCGATCGCCTTGCCGATCCCGCTGCCCGCGCCCGTCACCAGGGCGACGCGGGTCGCCAGCGGCTTGGGCTTCGGCATCCGCTGGAGCTTGGCCTCCTCCAGCGCCCAGTACTCGATGCGGAACTTCTCCGACTCCTCGATCGGCGCGTACGTCGAGACCGCCTCGGCGCCCCGCATCACGTTGATCGCGTTGACGTAGAACTCGCCGGCCACGCGGGCGGTCTGCTTGTCCTTGCCGAAGGAGAACATGCCCACGCCCGGAACCAGCACGATCGCCGGGTCGGCGCCGCGCATCGCGGGGGAGTCGGGCTCGGCGTGCCGCCGGTAGTAGGCGGCGTACTCCTCGCGGTACTCGGCGTGCAGCTCCTTCAGCCGGGCGAGCGCCTCGTCCAGCGGGGCCGTCGGCGGCAGGTCGAGGACCAGCGGCCGGACCTTGGTCCGCAGGAAGTGGTCGGGGCAGGAGGTGCCGAGCGCGGCCAGCCGCGGGTGCTCGGCGGCGGCGAGGAAGTCGAGGACGACCTCGGAGTCGGTGAAGTGCCCGACCTGCGGCCTGTCCTGGGAGGCGACGGCACGGACGTACGGCGCCAGGGCCGCGGCCCGCTCCCGCCGCTCGGCCTCGGGCAGTGCCCCGTACCCGTCGATCACCGGACCGAAGGGCTCCGGCCTGCCACGCTCCGCCAGGAAGGCCTCCGCGGTCCGGATGATGTGCAGCGAGTTGCGCTCGCACTCCTCGGAGGTGTCACCCCAGGCCGTGATCCCGTGTCCGCCGAGGACACAGCCGATCGCCTGCGGATTGGCCTCCTTGACCGCCGCGATGTCCAGTCCGAGCTGGAAGCCCGGCCGCCGCCACGGCACCCACACCACGGTGTCGCCGAAACACTCGGCCGTCAGCTTCTCCCCGTCGGCCGCGCAGGCCAGCGCGATCCCGGAGTCCGGGTGCAGGTGGTCTACGTGCGCCGCCTCCACGAGCCCGTGCATGGCCGTGTCGATGGAGGGTGCGGCCCCGCCCTTGCCGTGCAGGCAGTAGTCGAACGCGGCGACCATCTCGTCCTCGCGCTCCACCCCCGGGTACACGTCGACCAGTGCCCGCATCCGGTCCAGCCGCAGCACGGCCAGCCCGCTCTCGGTCAGCGTGCCGAGGTCGCCACCGGACCCCTTCACCCACATCAGCTCGACGTCACCGCCGGTGACGGGGTCGGTGTCGGTGCCCTTCGCGGACGCGTTGCCGCCGGCGTAGTTGGTGTTGCGGGGATCGGCGCCGAGTCGGTGGGACCGGGCGAGGAGGGCGGCGGCTTCGGGATGGGGTGCCATGAACGTTCAGTCCTTACTGGAAAGAGGGTGAGTGCGTTTCCCTGGGGGCGCGGGGCCGTGGCGATGTGCGGCTCCGCCGGGTGGGCGCGGCGGCCGCTGACGGCCCGCGGCCCGCGGACGACGGGTCCGGGCAGGAGCTCACGCCCCCCAACCGGCCTGCTGGCCACCGACCCGCTCCGCGACGATCTTCGCGGCCCACCCGGACCGCCTGTACGCGGCCATCGGGTCGGGGTCGAGCCCCATGTCCTCGCGAAGCGAGGCGAGCAGCGGCCGTACGTCGGTGTTGTACGCGTCCATGATCACGGCGTTCGCCTCGAGCACGTCACCCGAGCGCTGCGCCACGTCCAGTGCCGCCCGGTCCACGAGCAGGGCCTTCGCCGTGGCCTCCTGGACGTTCATCACCGAGCGGATGATCGCGGGGATCTTCGCCTCGATGTTGTGGCACTGGTCGAGCATGAAAGCGACCTCGGGCGTGAACCCGCCGCCGCGGATCACCTCGTACATGATCCGGAACAGCTGGAACGGATCGGCGGCGCCCACCATCAGGTCGTCGTCCGCGTAGAACCGCGAGTTGAAGTCGAACGCCCCGAGCTTCCCCTCCCGCAGCAGCGTGGCGACGATGAACTCGATGTTGGTACCCGGTGCGTGGTGGCCGGTGTCGACGACGACCTGGGCCTTCTCGCCGAGCTTGAGGCAGTGGGAGTAGGCCGTGCCCCAGTCCGGTACGTCGGTCGTGTAGAACGCGGGCTCGAAGAACTTGTACTCCAGCAGCATCCGCTGGTCGTCGCCGAGCCGCCCGTACACCTCCGCCAGCCCCTCCGCGAGCCGGTCCTGCCGCTCGCGGATGTCGTCCTGCCCGGGGTAGTTCGTCCCGTCCGCGAACCACAGCTTCAGATCCCGCGAACCGGTCGCGTCCATGATGTCCACGCACTCCAGCAGGTGGTCCACCGCCTTGCGCCGCACCGCCGCGTCCGGGTGGCAGATGCTGCCCAGCTTGTAGGCGTCGTCCTGGAAGGTGTTGGAGTTGATCGCGCCCAGCTTCACGCCCCGCTCCTCGGCGTACTTCGCGAGCGCCGCATAGTCGTCGACCTTGTCCCAGGGGATGTGCAGGGCGACCGTCGGGGCCACGCCCGTGTACTCGTGGACCTTCGCGGCATCCGCGAGCTTCTCCCATGGATCACGGGGGACACCCGGTTGCGCGAACACCTTGAAACGCGTTCCCGAGTTCCCGTACGCCCACGACGGCGTCTCCACTGCCTGAGTCTTTAGAGCGGCCTTCACGGCGGCGAGTTCGGTCACTTCGGGGCTCCTGTGACGTCGGGTCGGAAAGTCTCCTGAAAAGGCTTCAGGATGAAACGATTCAAGAGGCGAAGTTATGAGCCCCCTGGAGGGGTGTCAAGGCCTGTGACCCAGAGTTTTGCTCGTGACCACGCCGTGACCTACCCGCATCGAAATGTTTTCGACACGAACCCATTGACGTGACATGCGCTGCATGCCTAACGTCCCGGCAACCGAGTTGAAACCTTTCATGACGCTGTGACGGCCTCCGCCGGCGTTGTCGAGGAGCCCCCATGACCCACCCGTCCGAAGCGGGTCCGGCCCCGGTGCTGTCGCTCAAGGACGTTTCCAAGTCCTTCGGAGCGGTGCGCGCACTGCGGGACGTTTCCCTGGAGCTGTTCCCCGGCGAGGTACATGCCCTCGCCGGTGAGAACGGCGCGGGCAAGTCCACCCTCATCAAGACGCTCGCCGGGGTGCACCGACCCGACGCCGGCCAGGTGCTGCTCGATGGCGAGCCCGTTCTCTTCCACGGCCCCGGCGACGCCCGCGACGCCGGTATCGCCGTGATCTACCAGGAGCCCACGCTCTTTCCCGACCTGTCGATCGCCGAGAACATCTTCATGGGCCGCCAGCCACGGCGCGCACTCGGCCGGATCGACCACAAGGCCACGCACGCCGCGACCCTGGCCCTGATGCAGCGGCTCGGCGTCGAACTCGACCCCGACCGCCCCGCCCGCGGCCTGTCCATCGCCGACCAGCAGATCGTCGAGATCGCCAAGGCGCTCTCCTTCGACGCCCGCGTCCTGATCATGGACGAGCCGACGGCGGCTCTCACCGGCAGTGAGGTGGCCCGGCTCTTCGGCGTCGTGCGCACCCTGCGCGAGCAGGGCTCGGCCATCCTGTTCATCTCCCACCGCCTGGAGGAGATCTTCCAGATCTGCCGGCGGGTCACCACCCTGCGCGACGGCGCCTGGATCTCCAGCGAACCGGTCGACGGGATGACCGAGGACGACCTGGTCCGCCGCATGGTCGGCCGCGACCTCGACGAGCTGTACCCCAAGCAGGAGGTCGAGGCCGGCGAAGTCGCGCTGAGCGTGCGCCGGCTGACCCGCGAGGGTGTCTTCACCGACGTCTCCTTCGACGTCCGCCGTGGCGAGATCGTCGGACTGGCCGGCCTCGTCGGAGCCGGCCGTACGGAGGTGGCGCGGGCCGTCTTCGGCATCGACCGCTGGGACGCGGGCGAGGTCGACATCGACGGCAAGGCGCTCACCAACGGCGCCCCGTCCACCGCGATGGCCGCCGGGCTCGCCCTGGTCCCCGAGGACCGCCGCGCCCAGGGCCTGGTGATGGACATGTCCATCGAGCGGAACATCGGGCTCACCGGACTCCGTACGACGGTGAAGGCCGGGCTCGTCGACCGCGGCGCCGAGCGCAGCCGCTCCCTCGACTGGGCCGTCAGGCTCCAGGTGAAGTACGCCCGGATCGCCGACACCGTCAACACCCTGTCCGGCGGCAACCAGCAGAAGGTCGTCCTCGCCAAGTGGCTCGCCACCGGCCCGAAGGTGCTGATCGTCGACGAGCCCACCCGGGGCATCGACGTCGGTACGAAGGCCGAGGTGCACCGCCTCCTCAGCCGGCTCGCCGCCGACGGCGTGGCCGTGCTGATGATCTCCTCCGACCTGCCCGAGATCCTCGGTATGGCCGACCGCGTGCTCGTGATGCACGAGGGCCGGCTCACCGCCGAGATCCCTCGCTCCGAAGCCACCGAGGAATCCGTGATGGCCGCAGCCACCGGGAGGGCCGCCGCATGACGGTGACCACCCCTCAGAACACCCCCGTCGCCGAGGTGCCCAAGTCCAGTGGCACCCGGCTGGTGGACCGCGTCTTCAAGATGCGTGAACTCGCCATCCTGGCCGTCTTCCTGGTGATGATCGTCGTCACCCAGCTGGGCAACAGCGAGTTCCTGACCGAGCAGGGCATCAAGGACCTGCTGCTCAACGCGACCATCCTGGTGCTGGTCGCCGTCGGCCAGTCGCTGGTCGTGATCACGCGGAACGTCGACCTGTCGGTCGGCTCCACCCTCGGCATCAGCGCCTTCGCCGCCGGTACGTATCTCCAGGGCGGCGGGAACCCGGTCGTGGCCGTGGCCCTGGCGGTCCTTCTGGGCATCGGCTTCGGCCTGCTCAACGGCCTTCTCGTGAGCCTCGGCCAGGTGCCCGCGCTAGTCGTGACCCTCGGCACGCTCTACATCATCCGGGGCATCGACTCGATCTGGGTCGGCTCCCGGCAGATCACCGCGGCCGACCTGCCCGACGGCTTCGTGGACTTCGGCTCCGGCGGACTGTCCGCCGTGCCGTACCTGGCGCTGATCGCCCTGGTGGTGCTGGTGGCGACGGCGTACTACCTCAAGCACTTCGGCAGCGGCCGCGAGCTGTACGCGCTCGGCTCCAACCCGGAGGCCGCCCGTCTCGCCGGTATCCCGGTGCGCAAGCGGATCCTGGTCGCGTACACCTTCTGCGGCGCCCTCGCCGGACTCGCGGGTGCGCTGTACCTGGCCCGGTTCGGGAACGTCGACTCCGGCACGGGCAACGGCTACGAACTGACCGTCGTCAGCGCGGTCGTGGTCGGCGGCGTCGTCTTCACCGGCGGATCCGGCAGCGTCTACGGGGCGGCCCTGGGCGCCTTGCTGCTGACCTCCATCAACAGCGTGCTGCCCGCCCTCGGCGTCAGCTCGGTCTGGGTACTCGCGATCAACGGCATCCTGCTCATCCTCGCCATCGCCGTGGACCGTGTGGTCGCGCTGCGGGTGGCGGCCGCTCTGAAGAAGAGGAACGCCCGCCATGGCTGACTCCACCCTGTCACGCGCGAGTCGCGGGTCCGCCTTGAAAAGGTGGGATTCAGCCGTCGGCGCGCTCCTGATCGTCGTGCTCCTGCTGTCCTTCACCACCGTCGACGGCTTCGGGAACGCGCTCAACCTGTCCTTCCTCATCGGCAACACCCTGCCGATCGCGCTGATCGCCCTCCCGATGACGCTGCTCGTGGTCGCCGGCGAGATCGACCTGTCGGTCGCCTCCACCGCCGGTCTGTCCGGCGCGGTGATGGGCGCCCTGTGGAACCAGGGCATGACCATCGAGGCGATCATCCCGATCTGCCTGCTCCTCGGCGTGGTCTGCGGACTGATCAACGGCCTGCTGGTCACCCGGCTCGGCCTGTCCTCCCTCGCCGTCACCATCGGTACCCTCGCCGCCTACCGGGGCATCGCACAGATCGTGCTCGGCTCCGACGCGGTGACCGACTTCCCCACGCAGTACCTGGACTTCGCGGCCGGCCGGATCGGCGAGAGCTTCGTCCCGCAGGCCTTCCTCCCCTTCCTGGTGCTGCTCGTCATCGCCGTGGTCGCCCTGCACCTCACCCCCTTCGGGCGCTCCCTCTACGCGATCGGCGCCAGCGAGGAGGCCGCGCGCTTCTCCGGCATCCGCGTCAAGCGGCAGAAGCTGGTCCTGTTCACGGTGACCGGCCTGATGGCCTCCCTCACCGGCGTCTTCTGGGCCCTGCACTACGCCAGTGCCCGCTTCGACAACGCGACGGGACTCGAACTCTCGGTCGTCGCGGCCGTGTTGCTCGGTGGCATCGACTTCGACGGCGGCAAGGGCACGCTCGGCGGCGCGATCGCGGGAGTCTTCCTGCTCGGCGCGCTGCAGAACGTGATGAGCCTCCAGGACGTCTCCGCCCAGTCGCAGATCGTCGTCACCGGCGTCCTGCTCGTCCTCTCCGTGCTCGGCCCCCGGGTCGCACGCCAGATCTCCGTCGCGAGGGCCGGCCGTAGAGCTGCCTCAGCGCCGGTACCAAAGGCGCCCACTCCAGTCTCCTGAACGGCTGGCCCCCACCGCCGACCTCGCACACGCTCACCTGCCCGTCCCTCGGTAACAAAGGAACCCTCATGCGCAAGTCAACCCTCCGCCGCTCCTGTGCGGCCCTCGCCGCCGTCACCTCCTTCGCCCTCGCCGCCACCGCCTGTGGTGGCACCACCAAGGAGGACGTCAAGAGCGACACGGCCTCGGCGAGCGCCACCGGCAAGGCCGACCCGAACGCCGAACTGAAGAAGGGCCTGACCGTCGGCTTCCTGCCCAAGCAGGTCAACAACCCGTACTTCACCTCCGCCGACAAGGGCGGCGAGGCGGCCCTGAAGGAGCTGGGCTCCAGCTACAAGGAGGTCGGCCCGTCCAGCGCCACGGACACCTCCGGCCAGGTCTCCTACGTCAACACGCTCACCCAGCAGCAGGTCGACGCGATGGCCGTCTCCGCGCAGGACCCGGGCGCCCTGTGCACCGCGCTCAAGCAGGCCATGAGCAACGACATCAAGGTCGTCACCTACGACTCCGACACCAAGCCGGAGTGCCGTAACGCCTTCGTCTCGCAGGCCAGCGCCGAGGACCTGGGCCGCACCGAGGTCCAGCTGCTCGCCGAGCAGATCGGCTACAAGGGCGAGATCGCGATCTTGTCGGCCGCGCAGACCGCGACGAACCAGAACATCTGGATCGACTTCATGAAGGACGAGCTCAAGGACCCGAAGTACAAGGACATCAAGCTCGTCAAGGTCGCCTACGGTGACGACGACGCCCAGAAGTCCTTCCAGCAGACCCAGGGCCTGCTCCAGGAGTACCCGAACCTGAAGGGGATCATCTCCCCGACCACGGTCGGCATCAAGGCGGCCGCCCAGTACCTGTCGGGCTCCAAGTACAAGGGCAAGGTCAAGCTGACCGGCCTCGGCACCCCGAACGACATGCGCAAGTACGTCAAGAACGGCACTGTCGAGGGCTTCGAGCTGTGGGACCCGGCGAAGCTCGGCGAGCTGGCCGCCCGCACTTCGGTGGCGCTGGTCTCCGGCCAGATCACCGGCAAGGAGGGCGAGACCTTCACCGCCGGTGACATGGGCGAGTTCACCATCGGCAAGGACGGCGTGATCAGCCTCGGCAAGCCGACCGTCTTCACCAAGGACAACATCGACCAGTTCGACTTCTAGTCGTCAGTCCCCTTCAACACCCCGCTAAGGAGCGGTACCTCATGCAGCGCGTCTGTTTCCTGCTCAAAGTCCGACAGGACCGGATCGACGAGTACCGCGAGCGGCACGCCGCCGTGTGGCCGGAGATGCTCGAAGCTCTCTCGGCCACCGGCTGGCACAACTACTCCCTCTTCCTGCGTGACGACGGCCTGCTCGTCGGCTACCTGGAGACCGAGGACTTCCAGGCCGCACTGGCCGGCATGGAGGCCGCCGAGGTCAACGCCCGCTGGCAGAAGGAGATGGCGCCGTTCTTCGAGTCCCTCGACGGCGCCCGGCCCGACGAGGCCATGAAGCCCCTCACCGAGGTGTTCCACCTCGCCTGAGACCGTGTTACACATCCCCGTCGCCAGACCCCCTCCCCGTACCCACACCTCGCTCGACAATGGAGTCCCCGAGATGAAGAGACGTACGCTGCTCGGTGCCGCCCTCGCCGGCGCCGTGGTGACCCCCGTCCTCGGCGCGTCCACCGCCCGTGCCGCCGACCCGGGGCCCGCGGTCACGCTGACCGGTACCACCACGCTCGACACCCAGGCCCTCTTCTTCGTGTCGTACAACGGCCTGGTCAACAACAACGCGTTCCAGAAGAACGCGATGCTGACCTACAAGGGCTATCAGTACGCCGTCTGGTACACCGCCGACCGCAACGCCGTCGTCGGCCGCCGCGTGTTCGGTTCGAACACCTGGTCCACCGTCAAGGTCGGTCACACCCTCCGGTACGACGACTCCCACAATGTCATCTCCATGGGCATCTCCAAGGTCGACGGCCGGCTGCACCTCAACATGGACTCCCACAGCGACGGTTTCACCTACGTCAAGTCGGTGGCCGGCCTCATGGACAACCCCGGCGGACTGAGCTGGACCACGAGCCGCTTCGGTGCTCCCCAGTCCACCCTCGACGGCCTCGCCCTCACCTCGCAGTTCACCTACCCGCAGTTCGTATCGACGCCCGAGGGCAAGCTCCAGCTGAGCTACCGCGTCGCCATCTCCGGCAACGGCCGCAACGCCCTCGCCGAGTACGACGGCACGTCCTGGACCAACCTCGGCGAGTGGAGCAGCTCCACCGGCACCTACACCAGCGAGCACGGCTCCTCGACGGCCCGCAACATGTACCTGCACGGCATCGACTACGACAAGAACGGGCGCCTGCACTCCTTCTTCACCTGGCGCGAGCAGAACGGCGCCGTGATGTGCAACGGCGGCGGCATCACCAACCACGACACCGGCTACGTCTACTCGGACGACCGAGGCCGCACCTGGCGCAACAACGCGGGCTCCGTCGTCGGCACCACCGGAAGCTCCGACAAGGTGGCCGTCACCGACAGCGGGCTGGTGATCGACGCGCTGAACCCGGACCACTCCCTGATGAACCAGGAGAGCCAGTGGACCGACTCGGCGGGACGCCCCCACGCCATCATCAGCTACGTCCCCGGCCGTTTCGGGCAGTGCACGACGAACTACGTCACCAACCGCACCGCCAACGGCCGTGCCTTCCACGTCCGCAAGAACGCCTCCGGTGCCTGGCAGAAGACCGAGATACCGGTACCGCTGAACTCCAGCCAGCGCACCAAGCTGTTCCTCGACAAGTACGACAACGCCTACGCGATCTTCCCCTTCCTCCGGATCGCCGGCGCTTCCGCGGCCTCGGGGTACACCGACTGGACGATGCTGTACGACGGCGTCGGCGCCGGGCTGAACGCCTTCGGCGAGGTCGTGTTCGACGAGTCACGGATCGGTGCCGACCACTTCCTGTCGGTCATGTACCAGGAGAAGTCCAGCGGCACGACGCCCTCGGCGCTCCGCTCGGTCAACTTCAGCCTGCCCGCCTGATCACCACCGTCGGGACCGGGAAACCGTGACCGACGCGGCAGTGGCGGGTGCGTGACAACCACGAAGGTAGTGTGAACGCGCACCCGCCGCTCCTCATCTCTCTGGAGGTCCCCGCCCGATGGCCCAGTCGGTGGGTATAAAGGACGTCGCCCGTGCCGCCGGAGTCTCGGTCGGCACCGTCTCGAACGTCATCAACCGTCCGGACACCGTCGCCACCGAGACCCGCGCGCGGGTGCTGTCGGCGATAGACCGGCTCGGCTACGTGCGCAGTGAGTCCGCGCGCCAGCTGCGCGCCGGCCGCAGCCGGATCATGGGCCTGCTCGTCCTCGACATGGGCAACCCCTTCTTCGTCGACGTCGCACGCGGCGCCGAGCGCGCGGCGCGCGAGGCCGGCCTCGGCGTGATGGTCTGCAACAGCGCCCAGAACCCGGGGGAGGAGGCCGAGTACCTCTCGCTCTTCGCCGAGCAGCGGGTGCGGGGCGTCCTGCTCACCCCCGCCGACGCGACCGGCCGCAACATCGAGACCTTCCGCCGGCACGGCATCCCCTTCGTCCTCGTCGACCGGGTCGCCGAGGGCACCACCGAGTGCTCCGTCTCCGTCGACGACGTGGCGGGCGGCGCGCTGGCGGTACGCCACCTCGTCGACGCCGGCCACCGCTCCATCGCCTACGTCAGCGGCCCGCCCGGCCTCAACCAGGTCCGCGACCGCCGCACCGGCGCCCTGAACGCGCTCGCCGAGGCCGGGCTCGGCCCCGAAGCGCTGCGCGAGCTGCCCACCGAGCGGCTCGACGTGGCGGCGGGACGCGACGCCGGCGCCCGTCTGCTGGGCCTCGCCGACCGCCCGACCGCCGTGTTCTGCGCCAACGACCTGCTCGCCCTGGGCGTCCTGCAGGCCATGTACGCGGCCGGGGTCGACGTCCCCGACGAACTCGCCATCGTCGGCTACGACGACATCGAGTTCGCCGCCGCCGCGGCCGTCCCGCTCACCTCGGTCCGCCAGCCCGCGGTCACCATGGGCGCCCTGGCCGCCGAACTCCTGCTGGAGGAGACGGAGGAGGACACCTCACCGCGGGGCCACGAACACCGGCGGGTCGTGCTCCAGCCGGAACTCGTGGTGCGCCGCTCCTCCCTGTCGGCCCGCTGACCCGACGTTCAGTACGATTTCGTGATCGCGGGGGTCGGTGACCGGACGAACATGTGCTGAACTGGGTCGCGGCCAGCCGTCCGTCCGTCCCGGGAGCCCTGTTGTCCCTCACCTACCGCCAGCCCGGCGTCGTCCTCACCGACCGCCGCTTCACCGTGCCCCTCGACCACGACGACCCGGCGGGGGAGAGCATCGAGCTCTACGCCCGTGAGGTCGTCGCGAGCGACAAGGCCGGCCAGGACCTGCCGTGGCTGGTCTACCTCCAGGGCGGCCCCGGCTTCGGGGCGAACCGCTTCGTGGGCAAGCCGGCCTGGCTCGGCCGTGCTCTGAAGGAGTACCGGGTCCTGCTCCTGGACCAGCGCGGCACCGGCCACTCCACCCCGGCCAACCGACAGACCCTCCCGCTGCGCGGCGGCCCCGCCGAGCAGGCCGACCACCTCGCCCGCTTCCGCGCCGACGCGATCGTCCGGGACTGCGAGGCGATCCGTCCGGCCGTCACCGGCGGCGCCCCCTGGACCGTCCTCGGCCAGAGCTTCGGCGGCTTCTGCACGGTGAACTACCTCTCCACCGCCCCCGAGGGGCTCAGCGCCGCGATCGTCACCGGCGGCCTGCCCTCGCTCGACGCCCACGCCGACGACGTCTACCGGGCCGCCTACCCGCGCGTCGAACGCAAGGTCACCGCCCACTACGAGCGCTACCCCCAGGACGTGGACCGCGCCCGCCAGATCGCCGAGTACGTCCTCCAGCACGAACCGGTCCTCCCGGGCGGCTACCGGCTCACCGCGGAGGCCTTCCAGTCCCTCGGCATCCTCCTCGGCGGCAGCGAGGGCAGCCACCGGCTGCACTTCCTCCTGGAACAGGCCTTCGTCCGCACTCCGCAGGGCACTGCCCTGTCCGACGCGTTCCAGGAGGAGGTCCAGAGCCTCCTGTCGTACGCGAGCCATCCGCTGTACGCCCTCGTCCACGAGGCGATCTACGGCCAGGACTCGCGCCCCACCGCCTGGTCGGCCGAACGTGTCCGGGCCGAGTTCCCGCAGTTCGACGCGGCCAAGGCGCTCGCGGGCGACGGACCGCTGCTGTTCACCGGCGAGTCGGTCCACCCCTGGATGTTCGACTGCGACCCGGCACTGCGGCCCCTGCGCGAGACCGCCGAACTCCTCGCCGCCCGCACCGACTGGACCCCGCTGTACGACCCCGCCCGCCTCGCCGCCAACGAGGTGCCGGTCGCCGCGGCCGTCTACCACGACGACATGTACGTCGACACCGCCCACTCCCTGGCGACGGCCCGCGCGATCCGGGGGCTGCGCACCTGGGTCACGGACGAGTTCGAACACGACGGCGTGCGCGCGGGCGGCCCGCGGGTCCTGGACCGGCTGCTGGCACTGACCCGCGACGAGGCGTGAGCCCCAGGCGAGTGTCGTCGGCTCGGTCTAGTCTGCGGCCATGACCGAGCCGAAGACCACTCAGCTCCAGCCCATGCCCGACGACTGGCAGCGCGCGCTGGCGGTCGTGGCGCACCCGGACGACCTCGAGTACGGCTGCTCGGCGGCGATCGCCGCCTGGACCGACGCCGGCCGTGAGGTCGGCTACGTCCTCGCCACCCGCGGCGAGGCGGGCATCGACACCCTGGAGCCCGCCAGGTGCGGCCCGCTGCGCGAGCAGGAGCAGCGGGCCAGCGCGGCCGTGGTGGGCGTGTCGGCGGTGGAGTTCCTCGACCACCGGGACGGGACCGTCGAGTACGGCACCGCCCTGCGCCGCGACATCGCCGCCGCGATCCGCAGACACCGGCCCGAGCTGGTGATCACCCTCAACCACCGGGACACCTGGGGCGGCGTCGCCTGGAACACCCCCGACCACGTGGCCGTGGGACGCGCCACGCTGGACGCGGCGGCCGACGCGGGAAACCGCTGGATCTTCCCGGAACTCCAGGAGCGGGGGCTTCAGCCCTGGAACGGCGTGCGCTGGGTCGCCGTGGCCGGCTCCGGCACACCCACGCACGCCGTGGACGCGACAGCGGGGATGGAACGCGCGGTGCACTCGCTGCTCGAGCACCGCACCTACATCGAGGCGCTGACCGACGAGGACCCGGAGACGTACGCGCGGACGTTCCTGAGGGGCAACGCCGAGGCGACGGGGGAGCGGTTCGGCGGCAGACCGGCGGTCGCGTTCGAGGTCTTCAGCCGGTAGCGGGCGGCTAGAGCCGCGCGTCGTGGGCCCCCACCGTCGACATGCCGCGCCGAATGTTCCGACATAAGGTGCATTTCGTTGGCTCGGCGGCTCAGGAGGCTCGGATGTCCGAACGCATCGTCACCATCGTCCGGTCCCGGCCGGCCGTCGTCGTGGTGGCGGCGGCCGCCGCGCTCGCGCTGGCGTCGTGCGGCACGGACGGCGACAACGGGGACGCGCCGTCCACCACCCGGCCCACCGCCCCCGACACGGCCTCCTTCTCCGGCACACCGCCCACTGCGCTGGAGTCGAAGGCCTCGGCGGCCGTCGAGTCGGCCCGCGCCGCGGCCTCCGCGGCGGCGTCCTCCGCGTCGGCCGCCGCCTCCTCCTTCGAGGCCTCGGTGTCGGCCGAGGTGGAGCGCGCCAACAGGGCGGCCGAGACCGAGCTCGAGGACGTCGACGGACAGGGCAACGCGATGTCCGACGTCTCCATGACCGGCAAGCCCCGCTCCGAGACCGGCGGACTGCTCGCCGTGGTCGTCACCATCACCAACAAGACCGACAGGACGGCGTCCTACGCAGTCCAGGTCGACTTCCTCGACGGCTCGGGCAAGGCCGTCGAGACCCGGTTCGTGGGCGCCGAGGACCTCGAACCCGGAGAGAGGGCCCAGCCGCTCGCCATCAGCCGCAAGCCGGCCGAGCCGGTGCTGACACCGAAACTGGCCAAGGCGCAGCGCTACTGAGCGCTCGCCCCGCGCGGAAACGACGTTCACAGCCAGGCGCCGACATGATTGGATCAACGGGCCTTCACACGGCACCGGTGATCGTCTTGGGGGGACGTCATGAACGACAAGGAACAGCTCGCGCACCGCTTCGAGGAACACCGCGGACATCTGCGGGCGGTGGCCTACCGCATGCTCGGCTCGCTGGCCGAGGCGGAGGACGCCGTCCAGGAGACCTGGCTGAAGCTGAGCCGCACCGACGCCGGTGGCATCCAGAGCCTCGGCGCCTGGCTCACCACCGTCGTCGGCCGGGTCTGCCTCGACATGCTGCGCTCGCGGACCGTACGCCGCGAGGATCCGCTGGACGACACCTACGTCCCCGACCCGGTGATCCGGCCGCTGACCCGCACCGACCCGGAGCAGGAGGTCATGGAGGCCGACTCGGTCGGTCTCGCCCTCCTGGTGGTCCTGGAGACGCTGGAGCCCGCGGAACGGCTCGCGTTCGTCCTGCACGACATGTTCGCGGTGCCGTTCGACGACATCGCGCAGATCGTCGAGCGCAGTCCGGCCGCGACCCGTCAGCTGGCCAGCAGGGCCCGGCGCCGCGTCCAGGGGGCCACGCCCTCGCCCGAGCCGGACCTCGGCAGGCAGCGGCAGGTCGTCGAGGCCTTCCTGGCCGCCAGCCGCGCCGGGGACTTCGAGGCGCTGCTGGCCGTCCTGCACCCCGACATCGTGCTGCGGGCCGACTCCGGCGCGCTGGTCGGCGGCGCGGCCGCCTCGAAGCTGGTGCGCGGCGCGCAGGCGGTGGCCCGCCAGGCGTTGCTGTTCCGGCAGTTCGCCCCGTACTCCCGGCTCGCTCTCGTCAACGGCGAGGTCGGCCTGTTCAACGCCTCCGAGGGGCAGCTGCTGTCGGTCATGGGCGTCACCGTCGCCGACGGCAGGATCGTCGCGATGCACATCCTGGCCGACCCCGAGCGTCTCACCGGCCTCGAACTCCCGGACGCGGTCGCCTGAGCAGGCGGCGCCGGCCGGGCGGCCGGTGTGCGGCGCGGTGCGGGGTGGCGGCTCCGGGCCCGGACGGGCGTGGCCGGACCGTGACCTGCGGGAAAGTAGGCTGGAGGCCATGCCAGAACACATGACCGACCGGCCTGACCTGCGAGCCGACTGCGAGCAGTGCTTCGGCCTGTGCTGCGTCGCCCTGCCTTTCAGCGCCTCGGCGGACTTCGCCGTCGACAAGGCGGCCGGGAAGCCCTGCTCGAACCTCGGGACCGACCACCGCTGCGGCATCCACGCGACACTGCGGGACCAGGGGTTCAACGGCTGCACGGTCTACGACTGCTTCGGAGCCGGACAGAAGGTCTCGCGGCTCACCTTCGGCGGCCGGGACTGGCGTACCGGCCCGCGCGAGGACGCCCAGCGCATGTTCGACGTCTTCCCGGTCGTCCGCCAGCTCCACGAACTCCTCTGGTACCTCACCGAGGCGCTGGCCCTGCCGGCCGCCCGTTCCCTCCGCGCCGAGCTGCGTGCGGCCCTGGACGAGACCGAGGCGCTCACCCGACGATCCGCCGAGGATCTCGGCTCGCTGGACGTCGCCGCACACCGGCAGGAGGTCAACGTGCTCCTGCTCCGAACCAGCGAGCTGGCCCGGGCGGGCATCGGCGGCAAGAAGAAGAACCGCCGGGGCGCCGACCTGATGGGTGCCCGGCTCAAGGGGGCGGACCTGCGGGGCGCCAATCTCCGGGGCGCCTACCTCATAGCCGCCGACCTCAGCGGTGCCGACCTGCGCGGCGCGGACCTCATCGGCGCCGACCTGCGGGACGCCGACCTCACGGACGCGGATCTGACCGGCGCGTTCTTCCTCACCCAGCCCCAGGTGAACGCGGCCAGGGGCGGCCTGGGCACCCGGCTGCCGGCGTCAGTCACCCGGCCCGCGCACTGGACAGCGCTGCTCTGACGTCCGCTCGTCGTCGGCCTCGCGGTGCGGGCGCCCGGTGGCGGCACCGGGTGACGGCCTGGAGCCGGCCGCGGCCGCCCGGCGCTCCAGCCGCAGCCGCAGTCCGTCCGGCATCAGTGTGAGCCGTTCGGTCACCCGCAGCCGGTAGTCCGGGTCGGGCCGCAGTTCGTAGCGGCGCAGCAGCAGGCCGAGGACCAGGGTGGCCTCGTGCAGGGCGAACTGTCGCCCGATGCAGGCCCGCGCGCCCGTCCCGAACGGCTTGAAGGTGTGCGGTGGACGGGACCGTACGGCCTTCGCCTCGAAGCGGTCCGGGTCGAACTCCTCGGCGTCCGCACCCCAGACCGTCCGGTCGCGGTGCAGCATCGGCGTGATCACCAGCGTCCAGGCGCCCCGCCGCATCGGATGCGTTCCCGCCAGCACGGTGTCCTGCCGGGCCTCCCGGGCGAACGCGGGCGCCGTCGGCCACAGCCGCAGCGTCTCGTCCAGCACCCGTCGCACGTACCGCAGTTTGGCCACCTGGTCGTATCCGGGCAGTGCCGTGTCGCCCCACACCTGGTCCACCTCGGCGCGGGCGCGGGCGGCGATCCCGGGGTGCCGGGCGAGGTAGTGCAGAGCGAAGGACAGCGCGCCCGACGTGGTCTCGTGGCCGGCGACCAGGAAGGTGATGACCTGGCGGCGCACGTTCTCGGCGGACAGTCGCTCCCCGGTCCGCGGGTGGGCGGTCTCCAGCATCCGGTCCAGCAGGTCACCGCCCCCGTCGCCGCTCGCCGCACGCCGGGCCCGGACGAGGTCGTCCACCGTGCGGTTGAGGTAGGCGATGTCGTCCGCGTTGCGCCGGGCGGCCCGGCGCAGCAACTGGGGGAAGGGCTCGCTGTTCAGGCGCTGGGCGTAGGTGAGGGTGCCGACCATCGCCGTCACGAAGGGGTGCGGCCGGGCGCGTTCGAAGGAACCGAAGTCGTGCCCGAAGCCGGTCCGGGCGATCGTCTCCAGGGTCAGCTTGGTCATGTCGCCGGGCACGTCGACCGGCCGCCCCGCGGTGAGTGCGCGGTCCCAGTGGTCGGTGAGCCGCCCGGCCACGGCCAGCATCATTGAGTGGTAACCCTCCATGGCCTCCCGGTTGAAGCCGGGGGCCAGGACGTCGTGCGCCAGCTGCCAGTTGGGTTCGTGGTTGTACGCCGTGAACAGGCCGTCCCCGGCGACCGGCCGCAGGTTGGCCACCCCCAGCCCCACGTGTTTGGCGAACCGCGACTCGTCCGCCAGGTCGGCCACCAGACCGGAGCCCCAGGTGAACACGAACTCCCGGCCGAAGGCCTTGCGCCGGAAGATGGGCCCCAGCCGCCGGGCGTAGCGCAGCGTGTCCTGCAGCGGGGTGTGCCTGCCGGCCCCGACGACGTCGCCGAGCACGGGGAGCCGGTACGGCGGGTGCGGGATGCGGTGCAGCTCGGGCCAGCCCTGTTCGGCGCCGCGGAATCCGGCGGGCAGCGCGGCCTTCGTCGTGGTCTCCGCCATGCCCCATCTCCCTTGATACAGCGGCAGGTTGCGCGTGTTGTACGCCGGTTCAACAACGCGTTCCAGTCTGGTCCCGCTGTTGAACCGGCGTCAAGTAAAGTGCGGGCATGGCCGCGAACCAGGGCGAACGCGTACGCCGTCGGCTCAGCACCGGGGAGCGCCGGGAGCAGTTGTTGTCGGTGGGTGCCCGGCTGTTCTCGGAGAGCCCCTACGACGAGGTGTGGATCGAGCAGGTCGCCGAGATCGCCGGGGTCTCGCGCGGGCTGCTCTACCACTACTTCCCGACCAAGCGGGACTTCTTCGCGGCCGTCGTCGAGCGTGAGAGCGAGCGGATGCTGCGGATGTCGGCGGCCGTGCCCGGTGTGCCGGTACGCGAACAACTCGCCGCCGGCCTCGACACGTATCTGGAGCACGTCCGCGCCCACGCGCACGGCTACCGGGCCTTCCACCGCGCCGACGCCGCGGGCGACCAGGCCGTACGAAAGGTCTATCAGCGGGCGTTGGCCGCGCAGGAGCGGCAGATCCTCGCGGCGCTCGCCGCCGACCCGGAGTTCGGCCCGCGCGCGCTGGAGCGGCCTGAGCTGCGGCTGGCCGTGCGGGGCTGGCTGGCGTTCACCACCGCCGTGAGCCTTGAGTGGCTGCGTGACGCGGAGCTCTCCCGGGAGCAGGTGCGCGACCTGTGCGCCCGGGCGCTGCTGGGCGTCCTCTGAATCCGGACGCCGGTAGCGGAACACCTCCTGTTGCTCACGCCGGCCGTGCTCGGCATGGCGAGCCGTCCTGGCGGGCGTGATCGGCTTCGGGGTCACCCGGTGGGCCGGCTCCCCCGTCCCCGACGTCGTTGTCTGTGGATACTCAGGGTTCTATTCCTCTGCGTCGCACAGTGCCGGCCCGCGTGGTCGCGGGTGTCGTACACGTAGACGGCCTGCCGGCCGCGGCCGTCTCGACGCGGCCGAGGGCTGGGCGCCTGGCCCGTGCCCGCCGATCCGAATCGACGACATTCATGGCAGCCCGTGGTTGGCTTCGACCCCGATCTTCGATAGGTTAGGCAAGGCTTACCTAAGGAGGTTTTGGGATGGGTGACAGCCAGACCTGGACGGTCGCGCCTTCCGCGGCGGAAAGGGCCCGCTCGGTGCTCGCCGCCGCGTGGTCCTGCGCGGTGACCGCGGAGGGCGGGCGCGAGGAGTTCGTCGGCGCGCACACCGTCACCGAGGACGGTCGGGTGCTGCTGCACGTGCCCGAGGACAGCACCCTGGTCGCGGCCGCGATCTGCGCGCCCCGCGGGGAGCCGTCCGCCGTCCTGGAGTTCGCCGACGTGGCGCCCGTCCCCGTGCGCAACCGCATCCGCGCCCGGCTGTGGATCGCCGGATGGTTCGTCCACGAGGACGGCCACCTGGCGTTCCGGGCCACGCGCGTGGTGCTGCGCCTGCCGTCCGGCGCGGTGGTCGTCGACCTCGACGAGTTCGCCGCCGCCGCACCCGATCCGCTGGCCACCGCCGAGGCCCGGCTGCTCACCCACCTCGCCGACTGCCATGGCGACGCGGTCGAGCGGCTGACCCGCCTGGTCGAGTCCGACAGCCTGCACGGCGCGGTCCGCGTCCAGCCCCTCGCGGTCGACCGGCACGGACTGACGCTGCGCATCGAGCGCGCCCGTGCCCACGGCGACGTACGGCTGGCCTTCCACCGGCCCGCCGACGACGTCGCCCAGCTCACGGAGCGCATGCACGTCCTGCTCACCCAGGCCGCCGCAGCCTGCCCGCGGGCCCTACAGCGGCAGCGCGCAGACGGCGACGGGTGACGCGAACGGCTCGCCCGCGAGCCGCAGTTCACCGCTGTCCTCGTCCACGTGGAAGACGCTCACGGTGCTCGACTTCTGGTTCGCCGCGAACAGCAGCGTCCCGTCCGGTGAGAAGGCGATCTGCCGCGGGAAGTCACCCTCCACCGGGACCGTGTCCAGCAGCCGGAGCCGGGCGCCGTCCGCCTCCACCGCGTAGCGCGTGAGGCTGTTGTGGCCCCGGTTGGCGAGAAACGCGTACGCGCCGTTCGACGTCACCAGGATCTGCGCCGGGTAGCTGGTGCCCGAGCCCGTGCCCGTCGACTGGGGGTCGCCGACCGTCAGCCGGCCCGTCCTCGGCTCGTACCCGCAGACCGTCACCGTGTTGTCGACCTCGTCGGCCAGGTACGCGTGCCGGCCGCCGGGGTGGAAGGTCAGGTGGCGCGGCCCGGCGCCCGCCCGGGTGTGGGCCTGCGCGACCTCGGTCAGCCGGCCCGTCCTCTCGTCCAGGCGGTACGTGTACACGGTGTCCGTGCCCAGGTCGACGGCGAGCACATGGCCGCCGTCGGGGCTGGTCACGAACTGGTGGGCGTGCGGGCCCTCCTGTCCGGGGCCGGGCGCCGGACGTGAGTGGGTGACCAGGTCGGTGCGTTCACCCAGCGCCCCCGAGGCGTCGACCGGGTGCACGGCCACGCTGCCGGAGGTGTAGTTGGCGCTGAGCAGCCAGCGCCCCCCGGGGTGCACGGACAGGTGGCAGGGTCCCGCGCCACCGGTGCTCCGGCTGCCCAGCACCTCGCGGTCGGCCGTGCGGATGGCGGTCACCGCGCCGTCCTCACGCTCGCTCACCGCGTACAGCGTCCGCCCGTTCGGATGCGCGGCGAGGTAGGACGGGTTCTCGACGCCGGTGAGCGTGCCGGTCCCGGTGACACGGCCGCTCGCGGCGTCGTAGGTGGCGAGAGCGATGCCCTTGCCGCCGCCCTCCACGGAGGTGTAGGTGCCGAGGTAGAGCGGGCGGGGGCCGGTGAGGGCGGAGGACGAGGGGGCGCGGCTCCCCGACGGTGCCCTGCTCGCCTCCGCGCCCGTCGGGCCGGTTGGCGACGGGGCGTCGTCACACCCCGGCAGCGCGGCCGCCGCGCCCGTTCCCGCCAGGGCGCCGACGAATCGGCGCCTGCTCAAGCCCTCACTGCCCATCTGTACACCTCAGGTCGTCGCTCGTCCCGCCGCGACCACCTTGACGTGGATCACCCGCCGGATGCAACAGCGGCATCAGGCGTCGCGCAGCGGGCAACGCCTGCCCGCCCGGACTCGGGTCTCCGCGCCGTTCCGGGCGGCTACCAGTCGCCGTCCTGGACCGGTTTGCCCGGTGCGTCGCCCAGCGGGTGCACCTGGGGCGGCACGGGCTGGTGCCAGGGAGCGTGGTCGTCGCCGAGCCAGTCGCCGACCGGCTTGACCTGCTGGAGCGGGTCGGTGGGGGCGAGATCCCCGGCGTCCTGGTCGTAGTAGTCGAACCAGGGCAGCCCGGCCCTGGTGTAGGCGGCACGGTCCACGGGCGACGGCGGCGGCGCCTCGCCGGTGATCCGGCGCCACTCGGGCGGCGTCACCAGATGCACGAACACCCGCCCCGCGGGCAGCTCGGCCCAGTCCGACGGCGGGCGGTCGTCCCGGTAGACCTCCTGACGCATCGAACCTCCGACCCCGAGACCCATGGCCGCGGCCGCCCGGCCCGGGGCCATGGGAGCCGAGGCCGGCGCAGGCACCGGGCCACCGGGGGGCGCCGCGGCCATGGACATGGCCGCTCCGTAGCCCCCGCTCGGCGGAGGCATCGCCCTGGCACGCTCCGCCCGGCGCCGCTCCTCCTCCCGCCACCGGGCCAGCGGCCCGTCGTTGAGCGCGAACGACTGCAGTTGTACGCCGCCCCAGACCTCCTCGCCGGTCACCTGGCCCTCGACCGTCGCGCCGAGCCCCAGCGGCACCGCCACGAACTGGCGGACCGTGCCCTTCCCGGAGTTGATGCCGTCCAGCCACGGCTGACGGGGCAGCACGACGTAGTTCTGCGGATCGCGGGCGAGCCGGTCGCTCCACGGCAGGCCCGAGACCGCGCACACCTTGCCCACCCCGACCTGCAACGCGGCCGGTTCCCGCGTGCCCGAGAAGCTGAGCCACATCGCCTCGCGCAGGTACACCGGCAGCATCACACCGCCCCGCGCCCGCCACTGCTCGGGGACGGTGCCGGGGTAGTCGCGCACCCGGCGGACGGGGAACTCGCCGAGCCCGGGAGGCAGCGGATGCGTGCCCGTCTCGGGCAGCCGCAGCGTGCGGACGAACCGCACCGCCACTCCGCCCGGCAGCCGCAGTGTGGTCCCGTCGATCCGCACGGTCGTGTCCGTCACTGTCCCGCCCCCTTCGCCGGTCCCCGGAGGCACGACGCCTCGAGTGGACTCGTCACCTTGAACGCCGCTCGGTGGCCTCGCGGTTCCGTCGCAGTTGCGCGGGCACGCGCAGGCTCTCCCGCAGCCGGGTGAGCCGCGGCATGCGTTCGCGCTGCTCACGGGAGACGCGGTCGAGTTCCTCCAGGAGGCGGCGCGAGCGGTGCTCGGTGTCGAGCTCGTCGAGGATCCGGTTCACCTCGGTGAGGACGGCGCCGTGCAGCTGCCACTGCCCGGCGTCGCGCCGGGCCTCGTCCAGGAGGAGCTGTGCCAGCTTGTCGCGGGTGGCGGCGGCCTGTCGCAGTTCGGCGGTCAGCCGGGACTCCGCCGCATCGGCGTTCACACTCACCGGGGTGGTGACCAGGACCGCGAAACTGACCACGGCGTCGCCGATCTCCGACAGCTGCCGCTCCACGGCGGCGCCCGTCTCCGACGCGAACAGGGCATCGGGATCGCGCTCCTTCGCGAGGTCGGTGAAGGTGCGCGCCAGGACCCGCAGGACGACCGTGCAGATCTCCAGCGTGTCCAGGCCGGTGCGCAGCACGACCCGGTGCAGCAGCCCCTCCTTGACACGCGGATTGAGCCGCAGACTGTCCTCGGCCTGCCGCAGCGCCGCGTCCACCTCGACGATGTCGTGGTCGAGCCGGCGCGCCTCGTACAGCCGGGCCGTCGCCGACTCGACGGGGGTACGGCCCGCGGCCTCCTCGCCCATGCTCAGCATCAGCTGCCGCATCCGCCGGGCCAGCCCCTCGATGGACTCCCCGGCCTCGCCCACCCACACCGGAGGAGCGAGCAGCAGGTTGCAGCCGAGGCCGACCACCGCGCCGATCAGCGTCTCCAGCACCCGCGCCCAGGCGGTGTCCCCGACGGTCGTCACACCGAGCACCAGCATCGCGCTGATCGCCACCTCGGGCACGAACTCGTCGACCCGCACCAGATGCCCGACGGCCAGCGCCGCCACGATCAGCAGCCCGAGGCTCCACCAGGTCAGTCCCACCAGCAGGCTGAAGGCGATGGCGACGAGAACGCCCGCCACCACGGAGTTCACCCGGCGGATACCGGTGGTGAGGGTGGAGTAGAGGGTGACCTGGACGACCAGCAGCGCGGTCAGCGGCGCGGTGAGCGGCGCCGCCTCGGGGCTCAGGCGCAGCGCGATGACGTACGCGAGGGTCGCCGCCGCCGACGAACGCAGCGCCTGGACGACGACGGGGTCCCGGTGCCGTTTCGCCAAGCGCACCAGGGGCGTCGTCCATTCACGTACGTCTCGCATCGTCGCGCTGTTCCCTTCCACGGATGTTCCGACGGTACTCATTGAGGACTGCAACTGTCCGCAAGGAAACGTAGTTTGTCATTCCGCTTCGCCGCCGGGCGGGCAGGGTGCCCGATCATGAGGAAAACCCCCCGCGCGCCCCGTGGCTGTCCGCACCCCCGATCCGGTGGACCGCCGGATGGTCCCGGCCCGCCGGTGACGCACAGCCTTGGACCATGACATGGCAACGGACCGGCTCACTCCTGACCCTGCTCGTCACCCTCGGCACCGTCGTGCCGGCCGGCGCCCCGGCCACGGCGAATGCCGCGACCACCGCCCCGGCCTCGGCCGTGGTCGGGGCACTCGACCGCGCCGCCCACCCCCTGCGCACCGTCGAACCGGGCGGCGACAGTCGCGATCTGCGCTCCCTCGGCCGCATGATCGGCGACGCCCGGGTCGTCGGCCTGGGCGAGGCCACCCACGGCTCGCACGACTTCTTCGCTCTGAAGGACCGCGTCTTCCGGCACCTGGTCGAGGAGAAGGGCTTCCGCACCTTCGCCCTGGAGGTCCCCTGGAGCACCGGCCTGCGCCTCGACCGCTACGTCCTGAACGGCGAGGGCGACCCACGGCGCATCATGCGCGACGAGTTCCAGCGCGACTACCAGTGGTGGAACAACACCGACTACCTGAGGCTCGTGGAGTGGATGCGGACCTACAACGTCCGCCACCCGGGCGACCCCGTCCGCTTCATGGGCGACGACATCGCCTGGTCGGGCCCCGAGTCCTACGACGCGGTCGAGGCGTACGTGGCCGCCGCGCATCCCGGGGCGAGTGCCCGCCTCGCCGAGCTCTACCGCGGCCTGCGGCCCACCGTGCCGACGGGGACGTACATCGAGCAGTACCTGGACGCGCCGTACGCCGAGCGCATGGAGAGGGCCGCTCGCACGGGCGAGGCGCTGCGACTGATCGGAGATCAGGGGCCGGGCAGGAGCGGCCGACGGGCGTACGACCGGGCTCTGCAGAGCGCCACCGCCATCGATCAGACAGCCCGGCAGTACGCCTTCGACTTCGAGGACCCCGCGCAGATCGCCGAGGCCATGCGCTATCGGGACGGGGCGATGGCCGCCAACGTCGTCTGGTGGCACCGGCACACCGGCGGCAAGGTCCTGCTGTCGGCGCACAACAACCACGTCGGCTACGTACCGGAGAACCCCGCCGCCATCCCGAAGGTGCAGGGCGCCTTCCTGCGCGACAGCCTCGGCGCGAGGTACGTGAACGTGGGCCTGAGCTTCGACCACGGGTCGTTCCTGGCCACCGGCCGGGACGACACCGTCGTCCGACGCTGGACGCTGGGCCCGGCGGGCCCCGGAAGCAACGAGCGGACCCTGGACCGGGTAGGGCACCGGGACTACGTACTCGACCTGCGCGTCACCGGATCACCGGCCGGGGAGTGGCTGCGCCGGGCCCGGCCGACGCGCGGCATCGGCACGGCCTATCCCGACGGCCCGTACGACATCGCGCTCGCCCGCAGCTACGACGTCCTGGTCCACCTGCACGAGGTGGCGGCGGCGCGGCTGCGGGACCGGTAGCCGACGGGTCAGGCGTACAGCGTGTCCAGGAAGGCGGCCAGATTGGCCCTCGTCCGGTCGATCTGCTGCTCCAGGGTGAGGCTCTCCTCGAAGCGGGACCCGGACTCCAGGGCCTTCCTGCCGCGCAGGTAGAGGGAACACGCCAGGTCGGTGCACATGTAGACGCCCACCGAGTTGCCCTCGCGGCCCGCCGTGCCGGCCTTGCGGGCGGTCATCAGCGAGACACCGCCGCCCGGGTGCGTGGTCAGACACAGGGAACACATGCTGCGGTGCAGGAAGCCGCGCCTGGAGGACGGGAACCGCAGGGTGACGCCGACGAGTTCGCCGGACCGCTCGGTGACGAGAAAGCTGCGGTCGGGGGCTCCCGGATCACGCCAGCCGAGGAAGTCCAGGTCGTCCCACGGGCGTTCGTCGAGATCCCGGGGCACGGCCAGCCGCTTCGCCTCGCCCTTCGAGCAGTTCACGAACGAGTTGCGGATGTCGTGCTCGGTGAGTGATCTCATGGTGAGTCTCCTGGGTGTCGCAAGCTGAAACCTAGGGGTATTAGGTTTGGCCGCCAGGGTAGGCGGGCGCGAGGGGGAGAGGCCAGTGGATTTCCAGGACGTGGGCTCGGCGCGGGCACGGGCCGCGCTGCTGCATGTGGCGGCACGCTCCGAGGGGCCGCCCGTCCCATCCGATCTGCGCATCACGCTGAACTTCCACCCGGACCGGCTCGGGCGCGGGCTGCCCATCCTGCGGGCGCTCGCCCAGGACGGCGCGTATCACTCGCAGTTCGTGACGGGCACCGGAAACGGCGGTCTGACCGCGCCCCCGGGCGGGGACCGGTGGCGCTGGGAGAGCCGGATCTTCGGCGGGGTCTACGACGACGCCCCCGCCCTGGACCGGCCGGTGTACGGCGCCCTCGACTTCCGCCGCCAAGTCGTGGGCGCGGCCCCGAGGTTCGGCTCCTCCCACTTCCGTCTCACCGGCGCCACCCTCGCCCGCGCCACCTTCTGCTACCCCGACAGCGCGGCCGAGCCGGCCGACTTCGGAGTCGCCGCGGGCATGTCCCTGATCGCGCTGGCCGAGGCCGACGCACAGGACGCCCTCAACGACTACGTCGAGACCCAGGTGCACGGCGGCGTCGACCTCGTCCGGGACGTCGAGGCGCTGGTCCTCGACGCGAGCTACCGCGGCACTCCCGTCGAGTCGGCGGCCCGCCTGCTGCCCTGTGCCGTCGAATGGCACCCCGGCTACCGGATCACCGTGGCACGGCTTCACCAGCACGCCGACTACCGCGGGCAGCGGTACGCCGACCTCGGCGCCCACCTCGCCGAGGACGGCCACCTGGACCCGCGCATCATCGGCGACGCGGCCCGCACGGGCCGCTACGAGCTTCAGGACCTGAAGATGATCTGGCACACCCTGGCCCGCTTCGGGGCGCCGGAGGGGGCGGGGACGGCCTGTGTCGGTGGCGGGGCGGAGCGTGTCGGGCGGCCTGTGGCGTAGGAGTGGTCTTGGGGGTGCCGGGGGCGCGGGGGCGAGGTGTGTTCCGGCGGTTCCGGAGGGCGCGGGGCGGAGGACGCGCGACGGGCCGGAGGGAGGGGGAGGGGGTCTCTGCCCAACGGCTCGGCTGCCCGGCTGCGCTCCGTGCTGCGCGTGCCCGGCTGCGCTCCGTGCTGCGCGCAGCCGAGCCGTTGGGCTGCGGCCGGTCGGCGCCGGTGCGGGACGTGAGGCGCCGGGGAGGCCTGGTGCCGGGAGCGCCGGAGCTTGCGGGCCCGGCGTGTTCGGGTGGAATCGGGACGTTTCCGGAGCCGGCCAGGGCCTGTTGTCTGGATCAGGCCGGCTGGGAGGCACCGCCCCGCTCTGGTCGGCATGATCCGAACGACAGGCCCTAGTCCGCCGACGGTGCAAGCGCAGGCGTCGGTGGCCACGTGCCCGAGGCCAGTACGCCCAACGCGTAGGCCCGGGCCACCAGTTCCGTTCGGTTCGCCGCGTCCCAGCGGGCGGACAGGCGCCGCAGGTGGTAGGTGACGCCGTCGGTCGTGAGCCCGGTCTCGCGGGCCACCCGTGCCGTGGTCGCGCCACCCGCGAGCAGCGCCAGGATGCGGGCCTCCGCCGACGTCACCCGGGCCGGCGCCTCCGCGGGCGCATGCGGCTCGCGCTCGCCCAGCACCCGCAGCATCACCAGCAGCGCGGGGGTCTCCTCGACCGTGTCGCTCACCGGGTCCGCCGTCAGCTCCCCGAAGCGCTGCGCACCGCCGGGCGCCGCCCAGCACACCGACACCTGGTAGCGCGACCGGTGCCGCAGCCTGAGCGCCTGTGCGATCCGCTCCACCTGCGTCGCCTGCTGCGGGCGGAACACCTCCAGCACGTCCCGGCCGCGCAGCCGCCCCGGGGCCACCCCGCACTCCGCCGCCATCGCCGGATTGGCCAGCAGGACGGCGCCGTACACGTCGCACACCGCGACCGGCACCGAGACCCGGTCGAAGAGCATCAGGGCGCGGTTGCGCCAGGTCACGGCCTCCCGCCGATCCCCCTCCACCCGTACCTCCTGCCACGGCGGGCCACCCGCCGCAAGGCCTGCGCGCCCGGATGTACTACACAATCATGTAGGGGAGCGGCGCGGACCGGCAGGGCCGGTGGACCAACCTGGACGCAGTACTTCCGTACCGCGAAAGGCAGTTGTCGCGCCATGCCCCCCACCGCGCAGACCGCACCCTCCCTCCCCGGCGTCCCCCTCGTCGACATCTCCGCCACCGGCCCCGGCCGCACGCCCCTCCAGCAGATCATGGGGCTGATGCGGGAGCACGGCTCCGTGCTCACGCGGCGGCTGCACGGACGGGACGTCACCTTCGTCGCCGACCTCGACCTCGTCACGGAGCTCGCCGACGAGAGCCGGTTCGCCAAGGCCGTCGGCCCCGCGCTGGAGAACGTGCGTGAGTTCGCCGCCGACGGACTGTTCACCGCGTACAACGACGAGCCCAACTGGGCCAAGGCCCACGACATCCTGATGCCCGCCTTCGCGTTGGGCTCGATGCGCACCTACCACCCGGTGATGCTGGACGTCGCCCGCCGGCTCATCGGCTCCTGGGACCGGGCCGCGGGCGGCGGGCGGCCGGTGAACATCCCCGACGACATGACCCGGATGACGCTCGACACCATCGGCCTCGCCGGGTTCGGCTACGACTTCGGCTCCTTCGACCGGGACGAGCCCCACCCCTTCGTCGAGTCGATGGTGCGCTGCCTGGAATGGGCGATGACCCGCCTGGCCCGCACGCCGGGCGGAGACTACGCGGCCCAGGACGAGGCCTTCCGCACGGACGCCGCCCACCTCGCGCAGGTCGTGGACGACGTGATCAGCGCCCGGGTGGCCGCCGGCGAGACCGGCACCGACGACCTCCTCGGCCTCATGCTCAGCGCCACCCACCCCGCCGACGGCACCACCCTCGACACCACCAACATCCGCAACCAGGTGATCACCTTCCTGATCGCCGGGCACGAGACCACCTCCGGCGCGATGTCCTTCGCGATGTACTACCTCACCAAGCACCCGGCCGTGCTCCGGCTGGTACAGCGCGAGGTGGACGCGATGTGGGGCGACACCGCCGACCCCGAGCCGACCTTCGACGAGGTCGGACGGCTCACCTACACCCGTCAGGTCCTCAACGAGGCGCTCCGGCTGTGGCCCACCGCCGCCGCCTTCAGCCGCCAGGCCCGCGAGGACACCGTGCTGGGCGGCCGGATCCCGCTGCGCGCCGGACAGGCCCTGACCGTGGTCGCCCCGATGCTGCACCGGCAGCCGGTCTGGGGCGACAACCCCGGGCTGTTCGACCCCTCCCGGTTCACGCCCGAGGCGGAGGCCGCCCGCTCGCCGCACGCCTTCAAGCCCTTCGGAACCGGTGAACGCGCCTGCATCGGGCGGCAGTTCGCCCTCCACGAGGCGACCATGCTGCTCGCGCTGCTCGTCCACCGCTACCGCCTGCACGACCACGCCGACTACCGGCTCACCGTCAAGGAGGCACTTACCCTCAAGCCGGACGGCTTCACCCTCACCCTGACCCCGCGCACCGCCGCCGACCGCGCCCACACCCCCCTGCCGGGAGGTCTCCAGGCGGCCCCGGACACCACGACCGCCGACGCGGCCCTTCCCGCCCGGGTGCTCCCCGGCACCCGCGCCCTGTTCCTGCACGGCAGCAACTACGGCACGTGCCGCGACTTCGCCGGCCAACTCGCCGACGAGGCCGCCGCCCTGGGCTGCGAGACGGAGGTCGCGCCCCTGGACGCGTACCCGGACGGTCTGCCCACGGACCGCCCCGTCGTCATCACCGCCGCCTCCTACAACGGGCAACCAACGGACGACGCACGGCAGTTCGCCGCCTGGCTGGACGAAGCCACCGACGCGACCGGCGTCACCTACGCCGTCCTCGGCGTCGGCGACCGCAACTGGGCCGCCACCTACCAGCACGTCCCCACCCGCGTCGACGAGCGCCTCGCCGAACTCGGCGGCACGCGTCTGCTGGAGCGCGCCTCCGGCGACGCCTCCGGTGACCTCACCGGCACCGTCCGCGCCTTCATCGCCCGCCTGCGCGCCGCGCTCCTCGAGGAGTACGGCGACCCGGACGCCACCGAGGTCCCCGAGGCCGAGCCCACGGCCGCCTACGAGGTCCGGACGCTGACCGGAGGTCCGCTGGACGCCCTGGCCGAGCGGCACGACCTGGTCCCGATGACCGTGACGGAGGCCTACGACCTCACCGCCCCCGGCCATCCCCGCCTCAAGCGGTTCGTACGGCTCGCCCTGCCGTCCGGCACCACCTACCGCACGGCCGACCACGTCACCGTGCTCCCGGCCAACGACAAGGTCCTCGTCGAGCGGGCCGCCGCCGCTCTCGGCGTCGACCTGGACGCCGTACTGGACATCCGCCCCGCCCGCCCGCGCCGCGACGGCCTCGCCGTCGACCGACCCCTGACCGTACGTCAGCTACTCACCCGGCACGTCGAGTTGCAGCAGCGTCCGACCGCCGGACAGTTGTCCGTGCTGGCCGCCGCCAACCCGTGCCCGCCGGAACGGGCCCGGCTGGCGGCCCTGGGCGACGACGACCCACGCACCCTCGTGGAGATCTTCGAGTCCCACCCGGCCCTGCGCGGTGCCCTCGACTGGCCGGCCCTGCTCGACCTCCTGACCTCGATGCGCCCCCGCCAGTACTCGGTCTCGTCCTCGCCCGCGACCGACCCCGGGCACATCGACCTGATGGTCTCCCTCCTGGAGGCGCCCGCGCGTTCCGGCAGCGGCACCTACCGGGGTGTCGGCTCCGCGTACCTCGCCGGCGTCCATGCCGGGGACACCGTGCCGGCCCGCATCCAGCCCTGCCGGGAGGCCTTCCGCGTCGACCACTCCCGGCCGGTCGTCATGATCGCGGCGGGCACCGGTCTGGCCCCGTTCCGCGGCGCCGTCGCCGACCGGACGGCCGCTCTGGCCAGGGGTGAGCAACTGCCGCCCGCACTCTGCTACTTCGGCTGCGACGCCCCGGACGCCGACTTCCTGCACGCCGACGAACTCCGTGCCGCGGAGGTCGCCGGAGCCGTCCGGCTCCGCCCGGCCTTCAGCGCCGCCCCGCAGGGCGGGATGACCTTCGTGCAGCACCGGATCGCCGCCGAGGCCGACGAGGTGTGGGAACTCCTCGACGCGGGCGCCCGGGTGTACGTCTGCGGTGACGGTGCACGGATGGCGCCGGGGGTGCGGGAGGCGTTCCGTACCCTGTACCGGGAGCGCACGCCGGACGCCGACGAGGCGGCCGCCGAGCGGTGGCTGGGCGGGCTGGTGGAGGCCGGGCGTTACGTCGAGGATGTGTACGTGGCGGGCTGACCGGACGAGAGGCGGACACGGGTGGGGGACTCCATGCATTCCTGGGAACGGGCGCGGCAGGTCCTGGAGGGCGCGCGCCTGCCCGCCGGCACACTCACCCGGGTCCGGCCGCTGACGGGCGGCACCTACAACACCGTCGAGGAACTCCTCCTCGCCGACGGCAGCCGGTACGTGCTGAAGGTCGCCCCCGAGGCGACCGCGCCCGCCCTGCGGTACGAGTCCCGACTCCTGGTCGCCGAGGCGGAGTTCTACCGGGCGGCGGCCGAGGCCGGCGTGACCGCCCCGCGGGTGGTGGCGTTCGGCGACGACACCGCCGTACCGCATGTGTTGATGACCGCCTGCCCGGGCGAACCCTGGAACGGCTCCCTGACGGAACCCGAACGTTTAGCTCTGCGCACGGAGTTGGGCCGCCAGGTGGCCCGTCTGCACACCGTGACCGGGCCCGGCTTCGGCTATCCGTCGGGCGCCCTCGGGCCGCTCGCCCCCGACTGGCGGACCGCCTTCGCCGGCATGGTCGACGCCGTCCTGGAGGACGCCCGCCGCTACCGTGCCCGGCTGCCGCGGCCCGCCGACGAGGTGGCACGGACCGTCCGCGCGGCCCTCCCCGCGCTCGACGAGGTCACCACCCCCCGTCTGGTCCACTTCGACCTGTGGAACGGCAACATCCTCGTGGACCGCCCGGCCGGACAGGGGCCCCGCATCGGTGGGCTCATCGACGGGGAGCGCATGTTCTGGGGCGACCCGCTGGCCGACTTCGTCTCCCTGGCGCTGCTGGGCGACATCAGGCGTGACCAGGCGTTCCTCGCGGGCTACCGGGAAGCGGGAGGACGGGCCGAGTTCGACGCGCCTGCCCGCCTCCGCCTCGCCCTCTACCGGACCTACCTCTACCTGATCATGGTCGCGGAGACCGTTCCGCGGGCGGTCGACGCCGACCAGGACCGATGGGTGCAGGAGACCGTCGTCCCCGAGCTCGTCACGGCTCTGAAGGAGATCGAAGAGCTCGCTTCCGCTTGGTTCAGGGCGTGATTCTTCGCGCGCGGCGGCCGGCGCCCCGAACCGGCACCCGAGGGGCCCGCGCCCGCCTGGCGCACGGCGCTGGAGGAGCGGGTGCCGCACTGACGTTTCGCCGATCGTCGCGGAGGTACTCGCGGGGCGCCCCGAACTCCAGGAAGGGAGCTACGCCGTGGACCACCGCAGCGAAGGACCAGGCGAGAACGGCGTGCCCGTTCCGCGCGACCTGCCCGATCAGCAGGCACACGAGGGCGAGGACCCCTGGGAGGTCGGCGCCGGCCGCGCCCAGGGAGACACCGTCGACACCACCGAGGCCGCGAAGTCCGCGGAACCCGATTCCGGGGAGTCCGGCGCCGACGTCCCCGACACGGACGAGGCGGGCACCGGCAGGGAGGGTGCGCCCCGGTCGGGCGCGGTCCACCCCGAGCAGCCGGTGCCGGACGAGCCCGCGGACTGATCCGCCCTCCCCGCTGTGGTCCGGGCTTGGCGGCTGCCCCCGGTGCCGGGCCTCGGCGCCCGTCAGCCCACCTTGCGTCCCCGCAGGGGCTCCGTGTCGGCACCCGCCCCCTGTCGCAGGCCCAGCAGGAACTCCTCCAGGACCTCCGGTGTCGTGTGGGCCGGGTGCCAGCCGAGTTCCGTGCGGGCACGGGTGCAGTCCATCAGGGGGAGCCTGAGGACGGCGTCGAAGAGATGCGGGGAGGCGGGCAGCAGGTGCAGGCCCCACGCCGCGGCGATCGCCGAGCGGGCCGCGGTGCGCGGCAGCCGTACGGGACGGGCGTCCAGCATCTCGCCGAGCAGCTCCACGTCGACGGGCGGTTCGGCCGCCAGGTTGAACGGTCCGCCGACGTCGGTGCGCATAGCGAGCGCGTACGCCTTCGCCGCGTCGTCGGTGTGCAGCGCCTGGACGCGCAGGCCCGGGATGTCGGGGAGGAAGGGCAGCAGATCGGGCCGGGCCAGCGTGCCCGGCAGGAAACGGCCGCCGAAGATGCGGCGCTGCTCGCTCGCCGACTCCCGCTTGAACAGGAACGCGGGCCGCATCCGCACCACCCGGACACCGGGGTGGTCGCGCTCGAAGGTGTCCAGCGCGCGCTCCAGATAGGCCTTCTCCCGGCAGTACGCGGCGTCCGGCCAGCCGTGGGTCGGCCAGGACTCGTCGACCGCGCGTCCCTTCGGCCCGGGGGAGTAGGCCCCGACCGACGACGCGTGCACCAGCGTCGGCACGGCGGCCGTGGCCACCGCGTCGAACACCCGGATGGAACCGAGGACGTTGGTGCGCCAGGTAACCGCCGGGTCGTGCGTGGGCTGGAACGCCCACGCCAGATGGACCACAGCGTCGGCGCCCTCGAACTCCCTGACCAGATCGCTTCGGTCGGAGGCCAGGTCGACCGCCGACCACTCCGTCTTCCGCGGTTCCCACTCGGGGAGCCGGCGGGCCAGCCCCCGTACGGAGCCGACCTTCGGATCCTCGGAGAGGAGGCGCACCAGGCTGGTGCCTACGTTGCCGGTGGCGCCCGTGACCACGATCCTGCTGCCCGTTGTGCTGCTCACCTTCGTCTCCTCTCGCCCGCGGGTCCGACGGGGCTGCCCGAGTACCCCCGCCCCCGGGAACGCACGCGGCACCTCCTTGTGGATGCGAGACGATCACTCCATGACCGAGATCATCCTGATGTCCGACGCCCGGGTCGCCGCCGTTCCCGTCGAGGAGTGCGGTGAGCCGCTGGTGGACGTGCGAGAGTCTCTCCTGTTCGACGACCGCAAGCACGTGGACTCCCACGGGGCCGAGGTCCACCTGCGGCGGACGGAGACCGCTACTGGGCCCTGCTCACCGGCGCCTTGGCCGCGCTCTACGGTCCGAAAGAACTCGACGTGGCCCGGATCGTGTCCGACCATGGAGCTCGTGGCCGTGGCAGGGCGCCGGTCAGAGAGCGAAAAGCCGAGAGATGACCACTTCGGGTCCTGACAGCGCCTTCGGCGGCGGCTGGATCATCGACACCAACCTGCGGCCGTTCTGCGAGTCGGTCGCCGCGTTCGCGGGATACGACTTCGACGACTCGGACTGGCAGGCCGTCGAGACGGCCCTGCCCGAGACCGACGTCGAGCGGTCCGCCTGGTACGACTACCCGCTGTCGGGCGGGGTGCCGCTGACCCTGTTCGTCGCGGCCGACCCGGGTTCCAGCGTGGTCTTCGTCGGCATCGGCGGAGCACCCGACGACGCCACGAAAGCCAAGATCGAGGCGGCCCTGCAGATCTTCGCTTGGTGGGCACTGGCCTGACGCGCCCTGGCCTCGGGGTGACCGGTGACAACGACGCCATCGCCTCGCTGAGGGTGACGTCCAACCCGGCCACGTACTTCCGCCTGGGCAACGTCACGAGCGGCCTGGTGCTGGACGGGCGCCACCGGCAACGGCGACCCGGTCCGGCAGAAGGCCTGGAACGGCGATACCACGCAACAGTGGCAAGCAGCGGGCGTGGCAGGACAGCACCAACCCGCTGTGGACGTTCAGGGCTTGACCCGGAATCGCGGCCAGGGCCGGGAGCCCGCTCCCGGTCAACTGGCCGCGCCCCCTTCGCTCGCCGGACAGGGGAAAGCCCCGACCGGACGGGGGAATCACGGTCGGGGCTGGTTCAGGTGTGGGTGCGGATGGCGGTCGCCTCTCGGCGAAAGGCTCCACAGGGCTTCAGCCGAACGATCGTCCCTGTGGGCAAAAGGTGAGGCCCGGGGACACTGTCCCATCCACACCCACGGTCTGTTCAACGGGCAACCACCTGTGGTTGTTCCGGGGTTCACCGCGCGGCGGGGTGATCCGCGTCACCGCTTGGAGGCGCGCGGCACGACATCGCTCCAGATGTTCTCCGCCTGCAACACCAACGTGCCCAGGAGGGCCGCCCGGGCCGCGTCCTGCGCGGCGTGCTCCCGCAGACCGTCCTGCAGTTGCCCGTGCAGGTCCCGTATCGCCTCCTCGGTCTCGTCGGCCCGGCCCGGGCCCTCGGGGGCGTCCAGCAGCCGGCGGCTCTCCGCCCGGCAGGCGTCCCCGATCAGCTCGAGCAGCCGGGCGTACGAACGCAGCGCCGGGCCTTCGGGCGCGGTGGGCGTGCGGTCCTCGTCGCTCGCCACCACCAGGGTCCGGGTCAGCGCCCTGACGTGCCCGGTCACCCGGCTCCAGCGCTCGTCCTCCTCCGTGGACGGCAGGGATGTCGGCACCCGGTGCAGCGCCCGCAGCGGGCCCGAGGTGAAGCGCAGGCTCTCGATGCTCCAGCCGCGCGCCGACCGCAGCGCCTCCAGGCGCCGCTCCAGCCGGGCCGCCCCGCTCGACCAGCCGGCGGCGGACTGCTCGTCCCACTCGGTCTCCCGCAGGTCACCGGCCACGGTGTGCAGCAGGTCGCCCGCCTCCCGGGCGAGCGCCGCCAGGTTCTCCCGTACGTCCCGCAGGTGGATCGGGGGCAGGACGAGCGCGTTGACGGCGATCCCGATGACCGCGCCTAGCGCCGCCTGCCCCAGCCGGTGCCCCACCGCCGAGGCCGACACGGTGCCCGAGGCGATCGTGAACACCGCGGTGGTCGCCCCGTAGATCCCCTGGTCGCCGAAGCGGGACCAGTTCGACAGGAGCATCAGCACGGGCAGGGACAGCGCCAGCGCTCCCAGAGTGTCGTCGGTCAGCCACTGCGCCCCCGACGCCAGCAGGGCGCCGACGCAGATCGCCGTGAACTGCTGTCCGGCCTGGCGGAGCGAGCTGTAGACGGTGGCCTGCACCAGTACCAGCGCCACCCAGGGCGCCATCAGGGCCATCGGGTCGCCCAGCCAGTAGCTCGCGACGTACCAGGCGAGCAGCGCCGCCGCGGCCGCCTTCATCGACTGTACGACCAGGTCCCGCTCACGCCCGGGGCCGCGCCACACCGCCCGCGCGGCCCGGCCTACGGCGTGTGCCTCGCGCCGGAGCGTGTCGACCGGGCTGACGGCGTGCGCTCGTACCGCATCTGTCACAGGGGTCATATGCGGTGGGTATCCCGGCCGGGCGCCGATTCACCCCGCAGTCGCTGTCCGGCACCTCACGCCAGGGCGCCTCCGCGCAGGTGGGGCGTCGTCTCGACGCGGAACCGGCGCGGCGGTCGCGGGCCCCGCCTCAGCCGAGTGGACTCTCCGCCAGCGACGCCAGCAGATGGGCGGGGTCGGCGTAGATCGCCGACGCCCCCGCCTCCTCCAGGTCCGCGCGTGGAATGCCGCCGCACAGGACTCCCACGCAGCGCACCCCGGCCCGGCTGCCCGCTTGCATGTCCCAGACGGTGTCGCCGACGAAGACGGCCCGTTCGGCGGGCACGTCGGCCAGCTCCAGGGCGTGCTCCACGGGCTCGGGCGCGGGCTTGCCCTCCGTCACGTCGTCGGCGCTCGCGGTGGCCGCGATCGCGTCGTCCGCGCCGATCGCCCGTCGCAGGGCGCCCAGTTCCGCGCCGCTCGCGGACGTCGCCAGCACCACCCGCCAGCCCCGCTGGTCCAGTCGCCGCAGCAGCCGTCCGGCGTCCTGGAGTGCGGGCAGCCGGTCGAAGTACTGGCCGTAGAGGGCCTTGTGGGCGGCGCTCAGTTCCGCGTCCCGGTCCTGGTCGCGGTCCTCACCCAGCAGATGCTCGATCAGGTCGTCGGAGCCGAGACCCACGGCCCGGTGGATCGCGTGCATCGGCACCCGGTGGCCCGCCTGCCGAAAGGCCTCCCACCAGGTCGTCACATGCAGGTGATTGGTGTCGACGAGGGTCCCGTCGACGTCGAACACGGCCGCCCGTTCCATTCGCCCGTCCTTCCTGTGCTGTCTGTGCGCACTAGTACCACGTCAGGCGCTCCCCACTCGGTCCGGCACCCTGCCCTCCCGGCTCCACACCAGCAGCTCCTCCAGGGACCAGGTGGTGACGACACGCTCGGCGGGCACCCCGCACTCCTCGGCCCGGGCACACCCGTGGACCTGCCAGTCCAGCTGCCCGGGCGCGTGCGCGTCGGTGTCGATCGAGAACAGCACGCCGGCGTCCACGGCACGGCGCAACAGCCGCCGTGGCGGATCGAGCCGCTCGGGCCGGCTGTTGATCTCCACGGCCGTACCTGACTCGGCACACGCGGCGAACACCTCGTCCGCGTCGAACGCCGACTCCGGCCGCCCCCGCCCCGTCACCAGCCGTCCCGTGCAGTGCCCGAGGACGTCCGCGTGCGGATCGCGTACGGCGGCCACCATGCGGCGGGTCATCGAGCGGGCGTCCATCCGCAGCTTGGAGTGGACGGACACCACCACGACGTCCAGCCGGTCCAGCAGCTCCGGCTCCTGGTCGAGCGAGCCGTCGTCGAGGATGTCGCACTCGATGCCGGTCAGCAGCCGGAACGGCGCCCAGGTCTCGTTGAGTTCCGCCACCACGTCCAACTGCCTGCGCAGCCGCTCGGGAGACAGGCCCCGGGCCACGGTCAGGCGGGGCGAGTGGTCGGTCAGCACCGCCCACTCGTGGCCCAGTGCGGCCGCCGCCCGGCCCATCTCGTCGATCGGGCTGCCGCCGTCGGACCAGTCGGAGTGCAGATGGCAGTCCCCGCGCAGCAGCGCCCGCAGCCGTTCGCCGCCCTCGGCCAGCGGGGCGGCGGCCTCGCCCTGCAGTTTCTCCAGATAGCCGGGCACCCGGCCGTCCAACGCCTCGCGCACCGCCTGCGCCGTCTTCGGACCGACGCCTTTGAGCGACTCAAGCGTCCCGGCCTCCGCCCGCTCCCGCACCTCGCTGTCGGGCAGCGCGGACAGTACACGGGCGGCCGTACGGAAGGCGCGCACCCGGTAGGTGGGCGCGAGGGACCGCTCCAGTAGAAAGGCGATCCGGTCCAGGGCCTCGACGGGATCCATCGCCACCTCCACCTCCAGAGTTCCCCAGCTCCACCGGGGCCGCACGGCGGATCACGGCGTTTGTCCGGTACGCGGCCGGGTACAGCGATGCCTCGTCACCGCCCCCGCCCACGAGGAGGCCCGCATGTCCGCCCCCACCGCACCCCACAGCAAGGTGGCCGTGATCACCGGCGCCGACTCCGGCATCGGCAGGGCCACCGCCGTCCGCCTGGCCCGGGCGGGGATGGACGTCGGCATCACCTGGAACAGCGACCTCGCGGGCGCCGAGGAGACCGCCGAGGAGGTCCGCGCCCACGGGCAGCGGGCCGCCGTGGCGCAGATGGACCTCACCCGGCTGCCCTCCGCCGCCGACACCGTCGACGAGCTCCACGACCGGTTCGGCCGCGTCGACGTCCTGGTCAACAACGCCGGTACGGGGACCATGACGCCCTTCCTCGACCTGGAGCTCGACGTCGTCCGCGAGGTCATCGACGTCGACCTGATCGGACCGTTCCTGTGCGGCCAGAAGGCGGCCCGGCACATGATCCGGCAGGGCGGCGGCGGCCGGATCGTCAACGTGACCTCCGTCCACGAACACCAGCCCCGGGTCGGCGCCGCCCCCTACTGCGCGGCCAAGGGCGGCCTCGGTCTGCTCACCCAGGTCATGGCACTGGAACTCGCCGAGCACGGCATCACCGTCAACGCGGTCGCACCCGGCGAGATCGCCACCCCCATGACCGGGCAGGAGGACTCCGACCCGCACACCGAGCGACGTCCCGGCGTCCCGCTCGGGCGCCCCGGCGACGCCCGCGAGGTCGCCGCGGTGATCGCCTTCCTCGCCGGCCCCGAAGCGTCGTACGTCACCGGCGCCTCCTGGAGTGTGGACGGCGGCATGCTCCGCATGGGCCCGCAGGCCGGCTCGCACCTGGGCGACGACGGCTGGCGGCGGCCTTGAGGCAGGGCCGGACCGTCGCCCTCGTGTTCACCCGGCCGGGTGAACACGAGGGCGACGGGTGACCGGCCGCCCGAGGCGCGGTGGAGGCCGCGGTCCGCGACCTGCCGGGCGCGTGACGTGCGCGCAGCCGCGTCGCGGGTTGCGTTCTACGCTCTATGCATGACCGAAATCGCGAGCCCCTACATCGCCCGCCCGCGGATCATGGTGCTCGGTGTACAGCCGACCAGTCCGCCCTTCCGGATCGTGGAGATCGACGGCCAGATGGTCGGTGAGGCGAAGAGCGTCACCGACGTCCTGGAGGCCGCCGCCGCGTTCGGCATCACCGTCCACGACCTGGACGATCCGGACGTCGTCCGCTGGGTGGGCGGTGACAAGTTCACCTGGACCCGGCACTGACCGACCGGCCGACCGGACGTCGGTGGTCTCAGCTGTGCACGGCCCGGCTCAGCCGCCGTCCCAGCAGGAGGTAACCCACCAGGGCTCCGCTCGTGTTGAGGATCACGTCGTCGATGTCGAAGGCCCGGCCGGTGATCAGCGCGCCCTGGGCGAACTCCACCAGGAGCATCACGGTCGCGGTCAGCAGGAGCACCCGCAGGATCCCACGGGTCCGTGGGGCGACCACGGGTACGAGGACGCCGAACGGGATGCCCAGCAGCAGGTTCCCGCCGATCTGCTTGACGGCGTCCCGCAGCGCGGGCTGGTCCAGATAGGCCCGCAGGGACCGCCCCGGCCGCATGTTGGTGTGCGTCAGCGCCTCGGAGGCGGGGGAGGGCTCCAGGGTCAGACGGGCCAGCACCACGGCGAACGCCACCATCACCACGAAGGCGCACAGCATCGCCAGGAACCGGAGCGGAAAGGGCAGCGGGCGCCGCTCGCCCTTGGCGCCCTTGCCGGTCCTGGCCGCCCTGTCGCTCTTGGCGGGCTTCACGGGCCTGTCGGTCTTGTCAGGCCTGTCCTTGGTCTTGGAAGTCCTCTCGGACCGGGCGGTGCGTAGGCGCAGAGCGGCAAGCGGGCGAGCAGCGGCACGAGCCATGCGTCGTTCCTCCAGTCTTCAACGTCTCTGCGTCGTAGGGCGGTTACCCGGGAACCGCCGGAGAATGCCGTGTCGGAGCGCTCGCGCCTCCGGCGCCGTTCCCGGACACGGACGGGGACGGCGCCGGAGGCGCCTACGAGACGACCGGTCTCGGTCTGATCATGTTCCGTAGCTCACCTCCACCTTCTTGAAGCCGAGGGAGCCCAGCAGGCCTTCCAGCATGTTGGTGGTGTTGGTCTCGGCCCGCGTGGTCAGCTCGCTCTCCTTCGCCGCGTCGGTGATGTGCCGCACGGCGAGCTTCTGCACGGCCTGCTCGCTGTTGGGGTTGTCCGAGAAGAGGTCCCCGAGACGGTCGAGGAAGCCGCGCTGCTTGGAGACGGCGTAGGAACGGTCGGCGTCGAGGGCGGCCTTGCCGAGCTGTGCGTGCGGCAGCCGCAGGATGGCGGACGTACGGTCGTCGTTGACCGTCACGTCGTTCTTGCCGACCTTGCCGAGGTCGACGTAGGCGTCGACGGTGCCCGCCCCGACGTACAGGGTGCGGGTCCCGCGGATCGCGTCGGGCAGGAACTTGGCGTCCTTCTCCAGGTCCACGACGACCTGGAAGTTGCCGGAGGCGGCGTCGTAACGGCTGATGTCCTGGATGGACTCGAGCAGTGCGGGACCCGAGCGGTCGTGGGTCTCCGTGCCGAACAGGTCCTTGAGTCCCGGCAGCACGCTCAGCCGGATCCCCGCGAAGAACACGACGAGCACCAGCACTACGGCGCTCACCGCCTTCGCCCAGCCGGGCATGCGCTTGGACACGCGCCTGATGGGAGTCGTCATGGCGACGGCCCTCCTTCCTACTGTTCGAATTCCCACCAAAGGCCTCGGCAGACCGTCCCGTTGGCCGATTGAGACCGCTGACGGAGGCAAGGACGGCGCACTAGCGTGAAGGGCCGGCGTGAAACGCCCTCCCACCGGCGCACCTGGAGACCCGGATGAGCGCAGACAGCACCTCCCGGACCCTTCGCCCCATGCACCACGTCGTCTTCCCCGAGGCCGGACCGCCCCGCCTGAGCACCCTCGCCACCGGTACCCCGGTCTGGCTCGTGACCCGGTACGCCGAGGCACGGCGGGTGCTCATGGACCCCCGCTTCGACCGGCGGTCCCTGATGGCCGGGGACGCCCCGCCGCTGCTCGTGGTGCCGAACCTGCTGGACGCCCCGGACGGCCTCCTCAACCAGGACGGCCCCGGCCACCAGCGGCTGCGCGGCACGGTCCAGCGGGCCTTCACGCCCCGGGCGATCGCCCGCTGGCGCCCCTGGGTGGCCGCGGTGGTGGAGACACTCCTCGACGAGTTCGCCCGGCAGCCCCGGCCGGCGGACATCATCGAGGGGTTCACCCGCGCGCTGCCCGTCTCGGTCGTCTCCCGTCTCATGGGCCTGGACGACGTGGACTGGGAGCGGATCCGGAACTGGGCCGACCACGCCCTGTCCGGCGGAGCCCACACCGCGGAGGAGGTCGGCGTGGCCATGCGGGAGTTCGGTGCCTTCGCCGCCGGACTGGTCGTCGAGCGGCGCGAGGACCCCGGTGACGACCTGGTCAGCGGGCTGGTGGCGGCGGGTGACGCCCTGGGGATCGACGAGCGGCAGCTGGTGACCCTGGTCGTGGGTCTGGTGGTGGCCGGACACGAGACCACCATGACGGCCCTGGGCAACATCCTCGTCCGCCTGCTCACCGACGGGCGGGCCGCCTGGCCGGGCCTCGCCGGGAGCGAGGAGGCGGCCGCGGCGGCGGTCGAGCAGCTGCTGCGTACCGTGCCGCTCAGCGAGGGCCGGGTGCTGCCGGGCCTGATCCGCCGTGCCGTCGAGGACGTCGAGGTCGGGGGCGTGACCATTCCGGCGGGCGCGGTGGTCGCCGTCCAGATCAACTCCGCCAACCGTGATCCGTCCGTCTTCCCGCCCGGCCCGGCCGACCTCTTCGCGCCGCCGGCCTCGCCCAGCGTGGTCTTCGGCGCGGGCCCCCACCATTGCCTGGGTGCCTGGCTGGCCCGTCTCGAACTCGGACTCGCCCTGCACCGCCTGGCCGCCCGTTTCCCCGGCCTGCGGGCGGAGTTCACCCCCGAGACCATCGAGTGGCGGGAGGGCGGGATGACCCGTGGCCCGCGCCGGCTGCCGGTGTCCTGGTGAGCGGCTTCGGCGGGTCCAGTCGGTGCGCCCGGTGAGCGGCTTCGGCGGGTCCCGTCGGTGCGCCCGGTGAAGGGGATCCGCAAGTCCCCTCAGTGCGGCCTCAGTTCACGGTCGCCCGACGGGTACGACCACCACATCCCCTCTCCGTGTGTCAGCCCGGGCAGGCGCAGCTCGACCTCGCGCACCCGGCGGGCCGGCAGCTCCCCGGTGATCGTCCAGGCCGTGTCCCCGCCCGTGGTCCCCGTGAACTCCGCACCGGACGCGGCCAGCCGGGCCGTCACCGGCGCGAGCGCGTCCGGCGGGACCTCCGCCTCGAAGGCGTGATACGGCTCGTACAACCGGGTCCCGGCCCGGTCCAGCGCCCTGCGCAGCACGATCGGCGTGAGGCCGCGGAAGTCGGCCGCGGTGCTGATCGGCGCGCAGAAACCCGACCGGGTGAGGGTGACGCGGTAGTCCGTGACGGGGGTCTGGCGCGGGCCGGTGGCCATGGTCGCGTGGACCGTCTCCTCGATGGCCTGGTGGAAGGCGCGGGGGAGTGCGCCCAGTTCCGTCTCGTACGCGAACGCCCCGCCCGAGCCGCGCGGTCCGGGCTCCACCCGCAGGCCGATCGTCGCCCAGTAGCGGGTGAGGTCGTGCCACGGAAGCTCGTCCGAGGCCTCGCCGACACCGGCCGGCCGCTCCAGGAACCGCACCCGGCCCGGCTCGAAGTCCGCCTCGATGCCGAAGTCCTGGGTGAGGGTGGCGGCGAGGACCTCCATCTGGACCTCGCCGTACAGGAGCAGCGTGGTGGCACCGCCGGTGGCGGGGCGGGCGTGGAGCAGGGGATCCTGGTCGGCGAGCCAGAGCAGTGCGGTGCGCAGCGCCGCCGCCTGTTCCGGGTGACGCGCCACGACCAGGGTCTCCAGCGTCGGCGGGGCGAACTGCGGTGCGCGGTCGCCGAGTTCGCCGAGGCGGTCGCCCACTCGGATGCCCGCGACGCCGGTGAGCGCCGCGATGTTCCCGGCGGTGAGCGTCCGGGCCCCGCCGACGACGTCCACGCGGGTCGCCCGTGCACGGACCTCGGTCGTCCGGCCGTCTGCCTCCCGCCGCCGGAAGGTGAGCCGCTGCCGTGCGGTCACCCGTCCGTCGTACAGGCGCAGATACGCCGTCCGTTCGCCACCGGGACCGGGCCGTACGGCGAAGACCGTGCCGCGCGGCTCGGAGCCGGGCGCCACGGAGCCGGGCGGCACGGGCGCGGGTGGGATCAGCCGCGTCACGTTCTCGACCAGTCCGGCGACGCCCTGGCCACCGAGGGCCGAGCCGAAGAGGACGGGGTGGAAGGAGCCGTCGGCGGTGCGGGCCGCCAGGGCCCCGCGGAGGTCGTCCGGGGTGGGCTCGGGGCCGTCGACGACCGCCGCCAGGACGTCCGGGTCGACGTCGGCGAGGGCCTCTGCCAGCCGGCGCCCCTCCGGGAGCGGCACCACACCGGCCCGCGCGGTGCCGATGTCCGTCACGGCCGTGAGCGGTGCGACGTGCGGGGTGAGCCTGCGTCGGATGTCGGCGAGCAGGGCGTCCGAGCGGGCGCCCGGCCGGTCGATCTTGTTGACGAAGACCAGGGTGGGCAGCCGCAGCCGCCGCAGGGTCCGCATCAGCACGCGGGTCTGTGCCTGTACGCCCTCCACGGCGGACAGCAGCAGCACCGCGCCGTCGAGGACCTCCAGGGCGCGCTCGACCTCGGCGATGAAGTCGGAGTGCCCCGGGGTGTCGATGAGGTTGATCTGTGTGTCACCTGCGGTGAACGCGGCGACGGCGGAGCGGATGGTGATGCCGCGCTGCCGCTCGATCGCCCCGTCGTCGGTGCGGGTGTCACCGGTGTCGACGCCGCCGAGCCGGTCGATCGCTCCGTGGTCGAACAGCAGCCGCTCGGTGAGGCTGGTCTTACCTGCGTCGACGTGGGCCAGAATGCCGATGTTCAGGGTGCGCATGGGTGGACGTGTCCTCGTAAACCGTGGGCCGGAGTGGGCGCGGGGTGGTTTCGAGGAGTCGGCGCATGCGAGGGACCCTGACGTGAGAGAACACGGACGGCCCCATCATTGCGTGCCCGGGCGGGCGGCCCGCAACCGGTTTTTCGCCAGGCCCGTAGCATGAGCCCCGCAGCCGGAATGATCATGCGAGGAGCAGAGTGTGCGAGACATCGCCGTGTTCAGCGGGAGCGCCCACCCCGAGCTCGCCCAGGAGGTCTGCGCGCATCTCGGTGTGCCGCTCAGTCCCACCAGGGTCAGCCGGTTCGCGAACGACTGTCTGGAGGTACAGCTCCAGGCCAACTGCCGGGAGCGGGACGTCTTCCTCATCCAGCCGCTGGTCAGGCCGGTGCAGGAGCACCTCGTGGAACTGCTGATGATGTGCGACGCGGCTCGCGGGGCGTCGGCCGGGCGGATCAACGTCGTCATGCCGCACTACTCCTACGCCCGCTCCGACAAGAAGGACGCACCCCGGATCTCGCTGGGCGGACGGCTGGTCGCCGACCTGATGGTGGCGGCCGGCGCGAGCCGCGTCCTGGCGATGACCCTGCACTCGCCGCAGGTGCACGGCTTCTTCTCGGTCCCGGTCGACCACCTGCACGCGCTGCGCGAGCTGGCCGCGCACTTCCGGCGCTACGACCTGTCCCAGACCACCGTCGTCTCGCCCGACCTCGGCAACGCCAAGGAGGCCGCCGCCTTCGCCCGTCTGATCGGCGCCCAGGTGGCCGCCGGTGCCAAACAGCGGTTCGCGGACGACCGGGTGAGCATCAACTCCGTCATCGGCGAGGTCGCCGGCCGGGACGTCATCGTGCTGGACGACGAGATCGCCAAGGGCAGCACGGTGCTGGAACTCCTCGACCGGCTGCGGGAGTTGGGCCCGCGCTCGATCCGGGTCGCCTGCACGCACGGACTGTTCGCGGACGGCGCGCTGAAGCGGATCGGCGAGCAGCCCGACGTACTGGAGATCGTGTGCACCAACACCGTGCCGGTGCCGGAGGAGGAGCGCACCGACAAGCTGCGGATCCTGACCGTGGCCCCGGCCCTCGCGGAGGCCGTACGGCGTATTCACAACGGTGAGTCCGTCAGCGCCCTGTTCGACGCCCCGCGGACCGACTAGGCCGCGAGGAGCGGAGACGGCGGGGTCACACCGAGCCGGAGGCCGCCTCGGGCCGGCCGAGGGCCGCGTCCAGCGTCGGCATCGGCGGCAGCAGGCGGGCCAGGCCGGTCACCTTGAGGACGCGCAGGGTGAGCGGATGCGTGCAGACCAGGAGCAGCTCGCCGCCCTGGTCCAGGACCCGGCCGCGGGCGCGGTAGAGCAGGCGCAGGCCCGAGCAGTCGAAGAACTCGACCCTGCTGAGGTCGACCACCAGGCGGACGCCGGGATGCGCCGTCACCCGGTCCAGGTGGGGGATGATCTCCATCGCCGCGGCGATGTCCACCTCTCCGCGCAGCTCCAGGACCGTGTGTCCGCGGTCCTGGAGGACGCGCAGGTGCGGGGTCGGCGACGCTTCCTGCTGCACGACGACATCGCCTCCAACCGGCTCCTCGATGGTGGGGGCTCCGCGTGCGCGCGCATCCGTCCCCGGACTGCAAGTTACCCTCCGTGGACCGAATTTGAGCATGTTCGATTGACATATGTCTTCGAATTGCGGCCGAGACGTGCCGTGGCGTGCGTGACGGGGCTACGACAGGGCGTGCCAGGCCTTGGTGAGCGCCTGGCGGAACTGCTCGGTCTGGTGTGCCGTGAGTTCCCGGACCATCCGCTCCTCCAACTCCCTTACGGGCCCCTCGTGTTGCGCGAGCAGAGCCCGGCCGGCCTCGCTCAGCAGGATCAGCAGCTCCCGGCGGTTGCGCGGATTGCGCTCCCTGCGCACCAGCCCGCGGTTCTCCAGTGACCGCACGAGATCGGCGATGGACTGGGCGGTGACGAAGGAGTCCCGGGCCAGCTGGGCGGCCGACAGTTGGTCGTGTCGCTGCAGGACGGTGAGCGCGGTGTACTGCAGTGCGGTGATCCCGGAGGGTTTGACCAGCTCATCCAGCTTCGATCGCACGACGAGCTCCACCTGCTTCACCATGTAGAGGAGCGACGGAGGTGCCTTGACTGCCTGAGTGTCGAGCATGACTTCAGGTTAGAGCATTGACAGGAAACCTGTCTGTAATGAGACTGCGAACCAACAGGAATCCTGTTTGTTGAAATCTTGGCGATGAGGCTGAGGAGTGGCGATGACCACCATCGAGATCGAACCCGGACGGCTGTTCATCGGGGGGCAGTGGCAGGAGGCCGCCGACGGAGCGCGCACCGAGGTGGTCGACCCGTCCCGGGGTGCGGTCGTCACGACCGTCGCGGAGGCGGGCGCCGCCGACGTGGACGCGGCCGTACGAGCCGCCCGCGAGGCCTTCGACGGCGGCCGGTGGTCGGGACTGAGCGGCCGCGAGCGGGGCCGGGTCCTGCATCGGGTCGCCCAGCTGATCCGTGAGAACGCCGACGAGCTCGCCGCCCTGGAGAGCCTGGACGTCGGCAAGCCGATCAGCCTGTGCCAGGCCGTCGACGTGACGAACGCCGCCAACGACTACGAGCACTTCGCCGCCCTCGCCTACTCACTGGACGGCGCCACCCGCGACACCCCGATGAACGCCCTCGCGTACACCAAGCGCGAGCCGCTCGGCGTGGTCGCGGCGATCACCCCCTTCAACTTCCCGCTGATCCTGGCCGGATCCAAGATCGCCCCGGCGCTCGCGGCCGGTAACACCGTCGTCCACAAGCCGGCCGACGAGACCCCGCTCAGCGCCCTCTTCATGGCCCGGCTGCTGCGCGAGGCGGGTGTCCCGGACGGGGTGGTCAACGTCGTCACCGGCTCCGGCCCGGTGGCCGGCGAGGCCCTGCTCAGGCACGGTGGGGTCGACAAGATCGCCTTCACCGGCTCCACCGCCGTCGGCCGGCACGCCGCGAGCGTCGCCGGGGAGAACCTGAAGCCCGTCACCATGGAGCTCGGCGGCAACGCGGCCCACATCGTCTTCGAGGACGCGGACCTGGAGAAGGCCGTCGGCGCGGTCATCAAGGGCTTCGTCTTCAACACCGGCCAGTTCTGCATGGGCGGCCCCCGGCTGCTCGTGGCCCGCCCCGTGTACAGCACCCTGCTCGGCATCCTCGCCGAGGCCGTGCCCGGCGTACCGCTCGGCGACCCCCGGCGGCCCGAGACCGTGGTGGGCCCGATGGCGGGGGAGAAGCACCTCAAGAAGGTCGAGGAGTACGTCGAGCTCGCCCGCAAGGAGGGCGGCCGGATCGTCTGCGGCGGTGAGCGCCTCGACCTCGACGGCGGCTACTACTACAAGCCGACCGTGATCGCCGACCTGTCCAACGACTCCCGGGTCGTCCAGGAGGAGATCTTCGGCCCCGTCCTCACCGTGCAGCCCTTCGACTCCGAGGAGGAGGCGATCGAGCTCGCCAACTCCACGCCGTATGGCCTGGCTTCGGGCGTCCAGACGACGAACCTCGCCCGCGCCCACCGCATCGCCGACCGCCTCCAGGCGGGCATCGTCTGGATCAACGACTGGGCGATGCTCGACCCGGCCGTCCCCTTCGGCGGGGTCAAGGACTCCGGCTTCGGCCGCGAGTACGGCACCGAGGCGCTCGCCGCCTACACCAGGGTCAAGTCCGTCGTCGTCTCGCTCGACTGAGCGCGTACCGCAGGGAGTTCGTCCGATGTCCATCACCACCCGCGCAGCCGTCGTCGAGTCCGGCGGAGCGCCCTTCACCCTCTCCGACGTCGAGCTGGACGAGCCCGGTCCGCACGAGGCCGTCGTCCGCATGGTGGCGGCCGGTCTGTGCCACACCGACCTCGGCGTGGCGAGCGGCGGTCTGCCCTTCCCGCTGCCCGGCGTGCTGGGCCACGAGGGCGCCGGTGTCGTCGAGGCCGTCGGCTCGGACGTCACCGGCGTGGCGCCCGGAGACCACGTCGTGCTGTCCTTCACCTCCTGCGGGGACTGCCGCAACTGCGACGGCGGCCACCCCGCGTACTGCGCCACCTGGCTGCCGCTGAACCTCATCGGCGGCCGCCGCGCCGACGGCACGAGCACCATCAGCCGCGCCGGGGAGCCGCTCGGCGGGCACTTCTTCGGTCAGTCCTCGTTCGCCGAGCGGGCGCTGGTGGACGAGCGCAGCCTGGTCAAGGTCGACGCGGACGTGCCGCTGGCGTCGATCGCCCCGCTGGGCTGCGGAGTACAGACCGGGGTGGGGGCGGTGTGGAACGTGCTGAAGCCGGCCACCGGCAGCACCATCGTGGTGCTCGGCGCCGGAGCCGTCGGCCTCTCGGCGGTGATGGCCGCCGCCCTCACCCCCGCCACCACCATCGTCGCCGTCGACCGCGTCGGCGAACGCCTGGAGCTGGCAAGGGAGTTGGGTGCCACCCACACGGTCAACGCGGGTGAGGCCGACCTCGGTGCGGCCCTCGCGGAGATCACCGGCGGCCAGGGCGTTGACGGTGTCGTGGAGACCACCGGCAACGTCGCCGTCCTGCGCCAGGGCGTCGACGCGCTCGCCGCCCGCGGCACCCTCGTGATCGTCGGCGCCCCGCCGTTCGGCACCGAGGTCGCCCTGGACGTCAACGGGATGCTCGGCGGCAAGCAGGTCGTCGGCCTCACCCTGGGCGACGCCGAGACCCAGGCCTTCATCCCCGCCCTGGTCCGGCTGGTGAAGGAGGGGCGGCTCCCGCTGCACCGCCTGATCAGCACCTATCCGTTCGCGGACATCGACCAGGCGGTGCGGGACATGGGTGCGGGCAAGGCGATCAAGCCCGTGCTGACGTTCTGACCCTCCGAGGTCAGTCGACCAGCAGCACCAGCTTTCCCGTGGTCCGGCCGGTGTCGCCCAGCGCGTGCGCCTGGGCGGCATCGGCCAGCGGGAAGGTCCTGGCGACCGTGGCGCGCAGCCGCCCCTGCTCGACCAGGTCCGCGATCGCCCTCATCCCGGCACGGTCGGCGTCCACGAGCATCCGCAGGGCCCGGACGCCCAGCCGCTCGGCCTCCTCGTGGAGCTCGTCCGAGCCGACCGGCAGGATCGACACCACGAGGCCGCCCGGACGCAGCACGCGCAGCGACTTCAGGGACGTCTCACCGCCGAGCGTGTCCAGGACGACGTCGACGTCCTTGGCGGCCTCCGCGAAGTCCGTCTCCCGATAGTCGATCGGCTCGTCCACGCCGATCTCGCGCAGGAAGTCGTGCTTGCCGGCGCTCGCCGTGCCGATCACGTACGCGCCCCGCGCCTTGGCGATCTGCACGGCGACATGCCCGACCCCGCCGGCCGCCGCGTGGATCAGCACCCGCTGGCCCGGCTCCAGTTCGGCCGTCTCGACCAGGGCCTGCCACGCGGTCAGGGACACCAGCGGCAGCGCTCCCGCCTGGGCGTGGTCGATCAGGGACGGCTTGTGCGCGAGAGCGCGGACCGGGGCGATGACGTACTCGGCGTGCGTTCCGTGCCCGAACGGGTACGGCACCATGCCGAAGACCTCGTCACCGGGCTTGAACGTGGCGACACCGATGCCGACCGCCTCGACCACCCCGGACACGTCCCAGCCCAGGACGAAGGGCGGCTGTCCGAGGAAACCCCCGGTCGCGCGGTGCTTCCAGTCGGTGGGGTTGACGCCGGCGGCGCGGACCCGGACCAGCACCTGGTTGGGACGCGGCTCGGGGCGTTCCACCTCGACTTCCCGCAGGACCTCGGGTCCGCCGAGGACGTCCTGGCTGATGGCTCGCATGGTCTTCACATGGCTCATGGTCACCCAGCCTGCCCGGGCCCGCCCGACCGGGATGGCATGATTGCCAACCTTCGATAGGATCGTGCCATGAGCGAGGTGGAGCGGGTCCAGCGGGTCGTGGTGCTGGCCCTCGACGGCGTGTACCCCTTCGAGCTGGGCATCCCCAGTCGGATCTTCGGAGCGGCGGGCGGCCGGTACGAGGTGCTGACCTGCACCGTCGACGGGCGTCCGGTGCGCAGCAACGCGGACTTCTCGATCACCGTGGACCACGGCCCCGAAGTCCTGGCCACGGCCGACACCGTGGTGATCGCGTCCATCGCGCCGAACCGGGTGACCGCGGGCGTCCCGGACGAGGTCAGGGCGGCCCTCGCCCTGATCCGCCCCGACGCGCGCATCGTGTCGATCTGCACCTCCGCCTTCGTCCTCGCCGCGGTCGGACTCCTCGACGGCCGCAGGGCCACCACCCACTGGCACCTCACCGACCTGTTCCGCCGGATGTACCCGCACGTCGCCCTCGACCCCGACGTGCTGTTCGTCGACGAGGGCCGGATCCTCACCTCGGCCGGGGCCGCCGCCGGGATCGACGTCTGCCTGCACCTGGTCCGCGAGGACCACGGCAGCGAACTGGCCAACTTCGTCGCCCGCTGCTGTGTGGTCCCGCCCTTCCGCGACGGCGGCCAGGCCCAGTACATCGAGCAGCCCGTCCCCGAGCAGGGCGCCGCGAGCACGGCCGCGACCAGGGCCTGGGCCCTGGAGCGGCTGGAGGAAGCCCTGACCCTGGCCGACCTCGCGGGCCACGCCCGGATGAGCCTGCGCACATTCGCCCGCCGCTTCAGCGACGAGGTCGGCCTCAGCCCCGGCCGCTGGCTGATCCAGCAGCGCGTCGCCCGGGCCCGCCGTCTGCTGGAGGCCAGCGACCTGTCGGTGGACCAGATCGCCGGACAGGTCGGCTTCGCCACGGGCGCCTCCCTGCGCCAGCATCTGCACGCCTCCATCGGGGTCTCGCCCCAGGCGTACCGCCGCACGTTCCAGACGGCGGCGGCCCGCTGAACGTTTCGTGCCCCTGCGGCGTCGGAGTGACCGGGAAGTGATCAGGGGCGGGAAGCAGGGGGCGGGAATGCGCAGAGGGCTCGTGACGGCGATCGTGCTGGCGGCGGCCACGGTGGCGACCGGGTGCGGCGCCGAGCAGGACGTGGACCTGGTCGTCGAGGGCACGGCGCCGGCCACGCCCTACGACGGACCGCTGTACGTGCCCACCAAGGACCTCGACGAGGACGGCGAGGAGGCCGCTCTCGTCGAGTCGGGGGCCGCCGGACGGGCGCTGGAGTGCGACGGGGAGGTCTACTCGGGCGGCCAGGGCGAGACGTGGCAGCAGAGCGAAGGGGGTTCGACACCGGAGGAGGGACTGGAGCTCTACTTCGACATCGACCAGCCGGACCTGCCCCGCTCCGGCTACCGCCTGGAACGCGAGGAGGGCGACCGCGCCCTCTTCTCCTTCGACGTCCGCGGCAGGACCAAGGTCGCGGTCGTCGTCGCCAAGGACCAGAAGCACCGGCCGGGCTGGGGCCCGGAGACCAACGCCTCCTGCGACCCCGCCGAACTCCCGGCCGCCTTCACCGACGCCAGGAAGATCGAGGTCTGGACCGACCGCGACGGCAGGCGGATCGCCACCACCGTCCTCAGCAGCCACGTCGGACCGGAACACTGCGACTGGCAGAGCGTGCACTTCCTGTCCATGGGCCGCGGCGCGGACGCACGGCAGTACGTCCGCGATCCCGACGCGACGTTCGAGACGGACCTGCTCACCGCCCCCTACGACGGGGACGTCCGCCTGCCCGGGGACGCCCACGACACCGGATACCGCCTGGACGAGAAGCAGTTGTGGCTGACGGACGACCGGTCGATCGCCTACGTCCGTACCACCACCGGTGTGGAGGCGTGGCCCATGACGAAGGACACGGTGGGCTGCGCGTGAGCCGTCAACGGCTCGCATGCAGGGCGACCAGCAACTGCCAGACCTGGTCGGCGACGTCGTGGGCGGCGGCGTCCAGGAGCCCGTGCAGCCAGTCGGCCAGGACACCGGCGAAGGTGGCGGCCACGGCCGAGGCGACCAGCGGAGCGTCCGCCGCGCCCGCGAGTTCGCGCTCGCGCAGGCTGTAGGCGCGCAGATCCCGGTGCAGCACCTGCCCCAGGGGGCCGCCGCCCCCAGGGGTCAGCAGTACGCGGTACAGCGCCGCGCGCGGGGCCAGCGAGTCGAAGAACTCCGCCAGCGCGGGCGGCGCGTGCACCGGGTCGGGCCGGCCCCGCCAGGCGTGCAGCGCCTCCACGGCCTCCCTCACGACGTCCGCGCAGGCGTCGACCGCCAGCGCCTCCAGGCCGTCGTAGTGGACGTAGAACGTGGCCCGTCCGACCCCGGCCCGGCGCACCAGCGCGGCCACACCGACCTCCGACAGGGGACGTTCGGCGCACTCGTCGAGGAGGGCCTGCCGCAGCCGCGCCCGGGTGCGTGCGCTGCGCGGGTCCTCGGCCCGTTCGCGGCTCACCCGGCGATCAGCACGGCGGCCAGGGCGATCGCGCCCGGCAGCGCCTGTGCGAACAGGATGCGGCGGTTCGCGGTGAAGGCACCGAAGACACCGGCGACCACGACACAGACCAGGAAGAACACCTGCGCCCGGAAGCCGGTGGGATCCGAGGCGACGAGTCCCCACACCAGTCCCGCCGCCAGGAACCCGTTGTAGAGCCCCTGGTTCGCGGCCATCGGCGCGGTCGCCGCGGCCATCTCCCGATCGAACCCGTGCAACGCCTTACCGGGCTTCTTCTGCCACAGGAACACCTCCATCACCAGGATGTAGAGATGCAACGCGGCCACCAGGCCGACCAGCACGTTCGCAAGGATCTCCATGATTTCCTCAAGTTTTTTCTCGCGGGCTTGTTGGACGGGTGTCTACTATAGCTGGACACCCGTCCAGGAAATCACCGTAGGGCGGACCCGCTCTGCCCGGTCCTGCGCGGCTGGGGAGCCCGATGACTCCGGAGCAACTCCGCAGGTACGTAAAGGGATTTGTCGATGTGTTGGTTCCTGTCGGAGAGTGACGGAACCCTCACCTCCACCGAACGGTCGCAGTTGATCCTTTCGGCTTCAAACCCGATAAGCTCCCGATCGGCGCAGCGAGTTGACGCGATCTCGATCGGTCACCTCGCGGTGCGTACTCATGAGTGCGGTCCCCTTGAACACCCACTGAACACCCCCTTGAACACCCCCCCTGTTCGAACGTGTTGCTTCGAAGGATGCAGATGGAACTCGCCACTCCGCCCCCGGCGGCGCGGGCCCCTGTCGCCTGGTACAGCTGGTGGCTGATGCCGCTGGCTTTAGGAGGCGGGACGGTAGCCGCCACGTTCATGAGCTCGGAGCGAATAACCACGGCCGTCGCGGGCATCGCCGCGACGGCGGCCGGCGCCGTGTGCGTCCGCGTCCTGCTCCGTACTCGGTCCGAACTGCGCCGGGCGGAGGGCTCCTTCCGTACCTCGCAGGCCGAGCACTCCCAGCAGTGGCAGCAGCACGTGGCAGGTCTGGAGCGTAAGTTCTCGGCCGAGCGTGCCGCCCAGGAGGCCCAGTTCGCCGACCAGGCAGGCGCCTACGAGGCGCAGCTGGCCGAGCAGACCCGGACCTTCGAGGAACGGCTGGCCGAACAGACCACGGCGTACGAGGCACGGCTCGCGGAGCAGACCACCGCCTACGAGAGCCGCCTCGCCGACCAGGTCACGTCCTACGAGGCGCAGCTCACCGACCAGGCCGAGGTCTGGAAGGAGCAGCTGACGCACCAGCAGGAGGCGATCGCGCGACTAGCCGGCGAGCAGCTGCCAGACGCCCTGACGCGGTTGCGGGACGGCGAGGCCATCGACGACCTGCTGCCTGCCACCAACCAGTGTGCGAAGGTCGGCGCCGACCTCCAGGCCGAACTCCGCAAGATCCTCAGGACGGCCCTGATCGGCGTCGAGGAGGAGTTCAACCGCTCGACCTCCGCCGAGCAGGCCGTGATCAGCATCGGCAACCGCATCCACGTGCTGACCAGCAAGCTGCGCGGTCGCCTGCACGAGATGCAGGGCGAGCACGGCCGGCTGCCGGCCGTCGCCCGCGGCCTGATGGAGCTCGACCAGGAGATCGGCCCCGCCGACTGTCTCGCCGCCAGCATCGGCGTGCTCGGCGGCTCGGACCGGCCCGGCCGGCAGTGGCAGGAACCGCAGCGGCTGCTGAGCGTGGTGCGCGGCGGCATCGGTCGCATCAAGGACTTCCACCGTGTCCAGGTGCGCCACCTGCCCGAACTCGGCGTCGACGGCGGTCTGGTCGACCACCTCACGCTGATCTTCGCCCACCTGCTCGACAACGCGGCCCGCTACTCGCCGCCCACCGAGCCGGTGGTCGTCTCCGGCAAGGAGGTCCCCAACGGCGTCGGTATCGAGATCCAGGACTCCGGCAAGGGACTGAGCGAGGAGAAGAAGCGGGACGCCGAGAACGCCCTGGCGGGCACCGGAGCCGGACCCGGCCTCGGTGGCATCTCGGAGGACGCCAACCTCGGCCTCCGGGTCGTCGGCGCCCTCGCCCGCCGCTACGGCATCCGCGTCACCTTCGCGGACTCGCCCTGGCTCGGCACCTCCGTGGTGGTCGTGGTCCCGCACAAGTACTTCAGCCAGTTGCCCGCGGCCACCACCGCGGCCCCGGCGGCCTCGGCAGCCCCGGTGGTCCAGGCCGCCGCGGCGCCCCAGGCCAAGGCCCAGGCCGCCGCGGGGTCCGAGGCGGAGGAGACCGAGGCCGTGGACACCACGCCCGGCGGACTGCCCCGGCGCAGAAGCAAGCGGAGCGAGACGGTGCGGCCCCAGCCGGCCGAGCGCGCCGAGCGGACCGAGGACACCGGCGTCCTGGCCGTCCCGCCCGATGCCTCCTTCACCGGCCTGGCCGCGTTCGCCACCGCCGGGCGCGAGTCCATCGAGGCGGACGGGCCGGCCGACGGCCGCGCGTCCGCAGAGCACCGCACTGAAGAGAGCGACTAGTCCCATGACGCAACAGGGAACCGACGTGAGCTGGGCGCTCCGGGATCTGGTGGAGTCCATCCCGGAGATCCGCTTCGCCCTCGTGGCCTCCAGCGACGGCAAGGCGATCACCTCATTTGGCGCCGAAGACCCCGACGACGTGGACCGTTTCGCGGCTGTGGTGGCCGGCCTGCAGGCGCTGGCCCAGCCGGTCGCCGAGCAGTTCCCCAAGTACGCGGGGCAGCTCAGGCTGGCGATGATCGAGGTCGACGGCGGACACCTCTTCGTCGTGCGCGCGGGCGTCGAGACGTATCTCGGCGTCCTCGCCAGGGAAGGCCTCGACCAGGGACTGCTCGGACACCAGATGAGGGATCTGGCCCGCCGGATGGGTGAGCTCCTCGGCACCACTCCGCGCCTGGAGGAGCACTCTGGATGAGTGCTCCCCGCCGGCCCACGGACCCGTCCGGTCTCGAGCGCTACTACGTCCTGACCGGAGGACGTAGCGGACCGGGCGGTTCGGCGTCGAGTCTCGACGTGGCAACCCTCATCGTCTCCCGCACCGCCCCCGAACCGGGCATGCAGCACGAGCACGAGGAGATCCTCCGGCGCTGCCGCGATCCGCTCTCGGTGGCCGAACTCGGCGCCCACCTCGGATTGCCCTTCAACATTCTCGCGGTGCTGCTGGCGGATCTGCTCGAGGCAGGCCGCGTCGAAGCCCGTGACCCCATTCCGGCGCACGAAGCCGGTCGCGGGCCAGACCTCGCGCTCCTTGAGGAGGTACTCAGTGGACTTCAAAGGCTTTGACCATCCCGGCGGCCCGGACGCCGGGGGCACCCGCTCGGTGAAGGTGATGATCGCCGGCGGGTTCGGAACCGGGAAGACCACGATGGTCCGCTCGGTCAGCGACATCAAGCCGCTCACCACCGAGGAGACCCTCACCCAGGCCAGCGCCGACGTCGACCACCTCATCGGCGTCGCGGACAAGACGCAGACCACCGTCAGCCTGGACTTCGGCAAGATCGGCATCAACGAGCAGCTGGTGCTGTACCTGTTCGGCACCCCGGGTCAGGAACGCTTCTGGTTCCTGTGGAACGGCCTGTTCAAGGGCGCGCTAGGCGCGGTCGTCCTGGTGGACACCCGCCGGCTGGCCTCCAGCTTCCGGGCGATCGAGGAGATGGAGCGGCAGAACGTCCCCTTCGTGATCGCGCTGAACGTCTTCCCCGACTCCCAGCAGCACCCGATCGAAGAGATCCGGGACGCCCTGGACATCTCACCCCACACCCCGATCGTGGCTTGCGACGCCCGCGACCGGGCCTCCAGCCGTGACGTACTCGTCGCCCTGATACGTCACTTGAAGGATCGCTCCGCCGTCGCACTGGAGCCCCGATGACTGACCAGACCTTAAACGGTCCCGACGCCCCGCGCGGTTGCCCCGTCGCCCACGCCGGGGCGGACCTCGCCCGGCTGTACGGCCCGGAGGTGTCGACCGACCCGCACGCCGTCTACGAACGGCTGCGCAAGGAACACGGATCCGTCGCGCCGGTGCTTCTCGAAGGGGACGTTCCCGCCTGGCTGGTGCTCGGCTACCGGGACAACCGCCGAGTGCTCGACAACCCCCGCCAGTTCAGCCGGGACGCACGGATCTGGCGGGACTGGCTCGACGGCCGGGTCGCGGAGACCTCGCCGCTCATCCCGATGATCGGCTGGCGTCCCGACTGCATCTCGCAGGACGGCGAGCCGCACCGCAGGCTGCGCGGCGCGGTCACCGACGGGCTGTACGCGGCGTCCAGCCGTGGCGTCCGCCGCCATGCCACGCACTTCGCGAACAAGCTGATCGACGCGTTCGTCGACGACGGGGAGGCCGACCTCGTCGCGGGTTACGCCGAGTACCTGCCGATGCTCGTGCTCACCCGGATCCTCGGGCTCCCCGCGGCGGAGGGGCGCAGCCTGGTCGAGTCCTGCGCCCAGGTCCTCAAGGGCGGCGAGCAGGCACTCGCGCACAACGACCGCATCATCGAGATCCTCGGCGAACTCGCCGAGCGCAAGCGCCTCGAGCCGGGCTCCGACTTCACCACCGCCCTGCTCGAACACCCCGCCGGTCTCGACCCGGAAGAGGTCGTCAGCCATCTGCGGCTGGTCCTGCTCGCCGCGCACACCACGACCAGCAACCTGCTGGCCCGGGTGCTGCAACTGGTCCTCACCGACGCCTCCCGGCTGGCAGGCCTGGTCAGCGGTCAGCTGAACATCACCGCGGTGGTGGAGGAGGTCATGTGGAACTCGCCGCCGCTGGCCGTCCTGCCGGGGCGGTTCGCCGCCACCGACCTCGAACTCGGCGGACACCACATCCAGGAGGGCGACCTGCTCATCCTCGGCCTCGCGCCGGGCAACGCCGATCCCGAGGTCAGGCCCGACCCGGAGGTCTCCGTGCAGGGCAACCAGTCGCACCTCGCGTTCAGCGCGGGGCCGCACGAGTGCCCCGGGCAGAGCATCGGCCAGTCCATCATCGAGATCGGTGTGGACGTCCTGCTGCACCGGCTGCCCGGTCTGCGCCTGTCCGTCCCGCCGGAGGACCTCGGCTCGACGGGCTCCACGTGGGAGTCCAGGCTGGACAGCCTGCCGGTCGAGTTCCCCGTGTAGGCCGCGGCCCGCTCTCCTTCGCTGCCCGGTCGGATCACCGACCGGGCAGCGCCGGTTCGTCACACGGCCAGCGGGTCGTCCAGCGAGCCCCGCCCGGCCAGTTCGGCGGCGGCCGCCGGGCCGTCCTCGGCCGCCGCGTGGTGGCCCGACACCAGCGCCCACTCGTGGTTGCCGTTGATCCAGTGCTGGACGGCCGCAGTCGAGGCGATCGTCGGCGTGCTGCGCGACGCCGGATTCCCCGACGAGGAGGCGGTGCGGATCTGCCACGCCTTCGTCGACCAGGCACTGGCCTTCGGCGCCCTCGACGCGGCGAGCGCGGCGATGCCGAAGGCGGCCCGGGAGGCGGAGGCGGTGGTCTGGCGGGCGACGTACGCCCGGCTGCCCGCCGAGACCCATCCGCACATCGCCGCGACCGCCCGTCACCTCGTCGTGGACATGCGGGACAGTTCCTACCCGGCTGCACTGGACCTGCTGCTCGACGCGGCGGCCGCCCGGTTGGGAACCGACTGAATCGGCCCGGCCGGGATATCCGCTAGGTAACAGGGCGGCGGGACACCACCGTTCCGCGCCCCGGACCTTCGGAGGAGACATGGCACTGGTGAAAGCGGGCGTCGTGGTGCTCGACTGCGCGGAGCCCGAGAAGCTCGCCGTGTTCTACAAGGAGCTGCTGGACGCCGAGCAGACCCACGAGAGTGCCAACCGGGTCGAGATCAGGGGTGCCGACGGCATCCGCCTGGGCTTCCGCCGCGACGTCAACGCCACCCCGCCGAGCTGGCCCCGCCCCGAGAACGCCCTCCAGGCCCACCTGGACTTCGTGGTGGAGGACCTGGACGAGGCGGAGCGCAAGATCGTCGGCCTCGGCGGCCGGCCCCTGGAGACCAAGGACGCCTCCGGACCGTACGAGGAACGCGGTTACGCCGATCCGGCCGGCCACTCCTTCACACTCCGCCTCGTTCCCTCGACGGCGCCCAAGCAGGGCTGAGCGCCGCCGACACCGCCGAACGGGTCAGTCCCGGCCACCCTTCTCACCGGCCGGCCAGACACCGGTGGACCGCTCGATGGCCGTGGCGCCGGCGCGGTCCACCGCGCTGCGCACCACGGCGAAGATGGCGCCCTGGACCGCGGCCGCCAGCAGGATCTCTCCCCAGCGGCGGTCGCGGTCCAGGGCGTCGGGTGCGTCGTCCTCGTGCCGGATCGCCTTCCAGGTCTTCTGGAAGGCCATGCCGGCGAGGGTTCCGCTGGTCCAGCCCAGGATGAAACCGATGGGCTTGTAGGCGAGGGGCAGCTTCTTCTTCTTTGCCACGTGAATCTCCTTGCTCAGCAACTGGGTCGATGGTGTGCGGGAACGGCCTCCGCCGCCGGTACCGGCCCCGGCGGCGTCCCGTCGCCGAACGGCCGGCCGCCCAGTTCCTCCCGGTGGTGGGGGGCCGACCAGCCCGACAGGTCCGGCCCGATCGGCACGATGCCGGTCGGATTGATGCCAGTGTGGACCTGGTAGTAGTGCCGTTTGATGTGGTCGAAGTCGACGGTGTCGCCGAAACCCGGCGTCTGGTAGAGGTCGCGGAGGTAAGCCCACAGCACCTCGTTCTCGGCCAGCTTCCAGCGGTTGCACTTGAAGTGACCGTGATAGACGGCGTCGAAACGGACCAGAGTGGTGAACAACCGGATGTCCGCCTCGGTGATCGTGTCGCCCACCAGATAGCGCTGCCGGGCGAGCCGGGTGGCCAGCAGGTCCAGACGCCAGAAGACGCCTGCGCACGCGGCGTCGTACTCCTCCTGGTCGGCGGCGAAGCCGGCCCGGTACACGCCGTTGTTGACGTCCTCGTAGACCTCCGCCATCACCTTGTCGATCTCCTCGCGCAGCGCGCGCGGATACAGGTCCGGCGCGCCCTCCCGGTGCAGGGCCGTCCACTCGGTGGCGAAGTCCAGGGTGATCCGCTGGTAGTCGTTGGTGACCAGTTTCCCGCTGGGCACGTCCACGATCGCGGGCACGCTCACCCCGCCCGGGTAGTCGGACTCGCGCCGGTCGTAGGCCTCGCTGAGGTAGCGGATGCCCAGGACGGGGTCACGGCCGTCGGGGTCCAGGGTGAAGCGCCAGCTGCGGTCGTCCTGGATCGGGTCGGCGACGGCGAGGGGCAGGGCCTCCTCGAGGCCGAGCAGACGCCGGGAGACCAGCGCGCGGCTCGCCCACGGGCAGGCACGGCTGACCACCAGCCGGTAGCGGCCCGCCTCCACCGGCCAGCCGTCCCGGCCGTCGGCGGTGATCCGGTCCGCGAAGTGGCTCTTGGACCGCCTGAAGCGCTTCTGGCCGTACCCGGCGTTGCCGTCCTCTCCGGCACCCATGCTTCCTCCTTGCTCTGCGGCTGCGGTGCTGTGGGCTCGTCCCGGTGTGCGGGTGCCCTGGTGAACGCGTTCCCCGTTTTCCGCCGACGGCACGGTGTGAGCGGTACCGGCCGGGGCAGTCGGCGGAGGTGACAGGGACATCGTCAAACCAGAAGGCGGACGGGACGGCACCGCGGGTGCCGCACCAGGTGAGCGGCAGCGAGGCGGACGGGACGTCCGAGGGGGAGGAGGGCCGAAGGGCGAGTGAGGGATCCGGCCGGCAGGCGGATCGTGGGACGGACGGGACGGAGCGCGGGCAGGACGACCGCAGGACACGGGTCACCGTGCTGGTGGCGCTGGCGGCCAATCTGGTGATCGCGGTCGCCAAGGCCGTCGGCGGACTCCTCGCGGCTTCGCCGGCGCTGCTGTCCGAGGCCGCGCACTCCGTGGCCGACAGCATGAACGAGGTCTTCCTGCTGGCCGCGCTGCGCCGCAGCCGCCGCCCCGCCGACCGGCGTCACCCCTTCGGCTACGGCAAGGAACGGTTCTTCTGGTCGCTCCTGGCGGCCGTCGGGATCTTCGTGATGGGCGGCTGCTTCTCCTTCTTCCAGGGTGTCGAGGCGCTCAGGAACGGCGCCGAGGAGAAGCTGGGCGGGTATGTGGCGGGCCTGGTCGTGCTGGGCGTCGCCCTCCTCGCGGAAGGTGCCTCACTGGTCCGGGCCCTCTACCAGGTGCGCCGGCAGGGCGGCGGCATGGAGGGCCTGCGCGACCCGGCCCTGCGCACGGTGATCGCCGAGGACGGTACGGCGGTGCTCGGCGTCACCCTCGCCATGGCCGGGATGGCGCTGCACATGGTCACCGGGCAGGTCGTGTGGGAGGCGTCCGCGTCACTGGCGATCGGCGCCCTGCTCGTCTACGTGGCCTACCGCCTCGGCCGAGAGGCCCGCGACCAGCTGATCGGGGAGGCCGCGGACCCGGAGTCCAGCGGCAGGATCCGGGCGCTGCTGGACGCGCAGCCCGAGATCGACAGCGTGGAGGCGCTGTTCACGATGAAGATGGGTCTGGACTCACTCCTGGTGGCCGCCCGGATCGACCTGGTGCCCGGAATGGACAGCGAGCGGGTGGAGGAGGTCGCGGTGCGGATCAAGCGGTCCATCGCCAGTACCGTGCCGGACGCGGACCAGATCTTCCTCGACGTGACCGACCGGCCCGCCGAGGAGGCACGCGAAAGCCCCGCCGCGACGGGGGAGCGCGGCGGGGCCTGAGACTCTGGTGCCCGGCGGATCGGGGCCCATGCGTTGTCGACCGGAGTTTTTTCCGGAGAGTTCAGCTCCCGTCCCCGGGCTCCAGCACGAACACCGGTATCTCCCGGTCGGTCTTCTTCTGGTAGTCGGCGTACGGCGGGTACGCGGCGACCGCGCGCTCCCACCACTCGGCCTTCTCCGTCCCGGTGATCTCACGGGCCGTCATGTCCTGTTTCACCGGGCCGTCCTGAAGCTCGACGTGCGGATCGGCCTTGACGTTGTGGTACCAGACCGGGTGCTTGGGCGCCCCGCCCAGGGAGGCGACCGCGGCGTACCGCCCCTCGTGCTCGACGCGCATCAGCGGAGTCTTGCGGATCCTGCCGCTCTTGGCGCCGCGGGTGGTGAGCAGGATGACGGGCATCCCCATCATGGTGGTGCCCTTCGTGCCGCCGGAGCTCTCGTACTGCTCCACCTGCTTGCGCACCCAGTCCGTCGGGCTGGGTTCGTACTCGCCCTCGAGAGGCATGGCATCCGTCCCATCGTCGTCGACTACTGCCTGCTGGTAACGCGGTTCAACACCGGTGGGAACGACTTTCATCCACGCCGCGTTCCCGCAAGGCGTACCGACGGTCCTACGGAGCCACCAGCATCCGCACCGCCAGCGCGGTCATCACGCCGCTCGACAGCAAGGCCGTGGCCAGCCGCCCCCGGTGTCCGGTCAGGGCCCGGCCCAGCAGGGCGCCCCCTGAGGCGAGCAGCAGTTGCCAGCTCGCGGAGGCGGCGAACGCCGCGAGGACGAACACGCCCTGGGCCAGGGGGCTTACGGCCGTGTCGGCCCGCGTGCCGAGCACCAGCGCCGCGAAGTAGATCACGGTGGTCGGGTTGAGCAGGGTGATCCCGAGCAGCGACAGAAAGGCCCGCGCCGGACTCGGGGGAGGCGGGTCGACCCGGGTGGCGAGCCGGTGACCGCGGTACTGCCGTACGGCTGTGACGGCGCCCAGGGCCGCGAGCGCCACCAGCACCAGGGCGGAGGCCCAGCGCAGCGGACCGAGCGCCGGCCGCAGCGCGCCGGCCAGGGCGGAGCCGCCGAGGGTGGCCACCAGGGCGTAGAGCCCGTCGGCGGCCGCCACGCCGAGCGCGGCACAGACACCGGTCCGCAGGGACGTACGCGCGGTGAGGGAGACCAGGTAGGCGCCGACCGCACCGACGGGCACGGCGATGCCGTACCCCGCGAGCAGTCCCGCGACGAGCGCGGCGGTCATGAGCGCGACAGCGCGGGCCTCCACGGCCGGCCGGGCTGCTGCTGGACACGCACCGGACGTGCGGCGGTGGCGGTCGGCGGCAGCGGGGCGTCGGTTTTCAGCATGGCCAGATCCTGAGGGCGGCCGCCCCGCCGGGACAACCGAATTTCCCGCGCCACGGCGTACCGGTCCGGGCGGGCGGGGACCAGGGCCGTCCGGTGCGCGTCCCTCGGGCGTCGAGCCTCGGCCAAATCGCCGATGGCACCGATCTGGCCGAACTTGCCGTCGCCCCAAGAGGCTCCGGTCATGCACGTCGACATCGACAAGGACGTCTGCATCGGGGCGGGCCAGTGCGCCCTGGCCGCTCCGGGCGTCTTCACCCAGGACGACGACGGCTACAGCACGCTGCTGCCCGGCCGGGAGGACGGCGGCGGCGACCCCATGGTCCGGGAGGCTGCCCGGGCGTGTCCGGTCACCGCCGTCACGGTGTCCCGGACGGTGGGCTGAGCGCCCGCCGCCCGGCCCTCAGCCGGACTCCATGAGCAGCCGCGCCGCCTTGCGCGCCTCGGCGGCCGGCCGCGTGCTCCCGGTGATGCCCGCCGTGACCATGGCGCCCTCGGCCAGCAGGAACAGCGGGGCGGCCAGCGCGGCGGGCCGTCCCGCACCGGCCACCAGGGAGGCGAGGTAGGCGCCGAACGCCTCCTTGTGCGCGCGGACCCGGGCCACCACGAGCGGCGACGTCGCTCCCAGTTCGCCGTACGAGTTGATCCACGCGCAGCCGCGGAACCCGTCCTCGCCGAACCACTCCTCCAGCCAGTCGAAGACCGCCAGGACGCGCCGCTGCGGCTCCTCCTCGCGCTCCACATACGCGGCGAGCCGCCCGCGCCAGCGCCCGTCCCGTCGCTCCAGGTAGGCCCTGACCAGTTGCTCCTTCGCCGGGAAGAGCTGGTAGAGCCGCTTCAGCGAGACCCCGGAGGCGGCCCGTACCTCGTCCATCCCGACGGACTGGACGCCCCGCCCGTAGAACAGCTCCTCGGCGGCGTCCAGCACCCGCTCACGGGCGACTGCGTTGTCCATGTGCGACCTCTCCTTGACGCGAGAACGAGCGTTCTCCTACGGTGGCCAGCGTACCGGAGAACGCACGTTCTCCCTGCCGGCCACGGAGGATGACATGACCACCCGACCGCCCCTGCCGCCCTTCACCCGCGAGACGGCGGCCCAGAAGGTACAGGCCGCCGAGGACGCCTGGAACACCCGTGACCCGCACCGGGTGGCGCTCGCGTACTCGGCGGACTCGGTCTGGCGCAACCGCGACACCTTCGTGACCGGGCGCGCCCAGATCGTCGAGTTCCTCACCGCGAAGTGGGCGCGCGAGCACGAGTACGCGCTGCGCAAGGACCTGTGGGCCTTCGACGGCAACCGCATCGCTGTCCGTTTCCAGTACGAGTGCCGTGACGGCGACGGCCGCTGGTGGCGGTCGTACGGCAACGAGCTGTGGGAGTTCGACGAGCACGGCCTGATGACCCGGCGCGAGGCGAGCATCGACGACGTGCGGATCGAGGAGCGGCAGCGGCGCATCCACGGCCCGCGGCCGGCGGCGGAACACGGACGGTCCTTCCCGCTTGAGTAGGGTGCGCGGATGACCGAGCAGGCCGGGAAACCCTTTCTCTACGTCGTCGTCTGCGCCGCCGGGATCGCGGCGGACGTCAGCAAGCTGATCACCGCCGCCCAGGAGCGCGACTGGGAGGTCGGCGTGATCGCCACACCCGTCGCGACGAACGGCTTCCTCGACACCGCAGCCGTGGAGGCGCAGACCGGGCGGCGGATCCGCTCGGCCTGGCGCAGCCCGGGCGACCCGCGCCCCTTCCCGCCGCCGGACGCCGTCGTGGCCGCCCCGGTCACCTTCAACACCGTCAACAAGTGGGCGGCGGGGCTCGCCGACACCCTCGCCGTGGCGACCCTGTGCGAGACGTACGGACTGGGAGTCCCGGTCGCCGCACTGCCGTGCGTGTCCGACGCGCTGGCCGCCCACCCCGCCTACCAGGACAGCCTCATACGGCTGCGCGGGATGGGCGTGAGGTTCGGCGAGCCGTACTCCGGGGAGCCGGGGCAGGACGGAACCCGGCCCGACTTCGGGTGGGAGAGGGCACTGGACCTGCTGGGGTGAGTGGGACCGGGACGTGCGGCGGGTTTCGCGGGGGAGCCGGGTGCTGTGGCCGACGGGCGTCGCCGCCGGGCCCCGGTCGCGGGCGGGGTCGTTACGCTCCCCTGGAACCCATCCCGAAGGCAGGAGCGGCAACGATGCAGTACGTGAAGCTCGGTTCGACGGGCCTGGACGTCTCGCGGATCTGTCTGGGCTGCATGACCTACGGTCTGCCCGACCGGGGCGTGCACGAGTGGACCCTCGACGAGGAGACCTCGCGCCCGCTGGTCCGGCAGGCGCTGGAGGCCGGGATCAACTTCTTCGACACCGCCAACGTCTACTCCGACGGCACCAGCGAGGAGATCGTCGGCCGGGCGCTCGCCGACTTCGCCCGGCGTGACGAGATCGTGCTCGCGACCAAGGTGAACGGGCGGATGCGGCCGGGACCCAACGCGCACGGCCTGTCCCGCAAGGCGATCATGACCGAGATCGACCACAGCCTCGGCCGCCTCGGCACCGACTACGTCGACCTCTACCAGATCCACCGCTACGACCCGCACACCCCGGTCGAGGAGACCATGGAGGCCCTGCACGACCTGGTGAAGGCGGGCAAGGTGCGCTACATCGGGGCGAGTTCGATGTACGCCTGGCAGTTCTCCAAGATGCAGTACACGGCCGAGCGGCACGGTTGGACCAAGTTCGTGTCCATGCAGAATCACTACAACCTCCTCTACCGCGAGGAGGAACGGGAGATGCTGCCGCTCTGCGCGGACCAGGGCGTCGGCGTGCTGCCGTGGAGCCCGCTGGCCCGCGGACGCCTCACCCGGGACTGGGGCACGGTGACCGAGCGCAGCGCCAACGACGACTTCGGCAGCCGTCTCTACCCGGACGGCGACCGCGCCATCGTCGAGGCCGTCACCCGCATCGCGGGGGACCGGCGCGTGCCACGTGCCCAGGTGGCCCTCGCCTGGCTGCTGCAGCGGGAGACGGTGGCCGCACCGATCGTCGGCGCGGCCAGGACCGGCACATCGAGGACGCGGTCGCCGCCGTCGAACTCGTACTCGGCGACGAGGAGATCGAGGAACTGGAGCGGCCCTACGCCCCGCACCCGATCGTCGGGCACGGATGATCCACCAAAGGGACGTCCACCAAAGGCGTGCCTAGTGCGGCCCGTGCGGCGCGAACTCCGTGCCGCACGGGCCCGCGCCCTCGCTCTCCGCCAACGGCACCCGGTCGCCGGACATCGACAGCGTGCGGTAGTGCTGGCCGATGCGCTCGGCGGAACGGCCGACGTAGTGGCCGATGAACGAGCGGCGGAACCGGTCGGCGCTGTGGTTGGGCTGCGAGCCGTGCACCAGGCTGCCGTTGAAGAACAGGACGTCCCCCGGCTCCATGTCGACGGGTACGGCCGTGAGGCCCGGCGGCGGGGGCACGAACTCCCGGGCGAACGACACCTCGGCGTCCGCCTCCTCGGGGCAGAACAGGTCCATCCGGTGGGTGCCGGGGACGACCTCGAGTCCGCCGTTGTCCCGGTCGATGACGTCACAGGCGATCCAGGCGGCCACACAGGTGCCCGGCTCCACCCGCAGGTAGAAGTTGTCCTGGTGCAGCGCCTGCCCCCGCGCCCCCGGCGGCTTGAAGTAGAACATGCTCTGCGCGGCCAGCACCTCCTCGCCCAGCAGCGTCTCCAGCACGCCGCGCAGCCGCGGATCCAGCAGCACACGCCGTGACAACGCGTGGAACTCGTGCGGGAACATCACCCTCGGGTAACGGTGCAGCGGATCCGCCGAAGGGCGCGGCTCGAAGTGCCCGGGCACCGGTCCGGCCGCGTGCAGCGCCGTGAACTCCGCACGCAGCCGTTCGATCTCGTCATGGCCGAACAGCCCGCGCACGACGGTGAAACCGTCCTCGCGAAACCGCCGCAGTCCGTCCTCGGGCAGGATGGGAGCACCAAAGGCGCCGATGTCCATGGCTGTCATGCGTTCACTCCTCGGTCGGGTGCCTTCGGTACGACACGCTAGGACGCCGCGCCGCACAGGAGGATGCCCGTGACCGCTGACGGATTGCCCAGGACTGCTGCACCCGCCGATCCGGGCCCACCGCCCGGCCTGGTCGTGGTCGGACACTTCGACCAGCCGCCGGGGTACGGAGTGAGCCGGCCCCGCGGCGCCGACAGCTGGCTGTTCACCTGGACGACCGGCGGGCGGGGGGAACTGCGCCAGGGGGCGGCCCACACCCGGGCCGGGGTCGGGGACCTGGTCGTGCTCGCCCCGGGCGTCCGTCACGACTACGGGGTCGAGGGGGCCGCCCCGCACTGGCGGTTCTGGTGGGCGCACTGCCAGGCCAGACCGTCCTGGGCCGCCTGGCTCGGCCCGTTCGAGGTCGGCGAGGGCATGTACGTCCTTCCTCCGACCCCGGCCGACGCGCACGCCCGGATCGAGGCGGCGTTCGGCCGGATGCTCACCGCCGCCCGCTGGACGGGCACCGGGACGCCGCCCGGACCGGCGGCCGACCGGGAGCAGGTCGCCGTCGCGCACGGCGCCGCGGCCCGTGAACTCGCGCTGTGCGCGCTGGAGGAGGTCGTCCTACTCACCGCCGGCACCGCGCGCACGCCGTCGCCCCGTCCAGGCGTCGACCCGCGGGTGCGCCGGGCCCAGGAGATGGTCGCGGCCGACCCCGGGGCACCGCACACCGTCGAATCGCTCGCCGCGGGTGTGGGGTTGTCCCCCTCCCGGTTCGCCCACCTCTTCACCGAGCAGCTCGGCCGGTCGCCGATGCGTGCGCTGCGCGAGGCCCGCCTGCACCACGCCGCCCGGCTGCTGGAGAGCACCGACCTGCCCGTGGAGCGCGTGGCCGCGGCATCCGGGTTCGTCAGTCCGTTCCACTTCAACCGGGTCTTCCGTGAGCGCTACGGCCTGCCGCCCGGCGCCTACCGGTCGGGTGGCCCAATGGTTGACGGCTGAACGGTGGAGACCGGTCGAATGCGCGGTGGAGTGGCCGTTCAATGGTTGGCCGGAAGTCACCGCCGGGCCAAGTGAATACCGTTACCATTTACGGTGCCGAAAGTGCGGCGTACGCAAAGCGGTCGTAAAGGCGCCGACCTTGACCGTTCGTCAAATACTCTCGGTGGTCACGCAATGCACAAAACCCAGGGGTCCCTTGTTACATCTCGATGACCTGTGCAAAGGTGTGCCTTGTCGGCGCACGGACAATGACGCTCTCCGGTGCGCACGAGGCCACTCCTGTACGCTCCCCACGCTTCAAAAGAGCTGCCCTTGGCGGGCGTTCGAGATGCCGACACCGGTGCGGATGGACCCCGGCGCTTCGTCGGCGGCACCGCATACCCCTTGGTATGGACTTTATGCTGCACGCCCTCGGGAGGAATGCCGCCGTGAATGACGCAGGCCTGTCGAATTCCCCGACTCCTGCTCGTCCCTCCGACGCCACGGACGAGCAACTGAGCGCCGAGCTCAGGAAGTGGAGTGGGGCGACACCCGCGCTCCAGCCCGTCGGTGAACTCCTCGACCGGCACTGGGAAGCGGCTTTCGCCTACGCACGGCTGTGCACGGACGGCGCTCGCCCGGCGGGAATGCTCACGACCGCCGCTTTCACCCGGCTCTTCGGAGAGACGCTGCGGCACAACGGGCCGACGTCCGCCTGGCGCCCCCGGCTTCTCGTCACCGTGCGCCGCATCGCGGCGGAGTGGGACACCGACCGCCGACGCGAGCTGCTGCACCCGGAGTTGCGGACCGAGGCCGGCGGTGGGGAGCGTGCCGCCGCCCGGCTGCTGCCGCCGGCCGACCGCCGCCTGCTGTCCGGCGCCTTCCAGCGGCTGCCCCAGACGGCCCGCTGCGTGCTGTGGCACACCGAGGTCGAGGCCGAACCGCTCGGCGTACCGGCCGCACTGCTGGGCCTGCAGGAGGAGGACGCCCGCGTCGAACTGGGGCGGGCCCGCGAGCGCCTGCGTGAGGAGTGCCTCCAGGTCCACCGCGAACTCGCCCCGGAGCAGGAGTGCCGCCACTACCTCCGGCTGCTCGACGTGACCTACCGGCGCGGCGGTGCCGACATCGACACCGATCTGCGCGGGCACCTGGAGCGCTGCAAGCACTGCCGGTACACCGCCGACCAGTTGCACCAGTTCAACCAGGGCCTGGGCGAGGCCCTGGCCGAGGCGGTCCTCGGCTGGGCGGCCCACGCCTATGTGGAGGCACGCGCACGCGCGCAGGACGTTCCCGACGACACGGAGAGGGAGGCGGAGGCCCTGGCCCAGCGCCCGCCCTTCGTGGGGGAGTCCTTCATGCCGGCGACGGAAGCCGCCCCGGCCCCGGCCGCCCAGGGCGACGCCGCCGCCCCCGCGACCGTGGCCTTCGACGCCTTCGAGACGCCCGCTCGAGCGACCCCGGCGCCCCCGGCCGGCCCCGGCCCGGACCCCTCGACCGTCCCCGGCGCCCCGTCCCGTCCCTCCGCACCACCGGCCGGTCCCCGTACCGCCTCCCGGCGTTCCGCCCACAAGGCCGCCCGTCGCGCGGCCCGACGCAACCTGGGCGCCGCCGTCCTGACCGTGAGCGGCCTGGTCGTCCTTCCCCTGGTCCTGTGGTCCTCCCTCGGCACCTCCGACGGCACCGGCCAGGCCGACGAAGACCGCACCTCGGGGGCGCCCGACGCCGACCCGGGCAGCGCGACCGCCGACCCGTCCTGGGCCGGTGCCGCCGACGCCGAGCAGGGAACCCTGCGCGGCCGACTGCACAACGTGGCGTCCGGGCTGTGCGTGGGTGTCGTCGGCGAGAAGGCCGTCGAGGGCGCGGAGACCGAGCTCACCGACTGCTCCTCGGAGGCCGCCCAGCAGTGGCGGTACGAGCCGGACGGGCTGCTGCGCAACGCGGACGCCCCCGACCTGTGCCTGGACTCCCACCTCGGCTACTCGGTGCGGCTGGCCCCGTGCCGGGGCACGGCCGAGACGGACGGCAAGGACGTCCGCTACGACTTCACCCTCCAGGGCATCCTGGTGCCGCGCTGGGACCAGGACCTGGCCCTGACCCCCGCCGCCACCGACGGAGGCGGCTCGCTGGTCCTGAAGTCCCGCGACGACGCCCCCGCCCAGCGCTGGGTGATCGACACCTCGAAGACCGACCTCCAGATGGAGGTCGTCAACTGGGGCGCGGACAGCAGGCCCGTCGACACCCCGCAGCCCGCGCCCGAGCCCTCGAAGACGCCGACTCCGAAGAAGGCCTCGCCCACGCCGTCCGCGACACCCTCGTCCCCCGAGGCCTCGCCCACGCCGACGCCCTCGTACCCCTACCCCGCGGACGGGCCCTGCTACTACAACCCGTACTACTGCTCGGGGGGCGGCCAGAACGGCGGCTGGGGAGGCTACGGGCCCGGCCCCGGCGGGCGCTGACCGACGCCCCGGCCTCCGCTCTCGGGGCCGGCCCGGTCAGGCCCCGACGACCTGGAGCGAGGCCCACAGGGCGACCACGGCGGACACCAGCGCGGCCGGTGTGGCGAGCAGGCCCAGCCGGGTGAACTCCTGCAACCGGACGTCGTGTCCCTGCTCGTGCGCGATGCGCCGCCACAGCAGCGTGGCCAGCGAACCGGCGTACGTCAGGTTGGGCCCGATGTTCACGCCGAGCAGCACGGCGAGGACGGCGCCGGGCCCGGCGGCGGCGGTCAGCGGCAGCAGGACCAGCACCGCGGGCAGGTTGTTGATCAGGTTCGCCAGGACGGCGGCCAGCACGGCGAGGCCGAGCAGCGCGAGCAGGCCCGTCCCGTCGGGCAGCGCCTGCCGCAGCGCGTCGGCGAGGCCGTTGTCGACCACCGCGCGCACCACGACACCGAGCGCGAGCACGAACGCCAGGAACCCCGGCGCCGCCGCCCGCACCACGTTGAGCGGCCCGGCCTTGCGCCTCAGGAGCGCCCGGCCGGCCAGCACCAGCGCCCCCGCCAGCGCGGCCCAGGCCGGTTCGACGCCGAGGGCGGAGGTCACCACGAACCCGGCCAGCGTGCAGGCGACGGTGACCAGCGCGAACACCGGCAGCTCGGGTGCCTCGGCGGTGTCGGGGGTGTGGACCACCTCCGACAGGTCGGCCTCGAAGAAGCGCCGGAAGACCGCGTACTCGGCGACGATCGCGACCAGCCAGGGCAGCGTCATCAGCGCCGCGAACCGGGTGAAGCTCAGCCCGCTCGCGGTGAACGCCAGCAGGTTGGTGAGGTTGGAGACGGGCAGCAGCAGCGAGGCCGTGTTGGACAGGTGCGCGCACGCGTAGACGTGCGGCCTGGCCCGGACACCCATGCGGGCGGCGGTGGCGAACACCACCGGCGTCAGCAGCACGACGGTGGCGTCCAGACTGAGCACGGCCGTGATCGTCGAGGCCAGGACGAACACCCCGGTCAGCAGCCGCCCGGGTGACCCGGCCGCCCGGCGGGCGAGCCATGCCCCGCATGCCTGGAAGAGACCCTCGACGTCACAGAAGTGGGCGAGCACCAGTACCGCGGCGAGGAATCCGACCACCGGGCCGAGCCGCTCGGCCTCCGCCCGCGCGTGCTCCAGGGAGATCGCCCCGGTGGCGATGGCCACTCCCGCCGCGGGAACCGCCATCACCGCCTCCGGCCAGCCGAAGGGGCGCACTACCGCCCAGGCGAGGACGGCGACGAGCAGGATGACGGACAGGGCTTCGGCGAGCGGGGCGTTCAGGGCTTGATCCTTCAATGCTTGACCAAATGGGGCCGGGCCATCAAACCAGGCGATGGTAAGAGGCCGCCGCCTGGGTCCGGGTGCCCGCCCGCGGCCCGCCGGGCCCTGGTGCTGCCCGCTTCACCGGCTCAGGGAGCCGTGCCGGGGGAGAAGGCGGTCAGGAACACCGTGGAGGCGTTGCCGGACACGGGTACCCGCCCGGCCGTCCAGGCGACCTTGAGCGGTTCCCGTTCGCCCGGCGGGGTCACCAGCAGCGATGCCGGTGTGGCGGACCGTGCCCCGCTGACCTCCGGGTGGGAGAACGTCAGCCCGGCCCAGGCGCTCGCCCCGGGCGCCAGCGTGACCGTCACGGGAGTGGCGGGGGAGCGCCTCGGGTCCGGCCCGAGCTGCTTGCCGGACGCGTCGAGGAAGGCGGCGCCGGGGTAGCCGCGCACGGTGCAGCCGCGGCCGGAGGTGTTGGTCAGGACGATCGGGAAGTTCCACTGCCCGGCTCCCGGGTCGTTGCGCCCGACAAAGGCGCGCAGCTGCGAGGTGTGACAGCGGGGGCTCACGGAAGGCGACGGGTTCTCGGCCGCGGGCGTACCTGCCACCCTCTGCGCGGTGCCCCCCGTGCCGTCTTCGCCGCCGCATGCGGTCAGCAGGCCGAGCGCGGCGGCCGCGCTCGCGAGCAGTGCCGCCCGTCGCACACCCTGGGACGTGTTCGCCATGTCCGTCCACACTCCCGGAAGCTCGCACGCGGGTATCCCGTCACCCGGGTATCCCGTCACACGAGGTGAACACGCCGGTGCCCCCGGGACACCGCAGGCCCCGGACACCGCGGGCCCCGGGACACCGCGGGCGCCGGGGCCCGGCTCACTCCTCGTCGACGAGCGAGATCTCCGACCAGATGGTCTTGCCGTCGGTGGTGTGCCGGCTGCCCCAGCGCTGGGTGAGCTGGGCCACCAGCAGCAGACCGCGGCCTCCCTCGTCCCAGGTCTTGGCGCGGCGCAGATGCGGAGCCGTGTGGTTGGTGTCCGAGACCTCGCAGATCAGGGTGGTCTCGTCGTGGATCAGCCGGAGCCTGATGGGGCGGGCGCCGTACCGGATGGCGTTGGTGACGAGCTCGCTGACCACCAGCTCGGCGGTGAACGTCACCTCGCTCAGGTCCCAGCGGGCGAGCTGGGCGACGACCTGCTTGCGGATCGGCGCGACGAGTGCCGGGTCGGCAGGGATGTCCCAGGTGGCGACCTGGGAGGCGGGCAGCCCCCGGGTGCGGGCCAGCAGCAGCGCCACGTCGTCCAGCGCGCCGCCCGGCGGGAGCAGGCCGTGCAGGACCCGGTCGCAGGTCTCCTCCAGCGATCCGGAGGGCGCCGCGAGGGCGTCGCGGAGCAGCGCGTGGCTGGCGTCGACGTCCCGGTCGCGGGTCTCGATCAGCCCGTCGGTGTAGAGCGACAGCACGGTGCCCTCGGCCAGTTCGAGCTCCGCGCACTCGAACGGCAGCCCGCCCAGACCCAGCGGCGGCCCCGGCGGCAGGTCGACCTCCCGGGGCGGCCCGCCCGGCGGCAGCATGACCGGTGCCGGATGCCCGGCCCGGGCCAGGGTGCAGCGCCGCGACACCGGGTCGTACACCGCGTACAGGCAGGTGGCGCCGACCTCGCCGGGGCTGCCGTCGCCGCCGGCCTCCGCGGACAGCCGTACGACGAGGTCGTCGAGGTGGGTCAGCAGCTCGTCCGGGGCCAGGTCGATGTCGGCGAGGGTGCGGACGGCGGTGCGCAGCCGGCCCATCGTGGCCGAGGCCTGGATGCCGTGGCCGACGACGTCCCCGACGACCATCGCGACCCGCATCCCGGACAGTGGGATCACGTCGAACCAGTCGCCGCCCACACCGCCCGCGCGGGCGGCCGGCAGATAACGCGAGGCGGCTTCCACGGCGGCGGTGCTCGGCAGCGAGCGGGGCAGCAGACTGCGCTGCAGGGCGAGGGCGGTCTCCCGCTCGCGGGAGTAGCGGCGGGCGTTGTCGATGCAGACGGCCGCCCTGGCCGTGACCTCCTCGGCCAGCAGGACGTCGTCCGGCGTGAACGAGTCAGGACGCCGAAACCGGGTCAGCACGGCGACGCCGAGGGTCTGGCCGCGGGCCTGGATCGGCACGGACATCGTGGAGTGGATGCCGTACTCCCTGACCCGGTCCGCGCGCACCGGGTCCCAGGCCAGCCACTCGACGAGGTCGCGGGTCTCCGTCGACGCCACGATGGTGTGGCCGGCCTCCAGGGAGTCGGCCTGGGGGGAGGGGGTGGGGTAGACCTCGAGCTGGCCCGGCTTGGCCACCGCCTCAGGGCTGCCCGGGTTCACGGACCGGTGGGCCGCCCGGCGCAGCCGCACCGGGGCGGTCGGCCGGCCGGTGAAGGGCTCACCCCCGGCCTCCGGCGGGTCCAGCAGGTCGACACTGACGAAGTCGGCGAGGGCGGGGACGAAGACGTCCGCCAGCTCCTGGGCCGTCCGGGTGACGTCGAGGGTGGTGCCGATGCGGACGCTGGCCTCGTTGACGAGTTGGAGCCGCTCCTGGGCCTGGTACTGGTCGGTGAAGTCGTGCGCGGCCACGCACACCCCCCGCACGCGTCCTTTGACGTCGGTGATCGGGGCCACCCGGGCCAGCCAGGCGTTCATCCGGCCGTCCCCGCCGATCGGCACGTACGTGCGCACGTCGTGGCCCCGGCCGGTGGCGAGCACCCGGTGCAGGTGCTGCTCGATGTCGTCGCTCTGCGGGCGGCCGCTCATCTCGGGCACCCGCAGCCCCCGCACCCGCTCCTCGGGCAGTCCGAGGACCTCGGCCATGGCGCTGTTCATCCGCCGTAGCCGCAGCCGCTCGTCGTAGATCGCCACGGCGCACGGTGACTGGACGAGCTCGGCCCGGTCGAGCGGGTCGTCGGGCGCGTGCGGGCCGTCGCCGGTCAGCGGGGTGACCACCAGCCAGTGGCGGGAGCCGTCCGCCGCGTGTTTGTGGTGGGCGAGCAGCCAGACGGCCACCGTCGAGCCGTTGCGGTGACGCAGGGTGAGGGTGCCGTCCCAGCGAGCCCGCTCGGGCATCCGCACGGCGTCCTGGCCGGTGCTGACCAGCAGGTCCGTCGCCGGGCGGCCCACGACCTCGACGGCCGGCCAGCCGAGCAGCAGGCGCGCGCCCTCGTTCCACTCGACCAGCGTGCCCGCGTCGTCGATGACAGCCCGCGCTGTCGCGGCATCGTCGAACGGATACACCGGACTCATCGTCGCCACTCCATCGCGGACACTCACAGTGAACAGGCGCGCCACATCGTTCCCAGCCTAGTGGGTCGCGCTCTCGCGCGGACCGGAACCCCTGTGCGGGCGGGATCTGCCGGAAAGCGGTGGTCAAGGGGGAAATCCGGCCGATGTGACGCCTGGGGCGGAAGCGGCTCACCGCACCCTTGACGGGTTCGCGTGGCATCACGTCAGAATCTGTTTGTTCACGATCAGTTGTGAGTACTTCTGGGCCCTGATGAGGGAGAGCCGTCATGACGGTCACTCGCAGATCGCTTCTGCTCGCCTCCGCCGCCGCTCCGGCGACCGGAGCGCTCCTGGGCACCTCGGCGGCGTCGGCCGCCGAGGCCTCCGGGGCCGCGTCCGGCCGCCGCACGGTCGCGCTGCGCGACGGCTGGCGCTTCGCGCTGGTCAACCCGGGCGGGATCACGGATCCGACCGGTGAGTACGCCGATGCCGCCGCCCCGGGGTACGACGACTCGGCGTGGCGCGAGGTGGCGGTGCCGCACGACTGGAGCATCGAGCTGGCGCCGACCACGCAGCACGGCACCACCAGCGGGACCGGGTTCTTCCCCGGCGGCCTGGGCTGGTACCGCCTCGCCTTCACGCTGCCGCCCGCCCTGGCCGGCAAGCGGATATCGGTGGAGTTCGACGGCGTCTACATGGACTCCCACGTCTACTGCAACGGCACCGAGGTGGGCCGTCACCCCTACGGCTACACCGGGTTCGCCTTCGACGTCACCGACCTGCTGCACACCGACGGCGACACCGAGAACGTGATCGCGGTCAAGGTGCACAACCGGCTCCCCAGCAGCCGCTGGTACTCGGGCAGCGGCATCTACCGCGAGGCCCGCCTGGTGGTCACGGAACCGGTGCGGGTGGCGCGCTGGGGCACGTACGTCACCACACCGGACATCACCGACGAGCGGGCGCTCGTCCGGGTACGAACCTCCGTGCTGAACGGGACCGGCACCGCGAGCGAGGTCGAGGTCCGCTCGCGGATCAGAAACCCGGCGGGCCGTACGGTGGCCCGTACGGCCACCACGGTCGGCGTCGAGACCGAGGCGACCGAGACCCACGAACTCACCGTCCCCAGACCCGAGTTCTGGGACTTCGCCGCCCCTCACCGCTACACCCTGGAGACCGAACTGCGGGTCGGCGGCAAGACCGTCGACACCTACCGCACCCCCTTCGGCATCCGCACCTTCCGCCTCGACCCCGACGAGGGCTTCCACCTCAACGGCGGCTACGCCAAGCTCAAGGGCGTCGACCTGCACCACGATCTGGGCGCGCTCGGCGCCGCCGTCAGCATCGACGCGATCCGCAGACAGATGACCATCATGAAGTCGATGGGCGTCAACGCCTTCCGCACCTCCCACAACCCGCCCTCCCCGGAGATGATCGAGGTCTGCGAGGAGCTGGGCATCGTGATGATGGTGGAGGCCTTCGACTGCTGGAAGAGCCCCAAGACCCGCTACGACTACGGTCGGTTCTTCGACGAGTGGGCCCACCGGGACATCACCGAGATGGTGCTGGCCGCCCGCAACTCGCCGGCCGTCGTCATGTGGTCGATCGGCAACGAGATCTCCGAGTTCACCTCGACCTCCGGCCTCGCCATGGCCGACCGGCTGATCGCCGCGGTCAAGGCGTCGGACGACACCCGCCCGGTCGTGATCGGCTCCCACCGGCACCGCACGGTGCCCGCCGAGGGCTCCCCGGGCGACCTGATCCTCGCCAAGATCGACGGCCTCGGCCTCAACTACAACACCGCCAAGTCGGTGGACGCCCTGCACGCCCGCTACCCGCACCTGTTCCTCTTCGAGTCCGAGTCGTCCTCGGAGACCTCCACCCGAGGCGCCTACCAGGAGCCGGAGCGCCTCAACACCGGCGAGAACCACACGCCTGGCCGGCGGGCGACCTCGTCGTACGACAACAACCTCGCCTCCTGGACCATGAGCGGCGAGTACGGCCACAAGAAGGACCGGGACCGCAAGTGGTTCACCGGTGAGTTCCTGTGGTCGGGCATCGACTACATCGGGGAACCCACGCCCTACGACGTCTTCCCGGTGAAGGCGTCCTTCTTCGGCGCGGTCGACACCGCCGGCTTCCCGAAGGACATGTACTACCTGTTCCAGAGCCAGTGGACGCACGAGCCCATGGTCCATCTGCTGCCGATGACCTGGAACCACGAGGAGGGCGACACCGTCGAGGTGTGGGCGTACTCCAACGTCGCCACCGTCGAGCTGTTCCTCAACGGCAGGTCCCTCGGCACCCGGAACTTCGACACGAAGAAGACCACCGACGGCCGTGCCTACCTGGAGACCACGGAAGCCACCGGCGACGACAAGACCTTCATCGACGGCCCCTATCCGGGCAGTTACACCAGCCCGAACGGCAGCGCGGGCAAACTCCACCTGACCTGGAAGGTGCCCTACCGGCCGGGCGAGTTGAAGGCGGTGGCACGCAGGGGCGGCAAGGTGGTCGCCACCGACGTCCTGCGCACCGCCGGGAAACCGCACGCCGTACGGCTCACCGCCGACCGCAAGTCCCTTCCCGCCGACGGCCGTTCACTGCTCTTCGTCACCGCTGACATCGTCGACGCCCGCGGGGTGGTGGTGCCCGACGCCGAGCACCTGATCTCCTTCACCGTGCGCGGCGGCTCACTCGCCGGGCTCGACAACGGACGCGAGGAGAGCGCCGAGCGCTACCAGGCGAGCACCCGCACGGCCTTCAACGGCAAGGCCCTCGCGATCGTGCGGTCCGGCACCGAACCGGGCGCCCTGAAGGTCACCGCCCGCGTGGCGGGCCTTCGGCCGGACACCGCCACCGTGCGCACCACGCACGCCCGGTCGGCGGCCACCACCCCGGCGTCCGCCTTCGAGCCCGACCACCCGGCGCCCCCGAACCACCCCCACGCCGACGCCAGTTACTCCGGGCGCCCCGACACGCTGCCCGCCGCGATGCTCGACGGCGACCCGGCCACCGGCTGGTCCAACGCCTTCAGCAAGGCGGCCACCGCCCTGCTGCCCGCGTTCAGCGGCGCCCGGGCCGAGGACTGGGTCTGCGTGGACTTCGGACGGACCCGCACCTTCGCGCGGGCGGAGGTCTCCTTCACCCTGGGCGCGGCCCACAGCCTGCCCGCCTCCGTGGAGGCCGAGGTGTGGGACGGCGACCGGTATCTGCCCGTGGAGGGAGCGTCCGTCGACTGGGGCACGGCCTCGGACGAACCGACGGTCATCACCTTCGACGCCGCCCGCGGCTCCCGGCTGCGCCTCACGCTGACCAGCGCCCATCCCGGCGAAGCCCGGGGAGGGATACGCATCAGCAGGCTGGAGGTGCCGGCCGGCTGAACCGGTGACATCACGGCCCGGACGGGAAACCAGTCCCGTCCGGACCGTTGACGGGGTGTCATGCCTGGAACAAACATGGCCTGCGTCCGCTTCTGGGAGCGCTCCCACGACGAGCGTCACCCCGCACCTCCCCCGAGGAGCCCAGACGTGAAACGACGCAGAACCGCCTTGCTGTCCCTGACCGCCCTGGTGGCGACGGCACTCGTGGGCCTCCCCGCCCCCGGCGCCGCCGCCGACGAGGTCGAGCAGCTGGAGAACGGCACCTTCGACACCACCACCGCCCCCTGGTGGGCGTCCAGCAACGTCACCGCCGGTCTGTCCGAGGGGCAGCTGTGCGCGGACGTGCCGGGCGGCACCGCCAACCGCTGGGACGCCGCGGTCGGCCAGAACGACCTCACCCTGGTCAAGGGCGAGTCGTACAAGCTCTCCTTCACCGCCAACGGCACGCCCGACGGACACGTCGTGCGCGCGATCGTCGGCCTGTCGGTCGCGCCGTACGACACCTACTTCGAGGTGACCCCGCAGCTCAGCGTGTCGGGGAACTCCTACTCCTACACGTTCACCTCGCCCGTCGACACCGCTCAGGGCCAGGTCGGCTTCCAACTCGGCGGCAGCGCCGACCCGTTCCGCTTCTGTATGGACGACGTGTCGCTGCTGGGCGGGGTCCCGCCCGAGGTCTACGAGCCCGACACCGGGCCCCGGGTGCGGGTCAACCAGGTCGCCTATCTGCCCGCCGGCCCGAAGAACGCCACGCTGGTCACCGACGCGAGTGCGAAACTGCCCTGGCAGCTCAAGAACTCCGGCGGCGCGGTGGTCGCCCACGGGACGACCGTGCCGCGCGGCACCGACGCCTCCTCCGGACAGAACGTCCACTCGATCGACTTCGGCGCCTACAAGAAGCGGGGCACCGGCCTCACCCTGGTCGCCGACGGCGAGACCAGCCACCCCTTCGACATCGGTACGGGCGCCTACGAGAAGCTGCGCCTGGACGCCGTGAAGTACTACTACCCCCAGCGCAGCGGCATCGCGATCCGCGACGACCTGCGTCCGGGCTACGGCCGCGCGGCCGGACACGTCGACGTGGCGCCCAACCAGGGCGACTCGAACGTGCCCTGTCAGCCCGGCGTCTGCGACTACACGCTCGACGTCACCGGCGGCTGGTACGACGCCGGCGACCACGGCAAGTACGTCGTCAACGGCGGCATCTCCACCTGGGAGCTGCTGAGCACCTACGAACGGTCCCGCATCGCCCGCACCGGGCAGCCGGCCAAGCTGGGCGACGGCTCCCTCGCCATCCCGGAGAGCGGCAACAAGGTGCCGGACATCCTCGACGAGGTCCGCTGGGAGCTCGACTTCCTGCTGAAGATGCAGGTGCCGGAAGGACAGCCACTGGCCGGCATGGCCCACCACAAGGTGCACGACGAGCAGTGGACCGGCCTGCCGTTGCTGCCCGGTGAGGACCCGCAGAAGCGCGAACTGCACCCGCCGAGCACCCAGGCCACCCTGAACCTGGCGGCGACGGCCGCGCAGGCGGCGCGCCTGTACCGGCCCTACGACAAGGCGTTCGCGGCGAAGGCCCTCGCGGCCGCCCGCAAGGCCTGGACGGCGGCCCGGGCGCACCCCGCGATGTACGCCGACCCGAACGACGGCATCGGCGGCGGTGCCTACGCCGACTCCGACGCCACCGACGAGTTCTACTGGGCGGCCGCCGAGCTGTACCTGACCACGGGGGAGAAGGCGTTCGCGGACCACGTCCTCGCCTCGCCCGTGCACACGGCCGACATCTTCGGCCCGCTCGGCTACGACTGGGCCAGGACGGCCGCGGCGGCCCGCCTCGACCTCGCGACGGTGCCGAGCGGACTGCCCGGCCGCGACAAGGTGCGCCAGTCGGTGATCAAGGGCGCGGACCGCTATCTGACCACCCTGAAAGCTCAGCCGTACGGCATGCCCTACGCCCCCGCCGACAACCTCTACGACTGGGGCTCCAACCACCAGATCCTGCACAACGCGGTCGTCATCGCCACCGCGTACGACATCAGCGGCGCCGCGAAGTACCGGGACGGGGCCGTCCAGAGCATGGACTACGTCTTCGGACGCAACGCGCTGAACATGTCGTACGTGACCGGCTACGGCGAGGTCGCCGCCCACAACCAGCACAGCCGCTGGTACGCCCGCCAGCTCGACCCGAGCCTGCCGGCCCCGCCCGACGGGACCCTCGCGGGCGGACCGAACTCGAGCATCCAGGACCCCTTCGCGCAGGGCAAACTCCAGGGCTGCGTCGGCCAGTTCTGCTACATCGACGACATCCAGTCGTGGTCGACGAACGAGCACACCATCAACTGGAACTCGGCCCTGACCCGGATGGCCTCCTTCGTGGCGGACCAGGAGTAGCCGCCGGGCCAAGCGGTAGCGGGGGCTCCATGAGCGCGGTCATGGAGCCCCTCACCGGCCGTGGTCCAAGACGATTCCGGTTTCTCGCCCGGCGGGTGCCTGGCCCGGCTTCCCGGTGCCGTCGGTACCACACAGTAGTGTGCTTGACCTGCGGGTATTTACGCATAAGTACCCTCGCGGTACCGTAGGGGCATGCCAGCTCTCAACGTGGAGTTCAGCGACCGCGAGCTAGAGGACCTGCGGCAGATCGCCAAGGAGCGCGGTACGTCCATGAAGGCCCTCGTCCGGGAGGCGGCCGCCGCCGACATCGCCCGGCACCGTGCGCTGCAGGAGGGCGCGGAGGCGTTCCGCCGCTTCTTCGCGTCCCATGCCGACGAGTTCGCCGAGGCCTTCCCGGACGACGAGTCGCCGGTCAAGAGCGAGGGGCGGGTCGCCTGACCCATGGTCGCTGTCGTCCATATCGACGTGCCCTGGCTGCTCCAGCGGCACGAAGAGGTTTTGCCCGACCAGCCCACGATCAACGACTTCTCCGCCCTGGTCGCCGCCGTCGCCCGGCACCGCGTCGACCCGCCGCGCCTGGGCGTGGACTCCGACCCGGCCTGGCGGGCCGCCGCGCTGCTGCACACCCTGGCCCTGCTGAAGCCGCTGCCGTCGGCCAACGCCCGCTTCGCCTGCGCGACGGCGGTGGCGTACATGTTCGTCAGCGGCGTCGGCATGGACCCGCCGTACGGCGCGCTCGTGGACCTCGCCCGTGACCTGATCTCCGGCAAGACGGACGTGTACGGCGCGGCCGACCGGCTGCGCTCCTGGCAGATCTGACGCTCCCCGGGGCGTCGCACCCCCCCCCGCCCACCCCGGGGCCGCCGGCCGAGGGCGGAGGAACGGGGCCGGCGGCCTGCTGCGCGCAGGAGAGCCGCAGTCCTGCGCGGGGCCTCCGAGGAAAGGCCGGTTCCAGTGCACTGCTCGGAGGTGTGCGCAGGAAGAGTGCGTACCGCTTCGGCGTGTGCGCGTGATTCACACGGGGCGCATGCGGGGAGCGAAAGGCGATACGAACCCCGGAGAGTCGCCCGGGCCCGCGGCCGAATCTGACTTTCCTTCAATGATGTGGATGTTGCCCGGGCGCCTTGTTGGTCGTGAGTGACTTGTGCAAGGGTGAACAACCGGTGTGGGGGGTAAGGGCCGGCCCGCATTCACCCCGTGGGGAACCGGGGCGGACGAAGTCGGTGAATTCACACTCCCCACGCCCACGCCCGAAAGGTACGCGCCGGTCCGGGCTCCTTTCCGGCAACCAGAACTTCTGTGTTCCACGCGCGTGGGAAGGAACCCGCTCAGTGCCCACCCCCCACCCCCCTCGTCCCGCCTACCCCCCGCCCGGCGGGGTTCCCGAGGAATCGGACGAAAGCCTCGGCGTCGCGTTGAGAGGCCGGCCGGATGTCGAGGTCGGCCAGTCTGTGGCGCTGCTCATGACGCGGCACTGGCAGCCCGCCCACGAGTACGCGGCGATCTGCGTCGACGGCCCGGGGGAGACCGCCTCCATGGTCACCGCCGCGGCCTTCCACCAGGTCCTCGACCGCCTCACCCTCGGCGAGCCCGCCGTGGCGCTGCGTCCGCGCTTACTCGTGACCGTACGGGACCTGACCAGACAGTGGGCGGCCGAGGACCGGATATCCGGGCTGCTGCCCGAGTTGGGGAAACCCTCCGGGGGCCGCGGTATGCGCGCGGCCAAGTCGATGACGCCCGAACATCGCAAGTTGGCGGAGCGTTCATTCCACGCCCTTCCCGGACTCGCCCGGTGTTTGCTGTGGCACGTCGAGGTGGAGGCGGAGGGTATTGGAGTCCCCGCAGCTCTCCTGGGCCTGGACACCGACACCGCGTCGGCGGCTCTCGAACAGGCGCGTGAAAAACTCCGCGAGGGTTGTGTACTCGCCCATCGGGAACTCGCGCCGACCAAGGATTGCCGCTTCTACAACCGACTCCTCGATGTGCCGATTCGCCGGGGCGGGGCCCTGCTGCCGGATGTCCAGCAGCATCTGGGGGAGTGCCGCTTCTGCCGAAACGCCGCGGAACAACTGAGCCATTTCGAGGGCGGTCTGGGAGCACTGCTCGCCGAGGCGGTGCTCGGCTGGGGTGCCGGGAGCTATCTCGAGACCCGGCCGGGCCGCAGCCAGGAGTCGTCCGACACCCGCGGCTCCGCCCGGCACGGCGGCGGACGCCGGCGGCTGCTGCCGGGGCCTTCCGCCGCGGGCCGCCGCATGCCCCGCGGCCTGCGCTCCTCACGAACGCTTCTGACCGGCGCGGGCCTGGCCTCCGCCGGACTCCTCGCGACCGTGCTGGTGGCCGGTCTGTCGGGTGAGGACGGCGTCGACCCCGCCGCCTCCACCAGCGCCAACGGCGGCGTGGGCGCTGCGCCGGGAGCCGGTTCGCAGGCCCCGCCGGGCGCCTCCTCCGGCACCGCTCAGCTCCCCACCGCGCCGGGGCGCACCACGCTGCGCAACATCGACGCCGACCTGTGCCTCGCCGTCGAGGGCGAACCGAGGTCCGGGGCCGGGACCGAACTGGCGGCCTGCTCGTCCGCGCCCGCCCAGCAGTGGTCGTACGAGAGCGACGGGCTGCTGCGCAGCGTGGCGGACCCCGACCTCTGCCTGGACTCGCACGCCGACGCCGGGGTGGTCGTCCTCGGTACCTGCGCCGGCGAGAAGACGAAGCGCGCCGACGACGTGCGCTACGACCTCACCGTGCAGGGCGAGTTGCTGCCCCGCTGGGACGAGCAGCTCGCGCTCGCCGCCACCTCCGGCGACCCCGGTGCCGACATCGTGGTCAAGGTCCGCGACGGCTCCGCCGAGCAGCGCTGGCTGGCCGGTCCGGCCTCGACGGCCACTCCCGGCTCGCTGTCGGTCACCGGGACGAAGACCCCCGGCGCCCGGCCGGCGGAACTGTCCGACCGGACCTAGGGGGTGTAAACCGCCACCCCGACGCTCAGGCGGGCTCCTCGTTGAGGTCCTCGGGCCCGACCGTCGCCGGGGTGGCGTGGCCCGCCAGGGCCAGCGTGAGGTCCAACTCCGCGAGCAGACAGCGGATCACGTGCTCGACGCCCGCCTGGCCGTCGAGTCCGAGGCCGTAGACGTAGGGCCGTCCGAGCAGTACCGCCTCGGCTCCGAGAGCCAGGGCCTTGAAGACGTCGTCCCCGGTGCGGACGCCGCTGTCGAACAGGACGGTCAGACGGTCGCCGACCGCTGCCGCGACCCGTGGCAGCGCGTCGGCCGCCGCGACCGAGCCGGCCACCTGCCGGCCGCCGTGGTTGGAGACCACCACGCCGTCCATCCCCGCGTCGGCGGCGAACCGTGCGTCGTCCGGGTGCAGCACGCCTTTGAGGACGATCGGCCCGTCCCAGTGCTCCCGCAGGAACGCTAGGTCCGGCCAGGTCTTGCCGGGATCGGAGAACATGCCGACGAAGTGCATCACCGCCGCGTTCGGGTCCTCGTGCACCGGCTTGGCCAGGCCCGCCTGGAACGCCGGGTCGGAGAAGTAGTTGGCGGTGCCCACGCCGTGCAGGAACGGCAGATACGCCTGGTCGAGGTCGCGGGGCCGCCAGGACAGCAGAGGCGTGTCGAGGGTGACGACCAGCGCGGTGAACCCGGCCGCCTTCGCCCGGTCCAGGAAACTCCGGGCCACCTCGGGGTCCTTGGGCCAGTACAGCTGGAACCAGCGCTCGGCGTCCCCCATCGCCTCGGCGACCTGTTCCATCGGCGTGCTGGACGCCGACGACAGGATGTACGGCACGCCCTGCGCGGCCGCGGCCCGGGCGGCGGCGGGCTCGGCCTGCGGATGCATGATGGACAGCACCCCGACCGGCGCGAGAGCCAGCGGCGCGGGCAGGGCGCGGCCCAACACCTCGACGGACAGGTCCCGTTCGCGCACGTCCCGCAGCATGCGGGGCACGATCCGGCGGCGCTCGAGAGCGGACCGGTTGGCGCGGGCCGTACTGCCGTCGCCCGCACTGCCCGCCACGTAGCCGACCGGGCCCGGGCCGAGCCGCTGCTCGGTGAGCTCCTCCAGCCGGGTCAGATCGGTGGGCAGGCGCGGTACGGCGCCCGACATCCCGTTCAGGTAGATCTCGTACTGGAAGTCCGCCCAGTGCTTGCCCATGCGTACCGCCCCGCCTCTCCTCGCCGAGCCGCGTCGCCCCGACCATACCGGCCGGTACGCGGGGGCTCGCCCGCCGGGGACGAGGAGGGTCAGGCCCGCGTCATCCGCCCCCCTCTCACTCGGTGTCCGTCGTGGAATCCGCGGGCTCGGTGTCCGGTCCCTGCGCGCGGACCCGCTGGACGTGTTCGAGGGAGTCGCGCAGTTCGGCGAGCCAGTCGTCGGTGTGGCGCTGGACCAGGCGGACGCACCAGGCGAGGGCGTCGCTGCGACTGCGGGCGACGCCGCCGGCGACCAGGGTGTCGAGGACCTGGCGTTCGGGCTGGCGCAGCCGGGTCATCACGGGCGCCGCCACATGGGTGAACAGCACCCGCCGGCCGCCGCACTCCACGCCCCACGACACCTTGCGCCCGAACCGGTGCTCGGCCTCCCGTGCCACGGCGATCCGGGTCTCCCGGGTGCGCTCCCGGAACTCCTGGACGCGCCCTTGCACGGTCGCCTCCCGCTCGGCGTCCGAGACGTCGTCGGCGGACCGGGGGACCGGGACGCGGCCGATGACGGTGATCTCCTCGCGGTCGGCCGTGACCTCGACCAGCGCCTCGAAGAGGTCGTCCGGCAGGCGGCCGGCGAACCAGCCGCGCAGTTCTTCTCGCTGCTCTGTTGTAATCATGTAATCACGATTACTCCGTTCGAGAGGGAACGCAAGGGGCGGAGCAGGAGTGCGCCCACGGCTGAAGCGGAATGTTTCAGGCCTATTGCCCGGCGAGGGGATACCGGCCATTCGGCCGGATCCCGCGATCAAGACCCGTGCGATTACAGGCTTGAGGCGTTCGAATTCTGTTACTTCACGCCACTGATTCAATACGCAATGTTACTGAAAGCGGTGGGGTCGATGTGAGTTTCGGTGCCGGACTCGGCAGACTCGCGCTCGCCGCACCGGCACCGATCGAGCCGGATCGCGGCGTACCGACATCTCGTCGAACCGAGCGGAAGGATGCACACAATGCGGAACACCGCGCGCTGGGCAGCGATTCTGGGTCTGACGGCCACCGCCGTCTGCGGCCCCCTGGCAGGCGCCGCCCTCGCCGAACCCGCCACCCCGGCCTCGCTCTACGCCCCCTCGGCCCTGGTGCTCACCACGGGTCACGGCGACAGCGCCGCCACCATAACTCCGGAACGCGCGGTCACCCTGAGCTGCGCCCCCACTCCCTCCGGCACCCACCCTGCCGCCGCCTCCGCGTGCGCGGAACTGCGTGCCGCCGACGGGGACTTCGACGCCCTCGCGGCCCGGGACGACGTCCTGTGCACGAGGGAGTACGACCCGGTGGTGGTCACCGTGGACGGCGTCTGGCGCGGCCAGCGTGTCTCGTATCAGCGGACCTTCGCCAACGAGTGCGTGAAGAGCTCCCACGGGAACAGCGTCTTCACCTTCTGAGACCGGGATCGCACGTTCCCGTGAGTGTCCCGAGGGGCCCGCAGATGGGGAGTGCCGCCCCTGCTCGCGAGAACCTGTGATCCCGCACCGGGGGGCCGGCGGGCGGAGTGGGGCCGCCCGCCGTCCCCTCAGGTCATGCGCGCGCCGTCGTGCTTCACGCGTCGTGCTTCACGCGTCGCGCTGGTGCGGCCGGTCGCGGTGGCTGGTGTCGCACCACGGATACCGCCGGCTGCGGCGGCAGGTGCACAGCGCCACGCGGAAGCGGTCGGAGGAGACCGTGGTGCCGTCCTCCAGCTCCACCTCCACCGGGCCCTCCACCAACAGGGGGCCCCGGCGCTGCACGGTGATCCGGCGCGGCCGGTCAGACGGGGAGTTCGGCACGGACCACCACCAGCTCTTCCTTCTCCTCGACGGGGGACAGCAGCCCGCGCTCGCGCAGCCAGCCCTCCCGCGACCGCAGCACCGGACCGAAGGCGATGTGCCGCCGCCGGGTCACGGACGCCTTCATCCCGGCCGAGCGCAGATGCTCCAGCGTCCGGCCGGGATCGCTCAGTGCGGAGTGCACGATCAGGACGACGCCGCCGGGCCGCAGCAGGGCGGGTGCCTCCCGGCAGATCCGGTCCAGCACGAAACGCCCGTCGCGACCCGCGTCCCAGGCCCGGGCCCGGCCGCGCGGCAACCGCACGCCCATGGGGGCCGGCACATACGGCGGATTGGCCAGAATGAGGTCGAACAACCGGTCCTGAACGGGCTCGAAGAGGTTCCCGCGCCGGATGCTCACCGCTACGCCCGCCCGCCGGGCGTTCAGCCGTGCCGTCCACACCGCTCGCCAGGACACGTCCACCGCGGTCACCCGGGTGCCGCGGCGCGCGGCCTCGACGGCCAGAGCGCCGGACCCGGTGCCCACGTCGAGGACGTCGGCGCCCGGCCCGAGCGGCTCTTCGGCCAGGGCTCCGGCCAGTAGGGCGGTGTCCTCCTGCGGGGCGTACACACCTGGGAGGACCAGTGGCAGTACCAGTGGATTCACCTGGCCCGGGTACCCCGACATTCAGGAGATATGAGGACTTTCCATGTCAACGGGAGACCGCAGGGAGGACCGCCCGGCCCGCCACTCCGAGAGCAGGCGGGCGGCCAGCAGGTCCTCGACGTGGCCCGTCGCGTCGATCCCGAAGGTCACGTCAGCCGCCAGCTGTGGTTCCTCGGCGAGCAGCCCGCCGATGACCTCGTGGCGTACGACCTGCTCGTGCACCGCGTCGGCCTCGACGTGCTCGTCGTAGAAGAACTCGGCGGCCGGCCCCGCGCCGGTGCGTCGCATCGCCTCGGCCAGCCGCCGTGAGCCGGGCGAGGAGGTGATCTCGACCGCCGCGAAGTGGCCCACCAGCGCGCCCCGAAGGGACCGGTGCAGCCCGAACAGGGACATCAGGTTCACCGTGGCCAGCAGCTCGGCGCAGGCGGCGTCGAGGTAGCGGCCGTACGTCGTGTCCAGGCCCAGGTCCGTCATCAGGTCGGCGAAGAGTTTCGCGTGCACCCGGTCGGCACGGCCACCGCCGTACTCGTCGAACTCCACCGCCGCCATTCCCGCCTTGGCCCTGCCCCACAGGCGCGGCAGCACCCAGGCGTGCGGATCGGCCTCCTTGAGGTGGTACAGGGAGCGCTGGGCCGCGTACTCGCGCACCTGCCACAGCTCGCCCTCCTTGCGCAGGTAGTGGCTGACGCCGCTGCCGTCGACCGGTTCCACCAGGAGTTCCGCGATCGCGGCGTCCACGCTCTCGTGTACGGCGGTGTCCGCGCGCAGGGCGGACAGGAAGCGGTCTTCCACAGCGGCCCGGGTGCGCAGCAGGTCCGGATCCCACTCGAGGTCCGGGGCGACGCCGTCGAAGCCGCGGTAGTGCAGCTCGTAGCAGAGGTACAGGGCGAGCTGGAGGTCGTCGCCGTACGCGGCGGCGTCCGCGATCTCCGCATGGCCCGGCAGCGGCCCGCTGCCCCGCAGATACTCGGCGACGGCGGCCGACACCGGCCCGCGGGCGGAGGGCAGCCGTGGTTCCTGGCTCACGTGTGGCATGCGCCCCGGGTACCCCGGGCGTCACCTGCCATCCACGCGCGTTGAACTCGGGGTGGGGTGTGCTCCGGGCAGTGATCCTCATGGTGGCAACGCCGGGCCGGGGCTCGCCGGGCTGGGGCTCGCCGGTCCGGGCCGGGCGGGCTATGGCCGAACACCCTGGCGGCGCGCCCGGTGGGCGCGCCGCCGGAGCAGGTCACTCGCCCTCGGACTCCTCCTGGGCGCGGGTGTTCGGGGTGACGGCCTCGGCGGCCTCGCCCCGGTGCCGCCGCTGCCCGGCGGAGTCGTGCGTACGGGCCTCGGCGTCCTCGACCTCGCGCAGGACCTCTTCGAGCGCCGTCCGCGGCGGCTCGTCGGTCCGGCTGTGGTGCTTGGCGTCGCCACGGTCGTGCTTCCGGGCGTCGGACATGGTCCTCTCCTGTTCTCCGGGGTTGGCTCGGCTCCCCGGGCTTCCGTCCCGCGCGGTCAGTTCGTCGCACTCGCGATGCGCAGCGGCACCGGGTCCAGGGGAGCGGTCTCCTCGTTGCGGCGCATGATCTCCGCCCACCATGACGCGCCGTCCTCGATGTGGCGCAGCAGTACGCCCTCGCGGATCGCCCACGGGCAGAGGGTGAGCGTGTTGATCCCGGTGAGCTTCATCGTCGTGTGCCCGACCACCGCTCCGGCCAGGCTCTGCATGGCGCGGGGCGCGGAGATGCCGGGCAGCAGAGCGCGTTCGGCGGCGGGCAGGGTGGCCAGACGCAGGGCCGCGTCGCGCAGGTCGTCCCGGTGCAACTGCCGTTCCATGAAAGGCCCGTGCCGTCCGGGCGGGGCCCCGCACAGGCGCCCGAGCTGCTGGAAGGTGCGCGAGGTGGCCACCGCGGTGTGCGGTCCCTCCCACCGGATCCGCGCCGCCACGTCCCGTAGTTGATGGCGGACCTTGCGGCGCAGCGCCCGGACCCGGTCGGGGTCCGGCGGGTCCTGGCCCTCGAAGAACTCATGGGTCAGCCGGCCCGCGCCGAGCGGCAGCGAGGCCACGAAGTCCGGCATCCGGCCGCGCCCGAAGGCCACTTCGAGCGAGCCGCCCCCGATGTCCAGCAGGGCGAGCGGCCCCGCCCGCCAGCCCATCCAGCGCCGTGCCCCGAGGAAGGACAGCTCCGCCTCCACCTCGCCGGGCAGGGTGCACAGGCCCACTCCCGTCCGGGTTCGTACGGTGTGCAGCACCTCCTCACGGTTGGGGGCGCCGCGTACCACCGCGGTCGCGAAGGCCAGCGGGGCCGCCGCGCCCCAGCGGGCCGCGGTCCTGCTCGCCTCGGCGACCGCCCCCACGAGCCGTTCGACCGCCTCCTCCGGCACCGGCCCACCGGGTTTCACCTGATCGGACAGCCTCAGCCGCCACTTGGCGGTGTGCACCGGCAGCGGCACCCCGTCCTTCGCGTCCGCGACGGCCAGTCTGACCGTGTTGGATCCCACGTCCACCACGCTGATTCGCATGGTTCGTGCGTACCCAGTCGGCGGACGGCCCAACTTCAGCGCCCGTGCCATGACTTGATCCGCGGCCACCGGCGGGCACGGCACGTAGGCAGCGCGGTGCCGACCGGCACCGGTGCCGGACCGTCGTCCCACGGCGGCAGCTTGCTGCCCCGGCCGGCATGGCCGGGGCAGCGCGGAGGGGCCGCCGTCTCCCTGCGGACGGCGGCCCCTCGGTCCTGCGCGCGGCTCAGTGGAGCCGGATCACATGTGGACGACCGGTGCCGCGTCCGGGTCCTGCTCGGGCACCCCGCGCCGGTAGAGCAGGAAGGCGATCAGCGCGCCGGCGGCGAAGAAGCCGGCCGACCACCAGAAGGCGGTGGTGTAGCTCTCGATCGTGGCCTGGGCCTGGACCAGCTTGCTGGTGGCGTCCTTGCCGGTCAGGTAGTCGGTCGCCGCGCTCGCGGCCAGCGTGTTCAGCAGGGCCGTACCGATCGAACCGCCCACCTGCTGCATGGCGTTGACCGTGGCGGACGCGACACCCGCGTCCTCGGCCGCGACCCCGCCGGTGGCCAGCTGCATGGCCGGCGGCATGACCAGACCGAGGCCGACGCCGATGACGATCAGCTGCGGGAGCACGGCGGACACGTAGTCGGAGCCGACACCGATCCCGGTCAGCCAGGCCATGCCGACGGCGGCGACCGCGAAGCCCAGCGGGATGACCGCCTTCGGTCCGATCCGCGGCACCAGCATCGTGGTGCTGAGCTGTGCCGCCACCATCAGGGCGGCGACCATCGGCAGGAACGCCACACCGGTCTTGGTGGGGCTGAAGCCCAGGTTCAGCTGCAGGTAGTAGGTGAGGAAGAGGAACACCCCGAACATGCCCGCGCCGGAGATCAGCACGGCCAGGAAGGAGGCCGCGCGGTTGCGGTCCAGCAGGATGCGCAGCGGCAGCAGCGGGTGCGCGGCACGGGTCTGCCACCAGGTGAACGCGGCCAGCAGGACACCGCCGGCGATCAGGAAGCCCCAGGTGGCGGGGGAGTCCCAGTCGTGGGTCTCGGCGTTGGAGAAGCCGTAGACCAGGGAGAACAGACCGGCGGCGACCAGGACGGTGCCCGGCACGTCCAGCTTGGAGTTCGCGGCGTCGCGCTTGTTGGACAGCAGCAGCCAGCCGCCCGCGAAGGCGACGACGGCGATGACGACGTTGACGTACAGCGTCCAGCGCCAGTCGAGCGCGTCGGTGAGGATGCCGCCGAGCAGCAGGCCCACCGCGCCGCCGGCGCCGGCGATGGCACCGTAGACGCTGAACGCCTTGGCCCGCTCGGTGGCGTCGGTGAACGTCGTGTTGAGCAGGGACAGGGCGGCCGGCGCGAGGAGTGCGCCGAAGGCACCCTGGAGGGCGCGCGCGGTGACCAGCATCTCGAAGTTGGTCGCGGCACCGCCGAGGGCGGAGACGGCGGCGAAGCCGACGACACCGATGAGGAAGGCGGGCTTGCGTCCGAAGAGGTCCGCTATCCGGCCGCCGAGCAGGAGCAGGGAGGCGAACGCCAGGGCGTACGCGGTGACGATCCACTGCCGGTTGCCGTCGGAGAACCCGAGGTCGGCCTGGGCGGACGGCAGCGCGATGTTCACGATGGTGGCGTCCAGGACCACCATCAGCTGGGCGAGTGCGACGACGGCGAGGATCCACCACCGCTTGGAGCCGGACTCGGACGACGCCAGTTCGGCGTCCTCCGGGCCGCTCGGGGTCAGAGTCTTCTGGGACATGGGGAACCACTCCAGGGAAAGTCGTCCGAAGGTAACGAGTACGTAAACGAAACGGTTTCGTACACGTCGAGATTAGACCACATCAAGCGAAACGGCAAAGTTTCGCTGAGGACGCGCAGTGGGCACCCACCCGACCTGGGCCTGGACCTGGACTGGACCTGGACGACGGCCGCCCCACCTGGTGGGGCGGCCGTCCGCGGGTCACGCCATCTGGCGCCGGACCAGCTCGTGCAGCCGGCCCCCGGTGTCCGCCAGAAGCTGGGCGGGCGGCCCCTGCTGGGCGACCTTGCCGTCCTCCATGACGATCACACGGTCCGCGTCCAGCACGGTGGACAGACGGTGCGCGATGACGATCCGGGTGGCGTTGAGGGCCTTGGTGCTCTCGATGACCGTGCGCTGTGTCTCGTTGTCGAGGGCGCTGGTGGCCTCGTCGAAGAAGAGGATGCGCGGCCGCCGGATCAGCGCCTGCGCGATCATGAGACGTTGGCGCTGACCGCCCGAGATGGCGCCACTGCCCGACACGATGGTGTGCAGTCCCATCGGCATCCGCCGGATGTCCTCGGCGAGCCCCGCCATCTCGGCCGCCGCCATCGCCTCCTCCGGCGTGTACGGCTCGGTGCCGCAGATGACGTCCAGGATGGAGCCGGTGAACGGCTGCGCGTGCTGGAGCACCACCCCGCACTGCCGCCGCACGGCGGACTGGTCGAGGGCGCCCAGGTCCTGGCCGTCGTACAGCACACTGCCCGAGACCGGACGGTCGAAGCCGATCAGCAGCCTGAGCAGGGTCGACTTGCCGCAGCCGCTCGGGCCGACGATCGCCACGAACTCGCCGGGCCGTACGTCGAACGACACGTCGTCGAGGACCAGCGGGCCGTCGTCCGAGTAGCGGAACGACAGGCGCCGGGCCTCGATCCCCCCGGAGAGCAGACCCGGCCGGGTGCTCGCCGTGCGTACCTCGGGCGTGGCGTCCAGCACCGGCTTGATCTCCTCGAAAAGCGGCAGCGCGGCCACCGCCGAGACGAAGGCACCCGTCAGCTGGGTGACCGCCGTCAGCAGCATCGTCACCGAGGTGTTGAAGGTGAGGAACGCGGCCGCCGACATCGCCCCACGGGCCGGGCCCGCCAGCAGCATGAACATCACCAGGGTGCACAGCGGCAGGTAGACCGCGCCCATCACCGTGGTGAGGTTCTTGATGCGGCCCACCTTCTGCTGGAGCTCACGGCTGCGCGCGAACTCCGAGGCCCAGGCCGCGTAGGCGTAGTTCTCGGCCGCCGCGACCCTGAGCTTGGGCAGACCGCGCAGCGTCTGGAACGCCTGGTTGTTCAGCTTGTTGCCGAGGACCACGAGCCGCCGCTGCCAGCGCACCTGCCACAGCCCGAGCCCCAGGAAGAGCGCCGCGATCACGACCAGCATGCCGATCGCCGCCATCGCCATCGAGGCGCTGTAGAAGAACAGCAGCCCCAGGTTCATCGCGCCCACGGTCACCGACTGGGCGACCACCGGGCCGATGCCCGCCATCATCCGGCGTATGGAGCTGATGCCCATCGCCGCGCTCGCCAGCTCGCCGGTCGAGCGCTCGGTGAAGAACTTCGTCGGCAGTCTCAACAACCGGTCCCAGACCGCCGGCTGGAGCGTCGACTCGATCCGGCCCTCCAGTCGGAGGATGGTCAGGTTCTGCATCAGCATGAAGGCCGCGGCCACCACACTGCTGATCATCACGGCCAGACAGACCTGCACGATCAGATCGCTCTGGGCCTTCGGCACGTACTCGCCGAGCACCTTGCCGGTGGCGATCGGCACCAACGCCCCGATCGCCACCGTCACCAGCCCGCTGATCATCAGGTTCGACAGATCGCCCGCAGTGCCGCGCATGCTGAAGCGGAGCAGCCCCAGCGGGCTGAGGCCGCGGTCGGGCAGCGGGCGGTAGAACATCACCGCGCGCGGCTCGAACTCCTCCGCGTTGGCCTTCTCGATCGGGGTCTCACGCCCGGTTGCCGGGTGCACGGACACATAGCCGCCGCGCCGCCACAGCAGTGCGACCGGCGCGCCGGACAGGGCCCGGTGACCCACCAGCGGACCGACGTTGTCCCGCCACCACCGGCCCTCCAGCCGCACGGACCGGGTCCGCACCCGGGACGCCAGGGCGATCCGTTCGACCGGGTCGAGGCGGTCGCTCTCGCTGCCGGCCCCGGCGGTCTCGATGAGCCGGATCCCGGCCGCCTGGGCGACCAGCCTGCAGGCCGCGTGACTGGCGTCCGCGTCGGCGGCCGTCGCCCGCTGCGAGGACCGCTTGCCGATCGACGCCAGCAGGGTCTGGTCGGCCTGGACGCGCACCGCCTCACCGGCCTTGATCCCGGCGGCCGTGCGCGTCTCGTGCGTGTGCTCCAGCTGCTCGATCCACCGGTCGAGCGTGGTCAGCAGCCGGTACTGCTGGTCGACCATGCTCTGCCACACGGCCGGGTCCATCAGCAGGTCGGCCGCGGCCTCCGCCCCGTACAGCGAGCCGTACTGCACGCTGCCCGGCGGGACCTGCATCCAGAAGACGTCGTCGTCCGTGGGAGCGGCCGCCCGGTCGGTGGCCATCGGCGCCTGGAAGAGGATGGACAGCGAACGGCCGACGCCCAGGGCGAGGGCGTACTCCAGCGGGCTCGTCGTCGGCGGTACGTACTGGGGGTTGCCGTACTCGTCGTAGGACCACGTCTGGGTGTCCGCGGGCTGGTACAGCTCGCGGAGACCGATCCGGTGTACCACGCAGTCCCGCAGCGGGCGGGCGACCAGGGTGTGCTCGGGGCCAGCGACCGGTCCCAGCAGCAGCGAGCCCGCCTCCAGCCGGCCCAGATGGTGCCAGTGGCCCTGCTGCTCGGCGCCGACCGCGAACAGGTCCACGGCACCGGCCGCGACCAGCCACAGCACCTGCGGGCCCTCCAGGTCGATCCGGTTGAGGCCTGCGCAGTCGACGGGCCTGCCCATGGACCCGAGCGCGCCCAGAACGAGGTCTCCCTCGTGTGCGGTCGTCATCTCACCGCTCCCTGACCAGCTCGGCGTACGCGCCGCCGCGCGCCACCAGCTCCTCGTGCCGTCCGCGCTCCACGATCGTGCCGTGGTCCAGTACGACGATCTCGTCGCTGTCACGCACCGTGCTGAGCCGGTGTGCGATCACCACACAGGCGCAGCCGCGCCGGCGCAGGTTGTCCATGACGACCAGCTCGGTCTCGGCGTCCAGGGCGCTGGTGACCTCGTCGAGGACCAGGATGCTGGGCCTGCGGACCAACGCCCGGGCGATCTCCAGGCGTTGGCGCTGACCGCCGGAGAAGTTGCGGCCGTCCTGCTCGACCCTGCTGTGGATGCCACCGGGCCTGCGCGTCACCACGTCGTACAGGGCGGCGTCCCGCAGCGCGTCCACCACGGCGTCGTCGGGGATCGACGGGTCCCACAGCGCCACGTTGTCGCGGACCGAGCCCTCGAAGAGGAAGACGTCCTGGTCCACGAAGGAGACCGAGGCCGCCAGCGCCCCGCGCGGGATGTCGTCGATGCGCTGCCCGTCGATCCGGATCACACCCTCCCAGGGCGCGTACAGGCCGGATATCAGCCGGGACACCGTGGACTTGCCGCTGCCCGAACCGCCGACCAGCGCGACCTGCCGGCCCGGGCCGACGGTCAGGTCGAAGCCGGTGAGCAGGGGCTTGTCGAGCGGGTTGTAGCCGAAGGTGATGTTCTGCAGCTCGACGTGGCCCTGCAGACGGCGCGTCGAGTCGGCGGAGCCGGGACGGCCGTAGAGCGGGTCGGCCTGGAAGTTCTCCACGTCCTTGAGCCGGGCCACGTCGGCGGCGAAGTCCTGGATACGGCCCGCGACACCGTTGAGGCGGGTGATCGGGGCGGTGAAGCGGGTGACTAGGGCCTGGAAGGCGACCAGCAGGCCGACCGAGATACCGCCCTCCACCGCCCGCATCCCGCCGATCCACAGGATGAGTGCGCTGTTCAGCGAGGCCAGCGTCGGCGCGACCACGCCCAGCCAGGCGCTGGGCACCCCGAGCCGCTGCTGCTCCTCCAGCGTGGTGGCGTGCTGCCCGGCCCACTTGCGGAAGTAGCCGTCCTCGCCGCCGGTCGCCTTCATCGTCTCGATCAACTGCAGGCCGGTGTACGCCGTGTTGGTGAGCCGGGCGCTGTCGGCGCGCAGCTTCGCGGTCCGGGTGGCGCGCAGCCGGATGACCACCCGCATGGCCACCACGTTCAGCAGGGCCACGCCGATGCCGAGATAGGTGAGCTGGGGGTCGTACGTGTACAGCAGTACCGCGTACAGGACGACGACCACGGCGTCCACGCCCGCCGCCGCGAGGTCGCGGGCCAGCGTCTCGGCCACCTGGTCGTTGGACTGCAGGCGCTGCACCAGGTCGGCCGGGCTGCGCTGGGAGAAGAAGGTGACCGGCAGCCGCAGCAGATGGCGCAGGAAGCGGGCGCTGGACAGGGTGGAGGAGATGATCCGGCCGTGCAGCAGGTTCGCCTGCTGCAGCCAGGTCAGCACCAGGGTCAGCAGCACGGACGCACCCATCGACGCGAACAGCACGCCGAGCAGGGAGGTCTGGCCACCGATCAGGAACATGTCGATGTAGGTGCGGCTCAGCGCGGGTACCGCCGCGCCGACCAGCACCAGCAGCAGACTCGCCAGAACCGCCGCCGGCATCGTGCCGGCCGTACCCCGCAGCCGGGCCGGCATCGCGCCCAGCACGCCCGGCTTGCGCCCGCCCCTGGTGAAGTCCTCGCCGGGCTCCATGACCAGGACGACACCGGTGAAGCTGCCGTCGAAGTCCTCCATGGGCACGAAACGGCGGCCCTTGCCGGGGTCGTTGATGTACACCCCGCGCCGGCCGAAGCGGCGCCCCATGCCGTCGTAGACGACGTAGTGGTTGAACTCCCAGAACAGGACGGCCGGTGTCTTCACCCCGGCGAGGGCCGCCGTGTCCATCTGCATGCCCTTGGCGGTCAGGCCGTAGCTGCGGGCCGCCTTGAGCAGGTTGCTGGCCCGTGAGCCGTCCCGGGAGACACCGCAGGCGATGCGCAGCTCCTCCAGCGGGATGTGCTTGCCGTAGTGGCCGAGCACCATCGCCAGGGACGCGGCACCGCACTCGACCGCCTCCATCTGGAGCACGGTGGGTGTGCGGACGGTCTTCGCCTTCCCCGTGGGGACCGGGCGCTTGGGCGGGGCGGCGCGGCGCCTGCTTCTGGTGTCCTGGGCGGCACTCACGGCAGCAGCCAATCGACGGGGCGCTGATCGGCCAGCCGGATCGAACCGTCGGCCATCGTCATGGAGGTGAGGGCGAAGGGCGGCCCGTCCTTGGAGGACCACTGGTAACCGCTCTTCGTGCCGGACGACTTGTCCAGCCTCACCAGCACCGCGACCGGCCGGCCGTCCTTGGTGAACTGCTCGCCGAGCTGGCTGTCCCCGAGGAACGCGGTGATCTGCTGCGCCGACTGGGCGGAGCGGTCCACCGTCTTCACATGGCCGCGCAGCACGCCGTACTCCTGGGTGGGCACGGACTGGACGGTCAGGTCCACGGCGGCGTCGGAGGGGATGGAGGCCGCGTTCTCGGCGGAGACGTACACCGTCGCGTACAGCGGGTCCGAGGCCTTGGCGACCTTCTCCACGGCGGCGACGTTCGCGCCGGTCTGGATGATCTGGCCGATGGTGGCGGCGAGCGCGGTGACGCGGCCCGCGGCGACCGTGCGGACGACGGTCTCGCCCTCGGCCGTACGGACCTTCAGTACCGGGGAGTTCGCGGGCAGCCGCTCGCCCTGCTTCGCCACGACTGTGGTGACCTGGCCCGCGACCGGGCTCTGCAGGATGTAACTGCCCTGCCCGTGCGTGAGGATGGCGGGCGCGCTGACGGTGGAGGCGACCGAGCCGGTCACCGCCCACACGGACGCGGCGGCCATGACGATCACCGTCACGGACAGCACGAGCCAGCCCTGCGGGCGGGCGAAACGCACCGGAAGGTCGAGCTCCTCAGGCGACTGGAGCTTGGCGAGGGCCTGTTGGCGGAACTGCACGGAACTTTCCCTCACCTGCGCACGAGGAAGGACCGGCTCACGTGAGCCGGGTGGTCTACGGCAACCGAGAATCCCGGAGCCGAGTACGGCTCCGGGACTCAACGATCACAAAAAGGTGCGGTCAGAGACCGGCGACCAGGCTGGTGACCGGGGCGGTGTTCAGGCCGGTCGCACCCTCGACCGTGCCGACGGCCGTGTTGACCAGGCCGGAAACCGGGGCAATGCCGTCCACCAGGCCGGTGACGGTGCCGAGGGCGTTCACGGCAAGGCCGCCGGAGACGTTGTCGAGGTCAGCGTCGGCGATCTCGACGGTCTCAACCTGGGGGGTGGAGTTCATGATGGAACTTCCCTTCATATGGGTATTTCTCAAGGGGGGAGCGGCCCCCTCTGGGGGACAGACGGACGGCCGCCTCCGCAGGTGCCGGGCTCCCGTTGCCGGAAAGCCCTGGGCGGCCCCTGCGGTGCGATGGATCAAAGCACGCTGCGGGTCCGGGCTTCCACTCAAACACCCGTCTCACCTGGGCACTTGTGCCTCATGCGCACCCAAGCGTGCAGGGTTGCGCACGCCATGGTGGCGACTTCTTCGCATGTGACACAGCGATGTGCAGATAAGGACCCCCGTCGGAGCGACGGCGAATCCGACACTCCGCGCCAATGACGTGCGGGGGCACCTCGGCTTGCGCAGGTCCTTCACACGAGGTGCCCGCCCTGGGCAGTCGATGTGCAGATTCCCTGGAGTCAGGATTCAGACCGCTCTTCGCGACGCAAAGCCACGGGCCGGTCGCTCACCGTGTCACCCCAGCAGGGCGTACACCGTGCTCGCCCGTGCGGCGATCTGTCCGGACCCCTCGTCGGTCATCACGATGTCGGCGAAGGCCATCCGGCGGCCCAGCTTGGTGACGACCGCTTCGATCAGGACATCCGAACCGGTCACCGCGCGCTGGAAGGACGTGGACTGCTGCACCGTGGTCATCGGCCCGTAGGCACCCCGGGCCGCGGACACGGCGATCACGGTCGCCGTGTCCGCGGCGGCCATCAGGGCCTGTCCCGACAGCCCGCCGCCCTCCCGCGACAGGCGGTCCGACCAGGGAAGACGCAGAGCGGCGCGGTCGTCTCCCAACGCCGCTACACGCAGGCCCAGTTCGAGGACCCAAGGGGCGAAGTTGTCGGCGAGGATCTTGTCGGCTTCGGCGGTGGTCATCGTCATATGGGGGATTGTTCCCCGCGCCGGCCCGCAGGGAGCCGGCCGTGGCCGATTCGGTCTCGAACGCGGCGCGCGCCGAAACGGAATTGAACGCCCCGCGCACACCGTGCGTACCCACTGCCATCCAGGCGCCCCATCAACTGCCGCACGGCGGCAGCAGACTCCGGTCCCTCAGGAGGTCGAGAAGTTTGAGTCACAAGCGAATTCCGAAGCGCAAGGCCGCGATAGCGGCAGGCGGCATCGCAGCGCTCGGAGCGGCGGCGATCCTCTTGCCGAACGCCAACGCCTCCCAGGACGGCGCCTCGGGCGGCGCGGCCGCCGCCCCCAAGACCCTCAAGGCGGCTGACGCGCCGGATCTCGCCTCGCAGCTCGCCGGGCTGCTCGGTGACGCCTTCGCCGGTTCCTACTACGACGCCGACCAGCAGCAGCTCGTCGTCAACGTCGTACCGGGCGACAACAACAACGTGATCGTCCAGGCGAAGAAGGCGGGTGTAGCCGTCCGCGAGGTCGACAACAGCATCCGCGAACTCGAGGCCGGCGCCCAGACGCTGAAGTCCGAGGCGACCATTCCGGGTACGGCGTGGGCCGTCGACCCCCGCACGAACAAGATCCTGGTCACCGCCGACAGCACCGTCACCGGCGACAAGTGGGACACCCTGGAGTCGACCGTCGACAGCCTCGGCTCGGGCATGGCCACCATCAAGAAGTCGGCCGGTACCTTCAAGACGTTCCTCTCCGGCGGCGACGCCATCTTCGGCGGCGGTGCCCGCTGCTCGGCGGGCTTCAACGTCACCGCCGGCGACGGCAGCCCCGCCTTCCTGACGGCCGGTCACTGCGGGGTCGCGGAGGAGGCGTGGGCCGACGCGGAGGGCGGCGAGCCGATCGCCACCGTCGACCAGGCGACCTTCCCGGGTGAAGGTGACTTCGCACTCGTCAAGTACGACGACCCGGCGACCGAGGCACCCAGCGACGTCAACACCGGCGACGGCCAGACCGTCGCGATCTCCCAGGCCGCGGACGCCGAGGTGGGCCTCGCGGTGATCCGGATGGGCAGCACCACCGGGCTCAGCGACGGCGAGGTCCTCGGTCTGGACGCCACCGTGAACTACCCGGAGGGCACCGTCACCGGGCTCATCCAGACCAACGTCTGCGCCGAACCCGGCGACAGCGGCGGCTCCCTGTTCACCCAGGACGGTCTCGCGATCGGCCTGACCTCGGGCGGCAGCGGCGACTGCACGGTCGGCGGCGAGACCTTCTTCCAGCCGGTCACCACCGCGCTGGCCGCGGTCGGCGCCACACTCGGCGCCGGTGACGCCGCGGGCGGCGAGGAGGCCGGTGCGGGCGAGGAGGCCGGTGCCGGCGAGGAAGCGGGCGCGGGCGAGGAGGCCGGCGCCGGTGAGGAAGCGGGCGTCGGCGAGGAGGTCGGCGGCGAGGAGGCCGGTGCCGGTCAGGAAGTCGGCGGCGAAGAGGCAGGCGCCGGTGAAGAGGTCGGCGGCGAGGAAGCCGGAGCCGGCGAGGACACCGGAACGGGTGTCGAGGACGGCTCCGGCCTGACCGAGACCCACTGAGTCCCGCGTCGAGAGCGGTTCGCCCCCACTGAGCCGCTCTCGACGCGCCGGTACACCTTCGGGAACGAAGACGTCGGCGTCGGCTCGGCAGCCGACGCGGACCCGCCGTCCGGCCCCTCGTGGTCCGGTCGGCGGTAGACCGGTCCGGCCCTCCGGCGGGAGGGCCGGACCGTTTCGTTCCCGCCCGCGCGGGCCCGCGTCAGCTCTCGGGCCGCGCCCTCAGCAACAGCAGCGCGATGTCGTCGATGCGCTCCTGGGTGGCCGCGCTGTGGCGCACCAGTTCGTCGGCCAGCTCGTCCAGGGGCCGGTCCCCGACCTCCGCGAGCCGCCGCCCGAGCGCCGCGAGCGCGTCCTCGATGTCGACGCCGGGTGACTCGATCAGTCCGTCGGTGTAGAGGACGAGCACACTGCCGGGAGCGAGATCCACCTCCGTCGTCGGATAGGTGGCCGAGCCGTCGATGCCCAGCAGCGGGCCGCCGGCCAGATCCAGCACCCGCACCCGCCCGTCGGGCCGGCGCAGCAGCGGCGGCGGATGCCCCGCCCGGGCCATCACGGCCCGCCTCCGGCCCGGATCGAGCCGCAGATACAGACAGCTGGCGAAGAGATCGGAACCGAGGTCGATCAACAGCCGGTTGGTGCTGCGCATGACCTCCTCGGGCTCCTGCCCGACGGTCGTGTACGCGCGCACGGCGGTACGGATCTGCCCCATCAGCCCGGCCGCGGTCACGTTGTGGCCCTGCACGTCCCCGATCACCGCCGCCGCCAGCCCCTGCGTCGGCACCAGGTCGTAGAAGTCGCCGCCGATGTCCATGCCCTGCGTGGCCGGCAGATAGCGCGCGGCCGCCTCGATGCCGGGCAGCAGCGGCAGCGAGTGCGGCAGCAGCGCCTCCTGCAGACCGTGTGCCAACTGGTGCTTGACGTCGTAGAGCACCGCCCGCTCCAAAGCCTGGGCGATGAGACCCCCCAGGCTCGTCAGCACCGCCCGCTCGTCCGCGGGGAAGGGGTGCGGCTCGGCGTAGGCGAGCACGCACGTGCCCACCGGACGGCCGGAGGCGATCAGCGGCAGATACGCCCAGGACGCGAAGCCGTCGGGCGTCTCGTGCCGCGCCGGATACAGCCGCTCCAGTTCCTCCTGCGAGTCGAAGAACGCGGGCACCCCGCTGGTCAGGACGTGCGCGCCCGGCGTCTGCGCGAGCAGTGGCAGCCCGTCGAACCGCTCCACGAGGTGCGGATCCGGATATCCGCGGTGGCCCAGGACGTGCAGGCGGCCGGCCCGGGAACCGAGGACGACCAGGGCCTGGCTGCCGACGGCAGGCGCGATCTCGTCCGCGACCAGCTGCACCACGTCCTGCACGCTCACCGCCTCGGTGAGCGCCCCCGCCAGACTCAGCACCTGGGAGATGGTCACGAGCCGGGACGGGGCGTCACCGGGCTGCGGCCCGGCCCGGTTCATCTCAGCCACCGCCCGCGCCCGGCTGATCCGCACGCTCAGACCGGTCGTACTCGGATACAGCCGGAACGACAGCCAGTCGCCGGGCGGACGCAGGGCCACGAAGGACGTGGTGTGCTGACTGAGCAGCGCGGCCCGGTAGCGGTCCTCGTACGCCGGGTCGTTGAGCCAGGGAACCGCCCCCCACAGATGGGAGCCGAGCAACTCGCTCACCGGCACACCCATCAGCTCGGTGGCGGCCGGGTTGGCGAAGCCGACCCGCCCGTGCAGATCGAGCGAGCACAGCCCGTACGGCAGCCGCGCCACCATCCGCGCCGCCTCCACCGTCCCGAGCGTGCCGGCCACACCGCTCACGCCGCCCACCGTCGCCGCGGCGAGCAGATCGGGTTCGGCGTGCAGCGGGATGCTGTCCTCGGCGGCGCGCTCCAGCCGCAGCGCCAGCCGGTCGCAGGCGGCGGTGAGGTGGTCCCGCTCCCGGTCGGACAGCTCCGGCGGATGCGATCCGGGCCAGGTCACGAAGACCGCGCCGTACTCGGTGGACTCGGTCGCGACGGGTACCGCAGCCAGCGCGAAGGGGTAGGGCAGCACGACCGAGATGCGCGGGTAGCGGCGTGCCATCTCCTCCTCGCCGCCCACCCAGACCAGCCGCCGCTCGCGCACCGCCTCGGCGACCGGGATCGGCGCGCTCAGCCCGACCCGCTCCCAGGGTGCCGCGAACGCCCGGGGCAGCCCCGCCATCACCGCCATCTCCAGCACCGGCGCGTTGTCCGCCAGCAGGTAGACCGCCCCGGAGTGCGCGTGCACCTCGTCCATCATCGACGCCAGAGCCAGCGACAGCAGCGGCCGGCCGACGCGCGTGCGGCCCGCCGCCGGCGCATGTGCGGACATGTGCCCGTCGGACATGCCGACCACCTCCTCGCCGGGCCGAGCGGCGGCTGTCCCAGAGCTCAAATCTCCCCCCTGGCGGCGCATCGCGCACGGCGAGCGGCCCGGGGACGGGCCTAGGGCCCTGCCCTAGGGCCGCTCAGGGCACACGAATGCCCGCGGCACGGCGAAGCCGGCTGTGTACCCAGCCCGTCCGCGATCATGCCCCCTCAGTCGAAGCGCGGCGCAGCGTACGGGCGCCTCGCGTGCGCCCCCGCGCATCCCGATGGCCGGTTCTCCGCGCCCGCGGACGGTCACGGAAGCGAACAATGGGGCACGCGCTTACACCGAGAACCGGCGTACGGCGAGCTGAAGGGGTGGCAGTGATCCGGGTGCTTCTGGTGCATGACGCGTGTCTGGTGCGATCGGTCCTGGCGGAGTGGCTTCGCGGGGAACCCGACCTGAGGGTGTACGACACCCCGTGGCGCGGCGCGCCCGGACACGTGAGGTCCGTACGGCCGGACGTCTGCGCGGCCGATCTGGAGTGCGTGGACACCTACGGCATCCCGCCGCTGGGGGAACTCCGTACGCACGGCCCGGACCCGGTGCGGCCCTCGCTGCTGGTGCTGGCTGCCGCGAGCAGGCCCGGCCTGCTGAAACGGGCCGTCGAGGCGGAAGCGCTCGGCTACGTGGACAAGGAGGGCTCACCGCAGAATTTGGTGACCGGGATCCGCCGGGTCGCCGAGGGAAAACGTTTCGTCGACGACTCGCTGGGCTTCGGGTTCCTCAAGGCCGCGCAGATGCCGCTGACCCACAGAGAGCTCAGCGTGTTATCCCTGGCCGCCGAGGGGGCCTCCATCGCGGAGATCGCCGGGAGCCTGCACCTGTCCCACGGGACGGTGCGCAACTACATGGCGGCCATCACCCGCAAGACCGGGGCCCGCAACCGTATCGACGCGATCCGCATCTCGCAGGGCGAGGGCTGGCTCTGACCGGCCGGACGGTACGGGTGCCCAGCCACCGACGAGATCACGGTAGAGCGCGGAGTCCCGCAGCAGCCGGTCGTGCGTCCCGTACGCCGTGCGGTGGCCGTCCATGACGAGCACCCGGTCGGCCCGTCTGGCCGAACTGATCCGATGGGCGACGACGACCAGAGTGCCGCCCGGCCGGGCCGCGAAGGCCCGCTCGGCCCGCTCCTCCGCCGCCGGGTCCAGGTGGCAGGTCGCCTCGTCGAGCAGGACCAGCGGGGCGTACGAGACAAACGCCCGGGTGAGCGCGATGAGCTGGCGCTCACCCGCGGAGAGGGCCGCCGGATCCACCCGGCCCGCGGGCCCGCCCAGCGTTTCGAGCAACGGGGCGAGCCCGACCGTCTCCGCCGCGGCGAGCAGCTCCGCCTCCGGCACCGGCTCCGGCCGCAGGTACCCGAGGTTCTCGGCGAGGGTGCCCGTGAAGACGTACGCCTCCTGCGGGATGAGCACCCGCCGGGTGCCCGCCTCCGCCACCGGCAGCCCGCACACCCTGACCGTGCCCGCCCGCGGCTCCAGCAGCCCGGCGGCCAGCGCGGTGAGCGTGGACTTCCCGATCCCGCTGGGGCCGACGACGGCCAGATGGGCGCCGGGCGGGAGGGTGAGGTCGAGGCCGTCGATGACGGGGGCTGCGGAAGGGCCGTAGGCGAAGGTGACGGAGCAGAGGGAGAGGACGGGGGCGTTGTCCGCCGGGTCGGTGGACGTCTTGGGGGCGGGGCGGGGCGCGGGGGAGTCGGGGCCGGGGGCAGAGCGGTGGCGGGGGTTCCGGGGTGACGGAGTCGTCCCGGCGACGGGCGCCCCCTCGCGCCCCCTGCCGTCGGCTTCGCGCGCTGCAGCGGGGCAGGGCGTGTGGTCGGGGCCGGGATCCGTCTCCGGGCTGGGCGGGACGGCCGGGCCGGTCCCGCGCCCGGCGTCCTGGGCACCTGCCTCGTGCCGGCCGGCGGGACTCGGGGCGCGGTGGTCCTCCGGGCCGTTTCCCGCCGGGCTGCCGCGCACCAGCCGCCGGAGCACCACCACCAGTCGGGAGCCGCTGGTGCCCAGCCCGTGGACCAGGTTGCGCAGGGCGGGGAGCAGGGACTGGGTGACGTAGGTGAGGGCGCCGACCAGGGCGCCGGTGGTGACGCCGTGGGCGAGGAGCCAAGGAGCGGCGGCGAGCAGCAGCACGATCGGGAGCTGACCGCCGACGGCGAGGGAGACCACGCGCAGCACGCTCCAGTGGGCGAGGGAGCGCGCGGTCCGCAGCTCGGCGTCGATGCGGCGCCCGGTGTCGGCGGCGGTCCGCTGTTCCGCACCGGCGGCGGTGATGTCCCGCAGCCCCGGGCAGACGGTCCCGAGATCGTCGGCCAGGGCCTCGTCGGCGACGAGGAACGCCTCCTGCCGGCGGGCCAGCGGCCGCAGCGTCGCCGCGAAGAGCGCCACCCCGGCGAGCAGCGGCGGCCCGACGACGAGCAGCAGCAGCGGGTCGAGCGAGAACAGGCCGATGAGCGCGCCGACCGAGGTGAACAGGAACGACCGCGACACCATCACCAGCCCGGCGAACGTGTCCCGGGCGATCTCCACCTGCTGGGTGAGCCCGGACAGCGCCCCCCTGTCCGCCTCCCGCACCCCACGCGAGACCACCCGGGCGACGAGCCGGTCGCGCAGTGCTTCCACCAGCGCGGCCACCGCGGCGTACACGCGGGCGGTGCCGTACGCGCCGACGACGACCCCGAGCCCGGCGACGCCGAGCCAGGCGAGCCCGGTCTCCGGCCGCCCGGCGAGGAACCCGTCGTCCAGAGCCCGGGCCGGCGCGTACCCGGTGAGAAAGGTCTGCCCGGTCTCCAGCACCGACCAGCCGCCCAGCCGGACGAGAACCCGCCACCGCTCCCGCAGAAAACGGACCCCGAGCCGACTGACTCCCTCGGCACCGGCGGAGGGGACCTCGGCGCCGACGGCGGGCGCCCCGGTCCCCCCTCCGGCCGGCCCGGTCACGAGGCCCCCTCCTCGGCCTCCGGCGCCAACTCCCCGAATACCGCCCGGTATCCCGCCTCCCGGCACAGTTCCTGGTGGGGTCCCACCGCTCGCACCCGCCCTCCGTCCAGCCACGCGACCGCGTCCGCCTTCGCCGCCGTGGCCGCCCGGTGGGCGATCAGCAGCCGGGTGCTGCCCGGACCACCGGTCACCAGCGCTTTCGTGATGTGGGCCTCCGTCACCGTGTCGAGGCTGGAGAGCGCGTCGTCGAGGATCAACAGGCGGCCGCCGTGGGCGAACGCCCTTGCCAGACCGAGGCGTTGGGATTCGCCGCCCGAGCGCGGGGCGTCGGCGCACGGGGTGGCGTATCCATGCGGCAGGCGGCGCACGAAGTCGTCCGCGCGGGCCGTGCGGGCGGCCTCCCGGATACGGGCGGGGGAGGGGGAGGGCAGGCCGAAACCGATCGTGTCCTCGACGGTGCCGGCCAGCAGCGAGGGGCGTTCGAAGGCGTGGCCGACCGCGTGGCGCAGGGCGTCGTGGGTGAGTTCGGGCAGCGGCACCCCGTCGAGCAGAACCTCGCCGGCGTCCGGGTCGGCGAGTCGTCCGGCGACCGCGGCGAGCAGCGACTTGCCCGCGCCCGACCGGCCGACCACGGCGAGCGTCGTTCCGCCGGGCACGACCAGGTCGACGCCGTCGAGCACGGTCCGTCCGCCGCGCCGGGCGGTCACCCCGCGCAGCTCCAACCGGCCGGGGCCGGGAGGCAGTCGGCGCCGGCCGTAGGCGGGTGCGGGCTCCGTGAGGACCTCCCCGAGGCGTCCGGCCGCGGCCCGGGCCCGGGCGAGTCCCGCGAGCTGTCCGACCAGCACGCCGACGCCGGCCGCGAGGACCGCGTACCGCCAGGCGGCCAGTACCTCGCCCACCGACAGCCGGTGGCGGGTGAGCAGCACCCCGGCCACGGCCACCACCGCGAGCTGGAGCAGCGGTGCGACGGCCATGGCCTGCCCGGCCGCGCGCCCCTGCACCTGCCACATACGGTGGCCGGCCCGGGACAGTTCGGGCAGCGGTCGCAGGATCCGCGCGGTCTCCCGGTCCGTCGTGCCGGCCGCGGCGACGGTGCGGTGGCCGGCGACGGCCTCCGCGAGCGCGGACGCGATGCGTCCCTGCACCTCCTGGTAGTGCGCCACGCACTGCGAGGTGTCCCGGGACAGCGTGCGCAGCAGCAGGGCCAGCACGGGAGCACCGGCGAGGAACACCACCGCGAGCCACGGATCGATCAGGCACAGTGCCACGACGCCGCCGACCGGTCCGGCGAGCGCGGCGACCAGCGTGGCGCGGGCGGCCGGTGCCGTACCGGCCTGAGCGGCGTTGCCGACCAGACGCGCGACGAGGTCGCCGGGCCCGAAGCGGGCGGCGGCCCGCGGGCCCACGTCCAGGACGTGCCCGGTCAGCCGGCGGCGCAGCCAGGCGGTGGTGCGGGCGTCGACCGCGCCGCTCAGTACGGTCTGGCAGGCGTCGAGCAGGGCGAGCAGCAGGACCAGTCCGGCGCAGTACAGCACCCAGCGGGTCGCCGGGTCGTGTGCCAGCAGCAGGTCCAGGGCCCGGCCCAGCGCGGCCGGCAGCAGCAGACCGGCGCCGGTCGCGGCCGTGCTCGCCAGGCACAGAACCACGCAGTGGAGGATGCTGTGCCGGGCGGCCGACGCCGCCAGGTCGTCTTCGGCACAGGTGGTCATGCGGCCTCACATCCGGGGTGGTGCACAGGGCCCCGGGCGGCCCGCCCCCGAGGGAGCGGACAGCCCGGGGCCGCGGTGGCTCGCTACTCGTCAGAGACAGAGCGTGATGCTGGCCGCGCTGACGCAGGACAGCAGGCTGAGCGTGCTGTTGCCGCCGCCGGTGTGCTCGTCGGACTCCATCGTCTGCAGGTCGAGAAGTGCCATCTCGTTTCCTTCCTCTGGGTGTCGTCCACCGTGGGGACGGGGTTGGGTCACGACTCCGTCAGATTGCGGAGCCGCGTTCTGTGGGCCGCCGGAGCGGCGGCAGGAACGGCAGGTGAGCGCTCGCCCGGTCGTCGAGGGCCGCGCCGAGCGCGAGCAGGCACCCTGCCGTTCCGGTGCCCAGGTCCATCGACAGCCGCATCATCTGGTGTCCCGGGAAGGCCAGTTGGCCCTGGTAGGACATGGCGAACCAGCCGAGCCCGGCGATCTGCCGGCCGAGCCGTTCGGCTCCGGCGCCGGGCGCGGTGGTGCGGGCGAGGTGCAGGATCATCCCGGCGCGGCCCTGGAAGAGGCCGGGCTGGGCGTAGAAGCGGGAGGTGGCGGCGATCAGCACACCCGCGCGGGCGCGCTCGAACTCCCCGGTGTCGTCGTCGGCATGGGCGAGGTAGTCGTCGAGGACCATCCCGATGCCCGCGCTGCCGTCGCCGAGGTAGGGCATGGTCCGCCAGCCCTCGTCGACCTCCGTCGCACCGCCCTCGCGGGTCACACAGCACGCGAGGTCGCGGCGCAACGCCGTGCCGGCCGCCGAGAGCAACTCCGGCTCGCCGGTCCGCTCGTACTGCCGCAGCAGGAACAGCGCGGGCCCGCTCCAGCCCCGCAGGAGTCCGGCGCGCCGCCGGGGCGTGTCCGCGAGCGGCTCCGCGAGTCGCCGTACGAGGATCCGCGCGGCCTCGGCGGCCCGCTCGGCGAGGTCCTTCTCGCCGGTCGTGTCGGCCAGGCCGCCCAGGACCAGGCCGAGCCCCGCCAGCCCGCCGTGGAGGTCGGAGGAGAGGTTCTGCCAGCGCTCCCTCAGGATCCCGTCGACCAGGTCGAGGGCGCGCTGCCGGTGGCCGAGCCGGTCCAGGACGTGGGCGACGCCGGCGAGGCCGTCGTAGAAACCGAGCGGTGTGCCGACCGGCGGCGGGGCGGTGCGGTCGAGGAGCCAGCGCTCGCCCTCGTCGTACCGCTCGGCGCCGACCGCCTCCAGCGCGTACAGGACACCGGCCGCGCCGTGGGCGAGGCCGAGGCCGCCGCCGTCGGAGAACTGGGTGATGTCGCCGGGGAAGAGCCGGTCGTCGCGCTCGGGGGTGGCCGAGGCGAGGAGCGCCTTGACCATGGAGTCGCGGCTGTAGGGCCAGTCCCCGGGCTCCACGAAGGACACCGGCGGCGCGGCGGGGCGCACCGCCACGTCCCGCGTGATCTCCGCGACCGCCTCGTCGAGGAACTCCTTCGGTACGTCCGGGAACTGACGGGCGATGACCTCCGCCAGGTGGGCGGCCTTGCCGCGGTCCACCACGAACAGCGTGGTGACCGGCAGGAACAGGGCGAGGCGGAGGCAGGCCAGCGCGTACCGGTCGACGTCGACGCCGGTGCGGTCCGGCGGGGCGAAGAACCCGGGGTGGGCGACGACCTGCCGGCCCTGTTCGGAGACGGGCGCCGCGGCCTCGAAGTCGAGCAGGGACACCGACTCCTCGTCGGGACCGACCATGATGTTGAAGACGTGCAGGTCGTTGAAGACGATCCCGCGGGCGTGCACCGCCGCCACGGCCCGCTCCACCGCCGAGTGGATCCGCACCGCCCACGCCGAGTAGGCGGCCACCGCCTCCGGATCGGGATCCGGGGTGAGCAGCGGATGCCGCTCGGCGAAGAAGGAGTTGAGGGGTCGCCCCTCCAGGAAGTCCATGACGAGGAACCGGTGGTCACCGAGCGTGAACCAGTCCCGCACCTCCGGCACCACGCCGGTCCCCGACACCTGCTCCAGGGCGTACTTCTCCCGCTCGAGCCGTGCGATCGCGTCGGCTCCGTCGGAGGCCAGGCCCGCGTGTGGCCGCCCCTCCTTCAGGACGACCTTGCTGCCGTCGCGGATGTCGGTGCCCGCGTAGACGCCGCCGCCGTTGGAGAAGTGCAGTGCCTTCTCGATCCGGTAGGGCAGCTCGCCCACCGTCGTGGTGTTCCGGGCGGCCAGATGCGGCTTGAGGAACTCCGGCAGCGTCACCCACTCAGGCACCTGGAAGGAGGGTGCCCGGCGGTCCGGCACCAGCCGCCCCTCGCCGTCGCGTACCGCCGGCACGAGCGAGCCGCGCTCGTCGACGACGAAGGTGCGCGCGAAGGCGCCGTAGCGGACGTACAGCGGACCGTCGTACCAGCGCAGGTCGGTCAGGACGTACGGCCCCTCGAAGCCCTCCAGGAGCTTGCCCAGCTCGCACAGCACCTCGTGCAGCTGCTCCTCGTCGGCCGGGTAGAGGGTGACGAACTTGCCGCTGCCGTCACGGCCCGCGTACTTGGTGTTGCGCAGGTGCAGCAGGTGCGGGCCCGGCACGAACTTGAACGGGATGCGGCGGGGCACGCAGTAGTCCCACACGATCGCGGCGATCTGCTCCGCGTTCGCCCGGGTGGCCGAGGCGTGGATCTTCCAGCCCTGGGCCGGACCGGAGGGCGGCGTGCCGTCCTCGGTGAGCGGCGTCAGCGTCAGCCAGTCGCCGATCCGGGCCGAGCCCCAGCCCTCGGGCACCTCGCGGCGCGCCGTCTCGTACAGCGGCACCGCCTCGCCGCCCGCCACGGACAGCCGGTCCGGCGTCTCGTAGAAGTGTCTGTCGGCGAGTGCGTACACCTCGTAGCGCTTGTCCATGCGTCCCCCTCCGTGGAACCGCCACCGAGCTTTCCAGTGGGCGCACGGCCACGGACAGTCACGACTGTCACGAGATCACCGTGCGGAACGCATGCGTAAAGACATGTTCGACGGGTTTCGAGCGTTCACGGCCCGCGGACTCCATGGAACGGTCACAGGGGCTGCGCGGGTGCCGCATAAGCGCTGTAATGGCCAACGTGGTCAGTGAGGGCGCTGCGGGACGCGGAACGAGAACGCTGCGTGCCGAAGTTGCCCTCAAAACGCTCACGGACGGTCCGGACGCACCGGAAAGGCTCCACAGCGTCCTCGAACAGGCGCTCGTCTTCGCGGGCGCGACCCTGGCCGCCGTGTACGCGCCGGGTGAGGACGGCGACCTGCTGTGTCTGGTCGGGTGCGCCGGTGTGCCGAGGTCGCTGTACGGGCTGCGCGACACCTACGACCGCTCCGGCCGCTCCCCGGTGGCCGACGCCCTGCGCGAGGGACGCCCGATGTGGCTCCACCCCGAGGAACTCGCCGCCTTCGCCGAGTCCCGGCGGGCACCCTCCCGGGAGTACCACCTGGCCGCCCTGCCCACGCACGGAGACGGCGGCGGGGCCTGTCTGCTCGCCCTCGGCGAGGGCGCCCAGGGCTTCGACGCCGACGACCGCAAGTGCCTGGAACTGATCGCCGACGCCGTCGCCTGCCCCACCCCGCAGGAGAACGTCGAGACCGGCGAACTGCCCGCCGGCTCCTTCAGCCTCGCGATGGACACCGGCCGCGTCGAGGTCGGCGAGGAGATCCTGGAACTGTTCGGCCTCGCCCCCGACGCCTTCGACGGCAAGGTCGAGACCCTGCTCGGCCTGACCGTGCCTGAGGACCTCCCCTCGCTGATGTCCGTGGTCGAGGCCGGCCACATGTCGATCGGCGAGCGCGAGCTGGAGTTCCGCGTCCTGCAGCCGACCGGACCCCCCAAATGGCTCAGGCTGCGCGGCCGGATGCTGCCCGGCGGCGACGGCCGCCCGGCCCGGCTCGTGGGTACCGTCGGCGACGCCTCCAAGCTGCGCTCCGACGTCACTGACGTGGCCCGCGTGCAGCGCCTGGCCGCCGCCCTCGCCATCGCGGGCACCGTCCGTGACGTCAGCCAGGCCGTCGTCTCCGCGCTGCGCGGACCCCTGCGGGCCGACCGGATCGCCCTCGCGGAGCTGGAGGGCGACCGGCTCGTCGTCACCGTCCTCGACCCGCCCGAACCGGAGTCCTGGCCCGAGCTGTGGCGCATGGAGTGGCGCTCCGAATGGCCCGACGCGCCCGTGCGCGCCATGCCCACCCTCGGCGCCGCCCTGCGCGAGGGCCGCGCCCAGATCTGGCCCGCCGGCACCGCCCTGGAGCCCGCCCTCGCCGAGGTCGGCCCCGGCGGCCTCGCCGTGCTGCCGCTGCCCGGCGTGGGCCGTATGGCGGGCGCCTGCCTCATCGGCTGGGACGCCCCACACGACTTCGGCCCCGACGAACGCGCCCTGCTCACCGCCTCCGCCGGCCTCGCCGGCCAGGCCCTGATGCGCGCCCACGCCTTCGACGCCGAGCACGAACTCGTCGGCATGCTCCAGCGCCAGCTGCTGCCGCGCCGCCTGCCCAAACTGCCCGGCGCCGTCGCCGTCGCCCGCTACCTGCCGAGCACGGCGGGACTGGAGCTCGGCGGCGACTGGTACGACGTCATCCCGCTGCCCGACAACCACGTCGCCCTCGTCATCGGCGACGTCCAGGGCCACAGCGCGGGCGCCGCCACCCTCATGGGCCAGATGCGCACCGCCCTGCGCGCCTACGCGGTCGAGGGCCACCCTCCGGACGTGGTGGTCTCGCACGCCAACCGCCTCCTCATGGACATGGAGACCGACCTCTTCGCCACCTGCGCCTACGTCGACGTCGACCTGGAGGAGGGATCCGCCTGGTTCGTGCGCGCCGGCCACCTCCCGCCGGTGGTGCGTCACCCGGATGGCGGTACGGAGATCCCCGAGTCCGAGGGCGGCCCGCCGCTCGGCGTGGTGAGCCAGGCCGACTTCCCGATGAGCCCGCTCAGGCTGCAGCCCGGCACGGTCCTCGCCCTGACCACGGACGGCCTCGTCGAGTCCACCGAGGCCGACATCGACGTGGGCCTCGACCGCCTCGCCCACGAGCTGGCCGTCTCCGATCCCGCCCACCTCGGACTCGTCGCCGACGCCCTGCTCGGCAACGCCCGCCGCAGCGACGACGTGGCCCTGCTCCTGATGCGCTACGACGGCATGGCCTCCCTCCCACAGCGCGAGAGCTGGACGGTGTGGCGCGTCCCGGAGGCCGTCCGGCACGCCCGCCGTTTCTCCCGGCGCACCCTGCGGACGTGGGGCATCGAGGACGACGCCATGGACGCCGTCCTCCTGGTCGTGTCCGAACTCGTCACCAACGCCCTCGTGCACACCGAAGGCCCGGTCCGGCTCGACCTCACCCTGATCAACCACCGGCTGCGCCTGGCCGTCGCCGACTCCTCGCCGCGCACCCCCGTCAAGCCCACCAGCATCGGCTGGGAGGCCACCGGAGGCCGCGGCATCCTCCTGGTCGAGGCCATGTCGGCGGCCTGGGGGACGGTGCCCGTCAGCGGCGGCAAGCAGGTGTGGAGCGAGATCTCGCTGGAGGGATGACCAGGGAGCGTCCCCGCGGGTACCCGGGCGACGAGAACCCCGAGAGGAGACGTCATGACCCAGCACGTCAGCGACATCATGACCGCCGCACCCGTCACCGTGGAACCGCGGACCTCCGTGACGGCGGTGGCCCGGATCATGCGGGACGAGGACCTGGGCGCCGTGCTCGTCACCGACGGCGACGAGCTGCGCGGCCTGGTCACCGACCGGGACCTCGTGATCCGCTCGCTCGCCGAGGGCGGCGACCCCGATCAGACCACCGTCATCGGCGCGTGCAGCGACGACCTGGTCACCGTCGGCCCCGAGGACGACCTGTCACACGCCGTGGAACTGATGCGCGAGCACGCCGTACGCCGGCTCCCGGTCGTCGAGAACGGCCATCCCGTCGGCATCGTCGCCCTCGCCGACCTGGCCATGGAACGCGACCCGGAGTCCGCCCTGGGCGACATCAGCGTGGCCAGGCCCAACACCTGAGGTCAACGGGCCGCGACAGGAGGTACCCGCTCGCGCGCCTGTTTGACCGGACCGGGGCCGGGCACCCGGAGCCACGATCCGACCCGACACAGGGCCCCTGACCCGCACCGCGCCGAGGGCAGACCGGACGCAGAAGGAAGATGAAGCGCAGTGACCGCGCAGACCAGTGAGAAACCCGTAGCCCGCAGGCCCGAGACGGGCTGGTCGAGGGCCCGCCGGCTGCGCGGCGCACCCCCGCTGCGGACCTGCCTGCCCGCCCTGGAGGACGGGGCCACGCCGCACGCGGTGCAGCCACCCGCCGAGGGGAACATCTACCGGGGTGAGGACTGACCTACCGCCCAACCGGGCGTAACACGCAAGCCACGCACTCGCCATGGTCCGTTCGACCGGGCTAAGGTGACGCAGATGAAGGCTCTCGTGTTGTCCGGCGGCGCCGGTACACGGTTGAGGCCGATCACGCACACCTCGGCCAAACAGCTGGTGCCCGTTGCCAACAAAGCTGTCCTGTTCTACGGCCTGGAGTCGATCGCCGCAGCCGGCATCACCGACGTCGGAATGATCGTCGGTGACACCGCCGCCGAAATCCAGGAAGCCGTCGGTGACGGCTCGAAGTTCGGCCTGGAGATCACCTACATCCCCCAGGAACGCCCACTAGGTCTCGCCCACGCGGTGCTGATCGCCCAGGACTATCTGGGTGACGACGACTTCGTCATGTATCTCGGCGACAACTTCATCGTCGGTGGCATCACCGGCCTCGTCGACGAGTTCCGCACCCACCGGCCCGACGCCCAGATCCTGCTCACCCGGGTCCCCGACCCCCGCGCCTTCGGTGTCGCCGAACTCGACCCGCAGGGCCAGGTGATCAGCCTGGAGGAGAAACCGGAGAACCCCAAGAGCGACCTCGCTCTGGTCGGGGTGTACCTGTTCACCTCCGCGATCCACGAGGCGGTGCGCTCCATCGAGCCGTCCTGGCGCGGCGAGTTGGAGATCACCCACGCCATCCAGCACCTCATCGACGTCCACTCCGACGTACGTTCCACCGTCATCCAGGGCTACTGGAAGGACACCGGGAACGTCGCGGACATGCTGGAGGTCAACCGCAGGGTGCTGGAGACCATGAACCGCCGGATCGACGGCGAGGTCGACGACAAGTCCGAGACCGTCGGACGGGTCATCGTGGAGGAGGGGGCGCGCATCGTCGGCTCCCGCGTCGTGGGTCCCGTCATCATCGGCGCCGGAACCCTGGTCAGCGACTCCTACGTCGGCCCCTTCACCTCCATCGCGGAGAACTGCCGGATCACCGACAGCGAGGTGGAGTTCTCCATCGTGCTGCGGAACTCCTCGATCGACGGCGTGGGCAGGATCGAGTCCTCCCTGATCGGCCGCCACGTCGAGGTGACCCCGGCCCCCAACGTGCCCAGCGCCCACCGACTCGTCCTCGGAGACCACAGCAAGGTGCAGATCCACACATGAACCTCCTCGTCACCGGCGCCGCCGGGTTCATCGGCTCGACCTACGTCCGCACCCTGCTCGCGGGCGAAGCGGGCGAGGCATCCGACGCACCCCGGATCACCGTGCTCGACAAGCTCACCTACGCCGGCACCCTCGACAACCTCGAACTCGACCATCCCCGACTGGAGTTCGTCCAGGGCGACATCCGCGACGCCGAGCTCGTCGACAAGCTCATGGCCGAGGCCGACCAGGTCGTGCACTTCGCCGCGGAGTCGCACGTCGACCGCTCGATCGCCGGGGCGGACGACTTCGTCCTGACCAACGTGGTCGGCACCCAGACCCTGCTGGACGCGGCTCTGCGGCACGAGGTGGGAACCTTCGTGCACATCTCCACCGACGAGGTCTACGGCTCCATCGAGGAGGGCTCCTGGCCCGAGGAGCACCCGCTGCGGCCCAGCTCCCCGTACTCCGCCTCCAAGGCCTCCTCCGACCTGCTCGCCCTCGCCTACCACCGCACCCACGGCCTGGACGTCCGCGTCACCCGCTGCTCCAACAACTACGGGCCGCACCAGTTCCCCGAGAAGGTCATCCCGCTGTTCATCACCAACCTCCTGGACGGCAAGAACGTCCCGCTCTACGGCGAGGGCCTCAACGTCCGCGACTGGCTGCACGTCGAGGACCACTGCCAGGGCGTCGAACTCGTGCGCACCAGGGGCCGCGCGGGCGAGGTCTACAACATCGGCGGCGGCACCGAACTGAGCAACAAGCAGCTCACCGGCCTGCTGCTGGAGGCCTGCGGGGCGGACTGGGACCGCGTCGACCACGTCACCGACCGCAAGGGCCACGACCTGCGCTACTCGGTCGACTGCACGAAGATCCGCGAGGAGCTCGGTTACCGGCCGCGGCACGACTTCGCGGCCGGCCTCGCCGACACCGTCGCCTGGTACCGGGACAACCGGGCCTGGTGGGAGCCGCTCAAGCGCCGCGCCGCACAGCAGGTGACGTCATGAAGTGGCTGGTCACCGGGGCGGGCGGCATGCTCGGCCAGGACATGGTCGACGAACTCCTCGGACGCGGTGAGCAGGTGACGGGCCTCGACCGTGCCGCGCTGGACATCACCCGCTCCGAGGACGTGGAGCGCGTCTTCGCCGAGCACCGGCCCGACATCGTGGTCAACTGCGCCGCGTACACGGCCGTCGACGACGCCGAGACCGACGAGGAGCGGGCGCTGCTGATCAACGGCGAGGGGCCGCGTCTGCTGGCCCGCGCCTCGGCCGCACACGGCACGAGACTCGTCCACGTCTCCACCGACTACGTCTTCGACGGCGACGCCCGCAGCACCCCCTACCCCGAGGACCACGAGCCGGCCCCACGTACCGCCTACGGGCGTACCAAGTTCGCCGGTGAGCTGGCCGTGCTGCGTGAACTCCCCGGCGCCGCCGCCGTCGTGCGCACCGCCTGGCTCTACGGCGTCCACGGCCGCAGCTTCGTCCGTACGATGACCGAACTCGAAGCCCGCCGCGACACCGTCGACGTCGTCGACGACCAGCGCGGCCAGCCCACCTGGAGCGCGGACGTCGCCGCCCGGATCGCCGATCTCGGCCCCCGGATCGGCCGCGACGCGAGCGGTGTCCTGCACGCCACCAACTCCGGCGAGGCCACCTGGTACGACCTGGCGCGCGAGGTGTTCCACCTCCTCGGCGCCGATCCCGACCGGGTGCGCCCCGTCGGCAGCGAGGCCTTCTCCCGGCCCGCGCCCCGTCCCGCCTACAGCGCCCTAGCGCACGGCCGCTGGCAGTTGCTCGGTCTGCCGCCGCTGCGTGACTGGCGTTCCGCCCTGAACGAAGCCCTTCCCCGGATCCGCAAGGAGTCCCCTGCGTGAAACGCCATGAGTTCCTGCGGGAGCTGCACAAGGTCAGCGCCAACCGCAACTACCTCGAGATCGGGGTCAACGACGGTCGCAGCCTGACCCTGTCCCGCGTCCCCAGCATCGCGATCGACCCCGCCTTCAAGGTGGTCACCGAGATCCGGTGCGACGTCCACCTGGTGAAGGCCACCAGCGACGACTTCTTCGCCCGGGACAACCCCCTCGGTCACCTCAAGGGCGGCCGCCACCCCGTGCGCAACCTGCGTCGGGGCCGTAGCCCGATCGGCTACTGGCGGCGCACCACCCTCGACCTGTCGTTCATCGACGGCATGCACCTGTTCGAGTACGCGCTGCGTGACTTCATGAACGTGGAGAAGCACTCCGACTGGTCGAGCGTGATCGTGCTCGACGACATGCTGCCCCGCAACATCGACGAGGCGGCCCGCGACCGGCACACCGGCGCCTGGACCGGTGACGTCTACAAGGTCGCCGAGATCCTCAACCGTTACCGGCCGGACCTGGTCACCGTCCACGTCGACACGCAGCCCACCGGTCAGCTTGTCGTCTTCGGCGCCGACCCGGAGAACACGGTGCTGCACGACAAGTACGACGAGATCATGGCCGAGTTCAACGTGCCGGACCCGCAGAAGGTGCCCGAGGCGGTCCTGGAGCGGGTACGGGCGGTCCCGGCGAAGGAACTGCTCGAAGCCCCCTTCTGGGGTCCGCTGACCAAGGCCCGCAACCTCGGTGTCCGCCGCTCCCGCGGCTGGGACCCGCTGCGCAAGGCCCTGGAGCAGGTCTCGCCCGGCCGCTGAGCCGGCCGGCCCACAAAGACGGCCCCCGGCCGCCGACCACCCGAAGGGGCAGGTCGGCGGCCGGGGGCCGACTCACGTTCAGTCGTCGAGCGGTCCGCCGCGCAGGTCCTTGTAGTAGGCCGAGCAGGTCGCGTACGACGGCAGCAGACCCGACGCCTCGGCCTCGGCCAGCGACGGCGCCTCCGCGTCCTTCGGGGACAGCAGCGGCTCGATGCCCTCGGGCCAGGGAAGGCCGAGCGCGGGGTCGAGCGGGTTCACCCCGTGCTCACGGTTCGGCGCGTAGCCGGTCGAGCACAGGTACACCACGGTCGCGTCGTCGGTCAGGGCCATGAACGCGTGCCCGAGCCCCTCGGCGAGGAACACGGCGTGCCGGTTGTCGTCGTCGAGCCGTACGGCCTCCCACTGCCCGAACGAGGGTGAGCCGACGCGCAGGTCGACCACCACGTCGAGGACGGCGCCGCGCACGCAGCTGACGTACTTGGCCTGACCGGGCGGCACGTCCGAGAAGTGCACCCCGCGCAGCACGCCCCGCCTCGAGACGGAGCAGTTGGCCTGCGCCAGCGACAGGTCGTAGCCGGTGGCCTCACGGAACTCCTCGCCACGAAACCACTCGTGGAAGGTGCCCCGCTCGTCCGGGAAGACCTTGGGCTCCAGCACCCAGGCCCCTTCGATCCCCAGTGATCGCACGCTCTCAAGCCCTCCAAGCCTTGATCCGACGGGCCGCCTTCCGGCGGACGCGTCCGAGTACCCGCCGCGCCCTGCGCACCAGTCGCTGCGCGGTGCCCGGCCCGGGCGGACGCACCGGCCGTACCGGGCGCACCACCTGCACACCACCCGCCGTGACCCGCAGGGCCAACGGCAGCGGGAGGAAACGCGGTTCGTCGGCGTCCGGGGCGAGGCTCAGCGCGACCTGCCAGGTCGGTCCCTCCAGGTCACCGGCCGGCAGCTTGGCCTCCAGCACCGCCCCGGAGCCGTTCGGGTCCGGCGACAGCGTGCCGGGGACCTCACGGGCGGCGGTGGAGGTGAGCCGCAGCAGCACGTCCGTGTCGCCGGGCACGTGCAGCGGAAGCGGTACGCGCAGCCCGTCACCGCTGACGGTGACGTCCTGGGGCGTGACAGCGGCGAGGCCGAGCCGCTTGGTGGCGCGGTCGACGTCCAGGGCGAGATGGGCCTGCGGATCGGTCCAGTACGGCAGGACCACGCGGCCGCCCGCCACACCGGCGGAGGTGGCCGTGCGGTCCTTGCGGGGAACGGGTCGAACCGGCCCCAGCCGGCCCTCCTTGGTCCAGCCGCCCAGCTTCACCCGAACGAAGAAGTCCCACAGGCCCGCGTTGACGGGAGCGCCGTCGGCCGCGGTGCCGGGACGGACGACGGCCGTGGCGCGCAGCACCAGCCGGACCCGCCCGCCCTCCTCCACCGGGACGATCTCCCGGGTGAACTCGACGGGCTGGAAGTACTGTGCGGCGGTGGCGCGTTGACGCAGCAGCAGGTCCGCCGTGGCCGTACCGAAACGGGCGACGCTGTCGGCCGCCACCCGGGCGACCGCCTCGGTCACGTCCTTCGGCGCGCCGGACGGCGAGGTGCCGGCCGGGCCGGCCGGGAACGTCATCGGCTCACCGCCGACCGTGTACTCGGCGGACAGGCCGATCCGCAGCGCGCCGTCCTCCCACCGGACGTCGACGGGCGTCGCCTTGAGGGCGACGGACGCCTCCCACTCGGCGAACGCCACGACGTCGTCGAACCGGTCGGCGGCGATCAGCGCGGCGACGATCTGCTGCGTCGGCTGCAGGCCGGCGGCCACACCGGGCCCGAAGCGCTCGACGACGACCCCGTGGATCTCGTCGAACATCTCCTTGCGGTAGTCCGCGGGCAGGGCGAGCAGCCGCCGCCCGCGCATCCGCTCGACCATCTCGTTGCGCAGCCAGCGCCGCAGGAGCCGGTCACGCAGCGGTCCCGGCTCGGTGTATTCCTCGACGACGTCGAGCGCCTCGCGGAGGTTCTTGAAGTAGCCGCCCGGGTCGAAGCGCTGGAAGCCCGCGTTGGACGCGTCGTCACGCTTGACGTGGTAGTAGCAGACGTAGTCGCTGAGCACGGAGACGTTGTCCGCGCGCAGGAACGCCTCCGTGACGAAGACGTGGTCCTCCAGGCGCCGCCGGCCCTCGGGGAAGCGCAGACCGATGTCGTCGAGGAAGGCCCGGCGGAACATCTTGTGCGGGGTGAGGCTGTCGATCAGCGGGGCGTTCTCGACGGTGGCGCGCGGATGGTTGCGGCGGAACAGCTCCACCGGCACCGGGCGCCCCTTGCCCGCCATCTTGCCGATGACCACGTCGGCGCCGTTGGCGACTCCGTAGTCGTACATCCGCTCCAGGGCCTCGTCGCCGAGGTAGTCGTCGTTGTCGACGAACATCACGTACTCGCCCTGGGCGGCGGCGATCCCCACGTTGCGTGGCTTGCCCGACCAGCCGGAGTTCTGCTGGTGGACGACCGTCACCAGAGTGTTCTCGGCGGCCACCTCGTCCAGGCGGGCGGGTGTCTCGTCGGTGGAACCGTCGTCGACGAAGATCACTTCGTATTCGTCGGGAGGCAGTGACTGCCTCAGCAACGAGGCGACGCAGTCCTCGATGTATGTCCCCGGGTTGTAAACGGGAACGATGACGCTGACCTTCACCGGCATCGGGCTCCGGGCCCCCTCAGGTCGCTTGCCGTGGGTGATTTCGCTGGTACGCGTGGGCAGATGCTAACCCCACCGGGCCCGTTCTCCCGCCTCGGCCCTCCGGTGAGGACGCCCGGCGTGTCCCCGAGTGACGGACTTGCGTGTCCCTCCGTGCCGCCCCCGCGCGGGTAGCCTGGCGGTGTGCGCCTCCTCCTCATGTCGGACACCCACCTTCCCCGGCGCGCCAAGGAGCTCCCCGCGCCCCTGCTCGCCCAACTCCCGCGCGCCGACGCCGTGTTCCACGCCGGGGACTGGGTCGACGTGGCCACGCTCGACCTGCTGGAGCGCCGCAGCGCCCGGCTCGTCGCCGTGTACGGCAACAACGACGGGCCACAGTTGCGCGCCCGGCTCCCCGAGGTGGCGTACGCCGAACTCGGCGGCCTGCGCTTCGCCGTCGTCCACGAGACGGGCTCCGCCCAGGGACGCGAGGCACGCTGTGCCGCCCGGTTCCCCGACGTCGACGTGCTGGTCTTCGGGCACAGTCACATCCCCTGGGACACCACCACCGCCGGCGGACTGCGGCTGCTCAATCCCGGTTCGCCGACGGACCGCCGCCGTCAGCCGCACTGCACCTACATGACCGCGGCGGTGGCCGACGGCCGCCTCTCGGACGTACGACTGCACCGCCTGCCCCCGCGGTAGGGGGCGGTGCGCGGTAGGTCCGGGCCGCTCCGTGTAGGGGAAGCGGCCCGGGTGCTGTGCGTATGCGTTGCCACGGACCTCCTTCCTGGCCGGAGGTGCGGACAAGGGCACGCTGCCCTCATCCCTTGCGCGCCGCGTACCCCTGCCGAGCGGCCCCACACACCTAATTCGCTGGACGCTCGCCCGGCGTCCCGCTGAACTGGACGGCGTGCTGATCGACGCTTCCCTCGTACGCCGTCTGCTCGCCACCCAGTTCCCGCAGTGGGCGCGGCTGCCCCTCGCCCCGGTTCGGCAGTCCGGCATGGACAACGCCACCTTCCGGCTCGGGCCCGACCTGTCGGTGCGGCTCCCGCGCCACGCCCGCTGGGCGGGCCAGGTGGAGCGCGAACACCGCTGGCTGCCGTACCTCGCCCCGCGGCTGCCGCTGCCGGTCTCCCAGCCGGTCGCGCGGGGTGAGCCCGGCGAGGGCTACCCGTACCCGTGGTCGGTGTACCGCTGGCTGGAGGGTGACACGGCGACGACCGGGGGACTGGCCGACCCCGTCCGGGCCGCGCGCGACCTCGCCGGGTTCCTCAGGGGCCTGCGGTCGGTCGACGCCACCGGCGGACCCGGTCCCCAGGACAGCAACGCCTTCCGCGGGGTGCCGATGGGCGACGAGCGGGACTCACTGGCCGCCGAAGCGCGCGTACGGCCCAAGCTCGAGGCGCTGAAGAAGTCGGGCCTGGTCGACACGGACCCGCTGACACAGGTGTGGGAGGCGGCGCTCGCGGCCCCCGCCTGGGACCGGCCGCCGGTGTGGATCCACGGGGACCTCGACGCGGGGAACCTGCTGACCGTGGACGGCAGGCTCAGCGCGGTGATCGACTTCGGGACGCTGGCGGTGGCCGATCCCGCGGTGGATCTGCTGCCCGCCTGGAAGCTCCTGCCCGCTTCGGCGCGGGACGCCTTCCGGGAGGAGATCCGCCTGGACGACGCGACCTGGGCGCGCGGCCGCGGCTGGGCGGTGGCGGGGTCGCTGCCGGTGCCGGACGACCCGTTCTTCCAGGCGGACCCCGCCCGGGTGACCGCGGCCCTGAGCCACCTCGACGCGGTGGTGGAGGACCACCGGCGCCACGGCGCCTGAGGGCCGGGTCATGAGTCGGCGGGGTGGATGGCTCCCGCGGTCCGCGTCAGCGGGACGCCGCTGCCGCCCCAGCGCAGCGCGACGATCTCGGCGGCCACGGACACGGCGACCTCCTCGGGTGTCCGGGCGCCGAGATCGAGCCCGACCGGGGAGCGCAGCCGGGCCAGCTCGGCCGCGGTGAGTGAGGCCTCCGTCAGGCGTCGCATGCGGTCCTCGTGGGTACGGCGGCTGCCCATCGCCCCGATGTAGGCGGCCGGCCGGCGCAGCGCCTCCTCCAGCAGCGGTACGTCGAACTTCGGGTCGTGGGTGAGTACGCAGATCACCGTACGGTCGTCGGTGCCGGTGGCCCGGAGGTAGCGGTGCGGCCAGTCCACGACCACCTCGACGCCCTCGGGGAAGCGCCGGGGCGTGGCGAACACCGGGCGGGCGTCGCACACCGTGACGCGGTAGCCGAGGAAGTCGCCGACGCGGGCGACCGCGGCCGCGTAGTCGATCGCGCCGAAGACCAGCATGCGCGGCGGGGGCGCGAAGGAGTGCAGGAAGACGGAGACCGCGTCCTCACGGCGTTCGCCGTGTGGTCCGTAGTGCCTGACGCCCGTGGCGCCGAGGGCGAGCTCGCCGCGCGCGTCAGCGGTGACCGCCGCGTCCAGGCCAGGCGTGCCGAGGGTGCCGGCGACCCGGTCCGGCCACACCGCGAGCGTGGTTCCGCGCGGCGCCGGGCCGTCGGTCACCGTGGAAACGGTCACCGGGCGGCCCGCGGCGACGGACTCGGCGACCGCGCCGAAGGACGGGTCGGTCTCGGGGGTGACGGGCCGGACCAGCAAGGTGATCTCGCCGCCGCAGGTGAGGCCGACCGCGAAGGCGTCGGCGTCGCTGTAACCGAAGGTCTCCAGGCGCGCCGCCCCGTCCGCCACCACCTCCCGGGCGAGCTCGAAGACGGCCCCCTCCACACAGCCGCCGGACACGCTGCCGACGACCTCGTCACCCGGACCGACGGCCATGGCCGCACCGGGATCGCGCGGCGTGCTGCGGCTGACCGCGACCACCGTGGCCAGGCCGAAGGGCGTGCGGTCCGCGTACCAGCCGCTCAGCACCGGGAGAATGTCACGCACGATCCGCTCCTCCTGCTCAAGCCGTTTCGGCTCCCCTCACAGCGTCCACGCTCGGCAGCGCCGCCGCGAGTTCGGCCGCCAGGGGTCGGGCTGCGCGCGTATCGGCCCAGGTCACGTGGTGCGCGAGGCGGTGCGAGCGTCGTATCCGGGCCACGGGCACCGCCGGCTGCCACGCTCCTGGCCGCTTCGCACCGGCTGCCACGCTCCCAGCCGCTCCGCACCGGCCCTCCGCACCAGCCCTCCGCACCGTGCCGGCAATCCGGTTGCTCGCCGTTTCCGGCCACCGAACGGAATGGTGGGGCTCCTGGAGACGACCGACCCCGCGCTTAATGCGTTGCGGCAGGGAGCCCACACCTGGTGCACTTCAGGTGACCTTGTCGCCGCACGATCCAGGAGCAGCAATGCGAGCACCGTTCATGTCCGCCCAGGAAGGAATCACCCTCACTCCAAAGGACATGACGCTTCGTGCACTTGCTCAACCTCGGAATTCTCGCGCACGTCGACGCAGGTAAGACCAGCCTGACCGAGCGGCTGCTGCACTCGGTCGGTGTGATCGACGAGATCGGCCGCGTCGACGACGGGAACACGCAGACCGACACCCTCGCGCTGGAGCGCCGGCGCGGCATCACCATCAAGTCCGCCGTCGTGTCGTTCGCGGTCGACGACGTGACGGTCAACCTCATCGACACTCCGGGCCACCCCGACTTCATCGCCGAGGTGGAGCGGGTGCTCGGCGTCCTCGACGGCGCCGTGCTCGTGGTCTCGGCCGTCGAGGGGGTCCAGGCGCAGACCCGCGTCCTGATGCGGACCCTGCGACGGCTGCGCATCCCCACGCTGGTCTTCGTCAACAAGATCGACCGGCGGGGCGCGGACTGTGACCGTGTGCTGCGGGCGATCGTCGAACGGCTCACGCCCTCCGCGGTGCCGATGGGCGCTGCCGCCCGGCTCGGCACCCCCGGCGCGCACTTCGTCCCCGGCCTCGGTCCGGCCGCGCTCGACGTCCTCGCCGAGCAGGACGACGACCTGCTCGGCGCTTATGTCGAGGGCACCCTCTCCGGCGCCCGGCTCCGTGCCGCCCTCGTCGACGGAACCCGGCAGGCCGTGGTCCATCCGGTGTACTTCGGCTCCGCCGTCACGGGCGCGGGCGTCGACCAGCTGATCGACGGGGTCAAGGAACTGCTGCCCGCCGCCGACGGGGACCCCGACGGTCCGCTCTCGGGCACCGTCTTCAAGGTCGAGCGGGGTCCGGCGGGGGAGAAGGTCGCGTACGCGCGGATCTTCTCCGGAACCCTCCGCACCCGCGCCCACGTCCCCCTCGGGGACCTCCGCGAGGAGGGCAGGATCACCGCGATCAGCGTCTTCGACCACGGCACCCACGTCCGCCGGGACACCGTGTCCGCCGGCCGGATCGCCAAGGTGTGGGGCCTCGCCGACATCAGGATCGGCGACCCCCTCGGTGAACTCCGCAAGGCGCACGGGCAGTTCTTCGCGCCGCCGACCCTGGAGACCGTGGTCGTCCCGGGGCCGGGAACGGACGGCGGGGCCCTCCACCTGGCCCTCACCCGGCTCGCCGAGCAGGACCCGCTGATCGGCCTGCGCCACGACGAGGTACGGCGGGAGACCTCCGTGTCGCTGTACGGCGAGGTGCAGAAGGAGGTCGTCCAGGCCACCCTCGCCGACGAGTTCGGGCTCGACGTGACCTTCCGCCAGACCACGCCGCTGTGCGTGGAGCGGCCGGCGGGGACGGGGGCGGCGGCCGAGTTCATCAAGAAGGACGCCAACCCCTTCCTCGCCACCGTCGGCCTGCGCGTCGACCCCGCGCCGACCGGCTCGGGGATCGACTTCCGCCTGGAGGTGGAGCTCGGGTCCATGCCGTACGCGTTCTTCAAGGCCGTCGAGGACACCGTGCGGGACACCCTCGGACAGGGACTCGACGGCTGGCAGGTCGTCGACTGCACGGTCACCATGACCCACTGCGGCTACTGGCCCCGCCAGAGCCACTCGCACCAGGGCTTCGACAAGAGCATGTCCAGCACCGGCGCCGACTTCCGCGGCCTGACCCCGCTGGTCCTCGTCGAGGCGCTCAGGCGCGCGGGCACCCGGGTCTGTGAGCCGGTGCACCGCTTCCGGCTCGAGGCCCCGGCGGACGCCCTCGGCGGCCTGCTGCCGGTCCTGGCCGCGCTGCGGGCCGTCCCGCGGACGACCGAGACCCGTGGCGAGCTCTGTGTCCTGGAGGGTGTGGTCCCGGCGCACCGGGTACATGAACTGGAACAGCGGCTTCCGGGACTCACCCGGGGAGAGGGCGAACTGGAGAGCGCGTTCGACCACTACGAACCCGTCACACACGGCACCGCGCCGCGCAGGCCGCGCACGGACAACAACCCGCTGAACCGCAGGGAGTACCTGCTGAACGTGACCCGCCGGGTGGGCACGTGAGACTTCGGGCAGCGAAGTAGAAACTTACTCAACAGTCAGAAGTGTTGACGTTGTCCCGAAATCACCGGACTGTAATGGACATGCCGAATATACGCGCGCGTCTGCTCGTTGTTCTGGTTGTCCTCTCCGGATTCCTGACGGCGACGGGCGTGAGACCCGCCACCGCCGAAGCCCTCCCCGACTCCCTCTGGTTCGACGACACCGCCGTCACCGTGCAGGACGGCCGCTTCACCGACGGCCAAGGCCGTGAGGTCGTCCTGCGCGGCTACAACGTCTCCGGCGAGACCAAACTGGCCGAGAACAACGGTTTGCCCTTCGCCTCCGTCGCCGACGCGAGGAAGTCGGCCACCGCGCTGCGCGCCCTCGGCGGCGGCAACACGGTCCGCTTCCTGCTCTCCTGGGCGTACGCCGAACCCGTGCGCGGCCAGGTCAGCACCACCTACCTGGCCGCCGCGACGGCCCAGATCAAGGCCTTCCTCGACGCCGGCATCCGCGTCTACCCCGACTTCCATCAGGACCTGTACTCCCGGCACCTGTTCGATCCGGACAGCTGGTACACGGGCGACGGCGCGCCCCAGTGGGCCGTGGAGGCCGGCGACTACCCGGACGAGAACTGCGGGATCTGCCTGTTCTGGGGCCAGAACATCACCCAGAACGAGGCCGTCAAGCAGGCGACGTACGACTTCTGGCACAACGCGTACGGTCTCCAGGACGCGTTCCTCACCACCGCCCAGAAGACGATGGCCTACATCAAACAGAACGCGAGCCCCGCCCAGTTCGCGGGCGTCGTCGGCTTCGACCCCTACAACGAGCCGCACGCCGGCGTGTACGACTCCGGCCAGACCAGCCGCGGTTGGGAACGCGACGTGCTGTGGCCCTTCTACGAGAGGTTCCGCACCCGCATGGACGCGGCGGGCTGGCAGGACAAGCCCGCCTTCGTGGAGCCGAACCTCTTCTGGAACGCCAACCTCGACTTCCAGAAGCAGGAGGGCGGACTCCTCGACGCCGGCACGCTCGGCCCGGACTACGTCTTCAACACCCACTTCTACGACCAGAAGGCCATCTCCGGCGTCTTCATGTGGGGGAAGGCCGCCGACGGTCAGTACGCCGGCGACTTCGGGACCGTCCGCGACCGCGCGGCCGCGACGAACACCCCCGCCGTCGTCAGCGAGTTCGGGCACCCGCTCGCCGGCAACGTCTCCGACAAGGCACCGACCGTCCTCAAGGCGATGTACCAGGCGCTCGACTCCCGCCTGCCGGGGGCGAGTTGGTGGTCGAACCCGAAGGGGTCCGGCCCGGTGCTCTCCGGTTCGCAGTGGCAGTGGGACATCTACAACGGGCGTCATCACGAGCTGATGAACGGCAATCCCGACAAGGTCCTCACCACCGGGGACGCCTGGAACGACGAGGACCTGTCGGCCGTGGGTCTCAACGACTCGGGGACGGCCGTGCTGCGCCAGGACGCCCGGCTGCTGGACCGCGTCTACCCGAGCGCCACCGCCGGTTCGACCGTGGCCTTCACCTACGAGGACCGCTCCCGCGACGGCTCCACGACCCTGACCTGGAACCCGGTGCCGAGTTCACTGCCGAACGTCTCCCGGCTGGTGGGCTCGGGGCAGTACGGGCTGCTGCTGTGGCGCTCGGACGGCACCTCGGCGCCCACCGAACTGCACCTGCCTGCCTCCTTCCCGACCTCCACCACCACGGTCGTCTCCGACCTGGGCACCTCCTACGCCCCGCCGGCGTACACCAGGACGACCCCCATCGCCACGGCCCCCGAACCGGGCGGCACCGGAAGCCGCCGCCTGCTGCTCACCGCACTCGACGACGGAGTCCTGCACTACGCGCTGGTGACCAACGGGACCACGGCCCCCGCGCCGAGCCTGCTGAGTGCCGCCCGCACCGAGCTGTCGGCGTGGGCGGCGCAGCGGGTCGGCTGAACCCCGACGACCCTCCCGTTCCGCCGAGGCCGAGGCCCCGCGGGAGGGGAGGGTCGATGGGCCGGTGAACCGCCGGGTCGGACAGGGCGGGGTCGGGTCAGGAGGCCGTCCCCGTCCAGTCCGCGCCCACATGCCCCAGGCGTACGCGCTGCGGGTGGTCGCCGACCGGCACGGAGACCGTCTTGCGCCCCGTGGCGAAGTCGATGGCCGTGACCTGGTCGGCGCCGCTCTCGGAGACGACACAGCTCCTGCCGTCGCCGCTGACGGTCGCCCAGTAGGGCTTGGCGACCGGGACCAGCGGGCCCTCCTGCAGCGTGGCGCGGTCGACGACGGTCGCGTAGTCGTCCATGGTGCCCGCCACGCACAGCTTGGAGCCGTCGGGCTTCATCGAGATGCCGTGGTGGCGCGAGTCGTTGACGAAGGTGGTGCGGTCGTCGCTGGTCGCGGGGTTCTTCGGCAGGGTCTTCGTCCGGGTGATCTTGTCGGTGGCGATGTCGTACTCGAAGAAGCCGTTGAAGAACGACACCTGGAAGTACAGCTTGGACTCGTCCGGGGAGAAGACGGCCGGACGCACCGCGTCGGAGTGCTCCTTGAGGCCGATCGCGTCGAGCCGCTGCCGCATGTCGATGACCTTGACCTGCCGGTAGGTGGTCGCGTCCACGACGGTGATGAGGCGGTTGCCCTTCGTCCAGTCCAGCCACGGGGCGTCGGAGTCGGTGTTGACGTCTCCGATGGCCATGTTCCAGATGTACTTGCCGTCCTTGGTGAAGATGTTCTCGTGCGGCTTGTCGCCCGTGCCGAAGGAACCGAGCTCCTTGCCGGTCTCGATGTCCAGCACGTGGACCTTGTTCCCGGTCGACGCCGACACGGCGACGCGCTTGCCGTCGGGGGAGACCGCCATGTGGTCCGAGCGGTAACCCGACACGGGGAAACGCCAGTTGATGCCACCGGTGGCCAGGTCGATCGAGACGACGTCCGCGAAGCTCGGCCGCGAGACAACGACCGACGTGCCGTCGGGGGTGGAGTACATGTCGTCCACGAACTGGTCGTGGCCCTCGCCGACGCTGTTGCGGATGGCCATGAAGTAGATCCACTTGATCGGATCGGCGTTGATCTCCGCCATCCGCTGGTCCTTGTCGGGGATGACGTTGATCCGGCCGACCTTCGCGAAGTCCCCGGTCGACTTGATGACGTCGGCGGTGCCGTCCCAGTTGTTGCCGACGAACATCACCTCGCGCAGGGCCGCGGCCGAGCTGTCCGAGGCGGCGGCGAAGGTCGCGGGAGCGGTGACGGTCAGGACGAGGGCGGCGGCCACAGAGCACAGGTGCCTGGGTCTGATAGCAGGCATGACTGCTCTCTCCTCTGAGATGGGGGCATGGGGGACATGACGGCATGAGTGGGACATGCCAAAACGCAGGCGAAATCGGTGCGGAGGATCTGAACACGGTTGGATTCAGATTCAACTTACTGCAAAGTAAGGAGGGGGTGCCCTTCTCCACAAGACTGCGTACACGACAAAATTGGCGGTGGGGCGGATGATCGGACTCGGGGCGGGAGAGGGAGGTACGGGTGGCGGGCAGGCTCAAGGCCCCGACCGGCCGTTACGGCGGTAAGACGGCCGAGCAGCGCCAGGCCGAGCGGCGGCGCCGCTTCCTGGACGCCGCGCTCCAGCTCTTCGGCGACGTGCCGGGATACCGCGCCACCACCGTCGCCGCGCTCTCGGAGACCGCCGGACTGTCCACCCGCCAGTTCTACGAGGAGTTCCGCACCCTCGAAGACGTGCTGGCCGCGCTGCACCTCCAGGTCAACGACTGGGCCGAGCAGGCCGTGATCGCCGCGGTGACCGGCGCCGAGCACCTGCCGCTTGCCGAGCGCGCCGCCGCGATCTTCCGCGCGTACGCCGCGAACGTCACCGCCGACCCGCGCCGTGTCCGTATCACCTTCGTCGAGATCATCGGCGTCAGCCCGCGCCTGGAGGAACAGCGGCTGGCCCGGCGCGCCCGCTGGGTCCGGCTCGTGTGCGCCGAGGCGGAGGCGGCCGTCGCGCGCGGGGAGGCGGCGCCCCGTGACTACCAGCTCGCGGCGACGGCCTTCATCGGCAGTGTCAACGGCCTGCTGCACGACTGGAACGCGGGGTGGGTGGAGGCCACCCTGGACGAGGTGGTCGACGAACTGGTCCGGCAGCTGCTGGGCATTCTGCAGCCGGTGGGGTGGGGGCCGCAGGAGATCTGACGCCGTCCGTACCAGTCCGCGTCGAGGCGTCGGGGCGAGTCCGGATGCTCGCCGGGTGGCGCAGGGCGCGAGTCGCCTAGCCGGCCAGCCGATTCACCGCGTCCACCACCGGCGTCACCCCGTCCTCGTCCCGGATGCGTTCCCCCAGCTCTCGCGCCCGCTGCCCGTACCCGCGATCACGGATGGCCTCTCCGAGCGCCGCGGCGAGCGTGTCGGCGGTGAGGCGGCGCAGTGGCAGGGCGCGGGGGGCCACGCCCAGGCCGACCAGCCGCGCCGCCCAGAACGCCTCGTCGAACTGGATCGGCACCGGCACGGCCGGCACGCCCGCCCGCAGTCCGGCTGCCGTCGTGCCCGCCCCGGCGTGATGGACGACCGCCGCAGTGCGGGGGAAGAGCAGGGAGTGCGGCACCTCGTCGACGGTCAGCAGGTCGTCGCCGGAGGCTTCCAGTCCGGCCCAGCCCCGCTGGATCACCCCGCGCAGGCCCGCCGCCCGCAAGGCCCGCACGATCTCGGCGCCGAGACGTCCGGGATCCGGTACGGTCGCGCTGCCCAGCCCCACGAAGACCGGCGGTGGCCCGGCGTCGAGGAACTCCTCCAGCTTCGACGGGAGCCGCTCCTGGCCGTCGTACGGCCACCAGTAGCCCGTGACGTCCAGCCCCGCCCGCCAGTCGTGCGGCCGGGCGACCACCAGCGGGCTGAAGCCGTGCAGCACCGGCCAGCCCTGCCGCTCCCGGGCCCGCAGTCCCGCGGTCGTGCGCGCGCGGGGCAGTCCCAGCCTGGTCCGCAAGGGCGGCACGGCCGCGGCGAATACCTGTTCGAGGGCGAGGCTCACCCCCGCTCCGGCGACGCGGTTGGCGACGGCACCCCAGGAGCCGACGCCCAGCATCGGAGGAGCGAACTCCCGGGTGGGGGAGAGGGGTTGGAGGTGCACGCCCATGCTCGGCAGCGACAACCCCTCGGCGATGGTGTGCCCCAGCGGGCCGAGGGAGGCGGCGATCAGCAGCGCGTCGCTCGTACGGGCGGCCGCCACCAGGTCGTCCGTCATCCGCCCGGCCAGCGCCCGTGCCATCGCCACCACCCGCACCAGCTTGCCCGCACCGGTCGCACTGCGGTGCAGCCCCCGCCCGCGCGAGGACTCCAGCTCGGCCCGCGGGTCCACCGGCAACGGGTGGAACCGGAGCCCGGACCGCGCCGCCAGCGGTTCGAACCGGGCGTGGGTGACCAGGGTGACCTCGTGTCCGGCGCGGGCCAGACCGTGCCCCAGGCCGGTGTAGGGGGCCACGTCGCCCCGGGATCCCGCCGTCATGATCGCTACGCGCACGCCGGTCAGTATGGCGTCTCAAGGCACCCGCCCGCGCGAAAGACCCGTGTTCCACGGCGACTTCACGCCGGTCGCGCCCGGCATGATCACATCAGGAGCAGCGCGACGGTCATCGCGGTCATGGCGGCGCCGCCCAGCAGGCAGCAGGCCAGCAGACGGCGTCGGAGGCCGCGGTAGGTGTTCTCGTACTCGTGTCTCAGCTCCGCGGCGCGGGTCGCCGTGCGCTGCCACGAGGTGTGGGCGAGGGTGAGGTACTCCGTCTCGAAGCGGCGCTCCACCTCCTCCCGCTGGGCGTCGGTCAGCCAGTGGAGCGGAGCCGTGAAGCGTGTGGCGGCGGTGCGTCCCTCCACGCGGGTGGCGGCCAGGAGGAGGTGACCTTCGATGTCGTTGAGGAGTGTGCGGGTGTCGTGGCTCACCGGGCCGTCAACTCCCTTGCCGGTGAGGGGGCATGATGCAGGTCGAACGCGGGGGACTCACTGCGGATCCGGGGCAGTGCCACGAAGTTGTGGCGCGGGGGCGGGCAGGAGGTGGCCCACTCCAGTGAGCGGCCGTAGCCCCACGGGTCGTCGGCGCCGACCGGTCTGCCGTACTTGGCCGTCTTCCACACGTTGTAGAAGAAGGGGAGGAAGGACAGGCCGAGCACGAAAGAGAAGACACTCGACAGCGAGTTGAGCGTCGTCAGGCCCTCGACTGCCAGATAGTCCGGAATCCGGCGCTGCATGCCGTTCACGCCCAGCCAGTGCTGGACCAGGAAGGTGCCGTGGAAGCCGATGAACAGCGTCCAGAAGGTGATCTTGCCGAGCCGCTCGTCGAGCAGCTTGCCGGTGAACTTCGGCCACCAGAAGTGGAAGCCGGAGAACATCGCGAAGACGACGGTGCCGAAGACCACGTAGTGGAAGTGCGCCACCACGAAATAGGTGTCGGAGGTCGGGAAGTCCAGCGGGGGTGAGGCGAGCATGACGCCCGTGAGGCCGCCGAAGACGAACGTGACCAGGAACCCCA
>NZ_KQ948992.1:488695-697917 GCF_001514265.1 Streptomyces resistomycificus | reverse complement strand
CCCAACATTATCAGAACTTCTGCGCCGGTCTGACCGGCCATCCGTTTCCGATTTATCGGGAAGAGGCTTCTTCGAAAGCGACGTTCTAACGACGTTCCGAGAAGCAGACAGATACTTCACCGCTGCCGAGCCGGATCAACCAAGCTCCAGGCAACTGTTCGAATCTACCTCCCCGCACGAGCCGTGTCAACGTCTCTTGTGGGGCGAAGGAGACAGTAGCAGCTCAGCGAGGGTGGACGCACATCAGGCCGCTGTCGGCACGGTGGCGCTGCGCTCGGCCGCCTCGACGTCCCCGGTGTCGCCCGCTCGGGCCGCACGGGCGCCCAGCACATAGACGTACGCGAGGAATGCCAGTTCGGCGGCGATGCCAATGGCTATGCGGGCCCAGGTGGGCAGGCCGGAAGGGGTGACGAAGCCTTCGATGGCGCCGGAGACGAAGAGGACGAGCGCGAGGCCTATGGCCATGCCCACTGCGGCTCGGCCCTCCTCTGCCAGAGCGGAGCGGCGGGAGCGCGGGCCTGGGTCGATCACCGTCCAGCCCAGACGCAGACCTGTGCCGGCCGCGACGAACACTGCGGTCAGCTCGAGAAGGCCGTGCGGAAGGATGAGGCCGAGGAAGGTGTCCAAGCGGCCGGCCGAGGACATCAGGCCGAAGCCGACGCCGAGGTTGAGCATGTTCTGGAAGAGGATCCAGAGGACCGGCAGGCCCAGGAACACGCCCAGGACAAGACACATGGCTGCCGCTTGGGCGTTGTTCGTCCAGACCTGGGCGGCGAAGGAGGCCGCGGGGTGGCTGGAGTAGTACGTCTCGTACTGGCCGCCTGGGCGGGTGAGTTCGCGCAGCTCGTTCGGAGCCGCGATCGAGGCCTGCACTTCGGGATGAGTGCCGATCCACCAGCCCAGCAGAGCCGCCACGACCGTCGACAGGAGCGCCGTGGGCACCCACCAGTGGCGGGACCGGTAGACCGCGGCGGGGAAGCTGTGGGCCAGGAAGCGGGTGACGTCCCGCCAAGATGCTCGGCGGGTGCCTGTCACGGCACTACGCGCGCGTGCCACCAGCTGGCTGAGCCGACCGGTCAGTTGCGGATCGGGGGCGCTGGACTGGATCAGGGACAGGTGGGTGGCGGTGCGCTGGTAGAGCGCGACGAGTTCGTCGGCCTCGGCGCCCGTGAGGCGGCGCTGGCGCCGCAGCAGCGCGTCGAGGCGGTCCCACTCGGCCCGGTGGGCGCTGACGAAGACGTCGAGGTCCATCTGTCTGCCTGCTCCTCGGCTGGTCGTCGGCGATTCGTCGCGGGGTCAGCTTGTCGTACTGCGGCGCGATGCGCCCTCAGCTTGGCAGACTGGCCGTTCTCGGGGCAGGTCAGGGGAAGGACGGCGTACGGACGTGAGTGATCTGGTGACGGGCGAGGCGGTGGCGCTTGAGCTGCGCCCCGCGAAGCTGCCCAGCAGGGCGTTGGCGGTGATGATCGATCTGGCCCTGGCCGTGACCGCGTACATCGTCGTGACCATCGCTCTCGCCGTATCCACTGCTTCTCTGGACGACGCGGCTCAGGTCGCGGTGTCGATTGCGACGTTCCTGCTCGTACTGGTGGGGGTGCCGATCGCGGTCGAGACGCTCAGCCATGGGCGTTCGCTCGGGAAGCTTGCGTGCGGGCTGCGGGTGGTGCGGGACGACGGCGGACCGATCCGGTTCCGTCACGCGCTGGTGCGGGGCGCGATCGGGGTGGTCGAGATTCTGATGACGTTCGGAGTCGTCGCCTGCATCTCCTCCCTCGTCTCGGCGCGCGGACGCCGGCTCGGCGACGTGTTCGCGGGCACCCTGGTCGTACGGGAACGGGTGCCGACCGCGCGGACGGGCTTCGTTCCCCCGCCGCCGCCCTGGTTGTCGGGGCGTTTCTCGGCGCTTGACCTGTCGGCGGTCCCGGACGGTCTGTGGCTTGCGATCCGCCAGTACCTGACGCGGATGCAGCAGCTGGATCCGCAGGTCGGCTGGGCCATGGCGGAACGGCTTGCCGCCGATCTCACGGCCTGTACGGGGGCTCCGGCGCCGCAGGGCGTGCCGCCGGCCGCGTACCTGGCGGCCGTGGTGCAGGAGCGGCAGGCGCGAGAGGCGCGGCGGGCCTTCGGGGCTGGTGCGGGGGTGAGCGGGGCGCCGGGCGGTCCGGGGCCTGCGGGTGGCCTGCCGGGCGTTGGCGGTGCGCCGCAGGTCTCTGGTTCCCAGGGTGTGTACGCGCCTCCGGTTCCCGGGCACAACGTGTGGACGGGTCCGGCAGGAAGTGCCCAGGCCGTGGCTCCGGCTGCGGGGCAAGCTGAGGGCGGCCCGGTGCCGTCCGCCCAGTCGCCTATGCCGGCGGATCAGCCATCGGTACCGCCCCGCGAGGCTCCGGCTGCCGATCGTCCCGGGACCGGATTCGTCCCGCCCTCCTGAACCGGCCGGAGCCGTCGGCAGACCGATCCGCTCGCATCCCCGCTCAGGTGAACGCCGAGGGCGGGGATTCGAGGTCCTCCAGCTCGATTCCGGGCGCTGCGAGCACCACGTCGCCGGCGAGGTGAACGGTGTGCTGTTCGCCCGTGTCCAGGGCTGTGACCTGGTATTCGTCCACGGTCAGAGGGCCGTTGTCAGTGGCGTGTGCTTCTCTTTTCAGCAGGGCCCAGGACTGGTCCACGGTGCGCGGCGCGAGGACCGGATCCGTGAAGAAGACGAGGCGTACGCGGGTCGCCGAGGCGGAGGGGGTGAGGCGGAGGAGACGGGTGGTGGCGACGAGGAACGCGGGGGATGTGCCGGTGAAGGCGTGGGCGGGGACGTTGCCTTCCGTGGCGTGCGTTCCGGTGGGGTCCGTGCGGACCCAGGTGACGCCGTCGAGGGCGGCACCGCGGACCTGCCAGTTCGCGGCATGCAGTTCGAGGCGGATGGGGCGACCGAGTTCGTCGAGGGTGAGGTCGACGGAGCCGCTGTGGTCGCCGGAGGGGGTGGTCAGTTGCGAGACGTAACGCCAGCCGGAGGGGCCGGGGGCGCAGTGGAAGTGCTCTTCCGCGAGGGGGGTGCGATCGTGCGGATCGTGGAGCGAATAGCGGCCGCGGGGCATGTGGATCCTGGTCCTGGGACGTGACGGGCTGGTCCGGCCTCGGTGGCCAAAGGGGCAGGCCCCCGGCACGGGGGTGCGGGGGCCTGCCTCGGAGGACCTGCTGTTGCGGGAGCGCGTCAGTGCACGGACGTGCTCCTCGCGAGCCGGGGTGCGGGCTCAGTAGCGGTAGTGGTCCGACTTGAACGGGCCATCGACCTCGACGCCGATGTACGCGGCCTGCTCGGGGCGGAGCTGGGTGAGCTTCACGCCGAGCGCGTCCAGGTGGAGGCGGGCGACCTTCTCGTCCAGGTGCTTGGGCAGCGTGTAGACGCCGATCGGGTACTCGGACTGCTTCGTGAACAGCTCGATCTGGGCCAGGGTCTGGTCCGCGAAGGAGTTGGACATCACGAAGGAGGGGTGCCCGGTGGCGTTGCCCAGGTTCAGCAGGCGGCCCTCGGACAGGACGATGATCACCTTGCCGTCGGAGAAGGTCCAGGTGTGAACCTGCGGCTTCACCTCGTCCTTGACGATGCCGGGGATCTTGGCGAGGCCGGCCATGTCGATCTCGTTGTCGAAGTGGCCGATGTTGCCGACGATGGCCTGGTGCTTCATCTTGGCCATGTCCGAGGCCATGATGATGTCCTTGTTGCCGGTCGTGGTGATGAAGATGTCAGCCTTGTCGATGACCTCGTCGAGGGTCGTGACCTGGTAGCCGTCCATCGCCGCCTGGAGGGCGCAGATCGGGTCGATCTCGGTGACGATGACGCGGGCGCCCTGGCCGCGCAGGGACTCCGCGCAGCCCTTGCCCACGTCGCCGTAGCCGCAGACGACCGCGGTCTTGCCGCCGATGAGGACGTCGGTGGCGCGGTTGATGCCGTCGATCAGGGAGTGGCGGCAGCCGTACTTGTTGTCGAACTTCGACTTGGTGACGGCGTCGTTCACGTTGATCGCCGGGAACAGCAGGACGCCGTCGCGCTGCATCTCGTACAGGCGGTGGACGCCGGTCGTGGTCTCCTCGGTCACGCCGCGGATCTCGGAGGCGAGCTGGGTCCACTTCTGCGAGCCGTCGCTGATCGTGCGGTTCAGGAGCTCGAGGATGACGCGGTGCTCGTCGTTCTCGGCGGTGTCGACCGAGGGGACCTTGCCGTCCTTCTCGTACTCGACGCCCTTGTGGACGAGGAGAGTGGCGTCACCGCCGTCGTCGAGGATCATGTTCGGGCCGCCGGTGGGGGTGTTCGGCCAGGTCAGGGCCTGCTCCGTGCACCACCAGTACTCCTCCAGGGTCTCGCCCTTCCAGGCGAAGACCGGGACGCCCTGCGGGTTGTCCACCGTGCCGTGGGGGCCGACGGCGATGGCGGCGGCCGCGTGGTCCTGGGTGGAGAAGATGTTGCAGGAGGCCCAGCGGACCTCGGCGCCCAGGGCGACCAGGGTCTCGATGAGCACCGCGGTCTGGACGGTCATGTGCAGGGAGCCGGTGACACGGGCGCCGGCCAGGGGCTGCGCCTCGGCGTACTCCTTGCGGATCGCCATCAGGCCGGGCATCTCGTGCTCGGCGAGGGTGATCTCCTTGCGGCCGAAGGCGGCCAGGGAGAGGTCGGCGACCTTGAAGTCCTGTCGGTTGTCGACAGTCGTCATTGCGAGCTGCTCCTCGGGGTTGGGGCGAGGTGGGTACGGCTGGTCTGCGCGGCAGCGGACACAAGGGTGCCCAAAGGAGGGCACAGGCATGCCCGCGGGTGCGCAGCGCAGTCCGTCGGAGGCCCTCTCTCCCTCGGCCGGTCCGGGTGGGACCGCCCGACCGCCATCAGCAGCGACGTCTGGCTCCCACCCAAGCTACACCGGTGGGCCCGACCGCCCCCAGTCCGCCTCGGAACACATCGGGCCGATCACGTGGTGTCGTCGGCCGCGGCGGCGGGCGGCCGTGACAGCGATAACAGGACACCTACGAATGGGTGTGCAGGCGGCAACAGAACGGGACAACAGGTGACTTTCGCGCCTTTGAGCCTGGGGACGGGTGTTGCAGGATGCCAGGAGATCGGAACCTCTGATCGATCCTGCGGGGCGTCCGGGACGGCGTTCCGCGTGACAAAGGCGTTAGGAGATCGACGTGACAAGTCCGGCCGGCCCTCCCCCCACGGGCAGCGGAGACGGTGAGCACGGGCGGTTGAAGCTGCTCGCCGTGACCGCGTGCCCGACCGGCATCGCGCACACGTACATGGCGGCGGAGAAGCTCGTGCAGGCTGCCGAGAGCCGCGGCATCGACATGAAGGTGGAGACGCAAGGGTCCATCGGGGCTGAGAACGTACTCGATGACAACGATGTCAGCACTGCGGACGGCATCATCATCGCCGCGGATAAGGACGTGGACCTGAGCCGTTTCGTGGGCAAGCGCGTCCTCACCGTGGGTGTGGCGGAGGGCATCCACCACCCCGAGCGGCTGATCGAGCGGGTGCGGTCGGCGCCCGTACACACCGAGGCCGGCTCGGCCGACCCCGCTGCCGAGAGGGGCGGCAAGGAGCGCAGCGTCGCGTACAAGGCGCTGATGAACGGGGTCAGTTACATGATCCCGTTCGTGGTGGTCGGCGGGTTGCTGATCGCCGTCTCGCTGTCGCTCGGCGGGCACACCGACCCGTCCGGGGGCCTCGTCATCCCGAAGAACTCCTTCTGGATGGACGTGAACAACATCGGTGTCATCGGCTTCACGCTGATGGTCCCGATCCTGTCCGGATACATCGCCTACGCGATAGGCGACCGGCCCGCGCTGGTGCCGGGCATGATCGGCGGGTGGATCGCCAACACCGGATCGCTGTACGACTCGAAGGCGGGCGCCGGGTTCATCGGGGCGATCGTGACCGGGTTCCTCGCCGGGTATCTGGTGCTGTGGATCAAGAAGATCAGGGTCCCGAAGTTCGTCCAGCCGATCATGCCGATCATCGTGATCCCGATCGTGGCGACCACGGCGCTCGGGCTGTTCTTCATCTACGTCATCGGGAAGCCGATCTCCTGGGTCTTCGAGAACCTCACGGACTGGCTCGGCGGGATGACGGGCGCCAGCGCGATCCTGCTGGGCGCGATTCTCGGTCTCATGATCGCGTTCGACATGGGCGGACCGGTCAACAAGACGGCCTTCCTCTTCGGCGCCGGGCTCATCGCGACCGGCAACCAGACGGTCATGGGCATGTGCGCGGCCGCGATCCCGGTCATGCCGCTGGGGCAGGGCCTGGCCACCCTGATACGGAAGCGGCTGTACACCGAGCAGGAGCGGGAGACCGGCCTCGCCTCGCTGTTCATGGGCTGTTTCGGCATCTCCGAGGGTGCGATCCCGTTCGCGGCGGCGCGGCCGGCGCAGGTCATCCCGGCCAACATGCTGGGCGGCGCGGTGGCCGGCGCGATCGCCGGGGTCGCCGGTGTGGAGGACGCGGTGCCGCACGGCGGGCCGATCGTGGCGGTGCTGGGCGCGGTGAGCGGCGTGCCGATGTTCTTCGTGGCCGTGGCGATCGGCACGGTGGTCACCGCGCTGACGACGGTCGCGCTCGTCGACATCAGCGAGCGGAAGCGCCGGGGTGGGCCGGTTACCGGCGCCGACGCGCTGGGGACCGGGCCCGCGCTGGTCGGGGTGGGCGCGGGGGCACCCGGTACGGCTGGTGCGTCAGGTGCGACTGGTGTGTCAGGTGCGACTGCTGTGTCGGGGACACGCGCTGTGAAGACGCCGGTAGCCGGAGGCACGGTCGCGAGCGGCCCTGTCGTGGAGGGTTCGAACGCTCCGGCGCCCGTTCCCGCGGTCTCAGCGGATGAGGCCGCCGCCGAGACTGGTCAGAACAACGAGGTCCTCTCCGGCTACCTCACCGGGCAGACCGTGAAGGTCGTGCTCGACGCGCGTGACAAGGAGGCCGCGATCCGGGAGATGGCTGGGCTGCTCGCGCGCAGCGGCAAGGTGGCGGACCAGGACGAGCTGGTGCGGACCGCTTTGCGGCGCGAGGAGCAGGGCACGACCGGGCTCGGCGAGGAGATCGCGATCCCTCATGCCAAGACGGACGCCGTGACCTCACCCGTGGTCGGGTTCGCGCGGTCCGTCGAGGGGGTCGAGTGGGGCTCCCTGGACGGGACGAAGGCCAGGCTCGTCTTCATGATCGCCGTACCGGAGGCGGCTGCGGGTGACGAGCATCTGCGGATTCTGGCGCTGCTGTCACGGAAGTTGATGGACGCCGGGTTCCGTGAGCGGCTGACGGCGGCCACAGAGGCGGACGCCGTGCTCGGCGTGCTGGGCGAGATCCGCTAGGCGCGGGACGTACGACGGGGTCCACCGAGCGACTCGGTGGACCCCTCTGCCGAACGGAACAGCCGTTCGAAACAGCCGTGGCCGACAGTCGTACGAGACAGCAAGTACGGGACAGCCGTACGAGACGTCAGTGGTCCGCGCCGGGATGGGACGGTCCGCCCGGGGTGGCCTCGGGGTCCGCCCCCTTGGCCGCCTCGGTCTCGCTGAAGACGTCGGGTTCGAGGTAGATGACGCGGGCGATCGGGACGGCCTCGCGGATGCGGGACTCGGCCGCGTTGATGGCGGTGGCGATCTCGGTGGCCGTGTCGTCGTGCTGGACGGCGATCTTGGCGGCGACCAGCAGCTCCTCGGGGCCGAGGTGGAGCGTGCGCATGTGGATGATGCCGGTGACGGTGTCGCCGTCGACGACGGCGGCCTCGATCTTCCTGACGTCCTCGATGCCGGCGGACTCGCCGAGGAGCAGGGACTTGGTCTCGGCGGCCAGGACCAGCGCGATCAGGATGAGGAGGACACCGATGCAGAGAGTGCCGATGCCGTCCCAGACGCCGTCGCCGGTGGCGAGGGCGAGGCCGACGCCGCCGAGGGCCAGGATCAGGCCGACGAGGGCGCCCAGGTCCTCCAGGAGGACCACGGGCAGTTCAGGCGCCTTGGCGTGCCGGACGAACTCCGTCCACGACTTCCGGCCCCGCAGGGTGTTGGACTCCTTGATGGCCGTGCGGAAGGAGAAGGTCTCGGCGATGATCGCGAAGACCAGGACACCCACCGGCCAGTACCAGTGATCGATCTCGTGCGGGTGCTTGATCTTCTCGTAGCCCTCGTAGATCGCGAACATGCCGCCGACCGAGAAGAGGACGATGGAGACGAGGAAGGCGTAGATGTAGCGCTCGCGGCCGTAGCCGAAGGGGTGTTCCGGGGTGGCCTCCCGCTTGGCCTTCTTGCCGCCGACGAGCAGCAGGGCCTGGTTGCCGGAGTCCGCGAGCGAGTGCACGGACTCAGCGAGCATCGACGACGATCCGCTGAAGAGGAACGCCACGAACTTCGCTACCGCGATCGCGAGGTTGGCGGCGAGTGCCGCCACGATCGCCTTGGTGCCGCCTGACGCGCTCATGTGTTCGCGTTGTCCCTTCGTACGCCGTCCCGGGCTTTGCCCGTCCTTTGCGGTGGGCCATTGTTGCAGCCCGGGACGACAATGGTGCGCCAGGGCGCCGAGTCGTGGGCTCAGACGACGACGGTCGCCCGGAAGACCGTGCCGCTTCCGGACACTTGGGCCGTTTCCCCGGCCGGTACGAACACGGAGTGGCCGGGGGCGAGTTCCACGTCGCCGGCACGGACCGAGCCCGCGGTGCAGAGGAGGATCTGCGGGGTCGCGCGGGTGAGGTCGTGTGCTGCGCCGCCCGCCGGAAGGACGTACCGGGAAAGGCGGAACTCGTCGATCGGCGTCTCGTAGACCTCCTCGCCGTCGGGGCTCGCCTCCGGGCGCAGCACGCCCGGGTCGCCGGCCTCGAAGCGGACGATGCGCAGGAGTTCGGGGACGTCGACGTGCTTGGGGGTCAGGCCGCAGCGCAGGACGTTGTCGGAGTTGGCCATGATCTCGACGCCGAGGCCGTTCAGATAGGCGTGCGGGATGCCGGCGCCGAGGAAGAGGGCCTCGCCCGGCTGGAGCCGGACGTGGTTGAGGAGCATCGCGGCGATGACTCCGGGGTCGCCCGGGTAGTGGTGGGCGATGTCCGCGTAGGGCGCGTAGGCGCCGCCGAGACGGTCGCAGGCGGCCGCGGCCTCGGCGACCGTGCGGGCCATCTCCTCGCGGTCGGCGGTGAGGACCGCCGTGAGGACCTCGCGTAGGGCTGCCTCTTCCGGCTGGGCGTGCAGGAGGTCGACGTACGGCTTGAGGGAGTCGACGCCGAGGCCGTCGAGGAGGTCGGCGGCCAGGGCCGGGGTGCGGAAGCCGCAGAGGCCGTCGAACTCGGTGAGCGCGCAGATGAGTTCGGGCTTGTGGTTGGCGTCCTTGTAGTTGCGGTGGCCGGCGTCGACCGGGATGTCGCGGCGCTCTTCGTCCTCGTAGCCCTCCCTGGCCTGTGCCAGGTCGGGGTGCACCTGGAGGGAGAGCGGGGCGCCGGCGGCGAGGATCTTCAGGAGGAAGGGCAGGCGGGGTCCGAACCTGGCGACGGCCTGCTCCCCCAACTCCCGCTCCGGATCGGCCGCGATGACGTCGACGAGCGTGCCGCGGTCGGTGCGCGAAGGGGCGCCCGGGTGGGCGCCCATCCACATCTCCGCCTGCGGTGCGCCGGTCGGTTCGGTGCCGAGCAGGGCGGGGATGGCGGTGGGGGAACCCCAGGCGTAGGGGCGGACGGTGTTGTCGAGGCGGTCCATCGGTTCTCTCTGCCGGTTCTCTCTACGACACGGACGGCTGGCGGGACGTACGAGGCGCCTTGCCGCCGGTGGAGGGCGGGTACGGCGGTCAGGGCGTCCTGGGCAAGATCAGGCCCTCGAGGCGAGCGCCAGGTAAACGGCGGCGAAATCCGTGACGGCGATCAGCTCCGCGAGGGTCTCCAGTTCGCCGCCGGCCTCCGGCTCCAGTTCGCTGATCGGCGTGTCGTGGTCGAGGGCCAGGTCACGGGCGGCCGGGGCGGCGCTGAGGCCGCCGATCGGACGGTCCCGGAGCAGCACCACGCGTGCGTGCAGGGCGGGCGGCTCCTCGACCCGGTCGCGGAAGAAGTCGTTCGGGTCGGCGCTCGCGGCGAGCGAACCGGCGAGCAGGGCGCTGTGCGCGGCGAGGGCCTCGGGCAGTTCGGAGACGAGGGCCGGGCGTCCGGAGAGTTCGGCGAGCGCGGCGGCGAACCTGCGGCCCGCCGGGCCCGCGGAGGTGCCCTCGGTCCAGATCACCGGGAGGGCGTCGGCGAGTTCGGCGGCCAGGGTCTTGGCAGGGTTGCTGTAGGTGGCGATGGCGGGGCCGCAGCGCTCGGCGATCCGGTCGAGGCGGTCGGCGACCTTCTCCAGGGCCTCGGGCGGGGCGGCGAGCAGGCCGGTGCGGTCGAGGAGCGCGAGGAGCGGGGTGAGCAGCGCCCACAACACGCCGGCGGAGGACGCGGCGAGGGGTTCGTCCTGGTCGTAGGGGGCGGTCGCCATCGGTACGAAGAGGCCGTGGGCGCCGTGCAGCGCCTCCGCGAGGGGGGAGCGGGGCGGGGCCACGGCGACGACGGCGCAGCCGCGGCGGTAGGCCTGTTCGGCGAGCACGGACAGACCCGGCTCGGCGCCGTCCGGGGTGGCGATCAGCAGCAGGTCCACGGACCCCGCCCAGCCGGGCAGCTCCCAGCGCAGCGCGCCCCCGGCGGGGGCCACTCCGGTGGGGGCCAGGCGGGTGACGGGGCTGCCGGCGCCGGCGAGGGTGCCGAGGAGGTCGGCGGTGTGCGTGGCGGCGGCACCGGGGCCGGCGATGAGGACGGCTCGGGGGCGGCCGTCGGGTTTGAGGTCGCCCACGCCAGCCTCGGCGGCGTGGCGGGCCGCGGTGCGGACGCGGGCGCCTGCTTCGGCGGCTCCGCGGAGCAGGCCGCGTCGGTCGGCCTCCGAGAGGGCCTCGGGGGTGTCGAGCAGCGATTCGTCGAGCATGGGCGGCAGCCTCCGGTCGCCGGGTCGTCGGTTTCGCGCGTCTCCGGGTCGCCGGTGGTCTTACGCCGGGCGGCGGGCCTCGTCGACGAGGAGGACGGGGATGCCGTCTCGGACGGGGTACGCGAGGCCGCAGTCCTGGCCGGTGCAGATCAGCTCGGTGTCCTGCTCCTTGAGGGGGGCGTGGCAGGCCGGGCAGGCGAGGATCTCCAGGAGGCCGGCTTCGAGCGGCATGAGGGGTCCCTTCGGGGCGGGAGTCGTGTGGACGAGCGTCGGTGCGGATGTGCCTGGTCAGGGTACCGCCGGTGTGGATGTTCGTGCGGGGGTCGTGGCGGGCCGGAGCGGTGAGGCGCGGACCCGGGGCCGCCGTCTCCCACCCGCGCCGGGCCCGGGGGCGTGCCGAACCGGAGCAACGAAGCCGGGATGCTCGCCCCGGGGCGCACCGGGCCAGAGCGGTGAGGCGCGGATGCTTGCGCCGAGGGCGCGCCGAACCGGAGCAGCAAGACCCGGATGCGCGCACCGGGGGCGCGCCGAACCGGAGCGGTGAGACGCGGACGCACGCGCGGGACGGGGGCGGCGGGGTGCGGGGGCGGGCAAGGCGGGCCGCGCGTGCCGGGTGGGCCGTTGAGGGGTTGCCCCCGCTGCAACTACCCGTCCCCTCACCAGGCGCTTCGCCCCGTCCACCCCGCCAGGGGCTCCACCCCTCGCCCCGCGATCGGCCCTGAAGGGGCCTCGGTCTCTAACGCCGGACGGGCTGGGAATGCCTGACGGCACACGACCTCGCTCTCGGACGCCGGCGGGCTGAAGAGCCTCAGCCCCTGATGATCCCCAGCACCTCGTCCCGCACCTTCGCCATCGTGGCCTCGTCGCGGGCCTCCGCGTTGAGGCGGAGCAGCGGTTCGGTGTTGGAGGGGCGGACGTTGAACCACCAGTCGGCGGACGTGACGGTGAGGCCGTCGAGGGTGTCCAGGGTGACGCCCTCCTGGCCCTCGTAGGCGTCCTTGACGGCTGCCAGGCGACCGGTCTGGTCGTCGACGGTGGAGTTGATCTCGCCGGAGCCGGCGTAGCGGTCGTACTCGGCGACGAGGTCGGAGAGGGGGCCGTCCTGACCGCCGAGGGCGGCGAGGACGTGCAGGGCGGCGAGCATGCCCGTGTCGGCGTTCCAGAAGTCCGCGAAGTAGTAGTGCGCGGAGTGCTCGCCGCCGAAGATCGCGCCGCTCTTCGCCATCTCGGCCTTGATGAAGGAGTGGCCCACGCGTGTGCGTACCGGTGTGCCGCCGTTCTCCCTGACGACCTCCGGCACCGACCAGGACGTGATCAGGTTGTGGATGATCGTGCCCTTGCCGCCGTGCTTGGCGAGCTCGCGGGAGGCCACCAGGGCCGTGATCGCGGACGGGGAGACCGGGTCGCCGTGCTCGTCGACGACGAAGCAGCGGTCGGCGTCGCCGTCGAAGGCGATGCCGAGGTCGGCACCCTCTGCGCGGACGCGCTGCTGGAGGTCCACGAGGTTGGCCGGGTCGAGGGGGTTGGCCTCGTGGTTGGGGAAGGTGCCGTCGAGTTCGAAGTACATGGGCACGAGGTCCAGGGGCAGGCCCTCGAAGACCGTCGGGACCGTGTGACCGCCCATCCCGTTGCCCGCGTCGACGACGACCTTCAGGGGCCGGAGGGAGGCGAGGTCGACGAGGGAGCGGAGGTGGGCCGCGTAGTCCTCGAGCGTGTCCCGCTGGGTGATGACGCCGGTGGTGGCCGTCGAGGCCGGGGCGCCCGACTCGATCCACCCTTCGACGAGTACGCGGATCTCGGCGAGGCCGGTGTCCTGGCCGACCGGGGCGGCGCCGGCCCGGCACAGCTTGATGCCGTTGTACTGCGCCGGGTTGTGCGAGGCCGTGAACATCGCGCCCGGCAGGTCCAGCGCACCCGAGGCGTAGTACAGCTGGTCGGTCGAGCACAGGCCGATCTCTGTCACGTCGACGCCCTGGGTGGCCGCGCCGCGCGCGAAGGCGCGCGAGAGGCCGGGGGACGAGGGCCGCATGTCGTGTCCGGTCACGATCGCGCTCGCGCCGGTCACCCGGATGAAGGCGGCGCCGAAGAGCTCGGCCAGGGTCTCGTCCCACTGGTCCGGGACGACCCCGCGCACGTCGTACGCCTTGACGAGCTGTGACAGATCAGCCACGGCCACCCCTTCTGAAAGTCCTGTGGTCACCACAAACTACCCGCCCCCGCCGACAGTGCGCCGTGGGGTGGCCGACTGGACCGCGGAAGATAACCGGAGGTCAGGGCTCCGCGTGGCTCAGGGCAGCATCCAGCCCAGCACCGGCGAGCTCTGTCCGACCACGATCAGACACATCACCAGCAGCAGCCCGAGGCTCCAGGGCAGGACCCTGCGCAGCAGGTCCCCCTCGCGGCCCGCGAGCCCCACCGCCGCGCAGGCGATGGTGAGGTTCTGCGGCGAGATCATCTTGCCGAGGACGCCGCCCGAGCTGTTGGCGGCGGCCAGGAGTTCGGACGAGAGCCCCGACTCCTCGGCCGCGGTCACCTGCAGCGCGCCGAAGAGGACGTTGGCCGAGGTGTCCGAGCCGGAGACGGCGACACCGAACCGGCCGAGGACCGGGGAGAGGAAGGCCAGTCCGGCGCCGGCCGCCGCCACGAAGTGACCGATCGTCGCGGCCTGCCCGGAGAGGTTCATGACGTAGGCCAGGGCGAGGACGGACGTCACGGTGAGGATGGCGAACCGCAACTCGTGCACCGTGGCGGCCCATTCCCTGACCGCCACGCGCGCGTGCACCCCGAGGACGATCGCCGTGATGACACCGGCGAGCAGCACTAGCGTGCCGCCGGTGGAGACCACCGGCCAGGTGAAGACGTTGGCGCCGACCGGGTCGCCGTCCGCGTCCACGACGTCCAGAAACGGCCAGTCGTAGGTCTGTGTGGCGCGGGCCAGCCAGTCCTTGACCGCCGGGATAGGGCGAGGGAGAAGACGGCGACGATCAGGGCGTACGGGGCGTAGGCGCGCAGGACTTCCCCGCGCGGGTCGTCCTCGTCGAGGTCCTCGCCGCGCGTGCCGGTCAGCACGGCCGCGCGTACCGGCTCGGCGGCGGGCCTGCGTGCCTGCGGTACGGCGACCAGGGCGCCCGCGCCGGCCAAGGCGGCGGCGATGTCGGCGAGTTGGGCGGAGAGGTGGTTGGAGGCGGCGAACTGGGCTATGGCCAAGGCGATTCCGCACGCCAGGGCGGGCACCCACGTCTCGCGCAGACCGCGCCGCCCGTCCACGAGCCAGACCAGCACCAGCGGCACCACCAGGGCCAGCAACGGCGTCTGACGGCCCACCACGGACGCCACGGTGTCCAGGGGAAGTTCGGTGACCTGGGGAGGGTCACCACCGGCGTGCCCATCGCGCCGAAGGCGACCGGCACGGTGTTTGGTGACCAGCGCGACGACCGCGGCGCGCACCGGTTCGAAGCCCAGCGCCACGAGCATGACCGAGCAGATCGCGACGGGTGCCCCGAAGCCGGCGAGGGCCTCCAGGAGGGCGCCGAAGCAGAAGGCGACCACGAGGACCTGGATGCGCGGGGTCGTCGGACAGTCGCCCGAAGGAGCGGCGCAGGATGTCGAAGTGCCGGGTCCGGACCGTCATCCGGTACACCCAGAGGGCGTTGGCGACGATCCACAGGATGGGAAAGAGGCCGAAGACGGCTCCCTGGGCGGCGCTGGAGAGCGTCTGGTCCAGCGGATGCCGTACGCGAGCCAGGCGACCAGAGCGGCCGCCAGGAGGCCGGTGAGGCCCGCCAGGTGCGCCCTGACGCGGACGGCGCCGAGCAGGACGAGGACGATCACGAGGGGGACGGCCGCCACCAGGGCGGACAGGCCGAGCGAGTGGGCGACGGGTTCCGGTTCCTGGACGTACACGGGTACCCCCCATTCCGTCACGCGGAAAGCGATTTCTCGTTTCGACGTACCGGAATGGTCGTGTCCGCGCCAGCCGCGCGTCAATGGGCGCGCGTCGCTCGACGGAACCCGGGTTCACACAGGGGCGACTGGGAGGATCAGTTGTCCGGCGAGCGCAGTACCCGCAGGTGACCGCGGCGCCCGACCTCGATCGGATCCCCGCCGCGCCCGCCGCCACCGGCCTCGGCCGCCCGCTCCTGCGGACGGGCCGCTTCGCGCACGGCGTTGGCAAGCGCTTCCAGGTCGTCGCCGCTGGGCCGGGCCGGGGCCGAGGCGTCGAGGAGGCGGACGACCTCCCAGCCGCGCGGGGCGGTGAGGCGCTCGGAGTGCTCGGCGCACAGGTCGTAGCAGTGGGGTTCGGCGTAGGTGGCGAGCGGGCCGAGGACCGCGGTCGAGTCGGCGTAGACGTACGTCAGCGTCGCGACGGCGGGGCGGCCGCAAGCGGTGCGCGAACAGCGACGTACAGGGCTCACGACGTTGGACGGTACCGCACTCTTGAGCGGGCCGCGACGACTCTCCCCCAGGTCACTCCACCGTGTCGTGTTGTGAAACACCCCACACGCCCCCTCGGACACAGATCGTTGACCTGCGGGGACCGCCTTTTTCGAGGGTTCGAACGGACCTGAAACCGGTCATCACTCCATACAAACCACGCCAATTGCCTCGAGATCGACGGTCTGGGAGAGATACGGAATCGAGCCCAACCTTGGCTGGAATGGTCGACCGCCGACAGGCCGTATCAGGCCGCCCGACTCGGTCCTCGTTGCCGCGTGGGGCCGGGCGCCCGCCTCGGGCGGGGACTACGCTTCACCAGTGATGGACAACCCCGTACCGCCCCCTGCCGCCGGCCCCGGGCCCCGCCGTCGTGATCGCCACGGCCGGGGCATGCGTGGGCCGATCGCGCCACCGCAGGTGCCGCTCGCGGCGAGCCGTGCCGAGGCGTTCGCGGACCTGGTGCAGGACTCCGTGGAGCGACTGGAGCGGCACTGGCCGCAGCTGGCCGACATCGACTTCCTGGTCCTGGAGGTGCCTCGGCTGGACGGGCCCGGGCAGGTCTGGAACGACGAGGCGGTGCCCCTGGGCGGCACGATCGCCTCCCGGGAGGGACGGCCGGCCCGGGTGATCGTCTACCGGCGTCCGGTGGAGATCCGCACCAAGGGGCGCGACGAGCGGGCCGCGCTGGTGCACGAGATCGTGGTCGAGCAGGTCGCCGAGCTGCTGGGGCTGACGCCGGAGACCGTGGATCCCCGGTACGGCGAGGACTGAACCTCCCGGGGATCACGCCGGTCGCCGCACCGCTGCCCGCGTCCGGTCTCCTTCTGCGCCTTCCCCGGGCCACAGGTTCGGCGGGCTCTTGCCCATATCCTCTTCCGCCGCCTACTTCTGCAGCACCGACAGGTCCTCGTCCGCCTCCGGTACGGCCACCGTCCCCCGGTCGTCCGGGAGGGTCTGGATGGTGAAGCCCGGCACGCCGTCCTCCGTCGCCGCCAGGGTGCGGGCCGCGTAGACCGGCCCCCCGGAGAGCGGCTCGACGGTCAGGGCGTACGTGCCCTTTCCGCCGCTCGGCTTCGGGGCCTCGACGCTCTGGGTCGTGCCCGCCTTGATCGTGTACGTCTTCGAGACGGCCGTGCCACCGTCGCTGCCCGCCGACGCGGTGACCTTCACCTTCGCGGCCTGGCCGGGTGCGACCAGGGACAGGGTGCTGCCCTTGGCACTGTTGTCCGCGGACGTCGCGCGGGTGCCGACCGGGCGGGTCGCGGGGATGAACGCCGTCTCCTGGTCGTCGCCCTTGCCGCGCACGACCCGCAGGGCGGCGACCACCGGCACGGTCTGGTCGGTCGGGGTCAGGATCAGCGAACCGGCCTCGCCGCGGGTGACGTCGCCGAGGTCGATCGCGGTGGTCATGCCTGCCTTGACGTGCAGCGTCTCGTTGCCGGCCGGGGTGATCTGGCCGGACGGCGAGGAGAGCCGGACCTTCAGGTCGGCGTCGGAGTCGCCGGGCGTGAAGGCGACCAGGCGTACGGCGGTGGCGTCCTTGGGGATGCCGGGCAGGACGAGACTGCCCGTCGGGTCGGTGGACGCGGCCAGCCAGTCACCGCCGAGCTTGTCGTCCAGGGCCTGCACGGCGGCACCCAGGCGCCCGCTGCGCACGTTCACGTGGACGGTGAGGTTCTCCTGCTTCTCGTCCGTGAGCGTGGACAGCAGGACCGGCTCGCTGGAGTGCGGCTGGACGGTGAGGCTCTCCCCCGCAGTGGACTCCAGGGCACCGTCCTTGCCGTAGAGCTCGATGTCGACGACGGCGGCCGAGTCGTCGGGGTTGGTCAGGTGCACGTAGTCGGTGCGGTCGGCGGCGGTGCTGGCGCCGGGGAACCAGAACTCCGTGTCGGGTGCCGTGCAGTTGACGCCCTGCAGGCCACGGCCGGTGCCCGCGGCGACCTCGGTGGTCTCCTGGACGGTCCAGCCGGGGGCGAACTTGCCCTCGGCGGTGCCGACGAGCGCGGGCGCGTCACCGCCGGAGGTGTCGCCGGTGACGGGGGCACCGGGCTCCTTCGGTGTGAGGACCGGCTTGTCGGCCTTCTTCTTACCGCCCTCGCCGCCCTCCGACTGCCCCGTGGCGGAGTCGAGTTCGGCCTTGCCGTCGCTCGCCGTGCCCTTCGTGACGGGCGTGAACGACGTGTACGAGGTCTCCGCGAGGTCGGAGATGCTGGGCGCCGGGCACAGCAGGCTGGTGCGCTCCACGGGCAGCACCGCGGCTGTCTTCGCGGTGTCCGTGTCCCCTGCGTCCGGGGCGGTGAGCACGGCGAATCCGGTGACGGCGGCGAGCGCGGTGGTGCCGGCGATCAGGGACAGGGTGGTGCGGTTCACTGCTGACTCCCGTCGGGGCGCTCACTGCCGTTGCCGTGCGGGTGCGGCGCGTTGGGGTCGTACTCCGGGTCGTACCCCTCGTCGTAGCCCTGCTGCTGGTACTGGCCGCCGTAGCCCTGGTCGTACGGCGCCTGCTGGGACTGGCCGCCGTACGCGTACGGGTCGTACTGGCCGCCCTGGTACGGGTCCGCCTGGTACGGCTGCTGGTCGTATTGGCCTGCCTGGTAAGGCTGTTGGGCGCCCTGGTACTGCTCGCCGTAACCGCTTCCGTACTCGGTGCCCGCGTAACTCGGCGCGTCCCACTCACCGTAGGACTGCTGCTGCGGAACCGCCGCGGGGGCGGGGGCCGCCTCCGGCGGCGGCGGGAACCCGTCGGGCCGGCCGCCCTCTTCGGAGTCGGAGTCGGACTCGGACTCGGCCTCGGCCTGGGCGCGCAGGCGGCGGGCGCGGCGGCCCTCGCCCTCGACGGCCTGGGCGGGGACGGCCTCCTCCTCGGGGAGGTCGTCGTCGACGTCGCGGCGACGCCCGGGCAGGGCCAGCACGACGAGGACGACAGCGAGGGCACCCTGGGCCCACAGCCAGGCGGTGTGGGTGATCGGGTCGTCGAAGGTGACGTCCAGCCTGCCGCCGGAGGCGGGGAGTTCGAAGCCCTGGGCCCAGCCGTCGACGGTGGTCCTGGTCAGCGGCTCGCCGTCCAGGGTGGCGGTCCAGCCCTCGGCGACGGCGTCGGCGAGGCGCAGGACGCGGCCGTCGGCGCCCGCGGGGATCGTGGTGTGGATCTCGACGGGGCCGGCGGCGACGGGCTGCGGTTCGCCCGATCCGGTGACGACCGTGGCGCGCGCGACCTCCTGGTCGACCCGCCACAGGCCGCTGCCGTCCTGCTGGCTGAGCCGGGACAGGCCGGGCGTGGCGTCCAGGACGCGGGTGACCTCGCGGGGCGCGCCCTTGTGCACCAGGACGTAGCGCACGGCGAACTTGCCGAGCTGGTCGGCCTGGTCGGCACCGGAGCCGGCCACGAGGTTGGCGACGATCTTGTCGAGGGCGCTGTTCTCGCCGTCGGCCGCGGCCAGTTCGGCGTCGCCGAGACGGGCACCGGAGCCTCGCACCAGCATGTAGCCGACATGGGCGGCGGAGTCGCTGTCGAGGACGAGGGTGCGGGCCTGGTCGCGGGTGCCGCTCTCCTCCGCGACGAACGCGGGCACCTGTACGGGGTCGCGCCGCTCCAGCGGGCCGTCGGCGCCGCCCAGCATCCAGCCGGCGGCCACGAGCAACGGGCCCGCGGCCGAGGCGAAGGCGATCAGCGCGGCGACCGGCTGGCGCCAGCCGAAGCTCTGCTCGGCCACCCGCGAACGTGCCCCGTCGGCGCCGAGGGCGGCGGCGACGAGCAGGGCGAGGCCGTAGACGAGCGTCGCGGGGCCGGCCCAGGTGGAGGCGTTGGACAGGACGGCGAAAACCAGGCCCACCAGGGCGGCGGCCCAGGCGGTCCAGATGCCGAACTGCCGCTCGGAGCGCAGCAGGGCGGCCAGCGCGGCCAGCACGACGCCGATGAGCATCAGGCCGCTGACCGTGCCGGGGCCGCCGGGGCTGATGCCGAGGAGGTCGAGGGCGGAGGCCGCCGAGGCGCCGTACTCCAGGCCGGCTTCCTTGAAGAAGCCGAACGGGAGGAGGGACAGCGACCAGGGGGCGAGGATCAGCAGGGGGGTGCCGAACTGGGCCAGGAAGCGCAGGCCGTAGGCGGTGATCTCGGCGCGGCGTACGGCCAGCAGGCCGATGCCGAGGACGAGCGCGATGGGCCACACGATCGGCGTGAACGCCGTGGTGATGGTCAGCAGCAGGGCGTACGCCCAGGTGGCACGCCAGCTGCCGCGCGTGCCCGGGCTGTGCGCCAGGCCGCTGGCCGCGATGCCCGCGCGCGCCATGAGCGGCAGCAGGATGGCCAGGACGGCGGTGCCGATGCGGCCGCCGGCGAGGGCTCCGGTGGCGGCGGGCAGGAAGGCGTAGACGACGGCCGCCCACGCGCGCAGGAGGCGCGACTCGACGAGCGGCCGGGAGGCGAAGTAGGCGGTGAAGCCGGCCAGTGGCACCGAGCAGACCATCAGGACGGTGACCGCGAGGCCGGTCGAGCCGAACAGCACGGACGAGAACATCGCGACGATCGCGAGGTACGGCGGCGCGGACGAGGTGCCACCGGCGCCCACCGCGTGCCAGGCGTCCAGGTAGCGCGACCACAGCTCGCTCGAGTCGCCCGGGGCGGGCAGCAGGGCGCCGCCCGCGAGCGCGCCGCCGCCGAGGAGGGCGCGGCAGGCGACCAGGGAGACCAGCAGCAGCACCAGGAAGAGCACCGGGCCGGGCTTGCGGGCGATGCGCTTGAGGCGGACGAACTGCTCGACCTCCAGGAAGTCGGCGTCGTCGCCGCCGGGCCCGGACTCGACGGCGCCGCCGTGCCGGCCGGCCCCGGAGGTCGCCTCGGGGTCGGAGCTGCCGAAGAGGTTGCCCGCGGCCTGTTCGACCGTGGCACGGACGGTGGCGCCCGGCGGCGGGAACAGCTGCCGCATCTCGTCCTTGTCCACCGCCGGACGGCCGCGTCCGCGGCGCCCGGCGAGGATTCGCTCGGGCCGCAGCAGCGTGCCCACCAGACCGCGGATCTCGTCGACGGCCTGTCCGGGGACCTTGCCGACGAGATAGGCGACGGTCCTCAGCAGGGTGCCGAGGATCAGGCGCACCAGGACCCAGGGCAGCAGGGCCGAACGCGAGTTGACGAGCAGGGTGTAGACGGCGCCGGCCTTGTCGACCTTGTGCGGGGAGGCGGTGGTGCGACCCGCGCAGTCGACGGCGCGACGCTCGCGGGAGGCGGCCTCGGCATGTCGTACGACGGCTTCCGGGGCGATCAGGACGCGGTAGCCGGCCGAGTGCGCCCGCCAGCACAGGTCCACGTCGTCACGCATCAGGGGCAGCCGGCGGTCGAAGCCGCCGAGCTCCTCGAAGACGTCGCGCCGGATCAGCATCCCGGCGGTGGACACGGACAGCACCGGACGGACGTGGTCGTGCTGGCCCTGGTCCTGTTCACGGCGGTCCAGGCCGGTCCAGCGGCGGCCGGAGTGGGCGATGCTGACGCCGACCTCCAGCAGCTGCCGCCGGTCGTACCAGCCGCGGAGCTTGGGGCCCACGACCGCCACGTCGTCCCGGCCCAGTTCGTACTCGGTCTCCACGACCCGCAGCAGCTGGGCCAGGGCGTCGGGTTCCGGGGCGCAGTCGTCGTGCAGGAGCCACAGCCACTGGACCGGCTCTCCGTGCGGGAGCTCCGGCAGGTCGTACGCGTCGTCGCGCCAGGTGCGCGTGACGGGGTCCCAGCCGCTGGGCCGCTTCAGGTACGGAAGGTCGTCCGGGGTGAGGACGGGGGCCGTGCGGCCCGCCTCCTCGACGGCCTGGCCGAAGCCGGTACGCCGGGCGAGATGCAGCACCCGGTCGGCGCCGAGGGCGTCGGTGACCAGCTGGGCGGAGGCGTCCGCGCTGCCGGTGTCGGCGCCCAGGGCGCACTGCACCGGGCGCTCCTGGCCGAGCAGCCCGGCGAGCGCGTCGGGCAGCCAGCGGGCGCCGTCGTGGGAGACGAGGACCGCGGTCACCACGTGCCGCGGGAACTCTGGCGGGCGGGCCGGGTCAAACACTGCTGTGGCGGCGTCGTGTCGAGCTGCCGGGTGGCTGTGCGCGGACATCGAGGTACGGGCCCCGGTTCGGTGGACTGCGGTGGACGCCTGCGCCCCGAGGGGGCAGCGGGGCGTATCGGACGAGCGACCACACTATCGGCTGGGCATGGCGACGGCCCGCCGCCTGTGGATAACCCACCTGCGACGGGCCGTTCGTGAACGGGTCGGGTCTGTGGACGTGGGAGGTGTCGCCAGGAACCACCCGGATCAGACCGCGGCCTTCTTGAGTCTGCGTCGCTCGCGCTCGGACAGGCCGCCCCAGATGCCGAACCGTTCGTCGTTGGCCAGGGCGTACTCGAGGCATTCGGAACGGACCTCACAGGCGAGGCAGACCTTCTTGGCCTCGCGGGTGGAGCCGCCCTTCTCGGGGAAGAAGGACTCGGGGTCGGTCTGGGCGCACAGCGCGCGCTCCTGCCAGCCGAGTTCCTCGTCCGCGTCGTCGACCAGCAGTTGCTGCACCAGCTCGGTCATGTGCGCCCCTCGTCTGTCTTTCGCGTCCCCGTGATTAGCCGTACCGATTTCGGCTGAACGACACGAGTGAAATTACAAGTGTGCTGCTCCGGGCGAGTCAAGCCGAGATCTGCTATTGGGCCCCTTATTCACTCTGCGGAACCAAGGCCTAGCGGAAAGTGTTCAAATCGGCATAAACCTTGACAGGCAGGCGAGACCCGGAGCCCCGCTCCCCCGCCGCACCCTCGGGCCTGTACGGAGAAGGACGCCCAGGACTTCGATCTCGTTCCGAGGCCCGTGCGCTTGGTTGTGCGCCATGTGTCCCGGCAGGTGCCTGCACAAACCTTTCACCTCGGAGATGGACCGGATGAGGTGAAACATGTCCCACATGCCGGGTGTCGAGTTGACAGCGGAGGTGTGAGCCGCTGTCCTTATGGGCATGCTCGCGAACTTGGCACTCACCTCGACCCGCTCCGCCGGGTCCCTCGGTGCTGCCCACGCTCGCTGTAGCTGTTGTTGCCGTTCCAGCTGTTGAGCCACGCGCGCTCCGGCTGCTCCTGAGTCCACCGCGACTCGGCTGCTTGTTCCCCACGCCCGGACCAGGGCCCCTCCGTCCCCCGCGACCCGGGCGGACGGTACGCGACACCCAGCCACCCCCCGCACTCTTCCGCCGAGGAACACCGCACCCATGAACAGCGACAGCGACCTCCAGATCGCCGGCGACATCCTCGAAGTCCCCCACCTGCTCCAGCCCCCGCGCGAGCACCCGGCCACCGTCGCCGAGTTCGTCGGCCTGGCCCGCTCCATCGCCGCCGACCGCGGTCTGTGGGAACACCTCGTCCAGTACGACGCGACCACCCGCTGGTACCACCGGCTGCGCACCGGGCCCGGCTACGAGGTGTGGCTGCTGTCCTGGGTGCCCGGCCAGGGCAGCGGACTGCACGACCACGGCGGCTCCTCCGGCGTCCTGACCGTGCTGGAGGGCACGCTGACCGAACGGACCGATCGGGGCACGCGCGCGTTGGGGGCCGGCTCGCAGCGGGTGTTCGCTCCCGGGTACGTGCACGAGGTGGTCAACGACACCCTGGAGCCGGCCATAAGCCTGCACGTCTACTACCCCGGCCTGACCGAGATGCCCATGCTCCCCCAGTCCGAGCCCCGTGCGACCGGGGTGGCCCCCCTGGCCTGCACGGCGCCCGCCGGCCACGAGGACGTGGACGTCGTGACCGCCTGACGCGATGTCGTGACCGCCTGACGCGATGTCGTACCCGCCTGACGCGATGTCGTGACCGCCTGACGCGATGTCGTACCCGCCTGCAAGACTTGGCTCATGCGCATTGTGGTTCTGGCAGGCGGCATCGGTGGTGCCCGGTTCCTGCGTGGTCTGAAGCAGGCCGCGCCGGACGCGGACGTCACGGTCATCGGCAACACCGGGGACGACATTCATCTCTTCGGGCTGAAGGTCTGCCCGGACCTCGACACGGTGATGTACACGCTCGGCGGCGGCATCAACGAGGAGCAGGGCTGGGGGCGGGCGGACGAGACCTTCCACCTCAAGGAGGAGCTCGCGGCGTACGGCGTGGGGCCCGAGTGGTTCGGCCTCGGCGACCGCGACTTCGCCACCCACATCGTGCGGACACAGATGATCGCTGCCGGATACCCGCTGAGTGCGGTGACCGAGGCGCTGTGCGACCGGTGGAAGCCGGGCGTGCGACTGCTCCCCATGACCGACGACCGGGTCGAGACGCATGTCGCCGTAGACGTCGACGGGGAGCGCAAGGCGGTCCACTTCCAGGAGTACTGGGTGCGGCTGCGGGCCTCCGTTCCGGCCGAGGCGATCGTGCCGGTGGGGGCGGAGCAGTCCAAGCCGGCGCCGGGTGTCCTGGAGGCGATCGCGGAGGCGGACGTCATCCTCTTCCCGCCGTCCAACCCCGTCGTCTCCATCGGCACCATCCTCGCCGTGCCCGGCATCCGCGAGGCGATCGCCGAGGCCGGGGTGCCGGTGGTGGGGCTGTCCCCCATCGTCGGGGACGCGCCCGTGCGCGGGATGGCCGACAAGGTGCTCGCCGCCATCGGCGTGGAGTCGACGGCCTCGGCGGTCGCCGAGCACTACGGCTCGGGACTGCTGGACGGCTGGCTGGTCGACACCGTGGACGCGGGTGTCGTGGAGCGCGTGGAGGCCGCCGGAATCCGGTGCCGGGCCGTGCCACTGATGATGACCGACCTGGACGCGACCGCCCGGATGGCGCGTGAGGCGCTGACGCTGGCGGAGGAGGTGCGGGCGGTATGAGCGGTGGGAGCGGCGAAGGCGGGCCGGGGACACCGGGTGGCGCGCCCACGGTCGGCGGGGGCGTTCCGGTGCCCTCGGACGGCGGGGGCGGTCCCGTGCCTTCGGACGGCGGGGGCGGTCCCGTGCCTTCGGACGGATATCGCGTCTGGGCCGTCGCCGGCCTTCCCGAGGTCGCGCGGGGGGACGACCTCGGCAAACTGATCGCCGCCGCCGAGCCGGGGCTGGCGGACGGGGACGTGCTCCTCGTCACCTCCAAGATCGTGTCCAAGGCCGAGGGCCGGGTCGTCGAGGCCGCCGACCGGGAGGCCGCGATCGACGCCGAGACCGTGCGGGTCGTGGCGAGACGCGGCGCGCTGCGGATCGTGGAGAACCGGCAGGGCCTCGTGATGGCCGCCGCCGGGGTCGACGCCTCCAACACACCCGCCGGCACCGTGCTGTTGCTGCCCGAGGACCCGGACGCGTCCGCGCGGGCCGTCCGGGACGGGCTGCGCGACGCCCTCGGCGTCGACGTCGGCGTGATCGTCACCGACACCTTCGGACGCCCGTGGCGCACCGGGCTCACCGACGTGGCGATCGGCGCCGCCGGGGTGCGGGTCCTCGACGACCTGCGCGGGGGCACGGACGCGTACGGCAATCCGCTCAGCGCCACCGTCGTGGCGACGGCGGACGAGCTGGCCGCGGCGGGCGATCTCGTCAAGGGCAAGGCCGCCGGACTGCCCGTCGCCGTGGTGCGCGGGCTGGCCCACGTGGTGGCCGAGGACCACGGCGAGGGGACGCGGGCCATGGCGCGCGGGGCGCGCGACGACATGTTCCGGCTCGGGACCTCGGAGGCGGTACGGGAGGCGGTCACCCAGCGCCGTACCGTACGTGCCTTCACCGACGAGCCCGTCGACCCCGGAGCCGTACGACGGGCCGTGGCGGCGGCCGTGACCGCGCCCGCGCCGCACCACACGACACCGTGGCGGTTCGTGCTGCTGGAGTCGCAGGCCGCGCGGACCGGGCTGCTGGACGCCATGCGCGACGCGTGGGTCGCGGACCTGCGGCGGGACGGGAAGAGCGAGGAGTCCATCGCCAAGCGGGTGCGGCGGGGGGACGTGCTGCGCAACGCTCCCTACCTGGTCGTGCCCTGCCTGGTGATGGACGGGTCGCACTCGTACGGCGACGCGCGACGGGACGGGGCCGAGCGGGAGATGTTCGTGGTCGCCATGGGCGCCGGGGTGCAGAACCTCCTGGTCGCGCTGGCCGGGGAGCGACTCGGGTCGGCCTGGGTGTCGTCCACGATGTTCTGCCGGGACGTGGTGCGGGAGGCGCTGGGGCTGCCGGAGGGGTGGGACCCGATGGGGGCCGTGGCGGTCGGACATCCGGCGGAGGAGCCTCGGCCCCGGCCGGAGCGGGATGCGGCGGCGTTCGTCGAGGTGCGGTGAGCGGTGGGGTCTGAGCGGTGGGGTCTGAGCGGTGGGCCGTGGCTCTACTCTCGTAGGGCGCCTTACTCGTAGGGCGCCGCTACCGCTTCTCTCGCAGGGCGCCTCGCCTCTACCGCTTTCGACTCCGGGACTTCATTCGTGGCAGGACGGTTCACCCCTCGGCCCACGCGTACGACCGTGCGCGGTGGGGAGGTCGCCGTGCCCGCGGGGGTGCCGCGGCAGGCGTCGGCGGCGGGGCGGGTGCGGACGTGGGCGCCGGGGTTCCCGGTCGATCTCGGGCTGGTGCTCGGGCCGCTGCGGCGTGGACCCGCGGATCCCACCTTCCGGGCGATGCCCGACGGATCCGTGTGGCGGGCGAGTCTGACCCCGGCCGGGCCCGGCACGCTACGGGTCGCCGTGGTCGGTGGGGCGGTGCGCGGGGAGGCGTGGGGGCCGGGGGCGGAGTGGCTGCTGGAGCGGTTGCCGGGGATGTTGGGGGCGGACGACGATCCGTCCGTGTTCCTGCCTCGGCACCGGGTGGTGGCGGGGGCGTGGCATCGGCGGCCGGGGTTGCGGTTGACGCGTACCGGGCTGGTGCTGGAGTCGTTGATTCCGTCGATTCTCGAGCAGAAGGTCACGACCGACGAGGCGTATCGGGCGTGGCGGTCGCTGGTGCGGAAGTTCGGAGAGCCCGCGCCGGGGCCGGCGGCGGGCGGGCGCCTGTGGGTGATGCCGGCGCCTCGGACGTGGGCCTTGATTCCGTCCTGGGAGTGGCACCGGGCCGGGGTGGACAACAAGCGGGCGTCGACGATCCTGCGGGCCGTCCGGGTGGCCGCGCGGATGGAGGAGGCCGCGGGGATGGCTCCGGCCGCGGCGCAGGCTCGGCTGGAGGTCGTGTCCGGGATCGGACCGTGGACGTCGGCGGAGGTCGTACAGCGCAGTCACGGGGCGGCGGACGCGGTGACGGTGGGGGATCTGCATCTGCCGGGGATCGTCGGATGGGCGTTGGCCGGGGACCGGGACGCGGATGACGCGCTGATGTTGGAGCTGCTGGAGCCCTATGCGGGGCAGCGGCATCGGGCGGCTCGGTTGATTCTGTTGAGCGGGAGGGTTCCGGCTCGGCGGGCGCCGCGGATGCCGCGGGGGGATATCGGGCGGTTGTGACCCTGTGGCGACGCCCCGGGGGCGGCGGGGTGGGGGTGGTGCTGGGGGCTGCGCCCCCAGACCCCCGGGCCTGTGCCCACCCACCACGCGACTCGGTCGGCCGAGAGGTGGACCTCGTCCTCGGACGCCGGACGGGCTGAAAGCTACTGGTCCGACGAGAAGCGGACCGCCCCGGCCGGGATGCGGGCGTCGCACCAGATGCGCATGCCGTCACGGAGTTCGTTGTCGGGGCCGATGACCGCGCCGTCGCCGATGACCGTGCCGGTGAGGACGGAGCGTTCGCCGACGCGGGCCCGGGTGCCGATGAGGGAGTCGGTGATGACGGCGCCGGGTTCTATGACGGCGCCGGGCAGGATCGTCGAGCCGAAGACCCGCGCGCCCTCCGCCACGAACGCGCCCTCGCCGACCACCGTGCCGCCCGTGAGCTTGGCGTCCGGGGCGACGCGTGCCGTCGGCAGGACGAGGCGGTCACCGCAGCGACCGGGGATCGCGGGGGACGGGGCGCGGCCGAGGACGAGGTCGGCGGAGCCGCGGACGAAGGCGGCGGGCGTGCCGAGGTCCAGCCAGTAGGTGGAGTCGACCATGCCCTGAAGGTGGGCGCCGGCCGCCAGGAGGTCCGGGAACGTCTCCCGTTCCACCGAGACCGGGCGGCTCGCCGGGATCGTGTCGATCACCGAGCGGCGGAAGACGTAGGCCCCCGCGTTGATCTGGTCGGTGACGATCTCCTCGGGCGTCTGCGGCTTCTCCAGGAACGCCAGGACCTTGCCGGTCTCGTCCGTGGGAACCAGGCCGTAGGCGCGTGGGTCCGTGACCTGGGTGAGGTGGAGGGAGACGTCCGCGGACGTCCGTTCGTGCGTCTCCACCAGCGCCCTGATGTCCAGGCCGGTCAGGATGTCGCCGTTGAAGACGAGGACCGGGTCGTCGGGGCCGGAGTGCAGCCGGGAGGCCACGTTGCGGATCGCGCCGCCGGTGCCGAGGGGTTCGTCCTCCGTGACGTACTCGATGTGGAGTCCGAGGGCCGAACCGTCACCGAAGTACGGCTCGAAGACCTCGGCGAGATAGGAGGTGGCCAGCACTATGTGGTCGACGCCCGCCGCTCTCGCTCTCGCCAACTGGTGCGTGAGGAACGGGACCCCGCCCGCGCGGACCATGGGCTTGGGTGTGTGCACCGTGAGCGGGCGCAGCCGGGTGCCCTTGCCGCCGACCAGGAGTATCGCTTCTGTCACCTGTCGTCTCTGCTTCCTGCCGGGACCGGCCGAACTGTCTTTCGGCCGGCCAGTGTATGCAGACCGTTGTGCAGCGCCTTCGTCGGCCGTGCGGCATTCCGCCCTTGCCCCCCGACGGCGGTGAACGTGTCCCCCGGACAGACACCCGCGCAGTCCGGACGGTTGCCTAACGGCCCTGGTAGCGGGCCGCGGTCGAACGCGCCGAACCGAGCTTCCGGTACAGCTGCCATCCGGGACACGCCGTGGCGAAACCGTCCCGGTGACCGGAGATCACATTCAGTCGTACGTTCTTCCCCTTGCGGTAGAGATTGCCACCACCCGACTTCAGGTATGTCTTTCCGCGTGGATTGGCCCCGTGCAGGCCGAGCTTCCACGCGGTGAGCCTGGCGATGGCCTTCACCGCGGCGGCGGACGGCTTCTTGGAGCCGAAGCTGCCGAGGACGGCGATCCCCGCGCTGTTGGTGTTGAAACCCAGCGTGTGGGCACCCAGGACCGGCTTCGCCACGCCCCCCGCACGCCCCTCGTAGATGTTTCCGCACTTGTCGACGAGGAAGTTGTAGCCGATGTCGCGCCAGCCCATGCTCCTGACGTGGTAGCGGTAGATACCACGGATGACGGAGGACGCCTGCGCGCAGCGGTATCCGTTCCCGGACGCCGTGTGGTGCACGAAGGCCGCCTTGACCTTCTTCGTGTACACGAAGGTCCTCTCCCGCAGGCTCTCGTTCGCGCCCCAGCCCCGGCGGGTGACGATCCGCGGACGCGGGCCGATCTTGGGCTTCACGCGCTGCTCTTCGGGCAGCTGGGGGGTGCGCAGGGTGAGGAGTTCCTGCTCGGTCTCCTGCCGGGTCAGTGCCGGGATCTCCGTGGCGCCGAGCGGTGCCAGTCCGGCGTTGGCGGCGGAGGCGTCCGTCGCGGCCGGGGCTTCGACCGGTTCGGCGGTCGGGGCCAGATCGCGAGGGGCTTGAGGGGCTTGAGGGGCTTGAGGGGCTTGGAGGGCTTGGAGGGCTTGCCGGGTGCCGGCGGCGCCGAGGGCGGCGTCCGGGGTCGGGGGCTCGGCGTCCGGGGTGGTCGGGGGCTCGGCGCCCGGGTCGACGAGTTCGAGGCGGAGGCCGGAGGGGAGCGGGGCGGTGTCCGTCGCCGTATGGGGGCCGCGGGCGGTGTCCTCGACGCGGGGGGCCGGGGGTTCCGCGCGGACGCGGACCTCGACGCCGTCCGAGTCGCCCACCCACAGCGGTGCCGTCGCGCCGCGCACGCGGCCGGAGGTGCGCTCGGCGGTGCCCGGGTCGGCCGCGTGGTCGCCGTTGTGCGTCTCGACGTCCTGCCAGTCGGTCCAGGTGCCGGTGCCGGCGGCGCGGGTCCGGACCTGGACCCGGCCGTGGAGTTCGACGTCGGGGTCGTCCCAGATCACGCCGACGAGCGAGAAGCGCCGTACGTCCTGGCGGGACAGGCCCTGTTCGGCGGCGGGGCCGCGGACGCGGTCGTGGGTGGGTGACGGGAGGGGCGCGAGGGCGAGGGACTGGGTGCTGCCCGGCGCTTCCGCGCTCGGCACCTGTCTCGCGGTCGCGTCGGGGAGGACGGTCGCCGTCCGGACGGTCGCCGCGGTTGTCGCGGCCGCGGGCGGGGTCAGCGGAAGGGCCAGGGCCGCCGCACAGGTGACGCCGATCGAGGAAGCAAGGAATCCACGCATGCCCCTGATCTTGGACATAGTCATACATATCTGTCCATTGGGGAATTGACGGGCCGTCGGCTCCCGTTCCGCCGAACCGGTGGCGGTCCGTGGCCCCGTGAACCGGTGCGCCGCCGCGTGCCCGCGTACGCTTTCTCGGGTGAACGCCACCGATCGCACCCCTGCCGACCTGCTGCGTTCCGCGCTCGCCGCGGACCCCGGACGCCCCCTGGTGACCTTCTACGACGACGCCACGGGCGAACGTGTCGAATTGTCCGTGGCCACCTTCGCCAATTGGGTGGCCAAGACCTCGAACCTCCTCCAGGGCGAACTCGCCGCCGCGCCGGGCGACCGGGTCGCGCTGTTGCTGCCCGCGCACTGGCAGACGGCGGTGTGGCTGCTGGCGTGTTCGTCGGTGGGAGTGATCGCCGACGTCGACGGCGATCCGGCACTCGCCGACGTGGTGGTGAGCGGTCCCGAGGGACTGGAGGCAGCGCGTGCCTGTTCCGGCGAGCGCGTCGCGCTGGCCCTGCGGCCGCTGGGCGGACGGTTCCCGCAGCCGCCGGCCGGATTCGCCGACTACGCCGTGGAGGTGCCGAGTCAGGGGGACCGGTTCGTGCCGTTCGCGCCGGTCGACCCGGAGGAGCCGGCACTGATCGTCGCCGGGCGGGAGTTCAGCGCGGCCGAGGTCGTGGAGCGGGCCCGGGCGGAGGCGCCGGGGGTGGGGCTGACCGGGCCGGGGTCGCGGCTGCTGTCCGGGCTGCCGTTCGACACGTGGGAGGGGTTGAACGCCGGGCTGTACGCGCCGTTGGCCACCGGGGGGTCGGTGGTGCTGTGCCGGAACCTGGACCGGCTGGGCGAGGAGGATCTGGCGAAGCGCATCGAGAGCGAGCGGGTTTCGGTGACAGCTCGATAGGCGGGGTGACGGGCGGCGGTCTTTGGTTCGCGCCCGGCGCGGGTTCCGGCATCCCGCCGGGCGCCGGGGTGACGGGCGGCGGTCGCCCGTCACCCATTCGGCCCCCCTCCACCCACCCCCCGCCCCTCATCCGCGCCATGGTCGTAGAAGCAGCCGCACGACACGCTCGTACGCCATGAGGGATGGATCTCGACGTGACCGACACCGCAGGCGTGCCCACCGCGCCCCCCGGGGGTTCCGGAGGGGTCGGGCCTGGGGTGGGGGCGTCGGCGACCGGTGGAGGGTTGAGGCGCCGGCGTCGGCGGCGGTGGGCACAGGGAGTGGGGATCGGCCTCGTGGTGGTCGTACTCGCTGCCGGTGGGGCCGGGTGGGCGGTCTACGCGAAGCTGGACGGGAACATCACGTCGGACAACGCGGCGGCGGCCGAGCTGGCGCGATACGAGAAGGAGCGGCCCACCTCGCTGGTGCGGGGGGCGCGGAACATCCTGGTCATCGGGTCGGACTCGCGGTCCGGGAACGGTAACCGGCCGTACGGGCGGGATTCGGGGACCGAGCGGTCCGACACCACCATCCTGTTGCACCTGGCCGCCGGACGCGGCAGCGCCACCGCCGTCTCGCTGCCCCGCGATCTGATGGTGGACGTGCCGGGTTGCCGGCGGCGCGACGGCAGCCGGACCGAGCCCATGTTCGCGATGTTCAACTACGCCTTCCAGGTGGGGGGCTCGGCCTGCACGATCCGAACCGTGGAGCGGCTGACGGACATCCGGATCGACCACCACGTGGTCGTCGACTTCCACGGGTTCAAGGACATGGTCGACGCGGTCGACGGGGTCGAGGTGTGTCTGACCGAGCCCATCCACGACAAGGCGGCCAAACTGCGGCTCCCGGCGGGCCGGGTCACGCTCGACGGGGAGCAGGCCCTCGGCTACGTGCGCGCCCGCAAGACCCTCGGCAACGGCAGCGACACCGACCGGATGGACCGCCAGCAGCGGTTCCTCGGGGCACTGGTCAACAAGGTCCAGAGCGATGACGTCCTGCTGAATCCGGTGAAGTTGTATCCGGTGCTGGACGCGGCCACCTCGTCGTTGACGACCGACCCGGGACTGGCGAGTCTGCGCGGTTTGTACCAACTCGTGCGCGGACTGCGTGACATCCCCACCGAACGTGTGCAATTCCTTACGGTGCCGAGGGAGTCGTACGTCTACAACGCCAATCGCGACCAGCTCGTGGAACCCGAGGCGGAGCGGCTGTTCGAGCGGTTGCGGGCGGACCTGCCTGTCGAGGTCGCCGGCGAGGAGCCGGAGGACGGGGCGACGAAAGGCCTCAATTCGCCAGGAAACGACGGGAAAAGCACCGCGAACCCGGACGAGGGGGGCGGCGCGGAGACGGGCGGTGAGCGGTCCGGGGAGCCGGCCGGCGTCACTTCGCCCGCGCCCACCTTCCGCGGCAACACCGCCGCCGAGGACACCTGCGAGTAAAGCGTTCGCCAAGGTGGTGAAGGGCTGTCCGGGCAAATGGGCGGATTGCCCAGGTGTAGTGACGTGGAATTAATCACCGGCGTCGCCCACAGCCGAACAAGGCGGTTAGTGTGAGCGATCCGGTGCACCCGGCCAGAGGTCCAACCTGGGGTCGAGCACTGAGTGACCGAGACCCGAGCGCCTTGGAGGGGGAAGGCGCCGCGTGGCCCCGACGGAGGACTCAGACAACCGTGGACGCGCAAGGCCGTGGGCGGGCGGACGACATCGATCCCGCAGACCAGTGGGTGCTCAACCCGAACACCGGCGAATACGAACTGCGACTGAGCCCTTCCGCACCGCAGTCATCGCAGTCGGCCGTTCCGGGCCCCCGTAGATCCGCCACCCGCAGAGCGGGCGCGCCGGCGCGCGGCCGTACGGCGACTCCCGTGGCGCCGGAGGCTCCGGGCCGTGAGGTGCCGCCGCCGCGTCGGCGACGGGGTGCGCCCCCGGAGCCGTTGCCGGGCCGGCGCGGGCGCCGGCCGGTCAAGAAGAAGGGCAAGGCGAAGAAGGTCCTGTTGTGGACCGGCGGCACCATGGCGTTCGTGCTGGTGGCCGCCGCGGGCGCCGCGTACCTCTACATCGAGCACCTCAACGGCAACATCACGTCCGTCGCCGACGACGGCGCGAGCACCGGCGGCTTCCAGAAGGACAAGGCGATCAACATCCTGTTGATCGGCACGGACAAGCGCACCGGCTCGGGCAACGAGGGCTACGGCGACTCCGGCAGCGTCGGGCACGCCGACACCACGATCCTGCTGCACGTCTCCAAGGACCGTACGAACGCGACCGCGCTCAGCATCCCGCGCGACCTGATCGTCGACATCCCGGACTGTCCGACCACGCGGGAGGACGGCACCAAGGAGATCATCAAGGGCTCGACCGGCGTCCGCTTCAACACGAGCCTGGGCCAGGACGACCGCACGCCCAGCTGCACCATGCGGACCGTCACCGAGCTGACCGGCATCACCCCCGACAACTTCATGGTGGCCGACTTCAACGCGGTCAAGACGCTGACCACGGCGGTCGGCGGGGTGGACGTCTGTCTGGGCAAGGACATCAACGACCCGGACTCGCACCTGAACCTGAAGAAGGGGATGCAGCACATCTCGGGCGAGAACGCGCTCGCGTTCGTGCGCACCCGGCACGCGGTCGGGTTCGGTGGCGACCTGAGCCGGATCACCCTGCAGCAGAACTTCCTCAGCGCGCTGATGCGGAAGCTGAAGTCCAACGACACGCTGTCCAGTCCGTCGAAGATGATCAAGCTGGCCGAGGCGGGGACGAAGGCGCTGACCGTCGACGCCCAGCTCGACAGCATCAACAAGCTGAAGGACCTCGGTCTGGAGCTGGGCAAGCTCAACGTCAAGAACCTGACGTTCACCACGGTGCCGGTGGTCGACAACCCGGCGGAGAAGGTGAAGGCGACGGTCGTCCTCAACGACGCGTCGGCCCCCCAGGTCTTCGACATGATCAAGAACGACGTGTCGTTCACCGCGGTCAAGACGCAGAAGAAGAAGGAGGCCGCCGCCGTGGCCGCCCGGCTCAAGGGCACCAAGGCCGACGCCTCCGAGGTGCGGGTGCGCATCTTCAACGGCGGTGCGGCGGCCGGCAGCGCGCAGGCGGAGCTCGAGTACCTGCAGAACGACGAAGGCGTGCTGAAGTCCGAGAACGCGGGCAACGCGGACAAGGAACTGAAGAAGACGACGCTCGAGTACGCGCCCGAGCAGGCCGACCAGGCCCGCCGGCTCGCCGCCATCATGGGCCTGTCCGGCTCGGCGCTGAAGCCGGGCGAGAGCGTGGCCAACTCACAGGGCCTGCCGACGATGACGCTGACTCTGGGCGAGGACTTCAAGGAGGCCGGTGTGTCGCTGACCACACCGACGAAGGCGCCTGAGGGGGTTCAGCAGTCCACAGCGGACAAGGTCGAGTGCGCCAAGTGACCTGACGGGCCTGCCTTGCGTCTTACCGGGCGTAGGAGCAGGCCCGTTCGATGGCGCGAGGGTGGGGAGACAGGGGATGACGCACAGCAGTGTGCACGGGGAGGGAACGCGGCCGGGTGTCCGGCGCGCGAGTGAGCCGGGGCGGGAGGGCGACCGTCGTGGGGACGACGGGGGCGGCTCCGGCAGACCCGGCGGCCCCTCGCGGGGCGGGGACGGCGGGCACGGCGGCCGGCGCAGCCGACGGCGGCCCAGACGCAAACACCGGGTGCTGCGCTGGTCGGCGACGAGTCTCGCGGTGCTGATACTGGGGACGGCCGGCGCCGGATACCTCTACTACCAGCACCTCAACGGCAACATCCAGAAGGGCGAGCGCAGCGGTGGCGACTCCAAGGCGCGCAGGACCGAGCCGAACGCGGCCGGGCAGACGCCGCTGAACATCCTGATGCTCGGCTCCGACAGCCGCAGCTCGGACGCGAACGTGGCACTCGGCGGCGGCAAGGACACCCGCGACAACCCGCCGCTGGCCGACGTGCAGATGCTGATCCACCTCTCCGCGGACCGCAAGAGCGCCGCGGTGGTGAGCATCCCGCGTGACACCCGGGTCGACATCCCGGCGTGCAAGGACCCGGACACCGGCAAGACCTACGCGGCGACCAACGACATCATCAACACCACGCTGGGCCGCGGCGGAGCCGGCTGCACGCTGACCACCTGGGAGAACCTCACCGGGGTCTACATCGACCACTGGATGACGATCGACTTCGCGGGCGTGGTGAGCATGGCGGACGCCATCGGCGGCGTCGAGGTCTGTGTGAACCAGAACGTGTGGGACCGCCCGCTGCCCCGCGTGCCCGGCGGCTCCGGCCTGAAGATGAAGGCCGGCTCGAAGAAGGTCAAGGGGGAGCAGGCCCTGCAGTGGCTGCGTACCCGGCACGCCTGGGGCAGCGACCCGCTGCGGGCCCGGGCCCAGCACATGTACATGAACTCGATGATCCGCACGCTGAAGGACCAGAACGTCTTCACCGACGGCGGTCGGCTGATGGGCCTGGCCGAGGCGGCCACCAAGTCCCTGAAGGTCTCCGAGGAGATCGCCTCGGTCAAGGAGCTGTACGACCTCGGCATGCAGCTCAAGACGGTGCCCACCAACCGCATCACCATGACGACGATGCCGACCGTCGAGGATCCCGAGGACGCCAACCACCTGCTGCCGGCCGGGGCCGACGCCGAGAAGATGTGGGCGATGCTCCGCGACGACGTGCCGTTCGACGACAAGGGCGGCGAGAGCGCGAAGACGAAGGCCACGCAGACGGCGAGCACGACCGGCTCCGACCAGGCCACCGACGATCCGGCCGCGGCGAAGGGCGAGATCGGCGTCCTGGTGCAGAACGCCACCCGCTCCGACACCCTCGGCCCGGTCAGCGGCCGGGCGAGTGACATCGCCCGGGCGCTGGTGGGCAAGGGGTTCACCAAGGCGACTACGGACACCACGGCGGCGCTCGCGGAGGCGCGGACCCTCGTGCGCTACCCGAGCGCCGAACTCGCGGGCGACGCCCGGGCGGTGGCCAAGTCCCTCGGGATCCCGACGAGTTCGGTGCAGAAGTCGACGGACGTCTCCGGCGTCACCGTCGTGGTCGGCGCCGACTGGCGCAGCGGCACCGGCTACCCGAAGCAGGAGACCCCGAAGGCCGGCGACCTCCCGGGCAACTCCGACGCCATCAACGGCTCGGACACCGAACAGTGCATGGACGTCTACAAGCCCTACCGCTGGTAGTCGAACCGGCCTGGCGCACCCGTTTTTCGAGCCCTCTTTCGAACTTCTCCCAAAAAAACACAAAGAAATAGGAGGGATTGCCCGGTTGTAGGGGCGCGGATATTCGTCATGGGGCCACTCGTCGCCGAATCGTGCGGATAGTGTGAGCGATCGAGTGGGGTAGGCGCCGTGTGGCCCTGACGAAGGATTCGGACAACCTTGGACGCACCAGGCCGTGGGCGGGCGGAGCACATCGACCCCGCAGACCAGTGGGTACTCAATCCGAACACCGGTGAATACGAACTGCGGTTGACGCCCTCAGCGCCGCGCCGGACCGTTCCCCAGCCCCGTGGCGGCCGTACGGCGCCACCCACGGCGCCGGGCCGCGACGTCCCGCCACCGCGCAGACGCACACCCGCTCCCGACCCCGAGGAGCCGTTGCCGGGCAGGCGCGGACGCCGGCCGGCCAAGAAGAAGTCCGGGGCGAAGAAGGCCCTGTTGTGGACCGGCGGCACCATGGCGTTCGTCCTGGTGGCCACCGCGGGCGCGGGTTACTTCTACCTCAAGCACCTCGAGGGCAACGTCAGGACGACGGACGTCGGTGACGCGGGCGCCAGCAACTTCAGGAAGGACGAGGCCTTCAACATCCTCGTCGTCGGCACCGACAAGCGCACCGGCGAGGGCAACGAGGGCTACGGCGACAAGGGCAGCGCCGGCCACGCCGACACCACGATCCTGCTGCACGTGTCCAAGGACCGCACGAACGCGACCGCGCTCAGCATCCCGCGCGACCTGATCGTCGACATCCCCGAGTGCACGGCGACCAAGGACGACGGCAGCAAGGTGACCGTGGCGGCCCTGCAGGGGGTGCGCTTCAACCGGAGCCTCGGGGAGGGCGGCCGGGACGCGGGCTGCACCATGCGCACGGTGAAGGAGGCCACCGGCATCGCGCCGGACCACTTCATGATGGCCGACTTCAACGCCGTCAAGACGCTGACGTCGGCGGTGGACGGCGTGGAGGTCTGTGTGACCAAGGCCGTCAACGACAAGGAGTCGAAGCTCGTCCTTCCGAAGGGCGAGTCCACGGTCGAGGGCGAGCAGGCCCTCGCCTTCCTGCGCACCCGGCACAGCTTCGGCAACCAGGGCGACCTCGACCGCATCAAGGTGCAGCAGCAGTTCCTGGGCTCGCTGATGCGCAAGATGTCCTCCGGTGACACCCTCACCAGTCCCAGGAAGCTGCTGAAGCTGGCCGAGGCGGCCACCGAGGCGCTGACCGTCGACTCCGCCCTCGGAGACGTCAACACGCTCAAGGACGTGGCCCTGGAGCTGAAGAAGGTGCCGCCGAAGAACATCACCTTCACCACGATCCCGGTGCGGGACAACCCCGCCGAGAAGATCAAGGCGACGGTGGTCGTCGACGAGGCGACCGCGCCCCAGGTGTTCGACATGATCAAGAACGACATCTCGTTCACCGAGGTCAAGGCGCAGAAGAAGAAGGAGGCGGCCGCCGTGGCCGCCCGGCTCAAGGGCACCAAGGCCGACGCCTCCGAGGTGCGGGTGCGTGTCTTCAACGGGGGTGCCGCCTCCGGCAGCGCGCAGCAGCAGCTGGACTGGCTGCAGAACAGCGCGGGCGTCACCAAGTCCGAGAACGCGGGCAACGCGGACGCCGACCAGGCGAAGACGACCCTCGAGTACGCGCCCGACCAGGCCGACCAGGCCCGTCGGCTGGCCGACATCATGGGGCTGTCCGGCTCGGCGATGAAGCCGGGCGAGAGCGTGGCCAACGCGCAGGGCCTGCCGACGATGACGCTGATCCTGGGCGAGGACTTCAAGGGCGCGGGCGTGCCGCTCGACGCAGCCTCGGCGAAGACGCCGGACGTGCCGAAGTCCACCGCCGACGAGGTCCAGTGCGCGAGCTAGCAACCGTTTGAGGCCGTAGAGCAACCTCACGGGCCCGTCGTATGTCTCCAGGACGTACGGCGGGCCCGTGTCATGGCCTGAAGAGGGCGAACCGGGTGGGGAAAAGGGCGGAGGACGGGCAGTGACGCGGAACAGTGTTCGGGAGGTCGAACGGGCCACCAGAGAGGTCGGCGGGGCCGGTGGGGGTGACGCCGGTGCCGCTGCGGGACGGCGCGGCGGGAGCCGGGTGCCTCGCGGGAACGGGCTGCTGCGCTGGTTCACCGTGTCCCTCGCCGTGCTGACCATGGGCGCGGCCACCGCCGGGTACCTCTACTACCGGCACCTGAACGACAACATCCGGCAGGAGGAGCTGAACCTGGGCGACAACAAGGTCGCCGAACCGACGCCGAACGCCGCCGGACAGACCCCGCTGAACATCCTGCTCATCGGCTCCGACGCCCGCGACACCGAGGAGAACCAGCAACTGGGCGGCGCCCGCGAGACGTTCGGCTCCAAGCCGCTCGCGGACGTGCAGATGCTGGTGCACCTGTCCGCCGACCGCTCCAACATGTCGGTCGTCAGCATGCCCCGCGACACCCTGGTGAAGATCCCGAAGTGCACCGACCCGGACGACGACGAGGTGTACCCGGCGAGCGAGGGCCGTGTCATGACCAACCAGAGCCTCGGCCACGGCGGGCCCGGCTGCACGGTGGCCACCTGGCAGGAGCTCACCGGCATCCACATCGACCACTTCGTGATGGTCGACTTCGCGGGCGTGGTGTCCATGGCGGACGCCGTCGGCGGGGTCCCGGTGTGCGTGGACGCCAACATCCTCTCCCGCGACAGCCAGGGCCACGGCTCCGGTCTGAAGCTGAAGAAGGGCACCACCTCGGTGAAGGGCGAGCAGGCCCTGCAGTGGCTGCGCACCCGCTACGGCTTCGAGGACGGCAGTGACCTCGCCCGCTCCAAGGCCCAGCACATGTACATGAACTCGATGGTCCGGACGCTGCGCGAGAACGCCACCCTCAGCAGCCCGAACAAGCTGCGCAGGCTCGCCGAGAAGGCCACCGAGGCGCTGACGGTCGACCCGGGCCTCGACACCGTCAAGAAGCTCTACGACCTCAGCGACGAGCTGCGCAAGGTCGAGCCGGAGCGCATCACCATGACCACGATGCCCAACCGGTACGTCGGTGCCCGCGTCGAGCCCACCGAGGACGCCCGGAAGCTGTTCCGGCTGGTGCGGGAGGACATCGCGCTGGACGGCAAGGACGAGAGGAAGGCGGCCCCGAGCCCGTCGGCGACCGCGTCCGGCGACCCCGCCGCCGACGACGACAGGATCGGGATCCTCGTCCAGAACGGCACCCGCACCGACACGCTGGGCGTGGCGGGCGGACGTGCGAGCACGGTGGCCGGGCTGCTGGCCGAGGAGGGCTTCACCAGGGCCACCGCGGACACCGCGTCGGCGCTGAGCGAGGAGCGTACGGTCGTCCGCTACCCGAGCGCCGAGCTGGCGGGCGACGCGCGGCGCGTCGCCGAGGCCCTGGGGATACCGGCGAGCTCGGTGGAGCGGTCGACGGACGTGTCCGGGGTCACGCTCGTCGTCGGCGCCGACTGGCGTACCGGGACGGCCTACAAGGCGCCCACGGAGGACGACACGACCCCCGAGTCCGCCGAGGCCCTCAACGGCGCCGACACGGACGCCTGCATGCATGTGAGCCCGGGGTTCACCTGGTCCTGACGGCCGGCGGACCCGCTAGTGCGTGCCGGCGTCCGCGTGCACCGCGGGGCGCCGGCTCGCGATCACCTTGCGGGCGAGCGAACGGGGGCTGGTCAGGAAGCCCCACCCCCACGACATGTGCATGGTGGCGAGGGCGACGGGGATCTGCAGCCGTGCCTTCAGCGGCAGCCCCTTGCCGGCGGGCAGGGACCCGAGGACGATCGCCGCGAGGTAGCCGCCCGGGATCACGAAGCCCCAGGGCGTCAGCGCCGCGCCCACCACGAGGCCCGCCGCGATCGCGCACACCGCGGTCGGCGGGGCGAGGTAGCGCAGGTTGATGGAGCCCTCGTGGTAGCGGGCGACGACGTGCCGCCAGCGGCCGTAGTCCTTGTACTGCTTGGCGAGGGCCTTGACCGAGGGCCTCGGGCGGTACGACACCTTCAGCTCGGGCGAGAACCAGATGAGGCCGCCTGCCTCGCGGATCCGGAAGTTGAGCTCCCAGTCCTGGGCGCGGATGAACTCCACGTTGTACCCGCCCTGTTGTTCCAGGGCCTCGCGCCTGAAGACACCGAGGTAGACGGTCTCGGCCTGCTGGGCCGCGCCGCCGGTGTGGAAGGCGGCGTTGCCGACCCCGATCTTCGAGGTCATGGCGGCGGCGACCGCGTGCTCCCAGTCGTTCTCACCCTCGGCGTGCATGATGCCGCCGACGTTCTGCGCGCCGGTCTCCTCCAGGAGCCGTACGGCGGTGGTGATGTAGTTCGGCGAAAGCATGCCGTGGCCGTCGACGCGGACGACGACCGGGTGGCGGGAGGCCTTGATCGCGGCGTTGAGGGCGGCCGGCGTGCGACCGGTCGGGTTCGGGACGGTGTGGACGCGGGGGTCTTCGCTCACGAGCTCGGCGGCGATCTCGTCCGTACGGTCCGTGGAGGGACCGAGGGCGATCACGACCTCCATCTCGCCGGCGTACTCCTGCTCGAGGATCGCTTGGACGGCTCCGCGCAGGTGCCGTTCCTCGTTGAGGACGGGCATGATCACAGACACGGCGGGGAGCTGCACGTCGGGCTTGGCGTTCATAGACGGCAAACGTTACCGCGAACGGGGGACACGAGTGCGCCCCGCCCGGGTGGTGCACCGGACAGCAGATCGTATGGGCCTACGGTGCTCAAGATCCCACGTCCGGCCCCAGCGGAGGTGTCCCCCATGCCCACGCCGCCCCGCTCCCCCGTCGACCGTCCCCGGCGCCGCCCGCAGCCGCCCGGGCCGTCGCGGTCCCTCGTACGACGGAAGAAGCCGCGCTGGGCCATGCGGGCGGTGACCACGCTGTCGGTGGTCGTGCTCGCCTCGGCCGGGATCGGCCACGCGGTGGTGACCAGCCTGGACGCGGACATCGCCCGGGTCGATCCCTTCAAGGACATGAAGAACCGCCCGCAGGCCGGCCACGGCATGAACGTGCTGCTCGTCGGCACCGACGGCCGCGACCGGATCACCGAGGCCGAGCGGCGGAAGTACCGGCTCGGCGGCGCCCCCTGCCACTGCACCGACACGATGATGATCGTGCACATCTCGGAGGACCGGGAGCGGGCGAGCGTGGTGAGCCTGCCGCGCGACTCGTACGCGATGACGCCCTCGCACACCGACCGGACGACCGGGAAGCGGCACCGCGGGCACCCCCTCAAGCTGAACGCGGCGTACGCGGAGGGCGGGCCGAACCTCACCGTGCGCACCGTGGAGAGCATGACCCGCGTGAAGATCGACCACTATCTGGAGGTCGACTTCACCAGCTTCATGAAGACGGTGGACGTGATCGGCGGGGTCAAGATCTGCACCGCCGAGCCGCTGAAGGACACGTACACCGGTCTCGACCTCGCGACCGGCACCCACACCCTCCGAGGCGGGCAGGCCCTGCAGTACGTCCGCGCCCGGCACGTCGACGGGGCCTCCGACCTCGGTCGGATGCAGCGCCAGCAGCGGTTCCTGGCCGCGCTGGTCGACCGCACCACGTCCTCCGGAATCCTGCTGAACCCGATGAAGTTCCGGGACATCACCCGGGCGGTGCTGGGCTCGGTGCGGGCCGACAAGGAGTTCGGCACGGGCGAGCTGCTCGACCTCGGGCGGGCGATGCGCAACTTCTCCCCCTCCTCCTCCGAGTTCACGACCGTGCCGATCGGGCAGATGGGATACGCCGTCGAGGGCGTCGGTTCCACGCTGAAGTGGGACGCCCGTAAGGCGGGCCGTCTCTTCAAGGCCCTGCGCGACGACAAGCCGCTGTCCGCGCCCAAGCCGCGGAACCAGGCGCTGCGCGTGGACGTGGCCCCGCAGCAGATCCGGGTCCAGGTGGAGAACGGCACGGCGACCCCCGGCCTCGGCAGGCGGGTGGACGCGGCCCTCGCCGCGACGGGCTTCGCCACCACGCGGCTACCGGTGAACGCCGCCGACCGCACCCTGAAGCGCACGGTCGTCGCCTACGACCCGCGCTGGGACCGCTCCGCGAAGTCCCTGGCGGCCGCGCTGCCGGGCAGCGAGCTGCGGGCCGTCGAGGGGCAGGGCGCGACGCTGAAGGTGATCGCCGGGGCGGACTTCCGGGAGGTGCGCAAGGTGCGGGCGGTGGATCCCGCGCAGGGCGAGTTCGGGGTGCTGCGGGGCGACGAGGCGCTGTGCCCGTAGGCGTTCGGGGGCGGGCGGGGCGGATTCCTCCGCTCCGCCCCGTGGCGGAGGCGGGCCGACAGGCGTAGGACGGAAGGGCGGGAGCCGGTCCCGCGGTTCCCGCCACCGGAGGAGGAACCATGCAGCAGCCCACCGCGACCCCACTCAGCAAGGAAATGCAGGACTGCGTCGAGGCGTGCATGTCCTGTCACAGCGCATGCGAGGAGACGATGAGCTCCTGTATGCAGATGGGCGGCCAGGCCCAGATGCAGATCATGCGCGCCCTCATCGACTGCTCCGAGACGACCCGCATGTGCTCGGACATGATGATGCGCCGCTCGTCCCTCTCGGCCGAGATGTGCGCCCTGTGCGCCAGGGCCTGCGACATGTGCGCCGAGGCCTGCATGTCCATGCCCGACGACCCGCAGATGACGGCCTGCGCCGCGGCCTGCCGCCGCTGCGCGCAGACCTGCCGCGCGATGGCCGGCGCCACGATGTGACCCGGCCGACCACCGAAGGCTGACGCCTGACGCTTCGAGGGCACCCCTGGGGTGCCCTCGATCCGCTTAGGGGAACAGCGGCTCCAGCGCCCGTGCCAGGTCGCCCGCGCCGCGGAAGTGGACCGGCAGCATGCCCTCGGCTGCCGCCGCCTCGACGTTCTCCTCGGAGTCGTCGACGAACAGACAGCGGTCCGGACGTACGGCGGCCAGGGACGCGGCGAGCCGGTAGATGCAGGGATCCGGCTTGGCGAGGCCGACCCGGGCGCTGCTGACCACGTGGTCGGCGAGGTCGGCGAGCCCCAGGGAGGTGAGGTCGTCCTCCAGGCGGAGGGTGGCGTTGGTCACCAGGACGAGGGGGACGTGGACGCGGGCCCGGCGGAGCAGGGCGACGACCTCGTCGTTCGCGTGGAACGGGGACTCCAGGAGGGCCGCGCCCAGCTCCCAGGCCGTCGGCTCGGGGACCTGTCCGGTGAGGGTCTCGGCGATCGAGCGGACCCACTCCTGGGCGTCGATCCGCCCGAGCAGGAGAGGGAGGTCCCGCTCGGGGGCGAAGGCGACCTTCATGGTGGTGCCCTCGGCCAGCCCGGCGGCCCGCTCGAGAGCGTGCAGCCGGGAGGAGTCGTAGAAGCGGATCACGTTGTCGACGTCGCAGAGCACCGCGTCGAAGGGTGCTCTGCCAGGGCCGTCGCTCACGAGGACACCGTGACCTTCTCGTCGTTCTTGAGCTGCTCCACCAGCGTCTTCAGCTTGGCCTTATCCCAGACGAGGTTGCCGTTGCTGGAGCCGGAGATCGGCATGTTCATCGACTTGCCGTCACCGCCGTTGACGCTCTTCATCGCCCAGAACATGGTGGCCAGGTCGTACAGGCCCATGTCCTTGTCGACGATCAGCGAGTCCAGGCCCGCGCCCATCGTCGGGTACAGCTTGAAGGGGTTGAGGACCGTGCTCGGGGTGGCTACCTGGTTGGCGAGGGCCGCGAGGAACTTCTGCTGGTTCTTCGTACGGTCCAGGTCGGAGCCCGCCAGCGCGTACCGGGTGCGGACGAAGGCGAGAGCCTCCTCGCCGTTCAGGGTCTGCTTGCCCTTCTTGAAGTCCGCGCCGGACTTGGTGTCCTTGATGTCCTGCGGGATGTCCATCTCGACCCCGCCGACCGCGTCCACGATGTTCGCGAAGCCGGCGAAGCCGATCTCCACGTAGTGGTCGATGTGCAGACCGGTGTTGAACTCCACGGTCCGCACCAGCAGCTCGGGGCCGTCCTCGGCGTAGGCCGCGTTCAGCTTCACGTGCCGGCCCGTGCCCGGGTAGGTCTTGCCGGAGTCGGAGCCCTTGAACGTGGGGATCTCGACGTCCGAGTCACGCGGCAGGGAGATCAGGGTGTCGCCGTTGCCGCCCGTGTGCAGGATCATCATCGAGTCCGTGCGCTTGCCCTCGGCGGACCCGGTGTGCAGCTTCTTCTTCTCCTCGGCGGACATGCCGGCCCGGCTGTCGGAGCCGACGATCAGGTAGTTCGTGCCCTCGCCCGTCTCCGGCCGGTCGATGACCTTGGACAGGTCGACCTCGCGGTTGAGCTTGGAGTCGGCCCAGAAATAGGTGGCGACGCTCGTCACGACCAGCAGGGTCACCACGGTGATCGTGGTCACCTTGATCCGGCGACGCCAGTTCGGCGCGGGGCGCGGACCGCCGGTGCCGCCGCCCACCGGGCCGCCGGGGCCGCCGCCGTAGACCTGGCCGGTGTTGTAGCCGCTGTCGTACCCGTTGTCGTAGGCGGTGTCGTCACCGCCGTTGACGTAGGACGGCTGCTGCGGGACGCCGCCGTACGGCGGCGCCTGGTTGCCGTAGGCGCCCTGCTGCCCGGGCGGAGCCGGCCGGCCGCGCCGGACCTGCCGCATCACGCGGGCGCTCTCGGGCTGCGCGCCCGCGCTGCCGCGTCCGTACCGGTCGCCGCGGTTGTCGCCGGACCATCCCTCGGGCCAATCACTCATGGGCCCCAGTGTGCAGGGCAGGGCTATGTACCTTTCAAGGTTCGTCGGAAAATAAGGGCACCGCTGTTGCCAAGCTGACACAAATTCCCGGGTTGTCGCCTCGGCATAAGGTGGAGGCCATGACAGAACAGGCCTCAGTCGCGGACCCGGAGACTCCGGATATCCCGGGCAAGCCGACCTCCGCGTCCCGGACCACGCTCAGCCACATCATGACCCACAACGACACGAACCTTCTGGGCACCGTGCACGGTGGCGTGATCATGAAGCTGGTCGACGACGCGGCCGGTGCCGTGGCCGGACGGCACAGCGGCGGGCCCGCCGTCACCGCGTCCATGGACGAGATGGCGTTTCTGGAGCCGGTCCGCGTCGGCGACCTCGTCCATGTGAAGGCCCAGGTCAACTGGACCGGCCGGACCTCGATGGAGGTCGGTGTGCGGGTCCTGGCCGAGCGCTGGAACGAGTCCGCCCCGGCCACCCAGGTCGGCTCCGCCTACCTCGTCTTCGCCGCCGTGGACGCCGACGGCAAGCCGCGCCGGGTGCCGCCGGTGCTTCCGGAGACCGAGCGCGACAAGCGGCGCTGCCAGGAGGCCCAGATCCGTCGCACCCACCGGCTGGCGCGACGCCGGGCGATCATGGAGCTGCGGGAGCGGCGGGCGGCGGAGGGGTTCGAGGACTGAGGTCGCCGGCCCGGCCGGAACGCGTGAGGGCACCCACGAAGCGGGCGCCCTCAGTCGTGCCGGCCGGGCCGGAGCGTCGGTTACGGCAGGTTGCGCGCCATGACGATCCGCTGGACCTGGTTCGTGCCCTCGTAGATCTGCGTGATCTTCGCGTCGCGCATCATGCGCTCCACCGGGTAGTCCCGCGTGTAGCCGTAGCCACCGAGCAGCTGGACCGCGTCCGTGGTGACCTCCATGGCCACGTCGGAGGCGAAGCACTTGGCGGCGGCGCCCTGGAAGGTGAGGTCCTTGTCACCGCGCTCCGACTTGGCGGCCGCCGCGTACGTGAGCTGGCGGGCGGCCTCGACCTTCATGGCCATGTCGGCGAGCATGAACTGGATGCCCTGGAAGTCGGCGATCGGCTTGCCGAACTGCTTGCGCTCCTGGACATAGCCCTTGGCGTAGTCGAGGGCGCCCTGGGCGACACCGAGGGCCTGGGCGGCGATGGTGATGCGGGTGTGGTCCAGGGTCTTCATCGCCGTGGCGAAGCCGGTGCCCTCCTCGCCGATCATGCGGTCGGCCGGGATGCGGACGTTGTCGAGGTAGACCTCGCGGGTCGGGGAGCCCTTGATGCCGAGCTTCTTCTCCGGGGCGCCGAAGGAGACGCCCTCGTCCGACTTCTCGACCACGAAGGCCGAGATGCCCTTGGAGCGCTTGGTCGGGTCGGTGACCGCCATCACCGTGTAGTACTCGGAGACGCCCGCGTTGGTGATCCAGCGCTTCACGCCGTTCAGCACGTAGTGGTCGCCGTCGCGGACCGCCTTCGTCTTCATGCCCGCCGCGTCCGAACCCGCGTCCGGCTCGGAGAGCGCGTACGAGAACATCGCGTCGCCCTTGGCCAGCGGCGCGAGGTACTTCTTCTTCAGGTCCTCCGAGCCGGACAGGATCACCGGCAGGGAGCCCAGCTTGTTCACGGCGGGGATCAGGGAGGAGGAGACGCAGGCGCGCGCGACCTCCTCGATGACGATCACCGTGGCCAGGGCGTCGGCACCAGCGCCGCCGTACTCCTCGGGTACGTGGACGGCGTGCAGGTCGTTGGCAACGAGGGCGTCGAGAGCCTCCTGCGGGAAGCGGGCCTCCTCGTCGACCGCGGCCGCGTACGGCGCGATCTTCGCCTCGGCCAGCGAACGGATCGCGTCACGGAGCATGTCGTGCTCCTCGGACGGGCGGTACAGGTCGAAGTCAGCCGATCCGGCCAAGGTCTCTCACGCTCCAAAGACGCTGCGGTGCTGGCGCTAATTACCGTTAAGTAACTCGAATTTTAGAGGCCTGCCCACGGCCGTGCGTACGTGAGTTTGGCGACAGCGGGAAAGTTGCCCGCCAAAGGCCTCTCCCATGCCCCGACTATGCTCTTCCCGCGCACCCGACGCACCCCCACGGCCGTCCCCCCTGGAGCACCACATGAGCCTCAAGATCACCGTGATCGGCACCGGCTACCTCGGCGCCACGCACGCCGCCGCCATGGCCGAGCTCGGGTTCGAGGTGCTGGGGCTGGACGTCGTGCCGGAGAAGATCGAGATGCTCCAGCGGGGCGAGGTCCCGATGTACGAGCCAGGTCTCGACGACCTGCTGCGCAAGCACGTCGCCGGTATCGAGGGGTCGAGCGGGCGGCTGCGCTTCACCATGGACTTCGCCGAGGTGGCGGCGTTCGGCGACGTCCACTTCGTCTGCGTGAACACCCCGCAGCGGCACGGCGAGTACGCCTGCGACATGTCGTACGTCGACTCCGCGTTCGCCGCGCTCGCGCCGCACCTGACCGGCCCCACCCTGGTGGTGGGCAAGTCGACCGTGCCGGTGGGCTCCGCGGACCGGCTGGCCCGCTACCTGGTGGAGAACTCCCCGGCCGGCGAGGGCGCCGAGCTGGCCTGGAACCCGGAGTTCCTGCGCGAGGGCTTCGCGGTCCAGGACACGCTGCACCCGGACCGGATCGTGGTCGGCGTGCGCAGCGAGCGGGCCGAGAAGCTGCTGCGCCAGGTGTACGCCACCCCGCTCTCGGAGAGCACGCCGTTCGTGGTCACCGACTTCCCGACCGCCGAGCTGGTGAAGACGTCCGCGAACTCCTTCCTGGCCACCAAGATCTCCTTCATCAACGCGATGGCGGAGGTGTGCGAGGCCGCCGACGGCGATGTCGCGAAGCTGGCCGAGGCGATCGGCTACGACGACCGGATCGGCAAGAAGTTCCTGCGGGCGGGCATCGGCTTCGGCGGCGGCTGTCTGCCGAAGGACATCCGCGCCTTCATGGCCCGGGCCGGTGAGCTGGGGGCCGACCAGGCGCTGACCTTCCTGCGGGAGATCGACTCGATCAACATGCGCCAGCGCGGTCAGATGGTGGAGCTGACCCGGCAGGTGCTGGGCGGCGGGTCCTTCCTGGGCAAGCGGGTCGCGGTGCTCGGCGCCACCTTCAAGCCCGACTCGGACGACGTGCGCGACTCGCCCGCGCTGAACGTCGCCGGGCAGATCCATCTCCAGGGCGGCCAGGTCACGGTGTACGACCCGAAGGGCATGGCCAACGCCCGCCGGCTGTTCCCGACGCTCGGGTACGCCGACTCCGCCGTGGACGCGGTCCGGGGCGCCGACGTCGTACTCCACCTCACCGAGTGGCGCGAGTTCCGCGAGCTGGACCCGGCCGCGCTCGGCGAGGTCGCGGCGACCCGGCTGATCCTGGACGGGCGCAACGCCCTCGACCCGGCGCTGTGGCGGAAGGCCGGCTGGACGTACCGGGCGATGGGGCGGCCGACGGCCTGACGGAGTCCGGCCGGGGCGCAGAACCCGGCCGCCTCGCTCCGTACTCCGGGTTCCGTGCTGCCGGGTCTCCTCGGCTCGCAGCGGGGTTCGGCGCAGCTCCGGCGGTTCGGGCAGACCGAGTGACGGCCCGCCGACGCGGCCCGCGGCACAAGAACGCCGCTCCGGCCGGGGCTCAGCCGGCCGGAGCGGCGCGCGTCCCATTCTCCACGTCTCCCCCGTGCTTCGGGAACCGCTTTCCAAGGTGGGGCCGGGATTCTCGCGTCCCCGGCATGAGGGCCCTCACCCCTCACCCTGCCGGCCGCCCCCGGCGCCCCGCGCCTCAGCCCTTCGCCCGGTAGCGGCGCATCTTCGCGCGGGCCCCGCACACCTGCATCGAGCACCAGCGGCCGCGGCCGGCCGGGCTGCGGTCGTAGTACGCCCAGAGGCAGTCGACGGCCTCGCAGGCCTTCAGCCGGGTCCAGGTTCCCTCCACCAGGGCCTGGGCGACGGCCGCCGCGACGCGGGAGAGCAGCGGGCCCTCGTCGGCCGGGGCGAGGGCCGCCGAGCCGTCGCCCGCGTCGACCGTCACCACCAGGGGCGCCCGCGCGAGCAGCTCGCCCAGCGGGGTCACCGTGCGGTGCGCCTGATGGCCCGCGTGGGCGAGCAGCGTCGCGCGCAGGGACTCGCGCAGTTCGCGGGCGGCCGGGAGCTCGTCCTGAGTCAGTCCGAACCGGGCCCGGCCCTCCACCCCGTCCAGCGAGTCGGCGCCCGACTCGACGTCCAGCGTGTTCACCAGGGACTCGACCAGGGCCAGGCCACCGGGCGCGGGCGATCTCTCACTCATGCTTGCGACGTTACCTCCAATGAGGGAGCATGCAGTAACCGTTACTGGTTACCCGCTCCTACAGGTAACGTCTGCGGGTAATTCCGACGCCAAGGAGGAGTCATGGCTGTCGCCACACTGGGTGCCGTCGTCCTGGACTGTCCCGACCCCGCCGCCCTCGCCGGGTTCTACGCCGACGTGCTCGGCGGCACCGTGGTGGGGCAGGAGGACTGGGTGGACCTGAAGCTGCCCGGCGGGCAGACGGTGGCGTTCCAGGCCGCCCCCGACTTCGTGCCGCCCCGGTGGCCCTCGCCCGACCACTCGCAGCAGTTCCACCTGGATCTGGAGGTGCCGGACCTGGACGCGGCCGAGAAGGAGGTGCTGGCGCTGGGGGCGAGGCCGCTGGAGACGGAGGACCGCTCGCGGACCTTCCGGGTTTACGCGGACCCGGCGGGGCACCCGTTCTGCCTCTGCGCCTGCTGATCACCTGTCGAACCGGGAGGATCCCATGGCACCCGTCGCCCGTCTGCGTTCCGTCGTCGTCGACTGTCCCGACCCGCACGCGCTGGCCGCCTTCTACGCCCGGATCGGCGGCGGCACGCCCGAGGCGGAGGACGACGACTGGGTCGTCCTGCGGATCCCGGACGGGCCGCGGCTCGCCTTCCAGCGGGCCCCCGGCCTGACCCCGCCGGAGTGGCCGCGCGCCGACCGGAACGCGCAGCAGTTCCACCTCGACTTCGAGGGCGGGACCACGTGGGAGGAGATGGACGCGGCCGAGGAGAGGGTGCTGGCGCTGGGGGCCCGGGTCCTGGACGGGGAGGACTACGAGAAGAAGGACTTCCGGGTGTACGCCGACCCGGCGGGCCACCCCTTCTGCCTCTGCCGGATCGATCCGCTGTAGTCGCCCGCCTCGGGCAGTCGCCCGCCTCAGCCGTCCAGGTCGGAGATCTTCGCCGTGGACGGCTCCCGGCGCTGGCTGGTGGCGTGCGCGGTGAAGTCGGCGCCGCGCAGGACACGCTGGACGTTGCCCCAGGTCAGCAGGGCGATATCGGTCTCGGGCCAGCCGCGGCGCAGGAGTTCGGCGATGAGGTGCGGGTAGCAGGAGGCGTCGCCCAGCTCCTGGGGGTGGGCGGTGCCGACGTCGTAGGTGCCGGACAGGCCCACGCACTCCGCTCCCGCCACCTCGCGCACATGGTCGAGGTGGTCGGCGACGTCCCGGACCGTCGGACCGGTCTGCTCGGCGGTCAGCGGCACCATGCACAATCCCTTGTTCTCGCCCAGCGCGGCGAGCAGGTCGTCGGGCAGGTTGGCCGGGTGCGGGCGCAGCGCGCGGGCGGCCGAACGGGTGCACATGACCGGCGCCTTGGACACCGCGAGCGCCCGTCGGATGGTGTCCGCCGAGGCGCCGGAGAGGTCGGCGAGGACGCCGAGGCGGTTCATCTCCCGCAGCACCTCCTCGCCGAACCGGGTCAGTCCGGCCTCGCTCGCCCAGGTGACGCCGGTCAGGGTGAGGACCCGCACCCCCAGGGCGTACAGGGAGCGCAGGATGCCGAGGGAGTCGCCGAGGGCGGCGGCTCCGGCCGGGCCGAGCAGCACGGAGATGCGGCCGCAGTTGCGTACGTCGGTGGTCTGGCCGGCGGTGTGCGCGAGGCGCAGGCCCTCGGGGTGGTTGCGTACGACCGTCTTGATCAGGTCGAGCTGTTCCAGGGTGGCGCCGACGGCCCGGTCGCCGTCGAGGCCCTCGGGCAGGTGCAGCGACCACAGCAGTGCGCCGACACGGCCCTCGCGCAGCCGCGGCACATCGGTGTCGACGGCGCTCTCCCCGACTTCCAGGTCGTACCAGGGCAGGTGCCGCAGCGCCCAGGGCAGGCCGTTGTAGCCGTCGGCGACCGGGTACGCCTCCAGGATGGTGCGGGCCCGCTCCAGTGGGGTGGTGCCGGCGGCGGCGGGGGCGCAGGGCTCCACCGGGAAGGGCTCCGGGAGCGGCTCGGGCAGGTCGTCGAAGTCGCCGACCTCTGTGGTGGTGTGCAGTTCGTCCTGGAGGTCTGCCATGGCGGGCTCCGTACGTCGTGAGGTACGTCGTGATCGTCCTGATCGCCGTACGGTCACCGTCGCACGGAGCCACGGGGCCTTCCTGGTGGGCGGGGCGTTCGGGGTATGGACGCGGGCACCTTTGGCCATGGCTTTTCGTCCTCTAGTACGTGAACGTTCAAAGACCCACCCCGCTCCGCGTCCTCGTCGTGGACGCCGACCCCGCCGCCCGGCCCCTGATCAAGGAGCTCGGCGACCTCGGCTTCGAGGTGTACGCCGCCAGCCGCGGCCGGTTCGCGACGCCCGTCGGCCGTTCGGTGCGGCCCGACCTCGTCATCCTCGACATGGCCCTGCCGGACGACGACGCCGTCGGGACGTACGACGGACTGCGCGCGGCCGGTGTCCGGGCACCGGTGCTGTTCCTCTCCGCCGGCGAGGACACCGAGGCCGCCGCAGCGGTGCGGCGCACGATGGCGGCCCTGGACGGGCATCTCACCAAGCCGTACGAGGTCGCCGAAGTCGTCGCGCACGGCCGGGAGTTGCTGGCCCGCGACCTGGCCGACGAGAGCCGGCTGCTGCGCCACGGGGACCTGTCGGTGGACCCGGCACGCCGCCGGGTCTGGCGGGACGGCACCCGCGTCGAGCTCTCGGCCCGGGAGTTCGAACTGCTCGGCTACCTGCTGGACCACGCCGGTCAGGTCGTCACGAAGAAGCAGATCCTGGAGCGGGTCTGGGGGGCGCCGTTCCGCACCGGGACCGTCGAGACGTACATCTACTATCTGCGCCGCAAACTGGGCGACGGCGACCAGAGGCTGATCCGGACCGTGCGCGGCGTCGGCTACACGATGGTGCGCGACTGACCGGCTCAGCTGTCCCGCGCCGCGTCGATCACCTCGTCGAGCGTGTCCCGGGAGCGGACCAGGTCCGCGATCATCCGGTCGATGCGCTCGCGTTCCTCGGTGAGGTCGGCGACGAGTTTCGGCGTGACCACGGCCGACGGGCCGCCGTCGGTGTCCCGCATGCAGGGCAGCAGTCGCGCGATCTTCGAGCTGTGCAGCCCGGCCGCGAACAGCTCCTGGATCCTGACGACCCGGTCGACGGCCGCCTCGGGATAGTCCCGGTGACCGCCTGCCGTGCGCCCGGCCGCCAGCAGCCCCTGCTGCTCGTAGTAGCGCAGCGACCGCTCGCTGACCTGGGTCGCCGAGGTCGGACCCGAGCGGACGGGACTGCGGATCTCCCCCGGCCACACCGTCAACGGCGTCGAGGAGCACGACACGCAGGTCCTCTACCCGGCACTCGTCGAGCGACTGCGGGACCTGCGACCCGCCTACCTGCACCTCGTGTACGCCGATCCGGCCTCGCCGGTCTACCGCCGCATCCGCGAGGACTGGCCGGGGACCCTGATCGCCAACCCCGTGCTGGGGGAGGTCACCACGGAGGCGGTCCGCCGGGCGTCCGCCGAGCTGCTGGCCGCCGGCGCCGACCTGATCGCCCTGGGCCGGCCCTTCCTGGCCAACCCCGACCTGGTGGCCCGGCTGCGGCTCGGCGGTACCTGATGTACGTGGGCGGGGCGACCGGCTACACCGACTACCCCGCCCTCGACGATCAGCCGTCCAGCTCGCCGATGGTGGCGTTGGACGGGCCCCGCCGGGCCTGAAGGTCACGGGCCACGTCCTCCGCCGCGCCCAGCACCCGTACCGCGTTCTGCCAGGTCAGCTTGGCCAGGTCGGCCTTCGACCAGCCGCGGTCGAGCAGTTCGGCGAGAAGGTTGGGATACCCGGAGACGTCGCCGAGGCCGTCCGGGGTGAAGGCCGTGCCGTCGTAGTCGCCGCCGATGCCGAGGTGGTCGACGCCCGCGACCTCGCGCATGTGGTCGAGGTGGTCCGCCACCGTCGAAACGGTCGCCACCGGACGCGGGGTGCGCTCCTCGAAGGCGCGGTGCACCTTCATCGCCTCGGGGGTGGTGGCGAGGTGGTGGAAGCCGTGCGCGCGCATGTTCTCGTCGGCCGCGACCGTCCAGTCGACGGCCGCCTGGAGCACGAACTTCGGGACGAACGTCACCATCGCCACACCGCCGTTGGCGGGAAGGCGTTCCAGCACGTCGTCGGGGATGTTGCGCGGGTGGTCGCAGACGGCCCGCGACGAGGAGTGGGAGAAGATCACCGGCGCGGCCGTCGCGTCCAGCGCGTCCCTCATCGTGGTGGCCGCCACGTGCGAGAGGTCGACCAGCATGCCCTCGCGGTTCATCTCCCGCACGACCTCACGGCCGAACGCCGACAGGCCGCCCACACCCGGCTCGTCCGTCGCGGAGTCGGCCCACGCCACGTTGTGGTTGTGGGTGAGGGTCATGTACCGGACGCCCAGGGCGTACAACCCCCGCAGCGTGGCGAGGGAGTCGGCGATCGAGTGCCCGCCCTCCGCGCCCATCAGCGAGGCGATACGGCCTTCCGCACGCGCCTCCTCCATGTCGGCGGCGGTGCGTGCGGCCCGCAGGTCGTCCGGATAGCGCGCCAGCAACTGCCGTACGCAGTCGATCTGTTCCAGCGTCGCGGGGACCGCGTCGGGCAGGTCCGAGCGCACGTACACCGACCAGTACTGCGCGCCGACCCCGCCCGCGCGCAGCCGGGGGATGTCGGTGTGCAGGTGGGCGCCCTGGTCGGTGGCGATGTCACGGGCGTCGAGGTCGTAGCGGACCTGCTCGCGCAGCGCCCAGGGCAGGTCGTTGTGGCCGTCGACGACGGGGAACTCCCTTAGGAGCGCCCGGGCTTGTTCAGCCGAGCTCATCCGGGTCACTTCCCGAAACCGAAGCCGTTGCCCGCTCCCTCGACCTTGGCGCGCAGGCGCTTGCCCTTCTCGGTGGCCTGGTCGTTCAGCTCCTGCTGGAACTCCCGCATCCGACCGAGGAGTTCCTCGTCGTGCGCGGCGAGGATGCGGGCGGCGAGCAGTCCGGCGTTGCGGGCACCGGCGACCGAGACGGTCGCGACGGGCACGCCGGCCGGCATCTGCACGATCGACAGCAGGGAGTCCATGCCGTCGAGGTACTTCAGCGGCACGGGCACGCCGATCACCGGCAGCGGGGTGACCGAGGCGAGCATGCCCGGGAGGTGGGCGGCGCCGCCGGCCCCCGCGATGATCACCTTCAGTCCGCGCTCCGCGGCCTGCTCGCCGTACGCCACCATCTCGCGCGGCATGCGGTGCGCGGAGACGACGTCGACCTCGAAGTCGATCTCGAACTCGGCGAGGGCCTGGGCCGCGGCCTCCATCACGGGCCAGTCGGAGTCCGAACCCATGACGATGCCAACAACGGGGCTCATTCGGTGATCGTGCCTCTCAGGTAGCCGGCTGCGTGACGGGCGCGCTCCAGCACGTCGTCCAGGTCGTCGCCGTAGGTGTTGACGTGGCCCACCTTGCGGCCGGGCTTCACGTCCTTGCCGTACATGTGGATCTTCAGCTGGGGGTCGCGGGCCATGCAGTGCAGGTACGCGGAGTACATGTCCGGGTAGTCGCCGCCGAGGACGTTCACCATGACCGTCCACGGCTGGCGCGGGCGCGGGTCGCCCAGGGGCAGGTCCAGGACCGCGCGGACGTGGTTGGCGAACTGGGACGTGATCGCCCCGTCCATCGACCAGTGGCCGGAGTTGTGCGGGCGCATCGCGAGCTCGTTGACGAGGATGCGCCCGTCGCGGGTCTGGAACAGCTCGACGGCGAGGTGCCCGACGACGCCCAGTTCCTTGGCGACGGTCAGCGCGAGCTGCTCCGCCTCCAGGGCCAGCGTCCGGTCGAGGTCGGGGGCTGGCGCGATCACCGTGTCGCAGACGCCGTTCACCTGCCGGGACTCCACGACCGGGTAGGCGACGGCCTGGCCGTGCGGGGAGCGCACGACGTTCGCGGCGAGCTCGCGGACGAAGTCGACCTTCTCCTCGGCGAGGACCGGCACCCCGGCCCGGAAGGGGTCGGCGGCCTCCTCGACGGAGTCGACGACCCACACGCCCTTGCCGTCGTAGCCGCCGCGGACGGTCTTGAGGACGACGGGGAAGCCGTCGCCCTCCGCCGCGAAGGCCACCACGTCCTGCGGGTCGCTCACGATCCGGTGCCGTGGGCACGGCACCCCGATCGCGTCGAGCCTCGCCCGCATCACGCCCTTGTCCTGGGCGTGCACGAGCGCGTCGGGGCCGGGGCGGACGGGGATGCCCTCCGCCTCCAGGGCCCTGAGGTGCTCGGTGGGTACGTGTTCGTGATCGAACGTGATCACGTCGCAGCCCCGCGCGAACTCACGCAGCGTGTCGAGGTCGCGATAGTCGCCGACAACGACTTCGCTCACCACCTGCGCCGCGGAATCCTGAGGGGTGTCACTGAGGAGCTTGAACCTGATGCCGAGCGGGATGCCTGCCTCGTGTGTCATACGAGCGAGCTGGCCCCCGCCGACCATGCCGACTACCGGGAACGTCACGCCCCTAGGGTATCGGCCACGCCACGGTGGCCGATTTCACCTCCGGCGGGCCGGTCCTTTGCCCTGCGGTGAACCCATCCACAGGCGATCACGAAGGGGGGGTGGTTAGCATGGCAGCGTTGACGAAACCGACAGACGGGGGCCTGGACAGCCATGGAACGTGGTTCCTCGGGGTCTCGTACGGCGCGCTCGGCGCCCCCCAGCGCGGCACGACAGCGCTTCGCCCGGCTGGTGCGCGAGGCTGCGAAGTTCGGCGCGGTCGGCGGGGCCGGCGTGCTGGTCAACCTCCTCGTGTTCAACCTGGTGCGGCACACGACCGAGCTTCAGGTCGTGCGCGCCAGTGTCATAGCCACGGTCGTCGCCATCGCCTTCAACTACGTCGGGTTCCGTTACTTCACCTACCGTGACCGCGACAAGTCCGGCCGCACCAAGGAACTCACCCTGTTCCTGCTCTTCAGCGCGGTGGGCCTGGTCATCGAGAACGGCCTGCTCTACGCGGCGACGTACGGCTTCGGCTGGGACAGCCCGCTGCAGAGCAACATCTTCAAGTTCGTCGGCATCGGCGTCGCCACCCTGTTCCGCTTCTGGTCGTACCGCACCTGGGTCTTCCGCACGCTTCCGGCCATGGAGGCGGTGGCGAGCGCGGAGTCGCTCCTGGCCAGGGAAGCGAAGAAGCCGCGCACCGGGCAGCGCGTGCCGTGACCGGGTCCCGCTAGCGAACCGTCGGCTCCGACGCGCCCGCCGACTTCCTGACCGGCGTACGCGACAGGAACAGGCCGAACACCGCGGGCTGGGCCTGGAGCATCTCCAGACGGCCCCCGTCGGCCTCCGCCAGGTCCCGGGCGACCGCCAGGCCGATCCCCGTGGAGTTACGGCCGCTGATCGCCCGCTCGAAGATGCGGGCTCCCAGGTCGGCCGGGACGCCCGGGCCCTCGTCGGTGACCTCGATGACCGCCTGGTTCCCGGTGACCCGGGTGCGCAGCGCGACCGTGCCGCCGCCGTGCATGAGGGAGTTCTCGATCAGCGCGGCCAGCACCTGCGCGACCGCCCCGGGCGTGCCGACCGCCTGGAGGTGCCGCTTGCCGGAGCTGACGATGGCCCGGCCCACCCCGCGGTAGGCGGGGCGCCACTCGGCGAGCTGCTGCTGGATGACCTCGTCGAGGTCGAAGGTCACCGCGGATCCGGTACGGGGGTCGCGGGAGTTGGTGAGCAGCCGTTCCACCACGTCGGTGAGGCGCTCGACCTGGGTGAGCGCGATAGTGGCCTCCTCCTTCACCGTGTCCGGGTCGTCGGTGAGGGTGATCTCCTCGAGCCGCATGGACAGCGCGGTCAGCGGTGTACGCAGCTGGTGGGAGGCGTCGGCGGCGAGCCGGCGCTCGGCGGTCAGCATGCGGGCGATGCGTTCGGCTGAGGAGTCGAGGACGTCCGCGACCCGGTCCAGCTCGGGCACGGAGTACCGCTTGTGCCGGGGGCGCGGGTCGCCGGAGCCGAGGCGTTCGGCGGTCTCGGCGAGGTCGGTGAGCGGCGAGGCGAGCTTGTTGGCCTGTCGGATCGCGAGCAGCACCGCGGCGATCACCGCGAGCAGCGCCACCAGCCCGATGATCAGCAGCGTACGGCCGACCTCGCGGGTCACCGAGGAGCGCGGCTCCTGGACGACGACGGTCTCGCCCTCCTCGCCCTTGGCCTCGCCCTCGATGACGTCGTCGGTGGGCGGCTTGGTGCCGACCTCGATGGCCTTCTCGCCCGGGATCCGGATCACGGCGTAGCGGTCCCCGGAGACCTGGTTCTTCAGGACCTCGGCGTCGACGTTCCCGGCGCCGAGCAGCCGGCTGTCCACGATGCTGGCCAGCCGGGCCGCCTCGAGCTCCACCCGCTCCTGGGCACTGTTGCTGATGGTGCGGGTCTCGACGATGACGAGCGAGACACCGAACACCGCGATGACCACGAGGACCACGGCGAGGGTGGACTGGATGAGACGGCGACGCACAGGGCCCTCCGGGCGGTGACTACAGGGGGAGTGCGGAGGGGGCGACGCCCCGGCGCAGCCGGCTAGCTCTTCTCGAAGCGGAACCCGACGCCCCGCACGGTGGCGATGTACCGCGGGTTGGCGGCGTCGTCCCCGAGCTTCTTGCGCAGCCACGAGATGTGCATGTCCAGCGTCTTGGTCGAGGACCACCACGTGGTGTCCCAGACCTCGCGCATCAGCTGGTCGCGGGTGACGACCCGCCCGGCGTCCCGCACGAGGACCCGCAGCAGGTCGAACTCCTTGGCGGTGAGCTGGAGCTCCTCGTCGCCCATCCACGCCCGGTGCGACTCGACGTCGATGCGCACGCCGTGGGTGGCGGGCGGCTGCGCCGGCTCCGAGGCGCCGCGGCGCAGCAGGGCCCGGACGCGGGCGAGCAGTTCGGCGAGCCGGAAGGGCTTGGTGACGTAGTCGTCGGCGCCCGCGTCGAGACCGACGACGGTGTCCACCTCGTCGGCGCGCGCGGTCAGGATGAGGATCGGGACGGTGAGGCCCTCGGCGCGCAGCCGGCGGGCCACCTCCAGGCCGTCCATCCCTGGCAGCCCCAGGTCGAGCACGACCAGGTCGATGCCGCCCTGGATGCCGGCGTCGAGTGCGGTGGGGCCGTCCTCACGCACCTCGACCTCGTACCCTTCCCGGCGCAGGGCGCGGGCCAGCGGCTCCGAGATGGACGCGTCGTCCTCGGCGAGCAGTACACGGGTCATGAGCTGATGGTAGTCCGCTCACGACAAGAGCTGGGGTGTGATCGGCAAGGGTGATTCTTACCTAGGGACATGCCGGACTTCACAGCCGTCCTTACCTTGGTATGAACCTATGCCTCTAGGGTGAGATTCGTGAATAGACCTTGGAAATGAGGTGCACGGTTCCACCCTCACCTGTGATCCGCGTCTCAAGTCCTTCCATATCATGCTCTGTCCTGCCGTATGGTGAATGAAACGCCTGTAGCACCGCGGGGCCTTTGGCGGCCGTTTGACGCCGAGGGTCTCTTTTGTGTGCGGGCCGGTTTCCGCCGGCCTCGAAAGGAACGACCTGTGGCCGGGCCCCCGTGGCGGGGGCGTGGATCCCGGCGGTCGCCGTCCACCGCCCCGTGACCCGGGGCGGGCTCCCCGTGGGCGTGGGGTGGACGGGCCGAGCCGCCGGTGCCGGCCGCCCCCCACCGGGCGCGCATTCGCTCTGGCGCGCGTCCCGACCAGCAAGGATCGACCATGGCGTCCAGCCTGACGAAGGACTCGGTCACCCCGGGCACCCCCGGTTCCGAGACGACCTTCTTCGGCCACCCCCGCGGACTGGCCACTCTCTTCATGACCGAGATGTGGGAGCGTTTCTCCTACTACGGCATGAGGGCTCTTCTCCCGCTGTACCTCGTCGCTCCGGGCGGCCTACACCTGAACGCGGCCACGGCTACCGCGATCTACTCCGTGTACGTGTCGCTGGTGTACCTGCTCGCCATGCCGGGCGGCTGGTTCGGCGACCGCGTCTGGGGTCCGCGCAAGACCGTGGCCGTCGCCGGTGCGGTCATCATGCTCGGCCACCTCACGCTGGCCCTGCCGTCCTCCGGCACGTTCTACGCCGGTCTCGGCCTGGTCGCGATCGGCTCGGGTCTGCTGAAGGCCAACATCTCGACGATGGTCGGCCACCTGTACTCCGGCCCGGACGACCCGCGCCGTGACGGTGGCTTCACCGTCTTCTACATGGGCATCAACCTCGGCGCCTTCGCGGCACCGCTGGTCATCGGCACCGTCGGCGAGAACGTCAACTGGCACCTCGGCTTCGCGCTCGCCGCGCTGGGCATGGCGCTGGGCCTGGTGCAGTTCCTGCTCGGCAGCCGCCACCTCGCGGAGCGTTCCAGCGTGGTCCCGACGCCGCTGTCCGCCGAGGAGAAGTCCTCGACGCTGCGCAAGGCCGCGGTCTGGGCCGGGATCGCCGTGGTCTTCTACGCGATCGTCGGCTTCACCGGCCACTACACGCTGAACTGGATCCTGGTCCCGCTGACCCTGCTCGGCGTGATCATCCCGGTGATGGTCCTCACCCGCATCAAGCGCGACAAGGACCTGGACCGCTCCGAGCAGAAGTCGATGTCCGCGTACATCTGGTTCTTCGTGGCCGCGGCCGTGTTCTGGATGATCTACGACCAGGGCGGCTCGACCCTGTCGATCTTCGCCGACTCCTCCGCCGAGAACAGCGTCTTCGGCTGGGAGTTCCCGGTCTCCTGGTACCAGTCGGTCAACCCGGTCCTGATCATGGCGCTGGCCCCGGTCTTCGCCTGGTTCTGGCTCGCGCTGAACCGGCGCGGCAAGGAGCCCAGCACGATCGTGAAGTTCTCCTCGGGCCTGGTCCTGGTCGGCGCCTCCTTCTTCCTCTTCCTGGCCCCGCTGACGATCGCCGAGGGCGGCCACAAGGCGGCCGCGCTGTGGCTGGTGGGGATCTACTTCATCCAGACCGTCGGCGAGCTGCTGCTCTCGCCGGTGGGCCTGTCCGTCACCACGAAGATGGCGCCCGCGAAGTACGCCTCCCAGATGATGGGCGTCTGGTTCCTCGCCGTCACCGCCGGTGACGCCACGACCGGCCTCCTGTCCATCGCCGGTGTCGACCTCAACAAGACCGGCGTCGTGGCCCTCGAGGCGACGCTCGCCGTGGTCGCCGGTGTCGCGGTGTGGATGTACCGCAACAAGGTCAAGGAGCTCATGGGCAGCGTCCGCTGACGCCTGCCCGGCCGACCGGGCCGACGGAGGGCCGCCGCACCCGCGTGGGATGCGACGGCCCTCCGTGCGTTCCGGCCCGGGTGGGTCAGCGCCTTCCGCGTCCCGGCAGGAACGTGAACACCGCCCCGCCCAGCAGGACCGCCGTCCCGGCCACCAGACCCAGTGCCTGCAACGCCCCGTCGTCGTCCGCGCCGGTGTCCGCCAGACCGCCGCCGCTCGCCGACGAGCCCCCCGCCGACCCCGACCCCGAGGCCGCGGAGCCGCCGGCCGCGCCGCTCGCCTGCTGGGTGGTGTCGAGGGTGAGGGAGACCGCCGACTCGGTCGGCGTGCACGTCGTGGTCGTCCCGAGTGCCTTGACCGTCAGCACCCCAGGCGACAGCGTCGACTCGCCGCTCGCGCCCGGTCTATAGGTGCCCGTCAGGTCCGGGATGGTCATCGGGTCACCGGACTTGACGGCCTCCGCGTTGGCCGGCCCCTCCACGTGCACGGTGCCCGTGTCGGCGCCGCCCAGGACCACCTCCATCGACGGCTTGACCGAGTCCTCGGGAATGTCGGCCGGACTGTCCATCACCGATCCCTTGAACTGGACGGTGAGGTCGTAACTCCCGCCGTTCTTCTTGGCGTTGATCTGCACCGGCGAGGTCGCTTCCTTGTCGCCGATGGGCGTCTTGCAGGCGTACGGCACCCGGACCTCCTTGCCGGTGAAGTCCGTCTGCCCGTCGCCGCCGCCACCGGAGCCGCCCGTGTCCGTGCCGTCGCTCTCACCGGCCGAGGCGGTCGGGGTGGCCGTCGGGGTCGGGGAGGCGCTCTCGGTCGGGTCCGGGGTCTGCGTCGGCGTGGACGTCCCATCGCCCGCGGCCACCGTGATGGTCGCCGCCGGCCGCACGACCTGAGTCGGCGCGCACTTCGTGTCCGTCGACATCACGTTGATGTCGTACGCGTCCGGCGTCAGCGTGACCTCCCCCGGCGCCGTGAGCTTCAGGGTGCCCTTCATGTCGGACAGGACCATGTTCCCGCCCTTGGGGATCGCGGGGTTCTCCCGCGGCCCCCGCATCGCGACCTGGGCGGTCTGCGCGCCGGCCGCCTTCAGCGTGCCGGACGGCTGCACGGAGTTCGCGGGCAGGTCGATCAGGTCGGGGTTCTTCGAGGCGGCCCGCACGAACTTCCACACCACCTCGACCTCGTCGCCGACGGTCGCGGTGGCCGGTGCGGTGATCTCCACCTCGGTGGTGCCGTCGACAGGGGGCAGGCCGGCGGCCGCGGGCGGCACGCACCGGGTCGCGTACGCCACCTCGGCGGCCTGGGCGGGCGCGACGGCGACGCCGAGCACCAGGGCGACACCCGCCGCGCCCGCCCCCGCTCTCAGGGCCCCGCGTCCCCGGTCCGGTGTGGCTCTCCTTCGCATGCTCACGTGGGTCCCTTCCTGGTGGGAGTCGCAGGACTCGTCGGGCTGTCGTCGCGCTGTGCGGAGAGCCGGCCCGCCGTCCCCGTCCCCGGATCGGCGTCCGGGGTGAACCACGGCAGGGCCGAAGCCGAAGGGGACCCCTTCCCGGGAGTCCGGGACGTCTTCGAGCCGGGCAGGCGCAGGGAGGGTTCGGGCAGGCGCGGCCCGCGGCGGCCGCCTCGGGTTCCGCGGGGGCGCCGCGGCCGGACCCGGTCCACCACCGCCATCCCGGCGCGGAACACCGCGGCCGGCACGACCACGCAGGCCAGGACCCAGAACAGCGTCACGCCCCACGGCCGGCCCACGCCCCAGGGCTGCTCGGCGAGGACCTTCCCGCCGTACTTCAGGGAGACGGTGTAGTCGCCGTGGGCGCCGCCGGCGAGCTCGACGGGCAGTTCGATCCGTGCCTTGCGCCCCGGCTCGATCGTGCCGCGCCACCGTTGTTCCTCCCACTGCGGGGCGAACACGCCGTGCGAGGTACCGACCTGGAAGACGGGGTTCTCGACGGCGGAGGTCCCGACGTTGCCGACGGTGACGACGAGGGTGCGGGCGGGCGGGGCCCCGAACCAGGTCAGCAGGCCGCTAGAGCCGTCGAGGCGGGTGTCGGTGAGCACCGACAGCCGTCCGCCGGACGACTCGGCGGGCAGCGGTTCGACCGCGTGTCCGGCCACCTGGAAGATCGCGTCGGCCTCCGCCTTCGCCCCGGTCACCGTCGCCACGTGCACCACGCAGGGGCACGGCACCGGCGGCTCGGCGACCGGCAGTCTCCTGCTGAAGCGCCCTTCGGCGTCGGTGGTGACGGCCCGGCCGTCCGGGTTGGCGCAGGAGTTGGTGCCGCCGGTCAGCCCGCGTGACGGCACGGACTGCCCGCAGATCAGGATCATCAGCAGCGCCCGGGCCCGCCATCCGTCCCCGGTGACGGTGATCGAACCCCCGGTCCCCGCCTGCGACTCGGAGAGCCTCACGGCAGGTCCGTCCGCCGCCGAGGCGGTGCCCGTAAAGCTTCCCGCCAGGGGCGGCACGAGCAGCGCCAGCACCATCGCCCACACCGGGATCCGCAGCTTGCCGCTCACGTCGTCACTCCCGTCAACTCGGCTCCCTTACACGGGCGTTTGGGCAGCCTGTCCCTGAGGTTCCACCCACCGGCGTGAACGACAGCGGCGGCTGAGGCGGTGGGGGTACGTCCGTCAGCGGCGGGCCGTCTGGTTCCTCCGGGTCAGCCACAGCGCGCCCGCCGCGCCGGCCAGCAGCACGGTGCCGCCGAGCGTGCCGAGGGCGATCGCGGAGTCCTCGGGGCCGGTCTGCGGGAGCCCGGCGTCGGAGTCGCCGCCGGAGCCGCCGCCCGACGCGGAGCCGCCCTGCGGGGCCCCGCCGCCCGCCGCCGAGACGTCCAGACTCAGCGACGGCTCGGGGCTGTTCGTCGGCGTGCAGGTCGTCGTCGTGCCCAGCGCCTTGATGGTGAGCACGCCCGCGGTGAAGGTGACCTTCCCGGTCTTCTTCGGCGTGTACGTGCCCGACAGGTCGTTGATCTTGATGGGGGTGTTGGCGGGTATCGCGGCCTGGTTGGCGGGCCCGGTCACCGCGAGGGTGCCGCTGTCGGCGCCGCCCAGCCTGATGGTGGCGCTCGGGCTCATCGCGCCCTTGCCCAGTTCGACGGGGCTGGAGGAGACACCCTTCTGCCACGACATGGTGACCTTGTAGGCGCTTCCGCTCTCGACCGCCTTGATGTCGATGGGCGAGACGGCGCTCTTGTCACCGATCGGCGTCTTGCACTGGTAGTTGACGTCGACGACCTCGGCATGGGCCGCGGGGGCGGCCATCAGCACCGCCGAGCCGGCCAGGGCCGCGGCCGACGCGAGCGCGGCGGTTCGTTTCTGGTACGTCCGGTGCGACACGGCGCCCACCGTCCCCTCATTCCTGACGGCACATCAGATGGGCCGTCAAGGTACGCCGGGGGTCATGAGGAGGGAAGACACAACGCGCGCCGGATGTGTGGCGATTCGGCGCGCGGACAGTGACGTACGTCGGCAGGGGCCAGGCGGGTTACGCCGGTGCCCCCAGCTCGGCCCAGACCCTCTTGCCCGAGACGCCGGGGGTGCGGACGACCCCCCAGTCCAGGCAGAGCCGCTGCACGATGAACATGCCGTGGCCGCCGGGGCGGCCGGCGCGGTGCGGGGTGCGCGGGGCGGGCTGGCCCGTGCCCTTGTCGGAGACCTCGACCCGGATCACCTTGTTGTCGCAGGTGATCCACATCTCGTCGGGCCCCTCGGCGTGCAGACAGGCGTTGGTGACGAGTTCGGAGACGACGAGCAGCACGTCCTCGGCGGCGGCCCGCTGGTCCGCGGTCGCGGCGGGCAGCCAGCCCCACGCGTACAGCGCCTGGCGGGTGAAGTCGCGGGCGAGCGGAACGACCCCGCTCTCCCCCTCGAAGTCGAGCCTGCGGATCTCACGCCCCGCCGACGACACGGCCGAGCCCCCGTCGGACGTCCCGGTCACAGGCACGCCTCCCTCGGGCACGCCGGTCACGGGCGCGCCCCTCTCGGACGCTCCGGAAGCGCCGCTGGGCTCCGGGCGGCGGTCGCCCGGCGGGTAAGGCCGGGTGGTGCTCATCAGCGCTTCACCTCACCGATTCACCAGTTCACGATTCAGAATTCACTGCGCAGTCCGTCCCTGCGCAGCGGGGCACCGAACACTCGGTACGGGAGTCTCCTGCCCGACCCGACCGGCAGAACACCCTGTATTCGGCACGAAACGCGTGACGAACCGAAAGTGCCGGTCACAGGGGGACGAGCGAGGCACGGTCACCATGGTCGGGAGGGCGTCCACCGGCTCAGCCGGTCTCGCCCGTCTCGCCTGCCAGGGCCGCTTCCACAGTGTCATGGACAGTGAAGACCGCATCCGCCCCCGTGATCTCGAAGACCCGCGCCACCACCGGCAGCATCCCCGCCAGATGCACGCCGCCGCCGGCCGCCTCCGCCTTCAGGCGGGCACCCAGGAGCACGTTCAGCCCGGTGGAGTCACAGAACTCCAGGCGCGTGCAGTCGACCACCAGCCGACTGAAACCCTTCGCGAGGCACTCCTCGAGTGGCTCACGCAACAGATCGGCGGTGTGGTGATCCAACTCACCCGCCGGGGTCACAACGGCACTGGAGCCCTCTTCGCGCACTTCAACCAGAAGTCGGCCCGACTGTGCGCTACCGACCGTCCCGCGGTCCATGCCGTCTCTCTCTCCCGACGTCGTGGCTGCTGCTGACGCCCTCGAACACTACGCCTTCTCCACACCCTCCGACACCCGAACAACCATCCACAAACGGACATAACCGCACATAACGCACTTGCGGTGGCCTCAGGAAACCGGGTAGGGCTAGTAGAGACACGTACCCGACACGGCCGGCTTTGGAGGCGCCGCACACCGCAGTGCACGAATTGGCTTCGGCAGCCATATGCCGAGAACGATGGAGGACATCATGTCACCCCGGCTCGACGCATCGCATACCCATCCGGCGACGTCGACATCCCCCCCGGAACATCTGAATCCCATCGAGCAGGACGACGTACTCGCCGGGCTTCCGGAGATCCCGCCCTACGACGAGGTGGGGCCGGTGGACGCACGGGCCCTGTCGAAGACCCTCTTCGCGCGCCTGGCGTCGCTCGAGGAAGGCACCCACGAGTACTCCTACGTCCGCAACACGCTCGTCGAACTCAACCTCGCCCTGGTCAAGTTCGCCGCCTCCCGGTTCCGCTCCCGCAGCGAGCCGATGGAGGACATCATCCAGGTCGGCACCATCGGCCTGATCAAGGCGATCGACCGCTTCGAACTCAGCCGAGGCGTCGAGTTCCCCACCTTCGCGATGCCAACCATCGTGGGCGAGATCAAGCGCTTCTTCCGGGACACGTCGTGGTCCGTCCGCGTACCGCGCAGGCTGCAGGAGCTCCGGCTCGACCTGGCGAAGGCCGGCGACGAGCTGGCCCAGAAGCTCGACCGCGCGCCCACGGTCACGGAGTTGGCCGAGCGCCTGGGCATCTCCAACGACGAGGTCGTCGAGGGCATGGCCGCGTCCAACGCGTACACCGCCTCCTCCCTGGACGCACAGCCGGAGGAGGACGACTCCGAGGGCGCCCTCGCGGACCGCATCGGCTACGAGGACCACGGGCTCGAAGGCATCGAGTACGTCGAGTCCCTGAAGCCGCTCATCGCGGAACTCCCCTCGCGCGACCGCACGATCCTCTCCCTGCGCTTCGTCGCCGGCATGACCCAGTCCGAGATCGGCGACGAACTCGGCATCTCCCAGATGCACGTGTCCCGGCTGCTGTCGCGGACGCTGGTGCGGCTGCGGAAGGGCCTGACCGTCGAGGAGTGACGGCGAGCGCCGCCGACGGTGACTGAGAGACCCGGCCCGGGACGGGCCGGGTCTCAGTTGTCGTGTTTTGTTGGTTTGCCGCTCCCGGGCCGCGTCACCCCGCCGCGCGTCACACCACCCGGACACCCCGCCGCCACACCCCGCTGACCAGCGGCACGCCCGGCCGGTAGGCCAGATGGACGTGGCTCGGCGCGTCGAGGAGTGTCAGGTCGGCGTGCGCGCCCGGCGTGAGGCGGCCGACGTCGTCGCGGCGCAGCGCGCGCGCCCCGCCCGCCGTCGCCGACCACACCGCCTCGTCCGGCGTCATCCCCATGTCCCGCACCGCGAGCGCGATGCAGAAGGGCACGGACGAGGTGAAGGACGAGCCCGGGTTGCAGTCGGTGGAGAGGGCGACCGTGACCCCGGCGTCGAGGAGACGGCGGGCGTCGGGCCACTCGGCGCGGGTGGAGAACTCGGCCCCGGGCAGGAGGGTGGCGACCGTGTCGCCGGCGGCCAGGGCGTCGACGTCCGCGTCCGTCAGGTGCGTGCAGTGGTCGGCGCTGGCCGCGTCCAGTTCGACCGCGAGCTGCACTCCGGGGCCGTAGGACAGCTGGTTGGCGTGGATGCGCGGGTGCAGCCCCTTCGCCCTGCCCGCCGTGAGGATGGCCCGGGCCTGGTCGCCGTCGAAGGCGCCCTTCTCGCAGAAGACGTCGATCCAGCGGGCGTACGGGGCGCAGGCGTCGAGCATCTCGCCGGTGACGAGGGCGACGTACGCGGCGGGGTCGTCGGCGTGGTCGGGGGAGACGATGTGGGCGCCGAGGTAGGTGACCTCGTCGGTGTGGGCGGCGGCGATGCGCAGGGCGCGGGACTCGTCGGCGACGGTCAGGCCGTAGCCGGACTTGGTCTCGAAGGTGGTCGTGCCCTGGCGGAGGGCCTCGGCGAGGTAACGGGTGAGGTTGGCCTCCAGTTCGGCGTCGGTGGCGGCGCGGGTGGCGGCGACCGTCGTGCGGATGCCGCCGGCGGTGTAGGAGCGCCCCGACATCCGGGCGTTGAACTCCTGGGTGCGGTCGCCCGCGAAGACCAGGTGGGAGTGGGAGTCGACGAAGCCGGGGAGGACCGCGCGGCCGGCGGCGTCGACCCGGTTGTCAGTGGCGGGTGCTTTGCTTGATTCACCGGTCCACGCGACACGGCCGCCGTCGATGACGACGGCCGCGTCCTGGATCAGGCCGAGAGGGGAGCTGTCACGTAGGGAGGGGTCGTTGGTGACCAGCGTGGCGATGTTGGTGATGACTGTGCTGCTCATCGTGTCCTCGTGGGGGCGGGGTGCGGAGGTCTTCAGGCGCGCAGGGCTTCGACGGCCCGCGCCAGGGCTTGCGGCACGTCCGGTACGAGCGTGTGCGCCCCGTCGCGGACGACCTGCCGTCCGCCCACGATCGTGTGCCGCACGTCCGCTGCCGTCGCCGCGAATACGGCCGTCTCGGCGCCGAGCCTGGGCAGCGGCCCCGCTGTTCTGACCGAGTCGAGCGCGATCGTCGTGAGGTCGGCGAGGGCGCCGGGCTCGATGCTGCCGGCCCCCTCCCAGCCGAGGGCCGCGTGACCGTCGGCGGAGGCGGCCCGCAGCAGCGCGGCGGCCGTCCAGTGGCCTCGGGTACGGGTGCGCAGGCGTTCGTCGAGCTCCATCGCGCGTGCCTCTTCGAGCAGGTCGATGACGGCATGGCTGTCGGAGCCCAGGCAGAGCGGGGAGCCCGCCTTCTGGAGGGCGGCCGCGGGTCCGATGCCGTCGGCCAGGTCGCGTTCGGTGGTGGGGCACATGCAGGTGCCGGTGCCCGATCCGCCGAGCAGGGCGATGTCCTCGTCCGTGAGGTGCGTGTTGTGCACGCCGGTGGTGCGCGGGCCGAGCACACCGTGGTCAGCGAGCAGTCGCGTCGGGGTGCACCCGTGGGCCTCGCGGCAGGCGTCGTTCTCGGCGGTCTGCTCGGACAGGTGCACATGGAGCGGGGCCCGCCGCTCCTCGGCCCACCGCGCCACCGTCGCCAACTGCCCGGCGGGCACGGCCCGCACGGAGTGGATGGCGGCCCCGATCCTCGCGTGATCCCGGTCCTTGAGAACTGAACAGCGTTCTGCCCAGGCGTCCGCGCTCCCGTCGGAGAAGCGCAGCTGGTGCCTGTTGGGCGGCTGTCCGAAGCCGGAGGAGAGATAGGCGGTGTCGAGGAGGGTGATGCGGACACCGGCTTCGGCGGCGGCGTCGAGGAGGGCCTCGCCCATCGCGTTCGGGTCGGCGTATGGCGTGCCGCCCGGGGCGTGGTGCAGGTAGTGGAACTCGCCGACGGCCGTGACGCCGGCCAGCGCCATCTCCGCGTACACCGCGCGGGCCAGGGCGTGGTAGGTCTCCGGGGTCAGCCGGTCGGCGACGGAGTACATGACCTCGCGCCAGGTCCAGAAGGTGCCGGAGCCGACCTGGACGGTGCCGCGCAGGGCCCGGTGGAAGGCGTGCGAGTGGGCGTTCGCCAGGCCCGGGAGGGTCAGTCCGCGCAGGGTCTCGGCACCGGGGGGAGGCGTGGGCGTGTCGGTGCGGACGGCGGTGACGCGGCCGTCCCCCACCTCGACGACGACCCCCGGCTCGACGTGGTGGTCGAGCCAGGCGTGCTCCAGCCAGTACGTCCGCGTGGGGTGGGTCACGTGCAGGCCAGCCCTTCCAGTACGTCGGCGAGTGCGCTCACCCCGGCCACGCAGTCGTCCTCCGCCGCGTACTCGGCCGGGGAGTGCGAGACGCCGGTGGGGTTGCGCACGAACAGCATGGCGGTCGGGATGGTCCCGGAGAGGATTCCGGCGTCGTGTCCGGCTCCGGTGCCCAGGACGGGGACCTTGAGATCCGCGTCCCGGCCCAGGATCCGGGCGAGTTCGTCGCGCAGGGCGTGGTCGAACTCGACGACCGGGGTGAAGGACTCCCGGACGACGGCGAGGTCGACGCCGTGGGCCTCGGCGTACTCGCGGGCGGCCTGCTCGACGCCGCCGACGACCGTGTCGAGGCTCGCCTGGTCGGCGGCGCGGGAGTCGAGCCAGCCGCGTACCAGGGAGGGGATGGCGTTGACGCCGTTCGGCTCGACGACGATCTTGCCGAAGGTGGCCACGGCACCGGCGAGCTCGGCCTCGCGGCGGGCGGCGAGCACCGTCTCGGCGTAGGACAGCATGGGGTCGCGCCGGTCGCCCAGCCGGGTGGTGCCGGCGTGGTTGGCCTCGCCCCGGAAGTCGAACCGCCACCGTCCGTGCGGCCAGATGGCGCTGGCGATGCCGACGCGGTCGCCGCCGAGGTCGAGCGCACGCCCCTGCTCGACGTGCAGCTCGACGAACGCTCCGATCCGGGCGAGCCGCTCCGGGTCCGGCCCGATGGCGTCGGGGTCGTACCCGGCGGCCTCCATGGCACGCGGCAGGGTCACCCCGTCCCCGTCGGTCAGCCGGTGTGCCTGCTCGGCGGTGAGCTGCCCGGCGGTGAGCCGTGAGCCGACACAGGCGAGCCCGAACCGGGCGCCCTCCTCGTCGCCGAAGTTGACGATGGCGAGGGGCCTGGTGAACGTCGCCTGCCGGGCCCGGAGTTCGTCGAGCGCGGCGAAGGAGGACACGACACCGAGGGGCCCGTCGAAGGCCCCGCCGTCGGGCACGGAGTCGAGGTGGGACCCGGTGACCACCGCGTCCCCTGCGGCGGGATCCCCGAGCCAGGCCCACTGGTTGCCGTTCCGGTCGAGCTCGTAGGCCAGCCCGCGCGCCTCGGCCTGCCCCCGGAACCAGGCCCGGCACTCGGCGTCGGCCCCGGTCCAGGCGTAGCGGCGGTAGCCGTGGGAGTCGGGATGCCGGCCGATGGGGCGCAGCTCGCGCCACATCTCCTGGAAGGAGGGCAGGCTGCCGGCCGCGGTCGGCGAGGACACCTGCGCTCCCGCCGCGGAGTTGCCGTGGCCGCCTTCGCTCACCGTCACGCCTGGTCACCCTCGCGCATGGGGACCCGCACGCCGCGCTCTGCGGCGACCGACTCCGCGATGTCGTAGCCCGCGTCCACGTGCCGGATGACGCCCATGCCGGGGTCGTTCGTCAGCACGCGGCGGATCTTCTCGCCGGCCAGTGTGGTGCCGTCGGCCACCGTCACCTGCCCGGCGTGGATCGACCGTCCCATGCCGACGCCGCCGCCGTGGTGGAGGGAGACCCAGGAGGCGCCCGACGCCACGTTGACCATGGCGTTCAGCAGCGGCCAGTCGGCGATCGCGTCCGAGCCGTCGAGCATGGCCTCCGTCTCGCGGTACGGCGAGGCCACCGACCCGCAGTCCAGGTGGTCGCGGCCGATCGCCAGCGGTGCCGCCAGCTCGCCGCTCGCGACCATGTCGTTGAACCGCTCGCCGGCCTTGTCGCGCTCGCCGTAGCCGAGCCAGCAGATCCGGGCGGGCAGGCCCTGGAAGTGGACCCGCTCCCCCGCCAGCTTGATCCAGCGGGCGAGGGACTCGTTCTCGGGGAAGAGGTCGAGGATCGCCTTGTCGGTCTTCGCGATGTCGGCCGGGTCGCCGGACAGCGCCGCCCAGCGGAAGGGGCCCTTGCCCTCGCAGAAGAGGGGGCGGATGTAGGCGGGGACGAAGCCGGGGAAGGCGAACGCCCGGTCGTACCCGGCGAGCTGGGCCTCGCCGCGGATCGAGTTGCCGTAGTCGAAGACCTCGGCGCCGGCGTCCATGAAGCCGACCATCGCCTCGACGTGGCGGGCCATCGACTCACGGGCGCGGGTGGTGAAGCCGGCCGGGTCCTTGGCCGCCGCGGACGCCATGTCCTCGAAGTCCATGCCCGTCGGCAGGTAGGCCAGCGGGTCGTGCGCGGAGGTCTGGTCGGTGACGATGTCGACGGGGGCGCCCTCGGCGAGCATCCGCGGGAGCAGCTCGGCGGCGTTGCCGAGCAGGCCGACGGAGAGCGGGCGGCGGGCGTCACGGGCCTCGACGGCCAGCTGGAAGGCGTGCTCCAGGGAGTCGGCCTTCACGTCGAGATAGCGGTGCTCGATACGGCGTTCGATGGCGCGCGGGTCGCAGTCGACGCAGATCGCGACGCCGTCGTTCATGGTGACGGCGAGCGGCTGGGCACCGCCCATGCCGCCGAGCCCGGCGGTGAGGGTGATGGTCCCGGCGAGGGAGCCGCCGAACTTCTTCGCGGCGACGGCGGCGAAGGTCTCGTAGGTGCCCTGGAGGATGCCCTGGGTGCCGATGTAGATCCAGGAGCCGGCGGTCATCTGGCCGTACATGGTGAGGCCGAGGGCCTCCAGGCGGCGGAACTCCTCCCAGTTGGCCCAGTCGCCGACCAGGTTGGAGTTGGCGATGAGGACGCGCGGGGCCCACTCGTGGGTCTGCATGACGCCGACGGGGCGGCCGGACTGGACGAGCATCGTCTCGTCCTGCTTGAGGGTGCGCAGCGTGCGGACCATGGCGTCGAAGGAGCGCCAGTCGCGGGCGGCCTTGCCGGTGCCGCCGTAGACGACGAGCTTGTCGGGGTGCTCGGCGACCTCGGGGTCGAGGTTGTTCTGCAGCATCCGCAGGGCGGCTTCCTGCTGCCATCCCAGGGCGCTCAGTTCCGTACCGCGCGGCGCTCGTACGGGGCGGGGTCCTGACATGGTCTGCCTCCTTGCGGACTGTTGCTGCCGTTATTCACATCCTGACCTTCTGAATAGAGCTAGTCAATAGAGGTGTCCGTCAGCGGGGGTGGGGCATGGGTGTTTCGCTGGACGCATGGGCGGACGACGAGACGAGGGGGACGCTGTGGAGTACACGACGGGGGATGTCGCGGGCCACGGGGACGACCGACGCGCGCAGGGCGCCGCCGGGGCCGTGACCGCCGGGGCCGCCCGCCGGGACGAGGCGGTTCGCGCGGCCGTGGAGCGGGGGCTGCTCGGGCCGGGCTCCCCCCTCGTCGGCCTTCTCGACGTCACCGGCATCCGGGAGTCGGCCGTGGCCCTGCGCGCGGCCTTCGACGAGGTCACGGCGCCGGGCACGCCCGTCCTGCACGCCTTCGCGGTGAAGGCCACCCCGCTGGTGCCGGTGCTGGGGCTGCTGCGGGAGGAGGGCATCGGCGCCGAGGTGGCGAGCCCGGGCGAGCTGGCGCTGGCACGGGCGGCCGGTCTGACGCCGGACCGGACCGTGCTGGACTCCCCGGCCAAGACGCCGGCCGAGCTCAGGGAGGCCCTGGCGCTGGGGATCGCCGTGAACGCCGACAATCCGCAGGAGCTGGACCGTATCGACGCGCTCATGCGGTCGGCACCCAGTCGCTCTCCCCTCGGAATCCGGGTGAACCCGCAGGTGGGGGCCGGGTCCATCGAGGCGCTGTCCACCGCGACGGCGACCTCGAAGTTCGGGGTGGCACTGCGGGACGAGGGGGCGCGCGAGTGGGTGGTGCGGGCCTACGCCGAGCGCCCGTGGCTGTCCCGGCTGCACGCGCACACCGGGTCGCAGGGCGTTCCGCTGTCACTGATGGCGCAGGGCGTGGCGGCGACGTACGCGCTCGCCGAGGAGATCAACCGTCGGATCGGGCGGCCGCAGATCGACACGATCGACATCGGTGGCGGGCTGCCGGTGAACTTCGCCTCGGACGTGACGACGCCGACGTACGCGGACTACGCGCAGACGCTGAAGAAGGCGGTACCGGGACTGTTCGACGGACGGTACGGGCTGGTGACCGAGTTCGGACGGTCACTGCTGGCGAAGCACGGGACGGTGGTGGCGCGGGTCGAGTACGCCAAGAGCGCGGGCGGGCGGCCGGTCGCGGTGACGCACGCGGGCGTGCAGGTGGCGACGCGGACGGTGTACGCGCCGGGGGCGTGGCCGCTCAGGATCGCCGCCTACGACGGCAAGGGGCGGCCGAAGGAGGGCCCCGAGGTGGTGCAGGACGTGGCCGGGCCCGCCTGCTTCGCGGGCGACCTGCTCGCCCAGGGCTGCCCGCTGCCGCTCCTCGAACAGGGCGACTACGCGGCCGCGCTGGACACGGGGGCCTACTACTTCGCGCACCACTACGCGTACAACTCCCTCGCCCGGCCCGCGATTTACGGCTTCGCGCCGGACGGGCGCGGGGGCACGGCCTTCGCGACCGTGCGCGAGCAGCAGACCGTGGAGGACATCGTGGCCGAGTCGGGAGGGGCACACGCCGGCGCGCTCACCGTCCTCCGCGCACCCGGGCGCCATTGACGCACGCCGGTGGGAGTGCTGATCAACTGATGGGGAAACGGGGTCAGTTGACCCACCTTAGTCACTCGTCGCATGTTCCACCGGAAAATGCCAGAACCCTCACCCCTCACGCACACGTTGCGTAGCTTCGGCGTCACTCAGCCGAACCTCAGGGGGAGGAAAGCCACGGTGCCCGGAATCGACGAGTGCCTGCTGGAAGCCATGCGATTGCCCGGTGCCCGGGGCGCCGCGCTGGTCGACTGGACGAGCGGGCTGGCCCTGGGCGTCGTCGGGGAGTCCCCGGGCGGCGACCAGGAGACGGCCGCGGTGGAGGCCGCGGAGCTCGCCCGGCTCGCCGCCGAGCAGCAGGCCTTCGCCCCGGACGGCGACGCCGGGGACGGCACCGGCGAGGAGGCCGGCCCGCCCGTCGAGGACCTGATCATCAGCAACCGGGACAGCTATCACGTGCTGCGGTTCGTGCGGACGTCCTTCGACAGCAGTGTGTGCCTCCACCTGTGGCTGGCCCGCGCGGAGGGCAACCTCGCGCTGGCCCGCATACGGCTCGGCGAGATGGCCGGTCGGCTGGTGCTGGGATGACGGCCGTGCAGACCACCCCGCCGCCCCGGCTGCCGGTGCGGGACAAGGCGGCGGCCCGGGACCGGGGCTGGGGCGGCGTCTCGCCGATGCTGACCCGGCTCGCCGCGGAGCGGGCCACCGGCGTCCTCATCCGCGAACGCGGCACGCTCCATCTCGCCGAGGGGCGGGTGGTGCACGCCGACAGCCCGTCAGCCCCCGGCCTGGACGTCCTGCTCACCGCGCGCGGCACCCTCGACGGCGACACCTGGCGACAGGCGCTGACCGAGACCGGCGACCGGCACCGCGCAGGCCACCTGCTGGTCGACGGCGGGCACCTCACCCGGGGCGCGCTGGAGGTGTGCCAGCTGACCGCGCTGTACGACGCCGCGTACTTCGCCCTCTCCCCCAGCAGCACGCCCGGCCGCTTCCGCTACGGCACCGAGGCGGACGGCGAGAGCGAACCGAAGCCGGGCCCCGGATGCGAGTGCCCTGTGCCGGTGGCCGCCCTGGAGCGCGAGACGCTGCGCCGCCGGGACCTGCTGCACCGCATCTGGCCCGACCCGGCGACCGACGAGGCCCCGCTGGTCCGGGCGCACCGCGCCGCGCCCCCGAAGCCCACGGCCCGCCAGCGGGCGGTCCTGGCCGAACTGGACGAGGTACGCACGGCGACCGACATCGCGCGGGACCTGGGCCGCCCGGCCTTCCACACGCTGGTGGACGTACGGCGGCTGGCGGCGGCCGGCGTCGTCTCGCCCCGCCCGCCGGCCCTCCCCGAACCGTCCCCCGCACCACAGGCACCCGGCCCGTACGAAGGGATCCCGGCCGATGTCACCGACCCCCACATCACGCTGCTGAAAAGGCTCAGGGATGCGCTGGAGGCCCTTTGAGCGGCAGCGGCAGCAGCAGCGGACCCGCGCCGAGAGGAGAGACCTGATGGCAGCGGAGGCCGACATCCTGGAGGAGTTACGCCGTCTCAGAGCCCGCGTACCCCAGCTCACCGGTGCCCTCGCGGCCGACGCCCGCGGTCTCGTCCTCGCCCAGGACACCCCTGGCGTCGACCCGGAGAGCGTGGCCGCGCTCACCACGTCCGCCCGGGGCCTCGCCGCGCAGCTGGCCGACGCGACCGGACAGGGCGACTTCCGCGAACTGCTCGTACGCGGGGTGTTCGGCTATGTCGCGACGTACGCGGCGGGCCGCGGCGCGGTCCTGACCCTGCTGGCCCAGGACCGCGTGAACGTGGGCCGGCTCCATCTGGAGGGCCGGCGGGCCGGCGCCCGGATCGGCGAGCTCGTCGACGCCGCACCCGCGGCCCCGGTGAAGCCCGCCGCGAAGCCGACCGCCCCCCGCCCCAGGGCCACCCGCGCCTCCCGCGCCAAGCCCGCCGGGGCCCCGGCCCAAGCCACCGACCCGCCCACTGCGCCCGCAGTGGCCCGCACCACCACCGAAAGTTGAAGGGAACCGAGGAAAGAGTCATGGCCAATACCGAAACCGCGCTGAAGGAAGCACTCGCCTCCATCGAGGGCGCCACCGGCGTCGCGCTCGTCGACTACACCAGCGGGATGGCGCTGGGCACCCTGGGCGGCAGCAAGAGCTTCGACCTCAATGTCGCCGCCGCCGGGAACACCGACGTGGTCCGCGCCAAACTGCGCACCATGGAGCACCTCGGGCTCAAGGGCCAGATCGAGGACATCCTGATCACCCTCTCCGACCAGTACCACCTGATCCGCCTGATCAGCGGCCGAGGCGGCAACGGCCTGTTCATCTACCTGGTGCTGGACGCCAAGCGCTCCAACCTCGCGATGGCCCGCCACCAGCTCAGGAGGATCGAGGAGGACCTCGAGGTCTGAGTCCGGCCCTAGACGAGAGCCGCGGTGCGGCGGCGCGCTCCACCCGGGGCCGCGTCGCCCGCCGCGATACCCGTGCTGCGGCAGGCCTTGACCGTCCTGCCGGCCGGACGGCCGCCGTTCGCGGCGAGCCAGTCGACGCGCACCCACAGCAGCGCGCTCTCGGCCCGCTCGAGCCGCCCCAGCCAGGCCGCCTTCAGCCGCAGTCCCGTACCGCAGCCCGCGAGCAGCATGCCGCCGGCCGCGGGCACGGCGAACGCGCTGCCCAGCGCGGCGGCGAAGGCGAGCAGCAGCCACCAGCGGTGGCCGCGGCGCCAGTTGCGCACGCTCACGGCACGGTCCTGGAGCACGTCGTGCTTCCCGGCGCGGACCGCCGAGCGGGCGAGGCCGACGTACCGCTTGCGCCGCCAGTACGCCACGACGGCCGCCGCGAGGATGAACCCGGCGGCCCCCGCCAACACCCCGATCCGCCGGCCCGTGACGCCCGGCACCAGTACGCCGACACCCGCCGCGAACACCCCGAGCCACCACATCGGCGCGGCTCCGGCCCGCACCACGACGGCCACCCGAGCCAGTCCCTGACCTCCGCGTGCCACGTCCGCCTCCTCGTCGTCCCACAGCATGCGATTCCGGTCGCGCAGACTAGCGACCGAACGTGAGACAAGTCTGAGAGCGGCGCGCCGGTTTTCTCCAGCCTTCACACCGGGCGGGCCCTCGCACCACCCGGAGCGGCCCGCCCCTCATTCGACGAACAGCCCCCGGCCGGCCGCCTTCGCGTCGAAGTCCTCCAGTCGCGCCTGCGCGTCGGGCAGGTCGTCGCACATCGCCTCCAGCAGCACGCGGCCCAGCAGCATCGGGGCGCAGGCGGTGTCGAAGGCGAGGCCCGTGCCGACGGCGGCGGGCAGCAGGAGGTCGGAGACCTTGGCGACCGGCGCGAAGGCGGAGTCGGCGACCGTGACCACGGTCAGCCCCGCCTCCTTCGCGTACGCCAGCGTGTCCACGACCTCGCGCGGATGCCGGGGCAGCGCGAAGCACAGCAGCGTGGTGGCGCCGGCGCGGACGGCGGCGTCGATCCGGTCGTGGATCATCGTGCCGCCCTCGTGGAGCAGCCGTACGTCCGGATGGACCTTGGCGGCGAAGTAGGCGAAGCCGTAGGCCTGGGAGGCCGCAGCCCGCAGCCCGAGCACCGGCAGCGGACGCGAGGCGGCGAGCAGCCGGCCCGCCCGCTGCACGGGCCGTGGGTCGGCCAGCACCTCCGCCAGGTGCCGGAGGTTCTCGATCTCGGCCTCCACCGCCTGCTGGTACGCGTTGTAGGAGGCCGAGGACGCCGACTGCTCGGTGGGCGCGACCTCGCGCAGGTGCCTGCGCAGGGCGGGGTAGCCGTCGAAGCCGAGGGCGACCGCGAAACGGGTCACCGACGGCTGGCTGACCCCCGCCAGCTCGGCCAGTTCCACGCTGGACAGGAACGGCACGTCGGCGGCCCGCCGCACCATGCTGTGCGCGATGCGCCGCTGGGTCGGCGTCAGCCGGTGCCCCTCGAACAGCGCCTGCAGCCGTGCGGCGGGGCTGTCCGGCCCGGCCGCGCCCGGCGCGCCCGCGCCCCGGGCGGCCGCACCCGTCTCCGTCTCCGCGTCCCCGCTCATGCCTCGCTCCCCCTCCAGATCAGCTGCCGCACCCGGCCCACCGCGAGCTCCCGGCAACCCGCTCGTCCAACCTATTCAGATGCCGAGAACTCTGCATGTCGTTATACAGCCGGGCAAGGACATCTCCTGAGCGAAGCCCTGTTGGACACCCCCGTCCGAACAGGGGGGCTAACCCCAGTGCGGCCGGCTTCGCGGCTGCCTACCGTGAGGCGCATGACCGGAATGGACGCGCGGGACACCGAACTCAAGAAGGAACTCGACGCCACCCTGCAGGCACGCAGGGAGCTGGGCGTGGAGTACGAGTCCGCGCTGGTCGACTCGTTCCTGGAGAAGGTCGACCAGCGCATCGACGGCGCGGTGGAGCGCCGGCTGCGCAGGCATCTCGCCGAGCAGCAGATGGTGGCGGCCCGGGGCTCCCGGTCGCCGAAGGCCACCGACTCCTGGGGCGAGCGCTTCGGGTTCGGCATCGTCTCGCTGGTGCTGGCGATCCCGCTGTCCGCGATCGGCGGCGGTGTCGGCCATCTGCCGGGCCTGATCGTGGCCTGGATCGGCATCGTCGGCGTCAACGCCGTCCAGGCCGCCCGCACCAACCCTGGGCTCTTCAGGGCGCGGCCGCGGAAATCGTCCCAGGACGGTGACTGGGAGGACTGACCGCGAAACGGCCGGGCTTCGCGGGGGAATTGGGCGTCACTCACGTGAGGTGCGGGACTGCCACAGGAGTTGTCGCGGGGACCGCCGCACCCCCGTTACCGGGGGGCGGGACGACGGCGGTCCCCGCGAGGGACGCGGGCCGGTCAGGCCGGGCTTGCGCGTCCGTGGCGTCGATGGAGGTCCGGGAGCCGCTCCGGTTGTCCGTGACGCCGTTCGGTTGCCGGCCGGAGCGGGGAGCCGCTCCCGCCCTGCCGACACCCACTAATGTGCCGGACCCGTGTTAAGCGCGTGCTGCGCGGACGTGACACGCTCGTACCACTTCCGCGAAGTCCGCCCTTCGGCCCGGAGAACCGCAAGTTCCCCGTGGACACCGGCGGTTCACCGGACGTTTCCCGCTACTTCCCGCCCTTGGCGAGGAAGGCCAGCAGGTCCTGCCGGCTGACCACACCGGTGGGCTTGCCCTCGACGAGGACGATCGCCGCGTCGGCCGTGCCCAGTACGGACATCAGGTCACCGACCGGCTCGCCGGAACCCACCTGGGGCAGCGGGGCGGACATGTGCTTCTCCAGCGGGTCCTCCAGCGAGGCCCGCTGGGTGAACAGGGCGTCCAGCAGCTCGCGTTCGACCACGGAGCCGACGACCTCGGCGGCCATCACGTCCGGGTGGCCGGCGCCGGGCTTGACGATCGGCATCTGCGAGACGCCGTACTCGCGCAGCACCTCGATGGCCTGGCCGACGGTCTCGTCCGGGTGCATGTGCACGAGGGACGGGATGGCGCCGTGCACCTTGTCGTTGAGGACGTCGGCGACGCGGGCGCTGGGGCCCTCGTCCTCCAGGAAGCCGTAGTCGGCCATCCACTCGTCGTTGAAGATCTTGCTGAGGTAGCCGCGCCCGCTGTCCGGCAGCAGCACGACCACCACGTCGTCCTCGCCGAGCCGCTCGGCGACCTTCAGCGCGGCGACGACGGCCATCCCGCAGGAGCCGCCCACCAGGAGACCCTCCTCCTTGGCCAGCCGACGGGTCATCTGGAAGGAGTCCTTGTCCGACACCGGCACGATCTCGTCGGCGACGGTCCGGTCGTACGCGGTGGGCCAGAAGTCCTCACCGACGCCCTCGACGAGGTACGGCCGTCCCGAGCCGCCCGAGTAGACGGAGCCCTCGGGGTCCGCGCCGACGACCTGCACCCGGCCGTCACTCGCGTCCTTCAGGTAGCGCCCGGTCCCGGAGATGGTGCCGCCGGTGCCCACGCCCGCCACGAAGTGGGTGATCCGCCCCTCCGTCTGCTCCCACAGCTCAGGGCCGGTCGAGTGGTAGTGGGAGAGCGGGTTGTTCGGGTTGGAGTACTGGTCCGGCTTCCACGCTCCCGGCGTCTCGCGGACCAGCCGGTCGGAGACGTTGTAGTAGGAGTCGGGGTGCTCGGGGTCCACCGCGGTCGGGCAGACGACGACCTCGGCGCCGTACGCCCGCAGCACGTTGATCTTGTCGGTGCTCACCTTGTCGGGGCACACGAAGATGCACTTGTAGCCCTTCTGCTGGGCCACGATCGCGAGTCCGACGCCGGTGTTTCCGCTGGTCGGCTCGACGATGGTGCCGCCGGGCTTGAGCGCACCGCTCTCCTCCGCGGCCTCGATCATGCGCAGGGCGATGCGGTCCTTCACCGATCCGCCCGGGTTGAAGTACTCCACCTTGGCCAGGACGGTCGCCCGAATGCCCTTGGTCACGCTGTTGAGCCTCAGCAGCGGGGTGTTGCCGACGAGGCTGATCATCGAGTCGTGGAATTGCACCGTTGTCTCCGGATGCCGCAAAAGAAATGGTCGTGATGGTGGAGCCAGCCTATGGCCTTACTGCGATCCGTGACGGGCGTTCACTCACCGTCGAGATTGGGCGACGGTCCGTACGGGGCAAGGAGTGGATGTACGGACACGAGGAGGTGGCGGCGACGCATGACGAGCATGTCGAGGGCGCGGGTGGCCCGGCGGATCGCGGCCGGTGCCGCGTACGGCGGCGGTGGTATCGGTCTGGTCGGCGCGGCGGCCATGGGTCTGCTCCTGGCGGAGGTGCGGCTCGCCAGGCGCCAGGTGGGCAACGGCAACGGGGCGAGACCGCACGTCCCGCAGGCGAACGGCCGGTACGGCAGTTCCTACACGGTCCCCGGGGAACCGCCCCTGCGTCTGGTGATGCTGGGCGACTCCACGGCCGCCGGCCAGGGCGTCCACCGGGGCGGGCAGACGCCCGGCGCGCTGCTGGCGTCGGGGCTGGCGGCGGTGGCGGAACGCCCGGTGGAACTGCGTAACGTCGCCTCCCCGGGGGCCCAGTCCGACGACCTGGACCGTCAGGTGGCCCTGACCGTGGCGGACCCGGACCGGATCCCCGACGTCTGCGTGATCATGATCGGCGCGAACGACGTGACCCACCGGATGCCGCCGACCCGTTCGGTACGTCATCTGGCGGCGGCGGTACGACGGCTGCGTACGGCCGGCGCGGAGGTGGTGGTCGGCACCTGTCCCGACCTGGGCACGATCGAGCCCGTGCAGCAGCCGCTGCGCTGGCTGGCCCGCCGGGCCTCCCGCCAACTGGCCGCCGCCCAGACGATCGGCGTCGTCGAGCAGGGCGGCCGGACGGTCTCGCTGGGCGACCTGCTGGGCCCCGAGTTCGCGGCGAACCCGCGCGAACTGTTCGGCCCGGACAACTACCACCCCTCGGCCGAGGGCTACGCCACCGCGGCGATGGCCGTGCTGCCGTCGGTGTGCGCGGCGCTGGGTCTGTGGCCGGCCGACGAGGAGCGCCCGGACGCCTCCCGCCGGGAGGGCTTCCTGCCGGTCGCGCGGGCCGCCGCGGAGGCGGCGTCGGAGGCCGGCACGGAGGTCGCGGCCGTGTCGACCGGCCCGAAGGGGCGGTGGGCACTGCTCAAGCGGCGTCGACGGCGGCGGGTCGCCGCGACCGAACCGGAGACCCAAGCAAGCGCTTAGTAAATTGCGGTCAGGGTCACACCGCCCAAGGCGTGACCCTGACCATACGTACGGGTAACTTCCCAGACAGCCGTGCCGCCTCTTGTCTGGAGCCGTGATGCCCGAAGCCGTGATCGTCTCGACCGCCCGCTCCCCCATCGGCCGCGCCGGCAAGGGCTCCCTCAAGGACCTGCGCCCGGACGACCTGACCGCCACGATCATCCAGGCGGCCCTCGCCAAGGTCCCCGAGCTGGACCCGAGGGACATCGACGATCTGATGCTCGGCTGCGGTCTGCCCGGCGGCGAGCAGGGCCACAACCTCGGCAGGATCGTCGCCGTACAGATGGGCATGGACCACCTGCCCGGCTGCACGATCACCCGTTACTGTTCCTCCTCGCTGCAGACGAGCCGCATGGCCCTGCACGCCATCAAGGCCGGCGAGGGCGACGTCTTCATCTCGGCCGGTGTCGAGACGGTCTCCCGCTACGGCAACGGCACCTCCGACATGCCGGGCACGCACAACCCGCTGTTCGCCGAGGCCGAGGCCCGTACCGTCGCCGTCGCCGCGCAGGAGGGCACCACCTGGCACGACCCGCGCGAGGACGGGCTCATCCCCGACGCGTACATCTTGATGGGGCAGACCGCCGAGAACCTCGCCCGCGCCAAGGGCATCACCCGCCAGGACATGGACGAGTTCGGCGTCCGCTCCCAGAACCTCGCCGAGGAAGCCCTCAAGAACGGCTTCTGGGAGCGCGAGATCACCCCGGTCACCCTCCCGGACGGCACGGTCGTCTCCAAGGACGACGGCCCGCGCGCCGGCGTCACCCTGGAGGGCGTGGCGGGCCTCAAGCCGGTCTTCCGCCCCGACGGCCTGGTCACCGCCGCCAACTGCTGCCCGCTGAACGACGGCGCCGCCGCGGTCGTCGTCATGAGCGACACGAAGGCGCGCGAGCTCGGCCTCACGCCCCTGGCCCGCATCGTGTCGACCGGCGTCTCCGGACTCTCCCCCGAGATCATGGGCCTCGGCCCGGTCGAGGCGTCCCAGCAGGCCCTGCGCCGGGCCGGCCTGACCATCGACGACATCGACCTGGTCGAGATCAACGAGGCGTTCGCCGCCCAGGTGATCCCCTCCTACCGCGAACTCGGCATCGACCTCGACAGGCTGAACGTCAACGGCGGCGCCATCGCCGTCGGCCACCCCTTCGGCATGACCGGCGCCCGTATCACCGGCACGCTCATCAACTCCCTCCAGTTCCACGACAAGCAGTTCGGACTGGAGACGATGTGCGTCGGCGGCGGCCAGGGCATGGCGATGGTCATCGAGCGGCTGAGCTGACCAACCTCCCGTAGCCGTACGGGAACCCAGAGTCATACATCGGCCCGGAACCCTTGAACCGCCTGGGTTCCGGGCCGTTTTGTGATCCAATCTCCCCCAGGATGTGACCTATCTCCCTCCGGGAAGGGATTCACGCAGGTCAGGACAGTTCAGCAGGTACCCCCGAGCCCAAAGCCCTGTCCGATTCGTGACGTTACGCACTGACAGCGGGATAGTCCGCCCTTCAAGCTGATGTAGGAAGTCGGGGGTCGACTTTGAACCGGGAGTACGTCAGTGAGCGCCATGCCGATCGCCTTGTTGGTCACCACGGCCGCCACGGGCGCCGTGGGCGTCGCCGTCCTGCGCACCCTCATGGTGCTGCGCCGACAGGTCGCCGCCCTGCACGCCGAGATCGCCGAGGGCAACGCCACCGCCGCGCGGGGTCTCGTGCCGGCCGCCCGCCACTCGGCCGACGTCGACGAGATACGCGCCGCCGTCTCCGAGGCCCTGGCCGAGGAACGGGAGCGCGAGCTCGCCGAGGCGCGGGCCTTCTGGGCCGCCCAGGAGGCGCGTGACGCCTCCGACGCGCCCTCGCTGCTGGGTCTGCCCGACAGCGAGCTGTTCCTGCCCCGGCAGGCCGATTTCGTGGGCCTGGAGCCGCTGGAGCCGGTCACCGAGTCCGGCGTGGACGCCGACGAGTTCGCCGGGGAGTCCGCCGAGCTGGCCGCGGCCCGCCGCCGCCACCCCTCGCACCCGGACTTCGTACCGGTCGCGTCACCCGTCGTGAACGACCACGAGCGCACGGTCGCCACGCTGGAGGAACTGGCCGCGTCCCAGGTCGAGCTGGCCGACGTCCGCCCGGGGCCGCTCGGCACCCTGGACGTCTACGTCTTCGCCGACGGCACCACCCTGTGCATGACGCCCGGCCACCGGGAGACCGCGGAGCGCCTGGCCGCGGCCCTGAACGCCGGCGAGACCCCGACCCTGCTGGGCGGTTCGGGCATCTCCGGCGCCTACACGCTGACCTTCGCGTGCGGCGAGGAGAACGTCTACATCCTGGCGGACCGGGTCATCGCGTCCCTCTAGGGTTCGTCAGGCCGGGCCCGGCGGGTCACACACCGGCCCGCTTCTGCGCCTCCTCCACCAGCTGCACCGCTTCGTCGACCTGGCCCTCGTCCGTGAGGACGAGGGCCAGGTCGTGCACGGCCACGGTGATCTGGTCGGCCGCGGCGAACATCCCGGCGTCCGGCATCTGACGGGGTTCGGCCTCCGGCGCCTCCACGAGCTGGGTCCTGCGGGCGAACTCCCTCGCCAGCCCCAGTGCCTCGGCGGCGGCCCCTCGTTGCAACCGGCTCTGCGGCGCCGCCCGAAGACGATCGGCAAAGTGATCCACCGCTTGGGTCAGACGCGTCGTATCCACCACGGCGCGAGCCTACGCGTCGCACCGAGACTGTTGCCAACGGGCGAACGCTCAGGCACGGTGACCTGAAGGACCGGCTTACATCCCTTTTGCGTCCGGAGGCGCCGATGTCCCACGTCCTCTCCGAGGAGACCCACCGCAACATGCTCGCCCGTATCCCCCACTGCACCGGTCGTGAAGTCTCCGACTGGCTCCGCACCGTCGAAGAAGGCCCCTCACTCTTCCGCTTCGAGGAGAAGGTCAGCTGGCTCCGCCACGAACACAACCTCGCGTACGGCCACGCGAAGGCGATCATCCACGAGTACGACCTGAGGAGGGCGGCGCGCAAATTCGCCTAGGCGCGCACCACGACACGACGAAGGGGCCCCGGGTCGTGACCCGGGGCCCCTTCGCGACTACCGCGGCGGGTGTCAGTCGCTGCTGTTGAGGATCGCGATGATCCTCAGGAACTCCATGTAGATCCACACCAGCGTCAGCGTCAGCCCGAAGGCCGCCAGCCACGCCTCCTCGCGGGGCGCGCCGTACGCGACGCCGTCCTCGACCTGCTTGAAGTCCAGGGCGAGGAAGCAGGCGCCGAGCAGGATGCCGACGACGCCGAAGATGACGCCGAGCGGGCCGCTGCGGAAGCCGAGGCCGTCACCGCCGCCGAAGACGGCGAACAGCAGGTTCACCATCATCAGCAGGACGAAGCCGAGCGCGGCCGCCATCACGAAGCCGTAGAACCGGCGGTTGACGCGGATCCAGCCGGCCTTGTACGCCACCAGCACACCGGCGAAGACCGCCATGGTGCCGATGACGGCCTGCATGGCCGCGCCGTCGGCGATGCGGCTGTCGACGATGTTGGACAGGACGCCGAGGAAGACGCCCTCGAAGGCCGCGTACGTCAGGATCAGCGCGGGCGAGGCCTTGCGCTTGAAGGACTGTACGAAGGCCAGGACCATGCCGATCAGCGCGGCACCGATACCGATGCCGTAGGACCGGCCGATGTTCGCGTCGTCGACCGGCAGCAGCGCCCAGGCGAGCGCGGCCGTGACGATCAGGACGCCGAGCGTGGTGCCGGTGCGCAGGATGACGTCGTCGATCGTCATCCGGCCGGTGGTGACCGGGGCCTGGGGCGGTGCGCCCTGCTGTAGGTCCTGCTGCGCGTAAGGGTTCTGCGCGTACGGGTTGCCGGCCTGCGGCTGCGCGTACGGGTTGGCCTGCGTGCCTACAGCGGCGCCCCCGGCCTGCGGCGCGGTGTTGAAGCCCGCGTAGCCGTTGTCGCGGCTGAACCCCCGTCGCGAGAAGACCGGGTTGCTGCTCCTCATTTCACTCCTCCATGGCCACCCTGTGTGGGCCTTGGCTCAAGAGTAATAGGTAGGCAAAGGAATGACCCTAGTGCTTGGGGAGGATCTTTCCCTCGTCGTGTTCCGCAACACGCTACGCGGCCCGGCGATTCCCGGCCACGGAGGGGCGGCTCAGAACGGGAACCCCGTGTACGCCTCGGCGAGCTCGGTCTCGGCGGCCCGGGAGGACGCCAGCCGCTCCAGCCGGGCCAGCCGGAGGCGGTCCTCGAAGGGGGTGGCGTCGGGGGCGCGGTGCAGCAGGGTCGTCATGTCGTAGGAGAAGCGCTCGGCCTGCCAGACGCGGCGCAGACAGGTCGGCGAGTACGCGTCGAGCAGTTCCGCCGAACCGGTCTGCCGCTCGTGCGTCAGGGCCCGGGCGAAGGTGACGACGTCCCCGACGGCGAGGTTGAGGCCCTTGGCGCCGGTGGGCGGCACGATGTGGGCCGCGTCCCCGGCCAGGAAGAGGCGGCCGTGCCGCATGGGCTCGTGGACGTGGGAGCGCATCGGGGTGACCGACTTCTGGGTGATCGGGCCGCGCTCCAGGCGCCAGCCGTCGGCGGTCTCGAAGCGCCGCTCCAGCTCCGCCCAGATGTCGTCGTCGCTCCACGCCTCGGCGTCGGTGCCCTCGGGCACCTGGAGGTAGAGACGCGAGACGGACGGGGAGCGCATGGACAGCAGGGCGAAACCGCGGTCGTGGTGGGCGTAGACCAGCTCGTCGTGGGAGGGCGGGACGTCGGCGAGGATGCCGAGCCACCCGAAGGGGTACGTCCGTTCGAAGATGCGGGTCAGCTCGGCGGGTATCGCCTGCCGGGCGACTCCCCAGAAGCCGTCGCAGCCGACGACGTAGTCGCACTCCAGGACGTCCTCGACCCCCTCGTGCCGGAAGCGGACGCGCGGGCTGTCGGTGTCGGCGCCCTCGACGGCCAGCGCCTCCGCCTCGAACAGCAGCGGGCCCCCCTCCTTGAGCTGGAGCGCGATGAGGTCCTTGCACACCTCCGTCTGGGCGTAGACCATCACGGACCGGCCGCCGGTGAGGGCGGGGAAGTCGACGCGGTGGCGCTGCCTGGCGTACCGCAGCTCGATGCCGTCGTGGCGCAGGCCCTCGCGGTCCATGCGGTCCCCTGCGCCGGCCGCGCGCAGCACGTCCACCGTGCCCTGTTCGAGGATTCCGGCCCGCTGTCGCTGCTCGACGTAGGAGCGGTCGCGGCTCTCCAGGACGACCGAGTCGATGCCGGCGTTGTGCAGCAGCCGGGCGAGGAGGAGTCCCGAGGGGCCCGCTCCGATGATGCCGACGGTGGTGCGCATCGACCCCGCCTCTCTGTTCGCGTGTGCGTCACGGCGTTCGCGTGGTGAAGTTTTCTTCACCAACTTCCTGACGTGAGTCTCCGACGGCATACGCCCGCTGTCAACGGTCATGCGGTTGAAGTCTTCAATGGAGGGTGCAGGTGTCGGAAGTGCCCGGAGCCGGACTTGAACCGGCACGCCCGCGAAGGGGCAGCGAGGTTTAAGCTCGCCGTGTCTGCATTCCACCATCCGGGCAGGCCATGGGCTCCGCAACGAGGTTCCGAGCCTATCGGGACCCGTCCCCCGAACAGCGGAAGAGCGGACCGATGTTGTCTTATTCTATTGACGTCTGAGGGTGCATCAGCCCACGGAACAGGCCGTCCGCACTTGCCAACAGCCTTACGCGCGGCCCCGGGCCGCGTATGCGGAATGACGGAATTTCACCGCCCGAACGAGGGGGCTCCACCTGTTCTCTGCACGGTGGCGCGCGGGGCAGGTATGAGGCAGGTATGAGGGGTGGCCGTCATCCCCAGGTATGACACCGCTCGGTGTGGTCCGACCCGAGGCTGCCTTCGGAACCGGAACAACGGCTGACTACACGGCAGCTCGCGGGCCGGACGATGGATGACGTCCCTCCGACACATCCTCGTCCTCCTGGAGTGCCTTCTCGTGACCACCGCATCCATCGCCGGCCGGGCCACCGCCGTGGCCGCGCGTGCCACGGATCTGTCGAAGATCTACGGACAGGGCGAGACCCAGGTGGTCGCCCTCGACCGGGTCTCCGTCGACTTCCGGCAGGCCGAGTTCACCGCGATCATGGGCCCGTCCGGTTCCGGCAAGTCCACGCTGATGCACTGCGTGGCGGGCCTGGACACCTTCTCCTCCGGTTCGGTGCGCATCGGCGAGACCGAGTTGGGCTCCCTGAAGGACAAGCAGCTGACCAGGCTGCGCCGGGACAAGATCGGCTTCATCTTCCAGGCGTTCAACCTGCTGCCGACCCTGACGGCCCTGGAGAACATCACCCTCCCGATGGACATCGCGGGCCGCAAGGCGGACAAGCAGTGGCTGGACTCCGTCATCGCGATGGTGGGCCTCGCCGACCGGCTCGGCCACCGTCCCTCCCAGCTGTCCGGCGGCCAGCAGCAGCGCGTCGCCGTGGCCCGCGCCCTCGCCTCCAAGCCCGACATCATCTTCGGCGACGAGCCGACCGGAAACCTCGACTCCCGCTCAGGCGCCGAGGTGCTGGGCTTCCTGCGCAACTCCGTACGGGAGCTCGGGCAGACCGTGGTGATGGTGACCCACGACCCGGTGGCGGCGGCGTACGCGGACCGGGTGGTGTTCCTGGCGGACGGCCGGATCGTCGACGAGGTGCACGGCCCGACGGCCGAATCGGTACTCGACCGCATGAAGCAGTTCGACGCGAAGGGCCGTACCAGCTGATGTTCCGCACCGCCCTGCGCAACGTCTTCGCGCACAAGGCCAGGCTGCTCATGACCGTGCTCGCCGTAATGCTCGGCGTCGCGTTCGTGTCCGGCACGCTGGTCTTCACTAACACCATCTCCCAGGCCTACCAGAAGAGTTCGGCCAAGGGCTTCGACCAGGTCGACGTGGCCGTGGAGGCCGAACTCCAGGAGGACAAGGGCGACACCGTCGGCAAGCGGGCCGAGCTGACCCAGGCGCTGCTCGACGAGAGCGCGAAGGTGCCGGGGGCCGCCTCCGCCATCGGCGTCGTCAACGGCTTCACCGCCATCGCCGACAAGGACGGCAAGCTGATCGGCGGCGGCTTCCAGTCCCAGGGCGGCAACTACTGGGGCGCCGAGGACCCCCGGTATCCGCTCGTCAGCGGGCACGCGCCCAGCGGCGAGGGCGAGGTCCTCATCGACTCGCAGACCGCGAAGCGGGCCGGGTACGAGGTCGGCGACACCGTACGGCTGTCGGTGGACGGGCCGGTCCTCGACCCGAAGATCACCGGCATCTTCAGCACCGACGACGGCAACGTCGCCGCCGGTGGCAGCCTCGCCCTCTTCGACACGGCGGCGGCCCAGCAGCTGTTCGGCAAGCCGGGCACGTACGACCAGATCGACGTCAAGGCGAAGGCGGGCGTCAGCCAGTCGGCGCTGAAGGCCGAACTGGACAAGGCCCTGCCGAAGGACACCGTCGAGACCACGACCGGACAGGAACTGGCCGACAGCCAGGCGGAGGCGATCTCCGCCTCGATGTCCGGCCTGAAGCAGGGACTGCTGGTCTTCGCGGGCATCGCGCTCTTCGTCGGCACGTTCATCATCGCCAACACCTTCACCATGCTGGTCGCCCAGCGCACCAAGGAACTGGCCCTGCTGCGGGCCGTGGGCGCCTCGCGCCGGCAGGTCACCCGCTCCGTCCTCATCGAGGCGTTCGTGGTCGGCGTGGTCGCCGCGGTGACCGGCCTCGCCGCCGGTGTCGGCATCGGTGCGGGGCTGCGGTCGCTGATGGGCACGCTCGGCGCGACCGTCCCGGACGGGCCCCTGGTCATCACCCCCGGTACGGTCCTGGCGGCCCTCGCGGTCGGTGTCCTCGTCACCATGCTGGCGGCCTGGCTGCCGGGCCGCCGGGCGGCGAAGATCCCGCCGGTGGCGGCGATGAGCAGCGTGCACGCACAGGCGACCACCAAATCGCTGGTGCTGCGCAACACGCTGGGCGCGCTGTTCTCGGCGGCGGGCGTCGCGGTGGTCCTCGCGGCGACGACGATGTCCGGCTCGGACGGCCAGGCTCCCATGGGTCTCGGCGCGGTCCTGCTGATCATCGGCGTGTTCGTCCTGACCCCGCTGCTGTCCCGCCCGCTGATCGCGGCCGCGGCGCCGGTCCTGCGCGTCTTCGGCGTCTCGGGCAAGCTGGCCCGCCAGAACTCGGTGCGCAACCCGCGCCGCACGGCGGCCACCGCCTCGGCGCTGATGATCGGCCTCACCCTGATCACCGGCATGACGGTGATGGCGGGCAGCCTGCAGAAGTCGATCGACAAGATGGCCTCGTCGGCGATCCGGGCGGACTACGTGGTCTCCATGGCCAACGGCAACCAGCTGTCCCCGGACGTCGCGAGGAAGCTGGGGCGGATCGACGACGTCACCGCCACCAGCCCGCTGCGCAACGCGCCCTCCCGCATCGGCGGCGAGACCGAGTACCTCACCGGCGTCACGGGCAGCACGATCGGCGAGCTGACCGACCTCAAGGTGGACAGCGGTTCCTTCAAGGTGGGCGGCACCCAGGTCGTCGTGGACGACCGGACGGCCGAGTCGCATGGCTGGAAGGCCGGTTCGAGCTTCACCGTCGCCTACGAGGACGGAAAGAAGCAGAAGCTCACCGTCGCCGGGGTGTACGAGGGCAACGAGATGATCCAGGGCATCATGCTGGACCTCGCCACGCTCTCCCCGCACCAGACCGACCCCGCCGACATGCAGGTGATGGTCAAGACGTCCGACGGCGCCTCCGGCGCGACCAAGGACAAGCTGGAGAAGGCACTCGGCTCCAACCCGGCCATCAAGGTCCAGGACAAGAAGGACCTCTCCAACGACATCGCGCAGATGTTCACGCTGATGCTGAACATGCTCTACGGTCTGCTCGCGATGGCCGTCCTGGTCGCCGTCCTCGGTGTCATCAACACCCTGGCCATGTCGGTCTTCGAACGTTCCCAGGAGATCGGGATGCTCCGCGCGATCGGCCTGGACCGCAGGGGCGTCAAGCGGATGGTCCGCCTGGAGTCCCTGGTCATCTGCCTCTTCGGCGGGGTCCTCGGAATCGGCCTGGGCGTGTTCTTCGGCTGGGCGGCGGGCGAACTGCTCGGATCGACCCTGGCGACGTACGAGCTGGTCCTGCCGTGGGCCCGGATGGCCATCTTCCTGCTCCTGGCGGCGACGGTGGGCGTCCTTGCGGCGCTGTGGCCGGCCCGTCGGGCGGGGCGCCTGAACATGCTGGCGGCCATCAAGTCCGAGTAGCCGTACGGCGGTCGGGGCCCCGTTCCGCTTCCGCGGGCGGGGCCCCGTCGTGTTCAGTTCCAGGTACGGGAACGCAGGGGCAGCCCCGAGACACCGGACTCGGGGGCGCGCACGGCGAGCACCTGGTTGACGCCGATGCGGTTGTGTTCGAAGGCGAGCGCGGACGCGGCCATGTACAGCAGCCACACGCGGGCCCGCCCGGCACCGGCGACGCGCACGGCCTGCGGCCAGTCGGCCTCCAGGTTGGTCACCCAGCGGCGCAGGGTGAGGGCGTAGTGCTCGCGGATCGACTCGACGTCCCGCACCTCGAACCCGGCGCGTTCGAGCTGGGTGACGGTGGTGCCGACGGGGGCGAGTTCGCCGTCGGGGAAGACATAGGAGTCGATGAACTCGTCGACGGAGTAGGCCGATTCGTCCCGGTGCGGCCGACGCGCGATCTGGTGGTTGAGCAGCCGTCCGCCCGGCCTCAGCAGCCGGAAGAGATCCTCGGCGTACTCCAGGTACCGGTCCGCGCCGACGTGCTCTGCCATCCCCACGGAGGAGATCGCGTCGTACGGCCCGTCGGCCACGTCCCGGTAGTCCTGTACGCGGATCTCGACCCGGTCGGTGAGCCCCTCGCCGGCGACGCGCTTACGGGCGTACGCGGCCTGCTCGTGGGAGAGGGTGATGCCGACGACGCCGACCCCGTGCTCGCGGGCGGCGTGGATGGCCATCGAACCCCAGCCGCAGCCGACGTCCAGAAGGCGCTGACCGGGCGTCAGGCCGAGCTTGCGGCAGATGAGTTCGAGCTTGTCGTGCTGGGCGTTCTCGAGGGTGGCGTCGGGGGCCGGCCAGTATGCGCAGGAGTACACCATGCTCGGCCCGAGGACGATCTCGTAGAAGTCGTTGCCGACGTCGTAGTGGTGGCTGATGGCGCGCCGGTCGGTGCGCCTGGTGTGCAGATGGCGCCGTGGTCTGCGGATCTCCTCACGGGGCGGGGCGGGCGGCAGCGGGGGCCCGGCGAGGGCGACGAGCCCCCGGACGGCGGCCCGCACCTGCGGGTCGCGCAGCGTCCGGGTGAGCCCGGGGGCGTCCTCGTCGCGCTCCCAGACCAGGCCGGACACCCGGTCGAGTGCGGCGTAGAGGTCCCCCTCGATGTCCAGGTCCCCGGCCACCCAGGCACGGGCCAGGCCCAGCCTGCCCGGCTTCCACAGCAGCCGGCGCACGGCCCGCCGGTTGCGCACCACGAGGGTCGGCGCGCCCGGCGGCCCCGCCTCCGAACCGTCCCAGGCGCGAACGCGCACCCGAAGCGGCACACCCAACAACTGTTCGACGAGGCTCTTCAGCCGCAACGCGGCGTCTGCCATGGCGTACACCTCCATGACGGGGGATCCCGGAATGTCCGACATCCACGTAAACACCTGCGGGGCCGGACCGCAGTCCCTCGTTCGCGTTACGGCTGGGCAAAACGCGTGTACGCACCACAGGCCTTGCCTCGGGAAACGCCGAAGGACCTCCCGCACCACGGATGGCGGGAGGTCCTTCGGGTGGATCAGTGACCGGAGGTCAGGAGGCCTTGGCCTGTTCGACCTTGGGCTTCTCCTCGGCCTTGGCCGGAGCGATCGGGGCCGGCTTGGCGGCCTCGTAGAACTCCTCGCGCGGGTGCTCCATCGCGCCGAGGGAGACGACCTCGCGCTTGAGGAACATGCCGAGGGTCCAGTCGGCGAAGACGCGGACCTTGCGGTTCCAGGTCGGCATCGCGAGACCGTGGTAGCCACGGTGCATGTACCAGGCGAGACGGCCCTTGAGCTTGATCTTCATCTTGCCCATGACGATCATCGCGACGCCCTTGTGCAGGCCGAGACCCGCGACGGCGCCCTTGTTGCCGTGGCTGTACTCCTTCTGCGGGAAGCCCCGCATACCGGAGATCACGTTGTCGCCGAGCACCTTGGCCTGACGGAGCGCGTGCTGCGCGTTCGGCGGGCACCAGGCGTTCTCGTTGCCGGCCTTGCGGCCGACGAGGTCCGGGACCTGGGCGTTGTCGCCGGCGGCCCAGATGTAGTCGGTGCCCTGCACCTGGAGCGTGGCCTGGGTGTCCACGTGGCCGCGCGGGCCCAGCGGGAGGCCGTAGCGGGCGAGGACCGGGTTCGGCTTGACGCCGGCCGTCCACACGATGGTGCTGGAGTCGACCTCGAGGCCGTTCTTCAGCACCACGTGGCCGTCGACGCAGGAGTCCATGGAGGTGGAGAGGTAGATCTCCACGCCCCGGCTCTCCAGGTGCTCCTTGCCGTACAGGCCGAGCTTGGGGCCGACCTCGGGCAGGATCTTGTCGGCGGCGTCGACGAGGATGAACCGCATGTCCTCGCGGGAGACGTTGCTGTAGTACTTGGCCGCGTCGCGGGCCATGTCCTCGACCTCGCCGATGGTCTCCGCACCCGCGAAGCCACCGCCGACGAAGACGAAGGTGAGCGCCTTGCGGCGGATGTCCTCGTCGTTCGTGGAGTCGGCCTTGTCGAGCTGCTCGAGGACGTGGTTGCGCAGGCCGATGGCCTCCTCGATGCCCTTCATACCGATGCCCTGCTCGGCGAGGCCGGGGATCGGGAAGGTGCGGGAGACCGCGCCGAGCGCGATGACCAGGTAGTCGAAGGGCAGCTCGTACGCCTCGCCGACCAGCGGGGCGACGGTGGCGACCTTGCGGTCCTGGTCGATGGTGGTGACCCGGCCGGTCAGAACCTCCGCCTTGGGCAGCACGCGTCGCAGCGGGACGACGACATGGCGCGGGGAGATGTTGCCGGCGGCGGTTTCGGGGAGGAAGGGCTGGTAGGTCATGTACGACCGGGGGTCGACGACCGTGACGGTCGCCTCGCCGTAGCGCATCTTCTTCATGATGCGCCGAGCTGCGTACAGGCCTACGTACCCACCGCCTACTACGAGGATCCTGGGACGCTCCGTGGTGCTCATGCCATCGAGTATCCACCCGCCTCAGGGGGGTCGCTCGTGCGCCCCTTCACAAGCATCCTCGGGGTGTGTGCTATCCTCCGCCGCTCGCGTGATCCACGTCATGGCGCGGAGCGGGAACCAGCGTGTAGGGCGGGGCGTTGTCAATGCCGCGTGAGCTGCCTCTCTGCACTCTGGGCGCCCTCGTGAGGCGCCCGCGACACACCCTTGCGGCACCCTCGCGCAACGTCCGCGCTCACCTCTTTTGAACACGTTCACAGGGGTGCTGGGCCCCCGGAAGGGTCAACCGGGACGCGTTCGTCCTCCGACAGGGCCGAATTCCTTGTGAAGAACTTCACGAACTTTTCCGACGGGGTGTTGCCGAGAGGCCCGCGAAGGCCTCTCGATCATGCTCAAACGGGCGTCCGCCCTGCTCAGCAGAGTCCCGCAGGGGGCGGGCGGAGATCGCCGACGGTGTTACGCGCGCTCTCCCGCCACGCTCCACGCGATCCCGTCGAGGATGTCGTGCTCGCTCACGACGACCTCCGCCGCGCCGATCCGCTCCATGATCGACAGCAGCACGAGGGCGCCCGCCCCGATCACGTCCACACGGCCCGGGTGCATCGACGGGATCGTCGCGCGTTCGGCGTGGGTGGAGCGCAGGAGCCGGTCGGTGATCTCGCGGACCCGGTCGTGGGAGACACGGGAGTGGTGGATGGCCGCGGAGTCGTACTCGGCCAGGTCCAGGGCGATCGCCGAGACCGTGGTCACCGAGCCGGCCAGGCCCACCAGGGTGTGCGCCTCCCGCAGCGGGACCGTCTGCTCGGCGAGGTCGAGGGCCGCCTCGATGTCGGCCCGCATGGCCGCGATCTGCTCCTCGGACGGCGGGTCGCTCACCACCCCGTCGCGCACCAGGTGCCTCTCGGTCATCCGGACGCAGCCGACGTCGACCGAGCGCGCCGCGCGCACCCCGTCGTCGCCGACGACGAACTCGGTCGAACCGCCGCCGATGTCGACGACCAGGTAGGGCCTGGCGAGGTCGTCACGGCCGGTCAGTTCCCTGGTGGCGCCGGTGAAGGAGAACTCCGCCTCCTGGTCGCCGGTGATGACCTCCGGCTCGACGCCGAGGATGTCCAGCACGCCCCGCACGAACTCGTCCCGGTTCTGCGCGTCCCGGGAGGCGGAGGTCGCCACGAAACGCAGCCGCTCGGCGCCATGCTCCTTGATGACCGCCGCGTACTCACGGCAGGCGGCGAAGGTCCGCTCCAGCGCCTCGGGGGCGAGCCGCCCGGTGCGGTCGACGCCCTGGCCGAGGCGGACGATCGTCATCCGCCGGTCCAGGTCGACCAGTTCACCGGTCGCCGGGTCGGCGTCGGCGACGAGGAGACGGATGGAGTTCGTACCGCAGTCGATGGCGGCGACCCGGGTCACTGACCGTCCTCCTGCGTGAGGGTCACGCACGCGCCCTTGCGCCACCACTCCGGCAGCATCTCCAGCGCCTCGTCGCCCAGCGGGTTGACGCCGGGGCCGGCGGCCAGGGAGTGGGCGACCAGGACGTGCAGGCACTTCACCCGGTCCGGCATGCCGCCCGCGCTGGGGAAGCCCTTCAGCTCCTCGATCTCGTCGCGGCGCCGGACGTAGTCCTCGTGGGCGGCGCGGTAGGCGGCGGCCAGCTCCGGGTCCTTCTCCAGCCGCTCGGTCATCTCCTTCATGACGCCGTTCGCCTCGAGGGTGCCGATCGCGGAGTTCGCCTTCGGGCACGTCAGGTAGTACAGCGTGGGGAAGGGCGTGCCGTCGGGGAGACGGGGGGCCGTCTCGACCACGTCCGGCTGCCCGCACGGGCAACGGTGCGCGATGGCGCGCAGGCCGCGCGGCGGGCGTCCGAGCTGCTGGTTGAAGGCCTCGACGTCCGCGTCGGTGGGCTCGGTGCGCGGGGTGGTCGGCGGGGGCGTGTGCATGCCTGTCTTTCTATCGGTCAGTTCACTGGTCGGAGGCGTCGGACTTGTCGACGCCGTCCCAGACGTTCGCGTACCAGGGGCGGTCGGCCGCCCCCAGATCGGTGCGGGACCGCCTGGCCGCGTCCGGGTCGATGACGATGAAGCCCGTCTCCCCCGGCATCACATAGTGCAGCCGCTGCCGGATCTGCTGCTCCGCGTACGCGTCGTCCTGCCAGCGCGCCTTGAGGTCGCGCAGCTGCTCGACCCGCTGTGCGGCCTGCTCCTGCTGCCGCTGGACGTCGGCGATCTCGGCCCGCTGGGAGACGTACTGCCTTATGGGATAGGCGAGCGCCACGATCAGCGTGCACAGGACCAGGGCCAGGAGCGCGGCCCGGCCGGTGAGCCGGGATCGGCGGGCCTGCCGTTTGGTCTGGGAGCGGTAGACGCGGGCCGCGGTCTGCTCGCCGAGCAGCTTGATCCTGGTCGCGGTGGAGAAACGGTCGCGGTCCTTCACGGCCATCGGCTCTCCGCCTCCCCTTCCACGTGCGTACGTCCCCGCACACGGTACGGGACCGAGTACGGGGACGTACGTACGACTGGCTAAGGCTTGACCCTGGTTGGGTCAGTGCCGTCAGCCCTTGAAGCGCGGGAAGGCGCTGCGGCCGGCGTACACCGCGGCGTCGTCGAGGATCTCCTCGATGCGCAGCAGCTGGTTGTACTTGGCGACGCGGTCCGAGCGGGCCGGGGCGCCGGTCTTGATCTGGCCGCAGTTCACGGCGACGGCGAGGTCGGCGATGGTGACGTCCTCGGTCTCGCCGGAGCGGTGGGACATCATGCACTTGAAGCCGTTGCGCTGGGCCATCTCGACGGCATCCAGGGTCTCGGTCAGCGAACCGATCTGGTTGACCTTGACGAGCAGGGCGTTGGCGGAACCCTCCTCGATGCCGCGGGCCAGGCGCTCCGGGTTGGTGACGAACAGGTCGTCGCCGACGATCTGGACCTTGTCGCCCAGCTTCTCGGTGATGGCGTTCCAGCCGGCCCAGTCGTCCTCGAACAGCGGGTCCTCGATGGAGACGAGCGGGTACGCCTCGACGAGCTCGGCGTAGTACTCCGTCATGTCGGCGGCGGAGCGCTCCTTGCCCTCGAAGGTGTAGACGCCGTCCTTGTAGAACTCGGAGGCGGCCACGTCGAGCGCGAGGGCGATCTGCTCGCCGGGGGTGTAGCCGGCCTCCTTGATGGCCTCGAGAATGAGGTCGAGGGCGGCGCGGTTGGACTCCAGGTTCGGGGCGAAGCCGCCCTCGTCACCGAGGCCGGTGGACAGGCCCTTGGTCTTCAGCACCTTCTTGAGGGTGTGGTAGACCTCGGCGCCCCAGCGCAGCGCCTCGGAGAAGGACTCCGCGCCGATGGGGGCGATCATGAACTCCTGGATGTCCACGTTGGAGTCGGCGTGCGAGCCGCCGTTCAGGATGTTCATCATCGGAACGGGCAGCAGGTGCGCGTTCGGGCCGCCCAGGTAGCGGAACAGCGGCAGGTCGCTGGCCTCGGAGGCGGCGTGGGCGACGGCGAGGGAGACGCCCAGGATGGCGTTGGCGCCGAGCGAGCCCTTGTTGTCGGTGGCGTCCAGGTCGAACATCGCCTGGTCGATCAGGCGCTGCTCGGTGGCGTCGTAGCCGACGAGCTCCGGGCCGATCTGCTCGATGACCGCGAGGACGGCCTTCTCCACACCCTTGCCCAGGTAGCGGTTGGGGTCGCCGTCACGAAGCTCGATGGCCTCGAAGGCACCCGTGGAGGCGCCGGACGGAACGGCGGCACGACCCGTGCTGCCGTCGTCGAGGCCGACCTCGACCTCGACCGTGGGGTTGCCTCGGGAGTCCAGGATTTCCCGGGCTACGACGACGTCGATGGACGGCACGAGCATCTCCTTTATGGATGTGACGCGGGTACGCGGGGCCGGGGGCCCTTGGTCGGAGCCGCGGTCGGCTCCGCGAGACGAGCCTAACCGGCTCCGGGCGTTCGGCCAGCGGTCGACCGCCCGTTGGACAGAACCGAGAGTAAATTGTTTCCGAACGGAACAAAAGAGTCCCGGAGTGTCGGACGTGAAAAAACCCCGCCCCGGTGCGTACGGGGGAAGACGCACCGGAGCGGGGAGCCCGTGGGGACGGGGGTGGCCCTCACGAGGCCTCCACGATGGAGTCCACGGATGTGCGGGGCCTGTGGTTCAGCTGGAAGCCGCGTGTCACTTCAGGTGGAGCTGCTGACCGGGGTAGATCAGGTTGGCGTCCTCGACGATGTCCTTGTTCAGCTCGAACAGCTTCGCCCAGCCGCCCTTGACGTCGCGCTCCTCGGCGATCGAGCTGAGGGTGTCGCCGGTGACGACCTTGTACTCGCCGTCGCCCTTCTTGACCTTCTTGCCGGTCGGGGTGGTGACGGTCTTCTTCGCTTCCGGACGCTCCGAGGAGCGGGAGGCCGGCTGCTCGGACGAACGGGTGCTGGTCTCCGAGGAGCCGTTGCCGGAGCTGCCGGAGCCGCTGTCCGACGAGGTGTCGGTGCTGCCGTTGTAGGCGGAGCTCGACAGGTTCACACCGCAGGACGGCCAGGCGCCCTTGCCCTGGGAGGCGAGGACCTTCTCGGCGACGGCGATCTGCTGCGCCTTGGAGGCCTGGTTGGCCTGCGCGGCGTACTGCGTGCCGCCGTACGCGGCCCAGGTGGAGGCGGAGAACTGCAGACCGCCGTAGTAACCGTTGCCGGTGTTGATGGACCAGTTGCCGCCCGACTCGCACTGGGCGACGGCGTCCCACTCGGAGGCGGTGGCGGCGGAGGCGTTGCCGGCCGCCATCAGCGGGGCGGCGACAGCGGCACCGGTGACACCGGCGATGGCGATGGCACGAGTGGCCTTGGACGGACGACGGTGCTTGCCCTTGCTGGAAAACAGCATGGATGGATCCCCTCACCGACGCCTGCGAGGTGAGCTGTCGGGTTCGGGCCGGTTGAGTTGCCCGGCCGCATCCCTTCCGGGACGCGGCTTCACCCCAAGCCGGATCCAGCGCAACTGCTGGGCCCGGCGCCTACCTTGGGTCCCCCGCTCCTGCCTACGGCGCATGACGCGACGACTGTTCCCGGGCCGCCACTGGCAGGATTCGGCGTTGCGGCGGCCGGGGCTCGTGTTGGCGAGCGGTCCCGACCGTAGACAGGCGATCGGCCGAATTTCAAAGACGATCAGGGCTTCTGAGACTCATCCCACACTTTCGCCAAACCGGACATTAGATGGCGAAGTGTGACGCGAACTCCCGCTAGTTTTCGCCCGATTCGGCACCGAGAGAGAGGGTCTGACCGGGAGCGATGACGCTCGGGTCGGCGCCGATCGCCTCCCTGTTCTCCGCGTAGAGCTCTCGCCACCCGCCCTGGAGGTCAAGGGAGTCGGCGATGGACGCGAGTGTGTCGCCGGCACGGACGGTGTAGGAGTCGCCGCGGGCGGCGTGCCGGCCACTGGAGGAGCCGGTGGAGGTGTCACTGCTCGCGGTGCGCTCACCGGCACTCTCGTCGGCACTGTCACCGCGGTGCTTGCCCGCGCCGAGGGCGCCGGTGTCGACGAGGGCCGAAGAGCCGCCTTCCCGCCATGAGTTGTCCGAGTCGTCCTGCTTTGTCGAGTCCATGGAGGAGCTGTCGGCATCCTGTGAGGCGTCGAAAGTCGGCTCGGGTTCGGGCGATGTGCCCGACTTGGACGAGTTGTCACCCTTATCGGACGAGTCCGACTGGGCGTCAGACGAGGCGCCGGAGCCGGACGGGCTGGGTGACGCCGACGACGCGCCCGTGGAGGCGCTCCCGGACGAGCCGCCCCTCGAATCGGATGAGTCGGACAAGCCGGACGAGTCGGATGACCCGGACGAGCCGGACTCGTCGGATGAGTCAGCCGCGTCCGAGTCCGTGTCACCAGCCACGCCCGTGTCGACGTCGGCCGCCGCGGAGTCCTTGCTGAGGCCGTGGAGCAGGCCGCAGGTCGACCAGTAGCCGACACCCTTGTCCGCGAGGATCTCCTCGGCCACGGCTATCTGCTGGTTGCGACTGGCCTGGTCCGGAGTCGAGGCGAAGTCGAGGCCGCCGTACTTCTCCCAGTCCTCCAGGGCGATCTGGAGTCCGCCGTAGTGCCCGTCACCGTCGCTCTCGCTCCAGGAGCCGCCCGTTTCGCACTTCGCCACCGCGTCCCACGTGGTGCCGGTCGCCGCGCTCGCGCCCGTCGCCGCCAGGAGCGGGATGGCGATGGCGGATCCGGTCACGCCCGCCGCGACGAGGAGGGCCGGAGCCTGGCGGGGGCGACGATGACGGCCGTTCCCGGAGAGCATGCGGAAACCTTTCGCGAGACAACAGTGACCGGCGCCGCGACAAGGCTCGGCGCCGTGTTGATCCGTGAACGTATAGGCACACGATCACTTGTCACAAGTTAATGCCGCGTAGATCACGTGAAAGTCACAGACTTGAGGGCGCGTCACCTTTACGCAGGTGAGAGGAGTCGACCACGCGGCGTGAACTCCACGGGCAACGTCCTCAGCCCCCGCATGATGAGACCGCCTCGCCACCGCAAATCGGCTGGATCCACCGCGAGTTCCAGGTCGGGCAGCCGGGTGAGAAGTGTGGCGAGCGCGGTCTGGCCCTCCAGCCGGGCGAGGGGGGCGCCGAGGCAGTAGTGGATGCCGTGGCCGTAACCGAGGTGCTGATTGTCACGGCGTCCGAGGTCGAGGGTGTCGGGGTGCGCGAAGCGCTCCGGATCCCGGTCGGCGGCGGCCAGCACGACCAGGACGGGGTCGCCGGCGGCGATGTCCTGTCCGCCGATGCCGAGCGGCTGAGTGGCGAAGCGCCAGGTGGCGAGTTCGACGGGGCCGTCGTAGCGCAGGAGTTCCTCCACCCCGGTCTCCAACAGAGCCGTCTCCTGGGCTGCCAGTGACTTCTGCAGCCGGTCTCGCTGCTCGGGGTGGGTCAGGAGCGCGTACGTGCCGTTTCCGATCAGGTTGACCGTGGTTTCGAACCCTGCGAACAGAAGGATGAAGGCCATCGCCGCGGCCTCGTTCTCCGTGAGGTGCTCGCCGTGGTCGGAGGCGCGGATGAGACCGGAGATGAGGTCCTCGCCGGGGGTGCTCTCGGCCGGCAGGGCCTCGCGCTTGCGGTGGATGAGGTCGGCGAGATAGCCGCGCATCTTCTTCACCGACCGCGCGACACCGCCACGCGGGCCGCCCCCGTGACGGATCATCATCCCCGCCCAGTCCCGGAAGTCGTCCTGGTCCTCGCGGGGGACGCCGAGCAGGTCACAGATCGCGTAGATGGGGAGCGGGAAGGCGAAGTCGTGGATGAGGTCGGCGCTCCCCCTCTCCACGAACTGGTCGATGAGGTGGTCGGTGAGCTCCTGCACCCGCGGGGCGAACTCGGCGACCCGCCTGGGCGTGAACGCCTTGCTGACGAGCCTCCGCAGCCGGGTGTGGTCGGGCGGGTCGATGTTGAGCAGATGCGTCATCAGCTCGGCCTTGCGCTCACCGGGGATGCCGGTCTTCCCCTTCGCGTGCGCGGGCTCGTCGTGGTGCGCCGGGTTCTTGGACAGCCGCGGGTCGGCGAGGGCCTGCTTGGCGTCCGCGTACCGGGTGACCAGCCAGGCCTCCACACCGCTGGGAAGCCGGGTCCTGTGCACGGGGGCGTGCTCGCGGAGCCAGGCGTACGCCGGGTAGGGGTCGGTGGCGAACTCCCAGGTGAAGAGTTCCGGGGCCGGGCTGGTGGGGGTGGGCTGGTCGGTCACTCCCTGACGGTATCCGGAGGGCGGAGGGGGCGGTGCGCGACGGGGTCGCGGAAGGGGTTTCGGCCGGGGAGAGCGGGTTCGGCGGCGCGGGGTGCGGACACCCCCTAAGCTCCGAGCCCCTCGGCAGCCCGTACCGCGTCCCGGTAGGCCCGGGCGGCGACCCGCAGTGCCGCCTCCGGATCCACCCCGGACGCCTCTGCCCGGACGGCCAGGGCCAGCAGTTCGTATCCGATGCCCTCGCCCGCGGGGAGGGGGACGTCGAGCGCCGCGGTGCGTACGCGGGAGGCCAGCTTGGCTGTCAGCGCGAGGCCCGGCTGGCCGAGGGGGACGCCGTCCGTCACCGACGCGCGGCGCTTCTCTATCGCCTTCGTGCGCATCCAGTGCTCCTTGACCTCCTCGGGGGTGGTGGCCGTCTCGTCGCCGAAGACGTGGGGGTGGCGGTGGATGAGCTTGGTGACGATGCCGCCGGCCACGTCGTCGATGGAGAAGGGGGTGTCGGGGTCCTCCTGGGCGATGCGGGCGTGGAAGACGACCTGGAGGAGGACGTCGCCGAGTTCCTCCCTGAGCTCGTCGCGGTCACCCTCCTCGATGGCCTCGACGAGTTCGTACGCCTCCTCGATGCCGTACTTCGCGAGGCCCTTGTGGGTCTGCTGCGAGGACCACGGGCATTCGGCGCGGATGCGGTCCATGACCTGGACGAGGTCGAGGAGGCGGGCGCCCGGCAGGTCGTAGGAGGCGGGGAGGAGCTCCAGCTCGGGCATGGAGAAGCGACCGGAGCCGGCGAGGCGGGCGAGGCCGTCCGTGAGGGTGGGCTCGCCCTCGCCCGCGGCGACCACGACGACCGTGTGCCCTCCGGCGCACGCGTCGACCAGATCCTCGGCGGTCGGGGACGCCTCGTCCACCGCTATCCCGGCCTCCCGCAGATACGGCAGCTGCGGGTGCGCGCCGTCCGCGCACAGCACCCGGTCGGCGGCGTGCAGTGCCTGCCAGGCGGGCCAGGAGAGCAGGCCGGGTGCCACGCGGTGGCTGGTGGTGAGGAGGACGATGCGGCCGGTGGCGGTTTCGGGGCTGGTTGCGTTCACGATTCGAAGCTAACGCACGCCGCGATCCGAGCCGATCGGTTGTCCACAGGCTGGGGATGACGGTGTGATCGTATGAACAACCGCGCCGTACCGTTCCGCCTCTTCCGCGGGCACCCGTCCTGCTCCGGCACCGTCTACGCGGGCTCCTGGGCCCCCGTCGCCGTGACCTCCCGCACCCACGGTGTCTTCGCGTCGACGCGGCTGCTCTTCTGCACGTCCCAGGTGCCGTAGCGCGGGTTGAGGTCGACGTTCAGTTCCTTGGAGGCCTCGGACAGCGTGCTCCAGAAAACGCGGTCGCCGGTGTCGGTGCCGAGGCGGGTGGCGAGCTTCTGGGCCTCCAGCTGGAGGCGGAGGTTCTCGTCGAGGCGCTCGGGGGCGATGCCGTACTGCTGCAACCAGGTCGCCTCCAGCGCCTCCGGGCCGCCGGTCTGCTGCTCCAGGCCGCTGCGCATCTGCTGGATCTCCTTGCGGCTGACGGTCACGCCGGCTTCCTTGGCGGCGTGCTGCAGCACCCGGTCCAGGATCATGTTGTGCAGGGTGTCGCGGGTGAGCGTGCCGGTCTTGGCGATGGCCTGCGCGTACTGTGCCTCGTTCGGCACCGCCGCCCGCTGCGCCGCGCGCACCTCGTCCACCCTGGTCTCCAGCTGGGCGACGGTGATCCGCTGGCCGCCGACGACGGCCGCCGCACCGGGATGCGCGTCGTTTCCGCACGCGGTGAGGAGGGGGGCCGCGGCGATCGCGGCGGAGAGGAGGAGCGCGGTGCGACGACGGCGGTGCAAGGAAGCCTCCCGAGGAGTTTGTGCGGCGGTGCACAAGGTCTTGCGGTGATCGATGGTAGGCAGTGGGCAAGCTCTGGCCAACCCATTCGACCAACGATTCACCAGGACTTCCGGCACCGCCGCGCTCTCCCGGCACACGGGCCGTCAGCCGGTGCTCGCCACCGGGCCGCGCCGAGGTGCCGGTCCGCGGTCGGAAACTAGCCGCGCACCTGTCCCAGCCACTCCAGCGTCCGGCGGACCTCGGCCGCCAGGGGGTGCCCGGGGCCGTGCAGGCGCTCGGCGTCGTGCAGCAGCCGCACCAGCGTGTCGTGGGCGGCCGCCCGGTCGCCGAGGGCGAGGAGGAGATGGCCGATGCGGCGGCGGACGTCGTGGGCGAGCTCCGGATCGCCGGCCACGTACTGGTTCTCGTAGTACGGCAGCAGCGCGCGGTACTCGGCGAGCGCCGCCGCCGGTTCGCCGAGCTGCTCCAGGCACTGGGCCGCCTCGTAGCGGTAGCGGAGCGACTGGGTGTCGGCCTGACCGGCCTCGGCGGCGCGTTCGTCGGCGAGGCGGCGCAGTTCGGGCAGCGCGCGCCGGTACTGGCCGTCGTCCATGAGGGTGGCCGCGTACTGCTTGCGCAGGGTGCGGACGACCGGGGAGTGCTCGCCGTGCTGCTCGGCCGCGGCGGGCAGGATCGCGCCGAGGATGTCCACGGCCTGGGTGATACGCCCCTCGCCGAGCAGCCGCTTGACCTCGTCGACGGCACCGACGACATCGGGCTTCTCGGCCACCGTCGGCACGGGCGCGACCGGGGCGGGCTGGGGCGCGGGCGTGCGCGCGCGGTCCGGCCAGGGGGCGTGCGGGCGAAGGAAGGGGCGCGTGGGGTCGAGGGGCGCCCCGGTCGGCATCCCGCGCGCGGGCAGCAGCAGCGCCAGCTCCTCGTACACGTCCTGCGCGGAGGCCGGGCGGTGCTGCGGGTCCTTGGCCAGCAGGCGCAGCACGAGCGCTTCGAGGGGCTCCGGGACCTCGGGGCGGATACGGCGCACGGGCAGCGGGGGTTCGTACAGGTGCCGGTGCAGCACACCGAGTGCCGTCGAGCCCGCGAACGGCACGTCTCCGCTGAGGAGTTCGTGCAGCAGTACGCCGAGTGCGTAGAGGTCGGTGTACGGGCCGACCGCGCCGCCCATCGCCTGCTCGGGGGCCATGTAGGCGGGCGAGCCGATGGGCGAGCCGGTGTGCGTGAGGCGGGTGGTGTCGGTGTCCATGACGGACGCCACGCCCAGGTCGAGCACGGTCATCGTGCCGTCCTGCTTCACCATCACGTTGCGCGGCTTCAGGTCGCGGTGCACGATCGGCACGGCGTGCACGGCGCTCAGCACGGCGCACAGCTGCGCGGCGACCGCCACCGCCCACTGCCAGGGGTAGGGGTCGTGCTCGGCGAGGTGGTCGGAGAGGTCGGCGCCGTCGACGTACTGCATGACGAGGAACAGCTCCTCGCCCTCACTGCCTGCGTCGTGCACCGTGACGAGGCCGGGGTGGTCGACCTGTGCGGTCACCCGGCACTCGCGCACGAAGCGTCGCCGCAGCTCGTCGGCCTCCTGGCCGGCCACCTTGTCGGGGCGCAGCAGCTTCACCGCCACCCGCCGGTCGAGTCGCTTGTCGTAGGCCGTCCAGACCTGGCCCATGCCGCCCTGCCCGATGAGCGTGGACAGTTCGTACCGGCCGGCGACGACACGCCCTGCCACGGTCACCTTCCGCCCTCGTGGTCGCCGTCGTGGTGACCGTCCTGGCGGCGCAGGTAGTCACTGAGCTCGTCGAGCTCGGCGCGCACCTGGTCGATGCGGGCGGGCGCGGGGCGCTGCGGCGGCGGGGCGGGGACCGCGGGGCCGGCAGGCGACGGGGTCTGGGAGCCCGGCATCCCGGCTCCCGGGGGCGGCTGGTGCATGGGGTGCTGGAGCGAGGGCTGTTGCGGCAGGGACTGCTGGGACTGGGCGGGCGGGACCGGCAGAGGGCCGTACGGTCCCGCCGGGTTGGTCTGCCCGTAGCCCCCGCCGACGGTCGGCGCGTGGAGCGGTGCGTAGCCGGCGGGCCACCGGGTCCGGGCGTGCACGCGAATGTCCGTCACCAGGTAGTACGCGGTGGCCCCCGCGCCGATCAACAGGACGAGGGCCAGGGCGACGTCCGTACGGCGGTCGGCCTCCGGCAGCGACCCGACCACGGCGAGGCAGGCGATGGACGCCGGCAGGCTCACCCAGGCCACCACCCAGTCGAACCAGCGACCGCGCAGGACGGCGACCCGGAACAACGGAACGCAGGAGAACATGCCGCAGGAAAGGAGAGCGGCGGCGGCGAACAGCACGCGCAGAGTGATGACGGTGGCCGCGCTGCGGGACGGCGGCGGCACCGCGCTGTTGCCGTACATGACTGCTCCTGGACCGGTGTTGCCGACGTGGCAAGCGGACGGACGGGGGTGGTGCGGTGTGGGAGTCCGAGCGTATAGGCCGACACGGACAAGCGGTCCCGGGTTGTGCCGAACCGTTGTCGTACTGATCACTGGCCGGTCACCGGCCGGGCGCTACCGTGCCGTCCGTCAGCCCGTCGTACATCCCGCGCACCAGCTGCTCGCCCAGTCGGCCCGCGTGCCGGAGCGCCTGTTCGAAGTCGTCGAGGGCGCGGAAGCGCGCCCCGTAGCGCCGTTGTTCGTCGAGCGGGAGCCGCGGCAGCTGGAGCCGGCGCACGTCGAGCCGGGTGGCGGTGGACGCATAGCTGCTGGCCTGGCGGTTGTTGGCGGTGCCGCGCAGGAAGCCGGCGAGGAACCAGGGGTCGAGCGCCGACGGATCGGGGCGCAGCAGCACGAGGTTGCGGCCCAGGGCTGCTCCGGCGGTGGCGTCGTCGATCACGCGCGTGACCGAGCCGCCGCCCAGCACCGGCACGACGACGTCGCCGGCCTGCGTGAGCACGGCTTCCTCGTCGCTCTCGGCCAGCGTCCCCGAGGGGGCCGTTCCGGCGAGGACGTCGTGGTCGGTGAGGGCGGGCACGCGCGCGTGGCCGCCGTTTCCGCCCGTACGCATCACCAGGGCGCCCCCACGCGCGAGTTCACCGACCGTGGTGAGCGGCCAGCGGGCGGGCGGCGCGGTGGCCGCCGGGGGCGGGGTGAGGTCGGTGGTCAGCCGCAGGGTCTCACCGAGGCGCTCGCGCACCGCGCTCAGCGCCTCGGCGCCGTCCGCCGCCGTCGGGGGCGGGAGGTGGCGGGCCGGCGCGAAGTCCACGTCGTCGTCGAGGAGCTCGATGACGGGCACGGAGCGCGCCAGGCCGGGCCGTTCGTCGAGACTTCCGGCCCGGTCGAAGGCACGCCAGGAGTCGAGCACGGTCTCCCGCACCGTCCGCCAGTCCGGCCCGCCGCGCCCCTCGGTCGCGAACTGCCCCACGTCGGCGAGCAGCACCTCGGGCTGCGCGGGCGCCCGCTCGGGCCGCCGCAGCACCCACAGGTGCAGCGGGATGTTGTACGGCGGTGCCGCACCGACCGGCAGCGCGACCACCGCACGCAGCGCGCCGCGCCGCAGCAGGTCGGCGCGGATACGGCGGCCGGAGCGGCGGGAGGCGGTGGCGGGCGGCATGAGCAGCACGGCGGTGCCGCCGTCCTTGAGACGGGCGAGCGCGTGCTGCACCCAGGCCAGTTCGGACTCGTTGCGGGCCGGGAAGCCGTACTCCCACCGGGGGTCGTAGGCGAGTTCGTCGTGCCCCCAGTTGCGCTCGTTGAAGGGCGGGTGGCACAGGACCGCGTCGGCGTGCAGCCCCGGATGGGCGTCCGCGCGCAGGGTGTCGCCGGCGGCCGCACGCACGGTCCCCCGGGCGTGCAGCGCGAGCCGGAGCGCGGTCAGCGCGGCCAGGTCCGGGGCGCTGTCCTGGGCGTACAGCTCCTGGTCGGGCCGGGGGGTGACGGCACGCAGCAGGGCGCCGGTACCGCAGGCCGGGTCGAGGACGGTGCCCGCGGGGCCGACGAGGTCGGCCATGAGTCCGGCGAGGTCGGCGGGGGTGAGCGTGTACTGGCGCGGGTTGGCGTCGAGGTGCCGCCCCAGCAGGAACTCGAACGCCTGGCGGGCGCCCAGCTCGGCGGCGAGTTCGGCGGCGCCGCGCAGGAGGGGGGCGGAGGGGAGGAGCTCGGGGCCGGTGGGTGCGACGACTGCGGGGGTGGTGTGGGGGGCGGGGGCGGCGGTACCTGTGTCGAGCTCGCCGGCCGGGTGGCCGGGGGTGTTGACGTCTGCGCCGCTGTTTGCGACGGGCGAGGTGTTCACAGCGGGCGGGCTGTGAACCGGGGTCGGGCTGTGAACTGGGGCCGGGCCGTGAACCGGCGTCGGGCCGTGAACAGGTTTCGCGGAGTGGCGGCGGGCTGAGCCCGCGGAGGCGTGAGCGGTTTCGCCGGTGTTCACGACTCCCGATCCGTTCATGGAATCCGGCGAGTTCACACCCGACGGCGTGTGAACACCCCTGACGCCTCCGCCCCGGCCACTCCGCAGCGCGCCGAAGCGCGGCACGAGCACCTGCTCCAGTGCCCCCGGCAGCATCGCGGCCAGCCGTTCGTCGGAGCCGGCGCTCACCTCCAGCCAGACCGTGGGGCGGTCGTGGATCAGGAGCAGGCCACAGCCGGCGTGGGTGAGGGCCGTGACGGGCCCCTGGGGGTGGCCGGCGAGTTGCTGCCAGACGCGCTCGCGCAGCGGGACTTCGGCGAGTTTGCCCTGGTGGCGCAGCCATGCCTCGACCTCGGCGAGTGCGAAGGAGGGGCTGGTCTCGGTGCCGCCGACCGGCTTGGGGAAGTCGGCGTGCCGACGGCGCCAGTTGCTGACGGCGGCACGGCCGACGCCGGCCAGCCGTGCGATCCCGGCGGCGGTCACCTCTGTTGCGTTGTCCTGCACCGCCGGCTCCCCTCGTCGTACCGCGTCGTCCTGCGCGTCCCTGTGTGGCGTCGAGCATACCGACGTACTCAAGATCTACCCCTTCACGGCCGTGTACACACAGCACGATGTGAACCGTGTTGACTCGGTTCACAGGCTCTGCTCTTATTGACCCAGCGAACGAGCGGCAGCCGAGCAGCGGTGGTCGCCACGTGGGGAGGGGACACAGCCATGGGCATGAAGGGCAAGGTCGCGCTGGGCGCCGTTGTCGGAGTCGTTGTGATCGGTGTGGTCTCGGCGAACGCCGGAGACAGCGGGGACAGCGGTTCCGTCAAGAGCGGCAAGGGCTCTTCGACGTCCGCGCAGGGCAAGCCCGGTGCCAAGAAGGGCAAGGAGTCTGGGACGGCCAAGGGCGCGGAGAAGAAGGTCGCGTTCTCGGGGAGCGGCGACTTCGAGGTCGGCACGGACGTCAAGCCCGGCACCTACCGCACCACCGGCAACAGCGACGGCCTGTGCTACTGGGAGCGGGCCAAGGACGCCTCGGGCGAGATGGACTCGCTGCTGGCCAACGACAACGTCATGGGCACCAGTTACGTCACCATCGAGGCCACCGACAAGCTCTTCAAGTCGAGCGACTGCAACGACTGGGAGGCCGTCGACCTGAAGGCGAAGGGCTCCCCCGCCGCCAGGATGGACGGCGACGGCGGCATGTTCAGAGTCGGCGCCGACGTCGCGCCCGGCACGTACAAGTCCACCGGCAACGCCGACGACTCCTGCTACTGGGAGCGCGGCAAGGACGCCGAACAGTCGTTGGACTCCATCATCGCGAACGACAACGTCACCGGCACGGCCGTCGTGACCATCAGCTCCTCCGACGCCTTCTTCAAGACGTCGGGCTGTAAGGACTGGAAGAAGACCGGCTGACACCACCGCTGCCCGGCGCGCGGCCACAGCCCGTCACGCGCGCCACGCCGCGCCACCTCGCACCACGCCGCGCCGCCGCACCACATCGCGCCGCCGCACCGCACCACGCAGCACCACATCGCACTGCACCGCACCACATCCAACCGCGTACTCACCAAGGAATCCCCATGCGTCGCACCGCACTTGCCGCCCTCTGTCTCGCCGCCGCGGCCACCACCGCGCTCACCGGCTGTCTGCCCGGCGACAACAAGGCGGACAGCAAGCAGGACACATCGGCTCGGTCGAGCAAGCCGAGCACGCCGAACTCACCGAAGGGCCCGTTCCCGGGACTGACCGGCGGAGAGATCGCCGTGCGGGCGATCGACGCGACCGCCAGCGCCTCGTCGCTGCGGATGGCGGGCGACATACCCGACGCCGAGAGCGGCGGCACGCTCGGGATCGACATGGCCCTGAACAAGCAGGGCGAGTGCGCCGGCACGATGAGCGTCGGCGGCCAGGGCGAGGCCCGGCTGGTCCACACCGGCGACACCCTCTACATGAAGTACGACGAGGCCTTCCTGCGCGCCCAGAGCGAGGGCGAGCCCAAGGCGGACACCGACGCGGCGGTGGAGCTGCTGGCCGGCAAGTGGACCAAGATGTCCGCGAAGGGCTCGGACGCGAAGGACATCGCGAGCTTCTGCGACCTGGACACCGTCCTCGGCGACGCGGAGGACGGCCACTCGAACGCGACCCGGGGCAAGACCACCACCGTCGACGGCACCCCCGCGATCGTCCTGCACGAGAAGGACGGCAAGGACCGCTACACGCTGTACGTGGCCACGGAGGGCGAGCCGTACGTGCTGCGGATCGACAGCTCCTCCGCCGAGGACCCGGGCACCGTCACCTTCGGCGACTACGGCAAGCCGGTCCCGGTGCGCATGCCCGCCGGTGAGGTCCTGGACCTCGACGAACTCGGCTGAGCCACCGGGTGAACCGCGGCATCCCCGAGGCCTGACCGGCTTACAGGGGATGCCGCATCCACACGTTGGGCTCGACGTACACCGCGTATCCGCGGTCCGGTTCGCAGTGCACCGGCACGAGCGCTCCCGGCACCTCGACGTCGCCCTCGGTGTCGAAGGGCAGTTCCGTCCAGCGTCGCCACTGGTCCAGCGAGCCGGACACCGTCATGGAGGCCGGTGCCACGGAGTCGACGGTGGCACCGGCCCGGGCGTGGACGCGTAGCCACGGGTCCTGGGGCAGTCCGTCGGGGCGGGTGCGGTGGGCGTACTCCGCCATCGGGGTGCGCGGTTCGAGGTGCTTGGCGCTGGGGCGGACGGGGGCGACGACCTCGCTGAAGCCCTGGGCGCGTGCGCTGTCACGCATCGCCGACAGCATGCGGGTGGACAGTCCGCGGCCCTGGACGTGCGGGGCCACGGTGATGGCGATCGCGCTGACGGTGTCCGGGCGGACGCCCCGGCGCAGGTCGGCGAAGGCCCACAGGAGTACCGCGTCCCAGCCCCGGGCAGGCAGTTGGCCACGGCCTTCGGCGGCGAGGGCGAACGGCACGCTGTAGGCGTGCGCGACGACTTCGCCCCGCTCGTCCTCGGCGAACAGCACGTACTGCGGAAGTTCGGTCGCTATCCGGCCGTAGTGGGAGTCGCCCACCAGGTCCTGGGTGACGAACTCCGGCCAGCTGCTGGTCATTCCGACGACCTGGCCGTGCTTGTCAGGGCGCTCGGCGAGACTCGACACCTTCAGTTCCATGCGGTCACGGTAGGTGCGGTTCCGTACGGCGGGACAGTCGTTTTTCCCGTGCCGCGGACGAGGGCCACGACGGTTCTCGTGATCTCGCGATCTCGTGATCTCGTGATCTCGTGATCTCGTGGCCCAGCAGCCAAGCGGACTAGTGGTCTCGTCTCCGTTTCGCCGGGGAAGGCGACCGCCGTGGCCTCAGTCGCCGCACTGCTCCAGCATCATCTGCCGGTCGGGCGCGGTCACCGCCAGGTCGTACTTGAGGGCGACCTGGGTGAAGCGGACGGCGTAGGCGCAGCGGATCCGCTTGTTGGGGGGCAGCCAGGACGCGGGTCCGGAGTCACCCTTGGAGGAGTTGGCGCGGCCCTCGGCCGGAATGAGGTTGAGGGGGTCGTTGGCCAGTTGCTCCCGCTTGCCCTCCGACCAGCGTGAGGAGCCCATCTGCCAGCTGTAGGACAGCGGGACGACGTGGTCGATCTGGACCTCGGTGGCCTTCTGCTTGCGCCACTCGATGGTCGTACCGGTATAGGGGTCGTGCAGCGTCATGGCGACGACGACGCAGTCGGAACCGGAGCGGAAGCGCAGGCCCTGGCCGTCGCGCTGCAACAGGTCGTTACGGGTGTCGCAGCCGTTGCGGGCCAGGGGAACTCCGTCGGCGGTGTCCATCCAGGCGTAGCCGAACTCGTCCCTGTCATAACCCGTCTTGGGCCCGCGTCCCTTGGTCCGCAGGGACTCGATGAGTTTGCGGGCCGCGCTCTCGTCGGTCCCGCTCGTCACCGGGCCGAGGCCCGGCTTGGTTCCGTCCGGGTTCTTCAGCGGGCTGACGGCGCGACCGTCCGGCACCGGTGCCGGAGCGCCGCTGCCCGTCGACAGACCGCCCTCTTCGAGGCTCTCGCAGCCGGTGACGAGCGCCAGAGCGGCGAACACCGCGAGTCCGGTCCTGACGGCGCCCCTCGGCCCGCGCTTCAGACGCGTCATGGTGCGCCCCTCCCCTTGCTCCCCGGTCCCCGCCCCCGCATGGGCGGTTGTGCCGGTCACACGGTAGCGGCCGAGAGGTCCAGACCATATGGGGCCTAAATGGGCATTGGTTGCAAGTCGGGCGTATCGTCGATTCCGAGTCACCTCCGGAAGGAGCTCTGGATGGGCATCCTCGACAGGTTCAAGCACCAGGCGAAGGGCAACAGGGGCAAGGACATGTCCGACGCCGCGGAACGGAAGGCCAACGAGAGGACGGGCGACAAGCACGAGAGGCAGGTCGACGACGCGCAGCAGCGCATCGAAGGCCAACTCGGCGTGGATCGCGACAGGCCCGAGCAGCCATAAGGCCCGCCGGCCGCCGGCGGAGGTCCTGAGACCCGCCGGGCGCAGCGACCCGACCCGGCTTCCGCCGAAGCACCAGTCGCACCCACCAGGCACACAGGCCGTCCGCGGAGAGACCTCCGCGGACGGCTTTCCCGCTGCCGCCGCGGGATCCCGGTCTCTCACCCGATTCACACCTGCCTCATACCCAGAGGCAGCTACGACCCCAGAATCGACGCCAGGAACTCACCGACCCACCCCAGCAGTTCCCGCCCGACGAGCGGCTTGCCGCCCACCTTCGCCGTCTTCGGGCGCGGTACCAGGATCTGGTGGACCGCCGGCTTGATGACGGTCCCCGGGTACAGCCGCTTGAGCCGCAGCTCCTGGGACTCACGCAACTCCACCGGCGCGAAGCGGATGTTGTTGCCCTGCAGGACGATCTCGCCGACGCCGCACGCGCGGGCGAGCATGCGCAGGCCGGCGACCAGCAGCAGGTTCTCCACCGGCTCCGGCAGCTTGCCGTAGCGGTCGACGAGTTCCTCGCGCACGGCCTTCACGTCGTCCTCGGTGTTGACCGAGGCGATCGCCCGGTAGGCCTGGAGGCGGAGGCGCTCGCCGGGGGCGTAGTCGTGCGGGACGTGCGCGTCCACCGGGAGCTCGATCTTGACCTCGAGCGGGGGCTCCTCCTCCACGCCGCCCTCCAGGGAGGCGCGGTAGTCGGCGACGGCCTCGCCGACCATGCGGACGTACAGGTCGAAGCCGACACCGGCGATGTGGCCGGACTGTTCGCCGCCCAGCAGGTTGCCCGCGCCGCGGATCTCCAGGTCCTTCATCGCCACGTACATGCCCGCGCCCATCTCGGTGTGCTGGGCGATGGTGGCCAGACGTTCGTGGGCGGTCTCCGTGAGGGGCTTCTCCGGGGGGTAGAGGAAGTACGCGTAACCGCGCTCCCGGCCCCGGCCCACGCGACCGCGCAGCTGGTGCAGCTGGGAGAGGCCGAAGTTGTCGCCGCGCTCCACGATCAGCGTGTTGGCGTTGGAGATGTCGATGCCCGACTCGACGATCGTGGTGGAGACGAGCACGTCGAACTTCTTCTCCCAGAAGTCGACCACCACCTGTTCGAGGGCCGATTCCGACATCTGGCCGTGGGCCGTCGCGATCCGGGCCTCGGGGACGATCTCCCGAAGCCGGGCCGCGGCCCTGTCGATCGACTCCACCCGGTTGTGGATGTAGAAGACCTGGCCCTCGCGCAGCAGTTCGCGGCGCACCGCGGCACCGATCTGCCTCTCCTCGTACGGGCCGACGAAGGTGAGCACCGGGTGGCGCTCCTCGGGGGGCGTGGTGATCGTCGACATCTCGCGGATGCCGGTGACCGCCATCTCCAGGGTGCGCGGGATGGGCGTGGCGGACATCGTCAGGACGTCGACGTTGGCGCGCAGCTTCTTCAGCTGCTCCTTGTGCTCGACACCGAAGCGCTGCTCCTCGTCGACGATGACCAGGCCGAGGTCCTTGAACTTGGTCTCGGAGGAGAACAGGCGGTGGGTGCCGATGACGACGTCCACCGACGCGTCGCGCAGACCCTCCAGGACCGCCTTCGCCTCGCTGTCGCTCTGGAAGCGGGACAGGGCGCGTACGTTCACCGGGAACTGGGAGTAGCGCTCGCTGAACGTCCCGAAGTGCTGCTGCACCAGCAGGGTGGTGGGCACGAGCACGGCGACCTGCTTGCCGTCCTGGACCGCCTTGAAGGCGGCGCGGACCGCGATCTCCGTCTTGCCGTAGCCGACGTCGCCGCAGATCAGGCGGTCCATCGGGACCGTCTTCTCCATGTCCTCCTTGACCTCGGAGATCGTCGTCAGCTGGTCGGGCGTCTCCGCGTACGGGAAGGCGTCCTCCAGTTCGCGCTGCCAGGGGGTGTCCGGCGCGAAGGCGTGCCCGGGGGCGGCCATCCGCGCGCTGTACAGCTTGATGAGGTCGGCGGCGATCTCCTTGACGGCCTTCTTGGCGCGCGCCTTGGTCTTCGTCCAGTCGGCGCCGCCCAGACGGTGCAGGGTGGGTGCCTCGCCGCCGACGTACTTGGTGATCTGCTCCAGCTGGTCGGTGGGGATGTAGAGGCGGTCGCCGGGCTGGCCGCGCTTGGCGGGGGCGTACTCCACGACCAGGTACTCGCGCGTGGCGCCCTGCACGGTCCGCTGGACCATCTCGATGTAGCGGCCCACGCCGTGCTGCTCGTGGACGATGTAGTCGCCCGTCTCCAGGGTGAGCGGGTCGATGGTCTTGCGGCGCCGGGCGGGCATCCGGGCGCCGTCCTTGCCGGCCGCCTTCTGGCCGGTGAGGTCGGTCTCCGTCAGGACGGCGAGCTTCAGCGCCGGGTCCACGAAGCCGTAGTCGATCGAGCCGCACGCCACGTGCACGACGGAGGGGGTGATGTCCGCGAGCTCCGCGTCGAGGCGGGCCGCGATACCCTCGCCGCCGAGCACCTCGACCGTGCGGGCCGCCGGGCCGTGGGCCTCGGTCACGAACACCGCGCGCCAGCCGTCGGCCAGCCAGCCCTTGGTGTCGGCGAGGGCCTTCGCCGTGTCGCCACGGTAGGTCTCGGGCGCGCGCATTCCGAGCTTGAGCGTGTCAGCGTCAAGTTCCTCGTCCGCCGCGAAGGGCGACACCGACCACCACATCATGTCCAGCTCGCGCGCCCGGTCCCGGACGTCCGCGATGGCCCACAGGGAGGCCGCGCCGACGTCGATCGGGGCCTCGCCGCCGCCGGCCGTGGCCGCCCAGGAGGCCTGCAGGAACTCCTGGCTGGTGGCGACGAGGTCGGACGCACGCGTGCGGACCCGCTCCGGGTCGCACACGACGGCCATGGCGCCCTTCGGCAGTACGTCGATGAGCAGTTCCATGTCGTCGACGAGGACCGGCGCGAGGGACTCCATGCCCTCCACGGCGATCCCCTCGGCGATCTTCCCGAGCAGCTCGCCCAGTTCGGGGTGCCGCTCGGCGAGGGCACGCGCACGCGTGCGGACGTCTTCCGTCAGCAGGAGTTCACGGCAGGGCGGCGCCCACAGGCCGTGGTCGGCGACTTCGAGGGAGCGCTGGTCGGCGACCTTGAAGTAGCGGATCTCCTCGACGTCGTCGCCCCAGAACTCGATGCGCAGGGGGTGTTCCTCGGTGGGAGGGAACACGTCGAGGATGCCGCCTCGTACGGCGAACTCGCCGCGCTTCTCGACGAGCTCCACGCGCGCGTACGCGGCGGCCGCGAGGGACTCCACGATCTCGTTCAGGTCGGCGGTCTGCCCGGTCCGCAGCGCCACCGGTTCCAGGTCGCCGAGGCCCTTGACCTGCGGCTGGAGCACGGATCGTACGGGCGCCACGACGACGGAGACCGGGCCGGTCTCGGGGTCGTCGGGACGCGGGTGGGCGAGGCGGCGCAGGACGGCGAGGCGGCGGCCGACGGTGTCGCTGCGGGGGCTCAGCCGCTCGTGCGGGAGGGTCTCCCACGACGGGTACTCCACGACGCCCTCGGGCGGAAGCAGGGAGCGCAGGGCCGCGGCCAGGTCCTCCGCCTCGCGTCCGGTCGCCGTCACCGCCAGCACCGGGCGGCCTGCCTCGCGGGCGAGCGCGGCCACCGCCAGGGGGCGGGCGGCGGGCGGGCCGACCAGGTCGACGTGCATGCGGTTGCCGTCTGCGGCCGCGGTGATCGCTTCCGCGAGGGCGGGGTCCTTGACGACGGCGTCGAGCAGACCGTGCAGGCTCATTGGGGGGCGGCTTTCGTCCGGGGTGGGCAACACGAAGGGCCCGACGCGGTGACCGGCCGGGGGGTCTCCAGCGTACGTCGCTGCGCGGGCGGGCGCCGGGGGCTGTGGATAACGTCTGGTGCGGACGGGAGCGACCCCGGCGCCGAGAGGCCCCCCGTGGCTTCTCGGTGCCGGGGTCGGTCCCCCCGTCCGTGGTGGTCAGTCGGTCGCGATGGCGTTCAGGACGTTCATGCGGCCCGCCCGGAACGCCGGGATCAGTGCGGCCAGCAGGCCCACGAAGGCGGATCCGACGAAGACCGCGATGATCGTCGGCCAGGGGATCTCGAGCACCTTGAGGCCCTCCAGGGCGAGGAGCTTCTGGGCGGTGGCGCCCCAGCCCATCCCCAGGCCCAGGCCCAGCAGCGCGCCGAACAGGGCGATGACCACCGACTCCATGCGGATCATGCGGCGCAGCTGGCGGCGGGAAAGGCCGATGGCCCGCATGAGGCCGATCTCCCGGGTCCGCTCGACCACGGACAGGGCCAGGGTGTTCACCACACCGAGGACCGCCACGATGATCGCCAGGGCGAGCAGGCCGTAGACCATGTTCAGGAGCTGGCCGATCTGGTCCTTGAGCTCCTGCTTGTAGTCGGTCTGGTCCCGGACCTGGTACTGCGGGTAGTCGTGCAGCGACTTCTTCAACGCCGCGTACGCCTGCTCCGACTGACCGGCCTCGGCCTTCGCGAACATGATCGTGTTCGGCGGGATCTGGTCGGCCGGGACGTACTTCCGCATCGTCTCGATGCTGATGTAGCGCGCACCCTGGTCGAGGGCGCTGTCGTCGTCCGTGATGGCCGCGACCTTCAGCTTCGCGGTCTCGCCGCCCTTGAAGGCGACGTCGATGGTGTCGCCGACGTGCACGCCGTGCGCCTTGGCGTAGTCGGAGCCGACCGACATGGCGTCCTTGCCGTAGGCGGCCGTCAGGGTGCCCGCCGTGGTCACACGGCGCAGGTCCTGGGCGTACGTCGGGTCCGCGGCGGTGACGCCGGAGTCGTCCTTCTTGCCGTCGGGCGAGGTCAGCGTGGCCAGGAGTTCCTTGTAGCGGGTGACGTGGGCGAGGCCCGGGCTGTCCTGCATGGCCTTCTCCGCCTGCGGGACGATGCGCTGGTTGCCCTGGACGATGAAGTCCGCGCCGACCGACTTGTCGAGCTCGCTGGTGGCCGAGGCGACCATCGAGGAGCCGACCACCGACAGGCAGGCCACCAGGGCCAGGCCGATCATGAGGGCGGCGCCGGTTGCACCGGTGCGGCGCGGGTTGCGCAGGGCGTTGCGTTCGGCCATGCGTCCCACCGGGCCGAAGCCCCTCAGCAGCACCGCGCTGAGCACCCGGACGACCCCGCCGGCCAGCAGCGGGCCGATGACGACGAAGCCTATGAGGGTGAGCACCACGCCCGCGGCCAGCATCAGCGAGCCCTCGCTCGCCTTGTCGGCGGTGCCGGCCGTGTAGAGGGCGAACCCGCCCGCGCCCGTCAGCACGAGCCCGATCAGGCCGCGCACCAGGCCCGCCTTGCCGTCGGCCGGCGTGCCGGCGTCGCGCAGTGCGGCCATCGGGGAGACCTTCCCGGCGCGGCGGGCCGGCAGGTAGGCGGCGAGGACGGTGACCACGACACCCAGCAGGACGCCCGCGATCGGGGTGGTCGCCTTGATGGTCAGGTCGTCGGTGGAGAGGTTCATGCCGGCCGCCGACATGAGCTTCATCAGGCCGATGGCGATGCCGACGCCGGCCCCGACGCCCAGGATGGATCCCACCACGCCGAGGAGTGTCGCCTCGACCAGCACGGACCGGTTGACCTGCCCGCGGGACGAGCCGACCGCCCGCATCAGGCCGATCTCGCGGGTGCGCTGGGCGACCAGCATCGAGAACGTGTTGATGATCAGGAAGATGCCGACCAGGAAGGCGATCCCGGCGAAGCCGAGCATGGCGTACTTGATCACGCCCATGAACGAGTCGACGCCCTCGCGGTTCTCGTCGGCGTTCTCCTTGGCCGTCTGGATCTTGTAGGTGCCGTCCAGGGTCTGCGCGACGTTCCGCTTGAGCTGCGTGTCGCTGACACCGGTCGCGGCGTTGACGTAGACCTGGGTGAACCGGTCGGTGGCGCCGAGGAGTTCGCGCTGGGCGGTGGGCGTGTCGAAGTAGACGACGGCGGCACCGGGGTTGGTCACCTTGAAGGTGGCGATGCCGACGATCTTCGCCGTGAAGTCACCGGTGACGGAGATCGTGCGCAGTTCGTCACCCAGTTCGAGGTGGTGCTTTTCGGCGGTGTCGGCGTCGACCATCAGCTCGGTCGGACCGCGCGGCGCGTGCCCGGAGGTGATCTCCATGGACCGCAGGTCGTTCCTGGTCCAGTTGCCGGCGATCGTCGGCGCGCCGCCACTGGCGCCCATGTTCTTGTTGTCGCGGTCGACGACGGTCACGTTCATCGAACTGACCGCTCCCTCGGCGGACTTGACCCCGTCCGCCTTGGTCACCTGCTGGACGGTGGAGGCCGGCAGCGACTCGGGCTTGCCGTTCTGCGGGGTGTCGTCGCTCTTGGCCGTCCTGGGGGCGACCGTGACGTCGGACGCGGTGGTCGCGAACAGCTTGTCGAACGTCGTGTTCATCGTGTCGGTGAAGACGAGCGTCCCGCACACGAAGGCGACCGACAGCAGCACCGCGACGGCCGAGAGGGCCATGCGTCCCTTGTGCGCGAAGAAGTTGCGCATCGAGGTCTTCAGGACGGTCATGACGTACGCCCCCGGGCGTCGAAGTCCTTCATGCGGTCCAGGACGGCTTCCGCGGTGGGCTTGTACATCTCGTCGACGATCCGGCCGTCGGCGAGGTACAGCACCCGGTCCGCGTAGGAGGCCGCGACCGGGTCGTGGGTGACCATCACGATGGTCTGGCCCAGCTCGTCCACGGACCGGCGGAGGAAGCTCAACACCTCCGCCCCGGCGCGGGAGTCGAGGTTTCCGGTCGGCTCGTCACCGAAGATGATCTCGGGCCGGGCGGCCAGCGCGCGGGCCACGGCGACGCGCTGCTGCTGTCCGCCGGAGAGCTGGGTGGGGCGGTGCTTGAGCCGCTCGGAGAGCCCGACGGTGTCGACGACCCGCCCCAGCCACGCCTTGTCGGGCTTGCGGCCCGCGATGTCCATGGGAAGCGTGATGTTCTCCAGGGCGTTCAGCGTGGGCAGCAGGTTGAAGGCCTGGAAGATGAACCCGATCCGGTCCCGGCGCAGTTGTGTGAGCTTCTTGTCCTTGAGCCCGGTGATCTCGGTCTCGTCGAGGTGGATCTGCCCGCTTGTCACGGTGTCGAGCCCGGCGAGGCAGTGCATCAAGGTGGACTTGCCGGACCCCGAGGGGCCCATGATCGCGGTGAACTGGCCGCGTGCGATGTCCACGTCGACGTGGTCGAGGGCGACGACGCGGGTCTCTCCGGACCCGTACGCCTTCACGACCTGCCGCGCCCGCGCGGCAACGGCCGTACGCCCTCCAGTGCCCCCGTGCCTGGTGATGGTCACAGCCGATGTCACGGTATGTCTCCTATGTCGGTCAACAAGTGAGTCTGTTGCTCAGCGGGTGAGCCGTTCGAAGCGGTACGTCGATGAGTCTGGCGTCCGGCGGGGGTGCGGCGCGCTGGTGCCGGACCCCGTCTTCTGCTGGGGAAAACCCCACCCCCGGAGGTTCGGAGAACCTCCCCCCACCGCTCCCCAGCGGCGTAAAGCCAGGTTAAGGACCGTGCCCCGCCCGTCTCGTCCTCCGGCGGTACCAACCCTCCCCGAGCCGTAGTACGGAGGTACCCCTAGGGGCACTCCACCGCCGGGGGGAGTCGTTCTCGGGGTCCGCTCCACCCTCAGGCCCACTCAGGCTCCACCCTCACGCGGCGTCAGGGTCAAGTCCTCCCGCGATCAGCGCGCGGATGGGAAGCTGTCCGACGGCAGATGGATGCAGGGGGAAAGGAATCCGCGTGGGCGACACGCAACCCGCGATCCGGCAGGCGGCGCGGGGCACCCGACCCGGCCGGCGGGGTGCCGTCGTCGCCGCCCTGATGCTCGCGATGGCGCTGGCGGCACTGGACTCCACCATTGTCTCCACGGCCGTACCGCAGATCGTCGGTGACCTGGGCGGCTTCTCGGTCTTCTCCTGGCTGTTCTCCGGCTATCTGCTCGCGGTCACCGTCACCCTGCCCGTCTACGGCAAGCTCTCCGACACCTTCGGCCGCAAGCCGGTGCTGGTCGCGGGCGCGGCCCTCTTCCTGCTCGGCTCCCTGCTGTGTGCCGTGGCCTGGAACATGGGCGCGCTGATCGCCTTCCGCGTCGTGCAGGGCCTGGGCGGCGGGGCGTTGCAGGGCACGGTGCAGACGCTCGCCGCCGACCTCTACCCCCTGGAGGAGCGCCCGAAGATCCAGGCGAGGCTGTCCACGGTGTGGGCGGTGTCGGCGGTCGCGGGACCCGGTGTCGGCGGCGTCCTGGCGGCGTACGCGGACTGGCGCTGGATCTTCCTGGTCAACCTGCCGATCGGCGCCCTCGCGCTGTGGCTGATCGTCCGCCATCTGCACGAGCCGCAGCGGCGGGTACGACCTGAGGAGGAGCCGAAGGCCGCCACGCGCACGCGTGTCGACTGGGCGGGCGCGCTCGCGGTGTTCGCGTGCGGCGGCGTCCTGCTGACCGCTCTGGTGCAGGGCGGGGTGGCCTGGCCCTGGTTGTCGGCCCCCTCGGCGGCCCTGTTCGGTACCGGACTGGCGCTGGTCGGGGTCGTGGTGCTGGTGGAGCGCCGGGCGGCCGAGCCGATCATCCCCGGGTGGGTGTGGCGGCGGCCCACGATCGCCGCGGTGAACCTGGCCCTGGGCGCGCTGGGGCTGCTGATGGTGGCCCCGACCGTCTTCCTGCCGACGTACGCCCAGTCGGTGCTCGGCCTCGCCCCGGTGGCGGCCGGGTTCGTGCTCTCCGTATGGACGTTGAGCTGGCCGGTGTCGGCGGCGCTGAGCCAGCACGTCTACCGGCGCATCGGCTTCCGCGACACCGCGATGCTCGGCATCGGCACGGCCGCGCTCATCCTGTTCGCGTTCCCCTTCCTGCCCTACCCCGGGCAGGCCTGGCAGCCGACGCTGCTGATGCTCCTGCTGGGCGCCGCACTCGGCCTGTTCCAACTCCCGCTGATCGTGGGCGTGCAGTCCACGGTCGGCTGGGCGGAACGCGGCACCGCCACGGCGTCCGTCCTCTTCTGCCGCCAGACCGGGCAGACCGTCGGCGCGGCCGTCTTCGGCGCGATCGCCAACGGTGTGCTGGCCGCACGGCTCGGCGGGGCGCAGGACCTGGACTCGGTGACGAGGGCCCTGGACGCGGGCCCCGCGCCGGAGGCGACCCGGCACGCGATCGCGGACGCGGTGCACGCGGTGTACCTGGGGGCGGCGGTCGCGGCGGCGGTGGCCTTCCTGGTGCTGCTGGTGCTGGCGCCGCGACGGTTCCCGGTCCTCGAGGAATCGTGAGCGGACGCGCCGGGTCACGGCGGGTCCGGCAGGCGGGGCTGGCGGGGCTGGGCTGGCCGGACTGGGCTGAGCTGGCTGGGCTGGCCTGGCCGAGCCTCTGCCGGGCTAGGCCTGACCGGCTCTCTGCCGGGCCGGGCTAGGCCTGACCGCGCTTAGCCTGACCGGGCCGGGCCCCGCTGGGCCTGACCGGTGGACCGCTGGGCCTGACCGGTGGACCGGGCCGATATACCGGACCGGTGAACCGGCCCGGTGCTCCTAGGCCTTCCGCGCGTCGGCGATCCGGTCCAGTTCACGCATCGCCTCGGCGTGGGCGCTCATCCGGCGGCTCAGCGTACCCGTGGTGAAGAGCGCGACGCCGACGACCGACACCGGGACGGACAGCCCCAGCACGGCGAGGGCCTCGGGCCAGTCGCGCTCGTCCTGACACCAGTCACCACGCTGCAGGCCCTCGTTGGCCGTGCCTCGCTCCGTGAACAGCCGCGACTCGCACTCCGCCGGGTATTTGTCACCCGGCTCCTCGTCCACCGAGTACGGAGTGAGCACCAGCACGGCGCACCACGTCCACAACAACCCCGCCACCGCCAGCAATCCGATGCCCCAGCTACGCGTCCGGCCGGCACGGTCGCGGAAGTCGAGGTCGTACTCACGTGATCGCATGGCGGGTGAATCTACCGGTCAGAAGACGAACTCGACGAACACGTACGCGCTGGCCGCGGCCAGCGCGAGCGCGTTCACCGCCGACCTGGCGAGCCTGTCCCCGCGATATCCGGAAAGCACGATCCGCCGGGGCCTGACCGGGTCGTAGAGAACGCGGACCCTGCCGTCGGGAAGGGAACCGGGCCCGGGCGGGCCGGACTTCGGAACGGGGGACTCGGCCGTGACGCGGTCGCCGTGGGACGTGGTGAAGGCCACCACGGGATAGACGCGCGCCCCGTTGTCGTCCCTTTCCACCCGCACGTCGACCACGTCCGCCTCGGCCCACCGCCCCCGCGAGAGAAGCCGGAACGTACGCCACGCCGTGACGGCCTGCACCAGGCAGAGAACCCCCATCACGAGACCGGCGACTCCGCTGAGAACCTGCTCCATCCCCATGCCGCGCATTTTATGGAGGTGCCCGAGAACACGGCCGCCCATATCCTCGCCCGCATGCTGAAGTTGGAACGTCTGAACGCCGGCCACGCGGACGCGCTGCTGTCCTTCGAGCGAGCGAACCGCGCATTTTTCGCACGCTCCATACCGGATCGCGGCGACGCGTACTTCACCGAATTCGCCGCCCGCCTCCAGGCGTTGCTGACCGAACAGAAGGAAGGCATCTGCCATTTCCACGTGATACTGGACGAACGGGGCGAAGTGATCGGACGGATCAACCTCGTGGACGTGACGGAGGACGGCTCGGCCGAACTCGGCTACCGGGTGGGCGAGTCCGCCTCGGGCCGGGGCGTCGCCACGGCGGCGGTGGCGGTGGTGTGCCGGCTGGCGGCGACGGAGTACGCCCTGACCTCGCTCACAGCGGTCACGACACTCGACAACGCGGCCTCCCGCACGGTCCTCGAACGCAGCGGCTTCATCACCGAAGGCGAGATCACCCTTACCGGCCGCCCCGGCATCGCCTACCGGCTCCCGCTCCTCCCGCTCCTCGATCGGGCCCCAAAAATCTGAGTTAACGCGGGTAACACCCGAGGTCAGCGAAGTAAGCGCATACCGACCAGCCAGTTTGCCGAAACCCTCGCGTGTTCGACTACCAGCGAGTAGCGTGCGTGGCTCCGCTCGTCCCACCCCCCAACTCCCTGCGGTCCGCACCGCACTGCTCGAGCCACGCAAGGAGCTCCGGGATGTCCTACGATCCGTCCCCGCCATACCAGCACGAACCGTACGAACCGCATGATGTGCCACGGCGCCACGGCTCCCCACCCCTCTACGACGCCTCCCCGCCCTACGCCACCTACCCGTGGCAACCCGTCGCCCCGCCCGAACCGGCGCCCGGACGGCGGACCGCGCACCGGCCCGCGCTCGGGCATCACAGTGATCTGCGGATCCTGCGCAGCGCCTACCGGTGGCAGCGCCGTACGGCCACGCTCACCGCACTGGGATACTTCACGCTCTTCCTGATCCTGTCCGCGTTCGCGCCGGGCCTCATGACGAGCGAGGTCTCCGACGGGCTTCCCACCGGCCTGCTGCTGGCGCTGATCCAGCTTCCCGTCACCTGGCTGGCGATCGGCCTGTACGAGCACACGGCCCGCCGTCACGTCGATCCGATCGCGGACCGCATCCGACGGGAGTCCGCGCTGAACGCCAAGCGGGAGGAGGCGGCGCGGCGATGACAGGCTTCAGTGACTCCGCGCAGGCGATGTCCCTGGTGGCGTTCTCGGCGGTCGCCACCATCACGCTCCTGCTGTGCGTGATGACCGGCCCGGACCGGGACGACCTCGACGAGTTCTACACCGGCTACAGCTCCCTGTCCCCCATGCGCAACGGCCTCGCCATCGCGGGGGACTACATCTCCGCCGCGTCCGTCCTCGGCACCGGCGGGGTCATCGCCCTGTGCGGCTACGACGGGGTCGTCCTCGCCCTCAGTACGGCGCTCTCGCTGATGCTGCTGATGTTCCTGCTGGCCGAACCCCTGCGCAACGCGGGCCGGTTCACGATGGGCGACGCGCTGGCGCGGCGGATGCCCGGGCGGGGCGTGCGGATCGCCGCGTGCGCGGTGACCATCGCCGCACTGCTGCCGCTGATGCTGGTGCAGTTGGCCGGCACCGGGCAGTTGGTGGCGTTCGTCCTCGGCTTCTCCGGCGACTCGCTGAAGACCGGCTGCATCGTCGGACTGGGCGCGCTGATGATCAGCTACGCGGCGATCGGCGGCATGAAGGGCACCGCCCTCATCCAGATCCTGAAGATCGTGATGCTGCTCGGCTCGGGTGCCGTGGTCGCCGTGCTGGTGATGCACAGGTTCGACTGGGATCCGGGCGCGCTGTTCGACACGGCCGCCGAGCAGAGCGGCGTGGGCTCCGCCTTCCTGGAGTCGGGACTGCAGTTCGCGGGCGGGCCCAACCCCCGGCTGGACATGATCACCGCGCAGCTGACGGTGGTCGTCGGCGGTGCCTGTCTGCCGCACGTCACCATGCGCATGTACACCGCCTCCAGCGCGCGTCAGGTGCGCCGCTCGATGTCGTGGGCGGTGTCGTCGGTGGTGCTGTTCGTACTGGTCGTCACGATCGTCGGGTTCGGTGCCACGGCGTTGATCGGCCGGGCCTTGATCGCGCGGGACGACCCGCAGGGCAACACGGCGTATCTGCTGGGGTCGAGGGCCGCCTTCGGCGCGGAGGTCTCCACGGCGGAGACCCTGCTCTTCACGACCGTCACCACGGCGATCTTCCTCACCCTGCTCGCCTCGGTCGCCGGCATGATCCTCGCCTGCGCCAACTCGCTCGCCCACGACGTGTTCGCGGCCCGGGTGCAGGAGATGTCCGAGCGCCGCGAGATGATGCTGGCGCGGCTGTCGGCCCTGGCGGTCGGCGTCGTCGCGATCGTGCTGGCCACCCTCGTCCAGCACCGCAGCCTGCAACCGCTGGTGACCCTGTCCTTCTGCCTGGGCGCCTCCGCCATCGCGCCCGCCCTGGTCTACAGCCTCTTCTGGCGCCGCTACACCCGCACGGGCCTGCTCAGCACCCTCATCGGCGGCTCGGTGACCGTGCTGCTGCTGATGCCGGGCACGAACCTGGTCTCGGGTTCGCCCGTCTCGGCCTTCCCCGACGCCGACTTCAACTGGTTCCCGTTCACCACGACGGGCCTGGTGTCGATCCCGGCCGGCTTCCTCTTCGGGTGGCTGGGGACGGTTGCCTCGGGGCGACAGAAGTCGGAGGAACAGCGCAAGCAGTACGAGGCCGTGGAGGCCTGGATCCTGGCGGGGGCGGTGCGGAAGAACTGACACCGCCGAGGGGCGCCCGCGCGGCGCCGGGCGCCCCTACCCACGCCTCCCGAACACGACCGGCGCTCCCGGCTCACCCGGCCCTCCTGGCTCACCAGGCTCACCCCGCTCTCCCGGCTCACCCGGCTCACTCGGCAACACGGGCGGCGGTCACTCCGTCGCCGCCTTCCCCGTGAGCGCCGTCAGACTGTTCCGCACGTGGTCCATCTGCGCCTGCACGTCGTCCCACGTCTCCTCGTGCTCCCGCAGCACCCGCTCCGTGTCCCGAACGATCTGCTCCTCCCGGGCGCGCGCCTGCGCGAGCACCTCCGCCGCACGTGCCGCCGCCTCCTCCTCCCGCTGCCGCGCCGACACCTCAGCCTCGGCGAACGCCTGCTCCGCCTCCGACAGCACGGCCTCGGCCCGCGCGACCCGCTCGGCGTGGTGCGCGTCCAGCGCGGCCGCGCGTTCCTCCGCCGCCCGCTCGACCTCGGCCAACCGCTCGGCGTGCCCATCGGCCTGATCCTGGAGCATCCCGGTGGAGCGCTGCCGCAACTCGCGCAACACCCCGAGGGCCTCACCGCGCGCCTCCTTCACCTCACGCCGGGCGTCGATGCGGATCTCGTCGGCCTCGGCGCCCGCCGCGAGCAGTCGCTGCCGGGCCTGCTCCTCGGCTTCGGCGCGTACGGCGTCAGCGTGCGCCTGCGCGGCCTCGCGCACGCCGTCCGCGCGCACCCGTGCCTCCTCCACCAGGAGCTGCGCCTCCTGCCGCGCCCCCTCCCGCACGGCGTCGGCCTCCTCCTGCCCGAGCTCGAAGAGCCGCCGAGCCCGCTCGCCGAGCGTCTCGTACGTCTGCGGGGCGAGCGACGTCACGGCCTCCCGCAGCCGGACGGCCTCCGCCTCCATGTCCCTGGCGAGCACGGTGAGCCGGGCGGCACGCTCCCAGGCCGCGTCACGGTCCCGGGAGAGGGCACCGGCGTACGCGTCGACCTGGTCGGGGCGGTAGCCGCGCCCCCGTACGGCCACGAATCCATGTGCCGGGACCGATACGCCGCTCATCCTGGAACCCCTCTCCGCCCAACCGTCATGAACCGATGTTTACCTGTGCGATCCATATGTATGGATGCGAAATGATGATTTCGCGCACATCTTGGTGTATCGGACGGAAGTGTTCATAACGCGACACTCCGCACACCGGTTACGGTCACGCGGCCCACACGAAAGGGCCGGGCCCGGTCACACGACCGGGCCCGGCCCTTCTCCCCGCGGGATTCGTCAGCCGGAGCGCCTCACAGCAGCCCGTCCCACATCTGCTCGAGGAGCACCGACCACCAGCTCTCCGGCGAACCGAGCGCCGCCGGATCGAGCGCGGCCAACTGGGCCTGGAAGTCGACGGTCCACCGTCCCGCCTGCTCCTGGTTCAGCCCGAACCTGAGCCGCCACATCCGCCCCAGCAGCGCGAGGCACCGCTGGAACTCGGGCAGCCCCGTGTTCACGAACTGTGGCGGTACGGGCGCCCCGCCGGGCCCCGCCTCCACCGGCACCGCCACGATGTTCGCCGTGCCGTACTGCACGCAGATCGCCCGGCCGAAGTCGCTGCCCATCACGAGGTACGAGCCCGCGTCCGAGGCCGGCTGCACCCCGCGCTCGGCCGCCAGCTCAGCCAGCGTCGGCACCGGCCGCCCCGGCTGGGCCTGCGCCCAGAAGAACGGCCCCATGTCCATCGGCAGCCCCGCCACCACCAGCGAGTGCGCCACGACCGGCGGCACGCCCTGCCGGGACACGGCGGCCTGCTCGAACCGGAAGAGCCCCGGTCCGAACGCCCCCGCCAGCTCCTGCGCCACGCCCTCCGGCGGAATCGGCGGCGCGGGCGGCACCTGCGGCAACGGCGCCCGGACGGGCGCCGGGCGGGCAGGACCGTCGGCGACCTGGTGCAACTCACCCTGGTGCTCGATCAGTTGCTGCATGCCTTGCTGCCGGCTCGCGTGGTCCGTGCCGTACGGCGCGATGCTCGTGATCCGTGCCTGGGGCCACTGCTCCCGGATCATCCGCGCACAGTAGGCGCCCGGCAGCTCGCACGACTCCAGCTCCGTGTGCAGCTCCAGCACCTGGTCCGGCGGCACGTTCATGCCACGCAGCTCGTGGAAGATCTGCCACTCCGGATGCGGCGTCCCCGGCGCCGAACGCCGGATCAGCTGCTGCTCGGAACCGTCCTGCGCGCGGTAGCGCAGGACGGCCTGATAGCCGGGTCCGACCGTCGGCTGCCCCTGCTGCTGCGGATAGCCGTACGCCGGCGGCTGCCCCGGACCGGGCTGCCCGGGGGGCGGCATGGCACCGGGCGGCATCGCGCCAGGAGGCACGGCACCGGGCGGCGGCATCGCGCCAGGAGGCATGCCCGGGGCGCCCGGGGCACCGGGCGCCCCGGGAGCCTGGGGCGGCGGAAACCCGCCGGGCCCGCCCACCGGAGGCGCGGCCAGCACGGTCTCCGCGTGGTGCACCGCACCCCGCCCACCGCCGGAAGCGTTCGGAACGCCGGGCGCGCCAGGGGCACCAGGCGGCTGCGGCGCGCCGGGCGCACCCGGCATGCCCGGCGGGCCCGGAGGCTGCGGTGCGCCCGGGGATCCCGGAGCACCGGGCGGCTTGGGCGCTCCGGGGGCGCCGGGCGTCCCCGGAGCGCCGGGCGGAGGCGGCGGAACCGGCCCGCCACCCATCCGCCCCGGATCGGCGAGCATCGTCGCCGCATGGTGCACCCCACCCGGAGGCGTACCACCGGGCACACCCGGCGGGTTCGGCTGACCGGGCGGGTTCGGCTGACCCGGCGGGTTCGGCTGACCGGGCTGCTGCGGAGCACCCGGACCGCCGACGGGTCCCTCGGGTCCCCCGGGTCCGCCGGGCCCTTCAGGGCCGTTGGGGCCGAGTGCCGACACCATCTGCGTCGGCACGTACCCACCCGCGGGCGCACCCGGCACGGGCGCACCGCCCGGACGCGCACCCGGCACCCCGGGGGCACCCGGCGGAGGAGGCGGATTCGCCCCGGCCCGGCGCGGCGGCGGCGCCGCCTTGCTCGTCGCGGCGTCGGCGATGTCCCCGGCGTTCGGCGCGAGCGACGGCCCGCCCGGCGCACCGGCCCCGGCAGCGGGAGGCTGCGACGCCGAGCCGTACGACGAAGGAGCCGACGGCGGCGGAGATGTGGCACCCACCGGGGGAGCCCCCGGAGGCACGGCACCAGGCGGAGGCGTGGCACCCGCCCCCGGCATACCGGGCGCACCCGCACCCCCGACCTGCGGATAGCCGTACGACGAAGGCGCGTGCGGCGGAGGCGTGGCACCCACGGCGGGAGCCCCCGGCGGAGGCGTGGCACCCGCCCCCGGCATACCGGGCGCACCCGCACCCCCGACCTGCGGATAGCCGTACGACGAAGGCGCGTGCGGCGGCGGAGGCATCGCACCGGCCGGCGGAGCACCAGGCGGCGGAGTGGCACCGGCCGGACCACCCGGCGCGGCCGCCCCCGGCCTGTTCGGGTCGTCGAGCGCCAGAGCGACCGCCGTCGGCGGCAGCTGGCTGCCGCCCGCGATCAGCGCGGTCTTGGCGTCCGGCGGCCCCGCGGGCGGTGCGTCCTCGTCGTCGGCACCGCTCAGCGGCGGCGCGAACACGGTCGCGGGCAACGGCACGGAACGGTCCTCACCGGCGTCCGCGTTGGTATCGGTCCCGGCCCAGGGCGTCGCCCCCTCGGGCACCCCCGCCGCGACCGGCACACCCGGCACAGACGCATCCGGCACAGGCGCACCCGGCACAGGCGCACCCGCCCCGCCGTACCCTCCGGGCATCCCGGCCTGCGTCTCGGGAAGCGACTGCCCGCCCCCGGACCCGGCAGCCGCACCACCACCGGTGCCGGCCGCCGCACCGCCGGAACCGGCGGCTCCCCGCCGGTCCGGAATCCCCAGCTTGTCCGCCGCCTCCTGCAACCACTCCGGCGGACTCAACAGGAAGGACGTCTGGTTCAGGTCGACCCGGGCGGCCGGCGCCGGTACCGCGTCGGCGACCGCGTCCACGCGGCCGTACTCCTCCTCGTACCGGCGGATCACCTCACCCACCGGCAGCGAGGGCCACAACGAGGCCTCCCCGCTGTCCCGGGCGATGACCAGCCGCTGACCGCCGCCGTCCGAACGCGGACCGTCCGCACGGTCCTCCGCCCACACCACGAACCCGAGGTCGAACTCCCGCACCCGCACCTCACGGTGCTGGTACGACGGCACGTCCCCGTTGATCCACTCCTCGGCGCGCTCCTGCGCCTGCGCAAACGTCACCATCGCCGAACTCACTCCCCCAGGGCAGAGACGGGCACCGGACGCGCGAAACCGCCGTCCACCATCAGATTCGCCACCGTCTCCAGCTCCGGCGGATTGCCCGCCAGCCGCGCCAGGAACGCGTCGAAGTCGTCACCGCACGGCAGCAGCAAGCGCTCCACCCGCTCGGCCGGCGGCCACGCCGGATCGACGTCCCGCGCGTCGTCGTACGCGCAGAACCACACCGACCCGATCCGCTCGCCCTTCACCTTCAACGCCAGCAGACCGCCCTGCACGAAACCCACGCTCAGGTAGTCCTTGGTCAGATGGTCACGCAGACACTTGTTGACGTACACGAGGTCGTTGACCGCCGCCTCGTCCCGCACCGTGAAGAACGGCTGGTCGATCAGCAGCCCCAACTCGGCGTCCAGGGCCGCGCCCACCGGCGCACACCCGCCCGCCGCCTTCAGGAACGACCGGTAGGCGCCCGGCAGCCGGTACCCGAGGTCCTCCTCGACGCCCAACACCTGCGACTCGGTCACCGCCACACCCGACTTCGGCAGCCCGAAGTGCACGGGACGCGTCTCCTGAAGCGGCCGCGTCCCCCTCTTGTTCTGGTCCACCACCGCCGTCGCGACGCCACCGTGGTGCCGCAGCAACGCCTTCACGTCCACCGGCACCAGTTCCAGCCGCCGCGAACCCGCCGCGTGATGCCACGTCCAGCCGTGCGGCGTCGCCACCGCGGGCACCGTGTCCCACAACTCGTGGCCGGTGGCCGCCAACGCGGCGTTCGCCGACACGTAGTCCGTCAGCCGCAGCTCGTCGACTCCGAAACCCTCCGGCGGATCGGCGATCTCCGCGGCCGCACGCGCGTAGGGCGAGAAGTCGGGGTAGCCGTGCTCGTCCACCCGCACCCCTCTCGGGTGACGGGCCGCCCGGACCGGATCCGGGAAATGCACGACCTGCCCGGCGTAGGCCGCGTTCGGCGGCGCGGCTTGCTGCCCGAGCCGACCTGTCGTCATGGCGGTTGCCCCCTGCGGCACTCTGGTACGACCCGCAGCGACCCCCATTCGGTCACTACGCCCCGTATCGACTGTCTCGTCCGTACCCACGCGTAGCCCGCGTGGATCGCGGTGCCGACAGCCTATGCGGTACGACGAGACCGGTCACCGGGCACCGGTCAGCCCCCCTCCGCTTCCGTGACCAGCCGTCACCCCGCCGTGACAGCCAGCCCAAACCCGGGCGTGTCGCACCGCCCCAGCTTCCGCACCAGCCACGCGGTTTGGCACTCTGTGTGATCCGGGGGATGCTCGGGAGGGGATGACGATCATGAACGCGACGCAGACGGGACCACATCCGGGACCGCGACCGGTCCCGCCCGGCGGCCAACGGACCGCTCCGCACACCCACACGGGCCCGCACACCGGCCCTCACCACGCGGGTCCGCGCACCGGCCCCTCCGGCGATCCCCGCATCGGCTGGAGCAGCACCGAAGCCCCGCACGCCCCGACCCTGCGCCACCGCCGCGACGGCATACTCCCCACCGTCGCCGCCGCCCTCTCCGTACGCGGCGCCACCCTCACCGGCACCGCCGCCCGCGGCGACCAGCCCCCCGCCCTGCACCCCCTGGTCCAGGACTTCCTCGACACCCTCCCCAGCGACAGACGCGACCGCTTCACCGGCCGCTGCGCCGAGACCATGCTGATCTCCCGGCACATCGCCACCCTCGACGCCGCCCGCAGCAAACGCGCCGCCCGCAGACCGATGACCAACGGCGAGGCCCGCAAGGCCCTCAAGCAGGCCAAGCTCACCGCCCGCCGCATCCGCGAGGACGGCGACCCCCTCCACGGCAGCTTCGCCCCGCCCTGCCGCGCCTGCACGGCCCTCAGCGCCCACTTCGGCGTCCGCGTCGTCGACCCCACGACCACGGACGACTGAATCCTTCCCACGCCCCGCACGTACACCCACACGGGACCGAACCGCGACCGCCGCGGCCTCGGCGCTCCCGACGGATCCGACGCTCCCGACGAACCAAGGGCAGATGCACCCCGACCGCACCTCCACCACCCGCTTCCCCGTCCCCGTCGACGCGGCCCTGCGCGCCGCCGGCTGGCAGCCGGGGCGCTGGGACATAAAGCAGGCCGAGATCTGGGCCGACGCCCTGCGCGAACACACCTCACCCGCCGGACACCGGCACGCCGTCTTCCCCGCCGCCGTCGAGGCCTGGGCCGAGTTCGGCGGCCTCCACCTCGAACCCACCGGCCCCGGCCGCCAGATCGCCCCCGCCGCCCTGCACTTCGACCCGCTGTACGGCCTCCACCTGGCCCGCACTCTCGGCGACCTCGGCCGCGCCCTCGACACCGAGGTCTGCCCCCTCGGCGCCGAGACCGACACCCAGGCCATCCTCGCCATCGACGCCGAAGGCCGCGTCTACGCCCTCGACCACACCGGCGACTGGTACCTGGGCCCCGACGTCGACCAGGCCCTGGCCGTCCTCGTCTCCGGCGTCGAACCGACCCGCCTGACCGCGGGCTGACACCCGGCACACCCCGCACACACGACACGGGGCGCATCGCCACCACGACGATCCGCCCCACAGATCCGCTACGCCGCCCCGCCCGGCGCCCCCTACGAAGCCGGACTCACCGCCTCCGAAGCCGGACCCACCCCCGCCAAAGCCGGACTCACCCCCGCCTCAGCCCGAATCACCGCCTACGAAGCCGGAATCACCGCCGACACCCGGAAACCGCCCGCGTCCGTCGGCCCCGACACGAACACCCCGCCCAGCGCCACGACCCGCTCCCGCATCCCCACCAGCCCGTTGCCCCCCGACGGCAACCGCGCCGACGACGCCGACGACGCCTCCGGCGGCGGCTCGTTCTCCACCTGCATCGCGATCTCCGACACCCGGTGCGCGAGCCGTACGTACGTCTTCGCCCCCGCCGCGTGCTTGTGGACGTTCGTCAACGCCTCCTGCACCACCCGGAACGCCGTCTGCTCGATGTCCGCGGCATACGACCGCGTGTCCCCCTCCACCGACAGGTCCACCACCATCCCCGCGGCCGCGGACTGCCCCACCAGCACGTCCAGATCCGACAGACACGGCCCGTCCGCCACACCCTCCTCGTCCACCACCCGCGAAGCCGCCACCGCCGCGGCCACCCCCACCGCCGCCAACGGCACACCGTCCCGCCGCGGGGCAGCCCGGCCGTCCCCCGAACGCAACACCCCGAGCATCTCCCGCAGCTCGGTCAACGCCTGCCGCCCCATGTCACCCACCAGCGCGGCGTTCCTCACGGCCTTCTCCGGATCCTTGCGCGCGACCGCCTGCAACGCGGCCGCGTGCACCACCATCAGACTCACCCGGTGCGCCACCACGTCGTGCATCTCACGCGCGATCCGGGTCCGTTCCTCGTTCCGTGCCCACTCCGCCCGCTCCTCGGCCCGCTCGGCCAGCAGCTGAAGCTCCCGCTCCAGACTGTCCGCCCGCTCCCGCAGACTCTCCATCAACCGGCGCCGGGCCCCCACGTACAGCCCGAGCAGCAACGGCGGCGCGGTCAGCCCCAGGGACGTGGTGATCGCCGCGAACGGGACGAACCAGTCCCCCAGCGTCAGATCACCGCGCGCCATGTCCTGCCGCACCCGCACGAACGTCACGATCAACGTGCCCACCAGCGACATCCCCGCCAGCGAGCCGATGATCCGGCGCGGCAGCTCCGACGCGGCCAGCGTGTACAGGCCGACGATGCCCATCAGGAAACCCATCTGGGCGGGCGTGATGGCGATCGACACCAGCACGACGGCGATCGGCCACCGGCGGCGCAGCACCAGCACCGAGCCGGCCGCCAGCCCGAACACCACTCCCGCGGCGACCGGGATCCCCGCGTCGCGCGCGAAGGGGACCCCCTCCACCGCGCACTCCACCGCGGACGCCACGGCCAGACTCACGTCCAGCACCGCACTGCGCCACCTCGCCCACCACCACGGCCCTCCCAAGGCCGTCGCGCGGTCTTCCCCCGTCGTGGTCATGTCTCCAGCCTACGGGCGGCGGGTGCCCCTTTTCCGGTGAGTTTCCGTGACTGGCCTACACCACACCCCGTGATCGAACGACGACGAAATCGCCCGATATCCCTCGAACTGCTGAATCGCTCACCGTTCGACACCGGAGGACCGGATTCCGCCCGGACGGTATGCCCGTGGCACATCCAAACGGCACGTACGCGAACTTCGAGGCGCTGCGGGAGCGGGCGTGGGCGCGGACGTCTCCACGTTCCAGCACTCCGCCCTCAAACAGCACCCCCCAGGACGAACCGGAAGAACACGTCGGAGACCTGTCGAGGTTGCCTGGTCATCCACGTCGGCAAGAGCGCCGAGTTGTACCGTCGCATGGAAGGCGCTTGGTACGGCATAGTGTTGGGTGCCACCTCGGCGCTCCAACCGAATGTCCGGTTCAGTCGAGTTATTCCCCCGTGGTGTAATTGGCAGCACTGTGGCTTTTGGTGCCATCTGTCCGGGTTCGAGTCCTGGCGGGGGAGCATTCGCTCAGTTCGGGTCCTGACCAGTGACAGCACTGTCAGGACCCACTCTCATGTCCCCCACGAAACGCCCCGGTATCCTGCGGATGTCACCCCTCCCCCTCCACAGCCGAAGGGCATCCCGTGAGCGCCATTCGCCCGGCCGCCGTCGTCGTTCTCGCAGCGGGTGAGGGCACCCGTATGAAGTCGGCCACACCCAAGGTTCTGCACGAGATCTGCGGCCGGTCCCTCGTGGGGCATGTGCTGGCCGCCGCGCGTGAGTTGCGGCCCGAGAACCTCGTCGTGGTCGTGGGCCACGCCCGCGAGAAGGTCACCGCGCACCTGGCGGAGACCGACGCCGAGGTCCGCACGGCCGTGCAGGCGCAGCAGAACGGTACGGGGCATGCCGTACGGATGGGCCTGGAGGAGCTGGGCGGTTCCGTGGACGGGACCGTCGTCGTGGTGTGCGGGGACACCCCGCTCCTGTCGGGTGAGACCCTGCGGCAGCTCGCCGAGACGCACGCCGCCGACGGCAACGCGGTCACCGTGCTGACGGCCGAGGTGCCGGACGCCACCGGATACGGCCGTATCGTGCGCGACGCCGCCTCCGGGGCGGTGACGGCGATCGTGGAGCACAAGGACGCCGACGTGGCGCAGCGGGCGATCCGGGAGATCAACTCGGGGGTGTTCGCCTTCGACGGGCAGCTCCTCGCCGACGCCCTGAAGAAGGTCCGTACGGACAACTCGCAGGGCGAGGAGTACCTGACGGACGTCCTGGGGATTCTGCGTGAGGCCGGGCACCGGGTGGGCGCTTCGGTGGCCGGCGACCATCGTGAGATCGCGGGGATCAACAACCGGGTGCAGCTCTCCGAGGCCCGTCGGATCCTCAACGAGCGTCTGCTGCACGGTGCGATGCTCGCCGGCGTGACGGTCGTCGACCCGGCCACCACGTGGGTCGACGTGACCGTCACCTTCGAGCAGGACGCGATCGTGCACCCGGGCACGCAGTTGCACGGCTCCACGCATCTCGGTGAGGGCGCCGAGGTCGGCCCCAACTCGCGGCTCACCGACACCCGGGTCGGGGCGGGAGCCCGTGTCGACAACACGGTGGCGGACGGCGCGGAGGTCGGCCCGCAGGCGACCGTGGGTCCGTTCGCCTATCTCCGGCCCGGTACGCGTCTGGGGCTACGGTCCAAGGTGGGTACGTACGTGGAGACGAAGAACGCGTCGATCGGGGAGGGGACGAAGGTCCCGCATCTCTCGTACGTCGGTGACGCGACAATCGGTGACCACACCAACATCGGTGCCGCGAGCGTGTTCGTGAACTACGACGGGCAGGACAAGTACCACACGACGGTCGGCTCGCACTGCCGCACCGGTTCGGACAACATGTTTGTGGCGCCTGTCACGGTCGGGGACGGCGCGTACACGGCCGCGGGGTCCGTGATCACGAAGGACGTGCCGCCCGGTTCGCTGGCCGTGGCCCGTGGCCAGCAGCGGAATATCGAGGGTTGGGTGGCTCGCAAGCGTCCGGGGAGCGCGGCCGCGAAGGCGGCCGAGGCGGCGTCCCGGCAGGGCGAGAGCGAAGGCTGACCGGAAACGGGCGCCTCGAACTCGGCGTACCGTGATAAGTGCACACCCGCACCCCACCAGCCGAGACGGCCTCTCGCAGCCAGCTGAGACGGTCGATCGGTACCCAGTTGAGACACCTCTGAGGAGACAGTGCTGTGACCGGGATCAAGACGACCGGCGAGAAGAAGATGATGTTCTTCTCCGGCCGCGCCCACCCCGAGCTTGCCGAGGAGGTCGCCCAGCAGCTGGGTGTCGGGGTTGTCCCGACGAAGGCCTTCGACTTCGCTAACGGCGAGATCTATGTGCGTTACCAGGAGTCGGCTCGTGGTGCGGACTGCTTTCTGATCCAGAGCCACACGGCTCCGATCAACAAGTGGATCATGGAGCAGTTGATCATGATCGACGCGCTGAAGCGCGCGTCGGCCCGCTCCATCACCGTGATCGTGCCGTTCTACGGTTACGCGCGGCAGGACAAGAAGCACCGTGGGCGTGAACCCATCTCGGCGCGTCTGATCGCGGACATGATGAAGACGGCCGGCGCCGATCGCATCCTGACCGTGGACCTGCACACGGACCAGATCCAGGGCTTCTTCGACGGCCCCGTCGACCACCTGTTCGCGCTGCCGCTGCTCGCGGACTACGTGGGCGCGAAGGTGGACCGGAACAAGCTCACGGTGGTGTCCCCGGACGCCGGCCGGGTGCGGGTCGCGGACCGCTGGTGCGACCGGCTCGGTGCGCCGCTGGCGATCGTGCACAAGCGCCGCGACAAGGACGTGGCGAACCAGGTGACCGTCCACGAGGTCGTGGGTGAGGTCAAGGGCCGCGTGTGCATCCTCGTCGACGACATGATCGACACGGGTGGCACGATCTGCGCCGCCGCGGACGCGCTGTTCGCGCACGGCGCCGAGGACGTCATCGTGACGGCGACGCACGGTGTGCTGTCGGGTCCGGCGGCCGACCGCCTGAAGAACTCCAAGGTGAGCGAGTTCGTCTTCACCAACACCCTGCCCACCCCGAACGAGCTGGAGCTCGACAAGATCACGGTGCTGTCGATCGCACCGACGATCGCGAGCGCGGTGCGTGAGGTGTTCGAGGACGGTTCGGTGACGAGCCTCTTCGACGAGCAGTAAGGGTTCGCCGGAAGATCCTTTTGGGTGCGGCCTCCCACTCCGAGTAGACTGCTGCAGTTGCTCGGCGAGGGAGGCCGTTCTCCGTCCGTACCTGTACGACGGTGGGCCGGCTGTCCGTTATCGACGCGCTCTTCGTAGCAGGCCGTTCGTGGCCGGGTGACCACGTCCGTTCCGAGTTCTACGAGGAGTGATCCCCATGTCCGAGGTCAAGCTGACCGCGTCGACCCGTAGCGAGTTCGGCAAGGGTGCCGCCCGCCGCATCCGCCGTGACAACAAGGTTCCCGGCGTTCTGTACGGTCACGGTTCCGACCCGATCCACCTGACCCTTCCGGGCCACGAGCTGCTGCTCGCGCTGCGCACGCCGAACGTCCTGATCGCCCTGGACATCGACGGCAAGAGCAACGAGCTGGCGATCCCGAAGTCCGTGCAGCGTGACCCGATCAAGGGCTTCCTGGAGCACGTCGACCTCCAGCTGGTGAAGCGCGGCGAGCAGGTCAACGTCGAGATCTACGTGCACACCGAGGGCGAGCTGGCCCCGGGCGGCAACCTGCTGGAGCACGTCCTGAACGCGCTTCCGGTCGAGGCCGAGGCCACTCACATCCCCGAGTCGGTCACCGTGTCCGTCGAGGGCCTGACGGCCGGCGACTCCATCCTCGCCAAGGACATCACCCTGCCGAAGGGCACCACGCTGGCCGTCGAGGGTGACACGGTCGTCCTGCAGGTCCTGGCCGCGCAGGCCGAGGAGTCCGCGGAGGGCGAGGACGCCGAGGGCGCCGAGTCCGCCGAGGCCTGATCCTCGGCTTCGTCGTTTCGTCAGCCGCTGTTCCCGTCGGGAGCGGCGGCTGGCGCGTATCAAGGAGACACGTAGGTGACGACCGATGCAGGCGCCCCCTGGCTGATCGTCGGCCTCGGCAATCCGGGGCCGGACTACGCCGCCAACCGGCACAACGTCGGCTTCATGGTCGCCGATCTGCTCGCGGAGCGGATGGGGGGCAGGTTCAAGCGGGCCGGGAAGGCGCAGGCGCAGGTCGTGGAGGGGCGGATCGGGCCGCCCGGGCCGGCGAACCGGCGGGTGGTGCTGGCGAAGCCGATGTCGTACATGAACCTGTCGGGTGGTCCGGTGAACGCCCTCAAGGACTTCTACAAGGTGCCCGTCGCGAACATCGTGGCCATCCACGACGAGCTGGACATCGACTACGGCGTGCTCAGGCTGAAGCTCGGCGGCGGGGACAACGGGCACAACGGGCTGAAGTCGATGACGAAGGCGATGGGCGCCGACTACCACCGGGTGCGGTTCGGGATCGGGCGGCCTCCGGGCCGTATGCAGGTCGCGGACTTCGTGCTGAAGGACTTCTCGTCGGCGGAGCGCAAGGAACTGGGCTACTTCGTGGACCGGGCGGCGGACGCGGTGGAGTGTCTGGTGATCGAGGGGCTGGAGCGGGCGCAAAGCACGTACAACTCCTGACTTGTCGGGTCGCCGGGACCCGCGAAGTTGACGGTCCGTCCAGGCATGGCCAATGATCCCCGCCATGCCTGCCACAGCCACCTCCTCCCGTCAGGCCTCGCTCGTCGCGCTGCGGTTCGGTCGCCTCGCGGCGATGGGTACGGTCGCGGCGCTGATCCTGATCGCGGGGGTGTGGGGGTCCTGGGGCACCGCTCAGCACGTGATGCTCACCAAGGGGCGGGAGCGGGGCACGGTCCTGGTGGACCGGTGCGACGGCGGGACCTGTACGGGTCCCTACACGCCCGCGTCGACCGGTTCGACGGCCAGGAAGAGCGTGGTCATCGAGGACACGGTCGCCGTGCGCGGGGGACAGACGTACGCCGTGGTGGTGAAGCCCGGCAGCGACGAGGTGGTCCGCTCGGGGCCGGCCGGGATCCTCTACTCCTGGGTTCCGATGGGCGGTGCGCTGCTGCTCGCGTCGGTCGTGGTGGCGGGCGGGCTGCGGCGGACGCGGGTCGCGTGGGCGCTGGCGGGGTCGGGGATCGCGCTGCTCACCGCGGCGTTCGTGACCATCTGAGGGGTTTGGCCGTTCTGAAGTCCTGTGGAGGGACTTAGTGTTGCCTGTTCGTGATTGACCTGCGGTCAGTCCGGGCTGGATGCTGAGCCGCCCCCTCCACATCTTCCGCAAACATCTCGAAGATGGACTACTGCATGCGCAACCTCTCTCGTGCCGGCGTTCTGTCCGCCGTCGCAGCGGCAGCCTTCGTGGCCGCCCCCCTGGCACACGCCACCGCTCCCGGCGACAACGGCACAGTGAAGATCCACGACGCCACCACCGGCGAGGAGCTCCGCAAGAACGAGCCGCACGTCTGCACGTTCTACCTCGACGCCTTCGGCTTCGACGCCGTCCAGGAGGTCGACTGGCACATCGAGGCGTGGGCCCCGACGGCCGACGTCAAGGGCGAGACCGTCAAGTCCGGCGAGATCACCCTGGATGCCGACGGCCACGGCCGTACCGAGGACCTCTCGCTGCCCGACGGCCACTACAAGCTGTTCTGGAACTTCGAGGGCGAGAAGGGTTCCGCCAAGCACAAGGTGTTCTGGACGGACTGTGAGGACGACGGAGAGGGCGGCGGTTCGACGCCGTCCGGGTCGGCCTCCCCGAGCTCTTCGCCGAGCTCGTCGCCGAGCTCCTCCGCGAGCGAGTCGGCGAGCCCGTCCGCGTCGCCCAGCCCGGGCTCGTCGACCGGCGAGTCGGCGGACCCGTCGGTCTCCTCCTCCCCGTCCGCCCAGGGCCCGGGCGGCGACCTCGCCGAGACCGGCAACGGTGCTCCCGTAGGCCTGCTGGCCGGTCTCGCGGCCGCGCTGGTCGCGGGAGGCGGATTCCTCATGCTGCGTCGCCGTAAGGCCTGATCACACACACGACAGTGCCCCCGGCCTCAAGGACGAGGCCGGGGGCACTGTCGTGTCGGGTGCGGGGAAAGGGTCAGCCGGTGTTGCGCAGTCCCGCCGCCACGCCGTTGACCGTCAGGAGCAGCGCCCTCGACAGCAGCGGGTCGGGGGCCTCGCCCGCGGCGGCCGCGTCGCGCTGGCGCTTGAGGAGCGTGACCTGGAGGTAGGAGATCGGGTCGAGGTAGGCGTCGCGGATGCCGAAGGTCTGCTTCAGCACCGGGGTGGCGTCGAGGAGTTCGCTCTCGCCGGTCACCTTCAGCACCTCACGGACGGTGAGTTCGTGCTCGGCCTTGATGGTCTCGAAGACGTGCTTGAGGTCGTCCGGGACGAGGGTGTCGACGTAGTGGGAGGCGATCCGCAGGTCCGTCTTGGCGAGGGTCATCTCGACGTTGGAGACGAAGTTGCGGAAGAAGTGCCACTGCTCGTGCATCTCGTCGAGCACGGTGTCCAGGCCGGCCTCGCGCAGCGCCTTCAGGCCCGAGCCGACGCCGAACCAGCCGGGCACGATCTGCCGGGACTGGGTCCAGCCGAACACCCACGGGATGGCGCGCAGTCCGTCGAGGGAGACGCCCGAGCCGGGGCGGCGGGAGGGCCGGGAGCCGAGGTGCAGGTCGGCGAGCTGGTCCACCGGCGTCGACGCGAGGAAGTACGTCGGCAGGTCCGGGTCCTCGACGAGCCTGCGGTACGCGGCGTGCGCGGCGTCCGACACGACGTCCATCGCCGCGTCCCAGCGGGCCAGCGCCTCGTCGGACTGGCGGGGCGCGGTGTGCAGGGCGGATGCCTGGAGTGTGGCGGCGACCGTGAGCTCCAGGTTCTCCCGGGCCAGGGACGGCACGAGGTACTTGTCGGAGATGACCTCGCCCTGCTCGGTCACCTTGATCTCGCCCTCCAGGGTGCCCCAGGGCTGGGCGAGGATCGCGTCGTGCGAGGGACCGCCGCCGCGGCCGACGGTGCCGCCGCGGCCGTGGAACAGGCGCAGACGGACGCCGTAGCGGTGGGCGACGTCGCGCAGCCGGCGCTGGGCGCGGTGGATCTCCCACTGGCTGGTGGTGATGCCGCCGAACTTCGAGGAGTCGGAGTAGCCGAGCATGACCTCCTGGACGTCCCCGCGCAGCGCCACCAGACGACGGTAGGACGGGTCGGAGAGCATGTCCTCCAGGATGGTGTCGGCGGCCTTGAGCTCGTCGGTGGTCTCCAGGAGGGGCACGATGCCGATCTTCGCCCAGCCGGCGTGCAGGTCGAGCAGGCCGGCCTCGCGGGCGAGGACGGCGGCGGCGAACACGTCGTCGGCGCCCTGGCACATCGAGATGATGTACGACTCGATGACCTCGGGTCCGAAGACCTCCAGGGCCCGCTTGACGGTCTGGAAGACGCCGAGGGTCTTCTCGCCGGCCGCGTCCACGGGCGCGGGCGTCGGGCCGAGCGGCCTGCGGGAGCGCAGCTCCTTGGCGAGCAGCTTGCACCGGTAATCGCGGGGCATGTCGGCGTAGCGCCAGGACTCCTCGCCGAGCCGGTCGAAGAGCTGGCCGAGGGCGTGGTGGTGGGCGTCGGCGTGTTCGCGCACGTCCATGGTGGCGAGCTGGAGGCCGAAGGCGGCCAGCGTGCGGATCGTGCGGTCCATGCGGCCGTCGGCGAACAGGCCGCCGCGGTGCTCGCGCAGGGACGTCTGGATCAGCGTGAGGTCGTGCAGGAGCTCGGCGGTGCCGAGGTAGTCGCGGCCCGCCTCGTGCGGGATGCCCTTGGCCAGCCGCGTCTTGGTGTTCTCCAGCTTCTGCCGGATGCAGGTGGCCTTGAGGCGGTAGGGCTCCTCGGCGTTCAGCCGCTTGTAGCGGGGGCTGATCTCGGGGAGGCGCTCCAGGTCGGTGCCGAGGGAGTCCAGGAGCTCGTCGGTGGCGCCGGTGTAGCGGATGGAGTTCGACAGGAAGCCGCGCAGCTCGTCGATCATCTCCAGGGCGTCGTTGATGCCGTGCTCGTGCTGGAGGATCAGGACGTCCCAGGTCACCTGGGGTGTGACGTTCGGGTTGCCGTCGCGGTCGCCGCCGATCCAGGTGCCGAAGGTGAGGGGGCGGGTCTCGTCGGGGAGCCTGACGCCCACGCGGGCCAGTTCCGCGGTGAGGTCCTCGAGCACGTCGCCCACGGCGCCCGCGTGCAGCTCGTCCAGGTAGTAGATGGCGTTGCGGGCCTCGTCGGCCGGTTCGGGGCGTACGACGCGCAGCTCGTCGGTCTGCCACACCAGGTCGATGTTCTCGGCCAGCCGGGTGTCGTAGCGGCGTCGGTCGGCCTCGATGACCGGGGTCTCCAGGAGCGCGGCGATGCGGCGCAGCTTGTTGAGGACCGAGCGGCGGGCGGCCTCGGTGGGGTGGGCCGTGAACACCGGGCGGACGTTGAGGTTGGCGACCGTCTGACGCAGGTGCTCGGGGTCGGCGTCCTTGAGGCGGTCGGCGGTACGGGCCAGGAGGCCGCCCTCGGCGGCGCGCTTGGCGCGCAGCTCGCGGCCTCGGTGGACCTGCTCGGTGACGTTGGCCAAATGGAAGTAGGTGGAGAAGGCGCGGACCAGCTTGGCGGCGGTCTGCAGTTCAATGCCGCGCAAGAGCTCGGCGGCGGCTTCACCGTCCTCGCGAGTGAGGCGGCGGACCTTCTCGACCAGTTCGAGCAGCTCAGGACCCTCCTGTCGCACGAGGGTCTCGCCGAGGAGGTCACCCAGTCGCCTGATGTCGGCGCGCAGCTCGCTGCTGGTCGACATGGTGCTCGTAGTCAGGTCGTCGGCACTGCTCACAGGTGCGGCTCCTTGCAGTGTTGAAGCTCATCCGAGAGGGGAACCCGGATGGCGGTCAGGCGGCTGCTGCCGCTTAGGGGCCGGACATCCGGGAAGAAATCAGAACGGACCGCGCTGTCCGACCGATCCAAGGATAGGTGTCCATGCGGACGCGCAGACTCTCGGGCTCTTGCCGCCGGGCTAGGCGCTGCCATACTTACGACGCCGTAGGTTACGGAGCCGTAGGAAACACGGTGCGGCGTCCGCTGCCCGGCACCTGCCTCAATCCCAGACCCCACAGGGGACACGCATGACCTCAAGCTCCGACGTGATCGAAGACCCTTCGAAGGCGAGTACCGACTCCCCCACGTCCCCCGCCACCCTCGGCGGCGAGCAGAAGCGTTCGATCGAGCAGATCTCGCTGCTGCTCTTCATCACCGTTCCCTTCCTCGCGCTGCTGGCGGCCGTGCCGCTGGCGTGGGGCTGGGGCGTGAGCTGGCTGGACCTGGGCCTTCTGGTCTTCTTCTACTACCTGGGCTGCCACGGCATCACGATCGGCTTCCACCGCTACTTCACCCACGGCTCCTTCAAGGCGAAGCGACCTCTGCGGATCGCGCTGGCGGTCATGGGTTCGCTGGCGGTCGAGGGGCCGCTGGTGCGGTGGGTGGCCGACCATCGCAAGCACCACAAGTTCTCCGACGCGGAGGGTGATCCGCACTCCCCGTGGCGCTTCGGCGAGACGCTGCCCGCACTGATGAAGGGCCTGTGGTGGGCCCACATCGCATGGATGTTCGACGAGGAGCAGACCTCGCAGGAGAAGTACGCGCCCGACCTGATCAAGGACCCCGCGATCCGGGCGATCTCCCGCCACTTCGTCTCCTTCACCATCCTGTCGCTGTCGCTGCCGGCGGTGATCGGCGGCCTGGTGACCATGTCCTGGTGGGGCGCCTTCACCGGCTTCTTCTGGGGCTCGCTGGTCCGGGTGGCACTGCTGCACCACGTCACCTGGTCGATCAACTCGATCTGCCACGCGGTCGGCAAGCGGCCGTTCAAGTCGCGTGACCGGTCGGGCAACGTGTGGTGGCTGGCGGTCCTGTCGTGCGGCGAGTCCTGGCACAACCTGCACCATGCCGACCCGACGTCGGCGCGGCACGGCGTGGAGCGGTGGCAGCTGGACTCCTCGGCGCGGTTCATCCGCTGGTTCGAGATGCTCGGCTGGGCCTACGACGTGCGCTGGCCGTCACGCTCGCGTATCGATTCGCGCCGTAAGACCGGTGAGGACGGTTCCCGGCACGAGAGGGAGACCGCCGAGGCGGCATGATTGACGGCGTGGCGACCGACTCCAGCAGCACCCCGAGCAATGACAAGCCGCGGCGTGCGCGTCGCACCCGGATGACCGGTGCGGAGCGCCGCCAGCAACTGCTGGAAATCGGTCGCACCCTCTTCGCCGCCAAGGGCTTCGAGGGCACGTCGGTGGAGGAGATCGCGGCGAAGGCCGGGGTCTCCAAGCCGGTGGTGTACGAGCACTTCGGCGGCAAGGAGGGCCTGTACGCGGTCGTCGTCGACCGCGAGATGCGGCGCCTGCTGGACATGGTGACCAGCTCCCTGACCGCCGGCCACCCGCGCGAGCTGTGCGAGCAGGCGGCCTTCGCCCTCCTCGACTACATCGAGGAGTACACGGACGGTTTCCGCATCCTGGTCCGGGACTCCCCCATCCCCCAGTCGACGGGCTCCTTCGCCTCGCTCATCTCGGACATCGCCACCCAGGTGGAGGACATCCTGGGCCGCGAGTTCAAGAGCCGCGGCTTCGACTCCAAGCTGGCCCCGCTGTACGCGCAGGCCCTGGTCGGCATGGTCGCCCTGACCGGCCAATGGTGGCTGGACGTCCGCCGGCCGAAGAAGGCCGAGGTCGCCGCCCACCTGGTGAATCTGGCATGGCACGGGCTGGACGGGCTGGAGGCCAAGCCGCATCTGATAGGACGCCGCAAGAGCTGACCGGCGCCCTCCCCGGCTCGCCCCGGGCTCGGCGTCTCCTCAGAGGGCTGTGACCGGCTCCAGGAACTCCAGCCGGTTGCCCACCGGGTCCTGACAGTAGAAGCGCCGGTGGCCCGGCAGGCCGGTGTCCCAGGTGACCGGGGTCCCCCGGTGTTCCAGCCGGGCCGCGTACGCCTCGATGTCCGTCACCCGAAGCCCCGGGTGGGCCTTCTTCGCGGGGCGGAAGTCCGGCTCGATCCCGAGGTGCAGTCGCACCGAGCCCGCCCGGAACCAACAGCCTCCGCGTGCCGCGAGCGCCGGCGGCTTGGGGACCTCCGTCATGCCCAGGACGTGGACGTAGTACCCCCGCAGCAGTTCCTCACAGCCGGGGGGTGCGGCGAGCTGCACGTGGTCCACGGCGGTGAGCATCACGCCTCCTTGCGGGCCACGGCGAACAGCCGGCGGAACGGCAGGACCGTGCCGTACCCGGCGGTGGGGTAGGCCTGGCGGAGCAGGTCGCGGTACTCGGCGACAAACGCGTCACGGGCCTCGGGGTCGTCGGCCAGGGCGGTGAGGACGGGGCGCAGGCCGGTGCCCTTGACCCAGTCGAGCACGGGATCCTCACCGTGCAGGACGTGCAGGTACGTCGTCTCCCACACGTCGGTGTCGCAGCCGAGGCGGGCGAGGCGGTCGAGGTACACCTCGGGCGCGTGCACCGAGTCCACGTGCCGCAGCACGTCCCCCAGCCGGTCCTTCCAGCGGATGCCGGTGCCGAGTTCGCGCATCAGGGCGTGCAGGGGCGCGTGGATGTTGTGGGGCACCTGGAAGGCGAACGTCCCGCCGGGGGTGAGGGCGTCCAGCCAGGCGGGGAAGGCGTCCAGGTGGCCCTCGACCCACTGCAGGGTGGCGTTGGAGAGGATCAGGTCGTACGTGCGAGCCGGCGGCGCCCAGGTCGTGGCGTCCGCGGGGGCGAAGTCGAGGCGGCCGCCGCCCGGGGTGGGACCCGCGTGCGCCGCGGCGTCGGCGAGCATCTCGGGCGAGTTGTCGTAGCCGGTGATGTTGGCGGCGGGCCAGCGGTCGGCGAGCAGGGTGGTGACGTTGCCGGGTCCGCAGCCGAGGTCGGCGATGCGGGGCGGGTCGGTGGGCAGGCCCGGGACGCGGGCGAGGAGATCGGCGAAGGGGCGGGCGCGGTGGCCGGCGTGGCGCAGGTACTGGGCGGGGTCCCAGGTGGGGGCGGGCATGGGGGCCTCCTCGTCGTGACCGTACTCAACGGATCCCAGCCTGCCCACGATATCTCTTGACGTCAAGAGACTTGACATCAAGAGACTTCACGTCGACACAACCACTACACTGATCGTCATGGAGGACGAGGTCGATCGGCTGGTATCAGCATGGCGCCGGGAGCGCCCGGACCTCGACGTGGAACCGCTCGAGGTGCTCAGCCGCGTCAGCAGGCTGGCCCGGCACCTGGACCGGGCGCGCCGGCTGGCCTTCGCCGAGCACAGCCTGGAGCCCTGGGAGTTCGACGTGCTGACGGCACTGAGGCGCGCGGGAACGCCGTACCAGCTCTCGCCCGGACAGCTGCTGACCCAGACCCTGGTCACCTCGGGCACGATGACCAACCGCATCGACCGGCTGGCCAAGAAGGGCCTGGTCGAGCGGCTGCCCGACCCGAGCGACCGGCGCGGTGTGCTGGTGCGGCTCACGACCGAGGGCCAGGACCGCGCGGACCAGGCCCTGGCCGGACTGCTGGACCAGGAGCGCGCGATCCTCGCGGAACTCTCCCGCGCCCAGCGAGGCGAACTGGCGGGACTGCTACGCCAGTTGACCGCCCCGTTCGACAACATCCCCGGCTAGGTCGACAGGCCCCACCCCGGCCCGCCGCGCGAGGGCGACGGCCGCCAGGGTGGAGTGCACCCCGAGCTTGCCGAGCACGTTCTGCATATGGGTGCGGACGGTGTGCGGAGACAGGAACAGCCGCTCGGCGACGGCCTTGCGGCCCAGGCCCGCGACCATGCAGCGCAGCACCTCCCGCTCCCTCGGTGTGAGCGACTCCACCAGCCGTTCGCTCTCGGTGCGGTGCTTGCGCGCGGCGGTCAACTCCCGCAGCACGCCGGTGAGCAGCGCGGGCGGCAGATGCGTCTCCTCGCGCAGGACCCCTCTGATGACCGTCAGGAGCCGGGACAGCGAGCAGTCCTTGGCGACCCACCCGGAGGCCCCGGCCTGCAGGGCGAGCGCGGCCCGCCGCGGGTCGTCCTTCTCGGCGAGCACGACGATCCGTACGCCCGGCTGCGCCGAACGCACCCCGACGACCAGCGATATCCCGTCGACGAGGCCGTCCTCCCCCACCTCCTGCACCGGCACGGCCGGCCGCACGCCCGGCACGGTGCCGCCCAGGTCGGCGTCGACGAGGAGCACGTCGAAACGGCGCCCCTCGGCGGCCGCGCGCTCCAGGCTGCGCAGCGCGGCGGGACCGCTGCCGGCCGCGGAGACGTCCACGTCCGGTTCGGCCGCCAGCGCGGCGGCGAGTGACTCGGCGAAGATGCGATGGTCGTCGACGACCAGGACTCGGATGCGAACCACGAAACCCCCTTCCCCAAGCTCCTGAAGAGCAGGGGATACCCCACGGTCCGGAGAACGACGACCCGTGTGCGGGTACGACGCCCGGGGGCGTCCGTCACCGCACGGCCGCCGCCGTGCAGAACCGCTACCCCCACTTCGGGCGTCGTACCCGACTGTCTCGCCCCCTGATCAGCACCGGCCCCCACCGGCACTGTTCATCAGGGTACGGCCGGGGGGCAGGAGCGGAAGGTTATTTGCAGAACTGGCTGTCCGACGCGTTTATGGTGAGCCGCATGTTTCGCATGGAGACAGAAGTCGACAAGGAACGGCGCGATCTTCTCCGGACCCGGCTGCGGGAGACGAACACGGCGGCCTCGCCGGTCCTGCGTGCCCTGCGTGGCACCCCCGGCGAGCGTGAATCCCCGCTGCACGTCTGGATCCTGGACGAATCGGACGGCCTGGCCGCCGGTCTCGTCGGGCACACCTGGGCGACCTGGCTCCATGTGACGTACCTGTGGGTCGACGACCGCCACCGCGGCGCGGGCCTGGGCACCCACCTGCTGGCCGAGGCGGAACGCGTGGCCCGCGAGGTGCGCGACTGCCGTCAGGCCCGGGTGGAGACGTGGGACTTCCAGGCGCCGAGGTTCTACGAGAAGCGGGGGTACGACGTGGTGTGCGTGATCCCCGACTATCCGCCGGGGATCACGGAGTACACGTTGACCAAGCGCCTCAGCTGATCCGGCGCGCGCCCGCCGCGGGAACCGCCTCGAACACCCGCGGGGCGGTGAAGTCGGCGGAGGCGAAGGCCTCCTGGACGGCCTTGGTGACGGTGTCGACGTCGGCGGCCTCCGCCAGCACGATCGCCGAGCCGCCGAAGCCGCCGCCGGTCATGCGGGCGCCCAGCGCGCCCGCGGCCAGCGCGGTGTCGACGACCAGGTCCAGTTCGGGGCAGGAGATGCGGAAGTCGTCGCGCAGGGAGGCGTGGCCCTCGATCAGGACCGGGCCGATGGCCCGGGTGTCGCCCGACTCCAGCAGGGAGACGACCCGTTCGACCCGCTCGTCCTCGGTGACGACGTGACGCACCAGCCGGCGGACCTCCTCCTCGTCGCCGAGGCGGTCGAGCGCCGCGTCGAGCCCGTCGTACGGGACGTCGCGCAGGGCGTCGACGCCCAGCAGGGCCGCGCCCTTCTCGCAGCCGGCGCGGCGCTTGCCGTACTCGCCGTCGCTGTGGGCGTGCTTGACCTGGGTGTCGACGACCAGCAGGCGCATGCCCTCGGCGGCCAGGTCGAAGGGGATCTGCTTCTGGGAGAGGTCGCGGGTGTCGAGGAACAGGGCGTGGCCGGCCTCGCAGCACGCGGACGCGGTCTGGTCCATGATCCCGGTGGGGGCGCCCACGTACACGTTCTCGGCGCGCTGGCACAGGCGGGCCAGCTGCCAGCCCTTGAGGCCGAGTTCGTACAGGTCGTTCAGGGCGAGCGCCACCACGACCTCCAGGGCCGCCGACGAGGACAGGCCCGCGCCGGACGGCACCGTCGAGGTCAGGTGGACGTCCGCGCCGGTGACCGGGTGGCCGGCCTCGCGCAGCGCCCAGAGCACGCCCGCCGGGTACGCCGTCCAGTTCCGGTCGGACTCGGGGGCCAGCTCGTCGACGCGCAGTTCCACGACACCCCCGTCGATGTCGGCGGAGTGCAGGCGCAGCACGCCGTCCGTGCGCCGGGACACCGCGGCGACGGTGACGTGCGGGAGGGCGAACGGCATGACGAAGCCGTCGTTGTAGTCGGTGTGCTCGCCGATGAGGTTGACCCGGCCCGGAGCCGCCCACACCCCTTCCGGCCGGCCCCCGTACAGCTCCTCGAACCGCTCGGCGACAGCCCCTGCGACAACCTCGCTCATGCCCTGACCCTTGACCTTTCCGTACGTACCGATGCGGCTGGTTGCCGCGTCGCCGCTAGTGTGCGTGCCGCTGCGCGAAGTCCCACGCGTCCGCGACGATCCCCGCGAGGTCCGCGCGGGACGGGTTCCAGCCCAGCCTCTCGCGGGCGGTGGCGGCCGACGCCACCAGGACCGCCGGGTCGCCGCCGCGACGGGGGGCCACGACCTCGGGGATCGGGTGGCCGGTGACCTGCCGGACGGTCTCGACGACCTCGCGGACGGAGAACCCGTTGCCGTTGCCGAGGTTGCAGACGAGGTGCTCGCCCGGGGTGGCGGCCGCGACCGCGAGCAGGTGGGCCTCGGCCAGGTCGGCGACGTGGATGTAGTCGCGGACGCAGGTGCCGTCCGGCGTCGGGTAGTCGTCGCCGTAGACGGAGATCGCCTCGCGCCTGCCCTGCGCGACCTGGAGCACCAGCGGGATCAGGTGCGACTCGGGGTCGTGCCGCTCGCCGTACTCCCCGTAGGCGCCCGCCACGTTGAAGTAGCGCAGGGAGACCGCGCCCAGGCCGTGGGCGGCCGCCTCGCCGGTGATCATGTGGTCGACGGCGAGCTTGGTGGCGCCGTAGGGGTTGGTCGGCCGGGTCGGCGCGGACTCGACGATCGGGACCTCGGACGGCTCGCCGTAGGTGGCCGCCGTGGAGGAGAAGACGAGCCTGCGCACGCCGGCCTCGCGCATGGCGCCGAGCAGGGCCATGGTGCCGCCGACGTTGTTGTCCCAGTACTTCTCGGGCTTCGCGACCGACTCGCCGACCTGGGAGGAGGCGGCGAAGTGCAGGACGGCGTCGAAGGAGGAGTCGAGCCACTTGGCGGCGTCGCGGATGTCGCCCTCGACGAAGGCCGCGCCCGCCGGGACGCCCTCGCGGAAGCCGGTGGAGAGGTTGTCGAGGACGACGACCTCGTGGCCCGCCTCCAGCAGGTGCTGGGCGACCACGCTCCCGACGTACCCCGCACCGCCCGTGACCAGGTACTTACCGCTCATGAACTCGCTACCTCCCGCAGTCGCTGTGCCGCGGCCTCCGGCCGGATGTCGTTGATGAACACGTTCATGCCGGACTCGGAGCCCGCGAGGAACTTCAGCTTGCCGGAAGTGCGGCGGATGGTGAAAAGCTCGAGATGCAGCGCGAAGTCGTCACGACTGACGCCCTCGAACTCCTCCAGCGCGCCGAACGGCGCCTGGTGCCAAGCGGCGATGTACGGCGTCGGAGCCTCACCCTCACCGAAGATCCGGTCGAAGCGCCTCAAGAGTTCCAGATACACCTGGGGGAACTCTGTGCGCGCCTCCTCGTCGAGCCCGAGCAGGTCGGGCACCCGGCGCTTCGGGTACAGGTGCACCTCGTACGGCCAGTGCGCCGCGTACGGCACGAAGGCGACCCAGTGCTCGCCCTCCAGAACGACCCGTTCCCCGGCGAGTTCACGCTCCACGACCGCGTCGAAGAGGTTCTCGCCTCCGGTCGCCTCCTTGTGGGCCGCCACCGAGCGCAGCATCAGCGAGGTGCGGGGCGTGGTGAAGGGGTAGGCGTAGATCTGCCCGTGCGGGTGACCCAGCGTCACACCGATCTCGGCGCCCCGGTTCTCGAAACAGAAGACCTGCTCCACGGAGGGCAGATGCGACAGCTCCGACGTCCGGTCCGTCCACGCCTCCAGGACCAGCCGCGCCTGCTCCTCGGTCAGGTCCGCGAAGGACGCGTTGTGGTCGGAGGTGAAGCAGACGACCTCACAGCGGCCGGAGTCGCCCGCCAGCGAGGGGAACCGGTTCTCGAAGACCGCGACGTCGTACGCCGAGTCCGGGATCTCGCTCAGCCGGTCGCCCTGGGACGGGCACAGCGGGCACTCGTCGGCCGGCGGGTGGTAGGTGCGGCCCTGCCGGTGCGAGGCGATGGCGACCCGGTCGCCGAGCAGGGGGTCGCGGCGGACCTCGGACGTGGTGACGGTCCGGTCCAGCGGGCGGCGGTCGGCCGCGTCCCGCACCGTGTCGTCACGCAGGTCGTAGTAGATGAGCTCGCGACCGTCGGCCAGCAGGGTCGAGGTCTTCTTCACGCCGGACTCCTCATTCGAGCCACACAATCATCAAACAGAACCAAACACATTGGAACACAACTCACCAGGAGCGTCAATATCACAATCAAACAAAGAGCATCACCAGAAGTGTTCAATAACTGAACACGGAGGCATAGGTTCCGTGCTGGATCAGTTCACGCAACGAAGCGAGTACGCATGCGAACCCCCACATACCAGGCGGCCGACCTGGCGGCCGAGCTACGACTCCCCACGAACTGGCTCGACTACACGATCCTCGGCATCTACTTCGTGGTCGTCCTCGGCATCGGCTTCGCCGCCCGCCGCTCGGTGAAGACCAGCCTCGACTTCTTCCTCTCCGGCCGCTCCCTGCCCGCCTGGGTCACCGGCCTCGCCTTCATCGCCGCGAACCTGGGCGCCACCGAGATCCTCGGCATGGCCGCCAACAGCGCGCAGTACGGCGTCTACACCACCCACTGGTACTGGATCGGCGCCATCCCGGCCATGGTCTTCCTCGGCCTGGTGATGATGCCCTTCTACTACGGCAGCAAGGTCCGCTCGGTCCCCGAGTTCCTGCTGCTGCGCTTCGACAAGGCGGCACACCTGCTCAGTTCGATCCTGTTCGCCTTCGCCGCCATCCTCATCGCCGGCGTCAACCTCTACGCCCTCGCGATCGTGGTCGAGGCACTGCTCGGCTGGCCGGAATGGGTCGCCATCGTCGTAGCCGGCTTCTTCGTCCTCGCCTACATCACCCTCGGCGGCCTCTCCTCGGCCATCTACAACGAGGTCCTGCAGTTCTTCGTGATCCTGGCCGCCCTCATCCCGATCACCTTCCTCGGTCTGAAGAAGGTCGGCGGCTGGGACGGCCTGTCCGACTCCCTGACCGCGACCCACGGCGCCGACTTCATGACCTCGTGGGGCGGAACCGGCATCGGCAGTGAGAACCCGCTGGGCGCCAACTGGCTGACCATCGTCCTGGGCCTCGGCTTCGTCCTCTCCTTCGGCTACTGGACCACCAACTTCGCCGAGGTCCAGCGAGCCCTGTCGGCGAAGAACCTCTCGGCGGCCCAGCGCACCCCCCTGATCGCCGCGTTCCCGAAGATCTTCATCGTCTTCCTGGTGATGATCCCGGGCCTGGTCGCCGCCGTCCTGGTCCCGAAGATCGGCACGTCCGGCTCGGACCTCCAGTACAACGACGCGATCCCGTACCTCATGCAGTCACTGCTCCCGAACGGCGTCCTGGGCATCGCGGTGACCGGCCTCCTGGCCGCGTTCATGGCGGGCATGGCGGCCAACGTGTCGTCCTTCAACACGGTGTTCACCACGGACATCTGGCAGAAGTACGTGGTCAGGGACCGCGAGGACGGGTACTACGTCCGCTTCGGCCGCCTGATCACGGCGATCGGCGTGGCCGCGTCGGTGGGCACCGCCTTCCTGGCCGCGTCCTTCTCGAACATCATGAGCTACCTCCAGACGCTGTTCTCCTTCTTCAACGTCCCGATGTTCGTCGTCTTCATCATCGGCATGTTCTGGAAGCGCGCCTCCATGAAGTCCGGCTTCTGGGGCCTGCTCGCCGGCACCACGGCGGCGATGGTGAACTACTTCTGGATCTACAAGCAGGGCATCATCGACATCCCCTCGGACCAGGGCGCCAACTTCGTCTCCGCGATCGCCGGGTTCGTGGCCGGCGCGGTCGTCATGATCGCCGTGTCGCTGTTCACCGCGCCCAAGCCCGCCGAGGAACTCGAGGGCCTGGTCTACGGCACCCGCTCCCCGGGCATGTCCGAGCCGCCCGCCGCGGGCGACGACGCCTGGTACCGCAAGCCGGCCCTGCTGGGCTGGAGCGCGGTGATCCTCGCGGCCGCCTGCTACATCCCGTTCTCGTTCTGATCGCGGGAGGATTGGAAACACCATGCCCGAGCACCCCGAGCGCCCCGCTCACCCCGAACACCACGGATACTCCGACAAGGACGTCCAGCGGCAGGTCTCCGAACTCCAGACCAAGTCCGCGACCGCGGCCCGCCTCTTCGACATCCGCCGCATCATCGGCGGCCTGTTCGTCCTCTACGGCGTCATCGTCACGATCGCCGGCATCACCGCCTCCGACGCCGACATCGACAAGGCCGAGGGCGTCAACATCAACCTGTGGACCGGGCTGGGGATGCTGGCCCTGGGCCTGTTCTTCCTGGCGTGGCTGAAGCTGCGACCGGTGGCTCCGCCGCCGCCGGACGTGGTGGCGGGGGACGAGCCGAAGGACTGACGGCTTCTTCCACAGCGGCGGGGCGTGACACCGTCCGGCCCAGCGGGACGTGAGTCGGCAGGCGGGGCGTGGCGGATGCCGTGCCCCGCCTGCCGTCCGTCGTCGTCCGGACCGCACCCGGCTCCTAGAACTCCGCCCCCGCCTCCGCCTCCGGTGGTGAGTGCGGTACCGGGCCCGCGCGGTCCAGCAGTCCCGTCCGGGCCGCCAGCGCCGCCGCCTCCAGCCTCGATCCCACCCCGAGCTTCATCAGGACCCGCTGGACATGGGTGCGGGCCGTGGACGGGGCGATGCCCATGCCGGCCGCGATCAGGCGGGTGTCCTCGCCGTCGGCGACCCGGACCAGGACCTCGACCTCCCGGGGGGTCAGCATCTGGAGCAGACGCTGGCCCTCGTCGTCCGGCTGGGCCACCGGGTTGAGCAGTTCACTGAACGCGCCCTGCAGCAGCTGCGGCGCCACCGCCGCCTCTCCCGACCGGGCCTTCATGATCGCCCGCTCGACGCCCTCGATCCGCTCGTCGTGCCGTACGTAGCCGGAGGCCCCCGCGGCGAACGCCGCCGCGATCCCGCGCGGGCTGGGCACCGGGCCCAGCACCAGCACCGCCACCTGCGGACGCTCGCGCTTGATCCGCACCACCGGGTCGAACATCCCCGGCTCCGCCGGTGTCGCCGTCCCCAGCAGGCACACCTCCGGTGACCGGCTGATCACCAGTTCCGCCGCGCCCGCGGCGGGCGCCGCCGCGGCGAGTACCCGGTGCCCCCTCAGTTTCAGCGCCGAGGCCAACGCCTCGGCGAGCAGTCGGTGGTCGTCGACCACCATGAGCCGAACTCCCATCGAGCAACCCCCCAGTCCCCCCAATGGATCCGTGTGTGGATGCCCCACCATGGATGCCCCACTATGGATGCCCACTGGTCCGCACGGACAGAAGCCCCCTCCCGGCTCCCCCCGCCCTTCATGCCCCCGGAAGCTACACGCTTGTTCGACGTTGCGCTTCCCCTAACGGGAGAGAAGTGCCCCGGATCGACGGAATTTCTGGGTTTTCCCGCATTCCGAGGGTGATGAGCGGTACGCGCACGGCCCCGCCCCTGAACAGGGGCGGGGCCGCTCCGGGAGGCCGCTCGATCGGCTCAGCTCGCGCCGAACGCGATCACCAGGTAGTCCTTGTCCGAACCGCCCAGGGAACTGGCGAAGACGTCGGACATGAACAGGTGCCCCTGCGAGTAGAGGATCTCGGAGTAGTCCGGCGACATGCTGGTCTCCACGTCGCGCACCGACTCCGTGGCAGGGTTCTCCAGCAGCTTGGTCTCCTTGAAGGAACCGCCGTCGATGCTGACGATCTGACCGCCCTTGTCGTACGGCGGACGCTTGTACGCGATGACGTTGGTGCCGTCCATCCGCAGCGGCATGATCGTGTAGTCGTCACCGGCGTCGGCGCGCTGGCCGGTCTGCTTGCCGGTGGCGAGGTCGATCGCGACGATCTCGTTGGTCTGCGCGAACTCGCCGGCGCCGTCGTGCTCCTCGGTCGCCAGGTAGAGCCGGTCGTTGCCGACCGCGATCTGGTGGCACGCCTCGACCTTGGTGATGCCGTCGCAGTTGGCCGCGTACTGGTCGCTCGGCGCCGAGATACGGGTGCGCAGCTTGCCGGTCTTGTTGTCGATGGAGAAGAAGTCCGAGATGCCGCTGCCGTCCTTCGCGGCCTCGCCGACGTCGGCGGCCACGACCAGCGGGTCGGTCGACACGACACTGGCGTAGGAGATACCCGTGGCCATCTTGTAGTCGGAGATCACCTTCCCGCCCTTGGGGTCGATGGTCTGCACGTGCAGTTCGGGAGCGTCGTACGCACCGCACCGGCGCACCGCCACCAGCTTCGGGCCGCCGCCGTACCCGGCGTCGTAGCAGGTGTCGGTCGGCTTCGGGGCCCACAACTGCTTGCCGGAGGTGAGGTCGAAGGCGGCGCCGCCGCTGGAGCTGCCCAGGGCGACGGTGTTCGCGCTGACGGTGATGTTGTTGAAGCTGATCGGCTCGTCACCGGAGTTGGCGGTCTTCGTCCACAGCTTCTTGCCGGCCGCGAGGTCGATCGCCGCGATCTGGCTGCAGCCGTGCGAGGGCTCGGCCTTCGTCGGCATCTTCGGCTGGTAGACGATCGCCGTCTTGTTGTCGGTGGTGGCGTACTTGCTGCCCTGGCACACCGGGCCGGGGAGCTTGATCGTCCAGAGCTTGGTGCCCTTGTCGGGGTCGTAGCCGACGATCTCGGCGACACCGCTCTTGGCGTACACCTTGTCGGTGAGCCAGGAGCCGGCCGTGGAGATGGTGCTGTCCTTGCCGACCTCGGGGGCCGGGACCTGGAAGAGGACCTTGGCGGCGGGGCTGGAGGGAACCTTCTCCACCGGGGTGGTGGAGGTGCCCGTGGTGCCGCCGCTGTCCGTGTCGCCGCCGGTGCTTCCGCCGCTCTTGTCGTCGGTGCCGCCGGTGGCGCCGCCGGAGCTCGCGGTGTCGTCCTTCTTGCCGCCCTCGTCACCGGAGGAGGCGTACCAGACGCCACCACCGATGATCAGCGCGATCGCGACGACCGCCGCCACGATGATGAGCAGCTGCGCGTTGAACTTCTTGCCGCCGGCCGCCCCGGCCTGCGGCTGCATCGGCACGGTCGCCTGCGGGTAGCCGTAACCGGGCTGCTGGCCGTACGGGTTCGGCTGCTGGCCGTAGGGGTTGGGCTGCTGGCCGGGGTAGCCGTAGCCCGTCGGCGGCTGCGGGGCCTGCGGCGGCGCCGCCTGCGGATAGCCGTAACCCGCGGGGGGCTGCGGCGGCTGGGGCGACTGCGGGTAGCCGTAGCCCGGCTGGGGCTGGCCCGGCGGAGGCGGCGGGGGCGTCTGCGGGGTGGCCTGGGGCGCCCGGGGGTCCTGCGGCGGCTGGGGTGCCTGGGGCGCGCCGAAACCGCCCGCCGGCTGCGGAGGCTGGGCCGGCTGAGCGGGCTGACTCGGCTGCGGAGTCTGGGCCGGCGGCTGCGGCGGCTGGTCCTGCGGCTGCGGCGGCTGGTCCTGCGGCGGGCCGAATCCGCCCTGCTGCGGCGGCTGGTTGGGCGGCGGCGGGGGCTGGGTCATGACGTGAGTACCTCGGAGGCGGAGTCGGCGGGGACAGCGGCGGGGACGGCGGCGGGGACGGCGGAACACCGTCGGAGGAGGCTCACTTGCCGTAGGCGAGCATCAACTTCTCCTTCGCGTCGGTGTCGCCGGCCAGCCGGGTGGTCGAGATGTAGAAGCGCCCGTCCACCCAGTCGATGGCCTTCGAGTAGAAGCCGCTCTCGATGTCGACGGTGCCCTCGGGCATCTGCAGCAGCGTCGTCGGCGTGTGCTTGCCGCCGGTCGTCGGGATCGACACGATCCGGCCGCCCTTGTCGTACGACGGCTCGACGTACGCGACGAGCTTGCCGTCCTCGACCTTCATCGGCAGCATCGACTCGTCCGCCGGGGACTTCACCCGCCACTTCTCCTTGCCGCTGGCGAGGCTGATCGCGACGATCTCGTTCGCGCCGGTGGTCGCCTCGGTGGGCAGGTAGAGGTTGTCGGCGTCGGCGGCCACACCCTCGCAGGCCTGGAGGTCACCGCCGAGGAAACCCCAGCCGCACTGGGGGGCGAACTCCTCGTCGAAGTCGACCTGCGAACGGAACTTGCCGGTGGCGGTGAGGGTGGAGATGTTCCACGCCTTCTTGTCGTCGTTGGTGCTGTAGACGACCAGCGGGTCCATGGAGTAGGTGTGCTCGACCCTCCAGCCCTTGTCGAACTTCTGGGTCCACTTGACCTTGCCGGTGGTGGGATCCAGTTCCTGCATCTCGTCGTGCTCGGTCGACTTGGTGGCGTCGCAGGAGGCGACGACGACGAGCCGGGCGCCGCCCGCGAACGCGGTCGGGAAGCAGGCGTTGCCGTACTTCTTCTTGTCGAAGAGCTTCTTGCCGGTCGTCACGTCGTACGCCGTGCCGGACTGCGAGCGGCCCACCATCAGCGTCTTGCCGGTGATGGAGAGCTCGATGGAGGCGGTGCTGTCGAACAGCGCGCCGTCGGCGACCTCGCCGGTCCAGCCCTTCTCACCGGTGTCGAGGTCGATCTCCTGGAGCTGGTTGCACTCGGCGCGGTCGCTGCTGCCGTTCATGTACGCGACGACGATCTTGTCGTCGGACGTCTTCTGCGGGGTGACCGCGCAGATCTTCTGATCGAAGGTGATCGTGTCCCAAGTGGGGGCGCCGTCACCCACGTTGTACGCGACGAGCTGCTTGTACGCCGCCTTCACCGCGGTCTTGTCGGTGATCCACATGCCGGGCGCGTCAGCCCCGTCACCAGGTGCGTCGGGTGCCTCCTTGTACCAGAGCACCTTGGCCTCGCCGGCCTTGCGGCCGTCGTTGAGGTTCTCCGGGTCCGCGCCGCCGGCTCCGCTGCCGTCACCCGGGTTGACCGGGGAGTCGGAGGCGGTGGGCTTGGGGTCGTCGCTCTTCTGGGCGACCGGCTTCTTTTCCTCGTCACCGCCGCCGGCGACCGCGTACACGGTCCCGCCGACGACGAGCAGGGCGGCCACGGCGGCACCGATGATGACGGCCGGCTTGCCCTTGAAACGGTTCCCCGAGCCGGGCGGCGGCGGAGTACCGGGCCCACCCGGGAACTGGGGCTGCTGCGGGTAGCCGTAGCCCTGCGGCTGGCCGTACGGACCCGGCTGCTGCGGCTGGCCGTACGGTCCGGGCGCACCCGGCGCGCCGTACGGACCCTGCTGGGCGTAGGGGCCGGGCTGGGCGTACGGGCCGGAGGGCTGCGGGGGCTGCTGCGGGTAGCCGTAGCCTGGCTGCGGTGCGCCGGACGGCGGGGTCTGCGGAGGCGGTGGCGTCTGGGGCGGCCCCTGGGGCGGCGGCGGGGCCCCGAAACCCCCCTGCGGCTGTTGTTCCGGCTGGTCCTGCGGCGCTCCGAAGCCACCCTGCGGCGGCTGGTTGGGCGGCTGAGCCATCAGCGCGTTCCCCCGTTCCATCACTGATTTTTAGCCACGCCCTGAGGTTCGTTGTGACCCAGAGTCGTACTCGTCAAGTTCTCAGACGGCTCTTTGTATCACCCGGCACCGACAGTGCACCGGGCCGGTTCAGCCCCTGTTCCCAAGGGAGAACCGGCCCGTGACGCCCCCGTTATGCGCCTTCACGCGCCCTTCACGCCTCCTCGGCGAGTTCCAGCCAGCGCAGCTCCAGGTCGTCGCGCTCGCCGGCCAAGTCCCGCAGCTCGGCGTCGAGTTTGGCCACCTTCTCGAAGTCGGTGGCGTTGTCGGCGATCTGCGCGTGCAGCTTGGCCTCGCGCTCGGAGACCTTGTCCAACTGCCGCTCGATCTTCTGGAGTTCCTTCTTGGCGGCACGCTGGTCGGCGGCGCTCTTCTCCGGAACGGCCTTGTGCGCGGCGGCCGGTGCGGGGACCGAGGCGGCTGCCGCCTCCTCCATCCGGCGGCGGCGCTCCAGGTACTCGTCGATGCCGCGCGGCAGCATGCGCAGGGTGGCGTCGCCGAGGAGGGCGAAGACACGGTCGGTGGTGCGCTCGACGAAGAACCGGTCGTGGGAGATGACGATCATCGAGCCGGGCCAGCTGTCGAGGACGTCCTCGAGCTGGGTGAGGGTCTCGATGTCGAGGTCGTTGGTGGGCTCGTCGAGGAAGAGCACGTTGGGCTCGTCCATCAGCAGCCGCAGCAGCTGCAGCCGCCGCCGCTCACCGCCGGAGAGGTCCCCGACGGGGGTCCACTGCTTCTCCTTGTTGAAGCCGAACGTCTCGCACAGCTGCCCGGCGGTCATCTCGCGTCCCTTGCCGAGGTCGACGCGCTCCCGCACCTGCTGCACGGCCTCCAGCACCCGCAGGTTCGGGTTGAGCTCGGCGACCTCCTGGGAGAGGTAGGCGAGCTTGACGGTCCTGCCGACGGCGACCCGCCCGCCGACCGGCTGGGTCTCGCCCTGCGTCCGGGCGGCCTCGGCCATGGCCCGCAGCAGGGAGGTCTTCCCGGCGCCGTTCACCCCGACGAGACCGATCCGGTCGCCGGGACCGAGCTGCCAGGTCACGTGCTTGAGCAGCACCTTGGGGCCGGCCTGGACGGTCACGTCCTCCAGGTCGAAGACGGTCTTCCCGAGCCGCGACGAGGCGAACTTCATCAGCTCGCTGCTGTCCCGGGGCGGCGGCACGTCCGCGATGAGCTCGTTGGCCGCCTCCACGCGAAAGCGCGGCTTGGACGTACGGGCCGGGGCTCCGCGCCGCAGCCACGCCAGTTCCTTGCGGACCAGGTTCTGCCGCTTGGTCTCCTCCGTGGCGGCGATGCGCTCACGCTCGGCGCGGGCGAAGACGTAGTCGGAGTAGCCGCCCTCGTACTCGAAGACGTCTCCGCGCTGCACGTCCCACATCCGCGTGCAGACCTGGTCCAGGAACCACCGGTCGTGGGTCACGCACACGAGCGCGGACCGGCGCTCGCGCAGGTGCCGGGCGAGCCAGGCGATGCCCTCGACGTCGAGGTGGTTGGTGGGCTCGTCCAGGACGATCAGGTCCTGCTCCTCGATGAGGAGCTTGGCCAGCGCGATGCGGCGCCGCTCGCCACCGGACAGCGGGGCGATGACGGTGTCGAGGCCCTGCGGGAAGCCGGGCAGGTCGAGCCCGCCGAACAGCCCGGTGAGCACGTCCCTGACCTTGGCGTTGCCGGCCCACTCGTGGTCGGCCATGTCCCGGATGACCTCGTGCCGGACGGTGGCGGTGGGGTCCAGGGAGTCGTGCTGGGTGAGGACCCCGATCCGCAGACCGCCGGAGTGCGTGACGCGGCCGGTGTCGGCGTCCTCCAGCTTGGCGAGCATCCGGATGAGGGTGGTCTTTCCGTCACCGTTGCGGCCGACCACGCCGATGCGGTCCCCTTCGGAGACGCCGAGCGACACGCCGTCGAGGAGGGCACGAGTGCCGTACACCTTGCTGACGTTCTCGACATTGACCAGGTTGACGGCCATTTCTCTCCTGACAGGGGGGACGATCGACCTTCCAGGGTAGTCGGGCGGACGGTCGCCCCCTCGCCTCGCGTCCCGCGGTCAGCCGTCGATCACCGTCGCGCCCGGCGCCGGGCCCGCCGCCACCCGCACGCTGCGGCACGTGCCGGACGTCCGCAGCGCCGTCGCCACCGCCTGGGCCGACTCGGCGTCCGGTGTGAGGAACGCGGTGGTGGGGCCCGAGCCCGAGACGAGCATGGCGAGGGCACCGGCCTCGCGGCCGGCCGCGAGGGTGTCGGCCAGTTCCGGGAAGAGGGAGAGGGCGGCGGGCTGGAGGTCGTTGGAGACGGCGGCGGCGAGCGCGTCCGGGTCGCCCTTGGCGAGGGCGTCGAGCAGCGGCTGGGAGGCGACCGGCTCGGGCACGTCCAGCCCTTCCACCAGCCGGTCGAACTCGCGGAAGACGGCCGGGGTCGACAGCCCGCGCACCGCCATCGCGAACACCCAGTGGAAGCTCCCGCCGACCTCGAGGGGCGTGAGCTTCTCGCCGCGTCCGGTGCCCAGTGCCGCCCCGCCCACCAGGCTGAACGGCACGTCGCTGCCCAACTCGGCGCAGATGTCGAGGAGTTCTTCGCGGGAGGCGTCCGTGCCCCACAGGGCGTCACAGGCCAGGAGGGCCCCGGCGCCGTCCGCGCTGCCGCCCGCCATGCCTCCGGCGACCGGGATGTCCTTGGCGATGTGGATGTGGACGGCGGCCTCACGGCCGTACCGCCCGGCCAGCGCCTCGGCCGCGCGGGCCGCCAGGTTCGTACGGTCCAGCGGTACCTGGTCGGCGTCCGGCCCGGCGCAGGTCACGCGCAGCGTGTCGGCCGGGGTCACCGTCACCTCGTCGTACAGGCCGACCGCGAGGAAGACGTTGGCCAGGTCGTGGAAGCCGTCGGGTCGGGCGGCGCCGACCGCGAGCTGGACGTTGACCTTGGCGGGGACGCGGACGGTGACGCTCACGTGCCGGGCTCCTCGTGCTGGGTGTCCTCGGCGGCGCGGTGTTCCGCGATCCGGGCGAACTCCTCGACCGTGAGCCCCTCCCCGCGCGCCTGCGGCGAGACCCCGGCGGCGACGAGGGCGGCCTCGGCGGCGGCCGCCGACCCGGCCCAGCCGGCCAGCGCGGCCCGCAGGGTCTTGCGGCGCTGGGCGAACGCGGCGTCCACGACGGCGAAGACCTCGCGCCGGGAGGCGGTGGTCTTGATCGGTTCGGCCCGCCGCACCAGCGCGACCAGCCCGCTGTCGACGTTCGGAGCGGGCCAGAAGACGTTGCGCCCGATGGCACCGGCCCGCTTGACCTCGGCGTACCAGTTGGCCTTGACCGAGGGGACGCCGTACACCTTCGAGCCGGGCGGGGCGGCGAGCCGGTCGGCGACCTCCGACTGGACCATCACCAGGGTGCGCTCGATGCTCGGGAAGGTCTCCAGCATGTGCAGCAGCACCGGCACGGCCACGTTGTACGGGAGGTTGGCGACCAGCGCGGTCGGCGCCGGGCCGGGCAGCTCCCGCACCTGCATCGCGTCGGAGTGCACCAGCGCGAACCGGCCGGCCCGCTGAGGCATCCGGGCCTCGACGGTGGCGGGCAGCGCCGCGGCGAGGACGTCGTCGATCTCGACGGCGGTGACCCGGTCGGCGGCCTCCAGCAGGGCGAGCGTGAGCGAGCCGAGTCCCGGTCCCACCTCGACCACCGTGTCGTCGGGGCGGACCTGCGCGGTGCGCACGATGCGGCGGACCGTGTTGGCGTCGATCACGAAGTTCTGACCGCGCTGCTTGGTGGGACGCACACCGAGGGCCGCCGCGAGTTCACGGACGTCGGAGGCGCCGAGGAGGGCGTCTGGGGTGGGGCTGCTCACCCGACAAGGGTACGGGGCTCAGCCGGGACCCCCTCACCCGTGCAGCCGCGTCCCGCAGTGCGGCCAGGGGCTCGACCCCCGCCGTACGTACAGCTTCTTGGCGCGATGGGTCTGCTCCGCCGCCGTCGCGTCCTGGGGGCGGCCCTGGCCGCCGAGGCTCTGCCAGGTCCGGGTGTCGAACTGGTAGAGGCCGCCGTACGTCCCCGAGGGGTCGACGGCGTTCGGCCGGCCGCCGGACTCGCAGGTCGCCAGGGACTGCCAGTCGAGGTGGTCGGCGCCCCGGACGGACGTCGGCAGTTGCTTCGTGCCGACCTTCACGACCTGCGTGCGCGGCTCGCGCACCACCTCGGTGCGGGTGCGCCGGGGTTTCTGCCGTACCCCGTTGACGGTCCGCACGGAGTACGTGACCCGGCGCAGCCCCGGCTGCCCGGCCCGCTCGACGATCTCGGTGCCCCGGAACAGGGCCGGGTCCTCGATCCGCGCCGACTCGAAGGGGATCTGCTCCTCCCGGACCTCCTTGGTGCCGGTGATGCGCAGCACGGTGATCGTCTGGCCGTCGCGCGGGAAACTGTCCTGCGCCACGGAGGTGGTGTCCTGCCCGCGCAGGGTGATCCCGGCCTCCTCGACGGCCTCGCGCACGGTCGCCGCGTTGGTCCGGATCGTGCGGGCCCGGCCGTCCGCCATGACCGTCACCGCGCGTTCGGTCCGTACGTCCAGCGCGAGCCCCTCGCGTCCGATGGGCCGGGAGCGCGAGACGGACATGTACGCGCCCTCCGCGCGCACCCCCAGTTGTCGCAGCGCCTCGTCCACCGTCCGTGCCGTCGTCCACACCTCGCGCAGGTGCCCGTCGAGTGTGAGCCGCACGGGCCGCCCGTAGCGCACCGCGACCTCGTCGCCGTTGGCGAGCGCCTCGCCGGGGGCGGGTGCGACCACGTCGTGCGCCCCCATCCGCACGCCCTCCTCGGCGAGCAGTTCGGTGACGTCGTCGGCGAAGGTGTGCAGGGTGCGCTGTCTGCCGTCGACGCTCAGCTCGATCGCCTTGTCCTTGGCGACGAAGGCGGTGGTGCCGCCCGCGAGGAAGGCGACGACCAGCGCCTGGGGAAGCAGCCGCCGCATGGTGGTGTCCGATCGCTCCGCGTACCGGGCCCGGCGCCGCCGCGCGGCCCGCCCGCTCACCCCGGCCGTCCCGGCGCGCGCGACGGGTTCGGGTGCCTGCGGCGTGCTCTGCCGGGGCAGGTCGGGCAGCTCGGGTTCGCGAGTTCCCGGCACCTCGTAGGCGGGCCGGTACGTGTCGTCGTACGACGTCGGCGCCGCGTACACGCCGTAGGCCAGCGTCTCCGCGTTGTGCACATCGGGGTACGGCTCGCTCGGGCCGTAGGTCTCGAACGTCTGGTACTGCGAGTTGCTCACGCCGACACGCTCCAGGGGCCGCAGGGTCCAGAGGGGTCCGGATCGGGCCACCAGAACCTAGCGGAGCGATCGTCACTCTCCAAAGTGACGCGGCTACCCAGAGTTGTGTTCGGGCTCGGCGTTGACGGGCCCGCGGCGGGTCAGTAGCCGAACGCGCGTGCGGTGTTGGCCGCGAGTGCCGACGCCAGCGCGTCCTCGTCCATGCCGCGCACGGCGGCCATCGCACGCACCGTGACCGGAATGAGATACGGGGCGTTGGGCCGTCCGCGGTACGGCACCGGCGTCAGGAAGGGCGCGTCGGTCTCCACCAGGAGCAGCTCCGGCGGGGCCACGGCCACCGCGTCGCGCAGGTTCTGGGCGTTCTTGAAGGTGACGTTGCCGGCGAAGGACATGAAGTATCCGGCGCGGGCGCAGATCTCCGCCATCTCGGCGTCGCCGGAGTAGCAGTGGAAGACGGTGCGCTCGGGGGCGCCCTCCTCCTTCAGGACGCGCAGGACGTCGGCGTGGGCGTCCCGGTCGTGGATGACCAGGGCCTTGCCGTGCCGCTTGGCCATCTCAATGTGGGCGCGGAAGGACCGCTCCTGCGCCTCCTTGCCCTCGGGCCCGGTGCGGAAGAAGTCGAGGCCCGTCTCGCCGACGCCCTTGACCTGGGGCAGCGCGGCCAGCCGGTCGATCTCGGCGAGCGCCTCGTCCAGGCCCGCGTCGCCGCCGGGCTGCCGCGCCCCCTGCCGGGACCAGCCGTCGGGGTCGCCGTGGACGATGCGCGGGGCCTCGTTGGGGTGCAGGGCGACGGTCGCGTGCACGGCGTCGAACCGTGCCGCCGTCTCGGCCGCCCACCGGGAGCCGGCCACGTCGCAGCCGACCTGCACGACCGTGGTCACGCCCACCGACGCGGCCTTGGCGAGCCCCTCCTCCACGGTGCCCGCCTGCATGTCGAGGTGGGTGTGGGAGTCGGCGACCGGTACCCGCAGGGGTTTTGGGAGCGGCGGGGCGGCGTTCTTGTCGGCGGCGTTCGAAGGCATGCCCCGATCCTACGAAAGGGGCACGCCCCCGCCGCCTCCGGAGCGGGTCAGCTCGCCTTGCGCTGGAACGGGTGCAGCAGGTCGGACAGGTGCCAGTGGTGGTCCTCGTGCTGCCCGTCGGCTGCCGTCGGTGCCTGCGCGGGCACGGCGGACGGCGTCCGGTGCGGCCGGTGGGCCGCCTCCCGGGCCGAGGCGACCCGGCCCGGCCGCATGATCCGTACGACGTGGTTGTCGCAGTTGGTGCAGGTGGGCCGGGAGAGCGGGGAGGGCACGACCTGCCCGTTCGCGACGTAGACCACGAACTCGTGGCCGCCGGCGTCCACGTGGTGCTCTATCTCGTACGACTGCTCCCACCCGTGCCCACAGCGCATGCAGGCGAAGGAATAGGCCTCGTGAACGACGGCGATCTCACTCATGCCGGCTCCTGGGTTCCGCTGGTCGGGAGGGACGGGTACGTCCCTTGCTCCAGTGGACGCCTCCACGGGGGCGAACGCAGCAAGCCTGTCGAGTGTTGGAGCCGATTTGGGTGTTCCTTGCCGAACGGCCCGTTGACCGGCTCGGCGCTTTGCCTTATAGCGAGGCTCTTTGCGCACCCATGGGGCGCACGCTCAAAGGAGATACGCCCTGCTCAGGCCCCCTGCGCGTCCCTCTGTGCGCCCCTCAGGAAGGGCTCTTCCCCGACGCGGCGTTCTTCGCCGCCACCACCGCGTCGAACACCTGCCGCTTCGGCAGCCCCGCCTCGGCGGCCACCGCGGCGATCGCCTCCTTGCGGCGCTCCCCCGCCTCCTCGCGCACCCGCACCCGCCGGACGAGCTCCTCGGCGTCGAGCTCCTCGGGGCCGCGCTCCGGGGCCCCCTCCACGACGACGGTGATCTCCCCCCGCACGCCCTCGGCCGCCCACGCCGCCAGCTCGCCGAGCCCGCCGCGCCTGACCTCCTCGTACGTCTTGGTCAGCTCCCGGCACACGGCGGCCCGCCGGTCCGCGCCGAACACCTCGGCCATCGCGGCGAGGGTGTCGTCGAGCCGGTGCGGTGCCTCGAAGTAGACGAGGGTCCGGCGCTCCTCGGCCACCTCGCGCAGCCGGGACAGCCGTTCGCCCGCCTTGCGGGGCAGGAACCCCTCGAAGCAGAAGCGGTCCACGGGCAGGCCGGACAGCGCGAGCGCGGTGAGCACGGCGGACGGCCCCGGTACGGCGGTGACCTTGACGTCCTTCTCCACGGCGGCGGCGACCAGCCGGTAGCCGGGGTCGGACACGGACGGCATGCCCGCGTCCGTGACGAGCAGCACCCGCGCGCCGCCCAGCAGCTCCTCGACCAGCTCCGGCGTCCGGGCGGCCTCGTTGCCCTCGAAATACGAGACGACCCTCCCCTTGGGCGTCACGCCCAGCGCCTGTGTCAGCCGCCGCAGCCGCCGGGTGTCCTCGGCGGCGACGACGTCGGCCCCGGCCAGTTCCTCGGCGAGCCGGGGCGGGGCGTCGGAGATGTCACCGATGGGAGTACCGGCGAGGACCAGGGTTCCGGGCGTAGATGTCACGTGTCCCATCCTCCCAGGGGCCGACGAATGCCAACGCATCCGCACCTGAGCCACCCAAGCACGGGACTCACACAGCACGGTTCCCTACGATGGCGCGGTGACCAGTACCGCGTCCTCCATGGACACCCGGCAGGAGCAGGCCCTTCAGGACCAGCGGCCGTCGTGGCAGCAACGGCTGCGCCGTTTCGGTTATGCGGCGGGGCCCAGAGGCGACGTCCGCGACCGCCTCGTGCCGCCGTACGTCGAGCCCAGCCCGCGGTTGTGGCAGGTCCTCGGGGTGTCCAGGGAGTTCGCCGGGCGGATCACCCGCTGGTCCGCCTGGGGCGGCCCGCTGCTGGTGACACTGTTCGCGGGCGTGCTGCGGTTCTGGAACCTGGGCAGCCCGAAGAAGGTGATATTCGACGAGACGTACTACGCCAAGGACGCGTGGGCGCTCGTGCACCGCGGGTTCGAGGTCAACTGGGACAAGAACGTCAACGACCTCATCCTCTCGAACAACGGGAACGTCCCGATCCCGACGGACGCGGCTTATGTCGTGCACCCGCCGGTCGGCAAGTACGTCATCGGGCTGGGCGAGCTGATGTTCGGGTTCAACCCGTTCGGCTGGCGGTTCATGACCGCCCTGCTCGGCACCCTGTCGATCCTGATGCTGTGCCGGATCGGCCGCCGTCTGTTCCGCTCGACGTTCCTGGGCTGCCTGGCCGGCGCGCTGATGGCGGTGGACGGCCTGGCGTTCGTGATGGCGCGTACCTCGCTGCTCGACGGTGTGCTGATGTTCTTCGTGCTGGCCGCGTTCGGCTGTCTGCTGATCGACCGCGACCGGGCCAGGGAGAAACTCGCCGCCGCGCTGCCGGCCGACGCCGACGGCCGGGTCCGCCCGGACGCGCACGTCGCCGAGACGACCCGGTTCGGATGGCGGCCCTGGCGGTGGCTGGCGGGCCTGATGCTGGGCCTGGCGATCGGCACCAAGTGGAACGGCCTCTACGTCCTGGCAGCCTTCTGCGTGCTGGCCGTGCTGTGGGACGTCGGCACCCGCAAGGTCGCGGGCGCGGGCCGCCCGTACGCGGCGGTGCTCAGGCGTGACCTCGGCCTGGCGTTCCTGGCCACCGTGCCGGTCGCGATCGCCACGTACATCCTGTCGTGGCTGGGCTGGATCCTCTCCCCCACCAACGGCGACGGCGGCTACTACCGCGACTGGGCGAGTGCCGACGGCAGGAGCAGCAGCTGGTCGTGGCTCTTCCCGGACTGGTGGCTCAGCCTGTGGCACTACGAGCACGAGGTCTACAAGTTCAACATCAACCTCTCCTCGCCGCACACCTACCAGTCCAACCCGTGGAGCTGGATCGTCACCGGCCGCCCGGTCTCCTACTTCTACGAGTCCCCCGCCCCCGGCAAGGACGGCTGCCCGGCCGACGCGGGCGAGAAGTGCGCCCGCGAGGTCCTCGCGATCGGCACGCCGCTGCTGTGGTGGGTGGCCTGCTTCGCGATCCTGTACGTCCTGTGGCGCTGGTTCTTCCGCCGCGACTGGCGGGCCGGCGCGATCGCCTGCGGTATCGCCGCCGGGTACCTCCCCTGGTTCCTGTACCAGGACCGCACGATCTTCTTCTTCTACACGATCGTCTTCGTCCCGTTCCTCTGCCTGGCCGTCGCCATGCTCCTCGGCGCGATCGTCGGTCCACCGGGCTCCAGCGAAACCCGGCGGGTGGCGGGCGTCACGGGCGCGGGCGTCCTGGTGCTGCTGGTCGCCTGGAACTTCATCTACTTCTGGCCCCTGTACACGGGCACGGCGATCCCGATCGACCAGTGGCGCTCGCGGATGTGGCTGGACACCTGGGTCTAGCTGTGCAGACGTACCGAGAGGGCGCGGCAGACTGCCGCGCCCTCTCGGTCGTTGTTGGCCGTTAGCGATTGTCGTTGGTCGCCCTCGGACGGCCCGAGGACGGCCCAGCGATCGCTTCATCCCGAAGCTGGCGGGCGTCTGACCTTGCGTCGCTATGCCTCTCACCTGTTGCGATGGTCCGCAGGTGTCCGCGCTTGTCCGCCGCTGTTCATCGGCGTTGTGTCACGCAGTCAGACACCACCCTCAGTTGTTAGGGACACTGCTACGCAGGGTCGCCACTGTGCCCGAAGGCGATCGCTGCGCGACACGTGTCCAGATGCTCAGGGCAGCCGAAATACTGCTTCGGCGGAGAGTGCTTACCGTCGGCGATACGGCGCAGGTCGTGCCCGCCCCGGGCCGTCACTCAAGCGGTTGGGGAGCGACCGGGAGCTGTTCGCTGTAGAGCCAGGTGAAGGTGCGGTCAGGTTCGAGGTGCGCGTCTCCCCAGTGGATGACGTGGATGCCGTTCTCCGGGTCGGCCGCGAAGAACAGGCAAACGAGCTTCGTAGAGGCACCGAGCGCCTCGAACGTCTCGTGCAGCTCCTCGTACTCCTCCGTCATCATGTCGTCGTCGAGGGGGAAGAGGCCTTCCGGAAGCTGCGGCCCGTGTCCCAAGAGCATCCGGCGGCGGGTTGGAGAAGCGTCGGAAGCCAACCGCGCACGATCAAGCGGCTTCGGACGGTCGGCGTACTTGAAGGGGAAGAGCGCGTGGTCGTTGATGACCGCATACTCATACCCACGCACGTCCCGCACGGCTTCGCCGAGCTCCCGCGCCGTATCCGCCAGATTCTCGCGCACGGCTTCCGCCAGGGTGGCGCCGTAGGGGCTTCGCTTCTTCAGCCGGGCCGTCAGGTGCACGGCGTGAGCCCGCGCGTGAGCGCTTGCCAGTTGCACCGGAACCGCCGCAGCGAGCTGGCCGGCATGCTGCCCGAACCGCTCCACCGCCCAATCCGACGGCAGAGCCCGCCCCTCACTCAACGCAGACATGCAGCGTCCCCCTCCCCCGGTCACCCCGCTGCCAACTGTTTGACACATACACGAAGTCGCCACAAGGGAGCGATCCAGCCACCAGACGGAACGCTCCAGGAGGGTCCTGCCAGAGGAGTACCGACTCGGCGATTCGAGTCGCCGGTAGAGACGCCACAGGCAGCTGCATGGCAGCATGGCTGCAGGGGAGATCGCACGGAGGTGATCATGGGGGAAGCTGAGAGTAAGGCGGCTTTGGCTGGCGTCTATTCACAGGGGAAAGAGCCTCGGCTCGTTTCAGTTTCGGAATCTGGACATGACGAGGCTTGGGCCATTGGAGACACTCTTTTCATCGTGCCCGCAATCCCTCCCGACGCATCACCGCTCCTCGAATACGCCCTCAGAGTACGCCGGGATGCCACCTTCACAGGAAGCTGCTCGGATTGCGGAGCAAGCGTAGGAGTGCTCGCCTTCGCCAACACCACTAACACAACCCTCAACCACAGCTCAATTTCACACCGGAACAACTGTCCCGCTTTAGACGAAAACATCACTCCTCTACTACTGGAACATCACAGAGGACGAGCAGGGCAGACGCTAGAGCAGCAACTGCAAAGCGCAACAAGGCAGACGCGACTTAAAGCCGAGTCCACCCCGAAAGACAAAAGGATTCCCATTAAGAACGCCAAGTTCGAGAAATGGGCTACTAAATTTATCGACGACCACCTTGAAGCCGCATCCGTATGCGGCCATCTCAAAGCGAACGTCGCGCAAACTTGGAACATGTCAACCGGGGACGGAACCTGGAAGTGCAATGAGTGCTTTGCCTACTATCAGGAAGCCGTGAGAAAGGGAGAAGTACCTCTCTCCTATCAAGAGGAGCACACGTGTGACCGCTGTCGCAAGTTCGCTCCCCCGCTTGAACCTATGATGATTCGGATAGACAATTTCTTCATCGTGGGTGCGATGTGCTCCGCATGCTCAGCAGAGAGTCAGCAATCGCCCGGGCCCAGCCAGAGCAAGCCTCGGAGACGGAAGGGGACGCGACGTGGGTCGAACAGTCGAAAACGTCGATGAGCCGAGCTTGGCCGAAGCGCAACGCCTCCTCGGAACCTCCAGCAACCGCGACACGGTGAATGCGGCGCTGAAAGAAGTGGTGCGGCAGAAGCTGGTACAAGAATTCATCGAGATGATGAGCGAACGCGACCCGGACGAACTTGAGAGGCTGAGCTCCGAAGCATGGAAGTAAGCCCGCAATACCTGGTCGACAGCAGCGCGATGAATCGCATGAAATACGACTCCGTTCAGAAGCGACTAGGCCCCCTTATCGCGGCAGGACTCGTTGCAACCTGCGCCGCATTGGATCTGGAGGCCCTCTATTCTGCGCGGAATCCTGCAGAGTACGAAAAACTGCGGGCCACACGCGCAGCCATCTTTACTTATCTTGAGGCGAACGAAGAAGACTGGAGCCAGGCGCTAGACGTTCAGCGCTCTCTGGCCGCGAAGTCGATTCACCGCGGCCCCAGGATTCCCGACCTGACTATCGCGGCAGTCGCTTTTCGATATAAGTTGACCCTGCTCCATTACGACTCGGATTTCGACCGAATCGCAGAGCTCACCGGCCAGTCCATGGAATGGGTCGTCCCGAGAAATTCGATCCAATAGCCTCAGGCCAATTCGGCGACCTGGGAAGGTGGAACATGTCAGTCGTGCGCCCTGGGAGTGATCTATATCCAGCGCAAGACCAAGTCTGCTTCCTCTGTGCGGACACATTCGACGGCAGCGGGGACGTGGTTATGTGGGTTGGAGTTGGATACTTCATGTACCTCCATGGCCACCAGTGCGCTAGTTCCTTCGTCCTGAGACTCGCACGGGACGCCTGGCAAGTGGAGCATGAGCAAGGGCACTCACCACAGGGTGCTGCTAAATAAGGTCGGTGGAGCGGCTTTGGGCGGGAGCTACCATGGGGCTAGTGATCATGGCCCCGTATGCTTCCGGCGAGTCGGGCACTCTGTGGACCTGCCCGTTAAAGCACGACGTTGGGGCCATGACCTTCGAGGCTCGCCCCAAATGGCTGCCTAAAGCCGTGGAACCGACCGCCCCAGCCACAGAGGGTGTCTCCCACTTCATGCCCGCAGCTCGCCAGCGCGCCGCCTGGCGCGGCCAGCCGGGGCGAAGACAGAGGCAGGCCGCGCCGTAGAGGCGGCGCGCGCCCGCGCCGTGCGCGGGCCTTGATGAGGCAGGGAAGCGCAGAACGAAGCTCAGGGGGCTGCTGCCCACCCTGGCATCACGTGTCCGGGCGGGCAGCAACGTCAGCTGGCATGAGTCGGCTAGTGAATCCTTCGACGCATAGTCGCTCAAAGGCGGTTGCAACGGTGTCTGGCACGTCCTGCTCGATGGCCAAACCCAACCTCGGGAAGATGAGCACTCGTTGCAGTGCGCCCACGATCATGTCGATCACCATGCGAGCGTCCCCGATGGAGTCGGCATACTCCTCCAAGCCCATCTGTGTGGACCTGCACACCACTTCGACCTCGGGCCAGAGCTTCCGCATCATGCCGTACGAGCGCCGCTCTTCGTACGGCTTGCTCACGAGCAAGACGGACGAGACCTTGACGTCAGCCTCTGCCAACACCGCTTTCGTGAACTCGATGTTCTCGCCCGTGTTCGTGGCACACGGCTCCAGGAGTACTGCGGAATCGGGCACCCCTAGCTGCAACGCCCGCTCTCGGTAGTGCACAGCCTCACCGCGCGGCATGCGCGCCCGAGTCGTGGGGCTGGTGGCCCCCGTGAAGACGATGACCGGCGCCATGCCCTGGTGGTACAGCTCCGCCGTCACGTCAGCCACACCAAGGTCGTGACTGCCCAGCCCCACCGCCACCGAACACGGCCGTGGGTCATGGTGCATGAAGTGGTAGTCCCAAAGGAGTCGAGCATCCGCCCATTCCTGTGCCGAGATCATTCCTGCCCCTTCCTGTCCCGTGCCGAGTCGGGAACCTTGAAGTCGTACTCCCACGCGAAGCGAGAAGCCGAGTGAATGCCCACCGCGAACTCAACCACCGTGCCATCGGCGGTGTACGTGGTCCGGTGCAGCTCAACTACGGGCTCGCCGGCGGGGAGCTGCAGGAGCTGCACTTCGTCCGTAGTCGGGACGCGGGCGAACAGAGCCTCCCTCATGTGGTCGATCTCGTATCCGGCGTCGTAGAGGACCCGGTATCCGCCGCCGCGGCCGGCAGGCCCCGGGGTGGGGTCGACGATGCGTGTCCCCTCGACGTGTTCCGGCCTGTAGTAGCTAGTCAGGGAGTGAGTCGGCTGCACTCCTTCCTTCACGAGTCGGGCGCGTGCGTACACCTCGGAGCCGACCGGGACACTTAGCCCCTCCGCTACGACGCTGTCCGCTTCGACACGGCTCACGGTCTGCGTCTGCTCGTTGCGCTTGTACGCGCGCCCTGATGCGACGCGGTCAGCGATGAACGCGACTTCGTCACCGTCGCGCCACTTCGCCTTGTCGTACCGGGCGATACCCAGCCGCTTGAGCGCAGCGCGCGGACGCACGACGGTGCCATGTCCGCGCGTCGAGGTCACAAGGCCTTCAGCTTCCAAGGCCTTGTAGGCCTTGTGGACTGTCTCCTTTGAGCCTTCCCCCGCCTCGACCAGCTCTCTGATCTGGGGCAACTGGGTGCCCGGTGCCAACTGACCGCCTTTGATCTGCTCCGCGAACCTGTCCGCCAGCTCGCGCCATTTCGGTGCCACGCAGAACTCCTCTCGACGCAAACCAGTGAACCATAGTCCTAGGACTGTTGACAGTCCTAGGACAGCGTGGCACTGTCATCTCAGGCGCCGCAGTCCTAGGACAGCGGACGGAAAGGGCCCTCTTTGGGCTGCTTCCAGGCCGCACCGGTTCGGGATAGCTCGCCTCTCGGGGCGGACCCCCTGCCGGAAGTTCCTTGACAGCTCAACAGCGTGCCTGAGGTAGACCGCCCCACCTCTGCAAGCAAGAGGGCGGCGTGCGTGGGTTCTGTCCCCACGTGCGAGCGCAGCGCACTCCGGCCTTTCCGCAGCTCAAGAACTGCGGGCCGGTTGCCTCCCTCGCCCGTCCGGCCGTTGGCCGTACGGGCGAGGCGGGGGGAGCCGGAACACCCCTTCATCTCCTGGGAGTTCGCATGACCACGACTGTTGAGATCGTTTCGTTCGGCTACCTGCACGACGCGCCGCCCGCCGCGCATCTGACCATCGACCTGCGTCACCACTTCCGCGACCCGCACGTGTCGCCGGAGCTGCGCTACATGACCGCCGATGACGAGCCGGTGCGCACGGCGGTGCTGAACACCCCCGGTATCGCCGCCCTGGTGGAGGCGACCGCGACGGCGGTTGCCGCGTTCGCTGCCGGTCCCAGCGCCGGAACCGTCACGGTCGCCGACGGATGCGCCGGCGGCCGTCACCGCGCCCCGACCTTCGCCCGCGCCCTCGCCGACCGGCTCAGCTCGGCCGGCCACCGCGTCACCATCCGCCACCGGGACATGGCCAGGGACGTCGTCCAGCGCTGACGACTGCCCGCGTCGCAGGCCCCCGGGCCTGCGGCAAGGGGAGCCGGACAGACCGGCCCGACACCACCACGCAGCCAAGGGAGCCACCCGCATGAGCAAGCACGACGAGAACAACAACAGTGTCGTCATCGTCCAGGACGGCGGGACGGGCAACACGATCACGACCGAGCCCGCTTCCAGCAGCACGACCCACACGGTCGTCCAGACCGGCGAGGGCTCACGGATCATCTCGGGCGGCCTCACCGGCGGTATCAGCCAGACGTTCTGACGGCTGCCCGCCCCGCCCGTCCCGCACGGGCGGGGTCGAGGGGAGCCGGCACAGACCGGACCCGACCGACACCGACTTGAGGAGAGTTCATGTCCAGCCACCCCAGCGCCGACGACATGCGCCACTACATCTCCGAGACGGCCCGCCTCGCCGCCGACACCCCGGCCGACGACCCGCGCCACCAGCACTACCACGAGCAGATCAACAAGGTCATGGACCAGATGGACCGCGAGGGCGGCGTCTCCTACAGCCTCAAGTAACAGGCCGACCCCCCCCAGCACCATCGCCCCGGCATCCATGCCGCGAGGGTGCCGCATCGACTGCGGCCCGGGGCACTCCAGCCGCCCTCTGCGGCTGCGCCGCACCCCGTGCGGCATCCACCCCCAACGGCGCGCGCCCCCGGAGCGGCTACTCCGGGGGCGCTGTTCGGGCCGTTCCCCTTGAGAGGACACACGACCCAATGAGGCACATCGTCACTGTTCAGGAAGCTGTTACCGCGTTCGCCGACTTCATGGAGCCGACCAACGCGGAACTGGACGCGATCGAGCAGGAGATGCCCGTGATCCTCGCGGGTGTCGACCTGTTGGACGCGCAGATCATCACCCTGGACCGCACCCCCAACGAGCTGGACACCCAGCGCATCCGCCGCGCACGGCGGCGCCTGCTGGCCGCCCGCCGCACCCTGACCAATCAGGAGGCGGTCACCACCTCTGGTGGTACGGCATGAGCGCCAAGACCGTTCTCCCCGCCGTGGCGATGACGGCGGTGTCCATGGTGCTGACCCTGGCCGTGGTCGTGATGTGGCTCGGCACGGCCATGCCGTGGCCCGTCGCTGTGGTCGTCGGTCTGGGCATCGACGGGGGATGGTTGGCCACCCTCGCCTACGAACGCCGGCTGGCCGCACAGGGCGACCACAACCGCGTCGTGACCGGCGTCGGATGGTTCTTCGGCCTGGTCGCCACCGGCGTTTTGGTGGCTCACGCCCTCACCGCCGAACACTCCGCCGGGGCGTGGCTGGCCGTGGCGTGGCTGCCGGTCGCGGCCAAAGCCCTGTGGCTGGTCCACGGGCTGTGGGAGCAGACGGCACTCACCCCGGTAGCGCTGGACGCGATCCGGGGCATTCAGCAGGAGGCCCGCGACGAAGCGGCCGTGGCACGGGCCCGGCTGCGCTCCGAGGCCGCCACCGAGGAGACCCGGCTTGCCGCCGTCACGGCGGCCGGTGCCCGCGTCGCACGCGTCCAGGCCAAGACCGCCGCCACCCTCGCGGGGGCGTGGTCGACGCTGGAGACGGCACGGCAGGGCGAGGACACCGGCAGGGCGCTGACCAGCGTGACGAGCCGCGTCACACCCGGCGTCACGCCCCGCTGGGAACTCCCGGTCTGGGGCCCCACCGCGCCGGTTACCGGCTTCTCGCTCGAGTCGGCACCGGCGCTCACAGATGACGCGCTGGACGCGCTGGTCGACGAGATCCGCCACAGCGAGACACCGGCTCTGTCCTACCGAGAGATGGCTATCCGCTTCCGCGCGGCCGGCCATTCCGCCTCCGAGGTTCGCCTGAGGGCGGCATGGAAGCGCGTCGCCTGATGGGGACGCTGCCCGTGTTCCGGTGGCGCCTCGCGCCGGACGGCTACGCCACCCGCCGCCAACTGCGGGCGCGCGGGCTGCGTCCCGGCGGGCAGTGCGTGGCCGCGCAGCTCGAACGCCCCCGGCGGCGCCGCCCGCCGCTGGTCGCCTACCTCTACCGCATCGACCTCGCCGTGCCGGTCCGGCCGATGACACCGGGCCGGTGGGCGGCGCTCGCCGCAGCGAACCGAGCCCGCCGCATCTGCCCCGCGTGCGGACGCGATGCCGGATACGTCATCCCCACCTCGCTGGGCGCTTGCGTGCCCTGCGCCTACCCCGACCCGCACGGGTCCGAAGGGACCACCTGATGGGCAACTCTGAAATCCGCCGCCTGGACCGCGAGATCGAAAAGGCCACCAAGAAGCTGGAAGCGGTCCGGCGGGGCGAGTGGTGGCCGCTGAACGGCAGCGAGCGCAGGGCCATGGCCCGGGCCCTGGCCGGCGGCGCCTACCAAGTCACCCGGGGCCGCAGCGCCGCCCGCTCCGAGCAGCGCATGGACACCACCGGCACGGCCGCCGAGACGCGGCTGAACGCCGAGCTGACCGCGCTGCACGGCGAGCGTCAGCGCCTCATCACCGAGGCCGCCCGCGCCAGGGCCAAGAAGAAGTCGTCCGGCTGGTTCTGACCGCCCGCCCCCTTACGCCGGGGTGGCCCGCTCTTTCCACGGACCCGACCACCCCGGCACTCCCTCACTCCCGCCCCGCGAAGGGGCAGTCAGGAGCAGTTCCAGCATGTCTGAGAACGTCGTTCACCTCCACAAGCCCACCGACCCCCCGACCAACGACACGGCACCCACGGTGCTCACCGTCGTGCCCGACGCCCCGCCGGCGCCGCCCGTACCCCTGTGGGTCCGCTCCGGACGCGCGGTCAAGAGCGCCGTCACCCACGAGACGACCAAGACCACTGTCCGCGCGGTAGCCCGGCACAGCCTCTACACCCTCAACGGCGGGCGGATAGTGGCCCGTCGCACCTGGGACGGCCGGACCGGTGCCCGCTACGAGCGGATGATCCGTGCGGCGGAAGCCGCGGGGAATCTGGAAGCGGCAGAAGAGTGGGAGGAGCGGTTGCAGCGTTTCCGCGCCGCCCGCCACCACCGCCGCATGGACCTGCTCCACTCCCCGGTAGAGGCTGCCAAGGGCGTGGCCGTCGGCGCCGGCATGAGCATCGGTGTCCTGGTCGCCCTCGGGATCGTCATGGCCATCAACAACGGCGACGTCAAGGACGTCATCACTCCGCTGTCGGCCACCATCGACTTCATCGCCCTGCTGATGCGGATCGTGCAAGTCGTCTGGGGACCGGCGCTCACCATCGGCCCGTTCCTCGCCCTGCTCGCCCTGTGGGGCGTTGGCCGGCACCAGCACGCCGCACCCCAGTGGGCGCTGCCCGCCAACATCCGGTCGGGCGAGGGTGAGCCGATCACGCCGTCCATCGTGGTCAAGGCCCTGCGGGACCTCGGCATCGCTCCGCTGAAGAACGCCATCAAGGAGATGGGCGACGCCGGCGCCTCCATGCTGTCGCCGATCACCATCGCCGGATGCGGCGTGGAGGTCGACGTCACCCTGCCGTCCGGGGTGTCGACGAACGAGGTGCAGAGCAAGCGGCGCAAGCTCGCCGAGAACCTCACCCGGCACGAGCACGAAGTGTTCATCACCATCCCGCCCGCCGCCCGCACGGTGCGGCTGTGGATCGCCGATTCCGGGGCGCTGGACGAGCCGATCGGCCCGTCTCCGCTGGTCACGGACGAGACGATGACCGCGAACTACAAGACGGGTAAGGCCCCGTGGGGCCAGGACCTGCGCGGAGACTCGGCTGAGCTGAGCGTGTATCAGCGGCACCTGCTCATCACGGGCCGCTCGAACCAGGGCAAGACCGCCTCCCTGCGCGCCCTGGCCCTGTGGCTGGCCCTGGACCGCTCCGTTCAGTTCTGGCTGGGCGACCTCAAGGGCGTCGGAGACTGGGCCATGTTTGACGGCATCGCCGACGTCCTGATCCAGGGACCGACCGACGAACACGTCATCCAGGTCACCGAGATGGTCGAAGCCGCAGTTGCCGAGATGAACCGCCGCACAGAGGCGCGCCTAGTCGACCCGAACGCGGTCTTCCCGCCGCTGATCGTGCTGGTGGATGAGGCGCAGGTGGCGTTCATGTGCCCGGCCGTGGACGACGAAAAGCGGCCCTACGGCGGCTCCAAGGCAACGTCCCGGTACTTCATGGCTGTCCGTAAGATCCATAACCAGGGCCGTGCGGTCGACGTCCTGATGTGGCAGGGCACCCAGGACCCCACCGACCAGAACCTTCCTAAGCTGGTCCGCGAGGGCGCCCACACCCGCGCCTCCCTCGTGCTGGGCACCGAGTCCCAGTCCCGCATGGCCCTCGGCGACAAGGCCGTCGACGACGGCGCGGCCCCGCACCTGCTTCGGCAAGGCCTGGACAAGGGAACCCTGGTCGTAGCCTCCGACGGCATCGTGATGGCAAAGGGACAGTCGTCCATCACGGTCCGCACCCACTTCATCGACGACGAGCCGGCCGCCGAGATCGCGGAGAGGGCCAAGGCCTTGCGCGACGGCGCCACGACCCTGCGCGCTGTCGACCGGGGCGAGGAGCGTGACCCACTCGCCGACGTGGCCGCCGTCATCGGCGACACCGCGCGGCTGCGCACCGATGAGGTCCTCAAGCGGCTCCACGCCCTGGACACGGCTGTCTACCGCGAGTGGAACAACGGCCGCCTCAAGCGCCTGCTCGAGGAGCACGGCGAGGAGCCGAAGAAGTCGCACGGGGTCATGGTCGTGCGCCGCGACGACGTGGCCCGCGCGCTCGCCAACCGCGACGCGGACGGTTCCGCTTCCGCCGCCGAGTAGCGGGGAGGAACGCCCCTCCGGCGCGGGGAGGCGGGGAGAACTCCCCAACCACCTCCCCGCGCCCACCTCCCCGCTCTGATCAGCACAAACATCGTTTCGGGGAGGCGGGGAGGCACCCCACGTCAGACCCCTGAGACCCCCTCCAGAAGCCTCCCGGCAGGGGGTGTCCCTGCCTCCCCAACAGAGCCACGGAAGGGATTCCGCATGTACCCCGACCACACCCACCACCCGCCCGCCGAACGGGCCGTGGAAGTCCTCCAGCCCACCCCGCTCCCGCCCGCCGTAGCGCCCTACGCGGCGCCCCTCGCCCCCGTCCAGCTGCACGGCGTGCCGACGGTTGCCAGCGTCGTCCTGCCCGACGGGCGGGTCATCACCGGCTACGCCATCGAGCCGGCCAAGACCGAACCGGTCACGGCCAAGCCGCCCGTCTCCCGCGCGGCCGTCAACGTCGCGCTCGGTGGCGTCGGGTTCCTCGCGGTGTGCGGCGGGCTGTTGCTGCTCACCTCGTTCATCGCCGCCCTGACCGCGTTCATCACCCAGCTCGTCATCCTGGCCGCCGTCATCTTCGGCGGCTGGATCGCCGTGCAGGTGTTCAGCCCGAGCGGCCACCAGGGCGGCACCACGGTCAACATCCGCAAAGCCGTGATCAAGCGCAACCACTTCCACGGCTAGCTACGCCAAGGGCGGCCCCCGTCTCGCCAAAGTCCGGGGCCGGCCTGACCATCCAGCACGCTAGCGACGAACTGGAGACACCCAGGATGACGCAACCCACCGATATCCGGCGAGTGCGGGGCTACCGGCCGCGCCTGCTGGACTTGTCCTCCTGCGCCCTGCCCGAACCCCAGCGGACCGCGCTGACGCTGGCCGCCACCGGTGTGCCGGTGCTGCCCCTGCGCGCGGGGAAGGCGCCGTTCGCCAACTGCCACCGTTGCGCGGACAACGCGTGCGGCGGCCGGCCGAACATGAAGACCGCCGGGCCGTGCCGGTGCCCCGGCGTCTGCCACGCGTGGGCCGCCGCCACCACCGACCCGGCCGTCCTCACCTCCCCGGCCTGGAAGGCCGTATGGCGGCGGGCCGTCACCGTGGCCTACCACCCTGGTGCCGCCGGGCTCACCGTGGTCGACCTGGACGACGCGGCGGCCGTCGACTGGGCACGCGCCACCCTGCCCGCCACACGGACCGTAGAGACGACGCGCGGTGAGCACTGGATCTACCAGGGCGCCATGACGTCACACAACGCGGTGCGCCCCGGCGTCGACCTCAAGTCGACCATGTCCTACGCCCGCTACCTCGGCACCGGCACCGGCACCATGACCGCCCTCCCCGACGTCGTCCGCGCGCTGGCCGTGAAGGGACCGCCCACCGTCCAACCGGCGCCCCGTTCCGTCTCCGTGCCCGCCCGGTCCGGCGGCGGGCAGTGCCCCCACCGCACGCCCGCCTACCTGGAACGTGGCATCGCCATGGCCGAGCAGCGCATCACGGAAGCCCGCAGCGCGGTCCACGCTGCCGTGTACCGGACGTTCCTGGCGGTGCTGTCGACGCACGGCCGGTGCGGCTGCCTCACCGACACCCACATCACGCGCCTGTTCACCGCCGCGCAGACCAAGGGCGAGACTCTGCGGCACTGCACCGACGCGTGGACCAACGCCCGCACCACGTTGGGACTGTGACCATGTCCGACGACGAGAAGAACCCCGCACGCCAGGTCATCACCGACTACGCACAGAGCCACTTCCGGTACTTCCGCACCGCCGACGGCACCGTGTACGCGCAGAAGAACGGCCACCCCGTGGCCCGCCCGATCCGCTCGCAGGGAACGACGGGAAGCCACCGGCAGGAACTCATGGTCGGCCTCTTCCGCGACGGTGTGGGCGTCTTCAACGGCACCGCCATGAAAGAGGCCCTGGACCTGATCGAAGCCCTCGCACTGACCGAGGACGTGCAGCCCGTTCACATCCGCGTCGCCCCCGGATTCGACGGAGCGACGTGGCTGGACCTGGGCCGCAACGACGGGCAGTCCGTGCGCATCCACCCCACCGGCTGGGACATCCTCACCCCGGACCCGCGTGAGGTGTGCTGGCGACGCACCCAGCTCACCGGTGAACTGCCCCTGCCCGTCAAGGACACCAACGGCAAGGGCATCGACCTGCTACTGCGGCTGTGCAACTTCGCCAACGCCGAGACCGAGTGCCTGGCCATCGCCTGGCTCATCGGCTGCCTGGCTCCGTCCGTGCCCGTACCCGCACCGTTCCTCACCGGACCGCAGGGCGCGGGCAAGTCCACCGGCGGGCGGATGCTCGTACGGATCATCGAAGGCATGACCGGGGACCTGCGCCGAGCGCCGAAGGACGAAGAGAACCTGATCGCGGCGGTGGCGGCCGGATGGGTCACCGCCCTGGACAACCTCTCCCACATGACCCCGGACCTGTCCGACGCCATGTGCTGCATCGTCACCGGAGCCGAGAACGTCAAACGCGCCCTGTTCACCGACGGGGACGTCTTCCGCGTCGGCTACCGCCGCCCCCTGCTCCTGACCGGCATCGACGTGGGCGTCATCCGGCCCGACCTCGCCGAACGCCTCCTGCCCCTGCGCCTGGAACGCCCCCGCGTCCGGCGCACCGAGGCCGAACTGTGGTCGGACTTCGCAGAGGTCCTGCCCGTCATCCTCGGCTCGCTCCTGGACCTCACCGTGCAGGTGCGCGCCGCTGAGGCGGACATCCCCACCGACCTGCGCATGGCCGACTTCGCGCACCTGTGCGCGCAGCTCGACGCGGCCACCGGTCTGGGAGCGCTCGCCGCCTACCGGGCCAGCCTGGACGACCTCAATGACGACGTCATCGAGGGCGACCTGTTGGCACAGACCGTGCTCAAGCACGCCGCCGGCATCGACCCGGGGACCGAGCAGCGGATGACGTCGGCCGAGTGGCTGCACTGCCTCACCGGCCTCTACAGCGGCGAGGACTTCCGTCCCCTGCCTAAAGGGTGGCCGACCACCGGCAAGGTGCTCTCAGACCGACTCAAGCGCCTGCAACCCACCCTCGCCGCCCGGGGCGTCCTCATCGACTGGGGACGCAACAACACGGCCCGCTACATCGAAATGGCCCGCCCGTCCGCCACACCACCCCCGCACGGGCAGGAAGCCGCGTTCTGACCGGCTACCCCGGGCGACCGCCCGCACAAGCAAGAGGAGCACCCGGGGCCGCGTGCTCCTCTTGCTGTTCGGCGGCGGCGCCGCCCTGCCAGGGTCGCGCCGCGCAGCGGCTCCTTCTTCACGCCCTGAGCCACGCACAACAACAGACACCACCCCCTCTTTGTCCGAAGTAGAGAGACGCTGCGTCACCTGCGTCACCCGCAGCCCGAAAACGGCCGCTGACCTGCCGGAAGACGGGTGACGCAGACAGCCGATTCCTGCGTCACCCCGCGTCACCTGCGTCACCCCGTGACGCAGGTATGCGTCACCCGTGACGCACCCTCTGACCCCTGCGTCACCCAAAAGCCGCAGGTCAGCGCCATAAGTGACGCACATGACGCAGGTGACGCAGAAATCCGCACCTCGGACACACACGGACTCCCGACACATCACGTACGGAGGCGCCTCATCGATACCGCACTTGATCGGCCGGACCCCCGCGCCATCCTCCGTGGAGGTCTCCCCGACCGCTACCTCACCCCCGACGACATCGCCGAGATCTTCGAGGTGCCCAAGGAAACGGTCTACCAGTGGCGCCGGAAGCGCACCGGCCCGCCCGGATTCCGCATCGGCAAGCACGTCCGCTACGACCCCGCCGACGTCCGGGCCTACGTCACCCAGCGCAAGAGCGCCGACCAGGTCGCGGCCTGATACAGCGCACCACAGCGCTCAGCACACAGGGAGGGCCACGCCGTGGCCCTCCCTGCCCATGCTCAGAAGGGACCGCCGCCTCATGGCTGGCCACATCCAAGACCGCTGGTACAAGACAGAAACCACCCCCGACGGGAAGTCGGTCAAGGTCAAGACCGAGCGCTTCGGCACCGGCTTGCGGTACCGCGCCCGCTATATCGGCCCTGATGGAACCGAGAAGAGCAAGTCATTCCGCGACCGTGAAAAGCGACTGGCTGAGCAGTGGTTGACCCACATCGAGGCCGACATGTCGCGTGGCCAGTACGTCGACCCCCGCAATGCACAGACCACCTTCCGCCAGTACGCGGAACGCTGGGTCCAGACACACACGGGCGAGATCAACAGCCGTGAGGCTGCGGAGCGTCGTCTTCGACTGCACGCATACCCCCACATCGGCACTCGTCCGCTCGGCTCGTTCAAGCCGGAGCACATCCGGGCCTGGATCTCCGCCCTGGAGGTCACCGTGCCGGCCGAGTCGCACCGCCGCATCATCGTCGGCACCGTCTCCGCCGCATTGAGTGCAGCGGTCGAAGACGGGCTGTTGAGCAAGAACCCCTGCCAAGCCCGCACCGTGAAGCTGCCCAAGCCTGGCAAGCCGCGCGTCCACCCGTGGACGGCCTCGCAGGTCTTCGGCGTACGCGCGGCCCTTCCCCACCGTTATCAGGCCGCTGTGGACGCCGGAGCGGGTTGCGGACTACGTCAGGGCGAGATCTTCGGCCTGTCCGTAGAGGAACTCGACTTCGAGGGGGGATGGTTGGCCGTAGGGCATCAACTCAAGCGCATCCGCGGTAAGTACGTGTTCGCCCTGCCAAAGGGAGGCAAGGTCCGGGACGTGCCGTTGCCGAAGGCGGTGGCTACCGCGCTGCGCGATCATTCCGAGGCCTTCGCCCCTGTCGACGTGACTCTCCCGTGGCGTACGCCAGACGGCCCGCCCGTGAGGAAGCGGCTGCTGTTCAGCGGGCCCGAAGGCAATCACGTCCGCGTGAGCAACTTCAATGAGCACCACTGGAAAGCCTCGCTGGCCGCCGCAGGCATCATCCCGGCGCGGGAGACCGGCAAGCGGTACGCGTCGGCCCCTGAGCACGGCATGCACGCGCTGAGGCACTTCTACGCGTCGGTGCTGCTGGACGCGGGCGAGAACATCCGGGCCCTGAGTTCGTACCTCGGTCACAGCGACCCCGGGTTCACGCTCCGGACCTACACGCACCTCATGCCGAGCAGCGAGGGGCGTACCCGGAAGGCCGTCGACAGCCTCTATTTGGCGTCCACTCCTCAAGATCACGGCCCAGAGACGGCCCAAGCCGCCTGAGACGGCCCCGGCCAGAGCCGAACGCACTGGTCGCGGCCCCACCGGGCCGGATCAGGCGAACTTCATCTACTTCTGGCCCCTGTACACGGGCACGGCGATCCCGATCGACCAGTGGCGGTCACGGATGTGGCTGGATACGTGGGTCTAGCCGGGGCCCGACCCCCGAGGGCCGCACCGGCCGTCTCTCACCCGGCGTCCGGGGCCTTGATGATCTTGCCGGTCTCGTCGACGGTGTGCGTCTCCCAGTAGACGTCCCACTTGTCGCCGACGTGCTCGGGCTCCTTGCCCTCCGGGTAGCGGACGTAGCCCTTCGGCGGGTCCTCGTCGTCGGGGACGCAGGCGCTGCCGGTGCCGTTGACGGTGAGGACGCCGTACTCGCCGCCGCCGCAGCTCGCGTCCTCCATCGACATAGAGCAGCCGGTCAGCAGCGCGGCGGTGGTGCCCGCGAGTACGAGGCCCAGGATGGTCTTGCGCACGGTGGTCTCCCCCTTGGTCGGCTTGTGGGACCAGCTTGGGCGAGGCTCCAAGGGGGCGGCCTGAGTATCCGTACTCAGAATCCGGCGACCGCGTACCCGGGCTCGGATTCCCCCGGATTCGCTCAACAGAAGGGAAACATCCGTTACACCCGCCACGGCTTGCGCATAGAGTGCGACCCGGAGTCAGCCTTTCTGAACGCGTTCACAAGATGCGTGGAAGGCACAACGGGGAGGGAGCCCGATGGGCAGGGGGGTCAAGGTCGCCGTCGTCGGCGGCGTGTTCGCCGTGATGGTCGGCGGGGCCGGGTACGGGGCGTACAACGTCGTGTCCGCACTGAACGGCGACGGAGGCGGGTCGAGCGGCGCGTCCGGGAAGGCGGCGGTCAAGAGCGGGCCGCCGAGCGAGGACGAGGTCAAGGAGACGACGGCCGCGTTCTTCGGCGCCTGGGAGAAGGCGGACGCGGCGAAGGCGGCGGACTACACGAACAACGCCACGGCGGCCGAGCCGCTGCTGACGGCCTACGGCGGGGCCGCGCACATAACCGACGTGAAGATCACCCCGGGTCGGGCGTCCGGCGCCACCGTGCCCTACACGGTGAAGGCGAAGGTGTCGTACGACGGGAAGTCCAAGCCGCTGTCGTACAGGAGCGAGCTGACCGTGGTGCGCGGGGTCACCACCGGGCGGGCGCTGGTCGACTGGCAGCCCTCCGTGGTCCATCCGGAGCTCGGGCGGAACGACACCCTGGTCACCGAGGAGTCGGCGAACCCGCCGATCGAGGCGGTGGACCGCGACGGCAACGAGCTGACCAAGGAGAAGTACCCCTCCCTGGGCCCGGTACTGGACGCGCTGCGCGACAAGTACGGCGAGCAGGCCGGCGGCACCCCGGGCATCGAACTGGTGATCCACCACGCCGACGAGGGCACCGCCGACACCCCGCTGCTGACCCTCGTCGAGGGCGAGCCGGGCAAGCTGCGGACCACGATCAGCGCGAGCGCGCAGGCGGCCGCCGAGAAAGCGGTCGAGCAGTACGACCAGTCGTCGGTCGTCGCCGTCAAACCCAGCACCGGCGAGGTGCTGGCCGTGGCCAACCACCGCACGGACGCCTTCAACGCGGCCTTCGAGGGCACCGTGGCGCCCGGCTCCACCATGAAGATCATCACCGCCGCGATGCTCATCGACAACGGTGTGACCTCGATGAACGGACCGGCGCCCTGCACGAACGACGCCGTGTGGCAGGGCCAGACGTTCCGGAACCTCAAGAACATGGAGCCCAACGAGAGCGCCACGCTCGCCAACAGCTTCATGCGCTCCTGCAACACGGCCTTCATCAAGCTCATCGACGAGAAGCCGCTCACCGACGAGTCGCTGACCACGGAGGCCGAGAGCCGGTTCGGGATCGGCAAGGACTGGAAGACCGGCATCGTCTCCTTCGACGGCCGGGTCCCCGCCGTCAGCGGCCCGGACCGTGCCGCCAACGCCATCGGGCAGGGCCAGGTCCAGATGAACCCGCTGAACATGGCCTCCGTGACGGCCACCGCCATCACCGGCACCTTCCGCCAGCCCTACCTGGTGTCGCCGAAGCTCGACGGCCGCCGACTGGCCACCGCCAAGGGGCTGCCGTACGAGACCGCCGCGCAGCTGAAGCAGATGATGCGGCTGACCGCGACCCAGGGCACCGCCGTGCCGGCGATGGCCGGGCTCGGCGGGGACATCGGCGCCAAGACCGGTTCCGCCGAGGTCGACGGGAACGAGGTCTCCGACAGCTGGTTCACGGGCTTCCGCAACGACGTCGCGGCGGCGGCCATGGTCCAGAAGGGCGGGCACGGCGGTGACGCGGCCGGTCCGATTGTCGCAGCTGTGCTACGAACCGGAGGCTGAAGTCACCCCCGCGGACCGGGACTCTAGGGTGGTGTCGTCGTTGAGGTGGACGAGGGCAACGGGGACCCTGGGGATGCGCGGAGGAACGGGAAGCTGTGGGTAACAGAAGGCGTGTCGCCGAACGTCGGAAGACGAACCCTGCCGTGATCGGCGGCACGATCGCCGTGGTCGTCGCCGGCGCCGGCTTCGGCGTGTACGCCCTGTACGGCGGCGGGGCGGCGGCCGACGACCGCACGCAGTCGACGTCCTCCAGCGCCAAGGAGAAGCACGTCAAGACCGGCCCCCTGTCGGCGACCGAGGTCACCAGCTCCGCGCAGACCTTCCTCACGGCCTGGCAGCAGGGCAAGGTGGCCGCGGCCGCCGCCGCCACGGACGACGCGAAGTCGGCCACCTCCCAGCTCACCGGCTACGCCAAGGACGCCCACATCAAGGGCGTCACGCTCACCGCGGGCACCCGCACCGGCGACAAGGTCCCCTTCTCCGTGCGGGCCACGGTGTCGTACAAGGGCACCGAGAAGCCGCTGACGTACGACAGCGCGCTGACCGTCGTCCGGGACACCGCCACCGGGAAGCCCCGGGTCGAGTGGCACTCCGCCGTCCTGCACCCCGACCTGAAGGACGGGGACACCCTGGTCACCGGCGCGTCCGGGACCCCGCCGATCAAGGCGGTCGACCGGGACGGCGGTGAACTGACCGAGGACAAGTACCCGTCGCTGGGCACCGTCCTGGACGGCCTGCGGGAGAAGTACGGCAAGACGGCCGGCGGCAAGGCGGGCATCGAGCTCCGGGTGGTCCGCGGCAAGTCGGCGAAGGCGTCGAAGGCGTCCGACAAGACCCTGCTGGAGCTGAGCAAGGGCACCCCGGGCACGGTGAAGACGACCCTGAACCCGACGCTCCAGGCGGCGGCCGAGGCCCAGGTCGCCAAGAAGGCGCGGTCCTCGGTGGTCGTCCTGCGTCCGTCGACCGGCGAGATCCTCGCCGCCGCCAACGCCTCCCACGGCTTCAACACCGCCTTCCAGGGCTCCCTCGCCCCCGGTTCCACCATGAAGGTCATCACCTCCTCGCTGCTGATCGAGAAGGACCTGGCGTCGGCGGACAAGGCGCATCCCTGCCCGAAGTACTTCACCTACGGCGGCTGGAAGTTCCAGAACGACGACAAGTTCCAGATCAAGGGCGGCACCTTCAAGGCGAGCTTCGCCCGCTCCTGCAACACGGCCTTCATCAGCCAGGCACCCGACCTGGAGAACGACGACCTGACCAAGCAGGCCCAGCAGGTCTTCGGCCTCGGGAGGAACAACTGGGCCATCGGGGTGCCGACCTTCGACGGTTCGGTGCCGGTGCAGAGCGCGGCCCAGATGGCGGCCTCGCTCATCGGTCAGGGCGGGGTCCGTATGAACCCGCTGAACATGGCGTCGGTGTCGGCGACCGTCGAGTCCGGCACCTTCAAGCAGCCCTACCTGGTGTCCCCGTCGGTCGACGACCGCACGCTGGCCACGGCCTCGCGCACGATGTCGTCCTCGACGCTCTCCCAGCTGCGCGAGCTGATGGCGTACACCGCGGCCTACGGCACGGCGGCGGAGGCGATGTCCGGGGTCACCGGCAACGTCGGCGCGAAGACCGGTTCGGCCGAGGTCGACGGGCAGAAGAAGCCGAACGGCTGGTTCACCGCGTACCGGGGCGACCTGGCCGCCGCCGGCGTGGTCCAGTCGGGTGGCCACGGCGGCGACACCGCGGGACCGATCGTGGCGTCACTGCTGAAGGTGGGTGGCTGACTCCCGGGACGTCACGGGGGTGGCCAGGTACGTCCGGCGCAGGAACCTGAGCAGCGCCTTCGTCTCGAACTGCACCACCGAGACGCCCTGCGCGGAGTGGAACTCGACCACGGCCTGCACCCGCCCGCACGGCCACACGCGGACCTCTCCGCTGCCGGCCGGGGCGCGCAGGCCCTGTTCGAGGAGTGCCCGTTCGAACGTCCACTCGTCGTGGGTTCCGGGCAGGCCGACCCGTACCGAACGCGGGTCGGTGTCGGGGTCGTAGCGCAGCACCACCGGGACCGCCTCGTCCTCCGCGATGTCCACGTCCGAAACGATGTGGGCTCGCGCGTACTGTTCGACTACAGACATCGTGACGGGCCTCTCACGCTGCGTAACCTGTGCGGAAGCTGTGCGTCCGCTCCCCCTCCAGGGTCGCATATTTCCCGGATTACGCTCTCGGGGCCGTACGCCTGTCTGTTGCTGTTCGTGGGCCGTCTCTCTTGCGAAGGATTCGCAACAAGCCACTATCATCGAACGGTGCATGTGCCTGACGGATTCATCAACGCCCCCATCTCGGTCGCGACCGGAGCGGTCGCCGTGGCCGCGGTCGCCGTGAGCCTTCGCGGCGCCCGCCGTGAACTGGACGAACGCACCGCGCCGTTGGCCGGCCTGGTCGCGGCGTTCATCTTCGCCGTACAGATGCTGAACTTCCCGGTCGCCGCGGGTACCAGCGGGCATCTGCTCGGTGGTGCGCTCGCCGCGATCCTCGTCGGCCCCTACACAGGGGTGCTGTGCGTGTCCGTGGTGCTGCTGATGCAGGGCATCCTGTTCGCGGACGGCGGCCTGACCGCCCTCGGCGTGAACATCACGGACATGGCGGTCGTCACCACGGTCGTCGCCTACGCCGTCTTCCGCGGGCTCGTGAGGATCCTGCCGCGGGGCAGGCGCTCCATCACCGTCTCGTCCTTCGTCGCCGCCCTGCTCTCCGTGCCGGCCGCGGCCCTCGCCTTCACCCTGCTGTACTGGATCGGCGGCACCACCGACGTCTCCATCGGCAAGGTCGCCACCGCCATGGTCGGCGTGCACATCCTCATCGGTATCGGTGAGGCCGCGATCACCGCGCTGACGGTCGGCGCCGTCGTCGCCGTGCGCCCGGACCTCGTGTACGGCGCCCGGGGCCTGCAGCAGAAGCTCAAGCTGCGGGTCAACGGCGAACTCGTCGACGTACCGGACGCGCAGCCCGTGACCGCCCCGGCGGCCGCCCGCTCGCACCGCAAGGTGTGGGTCGCCGGTCTCGTCACCTCCCTGCTGCTCGCCGGGTTCGTCAGCTTCTACGCCTCCGCCAACCCCGACGGGCTGGAGAAGGTCGCCTCCGACAAGGGGATCGACGCGAGGACCGAGGAGCACGCCACCGCCGACTCCCCGCTCGCCGACTACGGCGTCAAGGACGTCGACGACGCCCGTCTGTCCGGCGGTCTCGCCGGCGTGCTCGGCGTGGGGGTCACGGTCGTCGCGGGCACCGGCGTGTTCTGGGCGGTTCGCAGGCGGCGCGGCACCGAGGACGTCTCCCCGGCCCGCACGAGCAGCGTCTGACATGGGCGCCGGGCACGCGCACAGGCTCTACCGGCACGGGCACTCCCCCGTGCACGCCCTGCCTCCGCACACCAAACTCGCGGCGACCTTCGCCTTCGTGGTGGTCGTGGTGTCGACCCCGCGCGAGGCGATGTGGGCGTTCGGTCTGTACGCCGTTCTCCTGGCGGGCGTGGCCTGCGCGGCCCGCGTGCCGGCCGGTTTCCTCCTCAAGCGGCTGCTGATCGAGGTCCCGTTCGTCGCCTTCGCGGTGCTGATGCCCTTCGTGGCGGAGGGCGAGCGGGTCGAGGTGCTCGGCATGTCGCTGAGCGTCAGCGGCCTGTGGGGCGCCTGGAACGTGCTCGCCAAGGGCACCCTCGGCGTCACCGCCTCCGTACTCCTCGCCTCCACGACCGAACTGCGCGAACTGCTGCTGGGCCTGCAGCGGTTGAAGCTCCCGCCGCTGCTCGTACAGATCGCCTCCTTCATGATCCGGTACGGCGACGTCATCGCCGACGAGATGCGGCGGATGCGGATCGCCCGGGAGTCGCGCGGCTTCGAGGCGCGGGGCGTCAAGCACTGGGGCGTGCTGGCGAAGTCCGCCGGGGCGCTGTTCATCCGCTCCTACGAGCGCGGCGAGCGTGTGCACCTGGCCATGGTCAGCCGCGGGTACGCCGGTTCGATGCCGGTCATCGACGAGGTGACCGCTTCCCGGGCGCAGTGGTCACAGGCGCTGACCCTCCCGTTCGCCGCCCTCGTCGTATGTCTGCTGGGATGGACTCTGTGACCGCTTCCCTCGAGGTCTCGGGCCTCGCCTTCGCCTACCCCGACGGCCACCAGGCGCTGTTCGGCGTGGACTTCTCGATCGCGCGCGGCGAACGGGTCGCGCTGCTCGGGCCGAACGGCGCCGGCAAGACGACGCTGGTGCTGCACCTCAACGGCATCCTGAGCGGCGGCACCGGCACGGTGAAGGTCGCCGGGCTGCCCGTCGGCAGGCAGCACATGGCCGAGATCCGGCGCAAGGTCGGCATCGTCTTCCAGGACCCGGACGACCAGCTCTTCATGCCGACCGTGCGCGAGGACGTGGCGTTCGGGCCGGCGGCGGCCGGGCTGAAGGGGCCCGAGCTGGAGGAGCGGGTGCGCACCGCCCTGGAGCGGGTCGGCATGGCGGAGTTCACCGACCGGCCCCCGCACCATCTCTCCTTCGGCCAGCGGCGCCGGGTGGCCGTCGCGACCGTGCTGGCGATGGAGCCGGAGATCCTCGTCCTCGACGAGCCCTCCTCCAACCTCGACCCCGCCTCGCGCCGTGAACTGGCCGACATCCTGCGGTCGTTGGACGTGACCGTCCTCATGGTCACGCACGACCTGCCCTACGCCCTGGAGCTGTGCCCGCGCGCCCTGATCCTGAGCGACGGCACCATCGCCGCCGACGGGAAGACCGCGGAACTGCTGGCCGACGACGAGCTGATGCGGGGACACCGGCTGGAGTTGCCCTTCGGCTTCGATCCGCGTTCCGTGCCGGTGCCCGAGGTCCGTCCGTGACAATGGGCGCGTGACGAACCAAGAGGACGCCGGGTCCCTGCTGCTGGACGACCAGCTGTGCTTCGCGCTGTACGCCGCCCAGCGCGCGGTGACCGCCGCGTACCGGCCGCTCCTGGAGGACCTCGGTCTGACCTACCCGCAGTATCTGGTGCTGCTGGTGCTGTGGGAGCGCGGCGAGGTCACCGTCAAGGAACTGGCGGGCGCGCTGCGCCTGGACTACGGCACGGTGTCGCCGTTGCTCAAGCGGCTGGAGAGCGCGGGGCTGGTGCGCCGGGAGCGGGCGGCGGACGACGAGCGGTCGGTGCTGGTCGCGTGCACGGGACGCGGCGAGGAACTGCGGGCGCGCGCGGCGCGCGTTCCCGGTGCGCTGCTCACGGCGACGGAGCTCGACGACGCGGAGGCCGAGCGGTTGCGCCAGGAGCTGTGGCGGCTGGCCGAGAAGGCGGGCGCAGCCGCGGCCGTGGACCCCGCCCGCTGACGGGCGACCTGATCTGATCTCGGGTTACTCCCGGTTGCCACCCCCTGGTAACGGCAACTGACCTACCAGCCAGTACCTTGTGCACGATGCACTTGTGCACACCTGTTCCTGGGGGGAGCCAGCCATGCCCGACGACACCGCCGTCGACACCCGTCCGTCGAAGATCATGTATGTCGCCGAGGCCACCGCGCACGGCGGCCGGGACGGCTATGTCACCAGCCAGGACGGGCAGATCGAACTCAAGGTCGCGATGCCGCCGGCGCTCGGTGGCGACGGCAACGGCACCAACCCGGAGCAGCTGTTCGCGGCCGGATTCAGCTCCTGCTTCCACAACGCGCTCGTCATGGTCGGGCGGCGGTCCGGCTTCGACCTGTCCGGCTCCACGGTCGCCGCGAAGGTCGGCATCGGCCCCAACAGACATCACGGCTACGGTCTCGCGGTCGCCCTCAGCGTCTCGCTGCCGGTCCTCGACGCGGACGTCGCGGCGAAGCTGGTCGAGGACGCCCACGCGGTCTGCCCGTACTCGAACGCGACCCGGGGGAACATCGACGTGACGATCCTGCTTGGCTGAGAGGGAGCAGGCCGTCGGCGCGACGGCGCGACCGTGAGACGAGGAGTACGGACGTGGACGTGAACGGCACAGTCGCCGAGGGCTTCGAGCCGGTCAGGGACGCGTTCGCGGGGAACTTCGAGACGCTCGGGGACCGGGGCGCGGCCCTCGCCGTCTACCGGGACGGCCGACGGGTCGTCGACCTGTGGGCCGGTACCAGGGACGTCGACGGGACCGAGCCCTGGCGCCGCGGCACGGCACAGATCGTGCGCTCGGCGACCAAGGGCGTCGCCGCTGCCGTACCGCTGCTGCTGCACCAGCGCGGGCTGCTGGACCTGGACGCCCCGGTCGGCGAGTACTGGCCGGAGTTCAAGGCGCGTGGCAAGGAGCGGGTGCTGGTCAGGCACGTACTGAACCACCGCTCCGGCCTCCCGGTCCTCGACCGCCCCCTCACGCCCGAGGAGGCGCTGGACCCGCGCCGAGGCGCCGAGGCCGTCGCCGCGCAGGCCCCCGTCTGGGAGCCCGGCGCCGACCACGGCTACCACGCGCTGACCTACGGCTGGATGCTCGACGAGCTGGTGCGGCGGGTGACGGGCCGGTGGGCCGGCGAGTGGATCGCCGCCGAGATCACCGGGCCGCTGGGCGCCGACCTGTGGCTCGGGCTGCCACCGGCGGAGGAGGCGGCGGGCCGGACCGGCCGGGTGGGGCGGGTCGAGACGCCCGAGCCCGTCGGCGGGGCGGGTCTGCGCGTGCGCCCGAAGCGTGCGGTCACCGAGGCCTACGACGACCCCGCCTCCCTCACCCGCCGGGCCTTCGCGGCGATCACTCCCTTCCCCGACCAGAACACCCCGGCCTACCGGGCGGCCGCGCTGCCCGCGACCAACGGCATCGCGACCGCCGACGGACTGGCCCGGGTCTACGCGGCCCTGATCGGCGAGGTCGACGGCGTACGCCTCTTCGACCCGGCCACCATGGAGGCGGCCCGCACCGAGGAGTCGGCGGGCCCCGACCGCGTCCTGGTGGTCAACACCCGCTTCGGCCTCGGCTACATGCTGCACGGCAGCGCCTCGCCGCTCCTCGGCCCCGGCTCCTTCGGACACCCGGGCCGCGGCGGCTCCCTCGGCCTCGCCGACCCGGAGACGGGCATCGCCCTCGGCTATGTGACCAACGGCTTCCGCAAGACCGTGACCGCCGACCCACGGGCGCAGGCCCTGGTCAGGGCGGTGCGGGCAGTCGTGGCGCGGTAGCGCGGCGGCTCAGACGTTGATCGGGTGCGACGTCCGCCCGGACACCTCGTCGATCTCGCCGTGTGCCTTGGTCAGCAGTTGCATCGCGAGTTCGTTCAAAGCCCGGGCGCCGGCCACCTCCTCCCCCACCCGTGGCTGATTCGCGTCGGTGTGGTGGCGGCTGGCGTGGCCCTGGGTGCGTACCTCGGTGCCGTCGGGCAGGCGGACCATCGCCGCCGCCCGGGTGTGCTGATCATCCTCCTGGAACTCCAGCTCGATGTGCCATCCCACAGTGGTGTGCATCATGAGGATCACCTCCGGAAGACCTGCTTCCAGAGTGCTCCTCCGGCGCCCTCGGCGCACGGTCTCCGGAGAGTGCTCCTCCAGCGCCCTCGGCACGGTCTCCGGAGAGTGCTCCTCCGCCGTCCTCGGCGCGCGGCCTCCGGAATGAGTGGACCGGCGTGCGCTGTTCGAGCAGACATGACCGTCGACCAGCGCACGATCACCAACCCGCCCGCGCTCCACGACCCGACGCCCTTCGGCTACAGCCACGCCACCTCGGCGCCCGGCGAACTCGTCTTCATCGGCGGCCAGTACGCCTCCGACGCCACCGGCGCTCCGGTCCACCCCGGCGACTTCGCCGCCCAGGTCGACCTGGCCTTCGACCGGCTGCGGTCGGCCCTGGAAGGCGTGGGCCTCGGGTACGAACACGTCGTCCGGCTCGGCACGTTCATCGTCGACCACGACCTCGGCAGGCTGGAGATCCTCGGCAAGGCACTCCGCACCCGCTTCGGCGACCGGCTGCCGGCGCAGACCCTGAGCGGTGTCGCCTCGCTCGCGCTGCCCGGGATGCTGTTCGAGGTCGACGCGGTGGCGGTACGGCCGTGACGCCCACCGCCGCCTGACACCGGCGTGGGGCTCGGCTACCCCGCGTGCAGCATCAGCCCGATCCCGACCACCAGCAGCCCCGCCGCGAGGATCCGCGGGGCCCCGAACCGCTCCTTGAAGAACACCGCGCCGATGGCCGCCCCCACGATGATCGATGTCATACCCGGCTCATACAGTGATTGTCATGACCCGACCCAAGTTAGCCAGGGCCGCCATCACACCGGGCGAGCCCGCAGCGATCTACTGCCGCATCTCCCACACCAGGGACGAGGACCAGACCGGCGTCGACCGGCAGGAACGCATCTGTCGGGACATCGCCGAACGCCTCCAGCTCCGCGTCGAGCCGACACACATCTACGTCGACAACAACCGCTCGGCCTGGCAGCGCGACCGCAAGCGCCCCGGATGGGAAGCGATGCTGAAGGCGATGGGGGCCGGAGAGATCCGGCATGTCATCGTCTACCACCCCGACCGCCTCATGCGGCAGCCCAAAGACCTTGAAGAGCTACTCTCCATCGCCGACGACAAACGCGTCCTGCTGCACGGCGAGGCGAACCGCCGCGATCTCTCGGACCCGGACGACCGCTTCATCCTCCGCATCGAGGTCGCCCACGCGTGCCGCTCCTCCGACGACACGTCCCGCCGCCTCAAGGATGCCCTGAAGGACCACGCCCGCGAAGGCCGGCCGCACGTGGGCAACCGACCGTACGGCTACACCCGAGACGGCCGCGCGCTCGTCGAGGAGGAGGCGGAGATCGTCCGCGAGGTGTACCGCCGCTATCTGGACGGAGAGTCGCCGCACGCCATAGCTCAAGATCTCGTCGCCCGGGGCATCCCCACGTCGAAGGGCAAGGCGTGGAACCCCGAGAACGTTCGGCATCTGCTGTCGTCCCACTTCGTGGCGGGGCTGCGGTTCCACCTGGGCGAGGAAGTGGCCGTCGGGACATGGCCCGCCATCATCGACCGCGGGCAGTGGGACGAGGTGCAGCGGCTCCGGGAGTACCGCGCCCAGCAGCACCAGGAGACGAAGAAGCGCCCCATTCGGAACTACCTACTACGCGGAGTCGCCACCTGCACGTGCGGTGCCCGCATGGGTGGCACGAACAGCGGCCGGTACGCCTACTACCGGTGCACCCGTTCCGACAACACCGACCAGCAGAAGTGCAACCGCTCCATCTCGGCCGGGCCGCTTGAGGAGTTCGTACGGGACGTGGCGATCAAGGTGCTGACGAAGCTGGACACGTCCGGCTACGAGCCCGCCACGACCACGCGCCCGGAGGCCGACGTCATGGCGGACGAGAAGGACCGCGAGAAGCTGCGGGAGCTGAAAGAGCTGTGGCTCAACGACGACGACTTCAGCACAGCCGACTTCCAGGCCATGCGTGCACCGATCGTCAAGCGGATGAAGGAGCGGCAGCGCAAGACGGTGAAGCGCCCCGTGGCCGTCCTGGAGGGCATCGCCGGCCCGGATGCTGAGGCCAACTGGGAGAGGCTGGAGAAGGCGGAGGACTTCGCAAGGATGAACGCGATCTACCGCTTCCTGTTCGCCGCCGTGTTCGTCCGTCCGCCCACGAGAAAGGGCAGGGGGTTCGACACCGATCGGGTGGACATTAAGCCAAACCCGCTGGACTAGCGGACCGGCCGACTCTGAGCTGAGCACCGAGAACCCTGCACGGAGCCACGGTGAACGCAGGCCACGGGCAACCTGAAAGAGGACGGCTACATGGTTGTCGTCCTCTGCCAGGCTGCCCGCAGGACTCAGGTCGTCGGTGCCGCCGCCATCTCGCCCTTAACTGGACGGCCACAGCCAGAGCCCGTGCTGCGTACCACGGAAGCGGGATCGTTATGCTCAAGTTTCCCTCAGAACATTTGGCTCCTGACGCCACGTTCGGAAGACTCTCAATCACCGCGAGTGACATGCGGTCGGTGGGAACGCGTCCCGCCGAGTTCGGTTTGCTACGCCCATTCACGTCCTGACGGGGACATAAGCGCTCATGCGTTCGACCCGTGGTCGGTTCAACATCCGTGAATGCGCGCGTTTCCAACGCTGCGACTGGAGGCTGCCATGGCCAAAAACCCGACCTTGGAGACAAAGACTTCCCCGGAGTCAGGGCACACACCGACCCGAGACCCTGAGCCCTACTTCGTGCTCAAGATCGGTGGTTTCAGCATGACCGCGAAGCAGCTACCGGCCAGGCTCTTGGCAATGATCGCCGGGGTCGCTGTCACAGCGATCAGCACCACCCCTATCTGGAACCGCTAGCTCGTGCAGGGCCGAGGAGTCGCGCGAGTCGCGCAGCGCTCTTCGGCCCTATCCGTGTGGGGAACTTGGCTGCCTGGCGCTCAACGGCCCGAGCCCACTGCTCGTTGCGGTGTCTCGTCACCGACGCACCTCACGCTCTTCACGGGCGATCTCACGGTTTGTGGCGATGTCTTCGGCGACTCCAGCGGCGATGAATGCGGCGCCGGGTGTGTGGCCGGAGCCGACGTAGCGCCAGTCCCGCTCGGTGACTGCATCGGGGATCTCGACGAGGCCCACGTGCTGGGCCCGCTCAGCGCGCAGCGCGGCGTATGTCGTCGAGTAGGCGCGGGACTTGGTGAGGATGTGGCCCCGGTAACCGAGGGTGTGGGCCCAGGTGCGCAGGTGCAGGGGCTCGCACTCGGGGAGGCCGCCAAGGCGCCAGGACGTACGCATGAGGGTGCGGACGTGCTTGCTCACGGGTGCCGTATCTATGTCTTCCCAGGTGGTGACCTTGTGGTCGAGGCCGGCGCCTGTCTCGCTCGCTCCCTTGGTGACGTACTTGGCGACGTACGCGGCCACGGCGTCATCGTTGGGCCCGGTGCCATCGGCGCGTAGCGGACGGATGTCGATCTGGTCGCCCCAGCGCAGTGCCAACTCGCCCACGGCGGAGCTGTACGGCGTACGGACAAGGACCCGCCGGGCCGAGGCGTATACGGCGTCGATGAGCCGGTCCGCAGCGCCCCAGACGGGGGGTTCGTCGTTCGGACCGGCCGGGCCGTCGAGGCGGACGACGGCATGGACGTGGACGGCTGCCCGCCGCTGGTACTCGGCGACGCGTGCGAAGGACAGGCGGGCATGGTCCGGGAATCTGGACTGCACGAGACCGACAGAGGAAGCGAGTTGGCGCCGGACGCCGATGACGAAGCGGTCCCACAACTTGCCCGCGTGTGCGTGCCATAGGACGTGGGCTGTGTAGTCATAGCAGTCGACGCAGAGGGGTTGGCCGACGATGGGAGAGCCCGGGGCATGGACGGCGGCGCAGCCGAGGGGACGGCCGTGTTCGCACGTGCCGCCGTCGCGGCGAGGGCGGCAGCGCTCCTCGGCGCGGTGCACGGGGCCGAAGGACGGGGCGGTGAGGGTGACGAAGAGCCGAGGCCGGTTGCAGACCGTGGCGGGGACGTTCTTGCCGCCGATCAGGCCTGCGCGGACGAGGTGGAAAGTGTCGCCCGCGTGGAGTCGGGAGCAGGGGGCGCAGATGGTCGCGCGCCGGTTGCGGCAGCGGACAGAGAGGCGTTCGCCGGGTTCGGTGCGGGTGTCGTAGTGGTGGAGGATCTCGCCGGTTTCCGCGTCCAGGGTGGTGGTGGAGCCGGAGAGGTGGACGGGGTGGGAGCAGCCGCCCGTGGCGGTGATCTGCTCCAGCCAGCGAGGGAACTGAGGGTCTTGAGCGATGCGGATTGCGTCGCGGTCTGCTTCGGAAAGCTGACGCAGGCGCGCCGCGCGGTCGAGGGCGGCGCGCCGCTCAACCGGGGTGAGCTGCGGGGTGATGGTGGTGACCTTCCAGGGTGGGCCGCCGAAGCGGCGCGGATGGCGGGTGGTGGCGCGTTGTGAGTCATGGGGATCACTCGCTTCCGAGTAGGCGGGGCGTGGGGATGGGTCAGCGGATGGTTCCGGTGCCCCGGCAGACGCGACAGCGTCGCTGCCGTCCCGTCCAGGTCCTGCGGGCCCCGTCGCCCTTGCAGTGAGGGCACCTCACGCGAGGCATGGGCATGGTGTGTCCTTCCTGCTCAGGTGTGGGAAAAGCCGTTGATCAGCCACGTGACGAGTCCGTGGACGGTGTAGATCACCGGGGTCTGGCCGAGGTAGAGGCCGAAGAGGCCGACGCATACCGCTTCCCAGGCGCGTACGTCGCGGGAGCGGACGAGGAGGACGGTGATGATCCCGAAGACCACCGCGAACGTGAACGCCGTACCTTCACTGATCACTTGCCGTCTCCTTCCAGCACCGCAAGGGCGCGGTCAAGGGCAGGGAGTTCCGGGGTCATGCCGGAGTACTTCCGGGCCGTCGCCACGGCCTCATCCGTAGCGGTCAGGTGTGAGCGGGCGCGGCTCCAGCCACCGTCCGGACCGGTGCACACGGCCACGCCCCGTTCCTCCGCTGTGATCGCCTGAGCCACGGCCACGGCGTCCTTGTTGAGGTCGCCCAAGGTCATCTCTGCCGTTCCGGGGTCGTTCACCCGGTGGCAGATACGGCCGCCGAGCTGGGCCCTCAGCGCGGTGACACCGAGTCCGAGGTCGGAGCCGACCCGCTGTCCCGCTACGACCAGGTGCAGACCGAGCGCGGCACCCAGCTGCGCCAACCGCAGCAGCAGCGTCGAGCACTGTTCCGCTTCCGCCTTGCTCTCGCGGGTGCCGTCGGACAGGTACAGCTCGGCGATCTCGTCGACCAGGACGACGACCGGGACCGGCCTCAGCTTGCCGGGCAGCTCCCAGATCGAGCGCACGCCGGCCGACCGGCAGACGCTCATCCGGTCCTGCATGTCGCCCATGAGCGCGGAGAGCACAGCGACCGCTTCCCGGCGGCAGGTCGCCAGCGCGCTCAGACGTCCGGCGAACAGCCCGAGTTCCATACCTCCCTTGCAGTCGATGCCGACGAGGGCGACGCGTTGCGGGGCGAGTTGGGTGATCAGCCGGGCAAGGAGCGTCGACTTACCGGACCGGGTGGCCCCTGCAATGAGCCAGTGCGGTACGAGCCGTAGGTTCATCACCCAAGCCCCGCCGCTCTCCATCACGCCTATGAGCGCGGAGAGGAGTTCGGCCGGGGCGGTGGCTAAGCCAGGCCGTTCCAGTGGATCCGTTGCCGTTGCCGTCAGGAGCACGAGCCCGCGTTCGGGCGAGGTCACCCGCACCGCGTGGACCTTCCACGCGTGAACGAACGCGTCGGCAGCCTTCAGGTAAGTCGCCGGTGTCTGGCCTGCGTGCAGGCGCACGATCACGGTCAAGCCCATGCGCGTGGCGCGAGGGAAGGAGAACCGCGGAGCTACCGGCCGCAGCGGATCGCCCTTGACCATCAGGTCACCGAGCAGGCCGCGAGACGGACGCCGGGAGACTGCGAGGTCGTTCAGCATGGCCACCTTGCGCCAGGTGACGACCACTCGGAAGGCAGCAACCGGGTAGCCGACGAGGTACCAGTGCCAGGCCGGACGATGCCGGCGCACAAGGTCCCCCACAACGAGCACCCAGGCCAGCGCCGCCAAGGCGAAGGCGAGCAGGACCGGCCGCATCATGCCGCACCCCCCTTGGTGTGCGCAGTTGTGCCAGGTACGGGCGTTATCGCGTCGGCACGGAAACTGACTCCGTGCCGTTCGCCCATCGACCAGACGAACGCGGTCAGCCCGGTGACCTTGACGATCTGGCCTTCCTCGATGCCCTTGGGTTCGCCGGTCACGGCGATCTCGATGACGGAGATCCGCCGGCGGTCCTGCCGCACGGTCACGGCCACGGTGTAGACCGGGTTGCCGTCCCGGTCCTTCTTCACCTCCTGTGTCTCGGGGTTGCTGAGCTTGGCTTCCGGCGCGATGGCGCAGCGCAGTACGCCGAGCCGCGTCGTGTCCACGGGAATGGACTGCATGTTCTGTGGCCTCCTTGGCCCGCCAAATTGCCAGTGATGCACTGACGTCACTTGTCCTTACGAGTTACGACTATGGAGTGCTGTACGGCGGGGGTGCAACTACTTATGCTGACGAGTGATGTCGCGCGTGCGACGTGCCTACGACCTCGAACCGGAGATGCCGAGATGACGGAGATCCAGCGCCCCGGAGCCCTCTACCAACAGGTGGCCGCAGCGATCCGGGAAGCGATCCTGTCGGGAGAGTTCGCCCCCGAGTCCCTGTTGCCGTCCGAAGCTCAGCTCATGGCCCGCTACGGCGTCTCCCGGCCCACCGTCCGCAACGCCATCGCGGCACTGCGCGCCGAAGGACTGATCGAGGTCCGGCACGGCAAGGGCAGCTTCGTACGCTCCGACGGACAGCCAACACTCACGCTCGAACGCCGCATCAACCGCGCCCCGAACGGGCAGTTCGTCATGCCCAACAGCGACGTCTGGGACGAGGCCGAGGAACCGAGCGTCTACCGCACCCGCACCACGAAGGCCACCGGCCGACTGCTCAACCTGGGCGAAGAAGAGGAACTGTTCGGCTGCGACAGGCTCCTTGCCGATGCCACCACCGGTACACGCGCGATGCACCGCACGCTGGTTCCCTTCGAGGTCGCCGAGACCGTGCCCGCACTCGCGGAAGAACCGGGCCAGCGCCCGACAGCGGTCTACGAGGAGCTCACCAATGCCGGACACACGCTGTGGTGGTCGGAAACCGTACGCGCCCGTATGCCGCTGCCCGACGAGCGCGCCACGCTCCAGCTCCCCGACGCGACCCCGATCCTGCACCTGACCCGCGTCACCCACGGCACCGCAGACCGCGCCCTGGTCCTCGAAGAACTCCGCATCGGAGCCGACCGCGCGGAAGCCGCCTACCGGATCACCGCCGCCAAGCAGCCCGCCAAACGCCGTCAGGCCTGAGTGGCACCGATGATCGGTCGAAACCACCTTCACTTCCTCAAGGGCGCGCCTGCGGCGCGCCGGGGCGCCCGGCCGCCCCGGCCGGGCGTGCGGCGTGACCGCCGGTCCCGTCCGGTCGCCCGACGCCCCGCACCGCACCGCGCCCGAGGAGTTCGCGCCTCGGCCGGTCGCCGAGGGCCGGAGCCCACCGGGCTGGGGGTCGCCGGCCTCCGAGACTTTAGGCAGCCACCATGGGGCGAGCCTCGAAGAACAGGGGGCCCATCGGGCACAAACGCGGGCAGGACCAGAACCTGCCCGATTCGCCGGGCGAGCGTAGGGCCCCCTGTTCACTCGCCCCATGGCAGCTCCCGCCCAAAGTCTCTCCAGCCGACGACGTGCCCACCCGCGCCGCTCATCAGCGAAAACGCCGTTCATCCCACGCCGCCGTCAGTGGTCGGAAGCGTCTCCAGAAGACCGGCCAGCTCCTCCACCTCGATCGGCCGCCCCGCCAGCCGGACGACGCCCCGCCCAGCCCCGTCGGTCGAGGCCACCGCACGCACACCGGACAACTCGAACCCGACTCCCAGAAGGGCCCTGTTCAACCGGTCTGCGGCAGCGCGCGCCTCACGCCACCCCGCGATGTAGTCGACGCCGCGCACCCACATGCTGGGCTCCGCGTCCGCGATGTCGTCCAGGCCGTCACGCAGCCAGTCCTCACCCGCGCCAGTCACTTGGCCACTCCCATCCGTACAGGTAACGGATCGTCAACTCTTGGTGGCCCGGGGCGTATGAGCACCACAACGACCCCGGTACCATCGGGCACCGGGGAACGCTGTGTCCCCTCCCGGACCACCCCGGTTGCTGCCAGGCGCGGGGGTGGTCCGGTCTCGGTATGAGGCTGTGAAGCGCGGCCCCGTGCTCCGGGTCAGGGGATCCTGCGGGGTCCCGTACGCACGAAGGCCGCGCCCCATTGGCCGGAAAGGTCAGCTCCGGCCGGGGTTCCGGGCCACCACCGACTCCCGATCGCGTGGGAGTAACGAGGAGGCAAAGGCCCGGAGATCATCAGGACGGTTCGCTCAGTTGCCGGCCGTCCAGGTCGAAGCGGCACCAGACCGTCTTGCCGCCCCGCTCGCCAGGCGTCCACCAGACCGCCGTTGCCACCCGCTGAGCGATCAGCAACCCGCGTCCACTGTCGGGCAGGACCGCTTCCGAGATGTCCGCCATCAGCTCGGGCGAGTACACGTCGCCCATGGGCAGGAGCGGGGGCGTCGAGTCCTCATCCGTGACGCCGATGAAGAGCCACTTCGGGTACAGCTTGAACGCCACGTCGATGCGTCGACAGCAGCCGGGATGCGCCTTGCCTCGATCCGGCACCGCGTGGTTCACGACGTTCCCGACCAGTTCGGACACAGCCAGCCGAGCGTCGTAGATGAGTTCCTCCGCAACAACGCCGCGCAGGAACACGGACGTCGTGTCCCGTGCAATGCGCGCCGTGTTACCGCACTCGGCGAACAGCGTCAGCGTCAGAAAGTGCCCGCCCGAGGACGGCTTCGGTGCCACGAACCAGTGCGCGTAAGCATCCAACTCACTCGCCAGGTGCATGGCCTTCCCCGCATCCATGACGTCCCCTTCCGAACCTCTACCGCCCTCATGGCACCGCTTGCTTTCCGGAAACCCAGTACACGGCGCACGGGACGTCACCGGGAGCGTTCACCAGGGGGTTCACGTGAACACCGGCAAAGCCAAGGGGGGTTCACCAATGAACCCCCCGCCGCGAGAATGCTGTGACACGATGAACACTCGCCGTCATTCTCGGGTTGGCAGGGGAGCATGAGCCGAGAGCCGAACGCGCAGTTGATCGCCCTCATGGACGAGGCGAAGGTCTCGAACAAGGGCCTGGCGAAGCGAATGCAGGACGCCGCTGCACAACGCGGCATCACCCTCGGGACCACACACGTCTCCGTTAAGCGTTGGCGCGAGGGCGCGGGCATCCAGCCGCAGGCAGCGGCCATCATGGCTGACGTCCTGAGCGTCAAACTGGGCCGCCGCGTCTCACCCGGTGATCTCGGCTTCTTCGATCTCGCGCGGCCGGCCGCCCCTCAGCCGATCGGCTACCCAAGCACGTTGCCCGATGCACTTTCCACACTGGACGGTCTCGCCGACGAGCGCTCCGACGCCCCTTCCGCCGACCGGTTCATGGTCGAGGACAGTGATCTCAGTTCAGCGGTGCTGTCCTGGATGATCGCGCGCCCTGACGGCATCCAGGCCGAACGACCCGCGCACCAACGAGTCGGCATGCGTGACGTCCGCGCCATCAGGGACGCCGCAGGCATGTTCATGCAACTCGACTTCAAGTACGGCGGCGGTCACGGCCATAAGGCTCTACGCCACTACTTCCGGCACGAGGTTCTTCCCCTGCTGGACGCCAGTTACAGCGAGAAGGTGGGCACCGCGTTATTCGGTGCCGCCGCAGAGGTCTCGCAGTTACTCGCGTGGACCGCATACGACACGGGAAACCACCGACTCGCCTACCGCTACCTGACGTCCACGCTCCGCCTGACCCAGGTCATCGACGACCGCATGTTCGGCGCCCGCATCCTCGGAAACCTCAGCCACCAGGCGAACTACCTCGGCCACCACGCCCAGGCGATCCAACTCGCCAGAGCCGCCGTCGAGGGTGCCAAGGGCCGGGCGACCCCACGGGCAATGGCGAACTACTCCGCGATGGAAGCCCGTGCCCTGTCCAACGCAGGTGACCGCAGCGCAGCCGGCCGCGCGATGAACGAGGCAGAGCGCCACTTCGAGCGCGCCGACACAGCCGACGACCCCGCATGGCTCGCCTACTTCGACTCCGCAGAACTCATGGGCGAACTCTGCCACTGTTACCGCGACCTCAAGATGCGCCGTGAGGCCATCGAGCAGGCTCAGCACGCCGTGAACGCCACCGACCCGAAGTACGCCCGCACCCTGGGGTTCTGCCGGATGGTGCTCGCGCAAAGTCAGCTGCTGAACGGTGAACTGGAGGCTGCCGTCACTACCGCCAGCTTGGCAGTCGACGGCGGCGACTCCCTCCAGTCCACCCGCTTCCAGCGCTACGTGACCGACTTCCAGGCTGAGGTGAGCGCCCACTCAGCGAATCCCGTTGTCGCCGCGTTCAACGATCAGGTGCGAGAAGCACTCGCCCGCCTGGACGACGACGAGTAGTGGTTACCAGGGCCGCCAGTCGCGCGGTCCGTCATCATCACGCAGGCCAGCGATGCGCCGGCGGTACTCGGCCGCCGTCCGCTCGTCTTCCTGAACGTTCTGCATGAGCCATGTCGTCATGCCGAACTCTTGGATTCCGCGCAGAGTCTTGTATCCCGGCCAGTCGTACAGGTCGCGGCCGTATGCGGCCACAAAGTCGGCGTACTGCGCATCGGTCTGCCATCCAAGGCTGTGGTGCTCAACGGCCGTGACCATGAGGTCCCACTCAGGGTGATCGAAGCAAAAGGCCTCGAAGTCGATGAGGATCACTTGCCCCTGATCATCAACCATCAGGTTCTGCACGTGCGCGTCCCCGTGGACCGGTCCCTTGGGCGATTCAAAGCGCAGCTCGTCGAACTTGTCCCGCAGCTCGTGCCACCGTTTCCGGAGGAACAGCCTGTCGTCCTCCGGGATCACAGCCAGATCGAGCCGTCGTTGTTGCTTGTCGAAGGGATCGAACGAGGGCAACTCAAGCCCGTCCGGGACCCTTAGCGAGTGAAGGTCCCGGAGGATCGCCCCAAGCTCCCCATACGAGGCCTTGCGCTCACCCTCAACGATGAGATGCCAGAACGTCACTGGATGCCCGTCGACCACAAGGGGCTGTTCAAGATCCTCGACGATCCGAGCGGCAGGGTATCCCTCACCCGCCAACCACCGCGAGACAGTCACCTCTTTGTGAGCCGTGGTCAGCCACTCCCGTCCGCGAGTCACACGCACAATGATCGGCACGGAGGCCAGTCTGAACAACGCGTTCTCCCCGAGCCGGAGCAACTTCGCGCCTCCGTCATCGAGCCCCGCAGTCCGGCACGCGGCACTCATCACCTGCGCAGCCCTCGCTGACGTGAACCCCTCTTCCGATCGAGCAGCGTCAACCGCCATGCCCGTACCAGCTCCCCTAGTCGCGCGCGATCAACCAGCGTGCGCGTACGGGTGACCACCCCGACGCACACCGGACATGACCTTGACGCTACCCACCTACCGGAGAGCCAGCTACGTAGAGCACTTCAATCCTGAGCACGACCGCCACAGCGACGTAGCGCACCGACTATGCCGTCAGTCAACTTTCTTAGGTCCACGAGATGGTTTGTTCCTCCGAGTGAGCTTCCCCGCCCTCGCTCCATCGGTGAATCACAGTCCCTTGCATAGAGACGCCCATGTGCATCCCCACCGGAAAATCAACATGCGCGCGAGGAAGAATGCGTGTTGCAGTGAGGTCACCGAAAGTAATCGGCGCCTCCCCCTCTCCAGCAGAGCGGAGCTCCAAGACCACATCTTCTGCGGCCGCATCTCCGATATTCTCTACACGGAGGCGTTCATTTACCGACTTTACTTTGACTCGCCCCTTGCTATCCGTCGCCGGCTCTCGATCATAAAGATAGGTTGATCGCAGAATTGCACCTGAAACTGCGCCGGAGACGTCAGCTTCACTGCTGCTTAGCTCGCCCAAGTCGTAAGCATCATGCTCTAGGCACCTACGCACTTTGGCCACTAGGTCATCAACGGATACATAGCTCCCCGTCAAGCCGTGTTCCTGCAACTCTTTGCGGAACTCGTTCAACGCTTTCAGCTGATCGGGGTCGTGATCACGCGGGATCGAACCCTCTGAGAAGAATACGTGCACCGCAGCTCCGCGCTCACGAGCCCGAAGAATCTCTTCCGCAGTTCCGGACACGGCTCGCTTGGTCGCTTTACCGAGACGACTGTTAAACAAGGCAATAACGATGTCTGCCGCGTCGGCGAACTGCTCATTGATCTCTTGCTGGGCATCCCTGGAGCCGAGCATCGGAACGGCTCCCAACTCCCACCGCAGGGGCAGCAAGTGGATCTTCCGCCGCAGCGTGTGGTCGCTATTCCAGCTACGGATGACGTCTTCGACAGCGTTACGCTCGGAGGCGGTGTCACCCGGAGAAGCAATCAAAACGCTCAACGTGATCGTCTGCAAGGCCATGCAAGCAGACTAACGGAACACGCTATCGCCGCCGGCGCTTTTGCTGACACAGTTGGCCGGCGCGGCACCCCCAAGGCCTTGCCGGTGACCGCCAGAGCTATCGGATGGGAAGCACGCAATGGTCGCACCCTTTACCACCTATACGCGATTTGCCCGATATGCGAATCGGGGAGCCCTGGCGAGCATGCACCTAGATGCCTCGAACGAGCTAAATCCTGCCCCAATACGTGATGCACCACTGCGTCATGTGCTATGCCTGCCACATGGCTGACTACGAGCTTGCCCACCCCTTGTACCTTGACGTGCAGATGATGGTTAGTTTCCTCGCATACCTTGAGGGCGGGGTACACCTCTCCAGTGAACAAACCCTTCAGAGAGAAAAACTTCGTGCAGGAAAACCTGAGCGCGATGAGGTGAAGCTGCCTTCACTGGGGGCACTTCTTGGGCTTGGGGCGTCTCTCGACGCGGAAGGCAGTCACCCCCGCGGGGAAAGCACTGAAACCAAAGTAGCGCGTCACCATACAGCAGCTAGCCTGTTTAACGCCCTTTACGGTTTTCTACACCAAGATGACGCAATCCAAACACTGGAGAATAAAGAGCAACTGGCCAGTGTGGCGACTGGCGCATTCGTAAAACTCTCCGGGCGTTACACTGGGAACCCGCTTGAGGAAATGCTGGCTATCTTCACGCAGGTGATGTCCTACATGGGAGAGATTTCGCACAGCGTTGAAGAAGCGCGCTCACAGAAGTCCGCTAACCGAAAGTCAGGAAATCCACAGAACCGCGAGCTCGCGGGGAAGAAGGGTACGCCGCATCCGTATGCCGAGATGAGTGAGCAGTTCCGTGAATTCGAACAGAGCATCGAGATGCGTTTCGTGAGGAGAATGAAGGAAGAGCTAGAGTCCTCCCCCATCCACGATGTCGTGCTTGAAACAGCATCAGGGGTCAAAGCTGTACTGACAGTATCCTCCGATTATTATGACGCAGCCGTCGCAGAAAGGCTAAGCTCCGGGGACTTCGTCGTGTTGGGCAAAGTAACCCGCGTATTGCGCGAAGGCGAGTCCATTAATCTCTCGCGACGAACCGTTGTGGGGAAAATGGAGGATGTGTCGGATTCTGTGACTGACACAATGACCAACATCCCTGGCTTCAATTTGCAATCCAACGAACCGTTCGTCAGGTACCCTGCCGTGCAAATTTTGCCCATGGCAATCTTTGTATGAGGCCTACCTCGCAATCGTGTTTGCGTGGAGCCCCGATCGCTGGCGACAGCGGCAAGCCATTCCGCCGCCGACAACGACATTTAGAGAGTGCGCAAGAATTTTTCGACATCTATCAGGTTAACGGTTTGACGATCTTTCGGGTGCACGACGATCGTCAGCTGACGAGACACGATTTCTTCACGGGATGAGGCCACAAAGGAGAGGGCAATCATTTTGATCAGGCTGGTTCGATCCAGTGATCCGACCCGTGCCAACTCTGATCCGATAACAGGAACAGCAACCGGATCAAGTCCGCCATGGACTCTCACGGCATCCCAAGCTGAGGTAAGGCTCCTCCAAAGGGCATCAACAGAGCAACTGACTCTCAGGTCATTCCTCATATAGCCGTACGCCACGGCATAAAATCGAGTTCGTGAGCTCCTGAGAACGATAGTCGTTCCTATAGGGTACCGAGTTAGCTTCCCCTTGGGCTTATCCTCAGAGTCCTCAAGATCTGCTGCCTCAATGCAAGTCAATTGAGCCTCGATTTGAGAATCAAGCTCTTCAGTAGACCCACCGTAGAACCTATGCTGAAATTGCCCTTGCACGCTACGAGGGTTTATGACAACGCCATCCTCCAAATCGGTATCGAAAGTGTCCGTGAATCCGACGATAACATTGCTTGACTCATTCAACACATCTCCACACTTCACCTGAATTACGAAGCTCGGGTTTCGATAGTCGTGATTTGTCTCGAACCTGGGCCAAGCGCGCCAGAAACCAACGAGAAGGCAACTAGCAAACAGAGACACCAAAATCCAAAGATCATGACGTGTCAAACCAGGCCATACGGCGAGAGCTACTTGGAAGGCGGCGCTGAGTAGCCCAAATGCGGCTAATGACGCCGAAGCTACTGCGCCTATCCCTTGTCGTGTCAGCAGGACTTCGCGTGCCACGTCTCGCATGCACGTCACTCCTCGGCGTGAGAATAGATCTTGGGGTCAGTCATGCCCAAGAAGGCCGCCCATGATTCAGAGACGGACCGGGCATCTAAACACGTGGGCCGGGTGGGGCACTCTCTATCCGACACCTGGCTGGATACCCCCACACCCCCGGTAGTGATTGGTCCTCGGAGGGCCGGACGCCCCCGCGCGACGGTACGGCCGTCTTCCCGTCAGCAGTGATTGCGCTGGATAAGAAGAACTGGACAGCTTCGGGGGACAGTCAACCAACCGATCTGGCATGCCACGGCTGTGGTGGCTTGCCAATCTCCCGCTTCCACCACTGGCCATCCGTATCCCGAAACCCGAAGACGATCACGAGCCTCGCATCTGAGACAGGGTGGACCGGCTCATCATGCGGATCGATCAGTTGCACTCTCGCAGTCAGTGTCTCCTGGGGCTGAAGGATGCAAGCGCTCTTCGTGTTCGGCCTGATGCTGGGGTTCAGGCGCCATCCCACTGCACCCCCTGAAGGCGCCTGACGAACGTCCAGGACTTCGACATCACCAATGGGACTGGGCCCACCGTTGGTGATGCAGACGTCCAGGGTCGTACTGCTGGACCACGGAACTGAGGCGGTCACCAAAGAAGCTCGGCCCCGCGCAGCCTTGGCCGCTCGATCCATGGCTTCTTGATCAGCTTTTATGGCCCGTCGGTGCGGTATCCACAGCGATGCGACAGCAACGCCCACACCGCCGGCCGCAATCACTGTGCTCGCAACGTTCCAAACATCAGCCATGAACCCACCCCTATGCGGCTATGTCGGGAGGATCGCAGACAGCAAGGGTGGTCCTCAACAGGCACGATGAGCATTAAGGACCAGACTTCCGAACTATCGTCCTCAAGCCTGCTGAGCGATGACGTTATTGCTGCATGAGCGGAGCTTGACCGAGGACTCTCTCAGGGCGGCGATCGGCGCCAGTTCCGCCCTGGTCTGGGCCCACAGGACGAGCCCGTACGCCCCCACGGAGAGGGCCGCGCCCAGCAGTCCGACGGCCGCGAACGGCCGGAGCACGGTGGTGAACTGCCCGCGCCAGCGGTAGAGCGCGTACGCCGGGATCGCCACCCCCTCCAGCGCCATCAGCCAGGCGATGTACCCGAGGGAGGAGCCCGAGGCCCGCACCCCCAGTCCGTCCACGACGGTGTACGACGCGATGGCCAGGCCGGTGGCCAGGGCGGCGTTGATCGCGGCCCAGTCGGGCCGGCGGCCGCGCATGCCCCACAGGGCGACGCCGGTCAGTCCCGCGCAGGAGAAGGCGATGCCCGCCGCCGCCCATCCGTCCGGCACCTCGTGCGCGAAGACCGCGGCGAGCAGGGTGACCACCAGGGGCGCGGTGCCGCGTGCGATCGGATAGGCCTGCCCGAAGTCGCCCAGCCGGAAGGACTTCATCAGCAGGACGTAGTAGACGACGTGGATGACCGCCGAGGCGATCAGATACGGCCACGCCCCCGCCGCCGGGACCGGCACGAAGGGGATCATGGCCAGCCCGATCAGCGACCCCCCGCCCGCGATCAGAGTGAATCCGACCAGCTTGTCGGTGATCCGGTGGGCGAGGGCGTTCCAGCCGGCGTGCGTGACGGCGGCGAGCAGTACGGCCGTGGTGACCAGCGGGGTCACGAGGTGTGCTCGCGCACGTCCACCAGGGCGGCGCCGGCGTGGGCGATCAGGTCCTTCGGCCGCATGGGGAAAACGGTGTACGGGGTGCCGGCGGCCGCCCACACGACGTCGTGGTCGAGCAGCGACCGGTCCGCGAGCACCCGCGTCGCGGTCCGGTGCCCGAACGGCGGCACACCGCCGATGGCGTACCCCGTCGTCTCCCGTACGACGTCCGCCCTGGCCCGGGTGACCTTCTCGGCGCCGAGTGCCTCCCGGACGAGGTCCACGTCGACCCGGGAGGCGCCGTCCATCAGCACCAGCACCGGAACCCCGTCCGCCGCGAAGATCAGCGACTTGCAGATCTGACTCAGCTCACACCCGATCGCCGCGGCGGCCTCGGCCGCGGTCCGGGTGGCGTCGGGGAAGCGGCGGATACGGGGGTGCACGTCGTCGAGGCCGAGCTCGCGGAGGGCCTCGACGAAACGGGGGTGGGCCCCGGAGCCCTGACTGTCAGTGGCGGCTGTCGTCATGCCCGAACGCTAGCGGTGCGTGTACGGGACACGCGACCCCGTTTCATGCCCGGCTCACGTCGGGAGGAACCCGCCGCACCGCGCGCCCCGGGGGGGGGGGGGG